>CAWCDW010000001.1:0-24196 GCA_963794475.1 uncultured Alphaproteobacteria bacterium
CGCCCTCGATGCCCTGCGCCGTCATCGAGAAGAGGCCCATGGTGACGAAGCCCATATGGGCCACGGAGGAATAGGCGATCAGCTTCTTCATGTCCTCCTGCATGAGGGCGACGAGCGAGGTGTAGATGATCGCGATGATGGAAAGCGCATAGATGAGCGGCGCGAAATCATGCGACGCGTCGGGGAACATCGGCAGCGAGAAACGGATGAAGCCGTAGCCGCCCATCTTAAGAGGATGCCGGCGAGGATGACGGAGCCGGCCGTTGGCGCCTCGACATGCGCGTCCGGCAACCAGGTGTGGACGGGCCACATCGGCATCTTCACCGCGAAGGAGGCGAAGAAGGCGAGCCACAGCCATTTCTGCAGCGAGGGCGCGAAATGGTAGGTGAGCAGCGCGGCGATGTCGGTCGTCCCCGCCGTCTTCCACATCGCCATGACGGCGATGAGAAGGAGCACCGAGCCGAGAAGCGTGTAGAGGAAGAATTTGAAGCTCGCATAGATGCGCCGTGCACCGCCCCAAACCCCGATGATGAGGAACATCGGAATGAGGCCGCCCTCGAAGAACAGGTAGAAGAGGACGAGATCGAGCGACACGAAGACGCCGATCATCAAAGTCTCGAGAACGAGAAAAGCGATCATGTATTCGCGCACCCGCCGCTCGATCGAGCTCCAGGAGGCGAGGATGCAGAACGGCATCAGGAAGGTGGTGAGCAGGACGAAGGGAAGCGAATAGCCGTCAACACCGAGCTTGAAGGTGATCGAGGACGAAACCCAGGACGCCTGCTCGACAAGCTGGAAGGCCGAATTCGCCGGATCGAACTGCCACCAGGCGACGAGCGACAACAGGAAGGTGACGAGCGTCGTAAACAGCGCGATGTAGCGGATATTCGAGAGCGCGGCCTCGTCCTCGCCGCGCACGAACAAGATGAGCGCCGATCCGATGAGCGGCAGGATGAGGAGGCCGCTAAGCACGCCAGGCATCACCGAGCTCCCACGATGATGAAATAGGTGATGAAGGCGGCAACGCCGATAAGCATGGCGAAGGCGTAGTGATAGAGATAGCCGCTCTGCAGCCGAACCGCGCCTCTCGCCACATCGATGACGCGCGCCGACACGCCGTCGGGACCCAGGCCGTCGATCACGCGCCCGTCGCCCTCCTTCCAGAGGAAGCGTCCGATCGCCTTCGCCGGGCGGACGAAGAGGAAGTCATAGATCTCGTCGAAATACCATTTGTTGAGAAGGAAGCGGTAAAGGATCGGATTGGCCGCCGCGAGCCGTCCGGGCAGGGAAGGGTTCACGATATAGAACCAATAGGCGAGCGCCGAGCCGATCACCATCATGATGAGCGCAATATGCTCGACGAGGAACGGCACTTCCTCGACCTTCTTCACGATCCCTTCTTGGAAGACGAGCGAGCCGTTCCAGAAACTCTCCGCCGCGCCGCCGAAGAAAACGCCCTCGAAGACGAAGCCCGCCGCGAGCGCGCCGAGCGCAAGCACCGCGAGCGGCAAGAGCATGACGAGCGGGCTCTCATGGGGTTCGATCGGCCCGTGACCATGGCCGTGCTCGTCGTCCGGAGCCTCGGCGGCGCGCGCGACCGCCGTCCCCAAGTGCGCGCTATCGGCATCGGGCAGGGCTTGGGCGTGCGGCTCGGCCGCATGGGCCTCGGCCTGGCCCCAACGCGCCGGGCCGGAGAAGGTCATGAAGACGAGGCGCCAGGAGTAGAAGGCCGTCATCAGCGCGGCGATCGCCGTGCACAGAAAGGCGAAGACATGGCCCTCGCGATCGCTCGCATAGGCTGCCTGGATGATAGCGTCCTTCGAGTAGAAGCCGGCGGTGAAGGGAAAGCCCGTGAGCGACAAGCTGCCGATCACCATCATGGCGCCGGTGAAGGGGATTGATTTCCACAGGCCGCCCATCTTCCGCATGTCCTGCTCGTGATGCATGGCGACGATGACGGAGCCCGCGCCGAGGAAAAGGAGCGCCTTGAAGAAGGCATGGGTGAACAGGTGGAAGATGCCGATCGAATAGGCTCCCGCGCCGAGCGCCACGAACATGTAGCCGAGCTGCGAGCAGGTCGAATAGGCGATGACGCGCTTGATGTCGTTTTGCACGAGGCCGACGGTCGCGGCGAAGAAGGCGGTGATCGCGCCGATCACCAGCACCGCCGTCTGGGCGAACGGCGCCTGCTCGAACAACGGCGAGAGGCGCGCCACCATGAAAACTCCGGCCGTGACCATGGTCGCTGCGTGAATGAGGGCGGAAACCGGGGTCGGCCCCTCCATCGCATCGGGAAGCCAGGTGTGGAGAAGGAACTGGGCCGATTTGCCCATCGCGCCCATGAACAGCAAGAGGCAGGCGAGCGTCAGCGCCGGCCAATCGAAGCCGAGGAAATGGAAGCTGCCCTTCGCGATCTCCGGCGCGCGCGCGAAGATATCGTTGAAGGCGACGCTGCTGAACAAGGTGAAGACGAGGAAAATGCCGAGCGCGAAGCCGAAGTCGCCCACCCGGTTGACGATGAAGGCCTTGATGGCCGCGGCATTGGCCGAGGGCCGATCGTACCAGAAGCCGATCAGGAGATAGGAGGCGAGGCCGACGCCTTCCCATCCGAAGAACATCTGCACGAGGTTGTCCGCCGTCACCAGCATCAACATGGCGAAGGTGAAGAGCGACAGATAGGCGAAGAAGCGCGGGCGCGAAGGGTCATCGGCCATGTAACCGATTGAATAGAGATGGACGAGCGCCGAAACCGTGTTGACGACGACGAGCATCACAACGGTGAGCGTGTCGATGCGAAGCGCCCATTCGACCCGGAGCCCGCCGGAGATGAACCAGGGCGCGAGATCCACGAGCTCCACGCCCTGGTGCGCGATTCCGACCTGGAAGAAGGCGATCCAGGAGAGCAGCATGGCGAGCATCAGGAAGCCGGTGGTGACGATCTCGCAGGCGCGCGCGCCGATCACGCGCCCGAGCGCACCGGCGATGAGGAAGCCGAAAAGCGGCAGGAAGACAATCGCTGAATACATCGCCGGGCCTGATCCTTCGCGAGCGGCTCAGCCGCGCATCATATTGACGTCTTCGACCGCGATGGTGCCGCGGTTGCGGAAGTAGACCACCAGAATGGCAAGGCCTATCGCCGCTTCGGCGGCGGCGACGGTCAAGATCAAGAGCGCGTAGATCTGACCCAGGATGTCGCCACGGAAGGCCGAGAAGGCGACGAGGTTGATGTTCACCGCGAGCAAGATGAGCTCGACGCACATCATGATCAGGATGATGTTCTTGCGGTTGAGGAAGATCCCGAACACGCCAAGCGTGAACAGGATGGCTGCAACCGTCAGATAATGGGTGAGCCCGATTGTCACTGCGCCTTCCCCTACACGCCTTGCCGGAACGGCACCTTGCGCAGCTCGACGCCGGCGAGCTTGGTGCGCGCATTCTGCTCGGCCGCGTTTTGGCGCTTCACCCCCTCGCGCCGATGCAGGGTAAGCACGATCGCGCCGACCATTGCAACGAGCAGGATCAGCCCGGCGACCTCGAAATAGTAGACGTAGGTCGTGTAAAGCACATCGCTGATCGCCTTCACATTCGAGACGTTGCGCGCCCCTTGCGCCACGGCGTTGATCGCAAGCGGAGCGCCGGCGATCTTGCCGCCCGAGACGATCAACGAAGCGATCGCGATGAGCTCGATGAGGAAGAGCACGCCGATAAGGGCGCCGATCGGCAGATATTGCAGGAATCCCTGCTTGAGCTCCGCGAAATCGACATCGAGCATCATCACCACGAAAAGGAAGAGGACGGCGACCGCCCCGACATAGACGACGATGAGGATCATCGCCAGGAACTCTGCCGACAAGAGCAGGAAGAGCGCCGCGGCGTTCACGAATGCGAGAATGAGGAACAGCACCGCGTGGACCGGGTTGCGCGCGGCCACCACCATGAAGCTCGAGCCGAGCAGGACGGCGGCGAAGAGGTAGAAAAAGGCGAAAGAGAAATCCATTCGTGCCTTGGCTCCGCTGGGCGGCGATCAGCTCGTGCCGTGTATAGACGCGCATGTTTCCCCGCACAATGCGCGTGCTTCGGGCACCGCCGTCGGGGAGGCGCAAGCCGCCCGGCGGGACGTCTGGCGAACGCCCGCCGGACGCCCCGGCATCAATCGCAGGAAGGGAGGAACGAGCATGGGTTTCGCGATCAGCGGTAAGGGGCGTCCATGGTGATGTTGCGGGCGATCTCGCGCTCCCACCGCGTGCCGTTCTCGAGAAGCCGATCCTTGTCGTAGAATAGCTCCTCGCGCGTCTCCGTCGAGAATTCGAAATTCGGCCCTTCGACGATGGCGTCCACGGGGCAGGCCTCCTGGCACATGCCGCAATAGATGCATTTCGTCATGTCGATGTCGTAGCGCGTGGTCCGGCGCGTGCCGTCGTTGCGGCGCGGTCCCGCCTCGATGGTGATCGCCTGGGCCGGGCAAATCGCCTCGCAGAGTTTGCAAGCGATGCAACGCTCTTCCCCGTTGGGATAACGGCGCAGCGCATGCTCGCCGCGAAAGCGCGGCGAAAGCGGCCCTTTCTCGAAGGGATAATTCAGCGTCGCCTTCGGTTTGAAGAAGTAACGCATGGACAGGAAGAAGGCGGAGACGAATTCCTTGAGAAACAGGGATTTCGCGGCTTGATCGAGAGGCATCGGGGAGACCTCGTGTTCATGTTCTCGCCGGCTGGCGCGGGCAGGTGACGATCGCGCTTTGCCGAGGAAGGCCGTGGAAGAAGATTATCGATGAAGGCGGCGGAGAATGCCGAGGCGAAGCGACCTCGGTTTCGTAGGCGCGCACCGTGCGACTTGCGCCATCGTCCGGGCGGAGTGAGAGGCGATGCGACATGCCATGGCCCTCAAACGCCTACCGGCGCGAGGCCGAAAATCTGCAGCACGGCCGCTACGGCGACCACCATGAAAAGCGAGATCGGCAGGAAGACCTTCCAGCCGAGCCGCATTAACTGATCATAGCGATAGCGCGGCACCATGGCCTTCACCATGGCGAACATGAAGAAGACAAGGCAAACCTTGAGGACGAACCAGAGCGCGCCCGGAATCCAGGTGAAGGGAGCGAAGGGCAGCGGCGAGAGCCATCCTCCCAGAAACAGGATGGTCGTCATCGCGCACATGGTGACCACCGCGACATATTCGCCGAGCATGAACATCATGTAGGGGGTCGAGGAGTATTCGACCATGAATCCGGCGACGAGCTCGGATTCGGCCTCCATCAGGTCAAAGGGCGGCCGGTTGGTCTCGGCAAGCGCCGAGACGAAGAACACGACGAACATCGGAAAGAGCGGCAGCCAATACCAGCCGAAGAGGCCGAAGCGGCCATCCTGCGCTTCCACGATCGAGGTGAGGTTGAGCGAGCCCGCGCACATCAGCACGGTGATGATGACGAAGCCGATCGAGACTTCGTAGGACACCATCTGGGCGGCGCAACGAAGCGCCGCGAGGAAGGGGTATTTCGAGTTCGAGGCCCAGCCGGCCATGATCACGCCGTAGACGCCGAGCGAGGAGATGGCGAAGATGTAGAGGACACCGACATTGATGTTGGCGATCGCCCAGCCGGCTTGCACAGGAATGACCGCCCAGGCGGCGAGCGCCAGGATGCAGGTGACGAGCGGCGCCAAAAGAAAAATCCCCTTCGAGGCGCCGGAAGGAATGATCGGCTCTTTGAAGACGAATTTCAAAAGATCGGCGAAGCTTTGCAAGAGGCCGAAAGGCCCAACGACATTGGGCCCACGCCGCAATTGCACCGCCGCCCAGATCTTGCGGTCGGCGAGCAGGACGAAGGCGACGCAGATCAGAAGGACGACGAGCAGGACGACGCTCTTGATCGCGGTGAGAATGAGGGCGAGCAGCATGTCGGACATCGTCTACTCCGCCGCGATCGAGGCATGGCCGCTCGCGAGCTGCGAGCATTGAGCCATGACGCGCGAGGCTCTCGCGATCGCGTTCGAAAGATAATAATCGCTCTCGCTTTGCGCATAGGGCGCGGCGGAAGCCGCCCCCTCGAGAGTTGTGAGCGCCGCGATGGCGGCATTGCCGTCCTGCGGCGCAATCGCGTCGATGGCGGCGAGATGCGGATATTTTCCGTAAAGCAACTTGCGAAGCTCGCCCAAAGAGTCGAAGGGCAACGGCTTGCCGAGCGCGCCCGAAAGCCCGCGCAGGATCGCCCAATCGTCGCGCCCATCGCCAGGCGGGAAGACGGCACGCTCGCCCATCTGGACGCGCCCCTCGGTGTTCACATAGGTGCCGGATTTTTCCGTGTAGGCCGCGCCCGGCAAGATGACGTCGGCGCGATGCGCGCCTCGATCCCCGTGCGTTCCCTGATAAACGACGAAAGCGCCGGGCGCGATATCGATCGCGTCGGCGCCGAGAAGGTAGACGCAATCGAGCGCGCCTTGCGTTGCCATGCCGCGCGCGTCCAGTGCGCCTTCGCCAGGCACGAAGCCGATGTCGAGCGCGCCGACGAGCGAGGCCGTCGCGCCGAGCACGCAAAAGCCGTTCCAGCCGTCACGAACGAGGCCGAAGCTTTTTGCCGCCTTCGCAGCAAGCGCAAGCTGGGCCAACCCGCCCTCGCCCGCCAAGGCGCCGCGTCCGAGCATGAGCAGCGGCTTCTTCGCGGCGCGGAAAGCCGAGGCAAAATCTCCTTCACCCGCGACGACCGACGCGAGGCTTTGGCCGCCGGCGCCCAGATATTCGTAAGGATAGGTGAGGTCGGCGCGCTCGCCGATGAGCCCGATCCGGAGGTTGCCCATGCGCCAGCGCTTGCGAATGCGGGCGTTCAGCACGGCGCCGTCGCGGCGCGGGTTGACGCCCACGAGAAGAATGGCGTCGGCCTCCTCAATGCCGGCGATCCTGGCGTTGAAGAGATAGGAAGCGCGGCCGAAGCGCGGGTGGAGCGGCGAGCCGTCCTCGCGCACGTCGATATTGCGCGAGCCCCGCTGCTCCATCAAAAGCCTGAGCGCGAACATCTCCTCGACGCTTGCGAGCTCGCCCGCGATCGCGCCGATGCGTTCCGGCGCGGCGGCGTCAAACCGACCCTTGATGGCCGCGAAGGCTTCCCGCCATGAGACGGCGCGCAATTTGCCGTCTGCGCCGCGCAGATAGGGCTTGTCGAGCCTTTGCATGCGCAAGCCGTCGACCACATGGCGGGTCTTGTCGGAAATCCACTCCTCGTTCACGTCGTCGTTGATGCGCGGCAATATGCGCATCACCTCGCGCCCGCGCGAATCGACACGAATGGCCGAACCCAGCCCGTCCATGACGTCGATCAATTCGGTCTTGGCGAATTCCCAAGGCCGATATTGCAGCGCCCATGGCTTGGCGGTGAGCGCGCCGACCGGGCAGAGATCGACGACGTTCCCCTGCAGCTCCGAACGCATTGCGTGCTCGAGATAGGTGGTGATCTCCATGTCCTCGCCGCGGCCGATGGCGCCAAGATCGGCGACGCCCGCGACCTCGGTGATGAAGCGCACGCAGCGCGTGCAGTGAATGCATCGGTTCATCGAGGTCTTGACGAGAGGCCCGAGATATTTGTCCTCGACGGCGCGCTTGTTCTCGTGAAAGCGCGAGCTGTCGACCCCATAGGCCATCGCCTGGTCCTGCAAATCGCACTCGCCGCCCTGGTCGCAGATCGGGCAATCAAGCGGATGGTTGATGAGCAAAAACTCCATCACCCCTTCGCGCGCCTTCTTCACCATCGGCGTGTTGGTGTTGAGCACGGGAGGCTCGCCATTCGGGCCGGGGCGCAGATCGCGCACTGCCATGGCGCAAGAAGCCTGAGGTTTGGGATTACCCTTCACCTCGATGAGGCACATGCGGCAATTACCGGCGATCGAAAGCCGTTCGTGGAAGCAGAAGCGCGGGATCTCGGCGCCGCCGGCCTCGCAGGCCTGTAGCAGCGTATATTCGGCGGGGACATCCACCTCCCGGCCATCGACGATCAGCTTGGTCATTCGCAGCTCGCAATGATGGTTTGCAGCCGTGCCAGCACGTCCTGCACGACGGCGGGCGAGGGCTTGCCCTTGAGCGACACGATCCCCTTGAGGTCATTCGGATCGACCGTGACCTCGCCGCCCTTCAAGGCGTCGCTGAGCTTGCGCTTCGCGGCGGCGGCGCGGTCTTTGTCGACATGCATGTTGCTTTTCACGATGTCGAGTATTTCCTTGCGCAGGACCTGGACCTCGTCGAGGTCAACGGTGCAAGTCTTGGCTTGCGCCGAGCCACCCAAAGCAAGCCCGAGGAAAGCCGCGCCCAGCAAGGCGCGCTTGAGGGTGACCTGTCCTTGAATAGGATGCAGCGGGTTCATGGCGCCTACTCCGCGGCCTGCAGCACGGGCTCGGATTGCGGGTTCGCCGCATAGCGGTCGATGCGTTCCTCGATCTCATGGCGGAAATGGGCAATGAGGCCCTGGATCGGCCAAGCCGCCGCGTCGCCGAGCGCGCAAATCGTGTGGCCCTCGATGCGCGTCGTCACATCGAGAAGCATGTCGATCTCGCGCTTGTGCGCCCGCCCTTCCGCCATGCGGGTCAAGACGCGCCACATCCAGCCGGTTCCTTCGCGGCAGGGCGTGCATTGGCCGCAGCTCTCATGCTTGTAGAAGGCGCTGATGCGCGCGATCGCCCGCACGACATCGGTCGATTTGTCCATAACGATCACGGCCGCCGTTCCGAGGCCCGAACGGAGCTTCGCAAGCGAGTCGAAATCCATGGGCGTGTCGATGATCTGATGGGCCGGCACGAGGCGCACCGAGGAGCCGCCGGGGATCACCGCCTTGAGGTTGTCGATGCCGCCGCGCACGCCCCCGCAATGTTTCTCGACGAGCTCACGGAAGGTGATGCCCATCTCCTCTTCGACATTGCACGGGCGATTCACATGGCCGGAGACGCAATAAAGCTTTGTCCCCACGTTGTTCGGGCGGCCGAGACCCGAGAACCACGCGGCGCCGCGCCGCAGGATGGTCCCGGCGACCGCGATCGATTCAACATTGTTGACCGTGGTGGGGCAGCCGTAAAGCCCGACATTCGCCGGGAAAGGCGGCTTGAGCCTCGGCATGCCCTTCTTGCCTTCGAGGCTCTCGAGAAGCGCCGTCTCCTCCCCACAGATATACGCGCCGGCACCGTGATGCACATAAAGATCGAAGGGAAAGCCGTGAATATTGTCCTTGCCGATCAGCCTCGCCTCATAGGCTTCCACGACCGCGCGCTCGAGCGCCTCGCGCTCGAGCACATATTCGCCGCGTATGTAGATGTAGGCGGCGTTCGCGCCCATGGCCATCGAGGCGATGAGGCAACCCTCGACGAGGAGATGGGGATCATTGCGCATGATCTCCCGGTCCTTGCAGGTGCCGGGCTCCGATTCGTCGGCGTTCACGACGAGATAATGGGGGCGCCCGTCGCTTTGCTTCGGCATGAAGGACCATTTGAGCCCGGTCGGGAACCCCGCCCCACCCCTCCCGCGCAACCCTGAGGATTTCATCTCGTTGATGATGAAGTCTCGGCCCTTGTCGATGAAGAATTTCGTTCCGTCCCAGGCGCCGCGCTTGCGCGCCACGGCGAGATCGGCCCCGTGCCGGCCATAGAGATTGGTGAAGATGCGGTCCTTGTCGGCGAGCATGAAAGCCTCGATCCTTCAGCGCTTGCCCGGCGAATTACCGCCAGGCTTCTTGCTCGTGCCGTCGGCCGAGCCCTCCCTCGAGACAGCCTTGGCACCGGGCTCGTCCCCGGGCACGGCATTGCCGGCGGGTGAGCCCGCGGGCGCCACGCCGAGACCCTTGGGAGCCGCAGGCTGGGGCACGTGAACCGTGTTTCCGGAGCCCGGCACCGCAGGGCCGCCGCTCTCGCCTGAAGGTCTCGCCGGCGCGTCCTTGCCGGGCGCTTCCTTCGCCGCTTCCTCGAAACGCGCCTTCCAGGCGCCGATGCCCGAACCGTCGTACAAGGTCGCGTCCGTGAGCGTAGTCCCGCCGCCGAGGGGCTCGGAACAGGTTCTTCCGGTCTGCGACCCCGCTTTTACCGGGCGGCCGGCCGCGAGATCGTCGAGGAGCTTACCGAAGCTCGCGGCATCGAGATCCTCGTAATAGTCATAGTTGACCTGGACCATCGGGGCGTTGCAGCACGCGCCGAGGCATTCGACCTCGATCCAGGAGAAGTTGCCATCCGCCGTCACGGCGCCTTGCGGGCCGATGCGCTCTTCGCAAATCCTCTTGAGCTCGAGGGCGCCGCACACATGGCAAGGCACGGTGCCGCAAAGCTGCACGTGATGACGGCCGACCGGCGCAAGGTTGAACATGGTGTAGAAAGTCGCGATCTCTATCACCCTGATGAAAGGGAGATCGAGCATCGCGGCGACTTCCTCGATCGCCTTGCGCGGCGTCCAGCCACCCGCCTGCTCCTGCGCTTTCCACAACAAGGGGATGACGGCAGAGGCCTGTCGCCCCGGTGGATATTTGGCGATCTGGCCCTTGGCCCAATCCACATTCTGCGCCGTGAAAGCGAAATCCTTCGGCTGCACGGCTTCGGCTGCGAGGCGGCGCACTGACATCGTTCAGAACTCCCACCCGTCATGGCCACACTTGGTGCGGCCATTCACGGCTTTGCTCGGCAATTCAGAAAGGCGTGGATGGCCAGGCAAACCCCGGCCATGGCAGCGAAGCGACCACATGCTCACCGGTCCACCTCGCCGAAGACGATATCGAGCGAGCCCAGAATGGCCGAGACATCAGCCAGCATATGGCCGCGGCACATGAAGTCCATGGCTTGCAGATGAGCGAATCCCGGCGCCCTGATCTTGCAGCGATAGGGTCGGTTGGTGCCGTCCGACACGAGATAAACGCCAAATTCTCCTTTCGGCGCCTCGACGGCGGCATAAACCTCCCCTTCCGGTACCTTGTAGCCTTCGGTGTAGAGCTTGAAATGATGGATCAGGCTCTCCATCGAACGCTTCATTTGCGGGCGCGTCGGCGGCACGATCTTGTTCGTCGTCGCCGAGACGGGCCCCTTCCTCTCCTTGCCGAGAAGCCGCTCGACGCATTGCTTCATGATGAAGGTCGATTGGCGCATCTCCTCCATGCGAACGAGCTGCCGGTCGTAATTGTCGCCATGCTTGCCGACCGGAATATCGAACTCCATCTCCTCGTAGCATTCGTAGGGCTGCGACTTGCGCAAATCCCACGGCGCGCCCGAGCCGCGCACCATCACTCCCGAAAAGCCCCATTTCCAGCAATCGGCGAGCGACACGACGCCGATATCGGCATTCCTCTGCTTGAAGATGCGGTTCTCGATGAAGAGCGCATCGAGATCGCCGACGAGCTTGAGGAAGGGGTCGCAGAATTCTGCGATATCCTCGACGAGCTTTTCGGGAAGATCCTGATGTACGCCGCCCGGCCTGAAATAGGCCGCGTGCATGCGCGAGCCCGAAGCGCGCTCGTAGAAGATCATCAGCTTCTCGCGCTCCTCGAAGCCCCAGAGCGGCGGAGTGAGCGCGCCGACATCCATCACTTGCGTCGTCACGTTGAGGAGATGGGAAAGGAGCCTTCCGATCTCGCAATAGAGCACGCGGATCAATTGGCCGCGCTTCGGCACCTCGATGCCGAGAAGGCGCTCCACGGCAAGCGCGAAGGCATGCTCCTGATTCATCGGCGCAACATAATCGAGCCGGTCGAAATAAGGCACCGCTTGCAGATAGGTCTTGTGCTCGATCAGCTTCTCGGTGCCGCGATGCAAGAGGCCGATGTGCGGATCGACCCGCTCGACCACTTCCCCGTCGAGCTCGAGCACGAGGCGTAGCACGCCATGCGCGGCCGGGTGCTGCGGGCCGAAATTGATGGTGAAGTTTCGGAGCTGGTGTTCGGTCATTTGTCAGAGTGAGGCGTGAGGAGTGAAGGGCGAATAGCGAGTAGCGAGTAGCGAGTGGCCAGTGACAGCGGCTGATCGCTGGACCCATCGCGGGAGAAAACAGCAGGCATCACTCTTTCGCCTCGCCCTTATTACGTTGCAAGGATCGAATTAGCGAGCGCAACATTCGGCCCCATTCGTCACATTTCATCAAAAGTGGCTGGGTCTCCACGGGAGACGGGCATTTTACGCGACCGGCCAACAAGAGGTGCGTTTCCAGTTCCCTCAAGGAGCCTTGAGCATTTCGAAACTGAACAAATGCGCCCGTGCTCTCGCGGCCATGCCCCTCAGAGATGTTAGCCGCGATCGATACAGCGCATCTGCGCGTTTGGGCCGTTAGTCCGTACATTTCTTCCTTCGGATAAGTCGAGGTGACTTGATAGCAACGTTCGGCAAGCGCCATTGCGTCCTGCCAAACCCGCAAGTCTCGATATGACCTGAAGGCCGCCCCCGAGCCACGTCCTACTCCCTCTACTCGCTACTCGCTACTGTTTCGCCTTCTCATCGCCAGGCAGGACGTAATCCGCGCCTTCCCACGGCGAGAGGAAATCGAAATTCCGGAATTCCTGCGGCAGGCGGACAGGCTCGTAGACCACGCGCTTTTCCTCATTGTCCCAGCGCACCTCGACGAAGCCGGTGAGCGGGAAGTCCTTGCGCAGCGGATGGCCTTCGAAACCGTAGTCCGTCAGGATGCGCCGCAGGTCGGGGTGCCCGGAAAACAAGATGCCGTAAAGGTCGTAGGCCTCGCGCTCGAACCAGTCGGCGGCCGGGAACACCTCCACGGCCGAGAGGACAGGCGTGCGCTCATCAACCTCGAGCTTGACGCGAATGCGCCGGTTGTATTTCGGCGAAAGCAGGTGGTAGACGACGTCGAAGCGCTTCTCGCGGGACGGATAGTCGACACCGCAAATATCGATGAAGCTCTTGAACAGGCAGTCGGGCGCATCGCGCAGATGCGTGAGCACGTCGATGATCGCCTCGCTCCTCACCGTGACCGAGAGCTCGCCATAGGCGATCGTCGTCGCCGTGACGGCACGCGGAATCGCAGCCTTGAGCGCTTCCCCGAGCTCCTGAAGCGAAGTGTCGATATCTTTTTCCATGTCTATGCCTCGGCGCCGGACCCAAACCTTCCAGCCTCGAGCCTTCCAGCCCTACGGCTTCTCTCCCGCCCGCGCCACGTATGCTCGATCGCCGATGCGTGCCCCGCGGCCATCTCGGCTCAGCGCTCGATGGTACCGGTGCGCCGAATCTTCTTCTGCAACAGCAAGATGCCGTAGAGCAGCGCCTCCGCGGTGGGCGGGCAGCCGGGCACGTAGATGTCGATCGGCACGATGCGGTCGCAGCCGCGCACGACCGAATAGGAATAATGGTAATATCCCCCGCCATTGGCGCAGGAGCCCATCGAGATGACGTAGCGCGGCTCGGGCATCTGATCATAGACCTTGCGCAAGGCAGGCGCCATCTTGTTGGTCAAGGTGCCGGCGACGATCATCACATCCGATTGGCGCGGCGAAGCGCGAGGCGCGAAGCCGAAGCGCTCGACATCGTAGCGCGGCATCGAGACCTGCATCATCTCGACGGCGCAGCAGGCAAGGCCGAAGGTCATCCACATCAAGGAGCCGGTACGGGCCCAGATGATGAGATCGTCGGTCGCGGTGACCAAAAAGCCCTTGTCGGCGAGTTCGCTGTTCAGCTCGCCGAAGAATTTGTCCTGCGCGCCGACCGGCTTGCCGGTAGACGGGTCGATGATGCCCTTCGCCGGCGGAGAGACGAGAGGGGCGCTTGCGGTCAATCCCATTCGAGCGCTCCTTTCTTCCACTCATAGACGAAGCCGATGGTGAGCACGCCGAGGAAGATCATCATCGACCAGAAGCCCAACCAGCCGAGCGCGCCGAAATTCACAGCCCAAGGAAAGAGGAAGGCCACCTCGAGATCGAAGATGATGAACAACAGCGCCACGAGATAATAGCGCACGTCGAAAGTCATGCGTGCATCGTCGAAGGCGTTGAAACCGCACTCGTAAGCCGAAAGCTTCTCGGGATCGGGCTGCTGATAGGCGATCAGGAAAGGCGATACGAGAAGAGCAAGCCCGATCACCACCGCGACGCCGATGAAGATCACGAGCGGCAGATAGGCGCTCAGGAGATCATTCACCATGGAAGGGCTCCGACCAAAAAATCCACGCGACCCCCGCGCCGCGAACAAGCTCAGGCCTTATCGCGTCGCAACAGGGGCCGCAAGGGGGCGCGCGACGGCAAGCGACACGCTTTTGGCGGACCGTGAGAGCACCGCGAGCCGTGTCGCCGCCACGAGCGCGAACATCGCGAGGAGTTGATGAGCAAGCGCGAGACCAAGCGGCACGGCGTGGACGAGCGTCGCGATGCCGAGCGCGACCTGCGCCAAGACGATGCCGGCAAGAAGGAGAGCGAGGCGCCGCGGGGCCCCTCCCTCGCCACGCCACCAGATGAAGGCGTTGGCAAGCACAAGCGCCAACAGGCCGTAGGCAAGCAGGCGATGGTCGAGCTGAATGAGCGTCGCATTTTCGAAGGGATTGACCCACCAGGGAGAGACGGAAAAAAGCTCGCCGAGCGGCGGAACGAAGCGCCCGTCCATATCTGGCCAGGTGTTGTAGAGAAGGCCGGCATGGGAGCCCGCGACCAGCGCGCCGAGCGCAAGCTGCGTGAGCACGAGGGGGAGGATGAGCATGGACATGAGCGCGGCGTGCCGAGGTGACGCGGCTTTCGCCGGGAACGCTCCATTTTTGCCGAGCGCCGTCACGAGGGCGACGAGGGTCACGAGAAACAAGCTCGCGAAGAGGAGGTGCGCCGCAAGATCGAGCGGCTCGACCGCCGTCATGCCGGCCTTCAGGCCCGAGGCCACCATGATCCAGCCAATCACCCCTTGGAACCCGAGAAGCACGCCCATTCCGGCAAGCGCCGAGCCGAGGCGCCATGAGAATTGGCGGGTAGCGAGGCCGAAGACGAAGCCTCCGGCGAAGAAAAGCCCAATGAAGCGGCCGAGTTGCCGATGCGCCCATTCCCACCAAAAGATGTGCTTGAATTGCGAAAGGCTCATCCCTGCGTTCAGGAGCTGCGCCTGGGAGCTTTCCTGATATCTCGAGAATTCCGCGAGCCAATCGGCATGCGAAAGCGGCGGCAAGGCCCCAGCAACGGGCCTCCATTGCGTGATCGAGAGACCGGAGCCCGTGAGCCGCGTCGCCCCGCCCACCACCACCATGAGAATGACGAGCCCGGCCGTCGCCCAAAGCCAGGCGCCAACCCAAACGGGCAGCGCCCGCCGCACCCCCGCCGGAGGGGCGACGCCGAACGCTGGAGCATCGACGGTGGAGAGCGTCATCGCGAGAGGCCGAGTTTAGAAGTCACCTGCGACATAGGCTGCCCCGCCCGTGCGATCAACGGATCAGCCTGCGTCGCAGCGCCGCCCCCGTCTCCCAATGAGGGTCGGAACGCCCAAAGCGTTTCGGCAACGTGCGGTCCACGCGAAGCGATTTCCGTCGAGACTTTTGAGGGCCTCGACAGTTCGTCCAGCGCGGCCCGCAGCCATGCGCGCCGCGCGCTTGCGTTCAAAGTGGCGTTCCGTCATGGACACGGATGTCCCGAGCCCGAAAGGAGCGCCCTATGCCGGCCATCGAAGAACGTCTGAAAACTCTCGGCGTCACCTTGCCCACGCCTGTGCCGCCCGTCGCAAATTACGTGCCCTTCGTGATCAGCGGGCATCAGCTCGTCGTCTCCGGCCAGATCTGCGCGGGGCTCGACGGCAAGGTCGCCGAGCGTCACCAGGGGAAGGTCGGCGGCGGCGTGTCTCAAGAGGCGGGCAAGGAGGCGGCGCGTTTCGCCGCCATCAACGTGCTTGCCCAGGCCAAGGCAGCGCTTGGCGATCTCGACCGCATCGCGCGCTGCGTGCGGCTTGGCGGCTTCATCAACTGCGCGCCCGATTTTGCGCCTTTGCCGCAAGTGATGAACGGGGCTTCCGATTTCATGGTCGAGGTGTTCGGCGACAAGGGGCGCCACGCGCGCACCACGGTCGGCGTCGCCAATTTGCCGCTCAATTGCGCGGTCGAAGTCGAGGCGCTCTTCGAGCTTGCCCGGTGAAGCCATCGCTTGAGTGGCTCGTGGCTCGGCCGATCGCCCATCGCGGGCTTCATGACAAGACGAAAGGCGTGATCGAAAACACCGCTTCGGCCGCGCGCGCCGCGGTCGAAGCGAAATGCGCGATCGAATGCGATGTGCAGGCCACGGCGGACGGCGAGGCCGTCGTCTTTCACGACTTTACGCTCGAGCGGCTGACGGAGAGTTCAGGAAGGCTCGATCAGCTGTCGGCCGCGGCGATCGGCAAGCTCGAGATGCGAGGCACCGCGGATCGCGTGATGCGGCTTTCCGATTGGCTTGCCCTGATTGGCGGCCGCACGGTCGCGGTGATCGAGATCAAGAGCCGCTTTGATGGCGACATGCGCCTGCTTCAAAGGATCATCGAGGTGACCCGTGAGTATCAGGGAGCTTTCGCCCTCAAATCCTTCGATCCCGCCCTGATCGAGAAGCTGCGCGAGGCCGCGCCGGAAATCCCGCGCGGCATCGTCGCCATGAACGATTGCGAGGATCGCGGCCATGAGTTGCTTTCGCGCGCCGAGATCCACGCCCTCGCGAACCTTCTGCATTTTTCCCGAACCGAGCCCGATTTCCTTTCTTGGCGCGTCTTCGACCTTCCTTGTGCCGCGCCCTACCTCTGCCGCACGCAGCTTGGCCTCCCGGTCATGGCGTGGACGGTGAGGACGCCCGAGGAGCGCGAGCGCGCGAGCCTTCATGCCGACCAAATGGTGTTCGAAGGGTTCAAGCCTTAAATTCCGCGCCAGTTCATGACATGTCGACCGGTTCTTCCAAAACAGCTTCCCCAGCCAGGCTCGCACTGAGCGCCGTCTCGTCCTTTGCCAAGATCGACGCGGTTTCCTGGGATGCTTGCGCCAACCCGCCGGCCGCGCCGCGAGGCGCGGTCCCTCTCGGGCCTGGCGATGACGACCCTTTCAACCCCTTCGTCTCCCACGCTTTTCTCGACGCGCTCGAGCAGTCGAAATCGGCGGTTGCCCGCGTCGGCTGGAGCCCCTGCCCCCTCATCGTCGAGAATGGCGAAGGCGAGCTCGTCGCTTGCGCGCCCGCTTATCTCAAATCGCATTCGATGGGCGAATATGTGTTCGATCACGCTTTCGCCGACGCCTATGAGCGCGCCGGCGGCCGCTATTATCCGAAACTGCAGGTCGCGGTGCCGTTCACCCCGGTGACCGGCCGGCGCCTACTTGTACGTGACGGCCCCGGCGGTAAACAGGCGCGCGAAGCGCTGATCGGGGGGCTTGCGGCTCTGATGCGGCAGGCCGGCTCCTCGTCGACCCACGTCACTTTCGCGAACAAGGACGATTGGAACGCCCTTGCCGGGCGGGGCTTTCTCAAGCGGGTCGACCGGCAGTTTCACTGGCTGAACGCGGGTTATCAGAATTTCGAGGACTTCCTGGGTGCGCTCGCCTCGCGCAAGCGCAAGGTGATCCGGCGCGAGCGCCGCGAGGCCTTGCGAAACGGCATTTCCATCGAATGGGTGAGCGGCAGCGACATCACCGAGGCGCATCTCGACGCCTTCTTCGCTTTTTACATGGACACCGGCTCCCGCAAATGGGGAAGGCCCTATTTGACGCGCGCCTTCTTCTCGCTTTTGGCGGAAAAAATGCGCGACCGGCTTCTCTTCGTCATGGCTAAGCGCGCCGGCCGCCATGTGGCGGGCGCCATCAATCTCATCGGCGACCTCGCGCTTTACGGCCGCAACTGGGGCTGCATCGAGGATCATCCGTTTTTGCATTTCGAGGTCTGCTACTACCAGGCGATCGAATTCGCGATCCAGCGCAAACTCGTCCGCGTCGAGGCAGGCGCGCAGGGCGAGCATAAGCTTGCGCGCGGCTATGTGCCCGCCGAGACCCATTCAGCGCATCTTTTCGCAGACCCGCATCTTGCCCGCGCCGTCGCCGACTATCTCGAAAATGAGCGGCGTTACGTCGAGATGGGCAACCGCGAGCTCGCCGAGGCCGCACCTTTCCGCCGAGCGGAGCCTGAGCGCGACGAGTAAGGGTTCCGCGGCTTCATTCAATTTGGCGGCTTCAAATATGCAACCTTTTCGGCACGAGCGGAGTTTGGGGTGGGGGAGGTAAATCAAGGACAGAGCCAATGTCGATGAAACGCTTCTTCCACATTCCCGCCGTCCTCCTGCTCGGGGCCGGAATTGGAATGGCGTCGTTGTCCCCGGCGCGCGCCGGGCCTCTCGCGCCCACCACCACCGCTCCGGAAGCCGTGTTGAGCGGCCTGCCCGCCGTCTCGCCCCCTGCAAAACTCATCGATGCTCGCTATTATTGGCATCGCCATTATTGGCATCACCATTATTGGCATCGCCATTATTGGCATCGCCATTATTGGCATCGCCATTATTATTGGCGGCATCATTACTGGCATCACCATTATTACCACCGCTGGCACTACCACCGTTGGCACCATTGGCACGGGCATTATTACCGACACTATTATTGGTAGAACCAGCGCACCGGGTAACCAGCCTTGGACGTGGCGAGACCTCAGGGGCTCGCCACAATAGCCGGTCGGTTGCCCCGCCCCGTCGCTCGGACGGCCTTCGACCGGACCCCGGCTGAATGGGCGCAACGCTGAACGGGAGGTAACGCCCTCGGCCCCGTGCGCAGCGAGGGCCGGAACCGCTTACCGCGCGTATCGGTGTATCGGCGCCTGATTGAAATCGACGCGTGGACAGCGCGGCCGACGGCTGGTCCTTACCCGTCATCCAAGCGAGCCGCTTCTCGTTTTCGAATGAGAGTCGAGTTGGAACTCGTTAGCCTCGCGCGCGATCTCGCTCGGACGGGCCGGACCGCTCATGTGCCGTTCATCTTTCCCGTTCGAGCATGGGACGTTCGGCGCAAATCGGCCGAGAGCTAATGAGCATGGAGACTTCGATGCGAATGAGACTTCCCAAAAACTTGGCCGTCGCGGCGATTGCGACTCTTGCGGGCTTTACATCCCTGACCGGCGCCCGCGCCATGCCAATCGCAATGCCCTCGGCCGCGGCAACCGTGCAGGACGCCTTCTCCGGCGAAGCGGTCGCTTCGCGTTCGGGCCTTATCGAGGATGTTCGCTGGCGGGGCGGCCGGGGCTGGCACCGGGGTGGCTGGCACCGGGGTGGCTGGCACGGACGCCGTTGGCACCGCCGCTGGCGTTGATCAAGGAGCGATCCGGGTAAGGGGTCTTCGAAAACCAAGCCGGCCCGGGCGGGCGCGAATTTGTCCGCCCGCCCAGCGTTTCGGGCGGCGCCCAAAAGCGTGAAGCAATCAAAATCAGTTTGGAAAAGTAGGTAGGATGCCGAAAGGTGTCACGGGTCCTCCGACTAAACCTTGTCACGGCCGCATGAGCGCCAATGAAAAAATCGGGAAGCGGCGACGGCCTTGATCCATCCCGACCCCTTTACGCGACAAAGCACTTGCCCGCTGGAAAGGCGGCTTCGTAAGGGATGGCTTCGCGCTCGAAAAGGGATCTCGGAAGGGCGACATCGAGGTCCTCGATTTGCGAAAAGCGAACCCGAAATCTCAGCATAGATGGACGCTTTGACCGCGAGGGCGCTTGCGCTTTCGTGCGGGCAGGAGGCGCACGAATTTGCCGTCGAACTCGAGGTCGACTTCAGTGTGCGGCAGGAGACCCGCGCGTTCACGGATTTCGTGCGGGATGGTCACCTAACCTTTGGAGGTGATGCGCATAATCGATTTCCTTATTCTTACATGTAAGAGTAAGAAAAGAGCGGCCCTTTCCCAAGATCCGAGCCCCCAAGCTGAGGCTTCGTGACCTTGCTTTTGGCGAACCCGCTTCGGTTTGCCTCGCGCTGCGTCGTGCAAGGATCGGATTAAACCGGCAGGGAGTGGAGCGGTGCAGAAGGATCGGCTGGTTGCATTCAGCGACGGCGTGATCGCTGTCATCATCACCATCATGGTGCTCGAGCTCAAGGCACCTCACGACGAAAGCCTCGGCGCGCTAAAGCAGGCGGCGCCCGTCTTCCTCAGCTATGTTTTGAGCTTCATCTACGTCGCCATCTATTGGAACAACCATCACCACTTCTTCACGCTTGTCGGGCGCGTCTCCGGCGCCGTGCTTTGGGCGAACCTGCATCTTCTGTTCTGGCTCTCGCTCATCCCTTTCGCCACGAGCTGGCTCGGCGAGCACCCGTTCGCGCCGATCCCGACAGCCGTCTACGGCGTGTCCTTGCTGATGCCGGCGATCGCCTGGTACGGGCTGCAGCTCGCGCTTTTCGAACAGCAGAAGGGCGAAGGGGCAGCGCTCGCGCGCGCGCTCGGTCTTGACCTCAAAGGCAAGCTCTCGCCCTTCCTCTACCTCGCCGGCATTGCATTCGCCTTCGTCGAAACCTGGATCTCGGACGCGATCTACGTCTTCGTCGCCCTGCTTTGGCTCATTCCCGACCGCCGCATCGAGAAAGCCATGGTGTGATGACGAGGCCGCTCGACCGCAAAAGAAAAGCGCGCGGCGCGGGAAATTCGCCTCCCGCTAACTCGCGGCCTTGGGCTTGAGCACGTCGAGGCTCTTTTGCGCCAGCGCCGCATTTGCGGCTTCGCTCGCTCCAGCCGCGTTCGCGCCCGCGACCTGGACGGTCGGGTAGGCGAAGTTGATTCCGTTCGCGTCGAACGCCCTCTTGATGAGGGCCAACGCTCGTCGCCGGGCGAGGAATTGCACATCGCCCGGCTGCGTCATCATCTTCATGCGAAGCTGAATGGCAAAATCGCCGAAGGCCTGGACGCCTTGCATCTTCAAGGGCTCGATGATGCCGGAAGCAAGCTCGGGATCGGTTTTGAGCTCCTGCCCGACCTTCTTGATGATCTTGCGGGCCTTGTCGATGTCGGTGTCGTAGGTCACGCCGATGTTGAATTTTTCGATCGCCCAGTCTCGGCTCATGTTCTGGATGGCGCCAAGAATGCCGAAGGGAACGGTGAAGAGCGGACCGTTCTGATGGCGCAGCTTGACGGAGCGCAGGCTGAAGCTTTCGACGGTTCCTCGATAATTGCCGCTCTGAATATATTCACCCACTCTGAAGGCGTCGTCGACGAGGTAGAAGAAGCCGCTGATGATATCCCTCACCAGCGTCTGGCTGCCGAACGAGACGGCAAGGCCGAGCACCGAGGCTCCGGCGATCAAAGGGGCGATGTTGACGCCGAGCCTCGACAAGACGGTGAGCGTCGCGAGCACGGCAATGACGATGCCGAGAACCAGGCGAGCCAGCGGAAGCATGGTGTGCAGCCGCGAGCCCACAGTGGGCGGGCGCCCCGACGGCCCGGCGCTTGGGGCCGTGCCGAGCTCGCTGAGCTGGCGAGCAATGGAGAAGCAGGCGATCTGCCATATGAGATAAGCCGGGACGACAGTGAGAAGGATATCCCTGATGGCGATCCTGGCTGACGGCACGTCCTCTGGCGCGACGACCGGGAACACGTCGAAAATCCAAATCTCGAATACCACCGTCACGATCAGCAGGCGGGTGAGGAAGCGCAAGCAGCGGGCGATGAGATCGATGAGGCGCATCTCGGCGTCGCGCATCGTGGCCGTCTCGGACGGGACGGCGGAAGGCCTTTGGATATAGTCGTAGAAGGATTTGAGGAAGATGAGCACCAGCGTCAAGGTGAGTGACGTCACCACGGCGCTCCCCACGTCGGGATTTCCGGAAAGCATGCCGTAAGCAAGCGCGACCGTCATGGCCGTATCGGCGAAGATCGCGATGACCCACCAGTATTTGGCGAGCTGCAGCTTGGCCTTTGCGGCGTGACCGACGTTGTCGTTGACGAAGCTTGCGAGCCATCGAGCCGTGGCATGCCGGGTCGAGAAGATCGCCGTGTAGTCGATCACCGAGAACAGCAAATTGTTGAAGAACCCGGCGCTGATCACGACCTCGGCGGGCGGGCCGGCAGCAAGAAGGACGTCGAACATGGCTTGTGCGGCCACATAGGCGAGCGCCGCGCCCAGAGGGTAGGATAAAAATCTTCGGGCGTCGCGGTCGTCGACCGCGGCGATGCGAAGCGCCGGATCACGTGGCCTGAACCAGATGAGCAGGACCAGCACGGCGACCCTCCAGGTCAGCACGTCGCTGAAGATGATGCCGGCTGCCTTTTGCTGGAGCGCGGTCGCGGCAAAGCCATGCACCGACAGGGCGTAGAGGATGAGCACGAGGGGGATGAGCGGCAGGATGTCGAGAAGCGCCCGCCCCAGGGTTCGCAAGATGTCCGGCCCTTCGCGTTCCTGGCGAGGCGGCGCGCGCATGTATCGCTCAAGCAAGCGTCGCGTCATCTGCTCGGCGCCAATCGCGAGCACGGCGCCAAGGAGGAGCTTGAGGACAAACCGGCCGAAGCCGCCGAGCGTATCTCCGCCCAGGCGCAAGATCACCTGCTCGAGGCTGTCGCCGAGACGAGGGAGGTAACCGGCCACCTCGACGGCACGGTCCTCGAGCTGCCCGAAGCCCTTGAACATATCGGCCCCTTGCGCCATGCGGCCGGCCTCGGCGCCCTCGGCTTGAGGGTTCGCCGGCGCGCGCGTTGCGCCGGGCTCGGAGCGCAAGCGTCGGACGACCGTGTCCGCGATATCACCCAACATCGCGTCATATTCCTTGGCGCTCATGCTGGCGGGGACGTGCCGTTGCGTGGCGTCTGGCGCTGCCTCGGCCGCCGAAACCGGGGAACAGCTCGCAGGGCAAAGCGAGACGGTCGTCAACAGAGCGAAGACGAGGGGGACGGTTGCGCCCTGGCCAGCGCGGCCGCTTGCGAAGATGGCTGCCGGGCGGCGGCGCCGGGGACCTCGGCCCATTATTTCGACGCCTGATCTTTTCGCAAAGTACTTGTCATATTTGGCGATCGCGCCCTAGAAATCCGACGGCGAAAGCCGGTGATAATTGCTTCGGCCCTTCGCATAGGCGTGCCCGGCGGCTTTCTCGATGCGGGCGCGGTTGACATCGAACGCGCGCAGCATCGACGCTTCGTCCCCTTGCGTTTCGGGGCTGATCCGCCGCAGGGCATCTTCCTCGATATGAAAGGCGATCTCGAAGGCGGAGTCATAGCCCCAGAAACTGACGCTGCGCCTTTTTTCATCGAAGGAGCGACTGGCGTTTGGAAAACTGAGGCTCATTCGCCTTTTCCTTATGTCGTCACATTCCCGATCGCGGATCTCATCGTCTGATTACGATCCTTCATCAAGACGGCGTCAAGCTCGGTCTGGTCGACAGGGACACGCTGAGTGAGGCATTGAGGCGCCGAGATGGAGGGAATTGTGAAGAGGGTCGCCCACGCGCCTATGGGCGAGCCTCGACGCGCCCTCGATCACCTCATAGTCCGTCTCGACAAGATAATCTCCCGCCGGTCGGATCTCTCCAGCTCCTCTGAGATTGAAAGGGTGCATGAATGAAACGATGGCGCGATCGGTCCTGACGGTCAAATCGTCCTCGCTGGCGCTTTTACGAAAAACTCCTTCTCACATAGGATAAAATCACAAAAATATTAGAGGAGGACAGGTATTATCGTTGAATTACGCCACGATTTACACAAGCGCCCGACTTGCGGACCGCCTTTGCCGGCTGGCTCACGCCTAGGTAATTCCATGGCCGGCGCCGCCCGTCCCATTTGCTGAACAGGGCTGCATCGAGCAGGGCAGCGCGATTTTGCGCTGGCCCGATTTGCGCGCCAACCCCATAATGGCGGCATGGCCCGCGACCATCCCTTTACGATCGAGATCGAGTTTCACATCGAAAAGCGCATGCGCCGCTACCGCTGGGGGATTTATGAAAGCGGGGAGCTGCGCGACCGCGCGCGAGAATCTTTTATGACGAAACGCGAGGCTCAGGCTGATGCCGCCAAGGCCATGGATGAGCACATCGCGACTTGGCGCGGCAAAAGAACACCTGCCGAGCTCAAGGGATTGGGTTGGGAAGGCGATCAGCACCAGATGCGCCAGGGACGCCCGCGACGGCGGACGTGATTCTCGGCCGGTATCTTCGTCTAGATCCCATGCGCGCGCGGCCGCAGCCAAGCCGGAACGCGGCTGCCGGCCATGGCCTCACCAGTTTCCACGAGTGCGGCCTTGTCTCGCGCCTGCGTGAAGGAAGATGGCCATCCGAAGGCTATGCGTCGACAACGTCAGCTTGCCTTGTAGGCCGTGGGAACTTTCTTCAAAAAGGCGCAG
>CAWCDW010000002.1:0-1050805 GCA_963794475.1 uncultured Alphaproteobacteria bacterium
CAGAGTCCGCTGTTCTACCGTTAAACTATCCCCCAACGGGACGCCCTCGCCGGCGCACCTGGTCGACGCGAGCCGAACGGTCAAGGCCGTCGAGTTATCGAATTTACGCGCGCTTGTCCATGCAGCAAGCAGCGCACCTGCGCACCCGATGACGCACCTCGCGCCAATTTTGATATATCCGGGCTCGGCCGTGCACGCTTTCGTCTGCGCGAATCTCTTTCAGAAGCACACCAGCAGGCATGATCGGCAGGGCCCCGGCGCCTCGACCGACGTTCACCCCCAGCCGTCGCGCCTACATCAACACCTGCTTCCTTCCCGCGCGCTCGATGAGATCGCCAAAACAGGCGAGCGAGATGAAATGCGCATATGCCAGGCCCAGCCATCCGCGCTTTCGCCAATCCGTCAGGACGAAACTCGGAAGCGCATCGAATTTGGCGCGATCGATCAGCTCGAAGCCGGCAAGGGCCAGGCTCTCGCCTCCTGGAAGCGTGACTTGCGCCTGGTTCGGCACCAGAAGCTGATTCTTGGCGAGCTCGGCGACGAACTCGCGCGTCAGCTCATTGTCCCGCTGATAGGCCGCGCAGAACTCGAGCGCTCCCTTGGCGATATCGCTTGGTGCATCATCGACGAATAGCGGGCGTTCCGAGCCATCCTCGAGCGCGCCCGCAGCTTCATCGATGCACAGCGTGTATTGCTGGCCGTCTTGACTGCGATGGAAGATGAAGGGGTAACGGCGCACATAGGCGGGAATATAAGTGTTCGGCTTCCATTCACCATTGGCGTCAACGAACAGATTTTCGCGTTCGCGCAGGCCTAGTATCGCGAGCGCCGCCGGGTTGGGCGCGCTGGCGAACACGATCGGATAAATGCGCGCCGCCTGCTCGAACTCCGCCGCGTTCAGCATCACGACATTGGTGTTGCGAGCAAAGTCGAAGCCGATGCTCGTCTTGAGTGATTTGCCCGCGCAGCGCGAGACATCGAGCGCGGCGATCTGACTGTAGAACAGGGGCATCCCCGGGTCCGCGGAAGACGGCGCCGGCGATTTGCTGGGGAATTTGGCGGGCGGCGCTTTCGACTGAGCCATGAAGTCATCCCAACTTAGGCGAAGAGCTCGCTTCGCACTTTTCGTCTATCACATGTCGGCATCGGACATCGACTCTAATTAATCGTTACGCGAACGGTCCTTTTGGCCAAAACGCTTATCGGTTCGGCTCTTGGGAACACATTCTTTTGCACGCGAGCCGGTGATTAGCTCAGGTGATTCGAGCGGGCAAATCCGATTTTCTTACCGACAAAGGTTGGCGCGCGCCCGGCAAGTCTCGATGAACGTCGAGTTGAACCCGATAAGCCGACCGATTTGATTGCCGGTCTCGTCCAAGCTTGGCACGACTAGATTGCCAGTCTCGAGCCCCAAAGCCCCGCTCCAACCAAAAACGCTGCTAACGACGGGATCCTGCAAGAACGACCCCTTCAAACGGGCAAAGTCCCCGTCGTTCATCGCGAACGGCACGGGTGGCACAGGTAAGCTCATGAGCTTGCCATCCGACACGGCCGTGACCTGATCGCCCGTCGTCATGGCGGGTTGCTCTTCGGCCGATGACACAACGCCCCGGCTCACCGTGCCGCCGCTCGCCAAGAGGTTCCCGCCCGTCAAGAGGAGCGTGCCGGGGAGGAAGTTGATGGTAAAATTGCTCGAGCTCAACCCGCCCGGCAGGATCTCGAAGCTTCCCGGCAATCCGGGGATTTTCGTCACGGTAAAGGTGAGCGTGCCCGTAAGCGCGCTTGGTCCAAGGCCCGCGGGGAAACCGCTGAAGCTCGCGGTGAAGGCGGGCTGCGGATCGCCCTGAACCGCTGTCGCATTGTTTGCCGTCACCGTCAGCTGCGCCGGCGTGATGGTGCCGGAAGCGGTCGCGCTCGCGATGTTGAGGACATAATTCCCGCCCCCGTTGCCCATAAAATGGATTCGCGGTGAGGCCAGAAGAATGTTGTAATAGCCGTTGGCCCCGACAATCCCTGTCCCGACGACCGACCCGTTGACAACGAGCTCGACGATCTGTGCGGCGGCGTTGGCCCCAGCCATGCCAGAGACGACTTGCGGGGGCGTCGTCGGAAATTGCGACAGGAGATAGGGGAAGGACTGGCCATTGACGATGCCGAACACCGTTGTTCCGGTGTTCAAGGTCGCGAAGGGGCTCCCCGCCCCGACCGACTGAAGCGTGGCGGTGGTCACGCCCATGGCGCCGCCACCGCCGGCGCTGGTCGCCTGACCTGTCGTTTCCGTGTCCCAGAAGGAGGAGGTCACTGTGCCGGCGCTGAGGCCAACGAGTCCTCCCACGTTGGCGGAACCTGACGCGAGAACAGGACCCGTCGCGAAGGATTGCGTGATCGTGTCGCCAGCGCTGTTCGAGCCGACGAGCCCACCGACCATGGACGATCCCGAACCGACGATCACGGCGCCGGTGGCCGCGGACTGCTTGATCGAGCTTGCCGCCGCCACCGAGGTGGTATTGAAGCCGACAAGGCCGCCGGCTTCGCTCACGCTTCCGGCGGAAAAGACGGTCCCGCTCGCCATGGACGACGAAATCGTGGAACCCGAGCTGTTGAGGCCGACAAGTCCGCCGATCTGTGTGGATCCGCTCCCGACCGTGACCGAGCCTGTTGCGATCGAGCCTGTGATCGAGCTGGGATTGGCGCCGCCATTTGTATCGTCATTTCGGCCCGCGAGCCCGCCTCCGTCGGAGACCGTGCCTGTCGCAATCACCGCCCCGGTCGCCGTCGACGAAATGATCTTCGCGTTGGTATTCTGACCGACGAGCCCTCCGATATTGCTAACGGAGCCAGTCACGGACGCGGACCCGCTCGCCAAAGATGACGAGATGGTGCCTCCGTTGTTGAAGCCCACAAGCCCGCCAACCTGGGCGGCTGAATTGCCCAGGGTCAAGTTCACGTTAGCGTCCGCTCCTGTCACGGTCGCGCCGGCACCTTTGTTCAGCCCTAGGAGGCCGCCGATATTGCTCGCCGTAGTCCCAAGCGAGATCGTGCCGCTTGCCGAAGATGCGGAAATCGTGCCCCCGGTATTTGCCCCCACCAGGCCACCGATATTACTCGCGGTGGTCCCGTTGAGCGTAATGGTTTCGCTCGCCGACACATTGGAGATCGTTCCGAGATTTTGACCCGCGATCGCGCCGATGTTGCTGTCCCCGTCGGCCGTCCCGGTGACGCTGATGTTGGTGAGCGTCACGTTGCGCACCACGCCGGCCGCGCCGACTACGCCGAACAGGCCGAGATTCGAGGATTTCGTGGCGCCGGGTGTAAGGGTGACCGAGATCGCGCCGGCGAACACCGTGTGCTTGTCCGACCACACCACGACGTTGCCGCCGCTGCCTGCGCCACCCCCTGCCCCGCCATCGGCGAGGATTTGCGCGCCTGCTTCGACGGTCGTCGTCTGCGCATTGGCGATCGCGTGCTTGGCGAAGTTTTGCGCCTTCACGGCGCCGCCTTGCCGATCCCCGCCGATGAGCACCGTGCCGCCAGCGCCCGTGCCGCTCGCGTCGATCACGGCGTGCTTGCCGAGCGTCACGTCGTGGCCGGTGACGATCACGCGCCCGCCGGACTCGCCCGTCGTGCCTGAAGCCGCGCTTGCACTGATGCGGCCCGTCACCTTGGCGAGCTTCGTCGCCTTGATGGTGACGCGCCCGCCCGAGCCGTCCTGGTTCTGCGCGAAGATGCTGCCGCCAGCGAAGACGCTGCCGCCTGCCGTCAGCCACACATGCCCGCCGCGCATCGCGCTTCCCGTGGCACGGATCATCCCTGAGTGATTGCCCGCAAGCGCATAGACATTGCCGCCCGCGGACTTGAGCTCCGCCTGCGCTGCCGCGATAGCGCCTTTATTGCGCACATCGCCCTTGCCGTAGCGCACCGTCATGCGGCCGCCGCCGACCGACATGTCCTTCAGGAGCACCTCTTGGCCTGCGCCCGAGGCCCACCGTGCCGTTCGGGGCGTTGATCGAGCCCGAATTCACCACCGAGCGCGCGATGAGGAAGACGTCTCCGCCAGACGACGAGATCGAGCCGAGGTTCTTCACCATCCCGTCGCTTGCGCCCTTGCCCTCGAAGCGCAAGGTCTGGCCGGCCATGAAGTTCTGGTTCGAGATGTCGAGGGAGGAAGCGACGAATGAGCCGCCCGTCGTGATCACCCCGCTTTTGCCGACCACCACCCCTTGCGGGTTCACGAGATAGACAGAGCCCGTGGCCGAGAGCGTGCCGAAGATTTGCGACAGCGAGCCGCCGGTGACCCGATCGAGCGTCGCGCCCGTGCCGTTGTTGATCTTGACCGTGCCGCTCTTGCCGATCGAGAACGAGTTGAACTCGATGATGCCGCGCTGGCTCGTCTGGGTAATCGTCTCGGTGAGGCCTTGCGTGCCGATCGAGCCCAAGCCGGCAACGAAGTGCCCGCCTTGCGGGAGCATATTCGCCGGAATCGCGACGGGCGAGCCCGCGTGCGCAGCCGAAGCGGCAACCGTCAGTGCACTGCTTGCGAGGGCTGTGCTCGTCGCAAGACGGGCAAGAAAGAGACGCCGACGCCCGTGGCGCGAATCGCGCGCACTTCCCTTAGGCCAACCGAGAGGCGCGTCTAAGATTGCCGTCTCCTTCTGTACCCTAATTAGCCTTACCGCTTAACATGGTTTGCCCCGTCTCAAAAGCAAGCACTGCCGCTGCGCGATCACATTTTGTAAGAGATTGATATTGAAAATAAATTCTTTAGAGCAACTGAGTGCTTTGAACGCATTTTCCGCGCATGATCCTTCCCGGGGGGCGCAAACCGACCCAGGCTCCCACGCAGGCCGACCGCAAATGAGCGTCCGGCACCCGCCGGGCACTTAAAAAAATGGCTAACGGTTGGGAAAAGCGCCTTTCGGACCCTCAAGTCGTGAGGACGATGTAATCCTGCTCGACGGAGACCGCGAAAGTCTCGACCTCATAGGGACCTTCGGCTAGCTCCCGGCCCGGTTCGACCTTAACAGGAAAGCTTTTGGCCTTCACGCGTTCCGGATCGCAGTGCGATTTTCCGGTGCGGATGTCGAATTCCCACCCGTGCCAGGGGCAACGCAGAATTTCGCCCCCTCGTGAATAGCGATAAACGCCAGGTTCCGGTGATTGCACGAGCCCGGTAAGCTTTCCCTCACACAGGCTGCCGCCTTTGTGAGGGCAGCGATTGACAAGCGCGAAGAGCTCCCCGCCCACGTTGAAGATGGCGACCGGCCGGCCCTGAACCGTCACGAGCTTGCGAGCGCCCGGCGGCACCTCCGCGACAGGGGCCACCACGTGTTTCGCCATCTATCCTTTCCTGTAAAGGGCAAGCGCATTGGTCAAGAAGAGCTTTTCGCGCTGCTCTGCCGTCACGCCGGCCGGCAGGCAGCGTGCGGGATCATCGAAATCCCAATGGGGATAGTCCGAGGAATAAAGCACGCGATCCCACCCGACCCATTCGAAAATATCCAAGAGATGGCGCGGCCTCTCGGGTTCCTCCATCGGTTGCGTCGTCACCCAGATATGCTCGCGGATATATTCGGACGGGAGGCGCTTGAGCGCGGGATTTTCGCCTTTAAGCTTTTTCCAATGCGTGTCGAGCCGCCAGCTCAGCGACGGCAGCCATCCAAAGCCGCTCTCGATAAAGACCACACGAAGCTTGGGAAAGCGCTCGAAAACCCCTTCGAGCACAAGGCTCGTCAACTGGGATTGGCACGATTGGGCGTGGCCGGCCATTTCCTCGATGTAATAGGATGGCCATCCGCTGCTCGTGATCGGAAAGCCGCTATTGCCGAAGGCATGGACGCCGACCGGAAGATTGGCCTGCGACGCGGCCTCGTAAATCGGCCAATAGCACCGGTTGCCGAGCGGCTGCGCCGTGCGGCTGAGAAGGAAAACTTGCACGAAATTAGGGTCGCCCGCGAGCCTTTCGATCTCGGCAACGGCCGCGGCCCCATGCTCATAAGCCGTGAGGATCGACGCCTTGAGCCTTTTGTCCTTCCCGGTCCATTCCGCGACCTGCCAATCATTCACCGCGCGGCACATGGCAATGCTCTGATCGGGGTTTTGGTAATTTCCCGGATGCGGATTGATCACGGTGAGAATGCCGAGCTCGACGTTGTTGGCGTCGAGATGCTGGCGCCTCATCAGCTCGAGGCTGCTGCCCGGCCTGCCTCCTTGCGGCCAGGCATCGCGCCTTGCCGCCTCGGGCTGCCCCTTGGGATAGATGGGGCCTTGATAAATTCCCTGGCGGCGCCTTGCGCCGAAGCTCTCGAGATGGTCGCGCCAACGCTTCTCGAGAAAGGGATAAAGATCCTTTAGCGTATTGGGGACCGGATGGAGGTCGCAATCAGCAACGCGAAGCTTCGTCTTCGGGAGGATCTCGGCCTCGACCTTCGGCGTGGCGTGGATGTTCATTGCACCATCTCCATCAGGCGCGGATAGGTCTCGCGGGGGTTGTCGATCAGGATCTTCCGCACGAGTGCGTCCGGCAGGCCGTCAGGCAAGGCATCCTCGCCCTCGAACTGCCAATGAGGATAATCGGTCGAAAAGAGGAGAAGCTCGTCCGAGCCCATATGCTCGAGCACCCTCTCCAACACCTCGGGCCGCGGGGGGGCATCGACCGGCTGAAGCGTGAGCCGGACCTGATCGCGCACGATCTCGAAGGGTGGTCGGTCGACCCAAGGCACCTCCATGCGCAAGCCGCGCCAGAATTTGGAGAGATGCCAGAGATGCGTGGGCAGCCAGGTGAAGCCCAATTCGAGAAGCACGACGCGCAAATCCGGATGTTTCGAGAAGGCGCCTTCGCAGATCAGGCTCGTGAGCTGCGTCTGAAAAGCTTGGGACTGGTTGACGTAATCCTCCGCGAAATAGGACGTCCATCCCACAGGCGTCATGGGATAGCGGAAGCTGCTGCCGGCATGGATGCCGACCGGCAAGCCGTGGCGGGCGGCGGCCGCATAGATCGGCCAATATTGGCGCCGTCCAAGCGGCGCGTCTCCGGTCACGAGCATCAGAACCTGGACGAAGCGCTTGTCGGAAGCCCAAAACTCGATCTCGTCCACGGCAAGCTCGGGGCTCTGCATGGGAATGATGATCGAGGCGCGCAAGCGAGGCTCACGGTCGAGCCATTCGCGCGCCATCCAATGATTGAGAGCCCGCGCGATACCAGCGGCCATGTCTTCGCTGAAAAGCGCCTGCACGCCATAGAGGCAGTTGCAGATGGCAAGGCTCGTCTCCCAGGGTTCGAGCGCCTGCGCCCTCACCTCGGCAAGCGTGCCCGCAGCCTTCCCCTGCGCCGGCCGCCAATCCCGGCGTGCCGAGATGGGCGCCCCCGGCGGATAATTCATGGTCTCAAGCTCATGCAGCCCGGCTTGCAGCGCCATCTCGCGCCAATGGTCCGACAGGTATGGGAGCAGGTTCGAAAGCGCGGGCAACGCCGGATGAATGTCGCAATCGACGGCCCCGATCCGGGGAGGCTTCACGGCTTGCTCCTTTCAGCGATGCGCGCCCGCCGCTGAGAGCGCCTGGCGCACCGGCCCTTCATATAGCACCGCAAGGGACGATCCACATCCCCTCTCGGCGAGAGCGCTAACGGCTGATGCCTTCCCGACCGGTTGGGCCGTGTCTTCGTGACGCTGACCGAACGTCGATTTGCCTCTCAGCTCACGTCAGGCCAACGGCAGGCGCGTCTCGATGATGCGTGCGAACAGGCTCGCGCCTACGGGCAGGATCGCATCGTCAAGGATGAAGCCTGGATTATGCACCGGCACCGAGCCTTCATGACCGAGCCAGAAATAGGCGCCAGGAACAGCGCGCAACATGTCGGCGAAATCTTCGCTCCCCATCTTGGGTTGAGGGGTCATGGAAACGTTCTCGGCGCCGACGATCTCGCTTGCGACCTCGGCGACGGCGCGGGACTGCTCTTCATGGTTCTCGAGCACCGTGAAGATGTCGCGTATGTCCACCGCGATCTCGACGCCGAATGTGGCAGCGACCCCCGCCGCGATGGCGCGCATGCGCTCGCGCGTCAGCTCGCGGACGTTGTCGGAGAAGGTCCGCATCGTGCCCGCGAGCCTCGCCTCGTCGGGAATGACGTTGTAGGCGGAGCCGGAGTGAAATTGCGTGATCGACACGACCGCCGCCTCGAGCGGATCGGCATTGCGGCTCACGATCGTCTGCAGCGCCTGGCCGAGCGTCATCGCCGCTATGATCGGGTCCTTGGAATAATTCGGCATGGCGCCGTGGCTGCCATAACCCTTGACCGTGATGTCGAAGAAATCCGCGCCCGCCATCGCGGGTCCTGGCAAAATGGTCACTTTCTTCGGCTCGAGATCGGGCGCGTTGTGGAGGCCGTAGACCTCATCGCACGGGAATTTCTGGAAAAGCCCGTCCTTGAGCATGGCGCGCGCGCCGCCCAGGCCCTCCTCGGCTGGCTGGAAGATCAAGATCGCCTGCCCATCGAAATTTCGCGTCTGCGCGAGGTAGCGCGCGGTACCGAGGAGGATCGTGGTGTGACCGTCATGCCCACAGCCATGGAAGCGGTTGGGAATGGTCGAGCGCCAAGGAAGGTTGGTGTTCTCCTGCATAGGCAAGGCATCCATATCGGCGCGAAGGCCGATGCGGCGGCCATTGCTCTTTCTGCCATTCACCACGCCGACGACGCCGGTCCCTCCAATGCCGCGATGCACCTCGATGCCCCAACCCTTCAGCTTCTCGGCGACGAGATCGGAGGTACGCTTCTCTTCAAAGCCGATTTCCGGATGCGCATGAATATCCCGCCGAATGGAGGTCAGCTCGTCTGCGAAGCTGTCGATGAGATCGATAGTGGGCATGGCGGTTTTCCGGGCGAAGGGGCAAGTCGGAGCAAAGTCGGAACGTGAAGTCTTGACGGCGAGGCGACGCTCCTGCAATGCGGCAAATCTCATCGGCTGGTTGCAAGAGGGCCGATGTCGCGATGACTGGCGTATGAAAAGGGGACCGTCAAGACCGAGGCACCCGCAAGATTAATGGCGCATGTCGACGCGACGACCCGTCGTTCCGCAAGGCTCGGAAGCGTCAACCCTGTCCCGTGTCGAAAGAAACTTGTCATGTCGCTCAAGCTTTTGGTGATTGAAGGCAATGCGCGGCCCGCGCGCGAAGCCCATGAGGCGGCCTTCGGGAAAACCCCGTCGCAATCCTATTCGGATACCCTCGTCTCGATCGCGCCCGATGCGGTCTGCGACATTTGCCTACCAGCCGATCCGGGCGCCAATCTGCCGAATGGCAGGGGCCTCGAGGAGTATGACGGCATCGCGGTCACCGGATCCGCGCTGAGCATCTATGACGGCGGCGAGGCCGTCGAGCGCCAGCTCGAGCTCGCGCGCGCAATATACGCCTCGAAGACGGCGTTCTTCGGCTCCTGCTGGGGCCTGCAGCTCGCGGCGGCGGCGAGTGGAGGCAGCGTGGCCAAAAATCCGCTCGGGCGAGAGATCGGCATCGCCAGAAATATCGCGCCGACGGAGGCGGGCAGGCAGCACCCGCTGCTCGCCGGGCGTCCCGGAGCCTATGATGCGCCTTGCACCCATCTCGATGTTGTCGCCATTCCGCCTGGTGAAACCGTGATCCTTGCGACCAATCGCTTCGCGCCCATTCAAGCCGCGGAAATCCGGTATGCAGGGGGCGTGTTCTGGGGGGTGCAGTATCATCCGGAATTCACGCTCACGGAACTGGCGTCGATCCTCGAGCGACGCCGCGCGCCGCTCACGCGAGAGGGCATTTTTGCCGACGAGGCGCAAGCCGGAGACTATTGCGCTGAGCTGCGCACGCTCGACAGCGATCCGGAAAGGCTCGACATCGCTTGGCGATACGGCATTCAACCGGAGCTTCTCGATCCGCAGATGAGGCTCACTGAACTGCGCAACTGGATTGCGCTCAGGGTCCGACCCGAAAAATCACGGCGCGGCCGCGCCTGATCCGAGGATGGCGCGTTGGCGCGAACCCTGCAAAACTCAAACACGAGACCATCGCCAACGAGGTGATCTTGGAACAACGCGCGCCCGACCCGTTCGACCTCCTCGTCATTGGCGGGGGCATCAATGGATGCGGCATCGCGCGTGACGCGGCAGGTCGCGGCCTCACGGTTATGCTGGTGGAACAGGGCGACCTCGCACAAGGAACGTCTTCGGCGTCGACGAAGCTCATCCACGGGGGCTTGCGCTATCTGGAGCAATTCGAGTTCCGTCTCGTTCGCGAGGCACTGCAGGAGCGCGAGCGCCTCCTCAACTCAGCCCCGCACATCATCTGGCCGCTGCGTTTCGTGCTTCCCCACGATCGTGGCGTCCGCCCGGCATGGCTCGTTCGGCTCGGGCTCTTTTTCTACGATCATCTCGCGGCGCGCGAGCGATTGCCGGGCTGCGAAACGCTTCGCCTGGCGACGCACCCTTACGGCGAAGCCTTGCAACCCAGGTTTCAGACCGGCTTTGCCTATTCGGACTGCGCTGTCGACGACAGCCGCCTCGTCGTGCTGTGTGCGATCGATGCCAGGGAACGCGGCGCCGACATTGCGCTGCGCACCCGTTTCGTTTCAGCGCGTCGTGTCGATGATCTCTGGGAAGCCGTGCTGGAGGATATGAATACCGGCGTGAAGCGCGGGCTTCGCGCACGCACGCTCGTCAATGCGGCAGGCCCCTGGGTCGCCGAGGTGCTGGGATCTCGGCTCGGCGTCAATTCCTCGAAAAGGGTGAGGCTCATCAAGGGAAGCCATCTCGTCACGCGCCGCCTCTATCGTGGCGAGCACGCCTACATTCTCCAAAATCCGGACAAGCGGATCGTGTTCACGATCCCTTACGAGAACGACTTCACCTTGATCGGAACGACCGACGTTCCCTATCATGAAGGGCCGCACGCGATCCGCATCAGCGAAGAGGAAACCGGGTATTTGCGCGAGAGCGTCGCCCTCCATCTGCGCACCCAGATCGCGCCTGAGGACATCGTGTGGACCTACGCCGGTGTTCGTCCTCTCTTCGATGATGGTTCGATCACCGCCTCGGTCGTCACACGAGATTATGTGTTCGACCTCGACGCACCCCATGGCGCGCCCCCGGCCCTTTCCGTTTTCGGCGGCAAGATCACGACTTTTCGCCGCCTCGCCGAGCACGCCATGGACGCGCTGTCGCGCTTTTTTCCGGGGCTCAAGCCCGCATGGACTGAAAGCGCGACCTTGCCGGGTGGCGACATCCCGAAGGGCGATTTCGACGCATTCCTTGTGGATTTGAAGGCCCGAAAGCCCTTCCTCGAAGCTTCGGCGGCGCGCCGGCTTGCCCGGGCCTACGGCACACGCGTCGATGCCTTTCTCGGCGAGGCGCGTCGCCAGGCCGACCTCGGGCGGGATTTCGGCGTGGGCTTCAGCGAGGCTGAGATCGAGTATCTCCTGCAAGCCGAATGGGCGCGAAGTGCCGATGACATTCTGTGGCGGCGCAGCAAGCTCGGCTTGCACCTCCCGCAGGCAATCATCGCGGATATCGGACGATATCTCGAGGCGCCCCGGGGAACCCGCGCCGCCGCAACGAAGAACGCCTGAACGACATCACCGGCGCCGAAGACAGCGTCGCATCAGCCGGGAACCTGCCGTGTCGACATATGTAGGCTCCATCGATCAGGGGACGACGAGCACGCGCTTCATCCTGTTCGATCGCGAAGGCGATATCGTTGCGAGCGAGCAGAAGGAGCATGCGCAGCTCTATCCGAAGCCGGGTTGGGTAGAGCATGATCCGGTCGAGATCTGGCGCAACACGCAAAGCGTGATCTCGGGCGCGATGGCGAAGGCTCGGCTGGCGCCCGAGGAGCTTTCCTCGATCGGCATCACCAACCAGCGCGAGACGACCCTCCTGTGGGACCGTGCCACCGGCGCCCCGCTCCACAATGCGCTCGTCTGGCAGGATACGCGCACCGATCGTCTCGTCGCGCATTTCGCCGCTGACGGCGGCCAGGACCGCCTGCGCGCCAAGACGGGCTTGCCGCTCGCCACTTATTTTTCCGGCCTCAAGCTCGCCTGGCTCTTGGAGAATGTGCCCGGCGCGCGCGGGAAGGCCGCGGCCGGTGACGCCTTGTTCGGAAACATCGACAGTTGGCTGGTCTGGAACTTGACGGGAGGGACGAGGGGCGGTCTTCACGTCACCGATGTCACCAATGCCTCGCGTACGCAGCTCATGGATCTTGCGACGCTCGATTGGGATCCGGACATCCTTTCGCTTTTCGACATTCCGCGCGCATGTCTGCCGGCAATCCGTTCCTCGAGCGAAATCTATGGCGCCTGCGTCGAGCCGCTACAGGGCGTCGCCATCGCCGGCATCCTCGGTGATCAGCAGGCGGCCCTCTTCGGGCAAGCTTGCCTGAGGCCCGGCGAGGCCAAGAACACCTACGGCACCGGTTGCTTCATGCTGATGAACACCGGCGAGACGCCTTTCCCTTCGTCTTCCGGCCTCCTGACGACACTCGGCTACAAGCTCGGCGACGCGAGGCCGGTCTTCGCCCTGGAAGGCTCGATCGCGATCACCGGCGCGCTCGTGCAATGGCTTCGCGACAATCTCGGCATCATCGCGACGAGCGCCGAGGTCGAGAGCTTGGCACGCAGTGTCAAGGACAATGGCGATGTCTTTGTCGTTCCAGCCTTTTCCGGCCTTTATGCGCCCTATTGGCAGGAAAGCGCGCGCGGCGTGATCGCGGGCCTCACGCGTTACGCCAACAAGGGGCATATCGCCCGAGCCGCGCTCGAGGCGACCGCGTTTCAAGTGCGCGATGTGCTAGACGCGATGGTCAAGGATTCCAAGGTCGAAATTCGAGAATTGCGCTGCGACGGCGGCATGGTGGTGAACGAGCTTCTCATGCAATTCCAGGCCGATATTCTCGACGTGCCGGTGGTGCGCCCGAAAGTCATCGAAACGACCGCGCTGGGCGCCGCTTATGCAGCTGGCCTCGCGACTGGTTATTGGAAGAGCAGCGACGACATCCGGGGCAATTGGCGCAGCGACAAGCGCTGGCAGCCCTCCATGGCGGGAAGCGAACGCTCGAGACTCTACGCCTCTTGGAAGAAAGCGGTTTCCCGCTCACTCGATTGGGCGCGCTGACAAAGGCCTTCTCAAGCCGCCCGGCGAATTCTGTTGGTATCGCGCCGCATCAGCTCCATGAACTGGTCGTCAACTTCCATCAACTCGGCGGGAGAACCGTCACGGATGATCTTTCCGGCCTTGAGCACGATGAGGCGATCGAAGCTGCGCAAGGTCGACAAGCGGTGGGCGATTGCGATCACCGTGCGCCCTCGCATCAGGCGGCTCGAAGCCTCCTTGATCATCTCCTCGAACTCATGATCGAGCGCCGAGGTCGCCTCGTCGAGCAGGAGGATGGGCGCATCCTTGAGGAAAGCGCGCGCGAGCGCGATCCTTTGGCGCTGCCCACCCGAGAGCTTCAGGCCGCGATCCCCCACGGGCGTCTGCAGCCCATCAGGGAGCGCCTCGATGAATTCATGGCAGCGCGCCGCGATTGCTGCTTTCCAGACCTGCTCGTCCGAGGCCTCGGGGCGGCTATAGCGGATATTCTCCAGAAGCGAGCGGTTGAAGAGCGAAATATCCTGGGGCACGACCGCCATCGCCTCATGCAGGCTGTCCTGCGTCACCTCCGAGATATCCTGCGAGCCGATGAGAATGCGCCCCTTCTCGACCGCATAGAAGCGCTGGAGCAACGCAAATAAGGTCGATTTTCCTCCACCCAACTCGCCGACGAGACCTACGCGTTGGCCGGGCTCCACATGTAGCGTGAAGCGGTCAAAGAGGCGCTGGCATCTCGGGTAGCCGAAAGAGATGTTGCTGAAAGTGACCCCGGTGCCGCCCCGAATGAGGGGCAAGGCCTTCGGGTGGTCGCGAAACGCATGCGGCACGAGCAGGGTTTCGAGCGCTTCGGAAAGCCTTGCCATATGCTGCGTGACGTCGACGAGCGCGATGGCAAGGTCGCGTGTCGCGTAGAGGACGGAGAGGCCAAGCGTGCAGACGAGCACGACTTGCCCCGTCGTGGCCGCGCCCTCTTGCCAGAGCCGCAACGCCCAGGCGAGCAGCCCAAGCGCGAGAATGACCGTGACCGACGCGTGTAAAAGGCGCAATCTCTCGAGGTGGATCAGGCTTCGCTGGCGTGCCGTGACCTCACGATCCACCACCTGATCGAAGCGGCGATGCTCGCGCCGCAGGCCACCGAAGGATTTGACGAGCGAGATATTGCCGATGACGTCGATCATCTCGCCGTCGACGGCCGCGGCCTCGGTCGCGAAATGGTGGTGCAAGGGTTTGCCCGCGGCAGCGATCTTAAACATGGCATAGACGACGACGCCTGCGATGAGGATGAGGGCGGCCGCCATTTCGGTGCTGACCGTCGTCACGAGCGCAATCGCCGCGATGGTCGCGACGCAAGGCGGCAAGACATTCCAGACGAACATGTTCTCGACGGCGAAAAAGGCGTTCGATGTCGCCGTGATGCGGCTCGTCAGGACGCCGGGGAGCCGTTCGGCGAAATAGCCTGGCGGGTGGCCGGTGAGATGTCGAAAGAGGTCGCGCCGCAAATCGCCGGTCACGCGCACGAACGCGTAGCTGGCGACCCAGCTGGCGCACCGCCAAAGCAAATTGTCCGACGCGATCAAGCCCGCGAGAAGCGCGAATGCGGACCAGGGGCTGCCGTGGACGGAGGCGTCCGAAAGCGCATCGACGAGAGCGCGCACACCATACTGCGCGCCGACCGAGCATCCCACGCCACCGAGCACCGCGATCAAGATCAAGCCGTGCGACAACGGGCGCGCCTTGATGTAACGCGCCATGAAACCGAGCGGCCTTTTGACGTAAACGCAAAGATCGTCCATTCGAGCCGCCTTTCGATCCGATCGTTGATCGCCGAGGCCGCATCGGGGCGCGACCTACCGAGCTGGCAGTAACATCGCTCGCAGGGCGCAAGCAGGACGCGTCATAATCCGAACGCGTCGATTTCGAATAGGTTTCTCAACCTTCGCGCAGGCAGCCGGCAGAGCCAGCCAACCTGGCATCGCAGCGATGCTTATTAGGTGTTGCCGTCGTTGTCTTTGAGTTTCCGCCCTGTCTCTCCTTCGGCTCCTTGAAGGGTCATGAAAGGTAGTCTTATTGAAGGCGCGTCGCGCAAAATCGCTCTTCAATCGGTGCGATGATCCTTCCGATACAGAAGATGATCTCGAGCTTACTTGCATCGCATAACACAAGCTTTTCACGACTCTCAAGACGTGCGATGCAGCCCTTCGAACTCCCAACTTTCCGATCGGACATCTTACCCAAGGGCGAGATGAACGCCGGCTGACCTTTCTCGCGGTCCCGACATGGCTGGTCTTTCTTCACTGCATATCGCCGAAGCGGGGTGGGTGTCATTCTTCCAACGGGCGCGTTTCGGGCATCCGCATCGCCAAAAGCAAAAGGCCGCAAGCCCCGGCACAAGATAAACCGATGAGCGCCGCCGCACCGCCGAAATGATCCGCAAGATATCCGGCGATCGTGGTGCTGAGCGAGGCGCCGATGCCGACGCCGGTACCGACCACGCCTTGCGAGAGATTGAAGCGCCCGCTATTGCGCGTCAGATCCGCGACCACGACCGGAACGAGCACGCCGAGCACGGCGGCGGAGATGCCATCGAGCGCCTGTACGAGGCAAAGCAAAAAAGGCTGGGTCACAACGGCGAGAAGAATGCCCCGGAGCGGCAAGACCGCGAAGGCGAGGAGCAGCAGCGGCCTGCGCCCCCACTGCCTGGCTTTCCGCCCCACGCGCGGCGAGAAGGCCGCGACGACGAGCTGAGGCACGACGATGCAGGCGGCGACGAGCACGGTCGCCCAATTGCTCGAGCGCATGGTGATCATGCCGCTCACGAGCGGCAGCATCGCCGCATTGGCGAGATGGAAGAGCGCGATGCATATGGCGAAGAGGAGGAGCGGCCGATTGGCCGCCACGCGCCGCAACCCCTGCGCCAGATTGGCCGGGTGGCGGCGAGGCACGCCCGCATGGGCACGAACGGGATCGATCTCCTCCTCTCTGATCCGGGCGAGGGAAAAGAGAGCCGGAACGCTCAAGGCCGCGGTGACGTAGAACACGCTTTCCTTGGAGAGGAAATAACCGCAGGCGCCCATGCCCGCAGCCGCAAGGCCGTTGCCGATCGAGAGGAAGCGCACATTGCGGCCGAGCCTCTCGCTGATCCCTCTATGCCCGACGAGGCCAAGACTGATCGCGATGATGGCGGGGCCGAGCACGCAGCTTGCCGCGGCGTGCAGGACGTTCGCGGTGAGCACAACGGGAAAGATCGGCATCAAGGCGAGCGCCAGGGCGCTCATGCTGATGAGCACAAGCGAGACCGCGGCGAGACGACGTTCCGAGCGCGCCGCGTCCACCAGGGCTCCCCCCGGTATTTGTCCGACGAGCGCGATGAGCCCGCCGATCGTGAGCACGAGGCCGATGTTTACCTGGGTCCATTTATTGGCCGTGAGATAGACGGCGATGAATGGGCCAAAGCCCGTTTGCACATCGGCAACGAAGAAGGTGAACCAATCGAGCCCGCGCAAGCTCTCGCTCGAGGGGCGGGGGGGATCCCTCGGCTCGGCGGCCAGATGCGCGACAAGCGGCGCATTGCCTTCTCGGCCATCGCGTCGCTCGGAGGACGAAGCTCGCATGCGGTTGGACGTCTGGTATCGGATCACTTCTCGGGCGCCGCGGGTGCGGCGTTCGGGTCCGCATTTTCTTGGACCGGCGGCTCGGTTTTCGGCTCCAGTATCGTGATCTGATCACCGGGCTTGAATTCATGGGACCCGACGACATCCTCGCGCGTGAGGTCGAGGATGATGTGGATGGTCTTTCCTCCCGGCACGAAATGCACGGCCCGCCAGTCGACCGCGATCTTGCGGCTGCCGACGCCCAGGAACCCTCCAAAATCGATGATCGCTGCGCGAATCCCACCATTTCTATCGACGATTACATCGACGATCTGGCCCATCTTCTCGCCCGTGCGGCTCAGCGCCTCCTTCCCCAGGACGCCCTGCACATCTTGACTGTCGAGGACGATCGTCGGGGTCTTGGCTCCCTGCTCGGGTGGAGGAACCAGCGGCAGGGGAGATTGCAGGGGTTGCGCCTGGGGGGCTTGGGGGGGCTTCGATTGCGGTAGCGCCCCGCCCTGCTGGGAGGCTTTCTCCTGCGGAGGAGCCTCTGGAGATGGCTGAGAGCCTTGCCCGGTTTGCGACTGCGTTTCCGAAGCCGCAGGCGCCTTAGCCTCCTGGGAAGACGCACTTTCCGCCGCGCAAACTAGGGAAAGGGCCAGAACGGCCACAGCCATCCTCTTACGGCGATATGCAAGCATTGTCCCCTCCTGCGATGGCAGAAGCTCGTTTTTAGATCGCAGCGGATATTTGATGCGGCTCCCTCACATTCCCTTCTCGATGAGACGGCTTATTGCTCTGGTTTTCTCGGCGACGCGGGAGCGAATGCGCCCGGTACAGCGGTATCGGCCGGGCAAAAAGCCCGGCCGGAGCAAGATGCGAGGATCCTCGTCGGCCTATTGAGGCGCCGACGGATTCTTGCGCGGATAATGCACGCCCGGCGCTGCCGAACCTGCCCCTACCGGCGCCATGTGGTGATAGTGATGGTGGTAGTGGTGGTAACGGTGATGGTAGGCGGCCGGCTGAATGCCGAGCGCGCCGTTCACCCCGCCAGCGACACCGCCCGCGACGCCACCGACCGCTGCGCCTACCACCGTGCCTACCGGACCCGCAGTCCGATCGCCCGCCGAGCCTCCTACCGCCGCTCCCTGTTGCGCACCCCGCACGATCCCTTGAGCCTGAGCAACCGAGGGCATAGCCAATAGCGTCAATCCGGCAGCGAGCGTCAAAAATCGAGTGGTCACGGCTCTCTCCTCCGATAAATTCCTCATGAGGCCTAACGACCCAGAACCGTCTGAGTTCCGCCTCTTGCCGCGCAAACGCAGCGCCATGGCTCCCACGAGAATGGCCACGTTTTCCCGGGCGAGCCGCAGGTGATCGCCGAGAAAAAAGCCGTGACGCCTATACGGCCCTCAAATGCCTGATGGGTCGTCCCGGCGCGATCATTTGGGCGGCGCCGAGGATCGCCTGCGCGTCGATCCCATAATGACGATAAAGATCGGAAATGGTGCCCGTCTGGCCGAAATGCTCGACGCCGAGCGAACGCGTCCTGTGCCCGATCACAGAGCCGAGCCAGGCGAGAGTCGCCGGGTGCCCGTCGATGACGGTGACCAGGCCGCAATGGGGCGGAACCTCGCCCAACAGCCGTTCGATATGAACTCGTGGCGTGCACGAGGCCGCGTTCGCGGGCCCGTTGAGCCGCGGTCCAGCCGGCATTGAGCCGGTCGGCCGAGGTCACCGCAAGAAGGCCAACGTCGCGCCGATCCTCGGCGATCAAGCCGACCGCTTCGATGGCTTCGGGGGCCACAGCTCCGGTGTAGGCGACGACGATTTGCGCGTTCGGCCCGGGCCTGCGCAGCCAATAGGCCCCATCGATAATGTCATCGCGCAGCGGCGCGTCGATCACGCGTTGTGGTTGCTCGAGCGAGCGGGTCGAGAGGCGCAGATACACCGAGCCGCCCGTCTCGTCGCGCAGCCAGCTCCTTTCGCTCGGCTCTGTCTCGCCCGAGCGCTGCAGATAATTGAAGGCGAAGCGCAAGATTACGGAGAGCTCGTCGACGAAGGCGGGCTCGAAAGCCGCGAGCCCGTCCTGGGCGAGCCCGATGAGGGGGGTGGCGATCGATTGATGCGCGCCGCCTTCCGGCGCCAGCGTCACGCCGGACGGCGTCGCGACGAGGATGAAGCGCGCATCCTGATAGCAGGCGTAGTTCAGCGCATCGAGACCACGCTCGATGAACGGATCGTAAAGCGTGCCGATCGGGATGAGGCGCTCGCCGAAAAGCGAATGCGAAAGCCCGAGCGCGGAGAGCAGGGTGAACAGGTTCATCTCGGCGATGCCGAGCTCGAGATGCTGCCCCTTGGGCGAGAAATCCCAGGTGAAGGTGGAGGGGATGCGTTCGGCTTTGAACAGATCCTTCATGTCCTGGCGCGCGAAGAGGCCGCGCCGGTTGACGAAGGCGCCGAGATTGGTCGAGACGGTCACGTCGGGTGAGGTGGTGACGATCCGCTCGGCAATCTTTTCGCTCGAGCGGCCGACCTCGTTCAACAACAACCCGAAGCCCTGCTGGGTCGACATTCGCGGCTGATGCGGCGTGGAGAGCGTCTCCGGAACAGGCAGGAGGGGAGCGTCGAGGCGCCGCCTGCCTTTCGCCACGAAGGGCACTTCGGCCAAGAAGCGCTCCATCGTTTCGCGCGGAAGCTTCACCCCTTCAAGCTTGTCCCATTCATGGCCTTCGCGCACACCCATTCCGTCGCGGTAGCCCTCGAGCTGGGTTGGGGTGAGAAGGCCTGCGTGGTTGTCCTTATGGCCCGCGAGCGGCAAGGTGAATCCCTTGATCGTATAGGCGATGAAGACCGTCGGCCGGTCGTGGTCGATCGCCTCGAATGCCTGCAGCAAATTCGGCAGATCATGTCCGCCGAGATTGCTCATCAAGGTCGCGAGCTCCGCGTCCGAACGACGCTCGAGGAGGCGCGTCATGTCGCCCTGGTCGCCAAGATCGTCCAGGAGCCGCTTGCGCCAGGCGGCGCCGCCCTGGAAGGTCAGCGCCGAATAGAGCTGGTTCGGCGCCGTGTCGATCCATTGGCGCAGCCGTTCTCCGCCCGGCTCATTGAACGCGGCTTCCTGCAACGAGCCGTATTTGAGGATGACGACATCCCAGCCGAAGGCGCGAAAAATCGCCTCGAAGCGGGCGTAGAGGCCCTCGCGGATCACAGCGTCGAGGCTCTGGCGATTATAGTCGATGATCCACCAGCAATTGCGCAAGCCCTGCTTCCACCCCTCGAGCAAGGCCTCGAAGATGTTGCCTTCGTCCATCTCGGCATCGCCCACGAGCGCGATCATGCGCCCTTCAGGCCGTTCCTTCGCCCAGCCATGGGCTTTCACATAATCCTGCACGAGGCTCGCGAAGAGCGTCTGCGCGACACCCAATCCGACCGAACCGGTCGAGAAATCGACATCGTCGACATCCTTCGTGCGTGACGGATAGGATTGCGCGCCCTTGTAGCCGCGGAAATTCGCGAGGTTCTCGCGCGTCTGGTTGCCGAAGAGATATTGGATGGCGTGGAAAATCGGGCTCGCATGCGGCTTCACCGCGATGCGATCCTCCGGCTTGAGCACGGCGAAGTAGAGCGCGGTAAGAATCGTCGAGAGCGAGGCCGAGGAGGCTTGATGCCCGCCGACCTTGAGCCCGTCCTCGCTGGCGCGCAGATGATTGGCGTTGTGGATCATGAAAGTCGAAAGCCACAACACCTTGCGCTCGAGCTCGGCGAGGAAGGGAAGACGGGTGTCCATGCACGCCATGTTACACGACGAAACCCTGCCCTGTCTCGGTGATCTCACCGCGGCCGCCCGATGAATGTCGGACGCGAAAGCCGCTCGACCTTCCGTCTCTCACTCGAAGTAACGCGGAGAAGTTGGCACAGGACGCGGGAATGCCCGGCCTGCTCAAGTTCATGGCGGGACTCCGGGGCAAGGTATCCAAGACCTGTTATGGCGCGCAGCCGCGGTTCTTGGGGCGCCTGGAGCGTGTTCGACGTGGCAATGGCGGGAGGCATCCCGCATGAGGCGGCCTGGAACATGGGTCGCTTCGCCTACCTGCGCCAGCACAAGAACGAAGCCCGCGACTTCGATGCGATGATGGCAACTTTCCCCGACAACCGGCACGCCGCGGTTGCCGCGGCCTATGATTTTTCGGACGCGAGGCTCATTGCCGACATCGGCGGGGGCAATGGCGCGACGCTGCGCCATATCCTCGGTCGGTTCTCCGGGCCGCGTGGCCTTGTATTCGACTCTCGCGATGTCATCGACGCCATCAGCCCTGAGGAGCTGATGCATGGCCGGATCGCCGCGCAGGCCGGTAACTTCTTCGATGACGTGCCGAGCGGGGGCGACATCTACATGCTGATCCGGGTGCTGCATAATTGGTCCGATGAGGATTGCGTGCGCATTCTACGAGCCATCCGCTCGGCGATGGGAGCGCACTCCCTGCTGCTGCTCGGCGAGCAGATCCTGGAGCCGGGTCCCGCGCACGGCCGGGCGACCGATTATCTGCTCGACGTCCAGAGGATGACTATGTTCGGGCGTGCTCGAGAGCGTGGCGAAATCAAGTTCCGCACCCTGTTCGATCAATCCGGGTTCTCCTTGCGGCGTGTGATACCCACGCCATCGCCGATTGCCCTCATTGAGGCCGCCCCGAGCTCAACCCCTTTCGTCAGCGCTTCGGTGCCGTAGGTCTGGCGGCCCTCCATGATGCAGCGGCTCTATTTTTGCCGGAATAGACCCTTAAGGCTTGGCTGTGATGAAGACTAAGCATCGGCTCAACAACCATCGATTGACTGAGTTGCCAGCCTTGGTTTTAGGCAAAGAGGCTGATCAATGAACCGCTCTTTGCGCGGCGAGAGAGCTGCGGAAGGGAGACGCCCGTCCCGTCGCGACAGCCTCGTGCTCGGCGCCGGCGCCCTCGCGCTTGGCCTTGTTCCCTCGCGCGCACCCGCCGCGAACGATTTGATCCTTCGCTCGATCCCTCATTCCGGCGAGAAGCTCCCCACCGTCGGCCTTGGCACCGCGCGCGTTTTCGACGTCGGCGTGGATGCGGCGCAACGCGGCGAGCTCGAAGGCGTCGTATCGGCGCTGGTCGCGGGCGGTGGTTCGGTGATCGACACTTCCTCGGATTACGGCAGCGCGGAAGCCGTCCTCGGCGATCTCGTGCAAAGGCTTGGGGTGCGGCAGCGGGTCTTCATTGCCACCAAGATCCGCAGCGGCACCGACCCGAAAACCGCGCAAGCCGAGCTCGAGCGTGGGCTCAAGCGGCTGAAGACCGACCACGTCGATCTCCTTCAGCTTCACAATGTTTCGCGCGCCGATCAGAGTCTCGCGCAGTTGCGCGAGTGGAAGGCGATGAAGCTTTGTCGCTATGTCGGCGTCACCTCGACTTATGAAGGTGATTACGACGCGATGGAAGCGATCATCCGGCGCGAAAAGCCGGATTTCGTGCAGGTAGCCTATTCGCTCGGCGAGCGTGAAGCCGAAAAACGCATCCTTCCGGCGGCCGCGGAGGCGGGCGCCGGCATCCTCACGGCGCTCCCCTTCGGCCGCAGCAGCCTCTTCCGCGTGGTGAAGGACAGGCCGCTCCCCGATTGGGCGAAAGACTTCGACGCGGCGAGCTGGGCTCAGCTCTTCCTCAAATTCCTTATCGCCAATGAGGCCGTGACCGCCGTCATTCCCGGCACCGACAAAGCCGAGCATGTGAAAGACAATCTCGGCGCGTCTCGAGGCCGTCTGCCGGACAAAGCAGAGCGCGCGAAGATCGAGGAGCTTTGGCAAGGGTTGAATTGAGTTCCGTGCTTACCCTCACGACGCGGCAGCGGCGGCGGGCACCGCGAGGCGCCGCTCGACGCGATGACGAATGCGCTCGAGGCTCGCATCGCGAAAACCCAAGGCATCGAGATGCTCGACGGTGTTCAAGAGGTATTCGGCGCAAGTGCCGAGCGGGCCGCGCGCCACAGCGATCCGATCGGCGATTTCGTCATCGGACAGGAGGTTGGTGAAACGGGCATGGCGCCTGTTGGCGACGAAGGTGACCGCCCTCACCGCTCCTTCTCGCGTATGCGCGTCGACCCACCGCGCTTCGTAGGAGCCGCTTAACATCTCGCGCCGCCACAAGATCAGAAGCTCTTCCTCAACCTGATTGTCGTCGAGACGAAAGGCGACCCCTCGGCAACAACCGCCTCGGTCGAGCGCCAGCATGAGTCCCGGCAGCTCCGGCGTGCCCCGGCCGGCTTTCAGCCACAAACAGAAGCGCCGATGCCAGCCGCGCACGAGACCGACGCGCTTCTCGGCGAATTCGAATGCGGGATTCCAGATCAGGGAGCCGTAACCGAATACCCAAACCTCGCCTTTCGCCGGCCTTCCCGCGAGCGCCTCTTTCAAAGAGGCCTCGATCTCCTCGTCGGAGCGGATGGGAAAGCCGGGCAATGCACGCGCGCGCAATTGGGCGAGGTGCGAGCCGCTCCTCAGCCCTTCGCGCGTGATCGTGTAATTCGCCTGCCACATCTTGGCGGCGCCACTATCGTTCTGCATCTCCCCAGCCTTTTCCCCGTCGCATGTCTCGCTCCTTGGGCCTCGCACGCCGGCGCAAGCCGCACCGCGGCGCGTCATTCTTCTCGCGCCGAAATCTGCTTTCTTCGTATAAGCGGAATCGCCGCTTTTGAGCTAATTATGTAGCAAGGAGCGGCAATGTGTCGATGGCCATTCGCGCCCTTGCCCTACTCGGTTCGTTGGTGCTTGTGCTGTGCGATGATGGCGTCGGCCGGTTTGCCGTTCACCTCCGCGAGATGGTCGAAACGCGAGGCGTAGCTGCCCACCCCCGCGGTCGCCGAGCGCAATTCCACGATGAGCCCGCCGATCTCGGCTTCGGGTATTTGCGCCTTGAGCACGTCCCATCCCTCCCAGCCCGGCCGCGCGTCGTAGCCGAGGATCTGCCCTCGGCGCGCCGAGACGAGGCCGGTCGCCCGCGACATGGCGTCCGACGGCACCGCGATATCGACCGAGAGGATGGGCTCGAGGAGCACGGGGCGCGCCTTCGGCAAGGCCTCCCCGATGGCGATCTTGGCGGCCGCGCGGAACGCCATGTCGGAGGAATCGACCGAGTGGTAGGAGCCATCCTTCAGCGTCACGGCCACGTCGACGACCGGAAAGCCGAGCGGCCCGCGATTGAGCGCGTCCTTCACGCCGGCCTCAACCGAGGAGAAGTATTGGCGAGGCACGGTGCCGCCATGCACCGTCTCGGCAAAGGCAAAGCCGTCGCCTCGCCGGCGCGGTTTCACGTCGATGACGACATCGCCGAACTGGCCGTGACCGCCCGATTGTTTCTTGTGCCGGCCGCGGACCGAGACCGCATCCTTGATCGTTTCGCGGTAGGCAACGAGAGGCTTTCTGGCCTCCGCCGTCACCCCGAAACGGGAGCTCAGCCGCTCGAGCGCGAAGCGCAAATGCATCTCGCCCTGGCCCGCGAGGCGTAGCTCGCCCGTCTCCTGTTCCTGGATGAAAACGAGCGATGGATCCTCGTCGACGAGCTTGGCGAGAGCCGCGGCCAGGCGCACCTCGTCCTTGCGGTCTTTCACCGAAAGAGCGAAGATTTGAACCGGCTGCGCGGCCGGCGTGCGCTTGAGCGGCGGGGGCGGCTCCTTGGCGTCGGTGAAACACTCGCCCGTCGCGATGTGGTCGAGGCGCAGGAAGGCTGCTGCATCGCCGGTCTCGGCGCGCCCGATCTTCATCGCGCTCGCGCCGACGAGGCGCGACAGCCCCGCGATGCGCTCTTCTGCACCGCCTGATCCGGTCACGGTTGTCCCTTCGGCAAAGCTCCCGCGCAATACGCGTGAGAAGGAGAGCTTGCCGCCATGCGCCGTGTGAATGCTGCGCATCACATGGGCGAGCGCCGGGCCTTCCGCCGACAATCCATGGCGCTCGCGAAGCTTCTCGATACCGGGCACCTCGTGCCGCAATGCCTTGAGAAGGCGCGTTACGCCATTGCCCCGATCCGCCGAGCCGATCATCAAGGGCACGAGATGTCCCGATCTCAATTCCCTGACCATGTCCTCGAAGACCTTGTCGCGCGCCGGCTCGATGTCGGAGATCAGCTCTTCCATCAGCGCATCGTCGTAGTCGGCGAGGCGCTCAAGCATGGTGAAGCGCGCCTCCTTCTTGCGGTCGAGCTCGTCCGCGGGCAGCTCGACGACGCTCGACATCGCGTGCTCGCGGTAAACAAAAGCGCGCTCGAGCGCGAGATCGATGAAGCCAGTCGCGATCCCGTCCTTCCAGATGGGTATCTGGCGAAGCAAAAGCGGTGTGCGCGAGGCCGGCTGAAGCAGGGCGAGCGTGTCGCGAAGCCTTGCGGTCGCGGCGTCGATCTTGTTGAGGAAGAGGATGCGCGGCAGGCCCATGTCCTCGATCTCGCGCAAGATCACCTGGAGCGCCGGCGTCTTTTTCGCATCCGCCTCACAGACAACGATGGCCGCGTCGCAAACGGGGAGCATATTGCTCATCTCATGCATGAACTCGACGGAGCCCGGGCAATCGACGAAGGTGTAGCGGTCACCGAGGAATTCCGCGGTCGCAATATTGGCTTCCACGCTCATCGCGTGGGAGCGAGCCTCCGGGCTCGAATCCCCGACGCTCGTTCCCGCGCGCACGCTGCCTTGGCGGGTGATGGCGCCGGCGCGCGCCAGCAAAGCCTCGAGAAGCGTCGTCTTTCCGCTCTGAAACGGCCCGACGATCGCGATGAGCCGAGGCCCGGTCCTTTTCAAGTCCGATGACGCTGGTTTTGCCTCGCTCATGATCGGCCTCCCGCACTCGTTTCTTGGAACGGGCGCCGGACGCCGCGGCGCCGCGTTATCTATGCTTCCAGGAACCATCGCGTAGCGCAAGCCCCCAACGCGCTCCTCGCCCTCGCCTTTGCCCGGTGAGGAAAGTCGAGTGCGCGACGTCTTGGCGGCTCCGGCTTCGGTCCATCTCCGTTCAGACCGTCGAATACACGACGGGAATTCATGGGGTGGTCGCGAAAAATTCAAGCGAGCCTCGAGGTCGGGGCGTATAAGCTCGCGTCAAAGACTAAATGCCGAAAAAAGTGACATTCGAGATCGAGGCCTCCGACGTGAACGAGCTTGACCGCCCCTCCCTCCTCGCCCCCCTTGATGCGCGCGCTGTCGAGGCGCTCGAGCGCATCGCCGCGATGCTCGAGCGGATCGCGCCCCCGGCGCCGCTTGTGGCCGATCTTTCGAAGGCCGACGCTTTTCTCTGGCGGACTGACCTGAAGCGGCTGGAGCCGGTCAAGCGGGTCAATCGCGTCGAGCTTTCTCTGTTGAAGGGCATCGATCAGGCACGCGATCTTCTCCTCGCCAACACCGAGCGCTTTGCGCGCGATCTACCGGCCAACAACGCGCTGCTCTGGGGTGCCCGCGGCATGGGAAAATCGTCGCTCGTCAAGGCCGTGCATGCCGAGGTGAACCGGCGCCTTGCCATGAAGCGCGCGAGCCGGGCGCTGAAGCTCGTCGAAATTCACCGCGAGGACATCGAGGCGCTGCCGCTCCTCATGAGTCTCTTGCGCGAAGACAGCCATCAGATCCTGGTCTTTTGCGACGACCTGTCCTTCGACGCCGGCGACACTTCCTACAAATCGTTGAAGGCGGTTCTCGAAGGCGGGATCGAGGGTCGCCCCGCCAATGTGCTCTTCTATGCAACATCAAACCGGCGTCACCTCTTGCCGCGCGACATGATGGAGAACGAGCGCTCGACCGCAATCAATCCGGGCGAAGCGGTGGAAGAGAAAGTCTCGCTTTCCGATCGCTTCGGTTTATGGCTCGGATTTCACAAATGTGGCCAGGACGAATTTCTTGCAATGATCGACGCTTATGTCTCATATTTCAACTTCAAACTCAGCGTGAGTGAAAGCAAGCTTCACGCTGAAGCCCTTGAATGGGCAACGACACGCGGCGCTCGCTCCGGGCGCGTCGCTTGGCAATTCGTCCAGGACCTTGCGGGCCGCAACGGCGTTCGTCTCGGCTCCCGATAAATGGCGGATATGCGCGTTTGACCGCGCTCGTTAAAGAGACGTCAAGATTCCCTCAGCAAGATGTTGCGCAAAAGACACGGGGCCTGCGAGACCGCTTCTTGGGGCACACAATCGTGGGAAGCCTGATTGCGGCAAGGATGCGTTCGCGTTAGCGCTTTTCGTGCCGTGGAAATGTCCGATTCGGGCTCGCGAGGGAACGAGTTGGCCGGTGCCCTTTGTTCGTGGTCGTTCAGTTGGAAATCCGCTCATGAGACCTTTCTTCGCCTTCGGTGCCTTGGCGCTCTCGGTCGCGCTCGCGAGCCCGGCCAGCGCCTATGAGATCGATCCGCTGACGCATCTGCCCTTGCCGGAAGTCGCAGCCGACGGTCGCGTCGCCTATACGCCGATTCAACGCGAGGAAGTGGCGTATGCGGGCTCTTATGCGCCAGGCACGATCGTCATCTCGACCGAGGAAAGGCGGCTCTATTTCATCCTGCCTGGAGGCCGCGCGATCAAATACGGGGTCGGGGTCGGCCGGCCCGGGTTCTCTTGGGGTGGCATCAACGCCGTCTCGATGAAGCGCGAATGGCCCGATTGGACCCCGCCCAGCCAGATGCTCAGGCGCAGGCCCGATCTGCCGCGCCACATGGCGGGCGGTCTCGACAACCCGCTCGGCGCCCGCGCCCTTTATCTCGGCTCGACGCTCTTTCGCATTCACGGCTCGAATGAGCCGGAGACGATTGGTCAAGCGGTATCCTCAGGCTGCATCCGCATGACGAATGAGGATGTGACCGACCTCTACGAAAGGGTGAGGGTTGGCACTCGGGTGGTCGTGCTTCGCTGACGAAACTCAAGTTCGGCAAGAATGAAGGCCGGCCATTCGCCGGCCTTTTTCTTTAGAGCATGCTGGAACGAAGCCGAGGTGGTTGGGCTCAAAGCTCGCCGTTCATACCCCCGGAGGCCCAAACCCGCTCATGCCCGCGAAGGCGGGCATCCAGACTTCGTGGGCTTGCGTGAGGCGTCTTTGTTCTTGCGTTCGCGGGAACAAGCGGCGGTAAGGCTTGCGCGCCGGACCGGCGAGCCTATGTTGGCAGAAACGGCAGGCATTCCTATGATTGGCAAGGCGATGATTGGGACGGAGAAGATCAATCGTGATCGCCCCGAGGGCGGCGCGGGCGCGGGCGGGGCCTCGCCCTTCCCGGTGGCATCGCAACTCGTCGATCCTTATCTTCGCCCGATCACCTATCTGCGCGTCTCGGTCACGGATCGCTGCGACCTGCGCTGCGTCTACTGCATGAATGAAGAGATGAGCTTCCTCCCGAAGCGCGATTTGCTCACGCTCGAGGAGCTCGACCGACTGTGCACCGCTTTCGTCCGGCGCGGCACCACGAAATTACGCCTCACTGGAGGCGAGCCGCTCGTGCGTCGCGATGTAATGCGGCTTTTCCGCTCACTCTCGCGCCATCTTGCAAGCGGCGCCCTCAAGGAGCTGACGCTCACCACCAACGGCACCCTCTTGGCGCGCCATGCGAAAGAGCTCGCCGATTGCGGCGTGAGACGGGTCAATGTCTCGCTCGACACGCTCGATCCGGCGCGTTTTCGGCGCCTCACCCGCTGGGGCGATCTCGCCAAGGTGCTCGAAGGCATCAAGGCCGCGCGCGCCGCAGGGCTCGATATCAAGATTAATGCGGTCGCGCTCAAGGGCGAAAATGAGACCGAACTCGCCGAGCTCTTGCGTTGGGCGCATGGCGAGGGGCATGCGCTCACATTGATCGAGGTCATGCCGCTCGGCGAGCTCTCGACGACGATGCGCTCAGATCAATATCTGCCCCTCTCTCTCGTCCGCGCCAGGCTCGCCAAGGAATTCACGCTCGAGGATCTCGACCGCTCGAGCGGCGGCCCCGCCCGCTATGTGCGCGTCAAGGAAACGGAGGGCATCTTGGGCTTCATCACGCCGCTCACGCATAATTTCTGCGAGAGCTGCAATCGCGTGCGGGTCACGTGCACCGGAACGCTTTATATGTGCCTTGGCCAAGAGGACGCGGCCGATTTGCGCGCCGCGTTGCGCGCGTCGCCCGACGACGAGCGTCTCGATCAGGCGATCACGGAGGCGATCTCGCGCAAACCCAAGGGCCATGATTTCGTCATCGAGCGCCGGCGGCCGGAACCTGCCGTCGCACGTCATATGAGCGTGACAGGCGGTTGAGGGACCGGTCCATTCCCTTGCGGAGCCCTGATGGCCGACCCTTTGGCCGACCCTGCCGTCAACCGGCGCGGTATCGTCGCGACGCTCACAGCAGTCGTTTTGTGGACGTGCAATGATACTTGCGGCAAGCTCGCGAGCGAGGTCTTCCCCACCGGCGAGATGATGGCGATCCGCGGCGTGTTCGCGATCGCGATCGCCGTCACCCTCGTGCTCGGCACGGGCCACGGCCGTATCCTGTGGCGGGGCGCGCATCTCTTTTTGCGCCCCATGGTCCTGCTTCGCGCGCTCCTCGACGCCGTCGTCGTCCTCACCTTCTTGAAGGCGCTCGCGCATATGCAGCTCGCCGATGTCACGGCGATTTCCCAAGCGACCCCGATCATCATGACGTTGCTCGCGGCCGCCTTCGGCCTCGAGCGCATCGGCTGGCGGCGATTCCTCGCCGTCCTTATCGGCTTTTCGGGCGTCCTTCTCGTCGTGAAACCGTCCACGGACGGCTTGAGCGCCTATGCGACGCTCGCCGTCGCGTCCGCCGCTCTCGTCGCCTTGCGCGATCTTTTGACGCGCTACATCGATCCGGTCATCCCGTCGGCCGTCATCGCCTTGGTGACGGCCGTCGCCGGAGCGGTGACCGGCGTGCTGCTCGGGATCACGGAAGAATGGAAACCGGCTTTTGTCACGCCCTCCCTTTATCTCATACTCGCCGGCATCCTGGTGACGCTCGGCAATCTTTCGATCGTGATCGCCTATCGCGACGCGGAAGTCGGCGTCGTCGCACCTTTCCGCTACTTCAGCATCGTCACCGCGCTGCTGCTCGGATACCTGATCTTCGCGTCCCTGCCCGACCGGATATCGATGATGGGCATCCTCCTCATCATCGCAAGCGGGGTCTACACGATGCATCGTGAGCGCGTTCGCCGCCGCGAGGCGACCACGGCGGCGGCGCCGCTCGGGGTGCAGGCGGGCTCAAAGGAGAAAAGCGCGGCATGGACGACGCGTTGAGGACGATGTTGCTGCCGGCATCGCGTCGCATCGACGCGGTGACGGCCACCATCGGCCGCGCGGCGGCCTGGCTCGTGCTCGCCGCCTGCCTGATCAGCGTCGCGAACGCGTTTCTGCGCTATGGCGCTCATGTCGCGCGCCCGATGCTGCTCGATCTTCCGGTCCTTTTGTTCGCGGGCATCGTGCTCGGCGGCGCGCCACGAACGCTCGCGGAGAACAGCCATATCCGCGTGGACATCCTTTACCGTTCCCTTCCGCCGCGCCGAAAGGCCATCCTCGACCTTCTCGGCAACCTCGTTTTCCTCGTGCCGCTTTGCCTCGTGATGATCATCGAGAGCCTGCCGTTCTTTGTGAGCTCATGGCGGATCGGGGAAGGCTCGCTCACGCCCGGCGGTTTGCCACAGTGGCCGGCGAAGGCCTTGATCCCTTTGGCCTTTGCGCTTCTCCTGCTGCAAGCGCTCGCCGAGATCGTGAAAGCCCTCGCGGTTCTGCGCGGCATCGAGCCGGCGCCCGCCCCCGACGCCTCCATGCCGGACGGCGACGCGCATGCGCTGCGCTCGAGCGGAGCGCCCTGAAGGCGTGCCGCCCGCACGACGCCCGCTCCTGATCGCCGCGCTCCTTTGCGGCGCCGTCGGCCTTTCGTCCATCGCGGCCGCAGCACCCGGTCCGGACGGCATCGCGGTTTCGGCGCCGATCGCCGAATGGCTCTCGCGTAATATGGCGCCCGTGATGTTGCTCACCCTCGTGGCGCTCCTGCTTGCCGGCTACCCCGTCGCATTCACGCTCGCCGGCACCGGCCTCATCTTCGCCGCCATCGGCATCGCGCTTCATCTGTTCAGGGCCGATTTCCTGAACGCGCTGCCTGAGCGCGTGCTCGGCGTCATGAGCTCGGAAATTCTGCTCGCCATTCCCTTCTTCGTCTTCATGGGCATGATCCTCGAACGCTCGGGGCTCGCCGAGGACCTCCTCGAGACCATGGGCCAGCTCTTCGGCCCGGTGCGCGGCGGCCTCGGCTATTCGGTCATCGTGGTCGGCGCCTTGCTCGCCGCCATGACGGGAGTGGTCGCCGCCTCGGTGATCTCGATGGGGCTGATCTCGCTCCCGATCATGATGCGCCACGGCTATGATCGGCCGCTCGCCGCGGGCGTGATCGCGGCATCGGGCACCCTCGCGCAAGTGATCCCGCCGGGCATCGTGCTCATCGTGCTTGCCGATCAGCTCAACGTCTCGGTCATCGACATCTTCACCGCGGCCTTGCGGCCGGCGCTCATGCTCGCCGCCCTCTACGCGCTCTACGTCTTCGCGATCTCGATCGTGAGGCCGAAGGCCGTCCCCGCCGTGCCGTCAAATCTTCGAGGCCTCCCCTTGGCGCGCCGCGTCGCTCTCGCGATGCTCCCCCCGCTCGCCCTGATCGTCCTGGTGCTCGGCTCGATCTTTCTCGGCGTCGCGACCCCCTCCGAAGGCGGCGCGATGGGCGCTTCGGGCGCGCTCCTCCTCGCATTCGTGAAGGGGCGCCTCAACATCGATCTTCTGCGCCAGGCGACACACAGAACCTGCAGGCTTGCCTCCTTCGCGATCTTCATCCTGATCGGCTCGCGCGTCTTCTCGCTCACCTTCTTCGGCGTGAACGGCCACAAATGGGTCGAAGGCTTGCTCGTCGGCCTGCCCGGAGGCGCGAGCGGCTTTCTTCTCTTCATCAACGCGCTCATCTTCGTGCTCGCCTTCTTTCTCGAATTCTTCGAGATCGCCTTCATCCTCGTACCGCTCATCGCTTCTGCCGCGGTGAAGCTCGGCATCGACCTCGTCTGGCTCGCGGTGCTGATCGGGGTCAATGTGCAAACGAGCTTCATGCACCCCCCTTTCGGCTACTCGCTCTTCTACCTGCGCTCGGTCGCGCCCGATCAGGCTTATCGCGACCGCGTGACCGGCAAGCTCATCGCCCCCTTGTCGACCAAGGACATTTATTGGGGCGCCGTCCCCTTCGTCATCCTGCAAGTCGTGATGGTGGTCGCGATCATCGCGTTTCCCGGCGTGATCGCCCGCGGCGATCAAGGGCTCCGCGCGCCCTTCCAAGGCCAGAGCCAGCAAGAGCGCATCGACACTCTCGACAAGCAATTCGGGCCGGCGGGCTTGCCCGAACATCGGTGAAGGGGGGGCGCACTCCCGCGCGAAGACGCCCGGCGAAAACGCGTTTGCGGTCGCCCCCACGCGTCATGCCAGCACTTGGTCCGAGTAATTCGAATTCGGAATTCGGTGACGCCTTACATTTGCACCAATTACTGGGAACTTCGTCATCAGTGCGCGCGTCATGCCTGTCCCCGGACTCCGAGGATAGCGGGGCATCCACGCCTTTGATCGCATGGACCTTTAATTTTCCCGCAGGGTCCCTGCGGGAGAGGTGAATTCGCGCTTGGGTTCGTCGATTACGACGGCAGATAAGGCTCAGGGCTCAGCGTTTGCAGGAGCCCGCCGTCTCGGGCTCCCGCGTGAAGAGCGTCGCGCGCAATCCCCGCCATCATCCCCTCGCGCGGGCGCGCACGAGGTAATTGTCGTAGGCGACCTCGCCGACTTGGAACCACAGATATTCGTCGTTGCGGAAGGCCATGTAGGCGGAGAGGATTTTTGCAAATTGCGGGTCGCTCGCGGAAATCTCCGCGTAGACGGCGTTGGCCGCCGCATTTGCCGCGTCCATGATCTCACCGCCGAAGGGTTTCAGCTTCGCGCCGTCGACGACGAGCTTCTTGAGCGCATCGGGGTTGCGCGCGTCATATTTCGCCTGCATCGACGTGCCCGCGAGCAAGGACGCTGCGGTGAGGATCGCCTGATAGCGCGCGGGAAGCTCGGCCCACTTCGCCTGGTTGATCAGGATGTGAAGGGCGTTCGAGCCTTGTTGCCAGCCGGGAAAATAATAAGCGGGCGCGACCTTCTGAAGGCCGAGGCGCTCGTCGTCATGCGGGCCTGCCCATTGCGCGGCATCGAGCGCGCCGCTCTCCAGCCCCGATTTGATCTCGCCGGCCGGCGTCGCCACTGCGACCCCGCCGAGCTTCTCGAGCACCCGGCCCGAGAGGCCGCCGATGCGCATCTTGAGCTCGTTGAAATCCGCGGGCGTCTTCACCTCCTTGCGAAACCAGCCGCCCATCTGCGCCCCAGTATTGCCGCAGCTGAGCGCCACCGCGCCGAATGGCTTCAAGACCTCCTCGACGAGCTCGCGCCCGCCGCCCTCGGTCCACCAAGCGGCTTGCTGGCGCGCGTTGAGGCCGAAAGGCACGCCCGTCGCAAAAGCGAGCGCCGGCTCATGCGTGGCGAAAAGGTTGAGCGCCGTGTGCGCAATCTCGATCTCTCCCGATTGCACGGCCTCCAATGCCTGCAAGCCCGGCTTGATCTCGCCCGAGGCGAAGACCTCGATCTGAAAGCGCCCGTCGGTCGCCGCTGCGACCGCGCTCGCGAACACCTTGGCACTTTCCTGGACGATGTCGAAGGCGCTCGGAAAGCTCGAGGTAAGGCGCCATTTCAGCTCCGGCGAAGCTTGGGCGAGCGCCGGACGTGCAAAAGCCACGGCCGCACCGAGCGTTGAACCTGCGAGAAACTGCCGGCGTTTCATAGCGATCTCATTCCTGTCCTTGCGATCATCGCGACGACCGCCGCGTGAGATGAACAAGTCACGACTTCGGGGCGCGATTGCGGCGGCGCCTCGCGATCGTAGCGCCTTTACGGCGCGCGGATCACGAAAATATTACCGACCATGGAATTCGCGTCTCGTCGGACGCCTCACCCTCGAGATTATTTCAGCGCTTCCTTCAAGCGGCGCGCGATGTCGCGGTAGGCGGCGGTGATCGGGCTGGACGGTTGCGACACGACGATGGGATGCCCGCTGTCGGAAGTCTCGCGAAGCGCCAGCTCGAGCGGAATCTCGCCGAGGAACGGCACGCCGATGCGCGCCGCCTCTCTTCGTGCGCCGCCATGGCCGAAAATATCGTGCCGCGCTCCGCAATTCGGGCAAATGAACATGCTCATATTCTCGATGATGCCGAGAATCGGGGCGTCGACCTTGCGGAACATCTCGACGCCGCGCCGCGCATCGATGAGGGCGAGGTCCTGAGGCGTCGAGACGATCACCGCCCCGGCAAGCGCGATCGATTGAGCGAGCGTGAGCTGTGCATCGCCGGTGCCGGGCGGCATGTCAACAACGAGCACGTCGAGCGGCTCCCAGGCGACTTCGCGCAGCAATTGCTGCACCGCGCCGGCGACCATCGGCCCGCGCCACACCATCGCGGTGTCCTCGGAAACGAGAAAGCCCATCGACATGATCTTGAGGCCATGAGCTTCGAGGGGCCGGATGACGCGCGTTTCAGTGACCTCGGGCTTTCCCTTGAGACCGAAGAGGCGCGGCATGGATGGGCCGTATATGTCGGCATCGAGAATGCCGACGCGGAGCCCCTCGGCGGAAAGAGCAAGCGCGAGATTGGCCGCCGTCGTGGATTTGCCGACGCCTCCCTTGCCGCTCGCGACCGCGATCACGCGCCTGACACCGACGATCGGCGTGCGGCCTTGCGCGGGGCCCGCCCGCACTCTTGCCGGTTGCCCGCTCGGGCGCGCGGAAGGCGGCCGAGCTTGCGATGGCCTCTCCGCCGTGAGCGTGACCAGCACGGTGCTCACGCCTTCGAGCGGCTTCACGGCACGCTCCGCGGCAAGGCGCAAGCCTTCGAGCGCCGCCGACTGCGCGGGATCGCCGGTGATGGAAAATACGACCCTTCCGTCCGAGATCATGATGTCGGAGAGCGTGCCTGATTCCGGAAGCGGGGTCTTCCCGTCCGGTCCGGCGACGCTCGCCAACGCGGTGAGGATCTCCTCCTTGGTCAGCATGGCGCAAACCTCCGAGGGCGATCTAACGATCGGGGCGGCCCTTCACAAGCGCACAGGATCGTGCGCGCACTTGGCCACGGAACCGGTTGCCAACTTCGCGCCATCCTGGCTTTATCGCACATCCCCGCGACGGGATGGAAATCATGCACCCGAACAGGGGCGCGGGAGGGATGTCCACTGCCTATCCATGCATCACCGGCGTCCGAGGCCGGCTGTTTGACATCTTGGCAAGGGCGAGGCGCGTGCTGGGCGGCTTCGGGCAAGCTCGCGCGCCTTACCCTCGCCATTGCGCTCGCTGGCCTTGCCCTGGCGCACCAAGCGCTCGCCGATCCGGCCAGAGCGGCGCAAGAGGAAAAGCCGCTCGTGCTTTTGACAGAGGCCGCCCATCCGCCTTACGCCTATCTCGACGAGAAGGGTGAGATGGTCGGCTTCGAGATCGACCTCATGAATGCCGTTTGTGCGCGCATCAAACGCACCTGCCTCTTCAAGCACCGCGAATTCGACCGCCTCGTGCCGTCCCTCCTCGCCGGTAAGGGCGACGCCATCGTCTCGAGCCTCGACATTACCGATGAGCGCCGGGAGAGATTTACCCTTTCCGAACCTTACTTTCGCATGCCGGCGCTCTTCGTCGCGCGCAAGGACGAGGTCCCCAAGGCGCTCACCCCTGAAGCTTTGGCCCAGGTGTCGATCGGCGCGCTGCGCGACAGCCCATTCGCGAGCCTCGCCGAAAGCCGATTTCCGGATTCGCCGCTCTCCACCTATGCGACGCAAATCGAGGCCAACCTCGATCTTGCGGCCGACCGCGTCGATCTCGTCATCGGCGATGAGATGAGCCTGCGCGACTGGCTGAAGACCGCACCCGAAGCGAGCTGCTGCACGGCCGCGGGCCGCGTCGGAGATCCCGATCGCATTGCCGGAGAGGGCTTCGCCGTCGTTTTCCGCAAAGGCGAGGACGGGCTCAAGCAAAAATTCGACGCCGCGCTGAAAGACGTGCGCGACGACGGCAGCTACGCCACGATCGGGCGCCATTATTTCGATTTCGATCCGCTATAGGCAAAGCCGCAAATTTTGCGCAGGATGGGCGGAAGGGTGCGGGACGGACCTCGTTTTTTCGGCTGTCGGCCAATTCGACAGGCTTTGCCTTTTGGCTTTGGCATTCGTTTTGCGAGAGTCCGATGCGTGAAGTCCCGGCTGCATGAAGTCCCGCTAGCCTGAGCGAAATCGGTTACGGCGCGTCGTCCGCAACGGCGAAGATGAGAATGAGGAGATAAGAATGAAGACAATGAAGCTCTTGGCCTTGTTGGGACTGGCATCGTGCCTCATGGCCTCGGCCGCAAGCGCCAAGGAATGGAAAACGATCCGCGTCGGCATGGATGCGAGCTACGCTCCCTTCGAAAGCGTCGACCCCTCGGGCAAGATCGTCGGCTTCGAGGTCGATTACGCCAATGCGCTTTGCGAGCGCATGAAGGTCACCTGCACCTTTCAGAACCAGGATTGGGACGGCATCATCCCGGCGCTTCTCGCCGGCAAATTCGACGCCATCTTTTCCAGCATGAACATCACCGACGAACGCAAGAAGAAGGTCATGTTCTCGGATATGTACTACGCGACCCCGATCGTCTTCGCCGGGCAGGCCGCGAACAAGAGCGACGATGTCTCGCCGGCCGCGCTCAAGGGCAAGACCATCGGCACACAATCCTCGACTATTCACGCCAATTTCCTCGAGGCCTTCTACAAGGACTCGAACATCAAGCTCTATCCGACGCAGGATGAGCCCAACCTCGATCTTGCCAGCGGTCGCATCGATTATGTCGTCGGCGACGGCCTCGTCGAAGCGGACTTCTTCGAGAAGAAGGGCAATGGCTGCTGCCGCGTCATCTCGGAGATCAAGCGCGTGCCAGGCATCCATGGGCCTGGCGTCGGCGCCGCCATGCGGCCGGACGACACCGAACTTCGCGACATGATCAACAAGGCGATCGCCGAGGTTGACGCGGACGGCACCTACAAGAAGCTCGAAGCGAAATATTTCAAGCAGGACATTCGCGGCAAGCAGGTCACGAACTGAGCAACCCGTGAACCGAGGCCCGTGAGTCTCATGCCAAGCTGGCCCCGTCGAAGAGGAGGCAACGTTCGATGAACTGGTTCAGCCTTCTCTTCGGGCCGAACGGCTGGGGCGGCCTCATGCTCGAAGGCGCCGTCGTCACCATCCTCCTGGCGGTGACGTCGGTGCCCTTCGGCTTCGGCTCGGGCCTTGCGCTCGCCGTTCTCAAGCTCTCGTCGAACCGCGTCGTGCGCGCCTTGTGCGAGGGCTTCACGACCTTCTTCCGGGGAATTCCGGATCTTCTCTCCCTGTTCATCGTCTATTTCGGGCTGCAAGCGCTGATCGACCGCCTGAGCAAGCTCTTCGGGCTTTCATCCGCGATCGAGCTCAACGCCTTCTTCGCCGGCGTCATCGCGCTCAGCGTTGTCGTTGCCGCCTATTCGAGCGAGGTCTGGGTCGCCGCCCTCAAGGCCGTGCCGAGAGGCCAGCATGAAGCCGCGCATTCGCTCGGCCTCGATACCCGTAAGACCTTCTTTCTGGTGCTGATGCCGCAACTCATCAGGGTCGCCTTGCCCGGTCTCGGCAACATCTGGATGGTGCTTCTCAAGGACACCTCGCTGATCTCCACGCTCGCCGTGATCGATCTTCTGCGGGCAGCGTCCGAGGCGAGCAAGAACACGACCAGGCCGATCCTCTTCTATTCGGCGGCGGCCGCCATCTACCTCGTCTTCAGCATTTTGTCGGGGCTGGTGCAGAGCAATCTGGAGCGGCGGGCCAATCGGGGGTTCGTGTGATGCTCCAGACCCTTTACGGCCAAGCGGCGAATTTTTTCAATTTCGAGATGATGTCGCGTTATGGCTGGCGCCTCGTCGGCGGCGTTTGGATCACGGCTCAGGTCGTCACGATCTCGGTGACGCTTGGTTTCCTCCTCGCCTATCCGATCTGCTTGGCGCGCATGTCGCGCAACAAGCTCCTGTCGGGCGCCGCCATCTCCTACGTCACCTTTTTCCGCGGCACGCCGCTTCTGTGCCAGCTCTACCTCGTCTATTACGGTGCGGGCGAGATACGTCCCTTGCTCACCGATATCGGCGTGTGGTGGCTATTCCGGGAAGCCTTCGTGTGCTGCATCTTCGCCTTCTCCTTGAACACCGCTGCCTATCAGGCGGAAATCATGCGCGGCGCGCTGAATTCCGTGAGCAAGGGCCAAATCGAGGCGGCGGCCGCGCTCGGCCTTTCGAAATATCGGATCTCGCGTCACGTCGTCTGGCCGCAAGCCTTCATCGTGGCGCTGCGTCCCTTCGGCAATGAGCTCATCGCCATGATCAAATCGAGCGCGCTCGCCGCCATCGTGACCTTGCTCGACCTCATGGGCGAGACGCGCTTCATCTTCGCGCGCACCTTCGACTTCCTGATCTATGTCTACGCGGCGATCATCTATCTCGTCGTCGTTGAGATCATTCGCCGCGTTTGGGACTTGATCGAGCGGTCATGTTCGCGCCATCTCATCGCCGCAACACCTGCAACGCAATCGCGAGGCCAAGATGAAAGTCGCATTTCTGGGGTTGGGCGTCATGGGCTTCCCCATGGCGGGTCACCTCAAAGCCAAGGGGCATGAGGTCACCGTCTACAACCGGACCCCCGCCAAGTCGCAAGCCTGGGTAAAGAAACACGGCGGGACAAGCGCGCCGACCCCGCGCGAGGCCGCGAAGGATCGCGAGATCGTGTTCGCCTGCGTCGGCAATGACGAGGATGTGCGCGCCGTAACGACAGGCCCCGATGGTGCCTTCCAGGGCATGGCCAAGGGCGCGGTCTTCGTCGATCACACGACCGCCTCGGCCGAGATCGCGCGCGAGCTCCACGCCGTCGCCGGCAAGCTCGGTCTCGGCTTCGTCGACGCGCCTGTCTCAGGCGGGCAAGCGGGCGCCGAGAATGGCGTGCTCACGGTGATGTGCGGCGGTGATCAGGCCCCTTACGCCAAGGTCGAGCCGGTGATCACCGCATACGCGCGCTCCTGCCGCCTCATCGGCGCGCCCGGCGCCGGTCAGCTCACGAAGATGGTCAACCAGATTTGCATCGCCGGGCTCGTTCAGGCGCTCGCCGAAGGCATCCATTTCGCCAAACGCTCGAAGCTCGATGTGGAAGCCGTTCTCGAGGTGATCTCGAAGGGCGCCGCCGGCTCCTGGCAGATGGAAAACCGCGGCAAGACGATGAACCAGAACAAATTCGACTTCGGCTTCGCCGTCGATTGGATGCGAAAGGATTTGTCCATCTGCCTCGCCGAGGCGCGCCGCAACGGCGCCCAGCTCCCGGTCGCGGCGCTTGTCGACCAATTCTACGCTGAGGTCCAGAAGCTGGGCGGACGCCGCTGGGACACCTCCTCGCTTCTCGCTCGCCTCGAAGAATGAGGTGAGGAGAATGTCCCGCCGCGAACCCGGCGGGACGCTGCCTTCGACTTCAGCGCCTCGTCAACACTTGCCCTGGGCGTGCTCCTGCGGTGTGCAGGGCTTGCCCGGTGCTGGCCTTGCGGGAGGCGGAGGCGCCGGCCTTGCGACGGGCGGAGGCGGTGCCGGCCTCGCGACAGGCGGCGGCGGCGCGGGCCTCGCGACGGGAGGCGGAGGCGCCGGCCTCGCAATGGGAGGCGGAGGCGCCGGCCTCGCAACGGGAGGCGGAGGCGCCGGCCTCGGAGGTGCAGGCCTAACCGCGGGCGCAGGCGGGGCGGGCCGTACCACCGCTGGCGGCGGTGGCGTTCTGACAGCCGGCGTCGGCGGTGCCACGGGCTTTGCGGGCGCGGGAGGGGGCGTAGGCTTCGCCAACGGTGCCGGGGGCGCGATAGGTTTCACCGCAGACGGCTGCGTCACGGCCTTGCCGGCCGGCGGCGTGACGGGAGGGGGCTCGATTGCCTGGGGCTTCACCGGCGCGGCGCCCGATGGCGTCAGCGGCCTTGCCTCCGGAGCCGGCGGCTTTCCCGGCTGGGATTGGGCACCCGGCACGACGCCTGGCTGCGCCGGCATCTTCGGCAATTGGCCAGGACCGGCCGGAACCGGGACCGGCAACGGCTGCACGCCCGTCGCCTTTGGCTGTGGCGCCGAGGTGCCGGGCGTCGCGGCGGGCTGGGCTGCGCCTTTCGAGGGCAACGGCTTGAACTGTCCCTGGCCGCTCAGCGGACCGGCGGCCGCCGGAGACTGTGCCGCCGCGGGCGCTTGCTTGCCTGGCGCCAAAATCCCAGGCTTCGGCGGCACCGCAAGCGGCAGGGGCGCCACCTTGCCCGGAACCGGGATCGGCACCGGAACGGGGACCGGGATGATGCGCGCCGGGAGCGGCACCGCGGCCGGCGCCGGCAGGACGGCGACCGTGGTCGGGCGCGGGGGCGCCGACAGGCGGTAGAATTCGATGATCGGCGCCGGCAAGATCACGATCGGCGGCGGCGGAGGGGGCGGCAGGGCATACCAGCGATCATAGGGGATGAGATCCTCCGTCACCTCGGCCAGGGGAGGTGGCGGAATATCGTATTCCTCTTCGTAGAATGTCGCGGGTGGGCCGATGGGCTCGTTGAGGAGGCTCAGCCGATAGCGGGCCTCCTCGCCATGCGCCCCGCGAGGGTAATGCCGAAGATAGGTCCAATAAGCCTCGGGCGTGCCGCGCGACACCGTGCGCCGCCAGAAAAAGGCCTCGCGCCGCGCCGCAATGATCGCGCGGGCCCGCCTCGCGAGAGGCCCTTCGGGGTACGCGGCGAGGAACTCCTCATAGCCGTCGATCGTGTCGCGCTCGATCGCGAGCGAGAACGCATCCCCGACCGCAAGCTGGCCGAGGGGACGACCGCGCAAGGCGGCAAGCGCCGGGGGCTGCGCCACCGCCGTCTCGGGCGTGAAAAAGGTGAAATCACTCGTGAGGCCCGAGACATTCCAAGGCAATTGGCCGCCCTTGCTTTCCTCCTGCACGCGCAAGCGCGTGCGCGCGAAGAGCTCGTCGAGCGACAGACCGGGCACGCGGACCATCTCCGCGAGCGCGCTCGCGAAAGCGCCGTAGCCTTCCTTCTGCTCCTCGATCACATAGCCCGGCTGCTGCGAAAGGGCGACGAGGAGCCCCGGCTGCGGATCGAGCGCCGCGAGGCCCGGCGCGACCTGAGGCGCGATGCGGAAGGGCAATGGGCGCGCGAGATCGAGGATCGCGATATGCGCAGCGCCCGGAATCGATTGAAGCTGCGCCAGGAGCTCGTTCATCGAGATCGTCTCGACGCCGATCGCGTCGATTTTGTCGAGCCTTGCATCGGTTGGAATAAATCGATTGTCGCCGTCGGCTTGCAAGCCAAGGCCCGAGAGATAGATCACCGCGATGGCGTTCGGGCCCGCCTGACCGAGCTTTGCGAAAAAGGTGGCGGCAAGGCTCTCGAACCCCGTCCGATCGACATCGCGCCCTCCGGTCACGTCGAAGCCGGCTTGCTGGAGCTGATAAGCGATCAAGCCCGCGTCATTGACGGCCGTGGTTTCCGGAGCGGCCGCCGCATTCGCGTAAGCGCCCTCCCCGACCACGAGAGCAAGCCGCGGCTGGCGCGCGGCTGAGACCTGTGCCATCGCCGCCGATGCGGCAAAGAGCATGGCGAAGGCCGTAATGGCGGCCCGGCAATGCCAGCGAATCATGGCGCGCTCCTCGCTTTCCCGTCGTCGAGCCGCCAATTACCGCGAAAGCCCTGAACGACCCATGAACCGGGATCCCTCAACGCGCACCGGGCTTCGTCATACACCGGCAAGAGCGATCCTCTTGGAGCGCGAACTCAGCGCTCTTCCGATGGAGGGCGAGATTTCGACCGGCGCTTTCGTTCAGTCCCCATCAAGTCCCGCACCTTTTGACGAAGATGCGGGACGAGCTCGCCCTCGAACCAGGGGTGAGCCGTCAGCCAAGCATTGTTGCGCCAGGAAGGATGAGGCAAAGGCAATAGCGCGGGGCGATGGCGCCCATCGAGAATTTCACGCCAACGGCCGACCGTCGCGGTGAGCCCGTCCTTCGCCCCGCCCTCGAGGTGCCAGGCTTGCGCATAATGGCCGATGAGCAAGATGAGCTCGAGCCCGGGCAGCTCGGCAAAAATGCGATGGCGCCACGCCGGAGCGCATTCGCGGCGCGGCGGCAGATCGGCGCCCTTGGCATCTTGCCCTGGAAAGCAATGCCCCATCGGCACGATCGCCACCCGGCTCGCGTCGTAAAACCTCGCTTCGTCAAGGCCCAGCCAGGCGCGCAGCCTGTGGCCCGAGGCATCCGTGAACGGCCGGCCGGACAGATGCACGCGCGTGCCCGGCGCCTGGCTCGCGATGCACAGCCGCGCCGTCGCCGAGGCTTGGATCACCGGCCTTGGCTCATGCGGCAAGGCGCGGCCATAAAGCGGAGCATCACGACAGATGCGGCACGCGGAAAGCTCGCGCAGGAGATCGTCGAGTTTGGCCATGTCAGAGCGACCGAGCTAACCAGAACGTGATCGCGCGCCTCGTGGACAGTGCCCCGGAACATAAGACAACAAGAAACAAAACCAATCGAGGATCCGGTCCAAAAAAGCTCCGTGTGGAGTTCCGCGAGCCGGGCAGGGAGCAACCATGATGAGACAAGCCGCCTTCTCCACGAAATTTCGTGCGCTCTTTTGCTGCGTCACCTTGATGCTCGCCGGCTGCGCCACCGTGCCGCCGCCCTCGATGTCCGTCGACGAGATCGCCTCCTTCAAGCTCGCGGGGGTCGAGATTCATGGCGTCGAGGTGATTCGCTCCTGGCCGGTCCAGGAAAAGCATTTCCTGGCGACCAATACCGACCCCGAGATCGCTCGCCGGCTCCCCGACGAAAGCGCCCAGAATTTTCCCGCGGTCCAGGCATTCTTCCAAGCCGCGCTTCAGCGAGTTTTCACGGGCCAGCTCGAAAGCATGCTGGCCCCGGTGATGCGTGGGGCGCGACCTGTAAAAATAATCGTTACTCTCAAGCAGTTCGATGTGCCGTCCGTGGTGCGCAGAGTCCTGATTGATCAATACGCCAAGATTCAGGCGACCCTAGACCTCGTCGACATCAAAACGAACGCGCTCATCCTTTCCTATCCCGGCCCCTATCGCCAACAGTTTCTGCTCGGCGGATTGAGTGCGCCCATCGCGGACGCCATCGCCGGGGATTCAGACCCGGAAAATACACTGATCGCGAACTATATCCTGGATTATCGAACCTGGCTCGTAACCAGATAAGCTCAACCGTCCGGGGGGCAAGGGTTGGCATCGAGCTGGCAACAAATCACTATGCCGCGGAGTCCCTTATGTCGGCCCCGATCGCCCCTTTCCTCCCGGACCGTTTCCGCTCGGCGGTGCCGTTTTACGTTGAAGGGCGCCTCGACTATCCGCGTCGCCTCATCGAGAACATAGCCGAGTGGCTCGACGTCTCGGCAAGCGACAGCGTGCTCGATCTGGGGTGCGGGCCGGGGTTCCTCGCCATCGCTTTCGCCGAGCTCGGCTGCGCGGCAACCGGCATCGATCCCGACAAGGCGATGCTCGCCGCCGCCAAGGAACTCGCGACAAAGCGAGGCGTGCGTTGCGAATTCCGTGAAGGCTCCTCCTACGATCTTGGCCCCGCGCTCGGACGCTTCAAGCTCGTGACGATGGGGCGCTCTTTCCATTGGATGGACAGGGCGGCGACATTGAGCGCGCTCGACGCCATCATCGAGCCCTGCGGCGCGATCGCCTTGTTTCGCGACCGCCACGTCAAATGTCGGGAAAACAATTGGATCGAAGCTTTCGAGGCGGTGCGGCTCAGCTTCGAGGATCGTGACGAATTCACCAAGCTTCGAAAATCCGGAAAACTCGACGGGCACGAAACCGTGCTTCTCAATTCGGCTTTCGCTCGCCTCGACATCCTCGGCGTCGTCGAACCGCGTTCGCTCAGCATCGAGGCCTTGGTCGCGCGTGCCCTCTCGTATTCCGCCTCATCGCCAGAAAAGCTGGGTGACCGGAGGCCGCCATTCGAGGCGGCCGTGCGCGAAGCCGTGGCGCCGTTTGCCGAGAACGGCTTCCTCACCGAGGTCGTCGAGTTCAGCGCTCTTATCGCCAGGCGGCCGCAAGCGTGAGAGTGAGCATGCGCGTGAAGCGCTTGCAAATTTTATCTCAACGGCCCGACCTCGACCCATCCCGGCAAAATATGGGAAGGCGACGCCAATAGGGCCGGCGCTCGGCCGAGCGCCGCAATTTTTTCGCCTGGGCGCGTTCTCCTTTTCGGCTCGATCGTGAGCTCGGCAATTTATTGCATCCTCGATGATCGGTTAGGTAATCTTTTAGAGCTGCGGAGCATTGTAAGGAAAATCGGCAGTGAAGATCAAGCCATGGTGCAGGACCGCCGAAAGAGCTTTCGGGTCGATTGGAACGCCTCGGCTCTCCTCTACGATTGCGCGGGCGAATGGGGCTACCCGTGCGTAATCAGGGATCTCTCGAGCGGCGGCGCGAAGATCACCGGGGTGATCATCGACAACCTACCCGACGAATTCATGCTGCGCATCTCCCGCGCGCGAGGCAGCCGTAAATGCCGGGTGCTTTGGCGCGACGTCGATAAGCTCGGCGTCGCCTTCATCGAGCATTTCGCGAACGCGGACGAGCCAAACATCGATCGCCTGCGCAGAGCGCCGGCGCGGCGCGCCTGCGCCTGACGGCGGCGCCGGGGCGCGCGGTGGCGCGTTCAGCGACGCTTGATGATCGTCCCGCGGGCATCCACCGGACTTACCTCGGACGAGTAATTGGGCGCGCACGCAACGAGTGGTAGCGTCGCCTCAGCCGTGGGCCAGTCTGCCCCCCAGCTAGCCGCGGTCAGGGCCCTGCCGACTTGTCGGTGGGGCCCGCTGATTTTGCATGCCTCAAGCGATCAGGCCTTGCGTCGGCGACGATCTTGTCGGAGCCTGGGAAGACATCGCGCGCGAGAAGCGCCGGCGAGGCGCCGAGAAGATCGACGGCCACGCCCTTGGCGATGGCGCGCAGATCGGTCGTCGCCGCAAGGTCACGGCCGTCGTGCAGCTGCGCCTCCTTGAGGCCGGGCCAGTCGGCGATCACCCGCCCCCCTTGACGGCGCCGCCAACCAGGAAGGCGGTCGTGCCGGTGCCGTGGTCGGTGCCGTCCGTGCCATTGACGCGAGCCGTCCTGCCGAATTCCGTGGCGACGAGGATAGCGGTATCCTTCCACAAAGGGCCAAGCTCCTGCTCGAACGCCGCGAAGGCGCCGTCGAGCCCAGCCAAGAGGCGCGCCAGGCGTCCAATCTCCTGCGCATGCGTATCCCAGCCCTCAAAAGCGAGCGCGGCGACGCGCGGTCCGTCCGGCTGCGCGAGCAGCTTGGCGGCGCCTGCCGCGAGATGCTTCATGCCTTCGGGATCGCCGGGCCCGCCACGCGGCCCGACATCAAGGCCGGTGGCGATCTTGCCCGTCGCAATCCCCTCGCCGAGCGCATGCGCCAAGAGCGGATCGCGCTGGCTGTAGAGATCCATCAAGCGCATTGCGAGATCGTCGCCGGCTTGCGGCAACACGGCTGGTGCCCAGCCGAGCACGGGCGCGCGTCCGCGGATGACGAGCGGCGCGTTCGCGCCGACCGCGAGGCCGATCGCTTTCTCGGAAGCGCCAGGGGCGACTTTCTCTCCCTTCGGCAAGCCGATGAGCATGCGGTTGAGCCAACCGGAATCGACCCTGCCCGGGGTCTCGTAACCCAACTCGAGCACGTCTTGTCCGTCGAAATGGGAGCGGTCCCGATAGGCCGTGGCGCTCGCATGCACGACGCAAGCCTGGCCCGCGCGAAAGAGTCTCGCAAAATTGGGCATGGACGGGTGAAGCGCGAAGAAGCCGTCGAGCGGAAAGGCCGCATTCGCACCTTCCGCGTGCAAGGCGATGCTTTGGCGCAGCGCCTCGTAATCCGGATCGCCGAGCGGAGGCACCGCCGTCAAGCCGTCAAGCGCGCCACGCAGAATGATGGTGACGAAACGCGCGTCACGCCCGCGCGCCGCTTGCGCCCATCGCGGCATGAATGCCCAGGCAAAAAGGGAGCCGGAAGCGCCGAGCACGGCGCGACGTGAAGCTGTCATGGTTTCGCAAAGCATGATCATCGCCTCTGGAACTCGGGAGACATGAAGGCAATGGCGAGCCCCTGCGCCCGGCTTTCAGCTCGCGCCACGGCGCCGCGCGTCTCATCGGAAAGAAGCGGGCCGAGCCGGGCTTCGATGAACTCCGGCGGATCGAAATAATCGGCGCCCTTGATCGCCGCGGTGTTGGCGATGTCCATGCGCATGCGCATGCCCTCGGGGGAAGCCCAGGCGTCAGCGATATCCGAGAAGCCATTCGGCCCCGCGGGCTGCCAGAAGGGCTGTCCCATGGCGTAGAGGCCGCCGAGGACCGGCTGGGGCTCGGGTTTCGCGCCTGTCGCCCGCAGCAAGGCAATGCTGAACTCGAGCGGCGAGCGGATTTTTGCGAGCGTGGGCGCCCAGGACTTCTCGGCTTCGACGAGCGCCGTCGAGACCGCGGCGAGATCGCCATCCGTCGCCTCGAAGGTCGTCGCGAGCTTGTCGATAAGCGCCTTCGGCGGATCATCGGAGATGAAATGGCGGGCGAGCTTCACCGCCACATGGGTAGCGGTCGCGGGATGTCGCGCGAGATCCATGAGCGCGGCCCTGCCCTGCTCGAAGCCGGCATCGACATAGGTTTTGCCGAGAAGGCGCCGATCGCCCGGCTCATGCGCGTTGGCGAAGAAGGCGAAGGTCCCCGGCGGGCCGAGGCGGCCCTCGCGGCCCACCACGGTCCAGCCCGTGATGATGCGGGCAAGCGAAGTTACGTCGTCTTGCGTATAGCCGCCGTTCACGCCGAGCGTGTGAAGCTCGAGAATTTCGCGCGCCAAGTTTTCGTTGAGACCACGTTTTCGGTTCTGGCCGGCCACGGAATTCGGCCCGAAGGATTGCTGATTGTCGAGGAAGAAGAGCATGGCAGGATGCGTCTCGACAGCCAAAAGCATATCGGCGAAGCGCCCGAAGACATGGGGCCTGATCGCTTCGCGCTCGAAAGCACCGGCGATGACGCGCACATGGGGGCCCTTCGCCGCGGAAATAGCGAAATGGTTCGCCCAGAACATGGCGAGCCGCTCGCCAAAGCCGATTTGCGGAACATGGACGGTGCCGGAAAAGCGTGCCTTCGCCTCGGCAAGAAACACCTGTTGCGGCCAAGGTGGGACGGGCTTCGCGGCAGGTGCGCCGTTCACCGGCGCCGGGAGGGCCGGCGCCTCGGGGGCGCTGGCGCGCGCGCCTTCCATGGCGGATGGGGCCGCCATCGCCTCGGCCTTTCCCGACTGGTCGCCCCCTATGGGCGATTGCGCCGCATTTGGCGAAGACGCGATCGAAGCTCCAGCAATCTTTCGCTCGCGCATCTCCTTTTGCGCCGCCTGGAAGGCATAGAATTCGGTGAGAAGCTCCGCCGTGGGCCTCAACTCGTCGCCGAGGGGAGAAGGAACGACACGGCTTGCGATCTCTTCTTTCACGGCGCCGCGGGGATCGGAGGCGATGGCGTCGATATCGCCTTGCCGCGCCCCCAACCCGAAACGCGAAAGTGCAAGTGCGGCGTCCATCCGATCAGGCGAAAGAGCCATGGTGTTCGTCCTGCCGTTCACCGAAGGCGCAGCGATCCAACTTCACTCGCATAGGACATCACGAACCCGGTTAAGGCACGATGGCCACGATATGAATATATCGTAGGATCGATGAACGGGCGCTGAGCGGCGGGTTCCGTGGCATTGCGATCGTGGTTTTGCTTTTTACGTCGTGCTGCGCGCCTCTAGGATCCCTCGGGCTTCCTCGTGCTATACTTGACGAGAGCCTCAATCTCGCGGTGAGCCCATGGAAGAAGGGCGCCTGCGGCGCAAGATCGCCGTCATCATGGCCGCCGATGTCTGCGGCTATAGCCGGCTCGTTGCAGAGGATGAGGATGGCACCTTGAAGCGTCTCATGGAATACCGCGACATCTTCGCGGATTTCGTGGGCAGGGGGCGCGGGCGCATCTTCAATACGGCAGGCGATGCGGTTCTCGCCGAGTTCGATTCGGCGGTCGAAGCCGTGCGGTCCGCCATGGACGTCCAGGAGGCAATCGCGGCTCGCAACGCCCTTCTCCCCGAGCCGCGGCGCATGATCTTCCGCATCGGGATATCGCTCGCCGACGTCGTCGAGCGCGATGGCGACCTTCTCGGCGACGGCGTCAACATCGCGGCTCGCCTCCAAGGGCTGGCTCTGCCGGGTGGCATCTGCGTCTCGCGCGCGGTGCAAGAGCAGGTCGTCAACAAGGTATCGATCCTCTTCCGCGACATCGGCGCGCAATCCGTGAAGAACATCCCTCAACCCGTGCACGCTTTCGTGATTGCTAATGGACAATCGGCCGACGCCCAATCGCCAGCCCCGAGGTTTGGAGCCACAAAAGCCCCCGCCGAGACGCGCCCTGTTTCGCGCGCGACGCTTCTTTTCCTTTCGACCATCGCCATTGTCCTTCTCGTCGGTGCGGCCTTGCTCATTTCAAAAACGGGTGCGCCGGGACCCGCCGAACCCGGAGCTTTGGCGAATTCCGGAGCCAGCCCTCAGGCTCCGCGCGGCGAGCCCGCCGGCAATGGGGCGAGCACTTCGGCAAGCGGCGCGAATTCACTTGCGGGCACGCCGCTGAGACCCATGGAAATGCCCTTCATCGCGCGCGACGCGCAGCAAATGATCCAACGCCAATACATGACGCAGAAAGGCCCGAAAGCGCTCGCCATCGCGGCGGCGGCGGTCGGGATGAGCCGGAACGCCGCCGATGAAGCCGCGGCCAAGGCCGAAGCGCTCGCGCAATGCGAATCCCACGCCGCTGCTGGTCGCAAATGCGTGCTCTTCGCCGTCGGCGACACCATCGTCTGGGACCACCCGGCACCTCGCATCGCGAGCGAGGGACCGCTCGCGCCGAGCTTCGTCAAGATGGCGGCGGTCGGCGAAGACAGCGTTCCCTTCATCCATGATGAAGCGCGCAAGAAGATCCTCGACGACTACCTCAGGCTTTCCTCGCCGAAAGCCCTCGTGGCGGGACCCTATGGCGGGCTCGAATACGCCATCGGCGTCGGCTCGACCGACGACATCATTCGGCGCGCGCTGCAGATTTGCGCCGATCGCACCCACCTCCCCTGCCTCCTCGTCGCCGTCGGCGACGATGCCGTGACGCGCGTGCCGCAGTCGATGACGGTGCAGGGGCTTCTCGAGATGGATGGACAAGATTCATTGCCCGGCCCCGTGCGACAGGAACTCGTCAGCGCGGCGGCAGAGAACTCCTGGTACGCGCTTGCGAGGGGCGCGGGAGGCATGTTCGCGGTTGGCACCTCGAGAGCGGGCGAGAAAGAGGCAATCAATGCGGCGCTCGCGGCATGCCGCGGCAAAGGCACGGGCACCGGATGCATCATCTCCGCGATCGGCCCTTTCATGGTGCGGCCGAAGTCGTAATTGGAGCGATCGGACGCCGGACGCCGCCTTATGGCCCCGCGCAAAAAAACGACGCGCCGGCGCCGCTCACGGCCCCAGAAGATCGATCAGCGCGGGGATGAGCGGAGCGTCGGCGGGCGGCATGGGATAGTCGCGCAGCTTTCCCGGCCGCACCCAGGCCAGCCTTTGGCCTTCGTGCGGCTTGGCGAGCCCCGTCCATTTGCGGCAGATGTAGAGCGGCATGAGGAGGTGGAATTTTTCATAAGCATGGCTTGCGAAGGTGAGCGGAGCGAGACAGGGGATCTCGACGACGATCCCGAGCTCTTCCCTGAGCTCGCGCACGAGGGACGCTTCCGGCCCTTCATTGGGCTCGAGCTTCCCGCCCGGAAATTCCCATAACCCCGCGAGCGTCTTGCCGGCCGGACGCTCGGCGATGAGCACGCGGCCGTCCGCGTCGACGAGCGCGCAGGCAACGACAAGGAGTATAGGCGGCGGTTTTGCCGCATCGCCCTCAGCCATGCCGGGGCGCGCGCGAGGCGCTTGTCATTCCGCCGCCTGAGCTTGCGCGGAAAGCGAGCGGCGCAAGCTCTCGCCCTCCTCGGCTTCGGCGCGCTCGAGCGCTTCGCGCGCCGCATCCATCTCGCGCTGGCGGTTCCATAAGGCCGCGTAAAGCCCGTTGCGCGCAAGAAGCTCGGCGTGCGAGCCGCGCTCGGCCACCACCCCTTTGTCGAGGACGATGATCTCATCCGCCTTGACGACGGTGGACAGCCTGTGAGCGATGACGATGGTCGTGCGCCCTTGCGCCACCCGATCGAGCGCCGCCTGGATCTCCTGCTCGGTGAAAGAATCCAGCGCCGATGTCGCCTCGTCGAGAACAAGGATCGGCGGCCCCTTGAGGATGGTGCGTGCAATCGCGACGCGCTGCTTCTCGCCGCCGGACAATTTCAGCCCGCGTTCGCCGACCGGGGTCTCGTAGCCTTCCGGCAAGGTCCTGATGAATTGCCCGATCTGGGCAAGCTCGGCTGCCTTTTCGATTTCGGCCTCGGAGGCATCCCAGCGGCCGTAGCGGATGTTGTAGCCGATCGTGTCGTTGAAGAGCACTGTGTCCTGCGGGACCATGCCGAGGGCGCGGCGAAGCGATTCCTGGCTCACGGCTCCGATGTCCTGCCCGTCGATGAGGACGCGCCCGCTCTGCGGCTCATAAAAGCGGAAGAGAAGCCGAGAGATCGTCGATTTGCCGGCCCCGGATGGCCCGACGATCGCGACCGTCTTTCCCGCCGGAACATCGAAGGAGATGCCTTTCAGGATCGGGCGGTTCTCTTCATAAGCAAACCGCACATTGTCGAAGCGCACCGCCCCGTGCTTCACCTCGAGCGGCCCCGCGCCGGGGCGGTCCGCGATCTCGGGATTGCGTCCAAGGATCGAGAACATCTCCTCGATGTCGATCGTCGCCTGCTTGATCTCGCGATACACCATGCCCATGAAGTTCAGCGGGATGTAGAGCTGAACCATCATCGCGTTGATCATGACGAAGTCACCGACCGTCTCCGTCCCGCCCATCACGCCGAGCGCGCAAAGCGCCATCGCCATCGTCAGCCCCACGGTGAAGATCACCGCTTGGCCCGTGTTGAGCACGGCGAGCGAGGTGTAGGACTTGCACGCTCGATTTCTCGTAGCGCTCCATGGAATGGTCGTAGCGCTCGGCCTCGCGTTTCTCCGCTCCGAAATATTTCACGGTCTCGTAATTGAGCAGGCTGTCGACGGCCTTGGTGGTCGCTTCGGTATCGGAGCTGTTCATGACGCGGCGGATGCCGATCCGCCAATTCGTCGCCACCACCGTGTAGGAGAGATAGATGACGATCATCACCGTCACGAGCACGACGTAGCGCCAATCGAAATGCAGCCAGAGAACCGAGATGACGAGCGCGAATTCGATGACGGTCGGGATGACCGTCATCATGGTCAGGCGCGACAGCTCCTCAATGCCGCGGCGACCGCGCTCGAGCACACGGGTGAGGCCTCCGGTCTTGCGCTCGAGATGGAAGCGCAGCGACAAGCGGTGCATGTGCTCGAACGTGCGCCGCGCGAGGCGGCGCACCGCATGCAAGGCGACGCGCGCAAAAAGGCCCTCGCGCATTTGGGTCAAGACCACCATCAGGGCGCGCACCAGGCCGTAAAGGAGCGTCAAGGCGAGCGGCCCGCCGAGCGCGATGCCGAGAAGGGCGTGGGGAACGCTCACGCCTTTCGCCGCGCCCGCAAGCGCGTCGGTGGTCCATTTGAAGGTGAAGGGCACCGCGATGGTGACGAGCTTGGAGATGACCGTCAAAGCGAGCGAGGCCAGCACGCGAAGCTTGAGGTCGAAACGGTCCGACGGCCACAGATAGGGCCAGAGCCGTACCATGGTGACGATGAGGCTTGCCTCGCGCTTGGGCGCGCCCGTATCCTCCTCTGGCGGTTTTGCCGCGGGCGAGGCCTCTTGAGCGTGCGTTTGCCGGGTAAGGCGAGGGACTGAAGACATTCCAGGCTTTCGTTTCAGAACGCTTTGCCGCACTCGGCAGGGATTCTACCCCTGAATCATCGCAAAATAGCGCTGAAACAAAGGCTTAGTTAGTGACGCCCGATCCCGGCGAAGGAAAGGACGCGAAGCCAGCGGCCCTCTACATATAAGCGTTCGCGTTCCCTGTCGCGCCGTCTGGTGCCACGACCAAAATTTCGTCGCTAATGCCCCTTCGCCGTTGACGCGCCATGGCTTTCATGTGTGGTCTTGAGGCATGCGCGCGATTCGCTCCATCTGTGTCTATTGCGGTTCCGGACAAGGCGCCGACCCGGTTTTCACGGCCGCCGCGCGCCTGCTTGGCCAAATGATGGCCAAAGCCGGCATTCGCCTCGTCTATGGCGGGGGGCGTATCGGCCTCATGGGCGAGGTGGCGCGTTCCGTGCTCGACGCCGGCGGCATGGTCACCGGCATCATCCCGCAATTTCTGAAGGCGCGTGAGGTCATGCTCGCGGACGCGCAAGAGCTCCACGTCGTCGAGGACATGCACGCGCGCAAAAAGCTCATGTTCGATAAGGCGGATGCCTTCATCGCGCTTCCCGGCGGCATCGGCACTCTCGAGGAATTGGTCGAGCAGCTCACCTGGGCTCAGCTCGGCCGGCACGAAAAACCGATCCTCATCGCCAATATCAACGGTTTCTGGCGGCCGCTCCTTTCTCTTCTTGCCCATATGCGCGAAAGCGGCTTCGTGCGGCCCGGGCTCGAGGTCAAATATCTCGTCGCCGAACGCATCGAGGACGCGCTCGAGATGCTGTTGGCGGCGACGGGCAGGCAAACGCGCCAGAATGACGAAGGGCGCGACGTCATTCGGCATATGTGAGGCGACGCGGCGGTGACGGCAAGCCGGCTTCAACCGTTCTTCGATCACGCTCTGAGTTTTGCGCTCGCGACGACTTCGGCGAGCGGGGTCACTTCATCCATATGGCCGCCGAGCGTCTTGTAGGCGTCGCGCGGCATGGTGAACTCGATCGGCGCCACGAGGGCGGGCGTCGGCACCGAGCCGAAGGCATTACGCGGCAGCCGCGTGACATCGACCATGACGGTGATCCCTCCGCCCGGCCATAGATAAACCGGCGCTCCGCCCATCGTCACCCGCACGCCGAGATCATGGATCGAGCGGGTGAGGAGCACCGGATTCTCCGTGACGCCGGCGCGCAGCGAGCCGCCCGCCCCCGCCATGAAGAGCACCGAGGCAAGCGCCGGCTCGCAATTCTCCCCGATACGCTCGACCACCTTGGTGACGGCGGGCGGCATCGGGGCCGGCACAGGGCGCAAAGCTTCATCGAGCACGCAGAAAAGCGCGTCCTCGCCCGTCGTCGACGTGAAGAGAAGACGAAGCCCGGGCCAAGCGAGCTTGGGATCGATCGATTGAATGAGCGAGAGCGGATCGGTGATGGCCGTCCCTCCCCACCCGGTGCCGGGCTCGGCCACCTGGAAAATGCGGCCGGGCGTGGATTTGCGGCCGCGAACGCGCACGCCGCTCGGGCGCATGCCGAGGAATTTGCCTGCCTGATGCTCGGAAAGCACGCCGGTGATGTGGTCGTCCACCACGATCACCTCGTCGACTTCACCATGCCATTGGCGCGCGAAGATGCCGATCGTTGCCGAGCCGCAGCCGACGCGCATACGCTCTTCCTTGACCCCGTTGACGATCGGCGCGGCGCCGGCCTGGAGAACCACGCTGGCGCCCCCGTCGATCTTCATTTCCACCGCTTCGCAATTGCACAGTGCGAGAAGCGCCTCGCAAGTGACATTGCCCTCCGCCTTGCTGCCGCCGGTGAGGTGGCGCACCCCGCCGAGCGCAAGCATCTGGGAGCCATATTCGGCCGTGGTGACATGGCCGACTTGCTCCCCGCGAACGCGCACGGGCGCCGTTTCCGGGCCGAGGTGACGATCCGTATCGATCTTCGCCTTGACGCCGCAATAGCTGAAGATTCCCTCCGTCACGACGGTGACCGTGTCGACGCCTTCATAATCTCCGGAGACGATGAAGGGCGCGGGCTTGTAGTCCGGATAGGTGGTGCCGGCCCCGATGCCGGTGATGAAGGCATCCTCCTTGGGCAACAGGCCGCCATCCCAATCGGCGGCGGCATCAAGAAAAGGCCGCACGCTCCCGCCCTCGGCGGCGACGCGCCGCGTCAGCACGATCGGATCGGTGCGCACGAGGCGCCCGTCCTCATTCGCATAGCGCGAGCAGGCGCCTGCCCTTCCGGGCCGGATGCGGCAGAGAACCGGGCAGGCGTGGCAGCGCACGATGCCTTCATCGCCCTCCTCGCGCGCCCCGAATTTCTCCGTCTGGTCGCGGAACGCGCTCATCGCTCAGACCTCCGCCGCGACGCCGGCGGCTTCGAGCGCCGCGCGGACACGGTGCGGGAGCGCGGGAATCTCACGGATCGAGACGCCGGTCGCATGGCGGATCGCACCGAGGATGGCGGGCGCCGCGGGGATGAGGGCCGGCTCTCCAACGCCCTTGGCGCCGAAGGGGCCGAGCGGCTCGGGGGCCTCGACGAGAATGATGTCGATCGGCGGCACGTCGCCAAAGCTCGGGACGAGGTAATCGTGCAGGTTCTCGGTCCGGCCGGGAACATATTCTTCCATGAGCGCAAGCCCGATGCCCTGCGCGATCCCGCCATGGATTTGGCCCTCGACCAAGGTCGGGTTGATGGCGCGCCCGATGTCATGAGCCGCGACGAAACGATCGAGCCGCACCGTGCCCAAGGCCATATCGACATCGAGCGCCACGATCTGGGCCGCAAAGCCATAGGTCGCGTAGGGCACGCCCTGCCCCTTGACGTCGAGAGGCTCGGTCGGCGGGTCGAAATCCCCTACGCCCTCGAAGACGATACCGTCACGGCCGCTTGGCCATGTGGCGAGGTCGATGACCGAGCTTTCGCCCTTCACCTCGACCGTGAGATGGGAGCCTTGAAGCGAAAGTTGCGCATCCGGCCCGGCATTGGTGTGCCGCAAGATTTCCGCGCGCAAGGCAAGGGCGGCATTCTCGGCAGCCTTACCGGAAACGAAGGTTTGGCGCGAGGCCGAAGATTTGCCGGCGTCCGCCGTCCGGTCGGTATCTCCGGTGACCAGCGTGAAGGCGGCGACCGGCAATCCGAGAGCGTCGGCGGCAATTTGTGTCAGCACCGTCGTCGAGCCTTGCCCGATGTCGACCGCGCCGTTGAAGAACAAGAGCTTACCTTCACGGGTCAAGGTGAGCCGCATGCGCGAAGGGTTCGAGAGCGCAGTGTTGCCGATCCCGTACCACATGCAGGCGATGCCGACGCCACGGCGCGTGACGGCTCGTTTCGCGTTGAGCGTTTGTGCCTCATCGAGCATGCGTTTCCAATGGGGGCGAAGCGCCTCGAGGCAACGATCGAGGCCGACGCTTGCTTGCAACACTTGCCCGGTCGCCGTCTCGTCCGCCACCCGCAAGGCGTTGAGCCAACGGAATTCCAGCCGGTCGAGGCCGCATTTCTCGGCGAGATCGTCATAGAGCGCCTCATGGGCGATCGCGGCCTGCGGCACGCCGAAGCCGCGAAAGGCCCCGGCGATCGGCCCGTTGCTGTAGATGGCGCGCGCTCGGTTGAGCACATTCGGCACGCGGTAAGGCCCTGTCCCATGCACCGGCACGCGCCCGGCGACGGTCGGCCCCCATGACGCGTAGGCGCCCGTGTCGAAATCCGCCTCCATGGCATAAGCCGTGATGCGTCCTTGGGCGTCGCATGCGGCGCGCGCCGAGATAGCGGAGGGATGGCGCTTCGTCGTCGCGGCCATGGATTCGGGACGCGTATAGACCGAGCGCACCGGCACGCCCATCTGCCAGGCCGCGATGGCAAGCATCGGCTGCAAGGAGACATCGAGCTTACCCCCGAAGCCTCCTCCGCACGCGGAAGGGATGATCCGAACATCGCCGGGCTCGACGCCGAGAACACGCGCGATCTCGTCGCGGTTCATGTAAGGGGCCTGCGTCGACGCGAAGACCTCGACGCGATCGCCGACGCGCCGCGAGAAACCGGCCTCGGGCTCGATGTAGGCGTGCTCGACGAAGCCTGTCGAGAACACACCTTCCGCCGCATGGGCGCAGCCACGAAAAGCGCTGTCGACATCCCCCTTCTCGACCCAGCCGCGCACGAGGACGTTGTCGGGGCGTGAGACATGCACCGCATGGGCGTTGGGAGAGAGAGCAGCGTCGAGGCCGACAAGCGCCTCGAGCGGCTCCCAATGAATCGGGAAGCGGGCGACATCGAAGCCGTCGATCGCGGCGCGCTCGCCGATGATGGCCGCCACGGCCTCTCCGCGGTAGCGCGTCTCGACTTCAGCGAACACGGGCTGATCCTTCGTGTCGGGAAAGATGCCGAAGGAATTCTCGCCCGGCACATCCGCGGCGGTGAGCACGCGGAAAATCCCAGGCTCATTCGAGACGAAGGCGCCAAGATCGCCGATGGTGAAACGTGCCCGCGCATGAGGCGAGCGGATGGCGCGAAGCCAAAGCGCGTCCTGCGGGGCTTTGTCGGCGCCATAGGTCTCGCTGCCGTCGAGCTTGGGAAGGCCGTCAAGGCGCGCCACCCTCGTCCCTACCGCGATGGCGCTTGCCTCCGGACGCGCCTTTGACGGCGCTTCGGATTTTTGCGCGTTGGCGCCTCCATCTCCCATCGGGGAGACCGCATCTTCGGCGAACCCCTCATCGGGTTCGAGGAACCGTTGAGCGTCGAGGACGGCCTCGCAAATCTTGAGATAGCCCGTGCAACGGCAGAGCACGCCGCCGAGCGCGGCCTCGATCATGGGGAGGTTCAGCTTCTCGACACGGCGCAAGAGATCGAGCGAAGCCATCAACATGCCCGGGGTGCAGATGCCGCATTGGGCGGCGCCGTGATGATGAAAGGAGCGCTGCAGCGCCCGCCCGATCGGATCGTCCGCGATGCCTTCGACGGTCTGCACCCGCCTGCCCTCGAGCTGTGCCGCCGGAACGAGGCATGCGCAGGCCTGCTCCTCGTCGATGAGCACCGTGCAGGCGCCGCAATCGCCGGCGTCGCAGCCGACCTTGGTGCCGGTAAGGCCAAGCTCCTCGCGCAGCACGCGCGACAAGCGCATGTCGGGACGCGCGGCGACCTCGACCTGCTTGTCGTTGACGGTGAGCACGACCGCGCCTGTAAACTCCTCAGGGATCATGCCGCGATCCCCTCGGCTTGCGGCTCGATGAAAGCGGCGAGCGCGCGCCGCACCAGGATGCGCGCGGCATCACGCCGGTAGCGCGCGCTCGCGCGCACGTCATCGAGCGGCGTCAAGACCGAGAACAACCCCGGCGTGACACGCTCGAGAAGCGAGAGGTCGAGCCTTTCTCCACGCAGCTCCGCTTCGAGCGCGGCAAGGCGCACGGGCGCGGCCGACGCGGCCCCGACCGTGATGCGGATATCCGCAATGCTTGCGTCCGCCGCCTCATCGAGGAGCATGGCGACCGAGACGATCGAGATCACGAGATGGGAGCGCGCACCCAGCTTCAAGAAAAGCGAGCGCGAAGTCGGGCGATGCGCCGGAACGCGGATGGCGACGACGAGCTCATCGCGCGCAAGATCGGTGTGCCGGTTGCCGCGAATGAAAGTTGCGAGCGGCAGGCGGCGCTCGCCGCGCAGGGAAGCGACCTCGACCTCCGCATCGAGCGCGAGCAGAGGCGGCACGCCATCGGCCGCCGGAGAGGCGTTCACGATGTTGCCGCCGAGCGTGCCTCGATTTTGGATCTGCAAGCCTCCGATCTGAAGCGCGGCTTGTTTGAGCGCATGGAAGGCGGGGGGCAGCCGGGCCTCGGCGATATCGGTCCAGGTCGTGGTGGCGCCGATCAAAAGCGCCCGCCCGTCCGGCTTGATCCCCTTGAGCTCCGGGATCTGCGTGATATCCAGGAAATCGCGTGGGAAACTCTCGAGCCAAGCCTGTTTGCCGGCACGCGCCGGGTAAATGTCGGTGCCACCCGCGAGGACCGTGAGCGGATGAGGCGAGCGGCCCTTGCCGGAACGGGCGGTCTTCGCAAGCGTCGTGAGCGCCGACTTCAACGAGGCTGGACGCAGATAGATCGGCATCGCCTCATGCTCCCGTCCTGGCCGTTTCTGCCGCCATCGAAACGAACCCTCACCGCAGGCATCTCGGGAAAGCTGGTCTTGAGCCCTTCGGCTTCAAATTCGCGTCTTATGCCTACCGGTTTCAGGCAACCTTGAGCTTCTTCTGCAAGCTCGAGGAAGAGGTGGTGTATTGGAAAAGGAGCTTCTTGTCCGGGTAGACGTAGCGGTGCACCTTCTGGGCCGCGAGCGCCGCCTCGTGAAAGCCGGACAGGATGAGCTTCAGCTTGCCGGGATAATGATTGATGTCGCCGATCGCGAAAATTCCCGGCGTCGATGTCTCGAATTTCGCGGTATCGACCGGCACGAGATTTTCGTTGAGGTTGAGACCCCAGTCGGCAATCGGACCGAGCTTCATGGTGAGCCCGAAGAAGGGAAGCATGGCGTCGCACTCGACCTCGAACGTCGAGTTGTCATCGCGACGGATGACGGCGGCCTCGAGCTTCGGCGCGTTGCCCTTCAGCGCGACCACTTGGCCGAGATGCAGGTCCATCTTCCCCGCCCCGACCAGCGCGCGCATCTGCTCGACCGAATGGGGAGCGGCGCGGAAGGCATCACGCCGGTGCAGGAGCGTGACGCGCTTGGCGACTTTGTGAAGGTTCAGCGTCCAATCGAGCGCCGAATCCCCGCCGCCCACGATCAGCACCTTGCGGCCGCGGAAACTCTCCATCCGCCGCACGGCGTAAAAGACGCTTTCCCCTTCGAAACCCTCAATCCCGGGGATCGGCGGCCGTTTCGGCTGAAACGACCCGCCACCCGCCGCCGCCACGATGCATTTGCACAAGAAACTCGTGCCGGCATCCGTCACGAGCCTGAAGCGCGGCGCCTCGGGAGTGCCAAGCGTCTCGACGCTCACGACCATCTCGGAGAGATGAAACTTCGCCTCGAACGGCGCGATCTGCTTCAGCAGATTGTCAGTGAGGCCTTGGCCGGTGACGATCGGCATCCCCGGAATGTCGTAGATGGGCTTTTCGGGATAGAGCTCGGCGCATTGCCCGCCGACCTTGTCGAGAATGTCGACGACATGGCATTTGATGTCGAGAAGGCCGAGCTCGAAGACCGCGAACAGGCCGCAGGGGCCAGCACCGACAATGACCACATCGGTCTCATGCGCCCTGCCAAGACCGGCCTCATCCACGGAAGGCTTCACCATCAGCATCCGTCAATCTCCACCCGGACGAAATCATTCGTATACGAACGAATAGCAAATCCTCGGACCCCCTGCAATGGCCAGTAGATAAGGCTTGTGAGCGCGAGAGGGAAGCCGGGGGGTTCTTGCTTTATCAATATCCCATTCTGCGATGCGCACGTCGATTACGTGGTGGTATACGCCGCAGCGTGGCGAGCCGATGACGCGAAATCGTATTAGCGGGTGCATCAAGCTGCCAATCGACATGGATTTATCGCCACGTGGCTCAGGCTAATGGCGAAGGCCGGCATGATGGCCAAACACTTTCAGCACTCGGTCCAATCGACGACTCGGTACCGAAATCGTAACTTTTTCGTCAAGGCAAAGGGCTGCCTGTGCTCACAAGATCCTGCCCAATAGCGAGATGAGGCGGCGCTGCTCGCTCGGCGAAAGCGGTGCGAGGGTCGCCGTGGTCGCTGAGCGCGCCCTGTCGATGAGGCGCGCGACGAGCGCGCCCCCCTCCCCGCTCAGGCGAAGCCGGACGCGGCGCTGATCGGTCGGATCCGGGGCGCGTTCGATCAGGCCGCGCTCAATGAGGCGCGTCACCACGCCCTTCGTCGTCGCCGGGTCCATTCCGGTGAGCCTGCCGAGATGGTTTTGCGAAAGCTCCTTGGATTCTCCGAGCTTGACGAGGGCGGCGAACTGAGTCGGCGTCGGCCCGTCCTCGCCCATCTCGGCCAAGAAGATCGCCACGTGACGCTGATGTGCGCGGCGCAGCAAGTGGCCGATCTGCGCCTCGAGCCGATAGGTTTCGCGACGAGGCCGCATCGCCTACATCCGGCTCGGCAAATAGGTCGCGAGGCTCGGCAGCGCGATCAGGATTACGAGGCGAAGCATGTCGGCGATGATGAATGGAATGACGCCCTTGAAGATGGTCGCGAATTTCACGTCCTTGACGACGCTCTTGATGACGAAGACGTTCATGCCGACCGGCGGGTGGATGAGGCCGAGCTCGACAGTCATCACGATGATTACCCCGAACCAGATAGGATCGAAGCCGAGCGACGTTACCACCGGGAAGATGATGGGCACGGTGAGGATGATCATCGCCATGGCGTCCATCAGGCAACCGAGCACGAGATACATGAGCATGATCAGCGCGAGCACGCCATAAGGGCCAAGCCCGAGGCCGGTCATGAACTCGGTGACCTTTTGCGGCACCTGCGTCACGGTGAGGAAATAACCGAAGAGGAGCGCGCCGATAAGCACAGTGAAAACGGCGGCGGCCGTGCGCGTCGCTTGCAGCAGCGCGGCGCGGATATCGGCGCGCGAAAGCCGGCCGCGCGCGACGCCGAGAAGGAAGGCGCCGCCGGCCCCGACGCCGCCCGCCTCGGTGGGCGTGAAGAGTCCCCCGTACAGACCCCCGACGACGAAGATGAACAACAGGAGCGGCGCCCAGACATCGCGCAGCCCGGCGAGGCGTTCGCGCCACTCGCTCTTCGGCCCGGCCGGAAGAAATCCCGGACGCACGGCGCCGATCACGCCGATCGTTGCCATGTGCATCGAGATCGCGAGAAGCCCTGGCAAAATTCCGGCAACGAAGAGCTTGCCGATGTCTTGTTGGGTGATGATGCCGTAGACGGCGAGCACGGTCGAGGGCGGCAGCATGGCGCCGAGCGTGCCGCCGGCGGCGATCACCCCAGTGGCGAAGGATTGCGGATAGCCGTAGCGGCGCATCTCGGGATAGGCGACGGAGGAGAAAGTCGCGGCCGTCGCCACGGAGGAGCCTGAAATCGCGGCAAACCCCGCGCAGGCCGCGATCGTCGCGACCCCGAGTCCACCCTTGCGGTGGCCGACGAATGTGTTCGCCGCACGAAACAATTCGCTGCTGATGCCCGAAACGGAGACGAAGGCGCCCATTAGGAGAAACATCGGGATGACGCCGAAGGTGTAGTCGGTGACGGTGCGCATCGAGGTTTGGCCGATGAGCTTCAGGGCCGGCCCCGAGCCAACGAGATAACCAAATCCCGTGACCCCCACGAGGCCCATGGCCATGCCCACGGGCACGCGAAGCAGCATGAGCGCGAAAAGAGCGATGAAGCCGATGACGGCCACGCTGTCGGCGCTCATGGACAACGGGCCGTTACATCAGCGTGGGTCGCGGGCTTTGCCACGCGGTGGGCTCGCATGCAAAGGGTCATTCGACGGGCTTCAGCGGCACGCGGCTGAAGCTGCCCGGCTGAAAGATCAGGCGCCATGTCCTGATCGCGATCAGGAGAACGGCCGATACATCCCCCACCCAGGCGACCGCGAAGAACGGCCAGGTCGGCAGATGCAGATCATAGGTGAGCACATTGTCGGCTCGCGTCTGTGCCACCTTGTCGAACAACGTCGCCGTCTGCACCGTCACCACGAACAGAAGAACGAGCGTCGCGAAGATGTCGATGGCGCGTTGATATCTCGGGGAGGCCGCCGACCAAACGAGGTCGACGGTGATATGTGTGCCGCGATAGCTCGTTGCCGCAATGCCCCAGAAGATCAGGATGCCGAGTAGCAACCGGCCGAAATCATAGCTGTCGGGGATCGAGGTCGAGAAGAATTTCCGCAACAGCACCGCGATGAAGGTGTCGGCGGCGACGAGGCCGACGAAAATCGCGGCGAGAAGCTCGATGCCGTCGATGAAGCGGTCCATGAGACCGCGCGGGGACGCGCTCGCGGCCGCCGGATCGACGGGGTTGTCGTCTGATATGCGCCGCTGTCCCGTCATGGATCGTCCGGACCAAGGACGTTGGACGAGAATGGTCTAATAGCCGGCTTTGTATTTTTCGAGCGTCGCCGTGAAATCGGCGAAAGCCTTATCGGGATCAACTCCGGCCTTCTTAGCGCCTTCGGCCCATTTCGCTTTCAAGGGCTCGGCCGCCTTTCGCCAAGCGCCCACCTGCTCGCTTGTGAGCTGATAGACATCATGGCCGGCCTCGGCCCTCACTTTGTCTCGTCCCGCATGCTCGAAGTCGGCCCACGGGCTCGCAAATCGCTGCGCCCATTCGGTGCTGCAATGATCGTCGATCACCTTCTTTTGCGCGGGCGACATGTCGTCATAGGTCTTCTTGTTCATTACCCATACGAAGTCCGAGACGTAAAGCGGCGCGTCCATGTGGAATTTGACCACCTTGTCGATGCCGAAGAGCACGAGCGAACCCCAGGGAAATGTGATCGCGTCGGCAACGCCGCGCTCGAGCGCATCGCGCGATTCGGGCGCGGAGGCTTGCACATTGGTGCCGCCGAGCGAGACGACGAAGGCGCCGATCGTTGCATTGGCCGGCCTGACCTTCAGGCCGCTGATATCGGAAGGAAGGAGGATCTTCTTGTGAGCGTGAATCCCGCTGGGGTCATGCACGAAGGCGAAGCAATAGTGCACATCCTTCATCTCTTGCGCCGCATAGGGACGGTACCAGGCATCGAGCGCGGCCGAGCCGGTATGAGCGTCCGAGATGAGAAAGGGCAATTCTCCCGCCGCGATGACGGGAAAACGGCCCGGCTGATAGCCGGGGTTGACGTAGGCGAGGTCGGCAATGCCGTCGCGCGCCATGTCGTAATGGTCGAACGCCTTTCCCAATTGCTCGGAAGGAAAGACGAGGTAGTTGATCGTGCCATTGGATGCCTTCTTCACATCCTCGGCCCAGTCCTGGATCGCCTTCTGCAAGGGATGGGAAGCCGGCACCCAATGAGAAAGCTTGAGCGTCACCGGCTTGTCCTGCGCCCAAGCGGGCACGCCCGAAACAGGCACGGCAGCGACGAGCAAGGCCGCCATGGCGGCTGCAATGATCTTCATTGGCCTTCATCCTCCCTCGGTCGCGCCGTCCTTTGTCGCATCTTGGCGCGCCGGCTTTTACCGGAGATTTCTCGTATCGGCAGCAAGCGCGCGGCGTCAAGCTCGATGCCCTCGGGAGAGAACGCGCCACCGTCGCTCCCTTCCCTCTCGCGCGCCTGTTCTCGTGTTTTCGCAACCTCACTTGCCGAAAGGCATGCCGACGTAATTCTCGGCCAGGCTTTGCGCCGCTGAGCGGGAGCTCACGACATAGTCGAGCTGCGAGCGCTGGAGCCTTTGGTCGAAGCCGTCCTCATCGGGAAATTTGTGCAGCATCGAGGTCATGAACCAGGAAAAATGCTCGGCGCGCCACACACGCTTCAGACAGGTCGCCGAATAGCCGTCGAGAAGATCGTTCCGGTTCTCACGGTAAAAAGCGCCGAGCGCCTCGGCCAGCACGCGCACATCGGCGACGGCGAGGTTCATGCCCTTCGCCCCGGTCGGCGGCACGATATGGGCGGCATCGCCGGCAAGGAACAGCCGGCCGTGACGCATCGGCTCGGCAACGAAGCTGCGCATGCCCGTGACCCCCTTTTCCAGGACCGTGCCCTCATGGACGGTGTCGCCAGCGGCGGTGCGCAGCCGCCGATGCAACTCTTCCCAAATCCGGGCATCGGGCCAAAGCTCGAGATTCTCATCGGGCCGGCATTGGAGGTAAAGCCGCGCCACCTCGTGCGAGCGCATGCTCGAAAGGGCAAAGCCGCGGGGGTGGTTGACGTAGATCACCTCCTCGGAAGCTGGCGCTGCCTTGGCGAGGATGCCGAGCCAGGCAAAAGGGTAGATGCGATCGTAGACGGTGATCGCACCTTGCGCGATGGACGCCCGGCAGACCCCGTGAAATCCATCGCAGCCCGCGATGAAGTCGCAGGCGATTTCGCCTTTTTGGCCGGCCTGCGTGAATGTGATGCGCGCCCGCTCGCCCTCGAAATCGTGAACGGCGGCGTTCTCGGCCTCGAACAAGATCGCGCCTTTGTCAGCAATTCGTCGCGCGATCAGATCCTTCACCACCTCCTGCTGGCCATAAACGGTGATCACCTTGCCGTCCGTCAGTTCCTTAAGATCGAGGCGGTGGCGATGCTCGCCGATCTGGATCTGGATGCCTTCATGCACGAGGCCTTCGCGTCGAAGCCGGCTATCGAGGCCGGCTTCACGCAAAACGTCGACGCTGCCATGCTCGAGAACACCCGCGCGCACGCGATTCTCGACGTAGGCACGGCTTCGTGCCTCGACCACGATCGATTCGATGCCGTGCAGGTGCAAGAGATGCGACAGCAGCAACCCCGCCGGACCCGCCCCGACGATGCCGACTTGTGTGCGTTCGCGCATTCGTTTTCCTCCTGCCGCTTCCAGCGTCAGGTAGAATTAAATTTTCAGCCTTGCATCAAGCGGGTGGTCCGATGGTAGGAAGGGGGCCATCGAAGCGTCAAGGCGCGGCGCGCGGCGCGAGACGACCGGGGATGACACTTCAAGGAACGGCTAGTATTGGCCGGCTTGACGCCGCGCACCGACCCGCCATAGTCCTAGTCCATCGCAGAAGAACGCGGTTGCGGACATGAAGATCAAGAGTTGGTTGATCGTGCTGGCTGTCGGCGCCCTCACCGGCTGCATGCCGGTGCTCCAATCGGGCCTTCCTGACCCGAAGCTCACCGAACGCGACAAGCAGATGATGGCTCGGGCCGAATCCGACGAATGGCGCATCCCCGATGTCCGCAACAAGGTCCGGTATTCGACCCATGAGACGCCAGGCACGATCGTCGTCGATACCGGCAGCCGACATCTCTATTACGTTCTGCCCCGCGGGGAAGCGATCGAATATCGGATTGCGACCGGTGCCGAGGCCTATGGCTGGACCGGCAGGGCACTGGTCGGTCAGATGAAGGAATGGCCGACCTGGATGCCGACCGCATCGATCATGGAGCGTTGGCCGCAGTTCAAAGTCTATCTCAAGCACGGCCCGCTCGAGGGCCGGTGGGACAATCCGCTCGGCGCCCGCGCGCTCTATCTCTTTCAGGGCAACCGCGACACGCTTTATCGCATCCACGGCACCAACGAGCCCGCCGAGATCGGCCAAGCCGTCTCATCCGGTTGCATCCGCATGCGCAACTTCGATGTGATCGACCTTTATCAGAGGGTGCATATCGGCACCCCGGTCGTGGTGATCTAGACTGCTTTCGCGGCCAAGCCGCGTGGATCAGTCCGCGTCTCGTGGTTCTGCAACGAAGATGGGGATGCGCCGGGTGGTGCGCTCCTGGTACTCGGCATAAGGCGGATAGGCGGCGACGGCGAGCTCCCAGAGCCGCTTCCGTTCAGCTTCGCGCTCGACCTCGCGCACGCGCATTGGCCGCGCGACCGTTTCGTCGCGCAGCTCGATCTGCGGATTGGCGCGAAGGTTGTGAACCCAGACAGGATCTTTCGGCGCGCCGCCCTGTGAGCCCACGAGGACGTAATTGTCGCCGTCCCTCACTCGCATCAGCGGCGTCTTTCGAATGGCGCCGGTCTTGCTTCCGATGTGGGTTACGATGATCACGGGCAAGCCTGTATCGCGCAGGGTTGTCCCTTTCGTTCCGCCACTGCTTTCGTAAAGCTCAACCTGTTCACGCACCCAATCGTGGGGGCTCGGAATATAGTGCGGCATCGGGGCTACCTCACTTGTCTGGAAAAGATACGGAGCTCAACAAAGCCGCGCTTGCCACGTTGACAGATGATCTCGCGCGGTATTTTGGGCAGCAGCCACAGCAAATCTTAACAGGGTGACGGGTGTGGCGCCACGACGTTGTGAGATTCTCGCGAGGGGTGTGGACGATGTTCAAGAGACGCGCCGCGTTGAACTTCCTCAAAACACGCTCATCTTCGTAAGATCACGATCGACGTGGAGTTTGGCGTCGGCGCTTCCTGGAGGGCTTATCATATGCACGCCCGTCTCATCGTTTCGCTCGCAGGTGTTGCTCTTTCTATTCTGATTGGCTCAGCCGCTCAGGCCGCTCTCCTGATCGAAATCGACAAGTCAACGCAGCAGATGACCGTCACGCTCGATGACCAGCGGCTTTACACCTGGCCGGTGTCGACCGGGGCGGAAGAGTATGACACGCCAGACGGGACCTTCGCCCCATTCCGAATGGAAATCGACCATCGCAGCGACGAATGGGACAATGCGCCAATGCCCTATTCGATCTTCTTCACGGATACCGGGGTCGCCGTGCATGGCACCTACGAGCGACGGTCCCTTGGGCGAGCCGTATCGCATGGCTGCGTGCGGCTGTCGGTCAAAAACGCCGCCACGCTGTGGCAGCTCGTCAAACAGCAGAAAATGGCGAATACGTCGATCGTGGTAACCGGAGACGTTTCAGATGACGCACTGCCCAGGGGAAGGCGTTCCCCGCTTTATTGAACGTGCGCCGCCAGCCGCTCAGGCAAGAACCTGACTTCTCATCGCAATCGGTTACCTGCCGCAAAACCGTGAGAAAGACACTGCCGCCAAGCTACCATGCGAAAAATGGGGGTGGCGAGCGCCTCGCGATATGGCATCGAGATTCTGGCACGAAATGCGATGCTGCCACTTTGACGAGACATGAGACCTAAAGTGAGACCCAGACAAATGGCAATGTACAGGAACCGGCCCAATCGGTGGCCATCGTGAAGAGCTATCGCATCGCCGCGATCGGCGGTGACGGCATCGGCCCCGAAGTCGTCGCGGCGGGCCTCGAAGCCCTAGAGGCTTGCGCCAAGCGCGATGGGGGGTTTCGTTTCGCCGTCAAGGAATTCGACTGGGGCACCGACCATTACAAGCGCCATGGCGTGCTGATGCCGGCAGATGGGGTCCATGAGCTTCGCGCCTTCGATGCGATCTATTTCGGCGCGGTCGGTGCGCCGGACGTGCCCGACCACGTCACGCTTTGGGGCCTGCGCCTCGCCATCTGCCAGGGCCTCGACCAATACGCGAATGTGCGCCCGACGCGGATCTTGCCAGGCATCACCGGGCCGCTGCGGAATATCGGGGCCAAAGACCTCGATTGGGTCATCGTGCGCGAGAATTCCGAGGGCGAATATGCGGGCCAGGGCGGCCGCTCGCACAAAGGCTTGCCCGAGGAAGTCGCGACGGAGGTGTCGATCTTCACCCGCGCCGGGGTCGAACGCATCATGCGCTTTGCGTTCGCGCTCGCGAGCTCACGCCCGCGAAAGCATCTCACCGTGGTCACGAAATCGAATGCCCAGCGCCATGGGATGGTGCTTTGGGATGAGATCGCTGCCGAGGTCGCGGCGGACTTCCCCGATGTCGCCATGGACAAGATGCTCGTCGACGCGATGACGATGCGCATGGTGCTCAAGCCGGAAACGCTCGACACCATCGTCGCCACCAATCTGCATGCCGATATCCTCTCCGATCTCGCGGCGGCGCTCGCGGGCTCGCTTGGCATCGCGCCCACCGCTAACCTCAACCCGGAGCGCAAATTCCCGTCAATGTTCGAGCCGATCCACGGCTCCGCCTTCGATATCGTCGGCAAGGGCATCGCCAACCCGATCGGCACCTTCTGGACCGGCGTGATGATGCTCGACCATCTCGGCGAGCCGCGCGCGGCCGAAAGGCTGATGCGCGCCATCGAGCGCGTGACCGCGGACCCCGCCATGCACACACCCGACCTCGGCGGCAAGGCGACGACGCGCAAGGTCACCGACGCCGTCATCGCGGCGCTCATGGGCGACAATCTCTAGCATCGCCGCGCCACGCTCGCAGCGTCCTCCCGCAAGACGGGTGGACGCGCCGAAGAGGTCGCGGCATGATCCGTCAGGTCGCGATCCGGAGCTGCCCCTCATCCGATCGCGCGCCGCCCAGGGAGGGAAGGCCCGTATGGAAACATGAATCGTGCGACGAACCTCGCAGCGCCGGCTGGGTCACGCCTCAGCCGTTCGGGAAATGGCGGGCGTGCCTTCAAAGAGCTTCGCCTCGAGGGCGTGCGCCGCGATTTCGGCACGGTCAACGCGCTTCGCGATCTCACCTTGACCATCTCTCGCGGCCAGTTCGTCGCCCTTCTCGGCCCTTCCGGTTGCGGAAAGTCGACCGCGCTCAACTGCATCGCCGGCCTCCTGCCTGTCACAGGTGGGAGCATCTTCCTCGACGACAAGCGCATCGACACGATGCGCGCCGAGGAACGCGGCTTTGGCATGGTGTTCCAGAACTACGCGCTTTTCCCGCATATGACGGTGCGCAAGAACATCGCGTTCGGCCTTCGGATGCGCAGCGTGCCTTCCGCCGAGATCGAGCGTCGGGTCGAGGAAGCGCTGCGCCTGGTGCGTCTCGCCGAGCACGCCGAGAAGCTGCCGGGGCAATTGTCCGGGGGCCAGCAACAGCGGGTCGCGATCGCGCGCGCCATCGTAATCGAGCCGCCACTCGTCTTGATGGACGAGCCGCTCTCCAATCTCGATGCCAAGCTCAGGCTCGAGATGCGCCAGGAGATCCGCCGCATCCACGCAGGGCTCGGCTCGACGACGATCTATGTTACGCATGATCAGGAAGAAGCCCTGTCGCTTGCCGACCGCATCGTCGTCTTGCGCGATGGGCTGATCCGCCAGGTCGGGACGCCGTCCGAGCTTTACGGTGCGCCAGCGCATCTCGATGTCGCGGATTTCATGGGCTACCGGAACAAAATCGCGGGAAGGCTCGTGCGCGGCGAGGCCGCCCTCGCGCGCGTCGAAATCGACGGGGGCGCGATCCAAGGCTCGTTGCGCGGCGAGCCGAAGGGCGAGCGCGCCGTCGCTGCCATCCGGCCCGACGATCTAGTCCCGGTGCGAGCGGGACAAAGCGGCATCGCGGCGGTAATCGAGGCCATCGAATATCGAGGGCGCGAGTTTCATGGGCTGGCGCGCACGGCGGCGGGCGCCGAGTTGCATTTCTCCTCGCCCACGGCCATCGCGGTCGGCGCGACCGTGTCGCTCGCCGCCGATCCAGGGCAGGTGCTGATATTCGACGCGGAGGACGCGTGAGCGCTCTCGCCTCATCCGCCGCACCCGTTCGGCAGCCCAGGCCCGCCCTGCGGTTGCGCCTTGCCGCATCCGGCATCGACGGGGTGACGCTTCTCCTTCTCCCGGCTGCCCTGTTCCTGATCGGGCTCTTCATCTATCCCTTCATCTACGGCTTCGTCCTTTCCTTCGAGCCGAAGCAAGGGGGGATGTTCGCCAATTACCAGCGTTTCTTCTCGGACCCGTATTTTGCAAACACCGTGGGCACGACGATGAAGATCGCGCTGCCGGTCACGCTTCTCAATCTCGCGCTCGCGCTCCCGATCGCCTTTCGGGTACGGCTCCTTCGCCGTCAGCGGCTGTTGACCACCTTCCTCGTGCTGCCGATCACGCTCGGCACGGTGCTCGTCGCCGAGGGCATGCTTTTCTATCTCGGGCCGCAAGGTTGGTTCAACCGGACCCTGATGACGCTCGGCCTCCTCTCGCAACCGGTGAGGCTCGTGCATAACTATTGGGGCGTGCTGATCTCGCTCGTGATCACCGGCTTTCCCTTCACCTTCCTTCTCACGCTCTCCTACATCACCGGCATCGACCCTTCGCTCGAGCAGGCGGCGGCGACCCTCGGGGCGAAGCCCGCCGCGCGCTTCCGACATATCTTCTGGCCCTTGCTGCTGCCCGGCCTCGCGATCACCTTCTGCCTTTCCTTCGTGCAGGCCTATTCGGTCTTTCCCTCGGCCGTGCTCGTCGGGGAGCCCGCCGCGGCGACACGGGTGATCTCGATCGCGGCCTATCAATCCGCATTCGAGGATTATGATTATTCGATGGCCTCGGCCATCGCGATGATCATGGCGGCGACGCAGCTGATCGTCGTGCTCATCGTCTTTGCCGGGCGTGCGCTCGTCTATCGCGGCCCTGTCGCTTCCGGCAAGGGATGAGCCAGATGGAAGGAGCCTGACATGAACCGCTCGCTCACCGAACGGCTGTGGGCAGCGGCGCTCTGGCTCCTGGTCGGATTCTTCATCCTCAACCTCACCGCGCTCATCGCGACGGTCATCACCTCCTCCTTCGCGACGAGGTGGCTCGGGACCTGGTTTCCTGCAGGTTTCACGACGCGCTGGTATTATTCCGCCTGGGACGAGTTCCAGCTCGGCGATATTCTGACCGTAACCTTCGAGGTCGTGCTCGCGGTCGTGGCGCTCGCGGGCCTCCTCGGCGTGCCGGCCGCCTATGCGATGGCGAGGCGGGATTTTCCGGGCAAGAAGCTCGTGATGCTGCTCTTCCTCTTGCCTCTTCTCGTGCCGCCGATCACCTACGGCATCCCAATGGCGACGGTGCTCTACAGGACGGGGCTCGGCGGCACCATGGCTGGCGTCATCCTCGCCAATCTCGTGCCGACGGTCCCCTTCGTCATCCTCGTCATGATCCCCTTCATCGAGCAGATCGACCCGCGCATCGAGGCGGCCGCGCGGGTTTTCGGCGCCGGCACCTTGCGCCTGTTCATCCATGTGCTCTTGCCGATCCTCATGCCGGGCGTGCTTGCTGCCCTCCTTCTTGTCCTGGTACGCACGATCGGCATGTTCGAGCTGACTTTTCTCACGGCCGGGCCGACGAGCCAGACCCTCGTCGTCGCCCTCTACTATGCGGTCTTCGCAGCAGGCGTGCGAGCCGTGCAATCGATCGACGCGATGGCGGTGATCTACATGGTGACGACGCTCGTATGGCTCCTCATCGCGCTTCGCTTCGTCAACCCGACGCAGATCGTGGCGCGGGCGAAGCAGGCGCGCTGAGCTTGCTCCGGCGCAGCGCACGAGCCGCCCCGACGCAGAGGTAGCCCGCCGCAAGGAAGGCCGCGAGCAAGAAAAAACCGTTTTCCGCAAGCCGCGGATAGCCGAGCGCCGCGGCATCGAGAAAGGAGTAGGGATAGCTGCCGATGAACACGCCGCGCACAAGAATGTAGAGGAAATAGGCGACCGGAAAGCCGAGCCAATAGATCGGATCGATCCAGCGCAATTCGCCTTTGGGCACGAAGCCAATCCAATAGAGGAAATAGAGCGGCGGGATGACATCGTGCAACAAACTGTCCGTGATGAGCTGCACGCCCGAAGGCTTCCAGTAGGGGCGCAAAAGGACCGAGTAGATGATGCCGACCATGGCGATATAGACGAGCACGGCCGAGCGCGTTCCCGGTTGCCCCAGGAAAGCGCGCGAGGCGGGACGAAGGCAGGCGCAGGTGAGCACGAGCGCGACGAGGATGTTGGTCAACACGGTGAAGAAACCGAAATAGACGACGAAGCCGTGCGCCACGGAAAAGCCGTGGGCGAGTGAAAAACCTATCGCAAGGCGAAGCTGCAAACCAAGCGCAACCCATCCGATCGCGGCACCCGCACCTGCAAAAATCCGCTCCGCCGCCGAAGGCTTTCTCATGATCCGATCACCTCTCGGGTTTCGCGGAAAGTTGTCGGCGTCCATCACCATAAGCGACGCGCGTGACGCTTTTCCGACCATTCATCGGGAGGTGCGGGCAAGCAATTCCTCGACCTCCTCTCGCCTCGGGGCCGACGCGGCCGATCCCGGTTTCGTCACGCAAAGCGCACCGCAAGCGGAGGCGAAGCGCGCGGCCTCCATGAGGCTCTTGCCTTCGCCGAGCGCGACCGCGAGGCCTGCGTTGAAGCAGTCCCCCGCGGCGACCGTGCTGACGGGAGTGACGGCAAAAGGCGCCACCGAACCTTCATTCTCGGCCGCGCCTGCTGCCTTCGAGCGCGCCACGAAGGCGCCGCGCGCGCCCAAGGTCACGATCGCCGAGCCTGCGCCTCTCGCGACGAGCTCGCGCGCCGCGCGGTCGGCCTCGCCGGTCGTGCCCGGCCGGAAGCCGAGGAGCGCCTCCGCCTCGGTTTCATTGGGCGTGATGACATCGATGAGCGGGTAAAGCGCCTCGGGCAGAGGCGCCGACGGAGCCGGGGCCGGATCGAGGACCACGATTAGGCCGCGCTCGCGGGCGGCGCGAGCCGCCGCAAGACATGTGGCGAGGGGTATCTCGAGCTGGAGCATCAGGACTTTGGCGCGTTCGAGCGCCGGCATCGCCTCGCGCAGCCCCTCTTCGCCGAGGCGCATATTGGCGCCTGGCACGATCGTGATCGCATTTTGCCCCCGCGCGTCGACCCCGATGATCGCAAGTCCCGTCGCCTGCTTCGCGTCTTTCGTTGAGTGGCGCGTGGAGACGCCATATTCGGCAAGCCGCGCCAAGGCGAGCTCACCGAACAGGTCGGCGCCGACCCGCCCGACAAATTCGACCTTGGCGCCGAGGCGAGCCGCGGCCGCGGCCTGGTTTGCTCCCTTGCCGCCGAGCTCCATCGCGTAGCTACTGCCCATCACGGTCTCACCGAGGCGCGGCAGCACCTCGCCATAGCTCGTGATATCCGTATTGATGCTGCCGACCACCATCACCCTCATTCAAGGTCTCCAGGGTCTCGTGAGGGCGTTTTCACGCCCTTCTGATGCGTTCAAATTACCGTGTGCTCCGGCCGGACAGGCGCGATCTTATTCCAAAGGACGAGGAATCCTGGCGAAATTCGTTCTTGCCGTCCGATTTGAACGCATTACATTCGCGGCTGAGAATGCTCATAGATAGCGAATGCCCCGAGACTCTCGCTTTCGGGCATTTTCTTGGCGGCATCGAAAATAGTTTCGGGAGGAAAGCGATGAAGCATACCGATTGGCGCGTCTTTCGCGCACCTTTGATGAAAGCCACGCTCTTTTTGAGCGCGGCCGTTCTCGCCTCTGCGATCGGCTCGACGGCGCAGGCGCAAAGCAAGGACCCCATCCGCATCGGCGTGATCTCGGAAGCGCAATCCGTCGCGGGCTCGTCGATTCCCCTCGGCGCGCAGCTTGCCGCCGACGAGATCAACGCGGCCGGTGGCCTCGACGGGCGCAAGATCGAGATCGTCTCCTACGACAACCATTCTTCCTCGGCCGAGTCGGTGCGCGCTTTCCAACGCGCCGTGAACGAGGATCACGTGAACGCGGTGATCGCGAGCTACATCAGCGAGGTTGTGCTGGCGCTCGAGCCGTGGGCGGCGCGCCTGAAGACAGTGATGATCACGCCGGGCGCGGCTTCCGACGTCATCACCCAGAATATCGCCAAGGATTACGAGCACAACAAATACACCTTCCATGGCTACCTCACCTCGACCGCCATCGCCCAATCGGTGTGCGACGCCGCCAAGGATCTTCTCGTCAAGGACCTGAAGATGAAAACGGCGGTGATCATGAGCGAGGACGCAGCCTGGACGACGCCGCTCGACGTGAGCTACGAAAAATGCCTGCCCGACATCGGGTTGAAAGTGCTCGATCACATCCGCTTCTCGCCTGACACGACCGATTTCACGCCGATCTTCAACAAAATCGAGGGGGAGAAGCCCGATGTCATGATTACCGGCATCTCGCATGTCGGCACCCAGCCGACGGTTCAATGGAAGAGCCAGCAAGTGCCGATCGCCATGCTCGGCGTATCTTCGCAAGCGACGAACTCGACCTTCTGGAAGGACACGAACGGCGCGACCGAAGGCGTGCTCTTCAACGCGGTCTCCGGCCCCGATGTCGCGGTGACGCCCAAGACCTTGCCTTTCGTGAACGCCTTCCAGAAGCGGTTCGGCAATTTCCCCTCCTATGCCGGCTATACCGCGTATGACGAGGTCTATTATCTTGCCGACGCCATTCATCGGGCCGGCACGACCGATTCCGACAAGCTCGTCGACGCCTTGGAGAAGACGGATTGGGTCGGCACCATCGGGCGCATCCAATTCCTCGGGAAAGACACCCCCTACCCCCACGCGCTCAAGGTGGGCGAGGGCACGATCACCGGGTTGATGCTGCAATGGCAGGACGGCAAACAGGTCAATCTGTGGCCGCGAGAGGTTGCGAACGGGAAACTGAAGTTCCCACCCTTCATCAAGACCAACTGACCGACCCCATCGAGAAGGCCCCCGACCGAGAGTTCGGGGGCCTTTCGCTTGTTTCGCCGAAACGGATTGCGAGCCACGCTCGGGCCCTGATCAATGCTCTTCTGGCAAATTCTCATCGACGGCTTCGCCATCAGCGCCCTTTACGCGCTCGGCGCCACCGGCTTCACTCTGATATTCGGGGTGTCCGGCGTGCTTAACCTCTCCCATGGCGCGCTCATGGTCGCGGCCGTCGTCGCCGCCTGGGTCGCCGGTGGCGACCTCGGCGTCGGCAGCTATCTCGGCGCGAGCATCGGCGTGCTCGTCGGGCTCGCCGCGACCATGCTCACCTATTTCGTGGTGGTGCGCCCGCTTCAGCAATCACGCAAGATCCGAGAGCAGGAAAAGGAGATCTTCATCCTCACGGCGACCTTGCTCTGGGGCATCATGATCCAGGAGCTCATCGCCTATCTCTACACCAACAACGCCAAAACGGTGCTGCCGATCGTCGAGGGCGTGGTGATGATCGCGGGCGTGCGCACGCCGGCGAATGAAATCTTCACCGCCGTGATCTGCTGGCTGGTGATCGGGCTGTTGTGGCTCCTCGTCAATCGCACGCGGGCCGGCAAGGCGGTGCTCGCCGCGTCGATGAACGCGCGTGGCGTCACGCTGCTCGGCATCGAGCTTTCCTACGTTTACATCGCCGTGTGGGCGATCTACGGCGTGCTCGTCGGCATCGCCGGCGTGCTGCTGGGCATGTTCCTCGGCGTCTCCTCCTATAGCGTCGGGCCGCTGACGGCGAGCGCCTTCTCGATCGTCGTCCTTGGCGGCCTCGGCAGCGTCTCAGGCTCCCTTATCGCCGCTTATGTGGTCGGCTATCTCGAGACGATGACCGCTTATCTCGTCTCGCCCGCTTATCGGACGATCCCGGCGCTTTTGCTCCTCGTCTTCGTCATGTACGTGCGCCCACGCGGCCTCCTCGGACGGCGCTAGGCGTCATGCGCAGCCGCTTCCGCAAGGCTCAAAACAAGGCGGCGCTCTCGGGGCGAGTGTCCGCAAACCGGCGTGGCGCTCGCCGAAGCCATCGATTTGCGATCGGCGGATCCCTTCTCGCGCCGCAGAGCTCACGACTTGTCGCGCGCCTCGCCCCCGGTGACCTCGACGACGAGATTGTCGATGTGAACGCGGCCGTATTCGTCGGTCGCGCGGACCCTCAAACTGTGGGTTCCGGTTCCGAGATCGGACGGCAGGCGCGCCACGAAAATATGCGAGCAAGGCTCGGCCTTTACCCAGGGCTTTTTCGTCGCCTGGTTGCGCGCGTAAACCTCCTCGACGAAGGGATCGGGGCGCACATCGCGGGTCATCGGGATAGCCGGCCGGTTGCCCATTCGGTACTCGACCGTCGAGCGGGGGCCGCCGTCGAAAAGATTCACCACGACCTCGGTCGCATAGACATTCTCTTGCGCGATCGGCGAGCCGAGCAGCTGGCCCATGCGAAAATCGCGATAGACCTCCTTGCGGTCGCGATGGAACCCGCTGTCGAGAACGATGCGCATCTGGCGAGCGCTCGGCTCGTTCGCAGCTTGGAACCTCGTCGTGTAGCGGTTACCCTCGACACTCAGGATATGGAAGCCGTTCGGCGTGCCGTCGCGGCTGTCGGCGACCGCAATGCCGCGATGATCATAAGGGCCGCTCCACCAGGAGCCGCAAACGGCGGTCATGACGTGATGGTGATGGGGGCTGCCCCCGGCGAATCCGTCCTCGGACCCGAAATAGTGATGCTCGGTCGTATGCGTGTGGCCGGAGAGCGAGACCGTATTCGGGCGCCCCGACAGCAGCTCGAGGAGGGCGGCCGTGTTCACCGTCGAGACCACGGGATCCTTCGGGCCGAGATAGGTGCGCAGCGGAATATGCATGCACACGACGAGGAGCTTGTCCGTCGGCACCTCTTTCAAGAGATTGCCGATGAAGCTGAGCTGCCTCTCGTCGAAGCGTCCTTCGTATTTGCCGCCCTCTTTGGGATTTGCGTGCTCCCCGCCGAGGTAATCGACGTTGTCGAGCATCAGGAAGACGGCCCCGCCGTATTCGAAGGCGTAGTAGTTGGGTCCGAAGATCCGCTTGAAGGTTTCGCGCGAGAGAGAGCGGTCGCGCGCCTCGAAGTTGAGATCGTGATTACCACCGATGCTGTACCAAGGAAGGCCGATCTGGCCGATGATTCGGTTGTAGCGGCCGTAAAGGGAGAGATCGTCGAACATCAGATCCCCCGTGGTGATGCCGAAGGCAGCCTTTGCGCCGATCAGACCGTTGACGACGGCGTCACGAATGAAGCTCACCTCCACATCGCTTTCAGGCTGCGGATCGGTGAACATGATGACGTCGAAGCTCGAGGCTTCCTCGGATTTCCTCAAAGGGAAATCGACCGATGCCGGAAGCGGACCCGTCGGGTCGATGCCGCGAAAATGCAGATTGAGCTCGGCGGGCGAGCCCTTCGGCTGATGGATGTAGAAGAAGCGCGGCAGATTGTTCTCATCAACGGGCACCGCATATCCCGTGGGCTTGATCACGAAGACCGCCATGCCCTCTTCGATCGGCAAGGCGTAACGGCCTTCCCCGTCGGTCTTGGCGATCTCTCGTCCGTTCGAGACGAGCACGCCCGCGATCCCCGGGTCGCCCGGCTGCCTGTGTCCGGCGTGCGAACGGTCCTCGAAGACGATGCCCGTCACCATCTGGCCGTTCGCCGCAAGGCTTGGGGCCGCAGACCATGTCGCCGCGGCGAGCGCGAACGCCGTCGCTCCCGTGCCTTTCACAACCTCGCGACGCGAGACGCCAGGCTCGTTCTTGTCGGTCATGCTTTTTCTCCTTCCGGCTCCTCGGCCCGCGGATGCGAGCATCTTTTATGCGACTTCTACCAAAGCTCGATGACATGAAGGGAGGTATCCCCTCGTGAACCCGGCATCCGCCCTTGCGGCCCGCATCTTGTCGTCGCGCACCTTGTGGATCAGTCTCATCGTGGTCGCGCTCGCCTCGACGCTGCCGCTCTACGTCTCCGGATACATCCTCGGCCTCTTGACCATCGCCTATTATTTCGGCGTGTTCTCGATGGCCTGGGATCTCCTCTTCGGCTTCGCCAACGAAGTGAATTTCGGCCCTACCTTCCTGATCGGTCTTGGCGCCTACACGGCCGGCATTCTCGACAATCTCTACCAGCCGCCGATCTTCATCTGCCTGATCGCCGGCGCGCTCGCCGCGGTCACGGGAGGCATCGTGCTGGCGCTTCCGGCGTTGCGGGTGCGCGGCCCTTATTTCGGCCTCACCACCCTCGTCGCCGTGCTCATGCTGCAGAACTTCGTGGTCGTCGCGGCGGGGCTTACGGGCGGCGAGATCGGGCTCACCGTGCCGGACGTGATCTCGACCGACGACAAGGTGAATTACTGGATCGCGCTCGGCTTCATGACGGTGAGCGGGCTCATCCTCTACGGCCTTGCCCGCTCGCCGGTCGGCCTCATCCTGCAAGCGAGCGGCCAGGACGCCGTGCAAGCCGGTGCGCTCGGCTTCAACGTCACGAAGCACAAGCTCGCCGCCTTCATCATCAGCGCCTTCTTCTCGGGGCTCGCCGGCGCCTTGCTCGTCTTCTACCTCGGAGCGGCTTCCGTCGGCACTTTCATCGACGTGACGGTCGGCGTGCAGGTGATCATCGGTGCGGTGCTCGGCGGCAGGCGCACGATCATCGGCGCGGTCCTCGGCGCGGTGTTCCTGATCGGCGCCAATGAGGCGTTGCGTCCGCTCGGTGATCTTTCGACCTTCATCGTCTCCGCCATGGCGCTCATCGTCGTTTTGTTGTTCCCGAGCGGCCTTCTCGGCCTTTTGACGCGCACCAAGGAAGCCGTATGAACGCGTCGGCCAATAACGCTCACCTCGAGGTCGAGGGCCTGACCAAGCGCTTCGGCGGCCTGGTCGCGGTCAAGGATATCGGCTTCTCCGTCAAGGGCGGGGAGATCCTCGGCCTCATCGGCCCCAACGGTTCCGGCAAATCGACGGTGATGAAGCTGATCATGGGGATCGAGCGGCCCGACGCCGGCTCGGTGCGCATCAAGGGCGTCGAGGTCGCGGGCTGGCCCTCGCATCGGATCGCGCGCTTGGGCGCCGGCATGGTTTTTCAGCATTCGCGCCCGCTGCATCGGCAAACCGTGCTCGAGAACATCACGCTCGCGCTCTTGCCCGACAAGCTCGGCCGCCTCTTCCCGGATCCGCAAAGCGAGGCGCGCGCCCGCGCGATCGCCGAGCGCGTCGGCTTGGCCCATGTGCTCGACCGGCGGCCCGCGACCTTGCCGTTCGCCGACCTTCGCAAGATGGAGATCGCCAAGGCCATCGCACGAGACCCGCAGGTCGTGCTCGTCGACGAGCCCTTCGCCGGACCTCACCTCGCGCGAGACCGCCGCCTTCTCGCAACTCGTCACCGATCTGCGCGACGACGGCCGCGCCGTGCTGCTCGTCGATCACAATGTGAAGAGCGTCGCCGCGCTCGTCGACCGTGTCTTCGCCATGTATGTCGGCGAGCGCATCGCCGAGGGCACCGCCGAGGAGGTGATGCGCGACGAGACCGTGCGCCGCGTCTATCTCGGCGGCAGCATCGAGACGGCGGCCCGCCCGGAATCCTCCTTTCGCGACACCACCCCTTTCCTCGAGGTAGAAAACCTAAACGTCCTTTACGGCAAAGCGCAGGCGCTCGAGAATGTCTCGATCCATGTGCATCAGGGGGAATTCGTCTCGGTCGTCGGACTGAACGGGGCCGGCAAGACCACCTTGTTCAACGCCATCTCGGGCCTCCTTCCCTATTCGGGCAAGATCCGCCGCGAGGGCAAGGCGCTCGGCGGGTTCACCCCCGCGACGATCGCGCGCGGCGGCATCGTGCAGTGCCCGGAGGGCCGCGAGCTGTTCGCTGACATGACGGTGCGCGAGAATCTCGATCTCGGCGGGCAGCATGCGGCACCCGAGGAGAGCAAGGAGCGCATGGAATGGCTCTTCGACCTCTTCCCGATCCTGGCGCAGCGGCAGGGGCAGACGGCGGGCACGCTTTCAGGCGGAGAGCAGCAGATGCTCACCATCGCGCGCGCGCTGATGATGAAGCCGCAACTCCTCATCCTCGATGAGCCGACGCTCGGGCTCGCGCCGGTGATTCTCGAGCAATTGTCGAAGGCGCTCGAGCGCCTCCGCCAGACGACCCCGATCACCGTGCTGCTCGGAGAGCAGAACGTCACCTTCGCCTTGCCGCATGCCGATCGGGTTTACGTCCTCGAGCACGCCCGCATCGTCTGGGAGGGCGATCCGAGCCGCTTTGCCGCCGAGGCGGGCACCGGATATTTGTAAGCGAGAGCTGAACGGCAGACAGCGGGGTTCGGCTTGCGTTAGAGGCCTTGGCGCCAAGCTGCTCGATACCGCCTTTGGCGCGCTCACCCCAACTTGATTTGACGGTTTGGCGGGCAAGCGCCGTAAACCCGCCGGAAATATCAAGTTTTCTGCATGGTTTGTGGTAAAATCCTAAGCCCTGGGCGTAACCTTGCGCCCCCTCGCGTCGAAGAGCCTTCAAAGCATGAAACACCGCTGGCTCAAGCTTCATCTCTCGCTCGCGTTCCTGCTCTTCGGCGCGCAGGCGGCGCTTGCGCTCGAAGGCACGAAAGTGAAGACGCCGCACGCCGAGGTGACGCTCGTCTCCGAGGTGGACGCCGTCGAGCCCGGCAAGCCCTTCAGGCTCGGCCTTCATTTCTCGCTCGCGAAGGGCTGGCACATCTATTGGGTGAACCCGGGAGAAGCCGGCGAGCCTCCCCATCTCGACCTCGCCTTGCCGCAAGGCGCCACGGCCTCGGGCTTCGCCTGGCCCACTCCACTTCGCATCCCCGAAGGGCCGGCGATGACCTATTCCTACATCGGGGAGGTGACCTTGCCCTTGACGGTGACGCCGGCGGCTTTGGGCGCACCTTCCTCCTTTCCCGTTAAAGCCAAGGCAAGATGGCTCATTTGCGAGAACATATGCGTCCCCGAGGAAGGGGAATTCAGGCTCGACCTTCCCGTCCGCGCGGCCTCGATACCTTCGCCGCAAGCGCCGCTCTTTGCCGCCGCGGATGAGCGGATGCCTCAACCTTCCCCTTTCGCGGCCGAGCTCTCGGCCGGCGGTGTCTTATCGCTGAAGGGAGATGGGATATCGCCAAGCTCCGTGCGCGACGCCTGGTTCTTCCCTGAAAAATGGGACGTCATTGATGATGCCGCGCCTCAGAAGCTTGAGGTCGCCAATGGCAGCCTTTCCCTTTTCTTAAAGCCGGCGAAGACCTTCGATCCGAAGGCTTCCTTGCCGGGCGTATTGGTTCTCAGGGACGAAAGCGGCGCCGAACGTTTCCTCCAGATCGGAGATCAGCCTGGAGAGGCAACCGCACTCGCCTCTCCTGGCGTTTCGGCCGAACGACAGCCGGCCGCGACCGGAAGTCCGGTGCCCGGTGAGGACGCGGATATCGGCGTCCTCACCATGCTCGCTTTCGCCTTTCTCGGCGGGATCATCCTCAACCTGATGCCTTGCGTCTTCCCGATATTGGCGATCAAGGCCGTCGCGGTCGCGAAGCTTTCGGGGCATGAACGCGGCGCCGTGCGCGCGCAGGCCCTCTCCTACACGCTCGGCGTGCTCTTCGCCTTCGCCGGGCTGGGCGTCTCGCTCCTCGTCTTCCGGACGGCCGGCTCTTTCGCCGGATGGGGCTTCCAATTCCAATCGCCGGTTTTCGTCACCGCCATGGCCTTCCTCTTCACCGCCGTGGGCTTGAACCTTTCAGGCGTGTTCGAGATCGGCGGCGGCTTCGTCAACGCGGGCGGCAGCTTCGCGGCGCGCGGCGGGGCCGTCGGCAGTTTCTTCACCGGGCTTCTCGCCGTGCTCGTGGCGACGCCTTGCACGGCTCCCTTCATGGGTGCCGCGATCGCGGCGGCCGTGACGGCCCCACCCATCGCGATGATTGCCGTCTTCCTGGTGATGGGGCTCGGGCTTGCCGCGCCTTATGCGCTCATCGGCTTCGTGCCGGGTCTCGCCCGCCTCTTGCCGAAGCCAGGCTCGTGGATGGTGATCTTGCGCCAGGCGCTCGCCTTTCCGATGTACGGCGCCTCGGCATGGCTTGTCTGGGTGATCAGCCAACAGGCGGGCTCCGACGGCGTCCTTGCGACGGTGACGGGGATCGTCCTCCTCGGCTTCGCTTCGTGGATCATCGGCGTGACGCAAATGCGTGAGGGGCGCCCGCTTTTCTTCGGCCGGGCGCTCGCGGGGCTCGCGGCGCTCGGCGTGCTCTTCATTCTTTACGATGTGACGACCGCGCCGAAGCTCCCGGCCGACGCCACGGTCGCGACAAGGGGAGAAAGCCCTTATTCCGCCGCGCGCCTCGCGGCGCTTCGCGCCGAAGGGCGTCCCGTCTTCGTCAACATGACCGCCGCCTGGTGCGTCACCTGCCTCGTCAACGAACGCATCGCCCTTTCCTCGGACGCCGTGAAGCGGGCATTCGCGGAGCGAAACGTCGCTTACCTCAAGGGCGATTGGACGCGCGCCGATCCGGCGATTTCCGATTTCCTGCGCGAGCATGGGCGTGACGGCGTGCCGCTCTACGTGCTCTTTCCGCCGAAGGGTGGAGATGGGGTTGTCCTGCCGCAAGTGCTCACCGCAAGCGCGGTGCTCGAGGTTCTCGACCGTTTCGGAAGCTGAAGGAAAATTGCCCGTTACGGCGCTTGCAACACAACGCGAAAACTATCGAGCGTAACAGCGCAACCGTTTACCCGGCAGCAGGTCATAGGGGGCTCGCCAATTGGGGAGACCCGCGATTCTCTTCAACCAGCCGTGGATTGCCGAGTGAGTCGCGGCGAAATCGTAGCCGCTCTCTTCTTTCGGAAATGATAGATAGGCGTGCATGGAAATATCCGCCACGGTCGGACGGCTGCCTGCTACAAAGGGGCGAAGCTGCAAGTGCCGATCGAGAATCCCAAGGACGTCGTCGAGCCGCTTGCGCAAGAAGGCGAGGACGTTCGGATCAGGGGACGGCGTGAAAGCACGCAGAAACCGATACGTCGCCATGTAACCGGTAAGCTTGTGATTGTCCCAGAAGAGCCAACGCAAGATTTCAAAACGCTCATCATCGTCCTTGCCTTGATATTGGCCAAACCGTTCCGCCAACCGCAGCAATATAGGTCCGGTTTGGGTAAGACGAACGCCTGCGTCCTCCAACACCGGAATTTCGCCCATCTTGTTGACGCTCGCGCGCCACTGCGCCGTCCGCGTGACGCCACCGCCAAAATCGGTCCAGACCGGCTCGAACTCCTGACCGCAAAGCGTAAGCATGAGGGCCAGCTTGTAGCTGTTTCCGGACTCTGGAAAATAGTGCAATCGATAGGCAGACATTTTTCGATTCTCACGCGAAACCCGAAGCCGAGATTTCGGGACGAGCTCGAAGCCCGCAAGTCACGATCGGGTTACGTCGCGCTCGCAAGCCACGCCCGTCGAGCCCAGATGCATAGAATCAAACCCGAGGAGACACGAAATGAATAATGCGGCCGAGCTTCTGAAGGAGCTGGTGTCGATCAATTCGGTCAATCCCGACCTCGTCCCGGGCGCTGCGGGGGAAATCGAGATCGCGGCCTTCTGCGCGCAATGGCTCGAAGCGCGTGGCTTTGAGGTGCATCGGCTCGAGGAACGCAAGGGGCGCCCTTCTATTGTCGGCATCGCCAAGGGTCGGGGCGGCGGCCGCTCGCTGATGTTCAACGGCCACATCGATACGGTGACCCTCGCGGGCTACGACGGTGACCCGCTGCTGCCGAAGGTGGAGGGTGGGAAGATCCATGGCCGCGGCGCCTTCGACATGAAGAGCGGGGTCGCCGCCATGATGGTCGCGGCGGCGAAGGCCGCGAAACAAGGGCTTTCAGGCGACATCCTCGTCGCCTGCGTGGCGGATGAGGAATATGCCAGCGTCGGCACGGCGGAAGTCGCGCGGCATTTCAAGGCCGATGCCGCCGTCGTCACGGAGCCTAGCCATCTCGAGCTCACGCTCGCGCATAAAGGCTTCGTCTGGTTCGATGTGATCGTCGAGGGACGCGCGGCGCATGGATCGCGGCCGGACATCGGTATCGATGCGATCACGAAGGCCGGTCATTTCCTGGTGGCGCTCGAGGCGCAAGGCGAAAAGCTGCTCGCCGGAAAAGGCCATCCCGTGCTGCGCACCGGATCGGTGCATGCCTCGATCATCAAGGGCGGCGAGGAATTGTCGAGCTATCCCGCGAGCTGCCGCATCTCGATCGAGCGGCGCACGATCCCCGGGGAGACGGGCGAAAGCGTCGAAGGGGAGCTCACTGCCATGCTCGAGGGCATCGCGCGCAGGGTCCCCGATTTCCGCTATTCGTTGAAACGAGGCCTCGAGCGCGTGCCGTTCGAGGCCAAGAGCGACGAGCCGATCGTCGCTTGTGTTCGCAAGCATGCGACCAAGGCGCTCGGTCAAACGCCGAAAATTCGCGGCGAGCCTTTCTGGACCGATTGCGCCATCCTGAAAGAGGCCGGCATCCCCTCTCTCCTCTTCGGCGCGGATGGGGCGGGCGCCCATGCGGCGACCGAATGGGCCTCGATCGAAAGCGTCGAGACGCTTGCGCGAATTCTCGAGCACACCGCCGTCGAATTCTGCGCTTGAGGCGGTCCGGCGTTGCTGCTGCGCCGGCATCGACAGCCGTCAGTCGACCACGAACAGCTTGGCCCCCGTCCGGGTCGACGAGCGATGCGGCGCGTCGCCGAAATCGGAGACCTGATAGCTCATGCCGGCGCTGAGCTTAAAGCTGCGCCCATCCTTGAGCTCGGTGTCGAGTTCGCCCTCGACCACGTAAAGGATATGGCCGCGATCGCACCAATGATCGGCGAGATAGCCCGGCGAATATTCGACCACCCTCACCCGGATGTCGCCGATGTCGAGCGTGCGCCAGATCGCCTTGCCCGTCGTGCCGGCATGTTCGGTTGCCGGCAGCGCGCGCCAATCCGTCCGCGTGAAGGCGAGCGTCGGAATTTTCAAAGCTGCTTCATCAATGCGGCGGCGCCCGACACATCCGCCTTGCCCGGCGCATCCTCGACGTTGAGTGACTTCACGACACCATCCTCGACCAGCATGGAATAGCGCTTCGAGCGTGTGCCGAGGCCGAAGCCCGAGCCGTCCATCGAAAGCCCGAGAGCCTTGGCGAAGTCGCCATTGCCATCCGCGAGGAACTCGATCTTGCCTTGGCCGCCGGTGGCCTTTGCCCAAGCGTCCATGACGAAGACGTCGTTGACGCCGGTCACGGCGATCGCATTGACGCCCTTGGCCTTGATCGCATCCGCATTGGCGAGGAAACCCGGCAAATGGTTTTTGTGGCAGGTCGGCGTGAAGGCGCCTGGAACAGCGAAAAGAACGACCTTGCGTCCCTTGAAAACGTCGTCCGTCGTTTTGGCGGCGGGGCCATCCGCGGTCATCACGCGGAAAGTCGCTTGAGGCAGGCTGTCGCCAACGGCAATGGTCATGAGAATTCTCCCAAACCCGGCGCGGGTCGATCCCGGCTCGGCGTCGCGCGGACTTAGCGCGGCGGGCCGCGAGTGTCGAGACTGAAGGCGAATTCGAGAGGCCCGGGCTCTCGCCGCCTTCACCGGCCGAGGCAGCGCCCTGCGCTCCCACGCGAGCGCGCGCATCGCGATCGCGCGAAGCTCAGGCTTCGGTGAGCGGCGAGGGTTCAGGCGCGAGCTGCGCCTCCTCTTCGATGCCCAGGATCCCCTCGGCCATGAGCTCCTCGATCAGCTCACGCTCGTAGCCGAGCTCGGCCGCAATCGCCGCGCTATGCTCACCGAGACGGGGAACATCGAGGTGTCGGCCGAAACGCCTTCCCGCCATCTCGAGCGGCAGCGCGGGAATGTCGATCTTGTTGCCCCTTTGCGTCGTCACCTCGATCATGGCGCCGGGCGTCGCAAGATGCGGGTCCTCGAAGAGATCCTCGGGCTTCGTGATCGGCGCGAAAGGAAGCCGCGCCTTCTCGAAGACGCCGATGATCTCGGCCCGCGTGAAGCGCAGGAACAATTCCCGCAAGATGGGCAAGAGCCGATCGCGCGCCGCGACGCGCTGCGCGTTGGTCGCGAGCGTCGCATCGGCGAAAAGCTCCGGCAGCTCGAAAACCCGGCAGAAGATCGCCCATTGCGTATCGGTGACGACGCCAAGGAAAATCTGCTCACCGCCCTTCGTGTCGAACACGTCGTAGATGCCCCAGGCCGTCATTCTCGCGGGCATGGGCGGCGCGGGCTTTCCGGTCACGGCGAACTGCGCCATGTGCTGGGCGACGAGGAAGACGTTGTTCTCGAACAAGGCGCTGCGCACCAATTGGCCCTTGCCGGTGCGGTCGCGCTCATGGAGCGCCGCGAGAATACCGATCGCTGCGAACATGCCACCCATGATGTCGTTCACGGAGGTGCCGGCGCGCAGCGGACGTCCCGGCGGTCCGGTCATATAGGCGAGGCCGCCCATCATCTGCACCACCTCGTCGAGCGCGGCACGGTTCTCGTAAGGGCCGGAAAGAAAACCCTTGAGCGAGCAATAGATGAGGCCCGGATTTTCCGCCTTGAGCGTCTCATAGCCGAGGCCGAGCGCTTCAAGCCCCCCCGGTCGGAAATTCTCGGTCACCACATCGGCGCGTGCGATCAGGCGCTTCGCGAGCGCCAGTCCCTTCTCGGCCTTGAGATCGAGCACCAAGCTCTTCTTGTTGCGATTGAAGGTGGCGAAAAAACCCGCGCCCGCCCCGACGAGACGGCGCGTATTGTCCCCTTGCGGATAGGGCTCGACCTTGATGACCTCGGCGCCGAGATCGCCGAGCACGAGGCCGCAACTCGGCCCCATCACCATATGGGAGAACTCGACGACGCGAATACCGGAAAGCGGTCCAGTCACCGGAAGAATCCTCTCGCCCTGTCAGGCTCGCTGATCAAGACCGCTAGGCTCCTGCCCGCCCCTTCGCGCCGGCCCGCATCCGGCACGGCTGGAGTTCCTCGTCTCCTGCGGCCGATGCCGGCCTCGCGCCCCTCGTCGCCAAGCGAACCCGTGTTCCATCGAAATCGACATTAGTGAAACCGCAAAAGCTCCGTCACGTCAAAGGCGCCCTCGCTGGGCCGCGACGCCAGAGATCGACCGCCGAGCTCGCAACTCCCCCGATCACGCGGCGCGACTGCGGGCTGCAGGTTCGAGCGCCCCTTAGGCGGCGAGAAGCTTTTGCACTTCGGTCACGAGATCGCGCAAATGGAAGGGCTTCGAGAGGACCTTCGCATCCTTGGGCGCGTGGTTGTCGGGATTGAGCGCGACCGCGGCGAAACCGGTGATGAACATGACCTTCATGTCCGGATCGAGCTCCGTCGCCTTGCGGGCGAGCTCGATGCCGTCCATCTCCGGCATCACGATATCGGTGAGAAGGAGCTCGAACGGCTCCTCACGCAGCCGGTCATAGGCCGAGCGGCCATTGTCATAGGACACGACCTCGTAGCCAGCGTTCTCGAGCGCTCGCACCAGAAAGCGACGCATGTCGTTGTCGTCTTCCGCGAGAATGATCTTATGCATGTCGGTGGGGCTCGGTCGGAGATCGGCTGTCACAAATCATAAGCCATGGGCCACGTAAAGGACTCATGAAATTTCCTCGACGCTCGTTGAATGAGCGATGGACAAGCGGCGCGATGCGCAGCAAACTCCTCGCCCCTGAACAGAAGAGCTGCGGAAGCGTGAAATCCGAAAAGATGACCGCGCGGACCCACGACCCCGCCTTCGAGATCGTTGAGCCGAAAGAGCTCGCCTGTCCGATCGTCTTTTCATCTCCCCATTCCGGCCGATTTTATCCCGAACCCTTCCTGAGTGCCGCGCGCCTCACGCCTTTCGAGCTTCGCCGCTCGGAAGACGCCTTCGTCGACCTCCTCCTGAAGCCCGCGGCTGAAAGTGGGGTTCCGCTCATCCATGCCCGTTATCCGCGCGCCTATCTCGACGTCAACCGCGAACCCTATGAGCTCGACCCGCGCCTGATCGAGGGGCCAATTCCGGGTTTCGCCAACACACGCTCGATGCGCGTCGCGGCAGGCCTCGGCGCCATTCCGCGAATCGTGGCCGATGGCCAGGACATCTACCGGCGACGCTTGCCCGTCACCGAGGCTTTCGAGCGTATAGAGGCGCTGCACAAGCCTTTCCACACGGGACTGCGACGGCTCCTGCAGCGCGCGCGAGCCCGTTTCGGCATCGCCCTCCTAGTCGATTGGCATTCGATGCCTTCCGGTGAGGCCTCGGGAGGTCGAACCACTCCCGACTTCGTCCTCGGCGACCGGTTCGCGACGAGCTGCACACCGCAAATCGTCGACGCGGTCGAGGCGCTGTTGCGGCGCAAAGGATTTAGCGTCTCGCGCAACAAGCCCTATGCGGGCGGCTACATTACGGAAAGCTACGGCCATCCGGCTCAAGGCACGCATGCCCTGCAAATCGAAGCGTGCCGGGCTCTCTATATGGACGAGCGGACCTTGACCCCCACCGCCAGGTTCAAAGGCCTCTCGCGGCACTTCGTCGATGTCGCCAATCTCTTGCGCGACATCATGCCGGGAGCCGAACGAGCCACGAGGATCGCCGCAGAATGAGAAAATGAAGCGGCGGGCCGCAGATAGCGGCGGCCAGGCCAAAAAAGAGGCCGCCAAGCAAGCTTGGCGGCCCAAGTCTAGGGAGGAAACGCCCAAGGAGGGCAGCAACCCGAAAAATCAGGTTGCAATGCACAAGTTAATCGTTGCGTCGCACAAAATCAAGGGATGCGGCGATTTTTCTTGTGGCTTTGGCAAAGGCTCATAACTCTTTGAAGAAAAGAGCGGATTTGCCCGCGCTTCCGGGTCCGAGCAAAGCCGCGCAACGGAGGCCTTGTGGAAAACGGCTAAAGGCGGCATCACGCTCGGCGAGAAGTTCCCTCAAAGGTAAGTGTTCATGACCGCGGTCGATTTCGCCTCCTTCGTCGAAACGCTCGCCACCCATTCGGGCGACGCTATTTTGCCCTTCTTTCGGACCAGCCTCGCCGCGCTCGACAAATCGGCGAATGGCGCTTTCGATCCCGTGACAGAGGCGGATCGCGCCGGTGAAGTCGCCATGCGGCGCTTGATCAACGCCAATTTTCCGTCTCACGGCATTATTGGAGAAGAATTCGGCGCCGAGCGGCGCGAGGCCGAATACGTCTGGGTTCTCGATCCGATCGATGGCACGAAGGCCTTCATCTGCGGCCTGCCGATCTGGGGCACCTTGATCGGCCTCACCCATAACGGCCGTCCGGTCTATGGGATGATGAACCAACCCTTCTCGCGCGAGCGCTTCAGCGGCGACGGAAAGGCTGCGCGCTATGAGGGGCCCGCGGGCCGGCGCACGCTGCGCGTGCGCTCCTGCCCGAGTGTCGCCGAGGCCGTGATCTCGACCACGCATCCGGGCATGATGGCGCCTGCCGAAAGGCAACGCTACGATCGCTTAGAGACGCGTGCCAAGCTCTCGCGGTACGGCGGCGATTGCTACGCCTACGCCATGCTGGCGGCCGGCCATATCGATCTCGTGGTCGAATCAGGGCTCAACCCCTATGACATCGTCGCCATCATCCCCATCGTGCAAGGCGCCGGAGGCGTGATCACGTCCTGGAGCGGAGAGGATGCCTCGGGAGGCGGCACCATCATCGCCGCGAGCGACCAGCGCGTGCATGAGGAGGCGCTCGCCATCCTCAACTCCTGAGCAGGACGGGTTTAAGTAGGACCGCCATCATGCTCTACGACAAGGTGGTCGTTGCCTCGCTCTCCTGCGATGAAAGCTCGCCGCCGGGGAGGAAGGCATCGATCGCGGCAAGTGCCTGGTCGCGAAAGAAATCGGCTTCCATCAGCAATTCATGGCGTGCGCCCACGATGACGATGGCCGAACCCGTCTTCAGGCGCGATGCGAAGCGCTCCGTCGCTTGCAGCGAAACCACGCGTTCATCGCCGCTCGCGACGACGAGGAGAGGCGTCGCGATCCGGCGCGGGAAATTCGGATCGGAGAGCGCGCGCATCATATGGCAGGCGGAAGCGGTCCAATCGACAGTCGGAGCGCCGACCCCGAGATCGGGCGCGGCTGAGAGGATTGCCGCATTGCGCTCATAACGGGCCCGATCCGTCGAAAGGCGATTGTTCTCGAAGGGCATCGCGATGATCGAGGCGGGTCCGCCGCCCGGAATGAAACAGCGCCCCAAGCCTAAGCCTGAAAGCGCGGCGGCGATCACGGCCGTATGGCGAGGCGCGATCGACGGCGAGAAGCCGATCATCGGCGAGGTCAGCGCGGCGCGCAGCGCCGGCGTTGGGCCGCGTCCGAGGCGCGCCAGAAATATGGCCGCGCCCATGGAATGAGCGACGACGAACCAGGGCTTCGGGCTCGAGCCCGCCTCCATCGCGGCGAAGGCCGCGTCGAGATCGAGGTAATAATCCGAGAATCGGCGCACATGCCCTTTCCTCGGATTGCGCAGCAGGCGCTCCGATCCACCCTGCCCTCGCCAATCGAAGCTCATGACGTCGAAGCCGCGCCCGCGGAAATGGCCCACCGTCTCAAAATACTTCTCGATGAATTCGGCGCGGCCTTGCAAGAGGAGCACCGTGCCGTGAATCGGCATCGCGGATGCCGGCCATTGGGCGACCCGAAGCGCAGCCCCATCCGCGGCGCGGACGGCGAAGCTTCTCGCCTGCGGGGGCACAGGGTTATCGGGAGTGCCGACGAGATCGTCTCTCATTGAAGCGAGCCCAGCGATAGACCGCGAGAAAAATAGGTCGAAGCCCCATCCGAGGCAAAGCCCTGCACAAGCCCAAAGCGTGGTTTCAGAGCTTGCGCCGGCCGAAATCGGGCTCCGCGGTTTCTTGTCCTTGGCTCACGATGCCGCGCCTTATGGCGCGCGTGCGGGAGAAGAGATCGAAAAGCTTGTCGCCCTCGCCCCAACGGATGGCGCGTGCGAGCGCCGAAAGATCCTCGTTGAAGCGGGCCAACACCTCGAGGACGGCCTCCTTGTTGTGCAAGAACACGTCGCGCCACATCGTGGGGTCGGACGCGGCGATGCGGGTGAAGTCGCGAAATCCGCCTGCCGAGAATTTGATCACCTCGGATTGGGTGACGGATTGAAGATCATCGGCCGTGCCGACGATGTTGTAGGCGATGAGATGGGGCAGATGGCTCGTCACCGCGAGCACCAGATCGTGGTGATCGGCAGACATGATCTCGACATTCGAGCCCATGCCTTCCCAGAAGGCACGAATTCGAGCCACCGCATCGTCGTCCATGCCATTTGGCGGCGTCAAAATGCACCAGCGGTTGACGAAGAGCGAAGGAAAGCCCGCGGCGGGCCCTGAATTCTCGGTGCCGGCGACCGGATGAGCCGGCACGAAACGGGCGTGCGCCGGCAAATGCTCGAGCACCGCTTTGATGACGGCGCTCTTCACTGAGCCGACGTCCGTCACGATCGCGCCTTGCCGGAGGTGAGGCGCGATCTCAGCGGCAACCGCGCCGCAGGCGCCGACCGGCACGCAGATGACCACCGCGTCCGCGTCGCGAACGCTCTCGGCAAAGCTCGAGGCGATCTCGTCGCCGAGGCGCAGCGTCGCTGCCTCGTGGCGGACTTCTTCGGAGATGTCGAAGAGCACGACATGTCGCGCGAGCGCAAACCGGCGCGCCGCCAGCGCGATCGAGGAGCCGATGAGGCCGATGCCGATGATCGCGAGCCGGTCGAAAGGCAAGGCTTCGCCGGGTTGGCGCGAAGCTTCAGCCACGGGCCGGCGCGGCCCCGCGAAGGAACTTCTCGAGCGTCGCGACCACCTTGTGATTGGCTTCCTCCGAGCCGATGGTCAAGCGGAGCGCGTTCGGCAGGTTATAGGCCCCGAGCGAGCGCAAGATGAGCCCGTGCCGCGCGAGATAGGCATCGGCATCGCTCGCCGCCTTGCCTGGCTCCGTCGTGAAATGGATCAAAAGGAAATTGCCGACGCTCGGCGTCACCGTGAGCCCGAGCGCGGTTATCTTCGCGGTGAGCCAGGCGAGCCAGCGATCGTTATGCGCGAGCGCCGCCGCGATATGGGCATCGTCCGTGATGGCCGCGGCGCCGGCGGCGATCGCAGCGCCGTTCACATTGAAGGCGCTGCGGATGCGGTTCAGCGCGTCCACGACAGGAGCCGGCCCGTAAAGCCAGCCGATGCGCAGATTGGCGAGGCCGAAAATTTTCGAGAAGGTGCGCGTCATCACCACATTGTCGCTCGTGGAAACGAGCTCGAGGCCCGAAGCATAATCATTGCGCCGGACATACTCGGCATATGCCGCGTCAAGGACGAGGAGGACATGCGGAGGCAGGCCCGCATGCAAGCGCTTGACCTCGTTGAAGGGGATATAGGTCCCCGTCGGGTTGTTCGGATTGGCAAGGAAGACGACCTTGGTGCGCGTCGTGACGGCCTTAAGGAGAGCGTCCACATCCGTCTGGAAATCGCGCTCCTTGGCGATGACGGGCTTGCCTCCCGCGGCACGGATCGCGATGGGGTAGACGACGAAGCCGTATTCGCTCATCACGCCTTCATCGCCTGGCCCGATATAGGCGTTGGCGAGGAGGCTCAACAGCTCGTCGGACCCCGAGCCGCACAGGATGCGGTCCGCATCGAGGCCGTATTTCGCCGCGATCGCCTCGCGCAGCTTCGTCGAGAGGCCGTCGGGATAGAACTCGAGCCCCTGCACCGTCGCCTTGAAGGCCTCGATCGCCTTGGGCGAAGGACCTAGCGGCGTCTCGTTCGAGGAGAGCTTGTAGATCTTCTCGACGCCTTCGGCCGTGCTCTTGCCGGGCACATAGGCCTCGATGTCGAGCACGCCCGGACGGGGCTGAGGGCGAGACGAGGCGGCAGACATGAAGCAAATCCCAAATGGCGGCGAAGCGTGGCGTTAAACACGGCTGTGCCGCTCAAGGTCAAGGCCAAAGCCTGCAATTCTCATCATCGATCGCAATCGGGGGCTGCGCTCGGCCGCTATCCTTTCAAAGCTTCCCATCCGAGCCGCCGCATCCGGATGGCTCTGCTTATTCATGTCCCGCTGTAACGAATGGGGTTTTCGCCTGCGTATAGCCTTCCAAGAAATCCCTTCAAATGTGAGCTTTCGGCAAATTGGCGCGTGGCGAAACACCAAAATTGAGCGCTCATCGAGGATATATGGATCATTCTGGGGACAGTGAGCTGGCACACGCCGTCTTGCGGTCACAGGAACGCGCCATGTTCGCCCGCACACTCCAAAGCGGAGGAAAGCCATGACCGTCGAGACGGAAAATGTCCTGGTTCACCCTGGCATCGTGCGGTTGACCCATTGGATCAACGCGGCCGCGATCCTCATCATGATCGGCTCGGGCTGGCGCATCTACAACAATGTGCCGATCTTCCCCGCCATCGAATTTCCCCTTTGGGCGACGCTGGGTGGTGATCCCGATCTCACCTACGCGCGCAACAGCGACGTTGGCTTCTCGAACGCGCTGCTTTGGCATCTCGCGGGAATGTGGCTGTTCGCCGTCAACGGCATCGTCTACCTCGTCTACGGCATCCTTTCGGGGCGCCTCTTCCGAAAGCTTTTTCCGATCCGCCCGCGAGAGGTCATGGAGACCATCGCCGATACGCTTCGCTTCAGGCTCGCCCATGAAGACCTCGCGGTCTACAACGGCGTGCAAAAGCTTCTCTATCTCGGCGTCATCGCGGCGTTGATCCTTGCGGCGATCTCCGGCCTTTCGCTGTGGAAGCCCGTGCAGTTCCAAGGGCTGATTACCCTCTTCCAGGGGTTTCAGGGAGCAAGGCTCGTGCACTTCCTGTGCATGTCGGCGATCGCGCTCTTTCTCGTCGTGCATGTGACGCTCGCGCTCCTGGTGCCGCGCACGCTGCTGGCGATGCTCACCGGACGGGTCCGCGCGCCGTCGCACCCCTCACTCGAACCCGCGGAGTGAAGCGATGAGCAGGCAACTCCATTCACGCTCCCTCTTTCGGCCCGCGCAAGGCGTCGATCAATCCGTGCTCGCCGAAAGCAAGCTTCTCGTCCGATCTCTCGAGCGGCGGTTGTTTTTGCGCCAAGGCCTCAGCCTCGGCGCGCTCACCCTCCTCACCGGTTGCGACATTTCGAACAAGGAAAGCGTGCAAACGGTGCTCAAAGGCTTTTCGCGCTGGAACGACCGCGTGCAGGCGTGGCTCTTCGATCCGACGAAGCTCGCGCCGACTTTCTCGGAAGCCGAGGTGATCAAGCCCCCGCGCTTCAATGCCTTCTACAGCATGGACGAGGTGAAGCCGGTCGACGCCGCGACGTGGAAGCTCGAGGTCGGCGGACTCGTCAAGGACAAGCGGCCCTGGACGCTCGATCGCATCAATGCGCTCCCGAAAGTATCACAGATTACCCGTCATGTTTGTGTCGAGGGCTGGGATTATATCGGCAAATGGAGCGGTGTGAGCCTCAGTCTTTTCCTCCAAACCATCGAGGCCGATCTCACGGCTAAATACGTCGCTTTCGAATGCGCCGATGATTATTCGGGATCGATCGACATGGCGAGCGCGTTGCATCCGCAGACGCAACTCACGACCCACTACGCCGATGAGCCGATCGGCGATCCCTATGGATTCCCCCTGCGGCTTCGGGTCGCCACCAAGCTTGGTTTCAAGATGCCGAAATGGATCACCTCCATCGAGGTCACCAATGAATACCCGGGCGGCTATTGGGAAGATCGCGACTATAACTGGTTCAGTGGATTATGAAGTCTAATTTTAAGGGCGACCGTCGTCTCATGCCCCCCGGATTGCGAGAGCGTTTGGCCTATGCGAAGAGCGGGAGCGCTAAGATTCGCGTAATGCCTATGTCGACGCAACAGTCGCGCCGTGCCGCCCTGCCCAAGGAAAGCCGTTGATGAAGACTAGCATTTTCGACCCGAGTGCGCCTTGCGGCATCGCCGTCATGGCGAAAGCCTCCGTTCCCGGCCGCACCAAGACGCGCCTCGTGCCTCCGCTCACCTTCGAGGAGGCAGCCGCTCTCAACACGGTCTTCCTCAAGGATGCCTTTGCCAATATCGCGGAAGCTTCGCGCATCACGCCAATTCGCGGGTTTGCCGCTTATGGTTCGATCGGCGAGGAAGCGTTCTTCGAAAATCTCGCCGAGACACGGCCGGGCCTGATCCCAGCGGCATTCCCAAATTTCGGCGAATGCCTTTTTGCCGGCATCGAGGGCATGTTGGCGGCCGGTTGCTCCTCGGCCTGCGTGCTCAATGCCGACACGCCGGATTTGCCGACCGAATATCTCGTGAGCATCGCGCGAGAGCTTGCCGGCGGCCGCGACCGCGTGGTGATCGGGCCGGCCGATGACGGCGGCTATTATATTCTCGGGATCGCGAGGCCGCATCGGCGCTTGTTCGCCGATATCGACTGGAGCACGGAGCGGGTGTTCGCCCAAACTCTCGCACGCGCGGGTGAACTCGGTCTCGAGGTCGTCACCTTGCCGATGTGGAGCGATATCGACGATGCACAAACGCTTCGGCGCTTCGCGAGCCGCGCTGACACGGCGAAGCCCGCAAGCGGGGTGCGGCCCTTCGCGGCGCCCCATAGCCACGCGCATTTGCGAAAGAGGTTCCGCGAAAGCGACCTTGCCCGGCGCCTTGCGCCCGCTTCCGGCATTCAGGTCGACGCCGCGTGAAGCTCGAAGCCAAGGACGGCGCGCTCCAATCGATGCGCGGGCTCTGCGGTTGCGCCGTGGCGCTTGTCGGCTTGGCGCTCATCGCGCGCCATGCGCAATGGCTCGATGATTTCAATCTCTTCGTCCCGACGGTTTGGGCACAATGCCTCGTCTACGCGCTCAGCGTCTTTTTATTGCTGCAGCGATGGCCCTCGGCCGGCGATGGCCGCGTGCTGTTGGCAGTCATCATTCTGGTTGCGGCGATCTTGCGCATCATCGCGCTCGCGACCCCACCGAACTTCCTCTCCACTGATGTCTATCGCTATGTCTGGGACGGAAGGGTGCAGGGCGCGGGCATCAACCCTTACCTTTACATTCCCTCCGAACCGGAGGTGGCTTCGCTTCGCGACGATGCGATCTACCCGCACATCAACCGGCTTTATACGGCGCCCACGATCTATCCGCCCTTCGCCCAAATGGTGTTCTTCGCCGTCACGCGCTTCGCCGAGAGCGTCACAGCGATGCGGCTCGCCATGCTGGGCTTCGAGGCGATCGCCGTTCTTGCGCTTGCGGTGCTGCTGAAGCGCCAGCGCCTGCCCTTGCATCGCCTTGCGCTTTATCTTTGGCATCCGCTCCCGGTCTGGGAATTTGCCTGCGGCGCCCATGTTGACGCGGTCGTGCTCGCGACGTCGCTCCTTGCCATCCTCGCCGCGATGTCGAATAGGCGAGGCCTTTCGGGCGCGCTGCTCGCCGCCGCGGCGCTCACGAAATTCCTGCCCGTCGCCATCGCGCCCGCTCTCTATCGACGTTGGGATTGGCGCATGCCGACAGCCTTCCTCGTCGTGGTTGTCTGCTCTTACGCGCTCTATTTGAGCGCTGGGTGGAAAGTGCTCGGTTTCCTTGAAAGCTACGCCGCCGAGGAAGGCATGACGCAAGGCCAAGGCGTGTTCATCGCCATGCTCTTGCAGGATATCGGGCTCGCGCCCCTGCCGGCGTTGCTCGGCTTTGCCGCCATCGCCTCTGCTGTGTTTGGAACCATGGTGATAAGGGCGCTTTCACGAAACCGCGACGCGCACGCGATGCCTGCGCTCGCGGGGGGATTGGCGATCGCGACTCTCGCGCTGATTTCGCCCCATTACCCCTGGTATTTCTGCTGGCTCGTGCCGTTCATCTGTTTTCTGCCGAGAGCGTCCCTCATCTGCCTGACCTCGACCGTGTTTTTTCTTTACCTCACGGATGAGCCCTTTAGCCTCTTGACGGACCTCGTGATCTACGCTCCCGCACTCGCGTTGTTCGTTTTCGAGCAGCGCCGGTTTTTCGTGCCGCTCCTGCAACAAGGATCGATCCCGTGACTGTCCAACCTCGCTTCCCCGACCTCAGCCGGCGCTACTTCGAGGAGATCTCGCAAGAACGCGATGCCCATGCCGCGAAGGACCCGGTCTGCCTGTATCTCGAGGTGACGAACCGTTGCAATCTGCCTTGCACCACCTGCCCGCGCACCTTCGAGGAGCTAGAGCCGGAAAAGGACATGGCTTGGGACATGTTCACCTCGATCGTCGACCAGTTCCCAAGCGTGAAGCGCGTTGTCCTGCATGGCGTCGGCGAGCCGATGATGGTGAAGGATTTGCCGCGCATGGTGTCCTACCTCAAGGCGCGCGGCGTCTACGTCCTCTTCAACACGAACGGCACTTTGCTCAAGACGAAGAAGAGCCGCGAGCTGATCGAGGCCGGCCTCGACGAATTGCGCGTCTCGCTCGACGCTGCCGAGGCGGGCGCCTACGCCAAGATTCGCGGCCGCGACATGTTCGATGCCATCGTGCGCAACCTCAAGGGCTTCCTCGGCCTCAAGCAGGAGATGGGCGTCGAGCACCCGCGCGTCTCGCTCTGGTTGACGGGCTTGAAGGAGACGATCGAGCAGCTTCCTGCCTTTATCGACGTCGCGCATCAGATCGGGGTGAAGGAGGTGCATCTGCAGCGCCTCGTCTATTTCCCCGAAGGCCAAGGAATGGCGCGCCCCACTTCCTCGCTTTTCGAGAGCATCGACGCTGCCGAGCGCATTTACCTCGAGCGCGCCAAGACGCGAGCGCAGGAGCTTGGCGTCTTCTTCGATGCCTCGGGGGCGTCCGAGCCCGAGGAGAGCCTTACGCGAGATGTGAACGGCAAGCCCTGGTCGATGTGCCGCAGGCCCTGGTCGTTGATGTATTTCACGGCCCATGGCCGGGCGCTCCCTTGCTGCATCGCGCCCTTCTCCATGCACGGCTATGACAGCTTCACGCTTGGCGATGCGAAGACGCAATCGCTCGCCGAGATCTGGAACGGGCCGGCCTACCGCAAATTCCGCGAGGAGCTTTTGAGCGACAAGCCGCCTTCGGCTTGCGCCAATTGCGGCTTGCGTTGGAGCTTGTGAGCGACACGGCAAGGATGGCGCGGACGCCCGACGCCGGGTCGGGCGACGCGGCTTCTCGTCAGCCCATGGAAATGCCAAAGCGCATCGCGCTCGTCATCCCCACGCTCAACGAGGAGGAGGCGATCGGACCGCTCCTCGCGCGTTTGCCCTCGGGGGTTGTGGACAAGGCCATCGTGGCCGACGGCGGCAGCACCGACAGGACGCTCGAGCGAGCCCGCGAGATGGGTGCAACCGCGATCGAGGCCGGGCGGGGCTATGGGCGCGCATGCTGGCAAGGCGCGCTCGCGGCCGGGGATGATTGCGCGATCGTGGTGTTCATGGACGGCGACGGTGCGGACAAGCCGGAGCTCATCTCGCGCCTCGTTGGGCCGATCGTGAACGGGGAAGCCGATTTCGTCATCGGCTCGCGCCTGCGAGGCACGCGCGCGCCGGGAAGCATGTCGGCCCATCAAATCATCGCCGGTCTCGCGCTCGGACACGCCATGCGGCTCTCGCACGGCGTGCGCTACACCGACATGTGCGCTTTTCGCGCGATCCGCCGCTCGAGCCTGCTGATGCTCGGCATGCGCGAGATGACCTACGGCTGGAACATCGAGATGCAGATGCGGGCGGCGGCCGCGAAGCTTCGCATCCTCGAATTGCCTGTCGATTACGGCTTGCGCGAAGGCGGCGTCTCGAAAGTCGCCGGCAGCCTGCGCGGCACATTGCGCGCCAGCACGCGCATCATCGCGACCTTCTTCAGAGTGTGGCGGGAAACGAGAACGGCTTGGCCAAAAGGCGCGGCTCGCTAGACCTGACTGAAGCTGAAGAGATATGCCGAGGCAGAGTTCAAACCCGCCGCTCGACCATCATCTTCTTGATCTCGGCGATGGCCTTTGCCGGGTTGAGGCCCTTGGGGCAGGCCTGCGCGCAATTCATGATGGTGTGGCAGCGGTAGAGGCGGAAGGGATCTTCGAGATGATCGAGCCTTTCGCCCGTCGCCTCGTCGCGTGAATCGATCAGCCAGCGATAGGCCTGAAGCAGCGCGGCGGGGCCGAGATAGCGCTCACCGTTCCACCAATAGCTCGGGCATGAGGTGGAGCAGCAGGCGCACAGAATGCACTCGTAAAGCCCATCGAGCTTGGCACGATCGGCCTCCGATTGGCGCCACTCCTTCTCGGGCTCGCGCGTTTGCGTGTGCAGCCAAGGCTCGATCGAGGCGTGCTGCGCATAAAAAGTCGTCATGTCCGGCACGAGGTCCTTCACCACGGCCATATGCGGCAAGGGGTAGATCTTGATCGGGTGTTTCACCTCGTCAATGCCGCGCGTGCAGGCGAGCGTGTTGCCGCCGTCGATATTCATCGCGCAGGAGCCGCAAATGCCTTCGCGGCAAGAGCGGCGAAAGGTCAGCGTCGGGTCGATCTTCGATTTGATCCAGATGAGCCCGTCGAGAATCATCGGGCCGCAATCGCCGCGATCGACGAAATACGTGTCGACGCGCGGATTGGCGCCCGTGTCGGGATCGTAGCGATAGATGCGAAACTCGGTGACCAACTTTGCACCTTGCGGCCTAGGCCAGGTCTTGCCCACGGTGATCTTGGAGTTCTTGGGAAGTGCGAATTCAACCATTGATGATTTCGGTCCTGAGTAAGGTCAGGATCGCGTTTTGAACCGAAGCTCGCCACCCGATACCCTGAATTATTTTCTGTTCGATATTCCTCAATACACCCTGGCCTTCGGCTCGATATAGGCGATGTCGTTCGAGAGCGTGAAGCTGTGCACCGGGCGATAGTCGATCTTCACCTCGCGCTTCTCCGGATCGATCCAGGCGAGCGTGTGCTTCATCCACTGTTTGTCGTCACGATCCGGGAAATCCTCACGCGCGTGCGCGCCGCGGCTTTCCGTCCGGTTGAGCGCCGAGTCCATGGTGACGACCGCCTGAACGACGAGGTTGTCGAGCTCGAGCGTCTCGACGAGGTCCGAGTTCCAGATCAGCGAGCGATCGGTGACGTCGATATCGTCGACGCCTTTCCAAACATCATGGATGAGCTTGTGGCCTTCCTCCAGCACCTCGCCGGTGCGAAACACTGCGCAATTCGACTGCATCACCCGCTGCATGTTGTCGCGCAGCTGCGCGGTCGGCGTGCCTCCCTTGGCATGGCGAAAGCGGTCGAGCCGCGTGAGCGCGAGCTCACCCGCATCGGCGGGAAGCTCCGGCTGTGATTCCCCGGCATGGATCAGCTCGGCGCAACGCAAACCCGCGGCGCGGCCGAAGACAACGAGGTCGATGAGCGAGTTCGAGCCGAGGCGGTTCGCGCCGTGCACCGAGACGCAAGCGGCCTCCCCGATAGCCATCAAGCCCGGCACGACCGCATCGTCGTCGGCGCCCTTCTTGGTGAGCACCTCCGCGTGGTACGAGGTCGGCACGCCGCCCATGTTGTAATGGACGGTCGGCAACACCGGGATCGGCTCCTTGGTGAGATCGACGCCGGCGAAAATCTTCGCGCTCTCGGAAATGCCCGGAAGGCGCTCGTGCAGCACCTTGGGATCGAGGTGGTCGAGATGCAGAAAAATATGATCCTTCTTCGCGCCGACGCCGCGGCCTTCGCGGATCTCGATCGTCATCGAACGGGAGACGACATCGCGCGAAGCGAGGTCCTTGGCCGAGGGTGCGTAACGTTCCATGAAGCGTTCGCCTTCGGAGTTCGTGAGGTAACCGCCCTCCCCTCGCGCCCCTTCGGTGATCAAGCAGCCCGCGCCATAAATTCCGGTCGGATGGAACTGCACGAATTCCATATCCTGGAGCGGCAGCCCGGCGCGCAGCGCCATGGCGCTGCCGTCGCCCGTGCAGGTATGAGCGGAAGTCGCGGAGAAATAAGCACGGCCATAGCCGCCCGTCGCGAGCACGGTCATCTTGGCGCGAAAGCGATGGATCGTGCCGTCGTCGAGCTTCAGGGCCACGACGCCGCGGCAGCGACCTTCCTGGTCCATGATCAGGTCGATGGCGAAATATTCGATGAAGAACTGGCTTCGCTCCTTCACCGCCTGGCCGTAGAGCGTGTGCAATATCGCGTGGCCCGTGCGGTCGGCGGCGGCGCAAGTGCGCTGGGCCTGCCCGCCATGGCCGAAATCCCTGGTCATGCCACCGAAGGGGCGCTGAAAAATCCGGCCGTCCTCGGTGCGCGAGAAAGGCACGCCCCAATGCTCGAGCTCATAGACGGCTGCCGGCGCGTTGCGCACCAGATATTCGATGGCGTCCTGATCGCCCAGCCAGTCCGACCCTTTCACCGTGTCGTACATGTGCCAGCGCCAATCGTCGGGATGCATATTGCCGAGCGCGGCCGAGATGCCGCCTTGCGCCGCGACGGTGTGCGAGCGCGTCGGGAACACCTTGGTGATGCAGGCGGTCTTGAGCCCGGCTTCGGCGCATCCGACCGTGGCGCGCAAGCCCGCGCCGCCGGCGCCGACGACCACCACGTCGAACGCATGATCCGTGATCGGATAGGCCTTGCCGTTCTGCGCGGGAGCCGTCCCGTTCGCCTTGCCGTTCATCGCCATGGTCATTTTCCTCAAACGAGCCGCGCGAGGCCGATCTTCAAAACCGCATAAACGGCCGAGAGCGCTATGGCGAAGGCAAAGAAGGTGTTGGCGAGAAGCGCCAGCAGCTTCAATCCTTCGCCATGCACATAGTCCTCGATGATCACCTGCATGCCGATCCGCATATGGACGGCGGCGCTGATCACGCCGGCGAGCAAGATGAGCGAGGCCAAGGGATGGGAGATCACCCTGATCGCTTCGGCATAGGGCTTGCCCATGAGCATCAACACGATGGCGACAAGGCCGACCGCGAGCACGATGTTGGCAAGCCCCGTCAGGCGCTGATGCCAGAAATGGGCGGTGCCGCTTTTCGCGGAACCGAGCCCCCTGACGCGGGCGAATGGCGTGCGCATGGTGGAGGTCGTCGTCATGGCGTCACCTTCCTCCTGTCGAGGCCATTTCAGCTCCAGGCGAGGGCCGCGGCCCAGACGGCGACGGTCAGCACGACCGAGCCCGCGAGGTTGGCCCATGCAAGCGTATCGCGCGTCCCAGCCTCCATCCCTTTCCCGGTGTCCCAGATGAAATGCCTTATGCCGCCGAGCATGTGGTGGATGAGCGCAAAACTGTAGCCAAAAAGCACGATCCGGCCGGGAACGGACCCGAAAACCGCGCTCGCCCTATCGTAAGCGGCCTCGCCAGAAGCGGCGGAGATCAGCAGGAACACGAGCAAAACCGTTCCGAAATAGAGCGCGCCCCCCGTGATGCGATGCGCGATCGACATCACCATGGTGATCGGCCAGCGATACACCTGAAGATGGGGAGAAAGGGGGCGTGAGCGCGTCTGCATGTCGGTCATCGGCCGGAATCCAAAATCCTGGGCACATTGGAGAGGTAATCAAACTTGGCGCGCTGTGCAATGCAGCATGTGCGCGGCGGGCGAACATCGGCCATGCGGGGCGAGGCTTCCCCTGCCGCCTTGCCATGGCTTTCGCCCCCAGCCATCATCTTGTGCGGTCGAAAAAACAGGAGAGCATCATGGCGGTCGAGGTGGCCGGCGGCCCGATGAGGGGCAAGCTCGTCCTGCGCAATATATCCACGCTGTTTTCGGGTGATTTTTCCCATCCCGTGCTCGATGCCGACACGATCGTCGCCGTCGATGGCCGAATCAGCGCGGTCGGGCGGGAAAAGGATCTCGACACGGAAAAAGCCGATCTCGTCATCGATGCCAAGGGATCGGCGCTCGCGCCGGGCTTGATCGACAGCCATTGCCACCCCGCCTTCGGCGATTGGACGCCGCGCCAGAATCAGCTCGGCTGGATCGAAAGCTGCGTGCATGGCGGGGTCACCACTTTCGTCTCCGCCGGCGAGGTGCATCTTCCCGGAAGGCCGAAGGACCGGCTCGGGGTCAAAGCGCTCGCCATCGCGGCCGAGCGCGCCTTCTCGAATTTCCGCCCGTCGGGCGCCAAGGTGCTGGCTGGCGCTCCGGTACCCGAAAGCATCATGACGGAGGAAGATTATGCCGAGCTTGCCGAAGCGGGGGTAAAGCGCATCGGCGAGATCGGGCTTGGCACGGTCAACACGGGGCCAGAGGCGAAAAAACACGTCGAATGGGCGCGCAAGCACGGCATCGAGACCATCATCCACACCGGCGGCCCTTCGATCCCGGGCTCGAACCTGATCAGCCGCGAGATCGTGCTCGAGGCCGACCCCGATGTGATCAGCCACATCAACGGCGGCCATACCGCGCTGCCGAAAGGCTGCATTTGCGCCTTGTGCGAACAAGGGCGTGGCGCGATCGAGATCGTCCACAACGGCAATGAGCGCGCGGCCCTTATCGCGCTCGAAGCGGCCAAGGGCCTCGGCATCATGCACAAGGTGATCCTCGGCACGGACGCGCCGGCGGGCTCCGGCGTGCAGCCGCTCGGCATCTTGCGCACGCTCGTGTTCCTCTCGAGCTTCGGCGGGCTCAAGGCCGGAGAGGCGATCGCGCTCGCGACCGGCAATACAGCGAAGATCCGCAAGCTCGACGGCGGTTTGATCGGACCGGGCAAGCCCGCGGATTTCGTCTTCATCGATCGCCCGCAGCATTCGGCCGGCGAGACGGTGAGCGAGGCGATCGAGCTCGGCGACATCCCGGGCATCGGCATGGTGGTGATCGACGGCATCGTGCGGCTCGCCCGTTCGCGCAACACCCCACCCGCCGATAAGGTGCCGCAGGTCGTTGAGGGTTAAGGCGGGTGACCTCCTCGCTTCGTGGAGGGCGGATCCCCTTCTCCACACTCTCCGTCGCAGCGCTTCGGAGGGCTCGGCCGGGCTGACAGCGCACCCTCCCGCTCGACACCGAGCTTTCCCTGATCGACGAAGCCTCGGCGGCACGCTAAGGACAACGCGCTTGGAAACATTTGAGGAAGGCACGGATCCATGGCGTCACCAGAAAAGATCGCGCTCGTGACGGGCGCCAGCAGCGGCGTCGGCCGGGCGACGGCGCTTGCGCTGATGAAGGCGGGCTACACGGTCGTGCTCGCCGGGCGGCGCAAGGACGCGCTCGAGGCCACGGCCGCCCAGGGCAAGGCGTTCGGCGGAAAATCCCTCGTGGTGCCGGCCGACGTTACCGACCATGCCTCCGTCAAGGCGCTCTTCGCCAAGACGAAGGAGGCTTTCGGGCGCCTCGATGTCCTGTTCAACAATGCCGGCATGGGCGCGCCGCCCGTCCCGATGGAGGAGCTCACTTACGAGCAGTGGAAGAAGGTCGTCGACACCAATCTTTCGGGTCCCTTCCTGTGCACGCAAGAAGCGATCAAGATCATGAAGGCGCAATCGCCGCGCGGCGGGCGCATCATCAACAACGGCTCGATCTCGGCGCATACGCCGCGCCCCAACTCCGCCCCCTACACCTCGACCAAGCACGCCATCACAGGCCTCACGAAATCGACCGCGCTCGACGGGCGAGCCCACGATATCGCCTGCGGGCAGGTCGATATCGGCAATGCGGCTTCCGAGATGACCGAGCGCATGAAATCGGGCGTTCCGCAGGCCGATGGTTCGACGAAGGTCGAGCCCGTGATGGCGGCCGAGAATGTCGCGAACGCCGTGGTTTACATGGCGAGCCTTCCGCCCGACGCGAACGTGCTTTTCCTCACGGTGATGGCGACGAAAATGCCCTTCGTCGGGCGGGGATAATCATCTCTTTAGCGAGCCGCCGCCGTGACGGCCGGCGTTGCTCGCAAGGTGGCCGTCACCCAGCGGCCTGTTCTTGGGTCGGCGCGCGTTTACCCCATATGGGCCGTGTGGGCGCAATCGCACCACGCCCCTGATCCTCGGGGCGCGAGCATTGACGCGCGCCCAAGCCTCTTCTATCACGCACACGCTATGCGGGTGTAGCTCAGTTGGTTAGAGCGCCGGCCTGTCACGCCGGAGGTCGCGGGTTCGAGCCCCGTCACTCGCGCCAGTATTCTCAAGCACTTATCGTGGGTCCTTTGCTGCAATTATTCGGAACGGAGGCGGAGTATTCCGAATCCCTTCCCGACCCGTAAGATCAAAGTACCGCTGAAGATAGCGAGGCGCCATTGCGGCCTTGAGTGGCGCCGGATACGGTTACCCCAAGGGGCACGGGTCATGCCGCACGCCCTGTGGCGAGCTGCGGCCGGCGAAAGATCGGGCCGTGGTGCGTGCGTCGGTGAGTCCAGTTTTGCAACTTCGCCGAGCCAGGCTCTACCGAGCGCTTGGCGGTGAGGTACGGGGGATCGCGACCCACGAGGGTCACAGGCGCCTGTGCGCGCGGCGTCCTTTGGGGGCCATGTTGGCGGTGATCGTGGGCGCTGGCGCGTTATGTCCGGTTGCCGCAAAGGCCTTGGATCTGTCTTTTCTCGACCCTTTCGGCTTCTTCGGTTCCAAGGAGGAGCCGCCAAAGCCGAATGCGGCAAGCCTGCCCTACACCATCTCCTTCAAGTTGGTCGGCGGCGAGCCCGGCAATGCGGGCGACGTGGAGCAGGCGCTCAAGGACGCCTCAAACCTTTACAAGCTGCGCAAGGATGCTCCTCCAGATGGTGATGTGTTGGCACGCCGTGCGGCGTCCGACCTCGCCCCGCTCCTCGATGCACTCTGGGCCGAGGGCTATTACAACGCCGTCTTGCGCATCCGCATCGGCGATGCCGTGATTAATGTGGCGCAAGAGCCCACTTCCGGCCTCATCAAGGCCGCGGAAGCGTGGCGCAACCATGCCCTCGTGCCGATTGAGGTGGAGGCCGAACTGGGCCCGCTTTTTCGTTTGCGAGACGTGACGCTGTCGCAGGCCGCGCAAACCGTGCCGGTGCCGCAGCGGATCATCGGGCTCAAACCCGGCGCTCCAGCGCGCGCCGCCGATATCCGTGCGGCGCAGGCGCGCGTCATCGATTTCTACAGGACGCAATCTCATCCGCTGGCGAGCTCGCTCAAGCTCGCCGCCACTGTCGATCACGCGAAGGAGGTCATGGACGTCGTTATCGGCGCCGATCCCGGGCCACGCGCCGGCTTCGGCGAGGTGACGGTGACGGGCACGACCGATGTGCCCGAGGAGGTCGTGCGATCATATATTTATATCGAGCCCGGCGAACTCTATTCGCCGGAGAAGATCGCGGTGGTTCGCCGCTCGCTCGCTGGCATCCCGGCGATAGGGGGGGTGCGCATCCGCGAGGCAACCACTCTCGACGCGCAGGGCAATCTGCCGATCATCGTCGATGTTAGTGAGAGGCCGAACCAATTGCTCGGCGTCAATGTTCGCTTTTCCAGCGTCGACGGCCCGGACATTCATCCCTATTTCGAGATCCGTAACCTTTTCGGTGGGGCTGAGCGGCTGCGCATCGACGCGGACGGCTTCCTGGCGCCGCGCATCGACGGGGGCTCCAACGGCATCGAGCCGCGCGATTTTGCTGGCCGGATCGCCATGAGTTTCCTCAAGCCTGCGCTCAATGGCAGCCGCTTCGATTTCCTCTTCGACGCGCTCGCCGAACGCCAGCGCATCGGCACGATCCGCTTCGGCGGCTACACTGTGCGCGACGCCTCGGCCACCGCGTCCTTGCGCTACCGCTTTTCGGAATTCCTATCAGTGCAGGCAGGCGTCACCGGAGGCTGGGCCCAGTCGAGCGACGTGCTCGGTGAGGCGACCGCGACCCTGATTGGCCTGCCTGTGAGCGTGAAATACGACACGACCGACAACCTCCTCGACCCGACGCGTGGCGTGCGCATCTCGGCCCAGCTTACCCCCTATCCGACCTTCCTCGGCTCGACCGTGGGCTTCGTCGATGTCCGAGGCCAAGCCTCGACTTATTACGCCCTTGATGAAGATGCCGATTACGTGCTCGCTGGGCGAATCGCGGCAGGCGCGCTGATCGGCGGAGCCTTACAGGACATCCCCTCGAATTACCGCTTCTATGCGGGCGGAGGCGGCTCGGTGCGCGGCTTCCGCTATCGCACGCTGTCTCCCATGCTCAACGGCAAGCTCACCGGCGGGCGCACCCTCCTTGAGGGCTCGCTCGAAGCGCGGATCAAAATCACGCAGACAATTGAGCTCGTGCCTTTCGTCGATGCAGGCGGCGCCTTCGCCACGAGCCCGCCCAATCTCACGCAACGAACCGGAATTGGAGCAGGCCTCGGTTTGCGTTATCTCACGCCAATCGGGCCGATCCGGCTCGATCTCGCAACGCCGGTCAATGCCCGCAAGGGCGACAAGCCGGTCGTACTTTATCTTAGTATTGGGCAGGCTTTCTGATGAGACCTTCCCGCACCACCGTTCTCCTCGCTTTCCTCGCCTTCCTGGCTTGCCTGGCGGGCGGAGCGCTCTCGCTTGGGCCACACGCCGACGAGGGCGATCAAAGCTATCTCGCAAGCCTCATCTCGCAAGCCCTGTCGACGCCCTCGACGCAGGTACGGATCGGCCGGCTCGACGGCGCCTTGTCTTCGGACGCAACGCTCTATGATCTGAGTATCTCCGACAAGGACGGCGTGTGGCTGAAACTTGACCGCGCTCGCCTTGTCTGGAGGCGAGCGGCGCTCCTCTCCCGCCGACTCGAGATCGACAGGCTCGAGATCGGCAAACTCGATATCCAGCGCCACCCGACTCCATCCGACGAGTTGGTGCCGCAGGCGAACGCTCCTCTCCTGCCGGAGCTACCTGTCAAAGTGCAGGTCAAAGACTTTTCGCTCGTCGAGCTTGCCCTCGGCGAACCCGTGCTCGGCGTCGCGGCGCGCTTCACGGCCTCCGGCACCGCAAATCTCGGCAACCCTGCCCAAGGTCTCGCGCTACGCTTCGATGCGCGACGGCTCGACGCGCCAGGCACTCTCTCGACCCGATTGTCCTTCGTGCCGCAGACTGAGGCGCTATCCCTTGACCTTAAGCTCGACGAGCCGCAAGGAGGGTTTCTCTCAAAACTCGCAAGACTCCCCGAGGAGCCTCCCGTCAAGCTCGAGCTGTCGGGTCACGGCACGCTCGACGCCTTCGGCGCGGCGCTGCGCTTCGATGCGGGCCCGACGATCGGCGCCGAGGGCAATGCGCGCCTGGCGCGCGAAGGCGGCGTGCGCCATCTCCTCGTCGATGTCGCCTCGCGCATCGCCGGGCTCCTGCCTCCGCCCGTGGCGCCGGCCTTCGCGGGAGAGACGAAGCTGCAAGGGGACGTGACCTTCGCGGACGCGGGAGCGATCAACCTTGCAGGCTTCTCGATTGCCTCTTCGGTCGTAAGGCTTGATCTCTCGGGCAGCGTGGATGCCGCCCGCAATCTCGACTTGCACTTTCGCGCCGGCGCGCTGCCAGCACCCACGGGAACCACCAAGGCAGGTGAAGTCGAGATTGGCAAGCTCGCCCTCGATGGTGCCGTGAAGGGGCCGCTCGACGGCCCCGGCGTCTCGGCTTCGCTCGACCTCGAGGACATGAGGACGCCACAGCTGCGCCTCGCTAAGCTTACTGCCGATTTCACCGCGATCCCGCGCGGCGACGGCGCCGCGCCAAAGCCAATCGCGCTCGCGGCCAAGGCCGAAGCGAACGGGGTCGCTCTCACGGACCCGGCGCTCGCGATCGCGGTCGGCGATCGCTTCAGCTTCGCGTTGCGCGGCACCGCAAGCTCGGACGGCGTCAGCGATTTCGACCTCATCGAGGCCTCGTTGCGTAATGCGCAGGTAACCTACACGGGCAGGCTCGGCGTGGCTGAAATCCGCGGCGACCTCTTGGCCGAGGTGCCGGACCTTTCCCGCTTCAGTGAACTCGCCGGCACAAAGCTCGCCGGCTCCGCCACCCTCAAGGCCAACCTCCAAGGCTCGCCCCAGCAAGGCAATGTGTCGGCGCAGCTCGATATGGAGGCCGACCAGCTCTCCCTGGGTCAGGCCACCGCCGATCGCTTGTTCGGCGGCATGGCCAGAGCCTCCGGCGCGATCCGCGCACTGCCACGCGGCGCCTACGGTTTCGATTCGCTACGCTTGTCGGGCCGGCATGTGGCGCTCACCCTCGACGGGAGCGCACGTCCATCTAGCGTTGCGCTCAGCGCCAAGGCTGAGCTGCCGCGGCTCACTTACGTCGATGAGCGCCTGACGGGGCACGCCAGCGCGATCGCCAATATCACGGGAAGCTTCGCGCATCCCGATCTCCATGTGGACGCGGCGCTCTTGGACGCCACCGGGCTCGGCCGGCCGATACCGCGCTTCGGCATCGTCGCGGATATCCGCGATCTTCGCGACGCGCTCGATGCACGGGCCAAGCTCGACGGGATCGTCGACGGTAAGGAGGCGAGCGGCAAGCTGCACGCGGCGCGCCTGGCCGATGGGGCCTGGCAGGTCGATGGGCTTGCGCTTGGCATCGGCTCAGCCTCGCTTACGGGCGACCTCGGCGTCGATGCTCGCCGTCTTGCGAGCGGCCATGTCATGTTCGCGGCGCGCAATCTCGACGACTTGACGCCGCTCCTCCTCACCCGGCTCTCCGGCAGCGCCGAAGCAGATGTCAGGCTTGATGCCCAAAGCGGGCGCCAGGACGTGACGCTCGTCGCGCAAGCGACCGAGGTCAAGGCGGCCGCCGTCGTGCTCGGCAAGCTCTCCGGGGACGCGCAGGTCTCCGATCTCTATGGAAGCCCCATCGTCAATGCGGCGATCAGCATCGATCAAGTGGCGATCGCGGGCCAGAGCTTCTCGAGGATCCGGCTCGACGCGAAAGGCAGCACGGCGGCGACTGACTTTTCGGCTCAGGCCAGCGCTCTCGGTTTCGAGCTTTCGACCAGAGGGCGCTTCCTGCCACAACGACCGATGCGGATCGAGGTCGCTTCCTTCGAGGCGAAACGCGGGGGGCGCGCCATCGCGCTCACTGCCCCCGCGAGCATCACCTTTGCGGATGGTAGCGTCGCCATCGCCAACCTGGCCTTGGCGATGCAAGGGGGCCGGATCAGCATCGAAGGCACGGCGGGACAAAATCTTGACCTGCGGGTGGCGGCCCGCAGTGTGCCCTTGGCCGCCGCCGACATCTTCGTGCCGGGGCTCGGCCTCTCGGGCACGCTCGACGCCAATGCCACAATCGCCGGCACGCCGGACGCTCCCACGGGACCTTTCCACGTCACCGTGGTGCGCCTTTCCTCGACCCAGATGACAGGCGCCGGCCTGTCGCCGGTCGATGCGAAGCTCGATGGCGAGCTCTCCGATAAGCGCGCCAAGATCGACGGCCGCGTCGACATCCGCCGCTTTGGTATGGTCGAGTTCCACGGCGGCCTGCCTTTGTCGACCACTGGCGCGGTCGATCTTGCCGCGACCGGCCACATCGACTTGGCGATCACCGATCCGCTGCTCGGGCCGGCGGGGCGTCGGCTCACCGGAGTGGGAGTTATCGACCTTCATGTCAGGGGAGCAGCGATCAAGCCTGAGCTCTCGGGGAAGTTGAGCTTGTCGCGCGGCAGCTTCTCAGACTTCCTCCAAGGCGTTCAGCTCAACGACCTTCAGATCACCCTCTCCGGCAACAAGGATCGGCTGGCGATTGAAGAAGCGCGCGCCGCCACCCGGAATGGCGGCACGCTCCGCGCTACGGGCGATGTCAGGATTGATCCGGCAGCAGGCTTTCCGGGCACGATTCGCATCAGCGGGCAACGGGCCGAACTGCTCTCCAACCCCTTTGTCACCGCCATCGCCGATCTCGATCTTTCGTTGGCCGGAGCGCTCGCGCGCGATCCTCGCATCGGCGGCCACATCGACCTCGATACCGTGACCGTGAGCGTAGCTGAACGCCTTCCCAGCACCATCCGTCCCCTGCCCGATACGCGTCATCTCAATCCGCCGAAAGAGGTCGCGGCACGTCTTGCCGCCGAGCGCAAAGCGCAGCGCAGCGCAGCCGCGAGGCGGGCTCGGCCATTCAATGCCTCCCTGGACATCGCGCTCGCCTCGGCCGGCGGCATCGTCGTCCGCGGGCGCGGGCTTGACGCCGACCTCGGCGGAAGCATCAAGATCACCGGCACACTCGCTGCTCCTAATGTGGTCGGCGCTTTCGATTTGCGTCACGGCGATCTCAACATCGTCGGCAACCGGCTCGACTTTACTCGCGGGCACGTGACCTTCAGCGGCGACCTCGTGCCCGAGCTCGATTTCCTCGCCCAGGCGCGCGCCGCCGATGTGACGGCAATGGTCGGCGTCACGGGCCCTGCATCCGCGCCGCAATTCACCTTCTCGTCCCAGCCGCCACTGCCACAGGACGAGACCCTCTCGCGCATTCTGTTTGCCAGGGCCACGGGAACCTTGTCGCCCTTCCAGGCACTTCAGCTCGCCCAGGCCGCCGCGCAATTCTCCTCAAGCGGAGGCAATGGTCCATTGGGCTCGCTTGGAAGGTCGTTCGGGCTTGGGAGCGGCAGTGGCGGCTCAGATGGGCTCCTCGGGCACCTGCCCAATGCGCTCAGCAAGCGCGTGCGGATTGGGGTCCAGACCGGGGCGACCGCTGGCGAGACAGGCATCTCGGTCGATGTCGACCTCAGCAAGCATATCCGGCTGCGGGGCGAAGCGGATGCCAATGGCGAAACCTCAATCGGCATCGGCACCGAGTGGGAGCATTAGACGGTCCGCGCGCGTGGCAGTCGATATTCAACGCTAACCGCCTGCAAGCCGGACGAATGATCCGTCCGAATAACCTAGCAGCAAGATTTCAATCGTGCAGCTTTTCGGTTTACGGCTCGCGGCCACAGCAAACTGGTAGCTGTTGGCGGCGACGAAACCAAATCGTGGCTTGTTTCTGGCGGCCACGCGGCGATCGACATTCGAAACGGCGGCTGACGTTGCTTGACACGTTGGTCGCCTGTCACGCCGGAGGTCGCGAGTTCGAGCCCGTCGCTCGCTCAAGTATTCTCAAGCATTTATCGCAAGTCCTTGCCCTCGTCTTTTCAACGAACGGCCGCTGAACCGAGCCGTCGCGCCGGCCTGTCTCGTCACTTGCGCCCGAGCAGCTCCTTGGCCGTGGCGACGATCCGCTCCGGCTCGAAGCCGAACTTTTTCTGGAGTTCCTTGAGCGGTGCGGAGGCTCCGAAGGTCTTCATGCCAATGACCTGGCCGGAGGCGCCGACATAGCGCTCCCATCCCAGCACCGATCCCTGCTCCACGGCGATGCGCGCCGTGACCTTGGGCGGCAGCACGCTCTCCCGATAGGATTGCGGCTGATGCTCGAAGATATCCCAGGAGGGCATCGAGACCACGCGGGAGCGGATCCCCTCGGCTGCCAGCGTTTCGTGAGCCTCAACGATGAGGGAGACCTCGCTGCCCGAAGCGATGAGGATGATTTCAGATGGGCCGCCCGGCGCTTCCGCCATCACATAGGCGCCACGAGCGACGCCGGCGGCCGAGGCATATTTGCTGCGATCGAAGGTCGGCAGAGCCTGGCGCGACAGTGCGATCACGGCCGGCTGATGCCGCAGCTGCAGGATATGACGATAGGCCTCGACGACCTCGTTGGCATCGCCCGGACGCAGCACGACCAGGCCGGGAATGGCGCGCAGCGAGATCAGCTGCTCCACCGGCTGATGGGTTGGTCCATCCTCGCCGTCGCCCATGGCGTCATGGGTGAAGACGAAAATGGTCGGGAGCTCCATGAGTGCGGAAAGACGAATGGCCGGGCGCGCATAGTCGCTGAAGATGAAGAAGGTGGCGCCGAAGGCCCGCAGCTTCGAGAGAGACAGCCCATTGACGATCGCCGCCATGGCGTGCTCGCGAATGCCGAAATGCAGATTGCGCCCCTCTGGCGTCCCGGCTTCGAAATCCCCGGCCCCTTCGAATTTGAGGGTCGTCTTGTTCGAGGGTGCGAGATCGCCGGAGCCGCCCAGGAACCACGGGATGTTGCGACCGAGCACGTTCAGCACTTCGCCCGACGCGTCGCGCCCGGCGATCCCCTTGGGGTCGGCGGGGAAGCTCGGCAGGTCGCGGTCCCATCCCGCAGGCAGCTCGCGGCGCTGCATCTGGTCGATCTCGGTGGCAAGCTCGGGAAACCGCGCGCGGTAGGAAGCGAGGAGCTTCTCCCAGCGGTCGCGCGCCTCGGCGCCGCGTCGCCCGATACCGGCATCGAAATGCGCCCGCACCCCGTCGGGGACGAGAAACTTGGCGTCCTGCGGCCACCCGTAGGCGCGCTTGGTCAGCTTCACCTCTTCCTCGCCCAAGGGCTCGCCATGAGCGGCGGCCGTATCGACCTTGTGCGGCGAGCCATAGCCGATATGGCTGTCTAGGATGATCAGCGTCGGCCGGCCCCTGGTCGTCCGGAACACCGTAAGCGCGTCCTCGATTCTCTCGAGGTCATTGGCGTCGCCGACCCGCAGGACGTTCCAGCGATAGCCGAGAAAGCGGGCGGCGACATCCTCGGTGAAGGCGAGGCGTGTGTTGCCCTCGATGGTGATGTGGTTGTTGTCGTAGATCCAGCAGAGGTCGTCGAGGCCGAGATGCCCGGCGAGCGAGGCTGCCTCCGAGCCGACTCCCTCCATCAGGCAGCCGTCGCCGCAAACCGCGTAGATGTCGTAGTCGAAGATCTCGAAGCCCGGCCGGTTGTAGCGCGCGCCCAACCACTTGCGCGCCATGGCCATGCCGACGCTGGTCGCGATGCCCTGGCCCAACGGGCCCGTGGTCGTCTCCACTCCCGACACCAAATGGTATTCCGGATGTCCTGGCGCCTTGCTGCCGAGCTGACGAAAGTGACGGATATCGTCCAACGTCACCGATGGCTGGCCCAAGCGCTCATAATCGGCATTCACCGCCAGGGTCCCCGTCAGGTGCAGCACTGACCAGAGCAGCATCGAGGCGTGACCGTTGGACAATACGAAGCGGTCGCGGTCTGGCCAGATCGGATCCTTGGGGTCGAAGCGCATGACCCGATTCCAGATCGTATAGACGAGGGGGGCCAACGCCATCGGCGTGCCTGGGTGCCCGGACTTCGCCTGCTGCACAGCGTCGATCGAGAGGGTCCGGATGGTGTTGATCGCGAGTTGATCGAGATCGTCCTTGCTCATCGCGTCAACTCCTCATGCTGCGTCCGCATTTCGGCCAGCCAGAGCATGATCCGGAAAAATGGCACCATTTTTCGAAGATTATGCTCCACTGATAACATACAGCATTGAGGGCGTTTTCACTTGTCGCCAGCATGCTTTAGGATTTCGTCGGCTTCTCGATATGCCCGCCGAATTCATAGCGCATCGCCGAAAGCAGCTTGTCGGCGAAATCCGCCTCGCCCCGCGAGCTGAACCGTTCATAGAGGGCCGACGACAGCACTTGGGCGGGCACGCCCTCGTCGATTGCCGCCTTGATGGTCCAGCGGCCTTCGCCTGAATCAGACACCCTCCCGGCGAAATTTGACAGGCCGGGATCCTGGATCAAGGCCGTCGCTGAGAGATCGAGCAGCCAGGAGGAGATCACGCTGCCGCGCCGCCAGAGCTCCGTGATATCCGGAAGGTTGAGATCGTACTGGTAGTGTTCCGGCTCGCGCAACGGCGTGGTTTCCGCATCGACCGTGTCGAGCTTCTTGCCGATATTGGCCGCCTTGAGTACGGCGAGGCCTTCGGCGTAGGCGGCCATCACGCCGTACTCGATGCCGTTATGCACCATCTTGACGAAATGGCCGGCGCCACTCGGCCCGCAATGCAGATACCCTTGCTCGCATGTGCCCCCCACCTTCTCCCGTCCCGGGGTGCGCGGGATGTCGCCTCGGCCGGGCGCGAGGGTCGCGAAAATCGGATCGAGGCGTTTCACCACGTCGCGCTCACCCCCGATCATCATGCAATAACCGCGCTCCAGCCCCCATACCCCTCCGCTGGTGCCGACCTCGACATAATGGATACCCTTGGGCGCAAGCTCCTTGGCGCGGCGAATATCGTCGACATAATAGGAATTGCCGCCGTCGATCAGGATGTCACCGCTCTCGAGATGGGGCACGAGATCGCAGATCGTCTTGTCGACGACACCGGCCGGCACCATCAGCCACACTGCGCGGGGCTTCGACAGCTTGCCCGCGAGCTCGGCCAGCGACGCCGCGCCCACGGCGTTCTCCTTCGCCAGATCGGCGACGGCCTTCGCCGACATGTCGTACACCGCGCATTGGTGGCCGCCTCGCAACAGCCGACGCACCATGTTGGAACCCATCCGGCCGAGGCCGATCATTCCGAGCTGCATGCGCTATCCTCCTTCTGCCGGTGTCGACGCGCTTGTGGTAGCGTCGGGCGATCTCGACGGTACCGCTCTTCAGTTTAGACGGGCCGCCCGTCCGCGTCGACGAGGACATCGACAATCGCACCGGCGGCGCGACGAACGCGAATCAAATAACCGCGGACTGCATCGCACGCCGAAAGCCGATAGGTACATCCCGTCGTCCTGAGCACGCCTGCTCCATGACCCGCCACAATATCGAGGCAAAAGCATTGCTGGAGGATATCCGCAACAGCCGAGCCCTCCCGTGCTCGCCCGTCAAGGCATCTCGTTTCAACTTTGGCTTGTTATTGGGAGCCAGGCAGGCTATCCGAACGGCAACAGCGATTGATGTTGCTCCCTGTTCGAGGGCTGTCACGCTGGGGGGTTCGAGCCCGTCACTCGCGCCATCGCCTTGCGATTTCTTCATGCTCTCGTTCTTTCATCGAGCATGATCGTTTCGGAAACCCGTCTCCCCCTTTCCAGACCACGCCCCAGAAATGCCGGTTCACACGCAAGACGGCCAGAAGCAAATGGCGGCGGCTCGCGCCGTCGATCTTGTTTCGCCAGGCATGAAGCTCGGGCTCGGAACCGGCTCGACAGCGGCGTATTTCGTGGATCTTCTCGGGGAAAGGGCCCGCTCCGGGCTCGATGTCGTCTGCGTCCCGACGTCCGAGGCCACGCGAGAGAGAGCCGTGCGCCAAGGGCTTCTCGTGACCACGCTCGATGAGGTTCCTCGTCTTGATCTCACGGTCGACGGCGCCGATGAGATCGACCAGGAGCTTCGCCTGATCAAGGGCGGCGGAGGCGCTCTTTTGCGCGAGAAGATCGTGGCTCGTGCCTCGGCCCGCATGGTGGTCATCGCCGACCGCTCGAAACTCGTCGCAAGGCTCGGCGCCTTTCCACTGCCGATCGAGGTCGTGCCCTTCGGTCTTGCTGCAACCCGCATCGCGATCGAGACGGAGGCCTCCCGGCTCGGGCTCACGGGCCGGATCGAATTGCGCCAGGATGCTTCGGGGAAGGTTTTCCACACGGACGGCGGGCATTTCATCCTCGACGCGGCCTTCGGCGCGATCCCCGACCCGGTTGCGCTTTCAAGCCGATTGGGCGATACCCCCGGCGTCGTCGAGCACGGCCTGTTCATCGGGCTCGCGCGAGGCGCGATCATTGCCGGGGGCGACGACCTGGCGATTCTCGGCTCGCTCGACTGATCGGCTCCGATCGGCAACGGGCCATCTCGGCAGCCCCGCTCGGGCGTCCATCTTGGGAGTATCTCGTGGCCCATCGTCTTTTCCACCGCGCCTTCGCGGGAATTGGCCTCATCGGCATGCTTGCCGCTCTGGCGAGCGCGCCTGCGCTCGCGCAACAAGCCGCTCCCGCCCAAGCCCAGCAACCCGCCGCTCCAGCCGCCCCGCCGCCACCTCCGGTTCCGCCCGCCCAGCTCGCCTTGGCGCGGCAGGTCATGGCGGCCAGCGGTATCGCTGAAAGCTTCGAACCGATCGCCGGCAATATCGCGCTTCAACTCCTGCGCGCCTACACGCAGAAGCGCCCCGCCAACGCCAAGGACTTCGAGGACATTCTTCTCGGCATGAAGCCGGAGCTCGATGCCAAGAAGAACGAGCTCATGAACAGGACGGCGGAAGCCTATGCGCGGCAAATCGACGAGGCTTCCCTCAAGGCAATTCTCGCCTTTTTCCAGAGTCCGGCCGGCATGAAATACAAGTCGGCCTTGCCGCAAGTGCTCAACGATGTCTCCACGGTGACCGACGCCTGGACGAAGGAAGTCGCGACGCAAATGGGAGAGCATGTCGTCGAGGAGATGAAGAAGCGCGGTGTCGACCTCGGCCGCTGAGCGAGGCCTGCGCGGCGTCGGCAACTTGCCCCTCACCCCTTCCCTGCGAACCCAGGCATGACCGCGACCGCGAGGCTTTCGAGCCACGCCGGCGGCGAACGGCTTGCCGGCAAGCCCGCCTCCACGCGCCTCGCCGCGGGCGCGGCTCTTCTCATCGCGGCGCTGCCTGTGGCCATGGCCCTCGCCAACCGCTCTGCTCCGCTCTTTCTCCTCCTCGCGGCCCTGGTCGTCGTGGCTTGCGTGGTCACAGAGGCCGGATGGAGAGGCGTCGGGTCGGGGTTGGCGGAGCTCAAGCGCTCTCCCGTGGCCTTTGCAAGCGCGGCCTTCATCGGGCTCAGCCTCATCTCCTGGGGCTGGAGCGTCGATCGCACCGAGAGCTGGCGAACGCTCGAGGAGGGCGTGGTCCCGCTGCTCGCGGGAGCGGTGCTGTTGTGTTTCCTGCCCCGCGTGGCACCGCGCTGGACGGGGCTTGCGGTCGCGCTCGCGGTGGTCGTCGCGGCGCTCATCTCGATCGGGGAATTGCGTTCGGGGATGCCCATTCGCAAGGCGCTGCATCTGCGCGCCATCGCCTTCGAATACAACCGGCCGGTTCTGACGTTGCTTGCGCTGTTCTGGCCGCTTTGCGCTCTTGCGGCATCAACGCGCACCGATTCCCATTTCCCGCAAGCGTCGCCGCCGATCCTTCCCGCTTTCATGCCGAAGGGCGCAAGCCTCGTGTTTTGGTCGGCGCTCGCCGTCACCACGCTCGCAATCTGGATCTCGCAAAGCGGCACGGCGATGTTCGCTCAGGCGCTGTCGGTTGCCGCCGCGCTGCTCGCCTCGCGCTTTCCGCGCGCCGTTCTCATCGCGCTCGGGGTCGGCGTGAGCGTCGTCTTTGCTTCGGTTTTCGCCTTCGGCGATGTCGCCTGGCGGCTGCTCCCGGCCTCGACATACGAGCTCCTCGCTTGGGCCCATGCGGCCGATCGGGTCGAGATCTGGCGCAGCTTCGGCGCCGCCGCGCTGTTTCATCCGCTTCTCGGCACCGGGATCGGCACCTCGGTCACGCTCGGCGATACCGCGGTCGCGGGAGAGGTGGCGAGCGAATTTCGCCGCATGCTGAGCGTCGGCCATCCACACAACGGCTATCTGCAGATCGGCGTGGAGCTCGGCGCCGTGGGCTGCACCATCGCGGTCGCGACGGTTCTCTTGATGCTGCACAGTTGGCGAGACCTTTCGGGACCAGCGCTTTGGCCGCGCGTCGGCTTGTTCACGATGGTCGCGGCAGCGATGCTCGTCGGACACGGCGCCTGGCAGGCCTGGTGGCTCGCGGTAAGCTTCGTGTCGGCAGCCCTCATTCGGAGCTTGGCATCGCCCGCCCCGGCGGATCAGGTAGCCGCGTCGCTCAACCGCTGAGGGGAACGTCCCGTGAAAGCGCTGAGCCAAGCGCCGGGACCGAGACCTATCCCTTGCCGTGTTTCCCGACAAAAGATCGTTTGCGAACAGAGCGTGTGAGCGATATCGAATGCGCGTATGAGCCTTGCGGCTTGAGCCCTCCCTCTCGCTCGAAGCCGCGCTGACGGGAAACGGCACGCACTCCATGACCAAGTTCGATACGGACCTCTTCGTGATCGGCGCGGGCTCCGGCGGGGTGCGCGCCGCGCGCATCGCTTCGGGGCTCGGCGCGAAGGTTATGATCGCGGAGGAAAGCCGGATCGGCGGCACTTGCGTCATCCGAGGTTGCGTCCCGAAGAAACTCCTCGTCTATGCGAGCCGCTTTCCTCACGCCTTCGAAGATGCCGTGGGTTTCGGCTTCTCGCAGGTCAAGCCGGATTTCTCCTGGGAGCGCTTGCGCGACCGGGTGGAGGCGGAGGTGACGCGCCTTTCCGGCCTTTACCGTAAGGGCCTCGAGACCTCGGGCGTCTCCATTCGCGAGGAGCGCGCCGTGCTCTGCGGGCCTCACGAGGTGCAGCTCGCCTCCGGCCAAAGGGTGAGCGCGAGAACGATCCTGATCGCGACGGGCGGCAGGCCGTCCCGGCAAGGCTCGATCATCGGCGCGGACCTTGCGATCATCTCCGATGACGTCTTTCATCTCCCGCGCTTGCCGCGACGCATGGTCGTCCTCGGCGCCGGCTATATCGCGCTTGAATTCGCGAGCGTCTTTTCGGGCCTGGGAACCGAAGTTCACCTCGTGCATCGCGGCGATGCGGTGCTGCGGGGTTTCGATGAGGATTTGCGCAAGAATGCCGCCCATGCGCTGGCCGCGCGCAGCGTCAAGTTTCATTTCTCGCGTAGCTTCGTGAAGATCGAGGCAATGGCGAGCGGCGAACGGCGCGTGCATCTGCAAAATGGCGAGACGCTCGATGGCGAAGTGGTGCTGATCGCCACGGGGCGTATCCCGAACACGGAAGGGCTGGGCCTCGCGCACGCGGGCGTCCTCCTGGGCGACAAGGGGCAAGTGAAGGTCGATGCGCAAAGCCGCAGCAATGTCGCTTCCATCTACGCTATCGGCGATGTCACCGACCGCCTGCAGCTCACGCCCGTGGCGATCAGGGAAGGCCACGCCTTCGCGGAAAGCGCGTTCGGCGGCAAGTCTTGGACGGTGGACCACACCAATGTGCCCTCCGCGGTGTTCATCACACCGGAGATCGGCACGGTCGGCCTCACGCAGGCAGCCGCGTGCGAGCGGCACGCCGCCGTCGATGTCTACGTCGCGAATTTTCGTCCCATGCTGGCGACGCTCTCGGGACGCGACGAGCGCATCTTCATGAAGCTCCTGGTCGATGCTCAAACCGACAAAGTGCTCGGCTTGCACATCTGCGGAGAGGGTGCGGGCGAGATGGTCCAGCTCGCCGCCATCGCGATCAAGATGGGCGCGACCAAGGCCGACTTCGACCGTACCGTGGCGCTGCATCCGTCGGCCTCGGAGGAGATCGTCACCATGAAAGCGCCGGTGGCGCGCTTGCGGCGGGACGCTTGAGAGCGCGGAGGCGATTACTGCGCCGGCATCGGCATCATGTTGCTGTTGAGATTGGCCATGATCCAGACCGAGCCGGTGATGATGAGAAAGACGATCAGCACGCCGAAGGCGAGGGCCAGAATGTTGTTTGTGCTGTCGGGTCCGCTGCCCAGATGCAAAAAGAAGACGAGGTGGACGCCGATCTGCGCGAAGGCGAGCACCATCAAACCGACCGGGATGCCCGGGGGCCAGAGCCAGTTCGTCTGCGAAACGACGAAGGAGGCGATCGTCGCCACGATCGCAAGCCCCAGCCCCGCCGTGTACGACAGGTAGCTGGCCGTGGACTCATGCTCTTCGACACCCGGCGTGCGGTCGTCGAAGACGTGCTCGTGACCGTCCATCACTTGGCTCCCATCAGATAGACCAACGTGAAGACACCGACCCAGACGATGTCCAGCGCGTGCCAGAACAGGCTCCAGCATAATAGGCGCCGCAACACGGCGGCTTGCAGGCCCTTGGCGACCACCTGAGCCACCAGATAGACGAGGGCGATCAACCCGCTGGCGACATGCACGCCGTGGGTTCCGACCAAAGTGAAGAACGCGGACAGGAAGGCGCTGCGTGAGGGCCCGGCGCTCTTTTCCACCATGCCGGCAAATTCCGTGACTTCGATGAAGAGGAAGGTCGCACCGAGCACGAAGGTGAAAGCGGCGAAGATCAAAAAGCGCGCCGAGTTCCGCCGCTCCGCCGACAGCATCCCGATCCCACATGTGTAGCTCGAGAGCAAAAGACACATCGTCTCGATGAAAACGCTGCGCAGATTGAACAGCTCGGCCCCGGTCGGACCGCCGGCGGTGTTCCCCACCAATACCGCATAGGCCGCAAACAGCGCCGAGAACATGACCATGTCGCTGAGGATGAATATCCAAAATCCATAGGCGACGACGACGCGCTTCGGCGCCGGGCCGCCGCCGCCGCGCCCGCGCGCGAGCTCGGTTGGAATCTCGGTTGAAGCTCTATCGATTGCCGCGGTCGTCATGCGGGCTGCCTCACCTCACCTCACCTTGCCTCAGCTCATCTGGCCCGTTCCATTTGCGCGACTTCGGCGGCCGAGATTTCGTGCTCCCGCTCGATGCTCCAGCCGGCGATGAGCACCATGGCCGCGGCGGCGATGAAGGCAAGGATCGCCAACCACCAGATCTGCCAGATGAGCGAAAATCCCAGCACCACCGCAAAGAAAGCGGTGATGAAACCGACCGGGCTGTTGCGGGGCATTTCGATCGGTTCATAGACGGGTTCAGCCGCAGGCCACCCCGTGTGCTTCCCATGCCAGAACGCGTCGATGGTCTCGACCCTCGGCAGCACGGCAAAATTGTAGGCCGGCGGCGGCGAGGAGGTCGACCATTCGAGCGTCCGGCCGTTCCACGGGTCGCCGGTCAGGTCGCGCCGCGCATCGCGCGTGCGTATGCTGACGTAAATCTGCGCGACCTGGCAGAGGATCCCGCACAAGATGACGATGGCGCCGGCTTCCGCGACGAGCAACATGGGTTCCCAGCTCGGGTCAGGGATGTGCTGCAGGCGCCGCGTCATGCCCATCAGGCCCAGCACATAGAGAGGCATGAAGGCGACGTAGAAGCCGATGAGCCAGCACCAGAAGCTGGCCTGACCCAGCCGCTCGTCGAGGGTGAAGCCGAACGCTTTGGGGAACCAGTAATTAATGCCCGCGAGCACGCCGAACACGACGCCACCGATGATGACATTGTGAAAATGGGCGACCAGGAACGTGCTGTTGTGGAGCATGAAATCGACCGGCGGCACTGCCAGCAACACGCCGGTCAGCCCGCCGATGACGAAGGTGACGACAAAGCCGACTGCAAACAGCATCGGCGTCTTGAACACGATCCGGCCACGGAACATCGTGAACAGCCAGTTGAAGACCTTGACGCCCGTCGGCACCGCGATGATCGACGACATGATCCCAAAAAACGCGTTGACGTCGGCGCCCGCGCCCATGGTGAAAAAGTGATGCAGCCACACCATGAATGAGAGGACGCAAATCCCCAGCGTCGCCCAAACCATCGAGCGGTAGCTGAACAACGCCTTGCCGGAAAAGGTCGCGACCACTTCGGAAAAGACGCCGAAAGCCGGCAGGATCAGTATGTAGACTTCGGGATGACCCCATGCCCAGAAAAGATTGACGTACATCGTCTGGTTGCCGCCGGCATCATTGGTGAAGAAATGCATCCCGACGTACCGGTCGAGCAGCAGCATCGCGAAGGTCGCGGTCAAGATCGGAAAAGCGGCAACGATCAACAGATTTGCGGCGAGCGCGGTCCAGCAGAACACCGGCATGCGGAAATAGGTCATGCCCGGAGCGCGCAATTTGAGAATCGTCGTCACGAAATTGATGCCCGTCAGCAAGGTGCCGACGCCCGAGATCTGCAACGACCAGAGGTAGTAATCGACACCGACATCGGGCGAAAAGGCGAGTTCGGAGAGCGGCGGGTAGCCCATCCAGCCGGTGCGGGCGAAATTGCCGATGACGAGCGACATGTTGATCAGCAGCGCGCCTGTGGCGGTGAGCCATAGGCTGACCGAATTGAGCACAGGGAAGGCGACGTCGCGCACGCCGAGCTGCAACGGCACGGCAAAGTTCATCAGGCCGATGACGAGTGGCATGGCGACGAAAAAGATCATGATCGTGCCGTGTGCCGAGAAGATCTGGTCGTAGTGCTCGGGAGGCAAGTATCCCTGCGCTGTGCCGACCGCGATCGCCTGCTGCGTGCGCATCATGATCGCATCGGAAAAGCCGCGCAGCAGCATGACCAGACCGAGGCACACATACATGACGCCGATGCGCTTGTGGTCGACGCTGGTCAGCCACTCGCGCCACAGATAGGGCCACCAGCCCTTGACGGTTACGATCACGAGGACGGCCAGAATGAGGAGCCCAACTACCGCTCCGCTAAGCAGCGGCAGCGGCTCGTCGAGCGGAATTGCCGCGAGGCTCAACCTTCCCAACACATCAACCTCCCGTCCGGCGGGCCGGCGCGGACCCTTGCGCCCCAGCGCCCGCCTCCGGACCCCCCATCGTTCGGTCGAGGATGCGCTCGAACAGCTTCGGTTCAACCGAGCGGTAGGTCGTGGGCGGCACGGCTTTGCTCGGCTTTAGCAGCAGGGCATAGCCGGCATCGTCGAGGGCAGATCCCGTGCCGCGCGCCTGCTCGAGCCAAGCGTTGAAATCGCCAGCCGGCATCGCCCTGACAAGGAATCGCATATCGGAAAAGCCATCGCCGCTGAAGTTTGCCGACAAGCCGGGATACTCGCCCGGCTTGTCCGCGAGAAGGCTGAGGTGCGTGGTCATACCGCCCATCGTGTAGATCTGGCTGCCGAGCTGCGGCACAAAGAACGAATTCATCACCGTCGCGGAGGTGAGACGAAATTCGACCGGCGTTCCGGCCGGGATGACCAGCTGATTGACCGCGGCGACGCCTTGATCAGGATAGATGAACAGCCATTTCCAATCGAGCGACACCACGTCCACGTGCAGTGGGCCGGCTTTCCCCGGAATCGTCGCCCGCGGATCGAGCTGATGGGAACCGATCCAGGTAACGCCACCCAGCAAGATCACGGTCAGCGCCGGGATCGACCAGACAACGAACTCTATGCGCTCTTCATAAGATTCGTCCATGCCGCGGTCGGCGTGGCTGTTGGACGCTCGGTACCACCAAGCGAACGCCAAGGTGGCCACGATCACGGGGACGACCACGACGAGCATGATGGCCGTCGAATTGATCAGGAGAAGCCGCTCTGCCGACGCGATCGGCCCTTGCGGATCCAAAACGCCGGCAGGCTTACAGGAAGCAAGAAGAATGGCGGCGCAGGCTGCCGGCCAGCGAAGGAGGCGTGAACGACGCAAGGGTTGCGACAAACGTCCTGTCTTCCTGATCGCACGCCTCAACATGGCCAATTCCTCTCAACGTCAGAGATTGGTCTGATACGAGCCGTGGCAGCTAATCAGCTTGGAGCATCCACATTTCCTACCGCTTTCTTTCCACCCGCTGTTTTTTGCACGTTTCGGCCCGGTAACCTGCGGATTGCCGAATGGAAAAGGTCGCGCTCATAGGCAAAGGCGAGGCATTCTTCAGCGGCGTTACGCACAGAACAGGGCCGCCCTACCAGGGACGACGGCCCATCGCCGACGCTCCAGTCGCGCTCGCCGAGGCAAAGATTACGGCTCTCGAAGCAAAGCTCGGCAAGTGGACGCTCGTGACGCCAGTCGATCGTGTCGTGATTCTGTTGGCCGGTGAGCCCAACCCTTCACGACCTTTACGAACGTTGGTTCAGCTTCGCGATCTGGTCAAGACCTCTCGGAGGCAGGCCGAGCGGATCAAGCGCACTGCACCGGCTCGCGACCGCTTGGCGAATTCGATGTTGCGGCGCAAGCCAACAATGCCGGCAGGAGACCAACTTTGGGTGTGGCCCTTTGGCTCAGGTCGCGGCCTGATAGGCTGTGGCGAACTCGCCGAGCTCCGCGCCCGCGATATCGCTCACGGCCCAGAAGGTGAGCCCATCCTTCGTCCAGTGGCGCAGCATGTAGCCGCTGAGCTCGATTGCCGGCGGAGCCTGATCGGTTCCGGGCCAGACGAAAAGGTTGATGACATGGGTGCGGCGACGATAGACGACGACTGCCGCGGCGCGTCCCTCGACATAATCGACGCGCCCGCCGACCAAGGTGAAGCCTTTCAAGGCAAGGTCGGGCACGGGCGGGGTGACGTCGAGCTTGCCCGCGAACCAGGGCTTGACGGTGTGCTGATCCGTCGATTGCACATCGAACAAATGCTCGCCCGCGAGCGAGCGCAAATGACCGTCGACCAGGCTGCGCGCGATCTCGTTTCCCGTGTCGGCGCGCATCACGAAAAAGGTAAGGCAGGCGGCAACCGCGAAAGCACCGAAGCCGCCCGCGAGCGCGCCTTGCGCGCGCAACCGCCAAGAATTTGCTGACGAACTTGCGTCCGCCGGTGAACTTGCGGTCGCGCGCCACCAGCCCGGACGAACTCTGCGCGGACGCGCGAGGGGCATCTCGCCACTCGCCGGCGCGGGCAGCGCTTCCATGATCCGCTCGGCCAAGCCCGCCGGCGCCTGCAGGCGCAAGCCACGCGAGGCCAGCTTCTGCTTGAGCGCCATGATCTCGGCGAAGCTTCCGGCGCAATTCGCGCAGCTCGCGATGTGAGCCTCCATCTCACGAGCGTGGACAACGTCGAGCTCCCCATCCGCAAGCGCATGGACGAGCGCCTTTTTCTCGTCGCAAATCATGTTGTTTTCGCCTTCTTTTCCAGCGCGAACCAGGCCGTCTGCAACTCCTCCCTCGCCCGAGCCAACCGAGACATGACGGTACCGATCGGAACCCCGGTCACTTCGGCGATCTGGCGATAGCTGAAGTCGTTGAACTCTTTGAGCACGAGGGCCTCGCGATAAACAGGCGGCAAGCGGCCGACGAGCTCACGAATGACACGCGCGTCGTCGGCGCGGGCCATCCGCACCTCCGGGTCGGGCTCCGTTTCCCCCCAGATCGGCTCCAAATTCCCTGCTTCGCCCCCGTCGCCTTCCGGCAAGGGTTCGAAACGTCGCGGATCGCGCGAGCGCAGCACATTGCGGAGAATGGTGAACAACCAAGGCTTGATCGATTCACCTGAGAACCCCGAAAAATATCGAAGTGCTCTGAGATATGTCTCTTGCGTCGCATCTTCGGCCTCATCCGCGTCGCGCGTCAGATAACGCGCGAAAGTGTAGACCTCGTCCAGCAACGGGAGAGCGAGCTTCCGAAAACGCTCGCTCTCGCGCTGATCCGCTTCGGTCATTCCGAAACCCTCCAGCCGTTCGACACGCGCTTCGTGCGCCACGTGCTAGCATGTTGTTTGGGCAGAGCAAGGATTCGGCTGCAGCTTTCATTTCACGATGATCTTAGCCGTCATGTGCGGATGGAGCGAACAGAAATACTCGAAAGTGCCCGGCTCCGTGAAAGTGTGGGAGAATTTGTCGCCGGTATCGAGCGCGGACGATTTCCACTTGTGATCGCCGTCGACCACCGTGTGGGGGATATCGTCATTATTCGTCCACACCACCGTCGTTCCCACAGAAACCTGCGTTTCGGCTGGGGTGAAGACGAAATTGTCGATGCTGACCGGCATATCGGCGGCCTTGACCGCTACTGATGCACCCATCAGGGCCGCCGCGACGATCGCGGCGCGCGCGTAGTTGAAAACGAAAGTCATGTTCGTCGAGCCTCGTTCGGATATGTTCGTGGGTACCACCGCCCGGCGACCCAGGCGGTGGCAGTTGCCGCAACCCGCTTCGTTTTCGTCAGCCGGCGAGCGGGGTGTCGATCACGGCCAGGCGCTCGGCGCCGGGCATGAAGTTCACCTGCCGAATGCCGAGCACGGTGCGCAGCTTCGAATCCTCGACCTTCATCGGCCCCGGCGAAGGAGCGGTCCCGGGCGCCGGCTGCGGGAAGGCGGTCGAACGCGCCGTGTGGAAGGCCACATTGCCCTCGACCTTCTGCATCACTTGGTGGATGTGCCCGTTGAGCACGGTGACCGAGCCGAACTTCTTGAGCATCCCGAGCGCCTGCTCGGAATCCTGCGTGCCCCAACCCCAGTCGGGGTAGATCGTCCAGAGCGGAATATGGGCGAAGACGATTATCGGCGTGCTCGCGCTGCGCGAAGCGACGTCGGCTTGCAGCCAAGCAAGCTGATCGGCTCCGAGATTCCCCATGCCGCCGCCCTTGAGGTCGACGACGTTGACGAGACCGATGAAGTGAGCACCGCCGGCATCGAAGGAATACCAGCCGGCGCCCTTCGCGCCCTTGCCGTAGCGGTCGAGATAGATCTTGCGATCGTCGTCGAGAACGTCGTGCTCGCCGGGCACGTAATGCACATCGAGCCGCGACTGGCCGATGATCTGGTCGGCGGTATCGAACTGGGCCGGCTTCGAAAGATGGCTGATGTCGCCCGTATGGATCATGAAGGAGGGCTTCGCCGGCAAGGCATTCACCTTCCCGATCGCCTCCATGAGCGTTCCGTTGGCATTGGGATTGGCGGGCTTGTCGAAGCCGATGTGGCTGTCGCTGAGCTGAAGGAAGCTGAAGGCCTTGGATTCTTCTGCCTTAGCCTCGCCGATCAGGCCGGTCGAGCGGGGAATGCCGCCGGCAAGCGTCCACAAAATGCCGGTGCCGGCCCATGTCATGCATTCGAGGACCTTGCGTCGGGTGGCGCCCTCTTCGTGATCGTGAGCATCATGCGTCATTTCCGTCTCCTTCCGAAGCTTGGATGCTTCCGAATGATGAGACTGGACCCCGAGCGCCTTTATTCCTCCTAGGGGCGCGACAAGTCGTCGCGAGGGCGTTGCAAATCCCCCGCGAGTAACGAGAGAGCAGCCTTAGCAATCACTCGGCGCGGGGAACAATCGGCTGAAAAACGTCCGGTTTTTGCCTCCGAGGGCAAGCGACGAGGGCCTGGTTCCGGCGCTTCGGAGCCTCAAAAACCCGAGGCCTCTCCCCTCCCCGGACGGGGCAGAGGGCCAACAAACGTTGAAGTTCGCAGCTATCCGCGCGAGGCGGCAGGGCGATGGCTTAAATTCTAAGGCTCTTGTTCCAAGGCTCTGGTGGATCGCGCTGCGTGATCGTGTATAGAGCGACAACTCGCTGAAGGCCTCGAAATTGCGCGACTTTCCTCTTTCGCGCATCTTTCTTCAGCGTCGCGGAGCTCGCCATGACTCAAAGCGCGAAGATGAAAAGCTGGTCGCCCGCCTCATGGCGGGGACTGCCTGTCGAGCAGGTCCCCGTTTATCCGAATGCGGATGCGCTCGCGTCGGTCGAGCGGCAACTTGCCGGGTTCCCTCCCCTCGTCTTCGCCGGCGAAGCCAGGAAGCTCAAGGCCGCGCTTGCAAAGGTCTCCTCGGGCGACGCCTTCCTGCTTCAAGGCGGCGATTGCGCGGAAAGCTTCGCGGAACATTCGGCGGACAACATCCGCGATTTTTTTCGCGTCTTCCTCCAGATGGCTGTCGTCTTGACCTTCGCCGGCGCCTCCCCGGTGGTGAAGGTCGGTCGGATCGCAGGCCAATTCGCCAAGCCCCGTTCCGCGCCGACCGAAAAGATCGGCGCTACCGAGCTGCCGAGCTACCGCGGCGATGTGATCAATGGCATCGACTTCACTCCGGAAGCGCGCACGCCCGACCCGGCGCGCCAGATCGACGCTTATCGGCAATCGGCGGCGACGCTCAATCTTTTGCGCGCCTTCGCGACCGGCGGCTATGCGAGTCTCGAGAATGTGCATCGCTGGATGCTCGGCTTTATCAAGGATTCGCCAGCCTCGTCGCGCTTCACCGAGCTTGCCGACCGCATTAGCGAGACGCTCGACTTCATGCGCGCCATCGGCATCGGCGCGGATATGCATCAGGAGATGCGCGTCACCGATTTCTATACGAGCCACGAGGCGCTTCTGCTCGGCTACGAGCAGGCGTTCACGCGCATCGATTCAACGAGCGGGGACCCTTACGCCACCTCGGGCCATATGATCTGGATCGGTGATCGAACGCGCCAACCCGACCACGCGCATGTGGAATTCTGCCGCGGCGTCAAGAACCCGCTCGGCCTCAAATGCGGGCCGTCGCTCACGCCGGAGGGGCTGCTGCGGCTCATCGACATCCTAAATCCGGTGAATGAGCCGGGCCGCCTCACGCTCATATGCCGCTTTGGGGCCGGCAAGGTCTTCGATCACCTGCCGAAGCTCGTGCGTGCCGTGAAGGCCGAAGGCCGCCATGTGGTCTGGTCCTGCGATCCGATGCACGGCAACACAGTCAAGACCGGCAACGGTTACAAGACCCGCCCCTTCGATCAGATCGCGAGCGAGGTGCGCAATTTCTTCGCCGTGCACCAGGCGGAAGGCACGCATGCGGGCGGCGTGCATCTTGAGATGACCGGCAAGAACGTCACCGAATGCACGGGCGGCGCGCGCGCCGTCTCCGATGCCGAGCTCGCCGACCGTTACCACACGCATTGCGACCCGCGCCTCAACGCCGAGCAGGCGCTGGAGCTTGCATTTCTCATGGCCGAGCTCCTGAAAAGGGAGCGGCAGGCGAAAGGGCGCCCCGCGATCGAAGCCGCGGAATGATGCCGGCGCGCCGGCCGGACAAAGGCGAGCTCACGAGGCTTGGCAAGTCGCGGTGGGCAACGTCAAGGACGCAACGAGCCAAGCCTGGCCGGCGTCAGTGGGCCCCGCGCCCGCCGTTCATTCTTGGCCGCATCCCCGTCAGCGCCTCGAGCTCGATCAGGAGTGCGGAGTTGATCCGAACGAGGGCCAGGACGGCCGCTCGAGCATCCCCGTCGCAGTCCGCGATTATGGCTTGCGCGAGTTCTGGCGGCGCCAGACGGCGGACCGTGCGCTTATTCATCATCGGCTCGCCGCCCTCCAATTCTTTCCTCATCTCGTCTCCTCTCAATGTGTTCCTATTTTGTTCTTTCGACCGAGCACGGTCAAGACCGGCTTGTGAAGTTTTCCCGCCCCGATTACACGATCCGCCCATGTGCGGGCGCATCACGCAAAAGGGCGGCGACCTTCCCGGCCTCGTCACCGTGAACCTCATCGAAGAGCGCCTTCCCGTGCGCTGGAATGGCGCGCCGAGCCAGGATTTCTGGGTCGTCCGACGCGATCCGACTACGGGAGAATATCGGCGCGATCGCCTCGTCTGGGGTTTCAGGACGGTCTGGATGCGCGATGCCGGATCGGGCGGCCAGATCAATGCCACGGCCGAGCGGCTCTCGAGCGCGCCGATGTTCCGAGCAAGCTATGAGAAGCGCCGCTGCCTCATTCCCGTCGACAACTTCTTCGAGTGGAAGGCCGTGACCGGGCAAAAGGCGAGACAGCCTTACGCGGTCGCAATGAGGGACGGCTCACCCTTCGCGCTTGCCGGCATCTGGACGAGCTATCGAGTGGGCGAGGGCGAGGAGGTGGTGCGCAGCTTCGCCGTCATCACCTGCCCCGCAAACAGCCTCGTCGCCGAGATCCATCACCGGATGCCGGTGATCATCGCGCCCGAGAATTACGATCGCTGGCTCTCTCCGCTCGAGCCCGACCCGCGCGACTTGCTCGCGCCCTACCCTTCCGAGCTGATGATCCTCTGGCCGATCTCGACGCGCGTGAACGCGCCGCGCAACGACAGCGAGGATATTCTGGAGCGCGTCGAACCCTTCACTCGAGCCTCGCCGATCGGGCCTTGAACCGGACGTCCACTGACGAGAAAAGCGCGCCGCGTCGTCAGAATAAAGGTTCAATTCCAAGTGTATCGCGCTTTAATATCCACGCTTTTCTTTATTGCACGACCAAGTCCTCGGGAACGGAAGGCCAATAGTGAAGTTGCCGTGGATAAGCACGGCGGCTCTGCGGGACCCTGAACATGCATTCGAGGATCAATAAAGCGTTTGCGCTTCTTCGGCAGGCCATTTTGGAGCTTCGCCGACAAACGGATCGGTTGAAGGCGAACGTACAGGATACGCGGAGGCTCGCGAGCTTGACGCGTTCACGCGAAGCGGACCGCAAACATCATCGCCGGGGATAACGCCGAGCCCTTCGGGCACACTGTCCGCGACGCGAGAGTTGTGAGGCACGCCTCAACCGTTCCGCTATTTCCTCCCTGGGTTCAGGAATGAGGTTTTAAATCTTCCATATCACTTTGGAAGTATTCACTGATCTTTGAAATCGAATTGAATATAGTCGGAAGCCTCGGCGAACGAGGAGCGCATCTTGAATTCACCCCGTGGTGATCGCCGTCTCAACATCGGCCGGGTCAATCTCCCGCTCGAGGCCCGTTTTGAGCTTGTCGCGGTCGAGCTCACCCTCCCACCAGGCGATGATGACGGCGGCCACCCCGTTACCGATGATGTTCGTGAGGGCGCGGCACTCGCTCATGAACTTGTCGATGCCGAGCACGATGGCCATTCCGGGTACGAGCTCTGGGCGCACCGAGGCGAGCGTCGCCGCGAGCGTGATGAAGCCCGCGCCCGTGACGCCGCTCGCGCCTTTGGAGGTCAGCATGGCCACGATCAGAATGGTCATTTGATCTCCAAAAGTTAGCGAGACGCCCAATGCCTGCGCGATGAAGAGCGTTGCGAGCGTCATGTAGATATTCGTGCCGTCAAGATTGAACGAATACCCCGTCGGCACCACGAGCCCGACCACGGACTTCGAGCAGCCGAGACGTTCGAGTTTTTCCATCAGTTGCGGGAGCGCACTTTCCGATGAACTCGTGCCGAGCACGATCAGGAGCTCATCCTTGATGTACATGATGAACCTGATGATCGAGAAGCCTGCGAAGCGGGCGACGGCGCCGAGCACCACGAGGACGAACAGGCCAGCCGTAAAATAAAAAGTCGCAATGAGGCCCGCGAGGCTGCCGAGCGCCTGAGGACCGAACCGGCCCACCGTGTACGCCATGGCGCCGAAGGCACCCAAAGGTGCAGCTTTGACGATGATGGCGATCACGCCGAACATGACGTGGGCGAGATCGTCGATCAGCGCGCGCACCGGGCCGCCGCGCTCACCGAAAGCCATCAGGGCAAAGCCGAACAGCACTGAAAAAAGCAGCACCTGGAGAATATCACCGGCCGCGAACGCTCCTACGGCGCTGTCTGGAACGATGTGGAGAATGAAATCGACCGATTTCATCTCACCGGCCTGTTTGGCGTAAGTGGCAACCGCCGTCGCGTCCGCTTTTCCGGAAAACCCCGCTCCCGGCTGCGCGACATTGGCCACGGCGAGGCCCAGCAGCAGAGCGAAACTTGAGACGATTTCGAAATAGACAAGCGCCTTGATCGCAACGCGCCCGACCTTCGCGGCATGCTGGATATGCGCGATTCCCGAGACCACCGTGCAGAAGATGATCGGCGCGATCACCATCCGGATGAGCTTCACAAAGCCGTCACCCAGTGCCTTGACCCAATCGTTTTGCGCAAACTGCGGAAAGAGCCACCCGACAAGCGCGCCGAGCGCGATGCCGACGAGCACCTGGACGTAGAGAATCCCGTACCAGGGCTTTGTCGTGCGGATGGGAGCCTGGGCAGCTTCGACGGCCATGCAGCCTCACCTTCCCACGGGTGTGAAGAAAAGCGAACCCTTCAAAACTGCGCCGACCAAGCGATTTTGGCAATCTCGAAGAAAGCATCGATGGAGTAGGAGCGGATCAAAATCAGCACCGCATGCGATCTATTCAGAATTGTAAAGGACCCTCAATCGACTTTCGATCCTGAAGTTGAGCCGCTTGGTGAATGTCAACGAAGATTTTTCTTCAACAATCTTTGTTCGCTTCTTAATTTCCGACCCGCAATCCTTGCCGAGCAAGAAAACATACATCGTGAGAACGGCTGTCGACTGACAGCTTTGGTGGGCGGTGACGCACCCAAAGCGCCGACCCTCTGGGTGTGAACCTCATGCCGCCAAACTGAATTAACCGGCAGCGCGGTGGAGTTCATCGGATTTTTTCCTACCCCGCGGCTGCGGGAGCGCGCCAAGGGCACGAAGCGCCGCGTCGAGCGCTTGGCGTATGAGATCGGGCGCGGACCTTCGTTCCAGGGTACCGCGGATGACCTGAAGCCAGATACCAATGATGATGTCGGCTGCCAGCTCTGGGTCGTGCACGGTCAAGCGCCCTCCGGCCATCGCTTTGGTGAGATCCGCCGTCAGGTTCGCGCGAATGCTCCGCCCGAGCTGGTTGGGAGCTTGAAAGCTGCGGATGACGAGCCGCGCCCAACTCGGGTCCGCGATCGCCTTTGCCAGGAATTGCGTCAACGCGAATGATATGCGCGCGATGGGATCTCGCAGCTCGAGCCTGGCGGGCGCCAGTAGGTCGTCAAAGCTCTCCGCGAGCCGTTCACCTACCGCGGCGGCCAACTCTTCGATGCTCTCGAAGTGGTAGTAGAAAGTCCCCTTCGCGACGCCGGCCGCTTCGACGACGGCATCGACAGTGATCGCTTCGAGGGGCCGCTCGGAAAGAAGGGTCGTGCCGACCTCAATGATTTGAGCACGTGTCCTGGCCCGCCGTTCCCGCCCGATCTCCGCTCTGCGCGCCAAATCAATTTTCGCCATGCGTGCACCTCATTTCATAAATCCGATTTTCTCATATTGACTATATAGTCGATTTGACTTATAAGTTCAATTCGAGGATCAAAAGCCGAGTTTCGAACGGTCGAAACAAGGGCCCCGCCTTCTTCTCCGACGCTCGCGAAAGGCAACGCTCATGTTCAAATCCAAAGCTCTGGTCGCCGCGTTCATCGTCATAGCCGCCTCCGGATGTGAAAAGTCGCAAACCCCTGCCGCCCAGGCGCGGCCCGTCCGGACCATCACCATCGAGCGGCGTGCGTTGGGCGAGACAGTTTCGCTGACCGGGCAGATTCGTGCAAAGGATCAGGTCAGCCTCGCCTTCCGCCTTGACGGACGCACGATCGACCGGCCCGTCAACGTGGGCGATGTGCTCACGGCCGGCCAGGTGGTCGCGAGAATCGACCCGCAGAATCAGCAGAACGCCCTGCGCTCGGCGCAGGCGAACCTCGCGGCAGCCGAAGCGCAGCTGACCGAGGCCAGCCTCACATTCGCCCGACAACAGCAACTGGTGAAAGACGGATGGACAACGCGTGCCAATTTCGACGCTGCCCAGCAGAATTTCCTGAGTGCCCAGGCGCGCGTCGATTCCGCTGAGGCGCAGCTGCACACTGCGCAGGATCAACTGAGCTACACGGTCCTGTCAGCGGATGCTCCGGGTTCGGTCACCGCGACCGGCGCTGAACCGGGCGAAGTGGTCCGCGCCGGCCAGACGATTGTGCAGCTCGCCCGTCAGGGCGGGCGCGACGCCGTCTTCGACGTCCCCGAACAGCTTATTTTGTCGGGTCCACGCGACCCGGTGGTCGAAATCGCACTCACCAATGAACCACGCGTGCGGGCGACCGGGCGCGTGCGAGAGGTCGCTCCGCAGGCTGACTCCGCCACTCGAACCTTCCAAGTCAAGGTCGGCATCGTCGATCCCCCGGAAGCGATGCGACTCGGATCAACCGTAACCGGCAGCATCAGACTTTCGGCGCCGGCCGGAGTGGAAGTCCCGGCGAGCGCGCTCACTCAGTCAAACGGATGCCCCGCCGTGTGGGTGTTCGATCCGCAGAGCGAGACCGTGTCCCTGCGCGATCTGGAGGTTCTTCGGTTCAACCCAGCCTCTGTCGTGATCTCGCACGGGCTGGAGCCGGGCGAGATCGTGGTCACCGCCGGAGCGCAGACACTGCATCCGGGCCAGAAGGTCAGCCTGATGGGAGCCGCGTCATGAAACGCTTCAATCTTTCCGAATGGGCGATCCGGCATCGTTCGCTGGTGACCTATCTCATGCTTGTGATCGCCATCGCGGGCATTTGGTCCTACATCCGGCTCGGGCGCAGCGAGGATCCGGACTTCACTGTGAAGACCATGGTGGTGCAAGCAGCCTGGCCCGGTGCCACCGTCAAAGATACCCTCGAACAGATTACCGACCGCATCGAACGCAAGCTCCAGGAGACGCCCAGCCTGGACTACTTGAAGAGCTACACGACCCCGGGTCAGGCCACGATTTTCGTCTACCTCAAGGACTCGACGCCTCCGGCGCAGGTGCCGGACATCTGGTACCAAGTTCGCAAGAAGGTGGGCGACATCCGCAACACACTTCCGCAAGGAATCGTCGGGCCTGGCTTCAACGATGAGTTCGGCGACACCTACGGCATTGTCTACGGCTTCACCGCGGATGGCTTCACACACCGGGAGCTGCGGGACCACGTGGACGATATCCGCAAAGAGCTTCTCAAAGTGCCGGACATCTCGAAGATCGACGTGATCGGGGCTCAAGACGAGCGCGTCTACGTCGAGTTCTCGGCCGAACAACTGGCAGGTCTCGGCATCGATCGGGCGGCGCTCATCGCCGCGTTGCAGGCCCAAAACGGCGTCAATCCCGCGGGCGTGGTGCAGACCGCCGAGGAGAAGCTTCTTGTTCGGATCTCCGGTGCGTTCCAATCGGAGCACGACATCCTGGCCGTCAACTTCGTCGCCAATGGCCGGATGATCCGCCTGGGCGATATTGCGCACGTCACGCGCGGCCCCGCCGACCCCGCGCAGCCGATTTTCCGAGTGAACGGACGAGACGGCATCGGGCTTGCGATTGCCATGCGCAAAGGGGGCGACGTCATGGCGCTCGGGCGCAATGTCGCGCAGGCCATGGCGGATGTCAGGGCGAACCTGCCAATCGGGATCGAGCTGGCGCTCGTCGCCAATCAACCCGCCACGGTCGAGCACGCGGTGGACGACTTCATGGAGGCGCTCTGGGAGGCGATCGGGATCGTCCTCGCGGTAAGCCTGGTTGCCCTCGGCCTGCGCGCCGGCGCCGTCGTGGCCCTCTCGATCCCGCTCGTCCTTGCGGCAGTGTTCCTCGCGATGTCGTTGTTCGGAATCGACCTTCAGCGAATCTCGTTGGGCGCGCTCATTATCGCGCTTGGATTGCTGGTCGACGACGCGATGATCACGATCGAGGCGATGGTCACTCGGCTCGGGCACGGCGACGAAAAAGAGGAGGCCGCCACCTTCGCATTCAGTTCTACAGCATTTCCGAGACTAGCTGGCACCCTCGTCACGGTCGCGGGTTTTGTCCCCATCGGCTTCGCACGCAGTGCTGCGGGCGAGTACACCTTTTCGATCTTCGCCGTTGTCGCCATCGCACTGATAGCATCCTGGGTCGTCGCCGCCCTATTCGCGCCGATGCTCGGCGTCTGGATTCTAAAAAAGCCGAAGACCGTCCACTCGGGCGAGCCCGGACCAATCTTGCGGCTGTTCCGGCATTTGCTCGAGCGCGCGATGCGAGCCCGATGGATAACGGTCGTGGTAACGCTCGTCCTGTTCGGCGCAGCCCTCTATGGGATGGGCTTCGTGCCGCAGCAGTTCTTCCCGGCATCAGACCGGCCCGAGCTGCTGGTCGACTTGCAGCTCCCGGAGAATGCTTCGATCTACGCGACCCGGGACGCCTCGGCCCGATTGGACACGCTTTTAGCGGACGATCAGGACGTCGACCATTGGAGCACGTATGTCGGCCAGGGTGCGGTACGGTTCTATCTGCCCCTCAATGTCCAGCTCCCCAATGACTTCTTCTCCCAGGCCGTGGTCGTCACTAGAGGTCTGCAGCAGCGTGAGCGCGTAAAGGCAAAGCTGGAGAAGGCCCTGGCGACCGAGTTTCCGGGCATGGTCGGGCGGGTCTATCCGTTGGAGCTCGGCCCGCCGGTCGGTTGGCCGCTGCAATACCGGGTGAGCGGACAGGACCCGGAGAAGGTGCGGGCCATTGCGCTCGACCTCGCTCAGCTCATCGGGTCCGCGCCCGCTGCCCGAAACGTCAACTATAATTGGATGGAGCCGGCGCGCACGATCAGGCTCCGGATCGACCAGGATCAGGCTCGTCTGCTCGGTCTCAGCACGCAAGATGTGGCGCAGTCGCTGAACACGGTGGTGTCGGGGGTCACGGCCACCCAGGTGCGGAGCGGGATTTATCTGGTGGACGTGCTGGTCCGTGCGTCGGCCGAGCAGCGCATGTCGCTCGATACCATCCGGACGCTACAGGTGCCCCTGCCCAATGGGCGCACCGTTCCACTGAGCCAGATCGCATCCGTTGGTTACGGACAGGAATATCCCATCGTCTGGCGTCGTGATCGACGGCCCACGGTCACGGTGCAAGCCGACCTTGCACCTGGCGTCCAAGCTGCCAGCGTCGTCGAGGAGCTGGCGCCGAAGATGGCGGCGCTCAATGCCGGCCTGCCGAGCGGTTACCATATCGAGCTCGGCGGAACGGTCGAGGAGAGCAATAAGGGGCAAACTTCCCTGATCGCAGTGATGCCGCTGATGCTCATCTTGACGCTCACCGTGCTGATGACCCAGCTCCAGAGCTTCGGCCGCCTTTTTCTGGTTCTCAGCGTCGCTCCTTTGGGCCTCCTGGGGGTCGTCGCCGCCCTCCTGCTTTCGGGCAAGCCACTGGGCTTCGTGGCGCTGCTTGGCGTGCTGGCCCTCACCGGGATGATTGCGCGCAACTCCGTCATCCTGATTGACCAAATCGAGAAGGAGAAAGCACAGGGGCGTTCCCCTTGGGATGCGGTCGTGCAAGCCACCATGCATCGGTTCCGCCCGATCCTGCTCACCGCTTCTGCTGCAATCCTCGGCATGATCCCGATCGCGCCGACCGTGTTCTGGGGTCCCATGGCCTACGCCATCATGGGCGGGCTCGCGGTAGCAACGCTCCTGACCCTCGTCTTCCTTCCGGCACTCTACGTCGCCGTCAACCGCATCAAAGAAAGCAGACAGAAGGACGAGCCGGCGACCGCGCCCGGTGCGCCCGTCGCCGCCAGGCTCGCAGCATAGCCTTGTAAGAGTGATGCGGCTTTGCGTGCGATGAAGCTGTAATCAGGAAGGAGACTCCATTATGGACCCTGCTTACCTCTCGGGACTGGCGGTATTTTTTGGATCTGTCGTGGGTGCCTTGAGCTCACTCCTATCCACTTGGCTCAGCAAGGCACGAGAGGATCGCGCCCAGCGAGCTTCAGCGAACAAGCTTGGACGACAGAAACTCTATGCGCAATTCATCGAGGAAGCGTCCAAGCTCTATGTCGATGCCTTGGTGAGTGATCAAGCACAAGCTTCTGCAATGGTGAGCATCTACGCTCTAATCAGCAAAATGCGCATGACGTCCGATGCCAAGGTCGTTGACAAAGCCGAAGCGATCGTTCGGACAATCCTCACTGCGTATTCTCGTCCGAACAAGACATTCCCCGAGCTGCAAGACCTCTTGCTGAACAGAGGGTTCGTCGATCCGCTGCTCACTTTCAGCGAGCTATGCCGTGACGAGCTGCGCGATGTCCCCTCTTTCGCGCAGTAGCTTCCGGCATCGGTGGGACTTGGGGTGGGGGCGATCTCGCCGACGGCGGAGAGATCGACCGATCCCGCTTTCGAGCCGTCGCGGGTCATGGCAGGCTCAAGCTCCATCTCCTGAGAGGACCTCGTCCGGCCGGGGCCGTCTTCGCGCACATGCCGAGCAATTTCGGTTGCTGCTTAACGCTCCTGCAAGTAGCGCTCGTGTAGAAGGCGCGTGGCAGATGGGGATGGAATTATTCTCGCGTGGCAACCTACAACCAGATCCCCCTTGTTGACCCCACCCCACCCACCCGAGGCGGGGCTATCTTGAGTCTCTGCTCGGTCCGCCGCCGCGCTGAGCCGTACGCTCTCCTGCACGCTCAAAGAACGGGATTCTGTCCGCTCCGCGGCTCTCCTCAGGGCACGTATCCGGTTTCAAAATGGATACAAGACCGTCGATTGCGTCGTTCGAAATGTTTCGCTCAGCGGCGCTAGACTTGAGGTCAGTCCGACATTGTGGCTTCCGAACGAATTCGAGCTTGAGATTCCACAGCGCGCGGCCGAGTTTAAATGCGCGCTGATGTGGAGCAAGGATGATCTGGTCGGCGTGAAGTTCCTAAGCAGCATCGGCGCAACGCCCGATGCGCCAGACGTCGAGGAAACGGAAGATTTGCGAAGTGAAAATGCTCGGCTTCGCGAGGAGATCGCTCGCCTGACCGCGCGCATTCTGGAGCTTACGAGCGAAGCCTTTTAATTGGTCGCCCGCTGGAGCCCCGCTGTGAAGTCGGTCCGCCATCTGGCCCTTGCAGCGAAGCGGCATGCCCAAGATCCTCGACCACTCGGCAAATGCGGCAAGCGATTGATCATGAATTTGTAGGTGTAAGCTTTCGATTCATCTGGTGGGCGGTGACGGGCTCGAACCGCCGACCCTCTGGGTGTAAACCAGATGCTCTACCAACTGAGCTAACCGCCCTCAGTGCTGCGCAGGTGTTTAATCCGCTGGCGCATCAAGCGCAATCAAGAGGTGCTCGCCGCTCCGTGCGCGAACGTTGGACCGGAGAAGGCGGGCCTCGCAAAAGAGGAGGCCCACCCGAAGGTGGGCCTCCTCAAAGGAATGCTCGCAGATCAAGGCTCAGTGGGCAACGAGGCCGGGATGATCGTCCTCGGGAACCCCGACCTTTGGGGCGATCTCGGGCTCCTTCCACTTGATGGGCGTAAGCGGGGCCATGAGCGCGTGCTTGAGCACCTCGTCCATCCGCGACACCGGCACGATGTCGAGGCCGTTCTTCACATTGGCCGGAATTTCGGCGAGATCCTTGGTGTTCTCCTCGGGAATCAGCACTTTCTTCACGCCGCCGCGAAGCGCCGCGAGCAGCTTCTCCTTCAAGCCGCCGATCGGCAGAACCCGGCCGCGCAGCGTCACCTCGCCGGTCATCGCGATGTCGCGCCGCACCGGGATGCCGGTCATCACTGAGACGATCGCGGTCGCCATCGCGATGCCGGCCGAGGGGCCGTCCTTGGGGGTCGCGGCCTCGGGAACGTGGACATGGATGTCGCGCTTGTCGAAGAGCGGCGGCTCGATGCCGAAATCGAGCGCGCGCGAGCGGACGTAGGAAGCCGCGGCGGAAATCGATTCCTTCATCACGTCCTTGAGGTTGCCGGTCACCGTCATCTTGCCCTTGCCAGGCATCATGACGCCTTCGATCGTGAGCAGCTCGCCGCCGACCTCCGTCCAGGCGAGGCCTGTCACGACGCCGACCTGATCTTCCGAATCCGTCTCGCCGTAGCGGAACTTCGGCGCGCCGAGATATTCCTCCACCACCTTGGGCGTCACGGTGATGCTCTTCGCCTTGCCGAGCAGGATGTCCTTCACGGCCTTGCGCACGAGGTTCGACAGCTCGCGCTCGAGGTTACGGACGCCCGCTTCGCGCGTGTAGCGCTGAATGAGGAACTTCAGCCCTTCGGCATCGATCGTCCATTCCTTGTCCTCAAGCCCATGCTTACGCATGGCGTTCGGGATCAGGTGGCGACGCGCGATCTCGGCCTTCTCATCCTCGGTGTAGCCGGCGAGACGGATCACCTCCATCCGGTCGAGCAAGGCCGGCGGGATGTTGAGCGTGTTCGCCGTCGTGATGAACATCACGTTCGACAAATCATAGTCGACCTCGAGGTAATGGTCGTTGAAGGTCGAGTTCTGCTCGGGGTCGAGGACCTCGAGCAAGGCGGAAGACGGGTCGCCACGGAAATCCATTCCCATCTTGTCGATCTCGTCGAGCAGGATGAGGGGATTGACGGTCTTCGCCTTGCGCATGGACTGGATGATCTTGCCCGGCATCGAGCCGATATAAGTGCGCCGGTGGCCGCGTATCTCGGCCTCGTCGCGCACGCCGCCGAGCGACATGCGCATGAACTCGCGCCCTGTCGCCTTGGCGATCGATTTGCCAAGCGAGGTCTTGCCGACGCCGGGCGGTCCGACGAAACACAGGATCGGCCCGGTGAGCTTGTTCATGCGCTGCTGCACGGCAAGGTACTCGAGCATCCGCTCCTTGACCTTGTCGAGCCCGTAGTGATCGGCGTCCAGCGTCTCCTGGGCGAGCTTGAGGTCGCGCTTGATCTTCGAGCGGCGTCCCCACGGGATGGAGAGCATCCAGTCGAGATAATTGCGCACCACCGTCGATTCGGCGGACATCGGCGACATCTGCCTGAGCTTCTTGAGCTCGTGCATCGCCTTGGTGCGCGCTTCCTTTGAGAATTTCGTCTTGCGGATCTTCTCCTCGAGCTCGCCGAGCTCGTCCTTGCCTTCCTCGTCGCCGAGCTCCTTCTGGATCGCCTTCATCTGCTCGTTGAGGTAGTACTCGCGCTGCGTCTTCTCCATCTGGCGCTTGACGCGGGTGCGGATGCGCTTCTCGACCTGAAGGACCGAGACTTCGCTTTCCATCAGGCTCAGCACCTTCTCGAGGCGCTTGGAAACCGAGAGAATCTCGAGCGCGGCCTGCTTGTCGCTCACCTTGACCGCGAGATTGGAGGCCACCGTATCGGCGAGCTTCGAATAATCCTCGATCTGCGCGACGCTTTGGACGACTTCGGGCGACACTTTCTTGTTGAGCTTGGCGTAGCTCTCGAAATCTCCGGTGACGGAGCGCGCGAGCGCCTCGGCCTCGACCTTGTTGCCGATCTCCTCGGCGAGGACCATGGCCCGCGCCTCGTAGAAATCATCCGTCCTGGTGTATTCGGCGATCTTGGCGCGCGCCAAGCCTTCGACAAGCACCTTCACCGTGCCGTCGGGAAGCTTGAGGAGCTGCAGAACGGTTGCGAGCACGCCTGTCGCGTAAATGGCGTCGGTCGCCGGGTCCTCGGCGGCGGCATCGATCTGCGTCGCCAGCAGGATGAAGCGGTCATTGCGGACCACCTCTTCCAAGGCGCGGATCGACTTCTCGCGGCCTACGAAGAGCGGCACGATCATATGCGGGAAGACGACGATGTCTCTCAGCGGCAGGACCGGGAATTCGTGGGTCTCGCCGGCTTTCGGGAGGGGGCGGCTTTTCGGATCGCTCATCTCATCGGTATCCTTTTGTATCAGCCTTCCCAACGCGATAGGACTTTCCGACACCCCCCGAAGGCTGGCGCCGGTTGCGAATCCCTCGCAACGGAGAGGCTAGAATGGCAGCGAATGCTGGTAAACATCGCAATTTGGCGCATTCGCCCGAGGAAGGCAGATGGGAGCGGCACCCCGAAGTTTCAACGCGAGCCGCCACAATCCGGTCATGCCGCTCGGCCGAGCCTGCCTTACGCCGACATGCCGCCGGCTTCCTTGTCGCGATCGGCATGGATGTAGAGCGGGCGCACCTTGCCCTCCACCACCTCGGAGCCGATGACCACCTGCTCGACACTGTCGAAGCCCGGCAAATCGTACATGGTATCGAGCAAAATGCTCTCCATGATCGAGCGCAAGCCGCGCGCACCCGTCTTGCGCTGAATCGCCTTGCGGGCGATGAGGTTGAGCGCCTCGTCCTGGAAGGTGAGCTCCACCGTCTCCATCTCGAACAGCCGCTGATACTGCTTGACCAGCGCGTTCTTCGGCTCGGTGAGGATGCGCTTCAGCGCCTCCTCGTCGAGATCCTCGAGCGTCGCGATCACGGGAAGCCGCCCGACGAATTCCGGGATAAGGCCGAACTTCAGGAGATCCTCGGGCTCGACGAGGCGCAGCACCTCGCCCGTGCGCCGATCCTCCGGCGATTGCACCTTGGCGCCGAAGCCGATCGAGGTCCCCCGGCCGCGCGCCGATATGATCCGCTCGAGCCCCGCGAAAGCGCCGCCGCAGATGAACAGGATATTCGTGGTGTCGACCTGCAGGAACTCCTGCTGGGGATGCTTGCGCCCGCCTTGGGGCGGCACGGAGGCGACCGTGCCCTCCATGATCTTCAAAAGCGCCTGCTGCACGCCTTCCCCGGACACGTCGCGGGTAATCGAGGGATTGTCGGATTTGCGCGAGATTTTATCGATTTCGTCGATGTATACGATGCCCCGCTGCGCCCGCTCGACATTGTAATCGGAGGCTTGCAGCAGCTTGAGGATGATGTTCTCGACATCCTCGCCGACGTAGCCCGCTTCGGTGAGCGTCGTCGCATCGGCCATGGTGAAGGGCACATCGAGAATGCGCGCCAGCGTCTGGGCGAGGAGCGTCTTGCCCGAGCCCGTTGGCCCGACGAGGAGGATGTTCGACTTCGCAAGCTCGACATCGGCGTGCTTGGTCGCGTGGTTGAGGCGCTTATAGTGGTTGTGGACCGCGACCGAGAGGACCTTCTTGGCATAATCCTGGCCGATGACGTAATCATCGAGGACCTTGCGAATTTCCTTGGGCGTCGGCACGCCGTCGCGGGTCTTGACGAGCGAGGATTTCGATTCCTCGCGGATGATGTCCATGCACAATTCGACGCATTCGTCGCAAATGAACACGGTCGGGCCGGCGATCAGCTTGCGAACCTCATGCTGGCTCTTGCCGCAGAAGGAGCAGTACAGCGTGCTCTTGGAATCTCCGCCACTGGACTTGTTCATCGCAGATCTCCGTTCAGTCATCCCGCGCGGCGGAAACGCACCGGCACAAACCCTGGCAGCTTAGACGCCTTGACCCTAACGAAACCTAACCCGCTGTTTCGCAAAGCCCCGAAATCGCCCTCCCTCCTTTCGCCGGATGCAATCACGCATCAGTCCCACACGCAACAGCCGCCATGCCGCAGGTCACAGGCTTGTCATTCCTCGCAGGCTTATCACTTCGGGCTCCCCGGGGGTGAGCCGTCCTCGGGGCGCTTCTCCAACACCTGATCGACGATGCCGAACTCCTTCGCCGCCTCGGCGGTCATGAAATTGTCTCGTTCCAGCGCGTCCTCGATGGTCTTCAGGTCGCGCCCCGTGTGCTTCATATAGATTTCGTTGAGGCGCCGGCGAACCGATTCGATCTCGCGCGCGTGGATGAGAATGTCCGTCGTCTGCCCCTGAAAGCCGCCCGAAGGCTGATGCACCATGATTCGCGCGTTCGGCAGTGCAAATCGCATGCCGCTCTCGCCCGCCGTCAGCAGAAGCGAACCCATCGAGGCGGCCTGCCCTACACATAGCGTCGAAACCGGGGAACGGATGAACTGCATCGTGTCATAAATGGACAATCCGGAGGTTACGACGCCGCCGGGCGAATTGATATAGAACGAAATTTCCTTCTTGGGATTATCCGCTTCGAGAAACAGGAGCTGGGCCACGACGAGCGAGGCCGTGTAGTCCTCGACCGGGCCGGTCAGAAAGATGATTCGCTCCCGGAGCAGGCGGGAATAAATGTCGAAGGCGCGTTCACCACGGTTCGACTGCTCGACCACCATCGGCACGAGCGCGTTGTTATAGACTTCGAATGGATCTCTCATCTCAACCCTCTAGCGCCCTCGACCCCGCCGAAGCCAAATTAGACCGGGCTTTCGCCCGCCGGCCACCGGTCAGCTGCTCGAAGCGGGGACAGGCTCAGCCCCCTCCTCGACATCGGCGAATAATTCCTCACGCGACACTGTCCGCTCCTCGACCTTTGCCTGGGCGAGAAGGTGATCCACGGTCTTCTCTTCGAAGATCGGCGCCCTGAGCTCGGCCAGCGCGCGCTGATTCTTCTGGTAGAATTCCCAGATTTCCCGTTCTCGGCCCGGAAATTGCCGTGCCCGATCGACCAGGGCCTGCGTGATCTCCTCATCACCAACCGTGATATTGGCTTTCTGACCGATATCCGCAAGCACAAGGCCAAGCCGGACGCGGCGCTCGGCGATCTTGCGGTAATCGGCGCGCGCGGCCTCTTCCGTGGTGCCGTCATCAGCAAAGCTCTTGCTCGACATCTTCATCTCGCTTTCGACCTGCTGCCAGATGCCGGCAAATTCTTGTTCCACCATGCTCGGGGGCAGCTCGAACGAATATCTCTCGGAAAGGGCGTCGAGGAGCTTGCGCTTCAGGCGCTGGCGCGAGGCCGCCGCGAAATCGCGCTCCAGCGTGCGCCGCACCGACGCCTGCAAGGCCTCGAGGCTCTCCATGTTGAAGCCCTTGGCGAGCTCGTCATCGATGGTGACGGGGTTGGGGCGAGCGATCTCCTTTACCTTCACCTCGAAGCTCGCCTTCCTGCCCGCGAGGTCTGGACGCAGATAGGCAGCGGGGAATTCGGCCTCGACCTTGCGCTCATCACCCGCCTTTACGCCCTCGAGACCCTCCTCGAAACCGGGGATGAACGAATTTTGCCCGAGGACGACCTTGATGTCCTCGCCCTTGCCGCCTTCGAAAGCCTCGCCATCAATCGTTCCGGTGAAGTCCACGGTCACCTGATCGCCATTCTCGGCCTTATGGGCCGCATCGGCCGGCGTGAAAGAGCGATTCTGGTCGGCGAGGCGCTGCACCGCCTGATCGACCATGGCATCGTCGATCGGAGCCGTCTCGCGAACGAGCGAAATCCCGGAGAGATCCGCCTGGGGAATTTCGGGCAAGACCTCCACATCGACCGAGAAGTCGAGATCCGCCTTGCCCTCGGCCATGGCATCGACGAGCGCCTTGTCCTCGGGGAATTTGACCCGCGGTTCCTGCGCCAGCTTGATGTGGTGCTCGTCGACGATCTTGCGCGAGGCTTCGTTCACCGTCTCCTGAATGACCTCTCCCATCACCGAGCGGCCGTAGAGGCGGCGCAGATGGGCGATCGGCGCCTTGCCCCGGCGGAAGCCCTTGAGCTGCACTTTGGTGCGCAAGTCGTCGAGCTGGGCGTTGACCTTGTCGGCGACGCCCTGCAGCGGAAAGACCACCCGGTATGAGCGCTGCAAACCTTGCGAGGAAATTTCGGTGACTTGCATCATGACTCTTCTTCGTCTGCGGCCGCGTCGCCCTCATCGAGGAAAGCGGCTTGTCCAATGTCGATCCGACGGCTCTAGGCCCAACCCAAGCTCCTTGACCCAAGCCAGCGAGCTTTGCCGTCGGGAAACTGGTGCGGGCGGAGGGACTCGAACCCCCACGACTTGCGCCATCGGAACCTAAATCCGACGCGTCTACCAATTCCGCCACGCCCGCCAGCAAGCGCGGCGGCTCGGGGGTCGCCGCAGGGTGGGGCTCTATAGCACGCAAGTCGCAGGGCGCCAGCTTAAATTTCTCGGTGCTCAAATTTCGCGAGGCAGCCGCTGCTTCCTTCAAAGGAACCCCGCTTTGCAGCGGGCAAGACCGGCCCGACACCCTTGCAACGCCGGCCGCGCCCGGCTTCATAGCAAACATGGCTCGGAATTGGCCGTCACCTTCTTCCTGTCCGTCGCGCCGCGACCTGTCTTTCGGGCTTTGCGTGGCGGCGACCCTGCTTGGCAAACCTTCCCGCGCGCAACCTTCGCCCGCTCCGGTTTCGCGAAGGCTGATCGCCGCCGCGGCCACCTGGCCGTTGCGACCGCTTCCGGCGAAGCCGACGCGCGTTCTCAGCTATGACGGGGCGCTGCCTGGCCCCGTGCTGCAGCTGCGCCAAGGCGAAGAGCTCGCGCTCGAATTGGTGAACGCCATGCCCGCGCCCACCTCCTTTCATGTCTCCGGCATGCGTTTGCCGAACGAGCTCGACGGCATCCCCGGTTTGACCGGAAAGCCGCTCGCGCCCTCCGAGCAGGCGGTCCTTCGCATTCCGGCGCGCGATGCCGGCTTCTTCACCTTCGGTCCCGCAGACCCGGCCGCTGCATCCGAGCAGAGCGCACGCGGCCTTGGCGGCGTCCTCATTGTCGCCGATCCGAAAGATCCCGAGGTCGAGGCCGATATTCTGCTGCTGCTCAAAGATTGGCAGGTCGAGCCCTCGGGCGCCCTGAGGGAGGATTTCGCCGACCGCGCCGCGCGGGCCGGCTCGGGACGGCTCGGCAATGTGTTCACCATCGGTGGGCTCGGCGAGAGCCGCACGCTTTCGCTCGCGCCGGGGGCGCGCTTTCGCCTGCGTCTCGCCAATGCCTGCAACGCACGCATCTTGCCGCTGAAATTCGACGGCATGCATCCGACGCTCATCGGGGTCTCAGGCCAACAATCGGCCGCCTTCACGCCCTTGCATGGCGAGATGCTGCTGGTGCCGGGCGGGCGCTTCGACCTCGTCTGCGATATTCCCGCAGAGGCGCGCCCTCCGGGCGAAGCGACGCTCCGGGTCATGATCGGGAGCGGCTATGCGCTGCTGACCGTGAAAATATCCGAGGAGGCCGCAAGGCCAGGGCCTTTGCCCGAGATCCAGTGGCTCTCCGACAATGGACTTCCAGCCTTCATCGACCTTTCGCACGCGACGCGGATCGATTGCCAGATCACGCGCATCGTCGACCGTGCCGATGCCCGAGCGCTTGCCGCCGCCGATCCCGCAAGGCTCTGGGCCCTCAACGGCCGGAGCGGCGATTTCGCGGCCCCTGCGCTCTTCTCGGTGAAGCGCGGCACACCTGTTGTGATCGCGCTTGCGAACAAGAGCGATGTGCCCGTCGTGATGAAGCTCAACGGTCACGTGGCGCGGCTCCTGCATCCCCATGACGATGGTTGGGTCCCCTATTGGGTCGATGTCGTGCTCGTTTCGCCCGGGAACACGGAGCGGCTCGCCTTCATCGCCGATAACCCGGGCCGTTGGCTTCTCGGCGGGCGCATCCTCGAGCATCTGGCGGGTGGCCAATTCGGCTGGTTCGAGGTGGTTTAGGGCGCGTCATGTCCTCGCCTCACCCAACCAGGCGGAAAGCTCCCCAAGGACGCGAGGCAGCCTTTCCGCCAAATCCTCGGCGATCAGCCCCGGCCCGAATTCATGGCCGGCTTGCGCATGCATCCACACACCGGCGCAAGCGGCTTCCCAGGCAGGCATCTTCTGCGCCAACAATCCGCCGATGATGCCGGTCAAGGTATCGCCGGAGCCCGCGGTGGCAAGATAGGGAGTTGCGTTCTCGTTGATCGCGGCGCGCCCGTCTGGGGCGGCGATCACCGTATCGGGCCCCTTGAGGACGATGACCGCGCCCGAGACGCGCGCAGCCAACCTCGCGCGGCCGAGCTTGTCGAGGCGCTCGACACCGGACCCCAGCGCCACAAACTCCGGCGCAGCATGGAACAATCTTGCGAACTCACCCTCATGGGGCGTCAGCACGGCCGCGAATTTCGCTTGCCTGATGGCGTCGAACAAAAGCCCCGGCTTTTCGGCGAAGCTCGTAAGGCCGTCGGCGTCGATGACGATCATGCGCTCGGCGGCGAGCGCGGCGAGCACCTTCGTTACCGTCTCTTCGCCTACACCGGCGGCCGGGCCGAGCACGGCGACGTTGCGGCGCGGATCGGCGAGAAGCGTGATCCACCCTTGCGCGCCATCCGCCCGGCGCACCATCACGGCCGAGTTCGCGGCTGCCTGCGAAGCGAGCGCTTCGGACGGAACGGCAAGCGTCACGAGGCCAGCCCCGACGCGCAAGGCCGCTCTCGCCGCAAGCCGCGAGGCGCCGCAACCTTCGATGCCGCCGGAAAGGACAAGCGCATGGCCGCGATCGTATTTATGCCCTTCGACCGCGGGCGAAGGCAGCCGCCCCGCCCAAAGCGCGGGCGCATTTGCGAAGGTGGCGACGCCCAAGGCCTCGAGCGCGTCGGCCGAGATGCCGATATCCGCGACATGAACGCGCCCGCATCGGCTCCGGCCCGGATAGAGGAGATGGCCGGGCTTTCGCCGGAAGAAGGTCACAGTCTCATCCGCCGTGACAGCTTCGCCGAGAATGGCTCCCGTGGCGCCGGATATCCCGGACGGCAGATCGACCGCGACGACGCGCGCGCCCTTGGTGCGCGCGTCCTTGATCCGGTTAAGAAGGGCGGCCGCGTCACCCTCCATCGGACGGGAAAGCCCGGCACCGAAGAGGGCATCGACGATCAACCCCGCATCGTCGAGCGCGGTCCGTGCCGCATCCTCGAGCGGGCCCGAAAAAAGCCGGCGCGCTTCGGCCGCGTCGCCGCGCAACGCGCCTTCGGAGCCGAGAAGCGCGACGCTCACTCCAACCCCTTTCTCCGCCAGAAGCCTGGCGGCAACGAAGCCATCCCCACCATTGTTGCCGGGCCCGCACAGGACGATCACATGGCGATGCCCTACCCCGTCTTGCTCCATGGCGCGCAAGGCCACGCGCGCTACTGCCTCGCCAGCCCGTTGCATGAGCTCGAGCCCGCTCGTTCCCGCTTCGATCGCGTGGCGATCCGCCTTCGCCATTTCGGCTGGGCTCAAGAGCGCCAATTCCTGAGACATGGCTGAAAGTGAAGCTGCCGGCCGAGACATGCAAGAACTCCATCCCCGAGCCGCTGCGGCATCGGGCATTTCGCGAGCGCCCAACTTCTGAGCGATTTGCCTAAATTGTAGGCATTAGGCATCGGTTTCCTGGCAAGGAAACTCCGCATTCCCGCCAACTCGGGCTCGGACGGCATGACCATTGCTTTGAGCGGCATAGTCCGGGGCGCCCCTTTCCGGTGAAAAGAGATCGATTGACCGGCGTAGCGGTTGCGCTCTAATCGCATCTTTGCGGAATATTTCCTCGAATTCCATCAGGTTCGACATGAAGAAGATTGAAGCGATCATCAAGCCCTTCAAGCTCGACGAGGTGAAGGAAGCGCTTCAGGAGATCGGCTTGCAGGGGATCACGGTCACCGAGGCCAAGGGCTTCGGCCGGCAAAAAGGGCACACCGAGCTTTATCGCGGCGCTGAATATGTCGTGGACTTCTTGCCGAAAGTGAAGATCGAGACGGTGATCGACGATGCTCATGTCGATCGCGCCGTGGAGGCGATCCGCAAGGCGGCGCTCACCGGGCGCATTGGCGATGGCAAGATATTTGTATACCCGGTCGAGAGCGCCGTGCGGATTCGGACGGGAGAGACGGGCTCGGACGCTTTGTGACCGGCTCGGGTGGCCGGTCGTCCCATTTGGCCTGACCTTACGCTCTCACATCATAACGAGAGGATGAAACTGATGCAGACCGCCAAGGATGTCCTGAAGACGATCAAGGACAAGGACATAAAATATGTCGATCTCAGATTCACCGATCCGCGCGGCAAATGGCAGCACGTGACTTTCGACGTCTCGCTGATCGAGGAGGACACCTTCACGGACGGCGTGATGTTCGATGGCTCCTCGATCGCCGGCTGGAAAGCGATCAACGAGAGCGACATGACGCTGTTGCCGGACGCGTCCACGGCAACGCTCGACCCGTTCTTCGCCTCACCCACGCTCTCGATCGTTTGTGACATTCTCGAACCGACGACGGGCGAACCCTATGGGCGCGATCCGCGCAGCATGGCGAAGAAGGCGGAGGCCTTCGTCAAATCCTCGAAGATCGGCGACACGATCTTCTTCGGCCCCGAGGCCGAGTTCTTCATTTTCGACGATGTGCGCTTTGCGGCTGATCCCTACAACACGGGGTTCAAGCTCGACTCCATCGAGCTGCCGACCAACATGGACACCACCTACGACAGCGGCAATCTTGGTCATCGCATTCGCACCAAAGGCGGCTATTTCCCGGTGCCGCCGCAAGATTTCAGCGCAAGACATGCGCGGCGAGATGCTCGCGGCGATGAAGGCCATGGGCGCCAATGTCGAGAAGCACCACCACGAGGTGGCCTCCGCCCAGCATGAGCTCGGCCTCAAATTCGGGCCGCTGACCCAGATGGCCGACCATTTGCAGATCTACAAATATTGCATCCACCAGGTCGCGCAGAGCTACGGCAAGACGGCAACCTTCATGCCGAAGCCCGTCTACGGCGACAATGGCTCGGGCATGCACTGCCATCAGTCGATCTGGAAGAACGGCAAGCCGGTCTTCGCCGGCGATAAATATTCCGGCTTGTCGCAGGATTGCCTTTATTACATCGGCGGCATCATCCGGCACGCGAAGGCGCTCAACGCCTTCACCAATCCGGCGACCAATTCCTACAAGCGCCTCGTGCCGGGCTATGAGGCGCCGGTGCTCCTTGCCTATTCGGCCCGCAACCGCTCGGCCTCCTGCCGTATTCCGTGGACGGCATCCCCAAAGGCGAAGCGTGTCGAGGTGCGCTTTCCCGATCCGATGGCCAACCCTTATCTCGCCTTCGCCGCCATGCTCATGGCCGGCGTCGACGGCATTCTGAACAAGATCGATCCCGGCGCCGCGATGGATAAGGATCTCTATGACCTGCCGCCTCGCGAGCTGAAGAAAATCCCGACCGTCTGCGGGTCGCTGCGCGAGGCGCTCGACTCGCTTCGCAAGGACAATGGATTCCTGAAGGCAGGCGGCGTCTTCAACGACGACTTCATCGAATCCTATATCGAGCTCAAGATGACGGAGGTCTCGCGTTTCGAAATGACGCCCCACCCGGTCGAGTTCGACATGTATTATTCCCTCTGAACTCTCCACGAGGCATGCTTGCGCGGCCGGGCACTGCCCGGCCGTTTTGTTATTGGGAAGCGCGGGCCCTCACGCTTTCTCGCCGGTAAATGTTTTTGAAGGAAATTTAACTCTTCGGCGAGACGTTCTCGCAAAGACATCCGAATGTCGTGAAACCTTGCGAAAACCACCTCGGCAAACCCGGTGATGAGCACGTCCCGCAGATCCGTGGACACCGACGCCGTCGAGCGCATCGCGGTATTCAGCGCCAATGGCGACAGCGATCTCCTGGGACGCCAGTTCGACGAGATGGCGCGCGACGCCTCCTCCTTCCTGCGCGCGACCGCCCCTCTTTTTCGCGATCGGCTGGCCGCGATCGCGCTCCCGCCCTCCCCACTCGCCTTCGGCTGCGGCGATCTGCACATCGAGAATTTCGGCGCCTATCTCGCCGACAACAGGCTCGCCTATTTCGATCAGAGCGAATTCGCTGAGGCCGCGCTCGTGCCTGTGGCGGCCGAGATGGTTCGCTTCCTTGCGAGCATCATGGTCGCGCTTCGCTTGCACGAGCCCGACGATCTCGACCCCAAACGCAGTGCGAGGCAGGCGCTCGAGGCCTATGCGCAAGCGCTCGCCGAGGGCAAGCCGCTCTGGATCGAGCGCGATCTTGCGCGCGGCACGATCGAGGATCTCGTCTCGGGCGTGTCGCGTCGCTCGCGGCGCGACGAGCTCGAGCTCTGCACCCGAAGCGGCCGGCGGGCACGCCGCAAGCTGTTCCGCGATGGGCGCCGCTTCGCGCCCCTCACGAAGGAGGGCCGCGCGATCGAAGATGAGGTCAAGAACCTCCTCGGTGCGATCGGCAAGGAGCGCGGCGAGCGTGGCTTTTGGAAGCTTCGCGACCTTGCGCGATGCGCGGCCAAGGACGGCCTCGGCCGCCCACGCTACGTCGCGCTGATCAAGGGTCATGGAGATCCCGACGGCAACTTTCTCCTCGAGATCAAGTCGGCCGGGCCTTCAGCGCCGCCTTTTGCGGCCGAAAGGCTTGACGCCGCGACCGCGGCCGAGCGTGTCGTCTTCGTGCAGCGCTTGATGCAAGCGCGCACATCGGCCTTCCTCCAACCGGCCATCCTCTTGGGCAAGCCTTTCGTTTTCCATGAGCTCCAGCCGGCGGAAGATCGCCTCGAGATCGATGCGCTCCTCGCCAAGCCGCGTCGCTTTGCGGCGACGATCGATAGCTGCGCGCGCATCGTCGCCTGGAACCAGCTTCGCGCGGCCGGCCGCAAAGGCGCTTCGGATGTCGACGCCCTCATCAAATTCGCCGCGCAGGATGATTGGCAACGCGAGCTTCTCGCGGCGGCGGGAGAATGCGCGGCCATGGTCGAGCGCGATTATGCGAGCTTCGAAACGGCTTGGCGCAAGCGTGACGTCTCCCTTTCCGCCTTGGCGGACCCCTAAAACGAACGGTCGTCAACGGCGTGCCTCGGCCGCCCGCGCGCATTTCTGGGCGCGTAATTCGTGTGGATGCGCGCCGCCCGCCCACCCTATGAACCATTGCGCTTATGCGCCATCAACGGCATGAGGTTCGCATGGAAATCTGGATGGGCGAGATTGTCGAGCCCGCGCTCAAGCTGGTTGCGGCCGTGGTCATCGGCGCGCTTGTCGGCCTCAATCGCGACCTGCACGGCAAGCCCGCGGGCCTGCGGCTATGTGCGCTCGTCGCGTTGGGCTCTGGCCTGATCACCGTGATCACCAGCGAGCCGCGGCTCGGGTTCTCGGACCCTGCCGCCGTGAGCCGCGCCATCCAGGGGATCGTCGGCGGCATCGGTTTTCTCGGTGCCGGCGTCATCTTGCATCAAGGCCCCGAGAGCCGCATCCGTAATCTCACCACGGCCGCGACGATCTGGATGAGCGCGGCGCTTGGCATCGCCTGCGGGCTCGGCGCCTGGAGAACGGGCGGCGTCGCGGCGGTGCTCGCGCTCGTCGTGCTCACTTTGGGCGCTCGGATCGATCACGCCCTTTTCGGCCGTTTTGGCGCGGGTAGCTCCGACCACGACAACCGCGAATAACAAAACGAAGACCTGCCCCGCTCAGGCCATTCTTCGCCCTCAAGCAGGCCCCATGGCATAGTGCCGGAGAAGCGAATCACTATCTAAGGCACCGTGCGAGGCCCGGCGGGCCCGGCACGGGAAGAGATTTCGTTCGGTGGAAAATTGAAGCGCGCAACGATGGCTGACAGCGATCTTTTCGGAACCGGGGGTGCCGCGATGCGCAAGCCCCCGCGCGAGCGTGAGGATGCGCGCGCCGCAAAAGCGCAAGCGAAGCCAACGCGCCAGGGCGCCTCTTCGGCGAGCCGAAACGGCACGCCGGGCGAGCAGGGGTATACGGCATCGGCGATCGAGGTGCTCGAGGGACTCGAGCCCGTGCGTCGCCGTCCCGGCATGTATATCGGCGGCACCGACGAGAAGGCGATGCATCATCTCTTCGCCGAGGTCATCGACAATGCGATGGACGAGGCGGTCGCGGGACATGCGAGCTTCATCGAGGTCGAGCTTCAAGACGACGGCTCGATACGTGTCACCGACAATGGGCGCGGCATTCCGATCGACCCGCATCCCAAGTTCCCGAAGAAATCCGCTCTCGAAGTGATCATGACGATGCTGCATTCGGGCGGCAAATTCGACTCTAAGATCTATGAGACCTCCGGGGGCCTGCACGGCGTCGGCGTGAGCGTCGTCAACGCCCTCTCCGATCTCCTCGAGGTCGAGGTCGCGCGGGGCAAGATGCTTTATCGCCAAAGCTTCTCGCGCGGCCTGCCAACCTCGAAGCTCGAGACCGTGGGCTCCGCGCCGAACCGGCGCGGCACCAGCGTGCACTTTCATCCGGACGCGCAGATTTTCGGCAAGGGCACCCAATTCGACCCGCGCCGCCTCTTCAAGATGGCGCGCTCGAAGGCCTATCTTTTCGGCGGGGTCGAGATCCGATGGCGCTGCGCCCTTTCGCGCCTGCCCGCCGACGGCAAGGTGCCGGCGGAAGCCGTGTTCCGTTTCCCGAACGGGTTGAAGGATCACCTCGCCCGCGAGATCGAAGGCAAGGAGCTCGTCGCGGACGCGATCTTCTCCGGCAAGCTCGATAAGGAAGGCCGGCATGGATCCGTCGAATGGGCCATCGCCTGGCTCGCCGCGGATGACGGCTTCACTTCATCTTATTGCAACACGATCCCGACGCCCGAGGGCGGCACGCATGAGCAGGGCTTGCGTGTCGCGCTTTTGCGCGCCTTGCGCGACCATGCCGAGCGCATCGGCAACAAGCGCGGCGCGGTCATCACGGCGGACGACATCGCGGTCTCCTGCGCAGCCATGCTCTCGGTCTTCATCCGCGAGCCCGAGTTCCAAGGCCAGACCAAGGACAAGCTCGCGACGTCGGAGGCAGCCCGCATCGTCGAGGGCGCGATCCGCGATTCCTTCGATCATTTCCTCGCCGACTTCCCCGCGCAAGCGACGAAGCTTCTCGAGTTCTTCATCGAAAGGGCCGAGGAGCGCTTGCGGCGACGCGCCGAGAAAGAGATCGCGCGCAAGACGGCCACGCGCAAGCTGCGCCTTCCCGGCAAGCTCGCCGACTGCAGCAATGCCGGAGCGGCCGGCTCGGAGCTCTTCATCGTGGAGGGCGATTCGGCCGGCGGCAGCGCCAAGCAGGCGCGCGACCGCGCGACGCAGGCGGTGCTCCCGTTGCGTGGCAAGATCCTCAACGTCGCCTCGGCCGGACGCGACAAGCTTTCACAGAACCAGCAGCTCTCCGACCTCGTCCAGGCCCTCGGCTGCGGGACAGGCGCCCACTACAAGGACGAGGATCTTCGCTACGAGAAGGTCATCGTGATGACCGACGCCGATGTCGACGGCGCGCATATCGCCTCGCTTTTGATCACCTTCTTCTGGCGCCAGACGCCAAAGCTCATCGACAACGGCCACCTCTTCCTCGCCGTTCCGCCGCTCTATCGCCTCTCCCATGGCGGCAAATCGGTTTACGCGCGCGACGACGCGGACAAGGACCGGCTGATGAAGTCTTCCTTCAAGGCGAATGCCAAGGTGGAGGTGTCGCGCTTCAAAGGCCTCGGCGAGATGATGCCGGCGCAGCTCAAGGAAACGACGATGGATCGCAGGAAGCGCCAGCTCTTGCGCGTCGCCGTCGTCGACGAGGCGCGAGAAGGCACCGCCGATGCGGTCGAACGGCTGATGGGCGTGAAGCCCGAGGCGCGCTTCACCTTCATCTCGGAGCACGCCGCCTTCGCAAAGGAGCTCGACGTCTGAGCAGACCGAGCTCGAAAGCGGCCTTTTTTCTGGGAAAGGCGATAGGCGCCCTGGGAATGCGGGCGATCGGTTGAAATGCCAAGATAAGGAACAAGAGCGCGGCAGACCTGGTTAGCTGGTCGTGCCCGGCGACCCTCCGCTTTGGCGGCGCCTGTCGCATCGACCTCGTTCCAACACCTGGATTTGCATGACCAAGATACCGATGCTGAGCGATGCCCCCGCGGCCGAGCGAGCGCGCGAGGCCGAGGATGTGCGCGAGCTTCAAGGCGTTCGCGAGTTCGGTCAGGCGCCGGGGCTTGAGGTCGCGCGCTCGCCTCCTCGGCGGATGGTCGCCGCCGCGATCGCGCTCATTTGCGTTGCGGCGACGAGTATCTCGAGCTTCATTTTCACGAATCCGGAGATGCCCCGGATCGACCCCGTCATCGAATTTCCCTGGTTCATTCCCATGGGTCCGGGCTTTGGCCTCATTTGGCTCATCCTGACGATCAGCGTCGTCGCGTCTTTTTATTTGACCCTTCGAAGCTCCCCCGACAACAAGCTTCGTCGCTTGGCGATCGCGGCCTTTGTGGCCGGCCTTGCCATTCACACCGTGTGGGCCTGGCTCCTCTTCGCTCGACGCCTTCCCACGCCGAGCCTCGTTGCGGTGGCGCTATTCGTCGCAATCGTCATCGTGGCGATCTGGGCGACCGCTCACATCGACCGACGAGCGAGCCTCCTGCTCACCCCTTATCTCGCCTGGGCGATTTTCGCCTTGGCAGCGACGGCCCATATCGCGACCGCCGTGAGGGTTTGAGGCGACCCCGAAGAGGCGTTTGTCAAAGTGGCATAGAACTATCTTCCACCTCCGCTCGTTCCCGCGAATGCAGGAACACGGACACTTAGCAGGTCCGAGACCTGGATCCCCGCCATCGTGCTAGGGGATGAGCGAGAGAAGAGCTCTCGGCCGCCGACTATTCTAGACGGCCTCTGGCGGGATCGGCATCGCGAAGAGGTAGCCGGAGGTTTCGTCACGCACGATGATGGTGAAGCCATGGACCGGGTGATCGCCGGCGATGACGTGAAGGAGGCCATGGAGCGAAGATTTGTTCTCGGTCATCTCCAATTCGATCTTCGTGAGCTCGTCCAATTTTGAAAATTTCGGCTCGCGCATCGCGCTCTCCAACCAGGGCCCCGCGGAAAGTTCAAACGCAAATCCCGCCTGCCCGTTCCGAATGCCGAGAGTTGGAGCGAAAATCTCTCGAGGCGCCAAGTGACGGCAACCGCTGTCAAATCGGCGAGAACGTCGCTGCGCGCGCGGCGGCGGCAATCGGTGCGCTGTTCTCGAGCATTTTGCCTCTTGCGTCATCGCCTGTATTTGCGACGTCGACTTTGACCGTAAGCCATCTAGACGGATTATTCGCGGCTTCTTGGCCGGTTTCCCTCGCGCTTCGCCACGTTTTCGCGGAGCGGCACGAAGCGAATTATTCCTCTTCATATTTCGGAAATCCAACGTCCCATTTAAGACCCATTGCGATTTCTTGATCCGGCGACAATAATGGGGCGATCCAGGGAAACTGAATTGGCGAGAGGCTGAAGCCATAGAGAGAGGCAGGAGAACATCATGATCGAGAACAAGAACGGCCGTGGCGCATCGAGTCTCATCATCAACCGCCGTGAATTGATGGCGGCGGCTTCCGCTCTCGGCCTCAGTCTCCAGATGACACCGGCCTTCGCCGCCGATACGCCCAAGAAGGGCGGCACGCTGCGGCTTGGCATGGAGGGTGGCAGCCCCTCGGACAGCCTCGACCCGCGCACCTACGCGGATTCGGTTCCGATTTGCTATGGCTGGCAGCTTTGGAACGGCCTCACCGAGGTCAATTCAGAGGGCAACATCGGCGGCGAGCTCGCCGAAAGCTGGGAGGCAAAGCCCGGCGCCGTGACCTGGGTGTTCAATCTGCGCAAGGGCATCACCTTCACCTCGGGAAAGACCTTCGACGCCGATGACGTGATCTATTCGCTGAACCTGCATCGCGGCGAGACGAAGTCCGGCGCCAAGGATCTCTTGAGCCCGATCAAGGAGATCAAGAAGCTCTCGCCCAACCAGATCGAGATCACGCTCAACAGCGGCGATGCGGATCTCCCCTACGCGTTCGCCGATTATCACGTGCTGATGGTGCCGAACGGCTTCACCGATTGGGCGAAGCCCGATGGCACGGGAGCTTACACGCTCGAGAGCTTCGAGCCCGGCGTTCGCGTCATCACCAAGAGAAAATCCGGAGCCTATTGGAAGGCGAACCGCGGCAATTTCGACGGCGTGGAGCTTCGCTATATTCTCGACGTGTCGGCACGCACCCAGGCTCTCCTCTCCGGGCAGATCGACGGCGCCAACAGGCTCGACGCGCGAACCGTGGGCCTCGTCATGAAGGCGCCGACCGTCAATGTGGTGAGGACCAAGGGCACGGGGAACCGCTTCGCCTTCGTGGCGCGCTGCGTGGATGACCCCTACGCCAACAACGATATCCGGCTTGCGCTGAAATACGGCATCGACCGCCAGAAGATCATCGACACCGTCTACAAGGGCTATGCGACGATGGGCAACGACACCACGGTCGCCCCCTCGTCCAAATATGCGGCGAAGGACATTCCCCAGCGCCCCTATGACCCCGACAAGGCAGCTTTCCACCTGAAGAAGGCGGGAATGCCGAATGCGAAATTCGAGCTGCAAGTCTCCGAAGGCGCCTTCTCGGGCGCGACCGACGCGGCGGTGCTCTATCAAGAGGCGCTCAAGAAGGGCGGCATCAATCTCGACGTGAAGCGCGTGTCGGGTGACGGCTATTGGTCGAATGTCTGGCTCAAGGCGCCGTTCTGCGCCGTGTATTGGGGCGGTCGTCCGACCGTGGGCCAACAGCTTGCGCAAACCTTCCTCTCGACCGCCAATTGGAACGACACCGCGTGGAAGCGGCCGGAGTTCGACAAGCTCGTCGTCGAGGCAAGCGCCGAGCTCGACGAAGCCAAGCGCGCGAAGCTTTACGAGGAGGCCCAACGGATGATCGTCGACGACGGCGGCATGGTCTGCTTCGCGATCGGCGATTACCTCGACGGCTATGGGAAGAAGGTGATGGGCACCGCCCCTCATCCCCATTACGACATGTGCGATCAGCGCATCGCCGAGAAGGGCTGGTTCGCATGAACCTTGTTCTTCGGCCCTGAAGGCTCACCAGCGTGCCGCGACTGATTGCGACACGCGCCGCGCTCGGCGTGCTCACGCTTCTCGCCGTCTCGGCGCTCATCTTCATCTGCACGCAGATTCTCCCGGGCGATGTCGCCTCGGCCGTGCTCGGCCCGCAGGCGACATCTGAGAATCTGCGCGTCTTTCGACAGGAGCTCGGCCTCGATCAGCCCGCCTATATTCGCTATTTTTCCTGGCTGTTCGGCGTGCTCCATGGCGATTTCGGTGTCGCGCTGACCAATCAGCGCAACATCATCGAGGAGCTCTGGCCGCGCTTCCTCAACACCTTGTTCCTGGCGAGCTACGCCGCGGTGCTCGCCGTGCCCTTGGGGGTCGGCCTCGGCATCCTCTCGGCGCTCCGCGAAGGAAGGCTCTCCGACCGGGTTTCGAACATCGTGACGCTGATCGCGATCTCGGTGCCGGAATTTTTCGTGGGCTACATCCTCATCATCTTCTTCGCCATCGATCTCCCCTGGTTCCCGTCGCTGGCGACGGTCTTCGAAGGCATGGGGGTGGGCGAAAGGCTTTACGTCGCGACCCTGCCGGCCTTGACGCTCGTGCTCGTCGTCACCGCCCATATGCTGCGCATGACGCGAAGCTCGGTCCTGTCGATCATGTCGACCCCATATGTCGAGATGGCTTTCCTCAAGGGATTGACGCGAACCCGCGTCATCGCCCGCCACGCCCTGCCGAACGCGGCAGGGCCGATCATCTCGGTCGTGGCTCTCGATCTCGCCTATCTCGTGGTCGGCGTCGTGGTGGTCGAGAATGTCTTCGTCTATCCGGGAGTCGGGCAATACATGGTCGATGCCGTCTCCAAGCGCGATGTGCCCGTGGTGCAGGCTTGCGGCCTTATCTTCGCAGCCGTCTTCGTCGGGCTCAACACGCTCGCCGACATTGCTTCCATCATCGTCAACCCGCGCCTGCGGCATCCGCGCTAGGGAAAGCCATGACCCTCTTCGGCCATCGCCCTCCCCTCTTCGCCAAGATCGGCCTCGCGATCGTCGTCATCAACCTCCTCGTCGCGATCTTCGGGCCTTGGCTTGCGCCCTATGATCAGTCGCAATCGGTCGGCGACACTTGGGCACCCTCCTCGGCCCATATGCTGCTCGGCGCCGATCAGATCGGACGCGACATGCTCACACGCCTGATCTACGGCGCCCGCATGACGATCGGCATCGCTGCTGCCACTACCGCCTTGTCCTTCCTCATCGGCATCACGCTCGGCTTCAGCGCGGCCGTCATCGGCAAATGGGTCGATGTGGCCTTGTCGCGCGTCGTCGACATCATGCTCTCGATCCCCCAGCTCATCTTCGCGCTCATCATTCTCGGCGTCTTCGGCTCCTCGATCCCCGTGCTGATCGTCACCATCGCCGTCCTCGAATTCGACCCGCGTCTTCCGCCTCGCTCGCGCGCTCGGCATGAACCTCACGGTGCTCGAATTCGTCGAGGCCGCGCGGCTGCGCGGGGAAGGCTTGTGGTGGGTGATCCGCCGCGAGATTCTTCCCAACGCCGCCGCCCCGCTCATCTCCGAATTCGGCTTGCGCTTCTGCTTCAACTTCCTGTTCGTCGCTGCGCTGAGCTTCCTGGGCATCGGCGTGCAGCCTCCTTACGCCGATTGGGGCGGCATGGTCCGGGACAATGCGCCCGCGATCAATTTCGGCCTTTACGCCCCGCTCTACCCGGCGTTTGCGATCGCGACGCTCACGGTCGGCGTCAATCTCGTCGTGGACTGGCTCTTGTCCATTGACGCCCGTCCCTCCGGCGCACAGGCCGAGATGTGACGGAAAGCAGAGGCACAAAGTCATGGATGGCCGTGCCGATCTCGGAATAAATCCGAGGACGGCCATGCGGCGGTCCCAAAGCTGATGATTTGGAGCGTGCTGGCGAATTCGTGAAAGCCAGACAACTCCAAGCGCGAAAGGAGCGGCACGATGAGCGATGATCTGGTTCTGCACCTCGAACGGCTCAGGGTGGAGACGATCAAAGGGGCGGTGCTCGTCGACGATGTCGATGTCACCTTGACGCGCGGCGAGATCCTCGGCCTCATCGGGGAATCGGGCGCCGGCAAATCGACGATCGGCCTTGCCTCCATGGCTTACGCGCGCGCCGGCTGCCGCATCACCGGCGGCAACATCATCATCAACGGTACGGAGCTGCGGGCGAGCACGGCCGCGCAGCGCCGCAATTTCCGCGGCAAAAGCATCGCCTATATCGCCCAGAGCGCCGCCGCCTCGTTCAACCCGGCGATGACCTTGATGGAGCAGGTTTGCGAGGCGCCCGTCACCCACGGCGTGATGTCGCGAAGCGAGGCGCAAGCTTACGCGGTTCGCCTCTTCCGCACGCTTCAGCTTCCAAACCCCGAGACCTTCGGTGACCGTTACCCTCACCAGGTCTCCGGCGGCCAGTTGCAACGCGCCATGGCGGCGATGGCCATGAGTTGCCGCCCCGATGTGATCGTGCTCGACGAACCGACCACCGCGCTCGACGTCACGACGCAGATCGAGGTGCTCGCGCTCTTGCGCGATCTCATCCGGGAATTCGGCACCGCCGGCCTCTACATCACCCATGATCTCGCGGTCGTGGCGCAGATCGCCCATCGCATCATGGTGCTTCGTCACGGCAAGATGGTCGAAGTCGGCGGCGCGCAACAGGTCCTGGAGGCACCCACCACCCCTTATGCCACGGCTCTCGTCAATGAGCGCCGGGAAGCGGAACATATCGCGCTTCCCGAACCTCCGAAGAATGTCCAACCGGTCCTCGTGATCAAGGACGTGGATGCTGGCTACGGCGACGTGCCGGTCGTCAAAGGGATCAATTTGTCGATCGCGCGGGGCGAGACTTTCGCCATCGTCGGCAAATCCGGTTCCGGCAAGAGCTCGATGGCGCGCGTCGTCGTCGGGTTGTTGCCGCGCTGGACAGGCGATGTCCGGCTCGACGGCGAGAGCCTCTCTCCCGCGCTCGCGCAACGCCCGCGCGACGAGCTGCGTCGGGTTCAGATGGTGCATCAGATGCCGGACGTCGCCCTCAACCCGCGACAAACCTTGGCCGAGATCATCGGCAGGCCCGTCGGCTTTTATTTCGACCGTCCGCGCGGCGCCGTGAAGGAACGCGTTGCCGAGCTTTTGGGCCTCGTCGGCCTTCCGGCCGATTTCGTCCACCGGCGCCCCGGCCAGCTCTCGGGCGGCCAGAAGCAGCGCGTCTGCATCGCGAGGGCTCTCGCGGCCGAGCCCGATCTCATCATCTGCGACGAGCCGACCTCGGCGCTCGATCCACTCGTCGCCGAGGAGGTGCTGAAGATCCTGCGGCGCCTGCAGGACGAGCTCGGCGTCGCCTACATGTTCATCACGCATGATCTCGGCACCGTGCGGCGCATCGCGCATCGCACGGCCGTGATGCTGAAGGGCGAGATTATCGCGCAAGGCCCGACGGCGGATATTTTCTCCCCGCCCTTCCATCCCTACACCGAGAAACTCATCGCCTCGGTGCCCGAGATGGACACCCATTGGCTCGACGGCGTGCTCGCGTCACGGACCCTCCAATGAGCTCCGTTCTCTGGCGCGGCGCTCGCGAAGCTTCACCTCCTGTTTGACGGCGCTTGCGCGATGACGCCGGTTTCGGTGACGGAAAATCTCTTCATCCGGCTCTCGGATGGGGTGAAGCTCGCCGCAAGGCTTTGGATGCCGGCCGATGCGCAGACGAAGCCGGTGCCGGCCCTTCTCGAATACATCCCTTATCGCAAGCGCGACGGCACGCGGGCGCGCGACGAGCCGATGCACGCCTGGTTCGCGGCCCATGGCTATGCGGCGCTTCGCGTCGATATGCGGGGTTCCGGCGAGTTGGGCGGCAAGCTCGCCGATGAATATCTGAGCCGCGAGCTCGAGGACGCTTGCGAGGTCATCGGCTGGATCAGCAACCAAAGCTGGTGCAGCGGCGCTGTCGGCATGATGGGCAAGTCCTGGGGCGGGTTCAACGCCTTGCAGACGGCGGCGCTTCGCCCGCCGGCGCTCAAGGCGATCATCACCTTGTGCTCGACGGATGACCGCTACGCCGACGACATCCATTACATGGGCGGCGCGCTGCTCAACGACAATCTGTGGTGGGGCACGATCATGCTCGCCTATCAGGCGCGTCCGCCCGATCCGGCGCTCGTGGGCGAGGGCTGGCGCGATGAATGGCTTGCGCGGCTCGAAAGTCTGCCGTTCTTTCCGGCGCTATGGCTCGCCCATCAGCGGCGCGACGCGTATTGGCGGCATGGCTCCGTCTGCGAGGATTTCTCTGCGATCACCTGTCCGGTCTTCGCCGTGGGCGGCTGGGCGGACGCTTACACCAACGCCGTGCCGCGCCTTTTGCAAGGGCTCAAAGTGCCAAGGCTCGGCCTCATCGGCCCTTGGGCCCATGTCTATCCGCAAGACGGCATGCCGGAACCCGCGATCGGCTTTCTGCAGGAGGCTCTGCGCTGGTGGGACCATTGGCTGAAGGGCGAGGATCGCGGCATCATGGCCGAGCCGATGCTTCGCGCCTTCATCGAGGATTGGTCCCCACCCGGCCCTCGCGAGAAGGCGCGCGGCCGTTTCGTCGGCGAGGATGAGTGGCCATCGAGCCGCATCGAGCGGCGCCTACTCCATCTCAACCCCGGCACCCTCGACGCAACGCCACACGCAACGCACGAGGTCGCGATCGCTTCGCCTTGCTGGACCGGCATTGCCGTGGGCGAATGGATGGGCACCGGCGTCGCCGGGTGCGAGCCTTCCGACCAGCGCATCGACGATGGCTACTCCTGCGTCTTCGATAGCGAGGCGCTCGATGAGCGCATCGAGCTTCTCGGCGCGCCGGAAATCGCGCTCGAGCTCAGCTCGGACAAACCCGTCGCCCAGCTCTGTGCGAGGCTCTGCGACCTCGCGCCGGACGGTTCATCCCGACGCGTCTCCTACGGCGTGCTCAACCTCACCCATCGCGAGAGCCATGCCGAGCCGCGGCCGCTTGTGCCGGGAACCTTCTATCGGATCAGCCTCAAGCTCAATGATTGCGGCTACGCCTTCGAGAAGGGCCATCGGTTTCGCCTGGCGCTCTCGAACGCGTATTGGCCGCTCATCTGGCCGGCGCCGCAGAAGGCGAGCTTGACGCTGCGTCTGCCGGCAAGGCTCGTCTTGCCCGCGCGTCCGCCCCATGCGCGCGACGGAGTGATCAGCTTCGAGCCGCCATTGCGGGGCAAGGACGCCCCCGTGACGCGATTGGCGCAAGGGCGAATGACGCGGAGCACCACGCTTGATCTCGTGAACGGCAACGCGACCTACAGCACGAAAAGCGAGGGTGGTCTCTTCGGAGAGGGCGCCTATCGTTTCGGCGAGATCGACACAAGCGTCTCCCATGATCTCGCGCGCGAGCTCACCATCGCGGCAGACGATCCGCTCAGCGCGCGTTACGAGCTCACCCAAAGATATGAGCTCGGGCGGGAAGGATGGCGCATCCAGATTGAGACGCATACATCCATGCGGGCCACGGCGACGGAATTCGTGCTCTCCGCGAAACTCAGCGCTTTCGAGAACGGCGCGCTCGTCGCCACCCGGGATTTCGAGGAGACGATTCCCCGCGATCTAGTTTGAGGGCAGAAGGCAAGGATAGACAGGCGCTCCCGCTTCGTCATGCCCGCACTCGTTGCGGGCACCCACGCCTTTCTTCGTTTCAGCACCGATACAAAGGCATGGATGGCCGGGCATGGGGAGCTACGGCACGCTCATTCCCGAGCTTCGTCTCGGCTGGAACCACGAATTCCTCGACGCCTCGCAAAAGATCACGGCGTCGCTCGTCGGCGTCGCGGGAAGCGGCTTCTCCTCGACCGGCATCGTGTTCGGCCGCGACGCGGCGCTCGTGGGCGGAGGCTTCAGCCTGGAGCTTTCGCCCGACGCCAAGGTGTTCGTCGATTACGACAGCCGGCTCGGCTCACGCTCGCAGGAGCATTCGGTTTCCGGCGGGTTGAAGGTGCGGTTTCAGGCACACCGCTCTTCCTTCTCCCGCGCTCTTCGCGCGGGAGAAGGAGGTGGCTAACGATCTACGCATAAAGATCACCTTCAAACCGGCAAGATCGCCGTCGCCTCGATCTCCAACAAGGCGGCCTTCTCGACGAGGCGCTTCACCTCGACGACCGCCATCGTCGGGTAGTGTCGGCCGAAGGCCGAGCGATACGCTTCGCCGAGTGCCTTGGGGTCCCCGAGATAGGCGTCGATATCCGTCACATACCAGGTGAGGCGCACGAGATGGCGCGGCTCCGCTCCGCCTTCCGCGAGGATGGCGCGGATGTTGTGGAAGCAGCGGCGGGCCTGCGGCACGAAGCCTTCTGGAAATCGACCCATCTCGTCCCAACCGACGACGCCGCCCGTGAGCACGACCCGCCCTTGCGCGGTCATGCCGTTGGCGTAGCCTTTCGGCCGCGACCACCCTTGTGGGTTGAGGCTTTTGGGTTCCGCCTCCTCCTCGGGAATGATGGCGGGTGCGACGATCGGCTTTTTCGGCGCGCTCACTTCGCAGGTCCTTTCTCCGCTTCGGCCTTGGCGCGTTCGCGCAGCACGAAACGCTGCACTTTGCCGGATTCCGTGCGCGGCAACGCCTCGACGAAGCTGATGACGCGCGGGTATTTGAAGGGCGCGATCTCGGACCGCACATGGTCCTGAAGAGCGGCGACGAGCGCGTCATTGGTCTCCTGGCCCGAACGCAGCACCACATAAGCCTTCACGATCGTGGTGTCATGAGCGGGATCGGGCGCGCCCACGACGGCACATTCGAGCACGGCAGGATGGCTCAAAAGCGCGCCCTCCACCTCTGGCCCCGCGATGTTGTAGCCCGCCGAGACGATCATGTCGTCCGAACGCGCCTGGTGCCAGTAGTAGCCGTCCTCGTCGAGCCGATACGTATCGCCGGTGAAGTTCCAACCGTTGCGGACATAAGAGGTCTGGCGAGGATCGGCGAGATAGCGGCAACCGGTCGGGCCGCGCACCGCAAGACGCCCCGTGGCGCCGCGCGGCAGCTCGCGGCCCTCCTCATCGACGATCTTCGCTTCATATCCCGGCACCGGAATGCCGGTGGAGCCCGGCTTGATCTTGCCGGCGGGCGCGCCGATGAAGATGTGCAACATCTCGGTCGAGCCGATGCCGTCGAGAATTTCGATACCCGTCGCCTCTTTCCAAGCATCCCAAGTGGCCTTGGGCAGCGCCTCGCCCGCCGAGACGCAGATGCGCAAGCTCGCAACATCACCCGGTTGCAGCTTGGAGAGCATCGCCCGATAGGCGATCGGCGCCGTGAAACACACGGTCGGCTTCAAAACCCGAATGGCCTCGATCAGCTTGTCGGGTGCCGCCTGCTCCAGAAGAATGGACGAGGCGCCGACGCGCAGCGAAAACAGCGCGCCCCCGCCGAGCCCGAAAGTGAAGGCGAGCGGCGGCGAGCCGATGAACACATCGGACGCGCGGGGCTCGAGCACATATTTCCCGTAGGTATCGCAGGTGGCGAGCATGTCGCGATGATTGTGCATCGCGCCTTTGGGCACGCCCGTGGTCCCCGAGGTAAACGCAATGAGGCAGATGTCTTCCGCGCCCGTCGGACAAGCCGTGAAATCGACGGAGGCCTTGTCGATCCGGCGCGTCAGATCCTCGCTCGATTGACCGCCCACCGGAACGATCCTCGCGAGGCCCGGTGAGGAAAGCTTGGCTTTCTCCAGCTCCTCGAGGAAGCGGTGATCGCACAGGGCGAGCGCCACCTTCGCCTTGTCGCTCATATAGGCGAGCTCCTTGGCGCGAAGGAGCGGCATCGAGGTCACCGCGATGCCGCCGGCCTTCATCACGGCGAAGAGAGCCGCAGCCATCAGCGGGTTGTTGGGTGCGCGCAAGAGTACGCGCCCGCCAGGCACGAGGCCGTAATCGGTGACGAGGACATTGGCGATGCGGTTAACGAGGGCCGCGAATTCGGCGTAGGTGTAGCTCTTATCGAGCGAGCGAAAACAGGGGCGCTCGCCTTGGCCTTTGCCGAGCCAGCCGTCGAGGAGCTCGGTGACGCAATTCAACCGTTCCGGATAGCGAAGCTCCGGCAAGGTGAAGATGAAATCCGGCATCTCGGCCGGGGGCGGCAAATGCTCGCGTGCGAAGGGGTCGACATGCGCCGTGGAGGGCGCGGTGGTCGTGGTCATATCGGTCGTTCCTCCTCGATCGTTTCTTGCGGCAAAGGGCTCGATCTCAATGGCCCTTGCACGTTGATCATCGTTTGCGATTCGTTTTCACCGTCCGGCGCGAGCGGCCCGGACCCGGACAGCGCGCGCTCGAGCTTCTGTCGACAAAGATAAGCATGCTTCGCGGCCAAGGCACGGGGTCCATCATGGCTGACGCGGCAAGGCCTTCCCATTCGCCGCCGCGAGGCCTTGGGCCGCATGGGCCGCAAGCTCGGCGCGTGCGATGACGATCTTCTGCACCTCGCTTGCGCCTTCGTAGATGCGAAGCGCCCTGATCTCCCGATAAAGCTCCTCGACCTTGACGCCGCTCAGCACGCCGGCGCCGCCGAAGATCTGCACCGCCTTGTCGATGACGCGCTGCGCCGCTTCGGTCGCGACGAGCTTCGCCAGCGCTGCCTCCTTGGTGATGCGCTCGGCGCCCTGATCCTTCGTCCAGGCCGCGCGGTAGACGAGAAGGGCCGAGGCCTCGATGTCCGCGACCATCTCGGCGAGCGCGCCTTGCGTGAGCTGCAGATCGGCAAGCGTCGCCCCGAACATCTTGCGCGTCGACGCGCGCCCCAGCGCCTCGGCGAAGGCTCGGCGCGCAAGGCCTAGCGCCGCGGCACCGACCGTCGAGCGGAACACGTCAAGCGTCGCCATCGCGACCTTGAAGCCTTCGCCCGGGCCGCCGATGCGATTGGCGATCGGCACACGACATCGCTCGAAGGACAAGGTCGCGAGCGGATGGGGCGCGATGGTCTCGAGGCGCTCGAGGATGGTGAGGCCGGGCGTGCCCGCTTCCACCATCACGGCTGAAAGCCCCCTGGCGCCGGCGGCTTCGCCGGTGCGGCAGAAGACCACGTAGTGATCGGCGATGCCGCCATTCGAGATCCAGGTCTTCACCCCGTCGAGCCGCAAATGCGCATTGCCGTCGGCGACCGCGGTCGTCGTCATCGCGGCGGGGTCCGACCCCGCCTCGGGCTCGGAGAGCGCGAAGGCGGCGATGTGCTCGCCGCTCGCGACCTTCGGCAGCCAGCGTTCCTTCTGCTCTGGTGTGCCGAAGAGCGACACCGGCCCCGTGCCGAGCCCTTGCATGGCGAAGGCGAAGTCGGCGAGGCCGGCCGCGAAGGCGAGCGTCTCGCGCGCGAGGCAAAGTGTGCGCACATCAAGGCGAGGTTGCTCTCCGCCATGCGGTGCGATCACCGCATGACGGAGGAAGCCCGCCTCGCCGAGCGCCCGCACGAGACGGCGACAGGAGCCGTCGACATCGTGGTGATCGACGAGCCCTGGTGCGACCTCGGTCGCGAAGCCCGCGATCGCTTCCGCGAAGCTTCGGTGATGTGCCTCGAAAAAAGGCAGGCGAAGAAAGGCGTGATCTCGCATCAATCCCCCTCGAACACCGGCTTTTCCTTCTTGACGAAGGCTCGGTAGGCACGGCGAAAATCTTCCGTCTGCATGCACAGCGCCTGCGCCACTGCCTCCGCCTCGACCGCCGCCTCGATCGACATGGCCCACTCCATGTCGAGCATGCGCTTCGTCATCGCGTTGCCGAAATTGGGCCCGTCGGCGATCGTCTTGGCCAAGGCTTGCGCCTCATCGAGCACAGCCTCGGGCGCGCAAACGCGGTTCAAGAAGCCCCAGCGTTCGGCCTCTTCGCCGCTCATCGCGCGTCCGGTGAAGAGAAGCTCCGACGCCCTGCCCTGCCCGATGATGCGCGGCAGGATCGCGCAGGCACCCATGTCGCAGCCGGCAAGCCCGACGCGGTTGAAGAGGAAGGCGATCTTCGCGCGCGCCGTGCCGAGGCGCAAATCGCTCGCCATGGCGATGATGGCGCCGGCGCCGGCGCATACGCCATCGATGGCGGCAATGACGGGTTGGGGCGCGGCACGCATCGCCTTGACGAGCTCGCCCGTCATGCGCGTGAAATCGAGGAGCCCCTTGGTGTTGAGCTTCGTCAAGGGGCCGATGATCTCGTGCACATCTCCGCCCGAAGAGAAATTGCCGCCTTCCCCGTTCACCACGAAAGCCTTCACGCCATCCTCATGCGCGGCAACGCGAAAAAGCGCGGAAAGCTCGGCATAGCTGTCGAAAGTGAGCGGGTTCTTGCGCTCGGGCCTGTTCAAGCTGATGGTCGCGACCTTGCCCTCGACGACCAATTTGAAATGCTTCGCCTCGTATCGCGCGAGCGGCGGAGCGACGGTTGGAAAAGGCCTCATGTCATGAAATCTCCACCTCGCCGCGCGCGACGGCGTCACGCGCGGCGAGCTTGGCCTTGGCCATGAGCGCCATCATCGTCTCCATCTCCTTCTCGCTGAGGCCGCTGAAGAGCACGGCGAGCCAGCGCCCATGCGCCCCGGCCATGCGTTGGAAAAGCTGGCGGCCGAGCGGCGTCAGGCTCACGAACTGGGCTCTGCGGTCCTTCGGCGCGGGACGACGATCGACCAGGCCTTCGGCCACCATCCGCTCGACGAGCCCTGTCACATTGCCGTTCGTCACCATCATGCGCTTGGAGAGCTCATTCAAAGTCATACCGTTTTCGGCACGCTCGAGCTGCGCCATCAAATCGAAGCGCGGCAAAGTCATGCGGTAATCCTCGCGCAACCGGCGCCGGATATGGCTTTCGACCAAGGCCGAAAAGCTCAAGAGCCGCAGCCAGAGCCGAAGCTGCGCCTGGTGCCCGTCCTCATGCTCATGCGCCTTGGTCTCGGCATCGAGCAGATTTTGCGCCAACAGCGTCACGACACGGTTTCTCCTCCATCGACGGCGATTGTCTGTCCGGTGACCGAGCCCGCCTCATCCGACGCGAGCCAGGCGGCAACGCAAGCCACTTCCCGCGGCTGTACGAGCCGGCCTTGCGGATTGGCGGCGGTGAGCTTCGCGAGCACATCCTCGCCCGAGCGACCGCCCTTCGCGCGGATGCGCTCGACGCTTTCGCGCACGAGATCGGTATCGGTATAGCCCGGGCAGATCGCGTTCACGGTCACGCCGGATTTCGCCATCTCGAGCGCAAGCGCCCGCGTGAAGCCGACCACGGCGTGCTTGGCCGCGACATAGGCGCAAACGTAAGGGTACGCCTTCAATCCGGCGGTCGAGGCAATGTTGATCACACGGCCGAAGCCACGCTCCGTCATGCCCCGCAGCACCGCCCGGGTCATGCGCACCGTGCCCATGAGATTGAGCGTGAGCTGGCGTTCGAAGACATCGTCCCCGAGGCGCAAGAACGGGCCGGTCTCGACGCCGCCGGCATTGTTGACGAGGATATCGATCGGCGCCTCACGCTCGGCCATGGCGACGGCGTCGCGAAGGGCTTGCGGCTTCGTCACATCCGCGACGATGGCGACATGAGCGTCGCCGGCCGCGACGGCGGCCTCGAGCGCGGAAAGCTCCCGCCCAAGGACGCTCACCCTGACGCCCTTTCCGGCAAAAGCGCCCGCGATGGCGCGGCCGATGCCCTTGCCGCCACCCGTCACCAGCGCATGCCTCTTTGACGCGCCTTCCATCGCCCACTCCGAATATTTGAAACCTAAAATATCTGGACGCGAGGTCGGCAACAAGCCCTGCGGGTTGAAAGCCGCGCAATTCGGCTCAATTTTATGAGAGATGCCGGCGGGAGGCAGAAAGCAGTTACGGCCGATCCGGATCGTTTCGGGCCGTTTCCGCCACGCTATTGACCGCGGGTGAGGCCGGGCTTACCACCACGCCGCCGGAGCGCGTAGCTCAGCCGGTAGAGCAACTGACTTTTAATCAGTAGGTCCCGGGTTCGAGCCCCGGCGCGCTCGCCAAATAAATCAAATACTTAGTTGAAATATCAGAACCAAAAATTTAACTGACATCACCCCGGGACAACATTTGGGACAACATTGAACGGATTCGCCCCCAGGGCCTCGGAGCCTCGCCTAGGGCCAGGAGCCTCGCCTAGGGCCAGCGCCAGCACAGGGGCGGGGGCCGGACATTGCCGAATAAAGGCGAACCGCTCGGGAACAACAGGTCCAGTGCCAGCATCTCTCCCATACGGCCCCATTGAACCGCAGGAGAAACCGATGCTGAAACCTCTCTTCCGGACGGCCTTCATCGCCGTGTCTCTGTCCGCCGCAAGCGGTGCCTTCGCCCAGGCCACGGCCCCTGTTAAGACCGCCGACACTAGCAAGGGCGAAGCCTTTGTCGATGCCAAGGGCATGACCCTTTATACCTTCGATAAGGACACGGGCGGCAAATCCGCCTGCAACGGCCCCTGCGCCACGGCGTGGCCGCCCTTCATGGCGGTGGCGGGCGCCAAGGCATCCGGCGACTGGACACTGGTGACCCGCGACGACGGCTCGTCGCAATGGGCCTATAAGGGAAAGCCACTCTATGCCTGGAGCAAGGACACGAAGCCCGGCGACGCGACGGGCGACGGCGTCCTCAACGGCACCTGGCACATCGCCAAACCCTGATCCGCGCCTTACGCTCGGCGCGCCTAGGGATGATGAGCACGATGATGATTTAGAGGTGTCGTTGTAGTCAGCGTAGCATTAAAGCGGCCCCGCCGGATGATGAACGACGAGTCCGCCCGCCCCCGCAAGCCAGGAACGCCTTGATGATCGGTTGAGAGCGGAGACTTAGGAACCCCACCACCTCAAGAGCAGCCCCAGCGCAGCGAGAGCGAGGCCCACGCACTAGATGATGACGAGAAGGCGCCAGTTCGGCTCGGGCCGTCTGTTGTCTGGCATGCCGCCAGCATAGCGCTAGCAGAACGAAAAAAGCCCCGCGCTCTTTCGAGGCGGGGCGACAAGTGTGGGACTTGATGGAGGACGATGCGTGGTCTCTTTCGCACCGCGCTTCGCGGGCCTAACGCGCGATGGCGCCGATGGGTTTCAGTTATTGGCGCCGGAAAGCGCGTTGCTGACCGAAGTGAAGGTCGTGCTGAGCTGCGTGCCGACCGCCGTGATGGTGGCGATGATCACGACTGAGATGAGCGCGGCGATGAGCCCATACTCGATGGCGGTCGCGCCGCCTTCATCCGCAAAGAACTTCGAGAACATCGATTTCATGGTGAGAGGCATCCCTGTCTGTGTTCCGTTGTCTCCCCTCCCCGTTTTTGGACCGTCGGGATCATGCACGAGCGCCGCTTGAACTGCCTAGGAGGTCTCGCCACCAGAGGGGTCACTGCCTGCGGGCGGCTGCTGATCCGTCGACCGGCTCTTCCCGGGAGCGGCTAGTTTCGGATTGTGCGTCGGCTTCGGCCTGCTTTGCAGGTGTGCTTTCCTCTTCCGCACCGGCAAGTTCGCCGACTACCCGGGCGTATTCGCCTAGGGTGCTGCCGGTCTCGGATTTTTTCGCCATGTCAACCTCCGTCGCCCGGGAGGCCCCATCGCCCAAACAACGAAGATGACCATCGGAGTGGCGGTGGATTGTTGCGGACCATATCGAACTTTGACGGAGGGCCCAGAATGCTACCGACGAAAACGCAGAATGCGAAGTCATCTATTTTGGTAATAGGCCGCGGCAAGAGGCAGCGCGTGACCCGCATGCAAATTTCCCGTAATCTAAAGGGTCGGATCACTAAAACACATCATAAGCTCTCTGAGATAACCTCCAAATTCTTCGCGCGGACAAGAACGCATCACCGCATCGCAACCACCATGGACGGTTTTCACGGAGGAAGGATCTAGCGCGTCGAGGCCTTGCACGGGTACAGTCTTGTCAATCTAGATGAGGCGATCATGGATCGACTTATCTTGCAAGAAGGGAAGTTTTCCAAAGAATGCGACACGCAAATGAATGATTCGCCGATCAGAGCTTTCTCACGTCCACCCATCAGTCGACGCTTCGCTGGGCCGCGTATTAATGTTGACTGGTGTTTAGCGTATATTGCTATGACCGGACTTGAATTCATTGAATATTCTCAAACTATAGCCGCCTACTCATTTGTATTAACGGGGGTAATTTATCTTATTAAACAACCTAGTTTAACTTTCGATGCCTTTTTTCGAGGAGGCATACTGTGGATGTATGTTGCGTTGTGTTTTCTGTCGGTGTTTTGGGCGCAGGATCCCTCATGGGCTTTTCGAGGTTCACTGCAGGTCGCGCTGACAGTTGGGATCGCCTTGGGACTAGCTCGTGGGTTGCCGCCAACTTCTTTCATGACGGCTTTGATGGCCGCTCTGTTTACCGCAACCGTGGCAAGTATTCTCGATCCCCAAATGGCGTACAATGCGGGCGTACTTGGGTTGATTGGCATTTTTGGATCAAAAAACCAATTTGGCCTAGCTGAAGCCTTGTTCTTTATGGTCTGTGCCTGGATTGCATTCGATAAGGACAGGTCGTTATGGATTCGCCGCCTAGCCTGGATCGGTTTGTTGAGCGCTTCGTATTTTATTGTTGCGGCCAGATCTGTAGATGCGTCTCTTGTGGCGGTGGGGGCCATCGGGTGCGGAATAGTGGGGCTCCGATTGAATTGGTTCCCTCCAGGTTCCCGCATGGCGGTTTTGTGCGGGGCGGTCGTCGTCGTCTCACTATGTTTTGCAATGCTTTTTTTGGTTGCTGATAATTTGTCAGGTTCACTCCTTGGAGCAGTTGGGAAGGATGCGACGCTAACTGGTAGGACGGAAATTTGGGCACAGGCTAGAGTGGCCTGGAGTGAGAATCCCATCATAGGGGTGGGCTACCAACAATTTTGGGTATTTGGCAATCCTTTTGCGGAGGAAATCTGGCGCCGATTTCAACCTGGCCGCTCAGGATTCAATTTCCACAACATCTGGTATGAAATGGGGGTCCAATTTGGTTATATCGGCTGGGCTTTGATGGTTTGGCTGGTTGCTTCAGCCAATGTGCAAGTTCTTCGTTGGGTCACGCGCGCTCCTACAATGTCGAGCTGTTTTTTTCTGAGTTTTATCGTATTTATAGACATACGCACATTTGTGGAATCCGAATTACTTGGGCAATTCTCCCTAACTACTGTGTTGTTTGTAGCCACTTGGTCGTATGCTCGCCAGGCGAATCGGGGGGCTCGCAAGCTAAGATCGCCAAGCCGTCTTCGGCCATTGTACGGCACGGCGGGCGTGTCGTCTCAACTCCGAAACCGCTGGACGTAGTGGCGTTGGTTCCATGCCTTTCAATTCGAAGTGGAAGTTCCGCGCCGGCGGCCGCGCATCCGGCAGACGCTAAGCAATTCGAGGGCGGGTAGCTGGCAGCGGCCCTCGCTTTTCGATGACCGATTCGAAGCCTCGGAAAGGTCACACCTCATCGGTTTGCGAAGAGGATGAGACCGAGGAGGAAGATAACGGCTCCGCGGCACACCCCCGCACCGCATAGAAATCGCGCTTCGTGCTCCCAAAACGAGGTGTTCCCGTGCCGCACTGGCACATGCAATAGGCGTCCCAGGGGCGCGGCGCAATTTGAAAGCCAGTCCCGCCGATTTCGGACATTGACGGTGCGCTTGCGCGACAGGGTCCAGATCGTGTTATTGCGATACGATGGCTGTAGCGTCAGAAAATCCTCCGCTGCGCAAGCCCCTCGCGCGAACTGGCGATCGGCTCGAACAGTTGGACGTCATTCGGGGAGTGGCCATAATCCTGGTATTCTGGTACCACGTGCTCGGATTTACGTTTGGCCGCTTTTCCGTTGCGTGGGACCGTTTGCTTATCGACCTATCTGATAGGCTTGTCCTGTTGTGGCCGGCAACTCTCGGTTGGGCAGGTGTGGCCATCTTCTTCGCCCTTAGCGGCTATTGCATTCATTCAAGCTTTAGGAAGTCAACGGGTAGTATTTACGAATATTTCATCAGGCGTATCTTTCGAATTTACCCGCCATATTTATTTGCGATAACTGTATTTTCAGTGATCTGGTACCCGGGAGCGCGCCAAATCATTACGCATCTGGGGCTTTTTCATAATTTTTCTCAGGATACAATTTTTGGGATTAGCCCAGCGTTCTGGACTATCGCGGTCGAGGCGCAGCTGTATCTGCTTTATCCGCTTTTGTTCTTGATCGCCTCGCGCTTCGGATGGGCCAGGATGCTCTTCTGCACCTTCATCGTCGAATTTACTTTGCGCTCTTGGAAGACTGAGGCGCTGATCGATACAGGCCAGCCCCTGCCTTGGATGCTCGAAGGCAACCCCCTCTACTTTATCTTTTCTTGGACGATTGGCGCGTATCTCGCTCAGTGGGGCGAATGCCCGGTGGAGAGCGCAAGAAGCAATTCGCAGTGACATGTGCGTTTTTACTCTTGGCCGGTGCTCTGGCACCGATTTCGAAAGTCACGGTCGCCTTTTCCTTTCCCCTCTTTGCCTTGGCAACCTGTTTTGCAATTGCCTTCTACGCGGGGAAGCCTCCCTCTGCGGGTCATCCCCAATCGGCGGCACGCCTTATGAGCATGCTCGGACGAGATAGCTACAGTATGTATCTCCTTCATCAGCCACTGCTCGGGGCCGGGATATCCGCGCTTCGGGGGACGTTTGGGCTGCCGATTGCTGCGCGGTTCTTCCTTTGGGGCGGCGTATTCTTCGTTCTCATAGCCGCGATTTCATCGGCCAACCGCCGCATCGTTGAGGACACGAGCACATCAATCGGCCGCCAATTGCTACGCAAAAGCCGACAGGGGGGAACATCCGGTGCAAGCGTGCCGTGATGGCCAGCAGCGGTCTGATTGTGGCAGGGATTATGTACCAGGAGGGGATTGGGTGGCCAAAGTCGTGCTCGAGCGCCTGAACTATGGTCGGAACGAGTGCATAGCGAATTCTTTTCACCGAGAGCGACACAATAAGCTGCTCGCCTATTAACCTGTAAGCTACTCCCGCATCGACATGCTTTCCCTTACAAACCATATTCGAGAGAACTCTCAAAGGTACCGGCTTTCGCACGAAATCTTGTAGGCGAAGCTGGAATTGCGGGCGATCACGAAGAGTTGTCGAAACCGCGAAAGAGCCGTGATGATCACCTCCGCCATCCCGTCGGCGAAATACTCCTGTTCGGGATCGCCGCTCATGTTCTGGAATGGCAGCACGGCGATTGAAGGCTTATCAGGCAGTGTAAGTACCGGCCGTGCCGTAAAGGCGACCCATCCAATCGCACGCGGTAGATGCGGACGGGTTTCGCAATGTTCTTGAGCTGCTGTTCGCCGGCATCCTCGAAGGAGATGTCGAGCTTGCTCTCGGCGTCCTCCCGCACGCGGCCCGAGACACAAATACCCCCCGGCTCCGCCATCTCTTCAAGGCGCGCCGCGACGTTGACGCCATCACCGAAGATGTCACCACCATCGATCATGATGTCGCCGACATTGATTCCGACCCGGAATTCGATGCGTCGTTCCAACGGAATATCGGCATTGCGGGCAACCATGCCACTCTGCACCTCGACGGCGGCGCGCACGGCGTCCACGACGCTCGCAAACTCGACCAGCATGCCGTCGCCCGTCGTCTTGACGATGCGGCCGCGATGCTCGGCGATCTTAGGGTCGATAAGCTCCCCTCGGCACGCCTTCAATTGGGCAAGAGTGCCCTCCTCGTCGGCACCCATAAGGCGGCTGTACCCCGCGACATCGCCCGCCAGGATGGCCGTCAGCCTCCGCTCGACGCGCTCCTTGGCCAAGGCGCTCCCTTGGGATTGAGGTCTCGGCACTATAGGCTCAAAATTGGCGTCATCGGCAAGCCACGGCGGAGTGCTTCACAGGCTCAAACTGGCGCGCGGTGATCTGAGCTACGGAGGAAGCGATGAAGGGCGGTCTTCTGGCGATCGGACTGGTGATGGCGTCGCTCGTCGCTTCCAGAACCGCCGGCGCGCAGCAGCCTTGGGACGACATCCCGCTTCTCAACATCTACCAAGTCGCCTATCCGGTCGAATGGAACGGTAAGACGATCCTGCTCGGGGCGCGGCTCCAATTGCCGGTCGAGGAGAGCGGCAAGATGCCGGCGGTTATCATGATGCACGGCACAGGCGGCATCCGTTACAGCGGGGTCTATTATGCTGCTGCTCTCAACGGAGCTGGCATTGCGACGCTGGAGGTTGACCAATGGGGCGGTCGTGGTCTGCCGGGTGGCGCGTCCAGCCGCCCAAAGCAGTTGGGCGACAATCTGCCCGACATAGCCGGGGCTTACCGACTGCTGAGCGAGCGCCCGGATATAGATGCTTCACGTATCGGCATTTTGGGTGAATCCATGGGTGGAATTGAGACTTTGCTCATGATGACGCAGCACACTAGCGATGCCATTCTCGGCCTAGGGATACATTTCAAAGCGGCGGTCGCGCTCTACCCTATCTGCTGGCTCTATAATCATGTGCCGGGGGCCGACTTTGCCGATCTGGTCGATTCGCCGATCAGGATCATGGTAGGCAGCGCGGACGATTATGACGGTGGAGGCGCCGCGTGCGAGGAGCTGGTGCATGAACTCGCACCGCGAGATGCCGCGCATATGTCGCTGCGCGTTTTTCCCGGAGCGACGCATATTTTTGACAGTTTCGCGGGGAGCTACGAATTCAACGATCCAGGCGCCAATCGGCGGCACGGCGGTGTTATCCATGTGCGCCCGGACCCGGTCGCCCGTGAGCAGGCGCGAGACGATCTGACACAGTTTTTCACCTCTGCCCTGAAGCACTAGTGACACCTCGGCGTTCCGAGGACGCATCGGGGCTGGGCGTAGTCGCGTCGGGGAGGGACGCCAATGGGACGCAGCATCCTCGTCCGACGGTTCATCGAGACAGTCGTAAACACCCGGGATCTGAACCGCGTGACGGAGAGCGCGCGACTGATTCTTCACCAACTATTATATCAGCCCCGGGATGCTATCGAAGATTCCCGGCAAGGGCGCGGCCTACATGATCGCCTTCAGCGACAGCGAAGGAAAGCCGTTGTCCGGCGGCGCGAACTATAAGCTGACGCTGCCGCCCAACATCCCCGCCGCCAACTTCTGGTCGGTGACGCTGTACGAGGCCGAGAACGCCTCCGGCCTCGCCAATGGGCAGCCATTCCCCTCGCTCGGCTCGCGCGACAAGCCAGTTGAGAACGCCGACGGTAGCACTGATCTTTACGTCGGACCGACAGCGCCCGAAGGCAAGGCGAGTAATTGGCTCGCCACGGCCCGGGCCGGGGCTTCTTTGCGGTCCGGCGCCTCTATGGGCCGACCGAAGCTGCGCTCGATCGAAACTGGAAGCCCGGCGACATCGAGCCGGCTATGTAAGCGAGAAGGAAACGACTGCGACACCGCTCGCGCGTCAATCTTTGCAAGGAAACAGCGCCACGCTGCAGCAATTTCTACTCACCTCGGCGTCAAGCGTCTCACTGACGACCCTCGCCAACGGCCCGGCCTGACGCTGCGAAAATTAATGCACTGCCCCCAACTGCGACGTCCGCCGTCGCGATCTGAATGACCGCTTAGCGTCGATTCGCGACATTCGGCCACTCCCGCCGAACGATCGACTTGGGTCGAACTATGTCGGAAACCGCGATTCCGCTCTTGGGCCAGCCTCTACCTTGAGCCGAATGTCCGATGTCAGCTAAGCCCGGTCCAAAAGCGGGCCGGCAGAAAGCCACCACCGCGATCATCTTACGAGCCAAAGGCATAAGTCTGCTTTCGGGCTGGCGAAAGTAGCACGCCGATGACCGAGATGGGCGCGAAGCAGCCGTGACTTGGATGGGCCGGAAGCGGAGTGGCAGTATCCGGGCGATAGGAAGCGAAAGCGGACATTCGACGGGCAGAGTCAATCGGCATAGTTTGACCCATTCCAGACATCGCGGTTCTCGCCTGGCGTCCTCTAGTCAACCTAAATCGCTGGCGGTTCGGTCACCTATCTTGCCAATGGCCTCGCTATGAGAATCTCTCCGACCCTCGTCTTGCGTGGCCGTTCAAGTTAGTTCTCCCGCGGCCAGCCGCAGCCCCTTTAGGAAAAACTCGCGATCTTCAGCGATGCGCCAATGATCCGCATTTAGAACCACGACGGGGGTAATCGCTCGAAGGCGCTTCACCATCTCCCGTGCTTCATCGAGGCGTCCCAAATGTGCAAGACAAGACGCCATGAACCGCAATGTCGGTGGCCATTCCGATCTGTCCTGGAGCGATAGATCCAACAATTCCGCGGCCTTCTCGCCCCGTCGCGCAAAAAAGTGACCCATGCCGATGAGGAGATAAATGGGGCTTCTGCGCTCGCGGGGGCTGAGGCGAAAGATCCTTTCCAAATGCTCAATCGCCAGATCGTATTGACCAGCCCACAGCCTGAGATGGCCGCTTATAAGCCACCCACGAGCATAGTTGGGGTTCAGCTGCAGGGGACGATCGGCCAAACCTATGGCCGCTGCGATATCCTCCCCGAACATGCCGAGAGCGAGGGCAGCGTTTGCAAGAATGTATGGATCGTCTTCAGCGACGCGCAGTGCTCGTCTAGCAAGATCGATGCCTTTATCTTGGGTCGCCTTCAAATCGTTCGTCCAACCACCTGCGTATATCTGGCACTGGCAAACAGCCGCCTCCGCAAGTGCCGACCCGTAATTCGGGTCCCGCTCCAGCGCTCGTTCCACCAGTTCAAGCGCCCGCATAGCCGCTTCTCTACTCGCTGAAATACGCGTGAAGCGCGCCTGCAGATAAAGGTCGTATGCAGTGAGATCATCGGTCGGCCGTTGGATTGAGCGGCGATATTCCTCCTTTTCCAATGTAGGTTCGATCACGCCCGCGACCGAGGATGCAACGTTATCCTGGAGGTCGAAGACATCTTCGATCGTGCCATCGAAACGATCGGCCCAAAGATGCGCTCCGGAGGTGGCGTCCAACAATTGTGCAGATATGCGAACGCGATTTCCAACCCTGCGAACCGAGCCTTCCAGCACATACGAGACCCCAAGCTCTTTGCCGACCTGTCTCACATCCACCGCTCGACCCTTGTAGGTAAAGGTCGAGTTTCGGGCGATCACGAAGAGCCGGCGGATGCGCGACAACGCGGTGATGATGTCCTCGACCATTCCATCGGCAAAATAGTCCTGGCCTGGAGCTTCGCTCATGTTCTGAAATGGCAGCACGGCGATTGACGGTCTGTCGGAAAGCAGCGGCGCCGCACGCTCGCTCGCCGGCTTTGAAAGAACCCGGTCATTTGACGCCGTCACCGGACCGACGAACCGGTAGCCGCGGCGAGGCAACGTCTCGATCCAGCGGTCTGCGCCCGGCTCATCCCCGAGGACGCGGCGAAGTGCTGCGATCTGAACAGTGAGATTACCTTCCTCGACGGTCAAACCAGACCATGCAGCCTGCATCAGGGCATCCTTCGAGACCGGGCGCCCTGGGCGCTCTAGCAGCGCCCGTAGCACGGCGACCGCCCGACGCCCAACCGGCATCGGGTCGGCGCCCCGGAAGAGGATCTCAGCCGAGATATCAAGGCGGAAGGGCCCGAACTCGTAGACTGTGTCCATGCTGACCACGACCTCGACTTGCAACATTTTGGAACTTTTTAGGAAGTTTTTCACGACATTTGTCGCCGATGGGTCCAGCCTGTGCCCTGCCGTTTTCGCGCGCCGCACGTGGGCTTCTGGGTCGCGCTGGCGTTCATCATTTCTCGGCAGCTGGCGGAGCGTCAATCGCATTCTTTCAAGAGAACAAAGAATAGTTGCGGGACTCAACCATGAAGCACGCATCAGTTCCGACGGCGAGAACTACGTCTCCAGCGACGGTTTTCATTTTCCGGAAGCCACAACAAATTGGTTTCGTCGCGCGCCTCCTTGAGGCGCTTCATCACTCACGGAGCCTTCAGGCGGAAAGGGTCCTCAGGGCGCATCATCATCTGCTCGCCGGCAGCCGGGATACCTGTCAGCAATCCAAGACTAGGGGTGACAGCAATGTTGATTGCTGAGCGGTCTTCCCAAAGCAAAAGATCTCTTCCGGCTCCTAGCGAGAACGTCCTTCTCGTCATCGTCGCTTTCGCGTTCCTGGCTCTTCACGTCCTGGTTGGAATGTTTGTGCATCCCGCATCACCCCACGAACCGACCCAAGAACTGGAGCAGATGGCGGCTGCATACGGCGATTAGCGGCAGTCAGTTGAGACCGGCGCAGTTTGATCGGGCGAGGACAATGATCATGAGCGGCATTGGTTCTTTTTTTCTGCTGAGCGTCGCTGTTTTTCTTGGAGCTTTCGTTTCCGGCTTTGCGGGATTTGCCTTCTCGGCCGTGGCAGGTGCGATTCTCCTTCACACATTGTTGCCGATGGAAGTCGTGCCGCTGATGATGGCCTGCAGCGTCGGTGTGCAGGCGACCAATCTCTGGGCGCTACGCCGGGACATCGAATGGAAGCAAAGTCTTGTGCTGGTGCTCGGTGGAATTCTGGGCGTGCCGATTGCTGTCTGGCTGCTGCAAAACACCGATGCCCGGATATTCCGGGAAGTATTCGGTCTCGTAGTCATCATCTACGCCGGTTACATGTTATTCCGACCTGGCCTCTCCAATCTCAAGTTGATGAACCCAAGCCGTAATGCGCTTGTCGGCTTTGGTGGCGGCTTGATCGGCGGGCTGACGGCCATGCCGGGCGCACTGCCGACTATCTGGTGCGACATGCATGGCGTTCCCAAGAACCAGCAGCGCGGCCTGGTTCAGCCGTTTATCGCAGCGATGCAGATCTTCGCGCTTGCACTCATGCTCATGCATCATAGCCTGTCGATCGGGGTGTTCGCCAATCTTCTCTTGAGCATTCCGGCTTTAATCGCGGGCGCCGTGCTCGGCATCCTCGCGTTCCGCAATGTCAGTGAGCAAATTTTCAGACGCCTCATTCTTTTGGTCTTGCTTGTGTCGGGTCTGTTGTTGGTCGTGTGAGCCGAACTCATCCGGCCTGATTGTGCGAACAACCAAAACTTTTCGGATATCGTGATGACCGAATGTGCGGCGATCTTCGGGTTCGTTGTCGCCCTCAAGGCCGGTCGGGAATAATCCTTAGCGCGTCTATAGCAGGCGCGGGGAAAAGCAATTTTTTCTTTTTTGCATGTCTGCTGATGGCCCGAGTCGGCCATAGCCGTCCTTCAATCATACGTCCGCTTTCGAGAACCGCCGCATTGGCGGGGAACGGCCGCAATGGGCGCGAATCAGCCGTGACTTGGGTGAGCCGATAGCAGACAGACGGCTTTCGATCACAAAAAACTCGATCACGGACAGAGCGATTTGGGAAGAGGTTTCAAATTCGGACGCGCGGCGTCCGCGTGAATGTGGTCCGCGCGAGCATCCCGAGGCTCGGTCATGGCACTCCCACCGGCAGCGCGACGACGCCCGCATGAAGTTCGTTCGCCGTGCGCTCGCAGCTGATCGGGTTCACGCGCACGGGGTTTGCCGCCCCCGCATAACCGCCCGGAGCGGTGATCCAGGTGCCAGCCGCGCTCAGCTCGGACCATTCCCTGAGCCCTTGCAGCTGTGCCCACTCGATGAGGCGATGCGTATCATCATCAGCATGCTGTATGGTGTCCTCGGGAATGAGGTGCGGTGACCCTCGTCCGAAGCCGGCCCCGCAACCCACGAGCCAGAGCGATTTGTTCCACAGCCGCTCGAAGCGCTCAGCAACTACCGGATGCTTATGCTCCTCAACCAGAGCGGCCGCTCGCAGCTCTGCGGCTCCATTGAGGTGAGCCTCAGTCTCGGCGGCCCGAGCCGGGGGGCCGGTGGCGATCATGCCGAGCCCGATGAGAGCGGCGGCAAATACCAGCTGAGCGCTCATCGGCTTCCTCGTTGTGGTTGAAGGCGCATCACTTCGGAGATGCGTCAGCGCGAGCCCCCTGTCTGGGCCCGAGGTCTCGCTCATAACCGGCATGAACGCAAGACACCGGCCGCAAAGTCGAAGCCTACGCCCAATAAAATAAATTGATCTTAATCGCTTGCGTCCGATGCCTCGGGATCGCTGGTCATCTCGTCCGCATAGACGTTGCTGCCCATGTTTAACATGATTGAATTTTGCAAAACGTCCTTCGAGACAGCCCGCAGTTACAATCTCTGCCTAATATCAAACACTACCCCGTATGGTATATTATATGTGTCCCTGTAGTCTGACCGTGGACAGGTGAATATTAGGCCTGACAGTCCGACGTCGGGGACAGTATTGTAGTATTTCGGTCGGCTTTTCAGGTTACAGTCCGATATGAGGACCGTCTGTCCCTGCAATCGGACCGAGTTTTAAATTTTGCGCCGCGGGTTTCAAACGCATAAATGCGTTCGACCGCAATTCCCACCGATTTGAACACTGTCGTTGCTGCGCGAGGCGGAATTTTCGAACGAGCAAAGATTTCCCCCCGCTTCCGCGAAGATCGGCGCCTTGGACAAGATGACGTCACCCGCCTCCTTGAGCGCGGCTTCCTGAGAGTTGACGACGAGAATGTTTCGCATGACGGCATCATCGAGTTCTCGCCAGTTGGGGCGCGCGGCGCCGACGGCATTAACATGGGCGCCAGGCTTCAACCAATCACCTTTGAGAACCGGCTGCGTCGCGCTCGTCACCGTCACGATCACGTCTGCGTCTCTGACGGCATGTTCCGCATCGTCCATCGGCTTGATGCCGTGAGCCGTTGCGAACCGGCGCGCGTGCTCGGCCGTCCGGCTCCACACGCGCACTTCGTCGAACTCGCAGACATGGCGCAGCGCCATGAGGTGGGCGCGGGCCTGAACCCCACATCCCAGGAGCGCAAGGATCTTGGCGTCAGACGCAAGATGCTTTGTCACCGCCGCCGAGACGGCGGCTGTGCGCATCTCAGTAATGAGACGGCCATCCAGAAAGGCCAAGGGACGCCCGTCCCGCGGCTCGAAAAGCATGATCATTGCGAGGTGAGTCGGCACTTCCGTACCGGCGTTCTTCGGGAAGAAGCAAACGAGCTTCGCTCCCATCCCACTTTCGGCAACCGCGGGCATGATTCCGAGAAAACGCTCTCCCTCTTCGATCGTAAGCATGTTGCGTACCGGCTGAAGGACGCGGCCGGCGGAGAAATCCGTAAGCGCTTTTTCCATTGCGGGGATAAGGTGTTCGTATTTCAGCACCTTTGCGACATCGGCTTCTGTAAGTGTGAGGATCATCACGACGATCTCCTCCGCCGACGAAGCCGTCGTACGATCCCGCTGGAGGCACGGCGCGCTCATCGCTTCATTCGATTACTTACCATAGCACCCGCTCCCTCAACTCGACATCGGCGATTGATATTGCGTGTCGGCATCCGGGGTCCTTATGCTTCGGGGCCGGTGGCTGACCTCCATCGGCACGCATTTTGAACAGGATCCGCTGGCATTGGAATTTCCTTCGCTTTCCAGGAAAATGCGGTTCGCGAACAACCTCCCCCAGGCAAACGCCAAGGCGTATTTCTTGGCGGGCGGATGCGTGGCGCTCGCTTTCGGCGCGGAGCTCCTCCTCGGCACGATTATCGGGGACTTCGTCAGCTTGAGCTCGTTCTATCCGGCCGTTCTCGCCAGCGCGCTTCTGGGGGTCGGTCCGGGCATTTTCGCCGCCGTCCTCAGCCTTTTCCTGGCTTGGTTCGTCCTTCTTCCTCCCGCCTTCTCCCTTGCCCTGGAACACGCGCAGGAACTTTGGCAGCTCATTTTGTTCACGATCTCCGCTGCTTTGATCATCGCCGTCGCAAGCGCTTACCGGAAAGCGCAATCCGCCCGTAACGACGCGAACGAGCTATTCAAGACCGTGCAGGATATATCGACGGAGGGCATCGTCCTCTACGGTGCGGTGCGCGATGAGGCTGGCCAAGTCCTCGATCTCGAATATCGCTACGCGAACCCAGCCGCCCTCGGATTCATGACGAAGAGCGATCCCAAACGCGTGGTCGGCGGCCGGTTGCTCGAGAGGCTGCCGCTGGCGCGGGATCATCCGCAACTCTTCCCGCGATACCTCAAGGTGCTGGCGACGGGCGAGACCTCCGAAGCCGAATACGAGGTTGGTGGGCGCTGGTTTCAAAGCAGCGTGGCCAAGCTGCAAGATGGGCTCGTGGTCTCGGTTCGAGACGTATCCGCGAAACACCGAAGCGACGAAGTCCAAAAGCTGCTCGCGCAGGAACTCCATCATCGCGTGAAGAACATGCTCGCGACCGTGGTCTCCATGACCAACTTCACCGCAAGGGACGCGAGCTCAGCGGCCGAGCTCAAGGAGAAACTGCTTGGGCGGTTTCACGCCATGGGTCGCGCGCATGAGCTTCTGGTCGCGAGCTCGTGGACGGATGCCTTGGTCGGCGAGGTCGTTCGCGGAACGCTCGATCCGCACTTGCAATCGAACGCCCACCGCTTCGTCATCCTCGGGCCCGAGGTTGCCATCGAGCCGGATACCGCCCTTGCCCTCAATATGGCGCTGCATGAGCTCGCCACGAATGCGGTGAAATATGGGGCACTATCTGCCCAGCACGGGCAAGTCGAAATTCGATGGGTCTTCGAGCGTCCTTTTTTCCTTCGCCTCTCCTGGTGTGAAACGGGCGGTCCGCCTGTCGACCGGCCCGGCAGCCAGGGTTTCGGCACACGCCTGCTCGAAAGAGCTTTCGCCAGCTTGGAAGGCGGGAGCGTTTCACTTGTGTTTGCGAGAGCTGGCGTCAATTGCGAAATCATATTCAAGGCGAAGCCCAACGAGCCCGGCGTCTCGGTGGGCACGGTCGAGATCGCGAACGCCGAATCGGTTACCTTCAGCTCGCAACCGCTTCCGAACTCCGCTTGAGCGGCGTCAGGCCGCGCTCGCTCGGTTGCCCCTGGGCTCGTTGCGGAGCCGGCATATCTTCAAGAGCCCTTTTTTCTCGCGGCGAAGCGGAGGAAGGCTTGGATGAGACCGAAAGAATATCCGCGACAGGTAAAAGGACAGGCCGATAATTCTGTGATATCACGGCTCGGGTTCGCCAGAACATAAGCAACGCCATCCTGATCAAATGGATGCGACCGGGATTTCTCGCCAACACTTCCGAGTAAAGATTCCACGTAGGACTTCAAAAATAACTGAACGCGCGGATAGGAGATGCTCATGCGGCCAAGCTTCTTCTCCTTCGTGAAGCTGATCCGGGGAAAACGCGCTCGAGCCCTTCTCCTGGTCGCCTCGTCCATCGCCTTGGCGGGTTGCGCGGGGACGCCCGGCAAATCCGCCCTGCCGCCGCGCGCGACGCCGGCGGCCTATCCCGTCGACAGATTGGTCGGGAAATGGGGCGTCGCCTCTTACCGCCAAGACAAGGACAAGGGGCGGACGGAGGCGATGGCGCGGGCCCAGTGCAAGCTGCCTTATGTGATCACGAAGGGCCCGACGGACGGCGTCATCATGCATGTGGCCGACGACACTACGCCGCATGAGTTGACGTTGAAGGGGGGCCCCGGCGGCAAGACCTATCTCGGCTTCGAAGGCCCGCCCGGCGACGATCAAGACCGCGAAATCCTGTCGATGAGCGAGAACATGTTCGTCGTGCGCTACATCAATCCCGAAACCAACGATCGCTACGGCACGCTCATCTACGTCAGATGCAAGACCGCCTAGCGCTGAGCCGAAAAAGCAAAGGAGTTACCATGCCTGCAACCGCCCACAGCCGGGCTCCCGGAACCCTTCGGTCCGCCGCGATGCTCGCCCTTTTCGCCACGGGCGTTTGGCTCGTCGGCAGCGCGCCCGCACGGTCGCAAGCCGCGTCTGCATCGGCGATGCAGGAGACCCTCGATGTCGGCGACGAGCCGGGCCGCGTCTCGACCGAGGAAGTCGTCATCACTGACGGTCCATTCCGCCGACAACTGGTTTTTTTCCGCACGACCGCGGCACCCGGCACGGTCGAGATCCATACCGCGGAGCGGTTCTTGTATGTCAACCTCGGCAACAACCGGGCGCTGCGCTACGGGATCGGCGTCGGGCGCGAAGGGTTTCAATGGTCGGGCCAGGTGACGATCGCGCGCAAGGCGGAATGGCCCGATTGGACGCCGCCGCCGGAGATGATTGCGCGGCAGCCTTACCTGCCCCGCTTCATGGCGGGAGGACCCGGCAATCCGCTGGGCGCGCGCGCCATGTATCTCGGCGGCACCGTCTATCGCATTCACGGCACCAATCAGCCCGAAACCATCGGGCAATCGGTTTCGTCGGGCTGTTTTCGCCTCGCCAATGGCGATGTCGTCGATCTCTATTCGCGCGTGAATGTCGGCACGAAAGTCATCGTGCGCCATGCCGCGAGCCTGTGATGCCGCGAGCCTGTGATGCCGCGAGCCTGTGATTTGGGCATGTCGTCGAACGCCAAGCCGAGGAGTCATCATGAGAGCGCGAACCGCTAGCCCGAGCATCGGCCTTCTCGGCATGGCCGCGGCGCTTTGGGTTTTCGCTGCCTCGGTCGCCGGGGCCGCGACGCTCGACACCGTCAAGCAGCGAGGGACCTTGAGCTGCGGCGTCAGCCAGGGATTGCCTGGATTTTCGGACCGTGACGCGCAAGGAAACTGGTCGGGGTTCGACGTGGATTTTTGCCGCGCCTTGGCGGCCGCGGTTTTCGACGATCCCAAGAAGGTGACCTTCGTGCCGCTCTCGGCATTGGAGCGCTTCGACGCGCTCAAGGGCGGCAAGATCGATGTGCTTTCTCGTAATTCCACCTGGACGCTCGATCGTGAGGCGGGCTCGGGCCTGCTCTTCGCGTCGGTCATTTATTACGATGGCCAAGGCTTCATGGTGGCCCGGCGATTGCAGGTGACCTCGGCGCTCGAGCTCGACAAGGCCTCGGTCTGCGTTCAGAAGGGAACAACCACCGAGCTCAATCTTGCCGATTTTTTCCGCACCAATTCGATGACGTATCGCGAGCTTGCCTTCGATACGCTGGGCGATGCGATCAAGGCCTTCGACAGCGGTCAGTGCGACGTGTTCACGGCCGATCAATCGGCGCTTTATGCCGAGCGTCTCGGCCTCAGCAAACCGGAGTCCACGGATATTCTTCCTGACGTGATCTCCAAGGAGCCTTTGGGACCGGTGGTGCGCAGTGACGACATCGCATGGTTCAACATCGTGAAATGGGTCGGCTTCGCGCTCGTCGACGCCGAAGAGCTCGGAATCGGCGCGGACAATGGTGCGGAAGCGCTTGCCTCGACGAAGCCGGACGCGAGGCGCTTCACCGGGGCCGACGGCGATTTCGGCCGCCGGCTCGGCCTCGACAATGCCTGGGCTCTGCAAGCGGTGCGGGCCGTCGGGCATTATGGCGAGATGTTCGAGCGCAACATCGGCTCGCACTCTCGCCTCGGCGTGCCGCGCGGCCTGAACCAGCTCTGGTCGCAAGGCGGAATTCTCTACGCGCCCCCCATGCGCTGAAAATCTATTCGTCCTAACGCTTGCGGCGATCGGCGAAATTCAACCGCGGCCTGAGCTTCGCGCGCCGCGTTTGGCGTTATCAGCCGCGTCGCGGGCCATCGCCATATATTTTTCCGCGGCCTGAAGCAGCGAGAGCCTCGTCGCCCAATCGGATGACCGCGCTCGACGGCGCGCGGCTGCCGCCATTGCGCGATAGCGGGCGGCGACCTCGCCAGGGTTTTCCGCGCGATTTGCCATGATGCCCATCAACAAAGAGAAAGGCGCGCGGGTTCCGTATGGTGAAACAGATGCGCGGTCTTGTCCCGTGCCCAAGGATATCCGAAATCAAGACAAGCTTTCTTGTGAGCGAATAAAAAGAAACAAGAGACGAAAGCTGAACGATTGTTTCACAAAAAATACTTTGGGTAACTTTTTGAGAATATTTACTTTGTTACGATGGAAGTCGAAAAGATCGTCCTTCTGATTATTTCACGAGCCCAGGAGAGTCAGCGCGATGTCGTCAGATGGCCATGTCGCCGCGGCGCTTTACGCCTTCGCCAAGGACATCAGGCGAAAGGCCGATCCCGGCCGGACAGCGCCCGCTTCGCAAAGGAATGGGGAATTTCGCCAGCAGAACCTGGAGCAGCTCGCGGCGCAAGCGGAAGGGCTCGCAGCCAATCCGCGAAAGGCGACCTACCAAGCTTTCGAGCGTATTCTCAAGCAAGCCGAGGAGCTTGGCGCTCCCGCCGAACGCGACATCGTGATCGCGGTTGCGAGCGCCTTCATGCAGCGCCCGTATGTTTCAGAGCACCGCCTTCGCGCCTCGCCGGAGGCCAAATCATCAGCCGGCGGCTGATCCGCATCCACTTTCGGCCGAAGCGGAAAGCCGCAGCGTGGATCAAGCGATTTCTGCAAGATACCAGGCCATCCACGCAATCGCGTTCGGCTCGGCGGGCGAATAGGGGCCCGGCTCGTAGAAACGCGAGTTGACGCCCTTTTGCGCGTCTTCGGTGATGCGCTTGTCGGCCCGCGTCGTGACCCTCCATAGCCAGGTGAGCTTGTCGAGATCGTAATCGCGGCCCTCCCGCGCGTCGCCGCGGACGAGCCAGACGAGCTCCAAGGCGGAGCTCCTCGGCGCAAGCGGCATGAAGCGGTAAAGGACGCCGTGATCCGGATAGGCGATGAAGAAGCTCGACGGCGCAAAATGGGCGGAGGTGACGCCGCCATCATAATCGCTGAAGGCGCCCATGAGAGGGGCCACGGGCTCTCCGTTCGGCGCGCCCGTCTTGACCCCATCGTAGAGGGCATAGCGGAAGGTGAAGATCGAGGCCTCGCCTGTCGATGAAGCGACCCTGTGATCGATAGTTTGCACCTTCACGCCGAGCGCAACGCTGCGCGCCTCCATGGCCGCGTTGAGGTCGGCGATCTCGTCAAGCGGCCGCTCGAGTGCGTGCAGCTTCGAATATTCCGGGTGCGCCGGCGTGCAGTGGTAGCATTCGAGATAATTCTCGACGGCGAGCTTCCAATTGGCCGCAACCACATAGGTCTCGCGATGCGCGACCCTGGCGCGGCTCCAACCATAAGGCGCGTAGGCCCCGGAAATCGCCGAACGCGCCTTGTCGAGCGAGAGCGGCCGCTCGGCAAGCGAGATGAAGACGAGCCCTTCAATCATTTCGAGATGAACCGGCTTCAGCCCGTGCACCGACCTGTCGAAATCGGCAGGCATGTGGCGCGCCGCTCGAAGTCTTCCATCGAGTTCGTAGCTCCAGGCGTGGTACGGACAGACGAGAACGGACGCATGGCCGGAAGCGCTTGCGCAGATGCGCGATCCGCGGTGACGGCAGACATTGACGAAGGCGCGCAGCTTATCGTCCTTGCCGCGCACGATAATGACGCTTTCCTCGGCCATCTCGTGGAGAAACCAGTCGCCGGGGCTGGGCGCGCTGGATTCATGTCCCGCGAGAATCCAGTGCCTAAGGAAGATCCGCTCCATGTCATGCTCGAAGGCATCCAGGCTGTTGTAGAGCGCCTGATGCAGCGAATGCGCCGCGGGCTGACGCCTTACAAGATCGCCAATGCGATCAGTCTCGGGGATCGTATGAATGGTCATCGCGATGGCTCCGGGCGCGACCGCCTTTTCACGCCCTCGTCGGCGAAAGCTTATTCCTCTACGATGCGGCGTCAACGATCTCGGCCCCGCTGCGGTCAAAGCCGCGGTTGGAGCGAAGCAGTTGTCGTGTGTAGGGGTGCGTCACCCGCCCCGAAGCCAGCGCATCGGCGGAAGTCAATTCGATCAGCGATCCGTTGCTCATCACACCGATGCGCTCGCAGAGATGCGCGATCACCGCGAGGTCGTGGCTCACCATCAAAAGCGTGAGCCCGTGAACCTGCCGAAGCCTCGCGAGGAGGTTCAGGATCTCCGCCTGCACCGACACATCGAGCGCGGATGTGGGTTCGTCGAGCAGCAGAATGCGCGGCTCGAGCACGAGCGCCCGCGCGATCGCGACGCGTTGGCGCTGGCCGCCCGAAAGCTGGTGGGGATAGCGGTAGCGGTGCTCGGGCCCCAATCCGACCTCGCGCAGAACCGAAGAGATGCGGCGATCGGAGGCGCCGAGCCGATGGATCGCGATCGGCATGCTCAAGGTCTGGTCGACCGTCTGATTGGGGTGGAGCGATCCGTAAGGATCCTGGAAGACCATCTGGACCATTTTCCGCTCGGCCGTCGAGCGATGCCCGGACATCTCCCGCCCGGCAAGGATCACGCGCCCTTGCGCGTGCGGGATCAGCCCGGCAATGGCCCGCAGAATTGTCGATTTGCCGGAACCGGATTCGCCAACGAGCCCGAAGGCTGCCCCCTCCTCCACCCGAAACGAAACATCGCTCGCGGCGAAGATCCGGCCCGTGCCGCTGCCGTAGCTGACCGTGACATGCTCGAGCACGATCACCCTTAGCCCTCCGCCCAAGCGGGATCACGCCGCAGTTGCGGAAGCTCCGCGCGTCGGCGACCCAATTCGGGCAGCGATGAGAGCAAGCCGCGCGTATAGGGGTGTCGCGCCTTTGCCAATTCGCCGGCCGCGCAGGTCTCGACCACGCGCCCGCCATACATCACCAACACGCGATCGCAAAAAGACGAGACGAGATGAAGATTGTGGCTGATCAGGATGAGCCCCATGCCACGGCTGCGCACGAGATCATCCATGATCGCGAGCACCTGATGCTGCACGGTCACGTCGAGCGCGGAGGTCGGCTCGTCGGCGATCAGAAGGTCGGGTCCTGCGATCAGCATCATGGCGATCATGACGCGCTGACCCATGCCGCCTGAGACCTGATGCGGGTAAAGCGCGTAGACGCGCTCAGGATCGCGGATGTGAACGGCGGTCAGCATATCCAAAGCCGCCGCGCGCGCGGTCTTGGCGGAACCGCGGAAATGGCAGCGGTGCGTCTCGGCAATCTGTTGGCCGACGCTCATCACAGGATCGAGCGAGTATTTTGGGTCTTGCAGGATCATGGCGACTTTTTTGCCGCGCAGGCGTCGGAACCCTCGCTCATCGAGAGACGTGAGATCCGTCCCGGCAAGGCGCATCTCATCGGCGGTCACCACGCCCGGCGTCGCGACGAGGCCCATGATCGCGCGCCCCGTGGTCGATTTGCCGGAGCCGGATTCACCGACGATGCCTAGCCGCTCCCGACCCAGTTCGAAGGACACGTTGCGCACCGCGACGAGGTCGCCCTCGTCGCCTGGGTACATCACGCGCAAATTGCGCACGGTCAAAAGCGGTGTGTCGCTCATGAGGAACGGGAATCCGCCACGTCGCGCAAACCATCTCCCAAGAGGTTGAAACCGACGCTGGTGACGAAGATGGCGATGCCGGGAATGGTCGAGACCCACCATTGGCCGAGCAATACTTGCCGGCCTGACGACACCATGGCGCCCCATTCGGGCGCGGGCGGCTGCGCCGCTAGCCCAAGGAAGCCCAATCCGGCCGCCGTCAGAATGATGCCGGCCATGTCCAAGGTGAGACGAATGATCACCGAAGGCAGGCAAAGCGGCATGATCTGACTGAGGATGATGCGAAGATGCGAAGCGCCTTGCAGTTCGGCCGCCTCAATGAACTCGGCCCTTCGTCGCGTCAGGGTTTCGGCCCGCGCGAGGCGCGCGTAAGGCGGCCAGGTCGTCAAGGCGATGGCGACGACCGCGTTCTCGATCCCGGGCCCGAGCGCGGCGGCGAAGGCGAGTGCCAGCACGAGGCGCGGGAAAGACAGGAAGATGTCGGTGACGCGCATCAGGACAGCGTCGACCCAACCGCCGAAATACCCCGCGGCGAGCCCGATGCCCAGGCCGACGGGCGCGACGATCGCCGACACGAGAGCGACGATGATCAAGGTGGTGCGTGCGCCGAACACGATGCGCGCGAAAATGTCCCGGCCCAGCTCATCGACACCGAACCAATGCGCAGAGGAAGGCGGCTGCAATCGCTCGGTGAGCACTTGCAAGGTCGCGGCGCGAGGATCGGCGAGCAAAGGAGCCGCAACCGCCGTGAGGACCAAGGCCGACACGACGAAGAGTCCCGTCATGGCGAGCCCGTTCCGCCGAAAGGCGAGCCAGGCCCGGTACCAGCGTCCCAAGCGGGCCTGACGCCGGCTCGCGGGCGCCGGGTTGAGCAGCCATCCCCGCAATGCGAGGGCGGCGCTCATCGCCGCTCTCGCGCCCGCGGGTCGACGAGGGGATAAATGAGATCGGACACCATGTTGAGGCCGATATAAACCACCCCCACCAACATCGTGCCGCCGAGCACCGCGTTGAGATCGGCGTTGAAGAGCGAATTCTTCATGTAAAGGCCGAGGCCCGGCCAGGCGAACACGGTTTCCGTCAGCACCGCGCCTTCGAGCAGGTTGCCGAACGTCAAGGCAATCACCGTCACAAGCGGCACCCAGACATTGCCGAGCGCGTGCACCCACACCACGCGGAAGGGCGACAATCCCTTCGCCAAGGTTGCGAGAATATATTCCTGCTTCAACTGACCGAGCATGAAGCTTCGCGTCATGCGCGCGACGTAAGCGAGCGAGAGATATCCCAGGATCGAGGCGGGCAGGACGAGGTGCCCGATCGAATTCCAGAAGACGTCGTGCTCGCCGGCGACGAGGCTGTCGACCGTGATGAGCCCGGTGACCACGGGCACGATATCGTCATAGCTCACGTCGAGCCGGCCGGGCCCTTCGACCCAGCCGAGCTTGGCGTAGAAGACGAGAAGCCCGATGAGGCCGAGCCAAAACACCGGCATCGAATAGCCGATCAGCGAGCCGAAGCGGATCACCTGATCCTGCCAGCGGCCACGATGGGTCGCGGCGATCACGCCAAGCGGAATGCCGAAGGCGACGCCGATGATCAGCGCCAGGAGGGAAAGCTCGAGCGTTGCGGGAAAGACCCGAAGCAGATCCTGGAGGACCGGCTGCGAGGTGATGACGGAATTGCCGAAATCGCCGTGCAGCACTTTCAGAAGATAGCGCCAATATTGCACCGGGATCGGCAGATCGAGGCCGATCTCGCTGCGTACCCGGTTGTAGGTCTCAATGGATGCTTTGTCGCCAACGATGGCAAGCACCGGATCGATCGGGATCACCCGACCGATGAAGAAGGTCACGCAGGTGAGGCCGAGAAAGGTCAGGACGACGGAGAAAAGCAAACGCCAGACGCGACGAACGGGCCCGGCCACCCGCCGGGCCCATTCGCCATCAGCGACGGCCGCCGGGGCGGCGACCATCACCATGGGCGAGCTCTCACTTCGTGATCGTACGATAGAAATTGAAGTCCTCGAAGAGCCCGGTCTTGAAGCCTTTCACATCGGCGCGCGACGCGACCTGGTTCGCGTTCTGGAACATGATCACGAACGGGCCTGTGTCGGTCACCGTCTTTTGCAACGCCGCGTATTCGGCCTTGCGCTTTTCGGTATCGATTTCCTTGGCGGCCGCCAGCGTCTGCTTCGTCAAATCGGGAATGTACCAATGCGTTCGCCAGGCGAGCGGCTTGATCTTCGGCGTGTCGCTGTCGTCATCGTTATGCGCGAAGGTGTCGGCATTGCTGTGCGGATCGAAATAGTCCGGTGCCCAGCTGTTCAGCACGAGCTGGTGCTTGCGGGCGCGGAAGATCTGCAGCTCCTGCTTGAGCTCGACCTGCACGATCTTGAGCTTGATGCCGGCCTGTCCCATCGTCTGCTGAACCGATTGCGCGATATCGGTCCAAGGCGGAAGATTCGGCGTCGTGAACTCGAGCTCGAAGCCGTTCGGGTATCCGGCCTCAGCCAAAAGGGCCTTGGCTTTCTCCACGTTCAGGTTGAACGGGTTGTAGGCGATCGCCCCGAGGAAGCCGAGCGGCAGAAAGGCCTCCTGCTGGATGAAGCGGCCCTTGAGCACGGTGTTCACCATGCCCTCGTAGTCGACGAGCATACTTCATGGCCTCGCGGACTTTCGGGTTCTTGAGATGCTCTTCGGTCAAGTTCATGCCGAGATAATAGGTGTTCGCGGCCGGGAAGGACTCGATGCGGATATCCTTGTTGCTGGCCATCGGCGTGAGCTGATCCGGCGTCAGATCCCGCGCGATGTCGATGTCGCCCTTCTCAAGCAGAAGGCGTTGCGTCGCAGGTTCGGGAATATGTCTCACCACCACGCGCTTCATATGAGGCGGCCCGAGGTGATAATTGGGGTTGGCTTCGAGCGTCACGGACTCGTCAGCTTTCCAGGAGACGAGATTATAGGGCCCTGAACCCGCGGAATGGGACTTGAGCCAGGCATTGCCCATGTCGCCATTGGTCTCATTCGCCATCGCCACCTTCTTTTCGACGACCGAGGCCGCGAAGGTGCTCATCAGGTTCAGCACCAGCGAGGGAGCGAGATCCTCGGTGATCTTGAAAGTGACGGTGCCAGGATCGGTCGCTTGCACGAGATCCTTGACGTTGTCCTTGCTCCAGCCGAGCTGGGTGAAAAGGAAGGCGGGCGTCTTGTCGAGCAGCACGACCCGCTGCAAGGACCAAGCCATGTCATCGGCGGTGATCGGGGCGCCGCTCGCGAACTTCTGGTTCGGGCGAAGCTTGAAGACGAAGGTTTTGGCGTCTGGTGAAACCGTCCAGCTCTCGGCAACGCCGCCGACGAGCTTCGTCGGATCCTCGGCCTCATAGCGCAGCAAGCCGATCGTAGATGTTGGTGCCGAGCTCCTGCGTCGCGATCTCGTAGGATTCGGCAGGATCGAAGGTGATGATGCCGTCGAGCTGCCAGGCGATCACGACGGTATCCTTCGGGGTCGCGGCCTCGGCGGCCGGCGCCGCGAAGGCCAGCGAAAGCGCTGTCGCCAAAGCGGCAAGCCAAAGTCGTTTCGACATTGATCCCTCCCTTGATACTCTCCTCGGGGATCCCCGCCGCATTTCTAGGGACGATATCAGTGCTCGCAAGGTTAGGATGCCGTCGCCGGACGCGCAACAAGCTTTTATTATGCATTCGCTTTAACATCCGCGAGCCTTGATGACAGCGGGCCGGAAGGTGCCGCCATCCATTGACTCGCCTTGCCGAATGCCTAGGCTTTATCGCCTTTTCGAGAAGGATACTGTCCGATGCTCCAGGCCGCGCCAAGCAATTACCACAACGAAGCCGTGCTCTTGGGCTTCAGTGACTTGAAGCGTTTGAAGAGCGAGCGGCCGCTGGTTTTCGAGCGCGGCAAGGGCATCTTCATTTTCGACGAAAGCGGCAAGGATTACATCGAGGCGGTTTCCTGCTTCTATTGCGCCTCGCTCGGGTTTAGCGACGGCGAGCTCGTCGAGGCAGCGATGCGGCAGCTGCGCTCCTTGCCGATGTATTCGTCGGCCATTCATCGCACGGTGCCGGCGGTGATGGAGCTGAGCGAACGGCTTGCGGCGCTCGCGCCCGTCAAGAATCCGCGGATCTACTTCGCCACCACCGGTTCGGAAGCCAATGATTACCTCATCAAGTTCATGTGGTACGGCAATGGGTTCGCCGGCGAGCCGCAACGGCGCAAGATGCTCTCGCGCAAATCGAGCTATCACGGCAGCACCATCGCCACGGCCGCGCTCGGCGGCGGCAGCGAACTGCACGAAAGCTTCGGCATTCCGATGGGGATCTCGCTCCAGTTGAGTCATCCGAGCTGGCCGAACGGGGCGCTCCCCGGAGAGAATGAGGACGAGTTCACGACGCGCCTTGCCGGCGAGCTCGAAAAGGTGATCGTCGAGGCGGGGCCGCAGACCGTCGGCGCGCTGATCGCCGAGCCTGTCTCCGTTTCATCGGGAGTTTTCGTGCCGCCCGCGAGCTATTTCCCGAAGATCACAACGGTATTGCGCAAATACGGCATTCAGCTCTTCATCGATGAGGTCGTGACCGGCTTTGGCCGCACCGGGGCAATGTGGGCGAGCGAGGTGATGGGGCTGACCCCCGATTGCGTCACCTGCGCCAAGGGCATTTCCGGCGCTTACATGCCGATCGCCGGCATCATCATGGGCGAGGAATTCAGCCGCCGTCTCGACCTCGGAAACGAGGCCCAAGGCTGGTTCGCGCATGGCGGCACGCACCATGCGCACGCGGTGTCGGCGGCGGTCGCGGTCGAGGTCCTCAATGTCTTCGAGCGCCGCGACATCCTTGGACATGTCCGGCGCGTTATCCCGCATTGGAACCGGATGCTCGACAGCTTCCTCGACCATCCTCTTGTCGTGGGCAATCGCAAATTCGGCCTCTTGGGCGCAATCGAGGTGGCCATGCCTGGAGAACGCGCGGCCGGCTCGGCCTCGAGTCTCAAGGTCGGCGGATTGAGCAAGACGATCTATGAAGCGGGACTCGAAACGGGTGTGATCGTCCGCCCCCTCGCCGGCTGCCTCGTGCTGTCGCCGCCCCTCATCATCACGGAAGCGGAGATCGACGAACTCGGACGCAGATTGCGCGGCGCGTTGGATCGGGTGCTCGCCGGTATGCCCTCGGAGGGGCGCGCGGAGTTTGCCGAGGCACGATAGCGCAAGGCCGAGGCTGCGCGGATTCTCGGGTGGCTTAAGCGGCTTAAGAAGACAAATCGCCGAAGAAGACAAACGCCGAAGCGATGGACGTTGCGAGACGACGGGGAGCGTCTCGAGTTCAAGTCCAATCCGCCATGCTCAAGCGCGCTTCTTTGCGGCCGTCATCCGGTCCTCAAATTGACGCCCCAACTCCGGTATGTATAGTCATATCCAGTGCCTTCCTGCTTTAAGAAGACCGAAACGACGCTGTGACGGCGCGCCAACCTTTTTCGCGCCCACGAAGCCGATTGCCTGGAGCGCTTGATGGCTGACGTGCCCGTCATCGATTTCATGCCGTTCCGGCAAAACTCCGCCGCGGGAAAGACAAAGGTCGCCGGCGAAATCCGCGACGCCTGCGAAGGCAGCGGGTTCTTCTATCTGGCTCAGCACGGCGTGCCCCGCGCGGATGTCGAAGCGGTTTTCGCCGCCTCGCGGCGTTTTTTCGGCTTGCCGCTCGAAGAGCGCATGAAGGTTAAGCTCTCGCCGAAGCAGAACCGGGGTTATCAGCCCCTGGGTTCGCGCCTTTATGCCGAACAGGCGGATGCGCCCGATCTCAACGAGAGCTTCAAATACCAGCATGAACTTTCGCCGGACGATCCCGATATCCGGGACGGGAACCGGGTGCACGCTCTCAACAAATGGCCGGCGGACCTGCCCGGCTGGCGCGACACGCTCATCGGTTATTACGATCGGATGGAGCAACTGACGGAGCGCCTCCTGCACGCCTTCGCGCTCGCGCTCGATATCCCCGAGAATTACTTCATCAGCTTCTACCGGAAGCCGCTGACCCAGATCAATCTTCTTCACTATCCTCCGCAATCGAACGAGGCGCGCGGCCGTCAATTCGGCATCCGGCCGCACGCCGACTCGACCGCCTTCACAGTGCTCGCGCAAGACGATGTCGGCGGCTTGCAGGTCCAGCGCGGCGACAGCTGGATCGAGGCACCGCCGATCCCCGATACTTTCGTGATCAACATCGGGGATATGATGGCGCGCTGGACCAATGATCGGTTCCAATCGACGCCGCACCGCGTCATCAACCGCTCGGGTGCCGAACGTTTTTCGATCCCCTATTTCGCCATTCCCGATTTCGACGCCGTGGTCGAATGCCTGCCGAGTTGCAAAGGCCCGGGACGACCCGCGAAATATCCGCCTCTTAGCGTCGGCGAATTCATGCAAGGCAGCAACGCGCGCGACTGGAACAAGGATAAGCCGTTGAGCTGAATTCCGCGCCCGTGGCTCTCAGCCCTTGGAATGAATGCTTTCCGAGATGCTGGCCAAGGAGCTGAGAAAATCCCAAGAAGACAATGAACCAGAAGCAAACAAGGGAGGTGAAGATGTCGAGACAATCTGCGACGCAAGGCCGGGGCGCTTACAAAATCGAAGCTACTGCGCCCTACTCACCCGGGTTCGCCACGCGCTTGGGCGCCATCGCCCTGGCGGGCGCGCTTGTCGCAACATTCTTGAGTTCAGGGCTTCTCCGGCCCGCGGCTGCCGCCGAGATGATCGGCAATTGCGAGCTCACCGGCCAAAAAGGTGCATTCACAATCAAGCCCGCGGTTCCGGGCCAGTTGACGGTCGAGGTGAGCCTTCCCGCACCCGGCTGGTGGAACGGCGACACGCCCGAGACCATCAAGGACGGCTATGAATATTGCATGGCGGCGAACATCGCCCATCGAGCGGGCCTCGACAAGCTCATCGTCGTGAATACCTCCTGGGCGAAGCTGATCGGCGGCCAGACCACGAATTACGACCTCGCCCTCTCGGAAGCCTCAATCACGGACGAGCGCAAGAAAGTGGTCGACTTCTCGATCCCCTATTTCGATTCCGATATCGGCGTGCTGGTGAAGAAGGGCACCAAAGTCGATGCCGACGCCGTGAAGGCCATGCGCATCGGCGTCCACCAGGCGACGACGGGAGCCGATTTCGTCGAGAAGGTCCTGAAGCCGACACAACCCATGAAGGTCTACCCCAATGTGCCCGCGATGTTCGCGGCGCTTTCCGCGGGACAGATCGACGCCGCCTTGACCGACACCGCCTATGTGCTCGGCGAGGCCGCCCAATCGAAGGGGACGCTCGTGGTCGCGGGACAATATTCCACCGGCGAAAAATACGGCGCCGTCTACCCGAAGGGCTCGCAGAATGGGGCGACCTTCGACAAGATCATCCAGTCGATGAAGGACGACGGAACGCTCAATGCGCTCGCCAAGAAATATCTCGCGGAGGTCTGGGGGGCCGATCCGACCACGATTCCCTATCTGAAGCCGTGAGAGCGGCACGCTAGCGACGGGCCGGCGCTCGAGTGGTCAGCGGAACGGGCATCGGATCGCCCGCGAAAGGCTTGGCGAAGCCGATCGCGGAGCGACGTTTCCACGCCGGCGGCCCCCCGCGCAACCCGACGCGACGCGCCATCGCCGCGGCCGTCATCGGCCTCCTCGCCGTCGCGGCCGCGGCGGCGACCCTTCTCGACTTGCGTGCCGCGCTTGCATCGCTCGATGTCTCCGGCATCGCGACCGACCTATCCCTCTTCGCGCTTGGGATCATCGCGGCCGCCATTCCCCTCGTCCCGGCTCTGCTCGGTCTCGCCCGGGCGCGCCAATCCCGCCTGCGCCTGAACGAAGGAGACCTGATCGGAGCGCGCGTCGAGGCGGCCGCCTCACGTAATGCGAGCTCCATCTCGCTCGGCCTTGCCGCGACCCAGATCCTCGTCCTCCTCGCGATCCTGTTTCTCATCGCGAATGATCTCGCGGTCAGCCGGACGTTCTTCTACCTCCCGCAAATCCGTGATTCCCTCGTGCTGATCCTGAAGGCGTTCTGGATCAACATCTACATCTTCATGATCGCGGAGGTGTTGGTCCTGATCTGGGGCCTCGCGGTTGCCATCGCCCGCCTCGCGCCGGGCGCGGGCGGGCGGCCGATCCGTCTGATCGCAACCTTCTACGTGGACCTGTTTCGCGGCCTGCCCGCGATCGTCAACGTCTACCTCATCGGTTTCGGAATTCCGCTGACGGGGCTGCCGATCCTCAAGGATCTTTCCCAAGAATCCTTCGCCATTCTGGCGTTGACGCTGACATCGGGCGCCTATGTCGCCGAGGTCTACCGTGCGGGGATCGAGAGCATCCATTGGAGCCAGACTGCGGCGGCACGCTCGCTCGGGCTCAGCCATATGCAGGCGCTGCGTTTCGTGATCGTCCCGCAGGGCGTGCGCCAGATCATTCCGCCGCTCCTCAACAGCTTCATCTCGCTGCAGAAGGACACCGCGCTTGTGAATGTGATCGGCACCATCGATGCGTTCAACCAGTCGATCATCATCGCGAGCAATCATTTCAACCTTTCCGCCGGTGACGACTGTCGCGATCCTTTTTTTCGTGATCACCATTCCCCAGGCGCGCTTCGTCGATCGGATGGTCGAGCGCGACCGGCAGCGCATGCGCGCCGGACTGAAATAAGGTTCTCGCAATGGCGCTCATCGAAATCCGCGGTATCCACAAGCGGTTCGGTGAACATCCGGTCTTCACCGGCCTCGATCTCGAAGTCGAGGAGCATCAGGTCGTCTGCCTCATCGGGCCGTCGGGTTGCGGAAAATCGACGCTGCTTCGCTGCATCAACGGCCTCGAGGGCATCGATGCGGGTGAAATCCGCATCCACGATGAACGGGTCACAGGCCCCGGCGTCGATGTGGATGCGTTGCGCCGCGACGTCGGCATCGTCTTCCAGAGCTTCAATCTTTTCCCCCACATGACGGTGCTGGAAAATGTGGTGCTCGCACCGACGAAGGTCCTCGGGCAAAGCCGGACCGAGGCCGAGCACAACGCCATGACGCTTTTGACACGCATCGGCCTCGACCATAAGGCCGGCGCCTATCCGGACCATTTGTCGGGCGGCCAACAACAGCGCGTCGCCATCGTCAGGGCCCTCGCCATGGGGCCCATGGTGATGCTGCTCGACGAGATCACCTCCGCGCTCGATCCGGAACTCGTCTCGGAGGTGCTCAGCATCGTGCGCGACCTTGCCGAGGAAGGCATGACGATGCTGCTCGCCACCCATGAAATGGGATTTGCGCGCGAGGTCGCGGCGAAGATTTGCTTTCTGTGCGAGGGCACGGTGCACGAGGAAGGAACGCCAGAGGAGATTTTTGGCGCGCCCAAGAAGGAACGCACGCGCGCCTTCCTCAAGCGCATCATCGAAGCCGGAAGGCTTTAGCGCGATAGCGAGCAGCCCATGATCGACTTATGAGCCGGGAGAGAGCGCATGACTTACAAAACGATCACTTGCGAGACTGACGATCGCGTCGCGGTCATCACCTTCAACCGTCCGGAGCGCCTCAATGCTTTCAGCCTCGAGCTGCGCGACGAGGTGGCCGACGCGGTCAACACGGCGGATCGAGATCCCGACACTCGCGTCATCGTGATCACGGGCGCCGGTGAGCGCGCCTTCTCGGCCGGATACGATATCAAGCAATCGGCGGAGGCGCCGAAGAAGACGGTCGCAGAATGGCGCGACCGCCTCGCAGGCGATTACGATTTTACCTTCTCGGTGTGGAACTGTTCAAAGCCGGTGATCGCCATGATCAACGGATATTGCCTGGCTGGAGCGCTCGAGTTCGCGCAGATGTGTGACATCCGTTACTGCTCGGACGACTCCACATTCGGCGTTGTCGAGACGCGCTTCTCGAGCGGCGTCGTGACCATGATCATGCCATGGGTGGTCGGCGCCCGCGCCCGCGAGCTCGTCTACACTGGCGACAAGATCGACGCGAAGGAAGCGCTACGCCTTGGCCTCGTGAACAAAGTCTTCCCTAAAAAAGAGCTACGCCGTGAGACGATGAAGATCGCCAAGCGCATGTCGCGCGTGGCGCTCGCCTGCCTCCAATGGAACAAGCGGTCGATCAACAACACTTACGATGCGCAAGGTTTTCAGGCAGCCATGCGCTACGGCCTCGAGGCCTGTACCATTCTCGATGCGACCGAGACGCCCGAATACCGGAAATTCGATGAGCTTCGGCGTGAAAAGGGCCTCAACGAGGCGATGCGCTGGCGGGATGAGCAATTCAGGCAATTCGAATGACAGGGTCCGCAAAGCTGCTAGTTCCACCCCGGTCGCGGAGAGAATCCAGACCTCAGCATGACCTTAACAAGGAGCTGGATTCCCGCCACCGCGCGCCTTCGCGGGGATGAGCAGAGAGGTTCAAGTGGTCGATGAACTTTGTATCCGCCTATCGTCGATCGGCTTATAATATTTCCTTTCGACGAGAGGATTTTCACACCCCGCTCCCTCGCGAATTCTTGACACGCGTCTGTGAAAGAGCGGACAATCAAGCGGAAATCCAGCTTCGAACGATGTCCGTGGACCACCGTCGCGTGCGCGCATTGGATTCCGCTGAGGAACGCAGGGCAAGGAGGGGCAAGGCGTGAATGTCGCGGCACGAAGCGCGGCAGGCGACGCCCTGCGCGCGGATGGGGCGCGTGCGGCCGAAGCGGGAGTTGATGTTCGCCTCGAGCGCTTGAGCAAAGCCTTCGGCAGCGTCAAGGCGGTCGACAATATCAGCCTTGCCATCCCCGCGGGCTGCTTCGTCACTCTGCTGGGGCCGAGCGGCTCGGGAAAGACGACGACGCTCAACCTCATCGCGGGGTTCCTCGCACCGGATGCCGGCAATATCGCCTTCGACGGCCGGCCGGTCGCTTCTCTTCCGCCGCATCGGCGCAATATCGGCATGGTCTTTCAATCTTATGCGCTATTTCCGCATATGACGGTGTTCGACAACGTCGCCTATCCGTTGCGCATGCGCGACCGCTTGATGCCCGAGGCGCTCGGCGCGCGTGTCGCCGAAAGCCTCTCTCTCGTCGGCCTTACGAAGCTCGAAGCGCGCTATCCGCGTGAGCTTTCCGGCGGGCAGCAGCAGCGCGTCGCGATGGCGCGCGCCCTTGTTTCACGGCCGCGTCTTTTGCTCATGGACGAGCCGCTTGGCGCGCTCGACAAGAAGCTTCGTGAGCGCCTGCAGGGCGAGATCAAGGAGATCCATCGTCGGATCGGGTCGACGTTCGTCTATGTGACCCATGACCAGACGGAAGCGCTCACGATGTCCGATCTCGTCGTCGTCATGCGCGACAGCCACATCGTTCAGGTGGGCGCCCCGCGCGAGGTCTACGAGGCGCCGATCGACGCCTTCGTCGCCGATTTCATCGGCGGCGCCAACCTTCTGCCGGGCGAGGTGGTCGCGAATGAGCGCGACGCTTATGCGGTGCGGATTGGGAACGGGCGGGTGATCGCCGTGCCGCGAACCGGCACCTCGCATGCGCGCGGAAGCAAGGTGCTGGTCTTCGTTCGACCCGAGGACATGACGATCAGGCTTTCCGGTGGGAAAGGGAACGACGCGATCGGCACGGCGGCCGTGGTTCGCGAGGTGCTGTTTCTCGGCGAGACCTTCAAGGTGACCGCGATGCTCGGCGAGCACCCGGTCGTGGTGCGCGCGCCTCGCGCTCAGGCGGAGGGCATTGAAACCGGCAGCAATGTGCTCCTCGCTTGGCCGCCCGAGCGGTGTCGCGCCCTTGCCACGCCGCTCGAGAGCGCATCGCCGTGACCATCGGCACCCTCCCCGCTCATCGCCCGCGAGCGGCACGATTGACGAGCCGGCTCTCGGCGACCGAGCCGCGGTCTCTCGGCCTTCTTTTGCTGGCGCCGATGCTTCTGTGGATCGCGATTTTCTTCATCCTGCCGACAGGATGGATGATTTGGCAGAGCTTCGCCGAACGTGGCTTGCAGCCTTACGCGGCAATCCTTTCCTCTCCGGTGTATCTGAAGGTCCTCGTGACGACCCTCAAGATCTGCGTGATCACGACGCTCGGTTGTGTCATCCTCGGATATCCGGTCGCGTATGTGCTCGCCACCGCTCGACCGCCTGTTCGCGCCTTCCTCTTGATCCTCGTTATCCTTCCCTACTGGCTCGACTTCATCGTGCGCAGCTATTCCTGGATGATCCTGCTCGGGCGGCATGGCCTCATCAATCAGCTCGTCATCGGTCTTGGGCTCTCTCAAACCGCCCTGCCGCTCCTCTACAATCTTTTCAGTGTCGAGATCGGCATGATTCAAATCCTGCTGCCGCTCACCATACTGACCTTGTTCAGCACGATGGTGCGCATCGATCTTCGGCTCGTCGATGCGGCGACCATTCATGGCGCCAGCCCTTGGCGCGCCTTCCTCACCATCTTCCTGCCGCTCAGCCTTCCGGGCGTTTACGCGGCTTGCCTTTTGCTCTTCGTGTCCTCGCTCGGCTTTTACGTCACCCCGGCGCTCCTCGGCGGGCCCGAGCAGACCATGATCTCGCAAACCATCATGGTGATCGCGAGCGATCTTCTCGATTGGCCGCTCGCCAGCGCGGCTGGCGTTCTGCTGCTTGTCGTCACCACGGGCCTCCTCCTGGTCTACAGCCGCTTCTTCCGGCTGGACCGGATGCTCGGCGGGATGGCGCGTTGATGAGAGCGCAAGGCGCAAGCATCGCGGTGAACGGCCTCGCCGGTGCCGTTCTGGTCTTTCTTCTGTTCCCGGTGCTTGTCGTCCTTCTCATCTCCTTCAGCTCGGTCGATTTCCTCTCCTTCCCGCCGCCCAGCCTGTCGCTGCGCTGGTATCGAACGATCTTCTCCAATTGGGAGTGGATCGACGCCTTCCTCATCACGCTGCAGGTCGGCGCGCTCACCGCGCTCTTATCGACGCTGCTCGGCGTGCCCGCCGCCTTCGCGCTCTCGCGCCATCTCAAGCGAGGGCAGAGTTTCGTGAACGCGCTTGCGCTCGCCGCGCTCGTCACGCCCCCGATCATCAAGGCGATCTCGATCTATCTTTATTACGTGCCCTTGGGCCTGTTGAACACCGTTCCGGGGCTCGCCTTCGCGCACACGGTATCGGGCATTCCGTTCGTCGTGATCAATGTCGTTGCGGGTCTTCGCGGATACGACCGTGATCTCGAGCGGGCCGCCACCATTCACGGCGCCTCCCCGTTGCGCGCCGTTCTCGGCATCACGCTCCCGCTCATCGCGCCGAGCATCATCGTGGGCGCGGTGTTCGCCTTCATGCAATCGGCGCAGGAGCTCTTGATTGCGATGTTCGTCCTCGGCACGCTGGAGAAGCCGCTCGCGGTCAAGCTCTGGGAAGGGGTGAGGGTCGCAATCGATCCTTCACTTGCGGCTGCGACGACCTCGGTCACCGCGCTCGCGATCCTCGGCCTCGTGACGGTGATGCTGGCGAGCCGCCGCACCCGCCCCACAAAAGTTGCAGCGCGATAGCGGAGATTCGACACGTCCATTCCATTCAGGTGGCAGGAGCAGGAGAAGAAACATGGCGGACAAGGAGACGGAATTCGCACTCGAAACACTGCGCCAGGTTCTCGAGGAGACGAGGCACCTCGATCGTCGCAGCTTTCTTCGGCGCTTGGGACAAGTCACCGCCGGATCGGCTCTCCTGAGCTCTTCCCTCGAAATGCTTGCGGGGCATGCGGCGCGGGCGGCCGAGAAGCCGGTCACCACCCTCGGCTGGGGCGGAGCCTGGCAGGAGGCCATGGAGACGGCCTTCTTCAGGCCGTGGACGCAGAAGACCAGCGTCCCTGTGCAGTACATCGCCCCTTATGATTTCAACAAGATTCGCGCGATGGATCAGGCAAAGCAACAGCAGGTCGACGTCCTCGAAGCCGGCTCGATCGACACGCCGCGGATGATCAAATTCGGGTTGAACGCACCGCTCGACTTCACGGTGATCGATAAATCGGCGCTGTCCCCCGGACAGCTGCGCTACGGCAATGCGATCGGCGCGATCACGCTCTCAACGCTGATGGTCTACAACAAGAAGAAATGGCCCGGAGACGACCATCCGAAATCCTGGGCGGATTTCTGGGACGTGAAGCGCTTTCCCGGTCCGCGCTCGCTCCAGCGCCGCTGCCTCACGACGATGGAGGCGGCACTGATGGCGGATGGTGTGCCCGCCGATCCCGAGAAGATGTACCCGCTCGATGTCGATCGCGCCTTCAAGAAGCTCGACGAGATCAGGCCGCACATAAAAACATGGTGGTCGAGCGGCACCGAGCCGCAACAATTCATGCAGGACGAGGAAGTCGATTTGTGCATGGTGTGGAACGGTCGCGCGAGCGATTCCATCAACAACCGTCACGCACCTTACGAGATCGTCTGGAATCAGGCGCTCTACAACGGCGATGTCGAAGCATGGTTCCTGCTTCGAAATTGCCCAAATCCGCAAGGCGGCATGAAGCTTCTCGACTTCGTCGGTCGTGCCGAACCTCAGGCGGCGTTCGCGCGGGCCCTTTTCTACGGCCCGACGAATCTCAAGGCTTACGATTATATCGACGAGAAGCTCGCCAAACAGTTACCCTCTTATCCCGATAATGCGAAGGTCTCGCTTCTCGTCGACTATAACTGGTGGGTCGACCACTACGACGAGCTGACGCTCAAATTCGAGAACTGGATCCAGTCCTGAGCTGATCCTCTCGCCCTCTTTGTCTTTGCGCGGGACGCCCTTGCGTCCCGCCAACCGGCAGCGCGCCCAACATGCTCTTCGACATCGACAAGCTCCTTTCACCGAAATCAGTCGCGATCGTCGGCGCCTCGCCGCGCCAAGGCGTCGCCGCGAGGCGGGTCATCAACAATCTCCGAAAGCTCGGTTTCGGCGGGGAGATCTATCCGGTCAATCCGCGCTACCAGGAAATCGATGGCGAGCGCTGCTACGCTTCGCTTGGTGATCTGCCCACAACACCGGACGCCGTTTTCGTGGCCATAGCCGCCGAGCAAACGATTCCCGTCATCGAGGAAGCCGGACGTTGCGGCATTCGCGCCGCAATCGTGAATGCCAGCGGCTTTGCGGACAGCGGCAGCGAGAGCGGAGAGGCCTTGCAGAAGCGTCTTTATGACGCAGCGCGGTCGAGCAACATGGCCGTCTGCGGGCCAAACAACATGGGCTTCATCAATGTGCACGATCGGGTCTGCATGTGGACGGCGGGGGCGCTTCCCCGCCTGAACGCAGGACCGGCGGCGCTCATCTCGCATAGCGGTTCGGTCGCGATCGCGGTGAGCCAGGACGCGCGCGACATCGGCCTCGCCTACGTCATAACGGCGGGCAACGAGGCGGTGTGCACCACCGCTGATTATCTTCGCGCCGTCGCCGCCGACGACAGGGTCGGCGTCATCATGCTTTTCCTCGAGACGATCCGCGACCCGCGCGGTTTCGCCGAAGCGGCAGCCGAAGCCGCACGACGCGGCAAAAGGATCATCGCGCTCAAGGTCGGCCGGACCGAGGGCGGCCGGGCGGCCGTCGCGGCGCATACGGGCGCCCTTTCGGGCGAGGACGAGGTTTACGACGCCTTTTTTCGCCGCCACGGCATCGTTCGCGCGGGCGACATCGACGAGATGGTCGAGACCGCGGTTCTGCTTTCGAGATACGCTCATCCCCCCGAACCGCGCCGTGCGATCGTCGTCACCGTATCGGGTGGAGAGGCCGCGCTCGTCAATGATCTCGGTGGAGACGTCGGGCTCGACCTGGCCGACCTGGCGCCCGCGACGCTCGCGGCGATGAAACCCGCGTTCCCGGAGTTTTCTCGACCGCGCAATCCGGTCGATGCCTGGGGGTTGGGCTGGGACGCTCACCGCTTCAAGCAGATCTTCGACGCGCTCTCGCGCGAGCCGTCGGCCGGCGTTATCGCGCTCGCGCTCGACGCGCCAAGCGGCAATGGAGCCGACGCCCATGTGGCGCTCGACATGGCCAAGGTTTGCATCGACGCGGCGTCCGGCCACGACAAGAAGATCGTATTCCTCAACAACACCGCGCCCGGTGACGTGAACAGGACAGTCCGCGACACGCTCGACCCCCACGGCATCCCCTATCTCCTCGGCATGCGCCCGTCCCTTGCGGCGTTGGCGCATTGGCTGCGGCTCTCGGCTCCAGCGAGCGCCGAGGCCATTCAGCCACGCGCCCTGCCGCCCCTCGGCAAGCTTGGAGAGCTCGACCGCATGGCTCTCGTTGCCGAGGCAGGCCTGCCCTTCGTCCCGTGCATGCCCGCGCGGGACGCTGACGAGGCGGTCCGAATGGCGGAGCGAGTGGGCTACCCCGTCGTGCTCAAGGGGATCGCGTCAAATCTTCCTCACAAGACCGAGCACGGCCTCGTGAAGCTCGCCCTTTCCGGTCCCGCCGCGGTGCGCGGCGCTTACGGCCAGGTGAGCGCGATGCTCCAACGTCTCGCAAAGGGCGTCGATGCCGGCATCATCGTTCAGCCCATGGTCGAAGAGGGCGTGCAACTTCTCGTCGGCGCGCGAAACGACCCCCGGTTCGGCTCGATCGTCGTGGTCGGCCTTGGCGGAACACTCGTCGAGGTGATGAAGGAGACGAGCCTGAGGATCGGGCCCGTCGATGCCGCGACGGCCGCCGAAATGCTCGAGGAAACCAAGGCCGCGACCCTCATCGCCGGGACGCGGGGAATGGGTCCCTTCGACAAGGACGCCGCGATCCGCGCCATCGTCGCCCTTTCGCGTTTTGCCCACGCAACATCCGAAAGCATCGCATCGATCGAGATCAACCCCTTGATCGTGCGCAAGATCGGGCAAGGTGCTCTCGGCGTCGATCTCTTGCTCGAAACTTTCGGAGCCGGAAAGGCGGGCACGTCGGCCGCGCCGCGATGAACACAAGGAGCACAGGATGACAGACGGATTGGTCCTCTACGAAACCGAGGGTCTCGTCGGCACGATCACCATGAACCGGCCAGACAAGCTCAATGCCTTGAGCAAGGAGCTTCGTGAGGCGCTTGTGAGCGCCTTTCGCCAGGCCGATGAGGATGCATCCACGAGCGTCGTCGTGTTGCGCGCGGAAGGGAGAAGCTTCTGCGCCGGTTACGACATCGGCAGCGTCGACCCGAGCCGCGATTCCTGGCGGCACGACGCGCTTCGCTGGCACGCGCACCTCTCACCGCAGCTCGAATTCGAGATGATGCCTTGGTATATGCGAAAGCCCGTGATCGCATCCGTCCAAGGGCATGCAGTCGGCGGAGGTTGCGAGCTCACCATGTATTGCGATCTCACCATCGCGGCCGACAATGCGAAATTCGGCGAGCCTGAGGTGCGCTTCTCGAACACGGGCCCCGGCCTCGTGATGCCCTGGATCATCGGCTACAAACGCGCTCGAGAGCTCCTCTACTTCGGCGATCTCATCGACGCCGAGACCGCGCTTCGCTACGGTATGATCAATGCCGTCGTTCCCGCCGATGAGCTACGCGAAGCCACAAGCAAATATGCAAAGCGTCTCGCGCTGGTCTCGCCGGAAGCGCTGGTCGCGACGAAATTATCCATCAATCGGGGGGCCGATATCGTGGGTTTCCGCAACGCCATGCAGGCGGGGCTCGACGTCGTCGCGCCACTTTATGCGGCAAAGACGGAGGCCGGCACGACCTTCAAGGAAATCACCAAGGAAAAAGGCTTGGGCGCCGCGCTGAAATGGCGCGGCGAGCAGTTCAAGAATTAGGATAGTAACCCGCACCCGCCTGTTGGGGGTGAACCCTTCAGGCATCAAGTGAAAGAAAGGCGGCGGCGATGGATTCGCAGGCGCGCGTGGTGATCGTCGGCGGCGGCATCATGGGTGTCGGCCTCGCCTATCATCTCGCGCTCGAGGGCTGGACCGAGATCGCGCTCTTCGAGAAAGGGGAGCTGACCTCGGGATCGACCTGGCACGCCGCGGGGCAATGCCCGCATTTCAACGGCTCGCTCAATCTCACGAAGGTCCATCTCTACGGGACAAGGCTTTACCCGAAGCTCGAGGCGCTGACGGGTCAAGCCGTTTCCTGGCACCCTTGTGGCGGCCTCAGATTGGCCCTCACGGACGAGGAAGTCGACTGGTTCCATTATGTCGAGGGGCTGTCGCGGCTCGTCGACTATGATTGCGAGATCATCGGTCCCTCGGAAATTCGGCGCCATCACCCCTTCCTGGAAACCTTCGGCGTCAAGGCTGCCTTCCGCACCCTCCATGACGGGCACGTCGCTCCGGCGGATGTGACGAACGCCATGGCGGCCGGAGCGCGCAAGCTTGGCGTGGAGATTCATCGGCGGACACGCGTTTGCGACATCAAGCGCCTCCCAAGCGGAGAATGGCGCGTCATCACCGACAAGGGCGAGGTCGTGTGCGAGCATGTGGTGAACGCCGCCGGCTCCTATTGCGATGTCGTGGCGTCCTGGACCGGGCACATCGCGCCGATCGCCAACATGCTCCACCATTACGTGATCACCGAGCCCCTGCCCGAATTGATCGACCTTGCGCCCGAGCTTCCGGTGGTGCGCGACCCTTATTCGCATGCCTATCTGCGCGAGGAGGGCAATGGCGTCCTCGTCGGCCCCTACGAGACCGCAACCGCGCATGTTTGCTGGAGCGGCGAGCCGCCTCGCTGGGATTTTGAAAGCGAGCTTGTCCCGCCCGAGCTCGACCGCCTGACGCCCTGGCTCGAAAAAGCGGCGGAACGCTTGCCGCTTTTCGGCCGGGCTGGCCTCAAATCGGTCGTCTCGGGCGCCATCACGCATACGCCGGACGGCGTTTATCTCTCTGGCCCTGCTCCCGGCCCTCGGAACTATTGGATGCATTGCGGCGCCTCGATTGGCATCTGCCAAGGCGCGGGCGCGGGCAAATATCTCGCCCAATGGATGGTGCATGGGCAGGCCGAGATCAACATGCGCGAGTTCGACCCGCGCCGCTTCGGCCCTTGGGCTTCGAAGGACTACACCGAGAAAGTCTCGGTCACCGACTACCATCACATGTACTATTGCTACAAGCCTTCCGAGCAGCACGAGGTCGGCCGGGGTTTGCGCAAATCCTCGCTTCACGACGAGCTCGAGGCGAAGGGCGCACAATTTTCACAAGTCTTCGGCTGGGAGCGCCCGCGCTGGTATGCGCGAGGCGGTGAGCGTGAGGCCTTCTCCTTCCGCCGCTCGAATTGGTGGCAGCCGGTGCGCGAGGAAGCGCTCGCGGTGCGCGAACGCGTGGGCCTGGTGGATCTTTCGCCCTTCGCCAAATACGAGGTCACCGGCAAGGGTGCCCGCGCTTTCCTCGACCGCATCTGCGCCAACGACATCCCGAGACGCCAAGGTGGCATCGTGCTCGGCCATCTCCTCAACCAAAACGGCTTCATCGAATCCGAGATGACGATCGCGCGACTTGACGATGAGCGTTTCTACATCGTCTCGGCCGCCGTCGCGGAGCTTCATGACCTCGACCAGCTACGCTGGCGCCGGAGGGAGGGCGAGGACGTCGCCATCGAGAACGTCACGAACGCCTTCGGTACGCTCGTGCTCGCGGGGCCTTTGGCGCGCGAGGTGCTTTGCGAATGCACGGATGACGAGCTTTCGAACGGAGCCTTTCCTTGGCTCACCGCAAAGGAGATCACCGTCGCCGGCGTCGCGTTGCGCGCCTTGCGGATCAATTACGTCGGCGAGCTCGGATGGGAGCTCCACATCCCCATGGCACGCATGCGCAACGTCTATGATGCGCTCATGAAGGCCGGCACTCCACATGGCATTCGCCTCTTCGGCACTTATGCGATGAACAGCCTTCGCCTGGAGAAGGCTTACCGAGCCTGGGGCGCCGAGCTTACGAGCGAAGTCGACCTTTACGAGGCTTCGATGGAGCGCTTCGTCTCGGCGAAGAAACCGCAATTCATCGGCAAGACGGCGATGGACATCCGAAAACAAAGGGGCGAACGCATCAAGCTCGTTTATCTCGAGGTCGATGGCCGCGATACGGATTGCCTCGGCAACGAGCCCGTCCATCACGATGGAAGGCTCGCCGGCATCACGACGAGCGGCGCCTACGGGCATACCGTCGAGAAATCCCTGGCCCTCGCCTATGTCGATCCGCAGTTCGTGGCGCCCGGCACGGGTTTCGAAATCCTCATGCTCGGCGACAGGCGAAAAGCCCGCGTTCTCGAAGCGCCGGCGTGGGATCCTCTGAACGAGCGGTTGAGGCAATGATCATAAGTCCGGTCATGGGTAGGCGGAGCGCACGGAGGGTGGAGTGACCGATTTTCCTCGGGCTGCGCAAGTGGTCATCATCGGCGGCGGCATCGTTGGATGCAGCATCGCTTATCACCTGACCTTGCGCGGGATTTCCGACGTGGTGCTCCTCGAGCGCAAGCAGCTCACATCGGGCACGACCTGGCACGCGGCAGGCCTCGTTGGGCAGCTCAGGGCCACCCACAACCTCACGCGGCTCGCGCAATATACGGCCGGCCTTTACGCGACCCTCGAGCAGGAATCGGGCCAGGCGACAGGGTTTCGGCAAATGGGCTCGCTCGCTCTCGCCTCGAACGCCGAGCGCTTCGAGGAGCTCAAGCGCGGCGCCTCGATGGCGCGCTGCTTCGGCCTCGAGGTGAATGTGCTCACCCCCCGCGAGGCTTGCGAGTTATGGCCTTTGATGAACGGAGACGATCTCGTCGGCGCCGTGCATCTGCCGAAGGACGGCCGAACGAACCCGGTGGACACGGCTCAGGCGCTCGCCAAGGCGGCGAGGCAACGCGGCGCCCGGATCATGGAGAATGTGAAAGTCACCGATATCAGGATTGAGCATGGCGTCGCCAAGGGCGTCCGTACGGCAAAGGGCGATGTCGAAGCGGAGTTCGTGGTCAATGCGGCGGGCATGTGGGCGCATGGGCTCGCCGCCAAGGTCGGCGCGGCGGTGCCGCTGCACGCGGCCGAGCATTTCTACGTCGTCACCGAGCCGATCCCGGAGCTACCCCGCCACGTGCCCGTGCTTCGCGACGCGGACGCTTGCACTTATGTCACGGAGGACGCCGGCAAGCTTCTGGTCGGTTGGTTCGAGCCGGTCGCCAAGCCCTGGGGCATGGAAGGAATCCCCGAGAGCTTCGCCTTCGATCAACTCCCCGAAGATCTGGAACATATCGAGCCTTTGCTCGAGGCCGCCATTCGCCGCATCCCGATTCTCGGGAAGGCCGGCATCCAACTTTTATTCAACGGGCCGGAGAGCTTCACTCCCGATGACCGTTATCTCCTCGGCGAGACGCCGGAAATCCGCAACCTGTTCGTCGCTGCCGGCTTCAATTCGATCGGGATCCAATCGGCAGGAGGCGCCGGCAAGGTGCTCGCCGATTGGATCGTCGACGGCCACCCGCCGATGGATCTCTGGGATGTGGACATCCGGCGCGTCATGCCATTCCAGCGCAACCGCCGTTATCTGAAGGACCGGACGGTCGAGGCTCTCGGCCTGCTCTACGCCATGCATTGGCCCTTCCGCCAACCGGAGACGGCGCGCGGCGTCCGCCGATCCGCCTTGCACGATCGCCTCAAGGAGCGCGGCGCTTGTTTCGGCGAAACGGCCGGATGGGAGCGGCCAAACTGGTACGCGCCAAAGGGCGTCGCGCCCAAGTATAAATATACCTACGGCCGCCAGAACTGGTTCGACTATTCGGGCGATGAGCATCGCTCGGTGCGCGAAGCCGTCGGCCTCTTCGACCAATCCTCTTTTGGCAAATTCGTTCTTGAAGGACCCGATGCCGAAATCGTGCTCAACCGCATCTCGGCGAATGAGGTGTCGGTTCCCGTGGGCCGGATCGTCTACACGCAATGGCTCAACGAGCAGGGCGGGATCGAGGCCGATCTCACCGTGACGCGCGAAGCCGAGGACCGTTTCCTGATCGTCACCTCGGCGGCGAGCCAGACGATCGATCTCGCCTGGCTTCGCCGCCACACGCCCGAGCACGCCCGCGCCGTCGCCTTCGATGCCACATCGGCATATGCGGTGCTCGGCGTGATGGGGCCGCATTCCCGAAAGCTCCTGTCACGCCTCACCGATGGGGATCTTTCGAACGAGGCCTTTCCCTTTGCCACTTCGCAGGTCGTCGATCTCGGCTATGCGAGGGTTCGGGCAAGCCGCATCACCTTTGTCGGCGAGCTCGGCTTCGAGCTCTATGTGCCGACCGAATTCGTGCAGGGCGTTTTCGACCTGATCCTCGAGGAAGGTAGGGCGGAGGGCCTTCTTCTTTGCGGCTACCACGCCATGAACTCGCTGCGCATGGAGAAAGGCTACCGCCATTGGGGGCACGACATCTCCCCGCAGGACACTCCGCTTGAAGCGGGGCTCAATTTCGCCGTTGCCTGGTCGAAGCGCGAGTTCATCGGCCGCGACGCGCTTTTGCGCCAGGAGGAAAAGGGTGTGAAGCGCCGCCTCGTGCAATTCGCGCTTAAGGACGAGCGCCAGCTCCTCTATCATAACGAGCCGATCTGGCGCGACGGCGTGCTCGTTGGCCGCATCACCTCGGGCATGTTTGGTCATACGCTCGGAAAGCCGCTCGGCATGGGCTATGTGGAGAACGCAAAGGGGATCGCGGATCCAAGCTTCATCGAAAGCGGCCGCTACGAAATCGAGGTCGCGGGTGAAAACATTCCGGCGCTTGCGAGCTTGCGACCGTTCTACGATCCGTCGAACCTTCGCGTGAGGGAAGCCAAGGAGCCGAGAAAGGCTTCGGCAGCGGCGTCGTGAACCGATCACAATCGTCGTGATGCGCTGGCGCGAGGTCTCGGGCATGGTCGTGCAAACCAGGCAGGCGACGCGGGCGGGGCACGCCCGGATCTTGTGGTCATCGTGCCTCGCGATGCTCGCGGTCGGCGCGAACGGCACGGCGATCATGGCCGCGTTGCCGAGCATGCGGGCCGAGCTCTTGCTGAGCTCCGCCGGCGTGGAATGGGCCATCAACGCCTATCTTGTCGTCTCGGCGGCCAGCATTGTGCTCGGCGGACAGGCGGCCGATCGGTTTGGCGCGATCAAGGCATCAATCGTCGGATCGGTGCTGTTCGGGATCGCGTCCTGCATCATTGCGGTTGCCGACACTCAGACCATGCTGCTCGCCGGGCGGGCCTTGCAGGGCCTGGGTGCTGCGCTCGCGGTGCCTTCCACGCTCGCTGCGGTCGGCATCGGCGCATCCCCTGAACAAAGGACGGCCGCGATGGCCGCTTGGACCGGGTTCCTGATGCTCGGCTTCAGCATCGGGCCGCTCATCGGCGGCGCGCTCACGCATCTCACAGGATGGCGCGTGATCTTCTGGATCAACGCCCTGTTCATGTCCGCTGCCATCCTCGGCCTGGTTTTCGCTTTCTCTGCAACTACCCGTGCTCCGGGCGCGCCAGGCCGACGCACGGATTGGATCGGTTTTGTCTTGCTCGCCATTTTCATGGTGTCGCTGGTCTTTGGGCTGCATGCCTTGCCCCATGTCAGGGCCACGCCGCTCTCGGCCCTCGGTCCATTCGCGTTGGCGACCGCCGCATTCTTTCTGCTGCTGCGCATGGAGGCGCGACTCGAGGCCCCGCTCGTCGATCCCGATTTCTTCGCGCGGCGCGGCTTCGCCATGGGCCTTGCAATCGGCTCGCTCTCGATGTTCAGCATCCTGAGCCTGCTTCTCTATTTCAATCTCTTCGCGCAAAGCCATGAAGGGCTCGGCCTCACGGCGCTGCAAGCGGGCGTTTCACTCTTGCCTTTGAGCGCGGCGCTCCTTGTGCTTTCCCTTTCGGCTTCCGCCGTGGCGAGAAGGCTCGGAACCCGCAAGGCCATAACTGGCGGCATGGCGCTCGTCGCCATCGCCAGCGGCGTTATCGGCGTGGGTGTCACCGGCGGCGAGATGGTGCTTCTCGCGATCGGGCTTTTCTTGATGGGCGGCGGGCTCGCGGTGCCTTATGCCCTGGCACCGAGGCTGGCCTTGGCGGCGCTCTCGCCCACTCAAGCGGGACAAGGCTCGGGCATCATCAATGCATGCACATTTCTTGGGGGGAGCGCAGGAGTTGCAGGCGGCGCCACGGCTTTCGCGCTCGGCGGATTCGTCGACGTGCTGGCAATGATTGCGCTTGCCGCCATCATCGGCGCCGTGCTCAGCCGTGGGATCGCCGAAACCGCATAGAGGGCGTTGGCCGCGGATCAACCTGCCGGCTTTTGCGGGCAGGTTCCGAGAGCGCCTTGGTTGCGGGTGCCTTAAAGAGGAATTGGTGGAGCCAGGCGGAATCGAACCGCCGACCTCTTGAATGCCATTCAAGCGCTCTCCCAACTGAGCTATGACCCCACGAACCGGCGGCGTTTTGGGGAACGCCCGGATTTTCTCTATCTAGCGGAGCGAGGCGGCAAGCTCAAGCTTCCTCGTCATCTTCGATGTCGCCATCGATGAGGGTCGACACGTCGTCATCGCCCTCCTCTTCTTCCTCGAGGAAGGTTTCGTCCGCGCCGCTGCCCTCGGCCGCCTCGACCTCATCATCGGCTTCGATGACCTTGTCGGCAGTCGCCCCTTCAGCCTCCTCGAGCGAGACGATCTCGGGACCGGCAGCCGGTTCCAGCTTCGCGTCATCCTCGGCCCCAACCTCGCCCCCTTCGGGCGAAGCCGGCTTGACCTCGTGAAGCTGGAAGACGGCCCCGCATTTCGGGCAAAGGATCGGGTCGCGGTTCAAATCATAGAACCGATTGCCGCAGCTACGGCATTGGCGCTTCGTGCCAAGTTCGGGTTTGGCCACGTCAAATTCCTTCGCGGTGGAAAGGCGGCCCGCTTAGTCGGGCCTCGCCTTGATGTCAACCATCGTTTCGAACTTACGTTTCGAGCGGCTCCTCGAGGCGCTTGCGAAAGCCGCAACCGAGCGTCGGCCGCGTCATTGCATCCCATGAAATCGGCGAGCCCCGCGCTCGCCTTCGTTGACCGACGTGAGCGCAAGCGCGCTCGCATGAAGCCGTGCCCGATAGCCGGCCGAGAGCGCAGCGACGATCGAGGGTGGCGTCAAAAGATGAAACCGCCCCGGCTCGAGCTTCCTATGGCCGAGATAACCTGCCGCGGTCCACGTAAAGAGCTTGCCGGCGAGCACGAGCAAAGCCGTTCCGCCCTCGGCGATCATGGTCCCATCCGGTAGATTTCGCCAATCATTGAGCGCCGGGCGAGGTGAGCGGCGCTCGATGTGCAGGCAGATGTCCATCTCCTCGGCTCGTGGCCAATGCTGTAAGCGATTGCCGCGCCCGAAAGCATCCCGGAACCGCACCGCATCCCTATAGCGGCATTCGAAGCAAGGGCGATGTCCCGCCGCGAGCGCCGTTGCCTCGTCGAGAAAAAACAGCTCCGTGTAGCCGTCGCCGAAAACCTTTCGCCGGCGGCTCTTGAAGCTGAGCTCACAACAAATCCAGCGCCGCGAGGCAAATCGCCGCCTCTTGAGCGAGAGCGTGCGCGGATCATGAAAGCGCCCTCCCCTGTTCCCGAACATCGTTCCGCGTTCCGGCGTCGCGACAATCTCGCCGAAAGGCGTCACCCTGTTCTGCAAAGGCATGATGCGTCAAATTCCAGCAGACGAAGCATGCGGGCGAAATTGGTGGGGAGGCTCATTTCGCGACGCTTCACGGGGGCAGATCCGTCACCTTGAGATTAATGAATTTCCAGGTGTCCCGATGCGCCTGCTCGGATTCGGCATGGAGCCCGATCGCGCCGCCGTTTTCGGGCATTTGCGCCTTCACACTCGCGAATTTCACATCGTTGATCGAGGTGGTGACCGTGTTGCCGCTCATCGTGACGCGCAAAATATTCTTGTCCCCAGGCTGCGTCTTGATGCCTTCGGCCTTGCGATATTCGAGCACATAGATCCACCTGCCTCTGATGCGCCGCACGATCGCCGCCGAACCGGCGGGCGTGATCGCGAAGGTATAATAATTATTGTAGTCCTGGGCCCAGAAAACGGGTCCAGCGGCGAGCTGATCGGCATTCCCCGTCTGGCTCGGTACCTGCACCGTCACGCAAAGATCGGCATCGTCGAACACCAATCCTCCGTACAAGATCGTGTACCCGCCGCTTGGATCGGCTTTCACCTTCACCTTGCCCCCTTCCACGCTCACCGTGTCGGATTTCGGGTCGACCCCCCAACTGTCATCGACCTGGCGGAAATCATCGGTGAACTTGACGTGGGGACCCTTGCAGGCAAGGGCGGAGTCCGCCATGAGGGCCGTGACGCCCGCGACGATGATCATTGTCTTCAGCACGGCGCCCCTCCTGTTCATCCTGCCGAACATCGTCTGAATCCCCGAGCCGCGGGCATCGCGCAAGCTCTTCCGCCGGAATGTGACGCCCGATCAGCTATCGCACGCGGGATCAAGCCCTCGCCTCAAGGGGCAACGTCGGTGACCTTCAGATTGCTGAATTTCCACGTATCGCGCTTGTCCCTTTCGGAATCGGCGCGAAGCCCGATCTGGCCTCCGCCATCGGGCTGCTGACCCTTCACGCTCGCGATTTTTTCATCATTCACATAGACGGTGATCGTGTTTCCGGTCGTCGTCACGCGCAGCACATTCTTGGCGCCGCCGCCGGTCTTTGCATTCGCAACCTGGCGCCAGCCGAGCACCGTGACCCATTTGCCCTTGACCTTGCGCTCCAAGGCGATCTTGCCGTTCGGGTCGAGCTCCAAATAATAATAATTGCTGTGGTCTTGCGCCCAAAAGAGAGGGCCGGCTTCGATCATGTCCCCTTGCTTGAAGTTGTTCGGCATCTGCACGGTGACGCAAATGTCGGCGTCGTCGAACAACGCGCCGCCATAAAGAACGGCATACCCCGCGTCGGGATCGGCCTTGAACTTGACCTTTCCGTCCTCGACGGTCACGGCATCCCCATCCTGCTCAGTTCCCCAGGTCTGGTCGACCTCGCGGAAATCGTCGCTGAATTGCACATGCGGGCCCTTGCAGGCCTTGGCCGAACCCGCGGCAAGGAACAGGCCCAAGCCAGCGGCGATCGCGATTGCACTCGCTCTCTTCGACATCGTCTTTTCCCCTATATGCGTTCCCTCAGGTTCAGGCGCGTCACGGATCGACCTGACGGATGATCTGGATCCGTCGAAAATCCATCCACAAATTCGATAAAGTTGCGATCTGGCCGTTTTCAAAAAAATAAAAGGCCCCGTCATCGGTTCAGAATGGTGCGCAATGCTCGTCCTTCGCCAAGTAGAATACGTCGAATGCTTCCTTTCCGCTATCCCTCGACGACGATGATGTGCAGCTTGCGGGGGCCATGCGCACCCAGGATGAGCGTTTGCTCGATATCGGCGGAGCGCGACGGGCCGGTGATGAGGTTGAGCGTGCGCGGCATCTTATCCTTGCCGTAGCGGGCGCGCAGTTTCTCGAAAAGCTCCTCGAAGCTTCCGGAAAGATCGTTCGCCGCGACTACGACGAGGTGATTATCGGGCAGGAAATTCAGGGTGGTGGGATTCTCGGCACCGGAGACCATGGCGAGCGTGCCGGTTTCGGCGACCCCGGAAAAGGCGTGGCTCAGCGCGTTGAGATCGTTTCCGCCGGACGGGCCCTTGGAGACATCGATCGCCGTCGTATCCCACGGCATGGCGGCAAGCCGCGGATCATCCCCGATCCGCAAGGTCGCTGGAAGATTGGCGTCACGCAGATAGCGGGCCGCCTCGGCCGGAACCGAAGCTGCGTCCGGGACCAGCGTGATCGTGGCGAGCGCGTCCTCGGCTTGGCGTCTGAAGAGGGCGAGGCGCTCGGCACCGCTCACCCGCGCGCGCTCCGGGATGATGCCGTCCGGCGCGCGGGAAAGCCGATCCTCGATCTCGGCGCGACGCGGCGCCTCGGCGCCATTCACGCCGAGCGAGCGGCGGATCGTCGCCAAAACATCGTCGCGCGCGAAGCTCACGACGCGGCCCTCTGCTTGCCTCGGGCCTGCCAGCGCGCCTGAAAGGTCGGGCCTTGCGGGCTTGGAAAATCGCGATGCGCCGTCCAACCCGCGCCGAAGGGCAAAAAGGTCAAGGATCCCTTGCTCCGGCCGAAGAGTGCCAAGGCAGCCATCGCGAGACGCGTCGCTCGCCGATAAAGCCAGGGCCGTTTTGCGAAAAAGGCCCAGAAGGCGATCCCATAGCGTTGGGCCGCCGGCGAGAGATGCCTCTCGAATTCCCGCTCGCGCCAATGGCGCATCATGCCGGGCAGCGGAATCTTCATCGGGCAGACCGCTTCGCAGCGCCCGCAGAAGGTCGATGCATTCGGCAAATTGCCGCCTTCGCCGAGCCCGATGAGAGAAGGGGTGAGCACGGCGCCCATCGGCCCGGGATAGACCCAGCCGTAAGCGTGGCCGCCGATCGCGTGATACACGGGGCAGTGATTCATGCAGGCTCCGCAGCGGATGCAGCGCAACATGTCCTGGAACTGCGTGCCGAGCATCGCCGAGCGGCCATTGTCTATGATGACGACATGGTATTCGGCCGGACCGTCAGGATCGCCCGGGCGGCGCGGCCCGGTGGAGAAAGTCGTGTAGACGGACATGTCCTGGCCTGTCGCCGAGCGCGCCAGGACGCGCAGGATCTGGCACACATCCTCGAGCGTGGGCGTGATCTTCTCGATCGAGGCGAGCACGATATGCGCCTTGGGCAACGTCTGGGTGAGGTCGCCATTCCCCTCATTCGTCACGATCACGGATGTTCCCGTTTCGGCGATGAGAAAATTCGCTCCGGTGATCCCGACATCAGCCGCGAGGAAGCGCTCCCGCAGGACCTGGCGCGCTTCCGCCAGAAGCTGCGTCGGTTCCGACAAATCGCGCCGCGGGTCGAGCCCCGAGTGAGCTCGGCGAAAATCCGCCTCGACCTGATCGCGATTGAGGTGCACGGCGGGCGCAATGATGTGTGAGGGAATTTCGCCGCGAAGCTGGATGATGTATTCGCCGAGATCCGTCTCGACGGGCTTCATCCCCGCTGTTTCCAGCGCCTCGTTGATGCCGATCTCCTCGCCGATCATCGATTTGCCCTTGGTCACCGTCTTGGCGCCGAGCCGCTGGCAAATCTCGATGACGGTCGCGCGCGCCTCCTCCGCGGTCCGCGCAAAATGCACATGTCCCCCCGCCTCCGCGACCTTGGCCTCATAGCGCTCGAGATAAAGGTCGAGATGCGCGAGCGTGTGATTCTTGATGTCGCGCGCCAATTCACGCAGCGCCTCGAATTCCGGCAGCCGGTCCACCGCGCTTTGGCGCTTAGCGATGAAATTCGTGCGCACATGAGTAAGCGCGCGCTGCAGCTTCTCGTCCTGCATGGCGCGCACGGCATTGCGCTTGAAAGCTTTGGCGGTGGAATGAACGGTCATGACGGCATCCGCTGCGGCATCGAGCATCGAGATCACTCTAGCATGCCCGCCCCGCCCTTTCGTCAAGCCCCGGAAGCCGGAAGGGCCTTGCGGGCGTACCAATTCTGCCGCTGATGCGTGCATTTTCGCTGCACGTTGGCTAGTCGTCATGGGGGCTCAACCCCGGCGCCACGTCAGAAAGCTTGCGGTCGCCGGCCGACCGCGAAACAGGTGGGCGATTGCGCCGGGGCGTTTACGCCCCACATCATGCGCCATGAACCGCTTCGCCGAGCTCCTCGACCGTTTGGCCTTCGAGCCTTCGCGCAACGCCAAGCTCGCCCTGATCACCGAGTATTTCCGCAGCGAGCCCGATCCCGAGCGCGGCTATGCGCTTGCCGCGATGACGGGAGCGTTGAGTTTTCGGCTCGCCAAGCCCGGCCTGATCCGCGCCTTGATCCAGGAGCGCGCGGATCCGGTACTCTTCGCCTATTCCTACGATTATGTCGGCGATCTTTCCGAGACCGTCGCGCTGATGTGGCCGCGGGACGACAAGGCCTCGCCCGCAAGCGCGCCGCCTTCGCTCGCCCTGGTGATCGAGAGCTTGAGGCTCGCGTCGAAATCGGAGCTGCCGGGCTTGCTCACCGCTTGGCTCGATGCGCTCGACGAGACGGGGCGGTGGGCGCTTTTGAAGCTGATCACCGGCGGGCTTCGTATCGGGGTGTCGGCGCGCCTTGCCAAGACCGCGCTCGCCGCGCTCGGCGATCGGGATCCGAACGAGGTCGAGGAAGTCTGGCACGGCGTCTCGCCTCCCTATCTCGACCTCTTCGCCTGGATCGAGGGCAGATCGCGCGCGCCTGAAAGCCGCGATCCCGCCCCCTTCCGGCCGCCGATGCTTTCCCATCCGCTCGAGGAGAACGATGTGGCGGCGATCGATCCTTCGCGCTTCATCGCCGAATGGAAATGGGACGGCATTCGCGTCCAAGCCGTGGCCGGCCGCGGCGACGACGGGCGCAAGGTGGCGACGCATTTATTCGCGCACCGGCGAAGACATCTCCCCCGCCTTTCCCGATCTCATCGCCGCCTTCGACTTCGATGCGGCGATCGATGGCGAGTTGCTCGTCATGCGAGATGGACGCGTGCAAAGCTTCAATGAGCTGCAACAGCGCCTCAACCGGAAAAGCGTCACCGGAAAGCTGATCGCGGATTTCCCCGCCCATATCCGCGCCTATGATCTCTTGATCGAAGGCAAGGAGGATTTGCGCCCGCTTCCTTTCGTCGAGCGGCGGGGGCGGCTCGCGGCGTTCCTCGAGCGCATCGGGGAAAAGCGCATCGATTTGTCGCCGGCTCTTGCCTTCACGAGCTTCGATGATCTCGCCGCGGCGCGCGCCGACCCGATGCTCGCAGGCGCCGGCGCGGATGCCGAGGCGGTCGAGGGCGTGATGTTGAAGCGACGCGATTCGCCCTATCTTCCTGGCCGCCCCAAGGGCCTTTGGTTCAAATGGAAGCGCGATCCGAGGCTCGTCGATGCCGTGCTCATGTATGCGCAGCGCGGCCACGGCAAGCGCTCATCCTTCTATTCCGATTACACTTTCGGCGTCTGGAGGAATGGTGAGGAAGGCGAGGAGCTGGTGCCGGTCGGAAAAGCTTATTTCGGCTTCACCGACGAGGAGCTGAAAGAGCTCGACCGTTTCGTGCGCAACAACACCATCAACCGTTTCGGGCCGGTTCGCGAGATCCGCCACGAGCCTCATGCCGGGCTCGTCCTCGAGGTCGCCTTCGAGGGTTTGCAGCGCTCGACGCGGCATCGATCCGGCGTCGCCATGCGCTTTCCTCGGGTCAACCGCATCCGCTGGGACAAGCCGCCGGCCGAGGCCGATCGTATCGAGACATTGATCGCGGCGCTGCCGACGGAGGCACGGAAAACCGATCCTCTCGGCCTTGCCACGGAGGAGAAGGCGATCCCACGAACGAGACCGGTCCCCGACCGTTCCCGTTAAGTCCGCGCTTGGCTCGCCGCGCTCGCGCCATCGCGCCCGGTGGCAGACCCTATCTCGGGATTGTCCGAGCGGTCGATGTGCCGTTAAGCTTCCTTTTGAGTTTCTGGCGCCTGAACCCGGGGAGCGCTGCCGCGATGGTCGAAAGCGGAGCCTTGCATATCGTCATCGTCGACGACCATCCGCTGTTTCGCGACGCGTTGAAGCTCACGTTGCAAAACAGGCTCGCGGCGGCATGGATCGAGGCCGCAGGCTCGCTCGAGGAGGCGCTCAAGCTGATCTTTGCGCGCGAGATCGACCTTGTCCTTCTCGATCTGACCATGCCGGGCGTGCAAGGCCTGTCGGGCCTTCTCTACCTCCGGGCGCAATTTCCGAGCGTGCCGGTGATCGTCATCTCCGCCACCGAGGATCGCGCCGTCGCACGAAACTGCCTCTCCTTCGGCGCGGCGGGCTATGTGCCGAAGAGCGCCAATGCCGCGCGGATCAACGAGGCGATCGACAAGGTGCTCGCCGGCGGCGTTTTCCTGCCCGCGGAAATGGAAACGGGAAGTGATGACGATCACGACGCCGAGGCCCTCGCCATGAAGCTTTCAACCCTGACCCCGCAACAGGTGAAGGTGCTGATGATGCTGTCGCAAGGTCTCCTCAACAAGCAGATCGCCTTCGAGCTTTCGGTCTCGGAAGCGACCGTGAAGGCGCATGTCTCTGCCATATTGACGAAGCTCGGTGTAGAAAGCCGCACCCAGGCCGTGATTCTCGCCGCGCGGATCTCGGGAATCTTGCCGGCGCAAGCGCCCGCGGGCAGCTGAGATCATCGGCGACGAGCGGCCGCGAAGGAAGCCGCCGGCGCCAACGCAGAACGAGCTTGAGCGACGACATCTCCCAGCCCCGCGAGAAAACTTCAACCAGGATCGAGGCCGCCATGCCGGAGAATGAATTCAGCCGCTTCCTCGGCGGATCGCCCGGGACCGTGCTCCTGAGGCTCATCGTGATGTCGCTCATCGTCGGGGCGGCGATGGTGTTCTTCAATCTCACGCCGCGCGACCTCCTCGAGGAGCTTCGCCAATTCATCGAGAACATCTGGGCAGGCGGCCTTGAAAGCCTGCGCACGCTCGTCCTCTACGTCGCTTATGGCGCCATCGTCGTCGTGCCGATCTTCATCATCGCCCGGCTCTTGAAGATGAGCCGTGGTTCCTGAGGCCCGCGAGGCATCGGCGACTGCAGCGTAGCGAGATCATTTGCCGAGGCTCGCGGCCAAATCGGCCAACGCGCCGGCTTTGTCGACCAGGATGCGCCACCCTGCCTCGACGATCCGGCGCGTGCCGGGATCGATAGGGTCGAGCGAAGCCCAGCTCGGAGCGGCGAAACTCAATTCGAGCGCCGCTCGTGGCGCGAGCGTGAAATGGCGCGACCACACGGCGCCGTAGGCCGCGTCCTCGAAGCTTTCCAGCGTAAAGCCGGCACGATCCCAGGCCATCGCGTCAGGCCAATCGCGATCGCGTCGAAACTCGTTCACCCGCTCCGTGAGCAGGACGAAGTCGAGATCGCTATCTGGCCTTGCGCTTCCGCGCGCCCAGGAGCCGATCATGGCAAGTCCGGCGATGTCAGGCCTTTGCCTCGCCCAATTCGTGATCAGAGCGATGATGCTTTCGACTTCGGCGGAACTCATCTCGCTGTCCTTCCAGCGACCGCGTTCCTCAAGTCCGCGCCCTCATCCCCGCGCGATCTGCGAAGCTTCCGCGCCGACGGCATCGGCAAGGCTCGCGTGTCCGGCGCGCGCGAGCCGCTTCACGAGGCCACGCTTGATCTTGCCGACCAGCGCGGGGCCTTTGAACACCAGCGCCGTGTAAAGCTGCAGAAGGCTCGCGCCGGCGACGATCTTCGTCCATGCCGCTTCCGGGCAATCGATGCCGCCGACGCCGACGAGCGGCAGGCGACCGTCGAGGCGCAAATGAGCCTCGGCAAGCATGCGTGTCGACAAGGCAAAGAGCGGACGACCCGACAAGCCGCCTTCTTCCCTTGCAAGCCGCTCCTCTTTGAGCGAGGCGGGTCGCGTCAAGGTCGTGTTGGCCACGACGAGCCCATCGATGCCGCGCGCCAGCACCACGGCGACGATATCGTCGAGCTCCGAAAGCGACAGATCAGGGGCGATCTTCACAAGAAGCGGCGTGCGCTTTTCCTGCGCCGCAAGCGCATGGGCGCGAGCCTCGAGCGCCCGAGCGACGAGATCGTCAAGCGCCTCCCTCCCCTGCAATCCTCGCAAACCCGGCGTGTTGGGCGAGGAGACGTTGATGGTGATGAAGTCGCAATCTCGCGCAAGCGTCGCGATGCCGATGGCGTAATCGCCGGCGCGATCGGCCGAGAGCTTGTTCGCCCCGATGTTCACCCCGACGATGCCGGCGGCGCCGCGCCTCGCGGCAAGCTTCGTCGAGATCGCCTCGACGCCCCCGTTATTCAGCCCATAACGGTTGATCACGGCTTCATCGGCCGGCAGGCGGAAGAGGCGCGGCCGCGGATTTCCCGGTTGCGGCAGCGGTGTCACGCCGCCGATCTCGACGAAGCCGAAGCCAAGCCGAAGGCATCCATCGATCGCCTCACCATCCTTGTCGAAACCGGCCGCGAGCCCAACCGGGTTCGGGAAAGCGAGGCCGAAAGCTTTCGTCGCGAGCCTTGGGTCCTCCGCAGCGGGTGCCGCTCGCGGCAGCAGCCGCAGGGCCGTGAGCGCGAGACGATGCGCGCGCTCCGCATCGAGCGCGGAGAGGAATGGGTTAGCGAGGCGAAAGGCGAGCGGCATCATGGGTGCAAAATCGCTCGGGCGATGGCACGAGGTGAATACCGTCTTCGCCAAGCGGCATCGGCTCGACGAAACGCACCGCCGACAAGAAAAGCTCGGCGTAAAGATGCGGGAAGAGCGCGCCGCCACGCGAAGGCTCGAAGCGCAAATTTTCCCCGAGCGCCTCGGCGTCGACGGCGATCAGGAGAAGATCGGCGCGCCCGGCGAAATGCTTCGCCGCCGTCTCGGCGAGCTGCTCAGCGGTGGAAAAGTGAATGAAGCCGTCGCGCAGATCGACCGCCGAACCGCGAAAGACCTTCTCCCGCTCGGCGCGGTGCCATTCATCCATGCCGCAGATTTTGAACACGAGCCCCATGCGCTCATCCCACCAAGCTTCGCTCGACGATCTCGCTTTGAGCTTTGCGCCGCGACGCGGACGTTTCGTGCGGCATCAAGCGAGTCAAAATTTTTCCACCCGAGACTTTCTCTTGCGATCTCGCGTCGCGTGGAATGGCACGGCGTCGGGCGATCGACAAGCCCGTGAAACGAATCGACTCCGCCTCCGCGAAGCGTGCATCGAGCTGTCGCGCGGGTTCGCGCAGTGCTCGGTGCCGCACGTTCGAAAATTTTTTTTCGCCGGAAAGCGTGGATCAGCGTTCGATCCAATACTGTATAAACGAAAAGCGATGGTAAGCACATTGTTGATATTTTACAGATAAACATCAATTCTATATTAAGTCGTTGTTGTAATATTTCTGCGGTAATTTCTTCGAGCGCAAACTCGCTCGCGCGCCGGAATACGGGCGAGCATGCCCAACAATGTGTTGATGGAGCGCGATATCATTTTTCTTGCTTGACAAGTCGTGGTAGGATTTAGCCGCGAATCAACGCAGGGGAGTTCCCATGGCAATGCCAACTAAGAAAGCTACGAAGGCCAAGAAGTCGACCGCGAAGGCGAAGCCGAGGACAGCCGCGAAAGCGAAGGCTGCTCCGAAAGCCGCCAAGAAAAAGGCGCCTGCGCGGAGGAAGCCCGCCGCGAAGAGCAAGTCTGCTGCTGTCGCCAGAAAGACGAAGAAGTAGACTCTGAGACGATGTTCGGGGCCGCTTCGGCCCCGACATCCTCACTCGCCGATCTTCCGATATCGGCCAGTGAAATCGAGCGGAGCTCGAAAAAGCGGCGAGCCCATCGAGCCGCAACCCGAACCAAGAAGACGAAGGTCGGGTATCGGAAATCTCCGGACATCCACTATCGATCACTTCTCATCCCCGTTGCGTGAGCCTGCGATTGGCCGCGACGAGGCGAGCTTCTCGGCCGTATCGCGCCGAAGGGTTGCGAGCGAACGCGCGCTCACGCCGTTGCAAGCGGCTTGAGCTCGCCCGCGAGCGCCGCCGCGATGAGCGCGCGTGTCTCGCCTACTCCGTAAATCTCGACGAAGGAGCCGAAGCGCGGGCCCCGCTCCTGGCCGAGCAGGATGCGATAAAGGCTCTGGAAAAACGCCTGTGAGACGCCGGGACGCCCGTCCGGCGTTTTCGTCTTGCCGGAGAGATCTGGAAAATGCTGCCGACCGACCTCGTAGACCGCGGCCTGGATCGCCGCGGCGTCGGCGCCTTGCGGGAGTGCGGCGAGCACCGCGTCGAGATCGGCAAGGGCCGCGCGCTCGGCTTCGCTCGGCGCGGTGAACCGCCTCGTCGGCCGGATGAAATCCTCGTAATAACGGATGGCGAGATCGACGAGACGGTCGAGCTCGGGATGCGCCTGTTGATCGACCTGCGGCGCGTAACGCCTGATGAAGCCCCAGAGCGTCGAGCGATCGCTCGAGTTCGACGCGGACACGAGGTTCAGCAACATCGCATAGTCGAGGCCGACGGCGCCCGTGAGTTCCTCTCTTCCGACATGAGGCGGCGCACCCGTGTGAATATGCCAAGCGGGGTTCTTCAATCGTTGCTCGACGCCCTCACTCTCATATTTGGAACGGAAGGCGAGGTAATCGTCGACGTGACGCGGGATCACATCGAAATAGAGACGCTTTGCCGCGCGCGGGGTCTGGTACATGAAGAGCGACAGGCTCTCCGGCGTGCCGTAGCGCAGCCATTCGTCGATGGTGATGCCGTTGCCGACCGATTTCGAGATCTTCCTGCCCTTCTCATCGAGAAAGAGCTCGAAGTTGAACCCCTCCGGCGGCACGCCACCGAGCGCGCGGCAGATCTCACCCGACAGCTTCACGCTATCGATCAGATCCTTGCCGGCCATCTCGTAATCGACGCCGAGCGCGACCCAGCGCATCGCCCAATCGGGCTTCCATTGGAGCTTCGCTTCGCCGCCGGTCACCTTGGTCTCGAAGCGTTCGCCGGTCGCCGGATCGCGCCAGGCGATCGTTCCGCGCGCCACGTCGCGCTCCTCGATCGGCACCTGCATGACGATCCGCGTCACGGGATGAATAGGCAGGAACGGTGAATAGCTTTGCGCGCGTTCCGCCCGCAGCGAAGGCAGCATGATCGCCATCACCTCATCGAAGCGAGCAAGCGCGAGCAGCAGCGTCTTGTCGAAACGGCCCGAGCGATAGGTCGCGGCCGAGGACATGAATTCGTAGTCGAAGCCGAAGCTGTCGAGAAAGGCTCTGAGCCGCGCGTTGTTATGCGCCGCGAAGCTTTCATGCGTGCCGAAGGGATCGGGAATTTCGCTGAGCGGCTTGCCGAGATGCGCCCTCACACTCTCCGGGTTCGGAATGTTGTCGGGCACTTTCCGCAAGCCGTCCATGTCGTCCGAAAAAGCGATGAGGCGCGTCGTCACCCGATCCTCGGTGAGCACGCGAAAGGCATGCCGCACCATGCTGGTGCGGGCGACCTCGCCGAAAGTGCCGATATGCGGCAGGCCGGAGGGGCCATAACCGGTTTCGAAAATCACCTCGCGCTTGTGCGCTCGCGCCTTCTCGACCCCGCCGATGCGGGTGACGATCTTGCGGGCCTCCTCGAAGGGCCAGGCCGGGGATGAAGCCGCGGCTTGCAAGAGGTCGGGCGGGAAAGCGACGGTAGCGGGCATTGCTTCTCGATCAGCCTGTTTCATTTCCGCGAGACGAACTGAAGTCCGCGCCGAGCATCGCGGCGTTCATCGCGCGGTTCCCGTTACGGGTCAATGGAAGGCGCAAGGGGCGCCAAGGCGCGAGGCCTCGCGCTTCAATAAAATCCGACAGGGAAATATTTCAGGTAAAGATCGCCGAGGCGGCCGTTTTGGGAGAGACGCTGCAGCGCCTGGTTGAGCACGCGGCGCATCGCGTCATCGCCTTTGCGCACGGCGATTATCATGCCTTCGCCGAAGAAGCGGCTCTCGAAATAAGGGCCTCCCGCGAAGGCGCAGCAGGCCCCGCTCGCGCTGTTGAGCCAGGAGGCGGCGCTCGGCCCGTCGACAAAGGCGATATCGACCTCGCCTCGCGCGAGCGCATCAAATACGGCGCCGGCGGAAGAGAAGCCGCGCGACGTCGCCGCGGGAAAAAAAGCCTTGAGGAAAGCTTCATGCGCCGTGCCTGTCGTGACCGCCACCGTACGCCTGGAAAGCGCTTGTGGGCTCGGCACAAGCGCAAGATCCCGGCGCATGACAAAGCGGCCGGGCGTTTTCAAATAGGGGTAGGTCACATCGGCTCGCGCCAGGATTTCCGGTGTCGGCCTCATGCCGGCGATGATGGCATCGCCCGCCCGACTCGCGAGCGCGTCGAGCAGCGTGTCCCAGCGGCGCGGCTGTATCGTGCATTGATGCGCAAGCTCGCCGCAGAGCGCCCGGGCAAGATCGATGTTGAATCCCGTCAAGCTGCCGTCGGGCCCCGTGATCTGAAACGGCGGATAATCATCCTCGGTGAGGAAGCGGATAGGGGTCGCGGCGGCGATCTGCGCGACGGGCAGGCGCAAATGCGGATCGAACTGGTTCGGAAGCCCCGGGCCGAAGGCTCCGACATCGCCGGGACGCGTCGCTGACGGAGAGGCGTTTTGCGCCACGACCGTTCCGCCCATGCCGAGCGAAAGGAGCGCGACGGTGAGGCTGAACGCAGCGCGGCGCAGGCGGTCGCGGTCGAAAGGCCTGATCATTTCCGCCTTCCCAGGGACGCGAGGTGGCGCATGAGACCAATGGTCGATGCGTCCCCTTGCGGAGGCTTCTCTCCCTTCACCATGGGGAGGAGCGTCGTCGCCAATTCCTTGCCGAGCTCGACGCCCCATTGGTCGAAGGCGTTGGTGCCGAAGATCGCCGCCTCGACGAACACCCGATGCTCATAGAGCGCAATCAGGCGCCCGAGCGCGAAAGGATCGAGCTCGCGATAAGCCGTGGTGATCGACGGACGCTCGCCGACGAAGGTCTTGTGGGGAGCGAGGCGATTTGCCTCCTCGGCGGAAGCGCCGTGCGAAAGAAGCTGCGCCTTCGCCTCGTCGGTCGTGCGGCCGAGCATCAAGGCGCGCGACTGCGCGAGGCAATTCGCCATGAGCAAGGCCTGATGCTCCGCAAGCTCGGGCTCGTGGCCTTGCGCCGCGATCCAGAACTCGCAAGGGATGATGTCCGTCCCCTGATGCAACAGCTGGTAGAAGGCATGCTGGCCATTGGTGCCGGGCTCACCCCAAACGAGCGGCCCCGTCGGATGGGACACTTGCCTCCCATCGAGCGTCACATGCTTGCCGTTCGATTCCATGTCGAGCTGCTGGAGATACGCCGGGAATCTCGCAAGCCTTTGGTCGTAGGGCAGCACGGCGCGCGCGGGATGGCCGCAGATGTCGCGGTGCCAAATTCCGATGAGGCCCAGCAAAATCGGCATGTTGGAAGCGGCAGGCCGCAAGCGGAAATGCTCGTCCATCGCATGCGCGCCCGACAGGAATTCCTCGAACCGCCGCGGCCCGATGGCGAGCATGAGGGGGAGCCCGATCGCCGACCACACCGAATAGCGCCCGCCGACCCAATCCCAGAAACCGAAGACCCGGTCTTCGGCGATGCCGAAGGCCTTGACCTTGTCGAGCGCGGTCGAGACAGCGACGAAATGGTCGGATACCGCCTTTTCGCCGAGCGCCTCGACGAGCCAGCGGCGAGCCGTCAGCGCATTGGTCATGGTCTCGATCGTGGTGAATGTCTTCGAGGCAACGATGATGAGCGTCGTCGCCGGATCGAGATTGCGCGCCGTGTCATGCCAATGCGCCCCGTCGATATTGGAGACGAAATGGCTGCGCGGCCCATCGTGATAAGGCGCAAGAGCGAGCGTCGCCATCGCGGGACCAAGGTCGGAACCGCCGATGCCGATGTTGATCACATCGGTGAAACGGCCGCCACGCGCCGGCCGGGCGGCGCCTGAGCGCAAGGCCTCGCTGAAGCGCGACATGCGCCCGAGCACTTCGTTCACCTCCGGCATCACATCCTTGCCGTCGACAAGGATCGGTCGGTTGGAGCGATTGCGGAGCGCGACATGCAAGACGGGGCGTTTCTCCGTCACATTGATGCGCTCGCCCGCGAACATGGCATCGCGGCGCGCTTCGACCCCTGCCGCCGCGGCGAGCTCGAGCAGCAGCGACAAGGCCGCGCGGCTCGTCTTGGTCTTGGAGAAATCGAGGAGAAGATCCTCATCCGTCAAGCTGAAGGCCGCGAAGCGGTCTTTGTCTTCCTCGAACAAGACGTGAAGGCTCTTTTGCTTGAGCTCGCCCTGCATCGCGTGAAGCTTTTGCCAGAGAGGGGCCGTCGCTGCTTCGTCCATGCCTTCCTCCTCGATCTCACCTCAACCGCACACGGATGAGATCATATTACATCAAGCTTTGGCGAAAGCATGGGATGCGCCGAGCATGGCTCCCGAAGGCGATGAAGGCACGACGGCGCACGATCGCGGGGAAGAGCGGGGAAGAGCGGGCAAGTTTAAGCCGCCTCTGCTCATTCTCGCGCACCTCAACCCGCCCCAACATGTTCGCTCATCCCCGCGGGGATCCAGATCTTCTCGGGATTGTGCTGCAGGTCTGGATTCCTACCTTCGCAGGGCTAAGCGGGACGTTGGCGCAATCCTGCCCGCCGCAGGAGCGGTGACGCTAAACCAGCTCGACCGCCGTCACGCCCGGGACCGCCTTGATGGCGCCCGCGATCTGCGGCGTCGTGCGGTAGCGGCCTGGCAACTTGATCTCGACCTCTCGCCCGTTGGGCTCGAGCGCCGCGATGAGGCTCACTTGCGAATCCCCGCTTTCGGAAAGGCAGCGAGCGACGGGCTCGAGCGCGCGAACATCGCGAAGGTAGAGCTTGAGCGAATGGCCGGCGCGGGCCGCGGCGTCGTCGAGAAGCTCGACGGTTTCGATGCGCAGGCGCAATTCCTCGCCCTCGACGCCGGCCCGCACCTCGACGAGGACGCGCGAACCAGGCTCCAGCAGCGAGCGGTAAGCGGATAAGCCCTCGGAGAACAGAATGGCCTCGTATTGGGCCGTGGCGTCGGACAAGAGCACGATGCCCATCTTGGAGCCGCTTCTCGTACGCCGTTCGGCGCGGTCGAGCACGGCTCCCGCGAGCCGCGCCGAGGTCCTTCCGGCGCGCGCGCCTTTGGCGAAGGCAGCGTAGCTCTGCACACCGAGGCGCTTCAGCACATCCTTATATTCGTCGAGGGGATGGCCGGAAATGAAGAAGCCGATCGCAGCAAATTCCTTCTGCAGCTTTTCCGAAGGGGTCCAGGCCGGCACCTTCGGTGCGCGAATGGGCGTCGCGGACTCCGCCGAGGCCCCGGCAAACATATTCTCCTGGCCGGATAGGCGCTCGCTCTCATTGGCTTGCGCCATCGCGAGGACCGCTTCGACGCTCGCGAAAGCGGTCGAACGCTCGGCGCAAATGTCGTCGAGCGCGCCGGCGCAAACCAGGGTTTCGAGCGCGCGCCGGTTGACGAGCTTCGGATCGATGCGCCGGGCAAAATCCGCAAGATCGCGGAAAGGCTCTGGGCCTCGCGCCCTCACGATGGATTCCGCCGCTTGCCCGCCCATCCCCTTGATAGCCGAAAGCGCGTAGCGGATCACGCCGTCAGCCGGCTCGAACAAGACGCCCGAGCGATTGATCGACGGTGGCTCGAGCTTGATGGCGAGCCTCGCGCATTCCTGCCGGAACTCGGCAAGCTTGTCGGTATTCGACATTTCATGGGTCATCGTGGCGGCGAGATATTCCACCGGATGGTTCGCCTTGAGATAGGCCGTCTGATAGGTGAGGAGCGCGTAAGGGGCGGAATGCGATTTGTTGAAGCCGTATTCGGCGAATTTGGCGCAGGCGTCGAAGACCGCTTCCGCAGTCGCGGGGGGAATGCCGCGCTCGCTTGCGCCTTCGAGAAAGCGGCCGCGCTGCGCGTCCATCTCGGCCTTGATTTTCTTTCCCATGGCGCGGCGCAAGAGATCGGCTTCCGCAAGGCTGTAGCCTGCGAGCTCACGTGCGATCTGCTGCACCTGCTCCTGATAGGTGATGACGCCGAAGGTCTCGCGCAAAAGCGGCTCGAGCTTGGGGTGGAGAACCTCGACGCGCTCGCGCCCGAGCTTGCGCGCGCAATAGACAGGAATATTCGCCATTGGGCCCGGCCGGTAGAGGGCGACGAGCGCGATCAGATCCTCGAAACGGTCGGCATGCATGTCGACGAGCGCCCGACGCATGCCTGAGCCTTCCACCTGGAACACGCCGACCGTCTCGCCGCGTTGGAGCATCTCGAAGGTCGCGCGATCATCGAGCGGAATCGAGGCGAGGTCGACCTTGATGCCGCGGCGCGCGAGAAGCTCGACCGCGGTCTGCAAGATCGTGAGCGTGCGCAGGCCGAGAAAGTCGAATTTCACGAGGCCCGCGGGCTCGACCCATTTCATGTTGAATTGCGTCACCAGCATCCCCGAACGCGGATCGCGCGTCAGCGGCGCCACCTCCTCGAGCGGCCTGTCGGCGATCACGATGCCGGCCGCATGGGTGGAGGCGTGGCGATGCAGCCCCTCGAGCTTCTGAGCGATGTCGAGCATGCGCGCGACGCGCGGGTCGGCATCGGCCTCGCCGGACAGGCGCGGCTCGCTCTCGATCGCCGCCTTCAAGGAGATCGGGTTCGCCGGATTTTGCGGCACGAGCTTCGTGAGCTTGTCGACCTGCCCATAAGGCAGCTCGAGCACACGCCCGACATCACGCATCACGCCGCGCGCCTGCAAGGTGCCGAAGGTGATGATCTGCGCGACGCGGTCGACGCCGTAACGTTCGCGCACATAGTCGATGACCTCTTCGCGCCGGTTCATGCAGAAATCGACGTCGAAATCGGGCATCGAAACGCGGTCGGGATTGAGGAATCGCTCGAACAAGAGACCAAAGCGCATCGGATCGAGATCGGTGATCATCAAGCTCCAGGCGACGAGCGAGCCCGCGCCCGAGCCGCGCCCCGGGCCGACCGGAATGCCCTTGAGCTTCGCGTGCTTGATGAAATCGGAGACGATGAGGAAATACCCTGAATAGGCCATTCGCTTGATCACGCCGAGCTCGAAAGCCAGGCGCGCGCGATAATCCTCCTCGGCGAGGCCCGGGGCGAAGCCGTGCCTCGCGAGGCGCGCGCCCAAGCCCTCCCCCGCCTGGCGGTCAAGTTCGGCATCCTCCTCGGCGCTCGTGCCCTCACCGCTGAAGCGCGGCAGGATCGGCTTCGTCGCCTTCGGGCGAAAGCTGCAGCGAAGCGCGATCTCGACCGAATGGCGCAAGGCCTCGGGCAAGTCGGCGAAGGTCGCCATCATCTCGGCGCGGCTCTTGAACGCGTGCTCGGGCGTGACGCGCCGGCGTTGATCGTCGGAGACGAGGCGCCCTTCCGCGATTGCCAAGAGAGCGTCATGGGCCTCATGATCCTCTCTCGCGGCGAAGTAAGGCTCGTTGGTTGCCACGATCGGAATGCCGCGCCGATAAGCGAGATCGAGAAGGTGGGGCTCGTTTGCCCGCTCGGTCGGCACCCCATGCCGCTGGAGCTCGATGTAGAGCCGATCGCCGAAAGCGCCCGCGAGGCGCATGAGCCGCGCTTGCGCGAGATCCGGCCGGCGCTCGGCCAAGGCCTCATCGATCGGGCCGTCCGGGCCGCCGGTGAGCGCGATCAGCCCTTCGGCGTCGCCTTCGATATCCTCCATGCGCAAATGCGGCCGGCCGCTCGACGCGTCGTCGACGAGCGCGCGCGTCGAGAGCCGCAGCAAATTGGCGTAAGCTCGAGCGGTCGTGGCCAGAAGAACGATGGAGGCCACGCGCTTTCGCGCCTGGCGCGCGCGCTCGGCATCCCCGAAATCGACCGAGAGCTGAAGCCCGACGATCGGCTGAACGCCCTCGCCAGCGAGCTTCTCCGAAAATTCGAGCGCGCCATAAAGGTTGTTGGTGTCGGTCAACGCCAAGGCCGGCATCTTGTCGGCGCGCGCGAGCTTGGCGAGCTTGGCGATCGGCAAGGCGCCTTCGAGGAGCGAATAAGAAGAGTGAACGTGCAGATGCACGAAACCGACGTCGTCGATCGCCATCGCGCCCTTCCCGAAGCCCGGACTCGCGAAGCCCGAACGAGCAAGCTCAAATCCGCAAGCTCGATGCCAAGACCAAAACATAGCGGCCCGTTTCGGCAGTTCCGCCGAACAGGCCCGCACGTGATCTGGCCGGCCCGTAACGATGTTGCGTCAGAACCCCACCGCGGCGATCGACCAGACCCCGATCATGGCCAAAAAGCCGCAAAGAGCGGCAACTTCCACAACGTTTTCCACAAGAATGCGAGCCATGGCACGTCCCTTTTTGATCCCATTATGTTCTATCTATGTTCGGCCAAAGAGTCAATCCGGGACCCAAAAATACCCGGAGCACATGATCCGTCCGGTTCAGGGAGCTCGTGATCTGTCCGGTGTGCCTTCCCCTCTTAGAGGCGGGATCTTGGCCGGAGCAACTGCAAGGGCCTGCAAAGCCTGAAGAGCCGGCCCGCCAAGCCAAATCGAGCCGGCGGAAGCCGGGCGGCGAACGGGGGAGAAACGTCTCGGCTCCCTCCCGTTCGGTCGCTCCTCGCGCTCGCGTGCGAAGGCCTTGCCTTGTCGTTTCGGGCGCTGCATGAAAACGTTATGGCTCCCCTCCATCTCATCAAGCTCTGCGTCGGCGTCGAGACGATCACCGAGCTCGAGGAATGGGTCACAAGGCGCGTGAAGGAGCGCGGCGAGCATTTCCACATCACGCGCATGGTGCCGAAGCGCGTGGACGAGCTCCTCGCCGGCGGATCGCTCTATTGGGTCATCAAGGGCCAAATCGCCTGCCGCCAGAGGCTCATCGGCGTCACCCCCTTCACGGATGGCGAAGGCGTCGGACGCTGCAAGCTGGGGCTCGAGCCGGTGGTGAAGCCCGTGTCGCCTCGCCCCTACCGCGCCTTCCAGGGCTGGCGCTACCTTCCGCCGAAGGACGCGCCGCGCGATCTCGGCAAGCGGGGCGGTGGTCTCGGCGCCATGCCCGAGGGCATGCGACGCGAGCTCGCCGAGCTCGGATTGATATGAGACCGCTTTGTAAGTTTCACCGCGCCACTACCACGGCATGCGACAAATAGAGCAAGAGCGAACAGCCCAAGAGTACCAGCAGGCCCGCCATGGCGAGGTCGAAGCGCGCGCCCAGGGCGTAAATCTCCTCCTCGGCGTCGATCTCGCCGCCGATCCTGAAATAGCGCCAAGCCGCGATCGCGATCATGCCGATGCCGAGCAAGAGAAAGGCCATTCCGGCAGCATTCGCGAACCATTCGCGATGCGCGACGATCGGTGTCTTCGTAAACGAGGGCGCGGCGAAACGCAGAAAGAGATCGAAGCGCTCGATGAGAAAACCGAACGCCATCACGGCGATCGCGGTGCGAACCCACGCGAGAAACGTCCGTTCATTGGCGGCATGATCCGAATATCGCTTGATCACGATGCTGACCTCCGTCGATGGCGTCGGACATTCAAACTGGTGCCTAATGCCCGAATTCCTTCGCGACTATAGAACTTCGTTCCCCACGCCGCCCGGAAGCTGCTAGCTTACGACACGACCCCCGGCAAACGCCGATTACTGCCCATCGGGAGGAACGAGCATGTGGACATTGTCCGAGGTGGATCACGCCTTGCGCCGAGCCTCGGAGGCGGGCGAGGTGCCAGGTGTCGTCGTCGCCGCCGCGAACGAGGACGGCATGGTTTACGAGGCGGCGTTCGGCAAGCGCGAGATCGGCAAGCCCGAGCCGATGACGGCGGACAGCGTCTTTTGGATCGCCTCGATGACGAAGGCGATCACTTGCGCCGCCGCGATGCAGCTCGTGGAGTTGGGCAAGCTCGAGCTCGATGCGCCGATCGAGAGGCTCTTGCCGCAGCTTGCCGAGCGCCAGGTGCTCGAGGCCGACGGCGCGACGGATGAGGCGCGGCTTCGCCCAGCGAAGGGCGCGATCACGCTGCGCCGGCTGATGACGCACACCTCGGGCTTTGCCTACAATATGTGGAACGCAAAGCTCGCGGCCCATATGGAGCGCAACGACATTCCGGGTATCGCGAGTTGCACCGAGAAGGCGCTCACCATCCCGCTCGCCTCCGATCCGGGCGAGCGATGGGAATATGGCATCGGCATCGATTTCGTGGGCAAAGCCGTCGAGGCCGCGAGCGGCAAAAGGCTCGACGCGTATTTGAAGGACCACATCTTCGCGCCGCTCAAGATGAGCGATACGGGGTTCAAGCTCGGCGCGAGCCAGCGCGCTCGCCTCGTTTCCATGCATGCGCGCGGCGCGGATGGAACGCTCGCGCCCATCCCCTTCGAGCTTCCGCAAGAGCCCGAATTCCACATGGGCGGCGGCGGGCTCTACGGCACGGCGCGCGATTACATCGCCTTCATCCGCATGCTGCTGAACGCCGGCACGCTCGACGGCGCGCGCGTGCTGAGGCCCGAGACCGTGGCGCTCATGGCGCAAAACCACATCGGCGAGCTTTCCGTCACAAAGCTGCCTAGCGCGATGCCGCAGTTGTCGAATGATGTCGAGCTCTATCCCGAGCAGGAGAAGAAATGGGGCTTGAGCTTCCTCATCAACACGAGGAAGACGGCGGAAGGGCGAAGCGCCGGAAGCCTCGCCTGGGCGGGACTCGGCAACACCTATTTTTGGATCGATCCTTCGCGCAAGATCGGCGGCGTGATCTTGACGCAGATTCTTCCTTTCGCGGACCCGACGGTGCTGAAGCTTTTCAGCCAGTTCGAAAGCGGCGTTTATCGCGAGCTTAATGGGGGGAAGCGGGCGGCGTGATCCATCGGCAAGGCGTGGGCCGCGCCGATGTTGAAACGCGCGTCATGCCTGCACTTGGTGCGGGCACCCATACCTTCCCACGCCTCGGGTATCGGGCGGCAGGGCGTGGATGGCCGGGCCAAGCCCGGCCATGACGGATGGGCACTTGCCTTTCGCACTGCGGCCCGCCACCCCTGTCACACCAGCCGCGACTGCTCCTTCGCGGCGGCGATGAAGCCTTTGAAGAGCGGGTGGGGATCGAAGGGGCGCGATTTCAGCTCGGGGTGGAACTGCACGCCGATGAACCAGGGATGGTCCTCATATTCGATCGTCTCGGGCAAGACGGCGTCAGGCGACATTCCAGAGAAGACGAGGCCCTTCTCCTCGAGCTGCTCGCGATAGGCCCGGTTCACCTCGTAGCGATGGCGGTGGCGCTCGAAGATTTGCGTTGTGCCATACATGGCGGCGATCTTGCTCGTCGGCGCGAGCCTCGCCTCATAAGCGCCAAGCCGCATCGTGCCGCCGAGATTGCCGCCGGCGCGTCGCCGCTCGAGCTCATTGCCGCGCAGCCACTCGGTGAGGAGGCCAACGACGGGCTCCGGCGTCGCGCCGAACTCGGTCGAGTTTGCCTCGCCGATCCCGGCGAGCGAGCGCGCCGCCTCTATCACCGCCATTTGCATGCCGAAGCAGATGCCAAAATACGGCACCTTGCGCTCGCGCGCGAAGCCCGCCGCCTTGATCTTGCCCTCGGCTCCCCTTTGCCCGAAGCCGCCAGGCACGAGAATGCCGTGCACATGCTCGAGATAGGGAGCCGGGTCCTTGCCCTCGAAGATCTCGCTCTCGATCCAATCGATATTCACCTTGATGCGATTGGCGATGCCGCCGTGGACGAGCGCCTCGATTAGCGATTTATAAGCGTCCTTCATCCCGGTGTATTTGCCGGCAACCGCGATGGTCACCTCGCCTTCCGGGTTTTCGAGTGTTTCGCCGATCGTCTTCCAGCGGGTGAGATCGGGCGGCTTCGGCTTGGCGATGCCGAAGGCCGCGAGCACCTCGTCGTCGAGGCCTTTCGCGTGATAGGCGACGGGAACGTCGTAGATCGAGGGCGCGTCGCGCGCTTCGACGACGGCGCTCTCGCGCACATTGCAAAAGAGCGCAAGCTTGCGGCGCTCGGAAGAGGGGATCTCGCGATCCGTGCGGCACAAGAGAATATCGGGCTGAATGCCGATCGAGCGCAGCTCCGCGACCGAATGCTGCGTCGGCTTCGTCTTGAGCTCGCCCGCGCTCGGAATATAGGGAAGAAGCGTGAGGTGGATGTAGATCGCCTGGTTGCGCTCGAGATCATTGCCGAGCTGGCGAATGGCCTCGAAGAAAGGCAAGCCCTCGATGTCGCCGACGGTGCCGCCGATCTCGACGAGCACGAAATCGAAGCCCTCGTTGCCGGAAAGCACGAACTCCTTGATGGCGTTCGTGACGTGCGGGATCACCTGGATGGTGGCGCCGAGATAATCGCCGCGGCGCTCCTTGGTGATGATGTCCTGATAAATGCGCCCGGTGGTGATGTTGTCGTCCTTGGTCGCGGCGCGTCCGGTGAAGCGCTCGTAATGGCCAAGGTCGAGATCGGTCTCGGCACCGTCGTCGGTGACGAAGACCTCGCCATGCTGATAGGGCGACATCGTGCCCGGATCGACATTGAGGTAAGGGTCGAGCTTTCGCAGCCTCACGGAATAGCCGCGCGCCTGGAGAAGCGCGCCGAGCGCCGCCGAAGCGAGACCTTTGCCGAGGGAAGAGACCACGCCGCCGGTGATAAAGATGTACCGCGTCATGGGATTTGAGCTTTAGCAACTCTTCCCCGAATTCGGGAAGCCTCGAATTAGACAATCTGCTATGTCTCGAGGTTCTCCACCGATTTCGGGGCCGAGAGGGGGGTTAGTCACTCCCAAAACGGCCTCGAAGCGGCCTCGCCACCGCCATCGATTTGTGTTGCCTCGGCTCGAGCCTCTTCGGAGCTTTGTTGGAGGGTCCCGGAGGCGGCGTCGTCGACCTGATGAATTTACGCGGATGGCGCGCTTCGCCGGAGCTTTGGATGATCCATCGGCATCCCTTCGTCGCCTGGGGCACCAGCATCCTCCTCGGTGCGGTGGCCGGCATCTTCTTCAGCGCGGTCTTCATGCCCCATGGGCGCCCCATGATCGGCATGGTCTTCGGCGTCTTCACCGCCGTGCCGATGCTGGCCTTCATGCGCGGCATGTTCCTTTCCGGCCTGCAAAGGCGCCTCGCGCGCCTGGCCTTCCCTCTCTATGTTCCCGTCTCCATCCTCATCTATGTCGGGCTCATCGTCGCCAGCAGCGTCATCACGGGCAGCCTCCTTTGGCTCGCGGGCGCGCTCCCCGGCCGCTTCCTCATGGCGATCGAGGTGCCCATCAGCGATATCGTCTACTCGCTCGTGGTGCTCGCGCTCGCGGCTTTTATCCTGCGGGTCAAGGACTTGATCGGCACGGAAGTGTTCCTCAGCCTGCTGCGCGGCCGCTACCACAAGCCCGTCGCCGAGGAGCGCGTGTTCCTTTTCGTCGATGTCGTCGGTTCGACTCAGTTCGCCGCGCGCTTCGGCGATCTGCGCACGCAGGAATATCTCGGCCAGTTCTTCGCGGCGCTCGCCGAGCCGGTACGGCAATACCAAGGCGCCATTGATGATTATGTCGGCGATCTCGCCATCGTAACCTGGCCCATGCGCCGTGGCGTCGCTGACGCGCGCTGCGTGCGCTGCATCTTCGCGCTCCTGCGCAAGATCGCCGAGGAAGCGCCTTCCTGGGAAGGGAAATTCGGGCTGGTGCCGCGTTTCCGCGCGGCGTTGCACGGCGGGCGCGTCGTGGCGGGTGAAGTCGGGGTCGATCGCCGCAAGATCGCCTATTTCGGGGACACGGTGAACACGACCGCGCGCCTCGAAAGCCTGTGCCGCGATATGGACACGCCGATCCTGATCTCGGCGGAGCTGCTGGCGCGCATCCCGGCGCTGCCTCCCGATGTGCATGCCACCAATCTCGGCGCGCATATTTTGCGCGGTCGCGACCACCCGCTCGGCGTTCTTGCGCTCACTTCCGGATCGTCCGGAATGAGCCTGTCCGCAAGGATCGCCGAAGTCGCCTGAAAAGCCTCTCACTTCGGGAGCGGCACTTGCGGCCCGTTGGGCGCCGGAGCCTGGCCGGGCGCCGGGGCCGCAGCGTTATCCTGGAGCTGCTTTAGCTGATCGAGCACCGTCTGGCCGTTGGCTGGCGCGCCGCTGGCGGCGGCGGGCTGGCCCGGCGCCGGCGTCGTCACGCCCGCCGGCGTTCCATCGAGAATGGAGACGGGCTTCCTCCCGTAGGTCTGAAGCATGGTGAGCAGGATGCTCGTGAGAAAGAAGGCCGCGGCGAGAATGGTCGTCGCCCGCGTGAGCGCATTCGCTTGGCCGCGTCCGGTGAGAAAGCCGGAAACGCCGCTGGAGCCGCCGCCCAGGCCCAATCCCCCGCCCTCCGAGCGCTGCAGCAGCACGACGCCGACGAGCGCGAGCACGACGAGAAGATGGATGATGATCAGCACATTCTGCATGGGACGCCTTGCTGCGCCTTCGCGATGAATTTCGGTTCGCTTGGTTGGGTTCGCTTGATCCGTTAGCTTCGTCCGTTCCCTTGGCATGTAGCAGTCTCGATTGGCCTTTTCCAGCCATCTCGAGGCCGGCGACCCGCGACATGTCGCAGCGTGGGGCTCTCCAGGCGGCCCGAAGCTTCAGGCGCGCCGGCCGGCGCCCGATGATGCCGCTCGCTCGGGCGCAATCCCACCCTCGTCTTACCACTCCCTATCCCTGGACAGGCCCGGCGCGCGCTGGTAGCGCCCCTTTGTCATGGCCGTCTCGCAGACGCGCGGCCGCAAACGCGTTGGGCGGAGCGCATGAAGATCATTCTCACCGGGATCGCCGGCTTCATCGGATCGCATCTCGCGCGACGGCTTCTTCGCGACGGTCACCGCGTCATCGGCATCGACGACCTCAACGACTATTATGCGGTGAGCCTCAAGCGAGACCGGCTGGCGGATGTCGCCAGCGTTCGAGGCTTCGAATTCGTCGAGGCGGACATCGCCGACCTCGAAAAGATGCGTGCGCTGTTCACGGCCCATGCCGACGCGACCCACATCGTCCATCTCGCGGCGCAAGCGGGCGTGCGCTATTCGCTCGAGCGGCCGGAACTCTACGTGCACGCCAACGTCATGGGGCAAGTCGCGATTTTCGAAGCGGCGCGAAAGCTCGATCACTGCCTGCATCTCGTCTACGCGTCGACCTCCTCGGTTTACGGCGCGAACCGGGAGCTGCCCTTCACGGTGGGTCAGCGAGTCGAGACCCCGGTTTCGCTCTACAGCGCGACGAAGCTCGCCGGCGAGCACATCGCCTACACTTACGCCCATCTGCACGGTTTGCCAGCGACCGGCTTTCGCTTCTTCACGGTCTACGGCCCCTGGGGCCGGCCCGACATGTCCTATTACAAATTCGCGAGCGCGATCACTGCCGATGAGCCGATCGCAGTGCACGGCTTCGGTGAGATGTCACGCGACTTCACCTATGTCGACGATGTGATCTCTTGCCTCGTCGCCGCGATCGAGCGTCCACCCGCGCCCGACGCGACGGGCGTGCGCCACAAGGTCTACAACATCGGCAACAACCAGCCGACCCCGCTTCTCGAATTCATCGCGCTCGTCGAAAGAAGCCTCGGGCGCAAGGCGAAACGAAGCCTCGTTCCGGTGCAGCCCGGCGAGATGGTCAGCACCTTTGCCGACATCACCGAAACGCAGCGCGATTTCGGCTTTCAGCCCTCGACCCCGGTCGCGATCGGCATCGAGGAGTTCGCCCGCTGGTTCAAGAGCTATCACCGGGTGAATTGAGAGAGGCCCGCCCGCTTGCCTCACCATTCGCGTGATTGGGTCGGACTAACAATTATTCCGAGGGTAACGATCGCGATCTCGGCGGCAATGCCCATACCCTCCCCACCACTTCGGTGAGGGAAGCGCCCGGCGGGCGCCTTACTGGCGAAGCAAGGGAGCGGGTCGCTTGACGAGCCGCCGCTCCCGAGCAAGATCAGAAGGGTGAGGCCGGAGCGTCCCTTCTCATGAGCATCTATGACCGCGACAACGTCTTCGCCAAGATCCTGCGCGGCGAGGTGCCGAGCCACAAGGTGTATGAGGACGAGCACACGCTTGCCTTCCTCGACATCATGCCGCGAACGCTCGGCCATACGCTCGTGATCCCGAAGTCGCCGGCCCGCAACCTTCTCGACGCGCCCGATGACGCGCTCTCCCACACGATCTTGACGGTGCGGCGCGTGGCCAAGGCCGCCAAGGCCGCCTTCGCGGCGGATGGCATCACCTTATCGCAATTCTCCGAGCAGGCCGGGGGCCAAGTGGTCTTCCATTTGCATTTTCACGTCTTGCCTCGCTTCCACGGCATCGCGCTCTTGCCCGCGCATACGAATATCGAATCGAACGAGACGCTCGCTCCGAAGGCCGAGAAGCTTCGCGCCGCCCTCGCAGATCTTCGCGCTTGAGCGCGGCTGGCGCCCTTGCGTCAAGTGCCCCTCTTGCTCACCGCGACCGAATGCCCAGATTATGTTCGGGGCCGGTGCGTGGCGTTCCTGCTGGCCGATCGAGCGCCCTTCCCGCCTATCGCGAGTGAAACATGATCTTCCTCATCATCGTCCTCGCGATCTTGATCACCATTTGGAGCGTGGGGCGAGGGCTGATCCAGATCGAGCCCGGCGCCTCGGCGCGTTTCGCGCGCAAAGGCGCGGTCGCTGTTTGCGTCGCGGTCGCAATTCTGTTCGCCTTGCGCGGCCATTTCGAGATTTCGCTCCTGGCGCTCGGCGCTATCTGGCTCATCGACGGCCCGATCCGATTTCCGCGCCTGCGCTTCGGCCCCGGCACGCTGCGCGGCTTTGCGGGTTCAGGCGCGGGCGCGGTCTCGACCTTTCGCACCGCGATGATCGAGATGCGGGTCGAGCACGCCACCGGTGCAATGCGCGGAACCGTGCTCGCCGGAGTTTTCTCCGGCCGGGAGCTTGAGCTTCTCAGCGAGACGCAGCTTGCGAAGCTCGCGCTCGAATGCGCCAAATTCGACGCCGAAGGCGCAAAGCTTCTACAGGCTTATCTGGACCGCCGCTTCGCCGGCCGGCGTGAAGACGCATATGCTCACGCGGACACGGGCCCCGCCCGGCGTCGCCCAGGCGCGATGACGGCGGAGGAGGCCTATGAGGTTCTCGGCCTTTCGCCGGGCGCCCCCGACGATGCGGTCCGTCGGGCCTATCGCGACCTCATGAAAAAGCTCCACCCCGACCAGGGCGGGTCGACTTACCTCGCCGCCCGCGTCAATCAGGCCCGTGACGTTTTGCTGAACCGGCATCGCTAAAACTCCACACGCGATGGGCTTAAGGCGTTTGCGAGCGCCGAGGGTTTTGCGCCCCGATGCGTCGGGCAGGCGCGGGCGCAGCCATCCGGTTACGGATCAGCTCCGCGTCGCGAAACATGCAAAGCCGCTCCTCTTGAGCACCTTGCAGGCGGTCTGAGCGGCGTCTTCGTCGAAGCCGGCGAAGCGCGCGCGGTACAAGGTCGTGCCGTCCTTCGTCACCTTCTCGGTGAACGGCTCGGCCTTCGACAGGACATGGCTGCCGCTGCTTCTGGCGCGCTCGATGAGCTCGCTCGCCTTGTTCTCCTCGGGAACCGCGCCGAGCTGAATCATCCAGCCGTTACGCGAAAAAGTCTTGGAGGGCGAGGCAGCGGACGACGCGTTCGCCGCTTGCTCCGAAAGAGCCGCGAGAGCTTTTGCATGCGCCTTGCCGGTATCGGCCTCATCGCGAGGACGCGGTTCCTTGTTCGCGGGCTCGGGCTTTGCCGGGTCAAGGCTGACGAGAATGGCCTTGGAAGGCTCCGTCTTCGCCGCGGGCGCGGCCAGGGCCACGGCCGCCGGCATCGTCGCCCTCGCGGGGACACGATCCGTGAACAGCTTCGCGCCTGGTGTCCCGGTCGTCTGATCCGTCCGTTCCGCCTCCTCGTCGCGCTCGGCCGCCGCTTGCACGAGCTTTCCGGCGACGCTCCAGCGAGGCGCCGAAGGGGTCGTCGTCGAGGTGTAGGCCTGGATGGCCGAAGGCAAATGAGCATCCTCGCCGCCGATCGCGGCCGTGAGCGTGAGCGGCTTCATCGGTGGCCGCGCGGGTGCGGAAGCTTCCGCCACGACCGCGGGTTTGGCATGCGGGGAGGCATCGGCCAGCACGGGCGCCATGTGCTCGCCCGTTGAGGCCTCGTCCAAATGATCCTCGATCAGGTTGGCCATGATGTGATCGCGCCCGGCGGCGGAAGAGCCGCCCATGACCACGGCGACGATCTGACGCCCCTCGCGACGCACATTCGTCATCAGGTTGAAACCGGAAGCACGGGTGTACCCGGTCTTGATGCCGTCCAAACCTTCGATGCGGCCAAGGAGATGGTTGTGGTTATGCATCGCCATACCGTCGTAATAGAAGCTCCGCGTGGCGAAGAATGGGTAGTAACGCGGAAAGCGTTCCTGGACGGCCCGCGCCAGGATCGAGAGGTCGTAGGCGGTGGTGATCTGGTCGTCGTCGGGCAGGCCCGAGGCGTTCACGAAATGCGTGTCGTTCATGCCGAGCGCGTGGGCCTTGCGTGTCATCATGTCGGCGAAGGCGTCTTCGCTGCCGCCGATCTTTTCGGCGATGGCTACCGCCATGTCATTTGCCGATTGCGTGACCACAGCCTTGATGGCGTCGGAGACCGCGATGGAGTCACCCGGGTCGAGGCCAAGCTTGGTCGGCGCCATGGAGGCGGCGTGAGCCGAGACGGGAATGCGCGTGTCCATGGTGATCGCGCCACGCTCGAGCTGCTCGAACAGAAGATACAGCGTCATCACCTTGGTGAGTGAAGCCGGGTGGCGCCTTTCCCTTGCGTCGACGGCATAAAGCACCTTGCCGGCCTTCGCATCGACCACGACCGCCGAGAAGGGCGGATGATAGCCTCCGTCCACGAAACGATGCAGGTGATGATGATGATAGTGATGACGGGCTTCGGCGGGCGTCGCCGAAATGATCCCCGCCAAGGCCGCCAATGCCAAGGTCGCCAAAGAAGCAACGACAACGCCGCGAGGCGGCCGGCGACGTGCACTTACGGCAGACAACAACATACGCGAAAACCCCACTTTAGTTTTCTCCCCGCCCCAAACCGGGCGCAACGTGTCCCACGCGTCACAAAGCAAGTTTTATGACGGACGAAGTTACGCGCGAGTTAAGAGACGAAGAAGAATATTTGTGCAGCGCACAAATACCACTTGACTTTATTGTGCGCCGCACCTAAATACGGCTCATGGCGCGAGGTGGGGCGTCAGCGCCACGCCACTTGATCAACCCCACTCGGTGGGCATGGAAAGGATCGAACGATGTTTGCGCAATATGAAGACTTCCAGAAGTTCGGAAAGCAAGGCATGGACGTCGCCCTCAAGAACTTCGGCACGATGTCGAAGAGCTTCCAGGCGATCGCCGTCGAGGTCGCCGATTTCTCCAAGAAGCAGTTCGAGGCGAGTTCTGCCGCTTTCGAGAAGCTCGTCGGCGTGAAGACGCTCGACAAGGCTGTCGAGGTTCAGGCTGATTACGCCAAGCAGTCCTTCGAGGGCCTGGTTGCTCATTCGACCAAGGTCGGCCAGCTCGTCAGCAACTTCGCCAAGGAAGCCGTGAAGCCGGTCGAAAGCACGATCGCTCAGGCGACTTCGAAGTCCGGCCGATAAGCTTTTCTTTCTCGCTTCAACATGTGACGAAGAGCCCGGCCTCGCGCCGGGCTTTTTCGTGTGAGCTGCGCAATGAGGTGAGAGGTGAGCTCGACCCGGTGACACGCCCGATCGAGACGTGTCACTAAAAGGGGTAGAAAGCGCCGTTCGCGCTCCACCCATTTTTAACGTGAATATCAATCAGCCGTAATCCCGTCTCTTTCGCATGGCTCACTCTTTGCATTGAATGGTGCAATAGCGGCACGATGAGCGGCGATGGGACTGGCGAAACAATTCTCGCTGTCTTAAGTTCTCAAACGAGCGGCACGGCCGCCATCGCGCTTTAGAAATGAATCCGCAGGGAGCGGGCACGACACGATGCGTTCAACCTTCCACCCGCTACTCGACGCGGCGAGGCCCATGCGGGCCGCGAATGGCCCGTCGAGAAGCAATGGGGAAGGCGGCAGTGGCGCCGGCACGGCCGTCGTCACCAAGACGAAGCCGCGCGTCAAGCGTCCGAACATGTACCGTGTTCTTCTGCTCAATGACGACTACACGCCGATGGAGTTCGTCGTGCATGTGCTCATTCGCTTCTTCAACAAGAACCAGGAAGACGCAACCCGCATTATGCTGCACGTGCATCAGAACGGAGTCGGGGAGTGCGGCGTTTACACTTACGAGATCGCCGAGACCAAGGTGACGCAGGTGATGGATTTCGCGCGCAAGCATCAGCATCCGCTTCAATGCGTCATGGAAAAGAAATAGCCGGGAGCCGCAATTGCCCTCATTCTCGCGCAACCTCGAACAGGCCCTGCATCGCGCGCTCGCCCTCGCCAATGAGCGGCGGCACGAATACGCGACGCTCGAGCACCTCCTTTTGGCTCTCGTCGATGATCAGGACGCTGCGGCCGTCATGCGCGCCTGCAATGTCGATCTCGAGCAGCTCAAAGCCAATCTCACCGATTATGTCGACACCGAGCTGAAGAACCTTGCAGGCTCGGGCCGCGAGGAATCGAAGCCGACCGCCGGCTTCCAGCGCGTCATCCAGCGGGCGATGATCCATGTGCAATCCTCCGGCCGCGAGGAGGTGACCGGCGCCAATGTGCTCGTGGCGATCTTCGCCGAGCGCGAAAGCCACGCTGCTTATTTTCTGCAAGAGCAGGATATGACGCGCTATGACGCCGTGAACTACATCAGCCATGGGATCGCCAAGCGCGCGGGCGCGAGCAATTCCCGTCCGCCCAAAGGCGCCGATCAAGAGCGGGAGGACCGCGGCGAGACTGGCGGCGGCGAGGCCAAGGAGGGCCGCGCGAAGAAAAACGAGGCGCTTCAGGCCTATTGCGTCAACCTCAACAAGAAAGCGACCGACGGCAAGATCGATCCTTTGATCGGCCGCGAGCTCGAGGTGCAACGCACCATTCAAGTCCTCTGCCGGAGGCAGAAGAACAACCCGCTTCTCGTCGGCGACCCGGGCGTGGGCAAAACCGCGATAGCCGAGGGCCTCGCGCGCAAGATCGTACGCGGCGAGGTTCCCGAAGTGCTCCGCGACGCCACCGTCTTCTCGCTCGACATGGGGACGCTTCTCGCCGGCACGCGCTACCGCGGCGATTTCGAGGAACGCCTCAAGCAGGTCATCAAGGAGATCGAAGCCCATCCCAAGGCAATCATGTTCATCGACGAGATCCATACGGTGATCGGCGCCGGCGCCACCTCCGGCGGCGCGATGGATGCCTCGAATTTATTGAAGCCCGCGCTCGCCGCCGGAACACTACGCTGCATCGGCTCGACCACTTACAAGGAATATCGCCAGTATTTCGAGAAGGACCGCGCGCTTGTGCGCCGCTTCCAGAAGATCGATGTGAACGAGCCCTCGGTGCCGGACACGATCGCGATTTTGCGTGGCCTCAAGCCCTACTTCGAGGAGTTCCACAGGCTGCGCTACACCAACGAGGCGGTGAAGGCGGCCGTCGAGCTCTCGGCCAAATACATCCACGACCGCAAGCTCCCCGACAAGGCCATCGATGTGATCGACGAGACCGGGGCCTCGCAGATGCTGGTCGCCGAGAATCGCCGCAAGAAGACGATCGGCGTCAAGGAGATCGAGCAGACCATCGCGACCATGGCGCGCATCCCGCCGAAGACCGTGTCCAAGGATGACGCCGAGGTGCTGCGCAACCTCAAGGAGACGCTGGAGCGCGTCGTCTATGGCCAGGACAACGCGATCACGGCACTCTCTTCATCCATCAAGCTGGCGCGCGCCGGCTTGCGCGACCCCGAGAAGCCGATCGGCGCCTATCTTTTCGCGGGACCGACCGGCGTCGGCAAGACCGAGGTCGCGCGCCAGCTCTCAGCGAGCCTCGGCGTCGAGCTCATCCGCTTCGACATGTCGGAATACATGGAGCGCCACACGGTGTCGCGCCTCATCGGCGCGCCGCCCGGTTATGTGGGCTTCGATCAGGGCGGGCTTCTCACGGACGGCGTCGATCAGCATCCCCATTGCGTGCTGCTGCTCGACGAGATCGAGAAGGCTCACCCCGATCTTTTCAACATCCTGTTGCAGATCATGGATCACGGCAAGCTCACCGATCACAACGGCAAGCAGATCGATTTCCGCAACGTGATCTTGATCATGACGACGAATGCCGGCGCGGCCGATCTCGCGAAGCAGGCATTCGGCTTCACGCGCACGAAGCGCGAAGGGGATGATCATGAGGCGATCAACCGCCTCTTCGCGCCCGAATTCCGCAACCGGCTCGACGCCGTCATCTCCTTCGGGCACCTGCCGAAGGAGGTCGTGGCCAAGGTCGTCGATAAATTCGTTCTTCAGCTCGAAGCCCAGCTCGCCGACCGCAACGTCACGATCGAGCTTTCGGACGAGGCTCGCGCCTGGCTCGTCGAGCATGGCTATGACGAAACCATGGGAGCAAGGCCCATGGCCCGCCTCATCCAGGCGACCATCAAGACGCCACTTGCCGACGAGGTGTTGTTCGGCAAGCTCAAGGGCGGCGGCGCGGTGCGCGTCGTCGTCCTCAAGGACGAGGAGGCGGCAAAGGAAGGCAGGGTCAAGGAAAAGCTCGGCTTCGAATTTCCGGAGGGTCCCGTCGCGCCCAAGCCCGAGAAGGAAATCGAGCAAGCGGCCAAGCGCGCAAAGCGCAAGCCCCGCTCGGGCGGCGGATCGGGCGCGCCCCGCACCTCCTCCTCGCGGCGGCGCGGCAAGCTCAAAGGCTTTTTCGGGGGGCCGGATGGCGGCGATCTCGACGAATTGGCGAAGCCCGTCGTGCGCACCGTGCCGAAGGTGCCGCTCGCGAAAGAGTGAGGAGGCGAATAAGCGAGTAGCGAGTAGAATAGAGTTCCATCGCCTCTCCGCTTACTGCTCGCCTCTCCGCTTACTACTCGGTCCTCGCTACTCCCGTCACAACGGAATATTGTCGTGCTTCTTGCGCGGCCGTTCCACCTGCTTCGTCCGCAGCATGGCAAGTGCGCGCACGATGCGGCGCCGGGTCGAGTGCGGCATGATCACCTCATCGATATAGCCGCGCTCGGCGGCGACGAAGGGCGAAAGGAAACGCTCCTCATATTCCTTGGTGCGCTTGGCGATCTTCTCAGGGTCCCCGATATCCGAGCGGAAGATGATCTCGACAGCTCCTTTGGCGCCCATCACCGCGATCTGGGCGGTCGGCCAGGCATAATTGATGTCGGCGCCGATGTGCTTCGATGCCATGACGTCGTAGGCGCCGCCGAAGGCCTTGCGCGTGATCACGGTCACGAGCGGCACCGTCGCTTGCGAATAGGCGAAGAGCAGCTTCGCGCCATGCTTGATGAGGCCGCCATATTCCTGCGCCGTGCCCGGGAGGAAGCCCGGAACATCCACGAAGGTCACGATGGGAATCTCGAAGGCATCGCAGAAGCGCACGAATCGAGCGGCCTTTCGCGAGGCATCCGCGTCGAGGACGCCGGCCAGCACCATCGGCTGGTTGGCGATGAACCCCGTGCTGCGCCCCGCCATACGGCCAAAGCCTGTGATGATGTTCTTGGCGAAACTTTCCTGGATCTCGAAGAAATCGCCCTCGTCGACGATCTTTAAGATCAGCTCCTTGATGTCGTAAGGCTTGTTGGGATTTTCGGGCACAAGGGTATCGAGCGCGGGATCCGTCCTTTCGAGAGGGTCGTTCGCCGGCCATTCGGGCGGACCCGCCGAATTATTGGCCGGGAGGAAATCGAGAAGCCGCCGCACCTGCAAAATAGCCTCGACATCGTTGTCGTAGGCGCCATCAGCGATCGAGGATCGCGTCGTGTGCACCTTCGCGCCGCCGAGTTCATCGGCGGTCACCACCTCATTGGTCACGGTTTTCACCACGTCGGGACCGGTGACGAACATGTAGCTCGTGTCGCGCACCATGAAGATGAAGTCCGTCATGGCCGGCGAGTAGACATCGCCTCCGGCGCAAGGCCCCATGATCACGGACACCTGCGGAATGACGCCCGAAGCGATCACGTTTCTTTTGAAGACCTCAGCGTAACCGCCGAGAGATGCGACGCCTTCCTGGATCCTGGCGCCTCCTGAATCATAAAGCCCGATGATCGGCGCGCGCATCTTGAGCGCCATGTCCTGGACTTTCATGATCTTTCCGGCATGGGCTTCGGACAGCGAGCCGCCGAAGACCGTGAAATCCTTGGCAAAGACGAAGACCTTCCGGCCATTCACCGTGCCCCATCCGGTCACCACGCCGTCGCCCGGCACCTTGGTCTTCTCCATGCCGAAATCGGCGCAACGATGCTCGACGAACATGTCGAACTCCTCGAAGCTCTCCGGATCGAGGAGGAGCTCGATGCGTTCGCGCGCCGTCAGCTTGCCGCGTTCATGCTGGGCAAGAATGCGCCTCTCGCCGCCACCAAGGCGCGCCTCCGCACGGCGTGCTTCAAGTTTGTCGAGGACGGGTTTCATCGCTTTTCGGCTCCACGCATTCTCCCTCGTCCTCTAGAGCATGAACCGGGAAAATCGGAGCTTTTTTTGCGAACGATCGAGGGGACGCCTCAGGCAAAGGCTCAGTGGCTTGCACGCGAAACAAGTTATGTCGCAGAGCCGGGGTGGTGCGCCGGGCGCTCCACCCCGGCAGCAAGCAGGCACTGACCACGGAACTTCGCTCCCTCCGAAGGATTAGCCCTTGCCAGCCTATAGCAATCGGTAATCTAGGGGAGGTTCCCATGGATCGGCGAAAATTGGCTTTCGTCACCGCCTTCGTCGCATTGTGCGTGACGGGAGGCGCGGCTCAGGCGGGGCCCTGCACCCAAAAGGACGCCGGTTCGGGGCCGACAGTTGGAGCGAACGCGCAACCCAGCGCGACCGGCACTGGCACGCAGCAACATCCGCCTACCGCCGCGATGAATAGCGCGGCGCAAGGTAAGGCAACCTCATCAGAAGATGCCCAGCGGCAGGAGCAGGGAGAAGCAACCGCAGCTGAGCAGGCGATGGGCACCGGCGCTAAATCCGCAAAAATGGGGCAGGAGCAGGAACAGGCCAACGCAGCTCAGCCGCAGGAGGAAGCGACGGTCGCGACATCCAAATCTGCAAAGATGGCCCAGGGCTGCTGATCTCGTACGTAGAGGCCACAGTGCCGGACAATAGGATAGACCCACCGACAATCTCGAGCGCTCGGAGCCCAAACTCTTGACTTCAGGGCTCCGATCCACCATCGGTGAAGTCAAAGCGTCGCGAACTGACGCGGTCAAATTCATCATCCTGCGGGCCAGCCGCCTTTTCGGCCTCTGCCCGTTTCCGTCGACAGGTAGCACAATGGCAAAGTCCATCACGGCCAAGATCAAGCTCGTCTCGACCGCCGATACCGGCTATTTCTACGTGACGAAAAAGAACACGCGCACCATGACCGAAAAGATGTCGATCCGGAAATATGATCCGGTGGCGCGCAAGCACGTTGAGTTCAAGGAAACCAAGATCAAGTAAGAAGCGGTCCGGCCGCGGCCGGATCCGAGGGTTCGCGCCCTTAGGCCGCGTCGAGGACGACGCGGTTTCGCCCTTCACGCTTGGCCCGATAAAGCGCCTCATCGGCCCGCTTGAAGAGGTCGACGCGGCTGTCTTTGACATCACGCATCACGGCGACGCCGAGCGAGATCGTCACCGTCGCGTTGCAAGCTCCATGCGCGATGAGAAAGGGTGCGCCGTGCACCGCCTCGCGGATGCGCTCGGCGACCGCCTGGGCGCCCGCATGGCCGGTGTCGGGCAGCACGGCCACCAGCTCCTCCCCTCCGAAGCGCACGAGAAGATCGCGGGTGCGCAGACAATCGCGAGCCCGTTTCGCCAGCTCGCGCAAAACCTCGTCGCCGCAATCATGCCCATAGGTGTCGTTGATCGCCTTGAAGCGATCGACATCCATCATGAGAACCGAGAGCGGGCGTGACCTCGCGACGGCGTTCTTGACGAGGGCATCGACATTCGCGTCGAGGAAGCGGCGATTGTGCAATCCCGTGAGCGGGTCGATGAGGGCAAGCTCCATCGACTGCTGCATGAAACTGCGCAAGGTGGCGGCATAGCGCTGATTGCGCACTTGCGTGCGCACGCGCGCGAGAAGCTCGTTGCGATCGATGGGGCGTGTCAGAAAATCATTCGCGCCAATGTCGAGGCCACGCAGAAGACGCGCCTTGTCGTCTCGTTCCGCAACCATGAGGAGGCTCATGTCCCGCGTGCGCTCGAGCGAACGCAGTTGCGCACAAATCCGAAGCCCATCATGCCCGGTGAGATTGAGGCTGATGATGGCGAGGTCATATGGGTGCTCGGCCGCGTGAAACACCGCGTTTTCCGCCGCTATCTCCACCTCGACTCGGTGAAAAGCGGACAGGGATTTGAACATGCGTTCCGACACGCCTGCCCGATCCTCGATGATGAGGATGCGGCCGTTGAGCCCGCTTTCGGAAGCGGCGAGCGCCAAAGGGTCGCCCATGCCCATGTCCTTGGAAAGAAGGGCGCGAGCGCGCAATTCATCGCGCACGCTTTTCAGCCGCACCAGGCTTCGCACGCGCGCGATGAGCGCCATCTCGTCGATCGGTTTCGTCAGGAAATCATCGGCGCCCGCCTCGAGTCCCGCGATGCGGTCGGCGGGTTGGTCGAGCGCCGTCACCATGACGACGGGAATATGGGCGGTGAGCGGGTCGCCCTTGATGCGCCGGCACACCTCCAGCCCGTCCATCTGCGGCATCATCACGTCGAGGAGCACGATGTCGCACTCGTCTGCCTGCACCAGGGCGAGGCCGTGCGGCCCGTTTAATGCTGTCTTAACGTCGAAATACTCGGCGGAGAGCTTGGTTTCGAGAAGCTTGACGTTCGCCGGCGTGTCATCAATGACGAGAACGCGTGCGGTCATGACGGTTGTTCAAGCTTTCCCGAAAAGCGGGTCGGTCACCCCGCATAGGCTTTCACGGTTTCCAGGAATTTGGCGACCGAAATCGGCTTCGACAGATAGGCTTCACAGCCGCCTTGGCGGATGCGTTCCTCATCGCCCTTCATGGCAAAGGCCGTGACGGCGATGATCGGGATGGAGGAGAGCTGGCTATCGTCCTTGAGCCAGCGCGTCACTTCGAGCCCTGAAACTTCGGGGAGCTGGATGTCCATCAAGATCAAATCGGGGCGATGCGTTCGCGCGAGCTCGACCGCTTCGACACCGTTCCCGGTCTTCAATGTGATATAGCCATGCGCCTCGAGGAGGTCGTTGAAGAGCTTCATGTTGAGCTCATTGTCCTCGACGATCAAAACCGTTTTACTCATAATGTCACCCCGTCCCCTTGAGGGCATTCGTCTTTTGCAGGCAGGCCTGTTCCCGTCCAGCGACCCTCTTATCAAACCCACATTGCCGAAGCTCAAAGTGAACAGCAAAAACTTTAGCAAATCGAGTCGGTCAGGCGTTCCGGAGCCTCATGAACGCGCGGCGGCATTCGCGCTCGACGCCTTGGTGTATCTTGCCAATGACGCGGAGGAGATGGGCCGTTTCCTCGCGGAAACCGGCTTCGACCCTGCGGATTTGCGCAAGCTCACCAATGATCCGGGATTTGCCGGCGCAATGCTTGATTATCTATGTTCCCATGAATCCCTGCTCATGGCCTTCGCCGCCGCGCAGGCCGTCGATCCGGTCGCGATCGAGAATGCGCGCCAATATCTCGGCCGGCCCCTTTCGCGCGACCCTTAAACCTCGTCGATCGTCGGCCCGCGCGAAGCGCAAGCCCAGCGCGGATCACCTCGCCCCCTGTCGCTCGACCGGCCCTTCTTCCCCAAATTTTTCAAGCGGCGCGTCTCAATCTTTTTCGCGCGAGGCGCTAAGCTCTCGGATGATGCCTATTCGGCGCGGATAACGAAACTTCGGCACGATGACGATTTCGCCCTCCCCGATTTGCCGAGATTGCCGCATGGTTTTCGGCGGGGCGCGCGTGCGTTGCTCGCGATGCGGGAGCCCGCGCCTTTTCGCCCATCCGGAATGGGAAATGCTCGCGATCGCCCATGTCGATTGCGACGCATTCTATGCGACCATCGAAAAGCGGGACGATCCTTCGCTCGCGGCAAGGCCCGTGATCGTCGGCGGCGGACGCCGCGGCGTGGTCTCGACAGCTTGCTACATCGCGCGCATCCATGGCGTGCGCTCGGCGATGCCGATGTTCAAGGCGCTCGCCGCTTGCCCGAACGCCGTGGTCATCAAGCCCAACATGGAGAAATACGCGAAGGTGAGCCGCGAGGTCCGTCGTCTGATGCTCGAGCTCACCCCGCTCGTCGAGCCGGTCTCGATCGACGAGGCCTTCCTGGACCTCTCCGGCACGCAGGCGCTGCACGGGACCGCGCCGGCGATGACGTTGATGCGCTTTGCGGATCGGGTCGAGCGCGAGATCGAAGTCACCGTTTCGATCGGGCTCTCCTTCAACAAATTCCTGGCGAAGATCGCCTCCGATCTCGACAAGCCGCGCGGCTTCTCGGCCATCGGCCAAGGCGAAGCTCTGGATTTTCTCGGCCCGAGGCCGGTCACCATCCTGCCGGGTGTCGGCAAGGCCGCCGCGGCGCGTTTCGCCAAGGAGGGAGTGAATACGATCCTCGACCTGCGCACGCTCGAGCCGCGGCGCATGCTTTCGCTCCTCGGGAATGACGGCGCGCGGCTGTTGCGCCTCGCCAACGCCCGCGACGAACGCCGCGTGACGCCCGAGCACGAGACCAAGAGCGTCTCCGCCGAAACCACGTTCGATGCCGACACGCGTGACCCGCAAGTGCTTCTGCCCATCCTCATGCGCTTATCGGAAAAGGTCTCGTCCCGGATGAAGGCCAAGAATCTCGGCGGCTCGACAGTTACCTTGAAGCTCAAGACCAGCGATTTCCGGCTCGTCACGCGGGCGCGCTCAATCTCCTCGCCGACGAATCTCGCCGGCCGCATCTATCAGGCGGCGCGCGCCCTGATCGAGCCCGAGCTGATACGTGGCCCCTATCGGCTCATCGGCGTCGGCATGTCGGAGCTCGTGTCTGCGCAAGAGGCAGACCGCGGCGATCTCGCCGATCAATCGGTGGGACGTGAGGCCGGAATGGAGCGCGCCGTCGATGAGCTGCGCGCGCGTTTCGGTCACGACGCGATCACGCGCGGTCTCGTCTTCGGCGCGCGCGCTCCTGCCGACAAGCCCCGCCGGTCATGACGGGGGAGGTGGCGTGACCAGAGCTTTCAACGAGAGCGGAGCCGTTGGACCACCCGTCACTTGTCGCAGCTTGTGGAGCTCAGGAACTCGATGCTCTTCAGCTCGCCCTTGAGCTTGAAATCCCCATAGTTGAGCGTGAGGGTCCGGCTCACGCCATTGTCGTAAAGCACGAAGCTCATCACATAGGAGGGCTCGCGCTCGCCGGCGCCCGGCTCGAAATAGCTCAAGGTGACGGGCCAGGACGCGTGTCCTTTTAAGGGCTCGGCATTCGCGGCGGCTTCCGCGTGCTGCGTCGCATCCGCCGTGACCGGCGCGCCGATGACCGCGAGGGTGTCATAGACCTTGCTGCCCGTATCGGATCCGTCGAAAATCTTGGCCGAGAAGAGCTTGCTGCCGGCAAGCGCCTGCTCGACGAGGCGCTTGATATGGGCATTCGGGAAGAGGGTCTCGGAAGGCGCCATCACTTTCGAGGGCTCGGGCTTTTGCACCGTGATCTCGACTCCGTCGGAAGTCGCGCGCGCCTTGCCCTCCGTGTGATCCGTCCTGTCCCCGCGCACCGCGTCGTTGGTAAATCGCAACATGCTCCCATCGCCGCTCTCGAAGGAGGTCGAGCGCACGTCGAAACTGCGGTCCGGATTGCCCTCCGCGCCGCTCAACTGCGTGACTTGGCGGAAATTCGTCGCGTAGCCGTCACACGCCGTGCCGGTGATCTCGAAGACGAGCCGTCCGCGTGCCTCGTCGACCCCATTCGTCCCCTTGCTCGACAAGAGCGAAAGCTCATAGACCGCGCGATGCGGCACCAAGACAATCTTGGGGGCTGCAATCGCCTCGCCGCAAAGGCAAAGGCCGATGAGCGTGGCGAAGGCGATGGGACGGAAGATGCGATTTTTTCTGGACACGGGCCAGCTACTCCTGCGCGCGCCCCAGGGGCGTGCCTTTGTGACGAGACCTCGCTTGAGCCATACCACACAAGATGGCGAAGTTTGGGAGAGACGCGTCGAGGCCGCCATCGGCGATTTGAGCGAGCGCAACCTCCCCTCCTCCTTGATCGGCTTGAGCGCAGCTTCCCTGAACATCAGAAACCGGATAGCCCATCTGCCATCTGGGCACTTCCCATGCGCGCGACATGAACATCGGTGTTGGGCACAGGTGCTGCTTGCCGCTCTCCGGCGGCGGGGCTATATACGCCCCTTGTCGGAGCGTGGCGCAGCCCGGTTAGCGCACTAGTCTGGGGGACTAGGGGTCGGAGGTTCAAATCCTCTCGCTCCGACCATTTGGCTTCACTGGAATCTTTGAGTGACCGAGGTCGCTTTCGTGCTTGGAAAAAGCGATCCTTCGTCACGGCGAGTGGATGACCTTTCTCGTGCTCTTCGCACGAGGTCGGTTCGTCTCGCGCATCGCCGCAATCAGCCCCAGTGGCGCATCCGCCTCCCCGCCGACTCGAACTTCCGTCGAGATCCTCGCGTGGCGCCGCGGGCCACACGGTTGAAAAATGAAGCAAGCGAGTTGAAAGACCTGCAATGATCGAGAAAGACGTGAACGTCACTTCCCGAAACGGCGTCATCCCGAGCTTCGCGGCTTGCCCCGAGGGGCCGGGACCCTATCCCGGCATCATTCTCTACATGGATGCGCCCGGCATTCGCGAAGAGCTGCGCAATCTCGCACGCCGCATTGCCAAGCACGGCTACTTTTGTCTCCTTCCTGACATGTATTATCGCCTCGGCAGCTTGCGCTTCGATTTTGTGCGCCGAGCCGAAGGCATGCGCCCGACCATGTTCGCCGCGATGAATTCGCTCACCAACGCGCTCGTGACGGAAGACACCGCCGCCTGGCTAGGCTTCCTCGATGCACAGGAGAAAGTGAAGCCGGGTCCGATCGGGTGCGTCGGATATTGCATGAGCGGGCGCTACGTCACCACCGTGGCGGCACGATTCTCCAATCGGATCGCAGCCGCCGCTTCGCTCTACGGCGTCGGCATCGTCACCGACGCGGAGGACTCGCCCCATCTCCTCATCGATCGCATCGAGGGGGAGATGTATTTTGCTTTTGCGGAAACCGATGAACACGTGCCGGACAATGTCATCCCGACGCTGCGGCAAACGCTCGACAAGGCGGGGACGAAATATGGGCTCGACATCTATCCTGGCAGCCGCCACGGTTTCCAGTTCCCGGAGCGCGACGTCTATGAGACGCATGCCGCCGAGGCGTGCTGGGCGAAGATCATCGCCTTATGGGATCGTAATCTGAAATGAAGGCCGGCGCTGTCTCCCGACGCGCGCCACTGGAGCATCTATATGGCAAGCAAGATGAGGCTCAAGGCCCCAAATCCCACGCAGTAATAAGCGAAGGGATCGAGCGCCTTGAACTCATGCGACTTCATCCAGCGCATGAGGATGATGGTGGCGATGAAGGCCGTCACGCCGGCGACTACGCCGCCGATCAAGGCGATGCTCGTGACGTGAGCGCCGGATTTCACGAGCTTCGGCACCTCGAGAACGCCCGCCCCGAAGATGACGGGCGTCGCGAGCAGGAGCGAAAAACGCGCGGCCGCTTCGTGCTTGAGCCCGAGCAGCAACCCGCCCGCGATGGTCGCGCCTGAGCGTGAAATGCCGGGAATCAAAGCGAGACACTGCCAGATCCCGATGATCGCCGCATCCTTCAGGGTGAGCGCGGACATGGGATTGCGGCCATCCTGCTTGAGGCGCTCGACCGCGAAGAGCAGGACCCCGTTCACGATCAAGAAGAAAGCGGCGAGGTAGGCCGAGCCGAACATGTCGCGCACATGACGCTCGAGAAAGAAGCCGGCGATGACCGCGGGGATCGTGCCGACGATCACGAGGCCCAGCAGACCGAATTGCTCGCGGCGCCTCTTCGGGTCACGATCGAAAAAGGCGGCGGCGATCGAGAGCCAATCGCGCCAGAAATAAATCATGAGCGCGACGGCCGTGCCGAGGTGAAGCACCACGAGCAAGGGCAGGAATGCCTCCGACCTGATGTCCATGTCGGAAAGCCGCATAAGCGGGGGAAGCACCACCGCATGGCCGAGCGAGGAAATTGGAAAAAGCTCGGTGAGCCCTTGAATGATGGCGACGATGATGGTCGAGATGAGTCCCATGAAATCCCGCCGAGGCCGCGCCCGAATCAAAGAGCGAGACGCAATTTGCTCGATTTGCGCGCATCGCGTCAATGAAATCACCGCGCCTGAGGCAGCGCCGTTTCACTGAGATGCGCCGGGGCGGAAACGAGGCTCGGCGTCGCCGCCCTTCGCGGCAAGAGCTCAAGCCTCGTCCGTCGCCGCCCGCGGCAGCGCTTTTTCTTCGCTGAAGGAATCGAGAAGTCGGGCGCATTCGCCAAGGTCGTCGAGAGCGACTTGTAGCAAGCGTCGATGCTCCAGGGACAACGCCGGGCGTGGACGCCGCGGCGCCGAGGGAACTAGCGCTTCGTGATCGGAAAAAAGATCGGGGATGAGGGCGGCTTTTTCCCTCGCCCGAGATTCGGGCGCAGCCCCGGTTTGAGGTGCCGGAAGCGGCTCAGGGTCAGCTTCCGAACGCATCTCGGCATCCTCCGCCAGAGGCCCGGCCGCCCTCTCGGCCGCGTCAGCAAGGCCGCTCGCTGGTTCAATCTCGGCAAGGCCGGCGAGCTCCTCTCCCGAGGCGCCGCCCGCGCGCTGCACGACGCCTGCCCCTTGGGTCGCAAGAATGCGCTGCACGCCCTTGATCGTGTACCCCTCCCCATAAAGCAGGCGGCGGATTCCCTTCAGGAGAAGCACGTCCGCCGGGCGATAATACCGGCGCCCTCCTGAGCGCTTCATCGGCTTGATTTGCGGAAAGCGCGTTTCCCAGAAGCGCAGGACGTGCTGGGGAATGTCGAGCTCTTCGCCCACCTCGCTGATGGTGCGATAGGCGCCGACCGCCTTGTCCATGCCGACCTCCAACCGCCCTTCCCGCCCCGATGGATCAAAGGTGCCGCTCGGGCCCTTCCCCGATCGTGATGTCCCGGCGAGCGGTGGCCCCGCCTCGGATGTCACGCACCCTTGCCGTCGTTCTTGTGGTTGATGCGCGCTCTCAAGATGTTCGACGGCTTGAAGACGAGCACGCGGCGCGGCTCGATCGGCACCTCGACGCCCGTCTTCGGGTTGCGCCCGATTCGCCGCCCTTTCGAACGCACCAGGAAGGAGCCGAAGGAGGAAAGCTTCACCTTCTCACCTTTGGTGATCCGGGCAGACATCTCTTGCAAGACGAATTCGACGATTGAAGCGCACTCGGTCCGCGACAGGCCGAGTTTCCGGTAGACGGCCTCGGTAAGGTCCGCCCTCGTGCAGGTCTCGCCCATAGCCACTCCTCATTCGTCACGCCAAGCCGCGCAACCGCTGCTGATGGCCTGCCCCTCGCCTGCGCGTCGACCGTGTTGCCGGCCGTGTCATGGACCCGATATTAGATATTAAGTCCGCGTTCGTGCAACCCAATTCCATTTTCCCGAAGGAAACTTGCGTCGCGTGCTCGAGCGCAAGACAGGGCGTCACCACCGGATCAGCGCCGACCCCCAGGTGAAGCCGCCCCCCATCGCCTCGAGGAGCACGAGCTGGCCTTGCTTGATCCTGCCGTCACGAACCGCCGTGTCGAGCGCCAACGGAATGGAAGCCGCCGAGGTGTTGCCATGCTTCTCCACGGTCACGACCACCTTGTCGCGAGAGATGCCGAGCTTGTCGGCGCTCGCGTCGATGATGCGGCGATTGGCTTGATGGGGCACGAACCAGTCGATGTCGGAAGCGCTGATCCGAGCCGCAGCGAACGCGTCCTTGATGACATCCGCAATCATGCCGACCGCATGCCGGAACACCTCCTTGCCCTCCATGCGAAGATAGCCGACCGTTTTCGTCGAGGAGGGGCCGCCGTCGACATAGAGCTTGCCTTTGTGACGCCCGTCCGACCGCAGATGCGTGGTGATCACGCCCCGCTCCGCCATGACGCCCAGATTCTCTCGCGCCTCGAGCACCACCGCGCCGGCTCCATCGCCGAACAGGACGCATGTGCCGCGATCCGTCCAATCGAGAATGCGCGAGAAGGTCTCCGAGCCGATCACGAGGGCGCGTTTGTGAGAACCGGAGGTAAGAAATTTATCGGCCGTCGCGAGCGCAAAGACGAACCCGGAGCACACCGCCTGAAGATCGAACGCGACGCCATGGGAGATGCCGAGCGCCGACTGGATCTCCGTCGCGGTCGCCGGAAACGTGTGGTCGGGCGTCGAGGTCGCGAGGATGATGAGGTCGATCTCTTGTGCGTCGATCGCGGCATCCGCGAGTGCGGCCTTCGCGGCCGCGAGCCCTAGCGTCGCCGTCGTCTCGCCGTCGCCCGCGATATGGCGTTCCTTGATGCCCGTGCGCTGCACGATCCAATCATCGGAGGTGTCGACCATCTTCGACAATTCATCATTGGTTACGACGCGGCGCGGCAGCGACGCGCCGGTGCCCAGGATCACCGATCTCGTTGTCTTCACGCGGTCCTGTCCTCGGCGTGTGTTTTCGCGGCGCGCGGCACGGCCGCATCGGAGGCCGCGCGCGCCGCGGCGAGCTCCGGCGAGCTCAAGCTCGCCTGAATCACATCGACGAGGTTGTAGCGCGCAATGTCATAGGCGAGCTCGATGGCGCTCGCGAAGCCGAGCTCATTGGTCCGTCCATGGCTCTTGATCACCACTCCGTTCAATCCGAGAAAGACGCTGCCGTTGACCTTCCGCGGATCCATCTTGTCACGCAGCGCACCGATCGCATGGCGCGCAAAAATATAGCCGATGCGCGCCATCAGGGTCCGGCTCATGGCGGCTCGCATATAGGAGGCGACCTGCCTTGCCGTCCCTTCAGCCGTCTTCAGCGCGACGTTTCCCGTGAAGCCTTCCGTGACCACCACATCGACCGAGCCGAGACCGACATCGTCTCCCTCGACGAAGCCGACATAATCGAGATCGGCGAGGTTGGCGTCGCGCAGCATGCGGCCCGCCTTGCGGATAGGCTCCAATCCCTTGATCTCCTCGACGCCCACGTTGAGGAGTCCGACGAGGGGCTTGTCCACGTCGAAGACGACGCGCGCCATCGCGGCGCCCATCACCGCAAGGTCCGTCAGATGCTTGGCATCCGCGCCGATATTCGCGCCGACGTCGAGCACGATGCTTTCGCCGCGCGCATTGGGCCAGATAACCGCGAGCGCAGGCCGATCGACGCCCGCCATCGGGCGAAGGCAAAAAGTCGCCATGGCCATCAGCGCACCCGTGTTGCCGGCCGAGACCGCCACATCGGCCTCCTTCTTCTTCACCGCCTCGATGGCAAGCCACATCGAGGATTTCCAGCGGCCGGCGCGCAAGGCCTGGCTCGGCTTGTCGTCCATCTTCACGGCAACATCGGTGTGATGGAAGGTGGAGAAATCCCTGACGCTCGGGTAACGGTCGAGAAGCGGCATCACTTCGCTCTCACGCCCGTAGAGCATGTAGCGGATATCCGGGCGACGTTCGCGCGCGATCGACGCGCCGGGCACCAGCGGTTCGGGACCGTTGTCGCCCCCCATCAGGTCGATCGCGATACGAACGGTCTGCGGCATGGCGTTCGTGGTTTGGCCCTTGCTTCGGTCGCCGGCCGGCTCCCCGGCGCGGCGCGACAATAGCGTTTTGCGTCCGCCGCGCAATGGCGCATGCGACGAAGGCGCTTCGGTTACTCCTTGGACGGAGCCTTTCCGGGATGGCGGGCCAGCACCGCGAAGGGCGAAGCCGGCCGTTCCGCTTCGCTCTTCTGATGGGAGAAGCTCACGCCTGGCTTGCGCGGATGAGGATCGAGGCCAAGCGCGAGAAACTCGAGAGTCACGGCGCCAAGATCGATCTTGCCGTCGAGAAGAAGCTCCGGCGGGTCTTCGTCATCGGGGGAAATATCGATTCGATCCGTGGGCACTTCGCGAGGCCCGGCCGCGAAGGCGAGATCGACCGGCTCTCGTATTTGGGCCTCAAACGGTTCAAGGCTCACCACGCAAGTTTGGCGCACGCTTGCCGTTACCTCTCCCCTCACCCGCGCCCCGGGCGAGCCGGCGCTCACATGGTAGCTGCCCGAAAGCGCCTCGATGCCGAGAAGATTGAAGTGCCGCGCAACTTCTGCGCGCTGTTGCGCATTCGCCTCGACCCTGATGTCGAGGCCCGCGCGGGGAATATCAGCGACCGCGATTTCGCGCCTGAGCGGGAAAGCTTTCTGTTTCATCCATTCTCACCCGCACGAACCGGAATATCCTGTCGCAGATAGTGACGAAGGAGGATCGCGTAAACCTTCCAGACGGCACGGCCAGCGGCGTCAGCTTCGACGTACCCCGGCAATGGGTTCCATCCTCTCGAAAATCGCCTCGTCGAAATCCGAGCCGAGAATGGCGTCGAGATCGAGCGCGTCGAGGCGCCGCGCGATTGTCATGACGCGAAACGCAAGGCCTTCGGCATCTCCTTCCCCACCGGCAAAGACGTTTCGCCGCAAGGCCTCCGCCATGACCTTAGGGTCCGCGCTGCCCAAAGCCGCATGATAGGCGCTTGCCCGCCCATAAAAGGCCCTCGCCAAGGTTTTCATGCGCCGCGGCACCGCGACATCGCCAATTCCGATCTCGCGCAAGCCCTGATCGAGCCGGCGAAAGCTGAGGTCCGTGAGATCTTGCGCCACTTCGGCGGCGGGCGCGGGAAGCATGGCGAGACGGCGCAGCACGAGAGCGAGATGCAGCGCGAGGAGCTCGAAGCGCCCCTCGAAACTGTCGGCGACGCCATAGCCCATGAAGAGGGCGGGGTCGCGCGCGAGCGCGGCGATGGAGTCATGGAGGCGTTCGATCGGCGCCAGTCGATTGCGTCTCACAAATGGCCACATTCTGGCTACAAGCCTCACAGGCAAGATCGGCCCTATCCGCTAAGGCCATTGCGCATGGAGTCTTGCGTTCGCATGAAGGGCGAGCTACCGCAACCCGCACGAAACGGCCCGAGAGGGAGATGGGAGATGCTCAGGTGAAAGCAAGCCTTTATCCACCGCAAGTGCCGGCCGCGGGCAAGGCCTCTTCGCGCCCGCGCCTGCTTCTCGCGGCGCTTGCGATGACGCCGCTCGTCGCCTGCGACTCCCTTCCGGCGCTTCCCTCGATAAATTCCTTCACGCCTGGCCCGATCTTCACGGGGGGCCAGACGCTGACCCATGGCTACATCTTCGACGACAAGGTGGTCGACGAGATCAAACCGGGGCTGGATGTCCAAATCGTGCTCCAGAAGCTCGGGCAACCCACCACGGTGTCGACGATCGGCAATCAGACTTTCTATTACGCATCGCAAACCACCTATCAGCGCTTCCAATTCCAGAAGCCGACGGTCGTCGACCAGCGGGTCTTCGCGGTCTATTTCGACAAGAAGTTCAAGGTCGAGCGCTTGGCGAACTGGGGCTTGCAGGACGGCAAAGTGTTCGACTTCATCAGCCGAACCACGCCGACGAGCGGCATCGAGCAGAGCCTCTTGCGGCAGATCTTCAACGGCTCGACAAGGTTCAACCCCTTTGGAGCGCAATGAGAGCGAGGGCCGATCCCCTCCCTCGCGAGCACGGTTTGCGCGAACGAAAAACCCCGCGATTGCTCGCGGGGTTTTTCGTTTTTCGCCTTCCTCAAAAGAAGGAGCTGTCAGCCCGTATGCGCCAGGATGGCGAGCAGGAGGAGGGCGACGATATTGGTGATCTTGATCGCCGGATTGACCGCTGGCCCCGCCGTGTCCTTGTAAGGGTCGCCGACGGTGTCGCCGGTCACCGAAGCCTTATGCGCATCCGAACCCTTCACATGGGTCACCCCGTCCTTGTCCACGAAACCGTCCTCGAAGGATTTCTTCGCATTGTCCCAGGCTCCGCCTCCCGAGGTCATCGACACCGCGACGAAGAGGCCGTTGACGATGACGCCCAGGAGCGAGGCGCCGAGCGCCGCGAAGGCCGATGCCTTCGACCCTGAGATGAGATAGACGCCGAAATAGACGACGAAAGGCGCAAGCACCGGCAAAAGCGAGGGAATGATCATTTCCCGGATCGCTGCCCTGGTGAGCATGTCGACGGCACGGCCGTAGTCGGGCCGGTCCTTGCCTTCCATGATGCCCGGCTTCTCGCGAAACTGGCGGCGCACCTCGACGACCACGGCTCCCGCGGCGCGGCCGACAGCGGTCATGGCGATGCCTCCGAAGAGGTAAGGGATGAGGCCGCCGAAGATGAGGCCCGCCACCACGTAAGGGTTCGAAAGATCGAAGGATACCGCGCCCATGTCCTTGAAGTAGGAGAACTTGTCGGGATTGGCCGCGAAGAAGGTCAGATCATTCGAATACGCGGCGAAGAGAACGAGGGCGCCAAGACCGGCCGAGCCGATCGCGTAGCCCTTGGTGACGGCCTTGGTGGTATTGCCCACGGCATCGAGCGCGTCGGTTGCATGACGAACCTCCTTGGGGAGGCCGGCCATCTCGGCGATGCCGCCCGCATTGTCGGTGATCGGACCGAAGGCGTCGAGCGCCACGATGATGCCGGCGAGCCCGAGCATGGTGGTCACCGCGATCGCGGTGCCATAAAGGCCGGCGAGCTGGAACGTCGCGATGATGCCGAAAACGATCACGAGTGCTGGTAACGCCGTCGCTTCGAGCGAGACCGCGAGGCCCTGAATCACATTCGTGCCATGGCCGGTGACAGAGGCCTGAGCGATCGAGACCACCGGCCGCTTGCCGGTGCCCGTGTAATATTCCGTGATCCAGACGATGAGGCCGGTCACGATGAGCCCGACGATGCCGCAGAGGAAGAGATTCGTGCCGGTGACGAGATGGCCCCCGGCTTCGCCGACCTCACCCCAGCCGAGGAGGAAATGCGTCGCGACCGCGAGCCCCGCAATCGAAAGCACGCCCGCGGCAATCAACCCCTTGTAGAGCGCACCCATGATCGAGCCCGAGGGGCCGAGCTTGACGAAGAAGGTGCCGAATACGGAGGTCACGATGCAAGCGGCGCAAATGGCGAGGGGGTAAACCATCGTCGGCCCGAGAAGTGCCGGATTGGAACCGAAAAAGATGGCGCCGAGCACCATCGTGGCGACGACCGTCACCGCATAGGTCTCGAAGAGGTCGGCCGCCATGCCGGCGCAATCGCCGACATTGTCGCCCACGTTATCCGCGATCGTGGCCGGATTGCGCGGATCATCCTCGGGAATGCCGGCCTCGACCTTGCCGACGAGATCGGCGCCGACATCGGCACCCTTGGTGAAGATGCCGCCGCCGAGCCGCGCGAAGATGGAGATGAGCGAAGCACCGAATCCGAGCGCGACGAGCGAATCGACCACCACGCGGTCATTCGGCGCATAGCCGCCGATATGGGTGAGGACAGAATAATAGCCGGCCACACCGAGGAGCGCGAGGCCGGCGACGAGCATGCCGGTGACCGCACCCGACCGGAAGGAGATGTCGAGCCCTTCGGCGAGCGACTTGGTGGCGGCCTGCGCCGTGCGCACATTGGCGCGCACGGAGACGTTCATGCCGATGAAGCCCGCCGTTCCCGAGAGGACAGCGCCGATGAGGAAGCCGATCGCAACTTTCCACCCAAGCAGCACGCCAATCACGATGAAGATTACAATGCCGACGGCGCTGATCGTGGTATATTGTCGTTTGAGATAGGCCTGCGCGCCTTCCGCGATCGCCCCGGCGATCTCCTGCATGCGCGCGCTCCCCGCATCCAAGGCCATGACCGATCTCACGGTCACGACGCCGTAACCAACGGCGATGAAGCCGGCCAGGATAATCAACGCCAAAGTCATAAGCTCTTCTCCAGAAGGTGATCGCGAGGCTACTCCCGGCCCGACGCGGGCGCGTGAACAGATGACGCGGAGGGATTTGCCCCAAAAACTGCCGCCCTTCTGCCAAACTTGGCGCTGGCACGCAACCAGCGATGCACATCCGGGAATGGCGGGGCGGCGGGCCGAGCGGCTTGGCGGGCGCCTTCAGGCGGCCGCGAAGCGATGGGCGCGCCTCGAGGCAAAAATGAGCGCGGCGCCGAGGAAAGCGGCCGGAAAGGCCGCGGCTGCGATGCCGGTCCAGCCGAAAACATCGAGCAAAACACCTGAAAAATAGGCGGCGAATGCGGTGCCGCCGAAGACGACGAAGTCATTTGTCGCCTGCACTTTGGCGCGTTCCTCGAGGCGCGTGACGCTCATCACGGCGGCCGTCGCCGAAAGAAAGGCGAAGTTCCAGCCGACGCCGAGCAGGAAGAGCGCGACTTCGAAGTGGAGCACGCTGATTCCCGCCTCGGCCACGGTTCCGCAAATAAGGAAGATCGCGCAGCCGGTAAGGCCGATGCGGCGAATGCCGAATCGCGAAATCAGGCGGCCGGTGACGAAGCTCGGCGCGTACATGCCCAAGATGTGCCATTGGATCGCGTCGGTGGCGTTCGTGACCGGTAAGCCGCAGCCGACCATGGCGAGCGGCGTCGAGGTCATGATCAGGTTCATGACGCCTTGCGAAACCATGCCGAGCAACATGGCTGCGGCGAGCCTGCCATCGGCGAGGATCTCTCCAATCGGCCTTCCGCTCTTTTTCGGCCGCACCTGTTGCGGCGGCACGCGCAACGCCAAAAGCACAAAGAAGGCGACAACGGCGAAAGCCGCTTGCGCGATGTAAGTAGCGGCAAACAGATAAGGCAGCCACATGTCCTGCGTGAAGTTCACGAGCCGCGTGCCGACAAAAGCCGAGGCGACGCCGCCGCCTAGCGCCAGTGCAATGGCGCGCGGACGATAAGCGGGCGTCGCCGTATCGGCCGCGGCGAAGCGATATTGCCCGACAAAGGCCTGGTAGGCACCGGCCGAGCAAGTCGCGAGGCAGAAAAGCGCGAAACTCCCATGAACGATGGCCGTCGCGCCGAGAAGACCAGCCACCACGCCGAAAAGCGCGCCGCCGGCAAAGCCATTGCGGCGACCGAAGCGCCGCATGGAAAAGGCGGCCGGAAAGGCCGAAGCAGCCGTACCGATCACGAAGGTGAGCACCGGGATCGTGGCGAGCTTCATCTCGCCGGTCAACGCGCGCCCGACGAGCCCGCTCGTCGCGATCACGACGCTGGCATTCGCGCCGGCGAGCGCCGCGCCCGCCGCTAGAATCCAGGCATTGAATCTTGCCAGGCGGTCACCCGCGTCCTTCATCACGGCCATGTCGTTTGATCCTCGACGTGCTTTTCGGAAACGGCATGGACGCTTGCGGCAAGCCCAAATCGCTCAAGAAGCGATTGCCGTCTTTGATTCTATCGCCCGAGCGGCATGCGATGGCCAAATCACGAGAGCGTCAACGGCAAGCTTTCATGGCTGCCATCCGTCGGATCCGGCGCGTCTTCACCTTCGACCCCCTCTCGTCCGTGAGCTTGGACAGGGAGGAGGCAGTGCGTCTATCCTGGCGGCGGCCCGTCTCACCGCGATCTGGAGCGCCCGATGCCGAACAATCTCGTCTCGACGAACTGGCTTCATGAGAGCCTTCGGGCGCCCGACATCGCGGTGATCGACGGCTCCTGGTATCTGCCCGCGCAAAACCGTGACGGAAAGGCCGAATATCTCGCCCGGCATATTCCGGGAGCTGTTCATTTCGACATCGAAGAGATCAGCGACCACAGCTCTTCCTTGCCGCATATGATGCCACAACCTGAGCAATTCGCGCGCCAGATGAGCGAGCTCGGCATCAGCGAGAGCATGAGGATCATCGTCTATGACGGCGCGGGCCTATTCTCCGCGCCTCGCGTCTGGTGGATGCTGCGCGTCTTCGGCGCGCGCGATGTGCGCATTCTCGACGGCGGTCTGCCGAAATGGCTGAGCGAAGGCCGGCCCGTCGATGCCGGGCCCGTCAAACGCCCGCCGGCCAAGTTCGCGGCGCGCTTCGACGCGAAGGCCGTTGCCGACACGCGCCGCGTGCGAGAGGCCCTGGAGACGGGTGCGGCGCAAGTCGTCGACGCGCGCTCGGCTGAACGCTTCACGGGCGCCGCGCCCGAGATTCGCCCCGGTATTCAAAGCGGACACATGCCAGGCGCCCTGAACGCCCCCTCCTCGGCTTTCCTCGATCAAGGCCGCCTCAAATCGCCGGCGGCGCTCTCCGAGGTGCTCGAGCACGCCGGCGTCGAGAGCGACCGGCCGGTGATCACGAGCTGCGGCTCGGGCGTGTCCGCCGCGATCATCTCGCTCGCCCTCGACGAGCTCGGCCGCCCGGCGCAGGCGCTTTATGACGGCTCCTGGACCGAATGGGCTTCGACGAAAGGCGTGCCGATCGCGACCGGCCCCGCGAAGCTGAAGAGCGCGAGGGGATAGCGCTACTCGGCCGGCGGCAGGTGAGGAGCCGCGGCCCCCGCGAGCGGCTTCCAGCGCGCCTCGATGCGACGCCAGGCCTTCACGAAGGGCAGAAGATACATGGCGCGGACCGAATGGTATTCGGCCTCCTCGTGCCCGTTCATCCCGATCTGGACCGTTTCCCGCCGGTCGACGGCGTAGAGCGTGCCGAAGCACCAATCCCAGATGGCGAAGACGAAGCCCAAATTCTTGTCCCAATGGCGCTCCGCCACCGAGTGGTGCAATTGATGGTGGGCGGGTGAGACGAAGAGCTTGCCCCAGATCCCCTTGTAGGGAAGCCAGATGTGCGAATGGCGCAGGTGGAAGCCGAAGAAATAGAAGATGGCGACCAGAATATTGAGCTGCATCACGCCGAAGATCCGCGCTTGCGGCCCGAAGAGGAAGCGGCAGAGCGCGAGAACGATGCCCCCGCAGAGCGCCGAGCAGATAATGTTCAAAGCATCATCGAGAGGATGCACGCGTCCGGCCGTCACCGGGGTGAGCACCTCGGCCGAATGATGCACTTTGTGGAACTCCCACAGGATCGGGATCTTGTGGAGCAGCCAATGGGCAAACCAAAGGCCGAAATCCATGGCGAACGCCCAAACGACCGTGGTGATCAGTATCGCAACGGAGGAAGGCACCGGCAATTCGGGCGATGGCGCCAGCACGCGCAAGACGAAACTCATCACCTCGACCGAGGACGAACTCACGGCGACGAGCGCGCCGAAGGCCAGCGCGAACAGGAGCTTGTTCACGAGAAAGAAGCGGTAATCGGCAAGGGCCGAGCGATGCGTATAGATTTCCCGCGGAAAGAGATAACGCAACAGGCCCTGTTCCTCGAGCCGGGGATCATGGCGCGCCTCGAAATAGAAGACGATGCAGCCGATGGCGAGCGAGACCGCGACATAGAGGGCGAACCAACGGTTCGTCGGGTCCTGGAACATACCGGCGAAGGCAAGCGCCGGATTTGTGCTGGTCACGAGCTCGGGCATGATGAATTGATCGTCCTCGGTGCAACTCGTTCTTGAAGGAAGGGTCGAGGAGCAATCGCCCCGCCGTCCGATCGAAAGCATCCGATCGAGACTTCGATGCCTCCCCTTGCTGTGCCCGAGAATGCCCGAAGATGTTTTCCCAAGGCTGAGCGCAGCCGCTCAAATGCGTGCGATCCTGCCCTCTGTTGCAAGAGCTCAAGGGCGCGGTCGGCGATCTTGCCAGCCTGCGACCCTTACGGATCAGCGACCTTTAGCGCTCTGCTCGATGAGACCCGCGATGGCGTCGTTCGCCGGGGCCGGTGCGCGAGGGGTCTTATCCGCGCCTGGCGCCTTCAGGGAAGCGGCCCTGATGGGCATGGGCGGAATGGGAGCCCCTCCTCCGATGAGATCCGCAAGCGGGTCTCTTTCCGCGTGCCTGGCAAGAGGCGGTTTCGGCGAAGGCGGCGAGCTCCCCTCGCCATGAGCGAGCGCGCCTGGACGTGAAGGCGGCAGCGCAGCTTCGGCATCCTGCGGCGCGGGCGACGAAACCGCGGCAGTGGGAGCGCCGGACCCGGAAGCGGGCGACGACACGGGCGGCTCGGAGACTTTCCTCGGCGGGACCGCGCTGTGCTGCACTGCGAGCGTGGCCTGACGAAACAGCGGGGCCGGATGGCGATCCGACTGCATCCACAACGCATTGATCGAGACCACGCCTCCGAGCCCCCCGAAAAGAAGCATCAGGGCGACCGTTCCCGGACGCGCGAGAGCAAAGCCTCCCACTCGCCTCAAGGCGAGCGAGAGGATCGAACCTCCGGGCGCACCCGAACGCGGCCCGGCGCTCTTTTTGGTCGATCTCTTGGCGGCAAGCATGGGACAATTCCTCGAATTCTACTCGCTTCAAACTATGCCGAGGCTTCAGGCGACGGCCTGAGCCGCGGACGGGCGTGGCCGCGCATCGATGCGCGGGATCGACAGGGCCGACGGCGCCTCCTCGGGCCGCTCGGCGGGCAATCTCACGGCGACGCAGGTGCCCGCGCCGGGCGTGCTCTCGATCTGCAATGAGCCGCCGTGCAGCCCGACGAGGCCGCGCACCACGGAAAGGCCAAGGCCTGTGCCTTCGTAACGGCGGTCATGGGAGGATTTCGCCTGAAAAAACGGATCGCCGAGCCGCGCCAGATCGCTCGCGGCGATCCCGATCCCGGTGTCGTCGACGGCAAGCTCGATGAGCGAGCCCACGCGGCGAAGCTGCACTTTCACGCGTCCTCCCCTCGGAGTGAATTTCACCGCGTTCGAGACGAGGTTGATGACGATCTGCCGGCAGGCGCGCTGGTCACCCTCGAAGCTGACGCCTTCCATCGGCGCGACGGTGCTCAAGCGCACGCCGCTTGCGGCACTCTTTACATCGACGATCGCGCAAGCGGAGCGCACGAGCTCGGCGAGATCGAAGCGCTCGACCTTGAGCTCGAAACGACCGCTCTCGATCCGCGACGCATCGAGAAAGGAATTGACCATGTCGAGAAGATGCGCACCCGAGGCATGGATGATGCGGGCGTATTCCCGTATCCGCGCCGGGTCTTTCGGGCTTAGATCCGGATTGGCGAGCATCTCGGAAAAGCCGATGACCGCGTTCAACGGCGTGCGCAGCTCATGACTCACGGTTGCGAGGAAACGGCTTTTCGACCGATCGGCCTCCTCGGCGCCGATGCGGGCACATTCGAGCTCTTCCTCGCGCGCCTTCTGCTCGGTCACGTCGCGCATCACCGCGACGACCTCGACGCGATCTTCCTTCGGATGCTCGCACATCGCGGGATGGGCCCGCAGATCCGCCCAGATGAAACGCGGCTCGGCAAGCTCGCGGCGCGCTCGCGGCGCGAGTCCGGCGATGCCGCTCTCGTCCCGCAGGCGCACGGTGACATTGGCAGGTGCGCGCCGCGCGCCCGCATCCGTGATCGCGCGCAGGAAGGCCGGCCGGTCGGCGACGTGGACGCGCTCGAACAAGCCTTGTCCAATGAGCTCACTTGGAGCGACGCCGAGCAGAGAGCGGGCCGCGCTCGAGGCAAAGGTGCAGGCGCCGGTCTGGTCATGGCGCGTGAAGAGATCCCCCAGATTTTCAAGGAGGAGGCGGTTGCTCTCGCGCAAGCGCGCAAGCGCCAGCTCCGCCGCCACCGCCGCGTCGCTTGCCTTCAGCACTCTCATCGCCGCGAAGACGAGCGCCGTCACGACGAGGGCGGGAGCAATGACGGAAGAGGAAGGCGCCGGTGCGGGGGTAAAGCCGCATGCGGCAAAGATCGCGAGCGCAACGGCGCCCAAGATCGCGGCGAGGCTGATGATGATCGCTTCACGTCGCGAGGGATGCTCGAGCGCTTCCACCGGAGCCAGCGCGAGCCAGGCGACGGCCGGCGAGAAGACGCCGCCGGAAAGGAAAGCCGCGGCCGTCACGGCGATGACAAGGGAAAGCGCCGAGACGAGACGCGCCGCATCGAGGCGGCCGCTGCGCGAGGCAAGAAGCGCCGCGCCCGTCGGCGCGATCACGCCGAGGAAAAGCGCAAGCTCCAAGCCGTCGAGCCTGCCCTCGAGCGCGACGACCAGGGGAAGCAGCACGATGGCGAGCAAGCCTCTCAGCACGCGAGCGCCGATGAACGCGGCATGCGCGGGCGCCCGACGCCCGTCCGCCAGGACAGCTGGATGCGCCATGCCGTCTGCGAGGGCATGAAGCAAGCGCGGGGAAGCTCGAGACAACACGGCTAAACGCGACGCCCATTTTTCTTTCACTTCGCAAAGGCTCGCAAACAGGGCTTAAGCGATGCCTAAACGGCTCAAAAATTTTCGGTAAAAGAGGTGCGGACGGCCTCGCCGAAGCGAAAAGCCGCAAAAATGGTGAAGAGATACTTTCGTTCTTTCGGCGCCAATTCGCGGAATTGAGGATTTATAAAGCCAATTCAAAAAATTCATTTCAAATGGAAGCGATCCATTTTCGCGTGTCTTGAAAACTTTACGCTTATGTGAGCCTGCGATTGAGGGTAACCGGTGTCTCCGAGGAGAGCGCGACATGTGGTTCATCATCCGCGCTGCCTTTTGCGTCGGCCTCGTCTACTCGCTCACGCCCGGCGCAGAGGTTGCCGGTGAGGCGATGGCCGTGCCGCATGCCCTCGCGGGAGCCGCCGCACCCGCGATCCGCAACGCGGTCGAAGGCGCGGTTGCGACTTGCACGAACGAGCCGAAGCTTTGCCTCGAAGCCGCGCAACTCCTCGCGAGCGCGCATAGCGGAGCCCCCGTCACTTCGGCGAAGTCCGGCGTGCCGGAAGGCGATCGCGCGATCGCGGACACGTTGACCGCTTCCGACCGCGCTCCTGCCTGGCATGGAACGAAAGAGACGCATGGCCCGACGCGTGCGCGCGCCGCGCCTCGTCCCGAGACCTGAGCTTTCGCCCTCTTCGCCATTTTCAAGCCGGGAGCCAAGACGCAGCGGGGCCAAAGGCGCATCGGGGCGGCGTCTTTCAATTACGGCGTCAGGGGTGTCAGGACGCCTATGAATTCGTATATGAGCGTCATATTCCGTGCGCCAGCATTGGTGGCCAGAGCTCATGACGCAAACGATCGACGACATTCTTTCCGATTTCGAGCTCTTCGACGATTGGGACGACCGCTATCGCTATCTCATCGACCTCGGTCGTCGCCTCGACCCATTGCCGGAGAGCGCGAAAGGCGAGGCGAACAAGGTCCGCGGCTGCGCGAGCCAAGTCTGGCTCGAGACGCGGCGGGTCGTCGGGAGCGACGGCAAAACGCGCCTTTTCTTCAAGGGCGACAGCGACGCCCATATCGTCAAGGGCCTCGTGGCGCTGATCCTCGCACTTTTCGACCGAAAGACGGCTCAGGAAATCCTCACCACCAACGCCGAGGACGTGTTCGGAAAGCTGCAACTCGCCCAGCATTTATCCGCGCAGCGCGCCAATGGCGTGCGCGCCATGGTCGAACGCATCAAGGGCGAAGCGCGCGCCACCGCAGCCTGAGCGAGAGCACGCGATGCCGAAGGCCGTGACGTTACGGGTAGCCAGGAGTGATGCCGCGCCGCTTCTCGCCTTGCAAGGCGAAGCCGCCGATTTCGCGTCGTGTCTCGCGGGAGCTCCGATACGGCCCGCATGTCACCCTGGCAGTCTATGACCACCTCGAAACGCCGGAGCTTCGTGCCGCCGCGGCGAAGCTGTTTGACGGCGCTGTCGCGGTCGAGCTTGTTTTCAAGGCGGTGCATTGGTTCGACGGCCCTTCGTTGACGCTTTATGCAACACCCTCCCTTTCGCGAAACCTCGATAGGCTCGTCCGCAAGCTCAATCGGCTGATCGCGCCGGAGCATTGCCACCCTCATTACCGTCCTGGATGCTTCATCCCCCATTGCACGCTGGCGACAAATATCGGCGCCGACCGGAGGGCAGACGCCATCGCCTTCGCGCGTGGCAAGCACATAAGCCTCCGCGCGGCCTTCACGGAAGGCGAAATCGTCTCTTTTCCTCGGCCGCGCGTCGAGGCACGATGGCGCCTGCGCCCTCGCGCGACGCCATAATGCGCTAGAGCATCGGAAGCCCGCGTTCGCAAGAAGGCTTGGCGCTTACTTAGCCATCGCGGCCTTGAGGTTCGCGTCGATCTTGTCGAGGAAGCCCGTGGTCGAGAGCCAGGTCTGATCGGCACCGACGAGCAAGGCGAGATCCTTGGTCATGAAGCCCGCCTCGACGGTTTCGACGCAAACCTTCTCGAGCGTCGTCGAGAAGCGAAGGAGCTCGGCATTGTCATCGAGCTTGGCGCGATGCGCGAGGCCGCGCGTCCAGGCGAAGATCGAGGCGATGGAGTTCGTGGAGGTCTCCTTGCCCTTCTGATGCTCGCGGTAATGGCGGGTCACCGTGCCGTGCGCGGCCTCCGCCTCGACCGTCTTGCCGTCCGGCGTCATCAGAACCGAGGTCATGAGGCCGAGCGACCCGTAGCCCTGCGCCACCGTGTCCGACTGCACGTCGCCGTCGTAATTCTTGCACGCCCAGACATAGCCGCCCGACCATTTGAGTGCCGCAGCGACCATGTCGTCAATCAGGCGATGTTCATAGGTGATGCCGGCGGCCTTGAACTTCGCCTCGAACTCGTTTTCGTAAATCTCCTGGAAGATATCCTTGAAACGACCATCATATACTTTGAGGATTGTGTTCTTCGTTGAGAGATATACCGGGTATTTTCGCATCAATCCGTAATTGAGCGAAGCTCGCGCGAAATCGCGGATGGAAGCGTCGAGATTGTACATCGACATCGCGATGCCCGCGCCGGGGAATTTGAAGACCTCGCGCTCGATGACCGTGCCGTCGTCCCCCTCGAATTTCAAGGTGAGGCGGCCCTTGCCGGGCACCTTGATGTCGGTTGCCCGATATTGGTCGCCATAAGCGTGGCGGCCGACCACGATCGGCTGCGTCCAACCGGGAACGAGGCGGGGCACGTTCTTGCAGATGATGGGCTCGCGGAAGATGACGCCGCCCAGAATGTTGCGGATCGTGCCGTTCGGCGACTTCCACATCTCCTTGAGGTTGAATTCCTTCACCCGCGCCTCGTCGGGCGTGATGGTCGCGCATTTCACCCCTGCCCCATGACGCTTAATGGCATTCGCCGCATCGATCGTGACCTGGTCATTGGTGGCGTCGCGGTGCTCGACTGACAGATCGTAATATTCGAGATCGATGTCGAGATAGGGGTGGATGAGCTTCTCGCGAATGTAATGCCAGATGATCCGCGTCATCTCGTCCCCATCGAGCTCGACAACGGGATGGGCGACCTTGATCTTGTTCATCTGGCAAACCTCTCGACGACTGCATTCAGGAAGAGCGCTCGTCCCGGCCGGGCGAGCGCTGCCGGATCGCCCGGACGCATCGTTTCGGGAGAAACGGGGACGATCCGTGCTTTCAACCCCTTGGAAGCGACCGTCTCGGCAGAGCTGCTCATGCCCGGGCCATCCCTGCAGGATCAAGGCGCGCTATAGCACCCGCTTTGAGGAGGGCAAAGCTCGCTTCACAGCTCGCCCCATGGGTTGGATTGAAATCACGAGGCGAAAGGCCGATGTTTTGCTGATGAAGCTCGACCCCGACCTTCTTGCGCCTTCCACGAGCACCGGCCTTCTCTCCGGCGCGCCGGACCGCGCCGCAAGCCGCGGCACGGGCAACGCCGCTCTTGGCGCTGCCCGACACGCAAGCTCCGGGGCAAGCGCGCCTTTGGCCGCGCGCGACGGCGCCCCCGTGGAATGGGTGATCGCCGAGGGGCTCACGCCCTATGAGGAGGCCGTCGCCGAAATGGAGGAGCGCGCCGCGGCGATCGCCGCCGGCAGCGCCGCCGAGCGCGTCTGGCTCGTCGAGCATCCCGCGCTCTACACCGCCGGAACCTCGGCGCGTGCGCAGGACCTCATCGAGCCCTTGCTTTTACCCGTTTTCAAGACGGGGCGCGGCGGCCAGTTCACCTATCACGGCCCTGGACAGCGGGTCGCCTATGTGATGCTCGATCTCAACCGGCGAAAGCCCGATTTGCGCGCCTTCGTGCACGCGCTCGAAGCCTGGATCATCGCTACCTTGTCGGCCTTCAATATCCGCGGGGAAAGGCGCGAGGGCCGTGTCGGGGTGTGGGTGCCTCGGCCCGAGAAGAACGACGGCGCCGAGGACAAGATCGCCGCGATCGGAATTCGCGTGCGCCGCTGGGTGAGCTTTCACGGCATCTCGATCAATGTCGAGCCCGAGCTCTCCCACTACGCCGGGATCATTCCCTGCGGCATCACAGGCTATGGCGTGACGAGCCTTGCCGATCTCGGCTGGACCGTCACCATGCCGGAGCTCGATGCGGCTTTGCGCGCCGCTTTCGAAGAGGTGTTCGGCAAAACGCGCGCCGCCTGAGCGCAGCGGCGAGGCTTAATCGACGCCGGCGGCCGCCCCCCAAAGCTGTCGCAAGCGCGCGTCGCGGCCGCACCCATTCCGATAGAAGATATATTGCGCCGAGTTCTTGTCGAAGGCTTCGCGGCGATAGTCCCGGGCTGGGTAGAATGCGCCCGCTTTCGTGATCTGCGTCACGACCGAGCCCTTCAAGGCGCCGCTCGCTTCGAGCTTTGCCTTGGTAGCCTCGGCAAGCCGCCTCTGCGTGTCGTCATGATAGAAAATCGCCGTGCGATATTGGGTGCCGTGATCGCAAAATTGCGCATCCCTGCTCAGAGGGTCGATGTTGTGCCAATAAACATCGAGCAGCTTCTCGTATGTGACCTTGTTCGGGTCATAGAGCACCTCAAGCGCTTGGGCATGGCCCGTCTCGCCGCTCAAAACCTCCTCATCCGTGGGATCGGCCTTCGTGCCGCCCGTGTATCCGGGCGTCGTGGCCATTACGCCGTCGAGGCCGTCATAGGAGGGTTGCAGGCACCAGAGACAGCCTCCTGCGAAGGTCGCGACGGCGTTGCTCGCCTTGGCGTTGGCGAAAGGCATCGGATCTTCATTTCCATGCATCCACCAAGTGAAGAGAGAGACGGCAGCAAACGCCACGATCGCGAAGCGGAAATGCGACAACGGCACGCCTCCAAGCGTTCTGGTCATGGCAGAGCCTTTCGAATTCCAAGTCACTTCAAGTTTCGAGACACTCGACGCGTCGTGCCGATGGCGCGACGCAAGCGACGCGCGCCTTCGTGCTCCCGCTTTCGAGCAAGGCGACTTGCGGGAAACGGGCGTTAACAAGACGACATGCCTGTGGCAGCAGGCCTTCGCTTCCCGGCGTTGCCGCCAAAGAGCGCTTGCACAAGGCTCCACGTGCACAAGACTCGCCAAGGGCGAGGATTATGCGGTCCCGCAGCACAGCTATCGAAAAAGTGAATAACTCGGCCGGGACACGAAAAGCGCCGAGCCGTGCCCTTTCACTCGAGCCGAACCGATACGCTGTCCGTTGCCCCTTTCGAATCGATCACCGTCAAACGGATGAAATCCAGCCCCATCAGGCATCCACGCGGTGTTTCGCCGAAGTTGGTCTTGCAGCACGGGCGCGCCGTTGACGAGCCAGGTGAGAGGCGGTGAGCCGCCGAGCGCCTTGAGGGCAAGCGGCGTTGCGCCCGTCGTGGTCCCCGCAAGCCCGAGATCGATCGCGCTCCCATCGGGTGGAAAGGCGATCTTGAGTGTTTCCGTGGCGGCGATGCCGCCTCCCTGCGGCGGCAATTCGTCCTTCGATGCCAGATGGCGCAAGGGCGGGGGCAAGGCCGCGGTGCTGCGCGCGAAAATAGCGCCGGGCGGTGACGGGATCGTCTCGGCCTCGCGGCCAAGCCTCGCGAAGGCGTCGAACAAGATCGGGGCGGCCGCGATACGGCCGACAAGCCCTGGAACCGCGCCATTGTCGGGGCGCCCTACCCAGACCGCGATGGTGGTCCGGCGATCGAAGCCAGCGGCCCAGGCATCGCGATAGCCGTAAGAGGTGCCGGTCTTGAAGGCGATGCGGTCGGCGGCACCGTTGAGCGGCGGCGGAGCCCCTTTGAGAATATCCGCCACATACCAGGCGGGCACCGCCTCGGTGAAGCGCAGGGGAGCGTTCCCGGTCTCGTCGAGCCGCCGCACGAGCGCCGGAACATCCCCTCCCCGCGCCAGCCCCGCATAGAGCCGCGCGAGATCCTCGAGCGTGATACCGAGGCCGCCAAGGCCGATCGCGAGCCCGGGCTCGGACTCCTTCGGCAGCACGATGCGCGCGCCCGCCGAGCGCAATCTCGCGATGAAACGTTCAGGCCCGATCTCCGAGAGAAGAGACACCGCCGGCAGGTTGAGCGACATCTGCAAGGCGCGCCGCGCGGTGACCGCGCCTTGGTAGGCCAGGTCGAAATTCTCGGGCGCATAAGTGCCATATCGAGCCGGGCGATCGTCGAGGATCGTCTCGGGATGGGCGATGCCATCCTCGAAGGCAAGCGCGTAGATGAAGGGCTTGAGCGCCGAGCCCGGCGAGCGCAAGGCGCGCGTCATGTCGATCGAGCCCGAGCGTTTTTCCGAAAGGAAATCGGGCGATCCCACATGGGCCCGCAACTCGCCCGTCGCGTTGTCGACGACGAGGATGGCGGCCGAGAGGCGCGGGTCGAGCACGGCCAGCCGCTGGCGCGCCAAGGCCTCGAGCGCGGCTTGCAGCCGGGCATCGATCGTAAGCCTGATCACGCGCTCGCCCGGCGTTGCCGCAAGGGCCTCCTCGGCCGCATGCGCGGCGAGCGCCGGGAAGGCCTGCCGTGCGATCGGGATGGGCTCGGCCTTCGCATATTCAGCCTCCGCGCCGCTGATGAGCCCACGTTCACGGGCGCGCTCGAGCACGCGGGCGCGGGCGCGCTCGGCCACTTCCGGGAAACGGTCCGGCCGTCGCGTTTCCGGCGATTGCGGCAGGGCGACGAGAAAGGCGGCTTCGCCGATCGAGAGCCGTTTCGGCTCCTTGCCGAAGTAAGCGAAGCTCGCGGCGCGAAGGCCCTCGATGTTGCCGCCATAGGGCGCGAGCGCAAGGTAGAGATCGAGAATCTGCGCCTTCGAGCGCGCATGATCGATCTCGATTGCGCGGATCATTTGCCGAAGCTTCGCCGAGACCGAGCGGTCAGCGCGCGGCTCGAGGAGACGCGCCACCTGCATGGTGAGCGTCGAGGCGCCCGAGACAACGCGGCCTTGCGTGAGCATCTGCCAGCTGGCGCGCAAGACGGCGAAAGGGTCGATCCCGCGGTGTTTCAGGAAACGGCGATCCTCGTAGGCGATCAACATGCCGAAGATAGCGCGGATCGACATCTTGAACGTCGATCGGCAGCCGCCAGCGGCCATTGTGAGTGGTGAAGGCTCGAAGCAGCGCGCCCGAGCGGTCGAGAACGACGGTTGACGCATCCTCATCGATGGCCAGGGCACCGGGCCCAGCTCGGTGATGGCCCGCCAGAGCCCGTAGGTGCCAGCGCCCAGGAGAAGAAGCGACAGAGCGAAGGCGGCGCCGAAAACCCGTAAGTGTTTTGCGCCCCCTTCCGGGGACGGCAAAACGCCGCCGTTTCGGCAAGGCCGCGCGGCGCTCTTGCGGTGCTGCCTCTTGCGTCAACCGCCGACACCTCCACGCGCTATTTCGCCGGCGCGACATCGAAGATGCCATAGGCCGTGCGGCCGAAGCGCTCCGGGCGATACATGTCCTCGACGGTCGCCGGCGGATGCACATAATGTCCCGGAGAGACGGCCCGCACCATATAGGCGAAAGCGAAGGCCGCCGGCTGGCCGGGCGAACGATCGACGGCGACCGCGAAGCGGTCATCGCGGTACTCGGCCGTCGAGGGCCGACCTCCTTTTGAGCCAATCGAGCGCCGATACTGATCTGCGTCCATCAGCTTCGGATTGTCGATCTCGAGCCCGGCCGGCAGCGGATCGACGATCAGCAGGCGAGCATATTTCGCCTCCGGCTCCGTGATCTTGAGCACCACGACCAAGCGGTCGTTTTGCTTCACCTTGGAGAGGTCGGCATGTGAGCCGTCGAGCTTGTAAAATTCGCGCGCGACCCCGTAGCCCTGGTTCGAGGCCGGGTCCTGCGCGAGCGGATTGCCGGAGACCGTGAGGATCGATTGCGCGGGCAAATCGCTCGTATTCTGGACGGTGATCGGCTTGCCTCCGAGGCTTTCGTCGGAATAGCGCGCGTTGAAATTGCCCTTGCGATCCGCGTCATTGACCTTGACCGTGAGTTCATTCGCGGTCGCGGCGAGCGCCTGGGCGGCTAGCACCATCCAGGCATTCTCCTGCGTGCTGGTGAAGAGGCGCGGACGAGCGCGCATCATCCATGACCGCGCTCGCCTTGACGAGCTCGTCCTGAGGCAAGCCCGTTTCCGCGGCGAGAGCGAGGATGCCGGCCCCGTCACGCAGGCGCGAGCCATAATCGGGGCGCGACAAGCCATTGTCCTTCTCGTCCCGCAAAAGGTCGATGGCCGAGGCGAAGGTCGCTTGCGAGCGCCCCTTGTCGCCCAAAAGCGCCAGAGCCGCCGCGATCTGGGCCCGCGCGAAGGGGCTTTGGAAGACGTCGAGCTTCGTGTCGGCCGCATAGCGCAGATCGCCGACGATCGGGCGATGGTTGCGCGCCAGCACATAAGCCGCATAGGCGAATCCGTCCGCTTCCTCGGCGTTCGGCTCGGCATGCTTGATGAAGTTGCGCAACCGATCGAGCGCCGATTGCAGGGCGAGCTGCGGCACCTCGAAATTGCGCTCGCGCGCCCGCGTCAGGAAATCCGCCGTGAAGGCGTCGAGCCAGATGTCGTCGGAGGAATCCTGCGACCACAGGCCGAAAGAGCCGTTCGAGGATTGGCGCGACAAGACGCGCTCGATCGCCGTCTTGATTCGCCCGTCGATATCGGGGTCGAGGCCCAGCCGCTCCGTCGAGGCGAGCTGGTTGACGTAGAGAAGCGGCATGGCGCGCGACACCGTCTGCTCCGTGCATCCGTAAGGATAGCGGTCGAGCGCCTGCAAGAGCGCTGCGACGTCGATCGCGACAAGCGGCGCGACCGATACGCCGACGGAGCCCGTGCCGGGCAGGAACTCGGCGAGCAGGTCCTTCGAGACCGTGAGGCTCGCTTGCGGCGGCATCGGCCGCACGATGCGGCGATAGACCTCGGGCCTCCCCGGCTCGATCTTCACCGCGAGGCTCTGCGTGAAGCTGCCGCGCCGCGCCGGCGAGCGTCACGTCGAGCGTGCCCGTGCCGATGCCCGGCGGCCTTGACCGGGATCTGGATGCTCTTTCGCTCATGCTGCGGCGAGCTTGAGCGTCGCGTGCGTCGCGCTCGCCGGCAGCAGCGAGCGGGCCCATGCACATCGACATCGATGGCAAAATTCGCCGGCCGGCGCCTCGACATTGTCGACGGCGATGTTGAAGCGAGTCTCATCGCCGAGATTGAGGAAGCGCGGCAAGGTCGCCTCGGCCACGACCGGATCGCGGACGATCACGTCCTTGGAGGCATGCGCCACCTTCGTCTTCGACCAGGCGGCGGCCATGACGCGCACCGTGCCGTTGAAGGCCGGCAGGTCGAAGGAGACCTTGCGCCGTGCCGTCCGCGCCCACCTTCACGATGCCCGAATAGCGCGCGAGCGGAGGCTGCGTCGGCGTATCCGCCTTGAGGCCGCCGCCCGCGTCGCCTCCCGAGCGGATGGCGCCCTTCTCGCCCTGCATGCCGTCGATCAGGAAGCCGTAAAGATCGCGGACCTCCGCGCCCATCTGGCGCTGGCCGAAGAAATACTGTCGCGGCTTCGGCACCTCGTAGTTCGGTGAGGTTCAAGATGCCGACATCGACGGCCGCGACGGTGACATAGGCCTCTTCGCCGGGCTCGAGCCCCGTGAGCTTCACGGGAATGTCGAGCTGCCCGCGCGGACGCACCTTCTCCGGCGGCGAAAGCTCGACGCCAAGCGTGTGCGACGGCCTGATCGATGCCGAACCAGGCAAGACCGAGCGCGCGGCCGGGCAAGCGCTTGGCGGCCGTGTCGAGCGGACGATGCACCAGGGCGAGCATATAGGCGCCGGCGCCCCAGTCGGCCTCGATCGGCATCTCGACATCGTTGTCGCCGGCCGCGACGTCGATAGTCTTGAGCGACATGAACGCCTTCGTTGACGACAGCGAGCGTCGCCGTCCCGGCGAATTTCGCGGAGAAATGAAGCTTCGCCGTGTCGCCCGAATTGTAGTCATGCTTGTCGAGCGTGACGCTCGAGCGTGTCGGGCGTGTCGGCCGTCGCGCCTCCGCCCCAGCCGGCATAGAAGCTGACGGCGGTTTGCGCCGCGCCATCGGCGGAGCGCACGTCGAGCCGGTAGCTGCCGTATTTCACCGGAACCTCGATCGTGCCGGGCGCGCCGGCCGCGATGTCCACAGCGGCCATCCGCTACCTTGCGCGTGCGTGGTCACGGGCTTCGAATTGCCAGCTCCCGTCGCGCCGAAACCATTGGTAGGATCTTATGCACCTCGCTCAGCGTCCAGGACGACGTCCTTGTCGCGCCGCGCGCGCGCCCTTGCGCATCGGCCGCCACGAGCTCGAATTTCGCTGACGCTGTTCTCGACGAGCTGCTCGTCGTTGAACAGCTTCTTGACGCCGATGACCGCATGCGACGGCCTGATCGGCAAGGTCACCGTGCGGTCGAGCGAGCGCCCGCCGGGCTCGCCGACCGTGAGCGTGATCTTGGCTTCGAGCGGGCGTGGCGCCGCGACATCCTCGAGCGGCCACCACGACATCGGCATGGCCTTTGGCGTCGGTGGTCGCTCCTTCCTCGAGCGCGTTCGATTGGTTTTGGAAGGGCTCGTCCTGCAGCCCGACCGTATAGCCCTCGAGTCCCGGCAAGCTGCCTCTCGAGCGGCTCGATGGTGACGTTGCCCGTCACATCGAGGCCGGAGCCCGGCGCGCCGTAGAGGAAGCGCGCATCGACGCCGATGCGCGCCGGCTGCGCCGGCCTGAAGCACCTTCTCGGCGGGCGCGAGCGTCACCTCGAGCTTTTGGGGAACATAGTCCTCGAGAAGGAAGCTCGTCTCGCCGATGGGATCCGATTTCGGGTCGGCATAGGCCTGGATGCGCCAGGTGCCGTGCTGCGCGTCCGAGAGCAGCGGCAGCGCGAAGCGAGCGCCCGCCGAGGCCCTGATCATCGAGCTTGACGCGCTTGTATTCGACGCCGTCCGGCCGCTGAATGACGATGGTCACCGGCAAGCCCGGCACCACGGCGCCCTTGGCGTCGCGCAAGAGCGCGGTGAGGAAGACGGTCTCGCCCGAGCGATAGACGCCGCGCTCGGTGAAAAGGAAGGCGTCGAGCGCCGTCTGCACCAGCCTTCCCTTCACGCCGCGATCGGTGAGATCGAAAGCGGTGAGCTGAGAGTCGAGAAAGCCGTAATCGCCCTTTCCGTCGCGAGGCCACGACCAGCGACGGCGCCATGCCGCCGCTGCCGCGCGCGAGCCCCGCGCTCGAAATGCGCATAGCCGTCGGCGTCCGTCGTCTTGGTGTCGAGCACCTCGTTGTTCTTGGCGATGAGCCGAAGCTCGACGCCCGACAAGCGGCTCCGCGCTCGCCAGCGATTTCGACGAGCACGTGCACGCCGTCCGTGCCGGAGAAGGCGGTGAGCCCGAAATCCGAGACCACGAACCATTGCGTGGCGCGCGAGGAATCATCGTCGTCGGCGACGCCGTCCGGCCAGGCGGTCATGACATAGACGCCGGCTTCGAGCTTGCCCACGGCCTCGAGCACCGGGAAGGCGGTCGTCACTTCGGCGTTGAGCAACGGGCTTCGCGTCGATCGAGCCGCTCCAGACCTTGACGCCGTCCTGGTCGGAAATCTGGCCTGCGCGATAGGCCGTGATCTGATTGAGGAAGTCCTCCGAACGCAAGGTCGGCAAGAGATTGCGGTCGCCGATGCGGTTGATGGCGACGTTGATCTTGCTTGCGTTGATCGAGAGGAGCGGAATGCCTTCCTGCCCGATGCGCGGCAGCACGTAGTTCTTGCCGCTGAAGCGCACTTGCGGCAGAGCGGTCGCGGACATAGATTTCGTAATCGGCCGATTTCAGGAGGGTCTCGCCGACCGCGGAGGGCAAGCCCTCGCGCAGGACGATGGCGTAGCGCTCGCCATGCTTCAGGCCCTCGACGCAAAGCTGCGGCTCCTCGACCGTGATCGCCGACATTGGCGTTGCCGGAGACCGCGACGAACGGAGCGAAATCGACCTTGCCGCGCCGCAACGGATCGGAGAACTGGAAGCAGATGCGGGGCTGACTGCGTCACTGAATCGACCTTGTAGTCGACGACGCGGAAGCCGTGCTCCTTGAGCAGTCCTCATAGGTCGTGCGGATATCGGCATCGTCATCGCGGTCGAGGCTTGCGCGATAGGCGTTGAGCGCCGGGCGCCAGCGCTGCAGATCGGCAAAGACCTCGACCGAGCAAGACAAGCGCCTTCGCCTCGTCCTTGCCGGCCGGAGCCCGCTGATAGGCGCCATAGGCGGCGGTGAGCGCGCGCTCGCGCAAGGTGTATTTCTCGAGGAGTCCCGGGGCTCGACCGCGAACGCGGCATCGCGCGTAGCCAAGCCAGGCGGCGGCGTTCTTTTCGTCGAGCGCGATCGCGGCGCCGAAAAGGTCGAGCGCGCGCCGGGCATCTCCATGCAGAAGGGCCGCGAGGCCATCGCTCTCGAGCTGAGCCGCCGGGCGCTTGGTAAGGCCGCCGGCTTCCTTGCGCAGCAACGCGGGAAACCGCACGACCCCGGTCGCGAGATCGTCTTGAACGAAAGCTTCCTCGGCGAGGACGGGAGCGGCGAAAAACAAGGAAACGGCCAAAGCCGCAAGACAAGACCACGTGCGCATCCAAGACCCCTCCATGTCCGCGCGTTTGCGCGGCGGCAAGGCGACGAGCGTAGCAGCCGCCTTCAAATTCGCAACGAGAGGACCACTGGCTGATTACGCGTGCATGAACCCCTCTAGGAGCATCCGATCCAAAGCGTGTGCCCAATGAGCGAATCCGGAAACGGCAACCGAAGTGCCAAATCACGCGTGGGTGGACGCCGCGCTTGCTGAAGGCCGCGTGGCCTCGCCGGTTGCCGTGCCGGGACTTTCCTGTCATGAAAATCGGGGATGATCAGACGGATTTGCGTCGCATCTTCCGGCGTTGGACAGGATGGAACTTCATGCTCAAGCGTCTTGCGCTGCTTGCCTTGCTCTTGATGCTCGCAGGCTCGGGGCCAAGTGCCCTCCCCGCCGCGGCCCAGCAAACCCTGAAAGTCGGCTCGACCCCAACCGGCGTTCCCTTCACTTTCCTCGACACCCAGACGAATACCATCCAGGGCGTCATGGTCGATCTCATCGAAGCGATCGGCAAGGACGCCGGCTTCGGCATCGAGATCGAGCCGATGCAATTCTCGACCCTGATCCCCTCCTTGACGTCGAGTAAGATCGACCTCATCGCGGCGGCGATGTTCGCGACCTCGCAGCGCAAGGAAGTCATCGATTTCTCCGACACCGTCTACAGCTACGGCGAAGGCTTGATCGTGCCGAAGTCCGACACCAAGGATTATGTGAGCTTCGACGACATGAAGGGCTACACCGTCGGCGCTCAAGTGGGCACGGCCTTCGTCGAGCCGCTCAAGAAGGTCTTTCCCGAGGTGAAGATCTACGACACTATCCCCGACATCATGCGCGACGTGAACGCCGGGCGCATCCAGGCGGGCTTCGCGGACCTGCCGATCCTAGCCTACAATTTGCAGCAAGGCCGCTTCCCCGAGACGCGGCTGGTGAAGAGCTACAAAGCCACGATTCCGGGTTCGGTGGCGATCGGCGTGCGCAAGATGGACGGCGAGTTGCTCGCCAAGGTCAACGCCTCGCTCACCAAGCTCAAGGCAAATGGCGGCCTCTCGAAAATCCTCGCCAAATGGGGCCTCGAATGAGTGCGCGCATAACGTGATGGCGCGCGAACTTCACGCCGTGGCGGAGGCCAAAGCCAGGAGCTTGACGGCGCTCACGGGGCCGCAGACCTGGCCGGCTTGATGCCTGGCTTTACGAGGAATGCCATCGAGTTCCTGCCCATTCTGCTGCAGGGATTGCGACTCACGCTCCTCGTCACCATCGGCTCGCTGGCGCTTTCGACGGCGCTCGGCCTCGTGTTCGCCTTGATGCGGGTTTCGCAACTCAAGCCGCTCGTCCTCATCTCCACCGGCCTCATCAACGTCATTCGCGGCATTCCGATCATCGTCCAGCTCTTCTACATCTATTTCGTTCTGCCGGATTTCGGCATTGCGCTATCGGCGCTTCAAGCGGCCATCATCGGGCTCGGGATCGCCTATTCCGCCTATCACGCGGAAAATTTTCGCGCCGGAATCGAAGCGATCGATCCCGGTCAAGTCGAAGCGGCGCAATCGATCGGCATGGGCTGGTGGACCATCATGAAACGGGTGATCCTGCCGCAAGCAATCAAGATCGTGCTCCCGCCTTTCGGGAATATCGTCGTCATGATGCTCAAGGATTCCTCACAGGCGTCGACGATCACCGTCGCCGAACTTTCGCTCGAAGGTAAGCTGATCGCCGCCTCCACCTTCAAGAACACCAGCGTCTTCACTCTCGTTGCTAGCCTCTACCTTCTCATGAGCCTGCCGCTCATCTGGCTGGTCGGCAGGCTCGAAAAGCATTTCGGCCGGCGCTGAGAACCGCTGATGTCGACGATCGAGATTCGCGCCATCCACAAGAGCTTCGGTGAGCATCACGTGCTCCGCGGCATTTCGGCGAACGTCTCAAAGGGCGAGGTGGTGTGCATCATCGGACCCTCGGGCTCCGGGAAATCCACGATCTTGCGCTGCATCAACGGGCTCGAGAGCTATGATCGGGGCGAAATTCTCGTGGCGGGCCACCGCGTCGACCGCCAGCACCCCGGCATTCGAAAAGTGCGGATGGAAGTCGCGATGGTCTTCCAGCGCTTCAATCTCTTCCCGCACCGCACGGCCCTCGAAAACGTGATCGAGGGTCCAATTCACGTAAAAAAGGAGGGCCGTGCGCCGGCGATCGCACGCGGTCGCGCGCTTCTCGGACGCGTCGGCCTCGCCGACAAGGCGGACGCCTATCCGCCGAAGCTTTCCGGTGGCCAGCAACAGCGTGTCGCCATCGCCAGGGCGCTTGCCATGCAGCCTCAAGCGATTTTGTTCGATGAGCCTACCTCGGCGCTCGATCCGGAGCTCGTGGGTGAGGTGCTTTCCGTGATGCGCTCCCTTGCGGACGAGGGGATGACCATGGTGGTCGTCACCCATGAGATCAGCTTCGCGCGCGAAGTCGCCGATCGAGTGGTCTTCATCGATGGCGGGGTGATCGTCGAAGAGGGGGCGGCGAAGTCCGTGCTCGCCGCGCCCCAGCACCTGCGCACCCAGGATTTCCTGCGCCGTATCCTGCATCCCTTATGAGCGAGAGGGGTCGCCTCGCCGGGCGTCGTCAATGAGATCCGGTACCGCGCCGGCGGTCTCGCATGGCCTTCGCCATGCGGTCCCCTATTGGCCGCCGGTTACCCGAGATGGAACTTCTCGAATTCGCGATGCTCGGCCTTGATGCGCCTGACCGTGCCCGTGGCCGAGCGATAGACGACCGTCTCGGTCTCGATCACGTCCTTGCCGAAGCGCACGCCCGACAACAGCGCGCCGTCCGTGACGCCGGTCGCCGCGACGATCACATCGCCCGAGGCGAGATCGAGGAGGTTGTATTTGCGCTTGGGATTTTTGACGCCCATCTCGGCCGCGCGAGCCCGCTTCTCGGGCGTATCGAGGATCAAGCGGCCCTGCATCTGCCCGCCGACGCAGCGTAGCGCACCCGCGGCTAGCACGCCTTCCGGCGCCGCGCCGATGCCCATATAGATATCGATGCCCGTCTCCTCGGGCTTGCTGGTGAAGATCACGCCCGCTACATCGCCATCCGTGATCAAACGGATGCCGGCGCCTAGCGCCCGCACGCGCGAAATCAGCTCGGCGTGGCGCGGCCGGTCGAGAATGAGCGCCGTGACCTCGCTCGGCGAGCCGCCCTTCGCCTTGGCGAGAGCGCGGATATTCTCCTCGGGCGTCGCATCGAGATCGACCGTGCCTTCCGGGTAGCCCGGTCCGATCGCGATCTTCTCCATGTAGACGTCGGGGGCATTGAGCAGCGTGCCATGCTCCGCCATCGCCATCACGGCGATCGAGCCCGGCATGTCTTTGGCGCAAAGCGTCGTTCCCTCCAAGGGGTCGACCGCGATGTCGACCTTCGGTCCCTTGCCGTTGCCGACCTTCTCGCCGATGAAGAGCATCGGGGCTTCGTCGCGCTCCCCCTCCCCGATCACCACCGTTCCGTCGATCTGGAGCTTGTTCAGCTCGCGCCGCATGGCGTCGACCGCCGCTTGATCCGCCGCTTTCTCGTCGCCTCGCCCTCGCAGGCGGGCGGAAGCGACGGCGGCGCGTTCGGTGACGCGCACGAGCTCCAGGGTGAGGATGCGTTCGATGATCTTGTCGGATCGAACCGTGATGGCCTCGCGCATGGAGTGTCTTCCTCGTGACGGAACGCTTTTGATCGGGGCGAGCGGCAAGCGCTATTCGCGCTCGATGCGGATCACCTGAGGCGGCTCGGCGATGTGCCCGTCCGCCGTCACCGCGTCAAGGGCGACCCGGATGGCGCTCTCCGCCGTCGCGTAGGTAATGAGAACCACCGGAACCGCGCTCTCGGCACCGTTGCGGGCGAGCGACGTGGCGGCCTGGCGCGCCCGGCCCTTCTGCAAAATGCTCTCGAGCGAGATCTTCTGCTCGGCGAAACGTGTGGCGATGGCGGCCGCCGCGCCCGGATGGTCATAAACCGAGAGGCGAACGTAATAACCGCCCTCGTGGCGCTGCATCGGGGCTCGCATCGGCTCGGCGAGCGCGTCGACCGGAAGGCCGAAGGGCGGCGCCAGGCGCCCGCGCGCGATGTCGGTGATGTCGGCAACGACCGCCGAGGCCGTGGCCTCGCCGCCGGCGCCGGGCCCGACGAGCGTGATTTCGCGCACCGCGTCCGCGTCGATGGTGACCGCATTCGTCACGCCCATCACCTCGGCGATGGCCGCGCCCTTCGCCACCATGGTCGGGTGCACGCGCTGTTCCACGCCGTTCGCGGTGCGCACCGCGACGCCGAGGAGCTTGATGCGGAAGCCGAGCTCATCGGCCATCGCGAGATCGAGCGGGGTGATGGAGGCGATCCCCTCCACATGGATGGCATCGGCATCGATGCGGGTGCCGAAGGCGAGGCTGGTGAGGATCGCGAGCTTATGAGCGGTGTCGAAGCCGCCGACATCGAAGGTCGGGTCCGCTTCCGCATAGCCGAGGCCCTGAGCGTCGGCGAGAACCTCCGCGAAGGCGAGCTTCTCAGTTTCCATGCGGGTGAGGATGTAATTGCAAGTGCCGTTGAGGATGCCCTGGATTCGGGTGATCTCATTGCCGGAAAGCGCTTCACGCAGCGTCTTGATGATCGGGATGCCGCCGGCGACCGCGGCCTCGAAGGCGAGCGGAACACCTGCCTTCTCGGCAGCCCTTGCGAGCTCGGTGCCATGCTTTGCGAGCAAGGCTTTGTTGGCGGTCACCACGCCTTTTCCCGCCTTGATCGCGGCCTCGATCATCCGATGCGCCGGCCCGTCCTCCCCGCCGATGAGCTCGACGACGAGATCGAGCTCAGGCGCGCGCGCAAGCGCGACCGGATCGTCGAACCATGCAACGCCACCAAGATCGATCCCGCGATCGCGCGATCGATGTCGCGCCGTGACCGCCGAAAGCACGATCTCCCGCCCGGCAAGGCGCGAAAGCGCCATGCGCCGCGTCGCCAGAATGCGCGCCACGGCAGAACCGACGGTCCCGAGGCCGGCAAGGCCGAGGCGAAGAGGAGCTTTGTCTTGAGGCATGAGAGGATCAAATGAGGTCGAGGCGGCGCTTGTGCCCCATGCGGGACTTCGAGGCAAGGCACGGCACGACGGCGGAAAGATCAGAGCGAGGCCGGACGCAAGCGTCCGGCGCATTCGCTCAAGCTCGTCACGCCGAGTAGGCCGACCGTGCGGTCGATTTCCTCCTGCAAAATGGACAGCGCGTGCTTCGCGCCCTCCTCTCCGCCGGCCGCCAAGCCATAAAGGGTGGCGCGACCGAGCAGCACGAGACGCGCGCCAAGCCCGATCGCCTTCACAACGTCGGTGCCGCGCCGGAAGCCGCCGTCGACCATCACGCAAAGCCGCGTGCCGACCGCTTCCACGATATCGGGAAGCACCTCGATCGGGGAAACGGAACCGTCAAGCTGACGCGCGCCATGGTTCGAGACCACGATGCCGTCGACGCCAGCATCCGCGATGCGACGCGCGTCCTCGACGTCGAGAACTCCCTTCACCACGAGCTTTCGCGGCCAGATGCTCTTGAGCCAGGCGATCTCCTTGAAGGTGATCGAGGGGTCCATTTGTTGCACCAGGAAGGCGCGCGTGCGTACCGGATTGGCGTTTCGGCCGGGCAAGAATTCGCGAATATTTTCAAAGATCGGCAGGCCATCGGGCACGAGCACGTCCCAAATCCAGCGCGCATGCTTCAAAACCTCGAGCTTGCTCGAGAGCCGCAAGTGTCCCGGCCGGATGTAATGGCGCCTGTCCCATTCGCGATTGCCGAAGACGACCGTGTCCGTGGTGAGCACGAGCGCTTCGCACCCCGCCGCCGCCGCGCGCGCCACGATGGCCTCGGTCACGGCGCGATCCTTGAGCATGTAGAGCTGCATCCAATGGCGTCCGCCTGCGCCTTCCGCAACCGTCTCGAGCCTCAGCGTCGAGACGGTGCTTTGGATAAAGGGGATACCGAACCCGGCGGCGGCGTGGGCGAGCGCAAGATCGCCCCGATGCGCGAAGAGGCCGCTCGATCCGGTAGGCGCGATCGCGAGCGGCAGGGGCAACTTCCTGCCGAAGACTTCGACCGAAAGATCGCGCTGTGAAACATCGGTGAGGGTTCTCGGGACGAAGGCAACGCGCTCGAAAGCCTTGCGGTTGCGGCGCAGCGTAACCTCGTCCTCGGCGCCGCCCTCGAGATATTCGAGCGCGAAGGCCGGCAAACGGCGCCGCGCGAGGGCACGCAGCTCCTCGATCGTGATTGCCTTGCGAAAATCGCGGTTCGAATGGAATTGACGCTGCATGCTGCCTCTCTGGTCACGCCGGGCGGAGCTCGACGGGCGCGCTCCGCTTTTCGTAACCGGATGCGATGCTATGGTAGCGGGCGTCAATAGTGCGCCTGTCCAAGAAACTGAGCGAAACCCTTCGAGATTCACGCAATTGTCTCACGTGCTGCACATCCGTCCCTCGATCCCTGGGTATTTTCCGTGAGCGCCGCCACGCCGTCTCGGGCGGCGCGGACGGCCGCCGTGCTCGCCACCATGCTTGACCGGCGATCAATGTCCTCGCGGGCTCGCCTCTACCGGCGCGCGGAGGCGACGCTCATCCTGATCGGCCTTCTCGCGATGATCGTCATGACGACGCCGAGCGTTGCCGAGGCCGCCCGCTCCCTGGCGTCGGGTGGGCTCATCATCATCATGGCGCTCTTCCTCATCGATGCCGCGGTGCGGCTCGCGTTCAGCCGGGCGATCACGGCGCATGAGCGGCTGGAGACCGAGGATGGGGACACCGCGCGCTGGGTCGGCACGGCCTGGGGAGCGCTCGACGTGCTCACAATTCTGCCGATGGCGATCGCGGCGCCTTTCTACTGGACGCCCTCGGGTGCCCCCCTCCTTGCATCGCTCTGGCTCTTGCGGTTCGCGCGCTATTCGCGCGGCGGGCGCATCTTGACGACGGTGATCCTTCGCGAACGCGAGCCGATCCTCGGCGTGCTCTTGCTCTTCGGGATGGTGCTGACCGGCGGCGCGGTTCTCGGCTATCTCGCGGAGCGGCACGCCCAGCCCGGCGTCTTCACCAGCGTCGGCACCGCGCTTTGGTGGGCGATCACTACCCTCACCACCACGGGCTATGGCGACATGGTGCCGATCACGCCGCTCGGGCGAATGGTCGGAGGCGCCGTCATGATCGGCGGCCTCGGGACGATCAGTCTTCTTGCCGGTATTCTCGCGACCGGTTTCGCGGCCGAGCTGAAGCGGACCGAGTTCTTGCGAAGCTGGGACATGATCTCGAAGGTGTCCTTTTTCGAGAACGCCGGCGCGGCGACCATCGCCGATGTCGCTTCCCTTCTTCGGCCGCGCGATTTTCCGGCGCGGTCGGTCGTCACGAGGCGAGGACAACCTGGCGACTGCATGTATTTCATCGTCGATGGCGAGGTCGAGATCTTGATCGAGCCGAAGCCTGTTCGCCTCGGGCCTGGCGCTTTTTTCGGCGAAATCGCCATCTTGACGGGAGCGCCGCGCAACGCGACGGTGATCACCACCAAGGTGACGCAGCTCCTCAGCCTCGACATCGCCGATTTCCGAGCGCTTGCCGCGAGCCGTCCCGAGCTCACCGACCTCATCCGCAAGGAAGCCGATCTGCGTTTGGGTAAGGGCACCGACCCAGAGGCCGGAGATGCTCCCTCCGACGCCAAGCCCTGAAGCTTTTTTCGCGAAGCCGTGGCAACGCGAAGAGCGTCTCGCGGAGGAAGGCTTGAACGAAAAACTGAGCTCGCGTCACTCCGCGGCCGCAAGCGCCGCGGCCTTGCGAGTCAGCAGCGCCCGGAGCGCCGCGGGCTTCAAAGGCTTGTGCAGAAGGTCCACGTCTTCGGAAGCGGCCCTGTGCTTCAAGCCCCGATCGCGATCGGCGGTGATCAAGAGGGCGGGGATCTGAGTGCCGAAACGCGCTCGCAGCGCCGCGATCGCAGCGAGCCCGTTGGAGTCATCGAGATGGTAATCGGCGATGATGAAATGGGGAGCTCCTGCCTCCGCGAGGCGGCGCATCGCGCCTTGTGCGTCCGTCGCCACGACGCAGACGCAGCCCCACCCCTCGAGCAGCGCCCGCATGCCGGAAAGAATTGAAGGCTCGTTGTCGATGACGACAATGCGCATCCCGGCATGGTCGCCGCTTTGGCGCAGGGCGATCCGGCGCGGAGCCGGGCGCCGCGGCATTTCGGAAGTCGCGGGAAGCGAAAGGCGGAACACCGACCCGCGTCCGGGCGCGGACCGCACATCGAGCGGCGTCGCGAGAAGATCGGCGATCCGGCGCACGATCGAGAGCCCAAGACCGAGTCCCTGGGCTTGTCGCGCGCCTTCCGGCAAACGCTTGAACTCCTCGAAGATCGCGCCTTGCTGGGTCTCTGCGATGCCCACTCCGCTATCCCAGACCTCGAGGACGACGCGCCCGCCGCGTCGGCGCGCACCGACAAGCACGCCGCCGGCGCTCGTGTATTTGATCGCGTTCGACAACAGATTTTGCAACAGGCGCCTGAGCAGCAGCCGGTCGGTACGCACGATCGCGCCCGATTTGCCGACGCGCAGCTTCAGGCCCTTTGCCGCCGCATGCGGAGCAAATTCGCGTTCGAGCTCGCGTAGCAGCTCGTCGAGCTGCAGCGGCACCATCTCGGATCGCATGGCGCCCGCGTCGAATTTGGCGATGTCGAGCAGCTCGGAGATGATGCCCTCGACCACCTCGAGCGACCCGTCCACATGGCTTGCAAGTTTCGCGGCACCGGCGGCACGCGGGCGCTCGGCGAAAGCGGAAGCGTAGAGACGCGCGGCGTTCAGGGGCTGGAGGATGTCGTGGCTCGCCGCGGCGAGGAAGCGCGTCTTCGAAGCGTTCGCCTCCTCTGCCAGCGCCTTGGCGCGAATGAGCTCGGCATTGAGGCGCTCGAGCTCGCGGGTGCGTTCCTTGACACGCCCTTCGAGCGTCTCATTGGCGATCGCCAGCTCCTCCTGTGCGGCGACGCTTGCCGTGACATCGGTGTAAGTCGTCACCACGCCGCCATCCGGAAGCGGGTTGGACCAGACCTCGATCACGGCGCGCGAGGGATAAAGGCGCAGCCTTACCGGATCGGTGCCTTCGAAGAAGCTTCGAACCCGCATCTCGACGAACACGTCAGCGTCGCCTTCGCCATAAAGGCCTCGCCGCGCGTTGAAGCGCACGATCTCGTCGAGCTTCATGCCGGCCTTCACGAGGTTCTGCGGCATATCGTAAAGCTCGAGCCAGGCTTGGTTCCAGGCGAGGAGGTGCCGGTCCTTGTCGAACACGGTAATCCCTTGCCGGGCATGATCGAGCGCGTGCTGCAGCAAATCGCGCTTGTGCTGCAAGGCGGCCGATGTATCGCCGAGAAGCTGGAGGGCATCGCGGCTCGAGACGGTCGGGCGACGGGTGAGCAAGGCAAGCACGAGGCGGGCGGAGGAAGCGCCGATCGCCGAGGACAGAAGATGCTCGACCCGGCGCACGAGCTCGATATCGGCGGGCGCGCCGGGCGCCGCGGCCGAGCCGGAACCGCCCAGGAAGCTCTCGAAAGCGCGCCTTGCGCGATCGGGCCCGAGAAATCGCGCAACCGTGTCGCGCAGCTCCGCGATGCTGACCCTTTCGCGCCGAGCGAAGAGCGGCGGGCTCTGGCGAGCCTTGCGGTTGAGGAAAACCCCCGCTTGGGCGCGCTCCATTCTCGTCAACCCTCGGCTGAGAGAGCCGAGCACGAGGGCCACGACATTTGCCGCGAGGCTCCAAAGGACGCCATGCGTCAACGGGGGAAGCCGAAGCCCGAAAAGATGCTCGGGACGAAGCCAGGCCATGCCCATCGGGCCTTGCGCGATGAGGAGATCGAGCCCGTGGCGCGAGCCGGCGAAACTCGGCAGTAGCAAGGTGTAGATCCAGGTCGCACTGCCCGCGATGAGCGCGGCGAGCGCGCCTCGCGCATTGGCGCGGCGCCAAAACAGCGCCGCGAGGAAGCTTGGGAAAATCTGGGCGATCGCGGCGAAGGACAAAAGGCCGATGGCCGCGAGCGCTTCCCCGCGCGCGCTGCGAAAGTACAGATAGCCGAGCATCACCACCGCGAAGATCGCGACGCGGCGAACCGCGAGAATGAGACCCGTCATGTCGCCGGTGAGGGCGTTTCCGCCGGTCGCGCTGCCGGGTGTTTCGAGCAGGTGGCGGCGGGCCGAGTGGAACCGAAGCACGAGTGGCACGGCGAGGTGGTTCGAGATCATGATGGCGACCGCGATCGAATCGACGATCACCATTGCGGTCGAAGCCGAGAGGCCGCCGATGAACGCGATAAGCGCGGTGAGCGTTTCGCCGCGGCTGAGAGGGACCGCAAGCAGCAGCAAAGCGTTGTCGGAACCGCCCTGAGGCGCAACTGCGAGGCCCGCGGCGGCAATCGGCAACACGAGGAGGTTGATGAGCAGGAGATAAAGCGGGAACATCCAGCGGGAACGCTTGATGTCATTGATGTCGCGGTTCTCGACGAAGGTGACGTGAAACTGTCGAGGCAGGAGAAGGATGGCCGCGACCGAGAGGCCGGCCATGGTCAGAAAGTTCACCGGATCGGTGAGGCGCCAGGGCTGAAACCGTGCTTGTGCCTCGGCCACGGCGGCCGGCAGTCGGCCGAGAAAGGCGGGCGCGACGATTACGAGGCCAACGATCAGGAAGGCGCAAAGCTTGACGATCGCCTCCATGGCGATGGCGAGCATCAGCCCATCTTGGTGCTCCGTTGCGTCGATATGACGGGTGCCGAAGGCGACGGCGAAGCCCGACAGGACGAGCGCCACTATCAGCGAGAGATCGCCAAAAAGCAGGAGCGCTCCCGTGTCGGCGCCGCCTTCGAGGCTCGCGAGCAGCGCCGTGAGCGATGCCGAAACCGCCTTTAGCTGCAAGGCGATGTAGGGGATGACGGCTACCAGCGCGATGAGGGCGACCGCCGCCGCCACGAACTCGTTCTTGCCGTAGCGGGCGGCGATCAGATCGGCGATCGAGGTCGAGTTTTGCGACTTCGCGAGGCGCGCGATGCGGGTGAGGAGCCGGGTGCCGAAAAGAAAGACGAGGACCGGCCCCACATAGATGCCGAGAAAGGCGATTCCATTGATCGAGGCGAAATCAACCGAACCGTAGATGGTCCACGAGGTGCAATAGACGCTCAGGCATAGTGCGTACACGGTGGCGCGCGAGCGTCCCGAAAGCCAGGGCTTTCCGCCCCGATCGCCAAATTGCGCGACCACGAAGAGGAAGCACAAATAGACGAGCGCCGAGAGGATGACCGTCCAGCTGGCGATCATAGTGCCTCACCTCACATTCCGCACGGCGCAAGCCCCCGCGCCGCCCGGGAATGCCTTTTGCCACAAGAGCGCCTGATGACGAAGCCCGCCATCTTCTGCGGAAGCCGATTTTGCCATTAACCGCACCTGCCGCAACGCATTGACCTTCTCCCCGGCGCCCCCCTAACGTCCCTCTCCGGTCGGGTGGCTTTGCGCTTCGCGGCAATCCGAGGAGGTCCGGAGGGCCGCATGTTCGTTCCCAAGCGCTCGAGTTTGCGCTACCGCATCGATCGAGGTGACTTCCTTGGCGTGATCTGGCTTTCCCTCGGCTCGGTCGCGGTGGCCGAGATCGCGGGGCGCGCGCGCCCGGACGCCATCGTTCTCGACCTCCAGCACGGATTATGGGATCGCTTGAGCTTGGAGGCGGCGATCGGCGTGGTCCCGCCGGAAATTCCGGTTCTCGCGCGCGTCGCCGAGAACAGCGCCTTCGCCATCGGGCAGGCGCTCGACGCGGGCGCCGAAGGCGTGATCGTGCCGTTGATCGAAAGCCGCAAGCAGGCGGCGGCGGCCGTGAAGGCGGCGCGCTACCCGCCTCATGGCGAGCGCTCCGGAGGCGGTGCCCGCCCGCTCGCCGATTACGTCGATTACCACGCCGCATGCGAGCGCGGCATCATCGTGGCCGTGATGATCGAGACCATGAAGGGTCTCGAGAACGCGAGGAAGATCGCCGGGACCGAGGGTGTCGACCTTGTTTTCATCGGCACCGGCGACCTTGCCCTTTCGCTCGGCGCCTTTCCCCAGATGGAGGCGCGCCACGAGGATGCCTGCCGCGAAATCCTCGACGCCTGTCGGCGCCATTGGACGCCTTGCGGCATCTTCACGACATCGGCGGATGCCGCTGCGAAGCGGCGCGCGCAAGGGTACCGCCTCACCGTGGTCGCCGACGACATCGGCCTCATCGGGCGGGGATTGGCGGCAGCCACGAGCGCCTTCGCGGCGCGCGACACGCATGCCCTCGAGGCGCGAAGCGCCCCTCCCGGCCCCGCCCTTCCCTAGCGCAGGTGAGGCTCGAGTCGCCGGACAGTTGAGATGCGCAGTCGCCCCAAGCTAGGATGAACCTCGGAGGAAAAACATCATGACCACGTCAGTTCTCGAAAAACTCGCGAAGCAGATCGCGAAGCGCAAGATCCGCGTCGTGGATCTGACGCAAACGCTCAAGCCCTCGACGCCGGTGATCCAGCTTCCGCCGGCTTTCGCCCAGTCGAACCCTTTCTCGATCTCGCCGATCTCGCGCTATGACGACAAGGGCCCGGCTTGGTATTGGAACAACATCTCCTGCGGCGAGCATACGGGGACGCATTTCGACGCGCCGATCCATTGGGTGTCGGGCAAGGATTATCGGGACGGTGCGACCGACACGATCGATGTACAGCGCTTCGTGGCGCCGGCCTGCGTCATCGATTGCTCGAAAGAGGCGGCCAAGGATGAGAAATTCCTGATAACCCCGAAGCACATCCTCGCCTGGGAAAAGAAGCACGGCAAAATTCCGAAAGGCCATTGGGTGCTGATGCGCACCGATTGGTCGAAGCGTACGGACCCCGCGGCTTTCCTGAACATGAAGGAAGACGGCCCGCATGTGCCGGGCCCGAATGTCGATGCCATGCGCTTCCTGACGCAGGAGCGCGACGTGAACGGCTGGGGCGTCGAGGCGGTCGGCACCGATGCCGGCCAGGCTCATTCCTTCGAGCCGCCCTTCCCGGCGCACAACCTTATGCATGGCGCGAACCGATTGGGGCTTGCGAGCCTTTGCAATCTTGATCAATTGCCGCCGACGGGCGCCGTGATCTTCGCGGCCCCGCTGAAGATCGAGCAGGGCTCGGGCAGCCCCTTGCGCGTGCTGGCGCTCGTCGCGGAAGGCTAGCGATCCGACGCCCGGCGCGACGCGACGCCGTCGCCGCGCGCTCGAGGAGGAGCGTGCGCGCAAGGCGCGAGCCTTGCCGGATTCCTCCTTTACTCTCCTCCCCCGGTTTGGTATCGAGCGCGTCTCTCGGGACGGCGATGCCGAGCCTGAAGGGCGCATAGCTCAGTTGGTAGAGCAGCTGACTCTTAATCAGCGGGTCCAAGGTTCGAATCCTTGTGCGCCCACCAAATAGATCAATTGCTGTGGGATCTGAACCGACAACGCGCAAGCTGGTTTGCAGCCGGTCCGGAGTTTTTGCCTTCCCGCCCCGGCAGGCGCATGCACGTGGTCATTGTGCTCGCAGCCGGGCAAACTTTGCCGATGTGTCGGGTTATCATGCAGACGCCGCGGACACGACGCTGTATCGTTTCCCCTCATCGACAATGGCCCATCTCAAGGCGCCTGATTGAACCAGGAAGGCCTCATTGCATGAATAACCAACAGGCCCCGAGGAAGTCTCCCGCCGCGAGCGTGCGGGTGCAGGAAGCCAAACGCGGACCACACCAGGTCACCAATAAAGAATTCGTCGAATGGATAAAGGAAGTCGAGGGCGACGCCTCGCGGCGGGAGCAGCGACCCGCACGCCGTCGAATGCCACAGAAAAGCAAACAGGGAAATCCTGACCGCTTTTAGTTTGGTTGGGCTTACATGAAAGCCTATATTGAGGCTGACCGTGGAGGCGCCTCTCCCGGGCGCGCCAGCCATTTCGCCGCTGCGGCTCACTCGGTCCAACCGTTTGGACAGGAGTCTTGGCGCACGGTGAAATGGTATTCGAATTTAAGATCTATTTCATGCCACTGGATTAATGTCTATATATCGACACAGATAAAAAAACCCCGCGCCCGGCGAGCCGGACGCGGGGTTTGGAACCACAAACCTCGCCAGTACATCCGTGGTCAAGGTGAAATGGCTACCGGCGCCGCCGATCAGGCAGCGCGCAGATTGTCAGCCGAGGACTTGCCCGTGCGTCGATCAGCCACGACCTCGAACGAGACTTTCTGCCCCTCGTTGAGGCTGTGCATCCCGGCGCGTTCGACCGCGCTGATATGCACGAAAACATCCTGGCCGCCATCGTCCGGTTGGATGAAACCAAAGCCTTTTTGGCCGTTAAACCACTTTACTGTTCCTTGCGCCATGGAAACTTCTTTCAGATACGTGTTTGGGTAGGCCGCGCGGTTGCGCAGCCGGTTTAGTAGTCGAGATTTGGGAAGAAGATCGTCAGTCCGACGCAATCCTGCGGCGAGGCCAAGTCGTTCGGCCGAAACTCGATCTGTCTTACTTAGCGCATAAGCGCGCCCTTCACAAGAGATCGCGCCGTGCAAAAGACGAAAAAGCTGGCAATCGCAGCGCCCAGACCCCATGTTAAGCAAACCATCGGTATCGGCCCGGCCACCGATGGCTGAGAGACGGTTGTTCTCCCGCCTTACACGATAAGGAGGTCGCCGTGACTCAGACCTGCTCCATCGCCATGGCCGGAGAGGCCGAACATCGTTGGGGGCAACGCTTGCCTGCCGCCGCGCCACGCTCGCCTCATAACGATAACCATGCCGGGGATGGCCTTTGCCCCGCCTGCGGGGGATACGCCTTGGTCGGGCCTCAGGCCGCGGAGTATTGCGGTGCGGGCCTCATCCGCCGTCACTGGATGTGCCGCGCCTGCGGCCACGAGTGGGTCACGGTGCTCCACGTGCTGAGTTAAGCGCCGAGTTCATTGAATTTTTCAACCCGATTATGGAGTAAAACGTTTGCAGGTCTTTGTTCGCGACAACAATATCGATCAGGCGCTTCGAGCTTTGAAGAGGAAAATGCAGCGGGAGGGCGTATTCAGGGAAATGAGGCGCCGCCGCTTTTACGAGAAGCCTTCGGAAAGAACCACGAGAGAGAAATCGGAGGCGATCCGCCGCAAGCGCAAGCTCGCGCGCAACAAGGCGGTGCGCGACGGCCTGATCGCGGCGCCAAAGAAACGAATCGAGGAAAGCCGGCACCGGTCCCCCTTGCCGCCCCGGCCCGGTCGGGTTCAGTAGAGACACCTGCCGATGAGCAATAGGAATTATTCCTACGCTCACACAGGCATCTAAGCCAATTCGAGCTGATCCTCGCTCGCGATGCGTTGAAAGGGCTCGCGATTGCTCTTGATGCGGTATTGGAGGTCACCGTCCCGTTCGGGAAGCGTGGCGAGCACCTCGAAGGGTCCCGTTGCCGCATTTGGCAGTGGGCTGCTCCTGCTGAGGCGGACCATGGCTCCCACCGCATAGCGGTGAATCAAGGGCGCATCGTTGAGTTTCGCGGTCATGATTATTCACACCTGGGTCGAGGTTGTCCACTGATTGCCGCACGCGCCACAGATCCAGTCGTGCTCCATCCATCGTGGGTCACGGTAGCGCGAGCGAGCTGGCGCCGTCGGTTGCCCTGCGCCGCATTTTGAGCATCGCAATTCGTCCGTTCTGGCATCGTCGACCGAACCGGGTATTCCATAATAACTCTGCCCGTCCGATTGCGTCGGCGATCTCTTGCGCACGTTTCCCACTGTCCCCTTGGTTGGGCCTCACCCGTCAGGTGGAGCGGTGTTCAGAGCGCGATGAGAACGGCAACAACAAACGCAAGGGCGCAGAAGAAATGAAAGGTCAATACGAAACGCTATTGCCGCGTCTCCCCGCATACCTTGTCGAGAAGGGCGATCGCCAAGTATTGAACTAGTCAACATATTCGATTTGCCGAGTGTCGCGGGCTGCCAAGGCCGTAGCGACATGCGGTGCGTCCCTCCTGGCCCATCGGGCCAGCCCCTTAGATAGTGACGCTCATGGCATTCGCAAAATACGATCTCGCCGCGCGACGCTCGCGGGGCGTTTCGTCCGACCGAGACGAGTTCGCGCCGTGCCGAAAGCCTGGCGCAATCTCCCGATCGCCGCCGAGATGGGGAGGCCCGTTCCGCACGCCGGTCATCAATGAGGAGTTCTTCATTGCAAAGCCAGCTCGAAATACGATTTGGCACTCCCTTGTAACGCGTGCCAGCGAGGACCATGTACGCATCAGGTCGAATTCTGAGCGGGGCCTCGGGGCATTTTGCCTCGAGCCGGCCTCGGCGAAGCTTGACCGGAAATGAGCCCCATGAAATTCCGTCCGTTGCACGACCGCGTCGTCATCCGTCGTATCGAGGGGGAGGACAAGACGAAGGGCGGCATCATCATTCCGGACGCCGTCAAGGAGAAGCCGCAAGAGGGAGAGATCCTGGCTGTCGGCCCGGGAGCTCGCGACGAGAGCGGTAAACTTCTCCCTGTCGACGTCAAGAAAGGTGACCGCGTGCTATTCGGCAAGTGGTCGGGCACCGAAGTCAAAGTCGACGGTGAGGATCTCCTGATCATGAAGGAGACCGACATCATGGGGGTGATCGGCGGTAAAACCGCCTTCACGAAAGCGGCCTGAACCTATTCCTCAACAGAACCATTGGAGTGCGAACGCCATGTCAGCGAAAGACGTAAAATTCTCCACCGATGCACGCGACAGGTTGCTGCGAGGGATCGATGTTCTCAACAACGCAGTCAAGGTGACGCTCGGCCCCAAGGGCCGCAACGTCATCCTCGACAAGAGCTTTGGCGCGCCGCGCATCACCAAGGATGGCGTGACCGTCGCCAAGGAAATCGAGCTGCACGACAAGTTCGAGAACATGGGCGCCCAGATGGTGCGCGAGGTCGCCTCGAAAACGAGTGACCTCGCCGGTGATGGCACCACGACCGCAACGGTGCTCGCGGCATCCATCATGAAAGAAGGCATCAAGCTTGTTGCGGCCGGCATGAATCCGATGGACCTCAAACGGGGCATCGACATCGCCGTCTCCGCGGTGGTGAAGGACATCGAGCACCGCTCCAAGAAGGTGCAATCATCCGAGGAGATCGCTCAGGTCGGCACCATCTCCGCGAATGGCGACGGCTCGATCGGCACGATGATCGCCGAGGCGATGAAGAAGGTCGGCAACGAGGGCGTGATCACTGTCGAGGAAGCAAAAACCGCCGAGACCGAGCTCGACGTCGTCGAGGGCATGCAGTTCGACCGCGGCTACATCTCGCCCTACTTCGTCACCAACGCCGAAAAAATGGTCGCCGAGCTCGAGGATCCCTACATCCTCATTCACGAGAAGAAGCTTTCGTCGCTGCAGGCGATGCTACCCATTCTCGAGGCGGTGGTGCAGGCCGGCAAGCCGCTCCTCATCATCGCCGAGGATATCGAGGGTGAGGCTCTCGCGACGCTGGTCGTCAACAAGCTGCGGGGCGGCCTCAAGGTCGCCGCCGTGAAGGCGCCGGGCTTCGGTGACCGGCGCAAGGCCATGCTAGAGGACATCGCGATTCTGACTGGCGGCAACATGATTGCCGAGGACCTAGGCATCAAGCTCGAGAACGTGACGCTGCAGATGCTCGGCCGCGCAAAACGCGTTCGCATCGAGAAGGAAAACACCACCCTCATCGACGGCGCCGGCAAGAAGGCCGACATCCAGGCGCGCATCGCCCAGATCAAGGCGCAGATCGAGGAGACGACCTCCGATTACGATCGCGAGAAGCTGCAGGAGCGCCTCGCCAAGCTCGCCGGCGGCGTCGCGGTGATCCGCGTCGGGGGCTCGACCGAGGTCGAGGTGAAGGAAAAGAAGGATCGCGTCGATGACGCGATGCATGCCACGAGAGCGGCCGTGGAAGAAGGCATTGTTCCCGGAGGCGGGATCGCGCTTTTGCGGGCCAAGGCGGCCATCGGCAAGCTCACCAACGAGAACGACGACGTCCAGTCCGGCATCAACATCGTGCTCAAGGCGCTCGAAGCCCCGATCCGACAAATCGCGGAGAATGCGGGCGTCGAGGGCTCGATTGTCGTCGGTAAAGTCCTCGCCAACAAGTCCGCATCCTACGGTTTCGACGCCCAGAAGGAAGAGTATGTCGACATGCTGAACGCCGGCATCGTCGACCCGGCCAAGGTGGTGCGGGTCGCGCTGCAGGACGCGGCATCGGTCGCGGGCCTCTTGATCACGACCGAGGCAATGGTCGCCGAGATTCCGAAGAAAGAGGCCGCACCGGCAATGCCGGGCGGCGGCGGCATGGGCGGAATGGATTTCTGATTCTCGGACAAGACGAAGAGGGACCGCGGAGGTGGCCTTTTCCCTGATCTTGGCGTGATTTGAATCCAAGGGGAGGAAATCCTTCCTCTCCCAACTCCGAAGGAAATCCCATGGAAATGCCGGAAATGCTGCGGGGAGACTCGCTGAAGCGGCTGCTGCAAGGGGCTGCCATCGGTGCCGTCGCGACGATGATCATCGGCTTCAACTGGGGCGGCTGGATGCTCGGAGGTACCGCGAGAGAGCTAGCTTACTCCACCGCCAACAGCGCCGTGGTCGCGGCGATCGCCCCCATCTGCGTCGAGCAGTTCGAGCACAGCTCCGATGCCAACGGCAATTTGGCGGAGTTGAAAAAAACCAGCTCGTGGCAGCAATCCGCCTTCGTCGAGAAGGGGGGCTGGGCGGTGATGCCCGGCAGCAAATCAGCGGAGGCGGGCGTGCCGCAAGCCTGTGCCAACATGCTCAGCAATCTGAAGTAGACGACAAGCTTGCCTCTCGTAGTCGAGGGGCGGTCGGTGGCGCGCCTTAGCGACGTTTCTTATTGTCGAGGAGAGCGTCTCATTTTTCTTTACGGACGCGCCTCCTCGACCTTTCGCGCCCCAGCGGCTTCTCCTCATTTTCCGTGGTCCCTGACGCGGCGTCCCGCGCCAAGCGCTGCTCGCGAAGCCGGGTCGTCTTGGCGACCATGTCGCTGTGGCGTTTCTCCTCCTCGGCGATGCGTCGGTCGGTCTGCTGCTGGCGCTCGAACATTTGAGCCGCGCGTTTGGCCGCCTGCTTGAGCTGGATCTGCTTGCTGTCACTCATGACTTCAACCTCCGGAGAACGCGGGCAGCTCGGCTGCGCGGGGGTCACTTCCCTCGCCTGTCTTTCACGACTGCCCTTGCAGGCATTTCCGTCAGCGCGCGCCTGCGCTCGCGGTGGACGTTGGCGGATTCCCTGGAGTGCTCAAACGCCCTGTCGATCGCCGAATTGGCCGCGCCCTTGGCGTATGCCGCCCCTCCCGCAACCCGGACCGCGCGCGTCGGCTCGACGGCAAGATACCCATTGGCTCGCAGGTGCTCGAGGAGGAGTTTTTCGACATATGACGCAAGCGGCCGGTGGTCCTCCGCGGCGGCCCTTTCAAGAGCAGCCTTCACGTCGTCCGCGACGCGGACGGATATCGCGGATGTCTTTGGCATGGATGCGATTGTGTGCAATTGGCGTTCAAAAATCGTTGAATGCATATTGCACCGCGCTGCACACATTTGCAACCAGAACCTTGCATGTCGGAAGACCGTTCCCACGGCGGGCGAGCAACCAGACTGCTCGAACTCGCCAGCGAGGCTGCGATTGATAAGCGAGTGCGCGCTCCCTGCGCCGGCGCTTGTTTCTCAAAGGGTGTTTGCTCGACTTGCCGATCGACCTCGCCGGCGTGGTCTTGTGCGCCCACCATTTCCCCTTTATCCGAACCGATGATCGGGCGCGCGCCGAGTCTTCCATCAGGATCCGGCGACGTCGCGAGTGACGGGCTTGCTCCAAGCCGCCGTCGTCCGCGCGATCATGAAGCAGAGACGTGCCTTGCGCCGGGGCGATCTCTCGCCCATGAACCAGAGTCCACGCCGTTGATATCAGGAGCTTGCGCATGGATCGCCGACGATTCTTGACGGCATGCGTGGTGACGGCCATCGCCACCCCGAAATTCGCCGCCGCCCGTGAATTCAAGCGGCACGAATACTTCCTGGGCCCGGTCGAGGATGGGAAGGTAACCTATTTGGCGACAAACCTTTCAGCCGTACCTCACGAGTTCCGCCGCACCCTTGTCGACTATCCGACGCGAGAAGCGCCCGGCACCATCGTGGTCCACACGCTTGAGCATTGGCTTCACTTCACGCTCGAGGGCGGAAAGGCCGTTCGCTTCGGTTGCGCGGTCGGTCGCGACGGGGCCCGCTGGGAAGGACATGCCAAGGTGGGAAGGAAGGCCGCTTGGCCGGCTTGGCATCCGACCGCCGCGATGCGCAAGCGCAACTCGAGCCTACCCGTACGGATGGAAGGCGGCCCCAAGAACCCCCTCGGCGCGCGAGCGCTTTATCTTTACAGAGGCCAACAAGACACGCTCTATCGAATTCACGGCACGAACGAGCCGTGGTCGATCGGCAAGCGCGCCTCGAGCGGGTGTCTTCGGATGCTGAATGAAGACATCATCTATTTGTATTCCTTGGTTCCGATAGGAACTCCGGTGGTGGTTTCTTTTTAGCGCCGAAGCGCTTCCAGGAAATCGCGTCGGCTCTTCTACCCGCTCGCTTTGGACAACTTTCCGCGCGTAGCAAAGCTGTCGTTGATATCGCCATCGACCATTGGTAATCCTGGAACGTGCTGCGTGATCTCGTTCAAGGGAGGCCGATATGCGTGAGCCGAACCCCGATAAATTGAATGATCTGGCAGGCAAGCTCGTCGGCGACCTTGGGGCCGCGATGGCTGGCGCGAGCGTCCTGCTTGGAGACCGCCTCGGTCTCTACAAGGCAATGGCCGATGGCGCGCCGGTCACCTCGGCGCAACTCGCGAAGAAGACCAAGCTGCACGAGCGCTATGTCCGCGAATGGCTCTCCGCCCAGGCCGCCTCCGGCTACGTCGATTACGACGCCGAGAAGGATGAATTCTCGCTCTCGCCTGAACAGGCGATGGCATTCGCGGAAGAGAATTCCCCAATCTTCTTTGCCGGCGCCTTCGACATCGTGCAGGCGACGTATCTCGACGAACCGAAGGTTGAAGAAGCATTCCGCACAGGCAAAGGCGTGGGCTGGCACGACCATTCGAAATGCTTGTTTTCGGGAACGGAGCGATTCTTTCGGCCTGGCTACAATGCCAATCTCGTCTCGAGCTGGATTCCCGCACTCGACGGCGTCGAGGCAAAGCTCGAAGCTGGCGCCAAGGTGGCCGACGTCGGATGTGGTCATGGCGCCTCCGCCATCCTGATGGCGAAAGCCTATCCCAAATCCGAATTCTTCGGCTTCGACTACCATGCCCCGTCACTCGAGCGCGCCAAGGAACTGGCGAAGGAAGCCGGTGTCGCGGACCGAGTTACCTTCCTCAAGGCGACAGCCAAGGATTTTCCAGCGAAGGACTACGATCTCGTCGCCTTCTTCGATTGCCTGCACGACATGGGCGATCCGGTCGGGGCCGGCAAGCATGTGCGGGAAAGCTTGGCAAAGGATGGCGTGTGGATGATCGTCGAGCCCTTCGCGCATGACAAGCTCAAGGACAATCTCAATCCGGTCGGACGCGTCTACTACAGCGCGTCGACCTTCATTTGCACGCCGGCATCCTTGTCCCAGGAGGTGGCGCTCGGGCTTGGCGCGCAAGCTGGCGAACGCCGGCTCCGGCAAGTGGCGACCGAGGCGGGATTCACGCGCTTTCGTCGTGCGACCGACACGCCCTTCAACATGGTCCTCGAAGCGCGTCCGTAAGGCTCAGAGTCCGTTGGACTCTGATGAAGACAGAATAGAAGAGCAATGAAGCTCCTGTGCGAGAGGTCAAATTTAGCGTTTGATTGACACTCCCGTGGACCATGCGCAGTATCGAACTCCGTACCGCACACAAGGTGCGGTCCTCAAGGGAGGTATCGATGCGAATTGCTGTCGTCGTCGCCGGCCTTACTCTTAGCCTCACTGCAGTGACTGCTGCTTCCTCAGCAACTCAACCTCTCGCCGGCACGGGCATCGCGCCGAGCGATTCAGCGAGCCAACAGGCCGGCTTGGTCATGGCCGCCGCTTCGAACGGCATGGTGCCGAAGCACCATCCTCATCACCATCACTACAAACACCATTACCGCAGCCATATGAAGGCGGGTCACGGTAAAACCTAAACACCGGATCCCTGCGGGACTTACCCAAGGGTGCGGCCCGCCAGAAGGTGCCGGACGCACCCTTGCCAAAGAAGGCACATTTCAATGGAGATGCGGTCCCTTCGTGTATGCGCTGTTCGTCCAAAAGGGGAGCGCAACCCTGCGCGAGCCTCGGTTCGAGAATCCAATTTGCTGTGGAAAGCGGGAGGGGAGCGCCTCGGCCGATGTGAGGGCGGGGAGCCGGCGGCCGAGGCGCAACGCAGCCTTTTACGCGCACTGCACTTAACAGTTAGCATTGCCACGCCGCCGAAGTCACGATCCACGAGCGGAGCACCGTGCTTCGCCAGCGCAGCACGATCGAGAAAAACCGGTCGCTTAGCGAGAAGCGCGCGCTCCTCGACTATCGAGCGAGGATGCTTCTCAAGGAAGCGGGAAGCTCCTCCTCCGTGGTCTTGCAGACGGTGGTGGGGTCGAGCTTGAGCAACGCCTCCATGATCCCTTCGACTTGATCACGGCGGGTGACAAAAGCAGAAGTATCCGTTACCCGCGTGGAGGGCTGCTCGAGCCAAGCATTCAAAGCCTCCGCGGCCGCATCCTCGATCTTGAGTCCGCAGGCCTGACCGCCGGCGCGCTTGATGGCAAGAATTGTGCCGACGATGTCGGCGACGTGAAACCTGCCGGCGGCAGAATCGAAGCCGCCCAGCATGGGGCTGATTTCCAGCGGCTGCGATGCCGCCTGGCTTGCGGCCACCCAGGCAAGACAAACGCCATAGAGAGCCGCGCGGGCGCCTTTCATGACGGTCTCCGAACCCCTCCCCCTTTGTCACAACTATGAAGCCGTTATCGAGATCGCAAGAATGTCGGCAGATGCGCTTGCTGATCCCACATTGACTCAGCGAGCGAGTAGGAACAAATTAAGAACATCCCGAGGGAGTGATTGGCCTCGATATGGAGCGTCATGCGAACGCGAGCCAAATGGAGCCGTTGGGGATGGGGCCGCGGCGAGGGCTATTCCCTCGAAATCGGCGGAGCCTTTCGTTGCTCGGTGGTGCTCAAGCCCTCATCGGGAGAGGGGGCTCCGAGCTACTCGGCTTCGATCAACGCGGTGGAGTGCGGAAGATACCCCGACAGGGAGAGCGCCATGCGCGTCGTCGAACAGCGTCTTGAGTCGGATATGGCAAGGGTAATGCGCGACTGGACCGTCTATGAGGCTCTCAAGGCCCTCAACGGCGATCGGGTTCCGCGCATCGCGCTCCAGCCGCGCAAGCGCTAGCCCCCAGACCCTTCGATGCGGCGCTCAAAAAGGCGTCAGATATGATCGGAGCGGTCGGTCATTCGGCGCAGAAGCCTCGCCGGCCAAGCCATCGCATCGGGAAGCTCCTGCACAACGCTTGCGACGAGCTCGGAGGCCGAGGCGCCGCTCCATTTCGTCTGGATGGTTGGGGACAGCTCAACTCCAACGCCCACGAGATAAATAATGACCAGCAAGGCGATCAATAAACGCATCGCGCGATTCTCCGGCCCTGCTCCCCGGCTTCGCAAACGCGGCAATGGCGGCCATTCGAAAAGCAACAAGGATGGCGCGGGAGCACCGCCTCCATCCCATCGCGCTTGCCATGTTCCGAACGCCCGACGACCGCCCTCGTTCCCGCGTCAGCGGCTCTCAATAGCCGCGAGCGATCATTTTAGTTGTGGCTCGAAGCGACACTGTAAGAGGCCCCGACATGCGCCACGACGGCTATCCGCGCAATCTCGCCGTTCTGGAAGGCACGCAGGAACTTGGGATAGTCGCGGAAGGACACGCAGCCGTTGGAGTCCCCGCGCGGCCCCAGCATATAGCTATGGGCCAGGATGCCGGCGCGGCCGAACATATTCCCGCCGCCGACCGGGTTGAGCCGCAACGCGGCAACGCCGTGGAACAAATCCCGCCTCAACTCGAGATCGTAGAGGTGAGGCGGCGTCGCTCCGCGGTTTTTCTCGCTGACGGAGCGCGGATCGTCGAACCTGCTGCCGAGCCCCGAATGGGCTTCCAACCTCTCGCCGCTCGGCAAATAGACGGTATGCGCCTCGATATCGTAAAGCGCCGTGCGGGCGCCAAGGTTGGCCACGCTCCCCTGGCCTTCCGTACGCGAGGCGAAGGCGGACCCTGTCGCCTGTGAGAACGCGGAGAAAAGTTTCTGGAACGGATTGCGGTCATCCTGCGGAGGGGTGCTCACCGCGGCGACCTCGGGAGCTGCGCCCGAGCGCGGCTTCGTGTCGCCCGGAAGCGGACGAGGGGTGTCCTTGTTCGAGCGAATTTGCGAGGCGGACGGCGCTTCGCCAGGGGCCGTGGCCGTCGTGGCGGCATCGAAGGGACGTTTGGGCGGAAAGGGAACAAGGCGCGGCCCCGTGACGGAGGGAGGCAACGGCGCCTCGAGGCTCGCGGTGGTGACACCGAGCGAAGCCGTGGCACCCAGTGCCGTCGTGCCGGGTGTGGCGGTCGCAGCGCTCGCGCCTCTCGGCGTCGCGGTGCCGAGAGGTATCGCCGGCTTGGCATCGGCAAGCGTATCACGAGCCGAGGCGGCAGCCATCGGCAGCGGCACCGCAACCTCGGGCTTCCTTATCGCCGAGGACGCAGATCGGCTGCCCGCGAGCATGGCCGGCTTGCGCCCAATCCCTATGCTCGGGCCAAGATCGGGAGCGAGAGCGAAGGAAGCGAAAAACGTGCATGTGGCGGAGAGCGCCGAGAGCGCCAAGGCGGCTGCCACAATCGTGAAGGCGACCAGCAGCGCTGAGAAGGCGAAAAGACGAAGCTGTTCCCAAGGAACAACAAGTTCATCGAAACTCGTGATATCGCTCGCGTAAGTCATAAATCCTCGGACTCGGCAGATTACGAAATTCGGCGCATCGAGGGGCGGCTTTTCCTTTGAACCATTGGCGGGATTGTGCTCGGAAATGAACTTTCTAGGGGCGTTTTGTTTTTTCCTCGCCACAAATCCCTTGGCTTCGCAAAGAACAGGGCCTTGAATTCAGTGATTTACGGACGGCGAGCCGCCCGGATCGAAGCCATCTCCGAAGCAAAACAAGCATCGGCGGCCCCTTCTTTGCAATTTGACCAAAGTTGGTAACTATTTTTTTAAAGCCGCCCCGCGCTCGATAAGAAGGGGGCGCAACATCTGCCCCCGCGGGCAGCCTCCGCCACTGCTTGGCCCGCCAAGTCCCCGGCCAAATTCCGTGCCAAGTCCCGTGCCAAGTCCCCACGAAGACTGCCAGTAAGTCCGTGCTCAAAGATTTGGGCTCAACCTGCGCCAAGCGCCGCGATCAGCTCGTCGATCGTCGCGACGATCGCGACGTTTTGCAGCGCAAAATCGATGGCCGCGCGTTGCCACTCGGCATTCATGGTCGAGCAGCCGTCTCGCGGCACGAGCATGAGATAGCCCTTATCGGCTCCCGTTCGTGCCGTGTGCTCGACCGACATATTGGTCCAGGCCCCCGTCCCAATGATGGTGTCGCGATCCTCGGCCTTGAGGACGGTCTCCAATCGAGTGCCTTCCCAGGCGCTCATGCGCATTTTCTCAACGATGTGATCGATGGGCAGCGGGCGAAGCCCATCGACCGGCGCGGCGCCCCAGCTCCCGCGGACCATCGCACCGGCATCCTTGACGCCGCGGAACAAGGGCGCGTTGAGCGTGAGCCCCGGGGCGCCGGGATCGACGACGAACCAGACGTGGATCACAGGCACGCCTCGCACGCGGCAGGCGTTCGCCAATCGGCGAATGTTGGCCACGACATTCTGCTGCGTCGCATGTTCCGGCGCCCCGGAAGAGGCAAAGGCGCCCCCTGCGGTAACGACGTCGTTTTGCATGTCCTGGATGATCAGGACGCAGCGCCTCGGATCGAGCACCAATCGTCCGTTGCAATCACGCAATTGTTCAGCCGCCGCGACTTCGGCGCGCGGAGGGTGAGCGTCGACACGGAAGCGCTCAGCTGACCTCATGTAAGGTTCGACGCGTGGCCCCACTCGCGTCTCGATGACGTATAGCGAAGTCGATGCGGTCAGATAAAGGCTGCGCCAATCGTTGCCGCCCCAAGCGAGATTGCCGACGATTTCGGGGAGTCGCAATTTCCCGATCAGGTTGCCGCCCGGATCATAAACCCAGATCCCGCCCGGGCCCGTGACCCAGATGTTGCCTCTCTCGTCGCATTTCATGCCGTCTGGCCGGCCGGGCTCGCTCGCCGATGACAAGCCCTCGGCGAATACGCGCCCGTTGGACAAGGAGCCATCGCCCGCCACCTCATAGACCTTGATGAGCGCACGCGCGGTGTCGTTTACATAGAGCCGGCTCTCGTCGGGCGAAAAGCAAATTCCGTTGGGCATGTCGAAATCGTCGCGCCGCACGACCAACTGTGGCGAGCTTGCCTCCCGAGCGAGCCGAAACACCCCTTGCCAGCCGAGCTGCCGGGGACGCTCGACGCCGAAACCCGGCATGCGACCGTACCAAGGATCGGTGAAATAGATCGAACCATCCGAGTGCACGCACACGTCGTTGGGGCTGTTGAGCTCCTTGCCTTCGAAGTGGGAAGCGAGCACTTCGCGACGGCCATCACGCCCTTCGCGCACGAGGCTGGAAGTCGCGTGCTCGCAGACGATGAGGTCGAGCGAGGCGTCGTAGGTCATTCCATTGCATTTGTTGGATGGGCGTTTGACTTCGGTCGCCCCGTCGGGCGCCCACCGCCGACGCACATCGGCCGGCATATCGGAGAAGAGGAGATGGTTTTCGAGGGGGTGCCAAATGGGACCTTCTGTGAAGGTGAACCCCGTCGCGAGCTTTCTCGGCGAAGCCGACGGGTCGAGCAACTCCCAAAAATCGGCAAAGCTTGCTTCCAAGGTCATTCGCGTTCCCCCGCGCCGGATTACGGATCCAAGGGCATGTCTTTCACAACTTGCCTCTTGCTCCTTTCTTCTTCACGACAACAGAGGATGCGCGCGGCGCGCCGGCTTCGCAATGCAAAAAGCGTCGTCAACCTGAACGGCGCGGATGCTCATCGCGCGCCCAGGCCGATTGAAGAAATGCCAAGAACCAAAGCCATTTTCGCTTTGAGACGCGCCGGCATTCTTCGTCACGCGCATGTGATATGAGTCGCGGGTCAGTATTTCGGCGCGTGAGCGACGGTGGGTCCCATGAAGCTCATGGTGCACTACGACAAGCCGGATTTGGTGCTTGATATTTTGCGCCGGCGCCTGGATGGCATCGCGCTTACCTGCTGCATGAGCTATGGCGAGCTGCCCGTCGCGCTCGAGCGCGAGCAGCCGGATATTCTCTACAGCGTGCGTTTCGCGGGCACGCCGGGCTTTCCCCGGCAAGCCATTCTCGCCTGCCCTTCACTGCGTTGGGTTTCGGTGGGCGGGGCCGGAATCGATCACCTCATTCCTTGGGATGCTTCCCGCCTCACCGTGACGAATGCCGCCGGTGTCGGCGCCGAGACCATGGCCCAATACGCCTTGGCGGCGATCCTGTATTTCACGCTTGGGTTTCACGGGTTCGCGGCCCGGCAGCACGAGTGCCGCTGGAGCGAAGGGAAGGTCGCGTCGGTGAAGGGGCTCACTCTTGCCATCCTCGGCCTCGGCAACACGGGACGCGCGGTCGCGCCGCTTGCCGCGATGCTCGGCATGCGAGTGATCGGCATGCGCGCCAATCCGACCGCGACGAAACATGTGGAATATGTCGCTGGACCGGACGAACTCCTGTCTGTGCTCGCACAAGCCGATATCGTGCTCGTCTCCTTGCCGCTCACGCAAAGGACGCGCCATCTCCTCGATAGGCCGCAATTCGAGGCGATGCAGCGCGGCGCCGTTCTCGTCGATGTTTCACGCGGAGGCGTCGTGCGCCAAGCGGCCCTCATCGAGAGCCTCCAGAACGGACATCTGAAAGGGGCAGCGCTCGACGTGTTCGAAACGGAGCCCCTGCCCCGCGAAAGCCCGCTCTGGAGCATGGCCAATGTGATCATCACGCCCCATTGCTCGAGCGTTTACGAGGGCTGGGAACGACGCTCGATCGAGATGTTCTGCGACAATATCGAGCGTTGGCGGCGCGGCGAGAAAAGGCACAATATCGTTGAGCCCTGCCGCGGATATTGAGAGGCGATGCGCCGGCGCAAACAGCATTCGGATCTCCGGCGGGAAGCGCTTTTCCCTCGTAGCCAGGCGAAGGGTCGAGAGATGTCGTGCAAAGGCCCACGTGCCCGCTTCGATCGTATCGCGGAGTTCATCTTGGCAACGGAACCGTCGCGGGTTCCGGCGCAAGCCCGTCATTACGCATCCCTCCTCCTTCTCGACACCCTCGGCGTCGCGGCCGCGGCCCATGCGATGGAGCCCGCGCGGATCGCTCGTGACGCGGCTCTTCGGCTTTTTGCTGCGGGACCGCAGGGACCCGTGGCCAAAATGCTGTTTGATGCGGGAATCGCGAGCGTACCGGGCGCAATCTTCGCGGCCGCCGCGCAAATCGACAATCTCGATGCTCACGATGGCTACAATCCGAGCAAAGGCCACACGGGGGTCGTGGTCGTCCCGGCTCTTCTCGCCTTCTGCCAAGCGGCGGCGCCGATTGGCGCGCAGGAGGCGCTCGCGGCGCTCCTTGTCGGTTACGAGGTTGGGGCACGCGCCGCCATCGCGCTGCATATGACGGCGAACGATTACCACAGCTCCGGCGCCTGGAACGCGCTCGCCGTCGCGGCACTTGGCGCGCGCTTGAGAAGACTCGGCGCCGACCGGCTGCGCGAGGCGCTGGGGATCGCGGAATACCATGGGCCGCGCAGCCAGATGATGCGAGTGATCGACCACCCGACGATGCTGCACGACGGCTCCGCCTTTGGAGCCCTTGCTGGAGCCTCGGCCGTGTTTCTCGCGGAAGCCGGGTTCACAGGGGCTCCGGCGTTGACCGTCGAGGGTGAGGAGGTTTCAAAACTCTGGATCGACCTCGGCGAGAATTTCCGGATCATGCGGCATTACATCAAGCCCTATCCGATTTGCCGCTGGGCGCATGCGCTGATCGAGGGCGCACTGATGTTGCGCGCCGGCCATGACTTCACCCATGACGAGATCGTCTCGATCGAGCTCACCACTTTCCATGAAGCTACGCGGCTCTTTCGCGGCATGCCGGAAACGAGCCCTGTGGCGCAATATGCGATCGCCTTTCCGGTGGCCGCCGCCTTGGTGAACGGCCGCCTCGGCGTGGATGAACTCGCGGAGGCCTCGCTCCATGATGAGCGCATCGGGCGCCTCGTGGCGCTTACCGCGGTCCGAGAAAGCCAAGCCTATAGTCGCGAGTTTCCAAAAAGTCGCCTTGGTGATGTGACCTTAGCGCTGAAAGACGGGCGACGGTTTCAATCCGGCACGTTCGACGCGCGTGGCGGCCCCGAGGCCCCACTGACCGAAAGCGAGATCATCGCCAAATATCGGCAATATGCGACGCCCGCGCTCGGACCGGAAAAGGCGGCCGCGCTCGAAAATGCCGTGCTCGGCCTGTGCGACGAAGACGGCGATTTTTCATCCGTGGTTGCCCTCACCTGATGGAGGAGCAACTGACCGATTTTGCGCAAAGCCAGATGTGAAGGAGCACCTTATGACCAAGATCATCTATGTGATTGTCGAGCACGACGGCGGATGGGCTTATCGTGTCGGCGATACGCTCTCGGAAACCTTTCCGACGCATGATCTCGCGCGCAAAGCCGCCGAACGCGCCGCTTCCGAGCAAGTCGTCGGCGGAGCAGAGACCGGTATTTCTTACGAAGACAAAGAAGGGCATTGGCACGAGGAAGTATCGCGCGGCGATGATAGACCGGAAACTGAAGTGGAAGGCTGAAGATCTGAAGGTCACGCTGAAGTATTTCCGTCTATAGGCACGCCGCCGTAGGAATATTCCCGGCTATGTATTAGCCAATTCAAATTTTTCGTCGCGGCGCGGGCGCGTCACGTCTCAGCAGTTAACCATTCGTTAGCCTTTATCACCAATTCTTGACGAGTCATTAACCGCGATTCTTTGACCCATTCCGAAATGGAACAACACACGAGGGACGGAGGAACTCATGCGCACGGTTGCATTTGTCACACAGAAGGGCGGCTCCGGTAAGAGCACGCTCGCGACTTCACTTGCGGTGGCCGCCATGCAGGCCGGAGAGCGCGTCTATATGCTCGACATGGATCCGCAAGGGTCGCTCCTGAGCTGGGCAAAGTTGCGCGACGAGGAAGAGCCTTGCGTGCAGGCGGTAACCGCCGGCCAACTCGCCTCGACGCTTGCCGCGGTCGAGGAGAGCGGGTTCACCCTCGCCATCATCGACACGCCGGGCGTCGACGGTCCGGCCAGCATCGCCGCCATGAAGCTCGCCGACCTCAACATCATTCCGGCGCGACCGAACGCGTTCGATCTCTGGGCGAGCGAGATCACGCGCAAGGCGCTCAGGGCCCATCGGGCCGATTACGTGTTCGTGCTCAATCAATGTCCTCCGGCACAACAGACGGCGCGGGTTCAGCAGGGCGCGGAAGCGCTCGAGGCGCTCGGCGGATTGATCACGCCGCTCATTCTCACGCGGGTGGATTTCCAGGAAGCCGCGCGAGCCGGCCTCGGCGTCACGGAATGGCATCCTTCGGGCGCGGCGGCTCAAGAGATGCGCGCTATGTGGTCCTCGATCAAAAGGCGCCTCGCTCGGCGCGCCCACAAGGCCCCCATGCGCAAGGCCGCCTGAGGCCTTGCGCCGGACAATTGCGCCTTCTGCGCGCTACGGCCCTCCCGCGAGCCTCGCCGGCTGCCGAAAGGCTGGCCGGCGATATCCTTTCGCGTTAAAGGGTTGTGAACGACAAAGGCACAATGCTGACTGACCGCGGCGAGCAACTGGAACAAGCAAGGCTCGCCTCACGTTTCGGCCGCAGGGAGGGTGCCATGGGTAGACTGAACCGCTACCGCCGGTCCTCGACAGAGTGCTTGGCCTTGGCCGATTTCGTTTCTCATCCCGACGATCGAGCGCTCCTCGTCGCCATGGCGGCGAGATGGCACGATCTTGCCGAACGACTAGACATGAAAGAGGGTCGCGAGGACGAGCCGCATCTCGAACGGCGGGCGCGCTTTCACGTCGTCTCGGAGAGGCCTGACCTTTGCGCTCGGCGCGATAAAGCCTGAGGCGCGGCCCTCACTTGGGCTTTACGCTCCCGCGAGTCCCAGAACGGATCCTCAAACCTCACGCGCAAAAAATGCCCCGCTCCCTTCGAAAGCGGGGCAAGTGACTTGATGCGCAATGGCAACTCTTGAACGGCAATGAGGTTCCTCGCCCGTCCAGGCCACCCAAGGGGGCAAAGGACCGGCTGCGACACCGCGATTTGAAGGGGGTCACACGCCCGGTTCATATCCCTTCCTTCCTGTTGGACGAATAGTCGCAACGCCAGCCCGTGATCGTCCAATCGGGATTGGCGAGCGCCCATTGCGCGAGGGTCGGCTGGGCTTGCATGACACAAGCGGTCGAATGCATATCGCCCTGCACCGCGATATATTTATCCTCGCAAACGTTGGCGTTGGCGATGGCGCAAACCGTGAAGATCAATTCAAGAAAATTCATGCTCCTCTCTCCCTTATCGGCTTTGCGATAACGGCGTTCGCCACGCATCGATGCAAACCACGTGCCTTATCGATCAAAATGGACGGGGGCGGAGGGCGACCTTTTGCTTAGCGTTACCAAATCGGAAATCCACCGATGCTTCCTCGCTACCGACGTTGACTGTTCGGCTTTTGACGTCGTGCTCCTGGCCATTGAAGGGCGAGACGGGGAGAGATCAAATGATCAAGAAGAACGACTTGGGCGCTGATCGGGGCCTTTTCCTCGCCCAGCCTGCGTGGGATCAAACGTCGCCCGCCCCGGCCGAGCAGCGGCGGGCCGGCCGGCTCGGATCAGGACTGACGCTTGCACCCTCACGTGAATAGGAAATGCCGTCCGGCAAACCATCATCGATGGCGAGACGGAACGGCCGCGCCGATTTTATCCGACGCTTGGGGCCCGTCGTCGGCTGGGACATGCGGACACGCTTGAGCATTTCACGGTCCATTGATCAGCGCGAGCGCGTCCTCCATCGGCTGTGACGAGATGGTGATGAAACCCGCGAAAGGCCTGTCCATATCGGCGACCAAGGTGATGGCACCGGCAAGCGACGCGGCGCAGACCAGGAGCGCCGCGACGGCGAGCGCGTGGGTTCCCTGAACGAAACGGTGAAGGAACGACGCTCATCATAAGCTGCGGCTTCAGGCGAAGGCGAGCGCAGCGCCCGGCCTTTGCGAAAAATCAAAAAGCGCGCGGAATAAATTTCAGGTGATGTGAGTCTATACCGATAGCCACGGTTCGAATGCCCCCCCATCATGCCGTGGCCCAGGGCCTCGCCGACTCCCCTTACGATGACAGGTCGGCGAGGTCCTGTTTTTGTTTATCTCAACCGCCATCCGTGCGGCTGGCTTCAGCCTTCCCTTCTCTATCCGGCTTGCAGGGTCCCCGCCTCGCGAAGCCCGCGCAGATGGCTGATCTTGGCAGCGAGCGCATCGCGGCGCTCCTCATCCTCGGCGATACGTCGCGCCGCACGCCAGGCGCTTGCCTGCCGCACGAAGCTCGTGCGCGAGATCACTTTCGGCGCCGCTTCCTCGGACACCTCGCCCATGTCCTCCGCGCTTTTGTCCTCGAGCTCGCAACCCTCGCTGGCCGCGACTGGAAGCGCGGTTTCGACCGCATCTGAGACGGCCGGCGCCGCAGGCGCCACCAACGATGCCGCCTCGCCCTCTCGCCGGGTGCGGTCAAAGCCCGGATTACGCGTTGCCCAGATCGCCGCTTGCGTCCGGTTTTGAGCCCCGATCTTCTTGAGTATCGCCTTCACATGCACCTTCACCGTCGCGTCCGTGATCGCGAGCTCGCGCGCGATGGCCTTGTTCGAGTGCCCCTTCACAAGAAATCCGAGAATCCGCTCCTCTTGGGCAGAGAGCCGCGCTTGGGGCGCGGTCACGGGCATGCTCGAAACCTGCATCTCCAGTCGCGCGCACATCGAGGACAAGATACTCGAGGGAAGAAGCGTCTCGCCGAGCATCACCAATTCGAGCGATTTGAGAAAAATTGAGCTCGAAACACCCTTCGCCAGGCAGGCCTGGGCGCCGGCTTGAAAGAGCTCCGCGAAATCCGCCAACTGGTTCGAATCGATCAAGGCGGTGATGAAAGCCTCGGGATGGCGCTCCTTCAAAAGTTGGATTTGGCGGCAAGCCGCTTCCGGCTCCCGAGCCCCATCCACAATGAACAAAATATTTTCCGGCTCCTGTCCCTGCCGGCGGATCCATTGCTCGGCCTTTGATTTCACGGCAACGACGCGGAAATCGGTCTTGTTGAGAATGTGACGAAGGCCTTCAAGAAACAGGCTGCTCGGCCCGATCAATACGGTGGTCACGGAGTGCCTCGCCTCAGCCCGCATATCGGCGCGATTGTCCTTTTCCATTTCCCCAGAAGAAATCGCACAAAGTTGCGGACGGCGACGCTCCACCGTCGGCCAGGCAAGGCTCACGTTCGAGCCAATTTGAGCCGTATCTCCCATCGTAGCGCCTCATATTCAGACAAAGGGTTGGAATGCTCAGGGTGAATGCAGAACCCGTACCGCCGCAAATCGGTAACTCGCCGCCACCCCACCTCTCCCCGCCTGGTTTCTCTTGGCCAAATGCAAAGTCTGCACACCGGCCAAGCCTGCCCATCGAAAAGCGATCGAGCCCATAGTGATCACAATCATTCGCGCGCACACGAGGGAGAGGTACGCCACGTCGGAGCATCGACGGTGCACGGAACTGATGTTGGAGCTCTCACCGTCCCATAACGCTCCGTCTCCCGAAGCGTTGCATGCACGTAGCGGGCCTTTGTGCCGATAGGGAGCCAAAATTTAACGATTTCCTCCCAATCCCTAACGATTTGGAGGAGTATTTCGCATTTCCTGAGTATGCGTTGCATTTTTGTGACGTTACGATGCTTGGCTATACGGCAACGAAATTGACCGCGGATCCCTGATATAATGGGGTGACCGAACGGATTACCTCCCATTTGCAGTAACGCCCACTCCATTGATGTTGAGCCTCGTGCAGCATCGGCTCTTAATGGGCCGTCATCGTGCGACTTCTTGAAAAAGAGCGCTCTCGGCCTCGATAACGATAACGGGCTCCGTCGAACATGGGATCAGATTTCAAGCCGACCTCTCGCCCTCACGATGCGGACTTTGACCGTCCGTGGGGGGCCGGCAAGCAACCGCTTTCGCAGGATGTAAAGACGAGCGTTCTGCTCGCGGATGATCACCCTATCTATGTGCACGGACTTTGCTCGTTGCTTAGGCAGATGTCGGGCTTCGAGATCGTCGAAACTCATAGCGATGGCATCGCGGCGCTGCAAAGCATTCGGCAATACGAGCCGAGGATCGCGGTGCTCGGCGTATCTTTGCCGGGGCTGAGCGGCATAGAGCTCCTGAAGCAAATTCAAGAGGAAGGATTGACGACGCGCGTCTTGCTCCTCACGAGCACGCAAAAGGAGATGGCGATTGCCATCGCGCATCGGCCCTGGGGCGTTATCCCAAAGCAGACGCCGCCGGGTTCCGTCATCCAATACCTCTCTTCGATCGCCTGCGGAGAACGTTGGCCGCCGCCCGGCGTCGACCAACCCTTGCGCCGCGAAGCCAAATGGCAAAAGGAAAGCGAGAAGATCAAATCGCTTTTCACGAAATCCGAATTGCAAATTTCGTTTCTGGTGGCGGAAGGCCTCTCCAACGCGCATATCGCGCGCCGCCTCGGCATTGGCGAAGACACGGTTAAGACCGAGCTTTACAACGCCTATCGCAAGCTCGGCGGCTTGAGCAACCCGTCCCTCATGACGCTTGCGGACCGCCAGCATCTTTCACGACCCGCCAAGCCGCCGCGCGCTCAAGCTGGCGCTCGAACGGCCCTTGCGCGCCGGACGGCTTGAGGTTCGAGGCCCGACGCGCCCGCGCCAATCTCCTGCGCCCGGCGGCCAAGCGCATGAAATATGTGATGACGCTACGCCCCGTCGACGGCGGGTTCAGCGCTTCTGCAACCTTGACGAGAAATACAGCGCGAATGAAGTGCGTAAATTTCTCAATGATTGCACATCGCTGCGGGAGACATTATCGATTTATTCCATAAATCATCGATACAACCAGAACTTTATTGCGAAAACCTGCAAAAGACTGCAAAGGTCCCTGCGGGGAATGTCAATGAAGCTGATTTCCCAAAAGCTCAACCATATCGGCGATCGACGAAGTCGTGGGAGGTGGTCGATCGATCTGAAACGAATTGCGGGGTGCGGGTGCCGTCAAAGCCATCAATGCCGCCGATCGCCGTCATTGGGCGCGATACGAGGGATCTCGTCTCTTCCCTGGCCCTGTGGTTCGCAGCCCGGCCGAAAGCGGAACCCCTCGAAGAGCCACGCAGCCGGACGCTCGAGTCTCGGGCAGCCTTGAGCCTTGTGTGCCTCGAGTTGTTGCAGGCCAGGGCGGCGGCGAGAAGCGGGCTGGAGACGCGGCAGCGGTCGAGCTTCGACGCTCATCTCACGACGGAAGCCTGGCAAGCCCATCGTGCAACGCTTGCTCTCGAGCTCTCCCTTTCCGACTGGACCGCGGTCGTGTCCGCTTATGACGCCGTGAAAAGCATCTTGAGCGGAGCTTGCGATGCGCAACCTGCCGGCCGCGCCTCGGCTTCATCGCGCGAGATCAGCGAGGAGCTCATCACGCCCCTCCTGCAGGCGATCGAGCGTGGCTGCGTCGCGCTGGCTCCATACGCGCTCGACGTCATGCGCTTGCCCGCTGTGAGCAACCTAGCCGCCCGTGAGAGAGCCTCCGCGGCCGCGCGGATCAAGGTGCGATGGCGTGCAGCGCGCCGGGGCTGATCAGCGACAACGCAAGGATCACGATCGCCACCAGTCCGACAAGCGCGAGAATCGCGACAAGCGCCGCCGACCAGCCTCGGGAGGCGATCGTATCGGCGAGACCGACTTGCCTTCCTAAGCGACGCCCCGAGCCGGCGGTGCCCGGATAATGGATGGCGAGGCCCTCGCCTTCTCGCCCGCCCGGGTCTTTGGCGAGCACGTCGACCGCGAGACGCCGATAGGTCAGGACGCGGCGCGGCGTACGGTCGCCGAGATGGTAGGCCTCGACCTCGCCCTCGGTCGCCTCCCGGCCATGCTCCTTCGCGAAGCTCGCGAGCCAATCACGCTTGTTCTGCTTATAAAGCGCGTAAGCGAGAAGGCCGACCGTATCGTCCTCCGCCTGGACGAGCTCGGCGAAGATCGGGCTTCGAACGCCGGTTGTGGCTTTCATCGGCTTCGCGGCCGTTTCGTCGGGAACGGCACGAACATTGGTTTTTCTTACCGGTTCTTCAACGGTACGTGCAGGATCGGTCATCTCGGCTCTCCTCGCGAGATATGCGCCTCACAGCATCAGTTAGCCCATCTCGCACGCCTGCGGCAAGCATGGGCAAGCAAAACACGGTCATTCGTTGCGCCGTGCTCCTTTGCACAAAAGCATTATGCCATGGCTCAAGCGCATTGAGGGATTTTGGAAAGGCGGGACGAAGCGAAACGATCGCCACGAATGGCGTTTGTCTTTTGTGGCTACATAGTCTGCATTCTTCAATGCTTCGCGGCCTCGAAACGTGACGATCCGTCACCACTTCGAAGCCGCGATAGCCTCGTTGAATACGCTCGGCGATCTCGAATTTTAGTGATGGTAGTGATGATGCACGTGGTGATAATGCCGGTAGTAGCGATGATGGTAACCATGCCCGGGCACGGTTCCCCCGACGACCGCGCCGGCCCCCGCGCCGACGACCGCGCCTACGGGTCCGCCGACAGCCGCTCCGGCTGCACCTCCGACGACAGCTCCGCCGACGGTGTTTTCGCTTCGAGTCGCGCACGACGCCGTGGCGAGCGCAACACCGAGAGCGGCGATGAGAACAGGTATACGCACCGGGCACCTCCCCTTGATGGTTGTCGATCTTCTATTGGGTCGAAAAAAACCGACGGGGCGCGTCGGTCACCTGGAAATCAGCCCCTGCGCGACATAACGCCTCATTTCGCCCTTGGTTCCCGCTGAGGGTCCGCTCCGGCTGCGTCGCCGCCAACAACCCGTGCGAGGGGTGGCCACGCATTCATGGACCTTCCACTCCGGCCTCCTCGATCTGGCGCGGACGCCAGATCGCGAGATGCCGGATTTGCGCGATGACGGCATTGCGATTGGCGAGCACCGCCGCATCGAGCTCGACCATCGCGTGCCCTTTGTGCTTGTAATTTGAGGTGATGCGCGCGTGCAGCGACAGCTGATCGTGAAGCCGCGCGGGGGCGAAATTCTCGACGCGGCTGCCGACGTAAATCCAAGGCCCGAGCCTCACGTTTTGCAGCAGAGCAAGATTGGCGAGGCGCAAGATCTGACCGGGATGAACGAGCTTTGCCCGCGCGTATAAGGGCTCGCGCTCGCGAATATCTGAAAGATATTGCGCAAGCATGCCTTCATCGATCACGACCGGCTCGATAGCCAGCGCCGTCCCCGGTGCGAGCGAGGTTTCGCTTGCCTCCGCGCGCTCCAGCGGCGGCTTGCCGCCCGGCACGGCATCGGGAGCGGGCCGCGCGCCTTGCGGCTCGCGAAGCCAAGCCTGTCCCTTGGCGCAAAGCTCCCCGTCGCTCTCGACGCGAAGCGAAAGGCCCGTCGCATCGGCGACAGACGAGACCATCGCGACATGGCCATCATAGACGGGTTTGAGGAACCGGCACTCCATGCCGCCCCGTTCGAGCCAGGCCTCGCCAAAACGCTCGACCGGCATGTGAGCCATATAGGCGTAGACCTCGACACCCGGCACAAGGCCGCCGCGAAAACCGAAACGGCGCGCGGTCTCGTCGTCGTGAATTCGGTTTTCAGAGGCCACCGCCGTGTTGAAGGCCTGCAGCCGGTAGATGGCGGATTGGCTTGTATCCATGCCTTCACCCCAAGGTCGCTCGTTCGTGCCGACATGCTTCCCAAGCTCGAAAGGGCAAGGCCGCCGCGCCTTTCTTGCTGCGCATCCGTGTGGCTTCGGCACAAGAGAGACCGTCGCGCCGCGAGCGCGCGCGCCTGCGTCTACTCGTCGCGCGAATGGAGGGCCGGGCCAGCTCTGAGTCGGATTCGATGGCGAACGCCGTCGACGACCTCAGTCGCGCCCTTCCTCGTATTTGAACGAGATCTTGAGCTTGGTCCGATAGGATTCGACCTTGCCGTCCCGCAGCTGAAGATCCTGCTCCACCACCTCGGCGACGCGAAGGTCACGCAAGGTCTCGGCTGCTCTTTCGACGGCCGCCTTCGCCGCCTTCTCCCAAAACTCCGAGCTCGCACCGACGATCTCGATGACCTTATAGACGCTCTCTGCCATGTGGTCCTCCGTGGTTCTGCGGCAAATCTCACCCAAATTTCCTGCAAGCGGTGGTCAGGTATTTCAAAAAAGATACATATATTATTGTCCCGGTAGATGGCTGGGGCAGCTATTTCGAAGAAATCCCTGTTGCAGGCAAGGCAACATGGTAAGTTGCCCAAGGTTTGCCTGGCAAGTGTTCCCGAAAATCGCTCTCTTCGAAGGGAGGAAAGCGATGGATACCCAAGCGGGCTGGAGCCCCGCGCCCGAGCAGCGGCCCGAGCTTTCGGCACCAGTGTTTCCCGGAACGCCGAGCGAATTCATCACGGTGCTCGCGCATTACCACCGCGCCGAAATCGCCCGCATGGCCGGGTGGCGCGACCGCATCGACCGTACCACGAATTGGGCGATCACGGTCGTCGGCGCGATGCTCTCGGTTTCGCTCTCGACGCCGACGGCGCATCATGGCGTCGTCCTCTTCGCGATGCTCCTCTTGCTGCTGCTTCTCGTGATCGAGTCGCGGCGCTATCGCTTTTTCGATGTGTATCGGGCGCGCGTGCGCCGCCTCGAGCGCAATTATTACGCGCAAATCCTGTCGCCCGAGAAAGAGGTCGAGAAAGGGTGGACGAAGGTCCTGGGCGATGATCTGCGCCGGCCGAAATTCAACATCAGCCTGGAACAGGCCATGTCGCGGCGGCTTCGCCGCAATTATTGCTGGCTCTTCGTTATCCTTCTCCTGGCCTGGCTCTTGAAGATCACGTCCGCCAAGCTCCAGCTTGGCGCCGGGCAAGACGAGCTCGGCTTCTCGCTTCCCGATTGGTTCGGCAACGCCGCAGTCGGTCCGCTGCCGGGTTGGCTCGTCGTCCCCGCCGTCATCGTCTTCTACGGCTGGCTCGCCTACGCGGCCTTTCGCCATTATGACGAGGAAGGCGAGCTCGCCTATGGCAATGTGCATGTGTGAAGATGAACCCGCATGCGGCTTTCGGCCCTGCGCCCGCCGACATCGGTTTGTCAACTCATCGCTTGCGGATCAGCTCTTCAAATAGCGTCGCGCGAGGCCCGCGATATAATCATCATAGGCGTCGGCGATCGCCTTGTCCTTGATGAGGAGGGTGTTTTCCGCGTTGCCGCGCGCGTGGTTCGAGAAATTGAAGCTTCCGCAGACCACGACGTCATCGGCGACGATCAGCTTGGCATGCATGAAGTTGTGCGGGCTGCCCGGAGCATACGGAATCGATTCCTTGCGGGCGAGACGCGCCGCAATCTTGTGCCAGCCATTGACCTTGTCGGCTCCGACGCCGGCCTCCGACCATTGACGCAGCACCGTGTCCATCTGCGGCCCGTCATAAAGTCCGCTGATCGGCACGCCTCGGTCCATCGCTTCGCAGACGGCCGCGCAGATCGGTCCCGACGACATCACCATGGCGGCGATCGAGACGCGTGTCTTCGCGACCTCGATGGCATTGACGACGCTGTGCACGATGGTCGCGCTCTCGCCCGGCGTGAAGGCGACCGTCACCGGCACCCCCGCAACGCGAACCGTTCCGGTGTCGCGATAACCGGTCGAATTCGGTAATCTTGCCACGCGACCAAAGCTGCTCGAAATCGGTGGCGTAAAACGCCGCGAGCTCCCGGGAATGCAAGGTGATGAGATTGTTCTCTTGCAGGCTCCAGGAATCGGTCGTGAAGTTCGTCGAGCCGGTGAGCAGCGCGGCGTCTTCCGAAGGCCCGTCGCGAATGACGTATTTATTGTGCATAAGGGCCCTGAAACCCGTCACCGGCTTGATGGTCGCAACACCCGAAAGGCGCGCCAGAAAATCCTCCGCGCCCGGCGGCTTGCCCATTCCGCCCTTGGTCACGACGGTCACGTCTCCTCCCGGGAGGGGCGCTGCGGGTGATGTCGTGGGATCATGCGCGATACGAACGGTTACGCCCGCCTCCGCGCATTTTCTGATTTCGCCGACGATGCGATCTCCGGCTTCGCCGTCGAGACGGAAATCATAGACTGCGAAATCGAGCGAGCTTCGCGCGCCGGCGATGAAGGAGGCCAAGTGCTCCGCGACCGCCGCGATCTGCGCGTCCCTTTCGGCACTCGGCACGCCGGGCTCTGCGCTCTCCTCGAGGAAGGCAAGCTCGATCTTGCCGTCGGCGAAGGTGGATGTGAGAAGGCCTTGCATCGCGCATCTCCATCCGGATTCTCGCGCTCATTTCACGATCGTGAAAAATCGGCAGCCGTTTTGGCGCGCGGTCGTCCGTGACGGCTCGTGACCGCTAGGCGGCCGTCTGGCACCTCGCACATTCGCCCTCGATCTCGAAGACCGGGCTCTTCGGTTTGAAGCCGGCCTCCGCGAGGGTCTCGCTCAGGTCGCGCTGGAAAGCCTCGGAGGGAATTTCGTCGACGCTTCCGCAATGGGTGCAGACGAGGAAAACCGGCGTCGCGTCATGATGGGGCGCATGGTCGCAAGCGGTGTAGGCATTGCGGATCACGATCCGGTGGATCAGCTTGGCGTCGAGCAGGAATTCGAGCGCGCGATAGACGGTGACCGGCGCCACGCGCTTTTCCTCGCGAACCCGGTCCGCCAGATCATAAGCCGTAAGCGGCTCGGGGCTCGACGCGAGCTCGGCGAGGACACGGCGGCGCATCGGGGTGAAGCGCAAATTCTGGTCGTTGCAAAGCCGCTCCGCTCGCGACAAGAGCACGGCGGACGCTCGCTTCGATCCGGGGTTGCGTCGTTCAACGTTCATGGCTCGAGCTCGGGCGTGAAAGCGCGGGAATCTCCTTGATCGAGGGGTGATAGCCCTTTTGGCTCGGCGGAGCCAGTCGAGGCGCCGTGGCGCTCGTGCTCGTGCCAATGCTCATGCTCATGAAGATGCGCCGGCGCATCCTTCCGTCCCAAGAGCGCGAGCATGTAGATGACGGCGCCCAACGCGGTGATCCAGAAGCTCGTGGGCCAATCGGTGTAGAAAGCAAGCGTCAGGCCGAGCCATGCTTCGAGCAAGGCGAGCGCAACCGAAAGAAGGAGTCCCGGCCAAAGCCTGATCGTGACGCGCTGCGCCGCCGCCGCGGGCGCGACCATGAGCGTGAACACGAGGAGAATGCCGACGATCTGCACCGAGGCCGCAGTCGCCAAAGCCACGATGACGAGAAAGAGCACGGAAAGCCGCCGCAGCGAGACGCCCTTGGCCTCCGCGAGCTCCGGCTGCAAGGTCGCAAACAGCAAGGGCCTCGCGATCGAGGCGAGCGCGCCGATCGTGAAAATGCCGAGCGCCAGCAAGGCGAGCACCGTCGGTGTCTCGACACCGAGCACGTTGCCGAACAACAAGGCCGTCGCTTGCGACGCATAGGCCGTGAAGAAATGCAGGAACAACAATCCGCAGCCGAGCGACATGGCGAGCACGACGCCGATGGCGACATCGCGATGCTGGAAGCGTTCGCCCAAAAACCCCATTCCGGCGCCCGCCAGCACCGTCGCCGCCAGGAGGCCGAGCAAGGGTGAGACGCCCATGAGCACGGCACCGGTCGCTCCGGCAAAGCCGACATGAGAAAGCGCGTGGCCGGCGAAGGTCTGCCCCCGCAGCACCAGGAAATAGCCGACGAGGCTCGCGGCGATCGCGACGATGGTCGCGGCCTCAAAGCCATTCACCATGAACTCATAGTCAAACATCGTGGCGATGCTCGTCCCGCTCGATCTCATAAGCGCCGGCCATGACGAAGACGCGGCCCCGAAGGCGCACCACATCGATGTCGGTGCCGTAAAGCCGCGACAAGACGGGCGAGGTGATCACTTCATCGACAGTACCGATCGCCGCCTGCCGGTTCCCGAGATAAAGCACGCGGTCAATGGCGCCGATGAGCGGGTTGATCTCATGCGCACTGAAAAGCACGGTGAGCCCGAGCGTGCGATTGAGCTCCGAGACCAGGCTCACGATGGCTTTTTGATGATTGAGGTCGAGGCTGAGCAAAGGTTCGTCGAGAAGCAAGAGGCGCGGCCTGCCGAGAAGCGCCTGAGCGAGCAAAAGCCGTTGGCGCTCGCCGCCCGAAAGCTCGATGAGGGGGCGCCGCGCAAGCTCGGCGGCGCCGACGTGCGCGATGGCGCGATCGATATCGAAGCGCAACGCCTTGTCGAGAAGCGGCAAGCCGAAGCGTTGGCCGTTGGCGGCGCAAGCGACGAAATCCCAACCGCTGAGGCGCAAGCCTACGCTCGCGCTTCGTGTCTGCGGCATATAGCCGATCGCGTCGTCCGCCGCCGCCGGCGCGCCGGAGAAAACCCTGATCCGCCCCGTTGTCGCGGGCACGAGGCCGAGCAAAGCGCGAAATAGCGTCGTCTTGCCCGCGCCGTTGGGGCCGAGAAGGCCGACGAACTCGCCCTCCTCGATGGCGAAGGAAACCCGCGACAGTATGGTTCTGCCGCCGAGCTCGAGCGTTACATCGGAAAAACCGAGAGCTTCCATCAAACCCCGCTCGGGAGTGCTTTCTCGATTGCGTCGAGCTCGTCTTCCATCCATTGCTGGAAGGTTTTGCCTTGCGGTTGCGTCTCTGTCACGCCGACCACGGGAATGCGATTATCCTGCGCGATCTTCAAGAGACGCTGGGCGGCACTGTCCGAGGCTTGGCTGTTGTAGAAGAAGAGTTTGACGCGCCTCGTCTTGAGATCGTTCTCGAAAGCGGCCACGTCCGATGCCGCGGGCTCGGTATTGTTCATCACCGCGAGCTGGAAGCGCTCATTGCGCATCTTGAAGCCAAGCGCCGTTGCCATATAGCCGAAGACCGGCTCGGTCGCGGTCACCGAAATTCCCGAAGCGGATTTGCGAATTTCAGCGATCTTCGCGGTGATCGGCTTGAGCTTCTCGGTGAAGGCCTGCAAGCGCTGCTCATAATCGCCCTTATGCGCCGGATCCTCAGCGACGAGCGCTGCCGTGATCGCCTTGGCGACGGCAGGCGCGGTCGCAGGATCGTACCAAAGATGGGGATTGACGCCGGCCTGCTTGTGCAAGAGCTCGCCGGCGACAATGACGCGCCGGCCGGGAGCCTTGTTCGCCGCGATGAGCTTTGCCATCCAAGGGTCATAATCGACGCCGTTGTAGATGACGATCTTGGCCGAAGCGAGCTCCCGCGCGACGGAGGGACTCGCCTCGAAAAGATGCGGATCCTCATCCGGGTTCGAGAGGATGCTCACGACCTGCGCCTGATCGCCGGCGAGCTGATGGGCGATATCGCCGTAAAAGTTTTCGGCGGCGACGATCGTGACGGGCTTGTCATTCGCCTGCGCCGTCGGGGGGAAAATCCCAGGGCGAAGGCAACGAACGCCGAGACCGCGAGCCACGCCAATGCGAAACGAGCTTTCATCGTTGACCTCCCTGAACGCTGGTGGGCATATAATGATATAACATAACGGTCAATGGCGCGATGCAGATTTGAGCGACCGTCTGGCTAACGATCAGCGCGCTCGAGGAAGCCTGTGAGCGGCCCCTTTATCGGTGGGCGCTTTGAGATTATGCAACGAACGCGTCTGGCGTCGGTTCGCCCGGGGAGCCGGGAATCGTCGCCCTGAAACCGCGGTGCCGATAAAATGAGCCGTCCTCCGTTCCCACCCTTCAACGCCGAGACCGCCGCGCAAAAGGCGAGGCTCGCCGAGGATGCATGGAACACGCGCGACCCTCAACGCGTCGCCCTCGCCTATACGCCAGATAGCCGCTGGCGAAATCGCGCCGAGTTCTTCGAAGGGCGCGAAGCCATCGAGGCCTTCTTGCGGCGCAAATGGGCGCGCGAGCTCGACTATCGTTTGATCAAGGAGGTGTTCGCCTTCCACGCCGACCGGATCGCGGTGCGCTTCGCCTATGAATGGCATGACGACGCCGGCCAATGGTTCCGTAGCTACGGCAATGAAAACTGGGAGTTCGACGCGCAAGGGCTGATGCGCCGCCGTATCGCTTCGATCAACGATCTCGCGATCAAGGAAAGCGAACGCAAATACCATTGGCCGCTCGGTCGCCGGCCCGACGATCACCCCTCCTTGAGCGATCTCGGCTTATGATGGAAGGCGTGGACCCGAAGCGCTACGCGAGCGATGTCGCCTTCAGCGCATCGGTAAAGGCCGCGCAGGCGCGCAAGGGATCGCGGCAGGCCTATGCGGCGATGGAGCAAGGGGGCTCCTGGCAGACGCGGATCACGCCCGATCTTGCGGCGTTCATCCAAGCGCAGACGAGCGTCTTCCTCGCCACGGCGAGCAAGGACGGCCAACCTTACATCCAGCATCGCGGCGGGCCGGCGGGCTTCCTCAAGGTGCTTGATGAGAAGACCATCGGCTTCGCCGATTTTCGGGGCAACCGGCAATATGTCTCTCTCGGCAATCTCGCCGAGAATCCGAAGGCGCATCTTTTCTTGATCGACTATGTGAACCGCCAGCGGGTCAAGCTCTGGGGCGAGGCGCGCATCATCGAGGATGACCCCGAGCTCTTGAAGCGGCTGATGCCTGAAAATTACCGTGCCCGGCCCGAGCAGGCGCTTCTCTTCACGGTGGGGGCTTGGGATGCGAATTGCCCTCAGCACATCCCGCAACGCTTCGACGCACCGGATGTCGCCGCGACGCTGACCGAGCAAGCGCAGCGCATCGCGACGCTCGAGGCCGAGCTCTCGCGCTTGCAAGCGGAGATCTCGAGCCGAGAGACCGGCTCCTGACGCGCTGGCCGCGCGCGCTTACGCCCGCGGGACGGCCCGTCCCTCCTGCGTCCTGGCCGGCGTTGTGCCGGCCATCCACGCCTTCGCCGCTGATGCCCGTCGAGCTTCAGCGTCCCGCGAGAAAGGCCTCGACCGCGGCGAGGTCGTCCTGCGAAGTCGCGCTCATGAGATCGGACATGCCGGGATTATTGGCGCGCTCGCGGGTGCGGAACTCGGCGATGGTCTTGGCGAGGTATTCCCGGCTCTGGCCGGCGAGGCGCGGCACGCTCCCGTCGCCCTGAAATTCGCCGAGGTGGCAGCCGGTGCAACCGACCGATCCGATCGCCGTCAAGGCGCGCTTCGCCACGTCCGCCGATGCGCTGGGCTGCTCGAGAGAAGGCCAGGCCTTGTGGGCGAAATAGGCGGCAAGCGCGAGCATGTCCTCGCGCTCCAGCGCTTCGGCGATCGGCGCCATCTTCTCGTTCTTGCGCATGCCACGCTTGAAATCTCGAAGCTGGAGATAAAGGTAGCCCTCCTGCTGGCCCCAGATCACCGGCGTCGTCTTTTCCTGGGGGATCCCGGCCTCGCCGTGGCAAGCCCCGCAGGTCGCCGCTTTTTCCTCGATCGTCTGCGCCTTCGCGGCGGCGATGCCCGCCACGAGAACGATCAGCGCCGCGAGTTGCGCCCCGCCTCCGCCTCTCCTGGCGCGCGAAGACAAGCCGCGCCTCAATCTTGATCGTCGCATCTGCACATCGTCACGATTTCATGCTCACGAAAAAGACGGGACCGCTTGGCGATCCCGTCTCTGATGGAAAAGGCGCGCCGGTCGGCGCGCCAAGCGGCGGATCAATCGACCGTGAAGGCAATGATGGCATCGCCCCGCTTGTAATCGAGCTGGACGTTGCCGCCGGCGCCGACCACGACGTACTGCTTGCCGTCGACGGTGTAGGAAGAAGGCGGCGCGTTCACGCCCGCGCCCGCCTGGAATTTCCACAGCGTCGCGCCGGTCTCCGCGTCATAGGCCTTGAACTGACCGTTCCCTTCGCCCGTGAAGACGAGGCCGCCCGCCGTCGCGAGCACGCCGCCGATCATCGGCTGCGGCGTCTTGACCTGCCAGCGGATCTTGCCCGTGTTGTAGTCGACCGCGCTCACGTTGCCCCATTGCTCCTCGGTCGGGATCACCTTGAAGGCGCCCCCGAGCCACAGCTTGCCTTGCGGATAAGGTGCGTTGGCGACGTGATAGGTCATCGGCTGATGCAGGTTGATCGCGTAAGTGAGGCCGAGCACCGGATTGGTCGCCATTGGCGACCATTCGACGCCGCCATTGGCGCCGGGAAGCATGCGCGCGCCGTCCTTCGTGGGAAGCGTCCACATATTCTCCTGCGGCACCATCGCGTCGGAGAAGCGGATGAGCGAGCAATCCTTGGCGTCATGCACATAGACGTGGCCGGTTTTTCCGGCGTGGATAACGCCCTTGGTCGGCTTGCCGTCCTTGCCCGCGACCGTCGTGATGATGGCCGGGCTCACGGCGTCGAGGTCCCAGATGTCGTGCGCGATATACTGGAAGTGGCAGACATATTGCCCGGTATTGAGGTCGAGCGAGACGAGCGAGTCCGTGTAGAGATTGTCGCCGGGCCGCACCGCGCCATCGAGGTCGGGCGACGGGTTGCCGACCACGAAGTAGATGCGGTTGGTCTCGAGATCGACCGCCGGGTTCTGCCAAACGCCTCCGCCCAATGTCTTGAACGGATCGCCGGACTTCGTGAGCTGGGCCTTCTCGGCCGCGATGTCGCGGTGCATATCGCGGCCGGTCGCGTCCTTGTCGGCCCATACGCCGACGGAACTGTCGGGGATGGTGTTGAAGTTCCAGATGAGCTTGCCCGTTTTCGCGTCATAGGCGCGCAGGAAGCCGCGAATGCCGTATTCGCCGCCGTTCGTGCCGATCAGGATCTTTCCGTTCACGGCGGTCGGCGCCATGGTCTCGCTGTAACCGAGCTCCGGATCGGCGATGTCCGTCTGCCAGACGACGTTGCCGGTCTTGGCATCGAGCGCGACCAGCTTGGCGTCGAGCGTCGCGAGATAGACCATGTCGCCATAGGCCGCGACGCCGCGGTTGTTCGGGCCGCAACAGAAGGTCGTGACCGGGCCGAGCTTGTGCTTGTAATGCCAGATCTCCTCGCCGGTGCGCGCGTTCAGCGCATAGACATGGCTGAACGAGGTCGTGACGTACATCACGCCATTGACGACGAGAGGCGAGGTCTCGAGCAATTCCTTCACCTCGGTTTGGAAAATCCAGGCCGGATGCAGCCGCGCGACATTGGCGGTGTTGATCTGCGTGTTCGGGTAATAGCGCCTCTGCCAGTAGTCGCCGTTGGTGAGCAGGAAGTTGTTGCCGTCGCTTTCGGCGCGGTTGAGAAGGTCTTGCGTGACCGTGCTCATGTCGCCGTATTTCACCGCGCTCTTGACCTCCTGTGAGGAGGCGGCCCCCATTGTCGCGAGTGCGACGGCGAGAGCGAGCGCGCCCGCGATTGAAGAGCCAATGCCACTTCGAGCCATCATGTTTCCTCCACGGCCTGGTTTGCGTTCGATATTACACAAAATTCTTCTGCCGGAAGGCGAAAGCTGCATAGGCATTCAGGGCCTGTCAAGGAAATAAGCGCAAGCGGCCGGCGGCACCCATGAGGAAGTCGCCGGGAGGAAGGTCGCCGCTCGGATTCAGCGGGCGATAAGCCCTCGCTCGACCCGCGCCGACATCGTCAAAGGCCGGTGGCGTCCCGCGCCTGGCCAGCATCGGGAATCATTCGCCGCATGACCCCGTCGCGCAGCACGTAGTGGTGAAAAAGCGCGAAAAACGCGTGGCCGACCGCGAGGATGACGAGGGTATTCGCGATCCAGCCGTGCAGACCGCCGACGAGTTTGCGCAAATCGCGATCCCCGTGGGAAAGATCGGGGAGCGAAAAAAGGTTGAAGATACTGTCGCCGCGAACCAGTGCATTCGCGATTCCCAAGACCACCGCGAGGATGACGAGCGCGTAAAGCGCCCAGTGGCCGAACGCCGCAACGCGATCGAGCGTCCCCATCCGCTCGGGACGAAGCGCGCCCACGCCTTGGCTGCGCCACAACACGCGAATGACGAGGACGACCGCGACCGTGAGGCCAAGGCCGATATGGACGGAGCGCGCGTCAACGCGCCAAGGCCCGGCCGGGAAGTCATCGATCGTTTGCCCGAGAATCCACAAGGCGCCCACGAGGAGGGCAGTGCACCAATGGAGCACGATGGTCTTGCGATCATAAACGAAGGCGGTTTGCGGCGGGCGTGAGCTCGTCGACCATCGCCCATTGCCGCCGAGCGTCAGCGGGCTTTTGATCTTCCCCATCGTCGCGCGATCGGACATGTCACCTCGCTTGTTGCGCTCTTCAGTCTCGGTTGACACCAGCGCCCCCTTCCGAATCACCGTCTTGCGAGCGCGGCGCCCGGCGCCCGGCCTTTATCCACACATGACGACCGGCGCAATCGAGCCGCGGCCCGGCGCTGGCGCGAAAGCCGGCAATTCGCGCACCCGCTTGCCTCCCGATATCCGCAGAAACTCGGCCGCCCCTCATCTAGAGCCCGAGCTCGGCAAGTAAAGACAGATTCGGAGAGAAGCCCCTTTGCGACCGCGCTCCCTCAAGAATGCAGGGCCGCGCGGCGCGCATCCTGGTTTTGCTGGGAGGGTGCCGCTGACGCATGCGCGACGAGGATCGCTTCATGAGGCGATTTGTTCGCCGGCTTCGCGATCACACCCGTGACGAAACCAAGAAAGAGAATGGAAACGGCGAGGCCGTCGACGAGTTTTTCCGAAAATGACATCTTTTTGATCTTGCCTTGCTCTCGAGACGAACAGGGCAGAGCGCCGAATCCTGCGTCGCGCGTCCCGACGCGCAACCCTTGCCCAGTTTGTCTGTTGAATTCCTGAAAGCCGCTCCTTGCCGCCGAGCGCGCTGACGCTCGGGACGAGGATAAGACCCGCGGGGCGGCTCAGTTATTCCCTCCCAACCGCGGCTCAAGAAATATTGATGATCGCCCGGACGGCATGTCGCACGGCGGATTCCCAAGAATCGATGAATCATTCACAGTTCTCACGCTTGGCGTTTCGTGGTAAATATTGATTTCGCAATACGCGATAAGTATTGATAAACAAAGGCAAAGGGGAAACGCCATGGCCATCGCCGAAAGCGGCTCGCTCATCTTGTCCGACGCCGAGCAGCGCGTGCAACTCAGGAGAGCGGTCATTGCCAGCACGATCGGTACCGCGATCGAATGGTACGATTTCTTCCTCTACAGCGTGGTCACAGGCCTCGTCTTCGCCAAGCTGTTCTTCCCCAAATCAGACCCGCTCGTCGGAACGCTCGAAGCATTCGCGATCTATGCGGTCGGCTTTGTCGCGCGCCCGGTGGGCGCCGCGATCTTCGGCCATTACGGGGATCGGATCGGGCGCAAATCCACGCTGATCGCCACGCTCATGGTGATGGGCCTCGCGACTTTTGCCGTGGCGCTCGTGCCGACCTATGAAAGCATCGGAATCTGGGGAGCGGTCATCCTCACGATTCTGCGCTTCATTCAAGGCGTGGGCGTCGGCGGCGAATGGGGCGGCTCGGTTCTCATGTCCATGGAATGGGCACGCTCGCGCGAGACGCGCGGCTTCATCGCGTCGTGGCCGCAATTCGGCGTTCCCTGCGGGCTTTTCCTCGCTAATCTCGCCGTCCTCGCGGTGAGCCAGATCTCAGGCGCGGATTTCCTCGCCTGGGGCTGGCGAATCCCCTTCCTCTTGAGCCTCATCCTCGTCGCCGTCGGCCTTTACATCCGCCTCGGCATTCTCGAGACGCCGGTATTCACGCGCCTCGTCGCCGAGAACCGCATCGAGCGCACGCCGATCCTCCAGGTGATCCGCGAGCAGCCGAAGACGATCCTCTTGAGCGCCTTCGCACGCATGGCCGAGCAGGCGCCCTTCTACATCTTCACCGCTTATGTCTTTGCTTATGGGGTCGGCACGCTCAAGCTCTCGCGCGACTTCCTCCTCGTCGCGGTGCTCGTCGCTTCCGTCCTCTCCTTTTTCTCGATCCCGTTTTTTGGCCATCTCTCGGATCGTCTCGGCCGAAAAAAGGTCTACATCGCCGGCGCAATCCTCACCGGCGTCTTTGGCTTCGTCTATTTCGGCATGCTCGGCACCGGCATCTCGACGCTCATCTTTCTTGCGATCGTGCTGTCGCTCGTCCCCCATGATATCATGTACGGGCCGCAGGCCGCGCTCATCGCCGAATCGTTCACCGGCCGCTTGCGCTACAGCGGCGCCTCGCTCGGCTATCAGCTCGCATCGGTGATCGCGGGAGGGCCGGCACCCTTGATCGCGGCTGCGCTCTTCGAGCACTACCAGACACCTTACGCGATCGCGGCCTATATCGCGGTGTGCGCGGTAATAACCGTGATCGCGACCTCCCTGATGTCCGACTACACGGGCAAGGAAATCGACGAAGAGCTGGTGGACCAGGCCGCACGCGCGTAAAGTCTCGCGCCGCGGCCCGCGGGGCCTCGCGCGGCGCGCTCCGATCGGCGAGCCCTGTTTGAAGGCCTCGGCGAACTCGACTATGGTTTGGCACTCCCATGCGCCGATCGATCGCCACGGTCTCTCTGAGCGGAACGCTGCCGGAAAAGCTCGAGGCAGCGGCCGCGGCACGCTTCGATGCTGTCGAGATCTTCGAGAACGACCTGCTTTTCTTCGACGGCTCGGCGAAGGAGGCGCGGCTGCTCGCCGCCGATCGCGGGCTCGAGATCTGCCTGTACCAGCCCTTTCGCGATTTTGAGGGGGTCCCGGACGATGTTTTCTTGCGCAATCTCGATCGCATCGAACGCAAATTCGATTTGATGCAGGAGCTCGGCGCGCCCCTTCTCCTGATTTGCTCCAATGTCGCGCAAAGCACCATCGACGACGACGAGCGCATGGCGGCGCAGCTTCGTGAAGCGGCCGAGCGCGCGGCAAAACGGGGCTTGCGGATCGGCTTCGAGGCGCTCGCCTGGGGCGCGCGCGTCAACACCTTCGGCCACGCCTGGCGGCTCGTCGAGAAGGCCGCCCATCCGCATCTCGGCCTGATCGTCGACAGCTTTCACACGCTCGCCATCAAGGACGACCCCGCGCCGATCGCCAAGCTCAAGGGGGATCGCATCTTTTTCGTGCAGCTCGCCGACGCGCCTCACGTGTCGATGGACGCCCTCTCCTGGAGCCGGCATTTCCGCTGCTTTCCCGGACAAGGAGATCTGGACGTCTCCGGCTTCCTCGCGGCCGTGCTCGCGTCCGGCTATTCCGGGCCGATCTCGCTTGAAATTTTCAACGATGATTTTCGCGCGGCACCGACGCGCCAGACCGCGAATGACGGCATGCGCTCGCTCCTCTTCATCGAGGAAAGGACGCGTGCGAAGCTCGAGGGCGAGGCCGGGACGAACGCCGATCCGCGCGCCGCGCACAAGCGCAAGGCGCATGTGGAGCTCTTCGATCCGCCGTCGCCCCCGCTCTTTCGCGGCACCTCCTTCGTCGAGTTCACGGCTGACGCCGATTCCAAGACCTCTCTCGCGGAGCTTCTTGTCGAGCTCGGATTTTCCCGTGCCGGGCAGCACCGCAGCAAGGACGTGGTGCTTTTCCAACAAGGCGAGATCAATCTCGTCGTGAACGCCGAAAGGGATTCCTTCGCGCATTCCTATTTTCTCATGCACGGCCCCTCGATTTGCGCGATCGGGCTGAGCACAGATGACGAAATCCAGGCGGTGAGTCGCGCGGAAGCCTTCGGCGCGAAGCGCTTCGAAGGGCGCGTCGGCCCCAACGAGCTTCATATTCCCGCCATTCGCGCGCCTGACGCCGGGCTTCTGTATTTCGTTGCGGATGCCGGCAAGCCCGCCCATGCCCTCGACCAGGATTTCGTGCTGCAAGGGAATGGCGAGGCGCGCGCGCCGGGTGCCGGCCTCATCCGCATCGATCACATCGCCCAAGCCTTGCCCGAGGGCCAGCTCGATTCCTGGATTCTCTTCTTCCGCGCGGTGCTCGGCCTCGAGCCCGAGGCGCCTTTCGAGCTGCCCGACCCTTACGGGCTCGTGCACAGCCGCGCGGTGGCCAGCGCCAACCGTGCCTTGCGCTTTCCGCTCAATGTGTCGCAGAGCCGAAACACGGCGACGGCGCGCTCGGTCTCGACGCTCGCGGGGGCCGGCGTGCACCATATCGCCTTCGAAAGCGCCGACATCCTCGCGACGCTCGAAAAGCTGCGTGGCGCGGGCTTACGGCTTCTCGCCATCCCGGCCAATTACTACGACGACCTCGCGGCACGTTTCCCGCTTTCCGACGATCTCGTCGACAAGCTTCGCCTCAACGGCCTGCTTTACGACAAGGTCGGCGAAGGAGAATTGCTGCAGGCGTACACCGAACCGTTCCAGGATCGATTCTATTTCGAGATTTTGCAGCGCAAGGGAGGCTATGACCTCTATGGCGCGCCCAACGCTCCCGTGCGCATGGCCGCGCTCGCGCAACTGCGGCGGCGCAAGCCCTACTCTTGAGGTCTCCGAAGTGAGATGACGCTCGGCGTCCACCTCACGTCGCGCATCGCGCTCGCGATTGTCCCCACGTCATGGCCGCACTCGGTGCGGGCACCCACGCCTTCCTTGCTTGGAACGCAACTTACGCTCCGTCAAAGCCGTGCATACGCGGCCCAAGACCGCGCATGACGAGTTGGGATAGCCGGCCGGGGCGGATAAGCTTAGTCTAATGTCAAGCCTATTCCGGATCGAGCAAGTTGACGGGGATCTCGCGCAGGATCTCCGAGAGGATTTTCAAAGCGGCCGGATTCACGGGCAGCAAGGCGCGTGAACCGTCCACGATGTGCATGTCCTCTCGCCACGCGGCCGCGACCCTGCGCGACGTCTCGATGACGTGGAGGCGCACGACGGTCGGCGCCTCCGGCAAATGATCCGGCAGCCCGATCGCGATGATATCCGAGACATGTTCTTGCCCCCGGGCGGCGACGCGCATCGCGGCGCGCACGGCCGTGTCGAAGGCGATGAGGACGCTCTTGCGTCCGATGCGCAGGGCCGCGTCCCGCATGGCCGCGGCGAGCGGCCCGTCCAGCGCTCGATCGTCGATGTTGATCGCCACCTCGGATTTCACCGGGCGATATCCGATGGCGTCGAGCCAGATGGCGAGCGGCGCCAAGGTCACATCGCCGGAAAGATGTCCCGGGACAAGCACGACGGGCTTTCCATCGCCATAACGAATGTCGTGCCCGCGGTAGATTGGATCGGTGGAGTTGAGAAGGAGCTCGGTGACGGCACGCATCGAGGCGTAAGGCCAGAAGAAGGGCAGCCCGAAAGTGCCGAGCGTTTCGCCGATGAAGCGGCCGGCCTTGCCCAGCGCGCGGCGCTCGCCGCGGCGCGCGCCTCTATCGGGCATTCGCGGTCACCTCTCGTCGAAGCGCTTCTTGGCGCGTCTCTCGGGCCTCGTCGAGGAAATCGGCGATCAGCGACGCGCATTCTTGCGTCGCTTCCCAAAGGGCACGATGCGCGAGGCCGGGCAGGATCACGAGACGCGCGTCGGGGATAAGCTCGGCGAGAAGCTTCGAATTATGCGGCGGGATCAGCCGATCCTCATCGCCCGTCATGACGAGCGTCGGCGCGCGAAGCGAGACGAGCGCGTCCGACGAGTCGAAATCGACGAAGGCCTGAAATTGCAAATCCGCCGCGTGCAGCGGCGTGGGATCCGCGATTTCCCGAAGCATCTGCCGTTCGACGCGTTCGGCACTTTTTTCGAGATACGCCGGCGCATAGGTGACCGTCGCGATGCGCCGTGCCGCTTCATGAGGCGAGAGGCCGACGAGCCCGCGCATCACCGCGATGACCGCCGGGCCGGCATAGACGGTTCTCGGGCCGCCGCAAAGCGTCGCGCACAAAACGAGCCTTTGGACGCGCTCCGGGTAGCGACAGGCAAGCTCCTGCGCCACCGCGCCACCCATCGAATATCCAAGCACATGGGCGCGCGGGATCGCCAAGTGCTCGAGCAGACTGCATATGTCCTTCGCGATATTCGAAAGCGCATAGCCGAAGGCCGGCTTCTCGCTCAACCCGGTTCCACGGTTGTCGAAAAGGATAAGCGTGAAGCGCTTGGCGAGCGCGTCGATGAATTCGGGCGGCCAGGCGCGCGAGCTCAAGCGATAGCCCATGATGAGGAGAAGCGGCGGCCCGGAGCCTTGAACCTCATAGGCGACGCTGATGCCGTTGACGAGCGCGCGGCGCATCGTCATCGCGCGGCGAGCCAGCCCGCGATCTCCTCGCGCAGCTTCTCTTGCGAGCGGGCGACGAGAATGCCGATATGCCCCCCCTTCACCGAGGATTCCGAATAGTCCCGCGTGCCGACGGCGTGACGCAGAGCGCGGCTCGAAGGCGCGGGAATGATATGGTCGGTCTCGCTGAAGATGTTGAGGACGGGCATCGTCAAATTCTTGAGGTCGACCCTGCGATCACCGACGATCAGCTCGCCCTTCACGAGCTTATTGTCCTGATACAAATCCTTCAGCCATTGGCGAGCCGCCTCGCCCGGATGCGCCGGGCGATCCGCGAGCCATTTCTCCATGCGCAGGAAATTCAGGAATTTCTCGCGGTCCTGGCCCACGTCGAGGAGGGTGAGGTTGTATTTCGCGAGGCTGCGGAAGGGCGTCATCATCGAGAACATCGCGCCGCCGATCTCGCCTGGAACATTGCCCATGGCGTCGATCAGTTGGTCGACATCCTCATGAGTGAGACCGCGCATCCACACATTCATGAAACCTTGCTCGAGCCGCTCCTCGTCGCGGTCGGCGTGGAAATCGACCGGCGTCACCAAGGTCACGAGATTGCGCACCTTTTCCGGGTGCAAGGCGGCGTAAAGCAGGGACAGCACGCCTCCCTGGCAAATGCCGAGGAGGTTCACCCCTTCCACCTTCTCCCGCTTGCGGATCACATCCACGAACTCGTCCATGCAAAGGTTCACGAGGTCGCTGAAATCGTCGAAGCGATCGGCCGGCGTCGGATGGCCCCAATCGAGCACGTAGACCTCGCATCCGGCTTCCACCAGATTGCGCAGGAAGGAGCGGTCTTCTTGCAGGTCGAGAATGGTCCAGCGTCCGACGAGAGCGTAGACGACGAAGACGGGCGTTCGCACACGCCGGGGACCCTCGAGCGCGATCCGGTAGAGCACGCGCTGGCCGATTCGCGCGATTTCCTCGCGCGGCGCTTGAGCGAGCCGCACGTCCTCGTCATGCACTTGCGCCAACAGGCTCGAGGCCTTGGCGGCGCGCTCGCTGAATTGGCTCAACTCGGCGAGTGGGGCGATTTGCGCAAAAGGATTGCTCATCGGCGCGCGCTCCGTTGCTGGGCTTTTCGCTTGCCACCAGGCTTTTTCGCAACGTGCCGGGATGCCGGCGCCGGTTTGGCCCTCGCGCCGCGGCTGTCGCCCGGTGTGTTCGGCGCATCCATCCTCTGGCGCAGCGCCGCCAGATCACGGCGAAGATCGTGCAGGCGACGGTAGATGTCGTCGAGCTCCGGGCGTGTCGGCCCGTCCACCGCCTTCGCCAATTGCTCGAAATAGCGACGCGTTTCCATTCTTTGGCGAATGGCCGCGCGAAGATAGCGCTGCTGCAAATCGGCAAATTCGGACGAGCGATTGAATTCCATGAGCGTGCGATCGAGGGTGTTGTTCCACAGCTCCAGCGCTTCGCTCGCGCTGTCGGAGCTCTCCCCCTCCTTGCGCCTTCGCGACGCTTCGCTCTCGAACTTCTGGCAGGCCTCGATCCAGATCGGCGTCGCGACGCGCAAATATTGCTGGAGCACCGCCATCAGCTCCATCGCCGGCTCGACCGAGGGCAAGGATTTTAACCCCATGTCCGGCAAGTCCGCGAGTTCCGGAAACCCTGCCATCTCGCGAAGGCCGTCGGAAAGGGGCCTGAGATTTTCAAGCATTCTATCGGGCTGCGTCCAGAGTTTCGCGGCGGCTTCGGCGAGCGGCGTCGCGCGCGACCGAACTGCGGAATCAAGCGCCCCGTACCAGGAAAGCCAGGGGCTCATGGCGCTCTTCCAGGCTTCCGTAAACTCGGCGCTTTGAGCGTCCGGCGCTTCGCTCTTGACCGTCGCGCCAGGCCCGGACGCCGGGATGCTCGCCTTTCGCGCGCCTTTCATAGCGCACCCGCTTTTTCGCGAAGCATGAACTTTTGGATCTTTCCCGTCGAGGTCTTGGGGAGCGAGCCATAGATCAAGGTCTTGGGCACCTTGAAGCGCGCCATGCGGGCGCGGCAAAAGGCGATGATCTCAGCATCCTCAGGCGCGGCGGCGCCCGGTTTCAGCTCGAGGAAAGCGCATGGCGTCTCCCCCCAGGTCGGATCGGGACGGGCGACGACGGCGGCCATCATGATCGCTGGATGCTGGGTGAGAACCTCCTCGACCTCGAGGCTCGAGATGTTCTCGCCCCCCGAGATGATGATGTCCTTCGACCGGTCCTTGATCTCGACGGCCCCGTCGGGATGCCAGACCGCAAGGTCACCCGAAAGGCACCAGCCGTCGACGAGCGTCTTTGCCGTCGCGGCCTCGTTCTTGAGATAGCCTTTCATCACGGTGTTGCTGCGCACCATGATCTCGCCGACAGTCTCGCCATCGCGCGGAACCGGCTGCATCGTCTCAGGGTCGGCGACCATGACCGCCTCGACCATCGGATAAGCGACGCCTTGCCGCGCCATGCGGGCGAAACGCTCTTCCGCCGGGAGTTCGTTCCATTCGGGCTGGAACACGCAGGATGTGGCCGGCCCATAGGTTTCGGTCGCCCCGTAAAGATGGGTGACGCGAAAGCCAATGGCCTCCATCGAGCGAAACACGGAAGACGGCGGCGCCGCGCCGCCCGTCGCGATGATGACCTTGTGGTCGAAGGGCGCGCGCTGCTCGGCCGGCGCATGCGCCAGCATATTGAGCACGATCGGCGCGCCACAAAGATGCGTCACCTTGTGCTCGGCAATGAGACGGAAGATGGCCGCCGGCTCAACCTTGCGCAGGCACACCTGCGTGCCGCCGGCCGCGACCACCGCCCAAGGGTAGGACCAACCGCAGCAATGAAACATCGGCAAGGTCCAAAGGTAGACGCTGTCGAAGGTCAGCCCGAAGCTGAAGCCGTTGCCGAGCGAGGAAAGATAGGCGCCGCGATGGCTGTAAACGACGCCCTTCGGATCCCCGGTCGTGCCCGAGGTGTAGAGAAGGCAAAGCGACTGCCACTCGTCGTCGATGCCGGGCCAATCGAAATGCGGATCGGCGCCGGCAAGCACTTCCTCATAGCGGAGCGCGCCGGTGGGCGGGCTCGCGGCGACCGGCGCTTCGATGTCGATGACCACGATCTCATGATCGATCTTTTCGAGCGCCGCCGATACAAGCGGAGCAAATTCACGATCGACGATGATGACCTTTGCGCCTCCGTGATTGAGCGAAAAGGCGATATTGGCCGCATCGAGCCGCGTATTGAGCGGATTGAGGACGGCGCCGAGCATCGGCACGCCGTAGAAGGCCTCGATCAGCTCGGGGATGTTCGAGGCGATGATCGCTACCCCATCGAGGTGGGAAACCCCGAGTGCCGCGAGACCCGAAGCCAGGCGCACGCAGCGATCGTAAAGTTGCGTGTAGGTGAAGCGGCGCTCGCCGTCGATGACGGCAACCTTGTCCGGAAAGGCGCTCCTGGCGCGCGTCAGGAAGCTCACCGGAGAAAGCGGCACGAAATTCGCCGGGTTGGCATCGAGCCCAATCGCGAAGTCGCTCAGGTCCTGCAGCATCATCGGAGTCCCTCCGTCGTTCGTGGCGCGCGCGGGCGCTCCTTGCGTCAACTCGAAACCGGCGGTCTGTCTCTCTCCATTCAGGGCGGCCTTGCCTTCATAGAGACGAGACCAGGTGGCCGCCGTCGACGACGACCACGCTTCCCGTCATATAGGAGCCCGCTTGCGATGCGAGCAGCAGCAGCGGCCCTTCGAGCTCGCGCAAGTCGCCGAGGCGGCGTTGCGGCACGCGCTTGACGAGCGCCTTGCCGGCATCGCTGTTGAAGAATTCGTCGTTGAGCTCGGTCTCGAAATATCCCGGGGCCAGCGCGTTGACGCGGATGCCGTGGCGAGCCCATTCGAGCGCAAGCGCCTTCGTCATCTGCACGACGCCTGCCTTCGAGATCGCGTAGGGGGCGACCGCGCCCGCGACGCGCAAGCCTAAGATCGACGCGATGTTGACGATCGAGCCTCCGGTTTTGCTCGCCACCATTCGCCGTCCCGTCGCCTGGGCGGTGAGCCACACACCTTTGAGATTGGTGTCCACGACCTTGTCCCAATCATTCTCATCCTGATCAAGGGCGGGCTTGGCTTGCGTCACGCCGGCATTGTTCACGAGAACGTGGACGGGGCCGAATTTCGCTTGTGCGGCGTCGAGCGCGGTCTCGATGCTCGTGAGCGCGGTGACATCCATGACCACGCTTTGCGCCCTCCCCTTCGCCGCGCCGATCTCCTCGACCGTCTTCGCGAGCGCCTCGGCCCGGCGCGCCGCCACGGTGACGCGCGCGCCTCGGCTTGCGAGGAACGCCGCGAAATGCCGGCCAAGCCCGCTCGAACCCCCGGTCACGAGCACATGCATGTCGTCAAGCGAAAACATATCGGCCCCGGGCGCTTTCTCCCTGGGCTTTGCACCTGCGCTCACGCCCGGCATCAGCGCACCTTTTTCCATACGAGGATCGAGCGCCCCATGGTGCCGTCGAGATAGCTCTTGTAGGGCGCGGTCGTGATCGTCAGCGTGTCCCCATCGAGGACGAAATGGCGAATCTGGTCCGTGCCCGTCCAGGCCTGATTCCAAGAGGTGTCGATGTGGTGGACGACGACGTTCTCGCCGAGCGAGTAGGTCCCCGCATAGGCGACCATGGTGCCGAGAAGCTGCACGCCTTCCTCGTCGGTCGGCACCACATCGCGCGGAGCGACGCGATCGTGACGCGTGAAGATCGCATACATGCGCCCATCCGGCGCGTAGCCGATATAGCCGTCGGGAGCTTCGCCGAATTGATTGTGGCGGTGGCCGTCCGACAGGCGCTCGCGAACATAGGACTGGAGCTTCCAGGTGCCGATCACAGCACAGTCGCGCGGAGGCGGACCGTGCTTCACCGACGCCAAAATGTCCGCGTCTGTCTGCAATTCGACCTCCTGTTCTTGTCGGTCTTGCGCGTGACGATACCGCTTGCGTTACCGATTTCTTCCGCGAGGAAATCGACTCCTGGTCTAAGCCAAGCCGATTCCAAAACCCGTTGATCGCGAACGGCCGTCACGCATCGAAGAACACTGTCTCCCGCTCTCCCTGAAGATGAATATCGAAAGTGTAGATGATAGTGCCGCCGCGCTCGGAGCGCGGCGCGATCAAGGTCTTGCGTCGCTCGGGTTGCTCGATGATGTTGAGCACGGGATCTTCTGCATTCGCCGCTTCCTCGTCGGCGAAATACATCCGCGTCGCGAGGCCGATGTTGATGCCGCGCGAGGCAAGCCAGAAATTGACGTGCGGCGCCATGCGCCGGCGGCCCTTGCGACCCATCACGGCTCCGGGCTTGATCGTGCGGATGGTATAAACCCCGGTGGCGAAATCGGTTCCCGTGCGCGCCCATCCACGGAAGCTTTTGTCGAGCGCGCCTTCCCGCCTGTCGGCCGGATGGTTGTAGCGCCCTGCCGCGTTCGCTTGCCAGGTCTCGATGAGCACGTCCCTTGTCGCATGGCCGGCCCCATCGAAGACGCGGCCCTCGATCGTGATCCGCTGACCCGCGACGCGCGGCCCCGCGATGTCGCCGCTGAAGTTGTTCGCGAATATCTCGAAGCCGGCTTGTTTCGGGATGAGGCCGATATGCACGTAAGGGCCCGCCGTCTGTGACGGTGTCTCAGGCAGATAGGACACTCCAAACGGCGTCGTGCTCATCTCAGCTTCCCTGAAGCTTGTTCTCGAACAAGGTCTGGCGCGTGCCGCGCAAGACGATGTCGAAGCGATAGGCGAGGCATTCGAGCGGCAAGGCCGCGTTGAGGTCGAGCCGCGCGACCAGGCGCTCCACCGCCGCCTTGTCGGGGATGGTCGCGATGATCGAATCGTGCGGGATGAGGGGATCGCCCTCGAAATACATCTGGGTGATCAGGCGCTGCACGAAGGCCGTGCCGAAGACCGAGAAATGGATATGGGCGGGCCGCCAGCTATTCACGTAATTGCGGAACGGATAGGCGCCGGGCTTCACCGTGCGGAAGAAGTAGTGCCCGTTCTCATCGGTGATCATCCGCCCGCAACCGCCGAAATTGGGGTCGATCGGCGCGATGTAGGTGTCGTTGCGATGCCGATATCGCCCACCGGCATTGGCTTGCCACACCTCGACGAGAGTGCGCGAAAGCGGCCGGCCATTGCCGTCGAGCACATGCCCGTGGACGATGATCTGCTCGCCGATCGGCTCCCCGTCTTTCGCGTAGTTGCGCAAAAGGTCGTTGTCGTCAGGACCGAGCTCGTCCGGCGAGAACATCGGCCCTGTGACCTCGGAAAGCGAGTTTTGGAGCGACCATAGAGGGATACGCGGCGAGCGCAGGACGCTGGTCTTGTAGACCGGCGTGTGGGCCGGCGGGTGAATGTTGCGATCGCGCTGGTGGAATTCGGCATCGACCGTCGAGCGACGCGACGCGCTTCGTCTCTCCTCGCCATCAGCGCTTTTCCGCCACCGTTCCTCCGCGGCCCCGCGAAGCGCGGCGGGAGCCGCTGACGCCTTAGCCAAAGGGGCCTTGGCCATTGTGCGGCGCCGCCTCATGACGGGCTACGACCGTGCAAGACCAGTGCTCGCGGCACCGGCCAGGCTTTGCGCTCGCAAGCGGTCGTAATCCTTCTGGTTTACGGGAACGGCCGAGCTGTCGCCGAGGTCGTCGAGATGAATGCGATAGGTTTCGCGCGCACTCAACGCGGCGAGCGCCGAGATTACCGTGATGCCAAATGCGAGCGCACCGATCTTGAGCGGAACATCGGTCGAGCCGGGCGGGGCCACCAAAGCAAACAGCGCCGGAAGGAGCGCGGTGATCATCGTCCCGACGTTTTGCGCGATCGCCATCGCCGTGACCCGCGTGCGCGTCGGGAAGAGCTCGGGGTAGAAGCTCGGGAAAATAGCGTTGTACCCTTGGTAGACCACGCCCCACATCAAAAGCGAAATGACGATGGCGAACGGCACGTTCTTGATGCTGATCGCGTAAAGATAAGCAAAAGCGAGGAGCCCGGCTGCCAGCGAGCCGACGATGATCGGCGGCCTGCGGCCGATCTTGTCGGAAAGGTTGCCGACGAAGGGGATGACCAGCACGGCCACGATGTTGCCGAGCACCGGAATCCACAAATAGAGGTCCTTCGAGAAACCGATCCCATAGGCCGGCTGAACCGCGTAAGCGGCGCCGAAAATTGTCGCGACCACCGGAATGACGTTCATGAGCGCCATGCACACAACCCGCAACATGTCCTTCCAGCTCAGCTGGAAAGCCTGCACGATCGGAGCCTTCGGTACCTGGCCATGGACGTCTTCCGCGGTGAAGGCGGGTGTCTCGGCCACTTCGCGCCGAATGATGTAGCCGGCGATGATGACGACGATGCTCGCAAGGAACGGGACCCGCCAGCCCCAGGCATTGAAAGCGGCGTCCGGCATATAGGCGGCAATCGGCAAAAAGACCGCGGCGGCGAGGATTTGCCCCGCTTGCACGCCTTGCAGGGTAAAGCTCGCGTAAAAGCCGCGCCGACCGAAGGGAGCGTGCTCGAGGATCATCGAGCTCGCGCCGGAGATCTCGCCGGCGACGGCGAAGCCTTGAATGAGCCGCAAGATCACGAGAAGTATCGGTGCCCAAATGCCCACCTGCTGATACGTCGGCAACAGCCCGACCGCCATCGTCGAGAATCCCATGAGGAACATGCAGACGAGAAGGACGGTTTTGCGGCCGTGCGTATCGCCCCAATGGCCGAGCACAAAAGCGCCAATTGGACGGGCTACGTAGCCGACCCCGTAAGTCGCAAGCGAGGCGACGATCGCAACCGTTGGATCCGTCGAGGGAAAGAAGATTTGCGGAAAGACGAGGGAAGCGGCCGTGGCATAGATGAAGAAGTCATAATATTCGAGCGCCGAGCCAATCCATCCGCTGGCAGCCGCTTTCTTGGTCTGATGAGTGCCTGCCGGCTCATGTTCCATCGCGCTCGCCATGGGGTGTCTCCTCGCTTCTCGATGCTTGCCGTTTGAGCGGCTTTTTTGATCTCGTTGGGATCGGAGCCAGCTGTGAGGCTTGGCGCAGGCTTCGTACCGTCTTGAACTTGCCTTGAAGTTATTATTTGAACGGCCGGACTCGATGATTGGAAAATCCAGATTAACAAACAAGTCGACGAGGGCAAGCCGGTTTTTGCCCCCGCAGCGCAAGGCGCACCGCACGGCAGCTCGACGCGGTCCTTTTAAGAAGGTGAATGCTGTCGGGCGCTCACCACCATCGAGCCATCCATCCGAGGCGATCGCGCTTTTAGGTATTTCCTAGTATACAATCTTGGCGACGCGCCTCAAATTCTCGGGCGTCGTGGTCGGGTAACCGAAGAATTCGAGATACGCCGGGATCTGCTCGAACAACATGTCCGTCCCGACCTGAATGGCGCACCCCTTGGCGCGGGCGGCCTTCAGGAAAGGTGTCATCTCCTGCTTCATGACCACCTCCCCCACGAAGGACGAAGGAGCGATGCGCTCGACATCGAGCGGCAGGGGATCACCCTCCTTCATGCCGATCGGCGTCGCGTTGATCACGATGTCATAGCCTTGCGGATCCTTGCTCCCGAGCTCGATCTCGAGTTTCGGATAATGCGCGCGCAACCGGCCGGCGAGCGCTTCGGCCGCGGCCTTGCTGACGTCGAACAGGCCAAGCCGAGCGACCCCCGCGGCCGCGAGCGAGGCCGCGATGGCCGAGCCGACGCCACCGCTGCCGAGGACGAGCGCTTTCTTGCCGGAGACCTCGCGCCCGTTGCGCGTGACGCCACGAACGAAGCCTTCGCCGTCGAACATATCGCCTACCAATGTGCCGTCGGGCCTTCGCAATATGGCGTTGCAGGCTCCGGCGATCTTCGCCGCCGTCGATACCTCGTCGACGAGCGAGACGGTGGCGACCTTGTGCGGCATGGTCACGAGGGCACCGCGAATATTGGTAAGCCTGAACAGCGAGGGCAGGAAAGCGGCGTAGTCTTCGGCCTTGACGCCCATTGGCACCACGACGGCATCGACGCCGATCGAATTGAAATAGGGATTGTAGATCAACGGCGCCTTGAAGGATTCGGTCGGGTAGCCGAGATGCGCGATTAAAGTGGTTTTGCCGCTGATCATGGCGGGAAGCTCCTGATCTTGCCGTCGCCGCAAGCGCGCCGCGAGAGGGCAGCGATATGCTTTACCGTATTCAGGCCCGCCCGCCCAGTAATGTCTGGCTTCTTTTGTCTGCGGATGCTTGCTGCCAGTACCACCTCGGCCTCTGCCCGCGAAAGCGGGCGCCCAGGTTTCCTCGCCTCTCCATCATAGGTCTGGATTTACCGCCTACCGGCAATGAGCGGAAGCGGAGTTGCGCCCACACTGCGTTGTCCGGGTAAGCGACGCTCAGGCCTTCTTCTCGTCGATGAGCCTCGCGAGACGCTCGAGCGCGAGGCCGTAGCCCTGCGTGCCGAAACCGGCGATGACCCCATCGGCCCGCAGCGACACATAGGAATGATGCCGAAAGCTCTCGCGCCGATGCACATTCGAGATGTGCACCTCGAAGACCGGAAACTCGCAAGCATTCAGCGCGTCGAGGATCGCGACGGAAGTATGGGTGAAGGCGGCGGGGTTGATGACGATCCCGCCCGCATCCTCGCGCGCGGCGTGAATCCAATCGATAATCTCATATTCGCGGTTGCTCTGGTGGAAGCGGATGTCGAGCTTCAGCTCCTTTGCGAGAGCCCGGCAGTCGCGCTCGACATCCGCGAGGGTCTCATGGCCGTAGATGTGCGGCTGGCGCTTGCCCAAAAGATTGAGGTTCGGGCCGTTCAGAACGAAGACGGTGCGGCTCATGACGGATGTCCCTCGTTTTCCCGATCATGCCCTAGGCGGCGGTCGCGATCCAGCGGCGCGGATTTGTCTTGTTCGCGCGGCCGAGCTCGAGCGCCGCGCAAAGATCGGCCATCGACGCGAGATTATGGATCGGGCGGAACTCGTCCACATGGGGCAGCATCGCGCGGATCCCGGCGGCGCGCGCCTCGAAGCGTCCGTAACGCAAAAGCGGATTGAGCCAGACGAGACGGCGGCAAGAGCGATGCAAACGGTCCATCTCGAAGGCGAGGTCATGGTCGACGCGGCGCTCGAGGCCGTCGCTGAACAAAAGCACGATCGGCCCTCCGAAAAAGGCCCGGCGTGACCAGTCGCGGTTGAAGTCGTGCAGCGCGTCGGCAATGCGCGTTCCCCCCGCCCAATCCTTCACGACCGCGCCGCAGCGAGCCAGGGCTTCGTCCGGGTCGCGGGCACGAAGCTGCCGCGTCACATTGGTGAGCCGCGTCGAGAAAAGAAAGACCTGCACGCGCCCCCTCGCCTCCATCAACGCATGCAGGAAATGGAGGAAGATGCGCGTGTATTCATCCATCGAGCCTGAGACATCGCAAAGAGCGACGATCGGCGGGTGGCGCACGCGCGGGCGCCGGCGCGCGAGCTCGATGACCGCGCCGCCGGACCGCAAGGAGCGTCGAAAGCTCGCGCGCGGATCGATACGCGCGCCGCGCGGATCGGCGATGAAGCGGCGCGTCCTCACCGCATCATCCGGCATGACGAGCGCGGCAATGCGGCGCCTTGCCTGCGCAACCTCGTCGGCAGTCATCTGGGCGAAATCCTTCGTCTGCAGAAGTTCCGTCGAGGAGGCCAGAAGCTCGGCCGAAACCTCCGTCTCCTGCTTTCGCCTCGGCTCGCGCTCGACCTTCGGCTGGAGCGCTTCGTTGACGCGCAGCGCGCCGGCTTCCTGTTTTCGCTGCTCCGCCGCGAGAGAGGGGGCGATCGGGCTCATCGCGGCAATCATCTTGTCCAAAAGGCCGCGGCGCCGAAAAAAGATGTGGAAGGCCTGCTCGAAGAGCGCACTGTGCTCATGGCGTGTCACGAAGACGCTGTGCAGGATCCAGTAGAAATCGTCGCGCCCGCCGATGCCGGCGGCCTCGACGGCCGCGAGCGCATCGAGCACCGTGCCCGGCCCGACCGGCAGCCCTGCCTTGCGCAGCGCGCGCGCAAAATAGGCGATGTTGTCGGCAAGATGATTTTCGCTCATCCCTGTGCCGCCGCCCTTGCCTCCTCGATGAGCTCGGCGACCCGCCCTCCCTGCATCTTCGCGATATCGTCCTGATATTTGAGGAGCACGCCCAGCGTGTCGGAAACCTCCGCCGGATCGAGCGCGACCGCATCGAGCTCGGCAAGGGCGGACGCCCAATCGAGGGTCTCGGCGACGCCGGGCACCTTGAACAGATCTTCCTTGCGGATCGCCTGCACGAAGGCGACCAGCTCGCTCGCCAAGCGCTTGCCGATGCCGGGCGCCCTCGCGCGCACGATGGCGAGCTCCCGCTCGGCCGAAGGATAGTCGAGCCAGTGGTAGAGGCAGCGGCGCTTCAGCGCATCATGGATCTCGCGCGTGCGGTTCGAGGTGATGATCACGATCGGCGGATGCGAGGCCTTGATCAGCCCGAGCTCGGGGACCGTGACCTGGAAATCGGAAAGCAGCTCGAGGAGGTAAGCCTCGAAAGCCTCATCGGTGCGGTCCAGCTCGTCGATGAGAAGCACGGGCACGCCCGCGACATCGGGCTCGAGGGCCTGCAGCAGCGGGCGCTTCACCAGGAAACGCTCGGAGAAGATATCCTCCTCGATGCGCCTCTTGTCGAAGCCGGCATCGGCGCTCTCGGCTTCAGCAAGGCGGATCGCCATCATCTGGCCGGCGTAATTCCATTCATAGACGGCCGAGGAGACATCGAGGCCTTCGTAGCATTGCAGGCGGATCAGCTTTCGGCCGAGCGTCGAGGAGAGCACCTTGGCGATCTCGGTCTTGCCCACGCCCGCCTCGCCCTCGAGGAAGAGCGGCCTACCGAGGCGCAGCGCCAGGAAGAGCACGGTGGCGAGCGCGCGGTCCCCGACATAGCCTCCCGCTTTGAGAAGCTTCAAGGTCGCATCGATGGATTGCGGGAGGGGAGAGCCGGAATTCGTTGTCACGCGGGCAGGCCACATTTGAGGGTGGGAATCGAAGCAGCGCCTCGAGCGAGGCTTCAACGTATAATGGCACGCGGGCACGATGTTGTCGAAAGCGGATGGCGCCAATGTGAAGGAGGACCCGCTGTTTGTTCCGAAGCCCGGTGCGGAATGGCAAAAGCGAGCGGAGGCGATCAGCCCGGCAGCGAAAGCTCGAGCCCGCTCGCCTTGAAGGCCGCCAAATGGGGCTCGGTCGCCGCTTGCGAAAAACAGCAGAAGATGATGCGGCCAAGGGTGCCGGCATCGCTTTCGATCGTAGCCTTCACGGTCCCGACCGCGATCTTCGCCGCGCGCTCCGCGGGAAATCGATAGACGCCGGTGGAAATCGCGGGAAACGCGATCGAGGCGAGCTCTTTTTCGCGCGCCAGGGCCAGCGCCTTGGCGTAGCATGAGGCGAGGAGACGGTCGCAGCGCTCGGCATCCCCGCCCCAGACCGGGCCAACCGCGTGAATCACGTAGCGCGCCCGCAGAAGGTGGCCGCGCGTGACCTTGGCGTCACCGGTCTCGCAGCCGCCAAGCGCGCGGCATTCGGCGAGCAATCCCTTACCGGCGGCGCGATGGATCGCGCCGTCGACGCCGCCGCCGCCGAGTAGCGAGGTGTTCGCCGCGTTGACGATGGCATCGACCTCGAGCGTCGTGATGTCGGCGACAACGACTTCGAGCTGCACGCCCCCAAGCGACGATGCGAGCGCGGCGGGAGGGGCCATCACGCGCCGCGCCCTTGCAAATGCGAGTTCATGACCATGCCTGCCTCCTGTGTGGCCGGGCGTTTACTCGCGACGCCTCGAGGGCAAATCCGGCTCCGGCCGGCGAAACGCCTCAGCCGGATTTTCCCTCGGCCGAAAGGGCCGCCCGCACGCGCTCGCGCGTGAAAGGCACGGTGCGCAACCGAATGCCGCAAGCATCGTGCACGGCGTTGGCGAGCGCCGCCGCCACGGGCGCGGAAGACGCCTCGCCCGCGCCAAGCGGCGGCTCATGCGGGCGCTGCACGAGATCGATGAGAAGCTCGGGCACATCGGGATAGGTGAGAATAGGATAGCTCGCCCAATCCGCGCTCGTCACGCCCTGACGATCGAATTTGATCTCCTCGAAGAGCGAACGGCTCAAGGTTTGCAGGATATTTCCTTCGACCTGCGCCCGCACGCCATCGGGATTGATCATCAGCCCGCAATCATGCGCGCAGGCGATGCGCCGCACATGGATCGCGCCCGTCGCGCGATCGACCTCGGCCTCCATGGCGATCGCGACATAATTCTCATTGTCCTTGTAGTGGACATAGGCGATGCCGCGCCCGATGCCGCCAGGGCCTGGCGAGGGCCGTGTCTGCCATTCGAGCAACGCGGCTGCGCGTTTGAGCACCTCGGCGCCACGCCCATCCTCAAGAAAGTCGAGGCGGAAGGCGAGCGAATCGGCGCGCGCCTTCACCGCGAGCTCATCGGTGAAGCTCTCGACCGCAAAGATATTGGCGATCTTGCCAGGCGCGCGAATGTTGGAGGGCCGCAAGGGCGCGTCCTTCAACCAATGCGCGACGACCTCGACATTCTTGACCGCGTAGGGTGGCGACGCATTCTGGGTGATGAGCCCCGTGGAGAGGCCCATCGGTTGTTTCGCGCCCGCCGCGGCCGGCCCGAGAAGCGGCACGTTCGGCAAGCTCGCCGACGCTTTTGGAATCCACATTTCGGTGCGCCAGGCCGCGATCTTGCCGTCGGGGGCGAGCGCGGCTTCGAGAGCCAAGAGCTGCGGAGGCCCCTTGGGATCGAAGCGATGCTCGTCCTCACGCATCCATTGCACGCGTACCGGACGCCCCACGGCGCGCGACATCAAGGCCGCGTCCGCCGCCGCATCGTCATGCCCGTTCATGCCGTAGCATCCGGCTCCGTCGAGATAGATGAGGCGGACAGCATCGTCCGGAAGACCGAGAAAATGGGCGAAGGCGAAGCGGAAGCGATGTGTGCCCTGCGAAGCGGTCCAGATCGTCGCCCTGCCGTCGCGAACATCGGCGACGGCGCAAGACGGCCCCATTGAGCCATGCGTCTGCACCGGCCAATAGTATTCGCTCTTCAGGCGATCGCTCGCGCCGGCGAGCATGGCGGGCGCCTCGCCTTTATTCGCCAAGACTTCGTCGCTCTCGAAAGGCCCGGCGCGCATCCATTTGCGCAGCGCCTCGTGGCCGACGAGGGTGTCGCGCGTCTCCCAATGCGCCTTGAGCGCGCGCGAGGCGCTAATTGCGTCCCATTCGTCATCGGCGACGACGCCGAGGAAATTCTCGATGCGCACGACACGCGCGCCGGGAATATGCGCGATCGAGCTCTCATCGACCGAGACCAGCTTCGCCTCCACCGCGGGCGGCCGCACCGTGCGCCCCTGCAACATGCCGTCGACGCGCAAATTGTGGATGTAGGGGTGTGTGCCGGTCACCTTGGCGGGAATGTCCGGCCGACGCAAAGCCTTGCCCACGAGCACGTAATCGTCAGGATTCCGAAGCGGCGCCTTCGGGTCGAGCTTCAGCGCGAATTGGCGGTCGCCGATCAGCTCGCCGAAGCTGATGCCGGCGCCCCCGCTCCTCGGGCGGACCTCACCCGCGACGGCCTCCACATCGGCGGGCGCGAGGGAGAGACGCTCCGCGCCCAGGCGCAACAGCGCCTCGCGAGCCGTCGCCGCGGCCCGACGGACCTGCACCCCACCACCCGCGATCCCCGTGCTACCGGCCGTCGAGCCTTGATCCGGCGTCAAGGCGGTATCGCCTTCGACGAGCTCGATCTTGTCGAGGCCGATGCCGAGCTCCTCGCCCGCCATTTGCGGAATGGCGGCGCGAAGCCCGGTGCCGAGATCGACCTTGCCGCAATAAATCGTCACGCTTCCGTCTCGGTGAAGCGCAAGGAAGGCATCGACGAGCGTGGGATCGAGGACGCGGCCCGGACCTTGGGCCAACGTTGACGCTTGCGCCATGGCAGCCCGCGGCGCGGCGAGGCCGATAACGAGAGCGCCCGCGCTCTCGAGAAGGGTACGGCGCGAAAGAGAAAGGCTCACATCTTTTGCCTTCCGGTCGCGTGGAGCACGGCCCGCAGCACGCGATCATGCGCGCCGCAGCGGCAGAGATTCCCTGCCAACGCCTGCTTGATCTCCTCGAGGCTTGGTTGTGGATTTTGCGCGATGAGCGCCGCGCTCGCCATCACCATGCCGTTCGTGCAATAGCCGCATTGCGCCGCGGCTTCCGCGATGAAGGCGGCCTGGACGGGGTGCGGCTTCTCGACCGACCCCAGCCCTTCGATCGTGGTGATCTTCATCCCTTGCGCCGCGGAAACCGGCAATTGGCAAGAGCGGATCGCCGTTCCGTCCGCGATCACCGTGCAGGCACCGCATTGGCCAAGGCCACAACCGAATTTCGGCCCCGTGAAGCCGAGCGCATTGCGAAGCACGTAAAGCAAGGGCTGGTCAGGGTCGCGGCTCTCGACGCTGCGTTCGCGCCCGTTCACCGTCAGGCTGTACGGCATTCCGGCCTCTCCCGGGCATGATCCGCAAAATGGAAACGTATTGCGACAAGATCATGTTTCAAAGGAGCGAGAGCTTTCTCGCTCGTCGATCTGACCGCATTCGGGCGACGGGGATGCCGTCACCTGAAGCTCTCCCAACACCCTCACCCTTGCATGAAAGCGCAAGCGGCCTGAGGAATGAATGCCTCAGGCCGGCTTCGGGTTTCAGCCGCCGATCTTATTTTCCGAGCGCCTTGGCCACGGCCCGCTGCGTGATCACGCCGACGAGGTGCGCGCGATAATCGGCGCTTGCGTGAATGTCGGCGTTCATCATGCCGGCATCCGCCTTGAGCCCGTCGAGCGATTTCGGATTGAAGCGCTTGCCGAGCGCCTCTTCCGCCGCCTGCCAGCGGAAGACGCCCTGATTGCCCGCCCCGGTCACAGCGACGCGTATGTCCGAGCCCTTCTTGGCGACGAAGACGCCGACGAGAGCGAAGCGCGAGGCCGGGTTGCGGAATTTCACATAGCCGGCGCGCGAGGGGGGCTTGAAGGCGACCCGCACGATGATCTCGCCCGGCTCGAGCGCCGTCTCGTAAAGCCCCTTGAAGAATTCCGAGGCGGGAAGCTTGCGCTGGTTGGTCACGATGGTGGCGTTGAGCGCGACGCAGGCGGCCGGATAATCCGCGGCCGGATCGTTATTGGCGATCGAGCCGCCGATGGTGCCCCGGTGGCGCACCGCGGGGTCGCCGATCAAATGCGCCATCTCCGCAAGCGCGGGGAGCGACGCCTTCACGACATCGGACGCAGCGACCGCCGCATGCGTGGTCATGGCGCCGATGATCAAGGAGCGCCCGCGCTGCTCGATGCCTGAGAGATCCTTGATCGCGCCGAGATCGATGAGCGCCGAAGGGCTCGCCAATCGCTGCTTCATCGTCGGCAAGAGCGTGTGGCCGCCGGCAAGAATCTTGCTGTCCTCGTGCTTCGCGAGCGCCGAGGCCGCGCCTCGCACGCTGTTTGCGCGAACATATTCGAATGCATACATCGCTCTGTTCTCCTAAAGGCTCATTCAGCGGCGAGCTTTTGCGGCGCACGCTGGCAGGCTTTCCAAACCGTTTCCGCCGTGGCCGGCATCGCCACATGCTCATGGCCGACCGCGTCCGTGATAGCGTTGATGACGGCGGCCGGGGCAGCGATCGCGCCCGCTTCACCGCATCCCTTCACGCCCAGGGGGTTCGACGGGCAGGGCGTGACCGTCATGCCGACGTGGAAGGAAGGCAGGTCGTCGGCGCGCGGCATGGCGTAATCCATGTAGCTCGCCGTGACGAGCTGCCCCTCCTCGTTGTAGCGAACCCCTTCGAGCAGCGCCTGGCCCACACCTTGCGCTATGCCGCCATGCACCTGGCCCTCGACGATCATCGGGTTGATGACGATGCCGAAATCATCGACCGCCGTCCAACGATCGATCCGCGTCGAGCCGGTACCCGGATCGACTTCGACCTCGCAGATATGCACGCCCGCGGGGAAGGTGAAATTCGTCGGATCGTAGAAGGCGCCCTCCTTCAGGCCCGGCTCCAACTCCTGGCCGGAGAATTTATGCGCGATATAGGCCTGCAAGGCGATCGCGCCGAAATCGGCCGCCTTATCCGTTCCCTTGACGGTAAATTTCCCGTCCTTGAACTCGATGTCGCCCGCCGAGGCCTCGAGCACATAGGCGGCGACTTTCTTGCCCTTCTCGATCACCTTGTCGAGCGCCTTGTAGATCGCCGACATCCCGACCGCGCCCGAGCGCGAGCCGTAGGTGCCCATGCCGAATTGTACCTTGTCGGTGTCGCCATGAACAATCGATACATTCTCGATCGGCACGCCGAGGCGCTCCGAGACGAGCTGAGCGAATGTCGTCTCATGGCCCTGGCCGTGACTGTGGGAGCCGGTCAGCACCTCGACGGTACCGACCGGATTGACGCGCACCTCGGCCGATTCCCAAAGGCCCACGCCGGCACCAAGCGAACCGACCGCTTGCGACGGCGCGATGCCGCAGGCCTCGATGTAGGATGAGATGCCGATGCCGCGCAGCTTGCCGTTCTTGGCGCTCTCGCGCTTGCGCTTGCCGATATTCGCGTAGTCGGCGATCTCGAGCGCCTTGGTGAGCGAGGCCGAATAATCACCCGCGTCATAGGTCATGATCACCGGCGTCTGATGCGGAAAGCTCTTGATGTAGTTCTTGCGGCGAAACTTCGCCGGATCCTGCCCAAGCTCGCGCGCCGCCGCCTCGACGAGGCGCTCGACGACGAAGGTGGCTTCCGGACGGCCCGCGCCGCGATACGCATCGACCGGCGTCGTGTTGGTGTAGATGCCGTCGACCTCGCAATAAATATTCGCGATGTCGTACTGCCCGGAAAGCAAGGGCGCATAGAGATAGGTCGGCACCGAAGACGAGAAGGTCGAGAGGTAGCCCCCGAGGTTGGCGACCGTCTTCGCCTTCAGCGCCGTTATCTTGCCGGTTTCGTCGGTCGCAAGCTCCGCATGGGTAACGTGGTCGCGTCCATGGGCATCCGACAAGAAAGCCTCGGTCCGATCCGAGGTCCATTTCACCGGGCGTCCCACCTTCTTCGCCGCCCAGACGCAAACGGTCTCCTCGGCATAGATGAAGATTTTCGAGCCGAAACCGCCGCCGACATCCGGGGCGATGACCCTGAGCTTATTCTCGGGCGCGATGCCGATGAAGGCGGAGAGCACGAGGCGCGCCACATGCGGGTTCTGGCTCGTGGTGTAGAGCGTGAACGCGCCGTCGCCTGAATCGTATTCGCCGATGGCCGAGCGCGGCTCCATCGGATTGGGCGCGAGGCGGTTGTTGGTGAGGTCGATCTTGGTGATGTGTTTCGCCGCGGCGAAGGCGGCGTCGGTCTTCGCCTTGTCGCCGAGATGCCAGCGATAGACGGTGTTGTCGGGGGCGACATCGTGGATCACCGCGGCGCCCTGGCGCTGCGCCGTCGCGGTGTCGACCTCGGCAGGCAGCACCTCGTAATCGATGCGAATCGCTTCCGCCGCGTCCTTCGCCTCGCCGAGCGTCTCGGCGATGACGACCGCGACATGATCGCCGACGTAGCGCACCTTGCCTTGCGCCAGCGCCGGATGGGGGCCGGCCTTCATTGGCGTGCCGTCCTTCGAGTGGATCATCCAGCCGCAGATGAGCCCGCCCACCTTGTCGGCGGCGATGTCGTCGCCGGTCAAAATCGCGACGACGCCAGGCTTGCTCTTCGCCTCCCCCACGTCGAGCGATTTGATCTTCGCATGCGCGTGCGGCGAGCGCAGGAAATAAGCGTGGGCCTGTCCCGGACGATTGATGTCATCCGTGTAGCGGCCTTTTCCGGTGATGAAGCGGTGGTCTTCCTTGCGCCTCACCGAAGCGCCGATGCCGGTCGATGTCATGTGGATCCTCCCGAGCGTTTGTCCCGATGCCCGCGGCGTTTCTGATGGCGCCGCTTCGGCAGGCCTTTGCAAATCCGGGCCGGCGGGGATCCGGTCGCGCCTTGGCGCGGCCGAGCCCTTCCTTAGGCCCGCCGTTCCCTCGCGCTTCCTTGAGAGCCGCGCCTCACTCGGCCGCTTGCTGAAGGCCGGCATGGCCGCGCATCGCCTTGGCGCCGGCCGCGATCGACTTCACGATGTTATGGTAGCCCGTGCATCGGCAGATATTGCCCTCGAGCTCCTCGCGGATCACATGCTCGTCGAGGTCATGGCCCTTGCGATTGACGATGTCGATCGCCGCCATGATCATGCCCGGCGTGCAATAGCCGCACTGCAAGCCGTGATGCTCGCGGAAGGCCGCCTGCATCGGGTGCAGCTCTTCGCCATTCGCCAGGCCCTCGATCGTCGTGATCTTCGCGCCCTCGCATTGCAGGGCGAGCACGGTGCAGGACTTCACGCTGTTGCCGTCCATATGGATCGTGCAGGCGCCGCATTGGCTGGTGTCGCAACCGACATGGGTGCCGGTCAGGCGTTGATGCTCGCGCAGAAACTCGACCAGCAAGGTGCGCGGCTCGACATTCGCCCTCACCGCCTTGCCGTTGATCGTCATGGAAACGGTTGCCATCTCAATCCTCCACGCGGCCCCCGTGACGAGGCCCGCCGATTACGCCCCGTCGGTCAGCGCCGCAGGGCTTTAGGAATCCGAAAGCGCGAAGGTCCCCAGGTTACGCGTGGGCCCGATTGGGCAGCGCTCGGACGCCTCGTTTTTCGATCTTTGCAGTCTTGATCCCAGGAAAACGGGTGTCAAGCTTATTCAACGAAATTTGAATCGCCGATTCGTGCGGTTTTCTCGCAAGATTTCGTGCACGGTGCCCATGCGCTCTCCAACGTCCTGATCGCGCCCAAGGCTAGCCCAAGTCGCCTCAGCCGCTCCCCTCGACAGCCTTCGCGAAGGCCGAGAAGAAAGCGTCCGACATTTTTTTCGCCACCCCGTCGATGAGCCGCGAACCGAGCTGGGCGATTTTGCCTCCGACATTGGCTTGAACATCATAAGCGAGCATCGTGCCGCCGCCATCGGCATCCGACAAACGGACCTTGGCGCCCCCCTTGGCGAAACCGGCGATACCCCCTTCGCCCTCCCCCGTGATCGTATATCCGTTCGGCGGGTCGAGGTCGGAAAGCGTAACCTTGCCCTTGAAGGTCGCTTTCACCGGGCCGATGGCGAGCTTGGCGGTGGCGCGGAAGGCCGTATCTCCCTCCTTCACCAGCTCCTGACAACCGGGAATGCAGGCCTTGAGCACCTCGGGATCGTTCAACTTGTTCCAGACTACCGATTTAGCCGCGGGCAACTGCACCTCGCCCGACATGCTCATGGCCATGGCGGCCTCCTTTTTTCAAATTCACGGAAACCGCGACAGCCTAACCGCAATCGCACAATCCACATAATCGGTCCGCGATTGACACGCGCCGGAGCCTGAAGCCACGCAGAGCGAGGCCTGCGGCGATCGCGCTTGGACTCACGTTTTCGTATTTCGTCTTTCGGAGAGTTGCGCCGGGCGGGCGTCGTTGCTACCACATAGCTGAGTTGCAGAAACCTGGCATGGTTCTTGAAGCGACGTTTCGCGTGGACTTTTGCTCGCGCGGGCGAAGTTTTGGTGCGGCGACCGGGTCACCTTCGAGGGGAGTGAATTTCCCAGCATGGCAGTTTTCATCCAGCAGCTCATCAATGGGCTGACGCTTGGCGCCATCTATGGCCTCATCGCCATCGGCTACACGATGGTATTCGGTATCATCGGCATGGTGAATTTCGCCCATGGCGATCTGTTCATGGTGTCGGCCTTCATCGCGCTCATCGCTTTCGTGCTCCTCACCTCGGTGCTCGGCATCGGCTCGATCGCGGTCGCCCTCCTCATCGTGCTCGTGATCGGCATGCTGCTCACCTCGCTTTGGGGATGGGCGATCGAGCGGGTGGCGTATCGGCCCTTGCGAGGGGCGTTCCGCCTCGCCCCCCTGATCTCGGCGATCGGCGTCTCCATCTTCCTTTCGAATTTCGTGCAGGTGATCCAGGGCGCGCGCAACAAGCCGACGCCGCCGATGATTCGCGAGGTGATCGTGCTGTTCGAACGCGACGGCTATACGGTCGCGCTCGCCTACAAGCAGTTGATGATCATGGTCGTGACTGCGGTGCTCCTCGCCGCCTTCTGGTACGTGGTGCAGAAGACGCCGCTCGGACGTGCGCAGCGGGCTTGCGCCCAGGATCAGCGAATGGCGGCCCTGCTCGGTGTCGATGTCGACCGCACCATCTCCCTTACCTTCGTCATGGGAGCAGCGCTCGCGGCGGTCGCCGGCACGATGTACCTCGTCTATTACGGCGTCGTCTCCTTCTCGGATGGCTTCGTACCGGGCGTAAAGGCCTTCACAGCCGCCGTGCTCGGCGGCATCGGCTCGCTTCCGGGCGCCGTCCTCGGCGGCATCGTCATCGGCCTCATCGAGACGATGTGGTCGGCCTATTTCTCCATCGAGTACAAGGATGTGGCTGCCTTCTCCATCCTCGCGATCACGCTGATCTTCCTGCCGCAGGGCCTCCTCGGCAAGCCCGATGTCGAGAAGGTTTGATCGCCATGGCCGTGCTTTCCCAATCGGCCGCGGCGCGCGCCCAAGCGAGCGTTCCCGACCGCTTCGTCGCCGCCTTGAAGGACGCGGGCCTCGCGACCCTCGTGACGCTCGGGCTTTGCGTTCCGCTCGTCACCTTGCGAACCGATTCGGAAGAGGGCGGCCAGCTCATCCTTATCCCGCGGCTCGGCCTCACCGCGATCATGTGCCTCGCGGTGTTCCTGGCGCGCCTCGGCTACCTCACGCTTTGGGGCAAGGAGGCGCGCGCCGCGCGCCAGCCGACATCGCGCAAGGAGGCGATCAAAACCGTCGCCACGCCTCGGCACAGCTTGACGACGATCGGCCTTCCCATCGCGCTCGGCTTCGCCATCGCCTACCCCCTCCTCGTCACACTCGCCAATGGCGGCCTCTCGGAGGCTCGCTACTGGATCGACCTCGGGATCTTGGTGCTCACCTATGTGATGCTGGGTTGGGGGCTCAACATCGTGGTCGGCCTCGCCGGTCTCCTCGACCTCGGCTATGTCGCCTTCTATGCGATCGGCGCCTATTCCTACGCCATCCTGGCGACCACCTTCCATATCTCCTTCTGGCTGTGCCTGCCGATCGCGGGCGTGCTCGCCGCCACCTGGGGCGTGCTGCTCGGTTTTCCGGTGCTGCGCTTGCGCGGCGATTACCTCGCCATCGTCACCTTGGCCTTCGGCGAGATCATCCGGCTCGTGCTCATCAACTGGGTGCCGGTGACCAATGGGGGCGCCGGCATCGCCTCGATCCCGCGCGCGAGCTTCTTCGGCCTGCCCTTCACCGATGACGACAACGGTTTCGCGGCCTTCTTCGGCCTTGAATTCTCGCCCATGCATCGGATCGTCTTCCTCTTCTATCTGATCCTGGCGCTCGCCACGCTGACGAGTCTCGTGACGACGCGCTTACGTCGCCTGCCGGTCGGGCGCGCCTGGGAGGCGTTGCGCGAAGACGAGATCGCCTGCCGGTCGCTCGGCATCAACACCACGACTACGAAGCTCACCGCCTTCGCAACGGGTGCCTTGTTCGGAGGACTTGCCGGCTCCTTCTTCGCCGTGCGTCAGGGCTTCGTCAGCCCCGAAAGCTTCAACTTCCTGGAAAGCGCCATCATCCTCGCGATCGTGGTGCTCGGCGGCATGGGCAGCCAGATCGGTGTCGTGGTCGCCGCCGTGGTGATGATCGCCGGCCCCGAGATGCTGCGCAACCTCGGCTTCCTCAAGGCGATCTTCGGCGAGAATTTCGACCCCAGCGAATACCGCCTCCTGATCTTCGGCCTCGCCATGGTGGTGATGATGATCTGGCGCCCGCGCGGCCTCGTCTCGACGCGCGAGCCGACGGTGTTCCTCAAACAGCGAAAAGCCATCTCCTCCGACCTCGTGAAGGAGGGCCACGGATGAGAGGCGAGACGCTCCTGCGCGTCGAGCATTTGACGATGCGCTTCGGTGGCCTGGTGGCGGTGAACGATCTGTCCTTCACCGCCAAGGCCGGAGACATCACGGCGCTCATCGGCCCGAATGGCGCCGGCAAGACCACCGTCTTCAACTGCATCACCGGCTTCTATAAGCCGAGCGAAGGGCGCGTGGCGCTCGCGCATGGCGGCGAGGCCGCCTTCGCCGCCATCGAGGAAGCCACCGAGAAGGGGGCGCGCACGCTGAGCGTCGGCAATGGCGCCGTCCATCTCCTCGAGCGCATGCCGGACTACCTCGTGACGCAACATGCTCGTGTCGCGCGCACCTTCCAGAACATCCGCTTGTTCTCGGGCATGACCGTGCTCGAGAACCTGCTTGTCGCCCAGCACAACCCGCTCATGCTGGCGTCGGGATATTCGCTGCTCGGCATTCTGGGCATCGCTTCCTACACGACGCGCCAGAAGGAGGCGGTCGACCTCGCGAAGGCCTGGCTCGAAAGGATCGGCCTCACCGATCGAGCCGATGATCCGGCGGGCGACCTGCCTTACGGCGCGCAGCGTCGCTTGGAGATCGCGCGCGCCATGTGCACGAAGCCGATTCTCCTTTGCCTCGACGAGCCGGCGGCGGGCCTCAATCCGCGCGAGAGCCTCGAGCTCAACACGCTGCTGCGCGAGATCCGCGACCGCGACGACACCTCGCTCCTCTTGATCGAGCACGACATGTCCGTGGTCATGGAGATCTCGGACCATGTCGTCGTCCTCGACTACGGCGTGAAGATTGCCGACGGCTCGCCCGAGCAGGTGAAGAACGATCCCAAGGTGATCGGCGCCTATCTCGGCGTCGAGGACCAGGAAGTGGCCGCGGTCGAGGCGGAAGTCGAGGGACGCGCATGAGCACGCCCGCAACCAACGGACATGCCGCTCCGCTCAGCTCTTCTCTTGCTCCCCTCCTCTGCGTGCGCGGCGTCAAGGCCTTCTACGGCAACATCATGGCCTTGCGCGGGGTCGACATCGACGTGAACGAGGGTGAGATCGTCACGCTCATCGGCGCCAACGGCGCCGGCAAATCGACCTTGATGATGACGATCTTCGGCCGTCCGCGCGCGCGTGAAGGCCAGATCCATTACGCCGGGCGCGAGATCACCAATTTGGCCACGCATGAGATCGCGCGGCTCGGCGTCGCTCAGTCCCCCGAGGGGCGGCGCATCTTTCCTCGGATGAGCGTGCTCGAAAATCTGCAGATGGGAGGCGCGCTCGACGGCTTCGCGCATTTCGATGCGGACATCGAGCGCGTCTTCTCGATCTTTCCGCGCTTGAAGGAGCGCGCCAACCAGCGCGGCGGCACCTTGTCGGGCGGCGAGCAGCAGATGCTTGCCATCGCCCGCGCGCTGATGACGCGCCCGAAGCTTCTTCTTCTCGACGAGCCTTCGCTTGGCCTTGCGCCTTTGATCGTGAAGCAGATCTTCGAGGTCATCCGCGAGCTCAACGCGAAGGATGGCATGACAGTGTTCCTCGTCGAGCAGAACGCCTTTAACGCGTTGAAGCTCGCGCACCGCGGCTATGTGATGGTGAACGGGGCCATCACGATGAGCGGTACCGGCAAGGAGCTCCTGGCCGATCCTTCGGTACGTGCCGCCTATCTCGAGGGCGGGAGGCATTGATGCAAGGCATCCTCTACGACGACTCGTCCGTCTGGATCTTCGTTCTCGTCACGCTCGTCATGGGCGGGGCGGCGGGCTTCTCGACCGGAAAGGCGATCGCCCAGACCTGGCGGCCGGGTTGGCATCTCGTCGTTTCGGCGCTGGCGCTCGGCGTCGCGGTGCGGTTCATTCACTTTGCGCTCTTCGACGCGAGCCTCGTTTCGCTCCAGTTTTATGTGATCGACACCTTGCTCGTGCTGCTTGCCGGATTCGTCGGTTTTCGCCTCACGCGCGTCAAGCAAATGACGGCGCGCTATCGCTGGCTGTACGAGGCGACGAGCGCCTTCACCTGGAGAGTCGCCGCCTCTCGCACGGATGGAGCGCGCCCCACATGATCCCCCGCTTCGCGCGATTTCTTTTGCGCGTTTTGGAGTGACAGCGCGCCTGAAACTCGCCATGATCGATTTCAGCGCGGCTGTACCGCCGTTGGGCTCGCGGTTCGAGCCTTCAAGCAACCCTCTAAAGGGAGAGACTATATGAAGAAGACGTTGTTGACGGGACTTGCGCTCGGGGCGGCGCTTGCCTTCTCCACGGGTGCGTTCGCCGCCGATCTCAAGATCGCGGTGGCGGGGCCAGTGACCGGTCCGAACGCGACCTTCGGCAAGCAGCTCACGGAAGGCGCGCAGCAGGCGGTCGATGACATCAACAAGGCGGGCGGCATCCTCGGCCAGCACGTGGTTCTGGAGATCGGCGACGACGCCTCCGACCCCAAGCAGGGCGTGTCGCTCGCCAACAAATACGCCGGCGAAGGCGTCAAGCTCGTCGTCGGTCACTTCAATTCCGGCGTCACCATTCCGTCTTCCGAGGTCTACAAGGAATCCGGAATGCTGATGATCACGCCGTCGGCGACGAACCCGATGCTCACCGATCGCGAGGGTTATTGGAACGTGTTCCGCACTTGCGGCCGTGACGACCAGCAAGGCGCCGTCGCGGGCGCCTGGATCCTCAGCCATTTCAAGGGCAAGAAGATCGCCATCGTCCACGACAAGACGCCTTATGGCAAAGGCCTCGCCGACGCCACCAAGGCCAATATGAACAAGGGCGGCGTCACGGAGGTCCTCTACGAGGGCATCAACACCGGCGAGAAGGACTACTCGGCTCTCGTGTCGAAGCTCAAGGCCGCCAATGTCGATCTCGTCTACTTCGGCGGGCTGCATACCGAGGCCGGCCTCATCATCCGCCAGATGCGCGATCAGGGCCTCAATGCCCCGATGATGTCCGGCGATGGCATCACCGACAAGGAGTTCGCCCAGATCGGTGGCCCGGGAACCGAAGGCACGCTGATGACCTTCGCGCCCGATCCGCGCAAGCATCCGGAGGCCGCCAAGGTCGTTGCCGAGTTCAAGGCGAAGAATTACGATCCGGAGGCCTACACGCTCTACTCCTACGCGGCCGTGCAGATCATGGCCGAGGCGGCAAAACAGGTCGGCAAGCTCGACACCAAGAAGATGGCGGAGGCGATGCACTCCGGTAAGCCGTTCAAGACCGTCATCGGCGACATCGCCTATGACAAGAAGGGCGACATCACCCGTCCGGATTATGTGATGTATGTCTGGAAGAAGAACAGCGCCGGCGCGATCGACTATACCAACAACGAAATCGCAAACTGATCATCGCGCTTACTCGTCGACGACTGTCCGGACCTCGTTCTGACAGTTGAAATCGAGAGGAGACGGACTATCTGAAGCCCGCCACCTTCCGTGGCGGGCTTTTTCATCGGCGGGTCCCATGCAAACGAGCATCCCTCAATACGAGAGCGAGCTTGCCGGCGCACCGGGCGCGGGCTGGAACGGCGCATTGGCGGGACGCGCGTTCGCGCCGGGCTCCTTGTTCTTGCGCATGCTTGGCTATGTCGCCGATCTCTTCGTGGTCGGCACGCTCGCCCTCGTGCTCACCTTTGCGTTGTTCGTGCTCGGTTTTTTGAGCTTTGGTGCGAGCTGGCTCCTGATCGCTCCCGTGTGCGCGGCCGTTCCGGCCATCTACTCCGGCCTGACCTTGTCATCGCCCGCGCAGGCGACGCTCGGCATGCGGCTCTTCGGCTTGCGCCTGCGCACGATCGAGGGCGACCGTATCGACTTCCTCACGGGAGCGGGGCATGCGCTCCTCTTCTACATCTTCGTGACGACGATGACGCCGCTCATCCTCCTCATCGGGCTTTTCCGATACGATCGTGCCTTGCTGCATGATCTCGTCTTGCGGGTTCGCCTCGTGTCACGCCGGTACGACTGACGAAGGCGGGGCATTCCCAGAAAGGATTAGCGGTCGCGCTCTTGAGCGGCGCGCGCCATTCGCTATCCTTTCGCGGCTCGCCCCCGGTGCTTCGGCGCCGACAAATGGTGCCGCCGCCGAGGGTATGAGCGCTGACGCGAGTTGAGGACCAGATTGGCGGAACTGATGTCTTGACGCACCACCCCCGCGACACGCCCCAATTCTACCTGACAGCCCCCTCGGCCTGCCCCTATTTGCCGGGCCGCATGGAGCGCAAGGTGTTCACCCATATCGTGGGCGAACGCGCCGCAAGCCTCAACGATATCCTCACGCAAGGCGGCTTTCGCCGCTCCCAGACCATCGCCTACCGGCCCGCCTGCGAATCCTGCCAAGCCTGCGTCTCGGTGCGCGTCGTCGTCTCTGAGTTTTCAGCGTCACGGACCTACCGCCGGATCGCCGCCCGCAATGAAGACATCGTAGGCGCGATTTTGCCGGCCATCCCCTCCTCCGAGCAATACGCGCTGTTTCGCGGCTATATCGATGCGCGCCATGGCGAGGGCGGCATGGCCGACATGAGCGCCTTCGATTACGCCACCATGGTGCGCGAAAGCCACGTGCAAACGCGCATCATCGAATATCGAGAACGTGGCCCCGACACGCCGATCACGGGGCGCGGACAGGGCTCGCTTCTCGCCGTGGCGCTGACCGACATCCTCGCCGACGGGCTCTCGATGGTCTATTCCTTCTTCGACCCTGAAAACGAGCGGCGCAGCCTCGGCACCTTCCTGATCCTCGACCATATCGAGAAGGCGCGCGCGCTCGGCCTGCCGTTCGTCTATCTCGGATATTGGGTGTCGGGTTCGCGCAAGATGGATTACAAGAGCCGCTTCACCCCGCAGGAGCGCTTAACGCCAGAGGGGTGGGCGCGCGCTTATTGATTTCGGCAAGCCTCGCTTCCCGGCCGCCAGCAAGCCGGTCCAAGCCCGTCACCTCCCCCCGGCTCCACGCCTGGGCGAAATTTTCTCCGATTCTCCCGTCGCGGTCACGCTCGCAGGATCTGGGCTCGCGGACCGGTTGCCCCTCGTTCGCTTCGCCGATATAGCCGCGCAACCCATTTTCGAACAGCGTAGGAAGATAGAATGGCCACCGAACGAACCTTCTCGATCGTCAAACCCGACGCGACGCGGCGCAATCTCACAGGCGCCATCAATGCCGTGATCGAGAAGGCAGGGCTTCGCATCGTCGCTCAAAAACGCGTCCTGATGACGGAGGCGCAGGCCAAGGTCTTCTATGCCGTGCACAAGGACCGGCCGTTCTACGGCGAGCTCGTCGAAATGATGAGCTCAGCTCCGGTGGTGGTCCAGGTCCTCGAAGGCGAGAGCGCGATCGCGAAATACCGGGAGGTGATGGGGGCGACCAATCCGGCCAATGCCGCCGAAGGCACGATCCGCAAGAGCTTTGCGCTCTCGATGGGAGAGAACTCGGTGCATGGCTCGGACAGTCCGGAAAATGCCGCGATCGAGATTGCTCAATTCTTCAGCGGAAACGAAATCGTGGGTTGACCGGATTCTGCTTGATTGGTCACGCGCCCGCCCCAGTTTATCGGATAGATTGCTTCAATCGACATTCAGGGGATGCCTCAAATTGGAGGTTTGCCAAGATGAACAGGGCCGTGATGTCCGCCGCCGCCTTCGGTTTGGTCGGAGCGATCGCCTACGCCTTCGCGCAGACGCAAGCGCCTAACCTTCCCGATGCCGGCCCGACCTCGGGCATTTCCATGGGCGATCTGTCGAGCACGGCGGGAATGCGTTCCTCGGCAGAGGATCGCGCCGTCCTGCTCGATGCGCGCATCGGCGCGATCAAGGCCGCCCTCAAGCTCTCTCCGGAACAGGAAAAGCTCTGGGGGCCCGTTGAGGCTGCGATTCGCAAGAACGCCGCCCTACGCGACCAGACCACGCAGGAAATGCACGACCGGATGGCGCAAAGCCGTGAAGCCATGCGTCCTGACCCGATCGCCAGGCTGCGCCACCAGGCTGATCGCATGACGGCCCACGCCGGCCGCATGCGCGAATTCGCCGATGCCGCCGCTCCACTTTATGCCTCGCTTTCGGATGATCAGAAAAGGCGCGCCTTCCTTCTCCTCAACCGCAGCCACGATGACCTTCTGGGGCTCGGCGAGGGAGGCAGGGGCCAAGGTTTTGGACGGCACGGCTCGGGATCCGGTATGGGTATGCTGGAGTGGCGCGGCTGACCTTCTGCCGAATGGCAGGCTGGGAAGCGGCGTTTTCAAGCGCGGAGGCGCTCACCGGGACGTGGCGTCGGGTCGACCCCTCCCCTTAAAGCCCTGTCCGTGCTAGGTAACGGGCCATGAACGCGCACGCCAAGATCGAGATCAAGCACTCCACCTGCCCGCATGATTGCCCTTCGGCATGCGCGCTCGATGTCGAGGTGATCGAAGGCTCGAGAATCGGGCGCGTGCATGGCTCGAAGCTCCAGAGCTATACGGCGGGCGTCGTTTGCGCCAAGGTCGCTCGTTACGCCGAGCGCATCCACCATCCCGACCGGCTTCATTTCCCTCTGCGACGCAGCGGACCGAAGGGCTCGGGCTCCTTTTCGCGCATCACCTGGGATGAAGCGCTCGACGAGATCGCGGCGCGTTTTGACGCCGCCGAGCGCGAGTTCGGGGCGGAATCGGTCTGGCCCTATTACTATGCGGGAACGATGGGGCTCGTGATGCGCGACGGCATCAACCGTCTCGCCCATGTGAAGAAATATTCGCGCTTCTACGGCACCATCTGCTCCACCATCGCCTGGGCCGGCTTCGCCGCGGGCACGGGAAAAGTCGCCGGCGTCGATCCGCGCGAGATGGCGAAATCCGACCTGGTGGTGATCTGGGGCACGAACCCCGTCTCGACGCAGGTCAATGTGATGACGCATGCGTCCAAGGCCCGCAAGGAGCGCGGCGCAAGGATCGCGGTCGTCGATGTCTACGACAACGCGACGATGAAGCAAGCCGACATCAAGATCATCCTGCGGCCGGGCACGGATGGCGCCTTCGCTTGCGGCGTGATGCACGTGCTCTTTCGCGACGGCTATGCCGATCGTCAATATCTCGAGCGCTACACGGATCGCCCGGCGGAGCTCGAGGCGCATCTTGGCGTCGCGAACGCCGCAATGGGCATCTTCGATCTGCGGCGTGCCGGTTGCCGAGATCGAGGCGTTCGCCCGTGCGGTGGGCGAGACGAAGCGCAGCTTCTTCCGCCTGGGCTACGGCTTCACGAGAAGCCGCAATGGCGCGGCCCAAATGCATGCGGCGCTCTGCATCCCCGCGGTCACCGGCGCCTGGCAATATGAAGGGGGTGGCGCCTTCTTCAACAATGGGGCCATCTGGGGCTTCAAGAAAACGTTGATCGAGGGGCTTGATGTCCTCGACTCGAGGACGCGGCGCCTCGACCAGTCGAAGACGGCGCGCATTCTCACCGGCGATCCCGCGGCGCTGAAGGGCGGCCCCCCGGTGAAGGCCATGCTCATCCAGAATACGAATCCGGCCACCGTCTGCCCGGACCAGACGCTCGTTCGGCAGGGTTTCGCGCGCGAGGACCTTTTTGTCGCGGTGCATGAGCAGTTCATGACCGAAACCGCGCAAATGGCCGATATCGTGCTCCCCGCCACCATGTTCATGGAGCATGACGACCTTTATTACGGCGGCGGCCATCAATACATCTCGGTCGGGGCGAAGCTGATCGAACCGCCGGGCGAATGCCGCTCCAACCACGAGGTGCTGCAAGGGCTGGCGAAACGGCTCGGCGCTTCCCACCGTGCCTTCGAGATGTCGGCGCGCGAGATCATCGATGAAACCTTGAAGATCAGCGGCCATGGCGACATCGCGGCACTGGAAGCGGATCTCTGGCGCGACATTCAGCCAGATTTCCGCGCCGCGCATTATCTCGACGGCTTCGCGCATAAGGACGGCAAGTTCCACTTCAAGGCCGATTGGGCGAAGGTCGCGGTCTCGAGCGACGGGCTGATGGGCGCGTGGCAGGAGATGCCTTCGCTGCCGGACCATTGGGCCATCATCGAGGAGGCGGATGAGGAGCATCCGTTCCGCCTGGCGACGAGCCCCTCGCGAAGCTTCCTCAACACGAGCTTCAACGAGACGCCGTCCTCGAAAGCGCGCGAGGGCAAGCCGAGCGTGATGATCCATCCCGAGGATGCGGCAAGGCTCATGATCCGCGACGGCGACTCGGTCGTGCTCGGCAACCGGCGCGGCGAGACCTTTCTCACGGCCAAATTGTTCGAGGGCCTTCGGCGCGGCGTGCTGATCGCCGAGAGCATCCACCCCAATCACGCGCATATAGGCGGGCGCGGCATCAATATGCTGACCGGCGCCGATCCGGTCGCGCCTCACGGCGGGGCCGCCTTCCACGACAATAAGGTGTGGGTGAAGAAGGCCTCGGTGTAACGGCTAATCCACGCAGCTGAGGAGGAGGTCGCGCAGTCGCCGATCAGGCGTGAGCGGCACCTTGCCCCTCGCGCCATCGAGGCAACCGCCAAGCTCGGAATTCGCGGCCCATTCTTCCTCGATCCGGCCTTCGCGCACGATCTTCGCGAAACGGTGGCTTTGCCAACCATGCCATGACGGCAGACCGGCGGCGGCGAGCCTCGCCGATTGCTCGGTCTTCTCGAGGAAGATCTCCTTCGCCCGGAGCGGCAGGTGGAAACAGGCGAAGGTATCTCTGCGAGATCGCTTCGGCCCTAGGCCCTTGGCGGTGTGATTTCCCGAACCGATTCGCACAGCTTCGTTCGCCCGCAGGATGTTTTTTCGCTGATACGGGGCCTCCACATAGGCGTATTCGCCAGCTTCGACGCTGAACCGGGCGCGCCGAAAATCACCGAGCTTCTCGGCGTTGCGATGGACCGCGGTCAGGACGGCACGCGGGTTTCGCCGTGCTTGCCGACGGTTTTGGATGAAGTTGATGACCGGCACGGAGATGAAATCGGCGCTCGAGGCGCGAAGCCCCGCCGCAAGACCGCCGGGCGCAAACCAGAACTCATCCGCATCAAATGGCAGAAGCCAGCTAGCGCCGTTCTTGGTCGCCGCGCGCGCAAGATCGGTCACGAGCTCTGCTTGATGGAAGCCGACATCACCGGTGCGAGTCCAGCTGATGCGTCGATCCCTGCGGGCGAGCCTCTCGAGGACGCGAGCCGTCCCATCGGTCGAGCCGTTGTCGGCGATCAGGAATTGCTCGACCCCTTGCCGGAGATGGTGGCGCAAGGTGGTCTCGACGAGGTCCTCCTCATTGCGGACGAGTGAAATTCCGACCAGCATTATGGGTAGCCACCTTCACTTCCGCGATCGCATTCCGCAAATCGTTATCGCGCCACGGTTGAAGTCGCAACGCGATCAGGTAAGGAATGGCGCCCTCGTTGCAAGAAGGAGCTCGCTGTGCGTCGTCTTTGCGTCACCTTGATCGCCACCGGTCTTTGCGCGCTTGCCATTTCCCCGCTCGCCGCGCTCGCGGGCGCTTCCTCGCGGAATCTGCCTCCGCCGGACCCGACCGCCAAGAACCTCACGCCCTATATGATCTCGCTTCGCGCCTTCGACGCGTGCCTCATCGTGCAGTCGCGCCTGCAAGGGACGACACGCGAAGCGGTGCACACGCCTTGCTCCTGCTACGCCAAGCTCACCGTCAAGAACATGTCGAAGGACGAGCTCGATGCGTTCCGCGAGACGGGCTATTTCAACGATTCGGCACGCCAAAAGGCGCTGGAGGCGCTCGATAGCTGCAAGCTTCCGCGCCCGCCGCTGGGCTAGCGGCGCGCCCTCATGCGCAACGACCGTCGCCGCCCGTTGAGCTACGCCGACGCCGGCGTTGACATCGATGCGGGGGCGGAGATGGTCGAGCGCATCAAACCGCTCGTTCGCGCGACCGCGCGACCAGGAGCCGATGCCGAAATCGGCGGCTTCGGCGGTATCTTCGACCTCAGGGCGGCTGGCTTCAAGGACCCGGTCCTGGTCGCCGCTAATGACGGGGTGGGCACCAAGGTCAAGATCGCGATTGAATCAGGGCTCAACGGCACGGTCGGCATCGACCTTGTCGCCATGTGCGTCAACGACCTCGTGGTGCAAGGGGCCGAGCCTTTGTTCTTCCTCGATTATTTCGCGACGGGCAAGCTCGATCCGGTCGAGGGCGAAAAGCTCGTCGCGGGGATCGCCGCGGGTTGCCGGGAGGCGGGTTGCGCCCTTATCGGCGGCGAGACCGCCGAGATGCCGGGGCTTTATCGGGGCCGCGACTATGACCTCGCCGGCTTCGCGGTCGGCGCCGCCGAGCGCGGCACGCTCCTGCCGCGTTCCGACGTCGAGCCTGGAGATGTCGTCCTCGGCCTTGCCTCCTCGGGCGTGCATTCGAACGGCTTCTCGCTCGTGCGGCGCGTCGTCGAGAAGAGCGGGATCTCGTGGGGCGAGCCCGCGCCCTTCGACAAGGGCCGAACCCTTGCCGAGGCGCTGCTGACGCCGACCCGCATCTATGTGAGGGGCGTCCTTGGCGCATTGCGCGACGCCGATGGGAGAGCTGGGCTCAAGGCGCTCGCCCATATCACGGGCGGAGGCTTCCCGGAGAATATTCCGCGGGTCTTGCCGAAAGCGCTCGGTGTCAGGCTCGAACTTGCGAGCATCGAGGTCCCGCCGGTGTTCCGGTGGCTCGCAGCGACCGGCCCCATCGCCGAGGACGAGATGCTGCGCGCCTTCAACTGCGGCATCGGCATGGTGGTGATCGCCTCGCGCTCGGGCAGTGAGGTGGTGCGCCGCGCCTTCGAGGCGCGCGGCGAGCGCGTGAGCCTCATCGGCGAGGTCGCCGAAGCCCCTGGCCCGCGCGTCACCTACCGCGGGCGGCTCGCATTGTGACGGGCACCGTCGCGCCGCGCAAAAGGACCGCCATTCTGATCTCGGGGCGCGGCACCAACATGGCGGCCCTCATCGAAGCCGCGAGCGGCGCCGAATATCCGGCCGAAATCATCCTTGTCGTCTCGAATGTCCCGGACGCTCCCGGGCTTACCCGCGCACAAGCCGCGGGCGTCGCGACGAAGCTCATCGACCATCGCGCCTTCGCCAAGGATCGCGAGGCCTTCGAGCGCTCGCTCGATGGCGAGCTTTCCGCCCATCGGATCGAGCTCGTTTGCCTCGCGGGCTTCATGCGGCGCTTGACGCCCTGGTTCGTGGCGCGCTGGGAAGGGAAGCTTCTCAACATCCACCCTTCCCTACTTCCCGCCTTCACAGGGCTCCGGACCCATGCGCGCGCGCTCGCCGAAGGCGTGAAACTTCACGGCGCGAGCGTGCATTTCGTGACGGAAGAGCTCGATGAAGGCCCGGTGATCGCGCAATCGGCCGTTCCGGTCCTGCCCGGAGACACGGAGGAAGCACTCGCGAGCCGCGTCCTCGACGTCGAAGGCCCCCTCTACGTCGCCTCCTTGCGCTTCGTCGCCTCTGGCGAGGCCAGGCTGGAGGCTGGCAGCGTCACCTTCGGAAACGAAAGATCTGGCTGATCTTCGCGAACGAGCTCCTTCAGCTCGTGAGACGCGCCGCCGACCGGAGCCGAATATCGCGAGCGTCGTGCGCGATCATGCTCTCCCCGCCACCCGCCGCGACGCGCTTTAAGAGCTCGGCGCTTTTGTCGCGCGACACGCGCACCCTGAGGCAAGCGCTTCCCTTCGGGTCCTGCTCGGCCGAAAGCACCTCCGCATGCTCATAGACCCAGGCACGGCCGCGCCCGTCCGCGCTGGGGATGATGAGGTTGAACACCTCGCGATCGCAGAACAACAAGTCCTCCATCGCGGTGAGGAGCTCGCTCACGCCCTCGCCGGTGAGCGCCGAGACGCCGATCGCTTCGCCCGCCCCCGCCGCCTGCCTGCCGCCTTGCTCCTCGCGAATGAGATCGACCTTGTTCGCGACCTCGAGAATCGGATGGGAGGCCCGATCGAGCCCGAGCTCGGCGAGGACCTCCTCGACGTCCTGGCGCTGCGCCTCGCTTTGCGGATGGGAGGCGTCGCGCACATGCACGATGAGATCGGCGTCGAGCACGTCCTCGAGCGTCGCGCGGAACGCGGCGATCAGCGAAGTCGGGAGGTCCGAAATGAAGCCGACGGTATCGATGAGATAGAGGCTTTCGCCATGCGCCAGGCGGATCAGGCGGGCGGTGGGATCGAGCGTGGCGAAGAGCATGTCCTTGGCGACCACGCCCGCCGCGGTGAGGCGATTGAAGAGCGTCGATTTGCCCGCGTTGGTGTAGCCCACAAGCGCCGCCACGGGATGCGTGCCGCGCCGCCGCTGGCGACGGTGCAAGGCTCGGGTGCGCTTCACCGCATCGAGATCACGCTCGATCTTGGCGATCCGCTCCTCGATCTGGCGGCGATCAGCCTCGATCTGCGTTTCCCCGGGGCCACCGAGGAAGCCGAAGCCGCCGCGCTGGCGCTCGAGATGCGTCCAGGATCGCACCAGCCGGCTCTTCTGATGCGTGAGATGCGCATGCTCGACCTGCAGGGAGCCTTCGCGCGTGCGCGCGCGCTCGCCGAAAATTTCGAGGATCAACGCCGTCCGATCGATCACCTTGGCGCCGAGCGCCTTCTCGAGATTGCGCTGCTGCACCGGAGAGAGCGCGCAGTCCATGACCACGAGGGCTGCCTCATCCGCCTCCACTTTCGAGGCGAGCTCGGTGACCTTGCCGGAACCGATGAAGGTCGAGGGGCGGATCTCGTTGGCGGGCACGATCATCGCCTCGACCACGTCGAGATCGATCGCGCCGGCGAGCTTAGTTGCTTCGGCGAGCCGGTCGGCCGGCGAGCGTGGTTGTGCAAGCCCGGCCTGAAGTGGAGATGGCGGTTTCGAAGGCCGGCCTGTCGCGGATGCCTTGGGATGGGCCCGCTCACGGGTCGGGTAGGGGCCGACGATCAAGGCGCGCGTCGCGGCGCTTGACCTCGCCCCTCGGGGCGGCCGTGCCTCGGCCTTGCCGGAGCCGGCCATTCTCATCTCGAGCGTGCCTTGCCGATCATGCGTCAGCTCTTTTCCGCTCCCTCCTCGGCGGGGTCATAAAGCTGCACGGGAGCGGACGGCATGATGGTGGAGATCGCATGTTTGTAGACGAGCTGCGAATGCGCGTCGCGGCGCAGGAGCACGCAAAAATTGTCGAACCAACTCACGATCCCCTGCAATTTGACGCCGTTCACGAGAAAGACAGTCAAGGGAATCTTATGCTTGCGGACATGATTGAGAAAAGCATCCTGCAGGTTTTGTGGTCGATCGCCGGCCATATTGATCACCCCGATTATATCAGTTTTGTTGCTCGCGCGGCTTCAAGTTGCGCCACGTCTCACTTATGGCTGATCCGATTCATTGTTGCATTGCCGCATGCAGATACACATAGGCATCAACCCTACTCAACCCCAGGACCACGGGGCAGTGATGCAATTATGGCGGGCTCAGAAGAATTCCAGGCTGACCCGGAAAATCTGCTCGACCTCCTTGTATTTTGCGGCCGTGGCAAAAACCACCAGGCGATCATGCGCGGCGATCACCGTGTCGCCGGTCGGCGCCAGCACCTCGCCCTGCCTAAAAACAGCTCCAATCCTTATGCCTTCCGTGATGTCAAGGTCGCGCAATGGCTTGCCGACGAGCGCCGAGGGGGCGAGCGCCTCCGCCTCGATCATCTCGGCACGCCCTTGCTCGAGGGAAAGAAGCGCGCGGATCTTGCCGCGGCGGATGTGCCGCAGCGCTTTCGAAACCGTCAAGGCGGTGGGGTCGATCGCCGCGTCGATCTTCAAGTCGCCGATGAGGGCGCGATATCCGGGCGCGCTCAACAGCGAGGCGGAACGCCGGCTGCCGAGCTTCTTCGCCAGCGCGCCCGAAAGAAGATTGGCGGCGTCATCATTCGAGGCGGCAAAAAACATGTCGGCGCCGTCAACGCCCGCATCGCGTAAAATCGTCTCGTCGAGCGCGCTGCCGAGAAGCGCGAGCGAATGCGGTAGGGCTTGGGCCGCCGAAAGCGCCCTTTCCTGCACCGTGTCGATGAAGCGCACCTTGACGTCCGGGAGGGCCCTGCCGATCAACCCGCCGGCATGCACGCCCACATGGCCGCTGCCCGCGATGATCACACGTCGCGGAGCGCGCACGTCGTGGCCGAAAAAGGTGAGCACTTCACCGAGCTTTGCGGTCGCCGCGACCACATAGGCGATGTCGCCTTCCTCCAGCATATGCTCCGATCCGACGACGCTGACCTTTCCGTTCCGCTTCTTGCCGACCACGGTGGCGTCGAGCCCGGGAAAGCGCCCATTCACTTCGCGCAATGGCCCTGCCAGCGCGGCAGATCCGGCAAGGCATTCGACCGAAAAGCCAAGCACCTGTCCGCGGCAAAAGGATCCGCTTTCCCCGACACCCGGCATGGTGACGAGACGCGCGATCGCCTCAGCGACCTCGATGTCGGGTGAGATCGTCGCATCGACCGGCACGCGGTCGCGCGCGAAGAGATCAGCCCAATCGCTCGTCCGGTAAGCCGCGGCGCGCAGCCGCGCGATTTTGGTCGGCACGTTGAACAGCGTGTGCGAAACGGTGCAGGCCGTTATGTTCACCTCATCGGAAGGCGTGACGGCAAAGAGGATATCGCAATCGGCGGCGCCGGCCCGATCGAGAACATCGGGATGAGAACCGTGACCCGTCACGGTCGCGACGTCGAGCTCGTCGCTCAGCCGCGCCAGCACGTCGGACGACAAATCGACCATCGTGACGCTGTTGCGCTCGTCGGCCAGCCTCTCGGCGATGGCGCGGCCGACGGCGCCGCCTCCGCAGATGAGGACCTTCATCGGATACGAGCCCCGCCCGAGAGCCCAGCCCGGCAAACGCTCGCCGATTGGGGCGCACGCTCGACCCGAGGTTGTCTCGCGCCCCGCCATGGCGGAAGATATCCGCCGACCGCGGGCAACACCGGTCGCCTTTGCCTCATGGCCCCTATCCCACCCCGAGAGTTTTCAATTTGCGATGCAAGGCCGATCGTTCCATGCCGATGAATTCGGCGGTCCGAGAGACGTTTCCGCCGAAGCGGCTGATCTGGGCGATCAGATATTCGCGCTCGAAGATTTCGCGCGCCTCGCGAAGGGGCATCGCCATGAATTTCTCACCACCCGCGCCGTTCGGCGAGCTCGGCACGCGCGCGCCGACTTCCTGGGGCAGCATATCGGCGTTGATTGCGGCGTTCGGGTCGCCGCCGCAAAGGATCATCAGGCGCTCGACGTTGTTGCGCAGCTCCCGCACATTTCCCGGCCACTCGTGCGATTGCAGGATGGCGAGGGCGTCCTCCGCCATGCCGCGTTTCGGCAATCCGCCCGTCGCTGATATCTGTTCCATGAAGAAGTCGATGAGATCGGGAATGTCCTCGCGCCGCTCCGAAAGCAAGGGGACGCGCAAGGGCACGACCGAGAGACGGTGATATAGATCCTCGCGAAAACGTCCCTCCGCGATATCGGCCGAGAGGTCACGCGCCGAGGAGGAGATCACCCGGACGTCGACATGCACGCGCGTCGAGCCGCCGACGCGCTGGAAATTCTGATCGACGAGGACCCGCAGGATTTTGCTCTGCGTCTCTTTCGGCATGTCCGCCACTTCGTCGAGATAGATCGTGCCTCCATGAGCCTCCTCGAGCGCACCGGTCACGCGCTGGCCGTTCGGGCCTTGCTCGATGCCGAAAAGCGCGATCTCCATGTTCTCCGGGGTGATCGTCGCGGCGTTGATCGCGACGAAGGCCCCGCCGGAACGGCTCGAGAGCTGATGGATGGTGCGTGCGGCGAGTTCCTTGCCGGAACCGGGCGCGCCCGTGATCATCACGCGCGCGTTCGTCGCGGCAATGCGCTCGATGGCGCCGCGCAATTGCACGATCGCCGAGGAGCGGCCGATGATCCGGCTCGCCTGCACCGATTGCGTCTTCAGCTCCTTCACTTCGCGTTTCAGACGCGAGGCCTCGAGCGCGCGGTCCGCCACGAGCACCAGCCGATCGGCCTTAAAGGGCTTCTCGATGAAGTCGTAAGCGCCGCGCCGGATGGCGGCAACCGCGGTCTCGATATTGCCATGCCCCGAGATCATGACGACGGGAAGCTCGGCGTGAAGCTGCTTCACCCGATCCAGAATTTGCAAGCCGTCGAGTGACGACCCCTGCAGCCAGATGTCGAGGAAGAGGAGATGCGGCTTGCGGGCTTCGATCGCCTTGAAGGCCTCCTCGGCCCCATCGGCGCTGCGCGCTCGGTAACCCTCATCCTCGAGGATCCCTGAGACAAGCTCACGGATATCGACTTCATCATCAACGATGAGAATATCTGCCCCTTTCACGGCAGGCCCTCCGGAACGTTTTCAACTGATTCGGCCTTGAGCGTCGCGGCCTTAGGCAATGGGCGGGCCTGAGGCGTTTCCGCCGCATCGTCCTCGATACCTGCAGGGAACCACAACCTCACCCGCGCCCCGGCCACGCCGCCTTGAGTGTCGAGGTGATCGAGAAGCTCGATGCCGCCGCCATGCTCCTCTAGAATCCTGCCGACGATCGCAAGACCAAGCCCCGTACCTTCCTTGCGCGTCGTCGTGTAGGGTTCGAGAAGCTTGTGCCGCTCGCTCTTGGGGAAGCCGCGCCCGGTGTCCATGACATCGATGGTGATGATGCCGTCCCTCGTTTTGGCAATCGAGACCGTCACCTTCCCGCGCCCGCCGTCCGGTTTCGGTTCCACCGCCTCGGTTGCGTTTTTCACGATGTTGGTGAGCGCCTGGCCGATCAAGCGATGATCGAAACGCGCCTTGAGCGGCGCGTCCGGAAGATTGACGACGAAATCGATATCGGGGCGTGCCACCTGCATCAGGAAGATGACGTGCTTGGCGACATCGGTGATCTCGCTTTCCTCGAGCACCGGCTTTGGCGTGCGCGCGAAGGAGGAGAACTCGTCCACCATGCGCTTGATGTCGTCGACCTGCCGGATGATGGTGTTGGTGCATTGATCGAAGACCTCGCGATCCGAGGTGATGAACTTGCCGTATTTGCGCTTAAGCCGCTCGGCGGAGAGCTGGATCGGGGTGAGCGGATTCTTGATCTCGTGCGCGATTCGCCTTGCCACATCCGCCCAGGCGGCCGATCGTTGGGCTGAGACGAGATCAGTGATGTCGTCGAGCGTGATCACATAGCCTTCGGCGGCATCGCCGGCCGTTTCCTTGGTGACGCGCACGCTCACTTGTCGCTCGCCCGTCCCGCGTTGAAGCTCGATCTGCCCTTGCACCAGCCGGTGGCGGCCTTCGCGCGCCTCGGCGACGAGGGGACCCAGCGCCGGCAAGAGATCATCGAGCGCCGTGCCCAAAAACTCGCTCTTTTCGCCTCTCGGCAGGAGCTTGTTGGCCGAAGGGTTGAGCACTGTGATCGCCCCCTTGGCGTCGATGCCGATCACGCCCGAGGAGACGCCGGCAAGCACCGCCTCGGTGAATCGCCGGCGCTTGTCCATCATCTCGCTCGCGGCGAGGAGCCGGTCGTGCTGGGCGCGCAATTCTTGCGTCATCCCATTGAAGGTCGCGGAGAGATGCGCAAGGTCGCTCTCGCCCTTTCGGGTCGGCACCTGCACGTAGAAGTTGCCCGCGGCGACCTGGTCCGTTGCATGGATCAGGCGGCGAATGGGAAGCACCAGCCAATTGGCAAAGGAAAGGCCGAGCCTGATCGCCGAAAGCAACAAGATGAGCGTCACCAGAAGATACATGGAGGCGAAGGCGATCTGAACGCCAACGCGCTTCCCTTCGAGCCCTTGGTAGTAGCGAAGCCCCTCCTCCGCCGCGGTCGTATATTGGCTGGCGCGAGGATCCCCCGGCCGCGCCACGAAAAGGAAGGCGTTGTCATAGGCCGAGAGCTTCACGAGCGCGGCGAAGGCGCCTCCCGCCCGCGGCACGAAGCAGAAGGGCTCCGTGTCGCTCGCCTCTGCGTAATCCTCGGCGCGCGGGAGGGCGATCCCGGGGACGGCGACATGCTGCACCGATTCGATGGTCGAGCCGTCGTTCTTCAGCATCATGGCGACCGGAAAGCCGAGAAAAAGCGAGCGGGTCGCGAACCAATCGTGAAACAACGTATGGTTCTGATCGAACATCACCTTGGCGCTGTTGATGTCGCCCGCCATCAGGTTCAGCTCGCGCGCCATGGTGCGGCACTCCCCCTCCTGATAGCTATGGGCGATCTCGACGGTGTTGCCGAGGAGCACGCGCAAATCCGCGCGAAACCAAGGGTCGAGGCTGCGTTCGAGCGTGATCGAGGTCACAAGCGCGATGAAAAGCGCCGGAAGGGCCGCAATTCCCGCGAACCACCCGATAAAGCGCATATGCAGCCCGGCGGCCGCGGCGCGCGCGCGTCTGGCGCGCAAGACTTCGCGCCCCTCGATGATAACCACCACGGCAAGGCAGATGACGAGCACGCTGTTCGTTGCCAGGATGCTCAAAACGACGGCATTCGTCGGCGCGATTGGCGTGAGGCCGGCGACGATCAAGAAGCCGACGAGCGCGGAGAGCAGCGCCGCGACCATGATGAAGGTGCCGACGCGCTTGCCCGAATGGCCTTCATCCACAAGGAGTGGCGCGGCCGCAGTGGTCCTTTGATGATCGCTTGAGCTCATTGACGCCGCTGTTCCCGCATCCAGATAGATGCGCGCATGCAACAGTGTTGTTGGAATGCGACGGTTTTGGGGCCGCGTGCCGGCCGCGGATCTTAGCGCGAGAGCTTCATCACCTGAATGTCGAGATCGCTGATTTTCTTACGCAAAGTGTTCCGATTCAAGCCGAGAAGCTGCGCCGCCTTAATCTGATTGCCACGCGTCGCGGCGAGAGCCGCGCTGATGAGCGGCGTTTCGACCTCTTCGACGATGCGATGATAAAGGCCAGCTGGTGGCATTTGCGGGCCAAAGGACGCAAAATACCGCTGCAAATACCGTTCGACCGTCGCGCCGAGGGTCGGTTCGCTCGAAGCTTCGCCCGTCGGGATCGGCGCGGCATCCGACTGGGCAAGCTCCGTTTCGATGGTCGCGGCCGAGATGTTTTGTTGCGGATAAAGCGCGGCGAGGCGGCGCACCAGGTTCTCGAGCTCGCGCACATTTCCTGGCCAGCGATAGGCGCAAAGGAGCGCGATGGCCTCGGGCTCGAGTGTTTTTGTCGGCAACCCCTCCTTCTCGTTCATGGCAAAGAAATGCCGCAAGAGGTCGGGAATGTCTTCGGACCGCTCACGCAAAGGAGGAAGCCTTATCGGCACGACGTTGAGGCGAAAGAAGAGATCCTCACGAAACAAGCCTTGCTGGATGAGCCCACGCAGTTGCTTGTTCGTCGCCGCGATGATCCGCACATTGGTTTTGATCGGTACGCGCCCGCCGACGGTCGTGTATTCGCCTTGCTGCAGCACGCGAAGCAGACGGGTTTGCGCTTCCATCGGCATGTCGCCGATCTCGTCGAGGAAGAGCGTGCCGCCTTCGGCCTGCTCGAAGCGGCCGACTGAACGGGCGAGAGCGCCCGTGAACGCGCCCTTCTCATGGCCGAAGAGCTCCGATTCGATGAGGTCACGCGGGATTGCCGCCATGTTCACGGCAACGAAGGGGCCTTTTCGCCTTCTGCCGAAATCGTGGAGGGCGCGCGCCACGAGCTCCTTTCCGGTGCCCGAATCCCCGTTGATCATCACCGTCAAATCGGTCTGCATCAGCCGCGCCAGAACCCGGTAGACCTCCTGCATCGAGGCCGAACGCCCGACAAGCGGCATGTTCTCCGTTTCGATCTCGGCTGGTTTCGCCGCCGACGGCCCTCGCTCCGACAAGGCGCGCCCGACGATCGAGACGATCTCCTTGAGGTCGAAGGGCTTCGGCAGATAATCATAGGCGCCAAGTTCCGAGGCGCGCACCGCCGTCATGAAAGTGTTCTGCGCGCTCATCACCACGACAGGCAGCTCGGGCCGCACCCGCTTGATGCGTGGCAAGAGGTCGAACGCATTATGGTCGGGCATCACCACATCGGTGATCACGAGGTCGCCGCCGCCTTCCGCGACCCAGCGCCAGAGTGTCGCGCCATTGCCGGTCGAGCGCACCTCATAGCCGGCGCGCGAGAGCGCCTGGCCGAGCACCGTGCGAATGGCGGCGTCATCGTCCGCGACGAGAATCTGTCCGCTGGGCATCGATCTCCTCTCGATCTTCCCCGCGCTTGGCTCCGCCGGGTTATTTTCCCCGCGCAACCATCGGCATCATCACGCGAAACACCGTCCGCCGATGCGCGGATTCGCATTCCACGATGCCGCCATGGTCGCCGATGATCTTCGCAACCAAAGCAAGACCGAGGCCAGAGCCTTGCGCCTTGGTGGTGACAAAGGGGTCGAAGAGGTGCGGCTTGAGAGTCTCCGGGACGCCCGGTCCGTTGTCGCGCACGCAGAATTCGAGCGGCAGGCTCACGCGTTCCGAGGAGGGGCCGACCGACAGCTTAACGCCGGGCCTGAATGCGGTGGTGAACTCGATCTCCCCGTCCCGCGCGTCGGTTCCGATTGCCTCCGCGGCATTCTTGACGAGGTTGAGGAAGACCTGAACGAGATGGTCGCGATTGGCGAGCACCTGCGGAAGCGACGGGTCGTAGCTTTCCACGATCTTGATGTGCCGGGCGAAACCCGAAACCGCGAGCCGCTTCACGTGGTCGAGCACCGAATGAATATTGATGGGCTCGCGCGCGATGGGGCGGGAATCGCCGAAGGTCTCCATTCGGTCGACGAGCTTGACGATCCGGTCGGTCTCATCGCAAATCAGGCGCGTGAGCGAGCGATCGCCGTCTTGTGCCGACATTTCAAGAAGTTGCGCGGCACCTCTAATGCCTGACAACGGGTTCTTGATCTCGTGTGCGAGCATGGAAGCAAGACCCGTGACCGAGCGCGCCGCCCCTTGATGAGTGAGCTGCCGATCCATTTTATCGGCGAGTGTCCGCTCTTGCATCATCAGCAGAACATATCCTTCCATTTCATTGAAAGGTAAGGCAAAAATATCGACAATCCTCTCGCTGTGGGAAAAGGGCGGGGCAATCGGCAGGCGATGCTCGCTGACACTTGCATTGCGGCGCCGCACTTCAGCCACCAGGCTCACTACGGGAGAATCGAAAGCGAACAGCTCGATCAGCCTCTGGCGTCTCAGGAAGGCGAGCGACAGCTCGAAGAAGCTCTCCGCCGCAAGATTGGCATAGGAGATGGCATCCTCACCCGAAAGGCAAAGGATGGGCATGGGAATCGCATTGAGGATTGCTTGCGCCCCTTCCGGCGGCAGGATGGGGGCAAAGCGCATCAGCATGGGGCGTTCGCTCGCGAGATTCATGCGGCCACCGCAAGGTAAGGCGCAAGCTCCGGCCTCTCGAGCTCGCCCGCGAGATCGAAGATTTCGCGCAGGAGCCGCTCGACCTCGGCGGGCTCCTCGGAGCGCACCAGGGAAGCGGCCAGCGTCGAGGCACGCGGATGAGGCCTCTGCGAAAGCGCATGGGCCGCATAGGCTTGCAAATGCTTGCGCGCATGGCGCAAGCCGAGCGCGAGGCCGTAAAGCTGCAGCAAGCCGCGATAATGCTCGATCGCGATTTCACATCGCTCGGCGAGCGCAGGCGATCGCCCCGCCCCTTGTGTGAGCGCCCGATTGATCTCACCCAGGAGCCAGGGACGCCCGAGCGCCGCGCGACCGACCATCACCCCATCCGCCCCCGAAAGGAGAAGCGCGCGTTTGGCGTCCTCGCCCGAAGCGATGTCGCCATTGACGATGAGCGGGACGGAAACAGCGCCTTTCACGGAGCCAACCGCTGTCCAATCCGCGCATCCCTCGTAGAATTGCGCACGCGTGCGGCCGTGAACCGAGACGAGGCTTGCTCCGACCGCCTCGCAGCGCCGTGCGAGCTTCGGCGCGTCGAGGCTTCCGGCCGCAAAGCCAAGCCGCATCTTCACGGTCACGGGCCGATCGACCGCACGGACGACCGAAGCGACGATGCGCTCGGCAAGCTCGGGCTCGCGCATCAGCGCGGAGCCGCAAAGCTGGCGCGCCACGCGCTTGGCGGGGCATCCCATGTTGATGTCGATGACATCGGCGCCCGAATGCGCGGCGATCCGCGCGGCTTGGGCCATGCATTCTGGGTCACGCCCGGCGATTTGGACGATATGCGGCGATACGCCTTCGCCCTCGAGCCTGAGCCTCGCTTCCTCCCCCTTCCGCGCGAGCTCTGGAGAAGCGATCATCTCGCTCACCACGCCCGCGGCACCGAGGCGGCCCGCCAAGCGGCGCATCACCACATCGGTGATGCCCGACATGGGCGCCAGAAGCACCACCCCATCGAGCGCCACGCTCCCGATACCGATCTTGCAAGCGGAAGGGGGAGAAGGCTGATTGCCTATTTTTTGATCAATCTGCATCTTGCTTAGATAATAGACAGGCCATTGTGCGCTGCACAAGCCCTTGCGCTTCCCCGGGCCTTGCGCCAACAACAAAATACGTTGCGGCATGGGGTCGCGGCGCGGCGAGCTTCCTCGCGTGAACGGGCACGGCGCCTGCACGCGCAAAGCTTCGAGACACACATTTTTCGAGACAGTGCATTCGTGCCTCCGTTTTCCCCCTCCGTCTCTTCGATGACCGCGGCTGTAAAAGCCGCGGCCCTCATTGTCGCGGCGGGCCGAGGTCTGCGGGCCGGCGGCGAGGTGCCGAAACAGTACCAGCTCATCGGCGGCATGAGCGTTCTCGAACGCGCTATTCGCGCGCTCAGGCAGGCCCGCAATCTCGCACATGCGGTCGTCGTCATCCATCCCGAGGATCGCGAGCATTATGAGGCGATCGCCGCGCGCATTTGCGAAGCTTCACCGGATTTCCTCTTGCCCCCGGCCTTGGGCGGCCCAACCCGACAGGTGAGCGTTCGCGCCGGGCTCGAGGCGCTCGCGAAGGCGCCGCCCGAGATCGTGCTCATCCACGACGCGGCGCGCCCTTTCCTCTCGGAAGCTCTGGTCGCACGCGCGATCGAAGCAGCGCGCGAGCACGGCGCCGCGGTTCCGGGCGTGCCGGTGAACGACACGATCCGCCGGCTGAGCAGCGGAAGGCCCTACGGGGAAACCTTGCCGCGCGACAGCTTGCGCGCCATTCAAACGCCGCAAGCTTTCACCTTCGCCAAGATCAGGGACGCGCATGCAAGGGCCGCCGCCGCCGGGCTCGACGCCTTCACCGATGACGGCGGCCTCGCCGAATGGGCGGGGCTCGAAGTCCATGTCTTCGAGGGTGAGGCTGAGAACGCAAAACTGAGCTTGCCGGCCGACTTCGCCCGCGCCGCCCAGCACGTGAGAGCGCAGACCGAAACGCGCGCCGGCCTCGGCTACGACGTACACGCCTTCGGTGATGGAGCTTTCGTGATGCTGGGCGGCGTCGAGATCGCGCACACGCAAGGCGTCGTCGCACATTCGGATGGCGATGTTCTTCTGCACGCCTTGACGGACGCGCTTCTCGGCGCGCTCGGCGACGGTGACATCGGCATGCATTTTCCCCCTTCCGATCCGCGTTGGTGCAACGCCGCCTCAGGGCTCTTTTTCGAGGACGCGGTCGCAAGGGCAAGAAAGCGCGGCGGCCGCATTCTGCATCTCGACGCGACGGTGATCTGCGAGGCGCCCCGCATCGGCGCTCATCGGGACGCGATCCGCGCTTCGATCGCGACGCTCGCCTGCATTGATAAGGGGCGTGTCTCGGTGAAGGCGACCACGTCGGAGAAGCTCGGCTTCACCGGCCGCGGCGAAGGCATTGCGGCGCAAGCAATCGCGACGCTCGAGCTGCCGCTCATCGAGGAGGGTTGAAGCATGTTCGACGAGACGGTGCTTCTGGCCGCGCGCCGCCTTCTCGAGCTTTGCCGCACACGGGGTTTGCGCATCGCGACGGCGGAATCTTGCACCGGTGGCCTCGTCGCCGGCGCGCTCACGGAGATCACCGGCTCATCGGACGTGCTCGATCGGGGCTTCGTCACCTATTCAAATGACGCGAAGGCCGCGATGCTCGGCGTGCCGCGCGAGCTCATTGCGAGCCATGGGGCGGTAAGCGAAGAGGTCGCAAGAGCGATGGCCGAAGGCGGGCTGGCGCATTCCGGCGCCGAGCTTGCGGTCGCGATCACCGGCATTGCCGGCCCGAACGGGGGAAGCGCCGAGAAGCCGGTCGGCCTCGTGCATTTCGCTTGCGCGATGAAGGGCGAGGCCGTGCATCACGAGCGCCGAAAATTCGGCGATCTCGGCCGAAGCGAAATCCGCCGCAGAAGCGTGCTCGTTGCCCTCGCTATGCTCGAGAAGGCGGCCGCCTCGACACGCCTTGCCTGAAGGGAGCTTTTTGCGTCGGTTTTTGCGAGCCTCGCTATCCGCCGCGATCAGCTCCTTTTGCGCCCGTAGACCACCTCGGCGCGCTTCTCGAAGGCAGACGCGAATTTGCGAAAGGCCCGGTCGAACATCGCCCCCATCACCATGCCGAGCATGCGGCTCTTGAACTCGTAGGAGATGAAGAACTCGACGAGGCAGCCCTCCCCGTCCGGCTTGAAGCTCCACAGGTTGTCGAGGGCGCGAAACGGTCCGTCGAGATAGGCGACCATGATCTTGAGCTTCTCGCGATCGAGCTTGACCTTGCTCGTGAACGTCTCGTGGATCGCCTTGTAGCCAACCGACATATCGGCGATCAGCGTCTCGCGCCCGCCCTCCTGCTTGGTTCGGCTTCTCACCTTCAGGCCTTCGCAAAGCGGCAGGAAGAGCGGGTATTTTTCCACATCCGCGACCAGATCGAACATCTCCTCGGGCGTGTGCTTCACCCGGCGCGTGGTGCGGAAGGACGGCATGCTTTTGCGAGTTCGCCAGCGACAGCGTCAAGAATGCGTTCGCGAGAGGCGCGCCGCCTTCAGCTTCGCAAAATCATCGCCCGCATGGTGGGAGGAGCGCGTCAGCGGAGTTGCAGAGACGAGCGCGAAGCCCTTGGTGTAGGCGATCGTCTCCAAGCCCTTGAACTCCTCGGGCGTCACGAAACGCACCACCGGATGGTGCTTGCGCGATGGCGCGAGATATTGCCCGATCGTGAGAAAATCGACATTCGCGGAACGCAAATCGTCCATGAGCTGCAGGACCTCGTTTCGTTCCTCGCCGAGCCCAACCATAATTCCCGATTTGGTGAACAAGCTCGAATCGAGCTCTTTTGCGCGTTGCAGCAAGCGCAGCGAATGGAAATAGCGCGCACCGGGGCGAACGCTCAGATATTTGGAGGCCACCGTCTCAAGATTGTGGTTGAAGACATCGGGCTTGGCCTCGACGACGCGCTCGAGAGCGCCCTCTTTTCGCAAGAAGTCGGGCGTGAGCACCTCGATTGTCGTCTGGGGCGTCACGGCGCGAATGGCGCGGATCACTTGCGCGAAATGCTCGGCCCCCCCGTCGGCAAGATCGTCGCGGTCGACCGAGGTGATCACCACATGGTTGAGCCCAAGCTTCGCCACCGCATCGCCGACACGCGCCGGCTCGCCCGCGTCGAGCGCGCCGGGCAGCCCCGTCTTCACATTGCAGAAGGCGCAAGCGCGCGTGCACACATCCCCCATGATCATGAAGGTCGCGTGCTTCTTTTCCCAGCATTCCCCGATATTGGGGCAGCCCGCCTCTTCGCACACGGTCGAGAGCTTGTGCTCCTTGACGATGCGGTTGGTCGCGGCCCATTGCGCCGAGCCCGGCGCCTTCACGCGGATCCAGTCCGGCTTGCGCAGCACGGGCTGGTCGGGCCGGTTCGCCTTCTCGGGGTGGCGCGGCCTGGGATCGCGGTTCAGAAGGTCGAGAACGAGCGCCATGCGTCTTCCTTGCGGCCGGCAGGCCCTGACACAGAGGTAGTCCGGGCGAAGAAAGACATCAATAGGGAGCGAATGGCGAGTAGCGAGTAGCAATGTTGCACGCTATTCGCCATTCGCTACTCGCTCATCAGTGTAAAAAGCCGACAGAAATCCAGGGGATGGCGGCGACGAGAGCAAGGCCGAGGAGAAGCGAGAGCATATACGGCCAGATGGCGCGCAAGCCTTCGGCCGGATCGATGCGCCCGATGGCGCAGGCCGTGTAATAGCCCACTCCGAAAGGCGGCGCGAAGAGTCCGATGCCCATGGCGAGGATCACCACCATGGCGTAATGCACCTCGTGAATGCCGACGGTTCGCGCGATCGGGAAAAGCAGCGGGCCGAACAGCACGATCGAGGGGATGCCTTCGAGCACCGAGCCCAGAATCATGAAGGCCGCGATCGAGGCGGCCATGAAGCTCGCTGAGCCGCCCGGCATTCCGGTCATCACCTCGGCGAGCGTGCGCGAGAACCCCGATTGCGTGAGCGCCCAGGCCATGCCCGTCGCCGTGCCGATGATGAACAAGATCGCGCCTGACAGCGCCGCCGTGTCGACGAGCGCCGGCCAGACCCGGCGCCAGGCGACCTTTTGGCCGAAGAGAGAGGCTGCGACGAGCGCATAGGCGAAGCCGTAAATGACGCCGATGGTCGAGACTTCCGTCGCGGTTGCGATGCCCTCGACCACCGCCGCGCGGATGACGAAGGGAAGGACGAGCCCAGGCAAAGCGGTAGCGAAAGCGCGCAGGATGACCGCCGCGCCCGCGCGCGGCGCCGCGCTGACCGCCTTCGCGCGAGCGCGCCACCAGATGACGCCGGCAAGCATGACCGCCATCACCGCCCCCGGCAGCAGGCCGCCGGTGAACATCGCCGAGATCGAGACGCCGGTCACCGAGCCGATCGTGATCAGCACGAGGCTCGGCGGGATGGTCTCCGTCTGGGCGCCGGTCGCGGCAAGAAGCGCGACGAGGTCCCCGCCGCTTGCGCCGCGCGCCTTCATCTCGGGAAAGAGTACGGGCGCCACCGCCGCCATATCGGCCGCCTTCGATCCGGAGATCCCCGACACGAGATACATGGCCGCAAGCAGCACGTAATGCAGCCCGCCGCGCACATGTCCGATGAGAGTCGCGAGGAAGCCGACCATATGGCGCGCAAGGCCGGTGATCTCGATCAGGAGGCCGAGGAAGACGAAAAGCGGCACGGCAAGCAGGATGATATGCGACATGCCTTCGTCGAGGCGGCCGATCACCACGGTCATCGGCAACCGCGTCGTCGAGGCGAGGAAGGCGAAGGTGCCGATGCCGAAGGCGAAGGCGATCGGGATGCCGGCGAGCACCGCGCCTCCCGTCAAAAGCACGAAGAATATAATGAGCTTGTAATTGCCGAGGGCGGAAAGCGAAGGCCCCGCGAGCATCAATGTGAGGCTCACGCCCGCGATAAGCGCCGCGGCGAGAGCGAGATCGGTGAGCCTCGCGCTTTTCGAGATGCGCGCGAGCCCCGCGAGAAGCATGAGGCCGATGCCGACCGGAAGCGCGGCGGCCCGCCAAACGGTCGAGATTTCGAGCGCCGGCGTCACCACGGCCGCCTCGTCCACCGCGTAATCGATCGCCGGCTTCAGCACGAAGCCGAGGAAGGCGAGGCCGACGCAAAGCGCGAGCGCCTCGAAGAAGGCGCGCCTTGCCGGAATTGCCTTGTCGATGAGCGCGCTCATCCGCATGTGCTCGGCCCGACGATAGGCGATCACGGCGCCCAGCATGGCGAGCCACAAGAAGAGAATCGAGGCGAGCTCATCCGACCAGACGAGCGGCGCGTGCAAGACATATCGCGCGACGACGCCAGCGAAGAGGATCAGCGTTTCGAGCGCCACGAGCGCGCCCGCGAGCATCTCGACGATGCGCCCGAGCACACGGTCGATGGCGCCGATCATCGCCGACGCCGAGCTCCAAGCCGCGCCGCGCAAGGCCTCCGATCCGCGCGAGCGGTCGGGGAGCGCATCGGCATCGGCGCGCAAGGGCTCATTGCTTTCGGCGCGCGGCATGGTGTTCAAGCCTTGCAGCTCAGCCCACCGTCGACGGCGAGGCAAACGCCGGTGATATAGCGTGCGTCGTCGCAGGCGAGAAACACGGCCGCGCGCGCCACGTCGAAGGCATCGCCCATGAAGCCCATCGGAACCATGGCGTTGCGCGCGCGCGACCATCGCCTCCTTGTCCGCATATTGGCCGGCGATCTGCCGATAGATGAGCGGGGTGTCCATCAGGCCCGGCATGATGGCGTTCGCGCGGATGCCGAAGGGCGCATAGCGCACGGCGAGCGCGCGCGTCAGATGGTTGAGGCCTGATTTCGAGGCGTAATAGGAGAAATACGGATAGTCGTTCATGGCGACCGCGGCGATCGAGGAAATGTTCACGATCGCGCCCTTTCGCTGCGCCTGCATCACCGGCAGGACGTGCTTGCAGGCAAGAAAGACACTTTTCAAATTCACCGCCATCACGCGGTCCCAGCTTTCCTCCGTTGCCTCGATGGGATCACCCATTTCGGTGATGCCCACATTGTTGTGCAGCACATCGATGCGCCCATGGCGGCGGGTTACGTCCTCGACGACGCCCGCGATCTCGGCCGACGCAGTGACGTCGGCGCAAAGCGCGAGCGCTTCATGACCCTCGGACGCGATGATGCTTGCCGTTTCCCGAGCCGCCTTTTCGTCGCGGTCGACCGCGATCACTCGCGCGCCTTCGCGCGCGTAGAGCGTCGCCGCCGCCTTGCCATTGCCCCATCCCGGCCCCGACGAGCCCGCGCCGAAGACAAGCGCGACGCTGACCGGCGAGGCGCCCCGCCATCGATCAGGCGATCTTGCCCGTGAATTTCTCGAGCACCGACCAGGCCTCATCGCCGAACTTGCCCTTCCACTCGTTGAAGAATCCGGCTTGGCGAAGCTTCTCGCGGAAGGGCTCCTTGTCGACGGTCTTGAACTCGATGCCCTTCTGTTCGAGATCCTTGCGCAAGCTGAGGTTGAGCTTCTCGAGATCGGCGCGCTGATCGAGCGCGGAGGCGTTGAGCTCCTTGGTCGCGAGCGCGCGCAGATCGTCCGGCAGCGCCTGCCAGGCCTTGGAGTTCGCGAGCATCCAATAGCCGTCCCACATATGCCCGGTGAGCGAGATGTATTTCTGCACCTCGAAGACGCGCATCGTCCAGATCACGGCAAGCGGGTTCTCCTGGCCTTCGGCGATCTTGGTCTGCAAGGCCGAATACATCTCGCTCACATTGATGCTGATCGGCGAGGCGCCGAGCGCCTTGAACATGGAGGTCCAGAGGGGGCTCACGGGCACGCGGATCTTGAAGCCGTCGAGATCGGCCGGCGTGACGATCGCCTTGGTCGAGGAGGAGATATGGCGAAAGCCATTGTCCCAGATGTGCTCCATGGCCGTGATGCCGGACTTGGCGATGGCCGCGCGGATATAAGCGCCGAGATCGCCGTCCATCGCCTTCCACACCGAAGGATAGTCCGGAAAGGCGAAGCCGATGCCGTTGATCGAGGCGACCGGCACGAGTGTCGAAAGGATGAGGCCTGATAACGTGAAAAGCTCGACCGCTCCCGATCTCAGCTGGCTCAGCACGTCCGTATCCGATCCGAGCTGGTTGTTGGGAAAAAGCTGGATGTCCAGCTGCCCGTTCGAAGCCTGACGGATGCGGTCGGCCGCTTCCTTGGCGCGCATGTTGAGCGGATGGTCGCCTGCGAGATTGGTCGCGAGCTTGTAGGAGAACTCGGCGGCGCGCGCTCCTGCGACCGCAAAGAGCGACACGCCGGCAGCCGCGCCCGACGCCGCGATGAGGCGGCGCCTCGTCATCTTCGCCATAAGATTCTCCTCCCTGCCTTCGCGCGTCGCGCGCTTTGGCCCGCAGTTAAGCGCAGGCCGCTACGGGTTGCAAAGGGGAAGTCGAGGCTGTCACCGCTTCGTTATGGCGTGGATGTGCGCAAGCGCGCATGTCGAGGCGGCAACGCTCATCCGTCATGGCCGTCCTAGAGCTGTCTCGTTGGGGGTCGGCCCGGCCATCCATGCCTCACCAGCGCATTGCCGTGGAACGGAAGGCATCGGTGCTTGCAACACCTGCGAACATGACGGGAATGCCTCACCTTCACTTCAGAACCGCACCTTTACGCCGCCCGAAACCGAGTGCTCCTGCAGACGCGAGCCGAGGCGGCCATCGTAATCGACGAAGACCTTGGCGTCGGGCGAGAGCTCCAGGCTCAAGCCAGCGCCGATGAGCGCGGCGTCGCGCCCGAAGTTGATCCCCGTCGTCGAGGCGAGGCTTCCCGGAACGCCGATGAGCGTGGTCGCGATGGCCTGCGACGAATCGAGGAACTCGTGGCTCCAGCCGAGGCGAAGCTCGGGGATGAGCGTGCCGTAGCTCGCCATCTGGATGTGCGAGGTGAGGCGAACGCCGAGCGTCGTCTGGAAGGAGTTCGAAGTCCGCCGCGTTCACCGAAAATGCGCCGAAGCCACCCGTTTCGTTGAAGCTCCCGATATGCGCGTTCACGTAATCGATCGCCGCGTAAGGCGTGACGCTGACGCTCGTGCCGCCCGCGGGAAGCAGCCAATGGTAGCCCGCCTCCGCGTGGCCTTGATAGCTCTGTCCGGACGGCTTCGAGGTCGCATCGCCGGGGAGGCCGAAAGGCGTGAAAGCCGCGACGTGCCGAAATCGTTGAAGCTCACGACCGCGCTTCCCAAGGCATACCAGGGCCCTGCGGCCCAACCCGCATAGATCGCGCCTTGATAGGAGCTGAGATTGGTGCGTGAGCCGTCCTTGAAGCTCGCCGAGGAGGCCACATAGGTCGTGGCGACACCGGTCACGATGTTGTTGCCGAGACGCCAATCGATGCCGCCGATGAGCGGCGCCGCGCGGTTGATGCCGTAGCCCACGGCGCCAATCGACGTTGAAGCCGAGGCGCTGCCGAATTGATCATAGCCGCGCGCCCACACATTGGCGTTGCCGAAGGCATAGCTCGGCTGCGTCACTGGGCCCTTGCTGATGACCGCTCCCGCAGCCGGGCTGCTCGGCACCCATTCGCCGAGCGCCCCGCCATTCGCGACGAGGCGGTCCTGCACGGCCTCGGTCAGCACGCGCGGTGCGTCGAGCGCCAGGCGAAGATCCTGCGTCAAGGTCTTGTGCGCTCACCGTGACAGCCTGTTTGTTCAAGGTGAGCGCCGCGTCGAGCGAGTTCGGCGTCGTCGCGTCGGGCGAGATGCTCGCCTTGAAGAGCAGGTTCGGCGTCGCGACGCTCGCGAAGCTGCCGGTGAGCGGCGGATCGGCCAGGATGGCGTTCTTGTAAACGGTCGTGCCTTGCGCCGCGAGCGCCGTCAGATTGCCTCCCGGAACGAGCACCAAGGAGCCGCCGCGCAAGTTGATCGCGTTGGCGCTCAAGGTCGGGTAGGTCCCAGGCGTCGTGCTTTGCGTGACGTTGAAGACGAGCGTGCCGCCCGTCTGGTTGTAGGTGCCGAAGCCCGAGATGCTTTGGTTAGGCTGACGGCCTTGCCCGGCTTGACCGTGCCCTCGTTGGTGACGGCACCGGACACGTTCGCGGCGTTGACGACGATCGACGTGACGGTGGTATTGGCAGGGTTGTCGACATTGGCAGCATTGCCCGTGACCGATATTCCCGCCGCGTGAGCCGGCAACGGCGTCGCCATGAGCAGCGCTGCGACCGAGGTCGTGGCGAGAAGCGCCGGCATGCCCAAGACGCCGGGCGCGAAGCGGCGCCGGGAAGCAGCGGGAAACATCGCCATGAGAAAAGCCCCTGATTCTGCCGTCTGTCCAATTCGAGTTTCGAATCGTGCGACGCTATTATATTCGCCCTACTTGATTGGTTAGCTATCCGTTAACGGTTGTTCGCGCAAGCGATTACGACGACTTGGCGACATCACGACGGCGTGATCTCGTTAGACGCGCATGACCGAGGTGCTTTACCTCTCGCGACAGCATCATTCAGAAAATCAAGGAGATGCTCTAATTATTGGCGGGCGGGCGCTTCGCGAAGAGTAAGGCGGAGCTGGAAACATAGGCGACGTAAAACTGCGCCGCTGTGACTTTGATGTCGTATGTCGCGCGTTAGACATCGCAGAAAACCCTGCGCGCGCCAGCACTCGCTGCGGTGCGCGAGTCCGATCTCTCCTAAGATTGGGCTTCATCCCATTTTTTTGCCCACACCAGGGATGGGCAGCTTTATGGTTGACCCCGCGCTGGCGCTTTGCTCGAATGGGTCGCAGGTTGCGCAAGTCGGCCAAAGCCGAGGACCGCTTTCGGGATGGAAACCAGGGCGCAAGAGCTTCTCCGCGAGATTTCCGACTTCTGCCGGGCGAGCGGCCTTGCGGAATCGACCTTCGGCCGCGCCGCGATCAATGACGGCAAGCTCGTGTCGCGCCTTCGCAATGGCGGGCGGATCACCACAGACACGTTGGAGCGCTTGCACGCCTTCATGGAGAAGAAGATTGCGCGCGACGGCTCGGCGCGCCCCCTCATCATCGCGCGCAACGCGAAGCGCTCGCCCGGGATCGTGGCGACGGGCGAAGATGGCGCGCCCGCGCCAGACCCGCAGCGCAATTTCCGCTTTTTCGACAACCGCCAGAAATACCTGCTCTTCGTGAACACCTGCAGCGAGAAATGGGTGATCGCGAACCGCGTCTCGCTCGAGCTCGCCAACATCCACCCGAAGCCTCCGGCCGTGCGCCTCTTCGATGCCGGGATGGGCGACGGCACCGTGCTCGCCCGCGTGATGCGCGCCGCTCATGATCGCTTTCCCACGATGCCCTTCTACATCGTCGGCAAGGAGATCAGCCTCGAGGACATCCGCCTCACCTTGCAGAAGATGGCCGATCGCTTCTTCGAGCATCCGGCGAGCGTGCTGGTGCTCACCAATCTCGCCTATGCGGACGCGCCCTGGCTTGCCGTGAAGTCCTTGAGCGCGGCCTCGAGCCTCGTCTGGCAAGAGGTCGTCCTTTCAGGAAATTCGGCGCACAGCTTCGAGCAGCAGATCACCGCGCTCGAACCTTTCCTCGCGGAGAATTGGAAGGCCGGCGTGAGCCCGAAAACGGGCAACCCGGTTTATGAGCGCCCGGTGGTTCTCGTGCTCTATCGGCAGGACCATAAATTCCTGCTCAATTCCGTGCTCCCCCGTCCCGGCGGGACGATGGCGAGTTACGATCTCGTCATCGCCTCGCAACCGTATCGGGCACGCGCGCCGCTCGACTTCAAAGCGAAGCGCGTGATCGCCCCGCTCGCCAGGGCGCTCGGGCCGGGCGGGCGGCTCATCGGCATCCACTCGCATGGGCACGATCCGGGCATGGAGATCATCCGGCGCGTGTGGCCCAACGACAACCCCTTCACCACGGATCGCCACGCCCTCCTCAAGGCCGTGAAGCAGGAGCTCGGCGCTGCCGGGCGCGACCTTAACTTCAACGCTTATGCGGATCGACGCTCCCTCTTTCGCTACGAGATGCATACGCTGCCGAGCGAGATCGGCGGGGCGATCGGCACCTCGACGCTTTTTGCCGCCTGGAATGCGGCGATCTATGTGGCGCAAGTCGAGGATGATCGGCTGGGGCCCGTGGTCGCGAACCGGCAATATCTCGAGGCGACGCAAAGCGTGCTGCAAGAGCATAACGGGCTTTGGTTCAATGATAAATCCTTCGTCATCTCCCGGCGGCGCGATTGAGGTGGCGTCATGCCCCGGCCATGACAGAGAAGACGGCCATTCGCGTCATGCGCGGGCTCAGCCCGCGTATCCATGCCTTGGTGGGATAGGCGTGGATCGACGCGTGGCCTTGACGGCAACCCGCTGAGGACATCGCCATGATCTTAGGCTCCCACATCCCGACAAAGGACGCCGCCCTTCCCCCGGGCGACCCCGCCACGCGCATCGCCGGCTTCATGCGGCGCGCCTCGATCGAGGCGACGCGGCCGGCGCAAGCCGAAGCCGAGATGTTGCGCGAGGCCTTGCCTTCCGGCACGAACATCTTCCTGAGCGCGGTACCCTAAACGTCCGCGCGACGAGGTCGTCGGCTCGGCCCGAGCGATCCGCGCCGCCGGCCTCAATCCGGTTCCGCATATTGCGGCCCGTTCCTTCACTGACGCCGCCGCGGCGGGTGAGCTCCTGGCACGGCTCAATGGCGAAGCGGATGTGCGCGCGGTGCTCGTCATCGGCGGTGACCTCCCCTCCGCCGCGGGCCAAATCTCAAGCGCACAGGAGCTGATCGAGAGCGGTGTTCTCGGGCGCTGCGGCATCGAGCGCGTGGGCATCGCGGGCTATCCCGACGGCCATCCGCGCATGAATGACGAGGAGCTCGAATCGACGCTGGTGACAAAGGTCGCGGCGGCGCAGAGCGCCGGGCTCGATGTTCATATCGTCACCCAATTCTGCTTCGAACCGCAAGCGATCCTTCGCTGGATCGAATGGCTGCGTCGGCGCGGCATTCATCTTCCGGTCGATATCGGGTTTGCGGGGCCGACGAGCCTCATGACCTGGCTCAACTACGCGCGTCGTTGCGGGGTGCGAGCATCGGCCGAGGCGCTCGCGCGTCGAAGCGGCCTCATCAAACACGCGTTCAACGCAGTCGCGCCCGACCCGATCATTCGCGCGCTCGTCGAAGCGCTTACCGACGATGCCTTGCGCGAGCTCAAGCCGCACATCTTCTCTTTCGGCGGCCTTGGCCCGACGGCGCGCTGGGTCGCTGGCGCCATGCAAGGCGCGCTCACCCTCGACAAGGAAGGGGGATTTTTGGTCAAGCCACATGGGGCATAGGAAAGGCACGGTGCCGAGCACTCCGAAGGGACGTCGCGTCATGCCAGGCCTTGGGCCGTGGCGCGATCAAAGTCGTGGATCGCCGTGACGGAGAAGAGGAACACACCGCCGCCTTGACAAGCACATGGCTGCGTGCGGGGATCGCTCATTCGATCGGTTCGGCCGCCGCTTGTCGGCAAATGCACATGGCGGATGATCCAGATGAGATCCCGAAGAGGCAGAAGGAATTTCGCATGAGGCCAGAACTCATGAGGAGCGCCGAACCGCCGAACCGCTACGCGAAGGGCCTCGCGGCGGGGCGCTTGACGGGGGCCGAATATGCCGAAAACTTCGCCGATCTTCACTCACCGTTGACCACGCACGAAGCCTTCGTCGAGGCCGAGCGTTGTTATTTCTGCCACGAGCCGCCTTGCCAGAAGGCCTGCCCCACGGGGATCGACATCGCGATGTTCATTCGCCAGATCGCGGCCGGCAATTCACAGGGCGCGGCCGAGACGATCTTTTCCGCGAATGTGCTCGGCGGCATGTGCGCGCGCGTTTGCCCCACCGAGACGCTTTGCGAGGAAGCCTGCGTGCGCGAGGCCGCCGAGGGCAAGCCGGTGAAGATCGGCCTCCTGCAGCGCCATGCGACGGACGCGCTTATGGCCTCAGGTAAGCAACCGTTTGCCCGCGGCGCCGCCACGGGCAAGCGAATCGCCGGCGTCGGCGCGGGCCCGGCCGGCCTTGCCTGCGCGCATAAGCTTGCCGAGCTTGGCCATGAGGTCGTGCTCTTCGAAGCGAAGGATCGCCTAGGCGGCCTCAACGAATACGGCATCGCCGCCTACAAGACGGTCGACGGCTTCGCCCAGGAAGAGGTCGAGTTCGTGCTCGGCATCGGCGGCATAAAGGTCGAGGCCGGACGCAGGCTCGGCGACAACCTCGATCTCGTCGAGCTTCGACGCGAATACGACGCCGTTTTCCTCGGCATCGGTCTTGCCGGAGTGAACAAGCTTCGGCTCGCGGGGGAGGAAACACTCGTGGGCGTGCGCGACGCAGTCGATTTCATCGCGCAATTGCGCCAGGCGAAGGATCTCTCGGCCCTTCCGGTCGGGCGCAAAGTCGTCGTCATCGGCGGCGGCATGACGGCGATCGATGCCGCCGTGCAATCGAAGCGCCTTGGCGCCGATGAGGTGACCATCGTCTATCGTCGCGGCGAAGCCGACATGAAGGCAAGCGGCTATGAACGCGAGCTCGCGCGCCATGATGGCGTGCTTATCCGCCATTTCGCCGCGCCGAAAGCGCTCGAAGGCGATGCCGGGCGCGTGACCGGCGTCGTGTTCGAGCGCATGGTGGAAAAGGACGGCGCGCTTGCGCCGGCAGGCGAGAGCTTCCGGCTCGAGGCCGACATGGTGCTCTCGGCGATCGGCCAGATCTTCGTGTCGGACGGGCTCGGCAGCGCCCAGAGCCTCGCCATCGCGGGCGGCCGCATCGCGGTCGACGAAGAGCGACGTACATCGCTCCCCGGCGTCTGGGCCGGTGGAGATTGCGTCGCCGGGGGGCAGGATCTCACGGTCGTCGCGGTGGAGGACGGCAAGCAAGCCGCGCTCTCGATCGATCGGGCGCTCAAACAGCGAGTAGCGAGTAGCGAATAGCGAATAGAAACTACTCGCTACTCGCCCTTCGCTAGTCGCCCTTATGACGAGGATGAGCTCATGGCTGATTTGCGCACGAGTTTCGCCGGGATCCGATCACCGAACCCGTTTTGGCTCGCCTCCGCGCCCCCGACCGACAAGGCTTATAACGTCACGCGCGCCTTCGAGGCCGGATGGGGCGGCGTCGTCTGGAAGACGCTCGGCGAGGACGGGCCTCCCGTCGTCAATGTGAGCGGCCCCCGCTACGGCGCAATCCACGGCCCCGACCGGCGCGTCATCGGCTTCAACAATATCGAGCTGATCACCGACCGTCCGCTCGACGTGAATTTGCGCGAGATCAAGCAAGTGAAGCGCGATTGGCCGGATCGCGCCGTCGTCGTCTCCCTCATGGTGCCTTGCGAGGAAGAGGCCTGGAAGGCGATCCTGAAGCCCGTCGAGGAGACAGGATGCGACGGCGTCGAATTGAATTTCGGCTGCCCGCACGGGATGTCCGAACGCGGCATGGGCTCGGCCGTCGGCCAGGTGCCCGAATACATCGAGATGGTGGTGCGCTGGTGCAAGGCCAACACGCGCATGCCCGTCATCGTGAAGCTCACGCCGAACATCACGGACGTCCGCTACCCTGCGCGCGCGGCAAAACGCGGCGGCGCGGACGCCGTGTCGCTCATCAACACCATCACCTCGATCATGCAGGTCGACCTTACTCGCATGGCGCCCGCCCCGCATGTCGACGGCAAGGGCACGCATGGCGGCTATTGCGGGCCGGCCGTGAAACCGATCGCGCTCAACATGGTGGCGCAGATCGCGCGAGACCCCGAGACGCGCGATCTGCCGATCTCGGGGATCGGCGGCATCACCACCTGGCGGGACGCGGCCGAGTTTATCGCGCTCGGCTCAGGCTCGGTGCAGGTGTGCACCGCCGCGATGACGTATGGCTTTCGCATCGTGACCGAGATGATCTCCGGCCTTTCCGATTGGATGGACGAGGCTGGACACGCGACCCTTGACGATATCCAGGGGCATGCCACGCGTAATTTCACCGAATGGGAACACCTCAACCTCAACTATGTGGCGAAGGCCGTCATCGACCAGGATTTGTGCATCAAATGCGGGCGTTGCTTCAGCGCGTGCGAGGACACTTCCCATCAAGCGATCACCGCCTCCGTGAACGGGGTGCGGAAATTCGTGGTCAAGGACGAGGAATGCGTCGGCTGCAATCTCTGCGTGCTCGTCTGCCCCGTCGAGAACTGCATCACCTTGGAGCATCGCACGCATGGCAACGACCCGCGCACGGGGCTCCCTTACGCGCAAGCGCCTCTCGACTGGACGAGGCACCCGAACAACCCGATGGCGAAGCGGGCGGCGGAGTAGCTAAATGGCCGATCTTTCAAATATCCGCATCGACGGCGGAAGGCTTTGGGATTCGCTCATGGAGATGGCGAAGATCGGCGCGACGCCAAAGGGCGGCTGCAAGCGCCTCACGCTCACCGACCTCGACCGCGAAGGCCGCGCTCTGTTCATCTCCTGGTGCAAGGCGGCAGGTTGCAGCGTCGCGATCGACGAGATGGGGAACCTATTCGCGCGCCGCCCCGGGATCGAGGACGGCCTTCCGCCTGTGATGATGGGCTCGCATCTCGACACGCAGCCCACGGGCGGGAAGTTCGACGGCGTGCTCGGCGTGCTCGGAGCGCTCGAGGTGGTACGCTCGCTGAACGATCTCAAGATCAAGACGAAGCGCCCGATCGAGATCGCCAATTGGACGAATGAGGAAGGCTCGAGATTCGCGCCGGCGATGGTCTCCTCGGGCGTCTTCGCCGGCGTCTACACCAAGGACTTCGCCTATGCCTGCGAGGACCAGGAGGGCAAGAAGCTCGGCGAGGAGCTTACGCGCATAGGCTTCAAGGGGGACGAACCCGTGGGAAAGCGCAAGGTCCATGCGTTTTTCGAGCTCCACATCGAGCAAGGCCCGATCCTCGAGGCCGAGAATTTCGAGGTCGGCGTCGTCACGCATGGCCAGGGCCAGCGCTGGTATGAGATCGACCTCACAGGCTTCGAAAGCCATGCGGGCTCGACCCCGATGCCGCGCCGCAAGGATGCGCTTCTCGGAGCGGCGCGCATCGTCGAGCTCGTCAATCGCACGGCGCTTTCGCAAGCTCCGCTCGCCGTCGGCACGGTCGGCATGCTCAACCCATATCCGAATTCACGCAACGTGATCCCCGGGACGGCCTTCGTCGCCTGCGAATTCCGCCATCCCGACGACGCCGTGCTTTCGGCGATGGACGCGAGCCTGAGAGAGGGCGTCGAGGGCATCGCGAAGGAGATCGGCCTCACCTACGAGATCCGCCAGATCTTCTATTACAAGCCGGTCGCCTTCGATAAGGATTGCGTGGCCGCCGTGCGCCGCGCCGCGCAGCATTTCGGCTACACGCATCGCGACATCGTCTCTGGCGCCGGACATGATGCTTGCTACATCGCCCGCGTGGCGCCGACCTCGATGATCTTCACCCCTTGCGTCGACGGCGTGAGCCACAACGAAGCCGAGGACATCAAGCCCGATTGGGCGACCGCCGGCGCCAATGTGCTGATGCATGCCGTGCTCGAGAAGGCAGAGGTGGTCGGGTGAGGGGCATTGGCACTAACATTGGCTCGCCATATCGTCATGACCGGGCTTGGCCCGGTCATCCACGCCTTCCTTGCCTGGCAGCATTCAAAAAGGCATGGATGGCCGGGCCGACGCCCGGCCAGGACGGTCATAGGGACCCTGTTGAATCCACGACGCTAGCGTGCGCCATGGAGCCTGCCGCGAAGGGCGCATCGCGTTATTCTTGAAGTCTCGGAGGAAGAGGATGTCTCTTTTGATCAAAGGCGGCGACATCGTCGCGGCCGATCGCAGCTTCAAATCCGATATCCTCGTCGAAGGCGAAAGCATCAAGGCGATCGGCACGGGCCTGTCGGGAACGGATGTCATCGATGCCTCGGGATGCTTCGTCATGCCCGGCGGCATCGACCCGCACACCCATCTCGAGATGCCCTTCATGGGCACGACCTCGGCCGATCACTACGAGAGCGGCACCAAGGCTGCGCTCTCCGGCGGCACCACGATGGTGGTCGATTTCTGCATCCCGACGAACGGCCAGCCGCTTCTCGAAGCCTGGGCGGACTGGGACAAGAAATCGAAGACGGCCTGCACCGATTACGCCTACCACATGTGCATCACCTATTGGACCGAGAAGGTGCGTGACGAGATGGCGGCCGTCGTCAAGCGGGGCGTCACCACCTTCAAGCATTTCATGGCCTATAAGGGCGCGCTGATGGTGAATGACGACGAGATGTTCGCCTCCTTTCGCCGCTGCGCCGAGCTCGGCGCCATGCCGCTCGTGCATGCGGAGAACGGAGACGTGGTGGCCGCCCTCCAGGCGAAGCTTTTGGCGGATGGCATCACCGGCCCCGAAGGCCATGCCTGGTCGCGCCCGCCCGAGGTCGAGGGTGAGGCGGCGAACCGTGCCATCATGCTCGCCGACATGGCGGGCGTGCCGCTCTACATCGTGCATGTGTCGTGCCGGCAGGCGCACCATGCGATCGCGCGCGCTCGCGCGGACGGAAAGCGCGTCTATGGCGAGCCGCTGATCCAGCATCTCGTGCTCGACGAGAGCGAGTATTTCAACAAGGATTGGGATCATGCGGCGCGCCGCGTGATGTCGCCCCCTTTCCGCGACAAGGCCAACCAGGAGGATTTGTGGAACGGCTTGCGCGCCGGCTCCCTGCAAGTGGTGGCGACTGATCATTGCGCCTTCACCACCGAGCAGAAGCGCTTTGGGCACAATGATTTCACTCGGATTCCCAACGGCACCGGCGGCCTCGAGGATCGCATGCCGGTGCTCTGGACTTATGGGGTCGGCACTGGCCGGCTCACGATGAACGAATTCGTCGCCGCGACCTCGACCAACATCGCGCGCATCCTCAACCTTTACCCGAAGAAGGGCGCGCTGCTGCCGGGCTCGGACGCCGACATCGTCATCTGGGACCCGAAGTCAGAGAAGACCATCTCGGCGAAGACGCAAATGTCGGCGATCGATTACAATGTCTTCGAAGGCGTGAAAGTCACCGGCTTGCCGCGCACCACGATCTCGCGCGGCGAGGTCGTCTACGACGGCGGCCAGATGAGCGCCAAGCCTGGGCGCGGCAAATTCGTCGCGCGCGAACCCTTCCCGGCCGCGGCTCGCGCCTTGACCGAATGGAAGAAGATCACCGCCGTGAGAAAAATCGCCCGCTGATGCTCGAGATCATGCCGAAGGAGGAGAGCGGCGCCGTGGAGAGAGCGCCGCGCGTCATCGACATCTCCAGCCTGTCGCTCACTTTCGAGACATCGGACGGGCCGGTCCAGGCGCTCTCGGAAATCGAGCTCGCCATCGAAGGGGGCGAATTCGTCTCGCTCATTGGGCCATCGGGATGCGGGAAGACCACGCTCTTGCGCGTGATCGCCGATCTTGAGACGCCGACGAGCGGAACGATCATGGTCAATGGGCTCACCCCCGCCGAGGCGAGGCTCGAGCGCGCCTATGGCTATGTGTTCCAGGCGCCGGCGCTTTATCCCTGGCGCACAATCGCGAGGAACATCGCGCTCCCGCTCGAGATCATGGGGCTTCCCAAAAAGGAACGTAAAGAGCGCGTTTCGCGCAATCTCGATCTCGTCAACCTCACCGGCTTCGAGAACCGCTTTCCCTGGCAATTATCGGGCGGCATGCAGCAGCGTGCCTCGATCGCGCGTGCGCTCGCCTTCGATCCCGACCTCTTGCTGATGGACGAGCCGTTCGGCGCGCTCGACGAGATCGTGCGCGACAAGCTGAACGAGCAGCTTTTGCGGCTTTGGAACAAGACGCAGAAAACCGTCGTTTTCGTGACCCACTCCATTCCCGAAGCCGTGTTCCTCTCGACGAAGATCGTCGTCATGTCGCCGCGGCCCGGCCGCATCCATGATGTCATCGACTGCGGCTTTGCGCGCGACCGCACGCTCGAGATCCGCGAAACGCCGCAATTTCTCGAGATCGCCAATCGCGTGCGGCACGGCTTGCGCCAAGGGCATTCCTATGCCGATTGAGCGCGCGCGGCCTTCGTTGCTTCAGCGCCTCGCCGCCGGCAACGGCCTTCCTATTCTCGTCGTCGTCTGTTTCATCCTCGTCATCTGGTATGTCGCGGCGTTCTTCATGAATCTCGATTTGCAGCGCGACAATTTCGCCAACGCCAATCAAGCCTATTCCACGACCGATCTCGTCGAAGGCACGATGAGCCAGGACCGTCCGCGGCTGCCCGCCCCGCATCAGATCGCGCAAGAGATCGACAAGACGGTGTTCGAGCTGCCGCCTTCCTCGAAGCGAAGCCTGGTCTACCATGGCGCGGTGACGCTCGAGGCGACGCTTCTCGGCTTCGCCACCGGCTCGGCGCTCGGCATGCTGCTCGCCGTGATGATCGTCCACGCGGCAAGCCTCGAGCGCAGCCTCATGCCGTGGATCATCGCCTCGCAGACGATCCCGATCATCGCGCTCGCCCCGATGATCGTGGTGATCATGAACCAATTCGACGTGACCGGCATCGTGCCGAAAGCGACGATCTCGGCCTATCTTTCCTTTTTCCCGGTCACGGTCGGGATGGTGAAGGGCTTACGCTCGCCCGACCCTCTCCAGCTCGACCTGATGCGCACCTATTCGGCCTCGCGCTTCCAGACCTTCTTCAAGCTGAGAGCGCCGGCGAGCGTGCCGTTCCTCTTCGCGAGCCTCAAGGTTGCGGTGGCGGCAAGCCTCGTCGGCGCCGTGGTCGCAGAGATGACGAAAAGCGAGGATGGCGGCTTCGGCGCGCGGCTTCTTGCCGGCTCCTATTACGGGCAGACGATCCAGATATGGGCCGCCCTTTTCGCCGCCGCCTTTTGCGCCGCCATGCTCGTCATGCTGGTGGGCATGATCGACCGTGCCGTGTCGAAGCGCATGGGATATGTGCGATGAGCCTCGCGGAGGCTTCAACGCGGGAAGGGGTGCGCCAAGCATTGCGGGTCTCGAGGCCGTCGCGCGCCAAGCACTTCGATGCTCTCACCCTCCTCTGCGGGCTCGCCGCGCTCTTCGCCTTTGCGCTCATGGATCTCAGTCCCTTGGATCTCAGTCTCTCGCGATTTGGCGAGGGAGCTGACGAGAAGAAGGGCGTGCTGGCGCTTGGCCTCATCCTTCTCGTCGCGAGCGCGATTGCGGCGCTGCGGCGGCGTCAAACGCGTTTCCTCTTCCCCCTCACGGCGAGCGGAACCGTGCTCGCCGCCGTGGGCTCGCTCGCCTCACTTGCGCCGGACGCCCAGGAACGCCCGCCCTTCGCCTTCATCGCCGCGATGATCGCGGTTTGGCTCGGCGCCTGGCGGATGGCCAACGCGATCCTTGCCGCGACGCCCGAGCGCGGCCCTTTGCGGACGCTGTGCAACCTCGCAGTGCCGGTGATCTTCGGCGCGACGATGCTCTTCCTGTGGGAAGGCGTCGTGCGCGGCTTCGGCGTGCCGCGCGTGATCTTGCCGCCGCCCTCGGCCATCGCCCTGCGCTTCGCAGGCTCCTTGCCGACGCTCGGCGTCGATTTTCTTCAAACGCTGCGCGGCGTCGCCGCCGGCTATTTCATCGGCTCCGGCGCGGGGCTTCTCGTCGCCATCCTGATCGACCGCGTGCCGTTCTTGCAGCGCGGCCTCTTGCCGCTCGGCAACCTCGTCTCCGCCTTGCCGATCGTGGGGATCGCGCCGATCATGGTGATGTGGTTCGGCTTCGACTGGCCTTCGAAGGCCGCGGTCGTCGTGGTGATGACCTTCTTTCCCATGCTGGTGAACGCCAACGCCGGGCTCGCGGCGGCAGGCGCCATGGAGAGCGACCTGATGAAGACCTATGCGGCAAGCTACTCGCAAACGCTCACGAAGCTTCGCCTGCCCGCGGCCTTGCCCTTCATCTTCAACGGCCTCAAGATCAATTCGACGCTGGCGCTGATCGGGGCGATCGTCGCTGAGTTTTTCGGCACGCCGATCACCGGCATGGGCTTTCGCATCAATGCCGAGGTCGGACGCATGAATATCGACATGGTGTGGGCGACGATCCTCGTGGCGGCGCTTTTCGGATCCATCTTTTACGGCTTGATCGCGCTCATCGAGCGCAAGGCGACTTTCTGGCACCCCTCCTATCGCCAGAGGGCGTGAGGCACGCGCAAAGGCACGGCATAAGACGCCGCAACAAAGGAGACGTGACGATGAAGAAACTCGCAATTGGCCTCGCGGCGGCGGTCAGCCTCGCCGCCCTGTCGACGGCGCACGCGGCCGACAAGGTGACCTTGCAGCTCAAATGGGTGACGCAAGCCCAGTTCGCCGGCTATTACGTCGCCAAGGACAAGGGCTTCTACAAGGAAGCCGGGCTCGACGTGACCATCAAGCCCGGCGGCCCGGATGTGGCGCCCCCGCAGGTGATCGCTGGCGGCGGCGCGGATGTGGTGATCGACTGGATGCCCTCGGCGCTGGCCTCGCGCGAGAAGGGCGTGCCGCTCGTCAACATCGCCCAGCCCTTCAAACGCTCGGGGATGGAACTCACCTGCCGCGCCGATACCGGGATCAAGTCGCCCGCGGATTTCAAGAACAAGACGCTCGGCGTCTGGTTCGCCGGCAACGAATATCCGTTCCTTGCCTGGATGTCGAAGCTCAATTTGAAGACGGACGGCTCGCCTGGAGGCGTCAAGGTGCTCAAGCAAGGCTTCAACGTCGACCCGCTTTTGCAAAAACAGGCCGATTGCATCTCGACCATGACCTACAACGAATATTGGCAAGTGATCGACGCCGGCATTCCGGCCGACAAGCTCGTCGTCTTCAAATATGAGGACCAAGGCGTCGCCACCATGGAGGACGGCCTCTATGCGATGGAGGACAAGCTCAAGGACCCCGCCTTCGTCGAGAAGATGGCGCGTTTCGTGAAGGCATCGGAGAAGGGTTGGGAATGGGCGAGAGAGCACCCGACCGAAGCTGCCAAGGTCGTGCTCGACAATGATGCGACCGGCGCACAGACGGAAAAGCACCAGGTGCGCATGATGGGTGAGATCAACAAGCTCACCGCCGGCACCGACGGAACGCTCCAGGAGGCCGATTACACGCGCACCGTGAAGGAATTGCTCGCGAGCGGCTCGGACCCGGTGATCACCAAGGAGCCGACTGGCGCCTGGACGCATGCCGTCACCGACAAGATGAAGACGCTGAAGTGATAAGCCCCGCACCTTCTTCCGTTCTTTCGAGCGGGGGAAGTCACCGACCTTGGGCTTGTTCCGAGGGGGAGCCGGACGAGTGCGGCGGCGGCGCCGCCGACCGCTTCGCGGTTGCGGTGACCTTGTGATGGATATGAGTTTTGTCCTGGGAACGTCTCACTTGAGAGATGGACGCTTTGGCAGACGCAAGGAGAGCGCGGTGTGCGCTCTCCTTGTATCATTGCCGATAGGAAGGCGTTCAGCGATTAGCCTTGCATCTCCAGATGTCCACTCCGGAGTGGTGGCAGGTGAGGCTGAGGAAGGCCACCGCCCTTCGGCTTCGGCCACCAACACCGACATTTGGCGGGCTGGCGCTACCCACGCTCGATGTGTTTGAAAGAGCGCCGCTCGCGGCGCCGCCGCCAACACTTTCGGGATCGTCTGCCGGGCCCGTCTGACTGGCACCGTTCGAAGCGTTAGCTCCGCTGGTCCCGCTGAGGCCATTGGATCCACTGACGCCGTTCGTGCTGTTGGTTCCGCTGGCGCCGATGCTCCCGTTGTTGCCGCCAACTCCGTTGGTGCCGTTGCTGCCATTGGTTCCGCTGGCCCCGTTGGTCCCATTAATTCCATTGGTCCCATTGGTGCCGTTAGTCCCGTTAGTCCCGTTAGTCCCGTTAGTGCCATTGGTGCCGGGCGTGCCCGTTCCCTGAGTCGTGCCACCGCCACCGTGGCCGTGATGGTGACCCATTCCACCACTGCCCATTCCGCCGTGGCCGTGATCGTGATCGTGACCCATTCCGCCACCGCTCATCCCGCCGTGACCGTGGCCGTTTCCATCATGGCCCATTCCACCGCCGTGGCCCTGACCGCCCCCGTTTCCATGACCACCGCTACCACCTTGGCCGTTGCCATTGTGGCCGCCGCCATCGTGGCCGCCCCCACCGTGACCGTTGCCACCTTGGCCGCTGCCACCGTCACCGTTGCCATTGTGGCCGTTGCCGCCTTGACCATTGCCATTGTGGCCGTTGCCGCCGTGCCCGCTGCCACCGTGACCGCTGCCGCCTTGGCCGCCACCACCTTGACCGTTGCCACCTTGGCCGTTGCCACCGTGGCCGTTGCCACCTTGGCCGTTGCCACCGTGGCCGCTACCACCTTGGCCATTGCCATCGTGGCCGCTGCCACCGTGACCGCTGCCACCTTGGCCGCTACCACCTTGGCCGTTGCCATCGTGACCGCTACCATCGCCTTGACCGCTGCCGTCGTGGCCGCTGCCGTCGTGGCCGCTGCCATCGTGGCCGCTGCCACTATGACCGCCGCCATCGTGACCGCCGCCATCGTGACCGCCGCCATCGTGGCCGCCGCCATCGTGGCCGCCGCCATCGTGGCCGCCGCCATCGTGGCCGCCGCCACCTCCGCCACCCCCGCCGCCATGGGCCCAGGACGAACCTGGACCTGCGAGCGCCAATGCCGCGACCGCGACCGTGGCGAGAAGATTTGTCTTTTTGGACATGTATTTTCTCCTATATATTAGCTACGATCACTTAACTATTAGACAAACAATAGGGTTCCTCTAATAAAATATTTATTTTGTCTAACGCTATTATTCTGTTGTTATTAAAGCGGATATTATCTTTCTTAGAGCTACGCTCGCTCGATACTCAGGCACCGCCCACCGATTTTTCCAGTAATTATTGTTGAACGTGGACAATTCATGTGATTATGAAATAAAACCATTTACGTATCTTATTGTACAAAGATATTAGACGCCGCCCGTCGCCGGATGCGTGCTTGCGCAGAATCACTTGCGACGATCCGCGCTCGCCCAGAAGTTTCGCTCACGTGAGAGCGCTCGAGGGTCGGCTCTAAGTCGAGAATCGCAAACCGCGAACCACCCGCGGTCCATTCGGGCTTTGGTCGCCAGGCCGCCCATCGTCAAAGCGATCCTCGCGAGAGCTAGGGCACACGTCCGCGCTCGCGCCGCCGTTTCGGCCGTGAATGACGCGATGGACAGTTCGTATTCGCCCATCCCGATCCAGCCTGGATTGCGCGGCGAATCCGACGACCGGTCTGCAAAACGCGGCCAGGCGAATCGAGATCATCCACGGCGTGCTCCTCCCACCCGATTTCCCGGGCGGCATCAGAGCGATCCTTTCGGCATGCGGCTGAGGGCGAAAGACGACATGGTCAGCCTCCTAAAGAGCAGACGCCTCTTCCGTTCAGTGCGCCTTAGATGCCCTCGCCTTCTCTCCCCCGCAAGGCTCGGATTCTAATCACAGGCGCGGCGATGAGCCGGCGCTAATTGGTAGCTAATGGGCTCCAACATCCTCAGGTCTTCGTCATCGCCATCTCGCTGCAAAATTGCGCGGTGTCCCCCGTTGACATGCCCGCCCCTTGCGCTGCCGTTGTCGTCGATAGAGCCTCTTCTATGTCGCAATTGGAGTCCGTGAGTATTTGTACGGACTGGCGCGTCCGAAAACGTAGACCGATATCAATGCCTTATCTTCGCCTTGAAAAGAGTGACCGCGCGTCTACTCTAATACGCTAACTGACTGACGTGCTGGTGTGCTAACGTGATCGGTCGGGCGGTAATGATCTGCGGCGCGACGGAAAGTAGCAAAACATGACGGGTCCTCGCCGGCGACAGGCCAGGGCCGCCGCACCACCGCGGCGGCCGAGTTCAGCGCGCGCCAAGCTTCGGTCGGGCGCGGCCGATTTTGCCATCATCGGGATCGGGGCCTCCGCGGGAGGGCTCGATGCGAGCAAGAAGCTCCTTGATGCGCTTCCCTTCGACACCGGCATGGCATTCGTGCTGATCCAGCATCTGGATCCCCGCCACGCAAGCATGATGGTCGAGCTGCTGACCGGCCACACTCAGATGACCGTGGAGTTGGCGGAAGATGGCGCCGCGGTCAAGCCTGATCACATTTACCTCATACCCCCGGGGCGCTACCTGGCGGTCAAGAGCGGCGTCCTTCGCCTTTCAATGCCTCGAGAACGGCACGGAGCGCGTCTGCCCTTCGACTTTTTCCTGCAATCTCTGGCGGAGGATGCCGGCCCGCGTGCCGTCGGGGTTGTTCTATCGGGCTCGGGCGCGGACGGCAGCCTCGGCTCCAAGGCCATCAAGGAGAGGGGCGGTCTTGTCATGGCTCAATCGCCAGACGAGGCCGAGTACGCGGCGATGCCGCTGAGCACGATCGAGACGGGTGCCGCGGACCTCGTGCTTCCGGTTGTTGGAATCGCGACGGTACTCGCTGAGCTTAGCCGCGGTATCGTTCCCGGGAAAGTTGCCGAAAATGTCGCCGCGAGTGATGAGCAGCCCACCTGGTTTACCGACATCATCGACTTCCTGCGGACAAAGACAACGCATCGCTTCGCGGCATACAAGTCAGGAACGCTGCGGCGCAGGATCGAACGACGCATCGCGATGGCGGTCGGCACCGATACCTGCGGTTACCTTGATCTCCTCCGGAAGAATCCAGCCGAGGTTCAGTTGCTCGCCAAGGATCTGCTGATCAACGTCACGAGCTTCTTTCGCGATCTGAATGCCTTTGCCATCTTGGCCAAGGAGGTGATCCCGGGTCTGTTGGGCGCGAGAACCGTCGATCACTCCCTGCGGATTTGGGTGGCCGGGTGCAGTTCGGGCGAGGAAACCTATTCCATCGCCATTTTGTGCGCCGAGGCCATCGCCGCTTCCGAGAAGCCCATCCGTCTTCAGATCTTTGCGTCCGATGTTGACGAGGAGGCCATAGCCATTGCTCGCAGTGGCCTTTATCCGCGATCCATCGAGATGGACGTGTCGCCGAGGCGATTGTCGCGCTTTTTCATCAAGGATGACCAGGGCTATCGGGTGTCCGCGGAATTACGAAACGCGGTTGTTTTCGCGGTCCAGGATATTCTGGTCGACCCGCCCTTTTCCCGCCTGGACATGATCTCTTGCCGGAACCTGCTCATCTATCTGCGGCCCGACGCACAGGAGAAAGTTCTTCAGCTCTTCCACTTCGCCTTGCGCGAAGGCGGCATCCTCTTCCTCGGAAGCGCCGAAACCACCCGCGGACTGGACACTCGCTTCGAGCCGATTTCGAAGACCGAGCGGTTCTATCGACGCCTTGCCCGCACCCGACCATGGCCCCCTTATGCCGCGGCTGGAACTGGAGCATTGAAAGGCGCAACCGACAATTTGCCCGTGCAATGGCGAGGGAAACTTCGGCAATCCGCTCCGCATGCGCCAGGTTGCGGCGAAATGATGCGGCGGATTTTGGTCGAGGCTTTCGCGCCGGCCTCGGTTCTCATCGACGCGAAGCGCGAAGTGCTCTACCACTCCGGGCCGACGGATCGCTACTTGCACCTGCCTCCCGGCGAACCGACGCGGGACGTTTTGGCCATGGCCCGAATGGGATTGCGGGCCAAACTAGCCAAAGCCATCGAGCAGGCTCGGGAGACGGCGGAGCCCGTCACCAAGGCCGGCGCGCGCATCATTCAGGAGAACGGCTCGACGAGAGTCGGCATTCGTGTCCAGCGCGCTGCCTCAAGCACCGAAACGCTGTTTTTGGTCAGCTTTGTCGATGAGGCGGAAGGGCCGCAAAAGATCATCACCGCGGACGTGCCTTCAGAAGACGCTTCAAAGATTGGTGAGCTCGAGCGAGAGCTCGACGCTGCTCGAAATGAGTTGGAGGCGGTCGTTCGCGACCTTGCGACGGCGCGAGAGGACGAAAGGGCGGTTTCCGAGGAAGCCATGTCCGTCAACGAAGAATACCAATCCAACAATGAAGAGCTCCTGACCTCAAAAGAGGAGCTTCAAAGTCTCAATGAAGAGCTCACGGCGCTGAATGTACAGCTTCAGGAGACGCTCGAACGGCAGCGGAGCACGTCCGACGATCTGGAGAACATCCTCGAAAGCTCCAGCGTCGCGACGTTGTTCCTGGACCGCGGCTTCAACATCCGCTTCTTCACCCCGGCGGCAAAATCGCTTTTCAAGCTCATCGCGAGCGACATCGGTCGACCCTTGGCCGATCTTGCTCCTCTATCATCAGATACGGAGCTTCTGACGGATGCCCGAAAAGTGCTGGAAACATCCCGACCGGTCGGACGTGAGGTCGATGGCCGCGGCGACAAGTGGTCCATGCGCCGCATCCTGCCTTACCGAACGCACGATGGCGAGATCGGAGGCGTCGTCATCACCTATACCGACATCTCGGAGATGAAAGTGGCGGCGCGCCAGATCGAGGTCGCCCATGCCTATTCCGACAGCATCATCAACACGATGCGTCAGCCGCTCGTCGTCTTCGATAACGAGTTGCTCGTCGTCTCAGCGAACGCGGCCTTCTATGATGCATTCGCAACGGACGCGGGCCGGGCGGTCGGGTGGCGTCTCGCCTTCCTGGACGAGGGAGCGGCCGTAGATCCCGGCCTGCGCGCCTTCCTCGACAATGTGCGGAGCGCTTTGACCCCTGTCGAGGGTTACGTGATCGAGGCCGTGCTCCCAATGGTCGGGCGTCGTCGACTGCTGCTGAACGCGACGAGGATTCGTGGAGACAATCCCCGCGCCAGCAAGATCCTGCTCGCCATCGACGACATCACCGAGCGCTCTCTCGTGGCCGGCGCGCTCGAGATCTCGAAGCGGCAGGCGGAGCAGGCCAGTCTCGGCAAATCGCGTTTCCTCGCCGCGGCGAGCCATGACCTTCGTCAGCCTCTCCAAACGATGAGCCTTCTCCACGGCCTGCTCGCCGCGAGGGCAGCGGACACGGAGACGCTTAAGCTCGTTGCCCGCCTCGACAGCACGATTTCCGTCATGTCCGGGATCTTGAACAGCCTTCTCGATATCAATCAGCTCGAGGCCGGGATCGTGGAGGCCGTTCCGACGAGCTTTTCCGTGAACGGGCTGTTGGAGCGGCTCCGGGTCGAATTCGCGGACTGCGTCGAACGAAAAGGGCTGAGGTGGCGCGTCGTCCCATGCAGCCAGGTGATCCATAGCGACCAACGCCTGCTTGCTGCGATTTTGCGAAACCTGCTCGCTAACGCGGTCAAATACACGATAAGCGGCAAGGTACTGCTGGGCTGCAGGCGAAGGGGGCAAAATCTGCGCATCGAGGTATGCGACACCGGCATCGGTATCCCGGCGGGCAAAACGGATACGATTTTCGAGGAATTCCATCAACTCGACAACCCCGCCCGCGAGCGCGCTCGAGGCCTTGGTCTGGGGCTAACGATCGCGCGTCGGCTCGCCGATCTGCTCGGTCACCGCGTCGCGGTGGATTCAATCCCCGGAAGAGGTTCCATTTTTGCAATCGAGGTTCCTCCCGCGCCTCGGGCCGCTGAACTTCCGGTCCATGAAGGCGCATATTCCGTCGACGGCGAGTACTCTCATTCAGGCGTCATCCTCATTGTCGAGGACGATCCGGAGGTTGGTGGTCTGTTGGGGCGCTTTCTGGAAAAGGCCGGATACCAGGTTTCGGTTGCGGCGGACGGCGCGCAAGCGGTCGCGAGAATAACGGATGGCGGCGTCGTGCCCGATCTCGTCATCGTCGATTTCAATCTGCCGGGGCCGCTCAACGGCCTCGAGACTATCGCGCGAATTAAGCAGGAACGAGGAAACGGGTTGCCCGCCATCATCCTCACCGGCGACATTACCACCTCAACCTTGCAGCAAATCAGTGGCCAGAACTGCTTTCATTTGATCAAGCCGGTCAAGGCGGACGTGCTTTTGAGACGGATCGGTGCCTTGCTGTCGAATGCTGCTGCCTCAAAGGTCAAGGAGGCACCATTCCGGCCGGAGCGCGACAACAACCGTGGCACAATTTTCTTGATCGATGACGACCCGCAGGTTTGCGAGGCGATGCGTGATCTGCTCGAGGCCAATGGCTGGGCGGCGGAGACTTACTCGAGTTGCGAAGCGTTCCTAAAGGCCGATTATGCAGGCAGGAGGGGCTGCGTTCTCGTGGACGCCGTCATGCCCGGCATGGGTGGTCTCGAGCTACTGCGGCGCCTGAAGTCGTCGTCCCATTGCCTCCCCGCCATTATGGTCACAGGAAACGGCGATATCCACATGGCGGTCGGCGCGATGACGGCTGGCGCGCTCAACTTCATCGAGAAGCCGGTTGACCGTACGGAGCTGCTTTCCAGCGTCGAGGCAGCCTTCGAGCTGATGAAGGGCGCCTCGACAGTGATCAGCGTGCGGGATGCAGCGGTGGCACGCATTGCCACGCTCACACCCCGCCAGCGCCAGATCATGGACCTGGTCCTGGCTGGTCATCCGAGCAAGAATATCGCAGCCGATCTGAAGATCAGTCAGCGCACGGTCGAGAACCACCGCGCCGCTATCATGAAGAAAACCGGGGCCACCTCGCTCCCGGCGCTTATTCGTGTCGGGATCACCGCCGCCTGATCGCCCATCTTTACGGAATCCGGAATTGCCACGCGATCAGCCGCCCCTTGCACGCGCGAGCAAGGCAGGATGAGCGCATATCGTCCACCAGTCTTGCGCTTTGCGAAAGGGCCGGACGACCGGCCGGGAAGCTCATACGCTGGCTTTGGTGCGGGCCGGCCTCGACGGGTCTATCATCCGACTGCCATTGGCGACTTGGCGCAGGCAAAACTTTGGGGATGGCCGTGAAACCACGAATTCCCACAGGCCCGGCAGCCGACAAAATCGATCGAGTGGTCGATATTTCCAAATCGTTTCCAAGTTTCATCTGGCGAACGAGCGGCAATCACCAAATTTGGCTCGCGGTCCTGTCGGCCGTCGTTTTCGGCCTTACGGCGGCACCGCTCGAGATCCAACGCCGCGTCGTGAACGACGCTTATAAGGGCGGCCAATTCTCGGCGATTGTTGTGCTCGCCGGGGTTTATCTGGCGGTGTCGCTATCCTCAGGCCTGACTAAGCTCGCGCTCAATGTTTACAGGAACCGGGTCGGTGAGAACGTCGTCCGCGATCTGCGCACGAGCATCGACCGGCAAATCAGGATCGACGTCACCCAGCAGAAAGCGGCCGAGGCACAGGGCGTCGAGGTTTCACTCGTCGTTGCAGAGACGGAGCCCGTCGGCCAATTCGTCGGCAGCGCGGCTTCCGAGCCGACGCTACAAGGCGGCATACTCCTCAGTATATTGGGCTACATGATCTATCTGCAGCCGCTCATGGCGCTCGTCGTTCTTGGTGTTCTCTCGCCTCAGTTCGTCTTCGTGCCCTTGATGCAGCGCGCCATCAACAAACGGGCCGCGGCGCGGATCGTTATCTTGCGCGGAGTCAGCGTGGCTATTGTCGAACATCCGGCAGCGTTTGGCGACCCAAAGCAACGACGGCGGTTTGACGCGGCATTCGAGCTGAACATGGGAATTTATGAGTTTAAGTTCTCGATGAATTTCCTGATGAACTTCATGCGCCAACTCGGAATTTGCGGCATTTTGGCGCTGGGCGGATGGCTCGTGGTCAACGGCCGCACGGAGGTCGGAACCGTCGTCGCCTTTATCTCCGGTCTCGCCGAGATCAACGATCCCTGGGGCGATCTTGTGACCTGGTTTCGAGACATGAGGGTTGCCAGCGTCAAATACCGCTTGATCGCCGAGGCCGTTGCGGATTTGGCACAATCCGCTCCGCTGGAAGAGCCTCTCTGATCGTGAAATATCTCGTTCGTGGTAACGGCAGGCTTTGGACCAGGTTTGTGAACGCTCTAGGACTCTTCTGCCCATGCAAAAATGGGTCGTGATCTCCTCCTGCTTCGGCATGGCCTTCAGCTCGGCGCAGGAGACACTTTAGGTGACTAGATTGGCGACCGACACGCACGCGTCGAACTCGGACCGAAGCTACTTGCCGAGATGCGCGCAGGATACGCGATGACCCTCCGAGGCAAAACCGCCCCATCCACGGGACAGGGCGGTAAGGCAATTCGATCAGGTGTTAAGCATCTCAGTCAACGATTTGAACGATCCGGCGCGTGCGCGGGTCGACAAGAACCGTGTGCCCATTGACCACGGAGTATCGGTATTCCTTCACTCCATATTCAGTTGGCACAGGGTAATAGGAGGGGCCATCGGCAGGCAGGATCGCGCCAACCGCGACGTCGTCGTTGTAACGGTACGAGGGCCTCTTCTGCGTGACGACATATTCGTGAAAGCGTGGGCTTTGGTCCGAAGCCATTCCGCCCACGATCGCGCCGCCCACTCCCCCGACAACGGCGCCCACCGGGCCGCCGACGACCGCGCCACCGACGGCGCCCGCTACGGCCCCGGTTGCCACGCCCCCACTGGTCTGGGCATTCGCCGAGATTGGGAGTGCGAGCCCCATGAGGAGGGCGCCCGCTACGATAATTTTAGTTTTCATGTGTAGATCTCCATTCGAATAACTTTAAATGATCGATGATAAAAACGACCATCGAATTGTAAGTCGCGGCAACATCAAAATGTTCCTTGCACTAATCAGAATAGACGTTTTGCATCTCTCATTTTCAAATATCGGGTGTATCTCTCCAAAAGAGGATGGTCCCATAGGCCGCGCTGGCTCGCTCCGTCGCCGAAAAGCCTTTTAACTTTCGGTGACAGTACGCCCTACGGGCAGGGATGTCGAAGACCATCAAATCCGAGATAGGTGCCCGTCGCAGGATTATAGGATTGAAATTGGCTCTCGCAGTAGGCCACCGAGCCACCGTCAGCATAAGCGGGCGTCGACAGAGCATACGGGTACCCGGCGTCTGCCCAGCCCGGATCTGTTTGTTGATATCCATAACCCGGATAGGCCTGTTGATAGCCATAGCCTGAATAGGCCTGTTGATACCCGTAGCCGGGATAGGCCTGCCCGGCGAGGGCACCGCCGACGATAGCGCCTGCCGCGACGCCGGCAATGCCCGCTGCGGCTCCGCTGCCGCGATATCCATAGCCGCCGCGCCCCGCGTAGCCACCATGGAAGCGGCCGAGACCACCACGTCCGACACGAGCCGAGCCTACTGGGCCGCCGCTCGCATCCCGGTGCCCCTGCCAAGCCACATTGTCGATCACGGACTGGCCCGGCATCCCGGACTGAGAGCTCGCGACACCAGCGATCGACGGTACTGCCGAGCCGATCATCGCCGTAGCGAGCGTCATTGAAACGACGCCGGCTAATACAGTTCTAGTCTCCATTTGGAATTCTCCCGATATATATGAACAGTATGAGCGATCGTTAATTTTGACGCTCGCTGAAGGATAACTCTCGATAACGCCAAGAAGTTCCATGATTATTCTCAATATTTCTTACTTTATATTTGATATTAATGTAATTGTGACTTCGCATTAATTGTAAAAAAATCGCCTGAGTGTGAATACGCATATTCATATCAACCGATTGGATTCCTCTTTCGGGCAAGGTCGCGTCTGGCGATCTTCTTGTGTGCCGCGCTTCGGGCAGGACACGAGCCAGGGAGAGCTCAATGAGCTTGGCGTCTCGATGCGTCGCCAGCCGGTGCGGCAATAATGAACCGATCGCTGCGAAGCTAGGCTCGGAAACTACTCAGTCCGTCGCGCCCGGAGATCGCCGAAGCCCGCGTTCGAACGGTGACGCGATCGGTTGCGGGTAAAGTGCCGACGGTCCGGCGCCGGCCATGATCGGAAGGGAGAAGGCGCAAGCGCTCGAAACGGGAGGACCAGCGTGCGTGAGCGGTCGGCCTTCAACCCTCAAGAAAATGGCCGAGCGCCGCCAGCGGCCGAACGCGGTCGCAGATGATCTTGGTTATCGCCAACATCGGCACGGAGAGGATGGCGCCGGGAATGCCCCACATCCAAAACCAGAAGACGAGCGACAAGATGACGAGAACGGGATTGAGCGTGAACCGTCTCGCCAGAAGCATCGGCGTGACCGTCTCGCCCTCGACCAGGTGAATTCCGAGGTAGAGCCCGGCGGGAAGCAGCGCTTGCCAGAGCGTGCCAATCGTCAATAGGCCCGCGAGGAGAAAGATCACCACGCCGAGGGACGGCCCGAGGATCGGCGCATAGTTCAAGAGGAAAGCAACCGTTCCCCACAAGATCGGGTCGCCTATTCCCGTGAGCCACATGACGATGCCCGTAGCGATACCCACGACCGCATTCATGATCGTGATCGTAACGAGATACGCGGAGATATCGCTTTCGATTTGCTGGGAGATGTCGACCGCCTGACGCTTGCTGCTGAAGCGCGGCAAAATCTCCACGAGCCGACGCAGAAAGATGTCGCCGGAGACGAGAAGGAAATAGAGAAAAAGAACCGTCGTGAAGAAGCCGCTGGCGAAGCTTCGAGTACCCGCAAACAGTGTCGCGAGAAGATTCGGGCCTTCCCGCGATGGGGCTGCATCTTGATGTGCCCCGGTTGTTCCGATGTTCTCAACCTGCTGTAGAAACAGTTGCAACGTATCGATAGGGGCACGCAAAAAGCTCAATCGCTCCTGAAGTCGGGGAATGCCTTCCGGAAGCTTGGCCGCCCAGGTGCCGGCCGGGCCGGAAATGGCCGTTCCCAGGCCGACGATCGTTCCAAACAACGCCAGGATGAGCAAAAGCGCCGCGAGCATCCGAGGCAAATGCAAGCGCTCCAAGAGGCGCAAGATCGGCTGCAGCAGCAGCTTGAGCGTAATGGCGAACACGAATGGCAAAACGATCTCGGCTGCCACATAGGCGATGCCCATGAGCGCGAGAGCGAAAAGGCCTCCAAGGAAAATGACCTTCGGATCGGAGGGCAGCGGCATCTCCTCCGGCTCCGGCGCCGGCGAGCACGGCCTCGATCTCCCCATCCGTGTGGGCCATTTTCGACATTGCATCGATGCTTACGCGGATCGCCGGGAAACTCCAACGGCTTTTGCCGCCGGGTCGCCTAGAACAGGCGTCCCCTGCCGCACCACCCGCCGCCGCCGGGAATCATCAGCGCGATGACGACGAACCAAATCATCGTGCTATCCATCCAGCCTCCTCCGGCTGAGCTTCGCAAAAGGTCGCGCGGATTGCAGACCGACAAAGATGCATCGGGGCTCGCCGCCGAGAACCTCTGCATGGACGCGGCGGCGTCAGCGCTCATTTAACCGCCGTGACGGCATCCGCTTTCTGACCGACACGGATGCCGGCAACGAGCTGTGTGTCATGCAGGCCGCCTCGACAAACGCGTGCGGACTTTCAAAGTATCCGATGCTTCTCGAGAGGATCGCGTTTGAGCGGTCCATCGACTTCATGATGCGAATAATTGTGGCATTAATGTCCTCGGAGCGTTCCATGACGTCTCTCCTGGTAACCAATTCTTTGTTAGAAGGAGAGCACGCACGCGAATAGCCTCGGAATCTGCCTAGAAATTCTCGCCGCGAACGAAAATCCGGGACGCTCGGCCGCTCAATTCGTCGCATCAACCCGATATGGCTCGCGCTTCGTTTGGAGCGCGCGCTCGAGAAGATCGAGCCGGTCCTGTCCCCAGAAGACCTCGCCGTTAAGCACATAGCAAGGCGAGCCGAACGCACCAGCGGCGATCGCCTCGGGCGTTCGCGCGGCGTAGATCTTGCCGATCTCATCCGATTTCGCGGCCGCGAGCACGTCCTTCGCGTCATGTCCGGTGCGCGACAAGAGCTCGGCGAGCTTCGCCTCTTGCCCGCAATCTTCTTCCTTGACCCAGGACGCCTCCCAGACGGCGCGCATGAAGCCGGAAGGATCACCACCCGCTTCCGCGATGGCGACGACGCAGCGATCAGCGAGCGCGGGGTCGAAGGGCCAATTGCGGGGCTTGAGCTTCAGCGGGATGCCGCGAAGTTCGCGCCAGCGCTGCAATTCCAGCATGCGATAACGCTGGCGCGCCGGCGCACGCTGGGGGAGCGGCAGGCCGCCCGTCGCCTTGAACACCTCGCCGAGGAACACCGGCTTGTAGTTGATCGCGATGTCATGAGCTTTCGCAAGCTTCATGAAGGCATCATGGCCGAGGAAGGCCCAGGGGGACGCGAGAGTGAACCAATATTCGATCGTGGGCATCGGTCATGCAGCCTTTCATGCAGCTTTCTTGTTGCGTGGCTTTCTTACGCAGCCTTCTTGGGGCTTGCGGCGAAACGTCCATAGAAGCTTTCGCCCTTCGAGGCCATCTCCCGCAAGAGCGCGGGCGGGGCGAAGCGCGCGCCGTGCTTTCTCTCGAGCCTCTCGGCGAGCTCGACGAAGCGTTTCGCGCCCATGCCATCGATGTAGGAGAGCGTGCCGCCGGTGAAGGGCGCAAAGCCGAAGCCGATGATCGAGCCGACATCGGCCTCCCGCGGATCGGTGATCACGCCCTCTTCGACCGTGCGCGCCGCCTCGAGCGCCTGGGCCACGAGGAAGCGCTGCTTCAGCTCCTCCTTGTCGATCGCGTCGGGATCGAGATGCACCGGCTGGAGCTCCTTGAGCCCCGGCCAGAGCTTCTTTCGCGCTTGGCCCGTCTCCTGGCCCTTCTCCGGATAATCGTAAAAGCCCTTGCCGTTCTTGCGGCCGAGGCGTCCATGCGTCTCGACCATGGTGGAGAGAAGCTCTTCCTGCACCGGATCGACGGCAGTGGGATCGACCGCCTTCGTCGCCTTGACGATCTTCCAGGCGAGGTCGACCGCCACTTCGTCATTGAGCGAAAGCGGGCCGACCGGCATCCCGGCCATCTTGCCGAGATTCTCGATCATGGCCGCGGGCACGCCTTCCATCAGCATGAGGTGGCCTTCGCGGATATAGGCGCCGACGCAACGGTTGGCGTAAAAGCCGCGCGCGTCGTTGACCACGATCGGCGTCTTGCGGATGGCGCGCACAAAATCGAGCGCCGTCGCCAGGGCCTTGTCGCCCGTCTCCTTGCCCATGATGATCTCGACGAGCAGCATGCGCTCGACCGGCGAGAAGAAGTGGATGCCGATGAAATCGACAGGCCGCGTTGACGCCTTGGCGAGGCCCGAGATGGGCAAGGTCGAGGTGTTCGAGGCGATGACGCAATTGCCGTCGATGGCGGAAGCGATCTTGGCGATCACCTGCGCCTTCACCTTCGGATCCTCGAACACTGCTTCGACGACGAGATCGCAGCCTGAGAGCGCGGCGTAATCCGTGCTCGGCTTGATGCGTTTTAGCAAGGCATCGCGATCGGCCGTCTTGGCGCGACCCTTCATCACCTGATCGGTCATCAGCTTGTGCGAATGGGCCTTGCCCTTCTCGGCATCCTCGATCGTGCGGTCGAGGAGCACCACCTCGAGTCCTGCGAGCGCGCTCACATAGGCGATGCCGGCTCCCATGAAGCCGGCGCCGACGACGCCGATCTTCCTGATCGAAGCAGGCGGCACCGATGCGGGGCGTCTTGCGCCCTTGTTCAATTCGCCCATCGACAGGAAGAGCGTGCGGATCATCGCCGCCGCTTCCTTCGAGCGCAGGATATGCGCGAAATAACGGCTCTCAACCTTGAGGGCCAAGTCCATCGGGAGCTGCAACCCTTCGAAGACGGCCTGGAGCAAGGCCTTCGCCGCGGGGTAATTGTCGTTCGTCTCGCGCCGGTAGATCGCGTTCGCGGGCGGCCAAATCTGCATGCCGGCGGGCGAGAACACCTTGCCCGAAGGCAGGCGGAAATTGGGCCCGTCCCATGGCTGCGACGCCCTTGCCGCCTTCGGCGATCCATTTCTTGGCGGCCGCCACCACCTCCTCGCGCTTCGCGAGCGCATGGACGAGCCCCATCCCCCGCGCCGCTTGCGGGCGGATCTGGTCGCCCTTGAACATCATCTGCAAGGCATCGCCCGTGGGCATGAGCCGCGCGATGCGCTGCGTGCCGCCGGCGCCCGGAAACAAGCCGACCTTGATCTCGGGCAGGCCGACGCGCGTCTTGTCGTCATCCGCCATGACGCGAAAATGGCAGGCGAGCGCGAGCTCAAAGGCCCCGCCGAGGCAAGAGCCGTGTATGGCGGCCGCGAAAGGCTTGCCGCAAGTTTCGAGGCGCCGATAAAGCTGCGAGAGGCCGCGCACCTTCTCGAAGAAAAAGCGCGCCGCCTCTTCCTCGCCCGCGCTCTTTCGCAACTTCGCATAGTCCTTGCCGAAGCTTTCGAGCATCGAAAGATCGGCCCCGCCCGAGAAGCTCTCCTTGCCGGAGGCGATGACGCAGCCCTTGATCGCCGCGTTGGTCGCGACCTCCTCGACAATTTGCAGAAGCTCCTCGCCCACCTCTCCGGTGATGACGTTCATCGAACGGCCGGGCATGTCCCAGGTGGCGAGCGCGATGCCCTGCTCATCGGTTTCGAAGCGGAAATTGGTGAGGTTCATGAATGCCTCTGCGATTTGAAAGGAGACGGGCCAGCTTCCCGCAGCTAAGTCTTTTCCCGAAGCATGACGAGAACCTCGCCGGATCTCGACGTGTATCTTTCGCTCTCCTCGTCCTCGACGAAAAGAAGGTCGACGTCAGGATAGTGGCAGCGTTCCTTGGTGCCGCGCGTGCCGACGACGAGGAAGACGCCGTCCGCGCCCGAGCGATTGACGAGGTGATGCCCGTTGCCGGATTTCATCGGAAAGCCCGCGCAATCGCCCGCACGCATCACGCTTTCTCCTTCATCCTCGATGAGCACGAGCTCGCCAGAGACCATGATGAGGAATTCATCCTCCTCCTCATGCCAGTGCCGGAGCGAGGACCAGGCGCCGGGCTCGACACGAACGAGATTGGCGCCGAATTGCGTGAGGCCTGCTGCGTCGCCGAGCCGTCTCCAATGGCGTCCGCGGCAGGTCTCGCCGAGCGCCGGCGGATAGAAGCTGCCGCTCGCCTCGGGGATCTTTGCGATGTCGATCTTCGGCATGACCGTCTCTCCTTTCTGCGCTCGATCACGGTGAGGGGCGCCACCCCCGATCGAGGCTCGAGGTTTGGCTCGGCCGGGCGCGTCACACTCGCTCGATGATCGTCGCCGTGCCCATGCCGGCGCCGATGCAAAGCGTGACGAGGGCCGTCTCCTTGCCCGTGCGCTCGAGCTCGTCGAGCACCGTGCCGAGGATCATGGCGCCCGTCGCGCCGAGCGGGTGGCCCATGGCGATGGCGCCGCCGTTGACGTTGAGCTTCTCGGGATCGATCTCGAAGGCCTGTTGATAGCGCAGCACCACCGAGGCGAAGGCCTCGTTGAGCTCGAAGAGATCGATATCCTCCTTCGTCATCTTGGCGCGCGCGAAGAGCTTCCTCGTCACGTCGACCGGGCCGGTGAGCATCAGCGCGGGGTCCGAACCGATGGTGGTGAAGGCCTTGATTCGAGCGCGCGGTTTGAGCCCCGCCGCGGCGCCCGCTTCCTTCGAACCGATGAGCACCGCGGCCGCGCCGTCCACGATCCCTGAGGAATTGCCGGCATGATGCACGTGATCGACATTCTCGACCTCGGGATGCGCCGCGATCGCGACCGCATCGAAGCCGCCCATCTCGCCCATCATGGCGAAGGAGGGCTTGAGCGCGGCCAGCGACTGCATGTCGGTTTGCGGGCGCATATGCTCGTCCTTGGCGAGGAGCGTGATGCCGTTCACGTCCTTCACCGGCGCAACGGATTTCGCGAAGCGACCCTCGCTCCAGGCCTTGGCGGCACGTTTCTGGCTTTCGACCGCATAAGCATCGACATCATCGCGCGAGAAGCCGTATTTCGTCGCGATGAGATCGGCCGAGACGCCTTGCGGCATGAAATAGGATTTGATCGCGATCGCGGGATCGACCGGCCAGGCGCCGCCCGAGGCGCCGATGCCGACCCGGCTCATGGATTCGACGCCGCCTCCGATCGTCATCTCATGCTGGCCGGCCATGATCTGAGCCGCCGCGAAATTCACCGCATCGAGGCCGGAGGCGCAAAAGCGGTTGATTTGCACGCCGGGCGCCTGGTCGCCGTAATCGGCAGCGAGCGAGGCGCTGCGCGCGATGTTGCCGCCCGCCTCTCCCACCGGATCGACGCAGCCGAGCACCACGTCCTCGACGAGCTTCGTGTCGAGACGGTTGCGTCGCTGAAGCTCGCGTAGCGCATGGGTCGCGAGCGCGAGCGAGGTGACCTCATGGAGGGCGCCATCCGGCTTGCCGCGGCCTCGCGGGGTGCGGACATGGTCGTAGATGAAGGCATCGGCCATTTGAAACTCCTTTCCCCTTCACATCGGGGACCCTCGAGCGCACCAGCGCGTGACGAGAAGCGGCTCAACAAGCGCCGACGTCCGCACCCAATGATCGACCGCCCTGCCCGGCCTCGAAAACGCATCGCGGCATGGGCGCAAGCCACACCCGGCAAGCCTCGCAAGGAGAGGCTAGAACGCTTCGGCCGGCAGCGCCATCACGCTATCGGCGCCAGAGGTGATGCGGGCGAGCTGCGCTCCCGTCTCGGGCAGCATCCGCTGCATGAAGAATGTGGCCGTCGCGAGCTTTCCTTCCATGCGGGCGGCCTCGCCCTCGGCGCCTGCCTTCACTTTCGCTTGGGCCGCCTTGGCGATCCTCGCCCACATATAGGCGAGCGCGACGAGGCCGAACATATGCATGTAGTCGGTGGCGCCGGCCCCCGCATTGTCCGGCCTCGCGAGCGCGTTTTGCATGAACCACATCGTCGCCTGCTGCAAATGGCCGAGCGCGGTCTCGACCGGATTCAGCAAGCCCGCGAGGCTCTCATCGGAAGCGTTTTCCTTCAGAAAGCCGGTCACCTCGTTGAAGAACGCCAAGACGGCGCGCCCGCCGTCCTTGCCGAGCTTGCGCCCGACGAGGTCCATCGCCTGGATGCCGTTCGCGCCCTCGTAAAGCATGGCGATGCGCGCATCGCGCACGAATTGCTCCATGCCCCATTCGGCGATGTAGCCATGGCCGCCGAAGATCTGTTGCGCCTTCACCGTATTGGCAAAGCCGGTGTCGGTGAGGACGCCCTTCACGATCGGTGTCATCAGCCCGAGATGATCCTGAGCCGCCTGGCGCTCCGCCGCATTGTCGGAGCGATGCGACACATCGGCCTTGAGCGCCGTCCAGAGCATGAAGGCGCGTGCCGCCTCGTTGAAGGCCCTGATCGACATCAGCACACGCCGCACGTCGGGGTGCACGAGGATGGGGTCGGCGGGCTTCTCCGGATGCTTCGCTCCGCCGAGCGCGCGCCCTTGCAGGCGCTCCTTCGCGTAAGCTGCGGCGTTCTGATAGGCGACCTCCGATTGCGCAAGGCCCTGCACGCCGACGCCGAGGCGCGCCTCGTTCATCATCACGAACATGGCGTTGAGGCCCCGGTTCGCCTCGCCGATGAGGGAGCCCTTGGCGCCGTCGTAATTCATCACGCAAGTGGCGTTGCCGTGGATTCCCATCTTGTGCTCGATGGAGCCGCAGGAGACACCGTTGCGCTGGCCGAGCGAGCCGTCGGGATTGACGAGGAGCTTCGGCACGATGAAGAGCGAGATGCCCTTCGTGCCTTGTGGAGCGCCCTCGATGCGCGCGAGCACGAGGTGGATGATGTTCGAGGCGAGATCATGCTCGCCCGATGAGATGAAGATCTTAGTCCCGAAGATGGCATGAGAGCCGTCGCCATTGGGCACGGCCCGCGTCTTGATGAGGCCAAGATCCGTCCCGCATTGGGGCTCGGTGAGGTTCATCGTGCCCGACCATTCGCCCTCGATCATCTTCGGCAAAAAGGCCGATTTCTGCTCGTCGGACCCATGTGCGAGGATCGCCGCGATCGCGCCTTGCGTGAGGCCCGGATACATCGAGAGCGCGAGATTGGCCGCGGAGAGATACTCTCCCATGATCGAGGTGAGAGTCATGGGCAAGCCTTGCCCGCCATAGGCGGCGGGCGCCGAGAGGCCGATCCAGCCGCCCTCGCGAAAGGCGTCATAGGCCGCCTTGAAGCCCTTCGGTGTCGTCACGCGCCCATCCGCATGACGCGTGCAGCCCTCGAGATCGCCGCTCCGGTTGAGCGGCTGGAAGACCTCCTCGGCGAGCTTTCCGGCCTCGGCGAGAACGGGCTCCACCACGTCGAGCGGGGCTTCCGCGAAACCCGCGAGATTGCCGAGCCGCTCATAGCCGAGCACGTCGCGCAAAAGGAAAAGCGTATCCTCGACTGGAGCCTTGTAGCTGGGCATCGCACCTCTCCCGCGGCCGTCGAACCTTCCCCAGTGGGAGATAGTTCATATATGAACCATTTACAATCCCGCAGCGGAGCGGCCATTCGCGCCGGGATCACGAAGGAAGACGAGCGGCGAAATTAATAAATCTCAACCCGCATTAACGGCGTATTTACCATGGAACGAGAAATTCGAACTTGGAACCGTCGCTGCGCCGGGCGTCGATCTTCGCGTGAAGCTTTCACGATGAGGCCGGCAGCGCGAATTGGGAAGGGTTCGAGCCGTGGTGAGCCGCTACACCAGAAGCCGCCAGGCGCGCATGCATGACGATCCGCGCGATGCCGAGCTCGAGCATGACGCCGACCTCGCCGAGGATCCCGACGCTCAAGCGCTCATCGCCGCGGCGGTGGCCGAGGCAAGACGCTATGTGCGGCGCAACGAGCTGAGAACCAACTCCGCGCTCGATGCGATCTCCGATTGGATCGAAAAGAGCGAGATGCGCCACGCCAACGAGGCAAAGCGCCTGTCTTCCTCGCAAGAGCGCGTCGCTTCCGCCATGCGAGACGCGCTCGATTTGATGACCGGACGGCTCGATCACATCGAAACGATCGTCGTGGAAGCGCCCGTCAAAGCCTTCGCGCCGATTCGCGACGCGCTCGGCCGCCTTGACGAGCGCATCCGCGTCATGGAGAGCCAGCACGGCGCGGACGAGCACAATTCCCCGGAAACTTCCTCGCCCCAAGACCTTTCCTCGCCCCAAGACCTTTCCTCGCCCCAAGGCCTTTCCTCGCCCCAAGGCCTTTCCTCGCCCCAAGGACCTTCCTCGCCTCAAGACCTTTCCTCGCTTCAAGAGTTTTCGTCGCTCATGGAAAGCCTCGGCCAGCGGGTGGCAGGCGTCGTCGAGAAGATCGACGAGCTTGCGGATGCTCGCGGTAATCCCGCCATGCGCGGGGAGCGAATCGCCAGCATCGAGGCGAAGCTCGGCTCGATCCTTCAGCAATTGTCACGCCCAGCCGCCGCCGGCGAGAAGGGCGCGCCCGCCTCGGCTTCGCGCCCCGCGACAGCGTCCACCGCAAGCGCCTCCACCGGAGCGCACGCGGCCGGGCTGAGAAGCGCGGAGAAGCTCGATGCATCGGCCGAGGACGCCAAACGCCCTTCGGGACCCTCGGAAGGCGGCGCCAGCATCGCCAATCTGCGCGCGGAGCTCGCCGCGCTCGGCGCGCAATTGCAGCGACTCGAGAAGGGACAGGTCGATCCGCGCGTGCTGAGCGAGCTTTTGAGCACGACGGGCGAAGTGCGCCGCCTGCTCGCCGATCCCACCATGCCCCGCCTCGCCGCCGCGCTCGAGCAAGGCGTGGCCGCGCTCACCAAGCGGATCGACGCCCTGACGACGAAGCTCGCCGACCGCAACGAGGTCGCTGCGCTCGCGGGCGCGCTCTCCGAGATCAACGCCAAGCTTTCGCGACCTCCGTCCTCGGATGGTGTCGAGCGGCGCATCGAGGCGCTGTCGGCCAAGATCGACCAGGTGATGCGCGAGCCCCTCACCCTGGTCGGCCGGCACCTCGCCGATCTTTCCTCGCGGTTTCCCGCGGCCGGGAATGCGCCGGTCTCGGAGGCCGCGGCCGCGCAGGCCAGCGCGCTCGCCAAGATCAGCGAGCGCTTGGACAAGGTCTCGGCGAAACTCGATCAGGTGCCGCGCGGCGTGGACGGCACGGCCCTGAACGACCTTCGCGCGCGCCTCGACGACGTGGCCCAAACGGTCGAGCGATCGGCCGCCAAGACGCCCGAAACCCTCGATCGCCTTTTGCGCCAGGTCGTCGCGAGCTTGCAAAGCACGAAAGCGGCTGACCCGGCGCTCACCGGCGTGCAGGCCCTCGAGCGCCAGATCGCCGGATTGGCGGAGCGTCTCGGCGATCCTCAATCGGCAAGCGCGATCAATGCTCTCGGGCGCAGCATCGCGAAACTCTCCGACGATCTCGCCGAAACAAGGACGGTGGCCATGAAGGCGGCCCAAGCCGCGGCATCCGATGCCGCGGCTCAAGCGACCTCGGCATCGAACCAACAGCGGGTCCCGGCGGAGCGTGAATTGCACGCCACGCTCCTCGATATGAATGGAACGCTCGAGCGGATCCTGGAAAGCCTCGCCGCTCTTGAGGGCGAGGCGCGGCCGGCGGCGGGTGCAGGCTTCTCCTCGGCCTCCGAGCTGCCTGCGGAAACTTCGCCCCTATGGGAGCCGACGGCGGCACCGGATGTTGGCCCGGAGCCGGGCGAGGAAGAAAATCTTGCGAAGGAGGCGGGCGAGGATCAAGCCGAAATCGGCGCCTTTGAAGCCGCGGCCCTCGAAGCCGCTCGCAACGCCGCCGAGCGCGCCGCGCAACGCGAGAGTGGGGTACCCGCGGCACCGGCGCAGGCGGCACCGGGCGACGAGCCCTTGGAGCCTGGATCGGGCCGACCGTCCACAAGCGCGCCGACCCTCCCGAACCGCGCCATCGATGAGCTGATTCTCTGGTTCCTCCGACGACCCGCGCGCGCCAACGAGCGGGAAAGCCGCGGCGAGCGGCAGCGCGATGAGCGCACAAGCGCTGATCGCCGCGGCAAGGCGAGCGGCCGCTCAGAGCGCCTCGGGCTCCACCGCCGGCTCGGCGCGCGGCAGTTCCGGCGGCGCGCCGCTCAATCTCGGCGGGGGTGTCAAGCGCAAGCCAATTCTTCTTGCCTTGATCGGCCTGATCGCCGCTTTCGGCGCGGTCGGAGCCGGCAGGCTCCTCATCGGAAACTGGCCCCTCGATCTGGGTCGGGTCGAGCCGCCGCTTTCGCACTCGGCGCCGCAAGGCGAGAGAACATCGAGTCTGCCTCCGCGTGCGGCGGCGGCCTTGGCGAAGTTGAAGCAGGCATTGGCGGCCCGCCGCGGCAAGGAAGATCTGTCGCAACCGGCCAATGACGTGACGGCCAGCATCGCAGCCGCTTCCATCCCCGCGCACGACGCCGCGCCGGCGCCCAGCAAACCCGCCGAGAACGGCGTGACGACAGCGACACAATCGCAAGGTTCCGCGAGCACGGGCGACATCGTCGCGAGGCTTAAAGCCGCGGCCCACGCCGACGACCCGATCGCCGACTATGAGCTTGCGTCGCGGCTCTATGACGGGGACGGCGTGCCGCGCGATCAGCAGGCGGCGGCCAAGCTCTTTCTGCGCGCCGCCAACCAAGGGCTCGTGCCGGCCGAATACCGCCTCGCCAACATTTACGAAAACGGCACCGGCTTCCCGCAGGACCTTTCGAGCGCCAGAACTTGGGCCGAGAAGGCGGCCGATCGCGGCAACGTCAAGGCGATGCACAGTGTCGGCGTCTATTTGGCGCAGGGGATCCCAGGCAAGCCGGATTATGCGACCGCGGTCACCTGGTTCAGGAAGGCCGCCGAGCGCAATTTGCGCGACAGTCAATTCAACCTCGGCGTACTCATCGTGCGTGGGCTCGGCACGCCCAAGGACTACAAGGCCGGCTATGTCTGGCTCGCGCTCGCGGCTCGCGACGGCGATACGGAGAGCGCCGCGAAGCGCGACGAGGTCGGGCGCTACCTCACCAACGCAGAACTCGACGAAGCCAAGACGATGATCGCGAATTTCAAGCCGCTCGATATCGATCGCGCTGCAAACGAGGTGGATTTGAAGGACATCAAATGGGATCGCGTCGCGCCTGCGGCAAACGAGGCCGACGCGGCGAAGACGAAGAAGCTCTGACCGTCCAGGACAGGAAAAGGTTTCCCCTTCGTCATGCGCGCACTTGGTGCGGGGCATCCGCGCCTGCCGGCCACACGGCAAGAAAGTCGTGGCGAACCCGGCCACAAATGACGCGTCGCGCCTTGATTGGCGACGCAACGATCTTTTCGCAAAAGCGGTTTCCACTTTTAGGGATCATGCTCTAAATCTCCCGGCCGCGGAAAGAGCCGCGAACAGGGAGGAGCTTCATGACGGCCTGTATCGATCGGCGCAGCGTTGTTGGCGGGCTCGCCGCGGGCGCGATATTGGCGCCTCGCGGCGCGCGCGCCGCGTTGCCGCCCCTGCCCAAGGCGCCGGTCGCGCTCAGCATCATCGATGTGGGCGGCGCGCTCGCCTTGTTGCAAGCCGGGTTCGATGCCTACAAATCAGAGAAGCCGAACCTTGTCTCGAAGATCACCTATGTGAAGGCGCCCGCGCCCGAGCTCGCCGGCAAGATCAAGGCACAGCAGGATGCGGGAAAGAGCGATCTCGACCTCGTGCTCACGAGCTCTGACGCGCTTTCCGCCGGCCTCGAGCTTGGGCTTTGGACGAAGATCTTTCCCGATTTCCAGGACGCCTTTCCCGGCATCGAAGCGAATTACGAGCCGACCGCGCTCGAGCTCTTCAAGGCGCAGGCGCAAGGCTATGGCGTCGTCTGCGCCTATTATCCTTCCGGCCCCCTCCTCGAATATGCGCCCGAGCGCGTGAAAGCGGTGCCGAGGACGGCCGGCGAGCTTCTCGCCTGGGCGAAAGCCAATCCCAATCGCTTCATGTATGCGCGGCCGGCGAACTCCGGTCCCGGCAAATCCTTCCTCATGGGGCTTCCCTATCTTTTGGGCGACAAGGATCCGAAGGACCCGATTCAGGGTTGGGACAAGACCTGGGATTATCTCAAGGAGCTCAGTCCCGCGATCGAATATTATCCGACCGGCACGGGCGTGACGATGAAGGAATTCGGCGAAGGCTCACGCGACATCATCGTCTCGACGACCGGCTGGGACATCAATCCTCGCTATCTCGGCATCGTGCCGAAGAGCGCCGCAATCGGCACGCTCCAGGGCTTCCATTGGGTGTCCGACGCTTTCTTCATGGCGGTGCCGAAAGGCGTGCCGCAGGACCGCTTCGCCGTCCTCCTCGATCTCATGGCCTATATGCTCACACCCAAGATCCAGGCTTTGACCTATGATGAGGGGTATCTTTATCCCGGCCCGGCGATGAAGAACGTGCCGCTCTCGATGGCACCGCAGAAGAGCCAGGACATCATCGCCGAATACGGCCGCCCTGAATATGCGAGGCTCATCGCCGAGAACCCAATCGAGCTTTCGCTCACGCCCGACAAGCTCGTGCTGGCTTTTCGCCGCTGGGATGAGGAGGTGGGCTCGAAGAAGGCGAAGTGAGGTTTGGCGGAGGTTGGCGTTCTAGAGCATGCTGGCTCTATGCGGGAAGCGCCGTCATTCTCTAGCGACGGTGGCGTCTTATGTGAGACCCGACAGTCACGCCTCCCCCTCCGTCTCGAAGATCGCGGCCTCGAAGGCCTCCTTCGCGCCCTTTCCGGCCCAGACCACGAATTGGAAGGCTTGGTAGAAGCGGTCGCAGGCCTCGGTTGCGCTCTCGAGGAGCGCGGCGCATTGGCGACCGCTCGCCCGCGCGCCGCCAGCGAGCACGAGAGCATGACGGAACATCACCACGTGCTCGCGGGTCCATAAATCGAAATGGCCGACCCAGAGCTGTTCGTTGATGAGGGAGATGAGGTTCAACACCTCGGCTCGCCGCCTCTCCGGCACCTTGAGGTCGAAGGCGCAAGCGACATGCACGGCCTCGACATCCTCGAGCCAGGTGAAGGCGACGTGGTATTCGGCCAGGACTCCGGCCGTGGAGATGGCGATCTCGTCCTCATGATCGCGGTCGAAGGCGAAATCATGCTCGGCCGCGAGTTGCTCCACGACATCGAGGGGGTGCTCGGCTCTCGCGGTTTCGGCCTGGACGATCTGCATGAAGAAGGCCTCCAGCCGGCGACAATCGCTTCGTGCCACACCACGTCTGCTTACGCTGCGGCGAGTGCGGCTCGTCGCGAATCGCCCATAGCCCAACTATACCGAATGCGAAGGATGAAGCCCAACTGACAGGCCAAAGGTGAGGAGGCGAAATCCCGACAGGGTTTCAAGCCTTTGCGGCTCCCGTCGGAGGATCCGTCTCGCGCCGGATCAGGCTTTGTCCCCAAGTTTCGCTTCGAGCGCGGCGAGGCGCGCCGCAAGCCGCTCGTTTTCCTCGCGCGCCTTCACGGCCATCTCGCGAGCGGCTTCGAATTCCTCGCGCGTCACGAGATCCATGCCAGCGAGCATGCGCTCCATGCGGGCCTTGAGGAAATCCTCGACCTCGCGCCTCGCTCCATCAGCCATGCCTGCGGCATTTTGCATCAGCTTCGCGAGTTCATCGAAGAAACGGTTTTGCGGGCTCGACATGATGGGCTCCTTAAGGCCGGAGAGCTTGCAAGAACAGCGACGGCCGGCTCGCTCAAAGCCACTCGCGCTCGAATTGAGCGGGCTTTGCGCCTCTTCCAACCTCTTATCGAATTTCTTTCGATCCGGTTCCGCTTTCGAACACAAGCATTTTTGCACGCGCGCGCCTCTACCGCGTGCGCTTGACGCTATGCGCGGCCCGGCGCATCTGCGCAACCGAAAGGAAAAAAATGCCGCTCTTCGTCATCCCCTATCCGATGATCTCGCCGATTCTCGTCGAGATCGGCCCTTTCGCGCTGCGCTGGTACGCGCTCGCTTACGTGGCCGGGCTCATCGCGGGCTGGTGGCTCGCCAAGCGCATCGTCAGCGACGACCGGCTCTGGGGCGCTCGTCCCCATCCGACGCCTGCCGATATCGACGATCTCATCGTCTATGCGGCGCTCGGCGTCGTGCTCGGCGGACGCATCGCCTATGTGCTTTTCTACAATCTCAACCTCTATCTCGAGCACCCCGCGGAAATCTTCACCGTCTGGCGCGGCGGCATGTCGTTCCACGGCGGGTTGATCGGCTGCATGCTGGCGATGGCGCTTCTCGCCCGCTCGCGCCGACTTCCGGTGCTCGCCTTCTACGACACGGTCGCGGCGGTGGTGCCGATCGGCCTCTTCCTCGGGCGGCTCGCGAATTTCGTGAATGGCGAGCTTTGGGGCCGCATCAGCGATGTCCCCTGGGCGATGGTCTTTCCGAATGGCGGGCCGCAGCCGCGCCATCCGAGCCAGCTCTACGAAGCGGGGCTCGAAGGCATCGTGCTCTTCATCATTCTCTTCATCGCGGTGCGATCAGGCGGCTTGCGCCGCGCGGGCCTTCTGTGCGGCCTTTTCGGCCTCGGCTACGGGCTTTCGCGCATCGCGGTCGAATTCCTGCGCGAGCCGGATGCGCAGCTCGGCTATCTCTACGGCGGCTGGCTCACAATGGGCATGCTGCTCTCGCTGCCCGTGGCGGGCGCGGGCTTGGCGCTTCTCTGGCACGCTTCAAGGGAGAAACCCGCGCCGCTCGCGAGCCGAAGTGGCGCCACCGGAAGCTGAACGGGCGGCTCGAAGCTTCATGTCCTTGCGCCGCGAGATTGCCGAGCTGATCGCCACCGAAGGCCCGATCAGCGTCGAGCGCTATATGGCGCTCGCCCTCTCCCATCCGCGGCACGGCTATTACCGCTCGCGAGATCCCTTCGGCGCCAAAGGCGATTTCATCACCGCGCCCGAAATATCGCAGATGTTCGGCGAGCTGATTGGGCTTTGGGCCGTCGATTGCTGGACCCGAATGGGCGAGCCGGAGCGGATCGCCCTCATCGAGCTCGGCCCCGGGCGCGGCACGCTGATGGCCGACGCCTTGCGCGCCGCGCGCCTCTCGCCCCGCTTCCTTGCCGCATTGAGCCTTCACCTCGTCGAGACGAGCGAAGCCTTGCGCGTAAAGCAGCGCGAGACGCTGGGGCGCGCCAAATCGGCAGGCTTGCCGATCAACTGGCACGAACGCTTTGCCGAAATCCCCGAAGGGGCCTTCATCCTCGTCGCGAATGAATTTTTCGATGCCCTCCCCGTTCGCCAATATCTGCGCGACGCGAAGGGGTGGCGCGAGCGGCTCGTCGGCCTCGACGATGAAGGCAGGCTTGCCTTCGGCCTCTCCACCGGTGTCGAAGCAGCGCTTCGCCTCGACGCCCCCCCTGGCGCGATTTTCGAGATGTGCCCCCATGGCCTCGCTCTCGCGCGCGAGATCGCCGCACGGCTCATCTTTGCCAACGGCGCGGCCCTCCTCATCGATTACGGTCATACGCGGCAAGGGTTCGGCGACACGCTCCAGGCCGTTCGACGGCATGAATTCGTCGATCCGCTCGAGGAACCCGGCGAAGCCGACCTTACGGCCCACGTGGATTTCGCCGCGCTCGGTGGGGTCGCCCGCGACGCGGGAGCGGCGTTGCATGGCCCGGTGACCCAAGGCGCCCTGCTGCGCGCGCTCGGCATCGAGGCGCGCGCGCAAAGGCTCAAGGCGGGCGCCGGCGCGGATCAGGCGGCCGCGATCGATGCCGCGCTGGCGCGCCTCACGGGAGAGGGGAAAGGCGAGATGGGCGCGCTTTTCAAGGCGATGGCGCTCTCGAGCCCCTCATTGCCGGCGCTCGCCGGTTTCGGCATGCCGCCGCAAAGCGAAGCATTTCGACTCTAGGCTTATTTCAAAGGCCGTCATTCGGCACGATGGGGCAATTAGATTAACCCCTCTTGTGCGGAGTGATGGGGGTTCCACCATGGATGTCGGGAACTGGCTGCGCAGCCTTGGCCTGGGGCAATATGAGAGTGCATTCCGTCACAACGAAATCGATAGCGAGGTGCTGCGGGAGCTCACCGCCGAAGATCTGATCGCGCTCGGCGTGGACCTTGTCGGGCACCGCCGGAAGCTGCTCGCCGCCATCGCTGGCTTGGCAGGAACGACGCCGAACATTGCCGTCTCGACGGCGCAATCACCGAAATCGGCCGATGCCCAGCGACGCCAGCTTACCGTGATGTTCGTCGACCTCGTCGGCTCGACCACACTCTCGGGGCGGCTCGATCCGGAAGACATGAGCCTCGTGATCACGGGGTATCAGAATACGGTCGCCGGGGTCGTGACGCGCTTCCAAGGGCATGTCGCCAAATACATGGGCGACGGCATCCTATGCTACTTCGGCTGGCCGATCGCGCATGAGTATGTGCCGGTATGGTGAAATTCGGGACATCGGGCGTTCCGCACGGGGGCCGATGTCGACCGATCACGCGCGGCCGCGTGCCATCGCTTCATAAGCGATTAAGCTGACGAAAAACCCGACGATCCACGAGATGTCCGCGCCGTCTAGCAATTGCGCAATTGCTCCTACGAAGACAGGAGAGTGCATCGTCAGAACCGCGGCAATCATTCCCAAAAGCAAGCTTGACCAGCCGATCGGATTGACGCCGCTCTTGTACCAATAAGCGCTTTGTTGGCCGCTCGTATCGTGGATCGCCGAAGCATCGAAGCGCCAGCGGCGCTTCAATCCGTCCGCAACCCATACGCCGGCATAAGGCCCAGCCCATACGACGAGGAAGGAAAGGAAGTTGTTCAAGCTTGACAGAAAATCCGAAACGAAAATCACGTAGATGACAATACAGGTCGCGATCAAAGAATCGAGCAAGGTCGCCCAATGCCGATGTAGGGGAATGCCCATCGCCTGAATGGCGAGGCCCGACGAATAGTAGGTCGGAGCGTTGTTGGATATCGCTCCGCCGATCGCCGCTACGATATAGCAGATGAATAGCCAGGTCGGCAGGAAGGGCTCCATCGCTCCTACAGGGTCCGCCATGTCGCCGAGCGTGCCCATCATGACGCCGATGATCGATAACGCCAGGGACGGTATTACGGCCGCCGCCGTGACATGACCCACGATCTTGCCGTTAGAGATGCCCGGCGACAAATAACGCACCCAGTCCGGAGCATTGTAAACGTAGGAAATCGCTCCCGAGGCCACGATGCCGGCAGCGGTCAGGATCGTGGCAGCGATCGAAAACCCAGCCGTCAGTTCTACGGACGCGGGGCGGGAGAAGTTAACGAGGGGAATGATCCAAAAGCCGATCAGCAACAGGATCAGTCCAATGAAGAACGCAAAGAATCGCTGGAGATACACCAACGTTGCATGCCCTAGAACGGCAATTCCCGCTCCCAAAGCCAATTGCAGGACGATCGCGACCAGCCGAAGGGTTGTATCAGAGTCGTTCCACCCCAATACCTTGAAGAGCGCGGAAAAGGCGAATACGCCGTAGATCGTGTTCACCGCTTCAAATCCGACGGAAACGATCCAGGCGAGGAATGCGTTGGGAAAATTGCCGCGCACGCCAAACGATGCGCGGCTAAATGTCGTCACCGGCATTCCAGATCGCGCCGCACCTATGCTGCAGATGCCGACGTACAGATAGGCGAAGCTTCCGATGACAACTGCGCCGACCGCTTGCCAGAAGCTCAGCCCCGAAACGATGCCGAGCGCACCAAAGGTAACGAATATCAGGTTCGCGTTGGTGCCGAACCAGAGTTGGTAGACTTGGTCGACCCTCATTCGCCGCCACGCGGCGGGAATTTCTTCGAAGCCGCGGAGTTCCAGACCCATGACGGGATTGCCGTGATCTACCTCCCGGTCATCGTAGGTATCCGCATCTGGAAGGATTCGGTCGCTCATGAATAATCACCCGCTTGGTGCCGCGCACAGGTGAGTGTGGCAGTTCGGCAATGTTGGTCGCTGACGATTTCTGAATTGCCGCTGTTAAAAAGTGTATGTCGCAAAGCGCGGTCAGCGGAATGAGCGAAATTTAGCGGCCGCCGACGCGGACCGGCTTGACATGAGCCTTCGTGGCGTGAACAAAAAATAGGCTGCCGATACTTCCAGCACGAGAGATGTCCGTTAGCTGCGGCTGCCGCGGGTCCTATCGTGGGACGCGGCTTATTATCCCCTCGCCGCAGCGCCGGCGGCCCGTTTGAACACTTCCCAAGTTAGGCTAGGGTAGGCTGCCATTCGATAGTGCGGCCGATGGGGCAAAGGGATGCTCGCTCGCCTACATGTCACGCCTTGATTGGGACGACCTGAGGTTCGTTTTGGCGCTGGCAGAAGCGCGTTCCTATGCGGCTGCAGGCAGGCTTTTGAAGGTCACGCACGTGACCGTCATGCGTCGCGTAACGGCGCTGGAAGCAAGCCTCGCCGCCAAGCTGTTCGAGCGATCCAACGACGGCTTCGCCCTAACCGGAGCCGGTGAGGAGATCGCCTCCTACGCGGAGCAAGTTAGGGAGGGCATACGCTCCTTGGAACGAAGGCTCGCCGGGTTCGACAAAAAGCCGGCAGTCGTGCGCCTCACAACGACCGATACCTTGATGCACGGGTTTGTCGCACAAGCCCTGGCTCGGTTTGCGTCGCTCCATCCGGAGATGCGCTGCGACGTTTCGACTACTAGCCACTTCCTCAACCTCAGCAGGGGCGAGGCGGACATCGCGCTTCGTCCATCTGACTTCCCGCCCGACAGCCTTATCGGGCGCCTCGTCGCCGACGTCGCATACGCTATTTATGCGGCCCCAGCGCTGCCTAGCACGCTTATCGACGGCAAGAGACTTGAGTTGGGGACGGTGGCGGACGCCGAACTCCCATGGATCGGAATGTCGGAGAATTTAAAGCACCTTCATGCGGCGAAGTGGCAGGCAGAAAACATCCGCCCGGCCAACATCAAGGTGCGTTTCGACTCTCTGCTCGACGTGAAAGTCGGTGCGGCGGCGGGGCTGGGATACGCGCTGCTGCCCTGCTTTCTCGCGGATGACGATTTCAGTCTTGCAAGGGTGAGTGCCGTAATACCGGAGCTAACTACGCAGCTCTGGTTACTTTGTCATCGAGACATCAAGGCGTTGCCTCGGATTCGCAACTTGTCTGATTTTCTTGTGAGCGCTTTCAAGGCCTCCCGGCATAAATTCAATCCATCGGTGCCGTGAGCCGATAGCGCGTTCATTTATCAGGGCCAGCTTGATTGCGAAGCCAGGCCGGCGACTGCGCCCTCACAAGATTCCTAGCCGCGCACCCATGATGTCGGCGACTTCGATGCGCCTCTGTCAAGCGTCAGCCGTCGAACAGCCCCTGATCATTTTTGGCTTCGTCGGAACCCTTAATGTGCCTTGCGCGGACGCCATGTGGCGGGGACACATGTAAGGGGTCTTCCAACGATATTTTCCAGAGCCATGGCACGAACTGAAAATCCGACCTCGTTCGAATTGGGAACCACGCAGTCGCGCGTCGGCCTTGGAGTCGTGTTCCTCGCGCACAGTATTGTACTGATCCAAAAGCGTCGCGAGCGGCTGCCGGCTAACGCAGGCCTGGTCGAAATACCGGCGCAATCAAGAGACGACGGATGACCTGGACGACCAAGCTGATGGTGAACGGCGTTTGGAAGAGCGATGTCCCGGTTACGCCAGAACTGGACGAACTGCTCGAGCGGCACCTGTCCGATTTCCGAGGCGTGGTATCTCCCTCGGGAAATGCGGATTTTCCAGCGGAGAAGGCCCGCTACCGGTTATATGTTTCCTACGCGTGTCCTTTCGCCCACCGTGTGATCCTCGCCTACGTCCTCAAGTCGCTCGACGAGGTTATCGGGTTGTCCTTTGTCCATCCTCGCTGGAACGGACCCCATGGATGGTGCATCGAACAGGCTCCGGTTCAAGGCCCGACGACCTCGGCCCGGAAGGAGGAGTTCATCTACCTTTACCAGCTCTATGCGAAATCCTCAGCCGACTACACGGGACGCGTAACCACTCCGGTGCTTTGGGATGAAGCGACCGGCAGGATCGTCAGTAACGAGTCGCTCGACATCATACGTATGCTGAACACGGCCTTCGACGACGTCGGTGCCGATGGATCGGTTGATCTGTATCCGGCCGACCTGCGCGATCAGATTGACTGGCTGCAGCCGAAGATCGTTCACGATGTTGCCGGTTGTATTTACGAGATCGGCGCCGTCGATGCGCAAGCGGAATACGACGTTTTGATCGGGCGATTGTTCGCGGCACTCAACTCCCTGGAGCTACATCTCTCGCGTCAGTCGAGTTTCCTGCACGGTCGCGCGCCGACGTTGAACGATATCCTGCTCTTTCCGTCACTTGTGAGGTTCGACTGCGTCTATCACCCCTTATTCAGGCTCGGACGCAGGCGGTTGGCCGAATATGCCGACCTTTCCGCCTGGATGCTGCGCATGCTCGATGTTGACGGCATCGCGGAGACCGTCCGGCTTCGTGAGGTTATGAAGCACTATTATGACGGATGGGCCCCGCGAAACGACCGGATCGTACCTGAGCTACCGCAGCACCTGTCGCCATTCGACCAAAAATCCGTGGGAATCCAGCGCTCGCTGGCCATGGGCGTTTGAATCCCGTCATGAACCGACATCGTGCGAGCAGTAAGTCCCAGCGGACGCCAACCATTGGAAACAACGTGCAAGAGGATGATCAGAGATGAAAGCGAAAAGGCCGGAAGACGTCGATTATGAATTGGCGCGTGCATTCAACCGGGGAGACTTGGAGGGTTGCTGCGCCCTGTACGAAGATGGCGCAAGCGTCGTTCGGCTGAGCCAGGAAGGCGGCACGATTGCCAAGGGAAGCGACGGCATTCGCGAGGTGATGGCGGGATATGTCGGACTCAATCCGCGCATGGACATCAAGGTCCATCATGTCACTGAAGCTGGTGAAATCGCGCTGTTGCGCTCCCAATGGCTGATTAACGGGACCGGGAAAGACGGCAAGCCGATCGTGCTTGCGCATAACGGCATCGAAGTCGTTCGCAGGCAAGCGGATGGAAGTTGGAAGTTCCTCATCGACCACCCATTCGGAGCCGACACGGTATGGCAAATCGATTGGACGGACCTGATGAAGATTGGCGGCGTTTGAATTAGATGAAAGATTGAACACAATGGCGGCTGTTCTCGTCACCGGGGGTCTTGGATTTACAGGCCGGCATATCGTGCGGCTGCTGGCGGACAGCGGCCACTTGGTCGTCTCCTACAATAGGGATTACGCGGAAAGTGAGCTGCCCTCGGTGCGCGCGGTGCAGGGAGAACTCTACGACATTCCGCGTCTGCTGAGTGTGATAGGCGAGCACAAGGTTACGTCGATCGTGCACACGGCGGCCATGAGCCACCCGACACTTTCACTCGATTTCCCGATCGCGACTTTCGCGGCGAACGTGGAAGGGACAGTCGCCATCTACGAAGCTGCCAGGCTGTCCGGAGTCCATCGCATCGTCAACTTCTCGTCGGAGACTGTTTATGGCCGCATTGACGGCGCCGTATCTGAGAAATCGCCCGTAAATCCATCGACCCCCTATGCAGTGACGAAAGTGACGACCGAACTCCTCGGTGATGTGTACCGCCGGCGGTTCGGCATCGACGTGATATCGTTGAGGATCGCGGAGGTCTATGGTCCCGGCAACAAAATGCCGGAAATCCTGACCGATATGCTGCGTGCCCTCAGCAAGATGGGCCGTTTCCAGCTTGATCACGGCTCTGACCACTACTTCAACTTCATCTTCACCGAAGATGTCGCACGTGCTGCCTTGGCGGCCGTTCAGGCGTCGGGTCCCTTCTCGGCTAGTGTCTTCAACATATCCAGCGACGAATATTGGCGGCTGGCAGATGTCGTCGAACTCATCAAGGACTGTGTATTTCCAGGCTGCAGCATTAGCGTCGGGGCAGGGCTGATGCCTGATTTGGATCTTCAAGGCCCATTCGACGGGACGGCCGCTCGACAAGAACTCGGCTTCAGCCCGTCTTACGGTCTCAAGCTTGGGTTACAGAGCTATGCGAAGCACCTGAAATCAAATCCGTTTTGAGCTAGGGTGGATCGCGGGGACGGTCGGCGCACGATGGGGAGAGAATTTCCTCGTTCGTCGACATCGTTGCGGTCCTAAGTCCAGCGCCTTGATCGGGTGCCGGATCACTTGGCTGAGACGGTTTCAAGGCCGTGCAGCGGCGCGGACAATTCGAGCCAATGCAGGAAGCTGCCCGAAAGGCTGCGCGCGACGGCAACTTCGATCGTTGGCGCTTCGTCGAGTTTCCAAAGTGTTACCCCGATGTGGGCGATCGACGTGACGGCGACGCTGCCGGCAGGGAATGCCTGGGCCGCGAGGTCGAGCTGCACTCCCTTTTCCATTGTCCGATAAAGCATTGGTCCGGACAGACGCAGCACGCCGAGGGCATTGGATTGCTCAATAACACTGGCCAAGCCCTTCAGTTCGGCGGAGAGCTGCGCGAAAAATTTTCCATCCTCATCCTGCTCCCGGATTGCGAGCCACTTGCCGCGACCGATGCCGACCATTGCCGTGCCCTGAGCGAAAACCCGTCGGGGTTCGTCGGGAGGATCGAACCCGAATTTTCGCTTCACCGCGGCGGCGAGCTCAGGCCCCTTATCTTTGCGCCGCATCACCGTCGCAATGCCGAGCTGAAGTCGTTCGGTCCCGATAACGCCGCTGCCCGTTCCTGCCGGGCGCAGGCGTTCGAAAGCGCTTTTGGTCTGGAGATCAAGCACGTAAACGGCCCCCTTCTGGATCGACGAAAACAGGTGGGACGACCTCGACCTCAATATCTCCCGATCGGATTGGATCGTAGGCGCGGATGCGCTCACCGATCCGGTCCGGTCCACGGGCAAGAAGCCCGAGACCGATCCAGCAGCCGGCCGAAGGGCTGAAAGCCGTCGAAGTCATGTAGCCTTCATCTTGGTCAGGCGAGACCGGTTTGCCCTTGGCAAAAAAGTGCGAGCCGTTCCTCAGGCGTTTTGTCGGGTCAACCGCTCTGAGACCGACCAGCGTCGGGCGTGCGGGATCGACCAGCGCCGGTCGCTGCGCCATGGCGCGCCCGATGAAATCCTTCTTGGTCGACATCATGCGGCCGAGCCCGAGATCTCGCGCGACCGTCTGACCGTTCAGTTCGGCGCCGGCGGCATGGCCCTTTTCGATCCGCAGCACCGACAGCGCTTCGGTGCCATAGGGCGTGACCCCGAATGGCTCGCCTGCCGACATCAGCGAACGCAGCAACGCTTCACCGTAATTCGCGGGAACGGCGATCTCATAGGCAAGCTCACCGGAAAACGATATCCGGAACAGCCGCAAGGGCAGCTTTCCGATGCGGAATTCCGCGCAGGCAAGATAGGGAAAGGATTGATCGGACAGGTCGGCGATACCGGCAAGTAAAGCCTGAAGCAACTCTCGCGAACGTGGTCCCGCAACGGCATATTGAGCCCATTGCTCCGTCACCGAAACCATCTGAACGTCCAAATCGGGCCACAGCACCTGATGACAGAACTCGAGATGCTGCATGACCTTGCCCGCATTGGCCGTGGTCGTCGACATCAGATACTGCCCTTCGCCGATGCGCGCCGTCGTACCGTCATCCATGACGAACCCGTCCTCACGCAGCATTACGCCGTAACGGACCTTGCCGACAGCCAGGGTCGAGAAAGTGTTGATGTAAACGCGGTCCAGGAAACCCGCAGCGTCCGCGCCCATGATGGCGATTTTTCCGAGAGTCGATACGTCGCAGACCCCGACCCTCGAACGCACGGCCGTCACCTCGCGAACGACGCTCTGCAACCAGTCGGTCTCACCGCGCCGGGTGAACCATTGCGCGCGCAGCCATTGCCCCGCTTCGACGAATATCGCCCCGTTTGCCTCAGCCCATGCATGGCCCGACGTCAGGCGCGTGGGCTTGAAATGCCTTCCTTCATGCAGGCCCGCGAACGCGCCGATGGCGACCGGCACATACGGCGGACGCGCACGTGTCACCGCGGTCTCTGCAATGTTCCGCCCGGTAAGCTCGGCCATCAAGGCAAGACCGTTGACGTTTGAGGTCTTGCCCTGGTCGGTGGCCATTCCAAGCGTGGTATAGCGCTTGAGGTGTTCTGTTGACTGAAACCCTTCGCGCGCAGCCAGCTCCACATCGTCGGCCGTGACGTCGTTCTGCAGATCCACGAACGCCTTGCTTCGGCCTCCCGCTATTCGCCAGAGCGGTCGAACCGCGAATTGCTCGTCAGTGGTATTGAAGCGATGCGGTCCATCCGCGATCCGGCCGGCCCGCAAGGCAGCATCAGCTCCCGCACGCATGCCGTCGCACAATGCTTGGGCGAGCGTCCACCTTGCCGCGGCCGCGCCGAGGGTTTGCATACCTTTCGGCAATTCGGCGCCGACGAAAGCCGCCTCGTCCGCAGCCCATTGTGCCTTTCCGCCAAGATGGGTGGCGATGGCCATATTCGCAGTCCAGCCGCCCGATACGGCCAGGGCATCGACCTTGATCGTATGCCTGCGGGCGTCACGGTCGACAACTTCAATCGCCGTCAGTCGCTGGCGACCGCGCGTGTCGATCACGCGTGATCCCCGATATATGGCGACGCCAACGACCAGGGCTTCGACTTGCGGCGCGACGCTTGATCGCGCCTCGATCAGCGCCTCGATCGTCACACCGGCACGCTGAAGATCGCGGGCCGTTCGCCATCCGTCGTCGCATGCCGTAAACACGGCGACGCGACGGCCAGGCGCTACGGCGAAACGGTTGACGTAGGTTCGCATCGCGGAAGCCAGCATCACGCCGGGCCGGTCGTTGCCGGCGAACACGATCGGCCTCTCTATCGCACCGGCCGCGAGCAAGGTTTCACCAGCGACGATTTTCCAGAGCCGCTGACGCGGCGTGAAGGGAGGCGGCGCGGGAAAATGATCCGCGACGCGCTCGATCGCGCCATATTCGCCGTCGTAGGCCCCGAACACCGTGGTCCGGCGCAGGACACGGACATTCGGCAGGCTGTTGAGCTCGGCCTGTGCCTGGCGCGCCCATGCTGCGCCGGAAATTCCGTCGATCTCATGCGTTTCAGAGAGTAGCCGCCCGCCTAGCATGAAGTCCTCTTCGACGATAATGACACGCAGGCCAGAGCGTCCGGCCCAAAGCGCCGCGGCGAGACCGGCCGGACCCGCGCCGATCACGAGCAGATCGCAAAACGCATACGCCTTTTCGTAGCTGTCCGGATCGGCTTTGCCGCTCAAGCGGCCCAGTCCCGCCGCTCGCCTGATCGCGGGCTCGTAAAGCCTTTCCCAAAACGACGCGGGCCACATGAAGGTCTTGTAGTAGAAACCGGCGACCAGGAGCGGCGATGCCATCTGGCTCACGGCTCCGGCGTCGAATTTCAATGACGGCCAGCGGTTTTGGCTCGTAGCTTCAAGGCCATCGTAAAGTTCGACCGTCGTCGCCTTCGTGTTCGGCTCCCGCCGCGCGCCGGAACGCAGCTCTACCAAGGCGTTGGGTTCCTCCGGGCCGGCGGTGAATATTCCGCGCGGCCGGTGGTACTTGAAAGAACGGCCGACGACCGTCACGCCATTTGCCATCAGCGCGGAAGCCAGTGTCTCCCCGGCGAACCCCTCGAAACCGCGGCCGTCGAACCGGAAGCGCAAGGGCATCGAGCGGTCGACGAGCCCGCCCTGGAGTCGTTGCGGAGCGCTCATGAATTGGCGTCCTTCGCGAAATGCGCTTTCGCAATGGCATGGGTGAGGGTGTCGCGCGCCACGACGATCCAGCCGTGGCAACCGGAGAGATGGTACCAGAGCTCGCGATGCGCTCCTGCCGGATTGGTGCGGAGATAGACGTAGTCGTGCACGGCAACATCGGACGCATCGAGAGTGGGCCGCTCGACGGTCGCGTCGCCAAGGTAGCTGAACTCGGAGGAATCTCTTGGGCCGCAAAACGGACAGGGAATGCGCATGGTTGCCTCAGTGCAGGTTCGGCTGGGCGCCCTGGCCCTTTTCGTCGATTATGTGACCCGAGCGGAATCGGTCCAGCGTGAATGAGGCCGCGGCGGGATGCGGCTCGCCGCGAGCGAGCAGGTGCGCAAAGGTAAAGCCTGATCCCGGCGTTGCCTTGAATCCCCCGTAGCACCAGCCGGCATTGAGATAGAGGCCCTCGAGCGGCGTGCGGTCGATGATCGGCGATCCGTCCATCGACATGTCCATGATGCCGCCCCAGCTCCTCAGAATGCGGGCTCGTCCGATTGCGGGCATCAGCGCCATGCCGCCCTCGCAAACGTCCTCGACGGTCGGCAAGTTGCCGCGCTGCGCGTATGAATTGTAGCCGTCGATGTCGCCGCCGAAGACAAGTCCTCCTTTATCGGATTGGCTGATGTAGAAATGGCCGGCTCCGAATGTGATGACCCCGGGTATTATCGGCTTCAGCCCCTCCGAGACGAAGGCCTGCAGGACGTGGCTCTCGATCGGCAGCCTCAGGCCGGCCATCGCGGCCAGCCGCGAGCTGTTTCCAGCGACCGCGATTGCGACCTTGTCCGCGAAAATGTTGCCGCGCGTGGTCGTGACACCGGCGACGCGGCCAGCAGATCTCATGATCCCGATGACCTCGCAGTTTTGGACAATGTCGACCCCGCGGTCGCTTGCGGCGCGCGCGTAACCCCACGCGACTGCGTCGTGGCGGACCGTGCCGCCGCGCCGCTGAAGCAGGCCGCCTTGTATGGGAAACCGCGCCGAGTCGAAATTCAGAAAGGGATAGAGTCTTCGCACCGCTTTGGCGTCGATCAGCTCGGCATCGACGCCATGGATGCGCATGGCATTGCCACGCCGAGCATAGGCGTCGCGCTGCGGATCGGAGTGATACAGGTTGAGCACCCCGCGCTGGCTGACCATGGCGTTGTAGTTGAGGTCCCGCTCAAGGCCTTCCCACAGACGCAGCGACAATTCGTAAAGGGGAATGTTTCCCGGCAGCAGGTAGTTCGACCGGATGATCGTCGTATTGCGTCCGACGTTTCCCCCGCCGAGCCATCCTTTCTCGAGAACGGCGACGTTCTTCATTCCGTGCTCGTTCGCGAGATAAAATGCCGTCGCGAGGCCGTGTCCACCGCCGCCGACGATCACCACGTCGTATCTGTTCTTCGGCGTGGCGTCACGCCACTGCGGCCTCCAGCCGCGATGGCCCGAGAAGGCATTTGCGATGAGCGAAGTGAGTGAATAACGCATGGCGAAAGTCCAGCTGTCTCAAACTCTGCTTGGCCCAAAACAGGGAGTCGTTATAAGCTGGATACGACATCCAGTAGCTCATTGGCGACACCGTGAAAGCGTGATGGATTTCGGATGGCCGGCGCCAGGCATTTCGGCTTTCTCCTCATCGATGGTTTCGCGCTGATGTCGTTTGCGTCGGCCATAGAGCCGCTACGGGCTGCAAATATTCTATCTGCAAAGCGCCTATACGAGTGGTCTCACATCTCGTCCGGAAGCGCCGAAATCGTGGCCTCGAACGGATTGGTCGTCGCAGCCGACTACACCATCGCCGACAAGGTCATCTACGACACCGTGCTGGTGTGCGCGGGAGGAGACCCGAGTTCGTTTGACGATCCGAGGACGCTCGCGTGGCTGCGGCGGCTTGGACGCTTTGGTTGCGAGATAGGAGGAGTGTCGGGCGGTCCTTTCCTCCTGGCCCGGGCCGGCCTTTTGCGAGGCGTGAGATCCACTATCCACTGGGAACATGTACCCGCCTTCGCCGAGGCGTTTCCGGATGTCGATCTCACGCAGACGCTTTTCGAGATCGACGGTGGCCGCCTCACCTGCGGCGGCGGCGTCGCCGCGCTTGATATGATGCACGCAATCATCCGACGCGACCACGGCCAGTCCCTGGCAGGAAGGGTAAGCGACTGGTTTCTGCAAACAGCGGTTAGAATGGGCGATAGCACCCAGCGCATTTCCATTCGCGAGCGGATCGGGACGAGCAACAGAAGCCTGATCGCCGCGGTTGCGGCGATGGAGCGGCAGATCGGCACTCCGGCTTCACGCAAGGATCTCGCGAAGATCGCCGGAGTATCGGTCAGACATCTCGAAAGGCTTTTCGCGGAGCATCTCGATGTCACCATGCACCAGCACTATGTATCCCTCCGCCTCGTCCAGGCCCGTAAGCTGCTGAGGCAGACGAGCATGCCGTTGGCGCAGGTCGGTACCGAATGCGGCTTTGCCGACGCGAGCCATTTTGCGAGGGTCTACCGCAAAAGGTATGGCTTATCTCCGTCAGCCGATCGCGCGACCGGTAAGCGCTTCCGGCGCCGGGTCAAGTGATATTCGGCGGCCTTGGGGAAATCGGGCCGCGGCCGAGCGCGAGACCACGCTCTTCGCCATGCGGACGGCCTTCGGATGCCAATGCGATTTCGATAAATTTCGTGAAGAGAAACATTGTTTCCTAAGATTGACAATGGTGCTGCGGGCTGTCTACAAAGCCCCCGGTCCATAATGGGAGGTTCACGTGTGCGGGATCGTCGGACTTTTTCTGAAGGAGCATGACCTGCGACCGCAACTGGGGAGTCTGCTCGGCCAAATGCTGCAGGTTATGACCGATCGCGGACCCGACAGCGCAGGTTTTGCAGTCTATGGCGAGGGCATCCCGGATCATTTTAAGCTCACCGTTCGCGGCACCGACCTCGCCGGGCTGTCGAAAGATATTTCCGAAGCGCTGGGCAGCCCCGTCGGCCAGACATTGCGCGACACCCACGCCGTGCTGTCCTTTCCGGAGCAGCTGACCGAGAAGGTGCGAGAATGGCTTTCGGATCACCGGCCCGACCTTGCGGTGATAGGCGGGGGCCGCAGGATCGAACTCTACAAGGAGGTCGGCTTGCCGGCCGACGTCATCAAGAGGTTCGGTCTGTCCGGGATGTCGGGAACGCATGGCGTTGGTCACACGCGAATGGCAACCGAATCCGCCGTCACCACAGCGGGCGCTCATCCGTTTTCGACCGGGGCTGACCAATGCCTTGTGCATAATGGATCGCTATCCAATCACCGCAGCGTCAGGCGCAGCCTCGAGCGGGAAGGCCTGACATTCGCGACCGACAACGATAGCGAGGTTGCTGCCGGATTCCTCACATGGCGGATGACGGGCGGCGACAGCCTGGAAAGAGCGCTTGAGGACAGCCTCGAAGCGCTTGACGGCTTCTACACTTTCGTGGTCGGCACCGAGAATGGCTTCGCGGTTCTGCGCGACCCTATTTCATGCAAGCCTGCCGTGATGGCCGAGACCGATCGATATGTGGCGTTCGGTACCGAATATCGAGCGCTCGCAGGCCTGCCAGGAATCGAAAAGGCCCGGATCTTCGAGCCCGAACCCGCCAAGGTCTACGCATGGGAGCATCGCTGATGCCTTTCGTGGATCTGGCCGTATCTCGGGTCCGTGATCTCAACAGGGCGCTTCACGGACTGCCGCGAAACACCAACGAAACCCACTGGACGGTCCAGAATCCGGCAGGCCAGCATTCGATCGCGGTCGGCATCGATGCTCCGATCGAGGTCAGCATCGAAGGACATGTCGGCTACTATTGCGCCGGCATGAACAAGGACGCTGAAATTACCATCAGTGGAAACGCCGGGGTAGGGCTCGCTGAAAACATGATGTCCGGTGTCGTTCGGCTCACCGGCGATGCGAGCCAGGCCGCGGGCGCCACCGGACGCGGCGGACTCCTGATCATCGAAGGCAATGCATCGGCCCGATGCGGCATATCGATGAAGGGCATCGATATCGTGGTGAAGGGTTCGATCGGCCCGATGAGCGCTTTCATGGCGCAGACCGGCAATCTTGTCGTTCTCGGCGATGCCGGCGAAGCGCTCGGAGACTCGATTTACGAAGCGAGGCTATTTGTGCGAGGCGAGGTCAAGAGCCTCGGCGCGGATTGCGAGGAGAAGCCGCTCGGCAGCGAAGACCGTGCCATCCTTTCGGCTCTGCTGGATCGGGCGGGCGTGGACGTTCCCGCCGAGTCGTTCCGGCTGTTTGGATCCGCGCGGCGACTCTACCATTTCCACACCGACAACGCCTATTGATCGGAGAAAAAATGAGCGAGAGCGCTCCGCGAACTCCTCCGCGATTTTCTGCCACCTTCGACCCGCATGCGATTGCACAAATACAACGTGCGGCGGCGACCGGCATCTATGACATCCGCGGCGGCGGCGCAAAACGTGCGCTGCCGCATTTCGACGATCTGCTGTTCCTCGGAGCGTCAGTGTCGAGGTACCCGCTCGAGGGATATCGCGAGAGGTGCGGCACGGACGTCGTCTTGGGAAGCCGGTTCGCAAGCAAGCCGATCACGATCAAGACGCCTGTGACGATAGCGGGCATGAGTTTCGGAGCGTTATCCGGCCCTGCAAAGGAGGCATTGGGTCGCGGAGCGAGTGCTGTCGGTACATCGACGACCACGGGCGACGGCGGCATGACGATGGAGGAGCGCAGCCACTCCAAGATCCTCGTCTATCAGTACCTTCCATCACGCTATGGCATGAACCCGGACGACCTGCGCAAGGCCGACGCGATCGAGGTGGTCGTGGGACAGGGAGCGAAGCCGGGCGGCGGGGGAATGTTGCTCGGTCAGAAGATCAGCGCGCGCGTGGCGGCGATGCGCTGCTTGCCTGAAGGCATCGATCAGCGTTCGGCTTGCCGGCATCCCGACTGGACTGGCCCCGACGATCTGGAGATCAAGATTGGCGAGCTTCGCGAGATAACGGACTGGGAAAAGCCCATCTATGTGAAGATCGGAGGGTCGCGGCCTTATTACGACACGGCGCTTGCCGCAAAGGCTGGCGCCGACGTCGTCGTCGTCGACGGCATGCAAGGAGGCACCGCCGCCACGCAGGAAGTTTTCATCGAGAACGTCGGCATCCCGACGCTTGCATGCATACCGCAATCCGTGCAGGCGCTTCAGGAGCTTGGTCTGCATCGCAAAGTTCAACTGATTGTGTCGGGCGGTATCCGCACCGGGGCTGACGTCGCCAAGGCGCTGGCACTTGGCGCCGACGCAGTCTCGATCGGCACCGCTGCTCTTATTGCACTTGGAGACAACGACCCCGCACTGGAAGACGAATATCGAAAGCTCGGCACGACGGCGGGCGCGTATGACGACTGGCAGGATGGCCTGGACCCTGCGGGCATCACCACTCAGGACCCGGACCTGGTCGCCCGTCTGGATCCGGTCAAGGCAGGCCGCCGTCTCGCAAACTACCTGTCGGTGTTGACACTGGAGGCGCAGACGATCGCCCGCGCCTGCGGCAAGAGCCACGTCCACAATCTGGAGCCGGAGGATCTGGTCGCGCTGACGATCGAGGCGGCCGCGATGGCGCGCGTTCCGCTCGCTGGCACGGATTGGATTCCGGGGGGCGCAGGGACGTCATTCTAGGCGAATGGAACGTCCGCTCCATCGTCATGATCGAGGAACTGGCACGATAACTGATTTCATCTGGGCGGTACGCACATGGCAAACGATCTCGTCGAGGCTGCTAAAGAACACGCAATAAAATATTTCCTGATCTCGTACACGGACCTGTTCGGCAGTCAGCGCGCGAAACTGGTTCCAGCGTCGGCGATCGGAGAGATGGCGAAAAACGGCGCCGGCTTCGCAGGCTTTGCGACATGGCTGGATATGACGCCGGCGGATCCCGATCTTTTCGCCGTTCCCGATCCGGAAAGCCTGATTCAACTCCCCTGGAAGCGGGAAGTGGGCTGGCTCGCGGCGGACCTTTTTATGAACGGCAAGCCCGTTGAACAAGCGCCCCGCAATCTGCTGAAGGCGCAGTTGCAAAAAGCCGCGGCAGATGGCCTAGAAATGAAAACCGGCGTCGAGTGCGAGTTTTTCCTCATCTCAGCGGATGGCACGTCGGTCGCCGATCGCGCCGACACCCAGGTGAAGCCCTGCTATGACCAGCAGGCGCTGATGCGCCGTTACGATGTCATCACCGAGATCTGCGACGCGATGGCTGAACTCGGTTGGCGCCCTTACCAGAACGATCACGAAGATGCCAACGGCCAGTTTGAGATGAACTGGCACTACGCAAGCGCGCTGGTGACCGCGGATCGCCACTCGTTCTTCAAGTATATGACGAAAACGATCGCCGAAAAGCATGGCTTGCGCGCAACCTTCATGCCCAAGCCATTCGCCAATCTGACCGGGAACGGTTGCCACATGCACGTCTCGATGTGGAAGGGAGATAAAAATGCATTCGCGGCCCCTGCAAGCGAGCAGGGTCTTTCCTCCACGGGGTTGGCCTTTATCGGAGGCTTGATGTATTCGGCCGACGCGATCGCCGCGATCCTTAATCCCACTGTCAACAGTTACAAAAGGATCAATGCGCCTCGAACAATTTCGGGGGCGACGTGGTCACCGAATTCCGTCACCTGGACAGGAAACAACCGCACGCACATGATCCGCGTGCCCGAGGGAGATCGTCTCGAGCTTCGTTTGGCCGATGGCGCCGCGAATCCTTACCTGATGCCGGCCGCCGTCCTGGCCGCCGGACTCGATGGCATCTCGAACAAGCGAGATCCGGGCAAGCGGCTCGACATCAACATGTACACGGATGGCAGCACGGTCGAGGTCAAAAAGAAGCTCCCTCTCAATCTTCTGGACGCGCTTCGCGCGCTCGAAGCATCCGAGGTCATGAAGAACGCTCTGGGCGACCTGGTTCCTTCCTATTTGAAATTGAAACACGAGGAATGGAATAGCTTCGCCAGACATCTCACCGATTGGGAGCGTCAGACGACACTGGATTGCTGAAGGGGGCGAGACGCCTCCCACTGCGTCGAAAGCTGAAATTTCTTCCCGCTTTTTCTCCGCGAGCCGGATCGCCGAGCCCGTTGCGGTGGGCTGCCAGTTGAACGGGTCCCCGCTGCCACCGCCCGCGCCGGCGACGGCAAGGATGGCGCAAGCTCATCATCTGGCGATTTGCACTCCTGAAGGTCCAAGTGCGATATTCTTGTGCGTCCAGGCCCGTGTCGGGTCGGCCGAAAGGGCGGGCAAGATGCAAAACCGGAAACCGGCGCGGCCTGAAAGGGGCAGGAATGGTTAGCCGGACGGCGAAAACGGCAAACCCGGCTCGCGGGACGAAACGCGAGGCGCAGGATTTGTTGACCGGTTCGCTGGCGCCTGCCGATTTGCGCGCGCGAAGCGTTGAGGAAGAGATCGGCGCCGAGGTACGGCGGCTGCGCAAAGGCCTTGATCTGACAGTCGCCGAGTTAGGCGCGGCAGCGGGCATTTCGGCCGGCATGCTGTCGAAAATCGAAAATGGGTCGATTTCGCCGTCGCTGTCGACGATCACCGCTCTGGCGAAAGCACTCAATGTTTCGATCAGCAGCCTGTTCGCTGAATCTGATGAACGGCGCGATTGCTCATTTGTAAAGGCGGGTCAGGGCGTTCGCATCGAACGGCGGGGTACCAAAGCTGGCCATCTCTATGACCTGCTCGGCCATTCCCTTGCCGGCGACCTCGGCGTCGAGCCCTTTCTCATCACGCTCAAAAAGGACGCGCTTCCCTATACCAATTTCCGACACGTGGGCGTGGAGTTCATCTACATGCTGTCGGGAAAAGTTCGTTATCGTCACGCCGACCGTACCTATCTGCTTGAGCCCGGCGATGCGCTGTTCTTCGACGCGGCGGCGCGCCACGGTCCGGAAGAGCTGATCAAGGCGCCCATGGAATATCTGTCGATCATTATCTACCCGCGGCGCTAGCCATCAGCGCTTGCGCGTCGCCTCCAACTTCAACCCCGCGGGCAAGGGCGAACGCCGGCGATCGTAACGCATGCTCGCGGCAGGAGCGTTTTTCTTATTAGGATATTCAATTGACAGCCAAGAAAAATATTCTGATCATCCGCAAGCTTCGATAAGCGGGAGTCATTCGCCTTGAGTAGCCTCGACCGCCCGGTCGCGGGACATCCCGTTCTTCAGCGGGGAAAGCCGACGCGCGAGCTGGTCGCGCAACATACAGCTCGGTTGCTTGGCGGCGATGCCTTGCCCTGCCCGCCGATGGCGCCCGGTATTGCGCCAAGGCTGAATACGGCAGCGCGGGAGTACGAAGCATTTCGCGCGCGCCCTTGCACTTTTATCGATCGCCGCTCTGGCACGGCTGCCGCGAATCAATCTGCCGGTAGGGACCCTCGACGGGCGCCAGAGCGGACTCTCGCTCAACGGTCCGCGCGGTTTCGATCGCGGCCTGCTGGAATGGACCCGGGCCATTTTGCATGATGCGGTGGGTTTGATCTTATGTCGGGTTTCACCATCATCCGAAATGGCCGCCTCGTCGACCTGAGCCGGCGCGAGGCCGCTCCGGCCGACATTTTGATCGAAGGCGATAAAATCTTGTCGGTCGGCCGCCCCGGCATGGAGGCTCCGCCGGATGCGCGCGGCGTTGACGCTGCGGATCGGGCCATGATGCCGGGCCTGGTCAACGGTCACGTGCACGGGCACGGAACGCTTGCCAAGGGTCTGGTTGATGACCGCTGGCCGCTCGAGCTGTTCCTCAATGCGATGCCCGGGATGACCGGCAACCGCACTCTCGAGGACAAGTACCTCAATGGTCTGGTGGCGGCGGTCGAGATGATCCGCAAGGGCTGCACGACCTGTTATGACCTGTTCTTCGAGTTTCCCATGCCGAGCCGCGACGGTTTGTCGGCCCTGGGCCGCGCCTATCAGGACGCCGGCATCCGTGCCGTGATTGCGCCCATGCTCGCTGACAAGACCCTGTATCAGGCCTACCCGAATCTGATCGACAATATTCCCGAGCCGCTGCGAGCGAAAGTTATGGCATTCCAGCTCGCGCCCCATGAAGCGAGCGCCGATGCGCTGGAAGAGATCTATGCAGATTGGCCTTTCGATCGCGACATGATTCGTCCGGCAATCGCGCCGACCATCCCCTTGCATTGCAGTGACGAATTTCTCGTTCGCTGCCGGGACCTCGCCCGCGCCTTTGACTTGCCTTTGCAGACCCATCTCGCCGAGACGAAAGCGCAAGCTCTCATCGGCTTGCGAAAGTACGGCCGCACGCTGACCGCGCATATCGAGAGGCTTGGAATGCTCGGTCCTCATTTTTCGGCGGCGCATGCGATCTGGCTCGACCATGACGATCTCGGACGCCTGGCGGACAAGGGCGCGTCGATCGTCCATGCCCCCGTGAGCAATATGCGGTTCGGGTCGGGGCTGGCGCATCTGCGCCCGGCTTTGGACCGCGGCATCAATATCGGCATTGCGACCGATGCCGCCAACAGTTCCGACCAGCTCAATATGTTCGAATTCGACGCGGCTGGCCGCATTGATTTCGCGTGTCCAGACTCCCGACTTCGAGGAATGGCTGGGCGCCGACGAAGTCCTGCACATGGCGACCGTCGGTAGTGCCCGCGCCATGGGCCTTGGCGGCAAAGTCGGCGAGATCGCGCAAGGCTTCAAGGCCGACATCGTGTTCCTCGATCTAGGCCACATCAACTACGTGCCGTGCCACGACATGATCACCCAGATCGTGTTTACCGAGAATGGCGGGGCCGTCGACAGTGTGATGATCGGCGGCCGCATGGTGCTTGATCGCGGCCGGCTGACGACGATCGATGAAACCAAACTTCGCCGTGACGCGGCCAATGCCGCCGGACGGTTGTTCGCCGCCAACGCGCCGATGCGATCTTTCGCAAAAGACCTGCAATCGATCGTCGGCCATTTCTGTCACAGCCTCGCTTGCGAACCCTATCACGTGCACCGGCTGGGATTGCCCCGTGAGTCTCGAGCCCGCCGCGGTTGATGGGTTGCCTACTTTTTGGTCTGTTGCCCGCCTTTTGCTCTGCCTATCTTTTTGCTCGTGACAGGTAAAAAGCCCCAAGTCAGTCTTCCTGAGAGGATTTTTTTATTCCCACTCGAATACCGGACAGCTGCGTCCAACCCGAGGAATGGTCCACATGAAAGACTTAAAGCTTTGCGGTTCGTCCATTTCTCGGCGAGGCGATCGGCGTTGGCGACACGGATGCGCCGCAGTGCTCGGCCTCGGCGCGGTGGCCATGTCGTCCGGACTTGCGAAGTCAGCCGATGCTTATCTGCCGATCGTCATGCCGATCACGGGCTTTATGTCAGTCGAAGGCGGCAGCCAGCGTAATGGCGCGGTGATGGCGCTGGAGCACGCGCGGGGCGGCAAGACGGTTGACTACCCCGTCTTCGATACCGGCACCTCGGCCACTGGCGCCGCCAGCGCTCTCGACAAAGCCCTGAGCAACGGCAAACCGATCGCCGCGGCGGTGTCGGTGTTTGGCACGGAGATGGCAGCGATGATGCCGGGAGGTCGCGGTCTTCGCGGGCAAGGCTGAGCGAGCGCGCCGGGTCGAGCGCGCCTTCAGCCTGTTCCCTCAATTGGCCACGCGGCAGGAAGCCCTCGGGTGGCAGCTATCCGGCGGCCAGCAGCAGATGCTCGCGATCGGCCGTGCATTGATGGGCCAGCCGCGCCTGCTGCTGCTCGACGAGCCGTCGCTCGGACTCTCGCCCAAGCTGGCCGATGAGGTGCTTGCTGGGATCAGGAGTATCGTCAGCGGTGGTACATCGGTCTTGCTGGCCGAACAGAATGTGGGCAAGGCGCTCGCCTGTTGTGATCGCGCCTATGTGCTCGAAGTGGGCAAGATCGTGCTGATCGGCACCGCTCAACCTTGCGCGACACCGAGGAAGTCAAGCGGGCGTTTCTCGGTGGTTAGAAAAGCTGGCTCGAAACGCTCGCGCGTCCCGGGCATCTCATCCGCATCGCTTATCCGACGTAATCGTTCGTGGATGCGTGCACGGTCCATGAAAGCTCCTTGTTTGGAGCCATTCTAATAGCGGACACTTCACGAGCTACGTAACCCGGACCCTTCCACGAGCTAGCCATACTGGCCCCGATCGCGCTACATCAAGCCATCCGAGCCAAGCTAGCCAAGCCATCGTGACTTGGAGACCTTATCGATGATCACCATCGCCGATATCGAAGCGGCGCGAAAACGCATCGCGCCTCATATCCGGCAGACGCCGAGCATGCGGCTCGGCCAGACCCGCGATCGGCTCGCCCCCGCGCAACGCGTCACCTTGAAGCTCGAATGCCTGCAAGCCGCGGGCTCGTTCAAGGCCCGCGGCGCCATGAACCGCGTGCTCGGCATCGAAGGCAAACCGCCCAAGGCCGGGCTGGTCACGGCGTCGGGCGGCAATCACGGCCTTGCGGTCGCGCGCACGGCCTTCGTCGCCGGCATTCCGGCCATGGTCTTCCTGCCGCGCACCGTCTCACCCGAAAAGGTCGAGAAGCTCAGAGGGTGGAAGGCCGAGATCGAGATCGTCGGGCACGTCTTCGATCATGCCAACGCCGCGGCCATGGATTATTCCGGCAAGACCGGCGCGGTCTATGTTCATCCCTTTGCCGACCCCTTGGTCGTGGCCGGTCAAGGCACGCTCGGTCTCGATATCCTCGATGAAATTCCCGATGTGGACACGATCCTCGTCGCGATCGGCGGCGGCGGCCTGATCGCCGGCCTCGCGACCGCGGTGAAATCGCGAAACAAGAATGTGCGCGTCATCGGCATCCAGGCGACCGGCGCCGCGAGCATGAAGGCGAGCATCGAGGCGGGCCATGTCGTGACCTTGCCGGAGATCACGACGCGCGTCGCGACGCTCGCTGCGCGGCGCACCGACGAGCGCGTCTTCGAGCTCGTGCGGCACCATGTCGACGGCATCATTCTCGTTTCGGATGAGGAGATGCAGGAAGCCTCTCGCTGGCTTTGGTTCGAGCTCGGCGTCGCGGCCGATCTCTCGGGCGCCGCCTCGGTCGCGGCCTTGCGCCACGAACGCGTGGCGTTCCGCGCGGGCGAGCATGTCTGCGCGCTCATCTGCGGGGCCGGCGCGGAAGGCACCGGAGCATAAGCAGGCCTCCCCTGCGCAACGAGTAGGCAAGCCCGGAGTAGGCGACGAACAAGCGCAGGTCACCGCAAGGGCGTCCGCAACATCTCCTCGTTGACGCAATTCATCAGCCGGCCTTCTCTGAGATAAGTGACCGCGACCTCGGCCGTCTTGTAGCGCATGTCGAATTGCGCGGCCGGACTGAAGAAGGCCGCGTGAGGCGAGAGCGTGAAGCGCCCCTCGAGCCAAGGCGCGCGCGCGACGAAAGCCTTGATAAGCGGATGCTTCGGATCGGCGGGCTCTGTCTCGAGCACATCGAGCGCCGCGCCGCCGATCTGCCCGCCGCGCAGCGCCTCGAAGAGCGCATCGAGATCGACCACGCCGCCGCGCGCCGTGTTCACGAGGATCAAGCCTTTCTTTGCCGCGGCGAGCGCTTTCGCGCCGATCATATGGTGCGTTTCGGCCGAGAGCGGCGCATGCACGCTCACGACATCGCTCATGCCCATCAGCTCCTCGAGGCTCTTGACGCGTGCATAGCCGACAGCGAGCTCGGTGCCGTTCGGCCGATAAGGATCGAAAAACACGACCCTCATGCCGAAGGCTTCGGCGCGCCTTGCCGCGGCAAGCCCTATGCGGCCAAGGCCGACGACGCCGAAGGTCGCAGTGCGCAAGCGAAGCGCGAGCGGCGCGGCACGCGGGCGCCATCCCGCCTTCGGATCGGCGCGCAGCGCGTCGTGATGAAAGCTGGTTCCGCGCGCCAGCGAGAGCATCAGCGCGATGGCGTGATCGGCGACTTCGGTCGTGCCGTAATCGGGCACGTTGCAGACCGGCACGCCGAGCGCGCCGAAGCCCGCGATATCGATATTGTCGAAGCCGACACCGTGGCGCACCGCGATGCGGGCGCGGGGAAAGGCGTCAGGCTTTTCGGAAAGATTGGCGACGCCCGAATAATTGATCACCGCATCCGCCGCCTTGGCGAGCTCTGGCGGGATCGGGGCCGAGGCGCCGATCGGCGATTTGCAAAGCTCGAAGGCAACGCCCGGAAAATGCTTGCGTTCGAGCTCGGCATCATCCGCGTGGTTCCAGTTGGCGCAAACAATCCGGATCATGCTTGGAGTTCCTTCGAAAGACGGTTGGAGAAAAGTGCCGAGCTTCGTGGCGGGCCCGTTACCCGGCGCCCGACCCGGCGGCATTTTGTGGGAGCCCGTCATCGATCTCGTAATAATCCGAGCGCGACGCGCAAAAGATGTGACGCTTCATGCGAAGCCCGGTCGGGCGATCAAGCGTGCCGGCCGTCACCGAGATCATATCCCCGCCCAGGCTTCGCCAGATGAGATTGCTGCCGCAGCTTGAGCAGAAGCCGCGCTCCGCCTTCTCCGATGAACGGTACCAGCGCAAAGTCTCGGCCTTCTCAAAGGTGAAATCGGCGACCGCGCAGTCCGCCGACACCAAGAAATGCCCGGTTGTCCGCGCGCATTGCGAGCAATGGCAGGCGACCGCGTCGCTCAATTCGCCACTGACCTGATAGCGCACCGCGCCGCAGAGGCAGCCGCCCGTTCTCATTCGCCCGCCGTTCATGCTCGCATCATCCCTGCGCCGAGGAAAATTCATTGATCGTCGCCACCCATCCTTCCATGAACAATAACGAAATGGCCTTCAAGTCGACGATGACGGAGCGGGTTCACTTTCCGTTGACACGCAGATCGGATCGGTCCGGGAGCACTTTTAGAAATCCGTCTTCACGCCACCTTCGGCCTTGCGCCTCGCGACGAAGGCTTCGAGCTCCTCGCGAACGGCTTCATCCATCGGGGGCGGGACATAGGCGGCGAGCTTCTCTTTGTAGAGGCGGTTCGTCGTATCATAGGCCGTCGGGCCGCCGGCCTCGCGCCAGCTCTCATAATTGCGCCAATCGGAGATCATCGGGGCGAAGAAGGCGTTGCGATAGCGCGCCTGCGTGTGGGCACAGCCGAAGAAATGACCGCCCGGCCCCACCTCGCGCACCGCGTCGAGCGCGAGCTCGCCGTCATCGACCACGATAGGGCGCAGGAAATCCGCCACCATGGCGAGAAGATCGGCGTCGAGCACCATCTTTTCGAAGGAGGCCTGCAGGCCTCCTTCCATCCAGCCCGCGCCATGCATGAGCAGATTGGTTCCGCCCATGATCGCGCCCCAGAGCGAGAACACGCTCTCATAGGCGGCCTGGGCATCGAGCGTGTTCGCCGCGCAAGCATTCGAAGAGCGGTAAGGCAGGCCGCAACGCCGGGCGAGCTGGCCGCCGAGAAGCGCCGCCTTCATATATTCCGGCGTGCCGAAGGCGGGCGCGCCGCTCTTCATGTCGACATTCGAGGTGAAGCCGCCATAGACGAAGGGCGAGCCCGGCCTCACCGTCTGCGCCAACACGAGGCCGGCGAGCGCCTCGGCATTTTGCTGCGCCACCGCGCCCACCACGGTCACGGGCGCCATGGCGCCGGCGAGCGTGAAGGGCGTGAGCACCACCACCTGATTGGCGCGCGCCATCTGGATCACACCTTCGAGCATTGGATTGTCGAGGCGCAAGGGCGAGGAAGAATTGATAATGGTGAAGAGTGACGGCTCGTGCTCGAGCGCCGCGCGATCGATGCCGCGCGCGATGCGCGCCATCTCGATCCCGTCGCGGATGCGTCCCTCGCCGAGGCTGTAGGCGTGGATCGGCTTGTCCGACAGGGTGAGCATGTCGAAGAGCGCATCGAGATGGCGGATGGAGGGGTGAATATCGGCGGGCTCCACGGGATATCCGCCCCACAGATGCACGGTGTCGAGCGAATGGCCGAGCCGGAGAAGGTTGCGGAAATCCGCGGCGCATCCGGGACGCCTTCCCCCGTCGCGATCGGCCGCGTTCGGCGCGCTCGCGACCGAGCAGAAAGCGACGGCATTGCCGCCGAGCTCCACGCTGCGACCCGCGTTGCGCGCATGCAAGGTGAATCTCTTGGGTGCAAGGCCGATGACGCTTTCGACGAGCGCCTTGTCGAAGCGCACCCGGTCGGATCCCTCGTCGACATCCGCTCCGGCCTGCTTCAAGATCGCCTTCGCTTCCTGATGGAGGAAGTCCATGCCGATTTCGGAAAGGATGGTGAGCGACGCCTGATGAATGGCTTCGAGCTGATCTTCCGAAACGGCGGCAACCGGCGAGAAGGGCAAGCGCGGCTGCGGCGCCCTTGCGGCAATCGCCTTTTGCGCGGCCGCGCGTTCCGCCCTGCCCCGTCGGCCGCGGCGCTCGTGAGGCTCGGCGTCCATCTTGTCCCTCGTGATTGGGATGCTCCCCAACGCGAAGCTTAGTGCAACATCGGCTCCGATGGGAACTCTTTTGCGGCAGCTCGCGCAACTCTCGCACCACGGTGTCATGCCCGGCGAGGCGAGTGAAACGAGCCGAGGGAAAGGCATCCAAGGGCCGGCGAAAAAAGATGGGTCCCTTCCCCTTGCGATCCCTCGGATCGCTCGGCCGGGGATGACAGCGTAGTTCCCTCGACTGCGACAATACTATCGAGGTGACCCAGCGGCATGAATATTTCCGGGCACATCGAATCAAGCTATTGTCATATGTCTCGGTTGTCTCCTTTCACGCAATACCAGCGGTTTCGATCTCCCGAGCTTCGGGTCCGCGAAACCACTCGACAACGCACGCTCCAGCGCCGAGCCTTCTCGTCCCGCTGCCCCTGGTCACACCGGTTTCGCCTCGATGCAAAAATCCTTCGCGCCGCTTCTCGTGTCGGTGTTCCTGCTCGTCACCGGCAATGGGGTGCTCTCGACGCTCATCCCGTTGCGGGCGCGCCTCGAAGGCTTCAGCGACATCACCATCGCCTTCATCGGCTCGAGCTATTTCACCGGCATGCTGATCGGTTCGCTCGTCGTGCCCTGGGTCGTGCTGCGCATCGGCCAGGTCCGCGCCTTCATCATTTGCGTGCTCATGGGCGCCGTCGCGATCCTCTCCCTGCCCTCGCTCATCGAGCCGTGGAGCTGGGTGCTTCTACGCGGCACCATCGGTCTTTCGCTCGCCGGCCTCTACGCGATCGCGGAGAGCTGGTTCAATGGCAAATCCGACAATGCGCACCGCGGCAGCGCGCTCGGCATCTACAGCGTGGTGCAATATCTTGGCTGGTCCGTCGGCAACCAGCTCTTTCGCCTTGCCGATCCGGGCGGGCTCGTCTTGTTTTTCGTCGCCGCGACGATCGTCGGCGGCGCGACCCTCCCGCTTCTCATGGCGCCGGGCGAGCCCCCGCAACGGCCAAAGCGGCCCGCCTTGCGCTTCGGCTGGCTCTTCGCGATGTCGCCCGTCGGCTTCGTGGCGGCTTTGCTGATCGGCGCGTCCAACGGTCCCTTCTGGTCGCTGTCGCAAATCTTCGCCGCCGACATCGGCTTGAGCCCGCCGGAGGTCGGCACGATGATGACGGCTTTCATGCTCGGCTCGGCCGCCTTGCAGATTCCGATCGGGCGCGCCTCCGATAGCCATGATCGGCGCACCATTCTCGTCTGCCTCTGCGTCGTGTCGGCGCTTCTCGAGATCACGCTGGCGCGCTTCGGCGGCACGCTGCAGCACATCGCACTCTATGCCTTAGCCTTCGCGCTTGGATCGGTCGTATCGACGCAGTATTACGTCGCCGCCGCTCATGCGGTCGACCGAACCGGAAGCGAGAACGCCGTCGCGACGACCTCGGCCCTTCTGTTCCTCTACAGCATCGGTGCGATCTCTGGGCCGCCGATCGCCTCTTATGTGATGACTTCATTCGGACCGGGGGCGCTTTACGGCTACACGGCCCTTCTTCATCTGTCGCTTCTCGCCTTCACCTTGCGCCAGATGCTCTATCGCGCGCCGCCCATCTTGCGCTCGGCCGAAGGGCGCATGCCGCAACCCTAAGGAAGGCCCAGCGCAGCGCCGTTCGAGCGACCCCCCACCTACCCTCCCCCTTTCAGGGGAGGCGACGGAAAGGTTCTCGCCAATTCACCGTCCGCCTTAGCAGAGCAACGATGGTCGCCGAGCATCCATCATCCCCCTGCAAGGGGAGGAATGAGGTGGGAGTCAAGGGGAGAGACCGGCAAACGAAGCCGCCGCGCGTTTCCGCTCGGGCAAAGCCACGAAATAACCTTCTCAGGAACGAGAAGCGTGGCGTCGACCGACCGGAATTACCGCACGAGGCCCCGCGCCGCGACGGGAATTTCCCGCACGACGCGTCCATCGGAAACGCCATAGACGCTGTCGAACAGGTTCGACACCACGCAGGCGTGGTTCGGCACGATGGTCACGCGCTCGCCGATGCGCGGTTTCTCGGGCGACTCCGAGAGGTCCACGATGCCGTGCTCCTCATTGAGGCGCACGATCCGCGCCTTCGGATATTCCATGATCACGCCGTGATCGGGAAAGCCCAAGAGATCGGAGGTCAGCGTCTTCGATCCCGAATCCAAGATGGCGCGGTCCCCGGTCGGGCGCGACACCACGGTCGCGACGACGCGCAGCGCCGTGTCGTCGAGCGTGCCGACGCCCGCAGCCGAGATGGCGCGATCGCTGTAGATATAAGTGCCGGGCCGATGCTCGGTCGAGAACTCGAGCTCGTGCGCATGGTACATGTCGGGCGTGCCGCCGACGCTCACCGTCTTCGCCTCGAGCCCCGAGCGCTTGAGCGCGGCGAGCGCTTCGGCGATCCAGGCGCGGGTGCGCGCCACCTTGCCCTTCTCGGGGTAGACCATCAGCCCGCCAAACGCGACGCCGCGCGTGTTGGCGATGCGCTCGGCGAGCGCCACCGCCTCATCGGCGCTCTGCACGCCGCAACGACCGGTGCCGGTGTCGCACTCGACGAGAAGTTCGATCCTCACGCCCGCTTCGCTTGCCGCGCGCGCCATCGCATCGGCGACCTCGGTCGAATCCGTCACAGCGCTCATTCGGATGCGCTTGGCGAGCGCCGTCAGGCGCTTGAGCTTTGCTTCGCCGACGATGGGAAAGGTCATCAAGATGTCGGTAATGCCGCCATCCGCCATGACCTCGGCTTCACCGAGCTTCTGGCAGGTGATGCCGACCGCGCCGAGCTCGACCTGGCGGCGCGAGAATTCGACGATCTTATGCGTCTTGATGTGCGGGCGAAGAGCGATCTTCTTTTCGGCGAAATAATCGGCGGCACGCTTGAGATTGCGCTCGACCCGGTCGAGGTCGACGACCGGGGCGGGCGTGTCGATATCGTCGATGCGCATCGTGCTCATTTCGCGCCCATTTCCTTTTCGAGCCGGGTCATCGCCCGATCGAACCGCTTGAACATCTCCTCGATCTCCCCTTCGGTGATGATGAGAGGCGGGCAGAAGGCCATGATCTCGCCGATGCCGCGGATGACCAAGCCTTCCTCCTGCGCCAGATCCTGCAGCCGCGGGCCGACGCTGCCGGGCTTCGCAAAGGGCGCCTTCGTCTCCTTGTTGGCGACGAGCTCGATCGCGCCGAGGAGGCCGACGCCGCGCGTTTCACCGACGAGGGGGCGCGCGGCGAAGGAATGCAGGCGCTTGAGGAAAAGGCGCGACATCTGCGCGGCATGCCCCACGAGGTCGCGCTCCTCGAAGATGTCGAGATTTTCGAGCGCCACCGCCGTCGCGACCGGATGCCCAGAGGCGGTGAAGCCATGCCCGAAACTGCCAATCTTCGCCGAATTATCGGCGACCGCCTGGTAGATCTTGTCGGAGACCAGCACGGCCGAGAGCGGCAAGTAAGAGGAGGTGATGGCCTTCGAGAGCACGAGGATGTCCGGCGAGATGCCGTAAAGCTCGCAGGCGAACATCTTGCCCGTACGCCCGAAGCCGCAGATCACCTCGTCGGCGATGACCATCACGTCATGCTTGCGGCAGACGGCCTGGATCTTCTCCCAATAGCCCTTGGGCGGCACGATAACGCCGCCGGCGCCCATCACCGGCTCGCCGATGAAGGCCGCCACCGTCTCGGGGCCTTCCTTGCGGATCATCTCATCGAGCTCTTCGGCGAGCCGCGTGGCAAAGGCTTCCTCGCTCTCGCCCGGTTGGGCGTTGCGCCAATAATGAGGCGTGGACACATGCTTCATCATCGGCAGCGGCAAGTCGAAATCGCGCTGATTGATGGGCAAGCCCGTGAGGCTTGCCGCCGCGATGGTCACGCCGTGATAGGCGCGCTGGCGCGAGATGAATTTCTTCTTCTGCGGACGGCCGATGGCGTTGTTGTAATACCAGAGGAGCTTGATGGCGAAGTCGTTCGCCTCCGAGCCCGAGCTCGTGAACTGAACCTTGGCGAGGCCCTTCGGCGCCATCTTGACGAGGCGCTCGGCGAGATCGATCGCGACCGGGTGCGACTTGTGATTGAACGAGTGGTAATAGGGCAGCTTCTGCATTTGGCGGGTGGCGGCGCGCACCAGCCTTTCCTCTCCGAAGCCGACGGCGACGCTCCAGAGGCCCGCGAGCCCTTCGATATATTCCTTGCCCTGATCATCATAGACATAGACGCCTTTGCCCCGCTCCATGATGGTCGGGCCGATCTCCTCATGGCGTCGCGCGTTGGTCGCGGGATGGAAGTAATAGGCGATGTCGCGGGCGGCTTGGGAATTGGGCTTGTCGTCCATGAAGAGCACCTCGCAAGATAAACCTCGGGCGCGGCATTCAAGGCGAACGCCGGGGGGAAACGAGGTATAAACCGCTGATCGCCGTGGCGCCAGCGCTTCCGGCGCAGCGCATGGCTGCGCGCGGCGCATTCATCGCCGGGCGAGGTTTCGCGGTTACGCGGCGAGCCTCAATCCGGCGATCCCGGCGATGATGAGCGCGATGCAGGCAAGGCGCGCCGCCGTCGCGGGCTCCGCGAAGAGGTAGATGCCGAGGGCCGCCGTGCCCACCGCGCCGATGCCGGTCCAAACGGCATAAGCCGTTCCGATGGGGAGCGACTTCAGCGCAAGCCCGAGGAAGCCGAGGCTGAACGCCATTCCGACGACGGTGACGAGCGAGGGAATAAGCCGGCTGAAGCCTTGCGTGTATTTGAGCGCGACGGCCCAACTCACCTCGAACAATCCGGCGATGAAAAGATAGGCCCAGGCCATGACGAAGCCCCGTCAAAGGCAGGGCCGTCCCCACCGGATTTGGCGAAAAGGCGAGGTCGTCCCCGCAGGTTCAAAATGACGATTTTCCAATAATCCGCAAGTTGGCTCTGGAATTCGTCGAATGTGGAAATCTCGGCTTTAGCCATGAGCATGCGGGAAAAGCGAACGCCCAAACCTTTGTGCCTCACGGCATCCGGCTTCAGAACCTCATTGCCGAGAACGGCGCGATGTCGAACGCGGCCGTGCGGCCGAGAAGGAGATCGCCGATCACCTGCCCCGTGATCGGGCCGTTCGAGAGCCCGATATGGCCATGGCCGAAAGCGAAGAAGAGGCCGCGATGGCGGGGCGCTTCTCCGATCACCGGAAGGCCGTCCGGCGTCGAGGGCCTGGCGCCGAGCCAAGGTTCGTTCTCGACAGGCGCGCCGAGGGCGAGCGTGCCCCGCGCTTCGCGCACCGCCGCGTCGATCTGCGTCGTGTCGGGGGGCGCGCTCAAAGGCGCAAGCTCGACGCCCGAGGTGACACGCACGCCTTGGCGCATCGGCGCGAGCATATGGTAGCCGCCGCTGTCGTGGATGGGGCGGTTGAGCGGTGGCCCTTCGCCGGGCGCAAGATGCAAGTGATAGCCCCGCTCGACGGCAAGCGGGAAACGGTAGCCGAGCGCGCGGGTGAGGCCATGCGACCAACCGCCGGCGGCAATCACGACCTTGCGCGCGCGGGCCTCACCGCTTGCGAAGCGGGCGACAAAGCCGTCCCCCTCGGGGCGGAGCTCTTCCACCGTCGCCGGCGCGAGGCGCCCTCCCCGATCCACAAAAAGCTTGCGGTAGGCCTCGACGAGGCCGCCGGGATCGGACACCGAGCCGGTCTCCGGATAGAGCACGCCCTTGGCAAAGGGCCGCTTGAGCGCCGGCTCGAGCTCATTGAGCGCGGAGCCTTCGATCACCTCGAATTTGACGCCGTGCTCCAGAAGGATCTCGCGCTCGTGGCCGGCGGCGTGAAATGCGGCCTCGGTCCGATAAAGGCGCAGCATCCCTTCACGCTTGATGAGGGCGCTGGCTCCGGCGGGCGTCGCAAGCTGCATATGGGCATCGAAAGCACGGCTCGTCAGGCGATCGAGCGCGGTTGCGGCCCGTCTCAACGCGTGCATGTTCGCGGCCTTCATGAAGCCCGCGACCCAAGGCGCAATGCGGGGAAGCTTCGCGTAGTGCAAGCGCAAGCCCGGGTCGCGATTGAGGAGGTAGTTGGGAAGGTTTTTCCACAAGCCGGGTCCGGACATCGGGAAAAGCGAGCTGCGCGAGATGCAACCGGCGTTTCCGTAGCTCGCGCGGCGGCGCGCTTCACCGGGATCGCAAAGCAAGACGGTGAGGCCGCGCTCTTGGGCGCTGAGCGCGCAGGAGATGCCGACAATGCCGCCGCCCACGACGATCACTGCCTCTTCCGCCATGATCCGGTGCTCCGTTGCGCCTGGCTCTCGCGTTCTTCCAAGGATCGAATTTCGCGAGCCTGTCTTCAGCACGCGAGGCGCATGAAAGTCCAGGCTTTCGAAGCTCGCGCATGTCCGGCATGTCGACAATTGCTGCCGAGCCTGCCCAGGATCGGATAATGGCATGTAGAGGCGCAAGCTTGAGTTTTTGATGCACACACTCGTGATCGAGCCGTCCCATGACCGCCCATTCCGTTTTGCGTGAAATCTGGGATTCGACCAGCGCGCCTGACGACCTCCTCGAGGACGTCGCGCTCTTGGGCTCCGATCCCGTCCTGCCGTCCTCCTTCAAGATCGGCCTTGCCGCTCAGGCGAGCGTCGCGGCTTCCGCGCTCGCGGCGGCCGATCTCTGGCGCCTCCGATCAGGGCGACGGCAATCGGTCAGCGTCGATCGGCGTCACGCCGCGGTCGAGTTTCGCAGCGAGCGCTATCTGCGCGTCGACGGTAAGGCGGCGCCCGAGGCTTGGGACAAGATCGCCGGCCTTTATCCTTGCGGCGACGGCGGCTTCGTGCGCCTCCACACCAATTTTCCCCATCACCGCGAAGGCATCCTCGCCCTTCTCGAATGCGCTCATGACCGCGATGCCGTGACGCAAGCGCTCGAAGGGTGGAATGCCTTCGCGTTCGAGGAGAAGGCCGCCGAGGCCGGAATGGTGGTCGCGGCCTTGCGTTCCTTCGACGAGTGGGACGCGCATCCGCAAGCGACGGCGCTGTCCGGCCTCCCCCTGGTCGCGATGGAGAAGATCGGAGAGGCGAAAGCCGAGCCCCTGCCGCCGGCCGAGCGCCCGCTCTCGGGCGTGCGTGTGCTCGATCTCACCCGCGTCATCGCTGGCCCGGTGTGCGGACGCACATTGGCGGCCCATGGCGCGGATGTGCTTCTCGTCACCGCGCCCCATCTGCCTTCCATCGAGACCTTGGTGATCGACACCGGACGCGGGAAGCGCTCGACGAGGCTCGACCTGCGTGACGAGGCGCAAAGGCGAACGCTGCGAGCGCTGCTCTCGAAGGCCGACATCCTCGTACAAGGCTATCGTCCCGGCGCGATCGCGGCGCGCGGCTTCGGGCCGCGAGAGGCTGCGACGCTTCGCCCCGGCATCGTTTACGTCTCGCTTTGCGCCTATGGCCAAAAGGGTCCTTGGTCGCAAAGGCGCGGCTTCGATTCGCTCGTGCAGACGGCCTCGGGCTTCAACGACGGGGAAGCGCGCTCGGCAGGGAGCGATTTGCCAAAACCCCTTCCCGCCCAGGCGCTCGATCACGCGACAGGCTACCTCATGGCCTTCGGTGCCATGACGGCGCTGGCGCGCCGGGCGCGGGAGGGCGGAAGCTGGCATGTGCAGCTTTCACTTGCCCGCACCGCGCAATGGCTGCGAAGCCTTGGCCGCCTTGAGAACGGCTTCGCATGCCCCGATCCGGGCGAGGATGACGTGACGGAATTCCTCGAAGAGAGCCCATCGGGCTTCGGCCGCTTGCGGGCCGTGCGCCACTCGGCCTTGCTGTCGGAAACACCCGCTCGATGGGAGAGGCCCGCCGTTCCGCTCGGCAGCGATCCGCCTGTATGGGTCGATTGACTCAGCGTGCTTCCGTGCCTCCAGTCGTCCTGCGCGGGCTTGGCCCGCGCATCCCCAACACGCCTCCGGTGCGATACCCTTAGTCAAGTATGGGCGTGGGTGGCCGTGCCAAGCACGGCGTGCGGGATTCGCGCTGGCGCGTCACGACGAGCTTGCGCCCGCTCCCCCATCGGGTCCCGATCACTCACCCGAGCGTGAGGCCGCCATCGACAGAAAGCGTTGCGCCCGTGATATGGGCGGCCTCGTCCGAGAGCAGGAAGGCGATGGTTGCAGCGATCTCCTCCGGCAAAGCGAGTCGGCCTTGCGGGTTCGCTTTGGCGAGCTCCGCCCAAGCCGAGCGCGGCAAGGCGCCGAGCTTGCCTTCATCCTTTCGGGTGAACCCCGGTACCACAACGTTCACAGTCGTCCCCGTGGAGGCAAGTTGGACCGCGAGGCTCTTCGCCAGGGCCTCAAGCGCCGCCTTGGCGGCGGCGGAAGCCGGGAAAAGCTCGCCCTTGCGAAAGCGATGCGCGACGAAGGAGGACACCACCACCACCCGGCCGCGCGCCGAGGCCGAGAGGGAGGCGAGCGCAGCATTCGCGATCTCGAGAAAGGCGCCCGGCATAGCGCGTAAGGTGGCCTCGAGGTCGTCCCGCGTCAGCTCGCCGAAGCCGCGCCGATCGGCAAAACCCGCGTTATGCACGACATGGTCGAGGCGGCCGAAAGAGGCGAGCGCCTTCTCGACCGCCCCAGCGCCGATCCCCGAGGCAGCGAGATCACCGAGCACGGTTTCGACGCGTGCGCCCTGCTCCCGGCAAGCCTGGGCGACCGAATGAAGCCTCGCGCGTCCCGCATCGTCCTTGCCGCGGCTGTGCAACAAGAGCGCGGCATCGGAGGAGGCGAGGCGCCGCGCCAGCGCGGCTCCGATGCCGCTGCCGGCGCCGGTGATGAGCACGACACGGCCTGTCGCTTCGCTCATCCGATCATCGATCGGCTCATTGAGCGTCCCTCAATAGACGCCGGCGCCGCCATTGATCTGGATCGTCTCACCCGTGATGAAGGAGGAACGATCCGAGGCGAGATAGACGACCGCTTCCGCCACGTCCTCCGGCGTCCCCTCGCGAGCGAGCGGTGTTCCGGCAACCGCGCTCGCACGCCCTTGCGGCGTGTTGAATTGCTCGTGGAAGCGCGTCTCGCCGATGAGGCCCGGCGCCACCCCATTCACCCTGATCCCGAGCGGGCCGACCTCGCGCGCAAGCCCGCGCGTGTAGGTCACGATCGCGCCTTTCGCGGCCGCGTAATGGCTCGCGCCGGGACCGCCCCCCGTGAAGGCCGCGAGCGACGACATGGTCACGATCGCGCCGCGCTTGCGCTTTTCCATGCGCTTGAGCACCGCCTGGCAAGCAAGAAAGGTCGAGGTGACATTGATCGCGAAAACCTGGTTCCACAGATCGAGCGTCGCCTCGACCGAGCGCACCCGCTTCAAGATGCCGCCGGCATTGGTGAAAAGGATATCGATCGGGCCGAGCTTGTCTTCCGTCTCGGCGATCACGCGCTCGACGGTCTCCGCATCCGTCATATCGGCCTTGAGCGCGAGCGCGCGGCGCCCCAGCTTCTCGATCTCGGCGAGTGCCGTGCGGGCCTCGTCGGCGGCGGTGAAATAGGTGAAGGCGACATCGGCGCCGGCGCGCGCAAGCGCAAGCGACGAGGCGCGTCCGATGCCGGACGCGCCCCCGGTGACGAGCGCGATGCGGTTGGTAAGCTCTGCCATCTTACGCGGCCGCCTTCAGACGGGAATGGGCGAAATCCCAATAGAGCTCCCGCGCCCGGCGAAAGAAGGGGCCGGGCTGCAGGTCGCGCGCGTCGATCTTGACCACAGGCTGCACCTTGCCGAAATTGCCGGAGGTGAAGATCTCGTCCGCCTTCTCGAAATCGCGATAGACGAGCGTCGTTTCAAGGACCGTCACGCCCGCCTGGCGCAAGAGCTTGATCACGCGCTGGCGCGTGATGCCGTTGAGGAAGGTGCCGTTCGCCGCGGGAGTCATCACCACGCCGTCCCTGGCCATGAAGATGTTCGAGGTCGCCGTCTCGGCGATATTGCCGAGGAGGTCGGGAACGAGAGCATTGGTGAAGCCGCGGCTCTTGGCCTCAAGCAGCGCCCGCGCGTTGTTAGGATAAAGCGCGCCGGTCTTCACATCGGTCGGCATCGATTCCAGGGTCGGGCGCCGGAAAGGCGAGAGCGTGATCGCGGCGCCGACCGGTTGCGGCAAAGGCGCTTCGAAGAGATGCAGGCAGAAAGCGGTGGAATCCGGATCGGGCGCGACCTGCGAGAAGCCCGAGCCTTCCGCCCAATACATCGGCTTGACGTAAAGCTCGGCATTCGGCCCGAACTTTTTCGCCCCTTCGCGCGCGAGCTCGACGATCGCTTCCGAGGTCATCGTCGGCTTCAGAAAAAGTCGCTGAGCGGACTGGTTGAGCCTTTCGCAATGGCGGTCGATATCGGGCAGCACGCCCTCGAAAGCCCGAGCACCATCGAAGACCGAGGACGCGAGCCAGAAGGCATGATGATGCGGGCCCATCAGATTAATCGGGCCGTCATGCCATTCGCCCTTGTAAAAAATGCGCATGTTCGGCTCAGGCATGGCGTTTCTCCATTGTGTGGTGCGACGGCAATTGGCGCCGGTTTTCCGCCAATAACCCCGACATTGGGCGCATTGGCAAGCCCGACGCGGCGCAGAGCTGCCTTGTGCCGAGGTCGAAAGGCTTCGCGACGGCCCCGAAGCTCCGCGTTTCCCCGCATTGTTTGCATAACACTTCGGCCGCTTATAGATTGTGGCCAAGAAGTGATCGATTGAGTGCGATTCGCCGCTCGCGCGCGGGCGGCGGCCACAACAACAAACGATCCGACGGGGAGCGACATGAAATACGTGCTATTGCTGGTTCCCTGCGTGCTCTGCCTGTGCACGCCCCTCTACAACACCATCGAGCCGCGCCTTGCCGGCTTCCCTTTCTTTTATTGGTCGCTCCTTCTCCTGGTGCCGGTCTCGGCGCTCTTCATCCTGGCCGCCTATAAGGGAGAAGCGCGGTGATCGAGAACCTCAACTGGCCGGCGACCCTCGTCTTCGTCTTCTTTTTCGCCGTGGTCACGGTGATGGGCTTCATGGCCTCGCGCTGGAAGGCCGGCCCTCTCGATGTGCTCCATGAATGGGGGCTCGGCGGACGCCGCTTCGGGGCCTGGATCACCTGGTTCCTGCTCGGAGGGGACCTCTATACCGCCTATACGGTGATCGCGGTGCCGGCTCTTATCTACGCGATCGGCGCTTACGGCTTCTTCGCTGTGCCTTACACCATCCTGATCTATCCTCTGCTCTTTGTCGCCTTCCCGCGGCTTTGGGCGGTGGCGCATCGGCACGAGTACATCACGGCGGGCGACTTCATCCTCGGCCGCTACGGCGACAGATGGCTTGCGCTCGCCATCTGTGCCACGGGCATCGTCGCGACGATGCCTTACATCGCCTTGCAGCTTGTCGGCATGGAGCGCGTGATCCAGGCGCTCGGCTTCCATGGCGAGGGCATCTTCTCGCATTTGCCGCTGACGATCGCCTTCGTCATCCTGGCGCTCTACACCTATTCGAGCGGTTTGCGCGCCCCGGCCATGATCGCTTTCGTCAAGGACACGATGATCTACATCTTCGTGATCGCGGCGGTCGTCTATGTTCCGACGCAGCTTGGCGGGTATGGCGCCATCTTCGACGCCGCGGGTGCCGCGCTCGACAAGAAGGTCGCGGCTTCGGGCGGGAAGATCGCGGCGGGCATCATCCTGAAGCCTGCCCAGGTGATGCCCTTCATCACGCTGGCCATCGGCTCGGCCATGGCCTTGTTCCTCTACCCGCATTCGATGACGGGCATTCTCGCGGCCTCGAGCGGCAAGGCGATCAGGCGCAACGCCATCGCGCTCCCCGCCTACTCGCTCGTTCTCGGCCTCATCGCGCTGATGGGCTATATGGCGCATGCGGCCGGCATCCAGGTGGCGAACCCGCAGGACGCCGTGCCGCAGCTCTTCTTGAAGATGTTCCCCTCCTGGTTCGCCGGTTTCACCTTTGCGGCCATCGCCATCGGCGCGCTCGTGCCCGCGGCGGTGATGTCGATCGGCGCGGCGAACACCTTCACGCGCAACTTCTGGAAACCCTTCGTCGAACCGAATCTGACACCGGCGAAGGAAGCCGGACTCGCGAAGATCGTCTCGCTCATCGTCAAGCTCGGCGCCTTGCTCATTCTGTTCGTGATGCCGACGCAATTCGCCATCGATTTGCAGCTTCTCGGCGGCGTGTGGATGATCCAGATTTTCCCGGCGCTGATCTTCGGCCTCTATACGCGCTGGTTTACGGGGCCTGCCTTGCTCGTGGGCTGGGCCGTCGGCACTGTTCTCGGGACATGGCTTTCCTGGGGCGCGACCAATTGGACGCCAGCCAGCAACTTCTTCGGCTGGCTCAGCTTCAACAGCTATAATGGTCTCAGCTCAGTGCTCGTGAATATCGCCGTCGCCGCCATCTTGTCTCCCATCTTGCGCGGCAGCGCGGTGGATCAGACGACCGAAGCTGATTATCAAGACCGGCGCGTGCCGGCCTGAGCCGCGCCTTCTTCTCGAAGCGGCGGCCGGGGGACGCTCCGGCCGCCGCCGTTTCGGGCCAAGCCCGGTTAGGGCGACATTGGGCGATCGGCTCGAGCCGTCCGACCGGCATCGCAGCTTGGAGAGCGTGATGAAACTCGATCCTTCCATTTCCGCCGTCGTCACCGGCGGGGCCTCCGGCCTCGGCGAGGCGACGGCGCGAAGGCTCGCCGGTCAGGGGGTGAAGGTTGCGCTCCTCGACATGAATCGCGAGCGCGGCGAGAAGGTCGCCATCGAAATCAAGGGGCTGTTTGCCGCTTGCGACGTGACGCAGGACGCCTCGGTCGACGAAGCGCTGACGAAGGCGCGCGCGGCCCATGGCGTCGAACGCATCCTGGTCAATTGCGCCGGCATCGCCGCCGGCAAACGCGTCGTCGCCAAGAAGCGCGACACCGGCGAGCTCATCGCGCATGATCTTGCAAGTTTCGCCAAGGTCGTCGAAATCAACCTCATCGGCACCTTCCGCATGATCGCGAAGAGTGCGGTCGCCATGGCGGGCCTTGAGCCCGTCACCGAGGATGGCGGGCGCGGCGTCATCGTGTCGACCGCCTCCGTCGCCGCGCAGGATGGGCAGATCGGGCAAGCCGCCTATTCGGCCTCGAAGGGCGGCGTGCTCGGCATGACCTTGCCGATCGCGCGCGACCTTGCCCAATACGGCATCCGCGTCATGACCATCCTGCCCGGGATTTTCTACACGCCGATGATGGATCAGATCACCGAGGAGTTTCGCAAATCGCTCGAGGCCTCCGTCCCCTTTCCCTCGCAACTCGGCAAGCCCGACGAATACGCGCGGCTCGTCGAGGCGATCATCGACAACGACATGCTCAACGGCGAAGCGATCCGGCTCGACGGCGCCATCCGCATGGCACCTCGGTAGAGACGCGCCATGGAAAAGCTCCTGCTCGTCACCGGCGGCTCGCGCGGCATCGGAGCCGCGATTTGCCGTCTCGCCGCCAAGGAAGGATACGCGATCGCGCTCAACTATCGGCGCGATGAGGAGGCAGCCGAGCGCGTCGCGCGAGAATGCCGCGCCGGCGGCACGTCATGCGAGATTTTCCAAGGCGACATGTCGCTCGAAGCGGACATCGAGCGCGTCTTTGCAAGCATCGACAAGAAGCTCGGACGCCTGACGCATCTCGTCAACAATGCGGGCATCACGGGCACCTCGAGCCCGATCGACAAAGCGGCGCCGCAAACGATCCGCGCCGTCATCGATCTCAATGTGACGGGCGCGATCCTCGTTGCGCGGGCCGCCGTGCAGCGCATGGCCAAGCGCAACGGTGGGGATGGCGGCGCGATTGTCAACATCTCCTCCGCGGCGGCGGGCCTCGGCAGCCCCGGCGAATATATCTGGTACGCCGCCTCGAAGGGGGCGATCGATTCCCTGACCCTTGGGCTCGCGAAGGAGTTTGCGCTCGACGGCGTAAGGGTCAATGCGGTGTCGCCGGGCATGGTCGATACCGAAATCCATGCGTCGGGCGGCGATCCGGGACGGGTCGAACGGATCACACCTTTCATTCCGATGCGCCGTGTCGGAAAGGCCGAGGAGGTCGCGACCGCGGTCCTTTACCTCCTTTCCGAAAACGCATCCTACGTGACGGGCGCCAATCTGCGCGTCGCAGGCGGGCGCTGACGCTCGTCTGGCGGCTTCATGTCGGGCTTGTGTTGCATTTCGCACGCACCGGAGCCGCATTCTGACGTTTCAGAGCCGTGCCGGGTGCCTTTCGCGCAATCTTGACACAAAGCCGCCTCAATTCAACTCACCCTCACAGGGAGACGGAGCTTTGATTCGCGCGCCTTTGAGCGCGCAGGAGATAATATGCGCGGCGATATCACCAGACGCTTTTTCGCCTTGAGCCTTCCCGTCGCGGTCGGAGGCTGTGTCGTAAGCAAGCCCACATCCCCGCCCACCGTGCAATCGGTTCCGACCAACCCCGTCACCGTCGCCCCGCTCAACCCGCCTCCCCTTCCGCCAGAGAGCAAGCTCGATTCCGCCCCGGACCCGAGCGACACCTCAACTTACGCCGCGATCACGACCGAGCCCTTTCCCGTGCCGGCGATCGATCTCAAGCGGATCAATGCCGCGTACCTGCGCCGCACAGTGAACTATGCGAGCGCTGAAGCGCCGGGAACCGTGATCATCGACCCCGCCAAGCGCTATCTCTACTACATCCTCGGCGGAGGGCGCGCGGTTCGCTACGGCGTCGGCGTGGGCCGGGAAGGCTTCGGCTGGAATGGTGAAGCCTATATCCGCTCGAAGCAGGAATGGCCGAAGTGGTTTCCGCCCCCCGAAATGCGTGAGCGCCAGCCGGAACTCGCCAAATACGCGCCGCCGAACGGCATGGCGGGCGGCCCGGGCAATCCGCTCGGCGCGCGTGCGATGTATCTCTGGCAAGGCAACCAGGACACTTATTACCGGATGCACGGGACGGTCGAGCCATGGACGATCGGCTCGCGCGTGTCTTCCGGTTGCATCCGCCTCATCAACCAGGACGCGATTGACCTCTACAATCGCACAGCGCTCAACGCCAAGGTGATCGTGCTCGCGGGGTGAGCCGACGAAGGCAACGCTTGAAACCCCTTCGCTTTCAGCCTTCCCTGCTCCTGACGGGCTTCGGCTGCCCCCCTTCGTTCGACGTGCGTGGGCGGCGCTCGGCCGCTCCGCGCTTTTGTCCGCGCGCGCCTCATCCAGGCGTTTTTCCGACCGGCGCCTCACCGATCCTTGGTGACTGGGACCTCCCGTAAACGCTCGAGCGCGATCGCGCCAATCCTCGCTCTTGTTCTGCCGTTGCGTCGCACCACATTTGGGAAAGCGGTGCTGATCGTGTTCAGCCGAAGCTTTCGGCGCCGGCTGAAAGGGTCCGATATGAACATCGAGAAATATACCGATCGCGCCAAGGGTTTTATCCAATCGGCGCAAACGCTCGCCCTTCGCGAGGGTCACCAGCAATTCACTCCCGAACATCTTCTCAAGGTTCTGATCGAGGACGGCGAGGGTCTGGCCTCGGGGCTGATCTCGCGCGCCGGCGGCGATCCGCGCCTTGCCTTGCGGGGCGCGGAAGACGCTCTCGCCAAGGTGCCCAAGGTCGGCGGCGGCGGCGCGGGTCAAATCTATCTCACCCCGCAGCTTGCGCGCGTATTCGACACGGCGGAGAAGGCGGCCGACAAGGCCGGCGATAGTTTCGTCACGGTCGAACGCCTTCTTCTCGCTCTTGTCCTCGCGAAGGACAGCGAAGCCGGGAAGTCGCTTGCGCAGGCCGGCGTGACGGCACAAAATCTCAATGCGGCGATCGAAGCCTTGCGCAAGGGGCGCACCGCGGATTCGGCCTCCGCGGAGCAGGCCTATGACGCGCTCAAGAAATATGCGCGCGATCTCACCGAGGCCGCCCGCACCGGCAAGCTCGATCCGGTGATCGGGCGCGACGAGGAAATCCGCCGCACCATCCAGGTGCTGTCGCGGCGCACCAAGAACAATCCCGTGCTCATCGGCGAGCCCGGCGTCGGCAAGACCGCGATCGTCGAGGGTTTGGCGCTGCGCATCGTCAACGGCGATGTGCCGGAGAGCCTGAAGGACAAGCTTCTGCTGGCCCTGGACATGGGCTCGCTCATCGCGGGCGCCAAATACCGCGGCGAGTTCGAGGAACGGCTGAAGGCCGTGCTGCAGGAGGTCACGAGCGCCGAAGGCGGCATCATCCTCTTCATCGACGAGATGCACACGCTCGTCGGCGCCGGGAAGGCCGATGGCGCGATGGATGCGTCGAACCTCTTGAAGCCGGCGCTGGCGCGAGGCGAGCTGCATTGCGTCGGCGCGACCACGCTCGACGAATACCGAAAGCATGTCGAAAAGGACGCGGCCCTCGCCAGGCGCTTCCAGCCCGTCTTCGTCTCCGAGCCCACGGTCGAGGACACGATCTCGATCCTGCGCGGCCTCAAGGAGAAATACGAGCTGCACCACGGCGTTCGCATCCAGGACGCGGCGCTCGTCGCCGCCGCGACCTTGTCGAACCGCTACATCACGGATCGCTTCCTTCCCGACAAGGCAATCGACCTCGTCGACGAGGCCTCGGCGCGGCTGCGCATGCAGGTCGATTCCAAGCCGGAGGAGCTCGATTCCATCGACCGCGAGATCGTCCGCCGCAAGATCGAGCAGGAGGCGCTGAAGAAGGAAAACGATCCGGGCTCGAAGGACCGCCTGCAACGCCTCGACAAGGAGCTTGCGGAGCTCGAGGAAAGATCCGCGGCGCTCACGGCCAAATGGCAGGGCGAGAAGGACAAGCTCAACCGCGCCCAAAAGCTCAAGGAGGATCTCGACAAGGCTCGTGTCGAGCTCGAGCAGGCGCAACGGCGTGGTGAGTATCAGCGAGCCGGCGAGCTCGCCTACGGCATCATCCCGGGGCTGGAGAAGGAGCTCGCGGCGCTTGAGGCCAAGGGTTCCGGAAAGGATGGTGCCAACAATGGCGAGGCCAGCGGCGTGATGGACGAGGCCGTCACGCCTGACGATATCGCCGCGGTCGTGTCCCGCTGGACGGGCGTTCCCGTCGACAAGATGCTCGAGGGCGAGCGCGAGAAGCTACTCAAGATGGAAGAGGGGCTGAGCCGACGCGTCGTCGGGCAGAAGGAAGCGGTGGCGGCCGTGTCGACAGCCGTGCGCCGCGCGCGCGCCGGCTTGCAGGACCCGAACCGCCCGATCGGCTCGTTCATGTTCCTCGGGCCGACCGGCGTCGGCAAGACCGAGCTCACCAAGGCGCTCGCCGCCTTCCTCTTCGACGACGAGGCGGCGATGGCGCGCATCGACATGTCCGAATACATGGAGAAGCATTCGGTCGCGCGCTTGATCGGCGCGCCTCCGGGCTATGTCGGCTATGAAGAGGGCGGCTCGCTCACCGAAGCCGTGCGGCGGCGCCCCTATCAGGTCGTGCTCTTCGACGAGATCGAGAAGGCGCATCCCGATGTGTTCAACGTCCTGCTCCAAGTCCTCGACGACGGGCGTCTCACCGATGGCCAGGGGCGCACGGTCGATTTCCGCAATACCTTGATCATCATGACCTCGAACCTCGGCTCGGAGTTCCTGGTGAACCAGCCCGAAGGCCAGGATTCGGAGGCGGTGCGCGAGGAGGTGATGGCGGCCGTGCGTGCGCATTTCCGCCCGGAGTTCCTCAACCGCGTCGACGAAATCATCCTGTTTCATCGCCTGAAGCGCGCCGACATGGGCGCGATCGTCGATATCCAGATCGGCCATCTGCGCAAGCTGCTTGCAGATCGCGAAATCGATCTCGATCTCGACAAGACCGCGCGCGGCTGGCTCGCCGAGAAGGGCTATGACCCCGCCTACGGCGCAAGGCCCTTGCGTCGCGTGATCCAGAAGAATGTGCAGGACCCGCTCGCCGAGCTGATCCTCGCCGGAAAGATCAAGGCGGGCGACACGGCGCGCGTCACGCTCGGTCCCCACGGCCTCATGATCGGAGACGTGGTCGTGGCGCCGGAGAAGCCCGCAAAGCGTGCCGCCGGCATGCGTCTGAACTGACGAGCGATTACGGGGGCCCGGCTTCAGCCGGACCCTTGTCAAACCAGCATCGAGGCGGGTTTCTCGATCAGCCTCTTAAAGGCTGAAAGGAGCTCCGCGCCGAGCGCGCCGTCGACGGCCCGATGATCGGTCGAGAGCGTGACCGTCATCATCGTCGCCACGGACGGCGCGTCGTTCTTGACGACGACGCGCTTCTCGCCCGCTCCGACCGCCAGGATCGTGGCGTGGGGCGGATTGATCACGGCCGAGAAATTCGTCACGCCGAACATGCCGAGGTTCGAGACCGCGGTGGTGCCCCCCTCATATTCCTGAGGCTTGAGCTTGCGCGCCTTGGCACGGTTGGCGAGATCCCTCATCTCGTTCGAGATGACCGAAAGCGTCTTCGTTTGCGCCTTGCGCACGATCGGCGTGATCAAGCCGCCGGGAATCGAGACGGCAACGCCGACATCGGCATCCTTATGCTTGAGCATGGCGCTCTCGGTCCAGCTCACATTGGCGTCGGGCACGCGCATGAGCGCAAGCGCCAGCGCCTTGATGACGAAATCGTTGACCGAAAGCTTGTAGGCGGGCGTGCCTTCCTTGTCCCTCGGCGCCGCCGCATTGATCTCCTCGCGAAGCCTGAGCAGCGCGTCGAGATGGCAATCGACCGAGAGATAGAAATGCGGGATGGTGGCCTTGGCCTCCGTCAGGCGCCGCGCGATCGTCTTGCGCATGCCATCGTGGGGAACCTCGGTGAAGGAGCCGGGCTCGAAAAGCTTCCTGATCACGTCATCCGACATTCCTGCCGGCATCGCCGGACGAGCGCCGGGCGCCTGCGGCTGCGCGCCGGGAGCCCGTTTCGCGGTGCCGCCCGCGAGTGCGGATTTCACATCCGTCTCGATGATCCGGCCATGCGGGCCGGAGCCCTTGACCGAGGCAAGCTCGATGCCGGCATCCTTGGCAACGCGGCGCGCAAGCGGCGAGGCGAAAACGCGCTCACCCTTCGCCTGGCCATTCGCGAGAGCCGGAGCGCCAGACCTCTCTGCGGGACCAGGCCCGCCGGGCCGCGAAGGCGGCGCCTCCGCCGACGCCGCCGGCCTCGGCGCCGCCGCTTGCGCCGCCGCGCCAGGCTGAGCCTTGGCGCCGCCCGGTGCCTCGGCCTTCGCGGCCGGTGGTGGCGCGCTCGCCGGCGCGCCCTGTGCAGCCGCCCCCGCGACGGCTTTTGCATCCTCGCCCTCGGCGGCGATCAAGCCGATGAGCTGATTCACCGGCACGTCAGCCGTGCCTTCAGGCACCACGATCTTCGCGAGCACGCCCTCGTCGACAGCCTCGACTTCCATCGTGGCCTTGTCGGTCTCGATCTCGGCGATCACGTCGCCTGACTTGATGGTGTCGCCCTCCTTCTTCAGCCATTTGGCGAGGTTGCCCTTCTCCATGGTGGGCGAAAGAGCAGGCATGAGGATGTTGGTGGGCATGTGCGGGCCTCAATTGATCGCGCTGGTCGTGCCGAGATCGGTTGGCCTCAGTCGCTCGGCTTCGAACATCCGGTGAATCCGTTCGAACGCGTCGGCTTCGCTCATGCCATCGTCACTCGCGTAGATGCGGGAATCGTGTCGCGCCAGATCCATGCGCAGAAGCCCGCGGGTCTCTGGATTCTCGAAGCCCCTTATCAGGCTTAGCGCTGAGGCCCCCATCGACGATGAAGGCGCGCAGGATCTCCTGCCCACCGAGTTCCTGCGCGTCGGGCGGCACGCCGAGCTGTTTCAACGAGACGGCCATGCGATTAGCGATAAAGAACCGTCTTCGCGGCCGCCACCACCTCGTCAACATTAGGAAGGGCGAGCTTTTCGAGGTTCGCGGCATAGGGCATCGGCACGTCCTTGCCGGTGATGCGGACTGGGGGCGCATCGAGCCAATCGAAGGCCGCTTCGCAGACGCGCATGGCGATCTCGGCGCCGACGCCGGATTGCGCCCAGCCTTCTTCCACTGTCACGAGACGGTTCGTCTTCTTGACGCTTTCGATCACGGTCTCGGTGTCCATCGGACGAATGGTGCGCAGATCGATGACTTCCGCTTCGATGCCCTCCTTCGCCAATTGGTCGGCGGCCTTGAGCGCGTAGGTCATGCCGATCGACCAGGCGACGATGGTGACGTGCGAACCGGGCCTTGCGATCTTCGCCTTTCCGATCGGGATGACGAAATCATCGAGCTTCGGCACCGGAAAGGATTGGCCGTATAGAATTTCATTCTCGAGGAAGATCACCGGATTGGAATCGCGGATGGCGGCCTTGAGCAACCCCTTGGCGTCGGCGGCCGTGTGAGGCGCCACCACTTTCAACCCCGGCACATTGCTGTACCAGGCCGTGTAATCATGGCTGTGCTGGGCGGCGACGCGCGCTGCCGCTCCGTTCGGCCCGCGAAAAACAATCGGGCAGCCCATCTGGCCGCCCGACATGTAAAGCGTCTTTGCCGCCGAGTTGATGATCTGGTCCATGGCCTGCATGGCGAAATTGAAGGTCATGAACTCGACGATCGGTTTGAGCCCCGAAAGCGCCGCGCCGACCCCGAGGCCCGCGAAGCCGTGCTCGGTGATCGGCGTGTCGACGACGCGACGCGCGCCGAACTCCTGAAGCAGGCCCTGCGTCACCTTATAGGCGCCCTGATATTCGGCCACTTCCTCGCCCATGACGAAGACGAGTTCGTCGCGCCTCATCTCCTCGGCCATGGCGTCGCGCAAGGCCTCGCGCACGGTCATCGTCACCATCTGCGTGCCTTCGGGCACTTCGGGCTCGGCGGACGCCGGCGTCTTCGGCGCATGACCCAAGGACGCCGCGGGAACCTTCGTTTCGGCCTTCGCCTCTTGCGTGGGCGTCGCCTGGGGGGTGTCGCCCTTCTGGCGCTGATCGGCCTCGCCGCCGTTCAGCTTCGCGGGCGGCGCCGCCTTCGAGGCGGCCGCCGCGTCCTCCCCCTCCCCCGCGATCACGGCGATGGGCGTGTTGACCGCGACGTTCTCGGTGCCGTCGCCGACCAGGATCTTCGCGAGCACGCCTTCGTCGACCGCCTCGACCTCCATGGTCGCCTTGTCGGTCTCGATCTCGGCGATCACGTCACCGGATTTGACGGTGTCGCCCTCTTTCTTGAGCCATTTGGCGAGTTTGCCCTGTTCCATGGTGGGCGACAGGGCGGGCATCAATACATGGGTGGGCATGGGATACTCAGCAGCCTGAATGAAGGTTCATAGCCGAGAGCTCATCTCGGCGGCGCAGCCTCGCGGAGAGGTCAGAGAAGCACATCCGTCCAAAGCTCGGCCGTGTCCGGCTCAGGATCGTGCTGAGCGAATTCGGCCGCCTCATTGACGATCTCGCGAACCTTGGCATCGATCGCCTTCAGTTCTTCCTCCGGCATTTTCCAGGTTTCGAGGAGCCGCTTGCGCACCATCTCGATGCAATCATGCTCCTCCCGCATTTTCTGCACTTCTTCCTTCGATCGGTATTTCGCCGGATCCGACATCGAATGGCCCCGGTAACGGTAGGTCTGCATTTCAAGGATGTAGGGTCCCTTGCCGCCGCGCGCGAAAGAGGTGGCCCGCTCGCCCGCCTCCCGCACGGCTCGCACATCCATCCCATCCACCTGCTCGCCAGGGATATTGAACGAGGCGCCGCGCTTCGAGAAATCGGTCTGCGCGGAAGCCCGCGTCACCGCCGTGCCCATGGCGTAACGGTTGTTCTCGATCACATAGACGACGGGGAGCTTCCAGAGCTCGGCCATGTTGAAGCTTTCATACACCTGGCCCTGATTGGCCGCCCCATCGCCGAAATAGGTGAGCGTCACCGCGCCATTGTCGCGATAGCGATTGGCGAAGGCGAGGCCCGTGCCGAGAGGCACTTGCGCGCCCACGATCCCATGCCCGCCGAAGAACTGCTTCTCCTTCGAGAACATGTGCATCGAGCCGCCCTTGCCCTTCGAATAGCCGCTGCGGCGACCCGTGAGCTCGGCCATGACGCCCTTCGGGTCCATGCCGGTCGCCAGCATATGCCCGTGGTCGCGGTAACCGGTGATCACCTGGTCCCCGGGCTTTGCGGCCAGCTGCATCCCGACGACCACCGCTTCCTGACCGATATAAAGGTGGCAGAACCCGCCGATGAACCCCATGCCGTAAAGCTGGCCTGCCTTCTCCTCGAAGCGGCGGATCAGCAGCATGGAGCGATAGGCCGTCAGCTCGTCCTCCCGCGTGAATTGCGCCCCCTGGGGCGGACCATCACCAGTACGGGCGCCTCGCCGCCCTCCTTCGGAGCCCGGCCCGTCTTTCTCGGTCACGCCTCGCCCCGTCGAGCGGGCCGTTTTGGCGGCGGCACCTGCCATGCTGGTCCTCCTTGATCCTCGAAGCGAGATTAGACGAAGGACCAAGGCTTGGCGAGGGGGCGCCCTCATCGGGCGAGCCGCTCCTTGGGAGTAGTCGAGGCCTTTCCGAGGGGTAGCGGCGAGCTGACAGGAAGACGCCAGCGCGCTACGTCTTTAGGCTGCGCCCGACGAAGGGGCGCCACAGCACTTCGGGAGGCTTCGATGACGACATCCCTTGTGAAATACGCTGCCGCGGCGGCGATCAGCCTGTGCGCCTCTTTGGCGCTGGCGCAGACGAACGCCCAAACGCCCGCAAGCCCCGCCGCGAAGCCGGCGGCGACAAGCCCTGCCGCCAGCGCGCCCACGCCTGCAAAGCCTAGAAGCGCGCTCAGCCTCGAATGCTCGAAGAAGGCCGACGCCCAGGGCTTGCGCGGCAAGGCGCGCAAGAAGTTCCGCTCGGCGTGCAAGCGCGGCAAAACCTGAGCTTGCCCCGGCCAAGAAAGCGCGCGGGCGGCCGCTTCGCCGACCTCGTCACGCCTTCGCCTACGGCGTCCGGCTTGGGCCAGTATCCTTGAGAAAGATGACGAGGTCGTTCTTGTTGACGCGTCCGAGTTCCGCCCGCACGCGCTCGTCGAGGAGGTCGCCGTCGAGCACGGGGCCGCGAAGCATCGCCACCTTGCGCTCGAGCGCCGCTCTTTCGTCTTTGAGCTCGACGAGCTCACCGCGCAGCGCGAACACCCGGTTCTTGATCTGGCGTTTGGCCTCGATGCCGCGCGCGCCCTCATAGGCTTGCACGACGAAAAACCCCGTGACGAGCGCCGACGCGCTCCACAGGAGGACGAGCCCCAGCATGATGCGCCAGCGGTGCTTGATGACCATCCCGCGATTAGAATCGAGCGAGGTTAATGAGCGCTTGCCTGCCGCGCGCGGGCAATGTGCCAGATGGAATCACTCGAGCCGACGGGCTTCCTGCCAGAAATTCGCGCGAGCGCCTGAAAACGGCTGGGCAAGGCCCGCTCGCGCCCGCACTCCCGCGCCATATATGATGGGGAGGCGATGACACGCACCATTAGCACGACCTGCTGCATTGCGGGCGCAGGACCCGCCGGAATGATGCTCGCCCATCTCCTGGCGCGGGCGGCCGTCGAGGTGGTGGTGCTCGAGAAACATGCCGATTTCCTGCGTGATTTTCGCGGCGACACCATCCATCCCTCGACGCTCGAGATCATGCGCGAGCTCGGCTTCATCGACGAATTCCTGAAGCTGCCGCATCAGAAAGTGTTCACGCTCTCGGCGCAGATCGGCAACAAGCGCATAACTGCGGCGGACTTCTCCCATTTGCCGGTGCGCCACCCCTACGTGGTCTTCATGCCGCAATGGGATTTTCTCGATTTCCTGGCGAAGCAGAGCCAAAGATATCCTCAGTTCCGGCTTCTCATGCGCGCCGAGGCCACCGGCCTCATCGAGGAAAACGGACGCATCGTCGGCCTGAACGCGGTCACCGACGAGGGGCCTCTTGCCGTGCGCGCCCAGCTCGTCATCGGCGCCGATGGCCGCCATTCGACCGTCCGAAAGTGCTCAGGGCTCATCGTGGAGGATCTTGGGGCGCCGATGGATGTGTTGTGGTTTTCCCTGCCGCGTTTTTCCTCTGACGCTGAGGATACGATCGGGCGTTTCGAGCCGGGCGTGATCTTCATCAACATCAACCGGGGAGACCACTGGCAATGCGGCATCGTCATCGCCAAGGGATCGATCGACGCGGTTCACCGCGCGGGGCTTCCTGCCTTTCGCGCGAAGATCGGCGAGCTTGCGCCTTTTCTTGCCGACCGCACCGACCGCATCAAGAGCTTCGAGGACGTGAAATTGCTGACGGTTGGCGTCGACCGGCTGAGGCGCTGGTACCGCGACGGCCTTCTCTGCATCGGCGATGCCGCCCATGCGATGTCGCCGGTGGGCGGTGTCGGGATCAATCTCGCCATCCAGGATGCGGTCGCGACCGCCAATATTCTCACCCGCCCGCTCAAGATGGGTAAAGTGACGCCGACCGAGCTCGCCGCCGTGCAAAAGCGAAGGCTTTGGCCGGCACGGGCCACGCAAGCCGGCCAAGTCCTCATCCAAAGGCGCGTCATCGCGTCGGTGCTCGGCGCCGGAGGGCTTGGGGGCGCCGCCGAGGCGGGGTCTCCACGGCCCGACCGCGCCCGCCTCCCGCTGCCTGTCCGCATTCTTACGCGGTTCCCAATTCTTCAGCGCATCCCGGCGCGCCTCATCGGCATCGGCGTGCGGCCCGAGCACGTGCGCACACCGCTCGGCTGAGCGACCTTCATGAAACATCGAATTCCCCGCGCGAGCGCGCCGGGTCGGCTCAATGACGAAACCTCTCGGCGGCGTAGCGCGAAGGATCGGTGAAGGGCTGCTCGCCGGTCATCATCTCGGCGATGAGGCGCCCGGTGACGGGGCCGAGCGTGAAACCGTGATGGGCATGGCCGAAGGCAAACCACAGCCCTTTGTGCCGCCCGGCCCTTCCGATCACCGGGACCATGTCCGGGAGGCAGGGGCGCCGGCCCATCCAGGGCTTCTCGTCGAGGCGCTCCGCCAACGGGAAGAGTTCGCGCGCGAAGGGCTCGGCGCGGGTGAGTTGAACGGGAGTTGGCGGGGCGTCGCGATCAGCGAATTCGACGCCCGTCGTGAGCCTGATGCCTTTGCTCATCGGCACGAGCGCGAAACCGCCGTCGCCATCGTGCAGGGAATGGCCGAGCGTCGCATTACCCTTGACGGCGTAGTGCATGTGATAGCCCCGCTTCACGGCCAAGGGGATGTCGTAACCGAGCGGGCGGAACACATCATCCGACCAGGGGCCGAGCGCGATCACGGCCTCGCGCGCTTCGATGGGGCCCTTCTCGGACGCCAAAGCCCATCCCGAAGCCTGCTGCGAGAGGCGCCGCGCGTCTCCCTTGACGAAGTGCCCGCCCCTTTGCGTGAAAAGCTCCGCATAGGCCTTGGTGAGCGCGCCCGGGTCGGCCGATGTCGGCGAGCCGCGAAAATGGATCGCGCCGATCACCGCCTCCGACACATGCGGCTCGAGCTTGCGCACTTCCGCGCCGTTCAGCACCGCGTAGTCGACCCCATATTGATCGAGAAGCTTCGCCTCGCCGATTGCCTCGCGCAAGCTCTCCTCGGTGCGCAGGCATCTGAGCCAGCCTCTTTGATAAACGAGGTCTGCCGCTTTGCCGCCGGCCTCGGCGATGAGGGCGTCGTGCTCCTTGACGCATTCAGCCATCAGAGGCGCCAGCGCCTCGGCCGAGCGCGCGACGCGCTCGGGCGCGCCCTCCTGCCAGTAACGGAAAAGCCATGGCGCGACGCGCGGGAGCGCCGACAGATGGTAGACGGCATCGCGACGATTGTTCATCGCATAGCTCAAGATCGAGCCGAATTCGCGCGGGAAAGTGTAAGGGATCACGGCCTCGCGCTGGATCAGTCCGGCGTTGCCGAAACTCGTCTCTTCGCCCGCGCCTCGCCGATCGACGAGAACCACGTCACGGCCGCGCTTTTGCAAATTGAGCGCGACGCCCACTCCCACCATTCCGGCTCCGAGGACGACAACATCCGCGCGCAGGCTCATCGGGTCTTGCCTCCACTCAATGACGGCGGGTCTTCTAGCGCGCCGATCTTTCCTGGTCACCTCATTCGCGATTCCACGCCGAGGCGCGCGGGGCGCCAGCGTCCGGTCTTGCTCGGCAAACTCACGATTTTGTTAGCCGGAGGGCGATCAAGCGGATTGACCGCAAAGACGCGGCGACCGACAATCGCGCCCGAAGAATCCGAATGAAGAGGATCACAATGAAAGCGACGAGCCAAACCATCGCGCTTGCCGGGCTTGGTCTTGCGGCGGTGACTTTTCGCCGCCGCGCCGGCGACCGCCGAAACGATCAACTACAAGGCTGATCTCAAGCCAACATCAGAGGTCCCGCCGAACAACACTACAGGCTCGGGAAGCCTCACGGCGACCTACGACACCAACACGAAGGCACTCAACTGGACCGCGACCTATTCGGGACTGAGCGGCCCGGCCATCATGTCCCATTTCCATGGTCCCGCCGATCCCGGTGTGAATGCCAGCGTCGTCGTTCCCATGACCGGAAGCCTCGACAGTCCGCAAAAGGGCCAGGCGACTCTCACCGATGCCCAGGCCGCCGAGCTTGCTTCCGGCAAATGGTATTACAACATCCACACGAACCAGAACAAAGGCGGCGAGCTGCGCGGCCAGGTCGTGAAATAAGAACCTCGGAATCTAAAGCTTTCGGGCCGAAGCTTACCCGCTCGATCGGGAAGCATCGGCCCGCCTCGTCTTTTCTTCTTTTGAATAGCCCTCCGCTCAAGCCGATTTGCGGCCGAAGCGCTCTTCGACGCGGCCGGCCAGGAAATCGGTAGGGCTCGCGTCCGCGGGCAAGGCCGTCGCGTCGCCGAGATCGGTGCGCGTAAGGCCGATATCCTTCAACTCATTTTCCGTCATTCTCGCGAGCATCTCGAGTTCCTGGCGCGCCCGTAAGACGCGAAGCGGCCAGAGGATGCCGGTTTTCACCTTGACCAACAGCCGTGAAGCCGTCCCGGCATGTCGCCCCCGGGGAAGCGCCTCACCTGCCGTGTAGTGCGTGCAAACGTTGCTCATCGCCTTCACTCCTTCAAGCCGTCGCCCTCGAAGCGGCGCCGCCGCATCCCCGGGCTGATCGCTGTTGCGGTGAAAACAAGATGGTGGATTTCGATTGATTTCACAAACGAATGTTTGTAATATGAACGATCACCAAATCGGATGGGTTCGCCATGCTCGACACCGATCAGCTCCGGAGCTTTCTCGCCATCGTGGACACGGGAAGCTTCACCCGCGCCGCCGAGCGTGTGCACAAGACGCAATCGGCCGTGTCCATGCATATGAAGAAACTGGAGGAACGGCTCGGGCGTTCGTTGTTCGACAAGCTGGGGCGAGGCGTGCGCTTGTCCGAAGACGGAGAAAAGCTCGTCGATTATGCGCGGCGCATGTTGCAACTCGAGGCGACCGCCGTCGCCGCCATTTCGAACAAGGGGCTGACCGGCCAGGTGCGGCTCGGCATCCCGGACGATTATGCCGACAATTTTCTCCCCCTCATTCTCACTCGTTTCACCCGCCGTCACCCGCTCGTGGAGGTTTCGGTCATTTGCGATTCGAGCCTCTCTCTCAATGAGCACATGCATGCGGGGCAGCTCGACATCGCGGTCGTGACCGATTGCCAACGTCTTGCTCATGTTGAGGTCTTGCGCGAAGAGCAGCTGCACTGGGTTGCCGGGCCGCATGGGGCGGCCCATGCCGAGCGCCCTTTGCCGCTGGCGCTTGGGCGCACGACGTGCAATTGGCGCAATGCCGCGCTCGCGAGCCTCGCGGAGGCCGAGATCCCGTCGCGTCTCGTGCTCACCTCGAATAATTACGCCGCCATCGCCCCGATGGTGCAGGCGGGGCTTGCAATCACAGTGCTGCCGGCGAGCGCGTTCAGGCCTTGGCAGCGCGTCGTCGGCGCGCGCGAAGGGCTTCCGGCCTTGCCGCCTTGCCGCATCGGCTTCATCGCCGCGCAAGGCGAGCAGGCGCCGGAAGCGAAGGCGCTCGCGGAGACCATCCGCGCTTCGCTCGAGACGCAACAGCCCGGCGAGATAAGCGATGGGTGCCCGATCGCTGCCTGACGCGCAGCCTCAGATCAACGGGCTTTGATGCGCGTGGGCGCCGTTCAGGAAAAGGCCTTGAGAGCCTTGCGGCCCGCGTAGCTCGCCTGCTCGCCGAGCTCTTCCTCGATGCGCATAAGCTGATTGTATTTCGCGGTGCGGTCCGAGCGGGCGAGCGAGCCCGTCTTGATTTGTCCGCAGTTGGTGGCGACCGAGAGATCGGCGATGGTGGTGTCCTCGGTCTCGCCCGAGCGATGCGACATGACGGCGCGAAAGGCGGATTTATGGGCGAGATCGACGGCGGCGAGCGTCTCGGTCAACGTGCCGATCTGATTGACCTTGACGAGAATGGCGTTGCCCGCCCCTTCCCTGATGCCGCGCTCGAGCCGCGTGACATTGGTGACGAAAAGATCGTCTCCGACAAGCTGGCATTTGGCGCCGATCTTCTCCGTCAACAGCTTCCAGCCATCCCAATCATCTTCGGCCATGCCGTCCTCGATCGAAGCGATCGGATAGTTCGCGACGAGTTCCGCAAGATACCCGGCTTGTGTTTTGGATGAGCGGGTTTTCCCTTCGCCTTCATAGCGATATTGGTCATTCTTGAAGAACTCTGTTGAGGCGCAATCGAGCGCCAGAACGATATCGTCACCAGGGGTGAAGCCCGCCGTCTCGATCGCGCCGATGATGAAATCGAGCGCTTTCTCGGCGGAAGGGAGATTAGGCGCAAAGCCGCCCTCATCGCCGACATTCGTATTGTGCCCGGCTTTTTTCAACGCCGACCGCAACGTATGGAACACTTCCGATCCCATGCGGACCGCCTCGGCAAAGCTCGAGGCCCCGACGGGCATGATCATGAACTCCTGGAAATCGATTGGGTTGTCGGCATGCACGCCGCCGTTGACGATGTTCATCATCGGCACTGGTAAGATGTGCGCGTAAGCGCCGCCGACGTAACGGAAAAGGGGCAGGTTGCTCGCAAGCGCCGCGGCCTTTGCGGCGGCAAGCGAAACGCCGAGAATGGCGTTCGCGCCGAGCCTCGATTTATTCGCCGTGCCGTCGAGCGCGATCATGGCATTGTCGATCGCGACCTGATCTTGCCCATCCATGCCGACCACCGCCTCGGCGATGTCGCCGGTGACCGATTCAATGGCCTTCCTTACGCCCTTGCCCAGATAACGCGCCCCCCCGTCGCGCAATTCAACGGCCTCATGGGCTCCGGTCGAAGCGCCCGAGGGCACCGCGGCGCGCCCAAGCGCCCCGTCTTCGAGCACGACATCCACCTCGACCGTCGGATTGCCGCGCGAATCGAGGATTTCGCGCGCGAGAAGATCGACGATCATGGTCATGGAACGGCTCCGCAAAGCGGTGGGTCGCCAGCGCTTCTAAAGCAGGTGCGGCGAAATTGGGAAGTGTTTTCGGCAAGATCACGCGAAACGACGGAATGCAGGACTGAGAAGAGCTACGCCGATCGACCAAAGTCTCGTCGGCCGCGAACGCGAGCCGAGGCGCGGCCTTTACCCCTTCCCCCGGGAGCTTTGCGGATGATCTAAGCGCCGCGGCTTCGCCGGCGCCTTCTCACGACGTCCCGGAACCTTGCGGGGGCTTTGCCGTCACCGTTTCAGTGGGGCCGCCGGCTTTTTTCCACGCCCCGAACCCGCCCTTGAGATGCGCCACGGGTTGCAGGCCCATCTCGATGGCGGTCTTGGCCGCAAGCGCTGATCGCCAACCGCCCGCACAGAAGAAAACGAAACGCTTGTCCTCGCCGAATATGGGCTTGTGGTAGGGGCTTTCAGGGTCGATCCAAAATTCCAGCATGCCGCGCGGGCAATGGAAAGCGCCAGGCATCTTCCCTTCACGCTCGATCTCGCGAGGATCGCGAAGATCGACGAAGACGGTGCCTTCCTGCCCTTGCAAGGCGCGCGCCTCCTCCACACCGAGCGCCGGCACCATCGCGTCGGCCTCCGCGAGAAGGGCCTTGAAACCCTTCTTGATCGATTGCGGCATGAGCGCCTCCAGTAAATGACGGTTTTCTGCAGCGGCCAAAGGACGGGTGAGTTCGCCGTGCCTTCCGGTTCTGAATCTCGGAAATCCCTTCCAAGAGGGGAAGGTCCATCCTTCCTCGTTTCAAAAATGATTGCCGGCGAGGCCTCAGTCTTCAGCCATGCAAAAGGTAAAGAGCGATCGCGAAAAATGCGGAAACGCCGAGGACGACCTTGGCGCAATTCCAGGGGCTGCGTTGCATTTGAGCGAGGAACAAGCTCACTAGCTACTCCGGGTTGGGTCGCCCGCGACCGGGCTGCGGGAAGGCGCGCTGTTTACGCGATCTTAACGTTCCCGACAATGCCCCCATTCCGACACCCTTCGGCCATCCCGTGCCGTCCACACGTTTTCGGGTCGGATTCGTCCGACACGATTGCGAATGCAGCCGCCTCGTCTGCCCGAAAAAATACGCCCTTCAGCCGGCCGCGCGGAGGAGCCCCTCGAGGTCGAGGCGTCGTGTGTGCATCTGCAGCTCGCCTTGCGGGGTGCGCGGCCATTCTTCTTCAGGCCGATCCCAATAAAGCTCGACGCCGTTCTCGTCGGGATCGCGCAGATAAAGCGCCTCGCTGACGCCGTGGTCGCTCGCGCCATCGAGCGGAATGCCGGCGGCGATGAGGCGGCGCAGCGCGTCCGCGAGCTTGGCACGGGTCGGGTAGAGAATGGCGATATGGTAAAGCCCAGTCGTGCCGGACGCGGGCGGCTTGCCGCCGGCGCTTTCCCAGGTGTTCAGTCCGATATGGTGGTGGTAGTTGCCGGCCGAGACGAACGCTGCTTGCGAACCATAGCGCTGCTTCAGGCCGAAGCCGAGCACGCCGCAATAAAAAGCGAGCGCCCGATCGAGATCGGCCACCTTGAGATGCACATGGCCAATTCTCGCGCCTGGATCGATGGGGGCGGAAGTGAGCTTTTCGCCGGCGGCTCCGCTCTGGGCAATGCTGTTCATGATGCTCTCCCGTCCTTCGATGCTTGAATGCAGTCGTGCGAATTCAGTCCGTCCGCTTCTTGCCAGATGGTGAGAACGAAGCCAACGCGCATGCCCTTCTCGGCGGATTCGTTTCCTTGATGAATTGGGCGAACACCTTGGTCGAAGCGGCGAATAGGCCAAGGGCGGGATAATCCGGCGCAAAACCAGTTTCCTTTTTTCGGATCCTGCTCTAGCCTGTGCTCATGATTCATCGAAGCGGATTGTTGAGCTGCCTTGGCCTTTGCGCGTTGGCCGTGATCTTAAGCGCGACCGATGAAGCGGTTGCCGCCGATCTTGGGCCTTATGCGCCCTCACCCGCCTATGCGGTTACCGAAGCCTCGCCGTGCTGGCAATTCGAGCAGAGCTTCAGCGCGGCGCTCAATTCCATCCGTGAGACCGCGCGAGTTTTCCGAAGCCATGACAGGGAATTTCATCGTCTCAAGCGGATCCGCGCGAATGACGGTTTCGTCGGCCCGGACATCTCGCTCAACGTGGCGATGACCGCAGAGCAGATCGATGTCGCCAATGGTGCGACGTTGGTTTCGATCTCGGTCGCGAAGGCGCGCCAATGGGGTTGTTTTGCGCCCACCCGGCTGAACAGGATCGAGAACGAGGCGGCCCGCATCAAGCAGGAGGTCGCCGAGAAAGAGTTCTGGATCGATCCGCGCACTTTCTGGTGATTGCGCGCAAGTCCCGTGAGAGCCGCAAGCCGTTCACCGACCCGGAAGCGTCCAGCCGTTGACCTTACCGGGTCTCGCCTTCGTCCTCTGATATGAGCGCCGAGGTCGGCCGCAGCGCCATCGTGGCCGGAGCCGGCCCGGTCGGGCTCGTGGCGGCGCTCGCGCTCGCCCGGGAAGCCGTCGCGGTGACGCTCGCGGGCGAGACGAGCGAAAACAACTCGGGCCGGACGGTCGCCCTCTTCGATCACTCCATTCGCCTCCTCACCGAGCTCGGCGTCTGGCAAGGGCTCGCGAAGGACGCTGCTCCCTTGCGGGCGCTACGCATCATCGACGATACCGATAACCTGTTTCGCTGGCGGCCCCTGACCTTCGAAGCGCGTGAGATCGGCCTCGACGCCTTCGGCTGGAATATCGCGGCCGGCGCCCTCAACGCGGCGTTGCGGCGCGTCGCGGAAACGGTTCCTGCCATCCACTTGATCGACGGCTTCGCCTCCGAACCCTTTTTCGACGCCGATCGCGCCGGGTGCGTCGTCGGCGGACGAAGGCTAGAAGCCGAACTCATCGTGGCGGCGGACGGCCAGCGCTCGCGGCTTCGCGAGGCGGCTGGCATCACGGCGCGGCTCGAGCGGCTGCCGCAGTGGGCGCTCACCGGGATTTTCCACCACGAGCTGCCGCATGAGGACATCTCGACCGAGTTCCACACGCGCGAGGGCCCCTGCACCTTGGTGCCTCTGCCTTCCCTTGCGAGGGTCCAAGAGGCGTCGAGCCTCGTCTGGATGGTGCGCAGCGCCAAGGCCAGGACCCTGAAGGCGCTCGACGATGACGCCTTCTCGCTCGCCGTCGAGCGGCGCACCCATTCAATGCTCGGCAAGATGCGCCTTGCGAGCGCGCGCGGGGCGGTGCCGCTCTCCATCGCGCATGTGACGTCGATTGGCGCGCCGCGCCTCGCCCTTGTCGGTGAGGCCGCGCACGCCTTTCCACCGATCGGAGCGCAAGGCCTCAACCTCGGCCTGCGCGACGCGGCAACCCTTGCGGCTCTTGCCGGTGAAGCAGCGCGCGAAGGCCGCGACATCGGCGCGCCTGCCGTTCTCGAAGCCTATGAAGACGCGCGCGCGAGCGACATCGCGACGCGTTCGGCCGCGGTCACGCTGATGAACCGTTCGCTGCTTTCGCCCTTCCTTCCCGTCGATCTCGCGCGAGGCCTCGGCATGGCGGCGCTCGATCTTTTTGGCCCGTTGCGGCGTTTCGTGATGCGTGAAGGCGTGGCGCCCGGCTTCGGCAGATGAAGGCCGCGCCGCCTCGCATGGGCGCTACTCGCGGTCGCTTGTGTCTTTTTCTTCGGCATCGGGCGTAGCTCGATCATCGGTCGCCGAGCCTGACTCGGGCCGCTTCGGCGGGTGCGACCAGGGCCGATCCTCATCGGGCGAACGCGCCGCGCTCACCGCGAAACCTTGTGCGGTGATTTGCAAGGTGACGGCGCCTGAATTTTCAAGGCTCGGGCGATCGAGGATGAGCGGCGCGGCGCAACTCGCGGGCGCTTTGTGCGGCGAGACGATGATGTCGGCGCGCAGGCAATCTTCCTCGAAACCGGCTTGCTGGGCGACGAGCGCGAGCGCGCTTCCGTCGATGAGCCTCCCCACGCAGCCCAGCTTGTCGCAATAAGTTCCAAGCGCCAAGAGGGCGCGCGCCTCGCGGCCATCGCCATCGGCGCGCAGCCATTGCTCCGCCTCGAAGGGATCGGGTCGCGCCCCGATCACCGCCAGCTTTCCGTCCGAGAGACGCACCGCCGCGCTCTCGCCCGTCGGCGCGATCGCGACATCAAAGCCTCGGCCTGAGACGGCGCCGATGATGCCGACAAGGAGGAAAGCGAGAGCGGTGAGCCGCATGAGAAGGCTCCGCCAGAGCACGGCCGAAAGCACGCCCAGCGTGAGAAACAGGATGGCCCAAGGCGCGAAGGCCCGGATGTAGAAAGTCGAATTGGGCGCCGCCGCGATCTTGGCCGCGGCCCAGAAGATAAGCTCGATGCCGCTTCCGACATAATGCCAAACCGGGCCATCGAGCCCGAGCGGATAGAGAAGCGCCCCGAGCAAGGCGCCGGGCACGGCGAAGAATTCGATGATGGTCAAGGTCAGCGGATTACCGATGAGCACATAGGGGCTGAGCTCGTGAAAGTTGTAGGCCATGTAGGAGGCGGTGGCCAAGGTCGCGCAGAAGGTGGCGATGAAGAGCCAGACGATGACCTCGACGGCTCTGGCGAGCATGCGTGACAAAAAGCCGGTCGGCAAAGGTTCGCGACGCTCCCGCTCCGCTTTCTTCCTCGCCGAGATTTCCATGCGCGCTTCGCTCACCGCGACGAGCGCCGAGACGGCCGCGAAGGAGAGCTGGAAGCTCGCGCCGAGCACCGCTTCCGGCTCGAAGATGATCACCGCGAATGCGGCATAGGCGAGGTTGCGCATGGTGATGGCGCGCCGGTCCGCGATCACCGCGGCGAGCACGATGAGCGTCATGAACAAAGCGCGTTCCGTGCCGACACGCGAGCCGGTGACGACATCATAGGCGATGGCGCCGAGAATGGAGGCGCCGGCCGCCCATTTCTTGATCGGGTATCGCAAGGCAAGCGTGGTCGAGAAGGCGAGCAACCGGCGCACGATCCAGAAGATCATCCCGGCGACGAGCGTCATCTGCACGCCCGAGATCGTGATGATATGGAAGATGCCGGCCTCGCGAATGAGCTCGCGCGCCTTGTCGGAGAGGAGGTCGCGCTTTCCGGTGACCATCGCGGCCGCCACCGCGCCCTCATCGCCGCCGACGATGGTGAAGATACGCTGCGCCAGCGCGTTGCGGGCGCGGTCGATCGCCGTGGTCAGCGCGAGCCAGGGGCCCACGGACGTGGGTGCAGGTACGTTCTCGATGCGTCCGAGCACGGATCCGACCCCGCCGATCCTCGCGAAATAAGCATCGCGCGCGAAATCATAGCCGCCGGGCAGGACGAGCCTCGCAGGCGGCAGGACGCGCGCCGTGACCGAGATGAAGGCGCCGGCCTCCACATGCGGCGTCTCGCGCAAGGTGAGGCGAAGGCGATAGGGGGTCTCCGCCGGGAGCAAGCCTTCCGCCGTCGCGACGCGCAGCACGAAACGCGCACCTACGCGGCGGAGATCCATCTCCTCGATCGTGCCGGTGAGCTTGAGAACGCGGACTTTGTCGATGACGGGAGCGGAAAGAAGAGCGGAACGCAGGGAGGCCGAAAGGAAGCCCGCCGACAGGACGGCCAGCACCACGGCGAAGGCGAAAGGCGCTCGCCAGCGCCGCAGCAGGAAGGCGAGAACCGCTCCGCCTGCCGTGAGCACGCCGGCATAGGCGAGCGAAGGCTCGCGATCGGCGGCAAAGTAGAGAATGACTCCCGCGCCGGCCGCCACCGGAAGCCAAAGAAACGGCCGCCGATGGGCGATCTCAATCTCGATCGCCGCGCGGAACCGTTGGCCAAGATCAAGCCAAGCCTCGCGCAGGGAAAAGCCGGCGAACGCACCGTCCGCGCTCGTCGGGACCCCGATCGCCGCGCCGCCCTCAACGCTACTCACGCTCGTGACAATGCCCCCCGGATGCCCTATGTGCCGCCCCATGCCGACACGCGATATTCTCGGCCAAGGGAAGCGGATGTGCAATATCTCCCCGATGATGGATTGGGCATCGGTCAGCTCCAACCTTCGATGGGTGAGCGGCCGGGGCGGCCTGATCGTGCGGCTCACTCGGCTTCCTCGCCATCCGCCCCGTCGGGAAGAGCGTGCGGCCAAGCGCGTGTCCGTCGTCGTGAATTCTTGACGGCCGCGACGCCGCGGCCGCTTGCGACACGACGGGCACGGTCCACGCCTCAAGGCATCAGCGGCTCGCTCGACGCTCGGCGGGTGCATCCGCTTCAACCGTGTTCCCCGCTCTCTTGGATCTTTTGATGTCCGGCACCATCATCACGCGCTTCGCCCCTTCCCCCACGGGATTTCTTCACATCGGTGGGGCCCGCACCGCTCTTTTCAACTGGCTCTATGCCCGCCACCACGGCGGGCGCATGTTGTTGCGCATCGAGGACACGGATCGCGAACGTTCGACGCAAGCTGCCATCACCGCGATCCTCGACGGGCTCAAATGGCTCGGGCTCGATTGGGATGATGATGCCGTCTTTCAATTTGAACGCGCCGCGCGCCACGCTGAGGCGGCGTTGAGCCTCGTCGCCGCCGGCAATGCGTATCCGTGCTATGCCTCGAAAGAGGAGCTCGACACGATGCGCGAGACGGCGAAGCGCGAAGGCCGGGCGATGCGCTACGATGGGCGCTGGCGCGACCGCGATCCCAAGGAGGCGCCCCCCGGCGTGAACCCCGTCATCCGCCTCAAGGCACCCTCCGAAGGCGAGACCGTTGTCGACGACATGGTGCAAGGCCCCGTCACTTGGCAGAACAAGGATCTCGATGATCTCGTGCTTCTGCGTTCCGACGGCACGCCGACCTATATGCTCGCGGTCGTCGTCGACGATCACGACATGGGCGTGACCCACATCATCCGCGGCGACGATCATCTCACCAACGCGGCGCGCCAGACGCAGATCTATCGCGCCTTCGGCTGGGACGTGCCGCACATGGCGCATATCCCGCTGATTCACGGGCCAGACGGGGCAAAGCTGTCGAAGCGACACGGCGCGCTGGGTGTGGATGCCTATCGTTCGCTCGGCTATCTTCCGGCGGCGCTGCGCAATTATCTCGTGCGCCTCGGCTGGTCGCATGGCGACCAGGAAGTGTTCTCGACGCAGGAGATGATCGACGCCTTCGATCTCAACACCGTTGGACGCTCTCCGGCACGCTTCGATTTCGCCAAGCTCGAGAATTTGAACGGCCTCTACATCCGTGAAACGCCGGATCGCGCTCTCGTGCAGGCGATCGAGGACATCCTGCCCGAGGCCGGGCCGGCGCGCGGCGCGCCGAGCGCGCTCGACGACACCATGCGCGCGCGCCTTGTCGCCGCCATGCCTGGCTTGAAGGAACGCGCCAAGACGCTCCTCGAATTGATCGACGGTGCTTACTATCTTTACGCCGCGCGCCCTCTGTTGCTCGACGACAAGGCGAGGGCGCTGCTCACGCCGGCCGCGATCGAGACGCTCGCCAAGATCGGAGCCGAGCTCGAAAGCATCCGGGAAGATTGGGCCGCCACGTCTCTCGAGGCGGCGGTGCGGGGCTTCGCCGAAAGGGAGGCGATGAAGCTTGGCCAGGTCGCGCAGCCCCTGCGCGCGGCTCTGACCGGACGCGCCACCTCGCCCGGCTTGTTCGATGTGATGGTGGTGCTCGGGCGTGAGGAGTGCCTGGCGCGCGTCAAGGATGCGGTCACGCGAAGCCCGGCCGCCGCACAATGAGGCGGTGTATCTCGTCGGCGTGAAACGCCACGTCTCTGCCAGCCCAAGGGCGCCGCGCGACACGACTGGCGCTCTCGATGCCGCGGTTGTTTTCTCGGCTCGCTTCTTGCACTAAGGGATGAGGCGCTCGGCTTGCTCGCCCTTGTCAAACGCGTTACGCACTGCGACATAGCAGGAGGGCATTGATGCTGAGGGCCGGTCTTGGATCGATCGGTCACGGCGAGGGCTTCACATGTCGTGCTGCAGCGCGACCAACCGATAGGCGGAGCAATGGGCATCGTCACCTCTTTCACGGTCGGCAATAAGGTCATCGACCTTCCCGCGCATGAGGGTTCCGTCGGCCCCAGCGTGGTCGACATCTCCAAGCTCTACACGCAAACCGGCATGTTCACCTACGATCCCGGCTTCACCTCGACGGCGAGCTGCGATTCCAAGATCACTTATATCGATGGCGACGAGGGCATTCTCCTTTACCGGGGCTACCCGATCGAGCAGCTCGCCGAGCACGGCGATTTTCTCGAGACCGCGTATCTGCTTCTCTACGGTGAATTGCCCACGAGCCAGCAGAAGGACGACTTCGTCTTCCGCGTGACGCGCCACACCATGGTGCATGACCAGATGTCGCGCTTCTTCCAGGGCTTCCGGCGCGATGCCCATCCCATGGCGGTGATGGTGGCGGCTGTCGGCGCGCTCTCGGCCTTTTATCACGACTCGACGGATATTTCCGACGAGCACCAGCGCATGGTGGCTTCGATCCGGATGATCGCCAAGATCCCGACGCTCGCGGCTATGGCGTTCAAATATACGATCGGACAACCTTTCGTTTATCCGAAAAACGACCTCGACTACACATCGAATTTCTTGCGGATGTGCTACGCGGTGCCCTGCGAGGAGTACTACATCAACCCGGTTCTATCGCGCGCCCTCGACCGCATTTTCATCCTGCACGCCGATCACGAGCAGAATGCCTCGACCGCGACCGTGCGGCTTGCCGGCTCTTCCGGCGCCAACCCCTTTGCCTGCATCGCCGCCGGGATCGCCTGCCTATGGGGGCCGGCGCATGGCGGGGCCAATGAAGCGGCACTCAAGATGCTGGCCGAGATCGGCACGCCCGATCGCATCCCCCAATTCATCACGCGCGCGAAGGACAAGAACGACCCGTTCCGCCTCATGGGTTTCGGGCATCGCGTCTACAAGAACTACGATCCGCGCGCCAAGATCATGCAAAGGACTACGCATGAGGTGCTGAACGAGCTCGGCATCAAGGACGATCCGCTGCTCGATGTCGCGCTCGAGCTCGAGCGCATCGCGCTGCATGATGAATACTTCATCGAGAAGAAGCTCTACCCGAACATCGATTTCTATTCCGGCATCACCTTGAAGGCGATGGGCTTTCCGACCGACATGTTCACCGTGCTCTTCGCGCTCGCGCGCACCACGGGTTGGATCGCTCAGTGGAAGGAGATGATCGAGGATCCGAGCCAGAAGATCGGCCGGCCGCGCCAGCTCTACACCGGCGCTCCGCGCCGCGATTACGCGCCGCTCGCCCAGCGGCATTGAGCGGCAACCCCGCCCGGGCATCTTCATCGCTGATCCTTGTCCACCGAGATCGGTGACGTCGGGGTCGATGCGCGCTTGATCGCTTCGCTTACTTGAGCCCGATCGAATAGACCCCGCTCTTCCCAAATGGGCGAGATTTTCAGGGAAGCTCGCCAACCACGACCCGCGCGGCGCGCGCCGCCGGGTTCGCGCCTTGCACGGCGACGCGCTCGCGCACGCGGGCAAGCGCGGCGAGTTGGGCGCGCCGCTCGGCCGTTTCGTCGAGGAGCGGCGCCAGGGCCGAAGTGAGGGCCTGAGCGGTGCAGGCCTCCTGAATGAGCTCGGGGACGGCGGGCTCGCCGAGGATGAGGTTCGGCAACAAAACGAAAGGCGCGGTGACGAGCGCGCGCAAGATGCGGACCTCGAGCGCGCCCACCTTATAGGCCGCAACCATCGGCACCCCCGCGAGCGCGAGCTCGAGCGTCACCGTACCCGAGGCGGCAAGCGCCGCTCTGGCGCGGCGGAAAGACGCAAGCTTCGCGGCCTCCCCCGTGACAATCTCCGGTGCCACCGGCCAACCACGCGTCTCGTCGATGATCCGCGCCTCGAGCCCCTCGACGGCTGGCAGAACCGGCCGGATCGGGCGCAGCGCGTTCAGTTGCGCGACCGCCTCCCCGAATACCGGCAACAACCGCCCGATCTCCATGCGGCGGCTTCCCGGCAGGACGAGCACGACAGGCGGTGACGCCTCACGCGCCGCTTGCTCCTCGCCGTTCGGCTCAAAGTCGCCGAGCCGCTGCGACAGCGGATGGCCGACATAGGTACAGCTTGGACCGCCCAGGCGGCGATGCGCCTCGGGCTCGAAAGGCAGAAGGGCAAGCACGTGATCGACATAGGCGCGCATGGCCCGGGCGCGCCCCGGTCGCCAGGCCCAGACGGAAGGGCTCACGTAATCGATCACCGGTAGCTTCGGCAATTTCGCCCGGACACGCCGGGCAACGCGGTGGGTGAAATCCGGGCTGTCGATGATGACGAGCGCGTCCGGATTTGTCGCGAGCACGAGGGCCGCGGTCTCGCGAATGCGCCGCAAGATCAGGGGCAAGCGCGCGATCACGGCGGAAAACCCCATGACAGAAATATCCGAAAGGGGGAACAGGCTCCTCAGCCCTTCCTCCTCCATGGCCGGGCCGCCGACCCCCACAAAGGTGAGCTTGCGGGGCGAAAGCGCCTCGCGCAGCTCGCGCATGAGCGGCGCGCCGAGCGCGTCGCCCGAGGCCTCCCCGGCGATAATGGCGATCACGAGGGCGCTCGAGCCTTGTGCGGCGCTGAGGTTCGCGCTCATGGCGCCGCGCGTCCCTTGAGCCCGAAGAGGAAGAGGCGCGCCTCATCGGCTGCCTCGACCATGGCCTCGCTTTCGAGGAGCAAGACGCGATGCGCCTCGATCATCACTCCGCCAAGACCGGCGCTTACGGCGCGCTCGACGGTGCGCGGCCCGATCACCGGCATGTCGACCTTGAGACTTTGGCCGACCTTGGCCGCCTTGAGCAAAAACCCGCCGCGGCCGGCGCGCGGCAGGCGGCCTTGCCGGCGAAGCTCAGCCACGCGTTCGAGAAGCGCGTCCGTCCCTTCGGCGCCTTCGATCGCCACGATGCGCTCGCCAAAGGCCACCAAAGCCTGGCCGACGTCGAATGGAGAGAGCGCATCAAGGCAGGAAAAGCCGAGCGCCGCCGCCGCCATCGCCTCGGTGGGCGGATCGAATTTGCCGAGGCGGCCTTCGGGCGCGACGAGCTCGGGCGCGACCTCGGCCACGCCCAAGACGGGAAATCCTTGCACCTCGAACCAGCGCATCATTCCGCGCAGCATGGCATCATCGCCACGACGTATATTGCGCAGGAAATCGAACAGATACGTCCAGCCGGTGGCGTCGATGCGCATCGAGCGCAGCGTCGGACGGTTCATCGCGCCGATGAGCACCACTCCGGCGCAGTTTTCGCGCCGAAGCAGCGCGAAGAGCTTGCCCAATTGCCCGAGCGAGAGCCAATTGGCGCCGAGCCGCGCGAGGCCCGGATCGGCGATCCCTTCGATCGCGATCACGATCAAAGGACGGCCCGCCGTCCGCATCGCCTCGACCACGGCAAAGGGCAAGGTGCCACCGGCGCTCAGAATGGCGATGGGGCGACGCTCGAGCGGGGGCGCCTCGGCGCCCGTCATCGCGAGTATACGGCGTGATCTCGACAATCACGCGCCATAGGACGGATCGCGACCGGCACCAAGCCCCCTCCGAGGAGCGCCAATCGAAGGTTCACGGTTTTTGCCCCTGACCGTTGCGCGGCGTGCAAAGCGCCCGCTCGCCGCCGTCACGGATGAAGTCGAGCACTTCATGCACGATACGATGCTGGGCGAATTCGGCCGCGACATCCTCGAGTCGCTCCTTGAGCGTGCCCTCATCGGCGAAGAGCAGCCGATAGGCGCGGCGCAAATCATGCATTTCCTCGCGCGAGAAACCGCGCCGCCTCAACCCGACGATGTTGAGCCCCGCGAGATGGGCGCGGTTGCCGAGCGCCATGCCGTAAGGGATGAGATCATTTTCGAGGCCCGAGAGGCCACCCACAAAAGCGTGATCCCCGACACGGACGAATTGTTGCACGGCGCAGCCGCCGCCGAGGATGACGAAATTGCCGATGCGGCAATGGCCCGCGAGCATCACATTATTGGCGAGGATCGAATTCGAGCCGACGATGCAATCATGCGCCACATGGGCATTCGCCATGAACAGGCAGTCGTCGCCGACCGCGGTGTGCATGCCCCCTCCCGTCGTGCCGGGGTTCATGGTCACGCCTTCGCGGATGATGCACCGCGCGCCGATCGTGAGGGTTGAGGGCTCGCCCGCATATTTGAGATCCTGAGGCTGATGCCCGATCGAGGCAAAAGGAAAGACCCGGGTCTGAGGCCCAATGGTCGTGCGGCCCGTGATCACCGCGTGGCTCAACAGCTCGCAACCATCGCCGATAACGACCTTCGACCCGATGCAGCAATAGGGGCCGATGCGCACATCCGCCCCGAGGCGCGCGCCCTCCTCCACGATGGCGGACCGGTGAATCGCGCTCATCGCGACTGCACGCGCGCGTCAGAGGAAAGCAGCCAGCTCATCGGTTCTCTTCGACACTTGTGGGATGATGTTTCACGCCGGCACGAGAAGGATGCACAGGCTCAATCACGCACCAGCATCGCCGCGACCTCGGCTTCGGCTACGAGCGAGCCGGAAACCTTGGCTTCGCCGCGGAACCACCACATGTTGAGGCGGTTCTTGAGCTTCGTCATGTGGTATTCCAAGACGTCGCCGGGGATGACGGGCTTGCGGAATTTGGCCTTGTCGATGGTCATGAAATAGACGGCCTTGGGCCGCGGCGTCACGGTGCGCGCGCACAGCGCCCCTGCTGTTTGCGCCATCCCCTCGATGATCAAGACGCCGGGCATGATCGGCCGGCCGGGAAAATGACCCGTGAATTGGGGCTCGTTGTAAGAGACGTTCTTGATGCCGATGCAGCTCTGGTCGCCCCTCATCTCGATGATGCGATCGACGAGGAGGAACGGATAACGGTGCGGCAGATAGGTCAGGATCTCGAGGATCTCCGCCGTATCGAGTGAGCCTGTTGTATCGCCCATCGTTCAACCCTTCCGCGAGCCGGGCCGACGAACCTGGCTGCTAACTTTTTCGCCGCCCGCGCCAAAGCCTTCGCGCTCTCCGCGCTTCCAGCGTTCGGCGAGGATCGTGATGAGCTGGAGCTCGCGGAACCAATCCCTGACAGGCTTCGCCGGCGTGCCGCCCCAGCGAGCGCCAGCCGGCACGTTATCCTTGATATTGCTGGCGCCTGCAATTTGCGCCCCCGCGCCGATGCGCAAATGCCCGACGACGCCGACATGCCCGGCGAGCACGACAAAATCCTCGAGCGTGACGCTCCCCGAAATCCCGACCTGGCCAGCGATCACGCAATGGCGGCCGATGACAACGTTATGCGCGATCTGGACGAGGTTATCGATCTTCGTTCCCTCGCCGATCATCGTGTCTCGATTGGCGCCGCGATCGATGGTCGTGTTCGCGCCGATCTCGACATCGTCCTGGATGATGACACGGCCGATCTGCGGCACCTTCGCATGGCCTTGCGGCCCCATGGCGAAGCCGAAGCCGTCCTGCCCGACGCGCACGCCCCCATGCAAGATGACGCGATTGCCGATGAGCGCATGAGTGACCGAAGCGCCGGGGCCGATGGAGCAGTCACGCCCGATCCGCACGGAAGGGCCGATCACGGCATTCGCCCCGATCAGAGTTCCTGAGCCAATCTCGGCATCAGGTCCGATCACGGCTCCCGGATCGACCGTGACACCGGTCTCGAGCCTCGCCGTCGCATCGACATGAGACCCCGGCGACACGCCTTGCGTTCCGCAGGTCGATGCGGGACGAGTAGCCGTCGGAAACAAACGGCCGGCGACATGCGCGAAGGCGCGGTAGGGGTCCTTGACGATAAGGGCAACGACCTCGTCTGGCACACGTGCGGCGTTCTTCTCGGCCACCAGGCAAGCAAGCGCGTGGGAGCGCGCCAGCGCCTCGAAGTAATGCGGATTCTCGAGGAAGGTGAGTTCGTCGTCCTTTGCACGGTCAACGGCTGCCAAGCCTCGCACCGGCTTGCGCCCATGCTCGGGGGCGAGAGGCGCCGCACCGACGAGCGTCGCCACATCCGTCAGGGTGAGATCGACAGCCGGCTTGAAGAAAACAGGATCAGGCACGGTGCTCTCGCCAAACCCTCGAGGCGGCGAGCGCCTCGAGCAAGATCGCAGATTTGCTCAGAACGCCCCGCCGCCGGAGAAGCGGAAGACCTGCAAGCGGTCGAACTTGTCCTTCGTCAAGGCGTAGGCGAGATCGAAGCGAATAGGCCCGAGCGGCGAGTTCCATATGAGCGAGCTACCGACCGAGGAGCGAATGATGTGTGAATCATGCACATTCACGCATTCGCTGACCTCGAAGTTGTTGGTCGCGGCGAAAGAGATCGGGGGGTTGCAGTTGACAGGGTTGGCGATCGTTCCACCATAGAAGCCGGGAAAGAATCTCTGTCCCTTGTAGCCGAACAACGTGCCCGCGTCCGCAAACACGGCTCCCTTGATTCCGAGTTCACGAGGCACGCCCCAGATCGGGAATTGGAATTCGAGCGAGGCCCCGTAATAGGTGGTGCCGCCGAGCGGGTTGTCCTTGACGTCGCCGTTCTGGTCGCGCGGACCGATGCCCTGGGGCGCAAAGCCACGCACGAGCTCAGGCCCAAGATTGAAGTTGTCGTTGATCTTGAGCTTATCGCCGCCATAGCCCCAGAGGTAGCCGCCCTGCAGCTTCAAGAGGCCGACGACGTCCTCGTAGACCTCGTAGTAATATTTGGCGACGCCAGTGGTACGCACCCACCTCGAATCGCCGCCCGCGCCCGCGAAATCCTGCTTGAGCTCGGCAAGAAGGCCCGAATGCGGGTCCTTGACGCTGTCGACCGTGTTGTAATCAAGCGTGTAGCCCGGCGCCGAGGTGAGGGTCGTTCCCTTCGATTCCTTCAAGGCGATCGAGGCTTCGCCATTCGCGGTGCAGCCCAACAAATTGACCGTGCCGTCCGGGTTGAGCGGCGTGATGCCGGGGATGGGGGAGGAGCAATCGTTGAACGGCTGGGTCGTCTTATTCGGGATGACGATGTCCGTCGAATAGAGCGCGTAGCGCGCGATGAAGGTCCACTCTTCGGTGAGCGGAAATCCGACGCGAAGCTGGCCACCCGTGGTGCGCGAGGTGTAGAGCGCGTAACGCGTGTTGTCCTGGAACTTGGTGAACAGATCGAAGCCCGCCGCCAATCTCTGCCCGAGGAAATAAGGATCGGTGAAGGAGAACTCGACGCCGTTCGAGCGCTGGCCGAGCGAGCCGCCAAGCTTCACATAAAGGCCGCGGCCGAGAAAATTGGTTTCGGTCACGGACACTTCGCCAATGACGCCGTCCGTGGTCGAGTAGCCGCCGGAGATCGAGAACGAGCCGGTCGGCTGATCCTCCACATCGACGATCACGATGATGCGATCGGGCGTTGAGCCCGGCTCGGTCGTGACCTTCACAGTCTTGAAATAGCCGAGGTTATTGAGCCGCCGCTCGGCCCGATCCATCAGCACTTTGTTGTAGGCATCACCCTCGACGAGGTCGATCTCGCGACGCACGACATCGTCATGGGTGCGCGTATTGCCCTTGATGTCGATGCGCTCGATGAAAACCCGCGGCCCTTCTTCGACGATATAGCCGAGCGTGACGGTACGGGTCGCCGGGTCGCGTGCGCCGACCGGGCGTGCCTGGCCGAACGCGTAGCCTCGCGCGCCCACGAGGCCGGTGATGCCTTGGACGGTCTTCTCGACGAGCTCGGCGTTGTAGACGCTCCCGGTCGGGGTGCGTACCGCGGAGCGCAGCTGGTCGGCATCGATCCCCTGGATATGCAATTCGACATTGACGGCGCCGACCCGATACTGCGGCCCTTCGTCGAGCACGACGGTGAGCACATAGCCGCCCCGCGCCTCGTCGAAGACGGCATCAGACGAGACCACGCGGAAATCGGCATAGCCGTTCTTGAGATAATAGCGGCGAACTTGCTCGAGATCGGCGGCCACGCGATCGGGATCGTAAATGTCGGATGTCTTGAAGAAGCTGAGCCAGTTCGATTCGGTCGTCGTCATAATGTTCTTCAGCCGCCAGTTCGAGACGGCGTTGTTGCCGACGAACTTGATCTCCTTCACTCCTGTCTTCTCGTTTTCCTTGACCTTGAACACCACATCGACCTTGCCGTTCGGCAAATCGACCACGCGCAGCGACACATCCGCATGACCGCGGCCTTGCTGGCGATAGAGGTCCTTCACGCGCTGCACATCGGCTTCGGCCACGGTCTCGCTGAAGGGCCCGCGCGACTTCGACACCACGGTCAATTCGAGCGTATCGGTCTTGAGCTTGTTGTTGCCTTCGAAGACGACGCGCGAGATCTGGCTCTTGGCATTGATGGTGACGACGAGGTTGGTGCCTTGGCGGGTGACCGTCGATCCTGGAAAGAAACCGACCTTGTCGAGCTCGGCCTTGGCGGCGGCGGGATCGAGAAGGTTGCCGTCGCGCGTGACATAGCCTTTGATCTGCTCGGGATCGACATTGGCGTTGCCGCGCACGATCACCTGCTGCGCGAAGGCCGGCAATGCCCCAAACAGAACGACCATTGCGACCGCGGCCGCCCGGAACGCCGGAAGCCGAAGGGAAGTCCAATCAAACATCGTCCGCCACCGCTCTAGCCAAAGATGCACGCCCGCTCCCCGGGATTCTCTTTCATTGCCCTTCTATCGGGTTTCCAAGCCAGCGCAATCGCTTCGCAGCGTTAAGGGATATTTATCGCGGGGGCGTGACCGCAGCGCCACGCCCCAAAAACATGTCGGAAGAAACGTAACCCGGGAAATCATTGTGGTTCCCCGCCGAGCCCCTCGCGAACCCGACCGCGTGAACGGAATAACCCCAGATTGCCGGGAAAAGGCCTATTCGCCAAATGATTTTTAGGCCTTAGGCCAAGCGGCTCTAGGCCAAGCGGCTCTAGGCCGCGACCTTCCCCTGGGCTTTTGGGGCGTTCGAGAACAAGCCCATCGGCGGCACATTCGACCGCCTGCGCCATCGCGCCGCATGGCGGACGGCAGTTCCTCAGGAGGCGGCGATACGCCAGATGTCGTTGAAGGTGACGAAAAGCATCAGCGCCACGACAAAGGCGAGGCCCATGCGAAAGCCCATTTCCTGCGCCCTTTCGCTCAACGGGCGCCCGCGCGAGCCTTCGATCGCGAAGAACAACAGGTGGCCGCCATCGAGAAGGGGAATCGGGAAAAGATTGATCAGCCCCACCGAGGCGGACATCCAGGCCATGAAATTGAACAGCGGCACGAGGCCCCAGCTCGCCACGACGCCAACCGCCTGACCGATGCCGAGCGGACCCGAGAGCTGGGACGCCGATTCGCGGCCCATGAAAATGCCCCCGACAAAGCCGAGCGTCTTCTCGATGAGGCCATAGGTATCGGCAACCCCGCTTGCGAGGGCGCCGAGAAGCGAGGGGTAGCTGTCATGAACGTCGCGCGGATCGGTCGAGGGGCTCAGGCCAAGGCGCCCGATGCTCTGGCGCCCGAAGGGCGTCTTCACATCCGTGAGCACCGGCGTCGCCGTGAGCGTGACCTCCTGGCCTTGACGCTCGACTGCAAAGGTCAAGGTCGTCCCCGGATGGGTGGCGACGATCTGTTGCAGCTCGGAAAAGCTCGGAATCGGCTCTCCATCGATCCGGAGCACGAGATCGCCCGGAAGAAAGCCGGCCGCTGCCGCCGCGCTTGCAGGCTCGACCTGGACAATTCGGGGCGTCAGCGTCTGCTTGCCGTAAAAATACGCCGTCGCCGAGAAGATCGCGACCGCGAGAATGAAATTCGCCATCGGACCCGCCGCCACAATGAGCGCGCGTGCCCAAACGGGCTGGGCCGGAAGGCTGCGGCGGCGCATCTCGGGCGACATCTTCGCGAGTGCGGCGTCATCCGGCAATCCGGCGGCGTTCTGGTCGCCATAGAACTTCACATACCCGCCGAGCGGCATCGCGGCGATGCGCCAACGCGTGCCTTTCTTGTCATTGAAGCCGAAAAGCTCGGGTCCAAACCCCAGCGAAAACGTCCAAACCCCCACCCCGCACCAGCGGCCCACGATGAAATGGCCGAATTCATGCACGAAAACGACGATTCCGAGCACGAAAATTAAGGGTATGACATTGCCGATCAAGATGTGCATCAGCGTCGTCCCGAGGGAGAGAAAGCTCATATTACATCCTTGCTGTCGCTCGAATATGGCAAGATCACGCCCGAAACCCGATCGGGCTTACGCAACGCATTCAAAGGCGCAGGCGACGTTAACGGATTGTTGAGCATAGATCGCAACCCCGCTGTGCCCGCAAGCTGGCCAAAAGGCTTGGTTGGGAACATGGTGAATGGCGGGCGGGCTTAAGCTCAATGGATCAAGCCAAAGAGGCCAAGCGCCACCGCGACGATGAGGGATGCGAACGCAAACCCGTCGAGACGGTCCATGACGCCCCCATGTCCGGGGATGAGGCGGCTCGAATCCTTCACGCCATAGATTCGCTTGAGCGTCGATTCGAAGAGATCGCCCGCCTGAACGCCGAGGCTCGCCACGAGGCTCAGCGCAAGGACTCTCGCCGCCGAAAGCGGGACGGCGCCCGCAGCCTTGATGAGCATCGCGACGCAAACCCCCGCCAATGTCCCTCCCACGAAGCCCGACCAGGTCTTCCTCGGGCTGATTCTGGGCCACAGCTTGGGGCCGCCGAGGCGGCGGCCGATGAAGAACGCTCCGATATCGGTCGTCCACACGACCGCATAAAGCCAGAACGTCAAGGCGAGGCCATGATCGGGCAGCGAACGCAAGATGACGACGGGAAGAGCGACGCAAGCCGCGTAGGCGAGGCCCGCGGCGCCGATGACGCCGATGCCCCTTCTTTCGCTCCGGATGGCGATCACGGCGGCACCGAAAAGAAGCGCGGCGATGCCGGCGACGAACGAGGAGCGCCAGACACCGAAGCTTGCGCCCGTGAGCCCGATGGCGCCGATCGCGGCGCCCAAGGCCAACGGACGATAGCCGATCATCGCCAGGAATTCGGCAAGGAAGAAAACCGCGGCCGCCGCCCAGAATAGGGCGAAGACCGCGCCGCCGACGAGGGTGGCGCCCACCGCCAACAGGGCGAGGCCGAGCGCCGAGCCTACGCGTGAAGCCAGTTCATTTTTTGCGAGGCGCGGGAGGAAAGATCGGATCTTGTCCCTCAAGCGCGTTCCTTCAGTGACGGGGCGCGCGAAACTAGCCCGCCGAAACGCCGGTCGCGACTCCTGAACTCGTTGATCGCCGTCTCGAGAGCGGCGCGATCGAAGTCCGGCCAGAGCACAGGCATAAAGACGAGTTCGGCATAGGCCGATTGCCACAAAAGAAAATTCGACAGGCGCTGCTCGCCGGACGTGCGGATGAGGAGGTCAGGGTCGGGAATGCCAGCCGTCTCGAGAAAGCCCGCGAAGCCCTTCTCCTCGAGGGCGCCGGGCTCGACCTCGCCGCGACGCGCCGCTTCGGCGATGGCGCGCGCGGCGGCGAGGATTTCCTGGCGCGCGCCATAGTTGAACGCGACGACGAGGGTGAGGCCCTGGTTGGCGCGGGTCAAATTCTCCGCTTCGCCGAGGAGGCCCGCGATGTCGGACGGCAGGCCTTGCCGCGCGCCGATGAAGCGCACTTTCACGGCGCGCGCGTGCAGATCGGCAAGATCGCGGCGCACGAACACGCGCAACAACCCGAAGAGATCGCCGATTTCTTCGGCCGGCCGGCGCCAGTTCTCGGAGGAAAAGCTGTAGATCGTGAGATAGCGGATATCCAGCTCGATCGCGGCACGCACGGTGCGCCGCAGCGCCTCGACGCCGCGCCGATGACCTTCGAGGCGAGGCAGCCCGCGCTTCGAGGCCCAGCGGCCATTGCCATCCATGATAATCGCCACATGGCGCGGCGCTTCCGGGGATTCGTCGCCCGCAAATTCGTCTTGCATGGCCGTTCAGTCCCTCTTCACCGCAAACTCCTCAACGATGGCCCTCCGTAGCAGGACGTTCCAGAGGGAACGCCCGAAGCCCTCGACCGGCCGTGCCATACGGCCTCAATCCGTCGCGAGAACCAGGCAATTGTCGGCCTCCGCTAAAAACAGGGGCCATTCAAGAAAAGGCCGGCCGATCGATCCGCATGTCAGACCTGCATGATTTCCTTTTCCTTCGCGGCAAGAGCGGCGTCGATCTCGGCTATCACCTGGTCGGTCGCCTTCTGCACTTGGTCGTGCTGGCGCGCCACATCGTCCTCGGCGATGGCCTTATCCTTTTCGAGCCTCTTGATCTGATCCATGCCTTCACGGCGCACGTGGCGCACGGCGACGCGCGCTTCCTCGGCGTATTTGTGGGCGATCTTCACCATTTCCTTGCGCCGCTGCTCGTTGAGCTCGGGGATGCGGATGCGCAGAACCTGGCCTTCGACGGTCGGGCTCAAACCGAGATTGGCGCTGCGGATCGCCTTGTCGACCGCCGCCACCATGGATTTATCCCAGACCTGCACTGACAACATGCGCGGCTCGGGCACGCTGATCGTCGCCACCTGATTGATGGGCATATGCGACCCATAAGCTTCGACGCTCACCGGCTCGATCAAGCTCGCCGAAGCGCGTCCGGTACGCAGGCCGCCAAGCTCATGGCGAAAAGATTGCGTTGCGCCCTGCATGCGGCGCTTCAGCTCGGCAAGGTCGAGGGGTGGGGTCGGCATGGCGTTCCTGTCCTTTCAGCGCTTGCTTCGGCCGACGCTTTCCTGGGCGCGGCCGACGCAGCAGGTTGTCGCCCTTAGGGCGTCACCCGCGTCGAGGGACGCCGCCCGCAAAGCGCGTCGGCGATGGCGTGCTCGCCCGAAAGCGCCGCCACGATTATCGACAACCTCGCCTCGCGGGCAAGGGCGAAAGCGGCCGTGTCCATGATCTTGAGGTCGCGCGCGATCGCCTCGGCATGGCTGAGCTCGTCGAAGCGCGTCGCTTGCGGATTCGTCCTCGGATCGGCTGAATAAACTCCGTCGACTTGCGTCGCCTTGATCACGAGGTCGCACGACAATTCGGCGGCCCGCAACACCGCGGCGGTGTCCGTGGTGAAGTACGGATTGCCCGTGCCGCCGCCGAGCACGACGATGCGCCCACGGGCAAGATGGTCGCCCGCCTGCTGGCGCGAATAGGATTCGCAGATCGATGGCGCCGGCACCGCCGATTGGGTTCTGGCGGGAAAGCCCAGGGATTGGAGCGCGCCTTCGAGCGCGAGCGCATTCATGAGCGTGGCGAGCATGCCGATCGAATCGCCGCGTGCGCGATCGATCCCCTGCTCCAGCCCTTTGACGCCCCGGAAGAAGTTTCCACCGCCAACGACCACCGCGACCTGATGGCCGGCCGAGTGCACGGCGCCGAGGTCGCGCGCGATGCGCGCAACCGTCGGCGGATCGAGGCCGAACGCCCCCTCCCCCGCCAAGGCCTCGCCCGAGAGCTTGATCAGAATGCGCGATTTTCTTGAGGATGAGCGCGGTTCTTCATTCTCGATTCGCATGTCGCGCCACCTCGATGTTCCGCGGCCGGCTTGTGCCAAAGACGAAGTGCCGTGGCAAGGCGTTGACCTTCGCCGCGCCGATAAGCGCTTGGCGACGCGCTCTCCCCGCTTGTGGCCTCGCGCCGCTCCGGCGCAATATAGGCTTGCGCGAATCTGGCCCCAAATTCTGGACGGAAAATCCTCGATGCATAAGCTCGGTCGGCGCGGCGGAAGGAATTTTGAGATGGAGCACGCCGGCGAAAAGAGGCCCGATGCGCAAGGCGCGACGCCTGGCGCCGGCACGCAGGAGGCGCTCGTCCTCGGCCCGTCTCGCGACATCGAGATGTTGCTTGCGATCATGGCGGCGCTGCGCGACCGGGACAGCGGCTGTCCATGGGATGTCGCTCAAACCTTCGCCTCGATCGCACCCTATACGATCGAGGAGGCCTACGAGGTCGCCGACGCCATCGCGCAAGGGGACATGGGGGAGTTGCGCGAAGAGCTCGGCGATCTCCTGCTTCAGGTCGTGTTCCATGCGCAGATGGGCCATGAGAGCGGCTTGTTCGATTTCGGCGATGTCGTCGCCGCGATCACGGAAAAGCTCATCCGCCGGCATCCCCATGTTTTCGGGCCGGCGCGCGGCGCGAAACTCGACGAGGTCAACGCCGCCTGGGAGCGCATCAAGAAAGAGGAGAAGTCGCGCAAGAATGCCGGCCGCCCCACGCCCGCGACAGCGAGTCTTCTCGACGGCGTTCCTCTCGCCTTGCCCGCCCTGACCCGAGCCGAGAAGCTCCAATCGCGTGCCGCGCGCGTCGGCTTCGATTGGAAGACGCCGCAGCCGATCCTCGCCAAACTGCGCGAAGAGCTTGCCGAGTGCGAAGCGGCCCTCGATGCCGGCAACCAGGCGGCCGTCATGGACGAGATCGGCGATCTTCTTTTCACCGTCGCCAATCTCGCGCGCCGTCTCGGCGTCGATCCGGAAGCGGCGGCGCGAGGCGCGAACGCGAAATTCGAGCGGCGGTTTCGCGCCATGGAGGCCGAAGCCACGGCGTCGAAGCGCGACATGAAAGCGATGAGCCTCGACGAGCTCGAGGCACTTTGGGTCGCAGCGAAGGGGAGCGTCGGATAGTTGTTGTTGGCGACGTCACTCGCGCGCATTGATGGACAAGGCGGCATGGCATAACGTCGAGACGCGAACGAAAAGGCTAGGGAGGCCGGGGCAATGACGGATATCGCGAGCGGTGCGGTCGCGCAGGCCGCATCGGAACCGATCGACTATGCGGATATGCGGCGGCGGGTGAGGGCGATCTTCATCGGTTCGATCGGCAATCTCGTCGAATGGTATGATTTCTACGTCTACACCGCTTTCGCCCTTTATTTCGCACCCGCCTTTTTCCCCGGCTCCGACCCGGTGATTCAGCAACGTGACGCCGCTTTCTTTTTCTGGGCCGGCTTCGTCGTGCGCCCGCTCGGCGGCTGGCTCTTCGGCTTTCTCGCCGATCGTTATGGAAGGCGCGGCGCTCTGGTAACCTCCGTGCTCCTGATGTGCTTCGGATCGCTCATGATCGCGGTGATGCCCACTTACGCCTCGATCGGCGTCGCCGCGCCGCTGCTTCTCGGGCTCGCGCGCATCATCCAGGGCGTCAGCCTCGGCGGCGAATACGGCACCAGCGCTACCTATTTGAGCGAAGTCGCCGAACCCAAGCGGCGCGGCTTCTATTCGAGCTTCCAATATGTAACGCTGATCGGCGGCCAGTTATCGGCGATCCTCGTGCTTCTCATTTTACAGAAGCTTTTTTTGACGGAAAGCGAGATCAAGGACTGGGGCTGGCGCATCCCGTTCGCCATCGGCGCCCTGCTCGCGATCGTCGCGGCGGTCATGCGATCCGACCTCCCGGAGACGCAAGCTTTCGAGGAAGCAAGGAAGAAGACCGCGACGACAAATTCGCTGAAGGCGCTTCTCGCGCATCCGCGCGAAGTCATGCTCGTCATCGGGCTTACGCTCGGCGGCACCTGCGCCTTCTACACTTTCACGGTCTACATGCAGCCCTTCCTCAAGCTTTCCGTCGGGCTCGACGCCGACACGACCACGCTCGTTGTCGCCGGCTCACTGCTCTTCGCGATGGTCCTGCAACCGATCTACGGCTTTATCTCGGACCATATCGGGCGGCGCCCCGTGCTCACCTGGTTTGGCGTATGCGGCATCATCTTCACCTACGCGCTCCTTTCGGGCATCCAGGCGACGAAAAGCGCTTTCGCGGCCTGGTGCCTCATCTGCTTTGCCTGGATCATCGTCGCCGGCTACACCTCGATCAACGCCATCGTGAAGGCCGAGCTGTTTCCGACCCGCATTCGCGCGACGGGCGTCGGGCTCCCCTATTCGCTCACCGTGTCGATCTTCGGGGGCACCGCCCCGCTGATCGCGCTGCAGTTCAAGTCGATGGGTCACGAAAGCTGGTTCTACTGGTACCTCACCGCTTGCATCCTCGTCTCGCTCGTCATCTATGTTTCGATGCGCGACACCAAGCTTCAATCGGCGATGGAGCGGCATGAGTGAGGCGGGCGCGGTGATCCGATGCAGCAAGCGTCTTGGCCGTCCTCGGACTTGTTTCGAGGATCAGCCCGGCCACCCACGCCTTACTTGTGCAAGCGCGTTGAGAGGGAAGGCGTGGGTGTCCGCACCGAATGCGGGCATGACGAAGCGGGAATACCCGTCCGCCTTGGCCGTCCTCCGACTTGTTCCGAGGATCAGCAAGGCCATCCACGCCTTTTCTACTAGCGTAGTAGAAAAAAGGCGTGGGTGCCCGCAACAAGTGCGGGCATGACGAAGCGGGAACGCCCTGCCGTCATGGCCGGGCGTCGGCCCTGCCATCCACGCCTTTTCTTTCTCGGTTCGCCAGTTCATCGCAAGGGAGGTCGCACGCGGTGACCATTCTCAAGACGAAGCTCGAGGCGAGAGCGCCCGACCTTGCCGAGAACGCCGCCGAGTGGTCGAAGCTCGGGGCCGAGCTCCGCGCGCGCCGCGCCGCCGCGGCCGCGGGTGGGCCGGAAAAGTCGCGCGAGCGGCATAAGGCTCGCGGCAAGCTCCTGCCCCGCGAGCGCGTGATGCGGCTTCTCGATCCGGGCTCGCCCTTTCTCGAGATCGGGCTTCTGGCCGCGAACGGCATGTATGGCGACGATATCCACGCAGCCGGGCTGATCTGCGGAATAGGCCGTGTCGAAGGGCGCGAGGCGATGATCGTCTGCAACGATTCGACGATCAAGGGCGGCACCTATTTTCCGCTGACAGTGAAGAAACATCTGCGGGCTCAGGAGATCGCGCGCGAGAATCGTCTCCCTTGCGTCTATCTCGTCGATTCAGGGGGAGCGAACCTGCCCCATCAGACAGAGGTCTTTCCGGATCGCGAGCATTTCGGCCGCATCTTTTTCAACCAGGCGAACCTGTCGGCGCTCGGCATTCCGCAAATCGCCGTGGTGATGGGCTCCTGCACAGCCGGGGGCGCCTATGTGCCGGCCATGTCGGATGAGACGATCATCGTGCGCAAGCAAGGCACGATCTTTCTCGCCGGGCCTCCCTTGGTGAAAGCCGCGACCGGCGAGGTGGTCACGGCCGAAGAGCTCGGCGGCGCCGATGTGCATGCTCGCCGCTCGGGCGTCGCCGACCATTACGCGGTTGATGACGCGCACGCCCTCGCCATTTGTCGTCGCATCCTCGCCAATCTCAACACGCAAAAGAAGATCGATATCCCGCTTTCCGAGCCGCGCGAGCCCTTGCGTCCGCCCGGCGAGCTCGAAGCGATAGTGCCGACCGATCTCAAGAAGCAATATGATCCCCGCGAGATCCTCGCGCGCCTCGTCGACGGCTCCGAGTTCGACGAGTTCAAGGCGCTATACGGGCAAACGCTGGTGACGGGCTTCGCCAAGCTCAACGGCATGCCGATCGGCATCCTCGCCAATGCCGGCATCCTCTTTTCCGAAAGCGCGCTGAAGGGCACGCATTTCATTGAGCTTTGTTGCCAAAGGCGCATCCCTCTCCTCTTCCTGCAAAATATCTCAGGCTTCATGGTGGGGCGCGAGTATGAGGCGGGCGGCATCGCCAAGGATGGCGCGAAGCTCGTCACGGCTGTCGCCACGGCGCGCGTGCCGAAGCTCACCGTGATCGTCGGCGGCTCTTATGGCGCCGGCAATTACGGCATGTGCGGACGCGCCTACCAACCGCGCTTCCTCTTCATGTGGCCGAATGCCCGCATCTCGGTCATGGGCGGGGAGCAGGCGGCGAGCGTGCTCGCGACCGTGCGCCGCGACAATATCGAGGCGGAAGGGAAAAGCTGGAGCGCCGAGGAAGAAGCGGAATTCAAGGCTCCGATCCGCGCCCGCTACGAGGAGGAAGGCTCGCCATACCACGCCACCGCGCGACTCTGGGATGACGGCATTATTCTGCCGTCGGAGACGCGAACCGTCTTGTCGCTCGCACTCTCGGCTTGCCTCAACGCGCCGGTCGAGGACACGAAATTCGGCGTCTTCAGGATGTGAGCCATGAGGGAGCCGAAGCAGCGACATCATGAGATCGAGGAGGACCGCTCGCCATGACCCGGATGTTCTCCTCCGTGCTCATCGCCAATCGAGGCGAGATCGCCTGCCGCGTCATCCGCACGGCAAGGCGCATGGGGCTTCGCACCATCGCGGTTTATTCATCGGCCGATGCCGGAGCTCCCCATGTCCTCCTCGCCGATGAGGCCTATCCCATCGGGCCACCTGCTGCCGCCGAGAGCTATCTTCGCGCCGACAAGATCATCGAGGTCGCGCAAGCGTCGCACGCCGCCGCCATTCATCCAGGCTACGGCTTCCTTTCCGAGAATGCGGAATTTGCGGAAGGCTGCGCCGACGCCGGCATCATCTTCATCGGGCCGCCGGCATCGGCGATCCGCGCCATGGGCCTCAAGGATGCCGCGAAAGCGCTCGTGGAGAAAGCGGGGGTGCCGGTCGTGCCCGGTTATCATGGCGCGCGCCAGGACCCCGATTTCCTGCGCCAGAAAGCCTATGAGACGGGTTATCCCGTGCTGATCAAGGCGGTCGCGGGCGGGGGCGGCAAGGGCATGCGGCGCGTCGATCGGCAACAGGATTTCGATGCGGCGCTCGCCTCTGCGCAACGCGAAGCTGTGAGCGCCTTCGGCGACGCGCGTGTGCTCATCGAGAAATACATCCCCACGCCTCGCCACATCGAGATTCAGGTTTTCGCCGATGCCCAGGGCCATGCGCTCCACCTCTTCGAGCGCGACTGCTCGCTTCAGCGCCGCCATCAGAAGGTGATCGAGGAGGCGCCCGCGCCCGGCATGACGCCCGAGGTCCGCCGCGCCATGGGCGAGGCCGCGGTCGGGGCGGCGCGTGCCGCGGGATACGTCGGGGCGGGCACGGTCGAGTTCATCGCGGATGGGCGTGGCGCCCTTCGCCCCGACGGCTTCTACTTCATGGAGATGAACACCCGCCTGCAAGTCGAGCACCCCGTGACCGAGGCGATCACAGGGCTCGACCTCGTGGAATGGCAGATGAGGATTGCGGCCGGCGAATCGCTCCCCATCGACCAGGAGGATCTCGTGATCGACGGCCATGCGGTCGAGGCGAGGCTCTATGCGGAAGACCCGGAGAAGGGCTTCCTGCCTTCGACCGGGAGGCTCGTCGCCATCAAGCTCCCGACCGGGGAAGGCGTGCGCGTCGATTCCGGCGTCGCCGAAGGCGATGAGATCACGCCCTTCTATGATCCGATGATCGCCAAGATCATCGCCCATGGAGCCTCGCGCGAACAGGCGCTCGAGCGGCTTTCCGGCGCGCTCGCCTCCACCATCGTCGCGGGCCCAAGGTGCAATGCCGCCTTTCTGAAGAGCCTTGTCGACAGCGAGGAATTCCGTGAAGGCGCGGTCGACACCGGCTTCATCGAGCGCAACCTCGAAAATCTCGGCGCAAGCTCGAAGCCGCCCGACGCTGAAGCAATCGTCGCGGGAACGGCTCAACTCTTGCGCATGGAGTATGAGAAATCGAACCCCTCGCTTCTCGTGCGCGGCCGGCTCGGCTCACAAGAATGGCTCTACGATCCTTGGAGCGCACGCAAGGGCTTCGAGCTCGCCGGCCGTCGGCACACGCTCGTGCCGGTCGCGACCGAAAGCGGCAAAGTCGATGTCGAGCTTTTCTTCGACGATGATGGCCCTCACCTACGCGCGCCCGGTCAAAAGACCGATGCCTGGCCGCAAATCGAGTGGAACGCGACGCTGCGCCTCGCCGAGCTCGGCGACGGCAGCGGCGCCGTGGTGCGCGGCGTGGACAAGGTCTTCGTCATCCGCAACGGCCGGCAGACCACCGTCGCCCTTGTCGATCCGCTCGATGTCGATCTCGATCATCTCGACGGCGACGCGAGCGGGCAGGTCAAATCGCCGATGCATGGCAAGCTCGTGGCGCTTCTCGTGAGCGAGGGCGAGGCGGTGACGAAGGGCCAGCTTCTCGCCGTGGTCGAAGCCATGAAGATGGAGCACGCGCTCACCTCTCCCACGGATGGCACGGTGTCGGAGGTGACAACGAGTGCCGGCGAGCAGGTCGCGGAAGGCGCGCGGCTCATGACGGTGATGAGTGCGCAAGAATGAGGGCCGCGCACCGTCCCGCGCTTCTTGCCCGCGCTTCTTGGGTGAGGTGACAATTCAGACGGCCCAATCCATTACGATTAGACTCGGCACGGGTTGGAATTCCTCGCTATTGGCCGTAACGAGCGAGGCCTCCGCCCGACGTGCCTGTCCGGCGATGAGCACGTCGTAAGGACCGATCGGCGTTGCCTGGCGACGCAGATAGGCACGGATATCCGCCGCCTCCCGCGCATCAGCCTGTTCGAATGGAATGAGCTCGAGATTCCCGGCCGCGAGGAACAGTGCAATCTTATTCTCGTTGGCCGCGCGCCGCTCGCTATAGGCCGCGCCATATATGAGCTCATGGTAAACGATCATGGAAAGGCCGCTGGGTTCCTGCCAGCCGCGCGTTATTGAGCTGTTCTCGTACTCTCGATCGACGGCCATCGAGAAGCGCAATGGCCACATTGGTGTCGAGGTGGATCACCGCTTGAAAATCGCGCGCTCGCGAGGCATCCGAGGCTGTTCGCGACCTTGGGCCATGAAAGGCGTATCGCCGCTTTCGCGGCAATGACCGTATTCGAGGGGCACCGCGTGAAGAGCGGGGAGAAGGCGCGCGCGTGGAGCCCGCTCGCTACGCGCATTCGATGACCTTGCCCTCATGCAAGGTGACGCGCCGATCCATGCGCTCGGCAAGCTGCGTGTTGTGCGTCGCCACGAGCGCGGCAAGGCCTGTGGCGCGCACGATCGCGCCCAGCATGGCGAAGACGCGCTCGGCGGTCGGCGGGTCGAGATTGCCGGTCGGCTCGTCGGCGAGCAATACGCGCGGCGCATTGGCGATGGCGCGCGCGATCGCGACGCGCTGCTGCTCGCCGCCTGAAAGCGCCGCCGGCCGATGCCCTTCGCGCTCCTTGAGGCCGAGCACGCGCAAAAGCTCAGAGGCTCGCGTGCGGGCTTCGCCGCGCGGCAGCCCCCTGATCATCTGGGGCAGCATGACATTCTCGAGGGCGGAGAATTCCGCCAAGAAGATAATGCGACTGATAGACGAAGCCGATGGCCTCCCGGCGAATCCGCGTGCGAGCGGCGTCGTCTAGCTCGGCCGAGGAGAGATTGTCGACGATCACGTCGCCACCGTCCGGCCGCTCGAGAAGGCCTGCAATATGCAAAAGCGTGGATTTGCCGGCGCCTGACGGGGCGACGAGCGCCACCATCTCGCCCGAGGCGAGCACGAGATCGGCACCGGTGAGGATGTGCAGCTTCGCATCCCCTTGCGAATAATGCCGCTCGACGCCGACGAGGGCGAGCGGCGCTCCCTCCGGCGCTTCAGCCACGGCGCAGCTGTTCCACCGGATCGAGCGAGGCGGCCTTCCAGGCCGGGTAGAGCGTCGCAAGCACGGAAAGCGCGAGCGCGGTCAGCGTGATGGTCGCAACTTCGCGCCAATCGAGCTCGGCGGGCAATTGCGAAAGAAAATAAAGTTCGGGCGGAAACAGATTGGTGCTGGTGAGGCGTGACAGGAATTCGCGGATCGTCTCGACATTCAAGGTGATCACGAGCCCGAGCGCGAAGCCCGCGAGCGTGCCGACGACCCCGATCGCGCCTCCGGTGATGAGGAAGACGCGCATGATCGCGCCTTGCGTCGCGCCCATCGTCCTCAAGATCGCGATGGCCGAGCTCTTGTCCCTTACCAGCATGATCATGCCGGAGATGATGTTGAGGGCGGCGACCAGGACGATTAGCATCAAGATCAGGAACATGACGTTACGCTCGACCTCGAGCGCGCTGAAGAAGGTTCGGTTCGTCTGCCGCCAATCGGTGAGCAAGACGGGCCTTTGGGCGGCCTTCTCGATCAGCGGGCGCATCTCATCAATGCGATCGGGATCATCGATGAACACCTCGATCACGCTTGCCTCGCCATGCTTGTCGAAGAAGCTGTCGGCTTGCTCGAAGGGAATGAAGACCGAGGATGAATCGAGCACCGACATGCCGATCTCGAATTCGGCAACGATCGTGAAAGCCTTCAGGCGCGGCACGACGCCCATCGGCGTCGTCGAGCCGCGTGGCTGGATGAGAGTGATCTTGTCGCCGACGTTGAGGCCGAGCTGCGCGGCAAGGCGCGTGCCGATGACGGCGTTCGCCGCATCGTCGAAATCCTCAAGCCCGCCGCCGCGAATATTATTCGCGACGCCAGGCACTTTCGCGAGATCGGCGCCGGCCATGCCGCGCACCAGCACGCCCGACGAACCGACCGGTGACGAGGCGAGCGCCTGGCCTTCGATAAACCCTTTCGCGGAGACCACGCCCGGCACCTTCAAAATGCGCTCGACCACGTCCTTGTAATCGGTGAGCGGGGATTCGATCGGCTGGATGAGGACATGACCGTTGAGACCGAGAAGCTTCGAGACGAGCTCCTTGCGGAAACCGTTCATCACCGACATTACGACGATCAAGGTCGCAACGCCGAGCATTACGCCGATGAAGGAAAAAATGGCGATGACGGAGATAAAGCTGTCCTTGCCGCGCGCGCGCAGATAGCGAAACGCCAGCATGCGCTCGATGGCCGAAAAGGCGCGCGGGGGGCTTACGGCGTCGGCGGGCATGCGCGTCTCGTCAGTTCCCTGATGCTCATGCCTGCGCTCGGGCGCCGTGAAGACAACGCCTCATTATCCGTCTCGAGCGCGCCCTTCTCAACCACCGGCCACCATCCTTAGGGCATCCTCAATGGCGACCGAGGAGCGCTCACCCGTGGCTCGGCGCTTCACCTCGACCTGGCCCTGGCCCAAGCCCTTCGGCCCCACGATGATCTGCCAGGGCAGGCCGATCAGATCGGCAGTCGCGAATTTCGCGCCGGGCCGCTCTTCCGTGTCGTCGACGAGGGCTTCCTTGCCTTGCGCAGCCAGCCCGCGCTCGAGCTTTTCGCACGCGGCGTCGCAGCCGCTGTCGCCCGGCCGTAGATTGAGGATGCAGGCGTCGAAGGGCGCGACTGCTTCCGGCCAGACGATGCCGGCGTCATCATGGGAGGCCTCGATCACCGCCGCGACGAGACGAGACGGGCCGATGCCATAAGAGCCCATGTGCACGGGCCGCTCGGTCCCGTCCGGACCCGCGACCACGGCCTTCATCGGCTCGGAATATTTCGTTCCAAAATAGAAGATGTGCCCGACCTCGATACCGCGCGCGGTCACCTGCTTGTCCTTGGGCACCGTCGCGAAGGCGTCGCGGTCGTGCTTTTCGGAAGTCGCCGCGTAGAGCGAAGTCCATTTCGCCGCGATCTTCTCGAGCGCCTGGACATCGTCGAAATTCGTGTCCGCGCCAGGCACGGCAAAGTCGAGATAATCCTTGTGGCAATAGACCTCGCTCTCTCCGGTGGAGGCAAGGATGATGAACTCATGACTCATGTCGCCGCCGATCGGGCCGGATTCCGCCCGCATCGGAATCGATTTGAGTCCGAGCCGCTCGAAGGTGCGCAGATAAGCGACAAACATCTTGTTGTAGGAATGGCGCGCGCCTTCCTGATCGAGGTCGAAGGAGTAGGCGTCCTTCATCAGGAATTCGCGCGAGCGCATCGTGCCGAAGCGGGGCCTGATCTCGTCGCGGAACTTCCATTGAATATGATAGAGGTTCAGCGGCAGGTGCTTGTAGGAGCGGATATAGGCGCGAAAGATCTCCGTGATCATCTCCTCGTTCGTCGGCCCAAAGAGCATCTCACGCTCGTGGCGATCGCTGATCCGGAGCATCTCCTTGCCATAGGCGTCGTAGCGGCCGCTCTCACGCCAAAGCTCGGCCGATTGAATGGTCGGCATCAGCAATTCGAGCGCTCCCGAGCGATCCTGCTCCTCCCGTACGACTTGCGTGATCTTGGCAAGCGCCCGGAGGCCGAAGGGCAGCCAAGCGTAAATGCCGGCGCTCTCCTGGCGCACCAGGCCGGCACGCAGCATCAGCCTGTGCGAGATGATTTCGGCGTCCTTGGGCGTTTCGCGTAGGATCGGCAGAAAATAGCGGGAAAGGTGCATGGGTGGCCTGGTGCCTTTTAGAATCGAGCCGCGAGCCGCCAATTCACAAAGCCCAAGCGGGTTTCAAACACAAGCCGTTCCCTTCGGAGAAGCGAATGGATCTAGCCCGTCAGGACGCGCGAAATCGTGATCTCACTTTTTGGCAAATTGCAAAAAATTTTTCATAAAGGCCACGCGTTCGGCGTGACAAGGCGACAGGGCGATGCTATGCATTTGTGCAGACTGGCTATGCATTCAGCAGGCCAGTGGCCCAAGTCTTGGGAGGAACGCTGGCCTTGGCCGCTTGGCGGCAGATGGAATCGGCGAACAAAAATCCCTCAAAGCAGAGCTGCGGCTCTGCTTTTCTTTTTAGCCCATCCGAGGCTTCCGAGAGCTTCGCCACGCGGCACGCGAAGGCAAATGCGGGGAGAAACCCGTCTCCTCACTTCTTGAGGAAGGTGCAGGCTTGCGGATCGGCGGGCAGGAACGCGTCGCTCGCGGGGATGGAGCGGACCTTCCTGTAATAATCCCAAGGCCCCTTGCTTTCGGTCGGGCTCTTCACTTGATACAGCACGACATCGTAGAGGACCCTTCCGTCTTCTCGCAGGCTCGCGGGACGTCCGAAATAATCGATCGGCATCTCGCGCATCGCTTCCATCACCGCCTCCGGCGCCTTGGTCTTCGCCGCTGCGATCGCCGCAAGGTAGTGCTTCACCTCCGCATAGGCATTGGCTTGCGCCTTGGTCGGCATGCGTCCCTCGAATTCGTCCGAGAAGCGCTTGGCGAAGGCGCGGGTGTTTTCGTCCTCGTTCCAATAGAATCCGGTGGTGACGAAGAGGCCTTGTGCCACCGGCAGTCCGAGCGAATGGATGTCGCTGATGAACAACAACAGGCCCGCAAGCTTCTGGCGACCGTCTCGCCCCACCCCGAATTCGGCGGCCTGCTTGATGGCGTTGATGGTGTCTCCGGCCGAATTCGCCAAGGCGATCACATTGGCGCTCGATTGCTGCGCCTGCAGTAGCGGAGAGGCGTAATCCGTGGCGTTCAACGGGTGCAAGGCGCGCCCGACGACATGGCCGCCCAATCCGGTCACGACCTTGCTGGCCGCCTCCTCCATCGTGTGGCCGAAAGCAAAATCGGCGGTGAGGAAGAACCAATCCTTGTTCCCCTCTTGCACGAGAGCACGTGCCGTGCCGGCAGCGAGTGCATTGGTGTCGTCGGCGAAATGCACCGTAAAAGGCGAGCACTGCCTGCCGGTGAGCTCGGTCGAGGCGCCCTCGTTGATCAAAAGGATTTTCTTCTGGCCGCGGGCAACGTTCTGCACGGCGAGCGCGACCGGCGTCACCGGCAAGCCTACGATCGCGTCCACTCCCTCGACCTCGAACCAGCGCCGCGCCGTCTGAGCGGCGCTGTCGGGCTTGTTCAAGGTGTCCGCCTGCACGATCTCGATCGGCTGGCCGAGAACCGCGCCGCCCGCGTCCCTCACCGCCATCTTGACCGCGGCGACCACACCCGCTCCACCTGAATCCGCGGCAAAGCCGGAAAGATCGGTGAGCACGCCGATCTTCACTGGCGCCTCGGCGGCTTTGGCCGGACTGGAGAGTTCACCCGAAAGCAACGCCGCGAAGCCCAGTCCCGCCGCCCATCCAAACCGAACAAGGATCGTCGACCGCATCATCTTCTCCCCAGCAGCATGGCGCGACATTCTGGCGACCCGTGACCTTGAACCTTGATCAGGCCTTGATGCTGCCGCGCGCGCTGAGTAGGGCCGGCCGATGTCGGCGTCAAACGAAGGAGATCGCGTTCCCGCGCGCCCTTCAATGGCCGCTGATGTCTCTTGCGGCGCGCGCCAGAATCTCTGCAATGCGGCGCTGCTCCTCGAGAGACGCATCGCGCTTGTCGTCGAGCGCCGAGCGGAGAAGGCGCCGCGCCGCCATCATCTCCGGCGAGCGCCAATCCTCGCGCGAGAAGGCTCGGCGCACACGCTCCATCTTTTGCCCGACGCGCTCGATCTGCGAGATGATCGCATCCGCGACATCCTTGCGTTCCTTCAGGAAAGCCAGGCCGGCCTCGGTCGGGCTGTAGAGCTTGCGCGAGGCATCCGAAGTGACGGTCGCGTAGCCGATCTCCTCGAGGTAGGTGAGCGCCGGATAGATGACGCCGGGGCTCGGCGCATAAAAGCCGTTCGAGCGCTCCTCGAGCTCCTTGATGATCTCATAACCGTGGCGCGGCTTCAGCGCGATCAAGGCAAGGATAACGAGCTGGAGATCGCTGCCGGAAAGCTTGCGGCCGGTGCGGAATCCGCGACCGCCCATCTCGCCTTCCTCGGCGAATCCACCGGCGAAACGTCCGTAAGCCCCGAAGCGGCGTGGGCCGAAGCCACATTCGCCTTGCCTGATCCACTCTCGAAAATATTGATGATACATGGCACACAATCCTTCTTTAGATATGTTGTAAGACATATATCTTACGATATTACTTTCGTCAACCCTTGGAACCCGGATCCCCACAAAAGAAAATCGTACGACCCGCGTCGCGCCCCGTGCGAGCCGTCGCTCGAGCTCCCGCCGTCATTCGGACGACACGGACGCCGCTTACGAGATTGAATGGCGTCGCTGCGGCTTTCTGACGCGTCGGCGCCGCTGCGGCCTCCTCGCGGAGCGCTTGCAATTGCTGGTGCTTTGGTTCAGCGCAAACGCAACCGGTCGCAAGCGGCCAGCGGATGAGCATCGGCATGAGACTGTTCTCCAAAGCCGCCGGATTGTCGGAATATCGCGCGACCGGAGCTGTTGAGCGCGGCGGCTTCTTCCCCAACCAATATGACCTCGCGGCGATCGCTCTCGTGCTCGCCGGGCTCGTGCTGGTCGTGGCGGGCGGCCGCCAGATGACGGCTCCGATCACGGGCCTCGAGAGCTCCCCGATCTCGCTCGATCCGTCCAATCTCCCGGCTTATGCGCTGCGCACCACCTTGCGCATGTTCGCCGGCGTCATCGCCTCGTTGGTCTTCACCTTCATTTTCGCGACGCTCGCGGCGAAGAGCCGCAAGGCCGAACTCGTGATCATTCCGACGCTCGATATCTTGCAGTCGATCCCGGTGCTCGGCTTCCTGACCTTCACCGTGACCTTCTTTCTCGGGCTCTTCCCCTCGAGCCAGCTCGGGGCCGAGCTCGCCGTGATCTTCGCGATCTTCACGGCGCAAGCGTGGAACATGGCGTTCAGCTTCTACCAATCGCTACGCTCCGTGCCGCACGACCTCGAGGATGTGACCTCCTCCTTCCACATGTCCGGCTGGCAGCGCTTTTGGCGCCTCGAGGTGCCCTTTGCGACGCCCGGCCTCGTCTGGAACACGATGCTCTCGATGTCGGGCGCCTGGTTCTTCATCGTCGCGTCCGAAGCGATCTCGGTCGGCGACACCACGATCAAGCTCCCCGGCATCGGCACCTATCTCTCGCTCGCCATCGATCAGGCCGATGTGAGGGCTGTGCTTTATGCGGTTGTGGCGATGGCGATCGTCATTCTTCTCTACGACCAGTTCATCTTTCGCCCGATCGTCGCCTGGGCGGACAAGTTCCGCGTCGAAACCACTGCGAGCCAGGCGCGGCCGAAATCCTGGGTGTACGACCTCGCGCGGCGCACAAGGCTCGTGCAGACCGTGACCGAGCCGGTCGGCGCCGCGCTTGGGGCGCTCGCCATGGCGCGCCTGCCGAGGCGTCCGCGGACCTCGCCTTCAAAGCCCGAGGCGCGCCCTGTCGCATCCGGCCTCGGCAAGGCGCTTGATCTTCTCTGGGTCGCGATCGTGCTCGCCGCGGCCGCCTGGGGGATGTGGACGATCTACGTCTACGTGCGCGAGACGCTGAAGCTCGACGACGCGCTTTCGGCGCTCGGGCTCGCCAGCATCACGCTTTTGCGGGTGATCGCGCTCATCGCGCTCTCGACCCTGATCTGGGTGCCGGTCGGCGTTTGGGTGGGATTGCGCCCCGCATGGACGGAGCGAATTCAACCATTGGCGCAATTCTTCGCAGCCTTTCCGGCCAATGTCCTCTACCCGATCGCCGTGATCGGGATCGTGCACTTCAACCTCGATCCCAATATCTGGCTGACCTTCCTCATCATGCTCGGAGCCCAATGGTACATCCTCTTCAATGTGATCGCCGGCGCCAGCGTCTTTCCGAACGATCTCAAGGAGGCGGCCGCGGTGCTGCGGCTACGCTCCTGGTATTGGTGGCGCCGCGTCATCTTGCCGGGTATTTTCCCGTATTACGTCACGGGCGCGCTCACGGCGTCAGGCGGCGCGTGGAACGCCAGCATCGTCGCCGAGATCGTCAAATGGGGAGATACGACTCTCAAGGCCAAGGGCATCGGCGCCTATATCGCGCAAGCGACCACGGATGGCGACTATCCGCGCGTGGTGCTCGGCATCACGGCGATGTCGGTCTTCGTCATCGTTTTCAATCGGCTCGTCTGGCGAAAGCTCTACGCCTTCGCGGCCGAGCGCACTCGGCTTGACTGATCGGGCCTCTTCGCGCCACGGCGAAAAGGCTCAAACGCTTTCTCCGCTGCGTCCGAAAGAGGTCCCCATGCTGATGAACGCGCAGACCGTCCCGCGCGCGCCCCTGATCGAGGTGAAAGGCCTGCGCCACCTCTATCACAAGGGCTCGACGCCCGACCTCGTCGTCCTCGACGGTGTCGAGATGACCTTGCGCGAGGGGGAGATCGTTGGGCTTCTCGGGCGGTCGGGCTCCGGCAAATCGACGCTTTTGCGCTCGATCGCGGGCCTCATCCAGCCGACTTCGGGCACCATTACCTTCGGCGGCGCGCCGGTCGTCGGCTGCTCCGAAGGCGTGGCCATGGTGTTCCAATCCTTCGCGCTTTTTCCCTGGCTCACCGTGCTCGAGAATGTGGAGATCGGGCTCGAGGCGCGCGGCGTATCGCCGGCCGAGCGGCGCAAGAGCGCGCTCGCCGCGATCGACCTCATCGGCCTCGACGGTTTCGAGAACGCATACCCCAAGGAGCTCTCCGGCGGCATGCGTCAGCGCGTGGGCCTTGCGCGCGCGCTCGTCGTGCATCCCAAGGTTCTCCTGATGGACGAGCCGTTCTCGGCACTCGACGTGCTCACAGCCGAGACGCTGCGCACCGACCTCATCGATCTGTGGTCGGAAGGGCGCATGCCCATCAAATCGATCCTCATGGTGACGCATAACATCGAGGAAGCGGTGCTGATGTGCGATCGGGTGCTGGTGTTCTCCTCGAATCCCGGCCGGATCGATGCGGACATCAAGATCGAGCTGCCGCGTCCCAGAAGCCGGACCGAGCCCGCCTTCCGCGAGCTCGTCGACCGCGTCTACGCGATTATGACGAAGCGCGCCGCCAAACCACCGCGCGAGGGCGTCTTTCCCGGCACGGGCCTCGGCATGGCGCTCAAATATGTCTCGAGCAACACGCTTGCGGGCCTCCTCGAGACGGTCGACGCGAACCCCTACAACGGCAAGGCCGACCTTCCTCATCTTGCTCAAGGGTTGCAGATGGAGATCGACGATCTCTTCCCGATCGCCGAGACCTTGCAGCTCTTGCGCTTCGCCGAAATGGAGGAAGGCGATATCCGCCTCACCCCGGACGGGCGACGCTTCGCGCGAGGCGAGGTGGATGAACGCAAGCGCCTCTTCGGCGAGCACCTCGTGACCTATGTGCCGATCGCCGGACACATCCGGCGCGTCCTCGATGAACGGCCGAGCCACCACGCGCCGGCGACGCGCTTTCAGGAAGAGCTCGAGGATTACATGTCGCCGGAATTCGCCGGCGACACGCTGCACGCGGTCGTGGCTTGGGGCCGCTTCGGTGAGGTCTTCGCCTATGACGACCAGACCGGGACCTTCAGTTTGGAGAATCCGACGTAACTCTGAGCGGCGAATAGCGAATAGCGAATTAGACAAATCGTAATAAATTTTAAAGAAGCTCTAACTCTTGGTTCCTGCTTTTGACTACTCGCTACTCGCTCTCAACGCATCCTCGATGCCGGCGTTGATCACATCGCGGTCGAGCTCGCCCACGGGATCCTGCTTGCGCGGCAGGAATTTCCGGTAGTGCACCCAGCGTTCGCGGCTCACGGCCTCGAGCCGCTCGAGCTCGGCGAGCGGATCTCGATGGTCGTCGACCCGAAGGTCGAGATCGGAATATTCTTCCGTCGAGACGATCACGAGACATGCCGATTGCTTGCCGCGCTTATCTCCGCCGGCCGCTTCTCCCGCCTTCATGGCCTCGATCATGCGCCGCGCCATCGGCAGGGCGGCGTTTCGCTCGAAGGACGCGACCGTATCGGCAACGACGCGCGGCGCCGCGAGCATGTTTCCGGCACACGAGCAATCGCGGCCCGCGAGATGGCCGGCCCAATCGACGCAATCGCCTCCGGTATGCGCGCCGATCCGGCCTTCGGCATCCATCACGTGAAGCTGGCGCGAGGCTTGCCCCCGATCGGCGCCGGTGAGCAGGCGAACGACGTCCGCTGCCGGCACGCCGGCTTCCAGCAAGGCAAGCCCGCGCCGGCCGTAAAGCGGATTCGTCAAGGCCTGCGTCGCGAGCGCACCCAAGCCGGCGCGAAGATTCGGGACGCGGCTGCCGACGGCGAAGAATTTGGTCGCGACAGCGATCGCCATCTCTCCCGTGCGCGTATCGCGCGCTATGATCGACCAAGTCATGTGAGGATCCCTCTTCGCCGCGAGCGGATGCTTGCGCTCATCGATAAAGATCGGCGCGCGTCGGCGGCAACCCGCTTGCGCCTTTCACCCGCTTCGAGGCAAGCGTCTGATGCAGGCCGACACTGTTGCGCTCGAAGGCGAGCGAGCAGCCGGCCAAATACATGAGCCAAACCCTCGCCTTCACCGAGCCCACCTCCGTGACCGCCGCGTCCATTCGGGAACGCAGCCGGTCGTGCCAATGCCTGCAGGTGCGCTGATAATGTTCGCGCCAACCTTCGACATCGTGAATTTCGAAACCGGTGGTTTCGAGATGGGTCACGGTTCGTCCGATCGTGTCGAGCTCGCCGCCGGGAAAGATATATCGAGTGAGGGCAGCGAACTCGGGACGCTTCTGGCGCTTGTGCGCCTGGCGGCTCTTCCCCGGGCGCGTGATGGCGTGATGCAGATAAAGCCCCCCGGGCCGCAACGCCCGATGCACCGTCTTGAAATAGGCAGGGATATTGTCGAGCCCGACATGTTCCGCCATGCCGATGGAAACGGCCTTGTCGAAGACCCCGTCGATTGCGGCGTAATCCTTGAGCTCGACGCGCACCCGGTCCTTGAGCCCGAGCCGCTCGATCTTTTCCTCGGCGTAGGAAAGCTGCTGCTCCGACAAGGTGATACCGTAGCCTCGCACGCCGTAGTTCTTCGCGGCATGGATCAAGAAGGCGCCCCAACCGCAGCCGACGTCGAGAACCGCCTCGCCCGGCTGAAGGCGCAATTTTCGGCAGCACATGTCGAGCTTGTCGAGCTGGGCTTGCTCGAGGCTGTTTTCCCATCGCGTGAAATAGGAGCAGCTATAGACCATCTCCGGGTCGAGCCAGAGCTCGTAGAAGGCGTTCGAGATATCGTAATGGTAAGAGATGTTCTTCTTGTTCTCGGCGGCGCCGCCGCTGCCAGGCCCGTGCGCCCCGATGTTCTCGAGCGGCCAGGGGCCGCCGCGTGGCGCGAAGAGGAAGCGGGACGCCGTGCGCAAGAGAAGCGACTTCTTGAGCATCTTGCGCATGTCGCGCATGCGCACCGAGGGGCGTCGCGCGACGAGGTCGAAAATCGTGCCGTTGCGGATGTCGAGCCGTGCCGCGGCCCAGAGATTGGCGAGAGTTCCCAGATTGGGACGCCGCACCAGGCCAGCCACGACCCCTTCATCGGCTATGAGAACGCAGAGGCCATCTTGCTCCCAATTCTCTGGCACCATCGATCCGTCCCACAAGAGGAAGCCGAATTCCAGGGCGAAGACACGATGGACATGGTCGAGAAGACGCCGCAGCGCCTCGAGGCGTCCGTTTGACATGAATGGCGGCTCTCACGCGATTGCGGCGACGGCGCGCTTCTTGGAACAGCGCCCAACGGAAGTCCAGCACTTAGAGCACGCCGGCTCGAGACGGAAGTGTCCGCTTGCTCTAAGTTACTAGTGAACCATAAGCATTTGGGGAAGGTGGTCTCCATTCTCTCGGATCATGCCGAGGTCTGAGTTTCGCAAATAAGAAGGGCAAGACGGGCAAGACCGCGCCACGCGCTTATTGCTCGACGCCGGCCGCGCGCCCATTTATCCTGTTGGGGCTTGGGACCGGATGAGTTTCCAGGGAGACGGCACCTATGTGGCGATGGGCAGCCTCCGTCCTTGTAGCGCTTTCCCTCATCTTCGGCGGCGGGCATGTCGGCGCCGCGCGCGCGGCCGAGCCGGTGGATCTGCTGCTGGTTCTCGCCGCCGATGTGTCGCGCAGCATCGATGACCAGAAGTTCGAGCTTGAGCGCCGTGGTTATGCGGCGGCGCTGAGCGATCCAAGGGTGCTTCAGGCGATCGCCGCAGGTCCCCACGGGAGCATCGCGGTCGCCTTCGTCGAATGGGCGGGCGCCAATTCGCAAAAGCTCCTCATCGATTGGACCTTGGTCCGCAGCGCCGAGGACACGAAGGTTTTCACGAGCCGCCTTCTCGAACAGCCCCGCTCCTTCGCGGACCGCACCGCGATCGGCGCCGGCATCGATTTCGCCCGCGCGCAATTTGCCAGGGCCCCCTACACCAGCGACCGGCGCGTCATCGATGTCTCGGGCGACGGCACCAACAACAGCGGACGCGATGTGCGCTCCGCGCGGGACGAGGCCGTGAGCGACGAGGTGACGACAATCAACGGCCTCGTCATCTTCAGCGACGCGCCCATACCCTATAACCCCGAGCATACGAACCCGCCCGGCGGGCTCGACAATTACTATCGTGAAAATGTGATCGGTGGCACGAACGCCTTCGTCATGGTGGCGGAGAATTTCGACAGCTTCGGGAGATCGATCGTGGCGAAGCTCATCCGCGAGATTTCCGCAACTCCCCCTGGGCAGGGGAATTCACGCGGCTGATCGATGGTTCAAGCGGTGAGGCGCGCCTCGCCCTCGCTCGGTTCGCGTAGCACATAGCCACGCCCCCAAACGGTCTCGATGTAGTTCTTGCCACTCGAGGCATTGGCGAGCTTCTTGCGGAGCTTGCAAATGAAGACGTCGATGATCTTGAGCTCCGGCTCGTCCATCCCGCCGTAGAGATGGTTGAGGAACATTTCCTTCGTCAGCGTCGTGCCCTTCCGCAAGGAGAGCAGCTCGAGCATCTGATATTCTTTGCCGGTGAGATGCACGCGCGCGCCACCGACTTCGACGGTCTTCTGGTCGAGATTGACCGTGAGATCGCCCGTATTGATCACCGATTGGGCATGGCCCTTGGAGCGGCGCACGATGGCATGAATGCGGGCCACGAGCTCGTCCTTGTGAAAGGGCTTGGTCAGGTAATCGTCGGCCCCATAGCCGAGGCCCCTCACCTTGTCGTCAGTATCGGCGAGCCCCGAAAGGATGAGGATCGGCGTCTTGACCTTCGCGACCCTGAGCGAGCGAAGCACATCATAACCCGACATGTCGGGAAGATTGAGGTCGAGGAGGATGATGTCATAATCGTAAATCTTGCCGAGATCGACGCCTTCCTCGCCAAGATCCGTCGTATAAGTGTTGAAATTCTCAGATTTCAGCATCAGCTCGATGCTCTGAGCGGTGGCGCTGTCGTCTTCGATGAGCAGAATGCGCATGAAGTATCCCCAACCTCGACCTTAGCCAGCTCCGTCGCGCGGATGCACCGGACCGCTTCTCCTGGCGGATGGCACAAGCTTCACACCATCTCACCTGATTCGCGACCCTAATCACCATTGGTTAACAAAAACTGATTCTCGGCGGAAGCCTTCGAGCGCTTTTCTGAAACGTAAACGATACAGCAACCTAAACGGGTAACGAAGCGGCAACCTCGATCCGGTAAGGTTACCTCGTCTCGCGTGAATTCATTCGCGCCTTCTCGGCCCCGGCCCGGGCGCGCCTTTCATGTGTCAGGAGTAGCCTACCGATGAAAACGCGAGGGTCCCTCATTCGTCTCAAACGCTTCGCGGCCGAGGAAAAATGCCGCAACCTCACGCGGATCGAAATGATGATCCGTGAATTCTCGAAGGATTCCGCCGAGCTCGATCGTGAGATCGCGGCCGAAGAGGCGCGGGCCGGGATCACGGACCCAAAGCATTTCGCCTATCCGACTTATGCCAAGGCGGCGGCGCAACGCCGCGACAACCTGCGGTGCTCGGTCGAGGACCTCAAGCTCCAGCTCGATGACGCGCGCGCCGAATATGAGGACGCGCTCGCCGACCTCAAAAAGATGGAGGCGCTCGACGAGCGCGAACGCACGCTCGAGGCACCGCGTGGCGAGACGAACGGCGGCTTCGCCATGGCGCGGGCCTGAGCGGGGACAGGTTCTCTCCCAAACGGAAACAAAGCCGGCCGGCTTACGCATGGCGCAGCTGAAGGTTAAGCTTGCCGGTAGAACCGCGCCCTCACTTCTCCCTCATCAGGGAGAAGTCGATCCGAGCCGACAGGCGAGGATCGGATGAGGGTGGCAGAGATCACCTTCCAAATGCTTTCTTTGCCGTGCTCACTTTGCAGGGGACGGGCGCTCGGGCGCAGGCTCGAGATGCGAGGCGACAGCACGCGATCGTGCTTTTGGCCGAGATTGCCACGCGCGACGAACTTCGCTTAAGGTTTTCGCCAAAGGCGGCAAGAAGCCTGCCGATCAACAAGGGACGGCGTTGGGCCGGGGAGGAAGGCGATGAACGAGCTCGCGCAAGCAGCGTCACGCAAGGCATTTTGGCGGCTGATGCCGTTTTTGATCCTTTGCTACTTCTTCGCCTATCTCGATCGGCTGAACATGTCCTTCGCGGCGCTCAGCATGAACAAGGCGCTGGGCTACAACGCCGAGATTTTCGGCTTCGGTTCCGGAATCTTCTTCATCGGCTACTTTCTCTTCGAGGTTCCGAGCAACCTCATCCTCGATAAGGTCGGTGCGCGCATCTGGATCGCGCGCATCATGATCACCTGGGGCATCATCTCCTTGTGCATGATCTTTCAGGACGCGAGCTGGAACGCCTTGCTGGTGCCGATCGCGGCGCCGATCGCGGCGGCCTTCCGCGGCATCCTCTGGCTCATCGGCACGCCGAGCAACTTCGTCGAGCTCACGCCTAACTCGGCGATGCTGATCGTGATCCGGTTCTTGCTCGGCCTCGCCGAGGCGGGTTTTTTCCCCGGCATCATCTTGTTCTTGACCTATTGGTTCACGGCGAAGGATCGCGCCAAGATGGTCGGCATCTTCATGGCGGCGATCCCGCTTTCGTCAGTCATCGGGGCGCCGGTTTCCTCGCAGATCCTCGCCCATGCCGACGGGCTGATGGGGCTTGCCGGATGGAAGTGGCTCTTCATCCTCGAAGCGGTGCCGACCGTCGTGCTCGGCTTCGTCGCATTCGGCTATCTCACCGACAAGCCCGAGAAGGCCAACTGGCTGACCTTGCCCGAACGCGAAGCGCTGGCGCAGAGCCTCACCGCCGAAAAAACCGAGCGCGAGGCCATGCGCCATTACAGTCTGAGCGAGGCGTTGTGCAATCCGCGCGTTCTTGCGCTTTCGGCCATTTATTTCGGCAATGTGACCTGCAACTACGGGCTTGGCTTTTTCATGCCGCAAATCTTGCAGCGCTTCGGCATTCCGACCGCCGATGTCGGCTGGTATGTGGCCATCCCCTACCTCCTCGGGATGGTGACGATGGTGCTTTGGAGCCGCCACTCCGACGTCACGGGTGAGCGGGTCTGGCACGTCGCGGCGCCGCTGATTCTCGCAGGCCTAGCGTTCATCGGCGCGGGCTACGCCAGCTCACTCAGCTTGGCGTTGATCGCCTTCTCGCTCGCCGCAATCGGCATCTATACGTCGGTTTGCACTTTCTGGGCCTTGCCGACCGGGTTTCTCACGGGCGCGGCGGCAGCGGGCGGCATCGCCTTGATCAATTCGATCGGAAATCTCGGCGGTTTCGTCGGCCCTTCCATCGTGGGCCATGTCAAGCAGATTACCGGCGCGGATGGAGCCTCGCTCATCGCGCTCGCGGCCTTCCCGATCATCGCGGGTTTTCTCACCATGATCATCGGCCACGACAAGAAGCTGGAGATGGCAGGGCACGCGTTGCCGGCGGAATAGTCCGGACGCTCGCGCTCCTGCCGAACCGACGAACGATGCCGACCGGCTCGTGGGGTCCCGATGAAGTCATGGCTCCTTCCGGGCTTCGCGCCCACATTCCTGGAATTTGGGCGGCCGTGACGCGCGAGCGTCATCATTCGGTCGCCAATTTCTGCATTTCCTTTTTGGGCTCGGACGGGCGTCGGGCTCGCTTTGATCTTGCGAAGATCGAGAGGCGGCAGGCGCGTTTGGGTAACGCCTTCGCCGCCGCGATCATCGCCTGTGCGAAGTGCCCTTCCCGACCCCGTATGCAGCGATTTTGCGATGTCCCGCAAAGCTGTGGCATGAGGCATCGCATGGATCGCCCCTCGAACTTTGGAAAAACCCGCTGCGCACTGCTGCGATCCCATGCCAGAAGCACCGCGAGATCACCGTTTCGCCCACGGCTTGAAGGGCATTTCGATGTCGGTTGAGGCAAGCCTCGAGGAGGAGGCCGGCGCCGAGATTGCCCCGCTTCCCTTACGCAAGGCGAAGGTCTGGACCGACTACGCCTGGTCGGCCGTCGGCCTTGTCGCCGGTACTGGGCGCGGGCTACATGCTCTACAAGGAGCTCGCCGGCATCTCGCCTCGCGACATCTCGCGGGCTTTCGCCCTCATTCCGCGGGAAAGATGGGTCTTGGCGATCTTGGGCACGCTTGTCGCCTACGCGGCGCTGGCCTGGTATGATCGGATCGCGCTTTTGCATCTTGGCAAGCCCCTGAACTGGCTCTTCATCTCTCTCACCTCGTTTACGACCTACGCCCTCTCCCACAACATCGGCGCCTCGGTCTTCTCGGGCGCGGCGGTGAGATACCGCGCCTATTCGACGAAGGGGCTCACCGCGACCGATGTCGGCGTGCTGGTGGCGCTCACCGCTTTCACCTTCATGCTCGGCACGATCCTGCTCGGCGGGCTCGTGCTTGTGGGCGAGCCGCAGCTTGTCGCGCGGCTTTTGCACGTCGACCGCGAGCTCGCGCGCGCCGTAGGCTTCGTCATGCTCGGCGCGGTCGCGATTTACGTGGCCGGCTCGTTGTTCGAATTCCCGGCGTTGAACCTCGGCTCATGCAATCTCAGCTATCCGCGCCCGCCGATCGTGCTGCGCCAGTTGATCGCCGCGCCGCTCGAACTCCTCGGCGCCGCGGCGATCATCTATTTCGCCATGCCCGCGCATGGAAATCCCGGATATTTTGTCGTGCTCGGGGTCTTTCTCGCCTCTTTCTCCGTCGCGCTGATTTCCCATGCGCCGGGAGGTCTGGGCGTCCTCGAATTTCTCTTCATCAAGGCCATGCCGGAAGTGCCGAAGGCCGAGGTGCTCGTCGCCCTTCTCATCTTCCGCCTGCTCTATCTGGTCGTGCCCCTCGCGCTCGGGCTCCTGGTTGTCATGGTGTTCGAGAAAGGGCGCCTCGCCGAGACGCTTCGGGTGCGATCCGCTGGCCCGCCCGATGCCGAGTCTCCAAGCCCGCAAGCACCGCCGGCACCCTCGAATGTCGTGCATCTCTCGAAGGCAGCTCGCCAGGCCCGTAAGAGCGGCCCCCCGCCAATCTGAGCGGCGGGAGCGCTCGACAGCGCTTTCGTCCGGCGCGCTTTCATGCGATGACGCTCGCACGACCGTGGAGCGGCTTGATGTATCTGCCTCCCGCCTTTCGCCTCGACGGGCTCGCCGACCAGCATGAGGTCATGCGGCGCCATCCCTTCGCGACCCTGATCACGAGATCGGGGGATGGTGTGGTCGCCGACCACATCCCCTTCATGATCGACGCGACGCGCGGAGAGAAAGGCGTTTTGCGCGCCCATGTGGCTCGTGCCAATCCTTTATGGCGCACCCATACGCCCGAAACCGAGGCCCTCGTCATCTTCGCCGGAATCGATCACTACATCACCCCGTCCTGGTACGCGACGAAACGCGAAAGCGGGAAGGTCGTGCCGACCTGGAACTACGTCGCCGTCCACGCTTTTGGGCCATTGCACGTCTTCGAGGATTCGCAATGGTTGCGCGGCCAGGTCGGCGCGCTCACCGCCATGCATGAAGCGGGCAGCGTCGCGGCCGGCGGCGCGGCGCCCTGGGCCGTGACGGACGCGCCCGAGGAGTTCATCGCCGCTCAGCTCAGGGGGATCGTCGGCATCGAGGTGCCGATCACGCGCATCGAAGGAAAGGTGAAGGCGAGCCAAAATCGTCCCGCGGCCGACCGCGAGGGCGTGGTCCAGGGTCTCGAGGCTCAAGGCACCCAAGGCGCACGCCAGATGGCCGCTCTGGTGGCCTGCCCACGGGCCACTGGGGCAAAATCCGGCGGCGGCGAAGAGAGCGGCTAGATCAGGCGCGATATTGCTGGATGCGCGTCGTGCGCAAGCCCGCGAGCCCGTGCTCGTCGATGGAGGCTTGCCAGCTCAAAAATTCCTCGACGGTCAAGGTATACCGCCGACAGGCTTCCTCGAGGCTGAGCAATCCGCCGCGCACGGCAGCGACCACCTCGGCCTTGCGCCTGATGACCCACCTTCGGGTGGCTACCGAGGGCAGATCGGCAATCGTCAGCGGACTTCCGTCGGGGCCGATAACATATTTAACCCGCGGTCGATGGGCATCGGTCATGATACGCTCACACAAAACAGACCAACGATTTAAGCTTCTATCCGAGGTGGGTTAATGATTTGCGTAGCCGATGCATTGAATTTTGCCCGATGCCCTGAACCCTCCAAGGAAACCGCTCAATGACCGACGAATTCTGGCGCTGGGACGCGCTTTCCCTGGCGCGAGCCATCCGAACGCGGGCCGTTTCGAGCCGAGAGGCCGTGGAAAGCTGCCTGGGGCGGCTCGACGCCGTCAATCCACGCCTCAATGCCGTCGTCGATAGGCTCGCCGACGAGGCGCTGAAGTGCGCCGACGCGGCCGATGCCGCGGTCAGGCACGGGGACGAGCTCGGCTCGCTCCACGGTGTTCCGGTGACCGTGAAGATCAATGTCGACTATGCCGGACGCGCCACCACCAACGGCGTCGTTGCCTTCAAGGATGTCATCGCGTCGAGCGATGCGCCCATTGTTTCCAATTGGCGCAAGGCTGGTGCCATCATCATCGGGCGGACGAACACGCCGGCCTTTTCCTGGCGCTGGTTCACCGACAATGACTTGCACGGGCGCACTTTCAGCCCGTGGAACCGGGGCGTCACGCCCGGCGGCTCGAGCGGGGGCGCGGCATCGGCGGTCGCTGCCGGCATCGGCCCCCTCGCCCATGGCAACGACATCGGGGGCTCGATCCGCTACCCGGCCTATGCCTGCGGGATCGCCGGCATTCGCCCAACACTTGGCCGCGTCCCGGCTTTCAACGCCACCAACAAGGAAGAACGGCCGGTGATCGCCCAGCTTGCCTCGGTGCAAGGGCCGCTTGCCCGCTCGATCGGTGATCTGCGGATTGGGCTGCGCGCCATGGCGGCGTGCGATGCGCGTGACCCTTGGTGGGTGCCCGCCCCTCATGAACGAGGAGATGAGCGCCGCCCTTGCCGCGTCGCCATGCTCGCCGAGCTCCCGGGCGTCGCGCATGACAAGGTCGTCGCCGAGGCCGTGCGCCTTGCCGCCGCTTGGCTTGAGGATGCGGGCTATCGCGTCGAGGAAGTCACCCCGCCGCACTGGAAAGAGGCGGCGGAGCTCTGGGCGCTCCTCGTCCTCAACGAGACCCGCTACGCGATGATGCCCTCGATCGAGGCTCACGGCGATGAGGCGATCAAACGGGCCGCGCGCGCCATGATGGAGGTCACGCCGACGACCGATTTCGACGGCTTCCGGACCGGAATGGCCCGCCGCTCGACCCTCTTGCGCGAATGGATGCTCTTCCTCGAAAAATACCCGCTTGTCCTGACACCGACTTCCTGGCGAAAGCCGCTCGCGCTCGGCGCCGATCAGCAGGGCGCGGAAGGCATGCGCAAAATCTTCGAAGCCCACAGCCCACTCTTCGTGCTGCCGCTGCTCGGCCTGCCAGGCCTTTCGCTGCCGACCGGGATCGCCGAAGGATTGCCCATGGGCGTCCATCTGATCGCCGGGCGTTACGCGGAAGAGCGGCTGTTCGTGGCCGGCGAGGTCATCGAGGCGCGTTGCGGAAGGCTCACCCCCATCGATCCGCGCGATTAGGCCGTTCGCGCGTTCGCGGGCGCAAGCGTTGATCGATGGCCCGATGATATCGGCAAGCGACTTCAGCCCTGGCGCGAAGGGCCTCGACGCTATAGATAAAACACCAAAGGTTTCGTCGCGTGCCCGATTGCGTTGCGCTTTTTCACACCAGATGACGATGAATTCGCTCGATCTTCCGACCCAACCTTCCAGAGACTCGCGTCGTCGTCGCCATGTCGGGCGGCGTCGATTCCTCGGTCGTGGCCGCCTTGCTGAAGGAGGAGGGCTATGACGTCGTCGGCGTCACCCTCCAGCTTTACGACCATGGCGCCGCCACGCATCGGGCGGGCGCCTGTTGTGCCGGCCAGGACATCCATGACGCGCGAAAGGTCGCCGCGAAGATCGACATCCCCCATTATGTTCTCGACTACGAGGACCGCTTCCGCACGGAAGTGGTGGACCGTTTCGCGGACGACTATCTTGCCGGGAAGGACGCCGATCCCTTGCGTGGAGTGCAACCGCTCGATCAAGTTCCGCGATCTCCTCGGCACGGCGCGCGATCTCGGCGCCGCCGCGCTGGCAACGGGGCATTATCTTTCCTCACGCCCGCTTCCGGACGGCCGGCGCGCGCTCTACCAGGCCTCGGACGAAAGCCGCGACCAGAGCTATTTCCTCTATGCCACGACGCCCACGCAGCTCGCCATGCTTCGCTTCCCGCTTGGCGACCGTTCGAAGGCCGAGACCCGGGAGCTTGCGGCACGCTTTGGGCTTGCAGTCGCCGAAAAGCCGGACAGCCAGGATATCTGCTTCGTCCCCACGGGCCGCTATGCCGACGTCATCGAGAAACTGCGGCCGGGCGCCAGCCGGCCGGGGAAGATCATCCACGTAGATGGGCGCGTGCTGGGCGACCATCGAGGTGTCATGCATTACACCGTCGGGCAGCGCAAAGGGCTCGGTGTCGCGGATGGCGAACCTCTCTACGTCTTGCGCCTCGATGCCGAACGCGCCGAGGTGATCGTCGGCCCTCGCCCCGCGCTCGCGGTCGGCGACATCGGGCTCGGGGACTTCAACTGGCTCGGCGATCTGCCGATCGCGGCATGGCCGCGCGAGGGCCTCTCGGTCGCCGTCAAGGTGCGCTCCACGCGCCCACCTCGCCCGGCAACTCTTCGCCGGAACGCTGGCCTCTTCAGTGTCGAGCTCGACACCCCGGAAGAGGGCGTGGCGCCCGGACAGGCTTGTGTGATCTACGACAGCCCTTCGCCCGGCGCGCGGCTGCTGGGCGGTGGCGTCATCGCGTCGACGGGCTCTTCCACTTGCGCGAATCTGCGCGAGCGGGCATTGGCGTCTTGATGGATGAAACGCGGCGGGAGGCGTTATGTCCGATCAACTCGACAATATGCGCAAGGCCTATGACAAATGGGCCCCGATTTACGACCTCGTCTATGATGGGCTCACCGCGCCGGCGCGCCGCACCGCCGTGAGAGCAGCCTTATCGAACGGAAGGCGCATCCTCGAGGTCGGCGTCGGCACTGGATTGTCCCTGCGCAACTATCCGCGCGAAACCGAGATTTACGGCGTCGATCTTTCCTACGGCATGCTGCTGCGCGCGCGCGAGAAGATCGCGCGCCGGCGGTTACGGCATGTCAAGCTGATCGCGGCGATGGATGCCTGTCGGCTCGGCTTTGCCGATGAAAGCTTCGATGCCGTGGTCGCGCAATTCGTGATCACCTTGGTTCCCGAACCCGAGCTTGCGCTCGAGGAAATGGCGCGCGTATTGCGCCCGGGGGGCGAGATCATCCTCGCCAATCATCTCGGCGCCGAGGAAGGGCTGCAAGCCGCGATCGAGGAAAAATGCGCCGGCATCGCCAAGCGCATCGGCTGGTCGACCGAGTTCAAGCTGTCGCGCATCGAGAACTGGGCGCAGGCGAGCGGCATGATCGAGCGCGTCTCGGCGAGGGATGCCTTCCCGGGAGGCTTCTTCAAGGTCGTGCGCTTGCGAAAACCCAACGACAGCGCGCTCGCGGCTTGAGCAGCCGATTTTTCCTATCGTCGAGCAAAGCATGCGCCTTGCGCGCTTCGCCCGAAGAATTGGCAAGACCGAAGCCGCGATTTGAGAAACGCACCCAAACAATCGTGAGCGCCCGCGGCGCGCAGAGACGGGCGCGAGCGACCGCGCTTCAAGCTCTCATCGTGAGCTTCGCACTCGCCGTCGGCGCTCTCCCCGCGCGGGCCGAAGGCCCGAACCCGAATGCCGAGCCTTGCCGGGCGCTCACCTATGGCGAGGCCGATTACGTCGTCTGCACGATCGATCTTGTGCGCTATGAATTGCGGATGTTTCTGCAAGACGGCGAAGGCAAACCTTACGGCAGCCTTTCTCGCCTCGTCGATTCGCCTGAAGGCCAAAAGCTCGTCTTCGCCATGAACGGCGGGATGTATGGCGATGATCTAAAACCGGTCGGGCTCTACATCGAGAACGGCCGGATGATGAAAGCTGCCAGCACGGCGAGTGGGCCCGGCAATTTCCACCTCAAGCCGAATGGTGTTTTCTTCGCATCTGGCGAAAGCGCCGGCGTGCTCGAGACCGGGCGCTACCTCGCGACAAGGCCGCCTGCCGAGATCGCGACGCAATCGGGGCCGATGCTCGTCATCGACGGCCGCATCCATCCGGCATTCTCGCAAGACAGCACCTCGCGCAAGCTGCGCAACGGCGTCGGCGTTCGCCAAGGCCATGTCGTGTTCTTCGCTATTTCCGACACGCCGGTCACGTTCATCGAATTCGCGCATCTCTTCAAGGATGGGCTCGGCTGCCGCGACGCGCTCTTTCTCGACGGCTCGGTGTCAAGCCTTTACGCGCCCGCGCTTGGCCGCACGGACGGGCTCGCCGCGCTCGGGCCGATCATCGGGGCGATGGAAAGGCCCCGCCGAGCTCCTTGAGCCGTGATTCGGAAAAAATGGAAGACAACTTTTGAAACGATTGCGCTCCCCATTGCCACGCTCTCGCTATTCGCCAGCGACGGCGTCGGGAGATGGAGAATGAACGGCCGGCGCGTCGACGCCTTTCCAGGCGGCCGCGAGCGCCAATCGGGCCAGGGCCGGAAGAGACTTCGACCCGGTCCTCTTCATGATGGAGGCGCGGTGGTTCTCGACCGTGCGTCGGCTGATATTAAGATCCGCGGCGATATTCTTGCTCGGATGGCCCGCGAGGACGAGCTCCATGATTTGGCGCTGGCGCGAGGTGAGATGAGAGACGCTATCCGCCGCGGCCTTCCTCCAGGCAGTGAGCTTGCTCGAGTTCGCGCGCCTGCTCGAGAGCGCGCTCGACGCTGGCGAGGAGCTGGCGGCCACCGATCGGTTTCTCGATGAAATCGGAAGCGCCCGCCTTCATCGCTTGAACCGCCATCGGAACGTCGCTGTGGCCGGTGATCATGATGGCCGGCATTCGAAGGCCTAACTCTTTGAACTGCTGTAGCAATTGGAGTCCGCTCATCCCAGGCAGATAGGCATCGATCAGGAGGCAGGCTTCGCGGCCGGGACGATAGGATTGGAGAAATGCCTCGCATGTCTCAAAATCCTCGACGGCGTGGCCTTTTTCCTCAAGCACGTTACGCATCCCCTCTCTCACGCGATTGTCGTCGTCGACGATGAATATGGTCTGCGACCCGCCCGGACCGGCTTTTCCCGCGGAGGCCGGAGCGCGCGCGTGCGGGGCCGAGTGGGACATCGGCAGAAGGCGTTGGATGGTTTGCGTGAGCTCGTTCGACTTGACCGGCTTGGTGAGCCTTACACAATTGCCGAGCGCGATGTCGCGTAGCGTCGCTGTCGAGATGTCCCCTGTGAGAACGATGACAGGGACCTGGCGATGCAATTTTTCCCGCAGCTTCGCCGTGGCTTGGAGCCCGTCCACACCGTTTGGCAGATTATAATCCGCAAGGATGAGGTCAGGCCGGAATACGCCTGACCCCACCAATTCCAACGCCGAAACGGCGTCGGGCGCGGTTGCCGTGCGATGGCCTTCGTCCTTGAGGAGGTGCTCGAGAAGGTCGCACACATCGGGATCGTCCTCAATAATAAGGACCTCGCCGGCGCGGTGGGCCGGTTTATCGATCGTCCCGTTCTTGGCGTGCGGATGGTGTTGAACATTCGGCACCGCTCCTTCCGGTGGAAGCATGGTCTCGATGGTGAAAACCGAACCTTTACCTGGATGCGAGCGGACATGTACCTCATGGCCAAGGAGCGTCCCCAGGCGTTTCACGATGGACAGACCAAGGCCGAGGCCACGACTGCGTTCGTGAGCGGCGTTGTCGAGCTGATGATATTCCTCGAAGATGGTTTGAAGTTCCGTGTCCGGGATACCGACACCGGTGTCCCAGATCTCGATACTCAGTTTTCCGACGTGACGACGGCAACCGAGCAGCACCTTTCCTTGCCGCGTGTATTTCAACGCGTTCGACAGCAGGTTGCGGAGCATTTGCTCGAGCAGGCTCGGATCGGTGTATATCGACAGACTGCACGGGACCAGGCGCAGCAAAACCCCCTGCGCTTGCGCCTGATAGGTGAACTCTCCGCCCACACGGGTCAGCAGATCATTGATCGGGAAAATGGCCTTTTCGGCGTGGACGGTGCCGGCTTCGATCTCGTTAATGTCGAGCAACGCATTCAGCATTCCCGACATTGCGCTCAAGGTCTCGTCGAGCCGGGCGACGAGCTTCTGCATCTTCTCGCTGGAGATGGTTTTCGCCAATAGTCCTTGCACCAGGGCAAGGGTCTGAAGCGGTTGGCGCAGGTCATGGCTGGCGGCGGCGAGAAAGCGTGACTTCGCGAGATTGGCGCGCTGGGCCTCGCGTTTGGCTGCCTCCAGCGCCTGCGTGACGCGCCTGCGTTCGGTAATATCGGCGAAGGTGATGACGACGCCTTCGACCCCGTTCTGCTGAGTACGATAGGGCAATATGCGCCTGATATACCAAGCGCCGCTCCTAGCTTCGATTTCGCGCTCGACCGGCAAAAGGTTCTGCAGCACCCCCCTGGCATCCGCCTCTAGAACGTCATCGGCAGCCAGCGAGCTGAGGTCGGCGAGAGGCCGCCCGATGTCGCCGGGAAGGACACTGAACAGCAATCGGGTGGCCGGCGTGAAGAACCGGATGTTGAGATCCGTGTCGAGAAAAAGCGTCGCCACATCTGTGCTGTAGAGGACATTCTGAAGATCGTTCGAGGTGGTGCGCTGCCTTTCCAAGGTTTCCTGGAGCTGGCTATTGAGGGCCGTCAGCTCCTCGTTGAGCGATTGCAATTCTTCCTTCGAGGCCAGCAATTCCTCGTTCGTCGCCTGGTGTTCCTCGTTGACGGACAAAGCCTCTTCGTTGACGGCTTTCTGCTCTTCGCTCGAAATCTCAAGGTTGCGGATGGCACCCTGCAATTCGTTGCGGGTGGCTTCGAGCTCCTGCTCGAGCGCGGCAACCCGAGGTCCCTCGCGCGGTTTCGTCGTCAGGCCCGATCTGCGTTCGCTCTTCGGCTCGTCGACGAAGCAGATGAACAGCAGCTCGTCGCCTTCACTCGGCACGGGCGTGACCTCGATGCTGAATGCGCAAGTCTCGCCCTCACGCTTCATCCGGCCGCCGGTCACGGTAACCCGCGCTTTTTCCTGAACGGCCCGCTGGATAGCCGTCCTGAGCTTGGTCCGCACGCCCTCGCGCGCCAGGCTGAAGAGGTCGTGAGTGGGGCGGCCCGCGGCCAGGCGCAGATAGCGATCCGTCGGTCCTACCGAATAGAGGATTTCATGCTTGCGGTTGATCAATACGGCTGCGGGCGCATAAGTCTCCATCACCAGGCGACGACACAACTCGGCAAAAGCAGCCTGACGCGGTGCTTGGGCCTGTCCGTGCCGCGCGGGAACGCGCGCGGCGTCAGTTGCGCTCAGAGGGAAGCGTAGCTCACCATGCGGGCTGCGGCCGATATGTCGATAGATCCGTTCCGATTTGGCGATCAGCTGGAAGCGGCCATCGCCGGGGGCCACCGTCTCCGAATTGCCGAGAAGCAAGATGCCGCCTTGACGCAACGCGAAGTGGAACAGCGCCACGACCTTCGTCTGTGCCTCAGGTTGCAAATAAATCAGAAGATTGCGACAGGACACCATGTCGAGGCGCGAGAATGGCGGATCGGCCAGCACATCCTGGACGGTAAACACCACGGCGGAGCGCAGCTCGGGCGATACGCTGTAACCGTGATCCTCCTTGATAAAGAAACGGGCGAGCCGCGCCGCCGACACCTCCGCCTCGATCGTCTCCGGGTAGAGGGCCTCTCGGGCGAAGGCGACCACATCCGGGTCGACATCGGAGGCGAACACCTGCAGCTTGATGCTAGGCTTCAGCGCTGAAATCTGCTCGCGAAACAGCATGGCGAGGGAATAGGTCTCTTCGCCCGTGCTGCACCCGGCGATCCAGATGCGCAACGGACGATCGAGCGGCTGGCGGCGAACAAGGTCAGGCACGACCTTTTCCGTCAGGAGATCGAACACCTTGGTGTCGCGGAAGAAGCTCGTAACATTGATCAGCAAATCCTTGGCGAGAAGGTCGAGCTCGTTTGTATCGCTGCGCAGGACATCGAGATACCGATCGAGGCCCTCGGTCTCGACTGCCGTCATCGCCATGCGCCGCTCGATGCGGCGCTGCAACGTGCCAGGCTTGTAGAGCGAGAAATCATGAGGCGTCTTCACGCGAAGAAGATCGATGATCGCGTGCAACCCGCCTTGTGGCGTATCTTGCTGGAGGGAGCCATTTTGCAAATGCGTAAAGGCCATTCGTTTTTGGTATCTGATGAGCGCCTCCGGAATCTTCGCCACCGGCAGCACCAGGTCCACGGCGCCCGTCATGATGGCATTGCGCGGCATGCCGTCGTAGTCGGCCTCGTCCGGATCTTGCGCGACGACGAGCCCGCATTTTTCCTTTATCGATTTCAATCCGAGGGTCCCATCCGCGCCGGTTCCCGAGAGCACGACGCAAATGGCGCGCGCACCGGCATCGTTGGCGAGCGAGTGCAGCAAGAAATCAAAAGGAAGGCGCGCTCCATGCCTCGCTTGCGGCAGCGATAAGCGCAAGGTTCCATTGTCGAGAGACAGATAGGTTCCCGGAGGTATGACGTAGAGATGGTCGGGCTCGAGCGGCATGCCGTTCGTCGCCTGCAAAACCGTCATCGCGGTGTGCGCGGAGAGCAAGTCCACCATCATGCTCTCGTGTGTTGGATCGAGATGTTGCACAAGAACGAAGGCCATGCCGCTGCGGGCGGGCAGCGCCTTCACGAACTTGCGGCAAGCATCGAGGCCGCCCGCCGAGGCGCCGATTCCGACGACCGGGAAGTGCCCACCTTCGCGAGACGAGCCATGATCGGGCAGGTGCTGCCCGCTCGAACGCGGCCGGCCGGCGCCGGACTGCCGACGGCTCCCTGACATTCTACGTTTGTTCTCCGATAAAATCGGCCTCTCGAGGCCAAGTGCACGCTAGCACGACTCTCGCCTCGCGTCGATGATGGCGCATTCCAACGGCTATCCCGCTGCCGCAGGCCGTCGAGGCCGATCAGAGAGTAAGCCCTGTCCGCCCGATGCTCAACGCGCCGGTGAGCGAACATCTCAAGATCGCTGGCTTTTGGGAATGGAATCAGGCGGCGCCGAAAGGCGAACTGCCCTAAAAAGAGCAATCCGCGCTCATCGATCGACGCCTTATTCTGAGTAGTTTCCGAGCCTACCCTAGGTATCTCGAAGCGACTAGACGTGGCAGCAATGATCGGCGCCGCAAAGCCCACGACCGGACCACGGACACCGCTTGCGCGATCGCTCCGTATTCTCGTGTTGGAGGATGATGCGATCATCGGCATGCTGCTTGCCGAGATGCTCGAGGAGATGGGCCACGAGGTCTGCGCGATCGAGGCCACCGAAGTCTCGTGCGATCAGCGCCGCAAGCCGCTGCAAACCGGAGCTGATGATCGTCGACGGCCGGTTGCGCAATGGGAGCGGCATCTCCGCGGTCGATAAAATATGCCTTGCGGAACCCATCCCGCATCTGTTCCTGAGCGGTGATGTCTCAGGGGTTCGGGCGCTGCGCCCGGACGCGATAGTCGTTCAAAAGCCCTTCCGTGAAAGCGACCTCGCGAAGGCCATCCAAAGCACTTTCGACAGAGCGGGACTCGACGGGAGCCTCTGACGGCCGATGCTCTTATCGCATCTCCCTCGCGGAATGGGGCGCCTGATGCTGCCCTGATCAAGTTCCACGCTCGGCTGCTTGAGTAGATTCCGAGCCTTTCACGTCAGTGTCCCCGAGGCCACATAATTACTGTTACTTCCAAAAGAAAGCGATGTTGCACGTGCGAGGCAGAGAGCGATGATCTGCAGTTAGTGGTGTTGCTTAGGCCTTTCCGACGGTTGCAAGCGAGCGTTCAATGACATCGTGGCTGGTTTCACCCGTCGTCCTTCCCGTCATGTTCGTCGTATTGCGGCAGCAAAGAAGCGCCGACCCGCCGTTGCGATCCTCCCTATCGGATCTCCACCGGATATCTGTAACAACCATCTCGATCGGTGAGTCACATGCCCAAAGGATTTCATTTCGGACGGCGCATCTCCGTACCGTCGACCGTGCAAATTTTGCATGAACTCAAGGTCGTCACCGCTGAAGAGGACGCACGAAAACGTTACGCCCTTGCCGACGGCTTGGCCGCGACGGCGACCTGGGACGAGATTGGAGCTCACCGCGCCCGCGCCGAACGGGAGGGGCATCCCTTGGCAATGCTTGCTGCCGGGCGGCGTTTGGTTGTGTGAAGCCGGATTTCTCGATGCGAGAAACCAGGTTCCCGGCGGGAAGGAGGCGAAACAGAGAGAACGGCGTTAAAAGGAAGGACGTTTACAATGTCCAATATCCAAATCGCAGTCGCGTTGGCTGTCGCGATTAGCGCCCTATCGATCTCAAGCCCACAAGCTCGTTCTCAGTTCCCGATGCCGGGGCGAACCATAGCAACGGGTAAGATCGAACTCGAAGGCACCTCTACCGCCGATCAATCCGTTCAAGCCCATCCGGGCGGTCACGACGGGAACGAAGACGCTGCCCGCGATTTAATGCGCCGACGATTAAACCGAAGTTCGGCAAGACGGAGAAATTAAAGGTGGCTGACCAGATACGCGAGGTGGCAGCCCCGGGCGCGGGGTGGCCGCGAAGGAGGAGACTTAATAGCTCTGACAACAGGAGGTAACATGGATAGCACCACTATTTTGGTCATCATCATCCTGCTGATTATCTTCGGCGGAGGCGGCTGGTACGGCCGAGGCCGCTGGTTCTGAAGGTCCGGCAACCATTCACGAATGTCCCTTCGCGAACATCCGTGACGCACGAAAAAGGTCTAGAAAAACTGGGTGTGATCTGGAGAGCGATAGGATGAGATTCACCCCCGTTATTGCATTGCTGTTCCTCGAGTGCGCTTCGGCTTGGGCAAGACCGCCGCCCACGTTCGACGCCCAGGCCACCTGCCGTCGCGAGCAGGCGCTCATGGACAGCCTGAAGGCCCACTATCAAGGTTGCCTCCGTGACGAATCCGATGCTCGCAACGAGATGATCAAGAGTTGGTCGACCTTCAGGTCCGACGCCCAGACAATGTGCGCCCAGGAGACCAGGATCGGCGGGGGACCGAGCTATATCGAGCTTCTCACATGCCTGGAGCTTGATCAGCAGGGCGCCGCCGCTTCGCTCTCGAATAAAAAAGCGCTGACCGTGCAACCGGTGGATCCTGCGCGCAACACTGCCGCGACCCGACTGAAGTGACGCGCCGGTAAAGTGGCGAAACGGCAACCTCTCGTTTGCGCGATATCAATTCCCGCCTGCGATCATTCGGTGCGCGGTTTAGCATTATATTCGCTTCCCTCGCCGAGGGCGGACTGAACGTCTCTTACGAGACGGTGAAGCAGTGGGTGTGGAAGTAAACGTTGGGGCATGACTTGGCTGTCAGACAGTTGGCGGGAGTACACTCGCGCCTGCCATACTCAAACTCGTCCCGGCCCTCGAGTGAGCCGTCCGACGCGGTCGCCGTTCCCGCGGTATCATCATCGAGCGGTTTGGCGATGCCCGCGCCTTTTTGTGGCGGATCGAAAATGGAGAATGTGTATGCTCGACATGAGGCAGCCATTTAAGCCGGATGACACATCATCCGAGCTTGAGCTTCGGCAGATCCACGCTGCCAACTACATTGCCACCCGCATGGGCGAGATCGAGGCGCATCTCGGCAAGATCGCCGATCAGCTTCAAGCAATCTCTTTCGGCGCCGCCGACGTGGTGAAAGCAATTCGAGATGTCAGCGCGCCTGTCCGAACGATGAAGCAATAGGCCCTCTATGACAACCGGCCACGCTCGATATTGCACGCCGGCAGGTAGAAGAAGGGCGGACCAAGCCGTAAGTCTAGCCCGACAACCTGGAGCATGATGGCAATTCGATATTAGAGACTGAAGCCAAACAGGCACTCGTCAAGCATGCCGAAAGGCGGCGGGGGATCTCTCCCCGGCCGCCTTCCGCACGAACCGGCCGCTTGTCTCGCGTTGGCCGGAAGCTGAAATGAGTGGGGAGAGGGAGAAAGAGCCGCCGCTCAACCGCCAGCGAGAAATTGCTGAGGATCGACGGGCGTCTTGCCCTTACGCAGCTCGAAGTGAAGCTGTGGGGAGGCGACATTGCCGGTCTGGCCTGATTTCGCTAGGACCTGACCGCGCTTCACATTGTCCCCCTTCTTGACCAGAAGGTCGGCATTGTTGGCGTAGGCCGAGACCCAGCCGTTGGCGTGGCGGACCAGCACCAGCTTGCCATAACCTTTGATCTCATCGCCGACATAGGCGACCGTCCCATCCTCGGCGGCGCGCACCGAAGTGCCTTCGGGCACGGAAATATTGATGCCGTCATTGCCGTCGCCGCCGAAACGGCTGATCACCCGGCCGCGAGCGGGCCAACGGAACTGCGGGGAGTCCGACTTGCCGGAGGCGCCCGACGCGTCGGTTTCTTCGACGGGCTCGGCCTTCGCCACCTCTTGCGGCTTGGCCTTTGCCGGTTGCGGCTGGGATGGCGCGCCTGCGGCAAGCTTCGCCTTCGCCGGCTCGGATGCCGGCGCGGCGGCGGCCTTGGATTCTTCCTTGGTGGGCTTCTTCAGGGCGGCGACCGTCGCGAGATGCTGCGGCTCGCGCTTCTGCGCCGCGAGCCTGTCGGAGGTCGCTTTCGTCGGGGTCGATTGGCCGACCGCCGGCCCGTATCGATAGACGGGGATGATGATTTGCGATCCGGGCGCCGGATTGGCGCCAGCCTTCAGATTATTCGCGGCCCGCAACGCCGTCTCGGGCACGCCGTAGCGCGACGACAGCGTGGCGATGGTCTCTCCCGCCCCGACGGTGAGGGAGGTGCCTCCGGTGGTCGACCAATTTCCGACATCGGAGGACTTCACCGGTTGGGGCGCGCTCGGCTGAGCTTGAATCGAGCCGGTCACGATGCCGCGGTCGGGCTCCGCGAAGGATCCTCCTCGCGACTGCTGGCCCACCGGCGGCAGCGCCCGCGATTGCACCTTGCCGCTCGGGACGGCGGGAACGGGCGGTGTGGCATCGGCCGTCTTGCCGCCGAAGGGGCTCCCGAACGGATTTTCAGAAAACCGTGTCGCCTCGGAGCTGCAGGCTGCCGCCAGCGTTCCGATGAGGACCGCAAGCGCCAAACGGGGCATCGCGCCTGAGAGGCGAAACGGCTTCGAAAACCCCCTGATGGTGTCACAACGCATTGGACTACCCACTTCCCACGCTACCCAACCACGAGGACGAAAACATGATTCAGGTTAAGGGGTGGTTGAGATGCGTAAGATTTTATGGGGCCGGCAGCTTCGATCGCCGGAGGATCTTTAGAGATAGCGCGAAACCCCGGCGATCGGCGGCCCGACCCGGGTGAGGCCGACGAGCTCCTCGCGCCACCCGCCTCCCGGAAGCCGTTCCGCCCGCACGAGGTGGCACATGGGTGCGGCCGGCCTTGCAAAGACGCAGATCGCCCCTTCCGCAAGCCTGCGTGCCACGGCCGCCGGGGGTTCGGCGACTGCGAAATCGATGAAGGCGCGCTCGAATTGCCCCTCCCCCGGCACTTCCGCGAGCGCATCGCCTTGTAAGACCGCGACATTCTCGAGGCCGGAGCTTTCGAGCCGACGCTTGGCTTCGATGGCGAGCGTTCTGAAGCGTTCGACCGAGGTCACCGCGCCGGCGAGATGCCCGATGACGGCGGCCGCATAGCCCGAACCCGTCCCGATATCGAGCGCGCGATGCTCCTTTCGCAAATCGAGCGCCGCGAGCGCGAGCGCGAGATCGGAAGGGGCGCCGACGATCTGGCCGCACCCCAAGGGCAAGGCGACATCGCGCCGCGCGAGATCGCGATGGGCGGGAGCGGCGAAGAATTCCCGAGGGACCGCCTCGAAGGCGCGCAGCACGGCCTTGTCGTTCACGCCGCGCGCGCGAAGGCGCATGAGAAGATGCAGCGTTTCAGCGGCATGAGGCACGGGAAGGGAGCGATCGGCGTCCGGGAGGGTCGGCCGCGCGCCGCTCACGCGAGTGTCCGCGCCAAATCCTCGAGCAGCCCCTGGTGGGTCAGGTTAAGCTGCAGCGGGGTAACCGAAATTCGCTTGTGATCGAGCGCGGCCATGTCGGTGCCGAGCCTCGGCTTGGTGATGCCGCGCGCGAAGCCGAGCCAGAAATAAGCGTTGCCCCGCCCATCCTTGCGCTCATCGATCGAGAGCAGCGTCTGGTCGCGCTGACCTTGCGAGGTCGCTTCCGTCCCGGTGACGCCGCCGGCCTCGCAATGGGGAAAATTGATGTTGAACAAGGTGCCGCGCGGGATTCCGGCGCCGAGCAGCTTGCGCAGCACCGGCACGGCATGCTTGCGCGCGCAATCCCAATGGATATGGCCGCGCCCCTCGGGCCCATAGGCTTGCGACAGGGCGACCGCCGGAACACCTAGCATCGCGCCTTCCATCGCGCCGGCCACGGTGCCCGAATAGAGAACGTCCTCGGCGACGTTCTGGCCGCGGTTGACGCCGGAGAGCACGAGGCCCGGCTTCTCGCCTTTGAACACATGACGTGTCGCGAGGATGACGCAATCGGTCGGCGTGCCTTTCACGGCGAAGCGCCGCTCGTCGATCTTGCGAAGCCGCAGCGGATCGGAGAGCGACAAGGCATGCGCGACACCGCTCTGATCGGTTTCGGGCGCAACGATCCACACATCATCGGACAGCGCGGCCGCGACCTCGGCGCAAATCTCGAGCCCCTCGGCGTGGACGCCGTCGTCATTGGTGATCAGAATGCGCATCGCGAACCGTCAACTTCCCGTTCACCCGGTGATGTCGAATAGAGGGCGCAAGCTTCGTGCGCAGGTGAGAACACAAGGGCCTTCCCGCCGACCGGCTTACTCGATTCGCTTCAAGCCGCCCATATAGGGTTGGAGCGCCGCCGGCACCTCGATCGATGAATCGGGGTTCTGGTAATTCTCCATGACCGCGATGAGCGCGCGGCCGACCGCCACCCCCGAGCCGTTGAGCGTATGCACGAGGCGGGGCGCGGCCGGCTTTCCTTCGACTGGCGCCGGCCGGAAGCGGGCATTCATGCGCCTTGCTTGGAAGTCCCCGCAAACCGAGCAGGAAGAGATCTCACGATAGGCGCCCTGCCCGGGAAGCCAGACCTCGATGTCATAGGTCTTGCGCGCGGAAAAGCCCATATCGCCCGTGCACAAGGTCATGACGCGATAATGGAGGTCGAGGCGCTTGAGCACCTCCTCGGCGCAGCTCAGCATGCGCTCGAGCTCTTCGCTCGAGGCTTCGGGCGTCGTGATCGAGACGAGCTCCACCTTCTCGAACTGGTGCTGGCGCAGCATGCCGCGCGTGTCGCGCCCGGCGGCCCCCGCCTCGGCGCGAAAGCAGGGCGTCAGGGCCGTGAAGCGCTGGGGCAGGTCCGCTTGCGGCGTGATCGTCTCGCGCATGAGATTGGTGAGCGGAACCTCGGCGGTCGGGATGAGCCAGAAATCCTCCTTGGCCGGCGCCCTGCCCACCACCGTGTCGACGAGCTGCTGCAAGGTGATGGCGCCATTGACGTAGCGCTGCTTGTCGATTTCCGAGACGAATTCGAGCGCTTCGTGGAGCAGCTCCTCGCGCGTCTTGGTGCGCGACGCCATGAATTGATCGTCGGCGAATTTCGGCAGCTGCGCCGTGCCGAACATCACCTCGTCCTTGACGAGGAGCGGCGGCTGAATTTCGGCATAGCCATGCTCGGTGGTGTGCAAGTCGAGCATGAACTGGCCGATCGCGCGCTGCAGGCGCGCCAGCGACTTCTTCAGCACCACGAAGCGCGCGCCCGAAAGCTTCGCCGCCGACGCGAAATCCATAAGGCCGAGCGCTTCGCCGAGCTCGAAATGCTGCTTTGCCGAATTCAGGCGCGCGCGGCGCGCCGTGGCGCCGATATTCCACATTGCCGCGCTCATCCTCTCCGACCGGCACGTCGGCAAGCGGCAGGTTCGGGATCTCGGCAAGCGCCTTGTTCAGCTCCGCGGTAGCGGCTCTCTCGTGCGCTTCGCCAGCGATGATCTTTTCTCGTAAGCCCGCGACCTCGGCCATCAGCTCCTGCGCGCGAGCCTCGTCTTTGCGGCCCTTGGCCTGGCCGATCTCCTTCGACAGCGCGTTGCGGCGCTCCTGCGCGGCTTGCACGGCGGCGATGGCCGCGCGCCGCTCATCGTCGAGCGCGATGAGGCGCCCCGCCTCCGGCGGCAAGCCGCGCGACGCGAGGCCTTCGTCGAAGGCCGCCGCATTTTCCCTGATCCACCGGATGTCATGCATCGAGATCGAAGCCTTTAACCCGCTCAAGACCGCGCCGGGCCGCGCATCCCGGCGACACCGCGAGCCTCCTCGGTGTTCGGCTTTGACGGGCTTGTCAAGGAGCGGGGTTGAGCCCGCCTGCGGTCGAGTGAAGTGAGCCGCCTTGTCCATAAAAACAGAAGCGGCCGAAGCTCGCCTCAGGCCTTCGAGGCTTCCTCCCTCGCCGTAGCGCTCTTCTTCTCGATCATGCTGACCGCGATGATGCTGCCTTCGTAGAGGATGAGAGTCGGCAAGGCGAGCGCCAGCATCGAAAAAGCGTCAGGCGGCGCGAGAACGGCCGCGATACAAAAGATAATGACGATGGCGTAGCGGCGCTGGCGCTTGAGAAAGGCCGAATCGATGAAGCCGACCCGCGCGAGAATCGTCAAGATCACTGGCGTCTGGAAACAGATGCCGAAGGCGAAGATCAGCGTCATCAAGAGCGAAAGATAAGAATCGACCTTGGCCAAAAGCTCGATCGAGGGCGTGCCGTCGCCGCCCGTCTGTTGCATGGAAAGCGAGTAGTACATCACCGCCGGCATGCCGAGAAAGAACACCACGCCCGCGCCTGTCAGGAAGAGGATCGGCGTGGCGACGAGATAGGGGAGGAAGGCCCGCTGCTCCTTTTTATAGAGCCCCGGCGCGACGAATTTGTAGATCTGCGTCGCGATCACCGGAAAAGCGAGAAAGGCCGCAGCGAAGGCGGCGAGCTTGATCTTGGTGATCAAAAAGCCGAGTGGCTCGGTGAATACGAGATGCGGCAACGGATAGCCATGCTGGGTCGCGGCCCAAACATAGGGGATGAGCAGGATGTTGTAGATTTGGGTCGCGAAGACGAAGGAGCCGACGAACAACAGCGCGAAGGCAATCAGCGAACGGATCAACCTCGTGCGCAGCTCGATCAAATGCTCGATCAGAGGCGCGCGCGACGCCTCTATATGGGGCTCGTCGACGGCGTCGTTCATGCGGCCCGGTCATCTCCCGGCGGGAGGGCTTTGGCCGCGCGCTTGCGCGGCTTGGGGCGAGCCTCGACCGAATGGGCAGGCTCGATTGCAAGGCTCGCTTGCGCGGGAGTGTCGGACTTGGCCTTCGACCGCGACGCTGCCCGTCTCTTGCGAACGGGCTTCTCGCCGATCGCATTGTCGGAAACCGGCTTTTCGGCGGGTGAGGATGAGGCGGCGGTCTCGGTTACGATCACCGCCGCCGGCGTCGCCTCGGCGCTCACCGTCGCGGCGGGCTCGGTGTTCGTCGAGGCGGGCTTGGTCGCGCCGGCCCCCGTCGCGCCCATTTCCGAAGAGCTCGCTTCGGCTTTTCCGGCTGCGGCGCCTGCGAGATCGTCAGAGGGGAGTGGCGCGGCTTCGACGCCCGGCGCGGGCTGCACCACCGGTTCTGATGAATTCGGCAATTGCGAGCCGATCGAGTTGAACTCGCTCTGCAGCCCGCTCGTGGCGGACGAGAGATCCTGATGAATATTCGCGACTTCCTGCTTGACGCTCTCGAGCTCAGCCTCGCGCATCGCCTCGCGAAAATGGTCCTGGAACTCGCTCGCCATGCGGCGCGCCTTCGCGGTCATGGCGCCCACGGCACGCAGCGCCTTCGGCAAATCCTTCGGGCCGATGGCGATCAATGCCACCGCGCCAATGACCACCATCTCGCTCCAGGCGATGTCGAACATGTGAAGCCTGCCGCAATGGGTTGCGGTGCCGGATCAGCCGGACTTCGTGTCGCGCACGATCGGCGAGACGGGAGCCGGCTCGGAAGGTTGATGCTCGACCGGGCGCGGCGCCGCCTTGGCGGCTTCCGCGGCCTGATCATCATCGGCCATGCCTTTCTTGAAGGACTTGATGCCCTTGGCAAAATCGCCCATCACATCGGAAATCCGGCCCTTGCCGAACACCAGCATGACCACCACGATCACGATCAGCCAGTGCCATATGCTCAATGAGCCCATGGGGTTTCTCCTCGTACCGCGCCGCGCGCACACCTGAAGCGGAAACGGTGCGGCACTTAATCGCTGTGCTTACCTATCTCTCGGCTTTAAGGCATGATCACACCCGAAAAGTGGCATCACTTTTCAAGACCATGCTCTAGCGCCCGCATGCGCCCAAGGCAACCATTCCCACTGAAGGTAGGTCGAGGCCGCGGCAAAAACAAGAAATGAGGGATCGGATCTTGCCTCGAGAATCCTGGGCGTGCGCTACGACAAATGGAAGCGTTCAATCCTCGCAAAGCGGCATGAGCGCCGGCGCCTCGGCTTCCTCGAGCGGATCTTCGTCGTCGCGCAGCGCCTCATCATCGCGCGGCGTTGGAATGGCGAAGCCCTTCGCAACGCGGCCCTCGATCAGGCCCGCGCCCTTCAATTCATCAAGGCCCGGCAGATCAGAAAGCTGGTCGAGCCCGAAATGATCGAGAAAGGCCGGGGTCGACCCATAGGTGATCGGCCGGCCCGGCGTCTTGCGCCGGCCGCGCATGCGCACGAAGCCCGCCTCGAGGAGCGCGTCGAGCGTGCCCTTGGCCACGGCGACGCCGCGGATATCCTCGATCTCGGCGCGCGTCACCGGTTGGTGATAAGCGACGATCGCAAGCGTCTCGAGCCCGGCGCGCGAAAGCCGGCGCGGTGCGGCATCCTCCTTCGCCAGGAGATAGGCGAGATCGGGCGCCGTGCGAAAGGCAAAGCCTCCCGCCCGCTGCACGAGATGGACGCCGCGCTGCTCATAAGTTTTGCGCAGTTCCTCCATCACGCAAGCAGCATCGCAATCGGCTGGCAGCTTGGCGGCGATCTCCTCGAGCGCGAGCGGCGCGCGAGCGGCAAAAACGAGCGCCTCGGCGATGCGCACGGCCTCCTCGAGGCCTGGAGACACCTCGAAAGGCGCCTCGACATGGCGCGCGAGGCGGATGAACTCATTCATGCGGATGCTCCCGATTGCGCGGCCGCCAAGGCGCCCGCGACCGTGCCGCGGCGCACATGGATTGGCCCGAATGCCCTGTCCTGATGCAAAGCGAGACTGCCGTCGCGCGCCATCTCGAGCGCGGCCGCAAGGGCCGAAGCGCGGATTGTCGGGCGCAAGCGCGGCTGAGTGACGTAACGCTCGAGAAAGACGTCGAGCACGGCCCAGTCCTGGATCTCGCCCAACATCGTCATGAGCGCCTCTCTCGCCTCGGCGAGCGTCCAGACGAAGCGCTTGGTGACCGTCACCCGCGCCAACGCCTGCCGCTCGCGGCGCGACGCATAGGCGCGCAAAAGCTCGTAGAGATTATCGGCGTAGGGTCGCTCCGGCGGGGGCGCCAGCGGCTCCGGATCGCCGCGCGAAAACACGTCCCGCCCGAGGAGGGAACCTTCGGTAAGCCGCTTCGCCGCCTCGCGCATCGCCTCGAGCCGCCGAAGGCGAAGCGCGAGCGCGGCCGCGAGATCGGCGGCCGCCGGCTCATCCGCCTTCGGCTCGGATGGCAGGAGCAAGCGCGATTTGAGATAGGCGAGCCACGCCGCCATGACGAGGTAGTCGGCGGCAAGCTCGAGCCTTATGCGCCGAGCGCCCTCGATGAAGGCGAGATATTGCTCGGCGAGCTTGAGGATCGAGATGCCGGCAAGATCGACCGTCTGCCGGCGCGCGAGCTCGAGCAAGAGGTCGAGCGGCCCCTCGAAGGCGCCGAGATCGACCACAAAGGCAGGGTCGCTCTCGCCCCGCTCGAGGCCGGCCACATCCTCGTTGAAGAGATCTTCGCTCATTCACTCACCCGCACCCGCGAATCACCCCTCGAATCTGGACCTGTCAGCCCTTTCCCGCAAGGAGGGCGTCGAATGCCGCGCGTTCATCCACAGAATCGAATGGCTCCGGCGCATGCCGAATGCGCGCGAGCGCCGTCTCGGCCCGCTGCCTCGATTTTCCGACGAGCGGCTTCGCGGCGGAAGCGACAGCTTCCATCTCCTCGCGCACGCCATTGCAGTGCAACACGACATCGCAACCGGCAGCATAAGCGCGCCGCGCTCTTTCGGCGAAGGAGCCGGTAAGTGCCTTCATGGAGAGGTCGTCAGTCAGGACGAGGCCCTCATAGCCGATGTCGCCGCGAATGACCTCATCGAACAAACGTCGCGACAGTGTCGCGGGGCGGCGTTCGTCGATGGCGGTGAACACCACATGCGCCGTCATGGCGAGCGGCATATCCGACAGGGCCCGGAAAGGGGCAAAATCATGGGACGCGAGCACATCGCGCGGCGCGTCGACGCGCGGCAATGCGAGGTGGCTGTCGGCCGTGGCGCGGCCATGGCCCGGGATATGCTTGATGACCGGGAGCACGCCGCCGGCGATCAGCCCCTCCGCCGCGGCCCTCCCTGCGATCGCGACCGCCTCGGGCTTCGTGCCATAGGCACGATCCGAGATCACGGCATCGGCGCCGGGAATGGGAACGTCGAGCACCGGCAGGCAATCGACCGTGATGCCGAGCGCTCGAAGCTCATGCGCGATGAGGCGGGCGCCGAGCCTTATCGCTGCCCGCCGCAGCAAAGGGTCGCCGATCCGCGCGAAGCTCGCGGCCGAGGGGTAGGCCGGCCACAGCGGCGGCCCGAGCCGCTGCACCCGCCCGCCTTCCTGATCGATGAGCACCGGCGCGTCGCCGCGCCCCACGATTTCGCGAAATTCGCCGGTGAGGCGCTCAAGCTGCGCAGGATCGGCGACATTGCGCTTGAAGAGGATCAAGCCCCAGGGCTGCGCCTCCTTGAAGAAGGCGCGTTCCTCGCCGCTCAGCGTCGTGCCGGCGCAGCCTAAAATCAGGGCTTGAACGGCCATCGCGAAAAGCCTGCTGGAAATGGTGTTTTATCGGCGAGGCATGGTCCTTTTGAAAACCGGTCTTTCCGCTTTTCCGGACCATGCCGTTTAAGCCCCTCGCGGAGCTCGGGTTTTCACCGTGCGGGAACGGGCGCGAGCCCGTCCCGAACGACTATCTCCGCGCGTCCCGGCAGGGCGAGAGGAACTCCGTCCCCTCGACTCAGCCGCCCGTGCGGATGCATTGCGCCCCGCTGGCCTTGAGCTGGGTGCAGATCTTGTCGGCGGCTTCGCGCGACAGGGGGCCGACCTGCACGCGGTAGTAGATGCCCTTGGCACCGAGGTCGGCGCGATGGATGGCGCCTCCCCCCAACTCACCGGGGAACTGCTTTTGCAGCCGCAGCAAGGTTGTGCGCGCGTCGCTTTCCGATTGGCTCGAAGCAACTTGAGCGAAGGCGCCGCCCGAAGGCGCGCTCGCGGCCGCATTGCTCGCGCTCGCGGCGGACTCAGGGTTCACGGGCTCGGCTCTTGCGACCTTGGTGCGGACCTTGTTGCCGGGCGGGGTGATCGACAACGGGGCACCGGTGCTATCCTGCGGCGCGGCCGACGCCACTTCCGGGGGGTTGGGCTTCGCCGGCTTTGCCGCCGGCTTGCTTGGCTTGGTGCTTTGCGTGCCCTGCTGATCGTCGGCGGCGACGACCGCGGAAGGCTTCGCATGCGTCGCGTCGGCCGGCTTCTTGGCCGCGGGTGTTGAGCTCGTTGTCCCCAGCGACGCGTTCGAAGGAGGCGTCGTCTCGGCGGACGCCACGGTCATCGGCGGTTTCGCCGCCGCGGGCGCCGGATCGGCCTTGACCTCGGGTTTCGCGTCATTGCGTGGATCAGGCTTGACGTCGAGCTTGGCTTCGACTTTCGGCTTGCTGTTCGGCACGATCGTCCCATCGGGCTTGACCGCAACGGTCGCGACGCGACGCAGCGTGCCGAAGCCGGAGGTCTGAGCCGCCGGCTGCGGCGGTTCAGGAAGAGCCACATTGGCGGCAGCGGTCGGCAGCGGCTGGCTGGACGGCGCGGACGCCGCCGCAGGTCCAGCGGAGGCATCGGCCGGAGCGGACGGATTGCCGGCTCCCTGCCCGGTAAGGATGACGATGCCGGAACCGGCCGGCGGCTGGGCCGGCAGGGGGGCGTGCGGCTGGGCGGCCTTCGCCGCCGCGACCACGTCGACCGGCTGCTCCGCGCCCGCCAGCACGACCTGGCTCGGCTTGCCCGAAGGGTCGGCGGCGCCGAGCGCTGTTTCCGAAGGCGTTTCCTGGTCGCCCGCGGCCTTTGTGGGGAGCACTTTCACCGGCGTCTCATCAGCCTTGATCACCGGGGCTTCCCCCGTGATCCGGCTCATCGGCCCGGTGCGCATCACGACGGCCGCGCCGACGCCGACCCCAATCAGGATCAAAGGCACGGCAAGCGCGAGAGCGCGCGGCGAGAGAAAGCCTCGGCGCGCGGGGGCATCGGCCGCGGCCTCCTCCGGCATGCCGGGGACATGCTCGATATCGTCGAAATTTCCCGCCTCGCCCGCATAGGCGGCGTCGTCCTCGTCATTTTCTTCTTCCCAGCCCCGCGAGGGCAAATGAGCCTCGTCCTCGTCATGGATCTCGTGCTCGTCTTCCTCGAAAGCCGGCTCCTCCGGCTCGGAATCCGCCAATTGATAAGCAGGATCGGCGCCCAGCGCGTCCTTGATCGAGGCTTCGAGATCGAAGGCCCGATCCGCTTCGCGCGCCCCAGCCGCGCTTGCGGCCCGGTAGGGGAAACCGGCGGATGACGGCGCCTCGCCGGAGGCGACGCGCGGATTGTCCCGTCCGACGATCCTTGCGAGCTCGGCGAGCGGGTCATCGCTTTTCCTCGGAATCGAGGAGACGGCGACTTCGCGCAATTGCCGTTCGAGATCGTCGAGATCGAGAGACTGAACCGAGTTTTTTGACGAGGTCATTTCGGCCCTCACACTATCCCCAGCATCGCGGTTTCACATTGTCGTGTATTCGAAAGCACCGCGAATGTGGCGTTAAGTTGATCCGCAGGTGCAGATTGCAAGACGTTTCAACTTAACGCATTTCCTGAATTTTAACGCATTTCCTCAGGCGCGGATACCCCAATGAGGATTAGGCCGGAAGCGAGCACGTTTCGCACCCCCGTCACGAGAGCGAGGCGTGCGATGGTTAAACTTGTCGAAGTTTGATTAACAAAGCGTAAGTCGGGAAGATCCTTCCCCTTATTCCAATGGGCGTGGAATTCACTTGCAAGATCATAGAGATAAAAAGTCGTGCGGTGCGGCTCCCGCGCCTGCGCGGCTTGCTCCACGACCCGCGGATATTGGGCGAGGAGCTTGAGAATGGAACGCTCGGAGGGGTCCGAAAGGAGCCTGAGCTCGGCTTTGGCGAGCGCCGTCGCGTCGAGATCGAGCTCGCCCATAACCCCCCTCGCCTGGCGGCGGACGCTCTCGCAGCGCGCATGGGCGTATTGAACGTAGAATACCGGATTATCCTTTGATTGCTCGATGACCTTGGCGAGATCGAAATCGAGCGGGGCGTCGTTCTTGCGCATCAGCATCATGAAACGCACCGCATCGGCGCCGACCTCGTCCACCACCTCCCGCAAGGTGACGAAATCACCCGCCCGCTTCGACATCTTCACCGGCTCGCCGTTGCGAAACAGGCGCACGAGTTGACAGAGCCGCACGTCGAGCGTGGCGGCCCCTGCGCTCACGGCGCGCACCGCCGCCTGCATGCGCTTCACATAGCCGCCGTGATCGGCGCCGAGCACGTCGATCATCCGCCTGAAGCCGCGCTCGAACTTCGACGCATGATAAGCGATATCGGAGGCGAAATAAGTGAGGCTGCCGTCGGATTTTCGCAAAGGCCGGTCGACATCGTCGCCGAAGGCCGTCGAGCGGAACAAAGTCTGCTCCCGATCCTCCCAATCAGGATCGACCTGGCCCTTCGGGGGCGGCAGCCTTCCCTGGTAGACGAGACCGCGTGCCGCGAGATCGGCGATCACCGCCTCGACCTTGCCGGCGGATAGGCTGCGTTCGGAAAAGAAGACATCATGGCTGATGCCGAGAGCCGCAAGGTCCTGGCGGATCAGCTCCATCATGGCCTCGATCGCCGCCTTCCGAAACGAGGCCAGCCACTCAGCCTCGGGCAACTTCGCGTATTTCGGCCCGTGAAGGCGCGCGAGCTTTACGCCGATCGGCTTGAGATAATCCCCCGGGTAAAGGCCAGAGGGGATTTCCCCGATCGCCTCGCCGAGCGCCTCGCGATAGCGCAGATGCACCGAGCGAGCGAGCACATCGACCTGAGAGCCCGCATCATTGATGTAATATTCGCGGGTGACCGCGTGGCCCGCAAAGGAGAGAAGGCTCGCGATGGCGTCGCCGACGACGGCGCCGCGACCATGGCCCACATGCATCGGTCCGGTCGGGTTCGCCGAGACATATTCGACATTGACCTTGGCGCCTTCGCCGATCGTCGAAGCGCCGAAACGCCGGCCTTGGGCGAGGCTCGCGCGCAGGATCTCCTCGAAGACCTCGGGCTCGAGAGAAAGGTTGATGAATCCCGGCCCCGCGAGCTCGACCTTGGCGACGCCTTGCGAATATAGCCGGGGCGCGATTTTCTCCGCGAGCGCGCGTGGAGGCATCTTCGCCTCCTTGGCGAGCACCATCGCCGCGTTCGTGGAAATATCGCCGTGGCTGCGATCGCGCGGCGGCTCGCACACGACGCGCGAAAGGTCGAGCCCTTGCGGCAATTCGCCGTCGGCGGCCATCCCCGTCAGGGCGGCGGTGATCCTGCGCTCGAACTCGTTGAAAATGTTCATTCGGGGCTCGCTAGTTCCATAGCTGCGGCGGTTATTCGCCTCGCGCTGGGAACAGGCTTCGAGGAGGCGCGGCGCTAACGCACAAGCGAAGCTTAGTCAAACCGGGTTTTGACGGGACGCGGGGACCCTTGCGAAGAAGAGCGCGGAGCTGCAAGAAAAGCGTTCGTCGGCATGGCCTATGTAAGGCATCACGGTCGACTACTTCACACTTTTCTCAGCGCAAGTTGGCGAGCACAAGCGCCGCGGCATCGAATTCGACGCGGCGCGCGGCCCGCCGTTCGCGGGCCTCTTCATCTTCGCCCCAGGCCTCGATCTGGAAATCCTCATCGACATGGGCCGCCGTCCACACCTCGTCGGGCGACAGGCGCCCGTTCGCGAGCGCAAGCGCAAGGATGGCGGACCCGGTGAGCGTGGTGACGACATGCAACGCCGCAAGGCCGAAAGGCGCGGACACATGCGACACGGCCCGCCGGACGGCTTCGATCGCGCCCTGCTCCTGCTCGACGAACATGACGCCTCGCGCCAGTCGCAAGCGAACGCCGAAAGCCTCGGCCATATCGGCGAGCGGAGGGTCCCAATGCTCTGCCTGGCGCGCGATGAGCCGCTGGTTTTCCGCCTCGCGATAACAAAGAAGATCGCTGCCTGCATATTTCACGATCTCGCGCGCGACCGGCAAAGGCGCGGAAGCGACCGTATCGAGCGCCGCATAAGCAAGCCGCGTGAGCGGCATCCTGGCGGGATCGATCGAAACCTCGATCGCGCGCCACTCCGCCGCGAGAGCCTCGGCGAGCTTAAGGCTCGGCACCGCGAGCCCATGCCGAGCCGGCGTGCGGGCGAGCTTGCCGTCGAGGGTGAGCGCGAAGCCATCGGGGCGCGGAACGATGAGGACCTCCCGCCAGAAGCGCTTCGCAAGCACGCGTTTCGCGCCGCGCCGCGCCGCCTCTCCGGGGTCGTGCGCATTCGTCACCGGCCCGAGCAGGCTCTCCAGAAAATCCGAGCTTTCGCGTTCCGAATCGTTGCTCATCATTCCTCCGGCGCCTCCACGATCGGATCATAGCGACCCGTGTCGAAGCCGAGGAGGTTGAAGCTCTGCCTCATATGCGGCGGCAAGGGTGCGGAAACATCGATGTCCTTGGCGCCGCGCGGATGCGGCACCACGATGCGCCGCGCCAGAAGATGCAGCCGGTTCTGCAGGCCACGCGGGAATTCGAAGTTTTCGATGTCGAAATATTTGGGATCGCCGATGATCGGATGGCCCATATGGGCCGCATGCGCCCTGAGCTGATGCGTGCGCCCGGTGACCGGCTTCATCGATAGCCAGGCGAGCTTTTGGGCCGCCGTTTCGACCACCGCATAATAGGTGACTGCGTGCATCGCACCTTCGTCGCCGTGGGCGGCGATGCGCATGCGGCTGTCGCGTTCGCTCACCTCTTCCTTGGAGAGGAAGGTCGAAATACGCCCATGCCGCACCCGAGGCACGCCAGCAACGAGCGCCCAATAGATCTTGCGCGCCGAACGCGAGCGGAAGGTCTTCGCGAGGGCCGTGGCGGCAAACCGCGTCTTTGCCACGAGCAGGCAGCCGGATGTGTCCTTGTCGAGCCGATGCACGAGGCGCGCTCTTTCGCCGTCGCGGCCGCGTATCGCCTCGAGCATGCCGTCCACGTGGCGCGTGGTGCCGGAGCCGCCCTGCACCGCAAGCCCCATCGGCTTGTCGATTACGAGCACGTCGTCATCTTCGTAGAGTGTGATGCCTTCGAGGAAATGGCGCGTCTTCTCGGCCTCGCTCGATGGTCCGCCCGGCCTCTTCGGCGCCTTGAGCGAGAGCGGCGGCACGCGCACCTTTTGTCCGGGCGTTAGCCTGTCCTTGGTCTCGACCCGCCGTCCATCGACCCGCAATTCGCCTTTGCGCACGAGGCGTTGAATATGGCTGAAAGAGAGGCCGGGATGGCGCGCCTCGAGAAAACGGTCGACGCGCATCCCCAATTCATCCTCGCTCACCATGAGGTTTTGCACGCCGAGCTTGTGCTCGATCGCGTCGGCTTCTCGCGGAGACGGCCCTTGCGCGCTCCCGCGCGGTTCCGCCAGAGGCTTCCTTTTCGAGTTGCCCCCAGCCGATCCAGGCAAGGGAGCGGCGCGAACGCTCGGGCGGGCTTTAGAGGCGTCCCGCGGCGGCTCGCGCCGGCGATCTCGATGGGGGCGTCTCATGCGTGTCACCACGGTTCGCGCAAGCGCGCGGCGATGAAGGAGAGGGAAAGCATGAGCTCGTCTAGCGCATTTTCGAGCGGCGTTCGAGGATGAGCATTCCGTTCCAGGCAAGGCAAGTCACAAGGGCGAGTATGAGCGCGGCCGGCGAGCCGAGCGCAACGACGCTCACATGCAGCACCAGAAGCGAAAGCGCAAAACCGACCATGCCGGGCAGCGAATGGGCAAACACCACCGAGGTCGCCGCCCCGCCGATGCGCGGGTGCAGGATGACGGCAAGGCTCGTGAGCACGACCGGCATCAGCGCCGCGATGCCCGCGGCGCGCGGCCCGAGCACCTGCCCGACGACGAGAACGGTGATGACGATGGTCATGACGGCGCCGACCCGGGCCGGCACATCCCACCAACGCGGCCTCGGCTTGTAGGCCGCCGCGCCCTCGCGCGTGGCGTGCCGCAAGACAATGAAGCCGAGCGCAAAAGCCGCGGCGTTCAAGACGAGGACGCCGGAAAGCGGCGGGCCCGTCGTCGTGATCGCAAACGTGCACCCGATCCACAAAAGATAGCAGACGCCGAGGCTGACGGCAGCGTTGTGGCGCGGCGCGAGCCTCGCATAAAGCGTGAGAAACAGGATCGTCGCCGCATTGACGGAGAGGCTCGCGAGGCTGCTCTGCGCAATGAAGGCGGGCCCATGCTCAAGGGCGAGGAAGACATAGGCTGGCCCCGCCGAAATCGGCAAGGTTGCGATCATCGCCCCGAGAAAAGGCCCTGAGCGTTCCACCAGGAACGATGCCGTGACGACGATGCCGGCGCTCGCCGCCAACTTGACCGCGAGCGCGAGCCAGAACCAATCGAACAAGGAGCACTCCGAATCGTGACCGCGCTTCGTCTTACCGATTTGCAGCGTAGCGCGCAGCAGGCTTGCACGATTATCGGCGGCGAGTGGAGCCCGTCGCTTCCATTCGCCGCATCGGCGCAAAGAATTGAGTGCAAGTCGAGCACGGACCGGGATGGTCATTGCCCCATTAGAACGCTAACATGAGACGATGGCAGCGATCTTAGCGTCTAGTACGGGGGCTTGCGATCTCCGATCTTCTGACACGTCGTGACGCCGGGCCGAAATGGCCCGGACGCCTGGGCGCGCTCGCGCGATCGGCCTCGAGGCTCGGTGTCGGGCGGACCCTGGCCTTTATCCTGATGATCGCGCTCGCTCTGCTGAGAACGATTGATCCGCGGCCGCTCGAGGAGTTGCGGTTGCGAACCTTCGACTTCTTCCAGGAGGCCGCGCCGCGCGAAGCCTCGACGCACCCCGCGGTCATTGTGGACATCGACGAAAAAAGCCTGAAATCCTTGGGGCAATGGCCGTGGCCCCGCACCGTGATCGCCGATCTGGTGGACCGGCTCGGCGACCTAGGCGCCGCCGCCATCGGCTTCGACGTTATCTTCGCCGAGCCCGATCGCTATTCGCCTGCCTCCATCATCGATCTTGTGCACGATCTCGACGAGCAGAGCCGCGAACGCATTCGCGCCCTGCCAACCAACGATCAAGTCCTTGCGGAGGCGTTTCGCCGCTCGCGCGTGGTGCTCGGCGAATCCGCCGTGATCGGGCCCGGCACGCAAGGGGTCCCCGCAAAACGCCAGATCGGCATCGCCAGCATGGGCGCCGACCCCTCCCCCTTTCTCATCGCTTATCCGGGAATCCTTCGCAATATCGCCACTCTCGAGGACGCCGCGACGGCAACCGGAATGCTTACCATCAACCCCGAGCGAGACGGCATCGTCCGGCGGGTGCCGCTCGCCATGCGGGCACAAGGGCGCATTCTCCCTTCAATCAGCCTTGCGATGCTGCGCGCCGTGAGCGCGGCGGGCCAGATGATCGTGCGGGCTGCCCCGTCGGGAATCCAAAGCATCGGCATTCGCGAATTGGAATTGCCCACCGACCGCAACGGGCAGATTTGGGTCCATTTCGGCCCGCACGACGCCACTCGATACGTCTCGGCGGCGGATGTGCTCGCTGGGCGCGTCGCGCGCGAGAGGATCGAACAGAAGCTGGTGCTCATCGGCACCTCGGCGACCGGCCTCCTCGATCGCCAAACGACGCCCGTCGACCCCTCGATGCCGGGTGTCGAGGTGCATGCCCAGATTCTCGAGAACGCCCTTTCCGGCACCTGGATTTCGTATCCCGACTACGCGATGGCTGCCGAGCTCGCGGTGGCCTTGCTGGTCTCGCTCGCGATCGTCGTCATCGCGCCCGCGCTCGGGGCCGCGACGGTCGCGCTTCTCGGCGTCGCCATCGCCGCGGCGCTCACGGGGACATCCTGGTATTTCTATACGCGACAGGGCCTGCTTTTCGACTTTACCTACCCGCTCCTTTCGGCTCTGGCGGTCTATCTCGTGCTGGTGTTCACGAATTATTTGCGCGAACAGGCCCAACGAACGCAAGTTCGCTCGGCCTTCGGCCAATATCTCGCGCCCAATCTCGTCGAGCAGCTCGTGCGCGCGCCGGAGCGCCTCGTGCTCGGAGGCGAAGAGCGCGAGATGACCTTTATGTTCTCCGATGTGCGCGGCTTCACGACGATTTCGGAAACCTACAAACGAGATCCGCAAGGGCTGACCTCGCTCATGAACCGGCTGCTGACGCCGCTCACCGACGCCATCGTCTCTCACAAGGGCACGATCGACAAATATATGGGCGATGCGGTGATGGCGTTCTGGAACGCGCCGCTCCGGGACGCCAATCACGCGAGAAATGCCTGCTTCGCGGCGCTCGAGATGAAGAAACGGATCGCCGCCTTGAACGGCGAGCGCGAGCAGGAAGCGCAAGCGCGTGGCGAAACATCCCTCCCGCTGCGGATCGGCATCGGCGTCAACACGGGCGCTTGCGTCGTGGGCAATATGGGGTCGGATCTGCGCTTCAATTACACCGTCCTTGGGGATGCGGTGAATCTCGCCTCGCGCATCGAAGGGCAGACCAAGACATATGGCGTCACCATCATGGCGGGCGCGATGACCATGATGGCGGCGGGTGACGATTTCGCGGCGATCGAGCTCGACGTGATCAAAGTCAAAGGAAAGTCGGAACCCGAGGCCGTACACGGCCTTTTCGGCGCGGCCGATGTCGCGAAGAGCCAGAGCTTTCGTGACCTTAGCCGGTCAGTGCGCCAAATGCTCACGTGCTACCGAAGGCAGGATTGGATAAAAGCCCTCGTCGCGCTCGATGCCTGCCGCGCTTTCGAGTTCGAATACGAGTTGGCGCCCGTCTTCGACCTCTACGCCTCCCGAATTCGTGCCTTCAGCGAAACTCCTCCGCCGAGCGATTGGGATGGTGTTTACATCTCGGAGACGAAATAGGAATGGATCACTGTCGATCCCTTGTAGCCTCCGAGCAATGGAGGTTGGCTTAAACCGACGCTTGGCCTAGCCACTCGCCAGGAGTTGCAGGCACCGGCTTTCGCAAATCGAGAGAGCATCCCTGGTCGAGAGATATTCGCGATGCGCTTCGGCGACCTCCGCCGCTTTCACCGCCAGCGCTTCATCGGCTAACATGCCGGCGATGAGCTCGGACGACACGCTTGCACCTGGCTCATAGATCTTGATGAGGTTTCCGACGCCCGCCGATCGCAGCGCTTCGCCATTGAGGTCCTGTTCGATTTGCGCGCTGAGCACCAGTTGCGGAACTCCCGCGACGAGCGCCTCGGACGCCACGCCGCTTCCCCCGTTGTGCACGAGAAGCCTGGCCGCAGGCGTCATGTCGGCGAGCGGCATGGGTTCGAAATCGATTCGCGCACCCGCGCGACGAAGATCGCCGAGCTTGTCCACGGGCGCCCCCGGTGCATGGATCCGAAGACGCCGCGCGAACGGCTCGAGCGCGCCGAAAATGGAGGGATGCGGCGCGTACCCCGACGACAGATAGACGAAGATTGAGCTTGCCCCGGCCGCCATTGGGGCCGGCATTCGCTCGAAGATCGGGCCGTCCAAACCTTGCGTTCGCTGGGTGTCGTAAGGATCAAGCAAAGGGAAGCTGTGCACATGGCAGGCATCGCCCGAAAAAAGCTGAGGGAGGCGCTCGAGCGTCGCGCAACCTCGTCGCCCCGCGGCGGCGTTGACGAGCGTTAGCGTTCGTTCTTCATCCCACTCGGGCGGCGCCCGCCGGTGCAGGAGCGGAAAGCGCGGCATCTCTTGGGGCGGCAAGGTGTAGCCGTTGCCGATGAGCAGGAGCGGAACGCGCCCTCGTGCCGCCATCGCTGCGAGCGGTGCAAAATCGGCGATCACCAAATCAGGTCGCGCCGTCCGGAGAAGCTCGTCCCAGGCGCCGAGCAGCCGATCGACGGCGGCGCCATCCGCGAGGCCGGCGCCCGACAAGATATCGTTGAGGGTCGCGGAGGAAAGGGGGGAGCGCTGCGCCGCGGGACGTGAATGAAGCGGCCATCGCGGCGCGCCGACGATCTCGCTGAAGGCCTCGCGCAAAGGTCCGGCCGAAGATGGATCGGCGACCGCCGCGATTGTCCGAGCGCCGTGCGCCCTGAGGCGCTGCGCGATGCGCCGCATATTCATCAGATGGCCGAGGCCACGGCCGAGCTCCCAGGCGAACATGACGGTCTTCATCGTTAGGCGACACCTCACTTGCGCAAATGCCGCTCGATCGCAAGCGACCGTAACGGGACGCTGATTCCTTCCTGAACTTGCGCCGCCCGTATTGAGAATTGACTCGAAGGAGGCTAACCGGGTTGTTAGGGGCGAGACTTTCCCGCTCTCTTAGCCTTCGACCCATCTCATCATTTTGAGCGCGACGCCACAAGACGATGCAAGCTGGCTTACCGGTCTCAGACGAAACGACGAAGAGCCCATTGCCGCGCCAGGAAGTTCGCGCCTTCTGGACGGGCCCGCAGCTCAGCCCCTATGAAGAGCTGTCTCTGCGAAGCCTGGTCGCGGGCGGTGCCCGCGCGCTGCTCTATTCGACGAACATGGCGTTGCGCGTTCCCGAAGGCGTCGAGCTCGTCGACGCGCGCGAGATTCTTTCGGGGCAAGTGCATCGCTTCACCTTCGCCGACGGCGTGCGCTCGCCGGCGCTGCATTCCGATCTTTTCCGCTATCTCGCCATCCGGCAATTCGGCGGCTGGTACGTCGACCTCGACATCATTCTCGTCGGAAAGGAATTGCCGCGCAGCAAGGTCTATCTGGCGCGCGAACCCTCAAATCTCGTCAATGGCGCGGTGATGACCTTTCCTCGGGGCTCGCCTTTCATCACGGCCGCGATCGAGGAGGCCTGGAAGATTCTTCCGCAAGCCGGGCCTGGAGCGCCCTTGAGCAAGCGCATATCGATCGGCCCCGAGCTCGTGACGCGGCTCGTGCGGGATTACGCGCTCGATCATGTCGTGCGTCCGCGCTCGAGCGCTTACGAGATCGGATATGACGAGATTGCGGCGATGTTCGACCCGGCGCATCGCGCGGAACTCGAGGAGCGGACCGCGGACAGCGATTTCATCCATCTTTGGAACGAAATCTGGGGGCGGGTCCGGCTTCCCAAATATTACGGGCCTCCGGAGGGCAGCTTTCTCGATGGTCTCTTCCGCCGCTTCGGAATGGGCTTTGCCGAGGAGGCGCGCCTTTCCATCGACGCGATCACGGTCTGGTTCCGCGAGCGAAATCTGCTCGATGAGCTTCGCTGGCGCTTGCGAACCGAGCTTCTTCCCGCCGATGCGATCGAACAGGTGGTCGAGCAGGAACGAGGAGAGAGGCCTCGCCCCGTCCATGCGCTGGCTCGCGACCGGCACGCGGGAGACGGCAAGCCAGCACGCGTTCCGCGAACCGCGCAGACCCTGCGGACCTTCTGGCAGGGCGAGGTCATCAGCACTTACCAGCTTCTTTGCCTGCGAAGCTTCGTCGACCGCGGCCATCATGTCGAGCTATTCTCTTACGAGCCGGCGCTCGATCTCCCTGACTGGATCGCGCGCAAAGATGCGGCCGAGATCCTCCCCCGGGAGCGCGTGTTGCGCTTCCTCCCCGAGCAACGGCGATTTGCGGTTCACGCGGATCTCTTCCGCCTCGCCTTGCTGCACCGCCTGGGCGGCTGGTGGATCGATCCCGACGTGGTCCTTCTCCGGGCCAAACTGCCCGAGGCCGACCTCTGGTTCGCCCACATCTTCGAAACCGGCGTGATCTCCACCGCCGCCATGAAATTTCCGGCGGGACATCCCCTACTGACGCAGGCGCTCATCGAGGCGCCGTCTTTCGAAGAGCAAATCGAGGATTGGGGCAAGGCCGGCGCTCCCCTTCTCACGAAGTCTCTGGCCGCTATCGGCGCGGCGGCCTCCCTTGGAGTTTGTCCGCTGCCCTGGTCCGCCGTGCCGCGCCTTTTCGACCCATCGCAGGCCGACCACCTGGGGAGGGAGCTCGACGGCGGCCATTTTCTCGATCTTCATCAAGAGCTTTGGCAGCGCGCCGGAGTACCCGGCTTTCTCGGCCCCCCGCGGGGATCCTTTCTCGACCGGCTTTTCCAGCGGCACGAATTCGGCCTGACCTTCGCCGCTGAAATGGAGTTCGGCGACGTCAAACGCTGGCTGACCCATATGTACGATTCCATTCGCCTGCGAGAAGCTTTCGACGCCTGAGGCGAGGCGAAGAGCCTTGGGCTTCGGCCCCTCACGCTCCTCAAAACTCCCCCTCCCGCTTGAAAAACTTTGCGTCGATCTCGTCTTCGTCTTGCCAAGTTGATCGCCGCGAAGATATGGCTTAGGCCAAGTCTAGTTAGCAGCGGCGGCAAGGGGCGAGGCTCGAGCAAGAGTGTCTAATTATCGACCTTGTCGATTTTGCGCGGGCGACGCCGAGGGGCGGGCGATTTTTCCCGCACGCTTGCCAAATCCGGGCTCGCTCGCGTGCCCTGCCCCACGCGCCCAACGAAACTTTGGCTTGAATGCCGATCCTCATGAAAACTGAGGCTTGCCTCCCGGAGTTTCTCGCGGGGCGAGGCCGGCGCGGCGGCATCATCCTCGCCGGCGTTCTCGCCTTATGGCTTGCGAATTGCGGGGGAGCCGGTGCGCAAGACGCCGCAGCCGAGCAGCAGCGACTCTACGAGCACATGGTTCGACAACCCACGAACTATGATGCCACCTTCGCTTTCGTCAAAGTCGCGACCGAGCGAGGCGATTACGAAGCCGCCATCGGCGCGTTGGAGCGCCTTCTCTTTTACAATGCCGATCAGCCCCTGGTGAAATACGAGCTCGGCTCGCTTTATTTTCGGCTCGGCTCTTACGCATTGGCCAAACGCTATTTTCTCGAGGCTCGCGCGGCCCCGGATGTCGATGCCGCGACGAAAGCGCGAATCGAGGCCTCGCTTCAGGTCGTCGATAAAGAGTTCGCAACCGAGTCGGTTCTCGGGCTTCGCCCAGACCGGCTTGCGATATCAGTCGAATGCGAGCTTCGCGCCTTCGAGCGGCACGGTTCGGTTCAACGGCGCCGACTTCGGGCTGCCGCCGACGAACGGGGGTAAAAGCGACACGAATTGGTTCGGATTGGTCGGGCTCAGCCATGATTACGACCTCCAGGACCGGAACGGCACGGTGCTTGAGACGCGCTTCATCGGATATCTCACGCAGCAGTTTCGCCTGCATGATCTCGATGTCGGGCTTTTCGATGTGAGCTTCGGCCCGCGTTTCTCCTTCCCCTCCGAATGGATACCGGGAGCGAGCGTGAAGCCCTATGTGGTCGGCGGCAGCGCCTGGGTGGACGGCGCGCGCTATCTCTCATCCGGCGGTGCCGGCCTCTCATTCGGTGTCCCGACCCGTTGGGGCGCGACGCTCGAGCCGAGCATCGAATGGCGCCGGGCGAACTACGTCACCGGCGACCCGGTGCTCGCCGAGTTCAATTCGGGTGATTGGTTCACGGCCGCTCTCGGCTCGACCGTTTCGATCAATGAGCAGCTCAAGCTCGACGCGCGCGCCTATTACCGCCGCGGCGACGCCTCGATCAATTTCCAGTCCTTCAACCAATTCGCGATCGAAGCCGCGCTGTCCTACGAATTTTCCCCGCCGCTCGCTTCGATCCCGCAGAACTGGACGATTTCTCCCTTCGCACGCCTTGTTCGGACGAGTTTCGATGCTCCCAACCCCTTCATCGATCCAGCGACCACCAACACGGTGAACGAAGGGGTTGCCGGCATTGTCTTGGACACGCCGATAACCGCAAGCTTCGGCATCGCCACGACGATCCAGTACGACCGCAGCTATTCGCCGCTTCCGAACTACCGCCAGAACAATCTCTCGATCCTGATCGGGCCGACGGCAAGGTTCTAAGCAGGGTGCCTCATGGACTGGCTTAAGCAAACGCGACTCACCCGGCTGCTGACGGCTCTGCTGTCGACGGTTGCGCCGCTGGCGCATGCCGAGGCGCAGAGCTTCGCCAAGGTCGGCGCGGTCAATCCGAACGCCATGGGCACCCCGCCCGGGGGTGCCGACCGAACCTTGACGATCGGCTCAAGCATCGTCGTCAAGGAACGCGTGCGGACCACGGATGCGGGCTCGACGCAGCTTCTCTTTCCCGACCAGTCGACGTTGAACCTCGGCAGCAACAGCGACATGGTCATCGACGAATATTTCTACAATCCGGAGGCGAAGAGCGGCTCGATGGTGGCTTCGGCCACCAAGGGCGCGTTGCGCTATGTCGGTGGCCAGATCAGCCACAGCTCGGGGGTGACGATCACGACCCCCTCGGCCGTGCTCGGCATCCGCGGCGGAATCGCGACGATCATGGTGGCGCTGTCGGAAAGCATTGCGCAGCTCGATCAAAATCTCCGGGGACGCGTGGGCAACGAGCTCGTCATCAACCACTTCGGCTCGATCACGATCAAGAACAATGTGAGCCAGGTCACTCTGAGGCCCGGCGAGGCCACGGTGATCGCTTCCGTCAATCAGCCGATCGCCGTGCCTTTCAAGGTGACGGATGCGAGCCTGCAGCAGATCCTGCGCTCGCAAACCAGCCGCTCCGGACAAAACGGCGGTTTCGGTGGCCGAGGCAGTGCGCCGCCGGGCCTCGTCATTCCCCCGCCGCCGGGTTTCGGCACCGTCAATCTCGCAAACCCCGCCCGCCCGCCCGGTACCGATCCGCTCGGATACTCCTCCGTGTTCAGCGCCGGGGCCGGCGCCTCAAGGAACAAATTTCAGACGAACCAGGTGCAGAGCGTTGTTCCGCAAGCAATGAAAACCAAGGCCCAAAGTCCGCCGCCCTCCTATCCTTGAGCCGACATGCGTCCCTCGGATCTCGACGGCGGAAGACAGGGGTCTCCGGTCGGCGCCCGCCGGTGCCTCCTTTGCCGCATTCTAACTAAGGCGTCAGCACCGCGCGCCCGACGAGCTTGCCCTTGCGCAGGTCTTCAAGCGTAGCATTGGCGTCCTCGAGCGCCCGACGCGTCACCGGGATCGGCTTCACCTTCCGGGATCGCACGAGGTCGAGGAGTTCCTGTGTCTCCTTGAGGTTGCCGACATAGCTGCCCTGGATGGTGATCGCCTTGATCGGAATGAGCGGCAAGGCCCAGGGCGCTCCGCCTCCGTAAAGGCCGACCATGACGAGCTTGCCGCCGCGCGTGAGGCAATCGAAGCCGAGCTGCGCCGTCTGCGCATTGCCCACGAGATCGATCGCCGCCCGCAAGGGCCGCGCAGCTTTTTCCGCGATTTGGCGCGCCGCGTCCGGCGCGGAGCCGTCAATGGCGGCGAGCGCGCCCGCATGCATCGCGGCTTCACGTTTTTTCTCGTCGAGATCGACGACGATCGCGCCCTTGCCCCCCATGGCCTTGAGCAAGGAGAGCGCCATGAGGCCAAGGCCGCCCGCGCCGAAGATCAGGATCGGCTCGCCAAGAGCGAACTCGACCTTCTTCAGCGCGCCGTAGGTGGTGACGCCGGAGCAGGCATAGGGAGCGGCCGTCACCGGATCGAGACCTTTGAGGTCGAGGAGATAGCGCGGATGCGGCACGAGGATATGGTCGGCGTAGCCGCCGTCGCAATGCACGCCGAGACAGCGCGGCTTGAGGCACAAGTTTTCGTCCCCGGCGCGGCAGACCTCGCAAACGCCACAACCGATCCAAGGGTAGATGAGACGCGTTTCGCCCACGGCCACGCCTTGCGCTTGTGGCCCGAGCGCGAGCACTTCGCCCACCGTCTCGTGGCCCATGGCGAGCGGCAGCGCCACACCGCGGTCCTTCAGCGAGAGCTGCCCCCGTCCATGGCCGAGCTGATAGCCGCCATCCCAGATATGCAGGTCACTGTGGCAAACGCCGGCCGCCCTCACCTTCAAGAGCACCTGGGTGCCGGACGGCTCAGGCGTCGGTGCATCGATCCTTGTGAGCGGCGCCGAAAATTCGGTGACCTTGAAGCTCCTCATTCCTTCCTCCCGCAAGACGTCCCGCAGGAGACATCATGCCGCGCTGGAAGATGCAAGCCGGGAGGGGCGGATCGAAGGGCCGCGCCAAGGCCTGGCCCATCCTCTCGGCTACGCATTCGTCCTGCCTATGCGATCAACCTACCAAACAGATCATTTGGCGAATGGCCAATCGTGCGGCCCGGTGACGGCTCGGAAGCCCGTGGCGCTGCGCTTCGCCTCGCGGGGCACGCCGAGAATGTTGATGGATACAATGCCTTTGAACACATTCGCGGTCTGGCCAAAAAAATTCTTCGGGTTGAACAGAAAAGGGAGATGCCAGAAGAGTTCATAGTCGAGTGAAAGCAGCCGCTCGATGAGGAGTGCCGATTTCTCCTCACGATCATTCTCGACATAGAGCACCGGGCGAAAGCGCGTGATCGTCGCGGTGGCCCCGGCGAGCACCTCACCTTCCATGCCCTCGACATCGATCTTCAGAAGATCGCATCGCGCGAGCCCGAGCGTGTCGACCGGAACGATCTCCACAGGCTCCGAAGGCCCGCCCATTCCAAGCGAGATGCCGCCGAAATTATTGGCCGCCGCGTAATCGAGGACGGGCACTTGCGCGATGCCCCGCTCGCGCCCGGCGCCCGCGAGGAGCGCGCGTGTATTGGTGACCCCATTGAGCGCGAGGTTGGCGCACAGCATCTGATGGATCACCCGTTGCGGCTCATAGGCGATGACGACGCCGCTCGGGCCGACTGCGGCCGCGAAATAAAGGGTGTGGGCCCCGATATTGGCGCCGATGTCGAGCACCACCGCGCCCGGCTGCACGAGCTGGCGGAAGAGATCGACCTCACCTTCGGAGAATTCACCGTAAAGATCGAAGGAGCGCCCGACATAGGCGTCCTTGGAATGGTAGAGCATCAGGCCGTAGCGCGTGGCCTTGAGCCTCACCTCGCGATTGTCGAGAATAGTCGCCCCCAATCCCCTCTTCATGTCGTCCAAAGGAAATGCCCCTCGCCAGGGATTGAGCGAAGGACCGTATAGACGCGCCCTCGGCTTTGGCAATGCCGGCACGGGAGCCGTGTTCTCGGCGGCTCGTTTGGCGGCTCACATAAACAGCGATGGCGACGTTTACCGAGTGGAACAAAACCGAGAGGTCGCTTTCGCCAGCCCTTGATGTTAAAGGGCCAAATACCAATCTCATCGCCTCTCGGCAGATAACGAGCTCCTTCAGTGACGGACGACATCGCGGCCTCGGTGAGCCGCAGGCGAACCTTTGCCATCATCTCGCACCCCGACGCGGGCAAGACCACCTTGACCGAGAAGCTTCTCTTGTTCGGCGGGGCGATCCAGCTCGCGGGCGAGGTCAAGGCGAAGCGCAACCGCGCCCAGACCCGCTCCGATTGGATGGGGATCGAGCGTGAGCGCGGCATCTCGGTCGTGACCTCGGTGATGACCTTCGAATATGGCGGCTGCGTCTTCAATCTCCTCGACACGCCAGGCCATGAGGATTTCTCCGAGGACACCTACCGCACGCTCACCGCGGTCGATTCGGCCGTCATGGTGATCGACGCGGCGCGCGGCATCGAGGCGCGCACCCGCAAGCTCTTCGAGGTCTGCCGGCTGCGCGACATTCCGATCGTCACCTTCATCAACAAGATGGACCGGGAAAGCCGCGAGCCTTTCGACCTCCTCGACGAGATCGAGAAGACGCTCGCGCTCGATGTCGCGCCCGTGAACTGGCCGATCGGGCGCGGCAAATCATTCTCGGGCACCTATGATCTGCGCAAGAACGCGGTGAGGCGCCTCGACGACGAAGGGATTTCCATCCCGGTGTCGGGGCCGGAGGACCCGGCGATCGCGCCCCTTGTGGCAGCCGATGAAATCGGCCCCTGGCGCGAGGAGCTTTCGCTCGCGCGAGAGGCGCTCAAGCCCTTCGACCTTCAGGCCTTTCGCGAGGGCCATTTGACCCCGGTGCTCTTCGGCAGCGCGCTTCGCAATTTCGGTGTGCGCGATCTCATCGATGCCTTAGTCGAATTCGAGCAGACGCCGCGCGGCCAGAGCGCGAACAAGCGCGTCGTTGCGCCGGACGAGGCGAAGATGACGGGCTTCGTCTTCAAGATCCAGGCGAACATGGATCCGAACCACCGCGACCGCATCGCGTTCCTGCGCCTCTGTTCCGGGCGGCTCGCGCGCGGCATGAAAGCCAAGCTCGTGCGCACCGGTCGGCCGATCAGCCTCTCGACCCCGCAATTCTTCTTTGCGCAGGATCGCGCCATCGCGGATGAGGCTTTTGCCGGCGACATCGTCGGCATTCCCAATCACGGCACCTTGCGCATCGGCGACACCTTGACTGAAGGCGAGGAGATCGCCTTTCAGGGCGTGCCCAGCTTCGCGCCCGAGATCTTGCGCCGCATCAAGCTTCAGGACGCGATGAAGGGCAAGAAGCTCCGTGAAGCGCTCCGGCAGATGGCCGAGGAGGGCGTGGTGCAACTTTTCCTTCCTTATGACGGCTCGGCCGCGATCGTCGGCGTCGTCGGCGCCTTGCAGCTCGACGTGCTCGTCGAGCGCATGCGCGGCGAATACGGCTTGCCGATCGCTTACGAGGAAACGCGCTTCTCACTTTGCCGCTGGATCGATGACGATCCCGAGCTCGAACGTTTCGCGCAAGCGCACGCCTCGTCGATGGCGCGCGATCTAGACGGCGCGCCTGTCTTCATGGCTGCCTCCACCTTCGACCTCACCTATCAGATGGACCGCTGGCCCTCGATCCGCTTCCGCGAGATCAAGGCGTATCAGGCTACGGTGCCGCAAGCGGCGTGAGATTGCTCACCTCGCCCGCAGGGAGAGGTCGAACTCCGAGCCGGAGGCGAGGAACGGGTGAGCGAGGCAGCCACCACCTTACAAGGCAGGCGTCAGCCTCCCTCACCCGGCTCGTTCCCCTCGGACTAAATCCGAGGCGAACGACTCCGACCTCTCCCTGCGGGAGAGGTTTTTCACCCCGCCCTCACCTCGTCGCGAAGGTTGGCGGCACGATCTCGTCGACCGCGCGCTTGGCCCAATCGAGGCCGGGCGCGTTCGCCACGATGCGCTTTTGCGCCTCATCGAGGGCGGCGCAGGCGCCGACGTAATCGATGGTCAGAACCTTGCCGTTCTCGACCACCTTGCGGCCATCGACATAGACGCAGCGAATGGCGCGATCATCGGCCGCGAAGATCAGCGTGCGGATCGAGTCATAGGCGGGGCGCATGGCGGGATGCTTGAGATCGACGAGCACGAGATCGGCGCGGCACCCGGACGCGAGGCGGCCGATGTCGTCGCGCCGCAAGGCGCGGGCGCCGGCGATGGTCGCGGCGTTGAAGATATCGGTCGCGCGGGCGGCGCGCGGAGAGCCGCCCTGCAAGCGCGCCACATAAGCCGCGAGCCGAAGCTCGGAGAGCATGTTGTGCGGATAAGTGTCGGTGCCGATGCCGACCGAGACGCCGCGCCGTAGATAACGGCCGAAGTCGCGCATCGCGATGCCGCGGCGCGCGAACACCGTCGGACAATGCGCCACCATCGTGCCGGTCTCGGCGATGCGATTGAGATCGCTCTCGGTCGACCAGCGGGTCGAGGGGTGGTCGTCGAGGAAGATGGCATGGCCGATGATCGAGCGCTCCGAGAGCACGCCGAGCCGATCGAGCCAACCGATCGGCGTGAGCCCATGGCGGCGCGTGATCTCATGCACCTCGACGACGGATTGCGCCGCGTGCGTCTGCCAGGGAAGGTCGCGGCGCTTGGCTTCCGCGAAGCTCTCCCGCATGAGGCCCTCGGAGCATGTGTCGATCTGCGCCGGGGTCACCATGCCGGAAAGGCGCCCGCTCGGATGAGCCGTTGCCTTCTCGATGAGGGCGAGCGCTTCGGCCATCGCCTTCTCGCCCGCGGGCTCGTCCCAATCATATTCGACCACATGCCCGTTTCTTGTGTGCCAGCTCGCCGAGCGGAACATCGGCGCGAGGCAAACGCGCAATCCGCTTTCGGCCGCAAGATCGATCCAGCCTTCATGGGGCATCGAGAGGTCGGCGACGGTGGTGACGCCCGAGAGCAGCATCTCGCTAAAGGCGACGCGGGTGCAGGCGGGCTTTGCCGCGGGATCGGCGCGGAAGATCGGCATGAACTCGTATAGCGACGAGTTGTAGAGGCCGGGGCTTCCCAATTCCTCATTGAGCCCGCGATACATCGGTTCGGTGGAAGGATGGGAATGGATATCGATGAGGCCAGGCATCACCATGAGGCCGCGCCCGTCGATCACCACTTCCGCCGCGCCGTCATAGCCGCGCCCGACGAATTTGAGCTTGCCCTCGGCAAAAGCCACGTCCGCATCGGTGAGATAGACATGCGCGCCTTCCGCTTCGTCCCAGGCGACGACGCGGTCGGCGCGCCGAATAAGCGTTGTTTGCGAATCCGTCCCTTTATCGTGCTGCCCCTTCACGTCACCTCTCCTGCCTCGGATTCAAGGAAATTGCCATTCGCCACGCCTCGCGGCGGCGAACCTTGCCTCAGCTTCCGTCCGGCGCTTCGTCACCCATCCAAACGCTGGGCGCTTGCCTCGCAACTCGCGAAGTGCTCCGCGATTTGGCGTCCGGTCGCGATCCAGACATCGCCGACGCCGAGCGCATATTCGAGGAATTCGCGCAAAAGGCGAAAGCGCATCGGACGCCCGCTCACCTGCGGGTGAAGAACGGTCGTCACCATCGCGCCCCACTCCCTCACCTCGTCGAGCTCGTCCTTCCACATCGACAGGACATGCTCGCGCGGCAATATCGTGCGCGGCGAAAAGCGGGCGCTCAAGCCGTGCATCCAATCGTCATAGCTCGAGGTGACGGGAAGTTCGATGACGCCGGCGCTGCCGTCGGCGAGCACATGCCGATACGGGCGCACGTCGTCGCGCCAGGACGAGGAATAAAGCATCCCGTGCCGCTTGAGGCTCGCGCGAAGCTCCTCGCAGCTCTCGCCGAAGGGGGCCCGATATCCGACCGGAACGACGCCGAGCCGACGCTTCAAGGTCGCAAAGCCGCGCTCCAGCTCGTCCTGGATGAAAGGGTCGCCAGGGTCGGGCAAAAGATGATGGAAGCCGTGATGGCCGATCTCGTGGCCTTCCTTCATTATGGCCTCGGCCATCGCCGGATGCGCCTCGACCGACCAGCCGGTGATGAAGAAGGTCCCCTTGAGACCGAGATCCCGCAAAAGCTCGAGCAGCTTCGGCGTGCCGACACGCGCCTCATATCCGCCAAAGGACATGGTGACGAGGCGCTCGGCATGCGCCGGGTCCTTGCTGGTCCAGGCGCTCTCGGCGTCGACGTCGAAGGAAAGGAACATCGCGGCACGGCAGCCGTCGCGGCACCAAGGAAACAGCGGCGCGGGCGGCGCCTTGTTCGCCGGCGCGAGCGGCACGCGCTCCCAACTTTTACTTTCCGGCATTGATCGTCACCTCCTCGACCGCGTCGGCGGATAGCCCCCATTTGTCGAGGATCTTCTTGTAGCTGCCGTCCGCGACGAGCTGGCGAAGCGCCTCGGCAAGGGCTTGCTGCAACTCGGTCGCGTTCTTGGCGACGCCGATGCCGGTGAGCTGGCTCGAGATGCGCTCACCGACCACCGCATAAGCGTCGGGCTCGAGCTTCATCACGTAAGGCAAGGTCTCGTTGCCCTGCATTGCGGCATCGACGCGGCCCTGCTTCAACTGCGTGCGCGCGTCAGGCGAGCCTTCCGTGCCGACGACGTTGATCGCCGGCTTGCCCGCCGGCTTGCAATGCTGCTCGCTCCACTCGGCGATCTCGCCCGGGAACGAGGTGCGCCGGCTGGTGCCGACCGATTTGCCGCAAAGCGCTAGCATGTCGGGAAATTCCTTGGCGCGCGCGGCCTGCACGAAGAACTGTGGACCCGATCTCAGATAATCGACGAAGCTCACCTTGTCGTGGCGGCTTGCGAGATCGGTCATGCCTGAGAGGATCACATCGACGCGCCCTGTGTCGACGGCCGAGATCATCTGCTCGAAGCTCGTCTCCTGCCAATCCATTTTGAGGCCGAGCTTTGCCGCAATGGCATTGCCGAGATCGACGTCGAGGCCGGATAATTCATTGGTGGCGGGATCACGCAAATCGAGCGGCGGATAATTCGGCACGATCGCTGCGATGAGCGTGCCGCGCGCCTTGATCGCGGAAGGCAGCTCGGCCGCGCCGACCGACGGCCCGCGCAGAAAGAGCACGGCGGCCGTGAGCATAAAGGTCGCAAGCACGAGTTTCTTCATCGGAAGCCTCCGGGTTCTTTCCTCGCGTGAGGAAGCCGTTCATCCTCGCTTTCCGCGAGCACGGCAAGCGATAAAATCACCACGATGCCGCGCGCCCTTCATGCCAAAACCGCGGCGAGGAAAGCCTTCGTGCGCGCTTCGCGCGGCGAATTCAGGACTTGTACCGCGGAACCCGATTCGACGATGCGGCCGTGATCCATGAAGACGACGCGGTTCGCCACCTCGCGCGCGAAGCCCAGCTCATGCGTCACCACGATCATCGTCATCCCGCTGCGCGCAAGCTCCTTCATCACGGCGAGCACCTCGCCCACGAGCTCGGGATCGAGGGCGCTCGTGGGCTCGTCGAAGAGCATGAGCTTCGGGCGCATGGCGAGCGCGCGTGCGATCGCGACGCGCTGCTGCTGGCCACCGGAAAGATCGGCCGGGAAGGCATCGGCCTTGCCCGAAAGGCCGACGCGCGCCAAGAGCTCGCGAGCCTCGCGCGTCGCCTCGTCCCGGTCGCGCCGCAGGACCTGCACAGGTCCCTCGATCAGGTTTTCGAGCGCCGTCATATGCGGAAAGAGATTGAAACGCTGGAACACCATGCCGGTCTTCAAGCGCTGACGGGCGATTTCACGTTCGGCAAGCGGATAGAGCCTGTCCTTGTCGCGACGATAGCCGATGAGCTCGCCATCGACGAAGATCGCGCCCGCATCGATCTCGACGAGTTGGTTGATGCAGCGAAGCAAGGTCGTTTTGCCGGAGCCGGAGGCGCCGATGATGCAGAGCACCTCCGCGGCCGCCACGTCGAGGGAGACGCCGGCAAGCGCCTCGAAGGCGCCAAAGCTCTTGTGCACGTCACGGATGGAGACGAGAGCCGTGCCCATCAGCTCCTCTTCATCTCTTTTTGGCCGCGCCCCGCGCGAAGCGGCGCTCGAGCAGCATCTGTAAAGGGGTGAGGATGGAGACGATGACGACGTACCAAAGGCCCGCGACGATCAGGAGCTCGATGACGCGAGAGTTGGCGTAATAAATATTTTCGGCGTTGTGCAAGACCTCGGCGTATTGGATCACGCTCGCAAGCGAGGTGAGCTTGATCATGCCTATGAATTCATTGCCGAGCGGCGGGAGAATGACGCGCATCGCCTGCGGCAGGATGATGCGCTTGAGCGAACGCAAGCGCGTCATGCCGATCGCCTGCGCCGCCTCATATTGCCCGGCATCGACCGAGATGAGCCCCGCGCGCACCACCTCGGAGGTGTAGGCGCCCTGATTGATGCCGAGCCCGAGAAGCGCCGCCGCGAAAGGCGTCATCACGTCGACGGTGCGGGCCTCGAAGAGGCCGGGGACGCCCATCACGGGAAAGACCAGCGCGAGATTGAACCAAAGCAGCAATTGCAGGATGACGGGCGTGCCCCGGAAAAGCCAAGCATAACCGATCGCGACGCCGCGCATCACCGGATTGTCCGACATGCGCATGATGGCGAAGAGAACGCCGAGCACGATGCCGAGCCCCATGGCCAGAACCGACATGATGACCGTGTTCGCGACGCCGCTGAGGATCGCCGGCACGGCGAAGAAGCGAAGGACGTAAGCCCATTCGATCTGGCCTTGCGCGAAGGCACGCCCGATGAGCGCCAAGACGGCGATGATGACAGCCGCGCCGAACCAACGGCCGAGATGCCATCGCCTGACGATCCGCAGCCGCGAAAAATCCGACAGCGGAAAATCGGCCGCGATGTCGGCGGGTTGCGAGCGCGATGCCATCAGCGAGGGTCGAACATCGGCGGCGGCTCCGAAGGCGAAGGCTCAAGATAGGTGCCACCCTTGCGCCTCGCCCGCAAGCCGGTGGCCGGTTCGGCCATTCCCGCCCTCTTGCAACGGGTCGAGATTTCCGCGAGCCTGCGGATGGGGCGAGAGCGAAATGAGGGGCAAAATTGTCAGCGCCACGTGCCACACCGCTCGATCCTGCTAGCGGCGCGAGCGGCGTCGAGCCCTCGGATCTCCATCTCCTGACTGAAGCCGCGCGCCCGGTTTTCGGCCGCCTCCACTGCCCGTCGACGTCATGAGCACGCTCGAGCAGGAAGGCCCCGGCGCGAAAGAGGACCTCCCGATCCTCGTGCTTGGCGGATATGGAACGTTCGGCGGGCGCATCGTCGCCTTGTTGGAGGACGACGCTCGCCTGACCTTGATTGTCGCGGGCCGGTCACTTGAAAAGGCGCGTCGTTTTTGCAAAACGCGCACTGCGGCCAAAGCCAGGCTGCAGCCCGCCGCATTTGACCGCGATGGTGAGATCGAGGCCAAGCTCGCTTCGCTTCGCCCCCATATTCTCGTCGATGCGAGCGGTCCTTTTCAGTCCTATGGCGCGCGGCCCTATCGCATCGTCGAGGCCTGTATCGCTGAACGGGTGAACTACCTCGACTTGGCGGACGGCTCGCAATTCGTCGCGGGAATTCCGGCGTTCGAAGAGCAAGCGACAGCGGCAGGATGCTTCGTGCTCTCGGGCGTCTCGAGCTTTCCCGTGCTCACAGCGGCAGTCACGCGCAGCTTGTCGTTTGACATGACGCGGGTGCACGCGATCCGCGGCGGCATCGCGCCCTCTCCTTACGCCGGCATCGGCGAGAATGTGATGCGCGCCATCGCGGGCTATGCGGGCCGGGCCGTCCAGCTCAAGCGAGACGGCAAGCTCGCGACCGGCCGTCCTTTGCTCGAGCATATGCGCTTTACCATCGCGCCACCGGGCCGCTTGCCTTTACGCAACAGGCTTTTCTCGCTCGTCGATGTCCCGGACCTGATCGCGCTCGCAGCGTTATGGCCGGAAGCCAAGACCATCTGGATGGGCGCCGGACCCGTTCCCGAGATCCTGCATCGCGCCTTGGTCGCCTTCGCCTGGCTCGTCCGATGGGGGCTTCTTCGGACGTTGTCGCCTTTGGCGCCGATCATGCATTTCGTTTCGCATCATCTGCGCTGGGGCGCGCATCGGGGCGGCATGTTCGTGGAGGTCGAAGGCGCGAACGCATCCGGCTCGACGATCCGCCGCTCATGGCACCTTCTCGCCGAGGGCGATGATGGCCCTTTCATCCCGTCGATGGCGGTGGAAGCCATCATCCGGGCCATCCGGGGTGGGCGCGCGCCGGCGCCGGGTGCGCGTGCCGCGGTCAACGACGTCGAGCTTGGCCAATATGAGGAACTCTTCGCCAAGCGCCAAATCACGACCGGAGTGCGCGAGGAGATCTCGGAAGATCAGCCCCTCCATCGCCGCATCCTCGGGAAGGCTTGGGACGAGTTGCCCTCCGAGATTCGCGACATGCACGCGGGAGAAGGCATTTCCCGGGCGCGAGGCCGCGCGCAAGTCGAGCGCGGCCGCGGCGCCTTGGCGAGGCTTGTCGCCTCGGCGATCGGCTTCCCTGAAACGGCCGAAGACGTAGACGTCAGCGTGACGTTCGAGGCCGAGAACGGCAGGGAAAGCTGGAAGCGAATCTTCGGTGAGAAATCCTTCTGGAGCGAGCAATTCGCGGGGCGAAACCGATCAGCGAGACTGCTTTGCGAACGCTTCGGCCCCCTGAACTTCGCCATGGCGCTCGTCGTCGACGAGGGCCGGTTGAGGCTCGTGTTGCGGCGTTGGAGCGCGTTCGGGATCCCCCTCCCCCTCTGGCTTTGCCCTCGCGCGAGCGCGCATGAGAGCGTCGAGAACGGACGATTTCACTTCCATGTGGAGATCGGGCATCCGCTCACCGGCTTGATCGTCCGATACCGAGGATGGCTGGTGCCCTCTTCGAACATCGCGCAAGGTGGGCCTTCCCGTGCCGTGAAAACCCCTGCGCAATCGTCATGAGCCGCCGCGAGGCGGCACGCGGCCCGGTGGGTTGAAAGTCACACCGCGCGCTGGCGGGGCACGGCGGCGGCCTCGAACGGCGAAAGATCGTCCCGTGCCGCCATCCGCGAAGGCTCGAGCAGCGCTGAGAGCTTACCCAAGGGCAAAGCCGGGCTCAGCGCGAAGCCTTGCGCCATGGTCGCGCCGTTCTCGGCGACGAAATTGAGATCTTCTCTGGATTCGACGCCTTCCGCCACGGTCTCGAAGCCAAGCTCCTTCGCAAGCCTGATGGCGATGCGCACGATTGACTGTTTTTCGATGTCCCGCGCGACGCCCGAGACGAGCGATCGGTCGAGCTTCAGCGTGTCGAAAGGCAAGCGCGCCATGGTCGCGAGATTCGAGTATCCGGCACCGAAATCATCGATGGCGAAGCGGATCCCCAATTGGCGCAGCAAGCTGATGCGCTCGCAGACGCGATCGGGATCGCGCATGGCGACCGATTCGGTGATTTCGAGCTCGAGGCGCGCGGGCGGAAATTGCGCCTTGCGAACGGCCTGAACCACCGCCTTGATGAATTGCGGATCCTCGATCTCGGCAGCCGTGACGTTGACGGCGAGCACGATGTCGGGATGCCGGCGGATCAAATCACCAACCTCCTGCAAGGCGCGTTTGAGGACGAAGCGATCGATTTCGGCGATCAGGCCGATCTCTTCGGCAAGCTTGATGAAATCCCCCGTGTGCATTTCCCCGGAAATCGGATGGGACCAGCGCGCCAGCGCCTCCACGCCGCGAATCCGGCCATCGGCACAGGAAATCTTCGGCTGGTATTGGACGGTCAATTGCTCATTGCGTACGGCCAAGGTGAGGTCGTTCTCGAGCGCGTGCCTCTCCCTTGCGGCCTGGGCGAGCGCCGGCACGAAGAAGGCATAGGTGTTTCGCCCCGAACTTTTCGCCGCGTACATGGCGAGGTCCGCCTTGACGAGGAGATCCTCATAGCTGGTGCCGTCATCGGGGTAGAGCGCAATGCCGATGCTGACGCCGACATTGGCGTTGTCGCCGTCGAAGCTGAACGGCGCGCGCAAGCACTCTATCATCGCGCGCGCCACCTGGCTCACCGCCTCACCCGTCTCGATCGTGGGCAGGACGGCCGCGAATTCATCCCCACCGAGGCGGCCCAGAAGCGCTTTCGCGCCAGAGCAATTCGCGTCCTTCAACAGGCTGTCGAGCCTTTCGGCCACCTTGCGCAAGAGCGCGTCGCCCGCCTTGTGACCGAAGGTGTCGTTGATGGATTTGAAGCCGTCGAGATCGAGGAACATCAAGGCGCCACGCACGGACGAGGCGATCAGCATAGGAGCGTCGCGGCTGAGCTTCTCCCGATTGGGAAGCTGGCTGACCGTATCGTAGAAGGCGAGCTGACGGATCTTGCCTGTGCTCGCGCGCAGATTGGCGAGCATCCGCTCGAAGGCCGCCCCCAGGCTTCGCACCTCACCCACGCCCATGGCGCGAAACGGCACCTCGAGATTGCCGCTCGCGATCTCCTGGGCCGCGGTGGCCAAGGTGGAGAGGCCCTTGGTCGTATGGCGCACCACGAGGAGAAGCGAGATGACGAGCGCACTGAGCGCAAGCGCGGCGCTGACCAGGAATTGCCGCATCAGCGTGCGTGTCTCGCTGGCGCCGATGCGGACCATTTGGTCGCGCGTGGTGCTGATCACCGCCGCATGGGTGAAGGTGCACACTTTGCTCGCCGCTTGGTAGTCGACACAGCGCGCGACATAATTCCCGTCATCCGAGCGGATGAGGCCCGTGCCCTGCGCCTGCAGGCTTTTGAAGGTGACGCCTTGCGGGCCCGCGGAAGAGAGGACCTCTCCCCCTTGCACGATCACGACGCCAGCATCGGCGAGAGAAGTGAATTTCTCGAGCGTCAGCTCGCTCTTGTTGAGCGGCCTGATGGCCGCGAGAGCGCCGATGAGATCGCCGAAATCGTCGAACACCGGCTCGGCCGCGATATGGGCGAGCGTGAGGCGGACCGGCAACCTGAGCGCGCGCATGAGGCCGGGCGCGAGCTCAAGCGTATCCTCATGGCCGCGCGGATGGGCGCGCTCGTTGTCCTGCAACAGAGGCCGCAGATCGGCGGCGATCTCGGTGCCTTGGAGCGTGACGTTGAGCGCGAGCAGATCGAGCGGCGCGTTGGCGCCGAGAACGCGACCCTGGTCGTCGAAGGCGATCAATCTTTCAAAGCCCGCGGTCTTGGCGACCACGGCCAGCAATTCGCGGATGGTGACGTCGTTCGCGGAGCCGACGGCCTTGGCGACATCGCCTCGTTGCGCGAGCTGGCGCAGGCCCGTCGCGGTCGCCGCGCCCAACTCCTCGAGACGGGCGCGCGCGAGATAGGCTTCACCGTCCAAGCGATGGGCGAGCTGGTCCTCGGACAATTGACCGAGCGCGCTCGCCTGCTGCCCGAGCTGCTCCTTGAGACGCAGAGCCGTGAGGCCGCCGATCATGCCGAAGCCGAGCACGCCCGTGCTTAGCACGACGAGGACGAGCCGCATGGCGATCGACGAGAAGGGTCGGGCGGCGATAAATCGCCTGACCCAACCTGACCCTTCTCGAATGAATTTCGAAGAATTGATGCCCGTATCGGCCATTGCCACCATCGAACCAAATCCTCGGCCCCGCGGAAATTCAGTCGATGTGAACGCTCTCTTCGGCCCCCTCGCCAACGCAGGAATTCACGGGAAAGAGCCTTGGCGTTGAGTGCTCGGGAACGGCGCTTCAACCTGCTCATATTACGCCGGCTTCGTTCTCCAATTCTTCTCGCAATGGGTCGAATTGTCGGCACCGAAGGCAATTCTGAGGAATTGCCGTCAAAACGAGGGGATGAAGCAAGGAATAATTCAAACTTTATCTTGAGCATGGCCGCCCGAACGACCTTCAGGATAGGCACATGATTTTCACCAGGAACAACGCGGCCACCCTTCTCTCTCTCGCGCTCGGGCTTTGCTTCACGCAAGGCGCTCAGGCGCAGCCACGCGTGATGGAGATCGTGGGAACCGGCGATGGCATCGACGTGCTTCGCACCGTCGGCTCGAGCTTCACGGAGCAGGAGAATTCCGTGCGCATCGAGGTTTCGCCGAGCATCGGATCGGGCGGCGGCATCGCGGCGGTCGGCTCGGGCAAGGCGGTGCTCGGCCGCGTCGCCCGCGAGCTCACCGCGGCCGAGGCCGCCTCAGGCATTGTCTACAAGCCGATCGCGCGATTGCCCTCGGCTTTCTTCGTCAACCCCGCCGCCGGAATCTCGTCGCTAACGCACGAGCAGCTTCTCGACATTTACGCCGGCCGCGTCACAAATTGGCGCGAGCTCGGCGGCTCCGATCAGCGCATTCGCGTCGTGCGCCGCGAGGATGCGGACAGCACCTTGACGGTCTTGCGTGCCAGCATGCCGGGCTGGCGCGATCTCGAGATCACCGAGAAGTCGAAGACGGCGACCACCACTCAAGAGGCCGTAGAGACGGTGCGCGAAGTCACCGGCGCGATCGGCTTCGGGCCGTTTTCGAAGCCGCTCGAGCAAGGGCTCACCGTGCTGCGCATCGACGGGCGCTATCCGACCGACCCCGATTATCCCTCGAGCGTGGTGCTCGCGCTGATCTACATGAAGAGCTTGCAGAACGCGGACGCCTTCGACTTCATCAAATTCGTCGAGAGCCCGAAAGCTCGCGATGCCATCGCGAGCCTCGGCAGCGTCCCCGTGGCGCCGTAGACCGCGTCTAGTCTAGCGCATCGCCTCGGCTCGAGACTCGCGCCGCCCGAAAAGCTCGAAGCTCTGCCATTTGCGCGCGATCCTGTCGGCAAGCGACGCGGTTCGCGGGCTTGCGAGGAACGGATCGGCGAAGCAGCGCGCATGCGCGTCGAGCGCCTTCGACTTTATCGCGTCGACGAGCCCGATCGGGCCCGCGACATGGACCGTGTCCTCAAGACCGAGCAACGGCAGGTAATGCGTCGGAAGGCCGCGCTTCACATTGTCCGAAGCTCCGCTCTCCGAGGTCGCGATCACTTCGCGCACGCCGTCATCCAGGAGCCAATCGAGGGCGGGACGCATGTAAAGGTTGTCGGCGTCGCGGCTACCGGCGATGACGATGAGCTCGCGCTCGCGCTGATTGATGCGCGCCGTCCGCGCCAAGGCCCAGATGGGCGCCCAGCCGGCCCCGCCCGAGATCAGGACGAGCGGGCCATCACCGTCGCGAAGATAGGCCTGGCCGAATGGACCTTGCGCATGAGCGGCGTGACCTGGCTTGATCGCGAAGCCGAGCTCGCGCGACACGAGCCCGTCCGGCAAGCGCCTGACGTGAAAGACGAGCTCGGTGTCCTTCCTCGACCCATCGAGGCGACAAGTCGGGCTGAATTCGCGCGCCGGATATCCGGAAAGCTTCAGGCGGACATATTGGCCCGGGCGGAACTCGAGAGGCGCGCTGGTCGCCATCACCACCTCGACGATCTGAGGCGAGAGCGCGTTGATCTCGGTGATGATGCCCGCGCGCTTCACCGGCATGGGCAACTCCTCAAACTCGATCTTCGCATCGCCGGACACGGTCGCCTGGCAGGCGAGGACGGTGCGCCCGAAAGCCGTGCCGTGATCGTCGACCGATCCGGAGACGACCGTCACCCGGCAGCTTTGGCATTGGCCCGAACGGCAATCCTGCGGGACGAGCAGCGAACCCCCGAGCGCCGCATCGATGAGGGTCTCACCGATATTGGCGTCGACGGGCTTGCCGTTGAACGCAATCTGACAACGCATACGCATACTCGATCTAATGCCCCAACGCATGGGGCCATGGCTTATTCCTGGGTCGTGACGCGCACCGCGCGCGAATGCACGGTATGACGTGTCTGCGTGTGGTCGAAGACGGCGACCCACATGTAAAGGTCGTGCCCCGGCACGAAATCCTTGTCGTATTTCCCGCCGGTCTTGAGCTTGCGCGCGGTGATGAGCGTCCAATGCCCATCCTTCCATTTTGCCGCCCCGCGAATGACGCCGCGCTCACCTTCGTATTCGCCAGAGATGATCACGCCGGGCAGCACGGTGCCGACGGGAATCTTCGCGTCGGCCTCGGGCGTGTAAGGCTCGCTCTCCTCCTCGAACATGTACCAGCGCCCGTTCTCGTCATCGCTGCTGTTCGGATCGAGGTCATATTTGCCGAGCGCGGCGACCTGCGCCTTCCAATCCTTCGGAAGTCGAAGGATGGTCGCGGGGCCTTGGTGATCCTTGCGAATGAATTTGTAGTTGTAGGAATAGGACGAGCGCCCCGGAGCGTTCCAATAGCCGCCCTGATATCGGGCATCGTAATTCGCCTCGTCCTTGCTCGGCTCATAAGGGGGGCCGATGTATTGGTTGTCGACCCACCCCAGCAGCCCGCCGCGCGAGGCTTTCCATTGCCACATGCTGATGTAGCTCGCATCGGTCGTGAAGTGGAAGCCGCGTCCGTTCAGCGGCGAGGGCTTGTCGGGCGGAAGCGGATGGGGCCCGAGCGACGTCGCGCCAGAACCGCCGAGTGAGGGATTGTCGGAGAAGATGACGGCGATCTTGTCCTCGTAAAAATCAACGGCGTCCTGATTGGCGGTATTCGTGTCGAGCGGGTACCAGCCGTCCTCCCGCTTGATGATCGGGATGCGCCGCAAGGACCGCGTCGGATCCTCCCAACGGAAGGCGAAATAGACCTTCTCGTCGTCATGCACGGCACGCACCTCGACGAGGGATTCACCCGTTCCGCCGAGATTGGCGCCTTGCTGGGTATGGATGAACACGGGCCTCGCGCGGGCCCATACGGGGTCATCGAGGAGCGCCTCGAGCTTTGGCCCCCCGCTCACATGTGCGACGACCAAGGTGTCGCGCGTGAGCCAATCGAGGCCGGCGACGAGCGCGGCGAACAGCGCGCCAACGCCCAGCGCGATGAGAAGCGGCTTTGGTCGCACCGCCTTCGTCAAGGTGAGGCGCTGCGGGCGAAAAACCCGAAACACCTGCCACCAACCTCCTTGCAGGTAATGCGCCAGCACATGCGCGAAAACGTAGCCCAAGCCCACGAAGGCCGCGGTCGAATGCAGATAGGCCCACCAGCCGCCATAGCCGAGATAAAGGATGGCCCCGGTGCCGGTGAGGAAGGCGATGAGCGCGTAGAGGAACCAATGCAACGCGACGTTCACCGCGCCCCATTTCATCGAGGCGGGCGCCGGCATCCGCAAGACGCGGGCTTTCTTCAAGCTGTTGCGCGCCGCAAGCCCGCTGCGCCTCAGATAGACGATGTAGGCCGAGGCGCAGAAGAAAAGGGTGAGGCCTGCGAGAAAATGCCAGCTCCAGATTTCGCCTTGCGGCAGGACCGGTGAAAGCCATTTCGAGACCGGCGCCTTAAGCGCGTCGGCCGCGATCCGAATGCCCGTAAACAGGCTGACGATGAATGCGATTGCAGTGAGCCAGTGGAGGGTGAGCGTGCCGACATCGGTGCGCGGGGGCGCCTCGTTGAATATCGATCGAGCGCCCGCCTCTTCCATGATGTCTCTGGCGGTCGACCGCTTGACGGGTTCGTCCATCGCTTGCGCCTATCTTTGATCCAGCAAGGCCAGAAGTGTCGATCCACCCTGGGGTTGCAAGATCAGTAAACAATCGCGCAAGTTTATAACAAATTTTATCGATTTGCACCCCTCAATCAAAGCCGGCTCGCATTCGCGCGAAACTGGGCTGAACGGCGCTCAGGCGCTCAACCCGGCAGCCAACCCGAACAATTCCGGGGGCTTGCCCTCCCGAAAACAACACGTCCCCAAGGTTTTCGAGCTCAGGCCGCCGGCCGCTCTTCCGCCGCGCTCATAACATCCGGAGGGCTCGCCGGCGCACGGGTCGCCCTGCTCGCTGTTTTCTCGCGCAACCATTGGAAGACCACATAGAGCATCGGCACGACGAAGATGCCGAAGATCGAGGCTGCGAGCATGCCGCCGAAGACGGGCGTGCCTACCGCCCGCCGGCTGGTCGCACCCGCGCCGGCGGCGATCACGAGCGGGAGCAGGCCGAGGATGAAGGCGAAGCTCGTCATCATCACCGGGCGAAAGCGAAGACGGGCGCCGGCCACGGCCAATTCGACGATCGACTGACCCTCGCGCCGCCGGTCGACCGCGAAGGCGACAATCAGAATACCGTTCTTCGCCGCGAGCGCGATCAGGACCACAAGGCCGATTTGGGAATAGACGTCGAAGCTTCGCCCGCTGATCACCACCGCGGCGATGGCCCCGAGGACACCGACGCTCACCGAAAGCAGCACGGGAATCGGTATGTTCCAGCTCTCGTACAGTCCGACAAGGAAGAGATAGGCGAAGAGGAGCGCGAGGCCGAGCACGACAGGGCCCCCGCCACCCGCCGCCTTCTCCTGAAGGGCGGTGCCTGTCCACTCGTAGCTGTAGCCTGTTGGCAAGGTCGCGGAGATGCGCTCCATGGCGTCGAGCGCCTGTCCCGAGCTGAAGCCGGGTTTCGGTGCGCCATTGATGATGGCGGAGCGAAAGCCATTGTAGCGCACGAGCAGTTGTGGGCCTTGCACGGAGCGCGCTTGCGCCAGCGCGCGCATCGGCACCATCGAGCCCGCGGCGTTTCGGACATAGATATTGTTGATATCGTCGATCGACTTTCGATACGGCGTCTCGGCCTCGACATTCACCTGCCAGGTGCGGCCAAAAACATTGAAGTCGTTAACGTAATAACCGCCGAGCGTCGATTGCAGCGCATTGAAGATGTCGCTGATCTTGACGCCAAGCACTTGTGCCTTGTCGCGATCGATGTCGAGGAAGACCTGCGGCGTGTCGGCGGCGAAGGTGCTGAACACACCCGCGAGTTCCGGCTGCTGGTTGGCGCTGACCAGCATGCCGCGCATCGTGGCGGCGATGTCGGAAGGCGGCTGGCCTTGAAGGGCCTCGAGCACATATTGGAAGCCGCCGGTATTTCCGAGACCAAGGATCGGGGGCAGGTTGAAGGGGAAAACGATCGCCTGTTGGACCGACGCGAGCTGCGGCCGCAGCTTCTGAATGATGGCGCCCGCGCTCTGCGCCGGATCGCTTCGTTCCTCATAGGGCTTGAGGCGAATGACGAAGAACGCCTGGTTGGATGCGGCGAGACCATCGATGAAGTCGTAGCCCACGACCGACAGCACGCCTTGGACGCCGGCAACGGGTTTGATGATTTCTTCCACCTGCTTCACGACGTTTTCGGTGCGGTTGATCGAAGCGCCTTCCGGCAGACGCATGGCGGCGAAGAAGGCGCCTTGATCCTCTTCGGGCAGGAAGCTTTGCGGCGTTCTGCCGAAAAGAAACACGGAAGCCGCCAAGACGCCGAGGACGAGGACGAGGCCAAGGCTCGCGACGCGAACGAGCCGGGCCACGATCGCGGCGAAACCGTCGCGAACCCGATCGATACCGCCGAGCACGTAACGCATGGGTCCGCGTGCCGCCTTGCCGCGCTTGATCAATATCGAGCACAACGCCGGGCTCAGCGTCAGCGCGTTGAGCGCCGAGATCAGCATCGAGACCGACACCGCGACCGCGAATTGGCGGAACAGCTGGCCACTGATTCCGGGAATGAAGGCGACGGGCACGAAAACGGAAAGCAGCACGAGCGTGATGGCGATGATCGGCGCGGTGATCTCGGCCATGGCCACCTTGGTCGCCTCGGGCACCGAAAGCTCGGGCTTCTCCTCGACCACGCGCTCCACATTCTCGATCACGACGATGGCATCATCGACCACGATGCCGATGGCGAGCACCAGCGCCAGCAAGGACACGGTATTGGCGGTGTAGCCGATGACGAGCATCACGGCGAAAGTGCCGATGATCGAGACGGGCACGGCGATCAGCGGAATGAGCGTGGTGCGGAATTTGCCGAGGAACAGGAACACGACGATGCCGACGAGGACGAAAGCCTCGCCCAAGGTGCGCACGACCTCGTCGATGGTGGCGTTGACGAAGACCGTGGTGTCGAAGAAGACCGTGTAGGCGAGATCGTCCGGAAAGCGCTTGGCGAGTTCGTTCATCGCCTGCGTGACCGCCTTCGTCACCTGGACCGCATTGGCACCCGGTGATTGATAAATGCCGATCGATGCGCCCGGCGCTCCGTTGAACCGCGTGAATCGATCGGAAGATTTGGCGCCGATCTCGACGCGCGCCACATCCTTGACGCGAACGACAGAGCCGCCCGGGTTCGTCCGCAAGACGATGTTGGCGAATTCCTCCGGCTTCGTGAGCCTGCCTTGCGTCTTGATGGTGAACTGGACCTGCTGCTCGTTGGTGACCGGGGCCGCGCCGATCCGCCCGAGGGCGGCCTGGATGTTCTGGCTCTGCACCGCCGTGATCACGTCATTGGGTGTGAGATTGAGCGCCGTCATCCGATCTGGATCGAGCCAGATGCGCAAGGAATAGTCGAGCGGACCAAACAGGCTTGCCTGGCCCACGCCATTGATGCGCGACAAGGTGTCGATGACGTTGATCGTTGCGTAATTGGAGAGATAGAGCGAGTCGTAGGTGCCCTTCGGTGAATAGATCTCCAGCACCTGGAGAAGCGCTGCCGATTTCTTGCGAATGGTGAGCCCTTGTCGCGTCACCTCGGCCGGGAGCTGCGGCTCGGCGAGCGATGCGCGATTTTGAACGTTGACGGTGTTGATGTCCGGGTTGGTGCCGAGCGCGAAGGTGACGTTGAGCGTGTAGCTGCCGTCGGCGCCGCTCGTCGACTGGTAATAGAGCGCATTGTCGACGCCATTGATCTGCTGCTCGATGGGCTGGGCGACGGTGGTCTCGACCACTTCCGCATCGGCGCCGGGATAATTCGCCGTCAGCGTCACTTGCGGCGGCACAATCTCGGGAAATTGCGCGACCGGAATCGCCGTGATGGCGATGAGACCGGCAAGCGTGATGACGATCGAGATGACGAAGGCAAGACGCGGCCGATCGACGAAGATCGAGGAGATCACCCCTCAGCCTCCACTGCCTGGCGCGATGAGCGTGGCATCGACCGTCTGCCCCGGCCGTACCTTCTGCACCCCATCGACGATCACTTTTTCGCCTTGCCGCAGGCCGTCTTCGACGACGACGTCCGTATCGACCACGGGTCCCGTCTTCACGCGCTTGAGCTCGACCTTGTGATCGTCGTTCACGACGAGCACGTAATTGCCCGCCTGATCCACCTGGAGCGCCGCTTGCGGAACCACGAGACGCGGCTGTTCCTGGCGCTCCTTGACCTCGACCGTCACGAAAGCGCCGTCCACAAGCTGCCGCTCCGGGTTCGGCAAGGTCGCCCGCATGATCAGCGTGTCGGTCTGCTGATCGACCTGCGTGTCCGTGTAGTTCCATACGCCCGGATGGGGGTATTCGCGGCCGCTGGACAGACGAACGAGCACCTCGATCTTGATCAGCCTACCGTTCTCCTGCTTGCGCGCTGCCCTGACGTTCTCGAGCTCGCGCACGCTCACCGGAAACTGCACATAGATCGGATCCTGACTGACGATGGTCGCGAGGACGCCGCTCGCGGGATTAACGAGATTGCCCTGCGTGTAGGCGGTGAGCCCGATGCGGCCGTCGATGGGGGATTTGACGTCGGTGTAGCCGAGGTTCTCCCGCGCGATGGTCAAGGCGGCTTCATTCTGGAGAACGCTTGCCTTGGCGCTGTCGAGATTGGCGCGGCTTTGATCGAGCACCGCTTGCGGCACGGTCTGGTTCTTGGAGAGTTCCGAGCTTCGATTGAAGGTCAGCTCCGCATTGAGCTCTTGAGCTTGCGCAGCCGCGAGATTGGCCTTGGCCTGCTCCATGGCCGCTTGGTACTGGGTCTTCTCGATCTCATAGAGCAGATCGCCGGTCTTGACGTCCTGCCCTTCGGTGAACAACACCTTTTCGAGAAACCCCTCCACGCGTGCGCGAAGCTGCACCGTGTCAACGGCCTTGATGCGACCGACGAACGCATAAGAGCGCGCGACACCCTTCATTTCCGCCGCCCGAACCCCGACCGCGGGTGGCGGCGCCGCCGCCGAGGTCTGCGCTTGTGGCTTTTCTCCACATCCGGCGAAGAGAGCGACGAGGAACGCTGCCGCAAGCAAACGCGCCGGCCTCGCCGCCCGCTCGCGGAACGCGGCGTGTTTCCGGCTTCGTTGCGCAGCGCGCATTGAATCCAAGGAGGTGCCGCGGCGCTTGAGCGACAATTTTTCGCAATGCCCCACAATACTCACCCGCCGTGCGATGCCGAACCTTTGTTTGCGCGATACTGCTAAACGAAACGCGATGATTGTCCAAGTCACGCTGATCTATCCCGCTCGTCTCGCGATTTGGGCGCGATCACGCGCTCAAAAGGCCAGGCCGGCTCGATCCTCGAGATCGACCCTGCGGTCATGAAAACGTCATGGACTTCTAGGTTTTCGAAAGGCAGGCGCTCGCCGCGGCCCCCGCTCACCCGGTTTCGTCCTCCCGAGTAGGCGCGCGAAGTGGGGGCGCTTCGGGGAAGGCATTTCCCCATCGCCCATCCCACAGGCGGATGCCGCCCGTAATTCCCGCTTCATTGGGCACGAGCTTCACATTTTCGGGCAAGGAAAACTTGATCAGCCGTGCGTTGCCGCCGCCGATGTAAAGGGCGTCATAATTGGTGACCGTTTCCAGGATGCGGATAACCTTGCGCATCCGCTTATTCCAATGGGATTTGCCGACCGCTTCGAGCGCGGCGTGTCCGACGTATTCGTTATAGGTCTTGTCCTTGCGGACAGGATGCTGGCTGAGCTCGAGATGGGGCCCGAGCCTGCCATTGTCGAAAAGGGCAAAGCCGAGGCCTGTTCCCATGGTGATCACACACTCGACCCCGTTGCCCGTGATCACGCCCAGGCCCTGAACGCTGGCATCATTGAGAATGCGGACCGGACGCTTCCAAGCGTTGCTCAGCGCCGTGGCGAGGTCGAAGCCGTCCCAACGTTTGTCACGCAAGGTGGGCGCGGTAAAAATCGACCCCGAGCGCACCACGCCGGGAAAGCCGATGGACACGCGATCGAATTTTCCGAGCGGCCCGACAAGCTTCACCAGCGCTTCGACCGTCGCGTTCGGGGTTGCCGGGTCTGGGGTTTCTACCCGGACGGGCTCGCCGTGCATGTGCCCCGCCGCGTCGAGGACGGCAGCCTTCAAATGGCTGCCGCCTATGTCGATCGCCAGAGTCAGAGGCGTCGAGCTTTCCTCCACGACGGCCATGTATCGATCGGGCAATTCCTGATCGGACATTTTCTTGTCGCCCATCTTTTGACGATCCTCGCGCTTGTTATCCTGCCCCGGAGCATGAAAGGGTTGAACGGTCGTCAACTAAAGTCACTCGCGTGGTGAGAATCGGGCACCGATCGGACCATCCACTTCGTGGCTTTTTTCCTCACTTCCCGGACCTTGCTGCGCGATCCGATGGATTGGCTCTGCGGATGGCGGAGAAATTCCGGGAGTGACGTGGCGAGGAGATCGTAGCATGAAGACGTCGCAACTTCACGCAGACAGGGTTTGCGAGCGACGGCTGCCATCACGGCGGCGACAGCGGTGGCCTTGCTGGCGAGCCCTGCCGTCGCGCCCGAGCGGAATTGCTCGCAAAGCCTATGGCTGGCCACTCCCGCCCGCCGAGCCATAGACTTGCCCCGTCGCAAAGCTTGCGTCATCCATGGCGAGCTGCACGTAGATCGAGCCAAGCTCCACAGGTTGTCCGGGACGCCCGAGCGGGGTCTGTTGCCCGAACTTTTGCAGCTTCTCCAGCGTGGCGCCGCCGCTCACCTGCAAGGCCGTCCAGATGGGGCCCGGCGCCACGGCATTCACCCTTATGCCCTTGGGGCCAAGCTGCTTTGCCAAGCTCTTCGTGTAATTTACGATGGCGGCCTTCGTCTGCGCATAGTCGTAAAGATCGGGCGAGGGATCATAAGCCTGCTCGGAGGCCGTGCCGATGATCGCGGAACCCGGCTTCAGATGGGGCAGCGCCGCCTTTATGGTCCAGAACGGCGCGTAGATATTGGTCTTCATCGTGGCGTCGAACTCATCCGATGAGATGTCGAGGATCGAAGCGGCCGTTTGCTGACGCCCTGCGTTGTTGACTAGAATGTCCAATCCGCCGAGCCCCTTGACCGCCTCTTCGACCATCCGTTCGCAGAAGGATTCGTCGCGCAGATCGCCGGGGATCGCGAGAGCCACGCGGCCTTCGGCCTCGATCAACTCGATCACCTCGCGGGCGTCGGGCTCCTCGTCCGGCAGGTAGTTGATCGCGACATCGGCGCCCTCACGCGCGAAAGCGATGGCCGCCGCGCGGCCCATGCCGGAATCACCACCGGTGACCAGTGCTTTGCGCCCTTGCAAACGCCCCGACCCTCGATAGCTTTTTTCGCCATGGTCTGGTCTCGGCTCCATCTTGGAGGCGAGCCCGGGCCACTTCTGTGATTGTTTGGGGAAAGGAGGCTTCGGGAATTTCTTGGTGGGGTCCTGAAGCGGCTGCTTCGTGACCGTTCGCGAGGCCGATTGCTTTGGGGAGGATGCCGCACCCGCGGCGTTGCGCTCCCCTTCCAGCACGGGTGAAGATGATGGATTTCTATTCATGAGGCGCTCCTTCGGCTTTCGCAAGACAACAAGGGCGACGCGCGCGCGTTCCCGGACCGCGGTTAGCGCGCTTCAACTGCGACACGACGCGCGGACGCAGGGCGCGCCTCAGGCCGAAGGGAAAGCGAGGGGTTCTCAAGACACCAAACAAAAGGGCGGCCCGACCGGGCCGCCCTGCGCCGGTGCGCCTTTTATCAATAGCCGCGCCAATGGTGATGGTGGTGATGATGATGATGGTGGTGATGGTGATGGTAGGGTCGCGGCAGCATCCGCCGATATATGCCATGATGATGATGGTGATGATGATGGTGGTGGTGATATTGCGCCACCTGCATGCCGTCGCTCGCCGCGGCTTCCTGGATCGGCTGCGATCGTGCCTCGCTCTCCATCGCCCTGAGCACCGCGCCGGCATTCGGGATCGGGTTCAACAGATCACTGAAAGAGCGCGCCTCGAGAGCAGCGCCCGCATTAGGAGCGGCTGGTGCGGCGGCTTGCGCGCCCCCGGCGGTCGCGATCGTCGCAACCGCGCCGAGCAAATAACCTAGCTTCTTGTCCATGTCTCGCTCCGTTTGAGATTTCTGACGCAAATCGAGAGTTTCGGTCCCTGAAAACGCGCGATAATGAAATTTTGTTCCCTAAACGCCGCCGTGCGTCGAAGACGAGTCTCCCAACGTCGCGCCGTATAATCCTATCTCTTCACAGTGCGTGTACGGTCCGGAAGGTCATGGGCGTCTTTTTTGCCTCCCTTTTCTTGCCCCGTTGCGTTTTCGTTCAACACCCTCGCGGCAACCCCTTCTTCCTCATCGAGATCTCCCGGCAAGGGCCCGGAGGCACGGGTGGCCTCCAATCCAATGTCGTCGGGCTTTTTGCCGCCATGACGCGCGGCCTCCCCGAAGGTCGCCAACGCCTCAGGCTGTTGGCCTCGCTTGACGTGTTTGTCCGGCTTATCGGCGTTCATGATTGCCTCCTTGGCTCTCGCTCACAACACAACTGCGCGCGCGACTCCGCGGTTCCGCCGCCGGAGCCCGGACGGCAGATCTACTTCGCGAGCCGCCGATGATTGGCGCGCACCTTTCGCCGGTAGTGCTTCACGACGGAATGGCCGGACCCTCCACTCACGAGATTCAGGCCCGCTTCGCTGGCGGCGCATATTTTCTCGCTCACCATGCGGCGCGCCTCCTTGGCGCCATTCGCGCCGCCGCGCGAAAGCTTCAGCATGCGCATCGCCATGACCTGCTGCGCCTCGAGCGCCAGCAAATTCATGTCGAAAGCGATTTTGAGCCAACTGCCGAAATTTCGCCGTCCCAAGGGCCCCTCCTCCCCAAATCGCGTCATTCCGGCGACGCTGCCTGCCACGAGCCTCGTCAAACGCGCTCAAGACGAAATCGTTCGGATGCGAGGATGCTCGATACTTAAGAGAGGGGAACCGAAGTCTCCGAGACTACGTTGCATGGAACGGAGGCGTCTCATGCTAAGTCCCTTGCAGGAAGTGCTGGTCCCTCGCACGAGGCCGGCGAACGATAACGGCGACATCTCGACTTCGGTCGTGACCCGCAAAGGAAAGATCACGGCCTATTTCACCGGCCGCGTGATCATGATCGCCTTCGTGCTCAGCTTTTCTCTAGCGGCGGCCATCGTGCTGTCGCATCGCAACCCCGATGAACATATAAGCGGGCTCCTCGCCGTGCTTTCCGCCTTGGGGCTCGGCCTGATCGCTTGGGCCTTGGCGACGGCGTTCTTCCTCGTGGCGATGGGAGCCATTGTTTACCGTATGCTGCCGCGGCGCCGCTAGGCGCATGGTACCTGAGGGAATGGGGGCGCTGCTGGAAGCGCCGTCACCAGCACACACGCAACCCGCCATCCACGCCGACGGGCCGTGCCAAGGCGAAGACGCGCTTATCGAAAACCGCGACAAGAGGAGGACGCAGGCGAGGCACTTTCGCATGCAAGCGCCGCCGCCGGCCAATTCGCAGGCGAGGTTTTCCACGGGGATCGGCGGCCCCCTCCAATCGCATTGACCCGCGTCAAGATCGCGGCCTCGCCGAAATGCTCAAAATAGTCGAAAGGCATGCGAACGAATTTACGAGTAACCGCGTTGGGTAAGCAAATTCCTTGGAGATATACCGCCATGAACAAAGACAACATCGAGGGTGGTCTGCGCAAGACCGCCGGACAAGTGGAAGAGTTTGCAGGTCGTTCCACGAAGAACAAGCAGATGACGGGTGAAGGCCTTTATGATCAGGCCGCGGGCACCGCCCAGAGCGCTTACGGCCAGGCGAAGGACAGCTTGGCGTCCGGCGCATCCGCGGTCCAGAAGGCCGCCGGCAATGCGATGAACGAGATCGCGAACGGCGACTTCGATGCCTTGCGCGCCGACGTGACGAAGCTTGCCCAGACGGTGAGCCAGCTCGTGCAGAACCAGGCGAGCTCGACACGCGATCAGATCAACAGCGTCGTCGGCACGGCAAGCGACAATCTCTCTCAAACCGCCGCCATGGCTCAGGACCGCTTCAATTCCATGGAGGCGGAGATGGAGTCGCAAATAAAGAAGAACCCCCTCGCCGCCGTGGGCGTGGCCTTGGGCATCGGCGTCCTCATCGGGAAAATGACGTGAGGCCGTAAGGCGGGCGGATCAGATAATCGGGGCGTTAGATGCTCGATATTCCTCCTTCCACGCCGACGCGACAGTTGTTCGAAGACTTCGTCGAGCAATTGTCGCAGTTGGCTTCTTTGGAGGCGCGGCTCTTCCGAGCGGAACTCAGGGAGACCTCGTCGAAGCTTGTTTCCGCGGTCGGCCTGACCGCGGTTGCCATCATCCTTGCGCTCGGCGGCTTGCTTACCCTTTTGGCCGCGGCGGCGCTTTTTCTTGTCAGGTTGCGCGTGCCGCCCGATGTCGCTTGCGTCATTGTGGCCGTGGTGGCGATCGCAGGCGGCGTCGCGCTCCTCCTTGTTGCACGAAATAAGTTGTCGACAAGGCTCGGGGCGCCGCGCAGCCTTCGGCAGCTCTCGATGCTGAGGCCAAAATGAGCGACACAAGTGAACACCTCACCGCCGATCAACTCGAGGCGGAGACGGGCCGAGCGAGAGAGCGGCTGACCGCGACGGTCGACGAGCTGCTTCTCAATCTGCGCCCGAAAAGCCTCGCGAGCGAGTGGATGCAGAGCACCGGGCTGAACGAGATGACGGCCGGCGACACGATCGAGCTTGCCTATCGGCGCCATCCGGTCGCCATCACTCTCTTCGGTCTCGGTCTTGGAGCCCTCGCTGTCGCCGGCGCAAGAAAGGCCGCCTCGTCCCATGCGGCCGGGCGACAGAGCTTCACGCAATCGGTCGGTCAATCCTTCGCCGACCTCGGCGACACGGTCACCGGAATCGTTCGCGAGCGCGCGCGACAAAATAGCGAGCGTCTCTTGAAGGTCGCCGAAAGAGAGGTCGCCGAGACCACCGAGCGCATGGCTGATGTCGTTGAACACAGCATCGAAGGGTGGTTTGCGAAAATTCCAGCGCCTCCCGCGGCCCAGCCGCTTCTCACCTGCGGCGCGCAACTGCTGCTCGCGACAGCCTTGCAGGCCATCCTGCGCAGATAAACGACGCCGAAGTTCAGCCTAGGCTTGCGGATTCGCCGCTCCCTTCAGGAGCGACACGACGTCGATTTGCGGGACGCATCCCGCTTGTCGTCGTCAGGAGCGAGGGCCTTTTTCGGCCCGGCCTCGCGCCTTGCGCCCATCTCGCCCATTTTACGATCGAAGCGCTCCCAAGCCGCCGCTTGCTCCGCGAAAGGTCGCTCGTCGCGTAATGAGAGCCGTTCGACACCTGTGTCTTCATCGGTCTCGACGGCAGCGCGACCTTCGCGGCCAGAGGCGCCGATGTCCTTGCCCCCGGAAATGGGGAGCTTGAATTGCGGTTGAGCGCGCAACTCTTCAGGGGTGAGGCGTCTCGAGCGGCTCTTTCGCCTCGGCATCTTCCTCGAGATTTCACCCTGTTCAGGCGATTGCATCTCGAAGGGCGGATGGGCAGCAAAATCGCGTGCGACGGGCTCGACCTCTTCTCCAAAGTAGTCGATGCCGGACGCCTTGAGGAAGGCGCGCACCGGTTCGGCGGGCTCGCGTCGCATCGCGAGGCTCAAGCGACCAAGCCGCGTCGCTACGTCCTGGGTGATCTCGCGGCAATAGCTGCCGCCATTGGCATGGGTGCCGTAGCGATAAACGCTGTGGCATACGCCCGCATGGGCGCATTCCCAAAGATCGCGCGCGATCGCCTCTTCCGAGCTTCGGCCGAGTGTCATCGCCGGCGAGTAGATCTCGCCCTCCCCCTCCATCCACAAGACGAGGGCGTGATCGGTCCCGCCGCGGCTCATGAGGCCTTCCGACGCGAGGGCTTCGCGGCGCCTTCCTTGGTTGTGCTTTCCTTGGTGGCGCTTTCCTTCGAAGCGCTTTCTTTCGAAGCGACGGCTTTCGATTTTCCTCCCGCGATCGGAAGCTTGAGCTGCGGCTGATCGCGCTGGCTCGCCTTGGCGCCCGCGCGCTTTTTCGGCGCCGGCGCGGTTTGCTCGGCCGGCGTTCGCCCGCCCGCCGCGAGGCTCCGCTTCAAGGCATCCATGAGATTGATGACATTGCCGCTCGTCGGCACGCTCTTCGCGGGTCTCGGCTTCGCGCCCGCCTGCTTGTCGCGCACCATCTGCACGACCGCCTCTTCATAACGGTCATTGAACTCGGCAGGATCGAAATGACCGGATTTCCGCTTGATGATCAGCTTCGCCATTTCCTTGAGGTCCTTGTCGAGCTTGAGCTCGGGAACCTCCTCGAAATAGGCATCCTCGGCACGAACCTCATAGGCATAGCGAAGCATCGTCCCGAGCAGCCCCTTGTCCCAGGGCTCGAGCATGATGATGCGCTCTCGCCTGGCCATCACCACGCGGCCAAGTCCGACGACGCCCTCTTCTCGCATGGAATCGCGGATGACGGCGAAGGCTTCCTCGCCCACCTTTTCTGTCGGAGCGATGTAGTAGGGCACGTCCATGTAGCGGGGATCGATCTCGGAACGCGGCACGAACTTCTCGATCTCGATCGTATGCGTGCTCTCGAGCCGGATTTCGTCGAGATCACTTTCCTCGATGGCGAGATAATTGTCGCGATCGACCTGGAAGCCCTTCACCTGGTCCTCGTTTTCGACGACGTCGCCCGTGCCGGCATCGATGAACTGGCGTTTCAGCCGGTTGCCGGTGTGACGATTGAGTGTGTTGAATCGGACGCGGGAGGATGAGCTCGACGCCGGAAAGAGCGCGATCGAGCAGGAGACGAGGGACAACTTCAGGAATCCCTTCCAGTTACTCCTCGGCGCCATGGTAATTTACTCCAAGTCACTCACTACAACCGGCAACTCGTTATCATTTGACAATTCAACTTCTGCTGTGCCGAGTTCAATCAGCGCCCGCGGGTCAAATGCCCAAGGAAACCCGACAAATCTTGGACAAATCAAGAACTGTCCTTCAATACGTCAGAAGTGATTAACTCACCTGCGAGCTTTTTGTTCTTTTCCGCTCTGCGGCGGCCCGACCGCCCAGTGACAAGCCTCCTGAGATCGCACCGAGCTTGCATCACCTCGGGCGCCGGCTCACGCCGTCCATCCAGGCGGCGAGGGTGTCGAGCATGGCGCGTCGAACTTCCGAATCCTTGAGCCCCGTGCGAGCCGGGACGTGAAAGGAATGATCGGCCTCGGGGAACAGCTTCAGGCTCGCGCCTGGCTTCAGCGCTTCGCAAAGCGGCTCGAGCTCGGAAAGCGTGGCGAGCCCGTCGCGCGTTCCCTGGAGGAAGAGCATCGGAATTCGCACCTCGAACAGATGCTGGCCCCGCTCGACAGACGGCCGCCCGGCGGGGTGAAGCGGAAAGCCGAGAAACGCCAATCCGAGCACCCCCTCGAGCGGCGCCGCAGCCTGGGCTTGCGACGTCATCCGGCCGCCGAAGGATTTACCCCCGGCAAACAGGGCAAGCGCAGGTAGGCGCCGACGCGCTTCGGCCACCGCGGCACGAACGGTCGCATGCGCGACCTTCGGCGCATCGGGCCGCTTGCTGCCTTGTTCCATGTAAGGGAACTGAAAACGCAAGGTCGCGATGCCGCGCTCGCCAAGCTCTTCGGCGACGGCCGCCATGAAGGGATGCGTCATTCCGGCTCCCGCCCCGTGAGCGAGCACATAGCATGCGCGCGCTCCCGCCGGGACGCGCAGCAGAGCCGAGACGCGAACCGCCTTATCGACGGCGATCGTGAGGGGCTCGGGCATAGACGGCACCTTTTCGCTCCCGCTAAATGCGCCCCGACCGTTTCAGCGTATCGCGTCAAGCGAATTGTCCCAAGAGGAAGCAACCAGAGGAGCAACCCGAATAATCTCCGGCCAATTCAATTTGAAAGCCGCCCGGTTTGCTGCAATTTGAGGGAACGACCGACTTGCCTTCCTGGTTTTCCCTATATTCCGGAAGGAGCGCGACATGGGACTTTTTGACGAAATCGGAGCTGGCGTTCCCGGCGGCAATATTTCGAAACCGTTGATGATCGCGCTCGCCGCCCTCCTCGCTTCCCGCGCGATGGGCAAGGGCGGTCTTGGAAGCATGCTCGGCGGAACGCCAGCGGGACCCCGTTCAGCCGAGCCCGACACTTCGCAAGCTCAGCCTTCGTTCGACGGTGGGCTGATCGGTGGCCTTGGCGGCCTTCTCGACCAGTTCAGGCAAAAGGGACTGGGCGGGATTGTCGGATCCTGGGTCGGACCTGGCGAGAACCAGCCCGTCACGTCCCAAGAGGTTCACCAGGCACTAGGTCCTGACATCATCGATCAGCTTTCGCAGCGGTCCGGCATTCCGCGCGACCAGCTCCTTGCGGAGCTGTCGCGCGTCCTTCCCAATCTGGTGGACAAGCTCACGCCTTCGGGGCGCGTTCCGACTAATGCGGAACTCGCTCAAACAATGCAGACGAGATAAGGGACGCTCATGTCAATCATAGGATGGCTCGTGCTCGGACTCATCGCCGGTTTCATTGCCAGCAAGATCGTCAACAGGCGCGGCGAAGGCGTCCTCTTGGACATCGTGCTTGGAGTTGTGGGAGCGGTTGTGGGCGGGTTTCTCTTCACGGAGCTCGGCGCCACCGGAGTTACCGGCTTCAACCTCTACAGCATGTTCGTCGCTGTGGTGGGCGCCGTCGTGGTCCTCGTCGTCTACCACATGATTGCCGGGCGCACGACGCCTTGAACCGACGCGGACATAGGCCTTCCCTCTAAGACTGCATCCCCGCGAGCCGCTCTCCAAGGCCCGCCAAAATGTCCCGTTCGACATTCGCGAAGGCGAGCCGCAAATAGCCGTCGAGACCCGGCCCGAAATAGGAGCCGGGCAAGCCGAGGACGCCGGCCTCGGTCACGAGCTTCTCGGCGACGGCCGATGCGATCTCACCTTTGTAGGGATGAGCGACGAAGGCAAAATAGGCGCCGATGGAGGCGAGGCGCCACTCCTTGGCCTTCAAGAATGCGGCGCGACAGGTGTCGGCACGCAGCGCGAGCTCGCGACGCACGCCCTCGCGCCAATCGCGCGTTTCCTCGATCGAGGCGACGATCGCCATCTGCACGGAACGGGGCGGGCAAATCTGCAAGCTGTCGAGGATCTTGGCCGCTTGCGCGATGAAGCTCGGCGCCGCGACGATTGCACCAAGCCGTTGACCGGGGATCGCATAGGCCTTCGAGAAGCTGTAGAGATGGACGAGATTGGCGTCCCAGCCCGGCTCGGCAAACAAGCCATGCGCGCGGTTCAACCCGGGGGGCAAGAAATCGCGATAGGTTTCGTCGAGCACGAGCGCAAGCCCGTGCCGGCACGCCAAGGCATGAAAGCGCGCGATCAAAGCTTCGGGATAGACGGCGCCCGATGGGTTGTTCGGGCTGACGAGCACGATCGCCTTGACGCGATCATCGATCAAAGCCTCGGCTGCATCGGGGTCTGGCAGAAAACCATTCTTCGGGTCGCACGCCAGTGGCCTCGCCTGGATGCCGAGCATGTCCAGCGTCATCTTATGGTTGAAATACCAGGGCGAGGGCAGAATGACCGCGTCGCCTGCCTTCGCGAGGGTTTGCGCGGCAACGAAGAAGGCTTGGTTGCAGCCGGCCGTGATTGCCACTTGCGCGACCGCGACCCGACCGTCGTAGCGCGCGGAGATATCCGCGGCCAGCGCCTCGCGTAGGGGGAGATCTCCGACGATGGGCCCGTAGCGGCTCGCCTCCGGCTGGCTCGCCGCCTCTCCCAACCTGCCGAGCAGGCTCTTTGGGGGCGGGTGACCCGGAACGGCCTGCGACAAGTCGATGAGCGGCCCGTATTCGCCCTTGTAGCGGGCCCTCCAGGCTTGCGCGATCGGGATCGGGGGCGCCTCCGTCGCCAGGACGAGCGGGTTGATGGTGAGTTCCATCGCAACTCCTTGCCGGCCACGGTCTGCGCCGCCCTCTACCACAACCAAGTTCTCGCGCCTTCTACCGCTGGCAGCCCGCGCAAAAGCGAGCCCCATCCCCATCCGTCAAAGGGAAGCTTTCGGCAAGAGGCGCACGCAACCATACGAGAGAGCTTGCGTATGGGATTGATCCCATGTGTTATGATATCGCGCGGATCGCCGAGAATGAGCGACAAAAGAGGAACGAAGCCATGGACGCCAAGTTTTTGGGCCTGTGCGCCACCGCCATCATCATCGCGACCGCGGGGGTGATCCCCTCTTCGCGGGCCGCGACGACGCGGAGCGAGGAAGGCGTTTACGAGAGCTATCAACGCTATTCCAAGGCGCCCGGGAATGATTTTTGGTACTATCATCCCGGCGGCCCGTTCTACCCTTACGCCCATAGGCGCTACGCTTATGCGGGGAGGCACGTCCACCATCGCGCAGGCTGGCGCGGCGCGCATTGGCGGCACGAATATGCCTGGCGCGGCGCTTATGGTCGCTGGGGCGGTCCCCCAGTCGACGGAAGGTGCTGGTCGGGGGAACCCTCCGTCTGGGGATGGCGGCAAATACGGGTGTGCTGATTTCGACGGCTTTCCGTCGCGATACGGTTGTTGTTGCTCGCCGAAGCGAGATCGGCGCTCGTGAAGCTCTAACGGTGGTTTTCTGGCGCGAGTTTCGATGGGCGAGTGGCGCAGCGCAGGCGAGCGCACTGTCAAGGGCAGAAGATCATCGCCGTTCAGACGCGTGTCACCTTGATCACGCGCCCATCGACCGCATGGATTTCACCCCAAGGCACCGAGACGCCTGTGTCGACCTCGCAGCCATAGATTTCCTCATCCTGCGCCGCGACTTGGCAATTGAGCGCGACGAGCCTTCGCGCATCCTCGGGCTTTGCCGCCGCGACATTGAAAATCGTCTGCTCGGCCCCGCTTCGGTCGAAAAGGCAATATACCGGCATCGCGACTCTCCGCAGTCGACCCGCTCGCGGCGCGAGGGTGCGAGCAGGCTCGGGCGTCCTTGACGAAGCTCCACGTCCGCTGCCGATTTTATGCGGGATATCTCGTGGCGCAAACTCCAAAGGCGAGATAAGCGTTCCCGACTAACGAGCGCGCATGAAAAAGCGCGGGTCGGCGGGGTCGGAGAGAGTGACCCCCCGCGAGCGCAAAACGGTCGTCCGAGCTTGTGTACCCGTGTTGCCTGTGGATGACTATGCCCGATCAAAATAGGATGTTGCTGTGTCTGTCGAGAAAGTCGAGACGCTCATCGTCGGCGGCGGTCAGGCCGGGTTGGCGATGAGCGAGCAACTGAGCAAGCGTGGCCTCTCCCACCTCCTCCTGGAACGCCACCGAATTGCCGAACGCTGGCGCTCGGAACGGTGGGACGGATTGCACGCCAACGGCCCCGCCTGGCATGACCGACTCTCCGGTTCGCCCATTGCCGGGGTCGATCCCGATGGCTTCGCCACGCGCGACCAGATGGTGGACTACCTCGTCGCCTACGCTGAGCGGATTGCCGCACCGGTCCGCTGCGGCGTCGAGGTGACGATGCTGCACAAGATGGTGGGCGGACGCGGCTTTTCTGCCGAAACCTCGGGGGGCGTGATCGAAGCCACTAATGTGATTGCGGCCACCGGACCTTTTCAACGCCCAATCATTCCCGCCGTCGTGCCGCCGGAAGCCGGCATCGTGCAAATGCATTCCAACGCATACCGCAATCCCGCTCAGCTCCCGGAGGGCGCCGTGCTCGTGGTCGGGGCCGGTTCTTCAGGTGCTCAGATCGCCGACGAGCTCTCGCGCGCGGGCCGGCGCGTCTATCTTTCCGTCGGCGGGCATCAGCGGCCACCGCGACGATATCGGGGGCGTGACGTCGTCTGGTGGCTGGGTGTCCTAGGCATCTGGCAGGCCACCACCCGCGGGCCCGCGGAGAAGCACGTCACCATCGCGGTGAGCGGCGCCTATGGCGGCAACACGATCGACTTTCGAGGCCTTGCGGCGCGCGGGGTGACGCTCTTGGGTCGCGCGGAAGCCTTCGAAAAACGTGTGATGCGTTTCTCTCCCGACCTCGCGCGCAATCTGACGCAAGGAGATACCTACCTCTTGTCCCTCCTCGACGCGGCCGACGCCTATGCGGCGCGCGAAGGCCTCGATCTGCCCGAGGAGCCAGCGGCGCGCAGGGTCCGCCCGGAGCCGCCCTGCGTCACCGACCCCGTGCTGGAGCTTGACCTCCAGGGCGCCGGAATAACCGCAATTGTCTGGGCGACCGGGTATGCGCTCGATTTCAGCTGGCTGAAGGTCGACGCTTTCGACGAGCGCGGCGCGCCGGTGCATAGGGGCGGCGTATCCAATGTGCCCGGACTATACTTCCTTGGGCTGAGCTGGCTGTCCCGAAGAGCGTCGAGCTTTATCTTCGGCGTCGAATACGACGCGACCCATCTCGCGGAGCACATAGCGGCGCACGCGTAGCGGCCGTCACTGGCTCGAGCCGCATCCGCGACGGAACATGCTGAACTGAAAGCGCTGTTTTGAGCCCCAAGGGGTCAAATGTTCGTCACGGCGGGTCTCGATCAATTCGAAGGTGCCTCCAAGCGCCAGGCCGAGGCTTTCGGCATCGTGGCGCATGACCGGAAGGCCGCTGCAGCGTTCTGGACCATCCGGCGCGAAGGTGGCGATGATCGCATGGCCGCCAAGCTTCAGGCTCTTGGTCAGCCGGGCGATGTAGGCCTCGCGGTCGCGCTCCTCGGTGAGAAAATGGAAGGCCGCCCGGTCGTGCCACAGGTCATAGGTCCGATGCGGCTCCCAGGATGTGACGTCGGCGACGACCCAGGCAACGTGACCGGCCCGCCCGCCGAGGCGAGCCTTGGCGGCCGCGAGCGCCGATTCCGAGAGGTCGAGCACGGTAATGTCGCAAAAGTTCATCGCAATCAGGCAATCGACCAGGCGTGAAGCGCCTCCACCAATGTCGATGACGCCCATTTGGGGAGTCGTACCGGCGTATGTGATCAGCTCCAACGACTGGGTGGGAGCCCTCTGAGACCAGCTCACCTCGCTCTCGCCTTTGGTGGCGTAGACATTCTCCCAGTGGTGCTGACGGCTCACTTCGCTCATGACTTTTCTCCCCCTTGACCGCAAGGCCGCGAAGCAAGCGGAACATGGTTACTTCTCCCATCTTCGACAACCAGCAGCCTTCCTCTCCTTACGTGCTCGCCCCTCCTCGCAGAAGCATGGCGAAGGGGCTGCTCAAGATTGGCGGCCGATGCTCGGTTACATGTAACCCCTCTGGGGAATTGTCATGGCTTCCGCTTCGAAGCCCAAGCCCTCGCGCGTGAAGGTGCGTGAACATCACGAGCGATTGCGTCGGCAAATTGGGAACTGCGGGCAGCCGGTCGGTATTTCTTTGGCCGATGAGGGGAGGTTGTCGCATGCCTCACACTGGACGCAAAGCGGCCAACAGGAGGGTGGCGCGTTACCGGGCGAAGGTCGCCCAATTGCGCGAGCAGGCCATCGGCGCCACGAAGGAGATGCGCGCCGAACTCCTCGAAAGAGCAACAATGTTTCAGCGGATCGTGGAAGCAGCGGAACGCGATAGTCAGGAGCCGGATACGGGATCACGAGCTGGAACTGAGTTAGGTGCATCACGTGAGCACGAGAGTTGAAACCGGCGCCTGCTTCTGCGGTTCTGTAGCCGCGGAAGCGCAGGGCGATCCATTTTGGATTTGTTATGATCACGATGACGATTGCCGTCGTGCAATCGGAAGCCCCCTTGCGATCTGGGTCGGATATCGACCGAACCAATTCCGGTTTACACGGGGGACGCCCAAATCGTTTTCCAAGACGAAAGGGGTGACGCGCACTTTCTGCTCGAAATGCGGCACCTCCATCAGCTATCTTGATGAAGGTCTCCCCGACGAGCTCTACCTAGCAATCGGATTTTTCGACAATCCCCAGCGCTTTCCTCCCCACGCTCACGCTTATTGGGGAATGAAATTGACTTGGATGGAATTTCCAGACGGCCTTCCCCACACTGAGAGCTATTCGCGCCAACGCGAGCCAGCGCTCGGAAAACCAGCTGATCGGTAAAACCGAACCGCCAGCTCCCGCCAGTTTAACTGAACTCCTCAGGCAGTGCTTCAGCGTGTGGCGCATCCACGTCCTGCCGATGTTCAGCCGACAAGCAGCGGAAATCCTTGGCGGTGTTGTGACACGTGACTGGTGCCGGACGAATCGCACTGGGAAGCGCAACGCCAGCGAGGTCCCGGTACCTGTATTCGACAACTGCTTTTTTGCGCATTGAGCTGCGAAGGTGCGCCGACTTCTTTTTCCGCGTCATCCCTGGGCTCCGCGCCCTGGCAATTGAATTATCCGGGCAACGGCTCGATTTCACGAGGCACGAACGGGATTGCCCCTCACGCCTCTCCGCACCTGTTTTCAACGCCATGCGCCAGAGAGCGCAGCGGCAAGGAAATCCTCCCCTAGTGCTTTGTCCGGGCGCATCGCGTTGTGCGCGCATGTCGATTTTTCAGGTAATCACCCCCCGATCTCACCGCTAACGACCGGCCCAATTCGTTCCCAGTGCTCGCCATTAAACTTGGTCATCTGCATCTGTTTTATCGGGTAAAAATCGGTCGCGCTGGTATTGATCGCGATGCCTGGCAACAGCATGTCGAGCTTTAGATCCCTGAGGTTAGCTGCCTGCTTCATCACGTTTTCTCGCGTGAGATCGTCCCCGCATTGCTTGAGAACCTGCACCAGCGTCTGAGCGGCGAGGTAACCGTAAACTGTATTGCCATCGCTGCGGTCACCGTCCGGATAATAACTGTCCATAAAGGCGGACCATGCCTTAAAGCCCGCATCGTCCCTCCAGCTCGGATCGGTTGCATCCTTCAAATACAGGCTGCTCAAGATACCCCTGGAATTGTCGAGACCAGCGGGCTTGAGAACGCCGCCAATGGAACTTGAAACGAAGTTGACGATCTGAACCGGCTTCCAGGCGAGTTCGGCGACCTTCTTGATTGCCTGAGCGGCAAATTTGGGCGTCGCAACGTTGAAGAAAATGTCCGCGCCGGAAGCCTTCAGCTTGACGATCTGAGAGTCAACAGTCGGATCGGTGACCTCGTAGGGCACTTCAGCGACAATCATTGAAACCTTATCGCCCAGCCCGTCCTTCAAGCCCTTTAGATAGTCCTTGCCATAGTCGTCGTTCTGATAAAGCACGCCGATCTTGCCGTTTGGGTAGTGGTCTTGAATGTATTTCGCATAGATCCGGCTCTCTGACTGATAGGCCGGCTGCCAGCCCATGGTCCACGGGAAGTTCTTTGGATCGCCCCACTTTGTCGCGCCAGTTGCCACGAAGAGTTGCGGCACGTTTTTGGAGTTCATGTATTTCTGGATCGCAGTGTTTGAAGGGGTGCCGAGGGACTGAAAGATCAGCAGCACGCCATCGCTCTCAACGAGTTTGCGCGCCTGCTCAACCGCTTTGGGCGGGCTATAGGCGTCATCATAGGAGATGAAGTTGATTTTGCGTCCGTTAATGCCGCCTTCCGCATTGACCTTATTGAAGTAGGCTGCCTCGGTCTTGCCGATCACGCCATAGGCGGACGCCGGTCCGCTATAGGGCATAATATTGCCGATTTTAATTTCCGTGTCGGTCGCGCCTGGATCGTATTTCTTTTGGGCACTCGCCGGATTGCTGCCTGGGACCGCGAAAATTGCAAGAGCGAAAATAGCGGCACACAGTCGACCAGGTTGAAATAACATTCTCCCCTCCTTTGGTCTGTTGGCTATTTCAACGAACGCTCCTGCGCGGGTGGCCCTCTCTGCGGGGCTCTCGCTATTTTTTTAAAACCTCTCGCAAGCCGAAGTCCTCGTCAAGTAAACGGCGCCGAGCGTGATAGGAGCTCAGCAACCAATCGAGAGACGTCCTCCATGCTCCGCCTGAGAACTCCCTGGGCCCATGAGGCTACGATGCTGACCGAGCTGTGTCTCCGCTCCAAAGCCTTGTGGGGCTATGACAACGAATTCATGCAGGCGTGCCGCGGCGAGCTTACGCTGACGGCTTCAACGATGCGGTCGTCGTCGTCGTGGTTCCAGGTAGCTGAGATCGACGGACATGTTATTGGCGTCGCACAGGTCACCGTCAAAGGAGAGCTTGCTAAACTAGACAAAGTATTTGTTGAGCCAACCCGTCTTCGCTCCGGCGCCGGTAAAGCTCTCTTTGAGTGGGCTGCGAACGTGGCCCGCCGTGCCGGGGCCCTGACCATGGTAGTTGAGGCTGACCCGAATGCGGCCGGCTTCTATCGACGTATGGGGGCCATTGACGACGGGACTGAACCGTCCGGCTCGATAGGGGGGCGCCTCCTTCCGAAATTACAACTGCGGCTTTAACAGGCGCCGCTTCAGGCCCACCCTTCGAGCTTTTCGCGGCTGGCATCATCTAGGCGTGCGCTACGTCTCGATCAGCTCGCGATCGACCGAAGATGAAATGGCTGCGCCTGCTGATACGGGATCATCCGCCTCTCATCAGGTGCGAGCGCCGCTCGTGATAGCTCTTGCTTTAGGCTGCGACTTCTAACCCCGCATGGGATCGATACGGCCTCCCGCTGCCCACCATATTTTCGGTTGTCCACCGGATCCGCGCATAAAGCCTGGCGAGGCGGCGCGCATCAATCTGCTGTTTTCTCGCATCAAGTAACGATTGACGCGAACAAGCCGAAGCACAGCCGCCGCAAGATCGTTTTCGCATTCTGAAATGATCGCGTTCGCGGTGACTTCGTCGCCGCTTTCACCGGTCGGCTCGCGAGCAAGCCTCATCATTTCTCGAAGAGGATCCATTAGCAATCCCCGTTGATCTACGGCTAGAACATAAGCAGAACATACCTCGGCACAGAAGTCCAGGCCTTATTACCGTCGGGCCATCATTTCACTCTGTTGTTGTAGGGTTGGAAGCTTAGGCCGTATCGTGTGGCATGTCAGAGACCAATGTAATTGTCTGGGACATCGAAACGATCCCCGATCTCTCGGCCGCAGCAAGAATGCTCAACATGGAGCATGCGCCGGACGATGAGGTCCGAAGCGCTTTGGGGAACGGGTTTCCCAAACATCCTCTCCACAAGATCGTGTGCATTGGCGCGCTGGTAGCGCAGCGCCAGCCTGAGGGCTGGAATATTCGGCAGCTCGGCGCCCCCCATATCGGACAGCGCACCGAGGAGGATCTTATTCGGACCTTCATCGACCGGATCGGCGAGTTACGCCCTCAGCTGGTCACCTTCAACGGCCACAGCTTCGACCTGCCGGTGCTGCGGTATCGAGCCATGGTCAATCGCGTGTCAGGGGCTGGTCTGCAGGTTCGCCCCTACTTCCATCGTTTTACCGATGATGCAGTCGATCTGTGCGACGTGTTCGGCTCCTATGTTCCCGGGGCCAAAGTTAAGCTTGACGAGATTTGCAAGATCGTCGGGTTGCCAGGCAAGCCTTCGGGGATCGACGGCAGCCAGGTGGAGACAATGGTGGGCGCAGGCCGGATCAACGAAGTTGCGCAGTATTGCGAGGCCGATGTTCTCAACACCTATCGGCTATGGCTGATCTACGAGTTGTTCCGGGGCGCAATCACGGCCGAGCAGCTTGCCTTCGGCGAGGCACAGTCCGTCGACTATATCCGCATCCGCCGAGCCGATAATCCGCACCTATGGGCGCGGCTGAACTACGCTTCTGAGGTCGTCGGTGCGATTGCGGGAGCACCTTCCGGCCCTTGTGTCCAAGGGGCAGCGCCCTCGACCCAGATCACAAAAACTGAACCGATGTGACAGCAGACCTGCAAACGCGTTTGCGAATGCCCCAACGCGGTTGAGATCAAAGCGGCGTTCCAGATGCAAGACACACTTTTTTAGGGGCTTACAAAACTTTTAGGGGCTTACAAAACTCCGTTATTCTCTCTTCGGTAAGCACCGTGATCAGCGGCACGCCAACATCTGCGCCGCTCGGATCGTCTCGGCTTCAATCAGGCGCGAAATACCCCTTGCCGTGCCAACCATTACGGAGGCTGTCAAAAACATGATGCTAGCTCGGCTCTCGAAAATCGGCATGGTTGCCTCGCTCGTGCTATTCACATTCATCGTCACGCTCGACAATATCATCGACTACGGTGCTAATTTCACCTTCGTTCATCATGTCCTTAGCATGGACACTACCTTTCCCGACGACCCCTTGCGTTGGCGCGCAATCAATACACCACCGCTGTGGCACGCCGCCTATGCACTTATAATTTTCGGCGAGGGGCTGACCTGCCTGGCCCTTACCTTCGGGGCCTTGCAAATGGCTCGCGCTCTTCATGGCCCTGCGTCCATCTTCAACGCTGCCAAACGACATGTGCATACTGGCGCCCTGATTGGTTTTCTGGTGTGGTTCACCGGCTTCATGGTCATTGGCGGGGAATGGTTTAACATGTGGCAATCGCAGACTTGGAATGGCCAACAAGCGGCATTTCGCTTCTATGCGACCCTTCTGGGCGTACTAATTTACGTGGGTCAGCCTGAGCCTGACAGATGAGGTCACAGGGATCGCGGCCATGCGAGCAATCTGCAATCGGTGATTGAGGCTCAGCATGGTTTTCTGTCGGCGGTTTCCCGCTCGCAATCGGACAAATTTCGATGATGTGTCGATTACCGGCGAACGCTACGCACGCGAACCAGTATCATTGCCCCCTCATCAGCAATGGCCCATCTCAAGGTGCCTGATTAAGGCCAGAATGGGAGGCCTTGCATGAACACCAAACACGTCCCCGCGAAGTCGACCGCAATTGTCAAAGTCGACAAGGTCACGCATGTCGCACAAGCTGTCACCAATAAAGAAATCGCCGAATGGATAAAGGAAGTTGAGCGAGACGCCTCGAAGCGGGAGCCGGCGAAATTAAGCGTCGCACTTCCAGAAATCGGCGGAATGAAGTGAAAAATATATTTTTGCTGATTTGAACTACTTGGACCGCTGTTGATTACCCTAGATGGAAAGTGTCGGGAAGCGGACGGTTTGCGTCGTCGAGGACGAGCCGATCACCCGTATGGATGCGGTGCTTTTGCTGGAAGAAGCGGGTTTCGAGGTGAAGGAATTCGTCGTTGTCGATAAGGCCGTCGCCTATCTCGAAAACCAAGCAGCCGTCGTCATCTTCGTCTTCACCGACGTCCATACGCCGGGGGAGTTGAACGGCTTTCACCTTGCTGAGTTAGCCAATGACCGTTGGCCATGGATCAAGATCGTCATCACCTCAGGGACGGTTTCCGAAATTGAGGGTCGCGTTCCTTCCGGCTCAACATTTCTGCGCAAGCCTTGGCGTTCAGGTGAGGTGCTAGCGCATGCTCATATGGCAACCAGGCATTGAGAGGAGACAATTAAATGACAGGAATTCTCTTCAAAGCACTGCCTAGCCTGAAGGCAAGAGCGGCCAATTGCCGGGCCAGGGCGCGGATGTTCCGCGAGCGCGCGCGATCAAGCCCAAAGGATGATCTTCGGACGAGCCTGTTACAAGTCGCTGAGACCTACGATGCGCTGGCGGACGGCGTCGACCTGAAACCAGCACAGGCATTCGTCGGGCGGCGAGCCAGCGAACTCGCGTCATCCTGAAGCGCCCGAATGATCAACTGGCGACCGAAGGCGTAAACGTAGTTCCTTGGCCGAGCCTTGAGCGCGGTCGTCACAACGATGTCTTGCCCTCCTTGCATCATACTCTGTTTAGAGGTCGCCCACCGGGCGTGAAAGGTATTTTTAGATGGCCAGCTATTTGGTTCGAGGGCGCGATTTTAACGACACCAACCGCACAGTCTCGGCGGCGTCCGAACGCGACGCCGCCAAGATTTATCTCAGCGGGGCAGAGGTCTCGCCTCATCCACCCAACCCGCAAGAGGCTGATCGGCCCGCTTGCTATGTGCTCGAGGTCCCAGCTGCGGGACGGCAAATGGCGGTCAGCTCGACCCTCTTCTGGCGGGCGAAATGAAGTCGGATGACTTGCGCCTGATCCGCGATCGCTGGGTTCGTAGGCTTCACCCTTGTCTCTTTCGCGCTTGCCCCTTCTCTGGGCCAGGACTTCTTTCCGAACGTCGATGGCGGGCAGATCAAATTGCACGTGTGCGGGCACAGACCGGCACGCGGATCGAAGAGACCACAAAGCTCGCTGACCGGATCGGAGAAGCCATTCACAGATGATTCCGGCCAACGAGCTCGACGGTATCGTCGATAACATCGGCCTCAGCGTCAGCGGCATCAACATGGCCTACAACAACTGGCATCGCGTCGAGGATGCGGACATTCTGATCAGCCTAAAGCCGAAACACGCGCCGACCGCGGACTATGTCAAGAAGATGCGCGAGATACTGCCCCACCAATTCCCCGGCACTTCCCTTGCATTCCTGCCGGCCGACATCGTGAGCCAGGTCAGCAGGAAACGTTGCGACATGACAATGGAGCGCGGCCTTCGTCGCTGAATAGACCGCGGTGGCCGCCAGCGGCACGAAGGACCGAACTCGTGTAGACAATGACGGCGTCTTGCTTGCGCGTCAGGTGTTCGACCAGCGCTATGCCGGCGTTGTTGAAGAGGACATTGAGATCGGATGATCGGCGATCAGGTGGGCCGCCGCGCGATCAATGCTCGCGGGGTCAGTGATGTCGAGGTCGACGGCGACCATGCCTGAATAGGCCGTGACGACCTCATTGAGATTGGCCCGCCGGCGGCCAGAAATGATCACCTTATTGCTGAGCTTTGAAGCGCTTCGGCGAGGGTGCGGCCGATGCCCGAGCCGCCGCCGGTAATGAAGATGGTGTTGCCTGTGAGCTTCATGTTTCGTCTCCTCGAGTCAGGCCAGATACGGAAAACTCAGTCGGGAAAGCGGTCACCGAACATCGGTAAGCCACTCAGGGATTGAGCCCTGGTCGCCTCGTCCTGGAGCACGTCCCAATGCTCGGCGAGCCTGCCGTCCTCGATGCGGACAATGTCGGCGGCGATCCACGCGCTGGGACGTCCATTGCCGGAGAAGCGCCCGTGCGCGATCACGTAATCGCCTTCGGCGACGACGAGCTGGTTTTCGTATTTCAACGTGTCGGGCAGCGTGCGGACGAGGTTGAAAAGTCCCTCTCGACCCGGTGCGATATGTGCACTGTGCTGAATGTAACGGCCCGACCAGAAACGCTCGGCGCCATCGTAGTCGCGCCTGTTGAAGAGCGTATCGAAAGCTTCGAGAACGAGCGCCTTGTTCTCATCCGGTGCGGTCTGGGACATGGAAGATCTCCTATAGCTACGGGCTAGAGTACGATTGGAAATGGGCTGCGGGGGCGCAGGCCGGCGGCCAACGTGAGCGACAACGCGGCGATCACGCAGCTTGCACCGACCCAGCCGAGTGCCAGGGGCGAGGCGTTGGCTAATGTCAGCGAACCGAGAGCCGCACCTGCAGAAAAGCCTAGGAACTGGAACGAGGCGTTCAGAGAGAGCGCCACCGGCGCCACGGTTATGCCTGCAATGCTGATGAGCCGTACCTGCTGTGCCGGAAAGAAAGACCAGGCCGACACGCCCCACAGGGCGATTGCCAGCAGGATGGGGGCGCGCGCTGGGACCGGCGGCAAGAGGACGGCACTTGTCGACAGGCCTAGGAAGGCGAGCGCCAGCAGCGACAGGCTTGTAACAATCACCGGCAAGTGCCGGAAGCGGTCGGTCAGGCGCCCGCCAAGGCGGAGCCCCATCACAGCCGCGACGCCCCACATGAACAGCACTGCGCTAACGGACGGTCCCGCGATTTCCGCCGCGCTTGCGAGGAACGATGCCAGGTAGGTGTAGACGGTGTAGGCGCCTGTCGCCCAAAGCATGGTGACGAGCAACGCCAGAAGTACCGACGGCTGACGCACGACGTCGAGGCGCTCGCGTAAACTCGCCACCGGCAGGCGATCGGCGAGGTCACGCGGAAGTCCGCGCAAAAGCCCGCAGGTCGCGATTAGGGCCAGCACGCCGACGGCCGCGAAATTCAGACGCCAGCCGAAGCGGTCGCCGACGAGCGCACCGAGCGGCACACCCAGTGCGACTGCCACGCTGATGCCGCCGGTGACGATTGACAGGGCCGTGCCGCGCCGTGATGGCTCAACGATCGCGCTCGCTAGGGCGTTGGCATTCGGCACGTAGAGGCCGGCGGCAAGGGCGAGCAGGATGCGCGCCGCTAATAGGATGGGATAGCCGGAGGCCGACCATGCGACGAAGTTCGCTGCCGCGAAGAACAGCATTGAGGCAATCAGCATTCGCCTCCGGTCGATATCGCCCGTGATCGCCGTGAGGACGGGCGAACTTAGCGCGTAGGTGAGTGCAAACACTGTCACCAGCTGTCCCGCGCTGACCACGCTCACAGTTAAGTCGCGGGCCAGATCGGGCAGCAGCGGCGCGATCATGAACCCTTCGGTGCCAATGGCAAACGTGCCCAGAGCGAGCCAGTAGAGAGGCGCCATAGGGTGGGGTGCTGTCGGCTTCATTGGCGGCTCCCGAAATAAGATGGTCGGTCATCTTACAAGGTTTGTAAAAAACCTTACGCGAGAGGTCCGCTTTACGCGGACTCAGACGAGGATTTGGGTAAAGGCGACCGTCATGAACCGGTCGAAGGCGCGTCCGCTCTTCTCGACCCTGGCCCGCAGCAGGGCGCCCTCGTAGGCATCGAGTAGAAACGCGGCCAGATCCGCCGCCGGTGCCCTATTTGAGATCGAGCCGTCAGCTTGGGCCTCGGCTACGACGGTGGCGATGTCCATTGACCACGAGAGATAGAGGTCGGCTAGGCGTTCGCGGATCAATTGGCTTTGGTCAGCGAGTTCGGCACTGAAGTTTCCCAGAAGGCATCCGCGTCCAAAGCGGGCGTCGGTGTAAGCCTGGTTCAACCGCTCGAAGTGGCTGCGTAACCGTTGCAGCGCCGGGACGGATGTATCGGTGAGGGCGGCACGGCGCGGGTTGTTGCGGCCATAGCATTCAACGACCTCGGCGCCGAGGGCCTCTTTGCTCTCGAAATGGTTATAGAAGGAACCCTTCGGTACACCGGCAGCCGCCGTGATATCCTGGACACCGCAGCCGTTGAACCCCTTCTCAACCAGCATCCGGAGCCCTGCGTCGACGATCTTTTGGCGAACGTTAGGTCTGGCCATGGATTTATAATATGACCGGTCGTCTTAAGTGTCAAGTCCGGTAGGTATGCGCATGGTTCCCGGACCATGCCAACGCTGCAGACCATGTCTGCTACTGGCCCGACTTGGGCGCGGACCGGTCAGGTTCAAATCCGGGGCTCGCAACATCCGATTTTTGCGACTGGTTGAAAGCGCGATCCCCCGACTCGGAGCGTGATGGCGGAGATCATTCGCCCGAGAACATCGCCCAATGGTGAAGGGGTCGCGTGCGCGTCGCTCAATTGTTATCGCGAGAATTCGCTCCATAGAAGGGTCGCAAGTCGGCGAGCGACAGGCCAAACGCTTTCTCAATCGGCGAAAGCGCCATTTCGGTATTGAGCCGACTCGGCGAGAACACGCTTTTCTGCCAAGATTTATAGTTCGAGTTGAATGGCCGACTCGGGTGATCCACGCCCCTTTCAATCGATTCCATATTTTTGATAAGGACAGCCATCCGTTAAAACTCAAGATTGGAAAATATCTGCAGCGTCACGGTTGGACGCGAGGAAAAAATCCACGGCGTTTGAACGGATTCAGAGACCCAGTCTCTCCACCTCAAAATGCATTTTCCGCGCGGTGTTCACTAACTGCGACGAAGACAGGTTCGCATATGGCAGAGACCTGGTTCGCAAGAACGAGGCGACTGGTCTGAGTTTGTGGTGGCGACGGCCGAGTTGTAAGAAAGTTTACCGGCGATGGCCGAGACCGATGCCCAGAATCCCGGCCCTTCGGCGTAGCGCCCCGACGGTCCGCTTCATCGCCTTTGAAACCCTGATGACAGGCGTCCTCGCTCTTGAATGCGTTTTCAACTCGCGGACATCTTCTTTCGTCCATGGTCTTGGAATGCGATGTGCTACTCTTTTTGCCATCAATGATACTCCGGTTTAGAAACCGCGCAGATAAGGTCCGCGCTCCGGAACTTCAAGCGGACTGCCATTACTTCCAGGTAAAATGTATCCTACAAAAGGCCGACATCGCTTGAGGTCGGCCAAGGGAGTTAGCGGACCTCTGGTTATTCGTCGCACCGAAAAGGCGGCGCGCAGTTTTGCATCGGTCTCAATACAGTATTGCATTTTGGCGCCGCATTGGGGTGTGCCATTGTTGCGGACGCCTGCCGCTGCTGGCGAGCATTCCGGCAAACCCCTGCTCGTCCTATCCACAAGAGCCGGTCAAGTTGAAAGGACGTACGTCTGCGCTGTGGCGCGCCAGCGCTGCCGGCCGACCTACCCGAACCGCTGATGCCGGAAAGCTCCGGCTCCCAAATCTTCGGAAAGAGGCCGTTGTCGGCTTCCTCGGGGCCGAATTTGCGGTCGAAAGGAATGACCCTGCGCGGCGGCGCACCTCGTGCGAGCTGCCCGACGTCGCCGGTTAATGTTTCCCCGCCATGACGGGAGCGCGAGACACCGAAATTTGAAGCTAAGGCCATAGCGTGGCGGGCTGTGCTCCGTCGCCCATAATTTTCGGGAACAAGTCCTTGCCGGTCCTCCTGGGCCCGGGCTTGCTTGCCTCATGGGGTTACATCGCTGTGCATTTGTATAAATGGGGCTACGTCACGGAATGGGGCCGAATATGGGGGCCATGTCAAATTGTTCCTTGAAAAGCCTTTTTTAACAAATAGTTATGAGCGTAGACTGGCGGAGACGGAGGGATTCGAACCCTCGAGACCCCTTTCGAGGTCTGCTCATTTAGCAAACGAGTGCCTTCAGCCACTCGGCCACGTCTCCTTGCGCCTTGCCCTATAGGGAGGGTTGCCCCCGGTCAACAACGCAGCGGCGCGAGCAGCCGGGTGCCGCGTCCCATTCACGCCTTTCTCAGGAAGCGGCCGATCCTGTCTCGATGAGGCACCCGAGGAGATCGGCGAGCGTTTGCGCTTGCGTTTCCCCGCCGAGCTTTCGCCCGACATGGCGCGCGATCGCCGATCGATAGGCGGGCCACATCCGGCGCAAGAGATCGCGACCGTTCGGGGTGATCATGACGAGCTGTCCGCGGCCGTCCTCGGCCACCGGCCGGCGCTCGACGAGCCCCACCCTCTCGAGGCGATCGACGAGGCGCGAGACGCTGTGCTGCGCGAGCAAAAGCTGCGCCTCGATCTCGAGATGCCGCAGGCCCTTGCCTGGCGAGCGCCGCAATGCCAGCAGGACGTCATACCAGGCGAGCGGGGGAAATCCCGCCTTCTTCAAATCGGCTTCGACGGCCCCGAGCACCTTGTGCTGCGCCTTCACCAGGCGTGCCCAGGCCTGGACGACGGCTTCCGACGGAACGCTTTCTGACATGCGGCGATCTTAGCTGTTCATGTAAAGGCATCAAGCTTGCGAAGTCGATGCATATGCATATATATAGATGCAGATGCATTGATAGTGACGAAGCCCGCGCGAGCTTCTCGATCGGACAACATGGCGCACGGCCTTTCCGGGTGAAGCTTGCTTCTGCCGTCAGGCATCGCGCCGTGCGCGCAAGAAAGGTTTGGATGGTCCATGGCCAGCTCTCTTCTCCTCGTCAGCCACAAGCTCTGCCCTTATGTGCAGCGGGCGGTGATCTCGCTCACCGAAAAACAAGTTCCTTTCGAGCGCGTCGATGTCGATCTTTCGAACAAGCCCGATTGGTTCAAGGCGCTCTCGCCCCTCGGCAAGACCCCGGTGCTCAAGGTCGGCACATCCGCCATCTTCGAATCCGCCGTGATCCTCGAATATCTCGAGGAGACGCAGCAAAAGCCCTTGCATCCGAAGGACCCGCTGAAGCGCGCCGAGCACCGCGCCGCCATCGAGTTCGGCTCGACGATCCTCAGCGACATCTGGGGCTTTTACGCCGCTCCGGCCGAGCCCGCGTTCGAGGCAAAGCGCCTGCTCCTTGCCGAGCGTTTCGCCTGGATCGAGAAGCGCCTCGATGGCGGGCCCTGGTTCGGCGGCGCGGAGTTCTCGCTCGTCGACGCCGTCTTCGGGCCGGTGTATCGCTATTTCGACGTGTTCGATGCCATCGATGATTTCGGTGTCTTGGCGCAAAAGCCGAAGGTCGCGCGCTGGCGCTCGAATCTTGCGGCACGTGCTTCCGTCGGCGGTGCGGTGAGCGCGGATTATCCGCAGCTTCTTCTCGATTTTCTGATCGCGCGCAAATCCCATTTGTCGCGCATCATCGAGACGAAGGGCATCCGCAGCTTGGGCGCGACCGGCAAGGCGTGATCGCGCCTGCTTTCAAACTGGGGGCGAAAGCTCGACGAGAACGATCTCCGGCGGAACGCCGAGGCGCACCGGCAGCTTGCCGGGCCCGAGGCCGCCCGAGATTACGAGATGGCGACGGCCCTCGACCACATGGCCATAGGCGTAGCGGTTGCCGTAATCGGAGGGCACGAGGGGCGAATAGCCGAAAACCCGCACCTGCCCCCCATGCGTGTGACCGGAAAGCGTGAGCGCGACACGCTCCGGGATTTTGGCAAAAATATCCGGCTCATGCGCGAGGAGGAGGACCGGCGCCGCATCCGAGACTTGCGCGAGCGCGCGGTTGAGATCATCGCGCCCGATCCATGTGCGGCCTCTCACATGATAGGCAAGCTGATCGGCGAGCCCGACCACCCAGAACCGAATTCCCTCCTTGGCGAGAGGCACGGCCTGATTTTCGAGCACCGGAAGACCGGCGTTCATCAGCGCGCGCCCGGCAAGGGGAACCGAGCTGCATCTCAGTTGCGCCTGGGCATCCGACCACCAATCGTGATTGCCAAGCACGGTGTGCACGCCGAGCGGCGCCTTGAGGGCAGAGAGCGAGCGCGCCCAATCGGCACGCGGCACCGGCCGCGAGACGAAGCGGTGGCCAGGCTCGAAATCACCGAGAACGCAGATCATATCCGGGGAAAGCGCATTGGTCGCGCCGACGATTTCGTCGAGCCGCGCGAGCGAGACGAAAGGCTCCCCGAAGTGCAAATCGGAGAGCACGGCAATGCGTAACGCCGGGCCGTTTCGCCATGGCTCGGGCGCGATGCGATAGCGCGTCACATTGAGCTCGATCGCCGGCGCATAGGCGAAGGCATAGCCGTTGAGGGCAACGCTGCCGACGCCGCCGACGAGGGGGGCCAAAATCGCCTGGCGCCGCGTGACGCCGCCAAGCGAAGGGCGCCTCATGGCGCGAGCGGTCAGCCCTCTTCGAACCGCCTCGGGGGGATCGTGTCGGCGTTCTTGCGAGGCTCGGCGCTGGGCCGCTTCGGCCAGGCGCAAGCCGCCACCACGGCTGAAAGGCGAAGCTCGCGAAATTGCGGGATCGCCGCCTCGGGCTTTTGGCGGGCGGGCGAAGGATCACGCGGTTTGGTCGATGCACGCATGGCAAGCTCTCTTCGTTCACGGTAAGGGGGAAGAGCGCGTGGGCTCGTTGGCGCGTTTATGCGCGCCGATCATGGCCCAAACTCGACGCGCCGGTGGCCGAGTTTTGAGCCTCGCTCCGCAATGGTGAACAGGGCTTTAATCCGTCTCCTCGCCCGGCAAGGGTACGCCGCGACGCGGCGACTTGCGCGATATCGTTTTCCTTTTTCCACCTGCCCCCTCGGCCTCGCGCGCGGCATCGCGCCATCGCCCGAGAAGAAGATGCAGCAAGGCGAGGTCGCGCGCCCGGAGCCGGCCTAAGCTCTTATCGATAAAAGATTTTTGAACCGCGAACCCCGCGGTGGCGAGCGCCTTGCCGTCCAGTGTCAAGACGAGCGAATGGGATCGGCGATCCCTTGCGCCGCGACGGCGCTCCACGAGCCCCGCGTCCACCAAACGGTCGATCAAGCCCGAGACATTGCCTTTGGTGACGAAGAGCTGTTGAGCGAGCTCGCCTTGCGTGATGCCGGCGCCCTGGTCCAGGGCCGAAAGCACGTCGAATTGCGGGATCGAGAGCCCGATCTCCCGCAAAGCGCGCGCCATGATGAGGCGCAAGCGCTGGTCGAGCCGCAGGAAGCGCAGCCACACCCGAAAGGCGTCAGGCGTGGCCCCCGATGGGCCTGAAGACCCCGAACTCCGATTATTCCCAGGCTTGCTGGTCGCGGCCGAATCCCGAGCCGCGGCCGGCGCAAGCTCGCGCTCGAGGCCTTGCGTCTTCGGCGCCCTCATCCGGCTGAAAAGCCCGTGGCATGGCAGCCTGGGATCGGTTTCTCGAACGCGACACTCATCTCCTCGACCCTCCTCTGCATTCTCGCCGATCCGCCAAGGGCCCTCCCGCCATCTTTTGGACGCACCACCGAAGGGCGCCGAAAACACGCCGGCAAGAGCTGAACCTGCGCGCACTTTCGCCTCACGGTCAATTTGCTAATATCCTTGGCGAGGATTAAGCGCGCCGCAGACGCGCGAGGCGCAGATGAGAGGGAAGTCGATGCTCGGGTTGATGCAGGAATGGCCGCTTCTTGCCCATAAGATCATCGATTATGCGGCAGAGCAGCATCCACGACGCCGTATCGTGTCGCGCTCCGTCGAGGGCCCCCTCGTCGAGACGAACTACGCCGAGCTGCGAAAGCGCGCGCTCAAGGTGGCGCAACGCCTCGTGGCCGAGGGCATCCGGCCCGGCGATCGCGTGGCGACGCTCGCCTGGAACACCGCCCGTCATCTCGAATGCTGGTACGGGATCATGGGCGCGGGCGCCGTCTACCACACGGTCAACCCGCGCCTTTTCGAGGATCAGATCGCCTTCATCATCAATCACGCGGAAGACCGGTTGCTTTTCCTCGACCTCACCTTCGTGCCGCTCATCGAGAAGATCGCCGCGAGGCTGCCGACGATCGAGCGCTATGTCGTCCTCACCGACAAGGCCCATATGCCGAAGACCGCGCTCAGGAACGCGGTCGCCTATGAGGACTGGATCGCCGAGGCCGACGGCAATTTCTCCTGGATCGAGGTCGACGAGAGGGACGCCTGCGGCATGTGCTACACCTCGGGCACGACCGGTGAGCCCAAGGGCGTGGTCTACAGCCACCGCTCGAATGTGTTGCATTCGCTCATCGCCTGCATGTCGGATAATTTTCGCATCTCCTCGCGCGACGTAGCCTTGATGGTGGTGCCGATGTTCCATGCGAATTCCTGGTCGCTCGCCTTCTCGGCGCCGATGACGGGCGCGACCCTCGTCCTCCCAGGACCGAAGCTCGACGGGGCGAGCATCTATGAGCTCCTCGACAGAGAAAAGATCACCTTCTCCGCCGCGGTGCCGACGGTCTGGCTGATGCTTCTGCAACATCTCGAAGCTAATGACCTGAAGCTGCCGCTCCTCGAGCGCGTGATCATCGGCGGCTCCGCCTGTCCGCGCGCCATGACTAAGACCTTCGCCGATCGTTTCGGCGTCGACGTCATTCACGCCTGGGGCATGACCGAGATGAGTCCGCTCGGCACCTTCTGCTCGCTCAAGCCCGAGACCAAGAGCTTCGACATCGAGGCGCAATTCGATTTGAAGATGAAGCAAGGCCATCCGCCCTTCGGCGTCGAGATGAAGATCACCGATGACGAGGGCCGGACACTGCCCTGGGACGGAAAGGCCTTCGGCCGCCTCCAGGTTCGGGGACCAGCGGTCTCCTCCTCCTATTTCAAGGGCGCGGGCGGAAAGATTCTCGACGATCAAGGCTTCTTCGACACGGGCGATGTCGCGAATATCGACGAGTTCGGCTATATGCAGATCGTCGACCGCTCGAAGGATGTCATCAAGTCGGGCGGCGAATGGATTTCCTCGATCGACATCGAGAACATCGCGGTCGGCCATCCCGATGTCGCCGAGGCCGCGGTCATCGGCGTGCGCCATCCGAAATGGGACGAACGCCCTCTCCTCATCATCGTGCCGAAGAAGGATCGCGCGCCGAGCAAAGACAGCGTGCTCGCCTTTCTGCAAGGCAAGATCGCCAAATGGTGGATCCCCGACGACATGGTGCTCGTCGATGAGATCCCGCATACCGCGACCGGCAAGATCCTCAAGACCGCCCTTCGCGACCGTTTTCAAAATCACGTCCTGCCGACCGCGCAAGAGGCCACCCTACGCACCGGCTTGTGAAGCCGGTCGGCGCCGATTTCGAAATGCGAGGGGGGGCGCAACGACGACATCCGATGCGCCGCCTCGCTGAGGGGAAGATCCTCGGCGACGCCGCGAGCGCCTCGCCTTCGAAAGTCGGTGCCTTGGGCCTTGCCCTCTTACGGAATCGAGCTTGCGAGGCCGATGAGCCATGCGCCGCCTGCTGATCGAGGAGCCCGTGTCGCCGGCCGCGCTGTGGAGCCGCCGGCTGGGCCTCTTCGCCTGGCTGTCGCTTGCGCTCTCCCTCCTTTTGACTTGGCTCGGGCGGCTGCAGCCCTTCGGGGCGCTGTCCGCCGCCCTTGCCTGCGCGGCGCTTGCGCTCGTGGCGATGCTGCTCGCGCTCATCGCCTTCGCGGCGGGCTGGCGCCGCGGCGCGCGCGGCATGGGCATCGCCTGCATCGGCTTTGCCCTCGGGCTTGCCCTCCTCGCCTACCCTTGCGGCCTTTATTTGCGCGATCTCTTGTCGCCGCCCCCGCTCGATCTCACGACCGATCCCGACAATCCCCCCCAACCGCTCCAACCTCTGAAGCAGCTCGCGAAGGGCTGGGGGCCGCCCGTCGAGGCGACCACGACCGATGCCGGCGCGCCAAGGGCCATATCCGCGCTGCTGCTCGACGAACCCTTGAACAACGCCTTGAGCTTTGCCTTGCGCGCCGCCGGCATGAGCGGCTGGCATGTCACGACGGTGGAATACGCGCAGCCCCCCTTCAAGGATCAGGCGCGCTTCGCCGCGACCGCTCCGAGTTTCCTCATTCGCTGGCCGAGCGACGCGGTGGTGCGCCTCATCACGACGGAAGACGGCATCCGGGTCGATGTGCGCCTCATCGCGCGACAACCTTGGCCGCTCCTGCACGGCGACGATGGCGTTATCTCAGGCTATCTCGAAAGGATCGCCATTTTGATTCAGGGCAAGCCCGGTCACGCCGGGCGATAGCGCGCATCGAAGCGCACGCGCCCGGTTTGCGAGACGACTTCGCCACGCTCCACGAGCCATTCGAGATGGGCGAGCGTCGACAGGCTCGCCGCTCCCGCGAGCGCGGGCGCGATGGCGGGATAGGCCGCCTCGACGATTGCGTCGATGTCCTCGGCGCCGTTTCTCACCGCATCGAGGACCATTTTCTCGCGCCGGCGGCGGTGGGCGGCGAGGCCCCGCACGTAGCGCGACGGCTCACGCACCGGGCCGCCATGACCCGGCCAATAGACTTCATGGTCGAAGGTCAGGAGATGTTGAAGGGAGGCCATGTAATCGGCCATGGAGCCATCAGGGGGCGCGATGACCGTGGTGGACCAGGCCATCACCTGGTCCCCCGAGAGAAGCGCCTTCTCTTCCTCGAGCGTGAAGGCGAGATGATTGGCGGTGTGCCCCGGCGTGGCGATCGCCGAGAGCGTCCAGCCGGGGCCGGAGATCATGTCGCCCTCGCGCATGAGATGATCGGGCACGTGCTCGCGATCGCCTCCTGAATCGAGCCGGTCAGTGCTCTCCGCGTCCGGACGCGCCGGCCGGTGCGGCCCGCAACCGACGATCGGCGCGCCTGTCAACGCCTTCAGGCGGCGTGCGGCTGGTGAGTGGTCGCGGTGGGTGTGCGTGACCACGATGTGGCTTACCGTCTCGCCGCGAACCGCATCGAGCAGCGCGGCGAGATGGGCCTCCTTGCCGGCCGGACCCGGGTCGACGATCGCCACCTCGCCGCGCCCGACGATGTAGCTGCATGTGCCGGTGAAGGTGAAAGGCCCGCCGTTATCGGCGATCACCCGGCGCAAGCGCGGGGAGAGCTCGGTGAGCTGCGGGGTCGGCGCGGACTCTTTTCCCCCGGCATTTTCGGAAGGGCCGCTCATCACGCCGCACGCGTCAAAACGAGGTCACCCAGGAAGCGGCCAAGGCCGGCTTCCAAGCCACGGCAAAAGAGCCTCGTGGCCGCAGCGGAGACATTCTGAATTGGCATGGATTTCTCCACCACCGCCCTTGAGGCGGGCCGGTCAGGCTCATATAGGTCGAAAACCAGGCGGGCAAATCCGCAAGGGACGTGGCTTTGGAGGAGCATGAGAATGAGTGGCACGGGGATCGAGGAGAGGCTGGCCGGCGCGTTTTGGCTTCGCCGGGCGGCTGCCAACGGAGATCAGGCGCCGGACGCTGCCGCAAATCCGCGCCGGGCGCGCGAGGTCGCGCTCTGCCTTGCCGGCGCCTTGCTTCTTACATTGTCGTCGAAAGTCAGCGTGCCGCTCCTTCCTGTCCCCATGACCTTGCAGCCGCTTGCCGTCTTGTGCATCGGCGCCGCTTATGGGACGCGGCTCTCGGTGCTAACCGTGGTCGCTTACCTTCTCGCCGGCATTTGCGGATTGCCTGTCTTCGCCAATACCCCTCCGCTGCCGGCCGGCCCTCTTTATCTTCTCGGCCCGACAGGCGGATTTCTCCTCAGCTACATACCGGCGGCCGCCTTCATGGGGCTCGTCGCCGAGGCGAAGCTCGACCGCAGCTTCGCGACGATGCTGCCTTGCGCCCTTCTCGCCAATGCGGTGATCCTCGTTTGCGGCTTCCTCTGGCTCGCCTTCGGGGCGAATATCGGGGCGAGCGGGCATGGCATCGGCCTGGCCGCGGCCTGGTCGAAAGGCGTCGCGCCTTTTCTGCTCGGCAATGTCTTGAAAGCCGCGCTCGCGGCCGCGATCCTGCCCGCGACTTGGGCGCTCCTCGGCGCACGGCAAGCGCCCTAACGCCGGGATCCGCAAGGAGCGTCCGCCGATGTCCGTCGACATCTTGTGCATCGGCGAGCCGCTTGCGGAGTTCAACGCGACGCGAGGCGACGGCGGCTATCTTTTCGGCTTTGGCGGCGACACCTCGAATGCAGCCATTGCGGCCGCGCGTCAGGGCGCCTGCGTCGGCTATGTGACCGCGCTCGGTGATGACGAGGCAGGGCATGCCTTTCGCGCGCTTTGGGCCCGCGAAGGCATCGATGCGAGCTGCGTGCGCACCGACCGCGACGCCGCGACCGGCATCTACTTCGTCTCGCATGGGGAGAGCGGGCACAGGTTTTCCTACCTGCGCAACGGATCGGCGGCGAGCCGGCTCACGCCGGACGACATTCCCTTCGCTCTTTTGCGTCGCGCCAAGGCCTTGCATGTGTCCGCAATCAGCCAAGCGATCTCGACATCGGCATGCGATGCGATATTCGCCGCGATCGAGGCCGCGCGAGCCGCGGGCGCGCTCGTCTCCTACGACAGCAATTTGCGCCTCAAGCTCTGGCCGCTCGCGAGAGCGCGCGCCATCATCCATGCGGCCATGGCTTCGTGCGACATTGCCCGCCCAGGCCTCGAGGATGCGCGCGAGCTCACGGGCCTGCGCGAACCTGACGCGATCGCAGATTTCTATCTGCGCCTCGGCGCCCGCATCGTCGCTCTGACCCTCGGCCGCGATGGGGCGCTCGTGGCGACGCCGGACGAACGCCGCCGCGTCGCATCGATCGCGGTCGAGCCGATCGATGCGACCGGCGCGGGCGATTGCTTCGATGGCGCCTTCCTCGCCGAATATCTTTCGACCCACGATCCCTTCATCGCCGGCCGCTACGCCGCCGTCGCCGCGGCGCTCTCGACGCGGGGCTTTGGCGCCGTCGCGCCCATTCCAAAACGGGCCGAGGTCGAAGCCGCGCTGCGAGACGCCTCACCCTTCAGCAAAGCGCCAAAAAATAGCGAGGTCGCATGACGAAATCCTCCCATCGCGAGCGGCTCGAGGCCGCTCTCTCGCGCATCTCGGATCCGAAGGGCGAAGGCGCGCGCGCTTGCCTGACCCTCTATGCGCAAGAGGCGCGCGCGGCCGCCGACGCCGCCGATGAACGCAAGAAATTCGGCCGCGAGCTCGGCGCGCTCGACGGGCGCATCGTGACCATCAAGGATTTGTTCGATGTGAAAGGTGAGCCCACGCGCGCCGGCTCCAAAATTCACGAAAACTCTCCGCCCGCGACGCGGGACGCGCCGATCCTGCGCCGGCTGCGCGCCGCGGGCGCTGTCATCATCGCCAAGACCAACATGACCGAGTTCGCCTTCTCGGCGATGGGGATCAATCCGCACCACGGCACGCCCGGCAATCCGGCCGACCGCTCGCGCGTGCCGGGCGGTTCCTCCTCGGGCGCTGCGGTCGCCGCGGCCGATGCCATGTGCGACATCGCCATCGGCACCGACACCGGCGGCTCGTGCCGCATTCCCGCAAGCCTCTGCGGTGTCATCGGCTACAAGCCCACGGCGCGCCTCGTGCCGAAGGAGGGCGCTTTTCCCCTCTCCTATACGCTTGATTCCATCGGCCCTTTGGCGACCTCCGTCACCGATTGCGCTCTCACCCATGAGGTGATGGCCGGCCACGAGGCCACGGCGCCCGTGCCGATGGGGCCTGCCGGGCTGCGGCTCGGCATCCTCTCAGGCTCGCTTCTTGACGAGCTCGATGCCACCGTGGGCAAGGCCTTCGAGACCACGCGAAAGCGGCTTGCCGAAGCGGGGGCGCGCTTGAGCGATTTTCGCACCTCGCGCCTCACCGAAATGCAGGCGGCAAACGCCAAAGGCGGGTTTTCGCCGGCCGAGGCCTTGTCCATTCACGGAGCTTATTTCGATGCCCGCAAGCGCGATTTCGATCAGCGCGTGTGGCAACGCATCGCCGCGGCGCGCTCCATGTCGGCTAGCGATTATGTGCACCTTGCGAGAGAGCGCTTGCGTCTCATCGCCGCTCTCGATGAGGAGATGCAAACGGTCGACGCCTTGATCTTGCCGACCACGCCCAATGTCGCGCCGACAATCGCCGAGGCGAACGCGAGCGACGAGGCCTTCTTCATGCATAACGGGCGCGCCTTGCGCAACACGGCCTTCGCGAATTTCTTCGATTTATGCGCCATCTCGCTGCCGATGCCGACCGGCGGATTGCCGGCGGGACTCCAGCTCGTCGGGCGGGGCGGCGAGGATCGAAAGCTCTTCGCGATCGCCCGCGCGCTCGAGGCGACGCTGCACGGCTGAGGCGGTTCTTGCTGGCCCTCAGAGCTTTGCGAACAGTTGGCGTATGATGCCGGCCCTTGCGGAGAATGCTGTCGAGAGGTCCCGATGACGAGCCAAGACTTCACCTTGCGTGACGACCCGTTCGCGCTCTTCGCCGAATGGCTGAAGGAGGCCGAGGAGAGCGAGCCCAACGATCCGACCGCGATGGCGCTCGCGAGCGTGGACGAGAACGGCCTTCCCGATGTGCGCATGATCCTGCTCAAGGGCCATGACGAACGCGGCTTCGTCTTCTACACCAATTTCGAAAGCGCCAAGGGGCGCGAATTGGCGGGGCAACCCAGGGCCGCGGCCGTCTTCCATTGGAAGAGCCTGCGGCGTCAGGTACGCGTGCGCGGCCCCGTCACCCGCGTGAGCGAGGACGAGGCCGACACCTATTTCAACTCCCGCCATTTGCAGTCGCGGCTTGGCGCTTGCGCGTCCGATCAGTCCCGACCGCTCGCCGATCGCACGACGCTCGAAACGCGGGTGAAGGAGATTGCGGCGCGTTATCCGGATGGCAAGGTGCCGCGGCCGGCGCATTGGTCAGGGTATCGCATCGTGCCGGTCGCGATCGAGTTTTGGCAGGACGGTGCCTTTCGCTTGCACGATCGCGTCCAATTTGCGCGTGGCGCCCCCGGCGAGCCTTGGAAACGTCAGCGGCTTTATCCGTGACGCCCGATTTCGTGTAAGCTTCGGGCGGAAAAACAGCGAAGCACGAAAGCGCGACTCAAGATGGCGACACGGGAGAATGACCGCAGGGTTCTTTTGCTCACCGGGGCTTCGCGCGGCATCGGCCATGCGACGGTGAAGCGTTTCTCTGCCGCGGGATGGCGGGTCATCACCTGCTCACGTCATCCTTTTCCGGGCGAGGATTGCCCTTGGGAGATGGGCCCGGAGGATCATGTGCAGATCGATCTCGGCGACGCCGCCAATACGCAGGAGATGATCGAGGAGATTCGCACGCGGCTGCCGATGGGCAAGCTCGACGCTCTCGTTAACAACGCGGCGATCTCACCGAAGCGGCCGGGCGGCGCGCGCTTGGGCATGCTCGACACGAGCCTCAAGGATTGGCAAGCCGTCTTCCAGGTGAACTTCTTCGCGCCGATGCTTCTCGCGCGCGGCTTGATGGGCGAGCTCGAAGCGGCGAAGGGATCGATCGTGAATGTGTCCTCGATCGCCGGCTCGCGCGTGCATCCCTTCGCGGGCTCGGCCTATGCCACCTCCAAGGCCGCGCTTGCCGCCCTCACGCGCGAGATGGCTACGGATTTCGGCCCTCTCGGGGTGCGGGTGAACTCCATCTCGCCCGGCGAGATCGAGACCTCGATCCTCTCGCCGGGAACCGAGAAGCTCATCGAGCAAATCCCCTTGCATCAACTCGGCCAGCCGGACGAGGTCGCGAAAGCGATCTATTTCCTGTGCTCGGATGCGAGCTCGTACGTGAATGGCGCCGAGCTGCATATCAATGGCGGCCAACATGTCTGACCCGAGCCCGCGAAAAGCGCCCGCGCGCGGGATGCCCAAGGGCGCGAGCCTTGCCGCGACGGAGCCGATGCCGTGACGCGCCGCGCCTACCCGAAGCATCCTTTGCTTGCCGCATCGCTCGCCGTGATCCGCGAAGGGCGCATCCTGCTCGCGACCCGCACCAAGCCGCCGGCTCAAGGCTTGTTCTCGCTCCCGGGCGGGCTCGTCGAAGCCGGAGAGACGCTCGAGGAGGCCGCCTTGCGCGAGCTCGAGGAGGAAGTCGGCGTCATGGCCTCGATCGTCGGCTTCAACGATCATGTCGAGGTGATCGACCGCGACGAGGACGGGCAGGTCGCGCGTCACTTCGTCATTGCCTCCTTCGTGGCGAGCTGGGTGAGCGGCCGCGGCACGCCGAGCGCCGAAGCCGGCCGGGTGATCTGGGCGAGGCCGGATGAGATCGACGGACTGCCCACGACGCGGGGCCTTTCGCGTATCGCCACGCGCGCCTTTCAGGTGCTGGAAGCCAACATCGCGGCCGGCCGTTCCGGCGCATGAACACGCGTCTGTCCCGGGCGAGCGGCGAGGCTTCGCGGCGGGCCGGGCACCGCGGGCGCCTCGTCATGGCCGTCGCGCTCGCCGCCGTCTCGTTGCCGGCGGTGCTTCTGCCCGCGGGAGGCGTGGCCGCTTTAGCTGCTCCGGCCCCTTCCCCGCCACCACCGCCCCCGCAGGCACCGCCCCAGCCCTATGACGGCCAGCTCTTGCGCTTGTCGGAGATCCTTGGCGCCTTGTCCTATCTCACCTCGATTTGCGATGCGGCGCAGAGGGACCCTTTCCGGGCGCAGATGCAGGCGCTCATCGACGCGGAGGCGAACACCTCGCCGCGGCGCGAGGAATTCGCGGGCGCTTATAACCGCGGTTATCGGGGGCTTGCCTCCACCTATGCGCGCTGCACCGACAATGCGCGCGCCTTGATCCGACGCTTCCGCGACGAAGGCGTCTCCATTACGCGCCAAGTGCGCAATCTGTATGGCGGAGGCTGACTGCCGATGTTTCAGAGCCGCTGCATTTCGTGCGGCTTGCGGTCCGCGCTGGGTTCCGGCGCCGCGCCGGCGAGCCCGAAGGCCTCGGCGATCAGCTCATAGGATCTTCGTCTCGCGCGATGCTCATGCACGATCGTCACGATCATCACTTCGCTCGCGCCATATTCGCTCGCTACCGCTTCGATGCCCTGGCGCACGGTTTCGGGCGAGCCGAAGACGAGGCGCCGACCGGCCGGAGAAGCATCCTTGGAGCCCGCCCGCTCCTCGAGCGACACGAGCGCCTCCTCGACACACGGCACGGCGATCGGCGTTCCCGAGCGGAGCGCGAGCGACGCCAGGCGCCAGCTTGCCGACAGGCGCCAGGCCTCTTCGTCCGAGGCGGCGCAGATCGCCGATACGGCGATCGCCGAGCAGGATTCGGGACATCGGGCCGACGGCTGAAACTGGGAGCGATACTCTGCCATGATGGCCGTGCCGCCCGGGTTGATGAAGTCCGCGAACATATAGGGCAGCCCTTGGTCGGCGGCCCAGGTGCCGCTTTGCGGGGATGAGCCGAGAAGCCACATTTGCGGCACCTCCGGCCTGCCGGGAAGCGTCGCGGCCAGCGCAGCGAAAGGATGGTCCGCCGGCAGCGTACCCTCGAAATATCCCATGAGCTCGGCGAGCTGTTGGGGAAAATCATCGGGGGCGAGCGTGCGACGATCGCGTTGCAACGCGTAAGCCGTTCGCTGATCGCTGCCCGGCGCCCTCCCGAGGCCGAGATCGATCCGTCCGGGGTGCATGCCGGCGAGCATGCTGAAGCTCTCGGCGACTTTCAGCGGGCTGTAATGGGGGAGCATCACCCCGCCGCTGCCGACGCGCATCTTTTCAGTCGCTTCCGCGATCGGACCGATGAGAACCTCCGGGCTCGCGCAGGCAAGCATCGGCGTCGCATGATGCTCGGCCACCCAATAGCGACAAAAGCCGAGCCGGTCGGCGAGCCTTGCGAGGTCAAGCGAGTTGCGCAACGCATCGCCCCCGCTTGACCCTTGCGGGATCGGCGCCTGGTCGAGGACGCTGAGGCGGAGCATTGAGCCTTTCATTCCGCACGGAGATGGCGTGGATCGCGGCCATCCGCAATGGCTGGAAACCGCTTTCTCGGCGCGCTTGGCGCCGCGCTGTCGCGGGATGACGTGGGGCAGCGCATTGGCCCTGGAGCGATCTCCCTGACCTGAAAACAGGTATTTTCCTTCGCGATATCCTCCAAAATCGACCGAACCGAGAGCAAAATCGCGCGACCGCGCGCCCCGTTAACCGCGAGTCAACGCTGTTTCTCTCATATGGTCGCGATTCTCCATCGCGCAGCGGCGCGAAGGGGTGGCGCTTGGGCGATTTGTCGCGATCGTCCTTCAGCTTTCGTCGGAGAGCGTGAGGCCCGGTCGTATGCGTGGTGAGTTCTCGGGCTTGCGGTGGGCCTGCGCGACGATCGCGCCGTGGTGCCTCGCGAGCGGGCTCCTGATGTCCTTCACCGCCTCGGCCGACGTCGAGGCAGGCGCGGGCGGAAGCCGCGCCATCCGCGAGGTCGACCAACCGCGGCCCTCCTATTTCGTGGCCGGCCCCGGCACTGCCGATCTCGCCATGTTGACGACGCCCGAGATCGCCGTGAACCGCTTGCGAGCGCCCTGGCTCACACCGCCGTCGGATACCGCGTTGAACGATGCCCCGCGCGGCGATGCGCCCCGCATGGAGCTGAAGCATGGCGTGCACGGGTTTCCGACCGTGGAACGGGCGATGAAGGGAGATCCCCTCATCCAGCTCAGGGCGGGGGTTTGGCAAGGCTCCGGCCGCGACCGGGAGATCGCCGCGGCGAGTTTCGGCAAGCTCAACTCTTCTCCCGCCGACGAGCGGCTTTCCTTCGAGCCCGGCGACCCCTGGACCAATCAGCTCGTCGGCTCGACGAGCTTCGTCGGCTGGACCATCGAGGACGGCGCCACGGCTCCCGCGCCGCGCGGCGCCTTCACCTCGGCGGCCGACATGGTGTCGGCGACGACACGCGCCAAATTGACCGCCAGCAACCCCGACGGCTCGACCCCCGCGGTGCCTCGCGCAGTCCGGCTTTCGTCCACCACGCCCGTCCCCCCGATTCGACGCCGATCGAGATCGCCGCCGTGCCGGTCTCCTTCCCCGAAGCCGCCTCGTTCACCTCGCACGAGCTCGCCAAGGACAAGGGCGTCACGACGGCACGCAAGGAAGAGGGCGAAAAGCCGAATTACGCCGAGCTCGTCGCTCCCGATCATATGGGCCGCGAGGAGCGTTGCCTCGCCGAAGCCGTGTATTTCGAGGCGCGAAGCGAGCCTGAGGCGGGTCAGGCCGCCGTCGCGCAGGTCGTGTTGAATCGAGTCAAGAGCGGGCTTTACCCCACATCGATCTGCGGCGTCGTGTATCAAAACCGTGATCGCTATCTCGGGTGCCAATTCACCTTTGCCTGCGAAGGCAAATCGCTGCGCGTCACGGAGCCGGATGCCTGGGCTCGCGCGACGAAGACCGCCATGAATGTGCTCAAGGGCGACACCTACCTCGCCAAGGTCGGCGATTCCCTGAACTACCACGCGAATTATGTTCGTCCGGGGTGGGCGCGGTATTTGCAGCGCACCAGCGTCATCGGTCACCACATCTTCTACAAGCCGCGAGACACCGACGGCTAGGCCAGCGGGTCGACTGCTTCGCGGTGAGGGTGCCGTAACGGTGCGGGCGGCTTTCGACGCATCGGCGATTTGTCATCCTTCGCGCTCGCGTCTACGAGAGAGGCAAAGGCGCCCACGCCGGCATCTCGAGGAGCAGCGAATGCAGTTCAAGGCCATCCTGGTCGAGAAGACGGATGCGGGCCAAAGCATCGCTTTGAAGGAGCTTGGGCTCGACGCCCTCATGGAGGGCGACGTGCTCGTGCGCGTCAGTCACTCGACCGTGAATTACAAGGACGGACTCGCGCTTACCGGCAAGGCGCCCGTGGTGCGCCGTTTTCCCATGGTCCCCGGCATCGATCTCGCGGGCGTCGTCGAGAGCTCGAGCCATGCAGATTGGCGGCCGGGCGATGCCGTCATCCTGAATGGCTGGGGGCTCGGCGAGACGCATTTCGGCGGTTATGCCGGCTACGCGCGCGTCAAGGGCGAATGGCTCGTGCCCTTGCCGAAGAATTTCACCCCTGCCCAGGCGATGGCGATCGGCACGGCCGGATACACGGCGATGCTCTGCGTGCTGGCGCTCGAAAAGCACGGGCTCACCCCCACAGAAGGGCCGGTCGTCGTCACCGGAGCCGCCGGCGGCGTGGGATCGGTCGCGATCGCCCTTCTCGCCAAGCGCGGTTGGCATGTCATCGCCTCCACAGGGCGCCCTGAGGAGAAAGCCTATCTCGAACGGCTCGGCGCTGCGCAGGTCATCGATCGCAAAGAGCTCTCGGAGAAGGGCCGCCCGCTGGGAAAGGAACGCTGGATCGCGGGCATAGACAGCGTCGGCTCGCACACGCTCGTGAACGTCCTCGCAATGACCCAATATGGCGGCGCGGTCGCCGCCTGCGGTCTCGCTCAGGGCATGGATCTGCCGGGCTCCGTCGCGCCCTTCATCTTGCGCGGCGTCGCGCTTCTGGGCGTCGACAGCGTGATGGCAAAGAAGCCTCGCCGCATCGAGGCCTGGGAGCGGCTCGCGCGCGACCTTGATGTCGCCAAGCTCGAGGCCATGACGAGCACCATACCGATCGAAGACGTCATCGCCGCGGGGGCGGCCATCCTCGCCGGCAAGCTGCGCGGCCGCACCGTGGTCCGCATCGCCTGACCCCAGAGAGCTATGAGCCGAATGACGCGCGCGAGCACCAATCTCGGGGTCGATGGCGACCGGCTCTGGGCCGACATCATGGCGCTCGCGAAGATCACCGATCCCGCCGCGCCTTACACGCGCCGCTCCTTCTCGAAGCTCTTTCTCGACGGGCGGCAATGGTTGACCGGCCGTTTCCGTGAAGCGGGGCTGACGACGCGGATCGACACGGCGGGCAATCTCATCGGCCGGATGGAAGGCGCGGATCCGAAAGCCGGCACTATCGTCATCGGCTCGCATAGCGACACCGTCCCCTCGGGCGGGCGCTTCGACGGGATCGCCGGGGTCGCAGCAGGGCTCGAAATCGTCCGCGTGCTGCAAGAGCGCAAGATCGCGCTGCGGCACGCACTCGAGGTCGTCGATTTCCTGGCGGAGGAGCCGAGCGAATACGGCGTCTCCTGCGTCGGCAGCCGCGGCATGAGCGGCAAGCTCGCGGCCACGCAGCTCCAGTTCACGAACCGCGAAGGGGAAAGGCTCGAGCACGCTCTGGCGCGTGTCGGCGGCGATGCCTCACGCCTTGCCGAGGCCGGGCGCGAGGATATCCGCGCGGCCTTTGAGTTGCACATCGAGCAAGGAACGGTGCTCGAATCAGGGGGCCTCGATATCGGCCTCGTCACCGCGATCGTCGGCATCACGCGCATCGAGATCGTCTTTACCGGCGCGGCCGGGCACGCGGGGGCAACGCCGATGCACCGCCGGCACGACGCCCTCGTCGCGGCGGCGCGCCTGATCGACCGTGCGCGGGTCATGGCCGATGAATATGCGCGAAGCGGACGCGGCTATTTCGTGGCGACGACCGGGGTCATCGAAGCGAAGCCCAATGCCTCGAACGTGATACCCGGCACCGCGCGTCTCGTCGTCGACGCCCGTGCCGAGTTCCGCGAGACGCTTCTTGAATTTCGCGAGCGCCTCGAGAAGGAAAGCCTCGCGCTCGCGCAAGCTGCGAGCGTCGAGCGAACGCGCTTTGAGATTCTCTCAGACACGCTTCCTTGCGCCTGCGATGAAAAGCTACGCGGCCTCCTCAAGCGCGGTGCCGACGAGCTCGGTCTAACCTCGACCGATATCGCGAGCGGCGCCGGGCACGACAGCGCCTTTCTTTCCCTGATCGCGCCGGCCGCGATGGTGTTCATCCCTTGCAAGGAAGGCGCGAGCCATTGCCCGGAAGAATGGTCCGAGCCGCAGGAGATCACCGCGGGAACGGCGGTCATTCTCGAGGCGCTTCTCGCCTTTGATCGCGCCTGAAGGTAAGCCTTCGCCCTCGGAAGACGCGTGAAGATGACATGAGGTCCGCGCGTTGCTCCACGCCGGCACCGGCTACCCCGATCGACGCCTCATTACCCGCCGCCGGGGCGCCGCAGCTCGGCCTCGTCGATCGGACGCGAGGCCATGCCGAAGCGGGTCCGGTAAACCTGCATATTCTCGATGATGCGCTGCACGTAATCGCGCGTCTCGGTGATCGGGATGAGCTCGATCCAATCCACGGGATCGACATCGTGCCGACGCGGATCGCCATGCGCCGCGATCCATTCCTTCACCCTCTTGCCCCCGGCGTTATAGGCCGCGAAGGTGAGCACATAAGAGCCCCCCTGCTCGGCGAATAATTCGCCGAGATGCGCGGCGCCGATGCGTGCGTTGAGCGCGGCGTCGGTGTTGAGTTTCGCCATGTCGAGCGTGATGCCGGCGTGGAGCGCGGCACGCCTTGCGGTATCGGGCATCAACTGCATCAACCCCTTCGCACCCGCCGTCGAGGTCGCGGTCGGCGCAAAGGCGCTCTCCTGGCGGGCGATGGCATAGACGATCGTTTTGTCGGCGGAATTCGCGACGGGCTGGTAATAGGGCACGCCGAAAGTCGGGAAGGCGAAATCATCGAGCGGAATGCCGCGCTGCGTGGCGAGCTTGCCGAGCAGGAGCGCCGCGCGCGCGTCACGCCCGGTCTCGACCACCTTGCCGAGCGCCGCGACCTGGCCTTCGTCGGTGAAATATTTGGCGGCATCGCTGATGATCGGCAAGGCGAAATCGCTTTCGCCGAGCGCGTAAAAGAGCTCCGCGACGCGGATCGAAAGATCGCGGCCATCGCCGGTCGCGAGCTTGTGCGTCTGCCGCAAGGGCAGATCGGAAAGCCCGAGCTTGCTTCGCGCGAGCTGGCCGTAATAGGTCGCGACGTGCTGAGCGGCCTGGGTGTAGGCGGCGGTTGCGGCCGCTTCGTCGCCGAGCACCTGCGCGGTTCGCCCCTGCCAATAGGCCGCGCGGGCGACCGAGGCGGGCAATGCGGCAATTGCCGCGGCGGTCGCGAAATGCGGGGCCGCGAGCGAAGGGTCCTCAAGGAAGCGAAGCGCGATCCAGCCGGCATGAAATTCCGCTTCGATGCGCTTCTCGGCGCTTTGCGCGCTGTGCTCGGCGCAAATCCGATAGGCGGTCTGCGCGTCGCCCGCGTCGAGGAGCTTGCGCGCGATGAGCCGCCGCTCGATCCACCATGCATCACCATCGACGAGGGCGGCCGGGTCACGCGGCGCGGAGAGCATCAGCTTGGTCGCCTCGGCAAGCTTCTCGGGCGTATTCGCGCGCCGCAGCACCTCGATACGCGCAAAGACATAGGACGGATCGGACTTGACCTTTTCCGGCACTGCGGCGAGCAGCGCCTCGGCGTTGTGAGCCTCGTCGAGGACGGCGAATTGAGCCTTTGCGAGCGCGGTCTCCTCGTCTCCCGCGAGTTTCGCGGAGCGCACCAAACGCCCCGACTCCTCCTTGTAGAAGGAGAGGTCGGCGCGGAACTTGTGATCGGCCGGCGTCAGGAACTTGCCGAACTCCTCGAGCACCTTGGATTCCAAACCCTGGCTTATGTCGCCTTCGCGCCAGACCTCGCGCACCAAAGCTTGTGCTTCATCGATTCGACCCTGCTCGCGCTCCAGTCTCGCGAGGGCGAGCTTGCCCGGCGCGCTCTCCGGCTCCGCCTTGCTGAAATAGGAGGCGAGAAGCGCAAAGCCCTGTTTGTCGGCAAAGAGCGCTTCTTCACTGCGTCGACGCAGCCAAGGGGCGGAGGGCCAGGTCGGATGGTCCTTGAGAAAGGCGGTGAGACGGCCAAAGCCCGTGCCGTGCGGGTCCAAGCGGATCGCTGCCCAATCGAGCGCGACGCGCGCGACCTCGGTTTTGGCGGTGGACGCATAGGCATCGCCCAGCGCCATGTCGCCCTTGCGATAGGCGGCGATGGCGAGCTTCGCGGCATTCGCGTCCGGCGGCGCGATGAAGGCCGGCAGAGGGGCGAGCGCCGGATTGGAATCGCCCGGCATCACGGTTGCCGGCTGGAGCCCCTTCGGCAGCAATTGCGGCAAGGCCTCGCCAGGACCGGCGTTCTCGCTCGGACGGGGAGGAGGCACGACGAACTGCGGCAAGGTCGGGTTAGGCTTCGCCTCCGGCTCGCCATAAGGAAGCGCGAGCGCGAGGCGGGCTTGCGCCGAGACGGGGATAGCCGCCGCGTGCCGTCTGGCTCCCATGAGCTCGTCGATTGCGGCCGTGGGTGAGGTAGGTGAGGATGGCAACGCCTGAATGACCGGCACGCCGGACACAGGACCCTGGTCCAGCCTCAGCGCCATCTCCGCGCTCGGGGGCACATCACGGGAAGTCCCTTGCGTCGAGCCCTCCGCCGCGAGCGCGGCCTCCTTGCCGGCGCCTGCATTTTCACCGGATGCCGAAGCTTCGCCCTGCGCTCGGATCGGAGCCGTCGTCTGCACTGGCTCGAAAGCCTGGCGCTGCTCGGCGATCGGAACGGGGAGGGCGAACTCGGCTTCCCGCGAGCTCGGCGCAGCGACCGAGGCCGGCGTGGCGACCTTGGGCGCCGCATCATCGGGCGCCGCATCCTTGGCCGTGGCATCCTTGGCCGTGGCATCCTGGGCCGTGGCCTCGATGGACGTAGGCGTTGGCGAGGCGAGAGGCGCCTTCCTGCCCTCGCCCTTCTCCAAAACGACGAGTTCCTCGGGGACCGAAGGCGCGAATGGCTCCGTCTCGCCAAGACCGTCTCCGAGACTTGCGAGGATCGCGGCGGCCGCGTGATCGGCCTTCGCGAGCTGCGCATCCTCCCCCTCCCCCGCCGGAACCGAGCACAAGACGGCGACAAGCGCGACCGCAAGGCCCGGGGCAGCAAAGGAGACGTAGCGGAAAAATGGGACCAAGGCCTCGAAACCCCTCCAAGCCGACTGGCGGCAGAAAATGCGAACGGCGTTCGCCGCCGACTCAAGTTTCACGCGCTTTTTCCGTCGTATACTCGATATTCGAGTCAGGTGCCCTTAAAATCTACGTGTTTAGCCCACACAACTTGCCAAACCGCTACCATTCGAAGCGATGCGATGCCGAGGCCTGAACTGGACAAAAGCTTGCAAATGCGGCGCGCTCAGGGCCGCCTTGGGGAGACGATCGACTTAGTTCTTACCTCGAGGAGATTTGTGCTGTGGGCCGGGTTGAGCGGCGTCCACGACATCGCCGCGCGCGAGAGGTCAGCCGCCCATGAGGATTTGCGCGAGCAGCACCAGGTTGAGGGCGAGAATCACGACCGTCCCCGCGATTCCCGCGACCTGGGTCAGCCGCCCGTTGCGAAGGTCTCCCATCAGCGAAGGCCGGTTGGTGAAGATCATCAGGGCGATCAGCGGGAACGGCAAGGCGAAGCTGAGCACCACTTGGCTCAAAATCAGCACCTTCGTGGCGTCGAGCCCCGCGACGATCGCGATCACGGCGGGCAGCATCGTGACAAGCCTGCGGAACCAAAGCGGGAGACGCCAGCCGACAAAGCCCTGCATGATCACCTGGCCGGCCATGGTGCCGACGACCGAGCTCGATATGCCGGAGGCGAAAAGCGAGACGAGGAAGACGCCGGCGGCCGCGCGCCCCAGTAGCGGCGTCAAGGTCGCGTAAGCGGTCTCGATGCTCGCCACGCCGTCATGCACACCGTCGTGAAACACGCTCGCCGCCATCACCATCATGGCGATGTTGACGAGCCCGGCGAGGCTGAGCGCGATCACCACCTCGCGATTCGACCAGTTCATGATGGCGCGCTTCTCTTTTGGCCCGCGTGCCATCACCCGCCCTTGCGTGAGATAGGAGTGCAAATAGATCGCGTGCGGCATGACCGTGGCGCCGACGATTCCGACCGCGACGAACACGCTGTCGCTCCCCCCGATCCACGGAACGAGGAGGCCGTGGCCGATCTCTCGCCATGCGGGATGGGACATGGCGAGCTCGACGAGATAGCTGAGGGCCATGATGCCGACGAGCGCGCCGATAACCATCTCGATCGGACGAAAGCCGCGGCGCTCGAGCAGCAAGATGGCGTAGGTGAGCCCGGCGGTGACGATGACGCCGACGGCGAGCGGCAGGCCGAAGAGAAGGTTGAAGCCGATGGTTGCGCCGAGGAACTCGGCGAGATCCGTCGCCATGGCGGCGATCTCGCTCACGATCCAATAGAAAATGACGAGCGGTTTCGGGAAATGCTTTCGGCAAAGTTCCGCGAGATTATGGCCCGTGACGATCCCGAGCTTCGCCGAGAGCGCCTGGAACAGCATCGCGATGACGTTGGCGAACAGTACGACCCACAACAGCCGATAGCCGAAGCTCGCGCCGCCCTGGATATTCGTGGCGAAATTGCCCGGATCCATATAGGCGACGGACGCGATGACGGCCGGACCGAGGAAGGGCAGCAGCGCCAGAGGTCCGCGCCGGCGCCCGGCGATGACGGCATCCGCCGCTCGTCGCGTTTGTGCGCTCGCGCTTTCGGGCGAAACTCGTTCGGCGACTTCCGACATTCGCGACCTTCCGCCGGGCCAATCCCCTGCCATTCTCAGCTTTAAATAGCGCAGACAAAGTAATATAGCAAGAGCTATATTCCAGACGTCGTTCGGCCCCGACCCTGTGCGATGGCCCGTCGCGCCCGCGTCGATGCGGGCTTGTCATCGCGAAAATTTCCTTGCAATCGTTTGCCCGCGCCGTGGGCCACCCCTTCTCGAATTCGGTCAGCGCCGACCAAGCGCCACCTCGCCACATCGAAAGGCAGCGAATGTCCAATATCCAGGGGGAGGAATTGTTCCGCGCGGCCGCCGAGGCGCAAGGCAAAGGCGATTTGATCGCGGCGGGCCAGCTTTATTCCCGCTTCGTACAGCTCAATCCGGCGGTTCCGGAAGCATGGGAGCAATTGGGCGCGATCTTTGCAGAGCTTGGCAATTTCACCGAGGCCGAGAATAGCCTGCGCGGCATCTTGCAATTCATGCCTAACTACCCGGCGCTTTATCGGATCCATGCCCATTTATGCTGGATCTACGCTCTACAAGGACGAAAGGAGGCGATCGAGCAAGGCCGTGTGGCGGTTCGGCTCAATCCGCGCTTCGAGGGCGGCTGGCTCAACCTGGCGAACGCGCTCGCCTCAGCCGGCGAGCCCGACGAAGCGATCGCCGCCTTCAAGGAGGCGGAGGCGCTCGGCAGCGTGCGCCATCACGGCGGTTTCTACAACGTGAAGCGCAGTATTTGCGACTGGAGCGGCATCGAAGCGCTCGAGCGCGTTCTCTTCGACCCCGCGCGCAAGCCGCAAGCTCATGACGGCGACCTTGGCGTCATGGCGGCGACGCCGCAGGCACAACGCCGATTCGCCGAGGCCTGCGCCGCCAAATATCCGGCGCGCTATCTTCATCCGCCGGGCGCCGAACGGCGCGTCGCGGGCCGAAAGATCCGCCTTGGCTATCTCGGCGGCGAGTTCCACGACAGCGCCATCATGTCGCTCCTCGCCTCGACCATCGAGAACCACGATCGGGAGCGCTTCGAGGTGCACGCCTTCTCCTTCGGCCCCGGGATCGAGGACCCCATGAGGGCGCGCCTCAAGGGCGCCTTTGACCGGTTTCATGATCTCGGCGCGGCGCCGAATGATGAGATCGCGCGCCGGATCAGGACACTCGATGTCGACATCCTGCTCGATCTCAACGGCTATCTCAAAGGCAACCGCGTGGGCATTGTCGCGCGGCGTCCCGCGCCCATCCAGATCAGCTTTCTCGGCTGGCCCGCCACCACGGGCGCCCCATTCATCGATTGGATGATCGCGGACCGGATCGTCGCGCCCGAAGCTCGCTGGTTCAGCGAGAAGCTCGTTTATCTCGACTGCTACATGCCGACGGACGGCCGCAAGCACGAGCCTCGACCGTGCAGCCGAGACGAGTTCGGGCTGCCGCGTGATGCGATCGTGCTCGCCTCGATGAACAACAGCTGGAAGCTCGATGCCGAGACGATGACGATTTGGTGCGATTTCTTGCGCGAGCTCCCGCAGGCCGTGCTCTGGCAAGCCGCGAGGACCGCAACCGTCGAGCGCAACCTCAAAGCCTTCGCGCGCGAGCACGGCGTCGAGGACCGTTTCATCATCGCCCCGACCGTCGCCTATGGCGAGCATCTCGATCGTGCGAGCCTCGCGGATATCGCGCTCGACACCTATCCCTATGGCGGGCACACCACGACCTGCGACATGCTCTGGGCGGGGGTGCCGGTCGTGACGCGCAAGGGTGAGACCTTCGCATCGCGCGTCGCCGCAAGCTTGCTCGACGCGGTCGGCTTGCCAGAGCTTACGACATCGACCCCCGCTGAATATAAAGCGCTCGTTCTAGAGCTTTGCCGCGACAAGCCGCGTCGCGAGGCCTTGAAAGCCCATCTTCGCCAGGCGCGGCACGGCTCGAAGCTATTCGACAACAAGCGCTACACCAAAGCGCTCGATGAGAAGTTGATCGAGCTCGTCTCCTAACCCTGGTTTTTTTGGCGGCTCCTGCCTGCGGAGCGCCAATCTCGTTCCAGCGCTAACCGCTCTTGCGAGCTTCGTGGCCTCAACCCTTCTGCCGTATCAGCCTTCCCTGCTCCCGCTTCCAGTCGCGAGCGCGCTCGCTTTCCCGCTTGTCGTGAAGCTTCTTGCCTTTCGCCAGCGCCACCTCGACCTTGGCGCGGCCGCGCTCATTGAAATACACCTTCAGCGGCACGACCGTCATGCCTTCGCGTTGCACCGCGCCCAGCAACTTGTTCACCTCGCGTTTGTGCAGAAGCAATTTGCGCGGCCGGCGCGTCTCGTGATTGAAGCGATTGGCCTCGAGATATTCGGGGATATACGCGTTGAAGAGATAAATCTCTCCGCCCATCTCGCCCGCATAGCTGTCCCCGATCGTCGCCTTGCCGCCGCGCAGCGACTTCACCTCGGTGCCCGTGAGCGCGATGCCCGCCTCGAAAACCTGGCCAATCTCGTAGTTGAAGCGCGCCTTGCGATTGTCGGCCGCGATGCGATAGCGGTTTTCGTTGCGCGCCGCCATTGTCAACCGTTCAGGACGCCGGCATGCACCATGGCGGCCTTGATCGCGGTGCCCGTCTCGCGGCTCACCGGCAGAAGCGGCAGGCGCACCTTCTCCTCGCATCGGCCGAGAAGCGAAAGCCCGTGCTTCGCGCCGCTGACGCCGGGCTCGAGGAAAATCGCCGCATGCAGCGGCGTCAACCGGTCCTGGACCCGCAAAGCCTCGGCAAAATTGCCGCTCGCGCAAGCCTCGTGCATCGCGGCGCAGGGACCCGGCGCGACGTTCGCCACCACCGAGACGCAGCCATGGCCGCCTGCCGCGATCGAAGCAAGCGCCATCATGTCCTCGCCGGAAAGCTGGATGAAATCGGGTCCCATCGCCTGTCGCTGCAAGGAGACGCGGGCCAGGTTGGCGGTCGAGTCCTTGACGCCCGCGATGTTCTTGAGCTCGTAAAGCCGCTTCATCGTGTCGACCGACATGTCGACCACCGAACGCGGCGGGATATTGTAGATGATGATCGGAATCCCGATCGCGTCGTTCACCGCCTTGAAATGCTGGTAGAGGCCCTCCTGCGTGGGCTTGTTGTAATAGGGCGTGACGACGAGCACCGCATCGGCTCCGGTCTTCTCGGCGTGGCGGGCGAGCTCCACCGCTTCCTTGGTATTGTTCGAGCCGGCGCCCGCGACCACGGGCACGCGCCCCTTCGCCTCCTCGACGCAAAGCTCGACGACGCGCCGATGCTCCTCATGCGAGAGCGTGGGGCTCTCGCCCGTCGTGCCGACCGGAACGAGGCCGGTGGTGCCGCTCTTGATTTGCCAATCGACGTGAGCGCGAAAACCATCCTCGTCGATCCCACCGTTCTTGAACGGCGTGACAAGAGCGGTGATCGATCCCTTCAGCGAGAGCTTGGAGCGCATGGTCATGTCTTTCCTGCTGGATCGTTGCCGAGATGGTTCCCGAGCCTCGGCAAAGCCCATCCGCCAATGCAAAGCCTTGTCATCGGGCCTTCCGCGCGAGGCATGGATCCGTGCGGCCCGGACCGGCGCGGCGTCTTCCGCGCGCGGCTCCATTCTTTACAGCGGCGCGGGCGCAAGGCAAAGGGGTCAGGTCAAAGGGAGAGAACCCGCCATGATCCATGTCCTTGCCGTCATCACCACGAAGCCTGGGAAACGCGAAGCCGTGTTGCGCGAGTTTCGAGCCAATATGCCGGCGGTGCATGCCGAGGACGGTTGCGTCGAATATGGCCCGGCGGTCGATGCCGAGGGGATCGGCGCGATCCAGACCGCGTTCGGGCCGGACACCTTCGTCGTCATCGAAAAATGGGCAAGCGCCGACGCGCTCAAGGCGCACGCGAAGGCTCCGCACATGGCCGCCTACGCGGGGAGGACCAAGGACATGATCGCGAACCGCGTCATCCACGTGCTCTCGCCAGCTTGATGGCTCCGGTATCGGTAAGGTCCGTCTGAGATGCAGGACGCGGGCGAGCACGCGGCGTTTCGGTCGGTGTTCGTGAGCGCCGCCGACGGGCTTCGCCTTCACGCGCGCGATTATGGCGAACGGTTTTGGGAGGCGACGCCCGTCATTTGCCTGCCGGGCCTTGCGCGCACCAGCGCCGATTTTCACGAGCTGGCTCTTCGCCTCTCGAGCGATCCGCGCGTGCCGCGCCGCGTCGTCGCCTGCGACATGCGCGGACGCGGCAAATCCGAATATGACGCAAAGCCCGCCCATTACGATGTCACGATCGAAGCCCAGGACATCCTCTCGATGATGGCGGGGATGGGCGTCGTCAAGGCGGCATTCGTGGGCGCCTCGCGTGGCGGGCTGCAAATTATGGCGCTCGCAGCGATGCGCCCGGCCGTCATCGCGGGGGGCGTGCTCGTCGACATCGGACCTGTCATCGAAGGCAAGGGGCTCGCGCGCATCAAGGGCTATGTCGGTAAGTTGCCGAGCGTGCCCAATATCGGCGAAGCCACGGCCTTGCTGAAGCGCCTTGCCGCCGCGCAATTTCCTGCCTGGAGCGATGCTCAATGGCGCCGGATGGCTGAGCACAGTTTCCGCCCAACGTCCTCGGGCCTCCTGCCCGATTACGACCCTGCGCTCGCGAGCACGCTGAGCACGATCGATCTCGAAGCCCCTTTGCCGACGCTTTGGCCGTTCTTCGAGGCGCTGGCGCATGCGCCGCTTCTGGCGATTCGCGGCGGGAATTCAGACATTCTCTCGGCCAGGACGCTCGAGGAAATGGCCCGAAGGCATCCTCGGTGCGAGACCGTCACGGCCGAGGGCGAAGGACACGTCCCCGATGTCGGAGCGCCGTTGCTGGCCGCGCGAATTGCGGCCTTCATCGAAAAACTGGATACGCCGCCGGCTCCTGATGTCGTCGCGCGGCCAAGCGGGCTCGCGCAGGCACGATAACGGCCGCACCTTCCTCGTTGCCGCCGACAAGGAACGGCGCGCCGATTCCCCGCCGGGCGCCCCGCAAAGAAAAAGCCCCGGCACGAAGCCGGGGCTCTTATCAGGTAAGGAAGGAGATCAGAAAGCGCGTGAGATCTTCAAGCGGCTCAGCCATTGAGAGTCGCCGCTTGTCAGGAAAGGATATCCCCGATTCGCATCATAGTGCCGACGTTCGTCGGCGTTGCGGACGTAGATCACCTCGACACCGATATCGAGGTTCTTCACCGGCGACCAGGTTATGTTCGAGCCAACCTGCCATTGTGCCCCGTCCATGTAGAAGGGCGAGAACGGGTTGAAGTTCGCGCCGCTGGCCAAGGTCGTCGTTCCTATGCAAGTCGGGCAGGCGGCACCTTCAGCAAAACCAGCTTGGTTACGTATCGCGCTGCCGAAGCTCTCTCTCCAATAGCTGCCGAAGATTGCCTGACGGATGGTCGGCGTCCAGTAGTGGAGGTAATCCGCCAACACCGACCAGGATTCCGTCAGGTGGAGCTTCCCGTTGGCATTGATGACGCCGTCATAGCCCTCGAGCGTGCTCGCTCCGTAGTTGAAGGCGCCACCCGAGCCCTGGCCCGGATAGCCGCTGTTCGTGAAGGTGCTGCCTCCCTTAGCGTAGGCAGCCTGGAACCAGATGTCGTCGCCGGGCGCGATCATCGGCAGGTTGATCTTCACGCCGCCCTGGACGGCCCAGCCGTTCGCGTTCACCCCGCCGAAGCCGCCCGGGACAGTGCCAGCGCCAGAATTGGCCGCGCCTACGACCGTGCTGTTGATGAAGGAACCTTGCATGCCCACACGGTGCCAAGCGGCGGACAGCTGAGCCGAGCCCCAACCTTGATCGACGCGCAAGGCGCCGACGACGTCTGGCACAGACTGACGCTGCCCGGTGTCGAAGGAGCTGAAGGCGCCCGGGAAGGCCACTTGCGAAGCGAAGATCGGGTTGACGATCGCCGGGAAGGTGTTCGTGTAATTCACGAAGGCCGCGTTTGCAAAGGTGTTCGGGAAGATATTCCCATTCGCGACGCTGCCGACGCTCGCGACGACGTTGCGGCGCTCACTGCCGTCTTCGATCGCCAAGGTCGCCGAGAAGCCGTTCCCGAAGGTGTAGGTATAGGCGAGGCCTTCGGTCGTGACGTCCGAACCGCCCATGCCGTGATAGTTGTCGTTATCGGCATAGAAGTCGAAGAAGGATTGGAAGCGACCCGCCGTCAGCCCGCCCCATTGGATGAAGGCCTTGTCGACGTTGACGCTCGATTCGAGCTGGATGCCGCCGGTCGCTGAGTAGGAGTTCACGCCACCATAGCTCGGGAAGCCGCCATTCGGGTTGACGCCGCCGCCGTAACCGACGCCGAAGCCCTGGCGCATCGAGGTGCCCGAACCGTACCAAGCGCCCGTGCGGCGCCGGATGTCGAGCTGCACGAAGGTGCGCAGGAGACCCCAATCGGTGGCGGTGCGCGCGTCGAGATTGACGCGGCCGAGCACGTTCGTGCCGTAAGTCGGGTCGGAGTGAGCGCGCGGCTCATCCCATTCGAGATCGAGCTCGGCCTTGCCGCCGATCTTGAGGCAGGTGTCGGTGCCGGGAATGTAGAAGAAGCCCGGACCATAAACGCTACAGATCCGGACGTAATCGACAGGAGCCGCCTTCCGTGTGGGAAGATCGGCAGCCTGTGCCCCGGTAACCGCGATAAAACCGGCGGCCGATCCGAGGAGAAGGCTCTTGGCGAGCTTCATTGAGACCTCCAAAATTTAGACCCATTAGGATCGGGGTTCGCCGTCGCCGCAGTCCTGAACAAGGACCTTGCCTTGGCATCCCTAACCTAGACCCGCTCTCGCCTCTGGCTCCCAAAGGAACAGGAAGTCGATAAACGGAAGCGGCAGGACCTTCCCGCCACACCACCACCATACTCGTGGCGAAGGCATGTTCAACCTTCTTGCGGTAGTTTTGCTCAGCAGCAACGGCGTTTTCGCCAAGATGTTGCAAGATTGTCACGACTTCGGGGTCGAAAACTCAATTTTTTCAAGGTTGCGTTTACCAATACCGCCATGAGGCGACGAAATGATCATTGGAATACTTGAGTCTGCCTACCGTATTTGCGAATCATTTTTCCGATTCGGCGCGATTCACCTTTTATAGACAGGGCCATACGAATCGGAATTCGAGGCGCGCTCCGAGACGGCAAGTTCGTTCCCACCTGACGTCGCGCGTGTGCGCGACGTCAGGTGTCGGCTCGGCGGGCTCCCATGCTCCGCCGCCGGAAAAGAGCGGTGGCGAGAAGCGTGTCGAGCGCCGCCCCATCCTCGATTTGCAAGCACACGGGAATTTCCCGCAGGCTTACATCGAAGATCGCGGCACTTGCGCGGCGATCCACTGGTGATGGGTCCTTGACGGCGACGGCATCTCTCACGCGGACCATGTCCTTCTCGGTCGTGACGAGGATCGCGTTGTGTGCGCGCGCCTTCGCGGCAAGAGCGGCGAGTTCGCGAGCCTCGAAGCGGTGATGGTCGCCAAAGCCATGCTCCGCGACGACGAGAGCGCCGAGCGAGCGCAAGCTTGCAAAGAACTTCTCCGGCCGGCCAATGCCGGCGAAGGCAATCACGGCTCGGCCGCGAAGCGCTTCCACGGCTTCCCGATCCGGAACAAGCTTTGCTTCCAGAACAGCGATGTGCCGGCGCGCGGCCTCCTCTACGAGGGCCCGGCAGGAGGCGCCGGGAGAGCCGACAGGCACCAGCGCGCGCACTAAGGGCCATTGGGCCGCCAGGGGCGCGCGCAACGGGCCGGCGGGCAGGCAAAGCCCATTGCCGATGCCGGTCTCGCCATCGACCATCACGAAAACGAAATCCTTCGCGAGGGAGGGATTTTGCCAGCCATCGTCCATGACGATCACGCTCGCGCCTGCGCCTTCGGCGAGCCTCGCGCCCGCGTCGCGCGCCCGTGCGACGACGGTCATCGCGTGCCGCGCGAGCAACAAGGCCTCATCACCGACACCTTGCGCTCGATGCCTTGACGCGTCGATCACAATGGGGCCGCGGTGCGCTCCACCGTAGCCGCGCGTCAAGAAAGCCGGGCGCTCGCCCATACCGACGAGGTGGCGTGCGAGCTCGATCGCGAAAGGCGTCTTGCCCGTTCCTCCGGCACTGAAGTTACCGACGCAGAACACCGGAAGCGGCGAGCGCCGGCCGATGCGTGACATGCGCAGCGCCACCACCCTCCCGTAGAGCGCGCCCAAGGGCTGCAGCAGCCTTGCCCCGAGCCCCGGCGAACGCCACCAGAAGCCCGGTGCGCGCATCATGGCAAGGTTTCCTCGCGGACGGCCCGCGGGAACCGCAGCGCGGCCGCGGCGCGCCCATTATGGGGCTGACGCACACTCCGGAGCGAAGGAAATGTCATCCGGACCCGCGCCTCAGCGCGCCCCAAGCGCGAAATGCACGAGGTACGGCTCGATGGCCCGCATTGTCCGATCGACGGCTCCTGTCAGTCGCTCGACGGCGGAACTCGCGGCCCGCACCATCTCGCGCAGTGTCTTCGGGTCGGCGATCATCTGGGCAAAAGCGAGAGCGAGCGTTCGGCTGTCGGAGATTTGGCGTGCCCCGCCTGCCTCGTCCAGCGCCTCGTAGACGCTCGCAAAATTGTGAACATGTGGGCCGTGCAGGATGGCGGCGCCGAGCTTGGCGGCCTCGATCGGATTTTGTCCGCCGTGAGGCACGAGGGATTTTCCCATGAAGACGATCGGCGTCAGCCGGTAGAAGAGGCCGAGCTCACCGACCGTATCGGCCACATAGATGTCGCAAGCGCTGTCCGGCCCCATCCGTCGCGAGCGCATCGCCGGACGCAAGCCCGCCGCCTTGACCGTCGCGGCGATCTGCGCGCCGCGTTCGCGATGGCGAGGCACGATGATCGTGAGAAGGCTCGGGAAATGCTTGGCGAGCATGCCGTGAGCTTCGGCGACGACCGCCTCCTCTCCGGCATGGGTGCTGGCGGCCAACAGCACCGGGCGTCCGGCGGTCATGCCCTTGAGGGAAGCGAGCGCGATTTGATCGGCGGGCGGTGGCGGCACGTCATATTTGAGATTGCCGGCCGCGACCACCCCATGCGCGCCGAGGAAACGGTAGCGTTCCGCGTCGAGCTCGCTCTGCGCGAGGCAGAGATCGAAGCTGCCGGTAAGCACCTCGATGGTGCGTGGCAAGCGGCGCCAGCGCGCGAGCGAACGTTCCGACATGCGCGCATTGATCAGCGCCAGCGGAAGTTGCCGGCGCCGCGCCTCGATGATGGCGTTCGGCCACAGCTCCGATTCGGCAAAGAGCGCAAGATCGGGTCGCCAATGGTCGAGGAAGCGGCGCATGAAGCGCGGCGCATCGAACGGTGCGTATTGATGCAGCGCACCGGCCGGCAAGCGCCGCGCCAGAATTTCCGCCGAGGTCGTGGTGCCGGAAGTGACGAGCACATTCAGCGATTTCTCGCAAAGCCGCGTCACGATCGGCAAGAGCGAGATCGTCTCGCCCACGCTCGCGCCATGCAGCCAGACGAGGCTGCCCTCGGGCCGCGGCCGGGCCGCGATCCCTCTGCGCTCGTCGGCCCGCGCCAAATCCTCCTTGCCGCGGCGAGCACGATAGGCAAGGAGCGCTCCGGCAAAGGGCTGCGCTGTGGTCATCGCCGCCCGGTAAAGCATCAAAGTGGGCGGCATCTCGACGGCTCTCATCCGCGTTTTCCCCCCCTCACACCAGGATCGGCGCTGCCGATCAGGGCGTAGGCGCGCTCATGCAATGTGTCGAGCCCGTTCTCGAGAGCTTGCCTTGCCTGCTCCATCTCGTCGGCCGAGGCGTCCGACGCGACGCGCACCGCCTCGCCGAGCGCGATCACGCCGCGGCCAAAGGGCAAGCCCAGGCTCGCATGGTCCCAGGTGTCGAAGTCGATGCGGCGGCTTGTGACCACGGCGCAGGGGCGGATCGGCCGGCCCGAAAGCTTGGCGAGCATGATGATGCCGGGCCCGACGATGCGGGGAGTCTTTGGAATATCGGCCGTCACGCCAACGATGAGGCCCGAGGCCAAGGCGTCGAGCATTTCGCGCAACGCCTTGGCTCCTCCTTTGCGCCGCGGATCGCCCTTGCCGGCACCCGAGCCTCGCAGCACCCCGATGCCGAGGTGGCGCGCGGCGCGCGCATTGATCTCGGCCGTCGCATGTTTGGAAATGAGGCAGGTGCAGTTGTCGACCTCGCGGATCATGAAAGGCAGCATGAAATGCTGGCCGTGCCAGAGCGCGGCGATGAAAGGTTTGTCCTTGTCGACATCGACATAAAGATCGGCCGGATCGAGCGTAAAGCTCGTGCTGCGCCGCAGGAGCCGCAAATAGCTCGCCATGGCAAAACCGAGCGCGGCCAGTACGGGGCGTGTCCGTCCGAGTTGCTTGAGCATGAGGATGTTCGCCCGTTCCCGCCGAAGGAATGTCAGGAACCCTGGCCGGGATCGAGAAGACGATGCAAATGCACAATGAAATACCGCATCTGAGCATTGTCGACCGTGGATTGGGCCTTGGCCTTCCAGGCCACGAAGGCACTTGCGTAATCGGGAAAGACGCCGACGATGTCGAGAGCCGCGAGATCCTTGAACTCGACACCCTCGATGCTCATCAGCTCGCCGCCGAAGACAAGATGAAGGAGCTGTTTCTGCCGGGCGCCTTTCGCCGCTTTCACCGTCATCGTGCCACACTCGCTTGCACCGATCGCCCTGCCCTAACGTCTAGCCGATTCGCGGCTCGGGACCGAGGATTCGGTAGCGGTCGGGGGCTTCTCGGGCAAGCCGACCGCGCGCCGCACCTCGCCGAGCATGCCCGCGAACCCTTCCGCGGGCGCGGCGAAGAGACGCCCATGGCTGGTGCACGGCCGGTTATAACGAGGTGAATTCCCGTCGAGATCGGCAAGCCTTCCGCCGGCGCGCTCGAGGATGAGATGGGCGGCCGCGATATCCCAGTCATTGGCATCGGCCGAAGCGAGCGCGGCATCAAGCGAGCCGTCGGCGACCTTGCAAAAGCGATGAGCGAGAGACGGGATTTTCGGGATCGGGGCGATTTCCGCGCCGGCTGAAGCGAGCGCATCGAGAAGGAAGCGCGGCCCGGCGATCCGCGCTTGCGCAAGAGAAGAGGCCGGGGAGGCGCGAATCGATTGCCCGTTCAGCAGAGCCTCACCGCCATGGACGGCCTCATGCGTCATTTGCAGCGCCGGGGCATGCACCGCGGCGGCGACCGGAAGGCCGTCCGCGACGAGCGCGATCGAAACGCACCAACGTGGATCTCCTTCCAGGAAGGCGCGCGTTCCATCGATCGGATCGACGACGAAGAGGAAGCGGCGCTCGAGGCGCTCGGGCGAATCGGCCGTCTCTTCCGACAGCCAGCCGAATTCCGCGCCGGCAACCATGAGGCGGTGCCGCAGAAAACCATCCACCGCGATATCGGCCTCCGTCACCGGCGAGCTCTTGCCCTTCGTCCAGACACGCGCGTGGGTGCGTTCGCCAGGTCGAAACCAACGCATCGCGAGCGCGCCCGCCTCCACTGCAGCGGCACGCACCAGCTCCTGAAGGCCCTGGCGCGTGGCTTCATCGGCAAGCGGGTTGCGTTCCATCACCCAACCGCGCCCCAGAGAAGCCTCAGCGCCGCGGCGACGAGCACGAGCACCGTGGCGGCGACGCCGACGACGCGCCCGACACTTGCGCCTTCATGCCGCGAGAGGCCCGCGGCGTGCGCGACGCGCCCCACGAGAAAGGTGGCGCCGAGCGCGTGAATGAAGCCGGCCGATACCCCGCCGAGCGCCAACAGGATATAGGCGGTGATCGCGAAAGGAGCGTATTCGGCGAAATTGGCGTGCACGCGGATCGCTCTTGCCAGCCGCTTGTTGCCACCGTCCCCGATGCCGATTCCGGCGGCGCGCCGACGCCCGATGACAGCGATGGCGAGGCCGACGAGCATCAGCATCAAAAGAGCGGCGTGGAACATCGCGGCGCCGAGTGACGCATTGGGAGACATATCGCTTCCTTTCGAAGAAGGTCGATAATCCTTCGTCAAGCAAGATTCGACGAGGAGGCCTGAAAAAGGCTCAAGCACAGTGTCTTAACCACGCCCCTTAAGCTTTCACCAGCGCTTTCTCGTGCAGGATCGCGTCCACAAACAACCGGGTGCCTTCAAAAGAAAGCCCGGCAGCCTTCAACAGGGGCGTCGAATGTCGGATGTAGCCAGGCCGCGGGCCGGGGCGGAGGGCGCAAGCCGCTCCGTCCCGGCCGGCGAAACACTCGAGCGCGCGCGAGAAATCCGCCGCGAAATCGGACAAGCCTTCACCGGAGCGACGGGCGAGCTTCTCGTCACGCGCTCACTCGCCTCGACAAGGATCACTTGCCGGGAGGCGCGAGCCGCTTTTCAGGGCGTCATGCTGAAGGTGCCGCCCGCGCGCGCGCAGCAAGGCTATGGGATCGTGCTTGCCGCCATCTGCGGTCATGAGGATGTCGTTCTCGCGAAGGATCTGCGTGAGGACGAGGTGGTGGCGCGCTGGCGCGGATTAGCCGCTTCGCTCGGCCTACCGCCCCTTATCTGCCACGCAAACGGCGAGACGGAATTCCTGCACCGGCAGCTCGGCGCGGTCGCTCTCGGACGCCAGCCGGCAAGGCGTCGCAGAAGGCTCGTCGCCAATCGCAGGCCGCGCTTTCTGCTGCGCCGCAAGGCCGGGCGCATGGTGACGGCGAAAGCTCGAGAAAGCGAGGCCTGATCGGCGCTTAGGCCGCTGTCACGCGCTCGCGAAGAAAGCATCCGCCACGAGGCCGGCGAACAGGATCAATCCCGCCGCCCAATTCGATCGAAACAGCATGAGTGCCTTCGCGGGCCGGTCGATGTCGATCGAAGCCGTCTGCCAGGCGAGATGCGCCGCAAAACCGGCACAGCCGAGATATCCGAAGACATTGCCGCGCACGAGCACGAGCGACAAGGTCACGAGGATCACCGCCAGCGCCTGGAAGGAGCCGACCGCAAGACGCACCCGGCCACCGAACAGCCGCGCCGTCGAGCGCACCCCGATGATCGAATCGTCGCGCAGGTCCTGGAGCGCGTAGATGGTGTCGTAAGCGATCGTCCAGGCGATGGCACCAGCGTAGAGAAGCAATGGCGGCCAATCCAGGCTGCCGAACACTGCGGCCCAGCCCATCAATGCGCCCCACGCAAAAGCGAGGCCAAGCACCGCCTGCGGCCAAAAGGTGATGCGTTTCATCAAGGGGTAGATCGCGACCACGGCGAGCGAAGCCAAGCCAAGCCCGATGCTGAAGCCGTTGAAGGTCGCGAGCACGGCGGCCCCGAGCAGACTCAACAGCCCCATCAAAACCACGGCCGCACGCGGGCGCAGCTCTCCGGCGGGCAAGGGGCGCGCGCGCGTGCGCTCGACCTTCGCGTCGATGTCCCGGTCCAGGATGTCGTTCCAGGTCGAGCCGGCACCGCGCATGGCGATAGCGCCGATCAGGAAGAGCAGGAGGTGGTAGGGGTTGGGCCAAGGATTCTCGGCCGCGATGGCGGCAAGAGCCGCCGACCACCAGCAGGGCGCAAGCAAGAGCTTCCAGCCGATCGGACGGTCGAGCCTCGCAAGCCGCACATAAGGGCGCGCCCAATCGGGAGCAAATCGTCCGGCGAGCGTGCCGGGCGCGGTGTCGAGAAGACGGGCCGATGCGCCCGTCGCGCTCACAGCGCGCTCGGGGGGATCTTGACGGGTGGCGCGAGCGGATCGGAATGCATGTCGACGCTGAAGGCGTCGTCCTGCCGATTCTTCGCCGCCCGCTCGGCCTCGTTCTTGAGCTTGGTGAATTGCGCGGCCGCGGCGCAAGCCTTGCCGCGGATAGTCGAGACATTGGTGGATTCAGCCTCGAGACCCGCGATCTGCTGGTCCTCGATCGAGCACCAATCCTTATTGGCCTTCGCCCAGGCGAGCACTTTCGCATTCGCCCCGGCAAGGCCGTTGAAGAGCGAGCAGGCCGCATTCGGATCGGCGTGCTTGCGCGGCAAAGCCTGAATCTTCTGGATAAAGCTGATGCGCGCCTTGAAGAGCTCGCCCCCCTTCTGACAATCCGATGACACCTGCGCCATCACAGTGGCGGGAGCGAGCGCGAGCGTCGCGAAAAGTGTCGCGCCGACAAGCTTGAGGCGGTGCGGTGAAAGTCGGGTCGATGCTGGCATCAAGATTCCTCCCCAAATCGGAGCGGTCAATAGCGGCGGCGGCAATGGAGCGCAACCTCGGAACCATGGATTCGATCAAGCCGGGGCATGCCAACACGGGAATTTGCAAGAAAAAAAGGCACAATTGAGGGCACGGGCGATCGCGACGGCCGGGTCTTATCATGGGCGGCGCGATGCAAGAGGCTCGATGCGGGAGCTCAATGCACGGGGATTTTGACTTGCTTTGGGGAAAACCTGCCGCCATGACGCGGCGTCAAGACGACGGAGCCGGTGCGAGATCAAAATGACGGCGAGCGCACAAGACCTTGGTGCCTGCAGGCTTTTCGTCGAGGCCGCGCTCGCCGAGGGCCGATCCGTCGAGCTTTCGAAGCCGCAAGATCATTACCTTCGCCACGTGTTGCGCCTCGCGGCCGGCGCCGCGCTTCGCGTCTTCAACGGGCGCGACGGCGAATGGCTCGCGCGCCTCTCCGGCGAAGGCAAAAGGGGGACGAGGCTCGAGCTCATGCAGATGACGCGGCCGCAGACGGCGCCGGGCGATCTTTATCTCCTCTTCGCCCCGCTCAAGCAGGCGCGCTTCGACTACATGGTTCAAAAAGCCGTCGAAATGGGGGTCTCGCGCCTCATCCCGGTGCTCACTCGCTACACACAGGTGACAAAGCTCAACGAAGCGCGCCTGCGCGCCAATGTGATCGAGGCCGCCGAGCAATGCGGCATTCTTTCCTTGCCCGATGCGGCCTCCCCGCTTCCCCTCGCGAAAGCCGTTGGCGGGCTCGACCCCGAGCGCCTTCTCATTTTTTGCGACGAGGCCGCCGAACGCGCCGACCCGCTTCACGCGCTCCGCGAGGTGAAGCGGGGGGCGGCCGCGGTGCTCATCGGCCCCGAAGGCGGCTTTGCCGAGGAGGAGCGGCGCGCGCTCCTTGCGAGGCCCGGAACGCTTCGCCTCTCGCTCGGACCTCGCATCATGCGGGCCGATACCGCCGCCGTCGCCGCGCTCGCTCTCGTGCAGGCCTGTCTCGGGGATTGGAGCGGAAGGGCCGGATGAGAGCCGGCATCACAAGGATTGGCGCGGGCGAACACGAGATCGTGTGTTTCTCCGCTTCGGCTCCAGAGCGACATTGCGGCCTTCCTGCGAAGCACATATGTAGATTTTTCCCCGCAGCGGGCGGGTGGTCGCATCGGCGGCGTGCCGAGCGACATCGCCCCATTCGTTTCACCGGTAGAGGAGCAGTTCGGCATGGCGCGCGACGTCTCGGACACGACGCCGATCGAGAGCCGCGACCAGCTCGTCGCCTGGATCGAGAAAGGCTGCAAGCCCAAGAGCGCCTACCGCATCGGCACCGAGCACGAGAAATTTCCATTTTATCGCGCCAACCACGCTTCCGTGCCCTACCAGGGCGAGCGCGGCATTCGCGCGATCCTCGCCGGGATGCAAAAAAGCCTGGGATGGGAGCCGATCCTCGATGACAGCAATCTCATCGGCCTTGCCGACGGCGCGGGCCTTGGCGCAATCTCGCTTGAACCTGGCGGCCAATTCGAATTGTCCGGCGCCCCGCTCGAGGCGGTCCACGACACAGAGACCGAGCTCAAGGACCATCTCACCCGGCTGCATGCGGTCGCGCGCGCCCTCGACGTGAGCTTCCTCGGCTTGGGGCATTCCCCGACCTGGACGCGCGCAGAGACGCCGGTCATGCCCAAGAACCGATACGAGATCATGCGCGCCTATATGCCGAAGGTCGGCACGCGCGGCCTCGACATGATGCTGCGCACCTCGACCGTGCAGGTCAATCTCGACTTCTCCTCGGAAGCCGACATGGTGAAGAAGCTCAGAGTCTCGGTGGCTTTGCAGCCGGTCGCCACCGCGCTCTTCGCTAATTCGCCTTTTTCGGAGGGAAGGCCCAATGGTTATCTATCGATGCGCTCCGAAATCTGGCGCGACACCGACAATCAACGCGCCGGCATGATCCCGTTCGTCTTCGAGAACGGCATGGGATTCGAACGCTATGTCGATTACGCGCTCGACGTGCCCCTGTATTTCGTCAAGCGTGGCGACACCTACCACGACGTGGCGGGCTCCTCCTTCCGCGACCTTCTCGCCGGCAAGCTCACGGCTCTTCCGGGCGAACGCGCGACCATGTCCGACTGGGTCAATCACCTCGGCACCTTGTTCCCGGAGGTGCGCCTCAAACGCTATCTCGAGATGCGCGGCGCCGATTGCGGCTTGCCCGCGCATATCCTGGCGCTTCCGGCATTCTGGGTCGGATTGCTCTATGACCAGACGAGCCTAGACGCCGCCTACGACATGGTGAAGGGCTGGACCACGTCAGAGCGCCAAGCGCTGCGCGACGCCGTCCCCAAACTGGCGCTCTCTGCCCCCTTCCGTGGCGGCATCGTCAACGATCTTGCCCGCCAGGCGCTCGATTTGTCGCGCGCCGGGCTGAAGCAGCGCGCGCGCCGCGATCACCACAGCTTCGATGAGACGCGCTACCTCGCGCCGCTCGAAAGCTTCGTCGAGCGCAGGCGCACCGCGGCCGAAGCCTGGCTCGAGGCTTATCACGAGCGATGGGGCGAAAAGATCGAACCTATCTTCACCGAAGCGGAGATTTGATGCTTCAAGAAGCCTTGCCGCTCGCGCCTCTCATATAGGCGTTGAGAATGTCCTGGACCGCGGAGACATGGGCGCTCTGCGCCTGAGAGCCCGTCTTGAACATGCCGGTCAACACCTCGAGCCCCGCTTGCATGGCCGGGTTCATGCCGGGCATCGCAGCCGAAGGGGTGCCCGGCTGCGGCGCCGGGGCCGAACTGCCGGGCTGCGCGCCGCGCATCATGCTGCCCATGACGTTGCTCAAAATGCCGCCGAGCATTCCTCCCGCCTGCTGGCCCGGCGCCTGTCCCGCGGGCGCCATGCCGGCGGCCCCGCCGAAGGCGCCCGAGGCTAGCTGCCCGAGGAGCCCGCCGAGTCCCTGGTTCGAAGCCGATTTGAACATGCCGCTCATGAGCATACTGGCCACGATCGGCATCATCGCCATGAGAATACCTGGATTGACGCCCGTCGCCTTTGACACCTGCTGCGCGATCGCCGCCGTCGCCTGGCCCGGGCCGAAGAGTTGGCCGAGCACGTCATTGCCGGCGCTCACGGTCTGCTGATTGAGATGAGAGTTCGGATCGTCGAAGGTCGTGGTGTGTTGGCCCCCGAGCATCGCGCCAATGATCTGGGACAACGACCCCATGTTCTGCGCTTGATTTTGCAAGCCGACAGAAAACGCGGGAAGAAGCGCGTTGATGGCCGATTCGGTTTGCTCTTGTGTCAACCCGAATTGCTTGGCGATATTGGAGATGGCTTGGCCGCCTTGGGCCGATTGCATGATCTCGGACAGATTGAACATCACGCACACCTTTGTCTTGCGCCGGCGGGACGTCGGCGTCTTGAACTTAACTGAGCGCGCAAGCCGCGCAAGCGGCGGCGTCAATCGAGCGGAATGCGGGTTTCGTATTTCACTCGCGAGAGGCTGAAGCTCGTCCGAAAACGCTTGATGTTGTGCTCGGTGGCGAGCACGCGGCGCGCGAAGCCATTATAGGCTTCCATGTCGCGGCAAAGCACAGTGAGCAGATAATCGATCTCGCCGGACACGAAATAGCATTGCTGCACTTCCGGCTCCGAGGCGATTTTGCGCTCGAAGGCGGCAAGGACGTCCTCGCGCTGGCGATCGAGCTCGACGCCGACGAAAGCCACGATCGAATGCCCGACGCTTTCCGGGTCAAGAACGGCGACATCCTTGACGATCACTTTCTCGGCCCTGAGCCGGCGAACACGCTTGAGGCAGGCGGGCGGTGAGAGGCCAATCCTGTCGGCAAGCGCAAGATTGGTGATCTGGTTGTCTTCCTGAAGCACATCGAGAATACGGCGATCGGCCGCGTCCAGAAGCGTCGTGGAGCGTCGAACCGAGCGGTCGAATTGCCGTGGGCTTTTCATTTATTTCTCCGAACATGCTGGTGCACGCTTTCTAACGGAATCAATGGAGCGTCAATAAGAAATTTCACATTCCCGATCTCGACGTAGAATGGCGCCAGATCGCGCAAGGAGAGCCTGATGAACCGCCCCGAACGCCCGAACCGTTTTGAAGCCCATGATGCCGACGCGCTTTCTGCCGCGCGCACCCTGATCGAGGCCTGCGCCGACGCCCGAGAAATGGGGCAGAAGGTTCAAGAAGCCGTGGCGCGAAACGCCGCCTGGCGCGGCGAGGAATGCATTAATCTCCTCGCACCGGAGGCCCCGACAAGCCCATCCGTGCGTGCGCTTCTCGCCGCCGAGATCGGCACCCGGGCGGCCGAAGGCCATATCGGCCAGGTGAACCGGTGGTTTGCTGGCACGCGTCACATCGACGAGGTCGAAGCGCTTTGCGTCGAGCTTCTGAAGAAGCATTTCCGCTGCGCTTATGCCGATCATCGCCTGTGCGCCTCGATGATCGGCAACGCGGTCGTCTACACCGCCCTGAGCGCGCCAGGCGACGTGATCATGTCCGCGGCTCAACCGATCGGCGGCCATTCCTCGAACCGCATCGACGGCCCGGCCGGCGCCATGGGACGCAAGGTCGTCGATATTCCCTTTGACGCGCGAGAGCTCGTCGTCGATCTCGACCTCTTCCGCAAGGCCGCGCCTCTCATTCAACCAAAGCTCGTCGCGCTTGGCTTGTCCATGACGCTGTTTCCGCAGCCTGTCGCGGAGATGAAGGAAATCATCGCTCCATGGGGCGGAAGGTTGTTTTTCGACGCCGCCCATCAATTGGGCTTGATCGGCGGCGGCCAATTCCAGGACCCGTTGCGCGAAGGCGCCGATATCGTGACGGGCTCGGCGGGCAAGACCTTCTCGGGGCCGCAATCGGGCATCATCGTCTGGGACGATCCCGAGATCACCGAGGCGGTCACGACCGCGATCTTCCCCGTCTGGGCCGCGACGCACCAAGTCAATCGCGTGGCCGCGCTGGCGCTCGCGACCGCGGAAGCCCTCGCCTTCGGCGAGAGACTGCAAGCGCAGATCGTCGCCAATGCGAAAGCCCTGGCGCGGCACTTGCACGAACGAGGCATCCCGATGCTCGGCGCGCATAAGGGCTTCACCACCACGCATCAGGCGATCGCGGATGTGACGGGCTTCGGGCGTGGGCTGAAGGTGGCGCAGACCCTCGAGCGCGCGAACATCATCGTGAACAAGAATCTCCTGCCCAGCGACCTCAAGGAGGATTGGGATTTTCCTGGCGGATTGCGCATCGGCACCATCGAGGTGACGCGCTACGGCATGAAGGAAGCCGAGATGGCCAACATTGCCGAGTTGATCGCGCGCGTCGTGGTCGGCGGCGAGGAGCCGCAACGCGTGCGGCAGGAGGCGGTAGCACTCCGGCGCTCCTTTCCGACGTTGTACTACTGTTTCGAGAACGGATTGCCGCTGGGCTGAGCATCGCGGCGCGAGCGCGGTCCGGAACGTGACCCCCTTGCGCTTTCGCGAGCCGAGCGCCATTCCCATCTTCGGAACAGGCCGAGGAACTCGATTGCGATGACTCAATCAAAGACTGAAGCGCCAAGGATCATCGAAGGCGACATTCGTTCGGGCGTGCTCATTTTGTGCGATCACGCCTCGAACGCCATCCCGGCGGAGTTCGGCAATCTCGGCCTTCCCGCGGGCGAGCTCGAGCGCCACATCGCCCATGACATCGGGGCGGCGGAGGTCGCGCGCACCCTCGGCGTCGCGCTCGGCGCACCGACGATCCTGTCGTGTTTCTCGCGCCTCCTCATCGATCCCAACCGCGGCCGGGACGACCCGACGCTCGTCATGCGCGTCGCCGACGGAGCGGTGGTCCCGGGAAACGCCGCCATCGACGATGCCGAGATCGAATCGAGGCTCGAACGCTTCTACCTGCCCTATGACCAGGCGATCACCGCCGCGATCGAGGCGAGCCTCGAGGCTGGCATCGTGCCCGCCGTGATCTCGGTCCACAGCTTCACCCCGACGATGAAAGGACAGGCGCGGCCTTGGCATTGCGGCCTGCTGTGGGACAGCGACGAGCGCATCGCGAAGCCGCTGATCACGGCCTTGTCCGCAAAGGGCGACCTCGTGGTCGGCGCGAATGAGCCTTATGACGGCGCGCTCGAAGGCGACACGCTCGATCGTCACGCGGGCGCGCGCGGGCTCGCCAATGTGCTCGTCGAAATCCGCCAGGATCTGATCGCGGCGAAACCCGAGGCCAAGCGCTGGGGCGAGCGCCTCGCCGCGGCGCTGCGCCCGATCCTCGCAGATTCGAGCGTTCATCGCGTCGAGCATCATGCGAGCAGGACCAAGGTCGGACGCACGCAAAAGGCCCACCAGGATGTCGCTTCGGACGGCCGCCCCGACGCGCTCACGGCCTTGCTCGAGGCCGCCGTCTATCGCCGGCTCGTCGCGCATTTGCGCGAGCGCACCGATGTGCAAAACATCGACCTGATGAATCTCGCGGGCTTTTGCCGCAACTGCCTCTCGAACTGGCTCAAGGACGCGGCCGACACTGCCGGGCGCCCGCTCTCGAAGGAGGAGAGCCGGGCGCTCGTCTACGGCATGCCTTACGAGGAATGGCGCCAGCGCTATCAGAAAGAGGCGACGCAAGCGCAGAAGGCTGCTTTCGCCGCGGGAGCGCCGCATCGGCATTGAGGGCCGGGCAAACGCCAATTTGACCGCGAGCATAGGTGGCGCGCGATCCTTGAGGGCCTCGCGAGCGCCGTCCTGTCGCGCTAGGCAGGTTTGCCGAACAGCGCGCGGCGGCGCTCGAGGCTCGTCGATGGCCAAAGTTTGCGGGAGTCATAGTAGGCGTCAAAGGAAGGGGTGCCTTCAGGCAAGGCGATCCACGGAAGCTTGGAGCGAACGTAAATATGCACGTCGGGGGTCAGCGCCCCAGGGTCGTCGAGGGTGCCGACGCGGACGAAGAGCAGCTTGCGAACGTCGCCATAGACGCTCCACACCGCCACCCTGCATGAAGGGCAGCGATAGATCTCGTGTGGTCTGCCGCTGTCGGTGGGCACCGCGACCGGTTCGGGATTGCCGGAGAGGAGGGTGACTCGATCGCTTTCGATGAGCGCGTTAAGGACGAACGCGCTTCCGGTTTGTCGCTGGCAATCGCGGCAATGACAGCAATGCACGAACATCGGCCGCGAGATGAGGCGGTAGCGCACGGCCGCACACGCGCATCCGCCCTCCAAATCATCGTTCACGAGAATCTTCCCACATCATGGCGATCACTTACGGCTTCGAACCGAGCGCCGATGTTTCATGGGCACCAACTATTTGACGCCACTGGCCGCTAGGGGCTCGCCGCCGGCCTCGGCAGTCCGATTATGCGTGTCGCGTGCTGTTAAGTCCACGCCCTTGCAACATCACCCTTTGAAGCGTGTCTCCTCGAACGCAGGCACGGCCTTCGCGAAGGCCTCGAGCCAGGCAACAAGCTTGGGGTGCGCTTCGCGCCATTTTCCTTCGAAACGAAGATCCTGATAGCCGAGCGCGCAGGCAAGCGTGATCCGCCCGGCATCCGGGATGGCGCCTGAAAGCGCGGGAGGATGGTCCTCGAGGCTCCGCAGCCCCCGAGCCACTTTATCGGCCTGGTAGGCGACCCAGCTCGGCTCGCGCTTCGCCTCCTCGCGCATGCGCACTTCATAAACGCGCAGGATGGAGGCATCGAGAATGCCGTCGGCAAGCGCCTGCAATGTCAGCACCTCGAAGCGGCGCGGCCCGGTCGGGAAAATCTTTCCCCCGCCCGCGAGATGATCGAGATATTCGATGATGACGCGGAAGTCATAGATCGGCTTGCCGTCTTCCGGCACCAGCACCGGGAGCTTGCCGAGCGGGTTGTCCTTGCGCACCGGATCATCGGCCTTGCTGGTATCCGCCTGAACAAGGGTGATGCGATCGGCAAGGCCGAGGAGGGCTGCCGCGATTCGCACTTTGCGGCCGAAGGGAGATGCGGGGCTGGAACGCAGGATCATCATGTCGTCAAGGACCTTGTGTGAACGGATTCTCGTGTCTTTGAAACGTGGCTCACCCGGCCTCGCGCTCCTTAGAGCGCGAGGCCGGGGCTTCTTCGCTTTCCTCGGGCCTTACTGCAGCTTCGCGTATTTGCCGTCGTGCCAGACATTGATGTCGTAGGTCGCATTCTTTAAATCGCCCTTCTGATCGAAGGACACGGGTCCGACAACGGTATCGACCGGCGGCCCGTTCTTGAGCGCGGCAGCCACCTTGACCGGGTCCTCGCTGTTCGTGCGCTTCATGCCTTCGGCCATGGCCTGGATTACGGCGTAGGAGAAAAGCGTGAAGCCCTCGGGCACGAAGCCCGCTTTCTTCATATCGGCGACGGCCTTGGCGGCGGAGGGCCGGCTTTGCGGATCGGAGGGGAAGGTGAACAAGGTGCCCTCGCCCGCCGGGCCCGAGATCTGCCAGAACTCGGGCGTCGCCAGCAAATCGCCCATCATGAGCGTGAATTTCAGGCCTTGATCCGCGGCTTGGCGCAAGATGAGCCCGGCCTCGGGATGATAACCGCCGAAATAGACGAACTCGGCGCCGAGCGCCTTCAACTTGCTCACGAGCGCGCCATAATCCTTCTCGCCGGGATTGATGCTGTCGAAGAGGATTTCCTTGGTGCCGCTCGCATTGAGCCCGGCCTTGACCGCGGTCGCGAGCCCCTGCCCATACGCTGATTTGTCGTGCAGGATGACGATCTTCTTGCCCTTATATTTCTCCGCGATCCAAGGCCCGACGAATTCTCCTTGCGCGTCGTCACGCCCGTAAAGGCGCATGATCGTCGACCATTTGTTCTTGGCCGCCTCATCGGTGAGAAGCGGATTGCTCGAGGAGGGCGTCATCATGAGAATGTTGTTCTCGGCATAGACGCCTGACGCCGGGATGGACGAGCCGGAACACGCGTGCCCGTCCACGAATTTGACGTGCAGGCCCGCTAGACGGTTCGCGACGGCGACCGCCTGCTTGGGATCGCAGACATCGTCCTCGACGTCGAGCTTGACCATCTTGCCGTTGATTCCACCCGCGGCGTTGACCGCCTCGACCCCGGCCTGGGCGCCGCGCTTGAATTGCTCGCCGATGGCGGCGACCGGCCCGGACATCGGGCCGACGATCGCGATCGTGATTTCGTCCGCCTTCGCGGTCGTAACGGCCAGGCCCAAGGCCATCGCCGCAATTTTAATGCCGAGTTGACGCGTCATCTTATCCTCCCTCGGACGCTCGAACCGAGATCCGAATTAACGTGAACTTGGGGCCCACACTAGACGAAGCCCGTAGCGGTTCAAGCGCGCGCTCGCACGGCTCAATCGCGCCGATGAGCCGAAGGCCTCACAGCATGAGCATTGCCGAGCTTCGCGTTAGCGATTAGGGCTCGAGCGCGGCGACGATCTCGGCGATCGCCTCCGGCCATGGCGGAAGGCTGATCGCGTAAGCCTTCTCGATCTTGCCCGTCGCGAGCCTCGAATTAGCCGGCCGTTGCGCCGGCGTCGGGTAGGCCGACGTCGGGATCGGCTCGATCGCCGGCCCTCCTTCGCGCCCCTTGAAGGCCAGCCGGATAATCTCGACGGCGAGGCCATGCCAGCTCGTCTCGCCGCCATTCACGAGATGAAAAGTGCCGGTTGGCGCCGAGGGATCTTGGGCGAGAGCGAGCGCGACTTTCGCGAGGCCGCCCGCAAGATCGCGCGCCGAGGTCGGCGAGCCGTGCTGATCCGCGACGATGCTGAGCCGCTCGCGCTCGCGCGCGAGGCGCAGCATCGTCATGAGGAAGTTCGTGCGGTGCTCGCTCACCACCCAGGCTGTGCGGATGATGGCATGGCGCCGATTGGCAGTGCGCACCCCTTGCTCACCGGCTTCCTTGCTCGCCCCATAAACGCCGAGGGGTCCCACCGCGTCATCCTCGACGTAAGGCTCGGCTTTAGCTCCCGAGAAGACGTAATCGGTCGAGACGTGCACGAGCGGGATGTTTGCCTTCGCGGTCTCGGCCGCGAGCACGGCGGGCGCGAGCGCGTTGAGCGTCCAAGCCGCGGCGACCTCGCTTTCGGCCTTGTCCACGGCCGTGAAAGCTGCCGCGTTGATTACCGCAGACCACGGACGCGAGGCGATGGCGCGCGCGATCTCCTTTGGTCGCGAAAGATCGAGCTCGGCCCGTCCCGGGAAATGGACGCTCGCACCTTCGGGCCAGGCATGACGCTTGAGCTCGAGCCCCACCTGTCCCGTCCCGCCGGTCACCAGGATGTTCATGGATGTCATGCGATGTATGGCCTGTTTTGAGCGAGCGGGGCAAGCCGGTCCGGATCTGGCTTCGAGATTGCGCGCCGCGCCCTCCATAACATCCGAGCCAACGAAGTCGCCACAGGAGAACCGCCGATCACTTCGCGCGAGCTCGAACGAGGGGCAGCCGCTGTTTGCGAGCCGCGGAAGCCTCTTCCTTCCGCAATCTCAAACCCGCTTGGATGTTTCCAGGGGTCAGCGCCCGGCCACGGGCCTTTGTTTCCAAGGAAGATCCGTCACGTCGCAAACCGTCGGCGACCTCATCTCCTCTCGGCTGCATGGCTGGGGCGTGCGCCGCATGTTTTCGGCTATCGCGGAGATGGCATGAGCAGAGGCACCGCGCAACAGTTGTTCGGCGACATTCTTCCGAGAATAAGAACGAGGTTCGTGCAACTCGCAGCGCGGAGGCAGACTGCGCGCGTTTCGCGGCGCTCCTGGCGCTTGCGGCGCACAAGCGCCAAAGGCGGGATAAGGCTATTGCGCCGCGCGCGCTTGCCTACCCCCGTGACGGCCTTCGCCGAACTCCTCGATCATCTTCCGACAGAACATCGGCAAATCCGCGGGCTTTCGCGAGGTCACCAGGCCGTTGTCCGTCACCACCGGCTCGTCGACCCACTGCGCGCCCGCGTTGCGGAGATCCGCTTCGAGGGAAGGCCAGGAAGTCATGCGCTTGCCGCGCACACCACCCGCGTTGATCAGCGTCCAAGGACCATGGCAGATCGCGGCGATCGGCTTATGTGTGTCGACGAAGTGCCGCACGAAATCAATGGCGGCGGGAATGAGACGCAGCGTATCCGGATTCATGACGCCGCCGGGCAAAACGAGCGCCTCATATTCACCCGGCTTGGCGCTATCGAGCTTGCGGTCAACCGAAATCATGTCGCCCTTTTCGTGGCCCTTGTATCCTTGAAAGCGTTTGCTCTCGGGCGAGACAACCTCAACTTCAGCGCCCGCGGCCTTTAGAGCCTTCACCGGCTCCATCAGCTCGGACTGCTCGACCCCTTCGGTCGCGAGCACGGCAACGCGCTTTCCGCTAAGCTCTTCGCTCATCGCATATTCCTTTCCGCTGGTTTGCGAGTGCGCCCCGACAGCGGCGCTCCTTTCTTCAAGTGGGCACGGCGATCGAGGCGAACATTCATTCAATGACAAGCGGCGTCGACGGTTCCAACGGTCGGCAGGCTCCATGCGAAGGGTCGAGTCTCCGCGGACGCACCGTTTGTTATTTTTTGCGCGGTTCGCGCAAGACGTGTTGCGCGGCGGAATTATCCGCGTCATCTCGCCGTCAGGCTCTTCTCCTTCATCGTGCATGGCGACGCCGAAGGAGCGGAGGGTGTGCGTCGCAGCTTGTCGGATTGGTTGAGCTCGATGCACCTCATCTCCGCTGGACGTCTGGCAGAGCACGACCGCTATATCGGGTATTACAAACCCTAGCGATCAATCATCGGGAACTCGATACCGACGAGGATTTGCAAGCCGAAGTGCGAAATGCCGCTTGCGCGGCTCGACTTCGCGATTTCTCTCAGCGCCTCGCGCTTCGGCATCGCTCGGTTGCATTTTCGGCTCCTATCGCCGCAACGCCTCGAACAAGGAATGCTTTTTCAACTACGGTCGCAAGGAATTGGTTTGGCGAGCCGCCCACTTCTCCGCCGCGCGCTGGCACGCCCGGCCGAGCGATCATCATCCTCGGCCGGGCCTTTCGCGATGCATCAAGCTCAAGCGTGTTTACCGAGCGCGGTGAAACGAGCTTCGTCGTTTCAGCCTTGCGCTTGAGCGGTTTCGTTGATCCCGGAATCGGCAAGCTTGGTGAGAAGCTGATCGGTTTCCTTCTCCTCGCCGAGCGTCTGCTCGAGGAGGTCGGCGGCTTCGTCCTCGCCGAGGTCACGCGCCCAATTGCGCAGCGTGCCATAGCGGGCGATCTCGTAGTGCTCGACGGCTTGTGCCGTCGCCAAAAGACCGGCGTCGATCGCCTCGCTGCCTTTGTATTCGGAAGCGATCTCGTCGCCCTCGGTGATGATCCCCTTGATGGCCTCACAAGTCTTGGCCGATGCCTTTTTTCCGATCATCTCGAAGATGCGCTCCAGGCGCATGACATGATCCTTGGTCTGCTCGAGATGCGCCTGAAACGCCTGTTCAAGCTTTTCGGATTGGCTCGCCTTGGCCATTTTCGGCAAGGCCTTCACGATCGCCTTTTCGGCGAAATAAATATCCTTCAAGGTCTCTTCGAATAACGATTGGAGATTTTTGGAAACCATCTTCTGTTCCTCTCGACGCTTGCTGTGGTGGGATCGATTGTGGGCTCGCCGAAGGGCGAGACGAGCCGTCGATTGGCCGCGATGTTCGACCGATCGTCGCGGCAACTCCTCGAAGCGTCATCGGTTCCAGAAAGCCCGAAACAAGCAGCTTGCGGCGCCTTGCCTGAACCGTGCCGGGCATCACGCGTTGAAAGCGAAGCAACCTCGTTTTGACGAGACGCGCCGGCGGTTCCTTCCCATTCGATCGTCCTTGGCCGTTTGAGCCCGTTCCGTCACGTCCGCTTCCAAAGGGAGAGTTCGTTGTCCCTACGGCAAAGCTCCAAGGAGCTCGAACTCAAGCTCTTGGCCTCGCCTGAAGATCAGCGGAGCCTCGCGAATTGCGGCCTGGTGGCTCGCCACGCCGCCGGTCCCGGGCAACAAAAGCAGCTGCGCAGCGTGTATTACGACACGGCCGAGCACAGCCTCGCCGAAGCCGGCTATTCGCTGCGAGTGCGCGATGACGGCGAAGCCTTTGTGCAAACGTTGAAATTCGCGCCGCCGGAGGAAAAATCCTTCTCGCGCTACGAATGGGAAGCATCCCTCCAAGACAGCAAGCCCGATGTTTCACGCCTGCCGGCCTCTGCGATCGGGCCGGTTGCGGCGCGCCTTGGCGCAAAAGCGCTCGTGCCTGTCTTCTCGACCGTGGTGACGCGCCAAACGATCCCCCTATCGTTCAAGGGAACCAATCTCGAGCTTGCCTTCGACCAGGGCGTGATCGCGGCGGGAGGTTGTGAACGACCGGTGAGCGAGATCGAAATCGAGCTGCAAAAGGGCGAGGCGGCAAGGCTTTATGAGCTTGCGCTCGCGCTGCTCGACCTCGCACCGCTTCGTTGGAGCACAGCCAGCAAATTCGAGCGCGGCCATGCCCTGGCGCGCGCAACCCCGCCTCCGACCTCGCCCGCGCCTTCTTCCGCGCTGGCGTCCCATGCCACGCTCGATGACGGGATCGCCGCGATCCTCGCGGGATGCCAACGTCATTTGCTTGCGAATGAGGCCGCCGCCGAGGACGGCCGCGACCCGGAAGGCGTTCATCAGATGCGGGTTGCCCTTCGGCGCATGCGCGCTGCCTTCGCGCTCTTTCGCCGCGAGCTCGGAACGGAGGGGTCCAAAGCTTTCGATCAAGAGGCGAAGTGGATTGCCCATAAGCTCGGCGCCTGTCGAAATTGGGACGTCTTCGAGACGGAAACGCTCCCCGAGGCGACAATCGAAGAGGCGGAACGTCGCGTCCTGCAAGGAGCCGCTGAACCGAAAAGGGACGAAAGCTATGGCGCGTTGCGCAAGGCCCTAGGCGGGCAGCGATACGCGCGATTTCAGCTCTCGCTGGGCCATTGGATCGAATGTAGTGGCTGGCGAAGAGAGCTCGATGGCGCTATGCGCACGAAGCTTGCCGAGCCTCTGGCAAAATTCGCGCCCCCCTCTCTCTACGCCCTGATGCGGAAGGCTCGCAAGAAGGGCAAGGGCTTCGACAAGCTCAAGCTTCGCAAGCGTCACCGGCTTCGCGTGGCGCTCAAGGAGCTGCGCTACGCGACCGAGTTCTTCCGGCCGCTTTTCCGGAAGGGCAAGGCGAAGAGGCAAGAGAAGAAGCTCGCTCTCCTGCAGAAGCTTTTGGGAAAAGACAGCGACGCGATCACAACGGCCGCGCTTTTGGGTGAGCTTACCGAGGCGAGTTCGTCCTCCTCTCTTCGCGACGCCGCGCAGGCGTTGCAGGCCTGGCAAACCGAGGAGCGCCGAGCCGCGGCGCCCGAGGCGCAAAAGGCGTGGGCAAAATTCAAGAAGAGCAAGCCCTTCCGGTAAGGACGCTTGCCTCACGCCCAGCCGCGCGCAGGATCAAGTGGCCCTCCGCCGCCCGTCGCGCTGCCCCGGGCGCAGGGGAACTTCGCCGGCTGCGCCTCGTTTGGAACCCCGCCCGCGAGCGCGATCGAGGCGCAGAATGATCCCTTTGCAACGGATGTGAGGCGGATTTGAACCCCTGGCCTTCACCGATACGGTCGAGACACTTGCCCTCGCTCGCCTCGGCCAAAATGCCGAGGAGCCTTTGGGGATTGGTTTGGCATCTGAGCGCCACGGACCAAATCTGGGCCGCCTTCCTCTCCATTGCCGTCGCGCTTTTGGACACCGCCCCGATCGAAGTGCAACGCCGCATCGTGAACGGCATCACCGGAGGACATGATTTCCAGCCCGTGCTGATCCTGACCTTGATCTACGGGGCGTTGGTTCTGGTGCAAGGGCTCACGAAGCTTCTCTTGAATGTCTACCGGAGCTGGATCGCCGAGAACTCGGTTCGGGCGCTTCGGTCATTCGTCGGGGGCTTCCCGAGCGGCCGCACTGCGGAGAACAAAAAGGATGACGTGCGTGCGCAAGGCACGGAGATCTCAATTGTGCTCGCGGAAACCGATCCGGTCGGAACCTTCGTGGGCGCGAGCGTATCCGAACCTTTGCTTCAGATCGGCATCCTTTGCAGCGTCTTCGGCTATCTCGCCTATTTGCGTCCCCTCATGGCGTTTGTCGCTCTTGTGGTTCTCGCGCCGCAATTCGTATTCGTGCCGCTCATCCAGCGGGCGATCAACCGCAAAGTCTCCAAACGCATCGCGACCTTGCGCTCCGCAAGCGCCGGCATGGTGGGCGAGCCCTCCGACTTGCATGCGGCGCTACGTCGTCAAGAGACGCGGTTCTTGCATGTCTTCCGCCTCAACATGGTTGTCTTCAAGCTTAAATTCTCGCTGAATTTCCTGATGAATCTCTCCCATCACCTCGGCATCGCCACCATTCTCGGTGTCGGCGGCTGGCTGGTGGTGTCAGGGAAGACGGAGGTGGGAACGGTCGTTGCCTTCATATCCGGGATGCAAACCATCAAGGATCCTTGGGGGGACCTCGTTACTTGGTACCAAAACCTCATGGTCACACGAACGAAGTTCGGCCTCATCGCCGATGCCGTACGCGAAAGAGGTCCGCCGAGCCGTGAGCTCGAGGAAGAAGGGCGGGAGGTTGCCTTCGCCTCCGAATAGGGCATCGACGCGATCTCAAAAAACGCGCCCGGCTCCTGCGAGCCGAGCGCGCCGCGTCGAGCGAAATCAAGCCGGCATCACGGCCACGATCTCGAAATTGCGCGGATTTACGATGACGATCTCGTCACCCACCAGAATGAACTCGTACGGGCGCCATCTCGGCTCGACCTCCACGATCTCCCGTGGCAGGCGGTGCAGGCGCACGGTCCGCGGCACCTCGGTGCCGACCGAAAGCGAGAAATTCACATTCGGCTCAGGGCGAATGTTCTCTTTCTTGATGACCTCCGTAATGCGGCCGCGCTGATCACCCGTGAGCGAAGCCGAGCCGGAGGCGCCCTGTGCCTTCCCGGTGCTCGTTTCGCCCGCGGCTGTGGTTGGCGTCTTGGTTTGCGTCCCATGCGCCGACGGCTGATTGGTCGAGCCTCTAGCCTCGCTCTTCGAGGGCGCGCCTTGGCTCTGCATCGATTTCTGGCCCTGCCTCTCTCCAGCCGGACGACGCGCCTGCGTTCCGCTCGGGGCGTTCTCCTGCCCCGCCTGGCCCATTTGCTTGCCGTTCTGGCGGGACTGGGTCGCTTTGTGGCCAGACGCCGTGGATTGGTCGTCGGCGGAGGTCTGGGATTGCATCTGCGTGCCGCCCGTCTGCGATTGGACGCCCGCACTCTGTTTTTGCGTGCTGCCCGTCCCTTGCGCAAGGGCGGCTCCAGTTCCAGCGGCCAACCCGAGCGCCAGCATCGAGACTAAAAGCTTGCTGCTCATGATATTCACCTTTCGTGGATTGGGTCCTCCCCTCTGGTTTTTCCGCCAGGGAAAACGGCGGTCAGGGAATGAGGTTCCCTTGAGGTCACCGTGGCGCCCTCGCCCCTCGCGATCAATCCGAAGCCCGCCGTTCGAGGCGGCGAAGCCACTTGCTCTCCCCTCTCCAGATCGGCACGCTCGCCGTTCGCTCTCGCGGCCTTGGGCGGCGGCGTGACCGAACGCAATGTGCGCAGTGCACGGGCGCGGCTCGCGGGCAAAGACGACTGATTCAATCGGCTTGAGGCTCTGTCGTGAACGCAAAGCTCGGCCGGCGCAACCCGCGACCACCGAGGCCGGTTAGCCTCGCATGAAGCGCACGGCTCGATTACCGCTCCGCAAGACCGCCGCAAAATACCGAAAGGCCCGCCGATCCTTGCGCGAGCCGATTTCGGCGCGCAGCCGGCTGGGACTTGACTGGACCAATTTCTTCATCTCGGACGTGCAGACGAGCTTCGGCTCCTTCGTAGCATTCTACCTCGCCGGCTTGAACTGGTCGAAACCGGATGTCGGCCTGGTATTGACGATCGGTGGCCTCGCGGCCGTCATCAGCCTCGTTCCCGGCGGCGCGCTCGCCGACGGGGTCCGGCACAAGCGCCTCCTCGTCGCCTGCGGCATCACCGCGCTCGCGGGCGCCGCCCTGATCTATGCGCTCGCTCCGACATTTCACCTCGTCGTCTTCGCCGAGGTGCTGCATGGCTTGACGGCCGGGCTGATCGGCCCCGCGATCTCGGCGATCAGCCTTGGGCTCGTGGGTCGGCGCGCGATGTCGGCGCGCACGGGACGCAACCAGCGCTTCCAAGCCGCAGGAACCGCGATCACGGCCGGTATCATGGGGCTCATCGGTACGCGCTTCTCGACCGGAGCGATCTTCTTTGCAACGGCCGGATTTTGCGTGCCCGCGCTTCTGGCGCTCAGCTTCATTCGTTTCGAGGAAATCGATTATCATCGTGCCCGCAACGCAAAGGCGGGCGAGAAGTCCAAGGAACTCGCACCGTTCCTCCACCTCGCGAAAAACCCTCCCCTCCTCGCCTTCGCTGGATGCTTGATGCTTCTTCAGCTTGCCGACGCCTCAATGTTGCCGATCATCGGCGAAAATCTGGCGCTCGGCGGGGGCGGCACTTCGCTTTACATGTCGGGTCTCATCGTCGTGCCCCAGATCACGGTCGCTGTGTTGGCGCCTTGGGCCGGCTATCACTCCGAGAAACGCGGGCGCAAACCGCTGCTCCTCATCGCCTTCGGTATCGAGGCTTTGCGCGCGCTGCTCCTTACCTTCTTCAGCAGCTACTCGATGCTCCTCCTCGTGCAGTTCCTGAACGGGATCAGCGGATCGATTATCGCCGTCTTGACGATCCTCGTGATCACCGACCTCACGACGGGCAGCGGTCGCTTCAACCTCACAACCGGCGTCGTGGGCATGCTTCAAGCGATCGCCGCGGCGGTCAGCACCACGGCAACCGGGTTCTTCTTCGCCGAATTCGGCACCTCGATCGGCTTTCTCGCGATCACCGGGGTCGCTACCGCCGCGACTCTCTTGCTTTGGATCGCGGTCCCCGAAACCAAGCCCTCGGAATATCTCGACTGAGCGTGCGAGAGTGGGTGAAGGGACGGAACGCCGTGCTTGGATTGGGCGCACCCCTTCATGGAACTTGGTTGCCGGCGACCCGTTGACAGGCGCAAACCGCGGGGCTGCGGGCTTGGCTCACGGGAATGGGGACTTAAAACATGTTCGACCGACATCAACGGCTTTGCGGAATAGCAATTGCGGGCATTCTTGCCTCCTCTCCGGCCATGAGCCAGTCAACCGCCTCTCCCTCGCTTTCCGAAGGGCAGATCGTGAAATATCTCCAAACGGTCAATGGCGGCGAGATCGCCGATGCGAGGATGGCATTGCGGCGCAGCAAAGACGCCGACGTGAAGAACTTCGCCAAGGAAATGATCAAGGACCACAGCGCGAATGAGAAGACGATGGCTGGTCTCGCCCGACGGCTGAAGCTGAAGCCGGCCTCGAGCGAAGCGACCACCTCGCTCATTTCGGAAGCCAAAAGCGGCGATCATGACCTCAAGGCGGCGAAGGGGGCGGATTTCGACAAGGCCTATATCGACGCGCAGGCAAAGATGCATGGAGAGGTGGCGGACACCATCCAGAATCAACTCGTTCCCGCCGCGACCAATGATCAAATGAAGTCGGCCTTGGCCGACACGCTCTCGACGGTTCAGAGCCACGAAAAAATGGCTCAGGATCTTTCTGGCAAGATGCAGTGATTGGATCTCTTCGGGGGTGGCGCTGAAAGGGCGCCCCCGTGGTGCCCCTTCGCTTTTGAGGCGATTTCGGCGTTAAAACCTCGCCAAGTCCGCCTTCAGGAGTTCATGAGCCACCCGGCGCCGCGGATCAGATTACAACCGCCGTAATCAACAGCAATTGGCCTTCCCCGTTGATGACGGCCGCCAGCACGTCCGCGACGTGGAGGTTGCCCGCTTTCAAGGCATCGGAAGCCGCCGGAAGGCTGTCGATCGACCTTCGGAGCGCGCGCAGTTGCTCCTCGCTCATACGCAGGCTCGCCGCATACACCTGCTCTTGGGCCTCTTGCGGCAAGGTTTCGAGGCGCACAACCGCAACGGCGTTGACCGAGGAGAAAGAGGCGGTCGTCATCCGAGGCGTTTGGATGACATCCGATTTGGCCGCGCCGGCATGAGCAAGCGAGAGCGCCACGCAGAAGGCAAATAGCGCAACGTTACGCATGACTGCTCCTCCTTGTCTCGAGCTACTCTCAATTTTACTGAAGTGTTCGGAGAAGCAACGTCGATATCCGGGGGGAAGTTCCAGAGTCTTGAGCGGGGGCGATCCACGGGTGATTGCGCATGCCAAAACGCAAAGTGAAGGTCCAATTAGCGCTTGCAAACGGCGCGAATACGAAAATAATTCGGATGTGCCGCCTTCGACCCTCACTTTGGCCGGTTTTCCACTGTTTCCCCATGGCCTTGGGGTGCAGAAAAGTGCAAAAATTTTTTGAACCTGTTTGGAACTTTTTTGTGTGCCAATCGTTTCGCGCCCGGTGTTTGTTGCCTGGAGGGGTCAGCATTCCTGCAAGCTCGGCCCAAGCCGTTGCGACTTGCGACATAGGGGCTCCTATGGCGCCGTTTTGGCGCGCCTCTCGCCAATCCCTCCCCTGCCCTCTGAAATCACCTGCTAACTTCAATGCGAAGCACGGTCACGGAGAGAGACATGCGTGACGTCCAACAAGTCGTGCAAAAGCCAAAGGCGCGGCGCCTGCCTCCCAAACCGTCCCGGCTGAATGGCGCCAGCACGCAGGAAGGCGCCTCGGCGAGCGAGTTGATCGAGCTCCTGCATGGGCTCGAAGCCATGCGCGTCGGTGATTTCTCCGCCCGGATGAGCAGCGGCGGACCGGGGCTTCTCGGCAAGATCGCCGATGCCTTCAACGAGATCGTGGCCACAAACCAGCGCATGGCCCGAGAGCTCGACCGTCTTGGCCAGGTCGTGGGGCGCGAGGGGCGGACGAGGCTTCGCGCCAAATTCGGCTCGGCGGATGGCGCCTGGGGCGAGATGGAAGGCACGCTCAACGCTTTGATCGACGATCTTCTTTGGCCGACCACGGAGGTGACGCGCGCCATTGCGGCCGTCGCTCAGGGAAATCTTCTCCAGACGGTCCGGCTCGACGTCGATGGGCGGCCGCTGCAAGGGAAATTCCTCGAATTGGCGACGATCGTGAACACCATGATCAAGCAGCTCGGGGTCTTCACCTCCGAGGTCACCCGGGTGGCGCGCGAGGTCGGCACCGAGGGCAAGCTCGGCGGCCAGGCGCAGGTGCGCGGCGTGAGCGGTGTGTGGAAGGACCTCACCGAGAGCGTCAACTCGATGGCGAACAACCTCACCGCGCAGGTGCGCAACATCGCAGAAGTAACGATCGCTGTCGCCAATGGCGACCTCTCGAAGAAGATCACCGTCGATGTGCGCGGTGAGATCCTGCAGCTCAAGGAGGCCATCAACACGATGGTCGATCAGCTCCGTTCCTTCGCGTCCGAGGTGACGCGTGTCGCCCGCGAGGTGGGGACGGACGGAAAGCTCGGCGGCCAGGCCACCGTGCCGGGCGTCGCCGGCACCTGGAAGGATCTCACCGATTCGGTGAACGCCATGTGCGGTAACCTGACCGACCAGGTGCGCAACATCGCCCATGTCACGACCGCCGTGGCGCGCGGCGACCTCTCGCGCAAGATCACCGTCGACGTGCGGGGCGAAATCCTGGAGCTGAAGGACACGATCAATACCATGGTCGACCAGCTCAACGCCTTCGCGTCGGAGGTGACACGCGTGGCGCGCGAAGTCGGCACCGAAGGCAAGCTCGGCGGCCAGGCCACCGTGCCGGGTGTCGCAGGCACCTGGAAGGATTTGACCGACAGCGTGAATTTCATGGCGGGCAACCTGACCGCCCAAGTGCGCAACATCGCTGAGGTGGCGACCGCCATCGCCGGCGGCGACCTGTCGAAGAAAATCACCGTCAACGTGAGCGGCGAAATTCTCCAATTGAAGGAGACGCTCAACACGATGGTCGATCAGCTAAACGCCTTTGCCGGCGAGGTGACGCGCGTGGCGCGTGAGGTCGGCACGGAAGGGCGTCTCGGCGGGCAGGCCAACGTGCTCGGCGTCGCCGGCACCTGGAAAGACCTCACCGACAGCGTCAATTCCATGGCGAGCAATCTGACCGCCCAGGTCCGCAACATCGCCGAGGTGTCGACGGCCATCGCCAACGGCGATCTTTCGAAGAAGATCACGGTGGATGTGCGCGGCGAAATCCTCCAGCTCAAGGAGACGATCAACACCACGGTCGATCAGCTCAATGCCTTCGCCTCCGAGGTGACGCGTGTCGCTCGCGAAGTCGGCACCGAGGGCAAGCTCGGCGGCCAAGCCATGGTGCGTGGCGTCGCCGGCACCTGGAAGGACCTCACCGACAGCGTGAATTCCATGGCGAGCAATCTGACCGCCCAGGTGCGCAACCTCGCCGAGGTGGCGACCGCGGTCGCGCGCGGCGACCTTTCCAAGAAGATCACAGTCAATGTGAGCGGCGAGATCCTGCAGCTCAAGGAAACCATCAACACGATGGTGGACCAGCTCAACGCCTTCGCGGCTGAGGTGACACGCGTCGCGCGCGAGGTGGGCACGGACGGCAAGCTCGGCGGGCAAGCCCAGGTCTCGGGGGTCGCGGGAACCTGGAAGGACTTGACCGACAGCGTGAACTCCATGGCCGGCAATCTCACCGCCCAAGTGCGCAACATCGCCGAGGTGGCGACCGCCATCGCCACCGGCGATTTGTCGCGCAAGATCACCGTCGACGTGCGTGGCGAGATCCTGCAGCTCAAGGAAACGCTGAACACCATGGTGGATCAGCTCAACCGATTCGCGGGCGAAGTCACGCGCGTGGCGCGCGAGGTCGGCACCGAAGGCCGCCTGGGAGGCCAGGCGCAGGTTCCCGGCGTCGCCGGCACCTGGAAGGACTTGACGGACAGCGTGAATTCGATGGCGGGCAACCTCACCGCCCAAGTGCGCAACATCGCCGAGGTGACGACCGCGGTCGCGAGGGGCGACCTCTCGCGCAAGATCACCGTCGACGTGAAGGGCGAGATCTTGGAGCTGAAGAACACCATCAACACCATGGTGGACCAGCTCAACGCCTTCGCCTCCGAGGTGACGCGTGTCGCTCGCGAGGTCGGTACCGAGGGCAAGCTCGGCGGCCAGGCGCAAGTGCCGGGCGTTGCCGGCACCTGGAAGGACCTGACCGACAATGTGAATTCCATGGCGGGTAATCTGACGGCCCAAGTGCGCAATATCGCCGAGGTCGCGACCGCCATCGCGACGGGCGACCTGTCGCGCAAGATCACGGTGGACGTGCGCGGCGAGATCTTGCTGCTCAAGGAAACCCTGAACACCATGGTCGAGCAGTTGCGCTCGTTCGCGGCGGAGGTGACGCGCGTGGCGCGCGAGGTGGGCACGGAAGGAAGGCTCGGCGGCCAAGCTGTGGTGCCGGGTGTCGCCGGCACGTGGAAGGACCTCACTGACAACGTCAACTTGCTCGCGGCCAATTTGACGACGCAAGTGCGCAACATCGCCGAGGTGACGACCGCGGTCGCGAGAGGCGACCTGTCGCGCAAGATCACCGTCGACGTGAAGGGTGAAATCCTGGAGCTGAAGGACACGATCAACACCATGGTCGATCAGCTGAACGGTTTCGCCTCGGAGGTGACGCGCGTGGCGCGCGAGGTGGGCACCGAAGGCAAGCTCGGCGGCCAGGCCCAGGTGCCGGGTGTAGCCGGAACCTGGAAGGACCTCACCGACACCGTGAACGTGATGGCGCTCAACCTCACCGAGCAAGTTCGCGGCATCGTCAAGGTCGTCACCGCGGTGGCCAATGGCGATCTCAAGCAAAACCTCACCGTTCGCTCGAAGGGCGAGGTGGCGGCGCTCGCCGAAACCATCAACAACATGACGGATACGCTCGCGACCTTTGCCGATCAGGTGACCACGGTCGCGAGAGAAGTCGGCGTCGAAGGCCGTCTCGGCGGCCAGGCGAACGTGCCGGGCGCGGCCGGCACCTGGAAGGACTTGACCGGCAACGTCAATCTGCTCGCCGCCAATCTCACGACGCAGGTGCGCGCGATCGCCGAGGTCGCCACCGCCGTCACCAAGGGCGATCTCACGCGCTCCATTCAGGTCGAGGCTCGCGGAGAAGTGGCGGAGCTCAAAGACAACATCAACACCATGATCGGCAATCTGCGCCTCACCACCGATCGCAATACCGAACAGGATTGGCTGAAGACCAACCTCGCAAAATTCACCAACATGCTACAAGGGCAGCGAGATCTCGACGCGGTCGGCCGCCTCCTTCTGACCGAGCTCGCGCCACTCGTGAATGCGCAGCTCGGCGTCATTTACCGCATGAGCGAGGAAGAGAACCCGGCACTCAAATTAGTGTCGACCTATGCCGAGGACGCACAGTCGCAATGCCCGATGGAGATCGCGCTCGGGCAAGGCCTCATCGGCCAATCGGCGCAGGACAAGCGGCGCCATCTGGTCTCGGATTTGCCGGTGGAATCGGTACAGATCGGCTCGGCGCTCTTCAAGATCGCCCCGCGCAACGTGATCGTCTTGCCGGTGCTCTTCGAGAATAGCGTGAAGGCGGTGATCGAGCTTGCCTCGATCACGGCCTTCACCACCTTGCAAACGACATTCCTGGAGCAGTTGACGACGAGCATCGGCATCGTGCTCAACAGCATCGCCGCCTCGATGCAGACCGAGAGCTTGCTGAAGCAATCGCAACAGCTCGCGGCGGAGCTTCAATCCCAACAAGCCGAGCTGCAGCAGACGAATGAGCAGCTCGGCCAGAAGGCGCAGCAGCTCGCGGAACGCAATGTCGAGGTGGAGAGAAAGAACCAGGAAATCGAACAGGCGCGAGGCGCGCTCGAAGAAAAAGCTTCCGAGCTCGCGCTCACCTCGAAATACAAGTCGGAATTCCTGGCCAATATGTCGCATGAGCTGCGCACCCCGCTGAACAGCATCCTGATTCTCGGCCAGCAGCTTTCCGAAAACGCCGATGGCAACCTGACCGGCAAGCAAGTGGAGTTCGCCCGCACCATCCACGGCGCGGGCACCGATCTTTTGAACCTGATCAGCGACATCCTCGATCTGTCGAAAATCGAATCCGGCACGGTCTCGGTCGACGCTGAAGAAATCTTCTTCGCCAACGTCATCGAGACGGTCGCGCGTCCGTTCCGCCACGAGGCTGAGAACCGCAAGCTCGGCTTCAATGTCGAGATCTCGCCCGATCTCGGACGCAGCATCGTCACCAATTCGAAGCGGCTGCAGCAGGTCTTGAAGAACCTCCTGTCGAATGCCTTCAAATTCACCGAGAAAGGTTATGTCCAGCTCAAGGTGCGGCCGGCCTTCGAGGGTTGGAACCTCGACCATCCGGTGCTCCGGCAGGCGCCCGAAGTCGTCGCCTTCGAGGTCACAGACACCGGTATCGGCATTCTACCCGAGAAGCAGAAGCTCATCTTCGAGGCCTTCCAACAGGCGGATGCGAGCACGAGCCGCCGCTATGGCGGCACCGGCCTTGGCCTCGCGATCAGCCGCGAGCTCGCCAATCTCCTGGGCGGCGAGATTCATTTGCGCAGCGTGCCGGGCTCGGGAAGCTGCTTCACCTTGTATTTGCCGATCAAATACATGGATCCCGTCGGCCATTCGCGGGCGCTCACGCCCTCGCAGCGCGAGGCGCTCAAATCCACTCTCGCCAGCGGGCCCGCGAGCGAGGCGACCGGGGAAACGGTTGCCGACGACCGCATGGAGATCAAGCCGGGCGACACCATCTTGCTCATCGTGGAGGATGATCCGAACTACGCCCGAATCACCGCCGACATCGCTCGCGAGCGCGGCTTCAAGGTTATCGTGACCATGCGGGGGGCCGATGCGATCGATCTCGCCAAGCAGTATCAGCCGACCGCCGTGTCGCTCGATATCTTCCTACCCGACATGCTCGGCTGGACCGTCCTCAGCGAGCTCAAGCAGGATCCATTGACGCGACACATCCCGGTTCACATCATGACGCTCGATGAGGACCGTCAGCATGGCCTGTCACGAGGCGCCTTCTCCTTCGTCACCAAGCCGACGGCGCCGACCGAGCTCGGCCAGCTTCTCGATCGCATCAAGGAATACGCCAAGCCGCGCCGCCGAAGCCTTCTCGTGATCGAGGACGACCCGGCTGAACAGCTGAGCATCAGAGAATTGCTCGCGCATGACGACATCGAGATCGCCAGCGTCGCCACCGGGACGGAGGCGCTCGAGGCCATGCGGGAGCGAAGCTTCGATTGCGTTGTGCTCGATCTGCGCTTGCCCGATATGACGGGCTTCGAGGTGCTGGAGCGAATAGGAAAGGAGGACGATCTGCAGTCCGTGCCGGTCGTCGTCTTCACCGGGCGCGAGCTCTCGGCCGATGAGGATGCGCAGCTTCACCGGATGGCGAGAAGCATCGTCGTCAAGGGCGTCGAATCGCCCGAGCGGCTGCTCGACGAGACCGCTTTATTCATGCATCGCGTCACGGCCCAGTTGCCGCCGGAAAAGCAACGCATGCTCGAGCGCTTGAGCCGTTCGGACGACGACCTCGTCGGGCGCACGGTCCTCCTCGTCGATGATGATGCGCGCAACATCTTCGCGCTGAGCAGCCTCCTCGAAAGGCGCGGCATGAAGGTGCTCACGGCCACCACCGGCGCGGAAGCGATCCGCCTCGTCGAAGCGACGCCTGATCTCGCCATCGCGCTCATCGACATCATGATGCCGGAGATGGACGGATACCAGACAATCAAGGAGATCCGATCGAAGCCGAAACTGCGGCGCCTGCCGATCATCTCGCTCACGGCTAAAGCGATGAAAGGAGACCGGGAGAAGTGCCTCGAGGCGGGCGCCTCCGACTATTTGGCGAAGCCCGTCAACACCGAGCAGCTCTTCTCCGCCTTGCGTATGTGGCTGCACCGCTGAGCGAGAGGAAACAGCCTTGGACGCCAACGCTCCGGTCAACATCCTGCTTGTGGATGATCAACCGGCCAAGCTCCTGAGCTACGAAGCGATTCTCTCCGGGCTCGGCGAAAATCTCATTAAGGCGACCTCGGCGCGTGAGGCCCTCGAGCGGTTGCTGACCTGCGAGATCGCGGTCATTCTTGTCGATGTCTGCATGCCGGAGCTCGATGGCTTCGAATTTGCTCAGATGGTCCGCGAACATCCCCGCTTCCAGCAGACCGCGATCATCTTCGTCTCCGCCGTGCTTCTGACCGAAGTGGACGCGCTGCGCGGCTATGAAATGGGCGCGGTCGACTACGTCCCAGTGCCCGTCGTTCCCGAGGTCTTGCGGGCCAAGATCAAGGTCTTCTCCGAGCTTTACAGGAAGACGAAAGAGCTCGAGACGCTCAACCGTCGCTTGGAGCAGCGCGTCGCCGAGAGAACGTCGGAGCTCGAGGCGGCGAATGCCCGCCTGATCCAGAGCGAGCAGCTTCGAAGCCTGGCGCTCGCCGCCGGCCAGATGGGCTCCTGGGATTGGGATCTCGCCGCCGACCACAGCACTTGGGACGATGGGCAATGCCGCATATTCGGGGTCGACCCCGGAAGCTTCATCGCCAACCGGGAATCGCTATTGCCCCTGATCCTCGACGAGGATCTCTCGCTCCTGGAGCAAGCGCTGCGCGAAGCGGCAAGCGATGCCCGCATTTTGCAAGCGAAATTTCGCGTGCGTCGCCCGTCGGGTGAGATCCGGTCCTGTGTCGGCATTGCCGCAGCCGAGCGCGATGCCGCAGGCGCCATCACGCGGCTGAGCGGCGTCACAGTCGACATGACCGATTTGGAGAAGGCGCAGGAACACCAGCTTCTGCTTGCGCGCGAAGTCGATCATCGCGCCAAGAACGCCCTTGCGGTGGTCCAGGCGATCGTGCGCCTCACCCGCGCCGAAAGCCTCGCGGCCTATGTGTTGGCGATCGAGGGGCGGATAGGCGCGTTGTCGCGCGCTCATGCCTTGCTTGCGAGCTCCCGATGGGAGGGCGCGAAGCTCGAGAGCATCGTCGAGCAGGAGCTTGCCCCTTATCGGGGCAAGGCGAGCGAAAAAATCACAACCGCCGGACCCAACATTGTGCTGCCTCCGGCGACCGGCCAGACCATCGGTCTTGCCTTGCACGAGCTCGCCACGAACGCTGCGAAATACGGCGCGCTTTCCGCGCTGTCTGGAAAGATCGACCTGACGTGGCGGCTCGAATCCGGACGGCTCGTCTTGGAGTGGGTTGAGGTCGGTGGTCCCCCGCCATCGGCGCCGACAAGATTGGGCTACGGCATCAAGACGGTGACGGCGGCGTTCGAACGGCAATTGCAAGGCGACGTGACCTTCCGCTGGCTTCCCCAGGGTTTGCATTGCCGGCTGTCCTTGCCCTTCGGTGCAAAAAGCGATGCGATGGCGCTCAGCGCCGCGGCGGCGAAACCGATGACGATCGACAAATCCCGCGAGGCGCCGCTTGCGCTCAAAGGGAACCGGTTGCTCCTGGTCGAGGACGAAGCGCTTGTCGCTTCCATGATGACGGAGGCGCTGAACGAGATCGGTTTCGAGGTCGTTGGTCCCTTCGGGAAAATGGACTATCGGCTCGGCGCGGCGGTCTCGGGCGAGATCGATGCCGCGATCCTCGACGTCAACATCGGTGGCGAGCTCGTCTATCCGATTGCTGAGATCCTGGCCGCACGCGAAATCCCTTTTGCCTTCGTCACCGGCTACTCCGAGGACAACATCGACCAGAAATTCGCGAACGCCCCCGTCATGCAAAAGCCGGTGGAGAGGAAGGCGCTGCAGGCGATTTTCATCCCTCCGGAGCCTGTCATAGCGGAACGATCGGAAAAGGTCGCTTCGGGGGGGTAAGCCGCTATTCGCTCGGGGCTCCCAATTCGCAAACCACTATCGCTGGGCCTCCGAGGAGGCGATCTCGCCGAGCAAGGTGGAAACAACGCTCAGAAGCTGGTCCGCACTGAACGGCTTGCCCAGTAGCAAATTATGCCGGAATTCTTGCGGCAGCGCATCGCGCCCATAACCGGTGACGAAAGCAAAAGGAATGTTCTTCTGCGCAAGCGAGTCCGCGAGCTCATCGACGGGTTGTCCGCCCAGGTTGGCGTCGACCAGAGCCACATCGCACTTGCCGTCGCTGATGAGCTTTTTCGCGGCCTCGATCGTGCCGGCCGGTCCGATCACTTGGTAGCCGGCATCCGTGAGGCTCGTCTCGATGTCCATCGACAGCAGGATCTCGTCCTCGATCACGAGGATGCGTTTGTCGGCGAACGACGACGCTCCAAGCGATGAGTCGATGCGATCTGGCATTGCGTCCCCCGCGCCAGGCAGCATGCCAAAAGAACCCTCGATCTCGATCCGCTCGGAATACGGCAGGGTGATCCGGCAGCGCAGGCCCTGATCGGCATAATCAACCGATACCTTTCCGCCGGAGGAGTGCACGCTTTGCTCGATCAGGGAGGTGCCGAAACCGGGTTTGGAAGGCGGTGACACTCTCGGGCCTGCAGTTTCGACCCAGTCGAGGCGAAATTCGCGCGCTCCGTTCAAGTGAAGCTCCCATTTCGCCGACAGCTGTCCTTCCGGAACGGACAGAGCGCCGTGCTTTCGCGCATTCGTTCCGAGCTCGTGCAAGACGAGGGCCAATTTCACCGCGGTTTGCGGATCCAGAATGAAGGAGGGACCCGAATACGATATCCGGCGATCGTCCTTAGCGCCAAGGGTCACCTGATCGCGGATGAGGTCCGAGATCTCCGCGCCCTGCCAGGAACTTTGGGTGAGCAAAGTATGCGCGCGCGCCAAGGCATGAATGCGCCCGGTGAAGCCCGAAACGAATGATTGGCGGCTCTTGGCGTGAACCAACGATTGGCTGGCGATCGCCTGGACCGTGGCCAACGTGTTCTTCACTCGATGATTGAGCTCCTCAAAAAGGAGGCGCTGCAAGTGCTCGGTATTCTTGCGCTGAGTGATGTCGCGCGCGACCTTGGAGGCCCCGACGATATTGCCGATCTTGTCGCGCAAGGGTGATACGGTAAGAGAGACGTCGACACGACGGCCGGACTTCGCGACCCGAACGGTCTCGTAATGCTCGATCCGTTCTCCCCGGCTGAGCCTCGCGAGAATGTCCACCTCTTCTTCTTGCAGCTCGGGCGGAATGATCTTTGAGATATGCTGTCCGATCATATCCTCCGCAGAATAGCCGAAGATTTGGGCGGCGCCGCTGTTCCAACTTTTGATTTGGCCGGTCAGCGTTTTGCTCACGATCGCATCGTCCGATGATTCGACAATGGCCGCGAGGAGCGCAGCCTCGATATCGGCGTGCCGGTGCGCGCTCATGTCCATGAGGAGATTGATGGCGCCCGTGATGCGTCCCGAAGAATCCCTGAGCGGGGTCGGAAAGGGCGCGAAAGGGATGCGCGTGCCGTCCGGCCTTTCGAGGATGGCCTCCTCTCCGCGCACGGGACGACCTTCCTTCAGCGTCACCGCCATCGGGCATTCATCATGGGCCATCGGGCGGCCGTCGGGCCAATACAAGCGCCAGGATCCGCACCAGCGGTCCCGTCCGAGTTGAGGCGATACGCCCCAAAATTCGGCGGCGGCGCTGTTGAAATAGGTGATCCGGCCCTCCGCGTCAGTCGTGTAAACGGCGACCGGCAGGCTCTCGAGCAGCTCCACGCCCGTCGTCATCTACCCTCCTTCTGCAGCGAAGCCCAAACGCGCCAATGTCGTTTTGGTTCCTCTACGGCGAGAGATTAGAGATATCGCTTTGAAAACCGAAACATCCCAAGGGGCGCCGGTTGCCTGACCTATAGGCTTCAGATCACGTGCTCAAGGGTGAGAGGCGTCACGATCGCGGCAGCCCGATCTCCGACAGGTTCGCGCCGGCCGCCCGCTCCGTCGCGTCGGGTTCGACTTCGGCGCGCAGGTCCCGACCGTGGACGAAATCCGCGAGATCGCGATTGAGACGTTCCTTTTCCGTGATCAGCAAGCCGTGCGGTGCCCCCGCATAGGTGAGAAACCGGGCGTGCGGGATGAGACGGGCGGCCTCGACGCTTGCCGCCGAAATCGGCACGTTCCGGTCGGCATCGCCGTGAATGAGAAGCGCCGGCGTCGTGACTGCCGTCATCTCCTCCCGAAAATCCGTCCGCGAATAACTACGCAGACATTCGAGTGTCGCGGAAGGCGAGGCTTCGAGCGCAAGATCACGCAGCCAGTCGAGCATGGCGTTGGAGACCGAGAAATTGAGGACGCCACCTCCAAGGAATTGCTTGCTGAAATTCGCAAGGAAATTCGGACGGTCGACCTTCAGCATGCGCGCCATCTCGTCGAAGGTCGCGGCGTCGACACCGCCGGGATTGTCCGCCGTCTTGAGCAGAAAGGGCGTGGTGCAGGCGATCAGCACCGCTTTCGATACGCGCCGCCCGCCGTGGCGCTTGAAATAACGGACGACTTCGCCGCCGCCCATCGAAAAACCCACCAGCGTCACATCGCGCAAATCAAGTTTTTCGAGGACGCTCGCAACATCGTCCGCGAGCGTATCGTAGTCATAGCCTTTCCACGGCTTGTCCGATTTGCCGAATCCCCGCCGATCGAAGGCGATGCAACGAAGCCCTTGCGCGGGAAGTTCGGTAAGCTGGTATTCGAAGGACCAAAGACCGAATGGCCAGCCATGAATGAGAACGAGGGGCTTGCCCTCGCCGAAATCAACGACATTAAGGTGAAGCCCGTCGGATGTTTCGATCCGATTCATTGATCGCTCCCTTCGACGCATGTCGAAGAGAACGCCTCAGGTCCCGGCGAAGTTCGGAAGTCTCTTTGCGGCTCGGCTTCGAGGGCCCCGCGGCCGCCGCCCGCGCCTTTATTCTATCGGCGGCCCGGCGTTGACGCGTTTCGGAAGCCAGGCGACGGCGCAGGAAGGCGAGCACAGCCGCCTCCTCGGAACCGAGGGAGCCGAGCTCGTCACGCAATTCGCCCTCAGCCTCTCTCTGCCAATTCACCAGAAGCTCGCCATCGAGATAGGCATCAAGGACCGCAGGATGCACATAGCATTTGCGGCAAATGGTGACGGTGTTGCCGAGGCGCTTGGCCACGCGCTCGATCGCCGCCTTCAAATTGCGTTTGGCCGCCGCCGCGCTGTCGAAGCTCTCGAACTCCGAGAGCGCCATCGCGGCAAGCACCGTTCCGGCCCAGGTGCGGAAATCCTTGGCCGTGATGTCGCGCCCCGTGATCTCCCGCAGATAGGTGTTCACGTCCGATGAGGTGACCGCCTGACGGCTGCCGTCCGCCTCGAGATATTGGAAGAGATGCTGGCCGGGGAGATCCTGGCAAGCGCGCACGACACGCGCGACGCGCCGGTCCTTCACCGCGAGATGCCACAGCTTGCCGCTCTTGCCTTTGAACTCGAAGCGAAGCTCGGTGCCGTTGACGGCGACGTGACGGTTCCGCAACGTCGTGAGGCCGTAGCTCTTGTTCTCCTTCGCGTAATCGGCGTTGCCGATGCGGATCAGCGTCTTTTCGAGAAGGCTCACCACCGTGGCGAGCACTTTGCGGCGCGGCAGGCCCGACCGTTTCATGTCGGCGCCGACACGCTGACGGATGCGCGGCAAAAGCTTCCCGAACTCGACGACGTGCTCGTACTTGGTCTCGTCGCGCAGAGCGCGCCAGCGCGGATGGTAACGGTATTGCTTGCGGCCGCGCTCGTCGCGGCCGGTCGCTTGTATATGCCCGTCAGGATCAGGGCAGATCCAGACATCCTCATAGGCGGGCGGCACGGCGAGCGACCGGATGTGCCGGAGCAGGGCGGAATCGCGGATCAGCTTTCCGTTCGGTCCGTAAAAGGCGAAGGAGCTTCCTTTTCGCTGGCGGGTGATGCCGGGACCCTGCTCATCGACATACACAAGGCCGCTCGCCTCGGCGGCGGCTCGCGGCTCCCCAGCGATGGCGGCGGTCGATAGGGAAGCGGCCGGGACAAGATCCGATTTGGCGAACCCATTCGCGCCCATGCTCTTCACCTCCGGAATCCGGCCAGCGGAGAGGCCGCAACCACGCTTCTTCTCGTCGTGGACGAAATCGCCGGGGCGGAAATCATCACTCGGCATCGATCCACTCGCGATGGCATGAACGGCCGCAACGGGACTCGGTTCCCGGGATCGCGCGCCATCCCCCTACGACGGAACGGGGCTCCCTCCGCAGGGTTGTCGAAGCGAAGACGAAGATCGGAGGATACCGATGAACACAGGCAATGCCAACGAAACGCAAGAGCGCGAGGCTCGCGCCTTTGAAGAGGCTCGCTCTTTGACGCCCGAGCATACGGGTTCCGAAAATGTGTTCGGCCGCGCCGCCAGAATGGAGCCTGCAGAAGACGATCCCGACGCCGACGAGACGCAGGAGACCCAGCGAGACGCGGACGAAAGCCCTAGAGCGATGCAGGACTTCATCACCGTGGAGCATGCCCGTCCCGACCTACCCTCCGAAACCCCGGATGGCCTTAACGAGCTCGAGAAAGAAGTGCGCCATCAGGCGGAGGACCGCGATTTGGGCTGGGCCTGACGACACGAAACAATCGTTGCCCGAAAAGGGGTAAAAAAAGAGCGCCTCGGACGAAGCCGAAGCGCTCTTCGTTGCCAGCAACGATGAGGGGCAACCGAAGCTGACAGCGAGCAGAACGCGTTGGGCGGACTTGGGTTCCGAGCGAATGAAAAAGAATTTTGCGTTGGCGCTCTCCATCCTAGGCGAAATGCGCTCAGGATGCGGAAAGACAGTTGAATTCAAAAAGTTGAACCCGGTGAGGCGTTGGAAAGCTTGCCGCGCCTGCGCGCCGAGGCTGAACATCGCCCCTCACGATCTTTACACGGGCCACCCCTGCAGGGCGCGCTGTTTTTCGCGGGAACTGCGCATTCGCCTTTGCCAAAAGAAGCGCCGGAGGTTCCCCTCCGGCGCGACGCTCTTCGACGGGGAGCGTTCGTTTAGTCGCAGACCTGCAGCCGGTGCCACGCGGTTTAAAGCGCTTAGCTTCCGACCAACAAAAAGACGATGCCCATTGCAATGACCGCCAAGGCGCAGCTGACAAGCAGCACCGTGCGCGCATTGTGGCCAGTCACGCCTTGCCGCGCTTGCTTGACGGTCTCGACAGTCGCCCGCTCCTCCGCCATGCGGATCTCTCCTCATGAGAATTTTCAAGCGTTCGGAAGTCAACGCCGCCTTGTTCGAGCGGTTCCCAGGGTAAGATCGCATCGGCTCGCCGGATCTTCAGCTGAAGACAAAAGTTTTGCTCGAACCTGGATCCTTTTTTGCGCGTCGCGCGTTACCGATATTCAGCTAAGCAGCTTCGCTGGGAGGACATCATGAGCCTTATTCTTATCATCCTCATCATCATTCTTTTGCTTGGCGGCGTCGGCACCTATCCGGGTTGGGGATATAGCTCGGGGTGGGGGTACGGCCCGTCGGGAATCTTCGGTCTCCTGCTCATCATCTTGATCGTCTTGGCCCTGCTCGGAAGGGCGCCGTTCTAGGAGGAACCCATCGATTGATCCAGCGTTGAAGGGCATCAATTCGTGGGAGATGTGAACATGGACTGGAACCGCGTCGAAGGAAACTGGAAGCAGATCAAAGGCAAGGTCAAGGAGCGCTGGGGCAAGCTCACCGACGATGACCTTAACGTGATCAGTGGCCGTCGCGATCAGCTCGAGGGCAAGATCCAAGAGCGCTATGGTCAAGCGCAGGATCAGGTGAAAAGGGATGTGGATAGCTGGTACAACACCCAACGGTGGTAAGCTTCCGCCATCCCAGGCAAAACCGAAGCGGGCCGGTGATCCGATCACCGGCCCGCTTCATTCCTGGGCTTGATCAAATTCCTTGGTTTGATCAACTCTCTTTAAATCGAAGGCTCCCGGCCTCAGGTCGCCTCCGTCCCAAGCAGCTGTTCGATGCGGATTGGAAGGTCTCTGACGCGCACGCCCGTGGCGTGAAAAAGCGCGTTGGCGACGGCCGCGTTGGTGCCGACATTGCCGAGCTCGCCGATCCCCTTGATGCCGAGCTCATTGATGTCGCGATCTTCCTCGGGAAGGATGATGACTTCGGCTGCCGGAACATCGGCGTTCACCGGGATCAGGTATTCGGCAAGGTCGGTGTTGTAGAAGCGGGCCTTGCGACGGTCCATTTCCGTTCCTTCGTGCAAGGCCGAGGAGACGCCCCAGATCAATCCGCCCATCAACTGGCTGGTCGCCGTCTTGGCGTTCATGATGCGGCCCGCCGCAAAGGCGCCGAGCACGCGCGGGCATCTGATCTCGCGCGTGAGCCGATGCACCCGAAGCTCGACGAATTCGGCGCCGAAGGCAAATTGGATACGATCCTCGAGCTTGGCCCCGCCCGCGAGACTTTGGGTCCCTTGGTAGAGTTTCTCGATGGCGTCGGGCTTGGCCCCGTGCGGCACGTTCTCCGCATAGGCCTCGATCGCTCCATTCGCGACGCGCCGCATCGCCGTCTCCAGGTCTTCGCCCGTTCCGTCGAGACCGACGAGCCGGCCTTGTGAGAACGTGAGCGTCTTGGGATCCCGCCCCTGGAGCTTTGAATCCTCCGACGAGCTCACCGCGTTGGCAATCTTCGCCCTGATCTCCTCGCAGGCTTTTGCGACAACGTTGCAAACGCTCGCGGTGGTGTTGGACCCGCCTGCGACCGGTGCTGGCGGCAATTCGGTGTCGCCAAGCTCCACGGTCACCTTCTCAAGCGCGAGCCCGAGCCGCTCCGCAGCCGTCATGGCAATCACCGTATAGGCGCCCGTGCCGATTTCGTGGGCCGCTGTCTGGACCTTCGCTGTGCCGGAGAGCGTCAAAGTCACCCGAGCCGTGGCCGGCCCCATTTGCGTCGGGTACATCGACGAGGCGCAGCCGAAGCCGATAAGCCAATCGCCATCACGCATCGAGCCGGGTTGCGGGTCACGCTTTTGCCAATCGAAGGCCTTTGCGCCGACGTCGAAGCACTGCATCAACGAACGGCTGGTGTAAGGCAGCCCCTTGATGGGCTCGGTTCTCGTGTCATTGACCCGGCGAAGCTCGATCGGATCCATGCGCAACGCGACCGCGAGCTCGTCCATGGCGCTTTCGAGCGGGAAGAGGTAAGGCACCTCGGGCGGCGCGCGCATGAAGCCGGGCGTGCTTCGATCCGCATGCACGATCGATACCTTCGAAGCGATGTTCGGGCAGGCGTAAAGCCGGGTCGAGGCGTCGGTCCCGGAGACCATGTAAGGGTCGGGACGGCTTGTCACCTCGAAGCCCTCGTGGCTCAGGGACTGTAACTTGCCGTCGTTGTTCGCGCCGATGCGGATATGGTGGCGGGTCTCGGCCCGATACGTGGCGATCGTAAAGCCCTGGTCGCGCGTGGCGACGAGCTTCACAGGCCGGCCCAGGCGCTTGGCCGCGATCGCGATCAGCGCCGTGCGTTGCGTGAGCGAGCCGCGTGAGCCGAAGGCGCCACCGATATAGGGAGACCTCACGCGGATATTCCTGGGATCCATGCCGAGTTGCTGCGCCAGTCCGTTCTTGAAGCCGTAGACGTTCTGGCTCGACTCCCAAAGCGTGAGCTTGTCGCCATCCCAGGCGCAGGTGGTGGTGAATAGCTCGATCGGATTATGGTGCTGCGTGGGCGTGGAATACCGGGCGTCGATCTTGACGGGTGCGGTGTCGAAGGCGGCTTCCGCATTCCCGACCTTCGGATCCTGATGCTCCTTCGAGGCCTCGGCACCCGCCACGATCTCGGCGCCGTCACTATCGAATCCGGCGGAAGGCGTCTCCTCGGCGTAGCTGATGACAAGCCGGTGGGCAGCGTCGCGCGCAGCCTCGAAACCATCGGCCAGCACGACAGCGACGATCTGTCCCGCGTGGAAGACCTGCGGAGACGAGAGCGGCATGATCGAAGAGCCAACATAGCCGCCGTCCGCGAAAAAATTAACGGGCCGTATCTCACCCGCCATGTTCTCATGGGTGAGAATGTCGAGCACACCCGGGATGGCGCGCGCTTGACGGTCATCGATGCGCGTCACGTGGCCACGGGCGATCGGGCTCACGGCAAGGAAGGCGAAGACCGGGCTCGCCAGGTCGGGGTCCGAACCGTAGCGGGCAGCGCCCGTGACCTTGGCCGGCCCATCGACGCGAGCTGCCGGGCCACCCAGGCGGACGAAGTCGAGCTTTGCGGAATCGGACATGATCAAACCTTCATGCTCGCGGCTTCCAGAAGCGCCCGCGTCAGCGTTCGCCGCCCAAGCTCGATCTTGAATGCATTGTCGCCACGGGCCGAGGCGGGGGCCAAGGCCAACTGGCTCGCATGCGCGGCGCTCTCCTCATTCAAGGCTTTTCCGACAAGCGCCTGTTCCGCCGCCTGGGCGCGCCACGGTTTTGTCGCGATGCCTCCCAGCGCGATGCGCGCTTCCCTCACCGTTTTTCTGTCCATGTCGAGAGCAACGGCCGCCGAAGCGAGCGCGAATTCGTAGAACTCCCGATCGCGGATCTTGAGGTAAAGCGAGCGCCGCGCCCATGAAATGCGCGGCACGATGAAAGCGGTGATTAGCTCGCCGGGAGCCAAGCTCGTTTCCGTTTGCGGAGTATCCCCGGGCAATCGGTGGAGCGCCTCGAATTTCATCACCCGCGGCCCGCCAGGCCCTATCGTCTCGACGGTGGCGTCCAGCGCGACAAGCGCTTGCGCGAAATCGCCCGCATAGGTCGCGATGCAATGGGCGCTCGTGCCGAGCACCGCGTGCTTGCGGTTGACGCCATCGAGCGCCGCGCAGCCGCTTCCCGGCTCGCGCTTGTTGCAAGTCCTCCAGCTCGGATCGCGGAAATAATTGCACCGCGTGCGCTGCAGCACGTTGCCGCCGAGCGTCGCCATGTTGCGCAATTGGGCGCTTGCGGCCAAGACGAGCGATTGCGCAATGACGGGATAGTCGCGTCGAATATTCGGATCATCCGCGACTTGCGCCATGCTGGCGAAGGCACTCAGCCTCAGGCCGCCGGACGTCACCGCGACGGCAGGCGAAGCGCCGCGCAAGCCATTTATGTCGACGAGCGTTTCGGGCCTGAGGACGTCGAGCTTCATGAGATCGAGAAGCGTCGTTCCTCCCGCGAGAAAGGCCGAGCCCTGCCCCATGGCGCGCGAGGCACGGATCGCGTCATCAGCTCTGACGTAAGTGAAGGGTCGCATGAGTTCAGCCTCCCTTCATCTGCGGCTTGGCCTGTTTCACGGCTGCGACGATATGCGGATAGGCCGCGCATCGGCAGAGATTCCCGCTCATATATTCGCGAATGTCGCTCTCGTTCTCGGCATGCCCTTCGCGAACGCAAGCGATCGCCGACATGATCTGCCCGGGCGTGCAATATCCGCATTGAAAAGCGTCCTGATCGATGAACGCCTGCTGCATCGGGTGCAAGGCCCCGTCAGGTCCGGCGAGCCCTTCGACGGTGGTCACCGGGGCCCGAACTGCGGCCGCGAGCGTCAGGCATGACAGCACACGCTCTCCCCCCACATGCACCGTGCAGGCGCCGCACTGCCCGTGATCGCAGCCCTTCTTAGTGCCCGTAAGGCCAAGATGCTCACGCAAGGCGTCGAGCAAAGTGACGCGTGCATCGAGGTAGAGGCGCTCTTCCCGGCCATTTATCGTCAATGGGACCGGAATGGGGGGATGCTCATTTTCTGCCCCGTCACGAGCGGCCACGGGCGCTGCGAGCGCCTTTCCTCCGAGGGGCGCTGCCGCCGCTAAACCGAAACCGCGCAACAACCAGCGTCGACTCACCCCCGGCAAGAGCTCGGGCAATATCCGACCGCTAATCCAAGACGAGAGTGTCGAGCGAGACTTAGTCATCACGAGTTCCCGCAAACAAGCGTGGCGGCGCCTCAAGCGTCGAAAAAATGCAGCAACCGCGCGTCGTCCGGCGGACCGCACCGCCGGACGCGAGCTGTCGGAGGAATGCCCCTCGAGAAGGTAATTTCCAGTGGCGCCGATCAAAGCGCCATGGAGATGAACGCGCTCAGCTCTTGCTGCTGTTCCATCGGCCCGTGTATTTGAACTCGGGAGCCGCTTTCAATTGATCGCTCGTCGCATTCATATTGGCGTGCCATTTCTTGTCGTTGTCGTCATATTTGACGGCAACAGACGCCGGGTCGACCGCAACGTAGCGCTCGCCCATTCCGAGGAACCCGCCGACCGACAAGATATAGCCCTTGATGGCCATCGAGGGATCGAACACGATATCCTGAATCTTGCCAAGATCGTGATTGGCGTTGTCATAAACATCGAGGCCCACCACGCGCGAGCTGATGAAATCATTCGACTGAGGCGTGATGAACTTAGGAGCCGCGGTCTCGGCAAAAGCAACGCCGGTGAGGGCGGATGCAAATGTGAGGGCAAGGATTGTCTTGTGCATGATGTTCTTCCTCTTCTTCAAGATATCCGGGTCGTCTTGACAGCGACACAACGCCGAATGCCGGAAGAGGTTGCGGAATAAAGCGGGAAAGTTGGGCCCGAGTTCGCCACAAGCATTTCAGGGTTTGGCGGGGGCAAGATTGCGCACACCGGCTACGGAAAAACGCGGCGGGGCGGCACGACGAACCGGCCCGCGCACCCCGTTATGCTTTCGCGTTTTTTTGAGGCTCAGGTACAAACGCGCACGAGTTCCCGAACTTCGCGATAACCGTTCCAGATCCACTCATGGCGCCAATGACAGGGACCGTAATAGGGCTCATCATCCCACCAGGCATATCGGTGGTGGTGACGAGGACCGACCCACGCACCTCGAAACGGCGCACGAATTCCTGGATGGATACCTCCATTGAAGGCATGCACGGTGCCGCGGAAGGGACCATGAAATACGCTCCCGCCCGCGTTGGCTGTTGCAAGTCCACCATTGAATGCGGTTGCGCCGCCATGGAACGTGCCCGCTCCAGCGTGGAATGTGCTTGTCGCACCGCGGAACGCTCCGGCCCCGCCATGAAAGCCGCCCACTGCGCCCCCACGGAGAGAACCGCCGCCGCCGTGAAAGGCGGCGCCGCCCCCACCGTGAACCGCACCACCCCCTCCGCCGTGGAACCCCTCGCCGCGCTCGGCCTGCGCGGGCGCGAGGGCGAATGCGGAAAGAGAAAGCGCGAGAGCCCCTGTCACCATCAACTTATTGAACATCTCACCAACTCCCCAGTTGTCGTTCGGCCCTTTGCCGATGCAACGTGACGAGCGAGTTCGAGTTCCCCTCTCGCCATCCCTGCGCCATGGTGTCGCTGCGGGGGGAAGTTAGGGATCGGGAATAATAATGTGGTCCTACGAATGAGAGAGGCCGAGGAACTTGGATGTTCTTTTTCGCGGCCTCATCTATCCGACTTGGCGGTCTTCGCGAGCTCTTCGATCGCCGACGCCCAGGCGTCGATCGTGTGTCGAACATCCAGCGGCGTGTGCGCCAACGAGACGTAGTATTTGGAGTGGCCTTTCAATATGCCGCGTTCGCGCAGCAATGAATTGAAGCGCTTCATCATCTCCGGGTCGGCCCGCAACGTGTCGCGGTAATCCCGCATATTTCCGTGGGCGAAGACGACATCGAACACCGGGGCCATTCCGATGACCTGGGCCGAAAGGCCCGAGCGCTTCAGCATTTCCTTCAGAGCTTCCATCAGCTCGCGGCCGGTCGCGAAGAGCTGCTCATAGCTTCCGGGGCGGTTCAGGACCTCGAGCGTGGCAAGCCCGGCGGCCGCGGCGACGGGGTTGCCGGACAAGGTGCCTATCTGCGTGAGAAACTCTTCATCCCGAACGAGGTTTCGGTCGAAATGCGCCATGATATCGGCGCGTCCCGCGATCGCCGCGAGAGGAAAGCCCCCTCCGATCACCTTGCCCAAGGTGCACAAATCGGGTGTCACGCCGAAGTAATGCTGGGCGCCCCCGTAAGCGAAACGAAAGCCCGTCACCACCTCGTCGAAGATCAGGGGAATGCCGTAGGCGGTGGTCGTTTTGCGCAACCCCTCGAGAAAGCCTGGGATCGGCGGCAGCAGGCGCTGGAACGGCTCGACGATCACGCCGGCGAGTTCATCGTGATGCTCGCGAATGAGGCTCTCGGCCGTCTCGAGGTCGTTGAAAGGCGCAACCAGCATCTCGGACTGAACGCTCCGTGGAATGCCTGCGGAATCCGGAACGCCTTGCGGAAAATTGCCGGGTCTCTTGGGCGCGAGGCTGATCAACGCGTAATCGCTCATGCCATGGTATCCACCCTCGAATTTGAGGATCTTGTCGCGCTTGCGGAAGGCCCTCGCGGCCCGCATCGCATAGGCGTCCGCCTCCGAGCCGGTGGAGACGAAGCGGACCTTCTCGGCGCAAGGCACGGCATCGACGATCTCGCGAGCAAGCTCGATGCCGTGTCGATTGTCGGCGAAGAAGGTCGTCCCTTTCGCGAGCTGCGCTTGCACGGCCTCCAGCACTTCCGGATGGCCATGCCCGACGAGCATCGGGCCGGAGCCCAAGAGGAAGTCGACATATTCGTTTCCGCTTTCGTCCCATACGCGTCCGCCGCGCCCTTCGCGCACGATGATGTCGGGAACGCCATTGCCGAACTCGCCGCCGGGAAGCGCCTGCTTCGCCGTCGCGGCGAGTTTGAGCTCGAGGTCGCTGCGAACCTTTGTCGTCATGAGACTTCCCCTCACCTTGCTGGAACCGTAAGCTCTAAGATCGCGCAGGCCGCTCACCCGCTTTGCTTTGGGCACCTTCTTGAACCGGATACGCGAAGGGCGCTATCACCGACAAAATATCCGGGGAGGACACCATGGCCAAACTCACGCGAAGTTACGTGCATGGCGCTTCCACCGTGCCGCTCATCGGGGAGACGATCGGGGTCCATTTCGACAAAGTGGCGGCGCGCTGGAGCGAGCGCGATGCGCTTATCGTGCGCCATCAGCATGTGCGCTGGAGCTATGGCGAATTGCGGCGCCGGGTCGACGCGTTCGCCGCCGGGCTTTTGGCGCTCGGGCTTGAGCCAGGAGATCGCGTCGGCATATGGTCACCCAACAACTCCGAATGGGCGGTGACGCAATTCGCCACCGCCAAGGCCGGCCTCGTCCTCGTCAATATCAATCCGGCCTACCGGCTCGCGGAAGTCGAATACGCGCTCAACAAGGTCGGATGCAAAGCGCTCATCACGGCGCACGCCTTCAAGACAAGCGAATATGTGAACATGCTCCGCGAATTGGCGCCCGAGATTGACGCCGGCACGCCCGGCCGCTTGCGGGCCGAGCGCTTTCCCGCCCTTTCCACGCTGATCCGCATCGGGGAGGGAGACGCACATGGTTTCTTCCGCTTCGAGGACGTCATGGCAATGGGCGGTGCTCGCCAAAGGGATGAGCTCGCCACCTTGGCGAGCCTCCTGCAATTCGACGATCCCATCAACATCCAATTCACGAGCGGCACGACGGGCGCGCCCAAGGGTGCGACACTCACTCACCACAACATCCTCAACAACGGTTTTTTCATCGGCGAGGCGCAACGCCTGAGCGAGCGCGACCGCGTCTGCATTCCGGTGCCGCTCTATCATTGCTTCGGCATGGTGCTCGGCAATCTCGCCTGCATCACGCATGGCGCCGCGATGATCTATCCTTCCGAGGGCTTCGAGCCGCTGGCCGCCTTGGAGACTGTCGAAAAGGAGCGCTGCACCGCTCTTTACGGCGTTCCCACCATGTTCATCGCCGAGCTCGGCCATCCGGATTTCAAGCGCTTCGACCTCGCCTCGCTGCGCACCGGGATCATGGCGGGCTCGCCCTGCCCCATCGAGGTAATGCGGCGCTGCGTGAGCGAGATGCACATGTCCGAAGTCACCATCGCCTATGGCATGACGGAAACGAGCCCCGTGAGCACGCAGACCTCCGGCGACGACCCGCTCGAGCGCCGGGTCGGCACTGTCGGGCGCATTCACCCGCATGTCGAGGTGAAGATCGTCGATTCCGAGGGGCGCATCGTCGCGCCCAACACGCCGGGCGAGCTTTGCACCCGCGGCTACTCGGTCATGCTTGGCTACTGGGATGACGAGGAGCGCACGGCGGAGGCGATCGATCGCGCCGGCTGGATGCACACCGGCGATCTCGCCACGCTGGACGAGGACGGATATTGCAACATCGTCGGGCGCTTGAAAGACATGGTGATCCGCGGCGGCGAGAATATCTATCCGCGCGAGGTTGAGGAATTTCTCTACCGCCATCCCAAGATCGAGGCGGTGCAAGTGGTCGGCGTGCCGGATGCCCGCTATGGCGAGGAACTCTGCGCCTGGGTGAAGCTGAAGGCAGGCGAGATCGCGACGGGCGAGGAGATCCAAGCCTTTTGCAAGGGCCAGATCGCCCATTACAAAATCCCCCGCTACATGCGCTTCGTCGAGGAGTTCCCGATGACCGTTACCGGGAAGGTGCAGAAATTCATCATTCGGGAGCACATGATGCGCGAGCTCGCGCTCAGCGAGCAAAAAACGGCTTAAGTTGCTGCAAAAAATGACCGCCCCGCGCTCACGGCGCTCCGGTGCGATGTCGATTGAGGCGTCGCTCGAAGCGGCGGCCATAGCTCGACATCGCAAAGCAACAGACGAAGAACAGCGCCGCGGTGAAGATATAGCCCTCCTTCGCGTAGCCGAGCCACGCCGGATCTTTCAGCGCCTGCTCGACCGCGCCGAGAAGATCGACAAGGCTGATGATGGTCACTAGCGAGGTGTCCTTGAACAGGTCAACAATATTGTTGACGATGCCCGGCACCACGATGCGCAGGGCCTGCGGCAGGACCACGAAGCCTTGCACCCGCCAAAAACCGAGCCCGAGCGAAACGGCCGCCTCTTCTTGCCCGGCAGGCACGCCTTGCAGGCCGCCGCGCACCGTTTCCGCCATATAGGCAGCGTTGAAAAGGGTGAAGGCCACCATGGCGCGTATCAGCCGATCGATGCTGACGCCGTGCGGCAAGAAGAGCGGCAGCATCACGGCCGACATGAAGAGCACGGTGAGCAAGGGCACGCTGCGCCACAGCTCGATGAAGGCGATCGATAAATACCTGACGACATCGAGCTGCGAGCGGCGTCCGAGTGCCAACAGGATGCCGAGAGGCAAGGCGCCGGCGACCGTCACGAAGGAGATGATGATGTCGAGCATCAGCCCGCCCCAGTCGCTGGTATCGACCTGGGGCAGGCCGAGCACGCCGCCGACCAAGAACAGCGCGGCGAGCAACGGAAATACGGTCAGCAGCAAAAGCAGGTAAATGCCGCGATGCCTGACGTTGTCGCGCATCACCGGCACGCTGAACAGGATGAGCAAGAGCGCCGCGACGCCCACTCGCCAGAGCTCGCTTTCGGGATAGTGGCCCCACAAGAAGGTATGGAGGCGCAGCTTGATGAAGGTCCAGCACGCGCCCGAGCCGGTGCAAGCCGCTCTGCTGTCACCCGAGATTGTCGCATCCGTGACCGCCCAGTTGAAGACAGGGGGCACGGCGAGGACCGAAGAGGGCCACGACCAAAAGCGTGAGGAGCGTGTTGGAAAATGACGAGAACAGGTTGCGTCGTAGCCATTCCACGGCGCGCGGCCCCTGGGCGGTGAAACCCTCGAAGCTGCCGCCCGGCGGCGCGACCGCGGGCACTTGCAGCGTCACGGCAGGACCTCGCGCGTGCGCCGAGAAGAATGGGCCACACCCTCGTCCAAGTTCAGCCGAGGCAGGCGCGAGGAAGGGCATCGCGCGAACCTCGCTGGCCCATGAAAAGGATCGGGACTTTGTCGCTTTTGAGAGCGCGACATGATCAGCGCTCCACCAAGGCGACGCGTTCGTTGTACCAATTCATGAACGCCGAGGCGAGAAGGTTGATGGTGAGGAAGACCGCCATCACCACAATGATCGTCTCGACCTCCTTGTTTGCCTGTTGCATCACAGTGCCGGCGAAGATCTGGAAGATCTCCGGGTAGGCGACCGCCGCGCCGAGCGTGCTGCTCTTGATCACGTTGAGATACTGGCTCGTGAGCTGCGGGACCATGATGCGGATCGCTTGCGGCAAGACGATCAGGAACAGCACGGGCGCGCGGCGAAGCCCCATCGAATGGGCCGCCTCATGCTGCCCTTTCGGAACCGCCTCGATGGCGCTGCGCACGATCTCGGCGATGAAGGCCGAGGAATAAATCGAGAGGCCCGCCCACAAGGCGATGAGCTCGGGCGGAATCTGCGTGCCCCCGGCAATGTTGAAGCCCTTCAGGATCGGAAACTCGATCCGCTCGATCCCCGTCACAAGCAAAAGGGCGGCGACAAGCGGCAGGACGAGAGCCTTGGCACCGATGCGGCGGGCGCGAAGCCGCAAGCGCCAAACGAAGGGTGTCGCGATGACGAGGGCAAGCGCGAGGAGCGAAAGAAGCTCGCTGCCGGGCCGCATCACGGCGCCCGGCACATAAAGCCCCCTGATGTTGAGGAGCAGGCCGCCCGGAATCCGGATGCTTCCGCGCGGCGGCGGGAGCGTTTGCAATACGGCGAAATACCAGAAGATGATCTGCACGAGCTGTGGCGTGTTGCGCACGAACTCGATGTAGCCGAGGGCCACATTGCGCATCAACCAATTGACGGAGAGCCGCATGATGCCCAGGAAAAGGCCGAGCAAGGTCGCGGTCACGATGCCCATCGCCGACACGAGCAGCGTGTTGAGCAGGCTGACGAGGAGCGCCCTTCCATAGGTGTCGGCATCCACCCAGGATATGAGATGGAAGGGAATGTCGAAATTTGCGTGGTCGCCGAGAAAGCCGAAGCCAAACCTCAGGTCGCGGCGAGCAAGATTATCGGCGGCATCGGAGAAGATGGTGTAGGCGACCGCCAGCAGCGCCAAGAGCAATAGCCATTGTGCGGCTCGGGCGCGGCGTGACGGTCGCCTGACCATGGTGGACCGGCTTCTCAGTACCAGGAATACGGATACATGAGGCCGCCGTTACGGTAGAGATTGTTGAGCCCACGAGGCAGGCCGAGCCCTTTCGAGCCGAAAGTCGCCTCATAGACCTCGCCGTAATTCCCCTCGGCCTTCACGATATTGTAGGCAAAATCATTGCTGAGCCCGAGCCCCTTGCCGAGGTCGCCCTCAAGCCCGAGGAATTTTTTCACCTGCGGATCGGTCGATGTCTTCTTGATCTCGTCGACATTGGCCTTGGTGATACCGAGCTCCTCCGCCTCGAGCATCGCAAAATGCGACCATTTGACGATGTCCGTCCAGCGGTCATCTCCCTGGCGGGTGTGCGGACCGAGCGGCTGGCGAGACAACGTCTCCGGCAGGAAGGCCCAATCGTCGGGCTTCTTCATCGACGAGCGCGCCGCCGCCACGCTGCCGCCGTCATCGGTGTAGCCGTCGCAGCGGCCAGCTTCCGCGGCGGCGAATGCCTCCTCGGGCCGGTCGAAGAGCAGGGTGCCGATCTTGATGTTGTTGGCGCGATTGTAGTCGGCGATGTTGGTTTCGAGCGTCGTGCCGGTCAACAGGCAGATGGTTGCCCCGTTGAGCTCCTTCGCATGGGCGACGTTGAGGCTCTTGCGGACCATGATCGTCTGGCCGGTGTAGAAATTCGGAGTGACCTCGACGAGCCCGAGCGCCGAGTCGCGCGTGAGGGTAAGCTCCGAATCGCGCACCAAGAGGTCGATCTCACCTGATTGCAGCACGGAGAAGCGCACCTTTGAGGTGGTGCCGATGTATTTGACCTTCTCCGGGTCCCCGAACACCGCCGCGGCCACGGCCCTGCACAAGGAGACGTCGAGCCCCTGCCACTTCCCGGCGGAGTCCTGGAAGGCGTAACCCGGTATGCCGGTATCCACGCCGCACATGACCTCGCCGCGTTTCTTGACGGCGTCGAGCGTCGGGCTCTTGACCTCGCTTTGCGCGAGCGCGGCACCGCTCGCCAAGCCGAAGAGGCCGGCGAGAGCGGCCATGCAGGTGAAGCCTTTTGCGACCTGTCTTATCATTTTGCGCCTCATGGGTTGTGTTCAACGAAAACCGCTTCGCCTGTCTCGGCGCTCCGGTCATCTCTATCGGCCAGCCGCATTCGCGCCGGCCGGGCACTCACATCATGTCCAGGCAGCGAGCCCGTTCAGGGCGATGTCAGCTTCGGTTGCCGAGGCCCTCGACGTCAAGTGGCGCGGGGAGCATTCGACAAGATCAAGGAGCGACTTCCCGATTTTTCCAAAGAACGAAACCAACAAAACAAGCGAGATAACGATTTTGCGAGAAAGCCTCCAGCCTATCTACGGACGACCGCTGCCCAGGGTGTTCGTGGCCATCGAATCCGCCGCATAGGCACTGCGACAATAGATGTCCTTTGAAGCGTTCGCCGATAGAAGCGATTGTAGAGCGCACGGCACCGCTCACGCCCCGATGCGCGCGGCGCGAGGACAAGCTCCCTTCGGGAGCTCACTCCTCCGGCTCGGTCGTGAACAGGAGCGGATACCCCTTGCTGCGCCCGGCCTCGGTGGCGCGGGTGGCCTTGGTTTCGGCGATGTCTTGCGCGTAGACGGCGACGACGCAAACGCCGCGCCGGTGGGCGGTCATCATCACCCGATAAGCCTCTTCCTCATTCATGCGGAACTCGGCCTTCAGGACCATCACGACGAATTCGCGCGGCGTGTAATCGTCATTGACGAGAATCACCTTGTGAAGGCGAGGCCTTTGCGTCTTCGTCTTCACCTTGGTGCGTGGCTTGATCGCGATATCAATCATCGTAGAACCGCTCCTCACGGGCGGGGTGGCGGACGCCGCGGTTCCCCAACACCGCCTTACGGCAGTCGGGGGCCTTATCGCAGTCAGGCGTCATCATAGCAGATCGATCGGGGCATTGAAGACGCACCGCCCTCGGCTCCATCGGGCTCACCGCTCGAGGCTAACTAAGCCACGCCTCGCCCTCGATCAGTTGGTCGTCGTCGTGTGCGGAAGCGAGCGCGTATGGCCACGCTGGGACGGCTGCCCGAAGGTCAGCACGGTCACGACGAAGGCGATGATGGCCGCGGCCGCCGCGGTGAACCCGATGATCAATGCAACCCGGCGCAGGCGAACTCCCGACGTCGCGGGCGTTTCGCTCGTCTCTCGCCTGCCGAGCCGGTGCTTGCCGGCGTATTTCCAAGGCTGGGTTCCGATGGGCGCCTCGTTTTCGTTTTCGATATCGAATCTCGTTTGAGCGGCCCGCACGGCAAGGCACAAGCGATTTTACAGCCTCCCCTCCTTGAAAGCTACTGTGCGACGCCAGCAGCTCACTCCGGAGAAGCCGTGCTCGGATAAGTGATGATCGGATACCGCGATACGTCCCCGTTTGCGCTCGCCTCTTTTCTTTCCGTATACTTGGCGTTGCCCGCGCTTCGATCCCGATTTCCGAACCTTCCTCCATTGCGAGCCTGCCGGAGGAAAGCGGAAAAAGGGTGCTCACCAGGGAAGTGTTCCTCCCACCGGTCGCGGTCGATTTCTCGTCAGGCCGCTCGCGTGACTCGCGTGACCACATAAGGGAGGCCAGATAAGTGATTATCGCATCCGTGGAAAAGACCGGCACGGATCGGCACACGAAGCTCCTCGGCTGGTTCCGTTTCGTAGCCAAGCCCCGCGTGGGGGAGGCGATCACGATGATGGACCGGGAAGGCATGGCTTACGAAACCTTTCGGGTGATCGATATCGAGCATGTTCCCATCAAGCATGACCCCGAAAGGGAGCCCGTAAAGCACGAGCGCCTTCATCTTCTGGTGCGATTGGAGAGCACGCGATCGGCCAAGTGAGCGGGGAAGGCGCCGATGGCCCGACGCCGAGACACTGTTCCATGAAGCCTTACGGCCAAGCATCCGAGGGAGAGCGCCATGCGGACGATTTCATTGCTTTTCGTTCTGTTGATGCTGACCGGCTGCCAGTCGACATCTGGGCATGAACGCGCCGAACTTGCACGCATCTGCGCCGATCCCGCGAGCAGGGCCCCGACGCCCGGCAACCTCTATTACGACGAGTGCCAGGCGCTTCATCCCTCGACGCCGGCCAAGCTTCGAAAAGTATATCAGGAGAATGCTCCCGAGTGAGCGCGCGGCAGGCAAGCCGGAGCGTGATTTCGCTCCTCTTTGGAGATTGGAAGCCCGCGGGCACCGCTATATGTGTGCACGAAACCCGGCAAACCCCCGGATAGCCCTAGCGAAACGATCTGAAAAACTCTCGGATATCGCGAGCGAGAAGCTCGGGTTCCTCCATTGCGGCGAAATGGCCGCCTCGCGGCATGGTCGTCCAGCGCGTGATGTTGTAGCCGCGCTCGGCAAGTGAGCGCGGCGGCATCGGGATCTCTTTTGGGAATAGGGCAACCGCGACGGGCGGCTTTACGCGGCTCGACGGCGAAAGGCGCAGCGGCCGCTCGCGCGATTCATAGTAAAGCCGCGTCGAGGAGTGGATCGTCTCGGTTACCCAGTAAATCATCACATTGGTCAAGAGCTCATCGTGCGTGAGCACACGGTTCAGATCGCCTCCGCAATCGGTCCAGGTTTGGAATTTCTCGATGATCCACGCGGCAAGACCAACAGGGGAGTCGTTCAGGCCAAAGCTCAATGTCTGTGGTTTCGTCGCTTGCTCGTGGTTGTAGCCCCCTTCGCTGTCCCACCAGGCACGCAGCTGTGAAAGGTAACTGACTTGCGACCGCGTCGTCCTGCGGCTGGTTCAGCGTGCCGCCCAGGAGGAAGCGGCCGGCGATATAGTTGAGGTGAACGCCAATGATCCTGTCGGGATGGTCGAGCCCAAGAGCGCTCGATACGGCGGAACCCCAATCTCCTCCCTGCGCACCGAAGCGCTCATAACCGAGTTCCGCCATCAGGCGCACCCAGAGCGCGGCGATCCTGTTCGGGTTCATGCCCGGCTCGCGCGGGCGATCGGAGAACCCATAGCCGGGCAGCGAGGGCACGACAACATCGAAAGCATCGTCAGCGCTCGCGCCATGAGCCGCTGGATCGACGAGGAGCGGGAGCAGCTTGACCATCTCGACAAAGCTTCCGGGCCACCCATGCGTGATGATGAGCGGCAGAGGCCTCGGACCCTTGCCGCGCTCATGCACGAAATGAATACGCAAGCCGTCGAGCGCGATCCGGCGATTTGGCAGGGCGTTGAGCGCGGCCTCTTGCCGCCGCCAATCGAAGCCGTCGCGCCAGTAGGTGGCGAGCGCCTTCATGTAGGCGAGATTCGTGCCCGCCTGCCATCCGGAGTTCTCAATCTCATCAGGCCAGCGCGTCACATCCAGGCGGCGCGACAAATCGGCGAGCGCTGAATCGGATACATTGATCATGAAGTTCTCGATGGTCATAAGGTGAGCTCTCGACGCGAGATGATTGCTGCCGCGAACAGCGCGGAAAACCAGATTGGCATGCGCGCTGTTGCTCGCCAAGCTCAGGCGAGCTTGTCGGGCCTGCCGAAACTTTTGTTTGCTTGCCGACTTGCTCGGCTCGTCGTTCTCGTGTTTCCTCACGCGGCTTGCCGAGGCGTCGCATGGTCGATCGGCCGTGCGGATGAGAACGCCGCAAGTCGCTTGGCTACGTGGCACCTAACCCGGGCACAAATCAACTCGGAGCGCCGGCGGACGCGATCTCAAAAGCCCGGCAACGGGGCTGGGGAGCCCATCACGATGCGTAACTATCAAGATGCCTATCGGGATTTCGCGGTTCGGCAGCTGGCAAGCGAGCTGCTCGCAGGGAGCCTCACGAATGGCATGAACGCGGCGATCGAATGCTGCGACCGCTTCGTCGGCGCCAATCGTCCCGCGCTCAATTGGATCAGCAAGGACTTCACCGAGGAGAAGATCGTCACCTTCGAGCAACTGCGCGACAACTCCAGCCGCTTCGCGAATTGGCTTCGCGCGCGCGGCATCGGACGAGGCGATGTCGTCGCGGGCCTCCTTCCTCGTATCCCGGAACTTTTGACCGTGGCCTTCGGCAGTTGGCGCGTCGGCGCCATATACCAGCCGCTCTTCACGGCCTTCGGCCCCGCGGCCATCGCGAGCCGCGTAACCGCCGCCGGTGGGAGCCAGGCCAAGCTCATCGTGACCGACGAGACCAATCGCCCGAAGCTTCACGAGCTGGAGAACTGCCCACCTGTGCTGCTGGTTGGGGACGACTTCTCCGCCGCGCTTACCGCTCAGCCGGCCGAATGCGCACCGGTGATGCTGCGCGGCGAGGATCCGTTCGTGATCCTCTTCACTTCGGGCACCACGGGAAATCCAAAGGCCGTTCGGTGGCCGCTGCGCATGCTGCTCAACATCGCCATCTATATGCGCGACGCGATCGGGTTGCGGCCCGAAGACCATTTCTGGAATGTCGCCGATCCGGGCTGGGCCTACGGCATGGCGTTCTCGGCAATCGGGCCGCTGCAACTTGGCCTAGCCACGACCTTCTTTGAGGGTGGCTTCAGTGTCGAATCGGCCTTGCGCGTCATCGTCTCGCATCACATCACCAATATCGCTGCGGCTCCCACCGTCTACCGGCTGATGATGGCCGCGGGTGATGCCCTGGAACCAATCGCCGGACGGCTGCGGGTCGCGAGCAGCGCCGGCGAACCGCTCAACCCGGAGGTGGTACGGTGGGCAGAGCGAGTGCTTCGCGTGCCCTTGCGTGACCATTACGGTCAGACCGAGACCTTGATGACGGTGAACAACCACCATGCCTTGCGACATTCCGTCAGGCCTGGGGCCGCGGGGCTCGCCATGCCAGGGTTCTCGGTCGCGGTGCTCGACGAGGATTTGCGCCCGGTCCCGCCGGACACGCCGGGCGTGCTCGCGCTTCATCGCCCGACGTCGCCGCTATTTGCTTTCGATGGCTATTGGGGCGCCGACACGCCGAGCTTCCGCGGCGACTGGTATCTCACCGGCGATACGGTCCAGCAGGATGCCGACGGCCATATTTTCTTCGTCGGCCGCAACGACGACATCATCACCTCCGCGAGCTACCGGATCGGCCCCTTCGATGTGGAAAGCAGCATCATCGAACATCCGAGCGTCGCCGAGGTCGCCGTCGTCGGCAAGCCCGATCCGGAGCGAACCGAGATCGTGAAGGCGTTCGTCGTTCTGCGCCCCGGCTTTGCCGCTTCGGAGGCTCTGAAAGCCGAGTTGCAGCAACATGTTCGCACCCGCCTTGGGCTTCACGCCTATCCGCGGGAGATCGAATTCATCACCGAGCTCCCCAAGACGCCGAGCGGCAAGGTAGCAGAATTCCTGCTGAGACGGCGGTAGCCGCAAAAGGAGGACCGATGCAGCCGGTCCTAGTGCCACCGAAATTTTCAGCGGCACGGCACTTAGGAGCAAAACCAAATAGGAAATCGATCATCGTCGGGTTGTCCGGAAACTGACAGATGGCCCCTCCTCCCGCGCATGAACGACACACCGAATCGCCTTTGTGATCACTGAGGCAGACCCGCTTTGAGAAGGCCAGTCTCATGTCGTTTGCGGTCGACTTCATGCTTGTAATGCTGCGTATCGAGATAGGCGGCCACCGAGAATGCGGGTTGGAGCTTCAGGACCTCTGCGGCACGCGCGGCGGCGGCATCGGCGTTTTCCATGTGCGCGAAAGTCGCCGCGAGAAAGGCGTGATGCGTGTGGTCGGGCCGCGTGATCCGCGAGAACGCCTCCGCGGCTTCCGCGTAGCTCTCGGCGCAGTAAAGCGCGCGACCAAGATGGCTCCAGAAGCGCTCAGGATGATACGGGTTGAGACGCATGGCCTTCTTGATCCAATCGACGGCCTCTTTCGGCCGCCCGAGCCAGGTCAGAAGCTCGCCTTGCTGAACCACGATGAGATCGTGATTGGGGTTCAGGGCGAGTGCCCGTTCTTGATGGTAGGCGGCCTTCTCATGCTCGTTGCGCGCCAGACTTAGCGCGGCAAGGATGCGGTGCACATCGCTATCATTTTCATCGAGTGCCAGGGCGATCTCCAACTCCTTGCCTACTTGTCGGAAGATTGCTTCGCGATCCGGGCACCACCCATGACTCCATGACTGGCCCAGCACGCACGCCTTCCACGCGTGGGCGTGCGCATAGTTAGGGTCGAGCTCGAGCGCGCGCTCGATTATCCGCAGCGCCTCTGCGTTGTCCTCACGCAGCGAGCGATGGTGCAACACCTTTGCAGCCAGCACGCACTCATAGGCCGCCATATTGTCGGTGCGCTTGCGCTTTGCGCGCTCCTGCATGAGGGCCTCGACGCGGCCGGCAAGCGTAGCAACGATCGCCCCGGTCACCTCGTCTTAAATCGCAAAGATATCCTCGAGTTTTCGGTCGTAGCGGTCGGCCCAAATGTGCCGGTCCGTTTGTCCATCGATGAGCTGCACGGTCACGCGGACACGGTCCCCAACCTTGCGCACGCTGCCTTCGAGGACGTAATCGACGCCGAACTCGCGGGCGACCTCCTGCACCTTCACGGCCTTACCCTTATGCACGAAGGTGGAGTTTCGCGAGATCACGAGAAGGTCGCGGAAGCGCGACAAATCCGTGATGATGTCCTCGGTAAGCCCGTCAGCGAAGAATTCCTGATCCGGATCGCCGCTCATATTGGCGAGTGGCAGCACGGCGATCGACGGCTTATTGGTTGGCACGGCGATCGCCGGCTTGTTGGTCATCGGCGCCGCACCATTCCCGCCGCTCTCGGCTGCGGCGCTCTGTTCAAGGCGGACGCGATAGACCCGCACCGGGCGGGTGATGTTTTTGAGCTGCTGCTCGCCCAGGTCCTCGAAACTGATGTCGAGCTTGTCACGGACCTGATCGCGAGCCGCCTTGGAAACCCAAATTCCGCCCGGCTGTGCCAGCGTTTCCAGGCGTGCAGCGACATTGACGCCGTCGCCATGGATGTCCCCTTCATCAATGATGATATCGCCCAGATTGATGCCGATGCGGAAAACGATTTGCTTGTCCTCCGCCACGCTCGTATTGCGTGCGATCATGGCGCGCTGAATTGAGACAGCACAGGCGACAGCGTCAACGACGCTCCCGAACTCGATAAGAATGCCGTCGCCGGTCGTCTTGACGACACGACCGTGATGGTCGGCGATCGCCGGATTGGCCAGCTCCCGGCGGATCGCTTTCAGCGCACGCAAGGTTCCAACCTCGTCCATGCCCATGAGTTGGCTGTAGCCAACTACGTCGGCGGCGAGAATCGCAGCTAATCTTCGCTCAACAGAAGCTTCGTTTGGCACGCCGGAGGGCCTTCTCTGAATGCAGTCGAAGAAGCATAGGCGCTCTACTTTAGCAGGCAAGGGAATGACTTACGGATGATCGACGTTAAAAAAGCAACCCTCGGTAGAGTTACGGGGCTTTCGTGGAGAGTGCCATCTCGAATTCCTCGAATGCGGTTGCCGAGGCTGGCCTTAGTTAAGCCTTACGGCTTGGCTGCTGAAGGCGCGCCGATCGGGGGTAGGCTTTTGAGATAGACGGCAATCGCTTCGCGATCGGATTGCGGCAGTTGCGCCAGGTTTCGCACCACGCTCGTCATCCCCCCGCCAAGGACATCCCCCACCGGAGTAAATCCGCTGGTCAATGCCTCGACGACGTCGGCATTCGTCCAATCGGCGAGATTGGCGCCGGTCAGATTGGGCGCATTTCCTTTGCCGTCGAGGACCGGGGCTCCGGCCAGATGCAGGCTGGGTTTCATGGCGCCGAGAAGATTGCGCGGGGTATGACATTCGCCGCAATGGCCAGGGCCTTCGACGAGATACCGGCCGAGGTTCCATTCCGCACTCCGGTTCAGATCGGGCGCAAGACCAGCTTTGTCGAAATACAACAACTTCCAAATGCCGAGGGCACGGCGAAGTGAAAAGGGAAAGATCAGCCTATGCTCCGGCGGGCGCCCCTGAACCGGCGGCAGCGTGCGCAGGAACGCGATGAGGTCAGCGACATCGCTCGGGTTCATGCGCTGGTACGAGGTGTAGGGGAAGGCGGGGTAATAATGCCGTCCGTCCGGCGACACGCCGGAAAGGAGCGCGTTAGCGAGGTCGACTTCGCGCCAACCGCCGATCCCGTCAACCGGATCGCTGGAAATGTTGGGTGGATAGAACGACCCGAATGGGGTTTTAAGCTCGAGCCCGCCGCCAAGCCGCAGCGGATCGGGTTGCTCGGGAGTGGAGTGGCAGGAATCGCAGCCACCCGCAAAGAACATGCGCCGCCCCCGTGCGGGATCGCCGGAAAATCCGAAGGCCTGCCATTCGGCAAGCGAAAAACGCGCTTTCGGCGCGGAGAGCCACCACACAAGCGTGGCGCCAGCCAGAATTGAGAAAGCGAGGATGAAGTACAGGCGCTTCATCCCAACGCGCTGAAATTAGCTGGATTTCGCCTTGTAGCGTTCGTGACAGCCGCTGCAATTTTCGAAAACCTGCGGAGCGATGGCCTTGAAACTCGCTTCATCCTTGGTTTTCGCGGTCGCCTCGGCGACATCCTTGCTGAATTTCGCGAACCGCGCGTTGAAGTCCGCCTTGTTTTCCCAGATTGCCGGAAGGGCGGCAGTTCCGCCGCCGGTCTTGCTATCGTCGGGAAACAGCAGCGGCGTTTTCTCGGCGCCGTTGGCCAGTGTTTTCAAAGAAGCCCGCGCGACGGCGAGATCGAAAGGTACAGTGCCCTTCGCCATGTCGAACAGCTTCTTGGCTGCAATCCCGTCATCATGCATAAGGGCGCGGCGCTCCGCGATCACGTCCGCCGCCAATACGCCGTTGATGCCAAGCGTTAAAACAACTGTCGCGGTGGCCAAGCGCTTCATCACATTCACCTTTGGTCCGCAATTACACTGAGAAGGATCGTTCATTGAATACTTGGCGCAATCTTATTTTCAGTCACGCGAGAACGAAATCACAAGTTTGTGAAATGAACCGGGCTCGGCTCATCTTTGGGCGCGAGGCCGGCTCGTTTTGTGGCAACTCAAAAGCACTCGTCCGGGGTGAAGCGCTTGTCTTTTTCAGCAACGGCCAGATTTCGACTTGGCGCGCGCGGAGAGCACTGCGTATTCGAGCATGAGTATTGTCGTATGCGCGCCTCAAATTCGGCGGGCGTTGGCTGGCGGTTGTGACCATTCACGATTGGTCCCGGCTCGAATTTATGTCCACAAAAATCCGAAACCGCGGTGCGGCTGTCAGCGGCGGCTGGGCTTGGTGGAAAAAGAGCGACGACCCCCAACAATCCGGCCGCTAGCGCCAGCGCGCAAGTGATTACCGACGGACGAACCATGAACAATCTCCTTGGACCCCGCATTGGCAGAGGCACCTCGGTTCACGCATGCATCTTCGGCTGTGGTTGCTCTGCATTCATAAAAATAAACCGGCCATGCGGCACGATATTCCCGAGCCGGCACAAAATTTTCGCACGAGCGAGCGGGGCGGACATGGTGAGAGTTCAACGGCCGGGCCGAGCACGCGACAAGGTACGGCGCGACAATTGCGTGCCCCCAAAAAGCTGAAGGTCGCGCTTGTAACAGAGCCGAAGCGAATTGAAGCCGCCTCGGCCCCCGGATGATTGCCTCAGCCGGAGGGTCTTGGTGCTGCCGTGGAGGTCGCGTTTCCAGCATCAGGCGGCGCGAAGCGATCGTGACCAGGGTTTCCGCCGCTCGCAGCGATGGCCAGCCTGCCGAGGTAATGGGCCCAACCCGTGCCATGGCCGGCGCGCTGAGCGGCGTTGGGAAGGCCGCTATGAGCCATGCGCAGCAAGGTACCGCCTTCACGGTCGAGCAAGTCGATCTCGACGAGGCTCGATCCGGGCGGCACCTCATCATCCCCCTCCCAGCCGAAGCTGTAGGCGAGCCGATGAACCGGCACGACCTCGCGAAAGGTCCCGCGCGCCACGCGCCCCCATTCGCTGATGCCTTTCACGAGATAAAGACCGTCGGGATGGGTCTCGGTCTTCGCCTCGGCGCCCAGCCAGCTGATGATCTTTTCGGGATCGGTAAGGAAGGCGAAGACGGTGGCGGGGGGTGCAGCGATTTGAATCTCGCGCCGGACGACAAGCGGCTCGGGCATCGGAATCTCCTCGGTTAGGGCCGGAAAGCGCTACAGCCATGTGTCGCCAGGATAACAGATTCACTTACACCGCGGCTCAATTGCACCACGATCGGGTCACCTTCATGGGCAACCGCGAATGCAGTTCCTCAACCTCGCGATAGCTGAGCGTGAGCCGGATATACAACCACACTTTGTGCCGGATGATATCAACACAGAAAATTGGTGACGAGCCACCAGATGGTTGTCATCCGCCATCATAATCGAGCCTCAGCCCGGCGCGTCAGCATTCGCGTGACATCGCCGTTAGAACGTCTTTCCTTCCAACATCAGGAAGTGCTCAACGAGCGGGCCAAGAGCCAGCACCGCGAAATATTGCAGGATATAGACGATCAGCAGGACGCCGAGCAGGACGCCGATGAAGAGTGGTCCATTGGTCGGGAAAGTGCCGACCGATTTTGCGATCTTCTTCTTGGCTCCAATGGATTTCGCGAGCGCCAAAACCGGGATGATGTATTTGAAGCGGCCGAGCAGCATAACGATACCCAGCGTCGAATTGTACCAGAGTGTATTGCCGTTTAGGCCCGCAAAGGTCGAGCCATTGCTCGCGCTCGTCGAGGCATAGGCGTAGATGATCTCGGTCAAGCCGTGCGGGCCCTGATTGCCTCGGCTGTCAAGCGCGCTCTGAAGCAGCATCGATGCGGAGGCGAAGCCGAGGGCAAGAACCGGGTAGAGCAGGGATGCGAACATCACGAGCTTCATCTCGCGCGCTTCGACCTTCTTGCCGAGATATTCGGGCGTGCGTCCAATCATCAGGCCTGCGACGAAGACGGCCAAAAGGGCAACGATCAGCATTCCGTAGAGGCCGGAACCGTCGCCGCCCGGCGAAACGCAGCCGAGGAAGAGATTGAAGAGCGGCACGAGCCCGCCGATGGGAAGAAGCGAATCGTGCATTGCATCGTCGGAGCCGGTGCCAGAGCCGCTGGTGGCCGTCGTGAACAAGGCCGCTGGACCTTGGCCAAACCTCAACTCCTTCCCCTCGAGATTGCCGAGCAACGGATCGACGCCGAGCTTCGTCAGGATGGGGTTGCCACCCGCCTCGGCGAAATAGAGCACCGAGACTCCCACTACGAGAACGATGCTCATGACCCAAAGAATGGCGTGGCCTTGGCGGCGGTCCCCGACAGTGGCGCCGAAAGCGAAAATCACAGCGACCGGCACCACGAGCTGCGCCCAGATCTCCAGCATGTTCGAGAGTGCGCTCGGATTTTCGAAGGGATGAGCCGAGTTCACGTTGAAGAAGCCCCCGCCATTGTCGCCGAGAAACTTGATTGCCTCCTGGCTCGCGACGGGGCCGATCGAGATCAGCTGCTTTGCGCCTTCGAGCGTCGTCGCCTCGACTGAAGCCAGCAAAGTCTGAGGAACACCGAGCGCCAGCATCACGATGGCGACCACGACCGAGAGCGGCAAGAGCAGGTAGAGCACTGAGCGGGTCATATCGACCCAAAAATTGCCTATCGAAGAAAGTTGCGATCCGGCGAAGGCGCGGGTGACGGCGAAAGCCACCGCAAGGCCGGTCGAGGCGCCGAGGAAGTTCTGTACCGTGAGCCCGGCCATCTGCGTGAAATGGCTCATCGTCGCCTCGCCGGCGTAGCTCTGCCAGTCGGAGGTGGTCAGAAAGCTCGCCGCGGTGTTGAAGGCCAAGTCCGGCGGAACAGCGTCGAATCCCTGCAGATCGAACGGCAGAAAAGCTTGCAACCTCTGGATAGCATAGAGGACGAGCATCCCGGCAATGTTAAAGGCCAGCAAGGCCAGCGTATATTCGAGCGCGCCTTGCTGGCCTTGCGGATCGACGCCCGCGAGCCTCCAGAAACCACGTTCGAGCGGCGCCATGAGCGGCGTCAGAAAGGTGCGGTCGCCGCGAATGATTCTGGCGATATGCTCTCCGATCGGCATGGCCGCGAGCACGACGAGCGCGAGAACAAGCAGAATCTGTAGCCAGCCGACGAGGGACACAGTGCATCTCCGGCGAGTTGAGGAATCTTGCTGAGAGCCGCATCAACGTGCAATGTCGAAGAAGCACACAAAACATATATGCGGCATCAACGGCGCAACGCTCTCCGACCCGGCAAGGCGCAGACCAAGAGGACGACTGTGAGATATCCGCTTGGGTCGGTGAACGAAGTGCTGGCTGCTCCGCGCGAGGGACAATTACAGGGCTCTGCGGTTGCTGCGTCCTTGAATGCGTCTGAGCTAAGGTAATTGAACGCAACCGAGACGATTGAATAGCGCTGTCGAAACTATGCCCTTCAAGAGCGCCGTCGCTTTTGGTCAAACTCGATCTTGCCACGCCCCAGTTGTCCCATTGGTTCTTCGGGCAACCGTTCAGCATGAGCTCGCGAAAGCCGAAGTCTATGGAATTTGGAACCCCAAACCTTGTTGCGAAATTGCGGGATGACAATGGAGCCGCGTCAAGCCCATGATCGGTCCATGCAACTCTCCTCGACAATTTCTTGGCTCGTCGATTCGGCCGGAGAGACGCCGAGTGCCGACCAGTGGCTGGCGAAGCTCGGCACATACTTGATCGAGGACGGCGTGCCGCTCGCCGGCGGCGCTCTGACGCTCGCGCTCCCGCACCCCCTGATCGCCCGGCGCACCTGGTTGTGGCGCGCCGACAGCGGAGAGGTGATCGAGGCCTTGGGATTTGCGGCCGGGGGGCTTCCGGCGGCGGAATCGGCAAATCAGCCCGGCGATGCCGGCAGGCGCTGGCTTGAAAGCCGCGCGCCAGGCGAGCTGCGCGAAGATACCGTCGGACCCAACCTGGATGGACCTTCGCTTGCTTGGGTAGGACCGCGCCTTTTCACACCCAATCAGGCGAATCGGCTGCGTGAGGCCGCGCGTTTCGCGGCGGCTTCGCTCGCCGCGCTGACGGCACGTGCCACGATGGCGGCGGCTCTCGAGGCCTATCTTGGCCGGCGCAGTGCGGCGCGTGTGCTGGCTGGCCCTTTGCGGCGTGGCATCGGCGAGACCATCCAGGCGGCGCTCCTCTTTGCCGATCTGCGCGGTTTCACATCGCTCTCCGAGAGCAATCCCCCAAGGGCGGTCATCTCGGCCCTCGACGCCTGGTTCGACCGGATTGCCGGCTCCGTCCACGCCTTTGGCGGCGAAGTGCTGAAATTCATGGGCGATGGCGTGCTGGCGATCTTCCCGGTCGCGGAAGCATCCCCTCGCCTCGCTTGCGATGCGGCGCTACGCGCCGTCTTTGCCGCAAAGGTGGGAATGGCGCATCTCGATGACGGGCGGCGGCGGCAGGGCCTCGCTCCTCTGCCCTTCGGCGTTGCGCTCCATCTCGGCGAGATATTGTGGGGCAATATCGGCGCCGCCGACCGGCTGGATTTCACCGCGATCGGCCCCGCCGTCAACCTGGTCAGCCGGTTGGAAGGGTTGTGCCGGCCACTCAACAAAACCGTCCTCGTCTCCGGCGCATTCGCCATCGAGACGGCGACGCCCCTGATTCCGCTTGGAACGCACGCGCTGCGTGGCATCGCCTCCCCCTGCGCGGTTTTCACCGTGCCGGCGGATTGAGATGCTCAAGATCTCCGCTACCGAGCGTTGCGCCGTAGCAGAGCCATACCCCATCCAGGCCTCATGTTGCGTCGATTTGCGCATCGCATCACACTACCAAGCATGACACCTCTTCCCTTGGCGAGCGATTTCGCCCTCCATGCACGTCCCAATCTCTTCGAGATCGATCTCGGCGCCATTGCGCAATTCACGCAGCGCATCCGAGAGCACGTGGGAGAGGGGGTCACGATCTGCGCGGCGTTGAAGTGCAACGGCTACGGCTTTGGACTTTTGCGCGTTGCGCGCACCATCTTGGCCTCGGGGGCCGACATGCTGTCGATGGTCGATCCCGCCAATGCCATCGAGTTGCGACGCGCGGGCGAGACGGCGCCCATCCTCGTCTATCCCGGCTCGCTCGCCACTCCCCAGTCGGTTAACGATGCCGAGGTATTCGATTTCATCCCGACCCTGATCGATCTCGGCTCCGCCGCGATCTATTCGCACCATGCCACGAGGCCTTTGCGCGTTGCGGTCAAGGTCGATATCGGCCAGGAGCGGCTGGGCTTTCCAGCGGAAGAAGCGGCGCAAGCAATCGCCGCCATCGCCAGCCTGCCAAATCTCAAAATCCACATCGTCAACGCACACCCCAATGTGCCCTCCCCGCCCTCACATGATTACCTTGATTGGCAGCTCGGCCGCTTCGAGACGATGTGCAGAAAGCTCGAGTCCAAAGGGCTCAACGTGCCGATCCGAATGGTCGCCAGCAGCAAGATTCTGTCGTTGACGCGCAAGGCCAGCTTCAACGCGGTCGATCCAGGACAGATGTTCTTCGGGCCCTTTCGCGCCGAGGGAGATGTGCCCTGGCCGACCCTTCGCCAGGCTTTCGCAAAACTGACGAGCCGTCTCATCCATGTCCGCGCGCTCGAACGAAGCGAATTTCTGGCACAGGCGCCATTTCCGATGCGCCCCGGCACTCGCCTTGGTGTCATGCCGATCGGGTCGGCCGACGGCTTGGGCCAGCTTCATTGCGGCGAGGTGCTGGTGCGCGGCCGCCGTGCGAAGCTTCTCGGCAACCCCTCCCTCGAACATTCGCGCCTCGATCTCACCGACATCCCGGAGGCCAAGCTCGGGGACGAGGTGGTGATCATCGGCGAACAAGGCAGCGACAGAATCACACCCGACGCTGTCGTTGCGCATCAGCGCCATGCGAGGATCACCGATCTCGCCATGGCCATCCGGCCGAGCGTGCCGCGCAAATATTTGGAGTGAGAGCAGTCTCACTCTGGATCAGCGCGATCGCTTCCCGAGCTGAATCAGCGCGAGCCCGGCTGCCCAATAGCCGTGCTCGACGAGACGAAGCGTTTCGATGTTATCCGAAGGATCGGTCTCGAATTGCGTCCCGCTCTCGAGGCATTCGACAAAATGCCTGATCACGCCGTCGAAGCTCGCCTGATAGCCCTTCTCATTGTCGAAGGGGATATCGAGCGGATCCGGCCCGAGGCGCCGCAGCATACTCTGCTCGAAAACGGCGCTTGCCTTGCTGCCGATGATTTCGAGCCGGTCAGACGCTCGGGGCGGATAGCCTGGCGCGGCCATCGTGCCGGTGACCTCGATCGGCGCGCCGGCCGCCGTCTCGAGAAAGAGCGAGGCAAACGTCTCGCCCTCAACGTCCGGCAGCGTGCGCGCGGCGCGCGCAGTGACGACGCGCAACTCGCCGCAGAGGAAGCGCATGACATCGAGATGATGGATCAGAACCTCCGCCATCATCAGGCGCTTCTCGTGCTGCATGAAGGGTTGACGCACGAAGGCCGGGCGTTTGCCCCCGGCATCCGGCAAGAAGCCGGAATTGACCATAGCCATGCGTCCAAGCACGATATCCCCCAGAAGCCCCGTGGCAATCCAGCGCTTGAGTTCGCGATACCAAGGCCGGAAGCGCCAGTTCTCATGCACCATCAACCGGATTTTTCCGCCGAGCCTCAGCACCAGCTCTTGTGCCTCTGCCAGCGTCGGCGTGAGCGGTTTCTGGCACAGCACATCGATGCCGCGCATGGCCGCTGCCTCGACCCAGCCGGCATGGGTCTCGCGCGGTGTCGCCACGTCGAGCGCATCGATCGCTTCGCCCGCCAGCATGGCGTCGCGCTCGGCATAAATCTTGGCGATGCCGAACTCCTGCGCACGGCTGCGCGCCTTGCCTTCGTCGGGGTCGCACACGGCGATGAGCTCGACGCGCTCGCCGAGGTTCCGCCACGCGGTGAGATGATACCAGCTAATCATCCCGGCGCCTGCGAGCGCCACCTTGAGTGCAGGAGCCCGTCTCGTCTTCGTCATCACGCTGTCCTCGAAGCCAGCTCTCGGAAGCCGAAAAGCCGCGCGCCGTTCGCCCCCATGACCATGCTTCGTTCGCCAGGGTCGCTCAGCCAGCGCGAGGGCGCGCGCAAGGCCGCCTCATAGCTGAAGCCTCGGGGAAAGTTGATGAACGGCCAATCGGAACCCCAGATGCAGCCCTCGATCCCAAAGGCTCCGATCAGCGCTTCCGCGAAGGGGTCGAGATCGGCGAAATCCTCCGGCCGGCTCGAGAGCCGGAAGGGCGCCGAGAGCTTCACCGTGGCTTTGCCTTCGCGCCCCAGAGCCAGCACCGCCGCGAAGCCCGGCTGAGACAGCCCCGCCGCGGGGTTGCGCACACCGAAATGATCGACGAGCACCCTGACCCGGCTACGAAGCAACGTGGGGGCGACCGCCTGCCATTGAGCGTCGTCCGCAAAGACCTGCGCGAACCAGCCAAGCTCCTCGAGGCGTGCGAGGAAGTGCTCGGCCCGAGGTCCTTCGAGCGCGTCGGGCCTGTGACTTTGGAGATTGAATCGAACACCGACGACGCCTTGCTCGGCAAGCTTCGCAAGCTCGCTCTCGAGCGTCACGGGATCGACAACGGCAATCGCCTTGAAGCGCCCCGGATGGCGCGCCATGGCATCGAGCAATGCGGAGTTGTCGTAGCCATAGCCACTCGGCTGCACCAACAGAGCTTGCGCGACGCCATGGGCATCGAGCACGGCGCAATATTCTTCGCTCGTGCCGGTCTCATGCGGCAGCGGCTTGTATCCGGGTCCATCGGCAAGAAGAAAGCGGGCCGGATCGATAATATGGGCGTGCGTGTCGATTATGCGGTTGTCGCCCATCGAGCTTCTCTCTCGCCATGGATGCGGGGGATGACCTGCGTCGTCACAGAGTTGAAGAGATGTGCCGCGGCAAGGTCGAGCTCGACCGTGGCGCGGTCGCCGGCACGGAGCTTGGTCTCGCGTCCACTGCGCGCAATAATCTCTTCAGAAACGCCTGGCAGCGACAAGACGAGCAGCGTCTCGGCGCCAAGTGGCTCGACGGCAACGACACTCGCTCCGGCGACGCCAACGAGGCGCTCGTCGCCAGGGCGCGGCGAGGTCTCGTAGAGATCTTCCGGACGGATGCCGAGCAAAGCCTTGCCATCGAGCCGGCCCAGCCGTTCGGCAGGCCAGCTTTGGGCAGGCAGAGACGTGCCGCCTAGGCGGAGCTCATAGCCGCGAGCGTCGCCCTGGATGGTGACCGGAATGAGGTTCATCGGGGGATTGCCGAGAAACCTTGCGACGAACGTATTGGCGGGATTGCGATAGACTTCGAGCGGTTTCCCGATCTGCACGACCTCGCCTTTGTTCATTATGCAGATGCGGTGACCCATCGTCATGGCTTCGATCTGGTCATGCGTTACGTAGATTGCCGTGATGCCGATCTCGCGCTGCTGGCGGATGAGCTCGTTGCGCGTGCTGACGCGCAACGCGGCATCGAGATTGGACAAGGGCTCGTCGAACAAAAACACCTTCGGCTCGCGCACGATGGCGCGACCGAGTGCCACGCGCTGACGCTGACCGCCCGACAGCGCATGCGGCTTGCGCTTCAGAAAGGGAGAGAGCCCAAGTTTTTCGGCCGCGCCCTGCACGCGCCGTTCGATCTCGCTTCGCTCGATGCCACGCCGGCGCAGGCCGAAGGCGAGATTGTTGAAGACATCCATATGCGGATAAAGCGCATAGGATTGGAACACCATGGCGATGTCGCGATCCTTGGCCGGGACCTCGTTGACGATCTTTCCATCGACCGCAACCGTGCCTGAGGTGATCGGCTCAAGGCCGGCGACCATGCGCAAGACCGAGGATTTGCCGCAGCCGGAAGGCCCGAGCAGCACCATGAATTCACCATCCGTTACTGTGAGGGACAGATCCTTGACGGCCGGCTCATCGCCTCTTTCGTAAAGCTTGGTGAGCGCCGTGATCGCAACCGTCGCCATCAGCGCACCGCCCCCGCGGTCATCCCCTTGATCATAGTCTCGGAGAAGAAAGCGTACAACAGGATCACGGGAGCGATGGCGATCATCAGTCCCGTCGCGACCATGCCGACGTCGAGCTGGTGACTGCCCATGAAATGCATGATGCCAAGCGGCAAGGTGCGCTTCTCATCGTCCGTCAAAAGCACGACCGCGTAGAGGAACTCATTCCACAAGATGATGAAATTGAGCGTGACCGTGGTGAAAAGGGCCGGCACGCCGATCGGCAAGGTGATGCGCCAGAAGATCTCGAGATCCGAATATCCGTCGAGCCTCGCCGCATCGAAGAGGTCTTGCGGGATCTGCGCGAAGAAGCCCTCGAGAATATAGACCGTCATTGCGAGATGGCCGGCGACGTAGACGATGATGAGGCCGGTCAGCGTGTTGTAGAGCCGGTAATCAAGAAGGATCTGGAACAGCGAAAGGATCAGCAGCTGCGGCGGCAGGATCATGCCGGACAGGATGACGAAGCGCACGAGGCGATTGCCGCGAAAGCGGTAGCGCGCAAGACCATGCGCGACCATCGCGCCGATGATCGTCAACAACGCGACTGCGGTCACGACCACGATGGTGCTGTTCCAGAAATAGGTGCCGTAATTGGATTTCGTCCAGGCCTCGACGAACTTCTCCCAATGGAGACTGTTCGGCAGGGCATAGGGGCTCGCGAAGATTTCGGGTGTGGTGCGCAACGACATCACGGCCACCCACAAGAAAGGTCCTCCCGATATCACCGTGTAGATCGCCATGAAGGCGAGGAGCGGCGAGCGTCGGAGATAGGAAGGCCATTTGATCGCATGCGCAGTCATGCAGCTCAGAACTCCAGCCTCTCGCGCTGGCGCAGTATGTGCGTCAGCGCGAGGATGAAGGCGAGAATGATGAGAAACCAGAGCACGGCAATCGCCGAAGGGTAGCCGAGATCGAAGGTGTTCCAGTCGAAGGCCCGCTTGTAGACGTAGGTCGAGACCGTCTCGGTCGACCAAAGAGGCCCGCCACCGGTCATGATCCAGACGAGGTCGAAGATCATCATCTTGCCAATGAAAGAGAGCACGGTGAGGTTGACGATGGTCGGCCGGAGCATGGGGATGATGATGTGGATGAGCTTGGCGAACCAGCCGCAATTATCGAGCTCGGCCGCGCCCAGCACATCGCCGGGCAGAGCGTAGAGCGCGGCGAGAAAGATAATCATATTGAAGCCGAGCCATTTCCAGATGTGCGTCACCATGACCGACCAAAGGGCGGTTCGCGGATCGCCGAGCCAGGATTGCTCGAGATTGCCGAGCCCGAGCGAGCGAAGGACGACGTTCGCGAGCCCCCAGTCATAGTCGTAGATCCACACCCAGATGATGCCGACCACGACATACGACATCAGCACCGGTGTGAACCAAACGACGCGCAAGGGTCGGGCGAAGGGAGCGCCGGAAAAAAGCGCGAGCGCCAGGAGCAATCCGCCGAGGACGTCGGCGATGGTCGCGACGATCGCGAAAATCGCCGTGTTGCCGACCGCTTTCCAGAATACCCAATCGTTGCCGAGGAGCTCTTTGAAATTGGCGAGACCAACGAACTCCTGGACGTTCTGCGGCTTGATCGTGTGCACGCTGTTCCAGAAAGTGCGCAGCACCGGGTAGACCATGAATGCCGTGTAGATCAGCAGCGCAGGACCGAGCAGAATGACTAGGGTCGCGCGCGAAGCGCGGCGCGCATCGAGCGCCGACGATGGCGGCGCTCGCTTTGATGACCGCTCCCGCGGCTCGAACCTGTTCACGCGCGAGCCCGTCCGTGCCTGTGTTCGCAGCGCCATTTTCCACGGGCTCGGCTGAAGGCGATCGGGGTCATTTCAGGGAGCAAGCGCCCGGGCCCCTCACTACCGCGCAGCGGGCAACGTCACGGCGCGACATCGCTAACCCTTGAAGCAGGCGGTGTTCATCATTTTGATCGCCTGATCGACGGAAAGAAGACCGCCGGGGAAGGCGCTGTTCATCACCTGCGCAAAGCTGTCCTTGCATTCGCCTCGCGCGAGGTCGCGCGGACCGCCGATGAAGTAGTCGGCGCCCTTCTGACGCTCCATGAGCTCGGTGAAATAAGAGGCGTAAGGGCCGCTGAACGACTTTACATCGGCCTTGATTCCCGTCTGCAGATACACCGTCTCGATCCAGCGCTTGCCCATTTCGGGTGTCGACATGGCGTTGATGAACGCGGCAGCGACATCCTTGTGCTTGCTCGCCGCGTTGATGGCGAAGCTCGCGCCGACCGCGGAGGTTTTGCACTGGTTGCAAGCGCCGTTATCCATCGCGGGATATTGCATGACTCCTAGCGGAAAGTCCTTCGCCTGGCCTCCCTTGTCCTCCGGCACGAAGGCGCGTCCGGTGTACCAGCTCCCCATCGGCAGCATCAGCGCTCCCGGTTTCGTGTAGAAGTAGTAATGAGATTCGCCGAGCTTGAGCGTCATGAAATTCTTCGGATAAGCGCCGGCATCGACGAGCTCCTTCGTCCATTTGAAGACCTCGACGACGCGGGGATCCTCGAAGGAGAGCGAGCCCGTCCACAATTTGCGGTAATCCTCCTTGCCGAGCTTGCGCAGCAAAGCCTCGCCGAGGATATAGGCGCCGGGGAAGGGACGATCGCCCACGCCCTGAGCGATGGGCGTGATGCCGGCGGCCTTCGCCTTCTTCACGAGATCGAGGAACTGCGACTGCGTGAACTGGGCGTTCGCGGGCAGCTCGACGCCGAGCTTCTTCAGCAAATCCTTGTTGTAGTAAATCTCGTTGGTATAGGCCTCTTGCGGGACGCCATAGGTCTTGCCGTTGAACATCCAGACCGCGCGTGCCCAGGGCTCGATGTTGTTCCAGTCAATCAGGTCATCGAGCGGCGCGAGATATCCAGCTTCGACATATTCCGTCCAGTCGGGCTCGACATAAAGGACATCGGGACCTTGACCTGCCGGCAACGCTGTCTTCAGGGCGGCGAGAAGGGGATTTTTCTCATACCAGGTGATCTTGACGTGAACGCCCGGTTGAGCCGCTTCGAGGTTCTTCGCCGCAAGCTCGCGGAACGCGACCTTGGCATCTTCGTCAGCTTCATGGCTCCAAACATTGAGCGTCACGTCCTCGGCACGAGCGCGTGGCGAAGCCACCGCTCCCAAACCGATGACGAACAGCAGCGCTGCTGCCAATCTCCATGCGATCATTTCCTGCTCCCGTGAATTCTTGGGGCGCGCGCTCCGTGGCGCCTCGGCTACAGTATGGGGACGGGCGGCACTCGACGCGGGCCTCACCATTCCCGCCCGCGGGTCAGCAATGCCATGATTGAACGTTTCGGATGTCCTGGCAACAAGGGATCGCCGCCTATTCATGCGATTGGGTATTAAATATTGTTCGGCGCCTTCATCGCCGCCTCTTAATACTCAACTGGTCCGCAACCGCGGACTATGCCGAAGCCCGATGGGAATGCACGGAAAAGCCATTCGTGGCACCACGCGGATCTCCCCATTTATTTCGACGCGAGCGCCTCATTTGATGGCTGACCAGGCGCTTTCTGTTCGCTACGGTGATCCACCCAGGAGAGGCGCGATGATCACCCTTTATTCCTACCCCGAGCTTTTCGGGGTCGCTGACAATAACGGCTATGGCCTCAAGGTATTTGCGTTCCTCAAACTGGCCGGCATGCCGTTCGTCCACAAGCATATCGTCGACGCCTCAGCGGCCCCGCGAGGGCAGCTTCCCTACGTCGTGGACGAGGGCGAGGCGATCGGGGACAGCGACACGATCATCGCCCACCTCATCCGCCGTCACGGGCTGACCATCGATGATGGGCTCACCGGCACGCAACGCGATATGGGCCATTTGATCACCCGCATGCTCGACGATCTTTACTGGGTCATGTCCTACTCGCGTTGGAAGGACGAGGAGTTCTGGCCGGCCTTCAGCGAAGCGTTGCGGCGGGAACATCCAAGCCTGACCGAGGAGGGTCTCGGCAAGGCGCGCGACTTCAACGCCAAGCGCTATTACTACCAGGGCATCGGCCGCTTCGCGCCACCTGCCGCTTATGCGCGCGGGCTCTCCGACCTGCGGGTGCTGGCCAATCTGATCCCGGAGCGCGACTACCTGTTCGGCACGAAGCCGACCAGCGTCGACGCCGGCATCTACGGCTTCATCGCCAATATCTACTTCTATCCGATCGAGACGCCGCTCAAGCAGTTCGTCGCTTCACAGGCCAATCTCGTCCGCCATTGTGCCGCGATCCATGAAGCTATCGGCTCGACCGCCCGAGGCAGCGCAAATCCCGCTGCTCCGCCCGAATGCAGGTGAAGGCGTCGACGAGGCAAGGAATTTTGCCAGGGGGCGTGAATACGCCCTCCCCGCGTGCGCTAAAACGGGCTCGCCCGACTCGCGCTCGCAAGCCTTGACGAAATGCGGGACGGCACCTCCGCCCCGGCAAGCTTATTATCCCGGCGGCTTATACGCGCCCTCGATCTCCGCCCGCTTCTTGCGAATGGACGTCACTTCCTCATCCGTCCATAGCCGGGTGAACTTGACGTTCGTCAGGGCGCCGCCCGCCACGACGATCGCGTTGATCGCCACCGCTGTGACAGGGTCCGCCTCGAATATGATGAGGACGCCGGGTCCCTCGGCCGCCGTGCGGTAAAACGAGATCAGTTTGCCGCCTCCGGCGGTCACCAGCTTCTTGGCCGCCGCATGGCGATCGGACGGCTTCTCTCCGAGAGCCTTCATCGCCGCGGCTGTGTAGTTCCCCGAAAAATACCAATGCATGACGTCCCTCCGTTTGTTCGTGTTTTCAGAGAATATACAGACACCCCCGACAGGTAATCTAGCCGATAAACTTCAAATTCGGCAAAGCCAAATAGAGCGGGCAGAACGGCTCAGATAAAAATGGCCGCTTTGCAGTGACCGCCGTCACGCCGGCGATCCGCGCGCTGACGCTCCAGCGGTTGACCGGCCCGGCTGCGCCCACGTCACGGCGGCGCACGCTTGCCGCCCGTCAATGAAGGAGTGCACCATGATGCGCGATCTCAACACGAGCTCGGCGGGAAGCGTGAGCCGCGATGGCAATTTCGTCTCAGCGCCGTTTGGCGCAGACGCGCCTTTATTCGGGAACGAAGCGCTCGACGTGATAGTGGCTTCGGGTGAGGCCGACGCAGAAATGACTGACGACGGTCTCGAGCCCGCGCGCCAGCGCCGAAAGTTCGCGGTTCTGCTCCCGCAACGCGGTGGCGCGCTCGTTGACCCGTTCGCGCAGGCGCTGGACATCGAACGTCGTGAACCGGCCCCGGTCGAGCACCATCCGCCCGCCGATCATGACGCTGTCGACCGCCGCGCCGTTCTCGACGAGGACGACCTGGTTCGTCGGATCGTTCAGCGGCACATAGTTGAGGTTGCCGAGGTCGAGAAAGACGATATCGGCCTTGAGGCCGGGCGCGATGCGCCCGACGTGCTTGCCCAGGCCGAGTGCGCGGGCGCTGCCCTCAGTCGCCATGGTCAAGGCCTCGTCGGTCGAGAGCCAGCGATCCGGGTCAGGCGACGTGATGCGGCTCGAAAACGCGGAAAGCCGCGTCGCCTCGAACATGTTCTGGTTGTCCGAACATTGCGAGCCATCGGTGCCGATGCCGACCGCGAGGCCGCGCTCGCGCATGCGCCCGGCCGGCGCGATCCCAGATCCGAGGCGAAGGTTGCTGCCGGGATTGTGCGCGACCGTGGCCCCATGGTCCGCGAGCCGCGAGATGTCGTCGTCGTCGAGCCAGACCGCATGGGCCGCCGTAAAATGCGACCCAAGCACGCCGAGAGCTTGGATATGGGCCGTCAGGGAGCGGCCGTAGCGCTTCACGCCGGTGACCGCCTGCACCTTCGATTCCGCGAGATGCATATGGAGGCCGAGGCCGGCCTCGCGCGCGAGCGAACCGCAGCCGGCGAGGAAATCGTCGCTGCAGTGAAGCGGGATCGTCGGTGCGAGGGCGAGCCCCGCCTCGGTTGGATCGAAGGGCCAACGCGCGATGATGGCTTTGAGCGCAGCCAGGGTTTCGACGGCAGGCGCCAATCGAAACCGCTCGACGCTCTTGCGCTGCGCCGGTGACAACGCATCGAGAAGCCCATCGATGGCCTCGTAGAAATTATGGTCGGCGACCATCGGGGCGAGCACGACCCGCACCCCGGCGTCGCGATAGCCGCGGGCGGCCGCTTCCAGCCCCTCGAAGCTCGGCAGGGGGAACTCGTGGAAAAGGTCGTAGCAAGCGGTCGTGCCCGACCGGATCATGTCGAGCCCGCCCAAAAGACAGGCGAGATATTTGTCCTCGAGCGTCCGGTGACTGTTGAGGCCGGGGCCCGCATTGAGGAGGAGCTCGAGCGTCCAGCGGTCGCCCGAACCCTTCCCCAGATGGCCATGGCCATGCGTGTGCGCATTGACGAGGCCGGGCACGAGCAGCCGGTCGGCGGCGTCGATCACGAGAGCTCCCGTTGGCGTCGCGAGGCCCGCAGGCCCGATCTCGCGGATCGTATCCCCCTCGACCAGAATGTCGGCCACCTCCGCGGCGTGGCGCCCGATGTCGAGAACTCGACCGCCGCGGATTACGCAATGACCGACGTGTGCCGACATGGACTCATGCTCCCGAAATGCACCCGGGTGACGATAGCGCAGGGAGGTCACGGAAGCTCGCCGGCGCCCGATTTATCCACCATCTTGAGCCGAGCGTCGCGCTGGCTCTCAAGCTACCCGCGGCATCCTGTCGGCGTGCCCACGCGCCACCAAGAGCATTGGCCGCACGGCGAGAACAGAGGTTCAGCGCACTGTCGCCGTAACCAGGCCATGCGCTTGCAGGTCGTGTCCAACCCGCCTCGCGGCCGCGCCGCATGATATTGCTGGGGCCCTTCGAGTTCGAAATTGCGTGATGTTATTTATAGGCGACCGCAGCGCTCGATGGACCCGTCAGCGGGATGATCTGGAAGTCTCGAAATCCGACCTCGCGGCACCAGCTCGCAAAATCGGACCCCGTGTAGTCGAAGGCATCGCCGAATTCGATCAGCATGTTGAGAGACATCATCAGGCCGAATGCGTTCTCGCGTCTTGCATCGTCGATGAGCGCCTCGATGACCACAAATGCGCCGCCCGGGGGTAAGGCATCATACGCCTTGCGAATGAGCATCTTCTTCTTCTCGAGGTTCCAGTCGTGCAGGATCATCCCCATGGTGAGGACATCCGCTTTGGGCAACGGATCGGCAAGGAAGTCGCCGCCAACAGCCTTTACCCGGTCGGTCAGTCCCGCCTCCTGAATTTTGCGTGTGGCTATGGGCACGACTTCGGGAAGATCGAAGCTGGTGCAACGCAGGTGCGGATTGGCCGCGGCAACCATGCAGGAGAGCTGCCCGGTCGCGCCGCCCACGTCACAAAGGGTCTTGTAATTGGAGAAATCGAATTTCTGGGCAAGCTCCTTGAAGTTCCCGGCCGATATCCCGGCCATGGCATTCATGAACTGCTCGAGCCGTGCCGGGTCCGCGTAGAGTTTCGCGAACACCGGCTCTCCGGAGTGCTTGGTTTCGGTTTGCGGCATGCCCGTCTTCAGGGCCTCGGTAAGATCCGCCCAGAATCGATACAGACGGGCATTCGCCATCTCGAGGATACCACCGATATAGCCAGGGCTGTTCCGGTCTAGAAAAAAGGCGCTCTCGGCTGTGTTCGAGTACCGCGCATGGGCGCCATCACCCTCACGTTCGAGAAATTTGAGGGCCACGAGAGCGTCCGGGAAGTCCGGCACGGCGCGCGGATTGAGTTGCAAGGACGCGGCAATCTCTTGGCCGGTCATCGGCCGACCAGAGAGCTTCGTGAAAAGTTCCAGCTCCACGGCTGAAAGCAGCGTCTTCGAGGCGAAGAACCCCATCCCGACTTGTATGATATGTGATGGGTCGAGCCCCGACATGATTGCCTCCTGCTAAGCGCCCTGCCTCGACACCAGTCGTCACCGTCGAGCGGCGCAAGACGTTCTTGAGTTATGCGCGTCCGAACGAAAAACACGAAACGAATTTTCGTCGCTGGCCGCGCCGAAACCCAAAGCTATGGAGGTTGTTCGAAGCGTGTGCTTCTCATCGCAAGCCGGAGCACCGCCCATCCTCGAGCCGCTCGCCGTGCCCCGCTTTCATTGCGCCTGCTTTCCGGAGCTTACCTCTGAAGACCGTAAGGTGACACCCGAACGCCGCCTCCGTTGGTTGTTGTTCGGCCCGCAGGAGCCACCCTCCCGACCGTGACCTGTCGTCCCATGTGCGGGCCGGAGCCACAATTCACGTATTCGAATGCCGGTGGCCTATGCGGCATCGGTGCCGGCTTTATTACCCCAGGCTGTGATATCTGCGGCCGCGATATCTCGGGCTGCCCGACCGCTCGCAGGGCCGGCCGAACTTCTGGAGCTCCGATTGGCGGAAAGCCGCGGAGGACCCTCACCTCTGGAGCCGAGTTGTGGCCGTCAAAACGGGCGCGAACCGCCGGGACGCGATAGCCAGCGCCCTGGCGATGCAATGGATCGTGCTCCCAAGTGACACCGCCGAGCGGCTGATGATTGCGATTAAGGATCGCAAAGCGATCTCGGTCGATCTCGATCCTATGATGAACCCAGTCCCAATGGTGCCAGTGACGCAGCGCCGCGATGACGAACACAACGCTGTCGCCGCTGAGAAATCCTGGAAAAGATGTCGGCGGGTAGCTGGGATAAGGCCATGTCCCGTAAGCGACGGAGGGGCTGTAATCTGGAACGTAGACGCTCTCTGAATCCGATGGTTCGATAGTGATCGGCTTTCCTTCGCTCTCCACAGTTACGGTCTGCTGCAGCGTCGAATTTAGGTTTCCAGCGGCTTTCGCCTCCTCACGCAGACGTTGAATCGAATCCATCACCCCTGCTTGATCGGCCAGGAAAGCCTCACCCAGCCGCTCGGTCCATTCGAGATTGAAATCCATCATCTTTAGAATCTGAGGAAAGGGAACGAGCGATTTTACGCTAGGATCCCACGGCTCTTGCTCGAGCACTACGGTCAGTCGATCCCGGTCGAGTTTTGCATGCGCGGGATCTTGAATCCAGCGATCGGCCTCAACCACTTCGAGAGGATATGTTGAAGCCATCAGGATCTCGGCGAGAAGCGGATCCGGATAAAGCGCGATCGGCGCCAACATTTGATCGAGCTGCTCTCGCGAAAACGATGGGGCGACCTGCTCCGCGGTCGGCGATTGCGTTGGCGATTGAAGATTTTGCCCGAGAGCCCCCGAGGCGCCCGCAATGAGCGCAACAATAACTTCAACTACGTGTCTTGACAGTTTCACCTTGGCTTTCCCTGTCCCCTCAAATAGGGAGACGGTGATCAAGAAAAAAGACCGTCAAAACTGCGATTCAAAGCGGCATTGCGCTTCTACTGCGTCTTATCGAGAAAAGGATGACGCGAGAGAGCCTATACGTTCCTACAGCGTTGCAGTGAGCTTTTCCGCGATCTCGTGCTTCGCCGTAACTGTGTCTTCCTTCAGACCATGCCGTCCATTTGGCCGAGCGCCGTCATTGCGCCCTGGCTTTTAGCACCGCCGACTTTGGCCCGCTTTGGGTTGAAAGCAAAGAAGCGCGCCGCATCGCTATTGGCTGACCACGTGCCAAACACCACCGAAGCCATCGCCGGTCATATCCCCGGAATAGAGGTAGAGCGGCTTGCCGCCATATGTCCATTGCAGTGACCCGTTTGTCCGCACGCGCGAGGAAGCCATCCAAACGGGCATTGCGGTGACAGTGCACTTAAGGACGCGGCTCCCATTGAGGACGTGGCGGGGCATGGCTCGCCTGCCTTGCCTCACTGACGACCACGCGCGGGACCACGTGCCGCAGCTCATACGTGGTATTCGAGATCCTTTAGCGCCGCGCGCACTTCGCGCCACAAGGTAATCAAGGAGGCAGCGAAGGACATCAAAGCCAGGATGAACATGAGGCCGGCGCCGTATTCGTGACGGAATCTCAAGAAGGCACTCAAAAAGGCGAGGATCACGAGCCCGGTCGTGAAGATGCCGCTGATGACCGCAAACTCGATGGCCCTGTTCATCAATCTTGCGCGTTGGCTCAAGCGAGGCAGGACAGCTTTGAGGTGCGCCCAGCGCGGATCGTCATCCGGAATTGCGATAAGCGCGTTGCTCCGATCCGCCAAGCGGTTCATTCGTGTGATCAGGACCGAGATGAACGCCGCCACGGCGCCGAGCAGAAATGAAGGGGCAGTCGCCTGCGAGATCACACGCGAGATTTGATCCGCGGTCGCCAAGTCCGTCGGCATGGCTCAACTCCTAAGAAGATCCGGCGCTCGCTACAGACTAAGTAATTCCCAACTCAAGAGAGGTTCCGCTTTGGAGCACTTTCCACGGAACGTCTCGCCGCATACGGCTCCGCTGATCAGCGTCGCGCGTTTCAAACGCTCGGAAGCGCAGGGTTTGGGAAGCTAAATCGGTCGCCGCAAGTGCCTTCGCTAGCGGCGATAGCGCAGGACGATTGACGCAATCCCTGCCGCAACGTTGAGTCCGGTTTGGCCCTCGATGCTGAGCGGCTGCAACGCGATCTGTTGGTTCGAGCCGCCAATCAGCGCGTTGGCGCCAAGGCCGGCGCCGACTGCCGCTCCGGCCGAAGCGCCCGCATAATTCCCGGCTAGTGAGCCAGGTCCCAGATTGGCCGTCGGTGCAATAACGCCCCAGACAATCACCGCGGCCGCAGTGTAGCCGATATCAACGCCAAATTTATCGATGGTTCCTGTATAGCGTTCGCGTCGGCCGGGCGACGGAGCAAAGATGCAGTTGAGGGCGCGCGACGATCCAAACACGAAACCTGTGCCCGCTGACGCATTGCAAGTCAACGTTCCGACATTCACACCGCCTTGCGCTAACGCCGGTGCGGCGAACGCAGCAACGATGCCGATGGCTCCGATAAGGCCGGCCGCTAGGTGCATTTTGGGGGACATCATAGCTCTCCTCATGGAGTGAACGTTGGTGAGTGGGAGTCTGTTTTACATGCTCTTCGGCGATCAAAAAAGAGCTCCACATCCTTGCGGAGCGCGGCGCGATACAGGCTGTGCTGCCGCCGCGCGACCCGCGAGGACATCGACGAATTCACGGCTGAGCCTCTCGAGGAAGCAGCGCGTTTCCTTTCGCGATCATCCAGCGCAGGAAGGTATTCAGGATGCGGTTGAGGGGGGCCTTACAGCATTGAAGTTGCGACCTGCGATCGGTCAACCAAAATCGAACTTCTTATCTTGCTTCGGTCCAAGCGCGCCAGTGAGCGAGTCGCAACGCGCGCTATCGACACTTTCTCCCATGAAGACGGCACCACAAGCTGATCGTCACCTCGTCTACACAGGACAGGCACGGCATCAAATTTGGCTCCTCCTATTCGGCTTCCAAATCGGGGATCCCCGGGCAGCGAATGCATGGCTAGGGGTGTTAGGAATCTCGATTGCGTCGGCGTGGGCGCCGAGGCCAACGCCGGTGCCGATCGAGCCGATCACCACGCTGCGGCGATGGGTTATCCGGTTCTCGTGGAAATCAATTCTGCGGCTTTGGGAACACGAGTTCGGGATGCCCAGCATCCTAATTGATCGAGCCGGTGGTCGCCATTGAGCGCGTCCAGGAACCGTTATCCGTCAAGCTCACGCCCATCATGAAAATGCGAACCGAGCCTTATGGCCGAACCTGTCTCAGCGCAAGGCCCTCAAAATTGCTTTGACATAGCCCGCAAAGCTGCTGCACCTCATGTCGGTTCACGGCAAAGGCCGGTGCATCTCAGCCGGCCGGGCCACGCCGCGCACGGCCTCTCTATGGCGTACGCACTCACAAGCCGATGAGGAATCTTCACGCCGCGGCCTCGAAGCAATTATCCGCCTGATCCAGTACCCGGCGCAGCTGGACGATTGTCTTGGACTCATCAATGGCGCAGTTATCATAGGTGAGTGCCTCACCCCTGCGGATGGGCCGCGTAATCCGCGCGTTCTCGGCAAGCCCAAGCGGCAAGGCTCGAGCGCGCCGTGCATCAACCCAGGCCAGCGACCAGCCTCGATAGTCGCACTCGCCGATCCGACCCATAACTGAGCCTGGAAAAAGATCACATTTGGCAAGAGCAATCGCCTCCGCTACTGGGTGATCGAGGGGCTGAATATCGGCACGACCGTAAAGCACGGCTTGGGCTGCGGTCAGCGGTGTCTCCAAGCTGGTCAGGTGGTAAGGTCGATGGAGGGTGAAGAGAGGCCCCTTTCCCACGTGTAAATCCGCCATCCGCTCTTCGATCCGCGGATGAACTGGTTCCACTATACAGAAGACCCCTGGCGCTACGTTCTTCCCGATTGTGTAGTCAACGACGCCTTTGCGCGTCAGAATACCCCCCTCGGATTTCAGACGGAAGACGTCAACGAGTTCGTCTCGGTTGGCGCACGGGCCGTGCATGCCAGGTCTATCCGGGACGAGCCCCGTGGCATTTGCCAGCGCCACCATCTCAACCATTGTTTTTGTGCCGTCTACAAACTCTGTTAGAACGCGTGGATTCATATTGCGGGCACGTGCCTCCGCTTCGAAGTCTTGCGGCACCGCATCGAATCTGAGCGCGTTGTTCTTTCCCTTACCAGCGGCAACCACGGTCATGCCAAGCGCTCGGGCAAAGGCAACGAGCTCTGCTGCAGCGGCGGGTTCATCCCCAGCCGCGCCGGTGTAGACGACACCAGCGCGTGTGGCATAGGCCTTGAGCTGTCGACCGATTGTAATATCGGCCTCCACATTCAACATGACGATGTGCTTACCGTTACTGATCGCGGCCAGCGCAACTTGGGCGCCAGAGTTGGGATGCCCTGTGGCATCAATGATCACCTCGACTCGGCCGGCGCCGGCTATTGCGTCAATATCAGTGCATATGGCGATGAGACCCAACTCGATGACACGGTCCACGGCGGATGCACTCGATGCCTCGACAAGGTCGGCTGGACCATGGCCGGCAAGGAGCGCGGCATCAACCGCGCTCTTGCGCTGCGCACGCACCGCGATTGCGCCTATGCGCACGCCTTGCATAAGAGCGATCTGAACAATTAGGTCCGTGCCCATCTGACCTGCGCCGACAAGGCCGATGATGACGGGCCCCGCTTTCTTAACTCGTTCCGCCAGATCTGCCGCAAATGAGGAAAACATTTTATCCTCCGGTGCCGTATGCTTGGCAAAAATGTCTCGCGCGCGAGCACAGCATAGCTAACCCTCGCTGGGAAACAAAGGCGAAGCTCGTCAACGTCGCTGAGCGATCACTGTGGTGAGCGTCCCGAAAACCCTGTCCGATCTCTCGAGCATAAGTTGATTGGGAAACAACTCACATCCTCGAGGCGGGCTCTGGCTGTGCGAGGAGGCGCCGCGGTCGCTGATAATGCCGATTACCTACCTAGGGAACGAGGACCGCGTCAGATCGCAACGTGGTGAAGGACCAAAACAGCCTGGGCGTATGGAGACTTGATTGCCGGGCATTGAACTGCATTTAAATCGATACTTGGGTGAGATTCTTGCCCCGCTCCGCGTCAGGCGATAAGCTATTGCTACGAAATAGTGGGTCTCGCCAGCCTAGCACACCACCTGCGACGTGCCACTCCGTTGTAGACCTGAGTTGAAGCTTTTGGTGAGAGGGGTGAGATAATGAAGATAATTCTTGCCCAACCGCGGGGGTTTTGCGCCGGGGTCGTGCGCGCCATAGACATTGTTGAGCGCGCTCTGGAGAAGTACGGCGCACCCGTGTATGTACGTCACGAGATCGTGCATAACCGCCACGTCGTCGAGGCCCTCAAGGCCAAGGGCGCACGTTTTGTCGAAGAGCTGGACGAAGTGCCCCCCGGCGCAGTGACGATTTTCAGCGCGCACGGGGTGTCCCGCAAGGTCGAGAACGAAGCAAAGTTGCGAGCTCTTCCCACGATCGATGCGACCTGCCCTTTGGTTACCAAGGTGCATAATCAGGGGCGCCGATATGTCGCCCAGCGGCGTGCCCTCATCTTCATTGGGCACGCCGGCCACCCGGAGGTCGAGGGTACGCTGGGCCAAATCGACGGTGAAGTGCATCTCGTGGAGAACAAGGAGGATGTCGAGAAGCTCCCCATTGCCGTCGATGCGCCCATCGCCTATGTCACGCAAACGACGTTGAGCGTCGACGATACTCGAGAGGTGATCGCTGCGCTGCACCGACGATTCAAGGATGTCGCAGGTCCGGACATAAGGGACATTTGTTACGCAACCCAGAATCGCCAGACAGCCGTGCGCGAATTGTCCCGACTTGCAGATGTCATCATCGTGGTGGGCGCACGCAACAGCTCCAACTCGAATCGGTTGCGGGAAATCGCGCAGGAGGCAGGATTGCCGAGCTATCTCGTGGCCGATGGGAGCGAGATCGAAGCTGATTGGGTGCGCGATGCTGGCGTGGTGGGCGTAACGGCGGGCGCGTCCGCACCGGAGGTCCTGGTCGAAGACGTGATCCGGGCCCTGATGCACATCGCACCGTCGGAACTGTCAGTCCTTGATGGGCCAAAGGAAAGCGTGAGTTTTCGCCTTCCGGCCGAGCTTGCTCCCCGAGTTGGCTAAGCTCGGCAATTACCTCGATTGATTATTTAAAGGAGCGTTGCGTGGGTATACCCTTCCGGCAAATTGCGAGAGTTGGTGGATACATCGCTCGCCAGCATCTCGCTGGTCGGAAGCGCTATCCGCTCGTTCTGATGCTGGAACCTCTGTTCCGGTGCAATTTGGCTTGCGCGGGCTGCGGCAAGATCGACTATCCCGACGCCATCTTGAACATGCGTCTTTCTGTTAAGGACGCGCTCGAATCGGTCGATGAATGCGGCGCGCCGGTCGTCGTCATGGCTGGGGGGGAACCGCTTCTGCATAAGGAGCTGCCCGAGATCGTCGCGGGGGTGATTACGCGCAAGAAATTCGCGATCGTCTGCACCAATGCGTTGCTCCTCGAGAAAAAGATCAATCAGTACAAGCCGAGCACTTATTTTACGTGGTCAATTCATCTCGACGGCGATCAGGAGATGCACGACAGATCCGTTTGCCAGGCAGGAGTGTATGATCGCGCGGTTTCGGCGTTGAAAGTCGCGAAGACGAAGGGATTTCGCGTCACGATCAACTGCACATTTTTCAACGATGCGGACCCTGCGCGGATTGCCGAATTTTTTGACACCGTGACGGAGTTGGGTGTTGACGGCATCACCGTTTCACCTGGCTACGCCTATGAGCGGGCGCCGGACCAGAAACATTTCCTGCACCGCGCCGCGACCAAGGAGTTGTTCCGCGCCGTCTTCAAGCGTGGGGACGGCGCCCGAAAATGGGCTTTCAACCAATCCACCATGTTCCTCGACTTCCTTGCGGGCAATCAGCGCTTTCATTGCACGCCCTGGGGAAATCCAACGCGCACGGTCTTCGGCTGGCAGCGTCCCTGCTACCTCCTCGGGGAAGGCTACGCCAAAACGTTCAAGGAGCTGATGGAAGACACGGATTGGGACGCATACGGCACTGGCAATTATGAGAAATGCGCAAATTGCATGGTCCATAGCGGCTTCGAGGCGACCGCTGTAAACGAGACGGTGAGGCGGCCCTGGAAGGCGCTGAGCTTGGCGTTGCGGGGGGTGAGGACGGAGGGCGAGATGGCTCCTGAAATCCCGCTCGAGGGCCAGCGCCCGGCTGTCTATGTCTTCGAAGGCAATGTCACCCGGAAACTCTCAGAGATGCGGAAGGCCGAGGCCGAGGGAAAGACCGGAAAGAAGATCACCGCAGCGATGTAGCGCCCGGAATGCGGCTTTGCTGTCGCGGGCGGCCGCGCAGAGCCCCCGGAACTCACCCGGAGACCGGATAAGACCTGCGATAACCGCAGTAATCTTGATACGGCCCTCCGAATCCACGGCTTCCAGGATAAGAGGAGGCAAATCGCGATCTGCGGGGTCAGCGACCGCTCGCAGAATTGCAAAAGGTATACCACGTTCAAGCGCAAAACGGCCCGCCGTCAGGCTTTCCATATCCACGGCCGCTGCTCCGGTCGCGCCGTGCAGCTCCGCCTTGGCGCCAACTGTGAGGACCGGAGCATCGGCGGCCGCCAAGCGTTCGAGGACGATGCGTGCTCTGGCGTTAATGAGGCGCTGCTTAAGCGACGACGTGACGGCCTCATCGGTCCTGATACTGCCCTCCGCTGAAACGACTTCCACGCCGAGGATGATATCTCCAGGAAGAAGCCGCGAATCGAGCCCGCCACAGATGCCCCAACTGATCACCAGGCGCGGCCGGAGGTCCGCGACTTCGACCAGTTTGGCGCGCAAGCTTCGCGCATCGCCGCAGATTGTCATGCGGCCTGGTCCGGCCACGATTGCCGCCTCCCGCTTCAATCCGCTCACGATCAGGAGGCTTGTAGCCGGTTGCGGGGCAGTGGGGGTCACCGCCTAGCCGCCGGACGCGACGATGGGAGCCTTCGCGCGTTCCTGCAGTGACGGACGAAGCCTTTCATCGAGGATATTCCGACGGTTCGGACTGAAGGCCCCTCTTGGCAAGTGGCGGCTAGGGTTCTCCGCGGGTGCTCGTGTTCTAGCGCCATTTTGGGAGTCGAGTTCGATGCTATACTCGCAGGGCGGGCGCGCGGTTGGCCAAAGCGTGCCGCCAATAAGGTTTTTTATCCCCAATTGACACCCGACGCGAACCATGCGCTCCACCCGATCGCATGGGCAAAAATGACCGCGCCGCGACCATCGCCGCAATAGCGCGGGCCGTCCGCTTGTCGACCCGCTACGCGTGGTTGGTCATTCCAGGCTTCCTCCTCGCGGCGGCCCTCTCGGGTGGCTATGTCTCGCGCCATATCTCCATCACCACCGATAGCAGCAAGCTACTGTCGAGTTCTCTTCCCTGGCGCCAACAGGAGACCCGGCTCAACCAGCTCTTCCCCCAGCGGACCGACCGTATCATCGCCGTCATCGATTCGACCACACCGGAAGCGGCCGAAGAGGCGGCGACGGCGTTGGTCGATGCGCTAACGCCACGGCCGGACGTGGTCCGCATGATCAGCCGGCCCGATGGTGGCGAGTTCTTCGCCCGCAACGGCATCCTCTTCGAGACCATCGACGAAGTGCGGCGCGACACGGCCGCATTGATCAAGGCGGAGCCCTTCCTTGGCACGCTCGCCGCGGATCCGACATTGCGCGGCATCCTTGGCGCCATTTCGCAGTCGATCGAAGGGCTGCGCCTGAAAAAAACGACGCTCGAAGATCTGAGGCCAGCGGTCACCGCTATCGCGGACGCCCTCGACCTCCTGGCAGAAGGAAGGCGCCCCCCCTTCTCCTGGCGAAAGCTGATCACGTCGCGAGCCCCTGAGCCGTCGGAGTTGCGTCGGTTTGTGAACATCCAGCCGGTCCTCAATTTTGGCGATCTCCAGCCTGGAGGCGCCGCGACGAAGGCCATCCGGGCGACGATCGCAAAGTTGAGGTTGACGCCTGACAGGGGCATCACGGTGCGCCTCACCGGGTCAGTGGCCCTTTCGGATGAAGAATTCGCCACAGTCGCCGACGGGGCGGCCCTGAACGGCGTCGTGACGATGCTCGTTGTTCTCTTGGTGCTGTGGCTGGCGCTTAAACAGGCTCGCATCATCCTCGCGGTCCTGATTAACCTCGCTGTTGGGCTGACATTCACGGCCGCCATGGGACTGTGGATGGTCGGAACGTTGAACCTCATTTCGGTCGCCTTCGCCGTGCTGTTCGTGGGATTGGGCGTCGATTTCGGCATCCAGTTCAGCGTTCGTTATCGCGCCGAACGATACGCCGAGTGCGATCTCCGCGGAGCTCTCCAAGCGACGGCGCACCGCGTGGCGGGGCCGCTTCTGCTCGCGGCCGCCTCGATCGCGGCAGCTTTCTACTCGTTCCTCCCGACCGCATATGTGGGTCTTTCTGAACTCGGACTGATTGCCGGAACCGGTATGATAATCGCGTTCGCGACGACCATTACCCTGCTTCCGGCCCTGGTGTGTGTGCTCAAACCGGCCGGCGAACAGGCTCCGATCGGTTGGGCTGCGCTCGCGCCTCTCGATCGTTTTCTTGACAGGCGGCGCAGGTGGGTTGTCGGCGCGACCCTGACGGCCGTCATTCTTGGTCTGCCGTTGCTGGGGCACTTGCGCTTCGATTTCAACCCAATCAACCTACGTTCTAAAGATGTCGAATTGGTCTCGACCCTCCTGGATCTGATGCGCGATCCTGATACGAGCCCCAACACGATCGACATCCTGGAGAGCGATCTGGCCCACGCCTCCGCCACCGCCGAGAAACTGCGGCCGCTGCCGGAAGTCGCCAAAGTGCGAACGCTGCTTAGCTTCGTTCCGAAGGATCAGGACGAGAAGCTCGCCATCATCGATGATGCCAACTTCTTCCTGCAGAACACACTCAACCCAGATCAGATCGACACCGAGCCGACCCCGGCTGAGACGCTTGAGGCGATCAACAAGACGGCGGCCGACCTTTCGGGTGCGGCAGGCAGCCTCGACAGCCCCGCCGCTATGCAGCTGCGTCGCCTGGCGAGCCTGCTGACGTCCCTGGCAAAGGCGCCCCCAACGGCAAGAGACGAAGCGCAGCGCGTTCTGGTCAAGCCGCTGAAGACGACGCTGCGCCAAATACGAGACCTCCTGACCGCCGAGCCGGTGACGCTCGACACGCTTCCACCCTCGCTCAGAAGCGCGTGGGTCTCGGCGGACGGTCAAGTCAGGATCGAGATCGCGCCGCGCGGGGACGGAAACGACAACGCCGTCTTACACCGGTTCGTCAAATCGGTCCGGACAGTGGCGCCTCAGGCCACTGGAACGCCGATCTTCATCGTCGAGGCTGCGGCGACCATCGTTAAAGCGTTTCTGCAGGCTGCTGTCTGGTCTCTGGCGTCGATCGCGATCATCCTTTTCGTGGCCCTGCGCCGCTGGACCGATGTCGCGCTGACGCTGGTGCCTCTGCTGGTTGCCATCGTCGTCACGCTCGAAATCTGCGTGGCGATCGGACTACAACTGAACTTCGCCAACATCATCGCACTGCCGCTTTTGCTCGGCGTGGGCGTCGCGTTCAAAATCTACTACGTCATGGCGTGGCGTGAAGGGGAGACGAACTTTTTGCAATCGAGCCTGACGCGAGCCGTTTTCTTTAGCGCCTGCACGACGGCTGCCGCCTTCGGCAGCCTGTGGTTTTCGCACCATCCCGGTACATCGAGCATGGGTAAGCTCATGGCCCTGTCGCTGATGACGACCCTCTGCGCCGCCGTTCTCTTCCAGCCCGCGCTCTTGGCGACGCAACGTAAGAACCACCCCAATTGATGGGGCTGCGCTGTCGAAGCGCTGGGCCGAGGATTTGCAGCGACGGAAGCGAGGTGACTTGGCCCCGTGACCTGACCCAGTGATCTGGCCCAGTCTAAGCAAGGCGCTTGGCGTGCCGGCGATTGCCGAGCGCCGGCCACCGCCATGATCCCGGTAGATGGGACGGCAGTCATCGGGACGTTGAGTTCGGCTTGTCCTCGCCGCGGCGTAGCAGATAGTGGCCTTCGACCCACTGCCAAGCAAACAGGCCCGGCAAACCTAACGCCAACTCGCGAACCCGTTTGCACAAGGAAATGGCCAGCGCGATGTCCGCTGGCAGTCCAAACAGCGCGCCGAAAAGAACAAAACCGCCCTCGAGAGCGCCCAACGCTCCGGGCACCATGAAAGCCGCCGCACGAACACCCGAGCTGAGGCTTTCAAGAACAAATGCGTCGATCAAATTAAGGGGCCTCATCAGGAAATGCATCACCAGCCAAATCTCCCCAGCGCCGGCGGTCCACCCGACGAGGCGCATCACGCTGGCGCGCAACAAGGCTAAACGTCGACGATAGGTCGCCAGGACGGCATCGTCGATCGCTGAAGCGCTACTTGTGAAGGCGGACAGCCATTTCGCAGCCGAGAGGCGGTTTGCCAGGTTGGCAAACACGGCGAACATTCTTCGATGTTGGACCAGCACAAATATCGCGATCACGGCGACGAACACGCCTATGCCTATCGATACCGCCCACGCCACGGGGGCTGCGGCGTGTTCGCTCGATCGGCTCACCAGCAGCGTCACTCCAGCTGTGACAAAGACCAGCTGTGTCGCCACTCCGACTGTGGTGTCGACGACAATGCTAGCCCCGGCCAGCGGGCCAGGAACGCCTCGCTGATGGGCGAGCCGCGCGCTCGCGATGTCGCCTCCCACACCGGCAACTGGCAAGAGGGCGTTTATCGAACTCGCGGATCCAACGGATCCAGAGAATGCTGACGACGTCGGGCCGGCTCGAAACCGGCATTAGCTCGCGCCAAGAAAGAGCGCTGAAGGATAAAGGGACGATGTGAAACAGGCTTATTGGTATCAGCCACCAACCGAGGATCAGCATAGCGTGCGCGACCTCTGAGGCGCCGCTGTCGATTATAAGGAGGACGACTAGCAGGAAGCCGAAAAAGGCAGCGATGATCAGCGATGTTGAAATGACGTTTCTCCCAAACACCTGGCTCGCTTCGAAGACCATCGAGGAATACGATTGCCGCGCTCAATCGTCCATGCGAAATCGTCGCGTTGCCAGTTCAACATGATCGGGACGGCGGCGCGCACGCTTCAAAAATTGGTCAAATTGCTTATTCCCGAACCGCCATGCCAGAAGCGCCGATCCTGATTCTTGTTGCCTCTTCGCCTGAGCCCCGCGACGCCGCCGGTGTCGCGCGGGCAGAAAATGGCGAGCCCATGATTCTCGGGCTCAGTCTTACGCGGCGCGCCGTCCTGGCTGCGCGGCGCGCCGGCTACGGTCAGGTCTTTCTTTTGGCCGGAAACGCCGGCGTAACGCCCGGGCTCGCCGCATTGCCCAATTGGAGCCGCCTCGCTTCCATCTTCAGCTCCTCGCACCATGGGCCGCTATTCATTGCGACCACGGCGATCCTCGCTGAAACCGACTGGCTCGAACGGCTGGCCGAGACGCCCATCGAACCGGCCACTTGGGCGGCGATTCCGAACCGGATCATCACGATAGCCGGCGCCTCGGTTCCTGACGCGCTTGGGACATTGGACGAGGGGGGCGGCGCGCACGACATGACGGCGGTTGAGAACCGGCTCGCACGTCGCTTCGGTCCGCCAGCGACGATTGCGGCCAGGATCGATCCGATGGTCATTGAAATGTCGGCGGGCGTTCCCGTTGCGGAGCGGCGTCTCCTGCGGTCGCTAGTCAAGGACACGGACGGTTTCATGGCGCGTCACTTGGAGCGCCCAATCTCGTTGCAGATTTCTCGCCGCCTTGCGCGAACTGCCATAACGCCCAATCAAATGAGCGTGATTTCAATTGTTGTTGGTGTGTGCGGCGGGCCATTTTTTTTGTCTGCGCGGCCATTCCTGCAAACAATCGGGGCGATCATATTTCTTGCGCACTCGATCCTGGATGGGTGCGACGGCGAACTGGCGAGGCTGAAATTCCAGGAATTGCGATGGGGCGGTGTTCTCGATTTTTGGGGGGACAATGTCGTTCATGTCGTTATTTTTGGCTGCATGGCGCTGGGTTTGAGCCGGTCGGCCGCCTCGGCTTGGCCGTTGTTGCTCGGAGCTGCGGCCGTTTTCGGAACGTTGGGATCCGCCGGCTTCGTCTATTGGCGGCTTATGCGCCTCAAAGACAAAGGCGGCGCGCTATTCACATCGGTCTCGGCGGCGCCCGAGCGTCCCCTGGCGCGCCTGCTCGATGCGGCGTCGCGCCGCGATTTCATCTATCTCGTCATCCTTCTTGCGCTTATCGGAAGGCTGAACTGGTTTCTGCTTTTGGCCGCCATTGGGGCGCCGACATATCTTTTTCTGGTGATATTCCTCGCGGCGCGCGAGCGATTTCTGGAGATGCCCAAGCCACCCCGCGCCTAGTTGGCGAACTCAAACCGGATGCCGCCTGCGGCGCTTGACCGCTGGGCGGCGTCGATCAGCCGAGCGCACAATAGTGCCTCGTCCAGGTTACCTTCACCGCCGCCGCTCGCCGCTGCCAGAAAGTCGGCGGCCACCCCGCCAAACCAGTCCGGATGGTGCGAGCCTTCGGAAAGGGACGGGGGACAAAACCAGCGTCGCTCCTGCGAATTAGATCTGATGACCACACTGTCGTTAACGGCATGGATGTCGCCTCGTTCGCCACCAATCTCAATATGATTGGAGCGCTCGTCCGCCGTCCAGGTCAGGAAGATATGGCTGGTGCCAGAGCTCATCTCCAAGGCAAGAGTTGCCGTGTCTTCGAGCGGCCACTCGTGAAAGCGACGCGTTTCGAGCCGCGCGGCGACGCCGCGGGGAACGCCAGCCCATCGCGCGACGCAATAAAGCGCATGCCAGCCGTGGTCTAACAGAATTCCGCCACCGGCGAGCACCGGATCAATGCGCCAGTTTGTGGCGGCGGTCGCTGGCCTAGTTCGCAAAGTCCGCCAGCGGGCGGATTGGACAGCGCCGATTGCGCCCTCGTTGACCAACTCCGAAATCTTGAGGCAAATCGGGGCCTTGAGCCAATTATGGACCGTGTGGAGGACGCGCCCCGCACGCGCGGCGGCCGAGGCCACGATCTCGGCATCCTCCACTCGAGTGATCAAAGGCTTCTCACAGAGGACGTGCAGACCCGCGTCCAGCGCTCGTCTGATCACGTTCGCGTGGCTGCTTGGCGGAACGCAGATGTCGACGAAATCGAGCGTCTTATCGGACAACAGATCATCGACGGTATCGTACCATCGGCTCTCAGGACACGCGGTGAGAAAAGCCTCCCGGCGGGCCGCAGCGGCATCGGTCGCTCCCACGATCGTAACATCATTGCGGGAGCGCCAGCCCGGTAAATGGCCCTTGGCCCCGACATTGCCAAAGCCGATAAACGCCCCCCGCAACACGCGTGCCTCCTTCAATCGAGCCCAAATCGGCGCGAGATCGCGGCGAAGGATTGATCGAGGATATCGATCCCGCGCAGCGCCTCGTCCTCGCTGATCACAAGGGGTGGGTTGATGCGAATGACGTTCGAATAGGACATCGTGATGAGACCGCGCTCCAATGCCTCATGGAACAGAGCGCGGGTGATGGTCTTGTCCAACGGCGCTTTGGTTTTGCGGTCGGCGACCATTTCGACCCCGATCATGAGACCGCGTCCACGAACGTCGCCGATAAAGGGGTACTTATCCTGGAGCCGCTTGAGCGCTTCGAGCATCTTGGCGCCGACGCGGGCCGAATTCTCGACCAGTTTCTCATCCAGGATGACCTCGACGGCGCCAAGGCCGGCGGCGGCGGCAAGCGGGTTTCCGCCGTAACTGGACGAGCTGCCGCTCGGCTCTCCAAACGGTTTGGCGGACATGCGCTCGAACGATGAGGCGACTGCGCTGAGGGGGAAGCCGCCACCCATGCCCTTCCCGATCGTCATGATGTCGGGTTTGAGATCAAATTGCTCGCAAGCCCACATCGTTCCCGTGCGGCCGAAGCCTGTCAAAATTTCGTCTGAGATGAGCAGCGCGCCGCACTCGTCGGCGATTTCCCGCACGGCGTGAATGAAGTCGTCGGGCGGAATGACGTTGCCTGCGGTGCCCTGCATTGGTTCGACAATGATCGCCGCAACCTCGCCCTGCGTATCGTTTTTGATGACGTTTCGCAGATGTTCCGCACAAGCGAGGCCGCAGGACGGATATTTAAGGTCCCAAGGACAACGGTAGCAATTCGCGTACGGCGACAGGTGCATTCCGGGCGGGAAGGGTCCCTGGTGATTGCGATAGGCGCCCCCGAGAAGGCCGATCACCCCCGCGGTCTTGCCGTGATAGCCGCCCCAAAAGCCGATGAATTCGAATTTCTTGCTGATCGATTTGGCGAGCCGGAAGGCGGCCTCGACAGCTTCAGCGCCGCCCGAAAAAAGTTGGATATGGGTGATGCCTTCTGGCAGCAGTCCGCTGACCAGGTTGAGAAAACGGACGCGGTTCTCAGTGGTGAAGCTGCCGAACGTGACGCGATCGAGTTGTTCCTTGATACGCTTGACGTAGTGGGGATGGCAGTGGCCGACACTGCCGACCGCAATGCCCGCGATGAAATCGAGATATTCGTTCCCGTCGACATCGGTAATGGTGCAGCCCAGGGCGTGGTCGACCACGATCTGCGAATAGAGAGCGATCGATTGCAGCCCTGGCGCCATGGCCCCCGCCTCGCGCTCGAAGATCGCGTTGGATCTGGGGCCGGGCACGGCGCGGCGTTGAGATGCGCTCTTCCCGGAACGAAGGTCGTTCACGAATCAGTTCCCTGTTGCGGCGACTATGCGCAGGCGTCGCCGGAAGCACTTGGCCAAGTGGTCCGCGATCGCCTGCGCAGCCCGATCACGGTACAATGCGTAGCTCGGCCACGCATTGAGGTCGATGATCATCGGCTCGCCGTTGGCCTGGATAATAGCGTCGCCTCCGAATATCTCGAGTCCCAGCGCGGCCGCCGCATCGAACACAACCTCGCGCAGACGAGCCGCTTCGAAGGAATGACCCAACATTCCTTTGTCGCGATGATAGAACCATTGGAACCAATTGTCGTCCATAGCCGCCGAGCCTTTTCCAACGCCGTAGAATTTGATGAGGTCGCCAGCCACATGCTTCTGGGCAACAACAAACGGAATGCCGCGGCCGGCGAATCGGCGCAACGCCCCGCGCCATCCGGCCTCCGATGCTGCGTAGAGGACATCATCGGGCTGCGTCGCATGGAAATCGTAGCGCTTGACCCATGCGCAGTCGGCTGGCCGCGGCCTGTTCGCATCGGTGGCGACGATCCAGCTGACGGGTGCGGGCACGTGGTGCTGCGCGAACAGCTCGACCATGCGATGGCGGTAGGTATTACGAATGGCGGTTGGCGAGTTAACGACCATCGAGCCCGCCTTCTCCATCGTTGCCAGGCGATCGAGGATTGCCCCGCGCTCGCACATCACAAAAAGGTTGCTGCGAGGTGCTGATTCGAACAGGGCGTCGGCGGTGACCAGTTCGACGCCGAAACCGCGCTCCGCCAAAGCCGCGCCGACACTTTTCAGGATCGCGGCGTCGTCATCGATACGCCCAGGCGAGTGTGCCACCTCACGGAAGACGCCAAAGCAGATCTTGGCCGCACTCATTCGCCCGCATTCTCACGCTGACGACGGAATTCCGCCAATTCGGCTGCCTGGACATCGCGCGCGCGGTCGATGTCGAATACGACAGGCAGCACGACGCCGTAAACCTGCCGATGCTCCTCGACCAGCCATTTGAGATAATCGCGGAGCCTCGGAAATGCGACCGTGGGCCCTGCAGGTCTCGGTGCCGGCAGCCAATAGAGTCCGGCCGTCACATGGCTACCCACCTCGCCACCGAGCGCCCGAATGCGGCCGTCTGCGACGTTCAGTGTCGCCCACAGCGGATTTTCGTCGTCGACATAAGCGGTCAGGCCGAGCACCACCGCATCTTTGGCAAAGCCAGCCGCCGACTTCACAAACAAGCGAAAGTCATCGACCGGCATGATCGCGTCGATGGTCGTGATCACCATTGGCGCATGGGTCAGCCGGGCGGCGACGAATTGGAAGCTTGCATACGACGACGGAGTGGTGCGAACGATGACGTCGAGATCAAAATCCCGACCATAGTCGTCGAGCCATCGCCGGCAATCGTCGCTCGCGTCGTTGAGGATGATAGTAAGCTGGCTAATGCCAGCTGCGCGAAAGCGATCGAGCGCGTATTCGATCAGGGGCCGTCCGCCGACTGGCGTCATTGGCTTGCTGACACGATATCCATCGGCCCGCAAGCGAGTCCCACCACCGGCGGCAATGATGCCTCCGTGCGGGATGGGGTATTCTGATGCGCCGGTCATTTCAGGATATTGAGTAGATCAGGCAACTCGGTCACCGTGGCAAGAACGGACTGTTTCGCGGCCGTGTGAGCTTCAGCGGCTTGGACGCTCTCGGGCGCGACCCAAACGAAGCCCATGCCTGCGCGCCGAGCGCCCTCGCAGTCGCGGCGCAATGAATCACCGATGAACACGGTTGTCTTAGGCGCCGCGTGGACCATCTCGAGAGCGGCCCAGAAAATCGCGGGCTCGGGCTTCTTGACGCCGACGCAGTGACTATCCGCCATGACCGCGAACAAAGGAGCGAGTCCCGAACTCTGGCATACCGCTTCGAGATTGCCATAAAAATTCGAGACGACGCCGAGCCGGAACCGTTCGCTTAACGCCTGCAGGACAGGCTGGTTGCGCGCGAACACAGCAGACATTTCGGATAGGAAACGCGACGCCACGCGCCGACCGCGATCGCCATCGGCCCGATCCTTGACGTTTCCGACCGCCTCAGCTCCGGCGCAGCGGCGTGCCAATTCGGCGTCGAGATTCGCTGCCAGCGCATGGACCGTCTCGGGCAGGCCGGTTGTAGGCGGCAATCGCCCTACGAGCGCGTCGTCGGCGGCGAAGAATGCCGACGCAAATGCGTCAGCGGCCATGTGCAATCCTTGAGAATGATAAAGGGCGTGGAAACGCTCTTTCCACGCCACTCCATCGGCGTCGAGCGTGCCGCCAAAATCGAAGAGCAGCGTGTCGATCTCCGTCATCATCCGTTATGCGCCCATTTCGCCAACCGGCTGCGAAAGCGAATGCCGCTTACGCTGCGAACTCACTATGAACGACCGGGACGGAGCGCAACTTTTGCGTTGTGCGGCGCCTCCTTTGGAAGATCGAAAGGATCGCCGTCGATGAAAGCGTTGCAGGCGTCGCGCGCGACGCTGTCGCGGAACTGACGCGGCGGGCTCTTCATATAATACGCCGAGGGCGCTTCCAACGGGCCCGCCAGACCCCGCTCCAACCCCAGCTTGGCGCAGCGGATTGCATCGACGACGACACCCGCGCTGTTCGACAAATCCTCCACCGACATCCGCAATTCGATTTCCAACGGCGCATCGCCGAACCCACGCCCCTCCATGCGAATGAAGCAGACCTTGTTGTCCTTTTGCCATGGAATGTAGTCGGACGGTCCAATGTGGATGTCCCCCGCGTCGAGCCGCTCGTCCAACTGAGATTGGACGGATTCGGTCTTCGATATTTTCTTGGACTTCAAGCGGCTCCGCTCGAGCATATTGAGAAAATCGGTGTTTCCAGCGGTATTGAGTTGGTAAGTTCGATTGAGACCGACGCCCCGGTCGGCGAACAGCCGCGCCAGCGCCCGATGGACGATCGTCGCACCGACTTGGCTCTTGATGTCGTCGCCGATGATCGGAATGCCCGCGTCTCGAAACTTCTGCGCCCAGTCCGGGTCTGACGCAAGGAAGACGGGAACGCAATTGATCATACCGACGCCGGAATTCAGACAAGCCTGGGCGTAGTGCTTTACCGCCTGATCCGAACCCACAGGCAGGTAACATACCAGAATTTCGGCGCCTGACGCGCCCAGCGCAGCGGCGATATCGGTCGGCTCGAGATCGGCGGAACGGAAGGCGGCATCGTCGGGATAATCCGCCATGTGCGGGGCCACTCCGTCGAGTACAGGCCCGGCCTGAACGACGACGTTGGACACGGGCAGTGAGCTTTGGAAGACGCGAGTGCAGTTCGGCTTGGCGAAAATCGCCTCCTCCAACGGACGACCGACCTTACGCCTATCGATGTCGAAAGCGGCGACAAACTCGACATCGCTGCACCGGTAGCCGCCGATGGTCTGGCGCATGACGCCTTCGAGCGTAGCGTTCTGGCGATTACGGTAGTATTCGACGCCCTGCACCAGCGCGCTCGCGCAATTGCCGACACCGGCGATGGCTACCTTGATGTTCTTTCGCATGCGGATCGAGATTCCTTAAAGACATGGAGTGATTGGAATACAGAAGCTAGGGGAACCTGCCGCTAAAATTATATTATTGCGCCTCAACGGCAAGGGCCCGAGTCACCAACCGGCTGGAGTGCGGTTTATGGAGCTTTCACATGCCGAAGAGCGCGGCGCGGCTGTTGCCGCGCTTCAGATTGCGAAAGCGGGCGAGGGCCCAGAGCGGAAAAAACTTTGAATACCCATGATAGCGTAGGTAGAATACGCGGGGAAATCCTGTCGCGGTGTGGAACGGCTCATTCCAAAAGCCCTCTTCGCTCTGCGTTGCCGCGAGATGAGCCACGCCGTGGGCGACTGCCGGATGATCGGCCTCACCCGCCGCCATAAGCCCGAGCAGCGCCCAAGAGGTCTGCGATGCGGTGCTGGGCGACGACTGGAACCCTCTATGGTCCAGCGTGTAGCTGTCGGCGCTCTCGCCCCAGCCGCCGTCGGAATTCTGGATGCGCAGCAGCCAAGCAACGGCTCTGCGCACCGGCTCCGACCGCACATCCTCGCCGACCGCGGCCAACGCGCAAAGCGCGGACCAGGTTCCGTAAATGTAGTTCATGCCCCATCGCCCAAACCAACTTCCGTCTTCTTCCTGGTCCGACAGGAGAGCATCAATTCCTCGCGCCAAAGCGGCGCTGGTCTCGCGCGTCTCCCCCAACTGCGCCAGCATGGAAACGCAGCGAGCCGTAACATCCGACGTTGGGGGATCGAGGAGTGCCCCGTGATCGGCGAATGGGATGTTGTTTAGGTAGTGATGGGTATTGTCCGCGTCGAAGGCCGCCCAACCGCCGCCGCAACTCTGCAGCCCCTTTACCCACACTCGCGCGCGTTCAATGGCCGCATAGGCGCGAGAGCCCGAAGCAAAGCGTTCCGCCCTATCCATCGCCATCACTACCACAGCGGTGTCGTCGAGATCGGGATAGTGCGCGTTGGCGTATTGGAAAGCCCAACCGCCCGGCGGCACGTGCGGACGCTGCACGGCCCAATCGCCCTTGACGTCGAGCACCTGCAAGGGCCTTAGCCATGCGAGACCGGCGCGTGCTCGGGCCAAGCTTTGCGTGTCTCCCGCCTCCAGCAACGCATGCGCCGAAAGCGCGGTGTCCCAGACGGGCGACACGCAGGGCTGGCAATAAGCCTCATCCGTTTTGACGAGGAGCAGGCGTTCGATCGCCTGTCGGGCCGCAACAAGATGTGGATGCTCAGGCGCATAGCCCAACGCGTCAAACATCAAGACGGCGTTGACCATCGCCGGATAAATGGCGCCGAGGCCGTCGGTTTCGTTGAGACGCTCGGTAACAAAGGCAACGGCCGCTTCGATAGCGCGGCGGCGCCCAACTGTCGGAAAGCAAGGCTCGGCCAGTTTGAGAAGCTTGTCGACCGCGCCGAAGAACTTGACCCAACCCCCAGTCTGGTGCGCGCCTTTCGGCCAGTCGCGCACCTCGTCTGGGGGCGCGACGAATAACTCGTCGATGCGCACGCCACGCGGATTTCGAGCCTGCGGTTTGAGTGCCTGCAGGACGAGCAACGGCACGAGCACGGTACGCGCCCAATAAGAGATCTTGGTTATGTGGAAGGGAAACCACCTCGGCAACAGCATGATCTCGACGGGCATTGTCGGGACACCCCGCCATGGAATGGCTCCGTAGAGCGCCAGCAAGAACCGGGTGAAGACATTGGATTTCGCGGCGCCCCCATGCGCGAGCATTGCGACGCGCGCGGAGTGCATATGGGGCGCTTGCGGATTGTCCCCAATCATCTTGAGCGCGAAATAGGCCTTGACGCTCGCGCTCATATCGAAATCGCCGCCATGGAACAGAGGCCAGCCGCCATGCGTGCCCTGGATGCGGCGCAAATAAGCTCCAATCAGCCGTTCCAACTCCAGATCAGGGTTCTCGCCCCGAAAATGGCGCATCAGCACGTATTCCGCCGGAATGGTCGCGTCGGCTTCGAGCTCGAAGCACCAATGCCCGTCCGACTTCTGATGCGCCGCGAGGGCTTCGGCCGCAGCCGAAATGTGGCGTTCGAGAGCGTCGAGTGCCGGCGCATGGTCCGCGGAAATGCTCATCGTGAGCCACTTGTTGCGGTGCGAAATTGCGGCATTTCGGAAGATGTTTCCATGATGAGCGACGCGGCAAGGTAACCGGAGCGCACTGCCCCCTCGATCGTGGCGGGCAACCCGGTTTGGGTCCAATCGCCAGCGAGCACGACATTGTTCCAGCGCGTCCGGGCGGAGGGCCGTTTTGAATCCTGTGTGGGTGTCGCGGCGAATGTCGCCCGCTTTTCCTTAACGATCTGCCAGAGGGGCAATTGCGGCGGAAGCTTGGTCAGAGCGGCCACCTCCCGCCATATCTCGGAGGCGAGCTCCTCTCTCGGACGTTCGAGCAGTCGGTCGGCGCAGCTGATCGTGACGGATAGGCGGTCCGGATAGGCAAACAGCCATTCGGTGAGCCCGTTGACGGCCCCGATGATCATGGGCTGGGTCGGTGGTGGCGTCGTCCGAAAATGAGCGTTCACGATGGCCCTGAAAGCGTCGGGTGCATCGAGGCCGGGAAGCAGCTCCTGAGCCACCCACGGTGGTACGGCGAGGACCAGTATGTCATCACGCGCGAATTTCATCCGTCTGGTCCCGAAGTCGAGCTCCGCGGCGCGTCCTCTCTCAAAGCCGATCCGACGCAGCCGCGCGCCGAAGCGGACCGCCACGTTCCGCGCCGCGAGGAATGCGAGCGCGGGGTCGACATAGCTCTTGGAAAGCCCCCGTGATGCGATGAGTGGGCGACAGGCCTCTCCCCCCGCGCCTAGTGTCTCGCGCAGGATCGCTGCCGCAAGGGTCGCGGATCCTTCCCTCGGATCGGTATTCAACCCCGCTAACAGTATCGGACGCCAGAGCCTTTCATAGAGTGTCCCAGCGCAGGACATGAGTTCGCCGACCGAGGCCGATGCCGGCGCTCTGAGCATGCCGAGCGGTGACAGATATTCCCAAGGAGCTGTCTGGGGCACGCGCCGCGTCGACGCGAAGAGCCACCAAGGCACGCGTCCCGCATTGGGCCGCAGCCGCCACCGTTCACCACTGGCCAGGTCCGCGAAATCGAACGCGGCTGCATCAGGCCCCTGCAAGCTCGCAAGCGCACCGATCCTGCCGAGATAGTCAAGCGCAGTACGGTTCCCCGAGAGCAGGAGGTGGTTGCCATTGTCAATGACAAGATCCAATGCTTGGTCGTGGTAGGAACGGCAGCGTCCGCCGGCCGCACGGGCCGCTTCGTATATGACGACCCCATGACCTCCCTCGATAAGGCGCACCGCGGCGCTCAGGCCGGCAATACCAGCCCCAACAATATGCGCCGTCGGGCTGCTCATATGATTCCATACCAAAAAAAGGCGGCGAGTATTTGCAGTCTGCTCACGTGCGCCCGCCTGCGTGGAGGCTTGAAGCCTGCTGCGACCATTTCGTCCAGGATCGAGCCATAGGCCGCCGCCATGAGACGCGGTGCTCGCACGACGGCGCGTGGCGCGGCGCCCATGATGCGACCTGCCTCGTCGAAATGCTGACGCGCGCGTGCCGCCACCTCCATGCAGGCACCCGCAACCTTCGGGTCTTTCACGGCTGCTATGGGGTCTTGGGTCACCACCTCTGCCGCGGACAACGCCTCTCGTGGAAGGTAAAGTCGGCCGACGGCCGCGTCTTCGTCGACATCGCGTAAGATGTTTGTCAGCTGAAGGGCGCGTCCGAGATGGTAGGCCAGTGCTTCGCCGGGCTCAGCATCAAGGCCGAAGATCGGAACCGACAATCTGCCGACCGAGCTCGCCACCCGATTACAATAGAGGTCGAGCGTCGCCCAATCGGGCGCGCGGATGTTGCCCGCCGCATCCATTTCCATGCCGTCGATGACGGCTTCGAAATGTTCACGCTTGAGGTCGAAGCGTCGCACTGCTTGCTCAAGGTTGCTAAGATATGGTGGAGCGGTTCCGCCGAAAAGCGCAGCAATGTCCGCCCGCCACCGTTCAAGTTCCGCCATGCGCTCAGCCGAGGGACTAACCGCGTCTGCGATATCGTCGACCGCTCGGCAGAAGCCGTAGACGGAATACATCGCCAAGCGCTTGTCCTTCGGCAGAATGCGCATCGCGGTGTAGAAGCTGCTGCCAACCGCGGGAGCCGTGGACTGCGTCATCCCCGGACCTTCGGCCGAATTCCGACCGACCTCGTCAACACCGAAGCCAGGCGGCGCAAGGCGCCAACCCCGCCGACCAAGATGAAGCCGGCCTTGTCCAGGTGAACGGGCTCGCTAAGCGGGTCGCGCTTCTCGAGGCCGCGAACGAGATAACGGGCAAGGTTCTCGATCGCGGCGATCTCAAGTGCGAGCCGAATGTTTGCAACCCGCGGGACAAGGGCCGCGCCGCGCTCGACCAACTCTGTGGTGCGACGAGCAAGATCGGCAATGGCTCCAAGCAGGGCGGGCGGCGCTCGCCCCAGGCCTAGCATCTCGCTCGCGGCCCCGTGCGCGGCAAGGACGTCCTGGGGCAAGTAAATGCGATCAAGGCACCGATAGTCGCTGCCGCAGTCCTGCAGATGATTGATGACTTGCAATGCCGCGCATAGTGCGTCGGATGCTGGCCAAGTAGCCTCGCTCTCGCCGTGCACCTCAAGAACGAAGCGGCCAACCGGCATGGCCGAAAGCCGGCAATAGTCCATCAGCTCCGCCCAGTCTCTATAGCGGTTCTTGCGCGCGTCGAGGCGGAAAGCGTCAAGGAGATCAAAGGCGTGGCGTGGTACGAGGCCGCGCTCGCTGAGGGCCCGCCGGAGCGGCTCGACCTCCGGGTCGCCTGGGCCGTCACCGGACAGTGCCTCGCCTAGCCGGTCAAGCAAGGCGAGCTTCTCGTCCGTTGCCAGCTTGGGGTGATCGGCAACATCGTCGGCAGCCCTGGCGAAGCGATAGAAGGCGAGGATGGGCCGGCGATGCTGCTTGCTCATGAGCCACGAGGCGACCGGAAAGTTCTCGTCGCGGTGCGTCTTGCCGGAGCGTGCTTCAGTCGCTGAGGTCATGCGCCTACGGTTCTCTCATTGAGCTTGAAAGCGGCCCTTCCAATACCCACCGTGCCCACGCCAATGTAGTAAGGCAGATTCTAGAGTGAACGCCGTAAACGCAGCAGCGATAACGGGCAAGGCGAAGCATCTCACCACTGCCTGCCCGTAAAGACGAAGCGTCGGCACGAAGGACAGGGCCATCAATATCCAGCTGGCGACTCCGGCCGTCTGTGCCGCCCCATGGGTGAATACGGCGAAAAACGGGGGCGCCAAATAGACCGTAACCATCCCAACGACGGCGCCGGCCAATTGTAAGGGGGAGTTGCGCAATTGCGCGAACGCTGAACGTACCACAGTCTGCCTGAAATCGGCCAAGGCTGGATAGGCACGCAGGCTGTGGACGTGGCTGGTCAAGCCAAGCCAGATAGGCCCCCGACGCTTCATCAGCGCGGCAAGCGCGCAATCGTCGATCAAATTGTTTTTGAGTGCGTCCAATCCGCCAGCCGAGACCAGCACCTCGCGCTCCACCAGCATGCACCCTCCCGCCGCCGCCGCCGTAGCCCGCTTCGGGTCGTTCACCCAGGCGAAGGGATAGAGCTTCTGAAAATAGAAGACGAAGGCCGGAACCAGCCAGCGTTCGGCCGCGCTGTGGCAATGCAACTTCACCATTAATGAAGTGAGGACGGTGCGTTTCGATCGAGCGACGGTGACGAGGCGCCGGAGTGCCTGAGGGGCAAATGTAATGTCGGCATCGCTGAAAAGCACGAACTCGGGTGGCGCGCTGGCCGCCTCGGTTGCGGCGAGTCCCTGGCGCATCGCCCAAAGTTTTCCTGTCCAACCCTGGGGCACCTCGGTGCCTCCGACGATGCTGACACGGTCGACAGCGCCCAATGCTCGTGCCACCGCCAGCGCGCAGTCGGCTGTGCCATCCGAGCTCTGGTCGTCTACCACGACCACCGAAAAATGCTCCGGATAGTCCTGACGCAGGAGAGACCCGATGCTGCGCGCGATCACGCTCGCCTCGTCGCGCGCCGGCACGATGGCGACGACCCTCGGCCACAGGCCGGGTGCGGCCTGCATTCGAGCCTCGGCATCGGACGCGTCGACGGCATCATCGGTCTCTCTGCAGCGCCAGAACCATCCTCTGCCGAACAGGAGATATATCCAGATCGCGAGCGCAACCAAAGATATCGCGGCCATGATCATCGCAGATAGCCATGGGCGCGGAACCAAGCGATCGCGTCGAAGAGGCCTTCCCGATAGGGCCTTGACGTATAGCCGAGCTCGCGTCGCGCTTTGCCATCGTCGAAGAACATGCGCTTCCGGGCCATACGCAAGCCGTCGAGCGTGACAAAGGGTTCGCCCCAGCCGAGCCTCGCCAGCAGCTCGGCTCCGTAGGCCACGGGATAGATGATCGCGCGCGGTATCTTAAGCATGGGAGGGCGGCGTCCCACGATTCGGGCGATATCGGCGAGCATGTCGGCGAGGATCACGTTTTCGCCGCCCAGGATGTAGCGCTCTCCAACGCGGCCGCGCCGCAGCGCGGCCAAGTGACCCGACGCCACGTCATCGACATGGACGAGGTTCAGTCCGGTATCCACAAATCCAGGCATGCGCCCTGACGCCGCCTCAACGATGATGCGTCCTGTTGGTGTCGGCCTCACATCGCGTGGACCAAGGGGGGTCGACGGGTTCACAATAACTGCCGGAAGCCCATCGCGCCGCACCATCGCTTCGACCAACCGCTCGGCGGCGATCTTGCTTCTCTTATATGGGCCGATCGCACTCTCCTCCGACAGAGGATTGCTCTCGTTCGCGGGAACGTCGGCGAGGCCTAACGTCGCAACGCTGCTCGTATGCACGATGCGCTCGACGCCGGCGTGGAGCGCCTCCTCCATGAGCAACCGCGTGCCTTCGAGATTGTTGCGCATGATCTCGCCCGGGTCTCGGGCCCAGAGGCGATAATCGGCAGCCGCGTGAAAAAGGTATCGCACCCCTTTGAGCGCCGCGGCGAGCGAGGAGCGGTCACGAAGATCGCCCTCGCAGAGCGTGTCGCTCGGCTCGATGTTCGTGCGGGGGCTCGACGGACGGACCAGCACCCGCAAGCGGTGTCTCGAGGCCCGTAATGCCGATGCGATCGCCGATCCGACGAACCCGCTTGCGCCGGTGACAAGCACAGGGGATATATCGGCCTCGTCTTGCACCGCGATGGTCGCGAGGTCAGGGTTCACCGCTTCCACCCCGGCCACTTCTTCCGGAGGTCGGCACGCTCCTCTGGATCGAGGCAACATTGGGTCGCTTTATCGTGACGCTGGGCCGAAGCGCTCCAAGCTCTTCAGCGCCATTCTCCGTCGAAGCGCCCAACGCGTTGAACGCCTGGGCGACGATGCCGGCCGCGTCAAGCCCGGCCTTCGCGTACATGACATCCGGCTTGTCGTGATCGATAAAGGTATCGGGCAGCATCATGGTTCTGACTTTCAAACCCATGTCGAGCACGCCGTTGCCGATGAGCGCTTGCAACACATGGCTGCCGAAGCCACCGATTGAACCTTCCTCGATCGTGATCAGGATTTCGTGCTCACGCGCCAAACGCAGGACCAAGCCGAGGTCGAGCGGCTTTGCGAAGCGTGCGTCGGCGACCGTGGTCGAAAGACCGCGGGCCTCGAGCTCGCTCGCAGCCTTCAACGCTTCGGCAAGTCTCGTACCGTAGGATAAGATAGCGATGCGCGTCCCTTCGCGAAGGATACGGCCGCGGCCGATCGGCAACGGTACGGCTTCCTCCGGCATGTCGACGCCGAAGCCTTCCCCGCGAGGAAAGCGGAAGGCGATCGGCCCTGCATCGTAAGCCGCCGCGGTCGCCACCATGTGGGCGAGTTCTGCCTCGTCGGCTGGCGCCATCAGCGTGAAGTTGGGCAGGCACCCGAGATATGCGATGTCGAACGATCCCGCGTGCGTGGGCCCGTCCGCTCCGACGAGACCCGCGCGGTCGATGGCAAAGCGCACCGGCAAGTTCTGAATCGCGACATCATGAACCACCTGGTCGTAGCCGCGCTGCAGGAACGTCGAGTAAATTGCGCAGAAAGGCTTCATGCCTTCCGTTGCAAGACCGGCAGCGAATGTGACGGCGTGCTGTTCGGCGATCCCTACGTCGAAGGTCCGGTTCGGGAATTCCTTCTCGAAAAGGTCGATGCCCGTTCCGGAGGCCATCGCCGCCGTGATGCCGACAATCTTGTCGTCCTTGCGGCTCGCGGCGATCAAACCCTCTCCGAAGACCTTGGTGAAGCTCGGCGCGTTCGGCCGCTGCTTTGCTTGCTTGCCTGAAACCACATCGAAGGCGGCGACGCCATGATATTTGTCTGGAGAGGCTTCTGCCGGCGGATAGCCCCTGCCCTTTTGCGTCACGACGTGGACGAGTATCGGGCCCCCCTCCGCCCGCTTCACATTGCGCAACACCGGGAGCAAATGCTCGAAATTATGTCCGTCGATGGGGCCTACATAAAGGAATCCGAGTTCTTCGAAGAGCGTTCCGCCGGTCCAAAAACTACGGGCGAACTCCTCGGCGCGGTGCGCCTTTTCATATAAAGATTTCGGCAGGCGGGTCGCGATGTGTTTGCCAGCCTTCTTCAGGTTCTGATAAGTGCGGCTCGAAACGAGACGCGCAAGATACGCGGACATCGCCCCTGTCGGTGGGGAAATGGACATGTTGTTGTCGTTGAGGACGACGATCAGCCTTTCATTCCGCGCACCGGCATTGTTCATTGCCTCATAGGCCATGCCGGCCGAGGTCGCGCCGTCCCCGATGACGGCTACGACGTTGCGCCGGTCAGCCTTCAAATCGCGAGCTACAGCCATTCCCAGGGCGGCTGAGATTGACGTCGAGGAATGGGCAGCACCAAACGCGTCATATTCGCTCTCCGACCGCTTGGTGAACCCCGAAAGCCCGCCCCCCTGCCGCAACGTCCGCATGCGCGAGCGCCGGCCGGTCAGGATTTTGTGGGGGTATGTCTGATGACCGACGTCCCAGACCAGGCGGTCCTCGGGGGTGTCAAAGACGTAGTGGAGCGCGATGGTGAGCTCGACGACCCCGAGACCGGCACCAAGGTGGCCGCCCGTGACGGAAACCGAATCAATGGTCTCCTGCCGCAATTCCTTCGAGAGCTGGATCAGCTCATTTTCCGCGAGTTGACGCAGATCATGAGGCGATTTGATTCGATCGAGCAGCGCCTTGTCGCCCACTGGGATCCGCCTCTTGCTTAACTACTGATGACGATTCCGACGGTAAAACCAAGCGATTCTGCTGAAAGTCACGCCGGGCTGCTCGGAACAATTAGTCTCAACCGCCTCCCAGTAGGCTTTGCGTTCGCTCGTGCAATCTCTTGATCAAAGCGTCAGCCCCGCCCGAAGCGATAATCGAGGCGAATTCGTCGCGTCGTATCGCGAGGTCGCTGATGGTTCCGTTGAGATAGACGTCGATCACCCGGCCGCCACGCACGAGGTAGTTGACCGTTACGGTGCGGCCACCGCCTTGCAGCAACTTTGTCTTCACGATTTCTCCGCCACCCCTGGACTCCGGCGTCCCTTGCGGCTCAACGACGAAGTTGTCAGCCGAGTAATCGCTCACTAAACTTGCATAATCGGCGATGAGGAAGCGGGCGAAGGCTTCCCGGATCGAAGCCTGCTGGGCACCGGAGAAGCTTGTCCAAGCCGGCCCCACCGCCAGCCTCGCCATCGTTCCGAGGTCGAAGGCGGAGGAAATGGCAGGCGTAAAACGTCGGTCGCGCTCGGGCACACTGAGCCGGCCCGCCTGCTGAAGGGTCGGCAGCAGCTGCTGGTAATAGGATTGGATGTGTCTCGCAGCGGGACTGAGTGATTGAGCCAGCAGCGGAAGAGAGCTTGAGAAAATAACCAAGATGAGGCCCGCGATCCTGATTAACCACGGATTTGGGCGGTGTCTGACGACTTTCATTGCGAACATCCCACTTTCACCTTTGGCGATTTGCCTCTTTACGTAGCTGATCGGCGAACCAAAGGGTAATCTGCGATAGGCCATTGCTCGATCCTGCAGCGCCGCGCCGAGGCCTCCCCCTTATCTACTCTCGTCGACCGAATTGGCATGCAAGCAAAACAGACATTCCATTCCCACATGGCAATGTACTTCCGCAAGAGCGAACTGAAGTGCGGCAAAAAGGTGACAGTCATTTTCCGGATCGTCTGGTAGCGTAGAGCGTGGGCGTTCGAATCAAGGGTTCGAATCAATGGAATGTATCGAAAGTCCTCCCCATCATTTGGTCGATTGTGGCCGAACGTCAGGTTTGCTGCGTTAATGTAAAAAGGACTGAAAGCGATGCATCGCGCCCAACTTTGGGTCGTTCGGTCGATCGCCCTTGTGCTGCTCTTCCTGGTATGCGCTTGTGCGGGCGTTCCACGAGACGCATCGCTCCCGATCGACGATCCGAACGAGAAGACGAACCGCGTGGCCTTCGCGGCAAATCAGGCGGCTTTGCACCCCGTGTCGGTGGTCATCAAGGCGGTTACGCCCGGGACCGTGCACGACCGCTTGCACGACCTGAATGCAAATCTGCGAGAGCCTCGTATTTTCGGAAACGATATTCTGCAGTTCCGTTTTGACGCTGCCGTAAAAACGGTTGGTCGCTTCATTACAAATTCCTCAATTGGCATCGGCGGCCTTTTCGACATTGCGGGTCAGGCAGGCCTGCCACAGCAGAGCGGTGATTTCGGCCAGACACTGTTCGTCTGGGGCGTCCCTAACGGCTCCTATGTGGTGCTGCCCTATTTCGGCCCTTCCACTGCGCGCGACACGGCTGGGCTTGTCGTCGACGAGGTAGCAGATCCGCTCGGCTGGGCGCTGAGCGGGTTATTCGGTTGGGGCGCGGCTGTCGGTACCGGTGCGTTGGATGCAACGGTCCGCCTTTCCGAATTCAAGGAGGCGGAGGATGTATCTATCGATTTCTACAGTTTCGCGCGCTCGGCTTACTATCAGACTCGCCGGTCCGATATGCGCGAAGCGATCGGTTTGCCAAGCGCCGTCGAGTCACCGGCCACCTCACCATCCCGCTGAGCGAGGCTGCTCAACCGCAGGCGGCTTTCTGTTATACGCAAAAAGCCTGTGGGGCGGCAATTCTCTTATAAAAATGCGGCGACGGGCGCGCAATCAGATTAGAAGCGCCAAGGCTTGCGGCGGACGGCCCGAATAATCAGCTCGAGCGCTTAGCGAGAAAGACACCGACGTCGAGCAAAGCGCGTCATCCGGTTCGCCAAAATAATTTCGCTAAAGAGCCCATCAATAAGAAACCTTAGCTCGGCGAATGGCCGGTCAGCCTCAACCGTTAGGGCTGTTCTGACGGGCTTGCCTCAGGGCTTCCCGGTGGCGCCGGGTTGTCAGACGTCGTGAATGGTAGGTCAAACTCGCATCCGCCTGGACCTCCGCCCTTTCGTTCAGTGCCGCAATGGATACTGGTGCAGCTCGCCAGAACCCATGGCGCAAGAGCGAGTAGGATTAAAGCGATTAGGATTGCGGGCAATCCTGCGCGCCTTCGCCCATCGAGCTCGTCTCCCGCATGTTGCCGCTCTCGGAGCATAGCATTTCCTACCCGGTGCGGGTCTATCCTCCGTTTTACGCGAGCGGCAGCTTGATGTAGCGCTTGTGGTGAATTTCGATTCGATTTGCGAAAATGCAGACGGCGCTAAGCAAGTTTCGACCCTCCCGGTCGATGACGTTCTCTCGGCGGGTCGAAAAATCAGGTTTCGTCATCACCAACTATCCTTCGCCGCTAACGTCAGAGCAAGAACATCAATACTTCGCCCCAAGGAAGTAGCGAAAACTGATGATATCAGGATTACGCCCTTCTCTGAGGTCGGCCCCTAAGTTAACGGCAAGGGACCACCAGGTTCACGGCAAGTAACGCCAATATTGGGCCAATGTTAGCACGAATAGGCTGCCCGCGAGATTAGGTCCAATCGGCATTCAGGATTCACACGGGCCAGGGTGCATGATTCATGGGACGCCAGATTCTTTGATCTGGGGTCGTTGCGATGGTCAAACGATATGAATTGTCGGATCGGCAATGGGAGCAGATTGCTGACATCTTGCCTGGAAAGGCGGGCGACCCGGGGCGCACAGGCGTAGATAACAGGCTCTTCGTCCACGCGGTCCTGTTGGTCCTACGCTCTCGCGCGCACTGGCGCCGAGGACATGGTTGCCGTCATCCCCCTCAAGGCGCTCCCGGACAAGCCGAATTCCGCGCGACGGCGCCCTCTAAAAAACCAGAAACCGGCGCGTCTTAGGCAGAATTACTGGTGCCCAGGGGCGGAATCGAACCACCGACACCGTGATTTTCAGTCACGTGCTCTACCAACTGAGCTACCTGGGCGGCACGCGGCATCGCCGCGGGCGGAAGGAGCGCGTATAAAGGGCCGGCGGGACGCTGTCCAGATCGCGCGCCAAGGGCTGTCACGAGACGGGCGATGAGGGTAAGGCTCCCCTCGATTGCCTGCCGGACCATCCGCGGAGGGTTGCTTGCGCCTCATCGTTTCGGAGCTTGCCTGCGAGCGAGGCGGCCGCGTGCTCTTTTCCGGGATGGGCTTTGCGGTCCAAAGCGGTGGCGCCGCGCTGCTCACCGGCCCGAATGGGGCCGGCAAGACGAGCCTCTTGTCCATCCTGGCCGGCCTCTCGAAGCCGCTCTCGGGCGAGGCGCGCCTCGAGGATGCGCGAGGCGAGGAGGCCGAGCTCTCCGAGGAAGCCCATCTCATCGGTCATCGCGATGGGCTGAAGTCCCAGCTTCTCGTCTCGGAGAACCTTGGTTTCTCTCAGGCGCTGCTCGGCTCACCGTCCCTCTCGCCGAAATCAGCGCTCGCCGCGCTCGGCCTCGAACATGTGCTCGACCTTCCTTGCGCCTATCTCTCGGCCGGCCAGCGACGGCGTGTGGCGCTCGCGCGCCTTCTCGTCTCGCGCCGGCCCTTGTGGCTTCTGGACGAGCCGGCCGCGGCGCTCGACAGCGCCTCGCGCGCGCTTCTCACGAGGCTCATGGGCGAGCATCTCGCGGCGGGCGGGCTCGTCGTCGCGGCGACCCATGAGCCGCTCGGCATCCAAGCCATGGAAATCAGGATCGGCGGCGGATGACGCGCGCGCTTCTTGCCCTCATCGCACGAGACCTCAAGCTCGCGACGCGGATTGGCGGCGGCTTCAGCCTCGGCATCGTCTTTTACCTCGCGCTCGTCGCCATCCTGCCCTTTGCGGTCGGGCCCGATCTCAACCTCTTGTCGCGGATCGGTCCCGCCGTGCTCTGGATCGGTGCTCTTTTGGCCACGCTGATCGGGCTCGACCGCCTGTTCCAGGCCGATGAGGAGGACGGTTCGCTCGAGCTCATGCGCCTGAGCGGCGTGCCGCTCGAGGCGATCGTCGCGGCAAAGGGCTTTGCGCATTGGCTCACGAGCGGGCTTCCGCTCGCGGTCGCGGCGCCGCTTCTCGGCCTCATGCTCGGCGTGGAGCCCATGGCGCTTCTTGGAACCGCGGTGAGCCTCGTGCCCGGCACCATCGCGCTCACTTTCACCGGTGCCATCGGCGCGGCGCTCACCGCGAGCTTGCGGCGCGGCGGCCTGCTGCTCTCGATCCTGGTCGTGCCGCTCATGGTGCCGATCCTGATCTTCGGCGTCGCGACCGCGGAGGGAAGCCGCCCGGGCGCGGTGAGCTTCGCGGTGCCTTTCCTCGCGCTGTCGGCGCTCGCGCTCGCGGCGATGGTCGCGGGCTCCGTGGTGGGAGCGGCGGCGCTCAGAGCCAAGCCGTGAAGGAAAGGCGCAAGCTCGGGCCGCGCCGGCCCTTGCGCGGCGGCGCTCGAAGCGAATAGCCTTGGGCGCGCAAGCTGCAAGGCCAATGCCACAAATGGGGACGCGCATGACCACGCTCGACCGTCGCGGCTTTCTCGCCGGAGCCACCACCTTCGCCGCCGTGGGCGCCCCCGCGATCCTGCGCGCCGAGGATTCAATCAAGATCGGCGAGGTGAACAGCTACACGGCCCAACCCGCCTTCCTGAAACCCTACCGCCAGGGCTGGGAGCTGGCGCAGGAGAAGGTGAATGCGGCCGGTGGCATCAACGGACGCAAGATCGAGACAATCTTCCGCGACGACGGCGGAAAGCCTGAGGACGCCGTGCGCTATGCGGGCGACCTCATCGATGCCGAGAAAGTGGATGTGCTCGCCGGCGGCTTCCTCTCGAACATCGGGCTCGCGCTCGGTGATGTCGCAAACCAGAGGAAGCGGCTTTATGTGGCGTCCGAGCCTTTGACCGATGCGCTGGTCTGGGGCAAGGGAAACCACTACACCTTCAGGCTTCGCCCCTCGACCTATATGCAAGCCGCCATGCTCGTCGAGGAAGCAGCGAAGCTTCCCGCCAAGCGGTGGGCCCTCGTCGCGCCCAATTACGAATATGGGCAATCGGCGAACAAATGGTTCAAGGACCTCTTGAAGAAGGCGAAGCCCGATGTCGAGTTCGTGGCCGAGCAATATCCGGCGCTCGGCAAGATCGACGCCGGCGCCACCATCCAGGCGCTCGAGGCGGGCAAGCCTGAGGCCATCTTCAATGTCACCTTCGGCGGCGATCTCACCAATTTCGTGCGCCAGGGCACAACGCGCGGCCTCTTCGAGGGCCGCTCGGTGGTGAGCATGCTCACCGGCGAGCCCGAATATGTCGACCCGCTCGGCGCTGAGGCCCCGGTCGGCTGGATCGTCACCGGCTACCCTTACGGCGACCTCAATACGCCCGAACACGTCGCCTTCCGCGACGCCTACAAGGCGAAATACGGGGAGATGCCGAAGCTCGGCTCCGTCGTCGGCTACGAGACGGTGAATTCGATCGCCGCCGCGCTCGCCAAAGCCGGCTCGACCGACAATGAGAAGCTCATCTCGACGCTCGAAGGGCTCAATCGCGTGACCGTGTTCGGCCCGATCGAATTTCGCGCCATCGACCATCAAAGCACCATGGGCGCCTTCGTCGGCAAGATCGCGCTCAAGGACGGGCTCGGCGTGATGTCCAATTGGAGCTACCGGGACGGCGCCAAATATCTGCCGCTGGATTCCGAGGTGAAGATATTACGCCCCGCCGGCTGAGGCCGCTTCACCGCTTGGCCGCCGCCTTGCGGCTTGTGGCGAGAGGCCGGCCGGCAAAAAAACGCCGCCACCCTTTTTCCTCGATGCGCGCCCGTCGTCCCGCTTTCCTTGCGCCCTCGCCTTCCGATCCGCCGTGACCGCTCTCACACCCGATACCCTCCTCATCCAGGCGCTCAACGGGCTTGCGAGCGCCTCTTCGCTCTTTCTCGTCGCCTCGGGCCTTTCCATCATCTTCGGCGTCACGCGCGTCGTGAATTTCGCCCATGGCTCCCTGTACATGCTCGGCGCCTATATCGGCTGGAGCCTCACGCGGCGCCTCGCGAGCTTCGGCGCCTTCGGCTTCTGGGGCGGCGTGTTTGCCGCGACTTTGATCGTGGGCGTGATTGGCATCCTCATCGAGATGCTCATCCTGCGACGGCTGCGCCGCGCGCCCGAGCTCTATCCGCTCCTTGCCACTTTCGGCGTCGTGCTGATCGTCCAGGATGTGGCGCTCGCGATCTGGGGACCCGAGGATCTTCTCGGCCCACGCGCACCGGGGCTCACCGGCGTCATCACCATCTTCGCGAGCCGCTTTCCGGTCTATGAGCTGTTCCTCATCGCGGTCGGCCCCCTCTTGCTCGGCGGCTTGTGGCTCCTCTTTCGCCGCACGCGCTTTGGCCTTCTCGCGCGCGCCGCGACACAGGATCGCGAGATGGTGGCCGCGCTCGGCGTCGATGAGCGGCGATTGTTCTCGAGCGTCTTCTTCCTTGGCGCGGCGCTCGCGGGCCTCGGCGGCGCGCTGCAGCTTCCGCGCGAAGCCGTGAACCTCAACATGGATGTGTCGGTCGTCGTCGAGGCCTTCGTCGTCGTCGTGGTCGGCGGCCTCGGGAGCCTCGTCGGCGCCTATGTGGCCGCGATGCTCATCGGCGTCATTCAGGCCTTCGGCATCCTCCTCTTGCCCAAGATCACCCTCGTGCTCGTCTTCCTCGTGATGGGCATCGTTCTCGCGGTGAGGCCTTACGGCCTCTTTGGGCGCTTTGCCGCAAGCGAGAGGCCGCGCACGCCCGCCGAGGGCATCGTGTTGCGGCCGCTCTCCAAGGCGTCGCGCGCGCTTTTCGCCTTCGCCATCTTCTGCATCGCCGCGATGCCGCTTTTCGCCGGCGATTACGCGATGGGGCTCATCGCCGAGCTCTTGATTCTCGCGGTCTTTGCCGCCTCCCTTCATTTCCTGATGGGGCTCGGCGGCATGGCCTCCTTCGGTCACGCGGCCTTTTTCGGCATCGGCGCCTACGCCGCGGCGCTTGCTCTGAAGGCGCTGCAATGGCCGATGGCCGCCTGCCTCCTCGCGGCGCCTTTCGCCGCGGCGCTCGCTGGCCTCCTCGCCGGCTGGCTCTGCGTGCGCCTCTCGGGCGTCTATCTCGCCATGCTGTCGCTCGCCGTCGCACAGATCGCCTGGGCGACTTCCTTCCAATGGGTGGAGCTCACGGGCGGCGACAACGGGATTCTCGGGGTGTGGCCCGCGCCTTCCGTCGCCGGCAGAGGCGCCTTTCTCCTCCTGACGCTTGCGCTCACGGTGGCCGCGCTCGCCGCCTTGCGCGTGAGCGCCTTTTCACCCTTCGGCTATGCGCTGCGTGCCGCGCGCGACGGGCCGCAACGCGCCGAAGCTTCCGGCATCGGTGTTCGCGCCACGCAATGGGCGGGCTTCGTGATCGCATCGGGCTTTGCCGGCATCGCGGGCGGGCTTTACGCCTTCGCCAAGGGCTCCGTCTTTCCGACTTATCTCGCCATCGGCAAATCCGTCGATGCCTTGATCATGGTGCTCTTGGGCGGCATCGGCTCGCTCACCGGCCCGATCATCGGGGCCTTCGCCTTCGGCGGGCTCGAAGCCGAGCTCATGGCGAACATCGCCTTCTGGCGCGCCATCCTCGGTGTGGTGATCCTCGCGCTCGTGCTTGTCGCTCCTGCCGGGATCATGGGCTTCTTCGGCGGCCGTCTCGGCAAGGCGCGCAAGACGGCAGCGCCCGCATGAGCGCCAAGGTGCTCGAGGTCGAGGGGCTTGTGAAACGCTTTCGCGGGGTCGAGGCGGTGCGCGGGGTCGGTCTCTGCGTCGTTGCAGGAGAGGCTGTCGCTCTCATCGGACCGAACGGCGCCGGCAAGACGACCTGCTTCAACATGATCGGCGGGCAGCTCAAGCCCGATGCCGGGCGCGTGCGGCTCGAAGGGGAGGACGTGACCGGGATGGCGCCGCGCCTTCTCTGGCGGCGCGGCATCGGGCGGACCTTCCAGATCACCACCGCTTTCGCCTCGATGACGGTGCGCGAGAATGTGCAGCTTGCGCTCAGCGCCAAGGCGGGGCGCACGAGACGCGTTTTCGGCCGCATGACCTCCGCTTTCGGTGAGGAGGCGGACGCGATCTTGGATCGGGTCGGCATGCGCAACGAGGCCGAGCGCCCTTGTGCGATTCTCGCTTACGGAGACCTCAAGCGGATCGAGCTTGCGATCGCGCTTGCGGGCTCACCGAAGCTCCTCTTGATGGATGAGCCGACGGCCGGCATGGCGCCGGGCGAGCGCGTGCAGCTCATGGCGCTCGCAGCGAGCCTCGCCAAGCGCGAAGGCATCGCGGTGCTTTTCACCGAGCACGACATGGATGTGGTCTTCGCCCATGCGGACCGCATCATCGTGCTCGATCGCGGCTCCATTCTCGCCGAAGGCCCGCCCGACAAGATCAAGGCCGATCCCGCCGTGCGCGCCGTCTATCTCGGCGCGGGGCTTGCGTCGGGAGTGTCGTGATGGCGGAGGCCCGGACGCTTTCGGTCGAGGCGCTCGATGTGCATTACGGGCGAGCGAAAATCCTTCATGATGTCTCCTTCGACGCCAAGCCCGGCGAGATCGTCGCGCTCGCCGGCCGCAACGGCGCAGGCAAATCGACGACGCTCAAGGCGATCATGGGGCTCGTTCCGCCCTCCGCCGGCCGCATCCTCTTCCAAGGGCGGGACATCACCGGCCTCGACGCCTATCGCATCGCGCGGATGGGCGTGGGCTTCGTGCCCGAGGATCGGCGCATCTTCACCGACCTCAGCGTCGCCGAGAATCTCGCGGTCGGCGCGAGGCCCGTTCCCGATGGGCGCGAGGCTTGGAGCGTCGAGCGTCTTGTCACGCTTTTCCCCAATCTCGGGCGCTCGCTTCATCGTTCGGCGGGGCAGCTCTCCGGCGGCGAGCAGCAGATGCTCACCATCGCGCGCACCCTGATGGGCAACCCGCGCCTCATCCTCGTCGACGAGCCTTCCGAAGGGCTCGCTCCGGTGATCGTCGAGGAGATGGCGCGCGCCATGCTCGCGCTCAAGCGGGACAAGCTCACCATGATCGTCTCGGAGCAGAACCTCAATTTCCTCGCCGCGATCGCCGACAGCGCGGTGCTTCTCGAGCGCGGCGTGGTGCGCCATGTGGGTCCGATGGCCGATCTGATGGCCGATGAGAGCCTGCGCTTGCGCTATCTCGCGCTGTCGTGATTTCGGAGACTTTGAGTTCGGAGACTTGGCTCCCCGCCTTGACGGATCGAGGGCGCGCGCACATGGCGTGACGGGCAAACGATCGGCGGACGCCTCATGACACCCTCCTCCCTCTTCGATCTTTCGGGCGCCGTGGCGCTCGTCACCGGGGCCTCTTCAGGGCTCGGGCGCAGATTTGCGCTCGTGCTGGCGCAAAACGGGGCGAGCGTCGTGCTCGTGGCGCGGCGCAAGGAAAGGCTCGAGGCGCTCGCCGCCGAGATCGAAGCTGCGGGCGGCCATGCGCTCCCGATCGCTGCCGACGTCGGAAATCGCACCGAGATCGCGCGGGCCTTCGATGCGGCGCAAGCGAAATTCGGCACCGTGACTGTGCTCATCAACAATGCCGGCGTGGCAAAGCCGCAATCCTTCCTCGGCATGCGTGTCGAGACGTGGCGGGAGACGCTCGACATCAATCTCGATGCGGTGGTGGCGACCGCGCAAGAGGCCGCCCGCCGCATGGTGGCGTCGGGCGGCGGCGCGATCGTCAATATCGCCTCGATCCTCTCCTTCGGCGTGCAGAAGGGCAATCTCGCCTACGCCGTCTCGAAGGCGGCCGTGCTCCAGGCGACGCGGGCCATGGCGCTCGAGCTCGCGCCGAAAGGCGTGCGCGTCAACGCCATCGCGCCCGGATATTTCTCGACCGAGATCAACGCCGACCACCTTGCGTCCTCCCAGGGAGAGGCGATGTCGCGCGCCGTCCCAATGGGACGCTTCGGGCAGGAAGGCGAGCTCGACGGCGCGCTTCTCCTGCTCGCTTCACGCGCTGGGAGCTTCATCACCGGAGCGACGATCGTGGTCGACGGCGGGCATATGCTCGCGATTGCGGAGCGGTGAGGCCAGCTTGTCGTGCGGACGCACGCCAATGTGACCACTAGGCCTTAAGCGGGCGCAAAGCTTCCACGACTTCCGGACTGTTCTTTGATCGCGAATCGTTTGGGACGCTCTCTAGCGCCGGCCACTGGCAATGCGGTACTCGGTCTCCGATTCGACCGGGCCGCCCCGGTCGCCGAAGTAGCGCTGCGCCTCCTCGCGCACAGCCTTGCGTATTTCGTTGGGCAGCGCGGCCAAGGCTTGACCGGTGGAGGCGCCACCGCGTTCAAATGGGCCGTAAAAGGCGTCGAACGACGGCAGCACAAAAGTATGTTTCTCGGTATGGGTCTCGACGTCCTCGAAACCCGCCTCAGCGAAGAGCGACTGTAGTCGTGAGGCCTCCCCGAGCGCGAAAGTGCGAGTGACGGCCTCGGCCAAGCTCGGCACATACCGCCCTATCATGACGTTGATCTGGTGATTGTAGGATCGCTCCACCACCGTATTCACCGAGACGGCCGCGCGGCCGCCGGGGCGAAGCACGCGACGAAACTCCGACAGACCGCGCGCAGGGTCGGGGAAGAACATCAGCCCGAGATTGCACAACACCGCCTCGAAACTCCCATCCGAAAACGAGAGTGCCTGCCCGTCCTCGACCGAGACGGAAGCATTGGGCGCCCTACCTAGACGTTCGCGCGCCTTGTCGACCATAGCGGGCGAGAGGTCCGAGGCCGTGACATGGCCGGCCGGTCCCACAGCGGCGAGGGCCGCCTCGGCGGAAAGGCCCGTGCCCGTCGCAATGTCAAGAACGCGCATACCCGGCCCAACATCGGCCGCGCGCAACAGGAAGAACATGAAATATCGGGTGACGTGGGCAAAGGCGCGATCATACTCTGCCGCCGCTTCCCCTTTGAAAAATAGCTCCTCCGTCATCCGCAATGCCCCGCGATATCACGTTGCCAGGGGCAAGATGTGCAGACTCTGAGCACCGATAGCAAGCCGGACGCACGAGATGCGAAAAGAGCGAGCAACGGCGACATGGCGGGCCAGACCGCTCACCACGGCGCTGGTCGAAACCATTCTGGCGATGCTATATTAGCTCCGTTGCCCCGGACGGTTGTTTCTCGGGAAATTTCGTGGGACTGACGCGCGCCAGCAGAAAATGACATTGAATTTCAATTATTTGACCGAAACGACCCGAATACGCATGATCCTGTGTCGATTCATGAGCAATGACAGCGGGCACCGCGCGCGTAATAGCGCGCGCATGGGGCCTAATCCGCCGCCGGGGAGAATGTCGTGAGCCAAACCAAATATCACGTCAGCCTCGACGACAAATACGACCTCGGCAAATCCTTCGTCTTCCTCAACGGCGTGCAGGCCGTGGTTCGCATGCTTCTCATGCAGAAGGAGCGCGACCGGCGTGCCGGGCTCGATACGGCAGGCTTCATTTCCGGCTATCGCGGCTCGCCGCTCGGCGGCCTCGACCTTCAGCTTGCGCGCTTGGGCAAGCTGCTCAAGGCCAATGACATCGTCTTCCAGCCGGGCCTCAACGAGGAGCTCGCGGCCACCGCCTGCTGGGGCGCGCAGCAAGCGGAAATGCGCGGTGAAGGGCCGCCATGACGGCGTCTTCGGCCTCTGGTACGGGAAAGGGCCTGGCGTCGATCGCTCCGGTGACGCGTTGCGCCACGCCAATCTCGCCGGCACCTCGAAACATGGCGGCGTCCTCGCGCTCATGGGCGACGATCACACGGCCGAATCCTCGACCACCGCGCATCAGAGCGAGTTCCATTTCGTCGACGTGATGATTCCGATCCTCCATCCGGCGGGCGTGCAGGAGATCCTCGATTACGGCCTCCTCGGCTACGCGATGAGCCGCTTCTGCGGGAGCTGGGTGGGGCTCAAGCTCGTCAAGGACAACATCGAATTGACCGCCTCGGCCGACGGCTCGCTCGAGCGCGTGAAGATCATCATCCCCGAGAGCTTCGCGATGCCGCCGGGCGGCCTCAACATAAGGGCGAACGATGCGATCCTCGGTCAGGAGGAGCGCCTCCAGGAGCACAAGCGCGACGCCATGCTCGCCTTCGTCGAGGCGAACAAGCTCAACCGGATCGTCACCTCCGGCGGGCCGAACGCCAAGATCGGCATCATCACCACCGGCAAGAGCTATCTCGACGTGAGGCAGGCTTTCGACGATCTCGGCATCGACGAGGTGCGCGCCAACGATCTCGGCATCCGGCTCTTCAAGGTCGGCTGCCCCTGGCCGCTCGGCAAGAAAGAGCTGATGGCATTCGCGGCCGGCCTCGAGATGATCATCGTGGTCGAGGAGAAGCGCTCGCTCATCGAGGTGCAACTGCGCGAGGAGCTCTACGGCACGCCCAATCAGCCCGTCTGCGTCGGCAAGAGGGACGAGCGCGGTGAGTGGCTCTTCCCGGTGAAGGGCGCGCTCGACCCGAACGACATCGCGATCGCGATCGGCGAGCGCGTCTTGCGCCATCGCCTCAGCGATGACATCGAGGCGAAAGTGGCGCGGCTGAAGCAGGCGCAGGCGATGCTCGCCGAGGCGCAGGATATCGCCGTCCGCACGCCCTATTTCTGCTCGGGCTGTCCGCACAACACCTCGACGAAGCTGCCCGAAGGCTCGCGCGCTTATGCGGGCATCGGCTGTCACTACATGGCCGTCTGGATGGACCGCGGCACCGAGACCTCGACCCAGATGGGTGGCGAAGGCGCGAATTGGGTCGGCGAGGCGCCCTTCTCGAAGCGCGATCACGTCTTCCAGAATCTCGGCGACGGCACCTACAATCATTCGGGCATATTGGCGCTGCGCTGGGCGGTCGATGCCAAGACCAACATCACCTACAAGATCCTCTTCAACGACGCCGTCGCCATGACGGGCGGCCAGCGCCACGAAGGCGGCCTCAAAGTCGAGCAGATCGCACAACAAGTACGCGCCGAGGGCGTGGAGCGCATCGCCGTCGTGAGCGACGAGCCCGAGAAATACGGGCCCGGCATGCTTTGGCCGCCGCGCGCCACCTTCCATCACCGTGATGAGCTCGATGCCGTGCAGCGCGAGCTTCGCGCCGTCCCCGGCGTCAGCGTGCTCATCTACGACCAGACTTGCGCGGCCGAGAAGAGGCGCCGGCGCAAGCGCGGCGAATATCCCGATCCCGACAAGCGCGTCATCATCAACGAGCTCGTCTGCGAGGGATGCGGGGATTGCGGCATCGCCTCGAATTGCGTCAGCGTGCAGCCGCTCGAGACGGAGTTCGGCCGCAAGCGCCAGATCGATCAATCGAATTGCAACAAGGATTTTTCCTGCGTCAACGGTTTTTGCCCCTCCTTCGTGACCGTCGAGGGCGCAAGGCCCAGGAAGGCGAAGCCGGTGATCGCGATGGATGGCGAGGCCGAGGTCTCACATCTCCCTGAGCCCGACCTGCCGCCGTTCACCAAGCAGACTTACTCGATCATCGTGACCGGCGTCGGCGGCACGGGCGTCGTCACCGTCGGCGCGATTCTCGGCATGGCGGCCCATCTCGAGAACAAGGGTTGCGGCATGATCGACATGGCCGGCCTCGCCCAGAAGGGCGGCGCGGTCTACAGCCATGTGCGCCTCGCGAAGCGCCAGGAGGACATCCACGCGATCCGGGTCGCGGCGGGCGATGCCGATCTCGTTCTCGGATGCGACCTCGTGGTCACCGGCACCAAGAAGGTGCTCGCCGCCGTGCGCAGCGGCGCCACCCGCCTCGTCGTCAACACGGCCGAGTTCCTGCCGGGCGACTTCACGCGCAACGCCGATTTCTCGCTCCCCTCCGCGCGCATCAAACGCGCCATCACGGCCGCAGCCGGTTCCGACCAGGTGAGCTTCGTCGATGCGAGCACGATCGCCACGACGCTGCTCGGCAACTCCATCGCGGCCAATATGTTCATGCTGGGCTTTGCCTATCAAAAAGGCGCCGTGCCGCTTTCCGCCGAGGCGCTCGAACATGCGATCGAGCTCAATGGCGAAGCAGTGAAGATGAATGTCTCGGCTTTCCGCTGGGGCCGTCGCACAGCCCATGATCCTTCATCCGTCGAGGGCTTCGTCACCGCCGCGACCAAGCCGACGCAGGACCGAAAGCTCTCGCACTCGCTCGACGAGATGATCGAAAGGCGCGTCGAATTCCTCACCGATTACCAAAACGCCGCCTATGCGCGTCGCTATCGCGAGCTCGTGGAGAAGATGCGCGCCGTCGAGGCGCAAAAGCTGCCCGGCGAGACCGCGCTCACCGAAGCCGTCGCGCGCTACTACTTCAAACTCCTCGCCTATAAGGACGAATACGAGGTGGCGCGGCTCTTCACGTCCGGAGCATTCCAGAAACAGGTCGAGGCGAGCTTCGAAGGCGATAAGCTTCGCTACACTTTCCACCTCGCGCCACCCATTCTCGGCCGCAAGGACAAGACCACGGGGCTGCCGAAAAAGACGAGCTTCGGGCCGTGGATGATGCAGGGCTTCGCCCTCCTCGCAAAGCTTAAGGCCTTGCGCGGCACACCCTTCGATCCTTTCGGCTACAGCACCGAGCGCAAGACCGAGCGCAGGCTGATCGCCGATTACGAGCGCCTCTTCGAAGAGATCGCAGCGAAGCTCAACCAGCGAAACCACGCGCTCGCCGTCGCGCTCGCAGCCATTCCTGAGAAAATTCGCGGATATGGGCATGTGAAGGCGCGCCACCTCGAAGCGGCAAAGCGCGAGGAGGCCGATCTCCTCACGAAGTTCCGCTCGCCCGAGCCCGAGAGTGCCATGCCGCGCGCGGCTGAATAGGGTTCATGTCAGGTCCGCTGCGGCGCTTTCTTCTCCCGCGCTCTTCGCGCGGGAGAAGGTGGCCGTCGCGAAGCGATGGTCGGATGAGGGCTCGCCGGAGGTTGGTGCACGAATTCGCGCTGAGGCAAGGGGAACTGGGCGCGGAAGAGTGCTTGAAGCCCCTCATCCGCCGATCGCTGACGCGACCGGCACCTTCTCCCGCAGAGCGGGAGAAGGAGGTGGCTAACGATCCGGCCTTTCAGAATAAAGGAGTTATGCGAGCCCGCAACGGGTCGGATCGCCCCGACGGATAAGCCAAGCCTCATGCTCTTCACCTCCCCCGAATTCCTGCTCGTCTTCTTGCCGGCGACGCTGCTTGGGTTTCATTCTCTTCGCCTTCTCGCGCGCCCGCAATTTTGCGTGCCCTGGCTCTTTCTCGCCTCGGCGATCTTCTACGCCTGGTGGAGCCCGCGTTTCCTTCTCCTCCTCATCGTCTCGATGCTGGTGAACTGGGGCGACGCGCATGCGATGGCGCGCCAACACGGGCTTAGCCGCAAGGCCCTCTTCATCTTCGGCCTCATCTGGAACCTCGGCATCCTCGCCTATTTCAAATATGCCGATTTCTTCATCTCGAGCCTCGATGCCGCGGCGGGCCTCGATTGGCCTCTCCTGCATATCGTCTTGCCGCTCGGCATCTCCTTCTTCACCTTCCAGAAGATCGCCTATCTCGCCGACATCCATGCCGGCTACGCGAAGCCCGGCCCGCTTGTCGATTTCGCGCTCTTCGTTTTCTTCTTTCCGCAATTGATCGCCGGCCCGATCGTCCACCACTCCGAGGTGATGCCGCAATTTCGCGCCATGGCCGGCAAGAAGCAGGAGAAGGATTACACGCTAGAGACCGCCGTCGGCCTCACGCTTCTTCTCATCGGGCTCGTCAAGAAGGTGTGCATCGCCGACCAACTCGCTCCCTATGCGACGAATGTGTTCGATCATGCCGCGCAAGGCTCCTACCGCATCGGCCTTCTCGCCGCCTGGCAAGGCGCGCTTGCCTACACGGTCGAGCTCTACACGGATTTCTCCGGCTACAGCGACATGGCGATCGGGCTTGCGCGAATGTTCGGCGTGAAGCTTCCGGCGAATTTCAACTCGCCCTACAAATCCACCTCAATCATCGACTTCTGGCGGCGCTGGCACATGACCTTGTCGCGCTTCCTGCGCGATTATCTCTATGTGCCGCTCGGCGGAAATCGGAAAGGGAGCCTGCGGCGTTATCTCAACTTGATGATCACCATGCTGCTCGGCGGCCTCTGGCACGGAGCGGGATGGACCTATGTGGCCTGGGGAGGTTTGCACGGGCTTTACCTTCTCGCGAACCATGGCTGGCGCAACCTCGGGAAGCGGGCGCTCCCTCCCTTTCCCGCATGGCTTCTCACCTTGCTGGCCGTGATCACGGCCTGGGTGTTCTTTCGCGCGAGCGATTTTGCGAGCGCCGCGAACATCGTGAAAGGCCTGTTCGGGATGAATGGCGCGGGCGATCCCATTCCCGGCGCCAAGAAGGCGACCGGCCTCCTGCTCGCGGCCGTCGCCCTTGCCGCGACCGTGCTCCTGCCCAACTCCCAACAGATCATGCGGCGCTTCACGCCGGTGCTCGGGCCGGTCGAGCCTCCGCGCGGCCTCATGGGAAGCCTCGCCTGGGCGCCCTCGCGAGCCACGGCGGCGCTTGGTGCCGTCGCGATCATCGCCGTCGTGCTCTTCTCCTGGGGCACGACCGAATTCCTCTATTTCCAATTTTGAAGCCCGTGACGCCGCGCGCCTATCTCACGAGCTTCTTCACCTTCGCGCTTTTCGGGCTCGCGCTGGTCGCGGCGCTCGGCCTCGGCGGTCGACGGCTTTGGCGTCTTCGGCACGAGGCTCATCGGCGCTTACCACTTTCCGCCCAATCTGCGCCTCTCGATCTCGGGCGACCGCGTCACCAAGGCGATCGAGATCGCCGAGCGGGAAGGCGACCGAGATCTTGTTCGTCGGCGATTCGCGCACGCAACACGGCCTCGACCCCGACGCGCCGGCGCTCTCGGGCGTGAAGGCCTATAACGCGGCGCTTGCCGGGGCGAGCTTGCGCGAGCAAATCGTGGCGCTCGATTATGCCCTCGCGCATGAGCCCGGCATCAGGCACGTCGTCTGGGGGTTATCCTTGGAGGAGTTCCCCTTCGCGATCGCGACCTCCGGCGATTACGCGGATTCGGCCTTCGCAGGCAGCGGCCTCACCTCCGGCCTTTTGCGCCACCTCTTCGCTTTCGATTGGGTCAGAGCAAGCTTCAAGGCGCTCGTCGAGGCCGCCGGCCATGTGCGCGCCTCGATGAAGCGAAACGGCGTCGCCGCCTTCAACGGCGATCCCGTCGAAGGGCCCGCCATCGCGGCGCGCTTCGAAGCGGAGCTTGCAGGAATCGGAAGGGAGCTCCAAGGGGCCTTGCCGCAAGCGGCGCTCGATGAGGCGCAATCGGTGCTCGCGACGAGGCTCGCCAGCCTCAAGGCGGGTGGCGTCGACGTCGATCTCGTCATCGTGCCGATGCATGTCTGGCGCCTCGAATTTTTTCGCCATGTTGGCATCGAAGCGCAGCATGAGGCCTGGGAGCGCGGGCTCGCGAAGACGATCGCAGCCCTCGCCGCCGCGCCGGGCGATGGCAAAATCCGGCTTTTCGATTTCGCCAAGCCTCACCCTTTCGTCGAGCAGCCGGTCCTCGACCCTCTTTCGAAAGGCGAGCGGCGCTTCTTCCTCGAGAGCTCGCATTTTTATCCCTGGCTCGGGGAAAAGATCCTGGACAAGCTAATCCGAAAAGGGGGCTCGGACGAGGACCCACCCTTCGGAACCGAGATCGTACCGGGCTCGATCGATGCTGATCTGAGCTCCGCCAAATCCGATCTTGACGCCTGGGAGGCTTCACATCCGCGAGATGTCGGTTATGTGAAAGGGCTCATCCCGAAACGGTGAGCGAAGGCCGGCACGAAACGGCAGTTCCGCGCCGAGGATCGTGTGCCGACGAGGGATGCCGAAAGATGACGACGGATGAGGTGTTGAGCGAATTTCGCGCCGCGGGGGCCTTGCTCGAAGGCCATTTCATTTTGACCTCCGGCCTTCGCTCACCGCTTTATTTGCAGAAGAACCTCGTCTTCCGCGACCCGAAGCGCACCGAGCGCCTTTGCCGGGCGCTTGCGGCGAAGGCGAGGGCTCGCTTCGGCGAGATCGACCTCGTGGTCTCGCCGGCGGTCGGCGGCATCATCCCAGGCTACGAGACGGCGCGCGCGCTGGGCGCCGAGGCGATCTTCGTCGAGCGCGAGGAGAAGGTGTTCAGGCTTCGGCGCGGCTTCACCATCACCAAGGGGACGCGCGTGCTCATGGTCGAGGATATCGTGACGACCGGCCTCTCATCGCGCGAATGCCTCGCGGCGATCGGCGCCGAAGCCGGGAAGATCCTCGGCGCCGCCTGCCTCATCGACCGCTCAGCCGGCAAGGCCGACATCGGCGTGCCGCTCGTCGCGCTTGCGAGCCTCGACGTGCCGGCCTATCCGGCCGATGCGCTGCCGCCCGAGCTTGCCGCCATCCCCGCCGTCAAACCCGGCAGCAGAGGCCTCTAGGGATAACAGAATGCCTGCTTCAACACCGCCATCCCGCATTCGGCTCGGCATCAACGTCGATCATGTGGCGACCTTGCGCAATGCACGAGGCGGCACGCGGCCCGACCCCGTACGCGCGGCGCTCGCCGCCATCGAGGCAGGCGCCGACGGCATCACCGCCCATTTGCGCGAAGATCGGCGCCATATCACCGACACGGACATGGCCCGCCTCAAGGCGGAAATCTCGAAGCCCTTGAATTTCGAGATGGCGGCGACACAGGAGATGCTGGAGATCGCGCTTCGAACGAAACCGCACGCGGTCTGCCTCGTGCCGGAGAAACGCTCGGAGCGGACCACCGAAGGCGGCCTCGATGTGGTCGGCGGCCACAACCATCTCGTTTCTTACGTGCGCACGCTCGCCGACAACGGCATTCGCGTCTCGCTTTTCATCGAGCCTGGCGAAAGCGCGATCGAGGCCGCAGCGCGCTTGCGCGTCCCCGTGGTCGAGTTGCACACCGGCGCCTGGTGCGAGGCAGTCTCCACGGAAGATCGGGCGGGCGACGCGAAGGGCTTCGCCCAGTTGCAGCGTGGCGCCAAGCTCGCCAAATCGGCGGGGCTCGAGGTACATGCGGGCCATGGCCTCGATTTCGACACCGCGCGCCGCCTCGCTGCCGTTCCCGAATTCGTCGAGTTCAACATCGGGCATTTCCTCATGGGTGAAGCGCTGTTTTCCGGCCTTGGCCCGGTGATGCGGGAGATGCGCAAGGCCATGGACGAGGGCCGCGGCCTCCCATGATTCTCGGCATCGGCTCTGACCTCACCGACATCCGCCGCATCGAGGCGACGCTTGCCCGCCATGGTGAGCGCTTCCTCAATCGCTGCTTCACCGAAACCGAGCGCCGCAAGGCGCTTCGTCGCCATATCGCCGGCCCCACCTTGGCGCGGCGGTTCGCCGCCAAGGAAGCCTGCGCCAAGGCGCTCGGCACGGGGCTGCGCCAGGGCGTGTTCTGGCGCGACATGGGGGTCGTCAATCTGCCTTCCGGGCAGCCGACCTTGCATTTGACGGGCGGCGCCGCCCAGCGCCTCGAGGCGCTCACGCCTCAGGGCCTCTCGGCCTTCATCCATTTGTCGATGACGGATGATCCGCCTTACGCGCAGGCGTTTGTGGTCATTGAGGCGCGGTGAAGGGTGCGAGTGGCGAAGCCGTGAGACGTGAAAAGTGAGGAGTGAAAGGTGAGAGGTGGTAGGCGCCCTGTGATCGGGAAAAGGTCCATCGCCAGCACGCCTCATTGGAGGCTCGCTTGAGCCGGCTCGACAGTTTCATAAGGCGCATGCAGGCGCAGCGTCTGCTCATCGATCATGCCGTCCGCGCAATCGCCGATCTCGAAGGCCCGGTGCTCGAGCTCGGGCTCGGCAATGGGCGCACCTTCCATCACCTGCGCGAAAAGCTGGCCGGGCGACGCCTCATCGCCTTCGACATCAAGGTGACGGCGCAGCCGGATTCGGTGCCGGCCCCCGAGGATTTGGTGCTCGGCGACATCAAGGAAACAGCGCGAGGATTTGCCGGCATCGGCGCGGCCTTGGTTCATTCCGATCTCGGTTCAGGCATTCCCGAACGCGATCGGGAAACGTTGGAGTGGCTGCCGGGGATCGTCTCGGCGCTTCTCGGGCCGGGCGGCCTCGCGCTCTCGGACCTCAAGCTCGACGACCCGCGCCTCTTGCCGCAAGCCTTGCCGGAAGGCGTCGCGGAACGGCGGTATCATTTGTATGTGAGGGCGGGTACGGCGAGCGGCGAGTAGCTTGGGATGAATAGTGAGGATAGCGTTCTCGCTGGCACCGAATAGGAGGAGCGTTTCAGGTTCGAGGGTCTCCGATAAGGTCAATTTTCTGAAGCCGCAGATACAAAAATTTGGACACGGCAATATTGTCGGTTCTCAACGTGTGGGGGCCACAACGTTCTCTTATTTCAAGGCGCTACATCCGGGACTGCATCTGCCTCTGAACTGCGCCCGAGATCACGGGCGGCGGATCGCACGATCGCCTCCTCCAGCATGTCAAGCCGGTCCTGCCCCCAGAACAGCTCGCCCGCAAATGCGTAGAAGGGTGATCCGAACACTCCGGCGGCAAGTGCACGAGCAGTGTTGTCCCGATATTCGGAGCCCACCGCGTCGGCGCGCGCAGCTTCGAGAAGCCCAGCCCCATCGAAGCCGTGTCGTTCGGCGATAGTCATCAGCACGCCTGGGTCCGATACATCCTGGTCCTCCGCCCAGATCGCCCGCATGATCCCATTCACGAGATCGGCCACCGACAAGTGGCGCCGCTGGCCCGCGATCACCATGCAGGAGGCCAAGTCCACGTCGGCTGGGAAGAATTTGGGTTCGATGTTCAGATGCACGCCCAGCCTGGCGCGCCATCGCTTCAACTCCACGAATTCGATACGCCCGCCTCTGCCAAGATCGTTGGGCGAGCAGGACGCCGCCGCTACCTGCGTACACGTCCTGCATTCGCATCGGAAGGTGGTTGATTTGAACGCCATGGCGCGCAGCCATTTGCACAAAACGAACGCCGCCTAGGTAGGCCCAATCGGACATGAGCCAGACGAAATAATCGACGGTTCGCGACAGCTGCTCGGCCATGAACGACCTCCCAGGTTCACCGCCCCCTTTGCAAATGGACCACCCCAATGAAGCGGGGACGAGCTGCTTCCAATTTGACGGCTGTCCAGCGTACCGAGGCGCATCGTCGTCGCCCTTGGCACCCGCGAACCTTTTAGGCGCCCAACCACTTCCGCGGCGCCCCCCTCACCTTTCGCTTCTCAATACGTCTCGACATGGTAGCGGCCGGATTCGCGCATTTTCTTGCGCAGCTCGGCCCAGGCGAAGCCGGCGCCTCGGCAGACATCGTCGAAGGCCGAAATCCACCCCCTGCTCCATTCCCTTCAGCCCGCACACATAGACATGGGTGTGCTCGGACCCCATGAGCTCAGCGATGCGCGCAGCCTCCTGCCGCATCAGGTCTTGCACATAGGTCTTCGGCTCACCCGGCACGCGTGAATAGGCGAAGTGCTTGGTGAGGAGCGTTTCCGGCACCTTTTGCAACGGCCCGAAATAAGGGAGCTCCTCGGGACGGCGCGCGCCGAAGAAGAGCACCATGCGGCCCGGCGCATCGGGCATGGTGCGTCGCCGCCATTCGGTGAAGCCGCGGAAGGGAGCGGACCCGGTGCCGGTGCAGATCATCACGATATTGGCGGCCCGATCATTGGGCATGAGGAAGCTCGCCCCGAAAGGCCCCGTCACCTCGACCTTGGCGCCGCGCTCCAGGCCGCAAATGTAGCTCGAGCATTTGCCGAGGGGCTCGCGCTTGATCGTCAAGGCGAGATTATTGGTGTTTGGACGCTCGCCATGGCGCGGGCTCGCGACCGAATAGAGGCGGATGTGATGCGCGCGGCCTTCCTCATCCACGCCCGGCGGCACGATGCCGATGCTTTGGCCTTCGAGGATCGGGAAGGGCACATCGCCGAAATCGAGGATAACGTGGCGCACGTCATTGTCGGCATCGGCATCGGTGAGCCGGTAATTGCCGGTGACGGTCGCAATCGCGGGTTTCGTCCGACTGAACAGATTGACGACCGGCCGTCCCGCCGAGAGCGGCGCGACCGCCTTGCCGCCCGTTCCGCCATGGGCCGTGGCGATGAGCGCGTCGACCTCGGCCTCGAGAGCCTCATTCGACTGCGTCTCGCCGCCCTCACCGAGGGCCTGCGCGCCGACGCCTTGCTTGGCGAGTTCCCCCTGCGGCGGCAGCTCCTGCCAGGAATATTGCTCCTCGAGCGAGTAGGGGCGGTGCACCACGCGCCAATTGTCGATCGATCCTGTCGGGCAAGGAGAAATGCAATCCATGCAATAATTGCACTTGTCCGCATCGACGACGTAATTCGTCCCGTCATTCGACACCGCGCCGACCGGGCAAGTCTCCTCGCAGGTGTTGCAGCGGATGCAGATCTCGGGATCGATCACATGTTGCTTGAGAAGGGCGGTTTCAGGAGACATTGGGCACCTGTAAAAGGGGCGAGTAGCGAATAGCGAGTGGTGAGTAGTGAAGTCTCAAGATAAGAGATCCGAGTTGAGTATCGATATAGTGAGTAGTTAATAGAGAGGCGCCTGATAGTCTTCACTCTTCACTCTTCACTCTTCACTCTTCACTCTTCACTCTTACTCTACTTGCTACTCGCTACTCGCGATCTTGCTACTACACAATCTTCACATATTCGAAATCGCCGGGCTTGTTGTCGATGCCCATTTTCGGCGGTGCGATCCAGGAGGCGAAGCGGTTGGGCCGCATCTCGGCCTTCATGAGCGATGCGATAAAGGCGCCGTCGGCCGCCGAGGGAAGGTAATTGTCGCGCTCCTTCTCCCATTGCAGGGTGCTCAAGAGCTCGCCTTTCGGATTGGCCTTCACATCCTTGAACTCGCCGATCTGCCGGTGAAAAGCCGTATGCGGCAAGGCGAGGCGGAAATTGACGCCGACTTTCTCGATGATCTTGTTCCAGCGTTCGACGCCCTTGGCGCAATCCTCGGTGTAATTGTCGCGAAGCCGCATATTGAGCGCCGTCAGCGCCGGCTCATCGACGAGTTTGATCGCACCGCCGATGAATTTGGCGACCGGATAGGTGCCAGCGGTGAGGCGATGGTCGTCCGTGATCTTGGTCTCCTGAAAACGGCCCTTGAGCCCCGCGTTGTAGAAGTTCGCCGCGTTCGTCGAGACCTCAGAGCCGAAGAGGTCGAGCGAGAGCGAGTAATGCAAATTCATCTTCTTCTGCAGCGTCGGCAGATCGACGACGCCGAGGCCGCGGACCTTGTCGATCTCTCGCGGATCCTCGATGCCGGCTTCCTTCATCACCTCGCAAGTGCGCTGAATGGTGCGGCCGACGCCAGTCTCCCCCACGAACATATGGTGTGCCTCTTCGGTCAGCATGAAGCGGCAGGTGCGTGACAGCGGATCGAAGCCGGATTGGGCGAGCGATTCGAGCTGCATCTTGCCGTCACGATCCGTGAAGAAGGTGAACATGAAAAAGGAGAGCCAATCGGGCGTCGCTTCGTTGAAGGCGCCGAGCATGCGCGGAGCGTCCTCGGAGCCCGAGCGGCGGCGCAAAAGTTCGTCCGCCTCGTCACGCCCGTCGCGGCCGAAATATTTGTGCAGGAGGTAGACCATCGCCCAGAGATGTCGCCCTTCCTCGACATTCACCTGGAAGAGATTGCGCATGTCGTAAAGGGAGGGCGCGGTCTTGCCGAGGTGGCGCTGCTGCTCGACGGAGGCGGGTTCCGTATCGCCTTGCACCACGATCAGGCGGCGCAGCATGGCGCGATATTCGCCCGGCACCTCTTGCCAGGCAGGCTCGCCGAGATGCGCGCCGAAATTGACTTTGCGCCCCTCTTCCTTGGGCGCGAGAAGCACGCCCCAGCGATATTCGGGCATGCGGACATAATCGAATTTCGCCCAGCCTTTCGGATCGACGGAGATCGCCGTTCGCAAATAGACGAGCGCCTCTTGGAAGCCTTCAGGCCCCATGTCCTGCCACCAATCGAGATAACCCGGATGCCAGCGCTCGAGGGCTCTGAGCACCTGCCGATCCTCGGTGAGGCCGACGTTGTTTGGAATCTGGGTCGAGTAGTCGACCTGTTGGATATCGATCATCTCTTGTGCTCCAGTATTGGCGAGTAGCGAGTAGCGAAAAGTAAGAAGTGACCAAGCGAGTTTGCTATTTGCTATTCGCTACTCGCCTCCTCACACCCGCCTCGGATCGAACACCGGCTTCTGCCCGGTGCCGTAACGGCGCAGAGCGCCTTCCTCGCCGACGGCGTTCGGGCGTTGAAAGATCCAGTTCTGCCAAGCGGTCAGCCTCGCGAAAATCTTGCTTTCCATCGTTTCCGGCCCTCCGAAACGCAAATTCGCTTCGAGACCCGTGAGGCTGTCGGGCGAGAAGCTTCGGCGTTCCTCGAGGAAGACGCGGATTTCATCATCCCAATCGATGTCGTCGAGCGCGAAGGTGACGAGGCCTTGCTCTTGCGCCTCCTCAGCGTCGATGAGCTCGCCGAGCTTTTTCCTGGCGCGCTCCACATCCTCGGGATCGGCGAGAAAGCGCGATTGAAGCCGGGTGAGCCCATTCACCATCGGATAGCTGCCGAAATTGCATTCGCCGAGCCCGATCCGCGCCGGCGCACGGTTGTCGCCCTCCCGCTCGCCGATGAACATGTAGGAGCGATCGGCGGCAAAGACGATCTCCGCGAGCGTTCCGGCAAAGCTGGAGCCCGGCTCGATGAGCGCAACGATCGTGCGCGAGGTCATGTCGAGCCGCTTCAGCACCCGCTTCCACAAAAGCCTGATCTCGCGGGCGAGCCAATGTTCGCGATGCTGGGCGAGGAAAGCGTCAAAGGCCAGCACCTTCTCGATCGTGCCGCTCGATCTGAAAAGGATGGCGGCGACGTCGAACTCATTGTTGCGGATGTCGAGAATGGCGTCGTCGAGCTCGCGGGCGAGCTGGAGCGGCCAGAAGCTCGCGCCGAGCGCCACCATCTCTTCGGCTGTCGCGGGCGGCGCGTTATCGGAAGCCTTGAGCGTGAGGGACGCGAGGCGCTCGGCCCTGTCGAAGGCGACCGACACATATTCGTATTCGATGGCATCCGCGCTCCTTTGCCTTTTCACGCGGCTCGAGGCTGATCCCGGTCCCTTGGATAAGACGCGGTGATTTTTCCGCGAATTGGCGCGCACGCTCGGCGACTACCGTCTCGAGCCGCGTGCTCGGCACGATCTCGTCGACGAGACGCCATTCGACGGCGCGTTTGCCTTTGACGCCTTCCTCGGTGGTGCAGAAGACGTCGGCCCGGTCGCGGCGCACCTTGCGTTTATCCGTGAGTCGCGTGAGCCCGCCCGTGCCCGGAAGCACCGCGAGCAAGGGCACCTCCGGCAAAGCGACCGACGCTGAGCCGTCGTCGACCAAAATGATGTGGTCGGCCGCGAGCGCGAGCTCATATCCCCCGCCGGCCGCCGTGCCGTTGATCACGCAAATCGTCGGCAGCCCCGAATATTGACTCGCATCCTCGAAGGCGTTTCGGGTCTCATTGGTGAATTTGCAGAAATTCACCTTGTGGGGATGTGAAGAGCCGGCGAGCATGCGGATGTTGGCGCCGGCGCAAAACACCCGGTTCTTGGCCGAACGGAGCACCAGCACCTTCACCCCGGGATGCTCGAATCGGACCCGCTGCAAGGCGTCGGCAAGCTCGATGTCGACGCCGAGATCATAGGAATTCAGCTTCAGCTGATAGCCGTCGAAGAGCCCGCCATCCTCGTCCACATCCATGAACAGATTGGCGATCTCTCCATCGACCGATAATTTCCAATGCCGATATTGCGCCGGATCGGTGGCAAATTCGATGCGATCGCGCCCATTGGCCAATTTGCGCTCGGCCTCGGCCATCGGTTTCCTCCCAAGCTCGACAGCGATGCACTATATTGCATGATCCACAATTCGTCCAGGGTGGGATAACATAAAAATAATAGGACGCGACGAAAATCCATCGACCTTTGTGGAATTATAATGCATAATCGTTTCTCATGAGGGCAGCACCGGTCAGCACCTCCACGCGCCCCCATGCGCTCGAGGCCGAAGCTTCGGGCGAGGCCGGGGCTTCGAGCGCTCCTCGCTTTGAGGATACCGGCGCCAAAGCGGCCAGGCTCGGCCGGTCACGCGAACGCGACGACGCCTTACTCGTCGAGCTCGGGCAAAGGGTGCGGCAAATGCGGGCGCTGCGCGGCATGTCGCGCAAGACCTTGAGCCGCGCCTCGGGCGTCTCCGAACGGTATATCGCCCAGCTCGAAAGCGGCCTCGCCAATCCTTCGATCACCCTGCTTCGCCGTGTCGCCGGCGCGACCGGAAGGCCGTTGGAGGATCTCATCAGCAGCGAGCCCGCCTCGCAAGCCCAGGACTGGGCCTTGATGCGCGAGCTCATGCGGCGTGCGTCACCCGAAGCCATGCGCGCCGCGAAAGCGCTCCTCGCCGGCGATCGGCTTAAGGCCGAGCCGCCGACCGGCGAGCTCTCAGCACCCGTCGTTCGCGTGGCGCTCATCGGGCTCAGGGGCGCGGGTAAATCGACGCTCGGGCGTCTTACCGCCGAGCGGCTCGGCTGGAATTTCATCGAGCTCAACAAGGAGATCGAGCGCGACACCGGCTTGTCGATCGCCGAGGTGTTCTCGCTTTATGGCCAGGATGGCTATCGCCGACTCGAGCTTGCGGCGCTGGAGCAGGTCTTGGCGCGCAAGGGGGCCATGATGGTCGCGACCGCCGGCGGTATTGTCGCGGAACCCGTGACCTTCGAGCTTTTGCGGTCGTCCTGCTTCACCGTCTGGGTGAAGGCCAAACCCGCCGAGCATATGAGCCGCGTGCGCGAGCAAGGCGATTTGCGTCCGATGGCTGATGACAAGGCCGCCATGGCCGAGCTCATGACCATCCTGTCGAGCCGCGAGCCGCTCTACGCGCGCGCCGACGCGGTGGTCGACACGTCGAGCAAGGATGTGGAGACGAGCGTGAGCGAGTTGCTGGGTGTCATTGGGGGCACGGGGCTCGCTGCCGAAAACTGATGGGGCCGATGCGGCTGGCGACCCTATCGGAGGCGGCATACCGGCGGCTTACATCCTCGCGCGCACCAATTTCACGAGCCAAGCACCCGCCTCACTTGCTGTTACGTGCAAGCCATCGGCCAGATAATGCGCCCACGCCGTGGTGGCTTCTTGGCGAAGCCGCTCGCGGCGCACGCCATATTTGTTCTTGCTCGATCCTTTCCTGCATTGCTTCGTCAACTCAAGCTTGCTGTCGTCAGCCTCACCGGCCCTCGAAAAAATCCTTCACCTTGGCAAAGAAGCCGCTCGATTCGGGTTGGGTCGCGCTCGAGCTCTCCTTGTCGAATTCCATCAGCAATTCGCGCTGGCGCCGGGTGAGATTCTGGGGCGTTTCCACCACCGCTTGAATGTGCAAGTCGCCGAAATCGCGGCTGCGCAAGACCGGCATGCCCTTGCCCCTCAGGCGGAACTGTTTGCCGGTCTGGGCGCCTTCGGGGATATGCAGCTTGGCCTGCCCGCCATCGAGCGTCGGCACGGTGATGTCGCCGCCGAGCGCGGCAGTGGTCATCGAGATCGGCACGCGGCAGAAGAGCTCGGCGCCGTCGCGCTGATAAAAGGGGTGAGGCTTCACCGACAAGAAGAGATAAAGATCACCGGACGCCGCACCGCGCGTGCCCGCATCCCCCTCTCCGGCCAGGCGGATGCGCGTGCCATCCTCGACGCCGGGCGGAATGTTGACGGAGAGCGAGCGTTCCCGCGTCACCCTTCCCATGCCGGCGCACGCCCCGCAAGGATTGTCGATCGTCTCTCCGCGCCCATGACAGCTCGGACAGGCGCGCTCGATCGAGAAGAAGCCTTGCGTCGCGCGCACGCGGCCGTGGCCGTGGCAGGTGGCGCAGCTTCGCGGCTTCGAGCCGGGCTTCGCGCCCGAGCCCGAGCATTTCTCGCAAAGCATGTTGGTCGGCACATCGATCTTTGCCGTCTTGCCCTTGAAGGCCTCCTCGAGCGTGATCTCGACATCGGCTCTGCGATCAGCGCCGCGTTCGCGGCCCTGGCCACGCCCCCGCTGCCTCGTGTCGCCGAAGAAGGTGTCGAAGATATCCGACATGAAATCGGAAAAATCGGGCCCGAAGCCAGGGCCGCCCGCGCCGTTTCCTTGCGCGAAAGCCTGGTGCCCGAAGCGATCGTAAGCGGCGCGCTTCTGCCCGTCCGAGAGGACCTGATAGGCCTCGTTGATCTCCTTGAAGCGCAGCTCCGCCTGATGGTCGCCGGGGTTGCGGTCGGGATGGTGTTGCATCGCGAGCTTGCGGAAGCTCGCCTTGAGCTGCACCTCGGTCGCGGTGCGTTCGACGCCGAGCACTTCGTAATAGTCGCGTTTGGACATCGTCTGCGTCGCCACGATTATTGCCTCACAGCCCTATTCGTTTCTGCGGGCGCGCCATGGCCCCCATCGGCAACTTTGCCCGACCGAACCGGCACCGAGCGGTGCCGCGACGGCGAGGCGAAATAGCCTTTATCGGCGCAACGGTCGAGAGCATGCCGAGCTCGCCGCGCGCACACGCGGCGAGATGCCGCGCATCTCGAAATATCCCTGATCGATTTTGCAAGCGCCAAGGCCGCTGGCGACGCTCCCCCTCGCCTTCTCGCCCCGTTGAGCGGGCCCGCCAAAATGCGTTCGCCCGCCGAGGCTCCTTGGCGGAGCTTCCGCGGGCGAACACCGATCGAGGGCAAAGCGGCCGTCGCGCCGCATCATCCACGGCCGTCAGCATCTTGGTTCCACACGATCCGAAGAACGCGGGGTCGGTGAGAGCGCGGTTCGGATGCGCATCTTCGCCTCACGCCCGAGCGTCAGGCGCTCTTTTTCTTGTCGTCCTCGCCGACTTCCTTGAACTCGGCGTCGATGACATCGTCCTTCTTCGGCTCTTGCTCGCCGGCAGGTTGAGCCCCCGCTTGCGCCTCGGCTTGGCTCGCCTTGTACATCGCCTCGCCGAGCTTCATCGACGCTTGCAAGAGCTCGTTGGTGCGCGACTTGATCGCCTCGACATCCTCGCCGCCGAGCGCGGTCTTGAGCGCTTCCACCGCGGTCTCGATCGCGGATTTGTCCTCGGCCGAAACCTTGTCGCCAAACTCCTTGACCGACTTGTCGGTGGAGTGCACGAGGGATTCGCCCTGGTTCTTCGCCTCGACCAGTTCGCGACGCTTCTTGTCCTCGGTTGCATGAGCCTCGGCATCCTTGACCATCTTCTGGATGTCGGCGTCCGAAAGGCCGCCCGAGGCCTGGATGCGGATCTGCTGCTCCTTGTTCGTCGCCTTGTCCTTCGCCGAAACGTTGACGATGCCGTTCGCGTCGATGTCGAAGGTCACCTCGACCTGCGGCACGCCGCGCGGAGCCGGCGGGATGCCGACGAGATCGAACTGGCCGAGAAGCTTGTTGTCGGCCGCCATCTCTCGCTCGCCTTGGAAGACGCGGATGGTCACCGCGGTCTGATTGTCCTCGGCGGTCGAGAACACCTGGCTCTTCTTGGTTGGGATGGTCGTATTGCGGTCGATGAGCCGCGTGAACACCCCGCCCAAAGTCTCGATCCCAAGCGACAGCGGCGTGACGTCGAGAAGCAACACATCCTTCACATCGCCCTGCAGCACGCCCGCCTGGACGGCCGCGCCGATGGCGACCACCTCATCGGGGTTGACGCCCTTGTGAGGCTCCTTGCCGAAGAACTGCTTCACCACGTCCTGGACCTTGGGCATGCGCGTCATGCCGCCGACGAGGACAACCTCGTCTATCTGCCCGGCCGAGAGCCCGGCATCCTTCAGCGCCTTGCGGCAAGGCTCCACCGTCTTCTGGATGAGATCATCCACGAGCGATTCGAACTTGGCGCGCGAAAGCTTCAAGGTGAGGTGCTTCGGCCCCGTGGCGTCGGCCGTGATGTAGGGAAGGTTGATCTCGGTCTGGGTGGCCGAGGACAATTCGATCTTCGCCTTCTCAGCCGCCTCCTTGAGGCGCTGGAGGGCGAGCTTGTCCTTCGTTAAGTCGATCCCCTGCTCCTTCTTGAACTCGCCCGCGAGATATTCGACGAGACGCATGTCGAAATCCTCGCCGCCGAGGAAGGTGTCGCCATTCGTCGACTTCACCTCGAATACGCCATCGCCGATCTCGAGAATCGAGACGTCGAAGGTGCCGCCCCCGAGGTCGTAGACCGCGATGGTGCCCGCTTTACGTTTGTCGAGGCCATAGGCGAGCGCCGCCGCCGTGGGCTCGTTGATGATGCGCAGGACTTCGAGCCCGGCGATCTTGCCGGCGTCCTTCGTCGCTTGGCGCTGGGCGTCGTTGAAATAGGCCGGAACCGTGATCACGGCCTGGGTGACGGGCGAGCCGAGATGAGCCTCCGCCGTCTCCTTCATCTTGCCGAGCACGAAGGCCGAGATCTGGGAAGGCGAGTAGGCCTTGCCGTCCGCCTCGACCCAGGCATCGCCATTGGCCGCCTTGATGATCTTGTAAGGGACGAGCGTCTTGTCCTTTTGCGTCATCGGATCGCTGTAGGTGCGTCCGATGAGGCGCTTGATGGCGAAGAAAGTGCGTTCCGGGTTGGTGACCGCCTGGCGCTTGGCCGGCTGGCCGACGAGCCGCTCACCATCATCCGTGAAGGCCACGATCGAAGGCGTGGTGCGCGCGCCTTCGGAATTCTCAATGACCTTCGGTGTCGCGCCGTCCATCACCGCCACGCAGGAATTCGTGGTGCCGAGGTCGATGCCAATGACTTTACCCATGATAGGATCCCTTGAATTTAGAAAGCAGATCGCCCGACCCCGTAGCAGCCGGGCATGGGCTCCGGCGAGGCCCTGTGCTGTGCGCAGTGTGCCACGGACCGAAGCGCCGGTCTCACCGGCGTCCTTCGCGATATAAGAAGAGGGTTATGGGCTCGCAAGGCGCGATGCGGGTGCATCTTCAAAAAGCCTCGAGGAAACGCGCCCGCAAGCGAGGCCGGCATCAGCCCTGGCGCTCGGGCGTGTGAACGACAAGCCCGTCAAGCGCTTCGGTGACCCGGATCTGGCAGGAAAGCCGTGAGGTTGGGCGCACGTCGAAAGCGAAGTCGAGCATGTCCTCCTCCATGCTCTCGGGCGCGCCTACCCTCTCCTGCCATTCGGGGGCGACATGCACATGACAGGTCGCGCAGGCACAGGCCCCTCCGCATTCCGCCACGATGCCCGGCACGCCATGCTCGATCGCGGTCTCCATCACGGTCGAACCGACCTTGGCTTCCACGACGCGCTGCGTCCCGTCGTGATCCATATAGGTGATCTTCGGCATCAAAGCTCTCTCTCGGATCGACATCTAAGCACTGGCGCCCGGTCACTCGGCGCAGCCCAGGAAAGGCGCGTGCCGAATTGGCATAGGCGCCCCGCAAGCGCAAGCAAGGAGGTGGCCGGACCTAGCCGCGCCCGGTCCCGAGAAGCTCCATGACGCGTCGGCGCGTCGCCTCGATCGCGAGCATGACCTCAGGACCCATCGACTCAGGGCGCAGGGGGCCCCGGCGCATCGTCCCCCGGCGCGCAACTCCTGGCTCGGCGCTGGCGCCGACCTCGCCCTCGAGACCCTCGCAGAGGCGGGCGAGATCGAAGGCGCCAATCGCGAGGGAGGCTCCCTTCAGCTTGTGCGCCGCTTCCTGCCGCGCTCGGCCCGGCACACCGGCGAGCGCGGGGGCAAGCGCGATGAGAGTTTCCGCATAGAGCCGCAAGAGCTCTTCGCGCAATTGCAAGTCGCCGCAGACCTGCGCATCAAGATGCGAGGTGTCGAGCGCCGAGGCCTGAGCCACCTCGGCCGCGGGACGGCTACTCTTCCCGGAGGGGCCGCGATTTTGGCTGATTTTTCCAGCTTTCATCCGTTTTGCCCCCGAAAGAGGTGCTTTGCGCGCGGCGCCCGGGTTCAATGTCACCCTTGAGCGCGGGATTGAAGCCCCCCGCGAAGCCATGGTTGCTCGTCCGTTAACGACGTTTTGCAAAGCAGAAGGAGGCCGGGTTTCAAAATTCGCCTGCGCGCTTTACACTGACTTGGTTAACGGGGGTGTGCACGGTCGCGCTTTCGCCAGAAAAAAGGGCGGCGCGGCAACTATATGCGTTCTGCGGCGGGGAGCACCATCACTGCCAGAGGGGACGCGGCGAGGTGTAGCGTTATGAGCACGAAACCGAAGCTCGATGACCAGACGCAGGCGGCCTTGAGCGCCATCGAGGAGGCGCTGAAGGGCACCGCGCCCGCGCCCGAGCCGCGCCTTCCGGAAGCGACTTCCGACATCATCTCGGTTCGTCGCCCTTCCCCGGAAGGTCGAAGCCGGTCGACTTCGGCTGCCGCCTCCGCCTCGACGACATCGGAAGCGCCCACGCCGTATTCGGCGCCGAGCGCCACCCTCTCCCCCGATTCCGCTTCCGGCAACGGCCGGGCCGCCGAGGTCAGGGCGCGCACCTCCGAGCTCGCGCCGACAGCCGCGGCCAATGACGATCGGGAGGTGATCGGCAACCTCTTGAAGACGATGCAGGCGAAGCCCTCCTCGCGTCCCATGGTGGCGGCAACGCTCGCTTCGCTTCTCTGGATGGCCGCGGTCGGCGCGCTCGTCTGGTGGCGCCTCGGCCTCGCCAATGTGGCCGACCAGACGACCTTGATCGAGCGGCTCGAGACGCCGACCTTCGGCTTTGCGCTGGCGCTGCTCATCGGCCCCGTGATTTTCTTCTTCGTCCTGGCGAGCCTTTTCCGCCGGTCGTCCGAGCTTGGGCTCACGGCCCGCTCACTGTCCCAGATCGCCTTCCGCCTGGCTGATCCTCAGGTCTCGGCCCAGGACGCGGTGGTGAGCGTCAGCACCGCGATCCGGCGCGAGGTCGTGGCGATGAACGATGGGATCGAACGGGCGATGGCCCGGGCGACCGAGCTCGAGTCGCTCGTGCATCGCGAGATTTCGACGCTCGAGCGGGCCTATGGCGAGAACGAGCTTCGCATCCGCTCCCTCATCGACGAGCTGATCACGCAGCGCGAAGGCATCGCCACCCATTCGGAAAGGGTGCGCGACGTCATCGCCGACACCCATCTCAAGCTCTCCACCGAGCTTTCCGCCGCCACGGCGAAATTGACCGGCTCGCTCGATGATACGGGCACGAGGGTCGTCGAGACGCTGCATGGCAGGAGCGAGCTCGTCACCTCGGCGCTCGGCCAGGCCGGCGAGCGCATTATGGCGGAGATCGGCGCCCGGGGGACCGAGCTCACGGAGCGCCTCTTGGCCGCGACGGACTCCGTCGGCCGCCAGCTGGGCGTCTCCGGCGATGCGATCACGGCCGAGATGGAGCGCCGCGCGAAGGATGTCACCGACCGCCTATCCTCGATCACCGGCGGCATCTCCCAGGAGATCGTGACGCGCGGCGACGCCGTGACGCGCGGCCTCGAGGAGACCGGCACCCGGGTGTCGCAGCAACTCGCCGAGGTCGGCGTCGCCCTGAGCGGGTCGCTCGATCGCCAGGGCGGGGAGCTCACGACGCGGCTCGAGGCCACCGGCACGCGTGTCGCCGAGCAGGTCGGGCAGATCGGTACCGAGGTCGCAGGCTCGCTCGAACGCGTGAGCGGCAATGTGGTCACGCGTCTCGACGAGATGGGCACGAGCCTCGTCGCCCATCTCGACCGGGTGGGCGGCGACATGCATCAGAGCTTGAACAACACCGGCACCCAGCTTGCGAATGCGCTCGATCAGAGCGCGATCGCCGTCAACGACCGGTTGGCCGAAACCGGCAAGGGCATCGTCGAGGGCCTCGTCGGCCGATCGACCGAGGTGCGCGAGGATTTGCGCAGCATCGGAGAGTCCATCGTCGCCCAGCTCGGCGAGCGCGTCACCGAGGTGACCGGGCGTCTCGACGAAACGGGCCAGCGCATCAGCCAGGCGATCGTCAGCGGCGGAGATGCGCTGACCGAGCGCCTCGCCGCGACCGGTGCCATCCTGGACGAGAAAACGTCGACGGCGCAGGCCACCTTGGCCGGCCACTCGGACAAGCTGTCGGAAACCCTCACCGGCCATCTCAACGCTTTCGAGGATGCGATTGTGGTGCGCGGAGGCTCGCTCGCCGAGAAGATCGCCTCGGACGCCGCCGTGTTCACCGACATCGTTTCCACCAAGCTCGGCTCGATCGAGACCCTGTTGACGACGCATGGCGACGGCCTTGTCGGACGACTCACCCATCACACGCGCGAGGCGGCGCAGACCATGGAGGCGCAGATCGCGACCTTCGAGGAGCGCGCGGGCGCCAGGACCGGCGAAATCGTGAACTCGCTCGATGGCCTCATCGGCCGCATCGACGGCACGCTGGAAAAGCACGCCGGCGTCTTCACCGAAGGCCTCAAGGCCCGCACGATCGAGGTCGCGCGCGCCATCGCCGAAAGCGGACGCAGCGCTTCCGCCCAGCTCGAGACGACTTTGACCGAGGCTGGAAGGGTGATCGGCGAGAAGACCCTGTTTCTTTCAGAGCGCGCCGACGACCTCAACAAGCTGCTCGGCGCCCGCTCGTCCGAGCTCGCCAATGCCTTCGATACCGGCGTTTCGCGCTTCCAGAATGAGGTGGTCGGACGGCTCGAGAACCTGTCGTCGAGCTTGCGCACCCAGACGGATACCATCCATGTGCAGCTCGGTGACCGGGCGACCGAGATCGCCGGCCTTTTCAGCGCTCAGACCGAACGCCTCTCCACCACGGTCGACGATAAGCTCGGCGCCCTCGGCGGCCACGTGGCCAATCTTTCCCAGTCGCTCGATCGACAGGTCAACGGATTGACGCAAAACATCGAGGGTCAATTGCAGCTCCTCGACGGGCGCCTCAGTGGATTGACGAGCGGTTTCGATCGGCAAGTGCACGAACTCTCCGAACGGGTGGATTCGCGTCTCGAGCTGCTTGGCAGGCGCGCAACCGATCTTGCCGATTCGATGGACCGGCAGATCGATCGGCTCGGGACCACCGTGGACGGCAAGCTCGAGGACATCTCAGGCGTTTTGTCGACCCGCACCAACGAGGTCAACGCCGTCCTCGGCACACGCGTCGAAGAACTCGCCAGCGCCTTCGAGCACCAGATCTCGCAATTCGATGCCAAGGCGGGCGACAGGATCACCGGCCTTTCAGCCGCGCTTGGCGAAAGAGGCGACCAGTTCGTGCGCCTCCTCGATGGCACCGGCACCGCGCTCACCGAGAACCTCACGCAACGTCTTCTCACCATCAAGGTCGATATCGAGCGCGCGAGCACCACGGCGGCCGAGACGCTCGACCGGGGCGCGACCACCTTGGTCCAGAGCTTCGAGGGCGGCGTGCGCGACTTTTCAGAAAGCGTGGCGCGGTCCTCCGCCGAGTTGCGGGGCACGGTCGATGAATCGACGCGCCATTCGATCGACGCGCTCGCCAATGCGCACGAGACGGTGCGCGGCGAGATCGGCGGCATCCTCGACCGCCTGAGCGCCGCGAACGGGTTGTTGCAGCAGATCATGTCGGGCGCGGGCCAAAGCCTCGGCGCTCTCGAGGCTGGCCTCGCCAAACGCCTCAAGGACCTCGAATACCTGCTCGGCGGCATCGTTTCCGAAACCAACCGCGCGGCGTCGCGCGTCGCCGATCAGGTCGGCGCGCTGAATTCGGTTTCGAGCTCGACGCTGCGAAACGCCGAGAACCTACTCGAGAAACTCGAGAGCCAGGCCCACGCGCTCTCCGATGCGACGGAAGCGCAGACGCGCGGCTGGAACGAGGCGGCCGATCTCCTCGAACGGGTCGAGGCCCGCATCGCGCGCTCGCTTGCCACCAAGCGCGACGCACTCGAGACCCTCTCCGCTTCGATCGGCGACCGCAGCGAGGAACTGGAAAAGGTCACCGGAGCCTTCCGCGAGCTCATCGAGGATTCGCTCGGCGCCGCCGAGGAAAAGGCGCGTCGCATCAGCGACGTCCTCGGTGAGAACGCGCGTGCATCGGTTGCGGCCATCAGCGAGCAATTCACCCATATCCGCTCGAGTGCCGGCGCGGAGCGCGAGCGCACCGCGACGGCGTTGCGCGAGGCTTATGAATCGGTCATGGGCGACATGAACGAAACCTTCGGCCAGGCGACCTCGCGCTTCCGCGACGCGGCGACGGAGATGCGCCAGATCACCGCGCAAATCCAGCGCGAGATGGAGATCACGCGGACCGAGCTTCACCGCGGCCTCGTCGAATTGCCGCGCGAGACGCAGGCCTCGGCCGGCGAAATGCGCCGCGTCGTCGGCGAGCAGATCAAGGTGCTCAATGAATTGACCGCGATCGCGACCCGCTCGGTATCGAGCCTCGATGCCGTCGAGCCCGTGACCGCGAGCGTCGCGCAGCAACGCGAGGTGCGCCCGCCGCAAGCAACGGCAGGGCCCGCACCCCGCGCGTCGGCCCCTCCCCGCGCGACGGGAACGGAGGGCGCGCGGCGCCCCACGACGGCCAATCCGCCGCCTGCCTCGACGCCAGGCTCTTCGCGCGAGCGGCGCGCCGAAACGACGCCGCCGCGCGAGGATGGCCTGCCGCGCAGCGGCTGGCTTACCGACCTATTGTCGCGCGCCTCGCGAGAGGAGCCGCTGCCCACCGCCTCCAGCCGCCAGCCGGCGGGAACGACGCCCGCCGCGCCGTCCCCGGCTCCGGCCCAGCCCTCCCTCGGCTCGCTCGATACGATCGCGGTCGACATCGCCCGCATGATCGATCACGACGTCGCCGCGAAAATGTGGGATCGCTATCAAGAGGGCGAGCAGGGCGTCTTCAACCGCTCGATGTACACGGCGCAAGGACAGCAGATGTTCGATGAGATCAAGCGCAAGTACCGGCGCGACGACGCCTTCCGCGATGCCGCCAATCGCTACGTCGAGGAGTTCGAGCGGTTGCTGGCGGAAGTAGCGCGCGATCACGCGACGCAGCGCGGCTATCTCACGTCCGACACCGGCAAGGTCTACACCATCCTCGCCCACGCGTCAGGCCGGTTGGATTGAGGCGTCCAGCCAAAGATGTCCTTTGAAAAAGGTAGCGACTATTCATATAGTGCTTATTCACCAATGACTTAAGCGTCAGTGCCAGCACTTCGCTTCGGCAATTAAGCTTCGACGTGAGCACTAGGCTTCGGCAATGCCTACCCGCTCCCGTCAAAGATAGGGGCGCGACCAGCGCGTGATCTCCCCGAGGACCTGGCCGAGCGCGCGATCGAGCGTTCCGACAGCGGCCGGCCCTTCGGTATCGCCTGCCATATCCGCCTGAAAAACGCGTGCGGCAACCGTGCGCCCGGAAACGGCGTTGACGAGCTTCACCGCAAGCTCGATCTTGCCTTGGCTGGCGCCGCCTTCGAGCTCGAAGACCCGGATCTCGACGTCGAGCGTGATATCGGGCGTGATGGGGCCGCCGGCGACGCCGACGCGCCCGACCGCTCCCGCATTCTCGAAAGCCTGTACGATGCGCGCCTGGACGAGGCGCGGCAGACGATCCGACCATTGGGTGTGAGCGAGGGTCGCGAGCTCGCCGTCCGGGCGGCGCACCAGCACCCGGTCCGAATTCGAGCGGCTGCACGGCAACCGGCTCCGTCACCACGAATTGACGCGTGACATGCAGCGCCTTCTTCGCGCCCGCCTCGGGTTGTGAAAGATCGAAGGTCGCTGGCGGCGGCCCTCCGCCGCAAGCCGAAAGACCAAAGGTCGCCATGGTCAGGAGAGCGAAGCGACGCCAGTTCCGCGCCACGCATGACGGCCTATGCGGTGGACTGCTCATTCCCCAACCCCTGACAGATCAGCCGCGGCCGATCAATTTCCGTATTCCGGCAGCGAGGCTTTCCCGCCGAAAATGAACTGCTGCGGATTGCGCTGAACGCTTTCCAGCGTCCGGCTTATATCGCCGAGGGTGCGCCGTCCATCCACTGCGAATTGCTGAATGTCACGCAATCCGGAGCCAGAAAATCGATTGAGGTTGGTCAAAAGTTCCGCGGAACGCTTGTCGAGATCGTCGGCGAGCTTGCGCACCGAGCGGGAGGCCTCGGCGAATTCGGCGAATGCGCTCTTGCCGTCAGGCGAATTCACGAGGTTGTTGGCGCCGTTGAGAATCTGGTCGACCTTGTCGGCGCTGGCGTCGAGCTTCGCGAAAAGCTCATCGGCGCTCTTGGCGATCGCATTGACGCGTGCGCTATTCTCGCGCAGCGCGGTCGCGAATTTCTCGACACCGTCGACCGTTCGGTTGATCTTGGCCGCGTCGACGCTGCCGACGATCTTGTCGAGATTGGCGATCACGTCGTTGATCGGCCCGGCGTTCGTCGCGACGAGGTTGTCGATCGTGGTCGCGCTCCCCTTGAGCTTCGCTACAACCTCATTGGCGTCATGGGCGATGGCGCGCACATTGTCCGACGATTCTCCCAGCGCGGTCGCGAAACTGTCGACGCTCTTGAGGGTGTGGTTCACCGTCGAGGTGTCGAGCGAGCTCACAACCGTGTCGATCGACGAGATCGCGTGGTTGAGCTTCTCGACGTCGAACTTCGACGCGATCGCCGAGATGTTGTCGACGGCGGTGTTGATCTTCGCGGCGTCGAGCGCCTCCGAGAGCTTTTCAAGGTTGGCGATCGTATGATTGATGGGTACCTGGTTGTCGGCGACGATCTGATTGACCTTCACCAGAATCTCGTCCGCATGCTGCCCCGCGGTCTGCACTGTCTCGAGCACGTTTTGAAGGCTCGGTGTGGCGACGGCTCGCAAGGTCGGGATCGTGTCGCCCTGCTTCGGCTTGAGATCGGGCGACTTCGGATCGGAATCGAAGATCTGGACCGAGGCGACGCCGGTCAATCCCGAGAATTCGAGCCTCGCCTTGGTGGAAACCTTGACCGGCACGTCGGGCGCGATATCGACCCGCGCGATCACGAGGCGCGGATCGCGCGGGTAGAAGCTCAAATCCGTGACCTCGCCGACGCGGATGCCGTTGAACAGGACCGCGCCGCCGCGCGAAAGCCCGGTCACGGGCGTGTCGAAGACAACCTGGTAGGATTTGAGATTGGCGCCCCCGCGTGATCCCGAAAACCAGAAGACGAAGCCGAAGGCGGCCGCGATGACGCACAAGGTGAAGACGCCGATGAGGGCAAATTTAGCGCGTGTTTCCATTGCCTTCTCTCACCATTGCGAGCTTGGGTTGGCCCTGGGTCACGGACCGGCCCCGTTTGCCATGGAAATAGGATTTGAGCCAGGGATGTTCCGAGGTCACCATGGCGGAGATAGGGCCGTCGGCGATCACCTTGCCCTCGCCGAGCGCGATCACGCGGTCGCAAACCGTGTAGATGCTGTCGAGATCATGGGTCACCATGAACACGGTGAGGCCCAGCGATTGTTGCAAGGTCATCATCAATTCGTCGAACTCGCCGGCGCCGATCGGGTCGAGGCCCGAGGTCGGCTCGTCGAGAAACACGATATCGGGATCGAGTGCCAGAGCGCGCGCGAGCGCGGCGCGCTTGATCATGCCGCCGGAGAGCTCAGAGGGAAATTTCTCGGCCGCCTCGGCCTGCAGGCCGACCATCTGGATCTTCAGGATCGCGAGCTCGTCCATCAGCTTCGGGGAAAGGTCGAGATATTCCCGCATCGGCACCTGGACGTTCTGCTTCACCGTGAGCGAAGAGAACAAGGCGCCGTGCTGGAACATCACGCCGAGCCGCTGTTCGACGACGCGCTGCTCGGAATAATCGAGCTGATCCATGTCCGCTTGAAGAATGATGATGCGTCCGCGCGTCTTCGGCACGAGGCCGAGAATGGCGCGCGTGAGCACGGATTTGCCGGTTCCGGAAGCGCCGACGACGCCGACGAGCTCGCCACGATTGAGCTCGAAGCTCACGTCCTTGAGGATCTCCCGTCCGCTGAGCTCGACGGCGAGGTGCTGCACGTCGAGAAGCGTCGTATCGCTCGCGGCGACGTTTTCCAGCCTTTCGGTGAGCTGGCGGACACGTTCGGCCCGTTTGAGGGGAGCGAGAGGGTTCAGCATGAAAGGCCGGCGCTCGCCATCAGTAGTTGATCCCGGCAAAGAACATGGCGAAGATACCGTCGACCACGATGACCATGAAGATCGATTTGACCACCGAGGAGGTCGTCTGGCGCCCCAGCGATTCGGCGGAGCCCTCTACCCCCATGCCTTCCATGGTCGCGATGAGCCCGATCACCAAGGCCATGAAGGGCGCCTTGATCATTCCCACGAGGAAAGTGTGAATGCCGACCGCATTCTGCAGGCGGAACAGGAAGATCTCCGGACTGATTCCCCCGTAATAGAAGGCGACGATCCCGGCGCCGAACAAGGCAGCCATCGCCGAGATGAAGGTCAGCATCGGCATGGCAAAAAGCAGCGCGATCACCCGTGGCAGGATCAGCACTTCCATCGGGTCGAGCCCGATCACATGGAGCGCGTCGATCTCTTCGCGCATCTTCATCGAGCCGAGCTCGGCGGTGATCGAGGAGCCCGAGCGGCCCGCGATCATGATCGAGGTGAGGAGCAAGGCCAGCTCCCGCAAGGTCAGGATGCCGACGAGGTCGACGACGAGGCTCGGCGCCCCGAAAGTATTGAGCTGGAAAATGCCCTGCTGGGCGACGATGCCGCCCACCAGGAAAGAGATCAGCGCGATGATCGGCACGCTGCGCAGCCCGATCATCTCGAGGTGATGCACGATCGAGGTGAAGCGCAGGCGCGCCGGATTGGCGATGGAGCGCACGAGAGCCATGGTGAACAGGCCCATGTAGGACGTGCCGTCGACCATGTCCTCGGAGGCGCCGACCACGCCCTTGCCGAAATCGGCGAGAAGATCGACGAGGCGCTCGACCGGGCGCGGCGGTGGCGGATCGGCGTAATGGGTGCGCACTTCCTCGATCAAGATGCGCTGCTTGTCCTGCGGCGCCTTGAGATCGACGTTGGCGCCCGCATCGGCAAGGCCGCGGCGCGTGCGCTCGACGAGCCAGGCGCCCGCCGTGTCGATGCGATCGACGCCTTCCAGGTCGAGCGTGACGCGGGCAGCGGCGGCGCCGAGCTCTTGCAGCGCCGCCGAGACGGCGGCCTCGGCGAGCCGCGCGCGCCGCGCGATCCACGAACCGTCGAGCGCCAGCACGGCGCTCCCGGCCCGTACATCTACGCGGATTTGCGGACGGATGGACACGCTGCGAGCCTCCTCCCAGGCCGATCGACGGCGAAATCATTCGGTCGCGCGGCCATCTTACGGCAAGACCCCTCTCCGCAACATCGCGCCGGTGACCGAATTCGGGGTCCGTATTACCACGCAATCATGCCCTCATCGCCGCATCCGTGCAAAATTCCAAAGCGGAATCAAGACGCGCCGGTTTTCAGCTTGGCCTCGCATTCATTCCGGTGCATGGTCCTCAGGTCCCCATTCTCATCCCTACCCCGTGAATCCGCTCCTCGGCATCATTCTCAAGATCGCCTCGACCCTTGTCTTTTCGATGATGGGGGCGAGCATCAAATTCGTCGGCACGCGCTATCCGACCGGCGAAATTATGTTCTTTCGCGCCTTCTTCACCTTGATTCCGCTGATGAGCTGGCTCGCTTATCGCCACGAGATCTCGACGGTTCACAAGACGAGCCATTTCTGGGGGCATGTGCGGCGCAATCTCGTGGGCGCGACGGGGATGTTCTGCGGCTTCGTCGGGCTTACCAACCTGCCGTTGCCGGATGCGACGGCAATCGGCTATGCGGGGCCTCTGCTCACCGTCGTCTTCGCCGCCGTCCTGCTCAAGGAGGTAGTGCGGCTCTATCGCTGGTCGGCGGTTCTCATCGGCCTCGTCGGCGTCGTGTTGATGCTGCTGCCGCATATGTCCTCATCGCTCATCACCGAGGCGCGAAACGGTGGGCCGGCGCTCGGCGCACTCGCCTCGCTCGCAGGCGCCGCCTGCACGGCCTTCGCGGTCATCGAGGTCCGGCGCCTCTCGCAAAGCGAGACCACGGCGACCATTGTCTTCTACTTCTCGATCGTCTGCTCGGCGCTGGCGCTGCTCTCGCTTTTCTGGGGTTGGCGGATGCCGAGCCTCGCGGATGGCGTGATCCTCGTCGCCACCGGCATTTTCGGCGGGATGGGGCAAATCCTGTTGACCGCAAGCTACCGCCATGCCGGCGTTTCGACGCTCGCGCCTTTCGATTACACCTCGATGATCTGGGCGCTCACGCTGGGCTATGTGTTGTTCGGCGAGCGACCGTTGGAGATCGTCCTCGCTGGGGCCGCGGTGGTGATCTCGGCGGGGCTCTTCGTGATCTGGCGCGAGCATCAGCTCGGCCTCGTGCGGCGCGTGGAGGAGAAGACCGCGCGGCCACGCGTGGCTTAACTCAAAGCGTAATCCGGAAACGTAAAAACAGGGGTGGTTTCAGCCATGCTTCTCTACGAACACCCGCTCTCCTCCTATGCCCAGAAGGTCAAGATCGCGCTCAGGGAAAAAGGCGTGCCCTTCGAGCTCGAATTGCCCGAGAGCTTCGGGACTGGCCGCGCCGATGGTGCCTTCGCCGCCGCCAATCCCCGGGCCGAGGTGCCGGTGCTGGTCGATGGCGGCATCCGCATCTTCGAGTTCGACCATCATCATGGAATATGTGGAGGACCGCTGGCCCGACCCTCCCCTTTTGCCGCGCTCGCCCGAAGCCCGTGCCGAGGCCCGTATGACGGAGGAGGTGTGCGACACCCAGTACGAAGCCGTCAATTGGGGTTTCGGCGAGGTGCTGTGGTTTCGCCGCGCGACAGGTGCGCTCGAGGAAACCCTGCGGAACGAGGCCGCGCGCCAGACTGAGATTTTGCAGGATTGGCTGGCGGCGCGCCTCGGCAAGGCGGATTGGTTCGGCGGCAAGGATTTCGGCTGGGCCGATGCAGCCGTGGCGCCGATGGTCAATCGCTCGGTTCACTATGGGATGGGGCCCGCATCAGGGAGCGAGCTTGCCCGATGGCATCGGCGTTTGTGCGAACGGCCCTCCGTCGCCAAGACGTTCGCGGAATTCGACGCGGCCGCATCGCGCATGGCGGGTGCGGCCACGCTTTTCACGACCGGCGGAAGACGGCGCGAATATCGCGACCACCGGCTCGAATGGATGATCAAATCGGGCGGAATCGAGGTGGTGCTCGCCGGCTTGCGGGACGATAATATCCGCTTTTCCTGGCCGAGCGCCTCGTAAAACCCCCTTCCGCTCCTTCCGATTTCAGGCGAAGGCGACGCGGATCATGTTGGTCGCGCCAGGCGTGCCGAAAGGCAAGCCGGCAATGATGATCACGCGCTCGCCAGGCTTCACGAAATCCTCCTGACGCGCGATGTGCACGGCGCGGGTGACCATGTCGTCAACATCATGGGCATCGTCCGTGACCACCGCGTGCACGCCCCAGCCCAGCGCCAGCCGGCGCGCCGTGCGCACGTTCGGCGTGAGCACCAGGATGGGAAGCTCGGGCCGCTCGCGCGCGATGCGCAGCGCGGTCGCCCCCAATTCGCTCCAAGCGATGATGGCGCTCACCCCCACCGTCTCGGTGATCGAGCGTGCCGCCGCGGCAATAGCGTCGGCGCCGGTCGCCTCCGGCGCGGAACGCTGCGCCGCGATGATGATGGCGTGATTGGGGTCGCTCTCGACCTCCTCGGCGATGCGGTTCATCATCACGACCGCCTCGACCGGATATTGCCCGGCGGCGCTTTCGGCCGAAAGCATCACGGCGTCCGCCCCCTCGAAGACCGCGGTCGCGACATCGGTGACCTCGGCGCGCGTCGGCACCGGACTCGAGATCATCGATTCCAGCATCTGCGTCGCGATGACCACGGGTTTACCGGTCCGGCGCGTAAGCCGCGTGATGCGTTTTTGGATGCCGGGAACCTTCTCGAGCGGGAGTTCGACGCCGAGATCGCCGCGCGCCACCATCACGGCATCGGCGATCTCCATGATCTCCTCGAATCGCGCCACCGCCTGCGGCTTCTCGATCTTGGCGAGCACGGCGCATTGGCCGCGCGCCAATTTCTTGACCTCCGCCACATCCTCGGGGCGCTGCACGAAAGACACGGCGATCCAATCGACGCCCGCGTCCACCGCAGCCTCCGCGTCGCCTCGGTCCTTCTCCGTCATCGCGGTGATCGGGATCACCGTATCGGGCACGCTCACGCCCTTGCGATCGGTCAACCGTCCGCCCGTCACGACCTCGGTGACGGCGCGCGCCGGCGTCGCCTCGAGGATGCGAAGCGCGAGCTTGCCGTCATCGAGCAGCACGATATGGCCGGGCTCGAGCGAGCTTAGAATTTCCGGATGCGGCAGATGCACGCGCGTGGCGTCGCCTTTGGCGGGATCGGCATCAAGCGTGAAGCGCTGGCCGCGCTCGAGCTCAACGCCGCCGCCCGCGAAAGCTCCGATGCGCAATTTGGGGCCCTGGAGATCGGCCAGGATGCCGACCGGACGGCCGAAGTGCTTCTCGAGGTCTCGGATGGCAAGGACGCGTTCGCGCATCGAGTCGCGCGAGGCGTGACTCATATTGATGCGGAACATGTCGACGCCGGCTGAAAACAGCTCGCCCATCGTCGCCGAGCTTTCGGACGCGGGTCCGAGGGTGGCGACGATCTTGACGCGGCGCCGACGCCTCATTTCGTGATTGGACCCTGTTGGGGTGTCTTGGAATCGGTGAACTGCACGCGCCAATCCTTCTGTTCGCCCGTGTCCACCTCGAAAAAGCCGGTGCGGTCATAGCCCCGCGCGAGACAATTCTCCACGCCGCGGATGGTGAACTCCTTATCGCCCGTGCACATGAAGGAAGACCCGGCCCATTCGCCGCCGCGATCATAATCGACCCCGTAGACATAATAATACCGCGCCGCGAGGCGCCCGGACAACAGCTTCTCGCATTGGTTGGGCTTGAGATTCCACCACCCTTCCGTCACCCAGCCTTGCTGATCGCGATAGCCGAGCGCCACGCCGACCCTGCTCGACGTCGAGTTGCATACGCTCATATCGGCCTTCGCCGACCCGCCCATCGCCAAGAAAAGGAACATAGGGCAAAGAAGCACCGCCAGGATGCCGGATCTCAGGATCATGGCCGCCTCCAGCAAGAAAGCGTGCAGCAAACCGAAGGCAGCCTTGAGGCTTCGAGCCTCGACGGCCGCCTGACATTTTCACGAAAACAAAAGCGAACCGACTTCGGCCGCATCATGGCGGCCGGGCGTGACCAAATGGCTAACGTGGAGCCAGCACCATGGTCATCTGGCGGCCTTCCATCGAGGGTTCGCTCTCGACCTTCGCCATCTCGGCCGTATCGGCCTTGACACGCTGCAAGACCTTTGCGCCGAGCTCGACATGCGCCATTTCACGGCCGCGGAAACGCAAGGTCACCTTCACCTTGTCACCTTCCTCGAAAAAGCGGCGCACCGACTTCATCTTCACGTCATAGTCATGATCGTCGATGCCCGGCCGCAGCTTGATCTCCTTGATCTCGATGACCTTTTGGCGCTTGCGCGCCTCATTGGCCTTCTTCTGCTCGAGGAAGCGGAAGCGGCCGTAATCGAGAATTTTGCAAACGGGGGGGTCCGAGTTCGGTGAGATCTCGACCAGATCGAGGCCGGCGTCCTCAGCGATCTTGAGGGCGTCGAAGAAAGGCATCACCCCTTTGTTCGCACCACTGTCATCGATCAACTGAACGTCGCGGACACCTCGAATGTCGCGGTTTGCCCGGGGCCCCTCCTTTTGGGGGGTGGGCATGGGACGGAAGGGGCGGCGAATGGCTGGCTTCTCCTCTTGCTGACGATAGTTCAGAACATTTCGTCGCAATCTCGTGGGAAGTCAACGGGTGCGCTTGTCACTTTTCTGCTCGATGAGCGTTTCATAGACGCCGAGCGTCTTGTCCACCATGCCAGGAAGGGAGAAATGCGCCTCCACATGGGCGCGGGCGCGCGCCTGCATCGCCGAACGCTGGCTGGCCCGAAGCGAGAGCGCTTCCGCGATGCCTTCGGCGAGCGCGCGAGCATCCGAGGGCGGCACGCGCCAGCCCGTGCGCGCGCCGGGCGGGGCATCAGGTGGCGCGAGCACGGTTTCCGGCACGGCACCGAGATCGGTCACGATCACGGGCGCGCCCATCGCTTGCGCCTCAACGGCGGAACGGCCGAAAGCCTCGGGCTCGGTCGAGGCCACGGCGACCGCGTGCGCGGCGAGGAACGCGGCCGGCATGTCGGCGCAATGGCCCACGCGCCTCACCGCCCTGCCGAGCGCATGAGCCGCGATCAGCTCGTCAAGCTCGCGCACGTAATTGTCTCGCCCCTGCGCATCCCCCGCCATGACGAAGCTCGTGTCGGAAAAGCCTTCCGCAAGGAGGAGGCGCGCGGCCTCGATGAAGAATTTCTGCCCTTTCCAGCCCGTGAGCCTCGCGGCCAAAAGCACGATGCGTCGGCCCGGCTCCACGCCCCAGGCGGCACGCAGCTTTTCGACCCGCTCGGGCGCCACGGCCGAAGGCGCAAAGAGGGAAAGATCGGTGCCGCGGTGGATGACCTCGGTGCGCGCGCGCGCCCAAGGGTAGAGCGTCGCGATGACTTCGGACGTGTAGTGGGAATTCGCGATCACCCTATCGCCGCGCGCCATGATGGAATTGTAAAGCAGCTTCGGCGCCGCGCGCCCGCCATAGATGCCGTGATACGTGGTCACGAAAGGAAGCTTGAGCGAATGCGCGGCGCAAAGCGCCGTCCAGGCGGGCGCGCGCGAGCGGGCGTGGATCAGCGCCACCCCTTCCTCTCGGCACAGGCGCTTGAGCCGCTGGACGTTGAGGGCAAGCTTCAACGGGTTTTTCGTCGCCGCCGGAAACCGTATCCACTCGCCACCCTTCGCCTGCAATTCGGCGACGAGCCGACCGTCTTCGCTCGCGACCACCGCGCGCGCGCCGGCCTCGACGAGGCCCGCCGCGACATCGATCGTCGTGCGCTCGGCCCCGCCGGTGTCAAGCGCGGGAATGATCTGGAGGATGGTGCGCCCGGGCAGGATTTTCCGACCTGTGGCGCGAAACATTCCGGTCTCGATCATCCTCCATCCATGACATGAAGAGCGGCGCGAGAAAACAGGTTCAGCCGGACCCTGTAAGCGGATCGCGTCGCCTCAGTAGAAATAGAAGAAGTATATGAGCACCAGGACAACGCCTGTCAGCACCGCCGTCATGCTGTTGACCGTGGCATAAAGCTCGCGTCGATAGATGAGGTCATCCTCGAGTTGCGAGATCAAGCTTCGCTTGTCGCCAACGAACAGTCTTGCCTCGGCGACGCTCATGCAGCGCAAGCACATGACCGCGAGAATGAGATAGAGCCCGATCGTCAAATAGCAGATGAAGCGCTCCAAATCGTGATCGACGATTTCGCTGATCGCTGTCACGCCCATGGCGGCGATCATCATCGAGATATGGGTGAGCGTGCCCGATGCCTTGGTGTCCATCTGATCCAGCGCCCGCTGCACAGCCTTCGGCTCGCTCGGCTCGTCGCTGGCGACGCATAAATTGGCGATGAATTGGCGCCGACGCGCGTCGGTCCAATCCTTGGTGAGATGGCGACGAGAAAACTCGTCGAGGGCTGTCAGCCAGCGCATCGGCGCCTCCCTCGAAGAACCGCGCTTCCATGCTGCTTCGTCCTCGCGCCGCGTCGAGCGCCCGGCGCGTCGAGCCCGCTCAGCTCGACAACCCGCCGGCAAGCGTCGGGAATTCGAGCGGGCGGAAGCCGTAATGGCCAAGCCAACGGACATCCGCGTCGACGAACTGTCGCAGATCATCCATGCCGTATTTCAGCATGGCAATGCGTTCGATGCCCATCCCCCAGGCAAAGCCTTGGTACTCGTCCGGATCGAGCCCGCAATTGCGCAGGACATTCGGGTGCACCATGCCGCAGCCGAGGATCTCGAGCCAATCCTCGCCTTCGCCGAAGCGGATTTCGCCGCCCTTTCGCGAGCATTGGATATCGACCTCGGCGGAAGGCTCGGTGAAGGGGAAGAAGGAGGGGCGGAATCTGATCGTCACATCCGCGAGCTCGAAGAAGGATTTGCAGAATTCCTCGAGAATCCATTTGAGATGGCCGAGATGAGCCTCTTTGTCGATCACAAGCCCCTCGACCTGATGAAACATGGGCAGATGCGTTTGGTCGGGCGGATCGCTGCGATAGGTGCGGCCCGGGCATATGATTCGGATCGGCGGTTTTTGCGACATCATCGTGCGGATCTGCACAGGCGATGTGTGCGTGCGCAGCACCTTGCGCTCCCCCTTGGCGTCGGGCGGAAAGAAAAAGGTGTCCTGCATGTCGCGCGCCGGATGACCGGGCGGGAAGTTCAAGGCGGTGAAGTTCAGCCAATCGGTCTCGATATCGGGGCCTTCGGCGATCGAAAAGCCCATGTCGGCGAAAACCGCGGTGAGCTCGTCGACAACCTGGCTGATCGGATGCACGCGTCCGCGCCCGACAGCGCTTTCGCGCAACGGAAGCGAGAGATCGAGCTTTTCGGCGGACAGGCGCGCCTCCAAGGCCGCGCCCGCGAGCGCCTGCTTGCGCGAATGCACCGCTGCCTGCACTTCGTCCCGCAAGCCATTGATCAGCGGGCCTTTTTCTCGACGTTCTTCGGGCGTCATGGAGCCGAGGCTCTTCAAAAGCTCGGAGATACGGCCCTTCTTGCCGAGCGCCGACACACGCACGGCCTCGAGAGCGGCTTCGTCGGGCGCCTGGGCGATTGCGGTGAGAAGCTCGCGTTGGAGCCCAGCGAAATCGGACATCTTGCCTTCCCTGTTCAGGTTCCGGGCGGGAGCGGATGAGAAGTCGCCGCTTGTGCCATCACCGTCGCGACCTGTCGAGACGAAAGCTCAAGGTCGGTCAATCAATCGCTCCCATGCCTTCGCTCAAGCAATTTCGGGATAGGATTTCTCCATCGCCTCCTTCTCGAAGGCGAGGGTCTCATCATAAGTCCCGATGCTGACGGGGGCGAAGCTCTTGAGCTCGAGCCTCGCTAGGATCGAGCGGCCTTCATGATCGACCGCCGCACCGATCAAGGCGTCCGTGAGGCGGTTGCGAAGCACCGGATCGAGCGCCGCGCTCGCGACGAGCGCCGGCATCGGCGCGATGGCGCTGCGGTCCACGATCCGCAGCCCAAGCGCGATGTTCGGATCGTGACGCCGCAAGAGCGCATGGGCATAGGCGTCAAGCGGAGCGACATCGGCGCGGCCCTCGAGGACGGCAAGCGCGGCGGCGCGCGGCGTCACCACCGGACCGACCACTTCGCTGAAGAGGTGCCGGGCTCCTCGGTCGAGAAAGCGCAAGAGGTGGTGGCGCGGTGCGTTGTAGCCGGAATGGGACGTCTTCACCGTATAGGCGATGCGCCGCCCGAAGCTGTCCTCGAGCTTGGCGAAATCCGAGTTGAAGCGCACCACGAAATCGGTCCAGTAAATCGCCCTCCCCTGCGCATGCGGATCATTCATCACCGGGGCCGCGAGCGGGTGGACCTTGGCTACGCGCTTCGCCAGCGGCCAGCCGCACATGAAGCAAGCGCCAAGGTCACGCCGCGCCCAGAGATCGGCGAGGGGGGACGGCGGCGCATGCTCGATGACCTCGAGCGGCACGTCGGAGGCGCCGGAAAGCCAGCGGAAGAAATCCCGCCAGGCCTTGGCCGCTCCTGCGGCCGGCGAATACATGCGCGCATTGGCGACGAGCATGATTTTGGATAGCAAAGCGCGAGCCGCGGGTGAAGGGGCGGCCTCATTCTCGTCCCACCGAGGAGCCCGAGGGCCGGCAAAAAGGCTCAAGGGCGAGCGACGGCCCCTCGCGCCAGGAACTCAAGGAGAATCTCGCTCACTCTTTCGTGCTGCTCCTGCTGCACCCAATGGCCCGCTCCGTCCACGAAATGGCAGCCGAGCATGCGCGTGCAGGCGCTCGTTGGCATCTTCTCGATGCTCCCCGGAACCTGGTTGAACCCCCAATCGCTCTTGCCGGCGATGAAGATCGACGGCACATCGATCTTGCGGCCGGAAAAGAGCTCGAGCTCGGCCGTGTCGACGCCCTCGGTTCGGCAGCGGTACCATTGCAGACCGCCCTGGAAGCCGGTCCGCGCATATTCGCCGCTGTAGACGTTGAGCTCATTTTCGGTGAGCCACTTGCAGGCGGCGATCGCTTGCGCCGAGGGCATATGCGGAGCCACGGTCTCGGCCATCCCCTTGTCGAGATCCATGATGTAGTAGCTCGGCATCTTGGCGAGCTCTTCGGCCGTGAAACCGTTGAGCTTGAAAGGCTTGTTGCCGCTCCAATCGGCGCTCTTGTAGTGGTAGTACGCGCGCAGGAAGGCGTGCACGCCTTGCGGGCAGTCTTGCATGTCGGCATTCGCCTCGCGCGTCGAATAATACCATTGGTAATGCTTACGCGGACGTGGGAGGGCGGCGAGCGCCTGATGGACGTCGAGCACCGTCGGGGCGCTCGCGCCGGAAGGCAGGCTCGGCGGCCCTGAAAAGGGCGCGCTCATCAGCGCCACGGAACGGAAGACATCGGGCCTGACGAGGGCGCACCAGGCCGCGACCGGCGAGCCGAAATCATGGCCGACGACCGCGGCGACCTCGCGCCGGCCGAGCGCCGCCACGAGACCGAGCATGTCCCTTGCAAGGTTGAGGAGACGAAAGGAGCGAAGATCGCCATCGTAATCGGGGTCCCAGCCGGTGGTGCGGCCATAGCCGCGCTGATCGGGCGCGACCACATGGAAGCCCGCCGAAGCGAGAGGCAGCATCACCTTTCGCCAGGAATAAGCCAGCTCGGGAAAGCCATGCAGCAGAAGAACAAGCGGGCGATCCTCGCTCCCCGCCTCGAGCACATGCATGCGAAGCCCGTTGATGCCGGGGATGAAGCGCGCGCGGATGCCTCGCGGAAGCGTATCACTTGTGAGAGGCGCAAACTCAATCACTTCATCCCCTTCCTTTTTCGTCCCCTTCTCTGAGCGGCGCGCGGTCGCTCGGGGTCTGCCGCCTCTTTTCTGACAGGCGCACCTAGCCGGCACAAGCCTATGGCGTCGCACGCTTCGCATTGACGCTAAGCTGACGAGGCTTACTCTAGCGTCCCCGCACCGAACCCTCCACTCACCCCACGGAATTTGCGATGCCGAAGCCCAAACGCCTGCGCCCTTCCTACCGGGCCATGATCGTCGCGCCCCAGCCGGAGGCGGTCGAAACCGGGCTTGGGGTGCTCGCTGCCGGGGGCAATGCGCTCGACGCCGTGGTCTCCTGCGCGCTCACGCAAGGTGTCGTCGATCCGATGATGTGCGGCATCGGCGGGCTTGGCGTCTTGCAGATCTTCCATCCGGCCTCGGGTCAAAATCTCGTTCTCGACGGGCTCTCGGCTTGTCCGGCCGCTTGCACGCCGCAGATGTGGGCCGACCGTTTCGAGCGTGAATGCAGCGACGGCTACGGCTACGTGCTGACAGGCGGCGTCAACGAGCTCGGCCATTGTGCCGTGACTACGCCCGGCATCATGCGCGTCTTCGGTGACGCGCATGCCGCGTTCGGCAAGCTGCCTTGGGCCGAGCTCTTCGCCCCTGCGATCGGCCATGCCGAAGGCGGCTGGGTGGTGCGTCCGCATGTCGCCACCATGTTCGCGCTCGACGAGGCCGGCTATGGACGCTTGCCCTATGTCGACAAGCTCGCCCTCACGCCGGACGGGCGCTCGCTCTATCTACGGGCGGACGGAACACCCAAGCGGGTCGGCGACGGCGTGCGCAACCCCGATCTCGCCTCGACCTTGCGCGACCTTGCGCGCGACGGGGCGAAGAGCTTCTACGAAGGCGAGCTCGCGCGGCGCATCTGCGACGACATGCGCAACCATGGCGGGCTCCTCACGCTCGAGGACCTCGCCGGCTTCAAGGCGCGCTCGCGCATGCCGCTCAAGGTCGGATATCGGGGTCGCATCATCGCGACGCCGCCGCCGCCCGGCGGCGGCATCATGGTGGCGCAGATGCTACGCATTCTCGAGCGCTTCGACCTCGTCGCCCATGAGCACAACGGGGCCCCGTATGTGCGCATGCTCGCCGAGGCGATGAAAATCGCGGGCCGGGACAAGGATCTGCACATCGGCGATCCCGATTTCGTGCCCCCGCCTTTGGAGCGGCTCTTGTCGGACGCCTATGCCGAGGAATGCGCGGCGCGCATAAGGCGGGGCGAGAAGACGGCGAAGCCGCGCGGCAACGCCGACAGCAAGCACACGACGACCGTGTCTTGCATCGATCGCGACGGCATGGTGGTGTCGCTCACCCATACGAACGGCGTGCCGTCCGGCGTGATGGTTCCCGGCACCGGCTTCATGCTCAACGGCGCCATGAACTGGTACGATCCGCTGCCGGGCCGCGCAGGATCGATCGCGCCGGGAAAGCGGCGGTTTTCTTCGATGATGCCAACCATCGTCTTCGAAGGCAAAAAGCCGGTGATGACGCTCGGCGCGCCCGGAGGTGCCTGGATCGGCATTGCCATCCTGCAAGCGCTCCTCAACGTCCTCGACTGGGGAATGTCGATGCAGGAAGCGGTCTCAGCGCCGCGCTTCAGCGCGACTTCGGACGTGATCGACATCTCGAACCGCATTCCGAGAGCGACCCAGGGTGCGCTCGAGGCCATGGGCTATGAGGTAAAGCGCTCGCCCCTCACATTCCCGTTCGCGGCGCCGCACGGCATCACCTTTTGGGACGGCGAGCTCGAGGGCGGCGCCGATCCGCAACGCGACGGCTACGCCGCGGGCCTCGTGTGAGGCGCAAGCGTCAGGCGCGAGTGCGAGCGCCGACGTTCAGCCGTCGATCGCCGCCAGCGCTTGCGTGAGATCGGCGATCAGGTCGTCCTTGTTCTCGATGCCGATGCTGAAACGGATCGTGCCGTCATTGATCCTGGTGCGCGCCCGCAAATCGGCGGGAACGCCCGAATGCGTCGTTGTGCCGGGATGGCTCGCGAGCGATTCCGTGCCACCGAGGCTCACCGCGAGCTTGAAGACCTTGAGAGCGTTCAGCGCGCGGAAAGCCGCATCGAGCCCGCCCTCGACCTCGATCGAGAAGGTCGAGCCGCCGCCCGTGCATTGCGCGTCATAGACCTTGCGTGCCGCGCCTTGCGGCGAAAGCAGGCTGAGCGCATGCACGTGCTTGACGCGCGGATGTCCCGCCAGAAAACCCGCCACCGCCTCGGCATTGCGGCAGGCCGCCGTCATGCGCAGCGAGAGCGTTTCGAGCGAGCGGCCGAGCATCCAGCATGAATGCGGATCGAGCTGCGTGCCGATGGCGCCCCGCAGCATCCGGACCGGCATGATCTTGTCGGCCGCGCCGATTGCAGCGCCCGCGATCAGGTCGGAATGGCCGCCGACATATTTGGTGAGCGAATAGACCGAGATGTCGACACCGTGGGCGAGAGGGAGCTGGAAGAGCGGGCCGAGCAAGGTGTTGTCGCAAACGATGATTGGCCGATGCCCTTGCCGCTTCTCTATTGCCTTGGCGGCGGCCTTTACGAGGCTGAAGTCGACGAGCGTGTTCGTCGGATTGGATGGCGTCTCGATCATGATCACACTGACCCGGCCGCGCCGCTGGGCGCGCTGGGCGGCCGCATCGATTTCTGCCGCGTCCGTGCCGTCCACGAACCCTTCCGCGAACATGCCGTAATTGGCGAAGGTCTTGGCGAGCAGCGTCTCCGTTCCCCCGTAGAGCGGCTGGCTGTGCAAGATCGCATCGCCCGGGCGAGCGTAAGCGAGAAGCGTTGTCGCGATCGCCGACATGCCCGAGGAAAACACGAGCGCCGCCTCCGCCCTCTCGTAGATCGCCAGGCGATCCTCGACGATCTCGCTGTTTGGGTGGTTGAAGCGCGAGTAGACGAGCCCCGCTCCGCCGTCCGCCGGGGCCTTCTTACGGCCCGCGACATAGTCGAAAAAATCACGCCCATCCTCGGCCGATTGGAAGACGAAGGTCGAGGTCAAAAAGATCGGCGGCTTCACCGAGCCTTCCGACAAGGCCGGGTCGTAGCCGAAGCCGAGCATCAGCGTCTCGGGATGGAGGCGGTGATTGCCGATCCGGTCGGAGTGACTGCGGTCTTTCGCCATCGCGGCGTCCCTTTCCGTCGTGCGGCTCGCGTCCTGCCCCGGCCGGCAAAAGCGTGCGAGCCGGCAAACCGTTCGCTATTCGGTCATGGCCTCCGCCCGATGCTGCCGAAAGCCAAAGGCCCATAAGCTTGTTGCTTCGTGTTCAAATTTTGTTGAGGGGCAGGAACCCACCGCGCGCATGCGGGTTTCCGCCCCCGCGGGGGTTTTGCACGAACCGGCCGGTCATGACCAAGCACGCCAGATACCGAGAGCACGCAACCGAAGCTGTGAAGCTTGCCGCGTCGGCAACCGATGCTGGCGACAAGGCGCTTTTGCTCAGGATCGCCCAAGGATGGCTCGACCTCGCCGAACGCGCGAAAACCGGCACGCGCCGGATCCGGGCTCTGGCGTCTCGCTCCACGCTGCGCGGGGCCAATCAGGGCGACACGTATCAATAGCGCAGCCATAAAGCCGCTCATCCCTGCGGAAACGGAAGGTTGAGAGCGAAAAGCGAAAGCGGGCACCCAGCTCTAACAGGGCGACCGCTCACGCCGATTTGGCGCGAGCGGTGATCGCCTCGATCTCGGCGAGGTCCTCGGGCGTGAGCGCGAGCTCGACCGCCTTGACGTTCTGCTCGATCTGCTCAGGTTTGGTGGCGCCGGCGATGACGCTTGCCGTGACGGGTTTCCCGGCAAGCCAGGAAAAGGCGAGGTCGAGCATCGACCAGCCCCGTTTTCCCGCAAGGTCACGCAAGCCTTCGACGATGCGCCAATTCGTCTCGGTCATATAGCGGTCGGCAAGGCGTTGCGTCACCGAGAGCCGCGCACCTTGAGGCATCGGCGCGCCACGCGTGTATTTGCCAGTGAGCAGCCCGCTCCCGAGGGGGAAATAGGGCAGCAGCGAGAGGCTTTGGGCCTCCATCATCGGCAGGAGATCCTTCTCGATTTCGCGCATCACCAGCGAGTATTCATCCTGGCAGGAGACGAAGGCGTTGAGATGCTCCGTTTTCGCGGTCCATTGCGCTTCGACGACGCGCCAGGCCGGCAGGTTCGAGCAGCCGACGTAACGCACCTTCCCGGCGCGAATGAGATCGTCCAGCGCGCGCAACGTCTCCTCGATCGGCGTGAGCGGGTCGTAATGGTGAAGCTGGTAAAGGTCGATCCAATCGGTCTTGAGGCGCTTGAGGCTCGCCTCCACGGCACCCATGATGTAGCGGCGCGATCCACCCTTCAGCCGGCCCGCATCGTCCATCGGCATGCCGAATTTCGTCGCAAGCACGATGTCCTTGCGGCGCTCGCCGAGAATTTGTCCCAGGAGGTTTTCCGAGCCGCCCCGCTCGCCATAAGTGTCCGCCGTGTCGAAGAGCGTGATGCCGCAATCGAGCGCCTTGTGCACCACCTTGCGCGTCGCCTCGAGATCGATACGGCCGCCGAAATTGTTGCAGCCGAGGCCGACGAGCGAGACCCTGAGGCCGGATTTGCCGAGATTGCGTTCCTGCATGATGAAGGGCCTTCGCCGCCGTGCAAGATCAGCGCAGATGCTCGTCGAAAAACGCCAGCGTGCGCTTCAGGGCGAGATCGGCGCTCGGTTTATCGTGGCTGCCGCGCTCGTCGCAATTGAAGCCGTGATCGGCGTCGTAAACGTAGACGGGCATCGAGGGATAGGCCTGCTTGATCTTGTTCACGTCGCTTATCGGGATGTGCTTATCCTTCTCGCCGAAATGCAGCATGACCGGCACCTTCGGCTTCTCGCCGAGCATGGCCGCGATGCCGCCGCCGTAATAGCCGACGGCCGCCTTGATGCCGGCGACCCGGCAAGCCGACGCGTACGCGAGCGTGCCGCCCCAGCAATAGCCGACGACGCCGACAGGCCCGGCGCTTGCCACTGCCTTAACTGCCGCCTCGATGTCTGCGAGCGTGTCGTCGAGCTTGGTCTTGGAGCGAATGTCGGCGCCCTTCGTGATGTCGTCAGGCGTATAGGCGAGCTCGATGCCCTTGCCGACTCGATCGAAAAGCGCGGGCGCGATCGAAAGATAACCTTGCGCGGCATAGCGGTCGGTGACGCTTTGGATGTGGTGGTTGACGCCGAATATCTCCTGCAGCACCACCATGGCGCCTTTCGGCTTGCCCGCGGGCACAGCCTTGTAGGCCGAGATCGTCGCACCGTCCTTCGCCGTCAGCTTCAACGTCTCGCCCATGCCGTTCATCCTATCATCTGGTGGAAATGTCGCGATCGAGGCCCGGTGCGGTTTCGATGGCCATCCCCACCGGGTTGCGCCGACATTAGAGCATCATTCGCAAGAACGGGACCGATTTTTGCGATAGATGATATGCGAGAAATAGAGAGGGATTGCCAGCATCGTCCGACGGCTGGCGCCGGATGAGGCTTCGCGCGACAAAGCATGCAGGACATCGACCTCCTCGCCATCGTCACAAGGCCCGATTTCCCGAGCGGGAACGGCCCCATCGGCGATCATCTGGGCCTTGCTCGCTTTGCCGCCAAAAGGCCCGGCCTCGTGGTCCGCACGATCGTGCTGAACGCCGGCGGCACGAGTGTGCATATCGAGGCCGGCCATGCGCTGATCACGCAAGGCGACGAACCCCCGATCGATCTCAACCGCATCCGCCTCGTTCTCTACATGCCGGTTTCCCTCGAGGTCGAGGAAACGAATCTCGCAGCCATCGGCTCGGAAGAGCCGCACCCTCTCTTTGCCGCGCAGCAATGGCGGCCGCTCACCGAATATCTCGAGCACATCTTGCCGCGCCTGGCGCGCTGCGTGAACACGCCCGGCGCCACGCGGCGCGCGAACAACAAGCTTATTCAGCTCGACGCGCTTTGCCGCGCCGGTTTCCCGCCGCCGCTCACCACCGTCTCGACGGGCTTTCCAAATGAAGGCGCGCTCGCGTCGCGCCCCTCGCTCGTGCGCAAGAACGCCTCCGAAGGGGGGTGGAAATCGGCGACAGAATTCAGCCCGGCGCGCCTTGTCGGAAAACATGCGCCGGAGGATCTCCTGCCCGCCATCTGGCAGATCCCGCTTCAAGCCGATCACGAATATCGCGTCTATGTCATGGGCGAGGACGTCACTTTCGTGCGCCTCGAACGCGATGACGCGATCACCGATGTCCGGATGACGCGCGCGGGCCGCCCGAAAGCGAGGATCGTCGAGGTAAGCGAAGCCTGGAGAGCGCTTATGCTCGCCGCCGCCCGGAACCTCCATCTCGATTATGCGGTGGTCGACGCCATGCCGGTCGATGAGGGCCTTGCGGTTCTCGAAGTGAATGCCAATGGGGTGTGGTGGTTCTTGCCGAACGACGTCGCACGCGTGCTCGAGACGCGCTTTCATAGGTTCCTCGACGGGTTGATCGCGCAAGGGCGGCGCCGCGGCGCCAGCTCGCCCGGGCCTCGCTATACGCGCTCACAAGATGCATGATGACGGCAATGACCGGGAAGAGGTCGCAAGACGCCGGCACCTCGAGCATGCCGGCTTCGGCCAGGCCCGGCTTGCGGCAGGGAGGACCTAATGAAGCAGCAATTCACCGTCGGCATGAACATCGCGGGTCAGAGCCAAAGCGTGACGGTGGAAGCCGAGGACGCCTTGATCGCGGCGCTCAAGGTGAAGCATGAACGGCCGCAGGCGGTGATCAACTATGTGCGCAGGCGCAACAAGCGCGGCGACCTGCGTCACCCCCATCTCGGTATGGCGCCCGGCACGAGGTGACGCGAAGATGCGAATTCTCACCGTTGCCGCCGCCCAGATGGGGCCGATCCAGAAGGCCGAGCCGCGCCAAGCGGTCGTCGCGCGCATGCTCGCCCTGATGGATGAAGCGAAAGCCGCGCGCGCCGATCTCATCGTCTATCCCGAGCTTGCGCTCACCACCTTTTTCCCGCGCTGGCCGATGACGGATCAAAACGAGGTCGATGCCTGGTTCGAGCGCGAAATGCCGAACGAGGCCACCCGCCCGCTTTTCGAGCGCGCTTCGCAATTCAAGATTGCGATGTCCTTCGGCTATGCCGAGCTCACGCCGGACGGGCACCATTTCAACACCGCGATCCTCACCGACAAACAGGCGCGCATCATCGGCAAATACCGGAAAGTCCACCTTCCAGGCCATGCCGAATTCGACCCGAAACGGAGCTTTCAGCATCTCGAGAAGCGCTATTTCGAGCCCGGCGATCTCGGCTTTCCCGTGTGGCGAGCGCTCGGCGGCGTGATCGGCATGTGCATCTGCAACGATCGGCGCTGGCCCGAGACCTATCGTGTCATGGGCCTGCAAGGCGTCGAGATGGTCGTGCTCGGCTACAACACGCCTTCGGTGAATTCGCAGAAACAGAATGAGGGCCAAGCAAAGCGGCTCTTCCACAACCGGCTCAGCGTCCAGGCCGGCGCCTATCAGAACTCGACCTTCGTGGTCGCGGTGGCGAAGGCTGGCGTGGAAGACGGGCACCCGATGATCGCAGGTTCGCTCATCGTCGCGCCTGATGGCGAGGTCGTGGCGGAAGCGAAGACCGAAGGCGACGAGCTCCTTGTCCACGCTTGCGACCTCGACGACACGGCCTTCGGCAAGAACACGATCTTCGACTTCGCCCGGCATCGCCGGATCGAGCATTACGGCCTGATTACGAGCCGCGCAGGCGCCGAGGCGCCAGACTGAGGCGACGAAGCGCGGTCACCCTGCAGCGATGGTGCCGATCGCCATCGCGACCGCGGCTTGCGTCGGGTCGATCACAGGCACGCCGAGCGCGTCTTCCAAGGGTCCGCGATGGCGCGCCATGCCGGCGCACCCCATCACGACGGCCTCCGCGCCGTCGAGGTCGCGCAGCTTCTCGCCGACCGCGATCATGCGCGCGAGCGTTCCTTCGCCTGACGCCGTTTCGGCGACGCTCATCCCGAGTGGCCGCTCGCCCGCGAAGCGCTCCGTGAGGCCCATCTGGCGCAAATAGCGAAGATGGCGACGGACGGAACGCGCGCTGATGGCGATCACGCCGAAACGCTCGGCGCGCGCGAGCGCGGTGAGCACGCCGCATTCGGCGATGCCGAAGACCGGCCGCGAGGAGGCCTCCCGGCAAGAATGCAGGCCGGGGTCGCTGTAGCAGGCAATCACGAAGGCCGAGGACGCGTTGTCCTTCTCGACGAGGCGACGCAGAGGCGCGACGACATCATCCGCATCGGCTTGCGTCTCGATGCCGAAGGGGCCTTCGGCCAATGTCGAGCAGGTGATCTGCGGCCCGTCCTTGAAGGAGAGGCAGGAGAGCGCCTCTTCGAGGCCGCGCGTTACCGCCTCGTTCGAGTTCGGATTGATGACCGAGATGATGGGCGAAGTTCCATCGCGCATCGCGCACCCGCTTTCTTATCGACCCCGTGATTCTCGCCAAGGGCATGTATTCAAGGGCATGTATTCAAGGGCTTGTGCTCCAGGGCTTGCGGTGACCCGCGCCCGCACGTAGCAAGGCTCGAGCCGAAGAGGCCGCCCTGGAGGACCCAAGATGAGCGAAGCTTACGACACTGTCATTCGGGGCGGAAGGGTCGCGACCGCAAGCGACGTGTTCGACGCCGATATCGGGATCATCGGCGAAAGCATCGCGGCGATCGGCAAAGGGCTCGGCGCCGGCAAGCGCGAGATCGACGCGCGCGGCAAGCTCGTGCTCCCGGGCGGCATCGACAGCCATTGCCACATCGAACAGCTTTCGGCGAACGGCAAGCTCAACGCGGACAGTTTCGAGAGCGCGACGATTTCTGCCGCCTTCGGCGGCACGACGACGGTCATTCCCTTCGCTGCCCAGCATCGGGGCATGAAGCTTCGCGAGGTGGTCTCCGATTACCACAAACTCGCCGGACGGGGCGCCGTCATCGACTACGCCTTCCACATGATCATCGCCAATCCGACGCGCGAGACGCTCGACGAGGACATTCCGGCGCTCGTCGAGAAAGGGCATTCCTCGCTCAAGGTCTTCATGACCTACGACCGGCTGAAGGTCGATGACGAGGAGCTCATCGACGTGCTCGCCGTGGCGCGCAAATCCCGCGCCATGGTTTGCGTACATGCCGAGAACCACGGCCTCATCTCCTGGACGGTGAAGCGTCTCTTGGCGCGCGGCCACACCGCTCCCAAATTCCATGCGGCGAGCCATGCGCGCACCGCAGAGGCGGAGGCTATCAACCGCCTGATCGAGATGGCGGCGCTCATCGACCAGCCGATCATGATCTATCACGTCTCGACGGCTGAGGGCGCCGCCGTGATCCGGGCGGCACGCGGGCGCGGCATCAAGCTCTTCGCCGAAACCTGTCCGCAATATCTCTTCCTCACCGAGCAGGATCTCGACCGGCCGGGCGTGGAAGGCGCGAAATGGATGTGCAGCCCGCCGCTTCGCCTCGCCTCGGACCAGGAGGCGCTGTGGCGCGCCCTCTCATTGTCCGACCTTCAGACCGTCTCGTCCGATCACGCACCCTACCGCCTCGACGCCGACGGCAAATACCCCTCGGGCGCGGCCTCGACCTTCAAGGAGATCGCGAACGGCATGCCGGGAGTTGAGGCGCGCCTCCCCCTCCTCTTCGACGCCATGGTCTCGAAGGGGCGGCTGGGCTTGAGGAAGTTCGTCGAGGTCACGGCGACAGCTCCCGCGCACATCTACAACCTCTCGCGCAAGGGCTCGATCGCCGTCGGCATGGACGCGGACATCGCGATCTGGGACGCCGACCGCATCGTCACCATCGAAGACGGCATGATGCACGACCGCGCCGGCTATTCCCCCTATGCCGGGCGCCAATTGCGCGGCTGGCCGGCGCAAGTGCTCTCGCGCGGACGCGTGGTGATCGAGGGCGGCGCGCTCAAGGTCAATAAAGGCACAGGGAAATTCCTGGCGCGCGATGGCGGCGAAGCGGCCACGCCGGCCCATGATGGCGTGGATGGACGGGCCGCGACCTGGCGCTCCTACGTGCTTTGAGAAGCGCTTCGCGTCGCCTCGCTTCGGCGAGCGCGGATCATGGTAGCCCCGATCGGACTCGAAGGCCTTTCGACACGCGCCATTGGACTTGCCCAGCCCCGGCAGACGGGGTCTTGGCTGAGCGGCGTAAAGCCGCTATGGGTCCGCCCTCTTTCCAAACTTCCGTCAGAGTGGTTCATGTCGAGCGCCTCGCCCGCCGTCTCGATTGGTATCGATTTCGGTACCAGCAATACGGTCGTTGCGCTTGCGGCCGACGATGGGCGGGTCGAGGCCATTCGCTTCGAACACGGCGGAAGGCGCCACAGCGTTTATGTGTCGGCGCTATGCTTCTGGGAAGACCCTCCGGGCGGCGGACCCAAGGCTGAAGGTGGTCCGTGGGCGATCGAGCAGTTTCTCGAAGGACGCCACATCCAACGCTTCATCCAGTCGTTCAAGACCTTTGCCGCCAGCGCCAGCTTCACTCACACTCAGGTGTTCCGGCAGCGCTTTCAGTTCGAGGACCTCCTCACAGCGTTCCTCCGCACGCTGGTGCGCCATGGCGGAGGTGCGTTCGGCTTCAACGCGCCAAATATCGTTGTCGGCCGCCCCGTGCGCTTTGCCGGCGGCAATCCCGATGAGGCGCTCGCGTTGCGACGCTACCAGGTGGCATTCGAACGCCTGGGCGCAGGCCACGCCCGCTATGTCTACGAGCCTGTGGGAGCGGCGTTCTCCTTCGCCCGCCGGTTGGACCGCGATGCCACCGTACTGGTCGCCGATTTCGGTGGAGGCACCAGCGACTTCTCCGTCATGCGTTTCTCGCGAGTCGCGGGCAAGCTGCGTGCGGAACCGCTCGGCCATGCCGGCATCGGCATCGCCGGCGATACCTTTGATTACCGGATCGTCGACCGGGTGGTCTCGCCGCGATTGGGAAAAGGCAGCAGCTACCGCTCCTTCGACAAGGTGCTGCCGATCCCTGGCCACTACTACGCCAACCTCGCGCGCTGGCATCAACTGGCGATGATGAAGGGCAGCCGCGACATGCGCGAGCTTCGGGAGCTCTCGCGCACCGCGCTCAATCCGGGTCCGCTGCAGGATTTCATCACCATCGTTGACCTCGACCTCGGCTTTTCGCTGTATCGCGCGGTATCTGACGCCAAGGTCGCTCTGTCGGCCAACGACCAGGTGGATTTCCGTTTCAATGGCAGCGGCATTGATATCTGCTCGACCATCACCCGGAACGACTTCGAGGCCTGGATCGCCGACGATGTTGCCCGGCTCGACGCTACGATCGACAAGGTCTTGCGCGAGGCCGGCGTCACCGCACACGAGGTGGAAAAGGTGTTTCTGACCGGCGGGACCTCCTTCGTGCCCGCTGTCCAGCAGTTGCTCGCCGAGCGGTTCAGCAACCAACGCTTGACCTCGGCCGACCAGTTCGAGTCGATCGCTTACGGCCTCGCCTTGATCGGACGCAGCCCCGACCCGGATCGCTGGACTGGCGCGGCAGGGGTGAGGGTGAGCGCGCAGCCCCGCGCTGCGGAATTGGCGAAACGTCGGAAGCGATTTTCACCAATCTGATGCAGTTTCGAATTTTGCGATCACGCCACAAGGGGCGGTATCGCCCGCGCTCGTGGGTCAACGAAATTCGTGCGCCCCAGGTGGCACAACACCACCGTGCAGAATGACGTCGTATAGGGAGAATTTTCCCAACGACAGGTGCTATGCTAAGATACTTATTACTTTGTAACGCAAGTGTTTCCTGGGCAGCGGGATAAGTTAATGGCCCGAACCCTGAGCATCCAAGCTCTGGTCAGAGAATTCATCGGGCTACGCGTTCTTTATGGGCCGCATTCGAACGCGGCGTCTCATCGCTTTGTGAGGTAGGCAGACTCTCATCGTCTTTTCGAGGAGGGTGATCGGGTGAGGCCAGAGATAACCTCAGTTCGGCTTGGTCGGCCTCGGTCGCGCGTGGAGAGGGAGATCATAGCGTGACGCGCCACGTCGTTAAATTTCGGCGCCGGAACCAGACGGGTCCAGTTTGTGATTGAAATTGCGCTCGCGCCGAGCGCTAGGGGCCGAGCCCAGGAACGTCTGGGCGCTCGTCGGCGCTTCCCGCTCGCCGTAAAGCTCGCCGCCGCGCTCGTGGGTCTGGTCGCCCTCGTGCTTCTCGTCAATGGCGCAATCAATATGTGGCTGAGCTACGGTGAGGCTAAGGACGCCGCCTTGGGCGTCCAGCAGGAGAAGGCGCAAGCAGCCGCTCAACGTGTCGGAGAATTTATCGCTGAGATTGAGAATCAGATCGGCTGGACCACGCGCCTGGAATGGAGCCGAGTGCCGCTCGAGCAGCAGCGTTATGACTTCGCCCGGCTGCTCCGGCAGGTGCCGGCGCTCACCGAAGTCTCCTATCTGGATGGCAAGGGCAAGGAGCAGCTGAAAGTGTCGCGACTCGAGCCTGATGTGATCGCGGGCGGGCGAGATTTCTCGAATGAACCTCGGTTCACCAAGGCGATTGCGGACAAGGTGTGGTTTAGCCCTGTGTATTTTCGGCGCGGCTCCGAGCCGTATATGACGGTCGCCGTCGCCCATGCCGGTCACGATTCCGGCGTCACGGCCGCCGAGGTGAACCTCAAGCTCATCTGGGACGTGATCACCAATATTCGCGTCGGGCAGAAGGGCTACGCCTACGTCGTGGATGGAAAGGGCCGGCTGGTGGCGCATCCCGACCTGAGCCTGGTGCTGCGAGATACGGATTTCTCGCAGCTTCCACAGGTGAGACAAGCGCTGGAGAGGGCTTCGGTTGCGGTGTCGGATTTACGCCCGACTTCGGCCCCTTCTGCGGAAAATGCCGAGATCGCCACCGCTTATGAAGGCGGATCGGTTCTCACCGCACAGGCCGAGGTATCGCGTCTCAATTGGTACGTCTTCGTGCAATTGCCCCTCGCCGAGGCGATGGCGCCCGTATATGCCTCCCTGATCCAAACTCTCACGCTTCTCGGCCTCGGGCTTCTTTTGGCCCTGGTCGCCGGCAGCTATCTGGCGCGCCGCATGGTCGTGCCAATTCGTCGTCTGCAGGAAGGCGCTGAGAGGCTTGGCGGCGGCGACCTCACCCAGCGCATAGACATCAACACCGGCGATGAGATCGAGACGCTCGCCGACCGCTTCAACCAGATGGCGGGGCGGGTGCAGGAGAGCCATGAGACCCTGGAAGCGAAAGTCAAGACGCGCACGAAGGACCTGGACGAATCACTGCAGCAACAGACCGCCACGGCGGAGGTCCTGAAGGTAATCAGTCGCTCGACATTCGATGCGCAGGCCGTGCTACAAACCCTCGTCCAGACCGCAAGTCGTCTCTGCGCCGCCGAATTCGCTCTCATTTTCGAGCTGCGGGAGGGAAAATACCACTTGGCCGCGGCCAACAATGCTACGGCCGGCTTCGTTCGCCATGCGGCCGAGAACCCGATTTCTCTAGGGCGCGCCTCGTTAATCGGCCGAACCGCTCTCGAGAAGAAGATTGTCCAGATTCCCGATTGCCTGAGCGACCCCGAATACTCGTTTTCAGAATACCAGCGTAGTGGACAATATCGCTCGATGCTGGGTGTGCCTCTGATGCGTGAGAACGTCGCAATCGGCGTCATCGGCCTTTTGAGGACAAACGTCAGTCCGTTCACCGACAAACAGATCGAGCTCGTGTCAACCTTTGCCGACCAGGCAGCGATTGCCATTGAAAATGCGCGCCTCATAAACGAAACGAACGAGGCCCTGGAACGACAGACCGCCACCGCCGAAGTGCTGCGCGTCATCAACGGCTCTCCGGGCGATCTCGCGCCGGTGTTCGAAGCCATCTTGCAGAAAGCGCACAGTCTTTGCGGTGTCTCCGTCGGCAGCCTCCAAATCTACGACGGGGAAAAATTCCGCGCGGTCGCAGTGCATGGCTTCGCCGGGCCTTTTGCGGATCACCTGCGGGAGGGTTACCGTCCCGGCCCGAATTTGCCGCACAGGCGACTGCTGGAGGGCGCCCGCTTCGCTCAAGTCTCTGACCTTGCGGCAATTGACGATCCAATCGCGCGTAAGGCCGTTGAGCTCAGCGGAATTAGGACTTTGCTATGCGTCGCGCTGCGCAAGGACGATGCTCTTCTCGGCCAGATCACGGCCGCTCGCCTGGAAGTACGGTCTTTCTCCGAGAAGGAGGTTGCCCTCTTGGAGAGCTTCGGCGCGCAGGCGGTGATCGCGATGGAAAACGCGCGGCTCATCACCGAGACCCGTGAAGCGCTACAGCAGCAGACCGCCACGGCGGAGGTCCTGAAGGTAATCAGTCGCTCGACATTCCACCTTCAGACAGTGCTTGACACGTTGGTTGCGTCGGCGGCGAGGCTTTGCGAGGCGCAAAAGGCTGCCATCATGCAGCGTGACGAATCGACTTATCGCTGGGTCGCTCACTACGGCTTCCCGGACGAGCTCGTTCAGTACGCGCTCAGGCATCCCTTCGCCGCGAATGCGAACAGCACCACCGGTCGCGTGGCGCTTGAGGGAAAACCCGTCCAGATTACCGACGTGCTCGCGGACCCGAATTACACCGCGCTGGAGTACCAGCGGCTTGGAAACTTCCGCACGATCCTGGGTGTGCCGCTTTTGCGCGAAGGCGCGCCCATCGGCGTGTTCGTATTGACACGCGATGAAGTAAGGCCATTCAACCAGCGTCAGATCGAGCTTCTTCAAACCTTCGCCGATCAAGCCGTTATCGCGATAGAGAACGTGCGGCTCTTCGACGAAACGCAAGCTCGCACGAAGGAGCTCGCGACATCAATCGAGGATTTGCGCGCGGCGCAAAACCGGTTGGTCCAGTCCGAGAAGCTCGCCTCGCTCGGGCAGCTCACGGCCGGCATCGCCCATGAGATCAAAAACCCGCTCAACTTTGTCAACAACTTTGCCTCGCTTTCCCGGGAGCTGATTGAGGAGCTGAAACCGCTTGTTCTAAGCGGGGCACAGAAGGACAAAAATGAGATTGAAGAGTTGATGCAAATGCTTGGGAGCAATCTCGAGAAGGTGATGCAGCACGGCAAGCGTGCCGATTTAATCGTGAAAAATATGCTTCTACATTCCCGGGAGAGCTCGGGAGAGCATCGCCTAGTCGACCTCAACGCGCTCGTGGAGGAGAGCGTCAATCTCGCCTATCACGGCGCCCGCGCCGAGAAGCCCGGGTTCAACATCACCTTGACGAAAGAGCTCGATCCGCAAACGGGCGACGTCGACGTTTACCCGCAGGAATTCACCCGAGTGATCTTGAACCTCATTTCGAACGGGTTTTACGCCGCGCTCAAGCGCAAATCCGAGCTCGGCGACGGCTTCGAGCCCACGCTCACCGCCTCGACGCGCAACCTGGGCGACAAGGTCGAGATCAGGATCAGGGATAACGGCATCGGCATTCCCGAGGACGTGAAGGCCAAGATGTTCAATCCCTTCTTCACAACCAAGCCGGCTGGAGAGGGTACAGGGCTCGGGCTTTCGCTGAGCTACGACATTGTCGTCAAACAGCATGGCGGCACGATCCAGGTCGACACAAAGCCCGGCGATTTTACCGAATTTACGATTGTCCTCCCGCGTGGCGGAAATCCCAAATCATCTGAGGGCCGTCCATGACATTCAACATCATGGTAGTCGACGACGAGCCCGACGTTACGGATCTTTTCCGCCAGCAATTCCGGCGCGACCTGCGCGCCGGGCGCTTCGATATGGGCTTTGCCCATTCCGGTTCCGAGGCGCTGGAACATATTTTGCAGATGGAGGAGGCCTCGCTGATCATGGTCTGCTCGGACATCAACATGCCCGGCATGACTGGCCTCGAATTCCTACCAAAGGTGAAGGCGATCCGCCCGAATGTCGCGGTCGTGATGATTACGGCCTATGGTGATGAGGACACACGCCGCAAGGCACTCGAACGAGGTGCGGCGGGCCTCATGACGAAGCCCATCGATTTCGGCGCGCTTCGGCTTGAGATCGATAAGCGCCTCGACGAACGTGGCCTCCGCGCATGAGCGACGCCTCTCTCCGTGCGCGGATCCTCGTCGTCGATGACGAGCCGGATCTCGAGGCGCTCATCCTCCAGAAATTTCGCAAGCAGGTACGCGACGGTGAGTTTTCCTTCCTCTTCGCGCGTGATGGGGTGGAGGCCTTGTCGACGCTTAGCGCGAATAATGGCGTAGACTTGGTGCTCTGCGACATCAACATGCCGCGCATGGACGGGCTCTCCCTTCTCGCCAAGCTTCAGGAGGCCGAGGAAAAGCTTTCAACCGTCATTGTCTCGGCCTATGGCGATATGGCGAATATCCGCACCGCGATGAATCGGGGCGCCTTCGATTTCCTGACAAAGCCGATCGATTTCACCGACCTCGAGACGACGATCGACAAGACAATTCGCCATATCGACGTGCTGCGGGAGGCGCGGCGCCGGCAATCGGCCGCGGAGCGCGCCCATGCGACGCTTTCCCGCTATTTCTCGCCTAACATCGCGGAGCGTTTGGCGAATGACGCGTCAGCGCTCGATCTCTGCGGACAGCGTCGCGAGGTGGCGGCGCTCTTCACTGATATCGGCGGCTTCACCAACCTCGTCGAGAATCTCGATCCGGCGGTGCTGAGCGAGATGCTCAACGAGTATCTCGCTCAAATGACGGATGTCATCTTCGCGCATGAAGGGACAGTCGCCAAAACCGTCGGCGATGCGATCCATGTGCTCTTTGGTGCGCCGGGTGATCAACCCGACCACAACACACGCGCGGTTGCTTGCGCGCTCGCACTTGACGAGTGCGCCGAAGCCTTTCGCGCGCGCTGGGCAAAGCGCGGCGTCGCGCTCGGGCCGACGCGCATTGGCGTGCACACAGGGCCCGCCATCGTTGGAAATTTCGGCGGCGGCCGCTTCTTCGACTACACGGCCTACGGCGACACGATCAATACGGCCGCGCGCCTCGAAGCAGCGAACAAAGCGCTAGGCACACGCATCTGCGTGAGCGCTGATGTGGCGGAGCGTGCCGAAGGGTTTCGCGGCAGGCCGATTGGTGACATCGTGTTGCGTGGCAAGACGAAGGCGCTCCGAACCTTCGAGCCGCTGAGCGAGAAGGCTTACGCAGACCCGGCGACGCTCAGCTACGCTGAAGCTTTCAGAAAGATCGAGAAAGGAGATCCGGCGGCGATCTCGGCATTTGCTGCTCTTATGGGCCTCAAGGCCGATGATGCCCTCGTAAACTTCCACCTGAAGCGCCTATTGAACGGCGGATCGGGAACAGTGTTCGATCTCGGTTGAAGCGGTTCGCTTCTATGGCAATGCGGAGGCCGCAGTTCACGAGACCACGGCGGTCCATTTCATTACGTTTGGGCGACGCAGCAATCTTCGATGCTGGCGTCGGCGCGTCCGCAGGAGGCGTATCGCCTACGATTTCAGATCAATTTGCGGCCATGATCGGAGATCATCCGGAAATCAGCCGGCCTCATTCGAAGACCTGGTCGGCGCGGCCGAGCAGCATCGGCGGTACTTCGATGCCGATGGCCTTCGCGGATGTGAGATTGATAGCCAGCTGGAACCGTGTGGGTTGCTCGAACGGCAGCCCCGCCGGCTTCGCCCCTTTAAAAATTCGATCTGCCAGTGCTGCAACACGGCCGAAGCTTTCATCCAGATCTGGAGCGTAGGACATTAAGCCACCGTCACGCACGAGCCAGTCGAACTCGTAGATAGCCGGCAGCCGATGAGCCGCGGCGAATTGAAAAACTCGCTTGCGGTTAAGAATGGTGAGAGAATCCGTGACCATGAGAATCGCGTCCGGCATCTCGCGCTCCATGGCCGAGAATGCCAGGTTGAAATCCTCGGGCTCTCGCACACCCAGCGGCTGGACGAGGACGCCCATCGTTTTGGCGCCGGCCTCCGATGCCCGATAACGCAGCGTCATGCCGAGATCGTCCGCGTTCCACAGCATCGCCACGCGCCGCAGGCCAGGGACCATCTCCTTAAGAAGCTCCATGCGTTTAGGAGTGAGTTGTGCTGACACGTCCGAGATGCCGGTGAGATTGCCGCCCGGTCGGGCCAGGCTCTCGACGAGGCCGGTGCCGACAGGGTCGCCGGCAAAAATCACCACGACAGGAAGTGCCGTGGCGCGCTTCGCGGCGACCGCCGCAGGATAGCCGGACGTGATGATCAAATCGATCTTACTTGCAACCAACTCGTCCAGAAGGCGGGGCAGGCGATCGATTTGCCCCTCCGCTCCGCGGCGCTCCAACACCAGGTTTCTGCCCTGATCGTAGCCGAGCTGGGTGAGGCCACGTATGAGGGAGGCCCCATTTGGGTCGTCGTCGGTCATGGCAAAGCCGCCGCCCAGCGTCCCGATGCGATAAACCCTGGACGAGGCTTGGGCGAACGCCGCGCGCGGCCAGGCGGCTACGCCGCCAAGTGCAATCATCAGTTCTCGCCGTCTCATGACGCATCCAATCCATCACTTCCCGAATGCCCACGGTACCAAGATTACTCGGGGATTCCACGTCCCCATTCATCGGTAATCCCAAACTCTTCGCAAAATCGCTGCGTGACCAACACCGTTCTGAGACCTCCGTCACGATAGCAATAATTCGATACTTGACCATCGTTTCCTGGCCGAGTGAGAACACAAAACACATCGTAACTCTGCTCGATCAGCGCTCGGCGCGAAGCGATACTACGACAAGCTCGATCGGCCCAAAGGCGTTCCGGTCAGGCGATGACCCACGTCTGCGTCGTATTCTCCGAAATCGAGCGCGATCTGATCCGCGAGCGCGGCCACCAAGGTGTGCAGCGCGGGAAAGTGCTGGGACGTCCGCCAATCGGTCCGGAAACAGAAAGATCGAACAGGCTGCCGCAAAAAGCGATCGAGGCATACGCGGTGAGTTCGAACACGGCGCTGCGAGTCAAGTGGCCGATGCTGGCATACGGGTGGCGGTTGGGCGGACCCCTTCGTCGATTTTGGTGATGGTGCAATGCATCCGAGCCGAGGCGCGCCGACATGAGCGACGGCTGACAAACTCAAGGGCGACCTGCCGCAGAGCGCCAATAAGGATTGACGTTGCCGCGGGAGAAACGGGCCCCAGGCAAACCATCTCGGTAACCGTCAGCCCCCCTGGCGCTGCTGATGCGGCCATTCTTTTGTTCTGCAGCGTGTTGGCTTGACCCCCTCGCATTGTTGGGAACAACATGGAAACACTCTCGCAAAGGCTCTCCCCTGGAGAAGCGCAGATGAGACGACGCGAATTCACCACGCTTCTCGGCGGTGGGGCGACGGCGTCGATCGCATGGCCGCGACTGCTAAGAGCCCAGCAGCCCGACCGGATGAGGCGGATCGGTGTGCTCATAGTTCTCTCCGAGATTGACCCGCAATCCCAGAGCCAAGTCACCGCTTTCCAGCAGGGCCTCGAAAAGTTGGGATGGACGGTCGGCCGCAATGTTCAGGTCGACTTTCAATTCGATGTTTCCGACGATGAGCGGGCTCGGGCCGCCACCGCTGACCTGCTGCGACTGGCACCAGACGTAATGATCGCCAATTCCGCAGCGGCGTTGCGGGCCGTGCAGCAGGCGACCAGCACGATGCCGGTTGTATTCGTGGCGGTCAGTGAGCCGGTCGCTCAAGGCTTCGTTGCAAGCCTCGCACATCCTGGCGGCAATACCACGGGTTTCGCGAACTTCGAGCCGGGCGTCGGAGCGAAGTGGCTGGAGCTGCTCAGAGAGATCGCACCGCGCGTCACGCGCGTTGCATTCATGTTCAACCCGGAGGCTAGCCCTACCGCCCCATTATTCGTCCCTCCGGCGGAGGCGGCCGCTCCAAGCTTTGGGATGGAAATGATCGTGGCGCCGGTTCATGGGCGGGAGGAGATCGAAACGGTAATGACAAGCATCATGCGTGAGCCGGGTGGCGGTTTAATTGTTCCTCCCGACACCTTCATGGCATTTCATCACAAGCTGATTGTGGACTTGGCGCTTCGCTACCAGCTGCCCGCGATCTACGCGTTCCGGTTTTACGTCGCCGCGGGCGGCCTTGTTTCCTACGGGTACTGATATCGTCGATGAGTTCCGACGAGCAGCCTCATATGTCGATCGAATATTCCGCGGCGCGAAGGCCGGAGATCTGCCGGTGCAGCAGCCGACCAAATTTGAGCTGGCGATCAATCTCAAAACCGCCAGGGCGCTCGGACTCGATATTCCGCCCATGCTGCTCGCCCGCGCCGACGAGGTGCTCGAGTAGCGGAAGTCCTTGCCAGCATTTTACCTCAAAGGGCGATCACGCCTTTCTTGAAGACGAAATCGCCGTAAAAGCGCCGCTCGCCGGTTTGCACGATGCAGTAGGCTTTTTTTGCAAGGGCGTAAAAGGCGAAGCGTTCGACTGAGCCCATCGGCCGGGGGCGCCCTTCGGCGGCGTCGATCTCGGCTTGCACTTCCGCCTGAACCTGCGGCAGCTCGGTGGGATTGCCGACGACTTGCATGCGCAAGGCCGGCTCGTCTACGAAGTCATCGAGCGGCAGGACGGACAAGATCGCTCGCGCCGCACGAGCGGCCGTCACATTCTCGATGCGCAAAAGCTTGCCGATCACGCTTTGCCGGGCGATCGCGTCCGCCGGAAAGTTGGCGTCGCATAAGACGAGATCATCGCCATGCCCCATGTTGCAAAGCGCGTGAAGCACATCGGCGTTGAGCATCGGATCAATGGACTTCAGCATGGCGCCTCCCGACATGGCTCGCTTTTGGACGCGCAGCGCCGGTAACCGAAGCGTCATTCTCGACGATCCCCGAGGGCTCTGTCGAGTTGGGCAGCCATGCGCCGCGGACGGTGGCTTTCGCTTGAAGAATTTCGGGACTGACCTTAATCGAAAAGGCCAAGGCCGATATCGAGCGAATTTGGCGCAACGAGATAGCTCGAGAGCGCTTAAAGCCAAGCGGAGGATGACGGATGGACGCAGCCGCGTTGCGGGCGATGCAAGCGCCCCATAAGGAGAGCTACAAGCAAGATCCCGCCGGCGCGCTGATTACGCTCAAGGCGCAAGGCGAGATCGACGACGCCAAGATCGCTTGCAAGGTCGAGACCGGGCGCGCGCTCGCGGTGGCCGGGCTGCACCCCGCGACCGGCGGCTCGGGCGCCGAGCTTTGCTCCGGCGACATGCTGCTCGAGGCGCTCGTCGCTTGCGCCGGCGTGACGCTGAAGGCGGTCGCGACCGCGCTCGAGATTCCGCTGAGAAGCGGTGTCGTGAAGGCCGAAGGCGATCTCGATTTTCGCGGCACGCTCGGCGTGGCGAAGGATGCCCCCGTCGGCTTTCGCGCCATCCGCCTCGCCTTCGAGCTCGAAAGCGACGCGCCGAAGGACAAGCTCGACACGCTGCTCAAGCTCACCGAGCGCTATTGCGTGGTGTTCCAAACGCTGAATACGAAGCCTGAGCTATCCGTGGAGATGCGTGGTAGGTGATCACGGGCTATGCGCGCTTTTTGCGTGCCGTTCAGCCGGCGGGATGATGCTTGTCCCGCGTTTGCGCCCGATTGTAGAAATACAGTCCACCAGCCATGACGAGAACCATGGACGATTGAAAAGGGCGCCCGACAGCCTCACGCCGCCGCGGCCAACTCACCTCGCGCGGCTTGCGCGAAATAGGCCATCGCGGCCTGCACGCCGCCTGCTCGATGCGGCACCTCAGCGAGCGCGAGCGCCATCTCGACGCCCGCGAGCGCGCCGATGATGGTGAGATCATTGGTGTCGCCGAGATGGCCGATCCGGAACACCTTGCCGGCGAGCTTGGTCAGGCCGGTGCCGAGCGAGATGTCGAAATGCGCGAGCGCCGCCTCGCGCAGCCTGTCGGCGCTGTGGCCTTCCGGCACGAGGACGGCAGTGAGCGATGAAGAATAGTGGCGCGCATCCTTGCACCAGATCTCGAGGCCCCAGGCGCGCACGGCCCGGCGCGTCGCTTCAGCGTGCCGGTCGTGGCGCGCGAAGACGTTCTCGAGCCCTTCTTCGTGCAGCATCTCGATCGCTTCCCGCAGGCCGTAGAGCAGATTGGTGCTCGGGGTGTAGGGGAAAAAGCCTTGCGCGTTTGGGCGCAGCATCTCGCGCCAATCGAAGAAGAGGCGCGGCAGCTTTGCCTTTTCGGCGGCCTTCAAGGCCTTCTCCGAGACGGCCGTGAAGGAAAGGCCCGGCGGCAGCATCAAGCCCTTCTGCGAGCCCGCGATCGTGACGTCGACGCCCCATTCGTCGTGGCGGTAATCGATCGAGGCGAGCGAGGAGATCGTATCGACGAGAAGAAGCGCCGGATGCCTCGCGGCGTCGATCGCCTTGCGCACTGCGTCGACGGGAGAGACGCACCCCGTCGAGGTCTCGTTATGGACGACGCAAACGGCCTTGATGGTATGTGCCTTGTCCTCGCGCAGCCGCGCCTCGATCGCGTCGGGGTTTGCGCCCGAGCGCCAATCGGATGCGATGAACTCCGGCTCGAGCCCGAGCTTTGTCGCCATGTTCCTCCACAGCGTCGCGAAATGCCCCGTCTCGAACATCAGGACCTTGTCGCCGGGCGACAGCACATTGACGAGAGCGGCTTCCCAGGCGCCTGTGCCGGAAGCCGGGTAGATGATGACGGGCGAGGCCGTCTTGAAGATCGTTTTCAGGTCCGAGAGCACTGATCGTCCAAGCTTCTCGAACTCCGGCCCACGATGATCGATGGTCGGGTAGCTGATCGCCCGCAAGATGCGGTCGGGCACGGGCGTCGGGCCTGGAATCTGCAAGAAATGGCGGCCCGCCACGCGGTGACTATTGCTCATGCCTGATGTCTTCCCCTTTGCCCTCGTGCGCCAATCCATTCGCGCGTCACCACCCCTTAATCGAGAGCCGAGCCGGCGCAAGGCCTGTGGTGGGCGCGACGAAGCGCGTCCCTGTGCCAGGCGAAGGGCGATCACAACCTTGTGAATTTTCGGGGACCCGATCGGCTGCATCGCGATGTAGACGGAGCCGGGATTCGGCTCTGCGCGATCCAGGCTTCTCCTTGCCATCGCGCTTGCGAGCGCTCTTCATGGGTGCAAGAAACAGCCTTTGATCGCGCCGGCGCGATCCGGAAGCGGGCGGAAGGCATGGCGAACAGCGTGAGGCCCGGGCTCGAGCGACGGCTGAGGCGCGAGGTGTCGGGCGAGGTCGCCTTCGACCGCTTCGCGCGCGGCCGTTACGCGACCGACGCCTCTCATTATCAGATGATGCCGCTCGGCGTCGTCGTGCCGAGGACGATGGACGAGGCCGTGCGAGCGCTCGCCCTGGCGCGCGAGGAGGGCATCGCGGTGACGCCGCGCGGCGCGGGCACCTCGCAGTCCGGCCAGGCGATCAATTCGGGCCTCGTGATCGACGGCTCTAAATATCTTAACCGCCTCCTCTCGCTCGATGTCGCGGCGCGGCGTTGCGTGGTCGAGCCGGGCCTCGTTCTCGACGCGCTCAACCGGCTTTTGAAGCCGCATGGGCTCTGGTTCCCGGTCGACGTCTCGACCGCCTCGCGCGCCACCATCGGCGGCATGGCGGGCAACAACTCCTGCGGCGGCCGCTCGCTGCGCTACGGCACGATGCGCGACAATGTCGTCTCGATCGACGCCGTGCTCGCCGATGGCGAACGGATGCATTTCGGTCCCGTGGCCGCCGGGAGCGCGCACGCCGGCGTGGACGCGAAGGAGGCCGAGCTCATCGGGCGGCTTCTCGCCATCGGCGAGCGCGAGGCCGACGAGGTCGCGGCGCGCTTTCCCAAGGTGCAGCGCCGCGTCGGCGGCTACAACCTCGACGCGCTCTTGCCGAATGCGGCCTCGCACAACTTGGCCCATATCCTCGTCGGCTCGGAAGGCACGCTCGCTTATTCCACCGCGATCGAGCTCAAGCTCTGGCCCGTGCTCGGCAAGCGCGCGCTCGGCGTCTGCCATTTCGGCTCTTTCCACGAGGCGATGGAGGCGGCCCAGCACCTCGTGCGCCTGAAGCCGATCGCCGTCGAGCTCGTCGATGCGGCGATGATTGCGCTCGCCTCCTCGATCGCCATGTTCCGCCCGACGCTCCAGGCCTTTCTGCGCGGCGAGCCGGAAGCGCTGCTCGTCGTCGAGTTCGCCGAAAGCGAGGCCGAGAATCTCCAGCGGTTGAAGGAGCTCCACGAGCTCATGGGCGAGCTCGGCTTCGGCTGGGATCGCGAGCGCCGGAAATGGGGCGGCGTGGTCGATGTCCTCGACCCGACCTTGCAAAGCGCCATCGCCGATCTGCGCACCTCCGGCCTCAACATCATGATGTCGATGAAGAGCGAGGGAAAGCCGGTGTCCTTCGTCGAGGATTGCGCCGTCCCCTTGCCGAAGCTCGCCGAATACACGCAAAAGCTCACCGAGATTTTCGCCAAGCACGGAACGCGCGGCACCTGGTATGCGCATGCCTCCGAGGGCTGCCTGCATGTGCGCCCGATCCTCAACCTCAAGCTCGAGAAAGATGTGAAGGCCATGCGGGCGATCGCCGAAGAGGCCTTCGCCCTGGTGCGCGCCTATAAGGGCTCCCATTCGGGTGAGCATGGCGATGGGCTCGTGCGGTCCGAATTCCACGAGGCGATGTTCGGAGCAAGGCTCACGCGCGCCTTCGAGGAGGTGAAGGACACCTTCGATCCGGCGGGCTTGATGAATCCGGGCAAGATCGTGCGGCCGCCGAAATTCGATGATCGCACGCTCTTTCGTTATCCGCCGGGCTATCGCGCCGCGCCGTTGCGACCGGTTCTCGACTGGTCGGAATATCCCGGCGGCGCGGGCGGGTTCCTAGGCGCCGCCGAGATGTGCAACAACAACGGCGCCTGCCGCAAGCTCGAGGGCGGGGCGATGTGCCCTTCCTATCGCGTCACGCGCGATGAGCAGCATGTGACGCGCGGGCGCGCCAATACGCTTCGGCTCGCGCTTTCGGGCGCGCTCGGCAAGGAGGCACTCGCCTCCGACAGGATGGCGCAAGCGCTCGAGCTTTGCGTCGCCTGCAAGGCGTGCAAGCGCGAATGCCCGACGGGCGTCGACATGGCGCGCATGAAGATCGAGGTCGACGCCGCGCGCGCGAAACGCAACGGCTTTTCGCTTTTCGACCGGCTCGTGGGCAGCTTGCCGCGCTACGCGCCGCTCGCGTCGCGTTTCGCCTGGCTCATGAATCTGCGCGACCGCGTGCCCGGCGCGGCGCTCGTCACGGAGTGGGTCGCGGGCTTCGCCGCCGAACGCCCCCTCCCCGCCTGGCGCCCCGATTTCTTTCGCGCGCCCGCAGACGCGGTCGGTCCCGACACGGGACGCGAAATCGTGCTCTTCGCCGACAGCTTCAATCGCTACTTCGAGCCACGCACGATTTCGGCCGCGCTCGCCGTGCTCGTCGCGGGCGGCTATCGCGTGCATCTGCCGAAAGCCATCGACGGCTCCTCGCGGCCCTTGTGCTGCGGGCGAACCTATCTCTCGACCGGCGACATCGATGCGGCACGCCGCGAGGCGAAGCGTTCCCTCGCTGCGCTTCGTCCTTTTGCCGCGCGCGGCGTGCCCATCATCGGTCTCGAGCCCTCGTGCCTGTTGAGCTTCCGCGACGAGATTCTCGCGCTCGGCCTGGGCGACGACGCAAAAAGAGTTGCCGAGAATGCCGTGCTGCTCGAGGAATTCCTGGTTGCGGAGGCGCAAGCGCGTAAGCTGAAGCTCGCTTTCGCGCCCTCGAATCGCAAAGCCCTCCTGCACACCCATTGCCACCAGAAAGCCTTCGGCATCGACACTACGGTCGCGCGCGCGCTCAAGCTTGTGCCCGGCCTCGAAGTCGAGAACGTGGCGTCGAGCTGCTGCGGCATGGCGGGGTCCTTCGGATACCAGGCGAAGACGCTTTCCGTGTCGAAAGCGATGGGCGAGCTTTCGCTCTTGCCCGCGGTACGAGCCGCCGCGCGGGACACGATCATCGTTGCCGACGGCACCTCGTGCCGTCATCAAATCGTCGACGGAAGCGGGCGCGAGGCCGTGCATGTGGCATGTGTCCTTGCCGAGAGCCTCGAGGAGGTGAACCCATGAGCCTCGCCCGATTGAAAGCCTATGGCTGGGGCCGCGAAGGCGAAACGATGACTTCAGAGGAGCGCGACTTCGTGCTCGGGCGCTATCGCGAGAAATTCGGCCGGTCGAGCTTCGGCACGATCGAGGTCGCGCGGCTCGAGGAGATCGCCTTGCCGGCGCCGCGCGTGAAGCCGCCATCATCGCTCGCGGCGGTTTGCACGAGCGAGCGCTACGAGCGCGCCGCTCATGCCTACGGGAAATCCTATCCCGATTACGTGCGCGCCATGCTCGGCCAGTATGATTGCGCCCCCGACGTCGTCGCCTATCCCCGCACGGAGGCGGAGATTTCAGCCGTCATGGATTGGGCCGGCAGCATCGGAGCGTCGCTCGCGCCTTTCGGTGGCGGCTCGAGCGTGTGCGGCGGCGTCGAGCATCGGCGCGACGAGAGCCACAAGGCGGCGATCACCATCGATCTTAAGCATCTCGGCCGCGTGCTCGAGATCGACGCCACCTCGCGCGCCGCGCGGATCGAGGCCGGCGTTTTCGGGCCGGCGCTCGAAACTCAATTGAAGCCGCACGGCTTCACCTTGCGTCACTTCCCGCAAAGCTTCGCCTTTTCGACACTCGGCGGCTGGGTCGCGACGCGCTCGGGCGGGCATTTCGCGACGCTCTACACGCATATCGACGACCTCGTCGAAAGCCTGCGCGTGGTGACGCCGAAGGGCGTGATCGAGACGCGGCGCCTTCCCGGCTCGGGCGCTGGGCCAAGCCCCGACCGTCTCTTCATCGGCTCGGAAGGCATTCTCGGCGTCATCTCGCAAGCCTGGATGCGGCTGCAGGCGAAGCCCGCCTTTCGGGCCGGCGGCGCGGTGAAGTTCAAAAGCTTCTTTGCCGCGGCCCGCGCCGTGCGCGCCATCGCGCAAGCGGGGCTTTACCCGTCGAACTGCCGCATCCTCGATCCGGCCGAGGCCTACAACACGGGCGCCGCGGATGGCTCTGTCGCGATCCTCGTGCTTGCCTTCGAATCGGGCGACCATCCTCTCGATGCCTGGATGAAACGCGCGCTCGAATGCTGCGCCGACCATGGCGGCGAGGCCGAGATCGGCGGTGAGGACGCCCATCTCGAGGGCGCCGCGGGCTTGTGGCGCAACGCCTTCATCCGCATGCCTTACGCGCGCGAGTTTCTCACGCCGGCAGGGATCATCAACGACACTTTCGAGACATCGATCACCTGGGAGCGCTTCGAGAGCTTCCACGACGAGGTGAAGGCCGCCACGGAGCGCGCCATTCGCGAAGCGACGGGCGTTCCGGGCGAGGTCACCTGCCGCTTCACCCATGCTTATCCGGATGGCCCCGCGCCCTATTTTTCCTTCCACGCGCTCGGCCGCCACGGCGCCTTGCTCGAGCAATGGCGCGCGATCAAGGAAGCCGCGAGTGACGCCCTGATCGCGGCAGGCGGCACGATCACCCATCACCACGCCGTGGGGCGCGATCACCGCCCCTGGTACGATCGCCAGAGGCCGGAGCTTTTCGCCGCGGCGCTGCGCGCCGCGAAACGCGCGCTCGACCCGCAAGCGATGATGAATCCGGGCGTGCTGATCGAGCCGTGAGGATGGTCGCAATTCACACGCCGTTGACCATCCTGCGCGGGCTTGGCCCAAGACCCGATGCCAAGGGCGGCGCGCACCTCGAAGTCCCCCTCATCCGCCGCTCGCCAAGGCGAGCGGCACCTTCTCCCGCAAGGGGAGAAGGAAAGCACACCGAGGGTATCGAATGACGCGGCGGGTCCACGTGCGAACCGCCGATGCGCCTCAAAAGCGGCATGCTGGACCAAAGGCGAGGGGCGCGCCATGCTGGGTGTGTCAGGTTCAAGCAAAGGAGCGCCGCGATGGCAGAGGCCGTGACGAAAGCCGAGGAAGGTGCGAGCTTTTCTGTTTATGAAGCGATCTCGGCGACGCTGCAGCACTACGTCGAGGGCGCGCGCACGGGCGACAGCTCCCTCATGCGCAAGGCTTTCCTCGACAACGCCCATATTCGCGGAAGCTATTCCGGTAAGCCTGTCGATTGGACGCTCGACGAGTTCTGCGGGCTCATCGACAAGCACGGGCCGGCGAGCGAGGTGAAGGCGCGCGTCGTGACGATCGAGCCTTCGGGGACGGCGGCGATGGCGCGTCTCGAGGCAGAGAATTGGCGCGGCACGCGCTACACCGATTTCTTCGTGCTCCTCGAAACGGGCGGGGACTGGAAGATCGCGAGCAAGGTGTTCTTTGCGCATTCCAAGGCCTGAGGCGCGTTCAAGCCCCTCCCCTTATTCCTGCATCGCCTTGAAGCGATAACCGACACCCGGCTCGGTGACAATCAATTGCGGCTCGGCGGGGTCGGCCTCGATCTTCTGCCGCAACCTTCCGACGAAGACGCGCAGATATTGAGTGTCCTCGACATTGGCCGGCCCCCAGACGGCTTGCAGGATCTGCCGATGGGTCAGGACGCGCCCGGCGTTGCGCACCAGGAGATGCAGCACGTCGTATTCCTTGGGCGTGAGCCGCAAGCCCTCACCATTGCGCGTCACCGTGTGAGCGAGCGTGTCGACGACGAGGCCGCCCGATTCGAAGACCGCGGTCTCCCCTTCCTCGCGGCTGCGGTGGCGAAGAAGCGTGCGGATGCGCGCCATCAGCTCGCCGATGCCGAAGGGCTTGCTTACATAATCATCGGCGCCGAGGTCGAGCGCCGCGATTTTCTCGCCTTCCCGGTCGCGCGCCGAAAGCACGATGATCGGCACTTGCGACCATTCGCGCACCCCCGAGATCACATCCTTGCCGTCCATGTCGGGTAGGCCGAGATCGAGCACCACGACATCGGGCGCGCGCGTCGCGATGAGCCGCAAAGCCTCGGCGCCCGTCGCAGCCATCACCGGCTTGTAGCCGGCGGCTTCGAGGCTCGGCTTGAGGAAGCGTTGAATCTGCGGCTCGTCATCGACGACGAGCACGACGGTGGAGCTGCTCAAGGGGTGTCCTCGCTCATGAGGCGAGCCGGTCCTGCCGCGCCTCGGCGATCGGAATCTCGATGACGATGCGCGTCCCCGCACCGTCTGCGAGCGGGCTCTCGGCGCGGATCGTGCCATCCATGGCGCCGATCAGCCCCCGGCAGATCGACAAGCCGAGCCCGGTGCCGGCGGGGCGCCCGTCTCCCGCGGCAACACGGTGGAATTTCTCGAAAACGCGCTCGAGCTCGGCTTGCGGGATGCCCGGCCCCTGATCCGTCACGGCGATGACGAGCTTGCGCGCGTCGACGCGCAGCGAAACCGAGGTCGGCGAGCCCGCCGGCACATATTTGTCGGCATTGTCGAGAAGATTGAAGACCACCTGCTCGAGCAAGGTCGCGTCGCCGCGCACGAGCGGCAAGTCGGGCGCGATCGTGACCTCGATCGGGCGGGCGGGAAAGCTCGAGCGCGCATGGGCGACGGCGTTGCGTACCGCGTCGCCGGCGTCGACGAGGTCGCGCTTGACATTCACCGCGCCGGCCTCGAGCCGCGTCATGTCGAGGAGGTTCGAGACGAAGCGCGAGAGCCGCGCCGTCTCCTCCTCGATCGTGGCGAGAAGGTCGCGGCGCGCATCGGCCGGCATCTTGTCGCCGAGCTCGCGAAGGCTCGTGACCGCGCCCATGATCGCGGACAAGGGCGTGCGCAAATCATGGGAGAGCGAGGAGAGAAGCGCGCCGCGCAGCCTTTCGCTCTCGATCGCGGTCTCGGCCTTGGCCGCCTCGTCGACGAGCTGCGTGCGCTCGATCGCGACGGCGGCCTGGTCGATGAGGGCCGATAGCGCCCGGTCATCCTCGGCCGAAAGATCCTCATCCGTCTTGCCGGGTCTGACGCCGATCACCCCGAGGATGCCGCGCGAGGTGCGAAGCGGCCGGAACTGAAACTGCGCGTTCGGCAAGGTGGCGGTCCGCCAGCCGGCGAATTCGCCGCGTGTCGCGGACCAGCGCGCCGCCGCCCATTCGCTCGGCCCGAGCGTATCTTCCGGCGGAAGCGCGGCGCCGAGCTCGAGCTCCTCCTTCTGGCCGAGAAGCACGAGGGCGCCGCCGTTCACCGACTTCGCCACATGCGACACCACCACCCAAAGCACATCGTCGAGCTTGGCGATCGCCGAGAGCTTGCGCGAAAAATCATAAAGCGATTGCGTGGCGACGACGCGCCGAGCGGCCGCATCCGATTGCTCGCGCACGCGCCCGGCAAGCCCGCCGGTGAGCACGGCGACAAGAAGGAAGATGAGCAGCGCGAAAAGCTCGTGCGGCTCGGCGATGGTGAAGCTGTAGACCGGCTCGATGAAGAAGAAATTATAGGCGAAGAAGGAGAGCATCGCCGCGAGGATCGCCGAGCCCGCGCCGTAAGTCACGGCGCAAAAAAGCACGGCGGTGAGGAAGATCATCGAGAGGTTCGGCAAGACGAGGAAGTGCGAGGCGATCATGCCGATGCCGACGGCCGCCGCAACCGAAAGGAAAGGCACGGCGCCCGCGAGCGCCGAGAGCCGCGGGCGCAAGAATCGGAGCGGGCGCCGTTTCGCCGGCTGGTCAGAGGTGACGATATGCACCGCGATGCCCGAGGCGCGGCGCACGATCTCTTCCGGCAGCGAGCGGCCACGCAAACGCGCGAACCAATCCGCCGCCGAGCGGCCGATCACGATTTGCGTCACGTTCTCGCGCCGCGCGAAGCGCAGGATCTCATCCGGCAGATGGCGTCCGGTAAGGCGCGCGAGCTCGGCGCCGAGGCGCTCGGCGAGCCGCATCGCCTCGTCGATGCGCTTCAGCGCCCGGTGGCTCGTCTCCTCGAAATCGAAGCGGCTGAGATGCACCGCGATCCAGGACGCGTTGAGCCCGCTCGCGAGCCGGCTGCCCGCGCGCACCACCGTCTCCGACAAGGGATCGGTGCCGACGCAGACGAGGATGCGCTCGGCCGCGGGCCAGGGGCCTTCGATGGCGTTCTGGCGCAAATAGACGACCATCTGGTCGTCGACCCGATCGGCCGTGCGCCGGAGCGCGAGCTCGCGCAAGGCGGTGAGATTGCCGGGCTTGAAGAAATTATCCGCCGCGCGCCTGGCATTTTCGGGCAAATAGACCTTCCCGTCCCGAAGCCGCTGGATGAGCTCGGCCGGCGTGATGTCGACGACGACCACCTCATCGGCCTTGTCGACCACCGTGTCGGGCACGGTTTCGCGCACGCTCACGCCGGTGATGGTCGAGACGACGTCCGAGAGGCTTTCGAGGTGCTGGATGTTGACGGCGGTCCACACATCGATCCCGGCCGCGATCAGCTCCTCGATATCCTGGTAGCGCTTGGGATGGCGGCTTTCGGGCGCGTTCGTGTGAGCGAGCTCGTCGACGATGATAAGCTTCGGCCGGCGCTTGAGCGCGGCATCGATGTCGAATTCCTGGATGATGCGCCCGCGATACTCGACATTGCGCTGCGGCAGCATCTCGATGCCTTGGATGAGCGCTGCGGTCTCGGCGCGCCCGTGGGTCTCGACGATGCCGACGACCACATCGGCCCCCTCGCGCGCCACCTGCTTCGCACCCGATAGCATGGCGAAGGTCTTGCCGACGCCAGGCGCCGCCCCGAGGAAGACCTTCAGCTTCCCGCGGCTCTCGCTATGGACAAGCGCGAGGAGGGCATCCGGGTCCGGGCGTTCGCCTCGTTTGGAATCGGCTTGGGCCATCCGCGAATACTATCACAGCAAGGCCGCGAAAACCTGGACCCTTTGCCAGGCCGCCCTCCCGGTGGCGCCGGTGACGATCCTGTGCCTCAGCCAGCCGGCAGGCTGTCGAGCGCGAGGTTGAGCTCGAGCACGTTGATGCGCGGCTCGCCGATGATGCCGAGCGCGCGCCCTTCGACCGCGCCCGTGACGAGGGCGCGCACCTTGTCCTCCGGCAGATTGCGGGCCTTGGCGACGCGCGCGACTTGCAGAAGCGCGAAGGCCGGCGAGATGTGCGGGTCGAGCCCCGAGGCGGAAGTGGTCACGGCGTCGGCGGGAATCGGGCCCATAACGCCTTCCTTGCGCCAGCTCTCGATGTCGCCCTTCACGCGATCGACGAGCGCTTGCGATGTCGGGCCGAGGTTCGAGCCCGATGAATTCGCCGCGTTATAGGGAGCGTCCACCGTTTTCGTGGGGTCCTTGGGGTCAGGCGTATTCGTCGCGGACGGCCGTCCGTGGAAATATTTGTCTGAGGTGAAGTTCTGCCCGATGAGCGAGGAGCCGATCACGGCGCCGTCGCGCATGATCATGCTGCCGCCGGCGCGATGCGGGAAGACGACATTGGCAAAGCCGGTGATGGCGAAGGGATAGATGACGCCGGTGAGAAGCGTCATCAGGACGATCAGGACGATCGCGGGGCGAAAATGCTGGACCATGATGTTTCGAGCCTCAGGCGAGGTGAAGGGCCGAGACGATGATGTCGAGGGCCTTGATGCCGACGAAGGGCACGATAATGCCGCCGACGCCATAGACGAGGATGTTGCGCCGAAGCAGCGCGGCCGCGCCGATCGGGCGATAGGCGACACCTTTCAAGGCGAGCGGTATCAGCGCGATGATGATGAGCGCGTTGAAGATCACCGCCGAAAGTATCGCCGATTGCGGCGAGGCGAGCTTCATGATGTTGAGCGCGCCGAGCTCCGGATAGGTGACGATGAACAAGGCCGGGATGATGGCGAAATATTTCGCCACGTCATTGGCGATCGAGAAGGTCGTGAGCGAGCCGCGCGTCATCAGGAGCTGCTTGCCGATCTCCACGATCTCGATGAGCTTCGTGGGGTTGGAATCGAGATCGACCATGTTGCCGGCCTCGCGCGCCGCCTGGGTGCCGGTTTGCATGGCGACGCCGACATCGGCCTGGGCGAGCGCGGGGGCGTCATTCGTGCCGTCGCCGCACATGGCGATGAGGCGCCCGCCTTGCTGCTCCTTGCGGATATAGGCGAGCTTGTCTTCCGGGGTCGCCTCGGCGATGAAGTCGTCGACGCCGGCCTCCGACGCGATGGCGGCGGCGGTGACGGGGTTGTCGCCCGTCACCATCACGGTCTTGATGCCCATCGAGCGAAGCGCCGCGAAACGGTCGCGGATGTCGGGCTTCACCGTGTCCTTGAGGTGCACGAGGCCGAGCAGCTTGCCGTCCTCCGCGACCGCGAGCGGCGTGCCGCCGGTGCGCGCGATCCGGTCGACCGCTTGGCGGAAGGGCGCGGGCGCGCCGCTCATCGCGATGCCGGCGAAGCGCAGGATCGCGTCGACCGCCCCCTTGCGGATGGTGCGCGCGCCGAAATCGACGCCCGACATGCGCGTATGGGCGCTGAAGGGCACGAAGCTCATCCCCTCGGCCAGATGGCTCTGCTCGGCGAGGCCGTATTTGCTGCGCGCATAGGCAACGATGGAACGGCCTTCCGGCGTCTCGTCGGCGAGGCTCGCGAGAAGCGTCGTCTCGGCGAGCTGGCGCTCGGTCACGCCGGGCACGGGGATGAATTCCGACGCCATGCGGTTGCCGAAGGTGATGGTGCCCGTCTTGTCGAGAAGGAGCGTGTCCACATCGCCCGCCGCCTCGACGGCGCGGCCGGAGGTGGCAACGACGTTGAAGCGGATCAACCGGTCCATGCCGGCGATGCCGATCGCCGAAAGCAGGCCACCGATCGTGGTCGGGATGAGGCACACGAGAAGCGCGATGAGCACGGTAACGGTGAGCGTGGTGCCGGAGTAGCCGGCGAGACACCACAAGCGTCACGCAGACCACGAGGAAGATCAAGGTGAGGCCGGAAAGCAGGATCGAGAGCGCGATCTCGTTCGGGGTCTTCTGGCGCTCCGCGCCTTCGACGAGGGCGATCATGCGGTCGAGGAAGGTCGAGCCGGGCGCCGCGGTGATCTTCACCTTGACCCAATCGGAGAGCACGGTGGTGCCGCCCGTGACGGCCGAGCGGTCCCCGCCCAATTCGCGGATGACGGGGGCCGATTCGCCCGTGATCGCCGATTCATTGATCGAGGCGATGCCTTCGATGACCTCGCCGTCGGACGCGATAAGATCGCCCGCCTCGGCGAGCACCACGTCGCCGATCTTGAGGTCGAGCGCGTTCACCGACTGATATTGGCGCGTGTTCGGGTCGACGAGCCGCTTCGCCATCGTGTCCGAACGCATGCGGCGCAAGGTGTCGGCTTGCGCCTTGCCGCGCCCTTCCGCCACCGCCTCGGCGAAATTGGCGAACAGAACCGTGAACCAGAGCCAGGCGGCGATCTGGCCGGTGAAGAAGGCGACATCGCTTCCGGTCACGAGGTCGCGCAGGAAGAGCAGGGTGACGACGAGCGAGACGACCTCGGTGACGAAGATCACGGGGTTGCGCGCGAGCTTGCGCGGGTCGAGCTTGCGCACGGCATCGCCGGCGGCGCGACCGATGATGGCGCCGTCGAAGAGGCTGAGTGCCTGCATCTTGGTGGACATGGTGGTCTCCGTCAGAGGCTCGTCGGCGTCGCGTCAGAAGCTCTTGCCGGCGAGCATCAGGAAATGCTCGACGACCGGACCGAGAGCGAGCGCCGGGAAATATTGGAGCAGGTAGAGAATGACGATCACGCCGAGCAGCAAGCCGACGAAAAGCGGCCCCGTGGTCGGGAAGGTGCCGGCCGAAGGCGCGACCTTCTTCTTGGCGGCAAGCGAGCCCGCGAGCGCCAGCACCGGCACGACATAGCCGAAACGGCCAAGGAACATGGCGAAAGCGAGCGTCGTATTGAACCAGAGGTTGTTGCCGTTCAGCCCCGCGAAGGCCGAACCGTTATTGCCGTTCGCCGAGGCGAAGGCGTAGATGATCTCCGAGAGGCCGTGCGGCCCCTTGTTGCCGAGATCGTCCGGCACGAAGGGCGCGACGGCGGAAGCGGCCGCGAAGCCGAGCACGTTCACCGCGTAGATGAGGAGCGCGAACATCACGAATTTCATCTCGCGCGCCTCGATCTTCTTGCCGAGATATTCAGGTGTGCGGCCGACCATCAGCCCGGCGACGAAGACCGAAAGCAGGGCGACGACGATGATGCCGTAAAGGCCCGAGCCCACGCCACCCGGCGTGATGCAGCCGAGCAGCATGTTGAACATCGGCACGAGCCCGGCGAGAGGCGTGAGCGAATCATGCATGGCGTTCACAGCGCCCGTGCTCGTGCCCGTCGTTGCCGTCGCGAAGAGCGCGCTCATCGCCTGGCCGAACCGAACCTCCTTGCCCTCGAAATTTCCGAGCGAGGGATCGATGCCCAGCGCCGTCAGGATCGGGTTACCGTAGCTTTCGGCCGCATAAATCGTGGCGATGCCGGCGATGAGCACGATCGCCATGGTCCAAAGCAGGCTGCGGCCTTGGCGCGCGTCGCCGACCATGCGCCCGAAGGCGAAGATGGTGGCGACCGGAATGAGGAGGAGCGCCCAGATCTCGAGCATGTTCGACCAGGCGTTCGGATTCTCGAAAGGATGGGACGAGTTGGCGTTGAGGAAGCCGCCGCCGTTCGTGCCGAGCTCCTTGATCGCTTCTTGCGAGGCGATCGGGCCAAGCGAGATCACCTGCTTCGCGCCCTCGAGCGTGGTCGCGTCCACCGAGCCGAGCAAGGTTTGCGGCACGCCGAGCACGACGAGGGCCACCGCCACCACCACGGCGAGCGGCAGCATCACGTAAAGGGCCGCGCGGGTCATATCGACCCAGAAATTGCCGATGGTCCGCGATTCCGAGCGGATGAAGGCGCGCGCCAGCGCGACCGCCATGGCGAGGCCCACGGCCGGGGAGAGGAAGTTGTGCACGGTGAGGCCGAGCATCTGCACGAAATGGGTGAGCGTCGTCTCGCCCGCATAGTTCTGCCAGTTCGTGTTGGTGACGAAGCTCATCGAGGTGTTGAAGGCGAGATCGGGCGCGACCGGATCGAAGCCTTGCGGATCGAGCGGCAAATGGTTTTGCAGCCGCTGCATCGCGTAGAGCACCAGAAGGTGGAACAGGCTGAAGACCAGCATCGCCATGGTGTAGGCGAGCCAGCCTTGCTCCTTCCTCACATCGACGCCGGCCGCGCGGTAAAGCCCGCGCTCGACGGGCGCCAGCACGGGCGAGAGAAAGTTATGCTCGCCCGCAAGCGCGCGCACGATGTAGCCGCCGAGCGGCACCGCCGCGACGACCACGAGCGCCAGGATGAGGATGATCTGCAGCCAACCCGCGATAGACATGAAAGCACCGTTCGCAGCGATTTTTCGCGATTAGAATTTTTCGGGACGGATCAGCGTCACGAGGAGATAGAAGCCGAGCGCGAGCGAGACCACGAGGCCGAAGACGGGTTCGAGCATGGCGCTATCCTCACAACCGGTCGCAGAGCACGGCGTAGCCGGCTCCGAGGAGGAAGAGCGCGAAGGTGAGCGCCAGGAAAATGATGTCGAGCACGGGGGCCTCCCGAAACGAGAGAGGCTTATTTCCATATCCCGCCATAAAGATTCCATTGGCGAGGGCGGGCGCGCGCATAAACGAGGCGTAAATGGGAGAGTGCCCTCACCACGTGAGAAACCAGCGGCGCCTGTTCTCCACCGACCGCGCTTCTAGGAGAAAGGGCCGATCACAGCGGCAAATCATTAGCCGACTCCTTTCTTCCCTTGCGGGGGAAGGTGGCCGAGCGAAGCGAGGTCGGATGAGGGGGCTTTCAACGTTAGCCTCAACCGAGCCAGCGCACTATCGAGCCCTCCGAGCACTTCTTCGCCTCTAATCCGAAACACCGTGAATCCTTGTTCATGGAACCAGGCATCTCGTTGCCGATCGCGTAGCCGCCTCGAAGACTAGCAAATTATTATGACAATCGCCTACGCCAACCGAGACGCGCCTGCTCACAAAATCTTTGCCGCGAGTGAAGTTAGCATGGTAACGGCACCTGCTCAGCTTCGGCTCTTGTTATGTCAAGAGAGGGTGGCGAACTCTTAATGCTAAATCAAAGAGCACCCGTAAAACCCGGATATCGACAAATGCGCGGCCTTGATGACCCAAAGCCCCGTTGACGCTTCGCCCGCCGAGCGGCGCTTGTCGCTCGAAGAGGCCTTGGCGTTGGCGGCCGACCATGTGCGCGGCGGGCACCTCGGGCGCGCGGAGATCCTCTGTCAAAATATCCTCTCCGTGGCCCCGGCTCACGCCCGGGCGCTGCATCTTTACGGCGTCATCGCCCACGCGGTCGGGAATCTGCCGGGCGCCATCGATCTCTTTGCCCGTGCGGTCGCGGCCGATGGCGGCGTCGCGCAGTTTCAGGCCGATCTTGCGGAGACTTACCGGCTCGCCGGCCGGCTCGAAGAGGCGCTCGCCTTCGGCCGCCGGGCGCTCGCGCTCGCGCCGGAGAATGCCCAGTTCCTGAACAATCTCGGCATCGTCCATTACGAGCGCGGCGCCTTCGAGGAGGCGGCCGCGTTCTTCGAGCGGGCCATCGAGCGTGAACCGGGCTACGCCGAGGCGCATTGCAATCTCGGCAACACGCTGCGCGCCCGCGGCTGGTCCGAAGAGGCGGCCGCCGCCTACCGCAAGGCAATCGCGCTCAAGCCCTCTTACGCTGCCGCCCACAACAACCTTGGCACGGCGCTGCGCGATCTCGGGCGCCTCGAAGAGGCCGAAGCCGCCTACCGCGCCGCCTTCGCGTTGAATCCAGATGACCCCATGGTGCTCGACAATCTCGCCCTTGCCTTGCGCGATCTCGAAAGATTGGACGAGGCCTCCACTCTTCTCGACGCTTCCTTGTCGCTCGCGCCCGAGAATGGGAGGGCGCTGACCCATGTGGCTTTGGTTCGGCTCGATCAGAACAGGGTCGAGGAAGCGCATGAAGCCGCGCGACGCGCCGTCGCCCTCTTGCCCGAGGACCCGGAGACTCTCAACGCGATGGGCCTCTCGCTTCAGGACCTGGGCCGCGTCGAGGAGGCGCTCGAATTCTATCGCCGCGCGATCGCGAGCAAGCCGGATTTCGCCGGCGCCTACAACAATATCGGGAATGTGCTGAAGCAGGAGGGAAGGCTAGCCGACGCCCATGAGGCTTATGCGAGTTCGCTCGCTATCGATCCGAGGCAGGCCGAGGTCTATGTCAATCTCGCCGATACCCGCAAGGTGAAGCGCGGCGACGCCTGGCTCGCCGGCATGGAAGACTTCGCACGCGAGATGGAGAGCTTGCGGCCGACAGCCCGCATGCGACTTCATTTCGCCCTCGCCAAGGCCCACGACGATCTCGGCGACTTCGGCCTCGCCTTTCATCACATGAAGGAGGCGAATGCGCTGAAACGCGCCCAGATCGCCTATGACGAAGCGGCCTCGCTCGAGCTCTTCGACCGTATTCGCGAAACCTTCGATGCGGCGCTGATCGAGGCGAGGAGCGGCGGCGGAGATCCCGACGCCTCACCCATCTTCATTCTCGGCATGCCGCGCTCCGGCTCGACGCTCGTCGAGCAAATCCTCGCGAGCCATCCGCTCGTCAATGGTGCGGGCGAGCTTCCTCATCTCGGCGAGATCGTCGGCGGCCTTCGCGCGCAAGGCCGACCCGGCGCTTGCCTTTCCGGAAATCGCGCAAGCGATGGACCTTCAGGATTTCGCCACGGTCGGGCATCAATACGCGAACCGCCTGCGACGATACTCGACGACGGCCGCGCGCATCACCGACAAGATGCCGTCGAATTTCTGTTTCGTCGGCCTCATCCATCTCGCGCTTCCGAATGCGCGCATCATCCATGTGACGCGCGACCCGCTCGACACCTGCCTTTCCTGTTTCTCGCGCCTGTTCTCGGCCGAGCAGAACCACACTTACGACCTTGCCGAGCTCGGCCGCTTCTACCGCAAATACGCCGAGCTCATGGCTCATTGGCGCAACGCGCTACCCGAGGGGCGCATGCTCGAGCTGCGCTATGAGGACGTGGTCGGCGACCTCGAGGGTGAGGCGAGGCGGATGATCGCCTATTGCGGGCTCGAGTGGAGCGAGAGCTGCCTCTGCCTTCCACAAGACCCATCGTCCGGTGAAGACCGCGAGCGCGAGCCAGGTGCGCCGCCCGATCTACAAGACGGCGCAAAACCGCTCACGCCACTATCGCGAGCATCTCGCGCCTCTCATCGCCGAGCTCGGCGATTTGGCGGAGCGGGCCGGGTAGCGCATGTGGCGCCTGTTCAGGCGGCGCTCGGCTCAACTTCGGCTATCACGCGCTTTCCGATCTCGCGCTCGGCAACAGCGAGCTCATACGCGATCTCGAGGTTGAGCCAAAAGCGGGCGCTGTTTCCAAAGAACCGCCCGAGCCGTAGCGCGGTCTCCGGCGAAATCCCCCGCTTGCCGTTCAAGATGTCCGTGATCCGACCAGAGGGCACTCGGAGTGCCAGCGCAAGCCTGTTCGCCGAAAGGCCGCGCGCGGCAAGCTCACGCTTAAGGACGCGGCCGGGATGAACGGGAAACATCTTTGTGTGCTCCTCAGTGATAGTCCACGATCTCGACTTCCCGCGCGTGCCCATCCGCAAACTTGAAGCAGATGCGCCATGGGCCATTCACAGTCATTGCCCACTGCGCCCTCCGATCACCCTTGAGCTTGTGCAGCCCGACCGATTTAAGGGGGCTCAAGTCCGCTAGCGAGGTAGCGGCGTTGAGCGCCGCGAGTAGTTCCATCGCTGCCACCTCATCAAGTCCCGAAAACTTGCTCCTGCGCTCTTCAACAAATCGTCGGGTCGCGCTATTCGCCCACGATCCGATCATACGGAACGGATACTATGCCTCACGTAGAACGTCAATCGTACAAACCGGCAGAGACGTTGCATGCGCTGGACCTCCTACGCCGTCCGCACGTCCCCGACGAGCGGGTTTTGCGCCGCCGGCAAATCGTGCAAATGGCAGGCGGCCCATTGGCCTTCGCCCAAGGGGCGAAGCGCGGGCTCCTCCACGCGGCAGCGGTCGAAGGCGTAAGGGCAGCGCGTGTTGAAGCGGCAGCCCTTCGGCGGGTTGATCGGGCTTGGCACATCGCCCTTCAAGACGATGCGCGTGCGCGCATTGCCTGGCTCCGGCACCGGCACGGCGGAGAGGAGCGCGAAAGTGTAGGGGTGCTTCGGCGAGGCGAAGATCTCGCGCTTCCTCGCCGTCTCGACGATCTTGCCGAGATACATCACCGCGACGCGATGCGTCATGTGCTCGACGATCGCGAGGTCGTGGCTGATGAAGAGGAGCGCGAGGCCGAGCTCCTTTTGCAGGTCCTGCAAAAGATTGACGATCTGCGCCTTCACCGAGACATCGAGCGCGGAGACGGCCTCGTCGCAAATGATGAGATCGGGCTTCGTGGCGAGCGCGCGCGCGATGCCGATGCGCTGGCGCTGGCCGCCCGAGAATTCATGGGGAAAGCGGTTTGCCGCGTCGCGCGGCAAGCGTACCGTGTCGAGGAGCTCCGCGATCTGCCTCTCGATCTCGAGCGGCGAGTTCGCAAGACCGAAATTGCGGATCGGCTCGGCGAGCGTGTTCTTGATGCGCATGCGCGGGTTGAGGCTCGAGAACGGGTCCTGAAAGACGACCTGCATGCGCCGCCTCAGCGGGCGGAAAGCGGCGGCCGAAAGATCATCGATGCGTTTCCCGTCGAGCAGGATCTCGCCCGCCGTGATATCGCTGAGCCTGAGCACCGCGCGCCCGACCGTCGATTTGCCGCAACCGGATTCACCCACGAGCGATAAGGTTTCGCCGCGCGCGATCTCGAAGGAGACGCCGTCGACGGCGCGCACGAAGCCCGCGGCCCCGCCGCCACGTGAGCCGCGCACGGCGAAGTGCTTCTTGAGGTCGTTGACGGCGAGCAGCGGCAGGCTCATGCGGCGAGCGCCTGTTTCGGCGCATGATGGCAAGCGGCCATATGGCCGGGCGCCTTGCTCTCGAGCATCGGCGCCACCTGGCGGCAAATCTCGGTGGCGCGCGGGCAGCGTCCGGCGAACACGCAACCCTGGATGCGCTGCTTGAGGCTCGGCACGATGCCGGGGATCTCGGCGAGCCGCGTCGCCTCGCCCTCGAGCGAGGAGCCGAGCTTCGGCACCGCGCCAATGAGCCCTTGCGTGTAAGGGTGGCGCGGCGTGCGGAAGAGCTCGACGACCGGGGCCTCCTCCACCTTGCGGCCCGCATACATCACCATTACGCGCTGGGCGAACTCGGCGACGACGCCGAGATCATGCGTGATCAGGATGATCGCCGTTCCGGTGCGGCGCTTGAGATCGGCCATCAGCTCGAGGATCTGGGCCTGGATGGTGACGTCGAGCGCCGTCGTCGGCTCGTCGGCGATGAGGAGCTTTGGGTTGCAGGCGAGCGCGATGGCGATCATCACGCGCTGGCGCATGCCGCCCGAAAGCTGATGGGGGTAGTTGCGCACGCGCCGGCGCGGCTCGGGGATGCCGACGAGATCGAGCATCTCGACGGCGCGCGCCTCGGCGGCGCTTGCGATCGAGCCCCTCATGCAGGCGCAGCGTCTCGCCCAGCTGGCGCGCCACGCTGAGCACCGGGTTGAGGCTCGTCATCGGCTCCTGGAAGATCATGCCGATGTCGTTGCCGCGAATGGCCCGCATGGCGCGTTCGGGAAGGGTCAAGAGCTCGCGGCCCTGGAATTTGATCGAGCCGGCGATCTTGCCGGGCGGCTCGGGAACGAGGCGCAGGATCGAGCTCGCCGTCACCGATTTGCCGCATCCCGATTCACCGACGACCGCGAGCGTCTCGGCATCGTTCACATGGAAGGAGACGCCGTCGACCGCGCGGTTGATGCCGTCCGGCGTGCGGAAATGCGTCTGCAGATTAGAGACCTCGAGAAGCGCCATCGCTCAGAGCTTCTTTGCCAAGCGCGGGTCGAGCGCGTCGCGCAAGCCGTCGCCCAGAAGATTCACGGCGAGCACGGTGAGCGACAGGAAGATCGCCGGGAACAGCACGATGTAGAACTTCACCTGCCAGAGCGCCCTGCCCTCGGCCATGATGTTCCCCCAGGACGGGATGATGGGCGGCGTGCCGACGCCGAGGAAGGAGAGGATGGCTTCGGTGATCATGGCGGAAGCGCAGATATAGGTCGCCTGCACGGTGAGCGGGGCGAGCGTGTTCGGCACCACGTGCCGCAGGATGATCATCGGCACGCGCGTTCCCGCCGCGACCGCGCCGTCGATGAAGGGCTGCTCGCGCAAGGAGAGGACGACGCCGCGCACGAGACGCGAGACACGGGGAATCTCGGCGATGGTGATCGCAGTGATGACGTTGCCGACACTGCCGCGCGTCAGCGCCATCAGGGCGATGGCAAGGAGGATGGGCGGGATCGACATCAGCCCATCCATGATCCGCATGACAAATCCATCCGCCCAACGCAGGAAGCCCGCGACGATGCCGATCGCCAAGCCCGCAACGGAGGAGAGGAAGGCCACCGAGAAGCCGACGAGGAGCGATACCCGCGTGCCGAAGAGCACGCGCGAATAGATGTCGCGCCCGAGCATGTCGGAACCGAACCAGAAGATCGCCGAAGGCTCGCGGGTGCGCTTCGAAGGGGCGAGCGCCGTCGGATCGACGGTGCCGAGGTAGGGCGCGAAAACGGCGATGAGGATCATGACCAGCAAGATGCCGCCGCCGATCACGATGGTCGGATGGCGCACGAAAAAGTCCAGGATCGGCCCGCGCCGCTTCACCGGCGCCATCACGTCGGGAAGCTCGGGCGCTGCGGCGACCGGCGCTTGCGCCAAGGATGGGGTGGCGATGTCGGATGCGGCGCTCAATAGCGAATCCTTGGGTCGAGCAGCGTATAGAGGAGGTCGATGCCGAGATTGACCAGCACGTAAGCGAAGCTGAAGAGCAGGACGAGGCCCTGGATCACCGGGTAATCGCGCCGCAGGATCGAATCGACGGTGAGGCGCCCGAGACCCGGGATAACGAAAACGCTTTCCGTCACCACCGCGCCGCCGATGAGCGCCGCGATGCCGAGCCCGATCACCGTCACGATGGGCACGGCCGCGTTCTTCAACGCGTGCACGAAAAGGATGCCGCCTTGGCCGATGCCCTTGGCGCGCGCCGTCTTGATGTAGTCCTGTTGCAAAACCTCGAGCATGGAGGCGCGCGTCATGCGCGCGATGAGCGCGATGTAGATCGCCCCGAGCGCGATCGCGGGGAGGATGAGGTTCTGGAGCCAAGGCCAGAAGCCGTGCGAAATGGGTGTGTAGCCTTGCACGGGGAGCCAATCGAGCTCGAGCGCGAAGGCATAGGCGAGGAGGTAGGCGATCACGAAAACCGGCACGGAAAAGCCCAAGACGGCGAAGACCATCACCAGCCGGTCGATGAGGCTGCCGGCTTTCCAAGCGGCCGCGACGCCGAGCGGAACCGCGATGCCGATCGAGAGGATGAGCGTCACCAGCATCAGCGAGAGCGTCGGCTCGATGCGTTGCGCGATGAGATCGGTGACCGGAAGATTGGTGAAGATCGAGGTGCCGAGGTCGCCATGCAGGATGCGCCAGGCCCAATCGCCGAATTGCACGAGGAAGGGCCTTTCGAGGCCGAGGCTCTGGCGAATGCGCTCGATGTCGGCGGGCGTCGCCTGATCGCCGGCGATGATGGCGGCGGGATCGCCGGGCGCGATATAGAGGAGGCTGAAGACGAAGAGCGCCACCACCGCCATCACCGGGATGGTGGAAAGAATGCGCCTTGTCACATAGCCGCCCACGGCGCGAAAGCCTTTATGCCTGTTTGCTCACGCCCCAGGCAAAGGGCAAGGGGCCTTTCACCACCCCTCCGACATTCTTTCGCCAGGCTTGGTAGGTGAGGAAGAAGCCCGTCGGCGCGTAGACCACGAAATCGAGCGCATCCTTGTTCAACTTGCGCATCGCGACCTTTTCTTCATCGAGCGACTTGGCATCGAACCAGGCGGTTATGTCCGTCTCGACCTCGGGGCTGTTCGGCCAGCCGAACCAGGCATTGTCGCCATTGCAACGCAGCGCCGTGTAGGCGGCGGGGTTGATGCAATCGGCGCCCGCGTGCCAAGTGTGGAACATCGACCAGCCGCCCTGGCTCGGCGGGTTTTTGAGGGCGCGGCGCGTGCCCGTCGTGCCCCAATCGGTCGCGACAAAATCGACGTTCATGCCGAGCTGCTTCAAGAGATCAGCGGTCACATCGCCTTGCGCCTTGGTGATGGGCTGGTCCTGCGCCACGACGCAGGTGATGGGCTCATTCTTGTAGCCCGCTTCCGCGAGGAGGCGCTTAGCCCCGTCGAGGTCGCGCTTGCCTTTGAGGATCTCGCCGCCCTCCTCGTTGTAGAGCGGGGTGCCGGGCGTGAAATAGCCGGGGATCGGCCGCCACAGCTTGTCGTCGGAGCCGACGAGCGCGCGCATGTAATCCTCCTGGCTCAAGGCCATGAGGATGGCGCGGCGCGCCTTCACATTGTTGAAGGGCGGATAAAGATGGTTCATGCGAAACGAGCCGATATTGCCGAGCGGATCGGCAATATCGACGTTGATGTTCGCGTTCTTGCGCAAGAGCGGCACGAGGTCCGAGATCGGATTTTCCCACCAATCGACCTCGCCGTTCTGCAGTGCGGCCGAGGCCGTCGCGGGATCGGGCATCACGATCCACTCGATACGGTCGACGAGAATTTTCTTGCCGCCGGCGAGCCAGGAGGCGGGCTCGTTGCGCGGCACGTAATCGGGATTTTTCACGAAGACGGCGCGCGCGCCCGGCACCCATTCGTCCTTCGCGAACCGCATAGGGCCGGAGCCCACATACTCGGTGATCTGCTTGAACGGATCAGTCTTGGCGATCCGCTCCGGCATCACAAAGCTGCAAGGCGCGTTGTTCTTGGCGAGCGCGAAGAGCATTTTCGGGAAGGGCTTCTTCAGCACCCATTTGAAGCTCTTGTCGTCAACCGCCACGAGCTCTTCCTGCATGGCTTTCAGCATCATCCCCATGGGATCGCGCGCCGACCAGCGCGCCATGCTCGCGACCGCGTCCTTGGCGAGAACCGGTTCGCCGTCGTGAAATTTCAGCCCGGGGCGCAGCGTGAAGGTCCAGGTGAGCCCGTCCTCCGACACGCTCTCGCTCTCGACCATCTGGCGTTGCGGCGCGAGTTTCTCATCGACGCCGTAGAGCGTATCCCAGACGAGCGCCGCGGCGTTGCGCACCACATATTGCGTCCCCCAGATAGGATCGAAATTCGCGAGATTGGCCTGCGGGACGAACCGCAAGGTGCGCGCATCCTCGCCTTGCGCGAGCGCCGGGGAGGGAAAGCGTGCGGTCGCGCCCAGCACGCTCGTGCCGGCCAAACCCTTGAGAAGCGTCCTGCGGTCCATCTCTTTCACCTCTTCGATCTCGGGAAGGCGCCGCTTGCGCTCATGACACTCTCAAACGCCGCGCTTGGCAAGGCGACCGTGGCGAGGGAGAGCGCCCGCGCGTGCCGTTCTCCGGGAAAGCGATCGCAAGCTCCATGCCAAGCCCGCCCACCAACATGGCGTGCACGGAAAATTGATCAGCTCGCTCGCATCGGCTGCGCGCAGCGGCACCGTTTTCGTCGAAAAGCCCACGCGTCACCTCTCCCGCAGGGAGAGGTCGGACTCGTGACCCTCGGATCTATTCCGAGGGGAACGAGCCGGGTGAGGGAGGTTGGCGCCTGCCTTGCGAGGCGAGCGTTGCCTCCCTCACCCGGACCGCCGCTTAGCGGCGTTCCGACCTCTCCCGCGGGAGAGGTGGGGGGCGCATTACCCCCCGCCGGCGCATTGTGTGGCCGCGTCAAAAGCTCAGATCGAGATGGCCCTTGAAGGCGTTGTCGGTGGCGCGTTGGCCGAATTGGCCCGCATAGGAGAGGCCGACGGTGAACATCGAGCTCAGCGCGTAATTCACGCCGGCCTCGGCGACGAAGGCGTCGCGATCGATCGGCACCCCCGATGAGCTGAAGCTTTGCGCCCCGCCCTGGAAGCCGAGAAGCACTGAGGGCACCACGTCCCCATAGGCATGGCGCCAGCCGAGCATGGTCGTGACGCTCACCGGGAGCGAGGCGAAGGCGAGTTCCGAGCGCAGGCCGAGCGTCGTGGTCTGGATGTTGAAATCGCGCGCAAAGCCCGTGAGCGCCGAAGCCCCGCCGCCCTCGGTGAAGCCGTTTTGATGGATGAGAAAGGCCGCCGCGCCAGCGAAGGGCTCGACGCTCGTGCGTGACAAGCCGAGCCAGCCGAAGCGTGCGCCCGCGAGCTCGACGCGGTAGGCGGCCTCGCCGAAGGCTTGCGCCGTCGAGCCGCCATGGCTCGATGACAAGGCATCGGAGAAGCCGGGGAAGATCACCTGCCGGTTCGTCGAGGTGGAATTCGTGCCGTAAAGCGCGCCGGCGCGCAATTGCACGGCGCCGAAGCTCGCCCCCGCATAGGCGCCGCCGAAGACGCTCTCGAAGGTCGCCGAGGAGAGGCGCTGGCTCACCGTGATGCGGTCGTTGGTGTAGCCGCCTGCGAGGCCGAAGCGCCAATCCCCGCCCATGAAGCCGCGGGCCGAGACATCGCCGCCGAGCACGAAGCCGCCGCGTCGAGCGCGACGAGAGGCGGCGTTGCCGTCGCTCGAGACATGAGCCAAAGTCGCCGAAGTCGCTCGCCCCAGATGTCGAAGAGGCGCGGCTGATAAAGGCTCACCGAGACCGGCGCGCGACGCGTGCTCTTTCCCGGCGTGATCGTCCCCGCATTCGTCACCGCGCCCGTGACGGTCGAGTTGGTGATCACGATCGAGGTGATGGATTGCCCCGCCGCGTTCGTCACGGTCGCCAGTTCGCTGACGCTCAATGAGGCGCCGTCGGTTGTTGACGCTCTGCCCGGCGCCGGGGCCGCCGAGCGCTCCCGTCGGCAACGCGAAGAGAAGCGCCGCGACCGAGGTCGTCGCCAAGAGGGAGGAGATCGGGAAGTCGCGAAGCCGCGAACGGGCGTGCGGGAATCGAACGAAACGGCAAGGAGACCCCCTTTTTGGCCTGATTTGGCCCTTGTTGCGCAACGGTTTGAATCAACCAGCTCATGCGGATTAGCGTACGCTAATTGCAAGGTCCATCAAATTAGGGGGCACACCGACGCTCCCCTTCTCCCGCGCTCTTCGCGCGGGAGAAGGTGCCCGCCGCGAAGCGGTGGGCGGATGAGGGTAAGCTGCGAAAAACCTGGACGAGTTTGTAATAGCATTTAACAAATCAGCTTTGGAGGCGCTTGTGGAAATTAGCCCTCATCCGCCTTCCGCTATGCGGAAGGCACCTTCTCCCACAAGTGGGAGAAGGGGGCGGACAGGGATCATGGGCGCCATCAATTCCTCGGCCAGGTGGTGTCCGGGTCGAGCGGGAAGATCGGGCGGCGCACGTTCTTGAAGGTGACTTCGTCGTAATTCGAGGTGCAGACGCCAAGCCCCGCGCATTCGACGATGGCGCCGGCGAGTTTCCCGAGGTCGGCTCGCCAATGCACGCGGCTCTTGATGGCAACGAAGCGCTTGTTGCGCGGGTCGATGCCGAGCACGCTCAGCATGTCGATCGCGGTCGGCTCGACATGTCTGGAGAGGAGCACGATCTCGACGTTTCCGGTGTCGAGGACGACGGTTGGACCAAGCACCGTCTTGACGCCGCGGTTCGAGGCCGAGCGGCTCGTGAAGGAGCCGATCGAGATCGTCTTCACCGTGCCTTCGACCGTGAGCGGCGGGTTCGGCCGGCCGAGCGCCGGAAGCGCGAGCTTGCCGCCGATTGAAAGCTTCACCCGCGCGCCGACGCCGGACGCGATCGCTTGTTCAACCGCCTGCGGGTCATAAATGCCGAAGAAAGCGACATCTTCGAGCCCTTGGCGCAGGATCTCGGCGAGCACGGCCGTCGTGTCCATCGTGCCGCCCGAGGCGCAATTATCGTAATGGTCGAGGAGGAAGATCGGCGCCTTCTCTGCCGGCATCGCCTTGGCGCGCGCGACCGATTGAGCCAAGGGCTCGACCTTGAAGACGAAATCGTGCCGCGCCGCCCAGGCCTCATGCAAAAGCTCGTCGACGAGGCGTTGCGCCGCGACTGCATCGCCATCCGTGGTGACGACGGCGCTCAAGCCCGCCTCGCGAATGTCGGCGTGCGAGAAGCCAACGAAAAGCGCGGCCGAAAGCGCCGTGCCCTCCTTCTCCCAACGCGCGGCCTTCTCCTGCAAGGTCTTGTTTGGCGCCTGATGCGTGCCTTGCGCCATGACATGAGGAAGCATCGGCACATTGCCCCAGGCCATCACCGGGCGCGCCTCGCCGCGGATCGCCTTGACGAGAAGCGCGCCGGCGCGGCGCGCCGTCTCGGCCATGTCGGTGTGTGGGTAAAGGTGATAGCCGGCGATCACCGTCGAGAGCTTGACGATGTCCTCGTAGATATTGGCGTGCATGTCGAGCGCGACGGCGATCGGGACCTTCGCGTCGAGGGCGCGGATGCGCCGCAAGAGCTCGCCCTCGCCATCCTCCACATGCTCGGCGACCATGGCGCCATGCAGATCGAGCATCAAGCCGTCGAAGCCGCCTTTCGCGACCGCCTCCGTGATCGCCTTGGCGCAAGCTTCATAAGTCGAGCGCTCAACCGGCCCGCTCGGGGGCGCGCTCGCCGCGATCGGCACCACGATCTCAGCGCCGACGCTCGCCGCGATGTCGAGAAAGCCGCCCATGCAAGTGCCCGTGCCGCGGTAATGCGCGATCGCGGCCTCGCCGGACAAGGGGGTGTCACCTTCCCGGCAAAACCGCGCGATCGGCGTCGGCACGGGCGAGAAGGTGTTCGTCTCGTGCGAGAATTGCGCGATGAGGAAACGCATGGGGACTCCGGTCTATCTGGATCGCCCAACAACGGCGATGAGGTTGAGGCTCTGCGGAAGCTTCGGTTGAGATGGGTTTGCTGCCGAGGGGCGAAGAACCCCGGCGCTTGTGAGAGAAGAACAGATGAGAAGGAATTAGCGCTGGACGAATCCCTCCCCCCACGAAGTGGTGGGGAGGGTTAGGGTGGGGGGCCCATCCGCCGCGATATCGATAGTCGTTGTGGCAAGGTAATGTATGCGCCTTCGCGCGTCATGGCTGGCACGTCTTTCTTTACTGCCCCCCACCCGTACCCTCCCCACCGCTCCTTCGTCGCGGGGGGAGGGGGTAATCAGCGCCGGACCTTCTCTGTAGGAGCCTAATCTACACTTCCTTCTTCACGTTCCAGAAGATCGGGAAGCCGGTGAGCGTGCCGGTGACGTATTTCTTGAAGGCGACCGGCAGATAATATTGGCCGAGCGGGATGTAGGGCACGTCGATGAAGACCTGCTTTTGGATCTCGGCCGCGAGCTTCTTTTGCGCCGCCGCGTCCGGCGCCTCGATCCAGGCCTGGCGGAGCTCCTCGAGCTTGGGCGCCGTCGGCCAACCGAACCAGCTGTCGAGCCCGTTGCCGCGCAAGGACAAATGGCCGACGGGGTTGAGCATGTCGATGCCGCCCCAACCCGTGAAGAAGATGTTCCACCCGCCTTGCTCGGGCGACTCCTTCTTGGCACGCCGCGCGACCACGGTGCCCCAATCCATCGTCTGGTAATCGACGTTCATGCCGCATTTCATCAGCATGTCGGAGCCGACATCGCCCTCGGCCTTCAGATTCGCGAGATCGGTGACGCCGAGAATGACGACCTTCTCGTCCTTGTAGCCGGCCGCCTTCAGCTCGCGCTTCACCTTCTCGAGGTCGCGCTTGCCGTTGAGCACTTCCATGCCGGCATCGTTGGCGAGAGGGGAACCGGGGAGAAAGACGCCGACCCCGGTCTGCCACATCTCCTTGTCGGAGCCTGCGACCGCGACCATGTAGTCCTCCTGGTCGACCGCGCCGAGAAGGGCGCGCCTTATCGCCGGATTGTCGAAAGGCGGCACGAGCTGGTTCATGCGCATGATGGCGATGGCGCCGGTCGGATCCTTGATCGCCACCGTGACCGTCTTGTCCTTGGCGAGCAGCGGCTGCAAATCAGGGGAAGGCTGCTCGAGCCAATCGATCTCGCCGGTCTGCAAGGCGGAGGCCGCGGTCGAGGTGTCCGGGATCGTGATCCATTCGACCCGATCGAAATTCGCGATCTTCGGGCCCGAGGTCCATTGCGGCGTGCCGTTCTCGCGCGGCTTGTAATCGGCGAAGCGCTCATAGACCGTGCGCGTGCCGACGAGACGTTCGGAGGGGACGAATTTATACGGCCCGCTGCCGACCATCTCGGTCACTTGCGTGAAGGCGTCGGTCTTGGCGATGCGCTCGGGCATGATCGAAGGCGGGAAGGCGGTGCATTTGCCGAGCGCGTCGGGAAGCAGCGGAAACGGCCGCTTCAAGCGGAACTGGATGGTCTTGTCGTCGGGCGCGGAGAGCTCATCGGTCGCGGCGAGGAGCGCCTGGCCGAAGGCATCGCGCTTGCCCCAGCGCTGGATGCTGGCGACGCAATCCCTCGCGAGCACCGCGCTTCCGTCGTGGAATTTGAGACCAGGACGCAGCACGATCTTCCATAATTTGCCGTCATTCTCGGTGGTCGCGCCCTCGGCCATTTGCGGCGTCGCGCGATAGCTGTCGTCCTGACCGTAAAGCGTGTCAAAGACGAGGAAAGCGTGATTGCGCGTCACCGTCGCCGTCGTCCACACCGGATCGAGCACGGAAAGGTCCGCCTGGGGCGTGAATTTCATCACCCGATTTTCGGCACCGAGCACCAGGGACGGGGCCGCGAGCGAAGGCGCGGCAATCGATGTCGCGGCGGCGGCTTTCAGGAAATCTCGTCTGCGCAATTCATCCTCCCTGCTCGTCCTTTTCGATCGATCGCGTTGCGCTCTTGAATGGCGCGCGCAGAAGGCGAGCGCCATGATTTGATCAGCGGGGAAGGAAAGACGCAAGCCGAAAGCAAGGCCTGGGTCACCGGACCAAGTCCGGTGATGACGCGTGGAAGCATCGCAAAGTGCATCATGGCTGGGCGTCGGCCCGGCCATCCACGCCCTCGTCCAAGAGAACGCTCTAATGACTGAGCGCGCTAATTAGCGCGGCCAGTACACCTATCCCCTGAGCGTCGCTCCGTGACGGCGCGACACCTCGGCGACGATCTTGCCGGACACCGCCTCGATCTCGGCGTCGGTGAGCGTTTTTTCCACCGGCTGCAGCATCACCTCGACAGCGACCGATTTCTTGTCGGCGTCGAGCCCCGCGCCTTCATAAACGTCGAAGACGACGACATCGGCGATGAGCGTCCGGTCGCTGTTCTGCACCGTCTTCACGATATCGCCGGCCGCGACCGATTTCTCGACCACGAAGGCGAAATCGCGCCGCACCGGCTGGAGCTCGGACAAGGCGAGCTTGGCTCTGGCGCGCGTCGCCCTCGACTTCGGCGCGGGCAAGAGATCGAGCGTGATCTCGAAACCGACGACCGGACCCTTGACGTCGAGAAGCTCGAGCGTCCGCGGATGGAGCTCGCCGAAGGCACCGAGCCCGATCTTCGGGCCGAATTGCAGCTTCGCCGAGCGCCCCGGATGAAACCAGGGCGGGCCACCGGGGACGACCTGCACGCCGCCCTGTGGAATGGCGAGCGCCTCGAGAAGCGCGAAGGCATCGGCCTTGGCGTCGAAGGCATCGGCGGGCGCGCTGCCTGACCAATGCCTGCCGACGCCTGCGCTGCCGGCAAGGCCGCGCCGCACCCCGGAGGCGCGCATGGTCTGGCCCGCGGGCTTATCCGAATGGAAAACCTGGCCGACCTCGAAGAGAGCGATGTCCCCCCTTCCCTTGTCGGCATTCTTCTGCGCGGCCCGCAAAAGCCCCGGCAGCAAGCTCGGGCGCATGTCGGAAAGCTCGGCTGCGATCGGGTTGGCGAGCGCGAGTTCCGGCGCGCCGCCGCCGAAATGCTTGGCTTCCTCCTTGCCGATGAAGGACCAGGTGACCGCCTCCATCATGCCGCGCGAGGCGAGCGCTCGGCGCGCGAGCGACACGCGCTTTTGCGCGAGCGTGAGCACAGGCTTCAGCACCGTCGGCTCGAGGCGCGGGAAGGGCGTCGAGGGCACCCGATCGAGCCCGCCGATGCGCGTGATCTCCTCGACGAGATCGGCCTTGCCTTCGATGTCCGGCCGCCAAGAGGGCGGGATGACTTTTGCGAAGCGATCTTCCGAGCTGAAGCTGAAGCCAAGCCGGCTCAAGGTCGTGAGCGCGGCGATGTCGTCGATCTCGAGGCCGGTGAGGCGTTTGGTTTCGTTCAACGGGAAATCGATCGTGCGCCGGTGGTCGGGGATCGCGCCGGCGAGCATGATTTGCGAAGCCTCCCCGCCGCAAATCTCCAGCACCATGCGGGTCGCGAGCTCGAGCCCCGGAAGCGTGAATGCGGGATCGACGCCGCGTTCGAAACGATAGCGCGCGTCGGTGTTGATGCCGAGCTTGCGGCCGGTCTCGGCGATATTGAGCGGATCCCAAAGCGCCAATTCGATGAGCACATCGGTCGTCTTCTCGTCGCAGCCCGAGGCCTCTCCGCCCATGACGCCGCCGATCGATTCGACGCCATGCTCATCGGCGATCACCACCATGCTCTCGTCGAATGAGTAGGTCTTGCCGTCGAGCGCGAGGAGCGTCTCGCCTTTTACGGCGCGGCGCACGGTGAGCGCGCCCGCGACCTTCTTCGCGTCGAACACATGCAAGGGCCGGCCGCGATCGAAGGTCATGTAATTGGTGATGTCGACGAGCGCGTTGATCGGACGAAGGCCGATCGCCTTGAGCCTTCGCTGCATGAAGGCGGGCGAGGGACCGCATTTCACGCCGCGCACGAGGCGAAGCGCGAAAGCCGGGCACAGCTTCGCATCGGCGGGGGCAAAATCGAGACGCACCGGGACGGGACAGGGAAAACCGTCCTCGACCGGGGCGACCGGCGCCTCCTTGAGCCTGCCGATCCCGGTGGCGGCGAGGTCTCGCGCGATGCCGTGAATGGAGGCGGCGTCCGGCCGGTTCGGCGTGAGGTTAATCTCGATAACCGCGTCGTCGAGCCCGGCATAGGGAGCGAAGGGCGCGCCGAGCGGCGCGTCTTGCGGCAGGTCGATGATGCCGTCGTGATCGTCGGAAATCTCGAGCTCGGCCTCCGAGACGAGCATGCCGTTCGATTCGACGCCGCGGATCACGCCCTTGCCGAGCGTGATCTTCTTGCCGGGAATGTAGCTTCCGGGCGGAGAGAATACGCCCATCATGCCGGTGCGAGCATTGGGCGCGCCGCAGACGACCTGCACCGGAGAGCCGGCGCCGGTGTCGACGACGCAGACGCGCAGCCGATCGGCGTTCGGGTGCGGCTTCGCCTCGATGACGCGCGCGATGGTGAAGGGCTTGAGCGCCGCCGCCTGGTCCTCGACCGCCTCGACCTCGAGGCCGACGCGGGTCAGCACCGCCACGATCTCATCGAGGGAAGCCTCGGTCTCGAGGTGATCCTTGAGCCAGGACAAGGTGAGCTTCATCGGGACGCCTTCAGCCCATCATGCCGAGCGCCTGGAGGTAGAGATCGAGGATCTCCTCCTCCTCGCGCCGTTCGGCGACGTCGCGCTTGCGCAAGGCCACGACCTTGCGCAGGATCTTGGCGTCGAAGCCCTGGGCTTTGGCTTCCGCATAAACCTCTTTCACGTCGCCCGCGATCGAGGCTTTCTCTTCCTCCAACCGCTCGATCCGCTCGACGAAGGCTTTGAGCAGATCAGGCGCAACAGCATCGGACATCTCGGCGGCTCTCCTCGAAAATGGGCGTGACGCAGTTGCACACCCCGCCCGCCGCGGTCAACGCCTCATTCGCTCAAGGAGTGGTCGGTCTTGCGGCGAGCTCTTCGCTCACTCGCAGGAATGAGGCTGGGCGGCGTGGTACCAGGGGTTGGTCCAGCCGCCGCAATTCCCGCATCCGCTGAGCAAGAAGCCGAGCGCGACGACCGCCAGGGCCGCCCGCACCCTCCTTGCTCGCAAGATGCCGGATCTGGCGCGCCGAAATGACGCGCCTCGCGCCTGAGCCATTGCGTGAGCCTCCATGCTCGAGCCGCCCGAAGTTCAAATCACTTTACATCTTACCCGCGCGAGCGGGGAGAAACCACTGCGCGTCCGCAACCGCAAGCTTTTTTGGAAAGCAAGAGCCCCGCATCGGAACACCGGGACTGTCTCGAACCGCTCCAAAGGGGTAGAAATCGCGGAAAGTGACGTCGAGACTCGTCCGGCGGAGGGAGCAGCTTTCATGGCTTTGCATTTCGCTCAAACCGAATTCGCGCAAAGGCTCGGGCGGCTGCAAGCCGCGATGCGGGCCAATCGCCTCGACGCCATGTTCCTCTTTTCCCAGGAGAGCCTCTATTGGCTCACGGGATACGACACCTTCGGCTTCTGCTTCTTTCAATGCCTCGTCGTGAAGCTCGACGGACGCATGGCGCTCCTCACCCGCTCGGCGGATTTGCGCCAGGCAGGTCGGACCTCGCTCATCGAGGATATCCGCATCTGGAAAGACGCGAAGGACGCCGAGCCTGCCGTCGAGCTGAAGGCGCTCGCGCAAGAGCTCGGCCTTTCGGGCAAGCGCATCGGCGCCGAATACGAGACGCAGGGCCTCACGCACCGAAACGGCAAGCGCCTCGAAGCGCAATTCGCGGGCTTCGCCGCGCTCGAGGACGCCTCGACCCTCGTGCCCGCGTTGCGGGCCGTGAAGTCGCCGGCCGAGATCGCTTTTGTGCGCCGGGCGGCCGAGCTTTCGGATGCCGCCGACACGGCCGCGGTCGCGCATCTGCGAGGCGGGGTCGATGAAGGCGAGATCCTCGCCGCCATGCATGACGCGATCTTTCGGGCAGGCGGCGACTATCCGGCCAATGAGTTCATCATCGGCTCGGGAGAGGACGCCCTCCTGTGCCGCTACAAATCGGGGCGGCGCCGGCTCGATGCGCAAGATCAGCTCACGCTCGAATTCGCCGGCACTTGGCGCCATTACCACGCGGCGGCGATGCGCACCCATGTCGTGGGCGCGCCGCGCGCCTTGCATCTTCCCTATCACGCGGCCGCGCGGGAGGCGCTGCTGGCCTGCGAAGCGGAGCTGCGGCCCGGACGAACGGCGGGCGACGTGTTCGCGGCGCATGCGCGCATCCTCGACCGGCACGGCCTCTCGGCCCATCGGCTGAACGCGTGCGGCTATTCGCTCGGCGCTAAATTCACCCCCTCCTGGATGGACCCGCCCATGTTTTTTGAGGGAAATGATTTCGTGCTCGTGCCGGGCATGAGCATGTTTCTTCACATGATCTTGATGGATTCCGCGAGCGCGACCGCGATGTGCCTCGGCCGCACCTCGCTTATCGGCGATATCACTTCAGAGCCGATCAACGCCAAGAGCCTCGACCTCGTGATCCGTTGAGGCTATGCTTCCGCGGTCCTGCCGATTCAAAAGTGCAGGCGGAGGCGGCGATGACATGCGTAAGGACCGTCCGGCGAGGCCGGATGGGGGGCGTTGATTGTTCAAAGGCGCGGTGGATCGCGGCGCTCATCGCGCTTTTTGGCCTCGGCGCGTGTCAGGACGTGGGATTCGAGGCCTCCGTGCCGGCGCGCGTGGCGCCCGGCGTGCCAATCGCTGTCGAGGCGATCGAGGGGCCGCCGGCCGAGGTCACCGGCGCCTTGAACGCGGCGCTCGTGCAAGCCGCCGCCGATCATCAGGTTTCGCTGGTCGATGACGCACAGGCGCCGCGCTTTCGCGTCAAAGGCTATGTGACGGCGGGTGTGGCGCCGGACGGCAAGACCGAGCTTGCCTATGTCTGGGACGTTTTCGATGCGTCGAACCGGCGCGCCCAGCGCGTCACGGGCATGGAGGAGACGGCCGGTGATCCGGCCGATCCTTGGGCACGGCTCGATGACAAGGCGCTGAGGCGCATCGCCGGCAAAAGCATGGACGGGATCGCCGATTTCCTCGCGAACGCGCCGTCATCGCCCGCCAACGTCGCGACGAAGGTCACGCCGCATGCCGTGACCGCGGGCGCCGCGACCGGCGCCGCCGTCGGCGCGGGCGCGAAACCGCTCGGATTTGCCGCGTCGGAGTAAGCGGTCAGCCGCGAGCACGCTTGCGCCGGGCGCCCCCTCCCCCCACGAAGTGGTGGGGAGGGTACGGGTGGGGGGCAAAGCCGCTTCGACAACGACGATCATTGGCCTCACACGACGCTGGCGCGTGTAAGGCGCCCCCCGCGCGTATCTCGCCCGCCCCCCACCCGTACCCTCCCCGCCGCGACATTCGTCGCGGGGAGAGGGGGCATGAGCGCTGGCCCGTTTTCTAAACTCTAGACGCTCACTGGCGGATGTAATGAAGCTCGCGGAACTTGCATCTGAAAGCGGTGACGTCCGCCGCCACCTTTGCCTCGTCCTCGTTGCCGACGAGAGCGCGCTGGATGAGCGCGGCAAGCTCCGGCATATGTTCAGGACCCATCCCCCATCGCACGATCTCGGGCGTGCCGAAACGCAGCCCGTTCATGTCGTTCTCGACCTCGGGAAGCGGCAAGCCGATGCCGCAGGCGAGGATATGAGCGCGACGCAGCTTGCGTGAAGCCGCTTGGCCGCCACCGAAGCGCTCGGCCTCGAGCGCGAATTGATGCGATGTCGTGAAGCCGCGCTCGCGCGCGTGAACCGGCAAGCCGCGTTCGGCAAGGCTTCTTGCGAGCGCCGAAGCGGTCTTGGCCATCATCGCCGCATAGGCTTTGCCGTGCTCTCGCCAATCGAGAAGCGTGATCGCGAGCGAGGCTGATTTCGCGGCGTCGAAATTGGCGGTGAGGCCAGGGAAGGCGATCCCGTCGAGCCTTTTCGCGAGGTCGGGCTCATTCGTCACGATGAGGCCGGAAGGTGGGCCGCCGAGGCTCTTATAGGTGCTCATGGTCATGAGATGCGCACCTTCCTCGAGCGGCTGTTGCCAGGCACGGCCCGCGATCATTCCCGACATATGCGCCGCGTCGAACAAAAGCCTCGCGCCGACCTCGTCCGCGACCTTGCGCAAGGCGCCGATCGGATGCGGGAAAAGATTGAGGCTGCAGCCGATGGTAATGAGGGAGGGCTTCAGGGCGCGAGCTTGTTCCGCGAGCTTTTCGACGTCGACAGTATAGCCCAAGCCGTCGACCGGGGCGGAATGAATGTCGAGGCCGTAAAGCCCGGCCGCGCCGGGCGCGTGATGCGTGATGTGGCCGCCGATGCTCGCGGGCGGCACGATGATGCGGTCGCCGGGCTTCGCGGTCGCCATGAAGGCGTAGAGATTGGCCATGGCGCCGGAGGCCACGCGGATTTCCGCGAATCTCGCGCCGAAGACTTCCGCCGCGAGCTCGGCCGCGATCACCTCGATCTTCTCGATCGCTTCGAGGCCCATCTCGTATTTATCGCCGGGATAGCCGAGCGAGGGCCGCGAGCCGAGACCGGAGCCGAGCGCGGCCTCGGCCTTCGGGTTCATCACATTGGTCGCGGGATTGAGGTTGACGCACTCATCCTCATGAATGCGCCGGTTCTCGTCGATGAGCGTGTGGATATGCGCATCGACCTTGTCGGCGCGCTCGCGGCTCGTCGCGTCGGCGATCCCGAGAACATAATCCTCGATCGGATCCGGCACCCATTTTCGGCGCGCGAGCGCGGTCATGATGTCCTCTTCTGTGACGAGAGCTCAATCTCGTTTTACAAGGAAGAGGCGCCCGTTCCATCCTTTTTGTTCAGCGACGGAGGGAGGCGACCAGCCCTCAATGCCTTCAATCCTACCCCTCAGGCTCACCCCAATCGAATGCCGACCGCAAGGCCCGAAGCGCTCGCCCATTCGCCGGCCTTCGCCTTGGCGCCGTCGGCGGGCTTGACGCGCAGCGCCTTGATGCGCCCGTCGGCGCAAACCACGGTGAATCCTTCCGCGTCGATCTCGACGATCTCGCCCATCTTGCCGCCGATGCCTTTCGGCGATTTCGCCGGGAGCGGCTTCGCCTCGAGGATTTGCAACGCCTGATCGCCAAGCTTTGTCCACGCGCCGGGCGCGGGATTGCAGCCGCGGATGAGGTTGTGGATCTGCCGCCAGGGCTTGCCCCAGTCGATGCGCGCATTGTCCGCGCCACATCGTCCCTCATAAGTCGCGAGCGCCTCATCCTGCTTCAGCCGTGGCGCCTTGCCGGCTTTCACGAGATCGACGGCCTCGAGCATCGCCTCGACCCCCATCGGGAAGAGGCGATCGAAATAGACGGAACCCAGCAAATCCTCAGGGCTGATCGGCGTCTTTTTCTGCAAGAGCACATCGCCCGTGTCGAGACCATTGTCGGGCCAAAAGATCGAGAGGCCGGTCTCATCGTCACCGTTGATGATCGGCCAGTTGATCGCGCTCGGGCCGCGATATCGGGGCAGAAGAGAGGGGTGGTATTGGATTGAGCCATGCGTCGGGATGTTCAGGAATTCCTCGGGCACGAAGAGGGTGACGAAGGCCATGACCTGAAGGTCGGGCGCCAATTTCCTGAACTCATCCCAGACTTCGGGCTTGCGATACGAGGCCGGCTGAAACACCGGGAGCTTCAAAGCGAGCGCCGCCTCCTTCAACGGATCGGGTTTCGCGCCGGGCTTCTCCGGCGCGACATAGACGCCGACGACCGTCTCGCCGCGCGCGGTGAGCGCTTCGAGCACCGCCTTGCCGAAAGCCTGCTGGCCGTGAACCACGATGCGCATTCGTCAAACGCCTTCCATGAAGGTTGCAAAGGAGGAACCGCGTTAGCGCGCTTTGCGGCCAAGGGAAATCCGAGATCTTTTCCTACGCGATGGTGGCCGGTTGGAAAAGCGGTTGCCGAGCGCGAGGCCCGCCTGGCGAAACCTTAATAGGCGAGCGCGGAACCGTCTCGGCGCGTGTCGGAACCGGCGGCGCGCACGCCATTCGGCATGAGCCGCACGGCCTGCATGGCGCAAGGGCCTTCGAGATGGCCGACGCGTTTCAACTTGTGACCCTTGCGCTCGAGCGCGCCCAGCACCTCCTCGCCGAAATCACTTTCGATGGTGAGCGCGCCGTCGCCGTCATGGGGAAAGTTGGCGCTCTGTCCGGATTGGCTGCTCGTCCAGCGCGGGAGCTCGACGGCGGTCTGCGGATCAAAGCCGAGATCGAGCATCGCGACGAGAACTTGCAGGTTCACCTGCACCTGATTGTCGCCGCCCGGCGTGCCGAGCACACCCCAGAGCGCACCATCCTTGAAGACCATCGGCGCGTTCATCGTGTGGCGCACGCGCTTGCCCGGCGCGAGGCGGTTCGCATGGCCGGGTGTGAGATGCCAGTAAGCCATTCGGTTGTTCATGAGCACGCCCGTGTCCCCGGCCGTGACGCCGGAGCCGAAGGCGGAGTTGAGGCTCTGGATGCCCGAGACGGCGTTGCCATGCGCATCGATGACGCAGAAGTAAGTGGTGTCGCCTTCGGCGGTCTCCATCGCGAGAGGCACATCGGCCGCACGCGCGAGGTCGATCGCCGCGGCATGCGCGCCGATCCGCGCTTCGGACAAGAGAGGCTCCACGGGCACCTTTTCGAAACGCGGGTCGGAGCCATGCGCCTCGCGGTCGCGGAAAGCGTGCTTCTTCGCTTCGACGAGAAGGTGCACCCGCTCGGCGGCCGAGAGCGCCGCGACATCGAAACGCTCGACGATCTTCAGCATCTGGAGAAGGACGAAGCCCGTCGAGTTGGGCGGCGTCTGGCGGATCTCGAAACCACGATAGGAGACCCCGATCGGCGCCTGCACCTCGGCTTCGAAAGCGGCAAGGTCGCCTTCGCCGAGCAAGGCCCCAGCCTCGGCGAGGCCGCGCGCGAGCCGCGCCGAGAGGCGGCCGCGATAGAAGCTTGGCGCGCCTTCGCTCGCGATTTCCTCGAGTGTGCGCGCGAGCTCCGGCTGACGAACGAGGCCCGCAAGCTCATGCCCGAGAAACCGCTTGCGGCTTCGCTCATCGGCGCCAAGGCCGGCCTCGTTCTCGAAAGCAAAATGGCGAAAGGTGTGTGTTGCCGCAAAGCCTTCGCGCGCGAGCGCGATGGCAGGCATGACCAGATCCGCCCAAGGGAGGCGGCCATGGGCCGCATGCATCGCGAAAATCGCGGCGAGCGAGCCGGGCACCGAGATGCTCAGCGGGCCGGTCAGCGGGATGCCGGCCCCGTAGCGCGCGAGCGTTGCGGCTCGTGGCGCGGGACCTGTGCCGTTGAACACCTCGGCGCGGCCGCTCTTGGCCATGAAAAGATGGTAGAAGCCGTCCCCGCCGAGCCCCGACATCATCGGCTCGCAAACGCCGAGCGCAAGCGAAATCGCGACTGCGGCATCGGCCGCGTTGCCGCCGGCGCGCAAGATGTCGAGCCCCGCTTGAGCGGCCATCGGGTGATTGGCGCCGACGGCGCCGTTGCGCCCCATGATGAGCGGGCGATGGCTGCGAGGAGTGGGATACATCAACGGCTCCGTGCGAATGAGATCAAGCGGCGGGCATCCTGGTTCCGCCTGTCCTTTCGCGAAGCCTGCGCGCTTTGTACAAAATCGCGCGCTTGATCGCGGAGCCCGCGGCCTCCATGCTGCGCCAAACCGTCCTTCGTCCGCGCGCGTTCGTCAAGCGCGCGTCACGCCGGACGGCCGACCCCAACGGCCGCGCCCGAGCGGCCGGCGACACATCGAAGGATCATTTATTCCATGGCCGCACGCAAAGTCATCATCACCTGCGCCGTCACCGGCTCGATCCACACGCCCTCGATGTCACCGCATATTCCGATCACGGCCCAGGAGATCGCGGAGGCCGCCATCGGCGCCGCGGAGGCGGGTGCGGCCATCGTGCATCTGCACGCGCGAGACCCTAAGGACGGCAGGCCCGATCAGAGCACGGACGCGTTTGCGCCCTTCCTCAAGGTCATCAAGCAGCGCACGAGCTGCGTCGTGAACATCACGACGGGCGGCGCCGCGACGATGACCATCGACGAGCGGCTGAAGCCCGTCGCGACCTTCAAGCCCGAGGTCGCCTCGCTCAACATGGGATCGATGAATTTCGGCCTCTTCCCGATGCTCGCGCGCTTCAAGAGCTTCAAGCATGATTGGGAGCGCCCCTATCTCGAAAGCTCGAAGGATCGCATCTTCAAGAACACCTTTGCCGATATCGAAAAAATCCTCACCACCTGCGCCGATAACGGCACGCGCTTCGAAATCGAATGCTACGACATCGGCCATCTCTACACGCTCGCCCATTTCGTCGATCAGGGCCTCGTGAAGCCGCCTTTCTTCGTGCAGAGCGTCTTCGGCATTCTGGGCGGCATCGGGCCTCATCCCGAGGATGTCGTGCACATGAAGCGCACTGCCGACCGCCTGTTCGGCGATGATTATCGCTGGTCGGTGCTGGGCGCCGGGCGAAACCAGATGCCGATCGCCGCGATGGCGGCCGCGATGGGCGGCAATGTGCGGGTCGGCCTCGAGGATTCGCTTTGGATCGGGCCGGGCAAGCTTGCCGAGTCGAACGCGGCGCAAGTGCGCCATGTGCGCTCGATCATCGAGGGGCTCGGCCTTTCGGTCGCCTCCGCCGAGGAGGCGCGCGAGGTGCTCGAGCTCAAGGGCGGCGACCGGGTGGCGTTTTGAGCCCCCGCGTCGTTTTGGGCCCGCGGCGAAGCCCTCTTCGGCAGAGGGCCCGTTAGTCGATCGACCGCGCGTCAGTATGGGTAGTAACCCGGCGCGTAACCATAGCCAGGCGGATAGGCATAGCCGGGAGCGTAGCCGGGGGCGTAGCCATAAGGCGCTGGGTAGCCATAGGGCTGTGCGTAATACGGGGCAGCGAGGGCACCCCCGAGGATCGCGGCACCGACCGCAGCGCCGGCAACGCCCGCTCCCACGCCGTAACCGTAATGGCGATGGTAGCCATAGCGCCCGACATAGGCTCCGTGGTAGCCGCGACCGACGACGACGCCACGGCGCGCCACATAGGCGGCATTTTCAACCAAGGAAGGGGTGGCTACCCCAGACTGAAAGCCTCCTGGTTGAGCCATGGAGGGCGTGGCGGCCACGAGAGTCGTCATCGCGCCCAGGGCAACGACGGCTGCTAGTCCAGCCGAACAATATTTCTTATCGCCAATTGCAATCGGAAGCTTTTGCATATCGCTCTCCTGCGTGTGGAATTCGGAACAACCGGCTTGGAAAGACCTGATGTTTCGTTATTTTCACAAATCTGCCTAGCAGCGTGCCGAATACCTTACATGGCCGCTAGGGGAAGAATTTTCTAGTGTCGCGGCGTTCCACAGCGTCAATTCATAGTTTCTATTGTCTAGGAAAAATCGATTGCGATCACCTCGACGATGCGCATCCCCTAGAAAGCGAGCCCGCGATATCTCCGCGCAAGCCGGCGCGGAGATCCATTTTGAGCATCGATCTCGGACGCGGCCCGCCCGCCTGATGCTTCTTCCGCGCGGTCATCGAAGTGCGATTTACGGATCTCTCAAGCCGATGCTCAGGCGCAGCGAACGACTTCGTGGAGCCGAGCCGCGGCTGGCGGTGAAGGAATGTGCCCCGGAGCCGCGCCCCAGGCGGAGAGCTCGGCTTCGGTCGGAAAGCGTGCGGTCAAGCCGAATTCCTCGGCTCGCTCGGCCAAGGAAGCGCGCTCGTCGGCGCCGGCGGGAAGCTCCGCGCCCAAGAGAAAAGGCGGGCCGTAACGGCGCATGGAGATGAGGGGCACCACCACGGGCCGCTCACCGCGCCATGGCGTCTCGCCAAGTTCGGCGAGCGCGCGGTCGATAAGCGCCGGATCGAAATTCACGGTGAGGTAATGGGGCCGGTCATAAGTGCCCTGATCGTCGTGGATGGGTATCCCGGCCATCACATCCACATAGCTGAAAGAGACCACGAAGCGTCCGCGTGCCGGACAAGCTCGGCGACGCGCGCATCCTTGATGAGCCTCGGTTCTCCGGAAAGCTTCACGAGGACATCGCGCAAGCATTGCGCAAAGCCGGTGGGCCTGCTGCGCATGTCGGTGCCTGTGACGATCGCGTTTGATTGATAGAGGTCCGGCGCGTCCTGGGCCCGTGCAGATGGCGCGCGGACCGCCAACGAAGTCATCGCGATCACGATCGCGATGAGGGTCCAGGAATGGCTACGCTCCAACATTCATGCCTCCGAGATTGTACTCCTCGTTGCGGTCCCGATATCCCTTACGATAACGGATCACCCGGGCCGAGTTCGAGATCGTCGCCGATGATAAGACTATTTGATCGTGGCGATCACGAAACCCGACTTTGCCTGATAGAGAGCATCGAGTAAGTATGTCGCGAAACTCACTAACCGCCTCAGGAGGAAATGATGGACGCAAAGACGAACGAGAGCGCGGGCAAATGCCCTTTCACGGGCGGAAGCGGCCATAAAAATCGCGACTGGTGGCCGGAGATGCTCGATATCGAGATGCTCCACCGGAACTCCCCCTTGTCAGATCCCATGGGCAAGGAATTCGACTACGCGAAGGAGTTCAAGAGCCTCGACCTCAACGCCGTAATCAAGGATCTGCATGCGTTGATGACGACGTCGCAGGATTGGTGGCCGGCCGACTTCGGGCATTACGGCGGTCTGATGATCCGCATGGCCTGGCATAGCGCCGGCACGTACCGCATCACGGACGGCCGCGGCGGCGCCGGCGCCGGCCAACAGCGCTTCGCCCCGCTCAACAGCTGGCCCGATAACGCGAACCTCGACAAGGCGCGCCGGCTGCTTTGGCCGATCAAGCAGAAATACGGCCGGAAAATCTCCTGGGCGGATTTGATGGTCCTCGCTGGCAACGTCGCCCTCGAATCGATGGGGTTCAAGACCTTCGGTTTCGCCGGCGGTCGCGCCGATGTGTGGGAGCCCGAAGAGCTTTACTGGGGTCCGGAGGGGACTTGGCTGGGCGATGAGCGCTACAGTGGCGAGCGGCAGCTCGCCGAACCGCTCGGCGCGGTGCAGATGGGCCTCATCTATGTCAATCCGGAAGGGCCGAACGGCAAACCGGACCCGGTGGCCGCGGCGCACGATATCCGCGAGACTTTCTTCCGCATGGCGATGAACGACGAGGAAACCGTGGCGCTGATCGCAGGCGGCCACACCTTCGGCAAAACTCATGGCGCCGGCGATCCTTCGCTCATCGGCGCGGCGCCGGAAGGCGGCGCGATCGAGGACCAAGGCCTCGGCTGGAAGAGCAAGCACGGCAAGGGTTTGGGAGCCGACACCATCACCGGCGGCCCCGAGGTCATCTGGTCGCAAACGCCGACGAAGTGGAGCAACCACTTCTTCGACAACCTGTTCAAATTCGAATGGGAGCTGACGAAGAGCCCCGCGGGTGCCTTGCAGTGGCAGGCGAAGGGCGCCGATCCGACGATCCCCGACGCCTTCGACGGGTCGAGGAAGCGCGTGCCGACGATGTTGACCACCGACCTCTCGTTGCGCTTCGACCCGATCTACGAAAAGATCTCGCGGCGCTTCCATCAGAATCCGGATCAATTCGCCGACGCCTTTGCCCGCGCCTGGTTCAAGCTCACGCATCGCGACATGGGGCCGGTCGCGCGTTACCTCGGCCCGCTCGTGCCGAAGGAGACGCTGATCTGGCAGGACCCGATCCCGGCGGCCGATCATGCGCTGATAGATGATCGCGACATCGCCGCGCTCAAGGCGAAAATTCTCGTCTCCGGCCTCTCTGTATCGCAGCTCGTCTCGACAGCCTGGGCCTCGGCCTCGACGTTCCGCCGCTCCGACAAACGCGGCGGGGCCAACGGTGCGCGCATCCGGCTCAGCCCGCAAAAGGACTGGGAGGTCAATCAGCCGGCGCAGCTCAAGACCGTGCTGCAAAAGCTCGAAGCGATCCAGATGGAGTTCAACGCCTCGGGCGGCGGCAAGAAGGTCTCGCTCGCCGACCTCATCGTGCTTGCCGGCAACGCCGCGGTCGAGAAGGCAGCGAAGGACGCCGGCCTCGACATAAAGGTGCCGTTCACGCCGGGCCGGATGGATGCGTCACAAGAAGAGACTGATGTCGCGTCCTTCGCGCCGATCGAGCCGCGCGCCGACGGCTTCCGCAACTACAAGAGCGGCAAGCGCCAGTTCATGAAGCCGGAAGAGGCCTTAATCGATCGGGCACAGTTGCTTACACTGACGGGGCCTGAGATGACGGTGCTCATCGGCGGCTTGCGCGTGCTCGGCGCGAATGCCGGCGACTCCAAGCACGGTGTCCTCACCAAGACGCCCGGCAAGTTGACCAACGACTTCTTTGTCAACCTGCTCGACATGGGCACGCAGTGGAAGCCCGCCGGCGCGGATGGCGTGTACGAGGGCCGCGACCGCAAGACCAACGACCTGAAATGGACCGGCACGCGCGTCGATCTGATCTTCGGCTCGCACTCCCAGCTTCGCGCATTCGCGGAAGTCTATGCCTGCGGCGACTCCAAGGAGAAGTTTGCGAAGGACTTCGTCGCGGCGTGGACGAAAGTGATGAACGCCGACCGCTTCGACCTCGCGCGACGCTAAATCGACGAGCTCCGCTCCCCTCTTGCGGGCTAGTCAATGGATGATGGGGTTTGGGGCCGCCTCCGGGCGGCCCTTTCCTTTAGAGCGCGCGAGAGTCCTCGCTCCCTTGACATAGGTGTATGTGCGCATATATATGGGCGTATATGCACTTGATCAGCGGGGACCCTTTCCATGCCGAAGCGATTTTTGCCGCAACGCGATGAATGCACCTGCTTAGCGGTACGACAGGCCGCCCGGCACATCACGCAGTTCTACGACCAGCATCTGGCGGCGGCGGGATTGCGCACCACCCAATTCTCGATCCTCGCCAAGCTCATGCGGCTTGGCCCGATGACGATCAATGAGTTGGCGGATGAGCTGGTCATGGACCGCACGACGCTCGGCCGCAACATTCTGCCGCTTGAGCGCGAAGGCTTGCTCATGGTGGCGCCCGGGCGCGCCGACCGCCGCAGCAAGGAGCTCAGCGTGACGCCGGGCGGAATCGAGCGCCTGCGCGCGGCGAGCCAAGGATGGAGCAATGCGCAAGCCCAATTCGCGCGGACCTTCGGCGTCGAACGGACCACGGGGCTTCGCGCCCTCCTCTTCGAAGTTTCGGGGATCGAGCTTCCAGAAGTCGCCGCGGGCAGCTGAGCAAGGAAGCCCCGCCCCCATAGAATCCCCCACGGACCAACGCGGGCCTATATGCGTATATACTCCTTTTTAAAACGAACTGGAGACGGCCATGAGCGAGATCGCACTTGAACGCGCGACAGCGGCGCTCCCTGTAAAGACATTCCCGATGCGGAGCCTGAAATGGGCTTTGATCGCCGGGGTCGCGGGCCTTCTCGTGCTCGGCGCCGTCCGCTACGCGCATGAGTGGTGGAGCGTCGGACGCTTCCTCGAGACCACCGACGACGCCTATGTGGGCGGCAACGTCACGCCGATCTCGCCGCATGTCGCCGGTTTCGTCGCGCAGATCCTGGTGGCGGACAATGATCATGTGAGCGCCGGGCAGATGCTCATCAAACTCGATGATCGCGACTTCAGGGCCGCGCTCGACCGCGCGACCGCGATCGTGGCGCAGCGGCAGGCGACGCTCGCGAGCCTCATGGCAAGAGAGCTCCTGCAGCAATCCACGATCCGCGTGGCCGAGGCCGATGTCGACGCGAAGGCGGCGGAAGCGGTGTTCACCCGCGAGGAGGACGCCCGCTACCGGCAACTCGCGCAAACGAGCGCCGGCTCGCAGCAGAATGCGCAAAAGGCCTTGGCCTCGAACGCGGTCGCGCAATCGGCCGTCCTCTCTTCCAAGGCTGCCCTCGACGCCGCGCGCCAGCAACTTGGCGTCATCGATGCGCAGATCGCCGAAGCGCGAGCCGCCGTGGCGGAAGCCGAAGCCGACCTGCGCACCGCCGGGCTCAACCTCGGCTACACCGAAATCCGCTCGCCCATCGAGGGCTACATCGGCAATCGGGCGGCCCAGACCGGCGCGTATGTCGCCGGAGGCACCTATCTCGTGACCGTCATCCCGGCGCGTGAGCTTTGGGTGGACGCGAATTTCAAGGAAGATCAGCTTGCACATATGTCGCCGGGCCAGGAAGTGACGGTCAGCGCCGACACCTTGCCGGACCACGCCTTTCGTGGACGCGTGCTCAGCCTCTCGCCCGGAACGGGCGCCATCTTCAGCGTGATCCCGCCAGAGAACGCGACCGGAAACTTCACCAAGATTGTGCAGCGCGTTCCCGTGCGCATCGAGCTCGACACGAGCGACCCTAAGCTGGCCGCGTTGCGGCCGGGGCTCTCGACGACCGTGAGCGTGGACACGCGCTCGCATGCGGGAATGTCGCGATGACGGCCCCCACGTCTCCCGCCGGCCTGCTTCGCGGCGTTCTGCCTTTCGTCGTGATGTGCGTTGGCATGTTCATCGCCCTCCTCGACATCCAGATTGTCGCCTCGTCGCTCCAGGAGATCGGCGGCGGCCTGTCGGCGGCCCAGGACGAGATCGGCTGGGTGCAGACCGCTTATCTGATCGCCGAGATCGTGATGATCCCGCTCTCGGGCTGGCTGACGCGCGTCTTCTCCACGCGCTGGCTTTTCACCGCCTCGGCCGCGGGCTTCACCGTGACGAGCATGCTCTGTGGCCTCGCCTGGAACATCGAAAGCATGATCGTGTTCCGCGCACTCCAAGGCTTGCTGGGCGCTTCCATGATCCCGACCGTGTTCACCTCGTCCTTCCACTATTTCCAAGGGCCGCGGCGCGTCTATTCCGCGGCCGTCATCGGCACGATCGCCTCCATCGCGCCGACGCTCGGGCCCGTGATCGGCGGCTGGATCACCGACACGCTCGACTGGCACTGGCTGTTCTACATCAACCTCGTGCCGGGCCTTGCAATCACTGGTCTCGTCCCGCTTCTCGTGAGGATCGACGAGCCCGATCTCAAGCTTCTCAAGGAAGCCGATTATCCCGGCATCGCGCTGCTGGCGATCGCGCTCGGCACCTTGGAGTATGTGCTCGAGGAAGGCTCTCGCTGGAACTGGTTCGATGACGCGACTATCAGGGGCTGCACGCTCATCGCCGGCATCGCGGGCGTTCTTTTCGTGATCCGCAGTCTCACCATCGCGCGGCCGGTCGTCGATCTTCGCGCCTTCGGCAACAGGAATTTCGCGCTCGGCTGCGTGCTTTCCTTCGTCACCGGAATCGGCATCTTCTCGACCATCTACCTGACGCCGCTTTTTCTCGGCTATGTGCGCGGCTTCAGCGCCTGGCAGACGGGAGTTGCGATTTTCTCGACCGGCGCGGCGTCGCTGATCGGCGTGCCGGTCTACATTCTTCTGGCGCGCAAATTCGATACGCGCTGGCTCATGATGTTCGGCCTTGCCTCATTCGGCGCGGCGATGTGGAGCTTCAGCTTCATCACCCACGATTGGGGCGGCGCCGAGCTCCTCCTGCCGCAAATCTTGCGCGGCTTTCCTCAGGTCTTCGCCGTCGCGCCGAGCGTCAACCTCGGCCTCGGCAGCTTGCCGCCCGAGCGGCTCAAATACGCAAGCGGCCTTTTCAACATGATGCGCAATCTCGGCGGGGCTGTCGGGATCGCGGTGAGCGGTGCCATCCTCAATGACCGGACGAACTTCCATTTCCACGCCATCGCCTCCCATCTGACGCCGGCGAACGGCGCCATGACGCGGCTGACGACTGAGCTCGCCCAGCGATATGGCGCGATCCTCGGCCCGCAGGAAGGCCAAGTCGCCGCGCTCAAGCAGCTCTTCCGACTCGCTTACCGCGAAGCCTCGACGCTCGCCTATGCCGATGCCTTTCGCGCCATCATGATCGCCTTCGCCCTCGCCACGCTTCTCGTGCCCTTCCTGCGAAATATCGCGCCACCGAAGACGCCGGTGCGCGAGGCGCATTAAGGGTGGATGCCGGGCGGGGGCGCCGCGTAGCGCTTCGGAAGGGGCTACTGCGCGTAAGAGGGATCCTTCCGATCGAGCTTGCGCTTCAGCTCGTCGAAATGGGCATAAGCCATGCCCTTATAGTCCTCCCAGCCGCGCGCGGTCTTTTCCGCGATCTCCGGCGGCATGATGTTGAGCTTCTGCCCGGTCGAATAGGCGAGGACCATCGTCCGGCAGGAGCGCTCGAGGAAGTAGAGGTCATCGAAGGCTTCCGCGACCGTTGTGCCGGCAACGAGAACGCCGTGGTTCCCCATCATCATCACGCTCTTGTTGCCGAGCGCGCGCGCCAAACGCTCACCCTCGGCCTTGTCGTCCGCGATGCCGCCAAATCCGAGGTCGATATGGACGCGATTGTAGAAGCGCGCGGTATTCTGATCGATGGGCTTAAGCTCCGGATCGGCGAGCGAAGCCAGCGCCGTGGCATAGGGCGGGTGCACGTGGAGAATGCAGCGCGCATGCGGGACGGCCGCATGGATGCTTCCATGAATGCACCAGGCGGAAGGATCGGGTGCATGTTCGCGGCTCATCGTTTCGGGATCGTCGCTGTCGAGCAGCAAAAGATCGCTCGCCTTGATCGTGGAGAAATGCCTCCAGCGCGGATTCAAGAGGAACTTCTTTCCGTCATCGGAGACCGCGAGGCTGAAGTGATTGGCGACAAATTCGTGCCAATCGAACTCGACAGCAAGGCGAAAGGCGGCCGCAAGATCGACGCGCAATTGTCCTTCCTCGGTTTCCCGAGACCGCCTTATCTTGATGCTGCTGACGGCTGACATACCTTCCTCCTCCGCGAGCGCCTCGACGCGTTTCCTTGGGGAAAACTTCGCATGGCGGGCACGCACAAGCAATGGAGGGGCAAGCTCGCCAATCCCGGACCCCTTCGGGCTTGATCCGCGACGCCGCGCGATCGGAGGGCGCGATCTTACCAAAAGAAGAAGCATTGCGATAAGCTCATGCGTCACAACTGCGCCGTTTTTGCTTTTGCCGCATGCCGAATATCGTCTCGGCCAACATTGAAAGGAACGCGAACCATGGGGTTCAAGGTTCAGGTCGGCCCCCAGCAGATCGCGATCCATCAGGGACAGACCGTGCTGGTCACGGACCCCGACGGGCAAGTATCCTGGCCCAGCGCCCGCGGACTCTATTTCCGAGACACGCGAGTGGTCAGTGCCTGGGCGATTTACGCCAACGGCGAGCCTTGGGATCTCTTGAACGGCGGCGCCATCGCGCCGCACGCCGCGCGCATCTTCGAGACCAACCGCGCCTTCCTCACCGAGGACGGCCCGATCGCCGCGCGCACGCTCGGCCTCATGATCGCCCGCCATATCAATGGTGGGCTGCATGAGGACATCGAGGTCGTGAACAATGGCCAGGCGCCCGTGCGTTTCAACCTCGAGATCGCGATCCGCGCGGATTTCGCCGATATTTTCGAGGTGAAGAGCGATCGCATCGTGCGCCGTGGCCGCATCACCACCACCTGGTCGCAGCGGCGCCAGGCGCTCCGGATCACCTATCGCAACAAGGATTTCGGCCGCGAAGTGATCCTGCGCACCGGCAAGGGGGACGGCAGGATGACGGTGAACGCCAACGGGCGGCTGAGCTTCGACATCACGCTCAAGCCCGCGCAGCGCTGGCACCGCTGCCTCATCTACGACTTGGCCGACGGCGGCAAGCTGATCCGCGCGTCGCGGCAATGCACGCACACGAGCGCCACGTCGAGCCACGCGGTCAAGATGGACGAATGGCGCGAGACGGTTCTGAAGATCGACACCAGCAACGAGGAATTCTATCGCTGCTTCAATCAAGGCGTGCAGGACATGGCGGCGCTGCGCCTGCCGCTTCCCGGCACCGATCACATGGTGTTCGTGCCGGCGGCCGGCCTCCCATGGTTCCTGGCGCTCTTCGGCCGCGATACGCTGATCGCCTCCTTGCAGACGATGATCGTCTATCCCGAATTCGCCATGGGCACCCTGGAGGTGCTCGGCCAATATCAGGCGAAAGAGCGCGACGATTACCGCGATGCCGAGCCCGGCAAGATCCTGCACGAGCTTCGCTATGGCGAACTCGCCCATTTCAAGCTCATCCCGCACACGCCCTACTACGGCACCGCGGATGCGACGCCGCTCTATCTCGTGGCGCTACACGCCACTTGGCGCGCCACCGGCGATCGCGCGCTCATCGAAAGGCATCTGCCGATCGCCGAGGCTTGCCTTGCCTGGATCGACAAATATGGCGACCGGGATGGCGATGGCTTCCAGGAATATCAAACGCGCTCGAAGGCCGGCTACGAGAACATGGGTTGGAAGGATTCAGGCGACGCGGTGATGTACCCGGACGGCACGCTGGTGCGCGGCCCGAAGGCGCTCTGCGAGCTGCAAGGCTATGTCTACGACGCCTGGCTGCGCATGGCCGAGATCTTCGACGAGCTCGACCAAAAGCGACGCGCCGGCGCGTTGCGCAAGAAGGCCGCTGCCTTGTTCAAGAAATTCAACGAGGCCTTCTGGGACGAGAAATCCGGCTTCTACGCCTACGCGCTCGACGGCGACAAGAAAAAGGTTCTCTCGGTCGCCTCCAATGTCGGGCAATGCCTGTGGTCCGGCATCATCGCGCCGGAACGCGCGGCGGGGGTGGTCAAGCGGCTCATGCAAAAGGACATGTGGAGCGGGTGGGGCATCCGCACGCTCTCGGCGGAGCACCCTTCCTTCAATCCTTACAATTACCAGACGGGAGCCGTCTGGCCGCATGACAACTCACTCATCGCGCTCGGCATGCGCCGCTACGGCTTTGCCGCCGAGGCGGCGGCCGTGGCGCGCGACATCAGCGGCGCCGCGGGCCATTTCCTCCTCAACCAGTTGCCGGAGCTTTATGGCGGCCTGCAGCGCGACCCGACGAGCTTCCCCGTGCAATATCTCGGCGCCAACGTGCCGCAAGCCTGGGCGGCGGGCACGTCCTTCATGCTGCTGCAGACCCTTCTCGGCCTGCAGCAGGATGCGCCGCGCGGCAAGCTCTATGTCGATCCCATGCTCCCGGAATGGCTGCCCGACGTGGCGCTCACCGATCTGCGTCTGGGGCGGCACCATTTCGACATCCGCTTCTGGCGGGAGGGCAACGAGACGAAGTTCGAGGTGTTGAGGGGCAACCCGCGCGCGGTCGAGCGCATGAGCATCTCGTTGTCGCAAAGCGTCGAGGGCGGCGAGTTGCAGTCGGAAGCGCCAGGAAGCCGAACGAGGAGAGCGGGAACGCGACGCGCGGCAGCCGCCCGCCGCCGCTAGGCATAGGCCGCGGTCTCTATCGTTGCGCGAATCCGGCCTGGGTATCATTCGCAACTCTCCGTATGCTAGGCCCATTCGAACCACGGCGGGCTGGAGGGAGAGGCATGCAGGGGCCGGCAGGGTCACTGACCGCGTCGCGGGACCGGGCCCTTGAAATTCTTCAATCCGTGTTCGGCTATGGCGCGTTCCGGCGCGGGCAGGCAGCGATCATCGACCGGGTCGCAGCCGGAGGTGACGCGCTCGTCTTGATGCCGACGGGCGGCGGCAAGTCGCTGTGCTACCAAATTCCCGCCCTGCTACGCGAGGGTGTCGGCATTGTCGTCTCGCCCTTGATCGCCTTGATGAAGGATCAGGTCGATGCGTTGCGCCAGGCAGGCGTGCGCGCGGCTTACCTCAATTCGACGCTGACGCCGTCCGAGGCCGCCGAGGTGGAGCGCGACATGCGCCAAGGCGCGCTCGATCTCGTTTACGTGGCGCCGGAACGCTTGGTGACGCCGCGCTGCCTCGAGCTCTTGGCGCGCTGCCGGATCGCGATCTTTGCCATCGATGAAGCCCATTGCGTCTCGCAATGGGGACATGATTTTCGCCCCGAATACCTGCAATTGCGCGTCTTGCACGACCACTTTCCCAAGGTGCCGCGGATTGCCTTGACCGCAACCGCCGACGGCCCGACGCAGCGCGACATCATCGAACGCCTTGTGCTGGGCGACGCCGAGATTTTCGCCGCCAGTTTCGATCGCCCCAATATTCGCTACCGCGTCGTCCCGAAGGCCGAGGCGAAATCGCAATTATTGGCCTTTCTCGAAGCAGAACACCCCTCCGACGCCGGCATCGTCTATTGCCTCTCGCGGCGCAGGGTCGAAGAGGTCGCGGCCTGGCTCTCTGCCAAGGGCCGGGTCGCGCTCCCTTATCATGCAGGGCTTGACCCGGCGGTGCGCGAGCGCAACCAGGACCGCTTTCTCAAGGAAGAAGGGATCGTCATCGTCGCGACCGTCGCCTTTGGAATGGGCATAGACAAACCCAATGTGCGCTTCGTCGTCCATCTCGACGCGCCCAAGAGCCTCGAAGCCTATTACCAGGAGACCGGCCGCGCGGGGCGCGACGGGCTCCCGGCCAACGCCTGGATGACTTATGGCATGGCCGATGTGACGACGCTTCTTGCCTTGCTTGACGGTGCCAAGCTCGAGGAACGCCAGCGCCGCATCGAACGCCACAAGCTCAACGCGCTTTTAGGGTATTGCGAAACCGCCACCTGCCGCCGCCAGGTCTTGCTCGGTTATTTCGGGGAGCGCGATCATCCACCCTGCGGCAATTGCGACAATTGCCTGCACCCGGCACGGGTATGGGACGGGCTGGTGACGGCGCAAAAGGCGTTGTCGGCGGCGATTCGCACCGGACAGCGTTTCGGCGTCGCGCATCTGGTCGATGTTTTGCGCGGCCAATTGACGGAACGCGTCCGCCAGCTCGGGCATCATCGTCTGAAGACTTTCGGCGTCGGCAGCGATCTCGGCCGGAAAGAGTGGCAATCGGTTTTCCGTCAGCTTGTGGCGCAAGGACATTTGGAAGTCGATGTGGAAGGGCATGGCGGCCTGCGTCTCGGCGAGACCGGGCCGGCCGTGCTCCGCGGCGAAGCGCCGGTTGCCTTGCGCAGCGACGCGAGCGAACTCAAAAGCGGCCGTCGCCGCGACGGCCCGCGCAACGATGCCGCCCCGGCCCGATCGCTGGCCGCCGGCGACGAGCCGCTATTCCAAGCCTTGCGCGCGCGGCGCCTGGACCTCGCCCGCGAACAAGGCGTGCCGCCTTACGTCATTTTTCACGATGCGACCTTGCTGGAAATGGTGCGCCGCAAGCCCACCGATTTGGCCGCGATGGGCGAGATCCCCGGCGTTGGCCGCAACAAGCTCAATCGCTACGGCGCCACGTTCCTCGCCGCGATCGCCGAGGGAAGCGCCTAGAGCACCGAGCAAATAGACCGGCAATTTCGGTCGCAGCGCACTTGATACTCGGCCTCCCTATTCGGGACCGGCGGCTTTGGTCTCGCGGGTGATCGACAGCAACGAACGGTGAGATCACAATGTCTATTTAAGGGGATGAGAACTTCGTCGCATCCAGCAAACCAGAGCCGCCGGCTGAGATCTGCGGATTTGGACCGGAACCTTGGAGTATAACTAAAGTCACCATGCATTTTAGAGAGGGCCGCGGTCATGAAAGTCGGCTTCATCGGATTAGGTCAAATGGGGGCCGGAATGGCCGCATCCCTGCTCAAAGCGGGGCATGAGGTTACCGTCTACAATCGCACGCGTTCGAAGGCGGATGAACTCGTGCGAAGGGGCGCGACCCCGGCATCGACCCTCTCTGACGCTTGCGGCGGCGACGCCGTGATCACGATGCTTGCCGATGATGCCGCGGTGGAAAATGTCGTCTACGGCGGCGCAGGAGTGCTGGAGAGCCTACGCAAGGGGGCGATCCATATCTCGTCGAGCACCATCAGCACCGCTTTGTCCGCGAGGCTGAGTGCCGACCACGCCTCGGCCGGCCAGCGTTTCATCGCCGCTCCTGTATTCGGCCGCCCAGACGTTGCAGCCGCGGGAGAGCTCTCCGTCATCACCGCGGGTGCTCGCGATGCGATCGATGCCGCCAATCCCCTGCTCGACGCCATCGGCAAGAGAACATTCTTGGTCGGAGACGCCCCTCAGGCCGCCAACCTCGTCAAGCTGAGCGGCAATTTTCTCATCGCCTGCGTGATCGAATCCCTTGGGGAGGCCATGGCGCTCGTCGCGAAAGGCGGCATTGACCGTCATCAATATCTCGACATCCTGACCTCGACCCTCTTCGGCGCACCGGCCTACAAGACCTATGGCCAGTTGATCGCGGAGGGGACTTTCGAGCCGGCGGGATTCGCCGCGCCCTTGGGTTTCAAGGACATCCGCCTCGCAATCGCAGCGGCTGAGAACTTGCGCGTGCCCCTGCCGCTCGCAAGCCTGCTTCACGATCGGTTCGTAACCCTGCTCGCGCAGGGGGGCGACAAGCTCGACTGGTCCGCGATCGGCGGGCTGGCGGCACGCGATGCCGGGGTTGGCAGGGGCGCGCCAAAGGGTTGAGGCGCTATTGCGCGGGGCCTGCGCCATCGCATCGAGGATGCCGCCGCGCTGGCTGGCACCAGCCAATCTTTCGTTGACCCTCCAGATCGTGGAGCCAGCGCATCGACCGATTCCTTCGCAGATCGAGCCGGCGCTCGGCATCATCGATCTTAGGGAACTCGCAGTTGATTTACGACGCGGTGGGAGTGGCACGTATTGGTTAACGCAACGGCGGGCAATTTCGGCCACCGGTTGATGCTCCGGCAAGGGACACCATCTATATTGGATGGCCAGTAACGATGTGAAAGCAAGCGGCGCGCCCATGCACGCGATGCTAGCCTCCCGCAGATACCGAAAGTGCGCGGCCGAATGCGCCAGGCTGGCGCGGACCGCGCCCAGCCCCAGGACAAGGGAAAGCTTCTCCTCCGCTGCCAAAAGCTGGCTGATATTGGCTGCACTGGATGAGAGTTCGACGCTGACCAACAACATCGGGCTCGCCAATGAGCTTGGAGGCGACAACTCCGGGGAAGCTCAAGACAAGCAAATTCCGCACTCGCAATTGCGGTGACACTCCGCCTTCATAGTCAAAACCTCCATATAGGCCCGCGTTTACGCGGCCGGATCAACGCACCTCGCCGGCGAAGCCTTTTTGCAGCATCGCGATGCGATCGAGCGCCGCGCGCGGCAGGGGGCCTTTGCGCACCGCCGCCAAGGCCTGTTCCCACTGCTGCAGGCTCGCCATGCCGACCAGGATGGTGCCCATGGCGGGATGCGAGATCGCGAAACGGATCGCGGCCTCGGCGAGGCTTCCGGCGTAACCTTCCTGGACGAGCGGCATGAAACGGCGGCCGCGCTCGAGATCCCCCTCGTAGCTCAGTGCCGAGCCGATCGGGGCCGGCGCCGGCGAGGCGACCGGATGACGTTCGACGATCCCGGACAAAGCGCCGCCGGCCAGAACCCTGATGCCGACCACGCCGACACCCGCCGCCTGCGTATGATTGAAGAGACGGCCATAATCCTGTGCCGGGAAATCTGCCGGCACGCCGCTCGAGGCCGAGGGGTTGAGCATATTGTAAACCACCTGCGCGCCATCGAAGAGGCGCGCGTCGACGACCTGCTGGAGCGCGTTCGTGTCTCCGATGGCGGTAAAGCCGAGGAACTGCACCTTGCCTTGCCGCCGCAGCCGGTCGAACGAGGGCACCACCTCGTCGAGCACTTGCCGAACGCTCAGCGCTTCCTCCCCGCCTTCCGGCGTGATCGGGTTGTGCAAATAAAAGATGCCCACGCGCTCGAGGCCGAGGCGTCGCAGGCTTCCTTCCAGCGATTCGGCAATGGCGTCGCCGACGCGACCGAAGTCCTCCGGCGGCAATCCGACCTTGGTGCCCACAATGACGCTCGGGGCTCGCAGCTTGGCGAGCACTCGGCCGAGATGGGTCTCGGACGCGCCATTGCCGTATTGCACGGCGGTGTCGAAATAATTCACACCCGCCTCGAGCGCCTGCGAGACGGCGCGTTCCTGTTCGGCGGGATCACCGCGTACCATCAACCCCCCGACCGCGCCGCAGCCGAAGCCGAGGATCGAGATCGGCAGCCCGGTGCGGCCGAATACCCGCATCTCCATTGACGTCCTCCCTCGCGCCCAAGTTTCGCGTCAGTGTCCGTTCCAATTAAGGCGGATTCGTCCCGTTTCCAGGATAAGCCCGCGACACAGGTGGCGCCTCGGGCGTGGCCTCATGGGCTTCCGATCTTCGCCGTATCGAAGGGCGTGGTCTGGTAGAGTTGATTGATCCAGTTCCCGAACAGCAGATGGGCATGGCTCCGCCAACGATTCTCGGGCTGGCGGCGCGGGTCGTCTTTCGGGAAGTAGTTGCGCGGCGTGGCGATGGGTTTGTTCGCCGCGAGGTCCCGGAAATACTCATCACTGAGCGAATTGGAATCATATTCGATATGGTTGAACATATGCAGCGACCGGTGGGCCGGATCGTCCAACAGGCATAGGCCCGCCTCGTCCGATTCCATCAATATGCTCATCCCGCTCTGCGCCGGGATGTCTTCACGCCGAACCTCGGTCCAGCGCGACACCGGGATCGAGAAATCGTCGGAAAAGCCCCGCAGATAAGGCGAGGCGGGTGCGAGATTTCGGTGACGGTAGACGCCGAACACCTTTTCCGACAGCTGGTATTTGGGCATGCCGTGGAAGTGATGGACCGCCGCCTGGGCGCCCCAGCAGATATTGAAGCAGCTATGGACATGCGTCTGCGTCCAATCAAAGACGCGCCGCAATTCGTCCCAATAGGTTACCTGCTCGAACGGCATCGTCTCCACCGGGGCACCGGTGACGATGAAGCCGTCGAACCGCTCCGAGCTGACCTCCTCCCAGGCGCGGTAGAACGATATGATATGCTCGCTGGGCGTGTTGCGCGCGACGTGATTTGTCATCTTAACCAGGGTCAGCTCCACTTGCAGCGGCGTTGCGCCGAGCAACCTCGCGAGCTGTGTTTCCGTCTTGACCTTATTGGGCATCAGGTTGAGCAGGCCGATACGAATGGGCCTTACGTCCTGGCGCACCGCATCGGCCTCGCGCATCACCATGACTCCCTCGGAGCTCAGCGTGGCGCGGGCTGGCAGATCGTCAGGTATTTTTATCGGCATCAACTTTGTCTCATGTGGCGACGTGCCAGATAAATCGGCCGTGCGGTCACGTCGCAGCAGCCGCGACCGACTGGCATTTGGCCTTTGAAAAACGGCCCCCCTTTTTCAATGAGATTATGCAACAAATCAAAAAATCCAAAGGGCCTCGCGCCCCTATGATCTGACTGCATCACGCTCTAAGCGGGGGGCGCTGGCGCATGATGGGGAGCTTGCAAAAACTTGGCGTCCGCCAAGACCCTTTTGATTTTCCCAGAAAGAAATTGGAGCGGGCGATGGGATTCGAACCCACGACCCCAACCTTGGCAAGGTTGTGCTCTACCCCTGAGCTACACCCGCATGACGCGTTGCGTCCTGCTGCTCCGCCGCGCCTCTATGCCCCAACTTCGGCCTTCACGCAACGCCCTCGGGTCTTCGCCCTCGGATCTTCGACGATCGCGCCGGCCGCAAGCTCCGGCAAGCGGCGTCCACCCCTATCCCGGTGCGCTGGCGTCGGATCCTGTCCCGCCCTCCGCCCCCACCGTCACGGCTTCGCCTTCTCGCCGGCCTTGCGCTCGCTCACGCCGAGCGCGTCGGCAAGGCGAGCCTTGGCCGAGCCTGGCCGCAAGGGCCGCTGCTGGCTCTCATGCGGTGCCCAGCCGGACAGCCAGACGAGATCGAAGCTTGCGCGAAGCCGCCCGTCGGCATCGGCGAAGCGTTCAGCATAGATTTGCGCCGCGCGCAGAAGCGTCGCGCGGCGAAGCGGCAGGCGCGCGCGCTCGACGAGCGGGTTCGTCATGCCCATCGCGCGAAGGTCGCGCATGAGCGCGAAGGCGTCGCCATACCGGACGGTGAGCTTCTCGACATCGGTCACCGGCAACGCGAAGCCCGCCCGCTGGAGGAGCGCGCCGAGCTCTCGCGCATCCGCGAAAGGAGCCACGCGCGGGCTCATTCCCGCGGAGAGCTCCGCCTCGGCCTCCGCCAGGGATTGGCGAAGCTCCGTCAAGCTCTCTCCACCGAGGAGACAGGCGATGAAGAGGCCGTCTGGCCGCAGGGCGCGCTTGATTTGCGCGAGCGTGCCCGGAAGATCGTTCACGGCTTGCAGAGAAAGGAGCGAGGCCACGAGGTCGACGCTGGCTTCGCCGAGCGGCAGCGCCTCCTCATCGGCGACGGCGGCTGGAATGCCGCCCCGCTCGGACGGCGCCAAGGCGGCGAGGCGAAGCACGGTTTCCACCTTGCCGCCTCGCGAAAGCGCGTGAGCCGCGTGCGCAGTCGCGCCGCCAAGCTCGATCGCGAGCGGAAACTTGCGCAAGATGGCCTCGAGCCTTTCGGCGAGATCATCGGCCACATGCGAGATCAAAAATTCCGCCGGGCGCCCTTGCGCCGCGCGCGCGAGGCGGCGGCGGATCAAGGCGCGATCGAAGATCAGCGGCGGCGACATCTTCCGTGCCGGCCCCTCATTTCTGGCAGACCCGGCAGAAGAAGGTCGAGCGCCCCGACTGCACGAGGCGCGCCACGATGCCGCGGCAGCCGGGCCGAAGGCAGGCTTCGCCCTCTCGCCCATAAGCGCGAAACTCATGCTGGAAGGCGCCGCGCTCGCCATCAGCCTTGGCGTAATCTCGCAAGGTCGAGCCGCCCTTCTCGATCGCCTCGGCGAGCACGCGGCGGATCGCCTCGGCGAGCGCTTCACGCCTGGCGCGCGCCACCGCGCCCTTGCCGGCGAGCGTGGCGGCCGAGCGGCGCGGCGAAAGCCCGGCGCGAAATAGCGCCTCGCTCACATAGATATTCCCAAGGCCCGCGATCAGGCGCTGGTCGAGGAGCGCCGACTTCAACGGCCGCGCCTTGCCGGAGAAAAGCCGCGCGAGCGCCTCGGCGCCGAATTCATTGCCGATAGGCTCGATGCCGAGCCCCTTGAACAAGGGGTGGGCCTCGAGCTCGCCGAGCTTCGTCAAGGTCATGAAGCCGAAGCGCCGCACGTCGTTGTAGACGAGACGCCTGCCGTTCGAGAGATGGAACACCACATGATCATGCGCGGCGAGGCGCTCGCTGTCGTCGTAGAAGCGGCCGGGCTCGAAGCGTTCCTTCGAGCGCCTGCCGGGGCCTTCCTCGACCGTGAAGCGGCCCGTCATGCCAAGATGCATGATGAGCGCGTCCGCGCTATCGAGCTCGGCCACGAGATATTTGGCGCGCCGGCCGAGCGCCGTCACCGTCGCGCCCTCGAGGCGCTTGGCGAAGCCTCTCGGAAAAGGAAAGCGCAGATCGCGCCGGCGCAGCTCGACCTTGTCGAAGGTCGCGCCTTCGAGCACCGGCGCAAGACCGCGCCGGATGGTCTCGACCTCCGGAAGCTCGGGCATTGCCCCTGTTACCGCAAAGGAAAGCCAGGGCCAAGGCCAGCGGAAGGCTCCCGATCGACCCCGTAAAACCCAAAACGCCGCCTTGCTCAGGGCGCGAGCGCCCGATATCGATCCCACGACAATCGCGCCGAGCCCGTCGAATGTAGGGCCACGCTGTTTTTTCTGCCTCGAGCGCTCCCATATAAGGCGAACGAGCTTGCCTCCATCAAAAGACCGTTATCTTGCATCAAATATAGCGGCAAACGATCGGATGATGGTGCATTCCTTTGCAATACCGGATATGGCGGTGCCATCCGACCGCCGTTGACTCCATCGCGTCGCGTTATGCCTTCCGCCTTCTTCGGACGCCAGGCCTGATCTCGTTGGCAGAGGTCGCGCGACCACGCCGCAGTTGCTGATCAAAGAGGCACAAGTGAACCCAATGCCTGAGAAGGCCGCGCGCGGCCACCATGACGACATCGTCTATCCCTCGATCGTGCCTTTCTTCATCGTCCATCTTGTCTGCTTCGCGGCGATTTGGACCGGTGTAAGCTGGGGCGCGATTGCGACCGGCGTCGCGCTCTACTGGGTGCGCATCTTCGCGATCGGCGCGGGCTATCATCGCTACTTCTCGCATCGAGCCTATTCGACGAGCCGCGCCTTTCAATTCGTGCTCGCGTTCATGGCGCAGACGACGACCCAAAAGAGCATCTTGTGGTGGGCCGCGAAACATCGCCACCATCATTTGCATTCCGATACGGAAGACGACGTGCACTCGCCTCGGCAGAGCGGTTTCCTCTACGCGCATCTCGGCTGGATCTTCGCGGCGCGCCACGACAGGGCCGATCTCTCCAAGGTCGCCGATTTCACGCGTTATCCTGAGCTTATGTGGCTGCACAAATTCGAGCTTCTTCCCGCCGTCATGCTCGGCGCGCTCGTCTTTTTGATCGGCGGCTGGAGTTATCTCGTCGTGGGCTTCTTCTGGAGCACGGTCGCCGTCTATCACGCCACCTTCTGCATCAACTCGCTCGCGCATGTGCATGGCCGGAAGCGCTATGTGACGGGTGATGATTCCCGCAACAATGGGCTGCTTGCGTTCTTCACCATGGGGGAAGGCTGGCACAACAACCATCACGCCTATCAGGCGAGCGCGCGCCAGGGCTTCCGCTGGTGGGAATTCGACCCGACCTATTATCTCCTGCGCGGCCTCGCCTTCCTCGGCATCGTCTGGGACCTGAAGCACCCGCCGAAAGCCGTGCTGCGCAACGAGCAACGCCTCGGCACCAAGGTGATCGAGCGCGCCGCGCTGCAGCTCGCCCTCTCCTTCGACCCCGAGCGCATCGCGGCCGCGCTGCACGGCGCCTTCGCCGGCACGCCGAGCTTCGCGGAACTTCAGGAAAAGCTCGCCCAGGCGCGCCACCAGGCGGCGGACGCCTTCGCCAATATGTCGCTCCCCTCGATCCCCACGCTGGAGGAAATCCGCGCGCGCGCCTCGGCGATCTTCGCGCAGACGCCCTCGCTCGACGATATCGTCGAGCGAGCCAATCGCATGATCCTCGAGACCGTCCATGCGCGGATGAATTGGCCCGCCCCGCGCGAGGCGTGAATGGGCGGGGCCCTTCGCTTCGCGCGATTGGGCGGCGCTCAAGGCCAATGCCAGGGCCAACGGATCCCGCGGCGAAATTTGTGTTTTCGCAGCGCCCTCGCTATAGGGTTGCGCGCGCGGAAAACTTGCACCCTTGGAGGCATTTTCGCGCAGGCTTTCCGTGAATGGACGAAGCCCAGCGGCCGACAGGGCCGGCTTCGGGCATTGGCGGGATCAGCCTTTCATCAGCACCGAAGGACTTGAACCATGACCGCTGCGAAGCAGATCAAGGCTCAGGCGCGGGCCAAGAGCGGCAAGGGGGCCGCCAGAGCCGAGCGCCGGATGGGCCGCACTCCCGCCGTGATTTACGGGGCCGGCGCGCCGGCCGCTCCCATTTCGCTCGATTCGAAGGACATCGGCCTGCGCATACGCGCCGGGCGCTTCCTCACCACCATCTTCGAGGTCGATGTCGAGGGAAAATCCGAGCGGGTCATCCCGCGTGACTTTCAGCTCGACCCGGTTAAGGATTTTCCGATCCATGTCGATTTCATGCGGCTCGCCGCCGGCCAGACCATCCGCGTCGAGGTGCCGGTGCACTTCATCAATCAAGAGGCATCGCCCGGATTGAAGCGCGGCGGCACGCTCAATATCGTGCGCCACACCATCGAGGTCCTGTCCTTGCCCGAGGCGATTCCGGAATATCTCACCGCCGATCTCAAGGGGCTCGAAATCAACGACGGTGTCCACATCTCGGATATGACGCTGCCCGAAGGCGTGCGCCCGGTGATTCGTGAGCGCGATTTCACGGTCGCGACGATCGCGCCGCCGACCGTGCTCGTCGAGGCCGAGCCCACGGCCGCGGCAACCGAAGGCGCGCCGGCCGAGGGCGGCGAAGCCGCCGCCCCCGAAGCGGCGGCTGCGGCTGGCGCCACCCCGGCGGCGGCCCCAGCCAAGAAGAGCTGATCCTCGGGCTTTCAGAAGCGGCTCCCCTCGTGCCAACGCGAGGGGAATCGAGCGGGTCCCTCCAAGGCCGGCGACTTCGGGAAAGCGAAGCCCTCGCCCTGCGAAGCCCTCCCCGAGGCCTGATTTTCTTGGCGCTCTCCTCGTCACTTTCGCGCGCATTCTCTTGGGCACGCGCTCGCCTGCGTCGCGTCGGAAAGCCGACACAGCCGGTAGAATTTGATCCCAAGGAGCGGGATCTTGCCATGCAGATCCTCGTCGGCCTCGGCAATCCGGGCTCTCGTTACGCGGGCAACCGCCACAACATCGGCTTCATGGTGCTCGACGCGATCGCGCGCGAGCACCGCGCCGCGCCTTGGCGCCGCCGTTTCCAGAGCGAAGTCTCGGAAGCGGTGATCGGGGGAGAGCGCGTGCTCCTCCTCAAGCCGCAAACCTTTATGAACGACAGCGGACGCGCGGTCGGCGAGGCGGCGCGTTTCTTCAAGGTGGGGCTCGACGCGCTCACCGTGTTTCACGACGAGCTCGATCTGAATGAAGGGAAGCTCAGGGTGAAGAGCGGCGGCGGAGATGCGGGCCATAACGGGTTGCGCTCGATCACCGCCCATCTCGGCAGCGGCTATCGGCGCGTGCGGATCGGCATCGGGCACCCCGGCGACAAGAATCTCGTGCACCCTTACGTGCTTTCGGACTTCTTCAAGGAGGAATGGCCTTGGGTGAAGGACCTCACCGAGGCTTGCGCGCAATTCGTCCCGCTTCTCGTGCAGGGGCAGGAAGCGAGCTTTTCAAACAAGGTCCATCTCGCCATGCAGGCGAAGGGCTGGGGCCAGGGGGCGGCACAAGATGGATGAACTCGCGTGAAGCGCCTCGCGCGCCATCGAGGATGAAGGAACTCGTTCATGGGCTTCAAATGCGGCATTGTCGGCTTGCCGAATGTCGGGAAATCGACGCTCTTCAACGCGCTGACGCAGACCGCGGCGGCTCAGGCGGCGAATTACCCGTTCTGCACGATCGAGCCGAATGTGGGCGAGGTCGCCGTCCCCGACGCGCGGCTCGCCGCGCTCGCCACGATCGCAGGGTCGGCGGAAATCATTCCAACGCGCCTAACCTTCGTCGATATCGCCGGCCTCGTGCGCGGCGCCTCGAAGGGCGAAGGCCTCGGCAATCAATTCCTCGCCAATATCCGCGAGGTCGATGCCATCGCCCATGTGGTGCGCTGTTTCGAGAATGGTGACGTGACCCATGTCGAGGGCCGCATCGATCCGATCGCCGACATCGAGACGATCGAGACCGAGTTGATGCTCGCCGACCTCGAATCCCTGGAGAAGCGCGTCCCTTCGCTCGAGAAGCGGATACGCGGCGCCGACAAGGAGGCGAAGGAAACGCTCGATCTCGTCGAGCGCGCCCTCACCCTTCTGCGCGAAGGCAAGCCGGCGCGGCTCGTCGAGCGCAAATCCGAGGAGGAGAGGGCCTTTCGCATGCTCGGCCTCCTCACTTCGAAACCCGTGCTCTATGTCTGCAATGTCGAGGAAGACGCCGCCGACAAAGGCAATGCCTATTCGGCGCTCGTTCTCGAACGCGCGGCGCAGGAAGGCGCCAAGGCGGTCGTCGTCTCGGCCAAGATCGAGAGCGAGATCGCACTTTTGCCCCCCGAGGAGCAGGCCGACTATCTCGGAGCCGTCGGGCTCGCCGAGCCCGGCCTCAACCGCGTGATCCGCGCCGGCTATGAGCTTCTCGGCCTCGTCACCTTCTTCACCGCGGGTCCGAAGGAGGCGCGCGCCTGGACCGTGACCGAAGGCGCGAAGGCGCCGCAGGCGGCCGGCGTCATCCACACCGATTTCGAGAAGGGATTCATCCGCGCCGAAACCATTCCCTACGCGGACTACGTGGCGCTGAAGGGAGAGGCCGGAGCGCGCGACGCGGGAAAGCTTCGCCTCGAAGGCAAGGATTATGTGGTCGCGGATGGGGATGTCCTGCATTTCAGATTTGCGAATTGACGCCTGACGGAACCGCGCAGCCGCTTTAGGGTCGAGCCATGCCCAAAATCTTCTTCGAGGACTTCGAAGTCGGCGCGAGCGGTGAATGCGGGCCGAGAACGGTCACGCGCGACGAGATCATCGCCTTTGCCCGCGAGTTCGATCCGCAGCCCTTCCACCTCGACGAGGAGGCGGCCAAGAGCACATTCGTCGGCGAGCTGATCGCTTCGGGCTGGCACACCTGCGCGCTCATCATGCGCATCATGTTCGACGGGCTCATCCGCAACACCTCTTCGATGGGCGCGCCAGGCATGGACGAGGTGAAATGGAAAAAGCCCGTGCGCCCCGGCGACACGCTTACCGTGCGCTGGAGCGTCATCGACAAGCGTTCTTCCCGCTCGCGTCCGGAAATGGGGCTCGTCAAGATCGGACTTGCGCTTCTGAACCAGCATGACGACATCGCCTGCGAGCAGCTCTTCTGGATGATGGCGGGGCGACGCGACATCGCTGCCGCGCTCGAGCCAGGCTCGAACGGCGCGGACATGGCAGCGTCCGAGCGCAAGGCGGGCACGGCTTCGCGCGAGGCCGCAGGCCGCCTGGCGGAACCGGCGTCGGTCGCCCGCAAGCCCTCCCCGACGCTTGCCTATTTCGACGATCTCGCGGTGGGCGAGACGAACGAAATCGGCTCCTACCATTTCACCGCGGAGAACATCATCCGCTTCGCAAAATCCTTCGACCCTCAGCCTTTCCACGTCGATCCGGATGCCGCGGCGAAGAGCCATTTCGGCGGGCTTTGCGCCTCGGGCTGGCATACGGGTGCGGCTTGCATGCGCCAGCTGATTGAAAGGCGCATGGCGCTTCGCGACGCCATGCTGGCGCAGGGCCTCACGCCTCCGGCCATGGGCTCTTCCCCCGGCTTCACGGATCTCGTGTGGCACAAGCCGGTCTATGCGGGAGACACGGTGAGTTTCGCGAGCACGCTCGTCTCGAAGCGGCCGAGCGCGTCGCGGCCGCGCTGGGGACTCATCTTCTCACGCAACATGGGCACCAACCAGAAGGGCGAGCTCGTCTACTCCTTCATCGGATCGGTGTTCATCGAGCGGCGCCCCCCATGACTCGATTAATCTCTGAGCCGGCGGCTGACGAAGCGCCCGCGCTTGACCTCGAAGCGCCCAGGCGAAATGGTCGCGCCATGAAGAGCGGCGGCATTCTTCCGGGGCATGAGATCGAGGCGCTCGTCGCAAAAGGCGCGATCGCGGCCGCGCGTCCGCTGGTCGAGGGGCAGATCCAGCCCGCAAGTCTCGATTTGCGCCTCGGCGCACGCGCCTGGCGCGTGCGCGCGAGCTTCCTGCCCGGACCGCATCGCAAGGTTTCAGATTGCCTTGCGAAGCTCAATGCGCATGAGATCGACCTCGACAGCGAGCAAGGCGCGGTGCTCGAGAGAAATTGCGTCTACATCGCCGAGGTCGAGGAGAGCCTCGCGCTTTCCGCCTCCTTGTCGGCGGCGGCCAATCCCAAGAGTTCGACGGGGCGGCTCGACGTCTTCACGCGCGTCATCACCGATCGCGCCGACCGTTTCGACATCATCAAGCCCGGCTATGCGGGAAAGCTCTATGCCGAAGTTTCCCCGCGCACCTTTCCGGTGCTGGCGCGGCGCGGCTCCAGGCTCGCCCAGCTTCGCTTGCGCACCGGCGAGGCGAGGCTCGGCGACAATGAGCTCGCCGAGCTGCACGAGCGCGAGACCCTCGTCGCTGGGCTCAACCCTTCCTTCGCCTCCGGCATCGCGGTGAGCGTCGATCTCGCTGGGACCAACGCCTCGACCGTGATCGGCTATCGCGCCAAAAGCCACACCGGGCTCATCGATGTCGATCGCGCCGACGCTTACGACGCAGGCGAGTTCTGGGAGCCGCTCACCTCGGCCGATCGGACGCTCGTCCTCGATCCCGATCAATTCTACATCCTCGCCTCGCGCGAAGCGGTGCATGTGCCGCCCGATTACGCCGCCGAGATGATGCCCTTCGATCCGTTGGTCGGAGAATTCCGGGTGCATTACGCAGGTTTCTTCGATCCTGGCTTCGGCCATGCTGCCGCCGGCGGCCATGGGAGCCGCGCCGTTCTCGAGGTGCGCTCGCGCGACGTGCCCTTCATCCTCGAGGACGGCCAAACCGTGGCGCGGCTCGTTTATGAGCGCCTCTCCGAGCGGCCGAAGGCACTTTACGGGAGCGACCTCGGCTCACATTACCAGGCGCAAGGGTTGAAGCTCTCGAAGCATTTCCGGGTCTAAGAACGCGAGCTAATGCATTTAATCTTCATTAGGCCACTAGGCCGGAATTAAGCTGTGCCGTTCGCGCAATTTTGATGAGAAAAGCGCCCATAGCTGCGCTATCTCGATTTCCCTGTTCGCAAGGTACTTAGGATGTGGAGCCCTCTGAAGAAGTTTCTTGCCCGCTCAAAAACCCTTAGCTCGTCCTTCGGCGAGGTAATTTTTGAAACTGAGACGATACAGGGCCAGTCGTCATACTCTCTCTTCCAATGGCGAATAAAGAAGGGATTGGACGAGAAGTCGATTTTCGTTGCCCTTAAGCTCTTGCCTGATGCTTACATGGGGCCGGAAGGGAGACCGATAAATTACATCAGCTTCGACATCGCAAGCGCAGAGCTGGCGAGAGCTGAACTCGATCGGTGCATCGCCGAGTACTATAGACTTACTGACGCTGCTGGGGCGACATAATCCAGATCCGTTGCCCAGTGCAACAAAGGCAATCTCGCTCATCCGTCGACCGCCTCCGTCTTGACGATCTCGATGCCGAAGCCCGAGAGCCCGACATAGGTCATCTCATGGGACGACAAGAGCCGGATCGACGACACGCCGAGATCGCGAAGGATCTGGGCGCCGACGCCGATCTCGCGCCATTGGCGCGTGCGCTCGGCCTCCGAGCTTGAGCGCTCGCCATCTGGAAGCTTCGCGACAGGCACGCCCGAGGTGCCGTCGCGCAGGTAGATGAGCACGCCGCGCCCCGCCTCCTTGAAGCGCGCGAGCGACCCGTTGATGGCTTTGCCGCCGCCGAAAACGTCCTGAAGGATATGGGCGCGATGGAGCCTCGTCAGCACGTCGCGTCCGTCCCCGAGCTCGCCATGCACGAAGGCGAAATGGTTCACCGCATCGAAAGGGGTGGAGAAGGCGTGGCCTTGCAGCGAGCCGATCGCGGTCTCGACCGGAAAGGAGGCGACACGCTCGACGAGCTTCTCGCGCGATTGGCGGTAAGCGATGAGGTCGGCAACGGTGAGGAGCTTGAGCTTGTGGCGCTTGGCGAACTCCGTGACCTGGCGGCCCTTCATCACCGTGCCGTCGTCGTTCACGAGCTCGGCGAGCACGCCGACCGGGGGCAGGCCCGCGAGGCGGCAAAGATCGACGCAAGCTTCGGTGTGCCCCGTGCGCATGAGCACGCCCCCGTCCCTCGCGATCAACGGAAACACATGGCCCGGACGCACGAAATCCGAGGCGCCCATGTTGCCGTTGGCGAGCGCACGCACGGTGTTGGTGCGCTCTTCGGCGGAGATGCCGGTCGTGAGGCCGTGGCGAACGTCGACGGAGACGGTGAAGGCCGTGCCGAGTGGAGCATCATTTGTCGACACCATCGGATCGAGGCGCAAGCGGCGCGCCTCTTCGGCCGGCAAGGGCGCGCAAACGATACCGGAGGTGTGACGCACGATGAAGGCCATCGCTTGCGGCGTCGCCAAGGATGCGGCGATGAAAAGATCGCCCTCCCCTTCCCGATCCTCATCGTCCGAGACGACGACGATCTCGCCGGCCTTGAAGGCGGCGATTGCCGAAGACACGCTGTCAGCCACGACATTATCCTTCCCGTTCGGCCCCTTTGCGGGCGCGAGCCCGAGGAAATCATTCGGCGTGACCGCGCCTTCTGTTTCCTTGAAGATCAGCGTCGCCGTCTCGCGCGAAATCCAGGCGCGCTCCAGATTGCAGAATTGCGTCACGGCGCCAGGCGAAACACCGATGGCGCGCGCAAAATCCGCGCGCTTGACCTTTTTCCTTTCAAGCCATGCGGCGAGTTTCATGGTCAGCCCTAACGCCATTTTAGTATCGTTTAAATGCGCTACCCTTGGCAAGCCAATGGATTTTTAGCAAAACTAAACCTGGGGCGCTGACGACGGCCGACGCCGACGCTTGTGGGCGGCAATACCTCGATCAGCGCGGAAAAGGCCAGCGTGGCGGATCGCCGACTTGGGCGCGCTGGCGCAAATAATGGTCCGCTATCACACAAGCGAGCATGGCTTCCCCGACCGGCACCGCGCGAATGCCGACACAGGGGTCGTGACGGCCCTTGGTCGCGATCTCGCGCTCCGCGCCGAAACGATCGACCGTGCGGCGGGGAGAGAGGATGGACGAAGTGGGCTTCACGGCAAAGCGCGCGACGATCGGCTGTCCGGTCGAGATGCCGCCGAGGATGCCGCCGGCATGATTGGAAAGAAAGGTGATGCCTTCATTGCCGGCCCGCATCTCGTCGGCGTTCTCCTCACCCGACAGGCTCGCGGCCGCAAAGCCTTCTCCGATCTCGACCCCCTTCACCGCGTTGATGCTCATCAGCGCGGCCGCGATGTCGGCGTCGAGCTTGCCGTAGACCGGCGCGCCGAGCCCCGCCGGCACACCTTCGGCCACCACCTCGATCACCGCGCCAAGCGACGAGCCGCGCTTTCGCACCGCGTCAAGCTCTTCGGCGAAACGCGCCGCGGCCTCGGCGTCGGGGGTGAAGAAGGCGTTGCGCTCGACCTCATCCCAATCCCAATGGGCGCGATCGATGCGCGAGGCCCCCATCTGCACGAGCGCGCCGCGAACCGTCATGGCGGGCAGGACCTTGCGCGCGATGGCGCCGGCCGCGACCCGCATCGCGGTCTCGCGCGCCGAGGAACGCCCGCCGCCGCGATAATCGCGAAAGCCGTATTTCAGATCATAGGAGACGTCGGCGTGGCCGGGGCGATAGGCGTCCCTGATCTCATCGTAATCCTTCGAGCGCTTATCCTCGTTGTCGATGAGGAGGCCGATCGGCGTGCCGGTAGTAACCTGCGCCTTGATGCGATCGTCGGCGAAGACGCCCGACACGATCTTCACGCGGTCCGGCTCGCGCCTTTGCGTGGTGAAGCGTGACTGGCCCGGACGCCGACGATCGAGATCGCGTTGAATATCGGCTTCGGAAAGCGGGATGCCGGGCGGGCAGCCGTCGACGACGCAGCCGATCGAAACCCCATGGCTCTCGCCGAAGGTGGTGACGCGGAAGAGATGTCCGAAGCTGTTATGCGACATCGAAGGCGCCTCGGCTATGCGAGCGACCGGCGGCCCGCCCCCGATCCCATATCGGCGAAAGTGAATTCGACCGGCTGAGAAGGTGATTGCTTCGAGAAAGGCGAAAGTCAACCGGGCGCGAGATCATCGCCGGCCTCTTGACCCGCCCTGAATTTGCGAGGCATCGAAGCGCCATGCGGCTTCGCAGCGACATCTGGGTTTCGGCATATCTTCGCCGGTGCGCATCTGAGGGCGTCACCGCCGTCCTGCGCCGGCGCGGCGCGGCGGAAGCCGGCACGATCTTCGTCAAAGTGGACAGGCTCGACGACTCCGCCACTCTCTACGGCCCGGCTCCGCCGACGGAAGAGCTCCCCCAAGGCGTCGATCGCCTGTTCACGCGATTGCACGCGCCTTTGACCGTGACGCCGGCCGAAACCGAGGCACGGCTCGCCAAGGAGCGCCGCTTCGACCCCGACCTCTGGATCGTCGAGGTCGAGGATCGCGACGGCCGCTCGTTCTTGGATCTTGCGGGCCCGTAAGCGCGCCAAGCGGACATTTTTGCCGATCGAAGAGTGCAGGCGCGCCTCTTGGTGCAAGACAAACTGCCTCAACGGACGCGCTCGCGCCGCTTGAACGCGCTCGCGAGAGCGGGTTCCGCTCCCGGCAAAGTCGCCGCACGCGCCGGGCGCTGCGCCGCCAGATGGCGCGGCGGCCGCGGCCTGACCTGAGCGAAGGCCTCGACGACCATGGCGGCGGCCGCCGCGCTCGTCTCGCGCGCCAGCCGCTCGAGCGAAAAAATGCGCTCGACGGAGCGCGAGAGGTGGAGGCCGCGCCGCAACAGCAACGTCACGATCGGTTCCGGCCGCGCCCCGCAAGCGCGCAAGGCGAGGACGAGCGCCTCGCCGGTCGGGTCGTCGACGATTCTGCTCGCATCGTCGAAGCCGAGATCGAGCCAAATCGCGAGCGCCTCGGCGAGCTTCTCCTTCCCCTGCCCCGCGAGCGCCAGGACGGCCTCGTCGCGATCGCGCCGCGCGAAGGGGCTCGGGCGCACCCTCATCAAATAGCCGCGGCGTGTCGCCTCGGCCGCGATCGCGGCCCGTTCCTGCGGCTCGGCCTCGAGGAAGAGCGCGCAGCGTTCGCGAAAGGCGAGGCTTGGCCGGGCAAGCATAAGCTTGGCGAGCACGAGATTGCCGCGCGCCCTGGCGCAGAGAAGCGACACGACATCGGGCGGCAGATCGCGCTTCGACTTTTGCGCAAGCGCGAGATCGGTCGGGGCTTCGTCGCGATAGACGAGGATGCGCGCAGTCGCCTCGGCAAGGCCGTCGCGCGCTGCGATGGCGGCCGCCACCCGGCGCGAACCCCGCTCGGCCAGAATGTCGAGCGTGCGCTGATCGAGCATGGCCGCGTCGCGCAGCGTCGCAAAGCTCGCTTCGTCCTCGCGCGCCAAGAGCGCCTCGATCACGCCGCGCGGGGTCTCGTCATGGCGGGCGAGCTTGTCCGCCACCGCCATGGCCGTGCGCGTGTCGACGATGCGGATCAGAGGTTCGACGAGTGCCTCGAATTGAAGGAGCTCGTCGCGGGTGTGCAACATTCGCCCGACAAAGAGATCCGTGAGCACGCGGGCCAGCACCATGCGCGCATCGATGCCGTCGGCCTTGGCGGCAGCGATGAGCGGGCTGATCTCGGGGAAAGCATCAGGCGGCATCGGCGGTGGCAAACCCCTGAAGAGCGTGATCGGACATGCACGGAAATTACGTCCATCGCCGTTAGCATCACGTTAACCAAGCTCCCCCAGCATAGCGGCTGGGACGAGTGGAGCGCGGCTGGGCTCATGTTGTGTCCGTCCGCGTGTTGATGGTCAGGATCGAGGAGCGCGGCGAGGCGGTGACCGGTGACGGGCGCGCCTCTCGGGCAAGGCGACCGCAAGCAAGTGGGGACCTCATGGGCCACGTCATCTCTCTGCCGGAGGCCGCACGGACCGCGCCGTATCGGCGCCGCGAGCCTGTGCCCGAAGGCGGCGCCACGATCAGCCTCTTCCTCGGCGTGCGCTATGAGCGCTGGGGCGCGCCGGCCGATGGCGCCAAACGCGGCGAGAGCCCGGGCCGCGAGCCGGCTATCGCCCAGCCGATGCCTGAGCAAGGCGAGATCACCACCGCCGACGTCGCCTGACGTCGGGTAATCGAAGGTCGGCGCCGATTGCGCTTTTCAGCTGCCCGTCTCGCCTGGGACAGGCGCCCTCGCGCTCACTCGACATGCTGGCAGGTCGCGCGCGCGACCAGCGCCTTCGCGGCCTGACGTTGGCTCGGAAACAATGCGAGCGCCCGGAATACCGCAAAACCGCGCGTGCGCGACGAGACGGCACGCACCTCGCCGCTCGGGTTGTCCGGGTCGTCATCGGCGGCACGCTCCGCCGCCTGGGCCGGCGTCAGCGCCACCACCTCGAGGCGGCCGTTCTCCGCGGCCGAATTCGACAAGGCGAAGAAGGCGCCGCCCCCCTCTTGATGAAGCGCGATCGACGAGAAGCCGTCGGCGCCGGCCGGCAGCGAGACCTTGACCGGGCCGGCCGCGAGATCGAAGGAGCACACCGCCGCCGCGACGCCGGGGTCCTCCATCGCATCGACAAACGCCTCGTGCCCGTCGAGCGCGACGAGCCGAAGCTCGGGCGCAAGGCGCGATACGAGGGAGAACGCATCCGCATGCGACAGGCTCGGCACGGAAAGCACGCTCACGATGTGCACCGCGATGGCGATGAGGACAAGGCATGCGATCAGCCTCATCGCCCCGGCGAGCTTGCCGATCAAGCGCATGCGAGCCTCGTGACCGCGGGCACCTGCTCGGGCGTCACGGAGACGCCGGTGCCGATCGGCGTGTCGTAGAGCCGCAAGAGCAGCACAAAACCGCCCCCGGGCGCGGGCAGCCAATCACCCGGCATGACTTGCGAGCCGACATTGATGGCAAAGCCGCCCTTCGCGTCCCGGCTCAGCTCGGTCGAGGTGAAGGCCTGGCGCTGCGCCGCGTTGGCGACAAGATGGCCCGCCTCATCGAACAGGGTGAGGCTCCAGAAGCGGGCGGCCGGCGTGGCGCCGGAGACCGAATAGGCGCAGCGCCCATCGAGCTTGCGCCCTTGCGAATCACGCCGCGCCGTCAAGGTGAAACCCTCGCCCGAGGCCAGCGGAATGACGCCCGAGCGCGCCCTCTCGGCTTGCGCGTAGGGATCGGCCGACACCAGGCTTTCCGAGACCCGCATCTCCCAGGAGCCGGCGCGAACGAGATCCCCCGAGACATTGCGGTCGAGCGCAAGCTCGGCGCTTCTGAGCCCGATGACGGCTCCGCCGAAGAGCACCACGAGGATCGAGAGAATGCGCAGCATGTGCGGCGTCCGGATCAGCGAAGCGCCCGCGTGCCGGCCGCGCTCAACCGGCCGTCCTCGAGCTGCAGGATGCGCACGGGATCGGACGGCACCTCATGGACAGCGACGGGTTGCGCCAGGAGATTCTCGATGCCGTTGATGACCTCCATCGAGCGCCGCGACAAGGTTTGCGAGCGCGGCGCGGCGACCGCGGTTGCGCGCGCCTGCTCATCCTTGGCGCGCGCCGCCAGCGTGCCGTCGAGCCTGTCGTCGAATTGCTGGAAGGGCAGCGGCTTCGGATCGAGGCCTTGAAGCGCATAGGCCATGATCTCATGCCAGGTCTTGGCCGGCAGGGAGCCGCCGGTCATGCCGTTCATCGGCTCGTAATCATCGTTGCCCATCCAGATCACGCCGACGAGATAGGCGCTGTAGCCATCGAACCAGGCGTCGCGGCTCGCATTCGTCGTGCCGGTCTTGCCGGCGAACATCATGCCCGGAATGATGGCGGCGCGCCCCGTGCCCTCGGCCACCACATGGCGCATCATGCCGACGATATCCGTCTCGACTTGGGTCGAGATCACTTGCGGTCGCGGCGGGCCGTCCTTGTCGAAAGTGTAGATCACCTGGCCCTTGGGATTCATGATCTCGAGCGCGGCATGCGGCGGCGCGCGGCGTCCGCCATTGGCGAAGACCGCGTAGACGGAGGCGATCTCGAGCGGATTGACGCCGACGGCGCCGATGGGCAGCGATTGCGTGTCGTTGATTTCGGTGGTGATGCCGAGCCGCTTCGCCATCTCGATGATCTTGGCGCGCCCGGCTTTCGGGTTGCCGTCCCCGAGCGCGATCGACAGCCGCACGGGCACGCTGTTCAGCGAATGCGTGATCGCCTGGGTCAGCGTGACGCGCCCCATGTATTTGCCGCCGAAATTCGACGGGCACCAATTGACGATGCAAATCGGCGCGTCGACGATCATCGTATCGGGGTGAAATTTGCCGCTGGCGAGCGCGGTCGTGTAGACGATCGGCTTGAAGGACGACCCCGGCTGCCTCAGCGAATCGGTCGCCCGGTTGAACTGGCTGTCGCCATAATCGCGCCCGCCGACCATGACGCGCACGGCCCCGTCGGGCTCCATGATCACCATGGCGGCCTGCTCGACGTTCCAGTGGTCGCCCTCGTCGCGCAGTGACGCTTCGATCGAGCTCTCGGCCTTGCGCTGCAGATCGGCGTCGAAGGAGGTGCGCACGATGACGGAGCGCTCGCCGCCGAGCTTGCCCGCATCGGCGAGCTTGCGCACCTCGTCATAGGCGTAATCGAGATAATAATCGGGGCTGTAATCGCGGCCGCGATCGACGGGAGTCGCCGGATTCTGCCGCGCCGCCAGCACCTGGCCTTCGGTCATGAAGCCGGCGTCGACCATGTTGGACAGAACGTCGTTTGCCCGCGCCCGCGCCGCCGGCAGATTGACGTAAGGGCCGTATTTGGTCGGCGCCTTGAAGAGGCCGGCGAGCATCGCCGCCTCGGCGAGCGAAATATCCTTCACCGACTTGCCGAAATAATATTCGGACGCGGCCGCGACCCCGAAGGTGCCCCCGCCCATATAGGCGCGGTCGAGATAGAGCTTGAGGATCTGGGATTTCGGTCAGCCGCCTTTCGAGCCAGATCGACAGGAAGGCTTCCTTGATCTTGCGGTCGAGCGAGCGCTCATTGGTGAGGAAGATGTTCTTGGCGAGCTGTTGGGTGAGCGTCGAGCCGCCTTGCACCACGCCCGAGGCTCGCGCATTGACCGACAAGGCCCGCAAAAGCCCCACGGGATCGATGCCGAAATGATCGTAGAAGCGCCGATCCTCGGTCGCGAACACGGCCTTCAGCAGATGGTCGGGAAATTCGCTCAAGGGGATGGTGGCGTCTTGCTTCAGGCCGCGCTTGCCGATCTCGACCCCGTTACGCCCGAGAAAGGTGACGGCGAGGTCCTGTCGCGACAGGAAATCGTCGCTGGTCAGGCGGAAGGCCGGCTGGGCGAGCATCAAAAGCCCGACAAAGCCTACGGCGCCGAGCGTCGTCGCCTCGCTCAAAAGCTCGACGATGAGCCTACGGATGCCCGAGACATGCAGCTTGTCCATGCGTAGCGCGAAACGGCGATAGGCATCGGCCAGCCATTCGCCGGCGCCGTAAAGTCCTGAATCGATGAAAGAATCGACGCCGAGCAGCGACCTTTTGATTCTCGCCCAAAGCGAACTCGGGTTTGTCAGCATCGAGTGCTGTCCCTAGATGAAATCTGCGGCCGTTCGGAGCCGCCGCGCGCGAGACGAATATTTAGCAATGAGATCGGGACAAAACCAGGCAGCGGAAAGGGCTCAATCCCTGACAAGAGGATCGGATAGGACAAGAAGAGGCAGCCGCAAATCGAGAGGCAGACCTCGTGCTTTCAGTGATTCGGCCTCCTTTGTGCCATCAACTCATGGCCGGAACGCGGCAATGATGCAGAGGAAGCCCATGAGCGAAAATGCAACTCCTTTCTGGCGCCGCAAGACGCTCGAGGAGATGTCGCGCGAGGAATGGGAAAGCCTGTGCGACGGCTGCGGCCGCTGCTGCCTCATCAAGCTCGAGGACGAGGATGACGGGAGCGTCTACACCACCGATGTCGGCTGCCGACTGCTCGACAGATCAAGCTGCCGCTGCGGCGACTACAAAAATCGCAAGCGCAAGGTCCCCGATTGCATCCAGCTATCGCCAGACCTTGCGCGCACCCTGAAATGGCTACCGCCAACTTGCGCTTACCGCCTCGTGGCGCGCGGCCAGGATCTGCCCTGGTGGCATCCTCTCGTCTCGGGGCGTGCGGAAACGGTCGTCGAGGCCGGCGTCTCGGCCGCCGGACGGATAGCGGCAAGCGAGGACGAGGTCTCGACCGACGGCCTGTTCTCGCACATCAGAACCTGGCCGATGCGATGGCCGAGGAAAGCTCGTTCCAAGCGCGAGACGCGCGAGGCCAGCGAAGAGTAGATTGGTCAACGAGGTGAATTGCAGATGAAATTGTCAGAACAGATTAAGCCGATCAGCTCTCTTAAGGCGCTATCTTAAGGCGCACGCGCCCGAGATGATTCGTGGCCTGGCCGAGCGACAGGATCCCATCGTCATCACTGTGCGTGGTGAGGCCAAGGCGGTTCTTCGGGATGTGGCGCGCTACGAAGAAACGCAAGAGACGCTCGCGCTCCTCAAGATCTTCTCGCTCTCGCGAATTGGCAGGTCGCAGAGGGTAAAGTGAAACCCGCATCTGAAGCCATGAAGCGAATACGCGCAACGCCTAAAAAACTGATTTTGCGCGATGCGCTATCGCGTGACGCTGCTCGATGATGCAGAGAAGGATATAGAGGATATCTACCGCGCAATTGCTCAACGTGACTCGGTTCAAAGCGCCGATCGAATTCTCGAAGGGTTAGAGCAGTGCTGGGCTCGCCTGACCGACATGCCCGAGCGCGGCAACCTGCCTAGAGAGCTGCTGAATCTCGGCGTCACCGAATGTCGCGAAACCCACTACAAGCCATACAGGATTATCTACTGAGTCACCGGTTGGGACGTTGTCGTCTACCGCGTCGTCGGCGGCCGATGTGATGTGCGAAGCTATCTCGAACGCCGAAATCTGCGGTGACGGCGACACCGATGCAGTTAAGTTTTCCGACAATTACTTACCTTCGAGCATTTGCGCGATCTGCTCCGCCGCGGCCTCGGGGAGGAGACGCGCTTCCCCAACCTCTTGTTCGAGCACGAGCAGGCGCGCGCGGATCGCCGGATCGTCACGCAGCCTTGCGGTCGCGCGCTCCTCGATCAAGGCATGCATCCATTTCACGTCCTGGGCCCGGCGGCGCGCTTTTCCCGTGCCCGTCGCCTCGGCGAGGCGATGATATACGAGGATGGTGTCCCACAATCGCTCGAGTCCGCGATTTGCCATCCCGGAGACCGTGAGGACGGGCACCTTCCAAGGCCCTGAGGCAGAACCGAGGATGTGGAGCGCGGCCTGGTATTCCTTCGCCGCCGCCTCGGCCCGCGCGGCGCCTTCCCCGTCGGCTTTGTTCACCGCGACGATGTCGGCGAGCTCGAGCACGCCTTTCTTCAACCCCTGCAGCTCGTCTCCGGCGCCGCCGAGCAAAAGCACGACGAAGACATCGGTGAGATCGGCGACCGCGGTCTCGGACTGGCCGACGCCCACCGTCTCGACGAGGATCACATCGAAACCCGCCGCCTCGCATAGCAGGATCGCCTCGCGCGTGCGAGCTGCGACGCCACCGAGCGTACCGGAAGCGGGCGAGGGGCGGATGAAGGCGTTGCGGTCGACCGCGAGGCGCGCCATGCGCGTTTTGTCGCCGAGGATCGAGCCGCCGCTCACCGCCGAAGAAGGGTCGACGGCGAGCACGGCCACGCGATGCCCCATTGAGGTGAGGTTCGAGCCGAGCTGATCGATGAGCGTCGATTTCCCGACGCCCGGCACGCCGGTGAGGCCGACCCGGATCGCCCTTCCGGTGTTCGCCGTGAGCTCAAGGATGAGGGTGCGCGCCTCGCGGCGGTGATCGGGCCGCATCGACTCCACAAGCGTGATGGCACGCGCGAGCGCGGCGCGCTCGCCTTGCAAGACGCGCCTTGCGAGGTCGGCAGTCTCCTTGGAAGGTTTGGCCATGCGCCGATTAGACGGCAACCGTCGAGCTTGGCAACCTCGTGCCCTCGGTTTGCACCGCCCTCGTGGTCGAGCGTTCAGCGTGGCAAAAGTTGCAAAAAGGGCGTAAGCTTCACCTACCCGCCTATCGGTCATCGACTCGGGACGCGCGTTTCATCGCGTCATGGCCGGGCTTGGCCCGGTCATGACGAGCAAAGGTCTCGATCGAATTCCCGACATCGCGCGAGGTCCGAGAATACGATTCATGAGCGCTACGCCCGATTTCACCAAGGTCCCTTTTGATGTTTCGGATGGCGCTGGAACGCATGCGCCTTCGCCGATCGCGTCCATAGGCGGAATATTGCCTCGTGCCGAAGACACCTGGCTCACGGCCGAAGACATCGCGGTGAAGCCCCGGTATGGCGCCGCCGATCGGGACGGCCTCGATTTTGTGGCGAGCTTGCCGGGCTCACGGCCCTATCTGCGCGGCCCCTACCCCACGATGTATGTGTCGCAACCCTGGACGATCCGGCAATATGCCGGCTTCTCCACCGCCGAGGATTCGAACGCCTTCTACCGCCGCAACCTCGCAGGCGGCCAGAAGGGGCTGTCGGTCGCTTTCGATCTCGCCACCCATCGCGGCTATGATTCCGACCATCCGCGCGTTGCGGGCGATGTCGGCATGGCGGGCGTCGCCATCGATTCCATCTACGACATGCGCAGTTTGTTCGCCGGCATCCCGCTCGGCGAGATGAGCGTATCGATGACGATGAGCGGCGCGGTTCTTCCGGTGCTCGCCCTCTACATCGTCGCCGGCGAGGAGCAGGGGGTGAAGCCGGCGCAGCTCGCGGGCACGATTCAGAACGACATCCTCAAAGAATTCATGGTGCGGAACACGTATATTTATCCGCCCGCGCCCTCGATGCGCATCATCTCCGACATCTTCGCTTTCACTTCGACCCATATGCCGAAGTTCAACTCGATCTCGATTTCCGGCTATCACATGCAAGAGGCCGGCGCCTCGGCCGACCTCGAGCTCGCCTATACGCTCGCGGACGGGCTCGATTATGTGCGCGCCGGCGTCGCGGCCGGGCTCGCCATCGACAGCTTCGCGCCGCGCCTTTCCTTCTTTTTCGGGATCGGCACGAATTTCTTCATGGAGGTCGCGAAACTGCGCGCCGCGCGCCTGTTGTGGACCGAGCTCATGAGCGGCTTTCACCCGAAAGCCGAGAAATCGCTGATGCTGCGGGCCCATTGCCAGACCTCCGGCTGGTCGCTCACCGCCCAGGACGTCTTCAACAATGTGGCGCGCACCATGATCGAGGCGATGGCCGCGACGCAAGGGGGCACCCAATCGCTCCACACCAACGCTCTCGACGAGGCGCTCGCCCTGCCGACGGACTTCTCGGCCCGCATCGCCCGCAATACCCAGATCCTGCTGCAGCAGGAGAGCGGCACGACGCGCGTCATCGATCCTTGGGGAGGCAGCTTTTTCGTCGAGCGCCTCACGGCGGATCTTGCCGCGAGGGCGCGCGCTCATATCGAGGAGGTCGAGCGGCTCGGCGGCATGACGAAGGCGATCGAACAAGGCTTGCCGAAGATGCGCATCGAGGAGGCCGCGGCGAAAACGCAGGCGCGCATCGATTCCGGCACGCAGAAGATCATCGGCGTGAATGACTTCAAAGCGAGCGAGGAAGCAGCGATCGATATCCTCAAGGTCGACAATTCCGCCGTGCGCGCCCAGCAGCTCGAGAAGCTCGCAAGGCTCAAGGCCGAGCGCGATCCGCGAGCGGTGGATACGGCGCTTGCCGAGCTCACCGCCGCCGGCAAGACGGGAAAGGGAAACCTCCTCGAGCTTTCGGTGAAGGCGGCGCGCGCCAAGGCTACCGTTGGCGAGATTTCACTTGCGCTGGAAATGGCTTTCGGGCGCCACCGCGCCGAGACCCGGGCGATTTCCGGCGTCTACAAACGGGAGGTCGGGATGGAGAACGCATCGGTGAGGCGCGTCCTCGACCTGACGGCGGCCTTCGCCGCGCGCGACGGGCGAAGACCGCGCATCCTGGTCGCGAAGATGGGCCAGGACGGCCACGACCGCGGCCAGAAGGTGATCGCCTCGGCTTTCGCCGATCTCGGCTTCGATGTCGATATCGGCCCGCTCTTCGCGACGCCGCAGGAGGCCGCCCGCCAAGCGATCGAGAATGATGTGCACGTCATCGGCGTCTCGACGCTCGCGGCGGGACATCTCACCCTCGTGCCCGAGCTCAAGGAGGCGCTTGCTGCGCAAGGGCGCCCCGACATCATGATCGTAGTGGGCGGCGTGGTTCCGCCGCAGGATTTCGAAGCGCTTCGCGCCGCGGGCGCCAGCGCCATATTTCCCCCGGGAACCGTGATCGCCGAGGCCGCCGAGAACCTGATCGGCGAGCTCAACCGCCGGCTTGGGTATTCAGGAGCGAGAGCGGCGGCGGAGTGACGCGGCGAGGGGTAAGAAGTGTGCGCGGCTTTGCAAAACGGAAAGATAAGCGAGCGGCAAACGGCTTCAGGGCCTTCCCATGAACTTCACTCCGCCGCTTCGGCGAGCGCGGTGTAGTCGACATAGCCCTCCGGTCCCGGGCCATAGAAGCTCTCCGCATTCCAGGCATTCAGCGGCGCGCCGAGCCTGAAGCGGCGCGGCAGGTCGGGATTGGCGATGAACAATTTGCCATAAGCCACTGCGTCGGCCTCGCCTGCGGCGACCACGCGCTCGCCGGTCTCCTGCGTGAAGCCTTCGTTCACGATGTAGCGGCCGCCGAATTCACGCTTGATGAAGGGGCCGAGCCGGGGCTCTGCGAGCGATTCGCGCGCGCAGATGAAGGCGATGCGCCGCTTCTTGAGCTCGCGCGCCACATAGCCGAAGGTCGCCTCAGGATCGCTGTCGCCCATGCCGTTCGAGTCGCGACGGGGCGCGAGATGCATGCCGACGCGCCCGGCGCCGAAAACGCCGATCGCCGCATCGGTGACCTCGAGCATCAGGCGTGCCCGGTTTTCGATCGAGCCGCCATAGGAATCGGTGCGCCGGTTCGAGCCGTCTTGCAAAAACTGGTCGAGAAGATAGCCGTTCGCGCCATGGATCTCGACGCCGTCAAAGCCCGCGGCCTCAGCGTTCTCGGCTGCCTGCCGAAAGGCCTCGATGACCCCCGCGATCTCCTCGATGGCGAGCGCGCGCGGCGTGACGAAGGGCTTTTGCGGCCGGATCTGACTGACGTGCCCCTTTGCGGCGATGGCGCTCGGCGCGACCGGCAAGTCCCCGCCGAGATAAATCGGATCGGAGATGCGCCCGACATGCCAGAGCTGCAGAAGCATGCGGCCACCCTCCCGATGCACGGCCTCGGTGACCCTCTTCCAGGCCGCCACCTGTTCCTGGGACCAGATGCCTGGCGTTCGCGGATAGCCGACGCCCATCGGCGTCACCGACGTCGCCTCCGAGAGGATGAGCCCGGCCGAAGCGCGCTGCGCATAGTAATCGCGCATCATCGCGTTCGGCACGCGCCCCTCCCCGCTCGCGCGGCAGCGCGTCAAAGGCGCCATGAGGATGCGGTTCGCAAGCCGCAGATCGCCAAGGTCGATGGGGTCGAAGAGGGTGGCCATATCTTGGGGATCCGCGTTGAGGAAGGGAAGCGAAGGTGGTAAGATGTTCTATGTTCGATGAACATCGAATATAAGGGAAGGCCGTCGATGAGGCAATACCGCCATCCCGCGCGCGCCGAGATCACGCTTCCGAAAGTGCTCGCCGCGCTGAGCGACCCCGTGCGCCTCTCCATCGTCGAAGCGCTGGCCAAAGGCGGTGAGCGCGGCTGGAGCGGTTTTGATGCTTGCGTCGCGAATTCGACGCTGAGCCACCATATGAAGGTGCTGCGCCTCGCTGGCGTGATCTCCAATCGCGGCGACGGGACACGTTGCTTCGTTTCCTTGCGACCGGAGCTCGAGGAGGCGTTTCCGGGATTGCTCCAATCGATTCTGAAATTTTCCGCAAGCGCCGGGAACGGAATGCCGAGGCGCGCGCACCTGTCGAAGGCGCAAGCCGCCGCGGCGACACGATCCTCGCGCGCTGGCGCGAAAGCTACCGGCTTGCTCCGCCGGCCTTCCCGAGCTAAGCAGGTTTCATGAGCCCGAAAGATCAAGGCGTCATGTGGCGCTGGTCGCGCAAAGCGGCCGGCCATCCCGATTTAAGCCGATAACGTCAAAGCAAAACGGGAATGGCCGCCTGGAGGATGCTCCGGCGGTTCAGGTGAAATCGCGATCGACCGGCTCCTTCAGGCAAAACCAAGCCGAGAAGGAAGAAGGTCATGATTGCGGCATCAGGCGAAATCTCCTTCACCACGCAAGGCGGCGTGAAGGTGCGGCGCGCGGCCGAGGACGCCGGTGACGGGGCCTTGGCCATTCTCGCCTGCCGCGAGGCGCTCGACACGCGACGCGGCGCGGTGTTCTCCTCGAATTACGAATATCCCGGCCGCTACACGCGGTGGGATGTGGGCTTCACCGACCCGCCCTTGAGCCTCACGGCGCGGGGGCGCAAGGTCGAGATCGCGGCCCTCAACGAGCGCGGTGCCGTCCTGCTGACGGGCATCGGCGAGGCGATGGCGGCGAAGGATTGGCTCGCCCGTCTCACGCGAAGCGAAGAGACGCTCACCCTCGAGGTCCGCGAACCGAAGGCGCGGTTCACCGAGGAGGAACGTATCCGCCAGCCGACCGCCTTTTCCGCGGTGCGAGCCCTCGTCGCGCTGTTCGGCAATGGCGAATGCGCGCATCTTGGGCTTTACGGCGCCTTCGGTTATGACCTCGCCTTCCAGTTCGACGCCATCACGAAGCGCCTCGCCCGTCCCGATGGGCAGCGCGACATCGTGCTCTTCCTTCCCGACGAGATCGTCGTCGTCGACCATTACGCCGCCAAGGCGACCCGCTTTTTTTACGAATTCGAGATTGCGGGCCGTTCGACCTTGGGGATTGCGCGCGATGGCAAGGCTGACCCCTTCAGCTTCGCGAACGCCGCCCCGCCCGCTTGCGATCACGCGCCCGGCGAATATGCCGGCGTCGTGCGCGAGGCGCTGACGCGCTTCAAACGCGGCGATCTCTTCGAGGTGGTGCCGGGCCAAAGCTTCTTCGAGCGGTGCACTGCTCCGCCCTCGGCCATCTCGGTCGCCCTGGCGCGCATCAATCCCGCGCCCTACGGCTTCATGATCAATCTGGGGCTGAATCGAGTATCTCGTCGGCGCCTCGCCGGAAATGTTCGTGCGTGTCACCGGCGGCCGGCGTATCGAGACCTGCCCGATCTCGGGCACCATCAGCCGCGGCGCCGACGCCATCGCGGATGCCGAGCAGGTGCGCAAGCTGCTCAATTCGGCGAAGGACGAAGCCGAGCTCACCATGTGCTCGGACGTCGATCGCAACGACAAATCGCGCGTCTGCGAGCCGGGCTCGGTGCGCATGATCGGCCGCCGCCAGATCGAGATGTATTCGCGCCTCATCCACACGGTCGATCATATCGAGGGCCGGCTGCTGGAAGGCCTCGACGCGCTCGACGGCTTCCTGTCACACGCCTGGGCGGTCACGGTGACGGGGGCGCCTAAACGCTGGGCCATGCAATTCATCGAGGATCACGAACGCTCGGCCCGCGCCTGGTATGGCGGCGCGATCGGCATGGTGCATTTCAATGGCGATTTGAACACCGGGCTCACCTTGCGCACCATCCGCATCAAGGATGGCATCGCCGAAGTCCGGGCCGGCGCCACCTTGCTCGCGGATTCGGACCCCGACGAGGAGGAGCGAGAGACGCGCCTCAAGGCCTCCGCCATGCTGGCCGCGATCCGTGAGGCGGGCGCCGGCGCGCGGCCGGCGCCGGCCGTGCCGACCGCTGCTCGACGCGAGCCGCTCGATCTTCTGCTGATCGATCATGACGACAGCTTCGTTCACACGCTCGCCGGTTATTTCCGCCAATGCGGCGCCCGGGTGACGACCTTGCGCGCGCCGGTGCCGGAAGGCTTCCTCGACGAATATCCGGCCGACCTCGTGGTGCTCTCGCCCGGCCCCGCCCGGCCTCGCGACTTCAACATGAAGGCCGCGATCGAGGCCGTCCGCGCGCGCGGCACCCCCCTCTTCGGCGTCTGCCTCGGCTTGCAAGGCATCGCCGAAGCCTTTGGGGGCGTGCTCCGGGAGCTCGAGGTGCCGATGCATGGCAAGCCCTCGCGCATCCATGTCGAAGGCGAAGGGATTTTCGCCGGCGTGCCGCGCGAGATCGCGGTCGGGCGCTATCACTCGCTCGTGGTCGATCCCTCGACCTTGCCGCCATCCCTCGCCGTGACCGCGCGCACCGAGGACGGCGTCGTGATGGCGCTCGAGCACATCTCCCTGCCGATCGCGGCCGTCCAGTTCCATCCCGAATTGATCATGACGCTCGGCGCCGAAGCCGGGCTCGCGATCATCGAAAACGTCATGCGCATGGCGCGCGCATCAATTCGGTGACAGCTTATCAATTCTCTAATTTGTGATGCGGCTAAATGGAAAATTGGTAAACTGTCACCGAATTAGGTGGAGACGCCTGCCTTCACGAGGTGGCAGCTCGTGATCTTCCACGATCCGTCCGGCTGCTTCTCGAGCGTGTAAACGGCGGTCCAGGCCTCGCCTTCGGCGTCCTCGATTGCCAGCGTCTCGGTCAAGCCGGCATCGCTCTCGGTCACGCCGGAAAAGCTGTAGGCCTTCGGCCGATAGACGGGCTGGTAACCGTCGCGGACCATGGACATGAAACGCTCCGGGCTCTGGAAGAGCGTTTGCAGCTCCGGCGAAGCGAAGGCGAAGGCGGCCCCGCCGTCATCTCGCCGAAACGCGTCGATCTGCCGTTCGATCACGGCGCGGCTTTCGGCGCGATCGCTTTCCGAAAAGGCGAAGGCTGCGAGCGAAAAGACCATCACCGGGGCGACGGCGAGGGGCGCCGCCAAAATATGCGGAATCGACGCGAGGACGCGCATGTTCTCCTCCACGAAGAACGCTATCACGAAGTCGGGGCGCGATGAAGCGCAACGCGCGGGCTCCGTCGGGTCTCCACAGGCCTCGAAGGCTAGAAGCTGCCCCCGCATCGCCCTCGAAATTCTCGAACGAATCCGTCATGATGGGGGTCATGAACGACGCGCGAAACTCCTTCGGGCTATCCATCGTCATTCCCGTCTTCAACGAAGCGGAGAACCTCGGCCCGCTTGTCCGCCGCCTTGCGCCGGTCCTCGAAAGCGAAACGGGAGCATGGGAGATCCTCTTCGTCGACGACGGCAGCCGGGACGGCGGGCTCGAGGAGATCAAGCGGCTCAACGCCACGGAACCGCGCGTGCGGGCGCTCTCGCTTTCGCGCAATTTCGGCAAAGAAGTCGCAATCGCGGCCGGGCTCGACGCCGCGCAAGGAGAGGCCGTTGTCATCATGGACGCGGATCTTCAGCATCCTCCTGAAATCATTCCAGAATTCTTGAAGCGCTGGCGCGAGGGCAATGCCGTCGTCTACGCACAGCGGCGCGATCGTGCTTACGAAGGGCCGGTGAAGCGGGCCTTTTCGCAGCTCTTCTACCGCATCTTCGCGCGGTTGGGCGAGACCCAGCTCCACGAGGAGGCCGGCGACTTCCAGCTCTTCGACCGCAAGGCCGTCGAGGCCTTGCGGCTTCTGGGCGAGCGCGCGCGTTTTTCGAAAGGCCTGTATTCCTGGATCGGCTTCAGATCCGTCGGCGTGCCGTTCGAGGTCGGCGAACGGCTGCACGGAAGGAGCCGCTACGATTACCGCAAGCTCCTGCATTTCGCCTGGGACGGCATCACCTCGTTCACCACCGTGCCCTTGCGGGTGTGGACCTATCTCGGCTTCCTGATCTCGTTGGGCGCGGTGATCACCGCATTCTACTTCGTGTTCGAGGCTCTCTTCGTTGGCGTGAAGACCCCGGGCTTCCCAACCTTGATCGTGGCCGTGACGCTGCTTGCCGGCGTTCAACTCATGTCCCTCGGCATGATCGGGGAATATGTCGGGCGCATCTTCGCCGAGGTGAAGCGCCGGCCGCTCTACATCGTCGCCGAGCGCGTCGGCCTCGAGGTGTCTTCGCCCCGCTCGGGCGCCCCGCCAACGGTTGCGCCCGGGCCGAACGGCTGAGGCATCGCGCTTTGTGCGCAAGCCGGATTCCAGGCAGGCAGCGCCGGAGCGTTCGATAAGCCGACTTCCCATGACATCGCCGGCCGTCGCGAGCCGCAGTCGCCGCCCGAATTTATGTGGCGAGCGGGAGAAAATAGCCGGCTGCATTAGTCCTGCCCGCGCGACGGTCGAAGCCCGAGGAAATTTACAAGGGCGGCTTGACTTTGCGGCAGGACCCGGGCCTTGCCTCATGGTGGAGCATGGCTCTCGTTTCAAACCCATGGCGCGCCCGTCGGCGCCCCAACTTCAGTCACAGGAAATTCCAATGTCATTGTCGATGCACGAAGCTTCTGCCGCGACCTTCAAGCGCATGCTGCCCGCGCTCGCGGCACTGCTCGAAAAAGCCGAGGCGCATGCTGCCGCTCGCAAGATCGACTCCGACGCGCTTCTCGGCGCGCGGCTCTTTCCCGACATGTTTTCGTTCGCGCGGCAGGTGCAGCTCACTTGCGATTTCGCCAAGAACTGCTGCGCCAGGCTCTCCGGCATCGAAGCGCCCAAACATGAAGACAAGGAAAAGAGCTTCGCGGAATTGAAGGCCCGTGTCGCGGCGACGCTCGCCTTCATCGAAGGGTTGAACGCGAAAGACATCGACGGCACGGAGAAAAAGGACATCACGCTCAAGATAGCCGGCAAGGACACGCAGATGACGGGGCGCGATTATCTTCTGTTTTTCGCCCTGCCGAATTTCTACTTCCACGCGACCACCGCCTATGACCTATTGCGCCACAACGGGGTCGAAGTCGGCAAGCGCGACTTCCTCGGCCTGGCGTGAAAACCGGGCGCCGAGGGAAGAGCAAGGGCGCAACTTGTTGCCGAGCGACCCCTCCCCTCCCATCGGCGCGCGCGTGAGCTCGATACTGTCGCGGCAACGCCGAGAGGCTGAAGCGTTACCGCGTTTTGCCGTGCTCGACGTGGCGCGCGGCGTGGCGCTCGCCGCCATGGTCGTCTTCCACTTCGCCTTCGATCTCGACAGCCTCGGTTTGGCGGCGCTCGACGTCGGCGGCGATCCTCGGTGGCGGTGGTTCGCACGCCTGATCGCGGGCAGTTTTCTCGCGCTCTCCGGCATGAGCCTCGTCATCGCGCACGCCAAGGGAATGCGTTGGGAGGCTTATCTGCGCCGCCTCGCAATCCTCGCCGGCGCCGCCGTCACGGTGACGCTCGCGACCTGGCTGATGATGCCGCGCGAATTCATCTTTTTCGGCATTCTGCATTCGATCGCGGTCGCAAGCGTGATCGGCCTCGCCTTTCTGAGGTTCCCTTGGCTGGTGACGATCAGCGTGGCGATCCTGGTCCTGCTCGCACCGAATTTCATCGCCTCCGCGGTCTTCGACGCGCCATTTCTTCGCTGGCTCGGATTATCCTCCACCACGCCTGCGACGCTCGATTTCGAACCGGTCTTTCCCTGGCTTTCGCCCTTCCTCGCCGGCATGGCGCTGGCGCGGCTCGCCTTGCCTCGTTTCGCGACAAGCCCCTCGGCGCTTTGGACCCCGCGACGCGCGCCGGGGCGCGCCTTTGCCTTTGCTGGACGCCATAGCCTCGCGATCTACCTCATTCACCAGCCCGTAATGTTCGGCACGCTTTCGCTTGTCGCGCAGTTGACGCTCGCTGGCGCCTCGGTGCCGGACGAGGATCGCCCCTTCGTCGATGGGTGCCGGACGATTTGCGCTTCGCATCACGGCGAGGAGGCAGCCTGCCTTTCCTATTGCATCTGCACGGCCGCCGAGCTGAAGAAAGAGGGGCTATGGGCGAGCGTGCTCGCCGAAAGCCTCTCCGCCGAGGAGCGGGGACGTCTCGCGGCGGCGATGCAGGTTTGTGCGCGCGCGAACCCGGGCGCGGGCCTTCCGGACCATCGCATGCCTTGACCGTTGCGCGCCCGCGCCGGTCAATGGCAAGAAAAACGAGAGGCTCCCCTGTCGGGAGGAGAGACGAACGATGATGTATGTATGGGTGACGGTCGGCAGCGCGCTCGGAGGCGCCGCGCGCTATTGGTGCTCGGGTTTCGCCGCCGACCATTTCGGCGAGACCTTCCCTCTCGGCACCTTGTCGGTCAACATCATTGGCTCGTTCATCATCGGCTTCTTCGCCACCCTCACCGGCCCCGACGGCCGATATCTGGTGCGCACCGAGGCCCGCCAGTTCGTGATGACGGGCATTTGCGGCGGCTACACCACCTTTTCCTCCTTCAGCCTGCAGACGCTTAATCTTGTGCGCGACGGCGAGATGAAGCTCGCCGGCCTCAACGTCGCGCTCTCCCTCATCTTGTGCCTCGGCGCGGTCTGGCTCGGACATGTGACCGCCGCCTCCCTCAACCAGCTCAAGGGCGCCTGATCATGCAGCTTCCGCGCGACGCCATGCTGCTTCGCATCTTCATCGGCGAGGACGATAAATATCAAGGCCGCCCGCTTTATGAGACGATCGTCCTCAAGGCGCGTGCGTCGCACCTCGCCGGCGCGACCGTGCTGCGCGGGCCGATGGGTTTCGGCCATTCGAGCCGGCTGCACACCGCGAAGATCCTTCGGCTCTCCGAGGATCTGCCCATCGTCATCGAGATCGTCGACGAGGAGGCGAAGATCAAGGATTTCCTTCCCATGCTCGAGACGATTATGGGCAGCGGCCTCGTCACGCTCGAGAAGGTCCAAGTCCTGCAATACGGGGGAAACGAGAAGAGCTAACTGGTCACCTCCTTCGGCCGCCCCTTCGTCTTGGCTCTTGCGCCTTCGCGCGCTTGAATGTGACGCCGAGCCTTTCCTCGAGATGCGGGAAGGCATCGCTCGCATGCGGGATCGCCATCGCCTCGACGAAATGCGCCTGGAAGCCCGGCTCGATTGCCGTCTCGACCTTTTCGATCCGACGCACCACTTCGCTGATCTCCCGCCGGGACGCCGCGTTCAATAGGGCGATGCGCGCGCCCGTTCCGGCGGCGTTGCCGGCCGAGGACACCTTGTCGAGCGGGCAATCGGGGATAAGGCCGAGCGCCATGGCGTAGGCGGGATCGATATGGCTGCCGAAGGCGCCGGCGAGCGTGATCCGCTCGACCTTGGCCACGCCGTAGCGCTCCATGAGCAGCTTGACGCCGGCGTAAAGCGCCGCCTTCGCCAGCTGAATGGCGCGAATATCGCCTTGCAAAATGGCAATGCGCGGCTCTCCCTCGGCAATCATGAAAGCGAAAGTGCGCCCATCGGCCTTAATGCGCGGCGTGCGCGCCGCCATCGTCCCGTCGATGATGCCGTCCGGGCGCAACAGGCCGCAGATCGCCATCTCCGCGACCGTCTCGATGATGCCCGAGCCGCAAATTCCGGTAACGCCGGTCGAGCGCGTCGCCTCGGCAAAGCCTTCTTCGTCCGACCAGAGATCGCAGCCGATCACCTTGAAGCGCGGCTCGAGCGTCACAGGGTCGATGCGCAGGCGCTCAATGGCGCCAGGCGCGGCCCGCTGGCCGCAGCTGATCTGCGCCCCCTCGAATGCGGGCCCGGTCGGGGACGAGCAAGCGAGGAGGCGGTCACGGTTGCCGAGGACGATCTCGGCGTTGGTGCCGACATCGACGATGAGGCGGATCTCGTCGGACAGATAAGGGGCTTCGCACAATACGACGGCCGCCGCGTCAGCCCCCACATGGCCGCCGATGCAGGGGAGTGCGTAAGCGAAGGCGCCGGGCGCGATGGAAAGGCCGATCTCGCGTGCCGGGGCGTCGAAACCCGCATCGATGGTGAGCGCGAACGGCGCGACGCCAAGCTCCGTCGGATCGAGACCGAGCGCGAGGTGATGCATGATCGGATTACCGGCGAGCGTCGCCTCGACGATGTCGTCGAGGGCAACGCCCGCCGCTTTTGCGGTCTCCTCGGCAAGCCCCGCGAGCGCCTCGTGCACGGCTTCGGTCAGCTCGCGATCGCCGCCTGGGTGCATCATGATGTGGGAGACGCGGCTCATCAGATCCTCGCCGAGCCGGATCTGCGGATTCATGCGGCCGCCCGAGGCGAGGACATCGCCGCTCGTGAGGTCGCAGAGATGAGCCGCGACCGTCGTCGAGCCGATGTCGAAGGCAAGCCCGAAGACGCGCTCCTTCAACCCAGGGTAGACGGCGACGATGTCCCGCCCGTGCCGCACACATGCCGTCACGGCGAAATCGCCAACGCGGAGCGTTTTCTGCAAGCTGCGCAGGACGAGCGAGATCGGCGCGCACCTCCGGCAAGCCCCATTGCTCGCCGAGCGCCTCGGCGAGGCGGCGAAAATCGCTCGACGGATCGGCCATGTCGGGCTTTGCGACCTCGACATAATGGAGGCGCAGCACCGGGTCGATCTTCACCGGCCAGGCCTCGGCCCGCTTGCGCACCACCTGCCGGTGAAGTTGCGATTCCTCCGGCACATCGACGAGGAGGTCGCCGCGAAGGCGCGCCTGGCACCCCAGTCGCTCGCCGCGCGCGAAGGCGCGCCGCAGGCGCTGATAGCGTTCCTCGACGGCATCCAGCCCCGTCACATGGTCGAGCGCCGAGGCAATGTCACGCTTCTGATCCACGCCTTCGACGATGGCGACCCGGCACCGTCCGCAGATGCCACGCCCGCCGCAGACCGAATCGAGATCGACGCCGAGCCTACGGGCGGCCTCGAGCACGCTCGTCCCTTCGGCAAAGCGCCCACGCTTGCCGGAGGGAGAGAAGGCGACGGTGAACTCGTTCATGCGCTTGGTGTGCCGATTACGTCCTGGCCGGGCTTGGGCCTCCACGCCTTACCTTATCAAAGAGAAGACATGGATGGCCGTGACCAGCACGGCCATGACGGAAAAGGGTCGCGCCTTTCCACAGTGCGTCCTGGTCGGGCTTGGCCCCGCCACCCACGCCTTTGCCCCGCGAAAGAGAAGACATGGCTGGCCGTGCCGTGCACAAGCGAGCGTCATCCCGATGGCGGCTTCTCCCGGCCGCCGCACTCGATCAGCGCGCGAAGGCGCGCATCGTCGTATTCGCGCTCGAGACGCTCAACCTCGGCGAGCACGGCCGCTTCGAGGTCCTCCCCGCACGGCGCGGGTTCGCCTTGCCGCCAGCCGGCGAGATAAGCGTCGGTTCCAGTCGCGCTGCCTCGCATCGCCGCCATATCGATTGCTTGCGCGAAGCGCGGCGAGAGCTCGCGCTTGACGCGCGCGCTCCGGCGGCCGCCGGGCGGCGAGGCAGTGACCTGGGCTGGAATATCGCGCCAATAGGCGATGATGAGTTGCGCCATCGTGCCTATCGGGAGGGGTGCTGAGGTACTGTCGCGGCAGGGAGCGCCGATGTTTGGCGCGCAAGGAAGCCCTCGAGACCCCGTAAGCCGGTCACGTGTTTCTCCAAGGGAAGACCGAGTAAAGCCGCGGCCGCTTGTGCCCGTCGCTCGAGCTCGGCGTCGGGCGCCTGTGCGAGCCAGACCACCTTGGTGTAGTTGCCGAAATAATCGGCGAGCAGCTCGGGGTGGCGGTCGAGACCAAGGCCCTCCATCACCAGTCGATCGAAGAAGCGAACCAGATAATCGGTGAGGAAGAAAGTCCCGATCTCCTCTTCCATCATCTGATCGAAGGCGCCGAGGCCCGCATAGAACGCGTAGCAATGGGCGCCCTCGATGCGCTCCACGCCTTCTTCCGCCAGCATCTCGTCGAGCCTGCCGCCGGTGCCGCAATCCCCGTAAAGGCACAAGATGCGGCGATAGGAGGTGCGATGGGCGCGTATCTTCCCGCGCACGGCTTCGGTGATGCGCTCAGGCCGGTTGTGCAGGATGGCGGGCAGGCAGGTCACGGAAAGATGCGACCAGCGATTGAGGCGAATGGCGGCGAGAAGTTCTTTTGCCAAGGCGCCGCAGGCGATGACGAGCGTATCGGCCTTGTCCGCGGACGAAGGTGCGGCATCGAATCCGGCATCGGGCTCTGCCGGCAAAAAGGCATTCGCAGCCGCCCTGACGGTGCCGGAGTTTCCCGCCTTAGTAATCTTGCGTTCGCGCATCGTCCTCATGTGAGCCTGTCTCGCTCCTTGCCGAGAACATCCGCCTGATCGGCCACGGCGCGCTATTGGGCAGCCTGCGCCCGCGCTTGCGCCGAGCCTTGGCGCCTGGCGAGAAGCGCCTTCGCGGTCTCGACCGTGACGGCGGCGTCACGGCAATAGGCATCGGCTCCGATGGCGTTGGCGAAGCTTTCGTTGAGAGGCGCGCCGCCGACAAGCACGACGTAATCGTTGCGAATGCCTTTTTCCTTCAAGGTGTCGATCACGACCTTCATATAGGGCATGGTCGTCGTCAAAAGGGCAGACATGCCGAGAATATCGGGGCAATGTTCCTCGATTGCCGCGAGGTATTTTTCGACCCCGTTGTTGATGCCGAGGTCGACGACCTCGAATCCCGCCCCTTCCATCATCATGCAGACGAGGTTCTTGCCGATATCGTGAATATCGCCTTTCACGGTGCCGATCACCATCTTGCCGATCTTCGGCGCGCCCGTCTCGGCGAGCAGCGGCCGCAGAATCGCCATGCCGGCCTTCATGGCATTCGCCGACATCAGCACCTCGGGCACGAAGAGAATGCCGTCACGAAAATCCTCGCCAACGATGCGCATGCCTTCGACGAGGGATTCGGTGAGCACTTTATAGGGGGCCCAATTGCGCTTCAAAAGAATGCGCACGGCCTCCTCGATCTCGGCCTTGAGCCCATCGTAAAGGTCGTCATGCATTTGCGCCACAAGGTCGGCGTCATTCAGGGAATTGAGGTCGAGATCGTCCCCGGCCATCGCTTGTTTGCTCCAGAAGTATTCGCTCGCGGCGCTTTGCCTCAAATCGGGTTCGAGGCTGCGGTAACATAGATGGCGCCTTTGCAGAAGTGGGAGCCGGGCTCGCTCGCCGCCCAAAGGGCGCAAAGAGGGCGCAATGAGCCGCAAAGGCTTGACTATTTAGCATATAATCATCACGTTCCTGGCGTCCCCAATCGTTTGGGGCAAGCGCTGGCAAAGCGCGATGGCAGGCGAAACTTTTGCCCCCATGGGGCATTTTCTTCGGCCACGACGCACCAGGCGTCCGAGGGAGGATGAGTGAAGCCCACCGATATCGGCAACCCCGATTACTTCCATAAGGTCGTCGACTGCCAATGGGCGTGCCCAGCCCATACCCCGGTCCCCGAATACATCCGTTTGATCGCGGCCGGGCGCTACAGCGACGCTTACATGATCAATTGGGAATCGAACGTCTTTCCCGGCATTTTGGGAAGGACGTGCGATCGTCCCTGCGAACCCGCTTGTCGTCGTGGGCGCGTCGAGGAAGAACCCGTCGCCATTTGCCGGCTGAAGCGCGTCGCGGCCGACTATAAGGACGACATCACCGATCGAACTCCCGCCCCGGCCGAAGGAGACGAACGGCAAGCGCATCGCCTGCATCGGGGCGGGACCCGCGTCCTTGACGGTGGCGCGCGACCTTGCCCCGCTCGGCTATGAGGTCACCGTGTTCGACGGGGACAAGCGGGCGGGCGGCATGATGCGGAGCCAGATCCCGAAGTTCCGTCTGCCGGAGACCGTCATCGACGAGGAGGTTGGCTATATCCTCGATCTCGGCGTCGATTTCCGGGCCGGTCAGGCCATCGGCAGTCTCGGCACCCTCTTGAAAGAGGGATATGATGCGATCTTCGTGGGCACGGGCGCGCCGCGCGGCCGCGACCTCGACATCCCGGGCCGCAAGGAAGCGGCGGCCCATATTCACATCGGCATCGATTGGCTCTCGAGCGTCTCCTTCGGCCACATCACCAAGATCGGACGAAGGGTGATCGTGCTCGGCGGCGGCAATACCGCCATGGATTGCTGCCGCTCCTCGCGCCGGCTTGGCGGCGAGGATGTCAAGGTCGTGGTGCGCTCGGGCTTCGAGGAAATGAAGGCTTCGCCCTGGGAGAAGGAGGACGCCATCCACGAGGGCATCCCCATCCTCAATTACCTCGTGCCCAAGGAATTCCTGCGCGAGGGCTCGGCGCTCACGGGGGTCCTCTTCGAGAAAGTTCGCGCCGAGCGCGGCGCCGACGGGCGGCGCAATCTCGTGCCCACCGGCGAGCCCGATGTGCGCATTGAATGCGATGACGTGCTGATCGCCGTGGGGCAGGAGAATGCCTTCCCTTGGATCGAGCGGGAAATCGGCCTCGCCTTCGACAAATGGGGCATGCCGGTCGTCGACAAGGTGACCTTTCAATCGAGCCTGCAGAATGTGCTTTTCGGAGGCGATTCAGCCTTCGGCCCTAAGAACATCATCTGGGCCGTCGCGCATGGGCATGAGGCGGCCGTCTCCATCGACCTTCTGCTGCGCGGCGAGGATGTGCGCAAGCGCCCCCCGCCGCTGACCAACCTCATCAGCCAGAAGATGGGCATCCATGAATGGAGCTACGACAACGATGTGGCGCTCGATCTGCGTTACAAGGTGCCGCTCAAGGAGCAGGCGATTGCCCTGAAGGACATCAAGCAGGAGGTCGAGCTCGGCTTCGATCCGGCGCTTGCGTTCGCCGAGGCGCAGCGTTGCCTCAACTGCGACGCCCAGACGGTGTTCTCCGCCAATCTGTGCATCGAATGCGACGCCTGCGTCGATATCTGCCCGATGGATTGCATCACTTTTACCGAGAACGGGGAAGAAAACGAGCTGCGCTCCCGGCTCACGGCGCCGGCGCCGAACCCGACGCAAGACATCTATGTGGCCGACGGCCTCAAGACCGGCCGGATCATGGCCAAGGATGAGGATGTCTGCCTGCATTGTGGCCTCTGCGCCGAGCGCTGTCCGACCGGCGCCTGGGACATGCAGAAATTCATGCTCGACATCACCCATGCGGGACATAAGGCATGCCGATCGAGCGCGTAAACGACTTCGTCGTCCGGTTCGCAAACGTCAACGGTTCAGGCTCGGCGAGCGCGAACCAAATCTTCGCGCGCGCCATCTTGCGCATGGGCGTTCCGGTCGCGCCGCGCAACATCTTCCCGTCGAACATCCAGGGGTTGCCGACCTGGTACGAGGTGCGGGTATCTGAAGCCGGCCATCTCGGGGCACGCGGCGGCACCGATTTCATGGTGGCGATGAACCCGCAGACCTGGGACAAGGATGTCGCCGCCATCGAGCCCGGCGGATACCTTTTCTATGATTCTTCCCGGCCGATTCCCGCCTCCAAATTTCGCGATGACATCACCGTCATCGGCATGCCGCTGACGCAAATCTGCAACAAGGAATATTCAGACCCGCGCCAGCGCCAGCTTTTCAAGAACATCATCTATGTCGGCGCCCTCTCGGCGCTTCTCGATATCGAGGTCGCCGAGATCGAGAAGCTTCTCTCCGAGCAGTTCCGCGGCAAGGAGAAGCTGATCGCGCCGAACGTGAAGGCGCTGCACATCGGGCGCGACCACGCGCTTGCCAATCTCACCTGCCCGATCGGCCTCAAGGTGCGGCGCGCGGACAAAATCGGGGATCGCATCTTCGTCGAAGGCAATGCGGCGGCGGGCCTTGGCGCCGTCTATGGCGGCGCCACGGTCTGCGCCTGGTATCCGATCACGCCCTCGACCTCGCTCGCCGAAGCCTTCGGCAATTTCTGCAAGCGCTACCGTGCCGAGAAGGAGAGCGGCAAAAACCGCTACGCCATCGTCCAGGCCGAGGACGAGCTTGCCTCGATCGGCATCGTGGTCGGCGCCGCCTGGAACGGCGCGCGCGCCTTCACCGCGACCTCCGGGCCCGGCATCTCGCTCATGCAGGAATTCCTCGGCCTTGCCTATTTCGCCGAGGTGCCGGCCGTCATCTTCGACGTGCAGCGCGGCGGCCCCTCGACCGGCATGCCGACGCGCACGCAGCAATCCGACATCCTGCTTTGCGCCTATGCTTCCCATGGCGACACGAAGCATGTGCTCTTGTTTCCGGAGGACCCGCATGAGGCCTTCGAGTTCGGGGCGCTCGCCTTCGACCTCGCGGACCGGCTACAGACCCCGGTCTTCGTGATGCTCGACCTGGACATCGGCATGAACCATCGCCTGTGCCGGCCTTTCACCTGGGACGACACGCGCATCTACGACCGCGGCAAGGTGATGCATTTCGCCGATCTCGAGACGGGGCGCGACTTCGGGCGCTATCTCGACGTGGATGGAGACGGCATTCCCTATCGCACCTATCCCGGCACGCATCCGAAGCGCGGATCATTCTTCACGCGCGGCTCCACGCGCGACCGCTACGCCCGCTACACGGAGGAGGGCGGGCCCTATGTCGACAACATGGAACGGTTATTGCGCAAGTTCGACACGGCGAAGACTCTCGTGCCGTCACCGATCATCAAGAGCGCGACGTCACGCACCCCCTATGGCGTGATCTATTTCGGCTCGACAAGCCCCGCGATGAGCGAGGCGGCCGAGCTCCTTGCCGAGGACGGCATCGTGCTCGATCTCATGCGGATTCGCGCCTTTCCGTTCGGGCGCGAGGTGACCGATTTCATCGCCGAGCACGAACGCGTCTTTCTCGTCGAGCAGAACCGCGACGCGCAATTGCGGACGCTTTTGCTCGCCGAATGCGGCATCGACCCTGCCGTGCTGACCCCGATCCTGCATTACGACGGCACGCCGATCACGGCGCGCTTCATTCGCGAAGCGATCGCGGGCGCGCTGAAAGCAGTGCCGGAAACGGTGCGCGTAGCCAGTAGCGAGTTGCGAAATAGTGAGTAGTGAAGAGTGAAGAGGAAGGAGAGCAAATGGCGAATAGCGAGATCGCTTAGTAACTGCAGATAAGTGGAATTCACTTTTCACTTTTCACTTTTTACCCTTCACCCTTAACCTCGCTATTCGCTATTCGCCCCTTAGGAACCGGTCATGACCTATCTGCCGAAGCCGAAATTCCGCCACCCCGCGCTCGAGACCAATGAGCTCGGCTTCACGCATCGCGATTACGAGGGGGCGATCTCGACGCTGTGCGCCGGCTGCGGCCATGACTCGATCTCATCGGCCATCATGCGCGCCTGCTTCGAGCTTTCCCTGCCGCCCCACCGGATCGCCAAGCTTTCAGGGATCGGTTGCTCGTCGAAGACGCCGACCTATTTCCTGGGTCAGGCGCACGGCTTCAACAGCGTGCACGGACGTATGCCCTCGGTGTTGACGGGCGCCAACCTCGCCAACCGCGACCTCATCTATCTCGGCGTTTCGGGCGACGGAGATTCGGCCTCGATCGGCTTTGGCCAGTTCGCCCACGCGATCCGGCGGGGCGTCAACATGTGCTACATCGTCGAGAACAATGGGGTCTACGGGCTTACCAAGGGCCAGTTCTCGGCCACTTCCGACAAGGGCTCAAAATCGAAGCGCGGGGTCGCCAATACCGACACCGCGATCGACCTCGTCGCCGTGGCGCTGCAGCTCGGCGCGACCTTCGTGGCGCGTTCCTTCTCGGGCGACAAGGGCCAATTGGTGCCGCTGATCAAGGCGGCGATCGAGCACGAAGGGGCCGCCTTCATCGATTGCATCTCGCCTTGCGTCGCCTTCAACAACCATGACGGCTCGACGAAGAGCTTCGATTATGTGCGTGCCCATAATGCGGCGTTGAATTCGCTCGATTTCATCACGGGGCGCGCGCCGATCATCGCCGATTACGAACCCGGCGCACTCGAGGTGATCGAGTTGCATGACGGCTCCTCGATCAACCTGCGCAAGATCGCGCCCGAGCATGACGTGCACGACAGGATCGCGGCGATCAATCTCCTGCACCAACGCGCCGCGGCCGGCGAAATCGCGACCGGGCTCATCTATGTCGACAAGGAGCCGGACGATCTTCATCACCACCTCGCCACGGTCGAGAAGCCGCTGAACGAGCTTGGTGAGACGGAGCTTTGCCCCGGCTCCGCCGCGCTCGAGCGGTTGAACGCCGGCTTGAGGTGAGGGCGTGGACAATAGAACGGGTGCTTAGTTAACTTTGGATGACGCCTTGCCCGGGCTTGGCCCGGGCATCCACGGTTTTCCTATCCGGCACGGAAAAGACATGGATGACGGGCCAAGCCGGTCACGGTAAGGTGCGGAGCTTCAGCGCAGAGCCAAGCCCTACCTATTTCCCCACGTCGCTCCCTTCGGCGTCCTTCACATAACGCTCGGCATCTTCCTGCAGAAGGAAGCCTTGGCGCTGCAAATCGGCCGCCGCCGCGCTCACTTCCCGCACATAAGTCGCGTGATCGGGGTAGCGCTCCTCGAGCGAGAGGCGCGGGTCGCCCTTGGCGAGGCGCTCGGCCTTTGTCTTGGCGAAGGGCAGATACATGCCGGCATGGTCGCAACCCTCATCGGGCGGATTCTTGCGCAGGTTCCAGCCCGTGTACGTCGCCGTCGGCACGGCAATATCGGGAAGGCGAATGCCAGCGAGCGTGTTGCCGTCGGCATCTGTCCTCGGCACGAAGGCTGGATAAGGCGAACCGAGGAGCTTCGGCGGCGACATCGTCAAGATGCCGCGATCGGCCTGCGGGCCGAAATCGAAGAGGTCTCCGCCATGCATTCGCCCGTTGTAAGCCACGCCCGGGATCGCCGGAAATCCGACATCGTCTTGTTTCGACGAGACGAGCGTCTCCTCGCCGCGCCGCGGCACGCGGCTCGGCGGCGGCTCGACGCCGGTCGCGACCCATTTGTCGAGCGCCACGAGCAGCGCGCGAAGCCCTTGATTGCCGACGAGCGGGTTGCGCGCCTGCTGGCAAATACCGGGCCCGGAGGCCGGCACGCCATCTCCATGGGGCCTGCCGGCGATGAGATAGAGCCGCACCCCCGGCGTCTCGGGCAAATCTCGTCCTTGCGTATCGGTGTGCAGGACGGAAGCGGCCTTCGCCCAATATTCATTGTCCGAGTTAGCGTCGATGATCTTCGGGCATGTGCCGCTCTCGAGGCAGCGGCGCAGCAAGCCGTCGGTCTTGCCGGTCACGGCGTCGGTCGTGAGCGGCCAGGCGAAGGGGAATTTGTATTCCGGATACCAGCGCGCGATGTGCTGGCGATGCGTGCGGAAGGGCTCGGCGAAACGGTAATCGGCGAAAATGCCGCTGCCGCCGCCGACCCAATCGAGCACGCCGTCCACCACCTTGCGCGCTTCGCGCTTTCCGTCCGCGCCCTTTGGCGCATCGGCATCCTGATTGAAGCCCAGCGCCACGAAATCGCGCATCATCCGGCAAGGCTGGGAGATGCAATAAGTCAAAACCTCTTTGATGTCGCCCGCGAGCGGGTTTGCCTTGCCCTGATCGTCGGCCTTGGCGTTGTGCAGGAAAGAGGCAAAGTCGCGGATGGCGGCGAAGCCGAGCCCCGTCACCTTCGGATCCTTCGCGGGGTAGACGAGCTCGTAGAGCTTGCCCGATTGGAATTTGGTGCCTTCCGGCAAGAGGCTGATCGACTTGCCGGCCGCATCGTAGCGCCAAGCATTCGCCGGCAGGGCCGTTGGCTCGTCGTCCACCCGCGCCCGCACGAAAAGCGTCGCCTTCGAGGTGTCGAGGCTGGCCGCGGGATAGGTCAGGGCGCCCGACGCCGTCGTGTCGTTGTCGATCACGAACTCCTCGAGGCTTGGGCCCGTGACCGGCGAGCCGTCGGCATTTTTCGCGACCGGCGCGTCGAGCACGAAGGACCCGCCGCCGGTGCCGGGCGTCACGCCCGAGATCGCATCCCAGCCGCTCCAGGCCAAGGTGTAGCCCTGGCGCATCATGAACCCATTGCCGGCATCGGCCGCATGCGTCGGGTCGTTGGAATTCTCCGCCGCGTCGTTGAGCGAGGCGAAGGCGAAGATCAGGCCGCGATTGTTGATCTCGAAGAGAAGCTTGTGATTGCCCTTCTCCCGATCGATCGGGCGGATGATCATGATGTTGCTCGAATACTCGACCATGCCGCGCGCGTTCCTGGGCGCAAGACCGATGTCCGTGATCAAGCTGTTCAACGGATCGTGGGGGTCGACCTCTCCGTAGACACGCCCGGCGAGCTTCTCGTACTGGCCGCTCGCGCCGAACGACGCCCCGTCGAAGGTCGGCGATTGAACGCTCGCGATCTCGATGCCCGTGATGCGCGCTTGAGCCGGCGCCGCGATCGCGGCCAGAGAGAAGAGGCTCGCGCCGAGAATTCCGCCGCGAATGCCGCGGCCGCAGCTCCTGTCGATACGCATGATCTCCATCGCCTCGCTTGCTCCTCGCCCCGGATGACGGCGAGCATTCGGGCACGCCCCCGAAGCGCAGGAAGCTTAAGGGCGTGCGCCGCGCAAGGCCAGCGGCGCGCCTTCACATCTTGGCGATTGCCGTCGCGCTTACGAAGGCCGCCCGACGCTCACATAGCGAAAGCCGCGCCGGCGCATCTCTTCCGGGCGATAGATGTTGCGCAGATCGACGATGAGCGGTTCGCGCAAGAGGCCCTTGATGCGCTCGAGGTCGAGCGCGCGGAAGGCATCCCATTCGGTGACGATGACGAGCGCATCGGCACCATCGACGCAGGAATAGGCGTCGGGAAAATAGTCGACCTTGTGAAGAAGCCCCTTCGCCTGCTCCATGCCTTCGGGGTCATACGCGCGGACGAGCGCTCCTGCGTCCTGGAGCGTGGAGACGATGGCGAGCGAAGGCGCCTCGCGCATATCGTCGGTGTTCGGCTTGAAGGTGAGGCCGAGGAGCGCGACCTTCTTGCCGCGAATTTGCCCCCCGCAAGCCGCGATGACCTTATGCGCCATGGCGCGCTTGCGGTCCTCATTGACCGCGACCACGGTTTCGACGATGCGAATGGCGGCGGCATTTTCCCGCGCCGTCTTGATCAGCGCCAGCGTGTCCTTGGGGAAGCACGAGCCGCCATAGCCCGGCCCGGCATGCAGGAATTTCGAGCCTATGCGGTTGTCGAGCCCAATGCCGCGCGCCACCTCTTGCACATTGGCCCCTACCTTCTCGCACAAATCCGCGATCTCGTTGATGAAGGTGATCTTGGTCGCGAGAAAGGCATTGCCCGCGTATTTGATGAGCTCGGCCGTGCGGCGCGAGGTGACCACCAACGGCGGCTCGTTGAGGAACAGCGGCCGGTAGAGCTCGGTCATTACGGCGCGCGCGCGTGCGTCCTCGGTGCCGATGACGATGCGATCAGGCCGCTTGAAATCGCCGATAGCCGCACCCTCGCGCAGGAATTCGGGATTGGAGACGAGCGCGAATTCCGCGTCCGGCCGCGTCTCGCGCACGATGCGCTCAACCTCATCGCCGGTGCCGACCGGAACGGTCGATTTGGTGACCATGACGGTGTAGCCGTCGAGCGCGTCGGCGATCTCGCGCGCTGCCTCATAGACATAAGTGAGGTCGGCATGGCCGTCGCCGCGGCGCGATGGCGTCCCAACCGCGATGAAGACCGCATCCGCCTCGCTCACCGCCTTGCGCAGGTCCTTGGTGAAAGCGAGCCTTCGCGCCTCGACATTGTCGGCGACGAGCTCGGCGAGGCCGGGCTCGAAAATCGGCATCTCGCCCCTTTGCAAGGCCGCGATCTTGCTCGCGTCCTTGTCGACGCAGGTGACCACGTGGCCGAAATCGGCAAAGCAGGCCCCCGACACGAGGCCGACATAACCCGATCCGATCATCGCGACGCGCATGCGGTTCCCTCCGGTTACCGGATTTCAAGCGTTAACAGTTGATAGTTCTGATGTGCCCGCTCTCATGCCTCGGCAATGTGTCAAGATCAATAACGCGCAAGGGTTAGCGCGGCACCAGGATTAACGAGCCCCCAAGATTAACGACAGGTTTTTCGGGAGCGACATTCGCCCCTCATCATCAAAGAGCAGAAAAGGCAGGGCTCACGCGAGGCCCGCCGCGATCAACGTCACAAGGCGAACACCCAAGACGCGAGCTGAAGACGTTTTCGGGGCCGAAAAAGGCCACGGATCCTTTGTTAAAGCCGTTTGCACTAGGATGTGAAGGCGCGAATCGGGGCCACCGAAAAACCCGAGGAGAGGAATGTCTTGCGAGCCTTTCAGAAAAACCAAGTCGCAGGCGCCCCGCGTTCCTCCACCGTCGACGATTTGCGCAAGCATCGCACCGGCGATCAAGCCGCCGCGCGTGGCCCCATGCTGAAGCAGATCCTCGGCGTCGGCGGCTGGACGCTCGTCTCGCGCGTCACCGGCCTCATCCGCGACATCGTGATCGCGGCGGTGCTTGGCTCGGGCGTGATGTACGAAGCGTTCGCCTATGCGTTTCGCCTGCCGAACCATTTTCGCGCAATCTTCGGCGAAGGCGCTTTCAACGCCGCTTATGTGCCGAGCTACGCCAAGGCGGAAGCCGACGGCGGTGCCGTCGCGACACGCGAGCTTTCGGACAGCGTGTTCACGCTGCTCCTTGGCACACAAGCGGTCATCCTCGTGCTCGCCTCGATCTTCATGCCGACGCTCGTTCGCCTCATCGCGCCCGGCCTCTCCGAGCGCCCCGACGAGTTCGACCTCGTGGTGAGGCTCACGCGCATCACCTTCCCTTACCTTCTGCTCATCACGCTCGTCACCCAGCACACGGCGACGCTCAACGCCTTGCATCGCTTCGGCGTCGGGGCCGCGGCGCCGATCCTCCTCAACCTCTCGCTCCTGCTTTGCGTCAGCCTCTCCTTCCTGTTTCCGAGCGCCGCGCATGCGGCGGCCTTCGGCGTCACCTTGTCGGGGGTCTTGCAGCTCATCGCCTTGATGGTCGCGACGAAACGGGCCGACGCGCTCGCCATGCCGCGCCGGCCGATTTTCAACGAGCGCCTCAAGGGCTTCTTCCGCAGGCTCGGTCCCGCGACGATCGGCACCGCGGGGCTTCAGATCGCGATCTTCGTCGACACCGGGCTGTCGTCGCTTCTCGGCCAAGGCGCGATGGCCTCGATCTACAACGCCGAGCGCCTTTACCAATTGCCGATCGGCGTGATCGGCATCGCGGCCGGCACGGTGCTGCTCTCCGAGGTGAGCCGGCGCGTCGCGCAAGGCGATCTCGAGGGCGCCGTCCACGCCCAGAACCGCGCCATGGGCTGGACCTTGATGCTCGCGGCGCCCTTCGTCGTCGCCTTCCTGCTGATTCCCGATCTCATTCTCGAAGCCTTGTTGGTGCATGGCCGGTTTCGTCTCGACGCCGCTGAAGCGGCGGGCGCCGTGCTCGCGGCTTACGCGCTCGGGCTCCCCGCGGTGGTCCTGATCCGCTCCGCCGTCGCTCCTTTTCAAGGCCGCGGCGACACCAAGACACCCATGCTCGTGGCCCTCGCGGCGATCGGCGTGAATGTGCCGCTGAAATTTCTCCTGACGCCTCATTTCGGCGCTTCGGGCCTCGCGCTTGCGACTTCGGCCGGTGCCTGGATCAATTTTCTGACGCTCCATTTTCTGGCCCATCGCCAAGGCGCGGCACGCACCGATCAAGCCTTCGTCAAGACACTCGCCGTCGTTCTCGCGGCCTCGGCGGCGCTTGCCGCGGCGATCCTCGTTTGCGATCCCTGGCTCGTTTCTTGGACGAACGCGCTGCCCTATCTCCAGCGCGAGACGCGCCTCGCCGCTCTCGTGCTCATCGGCGCCATCGTCTACGCCAGCATCCTCGTCACGGGAGCGCGGGTCACGGGCTTCTCCCTTCGCCGATAGCGCAAGGATAGCGCAGGGGGCGGGATCGGTGCGCGGCTTTCCTAAGCTTGCATCGCCTGCTCGCTTCCAAACCCTCCTGAGGGCTGGTAACCTTGAAGCAGCTTGACGGGTGCGCGAAGCGCTCGGGCGTTTGCAAGGACTTCAATGTCTTCGCCACTCTCGACAGCCCGGCCGGGAAGACAGGAAGCTTCGTTCGACGAAGCCCGTCCGTTGCTGCACCCGGACCGTCTTTTCCCAATCGAGCCCGAGGCACGGCGCATCGCGCGGCATCTTTATGAAAGCGTGAGGGATCTGCCGATCCTTTCGCCGCACGGCCATACGGATCCGCGCTGGTTCGCGCAAAACGAGGCCTTTCCCGATCCCGCGACACTCTTCGTCAAGCCCGACCACTACGTCACACGCATGCTCTACAGCCAAGGCGTGACGCTCGAAGAGCTCGGCATCGCGCGCAGGGACGGCAAGCCGGTCGAGGCCGATCCGCGCCTGGTCTGGCGGCGCTTCGCCGAGCGCTATCACCTCTTTCGCGGCACGCCGACGCGCGCTTGGCTCGACCATGCGTTCGCGACGCTTTTCGACTTCGACGAGCGTCTCTGCGCCAAAAATGCCGACGCCTGTTTCGACCAGATCTCGCGGCTTCTTTCCACGCCGCAATTTCGGCCGCGTGCTCTCTTCGAGCGCTTCAAGATCGAGGCGCTCGCGACGACGGAAAGCCCGCTCGACGATCTGCGCTGGCACAAGATGATCCGCGAAAGCGGCTGGAACGGCCGCGTCATCACGGCCTATCGGCCGGACCCTGTCGTCGACCCGCAATTCGACGGCTTCGCCGAAAACCTCGAGCGCTTCGGCGAGATCGCGGGCGAGAATGTCGGAAGCTTCGAAGGGTATCTCAACGCCCATCGCAAGCGCCGCGCCTTCTTTGCCGCCATGGGCGCGACCTCGACCGATCACGGGCACCCGAGCGCGCGAACGGCCGATCTTGCGCGCACGGAGGCCCAAGCGCTTTACGCCAAGGTTCGCGGCGGCAAAGCGAGCGCCGCGGATGCCGAGATGTTCCGGGCCCAGATGCTCACCGAGATGGCGGCGATGAGCCAAGACGACGGGCTCGTGATGCAGCTCCATCCGGGCTCGTTGCGCAATCACAACCCGCTGCTTCACGCGGGCTTTGGCCGCGACATCGGCGCCGATATTCCAACCGCGACCGAATATGCGCGCGCGCTCAAGCCCCTGCTTGACCGCTTCGGCAATGCGCGAGGCTTCACGTTCATCCTCTTCACGCTCGACGAGACCGCATACGGGCGCGAGCTCGCGCCGCTCGCCGGCCATTACCCGTGCCTGCGGCTGGGGCCGCCCTGGTGGTTCTTCGACAGCTATGAGGGGATGAAGCGCTTCCGCGAGATCGTGACCGAGACCGCCGGCTTCTACAACACCGTGGGCTTCAACGACGACACGCGGGCCTTCTGCTCGATCCCGGCGAGGCATGACGTGGCGCGCCGCGTCGACTGCGCCTATCTCGCCGAGCTCGTCGCCACCCATCGGCTCGACGAGGAAGAAGCGCAAGAGGTCGCGCTCGATCTCGCCTACCGCTTGCCGAAGACCGCCTACAAGCTTTGAAGGCCACTCGAGATCAAGAGGCTCGAAGCCAACGAAAGGGAGCTCCCATGACGATCGATCGCCTATCCCGCCGCATTCTGCTGAAGGGCACCGCCGGAGCGCTCGCGGCCGGAGCGCTTGCACCCCGGGCCCGCGCCCAGATGGCGATGCCGAAATCTCCCGTCGCCATTAATCTCGTCGATGTCGGCGGAGCGCTCGCCCTGGTGCAAAAGCCGATCGAGAATTTCCGCGCCGCCAAGCCCGAGCTCGTCTCGCGCATCACCTTCACGAAGGCTCCGGCGCCCGAGCTTCCGGGCAAGCTCAAGGCGCAGCAGGACGCGGGGCGCGTCGACATCGATTTCGTCCTCGGCGGCCTCGACATCGTCTCCGCCGGCAACGAGCAGAAGCTCTGGTCCGAGCTCTTGCCCAAATACGCCGACATCCTCCCGAAGCCCGAGGCGATCTACCTGAAGAGCGCGCTCGACATGCAGGCGCTCGGCAAGGGCAGCGCCATGTGCATGGTCTATTATCCATCGGGCCCTCTCATCGAATACGCGCCCGAGAGGGTGAAGACGCCCCCCGGCTCCGCCGAGGAGTTGCTTGCATGGGCGAAGGGCAACCCGAACAAGTTCCTCTACGCGCGCCCGGCCAACTCCGGCCCGGGGCGCACCTTCCTCATGGGACTTCCCTATATTCTCGGCGACACGGCGCCGAAGGATCCGGAAAAGGGCTGGGACAAGACCTGGGCCTATCTCAAGGAGCTCGGTCAATATGTCGAATACTACCCGACCGGCACAGGGCTCACGATGAAGGAGCTCGGCGACGGGACGCGCGACATCATCGCTTCGACCACCGGCTGGGACATCAACCCGCGCGTGCTCGGCATCGTGCCGAAATCGGCGGAGGTCGCGCGCCTCAAGGGTTTTCACTGGGTCTCCGACGCGCAATACATGGCGATCCCCAAGGGCGTTGCCGAGGAGAAGCTTCCGGTGCTGCTCGAGCTCATCAAATGGGTGCTGCGCCCCGACCAGCAGGCCTTCACCTACGACGACGGTTACTTCTATCCGGGGCCGGCCGTGAAGGACGTGCCGCTCTCGATGGCGCCCGCGGCGAGCCAGGCGGCGATCAAGGAATTCGGGCGCCCGCAATATGAGGAATGGATCTCGGGCGCGCCGATCGAGACGCCGCTCGACAATGACAAGATGGTGCTCGCCTTCAAGCGCTGGGACCAGGAGATCGGCGGCTCGAAGACGAAGTAAGCCAAGCGAGGCGCGAAAGCGTCTCCCCTCCTCCCGACCGCTACCCGTCTCCAGATCGCGCGCGTGCGCTTCTGCCGCACGCGGGAACGGCAAGAGCCACCGCCTCCGACCAGGATCTCATATGACCGTTTCCTTGCCGCGCCTCTCGCGGCGCGCGCTCGGGCAGCTCAGGCCCGACGTGCGCCGGCCGAACTACGAAATCTCCGCAATCACCTCCGGCATCGTGCATCTCGGCGTCGGAGCCTTCCACCGGGCGCATCAGGCGATCTATGTCGAGGACGCCTTGGCGGCGGGAGAGCGCCAATGGGGGATCATCGCGGCCTCGCTCAGGCAGCCCGGCACGCGCGATGCGCTTTCGCCCCAGGACGGCCTCTACACGCTCGCCATAAGCTCGGCCGAAGGCGAGAAGCTGCGGGTCGTGGGCGCACTTCGCCGCTTGCTCGTCGCGCCCGAGGACCCTGCCGCCCTTCTCGCCGCGATGGCGGACCCCGCGATCCGTATCGTCACCCTCACAGTGACCGAGAAGGGCTATTGCCACGATCCGGCGTCGGGCGAGCTCAACCAGGAGCATCCCGACATCCGAGCCGACCTTGCATCGCCGCGCCGGCCGCGATCGGCGACAGGCTTCATCGTCGAGGCGCTGCGGCTTCGGCGCGCCGCCGGCATCGCTCCTTTCACCGTGGTGAGTTGCGACAACTTGCCCGCCAATGGCCGGACCCTGCGACGCGTCGCGGTGCGCCACGCGAAGCTTCTCGACCTCGATCTCGGCGCCTTTATCGCCGGCGAGGTGGCTTTTCCCTCGACCATGGTCGACCGCATCGTGCCGGCAACCACGGATGCGGATCGGGCCGGCATCTCGGAGCGTCTGGGCCGTGGCGATGCCTGGCCCGTGGTCACGGAACCCTTCACACAATGGGTAATCGAGGACCATTTTCCGCAAGGGCGGCCGCGTTTCGAGGAGCACGGGGCCGAGCTCGTCGCCGACGTCGCGCCCTACGAGACGATGAAGCTTCGCCTCCTCAATGCCAGCCACTCGACCCTCGCCTATCTCGGCTATCTCGCGGGCTACGAGACCATCGCCGAGACCATGGCGGATGAAAGCTTCGCTCGCCTCATCAGCGGCCTCATGGATGAAGAGATGGGGCCGACTCTCTCGCTCCCGGCAGGCGCGGATGTGGATGTTTACAAACGCGCCTTGATCGACCGCTTCCGCAACCCGGCCTTGCGCCACCGGACGTGGCAAATCGCCATGGACGGCTCGCAAAAGCTGCCGCAGCGCCTTCTTTCTGGAGCACGAGAGCGCATCGCATCGGGAGCCCCCATGAGGCGCATTGCGCTTGGGGTCGCGGCGTTCCTACGCTACGTCAGCGGCGTCGATGAGAAGGGGCGTCCGATCGATGTGCGCGATCCGCTCGCGGCGCGTTTGCACGCCCTCTCCGAAGCGGCGGGGCCGGACGCGAGCCGTCTTGCGGCCTCGCTTCTCGGCGTGCGGGAGATCTTCGACGCCGAGCTTGCGCAAAACCCGAAGTTTTCGGGTCCCGTCACCTCAGCGCTCGAGCTCTTGCTTCGCCTGGGCGCGAAAGAAGCGGTACGGCGCACGAATTGAGGTCCTTGCCTCTTCCATCCGAAGCCCTGGCGCAAGCCCTGAAAGCCGGCGTTTGCGCCTCGGGGACCGAACGTTCCGCTCACGCCAGCGTGACGAAAGTCGCATCTCGGCGCACTCGACGAACCTCCGGGGATCAGTTATCGGTGCGCCAGACGCAAACCAGGGGCGTGCACGGCGCATGACATTTTCGTGAGCCGAAGTCGCGCCGGTGAAGACCAGGGAGAAGCGACGTGATCAAAGCGGGATTGGCTGGTGCTGCGCTTGCGGCCTTGTTATCGACTGCTGCGCAAGCGCAGATCGCGAACGGCGCGCTGAAGATCGGCGTGCTCAACGATCAATCCGGAGTTTACGCCGACATCGGCGGCAAATGGTCGGTCGAGGCCGCCAAGATGGCGGTCGAGGATTTCGGCGGCAGCGTGCTCGGCGCGCCGGTTCAGATCGTTTCCGCGGACCATCAGAACAAGCCGGACCTTGCCTCCACCATCGCGCGGCAGTGGTATGATGTCGACAAGGTCGACATGATCACAGAATTGACGAATTCCGCCGTCGGCCTCGCGGTTCAGGGGCTGTCGGCCGAAAAACACAAAATCACGATCAACACGGGTGCCGCCACCTCCGATCTCACCGGCAAGGCTTGCGAGCCTTATGGTTTCCATTGGGCCTATGACACCCATGCGCTCGCGGCGGGCACAGGCGGCTATATGACGAAGCAAGGTGGCGACACCTGGTTCTTCCTCACCGCGGATTATGCCTTTGGCACAAGCCTGCAAGCCGACACGACCGCGGCCGTGCAGGCGGCGGGCGGCAAGGTGCTCGGCGCCGTGCGCCATCCCGTGAACAATTCGGACTTCTCTTCCTTCCTGCTGCAGGCGCAGGCCTCGAAGGCCAAGGTGATCGGCCTCGCCAACGCCGGTCTCGACACGACGAACGCCATCAAGCAGGCGGCCGAATTCGGCATCGTCGCCGGTGGCCAAAAGATCGCGGGCCTCCTTTACACGACCGCCGAGGTGCATGGGCTCGGCCTCAAGACGGCGCAAGGCTCGGTCACCACCGAGGGCTATTATTGGGACCTCGACGACAAGAGCCGCGAGTTCGGCAACCGCTTCTTCAAGCGGACCGGCCGCATGCCCAACATGGTTCACGCCGGCACTTACTCGGCGGTGACGCAATATCTGAAGGCGGTTCAGGCCGTGGGTTCGGACGATGCCGACAAGGTCGCGAAGAAGCTGCACGAGATGCCGGTCGACGATTTCTTCGCCAAGGGCGGCAAGGTCCTGCCCAACGGACGCATGGTCCACGACATGTATCTCTTCCAGATCAAGACGCCGGAAGAGAGCAAGGGCGAATGGGATCTCTACAAGCTCCTCGCCACGGTGCCGGGACCGCAAGCCTATTTCACCTTCGCGGACAGCGGCTGCAAGCTGACCAACTGAGAAGGCCGACGTCGGCGCGCGGCAGCCTGACGCCGCGCGCCTCCTCCCCGGACGAAATTGTCGACAATCATCGAGACGGCACGATCGACGCATGGCGAATGTGATCGAAACCACGGCGCTCACCAAGCAGTTCAAGGGATTCGTTGCCGTCTCCAACGTCGATCTCAAGGTCGCGGAAGGCTCGATCCACGGGCTCATCGGCCCGAACGGTGCGGGCAAAACGACCTGCTTCAATCTCTTGACCAAATTCCTCGAGCCGACCGCTGGGCGGATTTTCCATCGCGGCGAGGACATCACCGGGATGAAGCCCGCCGCGATCGCGCGACGAGGCGTCGTGCGCTCCTTCCAGATCTCGGCCGTATTCCCGCACCTCAGCGTGCGCGACAATCTGCGTGCGGCGTTGCAGCGCCAGAATGGCCTCGCACATCAGTTCTGGCTCTCCGACAAGAGCCTCGGCGTACTCGATGAGCGGGCCTCCGAGCTCATTGCCGACGTGAACCTCACCGAATTTCAAGACACGCCCGCGGGCGAGCTCGCCTACGGGCGAAAGCGCGCGCTCGAGATCGCGACCACGCTCGCGCTCAATCCCGAGGTGCTGCTCCTCGACGAGCCCATGGCCGGCATCGGCCGGGAGGAGTTGCCGCGCATCATCGATCTCGTGCGCCAGGTGGCGAAGGGGCGCACCGTGGTGATGGTCGAGCACAACCTCTCAGTGGTCGCCAATCTCTGCGACCGCGTCACCGTCTTGCAGCGTGGCGAGATCCTGGCCGAGGGAAGCTACGCCGAGGTTTCCGCCGATGAGCGGGTGCGCACCGCGTATATGGGGTCGGAGCATGCCCACTGACGGCGCTCTCCTCGAGATCGAGGACCTCAACGCCTGGTACGGCGAGAGCCATGTGCTGCACGGCATGTCCCTCAATCTGCGCGAGGGCGAGACGCTTTCGTTGATCGGCCGCAACGGCGCAGGCAAGACGACCACCTTGCGCGCCATTCTCGGCATCGTGCGCAACCGCAAGGGCACAATCCGCTTTCGCGGCGAGGACCTCACGGCCCTTCCGCTGCACGCCATCGCGCGGCGCGGGATCGGCTATGTACCGGAGGAGCGGGGAATTTTTGCGAGCCTCACGGTCGCCGAGAACCTTGTCCTGCCGCCGGTGGTGCGGGGCGGCGGCATGAGCGAAGAAGAAATCTACGGCCTGTTCCCGAACCTCGCCGAGCGCCGCTCGAGCCAGGGGACGAAGCTCTCGGGCGGCGAGCAGCAGATGCTCGCCATTGCCCGCATTTTGCGCACCGGCGCCGATGTCATCTTGCTCGACGAGCCGACGGAGGGCCTTGCGCCCGTCATCGTCGAGCGCATCGGAGAAGTCATGCAGATTCTCAAGGCCCGCGGCCTGACGATCGTGCTCGTCGAGCAGAATTTCCGTTTCGCGCGCAAGCTCGCGGATCGCTATGTCGTTGTCGAGCACGGGCGCGCGATCGACGATTTCGCGGCGTCCGAGCTCGATGCGAAGATGGCCGGCCTCGCCGAGCAGCTCGGCGTCTAGAGCCAGATCCGCGGAGAGGGAACGATGTTCGCGATGGCCATGCGTCAAAACACAGGCATTGAGCGCCTGTCGCTGATTTCGACCTGAATGCACCCGGCGCTAACTGGGCGGAGAAAGCCGTGTTCTGCATCCCCTTCGTGAAGTGCCTGCCGCTCGTCGCGCTTTACGGCCAGCTCCTCCTCGGCCTGATCAACGGCTCCTTCTACGCACTTCTCAGCCTCGGGCTTGCGGTGATCTTCGGCATGTTGCGCGTGATCAACTTCGCGCATGGCGCCCTCTACATGCTCGGCGCCTTCGTGAGCTGGTGGCTTTCGATCTCGCTCGGCATCCCTTATTGGGGAGCCCTGATCGTGGCGCCGCTCGCCGTTGGCCTCGTCGCCGTGGTGATCGAGAAGACGATGCTGCACCAGATGTATCGCCTTGATCCGCTCTACGGCCTGCTCCTCACCTTCGGCATCACGCAGGTGATCGAAGGTACATTCCGCTATTTCTACGGCGCCTCCGGACAGCCCTATCCGCCGCCGCCCGCGCTTTCCGGCCCGTTGAATCTCGGCTTCATGATCCTGCCCCTTTATCGCGGCTGGGTGGTGCTCGTTTCGGTGCTTGCGTGTCTTGGGACCTGGCTTCTCATCGAGCGCACGAGGATCGGCGCCTATCTGCGCGCGGCGACCGAGAATCCGGTGCTTGTTCAAGCCTTCGGCATCAACGTGCCGTTGATGATGACCCTGACCTATGCGTTCGGCGCGGCGCTCGCTGGTTTCGCGGGTGTGCTCGCGGCGCCGATCTATCAGGTGAGCCCCCTCATGGGCACGAACCTCATCATCATCGTCTTCGCGGTCGTGGTGGCAGGCGGCATGGGCTCGATCCTCGGCGCCATCGTCACCGGCTATATTCTCGGCCTCCTCGAGGGATTGACCAAGGTGTTCTACCCGGAAGCCTCGAATATCGTGATCTTCGTCGTCATGGCCATCGTGCTCTTGTTGCGGCCGGCCGGACTTTTCGGGAGGGCGGCGTGAGCATCGTGGCGCGACAAGGCGCGGGAATGGGTGAGCTTCGCTCGCGGCTCAATCTGTTGCTCATCGCCGCGGGAATCGCGGCCGCGCTCGTCGCGCCTTTCGTGCATTATCCGATCGACCTGATGAACGTGCTGTGCTTTGCCTTGTTCGCCAGCGCCTTCAACCTCCTCATCGGCTTCGTCGGCCTGTTGTCCTTCGGGCACGCGGCCTTCTTCGGTGCCGCCGCCTATGTCACCGCGCATGCCGCCAAGGTCTGGGGCTTGCCGCCCGAGCTCGCCATTCTTCTCGGTGCGCTCGCGGCCGCGGCGCTGGGTCTCGTCGTCGGCTTCCTGGCGATCCGCCGCCAAGGGATCTATTTTTCGATGATCACGCTTGCGCTGGCGCAAATGTTCTATTTCGTCTGCCTCGAAGTCCCATTCACTCATGGTGAGGACGGCATCCAGGGCGTGCCGCGCGGCACGCTTTTCGGCCTCGTCAATCTCGACAACAACCTCGCCTTTTATTTCGTCGTCCTGGCGATCGTCGCCGCGGGCCACTTCGCCATCTGGCGGATCGTGCATTCTCCCTTCGGCAATATCCTGAAAGCGATCCGCGACAACGAACCTCGCGCCATTTCGCTCGGCTACAACGTCGATAGCTACAAGCTTCGCGCCTTCGTGCTGTCGGCTGGGCTCGCCGGCCTCGCCGGCGGGACTCACGCCATTGTCTACCAGCTGGCGACGCTGACGGACGTCGAATGGCAGGCCTCGGGGCAGGTTATTCTCATGACGCTCCTCGGCGGCATCGGCACCTTGGCCGGGCCGCCGATCGGGGCCGCGATCGTCGTCCTCTTGCAAACCAATCTCGCGGCGGTGGACTTTCCGGTGACGGTGTTGATCGGGATGATTTTCGTCGTTTGCGTCCTTTTGTTCCGGCGCGGTGTCGCGGGCGAAATTATCGCCTATATGCGAAAGCGCGGATGATATCGGCGCTTGCCCTGGCCGGCCCTCCCGCAAAGTTTGGAAAAAGCTTCAAATTTTGTAGCTTTTTGTTATGGTTAATACAAAATAACTAACTGATATAAAACAATAAAAATATTGGCCCGCATCTTGCTTACAAATCCGTAAGATTGCTAGAGGTTGAACGGATGCCCGGACAGATTCTGCTCGATTTCGATGGCACCATCGCGATCGAGGACACGACCGATTGCCTTCTCGAGCGTTTCGCCGAGCCTTCCTGGCGCAACGTCGAGGAAGCCTGGGAAGCTGGGCTCATCGGCTCGCGCGAATGCCTGGCGCGGCAGATCGAGTTCGTCCGAGCGGGCGAAAAGGACATCGACCGTTTCATCGCCGGCATCCATATCGACCCCGGTTTTCTTCCCTTTGTCGAGGCCTGTGCGGCGGCGCGTTTCCACGTCATGGTCGTGTCGGACGGGCTCGATCGCATCGTGCGCGGCGTCATCGAGCGCACCGGCCTCAAGCTGCCGATCGCAGCCAATCGCCTGGAAGCCTCAGGAGCCGATCGCTGGAGGCTCGCTTTCCCTCATGCGAGCCTCAATTGCTCGAGCGCCTCCGGCAATTGCAAATGCGCGCACGCTTCACCGGATCTGCGCGGCCCGCGCATTGTGGTGGGCGATGGGCGCTCCGATTTTTGCGCGGCGGCGAGCGCCGATTACGTCTTCGCCAAAGGCCGCCTGCGAACCCATTGTATCGAGAACGGCATCGCGCACGCGCCGATCGCCAATCTCACCGAGGCGACGCTGCTGTTCGACGATTGGTTCCGACATGTCGCACCCTTGTCGGAGGTTGCGCATGAGCATGCAGAAGCCGAGCACGGCTGATCGGATGATGGCTGGCGCCGCCGTCATCGCCAGACCGCGCCCCCAAATCGAGGAAGAAGCCTCGCTGCTCGCGCTCGAGGCGCGTTACTGCGCGCATGGCGATACCGTCCACTACGCCGAGCCGCCAAAAATCTTCGACCATTGCGAGGGCTCCTATCTCTACGACATCGAGGGGCGGCAATTCCTCGATTTGCAGATGTGGCATTCGGCGGTGAATTTCGGTTACGCCAACAGGCGCCTCAACGACGCCCTGCAACGCCAGCTCAATCGCCTGCCCCAGATCGCCAGCCACTATCTGCATCGCGAGAAGATCGAGCTCGCCGCTTGGCTCGCGCGGCGCGCCGAGGCGAGCTGGGGTGAGAAAGGCCGCGTGCATTTCAACGTCGGCGGCTCGCGAGCGCTCGAGGATGCATTGAAGCTCGTGCGCAACGCCAACGGCGGCAAAGGCCTGATTTTCGCCTTCGAGGACGCCGATCACGGCCGCATGCGCCGGCGTCCTCATGGCGACTTCGATCGGGCGCAGGTCGTGTCTTTCCCCCATCCTGTTCGCGGCCCGCGCGGCATGAGCAAGGAAGAGCATGGCGCCCTTTGCCTGCAGCAATTCGAGCGGCTTCTCGAAAGCGCAGATGAGGGCATTCGGGACGAAAAGACGCGCGCGGACGAATATGCCGCCTTCCTCGTCGAGCCGATTCAAGGCGCCGGCTATGTGATCCCGCCGAGGAATTTCTTCCGCGATCTGAAGAAAATTCTCGATCGTCACGGCATCATGCTCGTGGTGGACGAGATCGAGATGGGCATCTACCGAACCGGCAAGCTGTGGTCGATCGAGCATTTCGGCGTGACGCCCGACATCCTCGTCTTCGGCAAGGCCATCACCAACGGGCTGAACCCGCTTTCCGGAGTCTGGGCACGCGAAGAGTTCATCAACCCGGAAGTCTTCCCGCCGGGCTCGACGAGCTCGACCTTCGCCCCGAGCCCGCTCGGGACGGCGGTCGCTCTCGAGACGGTGCGCATGCTTGACGAAGAGGATTTTGGCGAGAGCGTAATGCTCAAGGGTGCCTATTTCCTGAAGGGGCTCGAGGAGCTGAGGCGCCGCTACGCAATTGTCGGCGATGTCGATGGGCTTGGCCTTGCCTTGCGCATGGAGATTTGCGCCGAGGACGGTTTCACACCCGACAAAGCCATGGTCGAGCGCATGGTCGAAGAAGGGCTGAAAGGGGACCTCGAGGCCGAGGGAAAACACCATGGCCTTGTGCTCGTCGTCGGCGGCCCTGACAATAACGTCATCACCCTCTCACCCGCGCTGACCATCTCCTATGACGAGATCGGGCTCGCCTTGAAGCTGCTCGACCGGCTGCTCCATCGCGTGACGCGGCGGTGAGCACGATGCGGCTTCGCGTTCTCGACCTCGATTCGAGCCTGCCCAACCAGGCGCCTTTCGCGGAGCGGCTTGCAAATGGCCGCGCGGAGCGCATCGATCTCACGCAATCGGCGGCCTCTTTGCGGATCATGGCGAGGCGGCGCGCCATGGACGCGTTTTGCGCGCGGCTGGCGAAGGAAAATTATGCCGCCGGCGTGCCGGAGGTCACCTTTTATGGCTCCGGTGACTTTCACCATCTCGCGGCCGGTTTTCTGCGCCTCGTCGACGAGCCGGTCAGCGTCATCCATTTCGACAACCACCCCGATTGGGTGAGCTTCCCGCCGACGTTCAATTGCGGCGCCTGGGTCAACCGCGCCTTGCAGCTTCCCCAGGTGCGCAAAGTCGTGACCCTCGGCCCCTGCAGCGACGACCTCGCCTGGCCCGAGTTGAAGACCGGTAATCTCGCCGCCGTGCGCGAGGGGCTATTGGAAATCCGCCCCTGGCGGCATCCGCCCTCGCGCGTCTGGCGCGATTACGATCGCGGGCCCGCGCACCTCTCGCAAGGCGGCTATATCGAATGGGCCAATCTCGCCGATGGCGATTGGCGCACGACGCTCGACAACATCATCGCCGGCGTGCCCACGCGAGCGGTGTGGCTCACCATCGACAAGGACGTGCTTGCCGAAGAGGAAGCCGCGACCAATTGGGACCAGGGCGCGATGAGCGTCGATCACCTGATCGAGGCGGTCAAGCTCTTGGCGCTGCGCACGCGCCTTCTCGGCGTCGACGTCTGCGGAGATTATTCGCCGCCGCGCTTCAACGACCCGTTTCGAGCAGCGCTCGCCCATTTCGACCATCCGGCAAAACCTGAGCCCGCGCCGGAGACCTTGCGTCGAAACGCCACGACCAACGCGCGCCTCATCGCCTGTTTCGAGGAGGTCTTCGCGTGAGCCTCTTTCTCGTCTTCTGGTTCGCGCTCTCGGTCATGTGCGATGTCTGCGGCCAGCTCTGCTTCAAGATCGGCGCGGATCGTCTGCCCTCCGGCTTCTCGTTCCTCGGCGGCGCTCGCAGCGTGCTTTCGAGCCCCTGGCTGATCGCCGGGCTTTGCGTCTATGCGGTCGAGACTATCGTCTGGATCAAGATTCTCTCTGACGTGCCCTTGAGCATCGCCTACCCGATTGCCAGCTTGAATTTTCTCGGCGTGACCCTTGCGAGCGCGACCGTTCTCGGCGAACGGGTGGGGCGTCCGCAATGGCTCGGCGCCTGGCTCGTCACCCTCGGTGTTGCAATCGTCGCCGGCTCGGCATGACGAAGGCGGCAACAGGGCGGGGAAAATTGAGGCGTTTGACCACCCCTCGCGATAAGGACCGGCAAGAGACCATGACCACCCAAGACCGAAGCTTCACCATCGCCGGCAGCCGGACAGGCTTCCTTCTCGCGCACGGCCTCGGCGGCACGCCGCTCGAGCTGCGCATGGCTGCCAAGGGCATCGCGTCCGGAGGCTTCACCGTGCATTGCTGCCAACTCGCCGGCCATTGCGGCACCGAGGAGGAGCTGCTCGCGACCACTTGGCAGCAATGGTACGCCAGCGTCGAGGCTGCGCTTTCAAAGCTCGAGGCCGTTTGCGACACGATCATCGTCGGCGGGTTGTCGATCGGAGCCATCCTCGCCTTGCGGCTTGCCGCGCTCCAGCCCGAGCGCGTTCACGGCGTTGCCTGCTTCGCGCCGACGCTTTGGTATGACGGCTGGACCATCCCAAAGAACCAATTCCTCTTACGTTGGCTCTGGTTCCTGCCGCCGGCCAAGCGCTATCGCTTTTCGGAGCGGGAGCCTTTCGGCGTCAAGGACGAACGCATGCGCGCCTTTGTCATGAAGTCGATAGCCGGAGGCGACACGGGCGTCGCCGGACATCCGAGCACGCACGCGCTTTCGCTCTATCAATTCTGGAAGCTCGCCGACGACATGAAGCCGAGGCTTCCCAGCATCAAGCGGCCTGTCTTCATCGCTCATCCGCGCGAGGATGATCTCGCGAGTCTGAAGAACGCCTTTTACCTTCAGGAAAGGCTCGGCGGGCTCGTCGAGATGCTGGTGCTCGACGACAGCTATCACATCGTCACCATCGATCGGCAGTGGAAGACGGTAGTCGATCGCACGATCAAATTTGCGCAAGGAATCGAGCAGCATCGTCCGCGCGGCGAGGTCGCGCAGGATAAGACCAACGCCATTGCCGCCGAATGATGCTGTCGACATGGCATTCCAAGCCAGGATTTTCACCAACATCACCGAGATCGACGCGCCCGCCTGGGACGCCTGCTTTCCCGGCGAGGCGGAAAGCCACGCCTATTACGAAGCCTGTGCGCAAAGCTCGAACCGCGCCCTGAAGGAGGGCGCCGTCGCCGTTCATGACGGCAACAGGCTCGTTGCCGCGGCACCGACCTTCCGGATCAATTTCCGGCTCGACACACCATTCCAGGGCCCGCTCAAACGGTTCACCGAACGCCTTTACCCCTTTGCCAAGGGCCTCATGAATCTCCCCGTCATCGGCCTCGGCTCACCCTATTCGGAGCGCTGCCATATGGGCTTTGCGCCCGACCTCGGTGCGGGCGAGAAACGCGCGGCGCTTTCTTCGCTCCTGGCCTGCCTCGAGGCGCATGCGGGCGGTGAAGGCACAGGCCTTGTCGCGATCAAGGATCTCGCGGCCTTAGATGACGCCGCCCTCGGCCCGACCATCTCGGGGCTCGGCTGGACACGGGGCACGAGCCTTCCGGTCGCCCTTCTCGACCTGCCCTTCGCCGACGCCGAAAGCTATCTTGCGAGCCTTTCGGCTGCGACGCGCAAGGATATTCGCCGCAAGCTCAAGAACTCGGGCGGCATTCGCGTCGAGTGGCGCGACGATCTTTCGGGTTTCGAAGATGCGGTCGCCTCTCTCTACGAATCGACGCGAGAGCGCAGCCGGCTCGATTATGGCGATTTCGAAATGCTTCCCGACAGCTATTTCCCGGCCGTGATGAAGGCGCTTGGCGGGCGAGCCCGCATCGCTCTTTACTTCGTCGAGGGCGAGCTGTGCGCCTTCAATCTAGTCTTCATCGAGAAGAAGCGGATGATCGATAAATTCTTCGGCGTGCGTTATCCGCTTGGGCGAGAGCACAACGTGTATGCAGTGAGCTGGATGGAAAATGTCAAGGAATGCCTCGCCCGCGGCATTGCCATCCTGCAGACCGGCCAAACCGCCTATGGGCCGAAGCTGCGCTTCGGAAGCCGGCTCGAACATTCCTACGTCTATTTCAAGCACCGTTCCGTCCTTCCCTACGCCATTTTGAAAACCGTCAATCGCTTCATCAAGGCCGATCGCCTCGATCCGGACCTGAGGGCTGCCCGGGCATTCACCTCGTGAAACGCCCTTCCTTCGCGATCTCGCTCCGGATGATCCTTTTCTGGAGCGTCTTCCTCACGCTCGACACCGCGACCCAGCTCGCCTTCAAGACCGCGAGCGAAAAGCTCGAAGGGGTGAGCTTCGGCTTGCCGTTCATGCAAGTGGCGCTCACGACACCGACCTTCTGGTTCGCGATCTTGTGCTACATTGCGACCTTCGTCGTCTGGATGGCGGTATTGACCCGCATGGACCTGAGCCGCGCCTTTCCGCTCACCGCCCTGACCTATATAACCGTGCCGGCGCTCGCCTTCCTGTTCTTCGGCGAGCATCTGCCGCTGACCCGTGTCGCAGGCATCACCGTGATCATCGCCGGCGTCATCTTGATCGGGTGGGAAGAGTGAGGCTCGGCGGCCCCTGGCCGGTCAGGCTGCGGCTTATCCTCGCCTTCCTTCTCGTCGGCGTCCCGCCGATGCTCGGGGCGGCCTATCTCGCCTCGGCCTTGATCTCGAGCTCCTTCCAAAAGAATGTCGGCCAATGGCTCACCGAAACCGCGCGCTTCGTCATCGTCGAGATCACGGACCGCGAGGATGATGCGGCGCAAATCGCCGCGGCCCTCACGGGCGCGGCAAGCCAGACGGGAAATGAAACAGCCGACGGTTTCAAAGCCGCGCTGAAACCTTATGAGCCGGTGCTCGCGGCCGACGGCTTCGACGTCTTGATGATCTATGACGCGACCGGCGCGATCCGCTACACTAGCGTGCCGTTCAATCCGGCCAAGGTTCTGCCGGCCACCGTGACGCGTGCGATCTTCGCGGGCACGCTCGATGGCAATCCGGTGCTCGTCGCCGGCGCCACTGTGAAGCTCTCGGCGACCGCTGGAAACCTTTACCTCTTCCTCGGTGACGCGCTCGACACCTCGAGCTTCTCGAGCCTCAAGGCGGTGCCGTCCCTGCAGCTCGATTTCTTCGCCATGCGCGGCGAGGAAGCCGTCAAGCTTTACGAAACCTCGAACCTGTCCACCGTGCCGCCAAAACCCATCCTGCAACGTCTCGCGACCGAGGACGACCCGATCCTTCTCGACGATCCGCCGGGGGATTTGTTTCTCGCCGCGGTGAGCGGCTTGAAGGATCAGGATGGCGCCTTGTCCGGCTTTGTCTTCTGCGGCGTCGGCGGGCAGGAAGGGCTCGACGGCCCCGATCAGCAACTGCGTCTCCTCTGGGCCGTATTCTTGTTCGGCGCGCTGATCTTCGTGCTCGCCGGAGCCCTCGTCTCGGCACGCTTCGTGAAGCCGCTGCGCGCCCTCTCCCTAGGCGTGCGCTCGGTGGCCTCGGGCGATTTTTCACAGCGCGTGCCTGAAACGGGCGACAAGGAGACGGTCGAGCTCGCGGCGCGCTTCAACGCCATGGCGGCCGAGCTCGAGGAGGCCCGTGCGCGCGAGGCGGAGCTTGCCCGCAAGGAGCGCCTCTCGACGCTCGGCGAGGCCGCGATGGTGATCGCGCATGAGGTGCGCAACCCGCTCGGCATCATCAAGACCTCGAGCGATCTCGTCCGTTCGCGCGCCAAGCTCGGGCCAAAGGAGGAAGAGCTTCTCGACTATGTGACCGAGGAGGTGCACCGCATCGATAATCTCCTCACGGAGGTGCTCGATTTCGCCCATCCGAAAGAACCACGCCGATCGGTTTTTCTCTTGCGGGACCTCGTGGACCGCATCCAGGGCTTCGTCGCTCCGGAGATGATGCGCAAGGGATTGAGCTTGACCATCGAGGACAAGGCGGCGGGTGCGACGGTAAGCGCCGATCGCGACCAGCTCTACGAGGCAATCCTCAACCTGGTCATCAATTCGATGGACGCTCTCCAACGCGGCGGACACGTGATCGTGCGGCTCGCGGCGACAGCGCGCGCCGTGTCGATCGAGGTCGCCGACAACGGCCCCGGCGTGAAGCCCGAGCTGCGAAAGCGCATTTTCAACCCTTTCTTCACGACCCGAGCCAAGGGCACCGGGCTTGGCCTTGCCAAGGTCGCGACTGTCGTCGAGGCTCATCAAGGCCGGGTCGAATGCCTGGAAGAGCCGGCCGGAGGCGCCTGTTTCCGCGTGACGCTTCCCCGGGCGGCTCCTGACGCGGTGGTCCTTGCCGGGCAGCGGCAGCGCGTCTCGAAGACTTAGGAAGGCCGGCGTGGCGCATACCATTCTGATCGTCGATGATGAGAAGCGGCTTGCCGAGCTTTTGTCGGCGAGCATCGCCGATCGCGGCTATCGCACGATCGTCTGCGGTTCGGCCGAAGAGGCGCTCGAAGCCTTCGATCCCGTGACGATCGATCTCGTGATCTCCGATCTGCGCATGCCGGGGCTCGACGGCCGAACCTTGCTCAACGAGATCAGGGCGCAGGCCCCCGACATGCCCGTTGTGCTTATCACCGCCTATACCTCGATGCGCGACGCCGTGGAGATGGTGAAGGAGGGCGCTTTCGACTACATCTCGAAGCCCTTCGAGATGGACGAAATCCTCGCGACCCTCGAGCGCGCGCTCAAGCTCGGCGACGCCATGCGTGAAAACGCCAGGCTGCGCTCGGAGATCCAAGGCCGGAACGGTTTTGAGCAACTGGTCGGCACGAGCCCGGCCTTTCGCCGCGTGATCGAGCAGATCGGTGAGGTTTGCTCGAGCCGCGCCACCGTGCTCCTCACCGGAGAGAGCGGCACGGGCAAGGAGGTTGTGGCGCGCGCCATTCACTTCAACAGCCCGCGCAAGTCGAAGCCCTTCATTGCTGTCAATTGCGCCGCCATCCCGGAAGGCCTCATCGAGAGCGAGCTCTTCGGCCATTTGAAGGGCGCTTTCACCGGCGCCGTCGCCAACCGGCGTGGCCGCTTCGCCGATGCTGATCAGGGGACGGTGTTTCTCGACGAGATCGGCGACATGCCGGTCGCGGTGCAGGCGAAGATCCTGCGCGTGCTGCAGGAGCGCAACTTCGAGCCGGTCGGGTCCGGTCGCACTGAGATGGTCGACACGCGCGTCATCGCGGCCACCAATCGCGATCTTCGCCAAGCGGTTTCGCAGAGCGCCTTCCGGGAAGATTTGTTCTATCGCCTGAACGTATTTCCCATCGCGCTTCCGGCCTTGCGCGAGCGCAAGGAGGACATTCCGGCGCTCGCCCAGCATTTCCTGAAGCTCGCGACCGAGACGATCGGCAAGCGCATTGTCGGCGTAACGCCGGCGGCGCTTGCGGCGATGAGCAATTATCATTGGCCAGGCAATTTGCGGGAATTGCAAAATTGCATCGAGCGCGCCGTCATCGTCGCGCGCGGCTCGACTGTCGACGTCTCGGACCTGCCGCGCGATCTCTTCGAGCCAGGCGCGCGGGCCGAAAGGCCAACGAGGCGCCGAACGGATGATCTCGACAAGGAGCTCGCGCGCATCGAGAAAACCTTCATTCTCGAGGCATTGCGTGAGACGCACGGCGTGCAAAGCAAGGCGGCGAAACTCTTGGGGATCAATGAACGCAGCCTGTGGCATCGCGTGAAGAAGCTCGGCATCGCCATCACCAAGCGCGCAACCGGCGGAGAGCCGGCCGAATGAGCGACGCTGCGCCCCCGAGCCAAGGCCCTCCCGCCCTGCCGCTCGGTTATTCGATGCTGCCGCGCGGACAGATCGCGACGCTTGTCACCTATCTCGAAATGTCCCAAAGGCCCGCCACGCGCGATGACGGCGCCTCAGCGTCGCGATCCCTCGACAAGCCCTACGAGCTGCACGGCCCGCTGGCGGCCGATCTTGCCGCTTATCGGTCGATCTTCCGCCGGGTCGGGGAGGATTGGCTTTGGTTCTCGCGCCTCGTTATGAGCGATGAGGAATTGCGCGCCATCATCGGCGATCCCCAGGTCGCGGTTTACGTGCCGCACCACGAAGGTCGACCTGCAGGCTTGCTCGAACTTGACTTTCGTACGCCTGGCGAATGCGAGCTTGCCTTCTTCGGCCTCGTGAAGGAGGTGATCGGGAAGGGCCTCGGTCGCCGCTTGATGCATGACGCCATCGGTCTTGCCTTCGCAAAGCCGATCCGACGTTTCTTCGTCCACACTTGCACCTTCGATCATCCGGGCGCCGTCGAATTCTACCGGCGATCGGGCTTTCGCCCGTACGCGCTCGGCGTCGAAGTGCTCGAAGACCCTCGTCTCAGCGGTGCCTTGCCACGTGATGCGGCGCCTCACGTGACGCTCGTGGAAGTGTGACAAGAGGCTCGCGCTGAGGCTCAGCCTTTTTCCGCGAAGCAAGGTGAGGGGGCTGGTTCCCAAACCGTCATCCGTCGAGAGGGACCGCGATATGGGGTTGGCCCAGGTCATCGATGTTGACGAGGCGTCGGCAAGCAGGCTTGGCCGGCATGCCTTTCATAGAGGCGAAAGCAGGCCTGTAGCGGTCGGAATAAAGCCGAGCGCCAAATTGGGAGCAATCGAAATGACGGTAGTATTGTATCCGGGCGAGTCCGGTATCTAAATGCTTCCGACACGTAAATCAGAGCGCCCAAAGACTTCCGACGCCGTTTTGCCCATATTCTGCGCCAAATTTCCCGATGAACTTCCGGCCCCGCACGCGCGTATGGGGGCAAGCGGGCGCGGAACTTCCGCCAGAGCGTTGCAGTTGGTGTTGCCATGCTGTCGTCGATGCGTGCCGATGCTGTGAACTTCTCTTCGCGCACCCGCCGAAGCTTCGTCGGCGGGCTGGTCTCGGCCGCGCTTTGCCCGCTTGCGGCGCGCACGGCTCGCGCCATGGCTGGCCCCTCGGCCGAAAAGATGGTCGCGGTGCCGGCAAAACCAGCCATGTCGCGCGCGGCCTACAACGCCGGCACCGGCCATTACGGGCCCATTTTGAGTGAACCTTTCCCCGTGCCGGCCGTGAACCTCAGCCAAATCGATCCGGCCTTTCTCATGAAGGCGGTGCCCTATGCGGGAAACGAGGCTCCGGGCACAATCGTGATCAACCCGAGCTCACGCTATCTGTATCTGGTCCAGGAGGGCGGCAGGGCGATGCGCTACGGCGTGGGCGTCGGACGCGAAGGTTTCGGCTGGTCGGGGTCGGCGACCATCAAGAGCAAGCAGGAATGGCCCGATTGGTACCCGCCAGCCGAGATGATCGCCCGCCAGCCGGAGCTCCAGGCGAAGATGTCGGCGCTGCAGAGCGGCCTCGGCATGCCAGGAGGGCCCGGCAATCCGCTCGGCGCGCGCGCCATGTATCTGTGGCAGGGCAACAAGGACACGCTCTACCGCGTCCATGGAACGGTCGAGCCTTGGACCATCGGCAAGCGCGTGTCCTCCGGCTGCATCCGGATGATCAATCAAGATGCCATCGACCTTTACGATCGCGTGCCTTTGGGCACGCAGGTGGTCGTGCTCGGGAGCGCCGAGGGCGAAGTGGCCTCGCGCCAGCACCGCGCCATCGAGCGCGGTTCGGCCTATGACGCATCCCCTCAGGTGAGCGACCCTTATGAGGATCAGGCCGCGCCCTATCGCCAGGGCAACGCGGTCGGAGACCCGCTCCGGCTTCAGGGAGCCGACCCTTACAGCCGCCAAGGGCTCACCGTCGACCCCTATGGACAGCCCACGGGGCGCTACGCCCCTTACTATCCCGGCGCTTCCCGAGGCGCGCCTTATGGATATGGCGCCTATCCCGCCGATCCCGATTATTGAGGCCTCAGCTTTTCCTCGCTGCCTATTTGAAAAGATAGGAGATGCCGAGGCCGAGCGTCGTCTGCACGCGTCGCTCGATCACTGGGCTGCGCGCCACATTGGCAACCAGGTAATTGACGGCGCCTCGCCCCACAAGCGCGAGGTTGGGAGCAAAACGATAAAGCGCGTCGACAGTCGTGCCGACCAATTCGACCCCCGAATGCGCGACGAAGAACGGCTTGCCGGTGGCGAGGCTCTGAAACTCGGAAACGCCATACCAGGCCTGCATGTAATTGTGGTCGCCGAGGCTCGTGGTGACGGCCGGAAGCACCACGAACTGATTGGTCAGCGGCAGCGCCGTCCCGAGCTTGCCCTGGAAAGTGTTCCCATAGCTCCCGGAGAAATCATGGGCGAAGGAGCCCTTCACGTCGATCCATCCGAGATCATATTCGCTGGCGAAGCGCCCTTGCGGCGCTTCGGCGATGTTGCCGAGCCCCAGGATCTTCGGGCTGTTCGTTTGGTCGCGTCCCAGCCTGATGAAAGCCGAGGTGGAGAAAGACAAGGCTCCGTCGTTGTAGAGATAGGTCCCGGCGCCATCCTCCATATTGACGAAGAAGCGGTTGTTATAGGTGTAGTCGATGTCCGGCAGGGCGAGCAAACGATTGCCGCTGCCGCCTGGATAGGTGGGCTCAAAGAGGAGGCCGGCGCCGAGCCGATTGGTCGTGGACATCAGCTTGCCGAATTGTTCGGGCGTAAGCGCGGAGTTCGGCGTGTCGAGCGTGACATCCTGGGCGAACGCGAGCGATGGCGCGCTCCAGAGCACGCAAGCAAAAGCACATCGTAGCCAACGGCTCGCCAGCATCGAATCGAACTCAACGCCCTCTTGCGGCTCTTTCGCGGCGAGGCAGCCCGCCGTCCCCGGCGACCCTTATATCGCGGGATTGCTCGAGCCGGAAGCCGGCCGTGCTGGTCGCCAACATATGGTGAACGCAACCTCAAAATCGGGGCGAATTCCACCTCGCAAGCGGCTTTGCCCTTCATCGACGCGCTTCAAATTGGCGCGTTTCCTCTCTATAGCTCGCTCATCCGTTCAAGCGAGGCTTCGATGCAGGCGATCAACTCCGATTTTCTCCCCATCTCAGGTTTTGTGCTGCCGCGCTTCGCGGGCATCCCGACATTCATGCGCCTGCCTCACGTGCCGCTCGAGGACGCGAGGATCGACCGCGTCGATATCGGCCTCGTGGGCGTGCCTTGGGACGGAGGCACCACCAATCGCCCCGGTGCCCGCCACGGGCCCCGCGCGCTGCGCGACGCGACCACCATGGTGCGTCAACTGAACCAGGCTTCCGGCATCATGCCGTTTCACCTCGCTCGCTGCGCGGACCTCGGCGATGTCGCCGTCAACCCGGCGAGCGTCGAGGACACGCTGAAGCGCATCACGACCTTTTATCGCGAGCTCGTGAAGCGAAACATCATGCCGATGACGATCGGCGGCGATCACCTGACGAGCTTGCCCGTCTTGCGCGCGGTTGCCGAAAAAGGGCCTGTCGGCATGATTCATTTCGACAGCCATACGGATTTTTACGACAGCTATTTCGGCGGGTTCAAATATACCCACGGTACGCCGTTCCGCCGCGCCGTCGAGGAAGGTCTTCTCGATCCCAAGCGCGTCGTCCAGATCGGCATCAGAGGCTCGGCCTATGACGGAGAGGATGTCGAGTTCGCCCGTTCGAATGGCGTCAGACTCGTCTTCATCGAGGAGCTTCAAGAGCGCGGCGTGAAATCGGTGATGGATGAGGCCTGCTCCATCGTGGGGGCGCTTCCGACCTATTTGTCCTTCGACATCGACGGCGTCGACCCCGCGCAGGCGCCCGGAACCGGTACGCCCGAGATCGGCGGCTTCTCGACCTTCCAGGCCCAGCAGATGCTGCGCCTTCTCGATCGCGTCGAGCTCGTCGCTGCCGACTTCGTGGAGTTGTCGCCGCCCTTCGACGTCGGCGGCATCACCGCGTGGGCTGGAGCCAATATCGTCTTCGAAATCCTTTGCGTGCTCGCGCAAGCGGCCAGGCGACGCGTGAAATAGGTCGATTTGCGGCCGCGCATGCGTGCAGCGGCACGCGTTACTTGCGCGCACGCCGCTTGGAGGCGCAGCGCTTGCGGGAATCGCTTGCCCGTGCAAGGCTTTCGAGAGGTTTTCAAGCAATTCAGGGCGACCGGATGGACGAATCACCGCTCGAGCATCATGAGCAAGCCGAGCATGCCGAGCATGCCGCCCATAGCGGTGACCCGTTCATCATTCGCGTCTCGGTGACGATCGCGATTCTCGCGGTGATCGCGGCGGGCATCTCGAGCCTCGAGAACGTCGAGGCCGGCGGGGCTCTCGCCAAGCTGAGCGAGGCCAACCTCTCGCAGAACAAGGCGACCGACAACTGGAGCTTTTACCAAGCCCAGCGCCTCAAGAAGACGATTTACGATGCTCTCGCTTTGCAAACGCCCGAGAAGGCCGATGAGGCGAACAAGCAATCGAAACACTATGACGAGGACAGCAAGAAGATCGAATCAGAGGCCCGCAAGCTCGATGCCGAGGTGGATGGCGCGCAGGACGAGAGCCGAATTCATGAGCACAGGCATCACCGTCTGACGCTCGCGGCCACCTTCCTCCACGTCGGAATTGCCGTCTCCACGATCGCCATCATCGCCAAGGGCCAGCGCTGGCCCTGGCATGCTGCGCTGCTTCTCGGCCTTGCCGGTATCGTGGTCGCCGCCACCGCTTACATTCTGCATTAGGCTTTAAGGGCCGCCTCGCGCCCCCTTTCGCGGCGGCGTGTAAGCCGGCCTCACGGCACCGGCCGCAAACCGACGGCGCGCCCGAGCGGCCTGCTCCCGGCCCCACCCGCGATCGCGAGCCCCGCAACGACGATCGCAGCCCCAAGCCATTGGCCGGGGTATGTTGTCTCGTGGAGCACGAGCGTCGCAATGGCGACGCCCATCGGCGGAATAAGCGCGATGCCGAGCGCGGCGCTCGGCGGCCCGAGGCGATGAACGAGCTTCATATAGGCGAGAAACGCCACAAAGGTGAGAAACCAGCCTTGGAAGACCGCCTCGCCCAAGGCCACGGGCAGGTTCGCGCTTGTGACATTCGAGGGGGCGAAAGCGAACCAAAGCGGCACGAAGAGAAATCCTGTCGCGCCCATCGCGGCGACGCAGCATAAAGGGTCGAGATTCCATTTGCGCGCGAAGACGCTGAAGCACCCCCACAAGAAGCCGATCAGGCCAAATAGCGCGTCCCCGCCGAGCGCCTGCCTGTCGATTTGCACATCAGCGGCCCGCGCGAAGACGAAGAGGCCCGAAAGGATGATCCCGACGCCGAAAAGACGGGTCGGCGAAGGCCAGACACCGAGCACCGCCCCGGCGACGAGCAGCGTGCAGACGATCGAGGAAGAGGGCGCAAACAGCGTGCTATGGCTTGCCGGCATCATGGTGGTCGCGGTCGTGAAGATCGCGCCGTAAAAGGCACCCCCGAGAAGCCCGACGGCAAGGAAGCGGGTGGGCGCGGCGAGCATGATGGCGCGACGCTTGGGATCGGCGAGGACCAAGAGCGCTCCGAGCGCGGCCGCGCCGTAGCGGAAGGCTGCGATGTCCCAGGCGGTGAGCCCCGCTTGCACGCCGATCTTCGTTGCCGCGAATTGGGCGGCCATCGGCGGGAAGGAGAGAAGGGCAAGGACGAAGACGGGCACAGTGTTTCAGGACCTCGAAGCGCTCATTTTCCTTCCCATCATCGTGACCGGATCACGTCGTTTCCCGATCCTTTTGCATCGCCGCTTTCGATCGAAGCGCACGTTTCCCGCCGGAGGCAGCGCATTCCATCCCAGCCCTCACCGCAAGCGCGCCTCGAGACGAACACGGCCGAAGGCGCGGCCTTGGCGGTGAGCCTACCACGTCCCCGTGTTCGGCATGCTCAACCACGGCTCCTTGGGGCTGAGCGGAGATCCCTTCTGCAAGAGCTCGACGGAGACGCCGTCGGGCGAGCGGACGAAGGCCATGTTGCCGTCACGGGGCGGCCGATTGATCGTGACGCCCTTGTCCATCAAACGCTGGCAGGTGGCGTAGATGTCATCGACCCGATAGGCGAGATGCCCGAAATTGCGCCCTCCGCCATAGCTGTGCTCGTCCCAGTTATAGGTGAGCTCGAGCTGCGGGGATCTCGTCTCCTTCGAGCGTTCGGCATCGTTCGGGGCCGCGAGAAAGACGAGCGTATATCGGCCCTTCTCATTGTCGAGGCGACGCACCTCGACGAGACCGAGCTTGTTGCACCAAAAATCCAGCGCGGCATCGAGATCGCCCACCCGCACCATGGTATGCAGATATTCCATTTCGCCTTCCCTTCGGTCGCAGCCGCCTTGCCTCGAAGCTCTTGCCGAGGCAGATGGCGGGTTCGCTCTCTTATAGGATGGCCTCAGGTGAATGCCAGCCTCGAATCGCCTGCCTCCACTGCCGCGCTTGCAACGCTCAAGCGGCGCGTTGCGGGATGGTCCATCGCGGCGACCGTGATCGTCACCGCGCTCAAGCTGACGGCAGGGCTAATTTCGGGCTCCCTCGCGCTTTTGGCCGACGGCGCCCATGGCCTTCTCGACATCGGGGCAACCACGCTGACTTTCTTTGCCGTGCGCCAAGCGGACCGGCCCGCCGACGAGGACCATCATTACGGGCACGGAAAGATCGAAGCGGTCGCGGCGCTATGCGAATCGACATTGCTCGCGCTGCTCGCGCTTGCCGCCTTCATCGAGGCCGTTCGACGGCTCTTCTTCGACCCTGGTGCCATGCTCGTCGCCTCGCCCTTCGCCTTCATCGCCGTCGCGCTCTCGATTTGCGTGGACGCGACGCGCTGGCGCGCCTTGCACGTCGTCGCGCGCAGCACGGGAAGCGAGGCGCTCGCGGCCGACGCCTTGCACTTCTCCTCGGATCTCGCAAGCTCACTCGCCATCCTCGTCGGGCTTGTGGCGGCGAGGGCGGGTTATGCCAATGCGGATGCCAAGGCGACGCTCGTCGTCGCCGTGCTCATCGGCGTTGCGGCATTGCGCCTCGCGCGGCGCGTCATCGGCGTGCTGCTCGACGCGGCGCCCGAAGGGGTCGCCGAGCGCGTGCGCAAGATCGCCTGGCAGATGCCGGGCGTGCTCGGCATCGACAATGTACGCGTCAGGCCGGCCGGCGGCGTCCTCATGGGAGACGTGAGCGTGGCGGTGGCGCGCAGCTTGCCGCTCGATCGCGTGAGCGAGCTCAAGGCGTCGCTCACGCGCGCACTCGCGGCGGAGTTGAAACGCACCGATTTCACGGTCTCGACCCGTCCCGTTGCGCCGGATGATGAAAGCGTGCTCGAACGCGTCATGCTGATCGCGGCGCGCGAACGCCTTCTGGTGCATCACGTCACGGTGCAATCGCTCGACGATCGGCTTGCGATCGGCTTCGACATCGAGCTCGACGGCAGCCTCAAGCTCAAGGACGCGCATGGGCGCGCCTCGCGCCTGGAGGCGGCAGTGCGCGATGAATTCGGTCCCGCGACGGAAGTCGAGAGCCATATCGAACCTCTCGAAATACGTGAGCTCGCCGGCACGCCCGCCGATGCGTCCGTCTCGTCTCGCATCGCCGAATGCCTCTCACGCGCCGCGGCGCAAACCGCTGAGATCGGTACGATCCACAACGTGCGCGTGCGCCAGACGCCGGCCGGCCTTGTGGTGCATTTCCATTGCCTCGGGCCGCCGGAAACGGATGTCGCCGCCATTCATGCGGCGGTCGACGAGATCGAGCAGAAAGTGAAGCATGAGATTAGCGGCATCACTCGCCTCGTCGGCCACGCCGAGCCGGCCGGGGCGGAACATGGGGCGGGTGCTTCCCGCTCGGCGTCGCGATGCTGATCGATCCCCCGAATCGCACGGGGATAATGTTTCCGCCGCTAGGGCTCGGTCCGGCCTTTTTCCGACATATTCCGGCGCTTCATCGGGCCGGCCCATCAAACACCATGAGAGATTCGGATGCGCCCTGAGACCTCGCTTCCCATCCGCCTCGAGGACTATCGCGTCCCGGATTATCTGGTCGAGACGGTCGACCTCGACTTCGCGCTCGATCCGCGCGCGACGCATGTGCGCGCCCGCACGGCTTATCGGCCGAACCCCCGCGGGGTCGGGGGCGCTCCCCTGATCCTCGACGCGGACGAGCTGACCCTCGTCTCCATCGCGCTCGACGGTCGCCCGCTCGAGGCTCATGAATATGCGCTGAGCGAGACTTCGCTCACGCTTGCGACACCGCCCAGGCACCGCTTTGTCCTCGACATCGAAACGAAGCTCGATCCGACATCGAACACCAAGCTCTTCGGGCTTTACCGCTCTGGCGGAACTTATTGCACGCAATGCGAAGCCCAGGGCTTTCGGCGCATCACCTATTTTCAGGATCGCCCGGACGTGCTCGCCGTCTACACGACGCGGATCGAGGCCGAGCGCGACGAAGCTCCAGTGTTGCTTGCGAACGGCAACCGGATGCTCGAGGGCAAGGTCGAGGGGAGCACGCGTCATTTCGCGGTCTGGCATGACCCTTGGCCGAAACCCTCCTATCTTTTCGCGCTCGTCGGCGGGCGCCTAGCTCGCGTGCCCGGGCTTTTCAAAACGCGCTCCGGCCGCAAGGTCGAGCTCGGCATCTATGTCGAGCCGGGCAAGGAGAAGCGCGCCACCTACGCGCTCGAGGCGCTCGAGCGTTCGATGCGTTGGGACGAGGAGGCGTTCGGGCGCGAGTACGATCTCGACGTCTTCAACATCGTGGCCGTGTCGGATTTCAACATGGGCGCGATGGAGAACAAGGGGCTCAATGTCTTCAACGACAAATATGTGCTGGCGAGCACCGAGACCGCGACCGATGCCGATTACGCCCATATCGAGGCCATCATCGCGCACGAATATTTCCACAACTGGACCGGCGACCGGATCACGTGCCGGGACTGGTTCCAATTATCGCTGAAGGAAGGGCTGACCGTCTTCCGCGATCACGAATTCACTTCCGACATGCGCTCGCGCACGGTGAAGCGGATCGCGGATGTGCGCACGCTGCGCCTCGTTCAATTCGCCGAGGATTCAGGCCCTCTCGCGCATCCGGTGCGGCCGCGCCTCTATCACGAGATCAACAACTTCTACACGGCGACCGTTTACGAGAAAGGCGCGGAAGTCATCCGCATGCTGAAGGAGATCATCGGCGCGGATGCCTTTCGCCGCGGCATGGATCTCTATTTCGAGCGTTGCGACGGTACGGCCGCGACGGTCGAGGATTTCATCGCCTGTTTTGCCGATGTGACTGGCCGCGATTTCTCCCGTTTCATGCGCTGGTACGAGCAAGCCGGCACTCCGGTTGTCGAGGTGAGCCAGCGTCATGATGCCTCTTCGGGCACATCGACCTTCACCTTCACTCAGACGACGCCGCCCACGCCCGGTCAACCGGAGAAAGCGCCTGTCGAGATCCCGATCGCGATCGGCTTTTTGTCCCCTGCGGGCAAGGACCTCAGGCCCGATTGCAACCATCCCGATTGGCGTTCGGACGGCGTCTTCGTCCTGCGCGAGGCCAAGGGTGAAATCAGCTTCAATGGCCTTGCGGAAAAGCCGATCGCTTCGCTGCTCAGGGGCTTCTCGGCGCCGGTGCGGCTCGAGTTCCCGCGAAGCGTCGAGGAACTCTTGCTGCTCGCCGCTCATGACGCTGATCGCTTCAACCGCTGGCAGGCGATCCAGAGCTTCGCCTCGCAAATGATGCTCGCAGCGCTCGAGGAGCCTAAGCGCATGCGCTTCGATCCGCGATTCTTCGCGGCACTCGAGCCGCTGTTGACCGAGGAGTCCGACCACGCCTTTGCGGCCGAGGCGCTCTCGATCCCTTCCGAGCAGGACATCGCCCGCGAGATCGGCAAGAATGTCGATCCCGACGCGATTCTCGAGACGCGCGATGCGCTCTTGCGTGCCATGGGGGAGGCGCTCGAGGCCTCTTTGCGCGCCACCTATGACCGGCTTGCGGAGACCGGCTCCTATTCGCCCGACGCCAAGAGCGCGGCGCGGCGCCAGTTGCGCAACGGCGCGCTCGCGCTTTTGGTGATCGCCTATCCGAAGCGCAACGGGCCCCTGGCGCAGGCCCAATTCAAGGCGGCGGCCAATATGAACGACAAGCTCGCGGCGCTCGGCGCGCTCATGCGGGCGCCTAGCGAGATGCGTGAACGGGCGCTCGGTGAATTCGAGCGGGCGCATGCCGATGAGCCGCTCATTCTCGACAAATGGCTCGCGTTGCAGGCGCGCATTCCGGAAGCGGCGACACTCGAAAGGGTCAAGGGCCTTACGACCCATGGCGCATTTTCCTTCGCCAATCCGAACCGGGTTTACGCGCTGGTCATGAGTTTTGCCGCCGGCAATCAATCGGCTTTCAACCGGGACGATGGCGCAGGCTATGATTTCATCACCGAGGTGGTCGCGAATTTGGACGGCTCGAACCCAGCGGTCGCGGCGCGGCTTCTCACCGCTTTCCGAACCTGGCGAAGCCTGGAGCCCGGCCGACGCGCGAAGGCGGAGGCCGCCTTGCGGCGGCTCGCCCGAAAGCCGAAGCTTTCGCCGGATGTCGCCGACATCGTCACACGCTCTCTCGCCTGACGCGTAAGCGCCGAGCAGGACGCGCGCGTATCGCCGACGCTACCCTGGTCTCGAGCGCTACGCCGCTGACGCAAGGCCCGCGCACCGCGACGCTGCGAGGCGAGCATGCCCCGCCCAGACGTTGCAATTTCGCGCCGGACTCGCGTTGCGCGAATTCGTTCTTTTTTTGTCCAAAAAAATGCAACTCCGCCGATATTAGGGCTGGACAAGGAGTCACCGGAAGATTCGAATGAAGGTGATTCGGGGGTTGGCGGGCGTAGAACTTTACCACCGAAGAATCCACTCAAGTCTTCCACGGAGGCCAGAGCATGGCGCGCATGGACGCGGCCGTGCCGCCCTTGCACGCGGCTGTTTCGGGGCGAGCGGCGAGCACGAGAAAGCTACCCGTCTCTCGGCACGCCCGCATTCTCACGCGGGTGGCGCTCACGCTTCTCGCCTTCCTCGCCTCCGCCCTGGTGATCACCGAGACGCTCCTCGATCTTTATGCCGCGCGCGAGCTTCACCTCGGGCAGGCGCTCGAGCAGGCCGACGCGACCGCGGCGCTGATTGCCCAACGGCTCGACGATCTCTCGGGCGCGGCCCCGAACCTGTCGAAGCCTCCGGGCGATGCAAATTCCTCGAATGAACCGGCGATCGCGAACGCGCGGACCCTCAACGTTCAAGCGCTCTTGGCGGCGTCCCTGCCCTTCCACGCGTCGCCGAACGAAATGCTGGTCGGGGTTTCCGATCGCTCGGGACAGGTCGTCGCCAGCCTCGGCCTGCAACGCGAGATCAGATCCATCTCGGATCTTGTCGGGCGCGAGCATGTCGCCGAGACGAACCGCACGGGCGCCGCCCGCTTCGTCACGCCCGACGGTGTCGATTCCATCGTAGCGATCCGCGACCTCGCCGCGCCGCTGGGCCAGGTCGCCATCGTTGCGCCGACCTCGCGCATGCTCACGCTCTGGCGCGCGCACGCCCAGCAGCTCGCTCGCATCGCGGCGATCGGCGCCTGCATCATCTTGATGCTCGGCGCCGCCTTCCTATGGCAACGCCGCTCAGCGCGCCTCGCCAAGCATGAAGGCCGGCAAGTCCGCGCAAGAATGCAAGCGGCGCTCATGGACACCTGGCGCAATGAACAAGAGCTGCTCGAGAAAGAACAGCGGCTCGTCGCGACCATGACCGACCTTGAACGGTCGAGAGTCGCGGTCGAGCGGCAATCACGTGAGCTCGGCGCCCTCGTCGAACATTACCTCGTCCAGCGAAAGCGCGTGGAAAGCGCCAACCGCGCCAAGGCCGAATTCCTTGCCAATATGAGCCATGAGCTGCGCACGCCGCTCAACGCCATCATCGGCTTTTCGGAGATCATGGAGACGGGGCTTTTCGGCGCGCTCGGCAGCGAGAAATACGGGGAGTATGTGAGCGATATCCGCCGCAGCGGTGAATATCTCCTGAGCGTGGTCTCTGATATCCTGGAGATGGCGCGCATCGAGTCGGGCCGGCGGCACATCAAGCGACAGCCGGCGCTCCTCAAGGACATTCTCGGGGAAGCCGCGATCGGCGTCGCTTCCGCCGCCAAGGCCAAGAAGCAGACGCTCGTGATCGAGGCGCCAGCCACGCCATGGATTGAGGCCGACGCGCGCGCCCTGGTCAAGGTGCTGGTGCACCTCGCACGCAACGCCATCGACCACACGCGCGAAGGCGGTACCGTCAAGATTATGGCGAAGCTTTATCCACGCCATGTTGGCATCCATGTCGCGGGCATGGGTGGCGGCAGTCTCCAGCCGCGGCTCGCCGCGCCGGGAGCCGCGGCTCGGCCCGCCGGGGCCGACGTGATCAGGGCGAGCCAAGGCGCGAGCCTCGGTTTCGCAATCGCCCGTTCGCTCGTGGAACTGCATGGCGGGCGATTGCGCTTCAGATCACGGGTGGGCTCAGGCTCGGTGGTCGTGCTGAGCTTGCCGCGCCAGCCGATTACCGCCGGGCAGGACACTCTCGAATCCGAGGCCGCTTAGTTCAGGCGCGGCCGCGGCTCGCTTCAGGCGAGCGCCGCCGATCACCCAACCCGCACCACGCGTTCGTAGATCCCCTTCACCTCGGCTCGCAGCGCTTCGACCTTGCGCGTCAAGGCGGCCCCCGACGCGACGCCGAGATCGCGCGCCATGTTGCGCAGGATCGAGCCATCATTCCAATTGAGCGGCGAGGCCTCGGTCGAGCGAAGGCGCTCGCGTTGCAGGAGCTCGCTAAAGAGGGCACGCGCGTTCACGAGCGTGCGCGCCTCGCCCGGCGCGAGCAAACCTTGCGCGGCCGCTTGCGTGAGACTCGCCTCGATCGAGGGAGCAAGCAGCATCGGGTGGCGCGCCGCATGAGCGAGAATGAGAAACTGGGCGCAAAAATCGATGTCGACGAGGCCGCCGCGCATATTCTTCAAATCGGCGGCGTCATCTTCCCCCTTCTCAGAAGCGACCAGGCGGCGCATCTCTCCGACATCGGCGGCAAGACGTGCCGGATCGCGCTTGCGGGAAAGAATGCGCCGGATCGCGGCGGCGACGAGGCGGCACAGATCGGCGTCGCCCGCCACCGGGCGCGCCCGAGTGAGCGCGAGATGCTCCCACGTCTCAGCTTCCTTTTGGTGATAGCTCACGAAAGCGGAGAGCGGCAGCGCCACGGGCCCTTTGCCGCCGGACGGGCGAAGCCGCATGTCGATGTCGTAAAGCCGTCCGTGCGAAGTGGGCGCGGAGATCGCCGTGATGAGGCGATGCGTGAGGCGGGAGAAATAAAGAACCGGGTCGAGGGGACGGCGCCCGTCGGAGACCGGCCTCCCCTCCGGCAGGTCGTAAATGATGATCAGGTCGAGATCGGAGGTCGCGGTCATCTCGGCCGCTCCCAGCCTCCCCAGCGCCATCGCCGCAAGGCGCGAGCCTTTGACCGTGCCATGCTCTGCGGCGAAGGCCTCTTGCGTGATGTCGAGCGCGACTTGCAGCGAGGCCTCGGCAACTGCCGTGTAAGCCGCACCGAGATGGGCGCCGTCCGCGCCGCCGCCCAAGAAGCGCGCGCCCGCCATGAACCATTCCTCGCGCCCCGCGTCGCGCAAGAGATCGAGCGCGTCCTCATGCGAGGTTCCGGCCGCAAGGCGCGCCGCGATCCGGCTCGCGACGTGCCGGGGAGCCTGCGCTTCGGATAGCGACCGCACATCGATGAAGACGTCGAGAAGATGGGGCCTTTGCACGATCGCCTCCGCAAGACGGGGCGCGGAGCCGAGCATCGCGGCGAAGAGACGCCGCAGCCGCTCGCTTTCGGCGAGGATCGAGAAGAGCTCGGCCGGCGCCGCCATGCGGTCGAAACTGTGGTCGAAGGCGGCGATCGCCGCGTCCGGATCGTCGCTGGCGGCGAAGGCCTCGATCAGGTCAGCCGAGCAGCGTCGACAGGGCCTCGCGCACCTTGAGGCTGCGCGCCGTGGCGCGTTCGGGGGGCGCGATCCAGCCGGCGACTAGGCGCGCGGCTTCGGCAGGCCGTCGAAACCCTTTCGCGGCAAGCTCCTTTGTGGTGAAGCTCGCGCCGGCGGAAGGCGTCGCGGCCTCACGACCGCCGAAGGCTTTCTGCGCCTCGTGCCGCACTTGCGAGGTGCGCGCCGCGAACTCCTTCTCGAAAGCCGAAGCGCTCGCAAATCCGGACCAGCGCGCGAAATTCTCGAGATCGGCGCCCTCTCGCGGCAGGATCTGCGTCTGCTCATCGTTGCACATCTGCAGCCGGTGCTCGATCATGCGCAAGAAGAGATAAGCTTTCGAAAGCCTCTTGCGCGCCTCCTTCGGAAGGCGTCCTGCCTCCGCGAGCGCCTTAAGCATTGGGAGCGTGCGCGCCCCGCGAAGCCGCGCGTCTCGGCCGCCGAAGACGAGCTGCAGCGCTTGCGTTGCGAGCTCGCATTCGCGAATGCCGCCGGGACCGAGCTTGACGTTGCGTCCGCTGATCGCCTCGTCATCGCCGTGCACGGCGCGCACATCGCGCCACAGGCCGCGCAGCGCCGCGATGGCCTGAAAATCGAGATGGCGGCGCCAAACGAAAGGGGCGAGCTCGCGGAGAAAACGCTCGCCCATCTCCAGATCGCCAGCGACCGGGCGGGCCTTGATGAAGGCCGCGCGCTCCCAGTTTTGCCCAACCGTTTCGTAATATTGATAAGCGGCGGAGAGCGGCATCGAAGGCGGCGTCGAGGAAGGATCCGGACGCAGCCTGAGATCCACGCGCAGCACGTAATCATCATCCGTACGCGATTGCAGAAGGCGCACCACCCGTTGTGTCAAACGCGCGAAGAGGGCGTCGGGCTCGATGCCCTCGGCTATGCTTGCGGTTGCCGGATCGTGCAGCGCGATGAGATCGATGTCGCTCGAATAATTCAGCTCTCGCGCGCCGTGCTTGCCCATGGCAATGAGGACGAAACGCGAGCCTTTCCCGGGATGGTTGGGATCCGGCAGAACAAGGCGACCGGCGCGGTGGGCGTCGCGCAGCACGTGCTCGGCGGCGAGCGCGACCGCGGCATCCGCAAAACGCGTCAAGGCTTCGGTCACCTCATCGAGGCCCCAGATGCCGCCGAGATCGGCAAGGGCGACGAGAAGCGCCGTGCGCTGGCGCGCGTTGCGCAGCGCCGGCATGATCGCTGCGTCATCCGCGGCGAGCGCGGCGGCGCGCGTCATATCCTCGATCAAGCTCTGGAGATGACGCTCCGGCGACTCGGCAAGGGCGGCGAGAAGCCAATCGGGATGCGTTCCCGCGATGCGTGAGAGGAAGGGTGAGTAATCGAGGATCGCGGTGATGAGCCGCAAGGCCTTCGGCGTCGGCTGCAAAAGGCTTGCAAGCCGCGCGCGCAAATCATCATCCTCGACGGCCTCGATGAACGGCCCCGCCACGTCCTTTCGCCGGCCGGGCCGTGGCCGGGGAGCCGCCACGATGCGCGCGATCAATGACTGAGGCGAGGGCTTCGGCTCGTGCGGCGCGCCGCCGCCCGTCATCCTCACGTCGCCGCGCCCGCGAAAGGTGGTGGAAACGACAAGGTAGCGCGCAAGCCCGGATGGTTGTCCTCGAGCTTCAACGAACCGCCATGCAGGCGCATGACCGCATTGGCGAGGCTCAAGCCGAGACCGAAGCCCGGTCGCGTCCTGCTGCCTTCGAGGCGCACAAAGCGCTCGAGCACGCGCTCGCGATCCGCCTCCGGTATGCCCGGCCCGTGGTCGGCGACCGTGACCTCGGCCGTGCCGTCGCCATTGGCGCGCGCCAAGACCTGGACCGCGGCCACGGCACCCGACGCGGTGGATTCGTCACCCCTTGCGTATTTCAAGGCATTGTCCACGAGATTGGCGAGCGCCTGACCGGCGAGCTCGCGATTGCCGTGGGCCTCGAGGCTCCCGGGCGCCTCGACCGACAGGGAAACGCCGGCTTCCTCGGCGAGAGGCTCGTAAAGCTCGACGACCGAGCGCGCGATCTCGGCCGCGTCAAAACGGGCCATGTTCTCGGCCACGCGCCCGCCTTCCGCTCGCGCGATCATCAAAAGAGCGTTGAAGACGCTGATCAGCTTGTCGCTCTCCTCGATCGTGCGCTCGAGCGCCTGGCGATATTGCTGCGGGCCCTTTGCCACGCGCAGCGCTTCCTCGGCGCCGTTGCGCAAGCGGGTCAAGGGCGTCTTGAGGTCATGGGCGATGTTGTCGGAAACCTCCTTGAGGCCTGACAAGAGATCGCCGATCCGGTCGAGCATGGCGTTGAGCGAGGCGGCAAGCCGGTCGAGCTCGTCATTCGAGCCTTGCAGCGGCAGCCGCGTGCTGAGCGCGCCCGCCATGATGGCGTTGGCGCTCTCCGTCATCGAATCGATGCGCGCCAGCACCCGACGGGCCACGAAGAAGCCCCCGACGAGGCCGAAGGCCGTGAGCATCGCGAGCGCCAGCAGGAAGGCGCGCTTCACGGCCTCGCCGAGGCTATTGAGCTCGCCGAGGTCGCGCCCGACCACGAGGCGGAATCCGCCTGGCAGCAGGAAGACGCGCACATAGGCATGATGCGTCACGTCATCGGGGTCGTCGAGCCGCTCGTAGGGCGTGTCGGGATTCTCGCCCGCGGAAGTGAGCACGCTCGTCGGCAGGCGGGCCACATTCCCGGCAAGCGCCTCGCCCACGAAAGTCGTGACGAGATAGAGCGAGGAACCCGGCCGGCGCGTACGTTGCTCGACGGTGGCGACAAGGCGCCGGATGCCGCCGCCGCGGAACTGATCGATGAGGCCGTTGACTTCCGCGTCCACGGTTTCGCGCATGCCTTGCTCGACGAGGTGGCGTCCGTTCCACGCCACATAGCCGAGCACCCCCGCCGAGATCACCGCGAAGACGAGAGCGTAGGCGAGTGTCAGCCGGAAGGCCGTGGTGCGGACGAGCTTACCGAGCGCCGTCACGGATCACATACCCGGCTCCGCGCACCGTCTGGAGCAAAGGGCGATCGAAGCCCTTGTCGATCTTGCCCCGCAGCCGCGACACATGCACGTCGATGACATTGGTCTGCGGATCGAAATGATAGTCCCACACATTCTCGAGAAGCATGGTGCGCGTCACCACCTGGCCGGCGTGACGCATCATATATTCGAGCAGGCGGAACTCGCGGGGCTGCAAATCGAGCGTCTGGCCGGCCCTGGTGACGCGCCGCGACAGGCGGTCGAGCTCGAGATCGCCGACCTGATAGACCGTCTCTTCGCGCGCCGGTCCGCTGCCGCGGCGGCGCGCCAGCACCTCGATGCGGGCCAGGAGCTCCGAGAAGGCGTAAGGCTTGGTGAGGTAGTCATCGCCTCCGGCCCGCAGGCCCTTCACCCGGTCATCGACCTGGCCGAGCGCCGAAAGGAAGAGCACCGGCGTCTGGACATCCTGCTCGCGAAGCGAACGCACGAGCGACAAGCCGTCGAGCTTCGGCAGCATGCGATCCACGATCAGCACATCGTAGCTGCCTTCGCGCGCGAGCGCGTAACCATCGAGCCCGTCAAATGCCTGATCGACGACATGCCCCTCCTCCCGCAAGGCCTTCTGGACGTAAGCCGCGGCGTCGCGATCATCTTCGACAACGAGAATCTTCATGGCTCGACGCAAAATAAGGCCGATTGCTCGATTCACAAGAGTTGAAACTCCCGCCGCTCGCGGGATATCGCCCCTTCCGAAAAAGCAACGGCGGGCTGGGAGACCCAGCCCGCCGCGCGTTCGGACGACCCAGCCGTCGCGGGGGCGACGGGATGCACCGGCCGGGGTCCGAATTCGGGACGCCTTCAGCCGGTGAAGGGCACGGCGACGTAGTGGCTGTTGCCGTCGCGCTCGACCTGCAGCAAGACGGCCTTTCGGCCTTCATGCTTCGCTTCCGCGACCGCCTTCTTCACGTCTTCGGGCGTCGAGACGCTCTTGCCGGCGGCGTTCGTGATCACGTCGCCAGGCTGCAATCCCTTATCGGCCGCGGGGCTGTCGGGATCGACCTGCGTGATCGCCACACCCGACCCCTTCCCGACCGTGCTGGCCGGAGCGAGCGTCAGGCCGAGCTTCGAGCCTGCGCTCATCGATTCATCGCTCGAGGCGACGGTTGCGACCTTCTCGTTCGGGTATTTGGCGATCGCGATCTCCATCGCTTTCGAGCTGCCGTCGCGCCAGACCGAAAGCGTCGCGTTGTCGCCGGGCTTCAAGGCCGCGATGTCGCGCGACAATTCCCGCGCGTCACCGATGTTCTGCCCATTCACCGACAAGATCACGTCACCCGACTTCAAGCCCGCTTTGCTGGCCGGCCCCTCCTTGGCGAGGCCCGCGACGAGCGCGCCTTTCGCGTCCTTCAGCCCAAGACCGTCGGCGATGTCGCCGGTCACCGGCTGGATCTGAACGCCGATGTAGCCGCGCGTCACCGAGCCCGTCTCCTTCAGCTGATCGACGACCGATTCCACGGTTTGCGAAGGAATGGCGAAAGCGATGCCGACGCTGCCGCCCGACGGCGAGTAGATCGCGGTGTTCACGCCGACGACGTTCCCCGAGAGATCGAAGGTAGGCCCGCCGGAATTGCCGCGATTCACCGGGGCGTCGATCTGCAGGAAGTCGTCATAGGGGCCAGCCCCAATATCGCGGCCGCGAGCCGAGACGATGCCGGCCGTGACCGTGCCGCCGAGGCCGAAGGGGTTGCCGACCGCGAGCACCCAATCGCCGATGCGCGGCGAGGCCGTCGCGAGCTTGACGAAGGGGAAGTCGCTGCGGCCATCGACCTTGATGAGCGCCACGTCGGTCTTCGGGTCAGTGCCGATCACCTTGGCGGTGAAGGCCTTTCCGTCATCCGTGGTGACGCTGACGGTCTTGGCGTGGTCCACGACGTGGTTGTTCGTGACGGCGTATCCGTCGGCGGAGATGAAGAAGCCTGACCCCAGCGCCTCGCCGAAGCGCTTGGGCGCCTGGCCGCCGCCCGGGGTTCCGTTTTGGCCGAAAGGCCCGAACAGGCGATTGAGCGGATGGTTCGGCGGGAGGTTGGGGAAAGGCAGTTCGTCGTCGCTGCCGCCCTTGTTGCCGCCGAATGCCATCGGCTGGGCGTCTTGCTCGACGAGCTTCACTTTGACAGAAATGACGGCCGGCTTCACCTTCTGCACAAGGTCGGCAAAGGAAACCGGGGCGAGCGCCGCCGGGGAGCCGATCGCCGAGCCTTGGAGGGGAGCTTGCGTCGTTTCCGCATGAGCGGGCAGGCTCGGCACGGCAAAGCCGGACTCGAAGCCCGCGAAAGCCATCAACGCCACGGCAGCGACCCCCGAGACGAGCGACAGCCGCCGTCGACGTGAAGCGACTGGGACGGTGCTATGCGTATCCATGATTCGAACTCCTTCTGACCTTCGATACCGTTGGTTTTGACCCCGGTACCCGACGGGTCTGTTGCATCAAGGATATGGTGCCGACCCACTTGCGCGCGCCTGTCCGATCGATGAAATCTTTGTAATTGGCGAGAACAACGTTTTGACACCTTGGCTTCACGACAAAGAAGGCCACGCTGTCCGTGAGGCGAAGATGGCGTTGTGCGATCCGGAACGGTTCCGTCGGTTTCTGGACGCGCCCGAAGCCGCGGCCGGCCCGCGCGACGGGGACCGGATCTATTCGAGGTGCAGATTTTCCAGCCGGGCTCTTTCGGCGTCGCTGAGCGGAGCCTCGAGCGCGATCGATCCGCGGCGCCTTCTCGCGAACGCGATCATGGCCGCGCCCGCGGCCAGCACCAGGAAGGGGCCGAGCCAGAGGAGATAAGTCTCCTTGCCGAAGCTTGGCTTCAGCAGCACGAACTCGCCGTAGCGGGCGGTCAGGAATTCACGAATCTCGGCGTCCGTCCGCCCGGCCTTGACCTGCTCGCGAATGAGAACCCGAAGGTCATGCGCGAGCTCCGCATTCGATTCGTCAATCGATTCATTCTGGCAGACGAGGCAGCGAAATTGCGCCGACAGGCTTCGCGCACGGGCCTCGAGCCTGGGATCGGCGAGCATTTCATTGGCTTCGACGGCAAGGGCGGGTCGGCAAGCCCAAGGAAGGCCCGGCATCGCGGCCGCCAAAAGACAAATGAGCACAAGCGTGCGCTTCGCGAGACCGCGAGAAGTTAAAGGCGAGGCGCGCAAAAAAGTTTGCATCGAAGCCGGGCGAACCGGTTACTCGGCCGGTGCTGCCGACGGCATCACGGCAACGATCCTCGATCTCGCCGCGACGCCGAGCCGCAAGCGCCGATCGGAAAGCGACAAGGCGCCGCCGAGCGCCATCACCACCGCGCCGAGCCAGATGAAAAGCACGAGCGGTTTCCAATAAAGGCGCACGCCGACGCGACCATCGGGCTCGCTTTCGCCGAGCGATGCGTAGATCTGGCCAAATCCCGTCGTCATCAAACCGACTTGCGTGGTCGGCGTGCCGCGCACCGTATAGATGCGCTTCGTCGAGACCACCTCGCCTAAGGGCACACCGGCATCGGCGATCGAGAAATCCGCCGCGGTCTCGCGATAATTGGGGCCTTGTCGGGGCGCAAGGCCTGTGAGCGTCAACGTATACCCGCCGACATCGCGCGCCTCGCCGACACGCATCATGGTGATCGTCTCGGCATGCCAGGCCGTTGCCGCGATGCCGATCACGGTAAGGCCAAGGCCCGCATGGGCCAGCGCCGATCCAAAGGCCTGGCGCGGCAAGCCGGAAGCGCGCTTGAGCGCGAGCCTTGCCGACGCAAGGCTCAAGGCGGCGTCCGCCGGAAGCGAGCGCGTCACGATCTCTGTGATCGAGCCGAGGATCAGGAAGGCGCCGAGCCCCGCGCCGAGGGGCGCGACCACCGGGCCGCCCCCATGCGCGATGCGCAAGGCGACCGCGACGAGGAGGGCAAGGCCGAGCGCCGTGAGCAAGCGTTGCGCTGTGCCGAGAAGATCGCCCCTCTTCCAGGCAAGCGATTGGCCAAAGGGAAGCGCCAGCAAGAGCGGGGCGAGAAGCGGCACCACGGTCGCGTTGAAATAGGGCGGGCCGACCGAAATCTTGTCGGAGGTCAAGGCTTCGAGCGCCAACGGGTACAGCGTGCCGATGAGCACGGCCGCGGCCGCCGAGGCGAGGAGCAGATTGTTCAGCACCAGCGCGCCCTCGCGCGAGATGGGCGCGAACAGGCCGCCAGGCTTGAGCTCGCCCGCCCGCAAGGCGAAGAGCGTCAGCGCGCCGCCGATGAAGAAGGTCAGGATGGCGAGAATGAAGATGCCGCGCGTGGGGTCCGAGGCGAAGGCATGCACCGAGGTCAAGACCCCCGAACGCACGAGGAAAGTGCCGAGGAGCGAAAGCGAGAAGGTGAGAATGGCGAGGAGCACCGTCCAGACTTTCAGCGCATCGCGCTTCTCCATCACCAAGGTCGAATGCACGAGCGCGGTCCCCGCGAGCCACGGCATGAGCGAGGCGTTCTCGACCGGGTCCCAGAACCAGAAGCCGCCCCAGCCGAGCACGTAATAAGCCCAGTAGGACCCCATGGCGATGCCGACCGTGAGGAAGCTCCAGGCGGCGAGCGTCCAAGGCCGCACGAAACGCGCAAAGCTCGTGTCGATCCTTTTTTCGATGAGCGCCGCGACCGCGAAGGCGAAGGCGACCGAGAAGCCGACATAGCCCAGATAGAGAAGCGGCGGATGGATCGCGAGCCCGATGTCTTGCAGCACCGGGTTGAGATCCTGCCCCTCGGCAGGTGCGGGATCGAGCCTCAGAAAGGGGTTCGAGGTGAAGACGATGAAGGCGAGGAATGCCGCCGCGATCAGGCCTTGCACGGAAAGCACGCGCGCGTGCAAACGCGCCGGCAAGCCGTCCCCGAGAAGCGCGACGAGCGCGCCGAAGATCGCCAGGATCAGCGCCCAAAGCAGCATGGAGCCTTCGTGATTTCCCCAGACCCCCGTCACCTTGAAAATCAGGGGGACGGTGGAATGCGAATTCTCCGCGACGGTGGCAACCGAGAAGTCCGAGACCACATAGGCTGTTGTGAGCATCGCGAAGGCGATCACGACGAAGCTCGACATGGCGAGCATGAGTGGGCGCGTGAGCGCCATCATCTGGCGGTCGTTGCTCGCGCTCCAGGCGAGTGGCGATGACGTGAGCAGGATCGCCATGGCAAGCGCGAGGAGGAGGGCGAAGAAGCCGGTTTCGGCGATCATGAGCGGATACCTACACGAAGGAACACGGGAACGGAATTAGCACTCGCGTTCGGCTCCCTCCTTTTCGCACGTTCTTCCCCGCAAAAACCTTTGCATTTTCGCAATCTCCGCCGGGGCACCTCGAGCTGGAAATCTATTTCGACGCCGGCGCGCCATCGCCGCGCCACAGGCCTTGGCGCTTCAAGGCCTCGACGGCTTCGCGGGGCATGTAACGCTCGTCATGCTTTGCCAGCACATTGTCCGCCTCGAGCGAAAGATCGGCGCTGAGCACGCCTTCCGCCACCACGCCCTGCCCTTCGCGGAAGAGATCGGGCACAATGCCGTGGTAGGAAACCTTCACCTCCTTGGCCGTGTCGGTGATGATAAAGGCGATGCGATCGCCCGAACGCGTCACGCTGCCCTCCTTGACGAGACCGCCGATGCGCACACGCGCCCCGGGAGCAACGACACCGTCCACGACTTCGCTCGGCGTGTGAAAGAAGGCGATGCTTCCCGAAAGCGCGTAGAGCGCAAGGCCGACCGCAAGGCCAAGCATGGCGAGCGCGACCGCGATCAGCGCGAAACGCCGGCGCCGGCGTGAGAGGCGTCGGCGCTTGCCGATCTCGACGGCGACGCTCATGGCCGCGGCGCCTGTTGCGCGGCGGAGGGCGCGGGGGCTCCATTCATCCCGCCAGTGATCTCGAGTCCCACCGCTTGCGCCACCTCGAGAAGCCGTGCGCGCGAGGCCTCGTCCGGCAAGGCCGCGCGCGCGTCGGCGAGCGCGGCGCGCGCCTTGTCCGTCTCGCCGAGCACCGACAAGGAACGCACGAGCCGCGCCCAATCCTCGGCCGAGCCGCCTTGCTCATGCAGGCGCGTCCCAAGCCCCGCGACCATCGAGCGGATCGCATCCTCTTGCGCCGCGGGGGCGAGCGCGGCGATCGCCGCGCCCTTGCCGTCGGGGGGTTGCGTCAGCCCCGCGAGATGCGCCTCGACGCCCGCCCGCCAAGGCGCGTCCGCGGGCGCCTCGGCGATGAGCGCGCGCAAGGCCGCCGCGGCATCCTCCCGCCGCCCGTCCTGCTCGAGCCCGACCGCCTTGAGGAAGCGCGCTTTCGCGAGCTTCGGCTCGAGCGAAAGCGCCTTGTCGAGCGCTTCGCCCGCTTCGTGCGTCACCACCCCGTCGGCCATCGCGATGCGCGCTTCGGCGAGATCGGCGAGCCGATCGGGCGTCTCGCCGAGGAGACGCAAAGCCTCCGCGCGCGCCCGCACGGCATCGCCATAACGGCCAAGCCGCATGTAGATCGGAGCCAGCACCTCGAAGCCTTTGCCGTCCTCCGGATGTTCCACGAGATGGGCCTCGACCTGACCGATCAAGCTCCTAACATCGGCCCGCGCCGAGCTCTCGGTCGCCGCGGCGAAAGGACGCGCGGGAACTCCCGGCGATCCCATGAGGGCATAGAGCGGCAGAACGAGCGCGGGCACGCCGAAGAGCGCAATGAGAGCGACGATCCGTCGTCGCCATGGCGTCCCCGTCGCCGGCTCATGCGCCGGATCCGCCAAGGCCCCAGACTTTTGCGCATCCACGGTTCGCAGAAAGAGGCGCGCCGCCTCGTTGCGCGCCGCCTCCGCGCTCGCCTCGTCGAGGAGGCCGCGCTCGTAATCGCGTGCGATTTCTGCAAGCCGAAGCCGGTGCAGATCAAGCGCTGAAACGCCGGCCGAGCCGACGCGTCCCGCCCCGCGCGCCAAAGGCAAGAGCACGGCAAGGATCGCGGCGACGAGCATCGCGAGGAAAATCAGATGGAGCGCCATGGCCCTCCTTACCTAGAGCCGCGATATGGCGGCAAGTGGGCTCCGCGGGTTAACGAAACACCGTTTCCTTCTTAGCCCGGCACCTCGTCGACGGTTTCCCCCTTCGCCCCCTCAAACCGCCGGCAGCACGATCTCCGCGCGGAGCCCGCCGAGCGGGGAGGCGCCGAGCGTGAGCTTGCCGCCATATTGGCTGGCGATGTCGGTGACGATCGAGAGGCCAAGACCTGAACCGGGCTTCGTCTCGTCGAGCCGCATGCCGCGGCGCATCACCGCGGCGCGCGCCGTCTCGGGAAGGCCCGGCCCGTCATCATCCACCGTAACCGCAAGGCGCGGCGGCGCGCCGGCCGTCGTCTCGGTGAGCCGGCGCGCCGCGATCCTCACGTCGCCGCGGCTCCATTTGCCGGCGTTGTCGAGAAGGTTGCCGACCATCTCCTGCAGATCCTGCCGCTCGCCGCGAAAGCGCAGAGTTTCGCCGCCGTCGGCGATGATGGCGAGCTGGCGCGCCGGGTGGATCTTCTCGAAGACGCGGGCGATCTCGGCGATCACCGGGCCGACCGGCGTCGCGCCGGCGGGAGAGCCGGTGAGCGCCGCCGTGCGTGCGCGATCGAGATGCCAGGAAATCTGATCGCGCATGATGGCGGTCTGCTCGGCCAATTTCTCGAGCGGCGCGTCGGGCAGATTGCGGAACTCGTTCATGATCACGGCGAGCGGCGTCTTGAGCGCATGCGCCAGATTGCCGACCTGCGTGCGGGCGCGCTCGAGGATTGTGCGGTTCGCGGTGAGAAGGAGGTTGATCTCCTGCGCGAGCGGGGCGATGTCGCGCGGAAAATCGCCCTTCAGCGCATCAGCGTCGCCTCGCCTGATGGCTTGCACCTCCCGCGACAGGCGAGAAAGCGGACGCAAGCCGAACCGCACCTGGGCGAGCGTCGTCCCCATCAGCGCACCGAACAAAAGCGTAAAGGCCGTGACGAGCGTGAAGTCGAAGCGGCGCAGATCGGCGTCGATCTCCTCGGCACGCGCGGCGATCGCGATGCGGAAGCGTCCGTCATCGCCGAAATCGATCGTGCGTTGGACGATGCGAAGCCGTTGCTCGTCCGGCCCTTCGACATAGCCTTCGCGCCTTTCGCCGCGCAAATCCTCGACGGGGGATTGAGGCAAGAGCTGGAGCCTCGCACCGACAAGCGAGTTCGAGCCGCCGACCGACGGTCCTGGCACATCGACCTTGTCCACCTGCCAATACCACCCCGAGAGGGGCAGATCGAAACGCGGTTCACCGAAATTGCCGGCCTCGGAGAGTTTGCCCTGCGGGTCCTGGCTAATCGCCGCGACGATCTCCTTGAGATAAACATAGAGCCTCTCGTCGAAGGAGCGCTCCGCGGTGTTGCGATAAAGCGTGGTGAGCGCGATCCCCGCGACGAGCAGGATGGCGGCGCACAACACGGCCGCCGAAGCCAAAAGCCGCGCCGCGAGCGGCCAGGATCGGCGAAAAAGGCGCCGGCGCGGCTCGGGAAGCTTCATCGGGGGGCGACGATGCAACCCGTCATCAGGCCTTCTCCACGGGTGGCGCCACCATATAGCCGAGGCCGCGCACGGTCTGGATCAGGTCGCAGCCGAGCTTGCGCCGGATGCGGCCGACGAAAACCTCGACCGTGTTGGAATCGCGGTCGAAATCCTGATCGTAAAGATGCTCGATCAGCTCGGCGCGCGAGATGATGCGCCCCTCGTGATGCATGAGATAGGAAAGCAAGCGGTATTCATGCGAGGTCAGCCTCACCGCGGTTCCGTCGACGACCACGCGGCCCGAGCGGGTGTCGAGCCTCACGGGTCCGCAGACGAGCTCGCTCGTCGCATGGCCGGTGGCGCGGCGCAAGAGCGCGCGCAGCCGCGCCAAGAGCTCCTCGAGGTGAAAGGGCTTCGTCACATAATCGTCGGCGCCGGCGTCGAAGGCATTCACCTTGTCGCTCCAGCGGTCGCGGGCGGTGAGAACGAGTATCGGCATGGTCTTGCCCGCCGAGCGCCAGGATGTGATGATGGAAGCGCCGTCTATCTTCGGCAGGCCAAGATCGAGCACGACCGCATCATAAGGCTCCGTCTCGCCGAGGTATTGCCCCTCTTCCCCGTCGAGCGCGCGATCGACCGCATAGCCCGCCATCTCCAGCGCCGAGACGATCTGGCGATTGAGATCGCGATCATCCTCGACGACGAGCAGCCTCACTGTCCTTCTCCTTCATCAGCTATCTTGCCGAGAGAGAACGTCATAAACGCTTGCGCGGGCGCTGTCAGCGCGCGCCGACGCGAAGGCCGGAGACCGCATCTATAAAAACGCGTGAGACATGGCCGTCATGACCGAGCGCCGTGATCAAATAGACGAGGCCCGTCTCCGTCTTGCACAATTTGGCATGGATCTTCTCGCCGGTGCCAGCGGCGCGAAAAGCGACGATCGGCTGCACGACGCGGTGCTCCTCGATCTCCTCGCGCATGTCCCGATCGGACAGGCAAGCCTCGATTTTCGGCGCCCCCGTTTCCGCGGCGGGCCTGACCACGCTCAGCGTCGTCATGGCGAGGATCGGAATGATCGGCATGGCCATTTTCTGCCAGGAGCCCACTGAACGGGTCCTGAACGCGAGGCTTTCGCGCCGGCCCCCGCATCCGGCTGGCGGCGTGGCCTTTGCCAGGGGCAATCCTTCAGGCGGAAATCTTCTTGGCGACCCGCAAGGCGCGGGCTATCCAGCTCTGGACATCCCCGCACGGAGCTCGAGTCAACGATGCGGCAGGCGAAAGTTGGAATCGGTGCGGCTTCGTGGCGTCGTCGGCATCCGCATCGCCGGCGAACACGGGATCGTCTCAGATTCATCGCCTGCGTGTTGAATCTTTGCGCACTGATGCCCGTCGTCTCCGCGTCAGCGATCGTCGGCGGCGCGCCGGCCGAACGCGTGATCGGCCAAAGCTTGGTGATGGTGCTCGCCGAGGGCGGGAGCGCGTGTTCTGGGGTCCTCATCGCGTCGCGAGCGGTGCTCACCGCCGGCCACTGCCTGCCAAAAGGCCGCGGCATTCGCATTTATGCGCCCTCCCCTGACACGCCCGGAGCTCCGCGTCTGATCACGCCCCGAGCGAGCGCGGTGCATCCCGGCTACGTGCAAAACAGCGTCGGCACACGCCGCCGCTCCGTCGATCTTGGACTCATTTGGCTGCCGGAAGCCTTGCCCGCCTCTTTTGCACCCTTGAGCCTTGCGATGGCTTCGGCGCCTGGCCCGGGCGAAATCGTCGTCATCGCCGGGGATGGGCTTTCGCGAGAGGGCGTCGGCTCATCGTCGGGCACGCCACGCAGCATTTCCTTGCCCGTCGTCGAGCCCTATGGGCGCGGCACGATCCTTTTATGGGCGGCGCCCACAAGCGGCGCCGGCGAAGGCGCGTGCGAAGGCAATTCCGGCGGCGCGATGCTCGAGCCCCGCGGCGCGCTCCTTGCGATCATTGCCTTCGCGGAAGGAAATGGCGGCGCCCGATGCGGCAAGTTGACCCAAGGCGTGCTCGTCGCACCGCAGCGCCACTTCATCGACGCGACGCTCGCCGGATGGGGCGAGAGCGCCCGTTGGACGGATGACGCGGATGGTCTAAGATAGCAGCCGAGATGACAGAACTTCGCCCTTTTATTCAGCGCTTCGCGCTCGGGGCCGCCCTCACGCTGTGGGCGGCCCTTCACGTCACGCCCTCCTTGGCCATCGTCGGAGGCGAGGAGGCGTCGAGCTCGACCAGCGCCCGGCGCTACACGGTGATCGTGCAAAGCCAGAAGGGGGAGCTTTGCTCGGGCGCGGTGATCGCGCGCAATCTCGTGCTCACGGCCGCCCATTGCGTGGTGCCGAACACGAAATATCGGGTGATCTCCTTCGACCAGAACTTCGTGCCGACGGCGATCGGCGTTGCGGCGGCGGCGCGCAACCCGTCCTTCAAGCTGCGCGGGCGCCCTGACCAGCAGACCGGCCTCGACATCGCGGTCCTCGAGCTTTCCCAACCATTCGGCGGGGACATCAAGCCGCTTGCCATCTCGAGCGATCTCGGCGTGTTGTCGCCCTTGAGCGAGGTCACCGTATCCGGTTTCGGGCTCAGCCGTTATGGGGATCGCGCCTCGGCGGGCAAGTTGCGCTTCGCCCATTTGCGGGTCGCGGGCGTCGCCGACATCGGCGTGCCGAGCCTTGCGCTCACCGCGGACGGCACGCCCGAAGGCAGAGGCCGCAGCGCTTGCCTCGGCGATTCGGGCGGCCCAATCGTGGTCGAGAATTACTTCCAAAGCGTGCTCGTCGGGCTGGTCAGCCTCGCGGACGCCGAACGCGGGAAGGTGCCGTGCGCGGGCGTGACCTTCGCCACCCCGGTCGCGTTGCCGGAGGACGTCTCGGCGCGCATGCAAGCCACCTCGGGCGGCGGCGGCTCCGCCATTCAGGCCTTGCGCGGCTTGGAACGCGCAATTGGCGGAGATGGCGGCAGCTCGCGCTGAAGCGGCGTTGGCTTTCTTAGGAGGCTTCGTCCAAGGGCGTGGCGGCCGTTCCGACCGCAAGCGTGCGTCAATGCTGTCGGGTCGCGAATTGCGCGTGCGCAAGACGCGCGAACACGCCGCCTTTTCCGATGAGCTCATCGAAGGAACCCGTTTCAACCACCCGCCCGTGATCGAAGACAAGCACGCGCGTGGCGTGGCGGATTGTGGAAAGCCGATGTGCGATGACGAAGGTGGTGCGCCCGATCATTACCTCGTCCAGCGCTCTTTGCAGCCTTTCCTCGGTCGCGGCATCGAGCGCGCTCGTCGCCTCGTCGAGAATGAGGATCGGCGGGTCCTTCAGGAGGGCGCGCGCGATCGAGAGGCGCTGGCGCTCGCCGCCCGAAAGCGAGCGGCCCCTTTCGCCGACGAGGGTGTCGAGGCCCTCCGGCTGCCGGGCGATGAATTCCTCCGCCTGAGCGCGCCTGACTGCCATTTCGAGCTCCGCCTCGGTAGCCTCCGGCTTCCCGGCAAGAAGATTCTCGCGGATCGAACGGGCAAACAGCATCGGCTCCTGGAAAACCACTCCTATGTTGTGGCGAAGCGATGTAATCGTGATCTCGCGAATGTCGCGGCCGTCGAGCAGGATGCGACCCAATTGCGGATCGAAGCTGCGATGGAGAAGGGCGAGCGTCGTCGATTTGCCGGAGCCCGTGGCGCCGACAAGCGCGATGGTCTCCCCCGGACTCACCTCGATCGTAAGATCGGCCACCGCCGAACGCTTGCCGTCATAAGAGAAGCTCACGCCCTCGAAGGTGACGGCGCCCTTCGCGCGCCCAATCGTCACGGCATTCGGCGCATCGTGGAGCGCGGGCGCGGTGTCGAGCACCGCAAAGAATTCCGCGAGACGAGGCGCTTCGAGGGAGATGTAGTTGATGAAGCTCACCACCTGCTCGAGCCTCGAGACCAGGAGGCTTGCTAAATTCACGAAAGTGACGATCTCGCCGACGGTCGTGAGCCCTTGCATGAACAGATAGGCGCCGATGCCGAGGATCGAGAGGATGGTCAAGGTCGCCGAGGCGCGCGTGCCGATCGCGGCGAGCGCCCACCAGGAAAGGACCGGGTTCTGCACCGCCATCAGCCGGTCGATGATGACGCGCAGGTCGCGCGCTTCCGTCTCGACCCGGGTGAAGCTCTGGATCACCGCCACGTTGCCCAAGGCGTCCGAGACGCGCTCCACGAGGTCGCCTCGATAACGCTCGACGGATTGCTGCATGGTTTCGGTGTGGCGCAGCACCAGCGTCATGAGGAGAGCGAAGATCGAGACGAGTAGGATCAGCACGAGGCCGAGTCGCCAATTGAGCACGGCGGTCAGCGGCAACATGACGAACAAGGCGACGAACGCGGCGCAATGCTCGCGAAAAAAGGTGAGCCAGATGCCGCCGAGGCTGAGCGAGCCGTCCGACATGACCTTCAGCGCCCGGCCGGAATGCTTCTCCATGTGGAAGAGCAGGGGCAGCGTGAGCACGTGCTCGAAGAATTCGGCCATCACCGCGAGCCGGCGCCGATGCGAAATCCGATCGGCGTTGAGCGCGACGAGGGCGCCGACCCCGATATTGAAGGCGCCGAAACCGACCCACAAGGCAAACTGCGGCAAGAGGCTCGACCAGCCGGGGACGAGCTTGGCGGTTTGCGCCGCCGTGAGCGTGTCGATGATGCGCCCGAACAAGACCGGCTCGGCGAATTGCGCCGCCGCGAGCGCAACGTTGGCGATCGCGAGAAGCGCGCCGACGGATCGCTCCGGGCCAAGGGCCGCGAGCGCGCGCCCGTAAAGCCGGACGAATTTCATGAAGCGATTATCCCCGCCCGAAGCAAGCCGGCAAGTCAGCCGCAGCTAGCTCCGGATGGCGGACAAGTCGGGCCGGCACCAAATGGCCGTACCCCAAATTCGCGACAAGGCCGCGGATCGTGAGCCAGGATCTCGTCGGCCTTAGCCTATTTCACCACCACCCGCGCGCCGAGCGGGACACGTTGGTAAAGGTCGATCACGTCGATATTGCGCATCCGGATGCATCCGGAAGAGACCGCGTGACCGATGCTCTCGGGTTCGTTCGTGCCGTGAATCCGATAGAGCGTATCCTTATTGTCCTGGAAAAGATAAAGCGCGCGCGCGCCGAGCGGATTGTCAGGCCCTCCCTTGAGCCCACCGGCGTCGACGACGGGCTTCAGATGCGGCCAGCGCGCGATCATATCGGCCGGCGGCAACCAGCCGGGCCATTCCTTCTTGGCGCCGACCTCGGCAATGCCGGACCATTTGAAGGCCTCGTCACCCACGCCGACGCCGTAGCGGATGGCTTTGCCATTGGCTTCGACGACATAAAGAAAGCGATGGGGAGTATCGATAACGACCGTGCCGGCGGGCTCGCCCGTCGTGTTGTCGACCTCGTAGGGAAGGTACTGAGGGTCGATCACCGCGGTCGGCACAAGGGCCATCCATTCGGCGTCATGCGAGCTCACCACCGGCGAGGGTATGCTTTTGTAACACCCGGCAAGGCCGAGCATCAGTCCAACCACGGCGATTCGGAGGGGGAGGCGCATGGGCTAAGGGTCCAGCATCTAGTCGAACTTCATCTAGCCTGCTTCTTCGAATTTTGCCAACATGGTTTAAACGGTTCCGACGCAAATATGTTCGAGCCGTCGCAAGCGTGCCACAGGCAAGGACATTGCCAACCCCTTGCTTGTGCCCATAGGCGAACTCCCTCTCCGGACCAGGCTCCGATTACTGCTGCGAAACCCCTTTTTCACCCACGGCCCGGTGCATTCACATGACCACGCTTTATCTCACGCACCCGATCTGCCTCGAGCACGAATCCCCTCCGGGACATCCCGAACGGCCGGATCGCCTGCGTGCCGTTTGGCGGGCGCTCGATGATGCGCGCTTTGCCGGACTCGAGCGGCGCGAACCAAAGCCCGCCGATCCCGACCTCGCGCTTCTTGCCCATGACGAGCGTTATTGCGAGGCTCTGCCGAAGCTCATCCCGCCCGAGGGGCGGATCGCGCATGTGGATGCGGACACTTATCTTTCGGCGCACTCCTGGCCTGCGGTCCTGCACGCCATGGGGGCCGCCGTCGAGGCCGTCGACGCGGTGATGCGAGGCGAGGTGAAGAACGCATTTTGCGCCACGCGCCCGCCCGGCCACCATGCCGAGCGCGCCCGCGCCATGGGCTTCTGTCTCTTCAACCACGTCGCCGTCGCGGCGCGCGCGGCGCAGCGGGCGCATGGCGCCCAGCGCATCGCGATCGTCGACTTCGACGTGCATCACGGCAACGGCACGCAGGATATCTTCTGGAACGACAAAACGGTGCTTTATGCCTCGAGCCACCAATGGCCGCTCTATCCCGGCACAGGGGGCGCTTCCGAGACGGGCGAGCATGACAACATCGTCAATTTGCCATTGGCGAGCGGAACAGGCCCGCAAGCTTTCCGCGCGGCGTTCGAAAGCGTGATCCTGCCGCGCGTCGACGCCTTCGAGCCTGACCTGGTCTTGATCTCCGCGGGCTTCGACGCTCATCGGCGCGACCCCTTGGCAAGCCTCGATATCGGCGAGGAGGAGTTCGGCTGGGTGACGCGCCGGCTCATGGAGATCGCGGACCATCGTTGCGCGGGGCGGATCGTCTCCGTGCTCGAGGGCGGCTACGACCTCACCGGACTTGCGGCTTCGGCCGCTTCCCATGTCGAAGCGCTCATGGAAGCGTGAGCGCCACACGCAAGGCGCGCAAGGTCGCCTGCGTCGACAGATCGGCGATGCCGTCCGCGCGCTCGGGCCGGAAATGGCGCTGGAAAGCTTTCACGACGCTTTGCGTCTCCTCGCCGTAGAAGCCCGTGGCTTCGATCGCATACCCATAAGCCGCCAATGCAGCTTGCAACCCCTCCACGTTCGACCCTTCATCGCCAAGCCCAAGGCTCTGCCCGAAACTCGAGGGCACCGGTGCCACGAAATGGCCAATTCCGGCGCGATGCAGCTCTTGCCATGGGAAGAGCTCGCCCGGATCCTGCTTGCGCGAGGGTGCGATGTCGGAGTGCGCAAGCACACGCGCCGACGGTATCGCCCAGCGTGAAGTGATATCACGGCAGAGGGCGATCAGAGCCCCGATCTGGGCACTCGGGAAAGGCGGGTTGCCGCCGTCATGGCCCGGATGATCGACCTCGATACCGATCGAGCGCGAGTTCAAATCCTTTTGGCCGTGCCAGGAGGATTGCCCCGCGTGCCAAGCGCGCCGATCTTCGCGCACGAGCGCAAAAATCTCGCCTTCCTTCTCGATGAGGTAGTGGCTCGACACGTTTGATCGCGGGTCTGTCAGCCTCGCGATCGCGCCTTCGGCGTTCGGCATTCCCGTATAATGCAGGACCAGCATGTCGACGCCGGTCCTGCGCTTTCCGTGATTGGGCGAAGCGATGCGCGTGCAGCGCAAGCCGGTGATCATTCCGGTAGTACCCAATCTCGGTGTTACCCAAAAGACCCGCCCGGGGTGCGTCCCCGGCAAGGTTGAAGCGGCTTTAAGTCCTCAGCGGCAATAAACGTTCCCGTAATAATCCCGATAGGTGCCGTAGGGACAAGGCGCGGTCGCCGCGCCGACCACCGCGCCGGTGGCGCCGCCCGCGATCGCGCCGATCGCCGCGCCACGGCCGCCACCCGCCGCTCCTCCGATCAAGGCGCCTGTGCCTGCACCGAGCAATCCTCCGCCGACCGCACGTTCCTCAGGCGTGTTGCAAGCACCCAGCGCGAGCACCAGCACCGCAGCCGTCACGACCTTCTTCATCTCAAGCTCCCTTGAACGATTCCGAATGCCGACCGGCATATCGGCATTTCATGCTAGGCGCCAGCGCGCCGGCAAACCAGCACCACTGAACATCAGGCTTAACGCGGCTGGAGCCGGTTCGGGTTCCACGAGCAAGCCTGGAAAACGCCTCATTTTGACCATAGCGCCCACGGCGGATCGATCTTGAAAACGATGACGCTTTCCTCCCATCCAGCGAAGGTAAGCTCGTGCCCGTGCCATTTTTGCGGCTGACCTCTTTTGCTCTTCTCACGCTCCTGCTTTCCGGATGCGCCGAACTCGCCGCGCCCTCCAGCGAGAGCGTGGCCGAACTCGAGGCGCCCGCCGGAGTGGGCGAGAATGTTCACATGGCCCAAGGCGCCGAGGCGCGCGCTCGCGAGCGTGAGCTTCGCCCAAGGATCGAGCAACATGCGCGCGAGAACGCCCTCCCGGCGGCCCTCGCCAATGCCGTCATTCGCATCGAAAGCAACTATAATTCGCGGATCGTGCACGCGGGCAATTACGGTTTGATGCAGATCAAGCTCGCGACGGCGCGTGCCGTCGGTTTCAGCGGTTCGGCGGCCGAACTTCTCGATCCCGATACCAACCTTCACTACGGCTTGAAATATCTCGGCAGCGTTTACCAGCAATCGCAAGGCGATCTCTGCCTCACGGTAATGAAATATCAAAGCGGTCATCGAGCGCTGCGGATGACCGCAAGCAACCGCGCCTATTGCCGAAAAGTGAAAGGCCTGATGATGGCCTCGGGATAGGCATTCGGACGTTCCTCCGCCTATCCATCACGGCTTCGTGATCATCGGCTACTGTGGATTTCAAGTAACGCGGCGCACTTTTTTTGGCCCGGGTGCCGCCATTTTTCGCGTGCCCCCAGTTGACGGAAGGCGCGAGTTCGTGTCCCGTGTGAGGCGCAATCGCGAAGTATTCGGCGTAGTCCTGTGCTGCGGCGAAGGGAAACGGTCATCGATCCGCCGGTCCGTGCAACGACGATTGCTTTTCTTCGGCGCGGCGCCGAGGGGAAATTTGGATGGGCTTGGGTCGACAGGGATACCGCTGCATGGCTTCCGGGACCTGTCAAGTGGTTCGACGAGACCAAGGGGTACGGCTTCATTCGTCCGTCTGATGGCGGCAAGGACGTTTTCGTCCACATCACCGCCGTCCGTACGGCGGGGCTGCAAACGCTGGCCGAAGGACAAAAGGTCAACTTCGACCTTGTTTCCGAGCGCGGCAAAACCGCAGCGGGCAATCTCTCGCTCGCCTGATTCACGCCTCCCAGCGGTCCGGACCTCAAGGTTTCGGTCGCGGGGTTACTGAGGCCGCACTCGTGCCGTCGGCCTCGCAACCGTCCGAGTGCTGCCGCGCGCCCTCGGTAGGGATATTTCGCGACCTCATCAATCGGTCGTTTCACGCGTCAGGCGGCTTTTTCGCCCATCCACCTGGGGCGTTCCTCGCGTTGGATCGGCCGCGTGGTCCTCCATGGCAGAGTTCCTCTCCACGCGGGACTTCCTGCGGCTCCGGCCCCCCACGACGGTAGCCACCATCCGAGATTGGCATCGCCGGCATGGCGCCGCCTCGCCTCGCGCGGGCCGAAGAAAGGCCATTCATGTCACGCGAGACGCTCGGATATCTCCTCGGCGCGCTGGGCGTGCTGGTGTTCGGCGGCTCCTTGCCCATGACGCGGCTCGCCGTCGCAGATCTCGATCCCTTGTTCGTGACCGTGGCGCGCCCGGGCCTCGCGGCAGTGCCGGCCGGGCTCGTCCTGCTCGCGCTGCGCCCTCCCCTTCCTGATCGCGCTAGCCTTGCCCGCCTTTTCGCGGCGGGGCTCGCCCTCGTCTGGGGCTGGCCGGGCCTTGCAAACTTTGCGATGCGCAGCCTGCCTGCGGCTCACGGTGGCGTGGTGGCCGGCCTATTGCCGCTCGCGACCTCTGTCGCGGCAGCCCTCATCTTGCGCGAGCGCCTACCTATAAGGTTTTGGCTTTGCGCGATCGGCGGCGCCGTTTTGGTATGCGGCTTCGCGCTGCGCGAGGGTGGAGGCTCCTTCGCGCCGGCGGATGGGCTATTACTCACGGCCGTGGCCGTTTGCGCCGTGGGTTATGTCATAGCAGGCGATTTATCGACCCGCATGCCCGGATGGGAAGTCATCTCCTGGATGCTTGTCCTGATGGCGCCCCTCTCCTTGCCCGCGACGCTCTGGCTTTGGCCCGCCCCTTCCGCGATCATATCCACGTCGAGCTGGCTGGGCTTTGCCTACATCACATTGCTCAGCCAATACTTCGGCTTTTTCGCGTGGAACGCGGGCCTTGCCCTCGGCGGGGTGGCTCGCGTCAGCCAGGTTCAATTGCTGCAAACCTTCGTGACGCTCATCTTCGCGTCACTGATCAACGACGAGCCGCTGAACCCACTGGCCTTCGCGGTCGCCGGATGCGTCCTGCTGTTCATCCTCGGCGCGAGGCAAGTGAAGTCGAAGGCCATGGCCGAGCTGAAGGCATGAAAAGGGGAAGACCGCTCCGCGGATGGCAGACCCTACCTAAACACGCACCTCCGGTCGCGAAGGCGCGGCGGGAATTCGCCGCGGGCCTCGGCACGATTGCCTATTGCGCTGCTTCGCCGGGCGCTCTCTGTACTCCCTTGGCATTTTCCTCATCGATGAGAACCTTGGCGAGAAGCTTGCCGGCCGGGCTGCGCGGCAGCTCGGCGCGGATCTCGAGCGCGGTCGGCATCTCATGGCGGCCGATGCGGTCGCTCAGGAATTCGCGCAACGTCTCGAGGGTGAGCATGCGTGCTCCCTGTTTCAGCGTCACGAAAGCCTTGGCGGCCTGGCCCCGATAGGCGTCGGGGACACCGATGACGATCACCTCCTTCACGTCGTCGTGCTCGTAGATCGCATTCTCTATCGCCACCGGATACACGTTGAAGCCCGATGAGATGATCATGTTCTTCTTGCGGTCGACAATGCTGAATTGGCCCTTGTCGTCCAGCTTGCCGATGTCGCCGGTGAGGAAATAACCGTCGACGAAAGCCTCTTGCGTGGCTTGCGGCTTGTTCCAATAGCCTTTGAATACGTTGGGGCCGCGGATCGCGATCTCACCGACCTCATCGGGCCCGAGCTCCTTGCGCGGGTCGTCCAAGGCGACGATGCGCAGATCGATCCCCGGGTAAGGAATGCCGATAAGTCCGGGGCTCGAGGGCGCGCTCATCACCATGCGCGTTCCGGCGGGCGCGGTCTCGGTCATGCCCCAGCCGCCGCCCATGCGCCGGCCCAACAGGCGTTCAAGCCGCTTCTCGACCTCGAACGGCATGGGCGCACCGCCCGATCCGCATTGCTTCAATGACGACAAATCGCGTTTCTCGATGCCGGGGAGGTTGGCGAGCGCAATCCACATTGTCGGCACGCCGAGCATGACGCTCGCCCGCCTAGTCTCGATATCGGCGACCACCGCTTCAGCGTCGAAGCGGGGATGCAGCAAGAGCTCGTTGCCGTCGCGCAGGCCGCGCAACAAGATCACCGTGAGCGCGTAGATGTGGAAAAGCGGCAGCACGCAGATGATCCGCTCTTCGCCTGGCACGAGGCCGTAAGGCTCGCTCCAGCTTCGGTACATGCTGACCGTCGCCGTGAAATTGGCATGAGTTCAGCATGGCGCCCTTGGGCATTCCCGTTGTGCCGCCCGTATATTGCAAGACCGCCACGTCATCGGGCGATATCTTCGCAGGCTCGCGCGAAGAAGGCGTGCGCAGGATTTCCATGAGCGGCGAAACGCCCGGCCGCCAGGGCACCGCGACACCGGGCGATGGCCCCCAATACGCGTCATCGCCCACCCAAACGCGCTCGACGAGGCCTTCAGCGTGAAGCGACAGCGCGTTGGGCAAGAGGCTCGGAAAATTCGTGGTGACCAGCGTGCGGGCGCCCGAGTCTTTGATCTTATGGGCGAGCTCGCGCGGCGCATCGAGCGGACTCAGGTGGGCGATGCGAGCCCCAAGGCGCAACACCGCGAAAAAGACAATCGGGTGGAAAGGCGTGTTCGGCAGATAAAGCGCAACCGTCTCGCCTTTGCCGATGCCGGCCTCGGCAAAGCCCGCCGAGAGTTCCGCCACGAGCCTGCCGAGGGTGGCATAATCAAGCCGCGCCTCGCGATAGGAAAGGGCAGGCCGAGCCGGCCCTTCGGCGACCGCGAGGTCGAGAAGCGCGGGCAAGGTGCCGATCTCGATCGGAGCATCCCAGCGCGCCGCCTGCGGAAAGGCATCGACCCAGGGGCGATAAGGCGTGGCGCTCATCCTTCCTCCGGCCTGGATTTTTCTGAGATCGGCGAGCCCATGGAATTCTTCGTTCCCTCCTCGCAAGTTCGCGCTTTCGTGGCTCCGGCAAGCTAGCCGACGGCGTAAAAGGGCGCCAGCGCGCCGCTTGTTTCGACTGGAGCTTGCCTTTCACGAGATCGCGACTTTGGCCCAAGGCAGTGGAGCGAGACCGATTGGCCGCGCTTCGCGCTTTCGGCGAGATAAGACCCCGTGCTAAGGCGTGCCTCGCAACCGCAGGAGACCCCATGCCCGCAGCATTTCACACATTCTTGTGCCACACCGACAATATCGGGGTGTTGATTCATGACGAGGCGACAGGCCAGGTCGCGAGTGTCGACGTGCCGGACGCCGAAGCCGTCGAGCGCGCCTTGCGCGAGAAAAACTGGCGGCTCACTCATATTATCGTCACGCACCGCCATTCGGATCACATCGAGGGCATTCCCGCCTTGAAGGCCAAGACCGGCGCGCGGGTCATCGCCCCGAAGAAGGCGGCAGCCCAAGTGCCGCAAGCCGACGAACTCGTGGCGGAAGGGGACAAGGTCAAGATCGGCGAGCTCACCGCCTCGGTGCTCGACACGCCGGGCCATTGCGCCGATCACATCTCGTTCTGGTTTCCGCAAGAGAAGGCGTTGTTCGCCGGCGACACCATCTTCACGCTCGGCTGCGGACGGGTGAGCGAGGCGACCCCTTCGGTGCTCTGGTCCTCCTTGCAGCGCATCGCGGCCTTGCCGAACGAGACGCGCATCTGGTCTGGCCATGAATACACGCTGTCGAACGCGAAATTCGCGATCTCGGTCGATGGCACCAACGAGGCGCTGAAAACCCGATATGCCGCGATCGAGAAGCTGCGGGCCGCCGACAAGCTCACCGTGCCGACGACGCTCGCCGAGGAGAAAGCGACGAACCCCTTCCTGCGCGCCGGCGATCCGAAGGTGCAAAAAGCGGTGGGCATGGCGGGCGCCGATGCGAGCGCGGTCTTTGCCGAATTGCGCGAGCGCAAGAACAGGTTTTGATCTTCGCGCTTCGGCGGTCGCCATGCCGTCCCTCTCCGCGGATGAGGTGATCCGGGAGCTTGGGCTTTCGCTGCATCCGGAAGGCGGCTGGTATCGCGAGAGCTTTCGCGACGAGGCCACGTCGAGCGATGGCCGGGCGAGATCGACGGCGATCTATTTTCTGCTCAGGGCGGGCGAAACCTCGCATTGGCATCGCATCGACGCTGCCGAGATCTGGCTTTGGCATGCCGGCGGACCGCTCTCCTTATCGATCTCGATCGATGGCGGGCAAAGCCATTCCCATCGCCTCGGCGCCGATCTCGCCTCGGGCGAACGTCCGCAAGCCGTCGTGCCCGCGCACGCCTGGCAGAGCGCGAAAACTCTTGGTGATTGGACGCTCGTTTCCTGCGTCGTCGCTCCGGGGTTTGAATTTTCCGCTTTCGAGATGGCGGCGCCCGATTGGCGCCCCACGCGCGGCCGTTGAGGAAGGCGGAGCTCCGGCGAAACACGCACTCGTTTCGCCCGATCATTCCCGCGAAGTCACTCGTGCGTTGCTGAGGCGGTGCCAAGCCAGGAATGCACCGAGCACCTGATTGAAAAATCGCGGGGGTAAAAAGCCATAGGCGTAGCGATCTGATCGGCCGATCTTGCGAAGGTCATATCCAGGCCAGAGAAACTCGCTGCCTTCGCCCGCGATGATCCAAAAACGCCCATCATCAAGCCGAAGGTGGCGCCTGACCTAGGCAGGAATTTCAATTCCGCCGGCGGTGTCCGCCGGTGCATTATGCGTAACCGGCAAAACGGTTACAATGGGCGTGGCCTCGCCCGCGCTCAATGGCGAGCACGATCACGCTTGGGCGTTTCTTACGCGCGATGAAATACCCCGCGATCGAACCATGGCTCGACACGGCCACGGCCTCCCGCTGCGCGAGCATCCGATATCCGCCGAAATTGCGGGTAAACTCGGAAGCCGGGATCCTCATTCCTGTTTCGCTTGCCCGCGCCCGATGAGGCGACGCGAATACCTCGCTTTCCGTTGCCCTTGACTTACCGTAAGTTCATTCTTACCGTAAGTCATGACTAACACAAACGCCGCACTTGGCGCTCTCGCCAACCCGACGCGCAGAGGCGTGTTCGAGCGCCTGGCTTCCGGCCCCGCCTCGGTTGGCGAAATCGCTTCAAAGCTGCCGGTGAGCAGGCCCGCCGTCTCGCAACACCTCAAGGTGCTGAAAGGGGCAGGACTCGTGCTCGATCGGGCGGAGGGCACAAGGCGCGTCTATCAGATCGATCCCGCGGGGCTCGGCGCCATCCGCGCCTGGCTCGATCAATTCTGGGCCGTGGCGCTCGATGCCTTCAAGGCCGAGGTCGAGAGTGACGAGGGCCGCGATCGGGGAAAAGGCGAATGAAAACGATCAAGCCCGCCGCCGTGCGCCGGAGCCTCGAGGTGAAGGCGAGCATCGAGCGTGCCTTCGAGGTGTTCACGGCGGGTTTCGGAAGCTGGTGGCCGCATTCGCACACGATCAGCAAGGGCAAGCTGAAGACAGCCGTGATCGAGCCGCGCGTCGGCGGGCGCTGGTATGGAGAGGACGAGGACGGGACGAAAACCGATTGGGGCCACGTGCTTGCTTTCGAGCGGCCGAGCCGTCTCGTGCTCGTCTGGCAAATCAACTCGGATTGGCGCTTCGATCCCCAGGTCGCGAGCGAGGTGGAATTGCGCTTCACGGCGCTCGCCGCGAACGTCACCCGCGTCGAGCTCGAGCATCGCCATCTCGAGCGGCTTGGGCCGAAGTTCGAGGACATGCAGGCGGCCTTCGAATTGTCGAACGGCTGGGGCGCGATCATGGGCCTCTTCGCTGCGGCGGCGGAAGCCGACGAGGCCGCAAGATCGCCGCGGCGTAATCGCGGCCTGTGACCCCAATGAGGTGAGTTGCGAGCGCGAGGGCGAAATCGGGCCCCTCAAAATGGAAGGAGAGAAGCATCATGGCTGAATTCACCGTCTACGGCGTTCCCGGCAGCCCTTATCTTCGCGCAGCCCTTCTGGGCTTCGAGGAGAAAGAGATCGCTTATCGCCTGGTCCCTATGGGGTTTGGCGAATCCAAGGCGCCCGAGCATCTCGCCCGCCATCCCTTCGGACGCATTCCGGTCGTGGAGCATGGCGATTTCCGCCTTTACGAAACTCAGGCGATCCTTCGCTATCTCGACGATCTTGACCCGACGCCGCCCTTCCAACCGAGGGGCGCCCGGGCGAAGGCGCGCATGAACCAGCTCGTCGGCATCACGGATTGGTATTTCTTTCCAAAAGTGACCGCCACGATCAGCTTCCAGCGCTTCGTCGTCCCGATGCGAGGCGGCACGCCCGATGAGGCGGTGATCGCGGCCGCGAGGCCCGACGCCGTCACCTGCGTGAAAGCGATCGAAGCGCTTATGGGCGATGTCTACCTTACGGGCGAGGAGATCTCGGTCGCCGATCTCATGCTCATCCCCCATGCGCATTATTTCGCGCTCGCGCCCGAAGGGAAGGAGATCCTCCGCGACGGCAAGCTTCAGCGTTGGGTCGAGCGCATGCGGGGGCGCCCAAGCCTCGAGCGCACGGAGCTCGAAAGGCTAAAGGCAGCGGCTTGATCTGCCGGTCGCGATCGACGTTTGCGCGTCAATTCACTTAGAGCTCGGAGAACTCGACCTCGATCGCCTCGGACCAGGTGACGCGGCCTTGGAACCACACTTTGATTTCATGAGCCGCGAAGGCCTCGGCCATCAGCCGATGCGGATTGCCCGAGGCCATCGCAATCGCCTCCTCGAAGCTCGCGAAACCCCAGCTCACGAGGTTACGGACCGCAGCGTCGAGCGTCAGGGAAGAGCCCGCAAGCAGCGTTTGACCGGGCAGATGCACCTTGCCGTCGGCGTCCAGCTCAACCATGAAACCCGCGAAAGGATGCGAGCCCACGGATTCGGCGGCGGCGGCCGAGACGGCGTCGGTGACGAGGATCGAGCGCTCCTTGCCTTTCGCCCGCAGCAGGACTTTCAAGGCTTGCGGGGGAATGTGGATGCCGTCGGCGATGAAATCGGCAAAAAGCCGATCCTCGGCGAGCTGGGCGAAGATGGTGTTGTCGAGCTTGTGCACCGATTGCGGCACGCCATTGCCGAGATGCGTCGAGAGGGAAAGGCCAGCCTTCACCGCCTCAGCAATCACCTCTCCCTTCGCGGCGCTGTGGCCCATCGCAACGACCTTGCCACGCGCCTTTGCCCAGCGGATGAGCTCGAGCGCGCCTTCGACCTCGGGCGCGAGCGTGATGAGAAGGATCGGCCGCCCGAGCCCCGCTTCCAACCGCTCGACAAGAGCCGGGTCGGCGGCCGTCATCGCCTGATGCGGGTGACAGCCGCGGTAACCGTCGGCGGGGTTCAGGAACGGCCCTTCGAGATGATACCCCGGGCACATGATGGGGCCGAGGCGCCCCGTCATGACGGCGCGGTCAAGCGCCTTGAAGCGTCCCTCGAGCGTGTCGGGAAGCGCGGTGATCAAGGTTGGAAGGCAAAGCGCGACGCCGGTTGAGCGCATACGGTTCAACGCAAAATCCAGCATTTCGGGCGTGATCGCCTCATCGTTGAAGTCGATCCCGGCAAAGCCGTTGACCTGGAGGTCGAAGAGTCCGGGAGTCACACGGTAAGCGCTCTTCCTCACGCGCTTTTACTCGCGGTAAGCAGCGAGGCCGCGGGGGGATCGAGGAAGAGGGTGCAGGAGGCGTGGCGCTGAAGGATCGAGGCCGGAAATTGCGGCGACACCTCCCCTTCCACCGCCGCCTTCACGGCCTTGGCCTTGCGCAGATCGGGCACGCTGACGATCAGCGTGCGAGATTTCATCATCTGCCGCACGCTCATCGAGATGGCACGCCGCGGCACATCCGCAAGGCTCGGGAACCATCCCTCGCCAAGCTGCTGGCGCCGGCACGCCTCGTCGAGCTCGACCAGGATGTAAGGATCTTCGGCACAAAAATCCGCGGGCGGATCGTTGAAGGCAAGGTGACAATTCTCGCCGATGCCGGCGAAGCACACATCGACATCGAGGCCGCCGAGAGCGGCGTTCAGTCGCTTGACCTCGCCGTCGAGGTCCCGCGCGTCTCCGTCGACCGGCACGAAGGCCCCAAGCGTCGGCAGGCGGGCAACGAAGCGCTCCTTGAGATAGCGCCGAAAGCTCGCCGGATGGCTTTCGGGAATTTCCACATATTCGTCGAGATGGAAGGCGGTCACTTTCGACCAGTCGATGCCTTCGGCCTTGACGAGGTGATCCAGCATGTCGAGCTGGCTCATGCCGGTCGCGACGACGATGGTGGACGCGCCTCGGCGCGCGATCGCATCGCGAATGATACCAGCGCCGGCGGCCGCGGCGGCGGCGCCCAACGCCTCCTTGCCGGCCTCGATCTCGAGCTTCACCTCTATGGCTCCTCTCGGCTTGGTGAACGGATGGATTCGACGAGCATCAGAAGGTCTCGACCCAGGGCCTGATCTCGATCTCCCAGGTCCATGCGTCACGCGGCTGGCGGATGAGGTGGAGATAGCTCTTCGCGATCGAATCCGGATCAAGCGTGGCGTCGCGTCCGTCGGGATCGGGCCGGCGCGCCGACCGAATGCCCCCGTCGATGACGACATGGCCGACGTGAACGCCTTGCGGATGCAGCTCGCGCGCCATGGATTGCGCGAGGCCCCGCAGCGCGAACTTTCCCATGGCGAAGGGCGCGGAGCGCGCATATCCCTTCACGCCAGCGGAAGCGCCGGTGAAGACAATCGTGCCCTTGCCGCGCGGCAACATGGCACGCGCCGCCTGCTGACCGGCAAGAAACGCACCGAACGCCGTGATCTCGAGAGAGCGGCGAACCTCCGCCGGGTCGAGCTCGATCAAAGACCCGCGAATGCGATAGGACGGGTTATAGATCATCACCTCGAGCGGGCCGATCGCCTGGAAGAGCGCCGCGATCTCTCTCGGATCGGATGCATCGCAGCGGTGTGCGTCGGCCTTGGTCTCCTTGACGAGGTCGGCGAGCTTGCCGGTCTCGCGCGCGGCAAGCACGAGCCTGTAGCCTTCGCGCGCCAAGAGCCGCGCCAGCGATGCGGAAAGCCCGTCACCCACGCCGATGATGAGCGCGGTGCCTGAAAATCGATCGTTCATGGGAAGGTCCTCGAGCCGATGCCCCTGTACGCATTTACGACCGGCGGCGCGAGAAGCCAAGGCGCGGTTGGGCCAGTGAGCGGCGCGGCTTATGAGCGGTGCGATTTGGCGCAGGTCCTGAACCTGCCGTATCTTCGGTGATGGCCGGCGCTCTTCGCCCCATTTGACTTCGCACCCCCTTCGGCGTAGCGAAACCACCGAAATCGACGAAAGCGAGCCTTTGAGCCGCCAACCGGGACAAGGCCCTTCCCGAATGAAGGTCTGGAGCCCGGAGGTCAACGTCCGACAGCGCGAGGCGCTCTCGGGCGCCGAAGCGTTTGGATGCGTGGTGAAGGTGAAAAGGGAGAAGTGAGAAGTGAAGGTCAGCTTTGAAAGGGGAGTGCGTCCCAACTCCCTTCACTCTGCACGCTTCTTAGCTCCCGCAGTCCAAGGAGGCACGCCATGCCGACTCCGGGCCTGAAGCTCGAGGACGCGATCAACACCGTCTGTCCCTGGTCGGGTAAGCCGATCTCGGAGGATTCGCTCACCCGCTACCGCGGCGCGGTGGTGGGATTCTGCAATCCCGGGTGCCGCGACAAATTCGAGCAAGCGGTGACGGCTTTTGATGCGGCCTTGAACGACGTGGGGCTCGACGATGCAGGGGCGAATAGCGAGTAGAAAATAGTGAGGGGTGAGAATTGAAGAGAAAAAGACGAGTAGCGAGTAGAGACGCGGGAGAGTGGCGCAGACATCCTCACAATCAACTTTTCACTCTTCACTCTTCACTCCTCACTTTTCCCTTCTAACTACTCGCTACTCGCTACTCGCTACTCGCTACTCGCTACTCGCCCAGAGACGAATCATGTTCGACAGCCTTTCCTCACGCCTCTCCGGCATCCTCGACAAGCTCACGCGCCGCGGCGCGTTGACCGAGGCCGATGTCGCCGAAGCGCTGCGCGAGGTGCGCCGGGCCCTGCTCGAGGCCGACGTCGCGCTCGATGTCGTGCGCTCCTTCACCGACAAGGTGCGGGCGCGTGCGGTGGGCGCGGAGGTGGTGAAATCGGTCACCCCTGGCCAGATGGTCGTGAAGATCGTGCACGACGTGCTCGTCGAGACGCTTGGCGCTGACGCCGAACCGATTTCGCTCAATGCCGTTCCGCCCGTGCCGATCCTGATGGTGGGCCTACAAGGTTCGGGCAAAACCACGACGACGGCGAAGATCGCCAAGCGCCTCAGCGACCGGCAGGGCAAGCGCGTGCTCATGGCTTCGCTCGACACGCGCAGGCCCGCCGCCATGGAACAGCTCGCCGTGCTCGGCGACCAGGCGGGTATTTCCACATTGCCGATCATTGCCGGGCAAAATGCCGTCCAGATCGCGCGCCGCGCCGTCGAGGCGGCGCGTCTCGGCGGCTATGACGTGGTCATGCTCGACACGGCAGGCCGCACCACCATCGATGACGAGCTCATGAACGAGGCCGCCGAGGTGAAGGCCGCGACGCAACCGTATGAGACGCTGCTCGTCGCCGACGCCCTGACCGGCCAGGATGCGGTGAACACTGCGCGTGCCTTCGAAGGACGGCTCGATCTCACCGGCATCGTGCTCACCCGCATCGATGGCGACGGTCGCGGCGGCGCGGCGCTCTCCATGCGCGCCGTGACAGGAAAGCCGATCAAGCTGATGGGCGTCGGCGAGAAGATCGACGCGCTCGAGGATTTTCACCCCGCCCGCATCGCCAATCGCATCCTCGGCATGGGCGACATCGTTTCGCTCGTCGAGAAGGCGGCCGAGACCATCGATCGCGAGAAGGCTCTCGCCATCGCCGACAAAATGCGCAAAGGGCGCTTCGACCTCGTGGATTTGCGCGAGCAGCTCACGCAGATGTCGAAGCTCGGCGGGCTCGGGGGAATCATGGGCATGATCCCCGGCATCGCCAAGATGAAGGATCAGATCGCCAAGGCGGGCCTCGACGACCGCTTGGTCAAGCGTCAGCTCGCCATCATCGATTCGATGACGCCGAAAGAGCGCGCCAATCCGGAGATTTTGAAGGCTTCGCGCAAACGTCGCATCGCGGCGGGCTCCGGCACCACGCCCGAGCACATCAACCGCCTGCTGAAGATGCATCGCCAGATGGCGGACATGATGAAAATGATGGGCCGCGGCAAAGGCGGCATGATGGGCAAGATGGCCTCGATGTTCGGCATGGGCGGGGGTGATCCGCTCGCGGGCCTTGACCTGTCGGCGCTTACGCCCGAGCAGCTCGAGACGATCAAGCGCGAGCTCGGCGGTCAATTGCCGCCGGGTTTTCCGGGAGCGTCGGCGAGCGACGCCGGAGCGCCCGCCGGCACGGCGCCGAGCCCGCGCCTTCCGGCTTCCTTCCCCGGCGGCCTCGCCGGGGGCAAGCCCTCGGGGCTTCCTGGTCTTGGCGGCGCCAAGCTGCCGGGCCTCGGCGGGAGCTTTCCGGGGCTTCCCGGCGGCCTCAACCCATTTGCGGGCAAGAAGAAATGATTGCCCGCATCTTTCGTTCGCCGCTTTTCCGAACGATCGGAGGCGCCGCCCGCTTGATCCATCCCGCGACACTGAACAGCCGCGATCCTTGAACTCACAACTCTCATTCGCACTGGAGACAATCATGTCCTTGAAAATTCGCCTGACCCGCCGCGGCGCCAAGAAGCGCCCCTTCTATGCCATCGTCGTCGCCGATGTGCGCGCGCCGCGCGACGGCCGCTTCATCGAGAAGATCGGCACCTACAACCCGATGCTGGCGAAGGACGGCCCGGTGAAGCGCGTCGTGCTCGACATCGAGAAGGCCAAGGCCTGGATGGCGAAGGGCGCAAAGCCGACCGATCGCGTGCTGCGCTTCCTCGATGCCGAAGGCGTGCTGAAGCGCGAGCCGCGCAACAATCCGAAGAAGGCCGAGCCCGGCACCAAGGCAAAAGAGCGCGCTGCCGCTGCCGCCACGCCCCCGGCCGAGGCCGCACCCGCGGAACCCGCCGAAGCCGCGCCCGCCCAAGCCACTCCCTAACGCGTCCCGGCCGGGCTTGGTCCGGCCCCCTTGCTACGGATGCCGGCGAGGGAAGGCGGGGGCGACCGCAAACGCGTTATTGCCGGCGTCGGCACGGCGGTAAAAATCGGTGACGCCTTACATATTCCCTAATTAATTTAGACCGTCGGCAGTAATTGGTGCAAATGTAAGGCGTCACCGAATTACGTGCGAATTACGTGCGGATCGAGCCCCAGCCGCGCGAACGCATGGCGCGGCCGAGATCGTCGTCGAGTGAGCTCCACGAGATGCGCTTCGCCAGGAAAGACGCGATTATCTGGATGAGCGGATTGCGGTAGCGGAAAAAATTGTTGAGCGGCACGAGCTCGTGCCCCACGTCGAGCTTGGCGCGATAACCGGTCTGGCCGCTCTGGACTTCCTCGGCGCCCACGTCGATCGCAAAGCGCATGAATTCTTCCCAGAGGCGGAAATAGAGATACGCCTTGCCGCCGAAGCCGTAATCCAAGCCGATGAATTTGTTGATGACGCGCTTGCCCTGCACGATGGCGAACATAAAGGCGACCGCCTTGCCGCTGGAGCGTTCGCGCAAGATGATGCATCGGCTTTGCGCTTGCCGGCAGACGATCTCCCAGAATGTCTCCGTCAACCGTTCGAACCGCGTTGTCGCCCGCGCATAGGTGTTCTGGAACAGCCGCCAAATCTCAGCGACGCGAGAGCCGTCCGGCTTGGAGACGACCTCGACCTCGACATCGATATGAGCGCGGGAGAGCCGCAGCTTCTTGCGCAGGTTATGGCGCCGATTTCCCGTAAGACGGGCCAGATAGGCTTCGAAATCCGAGCCGATATTCGCAATGCGCGTGCCGGGATAGCTTACGACCTCGGTTAAGCCCGCCTCGCGCGAAAGCGCACGCAAAGCCGGCCACGAGCTTTCGGGAAAATCCTTCCAGACAAGACAGGCCGCCCTGATCTCTTGGGCGCGTGCCCAGAACGCTTGCTGCAGCAACGCTGCGATTTCCTCAAGCTTCACCCCTGGCGCGACGCCGACTGTGCCCTCATCGGAGCAAGGGCAACCGACGAACAACGTCTTCTGGAAGCGCAGATGCCGCAAATAACGCCCGCCAAGGCGAAGCGCCCAATCGACCAGGCCGGGTGCGACAAGCGAAATGGGGAGCACCGCCTCGAAGACCGGCGCGATGGCGACGATCTCTTGGCCGCGGATGACGAGCCCATAGGCGAAGCGAAATTGCTCATCGAGCTCCGCCTGCTCCAGCGCGGCGTAAAGCCATTGCCCTTCGAGGGGTTGCGGAAAACAGCACCGCCAAGCGTCGGCCGGAATCTCTTTCGCCGAGCTTCGCCACTCGATCTGGAACGGCGGGGCAATCATGCCGAGCTCCCCGGGCGCGCCCTCACGCGGCGGCGCCGTTTCGCGGAGCTCACCCTCGTAACCACGCTTCAAGAGAGATGAATATCTCATGCGTGGCCCGGCGCGATTTTGCGCAAAAGAAAATTCTCGCGCCTCACCCTGCCGCAAAACAGCGTTGAGCACGAGTTCGCGCCCCGGTCGCGTGGCGCAAGAAAAATCAATACGCAAGTCGCTCTCTCTCCTTTTCGACCGCGATACCTTCTCCGAGCGCCGCCAGCAAGGCGTCCCGAAGAGCGCTCGCGCCGAAGCGAAAGGTGGAAGGCGCGACGAAGCGAGGTCCCATGATCTCGTCCGCAAGCGAAAGATAGCTCATGGCATCGGCGAGGCTGCGCACGCCACCTGAAATTTTCACCCCGACCGGCCGGCCCGCTGTCTTCGCTTCCACCAGAAGAAGGCGGGCGGCGGCAGGGGTCGCCGAAACGGCGGTTTTTCCCGTTGAGGTCTTGAGGAAATCAGCCCCCTCCCCGATCGCCATGCGCGCGGCCTCGATGACGAGAGCGGGGGCTGGATAAGCACCCGTCTCGAGGATCACCTTGAGGAGCGCGGGCGGGGAGACGGTCGCTCTGGCCAGGCGCAAGAGCATCGTTACGGAATTCTTCCTGCCGGCCATCAGGCGCCGATAGGGGATGACCACATCGACCTCATCGGCCCCATCCTGGAGCGCATTCTCGATGGTGGCGCGGACTGCCGATGGCTTCTCCTCGCCCGAGGGAAAGTTGGCGACAGTCGCGATCTTGACGCCGCTTCCGGCAAGTTCGCGTCTCGCGAGGGCCACGAAACGCGGCCACAAGCAAACCGCGGCGACCTTTTGCGGCGCGAGGGCGGCCGCGCAGAGCGCGAGCGCGCCCTCGTCAGTCGCGCCATCGCCCAGGTCGGTGAGGTCGAGGCAACGAAGCGCGCGGGCGGCGTCTTGATTTTTCCGAGAGTCAGGCGTCATCGAGCGTCCGGATGAAAGTATCGAAAAGGCGCCGGAGCGAGATCACCGCGGTCGCGCCCATTCGTTTCGTCTCGTTGTGGCTCGGCACCGCCCCTTCGACCCCGGCGCCGAGGTTGGTGATGGCGCACAGCGCCGCGACCTTGAGGCCGTAGCGCCGGGCGATGACGGTTTCGGGCACGACGGACATGCCCACGATATCCGCGCCGAGCATTCCCGCCACGCGGATTTCCGCGGGCGTCTCGAAGCTCGGGCCCGGCATGAACATGTAGACGCTGTCGTGCAAGACGGCGCCCTGGCTCGCCGCGGCGCGCTTCAACCGGTGGCGGAGCGTCGCGTCGTAAGCATCGTTCATCGGCACGAAGCGGGCATCTCCCTGCTCGTTGTGCAGCGGGTTCACCCCTGAAAGATTGATGTGGTCGGTGACGATGGCGAGCGCGCCCGGACGCATGTTCGGCTTCACCGAGCCGACGGAGCTCGTGAGCACGATCGAATGGGCACCAAGCCGCAACAAGACCTCAATCGGCGTGCGCATGGCTTGAGCATCCCCGGCCTCGTAATAATGGGAACGCCCTTGGAGGAGCGCGACCCGGAGGCGTCCGACATTTCCGATCACGAGGCGGCGCGGATGCCCCGAGACGAAGCCGTGCGGAAACCCCGGCAGATCCTCATAGGGAACCTCGAGCGCATTCTCGACTTCCTTGACGATGTTGGCGAGGCCCGTGCCCGTGACCACCCCGATGTCTATCGACGCCTCGAGGCCGCGAGCGCGCAGCAGCTCCATCACCCTTTCTGAATCCTGGCCAGAGTACATGGCACGCCTTTCTTGCGCCGCGTCGGCGAAAAGCGACAGCTGCTATGACCGCGCTGGTGATTTCGCCCCCGACGCGGAATTCACGTTTGCGTGAGCCTTTCACACCACAATTCCGGGAAGGCCGCCAGTGTTTCCAAAAAGACGCTTTGGATATCGGACGCCTTTGCCGCAGGGGGCATGTGGCAAATACGCCTCAAACCTGTTGGGGGAGCTGTTCGGGGCCGAAGGCGGAAGGCAGCAATGCGCCGACCGAATAGGTGATGCGCGCTCCCTTCGGGGTCATGCAATGGACCGGCACATCGGGCTTGGCGAACTCGCGCAAGCGCTGGCGGCAGGCCCCGCAAGGGGTGATGACCTTCTCTGCCCCGCCGATGACGAGAAACTCCGCGATGCCTTTGTGGCCCGCACCGACCATCGCGGCGATGGCGCCCGCTTCCGCGCATGTCACGATCGGGTAGGAGGCATTCTCCACATTGCAGCCGGCGAACACGGCTCCCTCGCGCGAGCGCAAGGCGGCCCCGACGGGGAAGCGCGAATAGGGCGCATAAGCGTGGGCGCGCGCCGCCATGGCGGCGTCGAACAAGGGCTTGAGCGCCTTGCCAAGCTTTCCATCTGTCCTTGCTGATCGGGCGCGGCGCATCGACAATCCGGGTGGCGATTTCGGTCAGCCTCACGGCCTGGCCGAGGCGCGCTCACCCTAAACCAACCCGATGACGTGGCAAGAACGGCCGCCGCCTTCGGCGCGACGCTTCCCATCGCTCAGCGCCCATGCGCAAAAGCCGCGTCGCCGGCCTTCATCGCCGCCTCGCGCGCATCGACGACGACGGCGCTCACCACCCCCTTGCCGGCAAGAAGCTTTTCCAGCGCCGCGAGCCAGAGCGCGTAATAGCGCTCGTCCCTGCCTTGCGCCTCTGTGGCTTTGATTTCGGCTCCGAGCGCGAGCGAGAACTCGCGCCATTCGAAGACGCCCTTGTCAGCGAGCTCGACAGCGAGCGCAAAGGCCTGCGCCTCCCAGGGCTCGCGAAACGGCGCTTCGGGACCAGGACGCATCTCAAGCGTTGGATGCGGCCGGCTCGAGATAGGGCTCAAACGCCTCGATGCTGACCGTAAGCGTCGGGTCGGCTCCCTCGCCCCACAGTTCACGCGCGGAGAAGGCGACCGTGTAAAGCCAGACAGGCTCGCTTTGCCCGAGCGCGCTGGCATCGGGAAACACATGAGCGCCGTGCACGCGCTCCACCACGCCCTCCTTGCCGCGCGCGTAGCGCGGCAAGCGCGTGTGGCCTTGTGGGTTCATCACCTTGGCGCGCACGCGGCTCCCGGCCGCGAAGCGCGCCGGAGCGGAAGGCTCGCGTTGATAGGGCGTGCCTTTGGCCATGAGGCGACGCGCATTGTCGGCGGTGAGCTTCGGGCGGCGCGTCTTCGCGGACGGCGTCGAGGCGCGCCCGCTCTCGAGCTCCTTCTCTCCGAGAAGGGCCTTTTCCCGCAAAAGCCTCTCGAGCGCGCGCAACCAGATCTCGTAATAACTGGCGTTGAGGTAAAGCGCGGGGTGGAGGCTTTCGCGCGCATAACGCCCCTCGTCGATGCTCCATTCGCCCAAGGCACCCGCGGCAAGCGTGAGCGCGAGCGCCCGTTTTTCCCATGGCGCATGAAACACCGGCTCGTTCCTCTCGGGGCGAACCGGGCCGAAGCCCATCGCGCCGCCCAGGTCCTGCGCGCCATTCATGCGGCGGCCCGTGCCGGAACGAGAGCGAGGCCCGTGCCGATCATCAATTCGCGGGTGACGAGAGAGGCGAGGCGCTCCTCGCTCAGGCCTTGCGTGCCTTCCGGGCGAAGCGGCAGCACGAGATAGCGTGTCTCGGCCGTCGAATCCCACACGCGGATCGCCGTCGTTTCCGGCAGCGTCACGCCGAAGTCCCGCAGGACCGCGCGCGGCTCGATGACGGCGCGCGAGCGGTAAGGCGGCGATTTGTACCAGACCGGCGGCAGGCCGAGCAGCGGCCATGGGTAACAGGAGCACAAAGTGCAGACGATGAGATTGTGAAGACTCGGCGTGTTCTCGACGACGACGATATGCTCCCCGCCCCGCCCGCTGAAGCCGAGCTCGGCCGCGCCCGCCGTGCCATCGGCCAAGAGGCGCGCGCGAAAATCAGGGTCGCTCCACGCCTTGGCCACTACCTTGGCGCCGTTCATCGGGCCGACCTCATGCGCATAGGTCTCGACGATGACATCGAGCGCCCCGGGATCGACATAGCCCTTCTCGACGAGGAGCTGCTCGAGCGCTTTCACCCGCGCCGCCGGATCATAGCCGTCGATCGCCACTCGCTCGTGCTCGCTCGGACAGGCGCAATTTGCCATCGCTTTCCCTTCCGCCTGAGGGGATGTCGCGGAGACGAGCGTGTTGAGCGCGATCCGCGAGCCTCAAGGGGCATTATACGCCTTTTCACGCCGGACAAAATGCGGGAGCATGCGGGATAGGAATCAGGGCCTTGCCGCGCGAGATGACGAATTACGACAGCGTCCAGTATCGCTCTCTCGCCGGAAGGGGCATCGTGATCACGGGAGGCGCGAGCGGCATCGGTGCCGCCATGGTGGAAGCCTTCGCGGCGCAAGGCGCGCGCGTCGATTTCCTCGACATCGACGAGGGGGCCGCAAAGGCGCTCACCGCCAGCCTCGGCGAAAAGCCGGTGCGCTTCCATCGCTGCGATGTCACCGACATCGCCTCGCTGCGGCAAACGCTTGCAACGATCGAGGGTGGATCGGGGCCGATTCATGCGCTCGTCAACAACGCGGCGCGCGATGATCGCCACGCTTTCGCGAGCGTCGAGCCCGGCTTTTGGAACGACAATCTCGCGGTGAACCTCAACCACCAGTTCTTCGCGACGCAAGCCGTGGCGCCCGCGATGGCGCGGCGGGGTTCGGGCTCGATCATCATGCTTGGCTCCGTCGCCTGGATGCGAGGCCGGCCAGGGCTCGTGGCCTATACCACCGCCAAAGCCGCGATCAACGGGCTGACGCGAACGCTGGCGCGTGAGCTCGGCGAAAGCGGCATTCGCGTCAACTGCATCGTGCCTGGAGCCATCGCCACGGAGCGTCAGGCACGGCTGTGGCGCACGCCGGCCCTCGAGAAGGAGTTTCTCGAGAGACAGGCCTTGAAACTGAGGCTCGATGCGAGCCATGTGGCGCGCATGGCGCTCTTCCTTGCCTCCGACGAGGCCGCCGGCTGCACGGCGCAGAATTTCATCGTGGACGCCGGGATCACGGTGAATTGATGAAGCTTCCCGTGACGCCTGGGCTTCGCCCTTGATGACCAAGGTTCTCTGCGTCGGCATCGCCACGCTCGATTACATCTATGCGGTCGAAGGCGTGCCGCGGCGTGGCGAAAAATACCGCGCGCATGAGCTCGTGGTCGCCGGCGGCGGGACGGCCGCGACCGCGGCTCACGCGATTGCCCGGCTCGGCGGAAAGGCCGTGCTGGCGACACGTCTCGGTGATGATCCGACCGGGGATGCGATCGTCGCGGAGCTCGAGGCGGCCGGCGTCGATTGCAGCCTCGCACATCGGTATTTGGGCGTTCGCTCTCCCTCCTCGGCCGTGCTCATCGATCAGGAAGGCGAGCGTCTCGTCACTTGCTATGCCGATGTGCGCACGCCCGACGATGCTTCCTTCCTGCCGACCCGTCTTCCCGAGAGCACGAGCGCCGTCCTCGCCGATGTCGCCTGGGTCACAGGCGCGAGGCGGCTGCTTTCGGCCGCGCGCGAAGCCAAGGTGCCGGGCGTGATCGATGGCGATCGGGCGGTCGATGACAAAAGCTATTTCGAGCTTGCCTCGCATGTCGCCTTTTCAGCAGCGACCGTCCGGGCGCTCACGGGCATCGACGATCCGGCCGCGGGCCTTGCGGCTCTGGCCGGCCAATCCCGCAACTGGCTCTGCGTGACGGATGGCGCGCGCGGTGCCTGGCTCACGGCGAATGGCGCGATCGAGCATGTGCCCGCCTATGCCGTGGCGGCCGTCGACACGCTCGGCGCGGGGGACGTGTTCCATGGAGCGCTCGCGCTCGCGCTCGGCGAAGGCATGGCGGAAAGGCGCGCGGTGAGCTTCGCGAGCGCCGCCGCGGCGCTCAAGTGCCTCAGCTTCGGCGGCGGGCGGATCGGAGCGCCTACCCGGGCGGCGGTCGAGGCGTTCCTGCGCGAGCGGGGGAGGTCGACGTAGCTCGCCAAGGCACGCGCCCAGGGATGAGGTGATGCCAGGCACTTTGTGGCAAAAGGGTGCGCAAAGCTAAAAGCGGCCGCGATATTCCTCTCAAAGCTTCGTGTTGCGTGCGCGACATTCATTGTGCCATGCTGCCTTTCAAGCGCACGGGAAAATCCCGGCAGGGCCGCAGAGCCCGATGGTCCGGCCCGGCAGATGGCCTTTTTCCATTTGTCGGCAAGGCTTGGCCAAAGCAAACGAAATTCATGGACCACATCGGTCCACTCGGGTTGAGGAAAACCCCAAGGAGAAAGTTATGAAATCGACGCTTCGCGTATCGGGGCTCGCATTGGCGGGCCTGTTGCTGTCCTCGGTCGCGACCTTTGCCGGCCCCAAGATCGTGTCGGGCCCGGGCGCCAATCCCACCTGCTTCAAGCCGTGGTCTGATCAAACCAAATTCTTCCAGTGGGAGAAGAAGCCCGGACCGTATCGCATCGCGGTGGTCAACGGTTTCGTCGGCAATACCTGGCGCATTCAGATGATCAAGACGGCGAAGGCCTTCGCCGACCAACCGGGCATCAAGGAGAACGTCAAGGAGTTCAAGGTCGTCTCTACGGGGACCGACGTGGCGGCCCAGCTCGGCGCGATGGAGGACTTCATCAACCAGGGCTTCGACGCGATCGTCACCATCGCCGTGGCTCCAGACGGCTTCGACCGCATCATCCGCCTTGCCGACAAGAACAACGTCGTCGTCGTTCCCTTCGACAACATCCTCGACACCGACAAGGTGATGATGGTCAACGAGGACCAGAAGGAGATGGGCCGCATGTCGGCCAAATGGCTGATCAACGAGAGCGGCAAGACCTCGGGCGACATCCTCGAGGTGCGCGGGTTGCCGGGCAATTCGGTCGATCGCGACCGCCATCTCGGCTTCCGCGAGGTGATGGAAGCGTCGGGCAACAACTTCAAGATCACCGAGGTCGTCGGCAACTGGGATTCGGGCACGTCGCAGAAGGTGACGGCCGACGCGCTAGCCGTGCACGGCCATTTCGACGGCGTGTTCACGCAAGGCGGCTCGGACGGCACGGTACGCGCCATGATCGACGCCAAGCATCCTTACGTGCCGATGTCCGGCGAGGGCGAGAACGAGTTCCGCAAGCAGATCGCCGAACACTACAAGGAAGGCCTCAAGGGCATGTCCTACGGGCAGTCGCCGGCGCTCGTGGCGATCTCGATCAAGGCCGCGATCTCGGCCTTGCAGGGCAATGTCATGCCGCAGCTGATCTCGATCCCGATCCCCGTCGCCGATTACAAGACGCTCAAGGACGGCGAGAATTATTGGTCTAATCTGAGCGCGAACTTCTTCGCGCCGAACCAGTTCCTTCCCTGCGGCGTGACCTTCACGGCGCCGGAGATCATGGCGCAAAGCGAAGCCAACGTGAAATAAGCGGCGCGCCCGCCAAAAAGGACTGCCCGGCGTACCGGGCAGTCCGGCTCCTTTAAGAATTCGTGTCATATTCCATGGTCGAAGAGAGCCGCGCGGTGAAGGCAGCGAGCGAGGGGGATTTTCTCGCCCTCTTGGGCATTTCCAAGCGTTACGGCGGCGTCACCGCGCTCGAGAACGTCGATTTCGCCTGTGCGCGGGGCAAGATCCACGCGGTGCTCGGCGAGAACGGCGCGGGCAAATCGACCCTGATCAAGATCGTCGCGGGTGTCGTGCAGCCGGATGCCGGCGCCATGCGGCTCGACGGAAAGGAAGTCCGCTTTCTTTCGCCCTCCTCCGCCAATTCGGCCGGCGTCGCCTCGATCTTTCAGGAATTGTCGCTTCTGCCGGACCTCTCGGTCGCGGACAATATCTCGATCGCAGCGCCGCCGCGCCGCTTCGGCATCATCGATGCGAAGGCGCAGCGCCGCCGCGCCGAGGAGCTTCTCGCCGAGATCGGCTGCGAAGACGTCAATCCGCTGATGCGCGTGCGGGATTTGCCGCTTTCGCGCCGCCAGATGGTCGAGATCGCCAAGGCCCTCGGCCAGAGGCCGCAGCTTCTCGTGCTGGACGAAGCGACCTCCGCCCTCACCAGCGCCGATGTCGAGAAGGTCTACGCCATGCTGGCGCGCCTCAAGGCGCAGAACGTCGCCATTCTCTACATCTCGCATCGCATGCATGAGGTGGAGGCCTTGGCCGATCGAGCCTCGGTGTTCCGCAACGGTCGCCACATCGAGACTTTCGACTGGGGCACGCGCTCGACCGCCGAGATCGTGCAGCTCATGATCGGGCGCGATATCGCGACCCAATACCCGACAAAGCCGAAGCGGCCTCGCGCGAAGCCCGCGCTCAAGCTCGATAATCTCGTGCTGGGAGAAGCGGCTCGAAGCCATCTCGCTCGACGTCGGCGCGGGCGAGATCGTCGGCCTGGGCGGCCTCGACGGCCAGGGCCAGAAAACGCTGCTGCTCGCGCTTTTCGGGGTGCTGCGCGGCGTAACCGGCGATATCACCATCAATGGCAAGCCGGTGCGGCCAAGCTCGCCGGCCTCCGCCAAGTCGAGGTCGGTCGGCGTCGCGCTCGTGCCCGAGGACCGCAAGACGGAAGGCTTGATGCTGCCGATGTCGATTGCCGACAATCTGGCGATCGCCTCGCTCGACACGCTCGCGAAGGGCCTCTTCGTCGATCGCGCCAAGGAGAGCGCCGCGGTCGAGAAAGGCATCGCCCGGCTGCGCATCAAGATCGGCGACAGCAAGGACGCGGTCTCGACCCTCTCGGGCGGCAACCAACAAAAGGTGGTCATCGCCAAATGGCTGATGACCGAGCCCGGTATCATTCTCCTCAACGATCCGACGCGCGGTATCGATGTCGGCACCAAGCAGGAAATCTACCGCCTCATGCGGGAGCTCGCCGACCAGGGCGTGGCGATCCTGTTCTATTCCACCGATTACGACGAGCTGATCGGCTGCTGCGATCGCGTCGCCATCATGTATGACGGACGCATCGTGCGCGAGCTCGAAGGCGCCGACCTCAACGAGCACAACATCATTGCGAGCGCGCTCAACATCGATTCCGGCGCCGCGGGCCCCTCCTCGGCGGGCGAGGCCGCCCATGTCTAACTCGACCCTCTCCGAACCCGCCATGTCCGGTGCCTCGATGACGGGGGTGCCAAGGCCCGGGCGTTTCCCGAGGCGCAGCCTCGGCAGCGACCTGCTTGTCCGAATTCGCCAGAACATCGGCCTCGCCACCGCAATCGGGCTCTTTTGCGTCGTCTATCTTTTCTATCACCTTGCGCATCCCAAGGGTTTCTCCTCGGCGGTCTTCGTGCAGAACGCCGACGAGGTCTTCACACTCGCCATGGTGGCGATGGCGCAGACATTGCCCGTGCTGGCGGCCGGGCTCGATCTTTCCGTCGGCGCGGTGATGACCATGGTCGGCTGCATCGCGAGCTATCTCTTGAGCGGCGCCGCCCAAGGCATGGCGATCGAGTTCACGCTCGGCGGCACCCAGCATGTGCTCGCGGCGTTGCCGGGCGGCATCGCCGGCATGATCGCCGGCATGCTCATCAGCCTCATCGCCGGCACGCTCGCGGGCTTCCTCAACGGCTGCGTCGTGGTTTATGGGCGCATCCAGCCGATCATCGCGACGCTTGCGACCGGCGCCATCTATATCGGCATCGCGCTTTTCCTGCGTCCCACTCCCGGCGGCAAGATCGATGATGATCTGAACTGGGCGCTCACCAACTCGCTTCAGGACTTTGCCTCGACCGTGCATATCTTCGATGACGGCAACGCTCCCTGGTTTGCGCCTTTCGGCGCCATTCCAGTGCCCTTCGTGCTCATCGTGCTGATCGCGCTTCTCGTCTGGGTGCCGTTCCGCCGCTCGGTCACCGGGCGCAGCGTCTACGCGATCGGCTCGGCCGAAGGCGCTGCCTATATGTCGGGGCTTCGCATCGATCGCGCCAAGCTCGCCGCCTTCACGCTTGCCGGCTTCTTCGCCGGCTGCGGCGGCTTGTTCCTGGCGATTCAGACCTCTTCGGGCAACGCCGATATTCCGCAGGCCGGGACCTACACGTTGAACTCGATCGCGGCCGTGGTCATCGGCGGCACTTCGCTTCTCGGAGGAACCGGCAGCGCGATCGGCTCGATTTTCGGCGCGCTCATCTTGCGGGTTATCTCCTTCTTCTTTCGCATCTTCGACATCGCGCCGCTTCTGCAGCCGCTGTTCGAAGGGATCATCCTTCTCGCCGCGGTCAGCATCGGGGCGCTCCGCGTGCTGCGCGTCAAGAATACGCTGGAGCTCTTTCGGTGACCGCCGCCTCGCTCAACCTGTCGCTTTCGCGCGACGCGCGGCCGATCCTGATTTCGGCCTCGTTCATCGTCGTCATCCTCGTCGCCGGGACGTTCTACACCTTGTCGCGGCTCGGCACCGCGCCGCTCTTGTCTCCCAACTATCTGCTCCAGCAATTGCAGATCGGCTCCTTTCTCGGCATCGTCGCCGCGGGAATGATGATCGTCATCCTCATCTCGCAGATCGATCTTTCCGTGCCCTGGACCTTGACCGCAGCCGCCATGATGGCGACCGCCGTCGGCGGGCCTTGGGCCTTGCCGGTCGGCCTCGGGGTCGGGCTTCTCGTCGGCCTCGTGAACGGGGTCGGTGTCGCCTATCTGCGCATTCCCTCGATGATCTTCACGCTTGGCGTCAATGCCGTGATGCGCGGCCTGATGGTCGCCCATACGGGCGGTTTCGCTCCGCAGACCGCGGCCACCGACTTGATGCGCTGGCTCGCCGCCGAGCATAGCTTCGGCATTCCAAACGCGCTTTTCGTTTGGCTCGCCGTCTCGGCTCTCGTCGCTCTCATCTTGCGGCGCATGGCCCTCGGCCGCTACATCTACGCCATCGGCAACAAGGAGGCCGCGGCCTACCTTGCGGGCGTCAACACGCGCGGCGTCATCGTCATTTCATTCGCCCTCTGCGGTCTCGCCGCGGGCCTCGCAGGCGTGCTGCTCGCCGGCTATTCGACAAAGGCCTATCAAGGGATGGGCGATGCCTATCTCCTTCCCTCGATCGCCGCCGTCGTCATCGGCGGCACCAATATTCTCGGTGGACGCGGCCGTTATCTAGGCACCCTCGTCGGCGTCATCCTGATCGTGCTCTTGAACAGCGTGCTCTCGATCATGGAGATGCCGGAAGCCGGCCGACAGGTGATTTATGGCGCGGTCATCATCTTGATGCTGCTCGTCTACGGACGCGGCGAGCGGGTGACCAGTTAGCGAGTAGCGAATGGCGAGTAGCGAATAGTTGGAAGAAAATAGGGCGCCCTCTGTCCGCCACTCCACTCGCTACTCGCTACTCGCTACTCGCCCTTTTTGATCATTCGCCGCCACCCCCGACGACACGCCCACAAGGGCCGGACGCAGCACGCGCTCGCCGATCGCGTAGCCGGGCTGGATCACGGTGTGCACCTGTCCCTTGGCGAGATTGTCGTGAGGCGCCTCGAACATCGCCTGGTGTAAATTGGGGTCGAATTTCTCGCCCGCCGGGTCGAGCTTTCGCACGCCGTGGCGCTCGAGCGCCTTGGCGAGCTCGCGCTCGGTGAGTTCGACGCCCTCGATCAAGCTGGCAAGCCCGCCCTCCGTCTTGCGCGCCTCGCCCGGCACCGTCTCGAGCGCCCGCCGAAGATTGTCGGCGACGGCAAGCATGTCGCGGGCGAAAGCCGAAATCGCATAGGCGCGGGTGTCGGCGACTTCCTTCTCGGTGCGCCGGCGCAAATTCTCCATTTCCGCGAGAGCGCGAAGGAGCTTGTCCTTGAGGTCCGCCTTCTCTTGCTCGAGTTTTGCCGCGGCATCTTCCGCGGGCGCGCCATCAGCTTTGGCCGCGTCCGGCCCATTCGGGGCAGCCTCGTTCGAAATTCGCGGCTTTTCGTCCTCGCCGGGCATCATATCCTCTTTCAGCAACAGGTCCGGATCGCGATATCTGTAAGCTTTCCTCGAAAATCAAGTCCAATGCCGGCAAAACCAGCCCGAAATCCGGGTGCGCCAAGAGAGGCAACCTCCCTTGGCTCACTCCAACTTGAAGGCGCCGAGAAGCCGCCGCCTGATCGCGTTTTGGCGTGCCGCCGAGGTGACCTTGGCGCCCGTGAGATCGGTGACGTAGAAAACGTCGACCGCGCGCTCGCCGAAAGTGGCGATATGGGCCGAGACGATGTTGAGGTTCATCGCCGAGATTTGCGAGGTGAGATCGAAGAGCAGGCCTTGCCGGTCGAGCCCCGAGACCTCGACCACCGTGTGGCGGTTCGACAAAGTGTTGTCGACCACCACCTCCGAGGCGACATCGAAAGTCTTGGCGCGCGCGCGCTTCGGATCGCGGCGCTCGATATCGGCGATGCGCCGGCGCCCTTCGAGGAGCTGCTCGATCGTTTGTGCCACCCTTTCGGCGCGGCGCAACTCGTCGGCATCCTCGTCGAAGGCGCGCGAGATCGAGATCGTATCGATGGCGCGCCCATCGCTCGTCGTGAAGATCTGGGCATCGACGATATTGGCGCCCGCCATGGCGCAAGCGCCGAAGACGAGCGACAAGAGATGCGGATGGTCGGGCGCAAATAGCGTGAGCGTCGTCACGTCGCGGAAGCTGTCGGTTTCGATCGTGGTCGCCGGCAGGCGCTTTTGCCGTTCGGCGTCCCTGATGAGATGCGCCTGGCGAACCTTGCTCTCGAGCGGCACCCGCAGCCAATAAGGGGGGTAGTGCCGCTTGGCAAAGGCTTCGAATTCGCGCGCCGGCCAATCGGCGAGCCTTTCACGCAAGGCGTCGATAGCGCGGCGCACCCGCTCTCCGCGCTCGACCGCCGAATGCCCGCCCGCGAGCACCACCTCGGTCTCGTAATAGAGGGTGCGCAAGAGCTCACCTTTCCAACCGGTCCACACGCCGGGCCCGACAGCCTTGATGTCCGCGATCGTCAGCACCATGAGGAGCTTCAGGCGCTCGAGCGTCTGCACCACGGCGGCGAAATTCTCGATCGTGATCGGGTCGCTGAGGTCGCGGCTCTGCGCCGTCGTCGACATCAGAAGATGGTGCTCGACGAGCCAGGCGACCGTCTCGGTTTCCGCCTCGGTAAGCCCAAAGCGCGGGCACAGCTTGCGCGCGAGACGCGCGCCCACGAGCGAATGATCCTCGGCGCGCCCCTTCGCGACATCGTGGAGGAAGAGCGCCACGTAAAGCGCGCGACGGTTCTGGATCGTGTGGAAGATGGTGTTCGAGAGCGGATGCTCCGCCTGCGCCCTTCCGGCGTCGATCTCGGAGAGGACACCGATCGCGCGGATCAGGTGCTCGTCCACCGTGAAATGGTGGTACATGTTGAACTGCATCATCGCCACCACCCGGCCAAAATCCGGGATGAAGCGGCCGAGCACGCCCGCTTCGTTCATATGACGGAGCACGGTCTCGGGCGCGTGGCGCGAGGTCAGCATCTCGATGAAGAGACGATTGGCCTCAGGATCCTCGCGCACGGCTCGCGTGATCAGCTTCAGGGAGCGGGTGACGAGGTGCTTCGCCTCGGGATGGATGGCGAGGTCATGCTTGTCGGCAAGCCAGAAGAGGCGGATGAGATTGACCGGGTCTTTGGGGAACACATTCTCGGAGGAGAGCGTCAGACGCCCGTTCCAGACCGCGAAGCCCGGCGTTTCGAGCGCGCGGGTGCGCTTGCGGCGGAAGCGGCCGAGAAAGCGGTCGAGCAGCGGGCGCGGCATCGTCTCGCGCGCTTCCATCGCGGCGCAAACGATGGCGGTGAGGTCACCGACATCCTTGGCGATGAGGAAATAGCGCTTCATGAAGCGCTCGATGCCGGAGAGGCCTTGCCGGCTCACCACCTTGAGGCGCTCGGCCACGAGGCGCTGCATGTCGAAGGACAAGCGCTCCTCGGCGCGCCCGGCGATGAAATGCATGTGACAGCGGATGCGCCACAGGAACTCCTCGCAGCGCGAGAACAAGGCGAGCTCCTGGGGCGAAAACAGCCCGGCGTCCACGAGGTCCTTGGCTTCCTTGACGCGGTAGACGTATTTGCCGATCCAGAAGAGCGTGTTGAGGTCGCGCAAGCCCCCTTTGCTTTCCTTCACATTGGGCTCGACGAGGTAGCGCGAGCCGTTGCCGGAGCGCTTCAATCGCTTGTCGCGCTCGACGAGCTTGGCGACGACGAATTCGCCGGCGCTGCCAGCCACGATTTCATTCTCGAAACGGCGCTGAAAGCCGTCGAAGAGCTCGCGTTCGCCCAAGATGAAGCGCGCCTCGAGGAGCGCGGTGCGGATGGTCATGTCGGCCTTCGCCGAGCGCAGGCATTCCTCGATTGTGCGCGTCGCGTGACCGACCTTCAGCCGCAGGTCCCACAAGAGATAGAGGATCGCCTCGATGACGCTCTCGCACCAGGGCGAAGCCTTGTAGGGAAGGATGAACAAGAGATCGATGTCGGACCCTGGCGCCAAGAGGCCGCGCCCATAGCCGCCCGTGGCCACCACCGCCATGCGCTCCGCCGTCGAAGGATTGTCGGCTGGGTAAAGCGCGCCCGTCGCGAAATCATAAGCGCTCGCGATGAGCCCATCCATGGTGGCGCATAGATGCGCGGCCGAGCCGCGCCCGTCGATGCGATCGATCAGGATGCGCTCGGCCTCGGCGCGGCCTTCAGCGAGGCTTTCGCGAAGATGCGCGAGAAAAGCGTCGCGATCGACGATCCCCTCAGCGTTCCTGGACGCGCTTGCGCGCAAGGCGCCTGCCATAGACATGGCGTGGCGTTAGACCCTTGTGGGAGGGGAGGCAAGTTGGGGTGACGCGTGAAAGGCGAGTGGCGAAAGCGAGTAGCGAATAGAGGATCCGATCGACACCGCTACCCGCTACCCGCTACCCGCTACCCGCTACCCGCTACCCGCTACCCGCTACCCGCTACCCGCTACCCGCTAAGCCAGCGCGGCGTGTACCAAATTGCGGAAGAGCTGGCGGAAATACACGCGTTGGCCCGGCGCCTGGATGAGCATGAGCGCTACGAGCTCTTCGGCCGGCGCAATCCAGAAGGCCGTGCCGGCGATGCCGCCCCAGTAGAATTCGCCCACCGTTCCCGGCGTCGCCGCCCTGCCGTTCTCGAGCCTCACCGCGAAGCCGAGGCCAAAACCATGTCCAGGCGGCAGGAGATCGGATCCGATCGCCACGTCGGGTCCGAGATGATCGCTCGCCATGAAGGAAAGCGTCTTGCGGCCGAGAATGCGCACGCCGTCGAGCGTTCCGCCGCGGTAGAGCATGTGAAGGAAACGGGCGTAGTCGTCGATCGTCGAGACGAGGCCGCCGCCGCCTGACTCGAATGTCGGCGCCACCCGCGTCTCGGTCAGCGTCACCGGCGCCCCCGTATCGGGGTCCTTCGGGAAGGGCTCCGCAAGGCGCTCGTGCTTCCCGGGTGGCGCGAAAAAACCGGTATCGAGCATGCCCAGCGGGCGCAGAATGCGTTCCTCCAGGAAGGCGCCGAGTGTCTGTCCCGAGACGATCTCGATGATGCGGCCGAGCACATCCGTCGAATGGCTGTAGTCCCAATGCGTGCCGGGCTGGTTGAGCAGCGGCAGCTTGGCGAGCTCTGCCACATGGCCGGCATTGTCGATGCCGGGCGCCCGCAGCGGGGCCTCGGCGTAAAGCTGCTGCACCATCGAGGTGCCCGTGAAGCCATAAGTGAGGCCGGAGGTATGGCGCAGCAAATCCTGGACGGTGATCTCGCGATTTGCCGCCACGAGCTCGAGCTTGCCGCGCTTCTCGACGCCGACTTTCGGTTTGGCGAACTCGGGAATGAATTTGGCGAGCGGGTCGGCGATGAAAAGCCGCCCGTCTTCGACCAGCATCATGATGGCGACCGAGACGATCGGCTTCGTCATCGAGTAGATACGGAAAATCGCGTCCTGTCCCATGGGCGGGCCGCCGGGGCGCGTGAGGCCAAGGTTCTCGCGATACGCAACCTTGCCTTGCCGCGAGATCAGCATGCTCACGCCAGGCACGTGTTTCGCCTCGATCTCGCGGCGCATCACCGCGCCGAGCTTGGAAAGCCTTTCGGGCGAAAGCCCAACCTCCTCGGGCATGGCGGTCGCAAGCGAGGGGGAAGGCGCTTTTTGCATGACGTTCACGGGGCGGATCTCCAGCATGAGCTTTCGCTTTCTAGAGGGCGCGACGGCGAAATGACAAGGGCGCGAATTCGCTGACGCCTTGCTACTTGCCCTCTATTGGTAATTGGGGAATTGATAAGCTGTCACCGAATTTTTGCGTTGACACCCTTTGGCAACCGGTCCACCGTCGCGGTGATGAAACCACGGGCTTGGACGAGGGCGTAATGGGCCAAAGCTCGCGGATGCGGCCTCGCCGGGCGCGCCGCGCATGAACTACATCTTCCATTTCGGCGACATGTGGAACGCGCGCGACGAATTCCTCGCCGGCGCCCTGATGACGCTTCGCCTCTCGGCGCTCGCGATGGTGGCAAGCCTCGTCATCGCCATCCTCGGCGCCCTGGCCCGCACCTCGGGCCCGAAGCCCTTACGGCTCCTCGTCGCTGTCTATGTTGAGCTCGTCCGCAACACGCCGTTCCTGGTGCAGATCTTCATGATCTTCTTCGGCTTGCCGACCATCGGGCTTCGCCTCGACGCAGATCAAGGCGCGCTCATCGCGCTCGTGCTCAACGGCTCGGCCTACACCATCGAGATCGTGCGTGCCGGCATCGAGAATATCGGCCACGGCCAGGTCGAGGGCGCGCTCGCGCTCGGCCTGCATCGCCTGCAGGCCTTTCGCCTCGTCGTGCTGCCGCAAGCCTTGCGCATCATCGTGCCCCCGCTCGGCAGCCAATTCATCCTGCTCATGCTCAATTCGAGCGTCTGCTCGGCCATCTCGGCCGATGAGCTTACCTCGGCAGCGCTCGACGTCCAGGGGCGAACCTTCCGCGCCTTCGAGGCCTTCATCGTCGCCGCCGCCATCTATTTCGCCTTGTCGCTCCTTTTCTCCAGCGCCTTCGCGGCGCTCGAGCGCATGGCTTTCGGAAAACGGATCACCCGCTGATGCGCAGCTTCAACGCCGGCGATCTCGTCTATCTACTGCTCGCGGCGCGCTGGACCGTGCTCTTGTCGCTGATCGCCTTCGCGGGCGGCGGTGTCGTCGGCCTCCTCATCGCGCTGATGCGCGTCTCTGAGGCTCGGCCGGCTCGCTGGTTCGCGGTCGGCTTCATCCGCGTCTTTCAGGGAACGCCGCTGCTCTTGCAGCTTTTCCTCGTTTTCTTCGGCGGCGACATGATCGGCGTGCCGCTCGGCGCCTGGCTCTCGGTGATCTTGGGTTTGAGCCTGAACGCCGGCGCCTTCCTCGGCGAGATCTGGCGCGGCTCGATCCAGGCGGTGCCGAATGGACAGATCGAGGCGGCCCGCGCGCTCGGCCTGCATTACGGCCAGCGCATGCTGCGCGTCGTCGCCCCGCAGGCCTTGCGCACCGCCATCCCGCCCACGGTCGGCTTTCTCGTCAACCTGATCAAGAGCACCTCGCTTGCCGCCATCATCGGCTTTGTCGAGCTCACGCGCGCTGGCCAACAGCTCAACAATGCAACGTTCCGGCCCTTCTTGATCTTCGGCCTTGTCGCACTCTTGTATTTCGTGATGTGCTGGCCCTTGACGATCGTCGCGAGCCGGCTGGAGCGCAGGCTCGCCCTGGCCTACAAACGCTGAGCGGTTTGCACATCGATCTTGGCGCATCAAGGAGGAACGCATGCGGATCTGGAGTTATGTGGCGGCCTTAGCCCTGGCGCTGGGGCTCGTCTCGGCCGCGCCGGCGAAGGCGCAGACGGTCGACGAGATCATCAGCCGCGGCACGATCAACATCGGAGTTCTCGTCGACCTACCGCCCTATGGCATCCTCAACGCGCAGCAGGAACCCGACGGCTACGACATCGAGGTCGCGAAGCTGCTCGGCAAATATCTCGGCGTGAAGGTCAATCTCGTGCAGCTCACCTCGCCGAACCGCATTCCCTTCCTCGTCACCAACAAAGTGGACCTCATCGTGGCGACTTTCGGCGTCACTCCCGAGCGCGCCAAGCAGGTGCTGTTCTCGATCCCCTACAGCGCCATCGAGAACGTGGTCTTCGGCCCGAAGGACAAGCCCATCAAATCGGTCGCGGATCTCAAGGGCCTGCGCGTCGGCGTGCCGCGCGGCACGGTGCAGGATGTGATCTTGACGTCGGCGCTCGGCAATGACGTCAAGATGGCGCGTTTCGATGATGATCCTTCGACCTATCAGGCCCTGCTCACCGGGCAGGTCGATGCGATCGCCGAGACCGGCCTGACGGGCGATGAATTCTACGCCAAGAATCCGGGACCCGGCATCGAGCGCAAATTCACCCTGCTGCAGCAACCGAACGGCATCACTATGCGCAAGGACCAGTGGAACCTGCATCAATGGGTGAACACATTCGTCTATTTCGTCAAGAACAACGGCGAGCTGAACGCCATTCACGAGAAATGGTTTCACAAGCCGTTGCCGAACCTGCCGACCTTCTGAAGCGAGAGCCTCGCGTCCCGGCCGGCTCGTCCGGCCGGGACGCTTTATCGCACAACCGGCACGAACGGTTCCAAGGCGATCACTTTCCCGCCGGCCGCCTTCGCATCGGCGTGATCATGCGTAGCAAGCAGCACCGGCAAACCGCGCTTGCGCAACTCCTCAAAGACGAAAGCGCGAAAGCGGGCGCGTAGCGCCGTGTCGAGCTTCGTGAAGGGCTCGTCGAGCAGCACGGCGCGAGGCTCGGAGAGCAGCACGCGCAACAGCGAGACGCGGGCGCGCTGCCCGCCCGAAAGGGTCGCGGGATCGCGATCGGCGAAGCCTTCGAGATCGACCGCCGAAAGCGCCTTCTCGACGCGCGCGCGCCGCGCCGCCCTACCCTTAACCTCGGCCGGCAGCCCGAAAGCGAGGTTGCCGCCGACCGAGAGATGGGGAAAGAGCAAATCGTCCTGGAACAGAATGCCGGTGCGGCGAAGTTCAGGCGGCTCGGCCTCGATGGGGCGCCCATCGAGAAGAATGCGGCCGGCCGTCTCGAATGCAGGATCGAGCGTGCCGCAAATCGCCGCGAGCAAGCTCGATTTTCCCGAACCGCTCGGCCCCATGACGGCGACGATCTCGCCCGGCTCGACAGCGAGCGAAAGCCGGAAGAGCGCGCGACCTTTCAACGAAACCGTCACGCGGTCGAGCACGAGGCCCTCGCTCGGGAGCTCCTTCAAGACAAGCGTCGCGCTCATTTCATCCCGTGCGTTTATCGCAGGTCCTCGGGCGTGCCGGCGCCCGCTTTGCCGATCCTTGCGCTTTCCTCAAGCATCGCGCAGCCCCCAGCGGTTCCGGAATAAGAGGGCCGGCACGACCAACGCCACGGCGAAGCCTAGGAAAGGCAGCATCGCCTGCATCAGCGCGAAAACGCCGATCACCCGCCGATCGGCGCCAGCCGCGAGGCCGACGGCCTCCGTCGTCACCGTGGCGAAGCGCCCACCGCCGACGAGGAGGGTTGCGAGATACTGGCTGACGCTGATGGCGAAGCCGAGCGCGCCGGCGATCAGGATGGCGTGGGTGAGCATCGGCAGGCGCACCGCCCAAAAAGCGCGCCAGGGGCTCGCGCCGAGTAGCAGGGCGGTCGCCCGGTAGCGGGGGTCATAGGCGCGCCAAGGCGCCGACAGCGACATGAATACGTACGGAAGCACGAAGACGAGATGCGCGAGGCCGACGCCGAAGCCATTGCCGTCGAGGTGCAGCGCGATCATGAGGCTCGCGGTGCCGGTGAGGAAGGCGATCTGCGGCACGAGCAAGGGGATGTAGATGAGGTTGAGCGTCGAAGCAGGAGGCACGCCGCGGCGCACCTCGTTCTCGAGGCACATGATCGTGATGACGAGCGCCGTGCCCGCAACGCCGGCGCCAAGGAGCAGCGTGCGGCAAAATATCGGCAATGCGCCGGCAAGCTCGCGACGCCAGACTTCGAGCGTGAAGGCTTGCGGCCAAATCACGGGAAACCTCCAGGTCGCGGCGATGGACCACAACACCAGAGACGAAAAGGCGAGCACGACGAAGCCAGCGATGGCGAATGCAAGGAGGGGCGCCGCCGCGCGGATCCAAGCCTCGCCGCAATGGCGTGCGCCGGCCACCACCCACCGGCGCCACGCCAAGGTCGCGAGACGCTCGAGAAGGAGCCAGAGCCCGATCGCGCAGAGCACCAAGGCGAGCTGCAGCACCGATGCCGCGCTCGCCTCGAAATGCAAGGCGAGATCGGGATCGTCGGCGAGACGCAACACTTGAACGGCGAGCGTCGGGGGCGTGTTCGGGCCGAGCACGAGCGCGGCATCGACGACCGAGAGGCCATAGGCGAGCACCGCGAGCACGGGAAAGCGCAATTGCGGGTAAAGACGCGGCATCACCACCTTGGCGAAAGCCGCGACGCGGCGGTAGCCGAGCGTGCGGGCGCTGGTGAAGGCTCGCGCCGCATCCGCTTGCGGCAAGGCCGCAAGCGTCATCAGGAAGAGGAAAGGGATTTCCTTCAAGACCAATGCGCCGGCGAGCGAAAGGCCATAAGGGTCGTTGATGATCAGGAGATCGGGCGGGCGTTCGAAGCCGGTGGCCCAAGGCGAGAGTAGGCGGAAAACGAGGCCCGAGGGCGCGATGACGAACGCAAGGCCGAAAGCGAGCGCCACATAAGGCACGCTCAAGAGCGGCGACAAGAGCCGCCTCACCAGCACGAAGGCGTTCGTGCCGAGGAAGGCCGCCATGAGCATCGTGACCGCGCCGAGCGAAAAAACCGTTGTGGCAAAGCCGACGAAGAGACTGATGCCGAGCGAGCGCGGCAGAGACGGCAGAGCGAGGAGCGCGCGCCATGGGGCGAGCGTGAAATGCGTCCCGCCGAGCGCGGGCCAATAGCCGAACGCCGGCAGCAAGATGGCCGTCAAACCCGCAACGACCGGCACCACCAGCACGGCGAGCATCAAGGGCGGCCCCAGCCGAAAGATCACGTCGGCGCGCTTATTAGAGCTCGCGTGAGCTTTTGGGCTTCAGGCGAAATCGCGGCAAGTTTCCTCTCCTGGCACGTTGATTCTCTGGCGCGGTAAAGCGGCCCTTTCGGGCAAGCTCGATCATCAGGGGTGGCGCGGCACATGTCCACCCTGCCAGGCCTGCATCCCCGCGCCGCCGTGAGACCAGCGGAGGCGAAGCCGAGTTCACGATTGGCGGAGCCAAGGCCACGCAGCCAAAAAGGCGAGACCCATTCTTTTCGGAAAGACTCCATCCAATCAGCCATTTAGAAGAGATGAGAGGTGGTTCCGAAGCCATCGCACTACCGGCGACCAGAGCGGCTTTCCATCTTCTGTGCGGGCTGCAAAGCCGTTATATGAGAGCCTCACGGGCGAAGCCGCGCGGCCTTGCGCGGTCGTCGGGTCAGCGAGCCGCGCAACGGCGTCGGGAGCTTTCGGAGAACGGGCTGATGTCGCGCCTTCTTTCGAGACGCGGTCTTCTCGCCTCGGCGTCGGCGGTCGGCGCCGCGGGCTTTCTCGCGCCGCGCCTCGGCTTTGGCCAATTCGCCGATCCGCAGCAGCCGCCGCTCGGGGCCTCGCTCGACCCTTGCACGCTGCCGCGGCTCACCGTCGAGCGCCGAACGATCGAGGTCAACGGCAAAGCGGCTTCCGTGTTCGGCATCACGGCTCCGGACGGTTCATCGGGACTCGTGCTCGACGCCGATCAGCGCTTCCTCTTCGAGCTCCTCAACCGAAGCGGCGAGGCGACGATCGTCCATTGGCACGGGCAAACACCGCCGACTGACCAGGACGGCGTGGTCGAGACCGGTTACGAGGGGCCGATCGAGAATGGCGGACGGCATGTCTATGATTTCGCGACGCGGCCCGGCACACATTGGATGCATTCGCATCTCCGCCTGCAGGAGCAGGCGCTTCTTGCAGCACCGCTGATCATCCGCTCGCCCGAGGACCTGGCTCTCGACGCGCAAGAGGTCACGGTCTTCCTGCATGATTTCAGCTTCAAGGACCCGGCCGAGCTTTTGCGCTCGCTTACGGGAAAAAGCGTCATGGCTCATGACGGCGAGGCGTCCGAGAGCTTCGCGCGGCCGGCGCGGGCTTCGCTCACAAGCGCTACGGTATCGAACCCCGCGGCGCTCGCTCTGTGCGGAGACGCCGTGCTCAACGACCTCGAATACGATGCCTATCTCGCCAACGACCGGACGCTCGACGACCCGCTCGTGGTGCGCACGGAAAGAAGCGGCCGCGTGCGGCTTCGCCTCATCAACGGCGCAAGCGGCACCTCATTTTGGATCGACCTTGGCGCTGTGCAAGGAGAGGTGATCGCGGCCGACGGCAATCCGGTGAAGCCGGTCAGGGGGTCGCGCTTCCCGCTGGCGCAAGGGCAAAGGCTCGACATTCTTCTCGATGTGCCGGCCGGAGCGACGGTGCCTATTCTCGCGCAGCGGGAGGGCGAGCGCGAGTTGACGGGCGTCGTGCTCGCCGCGCCCGGCGCGGCCGTCGCCAAGCTCGACAAGCTCGCGAGAGAGCAGGCACCGCCGATCGATCTTTCGCTCGAGAAGAAGCTCGAGGCGGTCACCCCCTTGCCGTTGAAGAAGCCCGACACGAAGCGCGAGATTTCGCTTGCGGGCACGATGGCGCCCTTCGTCTGGACGATCAACGGTCACGTCTGGGAGCGGCGCAAGGACATCCGCATGCAGCATGGCCAGCGCGTCATCATGGAGCTACGCAACAACTCGCTCATGGCCCATGCGATGCATCTGCACGGGCACTGCTTCCAGGTGATCGGGCTCGAGGACAAGCCGGTCTCCGGCGCCGTGCGCGACACGGTGCTCGTGCCGGCGCTCGGCACGGTCACCATCGCCTTCGACGCGGATAATGTCGGGCGCTGGCTCTTCCATTGCCATAACCTCTGGCACATGGCGGCCGGAATGATGACGCAGCTCGTCTATAAATACGCGTGATAGGAATTGGCCGTGATCCACACTTGCCGGTCCACACACCTTTCTAAAACGCGAGCCGCCGCGCTAGTGGGCGTCATGTGAAGGCGCGCGTCAAGGCCGTTATCGATCTGTTGTTACAACACCCCTGAGGCTGGGAGGCCGAGTAAAGCGGCTTACGGCGCGTGGTTGCCTACCCGTATCCCTAATTGATTTTTTATCGTGCGACTCGGTCCACGGTGGTCATCCATGGCGTTCGCCACGGGGCGCGATGTCCTTCGACCACGGCGAAATAGACCTCTTTGACGCGCTCTACCGCCCCTCGTAGCGGCGTTGCCAGGCGGTCACGATGCGCGTCATCCAGGAGGGGTGCGGCTCGGGCAGGACGGGTCCAAGCTCCTCGGTCGAAAGCGTCGCGACGCCGCGCGGCAGCGCCTCGAACCCAGCGCGCTCGGCCGCATCGAGCTTGCCCATCGCAAGCACGGTGAAGCCGCCGTAACCGGCGGGATCCTGCTTTTTCGCCTGCGCTTCGGGGGAGAGAAGGAAGTCGCAAAGCAGAAGCGCCCCCTCCTTATGCGCGGCGTTGTAGGGGATGGCGAGGAAGCTCGCATTGCCGATCGTCCCCTTGTCGAAGACGAAGCTGCGCACGCTCGCCGGCAATTCGCCGCGCGCGATGGCGCTCGACGCCTCGGCCGGGTTGAAGGAAAGCGCAAGATCGATCTCGCCATCCGCCATCAGCGTGCGCAACGCCGCTGAATTCGAGGGATAGACGCGCCCTTGCCGCCAAAGGTTCGGCTTGAGCGCGTCGAGATAGGCAAAAAGCGGAGCTGTCACTGTCTCGAAATCGGCGTCATCAGCCGGCTTCTGCAAGCGGTCAGGGTCGGGGCTGAGCTCGATCAGCACCTGCTTCAGAAAGGTCGCGCCGAGGAAATTGGACGGTTCCGGATAGGCGAAACGCCCCGGATGGGCCTTCGCCCAGTCGAGAAGCGCCAAGGCCGATCGCGGGCTTGAGGAAAGCGCCGCACCCTCGCCGTAAAAGACGATCTGCGCGAGATTCCACGGCGCCTCGAAACCTTCTGTCGCAATGGTGAAATCGCTGCGAAGGATCGGTTTGGCTTGCGTATCCACATAACGAAAGTTCGGCAACGCCTCAGCGAAGGGGCCAAACAACAGATGATTCTCCTTCATCGATGCAAAATTCGGCCCGTTGATCCAGACAAGATCGACCGCGCCGCCCGCATCGCGTCCGGCGGTCTTCTCGGCGATGACGCGCGTCACCGCCTCGGCCGTGTCGGCAAGCTTCACCTCGACGACGTTCACCCCGTAGCGCGACCTCATCGCCTCGCTGGCCCAGGCGATGTAACCATTGAGCGGCTGCGACCCACCCCAGGCGTACCAATAGACGGTCTGCCCCTTCGCCTTGTCGAGGATCGAGGGCCAGTTTCGCGGATCTGGCAAAACCCCTTGCGCGCCCGCCCCGGTCATCGTGGCGAAGGCGAGGAGGCCGAGAAGAAACGGCAAATGCCTGAGGCGAGCCTTCATCGGTTTTTCCGCTCAGCTCTATTGAGCCGTGGTGCTTCGGCGGCCAAGGCGGGCCGCGCGCTTTTCCTCAATGATCGGCCCGAGCACTTCCTTATGGAAGGCGTCGCAGCCGAGGCACAAATTAGCATGCACCCCGCCTCGCGGCGTCACCGTCTTGCAGCGCTCAAGGAAGCGGTCGGTGCTCCAGCCGAGCGTAAGCCCCATGCGTTCCGGCGCTCCCCGGTTGATCGCCTGGAAGGCGGGATGGTCCGCGAGGCTGTCGAGAATCTCGACCAACGGCTCCTCGGTGAGGTTGCCGAGGGGATGCTTAGTCTTCAGGCAGCAAGGGTAGACATCTCCCGTCGGCTCGATCGCTACCTCCGAGCCCGAATGGCCGTGATTGAGAAAATTGAGCCCGCCCGACCAGCGGTTGCAGAAATTATCCGAAAGCGTCGCCGTGGAGAGGCCGTTCGCCCAGGCCCTACCTCTCGGCCACAACTTTCCGATCCAGCTGTCGGGCGTGGCGCCGAAGAAGGAATAGAGCGGCCCCTCCTCATCGTGCCATTTGCGCTCGCCGGCCGCATGGCCGGAGGCCGACATTCCAGCGGCCTCGAACCAGGAGATCAGCCGGCGCTTGAGCGGCACGCGCTTCTCCCCTTGCAGGCCGGCGTGAAAATCATCCATGCCGGCGACCGAGATCATCCAGACGCCGCGCGCCAGAAGCTCGCCGATGATGGTTTCGGTGAGGAGATCACCCGTGGTCTGCACCATGAGCTTCACGCCGCCATGGGGGGCGTATTTGGCGCGAAGGGCCTCGAGCGCCGGGTAGAGCACCTCCTCGCGCACCGGATCGATGAGAACCTCGCCGCCCGAGAGGATCACGCGCCCGCGCCGTTCCTTGAAGCCGCCGCCCGGCAGAGGCTGGGCGGGATCGAGAAAGCTCATTCGTTTGGGCAAATTGGCGATGATGCGCGGAAAATTACGCTTCGCCATCGAAACCACGTCGGAGAGCCCGTCACGCACATAGGGACGGAACCGGTCCTCATAGCAATGGGCGCATTGGCGGTGGCAGGCGAAGCAAAGCACGTAGTAGATCGATTCCATCGGCATTCTCTTAAACGCGTGCTTGCGCGAGAGGAGCAAGAGCCGGCAAATTCAAGCTCATATCGTCGTGACGATGACAAGGGATCGATTGTCGCGCCGAGACGAGATCGAAGAATTCGGATGTTCGAGGGGTGCGCTCGGGGTTGCCATCGCCCCGATTTCCCTCAGGCCATGAGCGTTCCGTCCAGAGCCGTATTCAGGGCAAGAAGGCTTTCCATTCTTGCGAATCATGCTCCAGGAGCCGCGCAACATCGTCCGGCCGGTCGACATCCCAAAGAAGGGCGGGCTCCGACCATTTCAGCGCGGCGGCGCGCAGACGAGCGCGCGTTTCCTCCATAACGCGCTCGGTGCCCCATTCGATCCCGACGAACAGGCTCGCGATCGGGCGTTGAAGCCCGATAAGCGCGTAACCGCCGTCCTCGGCGGGAAGAAAGACGGCGTCGAGCCCACCCCGAAGCGCGTCCGCGCATTGCCGAAAATGCGAAGCCGAGAGGGGTGGGCAATCGGAGCCGACAAGCAGGAGAGGGCCGCGCGCCGCCCGGAAGGCGCCGAGCATACGCGCACCGATGTCGCCGGGCACTTGCGCCTCGAGCCTCGCCTTGAAATCGACCCGACAGTTCTCGAAGAATGCGTGGGAAGCGTCGGGCGCGCACCAGAGCGTGACCTCGCCAAGCTTCGCCGCGACCGCGCTCGCAAGCGTCTTTCGCACCAGAAAGGCGTGTAGCGTCGCTGCGCGCTCGGCGCCAAGCAGCGGAATGAGCCGGGTCTTCGCCTCCCCCACCACGGGCGCGCGGGCGAAGACGGCGATGTCCGGGCCGTTATGGCGCTTCTCACCGCGAACGCGGGACATAGCCATAGCGCCGCGCGAGCGTGTCGGGATCGGCCCCCGCCCAATAAGCGAGACGCAAGGTCCACATCAGAAGGATGAGGCGCCACGCGCCGTTCGCCTCGAATCGCCTTCCTGAGGCTATCGCACGCGTCTTGATGGAGACCGGCGGGCCTATCCGCTTCAATGCCTTCGAGATCGCGATGTCCTCCATCACGGCGATGTCGGGATAATGGCCGGCCCTCGCGAAGGCCTCACGGTGCGTGAAGATGGCCTGATCGCCGGTGGCGATGCCGGTGAGGCGCGAACGCCAATTCATCATGAAAGCCACGACGCGCAAGATGAAGGGGCGGCCGGCAAGCGCGACATCGAAACGGCCCCATTGCCGGCCGCTTTGCTCGAGCGCCCCGAAAATGAGCCGATCGGCGCCTTGCGGCAATCGCGTGTCGCAATGGAGGAACAAGAGAATGCCGCCCCGCGCCCGCTCGGCACCCGCATTCATCTGCGAGGCGCGTCCGCGCGGCGCCACGAGAACGAGATCGCCGTGGCCACTGGCTTTCTCGACGGTCGCATCGGTGCTGCCGCCATCGACGATGATGATCTCGACGCCACGCTCCCGCAGCGGCACGAGCGCGCCAAGCGCCGCGTCGATGCGCTCACCTTCATCGAGCACGGGCATGATGATCGAGAGACGCGGCGCCTTGCCGGCGCGTCGCGCGACCAGCACGCTCGACATGGCGTCGTCAAGCCGGGAGCGCAAAAGGCGTCATCGTCTTGCAAGCCTGAGATGGACGACCCTCTGCGTCGCGATTGTGCCAACGAGCTCGAGCCCGTGCAGATCGCCCACGCCATCGAAGAGCCGCTCGCCGGTGCCGAGAAGCGTCGGCACGAGATTGATGACCATCTCGTCGACGAGGCCGGCAGCGAGATATTGCTGCGCGGTTTTCGCGCCACCGCCGAGCGAGACATCCTTCTCGCCTGCGGCGCGCTTGGCGAGATCGAGCGCTCGCTCGACGCCCTCGGTGACGAAGGTGAAGGTCGTGCCTCCTTCCATCTCGAGAGGCTCGCGCGCGTGATGGGTGATGACGAACACGGGGTGATGGAAGGGCGGATTGGCGCCCCACCAGCCTGTCCAAGGCGCCGCGGCATCCCAAGGCCCGGGATGTCCGCCGAACATGTTTCGGCCCATCACCGTCGCACCGATATGGGCGAAGCTTTCCTCCACGACTTGAGTGCTCTCGTTCACCTCTCCGCCTTCGAGACCGAGAAGTGCACGAAAGGCCGCAAGCTGAAAGGCCCAGGCGTGAAGGCGCTCGCCGCCTTTGCCAAGCGGCCTTTCGACGCTCTGCTCGGGACCGGCGACGTAGCCGTCGAGCGACATGGAAATTCGCAGGCGAAGCTTCGACATGGGGTGCTCCGGACAAGCAGACGCTTCCTCTTCCACGCCGGGATCATAACGACCGAGGGCGATGAAACCAAAGCGCGTATCGCAGGGCTGAGATCGCTTGGACGCCACGGCTGCCCGGCCCCCAACATCTCGTCAACGCTTTGACCGCGCCCCGAGAAGGAATCTCCAAGTTGAAACGATTCTCGCGTCCCGCCCGTTACTCCTGCGGCCCTGCACGCTCGCTCGGCCTCGGCTTTTTGGCAGCGATAGGAAGAGAACCACCCCGATGGCCGCAGCCGAGCCTCCCCTGCTGGGGCGGCCTAAAAAGGCGCCCCTCCTGAAAGCCGCAAGCCTTGCGGCTGTGATTTTCCTGTCCTTTGTCGGCATCACGGCCGCCGCGCAGGGGGTTCCGCAGCCGCCGGTGCGACCCAAGGCAACAGAGGTGAAGCCCGCGCCCGCACAACCGCCCGCGCCTTCCCCTCCCGCAGCCCCGATACAAACTCCGGCGCCGCCCCAGGAGGACGCCGCGGCTTGCCTTGTGAAGCTCGCCGAGAGCGGTGCCGTGGCCGAGCCCGTGCCGGCTCCGCCCGCGCCCCTGCCCGATTGCACGAGCAAGACGCCGGTGCGGATGAGCGTGATTCACCTCGCCTCCGGCGCCTCGCTCGACCTGCCGGGCAAGCCCATTCTGAATTGCGAATTCGCGCTCGTCTTCACCGATTACGCCCGGAACCTTCTGGCGCCGCTCGCCGCCTCGATGCTCGGCTCGCCCGTGGCCGCGCTCGACACCGGCACCTCTTATGAATGCCGCCCGCGCAATCACGTCCCCGGCGCGAAGACCAGCGCCCATGGCAAGGGGATCGCCATCGATGTGGGCGGCATCGCTCTCGCGGATCGCCGGCGCATCGGCATCGCGCATCCGGCAGATGCGAACGAGACGCTCTTCTTGCAGACGATGCGGCACGCCGCCTGCGGCTGGTTCACCACCGTGCTCGGCCCAGGCTCAGACCCCGCCCATGCCGAGCATTTTCATTTCGACATCCTGCAACACGGCACGAGCGAGCGTTACCGCATCTGCGAATGACCAAGGAGCGATCGCGTCGCGGTTGTCGATGACGCCTGAAACGCGAACCGGCTTTCGCGAACAAGATCAATCCGGCTTAACGTTAATCTCGCGCAAGATGGCGCATAATGACCATCATGCTTTACGCTCCCCCTATGCCATGTTGCGTTGACGCATGACGAGCGGCTCGAAGGAAATGGCCGCGCTCCTCGCCACCGCCGAGGGGAAGCGCCTGCATGGCGCCGAGGTCAAGGCGTGGCGCCGCTTCGGGCCGTATCTCAGCGAGCGACAATGGGGGACGGTGCGCGAGGACTATAGCGCCACCGGCGATGCCTGGAATTATTTCACTCATGAGGAGGCGCTGAGCCGCGCCTACCGCTGGGGCGAGGACGGCATCGCGGGCTTTAGCGATGACGAGCTCAGATGGTGCCTGTCGCTCGCGCTCTGGAACGGAAGCGACCCCTTCATCAAGGAGCGGCTCTTCGGCCTTACCAATGCGGAAGGCAATCACGGCGAGGACGTGAAGGAGCTCTACTTCTATCTCGACGCCACGCCGACCCATTCCTACCTGCGGATGCTCTACAAATATCCGCAGGCGCGCTTCCCTTACGAGGAGCTGCGGCGTGAGAACGCGCGGCGCACCACTCATGATCCCGAATATGAGATCCTCGATACCGGGGTCTTCGCCGAGAACCGTTATTTCGACGTGACGGTCGAATACGCCAAGGCCACTCCTGAAGACATTTTGATGCGTGTCACGGTCGTCAATCGGGCGGACCGAAGTGCGAGCCTGCATCTTCTTCCGCAGCTTTTCACCCGCAATATCTGGTCGTGGGAGAAGGATAGCGAGAAGCCCTGGCTTCGCCTCGTCGACGACAAGGTGCTCGGCCACCATCCCGGCATGGCCGATCGCGAGCTTGCCGTCGACGGGCCTTGCGCGTTCCTTTTCTGCGAGAACGAGACCAATGTGCGGCGGCTCTTCGGCATCGAGGCCCCCGGCCCCTTCAAGGATGGCGTCAATGATTTCATCGTCGCGGGAGACGAGAAGGCCATCCGGCGCGACCGGGGCACGAAATGCGCAGCCCATGTGAAGCTCGAGCTCGCGCCGGGAGCCGGCGCCACGCTTCGCCTGAGATCTCGTCAGGCCGGCGCCAAGTCCAATGCCGCCTTTGCCGATTTCGACGCGGTCTTCGCCGCGCGCCTCGCCGAGGCCGATGAATTCTATCGCGCTCTGCAAAGCGATCTTGCGAGCGAGGATGCGAGGCTCGTGCAGCGCCAAGCGCTCGCGGGCATGATCTGGTCGAAGCAATATTATAATTTCGACGTGCGCTGCTGGCTCGAGGGCGACCCCGCCCAGCCGGCTCCTCCCGAAGAGCGCAAAACGGGGCGCGATCGCGATTGGCTGCATTTGTCGAATAGCGACATCGTCTCGATGCCCGACAAATGGGAATATCCCTGGTACGCATCATGGGATCTGTGCTTCCAAGCCGTGACCTTCGCGATCATCGATCCCGAATTCGCCAAGGCGCAGCTCTTGCTTCTCCTGCAAGAGCGATTCATGCATCCAAACGGCCAGCTTCCCGCGTATGAATGGGAATTCAGCGACGCCAATCCCCCGCTTCACGCCTGGGCCGCCTGGCGCATCTACGAGATGGACAAGGCGCTCACCGGACGGGCCGATCGGGATTTTCTCGAGCGCATCTTCCATAAGCTGCTCTTGAATTTCGGCTGGTGGGTCAATCGCAAGGATGCCGACGGCCGCAACGTCTTCCAGGGCGGCTTCCTCGGCCTCGACAATATCGGCCTTTTCGACCGCTCATCGCCCTTGCCGACCGGCGGTCATATCGATCAATCGGACGGCACGGCCTGGATGGCGAAATTCGCCTTGAACCTCATGCGCATCGCGCTTGAGCTCGCGACGGGCGATCATGTCTACGAAGACATCGCGGTCAAATTCTTCGAGCATTTCCTTTTCATCGCCGAAGCGATGAGCCGCGTCGGCATGGCCGAGACCGACCTTTGGAACGAGGAGGACCAGTTCTTCTACGACGTGCTACGCATGCCGAACGGTCATGGCGCGCCCATACGGGTGCGCTCGCTCGTCGGCCTAATGCCGCTCATGGCCGTGCAGGCGCTCGACATCGCGAGCGCGAAGAACGTGCCGAAGTTCGCAAAGGCTTTGCTCTGGTTCTTTCACCACCGGCCCGACCTCGCCGCGCTCGTGTCGCGCTGGCTGGAGCCCGGCATGAAAGGCTCGGCTCTCCTTGCGCTTCTGCGCGGCCACCGCATGAAGGCGGTGCTCGCCCGCATGCTCGATGAGACCGAGTTTCTTTCCGAGCACGGCATCCGGTCGGTCTCGAAAATCCACGAGACGCATCCTTACGTATTTCATGCGGACGGCAAGGAATTCAGCATCGGCTATGTGCCGGGCGAATCCAATTCGAGGCTCTTCGGCGGCAACTCTAATTGGCGCGGCCCCGTGTGGATGCCGATCAATTACCTTTTGATCGAATCCCTCTATGAGCTCGAAAGCTATTACAGCCAGGATTTTCTCGTGGAGTATCCGGTGCGCTCCGGGCACAAGGTGCCGCTCGGCAAGATCGCCGAGATGCTCTCCGAACGCCTGACACGTCTCTCGCTCAAGGGGCCGGACGGACGCCGCCCCGTGATGGAGGCCTACCCCGGCCTCGAGAAGCAGAAGGGCTCCGAAGACCTCGTGCTCTTCCATGAATATTATCACGGCGACACGGGGCGAGGCCTCGGCGCCTCGCATCAGACGGGCTGGAGCGGCCTCGTGGCATTGCTGCTGCGGCCGCGCCGCCGGCAGGCGGAAGAGCACGGGCGGGAGTAGCCGGCAGTGAAGAGTGAAGTGATGGGCGAATCCTCACTCTTCACCCTCACTCTTCACTCTCTCACTCTTCCTGCGGGGCGATGACGCCCTGGCTCGTGACCACGACCCAATGGCGGCCGTGGCGTTCGATCGCCTCGACCCGGCCGACCCCGGGGATGGCCTCTCCGACCACGACCTCGCGATAACCGCCGCGGCCTTCGACAAGGGCGATGCCGTCGTAAACGTCTCGCAATATCCAGCCTTGGATCGGAGGTTTTGGCGAGGATTGCGCATTGGCCTCCGTCACCTTAGCTTGCGGCGGGAGGCCAAAATTCTGCGGCGTGGGCTGAGGGCTCGGGCGCGCAGGCGGCTGCGGGGCGTTCGTCCCGATCGGCGTGGAATCGGCCTTGCGCTCCAGGCGGTCGAGCCGGTCCACGATCTGGGCGAGCTTTTGCGCCGTGACCTGATCGGCGCGATCGAGCTTGCCCGCAAGCTGGGCGAGCGTGCCCGAGGTGTCGGATTTTATGGCATCGAGACCTTGCTTCACGGCCTCGACGCCCGATTTCAGCGATTTCACGTCCTCGGACGGCCGAGCGCGATCGAGGCTCGCCTGGAGCCCGCCGAGGCTTGCCTTCAAGGCGCGCACCTCGTCGGCAAGCTGGTGCGTCTCCTGGCGTTGCGTCGCTTCGCTTTGCCACAGAAGCTGGGTCACATCCGGCTTATCGGCGGTGTCGACGCTTCGAGCCTGTGGGCCCCCGAGACGAGCGCCCGCGCCCCAGCCGAGTGCCGCCGCAGCGATGAGGCAGGCGCCCGCGAGCGCGATGTTGCGGAAATTGCGGCGTAGGAACGTTCGGGACAGGGGCGGCAGGATCACGAGCTCGCGCCCCAGCCGAGGCGCCTGCGGTGACGGCTGATCAGTGAGCAACGCCATGAGCATTCATCCGATCATCGAAAGATTTCGCTAACGATAATCGCCACGTATTTAACGAAGACTTACCCCCGAGGCCACGCGCGAGCGGGAATCAGCGAGTGCGGCCGTTGATCCTCTGAGAACGACGATCGCGAGCGGAAAACCCGCCTTGGATCCGATCCGCCACCGGCTCCATGCGTCGAGGAGTCGCACGACCCTTGCTCCTGCGCGCCCTAGGTGCTGGGGACGGCAAGGCCTGATTTTCCCGTCATCGCATGGTCATCCCTATTGTCCGGGCGAGCGCAGCGAAGGAAGACGTGATGAGGCTGAATTCAGAATGGGTCGAGCGAACCTTGGCGCAATATCCAGCAAGGCTCGTTCCCGAAAACGATCCCGTGGTGCCCAAGCTCGTCGACATGTTCGGCGACCACACCTTCTTCCTCGACGGCAACGGATTGAACATCGTCGAGCCGGCGGAGCCGCCTCGCGACGGCGTTCAGGCCGGAAGGGTCGTCGAACTTGCCCATTGGACCGATGCCAGGCCGCCGAAGCTCATCCCGCACGATCCCGAGCCGACCAATCTGGTGATCGAGCTCGAGGGGACCGTCTGAGCGGTTAAGCACGGATGCTCGCTAATGTTGCGATCATCGGCTTGGTCGTCATCGCCCTCGCATAGACGGCTCGGCTCCTCGAAGCCGGCGCGGTCACGCGATTGATGCCGCCGACGCCCACCTTCCCGCGGCCGCCGCATCAACCAGCCAGAAAAGCTCCCCTTGCGGGCGAAGCTTTCCGGCAGGCACGGTGTCGTCTCCGGAAAGGATGCGATCGAGGATGGCGCGCTTGCCTTCTCCTTGCACTAGAAACACCGTCGCCGCGCTCGATTCCAGTGCCGGATAGGTGAGCGTGATGCGAACCTCGGGTCGTCCATGGCCGACGACCGCAACCCAACGCTTTCGTTCTTGAAGCACCGGCTCGCCGGGTATCAAGGAAGCGGTATGACCGTCCTCCCCAAGGCCGAGGAGGCACAGATCGAGGAGCGGCTTGTCGGGCCTGAGCTCCGGCGCGCCGTAAAGCTGCTTGAGCTCGCGCTCATAGGCGGCCGCGGCCTCGTCGGGATCACCGCCGGTCGTCGGCACGCGGTGCACATGGTCAAGCGGCACCGGTGCGACCGACAACATCGCCTCGTCAACCATTCGGGCGTTGCTGTCCTTGCTGTCCGGCGGCACGAAGCGCTCATCGCCGAACACGAAATGCGCGCGCGCCCAGGGGAAGCGTGCGACGAGCGGCTCGACGCCCAGCGTCTCATAAGTGAGTTTCGGGGTTGAGCCGCCCGAGAGGGCGACGACGAAAGGCCCGGGCTTGGCCTGCGCGCAATCGCACATGAACTTCGCGGCCGCGCCCGCGAGCGCCCGCGCGTCCTGATAGACGAACAGAGTTCCGTGCGCCGGCTTCATGGCTTCCTTCCCTTCAAGACGAAGTTCCGCATCGCCTTCGCGAAGCCTTCCTCCTCATTGCTCGCGGTCACCGCCGTCGCCTGACGCTTCACCTCGTCGCTCGCATTGCCCATGGCGATCGAAAGCCCGCTCTTCTTGAACATCAGCACGTCATTGGGCATGTCGCCGATGGTCGCGATCCCCTCGGGCGGAACCTCCAGCAATTTGGAAAGCGTGGTGACGACCGCTCCCTTGTTGGCCTGCGGATGGGTGACGTCGAGATAATAAGGTTGGGAGCGCGCGGCGCTCGCGCGCTCGCCGAGCGCCTTTTGCGCCGCCTTCTCGCATTGGGCGACGAGGTCGTAATCATCGGAGATACCCACGATCTTGACCGCGTGCGCGAGGGCTTCCTCGGGGAAGCTCGGCGTCACCCGCGCCTCGAACTTCACCGTCCACGCCTCTCGGGCCACATGAGGGGCGTCCTTCTTGCGCACGAGCCACTCGTCCGGCGTGTAGAGCCAGGCATCGAGTCCTTTGTCGAGAATGAGCGCAATCGCTTCTCTTGCGACCTCGGGCGCGAGGAGATGCGACGCGACCACGCTCATATCGGGATTGACGTAGACGCCTCCGTTGAAGCCGGCGATCTGGCCTTCGAGCCTCAAAGGCTCGATCAGCATCTGCATGCCGCGAGGCGGCCTTCCGCTCGTGAGTGCAAGGGTGATGCCCGCGTCGCGAAGCTCTTGCGCCGCGGCGATGGCGTCCGAGGTGAGCACTTTCTCCTGGGTCACCAAAGTGCCGTCGACGTCGGCAATGACGAGGCGGATCATGATTTGGGCTCCGTTGCCGGCGCCACGGCCCGCCATTGGCGTCCGCCGTCGCGCGCGATGAGTTCCTCGGCCGCATCCGGCCCGTCGCTCCCCGAAACGTAGTTCGGAAAATCAGCATTCTCGCTCGCCCAAGAGTCGAGCACGGGTTGCACGACGCGCCAAGCCTCCTCGACCATATCGGCGCGGTGGAAGAGCGTCGCATCGCCAATCATCACGTCGTAGAGCAGCGTCTCGTAGCCCACGTTCGGCTCTTTCGGGAACCAGTCGGAGTAGGCGAAGTTCATCCGCACCGTCGCCAGCATGACCTCCGGGCCCGGCCGCTTGACCTCGAATTGCAGCGAGATGCCCTCGTCAGGCTGGATGGCGATGACGAGCCAGTTCGGCGGGGGAGCCCCTGCGGGGCCGGCCTCGAAGGGCGCGTGCGGCGCTTCCTTGAAACGTATGGCGATCTCGGTAAGGCGGCTCGCCATGTTCTTGCCGGTGCGCAAATAGAAGGGTACACCGGCCCAGCGCCAATTGTCGATCTCGAGCTTCATGGCGCAATAGGTTTCGATCTTCGAGTCCTTGGCGACATTCGGCTCGTCGCGATAGGCCTTCTTCGGCTGGCCGAGCACTTTTCCCGGCCCATATTGGCCGCGCACCGCATTCCCGGGCGGCACCGCCGGGATGGCGGCGAACACCTCTCCCTTCTTGTTGCGGATCGACTGCGCATCGAAGCCGACGGGAGGCTCCATCGCCACCATGGCGAGCAGTGTGAAGACATGGTTCGGCACCATATCGCGGAGCGCGCCCGTCACTTCGTAGAACTTGCCGCGCCCCTCGACGCCGACGGTCTCGGACACCGTGATCTGCACATGATCGATGCGGTCACGATTCCACAAAGGCTCGAACAGCCCATTGGCGAAGCGAAACGCCATGATGTTCTGCACCGTCTCCTTGCCGAGAAAATGGTCGATGCGGAAGATTTGATCCTCACGCAGCGTGCGCCTGATCTCGGCGTTGAGCGCGCGGGCCGACGCAAGGTCATGGCCGAAAGGTTTCTCGATCACGACGCGGCGCCAAAAAAGCGCTTTGCCGTCCTTGCCTTCTTCCTGGCGGGTGAGCTTCGCCTCGCCGAGCCGATCGACGACGGTGCCGAAGAAACGATCGGCGACCGCGAGGTAAAAAATCACATTGCCGCCGGTCCCTTGCTTCTTTTGCGCCTCGGCGATCGTGTCGGAGAGCTTGGCGTAAAGCTCGGGCTTCGTGATGTCGCCTTGCACATAGCTCATGCGCCCGGCGAGCGAAGACCATGCCTTCTCATCGATCCGGTCGACCTCGAATTCCGCCGAGGCGTTGCCGACAAAGCTCTTCAGCATCGTGTGAAGATGCTCACGCCAGCTCTCCGCGGTGCCGTCGGCGAGATCGACACCGATCAAGGCGAAATGGGCGGGCAGGATTCCGGTCCGGATGAGATTATAGAGCGCCGGCACCACAAGGCGCTTGGTGAGGTCTCCAAAAGCGCCGAAGATCACCATGACGCAAGCGTCGGCGGGCTTGGGCTCATGGCGAGGCGCGGCGGCGACGATCGTCGCCACGGTGCGTTGCGTCTCCTCGTTCATCCGATCACCTCCTCGAATGGCTGAAGTCACCCCTGCCCAAGCGAAGGCGCAACCCATACGGGCAAGCTAAGCGTCGAGTTCCTTGTAGCGGCGGAAGATGCCGTCCTCATTGAAGGGGATGCGCCGGTTCGAATTGAGATAGGCCGCGATCCTCGGGCGTCTTTCGACATGGTCGTGCAAGGCGACGACCCGCGGACACTCTCGCTCGACGCGCTTCATGCCGCGCGGGAAGGCGTAGCGCAGGCCCGCGACAAGCTGGAAAAGCGACAAATCGACATAGGTGAGCCTCGCGCCGACAAGATGCCCCTTGCCTTTCCGATTGGCGATGATGACGCGCTCGAAATAGCCCAAGAATTTGGGCAATCGCTCCTTCAAGAAATCGCGTGCGCGCTGGCGCGCCTCCGCTTTTTGCTCCTCGTAATACCGGTTGGTCGAGATCGGATGATGCGTGTCGTGGACCTCGGCTACGAGATCGGTGACGGTGAGCTGAAGCTGATGCGTCCATAGGCTACCGGCTTCGCTCGAAGGCGCGAGGCGATGACGCGAGCCGAGAAAAAGCAGGATGTTCGCGGTCTGCCCGATCAGCAGGCGACCGGCCTTGAGGAAAGGCGGCGCGAAGGGCGGTGTTGCGACCTTGGTGCCATCGAGGAGGCGGAACATGGAGCCTGTTTCCCGGCGCGCGACGTCGTCATAATCGACGCCCGCCTCCTCGAGCGCTAAGCGCACGAACTCGCCGCGTCCCTGGATCGAGGGCCAGTAGTAGAGCTCGTAACGTTGCGCCATCCCGCTCTCCCTTCGCGGCCCGTCTCCTCGCCCGTCCGGAGCCTAATCCGGTAAGCCGAAACCGCATTTCCGTGACGATCTCAAGAACAACGAACGCATGGCCTAAAACAGGCGGCGCCTCGAGACGCCGATGATTGGCTTATCCATCGGCCGCAAGCGCCTCGGCTCAAGTCTTCACCCAGGGCAGGCTCGAGGTCAATCGGAGATGGGTTGTCGGCAGCTTGCCGGCGATGCGCTCGAGAACGCGCTCAAGGCCTCGGCTCAAGGCAGCCCTCTTCGCGCGCGACATGAGGGGGCAGGCTTCTCGGATGGGGAACGATTTTGCCGCGCCAGGCCCGCCGGCTCGCGAGAAGCCGGACCACCGTGCCGGTGAGATCCTCGGGCGCGACAGGCTTATGAAGCACCGCATCGGCACCGCGCCGCATGCATTTCTCGAAGAAGCGAAAGGAGGTATCTTCCGTGACGATGATGAACAGGCTCGGCGCCAAGATCGGGTCAGCGCGCGCCAGCAACAGCAAATCGGCGCCGTCGAGCCCGAGCAGCAATTCGCCGTCGGCGACGATGAGGTCATGGCGGAGATCCGCTTGACGTTGGCGCAGCTCGAGAAGGTCGGCCACGACCTCGATCCGTTCGAAGCCTATCGATTTGAGAATGACCCTAAGTACACGACGCAGCAACTGATCATCGGATAGTATTATCACGTTAATGTACCAGAATACAGTTTTCACAACGTATCTCCTGATAATACTTAGATAAGAACAAGAACAATACGTATTTCGTTCGAAAGAATATTTTAGACGCGGGTTACCAGAAGCTTAACAGAAATGCCCGGATTTTATGCGGTTGGACGCCCGCCGCCCAAAAGCAATTCGTTCTGAAGGCATTGGCAGCCGCTCTTCAGGCAACGAGTTTCCTGTGGATAAGCGAGGTCTGAGCGAGGCCGTGCAGCTCAAGGCGCGTGCTGGTTTAACACGGCCCTTTTTTGGCGGGATCAGGCTCTGTCTTTGTCGCGCGAGCCTGGCGCGACGATGGGAGAGGACCTGATCGTCATGATGACGCGAAAACGCTCTCCCCATGCGTCGTGACCGGGCTTGGCCCGGTCATCCACTGCTTTGCTTCGTCGCATCATCGCCGCGGATGCGTGGGCAACTTAACCCTCCCCGTCACAGATCGTCGAGGTAGCCGTGAAAGGCGTAGATGATGGCGAGGATCACGGCGGAAACCGCCGTCGTGATCAGGGCCTTCAACGCGAGGCGCGGCAAGGCGGGTGCGCCGGGATCGGAGCCCGGTACCACTTCGCCCGCCTCGTCCTGGCTGCGCACGCCGATCGGCAGGATCGCGAAGATGGTGATCCACCACACCACGACATAGATGGCAGCCCAGGCGAGAATCGTGGTCCAGGGAATACCGAACATGAGCGGCCTCAATGAAGGATTCGGCGTGACGCGAGCACGCGGCCGAGGCGCGAACGCGGCAGCCGGAAAGCTTCAGTCATGCCGCGCCCTGATTTACCATGAGAAACGTCTCACGCCTCTTCGAGCTCGATGAGGACGCCGGAAAAATCCTTCGGGCTCAGGAACAGCACAGGCTTGCCGTGCGCGCCGAGCCGCGGCTCCCCGTCGCCCAGCACGCGCGCACCTGAGGCCTTCAGCCGATCGCGTGCCGCAAGGATGTCGTCGACCTCGTAGCAGAGGTGATGCATGCCGCCTTCCCGATTGCGCGCGAGGAACCTGCTTATGGGGGAGTTCTCGCCCAGCGCCGCGAGAAGTTCGATCTTGGTGTTCGCAAGCTCGACGAACACCACCGTCACGCCATGCTCGGGAAGCTGCCGCGGCTCGGAGACGGCGGCCCCCAGATTCTCGCGATAGGATTTCGCGGCCGCCGCCAAATCCGGCACCGCGATGGCCACATGGTTGAGGCGCAAAATCATCGCCTAGACGCTGACCACGAGAACATGGACCTGAGGCTTCTTTCCCCATATCCCATTGACCACGGAGCGAACCGCGCGGGCGACGGCGCTCTCGACGAAATCAGCGTCGCGTCGACGCGTCCGCGGCAGGCCGTGCACGCAACGCAGCACCGCGTCGAGCAAGAGGTCGAGAAGGGAGGCGCCCTCGCGCGTCGCTTGCGGCACGCCGCTCGCCTCGATCTCGACCTCGCCCGCGATCTCGCCTCGCGCATCGACGGCGAAGGCGACCGACACGATGCCCGCGAAGGAGAGCTTGCGCCTTTCGCGAATCGCATCGTCCTGCGCGTCGATCAGGATCGTGCCATCCTGGTAGAGGCGCCCGACCTCGGCCTTTCCCATCACCTCGGCGGGGCCGGGCGCCAGTTGGACGAGGTCGCCGTCATAAGCCGTGATCACCTGCCCGACACCGAGCGCCGACGCGAAGGCGGCGTGCTCGGTCAAATGCAAGGCCTCCCCATGGGCCGGAATGGCAATCTTCGGGCGCACCCACTCATACATGCGGCGCACCTCGTCGCGGCGCGGATGGCCGGAGACATGCACCAGATGGGTGCGATCAGTGATGACCTCGATGCCTTGGCGGACGAGCGTGTTGATGATGCGCGACACTGGCTTCTCATTGCCCGGAATGGTGCGTGAGGAGAAGATGACGCGATCGCCCGGCGAGAGGGTGATGGCCGGATGGTCGTCGGTCGCGATGCGGGCAAGCGCGGCGCGCGGCTCGCCTTGGCTTCCGGTCAACAAGGCAACCACACGCTCGCGCGGCATGTGCACGTAGGCCTCCGGCGAGTGGAAGGGCGGCAGGCCGTCGAGATAGCCGCATTCGGTGGCGACCTCGACGACGCGCTGCATGGCGCGTCCCACGACCACTACCTCCCGCCGCGCCTCGCGCGCGGCTTCCGCGACAGCGCGGATGCGCGCCACGTTCGAGGCGAAGATGGTGACGGCGACGCGCTGCGGGGCCTCGGCGATCAAGCTGCGAAGGGTCTTGGCGACTTCCGCCTCGCTCGGGCTCGAACCGTCGCGCACGATGTTGGTGGAATCGCAAATGAGCGCGAGCACGCCTTCGTCGCCGAGCGCGCGCAAACGCGCCTCGTCGGTCGGCGCTCCATGGATGGGCGTCGGGTCGATCTTCCAATCGCCGGTGTGCAAGACGAGGCCGGCTGGCGTGCGAATGGCAAGCGCCATGGATTCGGGGATGGAGTGCGCGACCGGGATGAATTCGAGCGTGAACGGCCCGATGTCGAAGGGCTTGCCCGGATCGACGGTGGCAAGCGGAATCTTGGGGGCGCCGGGCTCGCCAAGACGGCGCGCGCCCATCAGCTCGACGGCAAAGCGCGTCGCATGCACTTTAACGCCGAGTCGCGGCCAGAGCGCCGCGAGCGCGCCGATATGGTCCTCATGGGCATGGGTGATCACGATGCCGCTCAGGTTTTTGCGCTCCTTCTCGAGAAAGGCGAGGTTCGGGTAAACGAGATCGACCCCGGGCGCCTCGTCGCCCGCGAATGTCAGGCCGCAATCGACCAGGATCCATCGGCGCTTGCCGGGAGGGCCGAAGCCGTACGCGGCGGCATTCATGCCGATCTCGCCAAGCCCACCGAGCGGAACGAAGACGAGAGCCGAAGACGCGCCGTTCATAGCTTTTCCACCAAAGGACAGGTTGCCAAAACGGGCGGTGTCGGCGCGCCCGATTCATGTGGCCCAACGAAGTTACGGAAGATGCGCGCCGGTTCCATGAAGCTTCGTCCCGCGCTCAGGCGACTTGACCCTGAGCGGAGGCGGCTTTGTCAAGCAAGTAAAGATCCCCGGCATCGAGCTTCACGAGGCCATCCTTCGTGTCGAGGAGGAGCCGGCCTCGGTCGAGCCCGCGAAACAAGCCTTCGACCTCGCCCTTCGGCATTTTCACCCGCACGCGCGAGCCCAGCCCATGGGCGCGCTCGGCCCAGGCGGCAAAATGCGCTTGCGACCCTCGCGGCGCTTGCGCCCACTCCGAAAAACGATGCGCGAAGGCATCAGATAAGTGCAGAAAAAGCCGCTCAACCGTCGCCTCGGGCGCAAAGCGGGCGAGCAGGGTCGCTTCCGGCAGGTCGGGGGGAAGGACGGCGACGTTGACGCCGATGCCAAGGATCAGGACAAAGCCGCCATCGAGAAGCTGATTGCCTTCGAGCAAAAGGCCAGCGCATTTCTTCCCGTCGACGAGAAGGTCGTTCGGCCATTTGAGCGAAAGGCGCGGATGCTCGAGACCGGTCACGACCGACGCCGCATCGAATAGCGCGAGCCCCGCGACGAATCCCAACTCCGGAGCGTCGGCTCTGCGGCACCCTTCCAGCAGAAGGAGGCTCGCGTAAAGATTGCCAGGAGGGGAGACGAATACCCGGCCGTGCCGACCGCGGCCATTCGTCTGGCTTCGCGCCACGATCCAAAGTCGCGAGGCCTCGCCTTCGCGCGCTCGCGCCAGCGCGAGATCGAAAGTAGAAGAGACTTCCGAGTGTGTCTCGAAGCGGTACCCCGCCTCGCTCGCCCCCTTTCCCAATGAGAAGGCTTCGCCGGAGCTCTCCATCAAAATAGGGACTTCGCCGCCGCCGCCGCCGCCGCCACGATGGGCGTCGGGATCAAGCCGAAGAGGATCACGACGACGCCGCAAAGCGCGAGCACCGCCTTGAGCACGCCCGAAAGCGGCACGAAAAGCGCCGGCCCGTCATCAAAATACATGACCTTCACGACGCGCAGGTAATAAAAGGCGCCGACGACGCTCGTGAGGAAGCCGATGACGGCCAGCGGCACGAGGCCAGCATCGACCGCCGCCGAGAACACGTACCATTTCGCCCAGAAGCCGGCGAGCGGCGGAACGCCGGCGAGCGAGAACATCAATACCATGAGCACGAAGGCGAAGGCCGGTTGGGACTTCGAAAGGCCGGCTAGGTCCTCGATGGTCTCCACCGAACCGTCCTTGGTGCGCATCGCGAGAATGCAAGCAAAGGTGCCAACCGTCATCGCCATATAGATCGCCATGTAGACGAGGACGCCATTGACGCCGTCTTGCGTGCCGGCCGAGAGCCCGACGAGAGCGTAACCGACATGGCCGATCGAGGAATAGGCCATCAGCCGCTTGAGGTTGCGCTGGCCGATCGCGGCGAAAGAGCCGAGCCCCATCGAGGCGATCGAGATGAACACCACGATCTGGCGCCACTCGGTCGCATCCGTCCCGAAAGCCTGAATAAGCACGCGCGTCGTGAGCGCCATCGCGGCGATTTTGTTGGTGGCGGCGAAATAGGCGGTCACGGGCGTCGGCGCGCCTTCATAGACATCGGGTGTCCACATATGGAAGGGCACGGCGGAAATCTTGAAGGCGAGGCCAGCCAGGAGGAAGACGAGGCCGAACATCAGGCCAGGACCGGAGCCCGCCTTCACGGCGGCGGAGATGCCGGCGAAGCTGACACTTCCGGTGAAGCCGTAGATGAGCGAGGCGCCATAAAGGAGCATGCCGGAGGACAAGGCCCCGAGCACGAAATATTTGAGGCCGGCCTCGCTCGCCTTGGCATTGTTGCGGTCGATCGCGGCGAGCACGTAAAGCGCGAGGCTCGACAGCTCGAGGCCGACGTAAAGCGCGATGAGATCATTCGCGGATATCATCAAAAGCATGCCGAGCGACGACAACAGGACGAGGATAGCGAGCTCGAACGGCTTTTGCCGGTGCCGGCTCATCTCGTCGATTGCGAGCGCCAAGGTCGCTGCCGCGCCGAGAAGCGTCACAACCTTCATGAACCTCGCGAAATCATCGACGACGAAGGAGCCGTTGAATGCCACCTGTGTTTGGGAAGCCTGAAGGACAGCGGCGAGGGCGGCGACGATGAGTAGCGCGAAGGCGGCTCCATTCACGAGATTGATCGCGCGCACCCCCTGGAAGGCGCCGACGAGGATGAGCGCGAGCGCACCAACCGCGAGCACGAGTTCCGGCAGGATAGTGACGATGGAGGGGAGCGCGGTGGCCGTCATGGATCAAAGCCTCACGGTGCCAAAGCCTCACGGTGCCATGAGCGCGGCGGCTTTCACCGCGCCGAGCGCAAGCCCTGTCGATTTGAGAAGAGCCTCGGTGGGCGCCGCGAAGGCATCGAGAATGACGCCGGGCCGCACGCCGTAGAAGATGACGAGCGCGACGAGCGGCGCCATCACCCACATCTCGCGCGGCGAAAGATCGAGGATGCCCATGAGCTCGGGCTTCACGAGCTTGCCGAAAATGATCTTGCGGTAAAGCCAGAGCGCATAGGCGGCCGACAAGATCGTCCCGAAGGTGGCGAAAAAGGCGACCCAGCTATTCGCCCTGAAAGTGCCGAGCAAGCTCAGAAACTCGCCGACGAAGCCCGATGTGCCGGGCAAGCCGATATTCGCCAAGGTGAACACCATGAAGGCTGCGGCATAAAGCGGCATGCGATGCACGAGGCCGCCATAGGCGGCGATCTGGCGCGTGTGCATGCGATCGTAGACGACGCCGACGCATAGGAAGAGCGCGCCCGAGACGAGTCCGTGGCTCACCATCAGGAACATCGCGCCCTCGATGCCCTGCGCTGTCATCGAGAAGAGGCCCATGGTGACGAAGCCCATATGGGCCACGGAGGAATAGGCGATCAGCTTCTTCATGTCCTCCTGCATGAGGGCGACGAGCGAGGTGTAGATGATCGCGATGATGGAAAGCGCATAGATGAGCGGCGCGAAATCATGCGACGCGTCGGGGAACATCGGCAGCGAGAAACGGATGAAGCCGTAGCCGCCCATCTTCAAGAGGATGCCGGCGAGGATGACGGAGCCGGCCGTTGGCGCCTCGACATGTGCATCCGGCAACCAGGTGTGGACGGGCCACATCGGCATCTTCACCGCGAAGGAGGCGAAGAAGGCGAGCCACAGCCATTTCTGCAGCGAGGGCGCGAAATGGTAGGTGAGCAGCGCGGCGATGTCGGTTGTCCCCGCCGTCTTCCACATCGCCATGACGGCGATGAGAAGGAGCACCGAGCCGAGAAGCGTGTAGAGGAAGAATTTGAAGCTCGCATAGATGCGCCGTGCACCGCCCCAAACCCCGATGATGAGGAACATCGGAATGAGGCCGCCCTCGAAGAACAGGTAGAAGAGGACGAGATCGAGCGACACGAAGACGCCGATCATCAAAGTCTCGAGAACGAGAAAAGCGATCATGTATTCGCGCACCCGCCGCTCGATCGAGCTCCAGGAGGCGAGGATGCAGAACGGCATCAGGAAGGTGGTGAGCAGGACGAAGGGAAGCGAATAGCCGTCAACACCGAGCTTGAAGGTGATCGAGGACGAAACCCAGGACGCCTGCTCGACAAGCTGGAAGGCCGAATTCGCCGGATCGAACTGCCACCAGGCGACGAGCGACAACAGGAAGGTGACGAGCGTCGTAAGCAGCGCGATGTAGCGGATATTCGAGAGCGCGGCCTCGTCCTCGCCGCGCACGAACAAGATGAGCGCCGATCCGATGAGCGGCAGGATGAGGAGGCCGCTAAGCACGCCAGGCATCACCGAGCTCCCACGATGATGAAATAGGTGATGAAGGCGGCAACGCCGATAAGCATGGCGAAGGCGTAGTGATAGAGATAGCCGCTCTGCAGCCGAACCGCGCCTCTCGCCACATCGATGACGCGCGCCGACACGCCGTCGGGACCCAGGCCGTCGATCACGCGCCCGTCGCCCTCCTTCCAGAGGAAGCGTCCGATCGCCTTCGCCGGGCGGACGAAGAGGAAGTCATAGATCTCGTCGAAATACCATTTGTTGAGAAGGAAGCGGTAAAGGATCGGATTGGCCGCCGCGAGCCGTCCGGGCAGGGAAGGGTTCACGATATAGAACCAATAGGCGAGCGCCGAGCCGATCACCATCATGATGAGCGCAATATGCTCGACGAGGAACGGCACTTCCTCGACCTTCTTCACGATCCCTTCTTGGAAGACGAGCGAGCCGTTCCAGAAACTCTCCGCCGCGCCGCCGAAGAAAACGCCCTCGAAGACGAAGCCCGCCGCGAGCGCGCCGAGCGCAAGCACCGCGAGCGGCAAGAGCATGACGAGCGGGCTCTCATGGGGTTCGATCGGCCCGTGACCATGGCCGTGCTCGTCGTCCGGAGCCTCGGCGGCGCGCGCGACCGCCGTCCCCAAGTGCGCGCTATCGGCATCGGGCAGGGCTTGGGCGTGCGGCTCGGCCGCATGGGCCTCGGCCTGGCCCCAACGCGCCGGGCCGGAGAAGGTCATGAAGACGAGGCGCCAGGAGTAGAAGGCCGTCATCAGCGCGGCGATCGCCGTGCACAGAAAGGCGAAGACATGGCCCTCGCGATCGCTCGCATAGGCTGCCTGGATGATAGCGTCCTTCGAGTAGAAGCCGGCGGTGAAGGGAAAGCCCGTGAGCGACAAGCTGCCGATCACCATCATGGCGCCGGTGAAGGGGATTGATTTCCACAAGCCCGCCCATCTTCCGCATGTCCTGCTCGTGATGCATGGCGACGATGACGGAGCCCGCGCCGAGGAAAAGGAGCGCCTTGAAGAAGGCATGGGTGAACAGGTGGAAGATGCCGATCGAATAGGCTCCCGCGCCGAGCGCCACGAACATGTAGCCGAGCTGCGAGCAGGTCGAATAGGCGATGACGCGCTTGATGTCGTTTTGCACGAGGCCGACGGTCGCGGCGAAGAAGGCGGTGATCGCGCCGATCACCAGCACCGCCGTCTGGGCGAACGGCGCCTGCTCGAACAACGGCGAGAGGCGCGCCACCATGAAAACTCCGGCCGTGACCATGGTCGCTGCGTGAATGAGGGCGGAAACCGGGGTCGGCCCCTCCATCGCATCGGGAAGCCAGGTGTGGAGAAGGAACTGGGCCGATTTGCCCATCGCGCCCATGAACAGCAAGAGGCAGGCGAGCGTCAGCGCCGGCCAATCGAAGCCGAGGAAATGGAAGCTGCCCTTCGCGATCTCCGGCGCGCGCGCGAAGATATCGTTGAAGGCGACGCTGCTGAACAAGGTGAAGACGAGGAAAATGCCGAGCGCGAAGCCGAAGTCGCCCACCCGGTTGACGATGAAGGCCTTGATGGCCGCGGCATTGGCCGAGGGCCGATCGTACCAGAAGCCGATCAGGAGATAGGAGGCGAGGCCGACGCCTTCCCATCCGAAGAACATCTGCACGAGGTTGTCCGCCGTCACCAGCATCAACATGGCGAAGGTGAAGAGCGACAGATAGGCGAAGAAGCGCGGGCGCGAAGGGTCATCGGCCATGTAACCGATTGAATAGAGATGGACGAGCGCCGAAACCGTGTTGACGACGACGAGCATCACAACGGTGAGCGTGTCGATGCGAAGCGCCCATTCGACCCGGAGCCCGCCGGAGATGAACCAGGGCGCGAGATCCACGAGCTCCACGCCCTGGTGCGCGATTCCGACCTGGAAGAAGGCGATCCAGGAGAGCAGCATGGCGAGCATCAGGAAGCCGGTGGTGACGATCTCGCAGGCGCGCGCGCCGATCACGCGCCCGAGCGCACCGGCGATGAGGAAGCCGAAAAGCGGCAGGAAGACAATCGCTGAATACATCGCCGGGCCTGATCCTTCGCGAGCGGCTCAGCCGCGCATCATATTGACGTCTTCGACCGCGATGGTGCCGCGGTTGCGGAAGTAGACCACCAGAATGGCAAGGCCTATCGCCGCTTCGGCGGCGGCGACGGTCAAGATCAAGAGCGCGTAGATCTGACCCAGGATGTCGCCACGGAAGGCCGAGAAGGCGACGAGGTTGATGTTCACCGCGAGCAAGATGAGCTCGACGCACATCATGATCAGGATGATGTTCTTGCGGTTGAGGAAGATCCCGAACACGCCAAGCGTGAACAGGATGGCTGCAACCGTCAGATAATGGGTGAGCCCGATTGTCACTGCGCCTTCCCCTACACGCCTTGCCGGAACGGCACCTTGCGCAGCTCGACGCCGGCGAGCTTGGTGCGCGCATTCTGCTCGGCCGCGTTTTGGCGCTTCACCCCCTCGCGCCGATGCAGGGTAAGCACGATCGCGCCGACCATTGCAACGAGCAGGATCAGCCCGGCGACCTCGAAATAGTAGACGTAGGTCGTGTAAAGCACATCGCTGATCGCCTTCACATTCGAGACGTTGCGCGCCCCTTGCGCCACGGCGTTGATCGCAAGCGGAGCGCCGGCGATCTTGCCGCCCGAGACGATCAACGAAGCGATCGCGATGAGCTCGATGAGGAAGAGCACGCCGATAAGGGCGCCGATCGGCAGATATTGCAGGAATCCCTGCTTGAGCTCCGCGAAATCGACATCGAGCATCATCACCACGAAAAGGAAGAGGACGGCGACCGCCCCGACATAGACGACGATGAGGATCATCGCCAGGAACTCTGCCGACAAGAGCAGGAAGAGCGCCGCGGCGTTCACGAATGCGAGAATGAGGAACAGCACCGCGTGGACCGGGTTGCGCGCGGCCACCACCATGAAGCTCGAGCCGAGCAGGACGGCGGCGAAGAGGTAGAAAAAGGCGAAAGAGAAATCCATTCGTGCCTTGGCTCCGCTGGGCGGCGATCAGCTCGTGCCGTGTATAGACGCGCATGTTTCCCCGCACAATGCGCGTGCTTCGGGCACCGCCGTCGGGGAGGCGCAAGCCGCCCGGCGGGACGTCTGGCGAACGCCCGCCGGACGCCCCGGCATCAATCGCAGGAAGGGAGGAACGAGCATGGGTTTCGCGATCAGCGGTAAGGGGCGTCCATGGTGATGTTGCGGGCGATCTCGCGCTCCCACCGCGTGCCGTTCTCGAGAAGCCGATCCTTGTCGTAGAATAGCTCCTCGCGCGTCTCCGTCGAGAATTCGAAATTCGGCCCTTCGACGATGGCGTCCACGGGGCAGGCCTCCTGGCACATGCCGCAATAGATGCATTTCGTCATGTCGATGTCGTAGCGCGTGGTCCGGCGCGTGCCGTCGTTGCGGCGCGGTCCCGCCTCGATGGTGATCGCCTGGGCCGGGCAAATCGCCTCGCAGAGTTTGCAAGCGATGCAACGCTCTTCCCCGTTGGGATAACGGCGCAGCGCATGCTCGCCGCGAAAGCGCGGCGAAAGCGGCCCTTTCTCGAAGGGATAATTCAGCGTCGCCTTCGGTTTGAAGAAGTAACGCATGGACAGGAAGAAGGCGGAGACGAATTCCTTGAGAAACAGGGATTTCGCGGCTTGATCGAGAGGCATCGGGGAGACCTCGTGTTCATGTTCTCGCCGGCTGGCGCGGGCAGGTGACGATCGCGCTTTGCCGAGGAAGGCCGTGGAAGAAGATTATCGATGAAGGCGGCGGAGAATGCCGAGGCGAAGCGACCTCGGTTTCGTAGGCGCGCACCGTGCGACTTGCGCCATCGTCCGGGCGGAGTGAGAGGCGATGCGACATGCCATGGCCCTCAAACGCCTACCGGCGCGAGGCCGAAAATCTGCAGCACGGCCGCTACGGCGACCACCATGAAAAGCGAGATCGGCAGGAAGACCTTCCAGCCGAGCCGCATTAACTGATCATAGCGATAGCGCGGCACCATGGCCTTCACCATGGCGAACATGAAGAAGACAAGGCAAACCTTGAGGACGAACCAGAGCGCGCCCGGAATCCAGGTGAAGGGAGCGAAGGGCAGCGGCGAGAGCCATCCTCCCAGAAACAGGATGGTCGTCATCGCGCACATGGTGACCACCGCGACATATTCGCCGAGCATGAACATCATGTAGGGGGTCGAGGAGTATTCGACCATGAATCCGGCGACGAGCTCGGATTCGGCCTCCATCAGGTCAAAGGGCGGCCGGTTGGTCTCGGCAAGCGCCGAGACGAAGAACACGACGAACATCGGAAAGAGCGGCAGCCAATACCAGCCGAAGAGGCCGAAGCGGCCATCCTGCGCCTCCACGATCGAGGTGAGGTTGAGCGAGCCCGCGCACATCAGCACGGTGATGATGACGAAGCCGATCGAGACTTCGTAGGACACCATCTGGGCGGCGCAACGAAGCGCCGCGAGGAAGGGGTATTTCGAGTTCGAAGCCCAGCCGGCCATGATCACGCCGTAGACGCCGAGCGAGGAGATGGCGAAGATGTAGAGGACGCCGACATTGATGTTGGCGATCGCCCAGCCGGCTTGCACAGGAATGACCGCCCAGGCGGCGAGCGCCAGGATGCAGGTGACGAGCGGCGCCAAAAGAAAAATCCCCTTCGAGGCGCCGGAAGGAATGATCGGCTCTTTGAAGACGAATTTCAAAAGATCGGCGAAGCTTTGCAAGAGGCCGAAAGGCCCAACGACATTGGGCCCACGCCGCAATTGCACCGCCGCCCAGATCTTGCGGTCGGCGAGCAGGACGAAGGCGACGCAGATCAGAAGGACGACGAGCAGGACGACGCTCTTGATCGCGGTGAGAATGAGGGCGAGCAGCATGTCGGACATCGTCTACTCCGCCGCGATCGAGGCATGGCCGCTCGCGAGCTGCGAGCATTGAGCCATGACGCGCGAGGCTCTCGCGATCGCGTTCGAAAGATAATAATCGCTCTCGCTTTGCGCATAGGGCGCGGCGGAAGCCGCCCCCTCGAGAGTTGTGAGCGCCGCGATGGCGGCATTGCCGTCCTGCGGCGCAATCGCGTCGATGGCGGCGAGATGCGGATATTTTCCGTAAAGCAACTTGCGAAGCTCGCCCAAAGAGTCGAAGGGCAACGGCTTGCCGAGCGCGCCCGAAAGCCCGCGCAGGATCGCCCAATCGTCGCGCCCGTCGCCAGGCGGGAAGACGGCACGCTCGCCCATCTGGACGCGCCCCTCGGTGTTCACATAGGTGCCGGATTTTTCCGTGTAGGCCGCGCCCGGCAAGATGACGTCGGCGCGATGCGCGCCTCGATCCCCGTGCGTTCCCTGATAAACGACGAAAGCGCCGGGCGCGATATCGATCGCGTCGGCGCCGAGAAGGTAGACGCAATCGAGCGCGCCTTGCGTTGCCATGCCGCGCGCGTCCAGTGCGCCTTCGCCAGGCACGAAGCCGATGTCGAGCGCGCCGACGAGCGAGGCCGTCGCGCCGAGCACGCAAAAGCCGTTCCAGCCGTCACGAACGAGGCCGAAGCTTTTTGCCGCCTTCGCAGCAAGCGCAAGCTGGGCCAACCCGCCCTCGCCCGCCAAGGCGCCGCGTCCGAGCATGAGCAGCGGCTTCTTCGCGGCGCGGAAAGCCGAGGCAAAATCTCCTTCACCCGCGACGACCGACGCGAGGCTTTGGCCGCCGGCGCCCAGATATTCGTAAGGATAGGTGAGGTCGGCGCGCTCGCCGATGAGCCCGATCCGGAGGTTGCCCATGCGCCAGCGCTTGCGAATGCGGGCGTTCAGCACGGCGCCGTCGCGGCGCGGGTTGACGCCCACGAGAAGAATGGCGTCGGCCTCCTCAATGCCGGCGATCCTGGCGTTGAAGAGATAGGAAGCGCGGCCGAAGCGCGGATGGAGCGGCGAGCCGTCCTCGCGCACGTCGATATTGCGCGAGCCCCGCTTCTCCATCAAAAGCTTGAGCGCGAACATCTCCTCGACGCTCGCAGCTCGCCCGCGATCGCGCCGATGCGTTCCGGCGCGCGGCGTCAAACCGACCCTTGATGGCCGCGAAGGCTTCCCGCCATGAGACGGCGCGCAATTTGCCGTCTGCGCCGCGCAGATAGGGCTTGTCGAGCCTTTGCATGCGCAAGCCGTCGACCACATGGCGGGTCTTGTCGGAAATCCACTCCTCGTTCACGTCGTCGTTGATGCGCGGCAATATGCGCATCACCTCGCGCCCGCGCAAATCGACACGAATGGCCGAACCCAGCCCGTCCATGACGTCGATCAATTCGGTCTTGGCGAATTCCCAAGGCCGATATTGCAGCGCCCATGGCTTGGCGGTGAGCGCGCCGACCGGGCAGAGATCGACGACGTTGGCTTGCAGCTCGGATCGCATCGCGTGCTCGAGATAGGTGGTGATCTCCATGTCCTCGCCGCGGCCGGTGGCGCCAAGATCGGCGACGCCCGCGACC
>CAWCDW010000003.1:0-1365826 GCA_963794475.1 uncultured Alphaproteobacteria bacterium
CCGAAGCTCGCCCCGATCATGCCGGTGATCACGACGAAGATCGCCGTCAGCGTCGGATTGCCATGGACAATCCGGGCGATCTCGACCGCAACCGGTACGGTCGTCGACTTGATCGCGATCGAGGAGAGAAGTTCCGGCGAAAATCCCAAGATCCGCGCGGACAGCCCTGCCACGATCATCGTCCCGAGCGATCCAGCGAGCAGACCGAGGCTCGCGGGCACGGCCTGGCTGAAAAACGCCCGGCGGTTCTTGTAGAGCGGAATGGCAAGGGCGACGGTGGCGGGGCCGAGGAGGAAGGTCATGATCTCTTTTGCCGGCCGATAATCTTCAAACGAAACCCCCGCCATCAACAGAACGATGATGACGATGATCGTACTGAACAGGACCGGGGTGGTCAGCGGCGACGGATAGCGTCGGCGTGCGGCGAGGCTCAGACCATAGGCGCCGACCGTCACGGCGATGGCGAATACCGTCACAACGATTGTGGAAGAGACGGTCACATCCCGTCTCCGATGCGCGGTGATTTACTAAGAAGCATTTGCGACACCCATCCGGCCAAGAGAATGCCGACTGCGGCACTCACCGCGAGAATGAGGAGGATTGCAAGACCGGGCGCCGCAAGCAGATATCCGGCATTCATTAGCCCGACCGTGATCGGTACAAAAAAGAACGCCAGGTGCCGGATTAAAAACGATCCGGCGGTCTCGAACCACGCCAGCTTGACAATACCCAGCGCCAACAGGGCATAAAGTGTTATCATAACCACCCGATTGCTACGATAACCAGCAACCATCATCTTCACGAGCCAAACTCCGGCGAAGTTCAGCACCCAAAGTGCGGATATCTGCAATGCCGCGAATGCAAGCTGCCGCGCGAAATCGAAGACCCTGCTTCGGGCAATGCCCGCAACTTTTTCTCCGACCCATCGTGGGAGAAGAGGTCTCCGTACAAAGCGCCAGAATCTTGCAAGGGCATGATGCCTCCGAGCTTTGGAAGGCGCCGTCATTGCTCGTGCGACGGCTGCCGCGCTGCCTGGGAAGTTGTCGCGCGCCGAGCGGGATCCTGCCGAGCGCTTCGCCCGACGCGCGGCTTATCAAGTGGCCGATGCCAATTCGATCGGCGTGAGTTGCGACCTCTCGCTGGATCGTCTCTCCCCGGCGATAACCACGAGGGTTACGAGCGAAAGGAAGATGCACAAGGCAACTATCGCGAGCGGAGCACGATGACCTCGCCTAGCTGCAGATCCATAGCCATTTCTGCCATCCTATTGCATGCGCCCGGCGGCGCGGTTGACGATCGATAATGCCGCCCGCGCTGCGGGGGATCGAAGGACTTGAGTGCTTTCCCTGGCGCTTGGCCACGTGACGAAGCTCGCGAAGCTGGCTTTCTTCCATATGCAAGAGCTCCCTCCGCTCGCGCATATGGCGCCACAGCACGGCCAGCCTGAGAAGCATCCGACCTCGGATGTATCTCCTCGAGTGGATTTCCACTGATCAGCGACATTGAGCCACTTCCACGGAAATCGGCGCGAGAGCGACCATCGCCAAGTTATGATTTCCCACGCAGGCCCGTGAAATCGTCAAACAATGCTCGCTCGGGTCCTGTCGCACCAACGCAAGGTTCGCAATTGCCGCTCATGGGCAGGTGCCGCGATCCGCTCAACGAGGCGCTGGAGCCACGGGGCGGGGCGCAAAAGAAGGGGAGAAGAGTCTCTTATGAATGCGATTGGTGCGGTGGCCTGGATTTTGGCAGGTTTTTCAGAAGAGCCGCTGGCAACGTTCAGGAACATGGAACCCCCTCCATGCAATTGGGTCACGCGCTGGTGTTTTACGCACCATTGGCTGCGCTTTGGGGCGTCAGAGTAGGTGGCGTGGCGTTATGGTTATCCAAGGCCGAAACTGGCTTCCATACAGATGACGCAAAATCCGGACAGATTGCGCAAACTTCGGAAAAGGATACGTGATGAGACCGAAGCTCGGGACATGCGGACGCTGACTTCACGTCTGAGCGGACGCGCTCGCGCCAAGCGAAAGATCATTGCTGCAGGCGCTCCCCCAATCTGGCCTCTTCAGCGCCTACCCTGGCGGCAGCGCCGCTAGGCGGTGTAGCTCGTTAGCCGGAGAAACCCCCAAACGCCGTCTTGTAGAGTTTGGAGAAGCGGCCTGGGTTGCTGAAGCCATACTGGAATGCGATATCTCTAACCGTGCCTGCGACCTCGCCACTGTTCAACGCTCGTCGCACCGCCTCCAGGCGCGCCTGAGTAATCGCAAACGTGGGTGTGATGTCAGAAAATGCCTGAAGCCGAGTTGCAAACTTCGCACGCTGCACCCCGCGGCTTCAGCAACCTCGTGCAGCGCGATGGGCTCCGCAGCATGCCAGCGGATGTAATCTTCGGCGCGTCGCACCGTCCCCGGAGCGGGCGAGCTCGCCGCGCGCGCCAGTCGCTCCGAATGGTTGTGAGGCAGGGTTAGTAGCATTGAATAGAGCAACGTATCCGTGAACGATTTGCAGGTGATGTCGTTTCCGGCAAAAGGATGCGCGTCGCCGGCTCCTCCACGAGAAGTCGTACCACACGCTTGATGCGCTGACCCGGCGCGGCGCTCAAATTGACGATCGGATCGAAGACAATATCTTCCGACACGACACCGCCAACGAGCCCGCAACCCTTTGCTTTAACTCGCGGCGGGAATCCAGATCGCCAGGCGCTCATGGTCTGGCGAAGCAGACAGCGTTATGCCAGGCAGCCCGCGATAGATCAGCCCGATGGTTTCGTGAGCCTCGAAACAGCCGGGGGTGGTAGTGCCCTGACACGCAAGTGAGCCTCGGCTCACCAACGTCAGACAATGTCGGGAAGCCCCGTTTCGGTATCTTCATAGCGGTAGGGCAACGGTCTGCGACGTAGGCGATATCGAGCTCGCCAAGCCCACTCGCTCCGCGCGTCGAGAGGACCTCACCCGGTTTGCAATCCGCGGGACGCCTGCCCAACAGCTGATAGGTCAGGCGCCGGAAATACGGTTTGATGAAATATGGCTGCAGGCGCGGCCAGTAGACACCACCCTCGAGCTCATCCAGGTTCTGCAGGCGCGCGACCCTGAAACTATCGAGCAGCATCTTGACGCTCCCGAGAGGGTATGATTGCCACACGTTCAGAAGATTGTCATTCCCTAGCCAGCGAGTCCGTGACAGGATAACGCATTGTTTGAGATCAGGCCACGGCGCCGGCAAGGAATCTAACTGGCTCCCCGCCGAACGACCTCATCTACCTCGTCATGCGCCTTTATTGGCCGCGCACGGAAGCGCCATTCGTCCTGCCTCCCAGCGAAGGCACCCGGAAGCCGCCGGGCATCGTGAAGGTGAACTAACCCGCTCCTGAAACGCGCGGGCCATTCAGAGAAGGTGAAATGAATGCTAGGCCGGTGCCCGGCGGCGCAAACTGCTTGTCTGAATTTGGCCCATATGGTCGATAACCGCAGCTAACACGTCCGCTTTCGAGCAGAGACGAACTTCGGTTGAGCGACCGGCTAGGGCGCCAAGCAGCCGTGACCTGGGCGGGCCGAAAGCGGAATGGCAGCTTTGGAGCAAGCGGGAGTGGGAAGCGGCCGTTCACACCGCCTGACCCCTTCGGCCGGTATTGACGCAAAGCGGACATTACGCCCCTAGGGGCGGGTTGGAGCAGCATCGTCACTCTTACTCGTAATTCTGGATGCCGCCGTAGAGCGGATAGGCGGACCGAACCTGCCGCGCATCCGGCCGAATCACCATTTGATCTCCCTTCGAGATGTCGAAATCGACCGCGTCGTCCAAGGTGAAGCTGTCGAAGACGAAAGGCAGGCTCCGTCCAGCTTGGAGCCGCAATTTGGTCGCTGGGAGGGCCTCTAATCCCGAAAGAGAAGCCGACCATTGAACCCTAAACAGAGAGGACAATGTCATGCAGATGGCTCAATCGGACTATTTCACGGCCTATCGCCAATTGAAGCTGACGCGGGACGCCGAGGGCGTGCTGGTTGCTGAGTTCCATAGGAACGGCGGCCCGTGCGTTATGAACGCACAAGGCCACACGGAATTTGTCGACGCTTTTTACCGGATCGGGCAGGACCGTGCTAACAAGATCGTCATCCTCACCGGCGCGGGAGGGGACTTCATTATCGATGTCGACTGGCCATCATTCGGCGAGGTTTCCGATCCCGGAGTTTGGAGCCAGGTTCACGACGAGGGCGTCCAGGTTTTGGAAAACATCGCCAACATACGCGTGCCGCTGATCGCCGCGATCGAGGGACGCGCCTACGTGCACTCCGATTATGCGCTCCTCGGCAATGTCATTGTCGCCGGAGAGGGCGCGACCTTTCAGGATGTAGCGCACTACGCCGTAGGTGTTGCGCCGGGTGACGGCATCTTCACAACGTGGAGCTACCGCGCCGGAGCAGGTCGAGCGGAGGCGTTCCTGCTCAATCCACAGCCGCTGCCGGCGCGTACCGCATACGAATGGGGAGTTGTTGCAGAGGTCGTACCGAACGGCAAGGCGGTCGGCGCGCGCTCGGGAACTGGCCGATTTGTACCTGCGGGCTCCGGAAGTGACGCGCCGGAATACGCGCATTCACTTCATTCAACCGTTGAAGGAACGTATCGTCCGCGAAGTTGGTTACGGACTGTCCCTCGAAGGAGCGTCGTCGGCCGACCTGGTAAAATCAAAGCGATCGAAGGGTTAGGCTCTCAGGAACGCCGCTGGCCGTTGAGGAACGACGCTGGCAAAGCATCACACAGGCGCAAGCCTGTCGTTGCGGCGTAGCGGGCGCTCTCTCGCAGTAATGGCCTTGCGATAAAAGGCCAGCCCACCGCTCAGCCTCGCTGCTGTATCGCTGATTTCAAGGACCGCTTCTCCGCGGAGCATCCAGATCAGCCCCATTCGATCATAGCGAGCCATCGGCGCGTCGGGGTGAAGGCCAAACAATTCGTCAGGTCGCCAGCCAAGGGCTTCAGCTTGCCTACCCCAGCGATCAAGGAACAGGCCCGCGTCATTGATGAATTGATCCCAACGTTCGCGGGGGACCTCCGCCGGAGGGTGAGCTTGCAACCGAGCAAATTCCGAAGCGTAGATTATTGGCACGCCACCCAACTCGATCGCAATCGCCTCCCGCTCGGCCGCGTCGATTTCGATCGGGCTTACTTTTTGGGGGCTGGGAAAGAGATCAGACGATGGCCCGTTTCGATCTTCCCCCCTGTGCCGAAACTGCCAATAGTGCCAAAACTCCTTGCAGCCACCACTTTTGGCACTATTGGCACATTTGGCACAGGGGGTAGACATTCCTTTCGCGATCTGGCGCGTTCGAGCCACTTACTCATGGCGCCCTCTCAAAAGCGCGGATGTTGACCTCGAAATTAAGCGCCGGACGCCCTGTGGGGGCCTGCTTCGGATCGGGCCGGATCAGTCCGTCATCCACCAAAGTGTCGCAAGCTGCCTTCATGGCTGATGCGTCTCGCAGCACTCCTCCGATTTCTCGCCGGGTGGTTCGAGCATTGAATTTCGAGGCCCCGGTTTTCCGAAGATGTCTCGCGAGAACCATGGCAACTCTATCCGCAGTGGGTATTGTGGCGTCCCCGTAAACCCGTTCAGCCATTGGAATAAAATAGCCATCCATCATGGCCGCAGCGGCATTCACGGCTTCAACGGAAATCTGCTCGGGCTCGCTCGTCGTGGCGCTGCCACACCACCACAGATATTCGATCACCAAGCTCAACCGAAGAGCATGCCCTCGCGCTTTGCCCAGTGACCCGGCGAACAAGCCACTAGCTTCCCTTGAGCGCACGTCCATTTCGCGCCCGAATTCTTCCAAGGCTTTCTCCGCATCGGCCGAGAGGCGAACCTGGATCGGCGCCGGATTGCCAAACTCATCCGACCCCATCCTCAGCTCGGTAAGTCTCGCAAAGGCGTTTTGAGCATGGAGGTCCGTCCCGATCTCGCGAGCTATGGAAAACAAGGGCGTCGTCTCCGGCCAAGCCCACAGAATTCTGCTGGCCAGGCCATCATCCGACCCATCGATGATCGCGCTCAATTTGTCGGGCTGGACACCTCCGAGCACGCCAACGCTGAGGTGGCGCACGCGTAGCGGCTCCGGGTTTTTCATGCGGTCCACGACATAAGACCGGCCGCCATACATCTCGATGGCAAAGGCGCGATCTGACCCGCCCCCACCATACCTGTCGAATGAACCAAGCCATCCCGACAGCTCATCTCTTTGGAGCAGCAGTCCCCTCGGTAGCGCGGCCGCAAGTGCTCCGAGCCGTTCCGTCGTGGCATCGGCAACACGAATGCGAGGCCGCGTCGGTGGCGTAGGGTCTGCGGCATCAGTAGGCATAGCGGGCGGCTGCTCACCCGGTTTCACAGCCGCCTTCTTCACCTCGGCTTTCCAAGCCTCACGTTTGGCTTCGGCAATGTGCTTACGTGTCTCGTAGTCACGATTGAGGTCGTCGAATCCCGCGGCCATAAGGTCTTCGGCATGCTGGACCAACCTGCACACGACATCGATGGCTGGACTCTTGCCGGCTGATGGCGCCCCAACGAGACCGCACCAAAGGATCGGGGGCTCGGACCATGCAGCCCCCGCAATCGGCCAGCGAACATTGGCAAGCGCGGCACCGGCCGAGGCTAGAAGTGCGACAGCCACATAATCTTCGGGTGCCGATACTCTGGCGGCAGCAGCCTTGTGCCAATCATGCCAAAATCGCCGAAATAGGTCTGAGGGAAATATCGGCGCTGGTCGACGGCCAGAACCCAGGAAGGAGAGATCGGGATTTGCCCAGGAAGGAGGGGCGTCGCTAGGGGTAGTAGCCGTCGCATTGGTCGAGGAAACCAATTCAAGCGGCCTGGCTGATGCGGCTCTCTCGAGCAGCGCAGCGACAGTGCCGCCGCATTCAAACCAATCCGACACATCGCTGCGTTCGGGAAGCTCAGGGAAATGGACGACCCGCACCCTTACGGCTGTTGTCGCGAAGAGAGAGCCGATCTTGTCAGCCCACCGCCGACCCGGCTCATCATTATCGGCAAGCACCACAACATCACGACCTCGAACGAATTCCGCGCAACTCTCAGGAACATCGCTCGAACCGCCAAACGTAAAGGCGGGCAGCCCATGTTGTCCAAGGGTGTCGGCGTCCTTCTCGCCTTCGGGGCAAAAAATGGTGTTGCCGGCCATCGCGTCGGTGAAAGGTTCGACCGCACCCACATATGGCGTGACTACATAGCCCTTGGGCTTTTTTGCCTGCCAGCCGGTCTTGCCCGTTTCGGAATGAACCACGCGGTATAAGATCGATGAACCCGCCGCTCGCGCGCTTGATCTTGGCGCGCACTGGCTGACCCGCCCGACAATAAACGTGGCGGCGATTCGGCAGTTCGTCGCGAACCCGCGGCGGATCACTAGCGTTGGAGGCAACGAAATTTACCTCAGGTGTCCACGTCGGAAGCACCCGAGTGTCAGTTGGGAGAGACGGCCGTGGTGCCGATCTCGTGATTCCTGCCGCTCCATTTGGGAGGACGCGCGGCTGCAACGCACCTGCGTCGAGCCCGCTCTTGATTGTAGCGCGGGCCGCCGCAGCGCCGTCCTTGGCGACATAGCCATTCGCCTCCGCGGCGCTAAACAAACGCTCCTCGGCCGCATGCGATCGAGTACACCGGAACCGACGAGCTGGCCCATGGCGAACGACGATGCGTTGGTCTGATTATTGCGGCCGGAAGTCGTGCCCGCGAGTTTGGCGCACTCTTGAGCCAACGCGGCTTCTGCATACGCCGGCGCTCATGGCCGCACCCCATCAGTAGACAGACGACACGGCACGCCCATCGCGATGGAAGGCGCCGCCGACGCTGAACGCTGCGGCCACATCCTGAAACTTGCCTACGAGATGACGGCCCTTTTCCCCGACATGACCGGAGCGTGAAGAACCAATCCTCTGGTCGGAACGTGCTTGTCGATGCTCGATCTCGATCCTCGGCCTGAAGAGGCGATTGAGCCGGACAATTTTGCTTGAGCCGGCTGTGCAAGTCGAACTCGCGCAATTTTTTGGTGATGCTCGAAAAACTTGAATATCGCAGCGGGATAGGCTAATGTTGGCAGAGTTCGCATTGCTAAAATAAACGAAGGTTCTGAGCCCCGGCGCCGGTGCGCGGCTGGGGTTTCCCGCTTTTCGCTTAGATCATTCACGCCACCTCCGCGACGGACGTCAGCGGACGATATGCAGGCAGCGAACGCAGATATTGATGTGCGCTTTCGGCGAGGATGAGGTTCTGGAGCCGCCTTAATCGCGCTTAGCCGTCCTGACTTCAACGCCGCGTTGTCTTCCCATATGTTCGAACGATCATACGCGAGGGGCGGCCCACTGATCTGGAAGCCGATATCTCTAAACTGCGCATCTATTGGAGCAACCGAACTCCTTGAAGTGGCGGGCGCGGTATCGTAGCGACACACCTGATCCAAAGGCTTCTTCATGGGTCACCTCATTGGCGAACGCGACACTGTGTGCGTCTGTTCGTTCAAAGGTGAAGGCTCAAAAATTAGCCTGCAATAATTGCAAATTTTCTGTCATTATTTTCCGGAAATTATTTCTTCGCAATTTTGGTAGGCCGTCCCCGCTCGAGTGGAAAATCAATGCTCGCCCAAGAACCTGATACTCTTCGAGCTTTTCCCGGCCGCGTATGCCCTTAAGCTGGGCGGCTTTCCAAACGCCGTCTCTGTGTGGGTTTTTTCCTTCGCGCGCTCAGCCTCTACGTAATTGCGGACAAACTTTTTCATTGCAGGCTTCGGCCCGGGACCGACTTCGTTGCCAGGAGCATCGCTGATTTTATGCTTTGGCGCGAGAGCCCCTGCTCGAGTTTGACCATCCGTTGTCGGTTTTCCCCGCCGAGGCTCGCAAAGCTTCCAGTCAGTGTCGGATACATTCAATTGCAACAGGCTAATCTTGCTCGGCTCCCATGCACCAAACGCCACCCTTGGATAGCCCCATCGTGCTTTCGGGCAAGAGTAGCACCCAATCCAAGTCGTCTGGGTTCAGCAGTTCCGGCACCGCAACGCGCCTGGATCGACCTTTAGAGAATGTCTGCCGCCTCTCCTCGGAACAAACGCGCACTCATATTAAATCTTGTGAGATGTGATCGCAGATTTCCTTTTTTGCGATCTCGATACGTAACACCAACATCAATGACCCGTTGCAGTGCGTCAGCCAGCGATTCCCATTCCATCATTTGCCCTCCGCTGGGCAACCGCATTATGGTGGTCGGCGCGGCAGGCGGTGCGGAAACCGCTTTTTCGCCCCGTCGGGCTAGCCGCGCCGATCTAATGTTGTGCGATCAGGCTTTCACAGTTGCGAGCGTAACGAAATTGGTCGCCTCAACGAGTCCCATATTCGGCAGCGATGCGCGAATAGTCTCGGAAACATAATTCGGTGACAGATGCGCATAATGTCGTTCGGTCATTCTTGTATCTGCATGACCAAGCTGGGCTGCGATCACCCCTATCGGCACGCCTCTCATGGCGAGCGTCGAAGCATAGGTATGCCGCAAAACATGGAAGGTCGCTGGCGGCTCGATCTTCGCGCGCTTCGAGGCCGCAATCAATGGGCGCTGCTGATGCGACGCCTTCCAGGCGTCGCCATCCAATCGCTTAAAGACATGGGCATCAGACTTTCTTCCAGCTATTAGCGACGAGAAGAGGACATTGCCCTCTCCCGTCAAGGTAACGTGGCGGGGCTTCCCGGATTTGGAGAGCTTCACGGTCACCGTTCCCGCAGCAGCATTGAAGTCGGATGCCTTCATGCGGACCAGCTCGCCATAGCGGCACCCACTGAGCAAAGCGCCTTGCACGAGCTCGCGGAAGTCCCTGTCACATGCACGGACGAGCCGTTTGCACTGAGGCGCGGTCAGGAACCTGACTACCGGCGCATCCGCCTCACGGAATGGCTTCACCTTCCGCCAAGCCTCATCCGAGACAGCATGTCCATCGGCAAAGGCGTGATTGAGTGCTGCCTTAAGGATAGTGAGCACGCGGTTGGCTGTCGCACGGCGTGCCCGGATAGCATCCGGGTCGCCTGGTTGAATGTCTTTCGTTCTCCGCTCGCTCGCACCTTTCGGCGTTCGCAAAAGCTTGGGAGCCTCTGCAAGCCTCGACAGCCAGTCCCGAATGCGGTTCGCGGTAAGCCTTTCGATTTCGAGCGACCCTAAAGCGGGAAGTATTCTAGCGTCGGCGACATATCGATCCGATCGAGCACCTTTCGAACCCCTCCCCTCGCGAGCCAAGAAATATTCCTCGATCACGGTCTTGACCGTGCGCTTGTCCTCAATTGCGCCATTGTCGGTGGAATGCTTTGCAGCTCGAAGAAAGAACTTGCGAGCTCTCTCCTGTGCCTGGGCAAAGGAGAACACCGTGATGTTGTCCGGATCCCGGGCATCATCGGCCGCGCCAAGCGCCTCATAACGTTGACGGCCGTCCTCAGTTCTGAAACGCCCGATCCAGGTTCCCCCCTTTGAGCCCCGACGATACCCAATGGCACAACCACGGGAGACCGAAGTCCAATACGGCTCACGCCGCTCGGCCAACCTTAGCCGGGAGGATCGGGTATCGATTTTGGCGTTGCGGATGGTGCGCGCCACTGCTCGCATCCTTCATACGGAAAAAATACGGAAAAGCTATAGACGAACGATCGCGAACAATCTAGGACAGAAATGATCTTATCTACATGAAGTTACGCGTTCACGGCTGTTCGCATTTGTTCTAAAAAGCCGCTGTTATTCCCCTCTCACGGCGAAAACAGGGGTTCGAGTCCCCTTGGGAGCGCCACGCATTTTAATCACCTATCGCATCAAGCCTGCCGCACGAAGTGCATCCTCTATTACCTTTCTCACGCCACTTGTCGCGTGAACTGAAGGGATGGGCGGAGCTGCTGAATACGTTCTTGACGTATCAAAATCTGGTTCTGCTCCACGCAAATGATCCTCCGGCGCGGCATGGGAATCGTAGGCGTGCGGCAGCATGATTGTTCGACCGTCTTCGGCCGGCACGAGTCCCCAAGAGCGAGCAATATGAAAAGTGGAGGAGATACCCACATCCAGCATGAAGGGAGCAGCAGCCCCGTAATTGGTCGGGGGCTTGGTGGCGATTGGAGTGCCATGGCCCATTCCCGTTATGCTGTACTCCTCGATGAGGATTCGGCCATCGACATCACACCATGCCCGGTGTGGGAAGCCATCAATCAGTTCAGAGCGGGTTGGCATTTCTCCGACATGGTGCACATCGCGCCATTGCCCAAGGATGGCCGCCATATTCGAAGGCACGACGGTACGATCTGCCGTCCCTTGCCAAATCGAGATGGTGGGCCACGGGCCAGAGTGGGTCGAGGCAGAGCGGAGGAGAGATTGAAGGTTTTTTTCCGTTGGAAAGCCGCGCCCCCGCATCCGGTCGAAAGCTTCTGGGACCGAAGAAGCGCACCCATAGGGAAGACCTGCGATGATCGCTCCTCCGGCGAATACGTCAGGATAGGTGGCGAGCATTACCGATGTCATGGCTCCCCCTGCGGAGAGCCCTGTCACGAAGATGCGCCTGCGGTCGATGCCATGCAGCAGGACAAGCGTTTCGATCATTTGCCGAATCGAGAGGGCCTCCCCGGCCTCGCGTCGAATGTGCTGGGGCACGAACCAGTTGAAGCAGAGGTTGGGGTTGTTTGAGCGCTGCTGCTCCGGATAGAGCAGCGCGATGTTGTGGCGATCCGCGAGGCGCGACCATCCGGAACCATAGTCGTAGCCGGCAGCCGTCTGCGTGCAGCCGTGCAACACGACCACAAGCGGAGCATTGCGCGGCAAGTTTTTGGGGATGTAGATTTTCCCCCGCAACGCCCCCGGGTTGGAGCCAAAATCCAGCAAATCAGTAAGGCGATCCGACACCGGGTTGCCTGTGGTTCCGGGTGTGGCTCGGAAAGCTGCTAAACGGCTGATCGTCTCTGATACGCTTCTCACATCGCCATCCTTCCGCATGCGGTTCCGCTCATGTAACGCCGCCGATTCACAATCGTTGCTGCGGTGCACAATCTTTTTTGGGAGGACCACTGAGGCGTGTTCGGAAGGTTGGGGGCAGCTTTCACACGATCACACGCAGGATGGATCGGGGACGACCGCGATGCTTCCGCAGGGATCCAGTTTCCGGGCGCGTAAGCCCAGGGCACCGGTTCGGAGGCCCTGCATGGCCGCTTCCGTGCAAGTCAAAGCGTTGTTACGGGGGCGGCGAGAGGCCATTCGGATGCGATGGCGCTCGGCTGGTCCCTAATCCCGCTGGGAGGATAGATTGGCACGCTGAAAGATGCTGCGGAAGCAGGAGGGCAGTTCCTATCGGGCGGTCGGTGAGATTGTTTCCTACCGCGGAAGACGGTCAAGCTTATGCTCGACGGATCAGCAGCTAATTCATGCGCCTGCCGCCAGGGCTATCCAAGGGCTCCGGCGCTGGGGGTGCCGTCGGTTCGGTGACATCGCCTTCGCGCGGAGGCTGCATCGCCATCGGCTGGTTCTTCATGGGGGTCTTCAGGAGTTTTTTCCGTGCTTTCCTGGCGTCCTTCTCGATGCGCTGGCGGTCGGCCATTTGAGGAGCCCTCCCTTGGCTAGGAGAGCAACGCAGCTCTTCAAACGATCGTTCCCGCCCAAGGCCTTCCTACGGTCTTTGTAACGCATGCAGTCTTTTCACGCGATTGCGGCTGGCGCCATGCCGGAATGGCCCATCGCGAAGTGAGCATGATGCGCCGCCTTCTCGTGATGCGGCCTCGTGATGCTTCCCCGAGGGGTGTCGACCGACCTCTGCGAATGATTTCTTGGATGTCCATTGGCACCACCCTCATTGCTGTCTTGACATGAGCGGGCGCTAAATTTGGTAGATGATCCCTGTCTGCCACCAATTCACGCTGGCACCCTTGGTCGGTAAATCTCGTCCCCCGAGACGTTAAGCACATCCCGCGCCTATCACCTCAAGGTTGCGGAACGCAGCTGGTTGCTAAACGTTGCGCAGAGGGAGGAAGAGCTGCATGACCGACCCTATAAGTCCCCGCCCTTACAAGGGTGGCGCGGGCACAGAATTACCAGCCTACATGTCAAATGGGGTCGTAGGCCTAAAGATTCGAGACAATCCATTAGCTCCTGGCATGACGCTGCTTAGCGGGTTCTCAGGAGAGCACGCCGAAAGAAAAATCGAGGCCGCGGCCGTCGCTCCCTATCCGGTCGCCGGCGATATCTGCTTAGACGGGGTTTGGATGTCCGAGGCGCCTCGAGGCGTTCGAGTGGTCGATCAAGCATATGATTTTTCGACTGCGGAATTGACAACTCAATTGTATTTCAAAGTAAACGATCGCCAAGCAAGAGTTACGGTGATGGCATTCTGCAGCCGGGAGCAGCCGACCGTAGTCTGTCAAGAGGTTGCCATTGCGGTCGACGGGCCATGCGCTCTCCGGTTTCGCGCAAAGATCGCCCTATCCGGAATCGAAGGACGAGCGTTGCGATACAACCGCGACACGCCCGGCGAAGCTATGCCTTCATGCGACGGGTCGCTGCTTTGGCAAAGTGCGGGAGCGATGTCGACATGCGGCCTCGCGTACGTGACCGAATTGCTTGGACATGACACCAAACCCCAAAGGCCACCATTAGATGGTGAAAGCTTACGGAGCGAATATGCGTGGCGGGCTTCTCGCGCCCGCCAATATAAGGTGCGCCAACTGGTGAGCCTCGTCCCCAGCGCATTGCACAGTCAACCCGACTACGAGGCGGTACGCCTAATTGCGATGGTCGCGAACGTGGGCTTCGATTCCGTTCGCAACAACAATCAAGCTTGCTGGGCAGAACTGTGGAAGAGCAGGATTCGTTTGGTCGGCGCAGAGAAACGCTGGCAAGCCATGGCGGATGCCGCGTTCTTTTACCTGATGTCGTCTGCTCACCCGTCATCCCCCTCTTCGACATCGATGTTCGGGCTCGCGACGTGGCATGATTATCACTATTATTTTGGTCACGTGATGTGGGACATCGAGTCGTTTTGCATTCCGCCGTTGATCTTCCTTCAACCCGACGCTGCCCAAAGCATGCTTGATTACCGTTCGCGTAATTTAAATTCCGCGCGCAATAACGCACATCTGATGGGGCGGCGCGGCTTACAATTTCCCTGGGAAAGTGCCCCCACTTCGGGAGAAGAAGCCGCGCCTATGCCCGGTACTGCGGCTTGGCGCGAGGATCACGTTTCACTTGACGTTGCCCGCGCCTTTGCACTTTGCGCGAACGTAACCGGCGGCGACGCCTTCTTGCGAGACAAAGCATGGCCCGTGTTATCGGGCGTCGCGGAATGGATCAAAAGCCGTGTATCCAAGCGCCGTGGAAAATACGAAATTCCTTCATCCATGGGAATAGCCGAACGCAAATCGCCATCGGACAACTCAGTTTTCACAAACATGTCGGCAAGAATTGTTCTGCGCGACGCGATCGCCGCAGCGAAACGATTGAACCGACCCGTGGACCCTGTTTGGCAAGAGATTGCAGCCAAAATGGCTATCCCAAAACGAGGTAAAGTTGTAATTTCCCACGATTCATTTCGCATAGACGAAGAAAAAGGAGCCACGCCGGATCCATTGATGGGCATCTTCCCTCTCGGATTCGATTTGGACCATGAGACAGAGCAACAGACGCTTTCTTATTATCTGAAGCTTGCAAAACGCTACCTTGGAAGCCCCATGCTCTCGGCTCTCTACGGCGTCTGGGCCGCCCGTACTGGTAATCGAAAGCTCTCGTTGGAGTTGCTCGAACGGGGCTACGGCGATTTCTGTACAGAGAGGTTTATGCAGACGTTGGAATACCGCAAAGATGTATTTCCTGAGCAGCCCGAAGCTGGACCATTCTTTGCAAACATGGGGGGCTTTTTGTTAGGTCTGATTCTTGGTTTTCCGCGAATTCAACCCGGGCCGGAAGATCCTCGGGAATGGTGTAAAGCACCTGTCGTATTGCCTACTGGATGGCATTCGATCGAAATCGATCGGGTCTGGATTAGGGGGAAACCATGGCGGCTATCAGCTTCTCAGGGGGAAGCTCGAGCTCGCCTGGAGCCCACTTGAACTCGGAATAGAAGCTTGAGTTGCGGCGTGCTAAACGCCGTTATCAAGCAGATGTCGCGAGGACGGCCACCGCTTGTTAGACTCACAACCGGGTCGCCGCCCCCACGACAAGCTCGCCCGAAGCCGGGCATGTGGCTTGCCGTCTCTCGGCGTTAGTAAAGAGTACGTTCGCGCTCAATCTCCTCAACCGTGTAAGGTGGCGCCTTCTCATCGAAACGAGTCCAGCCCGACTGGCGATAAGCTGCCCCGCGGACGTCAGGATCAACCGCACCCCTGTCCGATAGGATGGATTCCGCACGGGACGCTATAGTGTCGTCAACGCGGGCCGTCACGATACTGCCGCCCCGGCGAACCCCCTCTGCATATATTTCAGCGTGTTCCGGTCTGACGCCGGCGCTGGTGAGGGAGCCGACCAAACCCCCAGCGGCACCACCCGCCACCGCGCCGACAGCGGTGGCTGCTAACCATCCGGCCGCAACGACCGGCCCGAGGCCAGGAATGGCCAGCAGTCCCAAGCCCGCGAGCAGGCCTGCGCCGCCACCGAGAGCCGCGCCCACGGACGCGCCCGACGCCGCGCCGGAGCCGGCATTCTCGGCAGTGCGGCCCGACGGCGATGACCAGCGGTTCTCGGCATTATTTGCGACAATACTGATGTCACGGTGCGGGATACCCGCCGCCTCAAGGTCCCGCACCGCCTGAGTAGCGGCATCGTAAGAATCAAAGAGGCCTGTCACTGTGCGCGTCATACTTTATCTCCACCAATTAAAACTCGTGTTTCTTCCGTTGCTCAATTCTCCGAAATATTGCCCTTGTAATCCAAGCCGATTTTTACTGTCTTGCCATTCTTGGAAGCGGTTCCACGCCAAATTCCTTGATCGTCCTTGGTCAGGCCGCTTACGTTGGTATAGCCTGCCTTTTCTATGCGGGACTTGGCCTCTCCTTGGGTAAAACTGTTTGCGCCGGGCGCCGGGGTTGCGGTCTGCGCGGGCTGAGTTTGAGCTAGGGCCATGTCGGTGCCGAGCGCGAATACGCTGATTAGCAAAATGACAAATCTCATCAGTTTTCTCCCATGTGAGGCGCCGGACAACGTGAGCTGAGCGGATAGGTTCCCAGAAATAGTTGGGATGCTTCAATGTCAGCCAACGGTCAGCGAGCGCGATTGCGAGCCGTCGAGGCGCGCGGAGCCAACCCACCGACCCGGCGAGGCAAGCGCCCGCAGGTCGGCGACGAAGCGGCGAGCTCGATCGAACGCTTGCGCTTACTTCACGGGCAGCATCAAATGTTCATAAGGGGTGCCCGGCCACATGACGTAGGGCCGCGTGGGATCAGGCTTGGCATCGCGAGGGTAGGCTTGCATCATCCCTTTGGCGTCCGCACCGACGATCATCACGTGCGACCCCGTTTTGACCCAATTGTTGTCGGGCGTCTGCCCGGCGGCATAGGGGTCAGTGTTGCTGGCGCCGTTGTCACCTCTGAGCATGTAAATGAACCCGATCTTCTGCGGTGCGGGTCCCTTGCCTTTCCAGGCCTGCGCCCACTCCATCGCGGCCGCATCCGCGCACATCGGGGCGTTGCCAGGATCCATGCAGGTCCATCCGTTATTCCCCTCTTTGATGGCCATCATCTTCCCATCGGGGCCCATGTTCAGGACCGTTGCGTGCTCCAGGACATGAGCCGGCGCCGCCTGCTTCAGCTTCGCCATGAGTTCTTGATCGCTCACCATCTTGTGCTGCGCATGGGCCAGCGAGAGAGAGCCAAGTAATGTTCCGACGGACAAGAAGATAATTGAAGTTTTCATTGTCGCCTCCGCTGTGTTCTGGGCCGAGCTTAGGTCAAGCGCTCGCTTTTTTACGTTGCAGAGCTTGCGCCTCATCGCACGCGTTTTCAACCGGGAGATGGCCTGCGGCCACCTGCGAAGGGCGGCGGCAAGGATTTGACGACATCCCAGGAAACGGCGCGAGTGCCCGACCTCCGAGGCGGCAACGATCTAGAAGCCAGTCGGAAAATACCCATAAGGGCCTAGGGCGGCTTAGTTCCTTTGAGAGGGATTTTAGGGCTCTTGCGACAACGTTCCGTCATCGCGCGCATGTTAGTCGTCAAAGTAGGACGAAGGGGACGACCGAGGACTTAAACGGCTGGCGCGAGAGACTGCTCAACGATGACGAACGCGGTCCCTCCCGGCGCCCCAGCGCATATCGTCGTGGTCATCGACGAAAACCAAAGCTTTCAGGATGTCATCGGCAGCCCCGATGCGCCATTCGTCAATTCGCTCACCGCGCAAGGCACGCTCTTCACGAATTACTTCGCGATCGGACATCCCAGCCAGCCGAATTATTTGGCGATGTATTCCGGCTCGACCCAAGGAGTGACGGGCGACAGCACCTATTATTTTCCGACGACGCCTTCACTGGGGGGTGAGCTCCAGCAAGCCGGTTACAGCTTTGCAGGCTATGCTGAATCAGGCGACACCGCGGCCTATCATGAAGCCTGGCTGAGTTTCGGTGACTCGGCGAACAGCGGCTTGGATTTCAGCCAATTTCCGACGAGCGGCAACTTCAGCCAGCTTCCCACAGTCTCCTTCGTCATTCCCAATTTGAACGACGATATGACCACCGACCTCGGACTTCCCGAGGCCCAGACGATTGGGCAAGGCGATCAGTGGCTGAGCGACAATCTCGGCGCCTACATCAACTGGGCGAAATCGAACAACAGCCTTTTCGTTTTCACCTTCGATGAGGACGACGATACGGGCAATAACCGCGTCGCCACGCTCGTCGTCGGGCAAGGCGTGGCCGCGGGTGCGGTGAACACCCAACTGCTCGATCACTATTCCCTGCTCGCGACGATCGAGAGCTTCTACGGCCTGCCCGCGCTTGGGAACAGCGCGGCGGCCGCGACCCTGAATCTCAATTCGGCCGGATCCCCGCCATCCCCAACTTCGCCTCCATCGCCACCCTCCCCGCCATCCCCGCTCTCTCCTTTCGCCGCCGGCGTCACTGTGGATTGGCAAAACGGCAGCGGCGGCGCGCTCGCGAGCTGGTCCATGAGCGGCGCCCTAGTCTCATCGGCCTCGACAATAACTTATCAAGGCAATGTCGCGGCGCCCGACGCCTCCTGGCAGGTCGCGGGGTTGGGCGATTTCAACGGGGACGGCGCCTCCGATTTCTTGTGGCGCAATCAGAACGGCACGCTTGTCGACTGGACCATGAACGGGTCGCAGATCACCTCGTCGCAAGTGGTCACTTTTGGCGGGAGCCCGAGCACGCCGGATGCGAGCTGGAACATCGCGGGCATCGGCGATTTCGACGGGGACGGCAAGGCGGATATCTTGTGGCGCAACGCCAACGGGTCGCTCATCGATTGGACGATGAACGGCTCGCAGGTGACGGCCTCGCAGCAGGTCACCTTGGGGGGCAACGCGGCCGCACCCGACGCTTCCTGGAGCGTCGCGGGCATCGGCGATTTCGACGGCAACGGGAAGACGGATTTGTTGTGGCGCAACGTCGACGGCTCGCTCGTCTTGTGGACAATGAACGGCTCACAGATCGCCACGAACCAGACGATCGCTCTGCAAGGCGCGCCCGTCTCGCCTGACGCCGGTTGGAGCGTCGCCGGGATCGGCGACTTCAACGGAGACGGCAAATCCGACATCTTGTGGCGCAACACCAATGGCTCGCTCGTCGACTGGACGATGGACGGCTCGCAAATCGCCAATGGGCAAGAGGTCACATTCGGCGGAAGCCCCGTCTCCCTCAATTCGTCCTGGCAAATCGCGCAAATCAGCGATTTCGATGGAAGTGGCGCCTCGGGCATCCTGTGGCGCAACACCGATGGCACGATGGTGGAATGGAGCCTGAACGGCGCGCAGATCGCTTCATCGTCCCCGGTGACTTTCCAGGGAAGCGCCGCGACCCCACCGAGCAGTTGGAACACGCTTTCAAAGCCGACCGACTTCACTTCCTGAAACGCGACACACGAAATCGGGCGGAATCATCGCTGTCGCGACGGAGAGCCCCGCACCGATTGCGGAGGCGCGCAGCAATCAGTTCGTGAGCGGGCGTGTCGAAAACTCGCGGCGCTGAGCTTCGGCGCGAATCTGCTCGGCGGTCATGACGACGTCACCGGTGATATCGTCGACGATGGCCTGCACCATGAAACGAAGCCGCAAGCCGCAGGCCTCGCTGATCGCGCTCTCGCGATCGCGCGGCTCCGTGAAGGCAAACTCCCCCTTGTCGTCGATGAACTGTACCCGGTATTTGGAAGGGCCCATGGCAACTGCTCCCGCCACCCCCAATACCGCGCCCTCATATCGTAGCAAATGTTATTAAAATATGAAGTTGCGAGGGCCCTTTCAAAAACCCTCCGACCTTTCCGCAAAGAGAAAAAGCACCATTAGGCCGCCATCGGTATGCGACGCAGCGACGGCTTGCGACGTAAGCCTCGCGAGAGGCAATGCGGGCGCGCGACCGTCTCCGCGATGCCCAAATTGGGCTTGGCCCCGAGCTTCCCCATGCTCTCGCGAGCGCCGCGCCCGCGAGCTTGCTGGCGGCCTCGCCTTGCGCAAAAATCCTGTTAGGTCGAGGATCAATTCGAGGCGGAGTTGATCCGTTCCGAGTGTCTCGAGATGCTTTTGCTCGCCGCAAGAACAGGCGAAATGGGGAAACGAAATGGCCGGCAACAATCTTCCGAAGCCCGATCACAAAACCGGCAACATGCGGCTTGTCGGCTATTGCGATCAAGGCGGCCGAAGCGACGGCGTTCAGATCATGGTGCATCGGGGCTACGCCTATGTCGGGCACATTTTTTCGAAGGGTTTCAGCGTCCTCGATGTGCGCGATCCGAAAAACCCCAAGGTCGCCAAATTCGTCGCCGCTCCGCCGAACACATGGACACTTCATCTTCAGGCCTTCGACGATCTTCTCCTCGTCATCCACAACAAGGACATGTTCGCGCAACCTGATCTCGCCGACGAGAAGCAATACTACAAAGGATCGGTGGATCAGCACGCACAGCCCAAGGAAGCGAAGCGCGACTGGTCCGCGGGTCTTGCCGTCTACGACATCTCGAAACCCGATGAGCCGAAGCAGATCGGCTTCATGCCGGTTGAAGGCACGGGCCTGCACCGGCTCTGGTATGTCGGGGGACGCTACGCTTTTGCCTCGGCGCTGCTCGACGGCTTCTCCGACTACATCTTGATCACCATCGACATGCAGGATCCGAAAAAGCCGCGTCTCGTCGGTAAATATTGGCTTCCGGGCATGAACATCGCGGCGGGTGAGAAACCCAACTGGCCGACGAAGAACGGCCGCTTCGGCCTTCACCATGCGATCATCCATGATGACACGGCCTATTGCAGCTGGCGCGACGCCTGCCTCGTCGTCGTCGACGTGAAGGACAAGGCAAATCCCAAACCCATCGTGCACAAGATGTGGGCGCCTCCCTTCGGCGGCGGCACGCACAACGCGTTGCCGCTGCCCGATCGCAATCTCTTGATCGTCGTCGACGAGACCGTGCTCGACAATCAGGAGGATGGCTTCAAGCCGATCTGGGTCTTCGACAATCAGGTGAGATCGAATCCGATCAGCATCGCGACCTTCCCGGCGCCGTCCGACAAGGATTACCTGAAGGTTGGGGGCCATTTCGGCCCGCACAATATCCATGAGAACCGTCCCGGCAGCTTCGTGAGCTCCGAGCTCATCTTCGCGACCTATCAGAATGCGGGCTTGCGCGTTTACGACATCCGCGACCAATTCAGGCCGAAGGAGGTGGCGGCCTTCGTGCCGCCGCCGCCCAAGAACTGGGTCGATCCTCGACCGAACCGGCCGATCGTGCTCCACTCGGCCGACGTCTTCGTCGACAAGAACGCGCTCTGCTACGTCACCGACTTCAGCGCCGGGCTCTACATCGTCGAATACAAGGGCTGAGAGGCCGCGCCTTCGGCAGCTGTCGCGGTCGGGCGCCGCGCGTTTTTTGGCGCCGCAACGGCCCGTCTTTCAAAGGATCCGCCTCATGGCCGACAAACATCTGATCGAACCCAGCTATGCGCGCAACATGCGACTCATCGGCCATTGCGACCAGGCTGGGCGCGCCGACGGCCAGCAGATCATGGTGCGCAACGGCTACGCCTATATCGGCCATGTGTGCTCGAAGGGCTTTTCGGTGATCGACGTTCGCGACCCGACGAAACCGAAGACGGTCAACTATGTGAAGAACCCGCCCAACACCTGGAGCCTGCACCTTCAGGTGCATGACGACCTCCTGCTCCTCGTCCATGGGCGAGACATGTTTTCGCAGCCGGAAATGGCGGATGAGCGCAACTATTACAAACCGAAGTCCGGCACGCATGGTCACGACGAGGCGCCGGGCCGGCGCGACTGGTCCGCCGGCATGGCCGTGTTCGACATCTCGAAGCCGGCCGAGCCTCGGCAGATCGGCTTCATGCCCGTCGAGGGAACAGGGCTTCATCGCATCTGGTATGTCGGCGGCCGCTGGGCTTACGCCTCGGCGATGATGGAGGGGTTCAGCGACTACATTCTCATCACCATCGACATGCAGGATCCGACGAAGCCGCGCATGGTCGGCCGCTATTGGCTGCCGGGGATGAATCTGGCCGCGGGTGAAGAGGGGCATTGGCCCTTGCCGCGCGGCCGCTACGGCCTGCACCATGCCGTGGTTCACGACGACATCGCCTATTGCGCCTGGCGCGACGCCTGCCTCGTGGTCGTCGATGTCTCGGACAAGGAAAAACCAAAAGAGATCGTGCACAGGAATTGGGCGCCGCCGTTCGGCGGAGGAACGCACAACTGCTTGCCTTTGCCTGATCGGGATCTCCTCATCGTGCTCGACGAAGCCGTGCTCGACGAGATGGAGGATGGTTTCAAGCCGATCTGGGTATTCGACAATCAGGTAAAGGAAAATCCGATCAGCGTCGCCACTTTCCCGCAACCCTCCGACACGGATTACATCAAAGTCGGCGGCCATTTCGGCCCGCATAACATTCATGAGAATCGCCCCGGCAGCTTTCAGAGCTCGACGCTGATCTTCGCCACCTATCAGAACGCGGGGGTGCGGGTTTATGACATCAGCGACCATTTGCGCCCCGTCGAGGTCGGCGCCTGCGTGCCGCCGCCGCCGAAGAAGCTCGTCGACCCGCGCCCCAACCGGCCGGTGGTGCTGCATTCGGCCGATGTCTTCGTCGACAAGAACGGCGTCGCCTATTGCACGGATTGGAGCGGCGCCGGCCTTTACATCATGGAATACACGGGTTGAGCGTGAGCGGGCGAATGGAGAGCTGTACTATTGGCGCAACAGGGCAGCCCAAACCGTTGGAGGATGGAAACAGGGATGCAACGCGACATCAAGTCAAAGGACGTGTATGGACGCACGTTTCAGCTCGACGAGCCCGCTTTGGCAGCAATGGCCGCTCGGCTCGAACTGCGTGGTAAGCATCCGTTCTTTACAAGGGCAATCGATGAGTATCTGAGCCAATTCCGTCTCGCGCACATTCAAAGGGTTATCGAGATCGGCACGGGTACAGGTATCGTTGCCCGCAACATCGCAAAGCGCGGCCAGTTCAAGGGCGCGATCCTCGCACTCGACATCAGTGAGTATCTGATCGAAAGAGCTCGTCAACTCGCCGAAGAGGAGGATATTGCCCCCCGGATCGAGTTTCGCATCGCCGACGCCCACAGCATCGATGTTGGGGACGCTGGTGCGGATGTCGTGATAGCCCACACCCTGGTCAGCCACGTGACAGATCCGGTGGCCATCCTGACTGAGGCCAAACGTCTTCTTCGGCCCGGCGGGAGAGTTGTCATTTTTGATGGGGACTATGCGTCGATGACATTCGCTACGGCGTCGCCCGACTACGGCAAGGAGCAAGATGAAATTCTTATCAACGCGATCGTCGCCCATCCTCGCGTCATGCGGATTATGCCGCGGCTGCTGAAGGAGTCCGGCCTAACCTTGCGCGACGCCATGTCCTACGTCGTCGCCGATATAGGCGTGGCCGATTTCTTCAAGGGCGCCCTTGCATCCTTCCGTATTCTTCTGCCTCGCGCCGGCACGATGACTGAAGCCTCGGCCAATGAATACGTGAGCACGCTGGAAATCGAATCCGATGAGGGACGCTTTTTTGGCGCAAGCAATTTTTACACCTACATCGCCGAGCGACCAGCGTAGGGAATTCATACGTCATTGGGACGACGCCCGCCGATTGAGTTGGAATGTCGCCTGTCCTCCGGGCTCGTCCGCTCCTGCACCGCTATAACATCGCGCCCAAGAAACAGCCCGGAGGAGCATGATGGCAAAGGCGTAGCCATCACGCTCCCGAGCGCTGCGCGGTGATCAGAGCTCGCCCGGCTATTTCACGCCCCAGATCTTCTTGTATTCGTCCTTGTAGCCATTGCCCGGGTCGAAGATATTCTGCGCGCCACCGTCCTTGTCGATGTTGGCGTTGATGAAAAGATGAACATGGGCCACGTAGCCGCTCGGCGGCTGACCGGCGAGCGCCCTGTTCATCTCGTCGATGCATTGCCAGCCGTGCAGATGCAGCGGCTCGGCCACTGTCGCGAGCTGATATTGCTTCTGCCGGATGCGCTGGAAGGCCGGCACCGATCCGTCTCCCGCCGCGATCTGCCGCGGGTACCCGGTTGCCGGGTCGACACCGGCTGAAACAAGCGAAGGTGCGGCGAAATCGAAATAGAGGTCGTTCACCCCGATGGAATACGTCCAGGCCTTGCCGTATTTTGCCAGCAGCGAGGTGGTGAGCTGCCCCATGCGATTGGAGAGATCACCGATCGGCGTATCCTCGATCGACAGCACCTTGCATCCCTTGCAGCCTTCGATCGCCGCCTTCTCGGCATTCGTCTTGGCCGTGGCGATGGCGTAGATCGAGTCGGTGAACAAGATCACGCCCGCGGTGCCCCCCGAATCCACGACCGCGTAAAGGCCCGAGGCCTTGGCCACCTCGTTCGGGTCGGTCGTGATATTGGTGAAGACGCCGGGCACCGCGTCGATCTTGCCGGGACCCGGCCCCGCATGCCAGCCGACGACCTTGATGCCCGCGGCCACCGCCTGCTCGACGATCGGCGCCTGTTCGGCGGCATCGATGGTGCCGAGGATGATGCCGTCCGGCTTCAAGGCGATGGCTTGCGTCAAGGCCGACGAGCGCGCCGGCACCGATCCCTGCCCATCGAGGATGCGAAAATCCCAACCGATCGCCTTGGCGGCTTCCTGGGCACCATCGCCCACGCCGCTCGCTCCCCCGTTCTTCTGATCGGCGGAGACGTAGATGACGAGCTTCTTGCCTTGGGCCTTGGGGCCGGTCGTGGGGCCGGTCCAAGTCGTCACGGGCGCCGATGCCTGGGCGATGTATTCCTTCGCCATCTGCATATACGCATCGTCGTCCGCAAGCGGAGCAACGGCGGGCAGCGCGATCAGCGCTACGCAAGCCGAGGCCTTGGCCGACCAAACGAAGTTTCGACATCCTCATACCTCCCTTCAGATGCTGGCGAGCCGACGGCTCGTCAGGCCGGGTGTTCCGGCGCTTCAGCGACGGCCGTTCAGGCCGCCGAATTATGCAAGCGGGCGGTACCAACTGCGGCCCGCCACTTATTCTTCGCAACGCGACCGAAGACCATGATGGCCTCGACCGCTCGTGGAGCATGAGCTCTTCGGAAAAGCGGCGTCCGCTTTTCCAAATTGCCTCTAGCTCGGCTCCTTCACGATACGCGTCGGTCGCGTGATGGCGCTGCGGCGCCGCTGCGCGAACGCCGCGAGCACGATGGAGATGACGAGCGTCGTGCCATTGAACAAAGGTTCGACGAAAAAAGCGCCGCCGAGCTGCTGGATGCCCGAAATGCCGACGGCAAGGATCAGGACGCCGAAAATCGTGCCCCAGACATTGACCCTCCCAGGCTTGATGGTCGTCGAGCCGAGGAAGGCGCCGACGAGCGCGGGAAGCAAATAGTCGAGCCCGACATTCGCTTGGCCGATCCTGAGCTTCGCGGCGAGCACGCAACCTGCAAGCCCGGCGATCACCCCCGAGGCGACGAAAACGCCGATCATGTACATGCGGACCGGGATGCCGTTGAGAGCGGCGGCCTTCTCATTCGCGCCAATGGCATAGATGTGCCGGCCGATCGGCAGGCGTTCGCTCACGACCCATAAGACGATCGCGAGAACGACGGCATAAACGGCCGGCGCCGGAATACCGGCGATCGAGAGCGTGTTGATGGCGATGAAGCCCTGCGGCAACACGCCGATGATCTGCCGCCCGTCCGTGTGCCAAAGAGCGAGCGCGTAAAGGATGGTGCCGGTGCCTAGCGTGGCGATGAAGCTGTCTACCTGCGCCACCTCGACGAGCAAGCCGTTGATCAGCCCGACCAGCGCCCCGCAAGCCACCACGATCACGATCGCGAGCGGCCACGGAACGCCGTAGTTGACGAGGAGGCTCATCGCCAGGATGTGCCACATCACGATGCCGAAGCCGACCGTGAGGTCGATGCGCCCCGCCATCATCGGCAAGGTCGCCGCCAGGGAAAGAAGAGCGATGATCGCCTTGTCGGCGAGGATCGAACGGAAATTGAGATAGGTCGGGAAAGTCGACGGTAAGAGGATGGAGAAGAAGATGATCAAGAGCACCGTCAGGATCGGCAGGCCGTAGACCGGCGCGAGCCTGCCCATCGCCCGCCAGCGTGTCAGCCCCGCGAGCTCCGCTCGGGTGGGCTCGAGTGCGTTCGATTTAAGGGACTGCATGATGATCCGGGGCCGGGTGAGTAAACGGAACGCCCATCGCTTTCGCCGTTTGCCCGATGCTGGCGGAAGCGGCGGCGAGCAGGTTCTCGACGGAGAGATCCTCCGAGGCGAGCTCCGCCACGACCTTTCCGCGATCGAACACCAGGGCGCGGTGGCAGACTTTTGCGACCTCCTCGAAATCGGTCGACACGATCACGAGAGCGGCACCGGCCCGAAGCGCCACGTCGAACAAGAGGTAGATTTCCGCCTTGGCGCCGACATCGACGCCCGCGGTCGGATCCTCGAAAAGGTAGAGTTTCCCGGCAAGGTGCAGCCAGCGCCCGACCACCGCCTTTTGCTGATTGCCGCCCGACAAGAGCTCGATCGGAAGGTTCGGGTCGTTCGGCCGCAAGCCGACACGCCGCCCCAATTCCAGGGAGGCTCGGTTTTCTCGCCCCGATCCGAGCAGGGAAAAAAAGCTCAATCCCGCGGCGACCGGGTTGAGGAACAGGTTCTCGCGCACCGTCAAGTTGGACATGATGGATTCGCCTGCCCGATCAGCGCAGACGAGGTTGACGCCCAGGCTCATCGCCTGGCGCGGCGAGGCCGGAGCCATGCCCTTGCCGTCGAGGCGAATGCTTCCGCTCGTGGTCGGAAGGACACCGAAGAGCGCCCGGCCGACGCTCTCCTGTCCCGCGCCGCGCAGGCCGACAAAACCCACGATCTCGCCCGCGTGAATTTCGCAATCGACCGGGCCGACCGCATCGATCATGAGACGATCAAGCACCAGGCGCGGCGAGCCGCGGCGCTCGGCGGGGCGCCGGAAGACCTGAGAGGGCTCACGCCCGACGATCAGCATGATCGCCTGGTCGGGAGTGGTCGTCGCCACGATGCGCTCGCCTGCGACGCGCCCGTCGCGCAGCACCACCATCCGATCGGCGATCTCGAACACTTCGTCGAGCCGGTGCGAAACATAGATCATGCCGACGCCGCGCGCCCGCAGCCGGCGCAAGGCCTCGAACAGGCGCGCCACTTCATCTGCCGGCAGGCTCGCCGTCGGCTCGTCGAGCACCAGGATCTCGGCCTCGGCGGCAAGCGCACGGGCGATCGCGACAAGCGATTTTTCCGTTCGGCTCAGATCCTGGATGCGCAGGTCGGGATCAATCTCGGCACCCACCCTTTCGAGAGCTGAAGCCGCGCGCCGACGCGCCGCGTCCCAATCGACAAGGCCGCGTCGCCTTGGGAAACCAAGCGTGAGGCAGATGTTCTCGGCGACGGTCATCCAATCGATCAAGCCGAGATCTTGATGAATGAAGGCGATGGGCAATTTTCTGAGCGTCGTCGTCACGTCGACGCCGTGGAAAACCACGGTTCCCGTGTCGAGCGAATGGACGCCCGCAAGGATCTTGATCAAGGTCGACTTGCCCGCCCCGTTCTCACCGAGGAGCGCGACGATCTCACCCGCGTTCAGGCGCATGCCCACATCGTTGAGCGCCTGCGTCCCGCCGAACTGCTTCGACACGCCCCTTACGGTCAGAAGGTCGCGGCCCGCCATGGCGCCTTCTGGCGGAGCGCCTTCACGCAGCGCGTCTCCACGTGATTCCTGGCTCGAGCCGGGCGCCGCAACGGCCCGCCGATCGGCATCCATCGGAATTCCTCCCGCGGAACATCACCCTCTGATCCGTCATCCCGCATCGGTGAGCTCTTGTGAGTGGCGCTTCACGAGCACCGGCTCCGCGAATATCAGGCGAAGCGATCATCGCGTGCGCCTTTACGTAAATCAAGGGAAAGGTCGCGCGAGTACGAAACCTCTCTGGCCTGACCTGCCGGGGCCGCGAGATCCGGGGCGCCCTCGGGCCAGGGACCCAGGAAGTTTACCAGATCTTCTTCTGCCTCTGGCGAAAGAGGGCGAGCTCTTGCTGGAAAAGCTCGCGATCGGCAAAGCGAAGAGCCTGCAAGGCCTCAATGGCGATGAGCCGTTCGCGCGCCGCTTGAGCGTTCTCGCCGCCGATTTCGAGTTTCGCGATCCGTTCGCGCTGACGCTGCATTTGCCGCTCGACGAGGCCGATCTCTTGGTCGACGCGCGCGAGGGCCTGCTCCAGACTCTTGCGGTCCAAGACGCTTCCTCCTTCAGCGACGCACATCCGAAGCACGCTTGTCCTCCCTTAGGCCCTGGAAGACGACGGCGCGCAGCAACCCGTCTCTCGTCCAGGTGAGATAGGTGACCTCGGCGACGAGCTCGGGGCGAACCCAATGCACGCGCTTGAGCTCGAGCGGCGCGCCGAATCGATTCTCCTTGGGCGGCGGCGCGGCGAGCGGCATGCGCTTCACCGAGAGCGGCGCCAACCGCTCGTGCAGGCTTGCGAGCACACGCTCGGTCATTCCGGTTCCGGCCCGGCCGGCATAGAGAAGGCGGCCGTCTTGCGCGTAATAGCCGAGCAGCAGCGAGCCGAGATACGGTCGCGTACCTTTGGGGTCGGTCCACCCGACCACGACGAATTCTTCGCGGTTGAGGCATTTGCACTTGGCCCAGAGGCCCCGGTTGCCGGGCACATAGGCGCTATCGGTACGCTTCGAGACGATGCCTTCGACATTGAGCTTGCAAGCGGCGCGAAGGATCGCCTCGCCATCGCCAACGAGATGCTCATTGTAACGGATCGCGGGATCGGCGCCCGCAAGCAAGGCCTCGAGCCTCGATTTTCGCGCGATGAGCGGCTCGGCGCGCAAATCCTTGCCGTCGAGATAAAGGAGATCGAAGGCGAAATAGACGAGGCCCGAGGCGCTCTGCCCATCCGTGGCCGCTTGCATCTCGGCAAAGGAGGTCAGTCCGTCCAGGCCGACCGCGCAAAGCTCGCCATCGAGATAGGCGCTTTTCGCCGGCAGCTTCCGAAGCGCCTTTGCGGGCGCCACATAACGCGCAGTCCAATCGAGGCCGGTGCGCGTGAAAAGCCGCGCCTCTCCACCCTGTAGACGTGCGTGGATGCGGTAGCCGTCGAGCTTGAGCTCATGGACCCAGGAATTGCCGCGCGGCGGGCTTTTCACCGCAAGAGCAAGCTGGGGCACGACGAAGCTTGGAAAAACCCCACCTGGCGAACGCGCCGAGGAAACGGGCCGTGCCCTCTTGTTTGCCCACCTCGCCATGGCTCAAACAATGACACGCGGAAACTCGCTATGCGAATCCGTCATTGGCCGGCGCCCCGCGAGCTGGGTTCATCGGCCGTGATCGGAGGTCGACAACCGCGCAAAGGCGCCATTGCGATACAGGGGCCGACCTCGGCGCGCCGCAAGATAATAATGGCGATAGAAGTTGCCGCTCGCATGTCGCGATCCCAAAGGGACGTGGCGCAAGAACCGAGGATCGGTCGGGATGGGGATATCGGCGTCGGCGGCTGGATCGGGGAGGCCTTCCTCATCTCGGGCTTGCGGTTGCCCGGTTTCATTCGCCAGGGCCGAAGCTTTCACGGGGTTCAGATCATCGCCATCCCGAGCCCCTGGGCTTTTAGCCGTACCGGCGGCCATCGTCGAAGTCGATCTGTCCTCGTGTGGGCCCGGCGAGGTGGGATAGAGCGGCGAGAGATCCCGGCGACGATCCACCAGGCCGGTTCCATGGCCCGGGATCGATTGCCCGTCGAGCGTATCCGGCAAGATCACCCGAACCGTTTTCGGATGCGCGACGCCCTGATCGTCGCCGCTCGGCCCAAGCTTGAGGGGCGCTCCGCCCCGGGCAACGAGGATGCCGATCGAAAAAGCGACCAGGGCCGCGGTCGCGCAAAAGAAAACGGACTGAAAGGCTGAGACCCGCATGGGCGGCTTTCCGGCATTGACCGATGTCTAAAGAACGGCGGGGGCTGGACCGAAGTTCCCGGCGCCCGATAGGGCTACGCGGATATTGCGTCGCGGCACGCGACCTTGGAAAATCGAGGTCGCCCCATAGGAGCCAGACATGACCAACCAGGAACGCGATATCGGAACAATGTTCGGCAGCCGCGACACCGGCACCTTCCTCGGACTTCCCGCTTGTAGTGACCTGAAATCGGTCTCGGCCGAGATCGCCATCCTGGGCATCGGATGCGCCACGCCCTATCCAAGCGTGGGCGCCTATTGCGCCGAAGCGCCGGCCGCGATCCGTGCCGCCATGTCGCGCTTTTCGGCAATGGCGTCGCATTATGATTTCGACCTCGACGGGCCTCTCCTCGGCCCCTCTCACAAGGCGGTGGTCGATTGCGGCGACTTGGACGTCGACGAAGCCGACGCGGCCGGAAATCGACGCACCATCAAAGCGGCGATCTCGACATTGATCCACAGCGGGGCCACGCCCGTGGTGATCGGCGGGGATGATTCGGTGCCGATTCCTATGTTCCAGGCCTTCGAAGGCCGGGGCCGCTTCACCATCCTTCAACTCGACGCCCACATCGACTTTCGCGACGATGTCGATGGCGAACGCCTCGGTCTCTCGAGCACCATGCGGCGAGCCTCCGAGCTCCCCTTCATCGACCGCATCATTGCGGTCGGGCAAAGAGGCGTTGGCTCGGCGCGGCCCGCCGACCGCGAGGAGGCCCTGGCGCGCGGCGTCCATTTCATCTCGGCGCGCGACATTCACGCGAAGGGCCTGAGACCGGTTCTCGATCTCATCGCACCTGACACCGACGTGCTGGTGACTTTCGATTGCGACGTGCTGGACCCGTCGATCATGCCTTCCGTCATCGGTCGCGCGCCGGGCGGCTTGAGCTATTGGCAAGCCATCGAGCTCCTCGACGCCGTCGCGCAACGGGCGCGGATCGCGGCTTTCGATCTTGTCGAGCTCATGCCGGCGCGGGACGTGTCGGGCTTGGGCGCGCTCACGGCGGGGCGCATCCTCGCTTATGTGATCGGCCGCCTGGCTCGCGCGTAGCTAAAGCCCTTCGGCGAGCTTGATGCGCGCGTAGCTCGCCGCGACGAGATCGTTGCCGTAATGGCGCTGAAGCCGGCGAACGGTGAAATGGCCTTTCGCCATCGTCTGGAAGTGGGACATGAAGGCCGCGTTGATGGCCGCGCCAGCGATCGCACCCACGACCGGCACGGCTTGCGCGGCGAATTTCTGCGAGACGGCGACGCCGAAACGCCGCGCGACGCTCGAGATGACGCGCGCAAACACTGGGGCGCCCTCCTCGACAAAGCCGCGTTCCGCGAAATAGCGGCCGAGGCTGGCAAGCGAATGGGCGAGCGTGGCCTTAACCGCATAATAGCCTTCGCCCGGCTTTTGCGAGCCTGTGCTCCCGCCCAGCGCCAAAACCTCGACGCAGGCGAGGACGCCCTCAGGCGTGGACAAATCCTCCCCTTCGCCGCGGGCGATATCCGCGATGGCATGCATCAAAAGGCTCGTCGAGATCGGCAATTCGGCGACGAGCGCGGGCAGGCCAAAGGCCCCTCCGGCCGCACCGGCGAGCGTCGCCAACGCCTTGTGCCAACGCCCGCTCTTGTCGCGCCAGCGCGAAAGGCTCGAGCTCAGCGCCAGCTTGAGGGCCGCACGCAGAGCCGATTGTGTCGCGAACGAAGCCGCATCCGCAACGGCCCGCGGGAGGAGGCGATCGAAAAGGCCCGCCGATTTGCCGGCCATTTGCGCCAAGCGGGTAGCCAAGCTCTCGCGCTCGAGGTGCCGAACGGCCGCGCGCAGCGCTTTGAGGTCTTCCGCCGCAAGCTCGCTTGGAACGATCTGCCCTTCGAGAGCCGACACCTTGCGCTCCGTCTCGCCTCATTCCCGAAACCGAACGCGCCGTATCGGGGGAATTGCGCTTGTGACTTGCCCCGCTACCCGCGCGCAGCATCTCAGATGGGATGAGCATTGGGAATTTGCGAATTGGCAGGTCGGCCAATGTTGAATTGCGTGCGCAACCTTTCAAAAACCATCGGAAATGTTCGCGCGAGCGGCGCAGGCGTCGCCGAAAAGCGGCCGGGAACCAAAGTCACCAAAGCAAGTTCTGCCTCAACCTGTTCGATGGAGGCTCGCATGAAAACGGCTGTAATCGCGGCGACATTCGCCGTTGGTCTGTCGCTTGCGGTTGGCGGTATCGCCAACGCGCAAAGTCCGTGGAGCGGAACCCAGCTCCGAATGGCGCAAGCCGATGAGGATGTCTCGGTGACAAAGAAAGAGACGCCCTACGGCACCAAGAAGGTCGTCAAGAAGAAGGTCGGCGAAGGTCTTGGGGTTCGCTGCAAGAAAGTGAGCGTGACCAAGTCCAACGACGTGGGCGACAGCGAGAAGAAGACGGCCACCCGCTGCGGCTGAATAGGTCGCGCATCTCCGACCCGATCGGCGCGAGCGCCATACGTTGGCGGCTCGCGGCAATCCGGGGGAGCGGCTTCCTTGACGCGGCCGGCGCCGCGGCGTCACTGTGCGCCGGCTGTCGCTTGAACGCCGGTTTTCCCTCGGGATATCGGGCGTCCCTCGGCAGCTTGCGCGAGAGGTCGCCCGTGAACGATTTGTCCGAAGCGGCAAAGCCGAGCCCTTTCGGCTTGTGGAACGAGACGGCCGGGCCACGGCCGGGCTTTCCCGAGCTGCAAGACGACTTCACCGCCGAAACCGCCATCATCGGCGGTGGTTTTTGCGGCCTCTCTGCGGCGCTGCATCTTGCGGAAAGCGGGACGCAACCCGTGCTCCTCGAGGCCGAGGAGCCGGGCTTTGGCGCGTCGGGCCGCAATGGCGGGCAGGTGATTGCCGGGTTGAAGCTCGATCCCGGAGAGATGGTCGCGAAATTCGGCCGCGAACGCGGCGAGGCCTTGCACCGCTTCAGCGCCGGGACGGCCGACCTCGTGTTTTCGCTCATCGAACGTTTCCAAATTCAATGCGAGGCGCACCGCGACGGCTGGATACAGGCGGCCTATGCGCCCAAGGTCCTCGCCGCGATCGAGCGTCGCGCGGGCGAGCTCAAGGCGCGCGGCGAAAATGTCGAGATCCTCGACAAGGCCCGCATGGCCGAGTTCGTGGGCACGGATTTCTATCGCGGCGGCATGCTCGATCGGCGCTCCGGCATGGTGCAGCCCTTCAGCTATGCGCGGGGGCTTGCGCATGCCGCGGCTGCCTCGGGCGCGATGCTCTTCGGCAACTCACGCGTGAAACGCCTGGGGCGTGAGGGCAATCACTGGCGTCTCGAAACAGAAAACGGCAGCGTGACCGCAAAAGAGGTTCTGCTCGCGACGAATGCCTATCTCGGCGACCTCCACCCGGCCCTGAAGACCGCGATGATCCCCGTCGCGAGCTATCAGCTCGCGACCGACCCGCTGCCGCCCGAGCTCGACCGCGCCATCTTGCCGGGGCGCCTTCCCGTCTCGGATCTCATGCAGCTCGGCGTCTATTTCCGACGTGACGACGAAGGCCGCTTCATCATCGGCGGGCGCGGCAGCTTCACGGAGCGCGAGCGGCCCGACCTCTTCGACCGCATTCGAGCCCATGCGCGCAAATTATTTCCGGCGCTCCGCGCGATCGATTTCCCGATGCGCTGGAGCGGCAAGCTAGCGCTCACCTTCGATCATCTGCCTCGTCTCGTGACGCTCGAGCCGGGGCTCAACGCCGCCTATGGCTGCAATGGACGCGGCGTGGCGCTGCAAACGCTGATGGGCAAGCTCGCCGCGGAACGCATGCGGGGGCTGCGCCACGACGATCTACCGATCGCGACCTTGCCGCCGGCCCGTTATCCCTTCCACGCGTTGCGCTTGCCCGCCATGATCCTGATCAGCAACATGCGCTCGCTCCGCAGGATCTTCGCGCGTGATTAGCGAAAAATGCGCGTCGAGCGGCGTCGCTCAAAAAAACATCCCTCAAGGCGATTGCAAAAACGCGGCTTGCTCTCCGGCCTTTCGCCCCAGCACCGTCGCGCTCAAGAGGCCGTTGCCTGAAAGATAGCCTTCGGCCGTCGAGCCCGAGACGCCGGCCGCCGCTCCGCCCGCGGCAAGCACGTTCGGAAAAGGCGAGTCGTCGATCTTGAGGACGCGCGCGTCGCTATTCACCACCAAACCGCCCTGCGTATGGAAGAGAGCCCCCGTGACCTTCACGGCTTTGAAAGGCGCGGTGAGTTCGGGCCACCCTGAAAAGCTTCGGCCGAGCGGATCTTGCGTGAGGCCGCGCTTCATCGCCGCGACCTCGTCGAAAGTCTTCGCGAGCCTCGAAGCCGGCAAGCCGAGACGGGTCGCGAGCTCGGCGACGGTCGCGGCCGAGAGCACGGCGCCCGCGGCTTCAGCCTTGCGAAAATCCTCGAACTGGCGCGCGACGCCGGCGATGCGCTCGTCGAAGATGTCGAACGCCGTGCCGTGCGCCTTCGTCAGAACCGCTTCGGCCTGCTCGGAATAACCGGCCGCCTCATTGGCGAAACGGCGCCCTCGTGCGTCGACCTGAAAGCCTCCCTCGGTGATTACCGCCCAGGTGATGAGGATACCGTGCGGATGCGCCACCGAGCCATGCCCTTGATAGCCAGACATGAAGGCGAGCTTCGCGCCGAGACGCTCGCCCCAAAGAACCGCATCGCCGCGATTTCCCGCATGGCCGAAATAAATCGCCTCGGACATCTCTGGAATGTGGCGGCGCACGAGCGCTGGATTTCCGCCAAAGCCGCTGCAAGCAAGCACGAGGGCCCGGCAACCGATGAGCTCGGTCGCGCCGTCTGGCCGCGACACCGCGACGCCCCGCACCCGACCGTCCGCCTCGGCGAAAAGCGTGGTGACGGTCGCGCTCGTCACTATCGGGATGCCTGCGTGCTCGACGGCTTCGCGCAAGCGATCGACGAGCTCGGCGCCGGAGCGCGAGCGTAGTCCATGCATGCGCCGCGCCGAGTGGCCGGGGTAGTCGAAATCGTCGACCACCGAGAAAGTGAGGCCATAGGCATCGGCAAGCCATTCGACGAGCAAAGCTGCGCCGCGCGCGACGAGTTTGACGATCTCGGGCGCCGGCTCATTCCTGGCCTTGCGCATAATATCCGCGGCGAACCGCTCAGCGTCATCCGCGATGCCCCGCTCGCGCTGAAAGCGCGTGCCCGCTGCCGGGATCAGCCCCGCGGACAGCGCCGTCGAGCCACGCGGCACCGCATCCCGCTCGATGACGGCGCATTCTGCGCCTGCTTCATGCGCCGCAAGCGCCGCGCAAAGGCCGGCGGCGCCCGCACCCACGATCACGACCGGCACCTCGCTTTCAAAGGCGACGCCAGCGGCTTCACGCACGCTCATGGGGTGCCGAGCTCGGCGATGGCCTCGGCGATCGTGATCACCGGGCAGAGCGGGCGCAGCGCGGCGAGCGCCGTCTCATGCGTCTCGCGCGAGAAGGCGGCGCAGCCGTCGGCAAGGACCGTGATGTCGAAATCGCGCACATGCGCGTCGCGCACGGTCGAGGCGACGCCGCCATTGGTGACGATGCCGCAGACGTAGAGCTTCTGGATATCCGCCCTGCGCAACACCCATTCGAGCCGGCTCATGTAGAAGGCCGAATAGGCGACCTTCTCGACCGCGAAATCGACCGGTTGGAGAATGTCTACAGTCGCCTGTCCCCAGGCGCCCGGCTCGAAATCCCCTTTGCCGAGAAAAGGCCGGAGCGCCCTGAGGTGCGGCGAGATGAGAGGCTCGCCACCCTTGCCGGGAACGAGGGTGAAATGGGTCGAGACGGTGAAGCCGCCCTTCGCCCTCATGAGCTCGGCGAAGGGCTTCACGCGCCCCGGTAGGGCCGCGATCTCGGCCGCGGCGAGCCTCGCGCGGCCATAGGCGCCTTTGGGATCAATGAAATCATTCTGCAGATCGCAGATCAAAAGAGCCGTGCGGGATAGGGGAATCTTACGATTCACGCCGCGCTCCGCGTGACGATGAGGTTGCCATAATCGTCGACCTCGCCGACGAGCCCGGGGTCGACGATCGTGGTCGCGTCCGGCTGCTCGAGAATGGCAGGCCCCTCGACTCTCGCGCCGATCGCAAGATCGAGCCGCGAGAAGATCGCGGTCTCGCGCCATTCATCGTCGAACCAGACGCGGCGCGTGCCACGCCCTGCATCCGCGCCGCCCGACATCGGCGCGAGCGCCTCGAGATCGAAATGCGGCCGGCGGCCGATGGCGGCCGTGCGAAGCGTCACGATGCGAACGGGCACGCCCGGCAAAAGCCGGCTGAACTGTGAACGATAGGCGGCCTCGAAGGCGGCGCGCACGGCGGCCTCGTCGACCTGTGCCTGCCTCGCCGTCGAGCTCCGCCGGCAGCCGCGCCTGCACGGTGTGCGTCTGGCCGAGGTAATGCATGTCGAGCTCGAAGACCGTGTCGATGCGCGAGACGGCGACGCCCGCGTTCGCCACGACGGCGCGCGCCTCGCGGCCGGTCTCGGCGAGGTGGCGATTGAGGAGCGTGGCGTCGAGCCCGTCGAGCCCAAGATTGACGGTCAGCACCTGATCGTGACGCAGGTCTGCGATGACGCAACCGAGCGCACTGGTGATGCCGGGAAAACGCGGCACGAGCACCGATTGGAGCCCGACCTCGCGCATCAGCGCGCCCGCATGCAAAGCGCCGCCGCCGCCGAAGGGCATGAAGGTGAAGGTTGAAGGATCATGCCCGCGCTCGATCGAGACGAGGCGGATGGCGCCGGCCATGCGGGCGTTCGCGATCTTGACGATGGCTTCCGCCGCGCGCGGGGCGTCGAGCCCGAGGGGATGCCCCACATGCGCCAGGATAGCCTCCGTCGCCGCGCCGACGTCGAGACTCGCGAGCTTGTCGCCGATCGGGCGTTCCGCGTTGATGCGGCCGAGCACCACGTTGGCGTCGGTGAGCGTCGGGCGCGTGTTGCCGCCGCCGTAGCAGGCCGGCCCGGGAAGCGAGCCCGCGCTTTCCGGCCCCACCTGGAGGAGGCCACCCTTGTCCACGCTCGCGATCGAGCCGCCGCCCGCTCCGATCGTCGTGATTTCGATCATGGGCGTGCGGATGACGAGGCCGAAATCGATGGTGGTCTGCGCCGAGAGTGCGGTACGGCCATCCGCGATCAGCGACACGTCGAAGGAGGTCCCGCCCAGATCGCCGGTGATCACATTCGACCGGCCCGCCGCGCGCGCGATCGCGCCCGCCGCGATGACGCCGGCCGCCGGCCCCGAAAGCGCGGTGCGCACCGGCAAGCGCCGCGCGGTCGAGGTCGCCATCACGCCGCCATTCGATTGCACGATGTGGAAATCGCCCTTGAAGCCGCCTTCCGACAAGGCAGCCTCGAGCTTGCCCAGATAGGAGCCGACGACGGGCTGGAGATAGGCGTTGAGCGCCGTCGTCGAGCTGCGCTCGAATTCGCGGATCTCCGGCAGGATCTCGCTCGAGATCGCGACGTGCTCGTTGGGCCAGATCGACCGCACGGCCTCGGCCGCGCGGCGCTCGTTCTCCGGATTGGCGAAGGCATTGATGAAGACGATGGCGACGGCCTCAGCGCCTTTTTCGATGAGCGTGCGCGCCGCCGCTCGGGCCTCTTGTGGGTCGAGAGCGGCGCGCAACGTGCCGTCGGCCAAAACGCGCTCGGCGACCTCGAGCCGCATCGAGCGCTCGACCACCGGCACGAACTCGCCCCAGAGCCCCCAGGTATGCGGCCGGTCGCGTCGACGCATCTCGAGCACGTCGCGGAATCCCTTGGTGGTGATCAGGCCGACGCGTGCGCCCTTGCGTTCGAGGAGCGCATTGGTGCCGACTGTGGTGCCGTGGACGATCGCCCCGACGTTCGCAAGCGGCCCGAGAGCGGCGAGACCTGAGAGGAAGCCCGAGGCCTCGTCGCCGCGATGGGACGCGACCTTGGCTATGCGGAACTCGCGCTTTGCCTCGTCATAGAGGAAAAGATCCGTGAAGGTGCCCCCCACGTCGACGCCGACGATGCTCGCCGCGCGGGAAGGGATCGTGCCGGACGCGCTCACGCCGCCTTGCCTCTTTTGGGCGCGACGGCAGCGCCACGCGCCTCGCCCGCGCCCTTCGCCCCGACATAGCCTTCGCGGATGTCGCGCTCGATCCGTTCCTTCTCTCGCTCGGCAGGGTCGCCCCAGCCGCCACCGCCCGGCGTCTCGAGGCGCACCTTCTGCCCCTTGCGGATGCGAACCCCCGTCACCTTGGAGACGAGCGGCGCTGTCGCTTCTCCTTCATCCGTTTCCCAGAGGAAGCGGTTGAGCGCCGCCTCGCCGCCGCCCGCGACGCCGAACGGCGCAAAGCGCCCGCGCTCGCCGAGCAGGAACACCTCCGCCCCGTTCTCGTCGAGAGCCTCGATCTCGTAGATCGCGCCGAGCCCGCCGCGATGCCGGCCAGGGCCGCCGCTGTCGGAACGCAGCGCCCATTGCGTGAACATCACCGGGTAGGCGGCCTCGAGAATCTCGAGCGGCGGCATGGTCGCCGTCGATATGGCGTTGTTGCCATGGTTGAGGCCATCACCTTTTGGATTGCCGCCGAGCCCGCCGCCGAAGAACATCGACATCACCCAGCGCGTCCCATTGGCGCGGTATCCGGCGAGCGAGAGCGCGTTGATGGTGCCGAAGAACGCCGCCGTCGCGAGCTTGGGATCGGCCTTGGCGATCGCGCCGAAGACGACGCCGATCATCCGCAGGATCGTCTCCGTGTAGCCGCCCACCGGTTTCGGGGCCGACACGCCAAGCAGCGTCGTCTCGGGGATCACGAAATCGATCGGCACGAGGCAGCCGGAATTTGCGGGGACATCGGTGAAGATGTGCTTGAGCGCCACGTAGCAACAGGCGACCGCGGTCGAGCGCGCGATGTTGAGCGGCCCGGCGCAGGGCGGCGAGGAGCGCGAGAAATCGAGCGTCATCCTGTCGCCGCTGATCGTGAGATCGAGCGCGATGGTGAGCCGCGCTTCGCTCACCCCGTCATTGTCGAGATAATCCTCGAAGGAATAGGTGCCGTCGGGCAAGGCCCTGATGTTTTCGCGCATGAGCGCCTCGGCGCGTTGGCCGAAGGTGTCGAGCGCCGCCGTCACCGTCTCCTCGCCGTAATCGTCGAGGAGCGCGTGAACGCGCCGCTCGCCGAGATCGAGCGCGTTGATCTGCCCGTTGAGGTCCCCGTAATTCGATTGCGGCACGCGGCTGTTGGCGTCAAGGATCGCGAGAATGTCCTCGTTCATCCGCCCCTTCGCGATCAGCTTCACGGGCGGAATGCGCACACCCTCCTGGAAGCTTTCCGTCGCCGAGGCGTTGAAGCCGCCCGGCACATTGCCGCCGATGTCGAGCCAATGACCGACGGAGGCGAGCCAAGCGAAGACCTTGCCCCGCCGCCAGATCGGCCGCACCAAGCGGAAATCATTGAGATGCGTGCCCCCTTGATAAGGGTCGTTGAAGAGAAAAGTATCGCCCTCTTCCAAGCCGCCTTCTCTTGCGACCTTGTCGATCACGGCCTTCACGGCAAACGACATCGCGCCGACAAAGATCGGCAGGCCCTTCGAGCCTTGCACCAAGGTCGCCCCCGTCTCGGCATGATAAAGCCCATGGCAAGCGTCGCGCGCCTCCGCGATGATCGGGTTGAAGGCCGAGCGATAGAGCGTCGCGTCCATCTCGTCGGCGATCTGCTCGAGCCGTCCCTTGAGCACGGCGAGCGTGACAGGATCGATCGCGGTCATGCCTTCGCCTTCACCGGTCGAGCGGCAGGCGAGATCGGTGCGCCTTCATAGGAACGGCCGCGCTCGAGCAGGGCCTTGGTGCCCAGGAGATCGTTGAGCGCCTCGAAATCGAACATGCGGTCGCGGAAGGCGTCGGTCACGCCGTCGCGCGCCAGCACTTCATAGAAGGCTTGCGCCGTGCGGGCGATGGCGCGCACGACGCCGCCGGGGAAGATGACGAGGCGAAAGCCGAGCCCTTCCAGCTCTTGCGCCGAGAGGACTGGCGTCTGCCCGCCCTCGACCATGTTGGCCATGAGCGGCAAACGATCCCCGAGAGCGGATTTGATCGCGCCGAGCTGCTCGCGCGTCCTCGGCGCCTCGACGAAAAGCACGTCGGCGCCCGAGCTGGCATAGAGTCGCGCGCGCTCTGCTGCCGCCTCGAAGCCCTCGCTCGCGACGGCGTCGGTGCGCGCGATGATCAGCGTCTTGTCGCTGCGGCGCGCGTCGACGGCGGCGCGGAGCTTACCCGCCATCTCACCTGCCGCAATCAGCATCTTGTCGGAGAGATGGCCGCAGCGCTTCGGGAACGTCTGGTCCTCGAGCTGAATCGCCGAGGCGCCGGCCTGCTCGAAAGCGCGCACCGTGCGCGCGACATTGAGCGCGTTGCCGTAGCCGGTGTCGCCGTCGACGATGATCGGCGCCTCGATGCGCTCGCGCACGAGGCTCAGCGTCTCGGCGACTTCCGCCATCGAGACGAGGCCGATGTCGGGGGCGCCGAGCCGCGTATAGGCGATGGCGGCGCCGGAAAGATACACGGCCTCGAAGCCCGAGCGCACGGCGAGCGAGGCGGTGAGCGCATCATAGACGCCGGGCGCGACGACGATGCGTCCTTGCGACAGGCGGTGCTTGAAATCGATGGTCATCGGTCCTCCTTGGCGGGCCCGGCCCACAGAGGGGCGGGCTCACCGTTATCGGTCGCGTTTCCGGCTGCATGGACGGCGGGGAAGGTTCTGCCGCCGCCGGTTGCGTGCCTCGGGATGACCCTCATGACGCTCACATCCCCAAATAGGTTTTCTGCAGCCGCGGATCGCTCATCAGTGCCTCGCCCTTGCCGGAGAGCACGACGCGGCCGTTCTCGAGCACATGCGCATAACCGGCGACCGCGAGCGACTGCACGACGTTTTGCTCGACGAGGAAGATGGTGAGGCCGTCGGTGCCGAGACGCCGGATGAGCGCGAACATCTCCTCGACGAGGAGCGGCGAGAGGCCAAGCGAGGGCTCGTCGAGAATGAGAAAGCGCGGCTCGGCCATCAGCCCCCGGCCGATGGCGAGCATCTGCTGCTCGCCGCCCGACAGCGTGCCGGCCCGCTGCCGGCAGCGCTCCGCAAGGCGGGGAAAATTCGTCATGACGCGCTCGCGGTTGCGAGCCCGGTTCGCCTTGGCGCGCCGATAGCTTCCGAGAACGAGGTTCTCGTCGACGCTCAGGTCCGGAAAGATGCGTCGCCCTTCCGGCACATGGACAAGGCCCATCTCGACGATCTTGGCGGGCGTGGCACGTTCGAGCGAGCGGCCGTCGAAGCGGATGCTGCCGGCGCGCGGCCGAAGAATGCCGCTCAGCACCTTGTTGAGCGTCGTCTTGCCGACGCCGTTCGAGCCCAGCATCGCGACTGTCTCGCCTGACGCGACATCGATGTCGATGCCGCGCAACACGTCGGCCGCGCCATAGCCGGCGATGAGGCCTTCGACCTCGAGGAGCGCGGCGTCAGCCATTTGCCGCCTCCAGTCGCGCCGCCGCGCCCTTTCCGAGATAGGCCTCGACGACCCGCTGATCGCGCGTGACCTCGCGCGGCGGGCCATCGGCGATCATGCGGCCCTGGTTCAGCACGATGACGCGCGCGCAAAGGTGCATCACCGCCTGCATCACATGCTCGACCATGATCACGGTGACGCCATCATCGCGAATGGCGCGGATCACGGGGATGATGTCGCGCATCTCCGAAGGGTTGAGGCCGGCAAGCACCTCATCGAGCAGGAGGACTGCGGGCTCGGTCGCGAGCGCCCGGGCAAGCTCGAGACGCTTGCGGGCAGCGACGGTGAGCGAGGCCGCAGGCGTGTCGAGCATCGGCGTAAGGCCGAGCCTTGCGGCGACGCCGCGCGCCTTCACCAGCGCCTCGGCGCGCGAGCGGTGCCTCAAATGGGCGCCGACCGCGATGTTCTCGGCGACGCTCAACCGGGCGAAGGGCTGCACGATCTGAAAGGTGCGCGCGATGCCGAGCACCGCCCTGCGGTCCGGCGAAAGATCGGTAACCGTCTCGCCACGAAAAAGAATATGGCCGAGGCTCGGCCGCTCGAAGCCCGAAATCAGCGAGAAAAGCGTGGTCTTGCCGGCTCCGTTCGGGCCGATGAGCCCGGTGATGCCGCCGGCCTCGATCGACACGGAGACATCCTCGACGGCGGTGAGCCCTTCGAAGCGCTTGGTGAGGCCTTGCGTTTCCAGGACGGGCGTCACGGCGCAACCTCGACCGGCTTTCGCTGAGCATGCTGCCCCAAGGCTTGTGCGAGGCTTGAGACGCCGCCGCGCGCGAAGGCGATGATGAGGATGAGGAAAACGCCGAAGAGCGCCATGTCCGCGCCCGGAAGCCCGCCGAGCAGCCAGCGCGCGAGCTCGCCGAGCTCATGCAGCGCGATCGCGCCGACGAGGGGGCCGAACACGGTGCCGATCCCGCCGATGATCGGCGCGAGCAGCGCTTCGATCGAGACCGAGGCGCCGAATCCGAGCTCAGGATTGATGAGGAGGAAGTACTGCACATAAAAGGCGCCGGCCGCGGCCGTGAACGCGGCCGAGAGGGTGATAGCCTGAAGCTTCACCTTGAGCGTGTCGACACCAAGCGCTCTCGCGGCACTCTCATTTTCGCGGATGGCGACGAGATAGGCGCCAAACCGCGAGCGTTCGATGGCACGCGTCGTGAGGAGGGCGATGCCGACGAGCGCCACCGCGACCTCGCAATAGGCCGCACGGCTCGCAAATTGAAGATTGCCTGGCCGCGTATCGAGCTTGAGCAAGACGCCGGCCGCTCCATTGAAGAAGGAGGAGGCGTTGACGACGATGCGGAAGACTTCTGCGAAGGCGAGCGTGACGAGCGCGAAGTAGGAGCCGCGCAACCCCGAGCGGAAGCTGAGGAAGCCGATGATGGCGCCGATCGCGGCGCCGATCGCGACCGCGGAGGCGAAGGCGACCCAGGCGTTGACGCCAAAGCGTTGCTGCAACAGCGCGCAGGCATAGGCGCCGGCGCCGAAGAAGGCCGCGTGGCCGAAAGAGAATTGGCCCCCATAGCCGCCAAGAAGATTCCAACCCTGGCCGGCGAGCGCCACAATCAAGGTGACGACCATGCCGTTGAGCAGGATGTTGGACGGGTCGCGAGCGGCAAGAGGGCGCCGAGCGCGAGCACGGCAAGGATCGGCGCATAGGCGCGCGTCGCGCTCACGCGCGGGCTCCGAAAAGGCCGGTCGGTCGCAGGAGAAGCATCACGATGAAGAGCACGAAGATGCCGAGTTGGCCCAGGCTCTCGCCGAAGAAAAGGCCCGTCAGGCTCTCGATGATGCCGATGACGAGGCCGCCGATCAGCGCGCCCGGCACCGAGCCCATGCCCCCGAAGACCACGACGGTGAAGGCGACCAGCACATAGGCGTCGCCGACGCGCGGATTGACGTAATAGCTCGGCAAGAGAAGGCAGGCGGCGATCGCGAGGCAAGCTGCGCCGATGCCGAATGTGACGGCGTAGATATGGGCGACGTCAATGCCCATGAGCGTCGCGCCGTAGCGCTCCTTGGAGACGGCGCGGATGGCTTTGCCCGGTGTCGGTGTGGCGCAGCACGAACCACAGCGCCGCGGAAACGAGACAGGCGGCCACGAAGGCGACGACACGCGGCAGCGGCAGAAAGACGAGGCCGAGATCAAGGCTCGCGAAGCCATAAGGAACGTCGATCGAGCGGGTGTCGGAGTGGAAGGCGGTGAGGAGCGCATTCTCGATCACGATCGACAGGCCGAGCGTGACGAGGAGCACGTTCTGGTCCTCGCCATGGCTCGCGGGCGAGATGACGAAGCGTTGCGTCGCGTATCCCGCGGCGAAGAACAGCGGGGCAAGGCCGATGAGCGCGACATAAGGATCGATGCCGGCGATCCAGGCGAAATAGGCGGCGAACAGGGCGGCCGATCAGGATCGCCCCATGGGCGAAGTTGATGATGTGCAGCACGCCGTAAACCAGCGTCAGCCCGACCGCGACCAGCGCATAGACCGCGCCGGTCATCAGCCCGTTCAGCACGGCGGCAAGGAGGATATCGGGGGCGAGCATCAAGGGCAGCCCGTCGCGCGACAAACCGCACCCGCGAAGCCCTTGCGACCGTCTTCGCGGCGCGCGCCGATCCGCCCGTTTTCAATCGGTGAAGGAAGCGGGCGCGATCCGGCCATGTTATTTTCCTGCCCGGCTTTCACGCCGGGACAGGGAAGACCGGCTTCGCATCGGCGAAGGCGTCGGGGAAGATCACCTTGATGTCGTTGCCCTGCATCTGGAGATTGACGGGCGCCGCGCCCTGGTTCTGGCCGTCCACGAAGCGGGTCGGCCCGTAAGGCATGATGTGGCCGGAGAAGCTCGATGCGGCGAGCGCCTCGGTGATCTTGACCCGATCGGTGGATTCGGCCCGCTCGATGGCGTCCGCAAGGAGGAGCACGCAGGAATAGTTGAGCGCCATGTTGTAGGTGAAGAATTTGCCTTGCGCCTCCACCTGCTTGCGCAGCGCGAGCGCCGCCTCCTTGCGAGGGTCCCACCAATGGTTGCAGTCCATCACATATTGGGCGGCTTCGGGCAATTCCTTGAAGAAGCGGAAGTTCGAGGCCGCTCCGTTAAGGATGGAGTAGATGCCTTTCGGCTTGATGCGCTGTTGCTGCATGGTGCGCGCCAAAAGCACGAACTCGCCATAATAGCTCGAGGGGATGAGGAGATCGGGGTTCTTCGCCTTGATTTGCAGCGCCACATTCGACATGTCGCGCGCCGGCGTCGGATGCGCGATGGTGTCGAGGATCTCGAAGCCGCGGTTCGGCAGCTCGGCCTGAAGCAGCTTGGCGAGCCCCGAGCCGAAGAGGCCGTCCTCATGCACGAGGATGACGGTCTTGGCCGGCTTGCCGGCCGCGTCATTGAGCTTCACGAGATTGTCGAGCGCCGTATGCGAGACGACGCCGAAGCCGGGCGCGAAGCGGAAGGTGTTCTTCAGGCCCCGCTGGACGATCGCGTCCGTCACGCCGACATCGACGATATAGGGAAGCTCGTAACGGGCGGCGGCCTGGGTCGCGGCGAGGCAAATCGGGCTCGCAAAGCCGCCGACGATCGCGACCACCCCCTCGTTGTTGAGGCGCTCGACCTCAGCGGTGCCGCCTTCGGGCGTCGACCTGGCATCGCCCTGCACCATCTCGAGCTTGGCGCCGCCGAGCGATTTGATGCCGCCGCCATCGTTGATCGCCTTGATCGCGGCCTCGGAGCCCATCAGCCCCTGCTGCCCATCGAAGGCGAGGGCGCCGGTGAGCGGCTGCAGGATACCGATCTTGATCGCCGCCGCTTGCGCCCGAACGACAGAGGGCGCCGCGAGCGCGGCCGCCGCGGCGGAGCCCGTCGCGAGAAGCCGGCGGCGGGTCCATCTCAAGTCGAGGCCATACGTCATTTCGCTCTCCCGTTTCCCTTCGATCGGCGTTGATTGTGAAGTTGGGCCTGCGGCGCCGCGACGGCGTCGTTGGCGGGCACCCAGCGCTTGCCGTTTGCGCCCTCGGCGCGCACGAGATCCATGCGCAGCGCGTAGCGATCGGGGCGGTAGAGCGCGAAGAGATGCTCGATGCCCCGGCCCTTCTCGTCGAAAATGACCCGCGTAAGCGCGACGAGCGCCGAGCCGACTTCCACTTCGAGCGCCTGCGCCACATCCGGAGAGGCAAGCACGGCGCCGATCTCCTGCGTGGCGCGCGCCACCACGATCCCGGAGCGCTCGATCAGGGACAGGAGGGGGCGCGAAGCAAGCTCCTCCTCCGAATAGGTCATGCCGATGCGCGACGGCACATGCGTCGTGAGATAGGACATCGGCTGTCGGTCGATCAGGCGCACGCGGATCGAATGCTGGACGCTCTCGCCGGCCGGCAAGTTGAGGGCGGTCGCGACAGGGGCGAGCGCGCGCCGGTAGCCGAAGGAAACGAGGCGCACCTGCGTCGTGCGGCCCATCGCCTCGATATTGGCGAGCATGTCGGAAAGGTCGGCGACGACCGGGTTCGGCGTGTGGCGCATGCGCACGAAAGTGCCAGCGCCCCGGCGCCGCAGCACGAGCCCTTCGCGCTCGAGCTCGGCAAGCGCGCGCCGCACGGTGATGCGCGATACGGCGTGCTCCGCGGCGAGCGCCTGCTCGGGCGGCAAAGGGGAACCCGCCGCCATCCCGCCGGTGATGCGATCCCGCAGCAGGAGATAGACTTGCCGGGCTTTGGACGGCTCGATGCCTGCCATCGTCGCCTTGAAATTGTGGCTTGACGCCGCGCTTGAAGCTAGAACCTTTAGATGTATACTCTATAAGACAACTTGCTTCGTCAAGATGGATCGGGGAGATGCGCTCAGGGCCGCTGACCATCATCGACAAGCTGTGGGACAGCCACGTGGTCGTGACGCGTGAAGGCGGCGACTGCCTGCGTCTTCGTCGACCGGCATCTCTTGCATGAAGGCTCCTTCCACGCCTTCGAGCAGGTGCGAAAACGGGGCCGTGCGATCGCGCGGCCCGACCTCTCCTTCGCCATCGCCGACCATTACGTGCCGACGCGGGCGCGCGCCCAGCCGATCGCGAACCCCGAGATCGCGCGCATGGTCGATCTTTTGGCGCAAAACGCCGCCGCGCATGGCATCGTCCATATCGGGCTCGAGGATCCGCGCCAGGGCATCGTGCATGTCGCCATCCCCGAGCAAGGCCTGACCTTGCCCGGATTGACCATCGTGTGCGGCGACAGCCACACATCGACGCATGGCGCCTTCGGCGCCTATGCGTTCGGCATCGGGGCGTCCGAGGTCGCGCATGTGCTGATGACCCAGGCGATCTGGCAAAAAAAGCCGAAGCGCATGCGCGTGCGCGTCGAGGGCGCGACGCTGCCGGGCATCGCGGCCAAGGACATCGCGCTCACCTTCATCGCGCGCGTGGGCGCGGATGGCGCGCAAGGCCACGCGATCGAATATGCGGGCTCGGCGGTGCGCGCGCTCTCGATGGAAGGGCGCATGACGCTCTGCAATCTCTCGATCGAGGCCGGAGCGCGCAACGGCCTCGTGGCGCCCGACGCGACGACTTACGCCTGGCTGAAGGGCCGCCCTTTCGCGCCGAAGGGCGAAACCTTCGAGCGCGCGGTGGCGGATTGGGAGAAGCTCGCGAGCGACACGGATGCCGTATTCGATCGCGAGATCACGCTCGATGGCGGCGAGATCGTGCCGATCGTCACCTGGGGCACGAGCCCCGAGCATGCCTTGCCGATCGACGCCACCGTGCCCGACCCATCCACGCTCGCCGATCCGGCGCGCGCCGCCGCGATCGGCGATGCCATCGCCTATATGGGCCTCACGCCGGGTACGAAGCTCAGCGCGATCGCGGTCGATCGGGTCTTCATCGGCTCTTGCACCAATGGCCGCATCGAGGATCTGCGCGCCGCCGCTTGCGTGCTCGCGGGCCGGCGCGCCAAGGTGCCGGGCCTCGTCTCGCCGGGATCGAGCGCCGTCAAGCGCCAAGCCGAGGACGAGGGGCTTGACCGCATCTTCCGCGAGGCGGGGCTCGAATTCGCCGATTCCGGCTGCTCGATGTGCGTCGGCATCAATGGCGATCTCGTGCCGCCCGGCGAGCGCTGCGCCTCGACGACGAACCGCAACTTCAAGGGCCGACAAGGGCCAAGCGCGCGCACGCATTTGATGTCGCCCGCCATGGCGGCGGCCGCCGCGGTCGCCGGCCATCTCACCGATGCGCGCGAGCTGCTCAAAGGGAGAGTTTGATGCCGCAGCGCGAGGGCCGCCGATGACCCCCTTCACCACGCTTGAGGCCCTCGCCTGCCCGCTCCCGCTCGCCAATGTCGATACGGACCAACTCGTGCCGGCACGCTTCCTCAAGCGGCCGCGCGCGGAAGGCTATGGTGGCTTCCTGCTGCATGATCTGCGCTTCGGCGCGGACGGCAAGGGAAGGAGCACGTTGCCGCTCGACGACCCGCGACACAAGGGCGCGGCCATCCTCGTGGCGAGGCGCAATTTCGGCGGCGGCTCCTCGCGCGAAGGCGCCGTCTATGCGCTTGCCGATTTCGGCATCCGCTGCGTCATCGCGCCGAGCTTCGGCGACATCTTCTCGTCGAATTGCGTGATGAACGGCCTTCTTCCCGCGCGCGTCGCAGAGGGTGACGTTGAAGCGCTCCTCGCGCATTTGCAGGCATTCCCGGGCAGCGCCATCAAGGTCGATCTCGAGCCCCAGCGCATCACCTGCGGCGAAAGAGCTTATGGGTTCTCTATCGATTCCTTCCTGAAGACCAAGCTCCTCAACGGCTGGGACGACATCGATGTGACGACGAGCTTCACCGAAGAGATGAGGGCATTTCTGCTGCGCGATGCCTCGGCGCGCCCTTGGGCACGGCCGCGCCGGGCGGAGGATGGGAGGGTTTGAATCGCAGGCGCCGCCCGCTCGCTGATCTTGCCGATCAGGCCGCCTTTTTCCTGCCAGGTGCGCGGATCAGCGTCGCGAGCACGTCGAGCCGGTTTCCCTTCCGCGTGCCGCTCTTTGAGCCCCAAAGGCGCTCGACCTCTGCCAAGGCCTTCTCATAATCCGCCTCCGTTCGGATGGGTCTCAATTTATTCATGATCCGAAGGTGATGCGCTTCGTTGGAAAACACTTGTAGGTTTGCCTCTATGACGACAGAGAGACCCAATCAGGCTGGTTCATTTTGCAAGGCGCGCTAGCGTTTTCGGATAACGCTTGATAGCCCTTTTGATGAGGGCGGAGTGATCGACCTCTCTGCCCGTCGCGCGCGTACGCAGCACCTTGCTGTGTTTCGTTTTTGTGTTTGGCACCAACGCGTAACGAAGTCCGTTTCACCACGGACATGACCGCTCTCCCTCTGTATGCCGACGCGGAAGATGCGCTGTTCCATAGCCTTGGCAATAGCCTTGAGCATTCGGAGGAGGCTACTAACAATAGGTTCCCTTTAGGTCAAAGCCTATGATCTTTCACAGCAGGTTTTGAGCCCATCCTCAAGCCTTCGCCAACCGCGGGTCGAGCCTGTCGCGAAGCGCATCTCCGAGGAGGTTTAAGCCGAAGGCGAGGAGGAGAATGGCCAAGCCCGCGAAGACCGCGCTCCAGGGCGAGAGCATGAGGAAGTTGCGCCCTTCGGCGAGCATGAGGCCAAGCGAAGGCGTGGGCGGCTGCGCGCCCAGCCCGAGGAAGGAAAGCGACGCTTCGACCAGGATGGCGGAAGAGAGCAAAAGGCTCGTCTGCACCAGGATCACGGAGGCAAGGTTCGGCACTACATGGCGGACGAGGATCGCCAAGGGCAAAGCACCGATGGCGCGAGCGGCCTTCACATATTCGGCCTCGCAGATCACGAGCGCCGGCCCACGCAAAAGCCGTGCGAAGATGGGCGTGTAGATGATCGTGATGGCGATGGTGGAGCTCGTGGCGCGCGGACCGAGCATGGCGATGATGCCGATCGCGAGCAGCAACACGGGAAAGGCGAAGATCACATCCATGATCCGCATCGCGAGGCGCTCGAACCACCCCTGAAGAAAAGCGGCCGCGACACCGATCGCGCCGCCGACACCAAGCGCGAAGCCGACCGCGAGCCCGCAATCGACGAGTGTGGCCCGGGTGCCGAAGAGGATACGCGCCAAGACGTCGCGGCCGAGTTGATCGGTGCCGAGCCAATGCGCGGCGCTTGGCCCCTTGAGCCTGGCCGCGATGCTCTGAGCCAAGGGGTCGTAAGGGGCAATCCAGGGCGCGAAAAGCGCAACCGCAAGCGTGACCGCGACCAGGAGGATGGCCAAGGCGAGGACACGGTCATGGAAAAGCTTCAAGCGCTCAGCGCCTCAGGCGCGGATCGATGAAGCCGTAGATCAGGTCGATCGCGAAATTCAACAGGACGAAGCCGATCGTGACCATGAGGATGGTCGCCTGCACCAGCGGGTAATTGCGTTCGGTAACGGCGCCGAGGATCAGGCGCCCGAGGCCCGGAATGGCGAAGACCTCTTCCACGACGATCGCGCCGCCGAGGAGATAGCCCGTGGTGATGCCGAGGTTGGTGACGAAAGGGATGAGCGCGTTGCGAAGCGCGTGCTTGTAAAGGATCACCCGCTCGGGCGCGCCCTTGGCGCGGGCGGTACGGATATAGTCCTGGCTGAGACTGTCCAGCATGGCGGAGCGGATGAGGCGCGAGAGGCTGGCGAGGATAGGCAACGCCAGCGCGAAGGCTGGCATGACCATGCGCGCGAGATTGCCGAGCGGATTCTCGGCGAAGGGCACATAGCCGAGCAAGGCAAAGCCGGGCAGGAGGCGTGAGGCGGCGAGGATGAGCACGATGCCGAGCCAAAAGGACGGGACGGTGAGACCGAGCACCGCGCCGATGCGCAGCACCATGTCGGCGCTTCGTCCTCGTCGGCTCGCCATGATGCAGCCGAGCGGCACCGCGGCGCCTGCGCCGATCACGAGCGCGAGGAAGGTGAGCTCGAGCGTCGGCCAGATATTGGCCAGGATCTCCTCGGCGACGGGACGTCCGGTCCAAAGCGAGGCGCCTAAGTCGCCGTGAAGCGCCGCGAAGGCCCAGCGCAGATATTGGACGAGGAAAGGCTCATCGAGGCCGATCCTTGCGCGCAGCTCGGAAAGCGCTTGTGGCGTTACTTCGCTGTTGGCGCCGAGCATGATGGCGACCGCGTCGCCGGGAACGAGGCGGATCATCAGGAAAACGATCACCGATACACCGGTGACGACCAGCACGAGGTCGATGAGCCGCGGCAGAAGTAGGCGCCTCAGCATCGAGGCGTTGCCTTGAGCAGGATAGGGTGCATCGAAGCCCGCATCGGCGCCGCAGCCTCCGCGCTCGAACTTCTGGCGCCCGCCGTCAACGGCTCGTCTTTGCGCCAAGCCGCGAGGCGCCGCCGGCATGGCGCATGGCGTCGCGGTTCAAGGTGAAAGCCAGGCATCACGAAGCGAGACAAGCGAGCGGTTCGCCATGATCTCATATCCCCTGAGCTCGGCGCGAGCGGCGCTGAACAAGGTGCCATAAGCGATCGCGGCGATCGGCCCCGAGCAGGCGAGCTTTATCTGCAAACGATCGTAGATCGCCTTGCGTTCAGCGGCGTCCGAGAGACGGCGCGCCTCGTCGAGATCGCGATCGACCGTCGCGTCTGCATATTTGAAGACATTGGTCGAGCCGCCCGTGTGAAACGTACGATAGAGGAACTCGTCGGGATCGGCTCCCCCGGCATTGGCGGAGGCAAAGAGGTCGAAATTGCCGTTTCGCCAATCCTGTACGAATTGGCCCGTCTCCTCATTCGCGAGCTCGACATCGATGCCGACCTCGGCAAGCTCGGCCTGCACGACTTGCGCGATATCCTTGATGTCCTGACGCGAGGCAAGAACGCGCAGCACTAGCTTTGGGCCTTTCGCGAAGCCCGCCTCCCGCAAAAGCGCGCGCGCCTTTTGCGGATCATGGCGGTAGCAGGGAAAATCGGCGACCGGGCGCGCCCAGGGCTTGAGCACGGGAGAGAGGGGCCCCGCCGGCACGCCGGCGCCGAAAAGCGCCGCATCGATGATCGCCTGCCGGTCGAGCGCATAATTCACAGCTTCGCGCACGCGTGCATCATTGAAGGGCGCGCGCGTCGCGTTGAGCCCGATCACCGTGTCGGAAAGCTCGAGCGTTTGGGCGAGGTTGATGCCCGGCCTGCCCTTGAGCTCGAGCGCGGTCGCGGCATCGAGTTGCGGCAGCAAGGCGTATTGCCCGCTTTCGAGACCAAGCGCGCGGGTCGCGGATTCCGGAACGATGTTGAACTTCAAGCCGGCGAGCTTGGGCTTGCCGGCCTCGCGGTAATGCGGGTTGCGGGAAAGGAGGATGAAGCCGTTCGGCTGCCAGGCCTCAAATTTGAAGGGACCGGTCCCGATCGGCGTCTTCTGCAGCGCCTCCTTGTTCGATTCCATCACGTGCGGCACGATGGCGATGCCGGCAAGCGCGGCGAGAAGCGGCGCCGAAGGCTGCTTGAGCTTCAGCTCCACATCGAGCGGATCGACAGCATTGACCTCGCTTACGGCGATGAGGCGGCTCGCGAGCGGTGAGGCGATCTCCTTCGATTGGACGCGCATCAGGCTCGAGACCACATCCTGCGCCGTCATGGCCGAGCCATCGTGAAAGGTCACGCCCGACATGAGCTTGAACCGATAGCTCAAGCCGTCGGCGGAGACGGTCCAGCTTTCGGCAAGGCCGGGCGTCACCTGAAGCTCCTTGTCGATCGCGGTAAGGCCCTCGTAAATCGTGCCGCTCACAATCGCGACGCTGTTGAACGCGGTAACGATGTGCGGATCGAGCCCGGCGGGCGATGAATTGATTGCGATCTGCAAGGGCGCGCCCGAATCCGCCTCGGCGAAGCCTTTTTCAGCCCGTCCCCAAGCGATCGTGAGCGTTGCGAGCGCGATGAGCCCGGCGCATCGCAGATTAACGGACATCGGTTTCCTCTTCGGAGGCTAGCACCCCATATAGCAGATGGCGGCGCGGTGCTTAAACTCGCGCCGGAGCGGTTTTTTCAACCGTCGGAGACGGTGGTGACCAGCGGAACCGAAGGCCTCAGCCGCCGCTTCGCCGGCCTCGACGAATGGCCGACGCTCGACGTGTTGAAGGCGCTCCATGAAGGGCAGCTCGCGGCGGTCGCGGCCGTCACCTCCGCCTTGCCGGCGCTCGCCGGCGCGGTCGAGGCAGCGGCGGCGCTTCTCGGGCGCGGCAAGGGGCGCCTCATCTATGCGGGCGCCGGGACTTCTGCTCGCATCTCGGTGCAGGACGCGGCGGAATTGCCGCCCACCTTCGGCTGGCCACAGGCGCGCATCGATTTCGCCGTCGCGGGAGGCCATGAAGTCTTATGGTGCGCGATCGAGGGCGCGGAGGATTCCGTCGAGGACGCGAGATCGCGCGTCCGGCATCTCGAGGTCGGAGAGCTCGACGTGATGATCGGCGTCGCGGCGAGCGGCACGACGCCCTACACGGTCGCGGCCCTCGCCGAAGGGAGGCGTCGCGGCGCGCTCACCGTCGCCATCGCCAACAACGCGGGCGCGCCGCTTCTCGCGGCGAGCGAGCATCCAATCCTCGTCGAGACCGGCGAGGAGGTGATTGGCGGCTCGACCCGGATGAAGGCCGGCACGGCGCAGAAGATCGTGCTCAACCTGTTCTCGACTGCCGTGATGGTGCGCCTTGGCCGCGTCTACAAGGGCATGATGGTCGATTTTCGCGCCACCAACGCGAAGCTGCGACGGCGCAGCGAAACGATGGTGGCGAAGATCGCGAATTGCGACGCCGCGCGCGCCAGAGAGGCGCTCATCGAAGCCGAAGGCGAGGTGAAGCTCGCTGCCCTCGTCGCGCTCGGCATCTCACGGGACGAGGCGAAAGCGCGGCTCGCCCACCACGGCGGCAATTTGCGCCTCGCGCTTCGAGAGCGCCGGAAGGAGAAACCGGAGATCGTTAGCCGATTCACCTCTCCCGCAGGGAGAGGTCGGAACGCCGCGAAGCGGCGATCCGGGTGAGGGAGGCAGCACCAGCTTGGAAAGGCGATCGCTGCCTCCCTTGCACCCGCTCCTCGCCTGCGAAAGGCGCCGATCGTTGTGCACCTCTCCCGGAGCGCCGCGAAGCGGCGATCCGGGTGAGGGAGGCAGCGCCAACTTGGAAAGGCGATCGCTGCCTCCCTTGCCCGCTCCTCGCCTGCGGTTCGGAGTTCGACCTCTCCCTGCGGGAGAGGTGAGGCGCCTGCAGTAAAACGAGGAAATGCGCTTTCCTAATGCGCCGCCATGTCGAGCGGCGGTGCGAGATCATCCGCGATCGGGTTGGTGAAGGAGTTCTCGGCCCGGAATTCGCGATGCGCCGCCGTAGCGCGGGCGAGGAGATCGGCGTCCTTCAGGGCGTCGATGGCCGTGCCCGCCATCACTTTCGCCGCATAGGCGAGCCCTTTGTGCGCGGCGCCCGAGAGGCCTTGCGCCACGAGCTGCCACGAATGGCCCGGCGTGCCGATGGCGTAGCAGGCGACGCGGCATTGCACCGTCGGCACCACCCAGCTCACCGTCCCCACATCGGTCGAGCCGACCGCAGTGTCGACGCCGGCGCCGAGCGGATAGATCTCCTCGCTCAGCGCCTCGCCCTCTTTCACCTTGAGGCCGAAGCGGCCATAGGCTGCGACGATATCCTCGCGGCGCAAGCTCTTCTGGATTTCGGCCGCGAAGGCCTTGTCGGCGGCATCGAAGCGGGGTGGGCCAAGGCGCATCATATTCGCGAACATCGCCTCCTCGAGCGGCGCATTGCCGACGAGGTTGGCGTCGCCGCTGAGCTGGGTCGCCGAGACCTTCGTCTCGGTCATCAAGGCGGCGCCTTCGGCGATTTTCTTCACGCGCTCGACGAGCGTCCACATCTCGCCGAGCGTCCGGGCGCGGACGAGGTAGCGCACCACGGCCTTGGCCTGCACGACATTGGGAGCGATGCCCCCTGAATCGATCAGCGCGTAATGGATGCGCGCCGTCGAGGGCATGTGCTCGCGCATGTAGTTCACGCCGACATTCATGAGCTCGACGGCGTCGAGCGCGCTGCGCCCGAGATGCGGCGCGCCGGCGGCATGCGCGGAACGCCCAAGGAAGGAAAAGTCGATCTCGACACAGGCGAGCGAGAATGGCCGGTTGACGCCGGTGAAGGCGGAAGGGTGCCAACAAATCGCGACGTCCACGTCGTCGAAGGCGCCGGCGCGCACCATGAAGCCCTTGCCCGAGCCGCCTTCCTCCGCCGGACAGCCGTAATAACGCACGCGCCCTTCGAGGCCCGAGGCGGCGAGCCAATCCTTGACCGCCGTCGCTGCCAGAAGCGAGGCCGAGCCCAGCATGTTGTGGCCGCAGCCATGGCCGTTGCGGCTTTGCGGCAGAGGCCGCCGCTCGGCGACGCCTGCCGCCTGGCTGAGACCCGGAAGCGCGTCATATTCACCGAGGATCGCGATGACGGGGCCGCCCTTCCCCGCCTCGCCGAGCATCGCGGTCGGCAGGCCGGCGATCCCCTTCGTGACCTTGAAGCCCTCCTGCTCGAGCCTCCCGACATGGGCGGCCGCCGAGCGATGCTCCTGGTAGTTGAGCTCAGGTGAGCCCCAGACCTCGTCGCTCAGCTCGACGAAGCGCGGTTCCTTCGCCTCGACGAGGCGCCATACAGGCTCGATATTTTGCATCGCGATAACCTCGCTCAAGCCAAATTCCGTCTTTCCTTTGCATAGCGCAGGAGCGCGAGGAAACGATAGATGCCGTGCACGAACTTGCCATAGGGCATGGTGACGAAGAGCGCGAACACGACGCCGAGATGAAGCGCGAGGACAAGCCCCATGAGGCTCGTCGCGCGCAGCGCCAGAAGCGCGAGGCCCGTCGCGCCCGTAAGAAACAGCATGGCGATGAAGGCCACATCCATGCCGAAGCGCTCTTCATCAGCGATCGTGGGCTCCCGGCTCAAGCGCGAGGCGAGAAGGCCCGCGGGGCCGATTACGAGGCCGATCCCGCCGAGCGTCCCAAGAACGACCGGCAGATCGTAGATCGGATACGGCGCCTCGCGGCCGAGAAGGTAGTGATAGAGCGTGGCGATGGAGGTCGCGGCAAAACAGGCGAGGAAGCCGTAAAAGGTGAGGTGATGGTAAAGGCGCCGCCGGTCCGTCGGGCGCTCCCCTTCGTTCATGCAGCCGACGCCGCCGCCGTCGAGATAACGAAGCGCGAGCGCATCGCGCATCGCCTGTGCGAGCGATGGCCGATCGGCGAGCCGAGGCTCTTCCTCACCGAGATCGCGCCCGAAGCGGCGCGCGCCCATCCACAGCGCAAGAAGCGCGTAAAGGAAGGCGAGCCCGAAGAGCAAAACCATGGCGCCATGCGGCATCACGTCATAAAAGGCGCCTTGCCCTTCATGGATGCCGAAGAGGGTCGCGCGGTCGTCGAGAAGCGCAAAGCCGATGAGGAAAGCCGCGACGGCGAGCGCCAGGACAAGGCCGATCGCAAGGCCGTTTCGCGCGAAAAGACCGGAGAGCGCGCCGGGCCACGCATAGCGTGCATAAGATTGCGCCCGCACGCGCGCCAAGGTCAGCGGCACGTTGACGTGAAATTCATGCGGCGGAGAAAATTGGCAATCGTGGTAGCAGGCGCCGCAGCCATGGCAGAGGTTCGCGAGATAATTGAGATCGCCGTCCGCGAAGGCACGGCGCATCTCCATCGCCGGAAACACCGCGCACAGCCCCTCGCAATAGCGGCAGGAATTGCAGATCGTCATGAGGCGGTCGGCCTCCGCGAGATCCTCGTTCGCGTGCGGCAATGCGGCGCGACGCTCAGTTCCTTGCATAGGCGGCGGCCTCCCGCCCCGCGATGCGCCCGAAGACGCTGCCGATCGTCATGCCGATGCCGGCGGCGTAGCCGCGCCCGAGCACATTGCCGGCCATGATCTCGCCCGCCGCGAACATATTGGCCGAAGGCCTACCGTCGCCCATGATGAGGCGCGCCTCCTTGTTCACCCGCGTGCCGAGATAGGTGAAGGTGATGCCGGGGCGCACCGGATAGGCGTAAAAGGGGGCGCGCTCGATGCGCCGCGCCCAATGGGATTTCGGCGGCACGAGCCCCTCGGTGCGACAATCATCGAGGATGGTGTGATCGAATGTGCCCGGCCGCACCGCCGCGTTGAACTCGCCCACCGTGCGCCTGAAGGCTGCGGGATCGAGCTCGATCAGCGTCGCGAGCTCGCCCAATGTTTGCGCCTCGAAAGGTGGGTAGAGCGAGGGCATGAACAGGTCGCGCGAGGAGGCATCGAAGACGATATAGGCGATCTCGCCCTTTTGACCGGCGATGAGGCGCCCCCAGATCGCATAGCGTTTCGGCCAGATGTCCTCGCCCTCATCGTAGAAGCGGCGCGCATCCTTGTTCACCACGATGCCGAAGATCACGCAATCGAGCCGCGTGATGATGCCGCCGTCGAATTTGGGCGCGCGCGCATCGATCGCGACCGCGTGGCATTGCGTCGGATCGCCGACCTGCTGCACGCCCTTCGCCAGGAGGAGCTTCAACAAGGAACCGCGATTGTAAGGCGTGCCGCGGATGAGAAAATTATCCGCCTTCTCCCCCCAATATTCCTTCATCCATTCGAGATTGGCCTCGAAACCGCCGGAAGCGGCGACGAGCGTTGCGGCGCGTATTTCCAGGCGCTCGCCGCCACGCGCCACGGTCGCCGAGAGGAACATGCCGTCCTCGATCGCAAGATCGACGACCTCGCTCTCATAGGCGGCCTCGACGCCGAGCTTCTCGGCCGTCTCGTAAAGCGCGTTCAGCATCGCGCGCCCGCCGCCGAGGAAGAAGGAATTCGTGCGGCCGAGCGAGAGCGTGCCGCCGAGCGAGGGCTGCCAGCGCACGCCCTGCTCGACGAGCCAATCGAGAACACCCTTGGATTCCTGGATCATGTGGCGCGCCAGCGCCTCGTCCGTCTCGCCTTCCGTCACGCGCAAGAGATCGTCGAAGAATTCCGTTTCCGTGTAAGGGCCGGTGAGGATCGCGGTCGCGGCGTCATGGGCGCAACGCATGTTGCGCGTGTGCCGGGTATTGCCGCCGCGATAGAATTTGGGCGCCGCCTCGAGGACGAGGACGCGCGCCCCCGCACGGCGCGCGCTGATCGCGGCGCAGAGCGCGGCATTGCCGCCGCCGACGATCAGCACATCATAAGGCGCGCCTTGGTCGAGCAACTCTTCCCCGATGGAGCTTTTCGTCCTGCGCCGGCGTTTCACGGCGGCGGCACAAGCATTAACACAGCCATGAGACCGGCACCCCGGCCTTAGCGACGAACAAACCCCCGGCTCGTGGATCGAATTCAGGGGTCCCTATCCGGCCAAGCTATCGCATTTTGTCACGCTAAGCGTGCTTCACTTTGCCGTGCTTGGCGAGAAGGGGGCCGTCGCGAAGATGTGAGTCAAGTGACGACGCCCACGACGATCGACCTTTCCGGGCAAATTCTCGGCGCGATCAATCGACGAATGTGCCGATCCTCGGCGGCATCACCAGTCGTCGCGAGGAGGGAGGGCAAGGAGGCGGGCACGCTGCCCCGCGGGAAGCACGAGAAAACTTCGGCATCGAATGCCCCTGTCACCTTTTTGATCATGCTCTAAGCGAGAGTCTAATTCGACCAAGAACGCCGGCCAGGGCTAGCACAGGTATTAGAGAGGTCAAGCGACCGGAATTGGGACAAACTTTTGTTGTTGTGATCGGGCGTTCACCTCAACCCGGCGAGCGAGCGACGCGGCACGCCGTCTCCCCGACGAATGGCTTCGCCCACACCCGCTAAATGACGCACCCGCGCCGGCACCCCCCTCCCCCCACGAAGTCTGTATGGACTGGGGACATGAGCGCCCGCCCGTTTTCCTGAAACGCCGTTCGCGTGCTCGCTTTGCTCGTGCCCGCACCCGTAAAATCACGCGCCCGCACCGGGCGCCCCCTCCACCCACGAAGTGACGGGGAGCGTGCGGGTGGGGCAAAGCCGCTTCGTAAACGATGGTCCTTGGCCACCGAGCGCCACGAGTTTAGCCATACCGCGTAAGCAGAGGGCCCTGGTGCGGGCGGTCGGAATCGAACCGACACTCCTTTAGGGGGAACGGGATTTTGAGTCCCGCGCGTCTACCAGTTCCGCCACGCCCGCTCGGGACGCCCCTCATATACTGTCGGGAAGGCGCGTCAAAGGGGGGCGGCTGCCGCCCGCCGCCGCTTCGCCCCGGTGCTTCCGCCCTCCGGCGAAAGCGTGTAACAGGGCGGACGAAATCCATCTTTCGTGGCACGGCCGGCGCGTCATCGCGGCAGCCGTAACGTCCGGTCGCGAAAAGTGAATGATTTTGGCGGGTTCCTCGCTTATAATCGTAAGCAATCCGCAAGCTTACGGGCGTAAATCAATCGCCCATTCCAAGCGGATTTGGTGAAGGCGTTTGTGATGGGGCGTAAATATTTCGGCACGGATGGTATTCGCGGCAAGGCGAACGCGATCATCACACCGGAGCTCGCGCTGAGGGTCGGCCAGGCGGCGGGCCTTGCCTTTCAACGTGGCGAATATCGCCATCGCGTCGTCATCGGCAAGGACACGCGGCTCTCGGGCTACATGATCGAGAACGCCATGGTGGCGGGCTTCACCTCGGTCGGGCTCGATGTGCTCCTCCTCGGGCCGATGCCGACGCCCGCCGTTGCCATGCTGACGCGCTCGATGCGCTGCGATCTCGGCGTCATGATCTCGGCCTCGCATAACGGCTTCGAGGACAACGGCATCAAGCTCTTCGGGCCCGACGGCTACAAGCTTTCCGACGAGATCGAGGCCCAGATCGGCGCGCTTCTCGATCAAGACCTCGCCTCGCGACTTTCGGGCTCGCGCGATCTCGGCCGCGCCAAGCGCATCGAGAGCGTGCATGCGCGCTACATCGAATTCGCCAAGCGCACCTTGCCGCGCGGCTTGAGCCTCGACGGCATGCGCGTCGTTGTCGATTGCGCGCATGGCGCCGCCTATAAGGTCGCGCCGGAAGCGCTTTGGGAGCTCGGCGCCGAGGTCATCGCCATCGGGGTCGATCCGGACGGCTTCAACATCAACAAGGAATGCGGCTCGACGGATCCGCAGGCGCTGATCACCAAGGTGAGGGAGATGCGCGCCGATGTCGGCATCGCGCTCGACGGAGACGCCGATCGGGTGCTGATCGTCGATGAGCGCGGCCATCTCGTCGACGGCGACCAGCTCATGGGGGTGGTGGCGACGCGCTGGCACGACGACAAGCTTCTGTCGCAGCCAGGCATCGTCGCGACCATCATGTCCAATCTCGGCCTCGAGCGCTATCTCAACGGCATCGGATTGCTGCTGGCGCGCACCGCCGTGGGCGATCGCTATGTGCTCGAGCACATGCGCCAGCACGGCTATAACCTCGGCGGCGAGCAATCCGGCCACATCATCATGTCGGACTACACGACGACCGGGGACGGGCTGGTCGCGGCCTTGCAGCTCCTCGCCGTGGTGAAGCGCACCGAGCGGCCGGTGAGCGAGGTTTGCCATTGCTTCGAGCCGCTGCCGCAAATCCTCAAGAATGTGCGCTACAAAAAGGGCGAGCCGCTCGCCGAGCAAAATGTGGTGACGGCGATCGAGAGCGGCCGCGGCCGCCTCGGCAAAGAAGGGCGCCTCGTCATCCGCCCGTCCGGCACGGAGCCCGTGATCCGCGTGATGGGCGAGGGGGACGACCGCGACCTCGTCGAGCGCGTGGTGAACGACATCGTCGAGGCGCTCACCAAAGCCGCGTGACCGAAGGGCAAGCTCCGACGAGCGGAGATGGAAATCCGCTCGTGCCCGCGAAGGCTCCAATCTCTCCGCTCATCCCCGCGTAGACTGGGATCCAGACTTTTTTGGAGTTGCCTTATGAGCCTGGATCCCCGCATGCGCGGGGGTGAGCGGGGTGAGGCTACGGGTCTTCGCCCTCGTGCGACCAGCGGGAGGGTTCAACGAGCCGGCCTTCGCGGTTAACCCTTCATTGAGGTTAACGCTTAGGGTTAATCGCTCCTTAAATATTCGCTGAGATCGTGCCGGCGTGAATTCGCCGGGACCGAGGCGCGGCCCCACATAAAGTCGGAAGGGCCGTGTCGGTATGGGGTGGGTGAAGCAAGTGACCGCGGCAGGTGTCTTCGCGCTGTGCGGCGTGGCTGCCCAGGGAGCCGAGCTTCCTCCCTTGCCCGAGGCCCCTGCCCTGCCGCCCGCGCAATCGGCCGGCAACTGGTATGTGCGCGGCGATCTCGGCGTCGGCTCCTATTCAACGAGCCGGTGGACGCAAGCGCTCAGCGGCCTGGCGCCGGGCGACCAGCTTCTCACGGGCGGGTTCACCTCGAAATCCATCCGTGATTCCACTTTCGTCGGCGCGGGTCTCGGGTATGAGCTTCATCCCTGGCTCAGGGCTGACATCACCGCGGAATACCGCGCGTCGGCGGACTTGCGCGGCACGTTTCAAGAGCGGCTGTTCAACCCCTCCGCGCCCCTGGCATTTCTCGGGCAAACCGCATTTGCGGGTTCGCTCCAAACAACCGTCGTGATGGCGAACGCCTATGGGGACATCGGCACCTGGTATGGCTTCACGCCTTATCTGGGCGCCGGCATCGGCCTTGCCCGCCACGAGCTCGGCGCCGTCAACGGCACGGGCTTTGCCGTCACCGGAACCACTTTCACCTCGGCCAACGCGCCGAACGGCACCCCGGTCCCCATCGCCCTCAGCGCCGGCCCGGATAAGACGCGAACCAATATAGCATGGGCGTTCATGGCCGGGCTTTCCTACAGCATCTCGCCTAACCTCAAGCTCGATCTCGGCTTGCGCCATCTCAATCTCGGCTCCATCCGATCGGGCGCGATCAATTGCCTTTGCCGTGAGAGCTCCCCGGCTTCAAGGCGGGAGGCGTCGCCTCAAATGAAATTCGCCTCGGCGTGCGCTGGCTCTTCGGCGAGGCGGGTCCTGTGCTCGGCGCGGCCGATGACCTCCCCGAGGTGCCGCGGTAGGTCTCGCCGATGATGGCGGTCCTGGCTGGAGCAGGCAGGCCTCAAATGGAATTGCCGTCGTGCTCTGCGACGAGGCGGAGCATGATCATTGCGGAAAAGTAGCTTCCACTTTACTCGATCATGCCGTCCAAATGACCCGCCGCGTCGAGCCCGCAGGGCGTCACGTTAAGCAACTCGCCGCGATCGAAAGCCCTTCCTCGATCTGCTCGAACATCCTCATTGCCTTCATGGACATGCGGGCCGATGCGCAAAGGGGGCAGAAAAGCGCCGTTTGAGTGCCGACGCTTCTTCCTTACCGCCCGACCCAGCGAGCCACTGGGCAGCACTCGTCGCTCGCGTTCAAATATTGACTGAGCTCAAAACTCCCATTCTTGAAGAAATACTAACGCCGATGAACCCCATTAAATGCTCGTTAAGGTTAACGGACAATGATGTGTCTGACGAGGTACTCTTGGAGAGGTCTCGATGATTCGCAAGATACTTGCCCTCCTGCTCCTCTCGGGCACCCCCTTGATTACAAGCGCGGCGGCGGCGGATCTCGACAGCCTTCCTCCGGCCCCGCTTCTGGCTCCGCACGCCGAATATGCGAGCTACCTCGGCACCGGTTGGTACATTCGCGGCGACGTCGGCTACTCGCGCCCGCAAGGACCGAGCGGCAGCTACAATGGCGCGCCCTTCGAGCATTTGAGCGTGGTGGGCTCCGCCGTGCTCGGCGGCGGCGTCGGCTACAAGATCAGCAACTGGTTTCGCGCCGATGTGACGGCCGACTACACCTTCGCCGGCAACATGCAGGCGAGCTATCTGGTGCCGAATTGTTGCCTCGCCACCGATAAATCGGGCGTCGGCGGCTGGGCCGTCCTCGCCAATGGCTATGTGGATCTCGGCACCTGGTCGGCCATCACGCCCTATGTGGGCGGCGGCGTCGGCTACGCCTTCACCGAGGTGTCGAAGATCGTCAATCAAGAGTTCACGCAGACCATCACGGGCAGCTTCGTGCCGCTCCTCGATCCGACGACCGGGTTGCCGGTCTTCAACGCCTTTCCGGCGCACACCACGGGCCGCTTCGCCTGGGCTTTGATGGCGGGCGCCGCGATCGACATCGCGCCGAGCACCAAGCTCGACTTCGGCTACCGCTATCTGAATATCTCGGATGCGCGCTTTGCGACCGACGATTTCGGCATCGCGCCGAGGCTCAAATCGCTCGGCGCGCATCAGTTCCGCCTTGGCCTGCGCTACATGTTCGACGAATGAGCCGTCTCGGCGCGGCGTAGCGAGAAGTGAGAAGTGATGAGTGAGTTGTGACCACTTCTCACTACTCACTCGTCACTTCTCACGCTTGGCGTCAAAAGCGCGGTTCCCGCATCGCCGAGATCACGCGAGCCCGTGCTCCTTCATGAGCTTATAGATGATCGCGTCGACGAGCGCCTGGAAGGAGGCGTCCACCAGATTCCCCGAGACGCCGACCGTGGTCCAACGATCGCCATGCCTGTCGCCGAACTCGATGAGCACCCGCGTGATGGCATCCGAGCCGCCCTGAAAAATGCGCACCTTGTAGTCGAGGAGCTCGAGATCCTCGATGAAGCGCTGATAGACGCCGAGGTCCTTGCGTAGCGCGAGGTCGAGCGCGTTGAAGGGGCCGTTGCCTTCCGCCGCCGAGATCACGGTTTCATCGGCGACCTTCACCCGTACGATCGCTTCGGAAAACGTCACGAGCTCGCCCATGGCGTTGTGCCGGCGCTCGACGCTTACCGAGAAACGTTCGACCGTGAAGAACTCGCGCGCTTCGCCGAGAATGCGCTTGGCGAGCAGGAAGAACGAGGCATCGGCCCCTTCGAACGCATAGCCTTCCGCCTCCTTGTGCTTGACCTCCTCGAGGAGGCGCGAAAGGCGCGGGTCTCCCTTGTCGAGGCGGATGCCGACCCGCTCGAGCTCCGCAAGCACATTCGACTTGCCGGCCTGATCGGAAACCAGCACGCGGCGCCGGTTGCCGACGCTTTCCGGCGTGACATGCTCATAAGTGCGCGGGTCCTTCAGCACGGCGGAAGCGTGGATGCCGGCCTTGGTGGCGAAGGCAGAGGCGCCGACGAAGGGAGCGTGGCGGTTCGGCGCTCGGTTCAGGATTTCGTCGAGCGCTCGCGAAACGTGGGTGAGCTCGCCGAGCCCTTCCTCGTCGACGCCGGTGTCGAAGCGTTCGGCGAAGGCGGGCTTCAGCTTCAAGGCGCCGATCAAGGTCACGAGATTGGCGTTGCCGCAACGCTCGCCGAGGCCGTTCAGCGTGCCTTGGATCTGGCGTGCGCCGGCATCGACCGCCGCCAGTGAGTTCGCGACCGCGCAGCCGCAATCGTCATGTGCGTGAATGCCGAGCCGATCGCCCGGCACGGTTTTCGCGGTCTCGGCGACGATGCGGCGCACCTCGTCTGGCAAGGTGCCCCCATTGGTGTCGCACAGCACCACCCAGCGGGCGCCGGCATCCTGGGCGGCCTTGGCGCAGGCGAGCGCGTAGGCCGGGTTTTCCTTGTAGCCGTCGAAATAATGCTCGCAGTCGATGATCGCCTCGCGCCCCTTCGCGACGATCATGCGGACGCTTTCGGTGATCGCGGCGAGATTGTCCTCGAGCGAGGTCTCGAGCGCCACGCGCACCTGGTAATCGGAAGCCTTGGCGACGAGCACGATGGCGTCGGCGGCGCTGTCGAGGAGGGCCGCGAGGCCGGGGTCGTTGGCGGCCGAACGACCCGTCCGCCGCGTCATGCCAAAGGCGGCGAAACGCGCGCTCTTCGTGCGCTTCTCCTTGAAGAATTCCGTATCTTGCGGATTGGCGCCCGGATAGCCGCCCTCGACATAGCCGACGCCGAGCTTGTCCAAAAGAGAAGCGACCTGGCGCTTGTCCTCGAGCGAAAAATCGACGCCCGTCATCTGCGCGCCGTCACGCAATGTCGTGTCGAAAAGATGCAGGCGCTGTCGGGCTGTCACGCGGCCATCCGTTTCATCCGGTGAGCGCGTGAAGGAGCGAGGGATAATTCACGTAAACCCAGGCCAAGCCGACGAGCACGAGAAGCAGCAGGAGCCAGAAGATCAATGTCGTCGCGCCGGAGCGGCGGCGGCCGCCATCCGCCACGGCTTTGCCGGACGACGACCTCGCATCGGCGCCGTTCGTGGCCTCGCGCGCCAGCGAGGAACGAAGCGAGTTGCCCTTCACCGCCGTCACGGGACGCGGGGGCGTCTCCGGAATTTCGGCGGCCGCCGGCGGCGCTGGTTTCTCCGCAACCGCGGTCTTACGTGTGATGAGCTCCTCGGCGAGCCGGCGATAGGTCGCGAGCCTGCGCTGCGTGTGCTCGCCCAGGATGTAAGAGTTGATCTCGTCCTGCGTCGGCTCGCGTCCATGGGTCTCGGCGAAAGCAACGAGCCAGTCGCGCTTGCTCAGCTTGTAGAGCGCGTAGCCCACGAGGCCGGGAAGGTCCTCTTCGTCCTTCACGAGGTCGGTGAAAATCGGGTTGCGCTGAGCGGGAGGAGTGTCTTGCTTGCCGCTGGCCTCGAATGACCCTTCGGCGCGCCGTCGCGGAGCCGGTTTTTCTTCAGCCTCACCGGCCGCCGAAGCCGGAACGCTTATCGGACCATCCTGCGCCTTCGCTGGTACATCCGGCATGGGGATCCCCTTGCAAAATTCGCTTGATTGCCCCGCCGAGGCCCTTGACCCCAAGCCCTTAAGGACTTTCTCATACGCCAACCCCGCAAATCAGCCAATAGCTGGCGCAACGCTCGAGGCGCGATGGCTCCGACCCGCCATTTCGAAAATTCGATGCTTCGACAAGGTCATCACCTCGTCGCGGGCGTCGACGAAGTGGGGCGCGGCCCGCTCGCGGGTCCCGTCGTCGCCGCGGCCGTCGTCTTCGATACGCGCCGCGTGCCGAAAGGCATCGACAACTCGAAGGCGCTCACCCCCGAGCAAAGGTCCGATCTCTTCGACAAGATCCTCGATTGCGCCGAGGTTGGCATCGCCATGGTGAGCGCCGCCGAGATCGACCGGATCAACATCCGCCAGGCGAGCTTGCTCGCCATGCGGCGCGCCATCTCGGCCCTGCCGCGCCGCCCTTGCGTCGCCTTGATCGACGGCGACGACCCGCCGGCGCTTTCTTGCACAGCGCACGCCATCATCGGAGGTGATGCGCGTTCGCTCTCGATCGCCGCTGCCTCGATCGTCGCGAAGGTCTTCCGGGACGCGCTGATGCGCCGCCTTGAAGGGAGCCACCCCGGATATGGCTTCGCGGCGCATAAGGGCTACAGCACGAAGACGCACCTTGCGGCGCTCGCGCGCCTCGGGCCTTCGCCGGCGCATCGGCTCAGCTTCACGCCGGTGCGGCTCGCCGCCGGCATGTGAGCTTGTTCGCACCGCCTCGACCGCTCTGAGCGGAGCGCGGGCGCCTCCGAGCGCCGCCTGCGATCGCGAGGCTTTTTCTCGGCATCTCAAATTGGGACGCGGCGCGAGGGCGCGCCGCAACCTCGCCTTTACCGCCGTCAGGCAAGGTGCGTCGTGTTGGTCGCGTAACGGTTGCTTGGCATGTGTGCAGTGCGTACCAAGCGCGCCGACCCCACATCCCGGAAAAGGGTATGGCGTACCGGGATGGGCGCGTCGGCGGCGCTGGATCTGTGTTCGAAGCAACAGCTCGACCACGTCAGAGAAGGCGATTGCGTCGCGGAGCTCGCGAAGCTTCCCGCGAGCAGCGTCGATCTCGTCTTCGCCGACCCTCCTTACAATCTCCAGCTTGCGGGAAGCTTGTCGCGGCCCGACCAAAGCCTTGTCGACGCGGTCGATGACGATTGGGACCGCTTCACTTCCTTTGCCGAATACGACGCGTTCACGCGCGCCTGGCTCACGCAAGTTCGGCGCGTGATGAAGCCCAGCGCCACGCTCTGGGTGATCGGCTCCTATCACAACATCTTCCGCGTCGGCGCGACACTGCAGGACCTCGGCTTCTGGGTGCTCAACGACATCGTTTGGCGCAAGGCCAATCCGATGCCGAATTTCCGCGGCCGGCGCTTTACCAATGCGCATGAAACGCTGATCTGGGCGTCGCGCGCGCCCGAAGCCAAGGGATATACTTTCCATTACGAGGCGCTGAAGGCCGGCAATGACGACACGCAAGCGCGCTCGGATTGGTTCTTCCCCATCTGCTCGGGCGAAGAGCGCCTCAAGGACGAGCGTGGCCGCAAGGCCCACCCCACGCAAAAGCCGGAGGCTTTGCTCAGGCGCATCATCCTCGCCTCCTCGAATCCGGGCGATGTGATTCTCGACCCCTTCTTCGGCTCGGGCACGACGGGCGCTGCCGCGAAGGCGCTCGGCCGGCGCTTCATAGGCATCGAGCGCGACGAAGGTTATGCGGCGCTCGCGCGCCGGCGGATCGCGGCCGTCACCCCTTTGCCGCCCGAGGCGGTCTCCCCCTTGCCCAGCAAGCGCGCGGAGCCGCGCATTCCGTTCCTCAGCCTCGTCGAGCGCGGCTTCGTGACGCCGGGCATCTCGGTGACCGATGGGCGCGGCGCGCGAAGCGCGCTGGTGCGCGCCGACGGCACCCTCTCGCTTGGCCCGGCGATCGGCTCCATCCACAAGATCGGCGCCTTGGCGCAAGGGCTTCCAGCCTGCAACGGCTGGGTCTTCTGGCATTACGAGGAGAAGGGGAACCGCCTGCCGATCGACCGCCTCCGCGAAAGGCTGAGGCGGGAGCTCGCCGACGCGGCCTGACCACCCTCATGAACGGCGCGGCAGCGCGCCGGCATGCGCCAGCACCTTGATTATCAGCGTCGGAAACGCCGCGCTCGCGATCGCGCCGGGCGCGAGGAAGCGGCAGCCGCGCGGGGCGCGCGCGCCGTCATCGACCCTCGCAACGAAGACCGAAAGCTCGAGCGGGAAATGGGTGAAGACATGGCGCACCCGGCCATCGAGGCGACGCCAGGTGAGGCTCGTTTCACCAAGGCGCGGCGCAAGGGAGAGCACGATGCTTTCGTCGAAATCGGCGAGCCATTCGGTCCCCGGCACCTCCGTCATGCCCCCGAGCAACCCGGCTTCCTTGCGCGTTCGCACGAGCACGGCCCCGTTTTGACGCAGCACGACGAAGGCCGCCCCGCGCCGAAGCTTGCCTTCACGCTTGGCGCTCTTTTTCGGAAAGCTCTCCTGATCGCCTTTGGCGCGCGCGCGGCACGCCTCTTGCCACGGGCAAAGCAGGCATCGGGGTTGTCGGGGCCGGCAGATGGTCGCACCGAGATCCATCAAGGCTTGCGCAAGATCGCCGAAGCGCGACGGGGTGTCGAGATCGTGCGCGAGAGCTTGAGCGAGCTTGCGGATCGCGGGCTTGGCGCGCGGCAGCTCATCCTCGATGCGATGGATACGCGTCAGCACGCGCTCGACATTGCCGTCGACCGGAACCGTCCTCTGCTCGAAGGCGATGCAGGCGATCGCGGCCGCGGTGTAGGTGCCGATGCCCGGCAGGCTCGCAAGCTCTGCTTCGTTTCCCGGCAATTCTCCGCCGTGACGCGCGACGACGGCCTTGGCGCAGGCGTGCAAATTGCGCGCGCGGCTGTAATAGCCAAGCCCGGCCCAGCTCGCGAGCACCGCCTCGAGCGGAGCCTCGGCGAGCGCGAGAAGATTGGGGAAGCGAGCGAGAAAGCGCTCGAAATAAGGGCCGACGGTCGCAACCGTCGTCTGTTGCAGCATGATTTCAGAGAGCCAGACACGGTAGGGGTCCGGGGGTTCGCCGCGCGGCGCCCGCCAAGGCAAGGCGCGTCGATGGCGATCGTACCAGGCAAGGAGCAGGTCGGCAGGCTTCGCGCGGTCGCCGGCGCGGCCTTTCGCGGGAGCGTCACGGGCTTTCGTGGCTAAGACTTTTGCGATCATGAGGCTTCGCGGCGGCCTCAGCGTGCGATCTCGCGGCGGCCCTCATCATAGAGGCGCATCGAGGCTTCTTCGATCCGCGAGCGAAGCTCGGCGAGAAAGGCCTTGGGACGCATGCCGGGCGCGATGGGGTCGAGGATCTCGACCTTGATGGTTCCGGGCCTGCGAGTCAGCGCCCGCCTCGACCAATAGACCCCTGAATTCAGGGCGATGGGCACGCAAACCGCCCCCGTCGCGGCGTAGAGATGGGCGACTCCCGACTTGTAATCAGGAGACGCGCCCGCGGGACGGCGCGTGCCCTCCGGAAAGATGATGAGCTGGCGCCCCGACGCGATTGCGTCCTTGGCGCGGCGGCTCAGAAACGCGAGCGATTCGCGTCCGGTTTGGCCGCGCCGCACGGGAAGCATCGCGCCCTTGATCAAATACCAGCCGAAGAAGGGGATGAACATCAACTCCCTTTTCAGGACGAAAGCCGGGTCCTCGAGCACCGTGAAAAGCGCGAAGGTCTCCCAGGTCGATTGATGCTTGGCGGCAATGAGGCAACCCCCTTTCGGCAGCTTCTCGAGGCCTGACCAATGCACGTCCGTTCCGGCGATCAGCTTGAGCAGCCGGACGGAGCTTAGGCCCCAAAACCGCGCCACCCTCATGAAGAAGCGCCGCGGGAGGAAAAGCGTGGGAATCGCGACGACGATCCAGAGGAGGAGATTGAGATAGAAGGCGACGTTGCAGAGCGCCGATCTGAAGGTGAGCATGAGCGCAAAGCTCCAGGATCGACGCGTGCTGCGCTCCCGAGACGCCGGATGGCCGGACGACGCCGGCCACCGCCGATCAGGCAGCGGGATCATTCCTTAAGGCCGGGCTCCGCGGCGGGCAAGACAGGCGAAAGCGCATCGCGCTTGCGCCCAAGCGACCCTTAATAAAGCGTCGCCTTGAGCCGCTCGGGCGCCTCGCGATCGTAAGCAGCCGCGTCGACGTTGTGCTGGCTGAGGACCGCCATCATTTCGCCCATGCTCGGCAGATCGGGGCGCTCGCCCTTCGCGGCCCTCTCCCACAGCTTCGAGCGCATGAACGCCTTGGCGCAATGTACATAGGCGGACTCGACTGTGACGCGAATGACGCTGCGCGGCCCCTTGCCTTCGACGGCGAAGGAGGCGAGGAGCTCAGCGTCCGTCGAGATCACCGCGCGTCCGTTGACGCGCAAGGTCTCGCTGCGCGAAGGCACGAGAAACAGGAGCGCGAGGCGCGGATCGGCCACGAGGTTGCGCAGCGTGTCGATGCGGTTGTTGCCTAGCCTGTCGGGAATTGCGAGCGTGCTTTTGTCGAGAACGCGCACGAAACCGGGCGCGTCACCCTTCGGAGAGCAGTCGAGCCCGCCCGGCCCCGCGGAGGCGAGAACGACGAAGGGCGAGGCTTCGATGAAGGCGCGATAATGCGCGTTGAGGAAGGGAATCTCCTTGAAGACGGCAGCGCCCTTGGCGCCGCCGTAAAGCTCCTCAAGCTCCTCGACGCTGCGCAGAACGGTCATGGCGCTCGCCTTTTTGGTTGAGCCGGCAAGGCTCGCTCATCAAAGATTGCCGGAGATTTCGGTCGAAAGCGAGAGGCGCGTGCGCATCTCCGAGACGAGGTATTTAGCGTATTCAAACATGATGAGGCGAATGGTGTGTTCGTCCGTCCACCAGCTGTCGAGATCGAGGCCTGGCGCGAGCACCGGATCAGGGAAGAGCTGAACACCGGGGAGCTTGCTGCGCAATTCGTTGAGCGCGCGAGGCATGTGATAAGCGCCGGTCACCACGATAAGCGAGCGATAGTCATGCGCCCGCACCCAGCGCGCAATCTCCGCCGCGTTGCCGACCGTGTTGTGCGCCCGCCGGTCGATGTCGATGCAGCATTTGAACAAGGCCTGATTTTGGTCGGTGGCCTCCGCGATCGCGGCCGCCGAGGTATGGCCGTTGACGCCGCTGATCAGAAGCCGCCGCCCTTGCCCGGATGCGATGAGGTCCACCGCCTTGGCGACCCGGCTCTCACCTCCCGTGAGCACAACCACCGCGTCCGCCGTCGCGGTCGAGGGCTGCGGGCGCGGCAGCGCCTTGGCGAAGCGCACGAGCCCGGCCCCGAAGAGCGCGATGCCGATGAGGCAAGAAAGTAGGAGCACCCGACCCGCATGGCGGCTCCAACGCAACCGCGTCCCAAGCGACGGAGCCCGTGCCGCCGAGGGCGAAGGCCCGGACGCTTGCGCGGCCCCGCCGGCGTTCATCCGCTCAGTCAACGACATCGCCTCTCATTCTCGCAAGTCGTGGCCCAAGGAGCAAATTCATGCGAATTCCTTCACGGCAGGTTAACCAGGCTAACCCCTAAAGGCGACCGCCAACCGAACTTGATGCCCACTCGCTCCGCATCAGGCCCTATTTCGTTGATGAAACATCATTTTTATCGAGAAGAACAAATCCCCTTCCCAAGATCACGCAGGCGTGGGGAATATTTGCGCCCTTCACTATCTGTCGATAGCGCGCTTTTCGGGCCGGGCAAAAAGCTTTTGCGTGACGCGAATGCGTCAAGCCATCGACCGCAAGCGCCGCTTCACCGTCAGCCGGGACACGAGAGACGTCGAATAGGCGACCGTGACCGCGACGGCGGCGATCAGCCCATAGCCGAGCGCGCCGAACCGGAAAGAGCCGAACACCGCCTCCATCTGGTCGGCGGCCGCGCTCGATGCGAATCGGGTCGAGAGAATGCCGGCGATGAAATAGCAGATCGCCGCGGCCGCCGCGCCCAGGGCACCGCCCTCGATGCCGAGCGCGAAGAAGCGGCGCTGGAATTCGCGCGCGACGAAATTGTCATCGGCGCCGACGAGGTGCAGCACCTCGACGACTTCATGGTTGAGCGCGACCGCGGAGCGGGTGGCGAAGCCGACGGCGAGCGCGCTTGCCGCGAGTACGAGGACGACGATGCCGACCGCGACCACGATGAGGGCATTGGCCATGGTGGAAAGGCGCGAGATGAAGGCGCGGTGATCATCGAGCGAGGCCGCCGGGCCAAGCGCCGCGAGCCTGCGGCCGAGGTCGGCCGTGTCCGGTCTCGCATGCGGCTCCTGCGCCAAGGTGATCATGCGTGGGATCGGCAGATCAGTGACGTCGAGCCCGGTGCCGATCCATGGCTGCAGGAGCGCCTCGGATTCGCCGCGCGTGTAAACCTTCACCTCGGACACGCCGGTGGTCCTGCGGGCCGCCTCGGCCGCGGCCGCGACATCGGCCTCGATGTCGCGGCCGGGCATGGGGCGAACCTCGATCGTCATCTCGCTCGCGATCGAGGAGGTCCAATCGTTGACGGCACGCGCCACGAGATAGGCGGCGCCGGCCGCAAGGCAAGCGAGAAAGGTCATGATGGCGATCACCATCACAAGTGAACGTCCGGCGATCGAGCGTTGCGGGACGAGCGACCCTTGACGGCGCAGAAGGCCTGCCGTCGCCGCGGCCGCTCCGCGCGCCTCGCCGGCACTTGCCTTGGCCTTCGCGGAGGCGGCCTCGCGAACGCCCCCTCTCATGCCTGAGCCTCCTCAATCCGCAAACGGCCGTCCCCCAGAACCAGGCGCCGCGCCACGAACTGCTCCATCAGCGAGTAGTCATGCGTGGCGATGATGATCGCGGTGCCCAGGCGATGCAATTCTACGAAAAGGCGCAACAGCCGGCGAGCCAAAGTCGGATCCACATTCCCGGTCGGCTCGTCGGCGATCAGGAATTCCGGCTTGGCAATCAAGGCGCGCGCAATCGCCGCGCGCTGCTTCTCACCGCCGGAGAGCACGGGCGGCAGCACATGCATGCGGTCACCGAGGCCGACCCATTGCAAGAGCTCGACCACCTCGGGACGGTAGCTCGCCTCGGACCGACCTTGGACCCGCATGGGGAGCGCGACATTCTCGAAGGTCGTGAGATGGTCGAGGAGGCGGAACTCCTGGAACACCACGCCGGTCTTGCGGCGCACCATGGTCAGCTCCGTCTCCGACATGCGCGCCACATCGGAGCCGTACATCTCGATGACGCCGCGCGTGGGGCGAAGCGAAAGCATGATGAGCTTGAGCAAGGTCGATTTGCCGGCGCCCGAGGGCCCGGTGAGGAATTGGAAGGAGCAAGGCGCGATCGCGAAGGTGAGATCGCGCAAGATCTCGGGGCCGATCCCGTAGCGCATGCCGACATGCTCGAAGCGGATCATCGGCGCGGCATCGCGTGCATCATTCATCGGCTGTTAACCATGCTCGACGACCATTCATCATCCGCCGGAACGCCTTCTTCGCCGCGCCCGGCTTTGCCGGATTGCAGCGCAGATGCAAGCCCGGCGCGGCTTTGACCGTCGAGGAGCTCGAGTGAGCCTCACTTATGACGCGCTCGGACATGATGCCGCAAGGCTAAGGCCCAAGGGCGGGCAGCTTGCCGGATCGCGACATGCGATCGCGAAGACGCGCTCCCCGCGCCGGCTCGCCGGCCTTGGCGCCGGGCTCGGGGCCCTCCTGCTGCTCGGTGCCTGGGCGAAACCCGGAATTGTCGTGCGCCTCCTGCCGCGGATGGCCGAGGTTTACGCAAGCATCGGCCTGCCGGTCAATCTGCGGGGCCTCGCGTTCGAGCATGTCGCGGCCCGGGTCGAGGAGGCCGGGAAAGGCCGATTCCTCACCGTCGAGGGCCTCTTGCGGAATGTCACGCACGCGGAGCGCGACGCGCCGCGCCTTCGCTTCGTCTTGGCGGACGGCGCCGGAAGGCCGGTCTATACCTGGACGGCAAGCTCGGGGATCAAGGCGCTCCCGTCGGGCGAAACCGCGCCTTTCCGCGCAAGGCTCGCGGCTCCGCCCGGGGAGGCGCAAAAGGTCACGGTCGATCTCGCATCCGAATAGAGGCGCGACGCCAACCTGCCCTTTTCGCAAACGCGCCCTTGATCGAGATTTTCGCCTCAAACCGTGAGGCGAAGCATCCCCCTCGACATGAGACTGCGGTAAAAGACCGGGAAATCGCCGATGCCGGCGAGGAAGGCTCGGGGAAGCAAGGCTCCGATCCACGGCTTTGGGAAGGATTGCCGCATGACCGAGAATGCTCCGCGCCCCGGCGCCAATGACAGAGCGCTGTCGCCGCGTACTCTTGCCGTGCAGGCGATGGGCTCAATCGATCCGATCACCAAGGCCATCGTCATGCCGCTGCACATGGCGACCACCTATGTGCGCGATCCCGACAACCAATATCGTTCCGGCTTCTCCTATGGGCGCCCGCACAACGCCACGGTGCGCGAGGCCGAGGCCGTGCTCGCCACGCTCGAAGGCGCGGCGGGCGCGCTCCTCTTCGGCTCCGGCATGGCGGCAATCTCAGCCGTGTTCCAGTCCTTCGAGGCGGGCGACCATATCGTCGCGCCGGAGGTGACTTACACGGGCTCGCGCAATTGGCTGCGCGATGAGGCAAAGCGCCGCGGCATGACCTTCGCCCGCGTCGACACGAGCGACCTCAAAATCCTGCAAAAGGCCGTCGAGGCCGGGCCGACGAAGCTCGTCTGGCTCGAGACGCCCGGAAATCCGCTCTGGACGATCACAGATATCGCGGCCGCGGCAAATATCGCGCATGCGGCCGGCGCCAGGCTCGCCGTCAACTCGACCGTCGCGACGCCGGTGCTGACCAATCCGCTCGCGCTCGGCGCCGACATCGTGATGCATTCGGCGACCAAATACCTCAACGGCCATTCGGACGTGATCGCCGGCGCACTCGCCTTCGCCAAGCGCGACAGCCTTTTCGAGCGACTCGAAGCGATCCGCACGATCTATGGCGGCGTGCTCGGGCCCTTCGAGGCCTTTCTGCTGATTCGGGGCATGCGCACCCTGCATTTGCGCGTCGAGGCGCAGTGCCGAACCGCGATGTTTCTCGCCGAGAAGCTTGCGGCGAACGCCGCGGTCACACGCGTTCTCTATGCCGGCTTGCCGTCTCACCCCAACCACGAGGTCGCACGGCGCCAGATGCGCGGCGGCTTCTCGGGCATGCTTTCGATCGCGGTGCGCGGCGGAGAAGCGCGCGCCATCGCCACGGCGGCCCGCGTCAAGGTGTGGAAGCGCGCGACCTCGCTCGGCGGCGTCGAGAGCCTGATCGAGCACCGCGCCTCGGTCGAAGGTGAGGGCACCCCTTGCCCACCCGACGTCCTTCGCCTCTCCGTCGGGCTCGAGGATCCGCAAGATCTCCTCGCCGATCTCGATCAGGCGCTCACCGGGGAGTAGCGAGTAGCGAGTAGAAAGGATGAAGAGTGAAAAGTGAGGAGTGAAGGGTGGGGGCGAGATATAAACCCTTTGCTACTCGCTACTCGCCCACCCTCACCGCTTGATGATCGTGCCCGCCCCGTGATCGGTGAACAGCTCGACCAGCACCGCGTGGGGTTGCTTGCCGTCGAGGATCGATACGGCCTCGACCCCTTGCTCGATGGCGTAGATGCAGGTCTCGACCTTGGGGATCATGCCGGCCGTGATCGTGCCGTCGGCGATGAGCGCGCGGCAGCGATCGACCGTCAGCTCGGAGATGAGTTTCTTGTCCTTGTCGAGGACGCCTGGAACATCCGTGAGGAGCAGGAGGCGCTTCGCCCGCATGGCGCCAGCGATGGCGCCCGCGAAGGTATCGGCGTTCACGTTATAGGTCATGCCGCCGGGACCCGAGCAAACCGGCGCGAGCACGGGAATCAGCTCGGCCTTGAGCACGGCTTCGAGGACGGTGCGGTCGACCTTCTCGGGCTCGCCGACGAGGCCGAGGTCGACGATCGCCTCGATCTTGCTGTCGGGGTCGATGACGCTGCGGGTCAGCTTCTTGGCGGTGACGAGCGAGCCGTCCTTGCCGCACAAGCCCACGGCTTTGCCTCCCTCTGCCGAAATCCAGCTCACGATCTGCTTGTTGATCGAGCCGGCGAGCACCATTTCCACGATCTCGACGGTCTTCTCGTCGGTCACGCGCAGCCCGTCGCGGAATTCGGATTTGATGCCGAGCTTGTCGAGCATGCTGCCGATTTGCGGGCCGCCGCCATGGCAGACGATCGGCTTGACGCCGGCCTGCTCGAGCAACACCACATCCTCGGCGAAATCCTCCGCCGCGGCCGAGGAGCCGAGCGCGTGGCCGCCGTATTTGATCACGACGACCTGTTGATCATAACGCTGCATATGCGGCAGCGCCTGCACCAGGAGATGGGCCTGGGCCGAGGCGTTGAGCAAGTCGGTCATGGAGGGAAGCTGTCCGAAGGGTTGAGGCCGCGCCCTTACTAGAACATCATCCGGAAAAGTGGAAACCGGTTTTCTGGACCCGCGATTGGCGAGTAGCAAATGGCGAGTAGCGAGTAGCGAATAGCGAATAGAAAGACTGAGACATGAGCAGTGAAGGGGCTACAAGGAGACTACTCGCTACTCGCTACTCGCTACTCGCTACTCGCTACTCGCCACTCGCTCGTGGAGAGCTGACGGAGCCCTGTCTCACTTCTCGATCGCGGCGTAGATCAGGTTGCGCAACAGGCTGCGATAATGCACGCGCTGCTTCGGCGACTGCATCATGAAAACAGCGAACATGTCGTTCTTCGGATCGACCCAGAAGTAAGTGCCGCCGGCGCCGCCCCAATACCAATCGCCCGTTTCGCCATTCGCCGCCGAGACGCCGCGCGCGAGGCGCACCGCGACGCCGAGCCCGAAGCCATAGCCGGGGCCGGGCAGGTAATAGGGGCCGGGATGCACCTGCGTCCCCAACTGATCGGCGGTCATATAGGCGACCGTCTGCGGGCCGAGATAGCGCTTGCCCTCGAGCGAGCCGCCGTTGAGCAGCATTTGGAGGAGGCGCGCATAATCGGCCGCCGTCGACACCATGCCGCCGCCGCCCGACTCCCAGGGCCTGGCCTCGGTCGGGTCGCTCATCGTCAAATCGACGCCCATCACCTTGTCGTCCGGGAAAGGTTGCGCGAGGCGCGATTTGCGCGCGGGGTCGGTCACGTAAAAGCTCGTATCCGCCATCTGCAAGGGATCGAGCAGGTGTTCCTTCTCGAATTGGTAGAGGGATTTGCCGGAGACGACCTCGACGATGCGCCCCAGCACATCGATCGAATAGCTGTAATCCCAGGTTGTGCCCGGCTGATAGGCGAGCGGCAATTTGGCGAGCCGGTCGACGAGCTCGGCATTGGTGAATTTGCCGCTCAAGAGGTCCACGCTCTGATAGGCCTTCTTCACGAGAGTGTCGCCGAAGAAGCCATAGGTGATGCCGGAGGTGTGGCGCATCAGGTCGAGAACGGTGATCGGCCGGTGCGCCGGGACGAGCTCAATCACATTGGTGTCCCCGCCCGCCGGGTTGGGCACGGCGACGCCAACGTTCATGTTGGCGAATTGCGGCAGATATTTCGAGATGGGATCGTCGAGCGAGATGAGCCCGTCCTCGACCAGCGTCAGCGCCGCCGTCACCGTGATCACCTTGCTCATCGAGTAGATGCGAAAAATCGAATCGGCGGTCATCGGCGCGTTTTCTTGCGGATCGCGCGTGCCGACCGCCTGAAGATAGGCGACCTTGCCGTGTCGGGCGATGAGGAGCACACCGCCGACGAGAGTCTTCTGCGCGACATCATTCTTCAAAACGGCGGTGATCTTGTCGAGGCGCTCGGGCGACAGCCCGACTTCGGCAGGCGCGGCACGCGGCAGCTCGGCGCAAAACGCGCTCGTCGTGAGGGCGAGGCCGGCGAGGAACGCGGCCAATCCGGCCCTGAAGCTCATGCTTCGCATCTCAACACTCCAATATCGAAAGGAAGAAAGTTCGGCGGCCGGCATCAGCAGGCACAGACGGTAAAGCGGCGCCTGCCGGCTTACAACGCGGCACGCGATTTTGTGATCACGAAAACATGATCCGCAAACGCGGGACCGCATGCGAACGCCGGTGGAAGGTCGCGGGAGCCGCGTTTCGGGGCATTCGGCGTTTGCGAAGAGGCATTGCCTCTTAGAAAGCCTTGAAGGTGATCATCGTGCGCGTGTCGAGGATTTCGGGGATGGTCTGCACCTTCTGCGCCACGAAATGGCCGATATCGACCTCGGGGTCCAGGTGGAACTTGGCGATGATGTCGTAATTGCCTGCGGTCGAGTAGATTTCAGAAGCGATCTCGGCATCGGCAAGCGCGCTTGCGACCTCGTAGGTCTTGCCGAGCTTGCACTTGATCTCGACGAAGAAGGTCTGCATTCCCTTGGGCTTCGCGGGCATGTCGAAAAGCTCTCCTCATGGGCCTTAAGGCTTCAATCTAGCATCGAGGGGCTTGCGCCGCCATCGCCAACGCGGCTTGTCCAGGTGGCGACCCGCGCCCGGCGGGCACGCCGGACGGCCCGCAGACGCCAGCTCACGGCGTCGTGGGTTGACGCGCGGGCGAGGGGGATGTTTCAGTCGTGCGCAATGTTGCATTCTCCGACATTGACCACGCGTTCACGGCGGATCTGGAATCTGCCGAACCTCCTCACCTATGGACGCGTGCTTGCCGTTCCGGCGGTGACAGCCCTGCTTTTCTGGCACACCGAGAATTGGATGCGTTGGCTGGCGCTCGCCATTTTCGCCGCGGCCGCCGTCACCGACTACTTCGACGGTTACCTCGCGAGGGCCTGGCAGCAGCAATCGACGCTCGGCCGCATGCTGGATCCGATCGCGGACAAATTGCTCGTGGCGGCGACCCTCCTCATGCTCGTTCACGCCGAGACGATCCAATCCTGGTCGATCTGGGCCGCGATCGTCATCCTCTGCCGTGAGATCCTGGTTTCGGGTCTGCGCGAATTCCTGGCGGAGCTTCGCGTCAGCGTGCCCGTGACCGCTCTCGCCAAATGGAAGACGACGGTTCAGCTTGTCGCCATCGGCTTTTTGATCGCCGGCCCCGCCGGGGAAGCCGTGCTCCCCGGCACCGTCACCATTGGCCTTTCGCTGTTGTGGATCGCAGCCGCGCTCACGATTTATACGGGATGGGATTACCTGCGCGCCGGGATGAGGCATGTGATCGACGACGAGAGCGGGGCGGAAAGCGGCGGAAGGTCGCCGTGAAGCTCTCCTATTTCGCTTGGGTCCGCGAGAGAATCGGCAAAGCCGAGGAAGAGGTCGAGCTGCCGCCCCATGTCATGACGATCAACGATCTTCTCGTCTGGTTGAAGGGGCGGGGCGAGGAGTATGCGCATGCCTTCGAGCAGGCAGAAGTGGTTCGCGCCGCCATCGACCGCCGTCATGTCCGGCCCGACGCCTCGATCGCCGGCGCGCGTGAAATCGCTTTCTTCCCCCCGATGACGGGAGGATGACGCTCTCTCCTCCCGAGATCGAGCGCTACGCCCGCCATCTCGTGCTGCGCGAGATCGGCGGTCCGGGCCAGGCGAGGCTCAAGGCCGCGCGCGTGCTCGTTGTCGGCGCCGGTGGGCTCGGCTCCCCGTTGCTGCAATATCTCGCCGCGGCGGGCGTCGGTGTGCTCGGCCTCGTCGATGACGATGCCGTCTCGCTTTCCAACCTGCAGCGCCAGGTGATCCACGGAACCACAGATATCGGCGAGCCCAAGACGAAAAGCGTCGCGCAGGCGCTGGCTCGCCTCAACCCGCATGTGCGTTTCGAGCCGCATTCCCTGAGGCTCACCGAGGCGAATGCGCGCGAGCTCGTCACACGCTACGACGTAATCGCTGACGGCTCGGACAATTTCGACACGCGCTACGCTGTTTCCGACGCGTGCTACCACGAGAAGAGGCCACTGATCACGGCGGCGCTCGGCGTCTTCGACGGCTCGGTGACGACGATCCGCGCCCATGAACGCCGCCCCGACGGCAGATGGAACCCGACCTACCGATGCCTGTTTCCGGTGCCGCCTCCGCCGGGAACCGTGCCGGCCTGCGCGGAGGCCGGGGTGCTTGGCGCGCTCGCGGGCGCCGTCGGCTCGCTCATGGCGATCGAGGTGGTCCGCGAGATCGTGGGGTTCGGCGAAGGGCTGGTGGGACGGCTCTTGATGATCGACGCGCGCTCGATGCGCTTCGAGACGCTCACCTATGATTGGGATGAGCACAACCCGTTGAACGGGATTAGGAGAGGTGAGAAGTCAGGAGTGAAGTGAAGTGAAGTGAAAACGGACACGAAGACTGCACCGTTTCTTCACTCATCACTCAAACAAAAACCCCTCCGCGCTTCACGCGGAGGGGTTTTTAAGGCGAAGCGAGCCGGCAGGCTCAGTTATTCCGGTTGCCCATGATCGAGAGCAGAAATTGGAAGAGGTTGATGAAATTCAGGTAGAGCGTCAGCGCGCCCATGAGCGAGTATTTCGCCATTAACGTGCCGTCATGCGCGACCTGATCGTAGCTGTCTTTGAGCCGCTGCGTGTCCCAAGCGGTGAGGCCCGCGAAGATCACGATGCCGATGATGTCGAGCGCGAATTGGAAGGCGCTTGACTGCACGAAAACATTGATAAGCATCGCGACGATCAAGCCGACCAGGCCCATCGCCATGAAGGCGCCCATCCCCGAAAGGCTCCTGCGGGTCGTGTAGCCGTAAAGGCTGAGGCCGCCGAAGGCCGCCGCCGTCACGAAAAAGACCTGGACGATCGAGCCAACCTTGAACACAAGAAACCAAGCCGAGAGGGAAAGCCCCATGACCGCCGCGAACACCCAGAAAGTGCCGAGCAAGGCCTTGTAGCTCATCCGATCGAAGCGGAAGCTCATGAACATCACGAAGCCCAGCGGGGCCAGCATGATGATCCAGCGAAGCGGGCTGCCATAGAGCGCCAAGCGCACGCCAGGGTTTGACGCCGCGAGCACATAGGCCCCATAGGCGACGAAGGCCGAGATCGCGAGGCCGAGCGTCATGTGATTGTAGATGCCGAGCATATAGGCCCGCAAGCCGGCATCGTATTGAGCGGTGCCGACCCGCGAAACGCCTGCGCTCATCGGGGAGCGCGCGTTGCCATCGAAGAACGACATGGGAAACCTCTTTTCTATCAAGGCCCGCGGTATCACGCGCGGGCGACCGTAATATGGCCGCAGAGCGCCCGATCCGCAAGAGCGGCGGGGTCCTGGAGGGGGACGCCAAGGCCGGCGTCAGCGCGCCGCACGAGCCCGTGCCGAACATGGCATGTGCTCTCGCTGCCGGAAACAAAGGCCCCGAGACAAGCTCAAACGTCGAGATTTGCGACGTCGAGCGCGTTTTCCTGGATAAATTCGCGCCGCGGCTCGACGACGTCACCCATCAGCTTGACGAAGATGTCGGTGGCCTCATCGACCTCCTTAATGCGCACCTGGAGAAGGGAGCGCACATTGCGGTCGAGCGTCGTCTCCCAGAGCTGCTCGGGATTCATTTCGCCCAGGCCCTTATAGCGCTGGATCTGCACGCCCTTGCGGCCGAAATCGGTGATCGCGTCGAAAAGCGCGGTCGGCCCCGCAATCAGCATCTCGTCCCCTTTGCGGATCAAGAGAGCTGGGCGTTCATAAGTCTCCTTCAGTCCCGCCGAATGCTCGTGCAGGCGGCGCGCCTCGCTCGAGCCGAGAAGCGCGGCGTCGAGAATCGCGGCGTGCTTCACGCCGCGCAAAGTGCGCTCGAAGATAAAGGCGCCGCCTTCCACCCTTCCCGTCCAGCCGCGCTCGATGTCCTCCGCGATGGCGTCGAGGCGGCGGGCCACTTCCGCCGCGACCGCGACGCCGCGCCCATCCCCGAGCGGAAGCTCGGGATCGAGCGCGCCCGCGATCGCCGCCTGCTCGACCGCCGCGCGATAATAGCGCGAATGCAGCGCAGCGAGCGTTTGGCGCACGAGGCGCGCCTCATCGATGGTCCGCCGCAGATCGGCGCCGACGCGCTCCTCCCCGCTCGCGAGACGCAAAACCGCGCTCTCGCTCCCGCCCTCGATCAGGTAATCCTCAAAGGCCCGCTCATCCTTGAGGTAGATCTCGGATTTGCCGCGCAGCGCCTTGTAGAGCGGCGGTTGAGCGATGAAGAGATGACCGCGATCGATGATCTCCTGCATGTGGCGGAAAAAGAAAGTGAGAAGCAGGGTGCGGATATGGCTGCCGTCCACATCGGCATCCGTCATGATGATGATCTTGTGGTAACGAAGCTTGTCGGCATTGAAGTCCTCGCTGCCCGTATCACGGCCGATGCCCGTGCCGAGCGCGGTGATCAACGTGCCGATTTCCTGCGAGGAGAGCATCTTGTCGAGGCGGGCGCGCTCGACGTTGAGGATCTTGCCGCGCAGCGGCAGCACCGCTTGATATTCCCGCGCTCGCCCCTGCTTCGCCGACCCTCCGGCTGAATCGCCCTCGACGAGAAACAGCTCGGATTTCGCCGGATCGCGCTCCTGGCATTCGGCAAGCTTGCCGGGCAGGCCCGCGATGTCCAGCGCATCCTTGCGGCGGGTGAGCTCGCGCGCCTTGCGCGCCGCCTCGCGCGCGGCCGCCGCCTCGACCACCTTGCCGACGATCTTGCGCGCTTCCGCCGGGTTTTCCTCGAACCACACGCCGAGCGCCTCGCCGACGAGGTTCTCGACCACCGGACGAACTTCCGAGGAGACGAGCTTATCCTTCGTCTGCGAGGAGAATTTCGGATCCGGAACCTTCACTGAAAGCACGGCCGTGAGGCCTTCGCGGCAATCATCGCCGACCAGCGTCACCTTTTCCTTCTTGGCGATACTCGAGCTCTCGGCATAGCCCGTGACCTGGCGCGTAAGCGCGGCGCGAAAGCCGGCGAGATGCGTTCCGCCATCCCGTTGCGGGATGTTGTTGGTGAAGCAGAGCACATTCTCGTGGTAGGAATTGTTCCATTCGAGGGCGGCTTCGATGGTGATGCCGTCTTTCTCGGCCCGAATCACGACGGGCTTTTCCGTGAGGGCGACGTTAGCGCGATCGAGATAGGTCACGAAGGCCTCGACCCCGCCTTTGTAGACGAGCTCCTGGCGCTTGATCTCCGCGTGGCGCTGGTCGGTGAGCACGATGAGCACGCCTGAATTGAGGAAGGCGAGCTCGCGCAGGCGATGCTCGAGCGTGGTGTAGTCGAACTCCACCATGGTGAAAGTCTGCGACGAGGGCGTAAAGGTGACTTCCGTGCCGCGTCTTCCGTTGGCGTCGCCGACGACGACGAGCGGGGACACCGGATCGCCATGGCGAAAGTCCATGGCGTGCTCCTTCCCGTCGCGCCAGATGCGCAGCTTGAGCAAAGAGGAGAGCGCATTGACGACCGATACGCCAACGCCATGCAACCCGCCGGAAACCTTGTAGATGTCCTGATTGAACTTACCGCCGGCGTGCAATTGGGTCATGATGACCTCGGCGGCGGAAACGCCCTCCTCGGGATGGATTCCAGTCGGGATGCCGCGACCATTGTCGGTGACCGTGCAGGAACCATCCGCGTTGAGGGTGACCGTCACTTCTGTCGCGTGGCCGGCGAGCGCCTCGTCGATGGCGTTGTCGACGACCTCGTAGACCATGTGATGGAGGCCGGATCCGTCATCCGTGTCCCCTATATACATACCCGGACGCTTGCGGACCGCATCCAAGCCCTTGAGGACTTTGATGGAATCTGCGTTGTACTCGATCGCAGGCAGAGTCGCGCTGCCCGGGTCGCGAAGAGGCTCGGCGGGCGCGGAAGGCGTGTCGTCCATCATGTTTCCGGAGATTGGCAGGGGTGCTGGAAGCCCGCGATGATTCGCGAAGGAGAACTTAGCCGAAATATAGTGATTCCGAACGGCTTTTTGGAGGCCGAGCCCGCGATTTTCCGCGGGAATCTGAATGTTTATCGTGAATTAAAGTGCCCTCCGATCCCGATCCGGAAAGGGGGCGCAAATGCGACCTACGCAAAGAGCCTGCCTATCCACTCCGCGATCCTCCGGGGGGTTGGAATCCGTGCCCCGCCCGGACTAGCAGTCACGCCCGAAAAAACGCGCCGGCCCGTCGCAAGGCCGCGGCGGGCCCTTAGAGTATACGCTCGTCGACTTCGGCCTCAGGCCGCGTGCGGCGTATGGCGATAATCCCAGACCGACCAGAACGAAACCATGGCCGTAATTACGCCCAGGACCACATGGGCCCAAAGGGCGTGCGTCTGCGTGGCGAACGATAGGACGAAAGGCGCGATGATCAACCAGGTACCGAGCAAGCCGCTCATCCATTCTTCCCACTCGGCAAAGGCCGAAATCTCCGCGAGCGCCAGGATGGCGAGGACAACGCCGATGATCCAGGCGTTCCACGCGGGCATTGTCGCGCCCTTGAAATCAAGGACCCAAGGAGAGATGAACAAGAGCACGGCCAGGACCAGGTTGATCCAGTCCTTCACTTTGTTGCTTTCTCTGTGAGCAGTGGACATGACCACCTCCGTGAATGAAGATCGTCTTGTACATGACCCGGGCAATTAGCCCGGCACTGCCCTTAAACCTGGGTTTTTTTCTCGATTTAGTCAAGATGACGAGGCTAACGAGCGCCTGCGACATTAGGACATGCCATTTAGCGTCAGTCGTGCGGCGAGGAGCCAAGGCGAGCGCGTCAGTGCGCCAGCTCGCGCATCCCCGCTTCGAGCCCCTCGAGAGTGAGCGGGAACATGCGCCCGGCGAAGAGCTCGCCGATCATGCCGATCGAATGCGTGTAGGCCCATTGTTCCCGGGGCACGGGATTGAGCCAGATGGCTCGCGGATAGGCGCCGGTGATGCGCTCGAGCCAGATTTGCCCCGCCTCCTCGTTCATGTGCTCGACAGAGCCCCCCGGCATGGCGACCTCGTAAGGGGACATTGACGCATCTCCGACAAAAATCACCTTGTAATCATGGGGATAGGTGTGAAGCACATCAAAAGTCGCGGTGCGGTCGGTGTGTCGGCGTCGGTTCTCCTTCCAGACGTGCTCGTAAAGGCAGTTGTGGAAGTAGAAATGCTCCATGTGCTTGAACTCGGCTTTGGCGGCCGAGAACAATTCCTCGACGAGCTTGATGTGCCAATCCATCGAGCCGCCGATGTCGAAGAACAAGAGCACCTTGACGGCGTTTCGCCGCTCCGGACGCAGCCTGATGTCGAGATAGCCCTTCTCGGCCGTTCCCCTGATGGTCGTGTCGAGATCAAGCTCGTCGGCGGCCCCGGTCCGGGCGAATTTTCGCAAGCGGCGAAGCGCGATCTTGATGTTGCGCGTCCCGAGCTCGACTTCTCCGTCGAGATCCTTGAATTCGCGCTTGTCCCACACCTTGACGGCGCGAAAATTCCGGTTTCCCTCTTGGCCGATGCGGATGCCTTCCGGATTATAGCCGTAGGCCCCAAAGGGCGAGGTGCCTGCCGTGCCGATCCATTTCGAGCCGCCCTGATGACGCCCTTTTTGCTCACGTAGGCGCTCGCGCAAAGTCTCCATGAGCTTGTCCCAGCCGAGCGCCTCGAGCTTTCGTCTCTCCTCCTCGGTCAGATATTTCTCCGCGAGCTTCTCCAGCCATTCCGCGGGGATTTCCGCACCTTCGTGCGCCTGCGATAGGCTTTCGAGCCCCTTGAAGGTCGCGCCGAAAACGCGGTCGAAGCGGTCGAGATTGCGCTCATCCTTCACGAGGCAGGTTCGGGCGAGGAAGTAGAAATCCTCGACCGAGGTACCGGCAAGGTTTTGATCGAGCGCCTCCACCAAGGTCAGATACTCGCGCAAGGTGACCGGCACCTGCGCATCCTTGAGAGCCGTGAAGAAAGTGAGGAACATTCGGTTTTTCCGTGAGCGGCCGGAGTGAGGCTTTCGCACCGTCCCCGGTCACGCCTCCTGATCGGCTCCGTCGCCGAGGAGCGCCCGGGCGACGATGAGCCGCATAATCTCGTTCGTCCCTTCGAGAATCTGATGGACACGAAGATCGCGCACGATCTTCTCGATCCCGTAATCGGCAAGGTATCCATAGCCGCCGAGAAGCTGCAGCGCCTCATTGGCGACCTTGAAGCCCGCATCCGTACCGAAGCGCTTCGCCATGGCGCAAAGCCGCGTCGCGTTCGCGGCCTTGGCGTCGAGCGCTGCGGCCGCCCGCCACAAGAAGCTGCGGGCGGCCTCGAGCTCGGTCGTCATGTCGGCGAGCCTGAACCGCAGTGCCTGGAAGTCGGCGAGCCTTTTGCCGAAGGCCTTGCGCTCGGCCATATAGGCGAGCGCCTTGTCGAGCGCTCCTTGCGCCCCGCCGATCGAGCAGGCGGCGATGTTGAGCCGGCCGCCGTCGAGCCCGCCCATGGCGATCTTGAAGCCGACGCCCTCCTCGCCCACGCGGTTCTCGGCCGGCACGCGGCAGTTCTCGAAGATCACCTGTCGGGTCGGCTGGGCGTTCCAGCCCATCTTGCGTTCGTTGGCCCCGAACGACAGGCCTTGCGTGTTTTTCTCGACGACGAAGGTCGAAATGCCGGATGAGCCCTCGGCGCCCGTGCGCGCCATCACGACATAGATCTCGGAGGCGCCGGCGCCGGAGATGAACTGCTTGACCCCGTCGAGCACATAGGTGTCCCCGTCGCGACGCGCGCGCGTCTTGAGCGCGGCCGCGTCCGAGCCAGCGCCAGGCTCGGTGAGGCAATAGCTCGAAAGATGCTCCATGCTGACGAGGCGCGGCAGGAAACGGCGGCGTTGCTCCGGGGAACCGAAACGATCGATCATCCACGCTGCCATGTTGTGGATCGAAAGATAAGCGGCGATCGAGGGACAGCCCGTGGCGAGCGCTTCGAAAATGAGCGCCGAATCGAGGCGCGAAAGGCCAGCACCCCCGACATCCTCCGCAATGGTGATTCCGCCCATGCCGAGCCCCGCCGCCTTGCGCAACACGTCGAGCGGAAAATGCTTGGTCTCGTCCCAAGCGAGCGCGTGCGGGCTGAGCTCGTCGCGCGCAAAATCGCGCGCCAGCTCCGCGAGAGCGAGTTGCTCCTCGGTGAGCGAAAATCCCGGAGCTGGCAGTTGCGTCGAGGACGCGCCCGATTTTTCGAGCATGGGGGCCTTGAGAGCTGCGATCGAGGTTGGGCTCAGGATAGTCGCTTGAGCGAGCCGCGCAATCAGGCTCACAAGAAGAGCCCACCTCTGTGCCGCCGGATCAGGGGGTGCGGCTCGATGCCTGCGTCGGCTCGAGCGTCGCCTGGACGACCGCGTCGGGCCCGAATTCGTCGACGGAGTTGACCGACAAAATCTGCGCGAGACGGTTGCGCGCCCGGTTCACCCGGCTTTTCACCGTGCCCACGGCGCAATTGCAAATGGCAGCGACCTCTTCATACGACATGCCCGATCCGCCGATCAGGATCAGCACCTCGCGCTGGCTGGGCGGAAGCTGCATGAGGGCCGTGCGAAAATCCTGGAGATCCATATGTCCGTTCTGCGCCGGCATGCTGGCAAGGCGGCCGGCCATCTGCCCGTCGGCATCCTCGATCTCGCGCCGGCGTTTGCGGAAATCCGAGTAGAAGGCGTTGCGCAGGATGGTGAAGAGCCAAGCGGAGAGATTCGTGCCCTCGACGAAGCTCGAAAGATTGGCCCACGCCTTCATGAGCGTTTCTTGCACGAGGTCGTCGGCACGTTCCGAATTGCCGCAGAGCGAGAGCGCGAAGGCGCGCAAGCTCGGTATCGCGCGGACGAGATCGTCCTTGAGTTTATCGTGCGCGGCCATCGTCGCCGCCCTGACTCGCCTTCAACCGATCGAGCAAGTCCGTGAACCTTTGAGGGACTTTTTCTTGAAGCGTTGCCGCATAGGCTTCGTGCAAGGAACGTTCTATGAAACGCTCCATCTGCGGTCGCTCCCACGAGCTGCCTTTCGAGGACCGCCTCATGGGATCACGCGTCGAGGAGGCCGCTCGCCTGGGCGGCGTTGCCTTCGAAGTCGCTTCCTCGCTCCTGCGTCTTGCATCCGCTTGCCGCTCGTTGCTCATCCGCCACCAACCCTTGTCACGCCGCCCAGTGGCAGCGGACCTCTCGTGAATGCAACGTGGCGACGGCTAATGCGGTTCCTCTCGAGCTTGACGGCCTCAAGGCAGGGCGCGTTGTCACGCTAAAGCGTCTGATCGAGCATGATTATTTATTGAGCCGGCCGGCCTTTTCCGAGCCTTGCGTGAATTTCTAAATCCAAAAGGTTGAGGTTATGGGCAGGAAAAGAGGCAAAACGGGCCGATAAACCCATTTGGCCGGAAGAATTTTTTCAAATTTCTCAGAATTCGCCGAGGGAAAAATTCTGCTCTATCTTCGCTTATGAACCGCGAAGCTCTTGGATGAAATACCAATAAGGCAAGAAGCCGAACGATTTTGTTCGGCTTCTTGCCTTATGCCTTGTCTCGGAGACGGCGAAATCAGTTTTCCTTGGTTTCCGCCTTTGGTGGCTCGCTCGCCGCGGGCTCGGTCTTGGTGATCGCCTTGCCGCGCAAGAGATCGAGCGCGGCGATGAGCTGCGTATCCTTCGTGGGGTCGGTCGCCACATAGGCTTGCGAGGCCGATAAATCCTCGCCCTTGTCGTTCGACAGATGGCCGCGGAGGCTCGCCTCGCCCTTCGCCTCATCCTTGCCCTTCAAATCGTCCGGTATCGCTTCGAGCACCTTGATGTCCGGCTCGATGCCCTTGGCCTGGATCGAGCGGCCCGACGGCGTGTAATAGCGGGCCGTGGTGAGCCGGATCGCTGCGTCATTGCCGACCGGAATGATGGTTTGCACCGAACCTTTGCCGAAGGAGCGCGTGCCGAGAAGCGTCGCCCGCTTGTGATCCTGGAGGGCGCCGGCGACGATCTCCGAAGCGGAAGCCGAGCCGCCGTTGATGAGCACCACGAGGCGCTTGCCCTTGGTGACATCGCTATGGCGCGCGTCCCAACGCTTCGTGTCCTCTGGGTTGCGGCCCCGCGTCGAGACGATCTCGCCCTTGTCGAGGAAAGTGTCGCAGACGCCGATCGCCTGATCGAGCAAGCCACCCGGATCATTGCGCAGATCGAGCACATAGCCTTTCAGCTTGTCGTCGCCGACATCCTTTTTCAGGCTATCCAGGGCGTTGCGCAGATTCTCGGTCGTCTGCTCATTGAACTGCGTGATCTGGACGTAGCCGACATCGTCCTCCTGGTGGAACTTCACGCTCTTCACCTGGATGATCTCACGCGTGAGCTTCAGCTCGAGCGGATCCTTGCGATCCTTGCGCACGATGGTCAGCTTGACGGAGGTCTTGACCGCGCCGCGCATCTTGTCGACCGCCTGGTTCAAGGTCAGGCCTTGCACCGCGTCGCCGTCGATCTGCGTGATGATGTCGCCGGACAGGATACCGGCGCGCGAAGCCGGCGTGTCGGCGATGGGCGAGATGACCTTGATCAGCCCATCCTCCATCGTGACCTCGATGCCGAGGCCGCCGAACTCGCCCTTGGTATTGACCTGCATGTCGCGGAAGCTCTTCGCGTCCATGTAGCTCGAATGCGGGTCGAGCGAGGTGAGCATGCCGTTGATGGCGGCTTCGACGAGCTTTCCGTCGTCGGGCTTCTCGACATAATCGGAGCGGATGCGCTCGAACACGTCGCCGAAAAGATTGAGCTGCCGATAAGTGTCTCCGGCGGAGGCGGCTTGCGCCGGCTCGCTGGCGAGGAAACGCGTTTCGAGGCCGAGCGTCGCAGCGCCCACGCCGAACATCGCGCCCAGGAGAAGAAGTGAGGACTTGCGCATCAGCCGCGAACCTTCCGTTGGTCAGTCTTGGCCCACCATGGGCCGGGGTTGATCGCCGAACCGTCCTTGCGGAACTCGACGTAGAGAACAGGGCCAGCTGATGTGGTCTTCGCCACTTCAGTGGTCAACAGGTTTCCGTCGCCCATTTCGCCGATGGGCTCCCCAGCGAGCACCGGCTGCCCCGTCGCCACGTCGATATGACCCAGACCGGCAAGGACGATATGATAACCGTTACCCGCATTGATGATCAAGAGTTGTCCATATCCTCTGAACGGCCCCGCATGGGCCACGATGCCCTCGCTGGGCGACGATACGATCGCGCCGGGGCGGGTGGTGATCGACACTCCCCTCGCCTGCCCCGTTATCTCATCCGGCTCCCCGTAGTCACGAAAAATTGAGCCTGCCACGGGGAGCGGCAAGAGGCCGCGTGCCTCCGCGAAGCTGATCTTCGGGGCAAGACGCGTCGGCTCCTTGAGGCTCGCCGCCGTAAAGCTGTTTTGTGTCGAGATTGCGAGCGCCTCGGCGGCTTTGCGATCCTCGGCGGCGCGCTTCTCGCTCTGGGCGATGTCATTGTCGAGGCTCGCCAGGAAATCACGCAGGTTTTTGGCGCGCTGCGCGAGCGCGGCCGCGTGCTTCGCCGCCTCTCCAAGCGCCAATTCATCGGTGGCCACGCTCGCCTGGCGCGCCTCGATGAGCGAAGAAAGCCGCGTGCGCCCCTCACGCAGCTCGGCGAGATCGGCATTCAGCCCATCGCGCTCGGCGATGATTTGCTGGCGCAGGCGCACGAGATCGGCGAGGTCGCGAGCGAGCGTGCGCGCCTCGTCGCGCAATTGCGGCAAAACCGCGCCCAGCGCCATCGAGGCGCGCACCGCGACGAGGATATCCTGGGCGCTGACGATCACGGCGGGCGGCGGCTTGCCGCCGATGCGCTGCAGGGCGGCGAGCACATGGCCCATCAGCTCGCGGCGCGCATCGAGCGAGGCTTTGAGCGCCTGCTCCTGCGCCACCTCCCTGGCAAGGCGCGCCTCGGCGTCGCTCGCGCGCTCCTCGAGCGCCCGCACCTTATCGGCAGCCACAACGAGATCGCGCCTGAGCTTCTCACGATCCGCCTTCAGGCCGGCGATCTCATCCTCGATCCTTTGGCGTTCCGCGTCCGACTGCTGGATTGATTGCTCGACGCCTTGCAATTCGCGCAGCCGCTGCTCGCGCTCCTTGATCTTGGCATCGGCCGCATCATTTGCCGGCGCGGGCTGAGTCACGCCCGAATTCGGGTTCGGATTGGGGTTCGCATTATCGGCGGCGAGGACGGTGCCAAGGCCGAGAAAGGAGGCGAATGACGCAGCCGCCGCCAAACCGGCCAGGAACGCCGAACGGCGAACGCCCTTGCGCCTGTCGAAATCCGGGCCCGCGCCCGCCCAATCCGCGCCCAGCATGTGTTCCTTCCGGAGGCGAACCTCCCCGGCGCGTGTTCCAACCCGAGGCCCTACCCCAGCCCGAAGGATCTGGCGCCGTATGAACATCCCGAGCAATCCTATCGGAAACCGGCCCTGGCCTTCAAAGCACGGTGTCAGGGCCGATGATAAGGATGGCCCAAGCGAATGGTCAGCGCCCGATAAATCTGCTCCAGCAGCACTATTCTGACGAGTTGATGCGGCAAAGTCATGGCCCCGAACGATATCGTCCCGGACATCGCTCTCACATCCTCGCGCGCGAGGCCATCCGCACCGCCGATGAGGAAAGCCAGCGTTTTCGCGCCCGAGGTACGATGCTTTCCGAGAAGTTCGGCGAATTCGACGCTGGTCAAACTCGCGCCGCGCTCGTCCAGCGCGATGCGCAAAGCCCCTTCGCTTTTTGCGGCAAGGCTTTCGCCTTCCTCCCGCCGGCGCATGGACGCGTCACGGGCGCGGCTCTCGGCAATCTCGATCACGTTCGGGCCCGAAAATCCGAGCCTTTGCGCCAAATCGCCCGCGCGCTCGAGATAGCGCTCGGCCAACTGCCTCTCGGGACCCTCTTTCAGGCGCCCGACGGCGCAGATGACGAGCTTCAACGGCGAACTCGAGCCCGCTCAGGCGCGAGCGCGTTCCGCGGCCTCGGAGGGGCGATCCTGCCCCCACATTTTCTCGAGGTTGTAGAAGGCGCGGATTTCCGGCCGGAAGATATGAACCACGAGATCGCCGGCATCGATCAGCACCCAATCGCACAAGGGCAGCCCCTCGACGTTGACCGCCCCGTGCCCCGCCTCCTTGAAGGCGCGGATGAGAGCGTCGGCGATCGCGCCCACATGCCGCTGGGAGCGACCGGAGGCTATGATCATCGCGTCGGCAATCGAGGTTTTGCCGGCAAGGTCGATATCGACGACCGCTTCGGCCTTCATGTCGTCCAGCACGGTCAGGGCGACGGGGAGGAGATCGACGGCCGGCGTCAACGCCTCGGCGGTGATCTCGGTGAGCGGGCGAACCGCCTCACTTCTCGCTTGATGGAACAGCGCCAGATTCCTTTCTCTTTGGCGGACCCAAACCAACGATACCCTAGTGTGGCGCTTTAATCGTTGCTTTTCAATTGCCGTTGCGTGACAAAAGGATGAAGCTTTTGGCTTAGTGCCTCTTTGGCTTTCGCTCCTTTCTCCGAACGCATGCCGTCCCCTAAAACGCCGACAAAACAAGGGCCTACGCTCCGCGAGCTCAGCGCCCGAGCTCGCGCGCCCTAAGCGCGGTCGAGGACAGGCCCGACCGACGCCCGTGCAAGTAAACCCAGGCGGGTGGGCTTCGTTCCGCGAGCGTCGGGGCCGCTGATTCGGGGATGCGGAAGCGTGAGAGCGCCTGCGCGGCGGGGGAGTGCAAAGCCAGATGCGTCGCTCCCGGACGGTCGATGACGGCCATCGGCACGAGATCGGCGAGGGCTCGCCACCGATGCCAGAGGTGGAAGCTTGCGAGATTGTCTCCGCCCATGATCCAGACGAAGCGAAGCGAGGGAAGCCGCGTGCTGAGCGCCGTGACGGTGTCGACGGTCATATCGGAGCCGAGCGCCGCCTCGACCCCGCTCACGTCGATGAGCGGGTGGGTCATGATCGATCGCGCCTTTGCAAGCCGAGCCTCGAGCGAGGGCAAGCCGTCATGTTTCTTCAACGGATTTCCCGGCGTCACGAGCAGCCAAAGCCGGTCGAGCGCAAGGCGCCGCAAGGCCATCAGCGCCACGTGCCGATGGCCCTCATGGGGTGGATTGAAGCTGCCGCCGTAAAGGCCAATGCGCTGACCCGCGCCATGAGGTGGGAAGCTCGCGATCATAGGATGCCGGCGCGCCGTACCCATCCGGCCGGCCTTGCGTCGAAACGCCAATTTTTTCGCCCTTGCGAGGCGCGTTCGCCCCCTATCAGGCAGGAAGCGGTGAAGTCCGCACGAGGCGCGCGGCTGCTCACGCCCTGATCTGCCCCGCGCCGCGGATGCGGTATTTGAAGGAGGTGAGCTGCTCGACGCCAACCGGCCCTCGCGCATGCATGCGGCCGGTCGCGATGCCGATCTCGGCGCCGAAGCCGAATTCGCCGCCATCGGCGAATTGCGTCGAGGCATTGTGCAGCACGATCGCCGAATCGACCTCCGACAGGAAGCGCTCGGCGGCCGACCGATCTTCCGTGACGATCGCGTCGGTGTGATGGGAGCCATGCCGCTCGATGTGCTCGATCGCCGCGTCGAGCCCGTCGACGACCCGACAGGCAATGATGGCGTCGAGATATTCCTCATCCCAATCCGCCTCACTCGCCGCGGTGACGCGGGCATCGACCGAAAGCGTCGCCGGGTCGCCGCGCACGGCGCAGCCGGCGTCGAGCAGCGAGCTCACGAGAGGCTTGAGATGCGTCGGCGCCAAGGCCCGATCGACGAGCAGCGTCTCGGCGGCCCCGCACACGCCGGTGCGGCGAAGCTTCGCATTCAAGGTGATGTCCCGTGCCATGCCGAGATCGGCGCCGGCATGCACGTAGACATGGCAAACGCCTTCGAGATGGGCGAAGACGGGCACGCGCGCCTCCTTCTGCACCCGCTCGACGAGGCTCTTGCCGCCGCGCGGCACGATGACATCGATCGTGCCATCGAGGCCGGAAAGCAGGGCGCCGACCGCGCCACGATCCCGCGTCGGGACAAAGGAGATCGCTTGGCGCGGCAGCCCCGCCCGCTCGAGGCCCGCGACCAAGGCCGCATGGATCGCCTCGGCGGAGCGGAAGCTCGCCGAGCCCGTGCGCAGGATCGAGGCATTGCCCGCTTTGAGGCAAAGCGCGCTCGCGTCGGCCATGACATTGGGCCGGCTCTCGAAGATCACGCCGACGACGCCGAGCGGCGTGGCCACGCGTTCGATGACGAGACCGTTCGGCCGCTCGAAACGCGCCGTGATTCGCCCTACCGGATCGGCAAGGGCCGCGATCTCCTCGACGGCTTGCGCGATCGCGAGCCCACGCGCTTCGTCGAGACGCAGGCGGTCGAGAAAAGCCTCGGTCGCCGCTTCACGCCTCGCCTCTTCCATGTCGAGCGCGTTGGCGGCGAGGATGAGAGGCATCCTCTCGCGCAGCGAGGCCGCCATGGCAAGAAGGGCCGCGTTCTTTTCTTGCGCGGTCGCCAGCGCGATCTTTCGCGCGGCGGCGCGGGCGCCTCTGCCTAGCGCCGCGAGTTCGGGGCGGGCCTCCGGCTCGACGCCTCGATGGAGGGCTTGGTCGGTTACGCGACGAACGCTACTCGACATCTCGGCATCCCCTTCGCAAGCACCTCAATCATGCGTTTTTTGGATCACGTGATCTTTTGCTCGAGTCCGCCGGCCTTTGCGACCTTGCGCAAATGGTGATCGGCGTCGCCGAACATCAAATTGATGGCGGTCATGCGCTTGAAATAAGCGCCGAGGCGATACTCCATCGTCATGCCGATCCCGCCATGCAATTGCACGGCCTGCTCGCCGATGAAGCGGCCGTTTCGGCCGATGGTCACCTTCGCGGCCGAGATGGCGGCCGCGCGCGCGGCAGGATCGGTTTCCCCGACCATCATGGTCGCGTAGACCGCCATGCTGCGCGCTTGCTCGAGCGCGATGAACATATCCGCTGCGCGATGCTGGAGCGCCTGAAAAGCGCCGATCGGCCGGCCGAACTGCTTGCGCGTCTTGAGATAGGTCACGGTCATGTCGCCCATCGCGCTCATCACGCCGACGGCCTCGGCGCAGAGCGCCGCGATCGCCTCTTGGGTGACGCGCTCGATGAGCACGAGGCCTTTGCCCGCCTCGCCGACGAGCGCGTCAGCCGGGACGACCACGTTGTCCAGCCTGATCTCGGCCCCTGGCGTGCCGTCGGCGAGCGGATAGGCGCGCCGCGTCACGCCCTTGGCCTTGGCATCGACGCGAAAGAGCGAGATGCCTTCGCGCGCGTATCGCTCGCCGGCCGTGCGCGCGCTGACGAAAAGAAGCTCGGCCTGATCGCCATGCGGCACCACGCTCTTCACGCCATCGAGCACGAAGCCCTCGCCCGTCTTGCGCGCCGAGAGCGCCACATCGGCAAGCTCATGGCGGGCCTCGCGCTCGACATGCGCGAGGGCCGCGAGAAGGTCGCCCGAAGCGATGCCTCCCGCGAGCTCCTTGCGCAGGGCGTTGCCACAACCGTGGCGCAAGAGACCGCCCCCGATCACCACGGTCGCAAGATAAGGCTCGCGCACCAAGCCTTTGCCGAAGGCTTCCATGACGATCATCGTCTCGACCGCGCCCCATCCGAGGCCGCCATCCTCTTCGGCGAAGGGAAGGGCCAAAAGCCCAAGCTCCGCGAATTGCTTCCAGCGCTCGCGGCTCCAGGCCGAGCCCGAGGGCGCGGTCTCGGCCGGCGCGGCGAGACGCTCCACATTGTCGCGCAAGAGGCGCTGCTCATCGGAGAGATCGAAATCCATGACGCGTGCGTGCCCGAGAAGAGTGTCGAAGCGAAAGGCGGCTTCCTAGAACGCCAACTTCAAAGCCCTAGGATCTGCTTGGCGATGATGTTGCGCTGGATCTCATTCGAGCCGCCATAGATCGTCACCTTGCGGGTGTTGAAATAGGTAGGCGCGGCAAGCCGCATCCATTCCGGCGCGATCTCGTCCTCGTTATGGCCGAGCGGGGCGTCGAGATTTTCGCCGACGAGGCCATGTGGCCCGGCGGCTTCCAAAGTGAGCTCGGTGATCCGCTGCTGCAGCTCGGTGCCGCGCAGCTTGAGCACGGAGGAAGCGGGATCGGGCTTTCCCTTGCCGTTCTTATGCTCATTGGCGAGAACCCGCAATTGCGTGATCTCGAGCGCCTTGAGCTCGATCTCGAGGTCGGCGAGCTTCTCCGCGAAGCTTTGATCTTCGATGAGCGGGCGCCCGTTTTCGGAGACCTCCGCCGCCAGCCTTTTCAGCCGACGCAGCCTTTCCTTGGTGGCGCCGATGCGCGCGGTGTTCACGCGCTCGTTCGACAACAGGAATTTGGCGCAATCCCAACCGCGATTCTCGACGCCGACGAGATTTTCGGCCGGAACCTTCACCTCGTCCAGGAAGACCTCGTTGATCTCGCGTCCGCCGTCGACAGTGACGATGGGGCGCAAAGTCACGCCCGGCGACTTCATGTCGATGAGGAGGAAGGAGATGCCTTCCTGCGGCTTCGCCGCTTGCGGGTCGGTTCGCACGAGGCAGAAGATCCAATCGGCATATTGCGCATAGGTCGTCCAGGTCTTTTGGCCGTTGACGATATAATGGTCGCCGTCACGGCGCGCCGCCGTCTTCAGCGAGGCGAGGTCCGAGCCCGAGCCGGGTTCGGAGAAACCTTGGCACCACCAATCGTCGAGATTGGCGATGCGCGGCAAAAATTTCCTCTTCTGCTCTTGCGTGCCGAACGTGATGATCACCGGGCCCACCATATAGACGCCGAAGGCGAGCGGCTCGGGCGCCGGATAACCTTGCACCTCCTCGCGAAAGATGTGGCGCTTGATGATGTTCCAGCCCGTGCCGCCGAATTCGGCGGGCCAATCGACGGTCGCCCAGCCTTTCTTGTTGAGGGCGCGCTGCCAGGCGACGATCTGCTCTTTCGAGGGGCGATGGCCCGCCACCATCGAGGCATGCGTCTCCTTGTCGAGATTGGCGGCGATGAAGGCGCGGACCTCCTGCCGGAACTCCTGTTCCTCGGGCGTGAAGCGCAAATCCATCCCATTCTCCCGGCCTTTGAGCGGCGAGCGCACTTCGGGCCTTGCCGCATTCGTTCGACATAAGCCGATCCGTCGAGCGATGGCAAACGCTTACGGGGGGCGCGACTAGCGAATAGCGAATAGGAATGTGAGGGGTGAGGAGTGAGGAGTGAAACGGAATTGGGACGCATTCCCTCCACTCTCACTCTTTACTCTTAACCGGCCGGACCGGCTTGAAGAGGCCACTCCCCTTGGCGACGAGCTCGCCGCTTTCCGTCCTCACCTCGCCTTCGCAGAAGATCACGGAACGGCCCGCGCGCAGCACGCGCCCTTCCCCGACGAGGACGCCGCGGCCTGGCTGGATGAAGCTCGCCTGCATGTCGAGCGTCATGACCGGCAGACCGGCGTGGCGTCGCGCCGAAGAGCCCATGGCGATGTCGAGGAGGGTGCAAGTGACGCCGCCATGCGCCATGCCGAGATTGTTGAGATGCTGAGGCGCGAGCACAAGCCGAAGCAAGGTCCGCCCGTCCGGAGTTTCGAGAGCCTCGATGCCGCAATGGCTGGCAAACGGAATTTCAACGCCGAAGATTGACATCATTTTCTCTTGGATTTGGCAGCGCGGCGGGAAGCTCGACGACGCTAGCCGAGGATCAAGGTGGCCCAACCTTCGATGAGGTATCGCCGCTCGAGGTGCAGCCCTTGCCGCGCGAAGGCCGAAAGCGCCGTGGGGACATCCGCTTCCAGCAAGCCTGAGACGACGAGCTTGCCGTTCGCGCACAAGGCGCCGGCGAAAGCGGGCGAAAGCTGCGCCAGCGGTCTTGCGAGGATGTTGGCGAGGATGAGATCGAAGCTCGAGGGGCGGGCGGCGAGCGGGTGGCGCAGGCCCGGCGCGCAATAAAAGCGAAGGCGCGAAGCGACGCCGTTCCGGCGTGCGTTCTCGCGCGCTACCTCGATGGCGACGGGGTCGATGTCGCCGGCGATGATCTCGCTCCGCAGCGCCTTGGCGGCGGCGATCGCGAGGACACCCGTGCCCGTGCCGACATCAAGCACACGCGCCGGACGGCCTTGCTTGAGGATCGAATCGAGCGCCAAGAGGCAGCCTCTCGTCGTGCCGTGATGGCCGGTGCCGAAGGCGAGCGAAGCCTCGATCTCGATGCCGATGTCGTTGGCGTGCACGAAAGCGCGATCATGCGCGCCATGCACGAGGAAGCGTCCCGCGCGGATCGGCCTCAACCCCTCAAGGCTCGCCGCGACCCAATCCTTGGCGTCGAGCGCCACGAAGCGCATCGAGCTCGCGGCGGCTTTGCCGGCGACGAGCGCGACGAGGTCGCCGACCGCCTTCTCGTCAGGCGCTTCGGCGAAATAAATTTCGACGAGCCAGCTTCCGTCCTTCTGCTCGAAGGCAGCGACCGCGGAATTTTCCGGGTCGAAGACCTCGGCAAGCGCCTCGGTGAGCGTGCGCGCCCGGTCTTGCGTGCTCGAAAGGCGCAAGATCGTCGTGATTTTGTGGGGAATGAGGCCTTCTCGCATGAGAGCGGCTTAGCGCGGCGCCTCGAAACCGCAAGGTGTCAGCAGCAGTCATCCCCAGCGCGGCGCAACGCCCGATCATGAATCAGAACGACGATTCCGGCGACGGACCGGGAACATGTTCACGCCGCCTTGGCTCGCCGCTGCCCCCGCGATTTCCTTTGCGCGAGACCAGCCTCCCGGATCACCAGCTTCGGCTCGCGCGCGAGAATTCGTATGAGCATTCCGGCCGCCCCGGAGGGAATGCGCTCACCACGCTCCCATTTACGCACCGTGCCGAGTGAGGCGCCCGTGACCTTGGCGAATTCTTCCTGCGTCAGACCCGCCTTCAATCTCGTCGCGCCAACGAAGCTGCGATCGACCTTGACGCGGTGCTCGCGAGCGGCGGGGCTCGCTTTGCCCTTGGCGTATGACAAAGCATCATTGAGCCCAGCCATCAGTCCCTCGAAATCCTTCCTGTTCATCGGCCTATCTCCCATATTGGCCCCGTATGGCATCGGTGAGCGCTTTGGCAGCTTTGCGCTGCTTCTGATCAAGATCTTTCCGATCATTCTTGGCGTATGCGGCGATCAAGAAGACCGGCATGCCGCTGTCGCAAAAGAAGGTGATGATCCTGCCGCCTCCGCGTTTCCCACGACCCCGCAACGGAATGCGAAGCTTCCGCAATCCGCCGCTCCCTTGGATCAGGTCTCCTGCCTGCGGGGTTGATGCGACCTTGTTGATAACGGCCGCCCTTTCGGACTCGTTCATCATGCCCGCCGCCATTGCAAGATAGGGCTCCGTTTCGACGACCGTTATGAGGGAAAACGCCACCACATGAGGTATATACCCCAAAGGGGTAGATTCGACAAATGCCGGAATACCGAGGGGTATTGGAAATGAGATCACTCGGTCGCCAGATACTTCCTCGTGCCCTAACCTCTCATTCGTTCTGCCATGCCGACGGCTTATCCTGCGATTCGTGAAATACTCGGAGGATTTCGATCCGTTGGTTCACGACCCGATATGGCAGGAGATAGGGAAGCCGCGCCACACGCAGCTCATGGACACCATCGGTGCTGTCGGATGGGTGCCCGAGATAGGGGCGATCAATCAAATTCGAGGCGCTATGAACAATGCGTTGCACGATGCGGGTCGACACATCCTTGCTCGCGGCGCCCTGGTAATAGGCGAAAATCGACAAGAGATCGCGCTGAGCAAAGGAAAGCCAGACGATTTTCACAATCGCCCGATGGGATCAACGGATGTCGAGCTTCGGCGGCGCAGTCTCACCATCGGTGCCGAGTTGGTCCGCCCAGGCCACCATCGCCTCGTGCGACAGGAACACGCCCTTGTCGGCCTCCTTGATGGCCTCGTGCAGCTCCTTGGCGCGCCAAGCATTTTTCTTGACGTAGTCGCCGAGCGCCTCCGTCGTCAGATAGCCCTTCGAACGCTTGCTGGAACGGCTCAAATATTCAAGCTGATCCTTGAGCTTCTTTGGAACGCGGACAGATAGGACCGTCGAGGCCATGACGTTTCGCTTGCGAGTTGACATATGTAGCAAATGTATTCCGAACTGGGTCAAGATCGGCGACCACCGACCAACGGCCACTTGCCAAAAACGATTGCCAAATCCGAAAATTCGGTGCCGTCCCTGGAAAGGGTTAGGCAGCTGGGAGCTAACCATGAGCGCGCCCAACGACCCGACCGCAAGCCCTTGGCCGACCGCAAGCCCTTGGCGATGACGATGAAGCCCGAAAGCGAGCCACGCAAAGCCTGCCCGATCTGCGGCAAGGCTTCCGTGAAGCCCTTCACGCCCTTCTGCTCGAAGCGCTGCGCCGATATCGATCTCGGGCGCTGGCTCAAGGGCGTCTATTCGATTCCGGTCTCGGAACCGGAGGACGCCGAGGAAGGCGAGGTGGCGGACGAAAGGCAAGACGAGAAGGATTAAGGGAAGCCTCCTTGCGTCGCCTCTCAGCCCTGACGAGATTCATTCTCCTCTATGCGGCGCTCTATTGCGCTTTCGGGGTGACTTCTCCTTTCCTTCCCGCCTTCCTCGGCAGTCGAGGCCTCGATGCGGAGGAGGTCGCCGTCTTGCTGGCCTCGGGGACCGCAATCAGGCTCGTCGCGGGGCCGCTCGCGGGCCGGCTCGCGGATCGTCACCGCTCCTGGAGCCGGCTGCTCGCCGGCTGCGCGGCTGCCGCGGGAGGATGCGCCCTCCTCTATTTACCGGCCCAAGGCATCCTGATGCTACTGCCCATCGCGCTGGCGCAAGCGTCTCTTTTGGCGCCGCTCGCGCCGCTTTCGGACGCGCTTGCACTCTCAGCCTCGGCGAGCTCCAAGACGGAATCGGGCGCGAGGCCCTTCCAATATGGTTGGGTGCGCGGCACAGGTTCGGCGGCCTTCGTCGCCGGCTCCCTTCTCGCGGGCGAAGCCGCACGTCCATTCGGCCTTGTTGTCACCATTTGGCTCAACGCTGCCTTGCTTGGCGCGGCTGCCCTTTGCGCGCTCCCGTTGCCGAACATTGTCGAGCCTCCGTCCGAAACCGCCCGGCAAGATCGCCGGAGCGGTGTTCTGAGCTTGTTGCGGATTCCGATTTTTCGGCGGCTCATGCTCACGGCCGCTCTCCTGCTCGGCAGCCACGCGATGCACGACGGCTTCGCGGTGATCAGCTGGAATGCGGCCGGCATCGACACGGGGACCGCAAGCCTCATCTGGTCGGAATCGGTTGCGGCCGAGGTGGTGATGTTTTTTCTTCTCGGCCCCGCCCTCCTCGAGCGTCTTGGGACGGGACGGGCCGCCGCTCTCGCGGCGACAGCCGGCGTGCTGCGCTGGGCCGTCATGGCGACGAGCACGCAAATCGTCGCGCTTTCGCTCGTCGAGCCGCTGCATGGCTTCACCTTCGCGCTTTTTCACCTGTCCTGCATGCGGGTGATCGCCGACAATGTGCCGAGGCATCTCGCCGCCACCGCCCAGGCGCTCTACGGCACCTTCGCGGCGGGGGCCGCGAGCGCCGTGCTGACGCTCGGCTCAGGCTGGCTCTACGCGCATTTCGGCGTCGGCGGGTTCTGGGCCATGGCCGGGCTGTGCGCCGCCGCGTTGCCGGCCGCGCTCAGCCTCGGACGGCCGTGAGAGCGTCGGAGCACTTCAGGCGGCGCGATGCTTCGGCGTGGCCGGGGCATTCTCGTCGAAGAGCTCGGCGAGCTTTTCGGTCATGACGCCGCCGAGCTCTTCGGCATCGACGATGGTCACGGCGCGACGGTAATAGCGGGTCACGTCATGGCCGATGCCGATGGCGATGAGCTCGACCGGAGAGCGCGTCTCGATCTCCTCGATCACATGGCGCAAGTGCCGCTCGAGATAATTGCCGGGATTGACCGACAGGGTGGAATCATCGACCGGCGCGCCATCCGAGATCATCATCAAGATGCGCCGCTGCTCGGGCCGATGTACCAGGCGCCGGTGCGCCCAATCGAGCGCTTCTCCGTCGATGTTCTCCTTGAGCAGCCCCTCGCGCATCATCAGCCCGAGGTTCTTGCGCGCTCGTCGCCAAGGCGCGTCGGCCGCCTTGTAGATGATGTGGCGCAAATCGTTGAGCCGTCCGGGATTGGCGGGCTTGCCAGATTGCAGCCAGGCCTCGCGCGACAAGCCGCCCTTCCAGGCACGCGTGGTGAAGCCGAGGATCTCGACCTTGACGCCGCAGCGCTCGAGCGTGCGCGCCAGGATATCGGCGCACGTCGCCGCGACGGTGATCGGCCGGCCGCGCATCGAGCCCGAATTGTCGAGAAGCAACGTCACCACGGTGTCGCGGAAGTTCGTGTCCTTTTCCTGCTTGAAGGAAAGCGGCTGAAACGGATCGATGATGACGCGCGGCAGGCGGGACGCGTCGAGCATGCCCTCTTCGAGATCGAACTCCCAGGAGCGGTTCTGCTGTGCCAGGAGCCGGCGCTGCAGCCGGTTCGCGAGGCGCGCCACCACCCCTTGCAGATTCTGCACCTGCTTATCGAGATAGCCGCGCAGGCGCGCGAGCTCCTCGGGATCGCATAATTCCTCGGCCGCGATCACCTCGTCAAACTTCGTGAGATACGCCTTGTAATCGGGCGCGCGCCGCTCATTGGCGCCGGAGGAAGGCGGCCGCCAAGCTTCGGAAGCCTCCTCGGAATCGGCGTCATCGGCTTCATCGGGCAATTCGCCGGAAGGCGCATCCGAATCCTCGCTCATGCCGTCCTCGAGCTCTTCGGCGGCGGCTTCGCTTGATTCCATCTCGGCCTGCTCGCGCGAGGAGCCCTCTTCGCTTTCCTCGCCTTCCTGCTGCTTGTTCTCCTCGGATTGGTCTTCGTCACTCTCTTCGTTTTCCTCGCTCTCGAGCTCGGCGGCTTCCGCCATGTCGAGATGGGCGAGGACATCGCGCAGGACGCGCGCGAAGGCGCGCTGATCGTCGATCTTGCCGTCGAGCTGATCAAGGTCGGCGCCGGCCTTCGCATCGATTTCTGCACGCCACAAATCGACGAGCTTCATCGCGGCGGGCGGCGGAGGCTCGCCCGTGAGGCGCTCGCGAACCATGAGCGCGACGGCGTCCTCGATCGGCGCGTCGGCGCGGTCGGTGATGTCCTCATATTTGGCGCCGCGATGGTAGCGATCCTGCAACATCGCGGAGAGGTTCGAGGCGACGCCTTGCATGCGCTTCGCCCCGATCGCCTCGACCCGCGCCTGCTCGACCGAATCGAAAAGCGCGCGCGCTTCCGGCCCTTGCGGCGCGAGGCGCCGGTGCACGGCGGGATCGTGACAGGCAAGCTTGAGGGCCATCGAATCGGCATGGCCGCGAAGCACCGCAACGTCCTCGGCCGAGGGCTTGCGCGGCGGCTCGGGAAGGCGCGCCTTCTCGGCGCCGAAGAGCGCCGGCTTGTCCGAAGCGTAGACGATCTCGATCTCGGGCCGGCGCGCCAAGGCGCGCATGCAGCCGGCGACCGCTTGCTTGAGCGGTTCGGTCGGGGCGGGCCGCGGTGCGCCCGGCTTGCGGTTGGAGAGGAGGGTCATGTCGTCAATATATCAGCCAGATCGTCGATGTCGCGCGCGGCGAAATCGACGGCGACGCGCGGTTTGCTTTCCCCCGTTCCCGGGCCGTGCTCATCGGGCCGCGCCACGTGCGCGGTCTTCAGCCCGCATTTCGCTGCCGCCGCGAGATCGGAGGAATGCGCCGCCACCATCATGCAAGCCGATGGTTCGAGATCGAGCGCGCGCGCCGATGCGAGGTAAGCGGCGGGGTTCGGCTTGTAGTCGCGCGCGATCTCCGCGCCCAGCACCGTGTCCCAGGAAAAGCCGTTGTGGCGGGCGAGATCGACCATGATCGAGATGTTGCCGTTCGAGACCGGCGCGAGGCGATATTTGGCGTAAAGCCGACGCATGCCTTTTTGCACGTCCGGCCAGGCGTCGAGACGGTGCCAGGCGCGGTTCAGCGACGTGCGCGTCTCCTCGGCGAGGCCATCGAGCTTGAAGCGCGGCAGGATGCGATCGAGGTTCTCGCGATGCAGCTCGTCGAGCCGGATGAAGCCGCGCCGGCCGGAGCGCACCTCCTCCATGGAAGGTTGGTATTCGGCCCGCCAGGCCTCGGCGAAGGCGTGCCAATCGAGCTCCTGGCCAAGCGGGCCGAGCACCACCTTCGCCTCGCGCGCGATCGAGGATCGCCAGTCGACGAGCGTCCCGAAGACATCGAAGAAAAGAGCGCGGATCATGTCGAGAGCGCCTCGCGAAGCGCCTCCAATCAGCTCAGCGCGACGTTGACCGCGCTTTCCTTCAGCTCCTGGCCGAAGCAGCGCTGATAGAACTCGGCCACCAGCGTGCGCTCGAGCTCGTCGCATTTGTTGAGGAAGGTCACGCGGAAGGCGAAGCCGATCTCGGAGAAGATCTCGGCATTTTCCGCCCAGGTGATGACCGTGCGCGGGCTCATCACCGTCGACAAATCGCCCGCCACGAACGCGTTTCGGGTGAGATCGGCGACGCGCACCATCTTCGAGACGATGTCGCGGCCCTGTTTCGTGCGATAATGAGGCGCCTTGGAGAGCACGATCTCGGCTTCGCGATCATGCGGCAGATAATTCAAGGTTGTCACGATCGACCAGCGGTCCATCTGCCCCTGGTTGATCTGCTGCGTGCCGTGATAAAGGCCGGAAGTGTCGCCGAGGCCGACCGTGTTTGCGGTGGAGAAGAGGCGAAAGGCGGGGTGCGGCCTGATGACGCGCTTCTGGTCGAGCAAAGTGAGCTTGCCCGAAACCTCGAGGACGCGCTGGATCACGAACATCACATCGGGGCGCCCGGCGTCATACTCGTCGAAGCAAAGCGCGATGTTGTTCTGCAGCGCCCAAGGCAGGATGCCGTCCCGGAACTCGGTGACCTGCTTGCCGCTCTGCAGCACGATGGCATCCTTGCCGACAAGGTCGACGCGCGAGACGTGGCTGTCGAGATTGACGCGCACGCAAGGCCAGTTGAGGCGCGCCGCCACCTGCTCGACATGGGTCGATTTGCCGGTGCCGTGGTAGCCCGAGATCATCACGCGCCGGTTGTGTGCGAAGCCTGCCAGGATGGCGAGCGTCGTGTCGCGATCGAAGACGTAATCCTGATCGAGATCGGGCACATGCTCATCCGCCTTCGAATAGGCGGGGCACTCCATATCGCTATCCACCCCGAACACCTGTCTGACCGAGACCTTCATGTCCGGGAGAGGCGCCGTCTCAACGCTCGCGTTCATTTCATCCTCGCTCGTGGCCCGATGGCCACCGCCATTGTGCAAAAAACACGCCGATCATCCCATGCCCGGATGAGCTCCGGGCATCCACGACCTCTGCGAGCCTGGCACGCGGGGAAGACGTGGCAGCCGGCCTGATCCTGCAAGCTTCGCCTCGGATCGCGCCGCAGCTTCAAGGACAATCGACCGAACTAGAGCATGCTCCGCAAAAAGGAAAACAATTTTTGCGAATGAGAAGGGGAGCGCCAAAGGGCGCGCGAACCGCCAAAACGCTCGCGTTCCCTTCAGCGGACCCGGCGTGCCCTGCTCAGGCGAGCCCCGCAGTGCGTAGATAGTTGTAGGCGTTGATAATCTCGCGCAATTGATCTTCATGGGACCTGTCGCCGCTGTTGGCGTCCGGGTGCAGGCGCTTCACCAACTCCTTGAAACGCGCCTTGAGCGCCGCCTTGTCCACGCCCGGCTCGAGGCCGAGCGTGTCAAGCGCCTTTCTCGCCGCATTGCCGACGCGAGGCGAGGAAGCTTGTTTCCCCGCTCCACCGGGTTGGGAAAAGCCACGCCTGCCGAAGAGGCCGAAAGCGTCGTCGAGCGTAGCTTCCGCAAAGGCTTCGTGGAGCTTCGCGCCCCCATGCGCCGCCGAGCCATTGACCCCCATGCGCCAAGTGGGGCGATGCCCGTAAAGATCCGCCTTCTGATACGCCGCGACGGCCTCATCCGGCATGTCCTTGAAGTAGTTGTAGCTCGCATTATAGGCGCGCACGTGATCGAGGCAGAAATGGAAATATTTGCCTTCCCGGCCGCGTCCTTGGGGCGCGCGGTATGGCCCGGCAAGCATGCAGCCGGGTTGGCCGCAAACGGCTTCCGCCTCAGCCGCGACGGCTTCGTCGCAGCGCGGGCGCGTGCGGACGCGATCGAAGAGAGGCGAGTTCAAATCCATGGCTGCCGTGATTATGTGGCGGGAAGGCGTTAACGCCAAGCTCAAAGCGTGAAAAAACTTGTCGATGTGGCTTTCTCAAAAAAATCCTCATGCCGCCACCGCGCCTGCCGAATACCTCGTATCTGGTTAATCCATGCCCTGAACTCAAGCGGGAAGTGAGCCTGATCGCCATGCGAATGTCCGAACGCATCGAAAGCAAGTTGAAAGCCGCCTTCGCACCGCAAGCGCTCCGAGTGAGCGATGATTCCCACAAGCATCATGGGCATGCCGGCTGGCGCGAAGGCGGCGAGACGCATTTTTCCGTCGCGCTCATCTCGGAGGCCTTCGCCGGCAAAAGCCGGATCGAGCGCCACCGCATGATCAATGCGGTCCTCGCCGAAGAGCTCGGCTCGGGCGTGCACGCGCTTGCCATCGAGGCCGAGGCTCCGGGCGAATAAGCGCGGGCAAGCGCGCTCGAGCGACGGCCTCATTGCGCCGGAACGAAGCGCGCTTCGCTCAGCGCGCCGCGCGGCGCCATTGTGTAAATCGCCGTGGCCGCGAGCAGCACGGTCCCCAATGCCATGTGCAGGGCCGCGTAGCGATGCGGCGCGTCGATGCCCGCCGCTTCCGCATGCGCGATGAAGACGCCCGACAGGAATTGCACGATCCCTGAACCGCTCATGAAAACAAAGTTGATGAAAGTCGCGCCGACGCCGATGAGGTGATCCGGAATGAAGAGACGGGCGTGCGCCATGAGCGAGCCATAGCTCATGCCGAAAAATCCGATGGTGCCGAGAAGGGCGATCGGCCCGAACGGATCGGGCCCTTGCGAGAGGCCGAGCATGATGAAGGCGATGCCGACGATGACGTTGGCGCAAAAGGCTGGTGTCTTCGGCCCTTGCATCAGCCGCGCCGCAGGCCCGAAGGCGAGCGCGCCCAACGCCATGAGAAGCGACATGACGAGCGCGACATTGCCGATCGACACGGGCGAGAGGCCTTGCGTCTCGGCGAGATAAGGCCCGATCCACAAGCTGCGCTCGGAAATCACCACCGCATAGCTCATGAAGATGACGGGCAGCATCCACTGAAGGGACGGAAGGCGCGCGATCCGCAAGGCACCCGCGAATACGGTTGGCCTGGTGCCCTCCGGGCTCGGCCGGCGTGCCTGATCTTTGACGGTCAGCAGGCTGGCAAGCGCGGAAATGAGTGAAAGCAGCGCGGTCGCGAGCATCGTGGGGCGCCAGCCGAATGCCTCGGAAGCGAGCGCGAGCGGTGTCGCGCCGAGGAGCTGGCCGAGCGAGCCCGCGCTGATCACCACGGCAAGCAGAAAGGCGAACCGACGCGGCGGAAAGCTCAGCGCCACATGCACCGTCGCGCCCATAAGATTGGCGGCGCAGCCGGCCCCGATCGCCGCCATGGCGGTGAGGCTCAGCGCGTAGCTTTGCGACAGCGCGAAAGCGACGGCGCCGATCACGGTGAGGAGGCTGCAGGCGGCGACCGTGCGCCCCGCCCCGAAGCGATCGAGCGCCGGGCCGAGAGGGATCTGCGACAAGGCAAAAACGAGGAGCCAGGCGCTCGACAAGCCGCTGAGCTCTGAGGCCCCGAAGCCGAGGTCGCGCCCGAGATCGCCGGCGACGATCGCGAGGAATGAGCGATAGAACATGCTCATCACGTAACCCGAAAGCAGGGCGAGAAAGGCGGGCATCGGGGGAGTTCCGTTCCTGGGTTTAGGATCGTGCGCGGCGCGAGGGCGAAGCGAAAGCTTCTAGGCGCCGGCAGCGACGCGCGCCATGCCGAATTCATGAAAGGTTGGGTCGCACCGCTGTCCACATGAGGCGCAAGCACGCCCAAATAATGCGCAACGTCGATACGCCGAGCGCCGCAGCGCTACCTCAAGCGCTCGAGCACGCTCACGTAATTCGCGACCGCCGCGCCGCCCATGTTGAAGATGCCCCCGAGCTTGGCGTCCTTCACTTGCATGGCGCCCGCTTCGCCGGTGAGCTGCATGGCGGTGATCGCATGCATCGAGACGCCCGTCGCGCCGACTGGATGGCCCTTGGCCTTGAGCCCGCCCGAGACATTCACCGGGAGCTTGCCGTCCTTTTGCGTCCAGCCTTCCTTGATGGCGCGCGCGCCCTGCCCTTCCGGCGCGAGGCCCATCGCCTCGTATTCGATGAGCTCGGCGATGGTGAAGCAATCATGCGTCTCGACGAAGGAGAGGTCGTCGAGCGTGAGCTTGCCCTCTCCGAGCGCGCGCCGCCACGCCGTCGCGCAGCCTTCGAATTTGAGGATGTCGCGCTTCGACATCGGCAGGAAATCCTGCGCATGCGCGCGCGCCCGGAAGGCGACCGCGCGGCGCATCGAGAGTGCCGTCTCGACATCGGCGATGACGAGCGCCGCCGCGCCATCCGAGACGAGCGAGCAATCCGTGCGTTTCAAGGGGCCGGCAACGAAGGGGTTCTTTTCGCTCTCCGTGCGACAGAACTCGTAACCCAGATCCTTGCGCATCTGCGCGAAAGGATTGTGGACGCCGTTCTTGTGATTCTTCGCCGCGATGAGGGCGAGCGCGTCGGATTGGTCGCCATGGCGCTGAAAATAACCGCCGGCGATCTTGCCGAAGACGCCGGCGAAGCCAGCGGGCGTTTGCCCATCCTCGGGCAAATAGGAAGCGCGCAGCAGATTCTCGCCGATCTGCGCGGGGGGCGTCCTGGTCATCTGCTCGACGCCGACGACGAGCACGAGGCGCGCGGCCTTCGCCTCGATGGCATTCAAGGCCTGGTGCACGGCGGCGGAGCCGGTGGCGCAAGCGTTCTCGACCCGGGTCGCGGGCTTGAAGCGGAAATTCTCATCGGCCTGCAGCACAAGCGCGGCGGTGAAATCCTGCGGGCTGAAGCCCGCATTGAAATGGCCGAGATAGATCTGGTCGATCTCGCGCGCCGTGACGCCCGCGTGCTCCAGCGCCTCGCGCGCCACACGCGTGATCAGGCTCTCCACCGTCTCGGCATCATGCTTGCCGAAAGGCGTATGTCCCCAGCCGACGATGCAAGCGGTCATGGCGGCCTCCTCGCGGTTTGCTCGAAGAAAGCCTCGGATACGGGCCTATGCACATATTGTCCATGCTGGGCGCCAACACAACCCTTCACAAGGCGCGGCAGCGATGCGCGGCACGAGCTCACTGCGCGGGCGTCACACGGCGCATGGTGAGATTGAAGCGTCCGCGCTCCGGAAGGAGCGTCGAGGTTCCGGGCAGCACGCGGTCGATGCCATGAAAGGCGAGACGCGACACACCGCCGAAGACGAACGCATCCCCGCTCGCGAGCTTGACCGAGCATGTCGCATCCGCGCGCTTCGTGCCGCCGATCCGGAAGATCGCCGTGTCGCCGAGCGAGAGCGAGACGACAGGCGCGGCGAGCTCTTTCTCGTCCCGGTCCTGATGCAGGCCAAGGCGATGTACCATCGGCGTAATGGTTCACGAGGCAAGCCTCCGGAGGAAAGGAAAAGCCGGAAAGGTCGCGCCATGCGACCATGAGCGACTCCGGGATGGAGGGCCAAGGCGCGCCGGTTTCGGGATGGGTCTCCTGGTAGCGATAGCCGTCGATATCCGAGACCCAGCCGAGCGGCCCGCAATTCGTCATGCGCACCGAAAAGGCTTTGCCGGAACGCGGCATGCGCGGATGGTAGAGCGGCGCCCCGGCGATGACGCCGCGCACATCGGCGAGCAGCGCCTCTTGCGCGGCCCGGTCGAGATAACCGGGGCAGTAGAAAGCGCCGGAGACGATTTCGATCGATTGCCGCGCCATCAACACAGCTTCCGTTGCGAGTAGCGAGTAGCGCGTAGACGGTGAATGGTGAAAAGTGAATAGTAGTGACCCGCGAGGTCTCCCATTTGCGAGTGGCTTTGGCGCCCGTAGCGAGGCGCCGTCGAGTATGAGGCGGTAGCCGAAGATCGGCGCGAGCCATGCGATCCACTTGAGCGTCCCCGCCTCGTCCTGGCCGGCCTTGGGCCGGCCATCCACGCCTTCCCTGACAGGTCTGCAAAAATAAAGGTATGGGTGCCCGCAACAAGTGCAGGCATGACGAAGCGGGGCTGCCTACCTGTTCTGGCCGTCCAAGCCTATGTCACTAAAATCGCACGCGCAGGCCGCCCGAAACCGAGTGCTCCTGGAGGCGTGAGCCGAGCTTGCCGTCGTAATCGACGAAGACCTTGGCGTCGGGCGAGAGCTCCAGGCTGAAGCCCGCGCCGACGAGCGCGGCGTCGCGGCCGAAGGCGATGCCGGCTGCGGAGAAGGTGCTTCCCGGGACGCCGACGAGCGCGGCCGTGAGGCTTTGCGAGGCGTCGAGGAATTCGTGGTTCCAGCCGAGGCGAAGCTCAGGCGTAAGCGTGCCGCTCGCCATCGCGATGCGCGAGGTGAGGCGCACGCCGAGCGTCGTCTGGAACGAGTTCCCATCCGTCGCATTCACCGAAAGCGCGCCGAAGCCGCCCGTCTCGGAGAAGCCCGTCGATATGGGCATTCACGTAATCCAACGCGGCGTAAGGCGTGACGGAAACATTCACGCCGGCGGCCGGAAGAGCCCAATGGTAGCCCGCCTCGGCGTGGCCCTGATAGCTCTGGCCGGAGGGTGAGGAGGTGGCGTCGCCCGGAAGGCCGAAGGGCGTGAGAAGCCGCGAGGTGCCGAAATCGTTGAAGCTCGCGACCACGCTTCCCAAGGCATACCAGGGCCCGCCGGCCCAGCCGGCGTAAGCCGCGCCCTGATACGAGCTCACATTGGTGCTCGAGCCGTCCTTGAACTTCGCGGAGGTCGCGACATAAGTCGCCGCGACGCCCGCGACGATGTTGTTGTCGAGGCGCCAATCGATGCCGGCGATGATCGGCGCGGCTCGGTTGATGTCGTAGCCCACGCCGGCGCTCGCGGCCTGAGCCGTCGCCGTGCCGAACTGATCGTAGCCGCGTGCCCAGACATTGGCGTTGCCGAGCGAATAGCTCGACCGGGCCCTTCGAGATGACGGCCCCGGAAGCTGGCCCCGGCGCCCATTCGCCCAGCGCGCCGCCATTCGCGACGAGGCGGTCCTGGATTGCCGAGGTGAGCACGCGCGGCGCGTCGAGGCCGAGGCGTGCATCTTGCGTGAGGTCCTGCGCGCTCGCCGCGAGGCCCGCCTGGCTCAAGGTGAGCGTCGCGTCGAGCGCGTTCGCGGTCGTCGCGTCGGGCGAGAGGCTCGCGCTGAAGAGCGTGATCGGCGAGGTGACGCTCGCGAAGCTTCCGGAGAGCGGCGGATCGGCCGCGATGATGTTCTTGAAGACGGTCGTGCCTTGTGCCGCGAGCGCGAAGAGGCTGCCTGCCGCCGGCGCGAGCTCGAAGGTGCCGCCATGCAGGTTGATCGTGCCGGCGCTCAAAGTCGGATATGTGCCCGGCGCCGCGCTCTGCGTCACGTTGAAGACGAGCGTGCCGCCCGTCTGGTTGTAAGTGCCGAAGCCGGAGATGCTTTGCGCTCCCGAAAGCACGATCCGCCCGCCCGTGAGGTTGAGCACATCGGCATTGGCGTTGCCGGAGCCGATGACGCTGCCGACGAGCGCGCCGCCCGCTTGCGTCACCGTGTTCGCGACGCCCGTTTCGCCCGCGAGGCTCGATCGCGGCGGTCGAGCCGGTGATCGTGCCGGTGTTCAGGACGCCGCCGCCGACCGACTGTTGATCACCGCGAGCCCCGTGACGCTGCCATTGACGCCGACTTTGCCGGGCGTGATCGTCCCCGCATTGGTGACGGCGCCCGTAACGGTCGATCCGGTGATCACGATCGATGTCGTGGAATGGCCCGCCGGATTGGTGACGGTCGCGACGGTCTGGCCCGTGATCGCCTGTCCTGCCGGGGCCGGCGTTGCGAGAAGGAGCGCCGCGACCGAGGTGGTGGCGAGAAGCGCGGGCATGCAGGTGCGCGCGAGTGCGGGACACTTCGTCGGCACGCGCTCATCCTTGCGCTTTTTTTCATAAGCTGTGGACGAAACGGCCGCCATGACGATTCCCTTGCGCAGCCGCGCGAGCGTACCCGCGATGGTTCTAATTAGCGTTCACGTTACCGTTAGTTAGCAAAGAGGAAATTGGGTGTAAAGTGGTAATGGGGCGCTGTACAGTGCGCCACTCGTGTCATCGGCGGCGAGGCGAGCGGAGCGAGCCGAGGGGATCCAGGAGCCGGCGAGAGCCCTCTCGCGGCTGTTCGCTCAGGCAGGGACCGCCGTCGCCACTTTCCCCATCACCTCGCCCGCGAAGAGATCGACCGAGCGCTGCGACACCTCATAGGGAAGGTCGCCGAAGGCGAAGCGGCAGAGCATGTAATTGATGCCGGCCGCCTCGATCTCGCCGAGCATGCGCTCGCGCACCGCATCCGGCGTGCCCACGAAGGCAAAGCCGCCGCGCACGAAATCGGTGAAATCCTCGGGCAAAGCGACGTTCGGCGGCTTGGTGCCGTAACGGTTCCAGAGAAGCATGAAGCTCTTGAACCATTTCTCATAAGCAGGCTTGCCGGCCTTCATCGCCTCGCCTTCGGTGTCGGCCACGATGATGTGACGGGCCATGCCCATGAAGGGCAGCTCCGAAGGCTTTCGACCGAGCTTCTCCCATTCCTCGCGGTAACGGTCCGTGATGGCGCGCGCACGCTTCGCAGGCGCATTGGTCACGCAATTCACGCGATGCTCCGCAAACCAGGCCGTGCCTTCGGGATTCGAGGTGCCGCACCACAAGGGCGGGTGCGGCCTTTGCACCGGCGCCATCTCGATCGGCACCTCGTCGAAGCGGAAATGCTCGCCTTGGAAGCTGAGCGTCCCACCCGCGAGCGCCTTCAGGATCACGGTGCTCGCCTCGACGTAAAGCCCTTGCGCCTTCTCGGGCGCGACCCCGTAATAGGCGAGCTCATGGGGTGAGATGCCCTTACCGATGCCGAGCTCGAGGCGGCCGCCGCTCATCTGATCGAGCATGCAGATCTCTTCGGCGAGCCGAAGCGGATGATAAAGCGAGAGCGTGTGCACGAGCGCGCCGAAGCGCAAGCGCTTCGTCCTTTGCGCGACAGCGGCGAGAAAGACGCTCGGCGAAGGCGCCATGCCGAGCGGCGTCGCGTGATGCTCGGCGAGATGATAGGCGTGGAAGCCCGCGCGATCATAAGCCTCGATGAGCTTCAGCCGCTCCTCATATTGCTGGTGCAAGGCAAGCGCGCCCTGATCCATGTGATCGAAGACGCCGAATTTCAGGCTCATGAGCGCGGTTTCCGGTGGATCGAGATGGGTAATGGAAAAGGAAGCTAGGCGGCTGTCGCTTCGAACTTCCTAACCTTGATCTTCCTGGCATGCCGACGGGCTTCCCAGAGGTTCCGAGTCATCTGCATGCGAAGCCACGTGTCGGCCGTGCTCCTTCCCACCTTTTCAAGCCTGATCGCCATCTCGGGCGACACGCCGCTGTGGCCGTTCAACAGATCGGATAGGACCTTGCGCGTCACGCCAAGGCCTTTGGCGGCCGCGGTGACGGTGAGGCCTAGGGGAGCGAGGCAATCCTCCCGGATGATCTCGCCGGGATGCGAGGGTCTGTGCATGCGCATGTCGCCTGCCCTTTGACCAATTGAATCGTGCATCCCATCAGCCGCTGAGCGGCGGCGACACCCTGGGCTATTCGGGCTCATCCCTTCAGCACTTGCTTCTCGCGCACGAGCGTATCCTCGCCGAGGCGATAGAGAAGCGGCTCTCCGGTCGCGATCTCGAGCTACAGGATGGATTTCGTGTCGAGGTGATCGAGCACCATGACGAGGGCGCGCAGCGAATTGCCATGGGCGGAGACGAGCACGCGCCGCCCCGACATCACGCGCGGCAGGATGTATTCGAGGTAATAGGGAAGGACGCGCGCGGCCGTATCCTTGAGGCTTTCCCCGCCGGGGGGCGCCACATCATAGGAGCGCCGCCAGATATGGACTTGCTCCTCGCCCCAGCGTTTTCTCGCATCATCCTTGTTGAGGCCCGAGAGATCGCCATAGTCGCGCTCGTTGAGCGCCGCGTCCTTGAACGTCTCGAGTTTCGGCTGGCCGATCTCGTCCAGCATCAGCGTCAATGTCTTCTGAGCGCGCGACAACACCGAGGTGAAGGCGACGTCGAAGGAGAGCCCGAGCTTGCGCAAGCTCGCGCCCGCGGCCTTCGCCTCGGCGACGCCTTGCTCGGTGAGGCCGGGGTCCTTCCAGCCGGTGAAGAGGTTCTTGAGGTTCCACTCGCTCTGGCCATGGCGCACGAGCACGAGAAGACGGTCCATGAGGTTCCTTTGATCCTTACAATCGCGCCTCTCAGCCGGGCAGGCCGAGCACGTCAGCCATGGAGTAGAGGCCGGGCTTCTTGCCTCGTCCCCAGAGCGCCGCGCGCAGCGCGCCCGAAGCGAAGAGGCCGCGATCCTCGGCATGATGGGAGAGCGTCAGGCGCTCGCGCGGGCCGGCGAAGACGACGCTATGGTCTCCAGTCACCGAGCCCCCTCGCAAGGCCGCAAAGCCGATGTCGCCCTCGCGCCGCGCCCCGGTGTGGCCATGGCGCCCGCTCGCCGTATGGGCCGAAAGCTCGATGCCGCGCCCACGCGCCGCCGCCTCGCCGAGAAGGAGAGCCGTGCCGGAAGGCGCATCGACCTTGTGGCGGTGGTGCATTTCGACGATCTCGATGTCGAACTCCGAGCCGAGCGCCGCCGCCGCCTGCTTCACGAGGCCGGCGAGAAGGTTGACGCCAAGGCTCATGTTGCCGGATTGGACGATCACCGCATGACGCGCCGCCGCCTTGATCTTTCCCCTATCGGCTTCGCTCAGTCCCGTGGTGCCGATCACATGCACGAGCCTTGCTTGTGCGGCGAGCGCGGCGAAAGCGACCGAGGCGGGAGGCGCCGTGAAGTCGAGCACGCCGTCGGCCTTGGCGAAAGCCGTCAAGGCATCGCTGGTGAGCGGAACGTTCAAGGGGTCCGTTCCGGCGAGCGTGCCCGCATCCTTGCCGAGATGGGGATGGTTCTCGCGCTCGATCGCGGCCGCGAGCACGCAGCCCTTGGTTTCACGGATCGCGCGGATGAGGGTCGCGCCCATCCGCCCGCCCGCGCCGACCACCACCAGGCGCATATCCGTCATGTGAGGCACTCTTTCGTCGATCGCTCATCGCCTAATAGCGACGGCGCGACGGAATGGAAAGCCGCGCGGCTTGGCCGGCCGATTACGCAATGACGAGGCGGGCGGCGTCACCTGTGGTAGGAAAGCCGAAACGGCCTTCATCGGCCGAACCTTCGCCGAGAACGCATTTGCAGCAAAGCGGCAAACGACTCCGTGGAATCGCGCTTGTCGCGGCGGCGAGCGTCGTCTGGAGCACGGGCGGGCTCTTCGTGCGCTTCCTCGACCTCGATTTGTGGACGATGCAGGCGTGGCGCGCGCTCTTCAGCGCCCTCTCGCTTCTCGTCGTTGTCATCATCGACAAGGGCGGCCAAGCGCCGAAGGCGTTTTACGATATGGGGCGGCTCGGGCTTTTGGCGGCGCCGGTCGCGGCGGTTTCCATGATCTGTTTCGTGGCCGCCCTCAAGCTCACGACCGTCGCCAATGTGATGGTCATCTACGCCACGGTTCCCTTCGTGGCAGCGGCCGTCGCCTATTTGTGGGTGCGCGAGAAGATCGAGCGACGAACCTTGATCGCGAGCCTCGGCGCGCTTTTCGGCATCGCCATCATGGCGGGTTCCGCGACGCGGCCTTCGGACCTCGCGGGCAATGCGCTCTCCTTTCTCATGACGCTTTCCTTCGCCGTGCTCCTCGTAATGGCGCGCCGCTATCCTTCAATGGCGATGGCGCCGATCAACGCGTTGGGCGCCCTTTTATGCGCTCTGTTTTGTTTCCCGTTCGTCCCCGGTGTCATGCCTAGCGCGAGCGAAATGCTCGTCCTCGCGATCTTCGGCGCGACGACCACCGGCTTCGCCTATCTGCTTTTCCTCAATGGCGGACGGCTGATTCCCTCAAGCGAGGCCGGGCTCGTCGGCCTCCTCGACGTGCCCTTGGCTCCCCTTTGGGTATGGCTTGTGTTCGGCGAGGAGCCGACTTTCTCCGCCTTGATCGGCGGCGCCATCGCGCTCGCCGCAGTGATCTGGTGTCTTTGGGGTCTGCGCGAGGTGAAGCTTGAACGTGAGGTCGGCTCGCTTACCGCCCGCTTAAAGGATGCGCCCTGAGCCAGCGCAGGACTTCATCCGCGCTCTCATTGGGCGGGAAGACCGGGTAGAAGACATGCTCGATGCGCCCGTCCCGGACGATCAAGGTGATGCGCTTCACGAGCCGCGTGCCTTCCACCTCGAAGGTCGGCAGGCGCAGGGCATCGCAAAGCTCGAACTTCGCATCGCTCAACACCGCGAAGGGAAGGTGAAGGCGTTCGCTCATCTCCCTCTGATAGGCCGTGGTCTGCGTGCTGAAGCCGAAGACCTCGGCCTGAAGCTCCGCGAGCTCCGCATGGTGATCGCGAAAGCCGCAAGATTGCGGCGTGCAGCCGCGCGCGCCGGGGATCATGTCCCAACCCTCGGGTAGAGCTTTTCCGGGCACGCCCGTCATCGGGTAGCAATAGATCACCGTCCTTGGCGCTCGCAGCGCCGAAAGATCGACGATTCCGCCGGAGGTGGAAGGAAGCGAGAGCTTGGGCATCGCCATGCCCCGAAGATGCGCGGCCGCGCCGTCATCGAGGGGACGCGGCAGATCGGGGGGAAGAGGAAAGGCCGTTTCTTTTTGCACCTGCGGCTCCCTTTCGGCTGTTGCTCTTGGTGGTTGGGAATCCCTCGCGAGGGCGTCAAGGCTTTCTCGGATCGAAACGCTTCTTCAACCCTTGCCAGCATTTGGCGTAATCGACATCGAGCACGTCGAGCTCGGCTGCGTATCTTGTCACCCTTTGCGGGAAACGCGTCTCGAACATGAAAGCCAGTGTGTTGGTGAGCTTCACCGGCTTGAGCTCGGTTTCGGAGGCATGCGCGAAGGCCTCCGCGTCCGGACCATGCGGCAACATGCAATTGTGCAGGCTGATGCCGCCCGGCACGAAGCCTTGAGGCTTGGCGTCATAGACGCCGTAGATGAGCCCCATGAACTCCGACATGATGTTCATATGGTACCAGGGCGGGCGGAAAGTATTCTCCGCGACCGACCAACGCTCGGGAAAGATGACGAAATCGACATTCGCCGTGCCGGGCATCTCCGAGGGCGCGGTGAGCACCGTGAAAATCGACGGATCGGGATGATCGAAGGAGATCGCGCCGACCGGCGAGAAACGCCGCAGATCGTATTTATAGGGCGCGTAATTGCCGTGCCAGGCTACGACATCGAGCGGCGAATACGCAATCTCGGCTGCAAAGAGCTGCCCGCCCCATTTCACATGGAGCTTCGAAGGCGTTTCCTTATCCTCGAAGGCCGCGACCGGCGTGAGGAAGTCACGGGCATTCGCGAGGCAGTTCGCGCCGATCGGCCCACGCTCCGGCATGGCGAAGGCGCCCCCGTAATTCTCGCACATATAGCCGCGCGCCGCCCCGTCGGCGAGCTCGACGCGCAACTTCACGCCGCGCGGAATGACGGCGATCTCGCCGGGCTCGATCGCGATGAGGCCGAATTCGGTGAAGATGCGCAGCCGCCCTTGCTGCGGCACGATCAGCATCTCGCCATCGGCGTTGTAGAAATATTCATCGCGCATCGAGCGCGTGGCGAGGTAGACATGCGCGCCCATGCCGGCGAGCGTCGCGGCATCCCCGCCGGTCGTCATGGTGCGCATGCCTTCGAGGAAGCTCTGCTGCTTCTTGGGGAGCGGTTGCGGGCCCCAGCGCAATTGGCCGATCGGCATGTCATGCTCATGGCACGGCGCGGTGCGCCACAAGCCGATATCGACCTTGGCGAAACGCCCCGAATGCTTGACGCTTGGCCTTATGCGATAGAGCCAGGAACGCTCGTTTGATGCGCGAGGCGCCGTGAAAGGAGAGCCGGAGAGCTGCTCGGCATAAAGCCCGTAACGGCATCTCTGCGGCGAGTTGCGCCCGACCGGCAAGGCACCGGCAAGCGCCTCGGTCTCGAAGGAATTGCCGAAGCCCGACATGTAGCCTCGAGTCACGCCGATCCCTTTGCTGGGCGCCGAGGGCAAAGTTACCTTGGGCTCCCTGGCTTTCAGCGCCTTGGGCCTCGGCGTTACCGCGGCTGGCGTCTTGGTCGTCAGGCGCATTCTGGCCTTCGCGATCTTGTCCCTGGGCATTCCGGGCTTTGGCGCGTCGTTCATAACAAGCCCTCCCTTTCCGGCCGACTTCCACGGCGATCGATGTTGGCTTCGATGCGAGACCGGCGTGGAAATCATGTCGGCGACGCCGAGGCCGAAGCTCGGCGAAAGCGGCACCTTATGAAGTTCAGGTAGCCTTAAGCGGCGCTGCGTTCAACCACCGTCCGTCCCCGCGGTCGGCGGGAACATTCCGCGCTCACCGGCGTAAGAGCCGGCACGGGCGGGAAATCCTTGAGGCAGGTGAACGCAAGACGCAGCGCGTGAATATCTGGACGCCACGGAGGAACCTTTCATGCGCATCCGTATCGGCTTCGACATCGCGCTTACCCTGCAACAGGCGACGCCGATGCTGATGATGCTGAATGTCCACCCCTCGCGGCGCGGTGCGCTCATCGTGCCTGATCTTTTACGGCTCGAGCCGCAGGTCCCGCTCGCGACCTACATCGACGGTTTCGGCAATCTATGCACGCGCGTCGTCGCGCCCGCCGGTTTGTTCCGCATCTCCACCGACGCCATGATCGCCGACAGCGGCCTGCCCGATCGCGTCGTTCCAGGAGCGCGCGAAGTACCGATCGAGGCGCTTCCGAGCGACACCCTCGTCTTCCTGCTCGGCAGCCGATACTGCGAGACCGATACGCTGTCGCAAATGGCCTGGGACCATTTCGGCAAGGTCAAGCGGGGTTGGGAAAGAGTGCAGGCGATCGTCGACTTCGTGCACGACCATGTCGAGTTCGGCTATCCCCATGCGCGAGCGACACGAACCGCCGGCGAAGCTCATGCCGAGGGGCGCGGTGTCTGTCGCGACTTCGCGCATCTCGCGATCGCGCTCTGCCGTGCGATGAACATACCGGCGCGTTACGCCACCGGATATCTCGGCGACATCGGCGTGCCGCCGGACCCCGCTCCCATGGATTTCAGCGCCTGGTTCGAGGTTTTCCTCGAGGGCGGCTGGTACGCCTTCGATGCCCGTCATAACCAACCGCGCATCGGGCGCATCGTCATGGCCTATGGCCGAGATGCCACCGATGTCGCGTTGACCAACAGCTTCGGTGCCCACAACCTGAGCAAGTTCGAGGTGTGGACCGATGAAATTCCCGAAGGCGCCTCGCTGCCGGCCAGGGGCGTGGCGGCCTGATAGGCAATTTGCAACATTTCGAATACAGCCGCGATTAACGCCAAAGCCCAAAACTCACGGCCCAGCTTTGACGCGCAATGCTTCGCGCGGTAGTTTGCGCCCAGTCAGAAGCAAAAAATGTGCCGAGACCGGCCGATCCCCGGCGGTCAGCGGCGCAAGGATCGAATTCGAGGCGTTCGGGCGAAGCGATGGCGTTGTCACATCGGCTTGAAATGCGCCAGGGCCAATCCCTGGTGATGACGCCGCAGCTTCTGCAGGCCATCAAGCTGTTGCAGCTTTCGAGCCTCGATCTCATCGCCTATGTCGAAGCCGAGCTTGAGCGCAACCCGCTGCTCGAGCGCGCCGAAAGCGAAAGCGAGGAAAGCGCGGCCGTCGCCGATGGCGAAGGCCCGGGAGAGGACCTGGGCCGCGAAGGGGCCACCGCTGATGAGCTTGGGGATGACGCCGGTGCGGCGGGGCTTGGCGAGCCGTCCGGGGGCGGGGAGTTGGCCGGCAGCGGTTCGGCCGGCGAATGGAGCGGAGAGGGCCCCCTTCCCGATCGCGCCGATATCGAAGAGCGCTTCGGCGCCGATCTCGGCGAGGTATTTCCGGATGAAGCCTCCCTCGCCCCGCCATCCCTGCTTTCACCATCGAGCGAGCCCGCTCAAAGCTTGGGGGCATCCTCATTGGGTGGCGGCGCTTCCAACAATGGCGAGGACAACAATCTCGAGGCCTATGTCTCGGCGCCGGTTTCGCTGCATGAACACCTCGTCGCTCAACTCGGCTTGGCAACCCGATCTCCCGCCGAGCGCTTGATCGGCCGCGAGATCATCGACGGCATCAACGAGGCTGGCTACCTGACGCTCGATCTCGCCGAGCTTGCGGCACGGCTCGGGATCTCGTCGGCGCGCGTGGAGGAGGTGCTGGCGCTCGTGCAACGTTGCGAGCCCTCGGGAGTGGGCGCGCGCTCGCTTGCCGAGTGCCTGTCCCTTCAGCTCGCGGAGCGCGACCGGCTCGATCCGGCGATGAAATCCTTGCTCCTGCGCCTCGATCTCGTCGCCAAGCGCGACATCCCGGCATTGGTGCGGGCTTGCGGCGTCGTGGAGGAGGATGTCCTCGACATGCTCGCCGAGCTACGCTCCCTCAATCCGAAACCGGGCCTCGCCTTCAGCGGAGGCATCGTCGAAACGGTGGTGGCCGATGTCGAGGTGCGCCCCCATCCGGACGGGAGCTGGCGGGTCGAGCTCAACCCCGCGGCGCTTCCCCGCGTGCTCGTGAACCAGGACTATCACGCGAAAGTGACGTCGGGCCCGCTCAAGGACGGCGACAAGGCTTTCATCGCCGAATGCCTGCAGAACGCGAATTGGCTGACGCGCAGCCTCGAGCAGCGGGCGCGTACCGTCCTTAAGGTCGCGGCTGAGATCGTGCGCCAGCAGGACGCTTTCTTAGCGCAAGGCGTCGAGCATTTGCGTCCCTTGAACCTCAAGGCCATCGCCGACGCGATCTCGATGCACGAATCCACCGTGTCGCGCGTCACCTCGAATAAATATATCGCGACGCCCCGCGGCCTTTTCGAAATGAAGTATTTTTTCTCCTCCGCCATTCAGAGCGCGGATGGCGGTGAGGCGCTCTCGGCGCAGGCCGTGCGCTTCAAGATCAAACAATTGATCGAAGCGGAAGACCCCGCGGTCGTCCTCTCGGACGACACGATCGTGCAACATTTGCGCGAAGGCGGCGTCGACATCGCCCGGCGCACGGTCGCCAAATACCGCGAAAGCATGGGCATTGCCTCTTCGCTCGAGCGGCGTCGGCTTAAGGCGACGCCCGGGTTCGCGGGCGCGCCTCGTCCGGGTTTTGCGGACGGGCGAATCGCCACGGCCCAGGCCCTTCCGCGGCGCCGCCAAGGTCACGGGGCAGTTGAACGCTAAGGCCGGAAACCCTAAATTGTGACTCCGCCCAAGACCCCGCGAATCACGGGTGGCGAAGCGTGAAAGGGAATGCCATGCCGACTGCCAAGACGAGTGACGCCTCCTTCGAGGACGATGTGATCAAATCCCAGCATCCGGTGGTCGTTGATTTCTGGGCGGAATGGTGTGGCCCTTGCCGCATGATCGGGCCTTCACTCGAGGACATCTCCAATGAAATGGCGGGCAAGGTGAAGGTCGTGAAGCTCAACGTCGACGAGAACCCGCAAATCGCCAGCAAGTTTGGCGTGCGCTCGATTCCGACCTTGATGATCTTCAAGGACGGCAAGCTTGCGGCTCAGAAGGTCGGTGCCGCGTCAAAGGGCGATCTCACGCGCTGGATCGGCGCTCACGCCTAGGGCTTTACCCTATCTTCAAAAAGATATCATGGCGTCCTTTGAGGCCATCATGACCAACGTTATGCCCGCCGGGCGCCGCGGATGGCCGCGGCGTCGAACACGTGGATGCGCGCCTCGCCGATGACGACGGCCTGAAGGCGCGCGAAATCGAACAAATTGGCGAAGGCCTCGTGGCGCAGATCGAGGCCGCCCGCATAGGCGCCGAAGGCCGGCAGGACGCAACGGCGCGTATCCGTGGCGAAGCAGCGGCGGCGCAAGCCGCCGGCACGCGCCGCGATATGCGCCACCGGGTGCAAATGGCCGGCGATCTCGCCATCCACGCAGGGCGCTCCCGGGCGAGGTTCGTGACGGGCGGCAACGGCCCCGACATGGCAGGCTGGCGCATGGTCGCCCGGCAACCCGGCGGGCGCGCGCGGGTCGTGATTGCCCGCGACCCATACCCAATCGCGCCCGAGTTGCAGGCCGCGCAAGGCGGCGCGACAATCGATGCTCAGTCGCGCTGCTCCGTCATCATCGTGGAAGCCGTCGCCCAATGAAACGACACGCCGCGGCGCGAAACGCGACATGGTCTCCGCGAGCGCGGCGAGCGTCACGGCCGTATCGTAAGGCGGCAGCAGCATGCCGCGCCGGGCGAAGGACGAGCCTTTCTCGAGATGCAGATCGGCGATGACGAGCGTGCGCTCGGCTTCGTGCCAAAGCGCGCCGGAGGCGTCGGCGATGAAAATATCGGCGCCGATCCTGATCTCGCAAGCACGCCTTGTGAGAGGCAAGCTCGGCATGGTCATGGTCACGACAAGGCTTCCTTCATTAACGCCGCCTCGGCTTCCGCAAGCATCTCGTCGCGCGCCTCGCCGGGGACGGCCTCGCGGCCGATCTCCAAGATGATCGACACGGCGAGCGGCGACACGTGCTCGAGACCCTTATGCCTGATTCGCCCCCGGATGCGCGAGAGCATCAGCGCGAGCCGCTTGAGATCGAGAAGGCCGGCCGCCGCGTCCTCGCGCGCCGCGCGCAGGAGAATGTGGCTAGGTTCGTGGGTGCGCAGCACGTCGTAGACGAGGTCGGTCGAGATGGTCACCTGGCGGCCGGATTTGCGCTGGCCCGGGTGGCGGCGCTCGATGAGGCCGGCGATGATGGCGCAGGCGCGGAAGCTGCGCTTCATCAGCGCCGTCTCGGCGAGCCAGGCCTCAAGATCGTCGCCCAGCATGTCCTGCGCGAACAGATCGTCGAGCGACAGACGCCCTTGCGCGAGCGCAAGCCCCATGTCGGCGAGCGCCCAGACGCCGATCCCGTAGTCATTGCAGGCAAAGCCGAGCGGCCGCAGCCGCGCGCGCTCGAGCCTTCGCGTGAGCAACATGCCGAGCGTCTGATGCGCGAGGCGCCCTTCGAACGGATAAGCCACGAGAAAATGGCGACCGCCGCTCGGAAAGGTCTCGACGAGGAGCCCTTCTCGCTCCGGCAAGAGCGAATGCTCCTCCTGCCAGACGAGCCACTGCGCCACTTCCTCGGGCAGCTTCGACCAGCTCGACGGATCGGCGAGCATGGCGCGCACGCGCGCCGCGAGAAAGGTCGAGAGCGGAAATTTGCCGCCATCGTAAGAAGGGACTTTCGGGTCAGTGCCGGCGCGCGCGCGTGAAGCGACCACCTCATCCTCGACGATGCCCTCGAAGCGCAGGATTTCGCCACCGAAGACAAAAGTGTCGCCGACCGCCAGCTGCTCCGCCCAATATTCCTCGACCTCGCCGAGCCTGCGTCCGCTGCGCTGCAAAATGCCGGTGGCCGCCGGAGCGCCGGGCCTTGCGGCCCTGAGGCGCCCGATGCGAACCTTCAGCATCGCCGCCTCGACGATGGTGCCGACATTCATGCGGTATTGCTGGATGACGCCCGCCGTCGAAGCGCGCCAGCGCCCGTCCTTCCCTTCCTTGATCTTGGCGAAGCGCTCATAGGAACGAAGCGCGTAGCCGCCGGTCGCGACGAAATCCACGACCGCGTCGAAGCTTGCCCGCTCGAGCTTCGCGTAAGGCGCGCTCGACACGACCTCCGCATAAAGCTCGTCGGCGAGGAAAGGGTCGCCACAAGCGACGCCGAGCACGTGCTGGGCGAGCACGTCCAGCGCGCCGGTGCGCGGATCGGGCGTATCTTGCGCCGCCGCCTCGACGGCTTCGAGCGCGGCTTCGGCCTCGATCGCCTCGAAGCGGTTCGACGGCACGATCACGGCTTTCGAGGGCTCATCGAGGCGGTGGTTGGCGCGCCCGATGCGCTGCATCAAGCGGCTCGCTCCCTTCGGCGCACCGACATTGATGACGAGATCGACATCGCCCCAATCGATGCCGAGGTCGAGGGTGGAGGTGCACACCACGGCCTTGAGGCGCCCTTGCGCCATGGCGGCCTCGACCTTCTTTCTTTGCGAGGCGTCGAGCGAGCCGTGGTGCAGGGCAATGGGAAGCGCGTCCTCGTTCATGCGCCAGAGTGCCTGAAACAGGAATTCCGCCTGCATGCGCGTGTTGACGAAGACGAGCGACATCTTGTGCGTGCGGATCGCGTCGTAAATTTCCGGCAAGGCGTAGCTCGTGATGTGTCCCGCGAGCGGCAGCGCCGTCTGCGTGCGAAGGATCGACAGATCGGCGGGGGCCGCGCCGCCCGCGGTGACGAGATCGGCGAGCGTTCCGGCCAGAGGTTTCGAGCCGCGGGGCATCGTGGCGCCGAGCCAGAGTTGCAAGGCGTCGGGCTCGCGCACCGTCGCCGAGAGGCCGATGCAAGCGGGAGAAGGCGCGATCGCCTTCAGGCGCGCCAGATCGAGCGCCAGAAGGTCGCCGCGCTTCGAGACCACGAGCGAGTGAAGCTCGTCGATGATGACGCGCTCGAGGCTGCCGAAGAGCTCGCGCGATTCCTTCGCCGCAAGCAGCAGCGCGACCTGCTCGGGCGTGGTGAGCAGGATATCGGGAGGCGCCGTCTTCTGCCGCTGCCGCGCCGCCGCCGAGGTGTCGCCGGTGCGGGTCTCGACGCGGATCGGCAAAGCCATCTCCGCGACCGGCGTCTCGAGATTGCGCTTCACATCGGCGGCGAGCGCCTTCAGCGGCGAGACGTAAAGCGTATGGAGGCGGCGCTTGCGGGGCTTTTGCGTTCCCGAAGGCGCGCCGGTCGGCGCGGCGGACGCGCCGGCGAGCTCGATGAGGCTCGGCAAGAAACCCGCCAGCGTTTTGCCCGCGCCGGTCGGCGCGACCAGGAGCACCGAGCGCTTTTGCCGAGCCTTGTCGATCAGCTCGAGCTGATGCGCGCGCGGCGCCCAGCCCCGCGCGGCGAACCAGGCCGCGAACCGAGAAGGGAGAAGTGAGGGCTCGACCGCGCGATCCACGCGTCTACGACCGGCGCGACAAGGCGACCGCAATGCGTGCGCATGCCGTCGCCGTTCGCGCCACCGCCGCCTCATCGACGGCGGCAGGCCACCTGTCCTGCGGCAAATGGAAAAGGGCGTTCGATCCGATCAGCGTGAGGTAGCGACCGCCGGCGCGATGGATGGCACGCAGATTCGCCGAAAGGCACTTGCGTCTTCGGCGAAAATCCCGCGATCGGCTGGGCGGCGCGCGTCATCTCCTGCTGGGCGAGGGCTCTGAGATCCTCGAGCGGGGATTGAAGCGTCAGCTTGCTGTCGGCCGCGCCGATGTTGGCGCCGAAATGCAGCCAGGTCGCCTGTGTGATCAGCTCGGGCCGGCGCTTGAGGAAATTGTCGAGCCCGATGTGGCCGAGCTCGTGGCCGCTCGAGGCGACGAAGATCACATCGCGTTCAGGCGGCATCTCTCGCAAGGCGCGCATCACCTCGAGCCAGCAGAAGAGCCCGCCGCCGCGCTCCGAGGCGCAATGCCACCAGCCGCTGCGCGGCGTCATGATCACGAGGGGAGCGCTGCCTGCGGCCTTCCCCTCGAGCGCCGCGATGATGCTCCTCACCTTCGAGGGGACGCGGCGGCAATCGGCGACGAGCCGCACCTCATCATTTCGCGCCGCCGCTTGCGACAAGGCCTCGCGCGCCTCGCTCGAAACTTGCACGCAGGGAATGGTGAAAGGCGAAAGGAAGCTCTCCGCATTGAGGAGCGCAAGCCCCGGCCGCTCGCCCTTCGTCACGAGGACAACCGCCTGATGGCCGCGCCCCTCGCGCATCGAGGGGTAATCCTGGCGGTAAACCGCCAAGGGGCCTTCCTCGACGAGCGCGATCGGCGCCTCTTGCCCGAAGGCGCCGAGCTTTCCGGCGAGGCCTTGCGGCCCGGTGAACGCGCCGTCAAACATGGGAAAAGCGGGAAAGCGCGTTTCTCCGATCTCGACATGGCACTCGACCGGCTCGATGCGCTCGATCGCCAGCTCGTCGAAGGAGACCTCGGCTCCGAGCGCTTTGGCCTCGTTCGCCAGCATTTCGGCATTTTCGTCATCGCCCGCATGCGCCGTGCGATGGACGCCCTGCGCATCATAGGCGCGGATGAAAGCCGCCGCGCGATCTTCGACCGATGGGAGAACGTCAGAGCGAGCGGCGCCCGGCCTCATTCCGCCCGCCCCCAGAACAAGCATGGCGCCGAAGCGGCGAAGAAATGAACGCCTGCCGGTTCGATTTGAAGCTGGCGCCATGCCATGATCCTCGCACCCGGTTATCTATCACTTGAGCGTAATTGTTTGGGAAACCCGCCCTCGCTCCTGGGACCTTGATTTAAGACGCGTCGCCATGGAGGGTCAATTTGCCTAAAATGCGACTTCACTGAAGGGAGAAGCTGCCGGTGCCAAGCCGCGATCCTGGTGACAATTCCTGGTGGCGCCACGGCGTCATTTATCAGATCTATCCACGATCCTTTCAGGACACGAACCGGGATGGCATCGGCGATCTCGAAGGCATACGCCGCCGGCTCGAGCATCTCGTCTCGCTGAAAATCGAAGCGATCTGGATTTCGCCGATCTATGCATCGCCCATGGCGGATTTCGGCTACGACGTTGCCGATCATCGCGCGATCGACCCGATCTTCGGCACCATGAAGGATTTCGACCGCCTGCTCGACGAGGCGCATCGCAAGGGCCTGAAGGTCATCCTCGACTACGTGCCGAATCACACTTCCGACCAGCATCCCTGGTTTCTCGAAAGCCGCGCCTCGCGCCGCAATCCGAAACGCGATTGGTATGTCTGGCGCGACGCACGCGCCGATGGCGGCCCGCCCAATAATTGGACGAGCGAGTTCGGCGGCCCGGCCTGGACCTTCGACGAAAGGACAGGGCAATTCTATTTTCACGCCTACCTCACCCAACAGCCGGATCTCAATTGGCGCAACCCCGAAGTCGTTGCGGCCATGCTCGACGTGCTGCGCTTCTGGTTCGACCGGGGCGTCGACGGCTTTCGCGTCGATGCCATCCACCACCTCTTCGAGGATGCGCAATTGCGTGACGATCCCATCAATCCCGATTGGCATGAGGGCCTGCCCGCATCGCACAAGCTCCTGCGCAGCTACTCCATGGATCAGCCCGAGGTGCATGGGGCGATCGCCCTGATGCGGGAATTGGCGAAATCCTATGCGGACGAGCGCCTCCTGATCGGCGAGGCCTATCTGCCAATCGAACGGCTGATGGCCTATTACGGCATGGCGCTTTCCGGCTTCCACCTCCCTTTCAATTTCCACCTGATCTCGACGCCGTGGAAGCCGAAGGCAATCGCGGCGCTCATCGACGAATACGAAAGCGCCTTGCCCCAAGGCGGCTGGCCCAATTGGGTGTTGGGCAACCACGACAGATCTCGCGTGGCGACGCGGCTCGGGCCTGCGCAGGCGCGCGTCGCCGCCATGCTGCTCTTGACGCTGCGCGGCACGCCGACACTCTACCAGGGAGATGAGATCGGCATGGCGGATGTGCCCATTCCTCCCGCTCTCGTGCGAGACCCCTTCGGCAAGAATGTGCCCGGCTTCGGCCGCGATCCCGAACGCACGCCCATGCAGTGGGACGCGAGCCCGCATGCAGGCTTCAGCAGCGTCGAACCCTGGTTGCCGCTCGCGCCCGACTTCAGGACACGCAATGTGGCAAAGCAATCATCCGACGCGGGTTCGATGCTTTCGCTCCATCGCGCGCTCATCGCCTTGCGGCGCGAAGAAGCGGCGCTCTCCCTCGGCAGCTATGCGCTCGTTCAGGTGAGCGAGACCATGCTGGCCTATGAGCGCAGCCATGGCGAGCGCCGCCTCATCGTCGCGCTCAATTTCGGGGATCGCTTCGAGGAGCTTGAAAGCCTCTCGCCACCGGCGCGCCTCCTCTTGTCGACCGATCCGGCCCGGGAAAAGGAAGGGTTTGCCTGCGCACCGAGGCTGAACCCGCATGAAGGGATCGTGGCCGAGCCAGGCCCGCAATCTTAACCGCCTCATCCCTTTCGCCTGCGAAGCTGATCGAAATAGACGATCAGGATGATGAGCCCTCCAGTGATCACGCGCTGCCAATAGGAACCGACGTAAAGCATATTGGCGCCGTTGTTGATTGTGGTGAGCAGGTGGCGCCGAGAACCTGGAACTCGTCCTCCAAGCTAGGATCGCTCTACGGTTCCGCTTGTGAAGAAGTGTGATATGACCTCGCAGGGCAGCTGCGGCGACAGAGAGCCGACCATGGAGCCGATCGGACGGGCAATGTCCCCACTCGTATCCGTGCAGAACGTTAGCAAGAATTTTCCCGGCGTCCGCGCGCTGAGCCACGTCCGCTTCGAGTTGTTCGCCGGGGAGGTCCATGCCCTCGTCGGCGAGAACGGCGCCGGTAAATCGACTCTGATGAAAATCCTCGCAGGTATCTACCCCCGGAATGGGGGAGAAATTCTGTATAAGGGCGAGCCGGTCAATTTCGCCAGCCCGCGCGCCGCTCAGATGATGGGCATCGGGATAATTCATCAGGAACTGCAACTGATGAATCACCTGACAGTTGCCCAGAATATCTTCATCGGGCGCGAACCGCCCGGACGATTGGGCGTGTTCCTCGACGAGGATAAGCTCAACCGTCAAGCGCGAGAGATTCTCGCGCACATGCATCTGAAGCTAGACCCCCGCGCAATCGTCGGCGGGTTGACGGTTGCCAACCAGCAAATGGTGGAAATCGCCAAAGCGCTGTCCTTCAATTCACGCGTGTTGATCATGGACGAGCCGACAGCCGCGTTGAACAACGCCGAAATCGCCGAGCTGTTCAATATCATCCGGGAGCTCAAGGCGCGCGGCGTGGGTATCGTCTATATTTCGCACAAGATGGACGAGCTGAAGCAGATCTCCGATCGCGTAACCGTCCTACGCGATGGCGAATACGTCGCGACCGTGCCGATCGCGAACGAGCTTGGATACCATTATCGGCATGATGGTCGGACGGACTTTGATGGACGACGTCCAACACCCACCGCCAGTGGCGTCGCGGGGCGAAGTCGCGCTTGAGGTCAGGAGCCTGAATTGCGGGCCGCTCGTCAGGAACGTCAGTTTCACCCTCAGGCGCGGCGAGATTCTGGGATTCGCGGGCCTGATGGGGGCGGGAAGAACCGAGGTAGCGCGCGCGATATTCGGCGCCGACAGGGTCGAGTCGGGTGAAATCATCGTGCGTGGCGTCGCCGCCTCGATCAAATCGCCGGCCGATGCGGTTGCGCTCGGGATCGGCTATCTGTCGGAGGACCGGAAGCGATTTGGCCTCGCCGTCGGCATGGACGTCGCGTCCAATGTCGTCATGGCCACGCTCGCACGGCATCTCAAATTCAAATTCATTCTTCGGCAGCAGGCGATCCGTGCCACCGTCGAATCGTTCATCAGGCTTCTCAGCATTCGTACCCCTTCGGCGACGCAAGAGGTCCGGCTTCTATCAGGCGGCAACCAACAGAAGGTCGTGATCGCAAAGTGGCTGGCGCGCGATTGCGACATTCTGTTTTTCGACGAGCCAACGCGCGGAATTGATGTTGGAGCCAAGGCCGAGATCCACAAGCTGCTGCGCTCTCTGGCCGACCAGGGCAAGGCAATCGTGATGATCTCGTCGGAGCTGCCCGAGATTTTGCGCATGAGCGACCGCATCGTGGTGATGTGCGAAGGGCGTATCACTGGCGTGCTCGAATGGAAGGGCGCGACGCAGGAGCGCATCATGCAGCTCGCCACCCAGCGCGAAAAAGCCAAGGCTGCCTAGCGTGAGGATTTGAGCGAATGGTGGAAATGAAGACGGCGACCGTCGGAACCGAAGAACGCGTGGCGACAACCTTCCGGGCCCAGGTTTTTGGCTCGATAGCGCGCCAGAAGCTTTTCGCCTTTGCGAGCCTGATCCTGTTGATGGTCTTTTTCGGTTTTGCCTCGCCTGCCTTCATCCAGGTCGAGAATCTTCTCGGCATTCTGCAGTCGACGGCGGTAAACGGCGTGCTCGCGATCGCGTCCACTTTCGTCATTATCACCGCCGGTATCGATTTGTCGGTCGGCACACTGATGACGTTCTGCGCCGTGATGGCCGGCGTATTTCTCACCTATTGGCAGTTGCCATTGTGGACGGGCGTGCTAGCGGCCATCGCGACCGGCGCCATGAGTGGCTTTCTCTCCGGTAATTTCGTCGCCAAACTGAAGTTGCCGCCCTTCATCGCGACACTGGGCATGATGCTGGTGAACAAGGGCCTAGCGCTCGTGGTGGCGGGCGACAAGCCGATCTATTTCAGCGACACCGAAAGCTTCTCGACGATTTCGCAAGGGTCGGTGATCGGCTACATCCTACCAGGCCTGCCGGTTCCCAATAGCGTGGTGATCCTATTCGTGCTGGCGATCGCCGCGTCGGCCGTTCTCAGCCGCACGGCACTTGGCCGCTACACATTCGCCTTAGGCAGCAACGAGGAAGCCGTTCGCCTGTCCGGCGTCAATGTGGATCGCTGGAAGATCGCGATCTACGTCTTGGCCGGCGCGATTTGCGGCGTTGCCGGGCTGCTGATTGCCTCGCGGCTCAATTCCGCCCAGCCCGCGCTCGGGCAGGGCTACGAACTCGAAGCGATCGCTGCCGTGGTGATCGGCGGCACGTCCCTGAGCGGGGGCACTGGCACGGTACTTGGCACGATTATCGGCGCGTTTATAATGAGCGTTCTCACCAACGGCCTGCGCATCCTCTCAGTTCCGCAGGAGTGGCAGATCGTCGTTACCGGCGTCATCATAATCCTGGCCGTCTACATCGACATTCTGCGGCGAAGGAAGTTGTGAAGGCAGGTCGATCACAGCCTGAGAACGAAGCCAAGTCGAACAGGAAACAACGGGAATGACGTTCAGCGAACAATAGCGAAAACGTTGGTCACCTGAAACAGCTAAAACAGGAGGGAGAGGAGGAGCGATGTTGAACAGAATGCAAATCAGCACCTTGCTCGGGGCTGCTGCGCTGGTGGCAGCGGTCGCAGTCTCGCGTGCCGACGAGGCCTACATTCCCTTGATTTCGAAGGGCTTCCAGCACCAGTTCTGGCAAGCCGTGAAGCTCGGCGCGGAGCAAGAGGCGCAGAAGCTTAGCGTCAAGATCAGCTTCGAGGGGCCGGAAACCGAGGCGATGGTCGACAAGCAGATCGACATGCTCTCGGCAGACCTCGCCAAGCATCCGAACGCGATCGGCTTCGCAGCACTCGACAGCAAGGCGGCCATTCCGCTGCTCAAAAAGGCGCAGGCCGAGCACATCCCCGTGATTGCCTTCAACTCGGGCGTCGACAGCGACATCCCGTTGACCACGTGCGCGACTGACAACATCGCGGCGGCCGCCGTCGCCGCCGATAAGATGGCGGAGATGATCGGCGATTCGGGCGAGGTCGCCGTGGTGGTGCACGATCAGACCAGCCGCACCGGCATCGACCGGCGCGACGGCTTCCTTAATGAGATGAAAGCGAAGCACCCCAATGTAAAGATCGTCAGTGTCCAATATGGCGGCGGCGACCAGTTGAAGTCGACCGAAATCACCAAGGCGATTCTTCGGAGCCAACCCGAATCTCAAGGGCATCTTTGGCGCCAATGAGGGCTCGATCATCGGCGTCCTGCATGGCGTAAAGGAGTCCAAAAAGAAGCTCGTGGTCATTGGCTACGATTCGGGCAAGGAGCAGATCGAGGCGATCAAATCCGGCGACGAGGCCGGCGCGATTACCCAGAACCCCATCGGCATCGGCTCCTGCGTCGTTGAATTGGCAGTGAAAGCGCTGAAGGGCGACAAGCTGCCCAAGGCGGTCGATACCGGCTTCTACTGGTACGACAAATCGAACGTCAGCGACCCAAAGGTCGCCGCCGTTCTATACAACTGAGATCTGTCCTCCGGCGCGAAGAAGGGCTTCGGCCTTATTTCGCGCCGAGAGGAACCTGTGTTGCAACCACTCGCCTCGGCGATCGACAGCAGGCGTTGTCTCAGGACCAAGATGGCCGCGATCTCGTTGCGCGCCACCAGTTTCCGCCAGCGAGTCTTTTTTCGAGGCGTCAGGATGCGTGCCGCCGCTATGGCAATCATGGCATCGACATTGTCCAACCAGACGCAGCAGCATTCAAATCAATCCGGCTTGCCTGAGGAAGCGCTTGACGTTGCCGCAACCGAGCTTTGCATAGACGGCTGGGTTAGCCTTCTCAGGGTCCTGCTCGGCCTCGACGACCACCCAGCCCGAATAGGGTTTGAGCTCCCGGAAGACGGCGGCGAAATCGATCATGCCGTCGCCCGGGACGGTGTAGACCCCTTCAACCACGGAGTTGAGGAAGGACCAGTTCCCGTGGGCAGCGCGCGCCATCACGGCTTCTCGCACGTCCTTCGTATGCACATGCGCGATCCGGTCGCGATGGCGTGAAGCCAGCGCGACCGGATCGGCGCCGCCCCATAAGGCGTGGCCCGTGTCGAGAAGGAGCTTCACCGCAGGTCCCGTCTCGGCCATCAAACGGTCGATCTCGGCCTCGCTTTGCACCACCGTGCCCATATGATGATGATAGACGAGCGTGAGGCCAAGCTCGCGAAGCTTCTCGGCAAATGGGGTGAGACGGCTCGTGAAACGGGTCCATTCGTCGTCGGTCATCACCGGGCGGCGCGAGAGCGGCTTCTCCTTGTCGCCATGCACCGTGCGGGTGCACTCCGCAGCGATCAGCACCTCGCATCCCATCGCCTTGAGCAATCCGGCGTGGGCTCGCGCGGCCGCAAATTCCGCATCGGCATCGCGTTCGATCAGGAAGGTCGAATACCAACCCGAGACGAGGGCGAGGCGATGCGCCTCGAGGATGGGCTTGAGCGTTCCGGCCGCGCGCGGGAATTTGTTGCCGAGCTCCATGCCTTCGAAGCCCGCGGCCCTCGCCTCGGCAAGGCATTGCTCCAAAGGAATATGGCCGCCGAGCTCGACCATGTCGTCATTCGACCAGCCGATCGGATTGGCACCGATGCGGATCATTCAGCTCTCCTCGAAGGTCGTGAAAAAGGGCATGCCATCTCCTGTTTTCTGATGATTGGTTCCCTCCGTAACCGTCTTGGCCGGGCTGTCCCGGCCATCCACGCCTTTCGGTGGCGTTGGAATCGACGACCTAATCGCCGAGTCTCTGGCGCTGCGCCGCGGCCTCATAGGATTTGCGCGCCGTGGCAACCTCGCGCCGCGCCGAGATTTCGGGCACGGCGACATCCCACCAAGCTCCGCCGGCCTCGTTGGTGGCGCGCGGATCAGTGTCGATGACGACGACGCTCGTGCGCGGATGGGCCTTGGCCTCGACAAGCGCTCGCTCGAGCTCCGCGATCGACGAGACTTTCGCGGCGATGGCGCCGAGGCTCTCGGCATGCGCCCGAAAATCGATCTCGGGCAAGGTGTCATGCAGGGCATCTTCGAGAAGATTGTTGAAGCTCGCCCCCCCGGTCGCCCTTTGCAGCCGATCGATGCAGCCGAAGCCCTTGTTGTCGAGGACGATGATGATGAGCTTCTTGCCGAGCATCACCGAGGTCGCGATCTCCGAGTTCATCATGAGGTAGGAGCCGTCGCCCACCATCACGAGAACCTCTTCCTCCGGTTTCGCGAGCTTCACGCCGAGCCCGCCGGCGATCTCATATCCCATGCAGGAATAGCCATATTCCATGTGGTAAGTGCCGGGCGCGCCGGCTTTCCAGAGCTTGTGCAATTCGCCCGGCAAGCCCCCCGCAGCGCAGACGAGCGTCGTTCCTCGGCCGAGCGCGCGCATCGCCGCGCCGATCACCTGGGCATCCGAGGGAAGCTCGTTGCCGCGCGGCGGTTGGAGCGCTTTTGCGGCGGCCTTCGTCCAAGCTGCCTTCAGCGAGCGCGCCGCTTGCGCCCAGCGGGCGGGCGCCGCATGGCCGGCGAGCGCCTTGCCGAGCGCCTCGAGGCCGACGCGCGCGTCCGCGACGAGTGAGGCGGCGCCATGTTTTGCCGCGTCCTGCGCTGCGACATTGAGCAAAAGGAAGCGGCGCTTCGGATTTTGAAAGAGCGCCCAGGATCCCGTGGTGAAATCCTGGAGGCGCGTGCCGATGCCGATGATGAGATCGGCCTTCGCGGCCAGCGCGTTCGCTGCCGAGGTACCCGTCACGCCGATCGAGCCCATGGCTAAGGCATGGTCGTCGGGAAGCGCAGATTTCCCGGCCTGCGTCTCGGCGACAGGAATGCCGTGACGCTCGGCGAAGGCCGCCAGCGTATCGGCGGCTTGCGAATAAAGTACGCCCCCGCCCGCGATGATCAGCGGCTTTTCGGCACGGCGCAAAAGATCGGCCGCATGCAGGAGCTCCTGCGCATCGGGAGCGGGACGGCGCAAGGTCCAGACGCGTTTCTCGAAGAAGCTTGCCGGGTAGTCGTAAGCCTCCGTCTGCACGTCCTGGCAAAGCGCGAGCGTGACCGGCCCGCATTCGACAGGGTCGGTGAGCACGGACATCATGCGCCGCGCCGCTTGGATGAGTTGCTCGGGGCGCGTCAGCCGGTCGAAATAGCGCGAGACCGGCCGCAAGGCGTCGTTTGCCGAAAGCAGCCCATCGCCGAAATCCTCGATCTGCTGCAGCACCGGGTCGGGCCGTCGATTGGCGAAGACGTCGCCTGGAAGGAGAAGCAGCGGCAGGCGGTTCACGTGAGCCACGGCGGCGGCGGTGACGAGGTTCGTGGCGCCGGGCCCGATCGAGGTGGTGCAAGCCATCATGCGGCGCCGGAAGCTCGCCTTGGCAAAACCGATGGCCGCATGCGCCATGGCCTGCTCGTTATGGGCGCGAAGCGTCGGCAATTCCCCGCGGAACCGATAAAGCGCTTCTCCCATCCCGGCGACATTGCCATGGCCGAAGATCGCCCAAATGCCGGCGAAGATCGGTAGCTCGACGCCGTCGATCACGGTTTTTTGTGCGATGAGAAAACGCGTGAGCGCCTGAGCCATGGTGAGCCGATCGGTCTTCATGTCGTTGATCCTCACCAACTCCCTCGAGAACCGCGCTTGAGCAGCGGTCAACCCAATGCGCTTTCATCAAGCATGAGTTGCAAAATCGCGTCAAACCGGGCTGTTGCACCCTTTGCCGACAATGTGCATCAAGGGGAAAATTCGCGCCGCGACGCAGAGGCGCGAGGGCGGAAGCAGGAGGAAAGATGATACGCATCGGATTGCTGGGTGCCGGGCGCATCGGCCAGATTCACGGGCGCAATGTCGCGGCGCATGCGGGCGCGACGCTCGTTGCCATCGCCGATGCGGTGCCGAAAGCGGCCGCCGCGCTCGCGAAGGCGACGGGTTCGGGCACGATGCCGGTCGACGCGCTCATCGCATCACCGAAGATCGACGCGGTGATGATCTGCACCTCGACGGACACGCACGCCGATCTCATCGAGCGCATCGCGAAAACCGGCAAATCCATTTTTTGCGAAAAACCCGTCGATCTTTCGGCGAAGCGCATCGCCTCGACCTTGGGGAAAGTCGAGAAGGCGAAGGTCAAGCTCATGATCGGCTTCAACCGGCGCTTCGACCCGAATTTCGCGGCGCTCAAGCAACGGCTCGCCAAGGGCGCGATCGGCGATGTCGAGATCATCACGATTCTGTCGCGCAACTCGGCCCCGCCCCCGATCGATTACGTGAAACGCTCTGGCGGCCTTTTCCGCGACATGATGGTGCATGATCTCGATATGGCGCGCTTCCTCCTCGAGGAGGATCCGGTCGAGGTGCAAGCACTGGCTTCGAGCCTCGTCGACCGACGCATCGGCGAGGCCGGCGATGTCGATACCGCGGTCGTGCAGATGCGCACGCGTTCGGGCAGGCTGTGCCAGATCTCGAATTCGCGGCGCGCGAGCTATGGCTATGATCAGCGCATCGAGGTGCATGGCTCGAAAGGCATGCTGCGCGCCGGGAATATGCACGAGACGACGGTCGAAGAGGCAGGCCCAAAGGGCTTCACCACCGATCGGATCGAGAACTTCTTCCTCGAGCGCTACGCAGCCGCCTATCGCAACGAGCTCGACGCCTTCCTAAGGTGCGTGAAATCGGGCCGCGCCGCCCTCTCCCTCGGGCCATGACGGACTCAAGGCCCAACTTCTGGCCGACGCCGCGACGCGATCGGCCGAGAGCGGCAAGCCGGTCCGCCTCGACCTTTCGCGGGGCTGAGCCACGATGTCGACCTCGATCGAATTCGCGCTCAACCATATCGCGGCGCCGAGCCTTCCTGCTGATCGGTTCTTCGCGCTGGCACGCGCGCTTGGCCTCACCAAGGTCGAGATCCGCAATGATCTTGCCAGCGTGCCCTTGGCCGACGGAACGCCGGCGCAGAAGGTGAAGCAGGCGGCGCAAGCGCAAGGCGTCACCATCCTCACCATCAATGCCTTGCAGCGCTTCAACGAATGGAGCGACCAACGCGAGGCCGAGGCTATCGAGCTCGCGCGCTACGCGAAGGCTTGCGGCGCGAAGGCGCTCGTCCTCGTCCCGGTGAACGATGTTTCGTTTCGCCCGTCCGAGAGCGAAGCGCCTCGAGGGTTTGCGCGATGCGCTACGGCATCTCGCGCCTTTACTCGTCGAGAACGGGCTGAAGGGCTTCGTCGAGCCTTTGGGCTTCCCTATTTCCTCGCTGCGCTCAAAACGCGAAGCGATCGATGCCATCGATGCGACGGGCGGCAGGAATGTGTTCCTTCTGGTGCACGACACCTTCCACCATCATCTCGCGGACGAAGCCGCGCTCTTTCCCGAGCGCACCGGGCTTTGCCATATCTCCGGCGTCACCGAGCGCACCCTGGCGCTGACGAGCCTGCAAGACGCGCATCGCGTGCTCGTCGACGAAGCCGACATCCTCGGAAGCCTGGCGCAGATCAAGGCGCTCCGCGCCGGCGGTTATCATGGCGTGTTTTCCTTCGAGCCCTTCGCCGAAAGCGTGCAGCGCGCGAGCGATCTCAAGGCAAGGCTCGAGGCAAGCATGGCTTTGATCGCGAGCGAGATCGCGCAGTAAGCGTTGGGGGTTCACGCTCGCGGATGGCCGCGATCGCCAGTCGCGCATCGCCCACGCCCTGTATCCGGCGACCACGCGAGTTGTTCATCCTCGACCCGTTCGGGCCGGCGAAATAACAAGCCCAAAACATCTTCTTTTGGGCGAGAGCATGCCTATGTTGAGCAAGGATGCGGGCTCCAACGCCCGCTCCAAAATCGGTTGCGAGAGGCGTGCTCATGGACGCGCTCAACCTTGGATATACGCGAGCCGCGACCCTTGACGAGCTAAAGGCAAAAGGGCGGCTCGTCGTGCACGGCGTGCATCGGCCGATCCTCGTGATCTACGATCAAGGGCGCGTCTTTGCCCTCGACAATCGCTGCCCCCATATGGGCTTTCCGCTCGAGCGCGGCAGTGTCGAGGATGGCATCTTGACCTGCCATTGGCACCACGCGCGCTTCGATCTCGAAAGCGGCTGCACTTTCGATCTGTGGGCGGACGACGCACCGACGTGCCCGGTCGAGGTGCGCGATGGCGAGGTTTGGGTCAAGACCAGCTTCGACCATGGGGATCCCGCCGCGCATTGGCGTGAACGGCTTGCCGACGGCCTCGCCCATGACCTTGGTCTCGTCATCGCCAAAGCGGTGCAGGGACAGCTTGCGGCCGGCGTTCCGCGAACCGAGATCGTGCGGCAGGTGGCGCTGTTCGGGGCGCTGAACCGCGATGGCTGGGACACCGGGCTTACCATACACACGGCGCTTGCCGATCTCTTGCCCGTGCTGCGCGAGGAGGATGTCCATCTCGCCCTGTTCCATGGGGCGCGCCGCGTGGCGGCGGATTGCGACGGCGAGGCGCCGCGGCGGGAACGCGCGCCGCTCGGGAGCCGGCCCGACCCAGCCGCGCTCAAGCGCTGGCTGCGGCGCTGGACGAAAGTGCGTCATCGCGAGGCAGCCGAGCGCACGCTGTTGACGGCGATCACGGAAGGCCTCTCGCCCGCAAGCCTCGCGGAGGCGCTTCTGGCGACCGAGACCGAGCGGGCGTTCGCCGACGGCGGACATTCGCTGGATTTCATCAACAAGGCGTTCGAGTGCCTCGACCTCATCGGCTGGGAGCACGCCGCATGCGTGTTGCCGACCGTCGTTGGACAGATGGTCGAGGCTCGCGGCGCCGAGGAATCGACCGCCTGGCGCCAGCCTGTCGATCTCATCGCGCTGTGCGAGGAAGCGGCCGGCGAGCTGCCGGAACTGTTGTCCGCCGGCCGCGACGTGCGCGGCTGGTCGGATCACGCGTCTCTCGCCGGCAGGCTCCTTGGCGACGAACCGGCCCGAATCATGGAGGCGCTCAAGGCGGCAATAGGCGCAGGCGCGTCGCCCGCGGACCTTGGGCGGTCGCTCGCCTATGCGGCGGCGCTCCGGGTGGCGCGCTTCGGCAATGCCAATGAGCATTCCGATTGGGAGACGGCGCACCATGTCTTCAGCTTTGCCAACGCGGTCCACCAGATGCTCGTGCGGATTGGGGCCGCCGATGCCGAGGGTGACGCTCTTGCCGTGCGAAGCGTGCTGCATGGCGCGATGGCGCTTTACCTTACGCGCTATCTCAACGTGCCGCCGGCGCGCATTCCTGGCGAGGAGGGCGAACAGCTCGATGATCTTCCCGCCGATCAACAGAGGCTCCGCACAGCCTTGCTCGACGCTTTCGATCGGCAGCGACAGGTCGATCTCGCCGGAAGGCTCGTGGCACGCCATCTCACGCTCGGCCACTCGCCTGGGGAGCTGATCGCCACGCTTGCGCATGCGGTGCTGCGCGAAGATGCAGGCTTCCATGCCTATCAGATGCTGGAGGCGGCAATCCGGCAATTTGCGGTTTGGGGCGACACCAACGAGGGCCGGCACATCCTCATCGCGGCCGCACGCTATCTTGCGGCCCACTCACCGACGGAACGCGCGGCATTGCAGACAGCCGACATCGCGCGTCGCTTGATGCGGGGCGGTGAGCTCTATCGCGAGGCCGAGGCGTCGTAACGGCACCCCGGACGCGCCACCTGATCGCGGTTATCCGCTGCGTCCCGTTTGCGCAGCGCGTCCACCCGCAAGCTAAAGGCCGCCGGCGTCGGCGACCCGGGTCGTGGTGGTGGTAGCCTGAATACGGAAGGCGCCAACCCAGATCACGAATTTGTGATCTCGGTCCAGGCGCTGCAAAAGATGCCTTGCTTTTCAGGCTGAAAGCCAAGGAGCCGATCGTTGCGTCGTCTTGGACAAAGCTCGGCTCTGCCTTGCGGATGCCGACATTGCGAGGAATCGTCGTTCTCGGACCTTCGAGCGCGCCGTTGGCGACGCGCCGCCTGGGCAAACAGGAGATCGCGATGGAGAAGTCTCGCATCGTTGCCGTGCTCAGGGAGGCAAGAGGACTTCGGAAAAACAAAGCGGGAAAGACCATCATAAGCGCCAGGATCGCGGCAAAGGACAAGACGGCGAACCCCGTGAAAGGGCTGAAGGCTCCGGGGCCAATGAAGGACGCCGCGAGGCAAATCCCCCCAAGCAAGTGATTCCAAGAATAAAAATCAGCGGGGCCGGATCAGCTCGCGCTCGGTGAGGATTGCGTCGAGGCGCTGATCATGCGGCTCGAGCGGAACGCTCACCACTTCCTGACAAGTGAAAGCGAGGCCGAGCGTGCGTGGTGGCTTGCCCGCCTCGATTTGCCGCCCGATGGCTCCGTCGTAATAGCCTTTGCCGTAGCCGATACGGCCGCCTTGGCGATCGAAAGCCGCAAGCGGCACGAGCATGATGTCGGGCGCGACGAGCGCGGCGTCGATCGAGGGCTGCGAGAGCCCGAAGCCCACCTTCTGCAACCGATCCTGGAAGGCGAATTGTCGAAAGACGAGCCGGCCTTCCTCGATGCAAGGAAGCGCGAGCTCCGCCCCTTTCGCGGCGAGCTCTTGCATCAACCAGCGCGGATCGAGTTCGGAGCGGATGGGCCAAAAGCCGCTGACCAGCAAGCCTCGAACATCGCCGAGAGCAGCCGGTCCGCTCGTCGCGAAACTCTTCGAGGCCGCGATGCGCGCTTGCGGAGCGAGCGCGTCGCGGCAAGCGAGCGCCGCCGCGCGGATCGCCGCTTTCTCGGCCCGAATCTCCGCCTCTCGTTCATGAAGCTCACGAGAAGCGTCCGAACCGGTCACGGCAATCCTGTGCAGTCTTGCGAGGCCTCGGTGAGAGAAAGCGGAGCCGCCTCGGCCGTCGAACTATCGATCCCGGGACACCTACAACGTAGGTGGGCGCCATATGTCCGGGTCCAGGGACCCGGTCAGGGACAGCTCCCGTTCGGATCGATAAGGGCCCGGGGATACAAGTTCTGACGCACCGCGCAGCCCCGCCGTGGCGAATGTAGGTCAAGGGTTCGCAAAAGGCCAGTGCCGATCAAATGCCTATCCCTGGCCGCTGGCATCTCGCCTGCCGATTGGCTAAATCTTCGGCATCGTCTCGTCGATGCGCGTCGAGGAATCGTATCTGATGAATGATCCGGCCGGTCCGCAAGTGAGCCGCCGACGCCTCTTGAGGATGATCGGCGAGGCGACGTCGAGCGCCGTGATGTATCAGGCGATGACGAGCCTCGGCCACGCGGCCGATTCCACCTACAAAGGCCCGGTCGAGCTTCCGGGCGATCCGAAGGGCGCCTCGATCCTCATCCTGGGTGCCGGGCTCGCCGGCATGGTCGCGGCTCTCGAGCTTCGCAAGGCCGGCTACAAGGTGAAACTGCTCGAATACCAAAAGCGGGCGGGTGGGCGGAACTGGTCGCTGCGCGGCGGCGACAGCTATACCGAGCTCGGCGGGGCGCGGCAGGATTGCGCCTTCGACGAGGGACTCTACATCAACCCGGGCCCTTGGCGCATTCCCTATCATCATCGTGCGCTGCTCGACTATTGCAAGCGGCTGAACGTGAGGCTCGAACCCTTCATTCAGCTCAACTTCAACAGCTATCTGCATGCGAGCGGCGCCTTCGACGGCAAGCCACAGCGGTTGCGCCACGTGTTCGCCGATTACAACGGCCACATCTCCGAGCTCCTGGCGAAGGCGGTGGATAAGGACAAGCTCGATGACGCGGTGAGCGCCGAGGACAAGGAAGTCCTGCTGACATCGCTACGCGCCTGGGGAGCGCTCGACCGCGATTACGCCTATCGAGCTGGATATGCTTCGAGCGAGGTTCGCGGCTATGAAAAGGCGCCGGGAGGCGGGGTGGACGGGGCGCCTTCGCCCTCGACGCCGCTCGCCTTCAATGACGTGTTGAACTCGCGCCTGTGGCGGCATTTGAGCCTCCCGCTGCAGCATGATTTCCAGCACACGATGTTCCAGCCGGCCGGCGGCATGGACATGATCGGCAAGGCCTTCTTCAGGGAGGTGGGCGACCTCGTCGAGCTCGACGCCAAGGTGACGGCGATCCGTCAGAGCGAGAAGGGCGTGACCGTCACCTATGAAAGCGCGAGCGGCGGCAGCGCGCGGCAAGCAAGCGCCGATTGGTGCTTATGCACCATCCCGCTCTCGATCCTGAGCCAAATCGAGCTCGATGTCGGCGCCCCGATGAGAGCCGCGATCGACGCCGTGCCCTACGCGGCTTCGGTGAAGATCGGCCTGCAGTTCAAGCGGCGCTTTTGGGAGGAGGACGAGGCGATCTATGGCGGCATCTCCTTCACGGATTTGCCGATCGCGCAGATTTCCTACCCGAGCACGGATTACCACAAGGCGGGCAAGGGCGTGCTGCTCGGCGCCTACAGCTTCGGGTTGCCGGCGACCGAGTTTACCGCGATGACCCCGGCCGAGCGCATCGCGCTCGCGGTCGAGAACGGCGCCCATATCCATCCGCAATATCGCGAGGCGTTCGAGAACGGCATCTCGGTCGCCTGGCATCGCGTGCCTTGGACGCTCGGCTGCTTCGGCCTGTGGAGCGCCGCGACCCGCAAGGACCATTACCAGGATCTGTGCGCCATCGACGGTCGCATCGTGCTCGCCGGCGAACATGCTTCCTACGTGAACGCCTGGCAGGAGGGCGCCATCCTCTCCTCGCTCGACGCCATCACGCGCCTGCACAAGCGCGTCGTCGCCGGCAATTGAGCCGCTGTCGGATCGATGGAGCTTGCCGTGAACAGATCCTTGACGATTTGCCCTGCGCCCACCGGCCGAAAGCCTCGCCGCTTCGCCGGCTTCATCATGTCAGTCCTGTTCATGGCTTGTGCAGGCTCGATGACCGCCGGGGCGCAGAGCGCGAATTTCCTGTCGACCACGACACGCTATCCTGAAGCATCGGGCGAGGCGCTCTACCACGCGATCTGCCAAGGCTGTCACATGGCCGATGCGAGAGGCGCGAGCGGAGCCGGCACCTATCCGGCGCTCGCCGCCGATGCGAAGCTCGAGGCGGGCGGATATGCGGTCCTCGTGATCGTCCAAGGTCAAAAGGCCATGCCGCCATTCGGCTACGCGCTGAGCGACGAGCAAATCGCCGCCGTCGTGAATTATGTCCGTACCCACTTCGGCAACGGCTACAAGGACGAGGTCACGGCCGCCGATGTGAAGGCGGCGCGGCCCTAGGCGATACGACCGCCTGGAGCGGCCACCCAGGTTATACCGGGAGGAGAATCTCAGCCTTCATGAAGGTAGCGGCACGGCCGGTGAGAAGAACCCGATCCCCTCTTAACTCGCAGCCCAGATGTCCGCCCCTATGGGAGCACTGAAACGCCGAAAGACTCAGCTTTCCCAATTTCTTTGCCCAATAAGGGACTAGAGTTGCGTGTGTCGAGCCGGTCACCGGATCCTCGGGAATCCCCGCGCCCGGCACGAAGTAGCGCGACACGAAATCATAATGGTCGCCCTTCCCTGTCACGGCCAGTCCGAGCGGATGAAGGGTAGCGATCTTCGCGAGGTCGGGCACAAACTCGCGCACGGCTCGCTCGCCAGATAGCTCGACGAAAATATTTTCGAAGTTCCGAAATAGGGTCGCTCCCGCGTTTGGGAACATTGGGCTCAGGGCCGAAGGAAGATCGTCGACGGGCGTCGGCGGAAGGCTCGGCACGTCGAGCGTATAACCATCTTCTTGTCGAGAAACCCGCAACTCTCCTACACGCGTCGCGAACACGAGCTCTCCATGAACCCGCCGTTCGGTCGCAAGGACGTGAGCGGTGGCGAGCGTCGCATGCCCGCAGAAATCAACCTCGTGGAGCGGCGTGAACCACCGAAGGTCCCAGCCTGCCGCATTCGCGCGAACGAACGCCGTCTCCGCAAGATTATTTTCGGCCGCAATGTTCTGCATCGTGTCATCGGTCAGCCAGTCATCAAGAACCAGCACGGCCGCTGGATTGCCGCCAAAAACGTGGTCGGCAAACGCGTCCACCTGGTACATGGCGAGTGACCGCATCTTGCCCCTCAAGGGTTGTTCATCGTCTCAAATGGGGGCCACCGTGCTGCCTCAGCGCCGTTCGATCGGCACATAGGCGCGCGGTTGCGGCCCGTCGTAAAGCGTCAACGGCCGGATCAGGATGTTGCTCGCATATTGCTCGAGGCATTGCGCGGTCCATCCCGGCACGCGCCCGATGGCGAAGATCGGCACGAACAGATCCTGTGGGACGCCGTGCAGAAAGTAGATGGCGCCGGAATAGAAATCGACGTTCACGTTCACGCCGTGGCGCGCGTAAGGCGCCATCGCCTCGACGACGGCTTGCAGGATGGCGAACCATTTCGGCTGGCCCATCTCGCGCGAGAGCCGCTCGACGCCCGCCCGCATGTGGCGCGCGCGTGGATCCTCGGTGCGGTAGACGCGATGGCCGAAGCCCGTGACGGCCTCCTTTTTGCGCCGTTTCTCCGTCACATAGGCGGCGGCCTTTTCCGGTTCGCCGATCTCTATCGCCATCTTCATCACGTCCTCGGCCGCCCCGCCATGGGCCGGGCCTGAGAGCGCCGCGACCGCGGCCGTGACCGCGGCATGGAGGTCGGCATCCGTGCCGATCACCACTCGCGCCGTGAAGGAGGAGGCGTTCGATCCATGCTCGGCATGCAAGACGAAATCCGTGTCCATCAGCCGCGCGCTCTCGAGGCTCGGCCTTTCACCCTTGAGCATCCACAGGAAATTCGCCGCGTGGCCGAGGCCGGCGTCGGGAGAGATCGGCGCTTGGCCTTTGCGGATATGGTGATGGGCGCAGACGATCATCGGCGCCTGCGCGGTCAGGCGAACGCCCTTGCGGAGATTCGCCTCGCGCGATTTGTCGGCGCTCTCCGGGTCGAAGGCCGACAGTGCCGATACGCAAGTGCGCAAGACATCCATCGGATGGGCCGCCTTGATCCGCTCGATGATCTCGAGCACGGCTTGCGGCAGAGCGCGCGCCTTTTTCAATTCGCCCTCGAAGCGCTCGAGCGCCGCGCGGTCCGGCAACTCGCCATGCAGGAGGAGGAAGGCCGTCTCCTCGAAGCTCGAATGCACGGCAAGATCATGGATCGAATAGCCGCGATAACGGAGCTCCCCCGCCTTGCCGTCGATGGAGCTCGTTCCCGAGCGCTCGAAATACACATCCTTCAAGCCGCGATAAATCTTGATCGGCTGGTCCTGTTCGGTCATGGCGTCTGGCGCTTTCTCACGATGGGCTTCAAGGGCTAAGGACGAGCTCTCGGCGCTGGAACGAGGTCTTTGCGTATCACGACGATCCGCCGGCCTTTTCCGGCGCCATCTTCGATAGGGCTTGATGGAAAAGCATGGATAGGCTCGAGGAGTTCAAGGCCGCGGCGCGCAAGGCCGGGCATCGCATCGTGCTTCCCGAGGGTGAGGACGCCCGCATCATCGCGGCGGCGGAAATCATCTTGCGCGACGGCATCGGATTTCCCGTGCTTCTCGGCGATCCCGCAATCATCGTCCGGCAAGCCGAGGCCGCTCATGTGTCGCTTGCCGGAATCGAGATCGTCGATCCCGGCGCGAGCGCGAAGCTTTCCGCCTTTGCGGGAAGGCTCGCGCGTGAAAGGGAGAGGTTGAGCGAAGGCATGGCGCTGCGCCTGTTGCGAAAGCCGCTCTATTTCGGCGGCATGATGGTCGGGTGCGACGAGGCTGCCGCCATGGTGGCCGGCGTCGCGAACCCGACGCGGCGCGTCATCGAAGCCGGGCTGATGACCGTCGGCCTCGCCGAAGGGATCACCACCCCGTCGAGCTTCATGCTGATGCTGGTGCCGACGCCCGAGGGCGCGCTCAAGGGCACGCGCGCCTATGTCTATGCCGATTGCGCCGTTACCATCGATCCTTCGCCTGAAGAGCTCGCCGACATCGCAATCGCCGCGGCGCGCAATGCCGAAGCGCTGCTTCATGAAACGCCGCGCGTCGCGCTCCTGTCCTTTTCCACGAAAGGAAGCGCGCAGCACCCCCATGTCGAGAAGGTGACCCGCGCGCTCGCCCTCATCCGCTCGCGGGCGCCCGGGCTTGCCGTCGATGGCGAGCTCCAGGCCGATGCCGCCCTCTCGCCCGCGATCGCCGCGAGGAAGGTGAAGCAGGAAAGCAAGGTCGCCGGGCGGGCGAATGTGCTCGTCTTTCCCGATCTCGACGCCGGCAATATCGGCTACAAGCTTTCGCAGCATCTCGGCGGAGCACAGGCGCTCGGGCCTTTCCTGCAAGGCTTCGCCAAGCCGGTGAGCGATTTGTCGCGCGGCGCGAACGTCGAGGACATCGTCTCGACGGTCGCGGTGGTGCTCGCCACGGCGAAATGAGATCGGCATCACAGGAGTGCCTTGGCGAGCCCGATCAAGGCGAGCGCCACCAGAAGCCATAGGGTGTGGCGGCGGAACTCGTCGGGAGTAGCAAAGAGAAAATGCCGGGCGCCGAGCACGAGCCCGAGCACGAGGCAAGGCACGCACAAAAGAGCCGCGACGATCGCCTGCGACCCCAGCACGCCCTCGCGCGCGAGCAAGGAGCCGGCGATGATGTCGAGCGCGAAGAAATAGGCGATGAAGGAGGCGCGCATGGTCGCAGGCGCGATCGAGCTCGCGGCAAGAAAGAGCGCGACGGGCAGGCCGCCCATGGCGGTGGCGCCATTCACGAGGCCGGAGACGCCGCCCACCGCGACTTCCCCCGCCGTGCCGACGGGCTTTGCGAGCCGGAAGCCGACAAGCAAGGCGCAGCAGCATAGAAGTAGGAGCATCGCGATCAAGAGGCGCACGGTCGAGGCCGGCGCGAGGGTGAGAACCGCGACGCCGAATGGGCTGCCGACCACGGCGCCCGCGAGCAAGAGCCCGATGCGGCGCCAATCGACGTGCCGCCACACGCTCGCCGCCTGCATGACGCTCGCGCTGACCTCGAGCATGACGGCGACCGCGACCGGCAATGAAGGCGGGGCCACGAGCGACCAGCTGGCGACCAGGATGGCCGAGAAGCCAAAGCCCGAATAGCCGCGCGCGAAGGAGGCCACAAGCAGCCCGAGGATCATGACGATGAGGGCGGGCGTCGTTGCCCAATCCGCCGCGAACAGAGCGCAAAGCTCGGCGGGAAGGAAGGATGACGGACACGTCACCGCGTGGCCCGCCCCGGATGCGGCCCGGCTCGACGGCGCTCAGGCCACGCTGAGCGCCGCATATTTGCCGAGTAGGCGCTTCGGCTTCTTGAGCGCGTCGCGGCGGAAGGGATCGCCGAGCTCCTGCGTCACCATCACCTCGACGATGGTGCAATGGTCGTTCTTGACCGCCTGGCGCAAGGCATCGCCGAGCTTGTCGGGGTGATCGACCTTGATCCCCTTCGCGCCCATCGCCTCGGCGATGCCGGCAAAGCTCGGATTCTCGAGATTGGTGCCGACGAAACGGTCGGCGTAATAGTCGATCTGGTTCTTCTTCTCGGCCCCCCATTGGCCGTTGTTGAAGACGACCGCGACCGCCGGGATCTTCTCGCGCACGCAGGTGAGCGTCTCCTGCAAGCTCATGCCCCAGGCGCCGTCACCCACATAGGCGACGGCGGGACGATCCGGCGCCGCGACCTTGGCGCCGATCGCGGTAGGAAAAGCATAGCCGCAATTGCCGAAGCTCATCGCGGCAAAGAAGCTGTTCGGCCGCTCGAAGCGCAAATAGCTGTTCGACACGGAGCAGATATTGCCGATGTCGGTGGTCACCATGGCGTTTTCCGGCATCGCCTTCTCGAGCTCGCGCAAGGCGCGGCGCGGGCTGATGGGAGAGCCTGCCCCCTGGCCCCATTGGTTGAGCTCCGTCTCCCATTCCTTCTTCTGCTTCTCGATCTCCGAGAGGCGCTCGGCGCGATTCTGGCGCGCCGCCACCTGGACATTGCCGGTCTGCAAGCGATGCAGGATCTCGCTCGTTGCCGCCTGCGCGTCGCCGCAGACGCCGACCGACGCCTGCTTGACGAGCCCGATGCGGCGCGGATCGGCCTCGACCTGGATGAGCTTCGCGTTCTTCGGCCAATAATCGAGCCCGTGCTGGGGCAAGGTGCCGAACGGGCCAAGCCGGGTGCCGAGCGCGATCACGACATCGGCCTTGGCGAGGAGCTTCATCGCGGCTTTCGACCCCTGGTAGCCGATCGGGCCGCACCAGAGCTGATGGCTCCTGGGGAAGGAATCATTGTGCAGGTAGGTGTTGATCACGGGCGCCGTAAGATACTCGGCAAGCTTCACCACCTCGCCGACCCCGTCGGACATCACCACCCCGCCGCCCGAGAGAATCACCGGGAACTTCGCCTGCGCGATGAGCTTCACGGCGGCTTCGAGGCTTTCCGGGCCTCCGGCGCCGCGCTCGACCCGGATCGGCTTCGGGATGGTGGTGTCGAATTCGCCGTAGAACAGGTCGCGCGGAATGTTGAACTGGGTCGGGCCGCGTTCGAGAAGCGCGTAATCGAAGCAGCGCGACAAGAGCTCGGGGATGCGCGCCTGATTGGCGCAATGGATCTGGTATTTGGTGATCTTCTCGAAGAAGGGGAGCTGCTCGGTTTCCTGGAAACCGCCGAGCCCTTGCGTGTTCGAGCCGGTCTCGGGCGTGATCATCACCACCGGGGAGTGTGCCCAATAAGCGGCCGCGATGGCGGTGACGAAATTGGTGATGCCCGGTCCGTTCTGGGCGATACACACGCCGTGACGCCCGCTCGCCCGGCTGAAGCCGTCCGCCATATGCCCGGCGCCCTGCTCATGGGCGACCGAGATGAAGCGGATGCCCGCCGCCTCGAACAGATCAAGCGCGTCCATATAGGCTGAGCCGACGATGCCGAACACATGCGAGACGCCTTGCGCCGCGAGCGTCTCGACGAAGGCCTCACTGGCGGACATTTTGGTCATACGAGGGATTCTCCGGGTTTCCGTTCTCACGGTGTGAGGCGGCAGCTTTTGCCTTGTACCGCCGCGCGGTTCTCAGCCTCAACGGCGCCGCCAAGGTTAAATTGTCAAATGGCCGAATGGCGCCGGCACCGTAAAGGCGCCGAGCTTCGAGGCTCTAGTGCCAGTCTCCGCCGATCGCTTGCGCCAGGCCGCGCCCCTCACCCGCCGAGGGCTCGCGCCGCCTGCCCGAGCGCCGCGATGCCCGCCGCGATGCGCTCGCGCGCGACCGAGGCGAAGCCGAGACGCAGGAAATTGCGCGGCGGCGTCTCGCCCATGAAGAACACATCGCCGGGCTCGATCAAGACGCCCCGTTTCTCCGCCTCTTGCGCCAGCGCGTGACAATCGAGCGAAGCCGGGCCTTCGAGCCAATAGCTCGAGGCGCCGGCACCACGCAGGCGACGCCAGCCCGGCAGATGGCGCTCGAGCGCCACCTCGACGATCTCGGCGCGCTCGCCGAGCGCATGGGTGACGCGGCGCAGATGCGATTTGTAATGGCCAAGGCCGAGGAATAAGGCGGCGGCGCGCTGATTATTGGAGGGCGGGTGGCGGAGCATGAGACGCCTCAGCGCCCGAAGCTCGCGGGCCACCGCTTCCGGCGCGACCACATAGCCGATGCGCAAGCCCGGCGCGAGGATCTTGGAGAAGCTGCCTACATAGACGACGCGACCGTCGGCATCGAGGCTGCGCAATGAAGGCGCGCCATGGCTCTCGCCCGACAATTCAAGCTCATAGCCGTCCTCGATGATCACCACATCGTTCTGCCGGGCCAATTCGAGAAGGCGCTCGCGGCGGCGCAACGGCATGGTCACCGTGGTCGGGCAATGATGCGCCGGGGTGACATAGAGATATTCGCATTCGGCGACTTCCTTCGACGGAATAAGCCCGTCGCCGTCGACCGCGAGCGGCACCACGCGATCGCTCATCATGCCGAAAATATTGCGCGCATCGGCGTAGCCCGGGTTCTCGATGCCGATCGTCGTGTTCTTGCGCAGGAAAAGTTGCGCCAGCATGAAGAGCGCCTGCTGCGCCCCGACGGTCACGATGATCTCTTCCGGCGGCGCGAAGATGCCGGCGCGCGGCAGGACGTGCACGCGCAATTGATCGATCAGCTCCGGATCATCGCCGTCGATGAGATCGCGCGCCCAGTTCTGGATCTCGAGCACGCTCAAGGCGCCGCGCGCGCTCTCGCGCCAATCATTCGTCGGGAAAAGCGACGGATCGAATTGCCCATAGAGGAAAGGGAAAGGGTAGCGCAGCCAATCGAGCTTCTTGACGATGTTGCGCTGCCGCGACGGCGCGATGCCGAAGCGCTCCGGCCAGACGGGGCCTGCCGCCGATGGCGCGCGCAACTCGACCCGCCCCGGAGAGGCCGCGTCGCCGAGGTCGAGCTCGGCAACGAAATAGCCGCTGCGCTCACGCAATTCGAGGAAGCCTTCATCGACGAGCTGCCGATAGGCGAGCACCACCGTGTTGCGGGCGACGCCGAGCGCGAGGGCGAGCTCTCGGCTCGACGGCATGCGCGCATTGGCGGCGAGGCGACGCTCCTCGATCGCGGCGACGATCATCTGGCGGATCTGGACCTGAAGCGACCTTTGGTTGAGCGCGAAATTGCGGAAGAGAACGCTCCAATTGAAGCCGCTTTCGCTAGCCTCCTTCCGCCGGACGGTCGTTTCGGCGGCGAGGCGCCGCTCGGCAAGGCGTTTGCGAGCGGCCTTTCCGCGGGCAATGCCCGGGCCGGCATCCCCGTCCCGCTCTTGTGGGCTGACAAGCACGTGATCCAAGCGAAAGCGATCCTCTGGTTCTATGGTCGGTCCAAACTTCTTTCATAATGGGTCCAGTTGCACCCTTCACGCAAGGTCGGAATGCGGCGACAGTCCCCTGCCCACCGGCAAGGGCGGCACAAGACCATGCGTGAGCACCTTTGTTGAAGTGGAAGCGCAAGCGAGCGCTCGGCGAAGGTGCTTTGAACAAGAAGCGATAAAAGGGGGGGAGGGAGATCGAGATGAAGGCTGGCGAGGCTCGCGCCGATGGGCGAATGCGAATCGCGGCCGTGCCGCGATGGATGCGGGCACGCTACGCGGTTCTTCTCTCGCTCTCGCTCATGTATTTCATTGCCTATATCGACCGCACCAACATCTCGGTCGCGGGGCCTTTCATCTCGAAGGAGCTCGGCCTCGACAAGGAGCAGCTCGGCTTCATCTTCTCCGCCTTCGCTATTCCCTATACCGGCATGCAGATCGTGGGCGGCTGGCTCGCCGACCGCTTCGGACCCCGTCTCATCTTGTTCCTTCTCTGCGTCATCTGGTCGGTCAGCACCGTCCTCACCGGCATGGTGGGCGGAGCGGTGTCGCTCTTGCTCGTGAGGCTTCTTGTGGGGATTGGCGAGGGCGGGGCCTTTCCGGCCGCGACCCGGGCGATGACCTTCTGGTTTCCGCCGCAAGAGCGCGGTCTCGCGCAAGGGGTGACGCATAGCTTCGCGCGCCTCGGCGGCGCGGTCGCGCCGCCGGCGGTCGTCGGGATCACGGTGCAATTCGGATGGCGCGCCGCCTTCTTCGTGCTCGGCGCCTTGAGCGCCGCCTGGGCTATGTGGTGGCTCATCTCCTTTCGCGATACGCCGCGCGAGAAGCCTTCCGTGTCGCCCGAGGAGCTCGATGAGATCGGCATTCCGGCGACGAAAACGGCGCTCGAGAAGACACCCTGGCGAGCCATGATCTCGTGCATGTGGCTCGTGACCTTCGTCGATTTTTGCTACGGATGGTCGCTCTGGGTTTTCCTCACCTGGCTGCCGACCTATCTCCACGAGGCGCGCGGCTTCGATGTCACCAAGATGGCGCTCTTCACCTCCTTGCCGCTCGCGGCCGGCGTCGTGGGCGACAGCCTGGGCGGCATCATCTCCGACCGCATCCTGAAAGCGACCGGCAATCTGCGCCTCGCGCGCTGTTCCTTGCTTGTCTTCGGCCTTACGGGCGCGCTCACCTTTCTCGTGCCGGCGGTGCGCACCGACGACGCGCTCCTTGCCGTCTACGGCCTCACCGCCTCCTTTTTCTGCCTCGAGCTGACGAATGCCGTGCTCTGGTCGCTTCCGATCGACATCGCCGGACGCTATGCTGGCACCGCCGGCGGGATGATGAACACCGGGTTTGGCCTCGCAGGCGCGATCTCGCCCGCGGTTTTCGGCATCCTGATCCATCGGACGGGAAGCTATGTGGGGCCCTTCGCGATCACGGCCGGCCTGCTCGCGGTCGGCATCATCGGAGCCCTTTTCATCAACCCGAATCGGAAGGTCGATGATCGAGGCTTCCCCGCGGTCACATGATAGGAAGGCGCCCCCAACCATGTTGGACAGGCAAGTGTCGGAAAAACAAAGGACGGGTGGAAACCGGCCTGATCGGAGCGTCGAGGACGCCAAGGCGACGGCGCTCGTCGCCGAGCTGATCGCGCGGGCGCGCAAGGCTCAAGCGATCGCAAACCAATATGATCAGGCGATGACCGATCTTCTGGTCGCGGCGGCCGGCTGGGGCATCATGGAGCCTTCGCGCAACCGAATTCTCGCCGAGCTTGCGGTGGCCGACACCGGCCTCGGCAATGTGGCGGACAAGATCCAGAAGAACCATCGCAAGACGCTCGGCCTCTTGCGGGACCTGAGAGGGGCGAAATCGGTCGGCGTCATCGCCGAGCACAAGGAGACCGGCATCGTCGAGATCGCGCGCCCGGTGGGCGTGGTGGCGGCGATCACGCCGTCGACCAATCCGGGCGCGACGCCCGCGAACAAAATCATCAACGCGCTCAAAGGGCGCAACGCCGTGATCCTCGCGCCTTCGCCGAAAGGCTGGACCACCTGCGCCAAGCTCGTCGAATTCGTCCATGCCGAATTGGACAAGCTCGAGGCCCCGCGCGACCTCGTGCAGCTTCTCCCGGCCCCGGTGACGAAGGCGACGACGTATGAGCTCATGCGCCAGGCCGACCTCATCGTGGCGACGGGATCGCAAGCGAATATCCGCGCCGCTTATGCCAGCGGCACGCCGGCCTTCGGCGTCGGGGCCGGCAATGTGGCGAGCATCGTCGATCGGAGCGCCGATCTCGAGCCCGCGGCCCGACAGATCGCGGTCTCGAAATGCTTCGACAATGCGACGAGCTGCTCCTCCGAGAACAGCCTCGTGCTCGATGCCGGGATTTTCGACGCCATGCTCGATGCGCTTTCGCGAAACGGCGGCGTCCTCCTCGACACGAAGGAGCGCGAGCGCTTGCAAGCCGCGCTCTTTCCGGACGGCAAGCTCTCGCCGGAATTGCTCGCCAAGGACGCGCCCACGATCGCGGCGAAAGCCGGGCTTGACGCCAGACGCTTTCGCGACGCCCGCTTCCTGATGGTCACCGAGACTGGCTTTGGCCCGGCCCATCCTTTCTCGGGCGAAAAGCTCTCGCCCGTGCTCGCCATCTACCGCGCCGCGAATTTCGCCGAGGCGGTGCGTATCGTTGAGCGCATCTATGCCTATCAAGGCGCCGGCCATTCTGTCGGCCTGCATACGCGCGACGTTGGCCAGGCGACCGAGCTCGGTCTTGCCCTTCCGGTGTCGCGCGTCATCGTCAACCAGGCCCATTGCATCGCGACCGGCGGTAGCTTCGACAACGGCCTGCCCTTCTCGCTCTCGATGGGCTGCGGCACCTGGGGACGCAACAGCTTCTCGGATAACATGAACTACCGGCATTTTCTCAACATCACGCGCGTCTCGCACGTGATCCCGGAGCGCATGCCCGACGAGGCCGAGATTTTCGGCGAATATTTCGCGCGCACCTCACCCTCTTCAAGGAAAGCTCGCGCCGGTGCGGGTTGAAGAGAAGCGGCGAGGCGAAAAACGATGAATGAACGGACCGTGGCGCCGGTGACATCCGGGACGGGATCGGTGCGAGAAACGGCGAGCGGAGAAGCGCGAAGCTTGCGCGACATCGCTGTCGCACATGCTGCCGCGCAAGCTTCCGCTCCCTTCCTCGTCGCGCCAGACCATGCGCAGGAGCCGGGCCGGGTTCTTAGCTATGTCGGCTTGCTGCGCGAGGCACGGGCGCTCGCGGCCGCGCTGAAGACGCGCGGAATGCGCGCCGGAGACAAGGTCGCGCTCTTGATGCCGAACGGTTACCAGACCGCCTCGCTTTTTCTCGGCGCCATGATCGGCGGCTTCGTGGTGACGCCTCTGAACCTCAGAAGCTCGCGCGCCGGCCTCGCCTATGCGCTCGATCATTGCGACTGCAAGATCCTGTTCGCCTCGCCTGCGCAATCGGCGCAGCTTGCCGACGCCTTGCCGCTCACATCCCGCAAGATCGCCGTCGAGACGATCGATGTCGATGCCTCCCAACTTTTCTCCGATGCTCCGGAGGGTTTCGAGCTCGAGCCGCTCGACGAGAACGCGCCAGCGCTCCTCATGTACACTTCCGGCACGACGGGCACGCCGAAGGGCGTCCTGCTCACCCATCGCAATCTCGTCGCGGCGGCGGCGAGCGTCGCCAAATGGCATGGGCTTCACCCCGGCGACCGGGTGCTGAGCTCGCTACCGCTCTATCACATCAACGGCCAGGTGATCGGCACGCTCGCGCCCTTCCTCTCGGGGGGCAGCATCGTCGCGCCGCACGCCTTCTCCGTCTCGAGCTGGTGGGGCGATGTGGAGGCCTACCGCTGCTCCTGGATCAACATGGTGCCGACCATCATCGCCTATCTCTTGAATGCGGCGGCCGGCGCTCCGCCGCGCCGTTTTCCCGATTTACGCTTCGGCCGCTCGGCCTCGGCGCCCTTGCCGCCGGAGCATCATCGCGCCTTCGAGGAAAGCTTCGGCGTGCCGGTGATCGAGGGCATGGGGATGACCGAATCCGCCTCCGTCACCTTCTGCAATCCGATGCAGCTCGAGCGCCGCAAATACGGTAGCGTCGGCCTCCCTTGCGGGGTCGAGGCCTTCATTGCCGACGCCAAGGGGCGCGAATTGCCCAATGGCGAGGCGGGAGAAATCCGCTTTCGCGGCCCGAATGTGATGGGCGGCTACTACAAATCACGCGAGCGCACCTTGGAGGCGCTCGATGCCGCGGGCTTCCTGCGCACCGGCGACCTTGGCTTTCGCGACGAAGACGGCTTCTTCTTCGTCACCGGCCGCCTGAAAGAGCTCATCATCAAGGGCGGCGAGAACATCGCGCCCCGCGAGATCGACGAAGCCCTCCTCTTGCATCCGGCGATCCTCGAAGCCGCCGCCGTCGCCATTCCCGACGCCGCCTACGGCCAGGAGATCCTGTCGGGCATCGTGCTCAAGCCGGATGCGCGCTTAAGCGAAGAGGAATTGCGAGCCCATTGCCTCACCCATCTCGGCCGCTACAAGACGCCGAAATTCTTCACCTTCCTCCCCGAGCTACCGAAGGGCCCCTCCGGGAAGGTGCAACGGCTCGCGATTGCCGAGGCGTGGACGAAGCGGGCCTGAGCCAGGAAGGCCTAGCGAACGACGCATCGAGCTTGTCGCCGGAGCCTAATCGGGAAAACGGAAGCCGTTTTCCCGATAAGATCATGCTCAACTCGATAGATCGCGGAGCTTGCGTACAATTCCATCGAGGCGGCAAGCGCAAGCTTTCCCGAACCAACCGATCAGTTGTCGCTCTCGAGCCAGCAGCAGTAATATTGTCCAAGACTGTTTCTCGAAGCAAAACTTTCAGAAACATGCCTTTGTTATTTGCGTACAAGGCGGAATCGAGCATAGGTTGGGGAACGTCGTGCCCGTGCAGGCAGCTCGACGGGCCGGCCTTCTGTTCGTGCTTGCCCTTGCGGCCGACTTGGCCACTCTCTGTAGCGATAGGTTGCGTGCGCTGCGCTTCTGCGGACGGGAACGCAGGATGCCGACTTGTCGGTCGCGCTGTGGACGAGCGGACGGCATCTTTCCAATCCGAAACACGCGATAACGGGTGCAAAGCTCATGAGAGGATCTGCCGTGCCACAGGAGTCCATCAAAATCGGGGTGATCGCCGAAGAGACGGGAGCACTTTCGTTCATGGGCCGCGCCAACGCCAACGTGGCCAGGATGGTGGTTGACGAGATCAACACCAATGGCGGCCTGCTGGGACGGAAGATCGAGCTTCATCTTGAGGACGGCGCGACGACCGACGCCGTTGCCACAGCCAAGGCGGCCAAGCTTGTCGCGCAGGACAAGGTGGAGGTGATCTTCGGCGGTATTTACAGCTCCACTCGGCAGGCCATCAAAGCCGCCGCCGTCTTGGAGGGAAGGACGCTCTACATCTACCCCGAGCAATACGAAGGGCAGGAATGCGACCCGCTGATCTTCTGCACTGGCCCGGTGCCGGCGCAGCAGCTCGACCCTCTCGTGCCCTGGCTGATGCGCAAAACCGGCGCCAAGACATTCTACCTGCCTTCAGCGGATTACATCTGGCCACACGTGATGAACGAGAGAGTTCGCCAGCTTGTCACCGCCAATGGTGGCAGCATCGTCGGCGAGGAATACCATCCTCTCGACCACATGGAATTTGGCGAGACCGTCGGAAGAATCATGTCCAGCGGCGCGGAGGTGGTGTTCAACACCATCGTTCCGCCTGGAGTCGTGCCCTTCTTCGCGCGCCTCCATGAGGCCGGTTTTCAAAGCCGCGGCGGGAAGCTGATCTGCACCTATTTCGATGAGAACCTGCTCGGGCTCCTGCCCGCGCCGCATGTGGAGGGCGTCTACGGCTGCCTCGACTACTACCAGAACGTCACCGATCCCTTCAGCAAGACGCTGCTTCGCGCGTACGACAAGCGTTATCCCGGCAAGGAGCAGTTCACGGGCGGCAGCGCCTGCTCCGGCCTCTACCGAGGAATGAAGCTCTGGACGGCGGCCGTGAGCGAGGCCGGCTCGCTACGCCAAGAGGCCGTCATCGCGGCGCTCGATCACGCAAGGATTGCCGAGGGGCCGGGCGGTCCGGCGGAAATGGTTCCAGGCCAGCACCACGTCCGCATGAACATGTACATCGCCCAGGCGAAGAACGGCCGTTTCGAGATCGTCGAGAACCTGGGGGCCATCGACCCGGACGAGGCCATGGTGCCGTCCGCCGCCGGGTTCGGCCGGGGACTGAAAGCGTAGCAAGCCGCCGGATAGGGTGCATGAGATGGGTGTCTCCTCTGCGGTCAACGACAATCTTCTGAGCCAGCGCCTCGGCGCGCTCGGATCGGCAAGAAGCTGGTCACCGAATGTCCTCCCGGAGCTCGAACACTTCATCCGTACCGCCGGCGACTATGATCTCTTTCGCGTCAACCCCATTCAATACGGGGGCCTCGCCGGCCTCTCGGAGGCGAACGCGATAGAGCTGTTCGTGCACGCCGCCAAGGTGGGCCTGTTCGAGATGGACTGGCTGCTCATCTGCGCCTATTGCCCGCAGGTCGCCGGCAGCTTTCGCGAGCTCGACCAGGTCCATCCACGCTTTCAGTGCGCGTTCTGCAACGCGATCAACGACGTGGCGCTGGACGACTACATTCAGGTCACCTTTACGGTCGCGGGCGGCGTGCGCGACGTCGTATTCCGCCATCCCGAAATGCTGTCTGTCGAGGATTTTTATCTACGCTACAACTTTTCCAAAGGCTTCATCGCTCCGCACGGGATGACGCACCAGCAGCTCGTCGCCGCGCTCTCACGGGGATTCGCCGATATCGAGGCCCATGAGCACCGCAGCTTCCACTTCGAGGTTACCGCTGGTCGTTTCGAGGTGCTGGACTTGAGCCACAAGCTCCTCCTGGTCTTCTTCGTGAACGGGGAGGCGGCAGAACCGCAAGGGACGCGGGTCCAGCTCGAACTCGGGCCGCTTCCTGGTACCGGATCGGCCTACGGCACCGAGAGACATGGTCCTCGGCGACGGGCGTTTTTCATTCCGGCAGACGGCCGATCTCAGCCCCGGCAAGCACACCTTAGAGATCGAGAACCGCACCGGCGACCGCGGTCGCTTCTGGTTCGTCCAGTATCCCTTCGGTTTCGAGCCTCATCGGGTCGAATACGAACCGTTTCTTTCCAGCAAGCGGTTGCTGCTGACGCCGAGCTTCGGCGAACTCTACAAGACGCAGCTGGTGGATGAGGGCGAGAGCCTCAAAGTCTCAGACATGACTTACCTGTTCACCGATCTCAAGCAGTCGACTCCGCTGTATGAAAGCGTTGGCGACGTGAACGCGTATTTTCTGGTTCGTCAACACTTCGAGATCTTGAGCAAGATCATCCGGGAACGATCCGGCACCATCATCAAGACGATCGGCGACGCGGTCATGGCCGGCTTCGAGCGGCCCCAGGACGCCGTGCGCGCCTCCATCGAGATGATCGAAGAAATGTCGCGGTTCAACCGGACCGCTTCGCGACCGCTGGGCCTAAAGGTCGGTGTCCACAGGGGGCGGGCGATTGCAGTGACGCTCAACGATCGGATCGATTATTTCGGGCAGGACGTGAATATCGCCGCCCGCGTGCAAGGTCTGGCCGACGTCAACCAAGTTTGCGTCAGTGCAACGGTGATGGAAGCGCCAGGCGTCTGCGACATCCTCAATTCACGCTCGGTGTCGCGCAATTACGAGAACCTCAAGGGCATCGGTCAAAAGATGGAAGTCCATCGCATAACAATCGCTCCGCCGCCGATATAAACGGTCGCTGTGCTACCGCGAGGCGAAGCCCGACGGCTTCCCGTCGGCGACATCCCGAAATCGCCCGTTCCGCCCTACCCGCTGTTGCCCATGACCTCGACGAATTTTTTGGCTGCCGCCGCGACCTCATCGACCGGCATGCCGGGCTTGAAGAGAGCTGATCCGATGCCGAAGCCATTGGCTCCCGCTTCGCGATAGGCCGGAATATTCCCGGGCGCGATGCCGCCGACCGGGATGAGCCGCGTTGCCTTCGGCAGAACCGCCCGGATCGAGCGGACCACCTTCGGCGCGATCATCTCGGCGGGAAAAAGCTTGAGCGCATCGGCACCCGCGTCGAGCGCCGCGAAGGCTTCGCTCGGCGTGGCGACGCCCGGGATCGAGACAAGGCCACGCCTCTTCGCTTCGCGCACGACCTCCGCCTCGAAGTTCGGCGACACGACGAGACGCGCGCCGGCCTCGGCGATTTGCGCGATGGCTTGCGTATCGAGAACCGTGCCGGCGCCGATCAGCATGCGCGTTGCGAAACGCGCCGCGATGCGCTCGATGCTCTCGAGCGGCGAAGGCGAGTTCAGTGGGACTTCGAGGATGCGAAAGCCAGCATCGAAGAGCGCCGTCGCCACATCGAGCGCCTCGTCGGGCCGTAATCCTCGCAGGATGGCGACGAGCGGCAGCTTGGCGAAGGCTTCCTCAAACCCCATGGCCCGTCCTTTCGGCGATCTCGGCGATAACGAGAGCGCCGCGCACCGCGGCGTCCGCAGGGCCGAGCTCGGGCGCGAGACCAAAGGCGATCGCTGCTCGCCGGTAGACCTCGGCGAGAGGATCGCCCCCGATGATCCCGACGCGCTCGCCAGCCGCGAACCAGCCCATCTCGCGCGCTTCACGAAACTCCGTGCCGACGACGAGCCCCGAGAGATAATCGGAGGTCTGGGGTGGCGCGAGCTTGCCGGCGAGCCAGCCTGTGCGCACGGAGAAGAGATGCGAGAGGAGGCCGCAAGCTTGCGCGCGATCGCCGGCGACCTCAAGGCCATGCGCGAAAGCGCTCCACTTCGGCGTCGGCTGCGGCTTGGCGAGCTGCGCGATGAAGGAATGGCGCGACAAAAGGGCGAAGATCTCGCCCGTGACGAAGGTGCGAAAGCGCGCGATGCGCCCTTTTTCGATGCGCGCCCATTTCGAATGCGTGCCCGGCAGGACGAGCGTCATCTCCTGATTGAGGCCGAAGCCCACGAGCTGCGTCTCCTCGCCTCGCATCACATCGGGAAAGGGCTTGACGCTCTTATCGGTGAGACCGGGGATGAAGCCGATGACGCCGCCATCGGCGAGCCTCAACCATTTGACCGCCGCGGCCAGCGCGTCGGCGCCCGCCGGCGCTTCGACGTAAGGTGTCTCGATCCAGCCGTTGCGGCTCGTGATCATTCCGGCAGCGTAAACCGGAAGCGCCGGGTGCGAGTCCCGCCAGGAAGCGATGTTACGGGCCAAGACCGCTTCGAACCCGGTCTTCGGCACCGATTGAATGCCGTCCTGCGTCTCGACCCGATCGAGGGCCGCGCCCTTCGCATCGACGAGGAGCGCGCGAAAGCTCGTCGTTCCCCAATCGAGCACGATGCAGTGAGGCGGATGAGCGGAAGCCTTCATGCGTTGCGACCTTGCGCGCGCCCGCGAGCCTCGAGGCGCGGTGCGGCTCGATCGGCGCCGCAATTTTCATAGGTCCGACCCGCGTCCATCGCAAAGCAATTCGCCGCGCTGCCTCGCCGCCGCCGCTTGCTCAACTGCGCCGCAGCAGAAGCGCGCCCGACACATGCACCTCTCCGCTCCAGCCGGGAGGAACGAGCGTCGTCGCGTCGAGCTGAGTGACGATCGCCGGTCCGGCGAAGCGGTCACCCGCGCCGAACGTCTCGCGATCGAAGAGCTGAACTTCGCGCGGCCCCTCCGCGAAGCGAACCTCACGCCTCGCACGCGCCTCGACGCCCTTCGCCGGCTCGAGCTTTTCCCGCACCGGCTCCGGCATGCGCCCGCTCGCTTCGATGCGGAGCGTGACGAGCTCGATCGGCGCATCGAGCGTGAAGCCGTAAAGCGTGGAATGAGCCTTGCGGAAGGCGGCCTCGGTCGAGGCGCCATCCCCTGCCCAGCCGACAGCGAGCTCGCCGCCCTGGCCATGGTAGCGCAGCAAGGCGACGCGATGCTCGCGGCGGTCGGCCGGAGCGACGGCCTCTTCCTCGAACCAGGACTTCGCCTCCGCTTCGAGCTCGGCGTAATGGCTCGCCACGACCTTCGCATCAATCCTGCCCGATTTCGCCAGCGTACGACTGAACTCGGCCTTGAGATCGGCGGCGAGCAGGCCTTCGGCGCAAAGCACGCCGGGCGCCGGCGGGATCAGGACGTTCTCGATGCCGAGAAGCTCGGCGAGCGAGCACCCATGCAGCGGTCCGGCGCCGCCGAAAGCGACGAGGGTGAAGTCGCGTGGATCATGTCCGCGCTCGACCGACACGACACGAATGGCGCCGACCATATTGCTGTCGATGATCGCCAGCATGCCGCGCGCCGCCTCATCGATGCGTGAGGCCGAGCGGTTCGGCGACGCCCTTGCGGATCGCCGCCTCGGCGAGGGAACGATCGAGCGTCATGCGCCCCGCGAGAAGGCTCTCCGGCAACTGGCCGAGCACGACATGGGCGTCCGTGACCGTGGCCTCGGTGCCGCCGCGACCGTAACAAGCTGGCCCCGGCTCGAGCGCCGGCGCTGTGCGGGCCGACGGTGAGCGTCCCCTTCGCCACTTGGGCGATCGAGCCGCCGCCCGCCCCGATCGTCACTAGGTCGACCATGGGAAGCGAGAGCGGCCATTCGCCCACCTGGCCATGCTGCGTGAGGCTGATCTCACCGCCCTTGATGAGCGCGATGTCGGCGCTGGTTCCGCCGATATCGACCGTGATGATGTCGCCGACGCCGCAAGCCGCGGCGACATCGCGGGCTCCGACCACGCCAGCGGCCGGCCCCGAGAGCACGGTGAGGGCCGGCGCGCGCCTGATGGTGCGGGCGCCGGCGACGCCGCCGTTCGATTGCATCAGCAAGAGGGGTGCTGAAATCTTCGCATCCTCGAGCCGCTCCTCGAGGCGCCGCACATAGGTCGCGATGCCCGGCATCACCGAGGCGTTGAGGATGGCGGCAAGCGAGCGTTCATATTCGCGCACCACCGGCAGGACATCGGTGGAGGCTGTGACCGCGACGCCGGGAAGCGCGGCACGCAAGAGCTCCGCGACGCGCCGCTCATGGGCCGGATTGGCGAAGGCGTGCAAGAGGCAGACCGCGACCGCCTCGACCTCGAGCTTCCGCAGCGCCTCGATCGCCTTCTCGACACTCGCCTCGTCGAGCATTCTCGAGCACCACGCCGCCGGCGCCGACGCGCTCGCGCACCTCGAGGATGCGCGACGCCGGCACCGGCCGCTTCGGCTTCACCCAGGCATAGAGATTGACCCGTCGCGGGATGTCCTGGCGGCCGATCTCGAGCACATGGCGAAAGCCCGCCGTGGTGACGAGCGCGGTCACCGCACCCTTACGCTCGAGGATCATATTGGTCGCGACCGTGGTGCCATGCAGCACCCGGTCGACCTCCTGGGCGTCCCGGCCAGCTTCCTCGAGGGCGAGGCGCACGCCGGTGAGGAAGGCTTGCGAAGGGTCGGAAGGAATGCTCGGCGTCTTGGCGCGCCAGGCCCTGCCGCTCGCTGCATCCTGCAAGGTCACATCCGTGAAGGTGCCGCCGATGTCGACCGCGACCGCGAGCCCCAAAGCCCGGCCGCCGGAGCCTTGCCTTGCATTTTCGAGCGAAGCCATTTTGGGACGGGAAGGCGCGGACGCGGACGGCTCAAACGAGGGCATCGACATACTCGTTGCGGTGAAAGGCGCGTGCAGGTGGGCGCTTGCGCCGAAGCGCCGCGGTCGCGGCCGCATCGACCTCCTCGGCGGCGATTACGACGCCATAGTGTTTTGCGGCAGCTTCCATGCTGACGAAACCGCCGAGCACGTCTTCCAGCACCTCCTCGGGCGGACGGTCGAAGGGATGGCCATGGCCGCCGCCGCCGCCGGTCTCGATGCGCAAGATATCCCCGCGCGTGAGCCGATTGCCGTCGGACAACGGCCGCAGCACACGCTCGCGCTCCGTGCCCGGGTTGACGACGGCGCGCCCGGCGCCTCCCGACTTGCCGCCAGCGATGCCCCAAGGCGGGTTCGACACACCGTCGATGCGCACCGCGAGGACGGCCTCGTCGGCGAGGATCTCGTATTCCCGCACGATGCCGCAGCCGCCGCGGTGACGACCCGGCCCGCCGCTGTCGCCCGCGATCCCGTAATGCGTGAGGCGCACCGGATAGCCGAGCTCGACGAACTCGACTGGATAGTTCTCCTGGGCGACGAAATAGACGGCATCGATGCCGTCCGCGTACGGGCGCGCGCCGTAGCCGACACCGATCCCGTCGGAAAGCAGGAACGGCTGCTTCTCACTTTTCTCATCGGTGAATGTGCCGCGCATCAAGGTGATGACGTAAGCCGAATGGGCGGCCGGCCCCTTGCCGCCGGCGACGTTGACGAGGCCCATCAGGCCCGCGAGCACCCGCATCATGGTGAGGCCGCGCATGCCGAGCGGAGCGGGAAAACGTGGCGCGAGAAGCGAGCCCTGGCGCAAGATCACCTCGTCGAGCGCTTGCGGGCCGCCGGCGTTGCATACCTGCCCCGGATCGCCGCCGAGATAGTAAAGGCCGAGCGCCATGCCGGGCACGCCGGGGTTCATGAGGAAGTTCACCGGCCCAGGCGATTGATCGTCGGTCTCGCTCGCGTCGAAGATGAAGCGATCCTCGCCCTTCCCATCCCGCTTGCGCGTCAACGCAAACCGAATGCGAAAAGGGCCGTTGCCGTGGCCGTCCGAATCGATCGCGTCGGTGAACCGGTGCGTGCCGTAAGGGAAGGTCTCGGCCAAGCGTTCGCGCACGAGGCGCCTCGTCCGCGCGAGCAATTGCCGAAGCCCATCCTCGACCACGGGCGCGCCGAAGCGCGTGAGGAGTTCCTCGACGCGCTTCACGCCGAGCTCGACGCTCGCCATCAACGCCCGCATATCGCCGCGACTTTGCTCGGGAAAGCGGGAATTGCGGTGAAAGAGCTGGAGCACCGCCTCATTCACCCGGCCCGCCTCGATCAGCTTGGTCGCGGGAACGATGATGCCTTCCTGGAAGATGTCGGTGGCGTCGGGGCTGATCGAGCCCGCGCGCATGCCTCCGATGTCGGCGAAATGCGCCCAGCTCATCACGAAGGCGCAACGGCGCCCTTGGTGAAACACGGGCGCGATGAGCACTTGGTCATTCGAATGTGAGACCGCGCCCGTCAATTCATAGCAATCGCTGTACCAGTAGAGATCGCCAGGTTGCATGCTTTCCGGCGGGAAGCGCTTGAACACCGAGCCGCTCATATCGCCGAAGACGGGCATGTTCGAGCCGACCGCCATCACACCGTCGGCATCGAAGAGCGAGGTGTAGAAATCCTTCTTCTCCCGGATGAAGGCCGAGATCGCCGTGCGCTCGATGAGCGCCTCCATCTCGGCCTGGACGGCGCGGATGGCGCCGCGCAAGATCTCCAACGTGACCGGATCGCAGGCGCCTGAAGCGACTAGCTTCTTGCTCGAAGCGTCGGCAGCGGGCTTTGTCGCCTCGTCAATCGAGCGGAGCATTCGTCGGGTCCTTGATGGCGATGAGCGTCGCGGCCGAGATGAGCGCCCCGACCACGATATAGGCCGCGGGCGAAACCTGGCTGCCCGTCTCCCTGATGAGGAAAGTCGAGATGTAAGGCGCCAAGCCGCCGAAGAGCGCGACGGCGAGGCTGTAGCCGATCGACAAGGCCGTGAAGCGCACCTTGGTCGGAAAGAGCTCGCTCAGCACTGCGCAGAGCGGCCCGGCATACATGGCAAGGAGCACGGCCGAGATGCATTGCGTGAACATGAGGCCTTGGCCGTTGCGCATTCCCGTGAGCAGGAGGAAGAGCGGATAGGAAAGCACCGCATAGGCGAGCGCCGAGGCCAAAAGGATCGGCTTGCGCCCAAGCTTGTCGGAAAGCGCGCCCATCACGGGCGTGAGCAGCGTCAGGACGATGGCGGCAAGCGTCGTCGAGAGATAGGCCGTGCTCGCCGCAATCCCGAGCTGACCCGAGGCGAAGCTCGGCAGGAAGATGTTGAAGACGTAATTGCCGATCGTGCCGACGATCGACAGGCCGAAGGCGGCGGCGACCGGGCGCGAATAAAGCGTGAGGCTGTCGCGCACCGGCGAGGAGGCCGTCTTGTGCTGGGCCACCACGCGATTGAAGGCGGGCAATTCGGCGACGCGCGAGCGCAGATAGAAGCCGATCGGCGCGAGCAGAAAGCCGAGGATGAAGGGCACGCGCCACCCCCAGGCCAGCATCGCCTCCTTGTCGAGAAATGCATTGAGGAGATAGGCCGACAAGGTGCCCATGATGAGGCCGAGCCCGACGCTGAACTGCTGCATCGAGCCGATGAGGCCGCGCTTGCCGGGCGGCGCATACTCGACGAGAAAGGCCGCGGCCCCTCCCCATTCGCCGCCGGTCGAGAAGCCTTGCACCAGGCGGCAGAGCACGAGAAGGATCGGCGCCCAGATGCCGATCGACGCATAGGGCGGGATGAGGCCGGTGACCGCGGTCGCCGTCGCCATCAAGCCTACCGTCAGCACGAGCGCCACCTTGCGCCCCTTCAGATCGCCGAGCGCGCCGATGACGACGGCGCCGACCGGGCGCATGAAGAAACCGACGCCGAAGGTCGCGAAGCTGCTCAACAAGGACGCCAAGGGATCATCGCTCGGGAAGAAATTGGCGCCGATCTGCGTCGCGAAGAGGCCGTAGATCACGAAATCGAAAAGCTCGACGAAATTGCCGACCGCGCAAGAGACGATCGCGCGACGCCGTAGCTTTTGCATATCCGCGCTGCCGAACGTCGTATCGAGATAGGCCGTGGCTTGCGACATGGTTGCCCCTTGGATTTCCTTCCGCCCTGAGCTTTTCACCGCGCCGTTCCGGGCGCAGGTTCAGTCTTTTGGAGAAGCTGAGACGATCACCCCGCCGCTTCGGCTGGCTCCCACGCTCTCCTTCCATCAAGCACCGCCGTCGGCTTCTTGTCGATACCCCCGCGCACGGCTTACGCCGTCGCCTCGTCGAGGGCGCGATCGGCTTCGCGCAAGCTCGAAAGAACGCGATTTCGCGCGCGGGCGGCCCCGACGGCAAGAAAGCGCGCCTTGTCGGAGCCGGGCTCCTGCGCCGCGAGATCGCGCAGCTTCCGGAGGGCCGGCCAGGCGGGCTGCGGCAAGGCGGGGTCGTGGCTGAAGCGATCACCTTGCGTGTAATCGAGCGGCACGAGCGCGCGTGACACGCGCACCAAGGCGACGTTGAGGCGGTCGATCCGCCCGGGCTCATTCGCCCCCTTCGAGACCTCGAGGGACCGAGCCTTTCGCAACACGCTTTCGGCGGCCTCGATCACGGCCTCGAGCTCGAATTCGTGCTTGAGCTTCGCCGCGATGACCCTGAGCTCCTCGACGAGCGATGCGGCGTGGGCGGCGGGATCGAGCGGCAAGACCGCGTCATTGAGAAGCCGCGAGAGCGTCGCCACCACGACGCGCGTGTCGCGCATCAGAAATTGCTCGTCGACCTTGTCGATGAGGTCGTGCGGCGTATGCCACCACCAGCCGAGCGGATTGCGCATCTTCACCGGCCCTGGCGGCTGGTGGCTCACGGTGCCGTACATCGAGGGGATGCCGACGCCCCAGAAGGATTGGTCGCTCGAGCGCGAGGGGCGCTTGCCGAGGTGTTGCTGACCCGTCTCGGCGAGCGTTGCTTCGCGAGCAAGCGCCGCGAGCTCGACGACGACGCCGTTTTCGGTGAGCACATCGGCGCCGATGCCGCCGGTCGAATCGACGTTGACATGGGCGACGCAGCGGCGGTCGAGCTCATCGAAATTCTGGTCCACATACCAGGCCGAGCCCGAATAGCGCCCATGCGAATGGCCGGACCAAAAACAGATGCGCAAGCCGCGCCGCCATCCCGAGCGCCGCTCGGCGAGAAGCCGCGCGGCCTCGAGCATGGTGGCGTTGGCGCTGCCATTGTCCATCACGCCGAAATACCAGGTGTCGTGATGGCCGGAGAAAAGCACGAAGGGCGCGTCGTCCCCGGAGGGCCCATCGAGATCGGCCACGAGAAGCGGCGTCTTGCGCCAACCCGTGTCCACTTCCGCGTGCAGCATCGCCTCGAGCTTGCCATCGGCGGCGAGCTTGGCGCGCAAGGCCTCGCCATCGAGCTTCGAGATCGTGCAGGCGACCGTCGCGGGGAGGCACCCGAGCGTCTCTTCCGAGGGGCTCCCCCAGACCGGCGAGATGCACATCTCATGCAGATGCTCATGCGGCGAGACATGGAGCTGGCCCACGGCGCCGGCGCGCGTCGCCCAATCCGCGACGGCGGGGCTCGCGATGCCGTCGACGAGCACGATCTTGCCGCGGCAGTCGGCGCGTGCGAAATCCGCCGCGCTGCCTTCGCCGAGATCGATCACCTGCGCCTTGAGGCCGCCGCGCGGCGACGGCCGTGAAAAGGAATGGGTGATGCTTTTGAGCTCACGCCCGTCCGCCTCCACGCGCGCGGCGCCAGGAAGGCTGATGTAGGCGTCATGCGACAAAAGCGCGGTGCGATAGCCGTAATCGTCGAGACAGGATTTGAGATAGCCGAAACTTTCGAGCTCCTCCGGCGTGCCGGACAGCTTCACGCGCTTCGCGAACTCGGCGCAATGGCGCATCAGCTCCTTGCCGCTCACGGCGGCGCTCGTTTCACGCGCGATGTCGTTCATGACGATGACCCTCGATGAGACGGCGGCTTCATGGGCGCGCCTTGAGCTTTTCCGGCGTCCGCCGCTCGCGGCGCGGGCGCTCAAACGATCTCGTTGTGCAGCTTCGTTTCTCCGCGCCAGAGGCGGCCGAGATTCTCGGAAAGATAATCGAGGATGGTGTCCTCATAGCTGCGCGTCTCGCCGGCGGTGTGCGGCGTGACGAGGACGTGCTCCATCCCCCACAAAGGAGAGGCGGCCGCGAGCGGCTCTTCCTGCGTGACGTCGATGCCGGCGCCCGCGATGCGCTTCTCGGCGAGCGCGCCGATGAGCGCCTTTTCGTCGACGCAGCGCCCGCGCGCCACATTGACGAGGAAGGAAGAAGGCTTCATCGCGCGAAGCGCCTGCGCATCGATCAAGCCCTCCGTCTCCTTGGTCAAAGGGCAGGTGAGCGCCACGAAATCGGCTTGCGGCAGGAAGGATTTCAACACGCCGATCGCGTGAACTTCATCGGCATGCCCGCGACCGGCCGCGGGATCGCGCCTGAAGCCGATGACGTGCATGTCGAAGGCCTTGGCGAGCTTCGCAAGGCGGTTGCCGATGGTGCCGAGGCCGATGATCAGGAGCGTCTTGCCGAAAAGCTCATCCTCGCGCTTCGTAAGGTCACCGATCATGGCGCGCCAATGACGCTTCGCCTGATTGTCGCGCGCCTCGGGCAAGCGGCGCGCGAGCGCGAGCATGAGCGACATCGCATGCTCGGCGACGGCGCGCGCGTTGACGCCTTGCGCATTCGCGAGCCGCACGCCGTGCGCACGCAGCTTGTCTTGCGCGAATTGATCGACGCCTGAGCCGATGCCCTGGATGAACTTGAGCTTCGTCGCCTTGTCGAGAAGCTCGTTCCTCCACATGCCCGAGACGACGAGCACATCGGCCTCGCCGATCCTGCGGGCGAGATCGTCGGGCGCGCGCACCTCGAAGCTGCGCAGCCCCGTTTTCCGTGTCTCGAAGCGGGATTGGAGCTGGTAGGCGACATGGGCGAAGCAGATGGTGAGATCGTCTTTGGCGGGAAGCATGGCTATGAATTTCGCAGGAGAGCGCGAGAAAGGTCAAGCGATTACTAGGCCCGTCACAGCCCGCCGAACACGGGCGCCGGCATATAATGCAGCACGCGCCGCTCGATCGCCGCAACCAGGAAATAGGCAAGGCCCCCGATCAGCGTGAGCAGGATGATGGCGACGAAGACCATCGGCGTGTTGGCCTGGCCTTCACCGAAGCTCAAGAGGAAGCCAACGCCCGAATTGCCGCCGACCAATTCACCGACCGTGACGCCCACGACCGCAAGCGTCGCGCCGATGCGAAGCCCTGCGAAGAGCGACGGCAGGGAGGCCGGAAACTCGACTTTCCAGAAGATCTGAGCACGCGTCGCCTTGAAGGCGCGCACGAGATTGATGAGGTCGGCGTCGACGCCTCGGATTGCCGTCAAGACATTCACCATCACCGGGAAGAAGACGATGAGGATCGCGACCAGGATGCGCGGATAGATTGTGAAGCCCATCCACAAGATGAAAAGCGGCGCGAAGGCGACCTTGGGCGCGATCTGCAAGGCGAGGATATAGGGCGAAAGCGCGATCTCGGCCGCGCGCGAAACGCCGAGGAGATAGCCGAATATCGCACCGAGAAGGCTGCCGAGCACGAAGCCGGCAAGCACTTCCGCGGTCGTGACGCCGGTGTGGAAGAGGAGATGGTTTTGCTGCCACATCCTCGCGGATTCCTGGAGGACCATCGAGAGCGGCGGCACGATGAAGCTTGGGATCGCGAGCGCGCCCGGCCCCCACTGCCAGGCGCAGAGAAAAAAGATGAGAAGCACGACGCTCGCCATCGCGCCCTCGGCGTGAGGCGAGCGTCTCGAGGTTCGTCTCATGCGCTCCCCCTTGTGTCGCGCTGCGTTTCCTCCACCGCTTCGCCGATGCCGAGGCGATCCATGAGGCGCGCCACATAATGAGCGACCTTGGCATCGCGACGCCGCGCGATGGGGTTTGCGCGATCGCCGATCTCGATCGCGATCTCGTCGATGATGCGTCCGGGGCGCCCGCTCATCACGAGAACGCGGTCCGACAAGATCACCGCCTCGATGAGGTCATGCGTGATGAGGAGCGCCGTCTTGCGAGCGGCCTTCAGCGTACGGGCAAGCTCCTGCTGCAAGATGATCCGGGTTTGCGCGTCGACCGCGGAGAACGGCTCGTCAAGCAGAAGCACGGAAGGGTCGACCGCCAGCGTTCGCGCCAAGGCCGCTCGTTGGCGCATGCCGCCCGAGAGTTGATGCGGGTATTGCGCCTCGAAGCCCGAAAGGCCAAAGCTCTCCAAGAGAGCATTCGCCTTGCGGTTGGCTTCGCGAGGATCGCTCTTGCGGATCTCCATTCCGAGCGCGACGTTCTCGGCGATGCTGCGCCAGGGGAGGAGCAGGTCCTTTTGCAGCATGAAGGCGATGTGAGGATTGGGTCCCCGGATGGGTTCACCATCGACGAAGGCCTCCCCGCGCGTCGGCGGCGCGAGGCCCGCGGCGATGTTGAGTAGCGTGCTCTTGCCGCATCCGCTCGGCCCGATGAGCGAGACGATCTCACCGTCGAGGACGGTGAAGCTCACCTCCTCGAGCGCGGCAAGCCGTTCCCGGCCCCCGGCCTTGACAAATTCCATGGCGAGGTTTCGGAATTCCAGCCGCGACATCATGATTGTATCTGAGTTTTAGACGAAGTTGGCGCGAGCGCAATTCGGGCGAGGGTCACGAGGGCAAACGCCTGGCATACGCATGATATCGTCGATGCCCCGGAATTGACCCCCTAAATTCATGAGAATGAGATGAAGCGTGACAAGCCTTTGAATTCCCGGGCGTGGTCGGCGCGGCTGATGCTCCTCATCGCCGCTCTCTCCTTCCTTCTCCCCTTTTCGCCCCGATCCGCCTTGGCTGCCGAAAGCGTCACCTATCTGTTTCCGGCGCCACCCCTGCTGCCGGCTTTCGGACCGCTCCAGATCGCCAAGGGGAAGGGGTATTTTGCCGACGCCGGGCTCGATGTGAATTTCGCGATCGGACGGGGCGGCGTCGATGTGGCGAAGCAGGTCGGCGCCGGCAACGCGCAATTCGGCGGCATGGTGGGCGACAGCCCGATCATCGTGCGCGGCAACGGCGTTCCGGTGAAGGTCGTCGCCGTGTTCGGCGGCAAGGGGTTCATGCAGACGGTGGTGCGTGCCGATGCCGGCATCGACAAGCCGGAGGATTTGAAGGGGAAGACCCTCACCGTCATGTCCTATCAGGACACGACCTATTACGCACTTCTCGGCCTGCTCGCGAGCGTCGGGCTGAAGCCCGACGATGTGAACATCCAATCGGCCGGCCCGACCGGGGTTTGGCAAGCGGTCGCGAGCGGCGCCTCGGTCGGCATGGCCGGCATTCCCGAATGGATCACGCCGGTCGAGGCCGCCGGTGTGAAGGTCAAGATCATCCAGACCGACGATTATTTCCCGCATATGGCGCAGGCGATCGCCGTCTCCGATCAGACGATCGCGGAAAAGCCGGAGATGGTACGCAAATTCGTCCACGCCGCCTTGCGCGGGATGAAGGACATCATGGACGATCCGGACGGTGCCGCGAAGGATTTCGTGAAGTTCGTGCCCGAGTGGCAAGGCAAGGAAGCCGAGGTCCGAAGCGCCTTCGAATATTACGCCAAGCATGTTTATGTCGGACAGAAGCGACTCGGCGAAGTCGATGCCGGCCGCCTCGAAAAGCTGCAAGATTTCTACCTGGCGAGCGGCATCATTCAAAAGAAGACGCCGCTCGAGGAGCTATATACGAATGCGTTTGTTGAATAGATGCAGGTGAGTAGTGAATAGTGAGGAGTGAATGCGCGGGCGACGGTTGTCTTCAGCCCTTCACTTTTCAATTTGCACTTTTCACTCACTCGAACGCCCGTCCGTCCCGACCCAGCCATGCTTCGAGATGTCGAAGATCACCCCGTCAGGGTCCTTGAACTTGCGCTCGAAATTGCCCTTCCGCTCATCGCCCAAGTCGAAAAAGAACTTGCCGCCCGCCTTCTCGATACGCCGGCGCGTCTCGTCGAGGTCGTCGACCTGGAAGCCGAAATGATGCGCGCCGACGAAGCTCGCCGCATCCTTGAGGTCGCTGCCCTCGGAACCCTTGAAATTGAGAAGGGCGAGGTTGATCACGCCATCCGTCATATAGATCGCCGAGCCGATCTCGAGGTCCTCGCGCTCGACCCGCCGAAGATCGAAGACCTCCTCGTAAAATCTCGCGGCCTTGTCGAGATCCTTGACGCAAACCGCGATGTGACGCAGGCGAGCCATGCCAATCCTCCTCAATTCGTACGCCTTCACGCCATCATAAGGGAGCCGGGCGAATGATACCAAGGGCAAGAAACCGGCAGTGAGCGCTCGTGCGGGACGCCGACATGCCGAGATCGCCGGCGCGGGCTTTGCCGGCCTCGCCGCGGCGACGGCGCTCGCCCAACACGGCTGGAGCGTGCGGGTCCATGAGCGCGCCGATCGGCTGCGCACGACCGGCGCCGGCATCTATCTTTACGAGAATGGGCTACGGGTGCTCGAGGCGCTCGGCGCCTACACGGACGCCGTGCGCGATGCGCCGCTCGCCCATACGCGCGAGACGCGCGACCAGGACGACCGCGTTCTCGCCGTGCATCGCTGGGGGGATACGAGCCGCGTGTTCTCGATCCTGCGCCAGCAGGTGATCGACGCGCTTGCCGCGGCCGCGCGGCGCGCCGGCGTCGAGATCATCACGAATTCGCAAGCCGTGGCGGCGACCGCGGAAGGCGTGCTCGTTCTCGCGGACGGCAGAAGGCTCGAAGCGGATCTCGTCATCGCGGCGGACGGCGCGAATTCGAGGCTGCGCGACGGGCTTCACCTCTTGGCCAAGAGGAGGTTCCTGCCCGATGGCGCCATCCGGCTTCTGCTCGACAAAACGCCAGAGGAGATGCGCTCGACCGAAGGCGGCAGGACGATCGAATACTGGTCGGGCAGCCGGCGGATCCTCTACACGCCGTGCAGCCCAACGCAGATCTATCTCGCCTTAACCATGCTCGATCGGGACGCGGACGCCAAATCGGTCCCGATCAACCAAGCTTTATGGAATGCGGCATTCCCGCATCTTGGCCCGCTCATCGCACGGATCGGGACGCAAGGGCGGTACGACCGGTTCGAGGTGATAAAGCTCAAGCGCTGGTCGTCCGGCAAGGTCGCGGTGATCGGCGATGCGGCCCATGCGCTGCCGCCCAACATCGGCCAAGGCGCCGGCTGCGCCATGATGAACGCGCTCGCGCTCGCGATTCATCTCGATCGCACCAGTGACGTGACCTCGGCGCTCGAGGCCTGGGAGCGCGATGAACGGTCCCTCACCGAGCACACGCAACGCATCTCCGTCTTTCTCGGTTTGCCGACGACCTGGCCGGCTTTTCTGCGCCGCGCCTTCTTCAGCGTCGCCGGCCGCTCGAAATGGCTCGTGAAGCAACGCACGCGCACGGCGCTGCACAAGCCGCTCGGGACCACGCCGTAATTTATCGGCGAAGTCAATGCTGCGCCTCTCGTCCTTTTCTACTTAAAACCTAAGTAAACAGCGAACACCTGTGCATGTTCTTCCCTCGCAAAGGAGGCGGGGAGATCAATATAGTAGCGAGATGTCCACCAGCGCTGATCGGCCCCCTCCCCCCGCGAGCGTAGCGAGTGGTGGGGAGGGTACGGGTGGGGGGCGTTCGAGTTGACACGCGAGCCATGCCACCGGAGTGCGCGCAGATTGCATCGAGGCGTGGCTAACGACAACGGCGGTCATGGCGGAATCGCCCCCCACCCGTAACCCTCCCCACCGCTTCGCGGGGGGAGGGGGCGACCGGCGCAGGTCCCTTTCCGACAGGGCTAACCTCACCCGCCATCCACCCAAATGACTTCACCTCAGCTCGGCGCAGAAGCGCTGGATCTTCGTGCAGGCTTCCTCGAGGAGGGCGTTCGAGGTGGCGTAGCTGATGCGGAAATTGGGGCCGAGCCCGAAGGCCGTCCCGTGCACGGCCGCGACGCCTTCCGTCTCCAGAAGCTCGGTGACGAAATCCTCATCCGTCTCGATCGTCTTTCCCGAAGGTGTCTTCTTGCCGATGGTCGCGGCGCAGCTCGGGTAGACGTAGAAGGCGCCCTCGGGCTTCGGGCAGACGATACCTTTTGCCTGATTGAGCATCGAGAGCACGAGATCGCGCCTTTCCTCGAACGCCTTGCGAAAGATCTTGATGTGGTCCTGCGTGCCGGACAAGGCCTCGACTGCCGCCCATTGGGAAATGGCCGACGTGCCCGAGGTCTGGTGCCCTTGGACCAGCTCCATCGCCCGGATCAGAGGCTCGGGCCCGCCCGCATAGCCGATGCGCCAGCCCGTCATCGCATAGGCCTTCGAGACGCCGTTCATGGTGAGGGTGCGCTCGTAAAGGGCGGGCTCGACCTGGGCCGGGGTCACGAACTCGAAATCGCCATAGACCAGATGCTCGTACATGTCGTCGGTGAGGATCCAAACCTGAGGATGACGCAGCAACACGTCGGTGAGCGCCTTCATCTCGGCATGGGTGTAAGCCGCGCCCGATGGGTTGGAGGGGGAGTTCAAGATGATCCATTTGGTCTTCTTGGTGATGGCGCGATCGAGATCGCCCGCCTGCAGCTTAAAGGCGTGCTCTATGCCGCAATCGACGATGACGGGCGTGCCGCCGCAGAGCGCGATCATCTCGGGATAGCTCACCCAAAAAGGTGCCGGCACGATCACCTCGTCGCCGGGGTTTAAGGTGGCGAGCAGGGCGTTGTAGATCACATGCTTGCCGCCCGTGCCGACAATGATCTGGGAGGATTTGTAGTCGAGATTGTTCTCGCGCTTGAACTTGCCGCAAATCGCGTCGCGCAATTGCGGGATGCCGACGACCGGGGTGTATTTCGTCTCGCCCCGGCGGATGGCGTCGATGGCGGCGTTCTTGATGTGATCGGGCGTGTCGAAATCGGGCTCGCCGACCGAGAGCGAGATGACTTCGCGGCCTTTGGCCTTCATGTCGCGCCCTTTTTGCGTGATTGTCGTCGTGGCGGAAGGCTTCACGCGCTTCAACGCATCGGACAGGAAGGCCATCGATCGATCCTTTCGAGATGACAGGTCGCCGCGAACCGCGGCCGCCACGCCATAGAGCCTGATCGATTGATCCACAAGGCAAGAGCCTGTGATTTTCAATGCATTCATGACCTCACAAGGCGCTTGAGAGCCCTTGGCCTTGCCGACCAAGGGTCCCGGTCGGCAAGGCCCTGCGCACGTGCCGGCTTGCCTCCCGCGCCCCCCGACCGCTAGAGCGCTCCTATGAGCGTCGGCGGCAAGCTTCGAAAACCCTCTCCTTCCTGGCTGAATCACCCGGTCCGGCAACTTCTCGCTTTCGGTGGGGCCGGCATCGCCGCGGCGATCGTCCATTACGGGGTGCTGATCGGCCTCGTGCAGGGGGGAGTGCTGGCTCCCGTACCGGCGACGCTTTGCGGCTTTGTGGCGGGCGGGCTTATTTCCTATGGGCTCAACCGCCGTCACACCTATCGCAGCGGGCGGCCGCATCAGGAGGCGGTTTGGCGCTTCGCCATCGTCGCCGGCGTGGGCTTTCTCCTGACTTGGGCCGTGATGCATAGGCTCGTCGATCGCTGGCACCTGCCTTATCTGCCGGCGCAAATCTTCACGACCGGGGTCGTGCTGGTCTGGAGCTTCGCGGCCCATAAGTGGTGGACCTTTCGCGAGCACCCGAAGGGGTGAGCGAGGTCACAGGGTCCTGGTGACGCATCGACCGTTAAGCGCAATCGCGAAAAGCGGTCGCCAATCAGGCGCCGCTGAGCTATGAGCGGCGGCCCGAAACCCGCAAAATGAGTTGCCGAGTTCCGACACCATGGTTCCCCCCGATCCAACCGTCGCGAAGCCGCGCGTCGGGGACACCACCCCCGGCACCGGCATGACGCCCACCGCCTCGGCGCCTTCAGCCGACGAGACGAGGCTCGTCGAGCTTTTCGCGCGCCGTGGGTTCGCGCGCGTCGAGCCGCCTGTGTTGCAGCCGCTCGAGCCTTTCCTCGAGCTCTCGGGAGAGGATCTGCGCCGGCGCATGTTCGTGACCGGGGATGCCGAGGGGCGGGAGCTGTGCCTGCGGCCCGAATACACGATTCCCGTTTCCCGCTGGCATCTGGCGCTCCCGGACAAGCCGCGCACGGGTGCTTATGCGTATCTCGGACGGGTGTTTCGTTTCCGGGACGGCGAAGCCGATGAGTTTTTGCAAAGCGGCGTCGAAGATTTCGGGCGCCCCGACCGCGAGGCCGCCGATGCGGAAATTCTCGATCTCGCGCTCGAAGCCTTGCGCGAGATGTCCGCCGGCCCGGTCGCGACGCTAATCGGCGACGTTGGTCTGTTCGCCGCGCTTCTCGAGGCGATGCGCCTCTCGGGATCGACCGCAAGGCGCTTGCGCAGGGCTTATGCGGCCGGCAAGGTCGGCCCGCGGGCGCTTGCCGCGCTCGGCTCGCCCCGCACCGCCCAAAACCATGCGGGATTGCTTGCCGCCCTGCAAGGGCAGGATCCCACGGCGGCGCGGCTATTCGTCGAGGACATCCTCGAGATCGCAGGCATCTCGACGATCAGCGGCCGCTCGGCCCATCAGATCGCGGCACGCTTCCTCGAGCAGGCCGCGAACGGGCCATCCGGCCTCTCTGAGGAGCAAGCGAAAATCTTCGAGCGTTTCCTTGCGATCACGGGCCACCCTGACGAGGCCGCCGACGCGCTCCGCGTGCTCGCGGCCGATGCCAAGCTCGACATCGGGCCCGCCATCGAGACGCTCGATATCCGCAACGGATTCATGGAGGCGCGCGGCACCGACCTTTCGAGCTTGCGCTTCTCAGCCGGCTTCGGACGCAACCTCGATTACTACACGGGCTTCGTCTTCGAGATCAGCAATGCAGAGCTTCCCGACGCGAAGCCGCTCGTCGGGGGCGGTCGCTACGACGGTTTGCTGCACCGGCTCGGCGCTTCTGGAGAGGTGCCGGCGGTCGGCTGCTCGATCTGGCTCGATCGCGTCTTGGCCGAAACGCAAGCGGCGCTCCCCCGCTCGGACGGGGCGGAGGCGCCGTGAACCCGCTCGTCGTCGCGGTTCCGTCGAAAGGCCGGCTGCAAGAGCGCGCCGATGCTTTCTTCGCGCGCGCGGGCTTGCGCCTCACGCGGCAAGGCGGGTTGCGCGATTATCGCGGCGGTTTCGACGGCGTCGACAACATCGAGATCCTTTTTCTTTCGGCCTCGGACATCACGGCTCAGCTGGCGAGCGGCGGCGCGCATCTCGGCGTCACCGGCGCCGATCTCGTGCATGAGACCGTGGCGGACGCCGCGCGCAAGCTCGCGCTTCTTGCCCCGCTCGGGTTCGGCCATGCCGATGTCGTCGTCGCCGTGCCACGCGCCTGGATCGATGTGCGCTCGATGGCCGATCTCGACGATGTCGCCGCGGCTCTGCGCGCCAGGACCGGCCAACGCATGCGTGTCGCGACCAAATATGTGAACCTGACACGGCGCTTCTTCGGCGAGCACGGGCTTGCCGATTACCGCATCGTGGAGAGCGCGGGAGCGACGGAAGGCGCACCGGCCTCAGGCGCAGCCGAGATCATCGTCGACATCACGACGACCGGCGCGACGCTCGCTGCGAATGCGCTGAAGACGCTCGATGACGGCACGATCCTGAAGAGCGAGGCGCAGCTCGTCGCTTCTCTCACCGCCGCTTGGGACGCCGCCCATCGGGAAGCGGCGCGCTCGCTCCTGCAGCGTATCACGGCGGAAGAGACGGCCCGTTTCATGCGCGAGATCAAGGTCGACGCGCCGGCGGGAGCGAGCGCCGCGCTTGCCCGCCCGCCGGCGAAGTTCGGGGCCAAGCGCGCCGAATCCGGCAATGGCTCGCTTTCGCGCTTCTTTGTTCGCCGCGAGGAGATGCACGGTTTCTGCGATTGGCTCGTCGCGCAAGGGGCAACGACCGTCACCGTCCAGGAGCTCGACTTCGTCTACACCGCGACGAATGTGCTGTGGGAAAAGCTCAAGGCACGTCTCGACGAATCGGAAAAGGCAAGCGCCGGCCGCACCCCTTTGGGCGCGGACAGAAGCGTCGGATGAGGTGCTCCTTTCCGATGCCGCGCTATAGGCCCACGGAATGCTGAGCTGCCAACGCTCTCTCTTCACGATCGAGCGCGCGGTCGCCTACCTGAACGCCGCCTCCTACTCGCCGCTCCCGCTTGCTGTGCAGGCCGCCGGTGAGAAGGGCGTCGCCGAGAAGGTGAGGCCGTGGCGGCGCAGCGCCCAAGCCGCCCATCTGACCGTGGAGATGGCCCGCGCGGAAGCGGCGCACCTCATCGGCGCGAGCGCCGACGACATCGCCATCGTCGGAGCGGCAAGTTACGGCATCGCAACGGCGCTCGCCAATCTTCACCTTGCGCCTGGAGCGCGCATTCTGCTCGCCGAGGGCGAGCATTCCTCGCTCCATCTTGCACTTGCCCGTATCGCGCGCGCGAGCGGCACGCATCTCGATATCGTGGCGCGGCCGAAGGACGGTGATTGGACGAGGGCCGTGCTCGAGCGCATCGACGCCGCGGGCGCGCCGGCCATCGGCCTTGCGGCGTTGACCCCGCTTCATTGGACCGACGGCAGCCTCGTCGATCTTTCGCGCATCGTGCCCGCGCTGCACCGGAGCCGTGCGGCGGTGGTGATCGATGCGACGCAAGCCGCGGGCGTGATGGCGCTCGACGTCGCCGAGCTTAAACCCGATTTCCTTATGTTTCCGGTCTACAAATGGCTGCTCGGCCCTTATGGGCTCGCCTTCCTTTATGTCGCGCCAAAATGGCAAGGCGCCCGGCCCTTGGAGGAGCACGCCTTCAATCGAAAATCCTATGACTCGGCCGCGAAGGCCTCCGTCGAGGCGCTCGCCTATCTCGACGGAGCGCGGCGCTTCGACAGAGGCGAGCGCGACAGCTTCATCACCATTCCGATGGCGCTCGCGGGGCTCGAGCTGATCCGCTCATGGGGCGTCGCCGAGATCGAGGCGCGGCTTCGCATGCTGACCGATCTCCTCGCCACGCGCCTCTCGGCACTCGGCGTCGAGGTGCTGCCCCGCCATTTGCGCGCTCCGCACATCCTCGGCTTTCGCTTGCCGAAGGGGAATGCGGCCGAAGCCGCGAACGAGATGGAGCGCGCCGACATCTTTCTCAGCGTCAGGCACGAATTCCTGCGCCTCAGCCCGCATGTCTTCAATGACGAGGAGGATGTGGAGCGTTTCTGCGCGTGGATGGAACGCCATTTGCGGGGCTGAAACACCCCTAGCGTTTTCAATGCCAATATTGATACAATGCAATCAGAGGTGTTCGATGGCGAGCATCACGATACGTAACCTCGAGGAGCCGCTTAAAGCCCGGCTTCGTATTCGGGCCGCGACGCACGGCCGGTCGATGGAGGAGTGACCTTACTGCGGAAACGGCGTGCCCGGCTCGCCGAAGCCATCGAAGGTGCGCTGACGCAAGATTTTATCGGCCGGATTCTGCCGTTCGACAGCCCTGCCGCGACCGCCGATGCACAGATCGCAGCCGATCGTAGCGCGGCCGGCCGGCCGATCAGTCAGATCGACGCGCAAATTGCCTCCATTGCACGATCGCGGAGTGCCATGTTGGCGACCAGGAACCTCGGCGATTTTAAGGGATTTGGCCTTCAAGTGACCAACCCGTGGCAACCCGTGGATGTTTGATGGCTGAGACGAGATTCTGATCGCAATTTTGATTTTTTTCCTTGCTTGCGCAATGACTTCGGCCGCTCCCCATCGAAGGCATTCGCCCCCGGTCGAAGGGTCCCGAAAAGGGGGAACCTATCCATTTCTCCTTCGTTGCCGTGGCATCTGTCGCATATCGGCAGGCAGGAAAGGAGAATGAAGATGATCACTCTTCGAACGGCCGCCGTGGCCGCGGCGATCTTGGCGTCCGCGCCGGCTTTTGCTCAAGGGCAGAACTATCCGCGCCCGAACGAGAGCCAAGCCGGGTGGACCGGCAACAACTACGGGAATCTTTACTCGGCCGGCTCGCCTCCCAATGGAGGCTACGCGGCGCCTGCAGCCACGTATGAAGGCTCAGCGCCGCTCGGCGGCGGAACCGTCCCCGGTGTGGTCGGGGGAGCTGCGGTCGGCGCCGCGGTCGGTGGGCCTGTCGGGGCGGTCGTGGGCGGAGTCGTCGGTGGAACCGCAGGAACGGCGCTGATACCTGGGCCGGTCCATGACTATGTTCTTTCCGAGAGCGTGCCTTCGGTTCCTTACGAGGGCCAGATCGCCATCGGCGATAGGTGGCCGGGTGGAATCGAGCTCTACGCGATCCCGGGCGATCGGCGCTTCGGATACGCGATGGTGAACAATCAGCGCGTGGTGGTGAACAGGCGTTCCCACCGCATCGTCGAGGTCGATTGATCGTAAGCCTTTGGCGTAAGCGTAAAGCGTATGCGTTCGTCGGAAGGGCTCGGCGGCCTCAGGGGCGCCGAGCCTTTTTCGTGTCCGAAACCGCGCCCGCAAAGCCGGCCGCGAGAAGATGACCGATTGGCGCGTGCTCTTGTTGCCTGCTACTTCTCAGCCCATGAGGAAGAGCACCGTTCTTTTCGCATGAGCGCGCTTGCGCATTTGGCGATGTACGACCTTCCGGAAGTCCGACCGGCGGTCGAGAATTTTTGGAAGGGCGTGGCGCGAAGGCTCCGTGATGCCGGGCTTCCGGATGTGCCGCTTGCGCGCTCGCGTCACCTCACCCCACACGAAAGCTGGCGCCATCCCGAGCTCCTCTTGAGCCAAAGCTGCGGCTATCCAGCGCTTCATGAGTTTCGCGGGCACATCCGTATCGTCGCAACGCCCCTTTATGATGCGCCGGGTTGCGAAGGAACCCAGCATCGCAGCTTCATCATCGTGTCGGCGGACTCGATGCTCAAGGAGATCGCGGAGTTGCGCGGCGCTCGCTTCGCCCTCAACTCCTGGGATTCCAACACGGGAATGAATTTGCCTCGTCTCTCCTTCGCGGCGTTCGCGACGCACGGGCGTTTCCTCGGCGAGATCGTGGAGACGGGCAGCCATGCCGAGAGCCTGGCCCGCGTCGCCGAAAAGCGCGCCGATGCGGCGGCGATCGATTGCGTGACGCATGCCCTCCTCGCGCGTCATCGTCCCGCCGTCGTCGCCAAAACGCGTGTGCTCGCGGCCAGCGCGCCGAGCCCTTCGCTTCCCTTCGTCACGACGCGCAAGGCGAGCGAAGCGACCGTGAGCGCGCTGCGCCAAGCCCTCTCCGAGGCCTCCAGGGACCCCGCTCTCGAGCCGGCGCGCGCCGCGCTTTTTCTCAAGGGCGTCGTGCCGTCCGAGGAAGAGAGCTATCGCGTGCTTCTCGACTACGAGGGGAGAGCGCGAGGGCTCGGTTATGCGAGGCTGGCCTAGAGGACAGGCCTCAGGGAACGCTCGAACGCATCGAGGCCGGATGGCCCGGAAGCTTCAGTACCTTGCCGGTGTCGACGACCTTGTCTCCCGTCACCTTGTAAATCTGAACGTTGTTATCGTTGAAATTGGCCGCATAGAGATATTTGCCGTCGGGGCTGAAGGCAACGCCTTCGGCAAGCCCGCCAGCATTGACCGAGCCGACCTTGTGTACCTTGCCGCCCGCGGTCGAGAGCACATCGACGATGGTGTTCGGATGTGCATACCAGACACCTTTGGCTACCGCGCCGCTTCCGTTCAGTGCAAGCGCCACGGCGAGGTTGCCGCGCGGGCTCACGTCCAGGCCTTCCGGCAAGGGGTTGATGCCGACGTAGTCGACGACATGGGGAGGCGTCGCTTTGAGATCGATGACGGTGACGGAACCCGCGCCGCCGTCTGCCGCTCCGCCATTTCCCTGGTTCGCGGTAAGAGCGAGCCGGCCATCCGCGGTGACCTGCACATTGTAAGGGTAGACGCCGACCGAAAGGTCCGTCTTGTCGTAAGTCACCTTCTCGCCGTCGATATTGAGAAGCGAGACTTTGTTGACCGTGTTCTTGGCGACGACGGCGTGCTTGCCGTCCGGCGTGAAGGCGACCGCCGACACCGGATCGCCCATCGCGACGCTGTCAACGAGCTTCACCTCCTGACCCTTGATGGTGAGGACGCTGACGCTCGAATCGGCGCGGTTGGCGATCAGAAGAAGATTGCCGCTCTTGTTGACGGCCAAGCCCGAAGGCTGCTTGCCGACATCGACGGTCGCGATCATCTTCGGCGGCGCGCTTTTCAGATCGACGACGAAAAGCTTGTTGTCGGGCACCCCCTTCCAACCGGCGCCGTCCTGCTGATAAGCCAGCGAATTGGCCACGAGCGCCAAGCTCTCGTCCGGCGTGACGGCAAGATTGGTCGGCGGCCCCACGATTGTGTTGATCAAGGGCAAGGACGCGACGATCTTCGGCTCTTCGGGCTTCTTGATATCGACGATAACGACCTCGTCCTTGCCGGGCTCGGTGAACACCGGCTTGCCCGCGTCGTCCCAGTGAATTTTATTGTCGTCGCCGATCACCAGATATTGCGCTTTGGCGAGTGTCGGCACCCCGAACGAAAAGACCACGGCCACGCCGCAACCAAGCCAGCCCATCTTTAGTCGCCCCATGGTATGTTCTCCCTTGCCGCCGACCCTTCGGGTCGTTTTGCTTTCGCCATTTCGGTTGCCGCATGCTTGCCTTGAGGCAAGCTCTTTTGTCAGTGCCCACTCCGGCGACGCGCAAGGTAGCTGCCGTTCGTATCGGTGCAAAGGCACAAGATCGTGCGGGGGAAGGCAAGCAGGCTCAGCTGAGGAGAAGACGCGGCGCGCTCACCGTCAGGCGGCGCGCTTGTGACCGGCAAATCCCCGCGCTTCGAAGAGCCAGCCGAGCGCGAGCATCGGCCCGAGGAGAAACAGGCCGGCAAAGCCGAGGAAGAGCGGCCAGATCGAGAGGCCCGTCACCACATAGGAATCGCTCCCGCGCAACCCGATGAAATCGACACCGCTTGCCGGCGAGGAGTGCGTCACGCTCACCACGCTCGGCAAATGGATGTCGCCCGTGACGTTGGTGGCGATGCGCCGCACGGAACCGCCGGTCGCCTCGGCGATCGGCCGCAGGCGTTCCATGTCTGAGATGACGTCCTGGAATTCCTTGGAATCGGCCGCCCCTGCCGAGACAAGCGCCGTCTGGTCGCCTTGCTTCAACCGGTAAAGCCCTTCCTCGTCGGCGACGAAGGAGCCCTTCCACAGTCCCTCCTCCGCCTTGGCGAGCGACAAGGTCGAGCTCTTTCCGCCCGGGGAGGTAATCTCGACTGGCGCCAAGCTGTCGCCGAGCGTTTGGCGCTCGACCAGGACCTCGCGCCCATCCGCCGTCGCGCGCAACGCTTCCTCGTCGAGCTCGGGCTCTTTCATCAGCCAATGCGACAAGCGCCGCAAGAGATCGATATAGGGGCCGCCGCCCTCATAGTTGCGCGGCCAAAGCCAGAGCTGGTCGGTGAGGAAGAGGCCGACGCGCCCGTCGCCGACGCGCGCGAGATCGAGAAGCGCCGTCTGATCGGGCCCGTCGAGCACCACATGGCCGTCGCGCACGCGCGCGCCCACGGCCCGGAGCCACTCGCCCCAAGGGTTATCCTTGGAATCCCAATTCGGCAGATTGCGCGTCACGGGATGGCGTTGGCCTTCGATCCCGACATGGGCGCGATAGGGCGTCTCGATGATGCGCCCGTCCGGGATCGCCGGAAGAACAGGTTCGAGCTGCGTGTTCCACAAGCCGCCGCGCCCGATGAATTCCGGACCGGCCGAGATCAGCAAGGCGCCGCCGCCGCGCACGTAATCGGCGATGTTGCCGAAATAGCGCTGCGGCAAGGTGATGTTGTTGGTGAACCGGTCGAAGATGACGAGATCGAAATCGTGCAGCTTCTCCTCGAAAAGCTCCTTTTGCGGAAAGGCGATGAGGGCGAGCTCGTTGATCGGCGTGCCGTCGGATTTCTCCGGCGGGCGCAGGATGGTGAAATGCACGAGATCGACCGAAGGATCGGATTTCAAAAGATTGCGCCAGACGCGCTCGCCGGCATGCGGCGCGCCCGAAACGAGAAGCACGCGCAACCTTTCGCGCACGCCCTCGAGCGTCACCACGGCCTTGTTGTTACGCAGCGTCAGCTCGTCCTTGGCGGGGGCAGCATCGATCTCGACCACGATGCGGCCCGCGTGCGCGACCGGAACCGGGATCGTGAGAACCTCGCCGGGCTTCGCCTCGCTCGAGGAAAGGCGCTGGCCGTCCACGCTGACGGTGACCGGCACCGGATCGCTGAAGCCCGGATCGAGCACGCGCGCCTTGATGGTGACGTCCTTGTTCACGAGGCCGAAGCGGGGCGCCTCGACGAGCTCGATGCGCCGATCGCGCTCGCCCGGATGGCCCGTGATCAGGGCGTGGAAGGGTCCACCGAAGCCAAGCCCCGTCGGATCGGCGGGAACATCGTGAATGATGCCGTCGGTGATGGCGACCACGCCGGCGATGCGCTCGCGCGGCAAGTCCCCGATGGCGGACGATAGCGCCCGGAAAAGACGCGTGCCGTCATCCTTGCCGCCATCCTCGACCTCGACCACGCGCAGATCCACCCCCTCGACCGCGGCAAGGCGCTTCTGCATTTCGGCGCGCGCCGCATCCGTCTGCCGCGTGCGCTCGGCGATCGTCTGCGAGCCGGTGTGATCGACGACGAGCACCGCCGTGTCGCGCAGCTTCTCCCTGTTCTCGATGACGAGGCGCGGATTGGCGAGCGCGATGAGGAGAGCCGCAAAGCCGAGCGCGCGCCAGATCGCGGTGCGCTGCCGTGCCATGATGAACGGAACGGTCAAGATGACGGCCAGCGCCACGCAAGCGATGAGCGCCCACCAGGGAATGAACGGCTCGAAGGCGAGCTTGGTCATCACTGCCCCAACCGCTCGAGAAGCGCGGGCGCATGCACCTGATCGGCCTTGTAGTTGCCGGTGAGCGCATACATCACGAGATTTACTCCGCCGCGCAAGGCGTATTCATGCTGCCGTCGTCCGCCCGGAACGAGAGAGTAGAGCGCTTCTCCGCTCGGCCCCGAAGCCCAGCCGGCGGCAAGGTCGTTCGAGGTGATGACAATCGGCGAGACATTGTCGCCGGCGCGCACGGGCTTGGCTCCATCGATGGGAGACGGCGGCAAGGCTTCGATCCAGGTCCGGCCCGATTCGTAGCGGCCGGGAAAATCCTCAATGAGATAGAAGGACTTGGTGACCACATGATCATGCGGCACGACCTCGAGGGGAGGCACCTCGATCGTCTCGAGGATCTGGCGCAAGGCCGCGGCCTCGGGCGTGGGGGGCCCGTCCGGGCGCTCGACAAGCGCATCGCGCGTGTCGAAGATCACCGTCCCGCCGCTCTTCATGAAAGCGTCGAGGTTGCGAATCGCCTTTTGCGAGGGACGAGGCCTGTCGGCCACCATCGGCCAATAGATGAGCGGGTAGAAGGCGAGCTCGTCGCGCTCGAGATCAATCGCCGCGGGGGGACCCGGCTCGAAAGCGGTGCGGCCGCGCAAGGTCAAGCCCAACGAGGAAAGCCCTTGCCGGCTCACCTCGTCCACGCGTGCGTCCCCGGTGACCACATAGGCGAGGCGAGTGGTCAAGGCGGGCTCGAGCGCCGCCGGAACCTGATCGGCCGCCGAGGCGGGCCGAGGCTGGGCGCAACCGAGCGCCAAGGCGCCGCCGGCCAGCAAGGCGAGCATGGCGGCGCGTCCCGCGAAACGTCCCACGGCGGCGAAGGCGCCCATGAGCCAGGAGGTCGCCAAGGCGTCGAGGAGGAAAAGCAGAAAGGCCGCGACAAGAAAAACGCCTCGCAGATCCGTCGCCTGGCGCGCGCCGAGGCTCGCCTCTTGCAGGCTGGGCAATGAAACGTTCACCGGGACGAGCGCGTCGCCGGGAGCGAGCGCGTTCACGGCGACCGGCGAGGAAAGCTCCCCGTAAAGGCCGGGCGGCGTCACGGCATCGGCGCGCGCCTTGCGCGTCCGCGGCAAGGGAGCCACGTTGGTGGCCGCGGTCTTGAGCACGCCGTAGCCGTCGAGCACCTGCAACGGTCGCGCCTCGGCCGGAAGATTGCCGGCCGTTTCGCCGGGCGCCGCGAAAGCCGCGAGATCGACGAGGCGACGCAGCATCTCGACGAACAATCCCGAAAGCGGCAAATTCGACCAGGCGGGATCGGCCGTGACATGCACCAGCACCAGCGTGCCGGCGCCGCGCCGTTCCGCGGTGACGATCGGCGTGCCGTCCGAAAGCGCCGCCCAGGTCTTGCGCGACAAAGCGCCGTCCTGCTCGGCGAGGAGCTGGCGATCGACGGTGATCTCTTCGGGCGTCTTCAATCCCGCGAAGGGCGAATCGGGAGCGAATGGCGCGAGCGTCTTCGGCGTGTCCCAGGAGAGGACGCCGCCGAGAAGCCGACCGCCGCCGCGAAGCCGAACGGGGGTGAGCTCATCGGCGGGCGCCGCCGCAAGGCGCGTGCCGGCGAAGCGGATGATGACGCCGCCATCGGCCAGGAATTTGTCGAGCTTGCCGCGCGTGTCGGCATCGAGCCCGCCGATATCGGCGAGCACCAGCACGTTCGCGCCCTCCTCGATGAGCTTGGGCACGGCAGCCGCCGGCACGGTGCGCATCTCGCGCACATCCGCATAGGGGGAAAGCGCCTCGACGACGTAATGGGCGGGCGACAGAAGAGGCTGCGCCACGTCCGCTGTTTCGCCCGTGATGACGCCGACCCGCTCGCGATGCGAAGCATTGTCCAGAAGCACGGCCGCGCCCGCGGAACGCTCGCCCGCGATCTCGATCCGCGCGATCTCGTTCAAGAGCTGGGTCGGCATGTCGAACACCGCCTTCGCCTCACGCGCGTCACCGGCGGCGAAGCTGAACCGCCTCTCTCCCATGGAGCGGCCCTTGGCGTCGAAAGCGCGCAGCGAGCCCTCGTCACGCCCGTTTCGGCCGGCGCGCACGACGGTGACCGCAAGCCCCTTGGCATCATGCACGGCACCGGCAAGCGCAAGCGGGCCGGTATTGTCCGAGCGCACCAAGGTCAAGTCATGGCCTTGCAGCGCCTCCACGAATGGCGCCGCATGCGGGTCCGCCGCGAGGTCGACATTGTCGCTGATCCAGACGATTTGCGCGTCCGGCGATTTGGCGAGGAAGCGCTGCAGCGCCGGAACAAGCAGGCTGCGGTCAGGCAGGAAAGGCGCGGGAGCGAGCGCCTCGAGGCGCGCCAGCGCGGCATCCTGCGCCTCGAGCGTGATCTCGCGCGGCGGCTCGGCCGTCGAGATGAGGGCGACCGGCTGGGCGGCGCGACCGGCCCGCTCGATCGCGTCCTTCGCCGCCGTGATCCGTTCGGACCAGTTCGGCGCCGCGGGCCAACCGCCGTCGATGACGACGAGGAGCTTGTGGCTGATGGCGCCGCCGCCGCGCGACGAATCGAAGCTCGGGCCGGCGAGCGCCAAAATGACGAGCGCCGCGATGGTGAGCCGCAACAGAAGCAGCCACCAGGGAGTGCGCGCCGGGCTTTCCTCGGCGGGGGCGAGATCGGCGGCGATGCGCAAGGGCGGAAAACGGATTTCGCGCGGCTGGGGCGGCGTGACGCGCAAGATGAGCCACAGGAGCGGCAAGGCGAGAAGCGCGGTGAGCACCGCCGGCGCCGAGAAGACCAGCGAGGTCAAAAACGCCATCATCCGGGACCGATCGGCGCCGACGGCGCAAACGCGCCTTCATGGCTCGCCATCGCGATGCGCCCGGCAAGCGCGATCAAGGCCTCGGTCGCGGCGCGGTCGGTGCGATGCAAGGCGAAGCTCCAGTTCAGGCGCCGGCACATGGCGGCAAGCGCGGCGCGATGCCGCTGAAGACGCTCGCGGTAGCGATCGCCGAAAGCCGCCGCATCTCCCACGCGCAACCGCAGGCCGCGTTCATCCTCTGAAAGGAGAGCCTGGCCGGCGTAAGGGAACACTTCCTCGGCCGGATCGGCGATCATGATCATATGGCCGCGCGCGCCCAATCGCGCCATGGGCTCGACGGCAAGCGCGATCTCGCTTTCGGGCGCGAGGAAATCGCCGATCAGCACCGCTTCCGAGCGACGGTTGAGCATGATATTGCCCGGCAAATCGCCGTGAGCTCCCGCGTCCGTGGTGACGATGGCTTGGGCGAGGCGCTCGATGATGGAGCGGCTGGCGCTCGGTCGCGTGGCGCCGATGAGGCCGACCCTCTCCCCGTTGCGAACCAGGATCTCGGCCGTCGCGAACATCAGGACGAGCGCGCGATCCGCCTTGGCGACGGGCGCGAGATGCGATTTGAACTCCATGGAGCGCGAACGATCTGCCCAGAGCCAGAAGGTTTGCGCCCCCTCCCACTCGCGCTCGCGCACGAAGAGCCGCTCCTCGCGCGCCGAACGTCGCCAATCGACCAGAAGGGCGGCCTCGCCTGGAAGAAAAGGGCGAAACTGCCAGAAGCTTTCGCCGACGCCCGGCCGCCGCCGCCCATGCGCGCCCTGCACCACGCTCGCCGCAATGCGGCGGGCCTCGAGCCCGATGCGTGTGAGGCGCGCCGCGAGGCGCTTCGCCTCGACGACCTGGCCTCGGGCGCGCTCGGCGTCCGGAGTAGGCCTTGATCCCAGCTCTTGCGGCATTCCCGCTCAGATCCGCGCGACGAGACGCTCAATGACCGTGAGAGGCGTCTGATCTTGGGCGCGCGCCTCATAAGTCAGCGCGAGGCGGTGCTGCAGCACGGGCTTGGCCAAGGCCCGCACATCGTCGAGCGAAGGCGCGAGGCGCCCGTCGATCAGGGCACGCGCGCGAGCCGCGAGCATCAGCGCCTGGCCGGCGCGCGGGCCCGGACCCCAGAGGAGCTTGTCGGCGACGCCTTCGGCGCCATCGCCCGGTCGGGCGGCCCGCACGAGGTCGAGGATGGCTTCGATCACGCTCTCGCCGACCGGAAGGCGACGCACCAAACGCTGCGCGGCGACGAGATCATCGGCGCTCATCACCGGCGTCGCCTGCGCGTCCTGCGGGCCGGTGGTCTCGATCAGGATGCGCCGCTCGGTCGCGCGATCGGGATGGTGGATATCGATCTGCAGCAAGAAACGATCGAGCTGCGCCTCCGGCAAGGGGTAAGTGCCTTCCTGCTCGATGGGATTTTGCGTCGCGAGCACGTGGAAGGGCTGCGGCAGATCGTGGCGCGCGCCGGCCACCGTCACATGCTGCTCTTGCATGGCTTGCAAGAGGGCCGACTGGGTGCGTGGGCTCGCGCGGTTGATCTCATCGGCCATCAGCAATTGGGTGAAGACCGGCCCCTGGATGAAGCGGAAGGCGCGATGCCCTTCGACCAATTCCTCGAGGATCTCGGCGCCGAGAATGTCGGAGGGCATGAGATCGGGCGTGAATTGCACGCGCTTCGTCGACAGGCCGAGCACCACGCCCATGGTGTCGACGAGCTTGGTCTTGGCGAGGCCGGGCACTCCGACCAGCAACGCATGGCCGCCGGCAAGGACGCTTGCGAGCGCGAGCTCGACCACCTCCTGCTGCCCGAAGACGACCTGGCCGATCGCGGCCCTGGCTTTCGCAGCGAGGGCCGCCACGCTTTCGGCGCGCTGCAAAATCGCTTCATCCATTGACGTGACGTGTTCGCTGTCCACCGGCATGCGAAGAACTTCCCTCTCGTCGACGTTAAGGCCGCCCACGGATGCCATTGTGAGCGCAGCTTCGAACTCTCACAAGACGTGCCGAACAGGGCTTTTGTGCGGCGTGATCACAAAGCTGTGCAAACAGCCGGAGGAAAGGCCAGCAAAACTCATGCCGCGGCGTCGCGGAAGTGCAAAAATACCGACCAGCCCCCGACGAGGATCTCGACAGATTTGGACCTGCGCCCACTCAATCTCTAATGAGTTCGCTCGCATCTTCCAGGCCGGCTCTTTCTCTGCTCGAATGGCCGAAACCACCAAAGAAGGTAAAACACGGATGATCTCTTTTCAGACCTGCACGCCGCCGCGTGGCGGCGAACCGGCGCCGATGGCCGCGCGAGCTCGAGGATAGGCCCATGACTCTTCGCCTCTACGATCTTGCCGGCGCCGATCCCGAGCGACGCTTCAGCCCTTACTGCTGGCGCATTCGTTTGGCCCTCGCTCATAAGGAGCTGCCTGCCGAGACCATCCCCTGGCGCTTCACTGAAAAGGACGCGATTGCGCCTTCGGGGCAAGGCCGCGTGCCGGTTCTGGTCGACCGCGAGCGATGGATCGCCAATTCCTGGCCGCTCGCCAATTATCTCGAAGACGCCTACGCGGATCGCCGTTCGCTCTTCGGCGGCCCCATCGGACGCCATTTGAGCCGCTTTTACTCGTCATTCGGCGATACGCTCGTCGCGGCCATCTTCCCTTTTGTCGCGCTCGATATTCTTCATGTGCTGCACGAGAAGGACCGCGATTATTTCCGCAAGACCCGCGAAGAACGCGTCGGCACGACGCTCGAGGCCTTCACCGTCGATCGCGAACAACGCCTGCCGGCATTCCGCGCAAGCCTCGCGCCGCTGCGCCTCACGCTCAAGGACCAGCCATTTCTCGGCGGCGAGCGCCCGCTTTATGCCGATTATGCGGTGTTTGGCCCGTTCCAATGGGCGCGCTGCGTCAGCCCCTTCACGCTCCTCGCCGCCGACGATCCGATTCGATCTTGGCGCGAGCGCCTGCTCGATGCCTTCGGCGGGCTCGCTCGCGCGGCCCCCGCATTCGATGCCTGAACTTCACAATTCACACTCGACAGAAAGGAACCTCCGATGTCTCTCAAGGAACAACTCGCCGAATATCGTGCCGGTTGGTATCAGCGTGTCCCGAGCGAACGTCAGGCGATCATGCAAAGCCACATCGACGCGCTTCGAAACGGCCCTGTTGCGCAAAAGCGACTGAAGGTCGGCGACCGGGCGCCGGCGATCGTGCTTGGCAACGCCAAGGGAGAAACCGTTGATGTGAGCCTCTTGCTTCGCGAGGGGCCGGTGATCGTGACCTTCTATCGCGGCGGCTGGTGCCCCTTCTGCAACCTCGAGCTCAAGGCTTACCAAGAGGTGCTCCCGCAAATCGTGGCGGCCGGCGCTTCCCTCGTCGCGATCAGCCCCGAGAAGCCCGATGATAGCCTGTCAACCGCCGAGAAGAACGCGCTGAGCTTCGAGGTCTTGAGCGATGTCGGGCAAAAGGTCGGACGCGCCTTCGGGCTCGTTTACGAATTCACGGACGAGCTGAAAAGCGTCTATGTTGGTTTTGGCCTCGATATCCCGGCGCGAAACGGCTCCGCCGGAGAATGGGCCCTCCCGATATCGGCAACCTATCTCATCGATCCCGACGGCATCATCATATACGCCCATACCGACGCCGATTATCGCGATCGCGCCGATCCTCGCGATGTGCTCGAGGTGCTGACGCGTCGCGCGGCGGCATAGGCTTGCCGTGGACGCGAGTACGAAGCGAGAAATCCCGGCCAAAGCGGCGGTTGGAACTTAGAGCCGAGGAGCTTGGCGGGCCGCGAGCGGATCCAGCCTTTTGCGTATCCGGCTCGCGGCTCTCTTGGCGAGACCTCGGAAATCCGCCATCTATAGGCGCATGCGCCGCCTCGCCCCCGACACCGCCGATACGCTTTCCGGCCTGATCGCGGCAAGTGCTCGCAATGGGGAATTGGCGAAGCCTCGCCCGGTGGAGCGCTGGGATCCGCCCTATTGCGGCGAGATCGACATGCTGATCCGCACCGACGGAACCTGGTTCTACAACGGCTCGCCGATCGGCAGGGCCGCCTTGGTGCGGCTCTTCGCGTCGATCCTGCGCAAGGATGGTGATCGCTACGTGCTCGTCACCCCGGTCGAGAAGGTGGGCATCAAGGTCGAGGATGCGCCCTTCCTCGCGACCGCCATGCATGCGCAAGACGCTCCCGAGGGTGAGACCCTCGTGTTCGAGACCAATGTCGGGGACGTGACGCGCGCCGGACCCTCCCACCCCTTGCGGTTCGAGAGAGGCGCCCATGACGGCGTCAAGCCTTACGTTCATGTGCGCGGCGGGCTTTGGGCGCGGCTCACGCGCCCGCTCGCGCACGATCTCGTCGGCATCACCGTCGAGCGCGAGCAGGATGATGAAGCCTGGCTCGGAATTTGCTCGGCGGGCGCTTTCTTTCCGATGTGCCGGGCAAGCGATATGGCGGAGATGGGAGCGTGATGCCCGATCCGACCTTGGCGCGACCGCCGAAGGCGGCGCCTCTGACCGCCGAGGACTTTGCCGAAAGGGCCCTGCGGACGCTGTCGCCGCTTTCATCCCACGCGGCGGGGGAAAGCGAGGCGGCGGCGCCTGATGCCGGTGGCGATCATCGCCTCGACGACGCGCTGCCCTTCATCGCCGACCCTTCCGCGATCCGCTCGGCCGCCGTGCTGATCCCCGTGGTGGCACGGCCCGAGGCAACCTTGCTGCTCACGGAACGCGCGGCGGGACTTGCGGTGCATGCCGGGCAGATCGCCTTTCCCGGCGGCAGGCTGGAAGCCGGTGAGACGGCGCTCGCGGCGGCGATGCGCGAGGCGCAAGAGGAAATCGGCCTTGCGCCGGAGCTCGTCTCGCCGCTCGGCGCGCTCGACCCCTATCTCACGGGCACCGGCTTTCGGGTGACGCCGATCGTCGCGCTCGTCGACCCCAATCTCGATCTCGTCCCCAACCCGATCGAGGTGGCCGGCGTGTTCGAAGCGCCGCTCGGCTTCCTCATGGATCCCGCGAACCATCAGATCCACTCGCGCGAGCTGCGCGGGCAGACCCGCCGCTTTTACGCGATGCCTTGGGAAGGCCACTATATCTGGGGCGCGACCGCCGGCATCATCCGCATCCTCTACGAACGGGTCTACGGGCGATGATCCGATACGTCGACGAGCTCGGCCTGTTTCTTCTGCCTTTCGCGCTTTTCTTACTGTTTCTCGTCGTCTCGGGGCGCGAGGTCTTCGCGCCCGAGCATTGGCGCGGCGCACGCGGCTGGCTCGCGATCGCGGGTGTCGTTCTCGCGATCGCCGGCCTGGTGACGGAAACGGTCCTGCGCGAGCGCCACGGCGGCATCTACCGGCCGGCGCATCTGGAGAATGGGCGCCTCGTGCCAGGCGGCTTCGACGCTCCCGCGGCAAAGCCGTGACGGCGCCCGGCATCGACGCAGGGGCGCGCGCCGCGCTCGAGCATCTGCTCGGCGAGCGGGACGTCGCGGAAGTGCTCGATGCGCTCGATGGCAACGGTGAAGAGACGCGCATCGTCGGCGGTGCCGTGCGCAACGCGCTAATGGGCTTGCCGGTCACGGAGGTCGATCTCGCCTCGACAGCCGTTCCGAACGAGGTGACGCGCCGTGCCGAGCTCGCCGGTTTCAAGGCGGTGCCGACCGGGATCGAGCACGGCACCGTGACCCTCGTGCTTCGCGGGCGCCCCTTCGAGGTGACGACCTTGCGCGAGGACATCGCCACCGACGGCCGTCGGGCCGTGGTGCGCTTCGGGCGCAGCTTCGCGGCCGATGCGCTGCGGCGCGATTTCACCGTGAACGCCTTGTCGCTGGACCGCGCCGGCAGGGTGCACGACACGGTCGGCGGCTTGGCGGATCTCGCGGCGCGGCGCATTCGCTTCATCGGCGATCCGAAGCTGCGCATCAAGGAGGATTACTTACGCATCCTTCGCTTCTTCCGTTTTCACGCGAGCTACGCGACGGGCCCGCTCGACGCCGAGGGTTTCGCCGCCGCGATCGGCTTGCGTGAGGGGCTACGCCTTCTGTCGGCCGAAAGGGTGCGCGACGAGCTTTTGAAACTAATCAAGGCCCCCGCCGCCCCCGCCACGGCACAAGAGATGCTCGCCGGTGGCTTCTGGCCGCTCATTCTCGGCGGCGTGCCTCATGTGAGCCGCTTCAAGGCCGCCTTGGACGCACCGGCATCGTTTCCCGACATGGCCGGGGGGACGGCACGTCTCGCGGCTCTCGCGGTGCTCACGAACGAGGATGCGGCGCGCTTGCGCCTAGGCTTGCGCCTCTCGAATGCGCAAGCAGCCTCGCTCGCCGCGATCGCGGGCATCATCGAACGGCTGCATGGTCCCTCGTCGCGCGAGCCCGACGCCGAAACGAAGCGGGAGATTGCGCGGTTGGTGCTGGATCACGGCGCGGAAAGCGTGCGGATCGCCCTGGCGATCGAGACCGCCGGGTGGGGAAGCGCAAGCGTCGCCGAGCTCTCGCGTTTCGCAAGCGCGATGCCGCCGTTCCCCTTCTCCGGCGCCGATCTTCTCAAGCGCGGCATCGCGGCAGGACCGCAGGTGGGGCGCCTTCTGGCGCAAGCGCGCGAGGACTGGATCAACGAGGGTTGCCCGCTCGAGAAGGCCGCCTTGGCCGCCATCCTTAACCGGGCAACGGGGCGCGAAACCGGGGACCGGCTCCCCCGCCCTTCTCAGGCTCCAAAATAAAAGGGGCCCTTTCGCGACATGGGTCCGGGATGATTCGCCAGCTCCGCGGAAAGCCGTTATCCTCGTCGAAGGGTGAGTTCCATGGATGACAGCGATCCTCACCGCCCAGGCGGCGGCCATGGCCAAGGCGAGATACGCGAGACGCCGCGCGACGTGGCGCGGCGGCTGAAAAGCCGCTCGCAGGCGCGCGCCCGTGCCGAGACGCAAAGGGCGGCTTCATCTCAAAGCGACGGCTTCATTCGCCAGACATACGCGTTGCCCCGCGACGAGGCGCGCGACAGGGCGCGCGATTGGTTTCACCGCTATCCCAAGGCGGCCTATATGACGCGGGTCGAGAGCTGGCGGCAATTGCCGGACGGTGTCATCGAATTCACCATGCGGCGCCTGCCGACGGCGGATTGAGCTCTTTTCCGCTCGCCTGACTTGCAAGCGCGCGCCGACTAAAACCGCGGCGCTCGAATGCATGTTGCGCCAATTTTCAGGCTACGGAGCGCCGCGGCGAACCGCCCCAATTTCTCGAGCTGTCTCTTCAGGGAACCAATGCGCGTCGGCGCGCGTAACGAGCCTGTATGAAGGCGGCTATCCTGTCGTTGAACATCCTAGGCTTTGGCTCCACGAGAAGGAACGGATCATGAATTTCGGCAATCTGCTGCATTGGGCCATCATTTTTCTCGTGATCGCGATCGTCGCGGCACTGCTCGGATTTGGCGGTCTCGCGGGGACTGCCATGGAAGGCGCGCGCATCTTGTTCTGGGTCGCGATCGTGCTTGCCGTGCTCGCGTTCCTCTTCAACTTCATGCGCGGGCGGGCGTAGAATACGATTTCGGAAAAGGACCCACGTCGTTTCCGAAACTCTCATGCTCGATCGGTCCGCGAGCGAGTGATGGCTTTGACGAACTGAAGCCATCATTCGCGAGAAGCGCCCAAGAGCCTCGCGGGCTTCAAACGAGAAGGGGCTCGCGTTCAGCGCGTCTGAGGCGAAGAAAAATCGGCCGGGCCGCGCCCGTGCTCGTCCGAAGGGTCAGCGTCGCCGCGAAAATCGCCCTCGCCATTGAGCTCGTGCAGCCCAAGCGTGGCCGCGAGACGCTGGCGTGCACGGTTGACCCGGCTCTTGATGGTGCCGACCGCGCAACCGCAAATCTTCGCCGCTTCATCATAAGAGAAGCCGGAAGCGCCGATGAGGACGAGGGCCTCGCGCTGCTCTTGCGGCACGGCGTTCAATGCCGATTTGAAATCCGCCATGTCGAGATGGGCGATCTGGGCCGGTTGCGTCACGAGCCCCGCCGCGTAACTGCCATCCGCATCCTCGACCTCGCGCCAGCGCTTGCGGTATTCGGAATAGGCCGTGTTGCGCAAAATCGTGAACAGCCAAGTCTTCAGATTCGTGCCCTGCACGAAGCTTTGCTGATTGGCCCACGCCTTGATCAAGGTTTCCTGGACAAGATCATCCGCACGGTCGGACGTGGCGCCGAGCGAACGTGCGAAAGCCCTCAGGCTTGGAATGGTGGTCAACAGTTCCCGAGTGAAAAAGCCGGCCTCCTGCGTATCGGCTCTCGTCATCTCGGCTTCGATTCCTTTTCAGCCAACGCGCGCAGAAGATCGACGAACTTATCGGGAATCGGCTCAGCTTCGAGCTGTTCGTAAAGCAGGCGCAGCTTGCGCCCGATCTGCTTTTGCGCCTCGTCACTGAGACTCGGCGCTTCCTCCTGCTCGTCCGGCTGGGGATTATGAGGCATCATCTGGGCCCTGGCAAACCTGGCAGCGGAACCCTTGCCATCGGCAAAGCCGCTGGGCAATCCCCGCAGAACATCCCGACTTGGACGCGCGAAGCGCAGTTTTGTTCCGCTCCAGGCCTTTCTGGGGATAATCTCGTATCATAGACTTCGTTGACAACGAGTTGACAAGCATTTTTCCACCGCTATTGCCGACAAGGTCTTCGCCGCACGGAGGGAGGCAGCTTTGTCCATCGCCGTCCAGGTCGCACAACATCTTCCCTTTTTGCGACGCTTTGCCCGTGCTTTGACGGGGAGCCAAGCCGAGGGGGATGACCAAGTCGTGCGTCTTCTCGAGGGATTACTGGCCGATTCCAGCCTTCTCCCGACTGACCTGCCGACAAAACTCGGCCTTTATAGGGTTTTTGTGAGGATGCGGCGCGCCGCCGTCAATCGCCTGAAAACTCTCGAGGAAAAAGGAAAGCTTTCGCAAGCCGAAGCCCGGTTGAGCCATCTGACGCCGCTTTCGCGCGAGGCCTTTCTCCTCACCACGGTCGAGGAATTCAGCATCGAGGATGCGGCGCGTATCCTGGAATGCAGCGAGGCAAGGGTGCGCGAGCTTGTCGAGGAAGCCGGGCGCGAGATTACCCGGCAAGTCGCGACGGAGGTGCTGATCATCGAGGATGAGCCGATGATCGCCATCGACATCGAGACGATCGTGCAAAGCCTCGGCCACCGTGTGCATGGAATCGCGCGGACGCATGATGAATCCATCGCGCTCTTCAAATCCGGCTCGCCGGGGCTCGTGCTCGCCGATATCCAGCTCGCAGACGGCAGCTCGGGGCTCGAGGCCGTGAACGAGCTTTTGCGGCTGCGCGAAGTTCCCGTGATCTTCATCACCTCCTTTCCGGAGCGCCTGTTGACGGGCGAAAGGCCCGAGCCGACCTTTCTGCTGACGAAACCCTATCAGCCGGACACCGTGCGCGCGACGATCAGCCAAGCGCTTTTCTTCGACGAACGCTCACACGCTGCGGGCTGAGAATTGGCGCTCGTTGCGCATGTGACTTCGATTCACGCCATCCTCCATCAAGCCGGCGTGAAACCGCCGACGCACGCTCGCGGGAATGGCCGATGCCTTCCCTGATCCAGGCACGCATGGCGTCTTCCGCCGAAATGCCGGCGGTCTTCGCCGACGAGGCGCTGATCGCCCATGCGCTTGCCTTCGAGGCCGGCTTGGCTGAAGCCGAAGCCGAATGCGGCGTCATTCCGCAAAGCGCCGCCCGCTCCATCGCGGAAGCGGCCCGGGCGCTCACATGCGATCCAAGCGAGCTTGCCGAAGCCGCCGCGCATGCCGGCACGCTCGCCATTCCGCTGGTGAAGCGGCTCGGCGAGGCGGTGGCGAATATCGATCGCGATGCCGCGGGGCATGTGCATTTCGGCGCCACGAGCCAAGACCTCGCGGACACGGCCCTGGTGCTGCAGCTTCGTGCCGCCTGCGCGCTCTTGAAGCGCGATCTCGCGCGCCTCGCCGAGGCGCTGGCGGCGCTCACCGAGAAGCATCGCGGCACGGTGATGTTGGCGCGCACGCTGATGCAGCCGGCCTTGCCGACGAGCTTTTCCGTCAAAGCCGCGTCCTGGCTGATCGGCGTCGAAGACGGTCTCTCGCGCCTCTCGCGCGAAAGCGAGCACGCGCTCACCCTTCAGCTCGGCGGCGCGGCGGGCACGTTGTCGGCGCTCGGCGACAAGGGCGTGGAGGTGGCACGACGCCTCGCCTCGCGCCTCGGCCTCGCGCTCGCGCCCATGCCCTGGCACACGCGGCGCGACGCCATCGCGGGTCTCGGCAGCGCGCTCGGCATCCTCACCGGCACGCTCGGCAAGATCGCCCGCGATCTCTCCTTGCTGTCGCAAGCCGAGATCGGGGAAGCGGCCGAACCCTCCGGCCAGGGGCGCGGCGGCTCGTCCACCATGCCGCATAAGCAAAACCCCATCGGCTCCATGGTGGCGCTCGCGGCCGCGACCCGAGCACCGGGCCTTGTCGCGACCCTTCTTTCCGCCATGGTGCAGGAGCATGAGCGGGCGCTCGGCGGCTGGCAGGCCGAAGCGCCGACGCTCGCCGCGCTGTTCGAGGCGGCCCATGGCGCCGCCTGCGCCATGGCCGAGGCGATCAGCGGCCTCAAGGTCGACACCGGCGCGATGCGGCGCAACCTCGAGCGCCTGAACGGCCTCGTTCTCGCCGAGCGTCTCATGCTGGCGCTGGCGCCGAGGCTCGGGCGAAACGAGGCGCATCACGCGGTCGAGACTTTGTCGAGGCGCGCCGTGGCGGAGAACCGCCAATTGCGCGACTTGGCGCTTGCCGAGAAATCGATCACGGCCGAGCTTTCGCCCGCGCTCATCACCCAAATCTTCGACCCCTCCACCTATCTCGGCGCGAGCGGGGCCTTCATCGACAACGCGCTTGCGATCCATCGGCGGCGCGTGGGATGAGGTACGCGCTCATCAGGCGTGAAGGAGCAAACTCATGGCTTTCGTGATGCAGGACAAGGTGCGCCTTTATTGGCGCGCCGATGGAGATGAAGGAAAGCCGCCGCTCCTTCTTCTGAATTCGCTCGGCACCGATCACGCCATGTGGGATGGGGTGATGCCTCTCCTGACGCGCGATTTCCGCGTGCTGCGCATGGACACGCGCGGCCATGGCGCGTCGGACGCGCCCAAGGGCGATTACACGCTATCGATGCTCGCGCAGGACGCTCTGGCCGTGCTCGACGCGGCAGGCGTCGCGCGCGCGCATGTTTGCGGGCTGTCGATGGGTGGCATGACGGCCCTCGAGCTTGCAATCGAGCATCCCGAGCGTGTCGAGAAGATCGTCGGCGCGAACACCTCCGCGCAAATGTCGCCCGATCTCATGCGCGAGCGCGCGGCCCTGGTGCGCCAGAAAGGCATGCAGGCCGTGATCGACGCGGTGCTCGGCCGCTTCTTCACGCAAGGCTTCCTCGACAGGAAGCCGCCGCTCCTCGGCAGCACGCGGGCGACCGCGCTGGCGACCGATCCTGAAGGCTATGCCGCCTGCTGCATGGCGATCGCCGGAATGAAGATCAAGGATAAGCTCGCGCGCGTGAAGGCGCCGCTCCTCGTGATCAATGGCGCGCAAGACGTCTCGACGCCGCCGGCGGAACATGGCGAGCGCATCGCCACCGCCGTCGCGGGCGCAACATCGGTGATGCTCGATGCCGCTCATCTTTCGGCGGTCGAGCAGCCTGAAGCCTTCGGCGGCGCCGTCCTCGCCTTCCTTGCCGGCGCCAAGGGCGACGAGGATCTTTCGACGGCACGCGAAACGCTCTTCGAGGCGGGGCTCGTCATGCGGCGCGCGGTGCTCGGGGATGAATGGGTCGACAAGTCGCTCGCCTCGCGCAACGCGCTGACCGGGGAGTTCCAGAACTTCATCACGCGCATCGCCTGGGGAGAAATCTGGACGAGGCCGGGGCTCGACCAGCGCACGCGGCGCCTGCTGGTGCTCGCCATCACGGCCTCGCTCAGCCGCTGGGAAGAGTTTTGCCTGCATCTGCGTGCGGGGGTAGAGCAAGGCTCGCTCACGCTCGAGGATGTCAAGGAAGCGCTGATGCAAATCGCCATCTATGCCGGCGTCCCGGCCGCCAACACCGGCATGCACCACGCCCAAACCATATTGAAGGCCGCGGGCAAGCTCTGACATGACCGCGGCTCCCGCCGAGGCCTGCATGACCGACCCGTTCCTGACGATCGCCGCGATCGGCATCGTTCCGGTCATTGCCATCGAAAGCGCCGAGGATGCCGTCGCGCTCGCCGACGCGCTCCTCGAAGGCGGCCTGCCGGTCGCCGAGATCACCTTCCGCACGCCGGCGGCGGCACCGGTGCTCGCGAAGCTTTCGGCCGACCGGCCGCAACTCCTTGCCGGCGCGGGCACCGTGCTCGACCTGGCCTCGCTCGAAGCGGCGCGCGGCAGCGGCGCGCGCTTTGGCCTCGCGCCCGGCTTTGATGCGCGCATCGTCGAGGCCGCCGCCAAGGCGAAGCTTCCCTTCGCGCCGGGCGTCATGACGCCGAGCGACGTGTCGGCGGCGGTGGCGCTTGGCGTGCGCATCATGAAGTTCTTCCCGGCCGGCACGGCCGGCGGGCCGAAAGCGCTCGAGGCGATCGCCGCTCCCTTCGCGCATCTTGGCCTCTCCTTCATCCCGACCGGAGGCGTAAGCCTCGACAATCTCGGCGATTGGCTGAAGCTCAAAAGCGTGATCGCGGTCGGCGGCACCTGGATCGCGCGCGCGCAAGACATCAGGGAAGGCCGTTTCTCCGAGATCGCGAAGAACGCGCGTGCCTCCGTCGAGAAGGCGAAGGCGCTGCGAGAGGCGCGTGGCTAAGGAGGCGGCTGGGGCGGGCGTGTTTCGCTTCGCCCCGAGCCCCAACGGCTATCTGCATCTTGGCCACGCGCTCTCGGCGCTCATCAACGCGGATGCGGCGCGAAGCTGCGGCGGAAAGCTTCTCCTGCGCATCGAGGATATCGACCCGGCGCGCTGCCGCCCGGAATTCGAGGCGGCGATCCTCGAGGATCTCGAATGGCTCGGCATGGCTTTCGAGCGGCCGGTGTGGCGCCAGAGCGAGCATCTGGCGCTTCACCGCGAGCGCTTCGAGGCGCTCGAGCGCCGCGGCCTCGTCTATCCCTGCTTTTGCTCGCGCGCGACGCTCGGCCGCGCCGTTGCCGAGCGCGAAACGCGAGACGGCGAGAAATGGCCGCGCGATCCCGACGGCGCCTTTCTCTACCCGGGGATTTGTCGCGAGCTCGAGCCGAACGAGGCCGCCAAGCGCGTCCGCGCCGGAGAGCCGCATGCCTGGCGCCTTCGCACGGCAGAGGCAAGCGCGCTCGCCGGCCGGCTCACCTGGCGCGAGCATGAAGGAGCGGAGCCCGCGTCACCCTGGCGCGCGATCGAGGCTGATCCATCGGCCTGGGGCGATGTGATCTTGCTGCGCCGCGACGCGCCTTCGAGCTACCACCTCGCCGTCACGGTCGATGACGCGGCGCAAGGCGTGACGCAAGTGGTGCGCGGCATGGACTTGCGTGCGGCCACTTCGATCCACCGGCTTTTGCAAGAGCTGCTTGGGCTTCCCGAGCCCGGCTATCACCACCACCGGCTCGTTCTCGACGAGGATGGGCGCAAGCTCTCGAAGAGCATCGCCTCGACCAGCCTGCGCGGGTTGCGGGCGAGCGGGATGACACCGCGCGACGTTCGCAAACTGATCGCAACAGGACCTACCCCTCTGGCCTGAGATGACAAGCTGGGGAGCGCCGCCGACCCATCAATCGGGCAGGCCGGCTTTGCGAAGCCCCTCGACATAGCGCTCGAGGATGGCCTTGTCGCGATATGGTGGGCGCTCGCGCCATACGCTGATCTTGAATGTGGGGTGAAGGCGCAAGACCTCATGCGCCGCGGCTTCAGCCTCGCGCATCATTCCGAGATGGGCATAGTTTGCCGCGAGAATGCGTTGGCCTTCGGACGGATCGTGCATGCGCTTGACCGTCGCGATCGCGTCCTCCGACTGCCCGAGCGTGTCGTAGGCGTCCGCCAGATACCAGAGGTACCAGTCAGGATAGTGCGGATTGAGCCGCATCGCCTTGTGCATGAGCTCGACCGAGCGCTGCGGTTGTTCGACGTAGGCGAGGGCATCGGCGTATTCGGCGATGATGTCGCTGTCGTTTGGATTGAGCGCCAGGGCCTGCCCGTATTCCGCAATGGCTTCCTCATGTTGCCGGCGGTAGAGCTTGGCGTAGCCGAGCTCGGCGAAACCGCGCGCATCGAGGCGGTCGAATTCCTTCGCCCGACGCGCGAATACGATCGCGGATTCGAGTGATCTCTGGGGCGCTGACGACCAAGCATAACGCCAGTCGAGATTATGCGTTCGCGACAAGGCGCTGTGCGCGCGGCTGTATTCAGGCGCATATTCGAGAGCTTCCTCGAAGAGCCGGCGAGCATGCCAATTTCCCGCCTTGGTGAATTTGAGGATCAAATGCTGCCCCCGCAAAACCAGCCCATAGGCGCGCATGTCGCGGGGATAAGGCGATTGTTGCCGCCACTCCGCCAAGTCGATCTGGATCGATAGCCGGGAGGCGACGGCGCCGGCGATCTCCTCCTGCACGTCGAAAAGCTCGTCGAGGTCGAGCTTAAATCGGTCGGACCAGAGCACGCTTTCGGTTGCCGCATCGATCAGCTCGAAGGCGATGCGAAGGCGTTCCCCGGCCCGGCGGAGACTTCCCCAAAGGATATAGCGGACGCCCAATTGCCGTTGGACGACCTCGGCCGGAGCTGTGTTCAGGTTGAACAGAAAGGCCGAGTGCCGCGCGATCACCAGGAGATTTCGAAACCGGGAGAGGCTCGCGATGATATCTTCCGAGATGCCCAGGCAGAGATGATCGTTGCGCGGATCGCCGGAGAGGTTGGTGACGGCAAGCACCGCGATCGAGGGATTACGGACGGGCTCGCTCAGCGGCTCGTCGCGAGGCCGTACCGCCGCTCGCGTCGGCGCCGGCGCCGATTGCTCGACCGCGTAGATGTCGATGGGTTCGGAAAGGTTTTTAAGGCGGGGCTGACCCACCGATCGCAACAACAGCCCTGATGACGCGGACTGCATCGCTGAACGAAACGCGCCGGTCACGAGGATGCCGCCGGGATCGGCCATGGCCTGAAGGCGCGCCGCGACGTTGATGCAGTGGCCATAGGCGACGGTTTCGTGAAACGTCACCTCGCCGACATTGAGCCCGATGCGGAACTGGATGGGATCGCCGTCGCCCCAGACCGACTGGTCGCGAAATTCGGTCTGGATTTGGACGGCGAACTGCAGCGCCCTGTCGGCGCTGTCGAACAGCGCCAGAATGCCATCGCCGGCGATCGCGGCGATTTGGCCGCCGTAATCGCTGATCAGGCCGCGAAAAAGTTGAATGGATCGAGAGACTTGATCGACGCTTCCCCCTTCGTCCTGCTCCATGCGTCTGCTGAACTCGACGACGTCGGCGATCAGCACGGCGGCGCGCTTCACCTCCCGATCGGTCGCCGCAACAGGGGTCATTGGTTTCGTGGATGCCATGGCCTCGCCGCCAGAAGGACAATCCGCAATGCCGAATATTACCTGAATTTAGGCCGCGCGAAAGGAGGTCGAGAAGATACTTCTTAATATTGCGCCGCTATATTGCGATTCGCCGCGTCGAGGGAGGAAAATTCAAAGGTGATGCGCGAGGGGCCTCTCCGCGGGGGAACGACGAACTGCAAGCCGCGGCGGGAGAACGAACTCCGGTTGCGGCCGGCAAGGCTCGGCGATTACGCCTTCGCCCTCTCGCTTTACCTCGAAGGGGCGCAGATGCATTTGTCGAGGATCGGCCAATGGAACCGGCCTCGGATCGTCTCGAAATTCCGCCAGGGCTACAAGCTGGCGCCGGCGCAGGTGATTTGCGCCGGCGACAAACGAATCGGTTGGATTCAAGTGGCCGATTTCGTCGACCACATGCACCTGCGGCAAATCCATCTCGTCCGGGAAGTCGCGCGGAAAGGGAATCGGCACGCGGCTCATGAGGGAGCTGCTTCAGCGCGCCGATGCGCTCGGGAAGTTCGTGACGCTCGACGTCATGCACGGCAACCCGGCGCGGTTTCTCTATCTGCGCCTCGGCTTCCGCCAAAGGAGCCAGAACGCGGCGACGCGCCAGATGATCTGGCGCCCGCCACGGGGGTGAGGCGTCGTGTTCGAGCCGGCGAGCGGGAGAGCCCGACGGCCCGTCGCCGCTCTCAACGGTTGCGAAGGTTCGCGCCGCTCAGATTCGCTCCGCTGACGTTGGCTCCGCTCACATTCGCGCCGCTGACGTTGGCCCCGCTGAGATTGGCGCCGCTTCGGACGCCCAGATTCGCGCCGCTTCGGTCCGCCATGTCGGCGCCGCGAATCGCTGCCGCAAGCAGGATCTGCTCCAGTGGCCCGGCCTCCGTGTCGAGCCGAAGGGAAAAATCACCTTTTTCATATTCCCAGTAGACCAAATCTGAACCAGACGAGAATTCCCATTCTCTCGCAGCGACCCCCGCGCTCTGCATGCTCGACGTGATGCCGTTCGTGAAGTCGATCGGCCGCCCAGGTCCATGGACCACAAAAATGGATGGCCTAGGCAGGCTATAAACGGTACCTTCGAAAGCTGAATGCATAAATTCTCGCGAGATGAACTTTCCAGGAGGCTGCGAAATCTTGACCGGGTCCCGCGCCCACGTCCGCGTTTTGAGAAACGGTTATTATTGTCGTAATGCGGACTCTGAGTCAATGTATACCACACCGATGGGACTACTAAATACACCCACTGCTAACGGCTCGATTTCCATACCTTCATAAATATCGGCCAACGATGACAGGTTGGTTATGTTTGGGCTATTATAGACGCGTGTCTCCTGTAAAAATGACAATTGCGGTGGCCGTAGCTGATGTTCGAGGAAATTGTTTCTAGCGATTCTTATAGTTGTGTCATCATACGTATAGGTTAAATCTCTTAATAATCTACCGTACATCTTTGTACTTGATGGCGTTACCAACGTCTCGGTCATATTAGCCTCCCTTTCATGACGCCGAGCGAATCATGGCGCAAGACCGGCCGCGATCGCCCGTTCGCGGTAAGTCATCTTCGGCAGCCTCTCCCTGACATCAGGCGTGATCGTTCGGACCGAGTGCGTGTGGCTGCGCGGCCCCGGCGGCCGAAGCCGAGGGCCGACGACCACGCTTCCGATCTCGCGCCAGGCGAAGCTCTCGACCACAGCCCGCCGATAACGGCCGCCGCTCATCATCCGGTCCGTGGCGATGAGCGCCTCCGCCACGTCGAGATAGCTGAAGTAGTCGGCCTTGAGCCGCTTCCAGGTCTCCGCCAGCGCATGGCCGACATAGTCGCGCGCGTCGGTGAGCGCGGCACGCAAGCCCTCGTATTGGGTGGCGAAGGCGGATTCGAAGGCCGGCTGAATGAGCGTCGCGAGCGCGGGTTCGTCGCGGACCCGGCGCGTCGCTTCCGCGATGGCGCGCGGGATCAAGCCGCGCTCGACGAGAAGCTCCTGGTAGATATCGACGGCGATGTCGAAGATCGCGCCCGTGAGCGGCTGCGACAGCGTGTGCTCGTCGTCCCAGCCGGCGGCGAATTCGGAGAGCTTGATGTCGTTGCTCGCAAGCCTGATCTGATCATGCGGCGATAATTCGGCGAAACGGTCGAGCTCGTTGAAGACGTAAAGATTGCCATGTGTCTCTTCGAGAAGATGCACGATCAGGGATTCGAAATGCAGCGCCGCGATGAGGGCCGTCGTGTCGGCGGCCGATTCCTGAAATCCGTAATATTCGCCTCTTTGCGCCAAGGGCGACGGGACGCCGATCGTCGAATAGATGATGAGATGGCCGAGCTCATGAGCCATCACATCGAAGTTGAGCGCATAAGGGACAGCCGCGCCGTCGGCTTGCGGATGCGAGCCGATTTCCATGAAGCCGTAACCCGCATAGGCGTTGTGGAGAGCGGGAAGGATAACGATCTCGAGCTGCCGGTAGTCGCGCGCGAAATGCCAATCGATGGTGCGGCCGAAGTAGCGCTCCCAGATGTCGAGCACGAAGCGCACCGTACCGAAGACATGCGCCTCCTCGAACTCCGGCGTGCCCTCGGGGACGCGGTCGAAATGCCCCTCCTCGTCCGGGCATACGGGCCGATAGCTCGGCCCTCGATAAGGCGGCAGATGGAGGCTCGGCGTTCCGAGCGGGCCGGGATTGATGCCATAAGGGAGGCGCTTGTCGATCGGATTGATCAGCAGCATCCGCTCGTCGGAAGGTCCCGGCCCGATCGAGCCCGGAGGGTTGGAAACGCTCACCGTTTCAGGAGGCCATTCCGGATGCACGTAGGGCGGCTTCGGGAAAAGCCTGAACCTCACGCCGCCCGCGCAGCATTGCTGGTGCACGTTCCCCTCCGATAACGAAGGAGAGACCATTCAGTTACTAGAGTCAAGGTGATTTCGAGTAAACGTTCAAGTAAAGCCATTCCCGATGTACTGCCGCGTCTAATGCTTCGATATTTTCGAAGCCTAACCGGCGGGCGAAATCTTCGAGGTCGTCAGGCATCGGCGAGCCCAGCCGGTTTTCGAAATACCAAAGCCGGAGTGTGATGCCGAGAAGACGTGTTGGCGCCTGGGCCTCGGCGGTTCGAGCCACTACCTCTTGTTTCTTCGCCGCTCGCTCGGCAAGCCGCGCATACGTGCCGCTGAGGCGCAATTCCTCGAGCAGAGCGGTTTCGAGCGATCGTTCGAATCTTCGACGCAGCTCCTCGAGGCGCGCCTCATTTTCGATCATCCTCTCCAGGGAAACCGGATCGAGATCATTCGCCGCCATCCAGCGGTCGAGCTCGGCCCTGGTGTAGAGGCCGAGCTTGGCGCGAAGCTTCGTCAGCGCCGCTCGGTTCTCGTCACGCGAGGGCTCGGCGGGCCGTGCGATGCCGTTGGCCGCGACCATGCGCAGAAGCGCCCGGGTTTCAACCCGCCCGTAGGCGTCGGGCCCTTCGAGCCGCAGCTCATCGAGAACGCGCTGCGTTGGAAGCGAAGAAACCGCTGTGGCGCCGGCGCACCGAGCGACGAACTGATCCCATAAAAAGGTCCACTCGAAATGAAACGACGGGACCATGGGCGCATCCGCCGTGCTCGCTTCCTGCATCGCCGCGAGCATCCCAATGGCGTCCAATCGCTTGCGGTCCACGCGCCCCTCTGGAAGCCAGTCCTGGAGCGCGACGAGCTCCGCTTCGGCGATGCCCTTCGAAGCCGCGGCCGCCAGCAATTCAGGCCAGTTGCGTTCGCCGAAGAAAACGGACTTTGCGAGGTTTTCGAGCGACCTTCGGGAACCCGGCTCGAGCACACCCTTCATCTGCGCGAGAGCCAGCGTCTCGCGGATATTGACCATCGGTTCGGAGGCAGCGAGGTAGCCGAGCTCGGCCGGGCCATGCAGCACGGCCACTTCATCGTCGTCCTCCAGGACGCCGTCGCGGAACGCCTCGAAAATTCGCCCGATGCCGCGCATGCCGAAGCTGTGCAGCTCCGCCGCGCGCAGCGCACCCATGCTGGCGCTGCCGAAGACGGGCACGCCCTCGGAGATCGCCCAAAGAATTTCCTTGTGCCAAACCGAAGGGGCGCCGGAGAAATAGCCGTCGATGATGCCGATGGCGCGAGGTCGGTTTCGAGCGGCGCGGTAGACATCGCCCTGGGAAACCGGAGGCCGGCAGATGAAATCCCCGGCCGCAGCCACCTCCTCGGGCCCGAGCGTCGGGCCGACGAAGACGATGGAGGTCATGAGCGTCCCATCCGCGCGCCGCGCCCGCGGTCCCGGCAAGTATTGCGACTGGTGATGATCCGATCCTTCAAGGCCCGGAACGACGACCCGCACCACCGGGATGGCGAACTCAGGGCGCGTGAGATCCACCGCGATCGCCTGCTCGAGCCCGATCGAGCGGAGCCTGTCGAGAAGCCAGGCCACGGCGGCCGCCGGAGTTTCGCAGGTCATGCTTGCGGCCGATCTGAAGTCTCGAGCGCGCCCTGTCGGTCGCATCAAGGCGCGCGCCTCGGCGGCCCGTCGCCCCAGAACCGCGGGATCATAGTCGGCCGGCTCGATGTCTTCTCGCGAGCCGATGATATAGGTCGTGCGAACCTGCGCCGCTTCGAGGATCGCACGCCGAAGCGCGGTCGCGCGCGCGGGATGGCAGGCAGCGCCGACGCCGATATGGCCCGTCGCCGCGACGCGATCGACGATCAGGCATTGGAACGCGCAGACGCCCACGTCGGTCGTGATATCCCAGACGCCGAGGTCGAGCCCCGCCCGCGCCAGGAGATCGAGCACGGCAAGCGACTGGGGATCATCGATCGAGGCGAGGTCGAGACGCCTGTCGTCTTGCTCGGCGGATGGGCTTCGATGCCAGAGAGTGGTCGCATCGCGCTCGATGATTTCGCAGATGGCGTGACTTACCGCCTCCGGCAAGTGATTGCCTGAAGCGAGGCCATTGGTGCTCATCGAAAAGCAGCCGGACATTGGCGGCCCATCCATCCGCGAATCGGCGTGGACGATTTCGAAGGGCAGCAAGATCGAGCCGCCATCCATCAAGTTGCGGCCCTCGACCCAAAGGATCGGCAGGTGCGGGTCTAATTGTCTCCCGGGCGGCGCGCGCGGCAAGGCATGGATATCGACGATCGGCTGATCGCCGTCGAGATCCGCGAGGCTGGCATGCCGGAGCGGAAGGCGAATATTTTCGGCGTGCCAGGTCTCGGCGGCTTCCATCAACGCGGAGGCTTGCGCGGAAGAAAGATCGATCCCCTTGCCGTTGAATACCGCACTCGACCGGGCATTGGGCCGGCATACCATGACGACGGGGATGCCGGTGCGATCCAAGCCCGTGAGATTGGCGATGCGGGTGATGCCGAACGCTTCGGCAAAGGCCTTGACGCGTGCGATCGTCGCTGGGGCGGGCACAGGCCCTTGATCGTCGAGACCGCAGGACTCGGTTGTCACGCCAACCTCGCCAAGCTCGCGATTGCACCACTTCGAGCCGTCCTGGATCGCGCCAGTCGCTCAGCGGGGAAAACTTAAAACGTAATTCAGCTTTGTGCCAGCGCCCTCTCAAGAGCCGGTGTGCGGCGCGAGGTACCAGATCCACAAGGTGACGGTGACCGCGGCCGCGGCCGTCGAGATAGCGATCGCGGTCGCGGCGAAATCGGCCGCCTCCTTGTATTTATAGGCGAAGAGATACGCATTGATGCCGCAAGGGCAGGCGGCGAACAAGGTGGCGACGCCCGCCCAGACCGGATCGATGGCGAAGAGCTTCGCGGCCAAGAGATAAACGATAAGCGGATGAAGGACGATCTTGATCACGGTGACGATCGAAGGCAGCGCGATGCCCGCCTGCAGGCCGTAACGGCGCATCGCGATGCCCATTGAGAAGAGCGCGCAAGGCACCGCCGAAGCTGCCACCATGTCGAGCACCGATTTTACCGGCGCAAGCTCGGCCAAGGAGACGCCGAGAAGCCGCGCGGCCGCGCCGAGCGCCATGGCGATCAGAATGGGGTGGCGAGCGAGGCGGGAAATGATTGCCGTGACCCGCAGATGGCCGCCCTCGGCAAGCACGGTCGCCGCCGTCATGGTGACGGGGAGGTGAACCGCGATGAGAAGGAAGAGCGGGACCTCGCCCGCCTTGCCGAAGGCCTTGAGGATCAAAGGGATGCCGACGAGCACCGTGTTCGCCTGCCCGGCCGCGAAGCCCGCGACCACGCGCGGCAAGCGCCCGTAATGGAAGAAGCGCCCGGCGATCCACATGGAGAGCGTCCAGACCACGGCGACGCCGCCGAAATAAGAGATCCAGTAGCCCCAGGGCTGCTCGCTCGGAATACGGGCGGTGGATAGGGTCTGGAAGATCAAGAAAGGGATGGCGATGTCATTCACGAATTCCGACAAGCCGTCACCCATACGGTCCGTCACATAGCGCGCGAGCCGCGCGACATAACCGAGGAGAATGACGCCGAAGACCGGCAGCACCACGAGAAGCGCGTCGAACATGCAAAGGTTTCGGCAGGGTTGCGGGCTTTCGCCTTAGCACGACGAGGCCGTCTTGGCGCGAGACTATTGTGGGTTCGTGGTTGGAGCTCGGCGCGGGACGGGCCCTCGCTCGAGGCGCTCGGTTGAAGCAGCGCGCACCTTCCCTGACGCGGTCCGATGCGAATGCCGACTACGCTTCCGCGCGGATCGCGGCGATCATCTGCCGCAGCTTTTCGAAATCGCGCTCGTTGCGGTAAGGGGTCAGGTCGAGGTCGTCCGGCACTTTCTTCAACGTCTCGTCGTCGATCTCGCGCTCATGCGCCTTGGTGAAGGCGTTGTAGTCTCGCCATGTGAGACCCTCCGCTTCCACCGCCGCTTTTTCGGCCCTGAGCGCGATCTGATGCGCGTGCAGGTAATGAAGGCCAAGCTCGTCGAGGAGAGCTTTTTCGACGGCCTCGTGCAGGATGAGGAAGCGATCTGTCCGCACCCGCTTGCCGCCGAGCGAGGCCGATCTCGGCATGTGGCGATCGATATAGATCTTTTCCCCATTCTGGCTGTAGCCCGCGATGTAGGGAATGTCGTGGCCGCGATCGATCTTCTTGACGCGGGATACGACCGCCTTGAGCACGTCGCTCATGACGCGAGCGTCGATGTCCTCGCTTTTCCTGCGAACCTCGTGTTCCGTGTCGACCGACAAGGGAGCATTGACGAGCATGGGCTGGGGACCTCGATCAATTGCGCTTGAGCTTCTTGGCGGCCTGGTCGAGCTTCATGCAATCGTTGCCGACCTTCGCGATCAAGCTGCGCGCTTCGACCATGCTGAGCCCGTGCTTGCGCGCGAAATCCGCGACTTCATAAGACATGTCCTTCGGGGCCGGCTCGCGCTCGACGCTACTTGCCCTGATACCGTCCTCTCTCATCGCATGCTCCTTTGACGCGTTAGAACGGCAAAAGCGCGAGAAAGTTTCCTCGACACGGAGGGGGGCGCGGACAGGAATTGGCGATGGCGCCCTCCTCCAGCGGGCGGTTTCGCCCGCCCTTTTTTCCAAGGCGGAAACCGCACAACTCCTGCGCTACCTCACCTGGCCAGATCATGGGCTCGAGACAGGGCTTGAGACGGGTCGTGCGCCCGACGGCTGTTGCGAGCGACGGGTCCTTGCCATCACCCGGCTTTGCCGCGTATAGGACAAGGCACGCGCCGAGCTTTCGGTGCGACCCTGGTGCGGGCGCGTAGCTCAGCGGAAGAGCACTACGTTGACATCGTAGGGGTCACAGGTTCGATCCCTGTCGCGCCCACCAAAACTGCTGACAATTTCATTTCATTTGGCTCGGCATCCAGCTTCACCGTCCCAGCCGCTCGGGATAGAAATGTTCATCGATGACCGTAGGAGGCTGTAATGCCCGATACTGGGAAGGCCCGCGCCGTGGGCGTGAATCACATTGCGTTGGAGGTGGGCGACATCGAGGAAGCACTGGCTTTCTATGATCGGATTTTCGATTTCGAGCTACGAAGCAAGAGCGAGAGCATGGCTTTCATCGATCTCGGCGACCAGTTCATCGCGCTCCAGAAAGGCCGCCGCCAGGGCGCCGACGACGGACGTCATTTCGGCCTCGTTGTCGACGATAAGGAAGCCGTCCGCCGAGCGTTGGTCAATGCTGGCGTGGATTCGCTTCCGGGGCCGTTCCTGGATTTCCGCGATCCCTGGGGCAATCGAATCGAGATCGTCGGCTACGACAACATTCAGTTCACCAAGGCTCCCAACGTCCTGCGCGGCATGGGCCTGGAGCATCTGGCCAAGACTGAGGGCGCCATCAAGGAGTTGGCCCAGAAAGGCATGGCGCCAGGTTAGCGCCGATCAGCGATAGGAGCAGGTCCGCTAGCGAGGGAAAGGATCGTGGGGTCAAGCCCGAACGAACCGTCTTCCTCGGCTTGCAGGAAAGGGCCGTTATGGGCACCGGGATAGCTGATCCGGAGCGGGGGTCGTGCAAGGCGCGAGCCAGGGCGATTTGACCACGCCCGGTCGTGCCTCCCGCGCATTGTCCTTAAGACTCTGCCCAACACTGGCATAGAGAGCTCGTGCTTCCCCGATGGAGACGCCATCCTGGTTCATAAGCGCCACCACTATTGGCTCGGCGAGCAACTCCTCAAGAGAGATTTCCGTTCGGAAAGCCATTTCGCTTCTCCTAACCGGCACCCGCTCAGGGTTAGCAGGCAAATGCGAACGCACCGCGACAATAAATTTAAAGAAGCTCAGCGCTGAGCGGGCTTGGCATTTGGAATTTGGGAAATGTCGGGCACGATCGCAAGAGGACCTTGCGCGAGCGCTGGCTCATCACAACCGGCGCCGATGAACAGACAATGCCGGCAAGAGCAAACCCAGCCTTCGGTGCACGCGGCCTCATCTGCCACGTTGCGGCTGCCATTCGATGATGCGGATCGGCGTCGGGTTCCAGCCGCTGCACGGATTAAACCGCTGCGGGCAGTTCGAGATCACTACCAGCACGTCGTTCTCGGCGCGCAGGTCAACGTAGTCGCCGGGTTCGCTCAAGCCGTCGACGATCTCTGTCGAGCCGTCAGGGCGCACCGGCACGTTCATGAAGAAGTTGATGTTGGCGGGGATGTCGCGCGGGTCCATGCCGTGGGCGCGCAGAGCGGTGATGAAGTTGCTGCGGCAGCTCGGCGTGCCCTTGATGCCGTAGCGCATGTAGTTGACTTCGGTGCTGCAGCAGCCGCCGATCGTATCGTGGTGGCCGACCGTGTCCTCGACGATGGTCATCAAGACCTCGCCGAGATCGGAAATCAGCTTGAAGCCTTTGCCGACATAGACGGAGCGGTTGATCTTGATGGTGTTGGCGGCGTTGTAACGGTTCTCGTGGTTGGCCGCGTCGTAGACGAGGAAATCGACTGCCTGCTGGCCCTCGAGATCGATGATGCGCAAGTGATTGCCCTTGGCGAGCTTGCAGGTGAAGGGGCCGGGCTCGACGATGCGATCGGAAAGGGCCCTGCCCGGAAACTGCAGTGCCCTGCCGAGCTTCTGGCCACCGACCCGCGCCTTTACCTCCGTGGCGCGCTTCAATGATCTTTCGCGCTCCTTCGCCGCCAGCGCGCGCGTATGCGCCGCGCGTTCCTCGTCCGTGACGTGGTCGCCTTCCAGAAGGATCCCGGCCATGGGTGCCCTCACATCGAATGACTGGCGATCATTCAACCGCGCGCCGTCCAGACTTGTAAATACACTTGTTTGCCGTCCGTTCAATTGTGGCGCCATCAAAGACATAGAACGCTTCGCCAAGATGAATGTGGAGAACCGGCGCCTTCGTCCCACGGCCTGAACGGCTCGTGGGAAAGGTGTGCCCTTGCCGAGAGACAGATGGGTGCGTGCACGGTTGCAATAGCGCATGCGGACTAGATTCTCGTGCCCGGAGCTCGATTTGGCTTTGGGGAAAAGCTGCGATGGATACGCGAGGTGAAATAATTTCCGGTCGCATCCCTCATTGGCGGCTGCGTTGTGGCGTTCGCTATCCTCTGGCAGTTGGGCGCCAATCCCTCTTGACCTCGAGCGCGGCCAAAGCCTTCCCGGCTGATTGGCGGCATAGGCCACGATCCCAGCCGGACCTTTGAGATTTCACGGCGCGGAATTCTCGCGCTACCTTGCAAAATCGAACCCGGCCGAAGCGCCGCGAAAGCCCGGCGGCGATCGGTCCGACGATGGGAGAAGCCCGATGGATGAAGACAGGCTCAACATGGAGATCCGGAAATTCCTCAAGGAGGTCGGCGTCACCTCGCAGCGGGAGATCGAACGCGTGCTGCGCGAAGGCCAGGCGAAAGGCTCGACCCTGCATCTGAAGATGGCGCTTACATCGAAGGATGTTCCCTCGCTCGAGCATGTCGTCGAGCACAAGATCAAGCTCGCCTGAACCGGGAAGATGCCTGAGGCGCCACGCGACCCCGATTCGATGAAAATTCTCGTTCTTCCGGGTGACGGCATAGGCCCCGAGATCACCGCGGCGACACTTCAAGTCTTGCGGGCGGCCGACGCGGCCTTGTCCTGCGGGCTCGGGTTCGAGAGGCGCGACATCGGGCTTGCGAGCCTGCGGGCCGAAGGGACCACCTTGCCGAAGGCGGTGCTCGAGCGCGTGCCCGAGGTCGACGGCGTCCTCCTCGGCCCGGTCTCTCATCTCGATTACCCGACGCGCCAGGAAGGCGGCCTCAACCCGTCGGCCGAGCTCAGAACGCGCTTCCAGCTTTTTGCCAATATTCGCCCGTGCCGCTCGCGCGAAGGCCTGACGCTGCTGCGCAAGCCGATGGACCTCGTCATCGTGCGCGAGAATACGGAAGGGTTTTACGCCGACCGCAACATGTTTGAAGGCTCGGGCGAATTCGCGCCCGAGCCCGACATGGCGCTCTCGCTGCGCAAGGTCACGGCGAAGGGCTCGCGCCGGATCGCGCAGGCGGCGTTTCGGCTCGCGAGCCGTCGTCGCCAAAAGGTGACGGCCGTGCACAAGGCCAATGTGCTGAAGCTCACAGACGGCCTTTTCCTGCGCGAGACGCGCAAGGTCGCGGCGGAGTTTCCCGATGTCGAGCTCGAGGAGCTCATCGTCGATGCCACGGCGGCGCTCCTTATTCGCAATCCGGATCGCTTCGACGTGATCGTCACCACCAACATGTTCGGGGACATTCTCTCGGATGAGGCTTCCGAGCTCTCGGGAAGCCTCGGTCTCGGCGGCTCCATCAATCAGGGCGAGGACATTTGCGTCGCGCAAGCTCAGCACGGCTCGGCTCCCGACATCGCGGGGCAGAACAAGGCCAACCCGACATCGCTCATCCTGAGCGCCGCCATGCTGCTCGCCTGGCGTGGACGAAAGGACGGCAAACCCGCGCTCGAGCGCGCCGCGTCGCTCATCGAGGCCGCCATCGACCATGTGCTCGCGCGGCCCAAGCTCCGCACGGCCGATCTCGGCGGCTCGCTCTCGACCGACGGCTTCGCGCTGGCGGTGGCCGAAGCCGTTGCGCGCCTCCAAGCGGCAAAAGCCGATCGCGCGACGAGCGATGCGGTTAGAGCGAGGTGAATAAGCGTCGTTGACCGGCAGGCTTTTTGAGGCTCACGTCTCGCGTTGCCGCGTGACTGTGATATGGGCTGAACGATGGCGACAAAGCTACCCCCCGATCTCACCATCTGCGGCCTTGACGAGCTCGGCGATCACTCGACGCGCGCCGTGACGCATGTGCTCTCGATTCTCGATCCGAATTGGCCCGAGCCCGAGGCTTTCTGGGCCTACGACCCGCATCACCGCGTCGAGATGCATTTCAACGACGCGATCGAGCCCGGTCCGGGCATCGAGCTCCCGCAAGTGCGCCATGTCGAGGAGATTCTGGCCTTCGGGAGCGCGTTCCAGCGTGATCTCGCGGCCCGGCGCGAAGCGCATCTCCTGATTCATTGCCATGCCGGGATTTCACGCTCCACCGCCGCGATGACGACCTTGCTGATGCAGGCCGATCCGGAAGAGACGGAGGAGCGCATATTCGAGCGGCTCGTCGCCATCAGGCCCAAGGCCTGGCCGAACTCGCTGATGATCGGCTTTGCCGACGATCTTCTCGGGCGCGGCGGCCAACTGACCGCGGCCCTCCGACGCCATTACGGCCGAAGGCTCGCGCTTCGCCCCGAGCTTGCTGAAGTGATGGCCGGCCTCAACCGCGCTCGCGAGGTCGAAATGGCGGTGATGCCGGAGAAGCGTTGAGCGCTCTTTGTGGGCCTCGTCGGCCCCTTTTTGCCGCCCCCCGAAAGGAAGAGATCGGGCGCTGGCCGAGCTGTGACGGCAGATATGCGGCCTGGTGAGGCTCGGGAGGGGTGCATACGGGTGTCATGGTGAGATGGAGATGCGCTTTATCGATCCCCACCTCACCTCCCCTTTGCAAGGGGAGGATATTGAGAGGTTTGTGCTTTTTGCCTGCGGTTCCAAAGCAAGAGAAGCGAACGTGATTGGCTTCCGGCAAGCTCGATAATTTTGGCAAAAGCCGACTTGGAAAGCCGACTTGGCAAAAGCCTGGAAAACGCCGAGCATCGGCTTTCTCACATAGCTGCCCGTTTCCCCCTCAGCGCGCCAGATGAAGCAAAGGCGAGAGGCCATGAATTCGCCCTCCGAGGACACTGTGCCCGAAACTTCGCCGGCGCCCGTGAGCGCCATCGAAGCGGCCGTCATCAACAAGATCGCCTGGCGCATCCTGCCGCTCGCCACCATCGCCTATTGTGTCGCCTTCATCGATCGCACCAATGTCGCGGTCGCGGCGCTGACGATGAACGAGGATCTCAACTTCACCGCCACCGTCTTCGGCTTCGGCGCCGGCATCTTTTTTTTCGGCTATTTCATCTTCGAGGTGCCGAGCAATGTGATCCTCGAGCGCGTGGGCGCGCGCCGCTGGATCGCGCGCATCATGATCACCTGGGGAATTTTCTCGGCGGCCTCGGCATTCGTCACGGGGCCGAAAAGCTTCGTCCTGGTGCGCTTTCTCCTGGGCGCGGCCGAGGCGGGGTTCTTCCCGGGAATGGTGTTCTACTTCACCTATTGGTTCCCCGACCGCTACCGCGGCCGCGCCATCGCGGCTCTCTTTTTTGCCCAGCCGATCGCCAATGCTCTCGGAAACGCGATCTCGGGCCTGATCCTCGGCATGGACGGCATTCTCGGCTTGCGGGGCTGGCAATGGGTCTTCATTCTCGAAGCGCTACCCGCGGTGATCTTGGCGTTCGTGGTGCTCTTCGCGATGATCGATCGGCCCGCGCTCGCCGCCTGGCTTCGCCCGGACGAGCGGGCCTGGCTCGAGACGGAGCTCGAAAGCGAGCGGCGCAAGATTGAAGGCAGGGAACGGCTGAGCCTGTGGAAGGCGCTCGCCGATCCGCGCGTCTTCGCCTTGGCCATGATCTATCTTACGAGCTCGACCGCGAGCTACGGCACGACCTTCTTCATGCCGCAGATCGTCAAGGGCCTCGGCCTTTCCAACACGATGACCGGCCTTGTCTCGGCGATCCCCTTCCTTGTCGGCATGGCGGGGCTCGTGATCTGGGGATGGTCCTCTGACAAGAGCGGGGAACGACGCTGGCACCTGATCAGCGCGTCCGTCGTCGGCTTCATCGGCCTTGCAGGCGCCGGCGTTTTCGGAAGCTCTTACTGGGCGCTCGCGGCGATGTCGCTCGCCATTCTCGGGATATACGGCTCGCGAACGTCCTTCTGGCCGTTGCCGTCGCAATTCCTCAGTGGCACGGCAGCGGCGGGCGGCATCGCCTTCATCAACGCCATCGGCAATCTCGGCGGCTATTTCGGCCCCTTCGTCGTGGGCTGGATCAAGGACGAGACGAAGAGCTTCGAGATGGGCCTCTATTTCCTCGCGCTCTGCTCGCTCGCCTCGGCCGCGATCACCTTCTTCGCCCCGCGCGCGGTCGCCGGACGAAGCTTCGCGACGATGACCAAGCCTCAGGTCCGCCGCACCGCGTGAGCGAAAGGGCGACGGGCGCTCTTCTTCCCGCTGGCTGCGCCTCTAAACGCTGCGGTTTTGCTAAGTTCGCTGCCAAAACCCGCTTGCGGAAATCATAAGGTGCGTTATATACAACAACATATACGAGAAGCACCCTTATGACCAAAGCCATCGAAACCGACGTGCTGTACCTGCTCTATGACGTGGCGCGCCTCATGCGCACGCGCGCTGACCAGCGGGCGCGGCGGCAACACGGAATGACGCGCGCTCAATGGGTCATCCTGAGCTGGCTCGAGCGTCAGTCGGGCATCTCGCAAAGCGACCTTGCGGGCCTCGTGGAAGTGGAACCCATCACCGTTTGCCGGCTTGTCGACAGGCTTGAGGCCCGCGGCCTCGTGGAGCGCCGCGCCGACCCCAAGGATCGCCGCGTCAAGCGGCTTCACCTCACGGAGAAGGCAAAGCCCGTGCTCGATGAGATCCATTCCTGGCGCGACGAGTTGCGCGAGGAGGTGACGGCCGGCATTTCCGATGCCGCCCTCAAGTCGCAAGTCGATACCCTGCTGCGCATGAAGGCCAATCTTGTGCAGTCGCCGATGTTCGCGCAGGCCGTGTAAGGGCGCCGTGATGAGCCGAGGAAATGTGAAGATCGTCCGCCCTGGCGGCGAGATCGTCGAGATCAAGTCCACGGGCGGCGCGCCCCAGGAAGCCGGCGCCGAGCCCGTGGACGTGACCCAGGCCCGGAAATTCCCGGCCGATGCCGAGATGGCCGCGGTCCCGAGCTCCATGCCGGCGCATGCGAAAGGCGAGGCGCGCGAGCGAGTCCCGATCGCGCGCAAAGAGGCTCCCGTAGCGCGACGGGAAGCGCCAGCGCCCGTGACCCCGATCGACGCGACCGGAAAGCCGGCGCGACGGGCGAGCGGGAGACGGCGCCTTCGCACCTTGCTTATGCTCGGCGGCATCGCGGTGGTGATGGTCGGCGCCGCCGTCTTCTGGATGCGCGGCGGCCGCTATGTCTCGGCCGACGACGCCTATGTGAGGGCAGCGAAGCTGATGGTGTCGACGGATGTCTCGGGCCTCGTCTCCGAGGTCGACGTGCATGAGGGCCAGAAGGTCGAGTCTAACCAGGTGCTGTTCAAGATCGATCCGCGGCAATTCCAGATCGCCTTGGAACAAGCCAAGGCGCAGCTCGGGCAAGTCGAATTGTCGATCAACGCGACGAAGGAGGATTACCGGCGCATCCTGAGCGACATCGACGCGCAGAACGCGCAGGTCGATCTGGCGCAAACCAATTTCGATCGGGCATCTTCCCTTCTCAAGACCGATTTCGGCACGCGAGCCACGTACGATCAGACACATTTCACGCTGCTGGCCGCGCAAAAGACCTTGCAGTCGTTGAAGCAGCAGGCGCAGGTCACGCTGGCCCGCCTCAACGGAAACGTCGACGCGCCGGTCGAGACCATGCCGCAATGGCAACAGGCGAAGGCTCAGGTCGACGAGGCGCAAAGGCAGCTCGACCACACGGTGGTGCGCGCGCCCTTCGCCGGAATCGCGACCCAGGTCGATGCCTTGCAGCTCGGCACTTATCTCGTTTCCCAGACCGCGGCGCTCACCAACACCGGCGCGGTCGGCCTCGTCTCGACGAGCCACGCCTGGGTCGACGCCAATCTGAAGGAGACCGACCTCACCTATGTGAAGCCGGGCGACCCGGTGAAGATCTCGGTCGATTCGTACCCCGGGCGCGACTGGTCCGGAAAAGTCGAAAGCATCAGCCCGGCGAGCGGGGCCGAGTTCTCGATCCTGCCGCCGCAGAACGCGAGCGGCAACTGGGTGAAGGTCGTGCAACGCATCCCGGTGCGGATCACGGTCGAGCAGAAGGAAGGCTACCCGGTCCTGCGTTCCGGAATGAGCGTCATTGTCGATATCGACACCGGCCATAAGCGAACCCTTTCCGAGCTCTGGGGCGGAGCGCCGGCGGAGAGGACCAATGTCGCCGACCAAAATTAAAGCACCCGAGGACGAGGCGCCGAAGCACCGCGGCATCATCACCGTATGCGTGATGGCCGCGACCTTGATGCAGGCGCTCGATCAGACGATCGCCAATGTGGCGCTCCCTTATATGCAAGGGAGCCTGTCGGCGACCTCCGACCAGATCACCTGGGTGCTGACCTCTTACATCGTCGCCGCCGCCATCATGACCTCGCCGGTCGGCTGGCTGTCGTCGCGCTTCGGCCGCAAAGCGTTTTTCATCACCTGCCTCGCCGGCTTCACACTCGCCTCGATGCTGTGCGGGCTTGCCGAATCGCTTACGCAAATGGTGCTGTTTCGGCTGTTGCAGGGCATGTTCGGCGCGGCTCTCGTGCCGCTTTCGCAAGCCACGATGCTCGACCTCTATCCGCCCGAGCAACGCGGCTCGGCGATGGCGCTGTGGGGGATGGGCGTGATGGTGGGGCCGATTCTCGGCCCGACGCTCGGCGGCTATCTCACCGACGCCTACGATTGGCGCTACGTCTTCTACATCAATCTGCCGATCGGCGTGCTCGCCATCTGCGGCCTCGTCTTTTTCCTTGGCGATACGCGGCGCAATACCAAGCTCCCCTTCGATTGGACCGGCTTTCTCGTGCTCAGCCTCGGCATCGGGGCTTTGCAGCTCATGCTCGACCGCGGCGAGCAGAAGGATTGGTTCGGCTCGGCCGAGATCGTGACCGAGGCGGTGCTCGCGGGCCTCGGCCTTTATCTTTTCGTTGTGCATGTCTGGCTCGCCGAGAAACCCTTCATCACGCCGCGCATCTTCTCCGACATCAATTTCACCTCGGGGTTCCTGGTGATGTTCGCGGTCAGCATGGTGCTGCTGTCGAGCTCCGCGCTGCTCGCGCCCTACTTGCAAAATCTCGCCGGCTATCCGGTGAGCACGGCGGGGCTTCTGATGGCGCCGCGCGGCGTCGGCACCATGATCGCCATGATGATCGCGGGACGGCTGACGAACCGTGTCAATCCGCGGCTCTTGATGCTCATCGGCGTGGTGCTTCTTGCGGGCAGCCTCTGGCAAATGACGAGCTGGACGCCCGACATCGCGGCGTGGCCCTTGGCGATCACGACCGCCGTGCAAGGCTTCGGGCTCGGCTTCGTTTTCATTCCGCTGCAGGTCGTCGCCTTCGCATCGCTGCCTGCGGAGCTTCGCACCGACGGGACGGCCCTCTTCGCCCTCATCCGCAACGTTGGCAGCGCCATCGGCATTTCGGTCACTTCCTTCTTGCTGGCGCAGAATACGCAGATCATGCACTCGGAGATCGCGCAGAGCGTCACCCCCTTCAACCGTATGCTGCAGACGGGCGGCGCCTATGCATATTGGAACAGCGCGACCTCGGCCGGGTTGTCGGCGCTCAACAACGAGGTCACGCGGCAATCGCTCAACATCGCCTATGTGGACGATTTCAAGCTGATGCTCTGGGTGAGCCTGCCGACCGCGCTCCTGCTCCTGTTCATGCGCAAGCCGCGTGTGGCGGCAGCGCCAAGCGCCGAACACGCCGTGCTCGACTAGATCGGAAAGCTCGGATGAGGGGTGTTCGATGTCCGCTTTGCCCCTGATAGCCGCGCGAGTGGAGACATTTCGGGAGGTCCGGGTTGGGTCAAAGCCGGCCTCAGGAGGCTGCCAAGGCGGCGCCTGTTTCGCGCCGGATCGCGGCCCTGCCAGCGCAAGCTCCGAGAGGCTTTGAGGGCCCGAGATCACTTTGTCGCCGTCGATCGTGTAGGTTCCCCTACATGCGATCGTTGGGTTTCTACATCCGCTTCATGGACGAAATCCGACGTGGTGGCGGCGCAGCGCGGTCAAGACCTTCAATCGGGTTGCGTTCGACCGGGAGAAGCATTCGGGCAAGACGTTCATCGACCGGATCGAGCACGGCTTCGACTTTCTAGTGGCCGAAATCTGACGCTTGGCGCCCCGCCGGTTTGGCCGCTTGCGATCCAAGTCATGGGAATTGCCAAGGGCAGGCGTCGAACCCAAAGCGGACATGTGTGTAGCGTCCGGCAGCGCTCTCCGTCACGCGCTCGAGTCTTCTAATCGCAGCCGAAAAATGCTAGCATCGCGCTTCGTTATCCGATTTCCTACACTACGCCAACAGCGAGTTTGCCATGACACGTCGCGTAGCGGTAATCGGCGCTGGCACCATCGGCGCCAGCTGGGCAGCCATCTTCCTCGCCCGCGGTTTCGAGGTGGCCGCCACCGATCCCGCGGCCGGCGCGGAAGACTTTGCACGCCACTTTATCAACAATGCCTGGCCGACACTGCAAAAGCTCGGGCTGGTCGTGCCCGGCGCAAGTGCCGAACGTATGCGTTTCCACCGCGGCGTGGCCGCGGCCGTCAACGGTGCAGAGTTCGTCCAGGAAAACGGGCCGGAGCGCGAGGATCTGAAAATCGAGTTGTTCGCCGAGATTGATGCCGCGCTACCGGACGACACGGTGATCGCCTCGAGCTCGTCGAGCCTGCTGATCAGCCGCGTGACCACAAAATGCACGCACCCGCAGCGCTGCGTGATCGGCCACCCATTCAATCCGCCTCATCTGATTCCACTGGTTGAGGTCGTCGGCGGTGAAAAGACATCAGCTCAGGCGATCGCCGCGACGATGGATTTCTACCGTGCGCTCGGCAAGCACCCTATCCATATCAAGAAGGAAGTGTGCGGCCATGTCGCCAACCGATTGCAGATGGCGTTATGGCGCGAAGCCATCCACCTGGTGACCGAAGGCGTGGTCTCAGTCGCTGATGCCGACGCTGCGATCGCCTTCGGCCCCGGCCTGCGCTGGGCGCTGATGGGGCCGCACCTGACGTTTCATCTCGGCGGAGGCGAAGGCGGCATGACTCATTTCATGGCGCATCTCGGTGGCGCAATGCAGAGCCAGATGGACGATCTCGGCACGACGCGGCTCACAGAGCCAGTGCGCAAATTGATCATCGATGGCGTCGCGGCGGAGGCCGGCTCGCGCAGCATCGGCGATCTGCAACGCTGGCGTGACCGCAAGCTGATCGAAATACTGAAGGTGTCAGGAACGCCCTAGACTGGAAATTCACTGAGTTTCGCCAAGATCAAACCCTTAAGGGTGCAGCAAGCGCCACATCTCTTCGATAAAGAGTGCGACATCAGTGATCGCTGCCAGAATTACGACAATCTTGATCGCCCGCTTCGCTCGATACCCTTCACTACCTTGTCTAGACGTTCCCCCAAGTTAGCAGTGCCGGGCAGCGAGCCCCGAACCAGAAGGTCACCAAGAAAAGACTGCATCAAAGAAGTGCCGATTAGCCGGTTGGTCACCCATGATCATATGATTTCGGCTTTCGAGCGTAACAAATTTTGTCCCAGGAATCCCTGCAGCAAATTCTTGAACCAAATTGAATGGAACGCGCACGTCGCCACGAGCGTGCAAGACAAGTGTTGGCACGTGTATGCCTGCAAGATGCCAGTAACATCAAAGTCAGCATTCATACATAGAAGCCGTTCGGCGAACCATCAGTCCCACCGCGTCATTTTCCCTGTAGAAATCCGTTTCTTGCGCACTCGGGGTCGGGATACGTATAGAAGCCCTTTCCGGTCTTAAGGCCCAATTCTCCGCGTCCGATTTTTTCCTTAAGCGCAAGCGGCGGCTCGTCGCGCGGATCGCCCGATTCTAAAAAATAAACCTTTTCGATAGCCGATATGACGTCGAGGCCCACGAGATCCATGAGGAAAAAAGGGCCGTACGTCATTCCGGTGAACACCATCCAAGCGCGGTCGATGTCGCGGAAGTCCACAAAACCGCCCGCCCACATGTAGAGACTCTGCCGTTTAACGGCACGCCACACGCTATTGAAGCAAAATCCAAGGATTTCTTTCTGAACCGGCAATGGTACGCAGGCGACTGAGCGGACGAAGTCGCGCGCTGCCGATAGTGACTCTGGAGAGGTGCGGGTTCCGCCCATGATGTCGGCCATGTTCATGCCGACCGCTGGCTGATAGAAGTGGATGTTGAGGCACTTCTCCGGACGTTGCGTCGCGCTTTCAATTCGGGAAATGGGTATTGAGGAGCTGTTGGTCACGAGGAGCGCATGGCGGGGGGCGAGCCGATCCAACTCGGCGAAAACCTTGCGTTTGGTCTCTAGCTCCTCTGGCACTACTTCGATGACTAGGTCCGCCGCACTAATCGCGCGGGCGAGGTCATCATAAACCTGCACCTTGCGCGCGTGCTCTTCCCATTGGGTGATGGGAAACGTAGGCCCTTTGCCGGTCATCTGCATTGCACCGCGCACCTTGGTCTGCATCTTTGCGAACGCAGAAGGTTCCGGATCGAAACCACATACGGAGAAGCCATATGCCGCCGCCTGGATCGCAATCTGCGTTCCCAAGGTGCCCAAGCCTACGACGCTGATTTTTTCGATTGGTTTCATTTTTTTGGTCCGCCTTATGGTTCGGAGGGGTGTCCTTCGAGGCGCTCGCTCCGTACATCCAAGATTACATGAGAGGGCTCTCCATCCATAGATATGTCGGCTTGTAATGCTGTGGCACGACGTGTCATTCGCGGCACCGCAACGTCATCTCTGAAATTGGGGGAAGAACGAACTCATCGCGGACATCGCATTTCGGTGGAAACTCACCCTGAACAGAAACCGCGTCGGAAAATTTTCATTCCGCCAATCAAGGCACCTGCAAGCCTCCGCGCAGCTAAGATACGTCCGTCAAAAAGTCTTTCAGCTCCTCGAGAAACGGGGCAGCCGGGGTCTTGCTCCCACAGGACGTGATTCTTCCCCCGGCGACGCCACGTGGGGAGTCGCTGGTAGCCTCGAGGTCTTTCGCCAGTTTCCATTGCGCCCGATCCAGGCGAAGAACCGTTCGACGACCCAGCGGCACGGCCGGACCCTCGCGCAGGGCTTCGGCAAGTGCGGTGCGATCACGCGTCATTCTGCGTCGGTCAGATCGGTCTGGTATCGGCTGACGAGGCGGGTATGCTGCGGTCGAGTAGTCTGCGTCCGCATGGCGGATCCAAGGTTGGTTCGAGAAACCCCTTGGAATCACGGCGGGCGCCGATGAGTCCTTTCAAATCAGCCGCTGACAAGAGCCGCGGAGACTGAACTTGGACATCGATGGTTGGCTCCGCGGGATCGGTCTCGCCCAGTATGCCGATCTGTTCCGTGCCAACGACATCGACGGCGAGATGGTGGGCCGGCTGACCAACGATGATCTTAAGGACATCGGCGTCGCGTCGTTCGGCCATCGCAAGAAACTGCTGGAAGCGATTGCCGAGCTTGCTGGTGCCGTTTCAGTGTCACCGCAGCCTGGGTTGATCGAACCGAAGGCGCACAATGCCGCCGAGCGTCGGCAAGTTACCGTCATGTTTAGTGACCTGGTCGGTTCGACGGCGCTCTCCGCCCGCATGGACCCGGAGGACCTGCGCGAGGTCATTTCGGCTTATCAGAAATGCGTTGCCGAGACCGTGCGCCGTTTCGGCGGCTTCGTGGCGAAATACATGGGCGACGGCGTGCTGGTTTATTTCGGTTATCCGCAGGCCCATGAGGACGACGCCGAGCGGGCGGTCCGGGCGGGGCTGGAGGTGATCGCGTCGGTGGCCGGCCTCAAGACGTGCGCTTCGCTGCAAACCCGTATCGGCATCGCCACCGGCCTGGTCGTGGTTGGTGACCTGATCGGGTCGGGAGAGGCGCAGGAGCACGGCATTGTCGGCGAGACGCCGAACCTCGCGGCGCGCCTGCAAGGGATCGCCGAGCCAAATACGGCGGTCATTGCCGAGGCCACGCGAAAACTTCTCGGCAATCTGTTCGAGCTCCAGGACCTTGGGGCAAAGGACCTCAAGGGCATCGCCGGCTCGGTGCAGGCCTGGGCGGCGCTGCGGCCGAGCTCGGCGGAAGGCCGTTTCGAGGCGCGGCACGCCAACGGCCTGACTGCCCTTGTCGGGCGAGAAGAAGAACTTGAATTGCTCCTTCGACGCTGGTCCCGGGCAAAGACTGGTGAAGGCCAGGTAGTGTTGCTTTCAGGCGAGGCCGGGATTGGCAAATCGCGGCTTACAGCCGCGCTTTTGGAACGCCTCGCCGCCGAGCCGCACACGCGCACGCGTTACTTCTGTTCCCCGCAGCACATCGACAGCGCGTTTTATCCGATCATCGGCCAGATGGAACGCGCCGCTGGACTGACGCATGACGACACGCCGCCAGCGAAGCTGGACAAGCTCGATCTTCTGCTGGCGCCGACTTCGACCCCCAAACAGGAAGCCGCACTCTTTGCCGAGATGCTGTCGCTGCCGAACGACGGCCGCTATCCCGCGCTCGATCTGCCGCCGCCGCAACGGCGGCAAAAAACATTGCAAGCGCTGATTGCGCAGATCGAGGCGCTGACACGCTCCGCTCCGGTGCTGATGATCTTCGAGGATGCGCATTGGACCGACCCCACCAGCTTGGAAGCGTTCGGTCGAGCAGTGGACCGGATTCGGACCCTTCGCGTGTTGTTGATCGTGACGTACCGGCCGGAATTCGAACCGCCTTGGATTGGACGGCCGCACGTGACCGCGCTGACCATCAATCGGTGGGCGGAGCGCGACATCGAGGCCATGATCGACGGCGTGGTCGGCAACAAACATCTGCCGGCGAGCGTCCGGCAAGACATCATAGAGCGCAGCGACGGCATTCCACTGTTCGTGGAAGAGATGACCAAAGCGGTATTGGAAGCAGCCAACGAGGGAACGGCGGAACGCGTGGTTGCAGTTATCCCATCGCCGTCGGTAGCGGTTCCTGCGAGTCTCCACGCCTCGCTGATGGCACGCCTCGACCGGCTCGGCCCGGCCAAGGAGTTGGCGCAGATCGGGGCTGCAATCGGCCGGGAGTTCTCTCACGGCCTAATGGCCGCGGTGGCAGGCAAATCGGAGACGGAAGTCGAGCCGGCGCTCGACCGCCTTGTTGCCGCCGGCCTGTTGTTCCGACAGGGATCGCCGCCACATGCGACCTACCTGTTCAAGCATGCGCTGGTGCAGGAAGCGGCCTATGGCACGTTGCTGCGCGGCCCGCGTCAGGAACTGCACGCGCGGATCGCAGCTGCCACCGAAACAGGGATGCCGGAGCGCGTTGAGCGCGAGCCGGAGTTGCTGGCCTATCACTATGCGGAGGCCGGGCAGCCAGATACGGCGGCCGGCTATTGGCTTGCCGCCGGTCGGCTCGCCGCCCGGCGTTCGGCGAACAGGGAAGCGGTTGCCCATCTGAGGCGCGGAATCGCCGCGGTGCGCGGGTTGCCGGAGACCGTGGAGCGTAACCGCCTGGAGCTGGCATTGCAGCTGGCGCTTGGCCCGGCGCTGGTGTCAAGCCGTGGGTTCGGTGACGCCGAGGCGTCGACCGGCTATGAGCGCGCCGCCGAACTGGCTCGGCGGCTCGGCGACGATCGCGACCGGTTTGCCGCAACCTGGGGGCTGTGGATCACGATCCGGGCGAAGAGCGCTAGCGACCACATGCGCCTACGGCTCCAGTATTTGGGCGAAATGGTCGAGGCCGCCGAGCGGACCGGCGACGCCGAACTGCTGCTGCAAGCCCATCATTCCTCTTGGTCGACACGCATCTGGAATGGAGAATTCGCCAGCGCCAGCGAGCACGTGCGCTCCGGGCTTGCGCTCTACGACCCGGAAAGGCATCGCCACCATGCGCTGATGTACGGCGGTCACGATCCAGGGGTCTGTGGCAACGGTCAGGGCGCAGTCGCGCTGTGGGCGCTGGGCTGGCCCGATCGGGCCGTGCAGAGCGCCCGCGAAAGCATCGTGTTGGGTGAGACCTTGGATCATTTGCCGAGCCTCCTTCACTCGCTGTGGTTCGCTACCAGCGTTTATTTTCTGCGGCGGCAAGCGGCTGACGTACTCGCGTGCAGTGCGCGGCTGCTGGCGCTAGGTAGCGAGCACGGCCTGAAATTGTACGAGGCGATTGGCGGCGTCTTTCATGGGTGGGCGCTCATTCAACAGCTCGACGCGCAAGCCGGCCTGGCCGAATTGCGCGCGGCTGTCGCCACCTATGCCACCACTGCGCATGTGAACTTGGACCTTTACCGCGCCATCCTGGCCGAAGCCGAACTGCGAGCCGGCAATTTTGAGGAGGGCACGGCGGTCCTGATCCAGGGTGAACGAAGTACTGACGAATGGTGGCGGGCGGGGTATCTCCGCTTGCGCGGGGACTTGCTGCTACGCGGCCCTAACGACGACCGAGGTGCAGCTGAGCGACTGTATCGCCAAGCAATCGGCGTTGCGGCGGGGCAGCAGGCCAAGTCGCTTGAACTGCGCGCCGCGACAAGCCTGGCGATGCTGTTGGGCGAACAGGGGAGGCGCAGCGAGGGTTATGCCGCGCTGGCTCCGGTGTATGGCTGGTTCACTGAAGGCTTCGGCACGCTCGATCTGAAACAGGCTAAGGCGTTGCTCGGTGAGCTGCACGCCTGACACCAATTTCGAAACCCGCCTCGACCCACGTCAGTCGTAAGCGGGCATTACCCGTTTCAACTGATGAACGTCCGGTATCGGAGGTGGGGACCTCGCCCAAAACGTCGTGGATGGGCGCCAAGCAGCCGTGACTTGGGTTGGCCGAGAGCGGACCGGCGGCTTTGGGCGATCGAAATGTCGAAGCGGACATTCGCGCTTACACAGCGTCGTGGCTGCTTTTGTGAAGGATTTCTGATGCCGGCCGCTGACGAACGGCGCCGCTTGCTGGTGCGGCCGGCATCGGAAAACCTCTTGCTATGATGCGCTAAACCGCCGACGAGACCGGCCTAGTTTAAGCGACGCCCTTACCCGTTGGCGCGCGAGGAAAGGGTGCGCTCCTCGTTGAACAAGGAATGCCCGATTTTCGCGAGCACGGTGCCGATGAGAAGGGCGGCCGCAACGACGGCGACGAGAAGAAGCGCGGCTTTGAGGCGCTTGAGAAGAATGGCTCGCTTCCCTTGCCCGAACCGATGACCAGCCCTCGGCTCGACCGAACCGGTACGATACGGTCGTGGGAACCAAGGGTCAAAACGGCAAGCGTGCGCCAAGCCCCGTCTCTTCGGCGAGCTTGCGCAAACCGGCCAAGGTATCGCGAGGAAGCAAAAGACCTCGAGCGCGGTTCTCGACTTCGTTTCGCGCCTCGAGCTCTCCCGGATAAAGGATCTCGGTTGAGCCCTTCGCGAGAGGAGCCGATTTCAGCTCGGCGATGAGCCTGCCCATCCGCGCCTCGAATTCGGCGAGTGGCTGAAAGGCGGCGATGTCGAGCGCGATCATCAGATGGCCGGCGCCACTCTCGTGCTCGGTCTGGTAAGGCCCATGAACGCCTCTCCCGAAGCCGCTGCCGGTGAGCACGCCTGAGAGCACATCCATCATCACGGCGACGCCATAGCCCTTGTGCTCGGCCATCGGCAGGATGATGCCGCCGAGCGCGGCGAGCGGGTCCGTCGTCGGCTCGCCTTCACTATCGATGGCCCAGCCGAGAGGTATGTTTTGCCCCTTCTGGCGCGCCAGATAGATCTTGCCCCGCGCCACGATCGTGTTGGCGATGTCGAGGACCATCGGCGCCAGCTCGCCGGCGGGTGCCGCGATCGACCAGGGGTTGTTGCCGACGCGTTTCTCGCGGCCGCCCCAAGGCGCCATGGCGGGACTGGCATTCGTTGACAGAAAAGCGACGCACCCTTCCCGCGCAGCGCGCAGGGTAAAATACATCGCGGTGCCGAAGTGATTGGAGTTGCGCATGGCGACGACGCCAACGCCGTGCGCCTTTGCCCTGCGCACGGCCTCGTCCGCGGCGCGCGAGGCGAGCACCTGGCCCATCGAAGAGCGGCCATCGATCACCGCCAGGGCGCCCGCATCGGCGACGAAGCGAGGGTCGGCCGCAGCCCGCATGACGCCCGAGCGAAGACGGCCGACATACCAGGAGAGGCGCATCACGCCATGCGATTGGTGGCCCCAGAGATCGGCCTGCACGAGCGTGTCGGCCGCGAGCCTCGCCTCATCGGCCGGCACGCCATGCGCGGCGTAGGCCGAGGCCGCGAAGTCGAGAAGCTTCTCCGCATCGAGGCGCAAATCGGCGTGCATGTCGTGCCCTATCCTCGCTTGGTTCGATGGGGCTGCAAAGTCGTGCGCCGCTCGCCGACAGCAACGCCGCCCCGCGAGATCGCCGGAACCCTTACGCGGCCTCACGCCTGTGCGATAGCCGAAATTCCGCGCGGCGAAGCCAGCGTGCGACGAGAATCGCGGCGTTGAGATTATGCGCGTCGATCCGGCCGATCACGGGGTCGCCGCTTTGCCTCAAGGACCGAGCCCGGCACGCAAGGGCCTCGAGCCTGGTGACCATGGGGCCAGGCGCCATGCAAGAAAGACCAGGTGCGATCATCTCGAGCTGCCCCGGATCCGCCAGCAGGGCGCGGGCGCGCCGCTTGGCGATGTTGCGCACGAGCCTGAGCGCTGAGCGCTCCATCGCGACGGTGACACGCAGCGAGGAGGGGTGGCGACGAATGCGTTCCTCGACGCGCGGACGGGACCATCCGATGGCGGCGAGCGAGTTTGGGCGAAAGCGCCGGCGCATCCTTAAGCCCCTCCCGCCGAGCCACGCGGCGCGGTGGTCTTTCGCTCCTCGGCATTGATCGCGGTGGCGATCGCCTGCGCATGGGCAGCGTCGCGCGCCGGCAGATAGACGCGGGTCGTTTGCCCATCGGTCAAGCGGACATAAAAGCTTTTGGCGCGCGTGAAGGCGTCCTCCTCGGCGCAAGCGACGAGAGACCCCGTGAGATGAATATGAGCCATTGTTTCCACTCCTCGCCGCCTCGCGCGGCGCGATGTGGAGATTTCCCCTAATTGGGGAATATGTCAACCCCTATTGGGGGAATACCATGATCGATGAAAGCCCCTCAACGGGGAACCATCAGCTTCACTCTCGCGGCCCATTCGATCGGCGTATCGAGAATCGGGTCGCCGTATTGGCCTGCGAGGTGATAGAGGTCGGGCCCGCTCTTGCTCCTGGCGACCTTTTTCACGAGGACGCGCCCGTCGGGAAGCCCGACGACGCACAGCTTGCCGATGAGATCGGGCGTTACCGGGCGGCGGACATCGTCATAGTAGACGAGCGCGCGATCGAAGAGCGTGCCGAGGCTATCTCCTCTGACCTCGACGGCCACCGTTTGATCGTTTGAGCCCTCGACCGCTTGCACCTCGTCGAAGGGTCCCTGGCCTTGCGCGTAGAAATGGGCTTCCGCGCCGGCGCCGACATGGCCGACGAGTGGGACGCTGCCCCGGTCCGCGATCACATCCGCCTCGCCAACCTCGAAGGCTTTCGCCGCGAGCCCGATGGTCCGCTCGGTCAGGTGTCGTTCCCCGCGCTCGAGCTTGATGAACTGCCCGCGCGAGATGCCCATCGCGTTGGCCGCCTGTTCATGCGTCCAGCCGTGCTCGGCCCGAAGGCGTTTCAAATTATTTCCCATGGAGGGGAATATTGCCACAAATGCTCATCCAATTCATTCCCCTAATAGGGGTTGACAATGTTCCCCTATTAGGGAAATGATGGGGACCGTTCATTTGTCGGGATGCCAAGATGATCTCACGAACCGCCAATCTCAAAACGGCCGCCGCGTCCGGCACTTCTCCACCCGTCGGGACGCTCCCCGCGATCGACCCGAAATCGATGCTCGCTTCCTTGCGCGAAGTGGTCCGGCGCGCCTGGCAGACGCTTTCGGTGCTGCGTGATCCGGACCTGCATTTCTTCAGGCGGGGCGGCTGGCTGTTCTCGGTGGTTCACGACATGAACCAGGCCTATGGCTATTCATCGGCAAAGGCGCGCGGCTTTCAGCCTTCTCCTGAAGACGTGTCGCGCATGGAAACCGTCATGGGGTGGATGGCGTGGCTGCGCCGTGCGGAAGGCGAGCTCGCGCTCAAGCGGATCATCGGCTGGTCGATGGGCGTGCCCCTTTGGCAAATGGCGCGGCGCGAAGGCTGCTCGGAGCGCACCATCACGAACCGCATCGACCGCAGCCTCAACGCCGTGCTCAAGACCTTCGGCGACATGGATGCCGAGCCGCCCGTGATCGAGGAGAAGGCGCGCCATGACCCGCGGATGCGCGCCCATCTCTCCGAAAAGCCGACCGAGCTGCAGGAAGGCACGCTCCAGCCGGGCAAGCTGTGGATCGACGGCATCGGGTGGATGTTCAAGGGGCGCCCCTGGAATGATGGGCATGCCCTCGCCGAAAAATTCGTAAAATATTGAGGGCGATCGCGCGATATGATGAATTTGCCGACCAAGGATCCCCCTAATTGAACGGGCGCGGTTGATCCTCGGGCTGGTGCCGCAGTTCAAGGCATGAAAGAATTCCCTCGACGCTTCGAAAGGCCGAGCATCCAAGAAACGCCCAACACGGACGCTATTGGATCATCGGGCCACCCCATGAGATCCGCCAGTCGGGAAAGCTCGAGGATAAACTTGGCGAACCCCAAGGCGCGATTTTCCACGGATAAAGACCGCGTCGGAGCCGACCCGCCGGTCGGAGCATAATATTGTCAACGAAGGACCGAGAGCGATGACGTTGAGAACGAGCCGTGAAATCCTGGTCACGCCGGGCCCGACCATGATCCCCGACGAGGTGCTCGGCGCCATGCATCGCCCGACGGTCGACCTCTATTCGGAGGCGCTGCACGAGGTCACGCTGTCATGCCTCGCCGATCTCGGTTCCCTCTTCCGCTGCTCAGGGGACATCTACATCTACGCGGCGAACGGCCATGGGGCTTGGGAGGGGGCGCTCAGCAACACCTTATCGCGCGGCGACACGGTGCTGGTCCTGGAATCGGGGCAATTCGCCAAGGGCTGGGGCGAGATGGCGAGGATGCTCGGCGTTCTGGTCGAGACCGTGCCGGGCGATTGGCGCCGCGCCGTTAACCCCGAAAAGCTGCGCGACAAGCTGCGGGCCGACAAGGAGCACAAGATCAAGGCCGTGCTCGTGGTCCAGGTCGATACGGCGTCGGGCGTGCGCAATGATATCGCGGCGCTTCGCGAGGCGCTCGATGCGGTCTCGCATCCGGCCCTTCTCATGGTCGATGTGATCGCCTCGCTCGCCGCAATTCCCTTCGAGATGGACGCTTGGCGCGTCGATGTGGCGGTCGGCGCGGCGCAAAAAGCCTTGATGATGACGCCGGGGCTCGCCTTCGTGGCGACGAGCGCGAAGGCCAAGGCCGTAAACCGCACGGCCGGCCTGCGCACACTGTATTGGGACTGGCAATTCCGCGACGGGAAGGAGCATTACAAGAAATATTGCGGCACCTGCCCGGAGCACCTCCTTTTCGGCTTGCGAAAATCGCTCGACATGATCAAGGCCGAGGGGCTCGCCGCGGTGCATCATCGCCATCGTCTGCTCGCCGAGGCGACGCGGCGGGCCGTCGCCGTCTGGGCGCAAGGCGGCGCCTTGTCGCTCAATGCCGACGAGCCGCGCGAACGCTCCGATTCCGTGACGGTCATACGGCTCGAGGCCAAGCACGCCGAGCGCCTGATGGATTTTTGCCGCAATGTGTGCGGCGTGGTGCTCGGCGTGAATATCGGCGAGCTTTCCGGCGAGGGCTTTCGCATCGGCCATATGGGAGACGTGACCGCGGCGACCATCCTCGGCACCCTCGGCGTGATCGAAACCGGGCTCGGCGCGCTTTCCGTGCCGCACGGAAAGGGCGGCGTCAGCGCCGCGATCGCCTATCTGGCGCAAGCGACCGCGCCCGGCACGAGCGAGCGCGAACCGCGCGGCACCGCAAAGAAGGTCGAGGCGCCTGTCGGAGCTTGATGCCGGCGGCCTCGCTTTTTCAGGGCGAGCTCGCGCCCCGCTCGTGCATCACGTGCGAGCGGCCCCGGCACGCCGCGAGCTGTCGAGGAAGCCGACCGCGATCACGGACGCAACGACAAGGGCCGCGCCCGCGAGCATCTCGAGCGTCATTCGCTCGTTCAAGAAGAGCCAGCCGAGAACGACCGCGATGATCGGATTGACGAAGGTGTAGGTCGAGACCACCGGCGCCGGAACGTGGTCCAAAAGCCAGATATAGGAGAGGAAGCCGAGAACGGTGCCGGCGAGCGCCAGATAGGCGAGCCCCGCCAGCGACCTCGAGGAGATGTCGGTCGGTGAGAAGCCAGCGAGTTCTCCGCCGAAGACGCTGCACAAAACAAGCGCCGCGCCACCGCACAGGAGTTGCATGCCGGAGAGAGTGGGGGCGGAGACCGAGGAGGGGTGGCGCTGTGAAATCACAGAGCCGAGCGCCCAGGAGAAGGCGCTCGCGAGCAAGAGCAGGATCATCCCGGGATCGATCGGGCGATCGGGGCTTGCGGCTTCACGCCAAGCGATCAGGGCGACGCCGGCAAAGCCGGGCACGAGCGCCAATAGCGTGAGGCCTTGCGGGCGTTTGCCGTCCCCGAGCACGAGCTTGAGCAACACGATCCAAAAGGGAATCGTCGCAAGCACGATGGCGGCGATGCCTGACGGCACTTCCTTCTCCGCATAGGCGAGCACGCCATGGCAGCCGAGGAAGAACAACAAGCCGCAAATCGCCGCATGCGCCCAGGCGCGAGCTTCCGGCCAATCTTCACGCCGCGACATCGCCTGATCGGAACCGAGGGCTCTCGATCTCGCCCAACCCAAGAGAATGGCACCCCCGATGAGCGAGCGCAGGCCCATCAAGAGGAAGGGCGGTATCGTCTCGATCCCAAGCGCGATGGCGAGATAGGTCGAGCCCCATACGAGATAGACGGCGGCGAAGGCCGCGAGCATCTTCGCCTTGAAAGAGAATTTCATGATTGCAATCGTCTCCGCGAAGCGACGGAGGTTGTCGCGTGAAGATAGGCCATGGTTGATATTCGCCATTTGCGCACAAGGCGATCGCAAAACTATTTCCCGTTTCGGGAAAGCTTGCTTCCCGGGCGAGCCGTTTCTGAATGGCGCGAGACTTAATTCTGTACCGGCGCAATAAAACTGTCATTTTGGAAACTTACGATGAGGATACCGGCCAGGTCTCCCCGCTCACGATCAATGGCCGCAACCTGCCCCGACACTCGATGTGCTCGGGGCTTTTTTTGAGGGGGCGCCCCGAGGGCTCGCTCTATTCGGCCCCGCTCGCTCGCCGGCCGAGATGAGCGAGGAGATCCGTGGGCAAGGGGAAGACCACGGTCGAGGTCCGCTCGCCGGCGACATCATGCAGGGCCGCGAAATAGCGAAGCTGCATGGCCTGAGGCTCCTGCGCCAGGATGCGTCCGGCCTCGACGAGCTTCTCGGCCGCCTGCTGCTCACCTTCCGCGTTGATGATCTTCGCACGCCGGAGCCGCTCGGCTTCGGCCTGCTTGGCGATGGCGCGCACCATGCTCTCGTTGAGATCGACATCCTTGATCTCGACCGACGTGACCTTGATGCCCCAAGCATCGGTTTGCTGGTCGAGGATCTCCTGAATGTCGGCGTTGAGCTTGTCGCGCTCCGCCAGCATCTCGTCGAGCTCGTGCTTGCCGAGAACGGAGCGAAGCGTCGTCTGGGCGAGCTGGCTGGTCGCCGCCATGAAGTCCTCGACCCGGATGATCGCCCGCTCCGGATCGACGATGCGGAAGTAGAGAACCGCGTTCACCTTCACCGAGACGTTGTCGCGCGAAATCACATCCTGAGCGGGCACGACCTGCACCACGACGCGCAGGTCGACCTTCACCATCTGTTGCGCGAATGGAATAAGAATGATCAGGCCCGGACCCTTCACGCCGCTGAAGCGCCCGAGCGTGAAGACGACCCCGCGCTGATATTCCCTGAGGATGCGGATCGACGCCAAGAGGAAGATGATGACGACGAGCGCGAGCAGCAGATAGGCGATGGAGCTGAACATCATCGAGCCTCTCCGCTGCTTGCCGTCGGCATGATCGCATGCCGCACGTTGAGAATGAGCCCCTGCACCGAGGCGACCTCCACGATCTCGCCGGGCGTGAAGCTTTCCGCCCCATGTGCCCGCCAGCGCTCGCCTTGGGAGAGGACATGGCCATCACCTCCCGACCAATCGAGAACGCGCGCTTGCGTCCCCGACATCGCCTGGGCACCGACGCGAGCCGGGCGCTTGCGTATCGTCAAGACATAACGGCCGACGAGGACGCTGAGGCCGAAGACGAGCGCCGCCACGGTGCCCACGAGAGCCCAGGAGAGCTGGTAGCCCGGCCCTTCCGCCTTGAACAGCATGGCGACGCCGAGCAGGAAGGCGATGATGCCGCCGAGGCCCACCGCGAAAGTCGGGCTGAAGGCCTCGACGGCGAGAAGCGCGATGCCGAGAAGCATCAAGGCGAGGCCTGCATAGTCGATGGGCAGGAGGTTGAGCGCGTAAAGCCCGAGAAGAAGGCAGATCGCGCCGATCGTTCCCGGCGCAACCATGCCCGGGGTCGTGAACTCGAAGATCAGGCCGTAGACGCCGACCAGCATGAGGATCAACGCGATGTTGGGGTCGGTGATCACCGAAAGCAGGCGAATAAACCATCCTGGCTTGATGAGCTCGACCGCAAGCCCCTTGGTGGCCAGAACCTTCTCCTTTCCGGCCACATCGACCTTGCGCCCGTCGACCTTGTCGAGGAGTTCCGCGGGATCGCGCGCCAAGAGCTCGATCACATGGGCTTCGAGCGCCGCGCTCGCTGAAAGGCTCGAAGCCTTGCGGACGGCATCCTCGGCCCAATCGGCGTTGCGCCCGCGCAACTCGGCAAGGCTCCGGATGAAGGCGACCGCGTCATTGGTGGCCTTGGTCGCCAAGGTGTCGCCCGTGCCGGACGCGGGCGAGCTGTCCTTCTTCTCCGCGCCCGGCTCGGGATGGGTGGGCGAAAAGCCGATATCGACAGGCGTGGCGGCGCCGAGATTGGTGCCCGGCGCCATGGCGGCGAGATGCGTCGCGTATAAAATATAAGTGCCGGCGCTCGCCGCATGCGCGCCCGAAGGCGCGACAAAGCCGATGACCGGCACCGGGGAGACGAGGACATCCGCAATGATCTCGCGCATGCTGGTGACCAGGCCGCCGGGCGTGTTGAGACGCAAGATGACGACCTCGGCGTTTCTTTTGGCCGCGACGACGAGGCCGTCCTTCACATACCTTGCGGTCGCCGGCCCGATCGCGCCGTCGATGGCGATCATCAGCGCCGGGCCCTTGGCCGAAGTTTGCGCCGATGCCAACGGAAGAGCCACGCCGACGACGAAAAGCGTGGCCAGAAAAGCGAGGCTGACTCGTCTCACGGCCGTGGCTCCCTTTCTTTTGAAGCCAAGCATGCGAAGGCCGAGCATACACTTACGGAGCGCGAAGCTCCACATGTTAGCCGGCCACATCCGTCCACGAGCGTGCAGAAGCCGCCCTGGCCGACGCCGAAAACCCCGTCTTCTTAGATTTTAGTATCGCTTGCGAAGACCGGCCGATACGGCCAAGATCGTGCCCGCAAAGGTTTCTTGTGATAAGCCCCCGATGATCGGCGCTCGCTCACCGGGATTGGATCGTCTTGCCTTGGTCGGGAGATCGAATTACCGCTGACCGGAACCGTTGGATGGGATCATCCGCCCCGGCTTTCGACCCCGCGCAAAACGACAAGAATGAAACTCAAGGAAGCTCAGGAGGAAATTCATGCGAAGGCCGAACGGGATATCGTGGCTCAACCGCCGCAGCCTGCTCAAGGGCTCGGCGGCGGCCGGCGCTCTTCAGATCGCCTCTCCCTTCATCATCAAGGCGCGCGCCGAGGCGGCGATCAAGATCGGAATGGTCGATCCCTTGACCGGCGTCTACGCCGCGACGGCGCAAAATGAAGTGATGGGGGCGAAGCTCGCGACCGATGAGATCAACGCCAAGGGCGGGATCCTCGGTCGACAAATCGAGCTCCTCGTCGAGGATTCGGCCAATGACGTCGGCACCGGCGTGCAGAAGGCGCGCAAATTGCTCGAGCGCGACCAGGTGAGCTTCATCATCGGCGACGTGAACTCCGCGGTGGCGCAAGCGATCGCCCAGGTCACCAACGAGAAGAGGATCCTGCACATCGTCTCCGGCGGCCACACGGACACGATCACCGGTTCCGATTGCAAATGGAACGTCTATCGGGTGTGCAACACGACGAGCATGGAGGCCAATTCCATCTCCGAATTGCTGTTCACCAAATACGGGAAGAAGTGGCATTTCATCACGCCGGACTATGCCTTCGGCCACACCTTGCAACAGGCGGCCTCGGCCGATCTGTCGAAGCTCGGCGGCTCGATGACCGGCAATGAGCTCACTCCGCTCGGCACCACCGACTTCTCCGCCTACCTCATCAAGGCGCGGGCCGCCAACCCCGACGTCCTTCTGGTGCTGCCGCAAGGAGGGGACATGGTGAACTGCCTCAAGCAGATCGTGCAGTTCGGTCTCAATAAGCAGATGCATGTCGCGGGGCTGCAGCAAGAGCTCGAATCGCTCGAGGCGATGCCGCCCGAGGCGCGCGTCGGCATCTGGATGTTCGAATGGTATTGGAAACAACCCGGCGTGCCGGGCGTCGAGAAATTCGTCGCCGACATTCGAAAGGTCAATGGGGGCAAGGTGCCGACCGCGCGCCATTGGTTCGGATACACGTCCGTCCATACCCTCGCGGGCGTGGCTAACCAGGAAAAGACACTCGATTCCCTCACGCTCGCCAAGGCGCTCGGCAATTTCGAGCTCGCGCCCGAAATCAAGCTGCAGCCGAATAAATGCTATTATCGTGCGGGCGACCATCAGCTCATGACCTCCGCTTTCGTGGGCGAGGCCCAGTCGCAAGGCAAGGATGACCCTCAGGATCTGTTCCGCGTCGATCAGGTCATCCCCGGCGACAAGACGGCTCCGCCCGAGAATCAGACCGGCTGCAAGCTGCAATGGCCTGCTTGACGGGCGTGATCGAGCGCTGATTTTCGCCCTCTCGATGAAAGCCGGGGCCGTGACGCCATGGCGTCATGGCCTGCGGCTTTCAGCTCTTTCGCCGCGCTGACCCGAGTTCAAGGATGACGCAACTCCTTCTCTTCAACATCACCAACGGGCTGATCATCGGCGCCTTCTACGTGCTGATGGCGCTCGGCCTGTCGCTCATCCTCAACTTGAGCAATGTGATCAACTTCGCCCATGGCGGTTTTCTCGTCATCGGCGGCTATATCGCCTACACGATCACGCCTTATGTCGGCTTCTGGGGCGCGCTCGTCATTGCGCCTTTCCTGACCGCGGCGCTCGGCCTCATCGTCGAACGAACGTCTGATCTCGCGCGTCTACGGGCGCGACCCGCTCTACAGCCTCCTTCTCACCTTCGGCCTTGCCTTCATCATCGAGGACGGCACGCGCTTCATCTGGGGCGCGCAAGGCAAGCCGGTGAGCGTGCCGGCCATTCTATCGCAACCCTTGAGCAACGAGCTGTTCTTCATCACCGGCTATCGGCTCTTCATGGTGGTGGTGGTCATCATCTCCGTCTCGTCGCTCTTCGTAGTGTTGCGCTACACACGGCTCGGCATTCGCATCAGGGCTGGCACGCTCGACCTCGAAACCGTCGCGGCGCTCGGCATCAATGTGCGCATGCTGCGCTCACTCAATTTCGCCGGCGGCGTCTTCCTCGCCGGACTGAGCGGCGTGCTCGCCGCGGGACAGCTCGGGCTCGAGCCGACGATGGGCACGGGGCTGCTGATGCCGAGCTTCATCGCCATCATCGTGGGCGGCGTGGGCAGCTTGCCCGGCACGCTGATCGGCGGCTTGCTGATCGGCGTCGCATCGGGGATCACGGCCGTGTTCCTGCCGGCCGCGAGCGAGGCGATCATGTTCGTGCTGATGGCAGTGATCTTGCTCATCCGCCCGCGCGGGCTCCTCGGCGAGGAAGGCATGCTGACATGAAGGTCGAAGAGAGCTCGCGCAAGCTCATCACGCTCGCGGCGATCTGGGCGGTGCTCCTGCTCGCGCCGTTCTGGATGCCGCCGCTCGGCGGCTACACCGCGCTCGGCACGCGCGTTCTCGTGCTCGCGCTCGCCGCCATGTCGGTGAACTTCCTTCTCGGCTTCACCGGCGTCCTTTCGTTCGGGCATGCCGCTTACTTCGGTCTCGGCGCCTATGGGGCCGGATTGGCGCTGAAGTTCCTCGCCCCCTCGACGCCGCTGTCGCTCCTTTGCGGCACGCTGCTCGGCGGCATCGCCGGTGCGCTTCTCGGAGCCTTGATCGTGCGCCGGCGAGGCGTCTATTTCGCCATGGTCACCATCGCCTTCGGCCAGGTGTTCTATTACATCGCCTTCCAATGGAGCTCGCTCACCGGCGGCGATGACGGCTTGCGTGGCTTTTCGCGGCAGCCCCTCGATCTCGGCTTCTTCTCCGTCGACATCCTGTCCAACACCGATGCCTTCTATTATTTCGTGCTCTTCTGCTTCGCGGCGGCGGTTGCCGCCATGGGCTTCATCCTGGGCTCGCCTTTCGGGCGCACCATGATCGCCATCCGCGAGAACGAAAGGCGCGCGCGCTTTCTCGGCATTCCGATCGAGCGCCACATCTGGATCGCCTTCACGTTGTCATGCTTCTTCATGGGGTTTGCCGGCGCGCTCTACGCGCTGCTCAACAATTTCGCCGATCCGCGCGGCCTGCACTACAGCCAGTCGGGCGATTTCGTGATGATGGCGGTGATGGGCGGCATGCGCAATTTCTGGGGGCCGCTTCTCGGCGCCGCGGTGTTCGTGGTGCTGCAGGATTATCTGTCGAGCATCACGGTCAACTGGATGTCCTTCGTCGGTATGCTCTTCGTCGCCATGGTGCTGTTCTTCCCGCGCGGCCTGCTCGGGGTCATCGCCCGCAGGAGCGCGGCATGAGCGTTCTTGAAGTCGACAACGTCAGCAAACGCTTCGGCAGCCTGGTGGCGGTGGGCGGCGTCTCGCTTTCCGTGGCGAAAGGGGAATTGCGCGCCATCATCGGGCCGAACGGCGCCGGCAAGACAACCTTTTTCAATCTCATCAGCGGCTTCTTTCCGCCGAGCAGCGGAAGGATCCTCTTCGACGGCCAGGACGTGACACTCGTTCCGGCGCATCGGCGCGTCGAGCTCGGCATGGCGCGCACCTTTCAGGTCACCGAGATTTTTCCCGAGCTCAGCGTCTTCGACAATCTGCGCATCGCGACCGAGGCCGCGAACGGCTATCGCTTGAGCTTCTGGATGAACCGCGAGCGAAAGGCTCAACATCTGCCGTCTCGTCGAGGAGACGCTCGAGCTCGTGGGGCTGCGGGCGAAGGCTTACCGCCTTGTAGGAGAGCTCGCTCATGGCGACCAGCGCGCCGCCGAGATCGCCATGGCCTTGTCGCTGCGCCCCCATCTCATCCTTCTCGACGAGCCGACCGCCGGCATGGGCGACCAGGAGACTTATGAAGTGACGAAGCTCGTCCGGCGCCTGCACCAAAGCGGCAATTTCACGATCGTCCTGATCGAGCACGACATGCGGGTGGTGTTTCATCTCGCCGACAAGATCAGCGTGCTCGACCGAGGCCGCCTCCTCGCCGAAGGCACGCCGCAAAGCATCGCCGCGAACACCGCAGTGCAGGAAGCCTATTTGGGCAAAGCCGCATGAGCGCGTCACTCGAGGCCGAGGGCCTGCACACCTATTACGGCAAGAGCCATATCCTGCACGGCGTGAGCCTCAAGGTCGCCGAAGGCAAGATCACCGCATTGCTCGGCCGCAACGGCGCCGGCAAGACGACGACGTTGCGAAGCCTCATGGGATTGACCCCCGCGCGAGAGGGGCGCGTGACGATCTTCGGCGCCGACACCACGCGCTGGCCGCCCTATCGAATTGCCGCGAGCGGTGTCGGCTACGTGCCCGAAGGCAGGCGCATCTTCGCCAATCTGAGCGTCGATGAAAATCTGAAAGTTCCCTGCGAGCGCAAGGGGCCTTGGACCGCCGAGCGCATCTACACCCTTTTCCCGAGGCTCGCCGAGCGCAAGGAAAATCGCGGGCGACAGCTCTCGGGCGGCGAGCAGGAAATGCTATCGATCGGACGCGCGCTCCTTCTCAATCCCCAACTGCTTATCCTCGATGAACCTTCGCAAGGCCTCGCGCCGCTGATCGTGCGGGAGGTCTTCACCATCGTGTCGAAAATGCGCGATGAGGGAATTTCCGTTTTGCTGGTCGAGCAGAACGCACGCATGAGCCTCGAGATCGCCGATTTCGCCTATGTGCTCGACGACGGCTCGATCGTTCACAGCGGGCCGGCGAGCGAGCTTGCCGCCGACGAGGCCCGCGTCCAGGCGCTTGCGGGCGCGAGCGCCGAGGAATGGACGATGGGGTGATGCGGCCGGGCGCGGCCCTGATTCGGCCCTGGTAAAGAGGCCCGCATGACCGAGCCTCGCCCGATCATGCCGTCACAAATGAAGCGCTCGAGGTCGCGCCGCTTCCTTGCGGTCGCGGGGCCAGGCATCGTGGTGATGCTCGCCGACAGCGATGCCGGCGGCATGATCACCGCGGCTCAGAGCGGCGCCGAATGGGGCTACCGGCTGTTGCCGCTGCAATTCCTCCTGGTGCCGCTCCTTTATGTCGTGCAGGAGCTTGCGTTGCGGCTCGGCATCGTGAGCGGCAAGGGGCAGGCGCGGCTCATCCGCGAGCACTTCGGCATTTTCTGGGCCGTGCTCGCCACCGCCGCCCTTCTCGTCGCGAGCCTCGGCGCGCTGCTCACCGAGCTCAGCGGGCTTGCGGGCGTGAGCGCGCTGTCGCAAGTGCCGGTGCCTTTGACGATGACGATCGTCGTGACCGGACTTTCCGCCATGGCCTATTTCGGCTCCTACCTCACGGTCGAGAGGATCGCGATCGCCATCGGCGCCTTCGAGCTCGTCTTTCTCTGGGTCGCGTTCGAGGCGAAGCCCGATCTCGCCGAGATGACGAGAGACGCCCTCGACATGTCCGCCGCCGAGCCGCGCTACCTCTATCTCATGGCCGCGAACATCGGCGCGGCGATCATGCCCTGGATGATCTTCTACCAGCAGTCGGCGGTGGTCGAGAAGAAGCTCTCGGTCGCCGATCTCCCGGCGGCGCGGCTCGACACGGCGCTCGGAGCCATCCTGACCCAGCTCATCACGGCGGCGGTGCTGGTCGCGACGGCGGCGACCCTTGGCGGGAAGCAAGCCGGGCCCCTGAATTCCGTCGGCGAGATCGCGGGCGTGCTCACGCCTTTCCTCGGACGGACCGCGGGAACGATCGTCTTCGCGCTCGGCATCATGGGTGCCGCGATCGTTGCCACCATCGTGGTGACGCTCGCGGCGGCGCGGACGCTCTCTGAACTGCTGGGCTTCGATCATCTCCTCGAGCACAAGCCGCGCGAAGCGCCCTGGTTCTACGTGAGCTATACCGCGATGCTGATCGGGGCGGCTCTCTTCGTCACCTCGGGCGTCGATCTCGTGCGCTTGAGCGTCGCCGTGCAGGTGATGAACGCGCTCTTCCTGCCGCTCGTCCTCGCGTTTCTGTTCCTCTTGGCGCGCCGGCTGCCGCGCCCCCACCGGCTCGAAGGCGTCTACGCGGGCGCGATCGCGCTTGCGCTTGCCGGCACCGGGCTTCTCGCTCTCTTCACGGCCGTCGCCGGCATCCGGGGCTGAAAAGCGCGCGAGCGCGGCATCAGTCGCGGAGCCAGAAGCGGTTGCGATCGACGGCGGTGAAACCGAGCCGTCCGTAGAGGGCAAGCGCCGGCGAGTTTCCCTCGCTCACCTGCAGGCCGAGGAGCCGAGCCCCTTGCCGATGCGCCCAGCTCTCGAGCGCGCCAAGCACGCTCATCGCGCCGCCTTGCCCGCGCGCATCGGCGCGCGTCGCCACGCATTCGATGACGGCGCAATCCTCATGCACGACGCAAAGCGCCGTGGAAATGACGCGCCCTTCGGCGCGGTGAGCGAAGAAGGCGCGCGGCCCCGGGATGTTTTCGATGATCTCCGCGTTCACGGCGCGACGGTTCTCGGTGATCGCGCCGAGATAGACCTCGAGCCATTCGGGCGTCGCTTTGTCGCTGATCTCGGGTTGCGGATTCGACGCGGAGGCTTGCAAAGGCTTCACCATCGTCAACGTCGTCTCGCCTTCGGCATAGCCGCGCGCGGCCAGGATCTTGGCGAGATCGCCGGGGAGGCTCGCGGAGAAGCTTTGCAGTCGTGCCGGCATGCTTCTCGCTCGGTAGAGCGTCTCCACTTTCTCGAGCGAACGCACGGGATCGGCGCCCTCGTGCTCGACCGTCGAGACGGAGTTGGCGCGCTGCGAGCCGCCGCCCGACAAGCGCCAGAGCCAGCCGTCGACGCGCGCCGTCTCCAGCGCGGGCCAGGCTTTGACATGGGCGCGTTCCATGCGCCGCAAATCGTCAGGAGCAAGCTTCACCTGAAGACCCACCTGTCTGCAAATCGGGGAACGACAGCCTTTTGCTAGAACATCGGCCGCAAGAAGGGAGCGACCTCATCGCATGAACATGCGAAAAGTGAAACGAAACAAACAGAAGCCTTCGCGGAGCGACCCTTACATCGAGCGTCCCTGGCCGCGCGCCAAACGGCGCTCGAAGCTTCGCCCATAAGCCGACATGGCAAAGCAGCAGATGAAGAAGGTGACGGCCGCGAAGGCATAGCCCTCGGGAGCAAGGCCGAGCCAGGCCGGGTCCTTCAACGATTGATTGACCGCGCCGAGGAGATCCGAGAGGCCGACGATCGTCACAAGCGTCGTGTCCTTGAAGAGGTCGACCGCCGTGTTGATGATGCCCGGCACGATGATGCGCATCGCCTGCGGCAGCACGACGAGGGTCTGCGTGGACCACCAGCTGATCCCGAGGGACTGCGCGGCCTCCTCCTGCTCCGCGTCAACGCCTTGCAGGCCGCCGCGCACGACCTCCGCCATATAGGCGGCGTTGAAGAGCACGAGCGCCCCCATGGCGCGCACGAGCCGGTCGACCGTCACGCCGTTCGGCAGGAAGAGGGGCAACAGCACCGCCGCCATGAACAAGACGGTGAGAAGCGGCACGCCGCGCCACAGCTCGATGAAGGCGATGGAGACCGTGCGGATGCCGGCAAGCTGCGAGCGCCGGCCATAGGCGAGAAGGACGCCGAGAGGCAGCGAGCCGGCCATGGTGACGAAAGAGATGACGACATCCAGCATGAGCCCGCCCCAAAGGGTGGTGTCGACGAAGGGAAGGCCGGGCACTCCGCCCACGAGGAGCAGGCCGGCGAGAAGCGGAAAGAGCGTGAGAAGGAGCACGACCCATAAGGCCCGATGCGGCGTGCCGTCACGCAGGGCCGGAACGGCGAAGCCGACGAGCAAGGCGAAAGCGACGATGACACGCCATTGTTGCGAGGGCGGATATTGGCCGAAGATGAAGACCGGCAGGCGGATGCGGATGAACACCCAGCAGGCGCCCTTATCGACGCAAGCCGATTTGCTGTCGCCCCAAAGATCGGCTTGCGCGACTGTCCAGTTCCATATCGCCGGCAAGGCCAGGATGAGGAACAAGACCGCGACGAAGGTCAAAAAGGCGTTCGCCGGCGAATCGAAGAGATTGCGGCGCAACCAGCTTGTCAGGCGCAAGAGCCGGCCCGCCGGCGCGGTCGCGCCCGCCTCATGCCCTGCCTCTTGGCCCGCGACGGGGCTGATGGTGCTCGCCTCGGTCATCTTGCGGTCATCAGCATGACGCGCCGGTTATAGGCGTTCATCGCGGCGGAGACCGCGAGATTGATCGAGAGGAAGATCGCCATCACGATGGCGAAGGTCTCGATCTCGCGGCCCGATTTGTTGAGCACCGTGCCGGCGAAGATCTGGAAAATCTCAGGGTAGGCGACCGCGGCGCCGAGCGAGCTCGACTTGATGAGGTTGAGATATTGGCTGGTGAGCGGCGGCACCATCATGCGCAACGCTTGCGGCAACACGACGAGGAAGAGCACGAGGCGCGGCCTGAGCCCGATGCTGCGCGCGGCCTCGCGCTGGCCTTGCGACACGGCCTGAACGGAGCTGCGCACGATCTCGGCGATGAAGGCGCCGGAATAGATCGAGAGGCCGGCCCAAAGCGCGGCGAGCTCGGGCGGAAGCTGCACGCCGCCGGTGACGTTGAAGCCCGTGAGCGAGGGTGCATCGATGCGCTCGACACCGAGCCCAAAGAGAAGCGCCGCGATTACCGGCATCGCGAGCGCGAGCTTGCCGAGGCGCTTTCCGCCGACCGTGAGCCGCGCGACGAAGGGCGACGCCACAAGAAGCGCGAGCGCGAGCACGCTCGTGACCGCACCCCATGGCCCCAGCACAGGCACGGGGAGGTAGAAGCCGCGCACATTGAGCAGCACACCCGCCGGCAGGTGGAAGCTCTGCCGCGGCCCCGGCAAATTATGCAGGACCGCCACATACCAGAAGATGATCTGCACCAGGATCGGCGTATTGCGCACGAGCTCGACATAGACGAGCCCGATGTTGCGGATGAGCCAATTGCCCGAAAGCCGCATGAGCCCGATCAGAAGGCCGATGAGAGTCGCGGTCACGATCCCCATGACGGAGACGAGCAAGGTGTTGAGCACGCACACGAGAAGCGCGCGCGCATAAGTATCGTCCGGACCAAAGTCGATGAGGCGGAAGGGAATGTCGAAATTGGCCGTGTTGGCGAGGTAGCCGAAGCCGAAAGCGTGCTGTCCGCCGAGATTGTCCGCGGCATTCCGGGCAAGCGACAGGGCGCCCGCCAGCATCGCCCCCAGGAAGACCCACTGGGCGATGCGAGCGCGACGCGAAGGCCGCCTGATCAAGAGCGCGGGTGCCGGTTTCGACCGTTCCCGTCAGTACCAAGGATAGGGCATCATCAACCCCCCATTGGTCCACAGATTGTTCATGCCGCGCGGGAAACCGAGGCCCTTCGACCCGAAGGTCGCCTCATAGACCTCGCCGTAATTGCCCACCATCTTGATGATGCGATAGGACCAATCGTTGTCGAGGCCGAGGAACTTGCCGAGATCGCCTTCGACCCCGAGAAATTTGCGAAGGTCCGGATTGGTCGGATTGGTCTTCGCCGCGTCGATATTGTCGCGGGTCAAACCGAGGACCTCGCCCTCGAGCATCGCGAAATGCGTCCATTTGACGATGTTGAACCAACCCTCATCGCCTTGAAGCACGTAGGGGCCGAGCGGCTCGCGCCCGATGGTCTCAGGCAGAAACACCCAGTCGTCAGGGTTCTTCATGGTCGAACGCGCGGCGGCGACCGAGCCGCCGTCATCCGTGTAGCCGTCGCAACGTCCGGCCTCGACGGCCGCGAAGGCTTCCTCCGGCCGCTCGAATAGCAAGGTCCCGATCTTGATGTTGTTGGCGCGGTTATAATCGGCGATGTTGGTCTCGAGCGTCGTGCCGGTCTCGACGCAGATGGTCGCGCCGTTCAGTTCCTTCACATGCGAGACGCCGAGGCTCTTGCGCACCATGAAGGTCTGGCCGGTGAAGAAATTCACCGCGGGCTCGGCGAGGCCAAGGTCAGTATTGCGCGCGAAAGTGAGCTCGGAATCGCGGATCAGAACGTCGATCTCTCGCGACTTCAGGACCGTGAAGCGCACCTTCGAGGTAAGGCCGGTGAACTTCACCTTCTCGGGGTCTCCGAGCACGGCCGCGGCGATCGCCCGGCAATAGGCGACGTCGAGCCCCTGCCACCTGCCGGTCGAGTCTTGATAGGCATAGCCCGGAATGCCGGTGTCGATGCCGCAGCTCAACTGCCCACGCTTCTTGACCGCGTCGAGCGTCGGGCTCTTCACCTCTGCATGGGCTTGCGCGCAAAAGCCGAGCGTGGCGGCGATGATCGCGCCGCCGAGCGTCAGCCGTGAACCGAATTTCAGCCTCATCGAACCTGCTCCCTTGATGATGCGGTGATTTGTTGTTCGCTTCGACCTGCCCGAGATATCGGCTCGCGACTGACGGGCACCATGACCGCGAGGCGATGCCCGCTTTCAAGGAGCCCGCCGATCCCCCGTTCTTGACGAATTCCCAGCCGGCCTGATGAGCATGCTTGCATGAAACGAGCGCAACCGCCAACCACGCCTTCTCATGCGGGTTTGGCATATTTGGCCCGTTGAAAAAAAATTCGTGGCGCGCGAAAAATCCGCTTGACGTTTTCCCGGGTTTCTGAAAAAAAGCATGTCTAGTGGATAGACACCCACTTTGCGCCCGGAGCTGAACAAGCCGCCGGGCGCTTCGCTTTTCGGCGCTAACTTTGGTCCCGCGAGTTGGACTGGGTCCGTGGGCCCATGAGCTAACTTCGGCGAGGCTTCGGCTAAGGCCCGAGATCGGCCACCCGGAGGCAAGCGTCGCGCATTCCAGGAGTCTCAGAAGTTGTGTCTCGCCTTTTCGGCGCGAGCTCGCATGGCGATGCGCGAGCGCGTCGCCGCGCGCTCAACATTTCGACAAAGGAAAGACCGATGATGAAGTCCTGCATGTCGTGCGCCTTCTTCAAAAGGGACGAGTCGCTACCCGAGGCGAAGAGCGGCTTTTGCCATCGCTATCCGCCGACCGTCTTCCTCATTGTTCAGGATTTCCGCACGCTCTTTCCGCCGGTGCGTGACGAATTCACCTGCGGCGAGCACAAGAGCGCGGCGAAGGCAAAGCCGGTCTCGCGATGAGCTCCACGCGGAGGAAGGCGCGCGCGACACCCTCGAAGCACGGCACCATGGTCGCGGCGAGGAAACGCAAGCGCGTCAAGGCAAAGCCGAGCATCGTCTCGGAGCCCTTTGCCGAAGAAGGGCAAAGCGCAAAGGCGCTGGCACTCAGCGCGCCCGCGAGCGCGAAGCAGCGAAGAGCGCTCACGCGACCCGTGACGCGCGAATGGGTGCTGGAGCGCCTTGCCGAGAATGTGCGGCGCGCGATGCAGATCGAACCCGTGACGCTGCGCGGCCAGCCCACCGGCGAATTCCGGCATGAAGGCAGCGTCGCCAACCGCGCGCTCGAATTGCTCGGCAAGGAGCTCGGCTTGTTCGTCGAAAAAAGCGAGAGCGTGAACACCCACCATGTCATCAGCGGCGAACCGATCAGCGAAGCGAAATGGGAAGAGCGCTACGCCAAAGCGCGTTGAGGTCGTCTGGCGGCCGCAACCCGGCCCGCAAAAGGCGCTCGTCGATTGCCCTTTCGCGGAGGTGTTCTTCGGCGGCTCGCGCGGCGGCGGCAAGACGGACGGGATGCTCGGCAAATGGGCCTTGAAGGACGCGCGTTACGGCGCGGCCTTCAGCGCCATGATGTTTCGCCGCACCGCGGTCTCGAGCACCGACGCCATCGAGCGCTCGAAGCAAATCTATGGGCCGCTCGGGGGCAAGTTCAATCAATCGAAGCTCGTCTGGCGCATGCCGAATGGCGGGCGGATCGGCTTCGGCTATCTCGACGGCGTCGCGGACGCGCAGGAGTATCAGGGCCGCAACCTCACCGACGCCTGGATCGAGGAGGCGGGGCAATATCCCACGCCCGAGCCGATCTTCCGCCTCTTCGGGGCGCTGCGCTCCTCGGCCGGCGTGCCGACGCAGCTCGTGCTCACGGGAAATCCCGGCGGCCCCGGACAAAGCTGGATCCGCGATCGCTACGAGATGGTGCCCTTTCCCAAGGCGCCGAGGGTGCTGACGAAACCGCTGCAAGACGGCTCGTCTCACAAGCTCGCCGTGATCCCCTCGCGGCTTTCGGACAATAAGCTTCTGCTCAAGCTCGACCCGAACTATGTGCACCGTCTGCAGCTCGTCGGGAAGGAGGCGCTGGTGCGCGCCTGGCTCGACGGGGATTGGAACGCGGTCGAAGGCGCCTTCTTCGACGAATGGAGCGAGGCGCGCCATGTCGTCGAGCCCTTCGCGCTGCCGCGCGACTGGTTGCGCTTGCGCGCCATGGATTGGGGCTCGGCCTCACCCTTCTCGGTCGGCTGGTGGGCGGTCGCGGGCGACGAGCATCCGCTTGGAGATGGGCGCGTCATTCCGCGCGGCGCGCTTTTGCGCTACCGCGAATGGTATGGCGCGACAGCGCCGAACACCGGGCTGAAGCTCTCGGCCGAAGAGGTGGCGCAAGGGATCAAGGAACGCGAGAGAGGCGAGACGATCGCCTATGGGGTGCTCGATCCGTCGGCCTTCGCGCAAAACGGCGGGCCTTCGATCGCCGAGATGATGCGCCGGATCGACAACAACACGGGGCCGCGCTTTCGCGCCGCCGACAACAGCCGCGTCGGCCAGCGCGGCGCCATGTCCGGATGGATGGCGGTGCGCGCGCGCCTCAAGGGTAATGGCGAGCACCCGATGCTGTTCGTGTTCTCGACTTGCGTCGCGCTCATCCGCACCTTGCCGCTCTTGCAGCACGACCCCGACCGGCCCGAGGACCTCGACACCACCATGGAAGACCATGCGGCCGACGAGCTCCGCTATGCCTGCCTGTCGCGCCCTTACGTGCCGGCGCGTCCGGCGCCTCCCGAAGCGAAACCGATGAGCGGCTATTCGAGCTACGGGCGAAAGCCGCGCGTCAGCATCAACACCTTGTGAGAAGCCGAATGGTCACGCCCTTGAAACCTGCCCTGCCCTTCGGCGCGCCCGCGGTGCGAGCGGGGCTGCCCGCGCTCGGGACGCCCATCCTTCCGGCGTTCGGCCAGGCTCCCGCCGTCTCGGGCGCCGGCCTCACTGGAGCAGCGCTCGCCGGCGGGACGCTTCCCCGGCCGACACAAGCGCAAACCCCGCTCCCCGACGATGATTACGCCGGCGACGCGCCCTCGCCCGAGGACGATGGGGCGCTCGACGTTACCGAGCTTCGCAAGCAGTTCACCGATTACGTGGAAATCAAGCAAGCCGAGATCCGCGAAGCGCGCACCGCCTTGCGCTATTACCACGGCGATCAATGGACGAAGGAACAGCTCGACACCTTGCAGGCGCGCGGCCAACCCGCGATCACCTTCAACCGCGTCGGACGCAAGATCGACGGCCTCGTCGGCGTGCTCGAGAAGCTGCGCGGCGATCCGAAGGCCGTGGGCCGCGTCGAGAATGACGAGCAAGGCGCCGAGCTCTCGACGCAATGCATCCGCTACGCGCTCGACTTGTCGCGCTTCGCGGCGCAAGAGACCGAGGCTTTGCGCAAGGGCGCCTGCACGGGCATCGTCATCGCCGAGCTCGGCATCGTGCAAGGCGACAAGCTCGACCCGGACATCGATCTCGCCACCGTCGATGCGACGACCTTCTTTTACGATCCGCGCTCGCTGAAGCTCGATTTCTCGGACGCCCGCTACATGGGCGTCTCGAAGCTGATGACGCAAGACGAGTTCGAGGAGCTCTTCCCGGGCAAATGGGACGGGGCGCTCTCCTCGATCGACGACACGGGCGAGACCGAGTTCGACCTCGACCGCTCCTATCTCTGGTCGCAAGGGCGAAGCCGGCTGCGCCTCGTCGAGCATTGGTATCGCGCCAACGGCGAATGGCGCTTCGCCTTCTACGCCGGCAGCGAGCTGCTGCGTGCCGGGCTCTCGCCCTTCTTCGACGAGAAGGGCAAGACGGTTTCGCGCTACGACGCCTTCGCGGTGCATATCGACGAGGCCGGCGAGCACTACGGCTTCGTGCGCAACCTGATCGGCCCGCAAGACGCGATGAACCAGCACCGCTCGAAATCGGTGCACATCATGAACACGCGCCAGCTCAAGGTGAACCGGCGCGCCATCGGCGGGCGACCAGCCCGACATCGAGACCTTGCGCCGCGAGGCGGCGCGCCCCGACGGCGTGATGCTCTATGACGGCGATCCGAATGATGTGGAAGTGCTCGAAGGCCAGCAGGAATTCATCCGGCAGACGCAATATTACCAGGATGCGAAGGACGAGATCGAGCAGTTCGGCCCCAATCCGCAATTGATCGGCGCCCAGCCGTCGGATCAATCCGGGCGCGCCTTCGCCATGGCGCAGCAATCGGGCATCGCCGAGCTCGGGCCTTTCCTATCGCAATGGCGCGCGTGGAAATTGCGCCTCTACCGGAAGATCTGGGTGGCGCAGCAGCGCCATTGGACGGCCGAGCGCATCTTGCGCGTGACCAACGACCAGGGCGCGGCGCGCTACATGACGCTCAACACGGTCGCGGCCGATCCTTGGGGACGCCCGATGCTGGTGAACGCCATCGGGCAGATCGATGTCGACATCCTGATCGACGAGGGGCCGGACACGACGAATGTGATGGGCGATGTGTTCGACACGCTGCAATCGCTCGCGCAAAACAACGTGCCCGTGCCGCCCGCCGTGATCATCGAGGCCTCGGCGCTGCCGCAATCGAAGAAGCAGCAGCTCATCCAGATGCTCTCGCAGCAGGACCCGCAAGCGGCGGCGGCGCAACAGCAGGCGGTCCAAGCCGCCCTTGCGAACAAGCAGGCTGATACGCTCAAGAAACAGAGCGACGCGAAGGCAGCGGCGGCGCGCGCGGTGCACAGCCTGGCGCTTGCCCATCACGAGACCGTCAGGACGCACGCGACATCAACCGGAACGGCGATCGATACATTCGAAGCGACGCAAGCCCAGCCCGATTTCGGTTCCTTCCCCAGTTGCGCCACAGGCTGGGCCACAGGGCCAGGCTCGCGCGCCGGCGCCGCCCGGCGATCCACGGGGCGGGCAAGCCGTTGCGGCGCTGCTGCGGGCCGCGGCGCAACGTCAGTGGCAAGCGCCTTCACCGGCCGCCAATTTGCAGATACCGCCGCCCAGCGGACCTCCCTATGGTGGCGCCGTGCGCGGCCCTGACGGCGTGCTGCGCGTTCCGGACCCGCACAACCCGAACCAATGGTTACCCGGATCACCCGTTCGTCCCCGGGAGGGCCGCCCGTTAGAGCGCGCGACGGGCAACTCCAACATCATGTAGCGCCCGCCACGAGCGGGGGGCCGATGCGGGCACAATGTCTTAATCGTAGGTGAGTGTCAGGTTTGGCACGCTTGTGCCTCCTTCACTCCAGCAGTAGGACACCACCATGAGCATTCGCGTCGGCATTGTCGGGATCAGCGGTTTTGGCGGCGGCGAGGCGATGCGCCTGGTCGCGAGCCACCCGTCTTTCGAGCTAATCTACGCCGCGGGCGAGGGCAGCGCCGGCAGCCGGTTGGTGGACCGCTTCCCCGGTGTGCCGGCCAAGCTGGCCGAGCTGGTGATCGAGAAGTGGGACCCTGTGACCCTGCCGAAGCTCGACGTGCTGTTCGCGTCGCTGCCCACGGGCGCCTCGGCCGAGGCGCTGGCGCGCGTCCCCAAGGACGTGAAGATCGTCGACATCGGCGGCGACCACCGCTACGTCGAGGGTTGGGCGTACGGCCTGGCCGACGTCTGGCCAGCCCAGATCGAGGGTCAGACCCGCGTTGCCAACCCCGGCTGCTTCCCCGCGGCGACGCTGAACGCGCTGGCGCCGCTGCTGGTCAACAAGCTGATCGAGCCTGGCAACATCGTGATCGACGCCAAGACCGGCATCTCCGGTGCCGGCCGGGGCGGCGCCGACAGCAAGTTCGGCTACGCCGAGAGCAACGAGAACTTGGTGCCCTACGGTCTGCTCAAGCACGTCCACATGCCCGAGATTGCCAAGACGATCGAGCGGCTGAGTGGCGGCAGCGCGGCCGGGCTGGTGTTCACGCCACACTTGGTGCCGATGACCCGCGGCGTACTCGCCACCATTTACTGCCGCGGCCGCGCCACCACGGGCCAGTGCTTGGACGCGGCCCGGCGCTTCTACGCCGGGCGGGCGTTCGTCCGCGTGACCGACAAGCCGCCGCAGACCAAATGGGCTACCGGCTCGAACCTCGCGTTCGTCAGCTATGCGGCCGATCCAGAGCGCAACTTGGTGATCGCGATGGGCGTGGTCGACAATCTCGGCAAGGGAGCGGCCGGTCAGGCGGTGCAGAATGCGAACCTGATCTGCGGCCTGCCAGAAACCGCGGGGCTGGACGGCGTACCTGTTTGGCCATGAGATATTTTGCGAATCCGTGTTGTCCGTCATTTGCTTGTCGACCGCTAGATTGGACCTGCTTCGGCAATCGCTGGCGTCCGGGTGTACCGGCATGTAGAATACGCCGGCCAATCGGGCCTATTGTTTCGGGGAGAATTCCATCCATCGGATAGTCGGCCGAACGGGCTACCTGTCATGAGCAAGGAAACTTCACCCGGCGGGAGCGCTTCGAAGAGGCTCCGTCGGAGTCGCGGCATTGCCGGAGCCGCCGGACCCAAGCGAATTGGCGTTCTCGGATGGGTTCGTCCGCCAGGATCGATCCGCTAGATGCCGATAATTTCGCATTCCATGCCGATCAAGATGAAGGCTGAATCATGGGATGATCGGCGGGTATGGAGGCTGGCCATTTTTGCCTCCCTTGCCCTGCATCTGCTCATCGCCGCGTTTTTGATGGTTGTGCCGCCCGATCCGCGCCCGCAGCCGCCGAACGAAGAGGCGATATCGGTGGAGCTCGTGCCGCCGCCTGAAGCACCGGCAAAGGAAAAAAACGAGCCCTACCCTGTCCTTCAGCCCGTCATCCAATTCGCAGAGAAGGACGCCGGCCCCAAGCTGTCCGCAAACGGCAACAGTGCGAAAGAGCCTTCCGAAGCGTCGGCGGCCTTGCAAGATACTGGCAAGGAGGACCCGGCGCAGCCGGCGGCTGTGACCACGGCCAAGGCATCAGACGAAGTCCCAGATCTCAGGGCCCATGAGCCAACGGCGCCCATGCCCAAGGACGCGGCCATGGCGCAACAAGCCTCGAAGCTGCGGCAGGCGAAGATTTTGTTCTCGAAACGAGCAACCGGTGATCCGTTCGCAACGGTCGCGATCGCGTATGCCCCGCGCGACGTGCGGGTGGCGCGGCTCTGTGCCACGGAGCTGAAGGAGCAATTGCTCCATGCCTCACCTCCCTATTTTCCGGAGATCGTGCCTTTCGACCGGCTGAAGGAAGGCACGGTCGTGCAAAACTTGAGCACGGCGTTCCGTTCGAATTGGGAGTGGTACAACCTCGGCTATCGTTGCGAGGTTGACGCGGATGCGACGAAAATCGTGAGCTTCGCCTTCGATATCGGAAAGCCGCTGACAGCCGACGAATTCAAGCGCCACGCACTGCCGTCCCGGTAATATCCACTGCCGCGATCCCTGATGAGATCGCCGCGGACGACCCGCCGTAGATAACGGCGAGTTCGCTTCGCCTTACGAAATCTCGGAGAACATCGATGCTCTTCAAAAAAGCGCTGCTCGGCGCCACGCTGGTGCTCGCCTTGCTCATTGCCGCGCGGGCGCAGGCTCAGACGCAACCGCACAGCTTCCCGCTGACGGCCGCGTCCGGAAACGTCGCCGCGGCGCCCGCCGTCGCGACGCTGCCGGGAGCGCCCGGCCTCACCACCTTCATCTCCGGTTTCGAGATCACGGCGAGCGGGGCGACGGCAGCCTCTTGCGTCAACGCGACGGTCGCGGGCGTCGTCTCCGGAAGCTTGACCTACGCGTTTTGCGCGCCGGCCGGCGTCACCGCCGAGGCGCCCCCGCTCATCGTGAACTTCAACCCGCCGATCCCGGCGGCTTCCGTCAACACGGCGATCGTCGTGACGCTGCCTTCGCTCGGCGCGGGCAATGCCAATGCTGCCGTGGTGACGCACGGCTTCCAGCAATAGCGGGCTCAACGACGGCTTTGGCCCGACCGATAACGCCCATGGAATGGAGTTGATCATGGCCTCGACCACGGAAACCTCGACGCTCGAGGGCGGCGATGTGGCGCAAGACGCGGCTCTCGCCGAGGAGACGCTCGCCGCGACCGCGCCGCCTCGCGACGAGCCCGCATCAGCATCCACACCCGCGCCTGCCGCCGCGACCGAGCCCGCGCCGGAACCTGCTGAAACGGCCGCGCAAGAGCCGCGAGCCGAGCACGGCGTGCCGATCGCCGAATATCTGCGCGAGCGGGAGGAGCGCCTGAATGTCCAACGCCAGCTCGAGGCCCTTCGGGCGCGCGAGAACTCCGGCGACGCGCCCCGATCCCTTCCTCGATCCGCAAGGCTTCGTGAATGCGCAGTTGCGCACGCAGATGGATCCGGTGCTGCGCCAGTTGAGCGTCGCCATCGCGCACAACAACAAGGCGACCGCGGCGAGCGTGCATGGGGCCGAGCTCGCCGAGCGCGCGCAAGCCGAGTTCGACAAGGCCTTGCCGGGGCTCGATCCCATCGAACGCAACCGCGTGATGGGAAGCCCAAACCCCTTCCTCGCCGCCGTCGATTGGCTGAAGCAGAAAGAGCTTCTCGCCGAGATCGGCGGCGATGCGAAAGCCTATCGCGAGCGCATCCTCAACGAGGCGCTCGCCGACCCCGAATTCCTGGGACGCGCCAGTGAGGCGGCCCGTTCCTTCGCCGCCGGCAATGTCCGGCCGCTTTCGCGCGCCTCAACGAAACCGCAAGCGCTGCCGTCGCTCAACCGTTCAGGGTCCGCCGCTTCCTCGGCGGCGCTGACGCGCGAGCCCACGGATCTCGAGCTTGCCGAGGAAGCCTTGGCCAGGCGCTGAGCGCCCATGGCCTTTTGAAGGAGCGACGACATGGCGGTCACCGTCAACAACGTCAACGAGGAGCTGATCAAGTTTCGCAAGAAGGCGATCTGGTCATTCCTGCGCGACAGCCGATTCGATGCCTATACGGGCGCGGGCCCGAACAACATCATCCAGCGGGTGATGGACCTCGAGGCGAACGGCAAGCAGATCAACATCCCGCTGCTCGACCAGCTGCGCGGCGACGGCGTCTCGACCGGGCAGCTCACCGGCCGCGAGGAGCAGCTCGACAATTACGGCATGCCGATGTGGGCCGATTGGGGCCGCCACGGCGTCTTGTTCAACAAGGCGAACAAGAAAGAGGCGGCGATCAACATCCGCGAATACGGCACGCCCGCCCTCACCTCCTGGACGAAGCGCTGGCGGCGCGACGACATGGTGGACGCGCTGCTCTCGATCCCGACCGCGGCCATCCCGCCGAATTACCATGTCGATCCCGGCAACCGGGTGAACGGCGTCCGCTGGTCGACGGCGACGCCCGCGCAGCGCAACAGCTGGCTCACGGCGAATGCGGATCGCGTGCAGTTCGGCTCGCGCGCCGCGAACGCGGTTGCCGGAAATGTCGCGGCCTCGCTCGCCAATGTCGGCACGACGAACGACAAGATGTCGGCCGCCATCGGGCGCTTCCTGAAGCGCACCGCGGCGCAAACCACGAACATCGCCAACTGGCCGGCGATCCGCCCCTACATGATCGAGGATGGCGGCGATCAGGAATGGTATGTGTGCTTCATGGGCACGCGCGCCTTCCGCGATCTCTCCGCCGATCCCGAGATGGCGAGCGCCAATCTCGATGCGCGCCCGCGCGAGAACGACCCCTTGAAGACGAATCCGATCTTCACCGGCTCGCATCTGCAAAAGGACGGCATCATCTACCGCGAGATCCCGGAGATCGACACGCGCTACATCGTGGGCACCTCCACGACGAGCTCGATCGCCTCGCCCACCGGCCCGCTCGCCGGCGCCGGCAATGGCGCGGTCGATGTGTCGCCGGTGTTCCTCTGCGGCCAATCGGCGCTCGCCTATGTGGTCGGCCAGCTCCCGCAAGCCAAACGCCGCGACGAGACCGACTACCAGTTCCTCGATGGCATCGGCATCGAGATGCAATACGGCGTCGGCAAGATCGCCAAGGACAAGACGGGCAATGCCGGCGCGATCGGCACGCTCAAGGATTGGGGCATGGTGACGGGCTTCGTCGCCTCGGTGCCCGACGCCTGATCGACGCGGGCTTTGACGGCCTCCTCCGACGGCCTCCTCGTCATGCCCGCACTCGGTGCGGGCATCCACGCCTTGGTTCCGGGCCTTGGCTCAGGAAGGCATGGATGACCGGGCCGACGCCCGGTCATGACGGCGCCGGCGTCGCCTCCACTCTCTTCTTTTCCGACATCCCTCTCATCAAGGACCGACACCATGTCCACACGCATCGCCTATTCCCAGACCACGCCCGTGGCGTGGCACGGGGCTTATCGCAACCTCAAAGCCTATGGGGGCGCGACCTCGCTCCTCCCCGCCGATCTTGCCGCCGGGCAGGGGGTGGCGCTCTTCACCGTGCCGAAGGGCTTCACCGTCACCGATCTCAATTTCGACGTGACGAAGCTCGACGCAGGGGCGACGCCGGCGCTCACCTTCTCGATCGGGGACGCGGCCAACCCCGGGCGTTTTCTCGCCGGCTCGAATGCCGCGCAAAGCGCGGAAGCGGAGGCCGACACGATGGTGGCCGGTTGCCTCGGATTCAAGTTCACGAGCGACACCGACATCCTGTTCACGGTCGGCGCCGGCGCCGCGACGCCGGCCGCCGGAACGCTCACGCTCTTCCTCAAGGGCTTCATCGACGCCTAAGCGCGTCCTCGGGGCGGCGCCAAGCCGCGCATCCTTCACCGAACCCGCAAACGCGCTTCCGCGCGAGCCGCATTGCTCGCGCGGAAGCGCGCCCCTGTTCTTGACACGAGGTCATCATGGCAAAGATCGTCTACACGGATCACGACAAGGCGGCGCCCTATGTGAGCTTTCACGGCGTCGCGTTCACGCATGGGCAGGAGGTCGAGGTCGACGACGAGAATGTCGAGCTTCTCGTCATGGCGAGAGACAATCCGTTCTTCGAGCTGCTCGAGCCGGAAGCTCGCTCGGAGAACGAGGCAGCTTCGGACGAGACCGCTTCGGACGAGACCGCTTCGCGCCCGCAAGGTGGCGCGCGCAAGCGACGCTCGCCGGCGCGCCCCGCAAGTGACGCAGAGCCGGCCGAATGAGCTTCCCGACCTCGGCGACGCGCGAATTCGAGCTGGATCGCGACGAGCGCGCTCTCGCGCATCGGCGCGGCGAGCGTCGACAACCCGGCCTCGCCCGAGGATCTGGCGCTGGCGCTCGACCGGCTCGACGTGCTCGTCCAGAACCTGCAAGGGCGCGGCATCCTTTATCTCGCCGATGTCGACGACACGCCGTCCGCGCTCGCCCATGAGATCGCGAACGCGCTCGCCTTGTCGCTGCAACCCGATTTCGGGAACAACACGCCGCCGGGCGCGGGCGCCCTGCCGCTCGCAAGACGCGATCGACGCCAACATCCGCCGCATCACGGCCGATCTCGTCTCCTACGGCCTTCAGCACGCGACTTATTTCTGATGGTCGACATTCCCTTTCCCCGCTCCTCGCAGCCGGGCTCGCAACCCGGCGAGGGACTTGGCCGGCTGCTCAACCGCTATTGCGAGGTCGACGGCGAGATCGTGCAATGGAAGCTCGTGCCGGGCCTCGTCGCCTTCACGGACACGCTGCTGCAAGGCCCGCGCGGCATGATCGACGTGAACGGCACGCTCTATGACGCGCGCGCCGCGGCGGCGCTCACGGTGACGCCGGGCGGCAGCGTCACCGTGCTCGCGGGCGCGCTTCCGGGCACGCTTCCCGTCACCTTCGCGAAGAACAACAAGGCGCCGACGCCCGACGTGGTGTGCGTCACCGAGATCGGCGCCTTCTCCGTCTCGTCGAGCCGGGTGACGAGCTATCCCGACACGACGCTGCCGCAACCGAACAGCGTCGCGATGCTCGACGGCTTCTTCCTCTTCACCACGGGCGACGGGCGCATCTTCGCCTCCGGCGTCAACGACATCTTCGTGAACGACGCGGACCCGACGCAAAACGCGCTCTCCTTCACCACGGCGGATCAATCGGGCGGCCTCGTGCGCGGCACGGTCTGGGCCGAGCAATTCTTCGCCTGGGGCACGAAAGCCTGCACGGTCTACACCAACGCCGGGACTTCGCCCTTCCCCTTGTCGCGCACAACGATCATCCCGGTGGGCCTCGCCTCGCTCACCGCGATCACGGGCTTCGAGCCGGGCTGGGGCTTGCAGCAATTCTTCGTCGCGACCGACAACACGGTGCGGCGCCTCGATGGCTACACGGCAACCCCGATCTCGAACAAGGATGTCGAGCGCGCGCTCGCGGGCGTGACCGACAAGACCAGATCGAGATGAGCTGCTATGTCGAGGGCGGCCGGCCGACCGTGGTCGTGCAAGGGCCAGGCTTCTCCTGGGAATACAACGCCGCGAGCGGCTATTGGAACGAGCGGCAAAGCCCAACGCTTTCGCGCTGGCGCTGCTCGCGCTCGGTGTTCTTCCAGAACAAATGGCTCTTCGGCGACACGCAGACGAGCCAGATCCTGCAAGTCTCGGCGGCGGCTTTCGACGAGCTCGGCGCCTCCTTCACGGCGCGGCTCGAGAGCGGGCCGGTGAAGCAATATCCGAACCGGCTTCGCTGCATGGCCGCCTATTTCGATTTCACCTCCGGCCAGGGCACGATCGGGGGCACCGCGGACAGCATGAACCCCTCGGTCTCGATCTCATCCTCGATCGACGGCGGGGGCACCTGGTCGACGCCGGTGCTGCGGCGCGACCTCGGCGCGCAAGGCGAATTCAACAAGATGATCCGCGTGAACCGGATCGGCGGCATCGCCACGCAGCACGGCATTCGTTTCCGCCTCGATTCGTCCTCGCCCGTCTATTCGACATTCCGCGGCGGGCGCGCCGATGTGCAACTCCTGGGAGCGCCCTGATGCCCTTCACCGAGAAGCCGCCGAGCCCCTTGCCGCCGACCGTGCGCCGCTACGACGAGAAGGGCCGGCCGCTGCCGGTTCTCGTGGCTTACGAGAAGGCGCTCGCCGAATTCCTGATCCGCATGGCCGCGGCGATCACCTAACGGAGCAAGCGATGTCCAGCATCTTCTCAGGCTCGGCGGGCCGAAACGCCGCGATTTTCCAGGCGCAACAGCTCGCGAACAACCAGGCGAACAACAACGGGGTGATCGCGAGCAACGAAGCGAATGCGTTCAACTCGCTGTCGAGCAACGCCGCCAACGCGCAAAACGCCATCAACTCGGGCGCGCAAAACGGCCTTTCAGCCTTGCTCAACGGCTACAACACGGCCTCGGGCGCCGTGAATACGGGATTTGCGGGCGCGGAGAACGCCACGCAATCGGGTTTCGGCCAAGCCGCGAACGATCTTTCCGGCGGGCTTCAATCGAGCCTCGCGAGCCTTTATGGCTGGGTGAACCAGGGGGCTTCCGCGATCGCGGGCGGGGGCGCGCGGGCCGCAAACGACATTTCCGGCGCGCTCGGCGGCTCGCTCGCTTCGCTCAACAACGGCTTTGGCGCCGCCCAGAGCACGCTCGCGGGGAACAACGCACTCTTCTCGCCCTATGTCGGGCGCCGGCCAAAACGCGCAATCGACGCTCGCCAATGCGCTCGGCCTCAACGGCGCGGCGGGCAATGCGGCGGCGACCGCCGCTTTCCAATCCGGCCCCGGCTATCAATACCAGGTGCAGCAGGCGCTGAACGGCGTGTTGCGCAACGCCTCGGCGACCGTGCCTACGGCAAATACCAGGTGATGGGCGCGAACATCCCGTCCTGGACGAAGCAAGCGCTCGGCCAGGAGCTGACGCCGCAGCAATTTCTCGCCGATCCGGCAGCGCAAGACGCGGTCTTCGCGCATCGCTTCGGCGGGTATGTGCGGCAAAGCGGAAACCCGCAGGACGCCGCCTCGATGTGGTTCACCGGGAGGCCCTTGGCGCAAGGCGCGAACGCGAAGGACGCGCTCGGCACGAGCGGCCAGGCTTATGTGAACAAGTTCAACGCGGCGCTCGCGCAAGCGCAACCGCAACAGGGGCAACCCCCGCTTGCCCAAGCCGCGGGCGGTGCCGCCGGTGCCGACCCGCAAGCGGGCGCTTCGACCGGGGTGCCGCAAGGCGTGATCGACAAGTTCCAGGGGGACAACCCGAACGATGTCGGCGACGAGACCCGCCTTCCCGACGGAAGCTTCCGCATGGATGCCGACCCGAAGGGCCTCGCCTGGGCGGGCGAGAATGCCGGCCGATACGGGCTCAAACCCGATCCGAACGACCCTTCGCGTTTCCTCGTGGCCGGAAGCGCGATGGTTGCGACCGCGCCCGCCTCCGCGCCGCCCCCCGTGAAGCAACAAGCGCTCACGGCGCAATTGCCGCAAGGGGCCGCCGCCGCCTCGACCGCGCAAATCGACGCGCTCCCGCATGGCGACCCGGCGAAGCTCGACTATTACCTGCGCATGCAGGCGCTCGCGACGCAATCGGGGAACGAAGGCTACGCCGCGCTTTTCAAGCAGAAGGCCGAGATCGAGAAGGAAGCGCTCGCGCCCACGACGGCGCAGAAGAATTACCAATATTATGTGAGGCAGGAGCTCGGGGCGGGGCGCGCGCCGCTGTCGTTCAACGATTACAACAATGGGGGGAGCGGGCAGTCGGTGGGAACGGTGTCGGCTCGCGCCGGCGCGTCCGGTGCACTCGCCGCGCCTGTGACCTCAGGTCAAGCGCAGGGCGCGACCGCGCCGGCGCAAGGTCAGCCGCTCGCCTTTGCGGCCCAGGCAACGCCGCCGCAACGGCGCTTGTTGAGATTGGCTCCCCAGGACGCCGCGCGTTTGCCGCGCGGCGCGCATTTTGTCGGTGTCGACGGCGTCACGAGAGTCGTGCGGTAAGTTGAGGCCCCTCTCCGTGGCGTGAGGTTCGTTGAGGCTTTTGCTTTAAGCCCGCCTCCCTCGGGACGGCGGGTTTTTCATTGTCGCGCTGCGCTTCGACGCCCGCCATCGCCTTTGTTCACCTGACGGCTTAACGACCCGCGCGACGCGTCCCGCGCTGAAGCGAGAGCTTTGCTCCCATTTGGCGCAGCTCACGCACACGAAAACCGCGCCGGGCTTCGCAAGCTCGCGCGCCGCAACCGGATTCACGCGCGAAGGCGTGAACCACGCCCGCGAGCGCTGCGCCGCTCGCAATTTCCAACATCGACGGCATCGAGAGGTGATGCGGTGGGCCAAGCTGACCCTAGCCTGGGAGACGGCACGCTCGTGCCGTCTCCAGGCCTCGCCGCGATGCTCGCGCACGGCGCGGATTTCTTCGATCGCCCATCCGGCGCCGTCATCCCCCAATTCGCCTCGTCGCTTGCCGCGTCTCTTGGCGGACAGTCGTCGGACGGAACGCAGGATTTGCAGGCGTCAAATCCGGATCAGGGCGCCGCCGCCTCGACCACCACCACGAGCTCACGCGACTACGATCACTTCTCCGATCCGGTTTCGGGCCGATCACCGGCGCCGAGCGCCTATGACGGGTTCTCCGATGCCCTCGGGAGCGCACCATCGAACGTCGGCGGCTTGTCCTCCGACGCGTTGACGAACTCGCAAGTCGGGCCACGCTCGCCAAATCCTTCGAACGTAAGGGGGACACTTGGTTTTCTATGGGATCCGCTTGGCGAAGTAGCGGCGTCCGATTCCCTTCGCAACGCAATAAGTGCAGCTGCAGCCATAACTGGTGGCCGGCTGTTCGCTGAAAGCAACCCGGTTACTCGAGATGAAGTGCCCGGCGTTGAGTGGGCCAGCAGGCACACCGGCTCAGCCAAGACAGTTTCAACTCAACGGGTGGCTACGGGTACGGATGTTGGAGCCACCGCCCAGGGAGAAGCTGTAGCTCCCGCGATCCAACGCACTCCTTCCGCCAGTAGCGCTGCCTCAATGGTCGACAGGGCGGCCGGAAGCCCCGCGACCGAGATACCCAATTTTGGTGCTGATATCGCTGCTCCAGACGCGGCGCCCACTAGTGAGGCAACGAATGCTGCCGCGCCCAGCCAACGTGTATTCAGCAATGGCTTGACCCCTGCCCAACATATTGCGGCCAATCGAGTAAAGGGCAAGGCCGAAGAGATCATGAGGAAGGGCGATTTGGAAATCGGTGGACTCGAGCCGTTTGATCAGCCCCTGTTCAGAACTGACTGTGGCTTGAAATTTCGCCTTGACTTTCTCGCTAGAAAACCGGGAACGGACCTAACTACAGCTCGGCGAATAGAGGTTAAGTCATCTGCGACAGCGCCATTGACGCCAAAGCAAAAGGCCGGCATCGCCATTATGGACAAAAATGGAGCCAACTTAGTGACACGGTATCCAGGGATTCCAGGCGGTCTAAGATTCCCTCCCGGAAATTCCGAAATTTTGAGGCCAGGAGACCCAAGCTTTCTTAATGAAAATCTTGGCGAGCCACCGGGTCACCCGCTCCTTCCTGGGGACGAACCCAAACCCGATGATCATCCTATCAAGATTTTAAAGCCCGGTGACTTATGATAGATGAAACGAAGGTGGTTGATCTGGTTGGAATTTCCGACAAGGACCATTACGCGATTATGATCATAATTGACCATTTTGATTGGGGTGAACATGACGATTGGCATCTGAACTTACTGCAGGACAAACTGAATTATTACCTTGCAGTATTGGAGAGTGGCGAATTTTACGAGAAATTTCCTAAAACAAAGACTTACAAAATAATTATCGAGGTCACCGGAACTTATCCTCTTAACAAAGATGCCGAGGAATTTTACGAAAAGGCTAAGAGGGCGATCAACGGGTTTGGTTTCGAGCTCATATTTCGGATAAGTTCCAGTCAGTTGAATTAGTCCGCTCGAGTCAATATTTTATTAGGTTCTGGGACCTATAGAAAAGGCCCACCGAACCACTGCTATTTTGCGAACCGACATTGGTAACATCGTCGCCGGAGGCGGCCGAGATCTCTCGCCAGCACAAACGGCAATTTTGCAGTTGGAGGAGGTGGCGGCTAAGCTTCCTGGGGTCCACGCAGAGGTAACAGCCTTGGCTAAGGCACGGGAACTCGGGGCAATTCCGCGGGCGCTAGCGGTTACACGAACAATTTGTCCCGCCTGCGCTGCACAGATACGGCAGGCCGGGGGTATCCTCACAAGTCCGACAACAGCAATTTTTCCAAATCAATGAAACTGAAGGTCTAGTAGTTCCATGATTTATTATGACGAACCAAAGTTGATAAGGTCGCTCGAAACTCTTCCGAACTATGCAAGGGTTGCATTTGCGGCCGCGTGCGCCGAAAGGCAAATGGCCAATTATGCGGGAGTAAACACAAAACCGGACGGATTTGATTTGGTCGCATCGGCGCTTGATTCCATTTGGAATGAATTGATGGGGGCACCAACAAGTGACGAGGCCTTTAGACATCATCTTGCTAATTGTATGTCCGCGATGTCGGAGCCGGAGACCGACGAAGCGATAGCGACTGAGGATGCAATAGCATCTGTTGCCTATTCTCTTCGTGCAAGATTGGCGGGTGACAGTCGGGAGGCCGCTTGGGCCGCTCGGACCGCATATGACGCTCTAGATACCCACGTGATGAGGCGCATAGATACGACCGAGATCACACGAGAGATCAAGCGGCGTGTTCTTGCTCACCCGTTGGTCCAAGCCGAGCTTAAGCGGCAGGAACGCGATTTGTTGGACTTAATCGAACTTACAAGAAATAAAGGGAACGCAATCCCCATAATTGCTAAATTGCGGGAGAGAGCAAAGGAAGCTGCTCAAAATTTCATGGATTATTCTGAGTGAATTTTTGCTCTAGCTGCGCGCCTGACGAGCTGCCTGTGATGCGCTTGGCCGCCGCACGCAGGTGCCACCGCGATCCTGGCAATTGATTGGACTACGGCGTGAGAGATAGCGTTGGCTTCCTCTCCTTCGCGCTTCACGCTAAGGTCGATCCTCGATCCAATTTGGACGCACGGTCGCCTTCGAGGATAAGGCTCATTCAGCACCCGCGAATGGCTCGAGGTCCGGAATTTTTGTGCTTGCCCAGGGCTGTGTACCCGTCGACGGTGACGAAAAGCTCGATACGAGCGCCTCGCCGGTATTCGTGGTGACGGTCGCGCGGTGCGGTCGTGGAAGCGCTGCCATGCACGCCTTCAATGACGGCCCTAGCGTATGCTCGAGCCGGTGTCCCATCGTCCCGGTAGTGGAACAGCTCTGCCAGGCTCGTTAGCTCGTCCGCCTGAAAGTAAGCGATCAGATATCGTCGTCGCACCGGCGCAAGGTCAGCCACCCGCCCTTGCCCCAAGCGATGGCACCGCGAGGACGCTTGTTGAGATTGGCTCACCAGGCGCCGCGCGTTTGCCGCGCGGCGCGCATTTTGTCGGTGTCGACGGCGTTACGAGGGTCGTGCGGTAAGGTTGAGGTCCCTCTCCGTGGCGTGAGGTTCGTTGAAGCTTTCGCTTTAAGCCCGCCTCCCTCGGGACGGCGGGTTTTTGATTGTCGCGCTCCGCTTCGACGCCCGCCTTCTCCTTTATTCACCTGAAGGCTTAACGACCCGCGCGACGCGTCCCGCGCTGAAGCGAGAGCTTTGCTCCCATTTGGCGCAGCTCACGCACATGAAAACGGCGCCGGGCTTTTGAAGCTCACGCCTCACAGCCGGATTACGCGCGAAAGCGCGAACCACGCCCGTGAGCGCTGCGCCGCTCGCAATTTCCAACATCGACGGCATCGAGAGGTGATGCGGTGGGCCAAGCTGACCCTAGCCTGGGAGACGGCACGCTCGCGCCGTATCCAGGCCTCGCCGCGACGCTCGCGCATGGCATGGATTTTTTCGATCGCCCATCCGGCGTCGTCATCCCCCAATTCGCCTCGTCGCTTTCCGCGTCTCTGGGCGGACTATCGTCGGAGGGCACTCAAACCTCGCAAGCGTCCGCGGATCAGGGCGACGCCGCTCCGCCTCCCATCACAAGCTCGCGCGACTACGACCGCTTCTCCGATCCCCTGGCGAGCTCGTCTCCGGCCGCGAACGCCTACGATCAATTTTCAGAGGCGGTGGCGAGCGGACCGCGGAGCGTCGGTGGTCCGTTTTCCGATGCCGTGACGAGCTCGCAAGCTGGCCCCGGCACCCCCGACAACTCTTCCGGCCCCGCGGCGAGCGATGGCGCTCCACGAAATATCGGTCGCCCGTTCCCCGACGCGGTAGCGAGCTCGCAAGTCGGGGCGGGCGCGCAAAGCGATCCCGTTTGGGACCCCTTCGGCGAGGTAGCGGCGTCCGCTCCGGCTGGCCAGGCCATAGGCTCTTTTGTCGATCAGGCAAAAGTTGGGCTTGGGCCATCGTTTGAGGATTTTCGTAATTACCTTTCAGAGAGCGAGGATTCCCTCGCGCAAATCCGCCGGGACATGACGGGCTACGCCGGCGACCTGGCCGATAATCCTATCGGATTCCTTCGCCAAGCGGGTCCAACCTTCACCGGGCTCGGATTCAGCATTCCCATGGTCGGGGTGGGTGCGAGCACGGGCGCGCCCACGCTGAGAGGCGCCCCGGCTGCCGCCGAAGAAACAAGCGCACTCGCCGCTCCCTCAAAAGCCCTTCTCTCTCGCGGCGTAGCCACGGCCCAGGAGGCGGGAGGTCTAGCAAACGAGGCGCAACTCGCTACCGAGGCAGCGCAAGGCAACGCGACTGAAGGTGGGGTCGGTACGGTAGACACCTTCAGTCCGGAGGAGATATCAGCCCCAGACGCCGGTGCGACCCCACCTGCTCTTAGATTTATGAAAAAATGGGATGCGGAAGCACGCACGAAAGCTGAGACCAAGCTTGCCAACTTGGGTAAACTAGGCGGCCGCCGAATGCCCGATTCGCCGCGGCCATCCCGTTCGGCTGCTGATATATGGAGAGCAGATGGTAGGGCCATTCCACCTGGCCATGACATCGATCACGTTGTTGATCTACAACTTGGCGGTAGCCATACTCTTGATAATATGCAGCCCCTGCCATCGAGCGTAAATCGCAGTCTTGGACCTCAGATCGCGCATAGGATCAAGAATCTACCGATCGGCACTTTCATCAAGAAATGGACAATAGGCGACTAACAATGTTTTCGACATTTGATGGCCACTTTAAGCGAGACCCATTTAGCGTCGATGCGTTCGGACTTAGCCCGGGAACGATGGCCAAAATCTATCCCCCGCTCAGAATATTTTTTGCCCGTTATGGCGGGCAATCCTTCAACAACGGAATCTATCGGGTGATCGGGCCATCCACTCTGGACGACGCGGCCGATTTCGTTTCCCTAGCATTTCCTCAGTTTCGCGAGCGGGCAAAATGCTTTGCTTATGACTGGATGGGACGGATATTTGCGCTGGATGCGGCGCGATCGCGAGACGGTGAACCACAAATGCTGATGTTTGAGCCGGATAACGCTCTTGCATTCGAGGTTCCCCGCAATTTGGTCGAATTTCACAACGTCGAGTTGCCGACCCGTGGTAGGAGAATACTCGAGGCCGAGCTTCACGCTGAGTGGCTGAGCAAGGGCGGAGCGGTACCAAGACCGAATCAATGTGTCTGCTTCGATCTACCGTTATTTCTCGGAGGGAAGGATACTGTTGATGATATGAGTATGGATCTCATAGATATTCATTGGCATATTTTAGATCAACTGATCGATAAGACGCGAGATTTACCTCCGGGTACACCGATCGGCAAGATCGCAATTTCTGATTAGTTCGAGGCATCGCGTCGGAGTGTTGAGCAAAGGATAATCTTAAGGCACAGGAACTCGGGGCGATTCACGGGGCGCTGGCGGTTTACACGCGCAATTTGCGCGCCTGCGCTGCACAGATAAAAAATGCCGGGGTACCGAAGCGGTGGCGAGCTCGCAAGTCGGGACGGGTGCACAAAGCGATCCCGTTTGGGACCCCTCGGCGAGGCGGCGGCGTCCGCTCCGGTTGGCCGTGGCATCGGCTCTCTTGTCGATCAAGCAAAAGTTGGGCTTGGGCCATCGTTTGAGGATTTTCGTAATTACCTTTCAAAGGGCGGGGATTCCCTCGCGCAAATCAGCCACCCACCCTTGCGACCCCAAGCGACGGCGCCGCGAAGACGCTTGTTGAGATTGGCTCACCAGGCGCCGCGCGTTTGCCGCGCGGCGCGCATTTTGTCGGTGTCGACGGCGTTACGAGGGTCGTGCGGTAAGGTTGAGGTCCCTCTCCGTGGCGTGAGGTTCGTTGAAGCTTTCGCTTTGAGCCCGCCTCCCTCGGAACGGCGGGTTTTTCGTTGTCGCGCTCCGCTTCGACGCCCGCCTTCTCCTTTATTCACCTGAAGGCTTAACGACCCGCGCGACGCGTCCCGCGCTGAAGCGAGAGCTTTGCTCCCATTTGGCGCAGCTCACGCACATGAAAACGGCGCCGGGCTTCGGAAGCTCACGCGCCGCAACGGGATTCGCGCGAAAGCGCGAACCACGCCGTAAGCGCTGCGCCGCTCGCAATTTCCAACATCGACGGCATCGAGAGGTGATGCGGTGGGCCAAGCTGACCCTAGCCTGGGAGACGGCACGCTCGCGCCGTATCCAGGCCTCGCCGCGACGCTCGCGCATGGCATGGATTTTTTCGATCGCCCATCCGGCGTCGTCATCCCCCAATTCGCCTCGTCGCTTTCGGCGTCTCTAGGCGGACAATCGTCGGACGGCGCTCAAACCTCGCAAGCGTCCGCGGATCAGGGCGACGCCGCTCCGCCTCCCATCACAAGCTCGCGCGACTACGACCGCTTCTCCGATCCCCTGGCGAGATCGCCGCCGGCCGCGAACGCCTACGATCAATTTTCAGACGCGGTGGCGAGCGGACCGCGGAGCGTCGGTGGTCCGTTTTCCGATGCCGTGGCGAACTCGCAAGTAGGACCCGCCGCCAGTAGCTATCCTTCCCAAACGGCGGCGGGCGAAAGCGCTGCGCAAAACGCCGGTGGCTCATCTTTCGAGGCCGTGGCGAACTCGCCGGCGGGGTCTGGCCCCTACGACCAATTTTCGGATGCCGTCGCGAATAATGCTCCGCGAAGCTTTGGAGGTTTGTTTTCCGATGCCGTCGCGAGCTCGGAAGTCGGACGCAGCACGAGCGACGACCCTTCTGGTGCTGCAGCGAGCGATGGCGCTCCACAAAGCGTCGGTGGCCTGTTCTCCGACGCGGTAGCGGGCTCCCAAGTTACGCCAGGAACGCAAAGCGATCCCGTTTGGGACCCCTTCGGCGAGGTGGCAGCGTCTGCGCCGGTTGGCCGCGCCATAGGCTCATTTGCCGACAAGGTACTTCCTAACGGGGCAATCGCTACGCTTAGGCCGGTTGTTAAGGGATTTGGAGATTACCTCTCTAACAGCGTGGACGCACTTGCGAAAGGCGCCCGCGACATTCCGGGCTACGCCCGCGATTTGGTCGATAATCCTGTTGAATTCCTTCGCCAAGCGGGCCCAACCTTCACCGGGCTCGGATTCAGCATTCCCGCGGTTGGGGTGGGTCCGATTACGGGCGCGTCCGCGCTGAGAGGCGGCTCGGCTGCCGCCGAAGAAATAAGCGCACTCGCTGCTCCCTCAGAAGCCCTTCTCTCTCGCGGCATCACCACGGCCCAGGATGCGGGAGGTCTAGCAAACGAGGGTCGGCTCGCTGCCGACGCAACGCAAGGCACCGCAACCGAGGCTGGGTCGACGGATGCTCTGTCCGCAGCCTCCCAGTCGGGCCAAGCCGGAGCTGCAACCGCAGAAGAGACAGGAACTTCCGCGGCAGCTAACTCGATAGGAACCGCGGATACCGGTACCGCCAATAATGCCGCCTCGAACGGCAGATTGACAAAAGCAGAACAGCTCGCTGTAAATCGAGCAAAAGGCGCGGCAGCCGAGCAGCGGGTAGGCGAGCAACTGCAGCAGACCGATCTCAAATTTGCGAGGCAGGTTACCCTTGAAACTCGAAGTGGCGCCCGGGCAAGGCTCGACTACGTTACGATGGATCCCAAAACAGGAGAGCTTGGTTGCATCGAATGCAAGGGCTCCGCAACAGCGCCCTTGTCCGAAGCTCAAAGGCTGGTATTTTTCGAGCTCGAACATAGCGGCGGCAAAGTCGTAGGTGCCGGCAAGCCCCGTTTTCCGGGTGGAATGCAATTTCCTCCCACCAAGGTCAAAATCATCCGAGAACCCTGAACATGACAATCGAGCAGCCAAGCGTAGTAGATTTCGTCCATGTCACAAAAACTTCCGGCGTCATAAGGCTGACAATCGTCGATCACCTACCATGGGACCAAGATGAGGGCGAGCATTTGCTCCTTCTGCAGACAAAGCTCAACAACTATCTTGAATATATTGAAGGAGGACAAATTAGGAAGAATGTACCAGATGCAAATGATCGGAATGTAGTCATCAATGTAATAGGAGATTACCCTCTAAGCGAACAAGCTAGCGTATTTTTAGAAAGGGCTGGCCGCGCGATCGAGGATCTCGGATTTCGCTTGGTCTTCAGTTTAATTCATCCGGCATCCCTCTAAAAATTTGGTAGCCACTTGGCCTCATAAGATGTGGACTTAATGTCTGCATGCACCTCGTTGTGCTTGGCGATCGTGCAGAACAATTTGTCCGCACCAAGCTAATAGAAGATGCTGGGGGGGTATCCTCACGGGTTCGACAGCCGCAATCTTTCGAAATCAGTAAAACAGGAATTCTGGTAGTTCCATGCTTAACTCCAACGAACCGAAATTAATAAACTCAAAATTCTTCCGAACCATGCCAGGGTTGCATTTGCGGCCGCGTGCGCCGAAAGGCAAATGGCCAATTATGCGCGAGTAAACACAAAACCGGGCGGGTTTGACTTGGTTGCATCGGCGCTTGATTCCATTTGGAATGAATTGATGGGAGCACCAACAAGTGACGAGACCTGTAGACGTCATCTTGCTAATTGTATGTCCGCGACGTCGGAGCCGGAGACCGAAGAAGCGATAGGGACTGAGGATGCAATAGCATCTGTTGCCTATTCTCTTCGTGCAAGATTGGCGGGTGATAGTCAGGAGGCCGCTTGGGCCGCTCGGACCGCATATGACGCTCTAGATACCCACGTGATGAGGCGCATAGATACGACCGAGATCGCACGAGAGATCGAGCGGCGTGTTCTTGCTCACCCGTTGATCCAGCCGAGCTTAAGCGGCAGGAACGCGTTCTGTCAGACTTAATGGAACTTGTCAGAAGTAATGGGGACGTGATCCACATAATCGTCGCGTTACCGAGAGAAAAAACGAAAGCCTCTCAGAATTTCATGGATTGTGTCTAAGTAACCTTTTGATCTAATCTAAGCCGAATATCACCAGATCTTGCCAGATCGATGATCAGCGCGGTTAAATAACTTCCGATGTCTCGCCTTCGCGATGACTTGCCGCCGATTTATCCCGACGGACATATCACTGGTGAACGGAAACTTCGACGCGGTCGCCTCGCGGGCATTACTCGCCACGGTCGCGCGCATCCCGCCGATCTGGTGGTGTGCAGCCGCAAATGAACGGGCCGCCCGGCACGCAGCCAACGCCGGCCCGGGGCTATGCCCGAGCCGGCGATATCACCTCAATAGTGGAACGGCTCCGCCGGCCTCGTCAGCTCGTCCGCCTGAAGGTAAGCGACCAGATATCCCTTCATCATGGTGTAGGGATAGGTCACGCTGGACGGGCCGCCCGTGATGTCGTGCATCTTGGCGAGGGTCTGGTCCTTGACCCTTCCGGGAAGGTTCGGCCAAAGCGATTTTATGGCGTCGTAATTCTCCTGCTCCGTTCTCAGGCAGTAATTCCTGGTGGGGATTCCCTGCAGGGTGGTGCAGTTGTGGTTGACGTCGAATTGCGGAATATCGGCACCTTTGGATTCCGAGCTCGAAGGGTTCTCGGTGGTTCGCAGATATCGGGACGAGATGCATTGCGCATCGCAATTGGCGCTCGCTCCGGAACCTCCCACCTCGATGGGATACTGGCTCAGCAGACCCTCGAAGTATGAAGCGACCCTGGCTTGGATGAGCAATCCCAGGCCGGTCGCGCTGAGCCCATTGCGGAACTCGTTCCCCTGCTCGCCCTGCAAAAAACCGCCGGCGAAACGATGAAGATTGGCTTCGTGAAACCTGCCCCCGAATCCTCGGCCGTGGAAAAGCCCGACATGGAGTCGCCCGCCGAACCCTCTGTGGAAAACTCCACCGGCGTGGAATCCGCCGGCCACAAAGCCACCGCGGGCCGAGGCCCCGTCGTTTGATACAAGCAAGGCCAGGAATGCGATCAAGGCGATCGTCAAGCGGTTACTCATCACACGTTTCCCTCTCGCGATAACGCGTCAAGGCAGGCCTCCTGTCATCGCATCGGCGCGTCCCCGTTCGCCGAACGCATAGGCTCGGCGAAATGCGCTCTTTGAGCCGCGGCATAGTTGGCTCTACGGGAATAAGGGCGCCGATTACCACCATAGCGAGCCAGAACCCACCGCGTTGCTGAACAATTTAAATTAAAAACCTTAACACAGGACTATTTATTCCAGGGTGCCCTCGCATGGGCTTCCTCGGATGAGTGGCGGTGGAAGCCAGGGAAGGGCGGACGAACGTTCGCTCGACAACGCGTAGCCTGGCCGCGAATGGGCGTAGAAGATCGTTATCCGCCCCGAGCTCAAGGTCCGTCGCCGTCAAAAATCTCAAATCTGGCAGGAGTTTGGGCCTGACTTCCGGGACGGCGCCGACCGCCGACATTTACGCCGGCCCAAAGCCGCAACAATCAATTCGGACAAATCGCCTGTGAGGGGAAAACAACACGGACATGTCGCAGACGCATTGACCGCCACGGTCGCGAGACATCTTGCCAAGGCCGATCCCCTGGCCAGAAAGGCCGTGCTCGAAGCCGTGCTTCGGCTCGCGCGGGAGCCGAATGCCGCGACGATCGGTGCGTTTGCCGAAGGGATCACCGCCGCGCCGCTCAACGCCGGGGCGCGCCGAAGCGTGATCGGGGCGGTGATGAATGCATTGCCCCGATCACTGGGACCGGCCTTTGGGCCGCCGGAGGAGGAGGCGTCAGCCGGCGCGGATCAAGCCGCTGAAGTCTCGCTCGCCCTCAATAAGCGTATCCATAAGGGCCGCCATAATACGGGCCGGGGCCATAATACGGGGCGCCGTAATACGGGTATGGGCCGTAATCATAGGAGCGGCGCGCAGCCTCGCTAGCCGCGATCCCGCCGATGAGGGCGCCCACGGCGCCCACGAAGGGGGCCGCGCCGTAGTGGCGGCGGTGATAATAGCCGTAATGGCGGTAGTCGTGGTGGACATGGCCGTAACGGTAAGCATGCCTTACGGCGGCCGATGCGGGCGTGGTGACCGAAGGCAGCGTGCCGAGAAGAACCGAGGCCGTGAGGCCGAGGACAAGCATCTTTTTCATTCCTGAGCGCATGATCGAGCTCCTGGGGGTTTTGGCGCCGGGCTGGTCCCTCGAGGACCGCGAAAGGCGGCGCTGCATAGCTACCTGACAAACGCGCCTGAAAGGGCTTTGTTCCCAATAGGTTCCTGTCTGAATCACCACCGTAAAGGCAGCTAAGCGGCGCCTTTTTCTCCGCGCTTGGGGCTCGCCTCGCTTTTCACGAAATTTCCACACCTCCCTTCGCCTTCGGGCGAGATCGAGAGGCATTTCGATGGCTGTCTTTTGCCCCTTGAGCACCCAGCCGGTGTTCTTCCAAGGCGCCGTGCAGATCGGCGCCGAGATCACCGTCTATGACGCCGGCACGCTCACGCCGAGAACGGCTTATCGCGACGGGCTTTTGAACGCGCCCTTCGCGCAACCCATCCTCACCGATGCGAATGGCTGCGTGCCCGAAATCTGGGTCGCCGGGAACGCGTATAAGCTTCGCATCGTCACGGCCTCCGGCGTGCAGATCCGCGAGGTGGACAACCTGCCGGGCGACCCGGCGCCCGGCGCGGCGGGCACGACGAACGGCGCCGGCGGCGGCAGCTCCGGCGCGGCGCTCCTCACCGGCGATTTGCAATGGAATTACGGGACGGCGGTGATCGCCGGGCGGGTGCGGGCGAACGGCAACTCGATCGGCAACACGGTCTCCGGCGCCTCGGAGCTCGCGAACCCCGTTTGCCAAGGCCTTTTCCAATGGCTCTGGAACGGCGACCCGACGCTCGCGGTCTCGGGCGGGCGCGGCGCCACGGCGCTCGCCGATTGGAACGCCAACAAGACGATCGCGCTCCCCGATTTTCGCGGCCGCACGCCCTTCGGCATCGACGGCATGGGCGCTCCACCTTCCGGACGCCTCGCCAATGCGACGCTGGCGACCGGAAATGCCGGCGCGCTCGGGAGCGGCGGAGGGACCGCGGCGGAGACGCTGACGAGCGCGCAAATCCCTTCGCATGCCCACACCGGAACGACGCAGGCGAACGCCGCCTTTTCCCTGACGGGGACGACGGCGCAAGCGGGCGCCTTCACGCCCACCGCGACGAGCGATACGCAAGGCCTGCACAGCCATGGGGGCGCGAGCGCGCTCGCGGGCGGGCACACGCATGGCGCCTCGGCCGACACGCAAGGCGCGCACGCGCATGGCGGGAGCGTCACCGACACGCAAGGGGCGCATGCCCACACCTTCACCGGCCCCGCGACGGTTGGAGCGGCCGGCGGGACGCAAGCTTCAGGATGGTGGTTCAACACGGCGACCGCCGCGACCTCGACGGCGGGCGCGCATTCGCACAACCTCGAGATCAACACCGACGGGGCGCACAGTCACAACATCGCGGTCGCCGCGGTGGGCGACCATCAACATGCGATCGCGAGCGACGGCGCGCATGCGCATGCCATCACGGTCTCCGCCATCCCTTCGCATGCCCACAGCTTCGTCACCGACGCCGGCGGCGTGCACACCCACAGCTTCACCTCCGATGCGACGGGCGGCGGAGGGACGCACAACAATCTGCCGCCTTTCCTCCTCGTGACCTTTTATCTGGTGCTTTGACATGTTCCAGGCGCGCTTCAAGCCCGTCACCAATCAATCCGATTGGGCGACCTCGATTCAATTCAACGACAAGGCGTCCGGTACGCCGATGGACATCACGGGCGATGACGTGCCGTTGAGCTTCAACCTCGCGCTCAAGCCTGTCGGGGAGGGCAACTCGCCGGCGCTCACGGGATCGACGGCGACAGGTGAGCTGACGCTGCCTTCGCTCGGCATTTTGCAGATCTTCTTTCCCGCGTCGCGCATGCAGGCGCTGGCGCCCGGCTCCTATGACGTCGGGCTCACCGTCACCAACGGCTTGAACACGGCGCAAATCCTGCTCGGGCGGCTGCCCATCGTGAACGGCATCGTCGGGCAATCGGCGGGCACAACCGGGGATTATTCGTGATGGGCCTTTTCGACTCGAGCTCACCTTCGATCACGGTCGCGGTCGATGTGCTGTTTCCTTCGAACGTCCTCTCGGGGCCAGGCGTCGCGGTCGACAAGACGAACGCGGTCTGGTCGGTCGGTCTCGACTATGTCGACCTTGTCGAGAACACCTCGATCGCGACGCCGAGCGGCTATTACGTCGCGGTGTGGGACACGGCGCTTTCGCGCTACGAGAAGGTGCGGCTCGACAATCTGAACCTGCCGACGCTCGTCGATTTCCGCACGCCGATCGGCGACGCCAATTACGCCGCGAGCGTGAACGACCGCTATCTCGGCCTGACCGCGCAGCTCACCGCGATCCGCACCATCACCTTGCCGGCGGCCGCCACCGTGCCGCCAGGCCGGCAACTGGTGCTGCAAGACGAGGCCGGCGGCGTCTCGCCCGCCTTCTACCACTCGATCGTGCCGACGGGCACCGACACGATCAACGGCGGCGCTTCCTGGCTGCAAAAGACGAAGCGAGGCGGGGTCGTCTTGCGCTCGAACGGCGCCAACGCCTGGAACGTGCTCGTCATCGAGGAGCGAACGGCTGTCGCCGACACGTCCTACGTCGCGACGTTCGGCGACAGCCTCATCGCGTTCACGTCCTTGAGCACGGCGCGCACGGTGACGCTCCCTGCCGCCGCCGCCTATCCGGTCGGCAAGCGCCTCACTATCGTGGACGAGAGCGGCGCCTGTTCCTCGAGCTTCACGATATCCATCCTGCGCGCGGGTACCGACACGATCAACGGCGGAGCGAATGCCGCGCTCACCCTGGCTTTCGCCTATCTGGCGCTCGAGAGCGACGGCGTGAGCAAATGGACGATCGTCGACAGCAGCGCCGTGGTGTCCTCGCAGATCGGCGACGCGACGGCCTCCGGCCGCGCCTTGCTCACGGCCCCTTCCGTCGCCGCGCAACGCGTGCTCATGCGCGTCGATCAGCATACGAATGTCGCGGACGCGAATTACGCGACGCAGACAACGGACCAGCTCGTCGCCTTCACCGCCATCACCGCGGCGAGGACCGTCACCTTGCCGGCGGCGGCCTCGGTCAATCCGGGGCAACCCCTCGTGATCGTCGATGAATCGGGCGCCTGCTCGGCAACGAACACGATCACCGTGACCCGCGCGGGCGCGGACACGATCAACGGGGCCGCGAGCGCCGTTATCGCGAGCGCTTTCGGTTATCTCGAGCTCGTCTCGAACGGCGCGAACAAATGGACCTTGATCGATACGTCGATCACCTCGGCCACCATCGCCGATGCATCGGCAGTCGGCCGGTCGATCCTCACGGCGCCGAGCCTCGCGGCCGAGCGCGGACTCATCATCGATCAGCGCACCGCGGTCAGCGACGCGAATTACGCGATCCTCGCCACGGATCGCTACGTGGCGACGAGCGTCGCCTTCTCGGCGCCCCGAAGCTGGACCTTGCCGCCGGCGAGCACGATGAACCCAGGCCAGGAAATCGTGATCTACGACGAGGCGGGCGCGGTGACGGCGGCGAACACCTTGACCATCCTGCGCAGCGGCACCGATACGGTGAACGGCGCGGCCTCCTTCGTGCTGAACCGCGCCTTTCAAGGCATCTCGCTGCGCACCGACGGCGTCGGCAAATGGGCCTTCGAGGACGAGGCCGGCCCGATCGACAACACGCCGATCGGCGCGACGACGCCTTCGACGGGCGCCTTCACGGCGCTCTCCGCTACATCCCTGACCTCGGCCACGTTCAACGGCGGCGCGCTGCCGATCCGCGGCTTCCTCGGCGGGCTCACGCTCTCGAACGACACGACCTCCCCGAATACGGTGATCGATATTTCCACCGGCGCCTGCGCGGCCGACGACGCCTCGCTCGTGATGAGCCTGCCGGCCTTCACCAAATCGCTGGCCTCGGCATGGGCGGCGGGAAGCGGGAATGGCGGGCTCGACAGCGGCACTGTCGCGGCATCGAGCTGGTACCATGTCTTCGTGATCGAGCGCACGGACACCGGCGTCACCGACGTGCTGCTTTCGCTCTCCGCTACGGCGCCGACGCTCCCGGCGAGCTACACGAAGAAGCGCCGCATCGGGTCGATCAAGACGGATGCGTCGGCGCATATCCTGGCGTTCTCGCAGAATGGGGATGAGTTCTTATGGGTCGTGGCGGTTGGGGACGTGAATGTCTCGAACCTCGGCACGACGGCAACGATTTTCACCCTTAGCGTACCTACGGGTCTCAAGGTAAATGCTTTATATAGATTCGCTTCCACTAGTGCGACTGACATTCTGATTAACTCACCAGACGAAAACTCTGTTGCTCAAAATATTCCTCCTGGAAATATAACGGCTAATAACGCCGTAAGTTCAGGAAGTGGCGGCAACACACGAACAAACATATCCAGTCAAGTTAGGGCAGTATCTAACACCTCATCGATTACGTTTCAATTAGCAACGTACGGATGGATAGATACGCGGGGCAGGTTCATTTGATGGCAACGGTGTTCCGCCGCTAGGCAATCCCGCGGTTATTGCCAGAGTCAACTAACTGGCTACTTCGCCCGCCGGTGCTCCTCCGGATTTAGGAATACTAACTGCGGCGCGGGCGACGCAAAATGTTGACTGGCTAGCGTCACCGAAAGACTGATCTGATTTAGGTTGAAAACTTTGAGCGTGTATATGCGTTAAGTATGATTTCCCAGCGCGTATCCCGGTGCGTTCGATGACAAAATAGCTGGCGAGCGCGGTCGCTATATTAGCCGAAATTACCAATGGCCACGTATAACCGTCTTTTAGTAAAACGAACGTAATTGGGGTGTGTAGAGCGTAAAGACTATATCCCGCGCGTCCCAAAATTGAAAGCGGATTCCAAACGCCGATCTTAACGCTCTCGAGACGAACGATAAGTGCACCGGCGAGAATCGCCAAAACGAATTTCCTCAACTCGGCCACGATAAATGCTAGCGTCGGAACATCAGATGGGTTAGAGGCCTCAAGTCTTAGCTCTGGCTTCATGGTGAGTATATAGGCTGTTGCGATAACATACGTAACGGCTAAAAATGGCAACCACCGACTAGCTACCTTGCTGATGCGCGGATTGACGAAAGCCGCTCCGATCCACCAAAACGGGATAAAGCTAAGAAGGCTGGAATTCTGCCACCAACTGTAGAAGCCGTAATCGCTCCTAGCACGCGCCGCTACGACCATGCCTAAAGACCCAATCAAACCGCAAGCTATCCAAATCCATAGTTCCTTGCCTCGCCACGCGAGAAGCCAAAATGCGATCGCGTAGAGGCCATATAGCAATATCTCGACAGTGACTGTGGCGAGCGGTGCGTTCCCAAGCTGGCATGTCCAAAATATAGATGTCAGCGCCGATATCGCCGTTGCTTGTGCGGCTACGCATCCGATGGATGGCGCCTGAGTCTCGAAAGCGCCAATCGCAATTCCAGCAAATAGTGCGACGTAAAAAATGGGAAGGATGCGGGCCACGCGGCGAACTAAGTAGGCGCGCACGTCTCTTCGATCATCCCTAAAACCAGCACGGTGAATGCAATACCCGCTCAATACGATAAAGACCACGACCGCGGGGTTGAGTTCCCATGTCGATTGGGTAATCGCCGCAACCATGGAGGTGGCCATTAAGACCGCGCGCGGCGCTGATCCTTCGCCCTGTAGATAGTCCACCCACGGAAATAGGTGCGCCGTCACCACCCACATAGCCAGAACAGCTCGAAGGGCGTCGAGGCCGTTCGAGCGTCCAAAAATTTTCGGACTCTCGGCTAGGACTGGCATCCGTAGTACCTTTCTACGCCGCTTATGCGCCACTCTTATCGCCATGTCGGAGAAAATCCAATGCGCGACCTCGCATTGCTCCCCGCTAGGGCTTGCTAGTGCCGCCTACGTTCACAACCGCGTGGTTCTAGTCGAGGCCGAATCACAGGGGAGAGGCGGAGGGTAAGAGGGGCAAGTGAGACGGCTGCCAACGCGCTTGCGACGTGCTGTTGTTCTTTCAACGAGATGATGGCCTCCAAGCCGTGTAACCCAGCCCTTTCGCCGGGTTTTTGGCCAACGCGAGAGCACGACGGCCTTGCCGCCGTATGAAATACGCCCGGCAGCCGGGGCCGTAATGGATTCTCCTTCGCTAGGCGCTTAGCTAGCGAGGCGCGGAATCATAAGATTGGGTGCGAAAGCTTAGGTGCGAAGCTGCCGCCGAGGACCTACCCCAGCTCACCTCTCCCGCATGGCCTTGCCGGCGACCTCGACGAGAGGCGAGAACAGGTATTCGAGGATGCGGCGCGAGCCGGTCTTGATCTCGACCGTCACGGTCATGCCGGGTGAAAGCGCGATCTCGCGATCGTTCACCGTCAATGCGGAAAGGCTCGGCTTGAGCTTCGTCTCGAAGACGAGGTCGGTCACGGGGGGCGCCGTCGGCGAGAGGTTGCGGGCGGCGGAGTCGCTCTCCTTGGTCGCAGTCCGAAAGCGTGCGGTTCGCCGTCTCGGCCGGGATGGCGTCGCTTGCGACCTCCTGCACGGTGGCATCGACCGTGCCGTAGCGGGTGAAGGGGAAGGAATCGATCTTCAACACCGCCGCCTGGCCCGGCCGCACGAAACCGATGTCCTCGTTGGTGACGAAGGCCTGGACCTCGACCGGGGCGTTCGACGGCACGATGCGCATGAGCTGCTGGCCCGGCGTGACCACCTGGCCGAGCGTGGTGACGGCGAGGGCCTGCACCACGCCGTCGACCGGCGAGCGCAGGACCGAGCGGTCGAGCTTCACCTGCGCCTTGACGCGATCGGCCTCCTTCTCGTCGGCGACGCGGCGAGCGTCCGCCATCTTGCGCGTGTTGTCGGCGACGAAAGCCTCGACGGTGCGGGCGCGCTCCGTGTTGAGGCTCGCCACCGCGGCGAGCGCCTGATCGCGCTTGCCGATGTCGCCGGCAATCTGGCTCTGCTCCTGGCGCAGCACCTGCACGGCATCGAGAAGGCTGGTGCGCGTGCCGACCGATTTGTCGATGAGCACCTGACGCATCGCAACTCTCTCATTGAGCGTCTCGATCACGCGGTTCTCGGCCGCGATGCTCGCCTCGAGCTCCTTGACCGCGGCTTCCTTCTCGAGCTTCTGCGAGGCGAGATTGGCGAGCGTGGCGGAAAGCTCATGCAGGTCGCCGGAGAGCACATCCTCCTCGCGAAGGCGCGTTGATTGCGGCACATCCTCGGGCCAGCTCACGGCGGGCGGGATGGCGAGCGAGTTCCGCGCCACCGCCGACAAGGCCGCTTCACGGCGCAGCGCCTCGGCGAGCTTCGCGTTCCTTGCCTGCGCGTCGGCCGCGATCTCGGCTTCGGCTTCGCTGGCGTCGAGGACCAAGATCACGTCACCCTCGCGAACGGACTGGCCCTCGTGGACCTTGATGGCGGCCACCTTGCCGGGATCGAGCGGCTGAACCACCTTGGCGTGACCGGCGGGCTCGATCTTGCCGCGCGCCGTCGCGTAGATGTCGATCCGGCCGAACCAGCACCAAGCGAGCACGGCGGCCGCTAAGGCGCAGATGATGAACATCATCGCGGTCCTCGCCGGCGAGGGCGGCGTCTCGACGATCTCGATCGCCGCCGGCAAGAACTCCCGGTCGGTGAGCTGCGGCAACAGGCGAACCGGCCGGACCGCCGGCAAATTGGGCTTGACCGTGGTGAGCTCGGCGCTGGTCACGGGGTCGCTCCCGCGGCTTGTTGCGTGGCTTGGCCGCTCTGCAGCGACCACAGATGCGCGTAAAGGCCCTTCTCGCGCCGCACGAGCTCGTCATGCGTGCCTTGCTCGACGATCCGCCCTTGCGAGAGGCCGACGATGCGATGGCAGCCGCGCACGGCCGCCAGGCGATGCGCGATGATGATGACGGTGCGGTGCTTGACGATCTCGCGCATGTTTCGCTGAATGATTTGCTCGCTCTCGTAGTCGAGCGCGCTCGTCGCTTCATCGAAGATGAGGATGCGCGGGTTGGTGGCGAGCGCGCGCGCGATGGCGATGCGCTGGCGCTGGCCGCCGGAGAGATTGGCGCCCCGCTCCTCGATCATGGTGTCGTAGCCCTGCGGCAGCTCGGCGATGAATTCATGCGCGCCCGACAATTGCGCCATGCGGATCACCTGGCCGCGCGACATCGCCGGATTGGCGAGCGCGATGTTGTCATGGATGGTGCGGTTGAACAGAAGGTTTTCCTGGAGCACCACGCCGATCTGGCGGCGCAGCCAGGCGGGATCGGTCTGCGCGATGTCGATGCCGTCGACGAGGATCTGGCCGCGCTCCGGCTGATAAAGGCGCTGGATGAGCTTGGTCAGAGTCGACTTGCCGGAGCCCGAAGGGCCGACGATGCCGACCACCTCGCCGGCCTGGATCGCGAGCGAGACTTCCGAGAGAACCTCGGGCATGCCGGGCTGGTAGCGGAAATTGACGGCACGGAGCTCGATCGAGCCTCTGATGGGCGGCAAGGACAGAAGGTTCTGCGGCACCATCTCGGCCGGCGTGTTGAGGATGTCGCCGACGCGGTCGATCGAAATCCGCACCTGCTGGAAATCCTGGAAGAGCTGGGAAAGGCGCAAAATCGGCTGCGCCACCTGATTGGCGATCATGTTGAAGGCGATGAGCTCGCCGACCGTCATCTGCCCGGCGATCACGGCTTGCGCCCCGAAGAAGATGATGAGCGCGGTGGTGAGCGTCGAGATATATTGGGTAGCGTTCTGGCCGAAGGCGGCAAGCAGCGTCGCCTCGAACGAGGTCTTGACATAGGCCGCGAGCTTCTCCTCCCAGCTCGCCTGCATCATGGGCTCGACGGCGGCCGCCTTCAGCGTCTGCATGCCGACGACGGCCTCGACGAGGAATTGCTGGCTCTCGGCGCCGCGGTTGAACTTCTGCTTGATCTTCTCGCGCAGCACCGGGCGAATGAGCACGCCGATCAGGAGATAGATCGGCACCGAGGAGAGGACGATGATCGCCAGGAACCAGGAATAGGCGAAGAGCACGGCGATGAAGATCGTCGCGAACAACAAGTCGATCACCGAGAACAAGCCTTGCCCGGTGAGGAAGGAGCGAATGGTCTCGAGCTCGCGCACCCGCGCCACCGTCTGGCCGGCGGCGCGCGTCTCGAAATAGCGCATCGGCAAATGCAGGAGATGATGGAACAGCCTGGCGCCGAGCTCGACGTCGATCCGATTGGTGGTGTGGGAAAGGACGTAGGTGCGCAGATATTGCAAGATGACGTTGAAGAAGCCGAGCGACACCATGCCGATGCCGACGACGATCAAGGTCGACATACCCTTGTGGACCAGCACCTTGTCGACCACGATCTGGAAGAAGAGCGGCGTGATGAGCGCGAAAAGCTGCACGAAGAGCGAGGCGAGAAGGACATGGCCGAGCGGGCGCCGATAGCGCCAGAGCGAGGGCAGGAACCAGCTCACATCGAAGCTTCGCGGATCGACGCCGACGCCGGCGCGGCGCGCGATCAGGACGACCTCGCCCTCCCACTCGTCCACGAGCTCCGCGTAGGTGAGGACCCGCGCGATGCGGTGCACGGGGTCGATGAGGCGGAACCTGCCTTCCTGATCCGGCATGCCGAGGATGACGAAGCCGATGCCGGAAAGCTTGATGAGCGCCGGCGTCGGGGCCCGCTTCAGGCGCTTCTCCGACGGCGTGGCGAGCACGCGCGCCTTGAGCTGCAAGAGCTTGGCGCCGCGAGCGATGTCCTCGCTTTTCGCCGCGCGGCCGAGAAGGCCGAGCTGGTGCTGAAGCTGCGCGGGATCGGACGCGACGCGGTAATAAGCAGCGATCTGACAAAGGGCCAGGAGGCCTCGGTCGAGCGGCGATGCGATCGATTCTTCCGGTTTGAGCTCAGACATCATCTCGATCCAGGTCTTTCAGAACGGTTATTATCGAAGGCACGCCGAACGACTTAAAGTAAGCGGCTCACCAAGAAATTCGACAAAACGACACTCAAGCCCGCAGGGATTAAAATATCGCCACTATTGAAGATCGAATCTTGATTCTCGATGAAGCTCGCATCCTTGTTATTTCGATGACGGCCAATATGCGCCTGCTTTGACCGTGAATCCCGAGAATGCAATGGGCCGTATTCATCGAAATCATCCTCCTCTGTTTTCGGCGTCGCGAAACCTGCGCTTCTGTCCGTGGACCAGAAGAGACGTCGCAACTTCAGTGCATTGGAGGATCACAATCAATTATACGGAAGCATCGAAAAGCTTCAAACAAGTTTCCGACCCTACCCATTTGTGAGTATTTTTCGATACCACCCCTTCATCCGGGTAGTAATGCATTTTTGCAGGTCGCAATCGGCCGGGCTTCTATTAGCGTCCCCAATCGATATTACCAGTCTGGAACATTTCTCATCAGTGGGTGCGCCCGACCGCGAACCGCCCGACAATCTTGCAAACGACAGCGCTCGCCGCAGCGCGTTGGACCCAAGGTTGGGTCCGCTGACGGTAAGCCTGCTCATGCCTAAGCGTGCCTATGCCTAAGCGTGCCAATGCCCAAGTGCGATGAGTTCTTCAGAGTGATTGGTGAGCTTGCGGCTCAAGCCGCGAGCTTTGAGTGAACTGCTGGGGTCAAAAAGGGTGAGGTAAATGTCGAGAACGATCAATAGTAGCGTGACGGGTCCGGTCCCTCTCACCTTTTCAACCGACAATCCTCTCACCATCACCAGCACGGGCACGGTGACCTCGACGGGCGCCGGCGTCGACGGGATCGACGGAAGCGGCGGCGCTTGGACCGTCGGCAATTCGGGCACCGTGTCGTCCGGGAGCGCCGACGGATTCAATCTGAGCGGTGGCGCGACGCTCACGAATAACACGGGCGGGGTGATCACGAGCGCGGGCACGATTGGCGGCGGGCTTGGCGTGGGGGCAGCGCTCTACATCCACAGCGGCACGGGCAACGTTACCAACAACGGCGCAATCTCCGGCGGCGCCTACGGTGCGGCGCTCGGTGGTGGGGGCTCGGTCACCAACACGAGCTCGATCACGGGCGGCGAGGACGCGATCAGAATCAGCGGCGGCGTGGGAACGATCTCGAATTCGGGCACCGTCAAGGGGACGGTCGATGACGCCATCGGGCTGTTCACCGGCGGCAGCATCACGAATGCGTCGGGTGCCACGATCTCGAGCACCGGCACCGCCGGCGCGGCCATCTACACTACGGGCGGCGCCACCAATGTGACGAATTCGGGCAATGTGTCCGCGACCTTCCACGGTATTCTGATCGAGGCCGGCGGGAGCGTCACCAATAATCTCAGCGGGACGATTGCGGGACAGAATACGGCCGGCGTCTACTTCAAGCATCTGGCCGGCACGGTCACGAACGCCGGGAATATTTCCGGCACGGGGACAAATGGAGTCGGTGTTTATCTTCACACCGATCCTGGTAGCCTGAGCGCCGGCACGATCACGAATGCGTCGAGCGGCACGATCACGGGTGGCTTTTTCGGCGTCTTCGTCGAAGGCGCCCCCGGGACCATCAGCAACTCGGGGAGCATCTCAGGCGCAACTTACGACGGCGTGGTTTTTGGCCTCGGCGGCACGGTGACGAATGCCACTGGCGGCCGCATCACCGGCGGAAGCACCGGCGTCTACGTCAAGTATCGGGCGGTCGGCACGGTAACGAACAGCGGCGCCATCAGCGGCACCAGCACCGGCGTCGATCTCGCGGGCGGCGGAACGCTCACCAATGATACGGGCGGCTCGATCACGGGCAACACGACGGGCGTGTTCGTGGGCAGCTCCAGCACGCTCGCCACCCTTTCAATGATCGGCTCGATCTCGAACGCCGGGAACATCCTGGGCGTGAGCTCCGATGGAATCGATCTTCTGAAAGGCGGCACGATCACCAACCTCGGCGGAGGAACGATCACCGGCGGCAGCAACGGCGTTTACGTCAATACGGGAGCCTCGGGGACCGTCACCAACACCGGGAGCATCAATAGCACGGGAACCGCCGGCGCTGGCGTCGACCTAGGCGGGGGCGGCACGGTCACCAACAACTCGGGCGGCGTGATCACGGGCGTCGGCTTCGGCGTTTTCACCGCAGGCGCGGTCGCCAACGTGACGAACAGCGGCAGCATCTCCGGCGCGCATGGTATCGATCTCGGTGCGGGCGGGAGCATTACGAACAACGTAACGGGCGTGATCACAGGACAGGCCGCGGGCGTGGCCTCAACCATCGCGTCTGCGACCGTTGTCAACGCCGGCCATATCAGCGCGACAGCGGGAGCGGGCGCCGATATCGAAGGCGGCGGAAGCGTCGCCAACCAGGCGGGCGGCGTCATCACGGGAAGCACCTTCGGCGTATTCATGACCGGTGGCGCGAGCACGGTGACGAATGCCGGCACGATTTCGGGCACGAACGATGCGATCGATTTCGTGGGCACGGCCGCCAATCGGTTGATCGTCGATCCCGGCGCCGTCTTCGGCGGCAACGTGGTCGCCGCCGGCACCACGAACACGCTGGAGCTCGCGAGCGGCACAGGGTCGATCGGCTCGGTGGGCACCGCGTTCGGCAATTTCCAAACGCTCGCCGTCGATGCCGGAGGAAATTGGACCCTCACCGGCGCCAACACAACGACCTCCGTTCTCGATGCCGGCGCGCTCGACATCGCGGGAACTCTCAACGCCACGAGCATCGCGTTCCAGGGCAGCGGCAGCGAGTTGCTCATCGACAATGCCGCGACCTTCGGCAGCAATGTCGGGACCCCGTCCTATACGGGGCCGCAGCTCCAGGATTTCGTCGGCGGGGACAAGGTCGACTTGAAGAACATCTCCTCGGTCGGTGCGACGTTCAGCTACAACGCGTCGACCGGATTGCTTCAGGTCACCAACTCCGCCCACCAGGTGGCGACGCTGGATTTCCAGAACTCGTCCTTGGGCGCCGGATCGTTTGAGCTCGCGAGCGACGGCGGCGCCGGCACTTTCGTGGCGCTGGGCGCGAGCCCGCCGCCACCGCCGCCGCCTCCTGGGCCTCCTCCGCCTCCTCCTCCTCCCGTGGCGGGCGCGGATGTCCAATGGCAGAACGGCCTGGGCGGTTTGCTCGCGGTGTGGAGCATGAACGGCGCGCAGGTCGCGTCTTCGAGCCTCGTCACCCTAGGGGGAAGCCCGGCAGCACCGGATGCGACCTGGAGTGTCGCGGGGTTGGGCGACTTCAACGGAGACGGCACCTCCGATTTCCTGTGGCGCAACCAGAATGGCACGCTCGTCGACTGGACGATGAACGGCTCTCAGATCACCTCCTCGCAAGCGGTGACCCTTGGGGGAAGCCCTGCCGCGCCCAACAGCTCCTGGAACGTCGCGGGAATCGGCGATTTCAACGGGGACGGCAAGGACGACGTCCTGTGGCGCAATACGAACGGCTCGCTCTACGACTGGACGATGAACGGCTCGCAAGTGACGGCCGCACAACAGGTCACGCTGGGCGGCGGCGCGGCCACGCCCGACAGCTCCTGGAGCGTCGCCGGCATCGGCGACTTCAACGGGGACGGAAAAGCGGATGTGTTGTGGCGCAACACCAATGGCTCGCTCATTGACTGGACGATGAACGGCTCCCAAATCGCCTCGGTCCAGGCGGTCACGCTGGGCGGCAGCGCGGCCACGCCCGACAGCTCCTGGAGCATCGCCGGCATCGGCGACTTCAATGGGGACGGCAAAGCGGATGTGCTGTGGCGCAACACTAACGGCTCCCTCATCGATTGGACGATGAACGGCTCTCAGATCACCAATGAGCAGCAGGTCACGTTCGGGGGCAGCCCTGTGTCGCTCTCCTCGTCTTGGCAGATCGCGCAAATCGGCGATTTCAACGGGAATGGCGCCTCCGACATCCTGTTGCGCAACACCAATGGCGCGATGGTGGAATGGAGCATGAACGGAGCGCAAATCGCCTCCTCATCCCAGGTCACCTTCCAGGGAAGCCCCGCAACGCCGCCCAATAGCTGGAACACGCTTTCAAAGCCGACCGATTTCGTGTGACGTTGAAAGCCCGGGACGCCTGACCAGCGGCACAGGGAATCGACCATCACCCGGCCGCCGGCCGTGCTCAATGAGCGCGCCGGCGGCCGGAGCATTTTCGAGGCTACCAGAAAGCTTCAATTTATTGCGCGGTGTTCTGGCATGGCGAGCTCCAGGCGCGCTGATCCCTGCCGATTGAGCTGCCCTCCCCTGCAATCCCACACCATGAAGCGAGGGCGCGACTGATCGTGGCCGCTCGACCCGGCTGCAACACGGCAGTGACAACCCCGCTGTCGGCGATTTCGCACGCCTCCCTCCATCATCCGTGCTCCACGATGCCGCGACATGCGGCGCAACCCAAGAGAGACGCCATGATCACCGCCGACATGCTCGACCGAAGATGGCCGCGCGCCCCGCATTCGCTTGTCGATGCGATCGTTGGCGCGGCGCCCACGGTGCTGGCGAAATACGAGATCACGACGCCGCTGCGCCTCGCGCATTTCCTGGCGCAGGCTTCCGTCGAATGCGCGGGCGGCACCTCGCTCGAGGAGAATCTCAACTACTCGGCCGAGCGGCTGCATGCCGTGTGGCCATCGCGCTTTCCCTCGATCGGCTCGGCTCAGCCTTACGCGCATAATCCACGCCTTCTCGCCGACAAGGTTTACGACGGCCGGATGGGCAACCGGGCAGGCACTGACGACGGTTGGAATTATCGGGGACGAGGGCTCATCGATATCACCGGGGCTGCTATGTACGAGCGCGTCGGAAAGGCCGCCGGCCTGGATTTGAAGGCAAATCCCGCCCTCGCAAGCGCCCCCGACAGCGCGCTTCCGACGGCTGCCGCGCTCTGGATGGAGAGCAACGCCAATCATTTCGCCGACCGCGATGAGATCCGCGCCGAGACCAGGATCATCAACGGCGGCCTCACCGGCCTCGCCGATCGCGAAGCCTGGCTGAAGGCGTGGAAAAGGGAACTCGAGCTATGAGCGGCGAAACCATCACCCAGCTCGTCCCACCGATCGACATTCGTACGCCCTGGGGATGGGCAACGTGTTTTGCCTGGATCCATTCGGGCGCGGAGAATGAGCCGCAGTGGAAATGCGCCATTTATGATGGCGAACGCGCCGGCCACATCATCGACATCCCGCAGAAGGACGTCCGCTTCGGCCGAAACTACAGCGTCTCGCGCACCGAGACGACATTGCCCCCGGTGCCTCCCCAGATGATGCGAATGGCGCGACCGGCGACCGATGGGCCAAAGCTTCGCGTCAAAATCCCCGCGCCGCCGCGCCCGCCCAGGCGCAGCTCGAACGACCGGATCGGTGTTTCCGCCCGCCCCTCTTCCTGAAGGCTCGCCCGAGGCTTGGCCTCGTAATTTTCAGAGGCATTTGCGTCCTCCGGTCCGGAAAGAATCGCCAACTCAGGCTCGCCGAAGGCGGGCCTGACCCAGGGCCAACCCGTCGCGTCGGACCTCGAACGCGCCCCGAAAACAGGCCGGGGGGCTCATTTGAGCCGTTAGCCTGCTTCTCAACCTGGAGTCTAATTGATGCGCAAACACTTCGCGCCGCTCGCGGCGCTTTGCTTCGTCGCATTCGGCGGCGCCGGCTGCAACACGATGCAACTCGAAAAGGACGGTGCCGCGGCGAGCACCGCGATCGGCGCCGCGGCCGCGGCTGACCCCCGCGTCGCCAAATTCGTGGCGAAGGTGAACTCGACGATCGCCAAAGATTTAACAAAGCTCGCAACCGCCTATTGCCCAAAGGCACAGGAAATTTCCAATGCCGCTGGCATCGTGAGCCTGTTCGCGAGAGGCACGACGGCGAGCGTGATCGGCGACGCGCGAAATTTCCTCGCGACGTTCTGTGACGCTCCACCGAGCAACGCTTCGCAAGCGATCGCCCTTGGCCAGCAGCTTCTGCGCGACGCCGTGTCGATCGGCCTCGTGACACTTTGACGTGTCGCCGGCCGGCGACGCTCCCCTAGCCCCTCCCACAAATACACGCGAATTCCTTCAACCTCAGGAGACATGAAATGCTCACTTCACTCAAAGGATGGCGCACCTTCCTGGTCGGACTTGGCCTTGCGGTCGCGCCCTCCGGGCTCACTTACCTCTCCGGCATCCAGTGGGACCGCTATATCGGCGCCACGGGCGCCTTTTTCGTCTCGGGCGTGCTGATGCTGGCGATGCGTTTCATCACCGATACGACACCCACGTCGCGGACCTGACCAGCCCGGACGCAGCCTGTCGCCGCTTTCGCATCGCGGAAGTAAAAACCGAGGAGGAAGAGATGAGTGAGCATGATCCCCCCGGGGAGCGCCTTGTTCGCCTCGAGACTCAGATGCAGGGAATTGTGACGGACATGGCCTTCATCAAAGGCGAGCTCAAGCCTATCACCGAGGCCTTCCAGCAGGCCAAGGGCTTCAAGGGCGCGGTTTATCTCTTCGCTATTCTCCTCCTGGTCGCGATCGGGGCCGGCTTTAAGGATGTGGTCGGCTGGGTTCTGACGACCCTGAAGCCTTGAACAAGACTGCGCCTCGCAACGCCATGCAGCGTGATGGCGCATGGCGTTTTGCCTTCACCGCCCTCGGTCCGCTCGGCGGGCCGAGGGCGCTTTTTTTGTTTGTGCCGCAAGCACGGAGCTGACCCCTCCGAAGTAGGCCACCGTCGACCTCAAACGGGCCTTCTGCGACCTTATTCACATAATCGTTGGGAGGCTGGCTCAAGTCGCGCGAAGACATTAAGAGCGAGGGGGCGGTGTCGCGTCCATCGACGGCGCCGGGAAACAAGGAGGCAAAGAATGAAACTCACAACCGGATGCTTGACCGCGGCTTTGAGCCTGGCCGCCATGGCGGCGACCAGCGCGGCTCACGCGTCGGGCTTCAAATTGACGAGCCCTGAAATCAAGAGCGGCGCGACAATCGGCGCGGAGCAAGTCTTCAACAGCTTCGGCTGCACCGGCAACGACATCTCGCCGGAGCTGAATTGGAGTGGCGCACCGGCCGCGACCAAAAGCTTTGCCGTGACCATCTACGATCCCGATGCACCGACCGGCAGCGGATTTTGGCATTGGGTGATCGCCAATATTCCGGCATCCGCCACCTCGCTTCCGAAGAATGCGGGTGATCCCAAGGCGGATCTCGCCCCGAAGGGTAGTGTGCAGAGCCGCAACGACTACGGCACCTCAAGCTACGGCGGCCCCTGCCCTCCGAAGGGCGATAAGCCGCATCGTTACATCTTCACCATTTTCGCCGTCGACACCGATAAACTCGATGTTACCTCGGACAGCTCGGGCGCGGTCGTCGGCTTCAATTTGCACTACCACACCCTGGCAAAGGCGACATTCACGGGCCGTTACGGACGCTAATTTCGTTCGACGATGGCTTGACGCGATATTCGCCTCGAGCCGTCGTCGAGGCCTCATTTCACGTCTTCGCAACCGGCTCGCGCAAATAAGTTGCCACCGATTGAGGTCGGTGATTGTATACACAGCGTGACGCGAGGTGGGAGAAGGATAAATCCATCGCTCGCTTTCACGGACTGATGCATTGATTGGGCTAATGCGTTCGATACTGCCACGTGGAGGCGAGACATGAAGACGAGGTTTTTCTTCGCCGGCGCCCTGATGCTCACCGCGACCGCGGCTTCGGGACAGACGCTTCGCATCGGTCTTGTCGACGATCCCGATCTTCTCGATCCGGCCCCCGGCAAGAGCTTTGTCGGCCGCATCGTCTTTCAATCGCTTTGCGACAAGCTGGTCGATATTTCCCCCGATCTCAAGATCGTGCCGAGACTTGCCCTGTCCTGGGAGACCACCGAGGACGGCAAGGTGATCACCTTCAAGCTTCGCGACGGAGTGACCTTTCAGGATGGTGAAAAATTCGACGCTGCCTCGGTCAAATACAACATCGAGCGGGACAAGACGATGCCCGAATCGATCCGCAAATCCGAGCTCGCCTCGGTCGACAGCGTCGATGTCATCGACCCGGTCACCGTGCGCTTCAACCTGAAGAAGCCCGATGCGAGCTTGCTTGCAACGCTCTCCGACCGTGCCGGAATGATGGTGGCGCCTGAGGCCGCCAAGCAAGCCGGCGCGAAATTCGGACTCAACCCGGTGTGCTCGGGCCCCTATAAATTCGTCGAGCGCGTGCAACAAGATCACATCACGCTCGCACGCAACCCGAACTATTGGAACGCGAAGGCCTTTTCCTTCGACAAGATCGTCTTCCGCACCATCCCGGATTCGACCGCGAGGCTCGCGAGCCTGCGCTCGGGCGATCTCGACATCGCCGAACGTATCGAGCCGACCGATGTGAAGGAGATCGAGGCGCAAAAGGATTTCAAGGTTGTGGGCGTCACCTCGCTCGGCTACGAAGGCCTGACAGTGAATGTGGCGAATGGCCCGGCCTCGAAGGTGCCCGTCGGCCAGGACAAGCGCGTTCGCCAGGCGCTCTCGCTCGCGATCGACCGACAAGGCGTGATGGACGCGGTTTTTGACGGGCAGTTCGAGCCGGGCTTCCAACCCGTGCCGCCGGTGAGCCCCTTTTATTCCGATAAGTTTCCGACCCCGCGGCGTGATGTCGAGAAAGCCAAGGCGCTGCTGAAGGCCGCCGGGGTCGAGCACCCGGTCATCAATGTCCGCTACACCAGCTCCTCGCGCGCCCAAAAGGTGATGGAGGCGGTGCAGGCGATGGCGGCAGAAGCGGGCATCGAGCTCAAGCTCATCTCGACCGAGTTCGCGACGCAAATGAAAGTGCAGACCGACGGTGATTTCGAGATCTCATTCATCGGCTGGTCGGGGCGGCCCGATCCCGACGGCAACATCTACTCCTTCTATGTGTGCGGCGGCGGCCTCAACGACGGCCATTATTGCAACAAGGGCGTCGACGCGATCTTGAATGATGCGCGTCTCACGACCGATGTCGCGGCTCGCAAGGCGCTTTATGAGAAATTCGATGCGATCGCGCTCGACGAGCTGCCGATCGTCTATCTGTATTTCGACAAATGGATTTGGGGTATGCCGGCGAAGCTGCTGGGCTTCATCCCCAACCCCGACGGCATGATCAGGCTCGAGGGCGTGAAATTCGCCCAATGATCGAGAGGCGAAGCGCGTGTGAGGCTCAAAGCCTCATCGCATGAGCGCCATGTTGCCCTATGTCGTGCGGCGCGTCCTCACCGCGCTGCCGACCATCGCGATCTTCGCCTGCTTCGTCTTCCTGCTGCAAAAGCTTTTGCCAGGCGATCCCGTGCTTGCCATGGCCGGGGAGGACCGTGATCCCGCGACACTTGCGGCGCTGCGCATCCAATACCATCTCGACGACCCGTTGCCGCTGCAATTCCTCCGTTGGGCGGGCGATGCGTTGCAGGGCAATCTCGGCGAATCGTTGCGCAATCATGATTCCGTTCTGCATTTGATCGCGCAAAAGCTCCCGGTTACGCTCGAGCTCGCGATCCTCTCCACCTTGTTTTCCGTGCTGATCGGCGTTCCGGCCGGCATCCTGGCCGCGGCGAAAAAGGGCTCGCTCTGGGACAATCTCGCGCGAGCGGCAGCTCTTTGGGGTGTCTCGATCCCGACCTTCTGGTTCGGCATCGTGCTGATCATCGTCATCTCGGTTAATTTGCATCTGCTGCCGGCCTCGGGATATGCGCCGATCTCGGAAGACCCCTGGCAAAACATCCGCACCATGATCCTGCCGGCCTTCGTACTCGGCAATGCGCAAGCGGGCATACTGATGCGCCACACGCGCTCGTCGATGCTCGAGGTGCTGCGGCAGGACTATGTGCGCACCGCTCGCGCCAAGGGCCTGCCCGAGCTGCGCGTTGTGATGGGCCATGCGTTCCGCAACGCGCTCGCGCCGCTCGTCACGGTGACCGCGGTTCTGCTCGGACAATTGCTGGCCGGCGCCGTGCTGACCGAGCAGGTGTTCTCGATTCCGGGCTTCGGCAAAATGCTGGTCGACGCCGTTTTCAACCGCGACTACGCGGTGGTTCAGGGAGTGGCGCTCTGCACCGGCGTAGGCTTCATTCTCCTCAATCTTCTGGCTGATGTGGCCCAGCTTGTTCTCAATCCACGGCTTCGCGCATCATGACGCTCGCGCTCGAGCACCAAGGATCGGTCGAGGCCTCCGCGCCCTTGAAAAGGCGTGGCGCGCTCGGCAAGTTCATGGCCAACAAAGCCGCGCTTTTCGGCCTCTTCATCGTGCTTACCTGTCTGTTTTGTGCGGTGTTTGCGTATTGGATCATGCCTTATGACCCGATCAAGCCGAATTATGCGCTCGTGCGCAAACCGGCCTCGGCCTTACATTGGCTCGGCACCGATGAGTTGGGCCGCGACACTCTCTCCCGCCTGATCCTGGGCGCGCAAACCTCGCTCTCGGCGGGCTTCGTTTCGGCGGGTATCGCGGTTTGCCTCGGCTCCTTTTTCGGCGTGCTAGCGGGCTATATCGGCGGCGCCGTCGACATGATCATCTCGCGCGTCGCCGATGCCCTCCTGGCGACGCCTTTCCTGATCGTCGCGATCGTGCTCGCGACTTTTCTCGGGCCGAGCCTCGTGAACGCCATGATCGCCATCGGGCTTGCGGCAGCGCCCGTCTTCACAAGGCTCGCACGCTCCCAAGTGCTCGACATCAAGTCGACGGATTACGTGGAGAGCGCCCGCGCACTCGGCTTCAAGGATTTGCGCATCGTCACTCACCACATACTGCCGAACATCGCCGCGCCCTTGATCGTCCAGGCGACGCTGACCATGGCCCAGGCGATCACCGCCGAGGCTTCGCTTTCCTTCCTCGGGCTTGGCGAGCAACCGCCCATTCCGTCCTGGGGAGCGATGCTGAATTCGGCGAAATCCTATCTCACCCAGGCGCCTGGAATGTCGCTCTGGCCAGGCCTTGCGATCTTTCTCTCGGTGCTGGGCTTCAACCTCGTGGGCGATGCGCTGCGCGACGCGCTCGACCCTCGCCAGGAGTGATTGATTGACGGGGCCGCGCGGTCAAAAGCAGCGAACCGTCATCCCGCTGCGGTCAGGACGAGCTTCTCTTTCGCCATGGTCGTGCGCATTGGCTTCAAGACGAGGAGCGCGAGAAGCGCGGTCAACGCATCCAAGGCGATGACGAGCAAGAAAACCGGAACCCAGCTTCCGGTCTCGCCCCTGAGCCACGCCGCCATCGGGCCACCAAAAATCGAGCCGATCCCCTGCGCCATGTAAAGGAAGCCGTAATTGGTGGTTGCGTGTTTCGAGCCGAAGCTGTCGGTGAGGGTCGAGGGAAAGAGCGAAAAAATTTCTCCCCAACCGAAAAAGACGAGCCCCGACAACACCACAAGGGCGGTGGCGTCCTCGCGGTAAGCGAGAAGCAAGGCAATCGCCAAGGCTTCCAGGAAAAAGGCGAGACCCATCGTATTTTCCCGCCCGATACGATCCGAGATCCAGCCGAAGAAGGGGCGGGTGAGCCCGTTGGTGATGCGATCGATTGTGAGCGCAAGCGGAAGCGCGGGTGCTCCGAAGACGATCACGTCGGCGACACCGAAATCCCTAGCAAAGGCGGAGAATTGCGAAATCACCATGAGGCCGCCCGTCGACATCATGGTCATCATCACAAAGAGCAGCCAGAACAGAGGCGTACGCAACATCTCGCCAGGCGCGTAATCTAGCCCGGCCAGGCGATGCGCGGATGCGACTGTCGGAGCAGCCTCGTCAGGTTTCGGCAGGCGCAGGAAGAGCGAGGCTGCCACACCGAAAAGCCCGAGGAGCGCGCCGAAAATAACCAACGTCGCGCGATGACCTTCGCTCTTGATCATCGCGTCGATCGGGAAGGTCGTCAGGATGGCGCCAAATCCGTATCCGGCTGCAACGACGCCGGTCGCAAACCCCCGCGCTTGCGGGAACCAGCGCACCATCAAGCCGACGACGCCAACGTAGACGATTCCAGTACCTATGCCGCAAAACAACCCATAGGTCGCATAGAGGCCCCAAAGGCTGTCGATCCAGGCCGACAAAATCCAGCCAAGGCCGGAGAGAGCGGCCCCGGTCGTGATGAGCGCGCGCGCTCCAAAGCGCTCGATCAGCCAGCCCTGCGCCGGCGAGAAAAAGGTCTGCAGCACGATGAGCAAGGAAAAGGTGAACTGGATGGCCGTGAGGCCAGCGCCCGTCGTCGTCTGGAAGGGCTTGAGAAAAAGCGTCCAGACGTATTGCGGGCTCGAGATGGCCATCATAGCGACAAGGCCAAGCCCAAGCTGAACCCAACGCGCGCGCGCCAACTCTTCCTTCGGCAGGCTCGTTCTTGCAAACATCGTTGTCTCCCCAGCGAAATCGCGAGGCTGCACCCTCGTCCATCAGGCAGCCAGCAAATTACGTGCCGAAATCGAAGGAAAAATGCAGGCGCGAGAGAATCGCGCGGCTAATGAATTTCGAAAGACGTTTCGGAAACTACTCTCGCGAAGAATTGATCACAAGCGCGCCAAGATTGAGGAATTGGGCGGTTAGACCTCAAGTCCTTGGGCTTGACACGGGGACAATGACCACGAAAATGCGCGGGCACAAGAAGGCGCAAGGCCAAGGGCGTCGAACAGGGTTCTAAAGGTCGAACCTCGAGGGAGGAAGAAGTGCCGGGGATACCGCTGGTGGAGCGGCAAGCGGCGATCTCGCGCGGGCAAAGGCGCGATCGTTCGGGTTGCGACCATTACTCACCTTCGCCTCGCGGCATGTCTTCCCGACGATTGGCGTGAATCCCGCATCGGCAGCAGAACCGGCAGCAAAATCGGCGCAAGCCATTGCCCCTCTATTGTCGGTGCGTGACGTGGCCGTCGGCTTCGGTGGCATCGTCGCGCTCGACGGCGTCTCGTTCGATCTCGAGAGCGGCCTGATCGTCGGGCTCATCGGTCCGAATGGCGCGGGCAAGACGACCTTGTTCAACTGCCTGAGCCGCCTCTACACCCCGAGCTCGGGCGATATCCTGTTTGACGGCCACTCGATCTTGGGAAGCCCGTCTCATCAAATCGCCGATCTCGGCATCGGTCGCACCTTTCAAAACCTCGCCTTGTTTCGAAATCTCTCGGTTCTCGACAACGTCAGTATCGGTGGCCATTGCCGGAGCCGAAGTGATTACTTCAGTGATGCCTTGCATTTGCCCTGGACGCGTCGCGCGGAGGCTTCTCTCGAGCGCCGTTCACGGGAAATCATCGGCTATCTCGACCTAGACGACGTCATCGAGAGGCGCGTCGCCGATCTGCCCTTCGGCACGCAGAAGCGGGTGGAGCTCGCCCGCGCTCTCGCCTCCTCGCCCAAGCTCCTTTTGCTCGACGAGCCGGCCTGCGGCTTGAACCATGAAGAGGTCGCGGCGCTTGCCTCAACGATCCGGCGGATTCGCGACGATCGGGCCGTCACCATTCTTGTGGTCGAACATCACATGAGCCTCGTCATGTCGATCTCCGACCGGGTGGTCGCGCTCAACTTCGGACGCAAGATCGCGGAGGGAGGGCCCGCGGTGGTGCAGCAAGATCCGCAAGTGATCAGCGCCTATCTCGGGACGGGCGGCGCATGACGGCGCTTCTTGAAGTGCGGGCGTTACGCGCCTCTTATGGCGCGACTCGGGTGCTGCATGGCATGGATTTCAGCCTCGAAGATAAAGGCGTTACGACGCTGCTCGGAGGCAACGGCGCCGGCAAGACGACTACCTTGAGAGCCCTATGCGGGATGATTGAGCGAAGCGGCGAGATCACGTTCGCGGGCCAATCCATCGCGCGCTTGTCGACCGAGGACATCGTTCGATTGGGCGTTGCCCATGTGCCGGACGGCCGCGGCACGTTCGTCCGGCTCACGGTTGAAGAGAATCTCGAGCTCGGCGCCATCACACGGCGTGATCGGCGCGCCATCGCCCGCGATGTCGAGCGGGTCTACGGCTATTTCCCGATCCTCGAAAAACGGCGCGGCCAACAGGCGGGCACTCTCTCGGGTGGCGAACAGCAAATGCTCGCCATCGGCCGCGCCTTGATGCTGCGGCCGAAGCTGATGTTGCTCGATGAACCTTCGTTCGGTCTCGCGCCGCGCGTGGTGCATGAGCTATTCGGCATCCTCACAACGCTCAACAGAAGCGAAGGCGTGAGCCTACTCCTCGTCGAACAGAATGCGGCGCTCGCGCTTGATCTCGCCGATCACGCCTACCTCGTCGAAACAGGTCGGATCGTCTTTTCCGGAGCGGCGCGCGACATTCGCGAAGACGAGAAGATTCGGCGTTCCTATCTCGGTTATTAGAGTTGCTCATGGAACTCTTGCTGCAGCAAATTTTCGCCGGGCTCGCGACAGGCACGATCTACGCCTGCATCGCGCTCGCCATCGTCATGACCTACCAGACGATCGGCCATTTGAATTTCGCGCAAGGCGAGATGGCGATGTTCTCGACTTTCGTCGCCTGGCAGCTCATGCAATGGGGTTTCCCCTATTGGACGGCCTTTATCTTGACCGTTGCCTTGTCCTTTGCCGGGGGCGTGCTGATCGAGCGCGTCGTGCTTCGACCAATCCATGATGCGCCGGTGCTGAGCCATGTCGCCGTGTTCATCGGCCTGCTCGCGATCCTGAACAGCCTCGCGGGCTTCATCTGGGATTTCAACGTCAAGCCCTTTCCGACACCTTTCGGGACGGCACCCCTGTTCGCGAACGGCTTCATCGATGCGCATCAGGCGGGGATGGTCGCGATCACCCTTCTGCTGCTCGCCTCGCTCTATGGATTCTTTCGCTTCACGCGCGTCGGGCTTGCCATGCGAGCTTCGGCGAATGATCCGGTCTCCGCGCGTCTCGTCGGCATCCGGGTCGGCTGGATGATGGCGCTGGGATGGGGCATGGCGGCGGCGATCGGCGCTGTTGCGGGAATGATGATCGCCCCAATCGTCTTTCTCGAGCCGAACATGATGCTCGGGGTGCTCCTCTACGGCTTTGCCGGTGCGGTGCTCGGGGGCCTGGGAAGCCCTGCCGGCGCGGTTATCGGCGGCCTGATCGTCGGTGTCGTCGAGAACCTCGCCGGGACTTTCATCCCGGTCGTCGGGGGCGAGCTCAAATTCACCATCGCGCTCGTCATCATTGTCGGGGTCCTCCTTATGAAACCCCAAGGGTTGCTCGGCCGCCCTGTGTTGCATCGGGTCTGATTCATGTCGATCCCTTCGGAAGAGATGCTCGAAGCCGTCGCCAAACCGGCCGTGCCGGAGGTGCTTTCGCCAAGCTTCATCGGCCGCCATGGGATGACGCTTGCCGTGCTTGCTGTCGCGCTCGTTCTCCCGCTCGTGGCGCAGAATTTCCTCACCTTTCAGCTGACGCTCGTCCTCGTCTACGCGATCGCCATCATCGGCCTCAATCTGCTCACCGGCTTCAATGGTCAGTTCTCGCTCGGCCACAGTGCCTTCTATGCGCTCGGCGCCTATGTGGCCGCGATGCTGATGGACAAGGTGGATTTCCCCTATGCGATGACGCTGCCCGTCGCCGGCGTCGCGTGCTTCGTCTTCGGCTTTCTGTTCGGCCTCCCGGCGCTTCGCCTCGAAGGCGTTTATCTCGCGCTCGCGACTTTTGCTCTCGCGGTCGCGACACCGCAGATCCTCAAGCTTTCGCCGCTCGAATATTGGACCGGCGGTGTGCAAGGCATCGTCATCAACAAGCCCGACGCGCCTTTCGGCCTGCCGCTCAACCAGGATCAATGGCTTTATTATTTCACCTTGCTGGTCACCGTCGTGATGACCGCACTGGCGCATAATCTCGTGGCGAGCCGCACCGGCCGCGCCATGATGGCCATTCGCGACAACCCGACCGCGGCGCGCTCGATGGGCATCAACATCGCGCTCTACAAATCGCTCACCTTCGGCGTGAGCGCCCTCTACACCGGCGTCGCCGGCGCGCTTGGCGCCATCGTGGTGCAATTTGTTGCCCCCGACAGCTTCACCTTCTTCCTCTCGATCTCGCTGCTCGTCGGCCTCGTGGTGGGCGGGGTCGGCTGGATTCCGGGCGCGTTCTTCGGCGGGGCCTTCGTGCTCTTCGTGCCGAACTTGGCCGAGAGCATTTCTAAAGGCTTGTCGGGGGCGGTCTATGGTGTGATGATCATTGTCTTGATCTATGTGCTGCCGACAGGGGCCGCAGGTCTAATGCGTGCTGCCTCGCACTGGCTGCGCGAGCAAAAGAATCCAAGCAAACCAGGGAGAAGATAGATGCCCGTTCCGTCACATCGATTGCGCGTGGCTGCGTTGGCAAGCCTCGTGGGCATGGGGATGGCCATGGCGACGCCGGCCCTCGCCCAGAAGAAATACGACACGGGCGCCACCGACACGGAAATCAAGGTCGGCAACATCATGCCCTATAGCGGGCCGGCCTCCGCGTACGCCGTGATCGGCAAGACCGAAGCGGCATTCTTCAACAAGGTCAATGCCGAAGGCGGGATCAACGGGCGCAAGATCAATTTCGTCTCCTATGACGACAGTTACAGCCCGCCGAAGGCCGTCGAACAGGCTCGCAAGCTCGTCGAGAGCGACGGCGTGCTGTTCATTTTCCAATCGCTTGGCACGCCGTCGAATTCGGCGATCATGAAATATATGAACGCCAAGAAGGTGCCTCAGCTCTTCGTCGCGACCGGCGCCACGAAATTCGGCGACCCGAAGGATTTTCCATGGACCATGGGCTGGCAGCCCAATTATCAAAGCGAAGGCCGCATCTACGCCAAATATCTCATGGACAATCACCCCAATGGCAAGATCGGCATTCTCTATCAGAACGACGATTACGGTAAGGACGTGATGAAGGGCCTGAAGGATGGGCTCGGGGATAAGACCTCCATGATCATCGCCGAGGCTCCTTACGAGACCTCGGACCCGACCGTCGACTCCCAGATCGTGAAGTTGAAGGCGTCCGGCGCCGACATCTTCCTCAATATCGCGACGCCCAAATTCGCCGCCCAGGCGATCAAGAAGGTCGCCGAGGTCGGCTGGAAGCCGCTTCAGATCGTCAACAACGTTTCGAATTCGCTCGGCGGCGTCCTCGCTCCGGCCGGCCTCGAAAACGCGACAGGGGTGCTGAGCACCGCATATTACAAGGATGCGACCGATCCGAGTTGGAAGGATGATCCGGGTTTCAAGGCCTGGTCCGAGTTCATGGACAAATACTATCCAGACGGCAACCGGACGGACGGAAACACGGTTTACGGCTATCTAGTCGGGCAAACGCTCGTGCAGGTGCTCAAACAATGCGGTGATGACCTCACGCGCGAGAACGTCATGAAGCAGGCAGCCAATTTGAAGATCGACCTCGACATGCTGTTGCCGGGCATCGCCATCCACACCACGCCGGCCAGCTTCTACCCGCTCCAGCAGTTGCAGATGGAGAAATTCGACGGCACACGCTGGCAGCGCTTCGGGCCGGTGATCAGCGGCGAGGTGGGCGGCTGAGCGCGCGCTGCACACCCTTCATCTGTTGCCTTGGGGCGCGGCAATGCCGCGTCCCTTTTGCAAGGGCCGGCCGAATTTCGTGGGCGCAGGCTTACTGCTTCAGCGATCCGTAAAGCGAGAGTCCTACTCCCGCCGCACATTCGTTGGCCACGCAACCAACGGCGTTGACATTCCAGGCCCGTCGCCGCAAACAGCGGCCTGGGCCCAGGTGGCGGAATTGGTAGACGCGCTGGTTTCAGGTACCAGTGGCGCAAGCCGTGGAGGTTCGAGTCCTCTCCTGGGCACCAAATCGCAGTTTGCGAATGTTCCCTCCCATTCGCTGGCGGTCGAGCTTTCCAAAGGGTTTTGAGAAAGAAATCTGTTCGTGGACAGTTGCCAAAATCCGCGTTGCGCAAGCTCAGCGATTGTGGCGGCCTTCAGCTTTGGATTGATCCTCACGGATATCGGAAACCGCTTTTTTGCCCCGTCGGGCTAGCCGCGCCGATCTGCGCAGCGCAATGGGGTCATTAACAGCGCGCGCGGTCGCAATCGCGTAGCGGAAGACTTGGCCCACCACGGACCTCATGCGCCGAGCACTTCCGAGCTTACCTCTCTTCTCGACGGTACGAGAACGCTCCGGACTTCAGCCAACCCGTCAAGGCCCAAGCTTCGACGTAGGTAGAAGTACCCATAGACGTGATTTCCGATTGGTCCAAAACTAGGGACGATCGCTCTTAGTCCAATGCCCGTTTGCAGGGAAATGCGACTACGCTCCAACGTCGAAATATCCGATGCTCAGGCCCGTGGCATCGACAGCTGCGGTTCGGAAAATGAGCGTTCATCGCGGGGATGAATGCCGTGCCCACAAGCGCCCAAACACCTATATCAACATGACAGTTCGACGAGGTTCACGCCAACTGTTCTTCAATTGGTGGGACAAGCACCTCACCGTTTTGCCTCGCCAAAAGTGTCTTCCATGTTGGTAACGGTCGCGAGCAGCTTGTCGAGGCACTTGCAATGGTAGGCAGTTTCTTCGATCAGCGTCCAGTTGAAAGGCGTCTTAAGATTGATTGGCATGAGGCGACACCCCTCTAAATCCTCGGCCGAGCTATTGCGCAGAATTGCGCAAATTATTTCGATCTTCTCGCCCAGTTTTTTGGATTGGCTGCTCGCAATACGACGTGTTTCTATACGATATCGGAACCATCATGGCTTTTATCCTTCGCTGCTATTTCCCGTTCGCTTCACAGAAAAAATACAATGGAGAAAGCTCTTTGACTTAAACCCACTCTACACGGTTCTTTGCGACAAGATTGCGGCCCGAGATTTTGTAAAACAACGTGGCGGTCCAGAACTGTTGGTTCCCTTGTTGTGGTCTGGCAATGACCCGGACGCTATTCCTTTTGATGCCATCGAACCTCCCTACATTGTAAAGAGTTCCCATGCGACCGAACATACGATCATTGTTGAAAATAAAGCTTCGCTGGATGAGCAGGCGATTCGCGATACTGCGCGCTCCTGGCTTGCTCGGAATCACGGAAGGGCATTCGATGAGCCCGGTTACGTCTACGTGCCGCAGGCGCTTTTGATCGAGAGGCTATTGTTGAAGAAGGATGGCTTACCGCCCCTGGAGCACAAAGTCTTCGTTTTTGACGGCGTGGTGAGGGTCATTCAAAGCATAACAGTTTCCGCGCGCGACCGAGCCCGTTTTGCATCGTATCATACACCGGAATGGATCAATCTTCCGTGGAAGATCCTCAAACCCGGACCCTGTCACCCCCTGAACCCTCCGCATCAATTGGACCGGATAATCGAGATTGCCGAGTGCCTCGGCGCGGGGTTCGATCATGTCAGGGTGGATTTGTACGAGTGTGACGATAGAATCTACGCGGGTGAGATCACTCTGTATTCCCACTCAGGGCTTATTCCAATGACGCCAGACTCCGCAGATCTTGTCTTGGGGGCCTACTGGAAGGTTCGCTACAAGTGGTTGCGAGCGCTGTGGGCCATATTGGCAAAAAAACGTGACCTTCGGCCTTTGTGTTAGCATTGGCGGCTCAGATTGTTGCTGTGCGACTGGGCCTATGACCCCGTTCCGTCGTTTCCAATCTGTGGTGTGATCCCCTCATCGTTAACCTTGTCCTGAGTCCGGAGGACGGCAAGGACACCTCAAATTTACGCTGTGGCGATAAGCGGGTGGCTGTTGGAGGCTGCGTATGAGCATTGCAATTGGAATCGGTTGGGGCCTCGCTTTAGTTTTACTTGCCGTGTCTTTGTGGGCACGTCGACAACGCCGTATTCGAAACAGTTCTTTCAGCCGTTCTGGCCGGCCGGTGCAACCGCCGAAAAGAGCGGCCATCCCAAAGGCGAGTGAAGTCCTGGTCCATATAAATGACGATGGTTCGGCACGAGAACTTAGCGAAACTGAGAAGAAGTACGTGGATTCTGAGTATTCGCCTCTTGACGGCGCAAGACCACATATCAAAACAAGCTACGAGCAGCGGAACGGGTGGGGTAATCTGAGCGGTTTCTTGCAGCGCAAGGATGTGCCAGTCGGCATGCCCATCAATTTGGCGCCGTCGGAAACCACATCGCAGCAGCAAACACCGCAAGCTGTGGCGCACTCAATATCCGAGCTGATCCGCAAACACGGCCAAAATTGAATCGCCTCACGACCCAGGGTCGGCCAACGCTTCGCTAAGCAGTGAGCACGGCCATGTCGGGCTTTGGCGTTTATCCTCGCTGTCTGGTTTTCGCGTTACTCGTCTGCTTCTGGAGGCAAAGCCGACGAAGCCTCGTTTCAGTGCGGGAGAGTAGCAAACGTTCTCGCGAGAGTGCCTTCGGAAGACCGGTGCCTCCAAATTCAATGCTCGGTCAACACGCCGAGGAATTGGAGGAGTACTTAAGAGAGGCGATGCAATCGAGCTGGGCGGCGGCGATGGCCATCTTGGCGAAGATCACCTAGGATGAAAATTACCAGGGCAGCATTTTGGAAACTCATCGGGCCTTCATTAGTTATGGTCAAAGGCTTTGCTCATGACAGTGCGTGATCCACGAGACTGGATGTGGGACGAGGCTTGCGCGCTCATGGAGCGTGCGGCCCGGATGCAGCGCCAATTTTTCCAACCGGCACCCTCCTCCTCGTCGCCCGGCTGGGAACCGCCGATCGACGTGTTCGAGACCGATCGCGCCGTCGAAATCATCGCGGCCTTGCCGGGCGTGGAGCCCAAGGACCTGAAAATTGAAGTCGAGGGAAACGACGTGGTGATCAGTGGATTCCGGCAGCTGCCGGCCGTTACGCGGAACACGGCTATCCACCGTCTCGAGATTCCGCACGGCCGCTTCGAACGGCGCATTCGCCTTTCGACCGCCGCCTTCGCGGTCGCGCAATTCGAGCTCGAACGTGGATGCTTGATGCTTCGCTTGGAAAAACATCCTTGACGGCGGTGAGCATGGCAGACGAACCGGAGCACGACACGATCGGCCCCAAGATGGACGCCCAGCCGCTCGGGGAGGCCGAGCTCATTCTCCTGCCCATCCGTCAAGCGGTCTTATTCCCTGGAATCATTCTGCCCCTCGCGATCGGAAGGCCGGCCTCGATCGCCGGAGCGCAGGAAGCGGCACGCAGCCAGCGGATGCTGGGCGTCGTCCTGCAAAGCGATCCCACCGTCGAGGACCCCGCACCAAGCCAACTCCATCGCATCGGCACGATCGCTCAGATCCTTCGCTACGTTACCTCCCCCGAAGGCGTTCATCATGTGATCTGCCGAGGCGCCCGACGCTTCCGCATCAGCGAATTCGTCCCAGGCCACCCGTTCCTCGCCGCCCGCGTCGAAGAGATCGGCAGCTCCGAGGTGATCACACCTGAAATCGAGGCTCGGCTTCGCCTCTTGCGCGAGCGGGCAAGAGAAGCGGTGCAGCTCCTCCCGAATGCACCTGGCGAGATTCTCGCCGCCATCGAGAGCATCGAATTGGCCTCCGGCCTTGCCGATTTTGTGGCCGGCGTCATGGACGCGACCCCGGACGAAAAACAGGATGTGCTCGAGGCTATCGACATCAAGGAACGCCTCGATAAGGTGCTTGCGCTCTTGGCGCGGCGCCTCGAGGTGCTTCGCTTATCAAAGCAGATCGGCGAACAGACCCAGCAATCGCTCTCCTCGCAACAGCGAGAGCATATCTTGCGCGAGCAGCTGCGTCAGATTCAAAGGGAGCTTGGCGAAGGCGACGATAAGACAGCCGAGATCGCGGAGCTGCGTGCGTCGATCGAAAAAGCGCAGATGCCGGTCGAGGCGCAAGAGCAGGCGCTGAAGGAATTGAAGCGTCTCGAGCGGATGCCGGAAGCGGCCGCCGAATATGGCATGATCCGCAGCTACCTTGATTGGCTCATCGACCTACCCTGGTCGTTGTTAAGTCCTGAGCGCATCGACATCGCCGAGGCGCGGCGTATTCTCGACGAGGACCACTACGGTCTCGAGAAGGTAAAGCGGCGCATGCTTGAATACCTTGCTGTGCGCAAACTGAACCCAGACGGCAATAGCCCCATACTTTGCTTCGTGGGACCGCCCGGCGTAGGCAAGACCTCGCTTGGCCAAAGCATCGCGCGCACCACCGGGCGCAAATTCGCGCGGTTAAGCCTTGGCGGCGTCCATGACGAGGCGGAAATCCGCGGCCACCGCCGCACCTATATCGGCGCGCTCCCAGGTAATATCATCCAGTCGATCCGCAAGGCCGGCACGCGAAATCCGGTGCTGATGCTCGATGAGATGGACAAGCTCGGAGCCGGGTTTCACGGTGACCCTTCGTCCGCGCTCCTTGAAGTGCTCGATCCGGAGCAGAATGCGACTTTCCGCGACAATTATCTCGCTGTCGCCTTCGACCTCTCGAAGGTGCTGTTCATCGGCACGGCGAACTTCCTCGACAATATTCCCGGTCCCGTGCGCGACCGCATGGAGGTGATCGAAATTCCGGGCTATGTCGAAGAAGAAAAACTCGAGATCGCCAAACGCTATCTCGTGCCGCGCCAGCTCGCGGCGACCGGCCTCAAGCCGGAACAGTGTGAAATCGAGGAAGCGGGGCTGCGCCTCATCATCCGCGAGTACACGCGCGAAGCGGGCGTGCGAAACCTCGAGCGGCAGATCGGTGCCCTCTGCCGACGCGCCGCCATGCGGATCGCGGAAGGGACAGCCGAAAGGCTCCGCATCGGGGAGAAGGACGTCACGGAAATCCTGGGCGCGCCGCGTTTCGAACACGAAATCGCAATGCGGGTCAACGTGCCCGGCGTGGCAACGGGGCTCGCCTGGACGCCCGTGGGCGGGGACATTCTCTTCATCGAGGCGACGCGCGCACCCGGCCGCGGCAAGCTCATCCTCACCGGCCAGCTTGGCGAGGTGATGAAGGAAAGTGCGCAGGCGGCCTTAAGTCTGGTGAAGGCGCGCGCCGTCGACCTCGGCATCGATCCGGATCTCTTCGAAGTGTCAGACGTGCACATCCATGTGCCGGCCGGCGCGGTTCCAAAGGATGGACCAAGCGCCGGCGTCGCCATGCTGGTTGCGCTCGTCTCCCTCCTCACCGGCCGGCCTGCGCGCAGCGACACGGCCATGACTGGCGAAATCTCTCTGCGCGGCCTCGTCCTGCCAATCGGGGGAGTCAAGGAAAAGGTGCTGGCCGCCTTGCAAGCCGGCATCACGACCGTCCTCCTGCCGGCGCGCAATCGCAAGGACCTCGAGGACGTGCCGGAAAGGGCGCGCAAGCTTGTCCGCTTCGTCTGGGTGGAGCGCATCGACGAGGCGCTCGCGGCAGCGTTGAGCGAACATAAGGCCGCCGGCGGTGAGACGGGCACGTCTGGTGAATTGCCACCACCCTCCGTTAAACGCGCGGCGCGCTCGCGGTAAGCGGTGATCGACGCTTATCGCGCGTCAGCTTGAATTTCCATGCGTTCGAGGAGGCTAAGTCGCTTGTCGGCGATGGCAGCATCGCATGAACGATCAGTCGAAACCCGCGTCGGCCGGGATTACAGGTTTCGCGTGTTGTTTCTCGAACTTCTGAGCGTCTGAAACCGCTTGGGTCGCCGAAGTAGAAACATCCCGCTCCACCGCAGGAGGGGTCGTGCGCAATGCACTGCTCGCAGGCTGCGCCTTGGTTGGCGTCAACGTCGGCGCCTTGCGAGGGGTTGTTTCGCGGCGAGGCCAAGCCAAGCCCGCAGAAGGTTGCGGCACCTGCGACACATGCGGTGTCGGGGCGAACCCCTTAGGGGCGCGAAATTCGGCGCTCGGCTCGACCGCGGCGAGCCGGCCGGACGTGGTTTTGCGTACCGGTGGCCTGGGGGCCGCTCGAGGAGAGGTAATCCACGTTGCGGCCTGCGCTTTCCGGCGCCCCTCTGATATCGAAGCCGGCGCCTCGCCAAGCTGGGGGACCGGACCGCTACTTTCGCGGTCGAGCCGCTCACCATCACCGCTGCGGGAGATTGAGGCGATCCCGAGTGCCCTGTCGGTCAGATCCAAGTTGAGGATTCTGCCGTCATAAGCATCAACCGCTACGAAGAGATCTTGGCCGGCATCGTCCCGGACAATCGCTTGGTACGACGTGGCAGACCGAGCCGGTCCAGACAGCAACCTCAAGCCCCAGTCACGCAAGACGTGACTGACATCACTGGGACGCAATGGCTGCCCCCCGTGGGGGTATGGTGAAAATGCGAGCGGGTTGGAGGCAGCGTCGATCAGGGCGCGTCCGTTGTCGGACCATTGTGCCATGGCAACGGCAGACTGTAGCGCGGCGGCAACAGCAGCGAGCCCGATCCAGCAAAGCCGATGCCAATCCAAAGCCGAGGGAGAGATCGCAAAACGGCGCCGCGTTGCATTGATGATCTTGTTCATTGGAGTCTCCGCCGGAGGGCGACCGCTCAGCGTTCATGCGAGAGCAGCTGAGCTGCTCTACTGAAAGGGCCGCTACTCATAAACGCTGCCGATTTCTCCCGTGTTCCCATCATCAGGCTTGGCTTGGCCTCAAACCTCGGGGCGCGCGCAAGTGACCCGCCCCAATGCCGAGCGGCGGGCGAAAAAGGCGGCCTTGAGGCCGCCCAATGCCGCGCCGCGCATCAGCATGAACTCGGCGCAGCTAGCGGATGGCGCGCGCCCCTAGGGTGCGACGTAAAGGGCGGCGACCACTCGATGCGGTCTATCTCAGTTGAAAGGGGCAGCCCTGAACATGCGGCTCGCACGAGCTTAGCTCGATCCTGTATTCTTGGCACAAAAGCAGGTTGCGCCACGATGTCATCAGAGAGGCGAGAGTTATACCGGAGCCCAAACGGAGATTCCTGGTTTCTCGCACGTGCGCTGACAGACGGGCGGGCCTTCATCATCCATCAGCCGAACAGCCCATCGGGTGGTCGCCTTTCCCACATTGGTCTTGCGACGTTCCTAAAACAGCAAACCAGAGGGTCCGGAACATCAAGCCTTCCTGCGCCTGATCGGAACGCAGGTGGACGTTTCCCCGTATGGCCACTGGACCTAAGGCGGAAAGGCGCGCTTCGTCGAGTCATGGGTAGTAGGGCACATTCGCCATCTTGAAAATGATGCAGGGGCCGTTTCCGAGAAACCTCATTTCCAGGGTCGACCTTCCCAGCGTCGCGGAACGGCAGTAAGTTTTCCGAACGCTGGCGCCCGGAAAGGCAGCACGGTTTGCGGAAAAACTCTACTGTTGGAAATACTTTCGCCCCTGCCCAAACTTTGAAGCGCGACAGAATGTCCGCCTCCTGGGCGCGAAACCGGTCGATTCTGTGCATCGCGTCCGGCTGCAGGCGGACTCCGACTAATTCTCCAGCAGTCTCGTGACTCCACTTCCGTGTTTTCACGTTTTCACGATTGGATGTCATCGCCTCACTTAAAACGGCGGAGATGAGCAGAAAGACGTACTGAGAGAGATTGATACGCTCCCTGACACTGTCGGGCGGTTCGGAGCCCGATCGCGGAGAGGTACATGGCTGATGACCTGCGCCCGTTCTTCAATCCGCGCGGCGTAGCTTTCGTTGGAGTCTCCGCCTGACCCCATGAAGTATGCCGGGCGCGCCCTGGCCATGCTCCGACAGGGAGGCTTTTCGGGCCCGATCTACGCCGTCAATCCAAAATACCGCGAAGTGCTTGGCACGCCGTGCGTGAAGGACACCTTCGAACTCCCGGCGGGAATAATCGACCTCGCATTCATAGCGGTTTCCGCCGATCGTGTACCTGAGGTGATCGCGAAATGCGGCCGCAAAGGAATTGGCGCTGCCATCGTGGCGAGCTCCGGGTTCCGCGAGAGTGGACCCGAAGGAGCGGCCCGCGAAACCTCCCTTGTTCGAGCGGCCCGTGCGGCCGGGGTGCGCGTTTGCGGCCCAAATTGCATCGGCACAGCCAATGTGCTCGACGGCGTCGTGGCCTGCTTCAGCAATGTTTTTGAGCGGGAGGTCGCAGGCGGCAGCGTTGGGGTGATCTCCCAGAGCGGGTCATTCGCGACCATCGTCACCGATTCGCTGCGGCGGCGTGGCCTCGGCGTCAGCTACGTCGTTTCCTCCGGCAACGAGGCCGACATTACCGCCGGCGAGTATCTTCGCTTTCTGGTGGTTGATGGCCGGACCCGCGTGGTGCTCATCTATATGGAAGGCCTGCGCGATCCTCAAGCGTTCCTCGCCGCGGCCGGCGACGCACTCGCTGCGGGCATACCCGTGGTCGTCCTGAAGACAGGCCGGACGCGCCCGAGCCAGCGCGCGATCCTGTCCCATACCGGCAACCTCGCCAACGACCACGCGATAGAAGCTGCGGTATTCGAGCGCCATGGAATTGTCCAGGTGTCTTCGATTGAGGAGATGGTCGAGTCCGCGATGCTCGGCGCCAGACTCCCGGCGGCCTTCGCTCGTGGCAGCGGTGTCGGCGTCGTGTGCATCGGGTCTGGTGGCTCGACGAGCCTTGCCGCCGATATCCTGGAACGGGAGGGGCTCGATATCCCTGCCCTGCCGGAGCACACTGCGGCGCAACTCCGCGCTCTCCTGCCGCCGTTCATTACGCCCCAGAATCCGCTTGATGTCGCCGGCTATTCCTACGAGGACGAGGCGGAGCTTGCTGGCCTCGCGCTGGATGCTTTCGGGGCCGACAGTATTTTCGACAAACTGCTCGCGTTCATTCCGGGCCTGCCGCACATCGAGCGCTGCGTCCGCGCGGTCGAGCGGGTTAGAGCCGCCTCCGATAAACCTGTTCTGACCATCTTTGGCGGGGGTTCCTATACGGAGCAGGGCCTCGCCCTCGCCAAGACGTCTTCCTTGCCTTGGTCGGTCGATTTGGAACGCGCCGCACGCGCTCTTAAAGGCGCAATACGCTTCGCAGCCGCTCGCGCGACCCTCCCGCTGCCGCCGCGCTTACCGCCGTTGTCTCCAGCTGCCGGCGCGAACGAAATATTGAGCGAACACGCCTCACGGCAGCTGCTGCTCCCGTTCGGGATCGATGCGCCGCGGGAGCGGCTTTGTCACACGCTTGCCGAGGCGAGAGCTGCGGCCGCCTCTATCGGCTACCCGGTTGCTCTCAAGGAGCAATCGGCAGCAGTGCCGCACAAATCGGATGCGGGCGGCGTTGTACTCGGAATTGCCGATGAGCCCGCCTTGCGGCGCGCGTTCGAGAAAATGCGCGATCAGCTGTGCGAACGGTTGAACGACGACGCCATCGAGGGATACCTTGTTCAGGAGATGGTTGACGGCGTCGAAGTTTTCTTGGGCGTGAAGAATGACCCCACCTTCGGACTAGCACTGCTGATCGGCCCAGGCGGTATTTTCGTCGAGACCATGGATGACATTGCCGTATGCCCGTTGCCGGTCGTGGCCGCCGACCTGGAGCGGCTCATCGCGCGAACGGCTCTCGAGCGGCTATTTGCCGGTCTGCGTGGTCGCAAGCCGGCGCACCGGCCTGCTGTGATCACGGCGGCGCTCGCGCTGGGACGCTACGCGCTTGCCGAGAGGAACAGCATAGTAGAGGTGGAGATCAACCCACTGATAGTAGATGACAGGCGCGCGGTCGCGGTGGATACGTTGATTGTCCGGCGGAACCGATGAAGGACAAGCTGGTATGGAAAAAGCAGTTTTGTATCACCGCGACGGGCAGGTCGGAATCATTACACTTAACCGTCCGAAATCACTGAACGCGATCAGCGATGCCTGGATTCACCATCTCGTCGACGCCGCCCGGCAAGGGCACGAAGATGACGAAGCTCGGGTGATCGTGGTGCGCGGCGCGGGGCGGGCCTTCTGTGCCGGCGCCGATCTCAAAGAGACCCCGCGCGTGCAGGAGCACATGGCATACCGCTCCCAGCGGATTGACCCGATGCAGGCGATTGCGGCGCTGTTTCGGCACATGCGTAAACCGGTGATCGGGCAAATCCATGGCTATGCCGTTGGTGGTGGCTGTGAGCTCGCAATGCTGGCCGACATCCGCATCGCTGCAGGCGGAACGATGTTTGGCTTCACCGAGCTGCGCGTCGGCGCGACCGTAACGATGGGTGGGCTCTACAATATCGCCCGCATCGTCGGGCTCGGGCGCGCCTTCGAACTGCTCTACACGACGGACCTGATCGACGCCGAGGAGGCGTTTCGCATCGGATTGGTCAATCGCGTGGTCCCAGCAGAGGAACTGCCCGGAGCGGTGCGAGCGCTTGCTGACAAACTTTCCGGCAATTTCCCGTTCGAGACTTCGCTTGTAAGGAATGCTCTCTATCGAGCGCTCGACATCGATTTCGATGCGGCACTCGAGGAGGAGACTGCGGCCTCCCTACTGTCCCACATGGGAGGGGCGCGCAACGTCGGAATGCGCCGCGCCATGCAGGAGCTCGAAAGCAAGCGAGGTGGCTAAACCCCTTACTGTGTGTGCTGTCGCTTCGTCCATCGCGCTGCGCCCGGGCGGCTTTTCGGCAATTGAGACGTCGAAGCGGACATTCACAGCTGTTCGGCGCCGTGGTAGCTCTCGACCCTAGTGGACGTCCTGCTGGGGCCCTCATCGTCTGCCCAGGGTCAATGCCGGAAGTGAAAAGAACAGTCTCACCAGGTGGTGAACGGACCCGCGAAAGGCGAACGCCAATAAGGCAGGCGATCACGTAGGGCCGCCCCCGGACCGCGTTGTCGGATCTTGATGCCTCCTTGCGGTTCGCCGCTCAAAAGGACCACGAAATCCGTGTCGTTGCCGGTTTCGGAGCTCAACGTCTCGTCCGTAATGATGAGAGAAGATCGTGGCACCATCCCGGCGATACGATCCAATATGTCTGCTGGAAGGACAATCCGATCAAGGGCTGTCTTTGCACCACCGGGGTCGGTCAATATTGGATCGAGGTCCCGATCCTGGCTCCCCCGCGCTCGGCCTTGCGGCTCGACCACACGTCCGTTCGGTCGTCCGCGTTCCAACGAGACGACGCCCCATCGCATCTTGGTATCACCGTTGGTCCGTTCCATAGCGATGAAGACGTGCGTGCCGATCGGACGATCGGCATCCAAGATTGTGACGGGGCTCTCCAGGATGGGCTCAAAGGCTTGCCGGACATATAGCCGTTGGGTGCGCCGGCTTATTAACACAGACAGCGGCTCGATCTCGCGTGTCACTTGGCGCGCCGCCTCGGCTGCCGCGACCCGCGCGGCCTCTGCGTTGACGGCGGCTTCACGCGTGAGCGTGGCGGCATCGAGCTTGGGTTGCAGCTCGGCCTTGGCGGTGGCCCATTGCGCCTGCAACTCGGTGATCCTGGCGATTGCCTGCGCCTTGACGCCTTCGGTTTGCTCCTTTGCCTCGACAGAGATTGCGGAGCCAAGCGCAGTCTCGGCTGCAGCCAATTGCGTCTCGGCTCTGAGCTTAAGATTTTCCGCGACGCGCACTGGAACCATTGCCCGCGCCGCCTCTCGGAAGGCGGTCACGGCGGCGAGTCTCGCCAGATCCGCCTTCCTGGCCGCCTCATTTGCCTCTGCGGTGATACGGGCCGCAGCTAAGGCGCCGGCGCCGGGCTGGGACAGAAACAGGAGGACCGGATGGGCTATCTCCATGGGCGCCACATCTGTTGGTGCCACGATAACGCGCAAGCCCAGCCGGGTTGCGTCGAACAGGCGTGCTGCGAAGTTGAAGGGCATCCGAACGCAGCCGTGGGACGCCGGATATCCTGGCAGGGGGCCTCCGTGGAGCGCTATGCCCGACCAGGTAAGACGTTGCATGTGGGGCATGTAGGCATCGTCATACAGGTTTGAGTAATGCTCCGCTTCTTTTTGAATGACGCTGAAGATCCCCGCGGGCGTCTCGCGTCCTTTCTGGCCGCTCGACACCGGCGCCCGCAGGATCCAGCCGTTGGCGTCATAGACAGTGATCCGCTGGTTGCGGAGCGAAACGATTGCCATGATCGGCTCGCCAGCAATGCGCGACTCGATGGACTCGACTGAGTAATCGCTCTGACGGTCTGTAGCGCGCACATGATCGCCAGTCGCGATCAGCGCAGCCAGGCCGGCGATGGCGATATGCGCGGGCCGTAACCTCGTCTGCTCGCGCTTCGGGTTCACAAAACGAGACCTCATGCGCGTCCAGTCAAATCGGGGGCTACTTCAATTTGCACTCAGGCGACTCATAGCGCTATCGGTTCGAATTTGCCAATTGTCTGAGGGCGCCCAGCATCGCCTGTACCTTTCTTTTTGGCCGGCTGATTGTGTCGCGCCGCAGTTGATCACCTGGTCTGCGTGAGTTTATATGACCTGTCAGATGTGAACTTGCCCATAGGCCAACCTTTCGGACGGGGCTTGGTGTACCCGTTTGCCAGCGCCCCCTAGTGTCGGCGCATTTGATCATCAATCAGGGCGAGATTCACGGAAGGCAGACTGAGGAGTGCTCTCGATAAGACCGTGGCCGAGTCTCCAGGCGCCCCCCTGCCGAGATCAGCAGTGCGCCACGCCATCCGTTAGCAGATACCGCTTGAGGCAAGCCCCACGATGAGTGGCATGCGCAACGTGCTTGGTGTCGATGTCGGCGGGACATTTACGGATTTCGTCGCTTATGATCGGAAGACGGGGAAAGTCACGGTCTGGAAGGAGTTATCGACGCCGGCCGACCCGGTCACCGGGATCATCGCCGGGCTCGCGCGCCACGATAATCGCGATGCGGTCTCCAATCTGCGCATTGGCACGACTATCGCCACGAACGCCATTTTGGAGCGCAAGGGCGCCGTTGTCGCATATGTGACGACCAAAGGCTTTCGTGACGTGCCCTTCATTCAGCGCGGCAATCGCAAGGCTCATTACGACATGAGCTGGGTGAAGCCTAAGCCGTTGGTCAAGCGCCGGCATTGCTTTGAACTCAACGAGCGCATTGACAGCTATGGACAGGTGGTGATGCCGCTGGACGAAGCGGAGGTGCGACGCCTTGCTATTGAGATTGCAGCTATCCCGGAGATCGAAGCGATCGCTGTGTGTCTCTTGTTCTCCTATCTCAATCCGGCGCACGAGCTGCGAGTTAGGGACATCCTGGCAGGGGAGCTTCCCGAAAAGGCATTGTCGATTTCCTACGCGGTCTTGCCGAAGTGGAAGGAATATGAACGCGCCTCGACCACCATCGCGGACGCCTACCTCAAGCCGGTGGTAAGCCGGCAGCTGAAGGCGATGCGCGGACGGCTGAACGAGGCGGGGCTGAGGGCACCGGCGGTTATCATCAAGTCGAACGGAGGGGAGATGACGCTCGACGCGGCTTCCGAGGCGCCCGTCCAGATGCTGCTCTCCGGGCCCACAGGCGGCGTGATCGCCAGCCGCTTCATTGCCGAGCATCTCGACATCGATCATCTCGTGACTATCGACATGGGGGGCACCTCCACGGACGTTTCAACCGTGATCGGTCGGAAGGAAAGTTTCACCACCGCCTTCGAAATTGAATGGGGAGTGCCGATCCAAGTGCCGATGATCGACATTCGCACCATTGGCGCTGGCGGTGGGTCGATCGCATGGATTGATAAGGGCGGCATGCTGCAGGTCGGACCGCACAGCGCTGGCGCCAAACCCGGGCCGGCCTGTTACGGCCGCGGCGGCGATCAGGCGACGGTAACGGACGCCAATCTGATGCTCGGTCGCATCGACCCCGAAAATTTCCTCGGCGGGCGCATGAAGCTCGATGTGGCAGCGGCGCGCGCCGCGGTTGCCAAGGTGGCTGGCTCGCTTGGCCAAACCATTGAGGAGACGGCACTGGCGATCGCCCGGATCGTCGATAACAATATGGTCGGCGCGCTGCGCACGGTGCTGATCGAACGCGGCCTCGATCCCAGGGACTTCACCCTCTGCGCCTTCGGCGGCGCGACACCGCTGCATGCGAGCGCGCTGATCCGCGAGATGGGAATTCCGCGCGCGATCGTGCCCATCCATCCTGCCCAGTTCTCGGCCTACGGATTCATCATGACCAATCCACGGGTCGACCGGCAGCGGACGACGCAGCTTATATCGACGCGCTTTGATGCCGAACGCGCCAACCGGATTATGGACGAGCTGACAGACGAAAGCCTCGCCGAACTCGGGGCGCAAGGCTACGAGCAGGATATCGAGGTCCATCGCGCGCTCGAGATGCGCTATCTCGGACAGAACTACGAACTCGAATTGCCGCTGACCCTCGAGCGCTTTGCGGCGGCGACGACAGCAAATCTGTGGACCTTATTCCATGAAACCCACAATGCCAGATTCGGATTTGCCACGCCGGGCGAGATCATCGAAATCGTCAACTTCGCGGTGACGGCGGTGGTTCGGACGGCAAAACCGGAGATCGCCGAAATCGGCATTGGCGAGGGCGCATCGGAGCCGAAAGAAATGCGCTCCGTCTGGTTCATCGGCGGCCCGCAAACGATCCCCGTCTTCGAGCGCGCGCACCTGCGCGCCGGCGAGATGGTGCGGGGGCCTGCGCTCATCGAGGAGGAGGCTTCGGTCACCGTACTGGAGGCTGGACACCGGCTCAGAATACATCATCACGGACACTTGCTGATCGATGCCACGGAGTAGATTTGATGCGCTTCTCGGAAAACGGGTTTTACATTGAGAAATATCTGAAATGCGCCAATTGCGGCATGTTGATTTACAAGCAGGGTATTGAGAAGAAACTGGCCGGCAAAAACCATCTCTACTGTTCCGACTGGTGTGTGGAATGGGCCCGGCTGCGCGCCGCGCGTGATGGCTATTTCCGTTTACCCATTGTTCAGCCGAAATTGCCGGTCGAAGCGATGCGGCGGCCAAATCGGCCGCGCGCGTCGCCGCCTGACATGGTGATGATGAAGATCCTGGATTCGACGATGGTATCGATTTGCCGCGAGATGGGGATCCTTTTGATGAAGACGTCCTACTCGACCATCTTCAATGAAGGCCTCGACTTCACTTGCGCGCTGGCGGACGCGAAGGGTGACATGATCGCCTGCGCCGAATTCTGTCCGACGATGATCGGCGGCATGCCTCTACTCATCAAGACATGCGCTCAGGAAATCCCCTTCGAAACGCTAGAAGAAGGCGACATCGTTCTCCACAACGATCCTTATCGCGGTGGGCTGCATTGCCCCGAGCACACATTCTTCAAGCCCTTCTTTGTTGACAGTGAGCTTCTCGGCTTTGCGGTCTGTATCGGACATATCGCCGAGATCGGCGGGATGGTGCCTGGCGCCTTCTGCGGTGAAGCGACGGAAATCTTCCACGAAGGCTTGAGGGTTCCTCCTGTCAAGATCCAGAAAGCCGGACGCGACGTCGAAGAAGTTTGGAAGCTGCTCCTCGCCAATTGTCGCACGCCGCGACAGAACTACGGCGATCTGCGCGCCATGATCGGCAGCGTCAATCTGGGCGTCAGTCGCATTACGGAGATCGTGAACAAATATGGCAAGGCGACATTCGATCAAACCTGCGAAGATCTGATGGATTACGCTGAGCGCCGGATGCGCGCTGAACTCGCCAGCTTCACCGACGGCAAATACGGCTTCTCAGATGTCGTGGAGAACGATGGGATCGAACGCAAACCCTATACGGTCGCCATCGATATGTACGTACAGGGAGACGAAATCGTCGCCGACTATGACCGCAGCTCGCCACAGGCCAAAGGGCCGATCAATGCAACACTTGGCGTCGCCACCGGCGCCGTCTACAATGGCCTCTTGCACATCACGGATCCCTCTATCCCGAAGAACTCCGGCGCCTTCCGACCAATCCGCGTGGTCTCGCCGCCCGGCCGCGTCACCAATGTCGATTATCCGGGCCCGCTAGTCGCCGGTAACACTGAGACCCATCCGCGTCTCGCCAATATTGCGATCGGTGCCATGGGTGCCTGTGTCCCCGAGCGGGTCATGGCGTCGGAAAGCTGCACGGGGACCAATTTCGTGTTCGGGGGCAATCATCCGGACTATGATGAATACTTCGCCTGTTACGACATCATGTCCGGCGGCTGGGGAGGACGTTACGGACACGACGGTAATGATTGTGTGATCGCGATCAACGGCAACTGTCGTTTCAATCCCACGGAGGTTTTTGAGACGCGTTTTCCATTTCGAGTGGAAAGCTGCGAAATGGTGCAGGATTTGGGCGGCGCCGGGCGTTGGCGGGGCGGCCTCGGCTACAGGCGAACTTTGCTGGCCACGGCGGTCCCGATCACCGGCAGTCAGTGCAGCGACCGCCACGAGGTCAAGCCCTGGCCAATCTTCGGCGGGGAGCCCGGCGGCAACGGCGGCACGCTCATCCGCAAGGCGGGTTCAACCGAGTGGAAGACAGTTCGGGAGCTTTATGGCAAGGTCTCGTCGAGTAAATACGCCAACATCATCCTCGAACCTGGCGATCGGATCATGCTGACCACCCCAGGCGGTGGAGGTTATGGCGATCCCGCTGCGCGCGATCCTAGCGCCGTCGCCGAGGACGTGAGGGAGGGATACATATCCCCCGCCGCCGCAATGAGGTGCTACGAATACTAGGACGATCGGTGGCACAGGTCAGCGCGACGCCTAGCCCGCCGCAGCGATTGCAGAACAGCGTGACTTCTCGCACGCCACTTCGCGCATGATGCGCGCCTCGTTACTCACCGCTTGAGTTCTCGAGGGGTGGGATGGGGCGGGGTGAGGCCGCATGAATATTGACATTTTTAATAAAGGCGGCTTGTCAATATCGATTTGAGCTGAAATCAACAATATTGGCCAGTCACTGCGCTGCTTTGCAAAGATCACGAGGCTTGCCGAAGCCCTCAAAAAAGGTTGCCTTCGACGTGTCAGGTGAAAGGTGAGGGATAACGAAATGGGTATGCTCGACGGGAAAGTTGCCATCATCACAGGCGCAACGAGTGGCATCGGAGCTCGCACGGCGGCGCTCTTCATCGAAGAGGGAGCAAGGATCATATTCACAGGACGACGAAAGCCCAACGGCGAGTCGCTAAGGGCAAAACTCGGAAAAAACGCTTTGTTCGTGCACGCCGATGCCACTATAGAAGCCGATTGGGGTCAAGTCATTGAACAAACTTTGACGACTTTCGGCAGGCTCGATTGCCTTTTCAACAATGCAGGAGGTCCTGCACCGGCCGGCAGCATTACGTCCATTTCGGTGGAGGGCTTCGATGCTGCCATGGCCCTCCTGGTACGCTCGGTAATGCTCGGAATGAAGCATGCCGCGCCAATTCTCATGAAGCAGCGCAGCGGAAGCATTATCAACAACGGCTCGGTTGCGGGACATCGTACCGGCTATTCGGTCTCAATGGTCTATGGCGCGGCGAAAGCCGCCGTGAACCATCTCACCCGATGCGCCGCGATGGAGCTTGGCGAACACAATGTTCGCGTAAATTCGGTCTCGCCGGGCTCAATCGCGACCGGTATTTTGGCGAAGGCACTTGGAATGGCGCCGCAAGAGGCGGACCAGGTAGCCGATAAAATGAAGGAGGGCTTCTCGAAGGTGCAACCCATCCCTCGTGCGGGCGAACCGGACGACATCGCGCAATGCGTCGCCTGGCTTGCGTCGGACCGGGCAACGTTCGTCAACGGGACGGACATTGTCGTGGATGGCGGCCTAATCGGCGGACGGATGTTCTCCCAACAACAGGCGCTCGCAACCGAAACCAAAAAAACTCTTGGCCTGTGAATGCATCGGTTTGTGGTGGCGGTATGCGAGTGAAGGGCGCGAACCAGATAACGATCACTCTTCTCGCGGCCGCGAGCCTGAGCGGGTTGGCGACCTGTCCGGCGCGGTCTCAGATGACCGAGTGGCCGCCGGCCGATCCTGGAGAGGTGCAGGCGAGCGTCACGTTCACGCCCGAATGGGCAAGCACTTTGCGCGGGCTCCAAAGGTTCGATCAGCTTCAGAGCGCCGCCGGCGCGCGTGGACACATTGGGTCCATCGAGACGGCAAGCCAGACGCCGCGCGTCGTCTACAATTGGGTTGACAATGTCCATACCGGGCGCATGCGCGCTTTTCTTTATGAGAACAAAGCATTCGCCGTAATCATCACCCCGGCCGACGGCCTTGGCGAAATCGTGCTCAACAGCTTTGGCGCCTTCGTTTGTCCGATGTGCTCTCCCCCGGTTAACGCCTGCGGATTACGGCCTTCCTGGGTTCCCCATGACCTGCACTGGGACGATTTCGACTGCCCGCGCACGATTATCGGGCCGCAAAGCCTCTATTCACATGATCGGGGATGAACCTGCGCCGCAGGGCAGCGCTAGGATCAAAGCGGGACAGCTGAGACATCCTGGTCGATGGACCTCCATGAGGGCTAGCTCCCGTCAGCGTTCCTCACACAAACTCCTTCGCCAGCACCGCTTTGCCATTGTCATGACGAAAGAAAGCAACCCGCACGACCGGCATTAATTTCGTCTGTTCGTTTTGGAACCTCGAAGGACACCAGCCAGGCATCGCCAAAACCACCCGGCCCGTCGTGACTTTGGAGTCGAACGAGGATTCCGTGCTTTTTCCCGAGGCCTTGAGGCTGCCAGGCCGCAGTGCAGCGGCGGCTGCACGCTGCTCGCGGGCGCGAAGTCTACCTTGTTTGGGGTATGCGCCGAGAGACAGGTCATGCGTAATCTACCCTGGGAGGCGGGGCCATCTGTCTCGGCATCTGGATCAACACGCGGCCGTGTTCGCCTGCCAACCACACTCCGCTAGCCACAAGGTGATCGAAATGCCGAATGCGCTTAAAAATCCAACCGAAGTCGTCAGCGTCGATTTTTTGGAGGGTGCATTGCGGGTCCACGTGCGAAGTGGAAGCAACCCCATATTCGATGAAGATGGCCATGCGGTCATCCTATTCGACCGAGCGTCGATCGGGCGTCATTTGATTTGCGCCGGGCCGCCAGACGATTCGGACAAGTCATGGAATCCGTGGCGGCAAGGGCCTTAGGTCTAAGCGAAATGACCGCAATCGACCCATAGCAGTTTTGGGATCGGTGCGCTGTAGAGGCGCAAAAAATGGCCTCCATGCCATTCAAGGAAGCCATCCGCGCATCCGGCCCATGGGAGCCTTTGCGACAACGGTTACGCAGGCGACGTAACGATGATCATGGGGCAGGGCAATTGCTCGCGCCGACCACGCCCGCCGCCGCGGTAACTCTGCTCGCCTTCGCGGAAGCGTTGGGACAACTTTGAAGGTCGGTGGATCCGCCCGATCCGGGCGATTTCGAGAAGGCTGAACGCACATTCTCAATTTTGCACGTGGCCAGCTGGTCTCTCACTCTTTGTCTGCGAACTGGAAAGTCCGATGATGACCAAAACTCGAGGAAACTCCGCCGACGAGCTGTGGATTGCCACCTGCGGCTGTCTGCTGCTCCTGGTATGTTGGGGGCTTACCTATGGCATGCCGGTCATGTTTCCTTTCCTGGCGGATCGTTTTGCCGTGCCTGTCTGGCACTTCGCGGCCTGCTTCTCGATCGGGGGAGCGATCTACTTCTCAATCGGCAGCCTCGCGGGCGCCGTGGCGGACCGATACGGAACTCCAATCGTGGTCGCCGTTGGCTCGCTGATTTCGGCCGCTGGGTTCTTGATCGCGAGCCTCGCCACTTCGGAGTTGGTCTTCGCTATTGGTTATATCATTGGGATCGGCTCCGGCGTCGGTCTGACATATGCGCCGGTGACCGCGGCGGTGCAGGTGCTCACCACGGACAAGAAAATCGTCGCGGCCGGCATCACCTCAGCCGGTATCGGTTTCGGCTCAATGCTACTTCCTGGGGCGATCTCGTGGCTCTACCACATCTCGAGTGTGCAAGTAACATTGCAGGCGATGGCGGCATTCGCGGTCATTGGCATCTTGCCAGTATTGGCATTGAAAGGTGTCGTTCAGAAAGCGCCGCCTCCGACAGGCGTTTCGGCTCTAGGCACAAATGTGAATTTTCGTTGGGCGTTTATCGGACAGGTGTTGTTCGCTATCATGTTCTTCGTCCCGTTCGCTCATCTGGTGAGCATTTCACTGTGGCACGGCTGGACGGCAAATGAGGGTGTGAAACTGATCAGCCTTCTTGGTCTCGGCAGCACAGCGGGACGGTTCCTTGTTGCACCTTTCGCCCAACGAATGGGAGCCTGCCGCACCGCCTCTCTGTGTGCTTTTATCACGGCGGTCGCAATGATGGGTATCGCGCTGGCGTCAATGCACTGGTTGATCTGGTGCGCGGTAGCCGTATTTGGCCTGACTTACGGCGGCGTGTTAGCGTTGTCCGCACCGATCGTGTCGGAAATTTGCGGCGCGGTGAACGTTGGGAAGAACGTTGGCACATTGATGGGTGCCCGTGCGATCGGCGTGCTGCTGGGGCCATGGTCGGTCGGAGTCGCTGAATGGTGGTTAGACAGTTATACCGCGCCTCTGCTTGCGTGCTCGTTCGTCGGTCTGGCTTCAGCATTGTCCATTGAACGCTCGGGGAAGCGCCAAAAAGAGGCCGAGCCCCTGCCTGCGCCGCGTGAGTACGCCACAACCACGAGCCTCAGTGTTGCTGGGGTAGTTCAGGCCTCGACAGGACCCACATCATAAGTCAAGGACCGGCGAATAAGTGACGGCGGCCCCTTGGTTAAAGTCTGGTTGACCAGGCTGCTACCTGCCTTCTCATCCCTGCAGTCCACGATCGAAGCCTGCTCGTCGCCGCCCTGCAGCCGGGAGCCCAATGCCCCCACATGAATCTGATGGGGCTTGTATGTCTCTGCGCGGTCAGACCGTCGCGGACCTCAGGGCCAAATCCGCCACGCCATTCAGGCGGGTCGCCCGAACGGCGGGTTTCCGCCGATTGTGTTGAGAAACCCGACGGTTGGCCGGGGCTTGAGTGGTTCGCCGGTGATGGCTGCCGGGAAAGTTGATGAGGTCGTGTCGCCTCATACCGCCATGATTGGCGTCGATGCGGGGGGTTAGCTTCGCGAGCCTCCTGGAGGTTTTGGGCAGTGGAGGGAGGAGGAACTCATCGCGGGCGCCGCGGGACCTCGTAGTTGTTATTGATCGAGTCTGAGGATGCGTTTGAGGCGAGCGAAGAGTATCTCAATCTTCTTTCGCTCTCGGCGTGAGACTGCGTAAGCCTCGCTCCCCTGGTATTGCAGTTATCGACGCGAAGTGGACGCCGCTCGGACGCGTCGGATAAGGAGCCCTGGGGCTAATTCCCAGCTCCCATCGCACACGTGGGCCTTTTTTATCAGGCAGCCTTGACCTTGGCTGCTCTTGTCGGCTCAAGAACCCTCTCTCGGCTGCTCGCGCCCCGGAGTTGCTGCATTATTGGTTTGGCTCTGGCAATGCAAAGGCGAGCGCCTGCCCCGCTAGCGAAGCGACGGGCTCATCCCTGTTGCCCGAATAGTCGCACCGCCAGCTAACGATTGTCCAGCCTGGATTGTCCCCTGCCCATCGCGCTAACGTCGGCATCGCGCACAGCGCGCAGATCGTCACTGACATTTGCTGATCGACTGCAACATGCTTCTGTTCGCAAACAGTGGCATTCTCGATCATGCAGACCATAAATATCACCTCCAGAAAATTCATTGTTGCTCCCCTTTGGTTCGAGATCGCTTATCGCAACTGAGGTCTCCTTCCACCGGAGACAGGTCCCTCTTCAGCCAAAAAAGCTTCCGAGCGCAGACGCTCCCCGCACGCCAAGATATCGCGCCGGAGGCAGGCGCAGCCTGGATTGAAGCACCAAGCTATCGCGTGTCGCACTCAAGGTCCGATTGGAATGTCCAATATCCCATCAGCATGCCTCGCTCGAGCTGATCCCCGTCAGCCCCATTTCCAAAACTCTTTCAGTTGCCACTGCTCTTGCTCACCGTAGATGCCGGGTGGCGTTTTGCGCCTACCTTGTTTGAGGTAGAACGATGCGCCAGGATTGCTTTATTCTTTCGTTCGCGCGAGCGCATCCGAGGCGTGGCCGTCCATCAGCTTCGTTGGCCCGCTTGTCAGGATGACGCGACGGACCGCTTAGCAGTGCAGTCATTCAGATTAACGGAGGCGACAATGCTCCGAATTGAATGCATTAGGGACGCCGTCGAAGACGTCACGACGGCGGCGCTGCTCGGGGAAGGTTGGGAGGATGCGCTGCACCGTTTTGCCTATGCGTCTGGAGCGCATGGCGCGGTTCTGATGCGCAACCGACCCAGCCGGATGCTCTCGGCCATTACGACCGAAGAGGTGGCTGAGACGGTGTCGGCTTTTGCGGCTGGGCGGGCGCCCCCAAGCTCTCGCTATGTCGTGGTCAGAGTGGGTCCAAAAATCGGATTTCGAGTGGATCATGATGATTACAATCAAGACCAGCTCGACCGTGACCCATTTTATCAGGAGTTTTTGAGGCCGGCCGGGTTCTTCTGGCACGCGAATACCGCCTTGACGTTTGATCGCGATGAATGGGTTGAGCTCAGCCTCAAGCGGCGCATCCAGTGCGGCCCTTATCAGAGGGAGGACGCAATTGCGCTCAATAGTGTCTTGCCGCAGTTGCGTGCGTCTGCCCGGCTCGCGACACAGACGCTCAGCAACGAGGCGACCGCCGTGTCAACTCTCCTGCGGAGCCGCGGCAATTCCCTCTATCAACTTGATGCCGGGGGCCGCGTGCTCTGGACTGAAGCGCTCAATGCGCTCGACAAAGCAGACCATCCGATCAGCGTCATCGGGCGAAGGCTACGCTCTCGCGACGCCAGCGCGCAGCGGGCGCTTGACCATGCGGTGGGCATGGCGGTCGCGAGGCCTGGAGCGACAACGCTCGCTCCACTTACCGGCGACAATGCGCGTCGTTACTTTTTGCAGATTGTTCCGATTCCGGGCCGTGCTCGCGACATCTTCCACTCCGCTGCCGCGATTGCGGTGCTGATCGATGTGCGCAACCCGCCACGCCATCGACGCCTCGATCCCTCGACCATCGGCGAGGCCCTCGCCTTGACTGACCGCGAGGCCGACGTGGCGTGTCTCCTCGCGGAGGGACTGGCACTTGTGGATATCGCAGCCCGGCTTCGGATGCGGCCCTCTACTGCGCGTGTGCATTTGCGAAGCATCTTCGAAAAGACGGGCACGAAGCGGCAGGCCGAGCTCGTAGCCTTTCTGGGACACCTGCGTCCATGAGCCTTGCGCACAACTACTTGCGTCGGGATCATACAATGGCCGTTCAAAACGCCGCCTTTGACGGACGATTTGCGCGCATAGGCGAAGCTTGAGTTACGCGATCAGAAACCACCGCCCGGTATGCCGCGCCGCTCAACCATGCCAAGGGCGCAATGCGGCGTAGCCAGCTGTCCGCTCAAATCCGGCACCATTCGGCGACGGCTTTTCCGTATTATTTTCCGTATGAAGGGTGCGAGCCGTGGCGCGCACCATCCGCAACGCCAAATTGATTGGATGAGCCACTCCGCGGATGCCTTCCGCTACATGGCAATGGCTTACAAGGAGATCGTGCCGCCGCCAAGCTTTGGGAGGCGCAGGATCGGCCGAGGAGACGGTCTTGGACGTAGAGCGAGGCCCGCAGGGCACGGAGGCCACCAGCCCGCGATCAGGGGATTAGCATGGGCCGGCGGGTGCACCATAAAACTATAGGGTTACCTCGCCTGCCTCCCTGCCTGTCATCGCACTGAGAGGAACATCGGGCCGAGCCTGTCGTTGCCGAGCGGTGCTGACGTTCAAGGTATCGCTTTTATGGATCAGTCTCAGGCGAGAACTGCCGGACACCTATCTCGCGCGACCGTAGGCATCTTTGCCGCGGTTGCGTCCTCCGTCACGCTTGCGTGGATTGCCTTCCTCGTTTGGCTGGGACTCAGGGCTTTTGGTTTGCTCTGACCGGATTGGCTTGGCACGCTATTGCGACAGTGGCAGGCCATCAGCGGGTCACGACCGTTCTCGCCTACCTTAATCGCCGCGCGATACCCATATAAGAACCTCGCTTCAAAGAGGAGAACGGGATGGAATGGACCGCACCGGAGTTTGTCGAAGTTTGCGTCGGCATGGAAGTGACGAGTTACGAATCCGCAGAGATCTGACGCGGGTCTAACCTTCTCAATAAAGGCCCCGGCTCGGAAGAGCGCGGGGCTTTTTCACGAGCGCATTCTGAGCATTTGTTCAGAATTCTTCGCCTCCATGCGTGGCGACGACCAACTCAGGGTCCCTCAACGCAGGCGAGAGATCGCCAGGGATATCTGCGTCGAGGCGGGTCCTCACGAAATGCCTCTCACGCCTCCTCGAGTGCCTCCTAGCGGCATTGCACTCGGAGGCGGAACCCCCCGCCGCCTCCGCAATTCCTGGAGGAGTGTGCTGACTACAACCCACTCACCAGCGTTAATTCTCCGGGCATCAATTCCCCCAGGCGCCCGGTCAAACGAGGTCGGTAGGCTTCGCGAGCGTGCTCCAATTCCCGCCGGGTGCCGCCGCATTCCCTTGAAGGGTCACGGTCTGCGAGGAGGCGATCTGCGCACCGTTCATCGTCCATTCGTCGAGCACGCCGCTCGTGTTTCGCCACAGGATATCGGATTTGCCGTCGCCGCTGAAATCGGCGATCTGCGCGATTTGCCAGGACGCATCAGGCGAAACTGCGTTGCCGCCCAATGTGACCACTTGGCTAGAGGCGATCTGCGAGCCATTCATCGTCCAGTCGATGAGTGTGCCGCTGGTGTTGCGCCACAGGATGTCAGATTTTCCATCGCCGCTGAAATCGCCGATCCCGGCGACGCTCCAGGACGCATCCGGCATCGTCGGACTTCCTCCCAATGTAATGTCTTGGCTCGACGCGATCTGAGACCCGTTCATCGTCCAGTCGACAAGCGTGCCGTTCGTGTTTCGCCAAAGAATGTCAGTTTTTCCATCTCCATTGAAATCGCCGAAACCGGCGACGTTCCAGGACGTATCGGGGGCAACCGAGCTTCCCCCTAAAGTGACATTCTGGCTAGCGGTGATCTGTGAGCCATTCATGGTCCAGTCAACCAGCGCCCCGTTATTGTTGCGCCACAGGATGTCCGACTTACCGTCCCCGTTGAAATCGCCGAGACCGGCAACATTCCAGGATGCATCCGGTGTCACCGGAGTGCCGCCCAAGGTGGCATTCTGGGCCGATGTGACCTGCGCGCCATTCATCGTCCAGTCGATCAGCGAGCCGTTGGTGCTGCGCCAAAGGAGATCGGCCTTTCCATCCCCGTTAAAATCGCCAACACCCGCAACATTCCAGGAGGCATCCGGCGCCACCGCATTTCCACCCAAGGTGACCTGTTGGCTCGACGTGATCTGCGCCCCATTCAGCGTCCAGTGCGCGAGCGTACCGTCGTTGCTGTTTCGCCAGAAGACATCGGAAATCCCGGTATTCGTTCCAGGGCCGTTAGTGATCAGTATGCCGGTCCCACCGTCGCTCGTGGCAGTAAAATTCGTGCTGCCCAGGCTTGAGGTCTGGAAAGCCAAGCTTGCCAACTGGCTCGCTCCGTTCGAGACCTGCAATATGCCCGTCGTTGCATTGAAGTTGAAGGTCACATTTGTCGAGGAAAAGTTTTTGAGGTCGATCTGATCACCGTTGACGAAATTCTGGAGTTGCGGCCCCGTATAGGAAGGGCTCCCGACATTGGTGCCGAAGGTCGCCGGATTGTCGACGATCAATTTGCTGGTGCCAGCGAAATCGATTTGCGTGCTCGTGGTTGCCGGGGCGGCGACTTCAAGCGTGCCAGCAGTTTCGACTTGAACGAGGCCAGTAAAGGCGCCGCCCAGGATGAGGGTGCCGTTATCCATGACCGTCGGAACGGCATTTGCCCCCCCCAGCGTCCAAGTCCCGCCGCTATCGACGGCGAGGGTCTGGAAATTGCCGAACGTACCGGTGCCCACTCCAGTGAGCGAACCGCTGCCGCTAGCAAGTTCAAGAGTGTTGGTGCCGCCGCTGTTGGCAGTGACCTTGCTATTGAACACCGCACCAGGGTCGACCACGAGTCGGTTGGTGCCGCTGCCCGCGAAATCGATTGCATAGGTTCCACCGGTAATCGTCCCGGCATTCGTTACCGTGCTCGTGCCGCCGGTAATGAAGACGCCGAACGACGTGCCCGAGAGAGTGGCACCTGCATCGTTGGTGACGCTTCCCCCGCCTTCGATATCAGCACCCGCGCCCGCCGTGCCCGTCGCGGTGATATGGCCAGCATTGACGAGCGTGCCTGCCCCACCTTGCATCGCGATGCCTGAAGCTTGGCCCGAGATGGACCCAGATGCGCTGTTGATGACGCTACCGCCAGCCCCGAGATCGACTCCGTGAGAGCCTGAGATGCTCCCGCTGTTCGACACCGTCCCCAACGCATTCGTGGTGAAGATGCCGTTTAGACCGCCCGAGATCGACCCGCCCGAATTGTTGGTGACGCTGCCACCGCCGGCCAGTTCTACACCTGTCCCGGCCGTCCCAGTTGCCGTGATGCTGCCGCTGTTCGTGACCGCTCCCGAAGTCCCTGTTTCAGCATAGACTCCTATATTGGCGCCCGTGATGCTTGCGCCCGTGGCGTTGTTCACGCTACCACCTTTGACAAGCGCAATCCCGTCGCTGCCCGCAATGCTGCCATTGTTCGTGATCGCACCCGCGGCGCCGGTGATGAAGGCTCCAAATCCATTGCCCGTGATCGAGCCGGTCGAGTTGTTCGTGAGGATGCCGCCATTTCCGAGAATGACCCCGGCGCCGCCTGTGCCGCTCGCGCCGATGGTGCCGCCATTTGTCACGGTTCCCGTGGCGGTGGCGATGTAAACCCCAGCCCCGCCGGTCCCGGCCACTCCAACGCCCGAGAGCGAGCCGCCTGCGTTGTTGGTGACGCTTCCCCCGTGGAGCAAGAGGGCGTCCGTGCCCGAAATGGTACCGGTGTTCCCGATGATGCCGGGGCCTCCGAGCGACACGCCGATGCCGCCGGTAGTAGAGACCAATCCAAGATTTGAAATCGTCCAAGTGGTGCCGACTGGTCCGTCGACACCATCTCCTGCCGAGGTCACGGTACCGGTACTGGTGATGTAGAGAGGATTGTCGTTCGTCGGGTTGAGGATTACCGGACCGGTGGTGGCTGTGCTGATCGTCCTCGACATTTAGCTCTCCTTCATCACGAGATATCGGTTGTTGATCTATCCAACGAGGTTGAGCGGCACTGGTTTCTGCGCGGCTCGCTGCGCCAACGGTCTACCCCGCCCGGAGTAGTCTCCTAACGCAGCGGACCGATCCGCGACGCAGGAGAACTGTACTCGGGAAAATGCAGGGCTAAGGCTGCGCGGCGGTCGAGGCGGTTTTGCTAGTCGCCAACTACCGCAGCCCTGGGCCCGGCGCGCAGGCGCATGTCTTTAGCTCGCTCGCCACATGGGTCTTGAGCAGCGCTGGCGAGAGCGACCCGGGAAAAAGCTGATCGAGAAGGCCTTCGGCGGACCCTGCGTGATTTATCGCTGCAAATTGTCAGCCTGCGGCGAAACATGCAACTCGCAAGATCCTTCAAGCGGCCCCCTGACGAACAATTCAGGCGACCGGAATGGACTGTCCTTTGACGGGATGCCCGCCTGGCCTAACAGAGATTGCCCCCCACACAGCCCGCCTCCGAAATGCCCTTCACTTCTCCTGAAGGCCGCCCACGGGCATCGCACGTAAAGGGGGCATCCCCTCACCCTGGGCAGGCCGACAACGTTGCCCGCCGTCTTCCGCAGCTTCTTGAAGGGGTGAGTTGACTACGACCCACTTCGTGCCCAAGTCGCGATCCTACCCGACCGTGATCCGGTGCGCTTTAGCTCGCTCAGCTTTGGGTAAAGTCAATGTCAGAACACCCTCATTCATCTCGGCCTTTATCTTTTCCTGATCGACGTTATTCGGCGAAAGACTGAAGGTCCGCCGATAGTGCCCGATGTTGTATTCCGTGTAGACCGGTTGCAGCTTCTCGTATTTGGAGAAATCGATGTGACCGATGATGTTGAGGACGTCACTCTCAACATGAATGTCCAGGTTCCCCTTCTCAACTCCGGGCATTTCCATCACGACGGTCAGCGCCTGATCCGTCTCGTAGATGTCAGTCACGGGGACAAACGCCCTGACCGGGATGGTTAACTCCTCGCTCTTCTGCAACTCCCGCTTCTCCTGCACCTGCATCTCTTGTCCTGGGGTCATGACTAAGCTCCCACTTGCTCGCTCTTTCAACCGATCTTGATCGCGCGTGGCTTGTCGCTCTCCGCTCTCGGGATGAAGAGAGCCAGGATGCCGCTGCGTAGTTCGGCTTTGATGCCATTCGGATCGATCTTTACAGGCAGCGTGATCGTTCGGGCAAAACTTCCGGCTACGCGCTCCCGCCTGTGGATGCTGGCACCCTCGCCATACGCGACCGACTTGTTGCCTGAGATCGCGATGGTGTTCTCCTTGGCTTGAATTTCGAGATCGCTTTTCGCTACGCCCGGCAATTCCACGATGGCGACAAAATCGTGGCCCTGCTGGAACACGTTAATCGGAGGGTAAGCGCCTCTGCCCGAGGTCGCATCCTCAAACCACTCACTGCTGCGCCGTCCTTCCAGTTCCCGCTGCAAGCGCAACAGCGCATCGAAGGGATCGGCAAGTCCCGCAATCATGGCAATACCTCCCGTGGCTCAAAGTTGCTGGCACGGACCGTGAAGCCTCGTTCAAGTCCGCCGACATCCATCTATTTTTGACGATTGGTACCTTCAAGAGGCGAGTGCCATGAACTTGAGACACGCGACGCATCAGCTACCGAGCGCATGATATAGAAAAGGCCACCGCCATGCCTCGCCGCAGCAGACGTTCGGCAAATGCCCTGGGGAGCACAGGGACGGCCCTCGATCTCGGGAACACCCCCCGAACGGTCAGATGCCCGATGGCCGCTGCATGGCCCAGCAACTGGCGCAGCGCGCTAGAGGGCCGGCGAGGTGTATTGGGTAGAAACCGCCTGGCTTGTCACATCGGCGTCGCCCTGGTCCCACACAAGCTCCGCCTCAGGAATGCCCCTACACGCGTCCTGGAATGCCCTCGGGGCGGAACTTCGTGGAAGGTTTGTGCTGAGACGTTGCGGGATTCTTGATGGCCGAGGCCCGCATGCGAGCCTGTCGGTTTCGCCAGTTTCGCCTGCCTCTCTGCACTGGCCCCGCCGAAAGCTACAGCTCGACCTGGGTTCCCAATTCGATGACGCGCTTAGGCGGAATCTGGAAGTAATCCGACGCGCTCACGGCGTTGCGCCCCATGAAAGCGTAGAGCTTTTCGCGCCACACGGGCAGTTCGGGCCGGACTGTCGGGACGGGGGTTTCCCGACCCAGGAAGAATGAGGTCGCCGCAATGTCGATCGGGAACTCCGACCTGTGCGCTTCGAGTGCGTCGGGCACTATGGGCGCCTCGGCAAACCCAAAGCGTAGCGTGATTCGAGTGAAGCCCTTGTCCAGTGGCTCGACCGTCATGCGCTGCGCATCCGCAACGTAAGGCACTCGTTCGGTGACGACGGTAAGCAGCACGACGCGTTGGTGCAGAACCTTGTTATGCTTGAAATTGTCCGAGAGTGAGTAGGGCGCCGTCTCGCGGCGCGCAGCCAGGTAGACCGCAGTTCCTTCCACCCGTGGCACCTTCTTGGGATCGAGCTGAGCGATGAATTGCTTCAGCGGCAGGTTGTCCTCACGAGTACGCTCCAGCACAATTTGGCGGCCACGACGCCAAGTGGACATCAGGGTGAACACCACCACGCCGATCAGCAACGGGAACCATCCTCCCTGGACGATCTTGGCCAGATTGGCCGTCAGAAATGCCAGGTCCACCACCGTGAAAAAGCCGATCACCCCGATGGTCACTGGCAGGCTCCATCGCCAGAGCTGGCGCGCGACAACCGCAAGCAGACAGGTGGTGATCACCATCGTCCCCGCGACCGCGATGCCATAGGCCGCAGCTAAGTTGTCCGAAGAGCCAAATCCCACGACCAGTGCGATCACGCACACCATGAGCAGCCAGTTGATCTGCGGCACGTAAACCTGTCCGATTGCTTCCTTCGAAGTCTGACGCACATCAAGCCGGGGCAGGAGACTGAGCTGCATTGCCTGATGTGACAGCGAGAATGCGCCGGAGATCACGGCCTGTGATGCAATCACCGTTGCCGCCGTTGCCAACAGCACCACGGGATACAGCGCCCACCCAGGGAACAAGTTAAAGAAGGGGCTAGCCACCGCCTCGGGATGTGAAAGGACGAGCGCCCCCTGACCGAAGTAGTTCAGGACCAGGGCCGGTCAGTACAAAGTTGAGCCAGTCGAGCCGGATCGGCCCTCGACCAAAATGGCCCATGTCGGCGTAGAGCGCCTCGGCGCCCGTCAACGCGAGGAACACCGAACCGAGAGCGAGGAAGCCAAGCCAGCCGTGACCGGCGAGGAAGCCGATTGCATGCAGGGGGTTAACTGCGGCCAGGACGCCGGGGTCGTGCAGGACCTGCACCAACCCGGCGATGGCCAGCACTGCGAACCACAAGGCCATGACCGGGCCGAAGTAGGCGCCGATACGCTCGCTGCCCCGGCTCTGCACGATGAAGAGGCCGATCAGCACGAGGATGGTGACCGGGATAACGTATGGCTTGAGGAGGGGCGCTGCCACCTCCAGCCCTTCAACCGCGCTCAGGACGGAGATGGCCGGTGTAATCATGCCATCACCGTAGAACAGCGCCGCCCCAGCAATTCCCACCATGAGCAGAGCCGTCCGGCGCCGCTGGTCGGTCACGCTATGCGCGGCCAAGCCGAGAAGCGCCATGATGCCGCCCTCGCCGTCGTTGTCGGCGCGCATGACAAATAGCACGTACTTCGCCGTGACCACGATCATCAGCGCCCAGAACACTAGCGAGAGCAAACCGAGGACCACCTCCGAGGCATTGCTGCCGGCGGCTGCTTTCATGCACTCGCGCAACGTATAGATCGGGCTGGTTCCGATATCGCCATAAACCACCCCAAGGGCTCCGACGAGAAAAGCGCGCCGCATTGGGATGGCCACCATTGGATCAGCCGGTGTCGCCGTGTTCATATCGAAAGACTCAGAATCGTCGCGAGCCGGGTTTCAAGTAACTGGCTCTGTTGAGATAGAAGACGGGATGGTCACAACCCCATTTCCGAGCGCAATAGCTCTCGCGGTCAGGTGGTTGATTGGTAGGCTCTTCTGACGTCCGGCATTGATCTCCATCGCGAAAGCGCGACGCGCGTCGAGCTTCCCCAAGAAGACCCTGATCTGGGGAGGCAGCTTTCCAACGGCTGCCAGAGTCTTGACCGGTTCCGAACCTTCCAGGAACCCTTCCCCTCGGCCTAAGCTATTACTGCGGCTCACGCTCTGAAGTGTTTGCGTCTGAGCCGAAGTTCATGGAGCGGCACATGTGCGTAGTCAGCCGTGCAGCGACAAGCTGATGCGAGTAACGATCTTGTCCCAAGAGCGTATTTCCTTCTTGGGATACTCGATGTGGACGCATTTTTCTGAACTATCGGTGAAATTGCAACGATCGTAAAAGATGCTGTCCCCGTCAAATCCAGAAGCCACGAAAAAGCGCCGCGCCACCCGCCTGTAGGTTACCACTGCCCCGTTTTTCAGCTCGCCGTCGCGGACCAAATCCTCAACGGGGTTCCGACCATCGGCTGGAATGGGCACAGAAAAGACTGCCATGAACGCGTGCTTGTCGGGAGATGAGTATACGTGTCCCGTGCCGACCAAGGACGGTCCGGCGTCGACCGGGAACAGATCACGTGGGAAGTTGACCGTCACCCCAGAACTTGGCTCCCGATAGCTCTGCCAAGCGTGAGGACCCCCGGTGCTGGCGGCAAGGTGCGGGGCGTAACTTACAGCGAGGGCCGCAATGGCGGCATTTACAGCGAAGCGTCTGCCCATGGCTATCCTCCCAGTCTGGATTGTTAACCGTGTTATATTGCCAACGGCACCCTTCCGCCGACGGTTCCGCTCAAAAAGCGCGGAGCGAGATGCCGGAGCAAGAAAGAGATGCGGCGTCATTTCGAGAGCGTGGCAAGCCACGACTCGGCCACGTCCAGCGAAAAGAAATACTCGTGGTCAAGAACGCCAGAACGCATCCGTTGGACCTCCGTCAGGTTCAGAATGTAGAAACGGCCGTGACCCTTTCCGCTTCCTACCCTTTCGAGACGAAAGCCATTGCGCTCTGCAATGCGACCGATGCGCTTTTCTTGTGCGTTAGTCATGGGGTCGCTCCTGTCTCCACTCGCGCTCCGATGCACCTTGCGGCATTGGCGCGTATGATCCTGAAGTGGCCTGAATAAGGGTCGAGGCGTGTATGCGTGCAGGCGTTCCACGCAACTCCGCTCCCGCGAAGGATTAGCCCATGCCACCATAAAACCGACCGGCTTGCCTGAAAGCGGAAGCGCAGGACTGGCTTGAGGGTCGACGCCGCAAGTGTATCGCCGACCGCCCGAACGGCCCCGAGAGGATCACCATGTCTCGCAAGCTGGCACGGTCGAGGCCAAGGGGCGGCAAGCGGTCATTCGGCGCGATCAGCCGGAGCTCGCCGCTGGATTGCATCGCGAGGGGCGCCCTACCAGTTCAGGGCCATTTGCGGCCGTCAAAGTCCGCATCGCCCTGGCGTCACGGCCGTTCCGGCACTGCGCAAGCCTGATCTCGCGATTAAGCCGTCGGGTTTTGTGATTTCCTTGAAATGCAAATTTGCTTTCCTCTCTGCTCCGACGCACACTCGCCAAGCATGCGATGGGCAAGGAGGAGAGGCAAATGCGCAAGGTTGCGCTTCTCGTGGTCACTTCGTTCGGCCTGGCGGGTTGTGCCGATTCGATCTTTTCGCCGGACGTGACCCGCCGCACGGACCCCGCGGTCTCAAGCTTAAGCCTCATGCAACCATCACCTTACGCAGGTGAGCGGCAGGAAAGGTGCACGGGCTCCCGCACTTGGCTCACTTGCTGAGGTTGAATTAGGGGCCTTCAGAGTGTCAGCATCTTCTTGATCGCCGTCGCCTGGTAGGACGTTCGCGGTGCCGAATCCAGCGGCGGCGAGCTATGGCGTTCAGGCTGGTGATGCCTTCCACCCACCATTTGGTCATGTCGCTCAGTTGATTCTGCCACGCGGAGCGGGGCGGAGTGTCCCAGTTTAAATAGGAGCCCTTGACGGGACTCTCACGGTTGCCCGTTCCACGGGGGCGAGAGCCCCATCCCGCGCCATGCTTTATCGGTCTCTCTCCGTAAGCCACTTGGTAATGTCGCGCGGACTGATCTTTCGGGGCGGCTTCACTCCCTCCAGCGTCTGAGCGGAAACGAGGTGGCCCTTCTCTACCTGTTCCCGAGCATACGTCTTGGCGCCTTGTTCAGTGTAGCAGGGATGTATCGTTAACCCCTGAGCTTCCCCAACAGCTGGTGAAGAAGAATGTGCGATAATCCACGTCATTACGCACCCTCTCTTGACTCCGGTACCCGAACATCTCGCCGGCCCATCGAGCGAACAAACGAGAGTGCCCAGAGGTTCAGCTCAATTTTCATCAAAGTCTTTATTCCTAGAGGTTTGGTTTCGAATGCGTAAATAACGCAGGCGCGCTTCGCCGCTGCGTGTGCATCCATGGTTTCATTCTTTGGCTCATTTCGTATCCTATCCCCGGCGTCTCTCCATCAATGAATTCAACCGCCGGCGCGCGCCAAGCCACGCGAAAACGTCAACATGGAAGCAGGGATGGCCCAGGAGCGCCTCGGGACCGCCTTTCGTGCTCAAGTTGCTGGTTAGCTGTGAGAATACCGGAGTCGACGATTGCTGAAAATAGCCTTGGCTATCTAGGACGTCGATGCGCCTACTGTATCTGCCACGTGAGCTCCCCGTTCGCCCATCGGCTTTGGCTGGCCGACAGTCGTATCGCGTAACGTTTGATGTTCAAATTCGGCATTCAGGGTTGCGCCGATTAGTAGGACCAATGCGCTTAGCCAGAACCAGAGCAACAGCACGATGACTGCGCCAAGAGAACCATACATTGCATCGTACAGATCCGAATCGGGAGACATAGTAGGAGAATGCTGCCGAGGCCAAAATCCACACTGCGGTAGCAAGAGCTGCCCCCCAACTGATCCACCTCCACTGAGGCTGTCGACGGCTTGGAGCAAAACGATAGAGGATCGCCACTCCCACCATCATCAAAACCGCCAACACAGGCCAGCGTGCCAAGCCAAGCGTGGTGCGCTGCGCCTCGGAAAACGGCAGAAAAGCAATCGCGGCCGGAATGACCGCGAGGGCTACTACGACTACGCCTGCAAAAATTAATGCGCCGAAGGTTAAGGAGAGAGCAACGATCTGCTGCTTAATAAATCCGCGCTTTTCTCCTTCCTCATAAGCAATATTCAGCCCCGTCATCAGGGCAGCTATGCCAGTGCGCGCGCTCCAAACCGCAATGCCAAGGCCGACCAGGAGAGCAAGGTTCAATTTGCTGTTTGCCTTATTGACCAGAGCCGTCAGGGCGTCGAGCAAGAGCGTCGCCGCCTCTGGTGGCATAAACGCGGAGGCTTAAAATCGCGGTTTGCCGAACCGTTTGGGGATCCGCCACAAGCCCAAAAATCGAGACGAACGCTGCAAGTGCGGGAAACACTGCGAGCATGGCGTAAAAGGCGACGCCAGCCGCCACAAGAGAGTGGTTATCTGCGCCGATCCTACGCCAAGCTCGGGTCAGTATATCCTTCCAACCCGGCGGCGGAATGTCCGTCGGTTTTGCTGCCTCCCGCCCGCGATGGGCCTCCATCTTAGCTCTCTCAGGTGGGATATCATCAGTATCTTGAGGCTCTGCGATATCGTGCCGAGCGGGGGCGGGCAGCGGTCTGGTTTGACCGCGCAACATAAGTGCGACGCTCAGCGCAACAATTCCGACGAGCACGTGAGACACCCGTCCTTTGAATTCCTCTCTCATTGACCGGCACCATAGTCGGGAATCAAAGTAACACTATGTGCAGTGTGCCCCTAACTCTTGCGAGGTCGCAACTTCGCATGGCGCATACTTGGGCAACAGGATGGTGAAGACGTAAGCCCAAGGTCATTCGCTGTCGATGCGATAAGCGCGCTCGCGATTAGCTTGTGCATGGCGGCGGTGAGGCGAAGGCTACTTGATGACGCCGGGTGATCAGATAAAAAGAGACGTCGGCGTTGAGCTAGGCTTTGAAAAATTCAATTAAAATGAGCTCGGAACTATTTGCTCTCTCCCTCCTCGTCGGTGTTCTGTCACCGGCCATTGCGACCGTCTGCACCGCGGGGTTCTATATCCGTCATCGCCGGGCTCGCCCCGAGCCGGAACGGCGTTTTCCCCTCGTTACGTACATTTGGATCTTGCTCGGTTGTGGAGTGGTCGGATATTTGTTTGCCTTAGGATTTGGAATCGATTTGGCCTGCGTTCGATATCCAAGCGGTAATCTGTGCGGCCTCTTTGGGGTCTTTGCAGCCGGCCCACTTGGCGCATCGCTCGCGATCCTCTCAGCCGGCGCTCTGATTTTATTTGCCTCCCGTGGCCGGTGAGTACAGGTCCCAGCGGAGACCTTCCTCGACCAACTTTGTTCCTTATCGGCTCACCTGCTTGCTCGGTGTAGCCAGTTCGGCAACTCACACGCGCCCATGAAGAATGGTTCGCGGGATGCGATCAGAATGAAGAACAGATGTTGCGGCGAACCTTCGGTGAAGTCCCTGGCTATGACCGAGATTGCGAGACATTCCGTTTAAATCATTTTTGTGAACACCCAATTTGCTCCGATCATCGGGTTTATTCACGTCGGGTATTTGCCCAATGGACGGGTGGTCGGAATCTCGAAGCGTGCGCGCGTGAACCTCAATCGCCCCAATCCTTGGCGCTCGCGCCAGTGTGGAGGAACCATCCAGCGACCCTCGCGACGGGCTCAATAGCAGGCAGTGGACCCTCGCGACGGGCGATCACTTTCCCTCCCCTGCCGCATTCATTCCAAAAGCCCACTCAAACGCAAATTCACCATCGCGGCGTGGACCCTACCAGCTCCGCTTGTCGGTGGGATTCGGACGCGGCCGGTTCACCATCTCCTCAACGCAACGCGCAAGGGTCTCATATTTTTCCGCAACCTCGTTCAGCTTCCGTCTTCCCAACTTACCTGCGCGCCGCCGGGCGGCTGCCGCCGTGGATCGATAACGAGCAGCAAGCGCCCTCGCGCCCTCACGCGGATCGTTTGTCATAGTGCGGCCTTTCCCGCGACAGGCGCACGGATGGTGGCTGATGTTCCTTGGCGGCCTGCTCGGCCTGCCTGAACCAGGTTTGCGCAAGAGCAACGAGACACCGTCGATCTTCATCTGATGCCGCTTCTGCCATGCGTAGTGCTGCCCAAGCGTGGCCGCGCAGCGTTTCAGCAACGCTCATTGCGGACCTCCCCGTCTACCTATCAAATTAATTCATATGGCAGCGAAAGGTTGCGTTGCGGCCTGGGCCGGCAGGAAAAGGCGATGCTGCGTCACGTCCCCTGTCTCGATAAGAGGTAACGAACGCAACCCGTCCGGGGAGGGGATATTGGCAAATCTTTCACCCGAGCAAGTTCGTGAGTTTCAGCGCCAATAGTCACTTGAACGTGGGTCCGATCTTCGCGCTCGCGCCCAAGTGGAGTATCTGTTCAAGGTGGCCGCGCTGGCGATGTTTGGCGGTGTGTGCTGGGGAATTGTGCCGCTCCTTCGGATTCACCTTCGAGGTGCTCGACGAATTGCAACCCATCATCTTGGCGGCGCAGAAGTGTTCTCAGGCGGCGTTGCGTTCAACGAGCGGGAGGTCGCGCAGGTCGGCGCCATCAAGCTCAAGAATGTCAAACGCCAGATGCATCGCCCAATCGTCCTTCGAGCGACTGTGGAGGGCCTTGAAGTCGCTGACGCCGTTCTCGGTCAGCCAGACGACCTCGCCATACAGGGCGACGGATTTCGACGCGCAGCTTGAGCCCTGATCGACCAATCCGAACGCTCAGCCCAATCGTAACTGCCTTTCGCGCGCGGCGAGACGTGATCGCCGACCCTGCGAACGATCAGCCGATAGCCATCATGCCTCATCTCGTGAACCCACCGGCCGCGCGGTGGCTGAGGGGCTCTCGTCGGAATGCAGGGATGATAAGGAGGCCACATTGGCGCGCCGAATGTAGACACACTGACTCCCAACGAAAAGGCCGCTGGCCGGTACCGCCGGTACATACGTCCGCAGCCCTTATGATCGTGTCCGTCGAAAGAAACCCGGCCTTGGGCCGACGATCGGCGTCGCATTCTGGCTCGTTCCGGACCTTCCGGTGGTCCGCAGGCAGTCGCACCGCGGCGGCCTCAGGTCTTAGCCGCAACGAAGTCCGTAGACGCGCTAAGCGTGCTCCACTTGCGATCGGCCGCGGCCTTCCGGGCGTCGGCCGTCTGGACGATTTTGAGTGCATCGCTGCCGAGCAGCAGGCGTATAGGCGGATCGTCCATTCTGACGACCTTTAGGATCACTTGGGCCGCCTTGGCCGGATCACCGGGTTGTTTGCCGTTGTAATCGAGCTGGAACCTTGCCGCTTGGCCGACGGTGGCATCGTATTCCGGGCGGATATTGTGGATCGTCTGGGACGAACCGGCAAAGTCGGTCCTAAAACCGCCCGGCTCAAAAATGGTCACCCTGACACCGAGCGGCGCTAACTCGGTCACCATTACCTCGGAGAAGCCCTCGACCCCGAACTTCGCGGCTGAATAGGGAGCGCGGCCGGTTGAGCCGATCCGTCCTCCGACTGACGAGAAATTGAGGATATGGCCCGAGCCCTGGACGCGCATGATCGGGATGGCAGCCTTCGACAGATTAATTGGGCCAAACAGGTTAGTGTCGATCTGCGCGCGGAAGTCCTCGATGCTTGTGTCTTCGATCGGACCGAGGTTCCCGTAGCCTGCTACGTTCGCCAATACATCTAATCGCCCGAACCGTTCGACCGCGAGGTTCACGGCTGCTTCCGCCGCGAGATAATCGGTCACATCGAGCGGCCATAGGATCACTTGGGCCGGGTATCGATCGGCAAGATCCTCAAGGCCGCTAGTGTTCCGCGCGGTGGCGACGAGATCGTCGCCCGCAGCAAGCACAGCTTCGGCGAGTGCGCGGCCGAGGCCTCGCGAACTTCCTGTAATGAGCCAGGCCTTGGCCATGTAGCGATCCTTTTTCTCGGCCGATTATTCGTCTCTAAAGCCCCGAGCTTGCGCCTAATGCCTCCGATATGCTTTCCGCATCCATTCCTGTCTGGCGCTTTGAAGGTTTATCCTGGCTGACCTATTGCTTGATTTATACAAGCTTGCTCAGGAAACTGGGAACACGTAAGACCATGGACAGCTCAGCGGAACGGAATCAATTTGGTTGGTAGATTTGTTGGTATCCCGGTGCTACCTCACTAGGGATTTCAAGCATTAGCAAGGAGAGACATTAATGCGTTAGGGCCTCTCCTGGCACCATAATTCAAGATGCCGGGGCCTCTTCGGCTTTGTCGAAATCGTCTCAGCCCGGATTTGGATCTCCGACATGCCGCCCCTGGTCAATCGCCTCGCTGTGCAGTCGATCTTGATTGGCACCCTCGTCGAGCGGATAATGTTCTTCCACGTTCCTCCCTCGCCACTGAATTCCGATGGCCGATGAACCCAGTGCGCTGGCCGACGCTCCTGCCGCGGCAACGGAGATGGCTGCTCCAAGCACGAGCCTGAAGCTCGAGCACGTAAGTCACCAATTCGGCTCGAACCTCGTTCTCGACGACATTGCGCTGGACATTGCGGCCGGCGAGGTGGTGGCTCTGGTCGGGCCCTCAGGCTGCGGCAAGTCGACATTGCTCAATATTCTCGGCGGGCTTCTTCTGCCCACGAAAGGCCGCGTGCTCATGCAAGGCGAGACGCGCCCCGATTGCCTCAACCCTCTCACCTACGTGTTCCAGGATTTTGCCCTTCTGCCTTGGCGCACGGTCGCCGGCAATATCTCGCTCGTTCTCGAGGATGAAATGCGCGACGCGAAGGTGCGGCGCGAGCGCATCGCCGATATGCTTCGCCTCACGGGACTTGCCGATTTTGCCAACGCCTACCCCAAGCAGCTTTCGGGCGGCATGCGCCAGCGCGTCGGCATCGCGCGGGCGCTCGCGGTGCGCCCCGCCTGCCTTTTCATGGACGAGCCGCTTTCGGCGCTCGATGCGCAAACACGCGCCTTGCTGCTCGAGGAATTTGCGCTTCTGATCGCGCGCGCCGCGATCACGACCGTCTATGTAACTCATAATCTCACCGAGGCGCTGCGTCTCGCGGATCGCATCGTCGTGCTGTCGCGCCGACCAGGCCGCATCAAGGCGATCGTCGAGATCGATCGCCCGATCGAGGCGCGCCAAGAAGGAGACGCCGATCTCATCGCCGCCGAAAAGCGGCTGTGGTCGATGATCCGCGACGAGGCGAGCGCGGCCGACCGGGAGCTCGATCATGCGCGGTGAAGCCCTGGTCCCCTTTCGGGCCGCGGGCTTCTCCCCGCGCAATCACCCGTGGTCGGGCGCCGCGACGCTCGCCGTCGTGATCCTCATTTGGCAGGCGGGCTCCTCGACCGGCTTCATCCCCGAGCTCTTCTTGCCCTCGCCCCTCGCGGTCGCGCGGGCGCTGTGGCGCCTCGTTCGTTCGGGGGATTTGTGGGCGAATCTCCTGGCGTCGCTCTTGCGGCTCGCGGTCGGCTGGACGCTCGGCACGGCGATCGGCATCATTGTCGGCTTCGCTGTCGGCATGTTCACCTTGGTGCGGTCCCCCATGCTCGCGCTCGTCTCGGCTCTCTTTCCCATCCCGAAGATCGCGCTCGTGCCGTTGTTCATCATCTGGTTCGGCATCGGGGAAGGCTCGAAATTCGCGACGCTGGCGATCGGCGTCTTCTTTCCGACCGTGATCAGCACCTATTCGGGCATCGACAATGTGCAGCGTAACCTCATCGTAATGGGGCAGAGCTTCAACCTGTCGACCTGGTCGATCGTCCGCAAGATCATGCTCCCCGGTGCGCTCCCTTCGGTGCTCGCGGGCTTTCGCATCACCATCTCGATCGCGATCATCCTGCTCGTCGCGGCCGAGATGATCGGCGCCGATAGCGGCATCGGCGCCTTCATCCTCTCCGCGGGCAATCTGTATCGCACCGACGATCTCATCGCGGGGGTCGTAATCTTGTCCCTCATCGGCCTTGTTCTCTCGGCGGTCTTGACCCGCGTCGAACGTGCTGCCTTCACTTGGCGATGAGACCTTAACGATGGTGCGTGGCCCCGGGGCTCGGGAATGAAGCCAAGCACCGACACGCGAGAAAGCGATCATACCGAAGTTGACATCGCGGCCCCGCGGTTAGCCATTAACGCAAAGCGGCCGCATGGAGAAACCCAAGATGCTCTACGAACTCGCCAAGCTCACCTTGCAGATCGGCGCGACGCCCAAAGCCCTTGCCGGCATCAAGAGCTATGCCGCCGAGGGGGAAACCAGGGGCAGGCTTCTCGGCTGCTTTACCTCCGAGATCGGCGAGCTCAACAAGGTCGCCGTGCTGCGGGGCTTTTCGGACGCGGAGGCCCTTCGGGCCGAGCGCAAGCGCACGCTCGAGAGCAGCAACCCCTTCGGCTGCCGGGATCTCCTCATCCATCTCGAAACGGACAGCTACCTGCCCTTCCCCGATCTGCCGCCGATCGAAACCGGCGCTTTCGGCCCCGTTTATGAAATTCGAACCTATACGATGCGGCCGGGCGTGCTGCCGGAGTTGATCGCGTCCTGGCGCGCAGCGCTACCGGCGCGTCTCAAGCTCTCCCGAAACCTCATCGTGATGCACACGATCGACGGTGCTCCTCGCCTCACCCATATATGGCCCTATGCGAGCTTGGAGCAACGCGCGGAAATCCGCGCAAAGGCGGTCTCCACAGGCGTGTGGCCCCCAAAAGGAGGTGCCGATCATCTCGCTGTCATGACCAACGGCATCTGGCTGCCGACCCAGATCTCGCCTTTGAAGTAGTCCGGCGCGAGGCTTCCATTTTAAAAACTGACGGAACGCCTGCTCGCGAGCCGCGGACAGCCCGCGTGCGTCTCGACATCGGCTTCAATCGGGTTTCTATCGTGCTTCGTTTGACAAATCTCATCGTCACGGCTAGTCGAACCAAACGGCGCGGGGAGACCCGCGCCCTCTGCGTTTCCGGGACCCTTGGGCGCGACGCCTTGATTCCTCGGATCGCTTTATCGCAATCGACTGCCAAGAAGCCGACGGGTGCTCAGCGCCTCGCCGGGCCGAACACGGGAGAAAAACGATGTTCGCAGTCATCAAGACCGGCGGCAAGCAATACCGCGTCGCCGCCGGAGACATGATCACGGTCGAGAAATTGGCGGGCGAACCTGGCGAAATCATCGCGTTCGAGCAGGTCCTGATGCTCGTCAACGGTGCGACGACAGAGATTGGCGCGCCCTCAGTCGCGGGCGCGACGGTCGCGGGCGAGCTCGTCGAGCAGACGCGTGGCGCCAAAGTGATTGCCTTCAAGAAGCGCCGGCGCAAGAACTCGCGTCGCAAGCGTGGGCATCGTCAGGACCTCACGATCGTCAAGATCACGGAGATCCTGACCGACGGCGCCAAACCCGCCCTCGAGTCAAAGGCGAAGCGACCGGCTGCCGCGCCTCAAGAACGGACGGCCAAGGCCGAGGCGACGCCAACCGCGCCCGCAAAAACGGAAAAGGCCTCGAAGCCGAAGGTCAAGAAGGCGGAAGAGGAGCCGCGCGCCGAAGCGAAGCCGCAAGCGGCCACACCCGCAGGTGACCATGACCATGCCGTTATCGCGGCGAATGCGGTCGCCGCAGTCAAGGCCGCCAAGGCGAAGGGCATCGACACGGAGAAGTTTCAGCCGCTCGAGCAGGCGGTCGGGAAGGCCGATGATCTCAAGCTGATCTCGGGCGTTGGCCCTGCGATCGAGAAGAAACTGAACGCCGCCGGCGTTTGGCACTATTGGCAGGTCAAGGCTCTCTCGGAAGAGGATATCGCCAAGGTCGAGCAGCAGGCCGGCGTCAAGGGTCGACCGCATCGCGATGAGTGGATGGGACAGGCGACCGATCTAATGGCTGGCAAGGGGCCGCGGCCGAAATCTTAAAAACCGCCGTCCTGACGGCAAGCATTGAGGCCGGTTTCCGGCCAGATCGAGGGTAGGAGCACAAACATGGCTCACAAGAAAGCAGGCGGTTCGTCGCGCAACGGGCGCGATTCGGAATCGAAGCGCCTCGGCGTGAAGAAATTCGGCGGCGAACAGGTGGTTGCCGGCAACATCATCGTGCGCCAGCGCGGCACCAAGGTGCACCCCGGAGCCAATGTCGGCGTCGCCAAGGATCATACGCTCTTCGCCCTCGGCGCGGGACGCGTAACCTTCGGGGTGAAACGAGGCCGTTCGACCGTTGCCGTGATTGCCGCTTCGCGAGCGGCCGAATAACCCGGCGGAATCCATGTCCGCCGGCCCGTCGAACCGGGACCTGGCGGACAAGCGCACGGCTCTAAGGAGCCGAGCTCCAAACCCAGGAAGGGATCGACGGGAAACCGTCGATCCCTTTTTGCTTGGAGCAGCCGATGCCTCCGGAGACATTATCGGGCCCGATAACGACAGCGCGTCTCCTTCTCCAACCGGTGAGAAGCGATTTCGCGCAAAGCCTTTTCGAGCATATCAATGACTGGGAAGTGATGCGCTGGCTTGCCTCCCCGCCTTGGCCTTACTCGCTTGCCGATATGCACGAGTGGATCGCGTGCTCGAGCTTGGCGCGTGCCGCCGGGCGCGGCGCCGATTACGCGATCACGCTCGACGGTCTGCCGATCGGCGTCATCGGCCTTGTCGGGCTCAAGGTCGGTCCTGTGCTCGGCTATTGGCTGGCGAGGCCGTTCTGGGGGCGCGGCTTCATGAGCGAGGCCGCCGCCGCGCTCCTCGCCCATGCTTTTGCGAATGGGCAAGGCTTCATCGCTTCCGGAATTCTCGAGGGCAATGCGGCTTCCTTGCGCATCCAGCACAAGCTCGGCTTTCGCATCGTGAACGAACGCTTTATCCATGCGCGGCCCCATGGCCGTCCCATGCCGCATTTCGACACCGTGCTCGGACGTGCCCATTGGTCGCAATCGCGGCGCGCCACTTGAGTGCGGCTAGAGCTTGAAAGCTGTGCTGTCGAGGCCGAGCCGCGTCAGGTTAGCAGTGCTGCCATGCGCTCGTCCGATTCTTCGCGCGCAGGCCTGAGCTTAGAGGTGGATTCGATGGCCGAGGTTAGCATCCGAACGCACGTGACCGCCGAAAGCGGCGCGCGAAACGCAGCGAATGGGCTCGCGCTTGGCGTGCTCGTCGCGGTGAGCTTCTCGCATCTGATGAATGACCTGGTGCAGTCGCTCATTCCCGCCATCTACCCCATTCTGAAAGCGACCTTCGATCTCGATTTCGGGCAGATCGGCCTGATCACGCTTGTCTTCCAGCTCACGGCCTCGTTATTGCAGCCCGTCGTCGGCCTCTACACCGATCGCCGACCGATGCCGTTTTCGCTGGCGATCGGTATGGGATTTTCGCTCATGGGCCTCGTTCTTCTGGCCTTCGCCTGGAGCTTCACGACCTTGCTGATCGCGGTCGCCCTCGTAGGCTGCGGCTCATCGGTGTTCCACCCCGAATCCTCTCGAGTGGCCCGCATGGCCTCGGGCGGGCGGCACGGGCTCGCTCAATCTCTCTTCCAGGTCGGCGGCAACACCGGTGCCGCGCTCGGCCCTCCCCTCGCTGCCCTCATCATTCTGCCGCAAGGCCAGCGAAGCGTCGCCTGGTTCTCCGTCGCCGCGCTCATCGGGATATCCGTCCTCTACCGCGTCGGCGTCTGGTATCGGGCGCGGCGCCTCTCGACGGCCGGACCTGGCGGTTTCCCGCTGCCTTCACCGCTCCTCTCTTCACGCAAGCTCATGCTTTCGGCGCTTGTTCTCACGGCCCTGATGTTCTCGAAAGCCTTCTACACGGCGAGCTTCACGAGCTATTACACCTTTTATCTAATCGATAAGTTTCATGTGAGCGTCCGGGAATCCCAACTCTACCTGTTCTTGTTTTCGGGGGCGGTCGCGGCCGGCGCCTTGATCGGCGGACCGGTCGGTGACCGTTTCGGCCGCAAATTCGTGATCTGGTTTTCGATTCTCGGAGTGTTGCCTTTCACCTTGGCGCTGCCCCACGCTAATCTGTTCTGGACGGCGATCCTCACCGTGCCGATAGGCATGATTATGGCGTCGGCCTTCTCGGCGATCCTGGTCTATGCGCAAGAGCTCGTCCCAGGCAGGGTCGGCACGGTGTCGGGCGTTTTCTTCGGGGTCGCCTTCGGCCTCGGCGGGCTGGGGGCGGGCGTGCTCGGCGCACTCGCGGACCGCACCAGCATCGGCCTCGTCTATGAGATCTGCGCCTATCTTCCCTTAATCGGCCTTTTGGCCGCTTTCCTACCGCATACCGAATCTCGAGCATCCGTCCTTAGGCCGCGCTGACGGTCCTGCAAAAATCACATTTGCGCGTCATTTTCAGCTGCGCGACGTTAGTTCTCGGCCGTTCTCGGGGAACCGCTGATGCTCGGCGCGCGTTAACGAAGGGGGCGGCTGTGCGCATGGAGGGTCGATGCCGAGCACAAGCGCGGATGGATTCCAAGACGGGCTGAAAATCGAGCGTACCGCGCTCTTTCTTGATGTCGACGGGACGCTCCTCGACCTCGCGCCCAGACCCGGCGCGGTGTTCGTTCCTCCATCGCTCATCGATTCCCTCGCCAGGGCCGACGAAGCGCTTGGCGGTGCTCTTGCGCTCGTCAGCGGCCGCCCCATCGACGATCTCGACCGCCTCTTCTCGCCGCTTCAACTTCGCGCAAGCGGCGTGCACGGTGCTCAGACTCGCTTCTCTCCGAACGACCCGAAAGAGGCGGATGAGGAAGCCGAAGGCTTGCCGCGCAAATTGTGGATGGCCCTCACCGAGGTGCTGTTCGATTTTCCCGGCACGTTCGCGGAGAACAAACGCTACAGCTTCGCGGTGCATTACCGGACGGTGCCGATGCTGAAGCAGCGGCTGCGCGAGGCCCTGCAAAGCTTGATTGATGCGCATGCCGACCTGCGCCTCGACATGATCCATGGCCACAGCGTCTTCGAAATCAAGCCGCACGGCTTCGACAAAGGCAAGGCGATCAGGCGCTTCATCACTCGCGAGCCCTTTCTCGGCCGAGTCCCGGTTTTCATCGGCGACGACGTAACCGACGAATCAGGCTTCGCTACCGTCGTCAGTTGCGGCGGCCATGCCTTTTCGGTCGGCCACGAGAGACCCGGCGTCAGCTTTGTCTTTCCAACGCCCGAGAATGTGCGCCACTGGCTTGCTCGGTTCGGTCAGCGGCGAGCCGCGATATGAGCCTCGACGCCCGCGGACCTGATCTCGACCTTGCGCTGATTGGCAATTGCCGGGTGGGCGCGCTCGTTGATCGACGCGCCCGCATCGTGTGGTGGTGCTTTCCACGCTTCGATTCGGATCCGATCTTTTCGCACCTTCTCGCAGGCGATGAAGAGAAGGGGTTTTGCGACGTCGTGCTTGCCGATTGCGTCGCCGCGACCTCCCAATACGTGCGCAATACGGCGATCGTCGAAACCGTCTTGACGGATGCGCGCGGCGGCGAGGTGCGCATCACGGATTTCGCGCCGCGTTTCGAGCATTACGAACGCACCTTTCGTCCACCACAGCTCATCCGCCGCATCGAGCCCATCGCCGGACTTCCTCGCATCGCGATCAGGGTTCGCCCGACCTACGCCTACGGGCGTCCTGTCACCGAATATGCGCTGGGCTCGAACCACATCCGCTATATGGGCGGATCGGAGATCATGCGGCTTTCGAGCGACGCGCCCCTCTCCTACATAGTTGCCGAGACCACCTTCGCCCTGACGCGGCCGGTCAGCCTCGTGCTGGGCCAGGACGAGCCCTTCCGCAGCGCCATCGACGCGACAAGCCGCGAGTTTCTCGACCGCACGCGCGACCATTGGCTCGGATGGGTGCGCCACCTCGGCGTTCCGTTCGAATGGCAATCGGCCGTCGTGCGTGCCGCGATCACGCTGAAGCTTTGCAGTTTCGAGGAAACAGGCGCGATCATCGCGGCCCATACGACCTCGATCCCCGAAGCCTCGGGCACCTCGCGAAATTGGGACTATCGCTATTGCTGGTTGCGCGACGCTTTCTTCGTCATTGACGCCCTCAACCGTTTGGGCGCCACGCAAACGATGGAGTCCTATATCAACTACATCACCACGATCGCCGTCGAGGATGTCCATCCGCTCCAGCCCGTGCACGGCATCGTGCCTTTCACCCCGCTCGATGAAGTTGTCGCGTCCGATCTCAAGGGGTTCCGCGGACATGGGCCGGTGCGCATCGGCAATCAGGCGGCGACACAAGTGCAGCACGACGTCTATGGAAGCGTGGTGCTCGGCGCGACGCAGATGTTCGTCGACGAGCGCCTTCCCAAGCTGGGTGATGAAGCGCTGTTCAGGCAGCTCGAGCTTCTCGGCGAGCATGCGCGGCGCGTCGCGCTGAAGCCGGACGCCGGCATTTGGGAATATCGGAGCCGAGCGCGCATCCACACCTATTCGGCCACACTCTGTTGGGCGGCCTGCGATCGCCTCGGCCAGATCGCGATGCGGCTCGGCTTGAACGAGCGAGCGCAATATTGGAGCACCCATGCGGGCACGCTGAGGGCGGAGATCTTGAAAGGCGCGTGGGACGCCAAGCGCGGCGTGATCACCGGCGCCTTCGGGCATGACGATCTTGACGCCAGCGTGCTTCTCTTCGCGGAGCTTGGCCTGTTGGCCCCGGGCGACGAGCGCTTCATACGAAGTTGCGACGCCATCGGTCGCGAGCTCATGCGCAACAACCGCATCATGCGCTATACGGCCGCGGATGACTTCGGCGCGCCGGAGACGGCCTTCCTCGTATGCAATTTCTGGTACATGGACGCGCTCGCGACGATCGGCCGCCGGGAGCAGGCGCGCGACATGTTCATGGATATCCTCAGCCGGCGCAACGCCTTCGGCCTACTCTCCGAGGATATTCACCCGATCACCGGCGAGCTTTGGGGCAATTTCCCGCAAACTTATTCGATGGCCGGCATCATCAACACCGCGATGCGGCTATCGGCAAGCTGGGAGGGCGCATGGGCACGCGCCTCATCATAGTCTCGAACCGCGTGGCGGTTCCCGACGCTGGAGGCAACCTGCCTCCTGGAGGCTTGGCGGTCGCGGTGAAGGCGGCCTTGAAGAACCGCACCGGCCTTTGGTTCGGTTGGAGCGGCAAGGCGCAGGACGAGACCGACAGCGAGCCTCGCATCATCGAGCGCAACAAGATCACCTACGTGGTGATCGATATCTCGACGCATGATTTCCAGGAATATTACAACGGCTTTGCCAACCGCGTCCTGTGGCCGATCTTGCATTACCGCGTCGATCTTGCGGAATTCTCGCGTGCGGACCTCTCAGGATATATGCGCGTCAACCGATTGTTCGCCGACAAGCTCGGCGAATTGATCGAGGAGGACGATGTCATCTGGGTGCACGACTATCACTTGATGCCGCTCGCCAAGGAATTGCGCGCGAGAGGTCACGCGAACCCGATCGGCTTCTATCTGCACATCCCCTGCGCACCCCCCGACATTCTGATCGCCCTGCCGCGCCATCAGGAGATCCTGGGCAGCCTGAGCTTCTACGATCTCGTCGGATTCCAGACGGAAAACGACCGAGACAATTTCAACCATTATCTCGTGAGCCACGGCGCGCAGCCGGGCCGGGACGGGACGACGTTCACGCTCGATGGCAGGCAGGTTCGCACGGGCGCGTTCCCAGTCGGCATCGAGACGGCCGCCTACGCGCGGCTGGCGCGCAATGCCGCGCGCTCGAACTTCGTCCGCGAGATCGAAGAGAGCCTTGCCGGCCGCAAGCTCGTGCTCGGGGTCGACCGGCTCGACTACTCGAAGGGTATCTTGCACCGCATCAACGCCTTCGACCAATTCCTCGAGATGAACCCGGATTGGCGCTCTCGCGTCACCTTCCTGCAAATCACCCCGCGAAGCCGCGCCGACATTCAGGAATACGCGGCGATCGAGGATGAGGTCACGACGCTCGTCGGCCGGATCAACGGGCGCTACGGGGAGGCGTCCTGGACACCGATCCGCTATGTCAATCGCTCCTATTCGCGAACGGCGCTCGCCGGGCTTTATCGCGCGGCCAATGTGGCCCTGGTCACACCCTTGCGGGACGGCATGAACCTCGTGGCGAAGGAATTCGTCGCGGCGCAGAATGCTCAAGACCCCGGCGTCCTCGTCCTTTCGCAATTCGCCGGCGCCGCCGCGGAGCTTGATCGGGCGCTGATCGTCAACCCGCACGAGACCGAGGGCGTGGCGGCGGCGCTCAAGCGTGCCCTCGACATGCCGCTCGAAGAGCGCCGCCAGCGCTACAAAAAAATGTTCGAGCACCTCGCGCGAAACGACATCGAACGCTGGGCGAAGAACTATCTCGGAACGCTTGCGGACACACGCCAAAGACCGGGGCTGCTTGAAGGCTTGCGCACGCTTTTTGGAAGCCACGCCTGAGCGCCAATCGAATAAATTGGCGTGCCACGGTGTTCTTGCGCCATCCACATCACGGAGAACCGTAAATGCTCAAGAAATCGGATATGACCGCCATGGCGCTCGGCCTCGTGCTCGGCGCGGTCGCCATCGTGCCGGCCTTCGCCGCCGGCGGTGGTGGCGACCCTCCCCCGCCTCCGACTTGCGCCAAGGGGCAGGTCTACAACGCGAAGAAGAACGCCTGTGTGAAGGCCGAGCGGGGCGCTCTTCCCGACGAGGAAATGACCCAATACGCCTATGCGCTCGCCAAGCAGGACCGCTTCCAGGAAGCGCTCAACGTGCTCGACCTGCTTGAGAATCCGAACACGTCTAAGGCCCTCAACTACCGCGGCTTTGCCACGCGCAAGCTCGGCCGGACCGAGGAAGGCATTTCCTACTATCTCAAGTCTGTCGCGCTCGATCCCAACTACGCGCAGGTTCGCGAATATCTCGGCGAGGCCTACGTGATCCAGGGGAAGGTCAACCTGGCCAAGTCGCAGCTCGCAACCATCAAGACCATCTGCGGCACGGGTTGCGAGGAATATGAGGATCTCGCGCAAGCGATCGAGGATTCGAAGCTCTAACCGGCCCTTGAACCTATTTGGCGCGGCGGCTCTCCGCCGCGCCTCGTGGCTGCGGGTTTCCAATCTGCTTTGAAAGCCCGTGGCTTTATAAACCGTTGTGAGCCGTTCCTTCGGCTCGGGAACGCTTACTGCCCTTGCCGCGGACCGGCGACGCACCCAATTTCAAAGGTTTCGTATGGGCGTGGATATCGTCTGTACCAGGGCGGCAGGAATCCCCGGTCAAATTCAAGGTCCAATTCAACATTTGGACGTGGTCTTATTCAAAAATAGCTTCCATTTTTTGAGAGCATGCTCTAGGCAGCGCCGATGCGCGTGCTTCGGTTGCATCCGTCGCCTCTGAGATGATCGAGAGTGGCCAGCTCGAGGTGAGAGCCGGCCTGGTGAGCCACTTGGCCCGCCTCTGGCGCTACGGGCTCGTTCTGTCGGGAAGGCGTGACGTCGCCGAGGATCTCGTTCAGGCGACTTGTGTCCGCGCCCTCGAACGATCGAGCCAATTCGCCCTAGGCTCCCGGCTAGACCGTTGGCTCTTCTCGATTCTCCGTTCCATCTGGTTGAACGAGCTTCGGTCCCGCCGAATTCGCGAGGGTGAGGGGGTGGTCGATGCTGAAACCGCGCTGACATTCGAAGGGGCTCAGGAGATCGAGACGAATATATTGGCGCGTCAAGTGTTGAGACGGGTACAAATGCTTCCCCAAGCCCAACGGGAGACGCTTTTCTTGACCTATGTTGAAGGATTGACCTACCGCGACACGGCCGAGATGCTCGAGGTGCCGATCGGAACCGTCATGAGCCGGCTCGCCTCGGCCCGCGAATCTCTAAGCGAGCTCAATCTCGCTCCTGAACGCGTCTCGTCGCCTCAGGGTCAACGGCGATGACCGAGATGCCGACCGGGCGGCCGGCCGATGCCGATCTCGTCGCCTTTCTCGACGGAGAATTGCCTCCCGCGCAGGCGCAATGGGTGGAGAGCTGGCTTGCGCGCGACACCGAGCTGCGCAGGCGGCGCGATGTCCTTCTCCAAAATAGGGGCGCCATAATCGACGCCTTCACGACGCTCCTTGCACAAGCGCCGGAGGCCAAGCTCGAGCGAATGCTTCAAGGCTTGCCCGGCTACGGGGTCGAGAGGCCCGCCGCGAATTACCGCACGCGCTTCTTCCGTATGCGAAGCCGGCCTCGGCTTGCCCTTCTCGCGGCCGGCATCGCTCTCTTCGCCGCCGGTGTCCTGGTCGACCGCTTCCTGCCCGATTGGCGTGAGGCGGCCGGCATCGAAGTCGCGAGCGACAGCGAGGATGAATGGCGACAAGCGGTGGCGCAGTATATGTCGCTCTACACGCCCGAGACGATCGTTGGCATTTCCGACGACCCCTCTCACATGGAACGTGAGCTCGCCGTCGTCGGAGCGAAGATCGGTGTCCACCTTCCTCCCTCGCAGGTTTCGCTTCCCGGCGTTGCGCTGAAGCGGGCGCAAATCCTCCAATACGATGGAAAGCCGCTGGGTCAGGTCGCCTATCTCGACCCGCGCGACGGGGTCATGGCTCTATGCATCTACGCCGATAGCCACGAGGATATCGCGCCGACCACCGAGCAGCGAGTGGGCTTGAACATCGTGCATTGGGCAGCCCATGGCCGCGCCTTCATGCTGGTAGGGCGCAAGGCCATGCCTGAGTTGCGCGACCTCGCTAGCCTCTTGTCCCAGCGGCTGACACTGTGAACGCTAATTCTGACGCAATCTGCCTATCTTGAAGCGGAACACCATGCGCTAATACCCAGATTTGCACTTCTGCTCGTACGCGCCGATGCTCGTACACGTCGACTGCCTCCGCCTTTGCACCTCAAAGGCGGGGTGAGCTAAATTCGAAACCCGTTTTCCGATTCGAGTTCCGACATGTCCAATCGCACGCGCATTCTCGTCGTAGATGATGATGTCGATATCGTCGACACGTTGACCGATCAATTGAGCGTGAACGGCGAATTCTCGGTGAGTTCCGCCGCCACAGCCGTGGCGGCCCTCGCGCTCGTCAAATCCGAGCCTTTCGACCTCGTGATCATGGATGTGGGGCTGCCCGACATGGACGGCCGCGAAGCCGTGCGGGTGATGCGTGCCGGTGGCGCGCGCATGCCGATCATCATGCTCACCGGACATGCAAGCGATGCCGACACCGTCGCCGGCCTCGGCTCCGGCGCCAATGATTATGTGGCAAAACCGTTCCGGTTCGCCGTGCTCTTGGCGCGCATCCGGGTGCAACTTCGCCAGCATGAGGCAAGCGACGACGCGGTGTTGCGAATTGGCCCCTTGCAATTCAAGCCGGCATCGAAGCTGATCGTTACGGAAAAAGGCTCAAAGCTGAAGCTCACCGAGAAGGAGGCGGCGATCCTACGCTTCCTCTATCGCTCCAACGGCCATTCCGTGGCGCGGAAGGTGCTTCTCCAAGAGGTTTGGGGCTACAACTCTTCCGTCTCCACCCACACGCTCGAGACCCACATCTATCGCCTGCGCCAGAAGATCGAGATGAGCGCCGAGGCCGGTAAAATGATCCTCACCGATCAGGGAGGTTACAAGCTCATCATCTGACGCCCGGCAAGGCGGTTTGCGACAATGAAAATTTCGTCCTGACGACCCTGTGCACCGAAAGCCCGCAAGGCCTTCGTGCTCGATCAAGGTGTTCCGACCGCAGGAGAGGGTTTGGCCGACGCCTCGCGTTCTCTCCCGCGAAGAGTGGAGCCGCTTTTTCGGTTCGTGCTATGCTCGATGCCGCGTGATCGTCACCCTTGGAGCATGGTGGCTTCAGGTGGAATGCCTTCATGCTATAAGTTGTTAGCGAGTCATAATCTTTTCCGTCCCCGGCTCATGCTCGAGAGGAAATGCAGCTCAACACCAAGACCCAACGCCTGGCGCGCATTGCGCCGCTCGCCGTCATCGAGAGCGACGCGCTGCGCCTTTTGGCCTTCGATGGGATTGAGATGTCGCTCGAGCCCGATTCCGTCCTCTTCCGCCAGGGGGAGGCAGCCGATGGCGGATTTGCCGTCATTTCGGGGTCCATTGCCCTCGAGCGCGAGGGCGAGATTCCGGCGCCGGCGCGGATCATGAAAACCGGCTCGCTCATCGGCTTGCACGCCCTGATCGTCAAGCTCGAGCGGCCGGCAACCGCGACCGCGCGTGAAAGATCCCTCCTCCTCAAGCTGCCGCGGCGATTGGTGCTGCGCGTGCTCGAGGCCTTTCCCAACTCAGCGATGGCCTTCAGGCACTACGTTGAGGAAAGCCTTGCGACGCAGGCGAATGCGCTCGAACGCATCGCAAGCTCAATCGATGCCGTGGCCGCGAACTACAAGGTGAGAGAGAGCAGAACCGGGACATGATCCGAGGGGCGCTCGAGGCCGCGCGCCGCGGTCTCGATCTTTACCTCTCCGATGCTCGCCGTGAGTGGGGAGGACACCCAGATGTGGTCTAGGCGCCGTCCCCGGTTCGAGGCCACCCAATCCGCGGCTCGATAGCTCCACCAGGTGTAAACGCGCTCCGGCTCGGGGATGCGGTGGCGGACCGCATCCGTCCACTCGCCGCAGCGACGGATCTCCTCCAGCGCCTCGGTCTCGACGGGCGTGTGGCTGACGACATCCAAAAGCTGCTTATGGCTCCAGACATCGCTCTCGTAAGGGGCGATGTTGAGATCGCCCGTGATGACGGCCTTGCGTTTCGTTCCGGCCTGTTGGGCGCTCCATTCGCGCATGTCTCCGAGAAACCCGAGCTTATGGGCAAATTTCGCATTGAGCGCGGCGTCAGGAATGTCGCCGCCGGCCGGGACGTAGAAACTGTGAACCGTCACCCCGATACCCGCGGACGACATCACCTCGGCGGAGATATGGCGCGCGTCGCCCTTGCGGCCGAAGGGCAGGCAAGAGGGCTCCCCAAGCGGCAGGCGCGACAGGATGGCAACGCCATTATATCCCTTGTCTCCCCGAATCACCTGGTGCGCATAACCAATCTCTCGAAAGGCCGAGCGCGGGAATTGATCATCAAGGCATTTCGTCTCCTGCAGGCAAAGCACATCCGGACGCGCCCGCTGCAAAAAATCGAGCACGAGCTTGAGACGGAGACGTACGGAGTTGATGTTCCAGGTGGCGACAGCGAGCGGCATGAAGCAAGATCGAGGACTCTGCGGGGGGCCCATCGCGGGCCCGATCGCGATGTGACGCGACTTCCGTTGCGCGTCAACGCCAGTCTCGCGCCAAACGGAATTGTGCACGAGAATCGCGAAGCCCGACCTTGCGCCCCGTGCGAGACCCGGCCTCGGGCGATCATCCTGAGCGCCCGATCTCGCGCCAACGAGGCTCGCCCATGCGGCCTTTCGCTAAAACGCCAACGCCTTCGCCTGTTTCACACCCGCGATCTTCTGGACCTTGTCGAGCACGAGCGCCGGCACCTCGCCATCCACCTCGACGAGCGCGATCGCCGAGCCGCCCGGCTCGTCACGTCCGAGCGCGAAGGTCGCGATGTTGATGCCGGCCTCGCCGAGGAGGCTCGCAAAACGGCCGATGAAGCCGGGCTTGTCCTCGTTCGTCACATAGATCATCGAGGGTGCGAATTCGGCATCAACCTTGATGCCCTTGATCTCGAGAATTCGCGGCTTGCCGTCCTGGAACACGGTGCCAGAAACAGCGCGTTCCTGGCGCTCAGTGGTCACGCTGACCGTGATCAGCGAGGCGTAATCGCCAGTGACCTCGCGCATGGTTTCCTCGACGATGACGCCTCGCTCCTTGGCGACGCTCGGCGCCGATACCACGTTGATGTCGGCGAGCATCGGCCGCAAGAGCCCCGCCACCGCCGCGCTCGTCAGCGCCTTCGTCTTCATGCCCGCGACCTCACCCGAATAGGTGACGTGCACGGCCTTGAGTCCGCTTTCGGTGAGCTGGCCGGCGAAAGAGCCGAGCTTCTCCGCAAGCGCGACATAGGGCCTGAGCTTGGGCGCTTCCTCGGCGGTGATCGACGGAAAGTTGATGGCGTTGGAGATCGCCCCGCGCAACAGATAGTCCGACATCTGCTCGGCGATTTGCAAAGCCACATTCTCTTGCGCCTCCGACGTCGCGGCTCCGAGATGAGGCGTGCACACGACATTGGGATGGCCGAAGAGAGGGTTCGATCTCGCCGGCTCCTCGACGAAAACATCGATCGCGGCGCCGGCGACGTGACCCGCTTCGAGCGCTTCCCGCAAAGCCTTCTCGTCGAGAAGCCCGCCTCGCGCGCAATTGATGATGCGCACTCCCTTTCTGGTTTTGGCGAGGTTTTCCCGCGACAGAATATTCTTCGTCTGGGCCGTCATCGGCGTATGCAGGCTGATGATGTCGGCGCGCCCCAAGAGATCATCGAGCTCGACTTTCTCGACGCCGATCGCAAGCGCGCGCTCCGGAGAGAGAAACGGATCGAAGGCGATCACCCGCATCCTGAGGCCGATCGCCCGTTCGGCGACCACCGAACCGATATTGCCGCACCCGATGATGCCGACGACCTTTCCCGAAAGCTCGACGCCCATGAAGCGGTTCTTCTCCCATTTCCCTGCCTGGGTCGAGGCGTCGGCTTGAGGAATTTGCCGCGCCAGCGCGAACATCAGCGCGATGGCGTGCTCGGCGGTGGTGATGGAATTGCCGAAAGGCGTGTTCATGACGATCACGCCTTTGCTCGTCGCAGCCGGAATGTCGACATTGTCGACGCCGATGCCGGCACGGCCAACCACCTTGAGCCTGGTCGCCGCGTCGAGGAGCCTGGCCGTCACCTTGGTGGCGGAGCGGATGGCGAGACCATCGTAACCGGGGATGAGGTTGACGAGCTCGTCCTTGCCGATCCCAGGCTTGAAATCCACATGCACGCCGCGCTCCTCGAAGATCCGCAAGGCAGCGTCGGACAAGGCATCGGAGATGAGGACGCGGGGCATGGTCATCGGATGATCCTCTTGCATCTAATGCAACGTTTGCGCCCACAGGACTGCCAGGCACAGGGCTTGCGTCGCTGAAGTTTCCGGCGTGGCGCGACACGACTGGCGACGGCGCGCGGGGCGACGCGTCACGCCGCCTTCCGCAGCGCCGCCTTCTCGCGTTCAAATGACCAACCGAGCCATGGCGTGAGCGCCGTGATGTCGGAGGTCTCGACGGTCGCGCCGCACCAGACGCGAAGCCCCGGCGGAGCGTCGCGATGCGCGCCGATGTCGAAGGCGACGCCCTCCTTCTCGAGGCTCGTGGCGATGCCCTTGGCGACGCGTGCCACGGCCTCGGCCCCGCGCGCCTTCACTTCCGGATCGGCGATCGCGAGGCAAACGCTCGTGTTGGAGCGCGTCTCGGGCTCGCTCGCAAGATGGGCGACCCAGGGCGTCCGCGCAACCCATTCGGAAAGCGCGGCGGCGTTGGCGTCGGCGCGAGCGAGCAAGGCATCGAGACCGCCGATCGACTTCGCCCAATTGAGCGTGTCGAGATAATCCTCGACGCAAAGAAGCGAAGGCGTGTTGATGGTCTCGCCTTCAAAGATCGCCTCATTGAGCTTGCCGCCCTTGGTGAGCTGAAAGAGCTTCGGCAACGGCCAGGGCGGCGAATGTCGCTCGAGCCTTTCGACCGCGCGCGGCGACAGGATCAACATGCCATGGGCCGCCTCCCCGCCCAGTGCTTTTTGCCAAGAGAAGGTCACGACATCGAGCTTGGCGAAGTCGAGAGCTTGGGCGAAGGCCGCCGAAGTCGCGTCGCAAATCATGAGACCTTCGCGTTCGGCCGCGATCCAACCGGCATTCGGCACGCGAACGCCCGAGGTCGTGCCGTTCCAGGTGAAGACCACATCACGCGTTCTGGTATCGACATCGCTCAGGCGCGGCAGCGCGCCATATTCGGCTCTGAGGATGCGGCAATCCTTCAGCTTGAGCTGGCTTGCCGCATCGCTGGCCCAGCTCTGGCCGAAGCTTTCCCAGACGAGCATGTCGACGCCGCGCGCGCCGAGAAGCGACCAAAGCGCAAGCTCGATCGCTCCCGTGTCCGAGGCCGGCACGATGGCGATCCGATGCGAGCTCGGCACGCGCAACACCTCGCGCGTGAGGTCGATCGCCTGCTTCAGCTTCGATTTGCCGATTGTTGCACGATGCGAGCGCCCGAGAGCGGCGTGCTTCAGGACTTCGAGGTTCCAGCCGGGGCGCTTGGCGCAGGGGCCGGAAGAGAAATGCGGATTGGCCGGCCGCACGCCGGGCTTTTCATTCGCCATGTCTGTCCATCCTTCCAGATGGGCGCTTCCCGTTGGGGGGAAGTGTCCCAGCGCCGCTTCTAAGGGTGGCGCCTCTTTCGGTCAATGCGGCCCGGACCCAAAAGCAACAGAATGAAATTTTCGAGCGCCCCCGACGCGCCACCGCACGAACGCCTTGTTTCGCCGTTCTTTCGTCGCTATCGATCGAGAGGCTCATGCGGAGATGGGACGAAGTGACCCGGCGCGACAAGAGCAAGCGCGAGGAACGTCTTGTTAAGGCGTTGCGCGACAATCTGAGGCGGCGAAAACCGGCGCTGCGTGAATCCGCGAAAACGGCGGGCGAGGGCGATGTCGCGCCGGAACCCGCAGATAAGATCGAGGCGAAACCAACTTCGTGAGGTCGGGGCGAGGGGCCGGCGAGGAGATTCAAGTGGATCGCATCAAGATCATCGGGGGCGCCAAGCTTCACGGCAGCATCCCGATCTCCGGGGCGAAGAACGCCGCCCTGCCGCTGATGATCACGTCCCTGCTCACGGCCGACACGCTCGAGCTCGACAATGTGCCGCGCCTTGCCGATGTGCAGACTTTGCTTCGCATCCTCGCCAATCACGGCGTCGACTACGCAATCAACGGCAAGCGTCCTGGCGAGCGCGCCGAAACCGGCCAGACGCTTCGCCTCACTGCGGCCTCGATTGTCGACACCACGGCTCCCTATGAGCTCGTCTCGAAGATGCGGGCCGGCTTTTGGGTGATCGCCCCGCTGCTTGCGCGGATGGGGTCCGCGCGCATCTCTCTTCCCGGCGGCTGCGCCATCGGCACGCGCCCCGTCGATCTTCTCATCATGGCGCTCGAGCGGCTCGGCGCCGTGATCGAGATCGAGGCCGGTTATGTGGTCGCCAAGGCGCCGCGCGGTCTCAAGGGCGCCGAGATCGAATTTCCGAAGGTGACGGTGGGCGGCACGCATACCGCGCTGATGGGGGCGGTCATGGCCGACGGCACGAGCGTCATCCACAATGCGGCGCGCGAGCCCGAGGTCGTCGATCTCGCGCAATGCCTCATCGCCATGGGTGGCCGCATCGACGGGGCAGGTTCATCGACCATCACGGTGCACGGCGTCACCGGGCTTTCGGGCGCGCATCATTCGGTGCTTCCAGATCGGATAGAAACCGGCACCTATGCGATGGCTGTCGCCATGACGGGCGGGGATGTCCTGCTCGAGGGCGCTAGGCCCGATCTTCTGCAATCGGCGCTCGATGCGATCACCGAGGCCGGCGCCGAGATTTCGGCCACCAATGAGGGGGTGAGGGTGCAGCGCAATGGGCAGGGGCTTCTTCCTGTCGATGTGACCACCAACCCTTTTCCCGGATTTCCGACTGATCTGCAGGCGCAATTCATGGCGCTCATGAGCCATGCCAAAGGTACGTCCACGATTCGCGAAACGATTTTCGAGAACCGCTTCATGCATGTGCAGGAGCTCGCCCGGCTCGGCGCCCGCATCCGGCTCGATGGTGATGCGGCTTATGTCGAGGGAGTCGAAAAGCTGAAGGGCGCGCCGGTTATGGCGACCGATCTGCGTGCCTCGGTTTCGCTCGTCATCGGGGGGCTCGCGGCCGAAGGCGAGACGCTGATCAACCGCGTCTATCATCTCGATCGCGGGTTTGAGGGGCTGGAAACCAAGCTGTCGCGCTGCGGCGCAAATATCGAGCGCCTCTCCGCCTAATCGAATTCGGGAGCGGCCCCGCCCGCTACGCCGCCCGCCCCGGCGGACCCGATCACATCACGGTCTTGACTAGCACCAAGGCGAGAGTACCCACGAAGACCCAGGCCATCCCGCCGAGGAGGAAGGGGCGAACGCCCTTCGCCATAAGCTTGCGGATGTCGGTTTCCAACCCCATCGCCGCCGTCGCCATCGCGAGGAGAAAAGGCGTCGCCTGGATGAGCCCTGATTTGAGCTCGGCAGGAATAGTCACCAGGCTGTTCACGACCACGACCGCGAGAAAGCCGAAAACGAACCAAGGCGCCGGCGCCGAGGCGCGGTTGTCTCCTTGCCGGCGCGCGCGAAGAAAGCCGAGGCTCAGCACCAGAGGCGCAAGCAGGGCGACACGCGTCAGCTTGGCGATCAGGGCGAAGTCGCCCGAGACTTGTCCATTCTGCAGCGACGCGGCGACGACCTGCGCCACCTCATGGATCGAGCTTCCCGACCATAAACCATAGCCGCGCGCATCGAGATTCAAGAGCTGCGGCAGAAGCGGATAGAGGAACATGGCGATCGTGCCGAACGCCGTGACGCAGGCCACGCCATAAGCCACATCCTCCTCGGAGCCTTCCGTCACCGTGTTGGTGGCAACGACCGCCGCCGCGCCGCACACCGCCGTGCCGGCGCCGAGAAGCTCGGCGAGCTTGGGCTCGACGCCGATGAGCTTTCCGGCCTGGACGGTGAACAGGAAAGTCGCCGCAAGCGTCGCGGAGACGGCGAGGAAGCCGACCACGCCGACCGATGCGACCTGGGTGAGCGTCAGCTGCAGCCCGTAGAGAATGATGGCGAAGCGCAGGATGCGTCGCATCGAGAATTTGATGCCGGGCTTACAGATCGCGGGCGAGCCGATGAGGTTGTGGAAGGCGATGCCGATCAGGATCGCAAGAATCAAGGCGCTGAAAGTCGCAACGCCCGGGATCATGCGCAGGAAATAGGCCAGAACGGCGATCGCGAAGGTCAGCGCCACGCCCGGCAGCGGTGCCGCCCAAATCGGCAAGGCGAAACCGCCTGCCTTCGTGAGGGCGGCGGCAGGCTCAGGCTTCCCGGCTTCGACCGCGGGAGCGGCTCTCGACTCATTCATCCGACGCCCGACAACACGGCGGAAAGCCGTATCCATTGGAAAAAAAGGAGATGCCTCTTGGCGCAGAGCGCGAAGCAAGTCCAGTGCTTGGCCCGAGTTGGGCCTATGGCGGAAGGCGTGCTGGCTCCATCGTTCGTCGCTGATCGAGGCGGTCGAAAAGCCCTCAAAGCCAAGGCCGTTCGAGCGCGGCCCTTTCCTCATAGCTTGCGATCTTCTCGCGCTTCTGCTCGGTAAGGCCGATGTCGTCGAGTCCGTTCAAGAGGCAGTGCTTGAGATGCGGATCGATGTCGAAACGCACCGTCCCGCCGTCGGGGCCATAAATCTCCTGCTTCTCGAGATCGATCGTCAACGTTGCATTGGCGCCGCGCTCGGCATCATCGAAGAGCTTCTCGATGTCCTCGGGACCGACCTTGATGAGCAACATCCCGTTCTTGAAGCTGTTGTTGTAGAAAATGTCCGCGAAGCTCGTGGAGATCACGCAGCGAATGCCGAAATCGGCGAGCGCCCAGGGCGCGTGCTCGCGCGAGGAGCCGCACCCGAAATTGTCGCCGGCGACAAGCACCTTGGCGTTGCGGTAGGCCGGCTTGTTCAGGACGAAATCCGGGTTCTCGGAGCCGTCGTCATTGTAACGCATCTCCGCGAAGAGCCCCTTCCCGAGGCCGGTGCGCTCGATCGTCTTCAGATATTGCTTGGGGATGATCTTGTCGGTATCGACATTGATCATCGGCAAGGGCGCCGCGACGCCCGTCAGGGTGGTGAATTTCTGCATGGGCCAGACTCGATAAGGACCGGGCGCTGTTAGCAGATCGAGGCCGCCATGGCGAGGCCTCGGACGGCCCTTGCCTTTTCGTCCCTTCCTTCGACCGGCCGGTCCCGATTGCTCGACGATTGTCGACGGCGAGCTTCGGCCAACCGAGCTTGATAAGAGATTCCGATATGAGATGCGGTGATCGGCCATGGCGCAAGCAGGAGACCTGAGGATCGCTCTCGCAGGCTTCGGCGCCTGGGGCCAGATGGTCGCACGTGCCCTTGCCGCGATCGAGGGGGCAAGCATTGTCGGCGTCTATTGCCACGGCGAAGCGTCCGAGCGCGCCGCGCGTGAGCAATTGCCGCGAGCGCGGCGCTTCGCCGATTACGGCGCGATGCTGAAATCCGTTCCAGCTGATGTCGTTTGCGTTACCGTTCCCAACCATCGCCATGCGGATTTCACGATCGCGGCGCTCAGGCAAGGCGCCCATGTCTTTCTGGAAAAGCCGCTCGGGCTTTCGCTCAAGGAATGCGATGCCGTGATTCGCGCGTCGCGGGAGAGCGGTCGCGCCGTCGCGATCGATCATGAGTTTCGCGTCTCCCGCCAATGGGGCGCGGTGCGCGAGCTTATCGAGAAGGGCGAGATCGGCAAGCTTTGCTTCCAACGCATTTTTCTCTTCCGCCGACCCTTCCGCTTGGGTTCCGGCGGGTGGCGACACGATCCCTCGCGGGTGGGCTCCTGGATTCTCGAGGAGGTCGTGCATTTCGTCGATCTCGCCCTCTGGTACGCGCGCGAGAACGGCAAGCCGACCCGTCTTCGCGCCGCGGGAACGGGATCGCGCGCCGTCGAGGGGCTTTTCGACACGCTGACGCTCGACCTCTTCTGGGAAGACGGCTCGGCAGCGATCATCTCGCAATGCCTCTCAGGCTTCGAGCATCATCTCGTGCTGGAGATCACCGGCAGCGAGGGTGGCGTGCGGAGCTGGTGGTCGGGCGCCATGGACCGCAGCTTGACGCCGAGCTTCGAGGTCAGGCTCAGGCGCAAGGGGCAAGACCCGATGGGCCTGGCGGAAATCTTGCCGATCGGGCATTCGGGGGAAGCGTTCGAGCTCGAGGAGAATCTCCGGCTTGCGCTCGAAGGCTTTCGCGAGAACCGCTCCATTCTTTCACCGGAAGAGGCGCGCGCCTCGATCGCCATTTGCCTCGCCGCGGCGGAAGCGGCGTCGAGCGGCAAGGAGGTCTCGCTCGCGCTTTAGGAGTGACGCGGGCTCGCGTCGTTACCGCCTCACCTGCCAGCTCGTGGTGCCATCCTTGTTGTCCTTCAACTGGACGCCGCTTGCGAGCAATTCATCGCGAATGAGATCCGCTCCCTTCCAATCCTTGCGGGCGCGCGCCGCGTTTCGCTCGGCGATCCGCGCTTCGATGCCCCCGATCTCCTTCTCGGAAAGCTCGAGCTCTTGCTTCGTCAGAAGCTCGACGCCGAGAAAGCGCAAGCTCTCGCGCAACTCGCCGGCGCGGCCCGCCTTCCGCAGCGCGTGAAGAGCGGTGAGCAGCTTTGGAGTATTGAGATCGTCCGCAAGCGGCTCGATCACGGCCTGTGGCACGTCACCTTCAGGGGCTCCATCGACGAAGGTCGACCAATCCCGAAGCACGCGCTCGGCCTCGTTCAACCCCGCGACCGTCCAATCGATTGGCTGGCGATAATGGGTGGCGAGCATGGCAAGCCGCAAAACCGGACCCGGCCATTCGCGCCCGCCGAACGTCTGCGTCCTCAAGAGGTCGCGGATGGTCACGAAATTCCCGAGGCTTTTGGACATCTTCTGCCCTTCAACCTGGAGAAAGCCATTGTGCATCCAGTAATTCGCCATCTGGTGATGACCGAAGGCCGAGCATGACTGGGCGATCTCGTTCTCGTGGTGCGGGAAGACGAGATCGATGCCTCCTCCGTGAATGTCGAAGATCTCGCCGAGATGCTTCCACGCCATGGCCGAACACTCGATGTGCCATCCCGGCCGGCCTTTCGCCACGATGGCAGCCGGAGAAGGCCAACCAGGCTCGCCCTCCTTCGAGGGCTTCCAAAGGACGAAGTCCATGGCATCGCGCTTGTAAGGAGCGACATCGACACGCGCACCCGCAAGCATCTCGTCGAGCGAGCGATTGGCGAGCGCGCCATAGCGTGGAAGCATGCCTGATTTCGCTGCCTTGTCCATGGCGGCGGGCGAAAACAACACATGATCCTGCGCCACATAGGCGAAGCCGTCCTTCACCAGGCGCTCGATGATGTCGCGCATCTCGGCGATGTGTTCGGTGGCGCGCGGCTCGACGCTCGGCTCCAGGCAGCCGAGCGCGCCGATGTCCTCGTGGAACTGCTTCGCCGTCGTCTCAGTGAGCTGACGGATCGCCTCGTTCAGCGCAAGCGCGGGGAAATCGCGCGCGGCCCGTTCGTTGATCTTGTCATCCACATCGGTGATGTTGCGCACATAGGCGACATGCCTTTCCCCGTAGAGCCGTCGCAAGAGGCGGAAGAGCACATCGAAGACGATGACGGGTCGCGCGTTGCCGATGTGGGCCAAGTCGTAAACGGTCGGTCCGCAGACATAGAGGCGCACGTTCGAGGCATCGATCGGAACGAATTCGCGCTTCTTGCGCGTGAGCGTGTCGTGGAGCTTCAGCGTCATGGGAAATTCCGCGCCTGGGCCTCGTGCTTGCCTGGGCTCATTGCAGGACCCCGAAAAGCGGCCTCATTCTCTGGATTAGGTTTTCCACGTCGAGGCAAGGGAAAGGCTGCCGCACCGGCAGGTATTGGCGCATCCCGCGGGGGAGCGCTGTGGCGGCGCGACCGCGCCGGCCCTCAAGGCCGACAACAGGGATCGATAATGAGGTGCGCGCGTCGCATCTTCATGCGCTTGCTCTATCGTCCCGCTTTGCTCGCGGTCAATAGGCAATACCTTTCACGGTCATCCCTCACGAGAAATGATGGAGCCACGGCCGGCGAGCCGCTCAGGAACCGACGGGCCTCCTTAGCGCTTTCCTAACGATGTCGCCCAAAACAGGGTCCCCGGGCCTCTGCATTCCGACCGGCGGATCGCGGGCGATATCAAGGCGATAGGCGGCAGAGGCTTTGTGTGGCGCCCCGGCTCTGCCACGAAGCTTAACCTTCCTTAAGGGGTTTTGCCGCCAGGTTTCGAGGAATCGGAGCGAGCTCTCGGGGTTGGTGAGGATGCGTCAAGCAGTGATTTTCGGCGCCGGCATCTTGGTATCGGCCGGCCTTCTCTCCTATGAGCCCCTGTCCTCGGCGCCCATTTCGGGCCCGAGCCAGGCGGTGATCAGCAGCACCGATGGCTATGGCGTGAGCGAATGCCTCACGAGCGGTGATACCTGCGGGCTTGTGGTGGCGCAAAGCTGGTGCCGGTCGAATGGCTATGAGCGCCTCGCCGCCATTCGCCCCGCGAGCGCCGAGGATGTCACGGGCACATTGGGAACTCTCGTCACCGATGAGAGCGAAAGCTCCGTCGTGATCAGCTGTGAGCGTAACGCCACGAGCAGCGCGTCACAGCACTGACGGGGCTCGCCGGCCAAAAGCCGGGCGCGAGCCCAAAGCCTGATCGCGTTTCCCTTGGCTAAAGCTGATGCGCGGCGGCCTCCGCCCGCTTGGCAGCGCCCCCCGCCTTGTGCGTCTTGCGGTCGAAGAAAAGGGCTTGGCTGATGACGGCCTTGAGCGTGTCGTCGTTGAACGGCTTCGTCAAAAGGAACGCGGGCTCCGGCTTCTCTCCGGTCAGGAGCCGTTCGGGATAGGCGGTGACGAACACCACCGGGACCTCGAAAGAGGTGAGGATGTCGTTCACCGCGTCGAGGCCCGAGCTCCCGTCCGCAAGCTGAATGTCAGCGAGGATCAGGCCGGGCTTGGCGCGCACCGCCTCGCGCACCGCTTGCTTGCGGGTCCGCGCGGTCGCGACGACGCGATGGCCGAGCCTCTCGACGACCGCCTGGATATCCATGGCGATGACGGGTTCATCCTCGATGATGAGCACATCCGTCGCAATGCGCGCGGCGATCTCGCGCGCGGCCTCGTCGATCAGCTCGGAAGCCTCGTCTGGGGTGCAGCTGAGAGCGAATGCGGCGCGCTCCTTGTCGAAGCCCTCGAGCGCGCTCAAGAGAAAGGCCACGCGCGGTCGCGGGGTGATCGCTTCCAGGCTTCGGTCCGCGGTTTGCGCCAAGCTTGTCTTCTGCTCCTCATGGGCTTGAACATTGAGGGGCACCGACCCCCAAAGGGTCAAAAACACCCGATAAAGGCCCGCGCGAACGTCAAGATCCATGTCGAGCGACTGCGGGTCGGCCACGATCGCTTCGAGGGTCGCCAGCGCGTAGGCATCTCCGCCGGCCTGTGTGCCGGCAAGAGCCCGCGCGAAGCGGCGCAAATAAGGGATGTGAGGCGAGATGGTTTCGGCGATCGACATCATTCCCTCCATCGATCCATCAGGCCCGTCGGCTCATGCCTTCGCGCTCCGATCAGGCAAGGCGAATCGCCCAATCGCAACTTGCGAATGGGCCCCACGGTTGCAGAAGTGTTGAGACGAGAGAGCCCGCGCGAATCAAAAAAACCGCCGCCGCCGGATTGGCACGGCTCAAAGCCCCCGAAACTCAGCCTGTTATTGGCACGCACCTCGGCAAAACGCGCCAGAACTCGATCGGTTCCGGCGCTTTCAGGCGCGATTTTTGGCCCGTCGATTGGGGGCGGCGGCGGAACGAAGGATCCTGGCCATTTCGATCAGCCCATCGACATCGGGGCTCATGAGGAGGGGCGAGAGCTCGCTGATCACGGAATCGTCGAGGTCCCACCACGCTGTCTGCAAGAGCCCCGCGATCTGCATCGCGGAAAAACGCAAGCGCGCGACCCGTCCTGGATTGCCGACCGTCACCGAATAAGGGGGCGCGTCGGCCGTGACCACCGCACGGGCCCCGACGATCGCACCGTGACCAAGGCTCACCCCGGCGAGAATGGCCGCGCCCGCTCCGATCCAGACGTCGGAGCCGATGTGCACGTCGCCGCGGCCAGGTGCCACGGGGTTGACCGGAGGCACGCGCGGCCAACGGCCCGGAAAGGCCGGAAACGGATAGGTCGTCACCCATTCCGCGTGATGGTTCCCGCCGAGGAATATCTCGACATTGTCCGCGAAGGAGCAGAAACGCCCGATGGTGAGACGCGCTTCCTCGCCCCACCAGCGAATCTTCGGCGCGCCATAGGAGTGATCGCCGATCTCGAAGCCGTGGCGTTCGACATAGGACGCAAGATGCAAGCGCGTTAGGTTGTGCGGATTGCGACGCCGGCCGAGGCGCTTGTGCAGGCGCTTGAGCATGCCGATGCCGGCCCTAAATGCAGCGTCCGCCATCGACCTCGAGCACCGAGCCCGTGATCATGGAGGCTTCATCGGAAGCGAGAAACAACACCGCGTTGGCGATGTCCTGAGGCAGCGACAGGCGCCCGAGCGGCACCGTTGCCCGGAAGGCGGCGCGCTTTTCCGGCGTGTCCTCTCCCATGAAGGCGGCGAGCAGCGGCGTCTCTCCCGCGACCGGCGCGATCGCCACCACCCTGATCTTGTCGGGAGCGAGCTCGACCGCCATCGATTTCGACAGGAGGTTCACGGCGCCCTTCGTCGCGTTGTACCAGGCGAGCCCAGGGCGAGGCCGGATGCCGGCCGTGGACCCGATATTGATGATCACCCCGCCGCCCTTCTCCCGAAAATGCGGCACGAAGGCCTTCGCCGTGAGATAGATCGACTTCACATTGACGGCGAAGACCTTGTCGAATTCGGCTTCACCGACATCGAGCATCGGCTGGTTGCGGTGCGTCGTGCCGGCATTGTTTACCAAGATGTCGACGCGCCCGAAGGCGCCAAACGCGGCCTTCGCCGCGGCTTCCACCTCGGTGGCCTTGGAGACGTCACAACCGATCGGCAAGGCGTTCTTGCCGATCGCTTTGGCCACCGCCTCGGCCTTATGCTTTTGCAGATCGGCGATCACGACGCGCGCTCCCTCGCGCGCAAAGGTCTCGGCGATCGATTGGCCGAAGCCTTGCGCCGCCCCCGTCACGAAAGCGGTCTTGCCTTCGAACCTGGCCATGCAAAATCTCCCTCAAGCCTTGATCCTGTGTTCGGGCCTCGCCGAATCTCGCCGTCGTCGCCCGCGTCCAAATGATCGTCCCATCGACGAATGAAAATATCCACAAATTCTTTGAAGGTCTCGCGAGGCCCTTCGGGCCATCGGCGAGCGGCCATGCGCGCGCTCACGAGATCGCCCGCGAAGCATCGAAGATGAGCTTCAGCCCCACGATGATCATCAGCCAATAGCTCAAGAGGTAAAAGCGTTCGCTCGAGAAGCGGCGCACCAGGACGACCCCCAACCAAGTGGTCGCGATGGCGAGCGGGAATAGCGCCAGCGAGGTCGCGAGGTTGCCGCGCGTGATCTGGCCGAGCGCCAGATAGGGGATCACTTTCATCCAGTTCACGAAGGCGAAAAAGAGCACGCTCGTGCCGACGAAGACGCGGGCCTCGAGCCGCTGCGGCATGACATAGATCTGATAGGGCGGGCTTCCGGCATGCGAAACCATGCTCGTGAAGCCGGAAAGCGCTCCCCAAAACCAGCCCGCGGCGCGGCTCGGCCGCCCAATGGGCGCGCTGCTCGATGAGCGCAACAGCCAGAGCTGGCGCAAGCCGAAGACAAGCGCGATACCGCCGACCGTGAGGCCGACCGCGGCTTCCGGCAAGCGCGAAGCCAAGAGGTATCCGGCAAAGACGCCGATGACGGCTCCGGGAGCGAGCACCTTCAGGTTGAACGCATCCCAATGACGCCGATAGACGTAGATGCTGTAGAGGTCCTGCACGATGAGGATCGGCAAGACGATCGAGGCCGCCTGCACGGGCGGGATGACGAGCGCGACGATCGGCGTCGCCAAGGTGCCGATGCCTGCGAACCCGCCTTTCGCCAGGCCCAAAAGGATCACCGCCGGAATCGCGGCGAGATAGAACCAGGGATCGAGAATCATCGCGCTCGTGGTTTCACCGTTCGCGCCAGGGCCGCGGCGCGCTCGCGGGATGGCCGAAGTCGCGAGGCTCGAGCCCGGCGTGAAACCAGGTCATGAAGCTCACGATGTCGAAGACGGGAAGGCGAATCAGCGTCGCGAGAGCGCGCGCGTAAGGGGCCATATTGGTGCATTCGAGGATCACCGCGCCGACCGCGGGGTGACGCGTCACGAGCTCCTCGCCCGCGGCGAGGATATCGCGTTCGGCGGCCGCGACATCGAGCCTCTCCTCATCGCCGAGAATCGCGCGGGTGAATTCCGCGCCGTTCTCAGTCCCGACCACCGGAGTGTCTTCCGCGACGCCCGCCTTCAAGAGATGCTCGTTCGTGAGCGAAGCCGCGGATATGGTGAGGATGCCGACGCGCCTGCCCGGCGGCAGCGTCGCCTGGACGAGCGGCGCCTGTATGAGGCTCGAGGTGGCGACCGGGACGCCCACATGCGAAGCGAGCTCCTGTTGGTAGAGCGACAGGAAGCCGCAATTCGTGGTGATGCCGTCCGCGCCGAGCTCGACGAGCTCTTGCGCCGCAACGAGAAAAGCGTCGAGGAGGCCTTTGGCGCGCTCGCGCACCACGCGATGAGGCGAGGCGCCGCGCACGACCTTGTAGAGCACGGGGAAAGGCCAGGTGCCGGCATTGCCCATATCTCCCGGAATTCGGGGAAACCGGGCTTCGAGCATCAAGATGCCAAGCTTCGCGCCGTAGATAGCCTTACCGCCATGGGCGATGCGGCTTGCATTATCGGGCATGTTCTCGGTTTTCCATCCGCTCGCGCAAAGCCTCATCGCTGCGAGACTCCAGCGAGCGGCCTCGATCCTCCCGTCGCCGATCAGCTTGGCGTCGCGCCAGCGCCGTGCTTAACACCGATCACAGCCGATGAGGAACCCGCCATGCAACGCTCGATCCCTCCCTTTCGCGCCGATCATGTGGGCAGCCTGCTGCGCCCGCGCGAGGTGAAGGAGGCGAGAGCCAAGCGCGAGAGGGGCGAGATCGGCGCCGGCGAGCTCAAAGCCGTCGAGGATGAAGCGATCCGGCGTTTGATCGCCAAACAAGAGGAAATCGGCCTTACTGGCATCACGGACGGCGAATGCCGCCGGTCCTGGTGGCATTATGATTTCCTCGGCGCGCTCGAAGGCGTGAAGATGGTGCCGGTCGAGCACGGCATCCGCTTCGCCGGCGTCGAGACCAAGGCCGAGGCACCGCGCGTGGTTGGCAAGATCGGCTTTGCCGACCACCCCTTTCTCGAGCATTTCAAATTCTTGAAGGCGCATACGAAGAAGACGCCGAAGTTGACCATCCCGGGCCCCTCGATGCTCCATTATCGAGGCGGCCGGAAGATGATCAACATGGGCGTCTATCCGCGCATGGAGGATTTCTATGCGGATCTCGGCGCCGCCTACAACAAGGCCGTGAAGGCGTTTTACGCCGCCGGCTGCCGCTACCTCCAGCTCGACGACATCAGTTTCGCTTATTTATGCGATCCCGAGCAGCGCAAGATGCTGAGCGAGCGCGGCGACGACCCGGAAAAACAGCCGCAGATCTACGCCGGCATGGTGCGGCAGGCGCTCGAGGACAAGCCGAAGGACCTCGTCATCAGCATGCATTTGTGCCGCGGAAATTTCCGCTCGACCTTCGTCGCGTCCGGCGGCTACGAGCCGATCGCCGAAACCTTGTTCAACGCCATGCCGGTCGACGCTTACTTTATGGAATGGGACACGGAACGTTCCGGCGGCTTCGAGCCTTTGCGCTTCCTGCCCAAAGGCAAGACCGTGGTGCTCGGGCTCGTGACCTCGAAGACCGGAACGCTCGAGAAGAAGCCAGACATCCTTCGCCGCATCGAGGAGGCGCAAAAACACGCATCCCTCGATCAGCTTTGCCTTTCGCCCCAATGCGGCTTCGCTTCGACCGAGGAGGGCAATACGCTGGCCGAGGACGAGCAGTGGAAGAAGCTCTCGCTGATTGTCGAGATCGCGCGGGAAGTCTGGGGTCGATAGGCTCAACTTGTCAGGTTGCGAGAATCGGGACGGTGTCGCGCGTCATGCGCGCACTCGGTGCGCGCACCCACGCCTTCCTTCCGGGAGCGCCGGCAGGAAGTTGTGGATGACCGCGCCGAGCCCGGTCATGACGCACTCATTCCGAGAAGTGACGGCACGCTTCGCCCAAGGCCGAAGCATTCTCTTCCAGCTCGATGCATGATGCGGCCTCCATGATCGCGGAGGCCGCCATGACGATCACCGTTTTCATTCGTTACCAGCTCGACCCCTTCAAACGTGACCTCTTCGAGGAATATGCGCGCCGCTGGCTCAACATCATTCCGAGATGCGGTGGCGATCTCAAAGGCTATTTCATGCCCCATGAGGGCACGAACAATATCGCTTTCGCCCTGATCTCCTTTGCGAGCCTTGCAGACTATGAGACCTATCGTGCCCGGCTCAAGGAAGACGCCGATGGCCTCGACAATTTCCGCTTCGCCGAGGAGCATCGCTTCATCCTTGCGGAGGAGCGAAGCTTCCTGCGACAGGTCGTGTGAGCCGAGGAGGGTTGAATGATTGCCGTGATCTTCGAGGTGCGTCCCAAGCCCGGTCGGAAAGAGGAATATCTCGGCCTCGCGGCGGATTTGCGCCCCTTGCTCGAGAAGATCGACGGCTTCATTTCGGTCGAGCGTTTCGAGAGCCTCGCCGAGCCCGGCAAGATTCTTTCGCTCTCCTTTTTCCGGGACGAGAAGGCGGTCGATGCCTGGCGCAACACGCCAATTCATCGCCGCGTCCAGCACAAGGGACGCGAGGATGTCTTCGAGGATTATCGCCTGCGCATCGCCGGCGTGATCCGGGACTATGGCCTCAATGAGCGCGCCGAGGCCCCGCCCGATAGCCGCACCGCGCATGGCTAGAAAACGAAGTCCGCTGGGGTGGCGTCTTCGATGGCAAGGCCCCACATGCCTGATGCTCCCGCATGCGCGAAGGCGAATGGAAACAAGGTGATCCCGAAGCCGAAGCGGCTTAGAAGGGTGCGGCAGCGAATAAGGCGGACCTTATGAACTCGACCTCTCGCCCCGTGGGCAAAGGCGATCACATTTTCCTGGTGGACGGCTCGTCCTTCATCTTCCGGGCCTATTTCCAGTCGATGAACCAGGATCGCAAATATAATTATCGCTCGGACGGGTTGCCGACGGGCGCGATCCGTCTCTTCGCGACGAAGCTCATGCAATTCGTCAAGGAGGGAGCGGGCGGGGTCGTCCCCACTCACCTCGCCATCATCTTCGACAAATCGGAGAATTCCTTCCGCAAGGAGCTTTATCCACCTTACAAATCCAATCGATCCGATCCGCCGGCGGATCTCATTCCGCAATTCCCGCTGATGCGCGAGGCGGTGCGCGCCTTCGGTCTTTTTCCGGTGGAGCAGGACCGTTACGAGGCGGATGATTTGATCGCCACTTACGCGCGCATCGCGGTCGAGCGCGGCGCCGACGTGACCATCGTCTCGGCCGACAAGGATTTGATGCAGCTCATCAAGCCCGGCGTGTCGATGTACGATCCGGCCTCGGGCGACGCGAAGAGCAAGACCTACCGGCCGGAGCGACGCATCGGGCACGAAGAGGTCGTTGCCTATTTCGGCGTCGAGCCCGGGAGGGTCGTCGACGTGCAGGCGCTTGCCGGGGATTCGACCGACAACGTCCCGGGCGTGCGAGGCATCGGGGTCAAGACCGCAGCCCAGCTCTTGAGCGAATACGGCGACCTCGAATCCTTGTTGGCGCGCGCGGGCGAGATCAAGCAGCCGAAGCGGCGCGAGGCCCTGCTCGAGAACGCCGAGCTCGCGCGAATCTCGAAAAAGCTCGTGACGCTCGTGGACGATGTCGCGCTCGAGACCCCCCTCGACGACTTCGCCTTACGCCCCCCGCCGGCCGTGTCGCTGCTCGCCTTTCTCAAGGCCATGGAATTCACCACGATCACGCGGCGCGTGGCCGAGCTTTACGGTGTCGACGCCAACGAGGTCGAGCCGGATGCGCGGCTGAAGATCGGCGGTTCGGCCGATCCGCGCGCCTTGATGCCCGCGACCTTGGGCGAGACGCCGAATGGCGCCTTGCCCTTGGGCATGGCCCAGCCGGCCGCCGCGCTCGGAGGCACGGCCGTCGCCGAGCTCGAAGGCCCTTCGCCGAAAGCGGAGCTTCCGGCCCCAAGCCCTTCGCCGACGACGCTCGCGGCCGAGCGGCAGGCCGAGGCGGCGCAAGGCAAGATCGACCGCGCCGCCTATCAAACGGTGACCGGCCTCGACGAGCTCGGCGCCTGGATCGCGGCCGCGACCGAGGCGGGCCACGTCGCGCTCCACACCGAGACCTCTTCGCCGGATCCGATGCAGGCCGAGCTCATCGGCGTCTCGCTCGCGATCGCGTCCGGGCGCTCCTGCTACATCCCGCTCGCCCATCGCGCCGAGGGAGAGGACGGCGGCTTGTTCGCCGGCGGGCTCGCGCCTGGCCAGATCGAGGCTCGCGCGGCGCTCGCGCGGCTGAAGCCGCTTCTTGAAGACGCGAGCGTCGTGAAGCTCGGGCACAATCTCAAATATGATTGGCTCGTCTTCGCTCAACACGGCATCGAGGTCGCGCCTTGCGACGACACGATGCTCATGTCCTATGTGCTCGATTCCGGGCGCGGCAATCACGGGATCGACGATCTCGCGGAGCGCTGGCTCGCTCACAAGCGCGTCGTCGCTCCCGAAGTGGCCGAGCAGCGAAAGCGCGCCCTCGGATTGGCGCAGCTCCCCATCGAGCGCGCCACGCGCCATGCCGCGGAGGAAGCGGACATCATATTCCGCTTGGCGCGCGTGTTCAGACCGCGCCTCGTCGCGCGGCATTTGAGCACGGTCTACGAGACGCTCGAACGTCCGCTCGTGCCGGTGCTGGCGCGCATGGAGCGGCGCGGCATCGCCATCGACCGGCAGATCCTGTCGCGGCTTTCCGGTGAATTCGCGCAGGGCATGGCGCGCCTCGAAGGCGAGATCAACGCGCTCGCCGGTGAGAGCTTCAACCTCGGCTCGCCCAAGCAATTGGGCGACATCCTGTTCGGCAAGATGGGCCTGCCGGGCGGCACCAAGACCAAGACAGGCGCCTGGTCGACCTCGGCACGCGCGCTCGACGACCTTGCCGAGCAGGGCCACGAGTTGCCCAAGCGCATTCTCGAATGGCGCCAGCTCGCCAAGCTGAAATCGACCTATACGGACGCCTTGCCGGGCTTCGTGAACCCGCAGACGCACCGGGTCCACACCTCATTCGCGCTCGCCGCGACCACGACGGGGCGCCTCTCCTCTTCGGAGCCCAATCTGCAGAACATCCCGATTCGTTCCGAGGAAGGCCGCAGGATCCGCACGGCCTTCGTGGCGACGAAAGGCCACAAGCTCGTCTCCGCGGATTATTCGCAGATCGAATTGCGAATCCTTGCGCATATCGCCGACATCCCGCAGTTGCGCAAAGCCTTCGCGGACGGGCTCGACATCCATGCGATGACCGCGTCCGAGATGTTCGGCGTGCCGATCGAGGGCATGCCGCCCGAGGTGCGCCGGCGCGCCAAGGCCATCAATTTCGGCATCATCTACGGCATCTCGGCTTTCGGCCTCGCCAATCAGCTCAGCATTCCGCGCGAGGAGGCCGGGCTCTACATCCGCAAATATTTCGAGCGCTTCCCGGGGATCCGCGACTATATGGAGGCGACGAAGCGCCTCTGCCGCGACAACGGCTTCGTCACCACCATCTTCGGGCGCAAGTGCAACTACCCCGCGATCCGTTCCTCGAACCCCTCGGAGCGCTCCTTCATGGAGCGCGCCGCCATCAACGCGCCCATCCAGGGCTCGGCGGCCGACATCATCCGCCGCGCCATGATCCGCATGGACGAGGCGCTCGAAAAGGCGGGGCTCGCGGCAAGGATGCTGCTGCAGGTCCATGACGAGCTGGTGTTCGAGGTTCCGGATGTCGAGGTCGAGGCTACGCTTCCAGTGGTCCGAAAAGTGATGGAAGAGGCACCTCATCCCGCGGTGAACCTCGCGGTGCCGCTTCGCGTCGACGCACGTGCCGCGCAGAATTGGGACGAGGCGCATTGAGCTTGGGCTAAGCGGGCGCTTGCAACGGTCGAACCTGCCCCGGCCTTGCCTTCGCCGCGCTCTCGCGCCACAAGCCCCTCATGCTGCACATCAACGAGCTCACCTTGCGCATCGCCGGGCGAGCGCTTTACGAGAAAGCCTCGGTGGCGCTCCCGGAAGGCGCGCGCGTGGGCTTTGTCGGGCGCAACGGCTCGGGCAAGACCACCCTGTTCAACGCCATCGCGGGCGAGCTCTCCCCGGACGACGGCACGATCTCGCTGCCCAAGGCCGCAAGGATCGGGCGGGTGGCGCAGGAAGTGCCGGGTGGCCCCGAAAGCCTGATCGAGGTCGTGCTCGCCGCCGACAAGGAGCGCGCCCAGCTCATGATCGAGCGCGAAACGGCAAGCGATCCGCACCGCATCGCCGAGATCGAGACGCGCCTTGTCGATATCGACGCGCATTCAGCTGAGGCGCGCGCCGGCGCCATCCTGCACGGGCTCGGCTTCTCTTCGGAGGCGCAGCGTCGCCCCTGCGCGGAGTTTTCGGGCGGCTGGCGAATGCGCGTCGCGCTCGCCGCCGTGCTCTTCGCCGAGCCCGATTTGCTGCTTCTCGACGAGCCGACGAATTACCTCGATCTCGAGGGCACGCTGTGGCTTTACGATTACCTGTCGCGCTATCCGCGCACCGCGCTCATCATCTCGCATGACCGCGAGTTGTTGAACGAGGCCGTCGACCACATCGTGCATCTGAGCGAGCGCAAGCTCACGCTTTACAAGGGTGGCTATGACGACTTCGAAAAGCGCCGGCGCGAGCAGGCGGCCTTGCAGATGAAGACGCGCGAGAAACAGATCGCCGAGCGCAAGCATTTGCAGGCCTTCGTCGACCGCTTCCGCGCCAAGGCTAGCAAGGCGCGTCAGGCGCAATCGCGGGTCAAGCGGCTCGAGAAAATGGAGCCTATCGCCGCGGTCGCCGAGGAGGCCGTGCTGCCCTTCAACCTGCCGACGCCCGAGCGCGCCTTGGCGCCGCCGCTGATGTCGTTCGAGAAGGTGAAGGGCGGGTATGGCGAACGCGTCGTGCTTTCACGCATCGACGCGACGCTCTTGCCCGACGATCGTATCGCGCTCCTCGGCGCGAACGGCAACGGCAAATCGACATTGGCCAAATTGCTCACCGGCCGGCTCGAGCCGCTTTCGGGCGAAATCAAGCGTTCCTCGAAACTCAAGGTCGCCTATTTCGCCCAGCATCAGCTCGACGAGCTCGATGTGAAAGGCACGCCGCTCTCGCATGTGACGGCCCGCATGCCGGACGCCTTCGAGAGCAAGCGCCGCGCCGCCGTCGCCCGCATGGGGTTCTCGGGCGACACCTCGGAAAAGCCGATCACCGCCTTGTCGGGCGGCGAGAAGGCGCGCCTGCTTCTCGGCCTCGCGACGCTTGAGGCGCCCCATCTTCTCGTGCTCGACGAGCCCACGAACCATCTCGACATCGACGCGCGCGCGGCGCTCGCCGAGGCGCTCAACGATTACGGCGGCGCCGTGGTGCTCATCACGCATGATCGCTTCCTGCTGGACGCTTGCGCCGATCGGCTTTGGCTCGTCGCGGATGGACGCGTCGCCCCCTTCGACGGCGATGTCGACGATTATCGCCGCCTCGTCCTTTCGGGAGGCCCCTCGAGGCGCGGCGCGAGGAAAGCGAAAGGCGCGCCGTCGCGCGATTACGCGACCGGCACTTATGACGGCAGCTCCGGCCGCGACGCGCCCCCGCCAACCGCGCCTCGCCCGCAAGCCGCGACGAGGAAGCAGCTCGCCTCCGTCGAGGAGCGGATGGCGAAGCTCTCGGCGCTCATCGCCAAGATCGACTCCGCGCTCGCCGACGGCACCGCCTTCGTCGCCGAGCCCAAGCGCGCCAAGCTTCTCGCCAAGCAGCGCCGCGAGCTCGAGGCGGCCCTCGCCCAGGTCGAGACCGAGTGGCTCGAGGTAAGCGAAGCCGCCGAGTGAGGGCGCCGCCCCCTTCTTCCGCGCCCTGCGCGCGGCAGAAGGAGTCGACGCGAGTACTTCACTTGCGAGACGAGGACGCGGGCGCTGCGAACACGCAAAGAGCGTCGCAGGAAAATGGACCAGCGCGCATGTCCCCCTCCCCCCGCGACGAATGTCGCGCCGGGGAGGGTACGGGTGGGGGGCGGTCAAGATAAGCGCGAATGCCGTCAGGCTTGCACCGACGTCGTCTCGGGAGGAGGCCAATGATCACTGTTGTCGAAGCGGCATTGCCCCCCACCCGTACCCTCCCCGCCACTTCGTGGGGGGAGGGGGTCCCCGGCGCAGGCCCGCTATTTCCGAAGCGCGCTGCCCGTGAATGCGCCCATACGTCCAGCCCCGGCAGGGTTACCGCCCGGCACTTTGGGCTTGCAAAATGGTAAGAGGTCCTTCTCCCGCGCGAAGAGCGCGCGGGAAGGAGGGGCTAGCGCTCCTTCACATAAGGAATCCCCGACGCTCGCGGCGGCACCGCGCGGCCGACGAAGCCGGCGAGCAGGATCACGGTCGCGAGGTAGGGCAGCGCTTGGATGGCTTGCACCGGCACGCTGATGCCGCCGGGAAGCACCGCTCCCTGAAGCCTGATCGAGATGGCGTCGAGGAGGCCGAAAAGAAGGCAAGCGCCCAGCGCCGGCCAGGCCCTCCAATGCGCGAAGATGAGCGCTGTGAGCGCGATGAAGCCTTTGCCGGCCGTCATCAGCGGCAGAAAGCCCGCGGCTTGCGACACTGAGAGGTAGGTGCCGCCGATGCCGCAGAGCACGCCGCTCATGATCACCGCGCGGTAGCGCAAGGACGAGACGGAGATGCCGGCGGTATCGACGGCGCCGGGTTCGTTGCCGACCGCGCGAAGGCGAAGCCCGAAGCGGGTGCGCGCGATCACGAGGCTCGTGAGCGGAACCGCAATGAGCGCCAGATAAACGGGCGCCGGATGCCCGGAAAGCACGTCGGCATAGAGCGGTCCGAGGATCGGCACGGACTTGAGCGCCGTGGCGCCCGGCAAAACGAGATCCGGGAATCGGGCCGGCCCTTCGAGCGGCGGTGTCCGGCCGCCCTCGCCGTACCAGGCATTGCCGATAACCGCCGTCAATCCGGCCGCAAGGAGGTTGATGGCGACGCCCGAGACGATCTGATTGCCGCGCTGGCTGATCGAGGCGAAGCCGTGCAGCAAGGCGAAGGCGACGGAAGCGAGAATGCCGGCGGCAAGTCCGACCCAGGCCGAATGGAACGCAAAAGCCGCGGCGGCGGAAGCGAAGGCGGCGATCAGCATCTTCCCTTCAAGGCCGATGTCGACGATCCCGGAACGCTCGGACCACAGTCCCGCAAGGCAGGCGGCGATCAGCGGCACGGAGAGCCGCAAAGCCGAGGCGAGCACCACGGCGATCAGCGTCGAATTTTCGGCGAGCGCGTTCATCGGGCGACGGAAACCTGAGCCTTTGCCGACGGCGCGTGCCGATGGCATTGCCGCTTCATATCGCGGCTCGGCGCGGAATCAGGCCGGCGACGCCGCGCCGGAAAAGACTGTCGAACGCCCCGGCAAACAGGATCAGTACGCCGCCGATCACCGTCACCATGTCGCGCGTGATCGTCGGATGGTCGAAGGAGAGCTCCGCCCCGCCTTGATAAAGCATTCCGAACAAGAGGGCCGCGAGCACGACGCCCAACGGATGGGCACGGCCCATGAGCGCCACCGCGATGCCGACAAAGCCGTAGCCTGAGGTGAATTCCGGAAGGAGACGCTGCTGCACGCCGAGCACCTCGTTGAGCGCGAGCCCGGCCGCGAGCGCGCCCGAGAGCGCCATCGTCAGCATGGTGATGCGCGAAGGTGAGATGCCGGCGTAGACGGCCGCCGCCGGGCTCGCCCCAACGGTGCGGATCGCGTTGCCCAATCGGGAGCGGTAGATGGTGAGCCAGATTCCGAAGGCCGCGAGCAGCGCCAAAGGGAACGACAGGTTCAGCGGCGTCGTCGGCATGTTGACGCCGAGCGCGCGAAGCAAATCGTGAATGAAGGCGAGATGCGCATTCGGCCCGAAGCCACGCGTCTCGGGCGCCATCGACTTCGGATTGCCGATCACATTCACGAGAAGATAGACCAGCAGGATGGCGGCGAGGAAGTTGAACATGATCGTCGTGATCACGACATGGCTGCCGCGCCGCGCTTGCAAATAACCGGGGATGAAGGCGAAGAGCGCGCCCGCGGCCACGGCCGCCCCAATGGCAAGCGGCAGCACGATCACGGCCGGCCGATCGTCGAGCGCAAGGCAGACGAGCGTCGCGCCGATACCGGCGAGCGTCGCTTGACCCTCGACCCCGATATTGAAAAGGCCGGCGTGAAAGGCGACCGCGACCGCAAGGCCGGCAAAGATGAAATTCGTCGCGTAATAGAGGGTAAAGCCGAGGCCTTCACGCGAGCCAAGGCTTCCCTCGACCAATATGCGCGTCGCCTCGAGCGGGTTTTCGCCGATCGCGGACACCACGAGACCTGCGACTAGAAACGCCGCGACGGTCGCGATCGCCGGCACCAGGGCGACATCCGCCCATCTCGGCAGCTCGATGGGCGCGCTCACGCCGCCATCTCCTTGACCCCCGCCATCAAGAGCCCGAGATCGCCGAGATCCGTGCTCTCCGGGCGTCGCTCGCCGGTGATGCGCCCACCGCAAAGAACGAGGATGCGATCGCTCAAGGCCATGATCTCCTCGAGCTCGACCGAGACGAGAAGGATCGCGACGCCCGCGTCTCGCAAAGCGAGCAAGCGGCCATGGATGAACTCGATGGCGCCGATATCGACGCCGCGCGTGGGCTGCCCGACGAGCAGCACCTTGGGCGAGCGCTCAATTTCGCGGGCAAGCACGATCTTCTGCTGATTGCCGCCCGAGAATTTCGCGGTCTTGAGGTAAGGGTCGCGCGGGCGCACGTCGTAATCCTGCATGCGCCGCGAGAGATCCTCGGCCATGGCGCCTTGGTCGAGCAAGAGGCCTCGCCCGTAGCGCGCCTCATCGGTGAAGCCGAGCGCGGCGCTCTCGAAGGCGGGAAAAGGCGGGACGAGACCCATGCGCAGCCGATCCTCTGGCACATGCAGGAGCCCGGCGCGGCGAAGCGCGCGCGGGTTCGTGGCTCGCGCGTCCAACCGCGTGCCGGCGAGCGTAACCTTTCCTGCGCTCATCGGCGTGATTCCGGAGAGCGCCGCGAGCAATTCGCTCTGGCCATTTCCCGCGACCCCGGCGATGCCGATGATCTCGCCCGCCCGCAGCGAGAAGGATATGTCGTCGAGCCGTTGCACGCCGCGCTCATCGACGACACGGAGCCCCTCGACCTCGAGCATCGGCGCTCCGGCTTCGCGTGGTTTTTTCTCGACGCGGAGCAACACCTCGCGGCCGACCATGAGCGCGGCGAGCTCGCGCGGCGAGGTGCTCGCCGTGTCCATCGTCGCGACGATCTCGCCGCGACGCATGACGCTGACGCGATCGGTCGCCGCCATGATCTCTTGCAGCTTATGGGTGATGAGAATGATGGTCTTGCCTTGCGCCTTGAGCGCCGCGAGCAGCTTGAAAAGCGCCGTCGCCTCAGGGGGTGTGAGCACCGCGGTCGGCTCGTCGAGCACCAGCACATTGGCGCCGCGGTAGAGCGCCTTGATGATCTCGACCCGCTGGTGCTGGCCGACAGATAGATCCCGGATGCGGGCGTCGGGATCGACGGCTAGGCCGTAATCCTCGGCGAAGCCTTCGAGTTCGGCGCGCGCCTTCTTCGCCCCCGTCGCGAGCCAGGCGCCGCCTTCGGCGCCGAGCATGACGTTCTCGAGGACGCTCAGCTCATCGACCAGCATGAAGTGCTGGAACACCATGCCGATCCCGGCTTCGATCGCCGCGTGCGAGTTCACGATGCGCAGGCTCTTGCCGTCGATCCTGATCTCGCCGGCATCCGCCTCGTAGAAGCCGTAGAGGATCGACATGAGCGTCGATTTGCCCGCGCCATTCTCCCCGACGATGCCGTGGATCGAGCCCTTGGCGATCTCGAGTGTGACGTTACGGTTGGCGCGCACCGCGCCGAAGCTCTTGTCGATGCCGATGAGCTCGACCGCCGGGAGCGGCGCGGATGGCGCCTTGCTCATGGCTGGCAGGAACGCGTCTTGGTCCAATCCGGCACGGCGAGCGCACCCGTCGTGATCGCGTCCTTCGCCCTTCCGAGCGCCGCGCGCATTTCATCGGTCAGCAGTGCCTTGTTGGCGTCATCGACCGCGATGTCGATGCCCCCTTCAGCGACGCCGAGGAGGCGCGCCCCGGCTTGCCATTTCCCCGCCGCGGCATCCTGAAGCGCAAGATACACGGCATTGTCGGTGCGCTTGAGCAGGCTCGTAAGGACGTAACCGGGATAAAGCCCGTTCTGGTTCGAATCCGAACCGATGCCGAGCACCTTGGCGTCGGCCGCGGCGCGCAGCACGCCAAGCCCGGTCGCGCCCGCAGCCTGCAGCACCACATCGGCGCCTTGGCCGATCTCGGAGCGCGCGAGCTCGGCACCGCGCGCCGGATCGGTGAAGGCGGCCGGCGTGTCCCCCGCATAGGTCTCGAGCACCACGGTGCCGGGGCGCGCGGCCTTCGCGCCTTTTTCATAACCGCAAGCGATGCGGCGAATGATCGGCAGATCCATGCCGCCGACCATCCCGACCTTGCCCGTCTTCGAGGCCATCGCGGCCATCATGCCGACGAGGTAGCCGCCTTCCTGCTCCTTGAAGACGACCGATTGCACATTCGGCCTGTCCACGACGGCATCGACGATGACGAAACGGGTTTTTGGAAAATCGCGGGCGACCTTGTCGACGGCCGAGACGAAGGGGAAGCCGATCGCGATGATCGGATCCTCGCCACGCGAGGCGAAGCGCCGCAGCACGGCTTCGCGCTCGACATCGCTCTTCACCTCGAATTCGCGAAATTCCGTGCCGGTCGCGGATTTAAAACGCTCGATCCCGCGATACGCGCCCTCGTTGAAGGAGGCGTCGAATTTCACCAGATTGTAGAGGATGGCGGGCCGAAGCGGCTCGGCGACCGCGGGGTGAGGCGCGCCGATCCCGGCGAGCACAAGCGCGGCACCCAAAAATTCCGCGCCGAAAGCGCTTGCGCCGCGACGCTTCATCACCTTCACGCGGCGCGCTGCGGAAGAGGAAAGAGTGCTCGCCCGGCAGCTTCGCAAAGCTGCGCCTGCCCGCTCAGTCGGGGCACTTCTGATCCGCCATGTAGTCATGGACCTTGATCGTGCCGCCGACGATATCGGCCGATGCCTTGTCGGCCGCGGCCTTGATCTCGGTCGTGACGAGTGCCTTGTTGCTGTCGTCGAGCGCATAGCCGACGCCGTTCTCCTTCAAGCCGAGCACATAGACCCCTGGCGTGAACTGTCCGTTCTTGGCATCGGTGAAGGTGTTGTAGGTGGCGACATCGACGCGCTTGAGCATCGAGGTCAGCACATGGCCCGGAAACAGCCCGTCCTGGTTCGAATCGACCCCGATGCCGAGCTTGCCGGCGTCGGCAGCTGCGCGCAACACGCCAAGCCCCGTGCCGCCCGCCGCGTGATAGACGACATCGGCGCCTCGATCCATTTGCGATTTCGCGAGCTCGCCGCCCTTGACGGGATCATTCCAGGCCGCGCCCGTCGTGCCGGTCATGTTCTGCATCACCTCGATCCCGGGCTTTGCGTATTTCGCGCCCTCGACGTAGCCGCAGGCGAATTTGCGGATGAGCGGAATATCCATGCCGCCGACGAAGCCGATCTTTCCCGTCTTCGAGGCGAGCGCCGCCATCAGCCCGACCAGGAATGAACCTTCCTGCTCCTTGAAGACGATGGAGCGGACATTCGGCTTATCGACGACAGCGTCGATGACGGCGAATTTGACGTCGGGAAATTCCGCCGCGACCTTCTCGAGCGCGCTCGCCTGAGTGAAGCCAACCGCGACGATGGGAGAAAAGCCATCATGCGCGAAGCGGCGCAACGCCTGCTCGCGTTGCGCGTCGTTCTGGATCTCGAAATCGCGAAAATCGATTCCGGTATCCTGCTTGAACTTCATCGCCCCGTTCGCCACGCCTTCGTTGAAGGATTTGTCGAATTTGCCGCCGAGATCGTAGACGACCGCCGGCTTGATCTCGGCCGCGGCGGCCAGCGACGCCTGCCCGAGCGCTGTCGCGAGCGCAAAGCCGAGAATGGATGCGAAACGCGCCATAATTCTCTCCCCTTCATCCATCGCCGCCACCCGAACCCGACACCGCGGGCGCTCCGCGAGCCATGTTTCCACAGTCGCGTGCGCCGGGCAAACGTCTCGAATGAGGGGCGTGAGGAACGAGCGAAGACGTTAATTCGCTGACAGCTTACCAATTCCCCTTTTTATGCGTTCCTATCCCGACTGTCGCAGGATGGGAACAGCACGGAGCTGACGGAAGATCTGGACCCGCCTTCGCGTGGGCTTCGCGGGGATAAACGGAATGGCGCGCCCCGGGTTTATAAATGGGGAATTGGTAAGCTGTCACCGAATTCCTTCCTTGCGGTATTGCACGAAGCCGGAGAGGGTGGCGACGCGGTCGTAAAGGGAACGCGCCGTCGCGTTCGTCTCGTGGGTGTGCCAGTAGACGCGGGTCGCCCCCGCCGCTGTGGCGCGCGCATAAACAGCCTCGATCAACGCTTTTCCGACCCCCTTGCCCCGCGCCTTATCGGCCGTGAAGAGATCCTGGAGATAGCAGATCGGGCCCAGCATCCAGGTGGAGCGATGGAAGAGGTAATGCACGATGCCGATGAGCTCCGTGCCCTCCTCGGCGACGAGCGCATGCATCGGCTCGAGGCCATCGAAGAAACGATGCCAGGTCGTTTCCGTCACCTCCGAGGAAAGGTCGGCCTTGTAGAAAGTCTGATACCCACGCCAAAGCGGCTCCCATCGCTTGCGGTCTCCGGGCGCGACGGGTCTCACGACGAAAGAGCTCGACAAGCTTTCCTCCTCGTTCAAATTTTCCCGCGGTCACACGGGTTTGGTTACGCTCCAAGGGGTCCGGGCGCCTGGAGAAACGACGAAGGCCTCGAGCGCGCGAATATAGTCCTGCGGCAACTTCCAATGCCGGGCCGCCGGCAGCACGCAATCTTCGAGGTAACCCGGCTTCGGGCGACCGGGCTGGGGCGCGACAACGAAATAGGTCAAGGCGCGCAAGGTGCGCATGCCGTGGCGAACCGTTTTCTCGGCGCGCCCGTAGAGCCCCGACGAGATGTTCTCGTAAACGTCGAGGACATTGATGTCGCGACTGCCGAGCCGCCAGAGCACGCCATGGACGCTCGCGCCCGGAGCCTCGATCACCGTGGCGAAGCCAGGGTGCACGATGGCGAAGCGATGATTGTCGAGGCGTGCGGCGCCCACCGCTTCAGCGGTCGGGCAGCGCCGGGACATTCCCGCAACTTCCATATTGGCACCGAAGGCGAAATAAAGGCGCATGCAGCCACTCCAGTTTACGCGAATTCCATGATGACGGCGTCGACCGCGAGCGTATCGCCCTCCTTGACGCAAAGCGCCTTCACCACGGCGTCACGCTCGGCGCGCAGCACATTTTCCATCTTCATCGCTTCCACGATGCACAGCGTCTCGCCGGCCTTCACCTCCTGCCCGGGCTTCACGGAGATGGCCTTGACGAGGCCGGGCATCGGGCAGCGCAAGGCAGTGCCCGGCCCCGCCGATGGCTTCAACGGCATCATGGCGGCAAGCTCGGCCTCGCGGCGCGTAAAGACGCGAGCCTCGGACTTTGTGCCCGCGTAGCCGATCGACACCCCGTTGAGGAGGGGGCGAAGCTGCATCGCGACGGCGTGTCCGTCGATCTTGCCGATGAAGCTCGGCTCACCGGCACGCCAGCTCGTGCTCAGCCTCACCTTTGCGGCTTGCGGCGCCGAAAAGGCGATGACGATGTCTCCCGTCTCCCGCAGCACTGTCGCCGCGTATTCTTCCTCGCCGATCTTCACCATGCGCTCGGTCTCGAATTCGGCGACTCGCCACCCTGGCATCTGCCCCACGATCTTGCGTTTACGCGTGTTCGAGAGATGGTCGATCGCGATGGCAACCGCGGCAACGAGGCGCGCCGCGTCACCGCTCGGCGGCGCCAGCACGAAGCCCTTCGGAAACTCCTCGGCGATGAAGCCCGTCGACAATTGGCCCGCCTGCCAGCGGGGGCGCCGCATCACGGCGGAAAGAAACGGGATGTTGTGGCGAATGCCGTCGAGCGCGAAGGCATCAAGGGCGAGCGCCTGGGTCTCGATCGCCGCCGCGCGCGTCGGTGCATGCGTGACGAGCTTGGCGATCATCGGGTCGTAATAGATTGAAATTTCGCCGCCCTCGCGCACGCCGGTGTCGTTGCGCACGCTTCCCGCGCCGAGCTTGCCTTCGCGCGGAGGCTGATAAGTCGTGAGCCTGCCGATCGAGGGCAAGAAGTTGCGCGTCGGATCCTCGGCATAGATGCGCGACTCGATGGCCCATCCCTTAAGCTTCACATCCTCCTGGCGAAGTCGAAGCTTCTCGCCCGCGGCGACACGGATCATCTCCTCGACGATATCGATGCCGGTAACCATCTCGGTCACGGGGTGCTCGACCTGCAGCCTCGTGTTCATCTCGAGGAAGAAGAAGGAGCGATCCTGGCCGGCGACGAACTCGACCGTGCCGGCGGAATCGTAGCCGACCGCCTTGGCGAGCGCGACGGCTTGCGCGCCCATCGCGGCGCGCGTCGCGGCATCGAGAAGAGGGCTTGGCGCCTCCTCGATGACTTTCTGATTGCGCCGCTGAATAGAGCATTCGCGTTCGCCGAGATGGATGACATTGCCATGCTTGTCGCCGAGCACCTGGATTTCGACATGGCGCGGATCGACGATGAATTTCTCGATGAAGACGCGGTCGTCCCCGAATGACGAGGAGGCCTCCGAGCGGGCACGCGCGAACCCTTCCGCGACCTCGTCGCGTCGATGCGCGATGCGCATGCCCTTGCCGCCGCCGCCGGCAGAGGCCTTGATCATCACCGGATAGCCGATCTCGTCGGCGATGCGCACGGCCTCGTCGCCGTCCTCGATGACGCCGAGATGGCCCGGCACCGTCGAGACCTTGGCGGCGGCGGCGAATTTCTTCGATTCGATCTTGTCGCCCATGGCCGCGATGGCGCGCGGGTTGGGCCCGATGAAGATGATGCCCGCCGCAGCGAGCGCTTCGGCAAAGGCCGGGCGCTCGGAAAGAAAGCCGTAACCTGGATGCACGGCCTCGGCTCCGGTTTGCTTGCAGGCTTCGATGATGCGCTCGATCGAAAGATAGCTTTCCGTGGCCGGCGCCGCACCGATCGCCACCGCCTCGTCCGCCATCTCGACGTGCAAGGCGTCGCGATCCGCGTCCGAGTACACGGCGACCGTGCGGATGGCCAAGCGCTTCGCGGACTTGATGACGCGGCAGGCGATCTCACCGCGATTGGCGATCAGGATCTTCGTGAACACGGCAGCCCCGTCACGCGTAAAGGGATTTTGCCTTTACGGGAGGAGGCGCCGCACGTCCACAGATAAACGAGGGCGAGAACGGCGAGACGGCGCGCCGCCCTTCAAGGATCGGCCCCTCGTCGGGCGCGAGCCCACGGTCACATCATCAAATTCGCCGAACCCTTCGAGCCGGTGCTCGGCAGCGGCCAGAGGCTCTCTCGCGGCGTGGCGAGCGCAAAGAGCGTGAGCGACGCGTCCGCCTCCTCCGCCTCGGCGATCACCGCATGCGCGACATGTGAAGCCGAGGGCGCGGGCGATCCCGCTGCATCCCCTAGCGTCGCGATCAGCCAGGCGCTGGTTTCGGCCGAGACCTTGCCGAGCGGCCCTTCGACCCAGACCACGTAATCCGCGACGACCTCGGCCAAGAAGTCTCGCCACGCCGCCCCGCCTTGCGCCGAGCGATCGAGATCGATCAGCTTTTCGATGATGTGACGATCCGCGGCGACCTCCTCGTCGAGGACGGTGCGGATGGCGCGAATATCATCCTTGTCGATGCGCCGCGACGCGGCGATCGAGCCGAGATACTCGTCGAAATACGGATACATTTTATCCCCGAGCATGTTTGACGCCTCCCCGGCTTTTTGCCGGCTTGTTTCCCTGTCCGCCAACAGGATTCCACTTCGGGGTCTTCCAAGTCGTTAACGCGCAATCGTGAATGGATGTTCAGGTTAAACGGCCCTCAACAACTCGTATCGAAAAGATGAATCTCGGCCCTCTCCTCTTATCGAATCGCTTCATCGCGGATAGTTCCCGCTACATCCTGCCGTAGATGAGCCCTCCCCATTCACGTCCTGGGCTTGCCGCGTGATGGGAAGCGGGCTAACGCAGGCGCATGTCGCGCACGGCCTTTTATCCGGGCTCCTTCGATCCGTTGACCAACGGGCACCTCGACGTGCTCCGCCACGCGTTTCGCCTCACCGACCGTCTCGTCGTGGGGATCGGTTTGCAGGCGTCGAAAACCGCGCTCTTCAGCGTGGAGGCGCGCACCGAGATGATCAAGGATGTGGCAAGCCCGCTCGCGCAAGCGGCCGGCGCGAGCTTCGAGGTCGTCGCCTTCGACGATCTCGTCGTCTTCGCGGCGCGCAGGGTCGGCGCCTCCATCCTCATTCGCGGATTGCGCGACGGCACGGATCTCGATTACGAAATGCAGATGGCGGGAATGAACGAGGCGATGGCGCCCGATGTGCTCACTGTCTTCCTGCCGTCATCACCCATGGTCCGCCCCATCACCGCCACGCTCGTGCGCCAAATCGCTTCGATGGGCGGAGACGTGTCAGGCTTCGTGCCGGAATCGGTGGCGCGTAAGCTGCGCGAGAAATATCCAGGTTGAAGCGATCATCCCTCACCCTATCTCAATGAACGAAAGGCCGCCGACGTGATCCGCACGCTTGCATTCGCACTCGCCTTCTGCGCCACCCTCGGGGTCGTGCAGGGCAAAGCCTTGGCCCAGGCCAAGTCCGATCCGCAAAACACGATCATCCTCACCACCAAGGACGGCGATGTGACCATCCGTCTTCGACCCGATCTCGCGCCTAAGCATGTCGCGCAGATCAAGACGCTGGTGAAGCGCAAATTCTACGATGGCCTCACCTTCCACCGCGTGATCGCGGGCTTCATGGCTCAGACGGGCGATCCGAAGGGCGATGGCTCGGGCGGCTCGGACCTTCCGAACATTCCGGCCGAATTCTCCTCGGCGCCCTTCAAGCGTGGCACGGTGGGCATGGCGCGGGCGAGCGACCCGGACAGCGCCAATTCCCAATTCTTCATCTGCTTCGCCGATGCGTCCTTCCTCAACCACAACTACACCGTCGTGGGCGAGGTGGTCTCGGGAATGGACGTGGTCGACAAGATCAAGAAAGGCTCCAAGGACGACAACGGCGCGGTGACTGCGCCGGACAAGATCGTCCGCATGCGGCTGGCATCGGACCCGCAGTGACCGGCCGGGCGCATGGCTTCAAGGCGAATGCGTCGTCGAGCTTCGGCAGCCCATCTCGCCGCGATCTTGCGCCCCGAAAACCTTCTCCTCTCCGACGCGGCCCATCCGTCGCCTCGGTCGTTCTTTTTCTCCTCTCGCTAGGTTGCTTCATGCCGATCTCGCTCGGCGCGCGGGCGCAACTCACCGAGTTCTGCCAGTTCACGGGAAATCCCGGCCCGTGCGGACCCTATGATCAATATCAAGATGCCTTCGGCCAGGAATTGCGGATGACCTTGATGCTGCTGCCGAAAGGGAAAACGGCAACCGAGCCGCCGGCGGCCGCGGCCCCCGCGCCCCTGCCTCAAAAGCTCAACACCATCCGCGACGTCTTCGGCGCCTTGCGCGCTTGCTTCGCCGGCGCGCCCTTCGGCGACAATTCCGAGGACCTTGCCGCGACCATAAGATTCAGCTTCACGCGTGACGGCCATATCCTCGGTGAGCCTCGCTTCACCTATGTGCAGGCAGGGATCTCGGCCGGCGCGAAACAGAGCTTCGAGCAGGCGATCGGCCACGCTCTTTTGTCCTGCGCTCCCTTCTCCTTCACCGATGGGCTCGGCGGCGCGCTCGCCGGCAGGCCCTTCAGCATTCGTATCGTCAAACCTGCAAAGGCACCCGTAAGGAGCTGATCATGACAGCAAAGCCCGAAGACACCCTCATCCTCGAGACCACCAAAGGAAATGTCACCATCGCGCTTCGCCCCGATCTTGCGCCGAAGCACGTCGAGCGCATCAAGGCCTTGACGCGGCAAGGCTTCTACGACGGCGTCGCCTTTCACCGGGTCATCGAGGGCTTCATGGCGCAAACCGGCTGTCCGCACGGCACCGGCACGGGCGGCTCCGATCTCGGCGACCTCGCGGCGGAGTTCAACAGCGAGCCGCACAAGCGCGGCACCTGCTCCATGGCGCGTGCGTCGAGCCCGAATTCCGCGAATTCGCAATTCTTCATCTGCTTCAAGGACGCCCGTTTTCTCGACCGTCAATACACCGTCTGGGGACAGGTGGCCGAGGGCATGGAGAATGTCGACAAGATCAAGCGCGGCGAGCCGGTTCGCGATCCCGACCGCATCGTGAAGGCGCGCATCGCCGCCGACGCAAAGGCCGCGTAGCTTCATGGCGGCGCTCGTCGCCGGCCTCCTACTCGCGGCGCTCGGCATCATTGCCGGCGCGACGCTCGGAACCCAGGCCGCGATCAACGCCATGGTGTCGCGCGCCTTCGGCTCGCCCGTCATTGCGGCGGCGATCTCCTTCGGGACGGGCGCGCTCTTGCTGTTGCTCATGGCACTTGCCGTGGCCCGCCTGCAAGGCGCGGCCTCAAGCTGGCGCGATTTGCCCGCATGGGCGTTCGTCAGCGGCGGCGCGCTCGGCGTCGTCTATCTGACGACAGTGATTTTTCTCACCCCGCGCATCGGCGCAGCATCGACCATGGGCTTCGTCATCGCAGGACAACTCCTCGCCGGCCTTGCGATCGACAGCTTCGGTTTCTTCGGCCTGCCCTCGATCGTGCTGACGCCGCCTCGCCTCCTCGGCGCTGGGCTCTTGCTTGGCGGCGCCTTGATCCTGCGTTTTGCCTGAGCACCGCATTGCGCGTCGATCTCTTCGATTTCGAGTTCCCCGTCGAGCTGATCGCGCTTCGGCCCGCCCAACCTCGAAAAAGCGCACGGCTTCTCGTCGTCGCGCCGAACGGCTCCCCGGAGCTTGCCGACCGTCGCGTTGCGGACTTGCCCGACCAGCTTCACGCTGGCGACGTCGTCGTCCTCAACGACACGCGCGTCATCCCGGCGCGCCTCCTCGGCACGCGCGTCAGAGGCGAGGCTGCGGCGCGCGTGGAGGTCCTCCTGCACAAGCGTCTCGCGCCGGATCGTTGGCGGGCTTTCGCGAAGCCGGCGAAGCGGCTCAGCCCTGGCGACCGCATCGTCTTCGGTGAAGCCTCCGAAGGCATCGTTTGCGAGCTTCAGCGCCTCATGGCGACGGTGGAATCAAAAATGCAGGATGGCGAGATCGATCTTGCCTTCGATTTTCATGGAGCCATCCTCGACGAAGCCATCGAGCGCTTCGGCCACGTGCCGCTGCCGCCCTATATCGCGCAGCGCCGCGCCGATGATGCGCAAGACCGCGCCGATTACCAGACGGTATACGCCCGCGATCCCGGTGCGGTCGCGGCTCCGACGGCGGGCTTGCACCTCGATTCCGATCTCCTCGATGCGATCCGCGCGCGCGGCGTCGCGATCGCCACCGTGACGCTGCATGTCGGGCCGGGCACCTTCCTGCCCGTCAAGGCGAAGGACACGAGCGCGCATCGCATGCATCCGGAATGGGGCCGCGTCGATGCCCCGGCGGCGGAGACGATCAACGCGGCGCGAGAGAAAGGCGGACGCGTCATCGCCATCGGCACGACGACGCTTCGCCTGCTCGAGAGCGCGGCGTCACCAGAGGGAAGGCTTCTTCCCTTCAGCGGCGAGACCGCGATCTTCATCACGCCAGGCCATCGCTTCAAGGGGGTCGACGCGCTGATGACCAATTTTCACCTACCGCGCTCGACCCTCTTCATGCTCGTGAGCGCCTTCTCGGGGCTCGAGACCATGCGGCGCGCCTATGCGCATGCGATCGCTGAGCGCTATCGCTTCTATTCGTATGGGGACGCGAGCTTGCTCTTTCGCGCGGTCGATAAAACCGGATGAACGCCTTCGCCTTCTCGATCGCGGCCCGCGACGGGGCCGCACGCAGCGGCGAGATCATGACGCCGCGGGGCGCCATTCGAACGCCCGCTTTCATGCCGGTCGGCACCGCCGCGACCGTGAAGGCGATGTATCCGGGCGAGGTCGCGGCGCTCGGCGCGGACATCGTGCTCGCCAACACTTACCATCTCATGCTGCGGCCCGGCGCCGAGCGCATCGCGGCGCTAGGCGGCTTGCATCGTTTCATGAACTGGTCGCGTCCGATCCTCACCGATTCAGGCGGTTTCCAGGTGATGTCCCTCGCCAATCTGCGCAAGATCAGCGAGAGTGGCGTGCTGTTTCGCTCGCATATCGACGGCGCGGCCCATGAGCTTTCGCCTGAGCGCGCGATCGAGATCCAGAACCTTCTCGACGCCGACATCGTGATGCAGCTCGACGAATGCGTGGCGTTGCCGGCTTCCGACGAGGTGGCGGAGAAGGCCATGCGCCTATCGCTTGCGCTGGGCCGAAAGATGCCAAAAGGCTTTCGGCCGGCCCGACGGAAGGGCGATTTTCGCCATCGTGCAAGGCGGTGCCGTCGAAGCCTTGCGCGTCGAAAGCGCGAAGGCCTTGGCCCGCATGGATTTCGGCGGCTACGCCATCGGCGGACTCGCGGTCGGAGAACCGCAAGAGATCATGTTACGCATGATCGAGGCGGTCGAGCCGCATTTGCCGAGCGAGCGGCCGCGCTACCTCATGGGGGTGGGCACGCCTGACGATATCGTCAAATCCGTCGAGCGCGGCATCGACATGTTCGACTGCGTCATGCCCACGCGCGCGGGCCGTCACGGCCTTGCGTTCACGCGCTTCGGCAAGGTCAATTTGCGCAACGCCAAGCACGCCGAGGACATAAGGCCGCTCGACGAGCACTCGACCTCTCCGGCCGCGCGCGATTGGAGCCGCGCTTACTTGCACCATCTCGTCAAGGCCGGCGAGATCCTCGGCATGATGATGCTGACCGCGATCAATCTCGCCTATTACCAGGATCTGATGGCGACGCTTCGCGCCGCCATCGCCGCCGGCCGCCTCGCCGATGCGATCGCCGCGATCCGGGAGGATTGGGCGAGAGGCGATGCGTGATCTCGCAAGCACTTCCTCACGTGTGCTTTTTCAAGAGCCTTCGGCGAGCACATGGAAATCCTGCCCGCCCGCCTTGCTTTCGCTCGCCTCGCGCAGCACCTCGGCGATCCGCCGCGCGATCGGCAGGCGATAATGAAGCGCGTCCCAGTAATTGGTGTCCTGCGTGGTGATCGGCGAGGCGAAGCGCATGTCGACTGTCGTGCCGTGATGCCGGGCGATGATCGTGGCGATGCGCGCCTTGCATTCTTCATCCTGGGCTGCCTCGAAACTGCCCGGCGCCGGTTGGATCGCGACGTGAACCGGCGGAAAAAGCGCGAGGAGGCCCGCGCCCGCCGGCAATCCGGCGAGCGTCGCGCCGAGCCGATCGAGCGCGGGGAAGCGCCACGTCGAGCGCTCCGCCGCCGTCGCTTCGAATTTGGGTTCCGCCGAAATGACGCCGCGCGAACCGGCGCCCCAGATGTGCGCGGCGGCGCGCGCCGCGTCGTAAGACGCTTCGGGCGGCGTGAACACCTCATAGCCGTCGCGCGGCAAGCGCGGCTTCATCAAGCCCAAGCGGTTCAACACGACGCGCGATGCGATCTCGAGCGTGCGTAAATTGAAAAGATGCGGGATCGTCGTCCAGCGGCTGCCGTCATAGAGCCAGGGCGGGAAGGCACGCTCGGTCAAAAGCTTCGCGGGCGTTTCGGCATCGGGGTCGCACCAGGACCGATCGAGGCTCCAGACCAGGTTTCGCACATTCGGCGTGTGAGCGATGAAGAGCCGCACCGCCTCGCTTTGCTCGAAGGGCGTCGCGGCATTCATGCCGAAATTGGCGAAATGGCCGCCGAGCGAGGCTTCGAGGTCCGAAGGCTTCAACAGCCTGATCGTCGAGGTCCCGAAGATCGCGCTCTCATATTCGCCCGAGCGCAGCACCTGCGGATACATGAAGCGCTGGTTGATATCCATCAACGGCCGCTCGAAACGAAGACGCAACGGGTTGGCGCCATAAGGATCGATCAGGGTGTTGAAGAGGAGCGCGGCGAGAGCCAGCGCGACGGCGGTTGCGCAAAACCAGCGCAAGCTGTCGGCCCAGCCGGTGGATCGGGCATCGCTCGAGCTCGGCATCGAGACGGTCATTGTGATCGCCGGGATGGAAAGCTGCCAAAGGCGCGCATGGCCGGAAGCCGGATGCGCCCATCGGCCCCGCGAGCAATCAATGGATTTTGCCGATCAAAGCGTCGCATCGCTCGATGATCCATCCGCTCCACGCGCCGGCGTCAAGCCTTGGGGTCCGCTCCGTTGACGGAAGGGGTTGCTCATCGCGGCGCGGGCACCACTTTTCCCAAAGACACTTCGAAGCGCCTCGCGCCTTCCGGCAGCTCGGCGAACAAGGCTTGGTCGGCGCCGGTCATGAAGACCTGGCCGCCGAGCGCTGTGAGCACACCGAACAAGGCTTGGCGACGCGGCGGGTCGAGATGGGCGGCGACTTCGTCGAGCAGGACCAAGGGCGCCATGCCGCTCATCTGCGCGACGAGATGCGCATGCGCCAGCACGAGCCCGATGAGCAGCGCCTTTTGCTCGCCCGTGGAGGCGCGCGCTGCCTCGATGCCTTTCGGCCCATGGCGCACGAGGAGATCGGAGGTCTGGGGGCCGGTGAGCGTGCGACCCGCCGCGCGGTCGCGCTGGCGCGTGTCGCGCAGGCTTTTGCGCATCCTGTCCTCGGCCTCGAGCGCGCTGTGCTCCACGACGAGCGCGTCCGTCTCGCCGACCAGGGCGAGCTCGGCGAACGGGAAAGGCGACTTGTCGTCGCGACGCGCGACGATGAGCGCCGCGAGGCGCTCGATGGTCTCGCGGCGCGCCAAAGCGATCGCGATGCCGAGTTCCGCGACTTGCCTTTCGACCGCGTCGAGCCATTGGGTGTCGGGGCGCGCCTCCTCGAGGAGCCGGTTGCGCGAACGCAACGCCTGCTCCAAGGCGGCGGCCCGCGACGCATGCCCGGGGTCGATCGCGAGCACCAGCCGGTCGACGAAGCGCCTGCGCTCGCCGGGTGGCCCGTTGAACAGCCCGTCGAGCGAAGGCGTCATCCACACGAGGCGCAGATGCTCGCTGAAGACGCTAGATGAAGCCGCCGGCGCGCCGTTGAGACGCGTCTTGCGAATCGGATTCGATGAGCCCTGCTCGCGCTCGATCCCGGTCCCGAGCACAGCGGGGCCGAGCGGGCCCTCGAGATCGGCGACGATGGCGAATCGGCCGGACCCGCCGATGCGCGCCATCTCGGCAAGCGGCGCGCGGCGCAGGCCGCGGCCCGGCGCCAAAAGCGACAAGGCCTCGAGCAGATTCGTCTTGCCGACGCCGTTCTCGCCGCAAAGCGCGATCAGCATCGGCTCGAATTCGGCGTCGAGCTCCGGAAAGCTGCGGAAGTCAGTGAGCCTCAGGCGCGTGACTCGCGGCGCGCTCATGCAAGCTCGACCTGCCCCCCTTTCGAGGCGGCGAGGTTCCTCACACGCGCATCGGCATCAGCACGTAGAGCGTGGATGCCCCCTCGCGCTCCAGCATCAACGTGGGGGAACCGGGCTCGGCGAGCTTGAGAAGCGCATTCTCGCCGTCGAGCTGGCCGAGCACATCGAGAAGGTAGCGGGCGTTGAAACCGATATCGAGCGGGGGCGAATCATATTCGGCCTCAAGCTCCTCGGTGGCGCTGCCCGCGTCCGGATTGGTGACCGAGAGCGTCACGCGTCCCGGGGTCAGAGAGAGCTTCACGGCCCTGCCGCGCTCGCTCGAGATCGTCGACACGCGGTCGACGGCGCGGGCGAAAGCCTCCTTGTCCACGAGCAGCGTGCGGTCATTGCCCGAGGGAATGACGCGCTGATAATCCGGGAACGTGCCGTCGATGAGCTTCGAGGTCAGCACGACCGGGCCCGCCGAGAGGCGGATTTTGGTGGCCGACAATTCGACGGTCAAATCGCCCGCCTGGTCTTCCAGCAGCTTCTGGATTTCGGCGACCGCCTTGCGCGGCACGATCACGCTCGGCATGCCGGCGGCGCCTTGCGGCGCCTCGGTCTCGACGCGCGCGAGACGGTGGCCATCGGTCGCGACCGCCCGCAGCACGGAACCGTTGCTGCCGCTCATCTCATGCAGGAAGACGCCATTGAGGTAATAGCGCGTCTCCTCCGTCGAGATGGCGAAATGCGTCTTGTCGAAGAGACGCTTCAGCACCGCGGCCGCGACCTCGAAACGATGCGGCATCTCGCCGACGGAGAGGTCGGGAAAATCGGATTCCGGCAGGGTCGCGAGGATGAAACGCGAACGCCCGGAGCGCAGCGTCATCTGCCCGCTTTCGCCGGTCGACTCGAAAGTGACCTGACTGCCCTCCGGCAGCTTGCGCACGATCTCGTAGAGCGTGTGGGCCGGCGCCGTGACGCCGCCGGCTTGGGCGATCTCGGCTGGCACCGTCTCGCTCACCTCCATGTCGAGATCGGTCGCCTTGAAGGCGACCGCGCCGTCGGCGATGTGCAAGAGCACATTCGACAGGATGGGAATCGTGTTTCGCCGCTCCACCACGCGGTGAACATGGCCAAGGGACTTCAGCAACGAAGCCCGTTCAAGGGTGACTTTCATCGTGGGGCTCTTCGGCGACCGGGACTCTCGCGAACCAGCCGGGCTTTGTGCACCCGGCCCGCGAATTTGAACGAGGCCGAGGCGCGACGCAAGCGCCGTGACCAGGTTATCCGGATGAAGCTTGCCTGGCGCCTGCGAGACGCCGTCGTGCCTCGCGGTGATCCGGCAAGGCTCGGATCATGCCTTTCCGACGAAAGAGGCTTTTATCGAAGCCGGAACCAGGAAAACCGGAGGAAGCGGGTAGCTCCCAGGCGGTCGTTCGCGGGGCTCAGTCGGTCAGCATGCGCTTGAGCAGCGCGATCTCGTCCTTGAGATTCGGATTTTCTCCGATCAACCCTTCGATCTTGCGGACCGCATGCAGGACCGTGGTGTGGTCGCGTCCGCCAAAACGGCGGCCGATCTCGGGCAAAGAGCGCAAGGTGAGGGTTTTTGAGAGATACATGGCGATTTGACGGGGCCGCACGACGCTCGCGGTGCGGCGCGACGAGAGAAGGTCGGCGCGCGTCACGTTGAAATGCGCCGAGACGAGCTTGAGAATTTCCTCGACGCGCACGCGCTTGGGCTCGCGCGCCCGGATGAGATCGCGGATCGCCGTCTCCGCCGATTCGAGCGTGACATGGGCGCCGGCGAAGCTCGCGTGAGCCAAAAGCCGGTTCACCGCGCCGTCGAGATCGCGGCCATTGCTCGTGATCGACGAAGCGACAAAATCAATGACGTTTTGCGGCACCTTGAAGGAAGGGTCGCGCTCGCTCGCGGCCGCGATGCGCCGCTCGAGGATGCGGCGGCGCAAATCCTCGTCGAAGGCGCCGATCTCGACGCATAAGCCTCCGGCCAGCCGCGACTTGATGCGCTCATCGAGGCCTTCGAGATCGCCCGGCGGGCGGTCGGCCGCGACCACCATCTGCCGGCGCTGATCGGCGAGCGCGTTGATGATGTGGCAGAACTCCTGCTGCACGGTCTTGCCCTGTAGGAATTGGACATCGTCGACGATCAGCAGATCGATGTTGCGCATCTGGTCCTTGAATTGGATCGCTGTCTGCGAGCGCAACGCCGAGACGAAACCGTGCATGAAGCGGTCCGCCGTCAGATAGAGCGCCCGCATGCCGCGCGATTCGCACGCATGCGCCATGGCTTGCGCAAGATGCGTCTTCCCGAGGCCGACGGCCGCATGGATATAGAGCGGGTTGTAGACGGCTTGGCCGCCGACGGTTTCACCGACCTTGCGGGCAGCGGCACAAGCGAATTGATTCGAGCGCCCGACGACGAAGTTGTCGAAGGTCAATTGCCGGTCAAGCGCGGCCGCGACCGACAGCGGCATCGAGATTTCCTGCTGTCTTTTGTCGCGCCGGCCGTCAAGCATCGGACGCGGTTGCGGACGCGCGAAGGACGCTGCGATTTCGCAAGGCGCCGCTGCCTCGGCAAGCCGCGTCGCGATCCGCGTCACGGAGCTTCGTTGCGGCGTCGCGCCCCGCACGCGCACCTCGACGCTCACTGCGTTGCCGTCCGCGGCGAAATGCTTGCGCAAGCGTTCCGCGTAATGGGTGTCGATCCAGCTCTTCAGAAACCGCGTCGGTACGCTCAGGCGCGCGACGCCTCCGTCGATGCCGGAAAGCTCGAGCGACCCGAACCAGCTCGCGACCACGTCGTCGCCGAGCTCGGCGCGCAACTTGCGCCGCACGCGCTCCCACAGCTCTCCAAGCGCGGAGCTGGACAGGCTCGGGGCAACGGCCGGGTCAAATGTATGTTCCATCATGAGCTCGCTGAGCGATGCCTTTGCTCCAGCACGGGTCGGAAGAGAGTTTTCGAACATCGCGGTCTAGCCAAAAGATGAACGGCTGCGGACATGCGCTCCCATCGGCCGACGGCGCACAGGGCGCGTCAGTCCAAGAACGCGGTGATCAGATCCTTCAGAAGGCCAAGCGAAGCTAGGCGGCGTTCACGCGAACGTGGCGGCGCTCCGACGCAAGGAACAAATTACAGGAGAACTTGAAAACGAGTGCAGTAATCCGAGCTGATCCATTAGTGTCATTGCCCACTCCAGGTCGCAAGGCCCGTTTCGCGGACCCCCATTTTGTTTTTGTTGGACGATGACTGGTTGCCGCCGCCCGCCCTCTCGCCGGGTCAAGTAAGCATCTCGACGGCAGCGCTGCAATTGCGGTTTTGCAACAGTGACGGGTGATTCGCATTCGGCCCGCGCGGGGGTCCTGGAAGCTTCGTCGGCTGCGCCTTCTCAAGCCGTTGCGCTCCATCGATATTTCACATTCAAGCCTGTGGATATCTTGGGGGGAGCGCATTAATCGAAAATTAACGATGGCGTCGCGGCCGAACGCGGTTGCAAACGGCCGGCCGCGGGGTCTTGGCACCCTTGGTGGGCAAGCCCATGACACAACTGAAATTTCCCTGTTCAAATAGCCGCGAAATGAAATCGACCGAGTTGCGGCCCGCGGTTGCGCGCTGCATCATTGGCCGCAATCGGTCACGCGGCAGCGAGAGGCCGCCAAGGCGCGTTGCGAGGCTTTGGCACTCAACGCGAAAAAATCGTCTGTGGATAAAGGGACAGGTGCCGAAGGTCGCCGGATCGAGCGTCGCGGACCGATTGCGGCGCCTGCGAGAGGGTGCGCGGATCGGGGCCGAATTCCCGAAATCACGCGGTCGATCGCGATGAAGGCTTCAGCCCTTCATCGGGGCTCGGTGCCGCGCACACGGTGGAAACTCGATCCAATCTCGCGGAGGCGGACGAATCCGCCGAGTTGCCGTCAGGCATGAGCTTCAGACAGAGCCGAGCGTCAAGCAGAGCCGAGCTTCAGCCAACCTTCTTCACGCGCGCGGCGAGCCGCGAAATTTTGTTCGAGGCGGTTCGCTTGTGGAACACGCCCCTTTGCGCGGCCCGCATCAATTCGGGTTGCGCGTCCTTGAGCGCTGCCTGCGCCGCGGTGGCGTCCCCGGTGGCGATCGCCTCCTCGACCTTGCGCACGAAGGTGCGCACGCGACTCTTGCGGTTCTTGTTGATCTCGGCGCGCCGCAAAGCCTGGCGGGCAGCCTTCTTGGCCGAAGAGGTGTTGGCCATCGGATTTCCTTAACGTGACGCCATGCCTTCGAGGAAGGAAGCGCCTGCGATTGATGAATGCGTTGAGGCGAAGCCGCGCCGGACGCAAGGCTCCGCTGAAGGCCGCGCTTATAGTGTCAGCTTCAGCCAGCGTCAAATGCCACGCCCTCTCGCATGAGGTCGCGCCTTCCCGCGCGACTGCTTCGGGCCCAGTCATTTTCCGGATGCGCGCCGTTTACGAGAAGCGGTTCGACTTTGGGAACCCCTTGGGCGGCAAACGCCCGGCGTCGCTCCGGTTTCCGATCCAATCCCGAAGATCGGCCTTGCCGACAGTCCAGTTGCGGCCGGAGCTGTCGGTCCAGGTTAGCCCGTCTTGCAGGCGAAACACACGCGCATCGGAAATGCCGCCGCTCTTATAGCGCTGCAGCCTTACGCCCGAACCGCGCCCCATCTCGGCGACTTGGCTGATCGGAAAGATGATGAGCTTGCGATTTTCCCCGATGGTCGCGACGTGGTCCCCATCGGCCGGCAGCAGAAGCGCGGCGCGCGCGGGCGGGCGCAGATTGAGAAACTGTCGGCCCTTTCGGGTCGACGACACGATCTCGTCGGCGCGCGCGACGAAGCCCCGGCCATCCGAGGCAACGACGAGCAACCGGCTTCCCGGACGATAAGGCACGGCGGTGACGACATCGGCGCCCTCGTCGAAATCGACCATGAGCTTCACCGGATCGCCGAAGCCACGTCCGCCCGGCAGCTTGCCGGCATCGAGCGTGTAGAGCTTGCCGTTCGAGGCGAGCACCAGGACCTTCGCGGTCGACTCTGTCGGGAAAAAAATCTTGAGCGCGTCATCGCCTTTGAACTGCAGGCTCGAGAGATCCTGCACATGGCCCTTGAGCGCGCGCACCCATCCCTTCTCCGAAAGCACGAAGGTCACCGGCTCGCGCTCCATGTTGGCCTCGGCGAGATCGACATCGGCGGTCGGGCGGCGCCTCGGCGAAGGTCGTGCGCCGCTTGCCGATCTTCGTGTCCGGGCCGAAGGCCTTGCGAACCTCGCGGATGTCGGCGGCGAGCACTTTCCATTGACGCGCCGGCGAGCCGAGCAGGCGCTCGATCTGCCCCTTCTCCACGGTCATCGCGTCGAATTCGCGCTTGAGTTCCATCTCCTCGAGCCGGCGCAAGGCGCGAAGCCGCGTGTCGAGAATGGCGTTCGCCTGGATCTCGGTGAGCGTGAAGACCCGCATCAATTCGAGCTTCGCGTCATCCTCCTGACGGATGATGCGGATCACCTCATCGAGGTTGAGGTAGACGATGAGGAGGCCAGCGAGGATCTCCAGGCGCCGCTCGATCGCGGCGAGGCGATGACGCGAACGGCGCAGCAGGACCTCGCGGCGGTGGTCGAGCCACGCGAGCAGCACCTCCGCGAGCGAGACGACGCGCGGGATCTGCCCTCCCATCAGCACATTCATGTTGAGCGGGATGCGGCTTTCGAGATCGGTGACGCGGAAGAGGGATTCCATCATCACCGCCGGATCGACCGAGCGGTTCCGCGGCTCGATGACGATGCGCACGTCTTCCGCGCTCTCATCGCGCAGATCCGCGACGAGGGGCAGCTTCTTGCTTTCAAGGAGCTCGGCGGCACGCTCGATGAGGCGTCCCTTCGGCACGCCATAGGGAATCTCGGTGACGACCGCGACCCAGGTTCCGCGGCCGCCCTCCTCCTTCTCCCAGCGGGCGCGCAGGCGAAAGCCGCCGCGCCCCGTCTCATAAGCTTGCAGGATGGCTTCCTTGGGCTCGACCACCACGCCGCCGGTCGGGAAATCCGGCCCGTGCACGAAGGCAAGAAGCTCGGCCGTCGTGGCTTTCCGATTCTCGATCAGATGAAGCGCCGCGTCGCAAAGCTCGGCGGCGTTGTGCGGCGGGATCGAGGTCGCCATGCCGACCGCGATCCCTTGCGAACCATTGGCGAGCAGGTTCGGAAAGGCGCAAGGCAGGACGATGGGCTCTTGATTCTCACCATTATAAGTATCGCGGAAATCGACGGCATCCTCGTCGATCCCTTCGAGCAGGAGACGGGCCACCTCGGTGAGACGCGCTTCCGTGTAGCGATAGGCCGCCGGATTGTCGCCGTCGATCGAGCCGTAATTGCCCTGGCCGTCGACGAGCGGATAGCGCTGAGCAAAATCCTGCGCGAGGCGCACCATCGCGTCGTAGATCGCCTGGTCGCCATGCGGGTGAAACTTGCCGATGACCTCGCCGACGACGCTCGCGGATTTCTTGAAGCCCGCGCCGGGATCGAGCCGCAAAAGACGCATAGCATGCAGGATGCGCCGGTGCACGGGTTTGAGCCCATCGCGCGCATCGGGTAGCGCCCGGCCCATGATGGTCGAAAGCGCATAGGAAAGGTAGCGCTCCTCGAGGGCGGTCTTGAGGTCGACATTCTCGATATGGCCGTCTTCCGGCGGCTTCATCGGCTTGCCCATGGTCGTCACCTTCGGTCCCGTGATGCATCCGCCCGGAAGGCGCGGAGCGCGGGAATGATTCGTTCACGCGTGATCTGAGGTCGGAAGGGGGGTTGGCGCAAGGCCTCGCGCGCGATCGGGCGAAAGTGCCGCGGCAGCCCTGCGGCGGAGCGATCTCGCGAGCCAGGGCGACGCTCAGGCTTTTCCGCGAGGGCCGCGTCGTACCTTTAAAAGAGAGCCGCCGTGACCAGCGCCTTCGCGACGGCGAGAGGGCCTGCCGCCACGGACACATCGACCACGACCTGGCGCCGCCCGCGACGCAAGACGACGGCCTCCGCGCGCAGCGCCACGCTCCTCGCGGGCGCGAGATAGCTGATGCTCAAGCTGCTCGTCGCGCTGCCGCGCAGCGTATCGAACGAAGCGCCCGAGAGCGCGGCGGCAACGCCCGCGACATCGATGAGCGCTGCGATGACGCCGCCATGAACGATGTCCTCCACCGTCACATTCTCCAGCCTGAAAGGCAGGCCGAGCGCGACGCGATCGATCTCGAGGCCGTTGAGCTCGATCCCGAACGCGCGCGCCACCGACGAGCCGAGAAGCAACCGCTGGATCCGCTCCGCGATCCGCGGATCCACCGTGCCACTCACGGGAATTTCGCCGGCGCTTTGATCGCCCTTCTCTTCCTTTGCGCGGTTCACTGTCGATCTCCCCGGCTTTTTGCCTTGCAAAGCTGGACCTCACGCGATTGTGCGCGAAGCGGGCGCGCTTAAGGCTCGCCTTCCGCGGGCCTGAAGTGCTTACGTGCGCGCATAACCTTCCCCACCCAAGAGCTCATGATGACCTTTTCAAGACTAACACCCCGTTCCGTCACCTGCGCCTTCGCTGTCGCGCTGTCGATGCTGGCCTTCGGCTCGTCCGCGGCCTTCCCGCAGGCAACGCAAACCGTCCGTATTCGCGGCTCGGTCGTCTCGCTCGACGGCTCGACGCTCACCGTCAAGACGCGCCAAGGCGCGGATGTGATGATCAAGCTCGCCGATAATTTCCGCATCGCCTCCGTCGTCAAGGCCTCGCTCGCCGACATCAAGCCCGGCGTCTTCATCGGCACCGCGACGGTGACCAAGGAGGGCGGCTCGCACGCGCTCGAGGTGCTGGTGTTTCCCGAAGCGCTGCGCGGCACGGGCGAGGGAGACTACCCTTGGGACCTCACGCCCGACAGCATGATGACGAATGGCACGGTCGGCTCGTCGGTCGACAATGTCGCCGGCCCCACGATCACGGTCGCTTACAAGGGCGGCGAGCGGAAGATCACCGTCGCGCCCGACACGCCGATCGTGACGCTCGGCCCGGCTGACAAGTCGGACATCAAGCCCGGAACCCCAGTCTTCTCGACGACGCAGAAACAGGCCGATGGCAGCCTGACCGCCGCCTCCGTCACAGTCGGCAAGAACGGCGTCGTCCCGCCGATGTGAGGGGCGAGCGGACACCTCTCCTTAGTTATCCGAGAAAAATCGTTAATCGTGATAAGAGAAGGCCCCTCGCCGCTGCGACGGGCCTTCCTATTTTCAATGGCTCACGCGCGCGCCCGGTACGCCCCGCGCTGATGCATGATTTCCCGGTGACCTGGCTTGATGGACGCGCCAAGCTCGCCGGAACGGTCCCCCCGGCACGCGCACGGAAGCACAAACGCACGGAAGCACTTGCCAAGTCAGCCGAAGACTATTATCTGGGCGTTAAGCTTTTCAGCGTGCAATCGAAGAAGTTATCGAGAGCGGGGTCCGCTGGGGGCCGCGCTCTTTTCGTTTGATCGGACGTTGAATGGAAGAAGCAGGCGAAATTGCCGAGCCGCGCCTTGTCGCCGAGACAGGGCTCGCGGCGCGTGTCGCGGTGGTGATCGAGCCCTCGATCCAGGCGGCCGGCTTTCGTCTGGTGCGCGTCAAGGTCACCGGCGAGGCCGGCTGCACCGTGCAGGTCATGGCGGAACGGCCGGACGGCTCGATGAGCGTCGAGGATTGCGAAGCGGTGAGCCGCTTGATCTCGCCCCTTCTCGATGTCGAGGATCCGATCGAGCGAGCCTATCGGCTCGAGATTTCCTCGCCCGGCATCGATCGGCCCTTGGTGCGACGTTCCGACTTCACCCGTTGGGCAGGCCACCGGGCTAAGGTCGAGCTCACCATGCCGCTGGCCGGCCGCAAGCGCTTCAACGGCACGCTTCTCGGCCTCGAAGGCGAGGCTGCGCGATTGCGGCGGCTAGACGCGGCGGAAGGCGAAGAGGCGCAGGTGCTGCTGCCGCTCGGCGAGATCGCCGAGGCGCGGCTCGTCCTCACCGACGAGCTGATCCGGGAAGCGCTTCGTCGCAGCAAGCGAGCCGGCCACGCCGAAGAGGAATCGGATGCGGAAAGCTCGTCCGGCCCAGGCGACGCCACGGCATTTGCCCGACCTGGCCGAGCGGGGCGCGCTTTTCAAGGCCGCCCCCAGAATTCTCAACGAATGATGCGACCTCAATAGTCGGAGTGAAAGAATCATGGCCGTCAGCGCAAACAGGCTCGAGCTTCTGCAGATCGCCGACGCGGTCGCGCGCGAGAAGCTCATCGACCGGCAAATCGTGATCTCGGCGATGGAGGAATCGATCGCCAAGGCGGCGCGCTCGCGTTACGGGCTCGAGACCGACATCCATGCCGAGATCAACCCGAAGACCGGCGAGTTGCGGATCGCCCGGCACCTACTTGTCGCCGACGCGATCGACAACCCGGCGACGCAGATCAGCATCGAGGACGCGCGCAAGCGCAATCCCGCCGCCCAAGCCGGCGATTACATTTCCGAGCCGCTGCCGCCCTTCGAGTTCGGCCGGGTCGCGGCGCAATCGGCAAAGCAGGTGATCGTGCAGAAGGTGCGCGAGGCGGAGCGAGATCGGCAATATGACGAGTTCAAGGACCGCATCGGCCAGATCGTCAACGGCACAGTGAAGCGGGTCGAATACGGCAATGTGATCGTCGATCTTGGGCGTGGCGAAGCCATCGTGCGCCGCGATGAGCTCATTCCGCGTGAAACCTTCAAGCCCGGCGACCGCGTCCGGGCCTATGTGCTCGACGTGCGGCGCGAGCAACGCGGGCCGCAGATCTTTCTGTCGCGCACGCATCCTTTGTTCATGGCCAAGCTCTTCGGCCAGGAAGTGCCCGAGATCTATGATGGCATCATCGAGGTGAAGGCCGTGGCGCGCGATCCGGGCTCGCGGGCCAAGATCGCGGTGATCTCGCGCAATTCATCGATCGATCCCGTCGGCGCCTGCGTCGGCATGCGCGGCTCGCGCGTGCAGGCCGTGGTCGGCGAGCTGCAAGGCGAGAAGATCGACATCATCCCCTGGTCGCCCGATGTCGCGACCTTCGTCGTCAACGCCCTGCAACCCGCCGAGGTCGCCAAGGTCGTGCTCGACGAGGATTCCGACAAGATCGAAGTGGTGGTGCCGGACGAGCAGCTCTCGCTCGCCATCGGCCGACGCGGCCAGAATGTTCGCCTGGCCTCGCAGCTCACAGGCTGGGACATCGACATCCTGACCGAGGAAGAGGAATCGGAGCGGCGCAAGCAGGAATTCGAGCATCGCTCCACCTTGTTCATCAACGCGCTCAACGTGGATGAGACCGTTGGCCAGCTCCTCGCTTCGGAGGGCTTCCGCTCGATCGAGGAGCTCGCCCATGTGGACCAGGCCGAGATCGCCTCGATCGAAGGCTTCGACGAGGAGACCGCGAAGGAGCTCCAGAACCGGGCGCGCAATTATCTCGCCATGATCGAGGCCGAGCATGACGCCAAGCGCAAGGAACTCGGCGTCGAGGACGGTTTGCTCACGATCGACGGCGTGACCATGGCGATGCTGGTCAAATTCGGCGAGAACGGCATCAAAACAGTCGAGGACCTCGCCGGATGCGCCACGGACGACCTCACCGGTTGGACCGAACGCAAGGATGGGCAGGCCACGCGCCACGCCGGGGCGCTCGACGGCTTCGACATCTCGCGTGAAGAAGCCGAGGCGATGATCATGGCGGCGCGAGTGGCCGTCGGCTGGATCGAGCCGCAGGCTGAGGCCGCCGAAAGCGAAGAGGCCGAAGGCGGGGAAGCCGAAGCCGATGCGGCGCCCTGAGTATTAAACACATGCTGCCGGATCGAGGATGGCGAAACTTGATGACACGCGGCCGATGATGGACGGATACGGGCATGGCGCAACATGCGCATGATCTTGGAGCGGGCGCGGCCGTGCCGCGCGAGCGCGACATCGAGTCGCGTCATTCGGACGCGCGGCGAGACCCCGTCGCCGGCCTAGGCTCCGAGCGTCGTTGCATCGTCACCCGCGCCGCCCTGCCCCCGGACCAACTGATCCGCTTCGTCCTCTCGCCGCAAGCCGTGGTCACGCCCGACATTCGGCGCGTCTTGCCCGGCCGAGGCGTGTGGGTGACGGCGAGCCGCGCGCGGGTCGCCGAGGCCTGCCGACGCAAGGCCTTCGGGCGCGCCTTCAAGAAGGAGGTGACGACGCCCGCCGATCTCGCCGACGACGTGGGTCTGCTTTTGCGCAGGGACGCGCTTCAGGCCCTTTCGCTCGCCAATAAGGCTGGCGCGCTGACCGCGGGCTTCGAGAAGACGCGCGCGGCGCTCGAAAGCGGGGCGACTCTGGCCTTGCTCGAGGCTAGCGATGGTTCGCCGGAAGGGCGCAAGAAGCTGATCGGCAAGCTGATCGCCGCCTGGCGGCGAGGCGAGGCAACGTCAAGCGGCGAGCCGGAGGCGGGAGAGCCCGGCCGCGGCCCATGCGCCATTGTCGATAGCTTCAGCTCAGAGGAGCTGGATTTGGCGCTGGGGCGCTCCCATGTGATACATGCGGCCTTGCTTCGGGCGCCGGCTGGCGGCTTTGCCTTGACGAGGTGTCTGCGCCTTCACCGTTTTGAATTGATCGAAAAACACGCTAGTGGAGGCGCCGAACGTTGCGGCGCCGCCCGAGAGAGCCGCAATTCGAACCGCCAATCTGAACCGCCGACTCCCAGCTTGGGACGAGAACCGGCGAATTGAGCCGCAGGACAGCAGGACAGAATTCTGTATGAGCGATCTTAAGACGCCGGGCGACAAGCCGTTGAGCATGCCGACCGGAAAGTTGAGCATCAAGAGGCCCGAGACGGGTACCGTGCGCCAGAGCTTCAGCCATGGCCGCTCGAAGACCGTCGTCGTCGAAAAGGTCAAGCGACGCACCGGCGGCGGCGCGGAACCGCGCGAGGCCGTCGCTTCGCAGGCTCCGGCCGCGAAGCGCGCCGGGGCCGCCCCGCTGGCGCGCGGCGCCAAGGCCGCCACACCCGCCGCTTCATCGGGTGCCGCCACGGCCGGCGCCCCGCAAGCCGCGACGCGCGCCCCCGCGGCGGCGGGCCAGAAGGCAAGCATCGTGCTTCGCACCCTCACGGAAGAGGAGCGCAATCGGCAGGGCACCGCGCTCGCCGAGGCGCGCCGCCGCGAAGAGGACGAGCGCAAGCTGGCCGAGGAAGAGGCGCAGCTTCGCGCGCAGCGCGAGGCGGTCGAGCGCAAGGAGCGCGAGGCGGCCGACGAGCGCAAGCGCGACGAAGAGGGGCGCCGGCGCGCCGAGGATCAGGCGAAGCGGAAGGCCGAAGAAGAGGCAAGGCGCCGTTTTGGCGATCCGCCGCCCCCGAGCCGTGCGCCGGGAAGCCCGATCCCCAGGCTCGATCCTCGTCCTGCCTCCGCGCAGGGCGCAAGCACAGGCTCGGCCTCCGCCGGGCGCACCGCGGCGCGGCCGGGGCTCAGCGGGGCGACGCCGTCGCGGCGCGCGCTTGTGCCGGAGAACGAAGCCCCCCGTCAACAGGTGCGCCGCCCCGGTGGCGGGACCATTTCCCGGCCTGCGCCCGCGCCGAGAGCGCCAAAAGGGGACCACAAGCAGCGCGGCCGCCTCACGTTGAGCAATGCGCTCACGAGCGACGAGGAGCGCACGCGCTCGCTCGCCGCCCAGCGGCGCCGCCAGCAACGCATGAAGGGCTCGGCCGGCGAGCAGAAGGAGAAGATCGCGCGCGAGGTCACCGTCCCCGAGACGATCTCGATCCAGGAGCTCGCGAACCGCATGGCCGAGCGTGCGGTCGATGTGATCCGTCTGCTGATGGCGCAGGGCCAGATGCTGAAGATCACGGACGTGATCGATGCCGACACGGCCCAGCTCATCGCTGAGGAAATGGGCCACACGGTGAAGCGCGTCGCCGAATCCGACGTCGAGGAGGGGTTGTTCGATGCGCCCGACCAGCCGCAGGAGCTCGCACAGCGTCCCCCGGTGGTCACCATCATGGGCCATGTCGACCATGGCAAGACTTCGTTGCTCGATGCCATCCGCTCGGCCGATGTGGTCAGCGGCGAGGCGGGCGGCATCACCCAGCACATCGGCGCCTATCAGGTGGTAAGCCCGCTCGGCGGCAAGATCACCTTCATCGACACGCCGGGCCACGCCGCCTTCACGGCGATGCGCGCGCGCGGCGCCAAGGTGACCGACATCGTGATCCTGGTGGTCGCGGCTGATGACGGCGTGATGCCGCAGACGGTCGAGGCGATCAGCCACGCCAAGGCCGCCCATGTGCCGATCATCGTCGCCATCAACAAGATCGACAAGCCGGACGCGAAGCCCGAGCGGGTGCGCAACGAGCTGCTGCAGCACGAGATTCAGGTGGAATCGCTTGGTGGCGAGGTGCTCGAGATCGAGGTTTCGGCGACCAAGAAAACCAATCTCGACAAGCTCCTCGAAGCGGTCTCGCTGCAATCGGAGGTGCTCGACCTCAAGGCCAATCCGGACCGTTCCGGCGAAGGCGCGGTGATCGAGGCCCGCCTCGATCGTGGACGCGGCCCCGTCGCGACAGTGCTCGTGCAGCGCGGCACGCTCAAGGCCGGCGACATCGTGGTCGCGGGCTCGGAGTGGGGGCGCATCCGCACATTGCTCGACGACAAGGGAGGGACGCTCGTCTCCGCCGGCCCCTCGACGCCGGTCGAGGTGCTCGGCTTCAATGGAACGCCCGATGCCGGAGACCGGGTCGCGGTCGTCGAGAACGAGGCGCGCGCGCGCGAGGTCACGGCCTATCGCACGCGCCAGAAGCGCGAGAAATCCGTCGCGCGCCAAGCGGGCTCGCGCGGCTCGCTCGCGGAGATGATGCAGGATCTCAAGACGGGCGCCGGCCGCAAGGAATTCCCGCTCGTCGTCAAGGCGGATGTGCAAGGTTCGGTCGAGGCGATCGCAGGTGCGCTCGAGAAACTCGGCAACGAGGAGGTCGGCGCGCGCGTCATCCATTCGGGCGTCGGCGGCATCACCGAGAGCGATGTGATCCTCGCCAATGCTTCCGGTGCGGCCGTGATCGGCTTCAACGTGCGCGCCCATAAAGAAGCGCGCGAGGCGGCCGAGCAGGCGGGAATCGAGATCCGTTATTACAACATCATCTACAATCTCGTGGACGATGTGAAAGATGCGATGTCCGGCCTGCTTGCGCCCACCTTGCGCGAGACGATGCTCGGCAACGCCCAGATCCTCGAGATCTTCAGCGTCTCGAAGATCGGCAAGATCGCGGGCTGCCGCGTCACCGACGGCGTGGTGCAAAAGGGGGCGAACGTTCGCCTCATCCGCGACAATGTCGTCATCCACGAGGGCAAGCTCGCGACGCTCAAGCGCTTCAAGGATGACGTGCAGGAGGTCCGCGCCGGCCAGGAATGCGGCATGTCGTTCGAAAACTATCAGGACATGCGCGCCGGCGACGTGATCGAGTGCTATCGGGTCGAGGAGGTCAAGCGGTCGCTGTGAAGCGCCGCCTGATCCTCGCCGCCGACCTGGTCTCGCACATTGATCGTCGGCCTCGACCAAGAAGAAGCGGAAAGATTTTGGCGATGGCGCGTCTGACGCGTAGCCCGGAATCGGAAAGCGGCTTGCGCGGCGTGCTGGCCGCCGTCAAAGGACCGGCCGTCGTGCTCGCTCTCGTCCTCGCCTCCCGCACCGTGCTCGCACAGCCCTTCTATGTGCCCTCGGGCTCGATGGAGCCGACGCTCCTGATCGGCGACGAGCTCATCGTCGCGAAATACGCCTATGGCTTCAGCCGCTACTCGCTCCCCGTCGATCTCGGCATTTCCTCCGAACACCGCGTGCTCGAAAGCTTGCCGGAATACGGGGACGTGGTGGTTTTTCGACTGCCGCGAGACCCCAATCAGGTCTATGTAAAACGCACGATCGGATTGCCCGGCGACCGCATTCAGATGCGAGAAGGACGCTTGTGGATCAACGATTCCGTGCTTCCCTTGCGGCGCGACGGTCGCGGACGGGTCGAGCAGGAGGACGGCAGCGAGATCAACGCGGCACGCTTCATCGAGACCTTGCCGAACGGCCGCGAGCACCCGATCTTCAAGCTCGACACGAGAGGGGCTCTCGACGACACGCGGGTTTTCGTGGTGCCGGCCGGTCACGTCTTCATGATGGGTGACAACCGTGACAACTCGCTCGACAGCCGCGTTCCGGCGGTCGTGGGCGGGGTGGGCTTCGTCCCCGCCGAGAACCTGATTGGACGCGCCGAGGTGGTGCTTGGGTCATGGGATTTTCCGGTCGTGCGGGAGCATGTCTCGCAATGGGCGGCAGGGCTCAGGCCCTCGCGCTTTTTCGCGCGCATCCACTGAGCGGGCGGGCGAACGGAAGAGGCAATGTTCGGTCGCCGCGCGGGCGGCGGACGAGAGTTTCAGGTTCCGGTCCGATCCCGGAGAAGAGAAGATGGCACGACACCAATCCAGCCGCCACGATCGAAGCCCTTCCCAGCGCGCCCTTCGCGTGGGCGAGCTCGTGCGCCACGCGCTTGCCGAGCTTCTCTCGCGCGGCGAGGTGCGCGACGAGGTGCTCGAGAGCCATGTGATCACCGTTCCCGAGGTGCGCATGTCTCCCGATCTGCGCCTGGCCACCGCCTATGTGATGCCGCTAGGCGGCAAGGACCTGAGTCTCGTGCTCGAGGCGCTCGATCGCCACAAGCGCTTCATCAAGGGAGAGATCGCGCGCCGCATCAACCTGCGCTACGCGCCCGAGATCCGTTTCCGTCGCGATGACACATTCGAGGAGGCCTCCCGGATCGACGCGCTCCTCCATTCCGAGAAAGTCCGCCGCGACCTCGACGCGGACCGGCAAGCCGAAGATGACCGCGATGACGATTGAAGATGCGAGCGAAGGCGCCGGCGCGGGCGAGGGCGAGGGCCCGAACCGCGAAGCCGCTCACCTCACCGCTCCGCGCCCAAGGAAACGCGAGGTCAACGGCTGGCTCGTCCTCGACAAGCCGGTGGGCATGACCTCGACGCATGCGGTCGCGGTCGCGAAACGCCTTTTCAACGCCAAGAAGGCCGGCCACGCCGGCACGCTCGATCCCTTGGCTTCCGGGCTCTTGCCCATCGCCTTCGGCGAGGCGACGAAGACCGTGCCTTTCGTGATGGATGGGCGCAAGGGCTATCGTTTCACGGTGAGTTGGGGGGAGGAGCGCGACAGCGACGACAGCGAGGGCGTGGTGACCGCCAGCAGCGTCGCTCGGCCCTCGCAGGCCTCGATCGAGGCCGCGCTTCCGGCCTTCATCGGCGATATCATGCAGACCCCGCCGCGTTTTTCGGCGATCAAGATCGCCGGTGAGCGCGCCTATGATCTCTCGCGGGCCGGCGAGAGCGTCGAGCTCGAGGCCCGCCCCGTGCACATCGAGAGGCTCGTGATCGTCGAGCATCGTTCGGACACCAGCATCTTCGAAGCGGCTTGCGGCAAGGGCACCTATGTGCGCGCCATCGCGCGCGATCTTGGACGCGTGCTTGGCTGTTTCGGCCATGTGAGCGCGCTCAGGCGCACGCGGGTTGGGCCGTTTTCCGAGAAAAATGCGATTTCGCTGGACGATCTTACCGAATTGCGCCATAAGGCCGCCGCTGGCGAAGGGAACTTGGCCGGCGAACTACTGCCCGTCGCGACCGCGCTGGACGACATCCCGGCGCTGGCCGTCAGCCGGGCGGATGCAGGACGGCTTCGGCGAGGCCAAAGCATCCTGCTGCGCGGGCGTGATGCCCCGCTCCTCCAGGGACGTATCAGCGTGACTTCGGAGGGCGCCCTGGTGGCGCTCGCGGAGGCTGAGGGAGCGGAGATCAGGCCGACGCGCATCTTCAATCTCAGCCGCTGAGCGGCTTTTGCGAGAAAGGACAACCCGATGTCGATTGCGGCCGAGCGCAAGAGCGCGGTCATTTCAGACTATGCCACCAAGAAGGGGGACACCGGCTCCCCCGAGGTGCAAGTGGCGATCCTGACCGAGCGCATCAACAATCTTACCGAGCATTTCAAGGCGCATGTGAAGGACAACCATTCGCGCCGGGGCCTCTTGAAGATGGTCTCGCAGCGCCGCTCGCTCCTGAACTATCTGAAGGGCAAGGATGAGCCCCGCTACAAGGCGCTGATCGAGCGCCTCGGCATCCGCCGCTGACTGAAAGGCCTCGCGCGGTCGATCGCGCGGGCCGAAATTGCTGCGCCCGCGTCATGGTGATCGCGGGCGATGAACCCCGCCGGCAGGCCAAGCCCGCCATGGCAGGATCGTTGGACGCTTTCGGCGCCAAGGCCCGTGTTCCGCGAAGGATCGGGCAAGCCGCGCCGATGAACAGAGCTCATCACGGCTCGTCGGCCACGATCGGAATTCCGGGCGCTTTCCGGATTTCGACAGGCGTCACGACCTCGAGAGCGTCTTGCCATCTTGCTCATGGCTCCGCGCCCGCCGGCCAACCATGAGGATGATCATGTTCGATATTCAACGCGAAGTGCTGGATTGGGGCGGGCGCCGCCTCGTCCTCGAGACCGGCAAAGTGGCGCGTCAGGCCGACGGCGCGGTGCTCGCGACCTATGGCGACACCGTGGTGCTGGCGACCGTGGTGGCGGCGAAGACGCCGAAGCCCGGCATCGATTTCATGCCGCTCACCGTGAATTATCAGGAGAAGGCCTTCGCGGCCGGCCGCATTCCGGGTGGCTTCTTCAAGCGCGAAGGGCGCCCATCCGAGAAGGAAGTCCTCGTCTCTCGCCTGATCGACCGGCCCATCCGGCCGCTCTTCATCGACGGTTGGCGCTGCGACACCCAAGTGATCGTCACCGTGCTTTCCCATGATCTCGAGAATGATCCCGACATCGTCGCGATGGTCGCGGCCTCGGCGGCGCTGACGATCTCCGGCGCGCCCTTCATGGGCCCGATCGGCGGCGCGCGCGTCGCCTATGTGGACGGGCAATACGTGCTCAATCCAACGCTCGATCAGATGAAGGAGACCTCTCTCGACCTCGTGGTCGCCGGCACGCAAGACGCCGTGCTCATGGTCGAGTCGGAAGCCAAGGAGCTTCCCGAGGATGTGATGCTCGGCGCCGTGATGTTCGGCCACAAGGGCTTCCAGCCCGTCATCGAGGCGATCATCCGCCTCGCCGAGATGGCCGGCAAGGAGCCGCGCGAGGTCGTGAAACCCGATCATTCGGCCCTGGAGAAGGCGGTGCTCGAGCTCGCCGAGGGCGATTTGCGCGCCGCCTACAAGATCACCTCCAAGCAGGAACGCTACGAAGCGGTGGACGCCGTCAAAGCGAAGATCAACGCGCATTTCTTCCCCGAAGGTCAGGAAGCGGGTGGCCACAGCAAGGAGGAGGTGGGCGCCGTCTTCAAGGAGCTGCAGGCGAAGATCGTCCGCTGGAACATCCTTGACGACGGCACGCGCATCGACGGACGCGACGTGAAGACGGTTCGTCCGATCGTGAGCGAGGTCGGCATCTTGCCGCGCACGCATGGCTCGGCGCTCTTCACGCGCGGCGAGACCCAGGCGATGGTGGTCGCGACGCTCGGCACCGGCGATGACGAGCAATTCATCGACGAGCTCGAAGGCACGCGCAAGGAGACCTTCCTCCTGCATTACAACTTCCCGCCTTATTCGGTTGGTGAGACGGGCCGCATGGGATCACCGGGTCGGCGCGAGATCGGCCACGGCAAGCTCGCTTGGCGCGCCGTGCATCCTTTGCTGCCGCCGCACCATGAATTTCCCTACACGATCCGCCTCGTCTCCGAGATCACCGAGTCGAATGGCTCGTCCTCGATGGCGACGGTCTGCGGCTCCTCCCTCGCCATGATGGACGCGGGCGTGCCGCTGCGGCGTCCGGTGGCCGGCATCGCCATGGGCCTCATTCTCGAAGACGAGCGCTTTGCCGTGCTCTCCGACATCCTCGGCGATGAGGATCATCTCGGCGACATGGATTTCAAGGTGGCGGGAACCGATAACGGCATCACCTCGCTGCAGATGGACATCAAGATCACCGGCATCACCGAGGAGATCATGCGCGTCGCTCTCGCCCAGGCGAAGGACGGGCGCCTCCACATTCTTCAGGAAATGGGCAAGGCGCTGACCGGCGCGCGGGCCGAGCTCGGCCAATACGCGCCCCGGATCGAAGTGATCCAGATCCCGGTCGACAAGATCCGCGAGGTGATCGGCTCGGGCGGCAAGGTGATCCGCGAGATCGTCGAGAAGACCGGCGCCAAGATCGACATCTCCGATGACGGCATGGTCAAGGTCGCTTCCGCCAACCACGAGTCGATCGCCGCGGCGCTCAACTGGATCAAGTCCATCGCCTCCGAGCCCGAGGCCGGACACATCTACGAGGGCACGGTCGTCAAGGTGATGGAGTTCGGCGCGTTCGTGAATTTCTTCGGGCCGAAGGACGGGCTCGTCCATATCTCCGAGCTCGCGCCGCGCCGCGTGGCCAAGGTGACGGACGTGGTCAAGGAAGGCGACAAGGTGAAGGTGAAGTTCCTCGGCATGGACGAGCGGGGCAAGACCCGCCTCTCCATGAAGGTCGTCGATCAGGCGACCGGCGAGGACCTTACCGAGAAGCTGCGCGCCGAGCGCGAGGCCGAGCGGGCGCAAAAGCAGACCGCTTGATTGTTTCCCGCGTCGCGCCCTCCTGCGCGGAGGGCGCGGCACGGGGTTTGCTTCCCGTAAGGCCGCGGCACGATGGAGCCTGGCCGCTTTTTTGAAGAAGCCGTTGCCCCTTGCGCATCAGGCTTCGCCCGGGGGTCGCCTCATGGCCGAAGCCGTGCCGCCGGTGTCCATCCAAGCACGAGACTCGGCGAGCTTCGCGCCCTCTCACAGGATCGTGGTCGTCGGCGGCGGAGCCGCCGGGCTCGAGCTCGCGACGCGTCTCGGAGACCGGCTCGGCAAGCGTCGGCTTGCCGAGATCATCCTCGTCGAAAGGAGCCGCACGCATTTGTGGAAGCCGCTCCTGCACGCGGTCGCGGCGGGTAGCATGGATGCGAGCGAGCATCAGCTCAACTATTTGGCTCAAGCCCATTGGCACCACTTCCGCTACCAACTCGGCGAGATGGTTGGGCTCGATCGGGCCGGCAAGCGCGTGCATCTCGCCGCGACCTTCGACGAGGAAGGGCGGCGGATCACTGCGGCGCGCAGTGTGGGCTACGATACGCTGGTGATCGCCATCGGCAGCATCACGAATGATTTCGGCACACCGGGCGCCGCCGAGCACGCTGTGCCGCTCGAGACGCCCGAGCAAGCGGAGCGCTTCCACCATCGCCTGGTGAATGCTTTCCTGCGGGCCCAGTCCCAGGACGACGCCGTTCAGCCCGGACAATTACATGTCGCCATCATCGGCGCTGGCGCGACGGGTACCGAGCTCGCGGCGGAATTGTATCAGACGGCCCGCGAGGTCGCCGCCTTCGGCCTCGATCATGTCGATCCCGACAAGGACATTCGCATCGTCCTCGTCGAGGCCGCCGAGCGCATTCTGCCGGCCTTGCCCGAACGCATTTCGGCCGCGACGCTGGAGATCCTGCGCAAGCTCGGCGTCGAGGTGCGCACGAAGGCGCGCGTGGCCGAGGTGCGCGCCGATGGTGTGAGGCTCGCGAGCGGCGAGGTCATCCCGTCGGAGCTCGTGGTCTGGGCCGCGGGCGTGAAGGGCCCGGACGTGCTGCACGATCTCGACGGACTCGAGGTGAACCGCGTCAATCAGCTCGTGGTGACCGCAAACTTGCAGACGACGCGAGATCCCGACATCTTCGCCATCGGCGATTGCGCCGCCTGCCCGCAGCCGGGTCAAGACCAGCCGGTGCCGCCCCGCGCGCAAGCGGCGCATCAGCAGGCCTCACATCTCGTGCGGCAATTGAAGCGGCGGCTCGACGGCAAGCCGCTCGAGCCCTTCGTCTACCGCGACTTCGGCTCGCTCGTCTCGTTCGGGCGCTTGGGAGCGATCGGCAACCTGATGGGCCTCCTCCTGGGCAAGGGCCTCTTCATCGAAGGCGCGCTGGCGCGCCTCATGTATCGATCGCTATACAAGATGCACGAGACGGCGCTGCACGGTCTCTCGAAAACATTGATCGGCAGTTTGACGCGTGGCCTTTCGCGCGGCCGCGGCGAGCCGAGAGTCAAGCTGCACTGACGCTTCGCGGCGCGAAGCTCGCTGAAATCAACCCTATTCCGGCGAGAGATGGGGCTGCGTGTTCGGCTCGAGCGGGGGCTCGGGCGCATCGGTTTCCGGCAGGCGGCTCGCGTCGAGCTTCAGGACACTTCCCATCCAAAGCGCGTGATTGAGATGGTCGTCCCGAGGGCGGTCGGTGTTGGGATGAACGAGGATCGTCAGGCCGAGCCGGTTGAGCATCAGCCAGGGCACGATCTTGGGGAACACCTCCTTGGCAAAGGAGATCTGGAACATGGGGCTTGGATGCGGGCCGACCGGCACATCATGCCAGGAGCCGTTGCGCACGAGGAAGCGCTCGGCCACGAGCTCGCGCAAGCGCTCGGCTTTGTCGCGTGTCGTCGAGGGATCATAGTAGATATGGGCATGGAAGCTCGTTATCCGTGACAAATCCTCGGGCGCCCTTGCTTTGTCCGACGGCTTCTCGCCTTGGCTTCTCGCCTTCGTCTCCATTTTTGGATCCTCCCTCGCTCGGCTGCCCTCACCGCATCATCGCGGCGACATTTCCGCCGTCGACCGTCATCACATCCCCGGTCGTCTTTTGCATCAGCGCCTGCGCCAGGAAGGCCTCGGCCACGTCTTCCGCCCTGACCTCCTCGCCCAGGAGATTGCCGGCCATATACGCGGAAGCCGAGAGGCCGCGCGCCTCGGCGCGGCTTTCAATCATCTTCGGCGTCAAAAGGCCGGAGCGGATGCGATCGGGGTTGAGCGCGTTGGCGCGGATGCCGTCGGCGCCGTGCTCCACCGCGTATTGACGCACCAGGGCAAGAAGCGCGGCCTTCGACGTTCCATAGGCGCCGAAGCTCGGCCCGGGATTCACCGCTTGCTTCGACACGTTGAAAAGAAGCGCGCCGCCGAGCTTTTGCCGCTTCATGACCGCGACCGCGGCGCGCGCCACATTCTGATGCGCGAAAAAATTGATCTCGAAGCTTTTGCGCAAGACCTCGTCCGGCATCTCGGCCATCATGCCGGTGAGCGCGGCCCCCGCGTTCGACACCACAATGTCGAGGCCGCCGAAGCTTTCGACGACTGCGGCAAAAGCGGCTTCGACCGACGCCCTGTCCGTCACGTCGCAGGGAAGGCCGAGCGTGTTTCCGCCGAGCAATTTCGCGGCCTCGGCGACGCCTTTCGCATCGATGTCGAGGATTGCGACCTCGGCGCCTTCGCGCGCGAAAGCCCTCGCCGTCGCGGCGCCGATCACCCCCGCTCCTCCGGTGACGATGACGACATGGCGGGCGAGGCGCTTGGGCGACGATTTGCCGAGCTTTGCCTGCTCGAGCGACCAGTATTCCATGTCGAACTGATCGTCCTCGCCGATCGGCTCGAAACGGCCGATCGCCTCCGCGCCGCTGATCGAGCCCATCGCCGCCTCGAAGAGATCGCCCGCGACCTTGGCCTCCGCCTTGTCCTTGCCCACGCCGAGAAAGCCCACTCCGGGAAGGATGATGACGCGCGGCATCGGGTCGAGCGCCTTCTTGATGCCGCCGGCCCGTCGGTTCTGGCGCGCGAAATAGGCTTCATAATCGCCGACATACTCCCGCACCGCTCGCGTCGCGCCCTCTTCCCAGCCGTCGAGCGCGCCGCGTTTCGGGGGCGCCAGCACGAGCGGCTTGCCCTTGAGGCGGATGATGTGATCAGGCGTTGCCGGCCCACGCTGCGCGCAGGCCGAGAGTTTCTCGTCCGCCAGGAAGGCTTCGATCTCGGCCCCTTCGCGGCAGTCGAAAATCCAACGGCGGGGAGATTGGCCTCGGGCCGCCGCGCCGAGCGCCCCCCGCAAGATCGGGAAAAGCTCCGCCTTCTCCGGACCCTTATCGCGCGCCCGCGGCGCAGGCCTCGCGCCCGGTTTGACGCCAGCCGCGATATGGTTCTCGGCGAGCGTCACGAGCTCGATCATGCGTTCATACGCCGCGCGCGCCGTATCGCCGAAGGAGAAAATGCCATGCTTGATCAGCATGAGCCCTTCGACATGCGGATTTGCCTCGAAGGCCGAAGCGGCCGCCTTCGCGAGACCGAAGCCCGGGAGCACATAGGGAACGCAAGCGAGGCGCTTTCCAAAAATGCGCCGGCAGATCTCCTCGGCATCGGGCTGATCGGCGATCGAAACCGCGGCGACCGAGTGCGTGTGATCGACGAATTTATGCGGCAGGAAGGCGTGCAACAGGGTCTCGACCGATGGGTTCGGCGCGGCGCTGTCGAGGAGGTTGGCGCGCTGCACGCTCACCATGTCCTCATCCGTCAACTTGTCGAGCGAGCGAAGCCGCAAGAGCGGCTCGAGCCGAACGGCCGGGTGACCTTCGGGCTCGATGGTGGCGAGATCCCAACCGCTCCCCTTGACGCACAGCACGCGCACCTCATCGCCGTAGACGTCGCGCATCTTCGTCTTCACCGAGGTGTTGCCGCCGCCATGAAGCACGAGCCGCCAGTCGGAACCGAGAAGGCGAGCGCTGTAGGTGCGCAAGGCGACGTCCTCGCCGACACCCCTCCCCGCGTAATACGCGACGGCGCGCTTCGCCTCCGCGTCGGACCAGCGGCTCTCCATTCAGGACTCCTGCGCCTCGTGATACTTCTTGCGGATCGCCTCGAGATTGACCGTGGGCTTCGGTCGCGAGATTTTCAGCTCGTCGAGCGAATCGGCGATGATCTCGGAAGCCACGAAATTGCGTATGTGCTTGCGGTCGGACGGCACCACATACCAGGGCGCGCGCTCGGTGCTCGTCCTCGACAGCGCGTCCTCGTAGGCCTTCCTGTAATCGTCCCAGAGCGCGCGCTCGGTATAATCGTCCTCGCTGATCTTCCAGCGCTTGTCGGGATCGTCGAGCCTATCCTTGAAGCGGCGAAGCTGCTCATCCTTGGAAATATGCAAGAAGAGCTTGACCACGGTCGTGCCATTGCGCTGCAAAAGCTTCTCGAAGGCATTGATCATCTCATATCGCTTCGACCAGACCTTCTTCGGGACGAGCTTGTGGACCCGCTCGACCAGCACGGCTTCGTAATGGCTCCGGTTGAAGATGGATACCCAGCCCTTGGCGGGCGCGCTCTTGTGATGGCGCCAGAGGAAGTCATGCGCGGCTTCCTCGGGCGTCGGCACCTTGAAGGCGGCAACGGTGCAGCTCATCGGGATTCATCGTGGACAAGATGTGCTTGACGACACTGTCCTTGCCGGCGGCATCCAGGCCTTGCAGCACGATCAGCACCGAATGGCGACGCTCGGCGTAAATGCGCAGCTGCTGATCGGCTATCCGAGCGCGATTCTTTTCAACCCGCTCGGCGATCTCTTTGTCGTCATGCGGCACTTCCGGAAAGCGCGGGTCGATGCGACCGAGCCGCACTTTCGCGGCAGGCTTGACGACGCATTCTTTGCGGTAATCCATCGTGGCGCTCCCCTGGGAGCGCCACGCCCGCATGCGGGCGCAATGGCGCTCTCCGTTCCTGCCCTTTTGCGGGTTTTGAAAGGCTATCTCGGCCTTCGGCGCCGCGGGCTCCCCGGAGGCTATCTCCCCGCGCGAAGCGCGTCGAGCACGACACCGCCTGGCCGGCCGGTCTGCGGCAGGCCGAGCTTGGCCTCGTAAGACTTGATGGCCTCGTGCGTCTTGGCGCCCACGGCGCCGTCGGGCGTGCCTACATCATAGCCGCGCTGCGTGAGGAGAGCTTGCACCTCCTTGCGCTCGGCGCGCGAGAGGCCGCGATCATTCGTCGGCCAGGTGCCGACGAGAGGGCCTGCCCCCCTCAGCCTGTCGGAAAGAATCGAGATCGCCAGCGCATAGGATTCGGCCGCGTTATAGGAATAGATCGCATCGAAATTATGCGTCACCAGGAACGCCGGCCCTTCGCGCCCGGCCGGGACGATGAGCCCCGCCGTGCCCGCCGCCGGCAGCGCGCGCCCGTCGGCACGCCTGACACCCGCTGCCGCCCAGGCGGAAAACGGCCGCTTTGCGCCGCGCCCGGTCGGCCCGTGGTATCCTTGCGGCAAGACGACCTCGAAGCCCCAGCTTTCTCCCGTCGCCCAGCCGGCTTTCCTCAGGAAATTCGCCGTCGAGCCGAGCGCATTCGGCACCGAATCGACGATGTCGCGCCTGCCGCTCCCGTCCATGTCGACCGCGAGCCGCATGAAGGTCGAGGGCATGAATTGCGTATGGCCGAAGGCGCCCGCCCAGGAGCCGACGAGATGGGCCGGATTGACGTTGCCGTCATCGATGATCTTCAGCGTCGCGATCAGCTCGCCACGAAAATACGACGACTTCTCGCCGTAGCAGGCGAGCGTGGCGAGCGATTGCACCAGGGGACGCTTGCCGATGGATTTGCCGAAATCGGATTCGACTCCCCAGACGGCGACCACGACATAGCGATCGACACCGAAGCGCGCTTCGACCGCATCGAGCGTCGAGCGCCATTGCGCCAGCATGGCACGGCCGTCCGCGATGCGCTGATCATCGACGAGGGCGGCGAGATAATCCCAGATCGGCGTCTTGAACTCGGGCTGCTGCTGCTGCAAGTCGAGTACCGTCTTGTCGGGGGAGAGCGCGCTCGTTTGCGAATCGAAGGTCGCGGCGGAGACGCCCTTGGCTGCGGCCTCCGCCCGCATGCCCTGCAGGCAAGCGGCGAAATCCTGTTCGGCATGGGCCGGGGTCGAGACGGTAAAGCTCGTGAGCCCGACCGCTCCGAAGAGGAGGGCCGGGAGGAAGCGATTTCGCAGGAGAAAGATGACGTTCGGCATGGGCGCCATTTAAGCGGTGCTTATGGTTAAAAATGGGTAAGGAAACGAAGCTCAGGGGGAGGCAATGAAGGAGTTAAGCCGGACAACGCGCGCGCAAGATGGCGCGGACAACCTGTGTGCTCACGAGAGCGCCACGACACAGCTTCCTCACCGGCCACGTCTGCCTTATAAGCGCGAGCCTTCAGCATCAGCTCGCGATGATCATTCGCCGTTCCCAGCCAGCCGGAGACCTTGATGGCCGGTCATTCCCAGTTCAAGAACATCATGCACCGCAAGGGCAAGCAGGACGCCGTGCGCGCCAAGCTCTTCGCGAAGCTCGCCCGCGAGATCACGGTCGCGGCGAAGATCGGCCAGCCGGACCCCGCCTTCAATCCGCGGCTTCGCCTCGCCATCCAGGCGGCGCGCGCCGAGAACATGCCGAAGGACAATATCGAGCGGGCCGTCAAGAAAGCCCAAGGCGGCGATGCGGAAAACTATGACGAGGTGCGTTACGAAGGCTATGGGCCGGGCGGCGTCGCGCTCATCGTCGAAGCCTTGACGGATAACCGCAATCGCACCGCCTCCGAGATCCGCTCCTATTTCACCAAGAGCGGCGGCAATCTCGCCGAAACCGGCGCGGTTTCCTTCATGTTCCAGCGCATCGGCCTCATCGAATATGATGCCGAGGCCGCGAGCGAGGAAGCGATGCTCGAAGCGGCGATCGAGGCCGGCGCGAGCGATGTGTCCTCCTCGCCAGAGGGGCATGAGATCACCTGCGCGGCCGAGGACCTCGCTGAAACCGCAAAGGCGCTCGAAGCGAAATTCGGCGCGCCGCGCAAGGCATCCCTCACCTGGCGCCCGCAGAACACGGTCGCGGTCGATGACGAGAGCGGCGAGAAGCTGGTCCGGCTCGTCGACACGCTCGAAGACAATGACGACGTGCAGAAGGTCTATGCCAATTTCGAGATTTCCGACGCGCTGATGGCGAAGATGGAGGGATGAGCTGCCACATCTACGCCTGATCGGGATCGATCCCGGCTTGCGGCGAACCGGCTGGGGCGTGATCGCGGTGGATGGCTCGCGCCTTTCCTTCATCGCTTGCGGCGTCATCACGAGCGACGACAAGCGCTCGCTTGCCGAAAGGCTTTTGCAACTGCATGAGGGGTTGAGCGCAATCATCGCCCAGCATGCGCCTCGCGAGGCCGCCGTCGAGGAGACCTTCGTCAGCAAGGATGCACGCGCCACGCTCAAGCTTGGCCATGCGCGCGGCGTCGCGCTTCTCGTCCCAGCGCTTCTCGGGCTTCCGGTCGCCGAATATGCGGCAAACCTCATCAAGAAGACGGTGGTCGGCGTGGGTCATGCCGAGAAGCACCAGGTCGAGGCCATGATCCGACTCTTGCTCCCCAAGGCCGATCCGCGCGCCGCCGATGCCGCCGACGCGCTCGCGGTCGCCATCACGCACGCCCATCACCGAGGACGGGCCCTTATTTGAGATCGGATGGCGTCGCTTAGACCAAAGCGAGGACGTCATGGCCGAAGCCGTGAACTCGCCTTCCGACCGTGAAATCCGCTATGGAGGGGGCGGACTTCACCCGCCGCGGGAAATAAAGCGCATGATCGGCAAGCTGCGAGGCCTCGTCGACAGCTATGGCGAGGACTTCGTCATCCTCGACGTGAACGGCGTCGGCTATCTCGTGCAATGTTCGTCGCGCGGCTTGCAGGCCTTGCCGCGAGCCGGAGGGGAAACCTCGCTCTTGATCGAGACGCAGGTGCGTGAGGATGCGATCCGTCTTTTCGGCTTTCGCGAGGAAGCGGAGCGGGAATGGTTCCGGCTGTTGCAGACGGTGCAAGGCGTGGGCGCCAGGGTCGCGCTCGCCATCTTGTCGACGCTCGATCCGGGAGAACTCGCGAGCGCGGTCGCGAGCCGCGACAAGGCGCAGCTTCAACGCGCGCCGGGCGTCGGCGGCAGGCTGGCGGAGCGCCTCGTCACCGAGCTCAAGGACAAGGCGCCGGCCTTCGCGCCGATCGATCCGCTCATCGCGCGGCTCGCCGGCGCGGTCGAGGCCAAGGCGGGCTTGCCGCAACCCGTCGCCGATGCGATCTCGGCGCTCACCAATCTCGGCTACGCGCAACCGCAGGCGAGCGCGGCGATCGCGGCGGCGCTCAAGACGGCGGGCGAAAATCCGGCAGCCTCGCAACTCATCAAGCTCGGGCTCAGGGAGCTGGCACGATGACCGCCCAACCCCTGCGAGCCGAAAATATCGTACCCGAATTCGACGCGAGCTTTCGCGCAAGCCTTCACGATCTTTTCAAATGGCGGCGCGATGTGAGGCGCTTTCGGCGGGTGCCGCTTCCGAGCGGCACGCTGCACCGGCTTCTCGGCATCGCCTCTCTTGCACCCTCGGTCGGCTTGAGCGAACCCTGGCGCTTCGTCATCGTGGAGGACGAAGCGCGACGGGCCGCGATCCGCGCCTGCTTCGAGGCGTGCAACGCGCAAGCGCTGCGCGATCAGCAGGCCGAGAGAGCCGGGCTTTACGCGCGCCTCAAGCTTGCCGGCCTCGAGGAAGCGCCTACCCAGCTCGCGGTTTTCGCCGACAGGACGACGCCCCAAGGCCATGGCCTCGGACGGCACTCCATGCCGGAGATGATCGAGTATTCCGGCGTCATCGCGATCCACACCTTATGGCTCGCGGCACGCGCGGAGGGCATCGGCGTCGGCTGGGTGTCGATCCTCGACCCTGCGCGTGTCGCAGCGATCCTCGACACGCCCCCCGATTGGAAGCTCATCGGCTATTTGTGCATCGGCTATCCGGAGGCCGAATGCGAAACGCCCGAGCTCGAGCGCCACGGTTGGGAGAAGCGGCGCGCGCCTGCCTCCGTCATCGTCCAGAGATGAGGCTTCAGGTCTGCGGCTGCGGCTCGAGCCCGGCGTCGGGCTCCGGCCGCGGCCGGCCGCGGCCGGCCTGGGGCACGGGTGAGCCGCGCTGGGGCTTCGGCTCCTCGGGTTGCTCGCGCACCGGGCGCTTGCCCGCCAGAAGGTCGCGAATCTCCTCGCCGGTCAACGTCTCGAACTCGAGGAGAGCCTGGGCGAGGTTCTCGAGATCATCCTTCTTGGCGGTGAGAATGCGGGTCGCCTCGGCATAGCCATGCTCGACGAGGCGCCTGATCTCGGCATCGATCTTCTGGGCCGTCGCTTCCGAGATGTTCTGCTGGCGCGACACCGAATAACCGAGGAACACCTCTTCCTGGTTCTCGCCGTAAGCGACCGTGCCGAGCTCGCTCGAGAACCCCCAACGCGTCACCATCATGCGCGCAAGGCGCGTCGCCTGCTCGATGTCGGAGGCGGCGCCCGAGGTCACCTTGTCGGCGCCGAAGACGAGCTCCTCGGCAACCCTCCCGCCCATCATGATGGTGAGGCGCGAGGTCATCTGTTCATAGCTCATCGACAATTTGTCCCGCTCGGGGAGCTGCATGACCATGCCGAGCGCGCGCCCGCGCGGGATGATCGTCGCCTTATGCACCGGATCGGTCGCCGGCACGTTGAGCGCCAAGAGCGCGTGCCCCGCTTCGTGATAGGCGGTGAGACGCTTCTCATCCTCGGTCATGACGAGGCTGCGGCGCTCCGCGCCCATCATCACCTTGTCCTTGGCGTCCTCGAATTCCGCCATGGTGACGAGGCGCCGCCCACGACGCGCCGCGAGCAGCGCCGCTTCATTCACGAGATTCATCAGGTCGGCGCCGGAAAAACCGGGCGTGCCGCGCGCAATGGTCTTGAGCTCGACATCGGGCGCGAGTGGGACCTTGCGCACATGGACCTTCAGGATCTTTTCGCGGCCGAGCACATCGGGCGCGGGCACCACGATTTGCCGATCGAAGCGGCCGGGCCGCAAGAGCGCCGGGTCGAGCACGTCGGGCCGGTTGGTGGCGGCGATGATGATGATGCCCTCATTCGCCTCGAAGCCGTCCATCTCGACCAGCAACTGGTTCAGCGTCTGCTCGCGCTCGTCATTGCCGCCGCCGAGGCCGGCGCCGCGATGCCGGCCGACCGCATCGATCTCATCGATGAAGATGATGCAAGGCGCGTTCTTCTTGGCCTGGTCGAACATGTCGCGCACCCGCGAGGCGCCGACACCGACGAACATCTCGACGAAATCCGAGCCCGAGATGGTGAAAAACGGAACATTGGCTTCGCCGGCGACGGCGCGCGCGATCAAAGTCTTGCCCGTGCCGGGCGAGCCGACGAGAAGCACGCCACGCGGAATGCGCCCGCCGAGCCGCTGGAACTTCTGCGGGTCCTTCAGGAATTCCACGATCTCCTGAAGATCCTCCTTCGCCTCGTCGACGCCCGCGACATCCTCGAAGGTAACCCGCCCATGCGCCTCGTTCAGAAGCTTCGCCTTCGACTTGCCGAACCCCATGGCGCGCCCCGCCCCGTTCTGCATCTGGCGCGACAGGAAAAACCAGGCGCCGACGATGAGCAGGAAAGGCAGGGAATTGAGGAGAATCGCCATGAACCACGGCGTCTCCGAGGATTGCGGCTTCGCCGTGATCTGCACGCCCTTGGCCGTAAGCTTGCGGATGAAGTCCGGGTCGTTCGGCATATAGGTCTGGAAGGGTTTGCCGTCCGTGAAGGTGCCGGTGACTTCCTGGCCCGAGATCACGACATTGGAGATGCGGCCCTGGTCCGCCTCGACGAGGAGCTGGCTGTAGGGGATCTCCGAGGACCCGGTGCGCTGGCTCGGATTTTGAAACAGCGTCACGAGCGCGAGCACCAAAAGAATGATGATGGCCCAGAGCGCGAAATTGCGGAGGTTCGGATTCATCGCTTCACATGTGTTCTAGCGCGATGCTCCAGCCGCGTTCACGAGGGCCGACCACAACCGAAGCGATTTTAATGTAGGGGCGCGACGCTTTCTTTCCAAGCCGAGTTCGTCACGACAGCGACCATAGAGCGAAATCGCCCATCAAACCAGCGCGGATAACGCAATAGAGTTACTCTTGTTTGCGGGGGTAGCATCCCGAACCTGCTCCGGCAGTGCGGGTTCGGAGGCGACCATTGCCCGTTTACCGCCGCGGCGGCGCGCGGCTTCGCGTCGCAAGGAGAGGCGCTCCTCGCCATCATAGGCGAGAAGCGCGCCGCCCAGGGTGCGTTTGAGAGGCTTGCGGGCAGAGAAGGCCTCAGCCAAGGCCTTGAGAAGCGTCTCGGCCCGTTCAAGGCGGATGGGGGCGGAGCGCTCGCCGCGCCCCGCTGCCTGGACGGCACGCAGCAAGAGGCGAAGCGCCACCTCGCCCGGCTCACGCCGCAACAATCGCTCCATGTCGAGGACGAGGCCATCCGTGCGCCCCTCGACGCAAACCGCCGCGAAAGCCGCCTCGGCCTGCGACTCGAGCGCTTCCTCGAAAGAAGCCGCGCGCTCCGCGAGCTTCCCGAGCCGCGCCGCGGTCAGGCCCTCCTTCTCCAAGGCGGGCGCGAGCTTGCGCCACCGCGCACGGGCAAAGCGCAAATTCTCGTTCGACGGGTCCTCGATGAAAGGCCAGCCTTTTTCTTGGCAAGTGGCGATGAGACGGGCCTTTGGAACCGAGAGGAACGGCCGGGCGTGGATCAACCCGTCCTGCTGAGAGAGGGGGCGCATGCCGGCGAGCCCCGCGATGCCCGAACCATGCGCCAACCGCATCAGCACGGTTTCGGCTTGATCATCGAGCGTATGGGCTGTGATGAGGAGCGTCGCGCCGCTCTCGCGCATCCGCGCGCGCAACAAGGTGTAGCGCGCGGCCCGCGCCCGCTCCTGGATACGCGTCGCGGGCTTGCGCCCTTCCCAGCCCAGCACGGCGTGCGCGAGCCCGCAGCCGCGCGCCCAGGCCCCGACTTTCCCGGCTTCGTCGCGCGAATTCTCCCGCAACCCGTGATCCACGGTCGCGACCTCGAGGGCGGCCGTCGGCTCGGCTTTGGCAACGAGCGCGGAAAGCTGCATCAAGGCGACCGAATTGGGTCCGCCGGAGACGGCGATCAGGGCGCGCTTGGCTGAGCCGAGGAATGGCAGGAGAAGGAGCTTTGCCTCATCAAGGTCGATCGGAGACCTTGCGGCCGCATTGCGGCGCGGGCCGTCTCTCTTCGAGCTCTCGCGAGTCGTTCCGCGCTTTCTCGGCTGGCTCAACTCGGGCATTTGGCGCGCTGCTGCTCGCGATGCACATCCGCCAGCAGAGCCGGACGCGCCGAAGGGTATTTTCGCCCGACCTCGGCGAAAGTGGCGCAGGCTTGGTCATTGGCGCCCAGCCCGCGCAGGGAAACGCCGAGCTTGAGCATGCTGTCCGGCCCCTTGGGCGAGCTGCCGTAGCTCGTGGTGATTTTCAAGAACTGCTCGGCGGCCTCTCGATAGCGCGCCCGCTGCAAATAGCTTTCGCCAAGCCAATAAGTGGCGTCGGCGGTGAGCTTCGAGCGCGGATGCGATTGCAGGAAGCTGCGGAAACCCATCTCGGCCTGCTCGAACTGGCGCTGTTGGATATAGGTGTAGGCGTTGTCGAAATCGGCACGCACCGAATCGGTGCCTGTCGCGGCGATCGAGGTCTCGGGCTGGCGCGCCTGCGTCTGCGGTGCAGCTGGCTGATTGCCGATGCCCGCGATATCGAGGGGCGTCGACGGGTCGCCCGGAAGCCCGTCCGGCTCGTTCATGATAGCGCCGGGAACGGCGGAGCGGCGCGTTGGCGGGGGCGCCGCGCTCTCCGGCGAGCCGAGCGGCCGGGGTGCGCCGGGCGCGCCCGGATCAGCTTCGGGATCGAAGACATCGCCGCGCGGCGCCACGCGCGGGACGGGCGTCACGGGGGGAGGGGTTGGCGCCGACGCCCCGGGCGGAGCCATCACGATTTGGCGGGGCGGGGCGTTCTCGTGGGGCGTCGGCGGACGTGACGCAGCCGCCGGGCCTGCCCCTTTATCCTGGAAACGGAACTCGGTGTCTTCCTGGAAGCGCTTGAGCTGCTCGCGCAGCTGCTGATTCTGGAATTGCAGCTCCTCGATCTTCCCGGACATTTGCCGCATCTGCGCTTCGAGCTGCGACAAGCGCACGACGACATCGGATTCGTCCTGGGCGCGCGCCGGAAGAGCCTGAAGGGCGCCCGCCATCCCGGCGAGAATTGCAACCAATGTCACAGGACGCATCATGGCTGAGAAGCCCCTTATCGACCATCATGCAGCGCCGCGCGGACGGATCGGCGTCGGACGCTGTCCGACGCCACAATACCAGGGAGCACGGCAGGAATCAGGCAGCCCGGCGACTGAAAGCCGGCCCTGGCGGGGAAAGAACGACGCTGCGCCCTCCCACAGCCTCACGAGGCCGGAGCGCCGGAGAGCACCGTGACGGCGCGACGATTCTGCGACCAGCAGGAGATGTCGTCGCAAGTCGCGACCGGACGTTCCTTGCCGTAGGAAACCGTGCGCATGCGCGCGGCCGAGATCCCTTTCGAGACGAGGAAGTCGTGCGTGGCCTGGGCGCGCCGAGCGCCAAGCGCGAAATTATATCGCGCGTGCCGCGCTCATCGGCATTGCCCTCGATTGTGAACGAATAATTGGCGTAGCGGGTGAGCCAGGCGGCTTGTTTCGACAGCGTCGCCTGCGCGGTCGGCGTCAGCTCTGACGAATCGGTCTCGAAGAAGACGCGATCACCGACGTTTGTGGTGAAATCCTGCTGGCTGCCGGGCGTGCCCGCGCCGGCCCCGAATTGGCTCTCGTCGCCATTCTTGGCGCAAGCGGACGCGGCGAGCGCGGCCACGATGGCAAGCGCGAATTTCATCGCGCGGGCCGAGACGGGAAGATGAAACATGCCGGACCTCCGGATAGAGTGAATGCGACAATCGAGCCTCGAATAGCCGGCGCCGGTTAAGCCAAGGTTCCGTCAACCTTGATGAGAGCTTAGGCGGACGCTCAAAAAGCGCCTGAAGCGCTAAACTTGGCGTCAGGGTAAACGGGGGGTGAATGGCAAATTTTAGGCATCCCGGGGCGCAAGCATGATTTCTAACCGGCTTCACGCAAATGTGCTCGCGCGGGGCTGCCCCAGGAGCGCGAAGAGGTAAATTTTCGCGGTCGCTCATTGGGCGCCGTTTGGCCGGGCTCGGGCCTCGCCTCAGCCGAGCAGCGGGCTCCAGGCCGGATCCGAGCCGAAGCTCGGGGTGGGCACGGCAACGTCGACGCGCCCGGTCACATCCGCCATGAAGATCTTGGCGCCGCCTTGGTCGCGGAAAAACATGAGATAGCGTCCGTTCGGCGCCCAGGTCGGCCCTTCATTGTGGAAGCCTTCGGTCAAGATCCGCTCGCCCGAGCCGTCCGGCTTCATGACGCCGATGCCGAAGGAGCTGGCCGTCTGGCGCGTGAAGGCGATGTAGTCGCCTTTCGGCGACCAGACCGGCGTCGAATAACGACCTTGCCCGAAGGAGATGCGCTTCGCGCAGCGCCGCCGCCGGCCGCCATCACGTAAAGCTGTTGCGCGCCGCCGCGATCACTCTCGAAGACGATTTGTGACCCGTCCGGCGAATAGGAAGGTGAGGTGTCGATCGCATTCGTGTCGGTGAGCCGGGTGGTGGCGCGCGAGCGCAAATCCATGGTGTAGATGTTGGCGTTGCCGCTTTGCTCGAGGCTCATGACGACGCGCAGCCCATCGGGCGAGAAGCGCGGCGAGAAGGTCATGCCCGGGAAGTTCCCGACGATCTCGCGCTGGCCCGTCTCGATATTGAGGAGGCGCACGCTCGCATCGCCGTTCGGCGCGAAGGCCATGTAGGTGACCTCCTGGCTCGTCGGCGAGAAGCGCGGCGTGACCACGAGCTCATTGCCTTCGGTGAGGTAGCGCACATTGGCGCCGTCCTGGTCCATGAGCGCCAGGCGCTTGCGGCGCGCCTGCTTCGGGCCTGTCTCATCGACGAAAACGACGCGCGTATCGAAGAAGCCGCCGGCACCCGTTATCTTCGAGTAGATGGCGTCGGCGATGAGATGAGCGACGCGGCGCCAGTTATTTGCATCCGTCGTGTATTGCTGGCCGGTCGCCTGCTCGCCGGAGGCTACGTCCCACAAGCGAAACTCCGCGTGCATTCTCGCCGAATCGCGCTGCACGCGGCCGGTGACCAGGGCCTGGGCGTTGATCGCCCGCCAGGAATCGAACTGCGGCATCGCATCGGGCGAGACCACCTTGTCGATGAAAGCCCGCTTGTCGATCGGCGCGAAGACGCCCGAGCGCTGCAGATCATTGGCGATGACGGCGGCGACGCGGGCCCCGAGGTCACCTTCCCCCTGCAGATCGGGAATCGCGATCGGCATGGGCTGGAAATTGGCGCGATCGAGCGAAACGACGAGCTCGGCCCGCGCCGCGGCCGCGAGGAGCGGCGTCGCGGCAAGGCCCAAGGCGAGAGAGCGACGGGAAATGGCTGAGGTCATGATCTGCTGCGGCTCGTGGAAATGCCGATTCCGGTTAGCTTCGAGATGCGGCCCGACTGTGACGGGCAAACGCTCATCCCAAGGACTCCGGCGGCTCGAAAAGCGTGTCCTTCCATTGGTCGAAGAAGGGAAGGAATTGCGCCGGGATGTGATAGGGCGCGCAGCGCATGATGGCGCGTTGCAGCGCACTCGCGACGGCGCGCACACCGGGGTCGGAGGACGCGCTCGCGACTTGCGGATGTTCCGCCAAGCTTCCGTCCTCGTTGAAGACGACGTGAACCACGCCCTGGCGAATCTTGGTCTCATCCATTCCGGGCGGAAGCTCGAAGCATTTCCCAACCTGATCCTTCAACAAGCCGGCGAGCGCGTCGCGCATCGAGGGCGAAAGCTTGGGGGCATTGCCGCTCTGGAGGCCGAGCGACGCGGTCTTCTGCAATTGCGCGCCGACCGACCCCGAGGCTTGCGGCTTCTCCTTCGAGACGAGCAGCTTCTCGATCGCAGCTCGCGGAGAAGCTCGGCTCACCCTTCTCCTTCGCCGGTGGCTTTGCAGGCTTCGGCTGCTCCTCGAGCTTCTTCTGCTCGAGAAGCTGGGCGATCTTGTCGAACTGCGGCGGCTGCGGTTTAGGCTTCTCGACCTCCTTCGGCGGCTCTTGCGCCTTTGCCACTTTCTGCGGCTGCGGCTTTTCCGGAGGTTTCGGAATCTCAGCATCGAGTTTCGGCGGCTCGGGCTTTTGCGGCTCGACCGCCTTTTGCGGCTCCGGCTTCGGCTCGGGCTTCACGGGATCGGGCGGACGTGTCGGCGGCAAGGGCGGCGCGCTCGTCGCGTCCGAGATCTCGGGCGCGCGCGCCGGCGGCGTCGGCACGTCCGTCTGGTCCGTGCCTTGCGTCGGCTTGATCTCTTCGACCTCGGCGACTTTATCGATGCGAGGTTTCGGCGTCGGCTGGACCGCCTTCGCGGTCCGCTCGCCCTTGGTCATGGCGCTGAATTGATCGGCCGTGATGAGCTCGACCGGAAGCGTCTCCTCGGCATCGGCGAACGGCTGAGCGGAGGAGAGGCCGATAAGGCTTGCGACCAGCACCACCGCATGGGCGGCGACGGAAAGCGGCAAGCCGGGCTCGGACCAGTCGATCTTCACCTCAACGGCCCTCAGTTCCTCGTCCCCAGCTCCGGCTCCGTGACCAGCGCCACGCGCTTGTAGCCGGCAGCGGTGATCACCGACATGACCTGGGCGACGCGACCATAACCGACCTGCTTGGCGCCGCGCACATAGATGCGCTCGTCGGCGCCATTCGCCGCGATGGCCTTCAGCGTATCCAACAGAGCCGCGTCCTCGACAGGCTTGTCCATCAGGAACACCTTGCCGTTCTCATCGATCGAGATCGTCACCGGCTGCTTGTCGACATTCAGCGCCTTGGCGCCGGTCTGGGGCAGATCGAGCGGCACGCCCGCCGTGAGCAAGGGCGCCGTCACCATGAACACGATCAAGAGCACCAGCATCACATCGATGAAGGGAGTCATATTGATCTCGGCGATGGCCGAATGATGACGCCGGCGGCGCCTCCCGCCGGCCTTTCCGCTCAGGGCCGCCGCAACTTTTCCGGCCATTGCCTTAAGACCCCTCTCGTCTCAGGCCGCGAGCCGCTGATCGACCTGCCGCGACAAGATCGCGGAGAACTCGTCGGCGAAGCCTTCGAGCCGCGTCTGAAGGTTGAGGACGCGCGCATGGAAGCTGTTGTAGGCGATGACGGCTGGAATCGCCGCCACGAGGCCGATGGCCGTGGCAAACAGCGATTCTGAAATGCCCGGCGCGACGACCGCGAGGCTCGTGTTCTTCGAGGCCGCGATGGCCATGAAGGAATTCATGATGCCCCACACCGTGCCGAAGAGCCCGATGAAGGGGCCGGCCGAAGCGATGTTGGAGAGCACCATGAGGCCTCGGTTCAAGCGCTCGGTCTCGCGCTGGATGGCGACGTCCATCACCTTCTCGACGCGCCCGGCAAAGCTGCCGAAGGCTTTTCCGGTGCCTTCGAGCGAACGCTTCCATTCGGTCATGGCGGCAAGGAAAACCGCCCCCATGCCGGTCGGCTGGGCCTCGGCGAGATCGCGGTAGAGTTCATCGAGCGATTGTCCCGACCAGAACACATCCTCGAACTGGTCCATCGCGCTCGCGATGCGCTTGTAGAGGAGGGCCTTGTTGAGGATGATCGCCCAGCACCAGACCGAAGCGAAGATGAGGCCGATCATCACGAGCTTGACCACGATATGGGCCTGCCAGAACAGGGTCCAGATCGACAGGCTCGGGGCGAAGCTCGGCAGAGCGGTTTGCGCGACATCGGCTGCATTCATCGAATTTGACCCGTCCACTAGACCCCATGAGCAGCGCGCGCCGACCACGCCGACCCGACTAACCCGTCCCGTGCCAGTCACTCGGCTGACAATGCGACGAAACAAGGGCGCTTATCCGGCCATTCGCCGAAGTTCGAGTCCGGTGATGGCCCGTTAAGGTAAAGAAAGCGTCAAGTTGCAGCCGTGCAACAGGTTGTGGATGGTCAGGCATAGGCGAGCGGAATTTCAGTCGTTTCCTTCATGGTCTCCATGACGAAGGTCGCCGAGACATCGAGCATGTCGATCCGCGCGATGAGCCGCTGATAGAGCGCGTCATAGGCGGCAACGTCGGGCACGCGGGCTTGCAAGATGTAGTCGATCTCGCCTGCCGTGCGGAAGGCGCCGACGATCTCGGGGATATCCTTCACGGCGGCACGAAAGCGCTCGGCCCAATCGGCGCTGTGCCGGCTCGTGCGCACGGCGATGAACACCACGAGCTTGGCGTTCACCGCCGCCGGTTCGAGCAACGCCACGCGGCCCCTGAAGACGCCCATCTCCTCGAGCCGGCTCACGCGCCGCCAGCAGCCGTTGCGCGAGAGGCCTGCCCGCTCGCCGAGTTCGTCGAGCGACAGCGTCGCGTCACGCTGAAGCTCGGCGAGCAAGCGTTTGTCCGTTGCGTCTATAATTGTAGATTTCATCCCGTGATTCCTCGAAAATAGGGGATCTATTTATCATAATCTACGCGAATCAACCATTCTTCGGTGATGCCTTTTCTCCCAATCGGTCCTAGCCTTGCGGCAACCATCCATAAGGAGCGGGTCATGCGCCAATCACTCGAGGATCTGTTCACTTCCCATCCGCATGCCGTGGGCGAAAGCTATGGCGAGCATTTCGGGGTGGCGATGTCGTATTCGGGAAAACTCTTTGCTGCTTCCTTCGCCGCTTTCGTGCACGCTCTCCTGCCGTTCCTCTTCGTGACCACGGCCTCGACCGCCATCAAGGGGATGTATGCGAACATGACGCGGCGCGGGGCGACGTCTGCGCTGCACGCGCCCCCGCGCGAAACACGCGCCGTGCCCGACTACGCCATCTGAATGACGATAGGCGAAGCCGTTCGCGGCGCCAGGCGTCGCGCGCTAATCGGCCGTCGAGGAAGCGCCGGGTCGCGTGACGCGCAACGGGCGCTCCTCCATGACCGCGAAGGCGCCAAGCGCTAGCGCGAAGCCCGCGGCCGCTACCGCGAACACCATCTGGAACAGAAATGCGAGGTCGGTGCCGCTCGCCGCGGCATTGCGCGCGAGCTCTTCGACCGAGGTCGCGCTGGCGCCGCTCGTGCCGCCGACGATGATCGCCCCATAAACCGCGACCAGTATGGCGCCGCCGAGCTGGCGGAAGAAGTTCATCGCGGCGGTGGCGATGCCGAGATCCTGGTGGGCGACGGCGTTCTGGATGGCGACCGTGGCCACCGGAAACAAGGTGCCGAGCGCGACCGCCGAGACGCCGATGACCGCCACGAACGCGGTCAGCGTGAGGCGCGTTCCGAGAATCGCGACGAGGGCCATGGCGAGCGTGGCCAGCAGGAGGCCGAAGAGCGGCAGGCGCTTGTAATGACGCACCCGCGCCATGGTTCGGCCCGAGATCATGGCCCCGATCACGCCGCCCGCCATCAAGGGAATGAGCGCAATGCCGGATTGGCTCGCCGTAAGATTCATCTCGGCCTGCAGGTAGATCGGCACATAGATCGTCATGGCCACATTGGTGCCGACCCCCAGGCTCGAGGCGATGGCCGCGGTTCGCACGACCGGGTTGGCGAGCACCCTGAGCGGCACGAGCGGCTCGGCGGCGAGCCGGATGCGCAAGGCAAAGAGCACCCACATCACGATCGAGGCGCCGATGAGCGCCGCGAACCAGAACGACCCCTTGCCGATCGCGGCCCCCTCCCCGTTGAGTGCGAGCATGAGCAGGGTGGTGGCAAGCGCCATCAAGGCGGCGCCCAGGATATCCAGGCGGTGCGGCCGGTCATGGCGCGGCAGCTTGCGCAACAGCCTGTTGGTGAGGCCGAAGGCCAGAAGACCGAGCGGCACATTGATCCAGAAGATGGCCGACCAATGAAAATTCTGCGCCAGGAAGCCGCCGAGATAGGGACCCGCGAGGCCGGAGGCCAAAAATACGCTGGCAATGCGCACCTGGTAACGGCCGCGTTCCTTCGGCGACACGATATCGGCAATGATCGTCTGCGAGAGCGAGATCAAGCCGCCGCCCCCGAGGCCTTGCAGCCCCCGCGCGAGCACGAGCACGAGCATCGAGGGCGCGAGCGCGCAGGCGATCGATCCGGCGACGAAGGTCGCGATGCCGAGAAGCAGCATCACCCTTCGTCCGTAAATATCGCTCGCCTTGCCGTAAAGCGGCGTCGCGGTGGTCGCGGCGAGCAAATAGGCTGTCGCCACCCAGGGCAGGTTCTGCACATCGCCGAGATCACGTGAGATCAGCGGCAGCGCCGCCGCGATGATCGTCTGATCCAACGCCGCCAGGAACATGGCGAGCATGATTCCCGTGAAGATCGAGCGGATCTCGCGGGCGTCGAGCGGAGGCGGTGGCGGCAAGGAGGTGATGGGAGCCTCATGGAATGGCGGTGGCTTTCGCCGACGAGCAAGCTTCGTGCCGTATCGCGGCGATGCCTCTTTTTAAAGCGACATCGGTGCGAGGGAAATCAGGAAGGCCGTGTGAAGCGCCGCTCCGGGCACGCGCCCGATGCGCCTCAGCCCGATTTGCCGAAGCGGTGCTCGATCGTCTCGAAGATCAGCCGCGCGACTTGCGCCTCGCCGCCCTGGGGACGCCCCGGCCGGGCCGATGGCGTCCACGCGAAGAGATCGAAATGGGCGTAGATGTGCGCCCTTTCCACGAACCGCTTGAGGAACAAGGCCGCGGTGACGGACCCCGCGAAAGGCGTGTTCGAGATATGGCTCACATCGGCGATGCGCGAAGCGAGCATCTCGTCATACGGCGCCCAGAAGGGCAGCCGCCAAACCGGGTCATTGATGCGGGCGCCAAGCTCCATGACCTTCGCCGCGAAGGCATCGTCCGTGGCGTAGAAGGCTGGAAGGTCGGGACCGAGCGCAACGCGCGCCGCGCCCGTGAGCGTCGCGAAATCGGCCATGAGCTCGGGGGCCTCCGCGTCCGCGAGAGCGAGTGCGTCGGCAAGAATGAGGCGGCCTTCCGCATCGGTGTTGCCGATCTCGACGCTCAGCCCCTTGCGGCTTCGCAGCACGTCGCCCGGGCGAAATGCGGACCCCGAGATGGCGTTCTCGACCGCCGGCACGAGCACGCGCAACCGCACGGGCAGATTCTCGGCCATCACCATGCGGGCGGCGGCGAGCGCGGTCGCCGCCCCGCCCATGTCCTTCTTCATCAAAAGCATCGCGGCGTCCGGCTTGATGTTGAGCCCGCCGGTGTCGAAGGTGACACCCTTGCCCACGAGCGTCACCTTCGGCGCCGCGTCGTCGCCCCAGGAAAAATCGATGAGCCGGGGCGGGGTGGTCGAGGCGCGCCCGACCGCATGAATCATCGGCAGATTCGCGTCGAGGAGCGCCTCGCCGACAGTCGCCGTGAAGCTCGCGCCGAATTTCGAGGCGAGCTCGCGCGCCGCCGCCTCGAGGCCGTCGGGAGCCAGATCGTTTGCCGGCGTGTTGATGAGGTCGCGACCGAAGGCGATCGCGCCCGCGAGCCGCTCGGCGCGACCCGCGTCGACGCCCTTCGGCGCGACAAGCCTGGCGCCCGGCCCGTTCGCCTTCGAACGATAAGCCTCGAAGCGGTAGCCATCGGCGAGCCAGGCGAAGGTCGAAAGCGCGAGATCCCCGGCGTTGCCCTCGAAGCGATAAGTGCCGGGCGGCAGGGCGCTTGCAAGGCCGCCGCGCGCGAAGGCGCGCTCGGCCTCGCTCTTTCCGGGATCCTCGATGAACACCACGCCTCCGAAAGTCCCTGTCTCGCCGGGGAGCAGCATATGGCGCCCGGGCTTGGGCTCGAATTGCACCGCCTCGGCGAAGCGGCGGGCCACAGGCGACAGCCGGCCATGAAAGCTCGGCCAATCGGCGGCGTTCAAGGCATGTATCGGCGTTGACGCCGCTGCGTCGGCGATGAGCGTGGACATGGCGATCCCTAACATGGCGGCCGCGCCTTGCGGCGCGGGCGGCGGCGCGGTTAACGCGTCGTTAAAGTTAACATTTTACGAATGACGCCGAGCGGAAGGGCCCGGCTCGTTCCGTTCGTAGAAAATCTCCGGGCTGCGTGCAAGTTCGTCGAAGCATCGAGACGGGGGTTTGCATGATGTTATCTTTTGAACGCCTTGTCGGCCAAACCAGATGGCGGCGCCCCTTTGCCTCCGCGGTCGCGGCCGCGGTGCTCGCGTCTTCGCTTACCGGCTGCTTGCGCGACAGGGACATTACCGCATCCGTCGCGGACCCGGCCGCGCCGCAAGATACCCTGCACGCGCAGGTCGAAAGCTGGAGCAAGCGCTACAGCGCAAATCCCGGCGAAAAAACGGTCTCGCTCGGCTATGCGCGCGCGCTCGCCGCGCTCGACCAGAAGGGGCAAGCGGCCTCGGTTCTGCAGACGGCGGCCGTGAAGTCCCCGAAGGATCAGGAAATCCTCTCCGCCTACGGCAAGGCGCTCGTCGACACCGGCGATTACAACCAGGCGCTCGAGGTGCTCGCGCGCGCCCATTCTCCCGACCAGCCCGACTGGCATATCCTCTCGGCCCAAGGCATCGCCTCGGACGGCATGGGGCTGCACGATCGTGCGCAATCCTTCTACCTTTCGGCGCTGAAGATCGCGCCCGGCGACCCGGGTCTCCTCTCCAATCTCGGCCTTTCCTACGCACTCTCGAAGAAGCTGCCAGAAGCCGAGCGCGTGCTGACCGAGGCGGCGCAAAACCCGAAAGCGGACCCACGCGTGCGGCAGAACCTCGCGCTGGTGCTCGCCCTGCAAGGGCGCTTCGACAACGCGACCCAAGCCCTTCGCCATGATCTCTCATCGTCGGATGCCGCAAGGAACGTCGCCGACATCCGTTCCATGATCGCCCAGCCCAACACTTGGGATGCGATCCGCGGCAAGAGCGTCGCTAAGGCTGGCGCGAAGGGCACCTCGGTGACGGCGGTCGCGCGCGCGACACCCGCCGCGGAGCCTGCCGCGCAGGCGAGCGAGGCGCAGACGGCAGCGCAATGACCGCGGCCTCGCTGCAAAAGGCCCGCCGGGCGCGGCGCCGTTGGAGCGTCAATCCCAGTGGAAGATCTGAATCAGGGCCGGCGTGAGGATGACCACGAAGAGCACCGGCAGGAAGAACAGGATCATTGGCACGGTGAGCTTCGGCGGCAGCGCTGCCGCCTTCTTTTCCGCCTCGTTCATGCGCTGATCGCGGCTTTCCTGCGCCAGGACGCGCAGGGCGACGCCAACCGGCGTGCCGTAGCGTTCGGCCTGCACCAGCGCGGTGGTGATCGCCTTGATGGCGTCGACGCCCGTCCGGTTCGCGAGATTTTCGAAAGCTTGCCGCCTCTCCTGGAGATAGGAGAGCTCAGCGGTCGTCAGCGTCAGCTCTTCGGCGAGAGCCACGGATTGCGAGCCGACCTCGGCCGCGACCTTGCGGAAGGCGTGCTCGATGGAGACGCCGGATTCGACGCAGATCAGCAAGAGATCCATGGCGTCCGGAATGGCGCGCCGCATCGACAATTGGCGCTTCGACGTCTGATTTTTCAGGAAAATTTCCGGAAGCTTGATGCCGAGATAGAGCGCGCCCACCACCGCGATCAGCCGCACCATCACCGAATATTTGTCGCCGATGACGACGAAGGCATAGAAGATGGTGAACAAGAACAGGCCGATCGGTGAGACAAGCCTGAAGAACAGGAAGGCGGTTTCGGCCTGCTTGCCGCGATAGCCCGCCATCGCGAGGCGAAGCTTGGCGGTCTCGGTGCCGAGCCAGCTCGACAAGTTCAATCGATCGACGACCTTCTTCATGTAAGCGGTCGGTTGCTGGCGCAGCGAGACCTTTTGCCCCACGTTCTTGCCGAGGCGCTCGCGCTCGCGCGCGCGAAGGGCTTCGCGCTCGATCGACACGGCCCGCATGCGGCGGGAAAGATTGTCGCCCTCGACGAAGGTCATCCCGAGCGTGATGATCGTCGCGGCAGTCGCCACCGCCACCATCAAGGTGAAGAGGAACTGCGGATCGACGAGCTTGTGGAGGATGAGGTCCATCATCGGACGACGAACCTCCGCACGGCGACCTTTCCGGCGGCCAAGATGGGTCGCCTTACCCCTGGGCCGGAGTCGGACAGAAAAACGGCGCTCGACGCCCTCATGCGATGCGCGCTCACTAGAAGTCGAACCGGATCATTCTTCGCATGACGAGGACGCCGACCCCCATCCACACCCCCGCGGCGATCATCGACACCTTGCCGTGAAAGGTCGTCCATAGAAGCGAGATGTAATCGGGGCTGCTCAGCCAGACGAGGATGGCGACTGTGAAGGGCAGGCAGGCGATGATCCCGGCCGAGGCCTTCGCCTCCATGCTCATCGCTTGGATCTTTCCCTCCATTTTTCGACGCTCGCGAATGACTCGCGAAAAATTCGAAAGCGTCTCGCCGAGATTGCCGCCGGATTTCTGCTGAATGGCAATCACGATGCCGAAGAAATTGGCTTCGGTGACCGGCACGCGCTGATAGAGGCGTTCGCAGGCCTCGGCGATGCTCAAGCCGAGCGATTGCGATTCGATGATGTGGCGGAATTCCGAACGCACGGGCTCGGCGGCCTCGCCGGCGACGATGCGGAAGCAATCGCCGAGCGGCAGGCCGGATCGGACGCCTCGCACCACGACGTCAACGGCGTTCGCGAACTCGTTGATGAACTGCTTCGAGCGCCTCTTGATGAGGTAGATCAGGATCCAGCGCGGCATGCCCAACGCGCCGACCAGCATGGCGCCGAGCATGACGAATAAATTGCCGGTCACCAAAAAGGAGGTGAGGCCGAAGGCCAAGGCCAGTGCACCGCCCAGCATATAGTATTGGCGCTTCGACCAGCTTAGCCCCGCCTGCAGGATGCGGGTCGACAGATCGACCTTGTTCCTCGCCGTTTCGCGTTGCTCGAGCTCTTTCAGGCTTTGCGCGATCTGCTCTCGCCGGCCCGCGGTGTTGCGTTGCGGGGCCGAAATCTCGCGCATGGTACGGTTGACGAATTGGTCCTGGCGTTGCTCGACGCGCACCTCGCCCGACAGATAGGGCATCACCACGAGGGCAATGCCGCCGAGGCTGATCGCCGCGAGGAGGCCGATGAGCAAGGGGGAAAACGCCATGTCGCGATCCTTCGCGGTACCCGCTTTACGACGGCTCGAGCCGCCTCAAGCCGTTTGTGCTTTCGGCTCGAGCGCATCGAGCGCCGCCGCAAGCCGCGTCGCTTCGCCGAAGTAACGGGCGCGCTCCCAAAAGCGGGGCCTGCCGATTCCGGTTGAGACGTGCCGCCCCGTCACCCTGCCGTTCGCGTCCTCGGCACCCATGTCGAAGAGCACGATATCCTGGGTGATGATGACATCGCCTTCCATGCCCATCACTTCGGTGATGTGGGTGATGCGCCGTGAACCGTCGCGCAAGCGCGCGGCCTGGACGATCACGTCGACGGAGGACACCATCATCTCGCGGATGTTCCTCGGCGGCAGCGCGAAGCCGCCCATGGTGATCATCGATTCGACGCGCGACAGGGCCTCGCGCGGCGAGTTCGCGTGCAGCGTGCCCATCGAGCCGTCGTGGCCCGTGTTCATCGCCTGCAAGAGGTCGAAGGCCTCCGGGCCGCGCACCTCGCCGACGATGATGCGCTCGGGGCGCATGCGCAGGCAGTTCCGCACCAGGTCGCGCATCGTCACCTGGCCTTGCCCCTCGAGATTGGGCGGGCGCGTCTCGAGCCGCACCACATGCGGCTGTTGGAGCTGCAGCTCGGCCGCGTCCTCGCAGGTGATGATGCGCTCGTCGTCATCGATGTAGCGCGTGATACAATTCAGGAGCGTCGTCTTTCCCGAGCCGGTGCCCCCGGAAATCAGCACATTGCAGCGCACCCGCCCGATGATCTTGAGGATGTCGGCGCCCGGCTGCGAGATGGAGCCGAACTTCGTCAACTGATCGAGGGTGAGCTTATCCCTCTTGAACTTGCGGATCGTGAGGGCCGGCCCATCGATTGCAAGCGGGGGCACAATCACATTGACGCGCGACCCGTCCGGCAGGCGGGCATCGCAAATCGGCGAGGATTCGTCGACGCGCCGTCCGACTTGGCTGACGATGCGCTGACACACATTCATCAATTGGGAATTGTCGCGGAAACGGACCGAAGTCAGCTGAATCTTTCCGGACACTTCGATGTAGGTCTTCTGGGCACCGTTGACCATCACATCGGCGATGTCGTCGCGCGCTAGCAAAGGTTCGAGCGGGCCGTAGCCGAGCACGTCGTTGCAAATATCGTCGAGCATGTCCTCCTGCTCGGCGATCGACATGGCCACATTCTTCAGCCGGATGATCTCGCTGACGATGTCGCGGATTTCCTCGCGTGCGCTCTCGGTGTCGAGCTTCGCGAGCTGACTCACGTCGATGGCCTCGATCAGCGCGCCGAAGACCATGCTTTTCGTCTGATAATAATCGTCCGAGCGCAGCTGCTCGCTCGAAGCCGTTTGCGGCGCCGCCGAGGGCGCAGGCTCGTCTCGCTGAACCACGGCCAGCGAAGGCGATGGGTTCGCGCGCGCCGTCGGCGACGGCTCGGCCGCGGCGGGCGCAGGAACGACCGGCCGCAGCCTTGGCGCCGCGCTCACACCCGTGGGACGTTTTCCAAACATCAACCTGACCTGAACCGACCTAACTCACTTTCCGCGACGCCGCCCGCTTCAGAAAAGGCAATTGGAACGGCAGGTTAAATTTTGATTTACGCGTCTCGGTCCGGCCGGTGAGGGCTCGCGCGAGCGAGAGGTAGACCTCCGCATGCTTGCCGTTCCCCTGCATCTCCGAGATCATCCGTCCGTTGTTGGCCGCCGAGCCGAAAAGTTGCGCGTCATAGGGTATGACGGTCGCCTCGGCGCCGACTTTTTCGACAAAATCGGCGACGCCGATCTCGGGGCGCTTCGGCACGCCCGTCTTGTTGAGGACGAGACGGGGCGGGGCATCATTGGGCCGGGCCGCCTTCAGCCATTCGTAAAGGCTCTTGGCATTGCGCAGATTTGCAAGGTCCGGCTCGGCGACCAGCAGGATCTCGTCGGCCCCGACCAGGCAACGCTTGACGGGCGCGCTCCAATTATGCGGCAGATCGAGGATGATGTAGGGCACGCTGGTGCGCAACATGTCGATCAAGTGATCGAAGTTTATGCTCTCGAAATCGATGGGGATGTCGAGCATCGCGGGGGCGGCAAGGAGGCTCAGATTGTCCGCGAGCGTCGACATGATCCGTTCCATCAAGGTCGTATCGAGCCGATCGGGTGCTGAGACCGCATCGACGACACCTTGCAGAGGGTCGTGATCGAAGTTGAGCCCGGCGGTCCCGTAGTGCAGGTCGAGATCCACGATCACGGTCGCAAGCTCGAGTTGGCGTGAAAGGGCCCAGCCGAGATTATGGGCGAGCGTCGAGGCACCGCAGCCGCCCTTGGCGCCATAGACCGCGATCACGCGTCCGACAGGATCGGCATTCTCCCCGTGAAAGAGTTCGGAGATCGATTGAATGAAGGCGAGATGCTCGACCGGCGCGATAAGGTATTCGCTCACGCCGCGCCGCATCAGCTCACGATAGAGAAGCACGTCGTTCACGTGACCGACGACGACGACCTTCGTGTCGGGGTCGCAGACGCCGGCGAGGCGATCGAGGCTCTCGAGCAAGGCTTCGCGATTCCCGATCGATTCGATGGCGATGACGTTCGGCGTCGAGGCCTCGGCATAGGCTTCCACGGCGGCGGGCGCGCCGCCCATCTGCACCTTGACGTGCACCTTGCTCATGCGCCGGTCGGCCGCCGCCGCCTGGACCGAGTTCGCTAGCTCGGGCGTTTCGCAAAAGGCTTGCAGCGAGATGCGCGGCAAGGGCTGGATATGGGGAGGAGAGTGCCCCTCGCCGTTCACTTGCGACCCCCGTTGAACTCCAGACAATTCGCTCATCAAGGCGCTCCGCCGCCGCCGATATTGCTGATCGATGCCTTGTTCTTGCTGCTGTCGTAAACCGTCGCCGGATCCTGCCCCTGACGCAGTTTGGTGATCTCGTTCGAGCGCTTGATGACGTCGATGCGCTCCTCGACATGCGGACGCACGAGATCGATTGGATCGGCGGTTTGCGCCGCGATGTTCTGCTGATAGGCACAGCCGAAATTCCAGTATTGCTCGTTCTCGATGCCTTCCCTCGTGCCCGAGCCCGAGAGATCCTTCGGCCAACGCCCGCAGGAATGGGGCAGGGTGGCGGCGAGCTCAGCGAAGCTCAGCCGGATCGGAGCGGCGAGCAAAGGATCTTCGACCATGTAAGGCTGGATCGAGAGCGGGACACGACCGGACGGGCCGCCAAGCGCCGTCCTGATGGCATCGATGCCGCGCGCGTCGCCGATGGGATCGGTGCTGCCGACAGGCACATAGGCCATCATGACGCCTTTGCCATGCTGGCGGAATTCCTGAACGAAGGCGCGCAAATCCTGACGCTGGCGCGGATCGAGGGGCCCTGCGTTCGCGCCGACGAAGATGTCGAGCGTGCGATTCTTATCCGTGATCACGATCGGGTGCCGATCGCGATAGTCGGAAGGATCGCGGCCGGCATTGGTCACGATGCGGTCCGCGCCGCAGCCGGCGAGCACGACCGAAAGGGCGATGACGCCCGAAAGGCCGAGCGCCCGCGCCGTTCGGCCGTGGTCTCGTGAGGAGGGAGCGTGAGGGAGCATGTGCGCGAGCCTCAATCGTGGATGAAGCCGACGGAACCGCGATAGTTCGGGGGTGGCGCATTGGCGCCCGCGACGCCGTAGATCTTGTTCAGCTTGCCGAGAAGAAGGGTCTGCGGATCGGTCGGGTCGACGAAGTTGTCGTCCGGGCGCGCGATGTCGCTCGGCGGCACCGGCTTCACGATGTAAGGGGTGACGATGATGACCAGCTCGGTTTCGTTGCGCTGGTAATCCTGGGAGCGGAACAAGGCGCCGAGAATCGGCAGCTTCATCAGTCCCGGCAAGCCGTTGAGATGTGCCCTCACCTCTTGCTGGATGAGGCCGGCGAGCGCCACCGAGCCGCCGGAAGGAAGTTCCACGGTCGATTCGGCTTGGCGCGTGCGCGTGCCGGGGACCGTGATGTTCACGAAGGTGAAGGTGTTCTCGAAATCGATGTCGGTGACCTCGGTGGTGAGGCGCATGCTGATGCGGCCGGGCGAGAGCACGACCGGCGTGAAGCCGAGCGTCACGCCGTACGGCTTGAAGTCGACGCCGACCGTGCAAGGCGGCGCGCCGCCGGCGCCGGTGCAGGTTTGATTGGTCGGCACCGGAAAAGTGCCGCCCGCGGTGAACTTCGAAGCTTCGCCGGAGATCGCGGTGAGCGTCGGCTCGGCGAGCACGCGTGCCACGCCGTCCTTCTCGAGCGCCTTGATATTGGCGTCCGTCTTCGCCTTGCCGGCCGAGCCCATGATGTTGATGTTGGTGTTCGAGACCGGCTGGCTCGTCGAATCGGTGACGGGAAAGTTGAGCAGAAAATCGGTCGGCGACTTGAAGACGCGCCAATTCGTGCCCGTGATGTCCATGCCGAGCTGCTTGATGATGTCGCGCGTGATCTCGGCAATCGTCACCTTGACCATCACCTGGTCCTTGGCCCGCACGGTGAGCGAATTGATCACGTCGCCAGTCGCATCCTTCGCACCCCCGTCGAGATGGCCGACGAAACCTTTCGCGATGTCCATCGCCTGCTGGGCTTCAAGGGCCGAGCCTACCTCGCCCGTGAGAATCACGGTGTTGTCGACGGCGGTCACGGTGATCGCGGAATTCGGCATCGCGACCTTCAAGGTGCGGCGCAGCTTGTTCATGTCGCGCCCGACCAGGATTTCGAGATTGGCGATCTGGGCGCCTTGCGCGTCCATGATGAAGACGCTCGTCGCCCCATCGCTCATGGCGATCAGGAAGACCTTGCGGGTCGAGCGCACCACGGCGTTGGCCACTTTGGGATTGGCCACGAATACTTCCTTGGCGTCGCGCGGAAGATCGACGACGATCGACTTGCCGATGCCGAGGTTGATCTTTTCCGGAACGGCGGGATTGGCGCCCGTCACGCGGATCGTGGACGGCGTGTCGTCGCCGAAGCTCCCGGGCGCTGACCGCGCCGGCCCTGCGGCCAGGATCGCCGTGGCGAGAGCCAGGCCCGGCAAGGCGAGCCTTGCCGCCAGAGCCGCGATGCGCGTCAACGAAGCGAGCATGATCTTGGGTTCCAGCCTTCGTTCAATTCCTGCCGCCGATGAAAGTCTGCACGCCGTAGCGGATCACCGAGAGCTGCGCGTCCCTGTCGGCCACGACCTCGGGCGCGTTGGCGTCCGCGACACTTCGCAAGGCGAGAGTGAGCGTGCCCGAGCGCTGGGCAAGCGCGATCGTGTTCACCTCGTTGGGGCCGAGCTCGAGCGTCGCGGTCTCGCCGACCGCGACCCGTTCGCCGTTCTTCTCCTCGATATTGGGGCCGATGGCGAGGACGCGGATGTTTTGCAGCAAAGTATCGCTGGCGTAGACGTCGCCGCCTTGTGATTGGCTGGACCGCCAGTCCTTGTGGATATGGATCACGTCGACGTGGTCGTTCGGGAGAATGAGCGTGCCGGCGCTGTTCGAGCCTCGCTGATCGATGCTGATGGCGAGCGCCCGCTTACCCTCCGGCAGGATGGCGGAAAGATAGCCGGCGTCGGTCTTGATCAGCTTGTCCTTGGTCACCGGCTCGTTGGCCACGAAGGTCTCCCGCGCGAGCGAACCCGAGTTCTGAGCGATGGCGTCGGGGGCGTCCTTCTTGAGGATCATGGTTGGCGCGACCCCGTCCGCGGGCCAGGGCAGCCATTTGAGATTGGCGGCGCCGAGCTTGGTGCCGAGGGCCAGATCGGAGGCCGCGACCAGCACTTCGCTCGCCGCGATCTTCTCCGGCTCGGGCGCGGCGGGAGGCGAGGCGGACTCACGCCCGCCGTTTGCAAGATAGGCCGCGGCCAATCCGGCCACGGCCGCAACGCCGATGATGGCGATACGCGCTGGTTTCATGACAAGGACCCGGAACGATGACACGACTGAGAGGCGACGCGCCTCTATGCCTGATTTGAACAGGTAAAGGTCAAGGCATGGTTAACCGGGAGTGGCGAAACGTCATTAACGAACATAAAAATCGACTAAAACTGAGAGACAAGGAAATGAATTCACGTGCTTATTTCGATCTTTAACCAAAATAACCTTTGGTTCAGGCAAAAGCCATGAAACTTGCATTGCGTGGCAATGCAATCACTTCCTGATTCGTAATCGGATGCTTTTCCCCCATCGGCCGTCTGGCAAGCCGTCGTACAAGTGTTGCACCGCTCGAGCGCCTCAGCCCGAAAAAGCGCGAAGCATGATTTGCGCGTTGGGTAGGATGGCGAGCGCCGCGAGCGCGAGCGCGATGCCGTAAGGGATACCGGTTTCGGGCGCATGCAGCCTGAGTGCCCAGGGGGTCCGCGCGAGCATCAAAGGCAAGGGGTAGCGTCTGGCGGCGAGGAGCGTGAGCGTGAGCACCCCGCCCAGGATCGAGGCCAGCATCAAGTAATCGAGGAGATCGGCGAAGCCGAGCCAGAGCGCGATGCCTGCCGCGAGCTTGGCGTCGCCGCCACCCATCCAGCCGGCCGCGAACATCGCAAAAGTGACGGCGAGCACGAGAACGCCCGCGGCCAAATGCCAGGCGACTTCCGTTGCCGGCAAACGGCAGAGCGCGACCACCGCGATGAAGGCGAGTGCCACGGCGGCCGTCAGCTTGTTGGGGATCGTCATCGTGGTGAGATCATAAGCGGCGGCGAAAGCCATCAGCGCCGGGAAGACGCCGAGAAACAAAATGGCGGTCATCTCATCGCTCCCCCTTTTCGCGCGACAGCGTGGACCTGCGATGCAAAGGGGCCGGTCGCCGCCGGCCCCGTTACAAGGAAGACGAACGCCTGATCAGTTGTTGGCGGTCGTAAGTGCGCTGCTGACGCTCGTGAACGTTGTTTTGAGCGCGGTTCCCACCGCCGTGATGGTGGCGATGATGACGACCGAGATGAGCGCCGCGATCAAACCATATTCGATGGCCGTCGCGCCGGACTCGTCATTGACGAAACGGGAAAAAATCGGCTTCATTGATGGCTCCGTTTTACTGATGTTTAGTCCGCGCTTTGGCTTCATACTGCAAGCTTAGCGTAACCCGACCTTAGTCGATGCGCCTTGAGAAGCCGTTAACCGGACAGTAAAAAAGCCAACTCACCTCCGAATTAGGTCCGGTGGTTAACAGCGAGCTGACCGAATACTTGCGTTTTGACCGCCAAGAGGTGATCCGTATCGCGAGGCCTGTCGGCTCGCGGCGTCTCACGGAAAGGACGGCCGGCGCGCCGATCCGGCAGCGCGATTTAGAGCCTGGTGAACACCAAACCGCAGCTCCGTTGCTCGTTACGGCTACCGCTGCCGCCGGTGCGGCCGAAACGCGCGGTGACGCTGTAGTGAATGGGCGTACCGCCCGATGCGTGGTTGAGGTTATAGGCGGGATCGCCGGCCCGGCCCGTCATGGTGAGAACAGCGGACCCGTCTTGACCTATCCGGCCGGTCAGCCGGCCCGAGGGAACACTGTTTGGCGCGTTGTAAACCCCGACGAACTCTCCGTCGCGGACGGTCGCGGGAAACACCCAGCGGTAACCCTTGGCGCCATCGGGAGAGGAGGCGCAATCGACCGCGACTTGCCAGCTTCCGTCAAAGGCACCAGCGGCGCTAGCCGGCGCCGCGCTTGCCGGCAGAAGAATGTAAAGGCCGACACACCAGAGTATATTTTGAATATTCAACCTGAACCTCATCAGACATTATTGCATCTTCATGCCCTGTCCAGTGAAGCATCCCTTTTGGATTCTGTCCATAAACAAATCGTCGACTTCAACTCTTCATGAACAACACTCTCGGCGGCCGGGCCTCAATCGCGCAACAGCTCGTTGATGCTGGTCTTCGAGCGCGTCCGCTCGTCGACCTGCTTGACGATCACGGCGCAAGCCAGCGCGGGCCCGGCTTCACCGCTCGCGAGCGGCTTGCCGGGCAAGGTTCCCGGGACGACGACCGAATAGGGCGGCACCTCGCCGATATGTACCTTGCCGGTGTCGCGCTCCACGATCTTGGTCGAGGAGGAGATGAACACGCCCATGCCGAGCACGCTTCCCTTGCGCACTATGACGCCTTCCACGACCTCGGAGCGAGCACCGATGAAGCAATCGTCCTCGATGATGGTCGGGCCGGCTTGCAGGGGCTCGAGCACGCCGCCGATGCCCACACCGCCGGACAAATGGCAGTTCTTGCCGATCTGCGCGCATGAACCGACCGTCGCCCAGGTGTCCACCATGGTGCCGCCGTCGACATAGGCCCCGAGATTGACGAAGCTCGGCATCAGGACGACGTTCGGCGCGATGTAGGCGCCGCGCCTTACGATCGAGCCCGGCACGGCGCGAAATCCCGCCGCCGCGAATGAATTATTTCCCCAGGCGGCGAATTTCGACGGGATCTTGTCCCACCAGGCGGCGCCTCCCGGACCGCCCGGAATGATCGCCATGTCATTGAGGCGAAAGGAAAGGAGAACGGCCTTCTTGAGCCATTGGTTCACGACCCATTGGCCGCCCTTGGGCTCTGCGACGCGCGCCTTGCCGCTGTCCAAGAGCTCGATCGCGGTCTCGACGGCGCCGCGAATCTTGCCCTTCGTCGCGGGCGTGATCTCGCCGCGCCTTTCCCAGGCATCATCAATGGTGGCGGCGAGCTCGGCGTGCATGGCTTCCTCTTGATCGTTGCCCGCGCCTTTCTGAGGAGCCGGCAAGCGAAGTCAAGAGGGGGGCCACGCGTCCGCCTCGTGCGAGCTCATCGCTCGCCAAGCCTTGTTCCCAAAAGGAAGATCATCTGACCCGATTCGGCCCGAACCACCGCCCGCTCGGATGTCGTGGCCGGACGCTGAAATCGCGAGAGCCGCCCATTCGGCTCGAGGCCCGCTCGCTCAGTTATTCGCTCCGGAGAGCGCGTTGCTCACGCTGGTGAAGGTCGTGCTGAGCTGCGTGCCGACAGCCGTGATGGCGCCGATAATCACGACCGAGATGAGGGCGGCAATCAAGCCGGTACTCGATCGCGGTCGCGCCGAGATCGTTTTGAATGAACGACAAGAGGAGATCGCACTCCTCGGAGGGAAGAGACGGCATCAATTTCATGTGAGCACCTTCGTTCGGCTGTTGCGTCCCCTTGCACCAAGGGGGCTCGTCGGCCCGCGCGCAGAATGCACGAGACCGATTGCAGGCCCGTTAAGCGGCAGCTGAAAATTGCCGATAATTTGCGATCGTTTTCGGGCGACCGCTCGCGGATGCCGGCGCGCGGCGCGATATAGCGCTCAGGCCGGCATGCGCTTTTCCGTAAGCCGCGCCCAATAAGAGACGCCGGCGGAGATCGCGGCGTCGTTGAAGTCATAGGCGGGATGATGCAGCCCGGCCGTGTCTCCATTGCCGACCAGGATCATGGCTCCAGGACGCTCGAGCAGCATATAGGAGAAATCCTCCCCGCCCATGCTCGGCTCGATGTCGGTTTGCACATTCTCGGCGCCCGCGATCTCCTGCGCGGCTTGCGCGGCGAACCCCGTCTCGGCCTCGTGGTTACGCGTCACCGGATAACCTCGTCGGTAGTCGACCTTGGCGCGCGCGCCGAAGACGGCGGCGGTTTGCTCGGCGACGCTCTTGAGGCGCTTCTCGATGAGATCTTGCACCTGCGGCTCGAGGGTTCGCACCGTGCCCCGCAGCGTCACGGTTTGCGGAATGATGTTGAAAGCCTCGCCGCCGCGCACATAGGTCACCGACAGCACGCCCGACTTCAAGGGGTCGACATTGCGCGACACGATGCTCTGCAACGCAGTGATCATGTGCGCGGCGACGACGACAGTATCGACGCCTTCGTAAGCCTTTGCCGCGTGCGCGCCCTTTCCTTCGATCTCGATCTCGAAGCGGTCGGCGGCCGCGAGCATGGCGCCGGGCCGCAAGGCGAAATGGCCCGCCGGCAGGCCGGGCATGTTGTGCATCCCGTAGACTTCGCGGATGCCGAAACGGTCGATCATCCCCTCCTTGACCATCATCTCGCCTCCCGCGCCGCCTTCCTCGGCGGGCTGGAAGATGACGACCGCGGTGCCGTCGAAATTGCGGGTCTCGCAGAGATATTTCGCGGCACCGAGCAGCATCGAGGTGTGGCCATCATGGCCGCAGGCGTGCATGCGGTTCGAGACCGTCGATTTGTGCGGGATGTCGGCGATCTCCTGGAGCGGCAGGCAATCCATGTCGGCGCGCATGCCGATCACCTTGCCGCTCGCGTTCTTCTTGCCGCGGATGACGCCCACCACCCCGGTCTTCGCGATGCCGGTGACGATCTCGTCGCAACCGAAGGCCTTGAGCTTCTCGGCGACGATGGCGGAGGTCCGCTTCTCTTCGTAGCCGAGCTCGGGATGGGCGTGAATGTCGCGCCGCCAAGCGGCGATCTCATCGGCAAAATCGGCGACACGATTGATGATGGGCATGGGATTCGTACACTTTGTCTTGAGTTCACCCCGTGGTCCTTTTCCAAAAGTGGTCTCGAGCCGCTTGGATTGGAACCACGAATTGCTGCACCGCGGGCCGGGCTCCTTTGAGGGAAATGGACCCTTGTTCAAGGGCCGAAACCGCGAACGGGCGGGAGTTTCGCGCCACTCCTCGCCGAGCGCAAGAGCACGCTTCACAGAGCACGGCTCACGAAGCGGGCCGGCAAAAGAGGTTCGTGGCGCCTGCCTGCTTCGGAGGGCCGGACGTGACCTTCCGGACGCAGGATCGGCGAGGGCAAGTTGAGATCGGACGCTGGACCAATTACGGCCGCTGGGCTTAGATGGAACGGATTTGAAAATCCCCTCCCCGCGTGAGACCCGTGACGGGTCTCGATCGGGGCGCCTAATGGAGTTGAGCTCGATGGAAAAATGGTTGACCAAAAAGGCTGGGAAGCTCGCGCTCACGGCGCTGAGCGCCGCGACGATCATCGCAGGAACCTTCCTCGCACCGGAAGCCAGCGCCAAGACCTTGCGCTTCGCCTTCCAGGGCGAATTGAAGGCCGTCGACCCTTACGCGATCAACGAGAGCTTCAGCCTCAGCGTCAACGGCTCGGTCTATGAAGGGCTGATCCGGCGCGGCCAGGACATGAAGATCGAGCCGTGCCTTGCGACAAGCTGGGAGACGCTCGATCCGCTGCATTGGCGCTTTCACTTGCGAAAGGGCGTGAAATTCCACGATGGCGAGGATTTCACCGCCGACGACGTGGTCTTCTCCGCCGATCGCGTGCACTCGGCCGGCTCGGACATCAAGAACCGCGTGCCCCTCGACGCCAAGGTGGTGAAGGTCGACGACTACACGGTCGATTTCATTCTCAAAACGCCGAACCCCTTGCTCATCAACGAGTGGGAAACTTGGGGCATCTTCTCAAAAAAATGGTCGGAAGAGCATGGCGCGGCCGATGCCACGGCGATGAACGCGACGACGCCGCCCTACGCGGCCTTGCACGCCAATGGCACCGGCCCCTTCATGCTGGTGAGCCATGAGCCCGGCGTGAAGACCGTTTGGAAGAAGAACCCCAATTGGTGGGACACGCCCAAGCACAATATCGACGAGGTGGTGTTCACGCCGATCCCGTCCAACGCCACGCGGGTCGCCGCCCTCCTTTCAGGCGAGATCGACTGGATGGATCCGGTGCCGCTTGCCGATCAGGCGCGCGTCAACGCCAATCCCGGAACGGAAGTCCTTGCGGGGCCGGAGATCCGCACCATTTTTCTCGGCTTCGACCAGATCAGGCCCGAGCTCGGCCATTCGAATGTGAAGGGCAAGAACCCGTTCAAGGACGTTCGCGTGCGCAAGGCCTTTTATCAGGCAATCGACGAGGAGGCGATCAAGACCAAGGTGATGCGCGGCCTTGCAACTCCCACCGCCTTGATGATCGCGCCTTCACTCTATTCGGAATCGAAGGACTTCAAGCGCATCGCCTTCGATCCCGAAGCCTCGAAGAAACTGCTCGCCGAAGCCGGCTATCCGGAAGGCTTCGAGGTGCAGATGAATTGCCCGAACGACCGCTACGTCAATGACGAGGCGATCTGCCAGGCGGTCGTCGGCATGCTGGCGCGCATCGGCGTGAAGATCGACCTTCTTTCCGAGCCCAAATCGAAGTTCTTCGCCCGCATCACCGCAGCAGGCGGATATGATTCCTCGTTCTACCTGCTCGGTTGGACGCCTTCCACGCTCGAGAGCTACAACGTTTTCCAATACATCATCGGTTGCCGCGACGAGAAGGGCAACGGCGGAGGCAATAACGTCGGCGGCTATTGCAACCCGAAGGTCGACCAGCTCGCCAAGGAGGCGCTGCAAGAGCCCGATCAGGAGAAGCGCGACGATGTCTTCAAGCAGGCCTGGCAGATCTCCTTATTCGACGACGTGTCCTATATCCCGCTCCACCAGCAAGCGCTGGCCTGGGGCGTGTCGAAGAAGACCCATGTCGTGCAACGCCCGGACAATTATTACATCTTTTCCTGGGTGAAGATGGACTGACGCTCGTGCGATGCGCCACCACGTCGCGGCGGCGCGCGCAAGCAAGCCCGACGAAACGGCCCGATCGACCCAAAGGCTTGCCTCCCGAGGCGCTGGGCTCGAAGCTTGGCCCCGAGATGCGGGACCGATGCAAAGACGCTAAAAAGAAACGCTAAAAGAAGACAGGGAGGCCGATATGCTGCTCGAAATGATGGCGCCATGCGCGGCCTTCACGAGGCGCGTGGCTGTCGCTTCGAGGCTGGCGCTCGCGTTTGCGGGCGGAGCCCTTCTCGCGGTCACGGCGCTCGTTCCCGACGCCGAGGCGAAAACGCTGCGTTTCGCCTTCCAGGGCGAGCTCAAGGCGGTCGACCCTTATGCGTTGATGGAATCGTTCAGCCTGGCGATGGGCAGCGCGGTCTATGAGGGGCTCGTCCGCCGTGGCCCCGATCTCAAGATCGAGCCTTGCCTGGCGACGAGCTGGGAAACGCTCGACCCGCTGCATTGGCGCTTCCATCTGCGCAAGGGCGTCAAATTCCACGGCGGCGAGGATTTCACCGCCGACGATGTCGTCTTCTCGGCACAGCGACTCCACACGCAGGGCTCCGATATCAAGAACCTCGTGGCGCCCGACACGAAGGTCGTGAAGGTCGATGACTACACCGTCGACTTCATCCTCACGCATCCCGATCCGCTCCTCATGGCGCAATGGGAGAGCTGGGGCATCTTCTCGAAGAAATGGTCGGAAGAGCATGGCGCGACCGAAGCCACCGCCATGAACGCGACCACACCCCCTATGCAGCCCTGCACGCCAACGGCACCGGCCCGTTCATCCTGGTGAGCCACGAGCCTGGCGTGAAGACCGTTTGGAAGAAAAATCCCAATTGGTGGGACACGCCCAAGCACAATCTCGATGAGGTGGTGTTCACGCCCATTCCCTCGAACGCGACCCGGGTCGCGGCGCTTCTTTCAGGCGAGATCGATTGGATGGACCCGGTGCCGCTTCCCGATCAGGCGCGCGTCAACGCCAATCCGGGCACGCAAGTCCTCGCCGGGCCTGAGCTTCGCACCATCTTCCTCGGCTTCGACCAGATGCGGCCCGAACTCGGCCATTCGAGCGTGAAGGGCAAGAACCCGTTCAAGGATGTGCGCGTCCGCAAGGCCTTCTACCAAGCGATCGACGAGGAGGCGATCAAGACCAAGGTGATGCGCGGGCTTGCGGCGCCGGCGCCGCTGATGATCGCGCCTTCGCTCTATTCGGAATCGAAGGACTTCAAGCGCATGCCGTTCGATCCCGAAGCCTCGAAGAAGCTTCTCGCGGAGGCCGGTTACCCGGACGGCTTTGAAGTGCAGCTCGATTGCCCGAATGATCGTTACGTCAATGACGAGGCGATCTGCCAAGCGGTTGTCGGCATGCTGGCGCGCGTCGGCGTCAAGGTCGATCTCGTCGCGGAGCCGAAATCCAAATTCTTCGCGCGCATCCTCGCGGTCGGCGGTTACGATACGTCCTTCTATCTCCTCGGTTGGACGCCGGCGACCTACGAAAGCTACAACGTGTTCCAGTATAATATTCAGTGCCGGGACGAGAAGGGCAATGGCGGCCACAACAACATCGGCGGCTATTGCAACCCGAAGGTGGACGAGCTCGCCAATGCGGCACTGCAGGAGGCGGACCAGGAAAAGCGTGACGACATCTTCAAACAGGCTTGGCAGATCGCGCTCTTCGACGATGTGGGCTTCATCCCGCTGCATCAGCAGGCGCTGGCCTGGGGCGTGTCGAAGAAGGTGCACGTCATCCAGCGCCCCGACAATTTCTATGTCTTTGCCTGGGTGAAGATGGATTGAGGCCGATGCGGGTGGGTGGTATCCGGGCCTTGCGCTTCCGGTTCCGGCGAAGGATCCCTCCGGCCGAAGGGCGGAAGCGATTCGCGACGAACCAAGGGGCTGTTCTTCGATGATCGCCTTCATCATCCGTCGCCTCTTCGCCTCGATCGGCGTGCTGATCGCGGTCGGCCTCATCGCGTTCCTGTTGTTTCGCTATATCGGCGACCCGGTAAACCAGATGGTCGGCATCGAGACGCCTGAAAGCGAGCGTGTGGCGCTGCGTCAGCAGCTCGGGCTCAACGATCCCGCAATCGTGCAGGCGTTCCGCTTTCTCGGAAACGCGGCGCGATTCAATTTCGGTATCTCCTATCAATTCAAGCAGCCGGTTTCCGACCTCATCGGGGCCCGCATGCCGGCGACACTCGAGCTCGCCTTCGTCGCCTCGATCCTCTCGCTTCTCGCCGGCATCCCGATGGGCGTGTACACCGCCTTGCACCGCAGGAGCCCGGTCGCCAAGCTGTTCGAGGCGCTTTCTCTCGTCGGCATTTCGCTCCCGACCTTCCTGATCGGCATCCTCCTCATCTATCTGTTCTCGGTGACGCTCGGCTGGCTTCCTTCCTTCGGGCGCGGGGACGTGGTGCACATCGGCTCCTGGTGGACGACGGGGCTTCTCACGGCGTCCGGCCTCAAGGCCATCATCATGCCGGCGATCACGCTCGCGCTCTTCCAGATGACGCTCATCATGCGGCTCGTGCGCGCCGAGATGCTGGAAGTGCTGCGCGCCGATTACATCCGCTTCGCGCGAGCGCGCGGCCTCTCCGAGCGTAAGGTGCATTTCCGCCACGCGCTCAAGAACACGCTCGTGCCGGTGATCACGGTCGTCGGCCTGCAGCTCGGCTCGATCGTCGCCTTCTCCATCATCACCGAGACGGTGTTCTCCTGGCCGGGCATGGGACAGCTCTTCCTGCAATCGGTGCAGAACGTCGATATCCCGATCATGGCGGCCTATCTCCTGTTCATCGCCTTCCTTTTCGTGATCATCAACCTCGTCGTCGATCTGCTCTACGCGGCCGTCGACCCGCGCCTGCGCGCCGCTATCCATGGAGCTTGACTGAAAGATGAGCGAGATCACGGTCGAGCTGCCGAAACCCGAGACGACATCGCGCTCCCTCTTCGGGCGCCTCAAGGAGAGCGACCTCCTCGCGAGCTTCCTTTCGTCGAAGGTCACGGTGGTCGCGGGCGCGCTGACGCTGATTTTCTTCCTTGCCGCGATCCTCGCGCCCCTGATCGCCCCGACGAACCCGTTCGATCCGGCGAGCAATTTCCTCATCGATTCGCTCATCCCCCCGCGCTTCGTGACCGGAGGCGACGCCCGCTTCCTTCTCGGCACCGACGACCAGGGCCGCGATCTATGGTCGGCAATTCTCTACGGCTTGCGCGTCTCGCTGCTCATCGGCCTCTTCGGCGTCCTGCTCGGCGGCGCGATCGGCATCACCTTGGGTCTCATCGCGGGTTATGCGGGAGGGCGGATCGATTCGATCATTATGCGCATCGCGGATGTGCAGCTCACCTTTCCGGCGATCCTCATCGCGCTCCTCGTCGACGGCGTCGTGCAGGCGCTGCTCAAAGGACAAAACCGCGACGAGAGCGCTTTCGGCATTCTGGTGGTCTCGATCGGCCTTTCCTTCTGGGTGCAATACGCGCGCACCGTGCGCGGCTCGACGCTGGTCGAGAAGAACCGCGACTATGTGGCGGCGGCGCGCCTCATCGGGTTGTCGCCGGCGCGCATCCTCGCGCGCCACATCCTGCCCAACGTCATGGGGCCGGTGCTCGTCATCGCGACCATCAACCTCGCGCTCGCCATCATCACCGAGGCGACGCTCTCCTTCCTCGGCGTCGGCCTGCCGCCGACGCAGCCGTCGCTTGGGACCTTGATCCGCATCGGCCAGAACTTCCTGTTCTCGGGCGAATGGTGGATCGTGACCTTCCCGAGCATCACGCTCGCGACGCTCGTGCTCGCCGTCAACCTGCTCGGCGATTGGTTGCGGGACGCGCTGAACCCGAGGCTGAAATGACGGCCCCGCTTCTCTCGGTCAAGGATCTGCGCGTCGAGTTCGCCACCCGGCGCGGACCGCTCACCGCGCTCGACGGCATCTCCTTCGATCTCGCGCCCGGCGAAATCCTCGGCGTCGTCGGCGAATCGGGCGCCGGCAAATCGCTCACCGGCCTTGCCATCATCGGCCTCCTCGATCCGCCCGGCCGAATCGCCGACGGCGAGATCCGGCTCAACGGCGAGCGCATCGATAATCTGCCGCCCGAGGCCATGCGCAAAATCCGCGGACGGCGCATCGGCATGATCTTTCAGGATCCGCTGACAAGCCTCAATCCGCTCTTGCGCATCGGCGATCAGCTCGTCGAAACCATCCTCACCCACACCTCGCTCACCCCGAGGCAGGCGCGGGACCGGGCGGTCGCCTTGCTCACCGAGGTCGGCATCCCGGCGCCCGAAAAACGCATCGACGGCTATCCGCACGAATTCTCCGGCGGCATGCGCCAGCGCGTCGTGATCGCGCTCGCGCTCTGCGCCGAGCCAGCCCTCGTCATCGCCGACGAGCCGACGACTGCGCTCGATGTCTCGGTGCAGGCTCAGATCATCGCGGTGCTGAAGCGCCTGGCGCGCGAGCATGACACGGCCGTGATCCTCATCACCCACGACATGGGCGTGATCGCCGAGACGGCGGACCGCGTGGCCGTGATGTACGCCGGGCGCATCGCCGAGGTCGGGCGCGTCGGTGAGGTCGTGCGCGATCCGCTGCACCCTTACGCCAAGGGCTTGATGGCCGCGATTCCCACGCTCGAAGGGCGGGCCTCGCGCCTTGCCCAGATTCCGGGCACCATGCCGCGCCTTTCCGCCATTCCGAAGGGCTGCGCCTTCAACCCGCGCTGCCCCAATGTCTTCGATCGTTGCCGCATCGAGCGGCCGCCTCCCTTGGCGGTCGGCGCAAGGCGTGCGGCGTGCTGGCTCTATGATCGCGGCGAGGTGCCGTCTCCCCTCAAGGAGGCCGTGTCGTGACTTCGCTGTCTGCCGAGGCCAGCGCCGCTGCGGCGGCCGCGCCCGGGGGGCGCCTTGTCGAAGTCGAGCATTTGAAGCGCGTCTTCGACGTGTCGAAGCCCTGGATCACGCGGCTTCTGGAGCATGAGCCGCGCCGTCAGCTCAAGGCGGTCGATGGCCTCGATTTCAAGATCCGTCGCGGCGAGACGCTCGGCATCGTCGGCGAATCGGGTTCGGGAAAATCGACGCTTGCCCGCATGGTCGTGGGCCTGCTCAAGCCCACGGACGGCCGCGTGCTGATCGAGGGCATCGACATGGCCGCGACCAGCGATCCGGGCGCGCGACGCGACGTGCGCCGGCGCATGCAGATGATCTTCCAGGACCCCTACGCCTCGCTCAATCCGCGCTGGCGCGTCGGCGACATCATTGCCGAGCCCATCCACGCCTTCGGGCTTGGCGCGGCCCGCCCGGACGGCGAAGCCAGGAAGCCGCCGAAAGGCGCGGTCGCGGCGCGCGCCGGAGAGCTTTTGCGCCTCGTCGGCCTCGACCCGGCGGATGCGCGAAAGTATCCGCACGAGTTCTCGGGCGGCCAGCGCCAGCGCATCGCCATCGCGCGGGCGCTCGCCTCGAACCCGGATTTCATCGTCTGCGACGAGCCGACCTCGGCGCTCGACGTCTCGATCCAGGCGCAAATCCTCAACCTGATGCGCGATCTGCAAGAGAAGCTCGGCCTCACCTACCTCTTGATCACCCACAATCTCGCGGTCGTGCGCCACATGGCGACGCGCGTGGGCGTCATGTATCTCGGCCGCCTCGTCGAGATCGCGCCCACGGCCGAACTCTTCGCGAAGCCGCGTCATCCCTACACGCGCATGCTCCTCGACGCCGTGCCCGATCTCGCGATGAGCGGGCGTGCGCGCACGCCAGTCGGCGGCGAAGTGCCGAACCCCATCGACCCGCCGCCCGGCTGCCCCTTCCATCCGCGCTGCCCCAAGGCCATCGCGCGCTGCCGCACGGAAGTGCCGCGATTCGTGGACGATGTCGCCTGCCACCTCGCCCATGACGATCCCAACTGGCTCGCGCGGGAAGGCGCGACGGGTGTAGCTGGGGTATCCTCAGGAGCCTGATGCTCGAAGCTCCAGCTCTGGGTCGAGCGTGAAGAGATGCTGAGCCCGCCCAACGCCGCGCAGCGCGTATCGTCCGACCGAGACGAGATCGTGCCGCTCCTCGATGGCGTCGGCGAAGGCCGAGGAGACGAGCAAGGGCTGATCGACGGACCGGCAAAGCGAGAGAATGCGGCTTGCCTCGTTCACGGCGGGCCCGACGACCGTGAAATCGAGCCTCTCCTTGCTCCCGATGTTGCCGAAAAACACCTCGCCGAAGTGCAAGCCGAGATAGACGGATGTGGTGGGCAATTCCTCTGCGGAGCGCCGCCGGTTGAGCGCCGCGACACCGTCTCGCGCGCGGCTCGCGGCCGCAAGCGCGGCGCGGCAGGCGACCTTGCGATCCGCGCCGGTGAAGATGGCGAGCGTGCCGTCGCCGATAAGCTTCAGCACGTCGCCGCCCTCCTCATGGATCGCCGAGATCACCGCATCGGCATAATCATTGAGGAAGGGGATGATCTGGCCGGGCGCGGCGATGTCGGAGATGCGCGTGTAGTCATGCAGATCGCTGAACCAGAGCGCCGCCTCGATGCGATCGGCGACGCCGCGCTCGATGCTTCCGGTGATCACCCTTTGGCCTGCGTCACGCCCGAGATAGGTTTCGACGAGCGTGCGCGCGATGCGCGCGAGCGAGGTCGATTTCACCGCGAGAGCGAGCACGGGCACGAGCCGCTCGAGCTCCGCGATGTCCTGGTCCTCGTAGCCGCCCTCGCGATCCGTCGACCATGACGAATAGACGCAGTCCATCTCGCCGATGACGCTCTTCGCCGCGAAGCGGCAAATCATCGCGACGAACTCGCTCATGCCAGCTTCCCTGAGCTCGGTGTAGATCGCATGTCCCTGCGTCGGCGCCTCGAGCACCTTCTGACGCAAAAGCGAGCCGCCCGTCTCGATCAAGCGGTAGAAGGGGCTTCGTCGCCAGTTGGCGAGCTGATCGGCGTCTCTCATGCGCGGATAGTCGACCGGAGGGCGCGCGCCTTCACCGCTGCGCCAGTGGAACAAGCGCCCTTCATAGGTCGGATGCAACGTGTCGACGAAGAGAGAGGAACGCGCGATCGGCACGCCGGCCGCGCGCAACCGCTCGCAAAAGCCGGCGAGCATGGCTTTTTCCGAGATGCCGGCGAGCCCCGATTCGGCGATCCAGGAAGCGATATTCGCGAATTCCGCGTCGTTCATCGGGATGCGGCCCTCTCTTTTCGGGTATCCGAGGCGGCGGCAAGCTTCGCCATCCAGGGCTCGCCATCCAAGGCTCGGCGGCGAAGCACCTGTAACATCGGTTATAATACTTGCGGGGGACGATTTCAGGGGCTCACGTTCATGGGAGGTTAATCGTTGCCCCCGCAAGGAAGAGCCTGCTGGGCGATGGGCGGCCGCTGAGCAACGCGAACGGCTCGGCCGACCACCGAACGCGCCGTTCCCGCTCTCACGACCAGCATCGGAGCGCGTGCCGCGCGGGAGCTCAAGCGCCGTGCGGAAGCGGATTGCGAAAGAAGGGGCAGGCGCGAGGGCAAAGGCGCCGAGCCTGAAGGGGCGACGATGAACGCGATGGATCGGCGCATCCTTGCCGAAGATGCCGTGCTCGCCGAGCCGCGACCGACCGTGCTGCGCGGAGCGCAGCGCCCGGATCTCCTTCGCGACGAGGTCTTGCCCGAGATTTTCACCGCTTCGGCAGTGGCTCATGCCGAGAAGCCGGCCTTCATCGGGCCTTGCGGCACCTTCACCTATGCCGAGGTCGAGGCCCGCGCGCGGGCCATCGGCGCGGCGCTCGCGGCCCGCGGCATCGGCGCCGGGGATGTCGTGGGCCTATGGATGGCGCGCGGCCCCGAGCTTCTGATCGCCCAGATCGGCATCGCGATGAGCGGCGCCGCATGGCTGCCCTTCGATGCGGAGGCGCCGATCGAGCGCATCGGCGAGTGCCTCGCCGATTGCGGCGCCAAGGCGCTTCTGACCGGCGCCCCTCTCGCGGAACGGGCGAAGGCCGCGGGCGCGGCCGTCCTTGTCGATGCGGCGCTCATCGAGGAGAAGGCTCAAGCGCTTCCGAAAGGCCGGCCCGCCGGACTTACGCCGCACCATCCCGCCTACGTGATCTACACCTCGGGCTCGACCGGCAAGCCGAAGGGGATCATCATCACGCAAGGCAACATTTGCCATTTCCTGCGCGCGGCCAATGAGGTCTACGGCATCCGCGCCGAAGACGTGGTGTTCCAGGGCGCCTCGCTCGCCTTCGACCTCTCGATGGAGGAGATCTGGATCCCTTATCTCGTCGGGGCGACCTTGTTCGTCGCCGACGCGAGGCTCATCGGGGAAAGCGACAAGCTCGCCGATGTGCTCGAGGAGAACGCGATCACGGTCATCGACACCGTGCCGACCTTGCTCGCCATGATTGGCAAGGACGTGCCGAGCTTGCGCCTCGTCCTTCTCGGTGGAGAAGCCTTGCCCGCCGCGCTCGCGGCGCGCTGGGCAAAGCCGCATCGGCGCCTGTTCAACACTTACGGGCCGACCGAGGCCACCGTGGTCGCGACCGTCGACGAGGTCAGGCCCGGCGAGCCGGTCACCATCGGGCAGCCCATCCCGAATTATTCCTGCTGGATCGTCGCGCCCGGATCTTTCGCCAGTCGCGCCGGGCAGCGAGGGCGAGCTCTTGATCGGCGGCCCCGGCATCGCGCGCGGTTATCTGCAGCGCCCGGAGCTTACCGGCGCAGAAATTCATCGCAAACCCTTTTCCTTCGGACGGCTCCGATCCGATCCTCTACCGCTCCGGGGACGCGGTGAGCCTCGATGCGCAGGGCCGCATCCTGTTTCACGGCCGCATCGACGACCAGGTGAAGATCAGGGGCTTTCGCGTCGAGCTCGGCGAGATCGAAACCCGGCTCGCCGAGGAGCACGGCGTCGCTCAGGCCGCCGTGGTGCTTCGCCAGGATGCCGGCCTGGAGAAGCTCGTGGCCTTTCTCGTGGCGCGCGTGGGCGCCAGCCCCGACGCCAAGGCTTTGCGCGCTTCGCTGGCGCGGCAATTGCCGGCCTATATGGTCCCCACGCGCTTTGAGCTCGTCGCCGCGTTGCCGCGCCTTGCCTCCGGCAAGATCGATCGCGGGGCGCTCAAGAAGCTCGAGCTTGCGCCGCAAGCGGCAAGCGGCGAGCAGGACGCCCCGCGCAGCTCGACCGAGGAGGCCTTGCTCGACGCAGCGCGGCGGGCCTTCGGCACCGATGTCGTGCCGCTCGAGGCCGATTTCTTCGCCGAGCTCGGCGGTCACTCGCTGATCGCGGCGCGTTTCGTCTCCTTCGTGCGCGAGACGCCGGCGCTCGCCACGATCCGCCTCCAGGACGTCTACGAGGCCCGCAATCTGCGCGCGCTCGCCGCACGGCTCGAGGCACGGCGCGCGCCGGAGACCGAGCCGCTCGACCTCTCCTTCGCGCCGCCGCCCTTGCTGCGCCGCTTCCTTTGCGGCCTTGCGCAAGCGGCGGTGATGCCGTTCTTTCTTGGCCTCGTCACCGCCCAATGGCTCGGCGTTTACATCGCCTACATCTTGCTCTCGCCGGAAAACGGCGGCTTTCTCGAGGATCTCGCGACCGTTGTCACGGTCTATGTTGCGATCAATGTCGGCACTTTCTTCTTAGGCATCGCGGGCAAATGGCTCGTGCTCGGCCGCGCCAAGCCGGGCCGATATCCGCTATGGGGCTTCTACTACTTCCGCTATTGGCTCGCATCGCAGTTCGGGCGCTTGACGCCGGGTGCCCTCCTGCAGGGCTCGCCGGTGATGAATTTCTACCTGCGCATGATGGGCGCGAAGGTGGGCGAGGGCTCTTATATCGCCGAGGCCACGTGCGGCGCGCCCGATCTCCTGACGATCGGACCTCGCGCCTCGATCGGCCGCGTCACCATCGCCAACGCGACTGTCGTCGGCAACGAGTTCATCCTCGGCCGCGTCGAGATCGGCGAGGACGCCTATATCGGCTCCTCCACGGTCATCGGCCATGACGTCGTCATCGAGGACGGGGCCGAGCTCGCCGATCTCACTTCGGTCGCGCCCGGCCGCCACATCGGCAAGGGCGAGAAATGGGACGGCTCTCCAGGCCGCAAGATCGGCATGGTCGATGCGGCCTCGCTGCCGCCCCATGCCGAGGCCACGCGCGGACGGCGCGCGCTGACCGCCGCCTTCCCCGTGCTCATGCTTCTCGCCATCCCGCCGCTTGGCCTCATGCCCGTGCTGCCGGCCTTCTATTTCTTCGATCAGCTTGCCGATTTCGTCGGCTCCTTCTCCTCGATCAACTACCTCTACCTCACCCCGATCGTGGCTTGGCCGACCGCGATGGTCCTGATCGCCGTCACGGTGCTCCTGATCGCCGCGATCCGCTGGATCGTTTTGCCGAGGGTAAGGCCCGGCGTCCATTCGATCCATTCCGCCTTCTACTGGCGCATGTGGCTCGTAGGCCTGTGCACGGCCGTGACGCTCGGCACGCTGAACTCGCTTTATGCCACCTTCTACATGCGCTGGTGGTACCGGCTCATGGGCGCCAAGATCGGGCGCGGCGCGGAAATCTCGACGAGCCTCGGAGGCCGCTACGACCTCGTCGAGATCGGCGAGAATTGCTTCATCGCCGATGAGGTGGTTCTGGGCGAGGAGGATGTGCGCCGCGGTTACATGACGCTCGCGCCCGTGAAGATCGCGGCGCGCAGCTTCGTCGGCAATTCGGCCGTCGTCGCGCCGGGGACCGAAATCGCGCAAGGCGCGCTCATCGGGGTGAAGTCGAAGCCTCCGGGCAAGACCGTCGGGGAAGGCGAGATCTGGTTCGGTTCCCCGCCGTTCAAATTTCCGGTGCGGCAGACCTTCGATATCGGCGCGAACTGGACCTTCGAGCCCTCCTTCGCGCGCAAGCTCGGGCGCGCTGTGTTCGAGGCCTTTTGCGTCTCCTTGCCGACCGCGCTCTACATCACCTTCGGCGTGTTCGCCGCCGAGTATCTCGCGCCCGCCGTGCTCGACGCGGATTTCGACGTGCTGATCCCGCAATTCCTCGCGGCAGGCGTGCTCATCTCGGTCATGATGATGCTCGTGGTCTGCGCGCTCAAATGGCTCTTGATGGGCGTCTACAAGCCGATGATGCGGCCCATGTGGTCCTGGTTCGCGCTGCGCTCCGAGGCGATCGCGGTCGCCTACTCGACCATGGCGAGTCGCGTTCTCCTCGACCATCTGCACGGCACGCCGATGCTCGCCTGGTGCATGCGCCTCTTCGGCGCCAGGATCGGCGAAGGCACCTATTGGGCGACGACCGACATCACCGAGTTCGACTGCATCGACGTCGGCGATTTTTGCGTCATTAACGAGAACTCCGCCTTGCAGACCCATCTCTACGAAGATCGGCTGATGAAGATCGGCCGCATCAAGCTCGGCAAGGGGGTGACGATCGGAGCGGGCAGCACCGTGCTTTACGACACGCGTGTCGAGGATCACGTGCGGCTTGGCCCCCTCACCGTGGTGATGAAAGGCGAAGGCATCCCGGCGAACTCCGCCTGGGGCGGCGCGCCGGCGCAACCGGCCGGGTTGCGGTAGACGCGCGCGTTATGCGCCCCCTTCGCCCGCACTCTTCGCGGGAGCAAATGCTCGAACGAAGTGAGGGCGGATGAAGGGTGATTCCCTGGACGAGCTTGGCGTCCGCGTTTAAAGATCAACCTTAGGAAAAGGCCCTCATCCGACCATCGCTTCGCGACGGTCACCTTCTCCCGCGAGCGGGAGAAGATGTTGGCTAACGATCGTTGGAGCGCACTTCCTTCTCCCAACACGGGCTTGGGAAGGAGGTCGCATTTGGCCTACCCGTCCCTCGCAAGAACACGATCGACCATCTCACCGCAGAGGCCGAGATAATTCGAAGGCTCGAGGAGCTTCGCCAACGCCGCGCGGTCGAGATGCGGGGCGATCTCCCGATTTTCGGCAAGGAGGTCGAGGAAAGGCCGCCCGCTCGCGATGACCTCGCGGCACACGTCGTAGACGACATCATGCGCGCGCTGCCGGCCGAGGCTCAGGCCGAGTCCCATCATCACGGCTTCCGACATAATGAGCCCGCCGGTGGCGTCGAGGTTCTGGCGCATCCGCTTCTCGTCGATGACGAGGCCGCCGAGGAGGAAGCGGGCCTGCGCCAAGGCGCCGGCCGAAAGGCAGAAGATCTCCGGCAGCGCGATCCACTCGATCTCCCACGGCCCCGTCGAACGTTCGTGATCCTCCACCATGGCGTCGAGCAGGGCGGCCGTATGCTGGCGCACCATCGAGACGCAGGCATGGATATAGGCGCACGAGATCGGGTTGCGCTTTTGCGGCATGGTGCTCGACGAGCCGCGCCCTTCGGCGAAGGGCTCATAAGCCTCCGCGACCTCCGTCTGCATCATCAGCTTGATGTCGGTCGCGATCTTGCCGAGCGTGCCGGTGACAAGGCCGAGGAAGCAGCCGACCTCGGCGATGGTGTCGCGCATGGTGTGCCAGGCGATCGCCGGCTGGCCGAGGCCGAGCTCCGCCATGAGCGCCGCCTGCACCTCGAGCCCCTCGCGGCCAAGCGATGACAGATTGCCGGCGGCGCCCCCGAACTCGCCGACGAGCACGCGCGGGCGAAGCTCCTTCAGGCGTTCAAGATGGCGTTGCACGCCGGAAAGCAGCACGGCGGCCTTGTAGCCGAAGGTGATCGGCACGGCGTGCTGGAGGTTGCTGCGCGCCACCATGGGCGTGTCGCGATGGCGGCGCGCGAGATCGGCAAGCGAGCCGGCAATCGCCACGAGATCCTGCTCGACGAGCGCGAGCGCGGCGCGGATCTGCATCACGGTCGCGGTATCGGTGATGTCCTGTGTCGTCGCGCCCCAATGGCACCATTCGCCGAGCCCGTCTCGCGACGCCGCGACGAGCTGCTGCACGACCCCGAGGACCGGATAGCCGATGCGCTCGGTCTGCGCCTTCAGCTTGGCCATGTCGATCGCCTCGAGGCGGCAATGGCGGCGGATCTCGTCGGCCGCCTCCTGCGGAATGATGCCGAGGCGCGCCTGCACGAGCGCCAGCGCGGCTTCGATGTCGAGGTAGATCTGCACCCGGCTTTCATCCGAGAAAACGGCACGCATTTTCGCCGTGCTGAAGATATCGCCGAAGATGCGCGAATCGATGATGGTCGCCGCCATGATGTCTTTGCTTTCCTTGATCCGAGCTCCCGCGCGTTCAACTATCGTAGCCTGGACGGCTCGACGCGGCAGGTGCTATTTTCACGTCAATGATGAGGCTGAAAAGCCCGCGAAGCCGGGAGGAGATGTCGATGCGAAAGACCACGGCCCCCAAGGCCTTTCTCCGCATGGCCCTCAGGGTCGCGGTCGCGAGCTTGGCGCTCGCGATGCCGGCGCTCCTCGGGCCCCAGCGGCCAAGCCTGGCGCAGCAGCCGATCATCATCAAGTTCAGCCACGTCGTTTCGCCCGACGCGCCCAAGGGGAAGGCCGCCGTCCTGTTCAAGGAGCTTGCCGAGAAATACACGAATGGGAAGGTGAAGGTCGAGGTCTATCCCAATTCCTCGCTTTACAAGGACAAGGAGGAGCTCGAAGCTCTGCAGCTTGGCTCGGTGCAGATCCTGGCGCCGTCGATCTCGAAATTCGGCCCGCTCGGCGTCAAGGAGTTCGATGTCTTCGATCTTCCCTTCCTGATGAGCGACGATGCGCGCGCCCGCCAGATGTTCGCCAGCCCCATGATGGGCGAGTTCAACAAGAAGCTCGAAGCCAAGGGGGTCAAGCCGCTCGCCTATTGGGACAATGGCGCGCATGTCTACACGGCGAACAAGCCGCTCATCATGCCCGACGATTTCAAGGGGCTGAAGATGCGCATCCAAGGCTCGAAAGTCCTGGATGCGGCGATCCGTGAGCTCGGCGCCATTCCGCAGATCATGGCCTTCTCCGAGCTCTACCAGGCCCTGCAGACGGGCGTCGTCGATGGCGAGGACAATGTGCCTTCGAACATCTGGACGCAGCGCTTCTATGAGGTGCAGAAATATCTCACCGTCTCCTATCACGGGCGGCTCACCTACGCGCTCATCACCAACAAGAAGTTCTGGGACGGGCTGCCCGAGGACGTGCGCCAGGGGTTGGATCGAGCCGTGAAGGAATCGACCGATTTCTTCAACGAGACGGCGGCCAAGGACAATGCCGAGGCGCTCGAGAAGATCAAGGCTTCGGGCAAGGTCGAGGTGCATGTGCTCACGCCTGAGGAGCGGCAGGCCTGGATCGCCAAGCTGATGCCGGTGCACACCGAGATGCAGAGCCGCTTCGGCAAGGATTTCATCGAACAGGTCTATAAATCGGCGGGCTTCACACCTGCGCTCTGACGGTGCTCGATCGCATCCTCGATCGGCTCGAAGAGTGGGTCATCGCCACTCTGATCGCCGCCGCGACCGCCCTCACCTTCATCGCCGTCGTACATCGCTACGGCGCCAGCAATTCGGCGGCGTTCGCCGGCTGGGCGAAGGCGCATGGCGCGATCATGCTGAGCCAAGCAGCCTTTTGGGTCTACACACGCCTCACCGCCGTCAATCTTTCCTGGGCCCAGGAGCTTGCCACCTACATGTTCGTGTGGATGGCGAAGTTCGGCGCCGCGCTCGGCGTGCGCACCGGCATCCATGTGGGCGTCGACGTCCTCGTCGACCGGCTCCCGCCCTCGTCGCGCAAGCTGGTGATCGCGTTCGCGCTCTTGTGCGGAGCCTTGTTCACCGGCGTCATCGGCACGCTCGGCGCGATCTATGTCTATGAGCTCGACCCGGATCAGGTGTCCCAAGAGCTCGAATGGCCGAGCCGCTACATCTATCTGTGCATTCCGCTCGGCTCCTATCTCATGTGCTTTCGCTTTCTCCAGGTGCTGTGGCGGCTCTTGCGTTACGGCACCGTGCCGCGGCACGGGCACGCGGCCGAGATCGAGACGGTGACGCCGCCGCTCGCGACGCCCCTGGCGGAGCCGGCGCGATGAGCTTTTCCTCGGCGACGCTCGGCCCGCGACCGCGCGGTGGTGTGCTCCTGGCGACCATTCTCATCGCCACGCCGATCGTGCTCGCGCTCATCTGCTTCGCCATGAAGCTCGACATCATCCAGCTCTCGCAAACCATGCGCGCCTTGATGTTGTTCGCGCTTCTCCTGGCGCTGATGGCGACCGGCATGCCGATCTCGATCGCGCTCGGCCTTTCGGTGCTCACCTATCTCTTCATCTTGAGCAGCGTCGATCCGAAGATGGTCGGGCTCAAGCTGTTCACCAGCATCGATCGCTTCGAGATCATGGCCATCCCCTTCTTCATTCTCTCGGGGAGCTTCCTCACCTCGGGCGGGGTGGCGCGACGCATGATCGCCTTCGCCAGCGCCATGATCGGCCATTGGTACGGCGGGCTCGGGCTTGCGGGCGTGGTCGCTTGTGCGCTCTTCGCCGCGATTTCCGGCTCCTCGGTCGCAACCGTCGTCGGCATCGGCTCGATCATCCTGCCCGCCATCGTCGAGAACGGCTATCCGCCGCGCTTCGGCGCGGGCGTGATCGCGACTTCCGGCGCGCTCGGCATCCTGTTCCCGCCTTCGATCAACCTCGTCATCTATGCGGTCGCGACGAGCGGCATGCAGCCTTTGGGCCCCGGCGGAAACATCGTCGAATCGGCGTCGGTCGGCCAGCTCTTCATCGCGGGCCTGGTCCCGGGGCTCATGCTCGCCACCATGCTCGGCGCGACCACCTGGTACCGCGCCTGGCGCAAGGGCTATCCGCGCCTGCCGCGCGCGACGTGGCCGGAGACCTTCCGCGCCTTTCGCGAAAGCTTCTGGGGCCTGTTCCTCATCGTGCTCGTGCTCGGCGGCATCTATGGCGGCCTCTTCACGCCGACGGAAGCCGCCGCCATGGCGGCCGTCTATTCCTTCTTCATCGCCGTCTTCGTCTACAAGGAGCTGCGCCTTTCCGAGGTGCCCGCCGTGCTGCTCAAGGCCGCCTCGATGAGCGCCATGATCCTCTACATCATCACCAACGCGACGGTGTTCTCCTGGCTGCTTACCTCCGAGCAAATCCCCCAATCCATGGCCGAATGGATGACGGCGCAGGGCTTCGGCATGGTGGCCTTCCTGTTCGTCACCAATATCGTCCTCTTGGCGGCCGGCAACTTCATGGACCCTTCCGCCATCGTGCTAATCATGGCGCCCATCCTCTTTCCGATCGCGGCGGTGCTCGGCGTGCATCCGGTGCATCTCGGCATTCTGATGGCGGTCAACATGGAAGTGGGGCTTTGCCATCCGCCGGTCGGGCTCAATCTTTATGTCGCGGCCGGCATCACCAAGATGGGCATCACCGAGCTCACCATCGCGGTGCTTCCGTGGCTCGCGACGATGCTCATTTTTCTTGTCATGGTGACCTACATTCCCGAGATTTCGCTTTGGCTGCCGCGACTTCTGGGGGTGGTGAATTAAGAAGGCGAGTAGCGAATAGCGAATAGAAAGGAGTGAGCGCAGTGACGAATGACCAGGCAAAAGAAAGTGAAACTGGAATCTCCCACATGTGCGCTGCTAACTGCTCGCTGCTCGCTGCTCGCTACTCGCCGTAGACCAAAACGATGCCCCGCTTCATCTGCGTCACTTGCGGCACGCAATTCTCTGAAACCGCCACGCCGCCCTCTATTTGCCCGATCTGCGCGGATGATCGCCAGTTCGTCGGCTGGGATGGCCAGGCCTGGACGACGCTCGAGAAGCTGCGTGCGACTCACAGGCTTCGCTTCGAGCAGGAAGATGACGGTGTCACCGGCATTGCCATCGAGCCGCATTTTGCCATCGGCCAACGCGCGCTTCTGGTGCAGACGCCTCACGGCAATGTGCTTTGGGATTGCGTGGCGCTCGTCGACGATGAAGCGGGGCGCCGGATCGAGGCGGCGGGCGGCCTCAAAGCGATCGCCATCTCGCATCCGCATTATTACACGGTGATGGGCGAATGGAGCGATGCCTTCGGCGGTATCCCGATCTACCTGCACGAGGATGATCGGAAATGGGTGATGCGCGAGCATCCGGCGATCGTGCCTTGGAAGGGCGACGACCATGAGCTCGCGCCCGGCCTCACGCTCATCCGTTGCGCCGGCCACTTCCCGGGTGCCACCGTGATGCATTTCGCGCAAGGCGCGAAGGGGAAAGGCGCCGTCTTCGCGGGCGATGTGATCGCCGTGAACCTCGACCGCGGCTCGGTGAGCTTCATGCACAGCTTCCCGAACTACATTCCGCTCGACGCGGACGCGGTCCGGCACATCGGCGAGGTCATGGCGCCCTATCGCTTCGCGAAGATCTTCGGCGCCTTCTCTCGGCGCAATGTGATGGCGGACGGACGCGCCGTCTTCGAGCGCTCGGTCGCGCGTTATCTCAAGGCGATCGGCGCGAAGGATTGAGGGCGGGAAACGGCGGCATCGATCAAGCATAGGGCGTGGTTCACCGGGCCAAGCCCGGTGATGACGATGGGTGAAGCGTCATGACCGTCTTGGCCGGACTCGGCCCAGCCATCCGCGCCTTCTTGGTGTCCCCACTTTCGAGTGCGCAAAGGTTGGCGCTTTGCGGCTTTATGAAGCCGGCTCGCTTGACCGTCAGGCGCCGCTGGCACAATCTCGCGGCCCCGCGAGGCAGGAGGCGAATTCGGACATGGTCAAGCAGGCGATTTTCGACGCGATCAGCACCTTCGCGCCGGAGCTCATCGAGATCAGGCGGGACATCCACAAGCATCCCGAGACGCGATTCGAGGAGGTGCGCACCGCGGGCCTCGTCGCCGAGAAGCTTCGCGGATGGGGAATCGAAGTCGCCGAGGGCGTGGGCAAGACGGGCGTCGTCGGCACGCTCAAGGGCAATCGCCCCGGCCAACGGGCGATCGGGCTCCGGGCCGATATGGATGGGCTCTTCATCGAGGAAGCGAACGAATTTCCGCATGCCTCGGTGGTGCCGGGAAAGATGCACGCCTGTGGCCATGACGGGCACACGACGATGCTGCTCGGCGCGGCGCGCTATCTCGCGAGCGCGCGTGACTTCGCCGGCACCGTGCATTTCATCTTCCAGCCGGCCGAGGAGGCGGGCACCGGCGCGCCGGCGATGATCGCCGACGGGCTCTTCGACCGCTTTCCTTGCGACAGCGTCTACGGGCTTCACAACTCGCCGGGGCTCCCGGTCGGGAAGTTCGCCACGCGCGAGGGCCCCATTCTCGCTGGCTCCGATTTCTGGGGGGTCACCTTCACCGGGACAGGGGGTCACGGCGGCTCCTCGCCGCATCTTGCGACCGACGCGACCGTGGTGCTCGGCCATTTCCTCCTCGGCGTGCAGACCGTCCTGCCGCGCAACCTCCACCCGACAGAAAGCGCGGCGCTCAGCGTCGGCCATGTGAGCGGGGGCGCCTACAACTCACCAAACGTCATGCCCTCGAAAATCGTGGTTCGCGGCACGGCCCGTTATTTCCGGACGGAGGCGCAAGCCGTGATCCGGCGGCGGCTCGAGGAGCTCGCCAACACGCTTGCCGCGGCGCATGGCTGCGAGGCGCGGCTCGAGTATGAGCCGCTTTGCCCGCCGACCGTGAATTGGAAGGAGAAGATGCCGGTCGCCCGCGCGGCGGCCGCGGCAGTCGTCGGCGAAGCGAATGTGGGCGATGTCCAGCTGAGCACCGGGGGCGAGGATTTCGCCTTCATGCTGCAGAAGAAGCCGGGCGTCTTCATGCGCATCGGCAACGGCACGAACGCGAGCGGCGAAGTCCACCAGGTGCACACGCCGCGCTACGACTTCAACGACGACATCCTGGCGCTTGGGGCCGCCTATTGGGCGAGCCTCGTCCAGCAAGAGCTGGGCTGGGCCTCCGAGGAAGGCTGAGCACGCGCCCGCGGCGCGCGGCTTTCCGCGGAACGAAGCTATGCGCACCCTCCTTTGCACATTGGCGCTCGTGCTCGCCCTCCTCGCTCCGCCCTCCGGCGCGATGGCGGAAGCCGCGAGGCTCTTCAATGGTGTCTGGGAAGCCTGCCAGACCGGCAAGGGCGAGCGCGCCTGCCAATATTTTGTCTTGAAGGAGAAGGAAGGCCGTATTTGCGGGTTATGGCATTACTCGAGGAATGCCCGCGATTACGACGGGCGTCTCATCGCGGAATCGGAAGGCCTCTCCGGCCGGGTGACGTATAATTGCGGAACCCCGGGAGCTGAGACCAGCATCGCCTGCCCGAGCGACCCCGTGCCTTTTGACGCGGCCGAATGGATGAAAGCCAACAGGCCCTTGCTGATTTGCGATGGCAGGATCTTCGAGCTTGGTGCGAATGACCGGTCTTGCGCCGATATCGGCAAATCGGCCGGGCTTCCGAAGCTTTCGACCTTCACGCAGCCGATCTCGCAGGATAATCGTGATTGGATGAATGCCTGTCTCAACGACCCCGCCTACCCGCCTCCGAAGCTCAGGAAATGATGCTGGCGCGGGGCGCGCCATATTTACCAGCACAGCGATAATCGTCCGCGAGCATGTGACGTAGGGTGAGGACGCGAGCGATGCGAGCACGCGAAGAGCGCCTCAGGAAAAGGGGCCAGCGCTCATGTCCCCCTCCCCCGCGACGAATGTCGCGGCGCGGAGGGCACGGGTGGGGGCCGGTCGAGATATGCGCGAAGGCCGTCAGGCTTGCGCTGGCGTCGTCTCGGGACATCGTTGTCGAAGCGGCTTTGCCCCCCACCCGTACCCTCCCCACCACTTTGTGGGGGAGAGGGAGGCGAGCATCAAGCCTTCCCGTATTCGTCGTGGCGGCGCCACCAGATGCCTTTCTCGTTGCGGCCCTTTGGGGCGCGATCGAGCCACTGATACATTCCCCAGAGGCCATCGAGCCCACGCGCATAGGTGGAGTAGGCGTGGTAGACGACACCGTCCTCGCGCACGAATGAGCTCATGCCGGGCCGATCACGCGAAAAGGTGGGCGCGTCGGTGCCGCAGGTCGCCGCGAATTGGGCGACGGGCTCGGGGACAGGCGCCTTGTCCATCGCGTGGCCGCCGCGCTCATAGTTGTATTCGATATCCCCCTTGCGCTGTTGCTCCTCGGTGAAGGAGACATTGAAGTCGAAGTTGAAGTCGCTGCCGACCGAGGACGCCCAGGGAAAGCTCCACCCCATGCGCCGCTTGTAGGCCTGAAGCTTCGCGAGCGGCGCCCGCGAAACGGCCGAAAGCGTGACGTCATGGTTCGCGAGATGAACGGCGAAGCCTTCGAACCCGTCCGCGATCGACGAGCAGGAGGGGCAGCCCGCCTTGTAGTCGGGCCCGAACATGAAATGGTAGACGAGGAGTTGCGAGCGTCCCTTGAAGAGATCCGCGAGCGAGGCACGCCCTTCATCGGTTTCGAAGCGATAGTCCTTGTCGACCCGAACCCAGGGCAGTGCTTGGCGGCGCCGGGCGAGCTCGTCGCCGCGCCGCGTCAGTTCCTTTTCTTCCTCGAGCAGCGCAAGGCGCGCCTTGAGCCATTCTGCACGGGTGCCGGTCTGATGCGTGGTCGTCATTCGTCTCTCCCTTAGCCCTTCGTCGCGCGTGAAGGTCGCGATGCGATGCTGGTTGGCTTTGCCAGATCGTAGGGCGCGGACGCGAGTCTTGGGAGTGAAAAATGTGGCGGGCCGCTTAAGTCGATCAGCGGATGGGTGCCACCTAGGAGCCGTCCGTCGGCCGAAGAGGGGATGAAATGGGGTTTGCCTAATTCGGCGTAAATCCATCTAATCGAATGCGTCGCGGCAAATTCGGCCCGCGGAAAAATTTCCGTGCGACGTTGGCCCCCTCGAGGGAAGGGGTCAACGAATGAAAACGGGGATGCTCAAGCTTCTGTTCGCTTTGCTCGTCGGCTATGGCGCGACCATCCTGGCGTTGAAGGCGACAGCCTCGCCGGCGCGCGCGCGGCCTGCCGCCATCCGTCATGCGAGCTGGACGCCTGTGGGTGCCGAGACGCGCCGACCGATCGGCTGGCACAATCTCTGCCGCGTCGAGGCCGGTGAATGCGACGCGGGAAGCGAGACGCCCGTCAATGTCGCGCTCACGCCGCAGGCGCGCGGCCTCCTCGTCGCCGTGACCACGCTTGCGAACCGGACCATCACGCCACGAACGGATGACGAGCATTATCATCTCGACCGTAATGCGCTCATCGATTGGTGGACCTATCCGGATGACGGCGCCGGCGATTGCAGCGATTTCATGCTCTTGAAACGCAAGATGCTCATCGAGGCCGGCTGGCCGCGCTCGGCGGCGCTTGCGACCGTGGTGCTCGATCACCATGGGGATGGCCATGCGGTCCTCACCGTCACCACCGATCAGGGTGATTTCGTGCTGGACAACCTCACCGACAAGCTGCTGCGTTGGGACGAAACGGGGTATGCCTTCGTGAAGCGCCAATCTCAGGCGAATGAAAACGTCTGGGTGTCGCTCGTCGACGGCGACGATGCGGGAGGCGGTGCGGTGTCCTCGACGAGCTCGCTCCCTGTCGTCGAGGTCAACAGCCGTTGAGTTCCCAATAACGACCAAGAAGGTCGCGGTCGTCGCTCTCGAGAATGGCGAGCCCGCCCGGCACCGTGACGAAGAACCTCTGGTAGTGCGAGGCATCCTTCGGCCCGACCTCGCCACAGGCGACAAAGCCCGCCATGCGCCGATCGGGCTTGATCACGAGCCCACGAACGAGCGGGGGAGCATCGTCCACGAAACGGCGCGTAAGCGTCGAGAGCACGGCGGCCGGAATGTCGCCGGATGCCGGCGAAGGCTCGCCTGGGGCCGCGACGAGAAACGCGAGGAGCGGCACCGCAAAGCTCTTGGCGAAAAGGCTTTTGGCGAAGATCGGCATGCCTGAAGCGCTCTTGATTTTTGGACGAAGGGGCGCGCATCGATGGCGCGCAGCCATGGTGCGGCGCTCGCGCTACGAAAGGGTAAACGGCCTCGCCGGAGCGCATGGATTTTCCCTTTGCGGGAGAAGGGGCGCACATTGATCGTTAGCCAGCTCCTTCTCCCGCTTGCGGGAGAAGGAGGGCGCCCGCGCAAGATCATCTATACTGATGCCTTAATCGCAATTGCCAGGCTCGACCATGACGAACACGACGCCGAACACCGCCCGAATGATCCTTTACTCCGGCCCGTTGAGCATGTTCGGCGCGAAGGCCGAGATCGCCGCGCGCGAGAAAGGTCTCGACTTCGACCTCGTCATGGTGCCCTTCGAGATGAAACGGCTTTACGAGCCGAAGCATCCGGAAGTTCTTCGCGTCAACCCGAAGCGGCAAGTGCCCGTGCTCGTGCATGGCGGCCTCGAAATCTTCGATTCCACGCAGATCTTCGAATATTTCGAGGATTTGCGGCCGGAGCCGCCCTTATGGCCGCGCGAGATTGCCGAAAGGGCACGCGCGCGGCTCATCGAGCACAAATCCGACGAGGTGTATTTTCCTCCGATCGTGCGCCTCATGTCGCTTCAGGAAACGCCCGATGATCCCGCGGCCGTCGCGGCGCGCGAGGCGGCGGCGCGCTTTTATGCCGAGATGGAAGAGCTGCTGGCGGAGCGCGCCTATCTCGCAGGCACCTATTCTTATGCGGATATCGCGTTCTACATGGCGCAGCTCTTCGGCGCGCGCATGGGCGCGCCGATGACCGACGCGACCCCGAAGCTTATGGGCTGGCGCGACAAGGTCACGGCGCGGCCGGCCGTGCGCCAGGTTGTTTCGGCCATGGCGGCCTATCTGGTGTCGCAAGGCCGGCCCTTGCCGCCATTCATGGCGTCGCTCGCACTCCCAGCAAGCTGATGCGTGGCGCGGGCGCGTTTTGCACGAGCGCCGAGCTTGCGGGGATAAGGGTGCGAGCTCATGGGCGCATCTTCGTTCCGAGCCTTGAATCCGCGGCGAAAGCCGGACATCTATCCCCTCTCGAACGGGATGACCGCATGCCGCAAGATCTTTTGAGCGCGCTTCGCGCCGCCGCGCCGCGCTTGCGCGGAGAGCTCAACGCCAACGCCCCGCTCGCGCCGATCTCCTGGTTTCGCGCCGGCGGAGCGGCCGAGCTTCTCTTCACGCCGGTCGATCTCGACGATCTTCGTCATTTCCTGAGCGCGGTCCAAAAGACGCCCGTTGCGCGCGAGCTGCCGATCCTGACCATTGGGCTTGGCTCGAACCTTCTGGTGCGCGACGGCGGCGTCGGCGGCATCGTGATCCGCCTCGGCAAAGGCTTCATGCAGGTCGAGCAGGAGCCCGATGAACGGGTTCGCGCCGGTGCCGGAGCGCCGGACGTTAAGCTCGCGCTGGGTGCGGCGAAATTCGGCCTCGCCGGGCTTTCCTTCTATCGCGGCATTCCAGGCACCGTGGGCGGTGCGCTGCGCATGAATGCGGGCGCCTATGGCGGCGAGACGAAGGATGTGCTCGTCGAGGCGAAGGCCCTCGATCGCGCCGGCGAGATGGTGACGCTCGGCAACGCCGCGATGGGATTTTCCTATCGCCGCTCGGCCGCACCCGATCACCTCGTCTTCGTCGCGGGCTTGTTCCAAGGGCGCGAAGGCGACGAAGAGACGATCCGCGCCGAGATGCAAGAGATCACCGGCAAGCGCTCATCCACCCAGCCGGTCAACACGCATACGGGCGGCTCGACCTTCAAGAACCCGCCGGGGCGCAAATCCTGGGAGCTCATCGACGCCGCAGGCTGCCGCGGCTTGCGCATCGGGAATGCGCAAGTCTCCGAACTTCATTGCAACTTCCTGATCAACAATGGGGGCGCCACCGCCGACGAGATCGAGGCTTTGGGCGAAGAGGTGCGCCGGCGCGTGCGCGATACCTCGGGCGTCGATCTCGAATGGGAGATCAAGCGCGTCGGCGTGGCGGCAACGCAAAGGGCTTGATCGAGGCTCGCGCCCGATCCGGCCACACGCGACCCCTTTATCGGCTGACGCGCCATGGCGAGCAGTCATGCCGGGCAATTGAGCGAAACCCTCGACGCTTCCTTCACCGTGACAGCCGAAAGCATGAAGTTCGACGCGCCGCATCAACATCTGCTGAACCCGCATCCGATACTCTTGCGCGTCAAGCACTTCCTGGATCGGCCATGCTCGTCGATGTACTCAAATTCGCGGGGCGCCCTCTCGCCGTGGCGCTTGTCCTGATCCTTCTCGCGGTGAAGGGCTTCGAAACGCTCCAAAAAACGCCGCAGCCTGCTTCGGCCGGCTCCGCGCCGACCGAGGCTGCCTTGTCCCGAGGCTTACCGAGCCCGGCTTTCGGAGGCGGCCCGATGACGCTCAATGGGGACCGGGCCGGCCAGTTCCAGGCCAATGTCGTCGTCGACGGCGCGAGCTTGAGGATGCTCGTCGACACAGGCGCGTATTCCGTCGCGCTTACCGCGGAGGATGCGGAACGTGCCGGCATCCGTCCCTTCCCGAGCGATTACAATCAGCCGGTCAACACGGCCAATGGCGTGGTCATGGCGGCAAAGGCCGAGTTGCGTGAAGTCTCGCTCGGCCCGATCCATGTGCGCGATGTCTCGACCATCGTGCTGCCGCGCGGGGCTGGACACATCAGCCTCTTGGGCATGACCTTCCTCAAGCGCCTCTCCGGTTTCCAGGTGCTCGACAACCGGCTGGTGTTGACGCCTTGATCCTTCGGCGGCCTCCAATTTTACTTGTCATGGGCTTTGCGGGTTCTTCGCCCTCTCGAACCCGTCATCGCTCCAGGCTTCGGTGCCAACTCCATGGCGACAGAAGAAGAGACAATCCGGATCATATTTCCGCTTAATGGCGGTGAGCCGCGCGTAATTCACACCCCAATAGGATTTCTGCCAATCGCCTTCGAAGAAGCTGCTTTCGGCGACGTAGGAGCCGCCGCCAGGCGCGACTTTCTTGAGCTCGCCCATGGCCTTCGCGATTTGCGCGGCATGGCGGCGCGCCAAGGCGAGGTCGGGCTCGCGGCCCTTGAGGCCCGGATAAGCGGGCGGGCCTTCACCAGCGATGATCGCGAGAACGAAAGCGTCGAGCACGGCCGGGTTCATCGCCGTATCGGCGACATCGGCGAGGGTTTCGGCTGTGGCCCCGGCGAGGCCCTTCTGGAAGTGGAGCTCGACCGTCCAAATCCTGCCGGCAGCGATGAGCGCGTCGACGAGTTCCTCGCGACGGCCCGCTTGCAGAAGCGCGGCTGGAAGCCAAAGGGATTCGAAGCCGTGAAGGAAATGCCCGGCCTCGGCGAGGTTGCCCGACCAGAATATGTTTTCTTCGGGAGCGCCAATTCGATCGTCCATGAGCACGGCCTGTGGCGCATAGGTTTTGAGGAAGGCCGGATCCCAGCGATGGCGCGCCGGCACGCCGATGACGAGCGGCATCCGCTTGAAGGTGAAGTCCTTACCCGATGCCTCGACCCAATCGAAAAACGGCCGCCACAGAGCCGCCGCCGATGGCTGGTCGAGGCCGTGCCATTCCATGCCGATCTCGAGCCGATTGCCGGGGTGGAGCTTCACGATCTCACCCCAATGGGAATTGAAAAGGCTTTCGGCGTAAAAACTCACGAAGCGCGCGATGAGCCGGCGAAAGGCGTCATCGGAGGCAGCATCGATCGTCGCGAGCACCACACCGAAATAGGCGGGCAGCTCACGCGCTCGAAGCGTCATGCGCGTGACCACGCCGAGGCTGCCCCCGCCACCGCCTTTGAGGCCCCAGAACAAATCCGGATTCGTGCAGGCATTGGCGATCCGCACCTTTCCGTCCGCGGTGACGATTTCGGCCTCGAGCAATCCCGCCGCCGCGGTTCCATAAGCCTTCGAATAGCTGCCGAATCCACCTCCTTGCACGAGGCCCGCCACGCCGACCGTGCCGCAGCCGCCGCCTTGCACATAGCGACCGCCCTTGGTGGTGACTTCGTTGTAGGTGTGCATCCAGATCGCGCCGGCGCCGACGGTGGCCGCCGGTTGCGGCGACGCATGCGCCGCGCAGCCCTCGGCGACGAAGTCGGGCCGCATGACGATGTCGTTCATCGCGCGCGTCCAGATGAGGAGCGAGTCGGGCGCGTTGGACGTGCCGAGATAGCTGTGCCCACCGCCTTTCACCACGAGACGCAGATTGCGTTCGCGCGCGAAATCGACGGCGGCGACCACGTCCTCCACATTTTTCGCAACCACCGCATAGACGCTCGGGCGCAACGTCCAGGCATCGACCCAACCGGTCGTTTGCGTCAGCGCGACGTCGTCGCCGATGAAATAGGGGTTCTTCAGCTCCTTGAAGAGATGGTCGCAAGCCGCGCCGGACGGCGCCTCCTCGCACACGTGCAAAGGCGAATGGATCTCGATCAGATTGCCGTTCACCCGGTTTCGCAGCTCCTCCCATTGAGCCGCTGACGGCCAATCGGGATCACTCGGCCTGACGCGAGTGGGGGCGCGCGCGGATGAGGGGCCGCCGGCTCGAACCGGGGCATCGGTCAGGCCCGACAAGCACGGCAGCAACAGCGTGGACGCCGCTCCCTTGAGCAAGCCTCTCCTGTTCATCGACACACCTGGTGAAGGGTATCTGGACAGCGAAGGTTAAGCTCGGTGCAAGACGCTTACAATGAGCGAATTGCTATCGCCAGTCGGTCCGACATTCCTGCCCGAGCTTGAAAAATATTGGAAAGTAACGTCATCCATGGCCGGCCTGACTGTCTCGACGGCTTTGGAGCGGGTGCCGACTTTCGTCACCGCAAACCATTCGTAGAGAGAATGCGATGCTCGATACCGACGCCTATTTCGCCCGCATCGGCTATGAGGGCAAAGCTTCCGCCGATCTTGCGACGCTCAGCGCGCTCCATGCGCTGCATCCGGCCGCGATCGTCTTTGAAAACCTCGACCCTCTGCTCGGTCGGCCCGTTCCGCTCGATCTTGCGGCGCTTCAGGCAAAGCTCATCACCGGCCGGCGCGGCGGCTATTGCTTCGAGCAGAATACGCTGTTCAAGGCCGTGCTCGAAGCGCTCGGTTTCTCGGTCACGAGCCTCGCCGCGCGCGTTTCGTGGATGGTGCCGGCCGGCGCGCCGCCAAACCCGCGTGCCCATATGGTGCTTAAGATCGATCTCCCCGACGGCGCCTATCTCGCCGATGTCGGTTTCGGTGGATTGCTTGCCTCGGCTCCCTTGCGGTTTCTCTACGATGTCGAGCAACAGACACCCGCAGGCGTTCTGCGCCTCGTCGAGAGCGACGGGCTCGTGACCTTGCAAGCCAAGCTCGCTTCACATTGGCAGGATGTCTACCGCTTCACCTTGGAGCCGCAATTTCCGATCGATTTCGAGGTCGCCAACTGGTTCACCTCGACTCATCCGAATTCCCGCTTTCGGAATGTCTTGATGGTCCAGCGGCTGACGCCGAAGGGACGCGTGAGCCTCTTCAATAGGCGTCTTAATCGCCGCTTCGCCGATGGCCGTGTGGAAGAGGTCATGCTCACCGACGCGAGAGAACTCAAGCAGACGCTCAAGACCGAATTCGACCTTGCGCCGCAAGCTGATCTCACCCCCGTCTTCGCCCGCTTGCCGGCGGGCTGATCTCGCCGCCTCGACGCGGCTTGGATAATCCCACAGGCCGGAGCGGCGCGCCGTCAAAGCACCCGCTGATAGTCGATCACGAACTCCTTATCGTCCGGCCGTCTCGAGGTGTCGAGATTCGAGAGCATGACGGTCGTGTCGTACCCTTGCGGGTCGGTCACCACCCAACGTCGCAAGCTCGTGACCTTGGGATCGAAATACAAGGCGACGCGCGACGTGCCGCCGAAGGTCGAATGATCCTCGATCACGACCACGAAGGCATCGCCTTCGAGCTTCGCCGACTTGACGGCAACGTCACGGCGCAGATCGAGATGATCGGCGAGAAGGAATTTCAATGGCGTCTGGCCCAAGGGATAAAGGTCCTGCGTCGCGAGGCGCTTATCCCGCAAGATCACCGATTTGCCGTCCGCGACGATCTCGAGAGGGCTCGGCGGATCGTAATCGAAGCGAAGCTTGCCCGGCCGGCGCAGATAGAGCTTGCCTTCGGTGCGCGCCCCGTCCGGCCCGATCTGCGCGAAACGGCCGGTGAGCTGCGTCAGGCTGTTGAGATAAGCGTTTACCTGATCGATGGTCGGCACAGCGACGGTGGCGGCTGACGCGTCGGCGCCTCCCGGCGTCGGGGGCGAGACAGCCGGGCGGGCCGCCGAGGGCGTGGCCGAAGGCGTGATCGACAGCGGGCGCGAAGCTTGCTGGGCCGCGAGCGGCGTCGCGGCAAGCGCCGCAAGGCAAAATCCGCTAGCTGTCACGATGATATGGCGCTTCATCCGCATCTCCTTGGCGAAACCGCCGGGCTCGAAGGGGCGCAAACCCGTCGGCTTTCAAAACAACTCACTGCATCGCATTTGCGTTCACAAGAACCGCGTGAGGCCGCCGCGAACCCCCGAGCCCAGCCCTTAGAGACCGGCGAGATGGCGAAAGCACGGCGGCATGAGGGTCGCAGAGGAACCGAAAGCGCACGCGCCGTCCGAACGCTTGTCAGGCTTGGTGGTTGCGCGCGATGAGATTGAGGCTGCCGAGCGTCACGGTCGCGGCGAGCAAGGCCGACATGCCGCCGACATCGTGAGGCGGGCTCACCGTGTTGACATTGACGCCCACGAGGTTGAGCCCGCCGCACGCCTCCAGTGCCGCAAGCCCCTCGCGCGCCGAGGCGCCGCCCCATGTCGGCGTGCAAACGCCGGGCGCGACCGAAGGATCGAAAAAATCCATGTCGTAGGAGAGGTAGACCGGCCGGTCGCCGACCTTTTGGCGCATCGTGGCGAACACATCGGCGATGCCGCGGCGCAAGAGCTCGTCCATGGTCACGACGTTGTAGCCGAGCTTGCGCGCATGGGCGAGCACGCCCGGCACCATGACGCTGCCGCGCATGCCGATCTGGAAGGAGCGCGGCGCGTCGACAAGCTCTTCCTCCACGGCGCGGGCGAAGGCGGTCGCGGTGTTGTAGCCGGGGATCGGATAGGCGTCGGTGTGCGCATCGATATGCACGGTGACGAGATCGGGATGAAGCCGATGCAGCGCCCGCATCTCGGGCAAGGCGATCGCGCCGTCACCGCCGAGCGAGACCGGCACGGCGCCGTTTGCCGCGACGGCACCAATCGCTTCCTCGATGGCCGCGAGAGAGGGCTCGATTTCGCCCGGGCGAACGGGCGCATCCCCCATGTCGACGACACCGAGCGCCGCGACCGGGTCGAGATCGGCGCCGATGTCGTAGGGGCGAAGCAAGAGCGACTGCTCGCGTATGGCGGAAGGGCCAAGCCGTGCCCCGATGCGGTAGGGATGAGTGCCGCAATCGAATGGAAGGCCGACGATCGCGGCCTTTGCGCCCGCATTCGCGCTGCCGCGCGGCACGCCCATGAAGCTCGATGTGGGAAGGAAGGATGGGTTGGACATGGTTCTGCCAGGGCTCGCGAGGACGCACGACTCCGATTGCTGGACGCAAGTTGAAACCGGATCGGCGTTTTAAACAAGCGAGCGTCGAGATAGGGTACTTCGCGCGATGGCGGCGCCTGAATAATTCACGCCTCGGCTTCGTCCTCCGCCATCATCTCGTCGCGCTGAGCGCCGGAACTCTCGAGGAGGATCTCGCGCTTTCCGGCGTGGTTCGCCGGGCCAACGATGCCTTCCTTCTCCATGCGCTCCATCAAGGAGGCGGCGCGGTTGTAGCCGATCTGCAGGCGGCGCTGGATGTAGGAGGTCGAGGCTTTCTTGTCGCGCAGCACCACGGCGACCGCCTGATCGTAAATGTCGCCCGAAGGCGCGCCGAAGGCGCCTTGATCGAACACCGCGCCGTCCTCGTCGGCCTCCGCGGCATCCTCGTCCTCGGCGAGCACGTCGGCGAGATATTCGGGCCGGCCTTGCGACTTCAAATGAGCCACGACCTTCTCGACCTCGGCGTCCGAGACGAAGGGTCCGTGCACGCGCGAGATGCGTCCGCCGCCCGCCATGAACAGCATGTCGCCCTGGCCGAGAAGCTGCTCGGCGCCCTGCTCACCCAGGATGGTGCGGCTGTCGATCTTCGAGGTCACCTGGAAGGAGATGCGGGTCGGAAAATTGGCCTTGATGGTGCCGGTGATGACATCGACCGAGGGGCGTTGCGTCGCGAGGATCACGTGGATGCCGGCGGCGCGCGCCATTTGCGCGAGACGCTGCACCGCCCCTTCGATCTCCTTGCCGGCGACCATCATGAGGTCGGCCATCTCGTCGACGATGACGACGATGAAAGGCAGGGCCTCGAGATCCATCACCTCCTGCTCGTAGACGGCCTCGCCCGTCTCGCGGTCGAAGCCGGTCTGCACGGTGCGGTTGATGACCTCGCCCTTCTGTTTCGCCTCGTGAATGCGCGCGTTGTAGCCGTCGATGTTGCGCACGCCGAGCTTCGACATGCGCTTGTAGCGCTCTTCCATCTCGCGCACCGCCCATTTGAGCGCCACCACCGCCTTCTTCGGGTCGGTGACCACTGGCGTGAGGAGATGCGGGATGCCGTCATAGACGGAGAGTTCGAGCATCTTCGGATCGACCATGATCAGGCGGCATTCCTCCGGCTTCAACCGGTAGAGAAGCGACAAGATCATGGTGTTGATCGCGACCGACTTGCCCGAGCCCGTGGTGCCCGCGATCAAGAGATGCGGCATGCGCGCGAGCTCGGCGATCACCGGTTCGCCGCCGATCGTCTTGCCGAGGCAAAGGGGCAGCCGGTATTTCGAGCTCTCGAAATCGGAGGAAGCGAGGAGCTCGCGCAAATAGACGGTTTCGCGGCGCTGGTTCGGTAGCTCGATGCCGATGGCGTTGCGGCCCGAGACGACGGCCACGCGCGCCGAGACCGCGCTCATCGAGCGTGCCACATCATCGGCGAGGCTGATGACGCGGGATGACTTGGTGCCCGGCGCCGGCTCGAGCTCGTAGAGCGTGACGACCGGCCCGGGCCTCACATTCATGATCTCGCCCCGCACGCCGAAATCCTCGAGCACGCCCTCGAGCAGCCTCGCATTCTGCTCGAGCGCGTCTTCGCTCACCACCGGCCCGAGCTGGCGGCGCGGCTCGGAAAGCAGCATCAGCGGGGGAAGCTGATACGTAAGGCTGTCAAAGAGCTTCGGTTGCGCCTCCTTCACCAGGCGCTGGCCGGCTTTTGGCGGAGCTGCGGGGTTGGCGACGCGCTTTCGCGGCGCCGCCGCTTGCATTTCGACCCCATTGTCCTCGGCCTCCTCCGGCTCCGCTAGCAGGTCAGAGCCAAGCGCCGCCGCCTCGGCCATCGGCAGCTCCGGCTCGATACGCGCCGCGGCCGCGGCATCGACCGCGGACGCGCCCCCTCCGGCGACAGCCCGCGCAAGCCGCCGCGCATGCGTCACGAGGCTTGCCTTGCGCACCAGCATCTCGGCCGCGAGCCTGGCGCCCGGCGAATCGATCGGCGAGGGACGCGCGCTCAAAGCGTCACGGCCCAGAGCGGGAGATTGCCCCGGCATGACCGGCTGAAGATTGTGGATCTGGACACGCGAGGCGCCGTCCCGTCGGCCCGGCATGAGCCCGATCCCGTCGGCCGTCGCCCCACCGAAGCGCGGCTCTCGCTGCACGAGGCCTGAGCCCCTCTCCGAAGCGTTCAGGGCGCGGGCCTGCAAACGCCTCGCCAAGGCGCTCTTCGCGCTGAGAAAAGCATGAGCGAGGGCACCGGCCGAAAGGAGCGCCAACCCGGGTTCCGCGTCCGCGTCCTCAAAATCGTCGAGGCGCGAGCCTGCGGGACCGCGAAGCGGCATCGACACCGGCTCGTCATCCTCGCTCGTCATCCGCCGCGACGGATCGCCGCCGGACGAGATGGAGGCCGTGAGCGCGAGGATCGCCACGATCGCGAGCCCCGCCGCGATCACGAGGCGCCCAACGCCATGCGCCATGCTGAAGGTGGCGAAGAGGCCGAGGATGGCATCGCCGGCGACCCCGCCGAGCCCGGTCGGCAGCGGCCAACGCGCGCTCGTCGGACAAGCGCTGGCAAAGCCCGCGGCGGCGAGCGTGCCGATGATCCACATGGCGAGGCGCGGCCACAGCGGCGTGAGCTTTCGCCGCCAGACAAGTCGCAAGCCCCAAAGCAAGGGCGGCATCAAGGCCGCCGAGCTCGCAAGCCCGACCATCTGCATCATGATGTCGGAGACGACCGCTCCCGGATATCCGGCAAGGTTACGTACCGTGCCGTTCACCGCGTGGTTGATGCTTGGGTCCGACACCGACCAGCTCGCGAGCGCGAGCGCGGTCGCCCCCGAGGCTGCTATCAGCGTCGCGCCCACGGCTTCGAGCGCGCGGCGCGCGAGGAAATCGTGCACGACATCGGGCAGACCGTCGAGCGGAGAGGAAATGAAGCGCATCATGCGCATGGCATCGCAAACCCAGTGTTACGCTTTCGCGGCCCGAAGCTAAGCCGGCTGGGTTAATTAACCTTGACTTTCGGGAAAGCGCCGCGTGCCTCGCGCGCAACCCGGCCCAGACCCCAAGGTTTGGGGCGGCCAGAGCCGTGAATCGGGCAAAAAGGCGCGGTTTGCACCGCGCCCCAAGCGAGCCGAGCCTCGCGATTTTCGGCGAAATCAGCGGTTATTTGTGCCTTTTGGCCGTGTCCGCAAAAAGGCTCACTGCACCGCCTCGCCATGCAGGGCGAGATCGAGCCCTTCGAGCTCGGTGTCGCTGTCCACCCGCAGCCCGATCGCCATGTCGATGATTTTCAGGATGATGAGGGAGATGACGGCGTCATAGATGAAGACGACGGCAACGCCGATGATCTGGTTCAGGACCTGTCGCGGGTTGCCCTCGATGAGGCCGGCCGTGCCGCCATATTGCTCGATGGCGAAGACGCCCGTGAGAATGGCGCCGACCATGCCGCCGACCGCGTGCACGCCGAAGCAATCGAGCGCGTCGTCATACCCAAAGACATGCTTGAGCGAGGTGGCGCCGAGGTAACAGGCGATGCCCGCCGCGACACCGATCACCATCGAGCCGACGGGGCCGACGAAGCCCGAGGCCGGCGTTATGGCAACGAGGCCCGCGACCGCGCCGGAGGCGATGCCGACCACGGTCGGCTTGCCGCGATGCGCCCATTCGACGAACATCCAGGTGAGCCCGGCGACCGCCGTCGCGATCTGGGTAACCGTCATCGCCATGCCGGCCTGCATGCCGGCGGTGACGGCCGAGCCCGCGTTGAAGCCGAACCAACCGACCCAAAGCAGCGACGCGCCGATGAAGGTGAGCACCATGTTGTGGGCCGGCGCCGTGTCGCGGCGCTTGCCGAGCACGAGGGCGCACATCAGGCCGGCGACGCCCGCATTGATATGCACGACCGTTCCGCCGGCGAAATCGAGCACCTTGACCCAACCGGCGAAATCGCCCTTCTCATCGGTGTTGGCGGCGCTGAAGATCCCGTCCGGGCCCCAGACCCAATGGGCGATGGGCGCATAGACGAAGATCGCCCATAGCCCGATGAACCACAGCATGGCGGAGAATTTCATGCGCTCCGCGAAGGCGCCGGCGATCAGCGCCGGCGTGATGATCGCGAAGGTCATCTGGAAGCACATATAAACCGTTTCGGGGATCGTCGGCGCGAGCGAATTCGGGTTGCCGATGCCTTTCGCGATGTCGCTCACGATATCGCGCAGAAAGACCCGGCTGAAGCCGCCGATGAAGGCGGTGCCGCCGGTGAACGCCAAGCTGTAGGTGACGCAAGCGAAGAGCACGGTGACGAGGCAGGTGATGGCGAAGCTCGTCATCACCGTATCGCCCACATTCTTCTTGCGCACCATTCCGCCGTAGAAGAGGCCAAGGCCCGGTATGGTCATCATCAAGACGAGCGCGACCGAGGTGAGCATCCAGGCGGTGTCGCCGGAATTCGGCGTGCAGTCCTTGAGCGTCTTGGCATCGCAGGCGGGTGGTGTCGCGGCGGCGGCCGGCGCCGTGGGCGCGGCGACGGCGGGCGCGGCGGTCTGGGCGAAGCCATGGCTCGAGGACACCAGCATCGCGGCGGCGGCGAGGAGGAACCCGCACAGAAGTGCCAAAAGCCCGGCACGAGAAAAAATGGTGAGCGTCATGAGTTTGATCCTGTCCGTGTCGATTTTCGAGGGATTTTTCAAAGGGCGTCTTCGTCGCGCTCGCCGGTGCGGATGCGCACCGCTTCCTCGAGCTCGTAGACGAAGATCTTGCCGTCGCCGATCTGGCCGGTGCGGGCCGCCGTCGAGATGGCCTCGACGGCCTTGCCGACCAGGCTCGCGGCCACCGCCACCTCGATCTTCACCTTGGGGAGAAAGCTCACGGCATATTCGGCGCCCCGATAAATCTCGGTGTGCCCCTTCTGGCGCCCATATCCCTTGACCTCGGTGACGGTGAGGCCATTCACGCCTATCCCCGTCAGCGCGTCGCGCACCTCCTCGAGCTTGAAGGGCTTGATCACCGCCATCACGATTTTCATGAAACTCGCCTCCGCGGACCCTTGCGCGGGTCACTCGGAAGGCTCTTTTCAAAGGACATGCCAAAGGGCGTTGGCGCACCCGATAAGGAGGGTCGAAGAGTTGGGCCTCTTGAGGCTTCCCGTCCTAGCGCCTTCGGGTTGCCTAAAAAATAGGCATTCGCTTGGTAAATGGGCGTCTGAATGCCATTCGAAGGAATGCGAGCCCCGTGATGGGCACAATGTGGTCTGGCGGCGATGGCGCGTGGCGAAGGCCAACCTTTCGAATTGCAAGCGCAGCACGTCTTGAAGAAGCGCCAAAAACGAGAGCCGCATCACTTCCCGTGAGCTTCTCGAAAGCATGACGACCGAGCGACCAGACGATCGCGTCCTCCTCCACGCGCAGGCTTGCGGTGCGCGGCACGCGCAACATGAACGCGATCTCCCCGACGAGCATGCGCGGCCCGAAGACACGCACGCGGTCGGCGTGCTCACCTCCCGCCTCGAGCATGGCGCTCACGCGCCCTTTCTCGATGAACTACAAATCGTCGGTGGGGTCGCCATGACGGTATATGAAATCCCCGACTCGGAGCACGAGCGGATGCTTGATCCTTCTCGTCACGACCCACAGTATGGCGGCCATCCGAGGAGAGTTGCGAGCAGAAGCCCTTCACGCGGTTGCGCGAATTGAGGCAGCGAATGAAGCTCGAGGGGGATATTCTTTTGATCGCGCCCGCGATCATCGGCCACCCGGTCGCTCCCATGAAGCCGGCGAGTACCGGATAGGGAACAAAACGGCCCGAGCTTGCACCCGCGAACGAAGCCTACGAGGAGCAAAGCGGCTGCCGTCGACACGGTCGCGGTGAACAGGGCCGCGTTGGCGAGGGCCAATCTCTGGCTCGGCCGCAACCCTTCCAGGGCCGGGCCGCTCATCTGACACTTGCCGAGCCTGCACGAAAGTGGCCGCGCGTTCACGGCGTTGAAGAGGCGTATGATGCCCCGATTCAATGGCAAATCAATGACAATGAAATTGTAAAGCAATCCATTTGTCTTTATTTTTTTGACCCGCAATAATCAATGCTAGTTATTTTTTATACTTACAATTTTTAGTCTTTATAAGACGAATACTTACCACGTTCTATTCGTAATTTTACCTCAACTTTTGGCCGGGGGAAGCACCAGCGGCCTGCGCAAGCCCACATCTTGCGCCGCGAACCAAAGGCGCAAGATGAGAGGCTGCCCTTGTCGGCCGTCGGGACCGATCGCATCGAGCCGGATTTGGTGCGAGCGGTTGTCGTCGAAGCGGAACTCGCCCGCCGCATCCGTGGTGGTGCGAGCTTTCTCGAGGAAGTGCGAGGTGATGTTGCGCTCATAAAGGACGACGGTCGCCCCCGCCGCCGGCGCGCCGTCGGCACGCAAGACCTTCCCGCGCACCTGCCCATGCGCATGGGCTGCGACATAGAGGTTCCAGCCGATAAGGGCCGCGAGCGCGAACGCGGGCACGAGGAAGAAGCGGCTGGCGAGGATGGCGCGCCAGTTCATCCCTTGGTCGCTCCCGAGGTGAGCCCACGAATGAACTCCTTCTGCGCCATCAGGAACACCACGATGCCCGGCAAAAGCACCATGCACACGAAGGCGTAGAGCGCGCCCGTGGTGTCCTCGACATAGGCGAGGAAGCGGGCGAGGCCGAGCGGCAAGGTTTGCATGGTGACATCGCGCGTGATGATCAGCGGCCAGAGGAAGGCGTTCCAGGACCAGATGAAGGACAAGATGACGTTCGTCGCGATGGCGGGCTTGGCGAGAGGCAGCATGATGCGAAGCAAGATGCGTAGCTCGCCGAGCCCATCAATGCGCGCGGCCTGCTGCAAGGACGCCGGTATCGCCTCGAACGCCGCCTTGAAAATGAAGATGCAGACGATGGTCGACAAGAGCGGCAGCGCGAGCCCGAGATAGCTGTTGAGCACGCCGAGCCTCGCGCTCACGAGATAGGCCGGAATGATGGTCGCCTGGAAGGGGATCAGCATGCAGGAAAGAAAGAGCAGCACGACGGCCCGCTTGCCGGCAAAGTTTTTCGTCAGCGCATATCCGGCGGCGGCGTTGAACAGGATGTTGCCGGCAACCGCGATCAGCGACACGATCACGCTGTTGGCGAAATAGCGGGCGAAGGGAATCAAGTACCAGACATCCACGAAATTATAGAGATGCGGATGGAGCGGCAAGATGCGCGGCGGATACGCATAGATGTTCTCGTTGGTGACCGCCGTCTTCGCCACCCAATAAAACGGGATGAGCATCAGGGCGCAGACGAGGACCATCACGGAATGGCGCAGGAGATGCCCGCGCTTTCGCATCAGGCGCTCTCCACCGAGCCGGCGTTGCCGCCGACGGCGCGGTTCGCCAGGAAGGTGAGGATGACGAGAAGCGTGAATTGCACCACGGTGAGCGCCGCGGCGTAATCGAAGCGCGTCTCGCCGAAGCCCATGTTGTAGATGTGCGTCACGAGAAGCTCGGTCGCATGCGCCGGGCCGCCGCCCGTCATCACGTAGACGAGGTCGAAGGCGGTGAAGGAATTCAGGATGCCGATCACGGCGCAGATGAAGAGCGAAGGGCGCAACATCGGCAGCGTGATCCGAAGGAAGCGCGAGACCGCGGGCGCACCGTCGATGCGCGCGGCCTCGTAAAGGTGCTGGGGAATGCTCTGCAACCCGGTGAGCAGGATGATCATGTAGAAGCCGATCACCTGCCAGATGTCGGCTAGAATGACGCTCGGCAGCGCCCAGCCGAAGGATTGCAGGAAGGGGATCGGGTCCTTGATCAGCCCGCTGCCGCGCAAAACAAAATTGATGAAGCCGCCTCGCTCGTCATAGAGCCAGCGCCAGACGATGCCGACCGCGACGCTCATCAAGGGATAGCTCAGGAAAATGATGGTGCGGTAGATGGCGGCGCCCTTGAGATCGCTGTTGACCGCGAGCGCGATGGCGAGCGCGAGCAGGATGGCGAGCGGAGAGGCCAGGATAAAGATCAGCGTGTTGGTCAGCGCCTGCCAGAAGACATCGTCCTCGAAGAACATCTCGGCGTAATTGTCGAGGCCGGCGAAGCGCGCGGCCTTCAGCGGCGACCAATATTCGAAGGAGAGGACGACGTTCCAGGCAAGCGGCAGGATGCGATAAAGCAGGAAGATCGCCAGCGACGGCAGAAGGAAGCAGGCGACGAGCATCGCCTCGCGCGTGCGTTTGCGCTGGTACCAGCCCGTCCGATGGGCGGGCGCCGTGGCGGCGGCGACGTTCGCCGTCGACCCGACAGGGTTCGGGGCCTCGAGGTTCACGCCCGGCGCAGCTCGCGCTCGACCTTTTTCTCGGCGTCGGCGAGCGCCGTCTTAGCGTCGCGGCGGCCGAGAAAGATGTTCTGCATCTCCGCCCAGACGACGTTCTTCACCGCGGAATCATCGCTCAAGCGCCAATTGCCGGTGAGCTTGTCCGTGTGCTCGATCTGGGTGCGCAGCACGGTGGCCGCCGTCGGATCATTCTTGTCGAGCTCGGCGAGGAATTCCTTGTCGACCTCGGCATTGGCGGTCGTCAGCGTGCGCCCGCGCGCGAACTGCATCGCCTGCGTCTTCTCGGTGACGAATTTCACGAAGGCCCAGGCGAGCTCGGGGTTTTTGGCGCCTTTCGAGATCGCATAGCCGTGCGAGTTCGGGGTCGACCAAAAGCCCGGCACCTCGGCGATGCCGATAGTCTCGGGCGTGATCCAGGAGCCCTGTGTCTTGACGAAGAAATAGGCGGAGGAATGGGCGTGGAGCATGCCGACATTGCCGGCCGCGAAAGCGCCGTTCGGCTCGACCCAACGCCCGGTCCAGGAGATCTTGTTGATCGACCCTTCGCGCCGTCGCCTTGGCGAGCTTGTCGGCGGTCTCGATGCCGGCCGGCGTATTGAAGCTCGGCTTCTTCAGATCGGGCGTGAGGAGATCGACGCCTTGCATGCGAAAAAGCGGCCAGTAGAGCCAGTCGAAATTCAAGGTGAGAAAGCCGGTGCGATCATCTCCCGAGACCGCCTTCGCGTAGCTCAAGATGTCGTCGAGGCTTTTCGGCGCATATTCGATGCCGGCCGCCTTGAACATCGGCTTGTTGTAGAACAGCAGGCTCTTGGAGACATAGAAGGGGATGAGGTAATTCTTGCCTTCGAACACCCAATTCGCGAGATATTCGGCGTTGAAGCGCGCGCGCACCTCCGGCTCCTTCTCGAGGAGCGGAGTGAGATCCATGAGCGCGCCCTGGCCCGCCCATTCGAGCCCGAGCCCGCCCTGGATGTCGACGATGTCGGGCGGCGTGCCAGCGGCGAGCTGTGTTTGGTAGAAAGCGGGAAGCTCGGGCCCCTTCTTGTCGAGCCATTCGATCTCGACGCCGGGGTGCTGCGCCTGGAAGGTCGCGAACCACTGTTTGAACAGCGGCTCCATGTCGATGATGTTCCACGTCAGAATGGAGAGCTTCTTCGTTCCGGTCTGGGCGTAGATCCTCTTCGGCAGGAAGCTTGCCGCGGCCGCCCCGGCCGACATCTTGAGGACATCTCTGCGTTTGTGCATGGCCGTCTCCCTTACTTCCCTCTCCTGCCGCCGCCCCGAACGTCTTTCCGATTTTCTCTTGGTCGGTTTTCTCTTGGCTAGTTTTCTCTTGGCCAGTTTTCTCTTGGCTAGTTTTCTGTTGGCTAGAGCCTCTTCCCCGAGGCGCGATCAAAGAGATGCACATCCTGCGGATCGATCGTGAGCGCCAGAGGATCGCCCGGCGCACGCACGCTTTTCGGCGGCATGCGGGCGATGAGCGTCGCGCCGCCGAGATCGAATTGCACCATCGTGTCCGAGCCGAGCGGCTCGACCACGCCGGCCTTCGCCGTGATCTCGGCCTTACCCGTCTCGCGCGCCGCAACGAGATGTTCCGGCCGCACGCCGAACCAGATGTCGCTGCGGCGCGCCGCGTCGAGCCGGGCCGAAACCTTCGCCGGAAGAGTAAGCCGCGCGCCGCCGGGCAACTCGACCGCCCCCTCCCCTAAAAGCGAAGCCGGAACGAGGTTCATGGGCGGAGCTCCCATGAAGGCAGCGACGAAAGTCGAGGACGGCCTCTCGTAAACCTCTTCGGGCGTGCCGATCTGCTGCACGCTCCCTTTGTCGAGCACCACGATGCGGTCGGCCAGCGTCATGGCTTCGACCTGATCATGCGTGACGTAGACCGTGGTCACCGGCACGCGCTGACGCAGCGCCTTGATCTCGGTGCGCATCGCAACCCGAAGCTTGGCATCGAGATTGGACAAAGGCTCATCGAACAGGAACACCTTCGGGTCGCGGACAATGGCGCGCCCCATGGCGACACGCTGGCGTTGCCCGCCCGAGAGCTGGCGCGGCATGCGCTCGGTGAGCGCCTCGATGTCGAGCATGCGCGCGGCTTCCTCGACACGCTTCTTGATCTTTGCCTTCGCGAACCCCCGATAACGCAGCGAGAAGGCCATGTTCTGCTCGACCGTCATGTGCGGGTAAAGCGCATAATCCTGAAACACCATCGCGATGTCGCGATCCTTCGGATCGACCTCGTTCATCACGCGCCCGTCGATCGCGATTGAGCCGGAGGTGATCTCCTCGAGCCCGGCGATCATGCGAAGGATCGTGCTCTTGCCGCAGCCTGAGGGGCCAACGAGAACGATGAACTCCCGGTCAGCGACGTCGAGATCGACGCCATGCACGACGGCGTGCGCGCCGTAAGACTTGCGCAGGGCGGAAAGGGTCAGCCGTGCCATCGGCTCATCATGAGGGCCCGCTCGGGCATGGAACGCTCCGGATCTTCCAACACCCATATCCCGTCGCGAGAACGCCAACAATCCTTCCTTGCCGCCATGCCGAAGGCAAGCTGAAAGGAGAGGCCCGAACAGAGCATCTTCTCGGCGCCTTGACCACCCGGTAAGACTCGTCGCGATGAGCGCTCCCCGAAAACTGCCGCGCCGCCGCGCGACCTTCATCTACCGCCTGGCGAGCCTCGTCTATCTCGTTCCCGTGGCCTTTCTGCTTCTCTTCCTCACCCTCGCCTTGGTTTATTCGCAAACGCATCCCCCCTCGATGCTGATGCTCGGCCGTTGGCTCACGGCACAGCCGGTCGATCGCCGCTGGGTGTCGCTGGGTGACATCTCACCCCATCTCGTGGCCGCCGTGGTGACTTCGGAGGATGCACGATTTTGCGCCCATCACGGCGTCGATTGGGTGGAGCTGCACGCGGCGATCGACGAGGACGAGGACGGAGGGCCGAGCCGCGGCGCTTCGACCATCACCATGCAGACGGTGAAGAACCTGTTCTTGTGGAACTCCCGCTCTTTCGTCCGCAAGGGGCTCGAGATTCCGATGGCGCTGGCGCTCGACCGTCTCTGGTCGAAGCGGCGCACTCTCGAGGTCTATCTCAACATTGCCGAATGGGGGGACGGCGTATTCGGCGCCGAGGCGGCCTCGCGGGCGGATTTCGGCAAGGCCGCGAAGGAGCTGAACGCCCGCGAGGCGGCCCTCCTCGCCGCGGCGCTTCCCAACCCGAAGCTCCGCGACCCCCGCCATCCGAGCCGCAAATACCTTCGGCGCGCCGCGACGATCGCGCGCCTCACCTCTCCGGCTGCCGATTGGCTCGAATGCGTCGAGGGCAAGTGAGGCAGCCGAATATGCCGCCCCTTGCCGGCAAGGTGGCCCAGGGCCGGCGCCGATAGGGCTTTCATCCTCGTCTCAATTGGTGTATCGGCCGCGTTCTTGAATTCTGTTCACCTCGACCCGTCGCCCGATGCGCCCATGGTGGCCGGGCGAACCGCGATTGGAGTTCCTCATGGCTGTTCCGAAAAGAAAGACCTCGCGCATGAAGCGCGGCCAGCGCCGCTCCGCGGACGCGCTCGCGCGCCCGACCTATGTCGAGGACAAGGATTCAGGCGAGCTGCGCCGACCGCACCACATCGACCTGAAGAGCGGGATGTATCGAGGGCGCCAGGTGCTCAAGGCCAAAAATTCCTGACGGGAATTCCTGACCGCGAACCCCGGCCGGCGGCGCGGCTGCCGGGTGTTTCGTCTTTTTCGCGATCCTCACGAACTCTTGACCTGACTTGAGAGCGCGCCCAGGCGGAGAGCGCGTTGCGCATGAAATTCGCCCTTTTGGACGTTTTTGGGCGGCCTACATGCGCAAGCCGCGAACCAGCCATGTGTTTCGGCGGCAGCTTCGAGGTCGCGGTTGGCAGAATTTGGCACATTCCGGGCCTCGATTTGACCAAACGCGGCCCGGAGAAGCGGGTTTTTTGCCAATAGTTTTTGCAATTTTGCCAGGAATATGATATACGTTTATTTCCAAGTAACGATTTTGGCCTGCCGGACTTCTTATTTGAAGGGAAAGACTAAAGGGCGCGGAAATTCTTTTCGCGCCGTTTTCGTCTTACCGAGCGTAAGATCGTTATTTAGAGCCACTTGCGACTATACGGGCGACCGCTCGATGGCGCCGCAGATTGCGGATTGGCTTGGGCATCGCCGACGGCGGCCCCAGAGGAGGTATTGGTAATTATGTCTGCGAAGAAGGCGGTTCAAAGGCACGGTTTCAAAACCGGCGAGCACGTGGTTTATCCGGCGCATGGCGTCGGGCAGATCATGAGCATTGAGGAGCAAGAGATCGCAGGCTTCAAGCTCGAATTGTTCGTGGTGACCTTCGACCAGGAGAAGATGACGCTTCGCGTTCCGACCGCCAAGGCGGCGACCGTGGGAATGCGCAAGCTTTCCGAAAGCGCGGCCGTGGACAAGGCGCTGGAGATGCTCAAGGGTCGACCCCGGATCAAGCGGACGATGTGGTCGCGCCGCGCCCAGGAGTATGAGGCGAAGATCAATTCCGGCGATCTCTTGTCGATCACGGAGGTCGTGCGCGATCTCTATCGCAGCGATGCGCAGCCGGAGCAGTCCTACAGCGAGCGCCAGCTCTACGAAGCGGCGAGCGACCGCTTGGCGCGCGAGATCGCCGCGGTCCATCGGACCGCCCATGACGAGACGCTGAAGCTGATGGAATCCTTCCTGCAGAAGGGGCCGCGCCGCGGGCCGAAGCTCGCGGAAGCCGAGCCTGAAGAGGCGCAGGATGAAGCGGCCTGACGCCGATATCGTCGGCGCCTTCACGAAGATGAGCAAAGGCGGCCCCGGCCGCCTTTTTCTTTGGCGCTCAACCCAGCCGAGCCCGTACGCGGAAAAGCCGCTCGCTCGGCGGCGGCGGCCCGAACCCAGAGCCACCGTCACGCTCGCGCCCCGCTTTGAGCAGGAAGGCGCTTCGCGCTCTTGAATTGCCGTTCCCGGCGCGCCACAAGGGCGCCATGCCTTCAGGCCCGCTCCTTCTGCCGCTCGTCATCGCCAGCGCGCTCCTCATGGAGAATATCGACGGCACGGTGATCGCGACCTCACTTCCGGCGATCGCCGTCGACCTCGGCGTCAATCCGATCAACTTGAAGCTTGCCTTCACCTCCTATCTGCTGACGCTCGCCGTGCTCATCCCGATTAGCGGCTGGTGCGCCGACCGCTTCGGCTCGCGCACCGTCTTTCGCGCCGCGATCGGCGTGTTCACGCTCGGCTCCATCGCCTGCGGCTTCACCAACACGCTCTTCGGCTTCGTGGCGGCGCGGGCCCTTCAAGGCGCGGGCGGCGCCATGATGGTGCCGGTGGGGCGGCTCATCATCCTGCGCACCGTGCCGAAGAGCGATCTCGTGCGCGCCCTCACCTATTTGACCATGCCGGCGCTGATCGGGCCGGTGTTCGGGCCGATGCTCGGCGGCTTCATCACCACCTATTTCCACTGGCGCTGGATTTTCTGGATCAACGTCCCGATCGGCTTCGTCGGCGTCGCCCTTGCCACCCGCTTCATTCCCGATCTTCGCGAGGACGATCGTCCGCCGCTCGACCTCGTCGGCTTCGTGCTCTCGGGACTCGGCCTGTCGACGCTCGTGTTCGGCTTGACCGCCGCCGGCGGGCAGGTGATGCCGACCCTGCCGGATGCCGGCCTCATCCTGACGGGCGCGGTGCTCATGGGCCTCTATATCCGCCATGCGGCGCGTCACGAGGCGCCGATCCTCGACTTGCGGCTGCTTTCGCTTCGCACCTACCGGACGAGCGTGATCGGCGGCTTCTTCTTCCGCGCGGGCGTGGGCGCGATTCCCTTCGTCCTGCCGATGATGCTGCAAGTGGGCTTTGGGCTCACGCCCTTCGAATCGGGCTCGCTCACATTTGCCTCGGCCGCCGGCGCGCTTTGCATGAAATTCACGGCGGGGCCGATCTTGCGCCGTTTGGGCTTCCGCAATGTGCTCGTGTCGAACACCATCATCAGCGCCTTGTTCCTCGCCGCCTCGGCTCTGTTCACGCCGACGACGCCGCATCTTTTGATCTTCGCGGTGCTTCTCACGGGCGGCTTCTTCCGCTCGCTGCAATTCACGAGCCTCAATGCCGTCGCCTATGCGGATGTGCCGCAAGCCGCGATGAGCCGCGCGTCGAGCTTCTCGAGCGTCTCGCAGCAGCTCTCGGGCTCGGTCGGCATCGCCTTCGCGGCCTTGGTGCTCCAAGGCATGCAGACGCTGCGCCACGATCACGTGATCCATGTCGGCGACTTCAAGGCCGCCTTCGTACTCGTCGCCTTGTTGAGCGCCTCCTCGATCTTGATGAATCTTCGCCTGCCGCACGATGCCGGCAATGAGGTGTCGGGCTATGTGCCCGCTCCGGCCGGTCGACGGCTCCGCCCCTGATTTGGCCCTTTGACGGAGAAGGCTTCGTTCATGAAATCGCGACAAACGCAATTTGCCGCCGCCTTGATCGAGGCGCGGCGGCGCGGCGGGCTCGCGCCCTTCACGCCCGAAATCGCGCCCGTGAGCCTTAACGAGGCCATGGGCATGCAAAAAGAGGTGGCCGACGCGGTCGGCGCCTCGGTCGCGGGCTGGAAAGTCGGTTATGCGCCGGACGGCACGCCGGTCGCCGGCCCGATTTATGCCAAGGCCATGCATGCGAGCGGCGATAGGGTGCCTCTCGGGCCGAGCCGAAAAAGCGGCATCGAGGTCGAGCTCGCGCTCCGTCTCGGCAAGGATCTGGCGCCGCGGCGCGCACGCCCTTATGGGCGCACGGAAATTCTCGACGCGTGCGAGGCGCTGCTCATAGGCGTCGAGATCGTGGAGAGCCGGCTTGCGGAGGCGCCCAAGCCCCCCTTTCTCGCATTGCTCGCCGACAACAGCAGCAACGGCGCATTCGTGCGCGGCCGTGAGGAGCGGGATTTCCGCGCGCTCGACCTTTCGCGGCTTCGCTGCAAGCTCGCGCTCGATGGTAAGGTGGCCCACGAGGGCGTGGGCGGCCATGCGAAGGGCGATCCGCTCCTCGCGGTGATCGATTACGTCAATCGCCCTTGCGACGCGCTCGGCGGCTTGCGGGCCGGCCAGATCGTGACCACGGGAACGCTGAGCGGCTGCCCCTATGTCGAAGGCGCCGTCAAGGTTTTCGCCGAGCTCGAGGGCTTGGGCGAGGTCGCTTTCGAAATCGCCGCGTAGCAACCCTGCACGATCACCCTGTACGCGATTGCTTCAATGAGCGCGGCGAAACAGCCGCGTGACTGAAAGGCCGGTGGTTCTGTCCCCCCTCCCGAAAGCGGCCGCGAAAAGGCAAGCCCGCGAGCCGTGCGCGATCCGCGGCGCGTCATCCCTTCTCTTCGACGATCGCCGGAGCGAGAGAGGGGGGGCTTGCGCGCCCAGCTTGCGCGCCTTCGACCGAGGCTTCGAGCCGCGCCGCGATCGCCGCGATGCCGGCCTCGAAGGAAAAGGCGCCGGCGAATTTCTGACGGGCCTCCTTGCCGAGCACGAAGCGCCGCGCGGGATCGCTGATGAGGGCTGCAAGCGCGCCCGAGAGGGCGGAAGGATCCTCGGGCGGGACCAGCACGCCCTGGTGTCCATTCTCGATGAATTCCGGCACGGCCGCGTAAGTCGTCGAGAGGATCGCGAGTTCCTGGGAGGCCGCCTCGAGGATGACGTTCGGAAGCCCGTCGCGATCCCCCTTCTCGCCTTCCCGGCAGGGCAGGACGAAGAGGTCGGCGGCTCTCAGCGCCGCAATCACCTGGTCCTGGGCGAGCGCACCGACCAAGCTGACGCGATCCGCGAGGCCGATCGCCGCGGCGTGGCGCGTCAGCGCCCCGCGCAAGGCGCCGGCGCCGATGATGGTCGCGCGCCAATAAAGCTCGCGGGGCAATGTCGCGCAGGCCTCGAGGAGGGTGTCGAAGCCCTTCTTCGCCACCAGGCGTCCGATCGAGAGCAGCACGACCGGATCATCGGGATTGGAGCCGTCGCGCGCGGGCCGTGATACCGGCGCTTGCGGCATCCTCTCGGGGCCGATGCCGTGATAGACGAGTGCGAGGCGCGCGCGATCCTTTGCTGCGGCGACGCGGCTGAGCTCGTCGAACCCCTGGCGGGTGCAAGTCACGCCCCAATGCGCATCGGCGATCTTCTCGCGCTTTTCCCAATCGGGTGTCGTCCAGATGTCCTTCGCATGGGCCGAGAAGGAAAAGCCGCGCCCCGTCAGGAGCGAGGCGTAGCGCGCGACCGAGCCTGGCGTGTGCAAGTAATGGACATGCAGATGGGCGATATCCGCGGAAAGCTCGCGCGCAAGGACGCAAGCCTGCCCGAGGCGGCGCCCGCGATTGGCGGTGAAGTCGCGCCGAAGATCGCGAAAAAAAGCTTGCATCATGCGCGAGAATCCCGGCAAGCGCATCGCGTGCAGGAAGCCGCGCAAGACGCGCCCCGGCTCCCGATAGAGATACTCCGGAAGGTAATGGGGTTTTGCCTGCACGGCCCGGTTGAGCGCATGCACGGCCCCGTCAGTCGGTCGGCGAAGCGACCAGATGTCGATGGAAAAGCCGCGGTGTTCGAGCGCCAGAAGCTCCTGCGCGATGAAGGTCTCCGAAAGCCGCGGGTAGCCCTTGACGATCACGGCGAGACGCGAAGGGCGCGCTCGTGCGCCCGCCTGCGGCGGATGGGGACGAGCGAGGTCGGGACGATTCAGGCGACCGCTTCCCCATAAAGCGGTTGTGGCCGATCGGCGATGGCACGCCGCGCGAGCCAGCCGCCGCTCGCTTCCACGATCGTATCGAGCCCGTCGAGGAGCCCCGCCACATACGCTTGCGAAGGGCGCGGGCTGTCGAGGAGGTCGTCGATGGCTCTCGCCATGACGGAAGGCTCCCGGCGTCCCCGACAGGTCTCCTCCGGATCCTCGAGCACCTTGGCGAGGCCGAGCTCCGCCGCGCGGCGCGCCCTGATCGTCTGCTCGAGGCGCGGCCGCGCGCGCGGCACGATGAGCGCCGGCTTATCGAGGGAGAGGATCTCGCAGAAGGTGTTGTAGCCGCCCATCGCTACGATCGCGCTCGCGCGGTTCATGAGATTCTCGATCTTGGCGTCGAAGGCGATCGCGTCCACGTGCGCGAGGCGCGAAATGCGGGCGAGGAAGCTGCGACGCTGCTCGCGTGAGATGAAGGGTCCAAAGCAGATGAGGGCGGGCACGGCTGGAGGTGCTCCGGTCTCATAGGCCGAGATCACCCAATCGATGAGGTGGTCCCCATCGCCGCCGCCGCCTGTGGTCACCAGCACAAATTGCCCGCGTGCGACGGGCGGGTATTCGACGAAATGGGGTTCGAGCGGCAAATCGCGCCGCAAATAACCGGTGTAACGAATGCGCTGTTCGACGCCTTTGGGCAAGCCGAGGCTCGCCAGAGGCTCGTGAAAGCTCCTCAATCCGTAGACGACGACATCGTCGTAATGGCGCAAAAGCGCGTCCGCCGCGCCCTTGCGCTCCCATTCGCGGCGCAAGAGCGCCGGATCGTCCATCACATCGCGAACGCCGAGCACGATATGCGCTCCGCGGCGCTTCATCATCTCGAGCGTCGGCAAGAGTTCGCCGCGAAAACCGGCCGGCTCCTTGTCGACGACCAGAAGATCCGGCGAAAATATCGCGGCGGTCTCTCGGATGATGGCCTCGCGCAAGCTCACGGCCTCGTCGAGGTCGACCTTGAGGTTCATGCTCGTGTAATCGCCGTTCGGTTGCTTCACCACGCCCGGCACGCGCACATAATCGACGCCATTGCCGTATTCGAAGCTGCCGACAACAGGCGAACCCGATATAATGAGGATCGAAAGGCCGGGATGGGCCTGGACAAGCGCATTGGCGATGGCGCGCGTGCGCCGCAGATGGCCGAGCCCGAAGGTGTCATGGCTGTAGAAGAGGGCGCGACGGGCCACCCGCGAGGCCTTGCCATGCTCGTCAAACGACGCAGCCCCGTTCGCCAAACCCATCTCGACTTCCCGCTTGGCCAACTCGAGCGCATGGCGCGACTCGAGTCCGACACCCATCGCTTGGCAGTCATGCCCAATTCGCGCATTATATAACCATTCGGCCGCGGCCGGAAAGGGCGCGGCGAAACCCGCCGCGATCGCGTCGCGGCCCGCGGATTGGAAAGGCTAGCCTCTGAACCGGCGGCTCGGACGGCGGTGACGAGGAAAAGGCGGCGATTAGTGGCCAAAATCGACAAGAGCTTCTTTCGCTATGTCTGGCGGAACAGTCGGCGCGAGCAGATCTCCATACTGGCGGTCGTGCTGGCGTCCCTGCCCCTGTATTTCTGGTCGCTCGACTTGCCGAAATCGATCGTCAATGACGCGATCCAAGGCCGCGCCTTCAAGAACGGCTCAGCGACCATCAAGGCGTTCAAGATCGTACTCACCCTTCCCGACTTTCTCGGCGGGAAATCCTACGAGCTCTTCGCCGGGCTCGACATGGAGCGGGCCACCTATTTGTTTGCGCTGAGCATGTTGTTCTTCGTGCTCGTCCTGATCAACGGCGGCTTCAAATGGCTCATCAACCTGCAGAAGGGCGTGATGGGCGAGCGCATGCTTCGCCGCCTGCGCTTCGATCTCGTGCGCCAGCTCACCTGGTTCGCGCCGGAGGAGATCCGCGGCATGAAGCCGGCCGAGGCGGCGAGCATGATCAACAACGAGGTCGAACCGATCGGCGTCTTCATTGGCGATGCCTTCGTGCAACCGGCGTTTCTTGGCACGCAAGCGCTCACCGCGCTCGTTTATATCCTGGTGCAAAGCGTCTGGCTCGGCATCGCGGCGGGCGGGATCGTCGCGGTCCAGGGCGTCATCATCCCGATCTTGCGCCGCGAGCAGATCCGCCTCGGAAAGCAGCGCCAGATCGCCTCACGCCAGCTCGCCGGGCGCATCGGCGAGATCGTCGAGAGCTCGCCCGCGATCCGCGCCCACGCCACCGACTTTTACGAGCGCTCCGAGATCGGCTCGAGGCTCGGGAGCCTCTTCTTCATCAGGCTCGACCTCTACAACCGCAAATTCGCGGTGAAGTTTCTCAACAATCTTCTGGCCCAGCTCACCCCCTTCTTCTTCTATACCGTCGGGGGCTACCTGGCGCTCAAGGGAAGGCTGGACGTCGGCCAGCTCGTCGCCGTCATCGCGGCCTATCGCGACCTGCCCCCACCCGTGAAGGAGCTGATCGATTGGGATCAGCAGCGCAACGACGTCTCCGTCAAATACGAGCAGATCATCGAGCAATTCGACGTCGACGAGCCGGAGGAAGGCGAGGAGCTCGCCGCCCCCGAAGACATCGCGCATTGCCCCAAGATCACGGTCGATGCCTTGTCGGTCAGCGATCTGCACGGCGCGCCGCTCGTCGAGAACGTCACCTTCTCGATCGACCACCCCGGTCACATCACGCTCGCCGGCCCGCCGGGAAGCGGCGGGGAGATCGTGGCGCGCGCGCTCGCCCATCAGATCACGCGCTGGCGAGGGACTATTCGCCTGAACGGCCAGGACGTCTCGCGCCTGCGCTCGGGCTCGCTGGCGCGCGTGATGGCCTATGCCGGGCCCGAGCCGGTGCTGTTTCCAAGCACCATCCGCGACAACGTCGTCTATTCACTGCGCCGCAGGCCTCCCGAGCTCCCGGGGCCGCCCCTTCCCAAGGAGGAGGCGAAGCGCCGCCATGAAGCCGAGCGCAGCGGCAATCCGCTCGAGGCGCCCGGCGACGATTGGCTCGATTTCGCCGCGGCCGGCGTGAAGAGCGCGGTCGAGCTCGACCACCGGATCTTGCAGCTCTTCGCGCTTCTTGGTTTCGAGGAGGATATTTACCGGCTCGGCCTTCTTGGGAAGATCCGGGCCGCGGACGACGAAAAGCTCGGCCGAGAATTCGTCGCCATGCGCGAGGCCATCCGCGAAAGGCTCAGCCAGGAAGGCAAGTCGCGCCTCGTCGAGCCCTTCGATCCGAAGCTCTTCAACTCGAACGCGACGATCGGCGAGAATCTTCTCTTCGGCGTGCCGGTAGGTGAGGTTTTCGCCGAGCACAACCTGCCTTCCAACCCTTATGTGAGCAAGGTCATCGAGGCCGACGGGCTGGCGGTGCGGCTTGCCGAGATCGGCTTCAAGCTCGCCGAAATGATGCTCGAAATGTTTGCGGGCGTGCAGGCGGGAAATCCGCTCTATGAACGCTTCTCCTTTCTCGCGGCGAGCGATCTTCCGGGTTTTCAAGAGATCGTTAACCGGTCGAGATCGCGGCGGCGGAGCGAGACGACGGCGGATCGCGACAAGCTGATCTCGCTCGCGGCGGCCTATGTCGAGCCGCGTCACCGCCTCGGCCTTCTCGATGAGGCCACGCGGCAGGCGATCGTGCGGGCCCGCGCGCGTTTGCGCGAGATGATCCCGGAGTCGCTCGCAAGCTCGGTCGAGTTCTATGATCCGCAGGCTTATTGCAGCGCCGCGCCGGTGCGGGACAATCTGCTCTTCGGCCGTGTCGCCTATGGCATCGCCAACGCGCAAGAACAGGTCTCGGCGGTGATGAAATCGGCGCTTGCCGACAGCGGCTTTCTGAACACGGTCTACCGCATCGGGCTCGACTATCAGATCGGCGCGCATGGCCGCCTTTTGTTCCCGCGCCAACGCGCGGCTCTCGATCTCGCACGCTGCCTCGTCAAGAATCCGGCGATTCTCATTCTCGACGACGCGCTACGCGCTTTCCCGGGCATGGAGGCCAAGGCGATCCTCCAGAGCCTGGCCGAGGAGTTTAAGGCCCGCGTCTTGATCACGGCGCTTCCGGGGCTCGATGACGCCGTGCCCTTCGATCTCAAGATCAACTTCGACAAGGGGCGCGTCGTCGGCATCGACAAGGGTGCCGAAGCCCCCGCGCCGACCGGCGAGATCGGCGTCGTCGCTCGCGAGGCGGCCGCGGAGAAGCGCGCGCAGGAACCGTCGCAAGAAGCCGCGCAGAATGCCCAGCCAGATATGGAAGGGAAGCCGCGGCAAGAAACGCCGGCGCAAGACGATGAAGGCCAAGATGAAGGCGCGGTTCAGAGGCAGGTGGCCGAATGACGATCGAATCGGAAGTGCAATCCTTGCGGCAGGTCTCGATGTTTCGCGACATCGATCCGGCCAAGCTGAAGCTCCTCGCCTTCACCAGCGAGCGGCTTTCCTACGACAAGGACGATGTCTTGTTCCACCAGCACGAAATCTCCGATTCGACGTATGTGATCATCGAAGGCAAGGTCGAGGTCTGGCTCAGCGCGGGAAATGAACGCATCAAGGTGACCGAGCTCGGCGAAGGAGCGATGGTGGGAGAGATGGGCGTGCTCGTCGATCAGCCGCGCTCGGCGACCATCGTGGCCGGGTCTCACGTGGTCGCGCTCAAGATCGGTCGGGAGGTGTTCTTCGACCTTTTGCGCCAATTTCCGCAGATGTCTCTCGCGGTGATGCGCGATCTCGCCAGGCGTCTCGACGCCACCAACGCGAAGCTCTTGGCGGTCACGAGGTAGCGAGCGATCATGGGCAAGATGGATACTCGCGCGCCCACAGGCCTCGATGTCGCGCCGCTCGCGGCGAGCGGGATCGGCGTGCGCTTTTTCGGGGTCAGAGGCTCGATTCCGGTTCCCGGCGCGGGCACGCTGATTTACGGCGGCAATACCGCTTGCGTCGAAATTCGGGTCGACGGAAGATTGTTCATCGTCGACGCGGGCAGCGGCCTTGCGGCGCTCGGCAATACGCTCATCGGCGGGCCCGAACGCACCTTCGACATCCTGCTCAGCCATCTGCACCAGGACCACATCGTCGGGCTGCCCTTCTTCGCCCCGCTCTACGACCCGGACCGGCATATCAAGATCCATGCGGGCAATCTCGGAGGGCAGACGCCGGAAGCGGCGTTGCGCACCATGTTCTCGCCGCCGCTTTTTCCGATCGAGCTCGACCATAAGGCGAAGCATCTCGACTTCATTGGCTTCCGCGCCGGTGAGACCTTGCGCTTCGATGACGGGTTGAGCGTGCGCACCATTCCGTTACGCCATCCGGGCGGCGCGACCGGATATCGCTTCGACGCGGGCGGGCATGCCGTCGCCTATGTGTGCGATTTCGAGCACGCCGGCCCCGCCCCCGAGAAGGACATGATCGCCTTCGTGCGCGACTGCGACCTCGTGATTTACGACACGACCTTCACAGTCGAGGATTACATGGCTTGCAAAGGGTGGGGCCATTCGACGATCGAGGCCGGGCTCGCGCTCTGCAAAGCGGCCGGCGCCAAAAGGCTCGCCGCCTTCCATCACAACCCCGAATATGATGATGCCAAGCTCGCCGAGATCGACGCCATGCTCGAGAAAATCTCTCCCGGCTCTTTCTGCGCGCGCGAGGGCCAAGCGGTGCATTTCGACGAGATCGCTTTGTCGTCTTCCCGGTCGAACCCCTGAAGCGCCAAGGTCTTCACAAGGCGAGCCTTCGGCAGTGAAAAGGAAGAAACCGAAATGGCGGGTTACCTCATCGCCAATATCACCGTCCGCGATCCCAAGGGCTTCGAGGAATACCGAAAACAGGTCGCCCCGCTCATCGCCCGCTTCAAGGGCCGATATCTCGTGCGCGGGGCGAGCTTCGCACCCTCGAGGGCAATCCGAATTTCAAGCGCCTCGTCGTGCTGGAGTTTCCATCGCTGGCCGACGCCCAGCGCTTCTACGACAGCCCGGAATACGCGCCCGTCCTCAAGCTTCGCCTGGCGAGCGCCTCGGGAGACGTGGTGCTCGTGGACGGCTATTCCGGCTAGGTGACGCGCGTGCCTCATTTGAGCACGCCCTTGCGGCTCACGACTATTGGCGGATGAACGCCAAGAGATCCGCGTTGATGAGCTCCGGATGCGTGGTGCACATGCCGTGCGGGAGGCCTTTGTGGGTCTTCCGCGTGCCTTCCTCAAAAGCTTCACGGACAAAGGAGCGGAATCCGCGTAAGGGACGATTTGATCGTCATCGCCATGCAAGATCATCTGGTTGTCCCAATCATCGGCGCTCAGCGGCCATCCGTGATGAAAGACGATCGCTTGCGCATCATGGGCACCCCAATCCTTGTAGAAAATCTCGGCGCCCTCCTTAACCTTGATGAAAGGCATGGCAGGGAACTCCCTCGGTTCAGCCAGGCTTCAGGCGCACTAGCCTGCCGGTGAAATCCTTCGGTATCAATATTCGAAAGAAATGAAGACGATGTGATGTCGTCGCGTCGTTCTGAAGCTTTCAAAGCGTCGCAACCCGCTGATACTTTCCCTTATCGCGGTTTTCCGCAAATCGAGATTTTCCTTCTTCTTTTTCTTCGTTGATTTTCGAAGTGGAAACTGCCTCAATAGACATGGTCGGAACACGAGAGCGGCAGCCCGCCGCTCGCCAGTTTCGTGACAGGAGGTCTCGACGATGCCGTTGACGCGAAGGGCTTTTGCGAGTCTCCCCTGGGTGGGCATGCTCGCCGCGCCGGCCCCGCGGGCCTTTGCCCAAGGGGATGACGAAGCGGCTTTTTTTGCCGGCACGGTGCAGGACAATGGCTATGTGTATCGGCGCACCAACATGGACCGGATCGACCCCGTTTGGCGCAAGCAGCTCGTCAACTATGTCCATAACGAGCAGCCCGGCACCATCGTCGTCGATACGAAGGCGCATTTCCTTTATGTGGCCTTTGAGAACAACACCGCCGTGCGCTACGGGGTAGGCGTCGGCAAGGAAGGCTTCAAATGGTATGGCCGCGCGCAAGTGGAGCGCAAAGCGGTGTGGCCCGGCTGGACGCCTCCGCCGGAAATGCTGGCGCGCCGGCCCGAGCTGCCACGCCACATGAACGGCGGCCCCGACAACCCGCTCGGCCCGCGGGCTATGTATCTCTACCGCGACGGCCACGACCTCGATTATCGCCTGCACGGCACGGTCGAGCCGTGGAGCATCGGCTCGGACGTGTCGAGCGGTTGCATCCGCCTCTTGCCGGAGCATGTCATCGATCTGTTCCAGCGCACGCCGGTCGGCACGAAGGTGCTGGTCCTCGAGCATCTGGTGTAAGCGCCAGGCCGCAAAACGAGAACCGATTTTCAAAAACTCACGCGCGGGATGAAACGGCGAAAACGGCAAGCCGGGTTGAAGTCATCATGCCCGGTCGGGGTCGAATGGAGAGGGGTCGATGATCATGGGCGGATCAGTGCGGGAACTTGCAACGATGAAGCGGGGTATGGCGCTTGCCATGGCCTTGGCGCTCGCGGCCTGCGCCTCGGATTTGGCGCCGTCGCAAAAATCCTCGGCCAATGACGCAGCCGCTGGAGCCGGGCTCAACGTCCCGCCGGGCTCGAATGAGGACTTCATCGTCAACGTCGGACGGCGCGTGTTTTTCGCAGAAAATTCGGCGGCTCTCGACGATACGGCGAAAGCCACGCTCGACAATCAAGCGGAGTGGCTTTCGAGCTATCCCGCCTACAAGGTGAAGGTGGAAGGCTTCGCCGACGAGAAGGGCAGCGCGCAGTTCAACATGCAGCTCGGGCAGAAGCGCGCCGAGGCGGTCGCCGCCTACCTCACTTCGAAAGGCATTCCGGCCGCACGGCTCAAGGCGAAGTCCTTCGGCAATGCGCCCAACCGGAAAGTGAAGGCGTGCGATGATATTTCCTGCTGGTCGCAGAACCGTCGCGCGGTGACTGTTCTCGTCACGGACGTCGAGACCTGAGGCGCGGAAATCGGGTGCGCGATTTCAATTGCGCGCGAAGCCGCGATAGACGAAGGCACCGGCCGAAATGAGGATGACCCCGACCGCGGTGATCACGAAAGGGGCGATGAGCCAAAGGAGATAGCCGCCCTCGAGGAACCACGACTTGACGGCTTCGAGCACCTCGCCGCGCTTGCGCTCAGCCATCGCCGGATCATCGAGGCACTTCTTCACATCGAATTGGGCGATCGTCTCCTTGCGGATTTGGCAATCGGCCAGCAAGCCCTGCTCCACATGGGCGGCCTGGCGCGCGAACACGAAGACGAAGCAAAGCACGCTCCAGGTGACGAACACCACGAGAAGAAGCCTGATCGATCCCTGGGCGAGATTCATGCGTCAGACCAATATCGTTTCGCGCTTCGCCTTTCGGCTACCGGAAGTATCGCGCCGCGATCTGAACGCCCGCTTAATGTTCACGCGCTTCGCCAAAGCCGATGAGGCTTCACCCGCGAAAGTGTGCGCCAAAGGCCGCCAAAAAAGGCGAGGCTTCCTCAACCTTCGCTTTTGCCGGATGACGACTCGGCCGCCGTTTCCGCCGCGTCCACGGTCTTCAAGGCTTCCGGGTGCGGCATCGAGACGATGTTGTAGCCTGAATCCACGTAGTGGATTTCGCCCGTGACGCCGCTCGACAGATCGGAGAGCAGGTAAAGCCCGGCGTTGCCGATTTCCTCGATCGACACCGAGCGCCGCAGGGGCGCGTGCCGTTTCTGGAAGTTGAACATCAGCCGCGCATCGGTGATGCCGGCGCCCGCGAGCGTGCGAACGGGGCCGGCCGAGATGGCATTGACGCGAATGCCCGCCGGGCCGAAGTCGGCCGCGAGATAGCGCACCGAGGCTTCGAGCGCCGCCTTGGCGACACCCATCACGTTATAGTTCGGCATCACCCGGTTCGAGCCGTCATAGGTGAGCGTGAGAAGCGCTCCGCCCGACTTCATGAGGCGGCAAGCGCGACGCGCAACCTCGGTGAAGGAAAAACAGGAAATCAGCATGGTGCGCGTGAAGTTCTCGCGCGTCGTATCCGCGTAGCGCCCCTTGAGCTCGTTCTTGTCGGAGAAGGCGATGGCGTGAACGACGAAGTCGAGGCCGCCCCATTGAGCCGCGATGTTGTCGAAAACGGTGTCGACCGAGCCCGCGTCCTCGACATCGCAGGGCTCGAGGATGGAGGAGCCGAGCGAAGCGGCGAGCGGACGGACCCGTTTACCGAGCGCGCTTCCTTGATAGGTGAAGGCAAGAGACGCGCCCTCGCCGTGAAGCTTCTTGGCGATGCCCCAGGCGATCGAATGGTCATTCGCCACCCCCATGACGAGGCCGCGCTTGCCCGTCATCAGACCCTGGACCCGCGATCCGGGCGCCGCGGACGGGCTCGTCTCGCTCGTGTTCATGGCCGCGCTATTCTTGCGTGCGAGCGCGGCGAACGACAATTCGACATCGTCCATGGTCCCAATCCCGGTTGCCATTACACGCCCCCTTACAAAGGCGCGTCTTCCTCGCAAGGATCGCTATCGACGGGCGTCTTCCGGCCATCGTCGAATCGATCCACTCAGTGACCCTGCCGCGGGCAGGGCGCCGGAAGGCCATCCGCTTGCGGCAAGGGACAGCCGACTCGAGAGCAGGCGTCCGTCCCCTGAGGCCGAGCCATCCGCTCACGCTCGCAGCCGTGCCGGGGCACGAATTTCTTGCTCGGCCCGGCCCGATCGTCGAGATTAGCCATCATATCGTTGCAAAATTATTGTCGCGTTCGTGCCGCCGAAGCCAAAGGAGTTCGACATCACGCAATCGATCTTGGCGTTGTCGATGCGGCTCCTGACGATCGGCATGTCCGCGAAAGCAGGATCGAGCTCGTCGATATGGGCGCTTTCGCAGATGAAGCGATTGTTCATCATCAAAAGGCAGTAGATCGCCTCCTGGACGCCGGTCGCGCCGAGCGAATGGCCAGTGAGCGATTTGGTCGCCGAAATTCTCGGGCATTTCTCGCCCCGCCCGAAGACTTCGCGAACGCCTTCGATCTCCTTCAGATCGCCGATCGGGGTCGAGGTGGCGTGCGGATTGATGTAGTCGATCGGCTCCTTCACGGTTGCCATCGCCATGCGCATGCAGCGCACCGCACCCTCGCCGGACGGCTGGACCATGTCGTAGCCGTCGGAGTTCGCGCCGTATCCGATAATCTCTCCGTAGATGCGGGCGCCGCGCGCCTTGGCGTGCTCGAGCTCCTCGAGGACCAGCACGCCCGCCCCGCCCGCGATGACGAAGCCGTCACGCCCCTTGTCGAAGGCTCGCGAGGCGCGCGCCGGCGTGTCGTTGTATTTCGTCGACATGGCGCCCATGGCGTCGAAGAGCGCCGACAAGGTCCAATCGAGCTCCTCGCAGCCGCCGGCGAAAACGACATCCTGCTTGCCCATCTGGATGCTTTCATAAGCATTGCCGACGCAATGCACCGAGGTCGCGCAGGCCGACGAGATCGAATAATTGACGCCCTTGATCTTGAACCAGGTGGCGAGCGTCGCCGACGCCGTCGAGCTCATCGTCTTGGGCACGGCGAAGGGACCGACACGCTTCGTCGAGTGCGTCTCACGAAACTTGTCGATCGAGGCGATCATGGTGCGGGTCGAGGGGCCGCCCGAGCCCATGATGATGCCCGTGCGTTCGTGGGAGATCTCATGAGGCTCGAGGCCGGAATCGCGGATGGCCTGATCCATCGCGACATGATTCCAGGCCGTGCCGCCGCCGTGAAACCGCATGGCGCGCCGGTCCACATAATCTTCCGCGTTCAGCGTGGGTGCGCCGGCGACCGCGCAACGCATGCCGCGCTCGGCATATTCCGGCTGGAAGGTGATGCCGGACTTCGCCTCCCTCAGCGACGCCAGCACCTCTTGGGTATTATTGCCGATGGACGAGACGATCCCCATCCCCGTCAAGACGACTCGCCTCATGTCAACGAACTCCCCGCCGCTGCTCTTTTTCTATCGCGGCGTTCCTTGCAGGCGATCCCGTCTCGCCGGCGAGGCGATCCTCGCCTGAAACCTGCCGCTCCCATCCGTTCACGTCGCCGGGCTTGCGCTTGCCTGCTGGAACAGCCCGACGCGCAAATCCTTGGCCTCGTAAATTCGCCGGCCATCGGCCTCGAGCCAGCCGTCGGCGACCCCGAGAACCAGCTTGGTGCGAAACACTCGCTTTAAATCCACGCCGTACACGACCTTTTTGACCGTCGTCAGGACCTGATCGGAAAATTTGACCTCGCCAACTCCGAGCGCCCGCCCTCTTCCCGGAGCGCCAAGCCAGCCGAGAAAGAAGCCGCAGAGCTGCCACAGCGCATCGAGGCCGAGGCAGCCGGGCATCACCGGATCGCCTTTGAAATGACAATCAAAAAACCACAAATCCGGCCTGATATCGAGCTCGGCCCGAATATGCCCCTTGTCGTGGGCGCCGCCGCCTTCCGCGATCGAGGCGATACGGTCGAACATGAGCATCGGCGGCAAGGGCAATTGCGCATTGCCCGGCCCGAACAGCTCACCGCGCGCGCAGGCGAGCAGATCTTCGTAGGAGAAGCTGTTGCGGCGAGACATAGGCCTGGTCCGGCTCCCTGCAGCCAATCGTGGCGGAAAACGGCGCCCCGATGCCGGTTCGCTTCGGCCGGGTCGTATCACAATCGGCGTCGAATTGAAAAGCGAGCTCCCTCGCCGGGAGCCGTGGCCCACCGCCCGCGGCACCACCCGTGGGAAGGCTCGCGCGCCGCGGCAAAAGCCCTGTGTTGCAGGCGAGCCTGCAACAGCTTATGTCATGATGCGAAAACGATATTCAAGACTGATTGGGACGAAAGATGACGACCCTCAACCAAGGCTTCACGCTGCGGGAATCGGGCCCTGGCCAAGCGAATGGCGCCTGCGTGGTGCGCGACCTGCGTGAACGCCTGAGAGGCGCGGGTTTGCGCCCCACGCGGCAGCGCCTGTCGCTCGGCTGGTTGATCTTCGCCGGGGGCCACAGGCACCTGTCCGCCGAGGCGTTGTTCGAGGAGGCGTCGCGCTCGCGCCTTCAGGTATCGCTGGCGACGGTTTACAACACGCTCAACCAGTTCACGGAGGCCGGGCTTCTGCGCGAGATCGCGGTCGACGGCACGCGCACTTATTTCGACACCAACATCGCCGAGCACCATCATTTCTTCATCGAGGACGAGGGGCGGGTGATCGACATTCCAGCCTCCGCCGTCGAGGTGAGCGACGTGCCGCCCGCGCCCGAAGGCTTCGAGGTGGCGCGCGTCGATGTCGTCGTGAGGCTGCGGCGCAAGAAGGGCTGATCGAGAAAGCCTGATCACAAGCGTCGGGGGCTTCTCGCCTTCGCCTCCAACCCATCACGCAGGATCGCGAGGACTTGGCCTTCTCGGCGAGGCCATCGCTCCTCACGACCCTTTCGACCCAAGTTCATCGTACGGGACCCTTATCAATGACGATCGAACTGCACACTTGGGACACGCCGAACGGCCGGAAGATCAGCGTCGCGCTCGAGGAGATGGGCTTGGCCTACCGGGTTTTCCCGGTGGACATCACCAAAGGCGCGCAGCACGCAGCAGACTTCCTGCGCATCAGCCCGAACAACAAGATTCCCGCCATCGTCGACCCCGAGGGACCGGACGACGCCCCGATCAGCGTATTCGAATCGGGCGCGATCCTGCTTTATCTCGGCGAGAAGACGGGCAAGTTCCTGCCCGCGAAGCTTCGCGACCGGGTTCCCGTGCTCGAATGGCTGATGTGGCAGATGGGAGGCTTCGGCCCGATGCCGGGCCAGGTGCATCATTTTCTTCAGGTGAAGGATGAGAGAGACCAGCGCTATGGGCTCGAGCGCTACATGAACGAGACGCGACGCCTTTACGGCGTGCTTGATCGGCGGCTCGAACAACATGAATTCGTGGCCGGGCCGCTGTCGATCGCCGATTTCGCCATTCTGGGCTGGGCCTGGCGTCACGAACGCCATCAGGTCGCGCTCGGCGACTTCCCCCATGTCGAGCGCTGGTATCGAGCGCTCGGCGGGCGCCCTGGCGTTCAGCGCGGCTTGAGCGCCAAGCTCAACTAAGGGCTTGCGGCCGACCCGGGCGGACGCTCGTCGTCATTCGACGGTCTCTCGCGGATAGACCCCCCAGAGCTTATCCTCCTGGATATAGCCGTCGAACTTGTCGCTCTTCAGTCGGCACCAGTTTCGCGAGCAATCATGCACCGCGGCGAGAACCCGCGGCTGCAGCTTGGCAACGGCTGCGGAATTCGCATCCGGGCGCTCGAAGAGGCTGATCGTCTCTTCCTTCGACCAGGGGGCGATGAGGACGGTACGTCGGCCCGACAGGAGGTTCTGCAGCACCCACCCTTCCGTGCCCTCGGAATCACGGATGCGTCGCCATTGCTCGAACTCGGCCGTGATCTCGACCGGCAGGCCCGCGCGCTTGAAGATCCACTTCACCGGATGGTCGCGGTTCGGGCCCTCGCGAAGATTGACGCTGTCGGCCTTCAGGCTGACGAAGCGCGGCATGGGAAGCTTCGTCACCGGCCCGATACCGACATCCTCCGCGCGAGCCCCCAAGCCCGCCGCAAGCGCGAGGCCAAATCCCCAAACGAGCGCCCGCACGAGCATCGCTCGGGCCTTTGCTCTTGGCCGAACCCGCGCCGCCGCTTCCTTCCCTTTCGCCTCTCGTTCCGGAGACGCCAGGGGCACGCGGCGTAAATCTCGTGGGCAATGCATGCGAAGCTCCTCGGAAGCCCGGCCAGGGCTTTGACGTTGAAACATGCCGAAACGACGGCAGGCTTCGTGCCTTTCCGCTCCTGGCCCGCATGAATGCGGCGGCGGGCTTAACAGCGCGTAAAGCAAGGAGCGGGCGCGAACCGATTTGCGATGCACGATCCGGTATCGCGCCGCCCTTGGGCAGTTTGCCCTTTTTGCAAGGAGCCCTATGGGTTGGCTCGAGCGCTTGAGCAGGGTCGTGTCGCAAGACTAAGCTGCTTTTCGCAAAGCAGGTTTCAGGGAGCGAGTGGCGCAATGGCGAAAAAGAGACCTCTCGTCGTGGTGACTCGCCGCTTGCCGAGTGTCGTCGAGACGCGCTTGCGCGAGCTTTTCGACGCCAAGCTCAACGCCGACGACCATCCCATGACGCGCGATGAGCTCGCCGAGGCGATGGGAACGGCCGACGTGCTCGTTCCCACGGTCACCGACGACATCGACGCCGATCTCGTCGCAACCGCCGGCCCCTCCCTCAAGCTCATCGCCAATTTCGGCAATGGGGTCGACAACATCGATGTGTCGGCGGCGACCGCGCGCGGCATCATCGTCACCAACACGCCGCGCGTGCTCACCGACGACACCGCCGACATGACCATGGCGCTCGTGCTTGCTGTCGCCCGCCGCCTTGTCGAAGGGGCGCGCACGCTCACGGAGGGGAATTGGAACGGCTGGTCGCCGACTTGGATGCTCGGTCACCGGATCACCGGCAAGCGCCTCGGCATCGTCGGCATGGGCCGTATCGGCCAAGCCTTGGCTCGGCGCGCCCGCGCCTTTGGCCTTGCGGTCCATTATCACAACCGGCGGCGCGTCGATCCGCGCATCGAGGACGCGCTCGAGGCGACCTATTGGGAGAGCCTCGATCAGATGCTGGCGCGCGTCGACATCATCTCGGTGAATTGCCCGCACACGCCGGCGACCTTCCATTTGCTGTCGGCGCGGCGGCTCAAGCTCATGAAGCCCGGCGCCATCATCGTGAACACGGCGCGCGGTGAGATCATCGACGAGAGCGCGCTCATCAAGATGCTCGAGGCCGGCGAGATCGCGGGCGCGGGCCTCGACGTCTTCGAGCACGAGCCCTCGGTGCCCCCGAAGCTCGCCCGTCTCGCCAAGGCCGGCAAGGTGACGCTCCTGCCGCATATGGGCTCGGCGACCAATGAAGGGCGGATCGACATGGGCGAGCGGGTCATCGTCAACATCAAGACCTTCATCGACGGCCACACCCCGCCCGACCGCGTGCTGCCTTCGATGATCTGAATCCGGGCTCGGAAGATGGTGCGGCAAAGCGGACGGCGGCGTTAGCGCCGATCGTTAGCCGCCTCCCTCTCCCGCGCTCTGCGCGGAGAGGGAGGAAGGCGTCGAGCGCTATTTCAGCGGGCATTCCTTGCCGTGGGGATCGACATCGTCCTTGAACACCGTCTGGACGATCTCGGTCTGATATTTGCCGTCGGGGCGTTTGGCCACCCTGGTGATGTAGAAGTTCTGGATCGGATAGCCGTTGTTGTTGAATTTGAAGCTGCCGCGCAGCGACTGGAAATCCGCTTTCTTCAGCGCGGCGCGGAGCGCATCCTTGTCGTCGGTCTTGCCGCCGGTCGCCTTCAGCGCGGAATCGATCAAGAGCGCCGCGTCATAGGCTTCGAAGGCGTAGGAGCCTGGCACGTAATTGTAAGCTTTCTCGAAATCGGCGACGAAAGCCTTGTTCTGCGGCGTGTCGAGATTGGGCGCCCAATTCGAGCTGCCGTAGAAGCCGACGGCGGCATCCTGCTGGGCCGGCAAGGTCAATTCATCAACCGTGAAGGCCGATATGAAGGGTATGTCGCTCAAGCCCGCCTGCCGATATTGCTTGACGAGATTGACGCCGAGCCCACCGGGCATGAAGGTGTAGATGGCGTCCGGCTTCGCTGCGGCGATCTTGGCGAGCTCGGCCGAGAAATCGAGCTGCGTCAAAGGCGTGTAGACCTCGTCCACGATCTCGCCCTTGAAGGTGAGCTTGAAGCCCTCGATGGCGTCCTTGCCGGCCTGGTAATTCGGCGCGAGCAGGAAGACGCGCTTATAGCCTTTCTCCTGAGCGAAGGTGCCGCTCGCCGCGTGAATGCGGTCGTTCTCGTAGGACGTGACGAAGAAGTAGGGATTGCACGCCTTGCCGGCGAAGCTCGACGGGCCCGCATTCGGGCTGATCAAGAAGATTTTCTGATCGGTGATGGGCTTGATGATGGCTTGCAGCACATTCGAGAAGATCGGCCCGACCACGAAATCGACCTTGTCGCGGTCGATGAGCGCTTGCACCTTTGTGATGGCGAGATCGGGCTTCAATTCGTCGTCGACCACCACCGTCTCGACCTCGCGCCCCGCGAATTTGCCGCCGAGCGCCTTGAGGCCGAGCTGAAAACCGTCGAGCGCCTGCTTGCCGAGCGCGGCCGGCGGCCCGGAAAGGCTGAGCACCACGCCCACTTTCAGCTTGTCCTGGGCTTGCGCCGGCAAGCTGAGCGCGAGCGCGGCGCCGAGCACGAAAGGCCTTAAAATTCGCTGCATGAGCCTTCACCCTCCTGTCGCCGCCTAGGGCGGAACCCTCGATGTCGCGGCGCCCTGATGGAGAGAGTTAAGCTTGAAAAATCACGCTTGTGAAGGCGCGACCTCATCCGCGCTCGTCCCCGCGAAAGACGGGAAACCAGACTTTCGGCGCGACTCCAAGAAAGACCTCGATGCGTGCCTTCGCGGGCACGAGCGGAGAGGCTTGAGCTTTCGCTTTCGCTCAAGTGACCTTGCCGAGGATCGTCTCCATGTCGGCTTGCGAGAACGCCCGCAGCGTTTGTGTGCGGATATTCCCCGATTTGCCGAGCGCCAGGCCGAGCGCGGTGATCGCCGCGTCGTCAGGCCCTTCGATGACACAGACGATGTCGTGGGTGCCTAGCGTCCAGTAAAGTTCTTTCACATTGGCGCCCATGGATTTTGCAAGTTTCTTGAAGGCATCAGCACGTTTTGTCGTGTCTTTTATGTTGCGTATCCCTTGATCGGTGAAGTTGGAAAGCACGATGTAAGTTGCCATGACATTCCCTCCCATCGGATTATATTAGCGGATACAGACACGAATATCGTAATACGGTTTCGGTGCATGAGATAGAAGCTTTCGCACCGCCCGTGGCTTCGCCTTTGCCTGCATGCGCCCCGGTGCTTTCGGCCCGCGCTCGAACTCTTAATCCTGTTGCGTCTTGACGCTTGCGCATTGCGGTGAGGCTGTTCATTCTCTCGGGGCTGCGGCGCAAGAAGGGAAGATGGCAGATGAAGGCGGAAACGGGCGGCGTCACCAAGGCGAACACCGGCATCGACGGGATCTCCTGGAATATTCTCGGCCAAACCTACGTGCCGAAACAGCTTTCCGAAGCCTCCTTTGCCTGGCACGCGACCCTTCCGCCCGGAACCTTCGTTCCGCCGCATATCCACCTGACGCAAGAAGAGTTCATCTACATGCTCGAAGGCCGCATGGACCTGGTGCTCGACGGCAAGGATTATGCGGCAAGCGTCGGCGATCTGATCCGCCTTCCCATGGGCGTCCCGCACGGCCTCTTCAACAAGGGCGAACAGACGATCAAGTGCCTTTTTTGGGTGGCGCCGACGCGCAAGCTCTACGATCTCTTCTGGGGCATCCACGCGATGAAGGAGCAAAAGCCCGAGGAGGTCGTCGCGCTATCGGCGAAACATGAGGTGATGTTCCTGCCCCCTCCCGCCTGAGGCCTCAGGCGGCGACGGCGACACCTTCGGTCGCGCGCCGCAAGGCGGCTTGCGCCAGCAGCCGCGTGGTGTCGAGGGTCGGGAGCGGCGAATTATCGTCGTTCATGATGAGCGGGATCTCGGTGCAGGCAAGCGCCGCGGCATCGCAACCCTGCGCCTTCATGCGTGCGAAGACGCGTCGAAATTCGTCGACCGCCTCGGGCTTGAACACGCCGTAAGTGAGCTCATCCATGATGATGCGATTGATTTCGCCGCCCTCGGCGGCATTGGGCCGCATATGCCCAATGCCGCGGGCCGCAAGCTTCTCGGGGTAGACCTCGCTTTCAACGAGCCAGCGCGTGCCGACGACGCCGACGCGCCGAAAGCCGCGCCGTGCCGCTTCCGCGGCGGTGACTTCCGCGATGTGCAGGAAGGGAAGCGGCGAGCGCGGCTCGAGATCGGAAAAGGCGCGGTGGATCGTGTTGTCGGGGCAGATGAGAAAATCGGCCCCGATGCGCGCGAGCTTCTCGGCCGACGCAAGCATCAGCGCGGCCACACCCTGCCAATCGTCGCGTTCGAGAAACGCCACATATTCGGCAAGCGAGGGCGTGTGCATGGAGACTTCCGGATGCGCATGGCGCCCGAGAAAATGCGCGCCCTCCGCGCAGATCGTGCGGTAGCAGAGAGCCGCGCCTTCGGCCGAGCAGGCGACGATGCCGATGTGCTGAACCATGTTTGCGCGGGGGCTTGATGCCGGTCAGGCGGCCGCCGCGGCGCGCAGCTTCGCCTTGGCGGCGGCGGCGCGGGAGGATTGAGTTTGCTGGAACATCTCGAGCGTCTCGAGATCCGCGTCCGCAACCGGCGTCAGCGCGAGATCGCGGTAGAGGCGCGCCTTCGGGTCGCGCTTGATGGCGCGCCGCGTGCGGCTCATGCGCCAGACGATGCCGGCGATCTTGACATGCTTGGCGACGAGCTCGGCGACGTATTTCGGATAGAAGACGAAGCGGGTTCTCGATCGGCATGCCCGGACGCCGGTCGCGGCGCACCTTGCGGCGCAGATAGCCGCCCTCGAGCGGGTGGATCTTCTCGATCGTCACGCAGCCGTAGAACCAGATGAGCAGGAACATCATCTTGCCCGGGCTGATGCCCGTAGCATACAGCGCGGCGCATGATGGTTTCCATATGCTCGGGCGTGTAATAGGTCTCCCAGGCCTGCCGGTAGACGCCCTCCCATTCGGCCTTCGACATTTTCGGATGGCCGGTCGTCGACATGCTCGAGATCGTATTTGTTCATGTCCGGGTCCATCGGGATGCCGGCCTTGAGCAAGTTTCTGGTGATCCTCCGAGCCCGGCAGCGGCGTCAGGCAGAAGAACTCCAGAAGATCGAGCGGCAGCTCGCGCTGGATGATCTCGATGTCGCGGACGATCGATTCCGGCGTGTCGTTGGGGAAGCCGAGGATATAGCCCGCATAGGTGAAGCAGCCGACCGCCTTCCAGGCGAGCAGCATGGTGCGGTATTCGGCGATGCGGTTCTGCTTCTTCTTGGCGGCGATCAGGCTGTCGGGATTGATGTTCTCGAGCCCGAGGAAGACGCGCCTCACGCCGGCCTTCGCCGCCTTCTCGATGAAGTTCGGGATGCGGTGGCAGAGCGTGTCGACCTGGATGACGAAATCGAGAAATTCACGCCCGTGTCGGCGCGAATCTCGATGAGCCGGTCGAAGATCGGCTCCCAGTTCTTGTTGCGCGCGAGATTGTCGTCGGTGATGAAGAAATGGCGCGCACGCCCTTGCGCCAGATTGGCGCGCACGATCGCCTCGACATCGTCCGGCGTGCGGAAGCGCGATTTGCGCCCCTGCACGTTGATGATGGTGCAGAACGAGCATTGGAACGGGCAGCCGCGTCCGGCATCGAAGCTCGTGACCCGCCCGCCGGTGCGCTCGACCCTGTCGACCGGCAGGAAGGGCGTCGGCGCCGCCTCGATCGAGGGGCAGATCCTTCATGAAATCGTAGAGCGGCTGCAGCGCGCCCATCGCCGCGTCGCGCAGCACGAGCTCGAGCCGGCCCTCGGCCTCGCCGGCGAAGAGCGAGACGCCGAGCGCCTGCGCCTCCTTCAGGTCGTCCGGCATCTGCGGCAGCATGGCGAGGCAGCCCGAGACGTGGAAGCCGCCGATCGCGACTTGCGCGCCGCCGGCCCGCAATTTGCGCGCGATGTCCATGGCATGCGGAAACTGATTCGATTGCACGCCGACGAAGGCGACCATGCCGAAGCCGCCGTTGCGGGCGAGCTCGCCCGCGATGCGCTCGGGCCGGATGCGCGTGTTGGTCTCGTCGAGCGCCACGATGTCGATCTCGACATCCTCGCCGAGCACTTTGCGGGACGCGCAATCGGACGCGAGCCCGTACAGGACGGCGAGCGTGTTCGAGGGAATGGCCGAGCGCATCCATTGGATGACGTAGCCGTCATCGTCATAATGCGAAGGCTTGACGAGAAACAGCTTGAAGCGGCGCTTCGCGGAAGCGGCCGCCGGAACGGCGCTCGCAACTTCCATCACGAACCCGCACCGACCGTGAGACGAGCCGCCCCCGGATTTCCCACGGCCTCGCCGGGATGCAAGAGCTCGGCGCGTTCGCGCATCTTGGCGACGGCCGCGCGACCGCCTTCGGTGACGTTGAAGATCTCGAGCGTGTCCATCTCCGCGTCTTGCACCGGCGTGAGCGCCAAGTCCATATATTCCATGCGCCCTGGATCCTTGAGGATGCGCCGGCGGATGCGATCGAGCCGCCAGAGCAGCGCGGCGATCTTGACGGTCTTCGCGGCCGTCTCGGCAAGATATTTCAGATGCCAGAGCCCCGGCGGCTCGATCGGAAAGCCCGAGCGGCGATCCTTGCGATATTTGAGCCGCAAATAGCCGCCTTGTAGCGGATGCAGGCCCTCGATCGAGAGCGAGCCCTGGAACCAGGCGAGGAAGAACATCACCTTGATGGTCTTCATGCCGCAAGCGGTGGCGCGCCGCATCACCGTCTCGACATGCTCTTTCGTGTAATAGGTCTCCCAGGCGAGCCGGTAGGCACGCTCCCACTCCGCCTTCGACATCAAGGCATGGGCGGTGGTGGCGTGCTCGAGATCATATTTGTTCATGTCCGGGTCCATGGGGACCCCGGCGAGATGCAGCTTCTTGTGATCTTCCGAGCCCGGAAGCGGCGTGAGGAAGAAGAACTCCAGGATGTCGAGCGGCAGCTCGTGCTGGATGATCTTGATGTCGCGCAGGATGCTCTCGACCGTGTCCTTGGGAAAGCCGAGGATGTAGCCCGCGCAGGTGATCACGCCGGCCGCCTTCCAGGCGAGCAGCATGTCGCGATATTCGCAGATGCGATTCTGCTTCTTCTTGGCGCCGACGAGGCTGTCCGGATTGATGTTCTCGAGGCCGATGAAAACGCGCTTCACGCCGACGCGCCGGCACTTTTCGATGAAGTTCGGGATCTTGTGGCAGAGCGTGTCGACCTGGATGATGAAGTGGCAGCGAACGCCCTCTTTCTCGCGCATCTCGATGAGGCGATCGAAGATCGGCTCCCAATTGCGGTTGCGCGCGAGATTGTCGTCGGTGATGAAGAAGCTTCTGATGCCCTGCGCCACATTGGCGCGCACGATCGCCTCGACGTCGTCGGGCGTGCGGTAACGCGATTTGCGCCCCTGCACATTGATGATGGTGCAAAACGAGCATTGGAACGGGCAGCCCCGCCCGGCGTCGAAGCTCGTCTCCCAGCCGCGCGTGCGGGCGATCTTCTCGGCCGGAAGGATCGGCATCATCGCGGCTTCGAGGGTCGGCAGATCATTCATGAAGTCGTAGGTCGGCTTGAGCTTTCCGACGGCCGCGTCCTGCAGCACGGCGTCGAGCCGCCCTTCCGCCTCGCCGGCGAAAAAGGAGATGCCGAGGCTTTGGGCCTCCTTCATGTCGTCGGGCATCTCGGGAAGCATGGCGAGGCAGCCCGACACGTGGAAGCCGCCCATGCAGACTTGAATGCCTTCGGCGCGCAGCGAACGGGCGATGTCCATGGCGCGCGGAAACTGGTTCGACTGCACGCCGACGAGGCCGACGAGCCCATGGCCGCCGTTCTCGCGAATGAGGCGCGCGACGCGCTCGGGGCGAATGCGCGTGTTGGTCTCGTCCACGGCCTCGATCTCGATCTCGACATCCTCGCCGAGCACGTCGCGCTCGCGGCAATCGACGGCGAGGCCATAAAGCGAGGCGAGCGAATTCGAGGGGATCGACGAACGCAGCCATTGAATGACGTAGCCGTCGTCGTCGTAATGAGACGGCTTGATCAGATAGAGCAAGAATTTCTTCTCGCGGATCTGGGCCATCTGACGAACCCCATGAGCTGCCTTAACCGCGGCGCAGCGAAGTAAGCCACGGCCACGCGGCAAAGCCGGAGCTGAACACGCGAGGCCGGCTGGCGACGTTCTTGGCAAATTTTCGCCGCGAACACAACCGCGAGCCCAAGCCGCGCCTCAGTGTGAAGAAGAATTCCTCAGGAACAATGAACGGGCCGCATCTTCTGCCCTCTCGCTTTCCGACGGCGCTAGGCGGCGCGATTGCTGTTTGCGGGTTGAGGCGGGGCCGGTGACGCCGAGCGCGCGACCTGCTCCTTGGCGAAGCCCGCCGTCGACGCATAGCCACGCACGATCGCCTTGCGTTGCTCGAAGGAGAGCACGTCCTCGATGCGCTGGAAGCCCTCGGGAGCCAGCGCCTCGACCGCGTCGATCACGCCCTCAGGCCCGCCCTTGCGGTTGAGGCGCACCAGCTCCGCCGTCATCGGAGCGCGCTCCTGCTCATAGGCAAGGAGCGCTTGGGCGGGATGGTCGGCGCGCACCAGCCAATCGGCGAGCGAACGCGCATCGAGCACCGCCTGACTCGCGCCGTTCGAGCCGACCGGGTACATCGGGTGGGCGGCGTCGCCGAGCAGCGTCACGCGGCCTTGCGACCAGCGCGGCAAGGGATCGCGATCGCACATCGGATATTCGTAGAACTCGCTCGTCGCCTCGATCAAATGAGCCACATCGACGCCGGGAATGGCGAATTTGCGCACATGCGGCAAAAGCTCCTCGAGCCGGCCGGGCCGCGACCAATCCTCCTTGCGCGGCGACACGCCGCCTTCGCCGATTTTCCCCGCGACCGCCCAATTGGTGAGCCGCGTGTCGTGCCGCTCGCCTTGGGCGATCGGGTAAAGCACGAGCTTCGCGCTCATCCCGCCGGCGACGATCATCGAGCGACCGTCGAGGAATTGCGGCCAATCGAGCGCGCCGCGCCACAGCATGATGCCGTTCCAGGCCGGCGGCCCCTCATGCGGAGCGAGCACCGCACGAACCGCCGAATGAATGCCGTCCGCGCCGACCAGCACATCCCCGGTCGCGGTATGCACATGGGCGCCTTCGCGGTTGAAGAAATAACCCGTGACGCCGCTCTCGTCCTGACGCCAGCTTCCGAGCCTGCAGCCCGTGTGGATATGGGTGTCGCCAATGCGCGCGCGCAGCGCCTGATGCAGCGCTTTCTGCAGCCGTCCGCGATGGATCGAGAATTGCGGATAGGGAAAGCCCGCATCGGTGCCGCGCGGCTCGCGCCAGATCTCCTGGCCGAAGCGGTTCGCGTAAGTGAGCTCATGCGTGCGGATGCCGACGTGATCGAGCCGCTCCAAAAGCCCGATCTCGGCCAACTCCTTGATCGCATGGGGCAAGGTGTTGATGCCGACGCCGAGCTCGCGAATTTCGCTGCCTTGCTCGAAGACGTCGCAGGCGATGCCACGCGCGTGCAGCATGAGCCCCGCCGCGAGGCCGCCGATGCCGCCCCCGGCGATGATGACACGCATGGGCAAGACCCCGTTTGGCTTTTCACACGGCCGAAACCGACGGCCTTCGCGAGAAAACTACGGCCGGGCGGGCCGGACGGCAAGGCCGGTCGCAAGGCTTGCCGAGGCAAAATGCCAGTTAGGGTGAACGGCGAAACGAGAGGCGGCGGACAGCGGGTTCGAGTTTTATGGGCGCTGGTTCGCGAGCCGCGAGGCGTAAAGCCTCCCCCGAAAGCATCTGCGGCGGCCCGTGAGCGAATGCCGCAAGCCGCGCCCGACGCTCGGCGATGGTCTGGCGGCATTCGTCCATTGCGAGGCTCAGCGCCGCAAGGCCGGAATTGTCGATGCGCCCGTCGCGCGCATATCGCAAGGTCGAGATCGACAAGTTCGTGACGGCCGCTTCCGCGGCATCGAGCGCGGCTTCGTCCTTGGCCTCGCGCGCCTCGATCTGGATGTGGATCAGCTCGTCGATCGCGCTCAGCGTGCCGCGACGGATCCAGGCGCGGGCGGAGGCGATGAGCGCCGCGAGGCCCGAGACGAGGCCGCTGATGCCCATGGCGCCGAGGTAGAACCAATCGTCGTATCGATCGAGGAAGGATTTCTCATTGCCGTCGAAATAGGCCTCTGCGCCGGGATGGACCGGCAGCGCCGTCTCGTTGTCCGTGTCCGGTTTCTCGATCCGGTCGGCGAGCGACGAGCCGGGGCTCAATGCCATCCGCAAGGTGAACAAGCGCCGCGTGAAATCGGAGATGACATAGTCCTCGAGCGAGCGGCTCGCGACCAGACGGTAGGTGATCGCCATCGTGTTGAAGCTTTGCTTGGGGCGAGGCGGATTGCCGCCGAAGAGGCCGTTCACGATCTCCTGGGATTCATAGACCGGCTTGCGCTGGGCAATCGCCTCAGCCTCCTTCACCTCGATGAAGACGGGTTCGCCCCGCGAGGCGCCGGCGATGGCCGTGACCACGCCGCGGGTGAAGTTGCCGGACGGAGGCGCGACCACCATCACGGCGTCCACGCGCTTCTCGGCAATGGCGGCGGCGACCCCGTCGGGCGCGAGCGGCACCTGGGTCACCGCGCCCGGCTCCAAGCCATATTCGGCCAGCAGGTCGTCGAGAAGATGCGCGTTCTCCGCGGTCGCACGCAGCATGCCGAGCCGCTTCTTGTCGAGATCGGTGATCTTGCGAATGGATGAGCCATGCGGCGCGAGGAAGATCACGGCGTTGCGATGCAAGATCGCGACGGTGAGCCCCGTCTCCGACATCGCGACGTCGCTGCGCACGACGGCGAGATCGGCCCTTCCGGCATCGAGCTCGGCGGCGCTCGCCTTGGCATCGTTCGTCTTGACGAGCGTGAGCCGCAAGCCGCGGCTCTCGTCATGCGTGAGTTGGCTCGCAAGCTCGGAGACGAGCTTCACGTCCGCGCTCCCCTCCGGGCCGACGGCGACACGCAACACCGTCGGTTGGACGACGAAGCGCAAGCCCCAGACGATGAGAACGGCCGCGAACGCCGCGACCGGCACCCAGAGAAATGGCGAGCGCAAGAGACGTGACAGCCCGGCGCGCCGCCCAATTTGGCGTTCGGGGGTGATGGTCGAACCTCCGCCTCATCAGCCGCCCCCGGCCTGCCCCGGACCGTCCGAAGGATAAAACCATCCGACGGTGAGATCGATCCACGCTCTCAAGACCTCGTGATCGGCCTGATATCGAAGTCTCTCAGCCGATCGCGAGACGGTCCACAGGATATACGACAAAATTTACAAAGCGTTATTTGCAATTATAGGCGGGTTTGCGGCGAAATCACAGACGAACCGCGGAGGACGGACGCGATGAAGGGTTTCGTGCTCATGGCGGTATGCGGCCGGGCGGCGGGCCTTTGGTGCGACGGCGGTTGCGAAGGATTAGAGCGCAAGCTCCGTTTCGGCGAGCGCGCGTTCGTGCCGCAAGAGCCAGCGTTTGCGCTCGAGCCCGCCGCCATAGCCCGTGAGCGATCCGTCGGCGCCGATCACCCGATGGCAAGGCACCACGACGCTCAGCGGATTGGCGCCATTCGCAAGCCCGACGGCGCGCACCGCGCTTGCCTTGCCGATGCGCGAGGCGAGCGCGCCATAGCTCAGCGTCTCGCCGGCGGCGATGCCGGTGAGCGCCTGCCACACGATTTCCTGGAACGGCGTGCCTTGCGTGCGCCAGGGGATTTTGGCAAGGGCTCCGAGCTCGCCCTCGAAATAGCGCTCAAGCGGCAGGCGGACCGCTTCGGGCGCGCGGCCTCGCTCGAGTGCAACGGACCCATATTGGCGTCGCATGAGCACGCGCAGGCGATCCTCGTGATCCTCCCAATCGAGCAGGCGCAACGCCCCGTCGTCATCCGTGACGAGGAGCGCCGTCCCGATCGGCGTGTCGAAACGGTCGAGATGGAGGCGGTTCGGTGAAAGCGTGGCCATGTGTCGCGACCTTCGGTTTGCGGCGAAGCTTCTCCCCTCATTCGCGCATGGCGTCAACGACGGCGCCCACGGCGGCGCGCATGACGCGCGGCTGCGTATTGGCGAAGCCCAAAAGCAGGGCCGGACGCGGCGGCGCATCAATCCTGGTGGTGTAGGCGGCGAGCGACTCGACGCCGATGCGGCGTGCGCGCGCCCTTCGCGCCACGCTGATGTCGTCGATGCCGTGCGGCAATTCGCCGAGCACATGAACGCCGGTCGCCGCACCCGAGACATGAAAAATCCCCGCGCCTTCGCTCTCGAGCGCCTCGAGCAGCGCGGCGCGGCGCTCGGCATAAACGAGACGGAGCTTGCGAATGTGCTGACCGAGATGGCCATTGCCGATGAATTCCGCGACGGTCGCCTGCAAGGGCAACGAAACCTGGCGATCGAGCGCGCGCCGCACGGCGCGCGCGGCATCGACGAGTTCGTCGGGCACGATGAGGAAGCCGAGCCTGAGGCCAGGCGCCAGGACCTTGCTCAGCGTGCCGACATAGAGCACGCGCCCGCGCTCGCCGTCGAGCGCCTTGAGAGAGGCCACTGGCTCGCCGTCATAGCGAAACTCGCTGTCGTAATCGTCCTCGATGATGTAGCCGGCGGTCTCGCGGGCCCATGCGATGAGGGCGAGGCGGCGCGCGAGCGACATGACGACGCCAGTCGGAAATTGATGCGACGGGGAGACGACCGCAAGCCGTGCCTCCGCGTCGCGGCTTCGCGCATCCGCGATGTCGAGGCCCTCGCTATCGACGCGCGCCGCGACGATGCGCAAATCCGCGAGGCGCATGGCGAGCCGCGTTCCATCGTAACCCGGATCCTCGACGAAGACCGGCTCGCCCGGATCGCCGATCACGAGCGCCGCGATGAAGGTCGCCGATTGAGTGCCGGTGGCGACGAGGACGTTCTCGGGTGAGCAAATGATGCCGCGCGCCGCGCCGACGTAACCCGCGATCGCCTCGCGCAGGGGGCGGTAGCCGAGAGGTTCGCCGTAGGCGAGGTCGGCCGCGCTTTGCCGACGGTGGAAACGCGGCGTTCAGCCGCGCCCAGAGCGCGAAGGGAAAGGCATCGAGCGCCGGCACACCGGGCGTCAACGGCCAGTCGGCCTGCGTCTCGCGCGGACGCGCCCGCATGAGCTCGCGCGCCCGGCGCGAGGCGGTCACCTCGCTCGAAGCGGCGGCCTGGTCCTTCTCGAGCTTCGGCATTGCGAGCTTTCCGGCGACGAGCGTGCCAAAGCCGTGCTTCGTGACGAGGAAACCCTCGGCCGCGAGCCGCTCATAGGCGCCCGACACGGTGCCGCGCGCGAGCTTGAGCTCCTGGGCGAGTGCCCGGCTCGCCGGAACGCGAATTCCCGGACGCAGCGCGCCCGTGGCGACCTCGCGCCGGAAGAAACGGACGAGCTGCTCCTGGATCGAGAGCCCGCCGTCGCGGGAGGGAGCGAACTGACTCCAGATCGCATAGGCCGGGGGCCGCCCCATGAAAGTGGTCCATTCAAATTTCTAAGAATGGATCTTTTCATTAGTCCTCAACTTTGGCAAGCCTAGCCTTGGGTGGGTTTCGACCCGACGCACGCTTTGAGGTATCGAGATGGACGAAGGTTTCGCTGAGGCCGCAGGAGCATGGCCAAAGACGTCGCGCAACAAGGTGCGCCGTTATCCGGCCCGCGGAAGCTATGAACAGCCCGACATCTACAAAATCCTCGATGCCGCGCTGCTTTGCCATGTCGCCTATTGCATCGACGGTCAGCCCTATTGCACCCCGACCGCCTTTTGGCGCGACGGCGACCGCCTCTTCTGGCACGGGTCTTCCGCGAGCCGGATGCTCCGCAGCTTGGCCCAGGCGACGCCCGCTTGCGTGACCGTCTCCCATTGCGACGGCATCGTGCTCGCGCGCTCGGCTTTCCATCACTCGATCAATTATCGCTCGGTGATGGCCTTCGGAAACGCCGAGATCGTCGACGGCGAGGAAGCGAAAATCGAGGCGGCGCGCATGTTCGTGAACCGCTACTTCCCCGGGCGCTGGGACGCCATCAAGCGGCCGAGCGCTCAGGAGATGAAAGCGTCGACCTTCATCACCATGCGCATCGAGGAGGCCTCCGCGAAGACGCGCAGCGGCCCGCCCGTCGATGACGAGCCCGATTACGCGCTTCCGATCTGGGCCGGTGTCGTTCCGCTGCGCACGGTGGTCGGCGCGCCGCTCGATTGCCCTCGCCAGCACCAGGACGCGCGCCGCGGCGCCGACCTTTCCCTCTACCGCGACGGAAGGATTTTGGGGGAGGTGCTCACCGAGGCGCGGGAGGCCAGCACCGCATAATTCCCTCGAGCGGCGGGCGCGAATCTCAGCATCACGCGCCCTCATCGGCTATGTCCAAGCGACCATCGACAGCTTCAACGAGAATGGCGGCTTCGGCGAAAACGCGCCATAGGGAAGTGGCTAATCACCCTGGTCTAACCGAGATAAAAGGGCAAACCTCCCAATATCCTCCCCTTGAAAAGGGGAGGTGAGGAGGGGATCAAGCCGCGGCTCCGAAAAAAATAAAGGAAAAAGCGGCGCTCGGCAGAATGCGCTCACCTCAAACCCGCCGCACGCCCGGTTGTGAGGGATCGCTCAGCGCATAATTCACCGGGCCGATGCCGCAGATGGCGATGATGACGGGTTCGGGGTGGCCGCGGATGACGCCGTCATAATGGGGCGTGAGCGCGACGCGCCGCACGAAGCTTCCGGCGGGGACCGGAACGCAGGAAGCCGGGTCGAAATCCGCACCGCTGTTGCACCACCAGGTTCCCGAGACGACGACGCAAAGCCGGTCGCTCGTATAGGTGTGGGGCGCGCTCATGAAGCCCGGCCACCAGCGCACCAAGACGTAATAGATGCCCGGTTGGTTGATATCGCCGAAGAGCGGGCACATGTCGACACTCGGCTCGGGGAAGGCCGGGTTCGATTTCCATTCGAGCTTGTCGGGCGGACGGATGATCGTCTGCGCCGGATTGAGCGGGCTCGCCTCAGCGCCCTCGATGAAAGCCGCCGGCAAGGATGAGAGAAGCGTCGCCAGCAAGAGATCCCGCCGGCTCGTCGCTATATCTTCCATGATCTTTCCTCCGAGCTCCAAGCGGCCTTCAGCCGAGCTCGAGTTTAAGGCCAGCCCTCATCGAGGAAAGCCGAACGCGGGTCACGATTTCGCGCGCCAGCCTTTTGGCCGGGAGAATGCCTAGCCGCGCGCCCCGAAAATCGCCGTGCCTACGCGAATGTGGGTCGCGCCATGCGCGATCGCCTCCTCGTAATCGGCGCTCATGCCCATGGAGAGGAGAGGAAGGCCGTTGCGTTCGGCGATCTTGGCGAGCAGCGTGAAATGCGGCGCGGCGGGCTCGCCGAGCGGGGGAATGCACATCAGCCCCGAGATCATAAGGCTGTGGCGCTCGCGGCAGGTTTCGACGAATCGATCGGCCTCGGCCGGCGCGACGCCAGCCTTCGAGGCTTCCTTTCCGGTATTGACCTCGACAAAGAGCTTAGGTTGACGACCGGCACGCGCGACTTCCTTGGCGAGCGCTCCGGCGAGGCTTTCGCGATCGACCGCATGGATCGCATCGAAAAGGGCGAGCGCGTCGCGCACCTTGTTGGTCTGCAACGGGCCGATGAGGTGAAGCTCGATGTCGGGAAAACGCGCCTTGAGCGCCGGCCATTTCGCCTTCGCCTCCTGCACGCGGTTTTCCCCGAACACACGATGCCCCGCGACAAGCGCCTCCTCGATGGTCTCGACGGCGATGGTCTTCGACACGGCGATGAGCGTGATGTTCGCGGCTTCCCTGCCATTGGCCGCTGCAGCGTGCTCGATCGTGGCGCGCACGCTTTCGAGGCGATCCATCACCGAAGCGCTCACCTTTTCACTCCGAGGCCGCGGCGGCGACTTCCGCCTTTCGCTCGCGGCGCAGGCGGATCAGCCCTTCTTGCGCCACGGAAGCGACGAGACGCCCATCGCGCGAGAAAATCGAGCCGCGCGAGAAGCCGCGCGCCCCGCCCGAAAAGGGCGAGTCCTGGCTGTAGAGGAGCCATTCATCGGCCCTGAAGGGCGCGTGGAACCACATCGCATGATCGAGGCTCGCTCCTTGGAAGCCGCGCTCGAAAAGCGTGCGCCCATGCGCGACGAGGGAGGTATCGAGAAGCGTCAGGTCCGACGCATAGGCGAGCACGCAGCGCTGCAGGATCGGGTCGTCTGGAAGCGGGGCCGTGGTGCGCATCCACAGATTGAACACCGGCTGGCGCGGCGCGTGCGAGAGGTAGCGCTCATATTCGACGGGGTGCAGCTCGATCGGACGCTCCCGCTCGAAATACCCGCGCACCGGATCCGGCATCGCCGGCATGATGCGATTCTTGATCTCCGATTCGCTCGGCAGCTCCTCCGGGCGCGGCACCTTGGGCATCGCGAGACTGTGGGAAAGCCCTTCTTCCTCCACGTGGAAGGAGACCGACATAGCGAAGATCGGATGCCCGTGCTGGATAGCTCTGACGCGCCGCGTCGAGAAGCTCCGGCCGTCGCGAAGCTGCTCGACCTCGTAGATGATGGGGACGGCCGGATCGCCGGGCAGGATGAAATAGGCATGCAGCGAATGCGGCAGGCGCGCCTCGACGGTGCGGCAGGCGGCGACGAGCGCCTGGCCGATGACCTGCCCGCCGAAGACGCGTTGCCATCCCACTTGCGGGCTCCGGCCTCGAAACAGATTGATCTCGAGGGTTTCGAGATCGAGGATGCTGATGAGTTCGCGAACGGCGTTGCTCATTTGAGGCGGAAGTCCTCTCACGGTTCGCGAAAACTCGAAGCGCCGGCTTGCCAAGGCGCAATACCCAGCGCAAACCGTTTCTCGAATAGGACCATTCGGGGCGCGCACGTCAAGAGCGGCCGGAAACGGGTTTTGCGCCCCGGAAAATATGGTCGAGGACGGCGAAGGCCAATTCGAAGACGCGCGAATCGGAACGACGATCGGCCTTTCGTCATTCCTTTCGAAAAAGAGGAGCAGCGCCCGGCGCCCATGCCGCATCGAGGAAGAAGCACCCACCGGCGCTCCGGGCTTGCCGGCGGCGCGGTCAGGGCGACGGAGCATCACTGCGAGCGCGCCGACGCGATCATCGCGGGCGACGGCATCATCGCGCTCGCGGCGGCCGTCGTCTTGCGTTCGGCGCTTGGCACCGAGGCGCGCATCGTCATGCTCACGACGCCGGCACCGCTTGGGCATGGCACCGACCCGAGGGCCTATGCGATCGCGGGCTCAAGCCGGCGCATGCTCGACACGCTTGGCGTCTGGCGGGCGCTCGAAAGCGAAGCGCAAGCGATGGAGCACATCGTCGTCACCGACAGCCGGCTCGACGATGGGGTGCGACCCGCATTCCTTTCCTTTCTCGGCGACACGACAAATGATGCCGCCGAAAGTGGCGGGGCCTTCGCGCATATGGTCGAGGCCCGGGCCTTGCGGAATGCTTTGCTCGGTGCTGCCGATGCCGCAAGGATCGAAGTTCTGCCGCTTCGGATCGAAGCCCTTTCGCATGAAAGCGATGATGATCGGATTCTCGCGCGGGGCGAAGACGGGAGGGTGATCGCCGCTTCCCTTCTCGTCGCGGCCGATGGCGCGCGCTCCACCTGCCGAGAGCTCGCCGGCATTTCCTGGATCGGATGGGATTATCCCCAGCTCGGCCTCACGACGACGATCGGTCATGAGCGCGAGCACGGCGGCCGCGCTTACGAGCATTTTCTGCCCGGCGGGCCTTTCGCCATCCTGCCGCTCAAGGGGCGCCGCTCGTCGATCGTCTGGACGGAAGACAAGCCGGAGGCAAAGCGCATCCTCGCGCTCGACGATCAGAAGGTGCTCGCGGAGGTGACGCGGCGCTTCGGCCATGAGCTCGGCGCGTTGCGCCTCGAGGGCCGCTTGATCGGCTACCCTTTGAGCTTCGGCATCGCACGCGCCCTCACGGCAAGGCGCCTCGCGCTCGTCGGGGATACGGCGCATGTCATCCACCCGGTTGCCGGCCAGGGGCTTAACCTCGGCTTGCAAGATGTCGCGGCGCTCGCCGAGGCCCTGTCGGAGGCGGCGCATCTCGGCCTCGACCCCGGCCATCCTCACGCCCTCTCCGCTTACCAGCGCGCGCGCCGTTTCGACACGACTGCCATGGGCGCTTTGACGGATGGCCTCGTCAGGCTCTTCTCGAACGATCACCTCCCCTTGAGGGCGCTGCGCGATCTCGGCCTTTCCCTGGTCGACCGCGCGCCGCCCGTGAAGCGCTTCTTGGCGAATAAAGCCGCGGGCCCTCAATAGAATTGGCCCACGGCGCCTCCTGCCGCCGCTGGTGGAGGCGAAGAGCTTGTCCATAGAAAAATTTATGCTATATTGTTGCTGTAGCAAAGCATAACGCGATGGTTACACGGCCGCAAATCCCGAAGCATGCAGGCGATCTCAGCCCATCGGCGGTGGTGGGCAAGAGCGCGCTGCGGGCCGCCTCCTACCTGCAAATCCCCAATCGCGCGCTCGCCAGGATCATTGGCCTCTCCAACTCCACGGTCACGCGCGTGGCTCAGGGGAAGTTTGCCCTGGAGCCGGGCAGCAAACCGTTCGAGCTCGCTCTCCTCTTCGTGCGCCTGTTTCGGTCGCTCGATGCCATCACCGGCGGTGACCCCGTGACGGCGCGCGCCTGGCTCCGCGCCGACAACGCGGCGCTCAATGGCAAACCCCTCGATCTGATGATGCACATCCCGGGACTAGTCGATGTCATTGCCTATCTGGACGCCCGCCGCGCTGTGGTCTGAGCGACGGGCGCAGGAGAGCGATTGCTGGCGATTGGTGGAGGCCCAGCACCAGATCTCTACTCTCAAGCTCACCGACACCCTCGCCGAGCAGCAATTGCTCGAGGAACTCCTCGACGAGACGAAGCCACCAATGCCACCGGAAGCGCGAAGACTGCACTACCTGATGGCGGCGCCGTTTCGCTATGGCGCAATCTATCCGCGCGGCTCACGCTTTCGGCGCGCCGGGAGGACGCCCGGGGTCTTCTATGGCGCCGAGCAGCCGCGGACCGCGGCTGCCGAGATGGCCTTCTACCGTCTGCTGTTCTACGCCGAGTCGCCTCAGACGCCTTGGCCCGAAAACGCCGGCGAGTTCACCGCCCTCAACGCCCCAGTGCGGACGGATATGGCGCTCGACCTGACAAATCCCCCTCTCGATGCCGATGGCGCGAAGTGGACACACCTCATCGACTACGAACCCTGTCAAGCATTGGCCGAAGCCGCGCGCCAGGCCCGGATCACTCTCATCCGCTACGAATCCGTGCGCGATCCCATCCATCGCGCCAATCTGGCGCTCCTGTCGACTGCTCCGTTCGTGAAGACAGCACCGAAGACGTTTGAGACCTGGCGGATTAAAGTGGGTACCTTCGGAGCCCAGGTGATCCGGGAATTTCCGCAGGAGCGATTTGAATATCCGCGCCACGCATTCGAGCCGGACCCGCGGATCAAAAATATGATTTGGCGTCGCAAATGATGACGATCGTGAACCCTTCAAGCGAAGGCGAGTAACGCAATTTCAGATTCGATTGGGCACTTCCTTTGCCCATGAAATGGCGGTGATCGCCAACTCCGGTCAAAGTGTCCTCCCATCGAATCGGCCAGTTGCGCGGAGGAGGTAGGCAAATATTCAGATTCGATCCATCCGGAATAATTAACGCCACCGCAAGGAATTTTCCCTTTATTTCCGACAATTAGAAACGTTGCGGCAGTATTGGCCAGTCAGGGCGTCGACTTAAAAGCTTGAGGCGAAGGCTGCCGGTCATGAGCAAAGATGCCAAGCGTCGCACGCCGCAGGCGCCGACCCTCGTCGCACCCGACGCGGAGCCATCCCCATCAGATTCGATCTTTTCCGAATGCCAGGCGAAAGGCGATCGCGAGGAGGCCCACATCCACACCTTGAGCGACACGCTCGCCGCCGTAAAAGGGGTTCTCGATGTCACGCTAAACAATGTCGAGCAGGGCATATTGATGATCGATGCCGACCATTATGTGCGGCTCTACAACAAGAAGTTCGTCGATCTTCTGGAGATCCCAAAGGAGATATTGACCAACCCCCTGCATTTTCAGCAGATCATCGAATACCAATGGTCCGTCGGCGAATTTGGCGGCGTGAGCGAGGACATCGCGAGCTGGATCCGATCCGGCGGCATCTTCAAATCGCCGCCCGTCTATGAGCGCCGTCGCCCGAACGGCGCGATTCTCGAGATCCGCACCACCATGCTCGAGGATGGCGGCGCCGTGCGCACTTTCTCGGACATCACGGATCGACACAGGAAAGAGGAGGCGCTCAAGCGGGCCGAGGCCGAGTACCGAAGCTTGTTCGAGAATGCCGTCGTCGGCATCTACCGCTCGACCCTCGATGGCCATCAGCTTCGCGCCAATCCCGCCCTGGTGCAGCTCAACGGCTATGACAGCGAGGCCGAGATGCTCGCCGGCGTGAATGACATCGCGCGCGAATGGTATGTCGATCCGAATCGGCGCGACCAATTCCTCGAAGAGATGCGGACCAAGGGGCGGGTCACGGATTTTGTGTCCGAGGTCTACCGGCACAGGACGCGAGAGAAGATCTGGGTATCGGAGACCGCCTGGTGCGTGCGCAGCGAGGACGGCCAACCCACGGTCTTCGAGGGCACGGTGCTCGATGCCTCGGCGCGCATGCATTCGGAGGCGAAGATCGCCTTCATGGCCCATCACGACACGCTCACCGGGCTTCCCAATCGCGCCTATCTCACCGAACGCATTGAGGATGCCTTGCGCGACATGCGCGTCACAGGCCGCTTCGCGGTTCATTATCTCGACCTCGACCGCTTCAAGGAGGTCAACGACACGCTGGGCCATGCGGCCGGCGACACGCTGTTGCGTCTCGCCGGGCGCCGGCTGAAGAAATGCGTCCGCGCGAGCGATCTCGTGGCGCGGCTCGGCGGTGACGAGTTTGCCGTCATCCAATTCGGGGTTCGCGATGACGCGGAAGCCGAAGAGCTCGCCGCGCGGATCGTCCGTTCGCTGAGCACGCCTTTCCGGATCGGCCCACACTATGCCAATGTCGGCGCGAGCGTCGGCATCGCCATCGCGCCGGGCGACGGTTATGACGTGCAGGCCCTGATCAAGAACGCCGATATCGCGCTTTACGAGGCCAAGGCCGGCGGTCGCCGGATTTATCGGCGCTTCCTTCCCAGCATGGAGGCGGGCCTTCAGGAGCGCCGTCAAATCGAGGTGGATTTGCGCGGCGCCTTGTCGCGCGGCGAGTTCATCGTCGAATTTCAGCCCGTTATCTCCTTGGCGAACGGGGAAACCGAGGGTTTCGAGGCGCTGATCCGTTGGCAACGCCCGCAGCGCGGCCAGGTCGAGCCCTCGCTGTTCATCCCGATCGCGGAAGAGATCGGCATCATCGAGCCCATCGGCGAATGGGTCTTGCGCGAGGCCTCGCGACAGGTCGCCTGTCTTCCCGGAACGCCTTTCGTCGCCGTGAACCTTTCGCCTTTCCAATTTCGTAGCCGTGGCATCGTCAAGACCATCATGAGCGCGATCGCATCGGCGGGGCTTCCGGCGAGCCGCCTCGTGCTCGAGATCACCGAAACCGTGCTCTTGCGCGACGACAGATTGACGAGAGATGCGCTGCACCATTTGCGGCAACTCGGCGCGAAGATCGCGCTCGACGATTTCGGCGCCGGACATTCCTCACTGCACTATCTGCAAAAGTTTCAGTTCGACACATTCAAGATCGACCGCTCCTTCATTTCCACCTTCGAGAAAGATCGCGCGGCGAGCGCCGTCGTGCGCGCCGTGATTAACATGGGGCGCGACCTCGGCGTTTCGGTGATCGCCGAAGGCGTCGAGACGAAAAGGCAGCTCGAAGGCCTCAAGGCGCTCGGCTGCCAATCGGCGCAAGGCTTTTTCCTCGGCGAGCCGCGCGCCATCGACGATTGGATCGCGGCGACGGATCGTGCGGGCGATGAGCCGTCGGCAGCGCTTGCCCCGCCCGCCGAGGCGAAGGTCGAGACGCTTCGGCGCGGCGAGCGACGCGCCAGCTCCTCGTGAGGCTTCCGCGCCGGTCGCGCGCCGCTCTCCTGCACCTGCCCCCGGGCTTCAGCCGGCGCCGATCAAGCCATCGATGAAGCGGTCGCAAAGCGCGAGCTGCTCGAGCGTCACGAATTCATCGGGCTTATGCGCCTCGATGATGCTGCCGGGGCCACACACCATGGCCGGCACGCCGCCCCTCTGAAAGAACGAGGCTTCCGTGCCGTACGAGACCTTGCCCACGCTCTTCTCCGGAGCGAGGTCCCGCACGCGGTGAAAGATCGGATCGGTCTCCTTGGTGTCGAGCGCCGGGATGGCGTTCACGCGCTCGAACGCAATATCGCTTCGCGGATCGACGGCTCGCATGCGGGGGAGAAGCTCGCGCTCGGCAAAGCCGGCAATCTCGGCGATGAGCGCGTCCGGGTTGAAGCCTGGCACGTAGCGGAACTCGAAGCTGAATTCGGCCGTGTCCGGCACGATGTTGCCGGCCGTTCCACCCTTGAAAAGATTGACCGAGATCGTCGTGTGCGGCACATCGAAGCCGTCCGCGCGAAGTCCCTGCCGCTCTTCCCGATCGGCGATCGCTTGAATGAAGGAAACGATGCGCGCCCCATAGTGAACCGCGTTGACGGCGCTCGGCGTGAGCGAGGAATGCGCCGCCTTGCCGGTGATCTTGCAGCGGTAGACCCAGCCGCCCTTATGGGCGGCGACGGGGTGCATCGAGGTCGGCTCGCCGACGACGCAGCCGCGCGGCTCGATGCCCCAGCGCGCCATTGCCGCGATCAGATGCGGAATGCCGAGACAGCCGAGCTCCTCGTCATAAGTGAGCGCCACATGGATCGGCTCGCGGGCTGAGGCCTTCGCATAATCGTCGGCATGGCCGAGGACGACGCCGACGAAGCCCTTCATGTCGCAGGCGCCGCGCCCGAAGAGCTTGCCGTCGCGAACGCTCGCCTTGAAGGGGTCGCTCGTCCAGGCCTGCCCGTCCACGGGCACGACATCCGTATGACCCGAAAGGACGAGGCCGCCCGCACCTTCACCGAAGCTCGCGAGCATATTGGCTTTTTGCCGATCGGCGCTCCAATCCAGGCGGATCGTGGCGCCGTGACCCTCGAGATGCTGGCGCGCCCAATCGATGAGCTCGAGATTGGAGTTGCGGCTCACCGTGTCGAAAGCGATCAGCCGCTCGACGCAGGCGAGGGTCTTTGGATCGGGCATGCGCGAACGCGGCATTCGCTGGCTCCTGCTGTCCCGCAACGCTCTGGCAGACACGGCAGATTGAGCCTACAAACCCGAAGGTCAAGCCATCCGAGCCGATCATGCCCGATGTCGTCGTCATTGGCGGGGGAATAACCGGCGCCGCCGCCGCGCTCTCGCTCGCCGAAGAGGGTCGCTCGGTCACGCTGATCGAGAAACATGGCATCGCCGCCATGGCCTCCGGCTGGACGCTTGGCGGCGTGCGCCAATCGGGACGCGATCCTGTCGAATTGCCGCTCGCGCGCGCGGCCGTCAAAATCTGGGCGACGCTTGGCGAGCGGCTAGGGCGTGACGTGCACTATCGACGTCAAGGCAATCTGCGTCTCGCGCGCACCGAGGCCGAGGTCGCGACCATCCGCGCGCTCGTCGAACGGCAACGCGCCGAGGGGCTCGACCTCGAGTTCCTCGCGACGAATGCCGCCGTGCGGAGGGTCGCGCCGGCGATCTCCGAAAGCGTGCTCGCCGCCTCTTTTTGCCCAAGCGACGGCCATGCCGATCCGGTCGCGACGACGCAAGCCTTTGCCGAGGCCGCAAGGCGCAAGGGCTGCGTAATTCGCGAAGGCCTCGCGGTCGAGGCCATCCGCGTCGAGCGCGGACGCGTCGCCGGCGTCGAGACGAGCAAGGGTTTCGTTTCCGCGGCTTGCGTGATCGTGGCGGCGGGCGTGAACGCATCCGCGCTCCTTGCCGGGCGCGGGCTCAACCTGCCGCTCAGGGTGACGCTCGTGCATGTGCTGCAGACGCAAGCCTTGCCGCGCACGCTCGATCAGGTGTTCGGCGTCGCCAACGCCGATTGCGCCGGCCGGCAGGAAGCCGATGGGCGGCTTCGTCTCACCTCGGGTTCGCTGCCCTTCACGGGCGATGCCGACCGATGGAGCGATCAGGCGCTCGCGCCGGGCCGCACGGAAATCCAAAGCCTCAGGGAGCTCGTCGCCAAGGTGCTGCCTGTCGTGAAGGACGCGCCTCGGCATCGCGCCTGGGGCGGCCTCATCGATCTGACGCCGGACGCGCTGCCGGTGCTCGATGCGCCCGATGAGATCTCGGGCCTCGTGATCGGCGCCGGCTTCTCCGGACATGGCTTTTGCCTCGGCCCGGTGAGCGGCGAGGTTCTCGCCGATCTCGCGCTCGGCCGCGCTCCGCGCCATGATGTTTCGGCCTTCCGCCTCGCGCGCTTCGCGGCCGCGGGCGGGTGGAGGCCGGCCGCGCTCAGCCTGCACGGGTGAGACGATGCTCAACCCGCACGGCCGCGTCATCCTCGTCTCCGGCGCCAATCGCGGCATCGGCTTTGCGATCGCCGAGGCTCTCTACGAAAAGGGCTACACCGTAAGCCTCGGCGCGCGCGATCCCCATGCGCTCATGGGAGGCATCGCGCATTGGAACGAGCTTCGCGTGCACACCGCCCATTACGAGGCGACCGATTGGAAGACGCACGCCGCCTGGGTGGAATCCGTCGTCGAACGGTTCGGGCGCCTCGACGGCCTCGTCAACAACGCCGGGATCGCCTCAAGGCGCACGATTCGCGATGTCGACGAGAAGGAGCTCGACTTGATCTTCGCGGTGAACTGCAAGGCGCCGCTGAACATGATCCGGCAAGCCTTGCCGCATCTCGAAGCGTCGGGCTCGGGACGCATCGTCAACGTCGCCTCGCTTTCGGGCAAGCGCGTGCAAGAACGACAATGTCGCCTACAACATGTCGAAATTCGCGGTGGTGGCGCTCACCCATGCGGTGCGCCGCCTCGGCTGGGACAAGGGCGTGCGCGCCACTGCGCTTTGCCCCTCCTTCGTGCGCACCGACATGACCGCCGGCGCGACGCAGATCGCGGCCGAGTTGATGAGCGACCCCGCCGACCTCGCCGAGCTCGTCGCCACCGTGATCGCCTTGCCGAACACAGCCTCGATGGCGGAGCTCCTGGTGAATTGCCGGCTGGAGGACATGGTGTAGGAGGCGACGCTTTACGGTCCCTTCCATCTCAAGCGGCAGGGATCGTTATTTCGAACCTGGCTCCCCTTTGTGAGGGCAGCAAGCGAATGCTCCCGCGGTGCGATTTCAAGAGGGAGCGCACGATGTGAAGCCCCATTCCGGTTCCCCCGGAATCGCGTCGCGTTGTAAAGAATGCATCAAAGATCCGATCGCGATTGGCAGGGGAGATTCCCGCGCTGTTATCCGCTACCTTCACGTACATGCCTTGTAACCGCGACGCTTATCGGGGCCTATTGTTTCGCGCGCTTAATGCCATTTACGCGCGCGAGCCCGACGCTGGAAGCGGGAGCTGCCCTGTATCTAATTAGGGTTCTTATCTGCTACGCTCAGCCGAATGAATAAATGAGGCCCGGATGGGGGCGAGATCTTCTCAATGGCGACATTGGCTGGACAACGAGCGCAGTTCACCTGGGCCCTCAATCAATACAACCTCGCGGAGGATGGGGAGAAGAAAACCCTCTTTGCGAGGCGAATGGCAAAATATATTGCCGCGGCACCCGCGAATGGCTTCACGGCGGAACAGGTTACACAAGGACAGCTCTATCCGTCTAGTGAAGTGGAAGGATATCTGGCCACCGCCAGCGCCGATTCGGACCCAGGTGTAAGCGAAGCCGAGGCTCTGAACGAGATCGCGGCAGCGGTCGAAACCTCTGTTGTTCTTCGACTCGGAGAAGGACCAACGATCGTTTACGCTTATGGCTATCGCTGCTCGCCTGACCGATTGAAAATCGGTCTGACTGAGGGTGACGCCGTTCAGCGGATTGCCGCTCAGATTAGCACGAGTACGCCGGACAGGCCCACCCTATTTCTAGAGATGAGAACGCACGATTGCGGCTCCCTCGAACGCGCGATCCATTCGATTTTGGAATATCGAGGGCGCAAGATACGAGGGGGTGGAAAGGAGTGGTTTAAAGCGACGCGCGAAGAGATCGTGTCCATTTACAAATCCATCACGCAGACTTGATTCATCCGTCCTTGCGCAGGACCTCATATGGCCGTCGCGCCCTGCCTCACTCCTCCACCAGCTCGCAACGGAAGCCGTCGTCCCAGCGCTTGATCCTTCCGGCCGAGGGCGAGGGGAAATGCGCCGTGCAGCAGAGCGTGCTCGTGTCGCAATAGCGCTCGAGGAAGGAGCGGCGCGTCTCCGCGGATTGCGCCATGTCGGTGTCGAAGCGCGGCGAGAGCTCGGGGTAGCGCGCCTGGAGCGGGGAGTGCATCAGATCGCCCGGCATGACGGCATCGTCACGGCCGCGCCCGAACGCGATCGCGACATGGCCCGGCGTATGGCCGGGCGTCGGCATGAGACGGACGTGATCGCCCAATTCATGATCGTCACGCACGAGCTCGGCGCGTTTCGCCTCCACGATCGGCAGCACGCTGTCGCCGAACGGAGGAACCGGCGTCTTTGCGTGCTCGCCGGCCCAATGCTTGTATTCCGTCTCGGAGAAGACGTAGCGCGCTTTCGGGAAGGTCGGCACCCAGCGTCCGTTCTCGAGCCGCGTGTTCCAGCCCACATGATCGACATGAAGATGCGTGCACATCACGAAGTCGATGTCCTCGACGCGAAAACCGGCCGCGGCGAGACCTTTCATGAAGCGGTCATCAGTCTTCATATTCCATTGCGGGCGCGTTGGACGAGGCTTGTCGTTCCCGATGCAGCTATCCACGAGAATCGTGTGGTGCGGCGTGCGCACCACATAGGATTGGAAGCAGAAGATCAGCGTGTCATTGGGGTCGAGCGCCTTCGGCGCGAGCCAATGCCGGTTCTCGGTCAGAAGCTCCGGCGTGAGCCCCGGCAGGACGTCGAGCGCCGGAAGAAAAGCGCCCTCCTGCTCGATGATGCGGTGGATGGTGAGGTCGCCGACCTTTAGGCTCAAGCTCATCTCAGTTTCTCTTTAAGCTTCGTCCGGAAGACCGCCGCCGCTTGCGGGGCCGATCACGGACCGGAAGAAAGGAAAGAAAGAAATGCGACGGATGCCGCCGTCGCGCAGGCATGGAGGCTTCAGCTCGACTGGCGTGCCGCGACGACGTCCTTGAATTCGCGAAGCTGCGCGATCTTCTCGTGGAGCAGGCGTTTCTCCTCCTCGCCGTGCGCGGCTTCGAGATAGGTCTGCGCGGTGAGGATTTCCTGGTCGAGCCCCTCTGGCGTCACCTCCTTCATCGGCGTGGTGCGCTCGGCGAGGATGGTGAGGCTCGAGTTCGTCACTTCGGCAACGCCGCCGAAGACCGCGAATTCCTTGGACGGGGGGTCGCCATTGACCAGGATTACCCCGCCGTTGCGAAGCGAGGTGACGAGCGGGGCGTGGTTCGGTAAAACCGTGAACTCGCCTTCGGTGCCCGGCACCACGACGCTGTCCACATCGGCCGAATACAGAAGCTGATCGGGCGAGACGAGCTCGAAGCGGAAGGTTGCCATCGCCTGAGACCTTCAGGCCGAAGCCGCGAGCTTCTGGGCCTTCTCCACCGCCTCCTCGATGGTGCCGACCATGTAGAAGGCCGGCTCCGGCAGATGGTCGTATTTGCCTTCGCACAAGCCCTGGAAGCCCTTGATGGTGTCGGCGAGGTTGACGAACTTGCCCGGCGAGCCGGTGAACACCTCGGCGACGTGGAAGGGCTGCGACAGGAAGCGCTCGATCTTGCGGGCGCGCGCCACGGCGAGCTTGTCCTCTTCGGAAAGCTCGTCCATGCCGAGGATCGCGATGATGTCCTGGAGGGCCTTGTAGCGCTGCAGGATTTGCTGCACCTGGCGCGCCACATTGTAATGCTCCTCGCCGACGACGAGAGGCGAGAGCATACGCGAGGTCGAATCGAGCGGGTCGACCGCCGGATAGATGCCCTTCTCGGCGATCGAGCGCGACAGCACCGTCGTCGCGTCGAGATGGGCGAAGGAAGTGGCAGGCGCCGGGTCCGTCAAATCGTCGGCCGGCACATAGATCGCCTGCACCGAGGTGATCGACCCTTTGGTGGTCGTGGTGATGCGCTCTTGCAAAGCGCCCATGTCGGTCGCGAGCGTCGGCTGGTAGCCGACGGCCGAGGGAATGCGGCCGAGAAGAGCCGACACTTCCGAGCCCGCTTGCGTGAAGCGGAAGATGTTGTCGACGAAGAACAGCACGTCCTGTCCCTGATCGCGGAAGCTCTCGGCGACGGTGAGGCCGGTGAGGCCGACGCGCGCGCGCGCGCCCGGAGGCTCGTTCATCTGGCCGTAGACGAGGGCGCATTTGGAGCCCTCGCCGCCGCCCTTCTTGTTGACGCCCGATTCGATGAACTCGTGATAGAGGTCGTTGCCCTCGCGCGTGCGCTCGCCGACACCGGCGAAGACGGAATAGCCGCCATGGGCTTTGGCGATGTTGTTGATGAGCTCCTGAATGAGCACCGTCTTGCCGACGCCAGCGCCGCCGAACAGGCCGATCTTGCCACCCTTGGCGTAAGGCGCGAGGAGATCGACCACCTTGATGCCGGTTTCGAGGATTTGCGCCTCGGTCGATTGATCCACATAGGCCGGCGCGGGCTGGTGAATGGCGCGCGTCTCCTCATGCGGGATGGGGCCTGCCTCGTCCACCGGCTCGCCGATCACGTTCATGATGCGCCCGAGCGTGCCGGGGCCGACCGGGATGGCGATCGGCAGGCCGGTGTCTTGCACCGACTGGCCGCGCACCAAGCCTTCGGTCGAGTCCATGGCGATGCAGCGCACAGTGGATTCGCCCAAATGCTGCGCCACTTCGAGCACCAGGCGCGAGCCCCGGTTGTCCGTCTCGAGCGAGTTCAGGATCGCGGGGAGGTGCCCCTCGAAATGCACATCGACGACCGCGCCGATCACCTGCGCTACCCGTCCGATCGTATTCTCAGCCATGTCTTGCTCCCGTTCCGGCCAGCGGCCCTTAAAGGCCCGGCGAATTCAATGATGAGGCGAAGCCTCAAGCTTTCCAATCACAGCGCCTCGGCGCCCGAGATGATCTCGATGAGCTCCTTGGTGATCATCGCCTGGCGCGTCCGGTTGTAGAAGATCGTCTGCTTCTTGATCATCTCGCCCGCATTTCGGGTCGCCGAATCCATGGCACTCATCTTGGCGCCCATCTCGGACGCCACATTCTCGAGAAGCGCGCGGTAGATCTGCACCGCGATGTTGCGCGGCAAGAGCGAATTGAGAATCTCGCCCTCGTCCGGCTCGAACTCGTAAAACCCGGGGATGCCGGCCTCGGCGCCCTCCTCGGCGGCCGCGCTGGTATCGGCCGGAATGACGCGCTGCGCCGTCGGGATTTGCTGGATCACCGAACGGAAGCGCGCGTAAAAAAGCGTCGCCACGTCGAACTCGCCGTTGCGGAAACGCTCGATCGCCTTGTCGGCGATGGCTTGCGCGTTGCCAAAGCCGATCTGCTTCACGCCGCGCAAATCGACCACCTCGAGGATGTCCTTCTCGAACAAACGTTTGAGGATGTCGTAGCCCTTCTTGCCGACGCAGATGAATTTGACGCTCTTGCCTTCGCTGATGAGGGCGTTGGCGCGGTCGCGCGCGAGACGCGCGATCGAGGAGTTGAAGGCGCCGCACAAGCCGCGCTCGGCCGTGCAAACGATCAGGAGGTGGCGCTGGTTCGATCCGGTGCCGGCAAGAAGCGGAGGCGCGGACGAGCTCGGCACGCCCGAGGCGAGGTTGGTGAGCACGCGCTGCATGCGCGACGCATAGGGGCGTGCCGCCTCGGCCGCCATCTGCGCGCGGCGCAGCTTGGCGGCCGCGACCATCTGCATCGCCTTGGTGATCTTCTGCGTCGCCTTCACCGAGGCGATACGGGTGCGCAGCGATTTCAAGCTCGGCATGAAGTGAGGTCTCTACCTGCGTATCGGCTTTGGCTTGTTGAGTTCAGGGCTTGGTATCAGAAATCGGCGTCGGGTCTTGGCATTAGGCGTCTTGGCATTTCGGCATCAGGCTTTGGTGGCATTCAACGCGTCCTCGACGCGGCGGCGGAAGGTGAGCGGGCCGGCGATCATGCGCAGCGGCGTCATCGTCACGCCGGAGCCGCGCACCTCGACGGTTCCGTAACCCAGGATGCGACCGAGGATCGTCTGCTCGACCTCGATCGAATCGACCTTGTCGAGACGCTGCTCGATCGTGCGCCGCGAGATCAACCCCCATTTGCCGATGAGCTTGCGGTCGGTCACCGCAAGCTCGGTGGTGACGCGGATAAGCCAGGCCCTGAGCAGATGCAGGGTACCGAAAGCAAAAACAAGGAAACCCAAAACCCGCATCAGCCAGCCGAGCCGAAGTCCAGACGTCGTCGATCTTGTAGCCGAGCCCGATGAGCACGAGCGCGATAAGGAGCTGGAGGATGGGCACCACGAAGATGACCCAATGCGTATGGGCGACATGCCTGACGACCTCACCTTCTCCAAGCGATTGTTCGACATAGCTCATTTGACCCGCGGCGCTCGCGCAGCCGCGCTCAGCTGAAACTCTTCGCGAAACTCTCGACTGCGCTTTTGAGCTTCGCGCCCGTCGCATCCGAAAGATCCCGCGTCGCACGGATGTCGTCGAGGATCTCGGGGTGATTTGCGCGCAGCGTCCCCAAGAGCCCATCCTCGAAAGCCTTCACCCGATTGACGGGAAGCGGATCGAGATAGCCGTTGACGCCAGCATAGATGGCGCAGACCTGCTCTTCCATCTTGAGCGGCGAAAACTGCGCCTGCTTGAGAAGCTCGGTGAGGCGAGCGCCGCGGTTCAGGAGGCGCTGCGTCGCCGCATCGAGATCCGAGCCGAACTGAGCGAAGGCCGCCATCTCGCGATATTGGGCGAGCTCGCCCTTGATGCGCCCCGCCACCTTCTTCATCGCCTTGGTCTGGGCCGAGGAGCCGACGCGCGACACCGAAAGCCCGACATTCACGGCAGGCCGAATGCCTTGGAAGAACAAGTCGGTCTCGAGGAAGATTTGCCCGTCGGTGATCGAGATCACATTCGTCGGAATATAGGCCGAGACGTCGTTAGCCTGTGTCTCGATGATGGGAAGCGCGGTGAGCGAGCCGTTCTTATTGGCGTCGTTGAGCTTCGCGGCGCGCTCGAGCAGGCGCGAATGCAGATAGAACACGTCGCCCGGATAGGCCTCGCGGCCGGGCGGGCGGCGCAACAAGAGCGACATCTGGCGATAGGCGACGGCCTGTTTCGAGAGGTCGTCATAGATCATCACGGCGTGCATGCCGTTGTCGCGGAAGAACTCGCCCATGGCGCAGCCGGAGAAGGGGGCGAGGAATTGCATGGGCGCCGGGTCGGAAGCGGTCGCCGCCACGATGATCGAATATTCGAGCGCGCCCTGCTCCTCGAGCACCTTCACGAATTGCGCCACCGTCGAGCGCTTCTGGCCGACCGCGACATAGACGCAATAAAGCTTCTGGCTCTCGTCATTGCCGAGGTTCAGGGGTTTCTGGTTCAAGATGGTGTCGAGCGCCACGGCCGTCTTGCCGGTCTGGCGGTCACCGATGATCAGCTCACGCTGGCCGCGCCCGATCGGGATGAGCGCGTCGATGGCCTTGAGGCCGGTCGCCATCGGCTCATGCACGGATTTGCGCGGGATGATGCCGGGCGCCTTCACATCGACGCGGCGGCGCTCGCTCGCCGTGATCGCCCCCTTGCCGTCGATCGGATTGCCGAGCGCGTCGACGACGCGCCCGAGAAGGCCTTTGCCGACCGGAACATCGACGATGGCTCCGGTGCGCTTGACCGTCTGGCCTTCCTTGATCTCCTGGTCGGAGCCGAAGATGACGATGCCGACATTGTCGCTCTCGAGGTTGAGCGCCATGCCGCGCGTGCCGTTCTCGAACTCGACCATCTCGCCGGCTTGCACCTTGTCGAGGCCGTAGCAGCGCGCGATGCCGTCACCGACCGAAAGCACCTGGCCGACCTCGGAGACTTCGGCCTCCTGGCCGAAATTCTTGATCTGCTCCTTCAGCAGGGCGGAGATTTCTGCGGCGCGGATATCCATCATCTGACCTCTCGCATCGCAACGCGCAGCGCGTTGAGCTTGGTTTTCAAGGACGCATCGATCATGCGGTGGCCGAGCTTCACGACCATGCCGCCGATGATGTCGGGATTGATCTTCACGGAAAGCGATACCTCTTTGCCTTCCGCCTTCCGAAGCGCGCTTTTCAAGTCGCCCATCATGGCTTCGGGCATCGGCTCGGCCACCGTGACCTCGGCGGGCACGATGCCTTTGCGCTCGGCGAGCAGCGCCTCGTAGGCGCGCATCATCGCCGGGATGGCGAACAAGCGCCGCTTGCGCACGACGAGGCGGATGAAATTGCCGGCGATGCCGCCGATCCCCGCGCGATCGAGGATGGCGCCGACCGCCGCCTGTTGCTGCTCCGGCGTGAACACCGGGCTTCTCACGAGCCGCTTCAGGTCGTCGCTTTCCTCGATCAGCGCCCCGAAGCGCTTGAGCGCGGCCGAGACGGCGTCCGCCTCACCGCTCTCGCTCGCGAGCTCCAAAAGCGCGACGGCATAGCGGCCGGCGACGCCTGACATGCTCGTTTCGACTTGAGCCACCCTCGATCCCGTCCACTGCCGGCGCGCCGCGAAGCCAGGGGCCGCGGCTCAAGCGCCTTTGTTGAAAATTCAAGCCAGAGCGCCCCGCCGCGCCCGCGGCAGCGGCGCTGGGGCGAAGGTCGCGTAACACACGGTCAAAAGCCGCGCAACCCGGCGCGCTTGCGGCGATCGGGCCTGATCGGCGCAGCGTGAATGGCAAGGAGGACGGCCACCGCAACCTCGGGCCCGGCGAGCGCTGCCGGCCTTGCGGGCGGCGGCGCTGCTGCACAAAGCCGAGCCTGAAAGAGCCACGGCGACAACGCTTCTCGCGTCGATCCGGCCCGACCGGGACCATCGGCCTCGACCCGCTTGCCGCCGGGCGAAGCGGCGCCTACCTGCCGATGATCGAGCCAAGGGAGTGGCAACATGCAGATCGCGATTGTCGGCGCCGGCAATGTCGGTGGTGCTCTCGGAAAAGGCTGGCGCAAGGCGGGCCATCAGGTGAGCTACGCACTCAGGAAGACGAACGGGAAGAAAGTCGACGAGCTTCGTCGTGCCGGCTTCGATGTCCTCCCCATGAAGGATGCGGGAAAGGCCGAGGTGATCGTGCTCGCGGTGCCGTGGACAGGCCTTCCCGACGCGGTGAAGGCGCTTGGTAACGTTGCCGGCAAAGTGGTCGTCGATGCGACGAACCCGCTCACCGCCGAAATGGAGCTCGCGCTCGGCTTCACCGATTCGGCGGGCGAAACCGTCGCGCGGCTCGCGCCCGGCGGGCATGTGGTGAAGGCGTTCAACGTGACCGGCGCCGACAACATGGCTTCAGCGCACGCGTTCAAGGCGAAGCCGCTCATGCCGGTCGCCGGCGATGAGGCAAGCGCCAAGGCCAAGGTGATCAAGCTCGCCGAGGATCTCGGCTTCGAGGCGGTCGATGCCGGTCCCTTGAAGACGGCGCGCCTCCTCGAGCCGATGGCGATGTTCTGGATCAAGCAGGCCCTTGTGCAAAAACAAGGTCTGCAATTCGCCTTCGCACTGACGCGGCGGTGAGTGAGAGCGCGGTTCCGAGGCCGATAGCCCCTGCGCTATGCCCGTGGTCTTCGCCGCCATGCGCGTCCTTCGGCTTGTTCCGAGGATCAGGCCCGCCCATCCACGCCTTGCGAACATGACCCGCACGATGCGTTGGCCTCATGGCCGAGGCATGAGGATCAGGCGCGGCCCAAATCAACCTACCCTGAACGAAAAAGGCCCCGGATCGCTCCGGGGCCTTCTCGTATTTCGCAAGTGGCGAGGTGGCGTGGATCAGAAATCCATGCCGCCCATGCCGCCGCCGCCCGGCATCGCGGGCGCCGCCAATTCCTTCTTCGGACGGTCGGCCACCATGGCCTCCGTCGTGATCAGGAGCGAAGCGACCGAGGCCGCGTCCTGCAAGGCATGGCGCACGACCTTCGCCGGGTCGATGATGCCGGCTTCGATCATGTCGACATATTTCTCCGACTGCGCATCGAAGCCATAGGTCTGCGACTTCGAGTCGTTGATGCGGCCGACGACGATCGAACCCTCGACACCCGCGTTCTCGGCGATCTGACGGATCGGCGATTCGAGAGCCTTGAGCACGATGTTGATGCCGGCCTGGACGTCCTCGTTCTCGTTCTTGAGAGCGCCGACCGCCCGCTTGGCGCGCAGGAGCGCGACGCCGCCGCCCGGCACCACGCCTTCTTCCACCGCGGCGCGCGTGGCGTTGAGCGCGTCGTCCACGCGGTCCTTCTTCTCCTTCACCTCGACCTCCGTCGCGCCGCCGACGCGGATCACCGCGACGCCGCCGGCGAGCTTCGCGAGACGCTCCTGGAGCTTCTCGCGATCGTAATCGGAGGTGGTCTCCTCGATCTGCGCCTTGATCTGGCCGACACGCGCCTGGATATGCTGCTTCTTGCCGGCGCCGTCGATGATCGTGGTGTTCTCCTTCTCGATGCGCACCTTCTTGGCGCGGCCGAGCATCTGGAGCGTCACGTTCTCGAGCTTGATGCCGAGGTCCTCGGCGATCATCTCGCCGGCGGTAAGCACCGCGATGTCCTCGAGCATCGCCTTGCGGCGGTCGCCGAAGCCCGGCGCCTTCACGGCCGCGACCTTGAGGCCGCCGCGCAGCTTGTTGACGACGAGCGTGGCGAGCGCCTCGCCCTCGACGTCCTCGGCCACGATCAGGAGCGGCTTGCCGGTCTGCACCACCGCCTCGAGGACGGGGAGCATCGCCTGAAGCGAGGAGAGCTTCTTCTCGTGGATCAGGATGTAGGGGTCCTCGAGCTCGGCCACCATCTTCTCGGCATTGGTGATGAAGTAAGGGGAGAGATAGCCGCGGTCGAACTGCATGCCTTCGACGACGTCGAGCTCGGTCTCGAGGCTCTTCGCCTCCTCGACCGTGATCACGCCCTCGTTGCCGACCTTCTGCATCGCTTCCGCGATCATCTTGCCGATCGAGGTGTCGCCATTCGACGAGATCGTGCCCACCTGGGCGACCTCGGCCGAATCCTTCACCTTCTTCGCGGACTTCTCGATCGCCTTCACGGCCTCGGTGACGGCGATATCGACGCCGCGCTTGAGGTCCATCGGGTTCATGCCGGCCGCGACGTATTTCGCGCCTTCGCGCACGATCGCATGGGCCAAAACCGTGGCGGTCGTGGTGCCGTCACCCGCATTGTCATTGGTCTTCGAAGCCACTTCGCGCACCATCTGGGCGCCCATGTTCTCGAACTTGTCCTCGAGCTCGATCTCCTTGGCGACGGTCACGCCGTCCTTGGTGATCCGCGGCGCGCCGAAGCTCTTGTCGAGCACGACGTTGCGGCCCTTCGGGCCGAGCGTCACGCGGACCGCGTTCGCCAGAATATCGACGCCGCGCAGCATTTTATCGCGGGCATCGCCGGAAAAACGGACTTCCTTGGCAGCCATATGCCTCTACTCCTCAAAAGGTTGATTTTGGTTTCGGACGAGGGTCGCCTCAGGCGGCCTTCCTGCGGGCGGCAACGCCTTCGAGCACGCCCATGATGTCGCTCTCCTTCATGATCAGGAGATCCTCGCCGTCGATCTTGACCTCGGTGCCGGACCACTTGCCGAAAAGGATGCGGTCGCCGGCCTTCACATCGAGCGGAACGAGCTTGCCGCTCTCGTCACGCGCGCCGGAGCCCACGGCGATGATTTCGCCCTCTTGCGGCTTCTCTTTCGCGGTGTCGGGAATGATGATCCCGCCCTTGGTCTTCTCTTCGCCTTCGAGGCGGCGGACGACCACACGGTCGTGCAGCGGACGAAATTTCATGAATTTACCTCCATTTACGATGGCGCTCGCCAAGCAGGAGCGTTGCCAGATATTTTTGTTAGCAGCCGCGACGTGCGAGTGCTAATCGCGCCTGGATGTAAGGAGGCCGCGAAAGGGTGTCAAGTATTCTCCGGCGATCCCGCCGGATTAGGTTGGCGGGGGCCGGCCGAAACTTGTCGCCATGAAAACCGGATCGAAAGGTTGTAGCCGGCTGGCGCTCGATCGAAGTCCCCTGACCGCAATCTCCCGTGCCTTTTCAAGACCCGGCGAGCTCCTCGCGTAGAATTTCCAGCTCGAGCCAGTGGGTTTCCGCCTGGGCAAGCTCGGATTGCGCCTCGGCCAAGGCGTTGGCGGCCGCCGCGAAGCCGCGAGGGTCCTTGGCGTAAAGCTCCGGGTCGCCGAGGGTCGCTCGAAGAGCGGCGATCCGTTGCTCCAGCGCCGCGATCCTGCCTGGCAAGGTGGCGAGCGCGTGCGTCTCGTTGAAGCTTAAGCGTCGTTTGGCGGGCCGCGCCGGCGCGGCTCTCGGCGGAACTGACTCGGCAGCCTTCGGCGCGGCCTTCCTCGAAAGGGCTTCGCGCGAAAACCCTTCGCCCCGTTGCGCCAGCATGTCGGTATAGCCGCCGGCATATTCCAGCCAACGTCCGCCGCCCGCCGGCGCGATCACCGCGCTCACCACGCGGTCGAGGAAATCGCGATCGTGGCTCACGATGAGGACGACGCCTTCATATTCGCCGAGACGGTCCTGCAACACGTCGAGCGTCTCGAGGTCGAGATCATTCGTCGGCTCGTCGAGGACGAGGATGTTGGACGGCGTGGCGAAGGCACGCGCCAGCATCAATCGGCCGCGCTCCCCGCCCGAAAGCGCGTGAAGCGGCGTGCGCGCCTGCTCGGGCGTGAACAGGAAGTCCTGCAAATAGCCGATGACATGACGCGGCTCGCCCCCGACGCTGATGGTGTCCGAGCCCCCGCCGGTGAGCGCATCGGCAAGCCGCGTCTCGGGGTCGAGCTCGGCGCGAAGCTGATCGAGCTTCGCGATTTGCCAATTGGCCGCGAGCTTCACCGAGCCCTCATCCGGCGCGAGCGCGCCGGTGAGCATGTCGAGAAGCGTCGTCTTGCCGCTGCCGTTCGGCCCGACGATGCCGATCCGGTCGCCGCGCGCCACGCGCAAGGAGAAATCGCGCACGATCGGCCGGCCGCCGAAGCTCTTGCCGAGGCCCTTGGCCTCGATCGCGAGCGAGCCCGTGCGCGTGGCCTCGGCCAGCGTCATCGCGACCGCGCCGGCCGGCCCCTTATGCTCGCGGCGCGCCTGGCGAAGCTGCAAAAGCGCCTCGAGGCGCCGTACATTGCGCTTGCGCCGCGCGGTGACGCCGAAGCGAAGCCAATCCGCCTCGGCCGCAAGCTTGCGATCGAGCTTATGGGCTTCGTGCTCCTCCTCGGCCAAAACCTCGTCGCGCCAGGCCTCGAAGGCTCCGAACCCCCGCTCGATCCGCCTCGCCTTCCCACGATCGAGCCAAAGGGTCGCACGCGAGAGGTTGGTGAGGAAGCGCCGGTCATGGCTGATCAGGACGAGGGCCATGCGTCGCGCCCTTGAGCTCCTCCTCGAGCCATTCGATCGTCGAGAGATCGAGATGATTCGTGGGTTCGTCGAGGAGGAGGATGTCGGGGGAAGGCGCGAGCACGCGCACGATGGCGGCGCGCCGCGCCTCCCCGCCCGAGAGTTCGGCGGGGACCTCCTCGCCCGTGAGCCCTAGCTTCTCGAGAAGGCGGCTCGCCGCGAAGCGATCATCGGCGGGGCCGAGCCCCGCCTCGACATAGGCGCGCGTCGTAGCGAACCCCGAGAGATCGGGCTCTTGCGGCAGATAGCGCAAGGTGGCGCCCGGCTGGATGAAGCGCTCGCCGCGATCGGGCTCGACGAGGCCGGCCGCGAGCTTGAGAAGGGTCGATTTACCTGAACCGTTGCGGCCGACGAGGCAAAGCCGCTCGCCTTCGGAAACCGCGAGCTCGACGCCGTCGAGAAGCGGCGCGCCGCCGAAGGTGAGCGCGATATCGCCGAGCTGGATGAGGGGAGCGGCCATGGGCCGCGCCTCTTACAGGCGCGCGACGCGCAACGCCAGCCGAGGCGTTACGCCGCGGCCGCCGCCTCGCAAAGTCGCTGGCGAGCGCGCGCGAGGCGCGACATCACCGTGCCCATCGGCACCGCGCAGATTTCGGCGATCTCGCGATAGCTGCGGCCCTGCAGATCGCGCAGCACGAGTACTTCCCGGATCGGCCCGGGCAGGCTCTCGATCATGGTCTTGAGCCGGTCGGTGTCGGTCTTGGCAATGAGAGCCCTCTCCGGCGTCTCGACATTGGGCTCATAGGGGAGCGCCTGCCTTTGCTCGAGGCTTTCGAGGTCCTCGCCGAGAACGAGGGCCGACGGGCGGTTCTTGCGCAGCCAGCGATAAGCGGTGTGGCGCACGATGGTGAGCAGCCAGATGCGCGGATCGCCATGAGCATATTGGCCGATCGCCCGAAAGGCGCGAAGGCTCGCCTCTTGCACGACATCCTCGGCATCTGCGCCGTTGCTCGTGAGCCAGCGCGCGAGCGCATAAGCGTCGTTCAGATGCGGCAGCACCACTCGCGCAAAGAGCTTCTGCCTCTCGGCGGCGCTCATCGGTGAGACGTCGCCAACTTCCGGCGCGATCCCTTTCGGCGCCTCCCGACACCCATTGCCGGAGGCCGCTGACCGATCGCCATAGTCGAATGCCATCGCCGTCATCGCCGGCCGAACCCCTGCCATCCCCCAACATGACGCGCGGGCTTATGGCCGGGCTCACGGCCGGCATCAATGGATAGAAGCTCCTTTTTTCCTGGAAAAAAAATCCTCTAGAATAAGTATTTATATCAATAACTTTGTCAAAAACATCCTCTTCACATTGCTGTTACGAGAAGGCGATGGTAGAGCTTGAGGAGAAGCTTTCGGGTTTGCTATGCAGGCCACGACCCCGCCGCGGTGCTTTCGCTTTGGAGCTTTCGAGGCCGATTTGCGAACCGGCGGGCTGACGAAGCGTGGATTTCGCCAAAATCTGCAAGAGCAACCCTTCAAGGTGCTCGCCACGCTCCTCGAAAGGCCGGGCGAGCTCGTGACGCGCGAGGAATTGCGCGACCGGATCTGGACGCACACGGTCGTCGATTTCGACCACGGCATCAACAAGGCCATCGCTAAGATTCGCGAAGCGCTTGGCGATTCGGCGACGCATCCGCGCTTCGTCGAGACCGTCGCTCGGCGCGGCTACCGTTTTCTCGCCGATGTCACGCCGCTCGACCCGACGCATACGCAACCCGCTGCCAAGATCCGCTCGATCGCGGTGCTGCCGCTCGAGGATCTCTCCGGCGACAGCGTGCAAGATTATTTCGCCGACGGGATGACCGACGAGCTCATCATGAACCTCGGGCAGATCAGCGCGTTGCGCGTGATCTCCAGAACCTCGGTGATGGGGTACAAGAGTGTTCGCAAACCGTTGCCGGAAATTGCCCGTGAGCTTGGCGTCGAAGCAATCGTCGAGGGCAGCGTGTTGCGTTCCGGCGCAAGCATTCGAATCGCCGCGCAACTGATCGAGGCGCCGACCGACAGGCGCATCTGGGCAAAGAGCTTTGAAGAAGACTTCCGCGACATGATCGGTCTGCAGAACAAAGTGGCGCGCAATATCGCCGAGCAGGTGCACGCGACATTGAGCCGACGCGAGGAGGCGCATCTGCAAAGCGGCAAGCGGATCGATCCCACCGCTTACGAGGCCTATCTCAAAGGCAGGTTCTTCTGGAACAAGCGAAGCGAGGAGGGGCTGCGCAAGGCGATCGCATATTTCAACGAGGCAATCGAGGCGGATCCGACCTACGCGCAGCCTTACGCCGGGTTAGCGGATTCCTATGCGCTTTCCGGCGATTGGCAGCACGGTTTGCTGCCGCCCAAGGAAGCCTTGCCTAAGGCCAGGGCGGCCGCGGATCGGGCGCTGGCGCTCGACGACAGCCTCGGCGAGGCGCATGCCTCGCTCGCCTTCGCGCTCGACCTTTATTTCTGGGATTGGCGCGCGGCCGAGACCGAGCACCAACGGGCAATCGCATTGAATCCGAGCTACGCGACGGCGCATCAATGGTACGCCTGGCATCTGATCGTCATGGGACAAAATCGCGAGGCGCTCGCCGAGCTGCACAAGGCTGCGAGCCTCGATCCCCTTTCGCTCATCATCGGCGCGGATTTGGCTGATGCGCTTTGCATTGCCCGGCTCGAGGAGGAGAGCATTCAGCAAAGCTCGAGCATCCTGGAGATGGATCCGAATTTTGCGCTCGGCCACTACCAGCTCGGCCAAGCGCTCGCGCAACGCAGGATGCACGACCAGGCGATCGCCGAGTATCAGGCCGCCATCAGAACTCGCCGGCGATCGGCCCGTCTTCGCCTCAAACCTCGCCTATACACTCGCGGTCTCCGGCCGCACGGACGAAGCTCAGCAGATCGTCATGGGGCTCGTGGCCAAGCAAAACCAACACTCGCCCTCCCATTCGAATATCGCGCTCGCTTATGTCGGGCTCGGGGACCACAATGAGGCGATGGTCTGGTTGGAGGAGGCCTATCGATCGCGCTTCAACCCTTCCATCCTCATGCGCCGGGCATTCGACCCGCTTCGCTATGATCCGAGGTTCCAGGAGCTCTTGCGCCGCCTGCGCCTGGCTTCGTTGAAATGACCCGGCCCGACCGACGAAAGATATCTGTCGCCGTCAAACGCAACCAGCTCCAAGCGCAGGCGCGCTCATGCGGAGGTCCGACGAGCTCGATGACCCGAGGACGCACATGTCGAGCGGCTCAGTCGAGGTGATTCGCCTGTGCCGCCTCGAGCGCTTCGAGAAGGTCACGCACCGTCGGTTTGCGAGGTTCGCATCGCTCGCGCGCTTCCCATTGGACCACACGCTCGCGGCGCGATTTGGCTTCCTCGACGCATTTTTGCGCGTGGGCGTCGCGGTTGATAACCTGCAAATTGGGCAGCCCCCAAAAGCCGAGAAGCTGCGGCCACGGTGTGTCGCGATGCTCGCGCCAGAGCTTGAAGAGCGGCAGCTTGTGGTCGACCTCGGCGTTTCGCAAAAGCCGCTTGCCGCTCGCCGCGCAACGGTGCTTCTGCCACCGCTTGAGCAGCGCCACCTGGTCGCTCGGCGCGTTCCACAACCGCCAGGCAGCCACGCAGGCCGCGTGCCATTCGGCGTTCCGGTTTGGGCCAGCGCCCCAGAGATCCGCATGCCAGCCGAAGCGGTAAACCTTCTGGCCGCAAATGCAGCAATGCCCTTTGCCGAGCGCAAATCTTTTTTCCCGATAGGGCGCGGGCGGCGCACGGAAGCTCTGTGGGAGCCCGGTTGCGGCAGCTTTGCGCATATCCTCTGCCGCGATCGACCAGCGCCAGCCTTCCGGCGCGCCGCTTCGCGCGGCGAGCGACCGCGCCAAGAGATCGGCCCGCAACGGGTGAGCGCGCCAATAGCCGTCGACCGCGATCCTCGGCAGCGGCGGCACGAAAGGACGGCTCAAGGCGCGCCGCAGCACGACGCCGGGGAAGATCGCGGGAAGCGCGCGCTCGAGACGCTCCCGCGATTTGCGGTTGCGTGCCTCGCGAAAGCTCGAGCTGGTGAAGGACAAGGGTCGGGCGATCCTCTGCGGGCGTGACCGCGTCATTCTGGCGGCATCGTGTAAAGGTTTCGGAAATTCGCGGGGCTCGATCCCGCCAAGGCCAGGACCCGAAATATCGCGCCTCGCCGCACCCCTGACGGCCGGCGCCCCGACGCGCTATAGATCGGGTTTGCGCGCCCGCATCGCGTCAACCTCATCGCGAGCCCTTGGCCAGGAATACGGAACCGCCAGTGTCATCGTCACGTCGCAAAGCGCAGGGAATCTTTGCCCCGATGGCACAGGCGCTCACCGACGCGGCGATCCTCGCGCCGCGGCTCGAGCGGCCCCTCGGGGCGCGTCGCGCGAGAGCCATCGTTCCGGCGCGGACCGCCTTCTGGCTGCTGGCACCCTCGCTCTTTCTCCTCTTTCTCTTCACCTATGTGCCGATCCTCGAAGCCTTGATGCAGGCGGTGAGCCTCGAAGGCTTTGGCGGCAAGCTCACGGGCTATGGTTTCGGCAATTTTCAAAGGCTCTTTGCGGATGCCTCCTTCTGGAAGGCGTTGTCGAACAATCTCGTTTATGGGCTCGGCACCGTCGCGCCTTCGATCGTGCTTGCGGTCCTGCTTGGCGTGGCGCTGCAAGAAGCCACACGGCTCAATGCTTTTTTGCGCACCGTGATCGTCTTTCCTGTGGTCTTGCCGCTCGTCGCGGTCGCGACGCTTTTCGCCTTCGTGCTGATGCCGGGCGTCGGCCTCCTCGACTACCATCTCGCGGAACTCGGCATCGCGGGGACGAATTGGCTCGGCAACCCCGACACCGCGCTTTATGCGATCATCGGTTTAAGCATCTGGAAGAACGCCGGCTATTACATGCTCTTCGTGCTTGCGGGCCTTCAGGCCATCGCGCCAGAGCTTCACGAAGCCGCCAAGCTCGACGGGGCGGGCGCCTTCACGCGCTTCTTTCGCATCACCTTGCCGCTCTTGAAGCCGACGCTCGCCTTCATCCTGGTGATCGCGATGATCAACGTCGTCACCCAAATCGATCACGTGATCGTGCTCACGGGCGGGGGACCGTCGGATTCGACCAATATCCTGCTGAACTACATTTTCCAGGCCGCGCATCAGCAAGGCGACACGGGACGCGCAGCCGCCGCGACCGTGATCTCGGTCGCGGCGCTGCTTTCGCTCTCCGTGGCTTCCCTGAAGTCGCTTGAGCGCGGCATGCATTACGAATCCTGACGATGCGCATCGCCCGTTTCGCCCCCCCTCGCCAGGCGTTTCCCCTCCTCGCCATCGCGCTGATTTGCGGCTTTGCGCTCATCTGGTCGACGCCGTTGTGGTGGATGCTCGTCGCCTCGGTGCGGAACATTCCTTACGGTTCGACGCAGGCGGCCTCGCTCGTTCCTGATCTCAAGCCGACGACGGAGCATTTCGCCGATGCCTTCGCGCAAGGCGATTACGCACGCTGGTACCTCAATACGCTGATCGTCACGCTTGGCATCCTCATGGTGCAGCTCGTCACCATCACGCTCGCGGGCTATGCGTTCGCCCGCATGGAGTTTCGAGGCAAGAACCTCATTTTCTATCTTTTCCTGTTGCAGCTCACGCTCGCCCCGCCCCTCTTGATCGTGCCAAACACCCTCATGATCGTGAGGCTTGGCCTTTATGACTCGTTGCCCGGCGTGATGGCGCCTTACTTCGCCTCCGCCTTCGGCGTTTTCCTCATGCGCCAGACCTTCAAGACCATCCCGCGCGATTTTGAGGAAGCCGCCATCTTGGACGGCGCGAGCTTCACGCAGATGATCCGCCTCGTGCTCGTGCCCCTGGCGCGGCCGGGCCTCATCGCGTTCTCGATCGTCTCGCTGACCTCCCATTGGAACGAGTTCCTCTGGCCGTTGATGGTGACGGACAGTCCCGACAAGATGGTGCTCACCGTCGGCCTCACCTCCTTCGTGCGCTCGGCCGAGCAGGCGGCGGATTGGGGCCTTGTCGCCGCCGCGACCCTTTTGGTCGCGGGACCCCTTCTCATCGCGTTTGCGCTCTTCCAGCGCCAATTCGTCAATTCCTTTCTGTTCACAGGCATCAAATAGGAGAGTTTGCAATGAGGTTCTTGAGATCGATGGCGCTCGCCGGCGCGCTCGCCGCGATGGCGGCGACGCCCGCGACCGCCGCGACCCGGATTGACTTCTTTTTCCCGGTGCCGGTCGATGGCGCGCTCGCCAAGGAGATGCAGAATCTCGTGGCGCGCTTCAACCAGGAAAACCCCGACATCGAGGTGACCGCGGCCTACACCGGCACCTATGACGAGACCGACATCAAGACGCGCGCCGCCATCAAGGCAGGCAAGCCGCCCGCGCTCGCGCTGATGAGCGCGAACTTCATCACGCAATATCATATCGATGATCTCGTCGAGGCTTTCGACCCGCTGGTGCGCGCCGAGGGCAAGACGCCCGAGGATTTCATGGGGGAGTTCTGGCCGGCGCTTGCCGGCAACGCCCGCGTCGACGGCAAGATCTACGGCGTGCCGTTCCAGAACTCGACGCCGCTCCTCTACTACAATGTCGAGGCATTCAAGGAGGCGGGGCTCGACCCGGACAAGCCGCCGGTGACCTGGGCCGATTGGGCCGAGGACGCGAAGAAGCTGACGCGCCGCGACGGCGACAAGACGACACGCTACGGCATCATGCTGCCCGGCACATACGACATCCTCGGCTGGACGATGTCGGCGCTCACGCTCTCGAACGGCGGCCAATATTACAACCCGGATTGGGGCGGAGAGATCTATTACGACACGCCCTCGACCCTCGGCGCGCTGACTTTCGTCGATGACCTCGTGCACAAGTTCAAGGTGATGCCCGAGGGCACGATTCAGACGCCCGCCATGAACAACGCCTTCTTCGGCGGGCAGGCCGCGATGATCGTCTCGTCGACCGGTTCCCTGTCCTTCATCCGCCAGAACATGAAGGCGCCATTCAAGGTCGCCTTCATTCCGCGCAACGTCCGCAACGCGGTGCCGATCGGGGGCGCGTCGCTGATCATCCCGAAGGGCAACTCGCAAGAGCGCAAGGAGGCGGCGTGGAAGCTCATCAAATGGCTGACGAGCCCGCAAGTCGCCGGCGGCTGGAGCCGCTTCACCGGTTATTTCGCGCCGGTGAAGGCCGCCTACGAGCTGCCGGAGATGCAGGCGTTTCTCGAGAAGAATCCGGACGCCAAGGTCGCGCTCGAGCAGCTCGCTTTCGCCAAGCCCTGGTTTGCGACCTACAACACGGTCGCGGTGCGCAAGGCGCTCGAGGACGAGGTGCAGGCGATGCTTTCCGGCAAGAAGACGCCGGTGGAAGCCGCGAAGGCCGCGCAAGCCAATGCGGATGCTTTGCTGAAACCTTACGTCGACGCGACCGCGCTCGATCTGCCGAAATAGTAGGATCGAGTTCGCCGCGGTCCACGGCCGGGAACTCCCGGCCGTGGACCGCGGCCCCGTCACCGGGCTTCGGCGATGCTTCCGCGGGACCTTCCGAAGCTCATGCCGGGGCGGAGGAGCGAAGGCGAGTGGACACGGCGAGCAACACGAGCGCGAAGAGGCTGACGACGGCGGAGAAAATCGCCACCGCCAGGAGCAGCCCGAGGGCTTGCGCGCCGAAGCCGACGGCGATCACCGGGAGCGCCACGCCGAGATAGGAGACGATGTAGAAGCCGGAAGCCACTTCGGCGCGGCGCGCCTCCGGCGCGAGCCGGTTCACCAGCACCATGGCGCCGAGATAGCCGAAACCGTGGCCGGCGCCGACCACCAGCGCTCCGGCGAGAAGCAGCGCCGCGCTTTGTGACGGATTGGCGAGCGCGAGGCTCGCAAGCCCGATCGGCAAGAGGACGAGGCCGATTGTGATCGCGTTATCCGGGGAGAGGCGCCGGCACCAAAGCTGCGCGCCGGCCGAGGCGAAGAGCATCACGCAGACGAAGGCGCCGCCGATCGCCAGGTTGCCGAGCCCGAGCAAAAGTTTCACGTAGCCGGGGGCGAGCGTGAGAAAAAGCCCGGCCGCGGCCCAGACCGTGAAAGAGACCGCCGAGGCGAAGGCGAATTGCCTGCGGATCTCCGCCGGCACCGCCGGCAAGCGAAGCTCCAGCGCGAACGGGCGCCGCCGCGAGAGGGTCTCGGGCATGAAGGCGAGCGCGGCGATCGGAAGCATGAGCGCAAGATAGATGAGGAAAGGCAGCCTTGTCGGCCAAGGGCCATATTCGGCAAGGACCCCGCCGAAGAGCGGCCCGAGCGCGGCGCCGCTCGAATTGGCGACGGAGACCGCGAAGGCCGCCCGTTGCCGGTTGCCACGAGGCTCGAGCTCGAGCATCGCGGCCGTGCCCGCGCCCGCCACCACGCCGGTGGCCATCCCCTGCAGGGCGCGCGCCATGAACAAGAAGGCCAACCCCTGGGCGCCCGCGAAGGCCGCGGCGCCGAGCGCGCCGAGGCTGAACCCGAAAAGGATGACGGCGCGCCGGCCGATTCGGTCCGAGATCTGGCCGAAGGCGAGGAGCGAGGGGATGAGGAAGAGCACGTAAACCGCGAAGATCAAGGTGAGGACGCCCGAGGAGAAATGCAGTTCATCCTGGTAGACGCGATAAAGCGGCGTCGGGATCGTGGTGCCGACGAAAAGCATGAGGAAGGCATAGCCCAGGAGCCAGAACGAGGCTCGGGGCTTCAAGGCGGGGCGAGGGGATGCAACGGCGCTCATGAGGCTTCTCTCTTCACCGCCCGCCGCGCCCACGACCGCAACCGCCACCCTGGTCATGATCCCGGTCGCGGGCGCGCCTCCATGCTCCCGGCCGAGCCCGATGGCCACCTCTCGATCGCCATGCGGGCTTCTCTACCGATTGCGTTGACATCAGGTGAACCCGCTGGGCCGGCCGCCGATGCGACGCTTCATCAGCCGCTCACGGCGCAAGCGTCGCGAGGTAAGACGCGATTGCTACCATGTCGTCTGTCGAGAGCTTCTCGACGATCGGGCGCATGATGGCGGTCGCCGCGCCGGCGCGCGTCGCCCGCTTTGATATCGTAGAGCTGGCGCACGATATAGCTCGGCGAGCGCCCGGCGATGGCCGGGATGGGCCCGCCGCCTGTCAGGTCGGGCGAGTGGCACGCGCCGCATTGCGTGGGCGCGCCCTCGTCCTCCCCCTTGACGAGAGCCTCACCTCTCGCGACTGCGCCTTTCGGCACATAGGCGATGAAGTGCGCGCGCAAATCGCGCAGCTCGAATTGTTGCGCGTCGGCCGGGACCTCGACGATGCGCCGCCCAATAGGTTCCGTGCCGCCCTTCGGGTCGAGCTTGTAGAAGACGCGGACGAGCTCGGTTCTCGGCGCCGTGTCGCTTTCCACGACCTTGATGATCGGCTTCGGCTTGAGGGCGGAAAAGTAGTTCGCCGCCGCCTGCACCTCGGCGTCGCTCGCCGCTCGCGCAGTGTCGATCATGAGCGTGACGGGAATTCTTAGCGGGCCGGAAAATTTGCGCGCGCCGCTTTTGAAGTCAGCCATCTGCTGCACGATGTATTCGGCGGGAAGCCCGGCGAGGCTTGCGTTTTCAGGGCCGCCCGTCCCCTCGGCACGGTGACACGAGCCGCAAGCGCGCACTTCGGGAGGATCGCCGTGCGCGACCACATCGGGCATGGGCGGATGATCCGCGGGGTGCCAATCGGGAGAAAAGAATAAATCCGTCTCCTGCCTTGTCGTGAAGCTCAAGTTGCTTTCAGGAACGTGCCGGGGAATATCGTCAACCGGCGCCATGGGGAAATCGGGAGACCATGGATAGGCGAAAGCCGGAAAATCATCCGGCTGCCCGGCGGCTTTCGCCGGCTCTCCTTTCGTGAGCGCATTCGCCATTCCGGCAAGCGCGACGCACAAGAACACCAAGGCCGGATGTCCCTTTATTAAGGTTTTCAAGAGGCGCTCCGTTCGGGACGGCGATGAAACGTGATTCGGTCTAACACTTTACCCTGCCCGGACCGCCACCGCTTGCGTGCTCGACGCATCGCGACGCCTCGCATGTTCTTGAATGCCCGGCGTTGGGGGCGCGGGCGGTGACTTTTGCGGCCTTCGTGCGAAAATGAGCACGGCTTCGAGGCCCGCACGGCGGATGCGAGAAAAGGAAAAGCGCGATGGCGCGACGAAGAGTCCTTGCCCAAAAAGTCCTGGCGGTCGGCCTCGGCAACATGGGCATGAGCCACGCCCTCGCATATGCGCGCATTCCCGGGTTCGAGCTTGTCGGCGTGTGTGAGCGGCGCATCGCGACGCGCAAGCTGCCTGAAGCGCTCGCGGGAACGGCGAGGTTCGCGAGCTTCGGGGAAGCGCTTGCACGGCTCGAGCCTGATGTCGTCTCGGTCAACACGCTTCCCGATACCCACGCCGAATTCGCCATCAAGGCCATGGAGGCGGGCGCTCATGTCTTCGTCGAAAAGCCGCTTGCCGATACGGTCGCCAACGCGGAAAAGGTGGTGGCAACGGCGAAGCGCACGGGGCGAAAATTGGTGATCGGCTACATCCTGCGCCACCACCCTTCGTGGGTACGCTTCATCGAGATCGCGCGGGAGCTCGGCACGCCGCTCGTTTTCCGCATGAACTTGAACCAGCAATCGAACGGAGAAACCTGGGCCTGGCACAAGCGGTTGATGAATTCCTTTCCCCCGATCGTCGACTGCGGGGTCCATTATGTGGATGTGATGTGCCAGATGACGTCGGCGAAGCCGATCCGGGTCCATGCGATCGGCGCGAGGCTCAGCGAGGAAGTCGCGATCAACAACTACGGTCAATTGCAAGTGGTCTTCGAGGATGGCTCGGTCGGCTGGTACGAAGCCGGCTGGGGGCCGATGATCAGCGAAACGGCTTTTTTCGTGAAGGACGTTTTCGGGCCGAAGGGCTCGGTGTCGATCGTCATGGGAGAGCGCGCGGGCGCGCAGCGCTCCGACGACATCAACACCCACACGAAAACCAACCAGATTTTGCGCCACTACAGCGATATGTCGCGCCCCGACGAGCGGATCGACATGTCGGACGAGCCCGACCACGACGCGCTGTGCGAGCGCGAGCAGCGTTTTCTGCTGGGAGCGATCGAGGAGGACCTCGACCTTGGCGCGTCCATGGATGATGCGGTGAAAAGCCTCAGGATCGTGCTTGCGGCCGATGAGTCGATCCGCTCGGGACAGGTCGTGACGCTTTGAGGTTGCCAAGCGCGCAAGGGGGTGCCGATTTTGCACGGCGCGATCCCTTCGACTTGTGCTCACACTTGGCGATCAGCCTGGATCCGGCGGCAGCACGAAGACCTGGCCGGGGAAGACGAGGCTCGGATTGCGGATCTGGCGCGCGTTGGCCTCGTAAATCTGGGTGTAGCGCGTGCCTCGCCCGAGCATTTTCTTGCTGATGCGCCAGAGGCTGTCGCCACGCACGACGGTCGTGGTCCGCACTTCCTTGACGACGGCAGCCGCGGGTCCGGGAGCGCTCGCCGTCGCGGCGCTCGAGGATGCCGAGACCTCAGGCTTCGGCTGGTCCCCCGCGGCAGCCGCGACGCCCGGTTTTTGCGCTTGATCGATGGGCCCTTTTGCGGGAATGGCCTGCGAATTCGCCTGACCGGCTGCCACGGGCGCAGGGAAATCAAAAGGCACCTCGGCGCGCGCGATGACCTTGCCGCTCTGCGGCTCGACCTCATCGGCGCGCACCGCATAGTGTCCGGGCTGCATGCCCTTTTCCACCTTGAGCGACCAGAGCCCGTTCAAATCGGCAATCACCTTTCCGACGAAGGCGCCATTGAGGTAGAGCCGGCTCTGACTGCCCGGCGGCGCCGAGCCGGTGGCGTAGAAACTACCGCCTTCCTCAGCTTCAGCCGTGCGGATCGAAACCGCCGGCGCGGGTTTTGCCGGCACCGTGGCGGAAGACGGAACGCCGGGTTGCGATTTTGGCGCGTTCGCATCGGAACGTGAGGCCGCGGGCTGTTCGGGCGCCGCGCGCGCAATCGTCACGGCTTGCTGGCCCGCCTTCGGCACGACCACCTTGACGCTTTGGGACGAGGTGCCCTCGGCCGCACCCGGAGGGACGGATTGCAAGGTGAGCGCATGTTCGCCGGGCGCGAGCGGCGGCGGCAGGAAAACCACCTCCCCATTGGCATCGGCGAGCGCGCGGGCGAGTTCCTGGTCACCATCCTTAAGCAGAATAGTAGCCCCCGGTGCGCCTCGCCCCGCGATCACGCCTTCGCCGGAACGCTCGACGCGGACGATGTCGAATTCGGGCGGTTGCGGCTTAGCTCCCGCATTCGCGCTTGCCGCCGAGCCCGTGGCGGGTGGCGCGGCAGAGGCGCCCGTCGCGGGAGCAGGAGCGAGATCGTTTCCGTTCGTGCCCTTGGAAGGCGTCGCCGTGCCTTGAGCGTCATTTCTCGCCACCGGCGCCGGCCCGCTCGGCGCGCTTCCCGCGGCGGGGAGAGGCGGGGAAAGGCTTGGCCCATAAACGTACCAGCCGGCCCCGGCAGCGAGCGCGCAGACAGCCGCGACAGCCGCCGCCGCGATGACCCCCTGCCGGTTCTTCACTGTGCCCAAAAACCCCGCCATGGCCTGTATTTCCTCTGCCCGAGCAGAGTTCAGCCGAGATCACCAAATGATGCGGCAGGGTAACAAAGCGTATACAAACCGGCAAGCGGTCGAGGGCCGCCGACCGAAAGCTGCCCAGGCCTCGGTGACGCGATCACGCGCGGCATCGGCGCCCAAACCCGCTTCGGGGCTCGGCGCCGGCCAATGCGCTTCCTTCACCCGGACCGCCGAGCCGGACAGGCGATGCTAAACTATCAATCGTGCTTGCGCCTACCGATAGATGACCACGCCGCGATGGTAGGGATAGGGGCGGCCGTAATAGCCGTGGCGATAGGGGTAATAGCCCCGATGCGTCACCACCGCTCCGCGTGGCCCGGCGCAGCCGGCACGGTAGACGCCGCGCGCGCAAACGACCGCGCCGGCTTCACTGGCGCTTAAGGCGAAAAAGCCTCCGAGAAGGGCAGCCGTGAGAATAAACCGCTTCATCGTCATTTCCTCCCATGGGGGTTGACCGATCATCAATTCCCCCATCCCTCGTTCGACGGCTGAAGCATGGACCGGGACACATCATCGCCGCGCGGTGAACCTCACATGCACGAACAGCTTTGACAAGATTCTGGTTCCCTAAGATCAAATCAAAATCGCCTGATGCTGTGTATTCAATCAATGAAATTCTCTTTCTGCGAAAAGGAACTTACGCTTGACATTTATCGATCGGCAGGATGACCTTGACCAATCTGTCATTCCATTCAATGGAGGCTAAGATGCGCTTGTTCGGGCCTTGCGTTGTTCTGACCGCAAGCTTGCTGGTGACAAGCGCGATGGCGCAGACGGCCGCCGAGCGCGCCGCCTGCCGAAGCGATTTCCAGAAACTCTGCAAGGGCACCAAGCCGGGTGGCGGCCGCGTCTTGGCCTGCCTCTCCCAGCAGCGAGACCAGCTCGGCGAAGCCTGTCGCAAGGTCGTGGATGCGCACGCCCAACAGTGAGATGGCTCGAGAGCGAAGCGCCTTCGAGCGGCGCAAAAAACGAGAAGCCAGACCGGTGTCAAAAATGATTCATCATCGCAACCCGCTTTTGCCGAGCCTCGTCATCACGCTGGCCCTGCTCGGGCTTTCGGCGCCCACCGGCGCGCAGCAACCCTCGCAAGCGCAGATCAGCGCCATTCGATCCTCCTGCGCGGCGGATTATCGGGCCCATTGCGCCAGCGTCCCGACGGGCGGGATGCCGGCATTGAATTGCCTGCGCCAAAATGTGGAGAAGCTTTCGGCAGCGTGCCAAACGGCTGTCAATGCCGCCGGCGGAGGCGCTTCGCCTTCCCCCGCCGCGCCACCATCCCCATCGGGCGCACCGAGCGCAGGCCCTGCCGAGACCGCGCCCGCGACGCCGGCGGCGCCCGCCGCTCGCGCTTTTCGGCCGATGACGCCGCGCCAGGAGATCGCCGTGCTGCGAGGAGCTTGCGGCCCCGACTACCGCGCGCTCTGCGCCGGCGTGCCACCGGGAGGCGGGCGCGTGATCGCGTGCTTTCGAGAAAATGCGGCTTCGCTTTCGCCCGGCTGCCAAGCAGTGCTGATGTCGGCGCGCCGGCGATAGGGAAGCGTCGAGAACCGATCGCGATCCGCTACGGATGGCGCAAAAAATCGACCGTAGCCGACGAGAGGCAAACGCAAGGAGGTCGGATGAGGATCATTGTCATCTCGACGGCCTTGCTGTCGCTCGCGGCGTGCAACGACAATCACTACGTGCCGCCGCCCGCGCCGAAAGTGTCGGTCGCCCATCCGTTGCGCCAGGAGATCACCCATTACCTCGAGACGAGCGGCAATCTCGCCTCGGTGAACTCCGCCAACCTCGTCGCTCGCGTCGCGGGCTTCGTCCAGGAAATCAAGTTCGTCGACGGCTCCGCGGTAAAGGCCGGCCAGCCGCTCTTCGTCATCGAGCCCGAACCCTATGAGAACGCCTTGGCACAAGCGAAGGCCGCGCAAGCCAGCGCCGATGCGACGGTGACGCAAGCGCAAGCCGATTTTGCGCGGCAGACGGAGCTGCAAAGCAGGGAGTTTGCCTCAAAGGCGACGTTGGAGACCTCGACTGCCACACGTGATTCCGCGCTCGCCGTGCAGAGACAGAAACAAGCGGACACCAAACAGGCGGAAATCAATCTCGGCTACACCCAGGTGAAAGCGCCTTTCGACGGCATCGTGACGGCGCGGCAAGTGTCCATCGGCGAGCTCGTGGGGCTGGGGAACCCCACGGTTCTGGCGACGGTCGTCCAGCTCGACCCGATCTACGTCAATTTCAACGTGAGCGAGCAGGATGTGGTGCGCCTGCGCGCCGGTATCCGTCATCGCCGCATGACCGAAGCCGATCTGAGGCAGATTCCGGTCGAGGTCGGCCTCGTCGACGAGAGCGGTTATCCGCACAAGGGCACGCTCGACTATGCCTCTCCGGGCGTAACATCCTCGACCGGAACGCTCGCGGTGCGCGGTGTGATGCCTAACGGGGATCGCGTTCTCTTGCCCGGATATTTCGTCCGGATCCGCGTGCCACGTTCGCAAGAACCCGACGCGCTCCTTATTCCCGACTTGGCCATCGGCAACGATCAGGGTGGGCGCTATGCGCTCATCGTCGACAAGGACGGCGTCGTCGAGCAGCGCAAGGTCGAGACCGGCGAGACGCTCGGCGATCTGCGCGTCGTCACGCAAGGCTTGAGCGCGGATGACAACGTCATCGTTTCGGGGATCGCGCGAGCCGTGCCGGGCCAGAAGGTCGAGGCGCAGGCGCAAACGCTTGCCCGCTCGGGCGAGAGCGCCGAGGTCAAATGATCTCCAAATTTTTCATCGAGAGACCGGTTCTCGCCAACGTCCTCGCCCTCATGATGCTGGTGATCGGCGCCGTCGCATTGTTCTCGCTGCCGGTCGCGCAATATCCTGACATCGTGCCCCCGACCGTGCAGGTGACGACCCGATATCCCGGCGCCAACGCACGCACGATCATCGACACCGTGGCGCTCCCGATCGAGCAGCAGGTGAACGGCGTGGAGAACATGCTCTACATGCAGTCCTACGCGACCTCCGACGGCAGTTACACGCTCACCGTCACCTTCCAGATCGGCACCGACCTGAACTTCGCGCAAGTGCTCGTGCAGAATCGCGTGTCGAGCGCGCTCGCTTCCCTGCCGCAAGCCGTGCAGTCGCAAGGCGTCAATGTGCAGAAGAGATCGACCGCGATCTTACAGATCGTGACCCTGACCTCGCCGGACAAGCGCGACGACAGCCTTTATCTCAGCAACTTCGCGACCTTGCGGCTGAAGGACGAGATCTCGCGCCTGCCGGGAGTTGGCAACGTGACCGTGTTCGGCGCCGGGCAATATTCGATGCGCGTATGGCTCGATCCCGACAAGATGCAGGCGCTGGGGCTGAATACGCAAGACGTGATCCAGGCCTTGCAGCAGCAAAGCGAGCAGGTCACCGCGGGGCAGATCGGCATGCCGCCCGCGCCCAACCAACCGGCCTTTCAATATACGCTCGATGTCTCTGGGAGGCTTTCGGAGCCGCGCGAGTTCGCCGACGTCATCGTCAAGACGGGCAACTCCGGCGAGATCACGCGCGTGCGCGACGTCGGGCGCGTCGAGCTCGGGGCGCAAACCTATGGTCAGGTTTTTCAGTTGAACGGCACGCCGGCCGCCGGGCTTGCGATCTTTCAGTCGCCGGGCGCCAATGCCCTGCAGACGGCCCATGAGGTTGACGCCAAGATGAAGGCGCTCGCGGCCGATTTTCCGCCCGGCATCGTCTACAGCATCCCGTTCGACACCACCAAATTCGTGAGCCAATCCATCACGGAGGTTTACAAGACGCTGATCGAGGCCGGGGTCCTGGTGCTGATCGTGATCCTGCTCTTCCTCCAGGATTGGCGCGCCATGCTCATCCCGGCGACCACCGTGCCCGTGACCATCATTGGCGCCTTCGCCGCCATGGCGGCGCTCGGGTTCACCGTGAATCTCTCGACCTTGTTCGCGATCGTGCTCGCGATCGGCATCGTTGTGGATGATGCGATCGTCGTCGTCGAAGGCGCCGCGCACAACATGGAACAAGGGATGTCGGGCCGACAGGCGGCCATCAGCGCCATGAACAAGCTCTTCGGCCCGATCATCGGTATCACGCTCGTGCTGATGGCGGTGTTCCTTCCGGCGTCCTTCCTTCCCGGCCTCACGGGGCGAATGTATGCGCAATTCGCGCTCGTGATCGCCGCCACGGCGCTGCTCAGCGCCATCAACGCGGCGACGTTGAAGCCGACGCAATGCGCGCTGTGGCTGCGGCCATCGGTACCGCCCGAGAGACGCAACGCCTTCTACCGAGCTTTCAACGCGGGTTACGGAAGGGTCGAGCGCGGCTATGCGAGGCTCATCGGGCGCATCACGAGCTTCAGCCGCCTCACGGTGAGCGTGGCGCTCATCGTGATCGGATTGGCGATCTATGGCCTTGCGCGCGTGCCGACCGGCTTTCTGCCGATCGAGGATCAAGGATATTTCCTAGCGATCGTCCAGCTTCCGGATGGCGCCTCGCTGGACCGCACGAACAAGGCGCTCGACGAAGTGTCACGCATTGCGCAAGCCACGCCTGGCGTCGAGCAGGTGATCACCATCGCGGGCGTCTCCGCGCTCGACAACAACGCGACGCTCGCGAACGCCGGCGTCGCCTACATCATGCTGAAGGATTGGAGCGTGCGCGGCAAAGCGCAAGGCTTGCGGCCGCTCTACACGAAGCTCAACGGCGAGCTCGGCGCGATCGCGGCGGCCCGCGTGCTCGTACTTCCGCCTCCGCCGATTCAAGGCATCGGCAACGCCGGCGGCTTCGCCATGCAGATCGAGCTTCGCGACGGAAGCTTCGATCTCGCAAAGCTTCAAGCAACGAGCGATGCGGTGGTGAGGGCCGCCGAAAGCCAATCCGCGATACAGCGCGTCATGGCGCCCTTCCGCGCCAATGTGCCGCAATTCCACATCGAGCTGGATCGGGTGAAGGCGCAAACCGTCAAGGTCACGCCGGATCAGGTGTTCAGCGCGCTCGCGAGCTATCTCGGCTCGAGCTATGTCGATCAGTTCAACGCCTTCGGAAGGGTGTTCCAAATCTACGTGCAGGCCGATTCGCAATTTCGCATGCGTCAGGGGGACATCGAGAAGCTCACGGTCCGCAACAAGGACGGAGCCATGATTCCCTTGGGCACGCTGATCAAGATCACGCCGACGCTCGGGGCCTCGCTCATCAGCCTCTACAATCTTTATCCGTCGGCGACCGTCGCGGGCTTGCAAGCGCAGGGCTTCTCATCGGGCCAGGCGATCACGCTCCTGGAGGATATTGACGCGCGCACGCTGCCGCGCGGCGCCGGCTTCGAATGGACGGGCATCTCCTATCAAGAGAAGATCGTCGGCAATCAGCTTTATCTCGTGTTCGCGCTCGCGCTTCTCATCGTCTATCTCGTGCTCGCGGGACAATATGAAAGCTGGTTCACGCCGATCTCGGTGCTGCTCGCCGTGCCGCTTTCGCTCGTCGGCCCGGTGCTCGTGCTGCTCGCGCTCAAGATCGGCAATAATCTTTACGTCCAGATCGGCCTCGTCCTGCTCATCGCGCTCTCGGCGAAGAACGCCATTCTCATCGTGGAGTTCGCTCGCGAGATGCGTGCCGAAGGCATGCCGATCTTGGAAGCGGCCGTCGAGGCCGCTCGCGCGCGTTTCCGGCCGATCGTGATGACGTCTTTCGCGTTCATCCTCGGGGTTGCCCCGCTCGTCGTCGCGAGCGGCGCAGGCGCGAGCGCCAGGGCTTCGATCGGCATCACGGTTTTCAGCGGCATGATCGCGTCGACGTGCCTTGCCGTGTTGGCGGTGCCGGCCTTCTTCGTTCTCCTGCAACGCTTCGAGGAATGGCGTGTCGCGAAGCGCGATACTTCGGCCGCGCCGGCAGCCGCCCCCCTGCCCGCGCCTTCCGCCGCGCCGGGCGCTCCGGCCGCCTGATCTCACGATCGGCGCGCGTGTCACGGCGGCTCGGCCTCATTGACGAGGGACGATGAGGCAACCCGCTCGAGCTTGACCCCGTAGAGCGCGTCGAGAACACGCGGCGTGAGCAAGCCTTGAACCACGATCGTGAAGATCACCACGCCGTAGCAAACCGCGGACAGCGCGGCCTGATAGGGCGTGGGCGGCAGCGTCAGGACGAGCGCAATGGAGATGCCGCCCCGCAAGCCGAGCCAGGTAAGCGCCGCGATGGCGCGCAATTTTTGCGGCGAGCCGCTCGGCAAGAGCGGCACCAAGGCGCAGACGCTGATGAGACGCGCCGCAAAGGCGAGCGGGATCGCGAGCAACAAAGCGAGGATGATGGCGAGGTTTGCATCGATCGTGAGAATCTCGAAGCCCATGAGGATGAAGAGCCAAGTGTTGAGCAAGTCATCGACGAGCGACCAGAAGGCGACGAGCTTGGCGCGCAGAGCGGCGAGAGCGAAGTTTTCCGCCGGCTGGTTGGCGAGCACGATGCCGCTCACGACGACCGCGATCGGCCCGGAGACGCCGAAGGCCACCGCCCCCCGGTAGGTGGAAAGCGCAAGCGCGAGCGAAATCGTGAGCACGAGGTTTTCGTCATGAGTGCGGCGCATCGCGAGATGTGCGAGCCAGCCCGCGATCACGCCAAGCGCCGCCCCCGCCGCACCCTCGACGAGGAGGGAGAGCACGATATGTCCGTGACCGATCACACCGGTCTCGCCTTGCGCCGCCGCCAACGCCGCAAAAAACAGGATGACGGCGGTTCCGTCGTTGAACAGCGCTTCGCCCGAAACAAGCGCTCGCAGCGAGCTCGGCAAGCGCACGCGCTTGAGCAGGCCCTCGACGGCGACCGCATCCGTGGGCGCGAGAACCGCTCCGAGCACGAAGCACCATGCCAGTGGTATCGCCGTTCCCGACAGGCGAAACGCGCCGAAGATGCCAAACCCGAGGAGCACGGTGGCGACCATGACGCCGGCCGTGGCGAGGCCGAAGACCGCCCAAGCCTGGCTCTTCAACTCGCGCAAATTCACGTGGAGGCTTGCGGCGAACAACAATAAGGCGAGCACGCCGTCCAGAAGGATGCGCGGCAGATGCGCGCCTTCGATGCGGTTCTCGGCACGCTGCTCGAGGTTGAAGGAAGTAAAGTACCTGCCGATCGCCATGATCACGAGCGAGGCCGCGAGCGCGCAGATCAAAAGCGTGATGACGCGCGGCCATCTGAAATAACGCTCGTTCACGATGCCGATGAGCGCGGCGAAGATGAAGACGAGGGAAGCCATATCGAAGGTCGACATGAGGCGAGGTCCCCGGCACTCGTTTTGAGGATGAGCCGACCGAAACCGGTATCCGCATCCTTGGCTCATGATCATCACAAGCTTTATTGAGACAATCCTATCCCGAAAATAACGAGGCGGAATGGCGAAGGTGATTTTAGCCCGTCCGCCTCGGCCTTGAATGGTTATCCTTGCGCGCTCGAGCCGCGCATCTCAGCCCGCGTGACGCGTGAAAACGGCTCGAGGCTCAAGGGTCGACGAATCGGCGGAACTCCCGGGTTCATTGCCGGGTTTATGATTTTCGAGAAAGCGGGCGCGGGCTTGCGAAGGGCGGTGGATCACCACGCCAGGACGATCCCCGGCTCAAGGATGTGACATGGCGGCACCTCGTGCCTTCTGGAAGGGTTACCTCAAGCTCTCCCTCGTGACCTGCCCGGTCGCCATGATGCCGGCCGTGAGCGAGGAAGAGAAGGTCCGCTTCCATACGCTGAACCGCAAGACTGGCGATCGCGTCCGCACGCGCTATGTCGACGCCGAGACGGGCAAGGAAGTCGACGAGAACGACGAGGTGAAGGGCTATCAACACGGCGATGACGATTACGTCCTGCTCGAGGATGAGGAAATCCAATCGGTGGCGCTCGAGAGCACGCGCACGATCGACATCGCGATGTTCGTGCCCAAGGATTCCATCGAGTGGATCTGGTACGATCGGCCTCATTACCTCATGCCCGACGACCCGGTCGGCGAAGAGGCCTTCTCGGTGATCCGCGACGCCATGCAGACCGCGGGGATGGTTGGCATCTCGCGCCTCGTGCTTTACCGCCGCGAGCGCGCCGTCATGCTCGAGCCGCGCGATCGCGGCATCGTTTTATGGACCCTCCATTACGGTGACGAGGTGCGCGACCCGAAACTCCATTTCGGTAAAGGCAAAACCGAGAAGGTCGAAGGCAAGCTCCTGCGCATGATCGAATCGGTGATCGCGGAAAGGACGAAGCCCTGGGATCCGAAGATGGTGAAGGACCCGGTGCAGGAGCATCTTCTCGACATCATCGCCCGAAAGAAGAAAGGTCGGCATGCTGCCCGCAAGCCGAAGGAGGCGCCGGAGCGGCCGAACAACGTGATCAGCATCATGGATGCGTTGCGCAAGAGCATCGGGGCGGACGGAAAGCGTCCCAAGGCGCGCTGAACCTCGGTTCGCGGCGGCTCCTCTTCCGCCAACCGATTTCTAGGCCCTGCGATTTTTGGGCCGCTTCGACGTCGGAAGCGGCACGGCCGCGCGGCGAAATTCCTCCCAAGGATCGGTACGCAAACGGGCGAGGCGGGTGACCGCATTGCTGACCGTGAAGTAAGCGGCACCCGAGACGCTGCCGATCTCGTCCCAGCCGAGCGGCATCGAGACCGCGGCACCCGGGCGCGCTCGCGTCGAATAAGCCGCAACGGCCGTGGCGCCACGGCCATTGCGCAGATAATCGATCAGCACCTTGCCGTGCCGCTTCGATTTCGTGATCGTCGCGATGAAGCGATCGGGGTTGTCGGCGGCCATCTGATCGGCAATGCTCTTGCAGAACGCCTTCACCACCTCCCAATCGGCCTTCGGCCGCAAGGGCGACACCACGTGGAGGCCCTTGCCGCCCGAGGTCTTCACGAAGGACGCGAGCCCGAGTTGCGCCAGCCGGTCCCTGACCTCGCTCGCCGCCTCGGCCACTTGTCCCCAAGAGACGGTTTCGCCCGGATCGAGGTCCATGATGATCATGTCGGGCTCCTCGATCCGGGCGAGCGTCGAACCCCAAGGGTGGATCTCGAGCACGCCCGCTTGAACGAGCGCGATCAGCCCGTCGAGATCATCGATCGAGAGGATCGGTTCCCCCGCGCTGTCCTGCGGATCGTGTGCGAGATGAATGGCGCGGTTCAGCCCTTTCCAAGCGTGCTTCTGAAAGAAGCATTCTCCGGTGACGCCGCTCGGGCAGCGCACCAGCGCCAGCGGGCGCTTGGTGACGAAGGGCGCCATGCGCGGCCAGACTTGCGTGTAGTAATCGGCCAACCCTTCCTTGGTGACGCCGACGTCCGGCCAATAGAGACGATCGGGATGGGTGAGCTTCACGCTCGCCGACCGCGTGGCCGCGCCGGCTTTCGGTTTCGTAGCCTCGGGCTCGCCGGGGGATTGGGTTCGCGAGGTTTCGCGCATGACTTTTTCCGCCACGACCTCCTTTGCCGGCTTGTCCTCGCGCAAGCCGCGAAAGGCGGCGTGGCGCAAGTTACGATCCGCGGTCCAGCCGCGGAACTCGATCTCGGCGACGAGTTCCGGCTTCACATAGCGCACCTGGCGCGCCGCATCGGCGCTGAGCCGCTCGGCGAAAGGGCTCGACGGTGCCCGGATTCGCTCGAGCCGCCGATAAAGATCTTCGGCCACCGCCCTGGTGAAACCCGTGCCGACGCGCCCCGCATGAACAAGCTTGCCACCGGAAAAGTAACCGAGCACGAGCGAGCCTATCGCCTTGCGCGATGTCGTCGAGGGCACATAGCCGCAGACGACGAGCTCCTGGCGCGATGAGCATTTGGCCTTCAGCCAATCCTTGCTGCGCCCGGAGCGATAGGGAGCGCTTTGCAATTTCGAGACGATTCCCTCGAGGCCGAGCCGGCAGACATGCTCGAGGATGAGGTTGCCGTCCCCTTCGAAATGCTCGCTCAAGCGCAAGATCCCGGTCTCGCCGCCGAGCAAGGAGGCGAGCGCCTGTTTTCTCGCGAGAAGCGGCGTCGCGCGAAGATCGTGTCCATCGAGATAGAGGAGATCGAAAGCGTAAAAGACGAACCGATCATCCCGCCCCTCGCTCAAATCGGCTTGCAGCGCCGAGAAATCCGAAGAGCCGTTCTCGTTCTCGACGACGAGCTCACCGTCGATGAGGGCCGTGCCGAGCGGCAGCGCCTTGAATGCCGCGGCGATGGCCTTGCCGAATTTCGAGGCCCAGTCGAGGCCACTGCGTGTGAGAAGGCGCAGGTTTCCGATATCGATCCGCGCCTGCAATCGGTAACCGTCGAATTTGATCTCGTGGATGAATCGCCCGCCGGAAGGAGGCTTGTCCACCAAGGTCGCGAGCGTCGGCTCGACGAAGCTCGGCAACGGAGATTTCTTTGCCTTTTTCAACTTGGAGGGAGGGGCGGATGCCTTCTCCGACCTGCCGCCGCGCTCCGCGGCCGGCTGCGCGATCCTGCCGGTTTTCGATGACCAACCCGGCCGTTCACCGGCGACCTCTTCGACCACGCGCCCGGTCGACACCAATTCGGGCCGCTCCTCGAGAATGTCGGGCGCGCCGGGTTCACGTGCCGCCTCGTCGTCACCCTTGATGAGAAGCCAGTTTTCGTGCTTCTCACGGGGCTTGCCGGCCATGCGCACGAGGTGCCAGCGCCCGCGAAGCTTCTCGCCGTGCAACTCGAAATCGAGATGGCCCTTGGCATAGCCTTTGTGCGCATCGCCAAGCGGCGTCCAGCGGCCACGATCCCAAAGGATGACCGTGCCGCCGCCGTACTCGCCTTTGGGAATGGTGCCTTCGAACCCCCCGTATTCGAGGGGATGGTCCTCGACATGCACCGCGAGGCGCTTCTCGCCGGGAACGAGGCTCGGGCCGCGGGTGACGGCCCAGCTCTTGAGAACGCCGTCCATCTCGAGGCGAAAATCATAATGGAGGCGGCGCGCGTCATGCTTCTGGATGACGTAGCTGCCGCCGTCATCTCCGGCTGATTTCTTGACGGTGCCGCGCGGCTCGGAAGTGGTGTCAAAACGCCGTTTTCGGCGATAAGCCTCGAGCGCCATGGCTCAGCCCGCCTTCCGGCGCGTTGGCGTTGCCCGTCGGCTTACCCGTCCAGACGGCTTTGGCGAAGGCTTACGAGACTTGCGGCTTCTTTTCGCCTTCGCGCCGGATGACCGGGCTTGCGTCTTGCGGGCGGAGCCTGCTCCGGCCGCGCTCCTTCGCAGTGCCTCCATCAGATCGACCACATTGGAGGCAGGCTCGGGTTTGCGGGCCTCGATCGGCTTGCCCTCGAGCTTCGCGCGCACCAGCTCGGCAAGCGCTTCCTCGTAGCGATCCTCGAAGGTGCTCGGATCGAATTTGCCGCGCTTGGTCTCGATGATGTGCTGGGCGAGATCGAGCATTTCGCCTTTGATCTTCCGATCGGGAATGTCGGCGAACGCGTCCCTCGGGGATCGGACCTCGTAATCGAAGTTGAGGGTCGTGGCGATCATGCCGGCGCCATAGGGTCGCAAGAGCAGCGTTCGCACGCGGCGAAAAAGCACCGTCCGAGCAAGGCCCGCGACCTTCCTTTCCCGCATTCCTTCGCAAATCACCCCGAAAGCCTTTTCGGAAATGGCATCGCTCGGCGCGAGATAATAGGGGCGATCGAAATAGAGATCGTCAATCGCGTCGCATTCGACGAAGGCGTCAAGCGCAAGCGTCTTGTCGCTCTCCGGAAGTGCCGAAGCGACCTCCTTCTGTTCGAGCATGACGTATTCGCCCTTGCTCGTCTCGTAACCCTTGACTTGATCGGCGGTTTCGACCGGCTTGCCGGTCTCCTCATCGATGAATTGGCGGCGGACCCTATGACCCGTCTCGCGGTTGACGGTGTGGAAGACGATGCGCTCGGATGTCGAAACGGCGGTATAAAGCGACACGGTGCACGCGAGCTCGGCGAGCTTGAGATATCCCTTCCAATTGGCTCGAGGCGCCATGCGGATTCCCGCCTACACAAGAATCGAATCTTACACGCTTAGGTGACAAACTCCCGTCGACCTGCCGCGTTCCGCCGCAACGTGACCTGCTATTTGGCGGGTGATGCCGTGCGCATCGCCGTCAGCAAGACAGGGTCGAGCGCACCGACCGTCAATTCGAAGAAGGCCTTCCCCGCGGGCGAAGCGTTGCGATGGGCGACGAGGATCCACGGCTTCAATTCGGGCTTTCGCGTCAGGATGGTGCGGATCTCTTGCCCCACCAGAAGCTGCAAATCGGCATCCCCGATAGCGTTCGACCGCGCCGCGATCGAGAGACGCAACGGCATCAATGCGAGCTCGTTCGGCCCCGTGTAATAGGACATCTTCAACGCGCCGTCCGATTCACGCGCGCGCCGGTCGATCTCGGAAGCCACCGCGGCAAGCAGAAGCCAAATGCGCAAATCATGAGGAGCAAGGCTCGCCGCCTTCTCGGCGGCGGCGCGGGCAACCTCGGCCGGATGCGACGACGCGACCGCGCCCCCTCTCGCGATTTCCTGCGGCAATTGGGGCATCAGCGTCATCGCGTAATCGGCCCATAGATCGCCCCGAACCAGGCCGATCTTGGCGGCCAGCTCCGCCTTGTCGCGCTCGCTGGGCGCGACCGCCGCGGCGGCCGCGGCCGCCGGAAAGGAGGCGAGCCGCGGACGGAACGCTTCGGCGGATAAGATCCATAAGGCCTCGAACGCGAGAAGAACGCCGAGCACCGCCGCGCCGACGCGGAACCCCGTTCGGGACTTCGCCTTCAGATGAAGGCTGATCATCTCGCCATAGGATGCATCGGGCACGGCGGTGCCGCCCGTTGACGAGAGCTTGAGAAGCGAGAGCGAAGGGCAACGCAGCGCCCGACATCTGCGCTCGAGCCTGTGGGCAATCTCGGGGTCGGCCAGGCGGTAGAGAACGATGCCGGGTTCCCGCTCGATCGCCGCGCCGACTTCGCGCAAGCGATCGGACGAGCGCACGAGCGTGTGGATGTGCTCGATGGCGGAAATATGCGGGTAAAGCTTCGCCACCGCATGACCGGCGGCGGCGAGCCCCTCTTCGCCGGCGTCGGAGACGAGGTGCAGGTGAAAATAGTTCTGGTTCATCCCATCAGCCCAGGTCCTTGCATCTCGAGGGCGCGCAAGCTCTCAATCGCAGAACCGCAGACTATTCTATCCCATGTTGCCGAAAATCACCCTTTCGGATGAGACCGGCGAGACGATGAAGATCTCGGGGGTGAGGCACTCGATCCCGGCCGCTTGCGGCTCAAAGCACGAAGATCGCGTCCTTCTCGATCATCAAACAGGTCAATCGGCCGGTCGCGTAGGCACCGGTGTCGATATTGATCCGGTTGGGGCGGATGTCCGGCTCGAGTACCGGTGTGTGGCCGTGTACCACGACCTTGCCAAAATGCTGCTCGGAGAGGAGAAAGTCGTCGCGGATCCAAAGCAGGTCGTGCTCGCTCTGTTGAGCGAGCGGAATGCCAGGTTTCACGCCCGCATGGGCAAAAAAGAAATCACCGCAAGTATAAGACGCCGCGAGCTTCCTGAGCAGCGATCGATGCTCGGCAGGCAACGCGGTGGCCAGGTTCCGCGCCAGCCTCCGCTCTTCGGCGACGTCGGGATTGGCGCTCGGCTCGAGCCCGTAGGACCGCAAGGTTTCGAGGCCTCCGAAGTGACGCCAATCGCCGAGTACCGCGGGATTGTGCAAAAACTCGACGAGATAGGCCTCGTGATTGCCCTTCAGGTAGATCATGCGATGAAAGCGGCTTCGCTCGACGAGGCGGTCCAGAACTTCCCGAGACGCGGGACCCCGATCGATGTAATCGCCGAGAAGGACGTGTATGGCGCGATGCGGCGAAGAGCGCGCGAGATTGGCATCGATCCGCGCGAAGGTCGTGTCGAGGAGGTCGACCCGGCCGTGCACATCACCGATCGCATAGATCCGCAATCCCTCCGGAAGGCTCGGCCAGCGGCGCTTTGCTCGCGGCCTCAAGAACCGCCACACGCTCTCATGCTCCCCTCATTTTCCGCACAGCGGCTCGGCCAGCCAATGTCTCACTGCCCAATGAGAGACGAGCGCGTCCGAAAAAGCCACTGCAAGTGAGGCCCCATGCTCGCCAGACGAATGAAGGTGTCGTTCCTTGGCTTCGCGACGTGATCATCCAAATTGGGTTCTTCCCGCCAAAAAATGGCAATCAATCGATGAACTTAAGCCGATACTTCAGTCTCCGCTGACGCTGGACCCACCCTGACGAGTTGTGAACCCGATCGCGAATTGCGGCGCGACGGGGGGCGACGCTCATAATGCTCAAAGGCTCTCGTGGCCCGCCCCCGCCCTGCGAAGAGCATGACCGATCGTCATGCAAACGTGTTGCCCGGCGGTAGAAAAGGCAGCACTGCCAAGCAAACTTCGCTCTAACTGGCCGTCGGGTTGAGATCAACGGTGAGTTGCCTTCCGTCGTGTTGCGCCCTTTAGAATTGACCGCGTGGTAGCTCACCGTCCCGGCAAAGAGACCAAATGACGTCGTCTCGGTACGCACCTGAGTGCCTCTCTTCTTCCAAGGGGTTGTCGCGAAGCGTTTGATCGAGCCGACCCAACAGCTCCAGGGCTGCCAGCACTCTGCGCCTTGCCCCGTCGTCCGCTGCCCTGATGGCAGATTCCAATGTTGCGAAGAGACTGCCGGCATCGCCGCTGGTCACGCGCTCACCGAATTCTTCCAACGCCGCGCCGATTTGGGCCACCCTGGCCCCAGCTGATAGAGATTTTCATCATCTACCGCTTCCGGCATCGGCGCGCTTGCGGCGTACCGGCGGCCCAGAGGGAGCTCGTCGTCTTTCCTTTGGGTTCAGATTCGCCTTCGCCTCTTGGATGATGCGCTTCACCTCGGCACGCGACACCTCCTCGCCGGCTTCGGCGCGGCGCATGAATTCATCCCTCGCTTCGGGCGGGGTATGCGGGGCCGCCATCAGATACAGCGACGAAGCGGCGAGTTTCAAACGCGTAACGCGTTCCGGATTTGAGCCGAATGCCTCATACAACTGCATGAGCTTCAAGGCCAAGCTCTCCGACCAGCGGAATTCGCATTGGAGCCAGCGCGCCCATTGGCCGTGAGCCACTCTTTTCCTTACCTCATGCAGGAGCCGCCCTATCTCGAGCTTCGCACAGTGGAGGAGGTGGCAGTGGCAGCGGATTTCACGCGCCTTCGCGGCGAGGAAGGCCTCGTCGGGGGGCGTGGCTTCCGCACCGCGGCGTAAAATCTGTCATGGCAACGCTTGCGGGCGTCGCCTCGGGCTGCTCAGCGAGCGAGCGCGCGGTCGGCCATGTTGCCATCGGTGATGGCCTCGGCGTCCGCATCTATCGGCTTTTCCACGTAGTTCCTCCAAAGTGATTCAGGTGGAGAACAGCTTATATATGCGGAGCTGTATCGCGGCGGCCTGGAGCGCTCGCGCGAGCCTCTTCGCCCACTGGCACTTGTCTGCCGCGAGCACATTCCATCGAATGGAGTGATTACCGCGCCAGCCGAGCGCGGCGTCGCGAACGCTTGATGGAAGCCACCCCATCGTCTGGCGACCGCAATATCGAAGTCGAGAAGGTGTTGGCCTCGGCGGCCGCATCTATGCGCAGACGGCATCTCCTCTGGGGAGATTCAGGTTGAGATCAGCTATATATACGATGGCTGTGTCGCGGCGGGGTCGAAGCGCTCGCGCCCTCTTTGCCAAACTCAAGGTCTTCGATTGAATTATACTTCTTTCGCTGTTTAATTTGCCGAACCGCCCTATTAAAAATTAGGAGTTGGCAGATTCAACGCTTAGGAAGAAACGTGGGTTGGAGGGGAAATTGGCAGCAGCAATTGTGCCTGCCGGCGCGCCGCAGCTTGTTCGGCGGTGCGACCCGGCGAACTAAGTCCTTTAGGTGTGTTGCGCCACAGGATATCGGAGTGGCCGTCCCCGTTGAAATCGCTGACCGGGACGCGATCAGAACAAGTCGGTGGGTTTCGCGATCGTGGTCCAGTTGCTGGCCGGGTTGGCCGTTCCGCCCTGGATCGTGACTTGTTGTTCGGCGCTGATTTGCGCGCCGTTCATCGCCCATTCGACGAGCGCGCCTGCGCCGTTGCGCCACAAGATATCCGAGGCGCCGTTCCCGTTGAAATCGCCGATCTGCGCAATTTGCCAGGAAGCGTCAGGCATTGCGGGGCTGCCTTGGAAAGTGACCTGTTGCGACGAGGTAATTTGAGCCCCTTGCAAGGCCCATTCCATGAGCGTGCCGTTCGTGTCGCGCCACAAAATGTCCGAGTGGCCGTCTGCGTTGAAATCGCCGATCGCAGCGACGCTCCAGCTCGCGTCAGGCGCCACCGTACGGCCGTCGAGGGTGATGTCTTGGGCGGAGCCGATCTGCGGCCCGTTCATCGCCCACTCCGTCAAGGCGCCGTTCGCGTTGCGCCATAAGAGGTCCGAGTGCCCGTCTCCATTGAAATCGCCAATGCCGGCGATGCTCCATGAGGCATCAGGCGTCGCCAGCGTTCCAGACAGGGTCACATCCTGAGAGGACGTGATCGCGGAGCCGTTCATCGTCCAATCGATGAGCGTGCCGTTGGTGTCGCGCCACAAAATATCGGAGGCGCCGTCTCCGTTGAAATCGCCGATGCCGGCGACGCTCCACGAAGCGCCCGGAACCACGGCGCCTCCTTGCGCCGTGATCCCTTGGGATGAAAGGATTTGCGAGCCGTCCATGCTCCAGTCGACGAGGTTGCCGTCGGTGTTGCGCCACAAGATGTCCGCCTTGCCGTCCGCGTTGAAATCACCAATGCCGGCGACGCTCCAACTGGCGTTCGGTGCCACAACCGAGCCTTGATAGGTGTCCTCGTGACCGGAGATCACTTGCGCGCCGTTCATCGTCCAGTCTGCGAGCGTACCATCGGCGCCATTGCGCCATAGGATGTCATTGGGACCTGCATTGGTGATGATGGTGGCGGTGGCGCCTGAGTTACTCCCGCCCGGGGGCGGTGGCGGTGGCGGTGCTGCTGCCGGACTTAATGGTGGCGGCGGCATCGCCGCGGCAGTCGCGGCGGCGTGGTGGAGGCGGCGACGGCGGATCTCCGCCCGTGCCGCCCGAGTCGATTGAGGCGCGGCCTGATAGGCCCGCAGATAGTCGATCTGCATTTGCGCCGGGAAAGGCGTGGTGGAATCCGGGTTGCCCGGCCAATAGCCGCCGACCGCAAGATCGGCGATCATGTACATCGGTTTGTTCTGCAGATCCGGGGGCGTCGCGGTCTGGTAGACTTCCTGGCCGTCGAAATACCAGGTGATCGTGTTGGGCTCCCAATCGACACCATAGGTGTGGAAGCCCGTGGTCATCCCCGGCTCGTTGGTTCCTGCGCCGACGGCATAATGATTGGGCGAAATTTCTCTCCCACCCGCAATCGGGTCCTGGCTGTGAACGGTGGTGACGAGCCTGTTCGGCTGGTTGCCGATCATCTCCATCACATCGAGTTCGGGCGGCCAGGAATTGTCCTCCGGCAAGAGCCAGAAGGTGGGCCAAAGGCCCTGGCCCGCCGGCAGCTCGGCCCGCATCTCGAAATAGCCATAAGTCTGGGAAAACTCGTGGTAGGTGTCGATCCAGCCGGATGTATAAGGTTGGTTGTTGACATAAGGCAGCATCGACGAAGGGGTGGGATTGGCGCTGATGGTCAGCACCCCGTTTTGAACGCTGAAAGGGTTCACCGAGGCCGTTTGGGCGTCCCCCGGCTGAATGAACCATTCCTGCTCGCCATTCCCGGATTCAGTGAAACCGCTGTCGAATTGCGGCCACATGGCCCAGCCGGGCCGTGTATCGAGGCCGCTCGTCCCATTCCAAAGGTTGAAGCTGTTGAAATCCTCGCTGAAGGTGAGCGTCGCCGTCGCGGAAAGGTTGTTCGGATCGATCGCCACTGCAAAACTCCCTTGACGACCTTCGCCTAGCAAGGGAGGGTTTTCCGACGTGTTGATCAGTCCGTTAGAATTGAATGCATGTGTTGGAAACGCCTCACCGTCTGCGCCGAAGGACTTTCGCAGATTGGCTATCGGTCAGGTCCAAATCCTCCGCGCGCCGCAAGTGTTTCGCCGCGATGCTCATCGTCTGCTTCGTTGGCACTACGGCTCAGGCGTTTGGCACGACTGAGTCCGAGAAACGTAGCGGCAAGGAGCGCAACTGCGGATGAAATACTGTGCTTCGCACGAGGCGAGTGCGACTGCTCGGATATGAGCTTCGCAAGAAACAAAAAAATCACTGGAGTTTATCAAAACTTCAGGCTGGCCACCATTTGCTTGAATACAAAGGCTTAGCCTTAAATTCCCTGCTCATCCTAGAAGCGAAGTGACGCTAAATATAAACTTTTCTGTATCGCAATGAGAAGCACGCCACGGCAAGAGGGGCGACTGGCGGCCGCGCGCAGCTACTGCGTAATTTTTAGCATCATTGATCGGTGTGCACAACAAAGCCGCGAAGTCTCAATAGTGCGCCGGGTCAGCTGTATTAATTTCGATCATCCCACCACAAGGCCTATGTGGAATCCTCAGGGCCATTGGGCATTTGGGGGGCGGGGTGTTACGTTGCGCCAGGCCTGCGCTGGCGAGCTACGAGGGGGTTTGACATGGCAGACGCCAAGAGCAAGCGGTCGGCCTTTGAGCTGGCCGCCCGTTATCGAGCACGAGCTGCGCAGGCTGGAGCAAAGTCTCGTTTACAAAGGCGGCATGATAGGCGCGTGACCTTCCTTCGCCTTCCTGAGCTTCTTGACGACCTAGCGTGGCGGGCTGAGCAAGAGAGAAAGTGATGCCGAAGGACGCAGAGCCGCACGAACGAACTGTAAGCTCCTGCCCAGTATATGGTAGTGGTCCAACGCGGCTCGTGAAATGTTGCGGACGCCGTCGAGGAGCAGCCAAGCGTTGCGAATAGTAAGTTCCGCCGCACATCCGATGACTAGGGCTGGCTTTGAACGCGTTGGTCATGAAGGAACACGGCCGAATAATTTGTCAGGACAGGATTTCCTGATTCATCATTGGGCGACGCCTTTCATTTAATAAACAAATTGATAGTTACATCTTTCTCGTGAAGTCTTATATCCGAGAAAGAGACCTCGGTTCAATTCAGAGATCCCGCAGTCGAGATGAGGACCAGCGACCGTGAGTGATGAAGCCGCTCTGATCATCTATGATGGCGATTGCATCTTCTGTCAGAACTATGTTCGATACGTGCGTTTGCGCGAAACGGTCGGCAAGGTCGAAATGCTGGATGCGAGATCAAACGACCCACGTCTCAGCACATATTGGCAGCAAGGCTACGACCTTAATGAGGGGATGCTCTTCGTCTACAAAGGCAGAGCTTATTACGGTAGCGATGCCGTGCATGTGCTTGCCGGATTATCGAGCCCGATATCCTGGTTCAATCGGCTCAATCGGGCGATTTTCTCAAGCCGCACGGCATCGACGGTGCTCTATCCCTTGCTGAAGCTCGGCCGCCGCGTGACACTGTTCGCGCGCGGAAAAACCTTGATCAGCGAGCCTACTCTCGAAAACTGAGCAACGTCGTCCACCGCCGTCGTTTGCGATGATATTTGCACCCCTTATCTGGGCAGCTCCCTCGATTCGCAGCCCGTGGTTCGCGGGATGATCAATCAAGTCGCACAAAGGGAGAAGGCGCGAAGGCGAACGGCAAAGCCGAGAGAGACAAGCAATTCGAGTGCAAAGTGAGGTAAGATCCGGTCTCGTCCCACCACCGCGCCAATCGGCTTAGCCATCCATTTCGTGCGCCATCCTGGAATAAAACAGCGGCGACCTCGCAGGTGACTTCCCTTTTGGCAGCACGGGCGAGCTGACGTTTGTCACCAGTAACGCCGGCAAGGGCTGCATAGCCGAGCAGTTTGGGCTTGCGGCCGGCTCAATCTCGCGAACAGCGAACTCGCCTGCCGGCGCCTTGAACCGTGGGCTCATTCAGGGAAGAAAAAAATTCACGCCCACCCGCCTGCCTTACGCGGAGGCTGGCACTCCACCGCGCGCGGCTCGCGTGAGATAGGCCATCGCAGCCTGCACGCCGCCCGTCCGATGCGGCACCTCGGCAAGCGCGAGCGCCATCTCGACACCAGCGAGCGCGCCGATGATGGTGAGATCATTGGTGTCGCCGAGATGGCCGATGCGGAACACCTTGCCGGCAAGCTTGGTGAGGCCGGTGCCGAGCGAGATGTCGAAATGCGACGAGCGCCGTCTCGCGCAGCCTGTCGGCGCTGTGGCCTTCCGGCACGAGCACGGCGGTGAGCGATGAGAGAATAATGCCGCGCCTCCTTGCACCAGATCTCGAGGCCCCAGGCGCGCACGGCCCGGCGCGTCGCTTCGGCGTGCCGGTCGTGGCGCGCGAAGACGTTCTCGAGCCCTTCTTCGTGCAGCATCTCGATCGCTTCCCGCAGGCCGTAGAGCAGATTGGTGCTCGGCGTGTAGGGGAAGAAGCCTTGCGCGTTCGGGCGCAGCATCTCGTCGCCAATCGAAGAAGAGGCGCGGCAGCTTCGCCTTTTCGGCCGCCTTCAAGCGCTTTTTCCGAGACGGCCGTGAAGGAGAGGCCCGGCGGCAGCATCAAGCCCTTCTGCGAGCCGGCGACGGTGACGTCGACGCCCCATTCGTCGTGGCGGTAATCGATCGAGGCGAGCGAGGAGATCGTATCGACGAGGAGAAGCGCCGGATGCTTCGCGGCATCGATCGCCTTGCGCACCGCATCGACCGGAGAGACGCAACCCGTCGAGGTCTCGTTATGGACGACGCAGACAGCCTTGATGGCGTGCGCCTTATCCTCGCGCAGCCGCGCTTCCATCGCGTCGGGGTCGGCGCCGCGAGCGCCAATCGGAGGTGATGAACTCCGGCTCGAGCCCGAGCTTTGTGGCCATGTTCTTCCACAGCGTCGCGAAATGCCCCGTCTCGAACATCAGGACCTTGTCGCCCGGTGACAAAACATTGACGAGAGCCGCCTCCCAGGCGCCCGTGCCGGAAGCCGGGTAGATGATGACGGACGAAGCCGTCTTGAAGATCGATTTCAAGCCCGAGAGCACGGATCGTCCGAGCTTCTCGAAGTCCGCGCCGCGAGGATCGATGGTCGGGTAGCTGATCGCCCGCAAGATGCGGTCGGGCACGGGCGTTGGGCCTGGAATCTGCAAGAAATGGCGGCCCGCCACGCGGTGACTGTTGCTCATGCCTGCCTTCTTTTTCGAGCGCGAACGCCGTCTCACGTCGAATAGATCGGATCAGAGCCGGCATTCCTTCCTACTGCGCACCACGGAATTATACGATAATACGATGCTCGAGGACCACCGTGCCCAGCAACCCTGTCGCTCCAGCCCGACAGCGGCGGCAAGCTGCTGGCGGACCCTTTGTGTTGTCTTTCTCACTGCCTCGCTGCAGTGCCGCGTGAGCATCTGCCGCCCCACCAGCACGACCCTTCGCCACGCGCATGCCCGCTGAGATGGCTATGTCGACTGCTGCCTGGCGCTACGGCTCTGGCTTTGGGCAAGACCGAGTCCGAGGAGCGTCGCGGCGAGAAGCGCGACCGCGGTTGAGAGCGCACTCGCGTCACAAAAGGCTTCTAGCGTGAGCACGACGACCGCGCTCATTGCCGCGGCGGGGTAGAAGGAATCACGACCACGCCGCACCGCGCCACGCAGCAAAAATGCCGCAAGCGCGAGCATCATGATCACGATGCCCCATAGGGCGGGCTCGCCCATCTCGATCGAAATCTGGGCGGCGCTCGTCGGCGCGGTCTTGCCTCCGGAGAGATCGTCTATGTCCCGATAGATGGGCAAGAGCGAGGCGTAGCTGCCGGCGCCGGAGCCGGCCCATGGGCTATCGCCGATGAGCCGATCGACGTCCGAGACCAGGGGGGCGGGCGCATTCGCATAGCGCAAGGTGAGGTCGCCTGGGCGCTCGTTGCGCACGACGAGCGCCAGAACGATGAGGACCGCGAAAGCCGCCAATGAGGCGCTTGCCCAAGTCCCGAGAGCAAGGCGGCGCGCAATCACCACGAGCGCGAGGGCGCCGAGGCCGCAGGCGGCAGCGAAAATCTCCTGCCACGCCGCCGCGAGAGCAAGGGCGAGGCAGCAAATCACCAGAGCCGCGAAATCGGCACCCAAATCAAGGGCGAAGCGCGGAAGCGACCCCTCTGCCTTAGCCTGCCGCGTTTCATGACGCTCCAAGGCGCGAATCATTCCCCCGCCCGCGACGACGACTCCGAGGGAAATCCCGCCCAGAAGAACGATCTTGAGGCGCGGGCCGGAGTTCCCGACGAAGGGGAGGCCTGACAAGCTTTGCGCGATCGACAAAACTGCCATGATGGCGGTGACGAGAATGAGCCCACGGAGCGTCCATTCGGCACGTCGGCGATCGACGGTCGCGCCAGCGGCCACGAAAAGCAAACCCGCCAGTGCCATGTAATGAGCAAGGGCGACCAGCGTCATGCCCGGATCGACGCTGATGCCGCCCTCGAGCGGCATGGCGAGCGCGGCTTCCGCGCTCGCCCAAATTGGATGCGAAAATCTTGCCGCGGTCCGCATCGGCACGATCTGGACCACCATCCAAGCGGCAGGCAGGGCAAGAGCGATCGCCAGCGGGCGCGCGATCTTCGAAACGTACCCGGCTTCCTCCGACGGGATGGCGCGCGCGACGATCAAGACCGCCACCGCGGTCAACGCGGCAATGAGCGCATCGATCAGGGGAACGTCGAGGAATGCAATGACCGGCGCTGCCGCGATCAATGCCATTAAGAGCAGGAATACGACAAACACCGCGATGACATGCCGCTGTTGAGTTACGCCGGAGCATGCCTTTGCGGCGCTACGGATACAAGGAGCTCTTTTCCGCTGATGAATGGGCGATGCGGATTAACATAGGGCTTTCGGCAGATCACTTTCACTGCGGCGGGCAGCTTGCGCGCAGCTCGCCGAGAGCCGGCCCGAGCCCGGCGAGCGGCACGGTGCCTTTCACCGCCGAAGGCTCGGCTGCGATCTCGATGGTGACCTCATCGGATGTTCGTCCAGGTCCCGTGAAAAGCGCCGCCGCCTCGGGAGGCAGCAGCAAAGCGGTGAAGGGCGGCACGATCCTAGCATCGTATTTTTCCTCCATGCCCGCGACGCGCACCTTCACCGAGGGTCTCGAAGTCGGCGGCCGCGGATCGAGAACGATGATCAGCGCCTCGATGCCGCCGGGGGCGCAACGCAGCATCAAGCCCGCGAGATCCACGTCCGACCGCGAGACATCGACCGTGTGCACGATCGAGACGGCGTCAGGGCCGCCCTGCGGGTTTAGGGCCCGCATCAGCCTCCAGCCCCCCTCGGCACGGGCTGGGGCCTGGGGCACACCGGGCGCGCTGGAGGCCACGAGCCCGATGAGGCAACTCGCCGCCGCTTCGCCTGACGCCGCGAGACAGGGTCCGTTCGCGGCCATTGTTGCCGCATTTGGCCCCGTCAAGGCGGTCGAGACCAAGAGCGCGATGACCGGCACGATGAGCGCGCGGGAGATTCTCAAAGCGCGCGGCACTCGTCCCATCCCAAACTCGCAACTTCTCGGGCCCCGCCCTGCTGCTCTTTTCATCAAAAAAGTCGACTATCGTTGATTAATGTTAACGCTCCGAAGCCATGGAACGGGTCCGCGAGCGGCTTCGATTTCGGCTGCCAATCGGGCGCGCCGCGCGAGCCGGCAACGTGAAACGCGCTTGGACCCTCCGTATCCCGCGAAAGCGGCCGCACTTTTTGCACCTTTGAGCATTTGACGATGCTTCGATTGCATAATCGATCCCGTTGGCCGCTCTCGGCGCCACCAATCAGGCCGCATGGCAGTCCGTGGGCCTGCTCTCCCGCGGGGCGCCGCCCCTGCAAAAACCTGCTACCCCTTTGGAATAAGGGTTCCTACACCTTATGATACATAACATGGAGGCTACCCCGCAAAAAATGTTGCGCTCACGCAACATGGGAGGCAATTATAACATTCGAGCGGCGCATGGATGTGATAGCGCTTGTTCAATGAACGCGCATGCGTATTGTCGTCCGCAATCAAAACGGCAGGCGTGGGTAAGGTCAGGTACAAACGTGAGAATAGACGGCCCGGGGGCGAAGTCTCTCTTATGCGCGTTGCTCTTGGCCGTCAGCGGGTGCACGATCCTGTCCGATTCCGGCCCCTCGAGCGGGGACATCAACTCCGGCTCGACGCAATCTGGACCCCAGTACAGCATCATCAGATTGACCCCTGAGGTCGTCGAAGCGGCCGGCGAATACGGTCCGGGCGGCATCGCGGTGACCTTTGGAGACAAACGTCCGCCGCCGGAGATCACCTTCGGCATCGGCGACGTCGTGAGCGTATCGATTTTCGAGGCGGCCGCTGGCGGCTTGTTCATTCCGCTCGAAGCAGGCGTCCGCCCCGGCAATTTCGTGACCCTGCCGAACCAACCCATCGATACTGCCGGAAATATTTCTGTACCTTACGCGGGCGCGATCCGGGCCGCGGGCCGAACGCCGTCCGAGGTTCAACAGGAGATCGTCGCGACGATCAAAAACCGTGCCATCGATCCGCAAGCGGTGGTGGCGCTGGCGACGCAGAACACCTCGCTCATCAGCGTGCTCGGCGAGGTGAATTTGCCGGCTCGCTTCCCGGCGCAGCCAGCGGGTGAGCATCTCCTCGATGCCATCACGCGCGGCGGCGGCATCAAGGACCAGGGCTATGAGTCGTGGGTCGTGCTCGAGCGAAAAGGCAAACGTGCCTCCGTGCCCTTCGGGGCCCTCGTTTATGAACCCGAGAACAACATTTGGGTGTGGCCCGGCGACACGGTCTATGTGTACCGCGAGCCGCAAACCTTCCTCGCCTTCGGCGCGTCCGGTCAGCAAGGGCAGTTCCCCTTCGATATGTGGCGTATCACGCTCGCCGAAGCGGTGGCGAAGGCCGGCGGCCTGCTTGATGTCCAGGCCGATCCCGCCTCCGTGTATCTTTACCGTCGCGAGCCACGCGAGCTCGCCGAAAGGCTTGGCGTGGATGTTTCCAACTTCCCGGGCCCGATGGTCCCGGTCGTCTACAACGTGAGCCTGCGCGATCCGGCCGGTTATTTCCTGGCCACCAAGATGCAGATGCGCAACAAGGACATCATCTTCGCCGCCAACGCGCCTTCCGTCGAGATCACGAAGTTCTTCAACTTGCTGCAAGTCGCGATCAATACGGCCAATACGACGGCGAAGACCGCTGAAGAAATGCAGCTCGTGCGAATCTCGTCACACACACGCCTTAAATAGCCGCAAGATATGGTAGTCGAACGCTCGCCCTGATCGCTTCGGATCGGGGTGTTCCAACGGTGATGCGCCCGAGGTAGCACCTAGGCTCTATGTTGTGGCGCGATAGGCGCTATGTTAGATGTGAAAATCATGTTGCGAGGTATCGCTGGGGTCTTTTGCGGCCCCGGCGGGCTGCCTCTGCGAGATCGGCGGTCGCGGCACCTTGAGACCGGCGGGCGAATGACCGGGCGCTTCGTGACTTTGTCGAGCAAGGATCGAGATGCTCCAAATCAGTAAGCCTCGGCCGTTGGCGGATTCGGGCGTCGCAACGCCCGAACTCATCTCACCGGCCGAACTTTATGCCGCGGTCATCGGCTTCGTGCGGCGGCGCTTTTCCGTCATCGCCTTCACGATCGTGCTCATCCTGGCGCTTGCCATCGTTTACATCGTTACGACGCCGCCGAGATTCACCGGCCACGCCGTGCTGATGATCGACACGCATAAAACGCAGTTTTTTCAGCAGCAGCAATCGCCTCTCGGCGATTTGCCGATCGATTCTGCGGCGGTGGATACGCAGATCGAGATCCTGAATTCGGAGAACATCGCGCTTTCCGTCGTCAAGCAACTGCATCTCGATCAGGACCCTGAGTTCATCTACCCGCGCGCGCGGCATCAGCCAGACCGTCCTCGGCTTCGTCATGAGTCTCGTGCCGTCCGGGCGAATCCCCGGGAGTGCCGGCAGCCCCTGCTTCAGCCGAATTCCGGCATCTGCGTACCGCCTTGGGCACGCTTCAAAGCCATATGACGGTGAAGCGGATCGGCTTGACCTATGCGATCGGCGATCGATTTCGAATCCCTCAATCCCGATCGCGCCTCGGCGGTCGCCAATGCGGTCGCCAATGCCTATGTCGACGATGTCCTCGAGGCAAAATACGATACCACGCGCCGCGCGGTCGGCTGGTTGCAGGACCGGTTGAAGGAACTGCGCGAGCAGGCACTGACCGCCGATCGCGCGGTCGTCGATTTCAAGGGGAAAAACAACATCGTCAATGTCGACAACAACGGCCGGCTGCTCAACGAGCAGCAGATCGGCGAGCTCAACAGCGCGCTCATTCAGGCGCGCGCCCAGACGGCCGAGGCGCAGGCCCGCCTGCAGCGGGTTCAGCAGATCCTCTCGAGCGACGATCCCGATCCGGCGAGCAGCGCGGCCGCGACCGTGACGGACACCTTGCACAATGAGGTGATCACGAAGCTGCGCCAGCAATATCTGGACCTCGGCGCGAAGGAGGCCGATTGGACCGTGCGTTACGGCCGCAATCACTTGGCGGTCGTCAACCTTCGCAACCAGCGCCGTGAAATTCGTCTGTCCATCCTCGACGAATTGCGTCGCATCGCGGAGACCTACAAGAGCGAATTCGAGATCGCCAAGGCGCGCGAGAACTCGGTGCAAAAGTCGCTCGACGACATCGTTGCCCAGTCGCAGACGACGAACGAGGCGCAGGTCACATTGCACAATCTCGACAGCAGCGCGCAAAGCTATCGATCGCTCTACGATAATTTCTTGCAGCGCTACATGGAATCGGTGCAGCAGCAATCGTTCCCGGTTACCGAAGCGCGGCTGATCACCCAAGCGACGCCGCCGCTCTACAAGAGCGCTCCCAAGACGCCGCTCGTGCTCGGGCTTGCGCTCATGGGCGGCCTGATCCTGGGCGTGGGCTTTGGCGTGCTGCGCGAGGTTTCCGATACGGTGTTCCGCACAACGGCGCAGATCCAGGAGCGGTTGCACGCGGAATGCATCGCCCTCCTGCCGCTCATTTCCGGCGTGGCGAAGCCCGCTTCGCGCGAGCGCGCGAAGAGCCCACCTGGCGCTCCGGTGCAGCGCATCATCGCTCGCAAGCAGGATCTGTTCTGGATCATGGCGGATTCGCCGTTCTCGCGCTTTGCCGAATCGATCCGAAGCCTGAAGGTCGCGGCCGATCTGAACAAAGGGACGAAGCCCAACACCATCGTCGCGATCACCTCCTCGTTACCGAATGAAGGCAAATCGACGACCGCCGTGGCGCTCGCGCAGCTCGTGGCGTTGACCGGCGGAAAGGCCGTGCTCGTCGATTGCGACCTGCGCAATCCCTCGCTCTCGCGAAAGCTCGCGCCCAAGGCCAACAGAGGGCTTCTCGAGGTGATCTGGGGAAAGCTGCCGCTCTCCGAGGTGGTATGGACGGACCCGGCCACCAATCTCAACTTCATCCCGGCCGTGGTGCGCGGGCGGCTCGCCGACAGCAGCGAGATCCTGGCCTCCGAGGAGACGCGAAAAGTCTTCGAGAAGCTGCGGGCCGCCTATGACTATGTCATCGTCGATTTGTCGCCGCTCGCGCCGGTGGTCGATGTGCGGGCCATGACCCACCTCGTCGACTCCTTCGTCTTCGTGGTCGAATGGGGCCGCACCAAGATCGATATCGCCGAGCACGTCCTCAGCGGCGCGCCCGGAGTTTACGAGAACCTTCTCGGGGTCGTGCTCAACAAAGTGAATATGAAGACTTTCGCGCGCTACGAAAGCTCTCGCGAGAACTACTATTACAACCGGTATTTTGCGCGCTACGGCTATACGGATTGAAGCCAGTGTATGCCCGCCGGGAAGCGGTCGTCGACATTCTCGTGGCGGCCTGGAACCGTTCGGACACCATCGAGCGCGCCATCACCTCGGCGCTCGGCGAGGCCGAGGTGCGCCAAGTGATCGTGATCGACGATGCTTCGACCGACGACACTTTCTCAAGAGCGAGGCGGACAGGCGCCGGCTCCGAGCGGGTCGTGGTTCGGCGCCTGCCGTCCAACCTCGGGCCTGCGGCGGCGCGAAACCAGGGCCTTCGAAATCTCGACAGCCCCTTATGTCGCCATCCTCGACGGCGATGATTTCCTTCAAGCCGGGGCGAATGGGCAAGCTCCTCGCCCATGCCGGCGACTTCGACTTCGTTGCCGATGACATCCTCGAGGTGAGCGCGACTGGGGCCCTGCGCCCCATGATGTTCAAGGCCGAATTCGAGCCCTGGCGGCTCGATTTTGCGACCTTCGTCGAAGGAAACAGCGCGCGTCGCGGCCGAAGCCGCACCGAGCTCGGCTATTTCAAGCCGCTCATGCGACGGGCTTTCCTCGATCAGCACCAGCTCCGATATGACGAGCGGCTGCGGCTCGGCGAGGATTATGCGCTCTACGCAAGGGCCTTGGCGCTGGGCGCGAAATTCCTGGTCACGCCCGCGCTGGGCTATGTGTCGCAACCGCGGCCCGATTCGCTGAGCGCGCGTCACACCAAACGGGATTTGGAAAGGCTTCGCGATGTCGACAAGGAATTGGCGAGCATCACGAGCCTTTCGGATCGTGACCGACGCGCGCTGCGCAGCCATTATCGAAGCGTCGACAGCCGTGTTCAATGGCTCGGCGTGATCGATGCGTTCAAGCGTCGCGATCCACGGGGTTCTTATGGCCGTTTGCGCGCTCGCCCGAGGTCTCGTTCTTCCTTGCGCGGAAGCTTCTCGAAGAGGCCTTCCAAAGGTCCGGAAAATGGTTGAGCCAGCAGAAGCGCTCATGAGCAAGCGGCAGCCTTTGGCGAATCGCGCGCGAGCACGATTTGGCGAGGCGGAAACTCGTTCTCCTTTTCTACAAGGAATTCGAGAAGGACAAATTCGTGAAATACGACCGTGACGATTAAAGGCAATTATGAAAACGCTCGTTGTTCTTGGAACCGGTCCCGCCCCCGAACGGCTTTCAGTCAGTGCCGGACTGCCCCGCCAGGACTATCTCGAGATCGCGAGACGGCTCGATGCCGATATCGGCTCGTTCAGACAGGCCTCCGTCGAGCGCGGCCGGCTTTTCACGCGGCTGTTTCGTAAGCATCCGATAACCGGCTCTGTCGTCTCCGCCTTTCTGCGGCGCAACAACTACAGCCGCATGTTCACGACAGGCGAAGACATCGGCTTCCGCCTTGCCTTCCTGCTGCGCGCCGCCCGCTGGCCGGGTGAGCTGACCATGACCTTTCACAAATGTACCACGCCGCGCCGGAAAAAAATCTTCCGACTTCTTGGCCCCCGCTACTTCGCCCATCTTATTTGCGTATCGCGGGCACAGAAAAAAATCCTGGTGGAAGAGCTGGGCTTTCCGGCAGGGCGGGTGACCGCACTTTTCAACCCGATCGATGAAAAGTATTTCAATGCTTCCGACATTCCCGCAACGAACGACAAGGGCGATTACGTTTTTTCCTGCGGCCTCGAAAACCGGAACTATTCCCTCCTGTGCCAGGCGGCCGCGCTGCTCCCCTATCCGTTTCGCGTGGCTGCCTCAGGGTTTATGTCCCTCAGCGGCTTTCAGGAACACGCGCGACCGGATGTTCCGCCGAATATGATCCTCGAACCTCGGCTGAGCTTTGACGACCTGAAGCAGACCTATGCACATGCGAAGTTTGTCGTCGTACCTGTGAATGACGTCCCCTATGCGGCAGGCGTGACCGGACTTCTGGAAGCAATGGCGATGGGCAAGGCTCTGATTGTCACCGCTTCGAGCGGGATCGAGGAATATATCAGGCCGGGAACTCTCCCGCGCTGGTCGTGCCGCCCGAGCCCGCCGCCCTGGCCGACGCCATCCGGACGCTGTGGAAAAATTCAGCACGTTGCGCCGAGATGGGACGCCACAATCGCGCATGGGTCGAAACTGAGATGAATATCGACAGCTATTGCGAAAAGGTGACCACGATTGTCGGCAGCCCGGCGATCTGACTATGGGTCGGGAAGTGGTCAAGAGTTGGCGACGTCGGCCCCACAGTTCACCTTGACCGTGCGCGACGTCTCTAGCGTCGTCGAATCTCGCGCCTTTTGGTCAATATGGCATGGAGCGCTCGCAACCGCTTCGCCCGGAGCTTCCAGTACGAACCGAGGACGTAGTCGGCAGCGTCGGGCTCGAAGGGAGGAAGGCCGGAGTACGAGTAAAGCGTCATCTCGCCGACGTAAATCTTGTCATCACATTCGTACATATCCACCCTGACATGGTCGAGACCGGTGGCCAGGCGCTCCCCGATCCGGATCATTTCGCCAAGATGTCGAGGACGAGCGACGGGTTCGGAAGGCCGCGGGTGGGTGACCGTCCAGGGAAGCTCGGTCCCAGTTCAGCGTATGGTGCGAGACGAAACGTGTCCTATCCGCGCGGGACACCGTCACGCTTTGGACCACGCTTGCGGTTCCATGGAAGAAGAAGATCTTGCGCTCAATCGGCGAAGAGCCGTCCGCTCTCAATAAAAGCTTCTCCACCACCAGCCTACGAGGTACGTGAACATAGCCGGGCTCATCAAGCGCTGTCCCATGGCAGCGGTCGAGCCAGGCAAGCACCGTTTTGCGGACGGCTTGCTCATCGAGCTCGGCCTTGTCCTCGACGATGTGGGTTTGTCCCGTCCCGTGCGTGCTCTTGATGATGTAGGGAGGCTCGAGCGTCTCAAACGGTATATCGTCGGGACTCCCGACCCACAGCAATGGCACGAGATATTCCGGCCCCACTCGCTCGCTGACGAAATCACGCACCGCGAACTTGTCGCAAAGAACAGCGTAGAGCGGATTGAGATCGAAGAGCTTCCTCCACTGAATCTTCTCCGTGTAACGTGCCGGAGAGATCAGGCTGGGGTAAAAGCCATGCCCCGCATGATAGCTGCGGTAAATTCGCCGTATGGCGCTGAGCCATCCCCACAATCTGGATGAGCGCGCGAGCTTAGCCAACCGCGGCGAAACATAGGATGTCATGTGGACGGCAGCCAAGACAAGAGGAACCACCCATCCGTCGGAAGGAAAGCGATGGGTGCGGTATGCGGCAGCGTCATCAAAGGATTTTCGCGCGGCAGCGACGGCGGGAGGCGCGTTCGGACTTGCCACTTAAGGGCTCCTCGCCTGCAACTTTTGTCGGCCACGAGGACCACGCGCCACTGCCACCTCACCGGAGATCGGCCCCGCCTCGTGCGGGGTACGGCGCGGCGCGGATGCTTCTTCCATGATGGGGTTGAGGCGCATCCCCGTTAGGACAGATTGAATGAAAGGTCGAGAGCCAGCAACCGCCGCATCCTTCAGCCGTGCCCAAACGAGCACGCTGGCAGCGAGGAAGAGCCAGGAGAGCCGTGCCTGGTAACGGTCGAAAACGCCGGAAGCCGCGGATGTGAGCAGCGCGTTTCCGAGAAAGCCGCAGACGATCAAGATCGCAAGGCAGGCCGGTTTTACCATCTGACGGCGCACGGCAAGCGCGGAAAGCCAGACGAAGGAAAGAAGCGACAAAGGAAATGCGATGTCGTCAACCGCGCCGATCAAATCCCGCGGAACCCGTCCCCTCGATTGCGCGCTCCCAAGATAGGCATCGCGCGTCTCGCGCCCGAATTTCTTCTCGATGAGCGCGGTCATCGACGGCACTTCTCCCGTCCAGGGCATAAACTCATGAGCTGGCCGATGAGTGTTGAGCGCGGCGACGAAATTCTGGATGACCATCGCCGCGGCCTCTTCCGGATAGGCCCGCAGCGTCGCCTGAACGATTGTGCGCGCCTCGTCCTCCATGGCGCGCAGCCCGCCGAGCTCCGCATAGGTGCCGCCCCAGAGCAATTGATTGGCGGTCCTCGGCAGGCTGTCGACAATTTGGCAAATTTTATATCCGGCCTCGGGACAAGCATCGTGAAGGTAGCGTCGGCCGGGGCCGGCCTCGATAAGGTTCGCCATGAGGAGGCTGTTGCCGGTGGGATACAGGGTGAAGGCGCGGTGGATGACCGCGTTGTTCAACAAGAGCGCCGCGGCGCTCACCACGATGGGAAGCGACAGCAATCCCACCCGACGAGCCACCATGCGCCACGATTTGCCGGTGAGCGCGAGCAGCACCGCAATCAGGGCAAGAAGCCCTACTCCCATGGTGATATGCGCGATATGGCTGCAAGTGGCGAGGCAGGCGAAGAGAAAGACGCACGACCTGTCGAAGCGCGAAAGCTCCGACAAATGGAACGCCAGAACGTAGAATGCGAGAAACATCAAGGGCGTCATGATGTCCGCCATGATGAAGCTCGCGAAATAGGCCGCGCTCGAGAAGGGAACGAGCAAGGCGACCAAAATGAAAAAAGTCGCCACCGGCCGGCTGCTGTAAAGACGGCACAGGATGAAGAGCATCCAGGAGAGCACCAGAGCCTGTGCAAGCACCGTGTTCCAAATGAACATGTTCATATGGGCGCACAGCAGAAACACGCTGTAGAAGGGGCTACGGTAAAGCTGCTGGCGTGAGCACCAGATAGTCGCCGGAATCGGGGTAGAGGAAAGGAAAGCCGTTAAGGAAAGCCGGTATGAGGAAGGCGAGCGCCGCAACGGCAATTGCCGCCACGTCCGTAGGGCTCCAGTCGCGCGACGTTGTGCGCTTGGCGCCTTGGCCGACCGCTTGACGGTCGCTTGCTCGGAAGTGAGCCGTCGCCGAGATGCCGACCGGGGAAAGCTCCGACGGGATCATTTGCTGTTCATTTTGAAACGAGCTTTGCATTTCGAGACGCTGCCCTTCAACGCCTAAGGGAATTTGATGAGAGAGGGCAGGTACCATGCCGCCATTGGCGCAGCATGTGTCGTCGCGAATTGGCATTCACGGAAGCGAGACCGGAATCGACGCGACCGGCTCTCAAACGACTGGCTCGGCTCGCTCACGGCGCTCTCTGCGCTCCCTTGGACGCGCGGAAGCCGTGCCGGGCTGACGAGAACAGAACCAGCCGACGGAACCGATCGGCTGAACGCGTGGCTTTTGCACCCTTGCCGGCGCGCAAGGCCAAGTTGCTTTGGGGGGAACACCTCTTCGGCCCGAATTCCGGCGCGACCCCGCACCGAACAATTGTAAATTCAAAACGGAGGTCAGGGCGAAATCTCTCTTATAAGTGCAAGAATCAATTTGAATTTCAGCCGCGAGGAGAGCGGCCCGTCAAGCTGATCTCTTTTGCTCAATCCTGCTATTTTGGCGTAGTTGCACCGAAATTTCTGCTAAATGGCGCAATATTTGAGAATTGTTTTGACTGTCAGAGAAGTCGCACGCGGCGCGTGACCAGATGGACCACTCGCTTTCGATTGGAAACAAAGCGGCTTTCGGCAGACGCGACGTTGTCGGGGCGGGCGCTCCCATCGATTGGTGGCTGTGCTCGATCGCCTCAACCGCACTGGCGTTCCTGCAATATTCGCAAACCGTGGCGGCCTACACCTTTACGGCGGCATCGGCGATTTGCGTTATCAGGGACCCGGGCCGGTCGCTTGAAGCCGTGCGGAACGCCGGGCTGGTCTGGCTGTTCGTCGCCCTCTGCTTCCTCTCCTGGTTTTGGTCGCCCGTGCCTGACTTCACTCTTCGCTGAGCGCTCCAGGTCACCCTCACGGTCGGGGCCGCGCTTGTTTTTGCGCGGGCGGTCAAACCCTCGGCGCTTCTCTCCGCGACGATGGGCGCGATCCTCATTGCCAGCGTGGCAGCCTCTTGGATCCGCGCATGGCGTGGAACGCAGGTGCGCTGGCTATGGTCGGGATTTTTGGCTCGAAGAATGCCTTCGGATCGAGCCAGGCCCTCCTGATAATGACATGCGCCTGGATCGCTCTCGACGCGCAGCGGTCCCTCATGGCGCGCGTAGTTGCGCTTTTGGGAATTGCTATCGGGTTTTCACTACTGATCGCCGCCCGGTCCGTGGATTCGACGCGGTGGCCTTGGGGGCTGTCGGATGCGCCTATTTCGCCTTCAGGCTGCATTGGTTTCCGGCGCGATGGCGGCCCTTCATTCTCTGTATGGTAATCCTCCTCGTCAGCTTTTTACTGGTGTTCGCTTTGTTGCTGACCTCAGATCTTTTCGGTGAGGGACTTCATTTTTTTGGCAAGGACCCCACCCTCTCGGGGCGTACGGTCCTCTGGGACCGAGCGGCCAAATTGATAGAAGACAATCCTATTCTTGGGACCGGCTTTCAGGGGTTTTGGATCGAAGGGAACGCTTACGCCGAAGAGCTGTGGGCGCGCTTCCAACCGGGACGCACGGGCTACAATTTTCACAATCTCTGGTTTGAGATGGGTGTGCAGTTCGGCTACCCCGGAATCATTCTGGTGTTTGCGATTGTGGCCGGGACCACGCTTGCCGTGCTCCGTTGGGTGCTGAGATCCCCGACTCCGTCAAGCTGTTTCTTTCTTTCCTACGTTATCTATGCGGACATACGCACATTAGTTGAATCGGAATTGCTCGGTCAGTTTTCGATTCCAACCATGTTGCTGATCATCACGCGTGTCTACGCGCGCCGATCTCAAATACCTGCGGCGAGAAGAGCGTGATGGAGGCCCTTTGTCAGGGCTCCTCGCCATATGGCTGAAGCAGCCGAGCGCCCATCAGGTAGCCCAACACGCCGGAATGAAAAGTCCCGCGCATCAACCACCACATCGCGCGATGGGGTAGCGGCGCTGTTATCGCGGACATGCCGAGGCACGCTGCAATCTTAAACGGAGTGCTCAGCAACACGCGCCGGGAAACCGGCCCTTTAAAGCTGTCGTGCATCTTCCCATAAAGCTGCCCCGAGCGAAATTTGCGCCGCAAAATCCATTGAGGCGAAAGACGGGACGCGTCTACCGGCTCGAAAACCGTCGCCCGCGATGCGTATTTGAGGATGCCGCCCTTCCGATACAGATGATGAAAAAACATCGTGTCTTCACCGCCTGTTCGTCCAAGCGCGGGGTCAAAGCGGAGCTTGTGCCTGCGGACAAAATCCATGTCGATGAGGGCATTTCCAGCGTAGCCGGTGCTGATTGGCGCTTCGGGGTCCTCAACTCGCGTGGAGTGATAATCGCCCGCCCTCACCCAAGTGGGTGTGTTCTCCGGATAAATGGCTTGGCAAGGACCGAAGACTGCGTTGGCTTCATCTCGCGCGTCGAGAAGCTCGGTTAGCCAGTTTGGCGCCGCGAATTCATCATCATCAAGAAAGGCGAGCCAAGGTGTCGTCGTCTTATCGAGAGCGGCGTTCCGAGCGATCGAAATGTTCCGCCCTGGGGCATGCACATAGTCGACCTGAACCCGTGCTGTGGCGCAAAACTCTCGTATCGGCTGCCACGCGCTCGGCGTGACATCATTATCGACGACGATGATGCGCGCCAACAGCCCCGGAGATATCGCTTGCTGGGCAACGCTCTCGAGCGCCGCCAGGACTGAACGCCTCCGAAATGTACAAATGCATATCGTCACGGCGATTCGCGCGACTTTCCCCGTATCTTCCAGCATGGGACCCAGCGGCCGGTGCCTCACTTCGAACCGCGACGATACGCGCGAACCCATTTGATCGAGAGGGTGGCCGGGAACGGGGTGGACGCGTCGGGGTTGCCTGGCCAGTACCCTCCCACGCCGAGGTTCACCAAGATGTACACCGGCTTGTGCATGTCGGTCGGCGTGGGCGCACGCGCGACTTCCGCTCCGTCGAAATACCATTTGATCTCTTCGCTCTCCCAATCGACTGAGTAGGTATGGAAATCGCGAGAGGTATCGGCAACATGAATGGTATTTCCGACCTTGGTGTGTTTGCCGCCGGCATTGCTATGCACGGTCGCATAATAGGTCGAAGGATCATTTCCCAGCATCTCGAGAATATCGATTTCGGGAGGCCAGGAATGATCCGCAGGCAAAAGCCAGAAGGCGGGCCAGAATCCTTTGCCCTTTGGCAAACGTGCCCGCATTTCAAACACGCCGTAAAGTTGCGCGAACGAGCCTCGGGTAGTGATCAATCCAGAGGTGTAGGGATAGTCCCAAATATATTTTCGAATTCCGTCGGGGGCTCGGTCCGCTACAATCTCGAATGTGCCATTCACGATTCGAAACGGATCGATCCCAAGCGGTTTATCTGCGGTTCCTCGGAAGCCTCGGTCTGAATAAATCTCCATATCGCCGTTATTGACGAGGGTCCTGCTCCCTTTTTCCTGGAGGCCTTGGTAGCCAAAATTCGTCCGCCAGGTTCCACCGCCAGTCGGGCCTTTCTCGAGACCTTCGGCATACCAGCTGAACGTTTTGAATTCGTCATTGAAAGTCATGACCAAACCACGCCGATCGAGCGGCGTTCCCTCCGACGCGTCGCCTTGCGATTGCGCCCTTTCGGATGAGATCAAGGTCCCGACCGTTACTAAGAATAATGCTGCCAGAAACGACGTAGCCGCCCCGAAAAGCCGATTGGGTGGCGTGATAGGCTTCCGCTTTGCTTCTTTGCCGATGATCGTTTCGAATGGGGCTTGTCGTTGCGCCAAAACGCTTCTCACACAAAATGAAATCATGCTTTCGGAGCTCCTCGACGTTCGACTGGTCCTCACCGATTTGTCACCGCCCCGTCGGTAAAAGCCGCCGGAGGCGCACTCCAAGCGGAAGCCGTAGCAGCGCCGCCGCGCTTGGATTTGCAATGATGATCCGAAATATATCAATCCAGTTGCGCGTCTTCAGTGCGGTCAACAGCTTCTCAAAAGCCAACGCCATGTCGATCGACCCCGATCGCGCCTTGATAATCTCGGCCAGGGCGCGATCGGAGGAGGAAAGGCGCTCGAGGAACCTCAGATTTGCCGCTTTAAGCGCCACTAAGGCGCTCTCATTGAGGCGGTGGGAAATTGAGGCACCGTGCTTGCGGTAATAGTAGAGCTGCAACGGATAAACTCGAAATCTTTGGCCGGCGTACAAAAGGCGCAACACCAGATCGAAATCTTCGCCTATTCGCAGCGACTCATCGTATCGCATCGCAGACGCCCTTAGCGAGGAAGCTCGGAATACCGGTTTCAGATAGCCGAGTCCGGGCCCTGTGCCGTAGAATTCGTTCAGCTTAACGTATTCCTTGATATCGACCCAAAATGGGGCGCGGGCCCACCGGCCGCATAGCAGGCGCCGCGACGGTTGCGAACTGTCACTCTCAAATTCAATGAGGTCGTCGGCGACGATATCCGCGCCCTCTCGCTCCGCGGCCACGATGAGGCTTTTAAGCCGGTCGGGATGCATGAGGTCATCGCTGTCCATGACGGCGATCCACGCGCCCCTCGCAAGAGCGAGCGCCTTGTTTCGCGCCGCGGCCGGGCCGCTGTTTTGCGCGCTTCGGATGAGACGAATTCGCGGATCGTCGGCGATGGCCTCGTCTATGATCCTTGCGCTGTCATCAGTCGAGGCGTCATCGGAAACAATGAGCTCGAGCTCGCTCAAGCTTTGTCGGCGCGACCGACGCAATCGCTTGCGCGAGATAGGCCGCGCCATTGTGGTTGGCCATGATGACGCTCGACGGCGGGCGGCCGCGCCCGCGGCGGCGAGGCTGAGGTCATGGTGCGATCTGACCGGGACCTCTCAACGAGGCCAAACGTTTGATGGCGCGCCGCCAGACGGGCGCGGCGCGGCTTGCCAACCTCTCCATGAGCTCGGCCCAAAATCCGAACGACCAGCCCGACTGCGTGGCCATGGCGGCAAAGCCGGATGCAGCGGCGCAAGGATCGCGTAGACGCGCGCCGAGCACAACCCCATAGCCGACGCACAAAAGTCCCCAGGCCAAGGCCGGAAGGGTCAACACGAGAGCGAAGGGCGACAAGACCAGGAGAAGGGCCGCCGGCGCAACGGCCGCGAGCACCAAATGCCGGGGTTTGGCGCTGCTGCGATGCTTGAGAAAATTGCGCGCGCGCCCGCGCCCGAAGTTGAAATATTGGCGAAACAGCGCCACGGGATTGCGCCGCGGATAATAGACGATCGGAACCTCGCCTGTAAGGAAGATCCGGTAACCTTCCTGCGTCAGCCGCGCATCGAGCTCGACATCCTCATTGTGCGAGAAGGCCTCGTCATAGCCGCCGACCGCCCTGAAGGACTTGAGCGTCATCAAGGCGTGATGCCCATGATCGACCCACCGGTCGCGGGTGGTGTTTCGGTGCGAAGAGCCGCCGTTGCCCAAAACCGAATTCTGCGCGGCTGCTGCAGCGCGCTGAAAGCAGCTATGCCCCCTCGTGCGCATCGAGACGACCACCGAATCCGCATCCGTCGCGGCCCGCACCGCAAGGAGGTGCTCGCAATAGCGGTGCGGATATTCCGCATGGGCATCGATGCGGATCAGGAAGCGAGCGTCATCGCCATGGCGGCGGACGATTTCGTTCACCGCGGCGCTCTGGATCTTCCTTGGATTGTCCAAGAGCAAAATGCGATCATCGCCCTGGGCGAGCTGTTCCACGATGGACCGGGTGCGGTCGGTGCTGCCGCCATCGGCGACCACGATCCGCATCCGGATCTCGTCCGCCCCGGCCAACAGGGTTTCGATCACATCGGCGATGTGCTCTTCCTCGTTCAAGCAAGGGATCGCAACGAGGATGAGATCTCGCGCGTCCACGATTTCCCGAGCATACTCGGCTCATGAGGAAGGGCTCGAACTCAGTTGCCGCATAGAGCCTCCACGAGTTCACGGCAATCGGAGCGATCAACGACGAGGTCGCGGCGCGGGACAGCGCGAAGCTTTTCGGCGAGCCTAACATAATTACCCTGGTCGAGGCCCTGGAAGAAATCAATGAGCCCACGCTCGATCGGCTCGTCGAGCTCGACCCCGATGCCGTGGCGCGAAAGCCACCGGCTCGTTTCGACGCCTCTCTGGCTGATCGGAACCGCGCCATAAAATGTGCCTTCGTAGACGCGGTTCGGTAAAAGCCAAGCCGAATTCTGGCCTTCCTCGTATTGATCGACGGTCCAGGCGAAATGGACACCGCCATAAAGCGCCGGCAAATCCTCGAGATTTCGATAGGGACCGCCGAAGTGAAGATAAGGAAATCGGGCGATCGCTGCATCGAAATCGGGAAACACCGAGGCGGAAGGCCGGCCACGCAGAACGATTTCAACGGCGCCAGCCGCTCGACCCGCGAGCGCGCCCAGCATCTCGAGTGATTTGCGGCAACGAAGCATTCCGAACCAGCCGATGCGCCAGGGTGGCCCCGGCGGACGCGGCTTGCCGCGTCTCCGGCGGATCCTCGATCGTCGAGAAAAAGCAGCTTGTTCTCGACCATGCGCACGGAGGCAGGAAAGCGGCGCGGCTCGAAGTAGTTCTCGATAAAACCTGGCGAGCTCGTCAACAACAGGTCGACGCCTCGCCACAGTCGCGATTCGATGTGCCGCAGCAACGCGCCGGCGGGACGAGGCGAAAGCAGAAGGCGATGAACGTCCAGGCATTCATGCACAAGCCTTGCCTGAGGAGCATGGCGCCTACGCGCTCGCGCCGCGATGGTGAGCATTTCGAGATTGCGGGCGAGGATCACATCGGTTTCGGCGAGCGCTTCGGCGAACCCGCCCACCCTCATCAGGGCTCCGGCGACCGTGATGAGCCGCCTCGACAGCTTTCCGTCCTCGGTCTGCCCGAGGTCGATCGCCGCGATGCCTTCGACTATCGCGGACCGGCGTCGCCTGGCGCCGAAAGCCGATCGGAGTGACCGCGGCTCCGCCGGCAGCCAGCATGCGCACGCGCCGATGCACGGCAGCATCGGAAAGATCGTGCACAAAATAGGCAATTTTCCTTGAGGCGCGACGAATTCGCCCCCTGATTCCGGCTCATGCATGAGGCCTTGGCCGTCCCGGAAGCACGCCGCAATCCGCCAAATCCACCATCCATGTCCATCCTGGCCGCCATCGCCTCGGGCGGTTTCTTGCCGACGAGATCGGTCAGTCTATAACAAACGGCCTTCTTTATCCTCATCCGAAAGGATGAATGATAACATTCAATGATAATATAGGTTAAGCAGGCCTCAATTCGTGCACGCGACGTCGCTTGCCCGGCAACCTTGTTCGATTTCGCATGAGCTTTGACCCCTCCGCGCCCGAGCTGACCATCCTGATGCCGTGCCTGAACGAGGCCGAAGCGATCGGCACTTGCATCAAGAAGGCCTTCGGCTACCTTGACAGGAGCCGCATCAAGGGCGAGGTCCTCATCGCCGACAATGGCTCGACGGACGGCTCCCAGGAGATCGCGCGGGAGCTCGGCGCTCGTGTCGTGCCGGTGGTGGAAAAGGGATATGGCGCGGCTCTCATCGGCGGCATCGCGGCCGCGCGTGGGCGCTTCATCATCATGGGGGACGCCGATGATTCCTACGACTTCTCGCAGCTCGACGGCTTCCTTGCCAAATTGCGTGACGGCTGTGGGTTGGTGGTCGGCAACCGCTTCAAGGGTGGCATTGCGCCTGGCGCCATGCCGGCGTTGCATCGTTGGCTCGGCAATCCCGTGCTGAGCTTCATTGGCCGAACCTTCTTCAAGGCCGGGATCGGAGATTTCCATTGCGGACTTCGCGGCTTCGACGCGCAAGCCATGCGAGACCTCAAGCTGCGGGCGACCGGCATGGAGTTTGCGAGCGAGATGGTCGTGCGCGCGAGACTTTGGGGGCTCTCGATCGCCGAGGTGCCGACGACGCTGAAGAAGGATGCGCGGTCGCGCCCTCCGCATCTGCGCACCTGGCGTGACGGCTGGCGTCATCTGAGGTTTCTCCTGATGTTCGCGCCACGCTGGCTGTTCTTCTATCCCGGCCTCGCGCTCATCTTTGCCGGAACGGTCCTGTCGCTCCTTCTTCTGCCGGGACCAGTGCATGTGACGCCAAGCCTCAGCCTCGATGTGCACACCCTGCTCATCGCGGCCATCTCGACACTCATCGGCGTGCAATGCATATCCTTCGCCGTCGTCGTTCGGCGTTACGCCGCCTCGCGGGGTTTGTTGCCGGCTTCCGATACTGTTGAGCGGCTTCTTTTGCCGATCACCTTGGAACGGGTGCTGATCGCGGCGCTTCTCGTCGGTGTGCTGGGCATAGCCGGGATCGTCTGGTGCGTGATGCGATGGGCGGATGCCGGATTTGGGCCGCTCCAATATGGGCAGATGATCCGCATTCTCACGGTCTCGATCACTGCCGTGGCCATCGCCTTGCAACTCGCTTTTACAGCATTTCTTTCGGCTATTATCGAGATGAAGCTATGAGCGAGCCCAAGATTCGATCGGTCCTCCCTAAATCCATGGCGGCACAAGCAACCCTCTGTGCGCTTCCTCATCGTCGGCATATCGGCGACGCTCGGCTACATTCTGATCTGCTATTTCTTGCAGACACTGCCAGGCTGGGCGCCGTTCTGGGCAAGTGTCGTCGCCTACGCTGACAATGTTCGCCTTCGCCTATGTGGCGCAACGCAGTTTCACTTTTCGCTCCTCTCGACATCATCTCATCTCATTGCCTCTCTATGCCGCCCTTCAAATCGCCTGCGGCTTGTTCGCGGCCATGGCGGTCCAATTTCTGGTGACCTCGGCGCAGGTTTCCGGCGCTTGCCGCTTCGACGGCCGCTGCCGCCTTGAGCGCGCCGCAAGCTACGTGTTTTCGTCGTCATGGATATTTTCGGATTGGCGGCGAAACTGAAGGTCTCTATCGCTTCGACGGGAGCCTTGCCGCAGGGCAAGCAAGGCGAGAGCAAAATGATGAAAGGCAAAGCTCTGCTGAACCAGCTCCATGGCGCGGCGGTCTTCAAGCGACGTGTGCGCATCCTCGCCCGCTTGATGGCGCAGGAATTGCACGACGCGGCGCAGGTGCTCGACGTCGGTACCGGGGATGGATCCATCGCCGCGGAGATCGGGCGCTTACGCCCGGATGTCACGATCACCGGGGTCGACGTTTTGGTTCGTCCGTCAACGCAGATCCCGGTGATTTTATTTGATGGCTCGCATCTACCGCTTGGAGGACAATAGCGTCGATGTGGTTACCTTCGTGGATGTGCTCCATCACACCGAGCATCCGATCATCCTGCTGCGGGAGGCCGCGCGCGTGGCCCGACGCCACGTCGTGATCAAGGACCATCTGAAGGAAGGTCTTCTTGCATTCGCGACGCTGCGAGCGATGGACTGGGTCGGCAATTACGGTCATGGCGTGGCGTTGCCGTACAATTACCTCACGCTTGGATGAGTGGCGCGGATTGTTTCGAGATGCGAAGCTCGATGCTCGAACATTGGATAGACCGGCTGCAACTTTACCCTTTTCCGATCGGCTTGGTCTTGGACCGACGACTTCACTTCATCGCGCGGCTGACCCGCGGCGGCGAGTTCGACCGATGACGAGCGCCAATGCCTCGCGAGCACAGGCCTGAAGAATCGCCATGCTGGTGAGCCGGTGATCGCAAGCATGGCGCAATCGTCCGAGGTGATCGCGTCAGATGATGTCGATCAACCTTCGAGGCTTGGAGGCGCATTCGACCGCGCCGCGCATATCGGCGCGCCAACGCGTTCCTGCGTCGCTTGGGAATAGGTACGGCGATAGTGATGGCGGGCCTTTGGTTCTCGATCCCCGCCCTTTTCAACGGCTTTCCTTTCGTCTTCCCCGATAGTGTGGACTATCTCGTCTTCACACCGCACATCTACCGCAGCCCGTTCTACGGCCTTTTCATCTTCTTTTTCCATCTCGACCGCTTCATTTGGGCACCCATCTTCGCGCAGGCACTGATCGCAAGCCATCTCATCTGGGTATTCGTGCGGATTTATGCAGGCGAGCCGAAGCTGCGGTGGTTTGCGCTCATCGTGTTGATGCTCGGCTTGTTCTCGAGCCTGCCGTTCTTCGTCGGCTTCATCATGCCGGATTTCTTCACGTCCGTGATGATCCTCGTCTTCTATCTTTTGGGCTTTCAGCCGGCCGCTCTCAGCAGAGGTGAGAAAATCTATTTCGTGCTGCTCGCCTGCGTTGCGATCTCGGCGCATATTTCGCATTTGCCCCAGGCCATCGCCTTGGCGGTTCTCGTCCTCCTCCTGCGGTTCTGCCTTGGAACTCGTCTGCGATACTTGCATGAGACAAGGCGCGATCCTCCTCGTGCCACTCGCGCTTGCAACTTCCGCAACCCTCCTCAATAATTTGCTGATCCATCGCGTCTTCGCATTGTTTCCTGCCGGCCAGACTTTCATGCTCGCGAACATGATCGAGCAGGGTCCCGCGAGGCAATATCTTCAGGAGGTTTGCCCGGCTGCCGGATTCAAGCTCTGCGTCAGTTCGAACACGCTTCCAGCAACTTCCTACGAATTTCTCTGGTCCACGGATAATTTGCAGCGGCTCGGTGGCTTCGAGGGGATGCATGACGAGGCGGCGGCAATCGTCTCCGGCACCATCCGGACGCACCCCGCCGAGGTGCTAAAGATGATGGCGCACAGCATCGCTTCATCCTTCCTGGTGCATGCGCCGGGCGCGGAGCTATTTCCCTTGTCGAACGACCCCTGGATGACCGATGTCCTCGTGAAGAAATTCGGGCCCGAAACGCTTCGCTCTTACAAGACGAGCCTTGCGGCGCGCGATTTGATCCCGCGGGAATTCCTGCGCGTCCTTGATGAGGTGACATTCCCCGCGGCGGTGCTGGCCTTGCTGATCGCGGGATTTTGCGCCTTCAGGCGCCGCCTCGCCGAAGCGTTCTCGCTTGGAGTTTTCGTCGCGGCTGCCCTGGTGATCAACAATGTTCTGTGCGCCTTGGGATCTGGCGTGCACGACCGCTATCAAGCGAGAGTGACATGGCTCGTGGCGTTTTCCGCCTTGTTGGTATTCGCCAGCCTTCGGCGCCAAACGGCGATCAGGTGTCGTCGCTTTGCAGGTCAACGATGCGACTTCACCGGCCATCGGCCGGGCTGCCGGCATTGAAAAGCTCAAATGAATTGATCCCATGGCAGGCAGAAAGGCGATCATCTTTGGTGGGGCGGGCTTCATCGGCTGCCATTTGCTGAAGCGCCTAGCCGCGGAGCCAACTCTACGACAAGCTCTACAGCGTCGACATCGCAGCGCCGCGTTTCTCGGTTCCGGGCGTCAACCTCGTGCATTTCGATATTCGCCAGCCGATCCCGCCGAAGCTTTGCGGAGAGGGCCCTTTCGACATCTATAATCTCGCCGCGGTCCACACGACACCCGGTCATGAGGATTGGGAATATTTCTGGACCAATGTGCATGGCGCGACGAATGTGTGCCGGTTTGCCAGCGAGATTGGTGCGGAGCGCATCCTCTTCACGAGCACCATGATGGTTTACGGCCCGACCGAGGCGCCCAAGGACGAGGAGGCGGTGCTCGAGCCGGTCAACGCCTATGGGCGCTCGAAAATTCTCGCGGAGGGCATCCACGCTCTCTGGCAAGCGGAGCGGCCTCAATCAAGGCGGCTTACCGTGGTGCGCCCCGGCGTCATCTACGGCCTCGAGGAGCGCGGCAATTTCACCCGGCTTTCGCAAGCCTTGAAAGGCCGGCGCTTCTTCTTCCCCGGCCGCACCGACACCATCAAGGCCTGCGGCTATGTCGAGGACCTCGTCTCCTCGATGCTTTACATGCAAGAGCGAAACGAGGCCGTCACGCTCTACAATTTTTGCCATCCCGAGCGCTACACCATCGCGGACATCTGTTCAGCCTTCGCGTCTGTCGGCGGCTATCCGAAGCCGCGTTTCGTCATTCCCTTTTGGCTATTGGGGCTTGCCGCCTTCGGCTTCGAGGTGCTCTCTGCACTTGGCCTCAAGAGCGACATCAATCGCGCGCGCGTCCGCAAGCTTTACGAATCGACCAACATGGTGCCGAGACGCTTGCCGGAGGCAGGCTTCGCCTATGCGCACGATCTCAAATCCGGCTTGGAAGACTGGAAGCGATCGTCGCGAACGCAAGATTTCGATTAGTACCGGCCGCTTGGGCAGCCAGGGCCGCATCGCGAGCCTCAGGGCGCCTTTCCCGGCTGCATTCCAAGGGCCTCGACATATCCGACATTCTCGCGCGTATTCTCGAAGCTCGCATTTCGCAAGAGGCCTTCGAGCGCGGCACGAGCGTGCTCGGGAGAGGGCCGCGGCTTCTTGGGTTTCGCGAAGGGGTCGCCCGGCGACTCCTGATAGGCCGCGAGCTCGTCCCAATATGTTGGCCTGGCGAAGGTTCGCATGCTCGCGCTCGCGTCCATGCGCTTATACGTCCAGAACGTCCAGCCTACATCCTTGCGCTCGAGCGCGAGCCTGAAGCTCTTGACCCAATCATCGGTATTCTCGCCGGACTCTCCAAGAAAAATCGGCACGTCGTATTTCTGTGAAAACTTCATATGCTCATCAAAACTCTGCTCTATCGGTTTTTTCCAATATAAATGAAAAGTGTAGACAAGCTTATGGGTTAGTCGTTCCTTTTCGAACATGTCGGAGGGCGCGTCCGGTTGGACGCTTGTCAGGAAGAGGAGGTGGTTCCCGTCGACTTTCCGGATCGCCGCCGCGATCTTTTCATAGGCGTCGTCAAGCTTTGCCTGGCGGCGCTCCCCTTCCGGCGGCTCGGGCTCGCTGAGGAGATCGTAGCCGATGATCGTTCGATTTCCTGCGTAATGGCGCGCGATTCGCCGCCAGACCTCGGCTGTGCGCGAGAGGCAAGCCGCGTCGTCGTAAAGAAACGGATATCCGTAATCGATATTCCAGGATTGTGGCCGCAAGGGGCGGCGTGCATGTCGAGCAGCACGAAAAGACCGGCCTCCCCGCTCCACTCGACGACCCTGTCGAGAAGCTCGAAGCCGGTTCCGATCCAAGTGCCGGGATATTCCTCCGGCGTGAAGAGCCGGTAGTCGAAAGGCACCCGCACGATGTTCATTCCGGTCGCGCGGATGTAGCGAATATCATCGCGCGTGATGAAGGAATGATACCAGCGCCGCCAGAAAGCGTTGTCGGCCTCGGTCCCCACGAGCTCCTTGAAGACCTGCCGAATCTGCCAAGGAGCGATGGCCTTGGAAAAGCCAAGCATGTAGCCCTCGGGCACGAGCCAGCCGCCGAGATTGATGCCGCGCGGATGCAAGACTTTTCCGTCCGGACCGATGAGCTCGTGATCTCGCGCGGTCACGAAGCCATTTCTATCGACGGCGCCGGCAGAACGGCCGGGTAGCGCGGTAGCGCCCAGCACGATCGCGAGCATAAGCATTGGGATGCGGATCAGTGCGACATCTCCTTACTAGAAAAGGCGCAATCTGGGCACTTTACCCCACCAATAACCCCTTTTCATATGCCTTTTCGAACCACTTCCAAGCATGCTCGATTTGGATTTCAAGGTCGGGATAATCGGGTTGCCAGTTGAGGAGGTCGCGAGCGAGGCTCGAATCGCTGATCAGTGTCGGCGGATCGCCTGGGCGTCTCGGCAGCATCTCAGTGGCGATTGCCCGGCCTGTGATATCTTGAGCGGCACGCACAACTTCAGCCACCGAGAAACCGCGCCCATTGCCGAGATTGAAGGCTCGGCTTGGTTTGTCTTGAGCAAGCCACTCGACGGCGGCGACATGAGCTCGCGCGAGATCCCCCACGTGCACGTAATCACGTATGCAGGTGCCGTCCCGCGTGGGATAGTCGTTGCCGAATATCTGGATTGCCGGCCGGCGGCCCGCGGCGGCCAAAAGCACGAGCGGAACGAGATGCGTCTCTGGTTCGTGCGATTCGCCGAGCTCACCGTCCGGATCGGCACCCGCGGCGTTGAAGTAGCGCAGGGTCACGTGCTTCATGCCGTGGGCGACTTCGGCGTCCATGAGCATGCGCTCCACGATGAGTTTCGTGCGCCCATAGGGGCTGACAGGGTCTTGTGGGTCGTTCTCTCGTAGGGGCAGGCGCGCTGGAATGCCGTAAGTTGCGCAGGAAGAGGAAAAAATGAAGTTCATGCAGCCGAAATCTCTGCAGGCTTGCAGGAGCTTAGCCGTGCCTCCCACATTGTTCTCGTAATAGCTGAGCGGATCGATGTTTGATTCGCCGACGTAGGCATAGGCCGCAAAGTGCAAGACTGCTGAGGGTCGCCAGCCCTCGAAAGCCCGCCGCAGATCCGCCTCGTTCCGCAAGTCGCCAGGCTGGAGCGGACCCCATCTTACGGCCCAGCGGTGGCCGCGCTCCAGATTGTCGAAGCAGATCGGCGTGTAACCTGCTCGCGCGAGGGCCTTGCAAGCATGGCTTCCGACAAACCCGGCACCGCCGGTCACGAGAACATTCTTCATCGCCTTCCCGTTCTGAACAAACCCGTCGACTTTGGATCGATCAGGCGATGTTGGGAACGGCGGTTGCCGGCGGATTGGCGGATTTCGCAGATTCGACGGGCGTCACAACCGCGTGAGACGTCGGTACGATAGACCCGTGATCGGGGGTGTAAGGGAAGCTTCGCTGAACGCTGGGATTCTCGGTGATCTCGATGGCTACGGCCTGCCGAATGTTATCGACGGTCCTCATGTTATGCGTCCCAATCCAGAATTTGAGCCAATAGATGCCGGGCACCAAGGGCGGCAAGTCGACAAAAACATCCACCCGGTATTTGCCCGGGGTAAAGCCGAAGAAGGGATAAGGCTTCGGCTCCGCTTGCATGATCACGCCCAGGTTTCGATCGACGAAATCTATGGAAATGAAAACCGGCGCGTTGGATGCTTCACAAGCGATATCGCAGGCGCACTCCAGCTTTAAGTTCGGCTGGGTGCCGCGGAGGCGAACTTCGATTTTTTCAAACCAGCTCTTGCGCTTCGCCAGGGAGTTGGGCCGCGTCCAGATGGAAGGCAAGGTGGCTTCCCATTCGGACGAATAGTCATCGAGCGCCGAGGCAACATCCTTCTTTTGGGTGGCCATTCCCGACCTAAGAACAAAGGCGTGACTGCAAAGGCTGCGGATAGCCGCGTGATTATGGCTCACAAATAAGATTGTCCTGCCTTCACGAGAGGCAACGTCTTGCATCTTGCCGAGGCACTTTCTCTGGAACTCCGCGTCGCCGACCGCCAGGACTTCATCGATGATCAGGATTTCCGGCTCGAGATGGGCGGCGACGGCGAAGGCGAGGCGAACATACATTCCCGATGAGTAGCGCTTCACCGGCGTATCGAGGAATTTCTCGACTTCCGCGAAGGCGACGATCTCGTCGAATTTCTTTCGGATCTCGCGTCGGGTCATGCCGAGGATGGCGCCGTTGAGGAAGATGTTCTCCCGGCCCGTCAGCTCGGGATGAAAGCCGGTGCCGACCTCGAGGAGGCTCGCGACGCGCCCGCGCAGCGTGACGCGGCCGCCTGTCGGCTCGGTGATGCGGCTGAGGATCTTGAGCAGCGTGCTTTTGCCGGCGCCATTGCGGCCGATGATGCCGATGACCTCGCCCTGCTTGACCTCGAAACTCACATCCTTGAGCGCCCAGAATTCCTCGATCTCGTCGCCCTGAACGACTTGGCGCCCACGCAGCATATCGACAGCTTTGCGCGCAAAATCCTGTAGCGCCATGCGCGATCACATCGCGCAGAGCCGTATAGTTATGATGACGACGCTCGGTAATATGCCCGACGAGATAGCTCTTGGAGAGATTCTCGACCGTGATGACGGTGTTGGTCATGAGGACGAGGCTTCAGCCCTATCAAGAAGTCGGTTCCCGGGACGTAAACATCTGACGAACGGCATGTCTCTTCTCTCGTATTGTTCTCATGACCCTCATCCCGACCGTCATAGCCACGTGGTAGGCCATTTTAAAGGTGTATCTATCGTGATCCCTGAAGCAGGTCTTCAACACCAGCCAAAATAGATGTGCCCACTGCCGATTATCCAAGGCCTTCCACCAAGCCCACATCGAATCTTGGAAGGCTATTACGGGCGAAAGGCCATTCTCGCAAAGCTTCCCATTGAGGTAATCCTCTAGCGCGCGCTCGAATTCGGGCGTGGTGCGGCGGCCTCTCGCATACCAACGATTTTCACCGTGGACACGGTATGTACTAAGCGTCTCGGGAAGAGAGTGAACTTCCGCCACAAGGGACGCGCCAAGAACGATGAACGCGTCGGCGGAAATCCGGACTTCCTTCTCTGGTAACGGAAAAAGGAGATGTTTGAGCGCCCGATTGATGGAAATGGTGCTGGTCGGACCCGCCTCGTGCCACAGAAACCGATGCCGTTTTGCGAAATCGTACAAATTAAGCGGCGATGCATGCGTCCTGCTAAGCGCTGGTCCATCGAGTTCGACACCCGTCTCATTCTTCATCGTCAGCAAATCATGCATCATTGCGGGCTTCGCATCGAGGCCGCGCTCGTGGAAAGTCTCGACGATTCGCTCCACTTTTTCCGGATGGAAAACATCATCCGCGTCGAGAAAGCATAATATGTCCCCCCTGCTGGCCGCGACGCCGGCATTGAATGCGGAGCCCTGTCCGCCGTTTTCCTTGTAGACCGGGTTGATCCGTTCGCCGTACCGCGCAATCACGTCGTGCGAGAGGTCGGTGGACCCGTCGTCGACGACGATCACTTGGACCGGTGAGTATGTCTGTTCCAGCGCGCTTTCAATGGACTGGGGCAGAAAGCGGGCATAGTTGTAGTTGTTGATGATGACACTTACTAGAGGACCAGACATCGTTTTTCACTCACCAAATAGCGAATCCCACCCTTAACTTCTCAACCAAAGAGTTAAGGATTCATTGTCGCTATTTTACTTTCTGTCTTCCGCGAGCCGAAATCTCAGGACTTCCCGTCCCCGGCTCGGCGCGCCGCAGCACGTGACATCGAGAAAAATATGATCCAAGCGGGTATGCTGTCAGTGAAATGCCGCGACAAAGTCGGAGGGTGAATTCGCCGAGCCGGCCTCGACAGCGAGCCGGGATTTTTTCTGCAATGTACGTGCCTCTCATTGACCCTACGCTTAGTTGATGAGCCGTCATGTAAACCAGCGCTCCTTCCATTTCGGGATTGACGAATAAGATATTCCCACAGAATACGGCCGTCATGAAGGCGAGTGTCGTCATTTGTTCCCATAATCCTCGGCCGGACTATTTGGCGCGGGTATTGGGGGCATTGAAAAATCAGACATTGCCGAAAGAGCAATGGGAACTGATACTCGTCGATAACGCCTCGACAGAGGTGTTGAAAGATCGGTTTGATCTTTCGTGGCAACCGAATCATAGACACGTCATCGAACCTCAAATTGGCCTCTCTGTGGCACGGCGACGCGCCATGCAGGTGGCCGCGTCCGACTTGATCATCTTCGTCGATGACGACAATGTTCTCGATCGCGACTACGTCTCCCGAGCCGTCGAAATCGCCGCGGGATGGCCAAAATTAGGGACTTTTGGAAGCGCGCAAATCACGCCCGAGTTTGAATGCGAGCCCGCACCGTATGTCGCTAAAATCCTGCCTTGCCTCGCGCTACGAAACTCTGACGAAACGCGCTGGGCGAGCCACCCCGATTGGCACGCAATGCCTTGGGGAGCCGGTTTATGTGTGCGTCGATCCGTAGCGAACGCCTATCGTGAGCTCGATACGACCGTCGCAATCTCCGACCGCAAGGGCTCGGTGTTGCTGAGCGGAGGAGATGTCGAGCTCTCATATGTGGCGTCCAGCATAGGGCTGGGGATGGGTGTTTTCCCCGAGCTCGGAATTATTCACCTCATCCCAAAGGAGCGAGTCGCCAAGAGTTACCTCCTGCAGATCGTTACCGGTACCGCGATTTCGAATGCCTTGATCGCGTATAAATGGCACGGCATTCCCCCTTCCTCTCCCCTCACGCCGAGAGGCGCGCTCTCCGTGCTTAAGCATATGGCTTTCTTGAGCGGGATCGAGCGTGAAGAATACCTTGCCAAGCTGCGCGGGGCCATCAAGGCTGGAGCGATGATCCGTGAGATCGAGGCTTCACGACATCATCGTTGACAAAGAAAATGATCATGCGTTCCCGGCCACCAAGTTTAGCCCGAAATGGAAATTATCCTCAGGATTTCCCATCAGTCCTGGGCGGGGCCGCAGCGCCGAACGCTCGTTCCTCGCCGGGCGTTGGAGGTACCACGACGGTGTGCGCGCATGATCTCCATGCAAAGTAATCCAAGCCACCATTCATGCCGGCAAGTGCGCTTGCGCGAGCAAATCGGATTGGCTGAACGGGCGATGAAGCTCCCGGCCACCCTACCATCCGATTTTGCATTGTTGACTGGGCATGGAAGTGGGAGGTATCCGGCTATTGAAGGGGGCAGGTAGGTATGAAGCTCTCCATTATCGTCTCCACCCACAACCGGGCGCACGCCATCCGCGGATGCCTGGATTCGATCGCGGCCGCCTTGGCCTCTGCCGCGCCCGTGGAAGCCGAAATCGTCATCGTAGATAACGGTTCGACCGACGACACGCAGCAGGTGATCAAGGCCTGGACGGCCAATTGCAGCTTCCCCGTGCAACTGCTCTGCGGACCCAAGCCGAGCCGGGGCCTATCACACGCGCATAACCGGGCATTTCGGGCCGCGCGCGGCGACTTGCTGGCATTTACCGACGACGACTGCCGGTTGAGCAAAGATTATGTCACGCAACTCCTGTCCCACGACGCCGACGATACCGACCTGGTACTGCGGGGCGGCCGCATCGAGCTCGGCGATCCGACGGATCTGCCGCTCACGATCAACACCACACCCACCCTCACACGCTGGAGGCTGAGCGAAAACTCAGCGAGACGTCAAAGCTTCTTCGGCAAGGTTAATGGCTGCAACATGACGATGCGCCGCGCACTCATGGAACGTATCGGGCCTTTCGACGAGAGCTTCGGCCCCGGCGCGCGCATTAGTGCAGGTGGCGATACGGACTACCTCTTTCGCGCCTATCTGGCCGGGGCAACGATCGAGTATGTTCCGGACATGACGGTCTTACATTACCACGGCAGAAAGACACGGTCCGCGGGATTTAAGCTCTTCGCAGGCTACATGGCCGCCAATGGTGCCTTGTATGTAAGATATCTCTTTAAAGGCCCTGAATTGTGCCGACCTCTTTACTGGGATATCAAGAGTGCTGTGAAGGAACTTCTTACAGGAAGTAATCTTTTTCACCCGGACGTAGGTTTTTCTTACAAGCACAAACTTGCCTACTCCGTGGCAGGAGCGTTCAAATATCTGTTCATGCCGAAGAGTTGGGCGATGGGCCAGTAGTCATGAAGCTCTCGATCATCGTCGCCACCCGCAACCGGGCCCACACGATCCGCGGATGCCTCGACTCGATCGCGGCCGCATTGACCTTTGCCGCGCCCCTGGACGCCGAAATCGTCGTCGTTGATAACGGTTCGACCGACGACACGCAGGCGGTGATCAAGGCATGGACAGCCGCTTGCAGCTTTCCCGTGCAACTGCTCTTCGAACCCAAACCGGGCCTTTCCCGCGCGCATAATCGAGCGTTTCGGGCCGCGCGCGGCGAGTTGCTGGCATTTACCGACGACGACTGTCGTTTGAGCACGGACTACGTCGCGCAACTGCTGTCCCACGACGCCGGCGATATCGACCTCGTATTGCGGGGCGGCCGGATCGAACTTGGCGATCCGACAGACCTGCCGCTCACGATCAACACCACACCTACCCTCATGCGCTGGAGGCTGAGCGAAAACTCAGCAAGGCATCAAAGCTTCTGCGGCAAGATCAGTGGCTGCAACATGACGATGCGTCGCACGCTCGTCGAACGTCTCGGGCCTTTCGACGAAGACTTTGGTTCAGGGTCCTCGATCGGATCCGGTGCGGACGCCGATTATGCGGTTCGCGCCTATCTTGCCGGGGCCACGATTGAGTACGTCCCGGACATGAGCGTCACGCACTTCCACGGTAGGAAAACAGCCGCGGCCGCCAGAGCACTCCTCCGACGCTACATGGCCGCCAACGGCGCCCTATATATGCGCTATCTCTTCCGGGATCCGAACTTTTGCCGGCCGTTCTACTGGGACCTGAAAAGTGCCTTGAAAGAGATGATCACGGGCAGCAATGGCTTTTGGCCCGAGATCGGATTTTCCTATAGGCACAAGGCCCTCTACTCCGTGCAAGGGGCTGTGAAATACATCTTCATGCGCAAATGTTCCACCGAACTGAAGCCCCATCGAAACGCCGCAGAGATGGCTTTTTAAACGCGGGTCCGGCTACTTCCAAAGAGCGCCGATTATCTTATCGAACTCCGGCGGATGGACGCGGCCGATCCCGGATCCGGGGTAGAAGGTCATTTCGCCGAATACCGGCTTTTTGCCAATCTCATAGAGATCCACTCGAACGAAGGGAAGGTCCTCCGCCAGCGCTTCGGCGCCGGCTATCATTTGTTCGAGTGACGACGGACGAGGAATCTCACGAAGCTCCAGGGGGTGTCTTTCGAGGTCTATCGCAAACGGCAATCGGTTCCAGCTGCGGTCGAAGAAGGCGCGCTTGGGCGCGGCCTCCCTATCGGTGTCGACGTGGATGAACTCCACCCTACCCCCAAACACCCAGAGTTTATAGTCAAACGGCAGATCGTTAGTCGCGCCGAGAAACGGCTCTACAATGACCTTCGGCTTTATCTGGCTATACAGCCACTCGCCCATGTAATGGCCAAATCTCTCGCTCGCCCAGTTCTCGTAGCTTTTTTCTATTTTATCCCAGTCGCGCTCGGCTTCGGAGCGCACGAAAATATTCCATCCCGAACCGCTATTCATTTTGACGACGAATGGCAAAGGCCATGTGCGCTCCTCGCGCGGCGGAAGCTGTTCGCCGGACCATAGCGTTGGAACAACCCACTCTACCCCGAGCTTGGACCGCACGAAATCCTTTACCAGAAGCTTGTCTGCCCGTAGCGGCAGCCTGGGATCGCGATCTTGTATTTTTCTGTATTGGATTTTTTCGCTGAGCGTTTTTGGGGAGATCAAATTAGGAGGCCGGTGAAAGGCTCTCCAGGTACTGCCGCACGCAACGATAGGTGATACGGAATTTCTCGGGACAAACTTCTCGTGCGATGCTTCTCACCCGCGCCGTGACGGGATTGCGATGTGCTGGAACCGAGAGGTGGGCTTCCTTCGAGAGCAGATTAATCATCGGCCGTCGCTTTTTTTGACATGATTTTTCATCATAGCTACTTTAGCTTTCCGAACAAGGTTTGGAGAACGCGGTAGCTTTTTGCCTTATAGCATGGCGCCTCGCCCGTCGGGGCGCAATGGTTTGTCATTTGGGGTAATCCTGAATGAGTGAAAGTTATCAAGACCACCTGGCGGGTGAAGAGCGGCGTTTGACCGGCGTTCGGGATACGGATCTCCCCGAATTAATCAATCAACATAGCGATACAAAGGCCGTAAACGGCGCCTTCCGGCGCTTGGAGGTCGTGAGCATACAGTATCTGCGGGGCGTTGCCGCAATTGGGGTCGTCATATTCCACATTGGTCAAATTTTTCGCCTCGAGCTGAAATTTGGAGGTTCGGGAGTCGACATATTTTTTGTGATTAGCGGATTTATCATGTGGATGGTGACCCGCCGAAGAGAAGCCGCTCCCGCTCAATTTATCCAGAAGAGGTTGCTACGTATCGTGCCCCTTTACTGGATCGCGACGATATTTCTGGCACTTTGTGCGAGCGTGCGCCCCAATTTGTTTCCGCTTGATCATCCAATTCCGTCGCACGTCCTTTTGTCTTTGTTTTTCGTCCCGCACTTGGGCCCCGGTGGCAAACCCTGGCCTTTGATCACTCAGGGGTGGACGCTGAACTACGAGATGTTCTTTTATATTGTTTTTGCCGCTACTTTGTTTGTATCGAAGAAGCGGCAGTTCTTGCTAATTAATATTGCGTTACTCGGTTGTGTCGCTTTCGGTTATCTTGTGCGCCCATCCTCCACGGCCGGCCAAGTCTACACGTCGCCGTTGTTGCTGGAATTTCTCGGCGGCATTTACATTTGCCGCGCCTGGCTTGCTGAACGGGTGCTGACAAGAAGGGATGCTTGGATCGCCGTTGCGGTTGGGCTGTCGGGGATCGTGGCAAACGGTTACCTGCCGGCGCCCTTACCGAGTGTTCTCGGTTTCGGCATCCCGGCAGCCGCCATCACCTTGGGCGCCGTATCCCTTGAACGGGAGGGGATGGTTCCGAAAATCCGGTGGTTGAAGCTTCTTGGCGACGCGTCCTACTCGATCTATCTGACACATTATTTGGCATGGTTGGCCGTCTCCATCGTTCTTGTCAAATTGGAGATCGGCCTCAATTTGCCCGTGTATTTCCTGACGGTGGTGATCGCCATTTTTGCGGGAGTGGCCACTTATGTCTGTGTCGAGCGGCCAGCCGGCGCCTTCCTTTCAAACTTGCTTAGGCGTGCTCAATACCCAGCGATGAAGCCACACTGAGGCCCTCGAGCGATCCGAGCCAGTTGGTGCAGGATTTATATCAAGTCCGCAAAGCTCTTTTCGGTCTTTCTGAACCGACGAATGCCAAACCACAAGAAGAAGGCGGAGACTGCGGCGCTGAGCATCAAGCCGGGCACGTACAATGGGCTTTGCCCACCGAGAATGCACCATCGGAAGCCATCAATGACACCCACCATCGGGTTCAGGGAATAAAGCAGACGCCATTCGTCCGGCACGATGCTTGATGAAAAGCCGACAGGCGACACGTAGAGCCCGAATTGGGCAACGAAAGGGATGATGAAACGGAAATCCCGGTACTTCACGTTGAGCGCGGTAATCCAGAGCGAGGGGCCGATGCTGGCGATGAAGGCGAACAGCACGAAAAGGGGAAGAAGCAGGATACGCCAATCGGGAACGAAGTGATACCAAGCCATCAGCAGGATCATGATGAGGAAGCTGATGAGGAGATCGACAAAAGCGACGACCACGGTCGCGGTGGGCACGATCAGGCGCGGAAAATAGACTTTGCTAATCAGGTTCGAGTTGTTGATCAGGCTGTTCGATGCTTCCGTCAACCCGGTCGAAAAGAAGCTCCAAGGCAGCATTCCGGCAAAAACCAGGAGGGCGTAAGGAGCCGTGCCATCCGACGGAAGCTTGGCGAGGCGACTGAAAATGACAGTGAAAACGATCATTGTGAGGAAGGGCCGGATCAATGCCCAGGCGATGCCAATAACGGTTTGCTTGTATCGGACCGAAAGATCGCGCCAGGCGAGGACTTGGAATAGCTCGCGATAGCGCCAAAGATCGAGCCAATAATTCCGCTCCTGTTGGCCCGGTGCGATAATGATGGTCTGCTGCAGCACTTCTCGACAAACCCTCATCGACCGCGCGAAAAACAAGCCAAGTAAAGGCACGCGATCATGAGCCCCTGCCGCGCGCGGATCGGCCGTTTGTTGCCCTGCCGACACTTCTACGGCAATTTCTCGTGTCTGCCAATCAGGTTGTCTTTCGGCTTGGGGCCCGCCGTGAAATCAGGGAGCCGATCGCGATGATCGCGACGTGCCTAAGGAGCCTAATTTTTTATTGCAACGCGAGCACCGTGGCGTCCGATTCTCGCAAAAAACAAAGTGAGATGTTTTTGTTGCATGTATTCGTCGACGGCTTGTCGGCATCCCTTCCACAGCCCGTAATCGTCAATGTGAAGGATGCCTCTCGACGACAAGCGCGGGAAAAAATGAACGAGCTCGTGGTGCGTCGATTCATAAAAGCACGTGTCGAGCCGAAGGAAGGAAATGCACTCCGGCATCGTCTCCGGAGCTGTTTCCTCGATGCGGCCCTTGATGAAATGAATTCTCTCGCGAGGATATCCGACACTGTAGAGCGCGCGCTTCACGTCCTCGAGGGAGGCTTCGAGCGGCTTCGCACCGCTGCTTCGGTCTTCCTCTGAGGAATCGAATGGCGGAGCGCCCCAGAAATTCTCGTCGGCTTCTGTCGGTTCCGGCATGCCCTCGAAGGTGTCGTAGAGGAAAATGTCTCGGCTGGTATCGCCGAGCTTGAGCAGCGTATGGGCCGCGGCCATCATCATACCGCCCCTCCAGACCCCGCATTCGACGATCGCCCCTGGAATGGCGCCTTTCACAAGGTATTCGACGATGGTCGCCGTGGTCTGGACGGCGATGGGTTCACCGAGCGTAAAGGGCTTCACCTTTCCGTAGAGCGCGATATCCTCCTCGCTGAAGTCGAGAGGCAAGCTTGGCGGCGGTTCGGCCGGCGGATACCGCACGAGGTCGAAGCCTGTGGCCCTGATGACTTGCTTCACGGTGGATTTCAACACAGCGTTCATCTGAAGTCTCCGGCGTAAACTCAACGTTTCTCGTGCGTGGTGCCAGACCATGGCGGTTTGAACAGGATGATCCAAAAGCAAAATGGAGAAGTTCGGTGGCTCTGGTAGGCGCAATGATCCGCAAATAAGTAGATTTTACGGTAAAAACAGGCGTCAATATGAGAAACGCAACGCTAGGAAACATTGATCCGTGCGACGCCGAGCGTCGGCGCGTCCTTAAGTCGAGCCGAGCTACAGAGCGTCAGGGCAGGAAGAGAAGAGAAGAAAAGAGAGGCGATCCGTTATGGAGCGAAAGTGCGCGATTTGCCCATCATCGATTCGCTCCACGCCACCCGGCCGCCTCATTGAGATAAATACTTTTCAAATGGGAACCCGCCGGGAGTGTATGCGCAAAAAGGTCCAGAGCCTTCACCGCGGCAGGTATGTCGCTTGGTCGGCGCGCGTAGAAGATATAGTGAAGATAGGCATCATCGGCGAAGAGCCCCGCCGGGCGTAAATCCGCTACCACCGTCCAGCCGGCCGGCACGCTCGTCACATTCGTCGAATCCGTGATGGCGAGACCGACGCCCCGGCTCGCCAAAAGATCATCCATCCAATCGGGTTTTTGCTCATGCGCGCGAGCTTGACGCGCGGTCTCCGAGCTCAGCCCCGACAGATCAAGAACATAGTTGGGGTTATCGAAGTTCATGTAGCCGAGGAAGTTTGCGGCAACCGGCGCGCGGTAGAATTCGGTTGCGAAACGGTGCAACTGATAGGAGCCCTCATATTCCTTTTCAGCCCGTGCCGGAATGAACAGGAATTGCGCCGCATAGCCAGCGAAGATCATCAGCAGCGCAAGGCAAAAGGCTACGATCCGCGGCCAGGCCGCGAATTCACACCAGGCGCTCACCTTCTCTCTGAAGATGACCGCAAGGCCGCAAAGGTTGAGAACCAGCACATAGGCTTCATAGCGCGGCGGCACCCAATCGAGCCGGCCGCCCGTGAGCTGAGTCATGGTGACGAAAGCCATGAAGGCGAGAGTGGCGAGCTTGATCTGGTCGGATTTCGAGAGTGGCCGTTTTCCCAAATTGGTCCAGATCCAGCCAAGCCAGGGCATGGCAAGCGCTACGCCGCCAAGCATTTGCGCGGCGCCAAAGCTACGCAGGTTCGAATAGAGATTCTCCACGACCGACGCCACGACCGTGAACAAGCCGCTGTGCGAGACCAAGGCCTCATCCGACCAATCGGAACGGGAAAGCACCGAGCTTGGAAGCAAGGGCAGGCCAAGCGAGTGAAGGAAAAGCGAATAGCCGCCGACCAGGATCATGCCGATAACAAGGGTCGCTAGCGCGTAGCCGTACCTTCGGAAGGCGGTGAAAATCAGCGCGTCGGCGACGAGCATGCCGGCCGCCTCGAAGCGGATGATCGGCTGGATGAGGATGCAGACGAACCACCACCAATCGCAGCGGCCGCGCCGCACAAAACGGACAAGGCCAAGCAGATAGGCGACCGTCATCGCGATATGGAGCGAGTGCTCGATGCCCAAGTATCGCAAGCCCCGGAAGATCGAGCGCGATCGCGACGACCGCCGTAAGCAGAACGAGGCGCAAGGGCGGAACGCGATGCAAGGGGATGCTGCATTCTCGCGCCAGCAAAAAGGCGAAGAGGCCTGTTGCCAGCGTCGAAACGCAGTTGATGACCAGCGGTAGCGCCGTGCCGAGGTCCGAGAGGCTTCAACACGGCGAGAAGCACAGGGTAAAGAATGGTCGAGCTCGGTGCCGAAGCTTCACCGTGATAAAGGCCATAAGTGCCGTGCGTGATCTGCTGCGCCAGTGCCAGATGCGTATAGGCTGCGTCCGACGCGTAAATGAAGTGTCCATGGGTCATGAGGAGCGCGCATACGACCTCCGCGGTCAGCACCGCGACGAGACCCGCCAGAATGCCGAAAAGCGGCAGGACAAAATCACGCTCTTGCCACGCGCTCTCCGCAAAGGCGCGCAGCTGCTTGGTGATCGGCATCGAACGCACTTCTTGCGAGGACAAAGAGCTCAATGGAACCTCGTTTCAGCAACTACGGAGCTCACCCATATAGTCTCATGTTTTCAGCTGTCACGCAGGTGGTAGCACGCTGAGCTAACGTATCTACCACCCTCGTAACATTGATAGAGCCCCTCCGGCTATGTTAAGTCTCGCTACCTTTCGCCCCTTTCATTCTGGTGACATATGATCGCCGCGACGATCACCACTGTCGACGGCAAGGTACCGCTTGTGGTCGACCTCGATGGCACCCTTGTCCGGTCGGACCTTCTCATCGAAGCGCTGTTTCAGCGGCTCGTCAGCTCCCCCTCGTCGGTAATCCTAAATTTCTTCGCGCTTCGCCGCGGCAAGGCGCAGTTCAAGGACGCCGTGGCGCGCGGCGTCAGCCTCGATCCGGCCTCGCTTCCTTACGACGGCGCTGTTCTTCAGGAAATTCATGATGCCATAAGCGCGGGTCGCCCGGTCTACATCGCCTCGGCGAGCAACGCGCGCTTCGTTTCCGCCGTCGCCGAGCATTTCGGCTTTTTCTCCGGCTGGTTCGGATCGGATGCGGTTACCAATCTTTCGGGCGCGAACAAGGCGCGCCTTTTGGTTGAAACCTTCGGCGAAGGCGGATTCGATTACATCGGCAATGATAGGGCCGATCTGCAGGTGTGGGCGATGGCCTCGAAACGCTTTGGCGTGAGGCCGCCGGCGCGACTGAAGAAGCATCTTGCGTCGACGCGCGTCGATCTCCTCGCTTCGCCAAGGCCGAGCCTCGCGACCTGGCTCAGGCTCTTGCGCGTTCATCAATACGCCAAGAATGTCCTCATCTTCCTGCCGCTCTTCACGGCGCATAAATTTGATCTTCTGTCGTTTTTTAATTGTTTGCTCGCTATGGTCGCATTCTCTCTTTGCGCCTCCAGTACTTATATTTTTAACGACATCATCGATCTTTCCGCCGACCGCGAGCACCCGACCAAGAAGGCGCGCCCTCTCGCTTCGGGCGCCATCGCGCTCCAGCACGCCCTTTACGCCATTCCCATCCTGTTTTTGTGCTCGGTCGCGCTCGCCGCGCTCGTGTCGCTGCCTTTCCTCGGCATTCTTCTCGCGTATTTCGCGCTGACGACCTCGTATAGCATCTGGCTAAAGAAGAAGATGCTGGTCGATATCGTCGCGCTCGCGATGCTCTACACGCTTCGCGTCATTGCGGGTGCGGCCGCCATCGGCGTCACGGTCTCAGAGTGGTTGCTGGCCTTTTCAATGTTCCTCTTCACGGCTCTGGCCTTGATCAAGCGCTATATCGAGCTGGCTACGCAACTCGACCGGGAACTTCCCGACCCTGCCAATCGCAATTACAAGCAGGGCGACATGCAGATCGTGGCCGCCTTGGCGGGCGCCGCCGCCTTTAATGCGGTGACCGTGTTCGCGCTTTATATTTCCTCGGACACGGTGCACTCCCTCTACCGCCATCCGCGGCTTCTCTGGCTCGTCTGCCCGGTTCTGATGTATTGGCTCAGCCGCATGCTGATGATGGCGCATCGCCGGCAGGTGCACGACGACCCGATCGTTTTCGCGCTTAAGGATCGCATCAGCATCATGGCGAGCCTTTGCATCGCGGCGATCATGTTGCTCGCTATTTGAAAGTTTGAAAGACGATGCGTGCCAGGCGCTAGGTTGTCCGCCGCCGTCCTCTCGCTTAGCCTTCCGCTGCGTTATCTCGTGTTCGCCGTCGTGGCCGGCGCCGCGAACCTGTTGACCCAGGCGGTTGTATTCACGTTTTCGACCATCGAGCCTCTGGCGATTTCCATCGTGGCGGGAACAATTGTCGGGTTCTTTTTGAAATACGTTCTCGACAAAAACTGGATCTTCTTCGACGCATATGTCGGCGCCCGGCGTGAGGCACGAAAAATCTTCCTCTATGGTGCCTTCAGCGTGCTGATGACCCTGCTCTTCTGGAGTTTCGAAATCGCGTTTTGGAAGATCGGCGGCACCGAGCTCGCCAAATATGCCGGCGCCACCATTGGCCTGGCAATCGGCAATTTTGCCAAATATCTTCTTGATCGCAATTTTACTTTCGCCCGAAGGGCCGAAATATGGAAATGACCGGCTGGGGGCGATATCCTCGGTTCGAGGCAGCGCTCGTCGAGCCGAGCTCGATGGCCGAGGCCGCTCGCCTGCAAGAGGGCCTCACGGGATTTGTGGCGAGGGGCAATGGCCGCGCCTATGGCGACGCCGCTATCGGCACGGTGTCCTGCCTCTCGGCGCTCGGGCTCGATCGCTTTTGCGCCTTCGACCCCGTGAACGGCCGGGTGACTGTCGAGGCGGGCGTTCTGCTTTCGGACATCGTCAAGGCGCTTCTTCCGCACGGGTATTTTCCGACCGTGGTTCCGGGAACCAAGCTGGTGAGCGTCGGAGGAATGATCGCCGCCGATGTACACGGCAAGAATCACCATGGCGCCGGCAGCCTCGGCGAACATATCGAGAGCTTTTCCTTGGCGATACCCAATGGCAGCGTTGTCACCTGTTCGGCCGGCCAAAACCCTGAGCTTTTCGCGGCGACGGTCGGCGGCATGGGACTCACCGGGGCTATATTGAACGCGACCTTTTGTCTCTCCCGTGTCGAGACGGGCCTCGTCCGGCAACAGACGCTCGTCGCCCCCGATCTCCTTTCGGCGCTGGAGCTCTTGTCGAAACACGACGACGCGACCTATTCGGCCGCATGGATCGATTGTCTGGCGAAAGGCCGCGCGCTTGGCCGTTCGCTGATCCATCTCGGAGAACATGCATCGAGGAGCGATGTCGAGACGCTCGCGCCCGGCAGCCCTCCCTTTCCCGAGCGAGGCCAGACGCGCCTTGCCGTGCCGTGGGATTTGCCCCGCCTCACGCTCAACCGCTGGAGCGTCGCGGCCTTCAATGAAGTCTATTTTCGAAGAGGGGCGTCTGCGGCCGGCAGACCCTTTCTCAGCAGCATCGACGCGTTTTTCTTTCCGCTCGATGCGGTCCGCGATTGGAACCGGATCTACGGCGCCAACGGCTTCGTGCAGCATCAATGCGTCGTGCCGGCCGAACACGCCGAGGAGACGCTGGGCGAGATTCTCGAGCGCATCGCGGCGCGCGGCAACGCCTCCTTCCTGGCCGTGTTGAAAAAGCTCGGCCCGTCCTCAACTGGGCTGATGTCGTTTCCGCGCAGGGGCTTCACCCTGGCGCTCGATTTTGCCATCGACAAGGGTATCTTTGTTTTCCTCGACGAGATCGATCGCCTCGTCGCGGCGGCGGGCGGTCGCATTTATCTTGCCAAGGACGCGCGCCAGTCACGCGACACTTTCGAAGCCGGATATCCGGATCTTCAACGTTTTCGCGAGATCAGGCGGCAAATCGGCGCCGATAGACGTATTGCCTCGCGCCTCTCCGAGCGGCTCGGCATATGAGCGACAGCGAACACACGAAATCACTTCTCGTCCTTGGCGGCAGCTCCGACATCGGCCGCGCCACCGCGCTTCACTTCGCCAAAAAAGGGTGGTGCATCTTCCTCGCCGGCCGCGATCTCGAGGCGTTGCGGCGAGAAGCCGACGACATCGGCGCGCGAACGGGCGCAACGGTCTCGATCCGCGCAATCGACATTCTCGACGAGACAAGCTTCGAGCGCTTCGCCGATGAGCTTCCCGACCTTCCCGACGCGATCTTGTGCGTCGTCGGTCTTCTCGGCACGCAGCGGCTCGCCGAGACCGACGTTGCGCATGCGAGCACGGTCATTCGTTCCAATTTCGAGGGGCCCGCGCTGATTCTCGGCCTCTTCGCCGAGCGGCTGGCGGCGCGCGGCGAGGGGACGATCATAGGCGTCAGCTCGGTCGCGGGCGAAAGGGGACGTGCCTCGAACTACGTCTACGGCGCCGCGAAAGCCGGATTCACGGCTTTCCTCTCGGGCTTGCGGAACCGCTTTGGAAAAACCAGGCTGCGCGTGGTCACGGTCTTGCCGGGCTTCGTGCGCACAAGGATGACGAAGGGAATGGCGCTTCCGGGCCGCCTTACTGCCAATCCCGAAGAGGTCGCGCGTGCCATCTTTGGTGCGGTGACGACGAAGCCTCGCGAGGTCATTTACGTGAAGCCCATCTGGGCGCTGATCATGGCCATCATCAAGGCCATTCCGGAACGGATATTTATGAGGCTGAGGATTTAGCTCCTCGCTGCCATTCTTAACTCAGGAGTGCGAGCGCAGGACGACAGACTTCGGCCCGCTGAGCGAATTCGACGACAGCGTCCGATCGGTGCGACGAGCGGCCTCACCCGCAAGATAGTCCATGGCGGCCTGCACGCCGCCCGAGCGATGCGGCGCCCGCATCATATCGAGCGCCATCTCGACGCCCGCAAGCGCGCCGAGGATGGTGAGATCGTTGGTGTCGCCCAAATGGGCGATGCGAAACACCTTGTCGGTCAGCTTCGCGAGTCCAGTGCCGAGCGACAGATCGAAATGCGAGAGCGCGAGCTCACGCAAGCGATCGGCGCCATGGCCCTCTGGCATCAGGACGGCCGTGAGGGCGCCGGAATAATGCGCGGGTTCTCGGCACCAAACCTCGAGTCCCCAGGCCCGCACCGCGCGGCGGGTCGCCTCCCCATGGCGCGCGTGACGCGCAAAGACATTGTCGAGACCTTCCTCGCGAAGCATTTCGATGGCTTCCTTCAACCCGTAGAGCAAGTTGGTGGCCGGCGTGAAAGGGAAATACCCGTTGGCGTTCGCCTGCGACATCGCCTGCCAGTCGAAATAATGGCGCGGCGACTTGGCAGTTGCCGCGGCCTGCAAGGCTTTCTCCGAAACGGCCGCGAACCCAAGGCCCGGCGGCATCATCAATCCTTTCTGCGAAGCAGCGACGGTGACATCGACACCCCATTCGTCGTGGCGGTAATCGATCGCGGCGAGTGACGACACCGTGTCGACGATGAGAAGGGCGGGGTGGCGCGCCGCGTCGAGCGCACGACGAACAGCGTTGATCGGCGACACGCAACCTGTCGAGGTCTCGTTATGGACGATGCAAACGGCCTTGAAGAGATGCTTCTTGTCCTCGCGCAAGCGCACCTCGATCGCGTCGGGATCGACCCCGATGCGCCAATCGGATGCGATGAATTCGGGGTCGAGCCCCAATCTGCGGGCCATGTTCCTCCATAGGATGGCAAAATGCCCCGTCTCGAACATCAGCACCTTCTCGCCAGGTGAGAGCGTGTTGACGAGCGCGGCCTCCAAGGCGCCCGTGCCGGAACTCGTATGGATGATGACGGGCAATTGGGTCTTGAACACTGATTTCACGCCGTCGAGCACGGCGCGGCCAAGCCGCTGAAATTCCGGCCCGCGGTGATCGATCGGCGGATAGCTGATCGCTCGCAAAATACGATCGGGTACGGGTGTGGGACCGGGAATTTGGAGGAAGTGACGACCGGCGATACGACGAGAACCGGTCATGCGGACCTTCCCTGGACCCGAGCGATGAGGCCGTGCCGCATGGGGAGGCCGAATTCCCGGCTAGATCCACTCGCCCTGAGCGACGTTGATGAAAGATTTCAATTCAATGGCGTTGTTGGATGGATCGAAGACAAACAACACCCATTGCTCATGCGGCTTGCCCTTGAAACGCACATGCGGCTCCTGGAAGAACACAACGCCCGCCTCCTGGAGGCGCTTCGCGGCCGCGTGGAATTCGGGCTCGGTCAATCCCGCGCCGTAATGCGGCACGGCGACATCTTCCGCATCCACCTCACGGTGAATGTTCCCGGCATCATAACCGGGAACATGATGCAGGGTGAGCTGACTGCCGTAGAAATCGATATGGATCGAGGTGGGGGTGCAACGGCGCTCCTCCAGCCCGAGGACATCCTTGTAGAAATGTCGGGCCTTTGCCAGGTCTCCGCAGCACATCGACAGATGAAACGGGTGAGAAGCCATGGACCGCTCCCAGCTAGCCGGGCATCAAAACGCATTCCGGTAGGCTGACTTCGAGAACAGGGTCATCAGGATGATCTTCATGTCGAGAAGGAAGGACCAGTTCTCGATGTAGTAGAGGTCACATTCAAAGCGGCGCCGCATTTTCTCGAGGGTATCGGTTTCGCCACGATGGCCATTCACCTGAGCCCATCCGGTGATGCCGGGCTTTACATTGTGCCGCCGCGAGAAGGGCGAAATATGCTCCTCGAACATCCGGTTCAGCGCCACGGGATGCGGCCTCGGCCCGACGATGGACATCTCACCGGTGAGAACATTGAGAAGCTGCGGCAGCTCGTCGATATTGGTGCGGCGCAGCACCTGGCCAACGCGCGTGACGCGCGGGTCGTCCCTTCTTGCCTGGCGGAAAGCGTAGCCATCCTCCGTCGTGGTCATCGAGCGGAATTTGAACACGCGGATGGTGTCATTGTTGTAGCCGTGGCGTGTCTGGCGGAAGAAGACCGGCCCGCGCGAATCGAGCTTGATGGCGAGCGCGACGAGAGCCAGGAGGGGCGAGAGCAATAGCAGCCCGGTGCTGGCGGCCACGACGTCGAAGAGCCGTTTCATGGCGCGGTGGAAGGACGAGAGCGGCGGGTGCAGGAGCTGGATCGTGACGAGGGCGCCGAGTTCGCCGAGCTGTGCCGAGGTCAGGAGGTCCTCGGCATCCGCGGGGATCATGTGAAGGGCGACGGGAAGCTCGGAGAGGATGCCGGCAAGCTTCGCGGAGGCGCGCAAATCCGTCGCGGTTGCCAGGATGACGACGTCGTCCACCTTTTGCGCGCGGCAAAGCTCGATCAGGCGGCGCACCTCGGCGCGATCGAACGGCGGCTCCTCGTTGCCGGTGTCCTCGCCTGCATAAGCGGGGATGGGCAAGGAGCCGACGATGCGGACACCCGCTTCTCTCAGACGTTTAGTGAGCTTCGCCTGCCGCGCGGCGCCCCCGACGAGAACGGCGCGACGAGCCTCGATGCGTCCGGACGCGAGCGCGGCCTGGATGCGTGCGTACCCTATGGTGCGCAGCCCGAGCACCGAGAAGGTGACGGCGAAAAGCTGGATGAAGAATGTAGCGCGTGAATACTCCTCAGTGATCTTGAGGAGAAAAAGTGTGGAGAGAAAGAAGGAAAAGGCCAAAGCCGCGGCGCCTATGCCGTTCCACAAGAAGCGATGCAGGGGTTGCGTCTGCAAGCGTCGGATAGTGGCGGAAGGCAAGGGACACGAGGAGGATCAGCGAGGCGATGTAGAGCGCGGCTGAAACATAGGTCGCGCTCGGCGGCCAAGCTTGCAGCACGAGATAGCTGTAGCTCAGCGCGGTGACGTAGGCGGTCACCGCGACCGTGACGAATTCCCCGGCTGCGATCCAAAACAGCAGGACCGAGAGATTCTCGATACCTGCTGTCCTGTGATGGACGCCATCCAGTCCGATAGCCTGGTCACGAAGGGTCGAAGAAGGCGCGCTCGATACGCCGCCATTGGCCGACATTCCCACCTCCGACGTCACAAACAGCAGGCCTAGTCACACGGGGCACAACTTCAAGATGACATTCATGGGTACCCCCGAAGCCTGATGTCGAGGCACCTGCCTAGCCGGATGCGTCGGGATCGAGACGGCACGCTCTCGATGCCTTGTTTTGACGCATGATCTCGTCGCGAAAAGAGTTCGCATCCTTGCGGATCACGCTTTAGCCTTGATGGATGAGCGGGCGCACCGCGGTCACGAGCTCTTCCCGCAGGAGGCGCTCGAAATAAGCGATGGTCTTGAGAAGGCCATCACGCAGCCCGACCGTCGGCTTCCACCCGAACAGCTCATTGGCCTTGCTGATGTCGGGACGCCTTTGTCGCGGATCGTCGACCGGCAGCGGCAGGTGGATGATGCGCGAGGAGGAGCCGGTGAGCTTGATCACCTCCTCGGCGAGTTCGCGGATGGTGAACTCGCCAGGGTTGCCGAGATTGACGGGGCCGGTGATCTCGTCGGGCGTTCCCATGAGGGACATGAGGCCGTCGACGAGATCGTCCACGAAGCAGAAGGACCTCGTATGGCTGCCATCTCCATAGACGGTGATGTCCCGATTCTGGAGGGCCTGGACGACGAAGTTCGACACCACGCGCCCATCGTTGGGGTGCATGCGCGGGCCGTAAGTATTGAAGATCCTTGCCACCTTCACGGGCATGGCGTGCTGGCGGTGGTAATCGAAGAACAAGGTCTCGGCGCAACGCTTCCCTTCATCGTAACAGGACCGTGGGCCGATCGGATTGACATTACCCCAATAATCCTCCGCCTGCGGGTGAACGGAGGGATCACCATAGACCTCGGAGGTCGAGGCTTGCAGGATCTTCGCCTTCACGCGCTTGGCGAGCCCCAGCAAGTTGATGGCGCCATGCACGCTTGTCTTCGTCGTTTGCACGGGATCGAGCTGGTAGTGGATGGGAGAGGCCGGACAGGCGAGATTGTAGATCTCGTCGACCTCCACATACAGCGGGAAGCAGACGTCGTGGCGCAAGAGCTCAAAGCGCGGGTTCGACAGCAGATGGTGAACATTATGCCGCGCCCCGGTGTACAAATTGTCGACACACAGGACTTCATAACCGTCCTGCAATAGCCGCTCGCACAAATGCGAGCCGATGAATCCGGCACCCCCGGTGACCAGTACGCGTAACTCACTTAACATTGAACCACTCCCAAGGTCGACGGTTTGCATCCGTGCGCATAAGAGCCCTGTTAAAGGGGCGATCTCTTGGTGACACTATGGTATAACATAGATATGTGACGTGTCGATTATGTTATGCAGGATTCCTGCCAGGCGGAAGTGTCCGAAAATCGAACGCAGGGGACTTGGCGGCGCAAGCTCGTTGGGGCGGCCGTATTCGTCACCAAGGCGGGTCGTTTGGCCTTCGGCACAGCACCGCGCCGCTGACTGATGGCCGAATTTCACAAACTTCCGCATCGTTCACATCGCCTGCCGCGCGGCAACCACGAGCGCATTTTCTTAACAGAGTTAACATTCGGTCAGCGAGATGCAAGCCGATGGCAGAGGTCGTGCTCGCCTTCTTGTGCGGACTGCCCTGTGGATGATCACGGTCGCGGCGGCACACCGGCACGGCGCAAATGCGTGCAGGCCTTCATCGTCGAGACACCCGGTTCGATTGCGCCGGCCATGGAAAATTCGATAATGCCTCTGACAGGAGGGCTCTGCTGCGCATGGTAAGCGGATCTCGGGCTCGCCAGCTCGATCGGCTTCACATCCGAATGTTAATAAAGATGGCGGCGGCGGAGCGGCCTTACCGGCACCAAGCCCATGGAGAAGGAGCCAAGTTCCGCCGGACCCCGATGAGCCAATTGCGGTTGAGGATCGGCGCAGCTTCCCTTGCCGTTACGGTGCGACCGCAAACGAGTGGAGTATCCTTTGAGCCCTTTCTTCTGCGCCATTTGCGCCAGCCCGGCGATCACGCTTCCAAGCAAGATCGAGGATCACAGGCCGATCCGATGCCGACGCTGCGACGCGATCCTCGGAACGTGGGGCGAACTCAAGGAACGCGCGGTCGTAGCGCCTCGGGCGCGAGTGCACAAAAGCACATAAGCTGCGAACCCGTTGCGTCGCGAGCGTTAGAAAAAACCTAGGCGCGCGTCCCGGCAAAGGCGGCTTGGTCCCGCAGAATAGCGGCTTCAATTGCCCGCACTCAAGCAAGCGATCGTCCTTTCATCCCCGCTCTCCAGGCCGAGCTCGAGCGCGGGCTTCCTTCAGGCGACCGACTTAGGGGTGTTGAGCATCTCCTCGAGCCTGACCTTGCCGAGAAGCAGATCCGTGACCAATCGCCGAAGCCGCGAATTCTCGAGCCGCAGCTCGTGGAGGCGCGCCGCGTTCTCCGCCTTGACGACCGGGTCTTTCGGTCGTTGATCGCGTTTCTCGGCGGCCTTCAAACCTTCCATCGCTGGGCGGCCGTTCCGCCAGCGATGATAGGTCATAACACTCACGCCCAAGCTTCGTGCGATATCGCTTTGAAGCCTTCCTTCCGCTGCCATCTCATCGGCTTGTCGGAGCTTCGCAATGATTTCCGGAGCCGAATGCCTTCTTCTTTTGACCATGGTCTCTCACCGGCCGCGCCGGCCCTTCTGCCACCCATTGCGTCCTTTTGGCCGCACGTCTCCCCCGCCCGATAGACTCGGGCCAATCTTCGTGCCAAAAGCGCCTAATCCCCCCGGTCCCCACAGATCGATCTTTGACGATCGATAATCCCGAAATTGCTCAATGAAGCCGATAGCCACATCGAAGCAAAAGGTACATAGGTTCGATCCGCACTGAGCCAATCCAGCATGATCAACCGCAGCGTGCAAGTGCGGCCGTGCACATTTTTTTGTGAAATCGATAGCGGGACCGAAGTTATCAACATTCAAGTCTCATCCGAGCGTTATGTCTTCGCGTTGCAAAGAGAAACGCATGGGCGTTTGCTCCGATTGCCCGCGAGGAGGCGCGAACCTGCGGTGATATTAGGTTAAGCGGATCTAACCGCGGCATGATTTCTCCGAACGGGGGCTGGATGGCCGAACGGGGGCTGGATGAAGGAGCCCGGTTGAGGTCACCGCGGCTACCTCAAAGTGGCAACTGGTAATTGGTATGTTTTCTGCTAGCTTGGCAAGACAAGGAAGCAATTTTCCCGCTGTCCAGCCGGGAAATTGCTCTTCGGCGGCCGTGGGGATGGATATTTTGCCCGGTTTTCGTTGTTCTGAAAAGGAACGACCGAACGGGCGGACCAAATCTGTCCAGCATTGTTCAGCTTCGACCGGCCCTCGCGGCCCGGGTGGGCTCTGTACGCCGAGGTAGCGGAGGTAGATGATGTCAAATCGTGGGACTGATTGTGCCGCTGAGCTGGGGATCAGAATCTTCAGGAAGCGCGGCGATGAAGATATAAGAACAATACAAGCTCTAGAGCTTGAGAATTTCGAACTCCGCAATGAAGTCACACGGCTGACTGTCCACAACGCGACGCTCCGCCGAATGTTGAAGAATCGCGGCCTAAAGCAGTGACATCGCTGCGGCCGCCGAACAAGCTCGCTCCAGACTCTAAACGGCCCGTGCCCCCTTCAGTTTTCGAGTGTAGGGATCGCTGATTAGGCCTTTGCCGCGGGCCAGGAGCGTGGCGCGGCGGCCGAGCTTAAGCAGCGGATAAAGCGCCGTTGAGGCGATTGGCTCGAGAAAATCGCACGATTGAGGCGATTAAACCATGTGGCCGAACTGGAAAGGCCGGCGAGCACATGCACGGCGTCGCTCCCGTGATAAACTTTTCCTTGATAAACGAACAGCATCCCATCATTTAGATCGAAGCCCTGCGCCCAAAAGTGATTGACGCGCGGGTCACCCGACCTTGCATCAAGCATCTCGACCTTGCCGACAGTGTCACGTAAGCGCACCAACCGGGCGTAATTCTGGCAAAAGATACAATCACCGTCATAGATGATCAGTGCTGCTTCATCGCCTCCACGGGTCACGGCTGCGGACCTTGAATCGATTACAAATCCTTATAAAGACTTCTGCTTCGGCTGTTACCAATATGATCCCTTGGTGGAAAAAATTTAAGTGCGCTGCTTTCTCTCAATGGAGTGGACGTCCATGGCCGCCCCGATGGTGCAAATTTGGGCGCGCACTCGAAGGCGCCGCGTGCCGCACCCGTTAGGTAAGCCATCGCCGCCCTCGGGTCCGGTGCGGCACCTCGGCGAGCGCGAGCGCCATCTCGACGCCCGCGATCGCACCGATGATGGTGAGATCATCTGATTGTCGAGCGACCCGAACCCGACGGTACTTATCTCGTGCGGCGCTTCATGCGAATTATCCCGCTGTTCGCCGTCACCTGCATCATCGGTTTCTTTACCAACGACATTCATGCAGCCGTACTTGCCCGCGTTGCATGGGCGGCCACCCCCAGCACCTATCATGTCGAGAAGCTCTTCACGGACATTTCCCACTCAAATCATGAGTTCTTGTGGGCACATGCTCTTGCGCATCTCACCATGCTGCACGGCGCGATTAGCAATGCCATCCTGCCGTTCTCGCAATTTGCGTTGAATTCCCCCGCTTGGAGCCTCTCGCTTGAATGGCAATTCTATGTCGTTGCGCGCTTCGCCATCGTGCTTGCGCGTCGGCCGCGTACCTTGGTCTGGGTCGCGCTCGCCGTCGCGATCTTCGAGCTTGCCTATCAAGTTGGTGCGCTCGGTAATTTCCGGACCGGCAGTTTCTTGCCGGGAGCCGCGGGATTCTTCGCCTTGGGAATCGCGAGCCGGCTGATCTATCCAATAGTTGCTGGGACTCTTCGAAAACCAGGAGCACTTTTGGCGCTATGCCTAGTTCTCCTCCCAGTCTGCGGCTGGGACGGAGTCCCGCTGCTGATCTGGGTGCTGGTATTCGCCGGTTTGATCCTCAACCGCACGAATGCGGAGGGGACCTCATTTGCGCGGTCCTATGGGCGCTGTTTGGAGAGCCCTGTAGCGACTTACTTCGGGTCACGATCCTATTCAGTGTATCTAGGGCACTTACCGCTCGTAGGTGTCTGTCACTGAGTTTGGCTCGACATGTTCCCGCTGGCGGGCAGAGCGGCCACTTTTTTTGGCGTCTCGGCGACGGTAATCCCTCTCACGGTTCTCGCGGCCGAATTGCTTCATCGCGGCATTGAGCGACCGGGGATTGCGATGGGTTCGTGGCTGGCGCTGTGGATAAGAGACGATGGCCAGGGCCGGCACTGGCAGTCTCCGAGCCCAGTGGGTCGGCGTAGTGCGCGGGCTAGCCTGTAGCGGCATTTATTCCGCGCATCTGAGAGAAGGTCCTTCGTTACGCTGGGTGGCTTGAGAGGCATCGCGCTCGCCGTAATCACGCGGCACGCGCCGGTCTTTTAAGTTGTAAAGGGCCTTTTCAAAGTGCTCTTTATTCCCGTTCCCGACCGGTAAGTTGCGGATGCGTTTTGCCGATCGGTGTCCTTGATCATGGCAGGCACGATTGGCAGCACGCCGGGCTCGGCGACACCCTGCGTTGCCTAATTTTGAAGAGAATTCACTGTAAATTCCCTGTAGAGGAAAGAGCCGGTAGGACCGGCGGGCGGCGCCTTCGCGCGCCTCGCTGTAGCTCTCGCAGTGCTTATGCTGACTGATATGAAGAACCTCTTGTGACCACGCCTGACATCCCGCTGACCTGGAGCGCACTGCCACGGGCCCAACGTCGACCCCTCAATCGCCCTGAAAAGGATCGCGGCCATTGAAAACAATTCTCGTAACCGGTGGTGCTGGATTTGTCGGCAGCCACGCTTGCAAGGCGCTGGCGCTAGCCGGATATCGACCGGTGACCTTCGACAATCTCGAGCGAGGGCACGAATGGGCAGTCAAATGGGGGCCGCTGGAGCGAGGTGATCTGAGAGAGGAAGGAGACCTCAGAAGGGCGTTCGAGATTTGGCGCCCCTTCGCGGTCATGCACTTCGCAGCCTATTCCTATGTTGGGAATCCATTGTCGAGCCCATGAAATATTATCTGAACAATGTTGGCGGTACGGCCACGTTGTTGAGCGCATGCGCCTCGTTCGGATGCACAAATCTCGTTTTTTCCAGTTCATGCGCGACCTATGGAATACCGGCGCGGTTGCCTTTGCGGGAGGAAGACGTGCATTTTCCGGTAAGCCCCTACGGTCATAGCAAACTCGTCGTTGAGCGAATGCTGAAAGAAGCCGAAGCCGCGCATCGAATTCGGCATGTGACGCTGCGCTATTTCAACGCAGCCGGCGCCGATCCTGATGGGAGATCGGGGAGGTGCATGAGCCGGAAACCCACCTCATTCCGCTCGTGCTCTTCACGGCCATGGGACGTGTGCCGGCGATCAAAATTTTTGGCAATGATTATCCCACGCCCGATGGCACCTGCATCCGCGACTACGTGCATGTGAGCGATCTTGCGGACGCCCATTTGGGCGCGCTTCAGTGGCTTGAGGTAGGCAATCCTAGTCGTTCATTCAACCTCGGCAATGGCCGCGGAGCATCCGGTAACCGAAGTTATTCGCGCAAGCGAAACGGTTGCCGGGTTGCCGATCAAGGCCGAGATATGCCCGCGCCGGCCGGGCGATCCTCCCATCCTCGTCAGTAATTCCGACAAGGCGAATGAGCTTTTGAGTTGGAGGCCGAAATTTCCACGGCTTGATCAACAAATCGGTCACGCCTGGAAATGGCTGAAGCGGCAGTCGGCGTAGGAAACGCTAAGCCGTACGACGAGTTCAGCGCCGCCCCTAAGGCCTCTGCCGCACTCCCAAATACTTTTTAGGCGATTTATTGCGCGCTGCCACCATCCATAAGGAATTTACGCCGCCCGCGATGTCCTAAGCGCGAGGATGGCAATCGCCTTCTTAGCCAGGGCAAAGTTCGAAATGCAGAGTTCGTCATCGTGGCGGCGATCCGCTTCAGGCTCCACATGAATCGATAGGGGCTGGCCTCGCGCATTAGGGACGAAGTATCTCCCACCGACGCTGCTTGAGGCATTTGACGGCATAGGTAAATAGCCGCTCGCCGATGTGGTTATGCAGCGTTTGGGCAAGTTCGGGGTGTCTGGCCGATATCTCCGATGCGACCAGCCTCGCCGATCTCATCATCATTGCTGTCCGATTTGACATGTTTCCAACCGAGTAGCGGTAGCCCACCAGAGTATGGGGGACTACCCCAAATCTGTGCCGTTCAGCCAGGCAAAGGGCGAGTTTCCAATCCTCGCAACCTTCAGCGGATTGGGGCGCAACTCGGGGTCATACCCGCCAACCTCCCGCACGGCGGATGTCCGCATTAGCGGATTGCTGCCATTGCCGACGAAATCGATGGCACAGAGTTCCGGCAGAACGAAACCCTCATATCGAGCCCGCGATCCTCCCGGAATTATTTCATCATCGTCATTGATATTGTCGAACCACGCATACACGAGCCCGGTTGAACTATCGCCTTGTATTTTTTTGACCTGACACTCGATCTTGTGTGAAGCCCAGAGGTCGTCAGCGTCTAACGGCGCAACAAATTCGCCCCGAGCTTGCGCGATTTCTGAATTTCGGGCCGCAGCCACACCGCCGGTCGGCTGCCTAATGACGTGGGCTCGGGGCTCGTGAGCTGCGAACTGCGTAGCAATCTCGTAGGTGGAATCGGTCGACCCATCATCTATGATAATGATCTCAAGGTTCTGATAAGTTTGCTGCTGGGCGCTTTGGAGTGTGCGCGATAGGGTTCGCGCCGCGTTGAAACACGGCACAACCACTGAAACCAACGGTTTCTCCGAAGTGAATCTTACCGTCCACCCGAAATCCGGCTTTCCCCGCAAATCCCGGGTAGCTTGAACCTTTTCGGATGAATTGGAAACGCTCAATTGACTTACTCCCAACCATGAGGTTCAAATTTGTTCAAGGAGAAAAACGGTCAGCGCAAACAAATCGAAACCACGGCGGTCGACGACTTTTGATGCGCCATGGTGAAGCTGCTTTTATTGCTCGGGACGCACCCACAACCGCACCACCACTTCTTTTCGTGCTCCTAACGGCCACGGGCGGTCTGCCGTCGGGCACAATTTTTGGCGCCGATTATCCATGGATCGCCGATGCCCGGAGCCGGCCTGAACGCGCAAAGTCTGCTTTCGATCGACATGGGTGCGCGGAACTTCTTCCTGAACATGGTCCCCGCGAAATCAGATCCGGTTTTGAGGTTGGCGCGAACGTTTCACCGATAGTCGAGAAAGCTGCGCTTGTGGTGCAACCGAGATCATCGATCAAAATTGAACGGGGCGTTTTGTGCGTTCCATAAAAAATGGCAAAGGGCACCTATCATGGCGTTGCGGTCTCTTGAGGGCTGCAAACGACGGCAAAAGATCGCGCCTGGCATCTTTATTCACTGTCGCGATCGTCAAGCCGCGAAAAGTTGGGCATTCCCGATTTGGAAACTTCGACGTCATCCGGCTGGCGGCTGCGGCCTCTGTGATATTCTCGCATGCTTTTCTGATTGCAAAAGGAAACGACAATGACGAGCCCTTTCTCCGGCTTACCGGCAATATTCTAGGAATTCACGGCGTGTTTGTTTTTCTTATAATTAGTGGTTTCTTGGTTACAAACAGTCTTAAGACTTCCATTTCGCTACCGCATTTTGCTTGGAAGCGGTTTTTGCGAAATGTTTCCAGCCCTCGCCGTCTGTGCCTTGGTGAGTGCCCTTCTCATCGGGCCATTTTTTTCGGAACTGGGCACGAGGGGATATTTATCATCATGGTTCGGCCCTAAATATATCGCGAAAGTCGTGCTTCTTTTTGACGTCACTCAAATACCCACAGTACAGTTCTACTCAAACGATATAAGACGTCTCGGTTTTATCGTAAATGGCTCTTTATGGACGATTGCGAGTGAAGTCTATTGTTACCTAATATTATTTCTATTGGCATCCTTCGGGCTCATCAGCTTCCCGTTATCATTGGTGGGTCTGATTATAACTAGCGCGATGTTCGGGATATCTTTGACTTGGCAATTTCTTGGCAGCCAAGTCGCGCTGAATTTACTTTACACACTTCCTTCGTTCTTTGCCGGCGTGACGATGTATTTCATTCATACCAGGTTTGGGTTGTCGCGAAATATTGCTCTCTTATCCCTCGTTGGGCTGGCCCTGGTCGCGCCCACTGGACAATTGATAATATTGTTTCCGTTGCTCGCCGCCTATCCGGTCACTTACCTGGGTCTGTCGAACACCATCCGCTTGGGGAAACGCGACCAAGTTCGGCGACCTTTCCTACGGCACATATCTTTACGGTTGGCCCGTCGAGCAGATTGTCCGCAGTATGTTGGGAACATCTCTATCGGGGTGGGTCCTTTTTCTGATCTCATTTCCTCTTGCGGCGAGTTGCGGCTGGCTGTCCTGGCATCTCGTTGAAAAGCACGCCCTGGCTTTAAAGAAATGGAGGCTCGCCAGGGGGCGTCTTAGTCTACGGCGAAGTCTTGCGGGGAGCGGCAGGCTCGCCGACCACCCGCCCCACGCAAGCTGATGCCGACCAGGCATCGTGCAAATGGGACTTCAGGCCATTCTGATTTGCTTTCCCGACAAGGGCGCTACCGATCCCAAGCTGGAGCCTATCCCCATCGCTCGCTTGGCGGCCGTGTTGCGCCGCTCCCGGACCTCGACGCTCTGGCGGGGAACGGTAAAATCAAATAGCCACTGCGGAAAAAAGCCCAGCAAGGCTCCTAAGCCATGCGCAATTGCCCGCGAGGTCAAGGTGCATTCGGTCAGCGAGATGCAAGCCGATGGCAGAGGTCGTGCTCGCTTCTTGTGCGGGCTTGCCCTGTGGATGATCACGGTCGCGGCGGCACACCGGCACGGAGCCAATGCGCGCATGCTTCATCGTCGAGACACCCGGTCCGATTGCGCCGGCCATGGAAAATTCGATTGCCTTGACAGAAGGGCTCCGCTGCGCATGTTAGGCGGATATCGCGCCCGCCGGCTCGCTCGGCTTCACATCCGAATGTTAAATGATGGCGACGGCGGAGCGGCCTTACCGGCACCAACCCCATGGAGAAGGAGCCAAGTTCCGCCGGACCCCCATGAGCCAATTGCGGTTGAGGAGCGGCGCCGCTTCCCTTGCCGTTACGGTGCAACCGCAAACGAGTGGAGTATCCTTTGAGCCCTTTCCTCTGCGCCATTTGCGCCAGCCCGGCGATCACTCTTCCAAGTCAGATCGAGGATCACAGCCCGATCCGATGCCGACGCTGCGACGCGGTCCTCGGAACTTGGGGCGAGCTCAAGGAACGCGCGGTTCGTAGCACCTCGGACGCGCGTGCACAAAAGCACATAAGCTGCGATCCGTTGCCTTCACGCGAGCGTTAGAAAAAACCCAAGCGCGCGCCCGGCAGGGGCGTGCTTCCCGTCCCGCGAAATAGTGGCTTCGATCGCCCGCATTTCAGCAAGCAATCGGGGTTCGCCCCGCTCTCCTCAGAGCTCCGAGCGCCGGATTCCTTTAGGCGACCGGCTCCGCGACGGTGAGCATCTCCTCGAGCCTCACCTTTTCGAGAAGCAGATCCGTGACCAATCGCCGAAGCCGCGAATTCTCGAGCTGCAGCTCGTCGAGGCGCGCCGCGTTCTCAGCCTTGGCGGCCGAGTCCTTCGGCCGTTGAGCGCGCCTTTCAGCCTTCGAACCTTCCAGCGCCGGGCGACCGCTTCGCCAACGATGATAGGTCATAACACTCACGCCCAAGCTTCGTGCGATATCGCTTTGAAGCCTCCCTTCCGCTGCCATCTCATCGGCTTGTCGGAGCTTCGCAATGATTTCCGGAGCCGAATGCCTTCTTCTTTTGACCATGGTCTCTCACCGGCCGCGCCGGCCCTTCTGCCACCCATTGCGTCCTTATGGCCGCACCTCTCCGCTGCCCGAAAAAATCGGGTCGATCTTCGTGCCAAAAGCGCCTAGTTCCCCCGGTCCCCACAGATCAATCTTTGACGATCGATTATCCTGACATTGCTCAATGTGGCCATAGCCGCATCGAAGCGAAAGGTACTCAGGTTCGATCCGCACGGGGCCAATCCAGCATGATCAACCGCAGCGTGCAAGGGCGCCGTGCACAATTTTCTGTGAAAGCGGTATCGCGAACGAAGTTATCAACATTCAAATCTCGTTCGAGCGTTATATTTTCTCATAACAATGAGACAATGGCAGTGGAAAGGCCAGCCTCGTGAAGCGCGCCGACGCGCGGCCAACTCCGACGCCCGAGGCGCCAATGGGCGTAACGCCCATTGGTTTCGCTGGAGTTGCGTCAAAGCCCTCATCCTTCGGGCACGGCTGCAGGCCAGCGCCCGTCACCGTCTTGTTCCTGGGGCTCGCACGTTGCTGTCGAGAAGCGCACTTCTCCCTTGGGGATCATGCGCCAGCTGCTACCTCGAAGTAGCAACTAGTAATCGGTCTGTTTTCTGCTAGGTTGATGAGGCGGAAAAGGGCAATTTTTCCGCTGTCCCGCCGCTCAGTTGCTCTTTGTCGGCTGCGGCGCGGATATTTTGTGTTGTTTAATAGAAGTGGAACCGAATTTCGTTATCCTGAACGACTGGAGGGGCGGACGAATTCTGCCCAGCATTCGCTCGGCTCTGACAGGCCCTCGCGGCGCGGGGAGTCTTTGTGCCGAGATTAGCGGAGGTAGATGATGTCAAATCGCGCGACTGACTGTGCCACGGAGCTGGGCGTTCGGCTTTTCAAAAAGAACGACGACGACATCAAGGCGATCGAAACCTTGGAGCGCGAGAATTTCGAGCTTCGCAATGAGGTGACGCGGCTGACGGTGCACAATGCAACGCTCCGCGGGATGCTGGCAAATCGAAACCCGAAGCCCCAATGACGACGCGCCTATCGCGTTCGCACCCCGCCGCGCCGCAAGCGCGAGAGCTTGAACGCGCCTGGCCCGGCTTCGCTTGCCTCCCGCCTGTCGGCCCGCTTGCGTGTGCGCGACGCTTGTTCAGCTCTCGGCTGTGGGGACGCTGATCAGGCCTTTCCCGCGGGAGAACAAAACCAGCCGCCGTCCGAGCTTGAGCAACGGATAAAGCGCCGCCGACGCGGTCGGGCTTATGAAAATCGAGCGATTGAGTCGATTGAACAAGGATATCGGGCTCGATAGCCCCGCAAGCGCGTGGAGAGCGTCGCTCCCGTAATAGGCCTTCCCGCGGTAAGCGAACAGCGTCCCTTCGTTAAGGTCGTATCTCGCGCAACCGCACCAGCCGGGCATAGCTCCGGCAGAGGATGCAATCGCTGTCATAGACGATGAAACCCTGCCGCCAATATGAGCTTACGCGCAGGTCGCTCGACCTCGCAACCTTCTCCATCCTCATCTCCGGCCGGATTTCAAAGCGTAGCCGCCGCAAGCGCGCCCATCACCAGCCTGGCCCGGAGCATCGCCGAAGCTGCCGCGTCCGGCCTGCCCGACAAAGCCGTGACTATCTGGATGTATCCTCCGCGAGCAACCGGTTCTTGACGAGCCAATCGAGCGTGCGGAACCAGGATTCTTCCGTGTTGCCCCGCATGTCGGCGCTCGAGACGGCAATGAGACGGCCTGTCGTTGCGTCCCGCGTGTAGATGTTGATGTTCAAGATCAAATTCGACACCTTCTGAACCGTCCCGGTGATCGCAAGCTGCGCGCCGAGCCCTCTCGCCAAGCGGGCATCGCAACCCCCGCACGCTTGAAGATTCAAGTGCCGCGCTTCCTCCGCGACGGGGGTGATGTCGACAGGCTCGAAACGTCCAGAGGCCGCAAGCGCACGCCTGAGGCGCTCGCCGAGCTCTTGCAGACGCTGTTGCTCGTCTTGCCGCAATCCGCCCATTGCGCCTTCGAGCGAAGTGTCGATCCATTCGAAGTCAAACACCGCGGCGCGCACCGGAACCGCCGCGGACGAAGACCACGAAGTAAACGAACAGAGCGCGAAAAGGGAGCCGAACACCAAGCTGCGCATGCCGCATCATGGGGGTTGACGAACCGGGCGATCAAGCCCCGCGGCGGCCGCAAAGCGATCCAGCCTCTAAGCGTGACGAGGCAAAACCCCGAAGCTCTCCGGGATGCCGCGCGCCGCGAGGAAACAAAAAATAGCCCATCTGCGCTCGGTGAGTAGATCATAAGCGACTATGGACCTGACGCGTAACGAGGCATTTACTGAATTGCCGTCCACGCTCAACGGATGTGGATGGTGATCCAGGTAAACTTACGGGTGTCCCCAGGTCTTCCTCCCTTGGGCACCCCTTTTTCCCTCTCTCGGGGGAGCAGAAATGGTTTCGAAGGATTTTCTCAAGCAACTCGCCGGTTACGGATTGACCACGGCTGAAATCCTTTACCGGCTGCCTGACCATCCGGCCTTTCTGCAGAGCTATGTCTGGCAAGATTACGATGTGGCTCCGCGCTTTCCGATGCTCCTTGGCTTTCTCGCCTTCTGGAGAGCCAAGCTCGAAGGGGATTTGCATTCCGTGCGCGTTGCGCATTCGAAGCTGATCAAGCCTTTTGAGCTTCGCCTCATCGCGACGGAATATGCGATCAACTGACGCGAAGGCACCACAAACGCCTGAAACCCCGGTGTGCGCATGACCCATTATTATGTGCTCCGTTTCGTGCAAAGCGCGGACGGAAAGCTCGTCGCTGCTGAGCGCGAGGAGAAGACGAGCGTGATGGCGGCAGTGAGCTGTGCTTGCGCTTACGCAACCGAGAAGGGCGGCGCTGTCGCCTTCTTGCAGGGCGATCTCCCATCGCCAGGCACGCAGCCTTGCCGCATCATCGCCGGCCTCGGCTTGCTTCCCCGCGACGTCGAACCTTACCTCGCGGGTCCGGGAGCACGACCTGATCGGTCTCGGTGAAGTTCCGCCAGCCTCAGCTTTTGTGCGTCGCATGCCGCGCGGGAGCCGGGAGCAAAGAAGGTTACGGCGCGGCGCTTTGCGAATGCAGGAAATTCTCCATGCTTTGCTCTTGGAGTTCCCGCATGCGCGCGGATTGGCGCGCCTCTAGATCGCGCTGGCGGCTGTTGGCTTCGGCGACGCAATCCTCGAAAGCGCTCGTCGAAGGGGTGAGGCCTTGTGCCGCGCATTCCTCCTTCTCGGATGCAAGCCGGCGCTCCGACGAGATGCAATTCGTGAGGCCGGCAAACGCCAGGACCATTCCCAAGACTGGTAAGCCTGCAAGGCGGGAACGGTGAAGAAGGCTATTCATTTGGTTTGGGCTTGCGGACACCCTTGCCGGAATTGGCGGGGGATGAGTGCAGCGGCGGCTTGAGTCGGGAAATTTCGAGGCGGAGAGCCGCATTCTCCTTCTCGAGTGCTTCGATTCTCGCCCTCGCGAATTCTCCATAGTGGGCGACGCCGGGATCCATGTTTTCCTTGAAGCTGACGCCGACAGCGTTTTCCCGCCTCCATTTGAGCTCGCACGGATAGACGGCGCTTCGTTGAGGGATCTCGAGCTCGAATTCCCCCGGCAGGACGGAAGTGCGGTCAAGCTCGATCTTCGCTCCTGTCGGCGAGATGTCTCTCACCAGGCAATCGATCGTCACGTTCCGGTTGTAAAATCGGATCGTGGCCTTGAGGAGCGCCCGCGAGCGGACGGAATGCCGATCCTTGAGCATGACGATCGTTGTCCCCGATTCGGTCCGATCACCCAGTCTCGCCCATGAGTCGTGAATAACCGGTTTTCTCGAGATCGGGAAATCAGGATCGGCGGCCAAGCTCAAGCGGGTGGTCCGCCACAGCGGGCGGAAGCGACCATGACCCACCTGCCGCGGCATAAGGCAGGAGGCCCGCATAAATTAATGACGCCCACAAATGCGGGGACCAGCGCTTTGCGTGCGGTTCGATCCGGTCGATTGAAGGATGGTCGGAGTGATAGGATTTGAACCTACGACCCCCTCGTCCCGAACGAGGTGCTCTACCAGGCTGAGCCACACTCCGACAATGCGCGGTATATAGCTCCGCGCGCTCCATGCGGCAAGTTTGCCTCCCGGCTTGCTCGCCTTCGCGCTTTTGCGGCCGGCTCTCCACCACCTCCGGCCTCCGCGAAGGCCTGGACTTCGCCGCAGCGGCGCGTGATTGCGTGGCTTGGGCACATGTAGTTTGATCGAATGACGTTCAACAAACGCTCGATTCCAGGAAACCCGGCCAGGGAGGAACAGCCATGACGATCAAGGCTTCAGGCTTCATCAGCCGCCGAGAGGTCGCGAAGCTTCTCGGCGCCGGGGGAGCGGCGCTCGCTGGCGGCCTTCCGGGGCGCGTCTTCGCGCAAGCCTCGAAGACAACCCTCGTTATCGGCATCGACATCAGCGATACGATCACGCTCGATCCGGCCCGCCAGGCGCAATACACGCCGCCCATGACCTTGACGGCCGCCTACGACATGCTCGTCACCATGGATCCCGGCGATTACATCAATCTGAAGCCCGCGCTCGCCACCGCCTGGACCCGCACGCCCGACCGCAAGGGTTGGCGCTTCACCATCCGCGATGGCGTGAAATTCGCGAGTGGCAATCCGATGACGGTCGACGATGTCAAATGGTCGCTCGACCGTGTTCTCTATCTCGGCGACCAGCCCTCCCAATACATTGCCAATATCGATCACACCGCCATCGTCGACGAGAAGACGATCGATGTGATCTTGAAGAATCCCGACGAACCGATCCTGACGATCCTCGCCGCTCCGGGCTTCCCGGTCCTCGACCGCAAGCTCGTCGAGCAGCACGGGGGCGACGGCTCGACCGCCGCCAAGGAGAAGGACAAGGCCACCACTTGGCTCAACGACAATTCGGCCGGCACCGGCGCCTATCGCCTGGTGCGCTGGGAGCGTAACGCGCAGATCCAGCTCGTTCGCAACGACAATTTCTGGCGGGGGAAGCCGCCCTTCGAGCGGGTGATCATCCGCCACATCGGCGACAGCGCGGCGCAGCTCCTCGCGGTGCGGCGCGGCGATATCGACATCGCCTTCAACCTCATCCCCGAGCAGGTGGCGACGCTGAAAGCCGAGCCGAAGCTGCGCCTCGAGGCGCTCACCAGCCTCGACTTCGTCTATATGGCGCTGACCCAGGAACCCGAGTTCAACAAGGCGCTCGCCACCAAGGAAGCGCGCCAAGCGATCGGCTACGCCATCGATTACGACGGCATAAAAGATTCGATGCTCGGCGGAGCGGCGCTTCGCCCGGCGCATTTCCTGCCGATCGGCGTCTCGGGCTCGACCGAGGCGATCGCGCGCGACATCGGATTTCGCCAGGATCTCACGAAATCGAAGGAGCTCCTCGCCAAGGCAGGCCTCCCGGACGGTTTCGAATTCGAGATCAATTACGGCAACGCCGCGATCGCGGGCATTTCCTATCAGACGCTCGCGCAGAAGCTGCAGGCGGATCTTTCGCGTGTCAGCATCAAGGCGAAGCTCACCCCGATGGATCAGGTGAATGCCCGCACGATGTACACGACCGGGAAGGCCCCCGGCGGCGTGCTCACCTTCTGGAATCCGCCCGCGGCCGAGAATCTGCTTTGGGCCGCCGCCACCGTCGAGCGCGTGGCGAAACGCGTGCATTGGACACCGCCTGCTTCTCTCGTGAAGCTCATTCATGATGCGGCCGCCGAGACCGACCCGAAGAAGCAGGCCGAGATGTGGGTCGAATATCAAAAGCAGATGGTCGACCAGGCGAACCACTTCATCTTGTTCCAGCCGGTCTATCAGATCGCGGTGCGCGACACGCTCGCCAAGCTGCCGCTCACCGCCGCAGGCTGGCAGCTCGACATGTATGCGGTGAAGCCGGCCTGAGCGGCTTTCCCTCACGCAAGTTCCATCAGGGCCGCAGCCGCGAGAGCCGCGTCGCCTTCTCGGCATTGACGGCTCCCGGCGGCACTTCGCCCCCGATGAGCGCGCGCGCCTGTTCCACCGTGTCGAAAGCCTGGTGTTCGATGGCGCTCGGCGTGAGGCCCGCTATGTGCGGCGTGGCAAGGACGTCGGCGCGCCCGGCGAGGCGCAGGGATGGTTTCTGATCCTGAGCCCGCCCGACATCCATGGCGGCGCCCGCGATCCGCTTCCCGTCGAGCGCCTCCTCGAGCGCCTCCTCGTCGACGAGGTTGCCGCGCGACAGGTTGAGAAAAAAGGCGTCGCGCCTCATGCGTGCAAAGGCCGCCGCGTTCATCAGATTCTCGGTCTCCGCCGTCGCGAGCGCGAGGCACGTGACGAAATCCGAACCCGCCAGCACGTCCTCGAAAGAGGCTTGCCGCACGCCGCCATCGACGATCGTCTTGTAGGGATCATAGGCCACGACGTTCATGCCGAGCGCGAGGCCGAGCCTTGCGAGATATTCACCGATGATGCCGTAGCCGATGATGCCGAGCGTCGAGCCCTTGAGCTGGCGGCCCATGGGAGCCGAAGCCTCGGCTCCGCCGCGATACGCGATCACGGAGGCCGTCACATGGCGCGCGAGGTCGACCATCATGCCGACCGCGAGCTCGGCGACCGAGGCATCGAAGCCGGGCGTGGCGCGCGTGACGAGGATGCCGTTGCGGCTTGCCGCTTCCACGTCGACATTTCGGATATCCACTGCGCAACGCAAAAAGGCGACCGCATCCGCTGCCTTGCCGAAGAACTCCCGAGGCCCCGGCGTCTGCCGGTCCGAGATGATCAGGTCGCAGCCTTTGGCCTCGGCCGCGAGGCCGTCCGCGTCGAGCACGCGCCCCGTCGGGTTGATCACGACCTCGGCCATCTCACGCAGCGCCGCGACGGCGCGCGGGCCGTAATAGTTTTCCAGCATTTCGGGGATGTGGGTGAGGAAGATTTTCGCCATCTCGTCAAACCTCCTCGGCGCGGCCGCTCTCAGCCGAGCGCAGCAACGCCTCGATGAGAAGCTGCACCTTCAAGGCCTCGCGCCCGCTGATCGCGGGCTCGCGGCCCTCGTCGAGCGCGTCGAGGAAATCGGCGATCACGCCGCGATGCGCCTCATGCGAGAAGGCCATGGGGTCGGCCCCGCCGCTCTTGGATAACGGGCCCTCCTCGTGGAAGTGCCGCCCGTCCTTGTCATAAAGGTCGAGCGTCTCGGCCGTGAGCACCACGGTCGCGCGCTCGCAGGCGAGCTCGATGCGTTCCGGAAATCCCGGATAGGCGACCGTCGTCGCGTCGATCGTGCCGACGGCTCCGTTGGCGAAGGCGATGGCGGCGCCGACCACGTCCTCCGTGTCGATCTTGCGCAAGGAGCGAGGTCTTGGCGAAGGCCGCGACGCGCGTGATCGGGCCGGCGAGGTGTTGAAAAAGGTCGAGCGAGTGGATTGCTTGCGTCAAGAGCACGCCACCGCCGTCGCGCGCCTTCATGCCGCGACCCGGCCTGCGCGTAATAATCGGGGGTGCGCCACCAGCGGATCGCTGCCGAGCCGGAGATCAGCGGGCCGAGCTCTCCTGTTGCCACGAGATCGGCGAGACGGCGCGAGGCCTTACGGAAACGGTGCTGCAGCACGACGCCGAGGCGAAGCTTTGCCCGCTCCATCGCCTCGACCGCCTGGCGCCCCCGCGCGACGGAAGCATCGAGCGGCTTCTCGACGAGCACATGCTTGCCGGCGGCCGCCGCAGCGCAAGATCAGGTCGAGATGGGTGAAGGGCGGCGTGAGAAGAAGAAGCGCCGTGATCGACCGATCGGCGAAAAGCGCATCGAGATCGCCGCTCGTCGGAAGATCCGGATGCGCGGCGGCAAAGCTTTCGCGGCGCTCCACGCTCGGCGTGAAGCAGGCGGCGACCTCCACGCGGCCGGCGAGATCGGCGAGGCTCATCAGATGCGGCTTTGCCGCCATCCCGAGGCCGATGACGGCGATGCGCCGCTTGCCGCGCCCCTCTTCCTTCCCAACGCGACTCATCTCGAACGCCTCCTTAGTTTCCAAGGGGAGCTTTGATCCGGGCCGGACGATCAGCGGCTGAACGAGGCCGGCCGCTTTTCCTCGAAGGCCTTTATGCCTTCTCGATGGTCGCCGGCCGCGAAGCAAAGCGTGTTCATCTCGTTCTCATAGGCGAGGCCCGCGGCAAGCGGCGCCGAAAGCGCGGCGCGCACCGAAGCCTTGACGGCCTCGACCGCGACGGGACTGAAGCTCGCAAGCCTTGCGCACAGAGCCGCGCGCTCGCGTCTCGACTTCTCCGTCCTCGACCAGGAACTCGACGAGGCCGAGCCGGAAGGCCTCCTCGGCCTCGATCGGCTCGCCCGTCAACAAAAGGCGCATCGCCTGCCCGTAGCCCACGAGGCGCGGCAACATCTGCGAGGCGCCCCCGCCGCCGACCCAGCCGCGCGTCACTTCCGGAAAGCCGATCCTCGCGCTCTTGCCCGCGACCCTGATGTCGGCCGCGAGCGCCATCTCGGCGCCGCCGCCGAGCACCCAGCCGTGCAGAGCCGCGACGACGGGCTTGCGCAAATTGCGCACCGCCGTCGCATATTCGACGCGGTTGCGGAACTTCCAGGCGGAAGGATATTCGGCGAGCGAAGAGAGATCGCTTCCCGCGCAAAAGGCGCGCTCCGAAGCGCCGCGCAGAAGTACGACCCGCACCTGCGTCGTTCTTGTCGAGCTCCGCGCAAAGGCTTTCGAGACGCGCCGCCATCGCCGGCGTCACGGCATTGAGTTTCCGCGGCCGATTGAGGACAATCTCGGCGACGAAGCCGTCGATCGACAAGAGCACTTCTTCCGTCATGACGCGATCCCTTCACCCGATGATGCCGCGAAACCCATGAGCCGTTCGCGCAAGCCGCCGCGACGCCCGGCACGATTGACGCTGCGCGACCTTGCGGCCCATGCCGGCGTTTCGCGCGCCACCGTGTCGCTCGTCTTGCGCAACAGCCCGCTCGTCGCCGAGAAGACGCGGCTTCGCGTGCGCGAAACCATGGCCGCGCTCGGCTATGTCTATAATCGCGGCGCCGCGAATTTCCGCACGCAGCGCACCCAGACCGTCGGGTGTCGCGATGAACGAGCTCGTCAACCCCTATTTCTCCGAATTGACCGCGGCCGTCGAGCGGGCGCTTACCAAGGTCGGGCCGCACGGTGTTCCTGAGCAATTCGTCCGAAGACCCCGCCGTTCAGGACAGCTTCATTGCGACGATGCGCGAATACAACGCCGAGGGGCTGATCATCTGCCCGACGCAAGGCTCGAAGCCGCGGACGCTGCACCGCCTCATCGATTTCGGCATGCCTTGCGTGCTCATCTCGCGCAACGTGCCGGGCTCCGGCCTCGACTATGCCGGCAATGACCATCGGCTCGGCCTCTTTCTTTCGACCGAGCATCTCGTCTCGCTCGGGCACCGCCGTATCGCGCTGCATCGGCGCCAATGAGCTGATCTCGACGGGTGTCGAGCGGCGCGAAGGCTATGAGCAGGCGCTCGCGGCGAACGCCATCGCCGTCGACCGCGGCCTCATCCTGCAGGGTCCACCCACCCGGAGCTTCGGCGCCGAGGCGGTGAAGAAGCTCGTGGCGCTCCGCGATCCTCCGACGGCGAGCGTTTGCTTCAACGATGTGATCGCCTTCGGCGTCATGCTCGGCCTCCGCCAGCTCGGCCTCGAGCCCGGGCAGGATTTCGCCGTCGCCGGTTGCGACGACATCGCCGAGGCCGGGCTGTGGACGCCGGCCTTGACGACAGTCGCTGTCGATACACACGGCATGGGGGAGGCGGCGGCGCGCCTCGTGCTCGAGCGCGGCACCGATTTCAGCTTGCCGCGCCGGCAAGTGGTGCTCTCGCCCCGGTTGATCGTCAGAGCCTCGAGCGGCCCTTCGCGGGTAAAGCGCGTGAAACGCGCCGCCGCCGCGCTGGCCGGACGCTGAGCCTCGCCCCGATTTCCGCTGTTGCGTCACGCGGTCAACCGGGGCGGGCGCCGTCTCACAGCCGCGCAATGTGCAGGCCGCCATCGACATGGACGATCTCTCCGGTCGAGAACTGGAAATCGCCGCTCGTGAGCGCGACGACGGCGCGGCCGACATCCTCGGGCTCGCCCCAGCGGCGCACCGGGGTCAGCCCCTCGGCGATCCGTTTCTCGTAAGACGCGCTCACGACCGCCGTCATGTCCGTGCGGATGACGCCGGGCCTGATCTCGAAGACGGCGATGCCCGCTTCCGCGAGTCTCAGCGCAAAAAGCTTCGTCATCATGGCGACGCCTGTCTTGGAGAGGCAGTATTCGGCCCGGTCGATCGACGCCATATGCGCATTGGCCGAAGCGATGTTGACGATGCTGCGCGCCGGCGCCGACCCTTTGGGGAGCCAGCGGCGCGCGACGGCTTGCGTCAGGAAGAAAGGCCCGCGCAGATTGACGGCGATCAGCCGGTCGAAGCTTTCCGGCGTCGCCTCGAGCATGTCGCCGCGCCTCGCGACCGAGATGCCCGCGTTGTTGACGAGCACGTCGATCCCGTCGAACGCCGCGAAGGCCTCATCCACAAGCGCCTCATGGCCCGATACCTCTCCGATATCCGCCTTGAGGAAACGGGCGCGCCCGCCGCGAGCCTTGATGCCGTCGAGCGTCTCGCGCGCCGCATCGTCCTCGGCCAGATCGTTGACGACGACGTCAGCGCCCTTCTCGGCAAACGCATAGGCGATGGCGCGCCCGATGCCGCGCCGCCCGCCGGTGATGAAGACGCGGCGCTTTTTCTCCTCGCCCCTCGTTACGGTCATGACAGAAGTTGCCTCGCGATGATCAGGCGCTGAATTTGGTTCGTGCCTTCGTAGATCTGGGTGATCTTGGCGTCACGGTAGAGCCGTTCAGCCTCGACGCCGCGGATATAGCCCATGGCGCCATGGATCTGCACGGCATTTGCCGTATGCGTGACGGCCGCGTCGCTCGCGAAGCATTTCGCCATCGAGGCCTCCATGCTCGAGCGCTCGCAGCGATCCATCCTCGCGGCCGCCGCCTGCGTCATCAGCCGCGCCGCATACGTGTCCTTCGCCATGTCGGCGAGCATCCATTGCACGGCTTGAAAAGAGGCGATCGGCGCGCCGAACTGGCGGCGCTCCTTGGCGTGAACGATCGAAGCATCGAGCGCCGCCTGCAAGAGGCCGACGGCGAGCGCCGCGATGCCGATGCGGCCCTTGTCGAGCACGCCCATCATCAGATGGAATCCGCGATTGAGCGGGCCGAGCAGAGCGTCGCGCGCGAGCGCCACATCGTCGAAATGGAGCGCGCCCACCGGGGAGGCGCGCTGACCCATCTTGTGTTCCTTGCGGCCGATCCGATAGCCCTTTTGATCGGCCTCGACGAGAAAGACGCTGAAGCCACGCTTGCCGAGTTCGGGCGCCGTGCGCGCCAGCACCACGGCGAAATCCGCGACCGGTGCGTTGTGGATCCACAATTTTTCACCGCTCAACCGCCAGCCCTGCGGCGTCTCGACCGCCCGGGTCTGTATCGAGGACGACATCCGAACCCGCCTGGGCTTCTGTGATCGCATAGGCACAGCGCCGCTCGCCCTTGAGAAGCGGCTCGAGATAGCGCGCGCGCTGCGCCGGCGTACCGTGCTCCGCGAGCAACGTCCCGACGAGCTCGACGAGGCCGCATTGGTCCGCGACCGACGCATAGCCGCGCGAAAGCTCCTCCATGATGCACGCATAGGAGCCGACATCGGCGCCGGCTCCGCCCATCTGCTCGGGCACGGTGATGCCGAACATGCCGAGCTTTGCAAGCTTCGCATAAAGCTCGCCTGGAAAGCGTTCGCTTTCGTCGAGCTCGGCCGCGATCGGCCTGATCTCGCGCTCGGCGAAGGCGCGTGCCGCCTCGCGCATCATGCGATGACGATCCGCCGCGAAGCTGTCATACTCGGAAAGCGCCATGTCGCTCCCGGGAAGCTGTCCGGCCGCAGGCCCGTGCGCGACGAGTGTCCGCCGGCCGTTCGATTGACACTCCGCGCGGCCAAATTTAGAACGATCTAAAAAACAAAAGCAATCGACGGGAGCAGGAAATGTCGAGGAGGTTGTCGCGCGTCGAAGGCGCTGCCCACCGCGCTTTTGCTCGGCGCTTGCCGCTTCCGGGGAATGCCTGTCGACCAAGGCCTTTCCGTTCGCTTGGTCGCGGTGTGGCTTCGCCGACGTTCCGCCGCGCGGGAGCTCGCTAGCCTTGCCGCGCTACATCGTCTCGCGGCTTGCCGTGACCGCGGTGATGGCGCTTCTCGCGACGCTCGTCATTTTCCTGATCGCCAATATGGTGCCGGGTGACCCGATCCTGGCGCAGCTCGGCGATGTCGCCGCCTCGAACAAGGCCTTCGTCGCGGAATGGCGCGCCAAATGGGGCCTCGATCTGCCTTTGTGGGAGCGCTACCTCATCTTCCTCAAGGGCGTGCTGCATGGCGACCTCGGAATCTCGATCGCCTCGCAACGGCCGGTGCTCGATGACATCGCCCAATACGCGCCCGCGACCATCGAGCTCGCGAGCGTGGGCTTTCTCCTCGCCCTCCTCATCGGCGTGCCGCTCGGCATGCTGGCCGCCATCAAGCGCGACAGTTGGGTCGATCACCTCGCTCGCGCCGTTTCGCTCGTCGGCGTTTCCTCGCCGACCTTCTGGCTCGCGTTCATCATGCTCGCCCTCTTCTATGGAGGCTTGCAGATCGCGCCCGGCCCGGGACGGCTCGACCCGATCGCCTTCTCGCCGCCCACCGTGACCGGGCTGTTTCTCATCGATTCCCTTCTCGCCGGCGATCTCGCGACTTTCCGCGACGCCGCCGCCCATCTGGTTCTGCCCTCGATTGTGCTCGCCGCCGCTACGCTCGGCCTCATCACGCGCACGACGCGCGCCAGCATGCTCGACAATCTGCATCAGGATTACGTGCGCGTCGCGCGCGCTAAGGGCTTGCGAGAACGGCGGATCGTCAACGGCCATGTGCTGCCGAACGCGCTCATCCCGATCGTGACGCTCGGCGGCCTCGCTTACGCGAACCTGCTCACCGGCGCCGTGATGACCGAGACGGTGTTCTCCTGGCCGGGGCTTGGCCGTTACACTTTCCGCAGCGCCGAGGCGCTCGATTTCCCCGCCATCATGGGCATCACGCTCGTGGTGGCGCTGACCTATCTCCTCATCAACTTCGTGATCGATCTGAGCTACGCCCTCCTCGATCCCAGGGTCGCGCGATGACGGCCTTCGATCAAACCACCGCGACGCTCGCCGCCTTCACGCCGGTGCGCAGCAAGGGCCAGCGCTGGCGCCGCCGTTACGGCATCGCGGCGCTCGGCGCCGCGATCATTCTCGCCTGGGTCGTGATCGCGCTCGCCTGTCCCTATCTCACGCCCTACTCGCCGGACGCGGTCGATGTGACGCTTCGGCTTAGGCCGCCGTCGCCGGCCCATTGGCTCGGGACGGATGAGCTCGGCCGCGACGTGCTCACGCGCATGCTTTATGGCAGCCGCGTCTCGCTCGTCACCGGCTTCGTGGTGGTGATGCTCGGCGCGGCCTTCGGCACGCTCGTCGGCGGCGCAGCGGCTTTCATGCGCGGGCGCGGCGAAGAGCTGTTCATGCGCCTCACTGACCTCGTCCTGTGCTTCCCGCCGATCATCCTAGCGCTCGCCATCGCGGCCGCGCTCGGCATCGGCACGACGAACACCATCATCGCCATGCTCGTCGTCTGGTGGCCGAAATTCGCGCGGCTCGCGCACAGCCTCGTTCTCGTTCAGCGCTCGCAGGAATATGTCGAAGCCGCGGTCGTCATCGGCCTCAAGCCTGTCCGCATCCTCGCGCGCCACATCATCCCGAACGCCGTCGGCCCGCTGATCGTGCTCGTCACGCTCGATCTCGGCAACGCCATCATTACCTTCGCGGGGCTTTCATTCCTCGGCCTCGGCGTCGTGCCGCCGACGCCCGAATGGGGATCGATGGTCGCCGAGGGGCGCGAGCTCGTCGAGCAATGGTGGGTCGCGGCCTTTCCGGGCTTTGCCATCTTGAGCGTCGTGCTTGGATTCAATTTCGTGGGGGATGGCGTGCGCGACTGGCTCGACCCGAGGGCACGGCAGCGGTGAACGCGACGATGCAGGATGTGCGAACGCCCGCGCCATCGACGGGGGCGCCCACGACGCCGGTGCTCGCCGTCTCGGAGCTGCGCACGCAATTCTTCACCGACGCGGGCGTCGTGCGCGCCGTCGATGGGGTGAGCTTCACGGTCGCCCCCGGAGAGGCGCTCGGCATCGTCGGCGAATCCGGATCCGGCAAAAGCGTCACGGCGCAATCCCTGATGCGCCTCCTCGAGGAGCCCGCCCGCATCGTCTCGGGCTCGATCCGTTTCCAGGGCCGTGACGTGCTCGCCATGAGCCCGTCCGAGCTGCGCAAGCTGCGCGGCGCCGGCATGGCCATGGTGTTCCAGGACCCGATGACCTCGCTCAACCCGGTGCTGCGCATCGCCCGGCAACTCGTCGAGACCATGATGGCGCACGCAAGCTACAGCGAAAGGGAAGCGACACGGCGCGGCGTGAAGCTTCTCGGCCGTATGGGCATCACCACGCCGGAGCGCGCCATCAACAGCTATCCGCATCAATTCTCGGGCGGCATGCGCCAGCGCGTGGCGCTCGCCATAGGCATGAGCAATGAGCCCGCGCTCTTGATCGCCGACGAGCCGACGACCGCGCTCGATGTCACCATCCAGGCCCAGATCCTCGAGCTTCTCCGCGAGCTCAATCGCGATTTCGGCACCGCGATCGTGCTCATCAGCCATGATCTCGGCGTGATCGCTGGCCTGTGCGCACGCGTTCTCGTCATGTATGCGGGCGAGGTCGTCGAGGAAGGGCCGGCCGAGGCCATCCTCTCCGACCCGAAGCATCCCTATAGCTGGGCGCTCGTCAATGCCGTGCCGCGCCTCGACCGCGAGCCCACAGCGGGAAAAAAGCTCACCGCGATCGAAGGCTCACCGCCAGACCCTTTGAGCGAGCCCGAGGGTTGCCGCTTCGCGCCTCGCTGCCCCTTCCGCATCGAGCGCTGCGCCGAGCATCCCGAGCTTCTCGAGATCGCGCCCGGGCGCAAGAGCCGCTGCTGGGTGACGCAAGCGGGCGCGAGCCTCGCGTCACCGCGCGCCGAAGCGGCGCCGATACCGCCGGCGGCCGCGCCCCCGAGCGCGCCGGAGCGTGACCGCGCGACAAAGGCACAACCGGCTCCACCGCTCTTGGAAGTGAAAGGCCTCGTCAAGCATTTCGCCTTGCCGAAGCGAGGCTTCTTCGAGCCGCACCGCTACGTCCATGCGGTCGATGGCGTCGATCTTGCCGTGAAGCGCGGCGAGACCGTTGGGCTCGTCGGTGAATCGGGTTGCGGGAAATCGACGCTGGCGCGGCTCATCTTGCGCATCCACCGCCCCGATGCGGGCTCGATCCTCTTCGACGGCACCGAGATCGCTCAAGCCGCACCTGCCGACATCCGCCCGCTGCGGCGGCATTTGCAGATGGTGTTCCAGGATCCTTACGCCTCGCTCAACGCGCGCATGACGGTCGCGCAAATCCTCGAGGAGCCGCTTCGCTTTCACCGGCTTGCGACGACAAGCGCCGAGATCCGCGAGCGTGTCGCCGAGCTCCTCGCGATCGTGCGGCTCGATCCGAAGTCGGGCGCCCGCTACCCGCACGAATTCTCGGGCGGACAGCGCCAGCGCATTTCCATCGCGCGGGCGCTCGCCGTGAAGCCGAGCTTCATCGTCGCCGACGAGCCGATCTCGGCGCTCGACGTCAACATCCAGGCGCAGATCCTCAATCTCATGCTGCGCTTGCAGGAAGAGCTCGGCCTCACCTACCTCTTCATCGCGCATGATCTCGCGGTGGTGCGCCATATTTCGGATCGCGTGGTGGTGCTTTATCTCGGCAAAGTGGCCGAGGTGGCGCCGGCGAAGGATCTGTTCGCCGCGCCGCTCCACCCCTATACGCGTTATCTCATCTCGGCCGTGCCGATCCCGGACGCCTCGATCGAGCGCCGGCGCGAGCGGCTGCGTCTTGCGGGCGAGCCGCCGAGCGCCGTCGATCCGCCCTCCGGCTGCCGCTTTCGCACGCGCTGCCCCTTGGCCGCGCGCATTTGCGCCGAGACGCCGCCGCCGCTTGCCGAGCATCGTCCCGGCCATTTCGCCGCCTGCCATTTTCCCGGGAAGTTTTGATTTCGGAGGACAGATCCGTGCGACGCGTCACCGCTGATGAAGCCGTCAAGGTCATCCGTTCCGGCGACACGCTTCTCGTCGGCGGCTCGGGCGGCGGCCATGCGGTCCCCGAAGCGCTGCTGGCGGCGCTCGAACGGCGCTTTCTCGCCGACGGCTCACCGCGCGACCTCACGGCGCTCCATCCGGTCGGGCTCGGGGACGGCGAGACGCTTGGCGCCAACCACCTGGCTCATGAAGGCCTGTTGCGGCGGATCATTTGCGGCACCTTCGTCAACTCGCCCAAGATCGCCGATCTCGCGCTCGCGGAGAAAATCGAAGGCTACACCTTGCCGCAAGGCGCCTTGTCGCAGCTCACGCGCGAGATGGCGGCCGGCAGGCCGGGCCTCCTCACCAAGACGGGGCTGCACACTTTCGTCGATCCGCGCTACGGCGGCGGAAGGCAGAGCGAGAGGGCGCCGAACGATCTCGTCGAGCTCGTCGACTTCCGCGGCGAGGAATATCTTTTCTACAAGCCCTACGCGGTCGATGTGTGCTTCCTGCGCGGCACGACGGCCGACGAGGACGGCAATGTCACGATGGAGCAGGAGGCGTTCTTCGGCGAGATGCTCTCGGAGGCGCAGGCGACGAAGCGTTGCGGCGGCATCGTCATCGTCCAGGTGCGGCGCATGGCCAAGCGCGGCACGCTGCCGGCAAAGCAGGTGAAGATCCCCGGCATCCTCGTCGATCTCGTCATCGTCGAGCCCGATCAATGGCAGACCTATCTGACACGCTTCAGCCCTTCCTATGCGGGCGAGCTTCGCGTTCCTCTCTCCGACATCGAGGTCTTGCAGCTCGATCCCCGCAAGGTGATCGCACGCCGCGCCGCGCTTGAGCTCTTTCCCGGCGCCATCTGCAACCTCGGCTCGGGCGTCGCCACGGGCATCGCCAATGTGGCGGCCGAGGAAGGATGTGCTCGATGCCGTGTGCCTTACCAACGAGCAGGGCCTCATCGGCGGCGCGCCGGCCTCCGGCGGCGATGCGGGCGCTTCACGCAACTACGCGGCGATGATCGATCAACCTTACCAGTTCGACTTCTATGACGGCGGCGGGCTCGACCTCGCCTTCCTCTCCTTCGCCGAGATCGATGAAGAGGGCCATGTGAATGTCAGCCGTTTCGGCGGGCGCATCGTCGGGCCCGGCGGCTTCATCAACATCAGCCAGAACGCGCGCTGCGTCGTCTTTTGCGGCAGCTTCACGGCCGGCACCGCGAGGATGAGCTGGCCCGGCGGCGTGACCTCGATTGCCGAGGATGGCGCGCGGCAAAAGCTCGTGCGGAAAGTCGAGCAGATCACCTTCAGCGGAAAATTCGCGCGCGAGCGCAAGCAGAAGGTGCTCTATGTCACCGAGCGCGCCGTGTTTCGCCTGAGCGAAGCCGGCGTCGAGCTCATCGAGATCGCGCCCGGCATCGACCTCGAGCGCGACGTGCTTTCCCGCATGGGCTTTCGTCCGAAGATCGCGGAAGAGCTCAAGACGATGGACAAGCGCCTCTTCCTGCCGCAGCCGCTTGGGCTCGCGGCCGAGATCGCAAGGCGCGCCTCCGCGCGCAAGCGCCTCGGCGTTGCGGCTTCTCGACACGCCGCGGGATCGCGGCGCAGTGAGCGGTGCTGAGGGCGTCTATGGCAACGCTGTGCAGGACCCGATAAAACAGTTATGATATTCGGTTAAAATCGAAAAAAGAGCTAGTGCTATTCTAACGACCGGATGAAAATTCTGATTATGTAATTGGCTGCGTGAACATGCGTTGGCTCGGTAACGTTGTCAAAAACAGGGATGGCTGGTCCGCCGCTCCCGTCGGACTACAGGGCCTCATAAGCATGCGCCCCGGACGCCGTGGTCTTTGATCAAGTCGATTAGATTTGAGGAGTGCTGCGCTTGTTCCTGGCGGACAGGAGGCACACCATTACGGGGAAGAATATTATCCGGCTGAGCGTCCTAACGCGACGGCTCTTTCTTAGGCATCACGTCTGACACCACCCTCATCAGCCACTAGGCTAGCTCTCGATGGCGCCGGCGCATATCCGCCGTTCCAACAACACAGTCTGCGCCGCGTATGCGAAATGGTCTTGATCGGGGAGTGTCAGCCGATGCCGAGGGCTTCAGTTTTTTTTTAGCCAGAGGCGGAAATTCAACTCTGAATGCAATGAGTTCCCGATCGCGGCATCGGCGGGATCCGATGGACCATCCTCCAGACGGCGCTCGCGCCGTGCCCCGGGCCGTCAATTCCCTCAACCCGTGGCTAGGCCGGCGCGAGTCGGCATGGAAAAGCGCTTCGCAGTCATCCTTATGAATTTGTCGCAGAACAAGCCAGAGGTAACAAATTCACCGTGAAAAGATACTGCATCAGCGTAGCGGGTAGGAACCGGTAATTTTGTTGTAAGGCGAGGCGCAAGCGCCCGAGGAGCCCGAGGATACGGTAAAGACGGAGGACGGAGGGCCAGCCCCCACGAGTTGTTCACTGCAAAAGTCTTCACCGTTGTTGTGTTGTTCGAGGCGCCTTTCGTCTTTTACTATGTAGCAAGGGGTCGGGGTCGTGCTAGGGTCGAGCCCGGCGTCGATCGCGGCGTCGCTCACACTCGCGCAACGCGCGGCCAATTCGACGCCGTGCGCGATCCCCGCGGCACTCCACATAATCAACCCGGCCTGGGTGATTCCCATGGTGAGAAGTATGAAAATCGTGATCGTGATCGAAGTCTCGACTATCACGCCGCCAGCTTCGTCGCGGATCATCCTTAGGATCATTGGATGCGCACCACCGACGTGAAGCTCACAGGATAAGACGCCGCAAAGAATGACCCGAAATTCGCAAACGGCGTGAATGTGCCCGATGCCGTAACCTGGACATAGGTTCCTGGATGGGAGCCGTCGGTGCAGGCAGCTCCAAGTGCGCAGCCGGTGGACCATGTCGACAAGGTCACGCCCGAGCTGCTGGGACAGCCACACTGTTGCGTGTTGGCGACGCTGATCGCGTTGAATACCCCGGGCTCGTGGGACGAAGGATTGGAGCCGGTCCCCGCAGTATTGACGGAGCTTAACGAATAGCCGTTCTGGGCGGCGTTGGTGATCGCCCATTGCGCACCGGCCTGCGCCGCGTTCACCACCTGGGTCCATAGCCAAAAGTAGAATCCGAAATTGATGATGGCGACCGCCATAAACACCAGCATCGGCATGAACAAGCTGATTTCAACCAACGCCGCGCCGGCGGTGTCGCGCACCAACGATCGGAGCCATTGCAGCGCCGGTCCGGGGTTAAGTCGGGGGGGAGCGCTCACTATGAGCCTCTCTTTACTCGACAAGCAGCGGGATTGCACCGACGAAGCTCGACGGAAGAGAGCCGGCGCCAATGCCTCCCGATGAATTCGTGGTGCAATTTTCGTTCAGCGTTCCCGAATTGCTCAGATTAATGGTGTTCGCTATGATCTGGCCGCAGGCCATATTCACTGCGCCATTCCCGATAAGGCTAAGCGCGCCGTTTGGAATGTAAATGCCGCCGGTGAGGCCGACAGTGGCCCCGTTGTTGACGACGAATTGGGAGCCGGTCGGCGATGAGGCGAGCTGACCAGCGGTACTCACCGGCATCGACCTATCGCCCATAATCACAAATCCAGCGGTCGACCCGGTGGTCGGTGCGGTCAGATTGAGCGTCAGGTCATTGGGGATGTTCATGATCGGATTCGAGGCCGACGGGTATGTTCCATCCGCCGAAGTGAACACCAAAGTGACGCCCGTCCCATTTATGGTGATCGAGCCTTTGCTGTCCGTCAATCCCTGGCTGTTGTTGGTGCTGGCGAGAGTGATACGCCAGAATTCAAATGGTATGTATCACTTCCCTTGCTGAAACTTATCCCGCCGCAATAGGTTCCAGGACTAAGAGTAATAGGGTTAGGTGTCGATACGCTGCTAAAGCACAAACCGCCGGTATTGTTTCCCGAGCACAGGTACCTCGGGTCCCACGGACTAACAAGCGTGGAAAGATTGGAGCAGCTTGACACGGTGGCAGAAGGAATTGTCAAGCCCGAGTTGGGGTCGGGCGTTGCCCCTATCCCCGTGACCGGGGTGACTGTCTGGGAGCCGTTGCAGGTCGAGCCCGAAACGCTGGTGCAGCTTTCGGCCGTGTTGCCGCCGTTGCCGGCGATACTGACGCCTCCGACTGCGCTGACACGCCCTCCGAGAATATCGTTGCTTTCGATTAAATTGATCGCGGCCGAGCCCTTCGGACCAAAATAGATCGCGTCCGCGGAACCGCCCCCGTTTGCGCTCGAATTGGTGCCGATGCTGCATCCCTGCAGATTGAGGCGGCCGTTGCCGTTGGCCCAGATCGCCTCCGCAAGGTTCGCGCTTCCGCCCGAAGAATTGCCCAGCGCCAGCATGCAGTACGCGTTCGAACCGCCGCCTGAGCTACTGGTACTGACTAACGCCACCGCCCTTGCGGTAATTGTCATCGCATTCGGAAGCAAATAACTGGATAGAAGCGGTGAATGCGTCTGTGTCACGATCACTTCGAAAGCGTAATTGTCCGTCGTAAAATTACCCGACGCCGGCGGCGTGTTCATCGTCACGGTCGCGCCGTTCGTCCCGGTGACGAAGCCGTAGCTTGCGGCGACCGCCTGCGCCTCGCCGTCAGTTGCGTCGTCGTTGCCGACGCATTATTGGTCTTTTGGGCGGCGTAATAACTCGCGACGCTCACGGCAGCCGAGTCCGCCGCCGCCTGGACTTGGCGATGTAGGCTGAGGATGGACGCGCCCTCAGTGCCAAGCGCTGCTACGCCAATCAGCACGGGCGTGAGAAGCGTCAGAGGGACGAGATAGATTCCGACTCGTCGCGGATGAAATCGCCAATGAAGGCGACGACCTTAGAGATCGTTCTTCGTTGCCCGAAGCTCTCCATCACACGGGGCCCCCCTGATCCGACGCGGCGGCGTCTGCGAGCTCCTGCAGGTCACTGTAGAGATGCAGAAACGAACCACCATCGATGACCAGGCCGACCATCCCATCATCGTCCCGATAAGGACCGTCGTATAAGGGCGACGCCACCGTCTTCCTCCCGTCGCAGCTTGCGAAGTAAAAGCGAGAAAGGGGCCTTGTTTTTCACGTTTCGGATCCCGATTCACTGCCCCAGTGAGGCCTTCGGCGGCCGCCGGCACAACACCAAAAAAGGGCGCATGGTGAAGGCCCTCCGCGAGCGGGCACGGCACTGAACTTCATGCAAATTCGGTGCCCGGTCCAGAGATTTAAAGAACTAGCCAACAAGTTTTACTGTCGTCACGGCATCCAATTCTCCTCACCAAAAGACCCAGGGGAAATCAAGGGATCAATCATTACTTTGTTAATGAACTCCACTACCATCATCCGCGTTTTGCAGGGATACGCAGGTGAAAACTAACCGATAATCAACTAATTCATCCTACCTTTCCCGCATGAAAAAGTTGAGCGTCTCGCAACTCATCGGTCCGGTGGCGCTCTTCTTGGCGGTCGCGGGCGCTGAAACGGCCTCTTACGCCCTGTCGCGGATGCCCTCCTCGGAATGGATCTGGTACCTGAACCTCAGATGGTTCGGCATGTTCCAGGAGAGCCATTACGCGTTGCAGGGTCGATTGGGCATGGATTGCGAGCAGCTCCTTCTGATTGCGCTTCCCCTTCTGCTCGCCGCCTGCCTCGGATATAGGCTGCGGAAATCCCTGTTGCTTGCGATCTCGAGTAACCTCAGTTTCGTCTATATCGGATTCGTCTTCTACACCTGGGCCCGCGCCAAATCCTTTCCTCAGACCGCATCATTGTCGGGAGAGTTTGCGGCCTCCTCCACACATCTGGTCCAATCCGGACCTCATTCTCCTGATCGTTTTGGTGAGCCTGTCGCTGTTTTCCTTCCTGGCCTCCCATTTCAGCTATATTCAGAGGGCGCGCGCGGCCTTTTGATGGGAGTTTCCGCGACTCTGTCCTATTGGTTGCTTGTCGTTACGGCCGCGACCTTGTTCTGGGTGGCGCTCACCGATTTGCGTCATTTCAAAATTCGCAACGATCTCATCATCGTCTTGATCGTTTTGTTTTTTCTTTACGCCGTTTTTCGGGTCACTGGAGAGAAATTTACCTGAACATCGGGCTCTCGCTCCTGCTCCTTTGCATTATGCTTTATTATTACAATCAAAAGCTGATGGGTGGGGGTGACGTCAAACTTTCGCCGTGGCGTTTTTGTGGACTGGGCCGTGGTGCGCCCTTCCCTTCGCCCTGTTCTTATTGATTTTCATTGGGCTGCATGCGGGCGCCGCGAAGTTCGGCTGGGTCGAGTTCAAGTGCGCGAGGACAAGCGCAAGCGCATCCCCTTGGCGCCCTCGATCGCCGGTGCGCTCATCGGAACGATCATGATCGGTTGTCTGAAGCCGATGACGTAGAGCCGTTACCGGCGGCTCCCAGGTGCTCTGAGGTGCAGCCTCTTCTCGCCGAAGTCCCAAATGCGCGCTGGAGGCCTACGGAAGCGGCTTTGCCTCCGCAAAAACCGAGTTTCGTCAATTGGCAGGCAAGGCCGTGTTTAACGCGGTCCATTCACCGTTGATCCAGGTGCCGACGCCGATGATCGTCGCGATCACCGCAATCAGAAGAATCCCAAGCAACACCGTGTATTCGACGAGAGCTGCGCCATCTTCGTCGTCCAGCAATCGGCGCACAAGGTTTAACATGCCACGCATCGCCAGCTCCCGAAACGTGGGGTGCTTACCAGCAATCCGCTGGCCGCCCGATCACCGATTTCCCGGCGGCCGGGCGAGCAGACTTGCTTGTGGTCAGTTCGCGGGCAGCGCCGTGTTCAACGCGGTCCACTTGCCATTAATCCACCCGCCGACGCCGATGATCGTCGCGATCACGGCAACAGAAGGATACCAAGCAGAACCGTGTACTCGACGAGAGCAGCCCCGTCTTCATCATTGCGGAAGGTCTCGATGAACGCCAATACTTTGCTCATGGCTTGCGCCTCCATATTGTCCCTGTTCGATCCCACGCCTGGGAGCCGCCCCCCAGGGGTCACCGGCGCCTTTTGGCGTTTCACGGCGGGTAAATAACTGGTAAACGCTTTTACTGTCAATTAATCCATTAGGGCAGGAACTTATTACCCTTCAGAGTACATCGAATGTCGAGAACGGAAGTTGGACTCAACACTGTTCATTTTCATTTTTATGGGTTGGCAATCGATTTGTTGGTCGCCCGCTCGATGGGAGAGTGAACCGGCCGTTCCCTGCAACCGGAAAAACCCAGTTCAAAGTAATTGACCTCCAGCGCGATTACTCCAATAGGCTTACCTCCCTCGGGGTCAACCATCGTCTCCGCGCGCCAGCACACGGCATGCGAGCCGTCCCATGAAAGCTGCAGCCAGCTCACGTCGCGCGCGCCGGCCCCCATCGGGAAGGTGTAGTGGAATTTCGGCTTGTCGAACTGCCAATAGTTGAAGGAAGGAAAAGGCTCCGCCGCCATTCGTCCCTTGGCGTCAATCAGGAATGCGTGACTAACGAGTCCATCGCTCTTTGCCACGATCTGCCTCAGATGTTGCGACGCCGGCTTCTCCAGGACCCTTCGCTGCAAGGGTCCACCGCCACTAAGCCGCTCCGCATTCCAGGCGTGGTCGATTGAAAGTGCCCATGCCTCGTTCTTGTCGGCGAGCTCTGCGTTCTGCTCCCGAAGCGCGGTGACCAAAATCGAGTCACTGTGGAGCGCCTCGAAGAGACGGTCGAGGCGGGGTTTGAAATAAATGATCCCGGCAATGTGGGGAAACGCCAATGTGCCTCCGGCAGCGAGAACGACGGCTGCGACGACCACGATGAGGCCCCGCGTTATCCTCGGTGACATGCTCGCCACGGCAGAACGATCCCTTCGAACAGGATCGCGGTCAGGAGCTCCGTCAGGTTCGCCGGATCGCGTGCGCCACACCGATCAGCATCCGTCATGAAATACCGGATCCGCAAGATGTCCATAATGCCTAAACCATATCCCGAATGCTCTTCGACCGGAGAGGTGTTGTCAAAATAAGTCGAATGAAACAATGTCAATTTGCTCGGCTGGTAGCGAAAGATGCCGATGTGACCAAGACGATGAGCGCACCTTATATGGCCGACAAAGGGATAGACATCGGGCGCGCCTCGGAACTCCTTGGCGCCGACCCGGGAGGCCATTATCGTGCCGATCACCCTCACCCCGAGGAGTGCGTGCTTAGTTCATCGGATCTTGGAAGGATCTCGACTTTCCTTTCTCTCGCATTGTTCGGCTTTTACCTTCTTATTCTGATTAGTGCCATACGGCGGAGAGGGGCTTTTCAAGGATCCCGACATTTTCTGGCACATAACAGTGGGGCGCGACATTTGGCAGTCGGGCGCTTTTCCGCATGTCGACCCTTACTCTGCGACGTTTCAGGGCCAGCCGTGGATCGCCAATGAATGGCTCGGGGGCTTGCTGTTTTATGGCGCCCACGCAAGCGGCGGCTGGAGGGGCGTCATCCTGCTTTCCGCATGCTCCCTGGCGCTGTCCTATGCGCTCTTGTTTTTTCTCCTCGCTCGCAGGATGCGCCTGACGGTAGCCGCGGGGCTGGCCACCGCGGCCTTCATCTTCTCGATCGATCAGTTCAATCTGAGACCCTATATCTTCGCTTATCCGTTGATCGTCATCTGGGTTGCGGGGCTGCTCGATGCGGTCGAGAGCAATAGGCCGCCAAGCTTTTTGCTTTTGCCTGTCCTCATTCTATGGGCCAATATCCACGGGAGCTTTACCTTCGGGCTGTGCATCGCCGCCGCGATGGCGGTCGAAGCCGTTTTCACCGCCCCGCCCCAAGATCGATCTCGCACCGGTGTTCGCTGGCTGATCTTTTTTATTGCGATTCTCGGCTTCGCCTGCGTGACGCCTTACGGCTACGGCTCGATGCTGCCGACACTGCAGGTTTTCTGGGGTAACGAGGCGCTCGCCTATATACCCGAATGGCAGCCGCTTTCATCGGACGCCGCCTGGCCGAATATATTGATGGTTCTCGGGCTCCTTTTTTTGGCGATGTTTCATGGCGTCAGACTGCCATTTTGGCGGCTGATGATCACAATCGGCTTGACCTACCTGATGTTCGCGCATGTGCGATTTACGGCGCTGTTCGCCATAGTGGTACCCCTGTTGTTGTTGACCCCCCTCACCTCCCAATTCCCGTTTCTGCGGCTGCAAACCCAGTTGGAAACGGAACGACATCTCTTTGACCGTTTGGCAGTCATCTCGCAGCGGCTTCTTCTACCTCTATGCGGATTGATGCTGGGTGGCGTCGCCGCATTCGCGGCCTTAGGGCCGACCGTCTCCACAAGACCCAACATGACGCCGGCCGGCGCCGTGAATTACATCAAGAGAGAGCGTCTCCAGGGCAACATCTATAATTTCTATGCGTTCGGCGGGTATTTGATATTTGAAGGCATGAAGACCTTTGTGGACGGCCGCAGCGACCAATTATTTGGAAATGGCTTTTTAACTCGACTGGTCAAGACGACAAGGGAGTTGCCAAAGGACTTCATCCCTTTACTGAACGAATACCATATTTCAATTGCACTTGTCGTGCCCAATTCCGTCGAAGCCCAAGAATTGGAAAGATCAACAGAGTGGCAAAAAGCTTATTTGGATCGCATAAGTGTGTTATATACGAAACGGGGCGAATAAATCGCGTCGGGCGAGCGTGCTTCGAAGCGTTGAGCGGTGCATCTTGTAACGCGCTTTAGGTCCGTAACCTGTATAATTCAGCAAGCTTGTCTGCGTATATATTTTCCCATTTGGACGAGGCAGCCAGCTCCTGAGATTCCGTCGAGCCGGGGGCCACCAAGGCGAGGGTGACACCGTGTTCAGCCAAGAACGGAACAAATTGCCGGGGTCGATGCTCCAACAGGTCGAACAAATGGTCCGTGAACCCTTGCAAAAATAATTGGTCGCTCCGGCCATCAATGAAGGTTTTGATGTTTCTGAATATCAAATACCCCCCGAAATCATATTCATTGTAGAGTCGTTGTTCGGTTAAATTCATCGCGACCATGTAATCGACCGCGGCCGCCGGCGTGATATCAGGCCTAGGCGATATTGGCGGCCCGTATGCACCAAATAAGAAAAGGCCGAGAGCGATGAGTGCGCACAGAGGATAAAGAACCGCACGCGACGTTCGGCTCATCATCTGAAAAAATTCTGGCTGGCTGGTGAGCTGAGCATTCAAGCCGAGGAACGAAAACTGCCTCGTCATAGGATTGGCAAGCAAGATGGGCGTCAGGGTCGCAAAGAGCGAGGCGAAACGTATATGCGCGAACATCAAATAGGTGATCCCGATGACCATCAGTAATCGCCAAGCGGGAACCCTTAGGCCTGAGAACAAGGCCAAAAACAACAGGGCCAAGAGGAAAAACTCGTTCAGTCCCAAGCTTTGCAAGGTGACGGGCCGCCACTCGCCGATATGTGAGAGGGCCTCGTTGCCACCAAACACCTGCAGCGTTACGAGCAGGGACCGATACCCGTAAGGTGTAACGCAGGCGGCGCCAAGTGCCACAACCAGAAAGACCGCCCATAGCGATGCGGTTCGGGGGCGCTCTTCGACATTGCTGCAAAAGACCGCCTCCACCCCGAAAGCGATGGCGATGCCCAATCCGAAGCTGAAGCTACCATGGAGATTGGCCCACAGGATCATGACCGGTAGCAGTAGCCAACTCGGCGCGACCTTCTTGTCGACTGCGTGAACCAGGCCGGCGACCCACAGGATGAGAAGCGGGTCCGCCAGAATTTGCGGGCGAGCACTGAAATGTCCGAGCGAAAACGAGTAAGCCAGTGTGGCGATGCCCGCGGCTACAGTGAGACGCATCTGACGCGAGAGGAATAGGAACAGGAGCGAATATGAGAGGGCGATGGCGAGAGTGCTTAGCAACACCACGCCACGCCATGCGGCAAGGCTGTAGGCTCCCAGCAACAAGAGTTCGCCTAACCATTGATTGGCGATCCAAGGATGACCCTGGAAGGTGAACGAATAAGCGTCGAGCTGAGGAAACGCTCCGGTCCGCCAGATGTCTCGCCCCACGGCAATATGCCAATAGATGTCGGGATCCTGGAGGAAATAGTCGCCACTATGCGAACCGAGAAGCGTAACGAGATAGAACGCAAAGAGAAAAACGAGGGTGAGCCGGCGAGCGCGGCGAATATCCGAGGGGGCCGGGACCCGCGCGGCGCCAGCGGGCGTCGCGTCTTGAGCGAGCAAGAGGCCTCCCTCCTCCGAGGCAGCCACGTCTGGACCACGGATCGTGCCCATCAGCCAGGAAGTTTCCCTTGATCCCGGAACAATCGTGCCTCCTCGTCAATCGCGCGTCAGACGGCGGTATATGTCGCTCGCCGGCGAAGTTTTTTCAGATCTCAAATTTGGCCGCGGCGAGCGGCATTCCGGCCCTTTTGAATTTTGCCGCACTCCTGTCGGTCTCCCTTGGCATGATCAATCTGGTCCCGATCCCCATGCTCGATGGCGGGCACTTGCTTTTCTGCGCCATCGAGGCCGTGCGGGGAAAACCGCTCGGCCGAAGAGCGCAAGAATTCGGCTTACGAATCGGGGTCGCCTTCGTCACGGGCTTGATGATTTTCGTGACCGTCAACGACATCTGGCGCATCCTCGCGCCTCTAACGGCGGGATGCAATCCGAATAGCGACGATTTATCTGTTGGGGCGACGACTGTCCGGAGCGCGCACGACGAACCGCGAGCTCGAATCCAGCAAGTGAAGATTATTGATGACGGTCGGATTGTCGGGCTCTTTGCGGTAGGCGGCCGCGAACTTGGCGCGAGCCTTCTTCAGCTCCCCGCGGAGCATATAGGAATAGCCCTCATTGTTGAGAATCTGAACGGTCTCGCCCTTGAGCTTGATGGCCGAGCGATAGGCGCGATCCGCGAGGTCAAAACGCCCGAGCCGATCATAGCTGGCGGCAAGCCCGATCCAGGCAGTCACGTCTTTTGGGGCCCTCTCGACGGAATCTTGGAAATAATGTTCGGCAATTCCGTAATTTCCCCGGTTGAAATGTTCGATCGCCAGACGAAGAGGTTCGTCGGAGGGATAATATTTGACGCTGTCCGGATCCTGCACGCGTGGGGGTCGTGACCGGGACCGAGGCGTCGGACAGCCCCGCACCCGCGGAGGCGCGGCGCCGGCTCGCTTGTCTGGCAACCCGCGAGGCAAAAGGTCGAGAGCCCCAATGCCGCGAACGGAAGTGCCGGAAATCGATTTTTCCGCTTCGCCAACGTGATCCCCGAGCCTCCAGCATTTCTTTTCTTGACGAGGTCCCCTCACCTCAGCGAATACCGCATCTCACACGCCCTAATACAACATCCTTAGTTCATGATCCGGCTTATCAGGAAACATTTCCTTAAGCTGTAACTCCTTCACCACAGCAGACTACTTTCGATTTACTTAACGGCTGAAAGGGCCGCGATCAACTTCACGCCGACCGGCAGCATGACGATCATCAAAATGACCGGAAAAATAAACAAGGCGAGCGGAATAACCAATTTCACGGAAAGCTTGTTGGCCGTTTCCTCCGCTCGCAAAAGCCGTTTGTCGCGCATTTCGTCGCTGAAGACGCGAAGTGCATCCCCGACATCGCCGCCGAGCTCGATCGATTGACGCAGCGTGGCCACGAAGGATGCAGCCTCGTCGATCCCGAGCCGGTCGGCGAGCGAATTAAGAGCTTCGAGCGTGCTGCGCCCTGCTCTCACCTCCGCGCCGTGCATCTCCAGATTCATGCCCAGCGGCCCGGTTCTGCTCGCCGATTTCGTTTCCGACGCGGTTGAGGGCCGCCTCGAGGCTCAAGCCCGCGCTGACGCAGACGACAAGCAGGTCCAAGAAATCGGGGAAGATTATGTCGGTAACTCTGCGCGAGAAGCCGCTGGCGGCGCGAGATATAACGCATCCGGGCCCAAGATGCCGAGAAAAGCCGAGAGCGCGACGATCAACATGACGAACATGAATGGCGTGCCGGGCAGCCAGAATCCTGAGCAGCAGGAAAACCGATGATCGGCAGCACGAGCACCGTGCAGATGCGGGCGAAGATGTAATAGTTGATCGCGTCGTACCGGAAGTAGCCCGCCCGCAGCAGCTCGCGGCGCAGCTTGGTGCGAAGCACGCTGTCGACGCCAAAGCGATCCTCGGCGAAATGCTCGGCGATCAACGAATGCACGGCGCTGCGGTCCGGGCCTCCGGACCCGTTCGCCGAAGCTGCCGCCACCGGCAAACGCCGTCGCAAATGGCTGCGGCCGAGATAATATTGCGCCGCGGCGAACACCAAGGTCGCTATCGCCGCGAAGGCGAGAAGCATGATCAGGATGAGGTTGAGGTCGGGCATGGTTCAGAACTTGAAGTTGACCATGCGGTACATCATGATGTTGCCCGCGATCAGCGACAGCAAACCCGTAGATCAAGTGCAGGCATCATGATGACGTGGTTTTTGATTTCGGAAAAATATACCGGCGACAGCAATGTGATAATCACGAAGAGGATGAAGGGCATGGCCGAAAGGAACATGGCCGACATCCTCCCTTCGGCGCTCATCGCCCGCACCTTCAGCCGAAGCTTCGATCGCTGGCGGATCAGATGCGACAGGCGCGAGAGGACTTCCGCCAGATTGCCGCCCGTCTGGCTTTGAATGTTGATGGCGGTGACGACATAAAGCAGATCCTCCTGCCCGACGCGCTTGTAGAGATTGCCGATGGCCGTCCGCACATCCTGGCCGAAGGTGATCTCATCCGCCGTCATGCCGAATTCGGTGCCGACCGGATCCGGCAATTCGCGTGCCACGAGGTCGATCGCGGCCGAGAAGGGGTGGCCGGCCCGGACACCGCGCACGATGACGTCGATCGCGTCCGGAAGTTGCTCGCCGAATCGGGCAAGTCGCTTTGCGCGCGCCATTTTCAGAAAGTTGAGGACCAAGAACGGCGCGGCCACGATCGCAATGGCAAAGGATATGAATCCGACACCGAACGCAAAGGTGCAAATGGCGAAGATCGCCATGCCGAGCGCGAAAGTGGAGAGGAGCAGCACACTTCCGGCGACCCTCAGCCCCGATTGCACCAACAGGCTATTGAAGCGCGCCAAGAACGGGCTCTGGAACTCGGCGATCCCGCGCTCCTGGCGCAAGGCGTCGAGCACGGCCGCTTGATTATGCAATTTTTTGCTGAGCGCCAGGCGGCGGTTGATCGATTTCTGCATATCCCTGGCGCGGAACACAAGCCAGTACAAAGCCTCGACGCCGAGAACAGCCGCGGCAAAGATCAACCCGTATATGGGCCAGGGTTCATTCACGAGGTCACCTCGTCAAAGCGCCTGCGATGGATCGAAGTGCGACGGCGGAATCTCGACGCCGAACGCCTTGAGCTCGGTGAGGAAATTCGGCCTGATGCCGGTCGCCCTGAAGCTGCCGTGCAGCTTTCCCGAATGATCGGTGCGTTCTTTCACGAAGTGAAAGATTTCATGCATCTGAATCACTTCGCCTTCCATTCCGGTGATCTCGCTGATACTGGTGACGCGGCGTTGCCCATCCGGCATGCGCTGCACCTGAACAAGCAATGTGATCGCGGAAGCAATCTGGCTGCGAATGGCGGCGAGTGTCATCGGCATGCCGGCCATCCCGATCATCTGCTCCAGCCTCTTGATGGCGTCACGCGGCGTGTTCGCGTGAATGGTCGTCATCGATCCCTCATGGCCGGTATTCATCGCCTGCAGCATGTCGAAGGCTTCTTCCCCGCGGCACTCGCCGACGATGATGCGGTCGGGCCGCATGCGAAGCGCGTTTCGCACGAGATCGCGGGGGCGGACTTCTCCCTTCCCTTCGATGTTGGCCGGGCGGGTTTCGAGACGTCCGACATGGGGTTGCTGCAACTGCAGCTCGGCCGCGTCCTCGATGGTGATCAATCTTTCCTGCGAAGGAATGAAGTTCGACAAGGCGTTGAGCAAGGTCGTCTTGCCGCTACCCGTCCCGCCGGTGATCATGAGCGAAACACGCCCCGCCACGGCGGCGCTCAGCACATCGACGATCTTCGGCCGTATCGAGCCGACCTCGACCAAACGCTCCATGTTGAAAGGGCGTTGCGCATATTTGCGGATCGACACCAAGGGTCCGTCGACGGCGACCGGCCTGATCGCGACGTTGATGCGCGAGCCATCGGGAAGTCGGGCATCGACCATGGGTGAAGATTCGTCGACCCGGCGCCCCACGCCCGCGACGATCTTGTTGACGATGCGCAAGAGGTGCGCTTCGTCCTTGAAATGCACCGTCGTCTCCTCCAGCCGTCCGAACCGTTCGACGAAGCATTGCCTGTGGGTGTTGATCAGGATGTCGTTGATGGTCGGATCCTTGAGAAGCGGCTCGATCGGCCCAAAGCCCGTCATCTCGTTCAGGATCTCATCCGTGAACATGTCGAGCTCTTTTTGATTGAGCGTGATCTTCTCGGCTCGAACGTAATTTCCGACATAGGAGCGCACTTGCTTGAGGAGTTCTTCGGGAGGCAGCTTCTCAAGCAATGTCAGGTTGAAATCGTCGATGATGCGCTCATGAAGCTTAAGCTTTTCGTCGAGCAGGCTCGGGCGATGCGCGATCAGGTCGCGATAAAACACTTCGGGTCCCGTTGCCGCGAGGGCTTGGGGCTCGTCCCGGTCCCGTACATTGGGTTTGCTGGCCTGAAGACCAAAGAAACTCATAATTCTTTCCGCTCACATCATGCCGGCTGTATTCCGTAAACCTACTACAACAAAAGATCCTGAATAACCATTGGCGTTCCTGGATGAGGAACCACTATTTCGTTACCGTAAAAGAGGTAGATCGATTGGGTGGGTACCTCCTTTTATTTGGTGGGTGCATCGCGACCTGCAGGAGCGAGTGAGCCCTACCAGCCAGGCAAGGCGCAGCGAATCGTCGAGGCGGCTCTCGTCGCGCCCTCAGGTCCTGAGAGCGGCGGCCTCAGCCTTCGGGGGCGAGCGCAATGATCAAGCCTGAAGGAACCCAACCCCAGGCTTCCGAGCCTCCGACCTCTATCCAATCATCATTGTGCGCGAAGACCTTGAGGATAAGCCGGCCGGGCACGACCCGGACGACTTGCGCGCCCGGCTCGGGCCGAGCCCTGATGTTGGTGGTCGAGCGTGTCGCGACATGGCCGGGAGCCGGAACGGCGGCGGGCGGCGGCTCGGCGGCGGCCGCCTTTTCCTCGAAAAGGGGAACCCGCATGATCGTAAACATGGGGGGCGACGGGCGCACGTCAGGTTTCGAAGCCGTCGGCTTTTTTTCAGTCTCCGCGACCACAACCTGCCGAGATTGCATCGTGGGAAGACGGGGTAGCGCGTACAACAGGACGGCCGCGACGATGAGCGCGCAAGCCGCCGCGCCCACGCCGACGCGGGCACCCCCGTCCACGGCGGCCCCCCGTGCGATCATCCGGCTCGAGCTCAGTTGAAACTGGTAGGCAAGGCCGAACCTCGAAGATCCAAAGGTCAGCACGGCGCGGCGGTCGCGAAGACTGATTGTGCCCCCTCTCTCCGGGAAGTCGATGCTCGCGGCCGATTTGACGAGGTCGAGCTTGACCCCGGAGGGAGCCTTGTCGAGACCGGGACCGAAATGCGAGGCGACCGCGTTCGAAGATGCAAGAACCGGTTGCACGGCTCCCCCTCGCACCGCCAATGCTTCAAAGTCTTGCGGAGGGTCCAAAAGAAGATGCGGGTTCCCGGCACTCGAGAGACGACTATCTCTCACCGCGCGCAAAAAATCATAGGTCTCGTCGAAACGCCTGCCGTCGCGGCTGTTCTGCGGGAAGCAAGCTCGCCGGCGGAGGCCTTCGGTCAACTGGGCAATGATGTGGCGCGCATCGACGGTGTTGTCGCGTTTTCGGGCGTCTTCAAGCCCCGCGATCAGAAAGCTGGTGAGCTCACCCAGGGAAGCTCGGCGATCACGGCCCGGATCGGAGGCAGACTCCGGGCGCATTGTCGATCGGATTGAGAAGCGTCATCTGGAGCGCAGCTCTGCCTCTGCTCGCCTGAAGCTCCAATCGCCGAAATATCCATGAAAAGCCGGTCGCGTCGCTTGTCGTCGGGCGGCCGATCTTCGTTGACGCGATCGATCCTGAGGCTACGAAAAACGGCATTGAAGGCGGCTTCGGCTTCCCGGCCAAACCGAGCGGCGTCCGCGGAAGGATCAGCGTCGAGCAGAGCCCCGTGAGCGCTTGGTTGATGGCTCATCCCATCTGCCTTCCCTTGAGGCGGCGTTGCGCCTCGCTCATTTGCGGCGAGTAAATCGATCCCGCCGCTTGCCTTCCTGCCTCGCTCGGACGATGGGATGCTGCTTCCATCCTCGAACCGAACTCGCTGAAGGTTTTACAGGCCTCAAGCATTCGCGGCATCGGAACATGTACACGGCTTGTTGTCCAGGACAGTCCTCTTATCGTGCCAAGTTGAGTTGCATGAAGCAAGAACACATGGCCGAAGTGGTTACTACATCCGGATAGACGTCCCGGCCGAGACGGATCAATAGGCGCCCGAGGCAAGAAAACTCATGCGGACCGCGGGATTTTCGGCAGGCTTCCGCCCCAAGCGATCAAGACCCGAGCCTCTGTCGCTCGCCGCGCCTTTATTTGCGAGGGGCTCGCGCTGATTCCAGGCTCGCGCAAAACTGCGCGAGCTCGGCGATTTGCTTGTTGATCTTCTGACTAGGGCTGGCGGCGACCATGGGTACGCCGCTGTTGATGGATTCCGTGGCGAGGCTGGAATTCATGACGAAGGTCACCTGCTCGTTCGGAAGGACGCTTGTTACATGTTGCCGCCTCGCGACACCGCCGAGCAGCCTAAAATCACAGCGATTGAGGGCGACTTTGACCTCCGCAACGAAGCCGGACGTTTTCCTGATGGCGGAGAGCGTCTCTGCGGTCTGCCGCAATCCGGGAATGGTGTTCAGTCCGGTCACCACGATGCCGACCGATGCTGTGACGATATGTGCGGTCCAGGGAAACCAGGTCACGGGCAGGTCGATTAGAATGCAATCGTAATTTGCCGCGATCATGCCAAAGAGCCTATCCAGCGCGGAGACATCGAGATTCCAAGGCTCGAATTTGCTGCGTGGCGCCGCGATGACGTGAAGGCCACTCGTGTGCCGGCTGATGAAGATCTCAAAAAGCTGGTGATCGAGCCGTTCGTGATTGCTCGCGATTTCCTGGATCTGGAGGCGCGGCTCGATGTCGAGGTAATCGCAGACATGGCTCGCCTGGAAATCCATGTCGACGACACAAACCCGACGTTGCCGGCCCGCGCTGCCTTTCTTGAGCTGAACAGCGGTTTCCACCGCCAGCGTGGAATTGCCGACACCGCCGGCGCTAGGTATGAAAGTGACGACAAGCGGACGCGCGCCATTGGCCGTCGTCTCCGTCGATTTCACGCGCTGTCGGGCAATGATGTCGGTGATCTCCTGGGGCGGCGCGAGCTCTGAAACCCAGTCGGCGCCGCCGGATTGGATCAGGCGCTTGTAATCGGTGGCCGAGATCTCGTTGCTGATCAGAACAAAGAAAAAATGTTCGCGGTAACGGGTGACGATATTGATCAGTTTTTCAAAATATTCGCTGTGTGCGGAGGTCGCTGCGACCAGCACGAAAACGGGCTCCGTCGCCTTTCCGGCCGCGCGCCGCTCGATTTCTTGGACGCCTTGAATCCGAGTGAGATCCGGCAGGGCGGTTTTGAGCCTGCCTTCGATCTCCTGGAATTTGTCCTCCCCGATGCCGGAGTTCAGCAAATAGATGGGCATTCGGCGACCTTAGCGATCAAGGAGGATGAAGAAAACACGAAAGCGCTCCCGCTCAACCTATTGTTGCGCAGGTCAGCGCTCACCTCTCTAGCAAATGAAGGAGATTTAGCTCTCCCAACCTTTGGTCGCGGCGCCCGGCGCGTATCCGTACAAGCAGCGGTTCGCAGGAGCCTGTCGGTGTTGGCCTCCCGGACGCCTATCTCAAAGCCAAGTTCTCATTGACTGCTTCCGCTCGTGGTCGTCGTGCCACCCGAGACGTCGTAGAGAGGAGTGATGGGCTTGGCCGCCTTCGACAACAAGCGTCACATCCTTGTAGCGATCCACCGCAGCCGCCAATCTCTGGCCGTCGCCAGGGATATGCGTGTCATAGACGTAACGCGGCCACGGGTCGATGATCTGAATCGCTTCATTCGACTTCGCGGCATTGCCGGCGCTCAGCGTGACCGTCTGGCTTCTCGCGAGGTTCTGCTCGAATGGGTCATCGAAGGGCAGCGCGACGTTGCAACCCGCCGCGGCTGACGCGACGACCGTGAGGGCGATGAATTGTCGAAGGGTCATTGTCGATCACATCACTTCTTGGTCACATAGGAAGTCGCGTCCTGGGGCTCAGGCTCGATGATGTGCCCGTACGGCCCCACCAGATCGCCGCCGCTCGAGACATAGTCAGTGTACTTCTTCTTTCGCTCGAGCTGACCCATGGCGAAGATATCGACGTCATTGCCCTGCATCCGCTGATCGAACGGCGTCGCGAGATGATCTCCGGGCGCCGCCGGCTTCACGAGATGCGGCGTGACGATCACGACGAGGTCTGTTTCGTTCTTCTGGTAGCTTTTGCTGCTGAAGAGAGTTCCGAGCACGGGCACCGATCCGAGCCAGGGAAGCTGGTCGATATTCTCGGTGACGTCAGATTGCAGAAGGCCCGCGATGGCGAAGCTCTGTCCGTCACGCAACTCGACGGTGGTGCGGGCCTCGCGCGTGGTGAGCGCCGGGATCGAGAAGCCCGAAACCACGACCGAATTCGTGGTGTCGATCTCACTCACCGAAGGGGCGAGACGAAGATTGATGAGGCCGTTCGAGAGCACCGTCGGCATAAAGGTAAGTTGCACGCCGAAGCTCTTATAATCGACCGTGATGGTGGGCACGCTGCCGGAAGTGTTTTGCACGACGGGCACCGGGAATTGCCCACCCGCAAGGAAACTTGCCGTATCGCCTGAGAGCGCGATGAGGTCGGGCTCCGCAAGGCGGCGCACCACTCCCTTGGATTCGAGCGCGGTGATCAGCGCGTCGATGCTGGCGCCCTTATTCGACGAGACTCGCGAGCGCCGTGCCGAAGGGCGCCGCAGTCGTGCCGGCAAGAGCGCCGGCGGCGCTCAGCGCGGGAATTCCGGCACCCGCCGTCGCGGCCGTGGCGGCGGCATTCACGCCGCTGAGAGCAGGGACGCGGCGCTTGCGAGACGGCGCCGATTCCCGTCGACTACACCCCGCGTGCCTTTGTTATTGAAGACAAACCAGTTTACGCCTAGCGCATTGCCGGCCTCCCGGCTCGCCTCGAGAAAGCGGACCTTGAGCATCACCTGTTGCGAGGGAGAGACTTTCATGGCGTTGACGACCGGCGTATCCGGCGGCGAAAGGCCCTTGGCAACCGTCAAGGCACGTTCAGCCGAGACCGCGTCGACCGCCTCGCCGCTCAGCACGACCTGGCCGTTCGAGCTCGAGACATGAATGTTGCCGCTGCCCGTGCTCGCCTGGATCTTGGAGCCCACATTGCCAGTATCGGGCACGACTTCGAGGTCGAGCACGCCGAGGAGGCGCTGCTTGTTCGGAGCGAACACCGAGACGTTGGTGGTGCCGACTTTCTTGCCTTGGATATAGATTGATTGTCGGTCATCGGCAGGACATCGGCGAACTCCGGCTGGCCGACGATCACGGTTGAGAAGGGCTGACCTATATTGAAGACGCGCGATTTGTTGAGCGTCACCACGATGTGGCGCGCATGATCGCCCTGGCTCTGCCAAGCTTGAGCGTCCTCAGCCGAGGCGATGCGCGAGGGCATCGAGAGCGCCGCGATTCCGGCAAGCGAAGGCGGCGATGGCGTAGGCGAAAAGAGGCCGCATGCCGCGGACCGCAAGCAACTTCAGGAATCCAAATCCATCACGCTCTACGCTCGCATTCCGCATCCCAGCCCAACCTTTCCTCGTTCAGTTCGGCCTGGCCATGGCTGCGCATTGCCCGGCCCGACAGTTATTGCATTCCAGGTTATCGATCGCCGCGAATCACCGCGTATTCCTCGCGTTTCGTTCCGCGCACGACCGTGACGTTCGACGTGGTTTGCGGCGCCGCCAGTGGAGCCGCCGGTGCCGCGACCGGAGGAGGGCCTCGGCGAGGCGAAGCGGCTCGGAGTTATTTTCACCGGGCATCAGATCCCGTTCGGTGACCCGCGTGGCGGGCCCTGAAGCCGTCCTCCCTCGCCTGCCGCAGGATCAAGGACAGCTTGCCGATGTTGGTCGCCAGCAGCACCTTCAACGACTGCTCGGACGTCAACTCGACCGTCACGGCCTTGGCGACGGTTGGGTGCTCCTGGCGTTCGCCCGCGACCTGATCGACCGCCAGCACCTTCACATGCTGCAAGATGACTTCGGAAAAGTTCTGAGGGCCGTTGTCGTTGTTGGTGCGGGTGAGGACGACATCGACGAAGTCGCCGGGGAAGATGAAGCCGGCGACCCCCTTCACGTCATCGACCGCCACGGTGACGGCGCGCTTTCCGTCCTCGATGAGGGTCGAGAGGGAACCGCGTTGCCCGGGCTCGGTCACCTTGGACTTCACCACAGGCTCGTTGCGGACGAGCGGCGTCAACACGACACGGCGCCCATCCTTCAAGAGGTCCTTGACGGTGGCGAAGGCGCCGTCCGGAAGCGTGCTCGAGCTCCAGCTCACCTCCGTGACGTTGTCGGGCGTGAGCTGAGCGCCGAACCCGAGGGGCGCCGCCGCGACGACCACAGTGCCAACGGTTTGCGTATTGCTGGTCGCATGCGTCGCCAACCAGTCGCGCGCCAAGAACGCCGCGATCCCGCCCATCACAAGCGCGAGAAAAAGAATGGTCAGATTTGTGCTCGTGCGCATACCCCTGTCCTCGCCCCCATTGCCGCGGTTTGACGCCCACCGACCCTTTTCGCGGCTGTTGTATTACCGTTTTCGGGCGCGTGTTAAGGTTCCGTTAATGCACAGTGAAAGTCAATGATCGTAACAGTAAAGCCTTGAGCATGGTGAATAATTGTCGAGAGTAATCGCTCCGATCTAATCCTCTTGATCCACCCTTTGGTGGTGCGACCGGCCCCCTTCGAGCGAATATCTTCGAGAGTCGCCGAACCGGGACGAGCCCGCCCCCGAACACGGGTTCACAAGCCGCTCCGGACTGCCCCAAGGTTCGGAATGACCTGTTAGAACAGGGCGTTCTGTTCCGTGGCCCCTCGCGGGACAGAGCTCCGACGCGACCGCCTTGGCCCTCCGTCCCTGGCGCGGCTGTCGCCCGCGAGGCCTCGGCGGATCCGAGCGGCACAAGACTTTGCGCCAGTTCTTGCGTGACATAAAGGAGACGCGCGAGCGTATATTGCGGATTAAGCCATAAGGGGAGCGCCAAAACCCTGCTCGACGGGCATGCGCGAGCCGATCTATATTTGGCGCGCGCGCGCTATTCATGAACTTGAACATTCGGCGCTTCCGAGTGCCTTAATTATATGCGCGATGTGCCATTCCGATGGGATGAGGGCCGATGCTCGAAACCGTGTCCGGATCGAATCCTGTTTCGGCCTTCCTCGGCATGTTCCAGGATCCGACGAACCGCTGGTTCGCGCTCTATCTGGCGCTTTCGGTCGTCATCGGCAGCGGCGCCTATCTTTTCGAGGCGCACCGTGATCCGGAGCTCAAGGCAGCGGGTCTCGCGCGATTTTTGCTGCCGCCCCATATTTACACCCATCGCTCGGCCATCGCCGATTACTGGTTTTACGTCATCAACAAATTCCTGTTCGCGCTCGCTTTTGCCTTCCTGATCGGCGTGAGCTCGTCGGCGGCGAACATTGCCGGCGCTTTCTTCCATGCCATCGGCAATTCTCCTCGGCTCGAAATGCCGAATTGGGCCGCGATATTGATAACGACCGTAATCTCGGCGCTGGCCATGGATTTCGGCCTTTGGCTTGGCCATTATTTTCTGCACAAGGTCCCGGTGCTTTGGGAATTTCACAAGGTGCATCATTCGGCCGAAGTCCTCACGCCGGTGACGGCGGGACGGGTTCATCCGCTGGAAGATGCCATGAACATTTTATTCTCCGGCATCTTCGGTGGCGTTTCGCTGGCGCTCTGCCGTTTCCTATTGGGGCCGGACACGGCGATGTTCGGCATTTTTCAGCTCAACGCTCTGGTGTTCACTTTCTACGTTTTTGGCTTTCATTTGCGCCACTCGCACATCTGGGTGCCTTACAAGGGAATTTGGGGAAAGCTTTTTGTCTCGCCGGCCCATCATCAGCTGCATCACTCGGTGGAGCGGCGACATTGGGACAAGAATTTCGGCTTCGTCTTCGCGATTTGGGACTGGATGTTCGGCACGCTCTATTCGGTCGACAAACGCGAAACATTCGCCATCGGCATGAATGGTCATGAGGAGGCCGAATATCATTCGGTCCGCGCCCTGTATTTTCTTCCCTTTGTGAAGGTCTGGCGGCGCCTGAGGCAACGTAAAGTCGATAATCAAGCGGGCGCAACATCCGCGCCCCTCGCCGATGGGCGCGGTGAGCTCCCTGTCGAGCCCGGCGCCTCCGCCATCCAGAGCGGATAGTCGAGGATAAGCTTCCAGGGCCGAGCAACCCTCCTTTACGCGAACGTTGCGTCATCTAAAGTGTCACGCGGTGGAGGTCGACATGCCGCGGTGGAAGTTTTGGAAGCCGGCTCTTCTCGCGATGATAGGCCTCACGGCGCAGGGCTCGCTTGTTGCCGGCGCCCAGGACCAGTCGCGTCTTACGCCTTTTGTCGGCGAGACCGCGGCGGAGTTCGAGGCCAGAAAAAAGGGATTGCCGCCACCGCCGCCGGTGACCGAGCCGCTGAGGGTGACACTCGGGGCCGATTCTCGCGGTCATTTCGGTGTCGCGCCGACGATCAACGGCACGCGCATCCCTATGCTGGTCGACACCGGCGCCAGCAGCGTCGTCCTCACCGGCAAGGACGCCCATGTCATCGGGATCAATCCGGCATCCACCGACTTCGATGTGAAGATGGCGACTGCGAATGGGGTCGTTCTGGTCGCGCCGGTCCTTCTGAAAGAAGTCGCGATCGGCGACATCGTGGTGCGCGATGTGCGCGCCGTGGTGGTACCCGAGGACAGGTTGCAGGTCAGCTTGCTCGGCATGACGTTTCTGTCGAAGCTTTCACGTTTTGAAGTGAGCGGAGACCGGCTCATCCTGACGCGTTGAAAATTTCGGGGTCGCGCCGAGGAGCAAACGCGCCGGGCGATGTGAAGCCCACGGGTTCGCTCCGCGTAGGCCAAGGCAAAAGCTTAAGTCTTTTTGGTTAACCTTTATTCGTCGCGTGCATCCGGACACGAGGCGGCAGAGCCGCTCATTCCATCGTCGTTTCGGCAAGCGTTGACCAGCGCGAATTGTAAAGCTTCTGGCCAGTGGCAAACCGGCGCAGTATCGTTTAAGCAAGAGCAGCGCAAATACCGTTGGGCAAGAGATCATGATCAAGCATCGCGAGCAATGGGCACTCGGAATCCTCTCCGGAGCCGTTCTGATCGCAACTCTGGTGGCAGGCGCCGCGTGCGCGCAGGAGCTTGCGCCCATCACGGTATCTCCCCAGCCCACCCAGGCCATCGCGCTCACCCAGGGTTATTCGAGCACGATCCACGTCGCTCGCCCCTTCAGCACCATTCACATCGCCAATCCGGACATCGTCGACATCGTGCTCACGACCGACCGCTCGGCCACGCTCGTCCCGAAGACCACCGGCGCGACGAATGTCGATTTCTTCGATGAGAAGAACATGCTGATCTCGGCCGTTAACATCATCGTCAACGCCGATGAGGTGCCGGGTAATGTCAAGGTGTTCGATCATCCGGCGCTCACCAGCCATACGAGCTATCACTGCGGAGCGAACACCTGCCGGTATTTCGAGGAGGTCGTCACCAAGGAGCAGCCCCCCGTGACGGAAACGAAGAGCGTGGAGCGCATCATCCACGAGGATCGCCCGCAACGACCGCAGCAACCGCAGCAATAATCCGGGCTCTGGCCGCGTCGCATTTTATTTGATTGACGCTTTGTGAACGGGGGGCAGCTCTGCTTTTGCGGCCTCCGCAGCCTGAAGTATGCGGTATGTGATGAGATGGGAGCTCACTCGGCTCACCGTTGAATACGTTTGCGTCGACAATCGACTGCTCGCGTCCGTAGTGACACGACATTGGCCTCATGCGAGCCAACAGCAAACGAAGGCGAACACGATGGCGACCGCTTCGAGGCGAAGCTCCGCAACGTCGCGATTGTTCTGGCTAAGGCGGATGCCGACCTGCGCGAGGAACAGATCGAGGGCCTACCGGAGATAAGGCCGTCCCACCGCGTGATCTAACGGGTTATGGAAGCCTCTTGTTAGGGAAGCCTCTATGTTTACCGACTACTACGAAATCCTCGAGGTCAGCCCAAACGCCACGTTGGAAACGATAGACCGGATGTTTCGTTACCTTGCCAGACGCTACCATCCCGACAATCAGGACTCCGGCGATGTGCGCCGCTTCAGCGAAATCCTGGATGCCCATACTGCGCTCAAGGATCCGGTCAAACGTGCCGAGTACGACATTCAGCATAAAAACCATATGCAGTTCGGCCGGAAATTGGCCGAGGAAGCCAGCGACCGTAAAGGCACCGAACGGGATGTCGACATCCAGGACAAGTTGTTGTCGGTTTTTTACGTGAAACGCCGGCAAGACATCAAGAACCCCGGCGTGAGCGAATACCAACTAGAACGCTTGTTGGGCTCGCCTGAGCATCTGGAGTTTCATCTCTGGTATCTGAGAGAAAAAGGCTGGATAAGAAGACAAGAAGACGGCATGCTTGCGATTACAGTAGAAGGCGTCGATCGCGCCAAATCCGAAGATCACCGAGAGGTCGCCAAATTACTGACCGATCAGAGCCGGCTAGACTGAGGACTTGTCGCGCCTCTCGAGCGATGGCAGGTGCCCCCATCGACCAGCCGGGCACGTGCTTCGATGTGGTCCTGAGCTTCCGCGGCGGACAGAATGTGCGCCGCGAAAGTTGACGAGCACGGCCACGCGGCGCTGGGCATCATAGGGCAAAACAGCGGCAGCGCGACCCTGGATGATGATTCGCGGCTCGGACTTCTGCGGCCGTCGAGCCGCATGGAGGAATCTCATCGTGTGTTGCGCTTGTGCACTAGTCTGTTTTCCGATCATAGGCTTAAATCAGCGTGCACATTTGTTGTCTCAAGCTTTTCTTGGCGCCTGCGCGAGTCATGAGCTACGCGATCGGCACTTTTGGTGACATCCCGTCTATCGCGGTTTTGGTTCCGCCACCGCCGCGGCGGAATTTCCGTTTCGTTACCGTTGGCGTGGCGGCGCTTGGCTGCGGGATGCTGGTGACCACGTTGGTGGCCGCCATCACGGCGGCCACTTGGCTCGCCCTCCATTCCTTTGGCAGCACCCCCGACATCCGCACTGCGACGAAGCCCATAGTTCTCGCCGAGCGGCGACATGCGGCGGCGCATGTGCTGATCGACATCGAGCCGTCTCCCGCCACGACGCCGAGCACGGTGCCGCCACCGCCAGCCGCTGCGCCGAGCGTTGTGCCGATGCCCCTCGCCGCCGTGGCCGAGATCGCGCCGCCGTCGTCTGTCGTTCCGAGGATGGCGTCCCTGTCGCCCGATTCGGCCATGCCTTGGGTCGCGCCGTTGCCGCCGGTCGCTCCCGATTTCGCCTCCGCTCCGCGGGGCGGCACCACGCTGGTAAGCCTGCCCCCACCCACTTCCAAAGCTACGTCGTGGTCGCTCGACTCCGTCACGCCGGACGCCGTGCCGCTGCCGCCGCGGCGTCCCGCTGGCATTAGCGAAAGCCACTCGGCGCAACCGGCCGAAGCGGTTCCCGCGTCGGCCGCGGAGGGGAGCCCGTCCGCCATCGAACCCGGCCCCGATGTCGCCCTCCCGGTATCGGGCGAAACCACGGTCCAGCGAACCATCGCCTCGGCGCCCGCGACGGCCGCCCCCACCCAGCCGGACAACCGCAACATCCTCCAGAGGATCTTCGGCGCGTTCATCCCGCCGTCCGCGCCCGGCACCGGCACCGCTGTCTATGACATTGCGGCGCATACCGTCTACATGCCGAATGGCGAGAGGCTCGAGGCGCATTCGGGGCTCGGCCGCAACTTCGACGATCCTCATTCCTTCAACCAAAAGAACCGGGGCGTGATCCCGCCCCAGACCTATGCTCTTAAGCCGCGCGAGCAGCTGTTCCATGGGGTCGCGGCTCTCCGGCTCGACCCGGTAGGTGACGGCGACATGTATGGCCGCGTCGGCATGCTCGCGCATAGCTATATGCTCGGGCCCCGCGGCGATTCGAATGGCTGCGTGTCCTTCAAGGATTATGATAAATTCCTTGCTGCCTATCAGCGGGGCGAGATCTCGCGGCTCGTCGTCGTGGCGCATGGCGAGGCCACTCCGTCGAGCGTGGCCTCGGTCGATCGCGACTGAGCATTCGGCCCGATCAAGACCGGTCCCGCCTCGGTCTACGCATAAAAAAGCGCCGCGCCCACACCCAAATCGCGGACTAACCTCGTCGAGGCTGATGTCGGGTCCGATCGCCCCGACTCACGTTGGGTTATCAAGTGATATTTTCGGGCAAGGATCCCATCCGACTGCGGAACGCGCATTGACGGGCGTTCTCCCAGAGCATGGCGACCAAGAGATCCGAGCCGCCGTTGATCACCTGTGTGTGTACGGCGCGAAGCCTCAGCGGGGCGAAGCCGTATCCCGCACAGGGCCTTTAAATCGGGGCCGCGGCCCCTCGTGGTGCAACCACATGTCGAGGGCATCCTTTTGGGCCTGAAGCCGTGGATTTTCCGTAGGATCATCTGGCGGAAGCGGAGGGAGGTTGTGCCGCCTGTTCTGGTCGAAGAGATCGTCGACGGCGGCGCCTATTTTGTATTGTTCGTGCAATCTGCATTCAATCGCCACGTAGTCGCCGAGGTGGGCGCCGCTGCCGAAGCGGTCCTTGACATCCTTGTCGGCCACGTAGGTTTCGATTGGCCGAGTAAGCGAATAGGAAAATTCTGTCCCGTACGCCGCGAGAAAATCCTTGCAAGATAGCGCGGCGACCGTCGCATAGCTCAAATCAGCCGCGCCGGCGACAGAGGCCGCCAGCAGGGCTGCGGCCATTCCAACGCGTTGCGCTGCCTTCGCCATTGGCACTCCCTTCCATGCGCTGTGCTTGTTCCCTTGGGTTGCACCTTACCTCCGGCGCAGCCGCCGTCACACCGCGGCCCATGTAGCGCTGCATCGCGCCACGGCCCAGCCCGACAGAATTGCAAATGGAAAGCGACTGCGACAGCCTCAGGCCTGATTGCACTCTGGGAGGAGAACCATGGGCACGCAGATACAGTTCGCTCGTCCCGATGGCGGACAGACTGATGGATACTTGGCGCTGTCCGGTCCAGGTCGCCCAGGGGTCGTGGTCATTCAGGAGTGGTGGGGACTCAACGATCAAATTTGCGGAGTGGCAGATCGATTTGCGCGTGCCGGCTACAACGCCTTGGCTCCCGATTTGTATAAAGGCAAAATGACCACCGAACCTGACGAGGCCAATCACCTTATGACCGATCTCGATTTTCCGGATGCGACCCGTCAAGATCTCACCGGTGCGGTGACGTACATGCGAGAAAGAAGCAACAAAGTCGCCGTGACGGGCTTCTGCATGGGCGGAGCCTTGACCATCGCTGCGGCAGTCCACGTAATCGATATCGATGCGGCGGTATGTTTCTACGGTATCCCGCCTCGGGAGCTTGCCGACCCCGCCAAAATCCGCGCCCCTTTCCAAGGTCATTTCGCCGACAGGGACGATTGGTGCACTCCGGCCAAGGTGGACGAGTTAGAAGCCGCATTGAAGCGCGCCGGCGCCAAGCACGAAATTCATCGTTACGATGCGGCCCACGCCTTCTTCAACGAGCGCAGTCCGGCGTATGATTTCGGCTCTGCCAATCTGGCATGGGACCGCACGGCCGGGTTTCTGAAGAAGTGGCTGTAGGTCGTCCCTGAGCCCGCAGTAACTTGCACCTTGGGGCGGCGAAAGACGTGAGCCTTCACGATCCCGAGCGTCGAGGGAGATCCGACTTGGCGCCTCCTCCGGCGGGAGAGGGGCCGCCCTCCTTTTCCCGCACTCCCCCTTGAATGAACTCGACGCCGGCCTGCTCCAGCGCGCCTTGGAGCGCCGCGAGATCCTCGGGTTTTGGCTTTCCGAACCCGCCCTCAAAATCGAAGATGACGACGACAGGCACGACCGCCGCGGCTGCGAGCTGGGCCATGGACATGTTAACGAGCCCGCGAGCCGCGCGGCATTGCGCCGGCGTCACGTGAGCCGCCTCGTCCGTCTACTCGTCATTGCTGGCGTTCAGCTCGTCGGCCGCAATCGTCCCGCCGCCCGAAGCTTTCAGACGCACCCCCGGTTGGCCGCCATTGGTGAATTCGACGCCCGCGGCTTCGAGGGCACGGCGTAGTCTTTCGACGGTTCGCCCCTGGGCTGCGAGGACGCCTCGGAGTGTTTCAAGCCTTTTTACGGAGGGCAGCGACACGTTCGAGGCTCCGGCAAGGTCCTTTTGTTCCCATCTCAGCAATGCCCTTGCGGCGCGGATCTGTTCGCTCGGTTATCATCGGTGACACTACCGTTCAGCAAAGTTTAATACCTGAGGCATTGGAAAGGCGCCAGCCTCATAATCAATCTGAGGTGGGCGCTGACTACCCCTAGTATCGAAGGAAGGAAGCGGAAGGGCCGCGGCTTGATCGCGATTTCGAACGCCAACAAAAATGGCCGCCAGCGGTTTCCCGCAAAAAAAGGCGCCGCATCCGCTCTCATTCTCGTACCGTGCGCCCTGCTCTTGCCTCGGCGAGGGGCTTTGCAAAACGGGTCGGCGAGGCGATGCTGGCGCGACAGGCGGCAAAGCTGAGCGGGAGGGTGAGGTGGCGGTCGAGACGCATATCGAGGTCGGCGAGACGGCCGAATATACGCGCACCATCAGCGAGGCCGATATCCTCGGCTTCGCCAAGATCAGCGGCGATCACGCCCCCATCCACGTCGACGAAGGCCTATGCGCGCACCACCGCCTATGGTCGGCGCATCGCGCATGGCGCCCTGATGATGGGGCTGCTTTCCGCCACCTCGACCGTGATCTCCGAGCGCTCGACGAAACGCGGCGCCACCCATGTGCCGGTGTCGCTCGGTTACGACAAGATCCGCATCATCCACCCCGTCTTCATCGACGACACGGTGACGGCGCGCTACACGGTCGAGGCGGTCGACCGAGACGCCGGCCGCACGCGCTCTAAGGTCGAGATCGTCAATCAAGACGGCAAGCTCTGCCTCATCGGCACGCATGTGCTGAAATGGGTCGCGCCGCGTTAGAAAACTTGACGGAAGCGCCATGAACAAGCTTGTCCGTTCGCTCTCGACCCCTATCCGTCTGCCGAAACCCGATCGCTCGATCGAGCTTTATCGTCCCGGCGAGCCGCGCGCCTTTCCCCGGCGCGCCGGGCAAAGCTTCAATCGCATTGCCTTCGCGGCCGCGCATGTAGTCGCCGATCCGCTCGGTCCCGGCGACCCTTGGCTCGACGCAGCGCTCGATTGGGAGAAGACGCTCGCTTATCGCGAATATCTCTTCGACCTCGGGCTCGGCGTCGCCGAGGCGATGGACACGGCGCAGCGCGGCATGGGGCTCGATTGGCCGGTTTCTCTGGAGCTCATCGGCCGTACCGTCGAGGCCGCGAGAAGGCGCAAGGGTGCGCTCGTGTTTTGCGGCGCCGGCACGGATCATCTTGCTCTCGGCGAGGTGAGGAGCCTCGATGACGTGATCCGCGCTTACGAGGAGCAGATCGATGCGATCGAGGCCGTCGGCGGGCGCATCATCCTCATGGCCTCGCGCGCGCTCGCTCGCGTCGCCAGAAGCGCCGAGGATTACGCCAGCGTCTATGGCCATGTACTGCGGCAGTTGCGCGAGCCGGCTATCATCCATTGGCTCGGCGACATGTTCGATCCGGCGCTCGCCGGCTATTGGGGTTCGGGCGATCTCGACGCAGCGACGGAGACGGCGCTCGCCATCGTCAATGCCAATGCCCGCAAGGTCGACGGGATCAAAATATCGCTCCTCGACAAGAACCGGGAAATCGCAATGCGGCCGCGCCTCACCGAGGGCGTGCGCATGTATACGGGCGACGACTTCGCCTATGCGGAGCTGATCGAGGGCGACGGACGATTTCATTCCGACGCGCTGCTCGGCATTTTTGACGCCATCGCGCCCGCGGCTTCCGCGGCGCTCGGCCATCTCGCGGCCGGCGATAAGGCGGCGTTCAATGAAATCTTCGCGCCGACCGTCCCGCTATCGCGCCACATCTTCATGGCGCCGACGCGTTTCTACAAGACGGGCGTGGTGTTCATGGCCTATCTCAACGGCCACCAGGATCATTTCACGCTTGTGGGTGGCCAAGAGAGCGCGCGCTCGACCTTGCATCTCGCGGAGCTCTTCCGCCTCGCCGACCGCGCCGGCCTCTTGCGCGATCCGGCACGCGCCGCCTCGCGCATGCGGGCCTTTCTCGCGACGCGCGGCGTCGAGCCGTGAGGCTCCCATGAGGATGCCTCCGCGCTGGGCCGGAAACGGCGCCGGCGGGAGGCTTTCGCCATGACGCGGGATTTCTCGCGCGATCACCGTTGGCTTTCGATCAACACCGCGACCTTGCGAAAACAGGCGGACCTTGCCGGCATCATCGAGGCCTGCGCGCGCCACGGCATTCGCGCCGTCTCGCCTTGGCGCGAGGAGGTGCGGGAAATAGGCCTTGCGCACGCCGCGCGGGCGCTGCGCGACGCCGGGCTCGAGCTCTCAGGCTATTGCCGCGCCGGCATGTTCGCGGCCGACGCGGCGAAGCGAGGCGAGGTGCGCGACGACAATCGCCGTGCCGTCGATGAGGCGAAGGCTCTCGGCGCGCCTTGCCTCGTCATCGTCGCCGGCGGCCTGCCGCAATTCGCGCGGCCAGGCAGCGGTGCGACGAAGGATATCGCCGGCGCCCGGCGCCAAGTCGAGGAAGGCCTCGCCGAGCTTTTGGGTTATGCGCGGCAAGCGGGCCTAAGGCTGGCCTTGGAACCGCTGCATCCCCTTTACGCCGCCGATCGTGCTTGCGTGAACACGCTCGAGCAGGCGCTCGAGATTTGCGACCGGCTTGACCCGGAGCGCTCCGGAGCGCTTGGCCTTGCGCTCGATGCCTATCACGTCTGGTGGGACCCGAAGCTCTTCGCCGGGATCGAGCGCGCGGGCGCGAAGCGCGTCCACGCCTTCCACATTTGCGATTGGCTAACCCCGACCCGCGACCTTCTCAACGATCGCGGCATGATGGGCGATGGCGTGATCGAGATCCCCCGCATCCGCTCGGCGCTCGAGGCGCAAGGTTACGCCGGATATGCGGAGGTCGAGATCTTCTCCGAACACTGGTGGTCCCGCCCCATCGACGAGGTGCTCGAGACCTGCATCGCGCGTTTCAAGACGGTGGTGTGAGGTTTAGGGGAAAATAATGGCGCTCACCTCGCCCCCGCGTGAGCGACCCGAGGGTTGACAGAGCCGCTCCCACGACAAAGGGTTTCGTTGCGGCCTAGGGGCTCGATCCGTTCTTGGATCGGCTCCAAGCCCCGATGAACAAACGATCGAGTTGGAGACTTCCATGGACGCGAGCGAGATCGACAAGGCCATCGTCGAGTTCGGGACGGCGCGAGCGCAAGGCGAGTATTTTCCGAGCGCCTGGGCGGACCGCCTGGCGATCGACGACGCCTATCGCATTCAGCTCGGCCTCATTCGCGACCGCTGCGCCCAATCGGGCCAGCGCCGCATCGGCTGGAAGGTCGGCCTCACGGCGCGGGCCATTCAGCAGCAGTTCGGCTTCAACGAGCCCGTGTTCGGATGTTTGCTCGAGGAAGGCAAAATCGCCAGCGGCCACGCCTTCGAATATTCGGATCTCATTCGCCCGGGTTTCGAGAACGAGCTCTGCATGGAGCTCGCGCGCGATGTGGCGCCCGGCGCGCCTTTCGAGGTCGTCGCTGCATCGATCGGCGCGATCCATCCGGCGCTGGAGATCATCGAGACGCGCGGCGACTTCATCGGCCAGATCGCGCTCGCGCTCGCCGACAACGCCCAGCAATTCGCCTTCGTGCTCGGGCCGCCGGTGCCGACCGCAAAGGCGGGCGATCTCGCGAAGCTCGTGGCGCGCGTGCGGGTGAACGGCGCGGATGTCGGCGAGGGGCGCGGCGATGCGGTGCTCGGCCACCCCTTCAATTCCGTCGCCTGGCTGGCGACGAAGCTCGAAAGCTTCGGCGAGACGCTTCGCGCCGGCGATCTCATCATGACGGGGTCCTTCACCCGACAATTCCCGCTCGCGGCCGGCGATCGCGTCGAGACCGAATTCGGGGGGCTCGGCAAGGTCACGGCGGCGTTCGTCTGATCTATAGACCGAAGCTTCCCCACTTCGCCGGGCATCTTGTGGTCCGGTTGAGCGCAAGGCGCGAGCGCTCGCGCCATTGCGAAGCGTCACAAATTCGTCAAGTCTAGGTCTTGGGCGGCAAGCCCGCTCGCGGCCTGTCGCTCGCCGCACGAGCACGCATCAGGGGATGGAGGGATCGAGGTGGACGCAAGGCAAGTGCGGACGAAGGAGGACGCGAAATGCATCGTCGAGGAGCGCGGCCTCTCGCATGTGAAGCTCGGCCTTACCGATATCGACGGCATCATGCGCGGCAAATATGTGAGCCGCGAAAAGTTCTTCTCGATTCTCGAGAAAGGCATGAGCTTTTGCGATGTGGTGCTCGGCTGGGATTCGAACGACCAGCTTTATGACAACGTCACCTATACGGGCTGGCACACCGCCTATCCGGACGCGCCCGTGCGCATCGTGCCGGAAAGCTGCCGGGACCTTCCGGTCGAAGGCGACATGCTGTTCTTCCTCGCCGAATTCGACAAACAAGCCGAGGCGATCTGTCCGCGCGGCCTTTTGCGGCGCGTGCTGAAGCGGGCCTCGGCCCTGGGTTACGCGGTCGAATCCGCCGTCGAGTTCGAATTCTTCGTCTTCGAGGAAACCCCGCGCTCGGTGCGCGAGAAAGGCTACCGCGACCTCAAGCCGATTACGCCCGGATATTTCGGCTATTCGGTGCTGCGCTCCTCGGTGCATGCGGATTTCTACGCCGAGCTCTTGCGCCAATGCGACCAGATGGGCATTCCGATCGAAGGCTTGCACACCGAGACCGGCCCCGGCGTACTCGAGGCCGCGATCATGCATTCACCGGCCCTCGAGGCCGCCGACCGGGCGGTGCTCTTCAAGACCTTCACCAAGGTGCTCGCGCAAAAGCGCGGCTGGATGGCAAGCTTCATGGCCAAATGGTCTCCGAGCTGGCCGGGCCAAAGCGGCCATCTGCACATGTCGCTCTTCGACAAGCGGGGCAAAGGCGTCTTCCACGACGCCAAGAAGCCCCATGCCATGTCGGACATGATGCGGTGGTTCGTCGGCGGGCAGCAGGCGCTCATGCCCGAGCTTCTCGCCATGGTGGCCTCGACGGTGAACAGCTATCGGCGCCTCATCCCCGGCTTCTGGGCACCGACCGAAGCGAGCTGGGGCATCGAGAACCGCACCTGTGCGCTTCGCGTCATTCCGGGCTCCGCTTCGAGCCAACGAGTCGAGTACCGGATCGCGGCCGCCGACATCAACCCTTACGTCGCGCTCGCCGCGGCGATCGGCTCGGGGCTTTACGGCATCGAGAACAAGATCGAGCCGGACGCGCCCGTCGAAGGCAACGCCTATGCGCAGAAATTTCCGAAGAAGCGCGCCTTGCCGCGCACATTGACGGATGCGGCCGAGCGGCTCAAGCAATCGAAAGCAGCGCGGGAGCTTTTTGGAGATGCTTTCGTCGACCACTATGCCGCGACGCGCGAATGGGAGGAGCGCGAGTTCCGCCGCGCCATCACGGATTGGGAGCTTGCCCGGTATTTCGAGATCATCTGATCGCGAGAGCCGTCACGCCGACCATGGTTTGAGGAGCCGTCATGCCCGACATCATTTGCGTATCGCCCATCGACGGCCGCGAAGTGGCGCGGCGCAAGACCGCGTCGGGCGCCGAGATCGAGGCGGCGCTTCGCCTTGCGCGCGAGGCGCAACGCCGCTGGGCGGCGGTACCGCTCGATGAACGCATCGCGGTGGTGATGCGCGGCGTCGAGGCCCTGGGCGCGATGAACGAGGATGTCGTCTCCGAGCTTGCCCTGCAGATGGGTCGTCCCATCCGTTATGGCGGTGAGTTCCGAGGCGTCGAGGAGCGGGCGCGCCATATGGCTTCGATCGCACCGGCCGCGCTCGCCCCGCTCGTGCCCGAGGCGAAGGAGGGGTTCCGGCGCATGGTGAAGCGCGAGCCGCTCGGTCTCGTCCTCGTGATCGCGCCCTGGAACTACCCTTATCTCACGGCGATCAACTCGATCGTGCCGGCGCTGATCGCGGGCAACGCGGTGATCTTGAAACATGCGGCGCAGACGATCCTCGTCGGCGAACGTTTTCAGCAGGCATTCGATCGGGCGGGCCTGCCGAAAGGCCTGTTCACGCATCTCGTGCTGAGCCATGAGGATACGGCGCGCATCCTCTCCTCGGGCGCCGTCGATCATGTGAATTTCACCGGCTCGGTCGCCGGCGGCAAGGCCATCGAGCAGGCGGCGGCCGGCAGCTTCACGAGCCTCGGCCTCGAGCTCGGCGGCAAGGACCCGGCGTATGTGCGCGCGGACGCCAAATTCGATCATGCGGTCGAGAATCTCGTGGACGGCGCCTTCTTCAATTCCGGCCAGTGCTGCTGCGGCATCGAGCGCATCTATGTGCATGAGGCGCTGCACGACCATTTCGTCGAGGCCTATGCGGAGCTCACCCGCCGTTACGTGCTCGGCAACCCGCTCGACGGGGCGACGACGCTCGGGCCGATGGCGCATTTGCGTTTCGCCGACCTCGTGCGCCGCCAGACGAGCGAGGCGCTCGCCAAAGGCGCGCAAGGCCTCATCGACCCCAAAGCCTTCTCGGCGAATGCCGAGGGCACGCCCTATCTTGCGCCGCAAGTGCTCACAAAGGTCGATCACAAGATGAGCGTGATGATCGATGAGAGCTTCGGCCCTGTCGTCGGCATCATGAAGGTGAAGTCCGACGAGGAGGCGATCGCGCTCATGAACGACAGCCCGTATGGCTTGACGGCGTCGATCTGGTCGAGCGACACGGACGCGGCCGAAGCCATCGGCGACCGGATCGAGACCGGCACGGTCTACATGAACCGTTGCGATTATCTCGATCCGGCGCTCGCCTGGACCGGTGTCAAGGATACGGGCCGCGGCGCCTCGCTCTCGGAGATCGGCTACGCAATGCTCACGCGGCCGAAATCCTTCCACCTGCGCCACGGAAATTAGTGTGGCTGGTTCGGCACTTGGCAGCCGCTCAGTCGACCTGGCCGGGCTTGTCCCGGCCATCTACGCCTTTCTTTTCCACGGCGAAGACGTGGATGGCCGCGACAAGCGCGGCCATGACGTAGAGCCGGCGGCTTTTTGGCATCCTGCCCAGGAGGTCCACCCATGTCCGCGACGCTGACCGCCAATTGGAATTATCCGACCCGCGTGCTCGTGGGGCCGGGGCGCCTCGCCGAGCTCGGCGAGGCTTGCAAGAGCACCGGGATGACGAAGCCCCTGATCGTGACCGACAAGGGGCTCGCCGACGGCCCCGTGATCGAGAAGGCCCGCGCGTCGTTCGCCAAGGCGGGGCTTCCGGTCGCTGTCTTCTTCGATGTGCGCGGCAATCCGACGAAGGCCAATCTCGATGCGGGGCTCAAGGCCTTCCGCAAGGGGAACCATGACGGCGTCGTCGCGATCGGCGGCGGCTCGGCGCTCGATGTCGGCAAGACGATCGCCTTCATGAACGGGCAGACGCGCCCGGTGTGGGATTTTGAGGACATCGGCGATTGGTGGACGAGGGCAACAACCGAGGGCATCGCGCCGATCATCGCCGTGCCGACGACGGCGGGCACGGGCTCGGAGGTCGGCCGCGCCTCCGTTGTGACGGACGAGGCGACGCATCAAAAGAAGATCATCTTCCACCCACTCATGCTGCCGAGGATCGTCATCGCCGACCCCGAGACCACGATCGGCCTGCCGCCTTTCCTCACCGCGGCCACGGGCTTCGACGCGCTGGCCCATTGTTTCGAGGCATATTGCGCGCCGGGCTTTCATCCGCTTTCGGACGGCATCGCGCTCGAGGGCTTGCGCCTCATCAAGGAATACCTGCCGCGCGCCTACAAGAACGGCGCCGACATCGAGGCGCGCTCGCGCATGCTGGCCGCCGCGTCGATGGGCGCCACCGCCTTCCAGAAGGGGCTCGGCGCCGTCCATTCGATCTCGCATCCGATCGGCGCTTATTACGACACGCATCACGGCCTGACGAACGGCGTGGTGCTGCCTTACGTGATGGCGTTCAATCGCAGCGCGATCGAGGAGCGCATGAAGCTTTTGGCACGCTTCCTCGGCCTCGCGAAGCCCGGCTTCGACGGCGTGATGGAATGGATGCTCGCGTTGCGCAAGGAGCTCGGCGTGCCGCACAGCCTCGCCGAGCTCGGCGTCAAGGAAGATCGCATCGACGAGATGGCAACAAAAGCGGTCGATGACCCTTCGACGGGCGGCAATCCCGTGCCGATGAAAGCCCCCGATTTCGCCAAGGTGATGCGCGCCGCCTTGCGCGGGGACGTGGCGGCGGCGGGACGGGGGTGAGCGAAGGCGGCGCTGCGGTTATCCCTCGTCCTGGCCGGGCTTGGCCCGCCCATCCACGCCTTCATGGTCTCCATGGAAGAAAAGGCATGGGTGACCGGACCAAGTCCGGTCATGACGCGCAGTATTAGTCTAGACTAGTGCGTCGCGTCGGGCATCGAGGCCTTCTTGCGCTCGATGAATTCCCGCAAAGCCTCGTCGATGCCGGCGTCGATCGGCGGGGCCTCGTATTCGGCGAGCGCCTTCTTCCACGCCTTGTTGGCGCGCTGCGCCGCGTCGAGCGAGCCTTCCGCTTCCCATTGCTCGACTGAATTATTGTCCGCGATCGAGGAGCGATAGAAGGCGCTCTCGAAATTGCGCTGCGTATGGGCGCAGCCGAGGAAATGCGTGCCCGGCGAAACCTCGCGGAAAGCCTCGAAACCCTGGCCGTTCTCCGAAAGATCGATGCCCTTCGCCAGCACATGCATGGCGCCGAGCTGATCGAAATCGAGCATGAACTTCTCGTACGATGCGGTGAGGCCGCCTTCCGTCCAGCCCGCCGCATGCAGCACGAAATTCGTGCCGGCCTGAACCGTCGGCAAAAGCGTGTGGGCGCTCTCATAAGCGGCTTGCGCATCCGCGAGCTTCGAGGCGCAAAGCGAGCCGCCGGTGCGGAACGGCATGTTCATGCGCCTCGCCAATTGCGCGGCGCCGAAGATCGCGAGCGTCGCCTCCGGCGTGCCGAAGGTCGGCGCGCCCGATTGCATCGACAGGGTCGAGACGAAGGTGCCGAAGATCACCGGCGCGCCGGGGCGCACCAATTGGGTGAAGGCGGTGCCGGCAAGCACCTCGGCCAGCACTTGCGTCAGCGTGCCGGCGACAGTCACCGGGCTCATGGCGCCGGACAAGATGAAGGGCGTGATGATGCACGCCTGGTTGTTGCGGGCATAGACTTCCGCCGCGCCAATCATGATCGCGTCCCAAACGAGCGGGGAGTTGGCGTTGATGAGGCTCGTGCAGACGGTGTTCTCCTGGATGAACGCCTTGCCGAAGAGGATCTCGCACATCGAGACCGTGTCCTTGGCGCGCTCGGGATGGGTGACCGAGCCCATGAACGGCTTGTCCGAGAGCCGCATATGCGCATAGACCATCTCGAGATGGCGCTTGTTGACCGGAAGATCGACGGGCTCGCACACCGTGCCGCCCGAATGATGGATGAACGGCGTAACGTAGCTAAGCTTCACGAAATTGCGGAAATCCTCGATCGTGCCGTAGCGGCGGCCCTGATCGAGATCGCGCACGAAGGGCGAGCCGTAATTCGGCGCGAAGACCATGGAATTGCCGCCGATGTGCACGTTGCGCTCGGGGTTGCGCGCATGCTGGACATATTCGGACGGCACGGTGGCGCAAAGCGAGCGCGCGAGTCCGCGCGGGAAGCGCACGCGCGTTCCCTTGATGTCGCAACCCGCACCTTTGAGGAGCGCGAGCGCGCCTGCATGGTCGCGAAACTCGATGCCGATCTCCTCGAGCAGCGTCTCGGCATTGTGCTCGATGAGCGAAAGGCCCTCTTCGCTCAGCACTTCCGTCAAGGGGATGGCGCGCGTGATGTAAGGCACGGACAAGGCCGCGCGCTGCGCGCGCGCCGTGCGGCGGGCCTCACGCCCGCGCCGGCCGGACGGCAAGGAGGGCGTGCCCGCATCCATGTCCGCGCTGTCGCTCATCGCGTTCCTCCGTAGCCGCCTCGGCGAGGCGAGATCGACCGCGCTTCGCGATCCCCCGCCAAACCACCTCCCCGCCTTCATGCATTATGACACGCGCGGTGCCGCGCCCAAAGCTGGACCTTCCTCGGCCTGGAGGCGTCCTGGACTTTTCCGCGAGGCACGCTTCCCTCTTCTTCGGCTTTGGCGCTACGCTCAAGAATGGCCCGCATCACTCATATCGTCGAAAGCTCGCTTTACGCCAAGGACATCAAGGCAACGTCGAATTTCTACGCGACCGTGCTCGGCCTTTCCGCGATGATCGATACGCCGCGCCTCGTCGCCTTCGATGCCGGCAATCAGAGCGTGCTCCTCGTCTTTCAGGAGGGTGCGACAGGCGAGGATGTGAAAACGGATGAGGGCGTGATTCCCGGCCATGACGGGCAAGGCCGGCTTCATGTGGCGCTTGGCATCCCGGCCGACAGCCTAAGCCAGTGGCGCGAACGGCTCGCGGCGCATAGCGTTCCCATCGTGAGCGAGACGCGCTGGAAAGGCGGCGGCACGAGCCTTTATTTCCACGATCCCGACGGGCATGTCGTCGAGCTCGCGACGCCGGGCCTTTGGGCGAATTACTGATGAAGCCCGCCTCAGATGACGGAGCACGAGCATGAGAGCACAAGCGCGCGCGGTTGTGATCGGCGGCGGAGTGGTCGGCGTCTCGACCCTTTATCACCTCGCCAAGAAGGGCTGGTCGGATGTGGTGCTCCTCGAGCGCAAGGAACTGACCTCCGGCTCGACCTGGCACGCGGCAGGGCTCTTGCCGCTCTTCAACATGAGCTATTCGGTGGGCCAGATCCATAAATACTCGGTCGGCCTTTACCGCAGGCTCGAAGCGGAAACCGGCCAGAATGTCGGGTTTCGTCAGGTCTCGAACATCCGCCTCGCCCGCACGAAAGACCGCATGGACGAGTTCTTCTTCTACAAGGGGGTCGCCGAGACGATCGGCATCGAGGTGAAGCTCCTCACACCCGCGCAGGTGAGGGAAGCCTGGCCGCTTTGCGAGACCGACGGCATCATCGGCGCCATCCAGCATCCCGGTGACGGCTATATTCAGCCGGCCGATCTCACCCAGGCGCTCGCCAAGGGAGCGCGGGCGCTCGGCGCCGAGATCAACCGCAACACCGTCGTCACGGCGATCGAGAGGGGCGCTGGCGGCGGGTGGGTGGTGAAGACAGACAAAGGCGACATCGCCTGCGAGCACATCGTCGCTTGCACCGGGAATTTCGCGCGGCGTACGGGCGCCATGGTCGGGCTCGACATCCCGGTGATCCCGGTCGAGCATCAATACATTGTCACCGAGCCGCACCCGGCGATCGTCGAGCGCCAGCGCAAGGGTCTGCCCGAGATGGGCGTTCTGCGCGAGGCGGACAGCTCGTGGTACATGCGCGAGGAGAATGGCGGGCTCCTGCTCGGCCCTTACGAGAAGGGCGCGCCTTGCTGCTACGTCGACGGGCCCTCGCCGCAGTCCGAATACGAGCTCTTCCAGGAGGACCTCGACCGGCTCGCCCCGCACATCGAGACCGCGATCGCGCGCGTGCCGGCCTTCGGCGAGGTCGGCATCAAAAAGGTCTACAACGGCGCCATCGCCTACACGCCGGACGGCTCGCCGATCATCGGGCCGGCCTGGGACCTGCCGAACTTCTGGCTGAACGAAGGCCATTCCTTCGGCGTCACGGCGGCGGGCGGCGCGGGGTGGCAAATCGCCGAATGGATGGTCGAGGGCGAACCTTCGATCGACATGCTGGGCGTCGATCCGCGCCGCTTCGGCCCCTATGCGACAAAGGGCTACCTCAAGGTGAAGAACGAGGAAGCCTACGCCAATGTCTTCACGCCCCATTATCCGGACGAGGAGCGTCAAGCCGCGCGCCCGCTCAAGACCGCCCCTTGCTACGGCCGCATGCGAGACCTCGGCGCGGTGTTCGGCTCGGTCTATGGCTGGGAGCGGCCAAACTGGTTCGCGCCGAAGGGTTATGAGATCGACATTTCCTCGCTCGAAAAGCCCGATGTGCTCACGAATGAGAACCACCCGAGGCCCGACCCGAACGGCAAGATAAAGGAAATCTGGTCCTTCCGGCGCTCGAATTATTTCGAGCCTGTCGGCCAGGAAATCCGCAACGTCACGGAGAATGTCGGCCTGCAAGACATGTCACCCTTCGCCAAGGCGATCGTCTCCGGCAAGGGCGCCCGGCAATGGCTCGATTCCATTCTCGCCAACCGCATCCCGAAGACGCGCGGGCGCATCGCGCTTTGCCATCTGCTCACGAAGAACGGCGGGGTGCGCGCCGAGTTCACCGTGTATGAACGCGCGCCCGACGAGTTCTACCTCGTCTCGGCCGGCGCCTTGGAGCGCCATGACCACGACATCTTGCGCAAGCTCCTGCCGAGGGACGGCAGCGTCCAATTCGAGAGCGTGACGCAAGCCTATGGCGTGCTCGTGCTCGCAGGGCCGCGCTCACGCGATGTCTTGCGGAAGCTCACCGACGCGGATTTGTCGAACGCGGCCTTCCCCTGGCTCTCGGGAAAGCCGATCTCGATCGGCCCGATCGGGCTTCATGCGCTCCGGGTAAATTTCGTCGGCGAGCTCGGCTTCGAGCTGCACCACCCGATCGCGTCCCAGAACGCCTTGTTCGACCTTCTCATGCAGACGGGCGCCGCGTTTGCCATCAAGCCTTTCGGCATCAGGGCCATGCTCTCGATGGCAGTGGAGAAATCCTATCGCCTCGTCGGGCGTGAGCTCTCGATCGAATATGCGGCGCTCGAATCCGGCCTCGACCGCTTCGTCCATCTCAACAAGGGCGAGTTCCTCGGCCGCGACGCGCTCGTGCATTGGCGCGAGAAGGGCTTCGCCAATCGCTTCGTCACGCTCGAGCTCGACGGCGTCACCGAGACCGACGCGCGCGGCTCCGAACCCATCCGCCGCAATGGCGAGATCGTCGGGCGCTGCACCTCGGGAGGCTATGGCTGGCGGGTGAAGAAGTCGCTCGCGCTCGCCATGGTGCGGCCCGATCTCGGCGAGATCGGCAGCGAGCTCGAGATCACGCTTCTCGGCAAGCCGCATCGCGCGATTGTGATCGCGGAATCGCCTTTTGATCCGCAAAACGAGCGGCTGCGGGGGTAAGGCCGTCCTTACCTCTCCCGCTTGCGGGAGAGGTCGAACTCCGAGCCGTCAGGCGAGGACGGGTGAGGGCGTGCGAAGACTCTGGCAGCGTTTCCCGTCAATCCCACTCACCTCATTCACTACGCCAAGAAGCCCTCACCCGGCACGCCTCGCTTCGCTCGGCTGTCGACCTCTCCCGTAAACGGGAGAGGTGAGCGGCGGAGCCGGCGACCCGTCCCTACACCCCCCGGAACACCGGCTTTCGCTTCTCCATAAACGCCGTGCGGCCTTCCACGTAGTCGGCCGAGGCGAAGCATCGGTCGACCGCCGCCTGACAGGCCGCGAGATCGCGCTTTTGCGGGTCCTTCACATATTCGCCGACGCAAAGCTTGACGGTGCCGACCGTGAGCGGCGCGTTGGCGCCGATCATGCCGGCGTAGCCAGTGACGAAGCTTTCGAGCTCGGATGAAGGCCGAACCCGATTGACGAGGCCCATGGCGAGCGCCTCGTTGGCGTCGAACTGGCGTGCCGTGAAGAAAATCTCCTTGGCGAAGGAGGGGCCGACCACATCGGCGAGGCGCTCGATTCCCGGATACGCATAGCCGAGCCCGAGCTTCGCGGCGGGCACGCCGAAGCGCGAATCTTCCGACGCGATGCGCAAATCGCAGCAGAGCGAAATGGCGAGCCCGCCGCCGATGCAATAGCCTTGGATCATCGCGATCGTCGGCTTTTTGCAGGAAAGCAGCGCGTCGCTCGCGCGCTCGACCGTCGCGTTGTAGAGGAGCGTCGCCTCGCGCGAGTGGCGCTTCTCGCCGAATTCCGAAATGTCGGCGCCCGAGACGAAGGCCTTGCCGCCCACGCCGGCGACGACAACGATGCGGATGGCGTCGTCGCGTCCGAACTCCTCGAGAATTTCCGGCACCGCTTTCCACATATCCATCGAGACGGCGTTGTGGCGCGCGGGATTGTTGAACAACATCCAGCCGATCGCCCCGTCCTTCTTGGCGATCATCTTCTCAGTGCTCGTCTTCACCTTCGTCTCCTCGTTCCGTCGATGCGTCGGCCGTTTGGCGGCCGGCCGTAAGCCGCGGCGTCAAATCACCTTGCGTTCGCGCAAGGACGCGATCGCCGCATCGTCATACCCAAACTCGCGCAAGACCTCTTGCGTATGCTCGCCCTTGTCGGGTGTCGCCATGCGCATGCGGCTCGGCGTGCGCGAAAGCTCGATCGCCTGGTTGACGATTTGCGTGTCGCCGAGCTTCTTGTGGTGCACGCCGACCGCCATGCCGAGATGGCGCACCTGCGGGTCGGCGAACACCTCGTCCATCTTGTAGATGGGGCCGCAAGGCACGCCGGCTTCGTTCAAGAGCGCGATCCATTCGGCGCTGGGCTTCTTGCGCGTGATCTCGCCGATCGCCGCGTTGAGCGCGGCGCGATTCTTGGAGCGGGCCTGATCCGTGGCGTAGGCCGGATCCTTAAAAAGATGGGGCGCCCCGAGCGCGTCGCAGAAGCGCTTGTAGATATGGTCGCCGGAGGCCGCGATGTTGATATGGCCGTCGCTCGTCGGGAAGACGCCGGTCGGGATCGAGGTCGGATGATCGTTGCCGGCTTGTCCGGGCACGTGCTTCGCCATGAGCCAGCGCGCGGCCTGAAAATCGAGAAGCGCGATCTGGGCTTGCAGCAAGGAGGAGCGTACCCATTGCCCTTCGCCCGACACCTCCCGCTCGAGAAGCGCGATGAGGATGCCCATGGCGCAGAAGATGCCGGCGCCGAGGTCGGCGATGGGCACGCCGACGCGCACCGGGCCCTGGCCGGGAAGGCCGGTGATCGACATCAGCCCGCCCATGCCTTGCGCGATCTGATCGACGCCCGGCCGCTCGCGATAAGGCCCGTCCTGGCCGAAGCCCGAGATGCTGCCGTAGACGAGGCGCTTGTTGAGCGGCTTCAGGCTCTCGTAATCCACCCCGAGACGGAATTTCACGTCAGGCCGGTAATTCTCGACCACCACATCGGCGGTCTTCACCATTTCGCGAAAGATCGCGAGGCCCTCCTTCTGCTTGAGGTCGAGCGTGATGGAGCGCTTGTTGCGATGGAGGTTCTGAAAGTCCGGCCCGTGGCGCGGGCCGCCGAGCGCATCCCCTTCTCCCGGCATCTCGATCTTGATCACCTGCGCGCCCCAATCGGCGAGCTGTCGCACGCAGGTTGGACCGGCCCGCACGCGCGTCAGATCGAGAACCTTGAAGCGCGACAGCGCCTGATGATTTGCAGCCTCGGCGGACAAGGACGGCTCCCAAAAGCTCTTTATGTGAACGAAGGCCATGCGTGAATTCGATCGGTGCCATTGCGGCGGTCGGAAGGCAAGTCGTCGGGCGGCATGCCAGCTCCGTGCCCTCCGGCGCGAAGCGCTAACCAAGGCGAATCCGGCATACGGCCGCCGCATGACGGGCCTTGCGAAGACGACGCGAGCTTGGGATATGTGCGCTCCCCCATCACGCCGGAGCCAGCCATGCCTTCCGGCCCCAGGAGACACGTCAATGAAGATAACTCATACCGCGGAGAGCCCGACGCGACGCGGCAATGCCGATTGGTTCACGGGCACCGTCTGGCAGGACCCGGTGATCGATGCGCCGGCACCGGCGCGGGCAAGGGCCGCGCGCGTGAGCTTCGAACCGGGCGCGCGCACCGCCTGGCACACCCATCCGCTCGGCCAAACGCTGCATGTGCTGCACGGCGTCGGCAGGACGCAGAGCTGGGGAGGCCCGGTGCGCGAGATTCGCGCCGGCGACACGGTTTGGATCGCGCCCGACGAGAAGCATTGGCATGGCGCCGCCCCCGGCAACGTCATGGCGCATCTCGCCATCCATGAGCATCAAGATGGAGTGCATGTGGTTTGGCTCGAGAAGGTGAGCGATGCGCAATACGCGGTCGAGCCGCAACGCCGAACCGAGTGAAGCGCGAAGAAGCGAGAACTTAGGCGGCGCGGGGGCGACACGCCGCTTCGCTCATTCGGGTGGCCCGCTCGACGCGTCCGTCCGGGTGCGCCTCAACCGAAGAACCGGCCGAGTCCGCGCATCGAAGATGGGCGCGCGCGCCGCGATCGCGCTTCGAGGCTCGTGCCGAACACCACGTCCCAGAACAAGGTGGTGACGCCGAAATTGCCCGGGGTCTTGCCGTAATGATGCCGGGCGTGGCGATGCTTGAAACGGTAGAGCGGGGAATCGGGTGCAAGTCGCCAATGGTGGGTGACGTGGTGCACCACGACATAGCAGAGATAGCCGAGCATCAGGCCGATCGTCACCGGGCTCGCGTAAGTGAAGCCGATCCCGAAGGACAGGGGCAAGAGCGCGCCGACGAAAAACATCAGGAAGCTCGCCCAGCTGGGCGTGCCGACGAAGGCGGAGGGATCGGCATGATGGGCTTCGTGCATGTCGTGCAGGATTGGGACGCGATGCAAGACGTAGCGATGCAGGAGGTATTCGAAAAAGGTCCAGGCCGCAAAGCCGAGAAGGCACAGGAAGACGAAGCCGAAAGGCCGCCACGTCCTGGCCTCGGCGAGTTGAACCCCCAAAAGCCCGAGGATCAGAAGCGGATAGACGACGAAATCCGCGTAGTATCCAGGTTTACTCAGTTGCATGGACCCCTCCGCTCTTGCCGCGGCCCCTGCCGTCCCCACGGTCCCGACATCGCACGCCCAAGCCGACAGCCAGTTTCGCATACAAAGGTCGCGAATCGAGGCAAGATTACGTCTCGCGCGGCCCTTCCCGATCGGCCTCGGCCCAACCCTCGGGATTGCGCCAAAACCTTAAATTTGCACTAAATCCTGTCCAATCAAGAGGGGGCTCAATATGCCTGAGAAAGGCAAAGCGGCTTTCGGGCAAGATCATGCTAGGCACGCCGGATAGGGCGTGAACGATGCGCACTCAAGGCGGAAAACGATGATGCCACAAGACAATGACGGCGCCGGCGTCGCTTCGACATCCCCTGCGAACACCCGAGGCTCGGGTCGAACCGCGCCCTCATCATCCCTTACGAACGAAAGAAAAACCGATCTGCGGATCGCGATCGCGGGATATGGGGCGATCGGGCAAAGCCTCGCGGCTTCGTTGAAAGCCGGCATTCCAGGCATCGCGCTCACCGCGATCGCATCGCGCGATTCGCAACGCTTGCGTGACGCCTTGCCCCGAGATTCCGGGTTGCGCGTCGTGCCGGTCGCGGAGCTGTGCGATCACGCCGATGTGATCATCGAATGCGCGCCCGCGGCCGCCCTCGCCTCGATCGCGGTCCCAGCGCTCGAGGCCGGTCGCAGCCTGATTGTGCTGAGCTGCGGCGCCCTCCTCGAAAACGAGCACCTCGTCGAGCTTGCGAAGGCCAAGGGAGGTCGCATCCTCGTTCCGACGGGGGCGCTTCTCGGCCTTGATGCCGTGCTCGCCGCCGCCGAGGGCAAGATCGCGGGCGTGACGATGACGACCCGCAAGCCGCCCGGCGGCCTTGCCGGAGCGCCCTTCCTCGCCAAGCACAACATCGATGTGGCCGCCATCAAGGAACCGACACTCGTTTTCGAAGGCAGCGCGCGGGAGGCCGCCCGCGGCTTTCCGGCCAATGTGAATGTCGCGGTCGCGCTTTCGCTCGCCGGCATCGGCCCTGACAGGACGCGCATCGCAATCTGGGCCGACCCGACCGTGCGGCGCAACACCCATTTCATCGAGGTCGAGAGCGATGCGGCGAGCTTCTCGATGAAGATCGAGGGCGTGCCCAGCGCCAATCCGCGCACTGGCAAGATGACGGCGCAGTCCGTCGTCGCCCTGTTGCGCAAGCTTCGCGCCCCTCTCGCGATCGGCACCTGACAGAGTCCGACCCCCAGATCATTAGCCGACTCCCGATGCAGCGTCGTCAGCCCGGGATCACCCTTTCGACGGCGACGCGGCGGCAGTCCATCTCATAGTCGAGATCGATGACCGGCGGCGAGGCGAAATGCCAGGTGAGGCCATGGCGCGCCGCGCCTCGTCCGACGATCTCATCCTTCAAGAAGGGGTAAAGATCGTGGAGGGTGTAGACCTGCGCCGCGGTCGTATCCCGCCAGCCGGCCGAGAAGGCGCCCATGCGCGTCTCCATCTGGGCCAGCACGAACACCGCCTTCTCGCGCAGCGCATCGGCGCTCGTCTCGCGGTAGCGGATGGTTCTCGACGCATAAGGCCCCGCGCCTTCTTGCGCCTCTCCGCTCCCGGCGATGACGAAGCTGTCGTGCGTCTCCGACGACGGCACCATGATCGAGAAGGCGTGAAAGCTCGGCACCTTCGGCGGCGCGACCTTCGGGCACACATTGCTGCGAGCGACCGGGTTCGCCTCTTTCTTCATGATGCCCCAGCGTTCGAGCGTGCCGACATAGGCACGGTTGAATTGCCTGAATCCCTCATCGGTAAAGGGCGCGGGCGAGCGCAGCTCGCAGGCGCAGAAAGCGGTGCGCGGCAGGCCGGCTTCCTTGAAATAACGCTCGATGCGGGCAAATCCCTCTTCGAGCGGCACTGGCTCGGGAAACCGAATGCGCTCGATGCGGTGGCCGGGAAGCGCGGCGACACCCGCCGAATATTGGAAGGGCCCTGGAATATACCGATATCCGAATTCGGGAAGCGCGCGCGTCTCGGTCATGGCATCTCGCTCGATATCTCTCGAAGCTTGGCTTTTTTTGAAGCTCGGCCCCGCCCGATCCAACCTCGCCGCGCCGTTGACGCGGGCCGACCGCTCACGCCTCGCGCATCTTCTCGAACTGGCCGTAGCGCCGGAAGCGCCAGAGATAAGACGGCACGATCGCCTCGAAGGCGGTCGGCGGGATGCCGATGCCGTCGAGCGTGCGGCCTTCGGCCTTTGCGGATTGCGAGACGAGATTGTCGTGCTCGAGCATGCGGAGCTGGTCGCGAGTGATCGCGAGCGCGCGCGGCAGCTTGGCGAAGGTCAGCTTGTCGACGACTTCCATGAAACCCGCCTGGATGCGCGCCGCTGCGAAAGGCACCGGCAGGAAGGGGCGTCGGCGGCCGGTCTCGTCGAGCACATAGCTCATGATGTCCTTGAGCGTCACGATCTTCGGCCCGCCGAGCTCGTAAATCCTGTTTCCCGCGATGGTGCCGTCGACGGCGCGCGCCACCGCCTCAGCAACATCGCCGACGAAGACCGGCTGAAACCGCGTCACCCCGTCCCCGATAAGCGGCATCACCGGCATGAGGCGCGCCAGCGCGGCGAAACGGTTGAAGAAATCATCCTCCGGGCCAAAGATCACGGATGGGCGCAGCACCACCGCGCCGTCGACGGCGAGCGCCGCTGCTTCGCCCGCGGCCTTGGTGCGCTGATACGGGGTCGGCCCTTGGGGATCGGCCCCGATCGCCGAGACCTGGACGAGGCGAGCGCGCTGGACACCGGCGGCCTGCGCCACCGTCCGGGCGCCCGCGTCCTGAACCGCCGCGAAAGTCTGGCGTCCCTTCGGCGCGAGGATGCCGACGAGGTTGACGACCGCATAGGCGCCTTCCGCCGCTTTCTCGACCGACCACGGAAAGCGCAGATTGGCCTGCACGGGCATGACCTGCCCGACCATCCCGAGCGGCTGCAGGAAGCCCGCGAGATCGGGCCGGCGCACGGCCGCGCGCACGCGGTAGCCGCGCCGCGCCAAGGCCTGCACCACATGCCGGCCGAGAAAGCCCGATCCGCCGAAGACCGCGACGATCTTCGAGCTGCTCCCGATTGCCTCATTCGCCATTTGCTTTTGTCCGTCCCGGCCGCTGTGACGGCCCATCTAATCAAAGCCGCGGCACGGGTCCAGCTTCAGCTTGCCGTGCGTGAAGCGGCAAGTTTCGCGCTCAACTCTTCTTTCGCCATCTCGCGGCATCGGCCGTGTCGCTCGCCTTCGCGTCCACCCATTGCCCGGACGCTTCGGACAAACGCACTTCCTTCTTCCAGAAGGGTGCGCTCGTCTTGAGGTAATCCATCAGGAATTCCGCCGCCTCGAAGGCCGCACGTCGATGCGCCGAGAGGGTGACGACGAGCACGATCTCTTCACCCGCCGCGATGCGGCCGTGGCGATGCACGACGGTGACGCCCTTTAGCGGCCAGCGCTCTTGCGCCTTCTCGACGACGCGCGCGATCTCCTCCTCGGCCATGCCGGGATAATGCTCGATCTCGAGCGCCGCGAGGCTTGCGCCTTCATCGCGGCAAACTCCGGTGAAGGTCACGATGGCGCCGATATCGCTTCGCCCGCGCGTGAGGGCCGCGATCTCGGTACCGACGTCGAAAGCTTGCGGCTGGATGCGGACGACCATGGTCTCCGCCTATTGGGTTGCGGCGGCCTTGCGCAGGAGCTCTTGGGCATCCGCCATCGTCAAGGCGCCGACATGCTTTGCCACGATGCGCCCTTCGGAATTGATGGCGAAAGTCTCAGGCACCCCGTATACGCCGAAATCGAGGCTGGTGCGCCCCGAAGAATCGACGCCGACCTTCGTATAAGGGTTGCCCATGCCGCCGAGGAACCGCCGCGCATTCTCAGGCTCATCCTTGTGATTCAACCCGAGAAGCGTGACGCCCTTCTCCTGGGCGAGCTGCATCAGCACCGGATGCTCCTCCCGGCAAGGGACGCACCAGGAGGCGAAGACGTTGACGAGCGTGCCGCCCGGGCCCTTCAGATCGGCATTTGAAAAGCCCGCAACCTTCTCTCCATCGCGCGTGAGCCCTTGGAGCGGAGGGAGCACGAAGGGCGACGCTTCCTGGCCTATCAAAGGCGAGGGCAGCACCGCGGGATCGCGCCCGATCCGCGCCAGGAAAAGCCCCGCAAGACCGAGAAAAAAGGCGAGGGGCAGCAACAGCCAGGGGTTGGCGAAAACCCGCCTCGAGGCCGTCGCGACTTCGCTCATCGGATGGCGCCATCAAGATCGGGACCGCCTTCGACCTTGCTCTCATAAGGTGCAAGCGCGCGCCGCAGGGCGCGATGATCGAGCGCGATCCCGACGATGAGGAGAGTGACCACGACGAAGGTGATCGCGTAGGCGGCGATCACGAAGCCGATGTGCGGCAGCGCGAGGAAGCTCATGCGCGGACTCCCCCCTCGACGGAGGCGATCGGCAACCTCGGAGGCACCTCGGAAGCGGCGATTATGGCGAGCCGGCGCAACCGGCGGCGCAAGATCTGGTTGCGCATCGCCGCAAGGTGGAGCGCGACGTAGAGACAGGTGAAGGCGCAAGCCATCGCCAGGAGAGGCAGTAGGATCTCCGGCGCGATCTTCGACCCTTCGAGCGTGAACACAGAAGCCCCTTGATGCAAGGTTCTCCATTCGACCGAGAATTTCACGATCGGAATATTGACGAAGCCGACGAGCGTCGCGAGCGCCGCGACGCGCGCCGCATAAGCTTGATCCTCAATGGCGTTCCAGATCGCCACAATGCCGAGGTAAATGAGAAGCAGCACCAGCATCGAGGTGAGCCTCGCGTCCCAGACCCACCAGGCGCCCCACATCGGTTTGCCCCAGAGCGCGCCGGTCACGAGGCATAGGAAGGTGAAGACGCAGCCGATGGGCGCGGCCGCCTTCATCGAGACCTCGGCGAGCGGGTGCCGCCAGACGAGGGCGCCGATCGCGGAGGCCGACATTGTGGTGTAGATCAAGAGCGAGAGCCAGGCCGACGGCACATGCAGATACATGATGCGCACCGTCTCGCCCTGCTGGTAATCCTCCGGCGCCGTGAAGGCGAGCCAAAGCCCGATGACGAATAGCAGAGCCGCGGCCCCCGCGAGCCAAGGCAGCGCCCGGGCGGTCAAGGCCATGAAACGGCTCGGGTTCGCGAGCGAGGTCAGGCTCGGCATGGCTTCGACATAATGCGATCATGAGCAAGGGGCAAGCGACGCTTGGAAAAGTCCCGCAGCCTCACCTCGCCCGTTTTCGCGGAACGCGGGAAACCAGGTTTCCATTGGCCCTAAAGTGAAACGGCCGCTCGCTGGATGCAGGCGGCGGCGAAAAGGCTCGGTTCTCGTGACGCCCTACGCGCGAGTGACATTTGTGCTATGAAAGCCAAGGCCTTCTAAGCCATCGCTTCGAAGTGAGCGCAGCGCGAGGAACCCTCAATGGCGCCCGTCGAGCTCCCTCAGGCCGGCCGGTCCGTCTCAGCCCCGCTTGGCTTCGGGTCGAGGCTTTCGCATTTTCGCGCCCGCTGGGCGAGCTTCGCGGCGCTCGGCGCCGCCTTCATCCTGTGTGGCGCAATCGCCTTCGGTTCCTTGCTGGGCGCGACCGTGGCGAGCGTGTGGATGAACGGCGTGATGATGGTCGTCGCCGGCGCCGCCGAGATCAGCATGGGCCTGCATATGAAGAATTGGGGCCGCCTCATCCTTCTCTGCGCGGCGGGCGCGCTGCTCCTGCTCGCCGGCATATTATGCGTGCTCAACCCGCTTCTCGCCGCCGTCGCCTTGACGCTTTGCCTGGGCGCGGGGCTTTGCGCGACAGGTCTCGTGCGCATTTATGTCGCTTCCCAGATGGGCTCGGACACGCCTTGGCGGATCGCGGTGCTGTCCGGCCTTGTCACCTTCATCCTCGGCGTGATCATCATCGCGTCCTGGCCGGTGAACAGCCGGTATGTGCTCGGCCTTTTCCTGGCCATCGACCTCGTCATCTACGGCGTTGCGCTCCTCGGGCTCGCTTTCCAGCTTCGGGCTCGCCATCGTCTCGAGCCCTAAAGGGTGATGCGGGAAAAGAGATGCCATTAACAAAAAAATGCCGCTGCGCTCATAACTTAGAGCAGGATGGCCATCCCGCCTAAGGCCAGCGGGCTCCAAGGCCCGCATGGGCGGCGCAAGCCGCCTTGCACCGACGCGACTGTCGCCCCATAAGGACGCTTCTCACCGGAGCCGTGCATGACCGAACCCGCCAGGAGCGCCCAAGGGGAAACGAAGCCGGGGGCAAAGGAGCCCGCGAACGCGGTCGAAAACGGCGATATCGCCGCTCTGCCCTTCGAGAAGGCGCTTGCCGAGCTCGAGACGATCGTCGGGCGCCTCGAGCGTGGCGATGTTCCGCTCGAGGAATCGATCGCGATCTACGAGCGCGGCGAGGCCTTGAAGCTGCGCTGCGAAGCGCTTTTGAAGCTCGCCGAGGCGAGAATCGAGCGCATCACGCTTTCGGCGCAGGGCAAGCCCATGGGCACGACGTCGCTCGACGAGAATTGAGCCCGTCAAATGCCTTGAGCTCAAACAGGCGTCGGCGCGTCCTGTCGCAACAACCCTTCCGATTTGAGGTCGCCCCACAGCCCCTGGGGAATGGGGCGCAGGAGCGATTTCGTGTTGCGCGAAATCTCTTCCGCGCTCACGGCGCCGAGCACCACGGAAGAGACCGCTTCATGGCCGAGCGGGAAGCGCAAAGCCGCATCGGCGAGCGCGACCCCATGGGCGCGGCAGACGGCCTCGATCCGCTTGGTCTTCGCCAGGATCTCGGGCGGGGCAGGCCTGTAATTGTAATGCGCGCCCGCAACGGCGCCCGTCGCCAAGATGCCCGAATTGAACACGCCGCCGAGCATCAGCCCAATGCCTTTTTGCCTCGCGAGCGCGAAGAAGCCGTCGAGCGCGTCCTGCTCCAGCAAGCTATAGCGGCCAGCAAGCAGCATGGTGTCGAAATCACCGGCCCGCGCGAAGCGCTCGCACATGCCTGTCTCGTTGAGGCCAACCCCGATCGCCTTCACGACGCCTTCTTCGCGCAGCCTTGCGAGCGCCGGATAGGCGCCCTCCATCGCTTCCGTGAAGCGCGTTTCGATCGCGTCCGCGCCATGCGTCCAGACATCCACGTCATGGATGAGGACGACATCGATCCGCTCCGCGCCGAGCCGGAGCAAGGATTGCTCGAAGGCGCGTAGCGTCCCGTCCCGCGAATAATCGATCACCGCCTTATGCCGCAGGCCGCCCGCAAACCCCGGCGCGGCCGCGCCGCGCGCGACCGCGGTGCCGCCGGAGCGCAGCGGATCCATCCAGCGCCCGACCTTCGTCGAAAGCACATAGGCATCGCGCTGAAGGCCGCGCAGCCCCGCGCCGACGCGGTGCTCAGCAAGACCATTGCCGTAATGAGGAGAGGTGTCGAAGAGCGTCACGCCTTCGGCAACGGCCGCTTTCACGGCGGCGATGGCGGCCCCTTCATCGAGCTTCGCATAAAGCTCGCCGAGCGGCGCCGAGCCGAAACCGATCGCGCTCACGCCGAGGGATGTTCGGCCGAGTTTTCGTGAAGGCAAATTTCGCGAAGGCACGCGGGAGGGAGCAGCCGGCGAGGGGCGGCGCACGCCGGCCTCACTCGGCGACGGCTCGTTGACCATCGGAAACATCGTCGGGCTCAGGGGCCCTTGCGGGCAAGGGGCCGGAACCGCTCGCCCGAGCGAGATCGTCGGCGAGGCGCTCGATCATGGCGACGAGCTTCTCGGGCGCGAGCGCGCCTCCCCCTTGCGCCATTTGCGATTGCAGGCGGTCACGCTCGGCACGCGTTTCGTCGAGCGTGGCGACGGCGGAGCCGAGCTCCGCCCTGGCGCTCGCGAAGGCTTGCGCCAGCTCGCGCAGCTCCGCCTCGGCGCGCGCGACGTGGAGGCGCTCGGCGGCCTCGGCTCGCGCGCCTCGCCCGTGCTCGGTCTCTAGCTCGCGGCGGGTCTCCTCGAGGGCGGCCGTTCCCTCGGCCGCTTGTCGCGAGGCGGACGCGAGGAGCGCCTCGACCGTCGCAAGGCGCTCCCTCGTCTCCTCGAAATCGAGGCTCAAGCGCGAGGCCTGGGCTTCGCTCGCCGCGAGCCGCGTCGCCATCTCGGATGCGCGCACCTCGGCATCCGTCTTCTCGATCTCGCGTTGCGTCTTCAGCTCGCCGAGCTCGGCGAGCCGCGCCTCCCGCATCCGAATGTTGCGGTCAAGTTGTTCCAGCCGTTCGAGATGGGTCTCGCGCTCGGCCTTGAGCGCGGCATTCTCCACATGATGGCCATCGTGAAGCCTCATCAGCGCGGCGTGCTCGGCCCGCAGCGCCCCATGCGCCGCTTCGAGCCCTTGGATGCGCCCCAATAGCGCTTTTCGCTCCGCCTCGAAGGCCGTGCGCTCCAGCCGCCTTTGCACGCCGGCATCGCCCGACGCGCCTTGGCCGGCCACGACCTCACGATGCGCTGCCTCTAGCGCCGCAAGCTCCTCGCGCGTCGCGGCATGCTCGCGCTCCTCGGTTTCGAGCGCGCCGCCAGTCTCGGCCAAGGCCTCCGTCAAGCGCAATTCCTCGGCTTTGGTCTCGCCATGGCGCCTCGCCTCTTCGGCGAGCGCCTCCTCGAGGGAGGCGATTCGCGCTTGCAGGGCACCGGTCTCGGCGAGGAGCCGCGCCTGCTCGGCGCCGAGCGCCTCGGCCCGCTTCTCGATGCGGGCTTCCTTCACGGCAAGCGCCGCGCGCAATTGATCGCGCTCGGCCGCAAATTCGGCGACCGACATCGGCAGCCCCGCTTCGATGCGCCGGCGCGCCAGCCTTTCGGTGCGGCGCGTCAAGGCAGGCCAGATCGCGAGCCACACGAGGCTCGCGCCGCACGCCCCCAGCGTGATGAGCATGGCGTATTCGATCAAGACCGGCGATCCTCTTTACGAACCGCTCTTAACATGATCGGAGCGGGTTGGGCCATGCGCAAGATGCCGCCGCTCGATCCGGGAAAGAGGAACGCATTTTACTGAAAAGATTATTCTTGCCTAACAACTTAGAGGATGATCCCGATTCCACTTAGAGCCAGCATGCTCTATGGCTCACGGTAAATACGCGCAAAAACGGCCGGGAGCTCGAGCGATGCGTCTTTTGTTCATCGGGGATGTGATGGGAAGAGCGGGCCGAAACGCGGTTCTCGAGCGGCTTCCCGGATTGCGGACTCGGTTTTCGCTCGATTGCGTCATCGTGAACGGCGAAAATGCGGCGGGCGGGGCCGGCATCACCGAGACGATCTGCTCCGAGCTCATCGAAGCGGGCGCCGATGCGGTGACGCTTGGCAACCATGCCTGGGATCAACGCGAGGCGCTCGTCTTCATCGAGCGTCAGCCTCGCTTGTTGCGCCCCGCGAACTGGCCGGCCGGCACGCCCGGACGAGGCGCGGCGATCGTCGAGACGAAGACAGGCGCGCGGATTCTCGTCACCAATCTCATCGGGCGCGTCTTCATGGGGCTCGCCGACGACCCTTTCGGCGCCGCCGAGCGCGAGGTCACGGCCTGCCCGCTCGGCGCCGGTTGCGATGCGATCGTGGTCGACATGCATGCGGAGGCGACGAGCGAGAAGCAGGCCATGGGGCATTTTCTCGACGGGCGCGCGAGCCTCGTGATCGGCACCCACACGCATGTGCCGACTTCCGATGAGCGCATCTTGCCCGGCGGGACGGCCTTTCAAACCGATTGCGGCATGACCGGGGATTATGATTCGATCATCGGGGTCGAGAAGGGCGAGCCGCTGCGCCGCTTCCTGCAGCCGACGCCTGCTTCCCGTTTCGAAGCCGCCAATGGTGCGGCGACGCTTTGCGGGCTCGCGGTCGAGACCGAAGCGAAGACCGGCCTTGCGACGCGAGTCGCCCCCGTACGGCTCGGCGGCAACCTGAAGCAGGCCGAGCCCGATTTCTGGTGAGCGCGATCAGTGGAAGATGGCGACGGCGCTGTCGAGCGTTTTCCATACGCCCCAGAGGATCGGGATGCCCACGACGAGCCAGGCGACGATCGCCTTGCCGTCGAGCGTTCCCGTGCCGATCCCGTAGCTTCCGCGAGGGCCGGCCGCGGCCGTCGCCGTCTTCGCCTGAAGCGCCGCGACATCTTCTTCCTTCATGAACCATTTCGACGCGACAGGTCGCACAAGCGCGTTGCAGACGAGCCCGATCACCAAAAGCGAGGCGAGGATGTAGAGGGTGCGGTCATAAGCGAGCGCCCTTTCCACGCCGGCCTGGATCTGCGTGTCGCGGATATAGGCGACGAGCAAGGGGCCGACGACGCCGGCCGCCGACCAGGCGGTGAGGAGCCGCCCGTGAATGGCGCCGACGAATTGCGTGCCGAACATGTCGGCCAAATAGGCCGGGACCGTCGCGAAGCCACCGCCATACATCGAGAGGATCACGCACATCGCAGCGACGAAAAGCGCCCTCGAACCCATATGGGCGAAGCTCGGGGCGAGCGCGTAGAGGGCAATGCCGAGGCCGAAGAAAATGAAATAAGTGACCTTTCGTCCGATCTTGTCCGACAGCGAGGCCCAGAAGATTCGCCCAGCGATGTTGAAGAGCGACAAGAGCCCAACGAAGCCCGCCGCGATGGTTGCGATCGCCGCCTTCTGGCCGGCATCGAGCGCCGAGAAGCCGAGCTCGGGCTTGCCGAGGAGAGAGCCGCCGAAGATTTCCTGAAGCATGGGCGAAGCGACGGCGAGGACGCCGATGCCGGCCGACACATTCATGCAAAGCACCATCCAGATCAGCCAGAACTGCGGCGTCTTATGCGCATCCTTGAGATGGACGTTGCCGGAAGTGATCATCGCCTTGGCGGTGGCGGGCGGCGTCCAGCCTTCGGGCCGCCAGTTCGCCGGCGGAACCCGATACAGGAAGGCGCCTGCCATCATGAAGACGAAATAGATTGCGCCGAGCGCCAGGAAGGTTTGCCAGACGCCGACCGAAGCCGAGGTCTTGAAGGAGTTCATGAGAAGATTGGCGAGGGGTGAGCCGATCATGGCGCCGCCGCCGAACCCCATGATCGCCATGCCGGTCGCCATGCCGCGCCGGTCCGGAAACCATTTCACCAAGGTCGAGACGGGCGAGATGTAGCCGAGGCCGAGCCCGACGCCGCCGATGAGCCCTAGCCCTAGCCATATGATCCAAAGCTGGTGCACATAAACGCCGAGCGCCGAGATCGCGAAGCCGCCCGACCAGCACAGCGCGGCGACGAAGCCCGTCTTGCGCGGACCGACCCGCTCCACCCATCCGCCGAAAGTGGCGGCCGAAAGCCCGAGCAGCACGATCCCTATGGTGAAAATGATGACGAGATTCGTGAATTGCCAATCGCAGGTGGTGGTGAAGAGGTCGCGCGTCACAGTGGGATCGGGGCAGGTGACGGCCTTCTCGATTCCGAGGGCGCGCGTCAGCGGCAACCAGAACACGCTCAATCCATAAGACATCCCGATGCACAAATGGATGCAAAGCGCCGCGGGGGGCACGAGCCAGCGGTTGAAGCCGGGTTGAGCGATGGTGCGCTCGCGATCGAGAAAACCCGCTCCGCCCACGGTACCTGTTCGGGCGTCGATAGCCGTCATTGCTTCTCTCCCCTATCGTCCACTTTTCCCCGCCCTTCTCTAGGGAAGGCTGGGGCGTGGCCCTCACTCGAAACGCAGGCGCGACCGGCCTGCGCTTATGTTGCCGAGATGCGGTACCGTGGCGAGGGGGTCGTAATGAGAAGCGCAGCTGCATGAGAGCACCGCGCAAAGCGGCGCCCCCATTCAAGCAACCACACGAGCGAACCCCCGTCCAGGCCGACTCGAGCCCAAATACTTGTGTAACTCAAACGATTGGTCAACAGCCGTTCCCAGCGAACGCTCTTTTCCGATGCAAAATGTCGCAAGCTATCCACGTTGGGCGTCGCATCGCCGATCCCGATCGCTCATTTGTTCAGCCAATCGGCGCATTTCGGAGGATCCGCGGACGAGCCCCACGGCGCAATCGGGACGGACGAGGTCGAATTCTTCGGCGAGCCCTCGACGAGCTTGTCGGAATAGATGAGGTAGACGAGGACGTTGCGCTTCTCGTCGCAGCCGCGCACGATCTGCACCTTCTTGAAGAGCAGCGAGCGCGATTGCTGGAACACCACATCGCCTTGAGCGAATTTCCCCTTGAAGGCGATCGGCCCCACCTGCCGGCAGGAAAGGGAAACATCCGAGACCTGCTCGGCCACGCCGAACGCGCCCGCGACGCCGCCGCGCTCGGGCAAGGTGTAGTGGCAAGCGACGTTTTGGACGAGCGGATCGTCGATTCCATAGGTCGCGAGCTTGTCGTTCGGGGTCAAAAGCCGAAAGGTCGTCGACTTGCGAAAGATGAGATCGGGCTCTTGCGCCAAAGCCGCGCCAAAGCCCGCGAGCGCGCCCGTCGCGGCCGCGACGACAAGAAGGAGTGTTCGCGAGAATCTCGGCATGCGTTTTTCCTTTTCGGCGGGGCGCTTTCAGGATGTATCTGAAGTTTAATCCTTTTTGGTCACGCCTTCGCGATGGCTTTCGAGGCGGGGAGCGTGTAGCCTCTTCGCGGCATGGTTCGATCGACGCTCCTCATATGGGGCGTGAACCGGATTTTCGAGACCGCGCTTGGCGTGCTCGAAAGAGAGAGGTTCACCTGCCCGAGACCGATCACTCTCGCCCAGCCGACCGCGGGCGCCTTTCCTTCGCGCCATGGGAGCTGCCCCAAGAGACCAAACGGGTTGCGCCTCGCGCTCTTCATCGCCGCCTCGCTCGCCTTCGGCCCTTGCGCCTTCGCGCAGTCGCCGAGTTGCGTTTCCCTGCAAAATCAATGGGCGGCACTCACCCGCAAGGACGCCGAGCGCGCCAGCGGCCTTGCGAACGCGGCGCGCCGCCAGAGCGCGGAGCTGCAACGCAGTTACGCTTACGCGGGCCAGATCGGTTGCGACAATCGGCGCTTCCTGATCTTCGGCTCCGATCCGCCGCCCCAATGCGGCCCGCTGATGGCGAAGATTTCGCGCCTGCAAGCCGATCTCGCCAATCTGCAGGCGCAGATGGGCCGTCTCGGCGGCGGCGTTCAGGCCGACGACCAACGCTATCAGCTTCAGCTTGCGATGCGCCAATCTTGCGGCGGGCCTCAGGGCGGCCCGCTCGCAGCGCCGGGCGATCTCGACACGAACCTCGATGCGCCTCAGCAGATCGATATTCCGGACGGGCTCGGGCAAGGGCAAGAGGGCGGCTCGGGCAAGCACGTTTGCGTGCGCCTCTGCGACGGCTACTTCTTCCCGCTCGCCTCACTCGGCAATCGCGGCAGCGTCGATGCGGCGGGAATGTGCCAGGCGCAATGCCCCGGAACCGAGACCGAAGCTTTCTCGATGGGGGATGGCGACGACATCGAGCATGCCGTTGGCGAGGGCGGCAAATCCTATATGGAGCTCGAGAACGCCCTTCGTTACCAGAAGGCGACCGTTCCGGGTTGCTCATGCCGCAAGGCGGATCAGAGCTGGGGGCAGGCGCTGAAGCCGGCCGAAGACATGCTCGGCGGCTCGGACACGATGATCGATTCCGAGAAGGCGGCCAAGATGTCGCGTCCACCCGCTCCGACTGACGCGAGGAAGCCGGCGGGCACGCGGGCAGGCGCGGCGCCCGCAATCACCGCTTCTCCCGCGCCAGCCATCGCGGCAAGCGGCAATCACGGCGCGCCCGCCGGACAATCGTCGCCATCGCCCGGCGAGCCCCCGCGCAAGGTGCGCATCATTCTGCCGCCGCCGACTCAGCAGACCCCACAGGCACAGCCGACGCAGCCCGCACAATCGGCACAGCCTTGAGGTCATCAGGACCGTTTAGGCCTTGCACATTCGCAGAGACCTCGCGCTCACCCTTCCCAAGATGGCCATATCCCGCTAAGTCCCTTTGCTGGCGCGCCGTAAGCGCGTCTTCTCCTTCCGGAACGGCGGTCCCGGTCTCACGAAACATCCCTGCGCGATCGGTTCCGATCGCGCGCATGTTCACCTGGGGATCGCCATGCAAAGCCTCCGATCACGCGAAGCCTCGGCCGCGGGAAAAATCTCGGCTGGTTGCGAGCGAATCGCAAGATGCCTCGCGACGCTTTTCACCGCTGCCTTCGTCGCCCTCCTCGTGACCCTCGCCACGGTGACAATGGCGAGCGCGCAAGCTTTGTCCACGAGCGTGCCGCGAGGCGCGATCACGGTCTTTGCCGCCGCTAGCCTTCAGGACGCGCTCGATGGCGCGGCGAAGGATTTCACCGCGGCGAGCGGCATTGCGGTGAAGATCAGCTTCGACGCTTCCTCCACGCTCGCGCGGCAGATCGAGGCCGGCGCACCCGCCGATCTCTTCGCTTCGGCGGATCTCGATTGGATGGATTATCTCGCGAACCGCAACCTCATCGTGCCGCAAAGCCGCGTCAACCTCCTCGGCAACCGGCTCGTCGTCATTGCGCCGAAGGATGCGCCTTTTGCCACGCTTGCGCTCGACGCGCCTTCGATCGAGGCGGCGCTTGGCGACGGGCGCCTCGCGACGGGCGCGGTCGAGACCGTGCCGGCCGGCCGTTACGCCAAAGCCGCGCTCGAGAAGCTCGGGCTTTGGGCGTTCCTCCAAACCCGCATCGCGCCGGCCGAGAACGTGCGCGCCGCGCTCGCCTATGTGGCGCGCGGCGAGGCTCCTCTGGGCGTCGTCTATGCGACCGACGCCGCCGCCGAGCCCAGGGTAAAGGTCGTGGCGAGCTTCCCACCGGGTTCCTATCCCGCGATCGTCTATCCCTTCGCGTTGGTCGCCGGCGTCAAGGGCGACGGCGCCGCGCGTTTCCTCGCCTTCCTGCAAAGCCCCGACGCGCGCCGAAGCTTCGCGGCTCGGGGATTTTCCCTTCCCGAATGACGACCGGATCGCCGGTGCCCGGCGCCTGATCGAGCCGTTGAAGGCGCCCCTGATCTCGCGTAAGCGGCAGGCATGCAGCCGCGCGGGCACGCCCTCTCATGAACATCCTCCTCATCGGCTCGGGCGGGCGCGAGCACGCGCTCGCCGCCAAGATCACCGCGAGCCCCTTATGCGATCGCCTTTTTGTCGCGCCTGGAAATCCGGGAACGGCGGAATACGGCTCGAATCTCGCGTGCGACCCTAAGGACCATGCCTCGGTGATCGCGCTTTGCAAGGAGCACGCGATCGACCTCGCGGTGATCGGCCCGGAGGCGCCCTTGGTCGCGGGCATCGTCGATGACCTCGAGAACGCTGGCATCGCGGCCTTCGGCCCGTCGCGCGCGGCGGCGCAAATCGAAGGCTCCAAGGTCTTCACCAAGGAGCTTTGCCGCGAGGCAGGAATTCCGACCGCCGCTTTCGGGCGCTTCACTGACGCCGACAGCCGCGAAGGCCTATCTCCATGAGCTTTCCCCGCCGATCGTGATCAAGGCGGACGGCCTCGCCGCCGGCAAGGGCGTGGTCATCGCCAAAAGCCTTTCGGAAGCCGAGGCCACCGTCGACGACATGTTGGGCGGGCGCTTTGGCGCATCCTCGGCCGAGATCGTGATCGAGGAATTCCTTGAAGGCGAGGAGGCGAGCCTGTTCGCGCTTTGCGACGGCACGACCGCGCTTTGCCTCGGCACGGCGCAAGACCACAAGCGCGCTTTCGACGGCGATGAAGGGCCGAACACGGGCGGCATGGGCGCCTTCTCGCCCGCGGTCGTTCTCGACGACGCCATGGTCGAGGAGGCGATGGCGCGCATCGTCAAGCCGACCCTCGCGGCGCTCGCGGCGCGAGGCTCTCCCTTTCGCGGCTTTCTCTACGCCGGGCTGATGCTCACGCGGGATGGCCCGAAGCTCATCGAATATAATTGCCGCTTCGGCGATCCCGAATGCCAGGTCGTCATGCCTCGCCTCATGACGGACCTCGTGACCGCGATGCTCGCTTCTCGCGACGGCGTGCTCGGCAAATTCACCGTGCGCTTCTCGCCGAGGAAATGCGTCGGCGTCGTGCTCGCGACGCAAAGGCTATCCGGGCGAATTCGCGCGCGGCGGCGCGATCTGCGGCATCGAGGCAGCCGGGCGGCTCGAAGGGGTCACCGTCTTCCAGGCCGGGACAAGGCGAGACGGCGCGCGCCTTCTCGCCGATGGCGGGCGCGTGATCACGGTCGTTGGCGAAGGCGACAATTTCGCAGAGGCGCATCGGCGCGCTTACGCGGGCGTCGCCGCGATCGATTGGCCAGGCGGCTTTCACCGCCGCGACATCGGCGCCCGAGCGTTGCGCGCCGATCGTTAGCTGCCCTCAATCCTCGACGAACGGGAAGGGCCCCGGAAAGCGCTCCACATAAGCCATGTGGCTGATCAGGCGTTCGCCGTCCCATCGCCAGAGGCGGTAAGCGGGCGGCTCCAGGTTCATTTGCCCCTCGGGCTCGCCATCGCGCAGATCGAGCTCCACCTGATGCGCGACGCCCGGCGCGATCGAGGCGAGCGCGCCGCCGAACAAGGTTTCGATCGGCCGGTGATGATGGCCGAAGGCGATCGCCCTCACTTGCGGGTTGGCCCGCACGATCGCCTCGAGCCGCTCGGCGCCGGCGATCAGCCTGATCTTGTCCATATGGCCGATGCCGCAGATGAAGGGCGGGTGATGCCCGAAGAGGAAGGTCGGCTTGCCGCGCTCGGCCGCAAGCGTCTTCTCGAGCCAGGCAAGACGCTCCTCGCAAAGCTCGCCCGCGCTCGACCTCGGAATGTGCGTGTCGAGCGCGACGAGGCGCAGCGGATAATCCTCGATCGCATATTGCACGAAGCGCGGATGGCTCGTGACACCCGGGAATCTCTGCAGCCCTTTGCGGAAATTCTCGCGATCGTCGTGATTGCCAGGCACGACATAGACCGGCATCGGCAGGCGCTGAAGAAGCTGATGCGCGGTCTCATATTCATCGGGCGTGCCGTTGTTGACGACGTCGCCGGTCACCAACACCACGTCCGGACGCGGGTCGAGGGCCATCACCGACGTGATGGCGCGCGCCGCGAGCATGTTGGTCTCGGCGATGCGGATGGCCGGCATGCCGCGCGGGCGAAGATGCAGGTCGGTGATTTGCGCGATCAGCATGGGGGGTCCTCATCGGCGGCGGCTCGTCGAGCCAAGTGGTCCGGCCCCGACAAAAGGTTCCCATTTGTCGGAAAAGGCCTGACCACAGATTATAATGTCGTGGATCGACTTTTCCGACGGATGGATACCATCCGTCGGACATCGATCCACTTGGCGGGCCGTCTGGTTACGCGGACGCGATGACGCGCGCAAGACGATGACGCACAAAGCCCGGGCCTCGACCCGCGTGAGGTTGCGCGACGGCGCGCCGCGAAGCTATCGTCCGCCGCGGCGGCGACATGCGAGCGAGCCGAAAGGCCACGCGGAGGGCTCGAGGGAGGACAGATGTTCACGGCGGCGATCGAAATCCTGGACGCGCGCTTCAAGGAGCTCGTGCACGGCAATGTGCATCTCGACAAGCTTTACACCGGCTGCCGTTGGGCAGAAGGGCCCGCCTACTTTCCGGCCGGGCGCTACCTCATCTGGTCGGACATCCCGAACGACCGCATCCTTCGCTATGACGAATGCGACGGATCGGTCGCGGTGTTCCGCCACCCTGCCAACAACACCAATGGCCACACCGTCGATCGCGAGGGCAGGCTCATATCCTGCGAGCATCGCGGACGCTGCGTCTCGCGCATCGAGCACAATGGCAAGCGCACCGTGCTCGCCGATCGCTGGCAAGGCAAAAGGCTCAACTCGCCCAATGACGTGGTGGTGAAATCGGACGGCTCGATCTGGTTCAGCGATCCGACCTACGGCATCAATTCCCATTACGAGGGCGACGCGGCCAATTCGGAGATCGGCTCGAGCCACGTCTTCCGCATCGACCCGGCGAACGGCGCGGTGGCAGCGGTTGCGACCGATTTCGTCAAGCCGAACGGGCTTGCGTTCTCACCGGACGAAAGCTTTCTCTATGTGGCCGACACCGGCATGACCCATGTCGAGGATGGGCCGCGCCACATCCGGCGCTTCGAGCTTTCCTCGGACGGGCGCAAGCTTTGCGGCGGCGAAAAATTCGCGACCTGCGATGTCGGGCTTTTCGACGGCTTTCGCTGCGACGCGAAGGGGCATTTGTGGACCTCCGCGGGCGATGGCGTGCATTGCTACCATCCCAATGGCGCTCTCCTCGGCAAGATCAAGGTGCCGGAGGTGGTGGCGAATGTGCAATTCGGCGGGCCGAAGCGCAACCGCCTCTACATTTGCGGCACGACCTCGCTTTACGCCATCTACGTGCGCGCGCATGGAGTGTCGCATCCGAGATAAGCTTGAGGTCTCTGTGTGCCCACTCGATAATGGCGCGATGGGGATGGCTCGCCTCGAGGGGGAGCTCGCCGCGTGCCCTCCCTGACGCCTTTTCGCCTCGGTTCGCGGTTTTCCTCAGATCAGCTCTGCAAAGCTAAGGCTTGACGGGAAGGCCGCGCCAAATCATGTGTGCAACCGGGGCAGTCCGCCCTGGCAACATCCTTGAACGAGAGGCGAGCGAAAGGCCTCGACACGCAGTCGAGCCGGCGAAGCTTCGAATGCATCCCGAGACGGAGACAGATGGCTAGTTTTCAACACCCGGATTTCGATGAACGTTTGAGCGCCGCGGCGTCCGCGAGGCAGGCCCTGCTCGATAGGTTTCGCGCCAAGGTCAACGGCGGCGATCCAGACTTGCTCAAGAAGCAGGCGGAGCGCCTCGAAATCGCCAAGGCCCGCGAGGCTCGCCTCGCCGCCCGCAAGGCGGCCAAGGAGGCGCAAGAGGCGGCCGAGCGCGCCGCGCGCGAGGCCAGGGAAGCGGCCGAAAAGGTCGAGCGCGAGGAGCGCGAAGCGCGCGAACGCGTCGAGGCAGCCGCCTGGAAGGCGGCCCTCGAAGAGGAAAAGAAGGCCGAGCGCGACGCTCGCTACGCCGCGCGCAAGGCCCGCAAGCTCGAGCGCTTGAACAGCCCCTTCGGCAAATACGGCAGGCGCTGAGCGCACACTCTTTGCGGCCTCACCTGTACGGGAGGTGAGGCTCTTTCAAGGGACTTTCTCGGCTCGAGACGGGCTCGCGGCCCTGAGCACGCGCTCTCGAAACACGGCCCGCCAAGCCTCTCCGTCACTTTTCCTCGAGCGTGAGCACAGGTGACCATTCCTCGCCGGGCGCTGATTCGAGAACTTCCATGATGCGCGTTCGGTAGAACTTGTAGAGGCCGGCGATTTCCGCCGGCGCAAGGGCGTCCGCTTCCTCGGCAAGCTCGAGCGCCTCGTCGAAGGCGCGGCCGCGGAACGCGTCGAGCATGGCCTCATGCCGGCGGGCGAGCGCCTTGAAGCCCTCGGTCCGCGCGACCGCCTCATCGCCGACGAGCGTATAAGCGGTGATCGGCAGGGTCTTGCCCTTGACCATCACGGTGTCGATCTCGAGCCAGGCGAGCTCGGGCGCCTCGTCGCGCGTCGCCTCATTGGCCGCAATGTCGACGCCGAGGAACTTGGTCGCGCCCTCGAGGCGCGAGGCGACATTCACATCGTCTCCGATGGCGGAATAGTCGAAGCGCCGAGCCGAGCCGAGATTGCCCACGCAACAAATACCCGTGTTGAGCCCGACCCCGAAGCGCACCTCGGGGAACGGCTCGCGCCGCGCCGCCGCTTCGGCCTGCCAGCGCGCGTTCAGCTTGGCGAGCTCCGCCCGCATGGCGAGCGCGGCCATCGCTGAATTGCGCGCATGGTCCGGATCATCGAGAGGCGCGTTCCAAAATGCCATGATCGCGTCGCCCATGTATTTGTCGACCGTGCCGCCGTGATCGAGCACCACATCGGTCATGGGCGTGAGGTATTCGTTGAGGAAACGCGTCAACCCGTGCGCGTCGAAGTTTTCCGAGATGGTCGTGAAGGAGCGCAGATCGCAAAACAGCAAGGTCAGCTCGCGATTCTCGCCGCCCAAGATGAGCTTGTCGGGATTTTCGGCGAGCCGTTGCACGACGGCGGGCGAGACGAAGCGCCCGAACGCCTGGCGCACATGGCGCTCCTGCGATTGCTTCAGCCCGTAAAGCGAAAGCACGCCCGCGAGGAACACGGCACCGGCCGAGAGGCTCGGGAAGACCGGGTCGAGCAGCAACCCCTTTTGCGTGAAGGCCCACCAGCTTCCCGCGCTCAACCCGGCGACGCAGACCCCGCCGATGACCGCACCGACCATGGCGGGCACGAAGGGCAGGACGAAGATCATGACGAGCGACAAGAGCACCATCACCACAAGCTCTATGCCGTCGGCGATATCGGGGCGCACGAGGCTCTGGCCGTCGAGGATGTGCTCGAGGAGCTGCGCGTGGATCTCCACTCCGGGCACGGAGGCATCGAGCGGCGTCGTCACCATATCGCCAAGTGCCGCGGCGCTCGAGCCGATGAAGACGATCTTGTTTTCGACCTCGGCAGGGTCGACCTCATGGGCGAGGAGCCTCCAAGCCGGAATGAAGCGGCGCGGATCGTGCCGGGTGAAGCGCACGCGCACATCGCCGCGCGGCTGCGTGTTCACCACGAGCTTTCCGATGCGGACCGCGACGATGCCCGTCTTCGCGCCGAAGGCGGTTTCGCCCGAGGCGTTCGAGGATTTGATGAAATAGCTCGCGCCTTCCTCTTGCGCGAGGCGAAGCGCCTCGGCCGCGAGGCTCGGCACGATCGCATCGCGAGAGGCAAAAAGGAGGGGTACCTGTCGGATGACCCGATCGCGATCGGGGACCCAGTTGAGCGCGCCGATCCCGGCCGCCTGTTCGGCGAGAATTTTGATCGGGCCGATGCTCGCCCGGAAGCCGTGCAGGAACAGGAGCGGGTCATCGCCGGCGTGAGAGAAGCCGGCCTTCACGGGAAGCGGCGCCTCATCCTCGGGTTGCGCTTGCCCGGCCTTCGCCTCGCTCGTGCCGTTGACGAGCACGGCGCCGAGGATCGCCGGCGCGCCCGCGAGCGATTTCGCGAAGGCCTCGTCATAAGTGCCGGTCTTATCGAGCTCCTGGGCGATCAAGGCGAGCGCCCGCTCGCGAGGCTTGCCGCGGATGAGCTCGCCGATCCCCATCTGGTCGGGCTCGGCGAAGAGAAAATCGAAGCCGATCGCGAGCGCGCCGTGCTCTTTCAGGAAATCGACGAAGCCCGCGAGCTCGGTTCGCGGCCAGGGCCATTGCCGCCCGTAACGCTTCAAGGATTCGTCGTCGATGTCGATGATGCGCACCGGAGATGCCGGATCATAGAGGCGTGGGCTCAGGCGCTGATAATTGTCGAAGACGAGATTTTGCAAATCGGTCCGCAAAGGCAGCGGCGAGAGGCCGACCAGGATGGCGAGCAGGAAGGGGATGGCGACGGCGAGCCCGTAAAGGCGAAGCTTCTTCATCGACCGATCCCTGTTAGCGAGTAGCGAGTAGCGAGGGATGAGAAGTGAGAGGGAGAGGTGAAAGGCGCACAGTTTTTACGGAAACAATGGTAGCGACCTCGCCACTCGAAAACCAGCCAACAGCGAGTAGCGACGAGGAGACAGATCGCTATCTTGACCAAGGAGCGAGTAGCGAGAGTAGACGCGAAGGCGACCTTACTACTCGCTACTCGCTACTCGCCGGTGGAAAATTCAGCCTCGCGCCTTTGCCCTTACGCGCATCGGGCGTAAGGGCGAAGCATGAACGAAACCGCGCTTGCCGCGACCCGCCCGATCCTCGGCGTTACGAGCTCGGTTCTCGGCCGGGCCTGGCAGGCCCGGCTCGATGACGCCGGCGAGCAGCGCGCGATGGCGCTTGTGCAGGCCCATGGCCTGCCCGATCTCCTGGCGCGCGTGCTCGCGGCGCGGGCGATCGGCGTCGACAACGTGGATGCCTATCTGGCGCCGAAGCTGAGGGACCTGCTTTCCGACCCCTCGACCCTCGTCGACATGGAAAAAGCCGTCGCGCGCCTGGCGCGAGCCGTGACGGGGCGCGAGCATGTCGCGCTCTTCGGCGATTACGATGTCGACGGCGCCTGTTCGGTGGCGCTATTCGCGAGCTATCTTCGCGATCTCGGCTGTGCGGTCTCATTCCATATTCCCGACCGCCTCACCGAAGGCTACGGGCCGAATGTGGAAGCCGTCACGGCACTCGCGCGGCAAGGCGCGAGCCTCCTCGTGACGCTCGATTGCGGCACGATGAGCCATGCGCCGCTCGCTGAAGCCAAGCGGCTCGGCCTCGACGTGATCGTGATCGATCACCACCTGGCGCCGGAACGGCTCCCGCCGGCCGACGCGCTCGTCAACCCGAACCGGCAAGATGATCTCTCGGGCCTCACCATGCTGTGCGCCGCGGGCGTCGCCTTCGTGGTGCTCGTGGCGCTGAACCGGGAGCTTCGCCGGCGCAGCCTCTTCAGTGCGGAGCGGCCGGAGCCCGATCTCTTCGCCGCGCTCGACCTCGTGGCGCTTGCGACGATCGCCGATGTGATGCCGCTCACGGGGCTGAACCGCGCCTTTGTGCGCCAGGGCCTCGCGGTCATGAAGGCGCGCGGCCGGCTCGGCTTGCGCGCGCTCGCGGACGCAGCAAGGCTCGACGGGGAGCCCACGCCCTATCACCTCGGCTTCCTGCTCGGCCCGCGCATTAATGCGGGCGGGCGCATCGGGGACGCGAGCCTCGGCGCGCGCCTCCTCATGAGCCGGGACGAGGCCGAGGCCGCCGCCATCGCGGCGACGCTCGATCGGCTGAACGCCGAGCGCCGCGTCGTCGAAGAGGAGGCGCTCGAGGCCGCGCTGGCGCAGACGCAAGCGGCCTTGGCCGAAGGCGACCCGCCCGTCATCCTGGCCCATGCGCCCGATTGGCACCCGGGCGTCCTCGGCCTCGTCGCGGCCCGTTTGAAGGAGCGCCATCGCCGGCCTGCTTTTGCCTTTGCTCTCGCAGCCGACGGCATGATGACGGGCTCGGGCCGTTCGATCGAGGGCGCAGACCTCGGCCGCGCGGTCGCTGCCGCCGTCGAGGCCGGCCTCGCGCTCAAGGGCGGCGGCCACGCCATGGCGGCGGGCGCGACGCTTCCCGCGGGCGGCGCCCTTGCGTTCCGCGACTTCGTCTCCGAGCGTTTGCGCGACGCCGTGGCAACCGGGCGGGCGCGCAGCGCCCTCATGGTCGATGCGCTGGCCACCGCGGCAGGCGCCTCGCCCGATCTCATCACCACGCTCGAGCGCGCCGGGCCTTACGGCGCCGGCTCCCCCGAGCCCGTCGTGGTGCTCGGCGGCCATACGTTGGCGGACGCGGCGATCGTCGGAGCCGGGCATGTACGGGCGCGCTTGCGCGCGCCGGACGGCGCGAGCCTTTCGGCCATCGCCTTCCGGGCCGCCGAGGAGCCGCTCGGGCAAGCGCTCCTTGCCGCGCGCGGCGCCAGGCTTCATGTCGCGGGCACGCTTTCTCTCGATCGCTGGGGCGGCTCGGAGCGCGCGCAAATGCGCATCATCGACGCGGCAAGAAGTTGAGCGGGAAGACGGCTACCGGGGTCCCGAGAAGCGCCCCCAGGCATAAGTCATCCGGCGTCGCCGCGCCGATAGGGACGACCGGGACGGTTCATCTTGTGCGGGCGTGCCACGGCGTTAAGCCGCCGACGACAAGGCCATGGGGCGTGGGCCACAGACCCGTGAGAGCGATGTGTTCGGGCGGCGCACGTCCATGCGCCAAAAACCTGCGGTGGTGATGCGATCTCGCCGGGTGCGCCATGACGACGCCGAGCATGCGCCCTTTCCGCGTGAAGACGCAGAGCCTTCGGTCGCGATGAGAGTGCGCCCAGGCGGGGGCCGAGGGCGTTTTCCGCCACCGGGTGGTCGCGCAGGGCGCGATCCAGGCCAGCGTGCGGTGGCCGACGCTCACACCGCTCCATGCGATCCAGTGATGGCCGTAAAGGTGCCGGCCCGGATAAGCCGCGCCGCCCTCCCAGGCGCCGGACTCACGTTCTTCCGCAGGCTCCCCACCCCATGGCGACCAGACAGGGGAGGCCCTGCATCGCCAGAAGTTCTGGAACGTGTAGGTGCAATCATGGTCCGAATAGGCGAGACCCTCGGGACCGCCCTCGCGACCGCCCTGGCCAGGACTCGGCGCGCTGTTGCCGCCGGCGCCAACCGACACACCGCCGCCGAGACCGCCACCCGCTCCGCTACCGACGCTCGCGCCGCTGCCGCCACTCGACGACCCGGATGTTCCGCCATTGCCGGGGTTCCCAGGCGATCCGCCATTACCCGGTGTGCCCCCGTTACCGGGCGTGCCGCCATTGCCGGGCGACCCGCCTTGCCCCTGGCCCCCGCCATGCGCGTGGCCATGACCATGGCCATGGCCATGCTCGTGCCCATGCTCGTGTCCCTTGCCCTCATGCCCGTGCTCATGGCCCTTGCCATGGCCATGCTCGTGCCCGTGCTCATGGCCCTTGCCATGGCCATGCTCGTGCCCGTGCTCGTGTCCCTTGCCCTCATGCCCGTGCTCATGGCCCTTGCCATGCCCATGCTCGTGCCCGTGCTCGTGCCCCTTGCCCTCGTGCCCCTTGCCCTCGTGCCCTTTGCCCTCGTGTCCGTGCTCGTGCCCTTTGCCCTCGTGCCCTTTGCCCTCCTGCCCTTTGCCCTCGTGCCCGTGCTCGTGACCCTTGCCCTCGTGCCCCTTGCCCTCGTTTCCGTGCTCGTGCCCTTTGCCGTCCCCATGTTCATGGCCATGCTCATGGCCCTGGCCGTCGCCATGCTCATGGCCGTGCCCGCCCTCATGACCGCCTTCATGACCGTGGCCGCCACCCTCATGCCCGCCCCCTTCGTGCCCGCCGTGACCGCCGCCTTCGTGACCACCGCCTTCGTGACCACCGCCTTCGTGACCGCCGCCTTCGTGACCGCCGCCTTCATGACCGCCACCTTCATGACCGCCACCTTCGTGACCGCCACCTTCATGACCGCCACCATCATGGCCACCGCCCCCGCCGCCATCGCCATGGCCGCCATGCGCCCAGCCCGAGCCGGGGCCGGCGACCGCCAAAGTCACGACTGCGACGGCCGCGAATAGTTTTGTCTTTACACTCATGATGACCACGTCGGTTACTCGGCGATAACCTTAACGTGTCTTAAAACAAACAGTTCCTATTTGAGGCAAAACGCAAGTATTTTGAGCTCACCTTCAAACAACTTTTGTCCATATTTACGAATGAGTTATTGATCGAGAGGTAAGCCAGAATCGCTTTATTCGGGCGATCTAATCAGTACGTAAGGAAAAGGTGGCTAAAATGCTTTCTTTTCGCCCGATCAGCTCGCGGCAATTCGTGAACGGCGCATGAGAGTGGCCGGGAGCGGTTGCCGCGGCGCTTGACCCGGAAGTCCGATCGGGACAGTCGACGGCTGGGCTTATTCGGGCGCTCGCCTCACGGCAGGGAAACGCGCGCGCTCTTCGATCGCGTCGAGCTCCGAATGATTGCGGATATATTCGCAACTCGCATCGCGCGGAGGCTGATAATCCCAAGAGGTTTGAACGCCCGCCGAAAGCGCAGTGGCGACGAGATGGCGGCGATGCTGGCTTTCGCGAACGGCGCGCTCGAGGGCGGGAAGGTCCCAGCGGCGCGAGACCTCGTCGCGGAAACGAAGACGCAACTCCTGATGCTCCGGCATCTCGGCGAGGTTCAGGCGCTCGTCCGGATCGGCGAGAAGGTCATAGAGCTGATCCGGATCGGGCGGGCCGAAGACGAATTTGTGCCTTGCGCGCCTGATCATCACGATCGGCGCGATCGCCCCCTCCGCCAGATATTCGCCGAGCGCCTCGTCATGGCCGGCGCCACCGGTGAGATGAGGGAGAAGGCTTCGCCCATCGATGTCGTGAAGAGAGATGGGCCCGTCACCGTCGAGGCCGATCTCCACAAGCGTCGGCAAGATGTCGGCGAGCGACACCGCCGATGCCACGCGGCGCTCAGCGAAGCGGCCCGGCGCGTGCACGACGAGAGGCACCCGGCTGGCGCCCTCGAAGAAGCTCATCTTGTACCAGAGGCCGCGTTCGCCCAGCATTTCGCCATGGTCGCTCGTCACCATGACGACGGTGTCTTGCGCGAGCCCGGTCGCCGCGAGGGCGCGGATCACACGGCCGAGATGATCGTCCACATAGGAGATCGCCCCGTAATAGGCGTGGCGCGCACGCCGCACATCGTCTTCGGAGATCTGCGCGCCGTCCATGTCGCAGACGTGCCGCAAGCGCTTCTCATGCGGATGGAGCGTGATGCTTTGGGGCGCGACGCGCGGTAGCGGAATCTCGCTCTCCCCGTAAAGCTTCCACCAGTGTTCCGGGATCGCGAAGGGGTCATGCGGATGGGTGAGCGACACCACGAGGCAAAGCGGGCGCTCGTCCGTGCCGCGCACATGGTCGTAGAGCATGCGTTCGGCCGTGAAGACGACCTCCTCGTCGAAATCGATCTGGTTCGAGCGCAAGCAAAGGCCGGCGTCGATGACGGAGCGCATGCTGTGGTACCAGCTCGGCCGGGCATGCGGATGGTCCCAGTCGGGCGTCCAGCCGAAATCGGCCGGGTAGATATCGGTGGTGAGCCGCTGCTCGAAGCCATGGAGCTGATCGGCTCCGCAGAAATGCATCTTTCCCGCGAGCACGGTGCGGTAGCCCGCGAGCCGAAGGTGATGCGCGAAGGTCGGGATGTCGGAAGAAAATTCCGCGGCGTTGTCGTAAACCCCGGTGCGCGACGGCAGGCGGCCCGTCATGAAGCTCACGCGCGAAGGCGAGCACAGGGGGCTGTTGCAGTAAGCGGCATCGAAGATGACGCCTTTTGCCGCGAGCGCCTCCAGATGCGGCGCCATCGCCGGGCCGCCGTGAATCCTGAGCGCCGACGGGGCAAGCTGATCCGCCATGACGATCACGATATTCAAGCGTCGCTTCATTCGCCCTCCCTTACGGCGCGACGCCAGAGCACGAGCTCGCGGCACGCCTCGATGCGGTGGCGTCCGCGCGCCAACGGGTGCTTGGGGCAACCGTCTTTCGTCAGCGCGAAGGCGTGGAGCGCTTGGGTAAAGTCGAGCGACAGGGCGCGCAAGAGGCGTGGCGCCGGCGGCAGAACGGAAAGGAGCTGGCCCCAGGCGACGATGCGGATCACGGCACCTTGCGAAAGCTCACGGATGAGCCTCAGATTTTTTCGTCGAATGGCGCCATAATCCCGCGGCCTCGTGCCGCTCGCGTGGCCCCGCCATTCGCGCAGATCTTCGGGCGCGGAGGCAATGAAGGGTTCGAGATTCACGACCGTGAAGCCGCCGATCGGCAATGGCCGCGCAAGCCTCAGAAGGTTGCGGATCGTCGGGTCGTTCCGCTCTTCATCCGCATGGCTCGGGTTGGCCATGCAGACAAGCGCGCGCGGCCGCTCGTCCCACCAGCGGTCGAGGCGAAAGCGAAGCCGCCAGCCGCGCATCTCGCCGAACTCGGCACTGCCATGGATCACGGGCTCGATCAGTGGATCAACGGGCCGTTCTGCTTGCGCCAGGCGTCGATCCCGCCATGCACATGGCAGGCGTTGCCGAAGCCGGCCTTCTGCGCCGCCGCGACCGCCATCGCCGAGCGTTCGCCGAAGGCGCAATAAAACACGAGGCGCTTGCCGGTCGCCGCCGCGAATTCGTGCAGCATGCCGCCGCTCGCCAGCTGCCGGTTGAGCTGCGGATAGGGTGCATGCAAGGCGCCCGGGATGGCGCCGTGCTTGTCGCGCTCGCCCTCTTCACGCAGATCGACGAAGACCGCCTCGGTCTTGCCGACGAGCGATAACGCCTCGCTCGCCGTCACGGCCCAGCCGTGCCGGGCGATGTCGTCTTGCGAGAGGCCGATGTGGAGATTGGCGGGAACCGCCACGTCCATCATCTTCGGATTGGGCAGCTTGAGACTGTTCATCAGGTCGACATATTCATCGACCGATTTGACCTGGAGGCGCGGGTTGAAGGCCCTTTCCTCGGCGATCGTCGAGACCATGTCGCCTTTATAGTCGTGGGCGGGGTAGACGAGCGTCTCGTCGGGGAGCTTCAAGAGCCGGCCGAAAATCGATTCATATTGGGCGCGCGCATCGCCGTTCTGGAAATCGGTGCGTCCGGTGCCGCGGATCAGAAGCGTGTCGCCGGTGAACACCCGGTCGTTCATGCCGAAGCTGTAGGAATCGCTCGTATGCCCAGGCGTGTACATCACGTTGAGGCTGACGCCTTCGATGTCGATGCGTTCGCCGTCGCCGACGCGCATCGACACCACGTCGACGCCCGAATGCTCCCCCATGATCGTAATGCATTGCGTGCGGTCGCGAAGCTCGCCGAGCCCGGTGACGTGGTCGGCATGGATATGCGTGTCGACGGCCTTGACGAGCCGCAGATCGAGCTCGCGCATCAGCTGCAAGTAGCGATCGACCCGTTCGAGCACCGGGTCGATGATCAAGGCTTCTCCGCCGCGGCGGCTGGCGATCACGTAGCTGTAGGTGCTCGATACCGGGTCATAAAGCTGGCGGAAGAGCATTCGACCCTCCTTTGAATCCTCAACTCATCGCGGTTGAGGCACGATCCTCAGATAGGGCCGCGGAGCCTTCCAGCCCTGCGGATACGTCTTCTTTGCTTCCTCGTCGGAGACGGAGCCGGCGATGATCACATCCTCTCCGGGCATCCAGTTCACCGGTGTCGCGACCTTGTGCTTCGCCGTCATCTGGAGCGAATCGAGCACGCGGAGCACTTCGTCGAAATTGCGCCCCGTCGTCATCGGGTAGACGATGATCAGCTTGATCGTCTTGTCGGGCGCGATGACGAAGACGTTGCGCACCGTCTGATTGTCGGCGGGCGTGCGGCCTTCCGAACTTCCGGAGGTGCTCGCCGGCAGCATGCCGTAGGCCTTCGAGATCGAAAGATCGGTGTCGCCGATCATCGGATAATTCGGCGCTGTGCCTTGCGTCTCCTCGATGTCCTTTGCCCATTTCGCATGATTGGTCACGGGGTCGACGCTGAGCCCGATGATCTTGGTGTTGCGCTTGTCGAACTCGGGCTTGAGCTTCGCCATGTAGCCGAGCTCGGTCGTGCAGACCGGCGTGAAATCCTTCGGATGCGAAAACAGGACGCACCAGGAGTTGCCGATCCAGTCGTGAAAGCGAATCTTGCCTTGCGTGGTCTCGGCCTCGAAATCCGGTGCCTTTTCGCCCAATTGCAATGCCATTGTCGAGCCTCCTCCTGACCAGCATCTCGCGTTGAGCTGAAGAGAACCATGGCGTTGCGAGAAACACCAGGGTGGAAATTCAAAGCGATCGAATCGAGCCCTTTCGCGAGGCAGTAGACCACAATATTCGCTGCCTCCTCACCTGGCGGCTTGGCCTCCCGAGTTGATTCAAAGCGTCGCGGGCCTCGCCTCGACCTTTTTCAATCTAGCTCAAGATCGACAAAAACTGGAAGTCTTTTGCGGCAAGACATGCGATGCTCCGCGTCCGACCCCGGCAATAAAACCGATCTCCCGCCGCACGGGCCAAGGCTCGCGAGCAAGACAGACCTCATCGGGCCTGAAGCGGACGCCAAATCGCCCAGCGGGCTAGCTCTACGCCCGATGCTTGTGCCATGGACAATCGGACACATGATGCGTCCTTGGAATTGGACCGCGAGAACGGAAAATGAAGCGTGGCGTAGCGGTCATCCTTTTCAGCCTGCTCGCATTTCTTGGCTTCATGGGGTCTCGCTGGTACGCCTATGTGACCAATGGGAAGACCCCCTACGACGAGGTGGGTATCGGCCTCAACTCATACATGCCGCAGCCGCTCCGGGGCTGGGGTTGCCAGCAGTTGAGAAAGGAGTTCGGCAAGATGCTTCCTCCTTACGGCTGCGAGAGCCCGGACGACCGCAGGCGATGGATGTAGGTGCGGAAGCTTTGAGCTGCAGAGCGAAGCTAACGACTTGCGCAATGGTAAGGCATTGAAAAAAAGCAATTTCCGTTATACATGATTTGAGTCATTTATGTATAACAAGAGTCCTCAAGCATGACGCTCGATCACGCGCCGTTGCCCATCCCCCTGCCGGTCCAGACGCTTTACGCCGACATCGCCCAGAAGCTCGCGGACCCGCCCGCGACGCTGCCTGGGAGCATTTCCGTAAAGACCGTCAAGGGCCGGAAATATCTTTACGTTGCACGGCTCGAGGCGGGAAAGCAGAAGCAGACATCACTAGGGCCTGCCGATGACCCGGCGGTCGTCGAGAAGGCCGGCATGATCAAGCGTGAAGCCGCGTTCGCCCGCGAGCGCCGCGGCACGATCGCCATGCTCGGCAAAGCAGGCCTGCAAGGGCCGAACGCCGTCGTCGGCAAGGTGCTGGAAGCGGCGTCACGCGCGGGCTTGTTCGATAACGGCCTCGTGCTCGTCGGCACTGTCGCATTCCAAATTTATCCCGCCCTGCTCGGCTATCGTTTGGCAGCGAGCGCTCTGATGACGCAGGATGCCGATTTCGTTGCCGCGACAGCCTCGGTTTCCATGGCCATCGAGCGCGACGGAGCCGCGACGGAAAGCGAAGCCGGCGCGCGCGGCGATCTGCTGTCGCTCTTGCAAAAGGCCGATCCGAGTTTTCGCGCCGTTCCCCAGCTTGATCGCGCGGCTTTGCCTTCACGTTTTGCATCACAATCGGGCCTCGACGTGGATCTGCTGACGCCGATCAGGACGCGCAAGGAGCAAAGCATCGTTTCGTTGCCGGCGCTCGGTGCGGGAGCGATCCCATTTCATTATTTGGAGTTTCTCGTCGAGAGCTCGATCAAGGCGGTTGCCCTTTACGGCTCGGGCGTGCGGGTCACGGTGCCTCGCCCGGCACGATATGCGGTCCACAAGCTGATCGTGGCACAAAATCGCGACCACGGGGCCGTTGCCAAGAAGCGGAAGGATCTGCGGCAGGCTGCCGCGTTGTTCGACGTGCTGGGCCAGGTGGCGCCTGATGAGCTTGGGGACGCGTTGGAGGACGCCCGCGGGCGTGGCCGCAAGTGGGAAAGGGCGATCAACGCCAGTCTGCGCTCCCTCGCGATAGAGACGTAACCGGCCTTAGGGCAAACGCTGATCCTGGCGGGGAATATTCCGGGGAGTAAGTTTACGCCGGAATTTGGCTGGTGGGCGCGACAGGGATTGAACCTGTGACCCCTCCCGTGTGAAGGGAGTGCTCTCCCGCTGAGCTACGCGCCCGTGACGCGGAGTTCTGTATTGAGGCCGCAAGGGGGCGTCAAGCGAGGGTCCGCGCCACGGGCGCACGAAGCCGGCGGCGCTCGACCGGCCTCCGAAGCTTGACCAAGCTTGCCGTGCGGTCGGACCGGCCCGAAAAGCTCGTGGTTCAGTGCAAGCTCACCATGGTGAGGTCACTGTCGCGCGCATTGACGAGCGCCGCCTCGCGCGAATCCGTGATCAGGATCGGCGAGCCGTCCGCCGCGAAGAGGCCGAAGAGATGCAGGCCCGGCTGAATTTTGGGGGCCTGCGGGAAAGCGCGGCTGACATCATCGGAAAGCATCGGTTTCACATAAGCAATCCGACCCTCGCCGAGGACCGCAAGCTCCTGGAGCGAAAGTGTGGGAGTAGCTGAGAGCGTGGCATTCATGACCAAACCTCCGTCAGTTTGATTACGCAATTCTCGTGCCTTATCGTTAAGAGTTAGTGGCACGAGCTTTTATTCCCGTTCATCGATAACGATCCGGCGCGTCACTCGTTCGACCGCCGGGCGCGTCAAATCGATCGACAACAGGCCGTGAGCAAGTTCGGCGCCCTGGACCTCGAGGCCGTCCGCGAGGAGGAAAGCCCGCTGGAATTGCCTCGCCGCGATCCCCCGGTGGAGAAATTGCCGCTCTTTATCGTCGGTTTGGCGCCCTTTGATGAGGAGCTGTTTTTCCTCGACGACGATTTCGATGTCCTCGCGGGCAAAACCGGCAACCGCGAGCGTAATGCGCAGTTTTTCCGGGCTCCCTGAGGAAGGAGAGATCCGCTCGATGTTGTAGGGTGGGTAACCGTCGCCCGCCGCTTTCGAGACGCGGTCAAGCGCCCGCTCCATCTCGTCGAAGCCGAGCATGAACGGCGAGGACAATCCGTTTTGACGCGACATCTCGAGCCCTTTCCGGCGCCCACTGCGGCCGCTGCGATCTTCGGACAATGTCGAAGGAGGCCGAACCCCCCGCCATCGCCCGTCGCCCGCGGAACCCGAAAACCGGCGTTCCATCCGCAAATTCCACATGGGGATTTGTGCGAAATTGATCAAGGGGTGCCGAAACGGCACAAATGAACTCGAATCAGACCGAAATCAGTTGCAAGGCGTTCTCGAGCTCTTGCTCTGTCGGCTCCAGCCGACGCGGACCGTCGAGCTCGATGAGGAAGCAGCGAATCGGACGCCCCGGGTAGAGATCGCGCACGAGCGCCCGGTAGATGGCGAGCTGGACGAAAGCGCGCGCGCGAGCGCGGCCTTGCGTGGGCAAGCTCGTCTTGAAATCGGCAATCAGCACGGCCCCCTGGGTGATCGCCAAACGGTCGATCCGGCCGGCGACCGCGCATCTTTTGCCGTTCGGAAGCTCGATCTCGCCCGCAAGGCTCACCTCCGCGAGGCTCGCTTTCGAGAACAAAGGCGCGACTTTCGGCTCCGCGATGAGGGCTTGCGCCTTCGCGGCGATCTCGGCGCGGCGTTCAGCCGCAAGCCCGTTTTCTCCTTCGCGGCCCAAAACCTCCGCGGCCTCGGCGCGCCGTTCGGGCGCAATGCCGGGCAAGTGCTCGAGAAGCGCATGCGCGAAGCGGCCGGCGAGCACGGCGTCGGGGTTTGGCGCAAAGCCGCCGCCTCCGCGCTCATCGGCCGCATCGAGCGCGCTCGAAGGCCGCAACGGCGGCCGCGCCATCGGCTCTTCGGGCGCTGGGCGATCGAGCCATTCGGGGCGAGCGCTTTTTGGAGCACCCTTCGAGGGCGATGGCGCGAGCGGCGTCGACCGCGAGCCTTGGGTGATACGCCAGCGCTTCACCGGCTCCTCGCCTGGCGGCGCGGCAAGATCGACGAGGCCCGGCGGGGATTTCGCCGCGAGCGCATTCTGCACCATGGCGTACCAGGAGCCCGCCGGCACTTTGCCATTCACCGGGCAACCCGCGACGATCAGCCGGTCGCGGGCGCGTGTCATGGCGACATAAAGCAAGCGGCGTTCCTCGCGTGCCCGGCCCGCCGCTTCGTCGCGGCGTGCGCGCGCGGTCGCCGCGCAATCGAGCTCGAGCCGCGGTACCCAGGCCGGCACCCGTTTGTCGCCATCGGCCGGCAGCGCGAGGAGCCGTTCGGTCCTTGCCGACGAGGCGCAAGCATCCGCCAGAACCACGATCGGCGCCTCGAGCCCCTTCGCGCCATGCACCGTCATCACTCGGACTTCCCCGCGCGCGGCCGAAAGATCGCGTTTGATGTCGGCGCCGCTCCTTTCCAGGGCATCGAGGAAGCGGGGAAGCGAAGCCCCGCCGCTTCGCTCATAGGCCAGCGCGAGGCGGAGCACCTCATCGCTCGCCTCCGCAGCCTCGGCGCCAAGGCGCGCGGCAAGTGCCTTACGGCCTTGCCGAGGCCCCAAGAGCTCCGCGAAAAAGGCAAACGCCCCTTTGTTCAGCGCCGCTTCGCGCATGGCGTCGAGACGCTGATCGGCCTTCGCAAGGCGCGGATCGCTCGAAGCCGCTTCTCGCAAGGCGTTGCGGAGGCTCCCCTTGCGCGAAGGCGCGATGCGCTGGAGATCGTCGTCATCGAGCCCGATGAGCGGGGATTTCAACAAGGCCGCGAGCGTGAGGTCGTCTTCGGGAAGGAGAGCGGCGCGCCCCGCCGCGACGAGATCCTCGACCGCGATATGGGTCGAGAGCGACAGCCGGTCCGCGCCGGCGACGGGCACGCCGGCGCGTTTCAAGGCCCGGATCACCGCCTCGAACATTTTGCCGCGCCGGCGCACCAGGATCAGAACGTCGCCTGCTTGCACCGCGCGGCCGAGGTCGCAGCCCTCTCGCGTCCAACGCCTCACCTCCTCGGCGATGCGGCGCGCGAGCTTGACCTCGGCGCTCGCCGGCAAGGCGCCGAGCTCCGGCCTCACGAAAGGGTTGACGGCCGCCGCCTCGTCCTTCGCGACGACGGGCCAAAGATCGACGCTTCCAGGCTCGCCGCGCCGGATGCTGACATGGTCAGGAGGCTGCATGCCGTCGGCGGTCAACCCCTCGAAATGCGCTTCGAGTTCGAAGACCGCGTCGACCGCCGAAAGCACGTCCTGCGTCGAGCGGAAGGACAGGTTGAGCGTGATCTTCCGATAGAGCTCTGCTTCCTCGAGCGCGAGCGCGCGATAATCCTTGGCGAAGAGATCGCGCATCTCGCCGAAAATTCTCGGCTCCGCGCCTTGAAAGCCATAGATCGATTGCTTCTCGTCGCCGACCGCGAACACAGTGCGCAGCCTTCCGGAGCGGGCGCCGCTTCCGGCCGTGAACTCGGACGTCAAGGCGCGCAAGATCGCCCAATATTCAAAATTCGTATCCTGCGCCTCGTCGACCAGGAGATGCTCGATCGCAGCGTCGAGCTTGTAAAGCACGAAGGCCGCGGAGGCGCGCACGAGCAATCGACGCGTCGCCGCGATGAGATCGTCGAAATCGAGCGCGGCCCGCTCCGATTTGAGCTTGGCGAACCGCGCCCTGATGGCTCCGACAAGCGCGAACAGGGCGAGGCTACGCTCGCGCGTCTCGAGCGCGCGGCGGCGATCGAGGAGGCGCAAGAGGCGCAGGGCCTCGGCGTGCAGCGCCTCGTCGAGTCCGGGATCGGCCTTGCGGGCAGCGGCGCTCGCGAGGTTCTTTCTCGCTCGCAAGACTTTCTCGTCGCGGTCCTCGGTGAGAAGCAATGTCTCGTAGGCCGCGAGGCGCGGGGCGGGATCGAGCGTTGCGATCCTCGAAAGCTCCGCCGCGCGCGCTCGATCCTTGTCGCTTCCCTGACCCCAGGCGGCGCAAGCGCGCCGCGCGAACGCCGCTTGCGCGGGCGACCAGATCGCGTCGTCGATCTCGCTCAACGTCAAGCCGGGCCCGATCTCGAGCGCGCCGGAGAGGTCGTCGCGGAGCCGAGACAGGAAATCGGGCTCGCGCGCCGCATCCGTCTTCCATATTCGCAAGCCGAGCGCCGCTTCGACGAGCGGGCCGAAATCTCTCGCCGAGACATGGGCGCCGACGCGCGACAACGCCGCCGACAACGCGGGAGCCTTTCCGGAAACGGCCGAGGAAAGGACCGCAAGCTGCGCCTGCGCCATGAGGTCGCGGGCTTGCTCGTCCTCCAGCACCGCGAAGCGCGCCGGCACATTGGCCTCGAAAGCGAAAGCCTGAAGCAGGCGCGTGCAAAATCCGTGGATGGTATCGACGCGCAAGCCGCCGGGGGTCTCGATGGCGCGCGCGAAAAGGCGGCGCGCCTCGCTGAGCCGCTCCGCCGAGGGAGCCTCGCCCGCGATTTCCTCGATCGCCTCGCCGAGCGCCGTGTCATCGAGGCCTACCCAGCGCGCAAGCTCGGCGAATACGCGGTTCGACATCTCGGCGGCCGCCGCCTTGGTGAAGGTGAGGCACAAGATGCGGCCGGGATCGACGCCACGAAGCAGGAGGCGCAAGACGCGGTTGCGCAACACCGTGGTCTTGCCGGCTCCGGCATTGGCCGAGACCCAGGCGCTGACATCGGGGTCGGAGGCGGCGAGCTGCCGCGTCCTCGTGTCGGGATCAGCGAGGGACCTGCTCATTCCGCCTCGGCTTCCTCGACGCCCTCATCGGCCCATTCGGCGAAGCGCGCCAGATGATCGTAATCGCTGAAGGCCGGCGCCTGTCCGGGAAAAGGCTTCGAGGCAAAGCCGCGCCGGGCTTCACGGTAATCGTTCAAAACCGCGATCACCCCGGCGAGATGCTCTTCAGCGAGGCGATCGAGCGTCGCGGTGGCATTCTTGGTGTCGACCGGCTGCCTCCTCCCGGCCGGGCTGCCGCCGGAAAGCGCCACATGGCAAAGCTCCGAGATGACGCCGGGCGGAATGCCTTGCATGCCTCCCGCCCGCAAGATCGCCGCCTCGAGGGTGAGCTGCGGGCTGAAGCCCGAAAGCACATCGGCGAGCCTCGGGGGCGATCCCGTCTTGAAATCGATGACGGCGAGCGTGCCGTCTCGCAAACTCTCGATCCGGTCGGGGCGCGCCGTGAGGCGGAAAGTCTCGCCGTCCGCGAGCGCGAGCGCAAGCGAAGAGCTCGTCTCGACCGCGATGTCTTCGACATGAGGGCGGCGCGCGCGCTCGAACTCCGCGAACCAATGGGCCACCCGCTGGAAGCGGGGCCAGACGAAGCCCGCGACCTGCGGGTCGTCCATATAGGGTGCGAGGAGCTCGCGCCCGATGGCAATGAGCGCCTCGCTCGGATGCGGCGGAAGCGCCCGCGGATATTGCTTCACGAAAGCCGCGAAGGCCTCGTGCCAGATCACGCCCTGGCGACGCGGATCAAAGGCAAATCCCGCGGGCTCGAGCTTATCGAGACGAAGCACGTGACGGGCGAAAATCGCGTAAGGGTCGCGCAGCAGGGTCTCGACCGCGGTGACGCTCAATTGTCGAGGCTGGTTCGCCGCCGGAACCAGGGGTGCGGGACGCGCCACGGGCGAGGGCACGCCCGCCGCGTCGAGGCTATCGGCGAGCCCGAGATAATGCCGACCGCGAGCCTTCGCCTCCTCCCAGCGCCGCGTCCCGGCGACGGCCTCGAGCCGTTGCAGGAACCGCGAGGGGATGGTGTCGGCGCCTTGCGCCTTGAGCGGGCGCGTGACGAGGCAGCGCGGAGCGCTGCAAGCGGCGACGAAATCATGCGCCGTCTGCCCGATGCGCCGCTCCGGCGCGGCAAGGCCGAGCTGGGCACGAAGGCCGCGATTGAGGAATGGGTCGGTCGCGATCCGAGCCGGCCAAACACCTTCGGCAAGCCCGCCGAGCACCACGAGATCGGGCGCGAGGAGGCGCGCTTCGAGCAACCCCCAGATCTTGACGCGGCGATGCCCCGGCGAGGATGGCATCACGGCGCGCCCTTCCATGAGGCCCCGCAGCGCTTGCGCATAGCTCGACGCCGCAAGCACGGGGCCTGGATCACGGCATTCGGCGAGGTCGGCGAAGAGCAAGATCAGTGCCTCGGCATCTGGGTCGATCAGCGCGCTCGACCCATCCGGAAGGCGCGTGATCGCGTCGAGCGCGGCCGAATGGGCTTCGGCAAGCTCCGGCAAGCGCGGCTCGTCGCGTTTTGCCGCTGCGATGAGCGGGGAGAGCGCGCGGTCGAGCGTCTCGAGGAGCGTGCCCGCGGCGGCAAAATCGCGAGCGGTGAGCCGCGTGCGCGGCCGCGCGGCGTGCTCGGGCCGCTCTTGCGCCGCCTGCGCCAGCGCTTCGCTCAAAGCCGGCAGGCTTTCCGGCAGGCGCCTTCCGCGCGTGAGCGCGATGTCGATTACCGCTCGCCCGCGCCCGATGAGCGAACGGTCAAGACCCAGATGCGTCAAGGGATGCGCGAGGAGCGCAAGAAGATTTGCGGCCTCGAGCCCCGTGCCCGCAAGCTCGGCGAGAATGAGCGCGAGCCGCCCCGCCGATGAGCGCGACAACGCCACGCCGGCCGAATCATCGGCCGTGATTTCCCAGCGCGAAAGCTCGATCGAGACGCGTTCGGCAAGCCCGCGATCGGGCGTGATCAGCGCGGCCACGAGCTCCTTCGTCTCGATCGCCTCGCGCAACACGAGAGCGATGGCGAGCGCCTCGCGCCGCTCGTCTTCCGCCTCGATCACCGCAAACCCCTCGAAACCTCTATCGAGGTCCGCGCTCGCGCGAGGCGCGCCGGCCGTCCCGGCGAGCGCCCCCCAGGCGTCCGTGGTCTCGGCCGGGCGCATCGCCTCGGAGAAAAGCCGAGCGCGCGCCGCGAGCGCCGAGGACGGCTTGCCGATCTCCTCGACCTCCTCGGGCCCGATGCCGATGCGATCGAGCAGGCGGCGCAGCGCATATTGGGGGTGGCTCGGCGCCGGCGCGTCGCCGGCGAGCAGCGACCAGGATTGCGGGTCGAGACCGCGGTCGACGCCGGGCAGGACGACCGCGCCGTTCGAAAGGCGGGCGATGCTCGCGATGAGCTCGGCGGTCGCCGCGATCGAGCCTGTCGAGCCGACCGCGATGATCGGGTGGCGGGACCCTTCGCGCGCCAGGCGTTGGCTAAAGGCGCGCATGAGGCGGCCGTGACGATCGACCGGATCAAGGCACCCGCGTTCGGCGAGCAGGCGGGGCCAGTGCTCGCCCGCGATGGCGAGGAAGGCCGCCGAAATGCGCCACATCTCCTGAAAGTCGCTCGCGTCGAGCCGCGTGAGCTGATCGAGCGGCACGGCTTCGAGGTGAAGCGTGTCGATGAGGCGCGCGAGATCCGCCGCGAGCGAGATGATGCCGGCTCCGCCCGAAGCCGAAGTGAAGGCCTCATCTGCCTCGAGCTTCAAGGCCGCCCGATCGATCGCGCGGCTCCAGCCGGCGACGAGCTCGGCAAGCAGCAAGAGGCGCTGCGTCTCACCGATCGCGGGCCGGAGCCCGGCATCGGCCGAGGGATCGGCGAGCCAGCTGAGCTCCAGCGCATCGGTTTCGCCGAGAGGCACGATGCGCGGCAGCACCGTCGTTCGGCCGCGCAGCCGCTCGGCAAGCTTGGCAGCGAGCGCCCGGCCGGCGCGGCGCGTCGGCACATAGAGCGTCGCTTGCGCGAGCGTCAGCGGATCGCCGGCGAAGTCGATGAGCGCGCCGAGCGGCCCCTCGAGCAGCGCATCCGTCAAGGCATCGAGGAAGCTCACCCCGAACGGAATGCTGAACACTCTCGAGGGTCGAAGAGCCATGCGAACCTTTTGGGGCGAGAGCCCGTCTTCGTCCAGCGCTCAGCTCACGCTTTCGGCAAGCCTCGTGTCCGCGCCCGCGACGGCGCTCGGTGTGCCGACATGCATCCAGAACCCCTCGAGCCGAAGGCCGACGAGCCTTCCGGCGGCGGCAGCCTTGTCGAAGATCAGGTTGAGCGAAAACGGGCCTTCGGGCGTATCGGCGAAGAGTGAAGGCTTGAGGATCGAGACGCCCGCGAAGACGAAAGGGCAGATCTCCCGGTCACGCCGACGACGCAAGCGCCCGAAGGCGTCCATGGCGAAATCCCCCCTGCCCTCATAGCCGAAGCTCGTCGCGGTCGGCGCCAGCAGCAAGAGCGCGTCCATGCGCGCGGGATCCCAATATTCGATGAGGCGCGCGAGGTTCGGGCGCGGGCCCTCGGCCCAGATATCGTCGGTGTTGACGACGAGGAAGGGCGCATCGCCGAGCTGCGGCAAGGCCTTCTTCACGCCGCCACCGGTCTCGAGGAGGCGCTGCCGCTCATCCGAGATGACGATCCGCGGAGTTTTCGTGCGCCGGCGGCTGAGGTGGCTCTCGATGAGCCCCGCAAGGTAATGAACATTGACCACCGCCTCCTCGATGCCGGCCTCGGCCAACCGGTCGAGCATGTGGTCGAGAAGCGGCTTTCCGGCGACCTCGATGAGGGGCTTGGGCGTGGTGGTCGTCAACGGGCGCATGCGCTTGCCCAGGCCGGCGGCAAGGACCATGGCGCGGCTGGGTTTGGCCCTACTCGGTATGGCCTTGGCGGCGGAGGAAATGAACATGAGGAGCTGTAAAGAGGCCTATCGCGCCGCGCCGAACACGCCCGGCAGATTGGTCTCATACCAGGCCTTGAGATCGCGCAAGGCCGGATGCGTCAAATTCCGCATCAAATATTTCTTGAGGCGCGGCAGATGCGCGAGATATTGCGGCTTGCCGTCGCGCCGGTCGAGACGCGCGAAAATGCCGAGGATTTTCGTCGTCCGCTGCGCGCCGAGCGTCGCATAGGCGGCGGCGAAGCTCGCAAGGTCGAATTTCGGGTCCGCGCCCTTGCGCGCATGGGTGTAGGCGGCGAGCAATTTGAGCTCGAGCTCCGGCAGCACGTCGACGCGCGCATCCTGCAGCAAGGAAGCGAGGTCATAGGCCGGATGGCCGATGACCGTATCTTGAAAATCGATGAGGCCGAGCTTCGCCAACCCCTCGCGCTCCGGCAGCCAGAGAAGATTGGGCGAGTGGAAATCGCGCAACGTCCAGCTTCGCGCACCCGTGACGATGGGCACGAGCGCGGCGCGCCAATGGCGCGCGAATTCGGCGCGCGCCGAAGCGGGCACGGCCGAGCCCAGCACGTGGGGCGCATACCAATCGTTGAGGAGATCGGCCTCGACGAGAAGCGCCTCGAGGTCGTAGCGGGGGATCGCGTGCTCGCGCGCGTGATCGATCGGCAAGCTCTCGGGGAGCGCGCGCCGATGCAGATCGGCGAGAAGCTCGGTCGCCAAGGCGTAGCGCTCGGGGATGGGCCCCGTCGCGTCGACCACGCCCTCCTCGCCGAGATCCTCGATGATGAGAACGCCTTCCTCGAGATCGCGCCCAAGAATTTTCGGCGACGAATAGCCGATCTCGGCAAGCCCTTGGGCCAGGGCGACGAAAGCCTCGGCGCGCTCGGCGAGCTTGGCGATCGCGCTATAGGGGCGCCCGTCGCGCAGCGGCGGCCCGTCGGGCCTCGGCGGAGAGATCATCAAGATCGCGCGTCTCACCCTGACGCCGCAAGCGTTCATAGGCTCGCGTCGAGGCGTCCCCTTGGATGAATTCGCGCTCCGCCGCGTGCCAGCCGCGTGCCGCGAGAAGATCGAAGGTCGCCTTGACGAGGCGAAGGCGCGGGCGCCAGGCGCCGGATCCAGTGAAGGTGACGATGCGCTCGTCCGAGGCTTTCAACGCCACGGCGGGAGAGAGCGCCAAGGTGACGTCGAGCCGCTCCGCCGCCGTGTCGACGCCGGCGCGCTCGGGCCATTCGACGAGGACGAGCGCGTTCTCCGACATCTCCTCCCAACCGAGCGCCTCGAGCTCAGCGCGCGACTGCAAACGAAAGAGATCGGCATGGATCACCGGGAAGCGCCCACCTTCATAGATCTGCATCAAGGTGAAGGTTGGGCTCGGCACCTCCGTCGCGGGATCGCGCAGGACGGCGCGGATCAGGCTTCTCGCAAAGCTTGTCTTGCCGACGCCAAGGCCTCCCGACAAGGTGATGAGATCGCCGGCGTCCACGAAGCTCGCGAGATGGCGCGCGAGCCGGCTCGTCTGCCCTTCGTCATTGGCCACGACCGTCCAGGTGAAGCTTTCCGAGGGGGCGATTTGCTCGCCCGCCCGCGGCAATTGCGGCACGTTCACGTCTTGCATGATCAGCTCGCGGCACGCGCCGCAATGGCGGCATCGGGGAAGACGCAGGTGACGACCGTGCCGCGCCCTGGCGTGGACTCGAGCCAGACGCGGCCGCCATGCAGCTCGACGAAAGAGCGCACAATCGAGAGGCCGAGGCCGAGCCCACGGTGGCGCGCGCCCGCGGTGTGGCTCTCGAAACGGTCGAAGACCCGCTCTTTCAGCTCCTCGGGAATGCCGCGCCCTTCGTCTGCGACCGTAAATACGATCTCGTTGCCCTTGCGCTCGGCCTTGAGGCGCACCGACTGTCCGTTCGAGGAAAAGCCGATGGCGTTCGACAAGAGGTTGAAGAGCACCTGGCGCACCCTCTTCTTGTCGCCGGTGAAGGCGCCGATGTCGGCGGTGGTCGCGATCTCGAGGCGGATGCCGGCTTCGGCGAGCCGGTCCTGCACGCCTTCGGCCGCCGCCGCCATGGTCTCGCGCACGTCCACCGGTCCGAGCTCGAGATCGATCGAGCCTTTGTCGATGGTGGCGAGGTCGAGGATGTCGGTGACGATGGCAAGGAGCGCCGCCGAGGAGCGCGAGATATGGCCGGCGTAGTCGAGCTGCCGCTGGTTAAGCGGGCCGACGGTCTGGTCGCGCAAGAGCTGGCTGAAGCCGATGATGTTGGTGAGGGGGGATCGAAGCTCATAGGAGACGAGATGCACGAAATCATCGCGCAGGTTGGCGGCGCGCTCGAGCGCCTCGTTGCGCTCGCGCAGCGCCCTCTCGGCCGCGACCTTGTCGGTCACGTCGGTGAAGGTGATGAGCGTCGCCCCATCCGGCAAGGGCGCGGCGGCGATGTCGAGCTGACTTAAGTCGCCGCGCGACAAGCGGCGCTCCAAGGCTTTGCGCCGGTCGCTCAATCCGGTGACGACGGCACGCATCGCCTCCCACACCTTGGCGTCAGGCGCGAGCGCCTTGCACCTTTCGATGATCGCGTCGATATGGGGCGCCGTCGCGAGAAGCGCGGGCGCCAGGTTCCAGCTCGTCTGGAAGGCGAGGTTGTGAAGCTTCAGCTTGCCGTCCGGGCCGAACACCGCGACGCCTTCCTTCAGCGTGTCGAGCGTCTCGCTCTGCACGCGCGTGAGCGCCTCGAATTTCGAGGCGAGCTGCATGCGTTCCGTCACATCGTCGAACAGATAGGTGACGCCTCCTTGCGGATTGGGCGAGGAGACGACGCGCAGTGCCCTTCCGTCCGGCGGGTACCACCAATCCTCGCGCGTCTCGACGGATTGATAAGCGGCGAGGATCTGGGCTTTCCAACCGCGATAGTCGCCTTGCTCCGGAAGGCGACGCTCGGAGCGGAGCTTGTCGAGGATCTCGCCTTCCGTCGGCGTATTCTCGAGATAGGCATCGTCAAGCTGCCACATGTCGCGATAGGCGCTATTCCAGGAAACGAGGCGCTTCGTGCCGTCGAAGACGGCGACCGCCGTCGGCAAGCGATCGATGAGGAGCGCGTGCGCCTTCGCCTGCCGGTCGAGCGCGGCCTCGAGCGCCTCGATGTCGCTCACGTCGAGCGCGACCCCGGCGCTGCCGGCCGCCGCTTGCACGCTCACGACATCGAACAAATGCCGCTGGCCCGCGGCCACCACATTGAGCTTCTCGTGAAAAGCGGCGCCCTCGCGCAAGAGGCGCTCGCTGCGCTCCCGGTCGGCGCGCTCGAGAAGCTCAAGACCGCGCGCGACGGCATCCTCGGGATCATGCGCCTCGACCGAGCGCGCATAGGCCGAATTGACGAAGGCGAGCCTACCCAGCCGGTCGCGCCGCCAAGCCGGACCCGGCAGCGCTTCGAGCAAGGCGCGCAAGCTGTCGGCTTCCTCGGCGAGCTTGCGCAAGGCTTCGGATGATTTTTGCAGCTCGAGCCGGTCCCCGGTCGTCTCGCGCAAGCGCAGCACGGCGCGGCCGGCGACCGCGCGCCCTTGCGCCTCGATGAATTGGCCGCTCGTCGTTTGCATCGCAAGGTCGAAGCCTTCGCCTCGGCTCCGCAACCGGTCGAGCGCGGCTTCGATCGCGGCCGCGCGATCGGGAGCGAGCCAGGCGCCGAAGGCAAGGAGCCGGTTGACGTTGGCTTGCGCGCCGAGAAAGCTCTGGTCGCCCTCGATCACCGCAGGCTCGTTCTCGCCGGCCCAGACGACGAACACTTGGCGTTCGGCGTTGAGAAAGAGCTTCGTCCTGTCGAGCGAGGTTTCCGTCTCGGCCGCGCGATCGGAGAGCGCACGCAAGCGCCTTGTCCAGAAGTCCCGGGCGCGAATGTGCAAAACGGCGACGGTGATCGAGAAGATGGTGAGGCCGACCACGAAGGCGGTCGAGAAGATGCCGCGCGGCTCATCCGTCAGAAAGCCGAGATCGGCAAGGCGCGTGAGGCGCTCTCCCTCCTGGGCCAGGGCTTGCGTCGGGAGCCACGCGATGAGGCTTGCCGGAAAAACGGCTCCGGCGGAACGGCGAAACTTCGGCAGGAACGCCGCGGCGTCGGCGTGCCCGCTCGCGGATTTTCTGCCTCGACCCGCCCACCCCTGCAAATCTGCCGTCTCCCGCAATGCACAATCACGGCCGGCTGCTGGCCGGCGCGAATCACCTATACCGTAATTCGGGAGGCCGGACGACTTCCGCGATGCTCCGGACGCGTCGATCGGTTGCAATTTCGCGGCATGTGCGCACTCGCACCCACGCCTTCGCTTTTCGCGGCGACGCAGGACAGTCGTCGATGACCGAAACAAGTCCGGTCATGATGGGTAAAACGCATAGATCCACGTCATGCGCGCACTCGGTGCGGGCATCGACGCCTTCGCTTTTCGCGGCGAGCTCCGGACCCGGCCGTGACGGCAGCCTCAATCAATAGCGGTAATGATCCGCCTTGAAAGGCCCGCTCTCCGGAACGCCGATATAAGCCGCCTGGTCGGGACGAAGCTTGGTGAGCTTCGCGCCGATCTTGGCAAGGTGCAGGCTTGCGACCTTCTCGTCGAGGTGCTTCGGCAAGGTGTAGACCTTCTTCTCGTATTTGCCGGCGCGCGTGAACAGCTCGATCTGGGCGAGCGTCTGGTTGGTGAACGACGCCGACATGACGAACGAAGGGTGCCCCATGGCATTGCCGAGGTTCACGAGCCTCCCCTCCGAGAGCAGGATGATGCGCTTGCCGCTCGGGAATTCGATCTCGTCGACCTGCGGCTTGACGTTGTGCCATTTGAAGTTCTTCAGCCCCGCGACCTGAATCTCATTGTCGAAATGGCCGATATTGCAGACGATGGCGCGGTCCTTCATCGCGCGCATGTGATCGATGGTGAGCACGTCCTTGTTCCCCGTCGCGGTGACGAAGATATCGGCGCGCGGTGCCGCATCCTCCATCGTCGTGACCTCGTAGCCCTCCATCGCGGCCTGGAGCGCACAGATGGGATCGATCTCCGAAACCATGACGCGGCATCCTGCCTGACGCAGCGAGGCGGCCGAACCCTTGCCGACATCGCCGAAGCCCGCGACCATCGCGACCTTGCCGGCCATCATCACATCGGTCCCGCGCCTGATGCCATCGACAAGCGACTCGCGGCAGCCATAGAGATTGTCGAATTTCGACTTGGTGACCGCGTCATTGACGTTGATCGCCGGGAAAAGGAGCCGCCCTTCCTTCTCCATGACGTAAAGGCGGTGCACGCCCGTCGTCGTCTCCTCGGAGACGCCCTTGATCGATGAAGCGAGCTTGCCGAACCATCCCGGCTTCTCGGTGAGCGTCCGCTTGATCAGCGCGAACAGGATTTCCTCTTCCTCGGAGCCGGGCTTCTCGAGGAAAGCGGTGTCGCCCTTCTCGGCGCGCACGCCAAGATGCACGAGAAGCGTCGCGTCGCCGCCGTCATCGAGAATGAGGTTCGGCGTGCCCCCGTCACCCCATTCCAGGACCTTGCGCGTGTACTCCCAATAATCCTTGAGCGTCTCGCCTTTGACCGCGAAGACCGGAATGCCGCCCGCCGCGATCGCGGCCGCCGCATGGTCCTGCGTCGAATAGATGTTGCACGAGGCCCAGCGGATATCAGCGCCGAGCGCCTTCAGCGTCTCGATGAGCACGGCCGTCTGGATCGTCATATGCAGCGAGCCGGCGATGCGTGCCCCTTTGAGGGGCTGTTTCGGCCCATATTCCTCACGCACGGCCATGAGACCGGGCATCTCGGTCTCCGCGATCGCGATCTCCTTGCGCCCGAAACCGGCTTGCGTGATGTCCTTGACGACGTAGTCCTTGCTCATGGCGGCTCCGAATGAAAGGTGTCGCGGCTTGTCGATCACGCCCGCCGCAAGGCTGCGGCCGGCATGTAACAGCAAACCTTCGAAGACGCAATCAAGATATAAGCATTTCTTTATGCCGATCTTTGGCAAGACGCCAGAAGGCAAGGAGTGAAGAGGGAATTGCAAGTAGCCAGGGGCGCGGAGCGGGGTCGCTAGCTCGTCGAGAGCGATTCGTAGCGCGACTTTTCATAAGCTGCCCCCTCGCTCGCTCGAATTTATCTCTTTCGTGAGAGCTCAACCCGTGGCGGGTCCCAGCCTTGGAGTTCGAGCGGCTAATTAGGATCGCATGTGGGACTCTCTTATTTTTTATGACGACCGTATTCACCGACATTATTGTAATATGTTGATAAATAACAATATTTCGTGAAAACCTTCCCATTTACGAGAAGGCGATGTTGATTATTTCATTGGCGCCTGCTTCGATGAAATCGCAATTTAGAGGACGGGAGCGAGATAATGACGAATAAGATACGCCAGGAAGTGACGTTCGCAACGAGCTCGCAGCGCGTTTACGAGACCCTCACCGATGCCAAGCAATTCAGCGCGTTCAGCGGGGAACCGGCCGAGATCGACGCCAAGGCGGGCGGTGCCTTCTCCTGTTTCGGTGGGATGATCACAGGGCGAAATGTCGAGTTGAAACCCGGCCAGCGCATTGTGCAAGCCTGGCGCGCCGGAAATTGGCCGGAGGGCGTCTATTCGATCGTCAAATTCGAGCTCAAGGCGAAGGGTGCCTCGTCGCAGCTCACCCTCGAGCATACAGGCTTCCCGGAAGACATGGCTCCGCATCTGGAAGGCGGTTGGAAGAACAAGTACCTGGGGCCGCTAAAAAAATATTTGGATTGACGCAAGACCGCGGCGGCGCGCGGGCTCACTCGATAGCAACCGACACCTGTCTCTACGGCAAAGCGGGAAGACGCGGTACCGCCACGGGCACCGCTTTGCAGGTTGCGCCCGACATGGTTCAATGAGCGTCCCCGCGGAACGCCGCGCCGCAAGTTCAAGGTTCCTTCGTGCCGCCAGATTCTCCACCCCAAAAGCCGCGTATCGGCCTTTTCGTCACTTGCCTCGTCGACCTCATCCGTCCCTCGATCGGCTTTGCGGCCGTCAAGCTCCTCGAGGAGGCCGGTTGCGTCGTCGAGGTGCCGAGCCAGACTTGCTGCGGACAACCCGCCTATAATTCAGGTGACCGCGTGACGGCGCGCGCCATCGCGAGCCAGGTGATCGCGGCTTTCGGCGGCTTCGACTACGTGGTCGCGCCGTCGGGTTCTTGCGCCGGCATGATCCGGGCGCACTTCCCCGAGCTCTTCGCCGACGACCCCAATCTCGTGGGTCCCGCGCGCGCGCTCGCCGAGAAGACCTATGAGCTCGTCTCTTTCCTGGTCGATGTGATGAAGATCGAGCGCGTGAAGGCGCGCTTCGATGGCCAGGTGACCTATCACGATTCCTGTTCGGGCTTGCGCGAGCTCGGCATCCGCGCACAGCCCCGCAAGCTCCTTGCCGCGATGGACGGGCTCGAGCTCACCGAATTGGTGGATGCGGATGTCTGTTGCGGCTTCGGCGGGACCTTCGCGGTGAAATACGGCGATATCTCCAACGCCATCGTCACCGAGAAGGCGCGCAAGGTGAAGGCGAGCGGCGCGCCGACCTTGCTCGCCGGCGATCTCGGCTGTCTCATGAACATGGCCGGCAAGCTCTCGCGCGAGGGCGACAAGGTCGCGGTTCGCCATGTGGCGGAGGTGCTCGCCGGCATGACGGCGGAGCCGCCGATCGGCGCGCCCGCGCCGAAAGGCTAGGCGCATTCACTGGGCGTCGGCGCCCCCCAACCGAAGCGACCTGCTTCCCCAAAGGCGGGATTGATGTGCTCGACGCCTGCGCAGAAGGACGTGTACGCTTGATACGCGACGCAACCAAAAGGGAGCCAAATTTGACAGCTTGGACTGCTCGATGGCTGCATCGCCAACCCCGGAATCGATGCCGAGCCCGCCTGGGCGCTGTTCGAGTTCAACATTTATCTCTGGCAGGCTCGGCCGCGGCTGGAGGCCGGACACACATTCTCGCGCAACATGATCGGAGCGCAGAGGTACGTTTTAAGGCACGTTGCGGACGAGCGTTACCCCCACGGGCATGAATACCTCAATCCACGGTGTCTGGGAGATGGACCCGGAGCACTGATGGACATGAGCTTGCATGGGCTTTGGTCGGATCGCGCGCCAACTTGGGTATCCTGTCGCCGGGGACGGCTATGACCAGACGCGCCCGAGACAACTCGGCTCCGCCGATTGCTTTCTAGGCCACGCATCCGCGCAGAGGTGCTGATCCACGACAGTCACTACACGCTCTTCGGCGCACGGCGGCCCTTCTCGCCGCAAGGACGCCTCACGGCCCCAAATGACGTTGGGGCGGGGCATCTGTTGCCAGAGAGAGAAGAGCGAGGACGCGAGGCCCCTAGACGCCGGGCGAAACGCAAACCCGATTCGGCCTACCTTCCGGCGGCGGCCCGGCGCAGCCGGTCGTTGATGGCTTCGCCGAGTTGCCTCTCCGGAATCGGCGAAACCGCGATGCGCGGCGATCTCCGGCCCGCGAGCCTGGCGTCGAGCTTGCGCAAATGCCCGAAAAGATTGGCCGCGGCTTCGGTGAGGTCACCCGTCTCGCTCAAGTTGAGGACGGCGGCCGCGCGCTCGACCCCGACCGGCCGAAATTCGCCGAAGAGCAGGGCGGCCTCGCGAGGCTCGATCTCGCGCGCCTCGAGCCGCACCTTCGCGCGCGGCGCATAATGGGAAGCGAGGAGGCCGGGCGAAAGGGGCCGAAGATCGTCTTCCCCGATCGACGGCTGCTTTCCCCGCTCGCGGGCGCCGCTCGGTGAACCCTTGGTCGGGCGCTTCCTGTCGCCACCGAGCTCGCCGACCACGCGCTCGATCGCCTCGCGCGGGATGCCGCCAGCGCGCAACAGGATCGGGCTTGCCGAAAGGCAGGCAATGATCGTCGAATTCGAGCCCGATCGTCGTCGGGCCGCCATCGACCACCGCGTCGATGCGCCCATCGAGATCCTCCATCACATGGGAAGCCTGCGTCGGGCTGACATGGCCGGAGCGATTGGCCGAAGGCGCGGCGATCGGCCTTCCCACCCTCTCGAGAAGCTGCCGGGCCAAGGGATGCGCCGGCACGCGCAGCGCCACGCTGTCGAGCCCGGCGCGCGCGAGGTCGCAGACGCTGCCCTGCGGGGCGAACGGGACGACGAGGGTCAAGGCGCCGGGCCAGAAGGCACGGGCAAGCTCGCGCGCGGTCGCGTTGAAGCTTCCCTGCTTCAAGGCGGCGTCGAGATCGGGAAGGTGAGCGATCAGTGGGTTGAACGAGGGCCTGCGTTTCGCCGCATAAAGCGCCGCCACGGCGCTGGAGTTCGTGGCGTCGGCGCCGAGCCCATAGACCGTCTCGGTCGGAAAGGCGACGAGACGGCCCGCGCGCAAGAGAAGAGCGGCCTCGTTGATCCCGGCCGCGCCGGAAGGCAAAAGCCGCGTTTCGCGATGGCTGCGCCCGGCGCGGCGGATTGACGAGGATTGCTGCATCGCTCAACTATCGGTTCACGAAAAATATCGATGCCTCGCCTTCTGCCGGCATCGATCATCGCCTTCCGCTCCGCTCGCTTGTCTTGTCAAGGGAGGGGGCCTCATCCTCGGGGAAGGGCCAGGTGACATGACTTCGACCTATCGTGCTCCCGTCGCCGACATGTTGTTCACGCTGCGCCATGTCGCGGGCCTCGACCGCCTGATCGCGGACGGCCTCGCGCCCGGGCTCGACGAGGACATGAGCCCGGCCATCCTCGAGGAGGCGGCGAAATTCGCCGCCGAACGCCTCGCACCGCTCAATCGCATCGGCGATCAGCGCGGAACGAGCTTCAAGGACGGCGTGGTCACGACCGCGCCGGGCTTTCGCGACGCCTATCGGGATTGGGCCGCCGCCGGATGGAATGCGCTTCCGGGCCCCGCCGCATTCGGCGGCCAAGACCTGCCGACGCTTATTGCGACGGCTTGCGGGGAGATGTGGAACTCCGCCTGCATGGCGTTCAGCCTCGGCCCGCTCCTTACCTTCGGCGCGATGGAGGCCCTCCACGCGCATGGCTCGGACGCGCTCAAGGAAATCTATCTTCCAAAGCTCGTTTCGGGCGAGTGGATGGGCACGATGAACCTCACCGAGCCGCAGGCAGGGTCCGACCTTTCGACCTTGCGCACCCGCGCCGAGCGGGCGGGTGACGGCACTTACAAAATCACCGGCCAGAAGATCTTCATCACTTATGGGGATCATGATCTCACCGAGAACATCGTCCACCTCGTGCTGGCGCGCTTGGCCGATGCGCCGCCCGGCACGCGCGGCATCTCGCTCTTCCTCGTGCCGAAGTTCCTCGTCGAAGCGGATGGCTCGATCGGCGAGGCGAACGACCTGCGCTGCCACTCGATCGAGCACAAGCTCGGCATCCACGCTTCGCCCACCTGCACCATGGTGTATGGCGACAAGGGCGGAGCGACGGGTTTCCTGATCGGGGAGGAGAATCGCGGGCTTGCCTGCATGTTCACCATGATGAACAACGCGCGCCTCAACGTCGCGGCGCAAGGCGTCGCGATCGCCGAGCGCGCGACGCAGCAGGCGGTCGCCTACGCGCTCGAGCGGCGCCAGGGCCGCGCTCCCGGCGCCAAGGAACAGGGTATGAGCCCGATCGCCGAGCAGCCGGATGTGCAACGCATGCTGCTCACCATGCGCGGGCTCACCCAGGCGGCGCGCGCCTTGTGTTACCTCACCGCGGAGGCGATCGATCGCGCCCGGCGCGCCGAAGCGCCCGAGGCGCGCGCCGCGGCTTTCGAGCGCGCCTCACTGTTGACGCCGGTCGCCAAGGCCTTCTCCACCGACATCGGCGTCGAGGTCGCCTCGCTCGGCGTGCAGGTGCATGGCGGCATGGGGTTCATCGAGGAGACCGGCGCCGCGCAGCATTTGCGCGACGCGCGCATCGCGCCGATTTACGAGGGCACGAACGGCATCCAGGCGATCGACCTCGTTACGCGCAAATTGCCGCTTTCGGAAGGCCAGGCGGTGGCCTCGCTCGTCGCCGGCATGCGCGCCACGGCCCAAAAGCTCGTCGGCATCAACAACCCGGCATTCGGACAGATGGCGGCGCGCTTGCGAGACGCCGTCGAGGCGCTCGATCGGGCGACGCAATACATGCTCGGCGCCGTGCGCGACGCACCGCGGGAAGCGCTTGCCGGCGCCTCGCCCTATCTTCGCCTCTTCGGCCTTGCGCAAGGGACGGCTTCGCTCGCCGAGGTCGCGCTTGCCGCTCATGCGCAAGCCCGGGACGGCGATTCCAATCCGGCGCATGCGGGCCGCATCGGCCTTGCGCGCTTCTTCGCCGAGAATATCGCGACCGGCGCAACCGGTCTCGAGGCCGCGATCACGGCGGGCGGCGCTTCGGTGCATGACGCCGCGTCGGCGCTCGCCTCTTGAGCCTCGCGGCGGGCCGTCCCCTCGGCGGCCGCACCGGCCTCGTCGCGGGCGGGTCGCGCGGTGTCGGGCGCGGCATCGCGCTCGCGCTCGGCGAAGCGGGCGCGCGGGTGATCGTCACCGGACGTTCCTCGGAAGCCGCCGCCGCGACCGACGGGCGCCCCGAAACCATCGAGGAGACGGCGCGCGAGGTGAGCGCGCGCGGCGGAGAGGGGTTGCTGTTTCGCTGCGACCACACGGTGCCCCGCGAGCTCGACGCCCTCACGGCTTATGTAAGGCGCGTGGCGCCACGGCTCGATCTTGCCGTGCTCAACGTCTTCGGCGGCAATGACGGCTTCGACGGCGAGCGCTACCCGGACGGCTCGACCTATGGGACGCCATTCTGGCGCAGGCCGGCGGCGCGGCTCGGGCAGCTCATCGAGACCGCCGTCTACGCCAACCTCCTTACCGCCCAGGCGCTCGCACCTTTCATGGTGGCGGCCCGCAGAGGCCTGATTGTCGTCACCACTTTCGATGCCGGCGGCGGCTATCTCGGGGATGCGTTTCATGATCTCGCCATGGCTTCGAGCGCCCGCCTTGCCTTCGTCATGGCGAAGGACCTCGCGCCTCATGGCGTGACCGCGCTTTCGCTTTCGCCGGGCCTCGTGCGCACCGAACGCGCCATCGCGGCGGGCCTCGGCGAAGAGGCGACGGAAAGCCCGCTTTACGCCGGGCGCGTCGTCGCGGCGCTCGCCGCGGACGAGGATGTGGCGCGCCTCAACGGGCAGGTGCTCCATGTCGCCGATCTCGCGCGCCATTATGGCGTGCGGGATTTGGATGGCTCGCAGCCACGCCGATACGAGCCTTTGAAGCCAGGGGAAAGCCTCACATGACGACGAACGATGTGACGATCGCGCGCGAGGACGGCGTTCTCGTGATCGCGATGACGCGGCCCGCGAAGAAGAACGCCTTGACGCTCGCCATGTATGAGACGATGCGCGTCGCGTTGGAGGAGAGCGCGGAGGACGCGATGATCGGCGCCGTGCTGCTCACGGGTTCGGACGGCGTGTTCACGGCGGGCAACGACATCAACGATTTTCTGTCGCGCCAGGGAGACCCTTCCGAGTCCGCGGGCTTGCGCTTCATCAAGCGGCTCGCCGCTTTCGAGAAACCGCTCGTCGCGGCGGTCGAAGGGCTCGCGATCGGCATCGGCACCACCATGCTGCTGCATTGCGACCTCGTTTATGCGAGCCCTTCGGCCTCGTTGAGGATTCCCTTCGTCGACCTCGGCCTTACGCCCGAGGGCGGCTCATCGGTGCTCTTGCCGCGCCGTTGCGGCATGGCGCGCGCGAGCGAGCTCCTGCTCCTCGGCGAGGCGATCTCGGCCGAGCGCGCCGAAAGCTTCGGCCTCGTCAACGCGGTCGTGCCGGCGGGGGAGCTTCGCGCCCATGCGTTCGCGAAGGCGAAGGCGCTCGCCGGCAAGCCGAAAGAGGCGCTCGCCGCGTCACGCCGGATGTTGCGCGGCGAACCGAAGGAATTGCTCGCGACGATGGACGCGGAAGGGCGCGAATTCGCGAAGCGCCTCGCGATGCCCGAAGCACGCGCCGCTTTGCTCGCCTTCACGAGCAAGAAGCGCCAAGGCTGAAGCTGCCGGCCGCGCGTCAAGGCGAGCCGGGAGCCTTTTCGGCCATCTCGCCGGCAGCATCCGACGCCGCTCTGCGCCCGCTTCCCTTCGGGTAAAGCAAACCGTAAGCCGCAAGGCCGATCGCAAGGCTTGCCGCGACCACGGCGAACGCCGCGCGGTACGCCGCCTCCGGGCGTCCCTCCGCCACGCTCGGGAACCAGCCGATCACCATGCCGCTCAAGATGGGCAGCACCGAGGTGCCGACGACCTGAAACAGATTGACCGCCGTCGCCCCACGTCCGGCGATGTGTGCCGGGAAGCGGCTATTGGCGTCGGCGACATTGACGACGCCGAAGGACGTGGCCCCGCTGAAGACGATCAACATCAGAACCGCGGCTTCCGCCGAGGGGTGCGGCACCAGGATCAGGACCGTGAGGGTGGCGATGCTGAGCGTCGCGGCCAGGATGACGATGATCCGGCGCGGCAGCCAGCGGTCGAGCGGCCCAAAGCCGAGCGTGGCGAGGATCTGCGCCGCCGCCATGACCACGAGCACATTGCCGCGCGCGACCGGATCGAACGCGTAGACGTCGTTGAGATAAGGCCCTGCCCAGACGCCGAACACCGTCAGGAAGGCGGCGTAGGAGACGAAATGCATGGCGAGAATCGGGACGAGGCCGACGGTTTGCCACACGTCGCGAAAGCCGCTCAAAATGCCACGAAGCCTCTCGGGCCGCACGGCGGGCTCTTGGCCCGGATGGTCGCGCGCGAGGGCGAAGAAGAGATAGCCCGTCGCCGCGGCAAAGAGCGCCGATGCCGCGAAGGCGGGTCGCCAGCCGATCGCGTCCGCGAAGGCCGCCCAAGGGCTTCCAGCGAGTAGATAGCCGAGGCCGCTGAGCGCGAAGACGCGGGCGAGCATGGTCGAGAAGTTTCGGCCCGCGTACCACCGCACGCACAAGACGACGGCCGCCATGAAGCTGCCGGCGCAACCGAGGCCTACGAGAAAACGGGCGAGGACGAACAAGGCCTCGGAACGCGCCACGGCGTGAAGCGCCGCGCCGAGCACGGTGAACACGGTGAGCAAGGCGACGACACGTCGAGGGCCGAAGCGATCGAACAACATGCCGATCGGGATTTGCGCGGCCGTGAGCGAGACGAAGAAGGCCGCATTCGCAAGGCCGAGCCCTTGCGGGGAGAGCGAAAGATCGCGCATCAGCTCCGGGCCGAGCGCGCTGGTCGAGGCGCGGAAGAACTGGCTCGCGAGCGTGATGATGACGACCGCGACGAAGACGCGCCGGGCCCGCACGACCCTCAAGTCTGCCACTTGGTGAGTGGATTTGCTCATGTGTCGTGCCACACGATCCTCGGAAGCGAAGCCGCGGCCGTCACCGGCCTTGCCGAGCCAAAGACGCAGGGCGCGCTTTCATATTGTCCATTTCCGATCATGGCCGCGACCATGGCGCTTCGCCTTGTCCATGCGTTACGGCGGGGACCGAAGCATCGCGGATAGCGGAGTTGCCGCGACCGGTAAAGCGGGGCTTGTCGGACCCACGGGTCCGACCCCTTAGCCGGCCGTCACGAGGAGTTCCGGCTCGCCGCGACGATACGGGCACGGCCGAAGCATTGCGCGATGAAGGGTGCCAAAGCTTCGTTACCTCTGGACCCGCAAACCCGTCGGAACCCATGACCCACGTCCTCGACCGCGCTGCCGCGCATGCGGCGAAATTCCTGGAAACGGTGCAGAATCGCCCGATCGGCACGACCGCATCGACGCAAGAGCTGCGCTCGCGTCTCGCGAAGCCTCTTCCCGAAAACGGCATGGCGGCCGAGACGGTCATCGATGAGCTCGTGCGCGATGTCGAGGGCGGAATTCTGGGATCCGTCAACGCGCGCTTCTTCGGCTGGGTCATCGGCGGCACGCTTCCGGTCGCGATCGCGGCGGATTGGCTCACTTCCGTCTGGGATCAGAACGCAGCCTCGAACCTCACCTCGCCGGCGGAAGCCGTCGTCGAGGAGGTGTGCGGCGAATGGGTAAAGGAGCTCCTCGGCATTCCGCAAAAGGCGTCTTTCGCCTTCGTCACGGGTTGCCAGATGGCGCACACCACCGCGCTCGCGGCGGCGCGCCACAAGCTGCTTGCCGATCGCGGCTGGGATGTCGAAAAGAGGGGCCTCGCCGGAGCGCCGCGCTTGCGCATCCTGACGACACAGAACCGGCACGAATCGATCCTGCGCTCCGCGCGCTTGCTCGGCATCGGCACCGAGGCGATCGACGATGTGGGCGCCGACAATTCCGGCCGCATCGAGATCGGCAAGCTCGAGGCGGCGCTGCGCGCGGCGGGCGAAGACCCCGTCATCGTCTGGCTGCAAGCGGGCGATTTGAACACGGGCGTCTTCGACCCTTTCGCGCGGGCTTGTCCGATCGCGCATGCGGCGAAGGCCTGGGTGCATATCGACGGCGCCTTCGGCCTTTGGGTCGCGACAAGCGACCGCCATCGCCATTGGCTCGACGGCGCCGAGCAGGCGGATTCCTGGGCGACGGATGGGCACAAATGGCTGAACCTGCCTTTCGAGTCAGGCCTCGTGTTCGTCGCGCATCCGGCCGCGCATCGTGCCGCCTTCGCGCAGGATACGAGCTATTCCGTGCCCCGCGGAGAGCTGCGCAATCAGAAGGATTGGAATCCCGAATGGTCGAGGCGCGCTCGCGGCTTTCCGGCCTATGCGGCGATCCGCGCGCTCGGGCGCGCTGGAGTAGCCGAGATCGTGGAGCGTTGCTGCGCCCTTGCGAAACGCCTCGTCCAAGGCATCGGCGAGCTTCCAGGCGCCGAGGTGGTCGCCGCTCCGATCATCAACCAGGGGCTGGTGCGCTTCCTCGCCGATGACGGCAATCATGATCGCGCCACCGACGAGATGATCCGCCGCGTCCAGGAAAGAGGTGTCGCCTGGTTCGGCGGCGCCACTTGGGGCGGCATGCGCGTGATGCGCGTCTCGGTCTGCAATCATCTCACGCAGGAGCGCGACATCGATCAGGCGTTGGCAAGCGTGCGCGAGGCGCATCAAGCCTGAATGCGTCCGCTCGTCCCCGCGAAAAGCGGGGACCCAGTGTTTTCCACAACGTGCGTCACATTCCCGGATTCCCGCTTTCGCGGGAATGAGGATCATCGATGCTTCCTCGCGCCGTGACAAATCGGTCTATAGTAAAAGCATTCGCGAGGAGATGAGTGATGCCGACAACAGCCACTCCCGAATCCACCCGGCCGAAGCCGCTTGCTGGCAAGACCTTGTTCGTGACCGGCGCCTCGCGCGGCATCGGGCTTGCCATCGCGCAAAGATGCGCGCGCGACGGCGCCAATGTGGCGATCGCAGCGAAGACCGCCGAGGCTCATCCGAAATTACCGGGGACGATCTTCACCGCGGCGCGGGAGATCGAGGCCGCCGGCGGCAAGGCGCTGCGCGTTGCAAACCGACATCCGCGATGAAGAGGCGGTGAAGGCCGCCATCGAGAAGACGGTCTCGCGCTTCGGGGGCATCGACATCCTCGTGAACAACGCCAGCGCGATCAGCCTCACGACAATCGAGGCGACCGAGATGAAGCGCTTCGATCTCATGCATCAGATCAATGCGCGCGGCACCTTCATGGTGTCGAAATACGCCATCCCTCATCTCGCCAAGGCGGCGAACCCGCATATCCTCATGCTCTCGCCCCCGCTCGACATGAAGGAGAAGTGGTTTGCGCCGCACACGGCATATTCGATGGCGAAATTCGGCATGAGCCTCGTGGTGCTAGGCCTCGCGGGCGAGCTTCGAGCGAAGGGCATCGCGGTCAACGCCTTGTGGCCGCGCACCACGATCGCGACCGCTGCCGTGAACAACCTCCTCGGCGGGGACGCCTTGATGCGCGCTTCGCGCACGCCTGAGATTCTCGCGGACGCGGCCTACCGCATCTTCTTGAAGCCCGCGCGTGATTTTTCAGGGAACTTCCTCATCGACGACAGCTTTCTTGCCGAGGAAGGCGTGACGGATTTCGACCGCTATCGCGTGGACCCGGCGCAAGCGCTGCGTGTCGATTTCTTCGTTCCGGAAGACAGCCTGCCACCCGCGAGCCTTGCGCCTCTGGCCTGAGCGAGGCACGCAAATCCCCCACCCCAATCGGAGACCCGCAGACGATGATCGTCGTTCACCAATTCGAGCCCAGCAAAGGCGAGGATGCCGACATCGCCCCGCTTGGCGAGCGTACTCTTAGGGCGGGTGAACCGATCCCGACGGACAGCGTCTGGCTCGATCTCTTCGAGCCGACGGGCGAGGAAATCAAGGCCGCGGAAGCCTTCGCCGGCATTTCTCTTCCAACGCCCGAGGAGATGGACGAGATCGAGCCTTCCGAGCTCCTCTACACCGAGGATGGGGCGCGGTTCATGACGGCCCGCGTGCTTTGCCTCGCGAAGAGCAACCGTCCCAAGATCGCGAATGTGAGTTTCATCCGCAAGAGACGCGTCTTGATCACAGTCCGCTATGACGATCCCAAACCCTTCCAGAGCTTTTCAGGGCACGCGCAGCGCTTCGGCCTTTCACGGAAAGATCCAGACGCGATCTTCGTCGGCCTGATCGACATGATCGTCGGACGCGCCTCGCAAATTCTGCGCACGACCGGTGACCGGATCGACACTCTTTCCGATGCGGTCTTCGAAAGGGCATCGCGCAGAGGGCGCCCGGTGACGGATGAGTACCAATCCGCGCTCGCGACGCTTGGCCAGGAGGGGAGCCGAATCTCGAAGGTGCGCGAGAGCCTCGTCTCGATCGAGCTCATGTTGCGCTTTGCGAGCCCGCCAGCTTTGGGAAGCCCGGAGGAGAGCGAACCGCAAGGCCATATCGGGACGATGCTGCACGACATCGCCTCCCTCGACACGCAGACCGAATATCTTCTCGGCAAAGTGCAGTTCCTTCTCGACAGCATACTCGGCTTCGTGAATCTCAATCAGAACGACATCATCAAGATCCTCTCGGTGATCATGGTCGTGTTCACGCCGCCGACCTTCTTCGCCTCGATGTACGGCATGAACTTCAAGAACATGCCGGAATATGATTGGGCTTACGGCTATCAATACGGCCTCGTGCTGATGCTCGTCTCCGCCATCGTTCCCTATCTCGTCTTCCGCTGGAAGAGGTGGCTGTGAGCTCGTCATGGCCGCGTAATCCATTTGAAGACGTGGATACGCGGGCCAAGCCCGCGCATGACGAAGGGGGAAACCATTTCTTCGTCATGCCCGGGCGTCGGCCCGGGCATCCACGCCTCCCTCGCGTAACCACTCGAGGCATGGAAACGCGGGCTGAGCCGGTCTATGACGCGCGCAAACGGCCTTGGTGTCGTCACCCCATCCTCATCTGCACGGGAGGCATGTGCGGATGAACGACAAAAACGCGCCGTAACAGGCTAACAAGGCCATTCGCTCAACGACGAAAAACCCGTGCGCACGCTTCCCGCGCCTCGTCGCGAAGCGAGCGCGCCGAATTCACTCCTGGAGACATGAAGATGACCGAACCCGCCGAATACACGCCGCCGAAGGTCTGGGTCTGGAACAAGCCGAGCGGTGGCCAATTCGCCAGCATCAACCGCCCGATCGCCGGCGCGACGCATGACAAGGAGCTACCGGTCGGCCGCCATCCCTTGCAGCTTTACTCGCAAGGCACGCCGAACGGCGTGAAGGTCACGATTCTGCTGGAAGAGCTTCTGGCGCTCGGCCATCGCGGCGCCGAATACGACGCCTGGCTCATCCGCATCGGCAATGGCGACCAGTTCGGCAGCGGCTTCGTCGCGATAAATCCCAATTCCAAGATTCCGGCTCTCGTCGACCGCAGCGAGCCGAAACCGGTCAGGGTCTTCGAATCCGCCGCGATCCTCATGTATCTCGCCGAGAAGTTCGGCGCCTTCCTGCCGACCGAGCGTGCCGCGCGCGCCGAGTGCCTCTCCTGGCTGTTCTGGCAAATGGGAAGCGCGCCCTATCTGGGCGGCGGCTTCGGCCATTTCTACGCCTATGCGCCGGCGAAGATCGAATATGCGATCGACCGCTTTGCCATGGAAGTGAAACGCCAGCTCGACGTGCTCGACCGCCAGCTCGCGCAGCACAAATATGTCGCGGGCGAAGACTACACCATCGCCGACATGGCGATCTTCCCGTGGTATGGCGGCCTGGTGAAGGGCTGGTCTTATGGTGCGGCCGAGTTCCTGAGCGTCCAGGATTACAAACACGTCAATCGCTGGGCCGACAGGCTTCTCAAGCGCCCGACCGTGCAGCGCGGCCGCATGGTGAACCGCACTAGCGGCGAGCCGTCGAGCCAGCTTCACGAGCGCCACGACGCGAAGGATTTCGAGACGAGGACGCAAGACAAGCTCGAGCCGGTGAGCTGAACGCGGGTGAGCGAATAGCGAAATAGCGAATAGCGAATAGAAGAGTGAGACGTGAGGAGCGATGAGTAGCAAGTGAGGAGATTGCTACTCGCTACTCGCTACTCGCTCCTATCCCCCGATATTGAACGCCGCGAGCGCCGCCATGTTGACGAGGTCGGCATCCTTGGCGCCGAGCGGCACGATCTGCACCGGCTTGTCGAGACCGACGATGAGCGGGCCGATCACGGTCGAGCCGCCGAGCTCCTGGAGCATCTTGGTCGAGATCGAGGCCGAATGGAACGCCGGCATGACGAGCACATTGGCGGCGCCGGTGAGGCGGCAGAACGGGTAGGTCGAGACCATGAGCTCGCGGTTGAGCGCGACATCGGCCGCCATCTCGCCGTCATATTCGAAATCGACCCGCATGTGATCGAGGATGCGCACCGCCTCCTGCACGAATTTGGTGCGCTCGCCCTTCGGGTGACCGAAGGTGGAGAAGGCGAGAAGCGCGACGCGCGGCTCATGGCCGAGGCGGCGCGCGACGCCGGCGGCCTCGATCGCGATCTCGGCGATCTCCTGCCCGCTCGGCAGCTCATGGATCAAGGTGTCGGCGACCAGGATGGTGCGCCCGCGCGTCAAGGCGAGCGAGAGGCCGATCATCCGATGGCCCGGCTTCGAATCGATCACGCGGCGCACGTCCTCGATCGCGATCGAGGAATTGCGCGTCACGCCCGTGACCATGGCGTCGGCATCGCCGAGCGCCACCATGGCGGCGGCGAAGTGATTGCGATCCTGGTTGATGAGGCGCTGGCAATCGCGGAACAGGAAACCTTGCCGCTGCAGCCGCTCGTAGAGGAATTGCGCATAGGCCGTGTTGCGATGCGAAAGGCGCGCGTTGTGGATCTCGATGCCGTCGCGCGAGCCCACGTCTAGCCCCGCATGCGCCGCCGTCTCGCGCACGCGCTCCTCGCGCCCGACGAGGATCGCGGTGCCGAGCCCGTTCGCCACATAGGAGAGCGCGGCGCGGATCACTTGCTCCTCCTCGCCCTCGGCGAAGACGACGCGCTTGGGAAAGCGCCGCACCCGCTCGAAGATGCGGTTCAGCGTGCCGGCCGCGGGATCGCGCCGCGAGGAGAGCTGCACCTTGTAGCCCGCCATGTCGATGATCGGCCGGCGCGCCACTTTCGTTTCCATCGCGGCCTCCGCCACCGCCATCGGCACGGTGTGGATGAGCCGCGGATCGAAGGGAGCCGGGATGATGTAGTCGCGCCCGAAGCGCGGGCGCGCGCCCTGGTAGGCGGCGGCGACCTCATCTGGCACATCCTCGCGCGCGAGCTCGGCGAGCGCCTTCGCGGCGGCGATCTTCATCTCCATGTTGATCGTCGTCGCGCGCACGTCGAGCGCGCCACGGAAGATGTAGGGAAAGCCGAGCACGTTGTTCACCTGGTTCGGATAATCCGAGCGCCCGGTCGCCATGATGGCGTCGTCGCGGATGCGCGCCACCTCCTCGGGTCCGATCTCGGGATCGGGGTTCGCCATGGCGAAGATGATCGGCTCCTTCGCCATCGACTGGATCATCTCGACCGTGAACGCCCCCTTGACGGAAAGGCCGAAGACCACATCGGCGCCGACGAGCGCATCGGCGAGGCTGCGCGCCTTGGTCTCGGCCGCATGGGCCGATTTCCATTGGTTCATGCCCTCGGTGCGCCCCTTATAGACCACCCCCTTGGTGTCGCAGAGGATGACGTTGCCGGGCTTGAATCCGATCGCCTTGATGAGCTCGGCGCAAGCGACGCCCGCCGCCCCCGCCCCGTTGATCACGAGGCGCGTCTTCTCGATGTCGCGGCCCGTGAGATGCAGCGCGTTGATGAGGCCGGCCGCCGCGATGATCGCGGTGCCGTGCTGATCGTCATGGAAGACCGGGATGTCCATGAGCTCGCGAAGCCGCGTCTCGATGATGAAGCATTCGGGGGCGCGGATGTCCTCGAGGTTGATGCCCCCGAAAGTGGGCGCGAGATAGCGCACCGCGTTGACGAAGGTCTCGGCATCCTCCGTGCCCACCTCAAGATCGATCGAATCGATGTCGGCAAAACGCTTGAAGAGCACCGCCTTGCCTTCCATCACGGGCTTCGAGGCGAGCGCGCCGAGATTGCCGAGGCCTAAGATCGCCGTGCCGTTCGAGATGACCGCGACGAGATTGCCCTTGGCGGTGTAATCGAAGGCGGCGGCCGGATCATCCGCGATGGCGAGCACCGGCACGGCGACACCCGGCGAATAGGCGAGCGAGAGATCGCGCTGCGTCGCCATGGGCTTCGTCGGCACGACCTCGATCTTGCCGGGCCGCCCCTGCGAATGAAATTGCAGCGCTTCCTGATCCGTGAAGCTCGGCCGGCTGCGGCGCTCGACGCGCTTGCCGCCTTTGGGGGTCGTGTCGTTCATGGCCGCTTCCTCGGGAATCGAATGCGAGAGTTGACGTTTCTATGCTGAGCGCAAGGTTAGGCCAGAGCCAAGAAGGTTCCAACCCCGATGGCGCTGGCGCATTTGCAGGCGCCTTTTCTTTGCCGGTTCACTTACGCCGCCGCGCCGCGATCGTCCATTCCGATGCGGAAGCGGATGGCGGAACGCTCGAGCGCGTTTGGGCCTTCACCTTGCGGCCGGCAGGCGACGGAACTCCAGCGCGTCGCGCAAGCGATACCAACCGATGAGCGCCGAGACGAACGGACGCAGGGCCGCATGGAAGCGGATCGGGCGAAGCGCCGTCACCGGCAGGAAAAGCTCGCTTTCGGGAAAGCCCGCGATGCGCCGCGCCACGTCGCGCCCGACGAGGCTCGCCAGCGCAATGCCGCGCCCGTTGAAGCCGATGGCGGCCAAGAGACCGGGCGCGAGCCGGTGCAAATGCGGGTAATGGTCCCCGGTCATGGCGACCCAGCCGGACCATTCCTCGGACCAGGCGATGTTCCCGATCTGCGGAAAGAGCTTGCGGATGCGCCTTTCCGCCTTCGCGATGTCCGCCCGCCCGCCGACGCTGAAAGGCGGCCCGTCGACGCTCATATGGAGGCGCCCATCGGCGCGCAGCCTCACGCCGGCGTAGAGCCTTCGCGTGTCGGTGAGGAGCTGGCGCTCGGGCAAGATGGCGGCGCGCAGATTCTCGCTCAAGGGCTCGGAAACAAGCTGATAGGCGCGCAAGGGCACGAGGCTTTGCGCGAGCCCGGGCCAGAGATCATCCGTGTAAGCGTCGGTCGCGATGACGACCTCATTCGCGCGAAGCGACCCTGAGGCGGCGTCGATGCGCCAATGCGAGCCCTCGCGCGTGAGGCGGCGCGCGCGGCTGTGCGTGAAGATGCGCGCGTCCGCGCGAAGCGCGGCGCCCGCAAGGCCGCGCGTATAGGCATGCGGATTCACGCCGCCGGCGCGCCGATCGAGGAGCGAGCCGAGATAATAGCGGCTGCCCACGAGCCGCTCGGTCGCTGCCGCATCGAGGCACTCGACGGGCGCGCCCCGCTTTTGCCAATAGGCCGCAAGCTTCGCGAGGCCCGCAGCTGCGCCTTCCGTATGGGCGCCGAGAACCCAGCCGCTGCGCGACGCTTCGCAATCGATCCCGTGGCGCGCGATGAGGCCGAAGACGAGATCGGGGCCGGACGCCACGGCATCGATGATGCGCGCGCCCGCCTCCTCACCGAAGGAGCGCTTGATCTCCTCGTGATCGCGCTTGGCGTAAGGGACGACGAGCCCGAAGGCGCGCCCCGACCCTCCCGCACCCACCTCGCCCGCCTCGAGCACCGCGACATCCCGGCCGAGCTCGCGAAGATGAAGCGCGGTGGAGAGCCCCGCGATGCCGGCGCCGATCACCGCCACATCGGTTTCATGCTCACCCTCGAGCGCGCCCGTCTCGGGCGCAGGCGCGCCCATCGCGTAGCTTCGCGGCAGCGGCGCGGGATCGGCGGAGGGGGCGATCATGGGGCGATGTTGCGCAGGACTATCAAAAAAAGTCGATGGTGGAAGCTTAATAGCGAGTACTTGAAATTGAACCTCTTCAACAGATGGTTGCGCTCGATTTAAATCGTTTGCAAACTGAAGCTTTCGCTTCTAATTGCGCAAATATGTCAATCTAACAACCGCTCGCGTAGATGCGATTGGAACGCGCCGATGGCCATAAGTGATCATGAGTTTGGCGGCGTATCGACAGACCTCAAGCTGTCGATGGTCCACGATTATCTTTCGGCTTTCACCAGGGCATTAGAGTCTAAAATTCAGCGACCTTTGGTACATAGACGCCTTCGCTGGGACTGGCGAAAGAACGGTCCGATTGGACGCGATAGCCGCTAATCTCTTCAATGAGGAAACACCCGATCGAGTTGAAAGGCGGCGTGGTTCGGCACAATTAGCTATCGACACGGCGCCCCCATTCAACCGCTTGATTTTTATGGACCAGAAGGCCAAGCACTGTGAGGCCCTGCGCGCGCTTGCCAAGGCCCATCCCGAAAAGAGAATTGATGTACTCCAAGGTGAGGCCAATGCCGAGATCCGTCGGCTAATTGCCAACCACTCCTGGGCCTCAACGCGAGCGGTCATGTTCCTCGATCCCTATGGGATGAGCGTCGAATGGGAGACGCTTAGGGCCATTCGGGGTACGGGGGCGATCGACGTGTGGTACCTTGTGTCGCTGGCTGGTTTGTTTCGTCAGGCGGCACGCGACGAGAGTGCCCTTGACGACAAGAAAAGTGCGGCGTTGACGCGAATGCTCGGCACCGATGAATGGCAGCAGGCCTGGTATCAGAATAACCAGACGAGTGACCTGTTTGGTGAAAACCGAATATATCGACACGCCAATGTGGGTGATATGGAACAATACGTCGGAAAAAGGCTCGCGACGCTTTTCCCAAAGGTGCTCAAGCCGCTCACGCTGCACGACGACCGTGGGATTCCGATCTTTGCTCTATTTTTCGTGATATCGAATCCAGAGCAAAAAGCGATTCGGTTAGCGAGCAAGATCGCAGGTCACATCCTCAACTCGGGCAGGGCATCCCAGGTCCGCCCTTGATAAGATCGACCTGCGGCCTTCTTATTCCGGCCTCCCCACTGCTTGAAGAAAAACGCGACTGAATGCTCCTCGCAGAGAGTTTGAATTTCCTTGACCCACCTCTCATCCATTGGTCGCGCCCGTGGTCCGGATTCTCCGCCGACAATAGCCCACTGTATACCGGTGAGGTCGGCATCAGCAACCGATCCGATGAGAGGTTCTAGCGATACGAAACGAATAGCGGCTGGCGTTTGCCGCAGGTCCTCTAGCCGGAAGAGCACTTGGCTATCTTCGACGCTTGCGCCAAGCCAAACGTTCGGTAGGACATCGAACCCCTCGCTCGAGAGTATCGTCCTCATTCGATCGGGCCGCTTGGTCAGGATCTGAAAAATGTGCCACGGCGCCTCTCGCATCACATTCCAGATTCTTTCTACAAACTCGGCGGGTACGTCCTCATGAAAGAGGTCGGACATTGAATTCACGAATATCTTGCGCGGATGTTTCCAACGAAGTGGAATAGCGAGAGCCGCCTCATCGAGAGTGACTTGTCCTGTCCAGACGTAGCGTCCGCCACTCTTTCGGGTCAGACCACGATATTTCTCAATGCCCATAGCGTTTAGGCGCGCGGCCATCCGCATGGCGTAGCAGTTCGAGCATCCAGCCGAAACAATCGTACACCCAGCGACTGGATTCCATGTCGCGTCGGTCCATTCAATTGATGTGTCGGCCATTCCGGTCCTCCGATCCCTCAATCTGAGTCACATTGATTAATGAGCCAAGAATAGATATTGTTCCCTAAATGTTCTTAGCTCGAAGCAACCTAACTTGCACGCATCCTCAGGTGGCCGCGTGGAATGGTACGCCCAAATTAGCTCGGTTTGGCGCTCATCACACAGGGAAAAACGAAATTGGCGGTCCCGACAGGACTCGAACCTGTGGCCTTCGGTTTAGGAAACCGCTGCTCTGTCCAGCTGAGCTACGGGACCGCGTGGCGCGCTCCATAGCATAAATTCCGCGAAACTGGAGCCTGATTGGAGCCGGGGCGCTAGCAAGATGCGGCTTTCGCCAGCCGGTCCGGAGCGTGTGACGAGCAAGCTTGAGACGCTCAGGCTGGCCACCCTCACCCGGCTCCCCTCGGAATAAATCCGAGGGTCGCGAGTCCGACCTCTCCCGCCACGGGCGGGAGAGGTTTTCGCCCCCGATCACCTTTTCGCGCTTTCAGCGAAAGCTTAGCCGAAGCCTGATGCCAAGCGCCCATGCGCCATGATAAAAGCGCGCCACGGTCGATTGGCCAGGGACTTGCATCGGACTGGGCATTGGGGGGCCGCATGGCGCTACCGCGTGGTTTATTGACGATTCTCGCCGTCGCCTTGACGGGCGCCTTCGCGTCCCGCGTCGCGGCGGCCGGTTGCGACGAGACGGGCGCGACGCGCGTCGAGATCGCGCGGGTGACGGATGATCTCGACGTCATCCTCAAGGATGAACGCAGCGTTCGGCTCGCCGGGGTCAAAGCCTTTCCGTCGAGCGGCGCGCCGGGCCAGCCGGATGCGAAGCTCGTGGCGCAGGTCAAGGAGGCGGTTGCGGCGGGGCCCGTCAGCTTGCGCCTCCTCACCCCGATCGCCGATCGCTGGGGGCGCGTCGCCGGGGATGTCTTCGTCGGCGGCAAGCATCTGCAATCGACGCTGGCGAAGGCAGGCGCTCGTCGTCGCCCGTCCGGATGATCTGCATGGCGCCTGCTGGGAGGCCGTGAAAGCGGCCGAGGCCGAGGGAAGGCGCGCCAATGCCGGGCTCTGGGCGACGCAGGCCGCGATCCTGCCGGCGTCGGACGGCGCCAAGCTCGCCGAACGCGACGGGCTTTTCGTCCTCGCGGCGGGCGAGGTTCGCCATGTGTCGCGCGGCAAGGACGCAAAAGCGAGGTCATACGTTGATTTCGGTGCGCGCGGCGCCAATGCGCTGTATCTTTCGATCGACGCGAGGGCATTGACGCGGATGGAAAAGCTCGGCTTCAACCTCGATCAGCTTTCGGGTCACAAGATTCTGGTGCGCGGGGTTGTGTTGAACGGGCGCGCGCCGCACATGGTGATCGATGATTTGGACGCGATCGAATTCTGGGATTGACCGGCAGGGCGGGCCTTTCGGCTCGCGCCTTGCGATCCTTTGCGCCCTTCTCCTCGCGGGTTGCACGGCCGAGCAGACGGCGCTCGGGGTTTCGGCCGATCCCGTGCCGAAGACGGCGCCGCGCGCCGTCGGCACGCATCGGCCGGAGGGCAATGGCGATGAGCGCAGCCTCGTCGCCGCTTTCGGCGGCACTTACGCGGACGCGAAGGTCGAGAGCCTGCTCGACGGGGTCGCTTCCCGCCTCGTCGCCGCCTCGACCGAGCCCGGCCTCGCCTACAAGATCACGGTGCTGAACTCGCCGACCGTCAATGCCTTCTCGCTGCCGGACGGCCATCTCTACGTCACGCGCGGCCTTTTGGCGCTCGCCAACAGCACCTCCGAGATCGCGGCCGTGCTCGCCCATGAGATGGCGCATGTGACGGCGCGCCATGCGATCCAGCGCGTCGAGCTCGAGAAGAGCTCCGCTCTCTTCAGCAAGGTCGCGTCCGAGGTGCTGAACGATCCGACGGGCGGCCAGCAGCTTCAGGAGAAATCCAAGCTCTCGCTCGCGAGCTTCTCGCGCCAGCAGGAGTTCGAGGCCGACGCCATCGGCGTGCGCACCATGGCGAAGGCGGGCTACGACCCTTATGGGGCCTCCCATTTCCTGAGCTCGCTCGCCCGTTTCGCGAGCTTGCGCGCGACGCTCCTCGGCAGCGCGGCCTCGAGCCGGCCGGACATGTTCTCGACCCATCCGGCAACCACCGAACGCGTGCAGATGGCGCTGCAATCGGCGCGCCAGCTCAACGCGCCGGGCGTCGGCGAGGATGATCGCAACCGCTACCTCGCCGCGCTCGACGGCCTCGCCTTCGGCGACGACCCTTCGCAAGGCACGGTGCGCGGGCGCAACTTCTATCACACGCGGCTCGGCTTCGCGTTCACGGCGCCTGAAGGGTTTTCGCTGTCGAGCGGCGCGGAGGCGGTGCAGGGCGCCTCGGCCTCGCTCGGCCGCGCCATGCGCTTCGACACCGTCGAGGCGCCGGCCTCGACCTCGCTCGACGAATATTTGAAATCCGGCTGGATCGAGGGCGTCGAGGTCACGCGCGAGACGACGCTCGATGTCGGCGGCCTCCCGGCGGTGACGGGCGTCGCCAAAAGCGGGGAATGGACCTTCCGCCTCGCCGCAATCCGTCAAGGCGGCATGGTTTATCGGCTGATCTTCGCCGCGAAGACCTTCTCGCCCGAGGCCGACCAGAGCTTCATGCAATCGATCTCGAGCTTCCACCGCCTCACACCCGAGGAAGTGGAGCGCGTGCGGCCGCTCAGGTTGAGGATCGTGACCGCGGGCGCGAACGACACCGCGGCGAGCCTCTCGCAAGGCATGACCGATCTCGGCCTGCCGCCCGAGGAATTCTCCGTGCTCAACGGCCTCGACAAATCCGCGCATGTGGACGCGGGGACACAATACAAGGTCGTGGGCGAATAAGGTCGGCTGAGGCGTAAGCCTTGTAACGGGTCTCGACCCGACCGCCCCCTGTCCCCACCACTCGCTTCGCTCGCGGGGGAGGGTGACACAATCGCCGCCTGACTCTGGAAAGAATGGGCCAGCCTGTTCGCTATTCGATGAAAGGCCATCAGCGTTGGGCACCCCCTCGCCCCACGAATCGCTCGCGCGGGGAGGGGGACGCAATCGAAGGCCCGGTTCTTGAAAGAATGCACCGGCCTGATCGCTGTTCAAGGAAAGCAATCAGCGCCCATCCGCGCCAAGCATCGCGCCAAGCATCAATCCCAGCCGAAAGCGGTGCTCTCGTAAATGGATTTGCCGAAACGTCCGGTCGAGCGCTTGAGGATGCGGCCGCCAAGGCGCGTATAGAAGGCGAGCGCCCGGTCGTTGCCGCTGAGCGCCCAGACCGCAACGCCCTTGAGGCCCGCGCCGCGCGCATTTGCCTGCGTGGCGCGAAACAGCCGCACGCCGAGGCCGAGCCCCTGGAATTCCGGCGCGAGGTAGAGCTCGTAGATCTCCGCCTCCTGCGTCAGCCAGGGCGAGCGATTGCGGCCATAGCTCGCGTAGCCCGCGATCCTGTCCTGATGATCGAGCACATTGAGGCGCGCGCCGCGCCGGATCGCCGAGCGCCACCATGAGGCGCCGCGACGGGTCACCATTCTCTCGAGCTCGACGCCTGGGATGATGCCGCGATAGGCCTCGCGCCAGGCCGCATCATGCACGCTCTCGATGCCGCGAGCATCGTCGATCTCCGCCGGACGAATGGTGATGGCGGTTTGCGTCATGATCCCAAGCGTAAGACGCGTTCGGCGCAGGTGCAAGCCCAATGCAGAAGGTGATGCGCCAGCGACGGCAAGTATTGACGAGCGACCTTGGCATTGCCGTGCCCATCCTCTTCCCGTCCGCTCGCGGTTTTGTCACCTCGACAGGGGCCGCGCCCGAGATGACCGGCGCCGCGCCACGTGATAGTCGGATGCGCATGCCTACCCGTCCCGCCTCGGCGATCCTCGAGCCATGATCCGACCCTGCCCGAAGACAGCATGCCGCGCGCTCGCTCTCGTGCTTTTGGCATCGGTCGTGACCGGCACGCTTTGCGCCGGCAGGCCGGCGCTCGGCGCCGAGGCCGGCCCAACGCCGCTCGCCGTCGAGGTGACGAATGCGAGCGAGGCCGAGAGCTGCGCCGAGAAGGACAACGTCACCGTGACCTTCGCGTCGCCTCGGCTTCGGCACTTTCGTATCGAGGCGGCCCATCCCGCCTATATCGGGGCCGTGAAGGGTGACGGAGAAACTCGCGAGCCCGATTGGACAGATTGCGACATCGCTCATGGCGACGAGACACCGCCGCCGACCGAACGTCGCGTCACCTTCTACGAATCGCCCTTCCTCTGGGTGACCGGATACGAATTCTCGGATTACTGGCGCCGGCATGACGTGCCGGTGCGCATCGGTGACCGCGTCGAGCACAACCTCACCATGGTGCAGCTTTGGGTTTTCGTGCGCGGCAAGGCCGAGCAGGTCGTCGTCTTCTACCCGACCGACGGCATCTGGCGCATTCATCCGCTGCCGCCGCCCCATCTTCCCTGGAGCGCCTATGGCTCCTCCTTCTTCCTCGGGCCCGTCGAGATGAAGGAGCGGCCGGTCGTCGAGATCAAGGAGGTCGCCTTCGATCCCGCGGCGAAGACCTTCCGCCTCACCTTCGCGGATGGCGGCCACGGCGAGGTGAAGCTCGGCGATGTCGACGACAATCACATCGCGCTCGACGTCTCCTTCGATCGGGCGATCGAGAATCAGCCCTTCGCGGCCTTGCGCTCGATGTATGTCACGGAATTCAACGCCGATGTCGCGCGCATCGCGCTGCAAAGCCCCGAGGCCAAGAGCTGGCTCGAGCAGAAGATCATGGATTTCCACGCCGCGAAGGCGACCAAGGTGTGGATGGGCCGCCTCGTGCCTTCGCGCCACAACATCAGCGCGCCGGACCTCGTCTTCAGCGGGTTCTCGGCCGGAGAGGCCGCTCCATGAACGAGCTTGCCGGCGGCTTCCCGGAGCTTTCAGCGCGCACGGGCTATGCCATCAACCCGATCGAGCGCCTTTCCGAGCGGCGCGAGGATGCGGCCTTCGTCGCCGCATGCGCGGCCGACCCCTCCGCGCTCGTCATCCTCATTGCCGGCGACGCCGCGATCCTGCGCCGGGAAGGCGAGGCCATCACGGCCCTCTTCCCGTTGCGGACCATCGAGACGCGGGAGACGACGCTCGAGCGCGCCTTTCTCGGGCTCGATGGCAAACGGCCGATATTCGCGACGTTGATCGCCGCCGAGCGCGCCGATGCGCTCAAGCAGGAGGGGCTTCTCGCCATCGACCTGCGCTCGATCGCGATGCAAGGCCTCGTGCCGCCGCCCGAGCTTGGCCTCTTGGCCGAGGCCAAGGCGCTGATGAATTGGCATCAGCGCCATCGCTTCTGCCCGAATTGCGGGGCACCGAGCCGGCCCTCGGTCTCGGGCTTTCGACGCGATTGCCCAAGCTGCAACACGCAGCATTTCCCGCGCACCGATCCGGTGGCGATCATGCTCCCGGTGAGGGGAGACCACTGCCTTCTCGGACGCAGCGCGCGTTTTGCGAGCCGCGTCTATTCGGCGCTGGCAGGCTTCATCGAGCATGGCGAGACGATCGAGGCTGCCGTGCGCCGCGAGATCAAGGAAGAGGCCGGCGTCACCTGCGGGCGCGTGACCTATCTCGCCTCACAACCCTGGCCGTTCCCGATGTCGCTCATGATCGGTTGCCATGCCGAGGCGCTCACGGACGAGATCACCATCGACCGCGAGGAGCTCGAGGATGCGCGCTGGTTCAGCCGCGCCGAATGCGCCTCGATCCTCGCGGGCACGCATCCGGAAGTCGCTTGCCCAGCTTCGTTCGCGATCGCGCATTGGCTGATCAGGGCGTTCGTCGAGGCGGGCTGAATTCAGGAAAGCCGCGCGCCGCGCTCCTCGAGAAGCTCGCGAAGCACGGAGCGATGACAACGCGATTCGTCCTCGCAATAGCAGCCGATCGAGAAATGCGCGCCATGCGAAAGCGCCGACAGAAGGTCGAGCGTTCGCCGCGGCGTCGGCTCGTTCATCTCGGCCCGGAAAGCCCGAGCAAAGGCTCGCCATTCCTTTTCGCTTTGCGCGGACCTCGCCCGCGACACGAGCTCCGGGCTCGGCGAAAGTTCGGGATACCAGATGTCGAACCAGTTTTCCTTCGCATAGCTCTCCTTGCGAACGCCGCGAGGCGGGCGCCGCACGGCGCCGATCCGCGTCCCTTCATGCGGCAAGCGAGGCGTTCCAAGGCGCACGATGTTCAAGGTCATGAGATCACCCGATGGTGGTCCTTGCGGGCGAGCGCCTCCTCGCGAGCACGCCCGGCAATGCGCGCAAAGCCTAGCTCATTTTCGTGGGCTCTTGCCACCGCCGACCGCCCGCGCTCAGGATTTCGAGCCTAGCGTTCATCGCCAGCCTTGCCAGCCGGGCAGGGCTTGCCTATGGCATCACCTTCCTCCTCCGACGGACAAATTTTCATGACCCACAAGCTTCTTCTCCTGCCGGGCGACGGCATCGGCCCCGAGGTGATGGCAGAGGCCGAAAAGACCTTGCGCGCGCTCGGCGAGATCGGCATCGCCTCGTTCGAGACCGAGCGCGACCTCGTCGGCGGCTCAGCCTACGATGCGCACAAGGTGGCGATCACCGAGGCCGCGATGCGGCGCGCCGAGGAGGCGGACGCGGTTCTTTTCGGCGCCGTGGGCGGCCCCAAATGGGACAAGGTGGGCTATGACGTGCGCCCCGAGGCCGGGCTCTTGCGGCTGCGCAAGGATCTCGGGCTGTTCGCCAATATCCGGCCCGCCATCTGCTATCCGGCGCTCGCCGACGCCTCCTCGCTCAAGCGCGATGTGGTCGAGGGGCTCGACATCGTCATCTTGCGCGAGCTCACGGGCGGCGTTTATTTCGGCGAGCCGAAGGAGATCGTGACCCTCGAGAACGGCGACAAGCGCGCCGTCGACACGCAAGTCTACACCACGCCGGAGATCGAGCGCATCGCGCGCGTCGCCTTCGAGCTCGCGCGCAAGCGGCGCAACAAGGTCACCTCGTCGGATAAGCGCAATGTGATGAAGTCGGGGGTGCTGTGGAATCACACCGTCACCGCCTTGCACCAGGCCGAATACGCGGATGTCACGCTCGAGCACCAGCTCGCCGACGCGCTCGGCATGCAATTGGTGCGCTGGCCGAAGCAGTTCGACGTGATCGTCACCGATAATCTCTTCGGCGACATGCTTTCGGACGTCGCGGCGATGCTCACCGGCTCGCTCGGCATGCTGCCCTCGGCCTCACTGGGCGCCGAGGACAAGAAGACCGGAAAGCGCAAGGCGCTTTACGAGCCGGTGCATGGCTCCGCCCCCGACATCGCGGGCAAGGGCCTCGCGAATCCGATCGCGATGATCGGCTCGCTCGCCATGTGCCTGCGCTATTCCTTCGGCTTGGGAGAGGCGGCCGATGCGCTCGAGAAGGCGGTCGCCAATGTGCTCGGGTCGGGCTTGCGCACGAAGGACATCGCCGCCCCGGGAACGAATGCCATCGGCACAGCCGGCATGGGCGATGCGGTGGTCGCGGAGCTGCGCCGCGCGTTGAAATAAGCGCCTCCCGCTCTTTCCTGGAGAGGCGCCCTCAACTCCACTTCTTGCCGCGGAAGCGGCAAACCGGAATCGCAACCTAGAATGGAATGTGTGGGGTCCCCGCCTTCCTCGCGGGGACAACCGGATGGCCTCAGCCTCAGGGTCCGCTGAGCGGACCGAAATCGAGGTGATCGAAAAGCGGAGGCCCGGGTTGCTCGGGAAGCGGCGGGCGGCCGTAATGGTTCGTGTAGGAGTAGATCGGGAAATACGGGTATTGCGAGGCGTAGACATAGTTCGACAGCGAACCCACCGGCACGACGGGACCGGGATCGAGGAAGCTGCGCGGCGGCACCTGGACCACGAAAGGCGCATGCAAGGGCACCCGGTAGCGATAGCGATGCTGGCTTGCGGCGTCAGCCGAAGACGGCCCGAAAGCACCGGCAGCCAGAACGGCGATGGCCAGAATCGGGGAAACGCGCATTGAGGTATCCTTTATAAAGCCGCGGAGCCGATTTGCCTCGGCGAGCTCATCGTGAACCGCTTGGGGCTCCGCGTCAAAGGGAGGTACACGAAGAAATGACGCTCAAGGTATACGCCGGCGGCGCCGCTTCGTTCCTCGCGGGCGCGGCGGTTTCGTCTCGAGAAGCGGCCCCAAGCTGGCCGCGGAAGCGGAGATCACCATCGGCGCCTTGCCGGCGGCCAAGGAGGCAGGCGCAGCGGGTGTCTTGCATCCGAGCCGCCGCGCTTGCGCCGCCGCGAAGACGTCGCGCAGCGTCTTGTCCTCGGTTGTGCCGGAGAGCTCGAGCCGCTCGATGAGGCAGGAAAGCGCCGGCGCTCTTGCGCGAGCGCCCTCCGAAGGGCAATACCAGCCGAAAAGGCGCAAGGCCTCGCCCGGCACGGCGCGGCGGAAGGCGAGGCAGGAACGCTCGGCGCCGTTCGCGGAAAGTCTCGTCTCGGCGCTTTCCATCTCACCGAATTTGCTCGGCAACGGCTCGCCGGGCGACGCTTTCGCGACGGCGACGCCCGCCGCCGCGGCGCGGCGCGAAAGATCGACGAAAAAGGACGCGGCCTCGCCGGCCTCGGCTCCGGCGCGCAAGATCGCAACTTCGATGAAGGGCTCATCAGCGCGCGCCGCGCTACCGAAGACGAGCCGATCCTCGCGACCCTCGACTTGCGTCGAGCGCGTGGCCTCGTAGCTCATCTGCATCTTGGAAAGCTCGATTGCTTCGAGCGTGAAGAGCGGGGCCGGATGCGCGATCCGCGTCCAGGATGGCGCGTCGCCTGGGGCCGGGGAAGGCTCGCGCGTGGCGATCTTCGGCTCCTCCGGCATGGTCGCTCCGCCACGTGCGGGCAAAAGAAGAAGTGCCGCCGAGGAGATGCAAATAAATGCGGTGCCGAAAAGGATGAGGCTCGCCGAAGGTGCCGAGCGGCGCCTGCGCAGGCTTTCGATGCGTGCCAAACGCGCCGCCTCGCGCGGGCTGACCGCTCCGAGCTTGCGCGCCTGGGGCGAGAGCTTCGCTCGCTCTACCCCCGACCCGCGTAACCGGGCCGCCCTTCTTGATCGCCCATCCCACATGAAACCGCCATCCCGCAAAGCCGCGCCGGAGCGCGCATGAGGGAAGCTGTGGGAGAAGCTTCACCTTGCGGTTACCGCCTCCGGATACGATCGAATCACGGTGAACACACGGTTACCGAGCGCGGGCGGACAAAAGGCCTTGCGCTTACGCCGCCTTCTCCAGCGCGGGCAGCGCCGCCTTCGCCTTCTCGACCACGGCATTGAAGGCCGCCGGCTCATGCATGGCGAGATCGGCGAGCACCTTGCGGTCGACGCCGATGCCGGCCTTGGTCAAGCCGTCGATGAAGCGGCTATAGGTGAGGCCGTGCTCACGCACGGCGGCGTTCAGCCGCTGGATCCACAAAGCGCGGAAATTGCGCTTGCGCACTTTCCGGTCGCGGTAGGCGTATTGCATCGCCTTCTCGACCGCCTGCTTGGCGACGCGAATGGTGTTCTTACGGCGGCCGTAATAACCCTTCGCGGCCTTGAGGACTTTCTTGTGCTTGGCGTGAGAGGTCACACCGCGTTTCACACGGGCCATGGTTCAAGCTCCCGAATTCAAAAGCGCCGCGGCTCAGAGGCCGTTCGGCAGAAAATATTTACGGATCACGCGCCCGTCCGATTCCGACAGGACGGTCGTGCCGCGCTGATTGCGGATCTGCTTTTGCGTCCGCTTGATCATGCCGTGGCGCTTGTTCGCCTGGCCGGATACGACTTTTCCAGTCGCGGTGAGCTTGAAGCGCTTTTTGGCGCCTGATTTCGTCTTCTGCTTGGGCATTTCGCATCCTTTCCAAATGGCCCCGACGCCGGCCCCCTGGAAAGGAGCGCGTCCGGCCGGAACTGCTCTTCGGAGCGTTCGGAACCGCCACGGCAGCCCTTTCGGCCGGGCGGTTCGTTCGAAGGGGCGGTGTATGGCAGAGCGGGCGCGGAAATGCAATCTGGTGAATGTCATCGCGGAGCGGGATCGGCAAGTGCCGCTCAGAGCGAAAGCACCGCGCCGCCCGCGGCGCTCAAAAGCACGACGAGCCAAGGCGGCGTCTTCCACATGAAGAGCAAAAGAAAGTCCGCGACCGCGAGCGCGAAATCCGCAGGCTTCGTGATCGCTGCCGTGAAGACCGGGTTGTAGAAGGCGGCGAGCAGGATGCCGACGACGGCGGCGTTCACCCCTTTCAGCGCGGCCTCGGCGGCGGGCTTGCCACGCAAAGCTTCCCAAAAGGGCAGCGTGCCGATCACCAGGAAAAAGGAGGGGAGGAAGATTGCAAAAAGACAAAGGAGGGCGCCGACCAATCCGTTGGGCTGTGGACCCATGACGGCGCCGAGATAGGCCGAGAAGGTGAAGAGCGGGCCAGGCACCGCTTGCGCGGCGCCATAGCCAGCAAGAAACACATCGTTGCTCACCCAACCTGGCGGCACGACCTGGGCCTGGAGGAGCGGCAGGACGACGTGGCCCCCGCCGAAGACGAGCGAGCCCGCGCGATAGAAGGCATCCACGAGCCGCACGGCCTGGCTTCCGGTCATGCCGGCCAAAAGCGGCAGCCCGATCAACAAGACAAAGAAGAGAACAAGCGAAATGAGCGCGACGGACCGCCCGACAACAAGGGGTAGCCTTGCCTTCTCGGCCGTGGCGCTTTCCCGCAGGAAGGCGAGGCCGACGGCCGCGCCGAGGACGATGGCGCCAAGCTGCCCGACCGTCGTCGGCAGGAGGAGCGCGAGCGCCGTCGCGGCGACCGCGAGCGTCGCTCGATTCCGGTCGGGCGCGAGCGAGCGCGCCATCTGCAGCACGGCCAGCGCGACGACCGCGACGGCCGCGATCTTCAAGCCGTGCAAAGTGCTCGAGCCCGCCGCGTCACCGAGCCGGCCGATGCCGAGGCCGAAGAGGAGAAGCAAGATCGCCGAGGGCGTGGTGAAGGCGGTCCAGGCGGCGAGCGCGCCGAGATAGCCTGCCCGCGAAAGCCCGATGGCGATGCCGACCTGGCTCGAGGAAGGGCCGGGGAGGAATTGGCAAAGCGCCACGAGATCCGCGTAAGCCGGCTCGTCGAGCCAGCGCCGGCGCTCCACGAACTCGGCTCGGAAATAGCCGAGATGAGCGACCGGGCCGCCAAAGGAGGTGAGCCCGAGCTTGAGAAAGGCGAGGAACACCTCTCCGGCACGCGTCGGGGCTTTTTGTGCCGCGAGGGCTTCGACCGACATCGTGCTCACGCCATGTATTGGCCGCCGTTCACCGAGAGCGTCGAGCCGGTGATGAAGCCGCCCTTGTCGCCGGCGAGGTAAATGACGGCGGCGGCGATCTCGTCGGCCTCGCCGAGGCGCCCGACCGGAATCTGCGGCAGGATCTTGGTCTTGAGCACCTCGGGCGGCACGGCTTTCACCATCTCGGTCGCGATATAGCCGGGCGCGATCACGTTCACGGTGATGCCCTTGTTCGCATTCTCTTGCGCCAGAGCCTTGCTGAAGCCGATCACGCCCGCCTTGGCGGTCGAATAGTTGACCTGGCCCATCTGCCCTTTCTGGCCATTGATCGAGGAGATCGAGATGATGCGGCCGAAGCCCCGCGCGCGCATGCCTTCGATCACCGGCCGCGTCATGTTGAACAGGGAATCGAGATTGGTGCGGATGACGGCGGACCATTGTTCCGGCGTCATGCGATGAAACATGCCGTCCTTCGTGATGCCGGCATTGTTGACGAGCACATCGACCGGCCCGAGCTCGGCCTCGACCTTTGCGAGGCCTTCGGCGCACGCCTTGGGATCGCCCACATCCCATTTGTAGACCGCGACGCCCGTCTCCTTCTTGAACTTCTCGGCCGCCGCATCATTGCCCGCATAGGTCGCCGCCACCTTGTAGCCCGCCTCTTTCAACCCTTTCGAAATTGCTTCACCAATGCCTCGCGTGCCGCCCGTGACGATTGCAATCTTGGACATGACGATCCTCCCTTGCCGCTCGTTCCCTCGACGATCCTGACGGTATTCGCCGCCTTCACGATCGTTTCACAACAAGCGGGGGAAAGTCTACCTTGGGGCGAAGCTGGATCTGGACAGTATCCACGCACGCCAAGGGACACAGCCCGACGGACGAGCTTTGCCTCACGGCAAAGCATGCCGAAGCCTCGCTCGAAATGGCCCGATCGAACACGCTCGGCAACGGGCGCACAATGAGGCCGGGCTTGTCGGCCCTCGTCGTCTAGCGGTTAAGCGCCTAGCGCTCGACGCACATGGCGATGCCCATGCCGCCGCCGATGCACAAGGTGGCGAGGCCCTTCTTGGCGTCGCGGCGGCCCATCTCATAGAGCAGCGTCGTCAGCACGCGCGCACCCGAGGCGCCGATCGGATGGCCGATCGCGATGGCGCCGCCGTTGACATTGACCTTCGCGGCATCGAGGCCGAGGTCCTTGTTCACCGCGAGCGCCTGGGCCGCGAAGGCTTCGTTGGCCTCGACGAGGTCGAGATCGCCGATCTTCCAGCCGGCCTTCTCGAGGGCCTTGCGCGACGCCGGGATCGGGCCCGTCCCCATCACGGCGGGATCGACGCCGGCGGTCGCCCAGGAGACGATCCTGGCGAGCGGCTTGAGACCGCGCTTCTTGGCGTTCGCGGCCGTCATGAGCACGACGGCCGCCGCGCCGTCATTGATGCCGGAGGCATTGGCGGCTGTCACCGAGCCATCCTTCGAGAAAGCGGGCCGAAGCTTGGTCATGCCGTCATAGGTCGCGCCGTGGCGGACATATTCGTCGTTCTCGACCACGATATCGCCCTTGCGGCTCTTCACCGTCACCGGGACGATCTCGTCCTTGAAGCGCCCCGCCTTCTGGGCGGCTTCGGCCTTGTTCTGCGAATGGGTGGCGAATTTGTCCTGATCCTCGCGGGTGATCTGCCAGCGCGCCGCGACGTTCTCGGCCGTGTTGCCCATATGATAGCCGTGGAACGCGTCGATGAGCCCATCCTTCAGCATGGTGTCGACGAATTTCGTGTCGCCCATCTTCACGCCGGCGCGAAGGTGCGCCGCATGCGGCGCCATCGACATCGATTCCTGGCCGCCGGCCACGATGATGTCGGCATCGCCATTCGCGATCTGCTGCATGCCGAGCGCCACGGCGCGCAAGCCCGAGCCGCAGAGCTGGTTCAGCCCCCAGGCCGTCTTTTCTTGTGGCACCCCGGCCTTCATGGCCGCTTGACGCGCGGGATTTTGCCCCTCGCCCGCGCTGAGGATCTGTCCGAGGATCACCTCGTCGACCTCATCAGGCTTCACTTTCGCGCGCTCGAGCGCGCCCTTGATGGCGACCGCACCGAGCTCATGGGCCGGCAAATTGCCGAAGGCGCCGTTGAAGCTGCCGACCGGCGTGCGCGCCGCCGCGACGATGACGATGTCCTTATCCGACATGAAACTCTCCCGTTCAGAAGGCCCTCGTCGAGCCTGAGGTCTTCGCAATCTTGCGCCTTGAAGGCTTGGCCTTGGAAGCCCGTATATTGAAAGCCCGTCAGTTCAAATGCCAACCATTCGGGCCCCGCGCGCGAATTATTCGGCCTGTTCTCGTGGGCGAAGTTCACGGCGAAAGCGCTCGGCCGCGACAGATCCGTCGCCGACGCGGCCCCTTTATGTGATGAATTTCGAGCCCGTGCGCAACCGGCTTCTCGCGATTTCTGGCACGCGCCCCGCGAAGCCTTGTGCGTTCCCGACGCCCGAGAGCGACAAAAGCGTCCTGAATTTGCAGTCGAGGAGCCGTGATGCTTGAATGCGCCCCATGACGAAGAACGATCCAGCGGCGCAGGCGAAGGACAAGCCCGAGAAGGAAGGGCCGGCGGCGAAAAGCCCGGTCGCCATCAAGAAATACGCCAACCGCCGCCTCTACCACACCGGATCAAGCGAGTATGTCACCCTCGAGGATCTCGCCCGGATGGTGAAGGCGGGGGAGGATTTCGTCGTCAGCGACGCCAAGACGGGCGAGGATTTGACGCGCTCGGTGCTCGCCCAAATCATTTTCGAGCAGGAGAACAAGGGGCAGAACCTTTTGCCCATCACCTTCATGCGTCAGCTTATTCGCCTTTATGGGGACAGTATGGAAGCGCTGGTGCCGCAATATCTCGATTTCTCGCTCGAGAGCCTGATGAGCAACCAACAGAAATTGCGCGAGCACTTCGCCCAGGCGCTCGGCCAGACGCCTTTCGCGCTTCTCGAGGAGCAAACGCGGAAGAACATGGCGGCTTTCGCCAACGCCTTGCGCATGTTGTCTCCTTTCGGCATGGCGGAGAGTGAGGCCGCGCAAGAGACGAAAGGGGGCAAGGCCGAGCGTCCCGACGAGATCGAGGAGATGCGCCGCGAGATGGACCGCATGCGCGAGCGTCTCGAGCGTCTGGCGCCGAGCGCCAAACCCGCGGGCCGCGAACCCTCCGGGTCGAAAAGCTGATCGGCTAATCCTATCGAGCGCGATCGGACAAGGAATAGGCCGCCGGCTCTTCCTCTTTTCCTGCTATTCCGCCGCGATCCTGATGGCCGCGAGATGGCGGGCCGCGTCAAGTGCGGGCTCCCTCGCCATATCGGGCTGAGGCGCGACGGCATCCAGGCTCTTGCGGAACCAGAGCGCATAAAGCGCCGGCAGGAAGAGAAGCGTGAGAAATGTCGCGACGAAGAGCCCGCCCATGATGGTGGTCGCCATCGGGCCCCAGAAGGCGCTCTCGGAGAGCGGGATCATGGCGAGAATCGCCGCGAGCGCGGTGAGGATGACGGGTCGCGCCCGGCGCACCGTCGCTTCGACGATCGCCTCGCGACGCGTGTGGCGGCCGGAGCGGACGTCCGCTTCGATCTGATCGACGAGAATCACCGCGTTGCGCATGATCATGCCGGCGAGCGCGATAAGCCCGAGCAGCGCCACGAAGCCAAAGGGCCGGCCGGCGAGATTGAGCGCGAGCGAGGCCCCGATGATGCCGAGCGGTGCCGTGAGGAACACCAGGAAGAGCCGCGAGAAGCTCTGGAGCTGCACCATGAGCACGCCGAGCATGAGCACGAACATCAAGGGGAAGAGCTTGAAGATCGAGGCGTTGGCCTTGCCCGATTCCTCGACGGCGCCCCCGGTATCGATGCGATAGCCGGCAGGCAGCGCATCGACGATCGGCTTGAGCTTCGCGAGAAGCGCATTGGTCACATCGGGAGGCTGCACGCCATCGATGGTCTGGGCGCGCACCGCGAGCTCCATGTCGCGGTTCCAGCGCCAGATCAGCGGCTCCTCGGACGTGCGCTCGATCTTCACGACCTGGGCCAAAGGCACCGCGCGGCCGTTGCGCGCCGTGATGGTGAGGTCCGCCACTTTCGCGGGATCGAGGCGCTCGGCGCTGCTGGCGCGGGCCACCACCCCGATCTTCTCGATGCCGTCGCGGATCGTGGTGATGGTCGTGCCGTTGATGAGAAGCTCGAGCGTTTGCGCCACATCCTGCGGGGTCAAGCCGAGTGCGCGGGCGCGATCCTGATCGACGGCGAGGCGAAGCGAGGGCTCGCGCTCATTCCATTGCAGGTTGGGATCGACGACGCGCGGGTCGGTGAGCATCACCCGGCGAACCTCCTCGGCGATTTGACGCAAGCGCAAAGGATCGGTGCCGACCACGCGGAACTCGACCGGATAATCGACCGGAGGGCCGAAGTCGAAACGCGTGACGCGCACGCGCGCACCGGAAAGCGCGCCTTCCGCCACCGCTTTCTCGATCTTCGCCTTGACGCGCTCGCGCGCTTCGACACCCGGCGGCAGGATCACGATTTGCGCATAGGCGCTGTCGGGAAGCTGCGGGTTCAGGCCGAGCCAGAAGCGCGGCGAACCCTGCCCGACATAGGTCGTGTAGCCGCGAATGTCAGGATCGCCGGCGAGGATCGTCTCGCCCTCGCGAGCAGCGGCATTCGTCGCCTCGATCGAGGTTCCGGCCGGCATGCGGATCTCGAAGAAGAGCTCGGGCCGATCGGAGATCGGGAAGAACTGCTGCTGCACATGGCCGAAGGCGGCGACGGCCGCGGCGAAAATGCCGAGCGTCGCGAGCGTCACGGTGCCGCGGCGGCGCACGCAAAATGCGATGACGCGGCGCAAGAGATTATAGGCGCGCGTGTCGTAAATCGCCTCCGGATCGGGATGTGCGCCGCCGAGATTCTTCCTTTCGGGCAAGAGCAGCACGCCGAAAAGCGGCGTGAACAGCACCGCCACGACCCAGGACGCAAGAAGCGCGATCGCCACCACCCAGAAGATGCCGCCCGCATATTCGCCGACCGCCGACACCGCAAAGCCGATCGGCACGAAGCCGATCGCGGTGACGAGGGTGCCGGTGAGCATGGGAAAGGCGGTCGAGGTCCAGGCGAAGGCGGCGGCCCGCCGCCGCGACCAGCCCTGCTCCATCTTTACCACCATCATCTCGACCGCGATGATCGCATCATCGACCAAAAGGCCGAGCGCGATGATCAAGGCGCCGAGCGTGATGCGGTTGAGATCCATCGCGAGCGCGCTCATCACCAGGGTGACGACGGCGAGCACGAGCGGCACCGAGGTCGCGACCACGATGCCGGTTCGCCAGCCGAGCGACAGGAAGCTCACGCCCAGCACGATCACCAGCGCCTCGGCGAAGGAACGCAGGAACTCGAAAACCGCGCGGTCGACGACCGCCGGCTGATCGGCGATCTGCGTCACGTCGATGCCCATGGGCATCGACGCAATATGCGCGTCGAGCGCCTCCTTCACCTCCTTGCCGAACGAGATGATGTTCGCGCCCTTCGCCATGACCACGCCGACACCGAGCGCGGGCTTCGAATCCTGGCGCACCAGGAAGCTCGGCGGGTCGGCATAGCCTGACGTCACCGTCGCAATGTCGCCAAGCGCGAAGGTCACGCCGTTCACCGATACCGGCGTCGCCTTGACGGCCTCGACGCCGTCGAGCGCGCCCGTGACGCGCAAGGGAATATGTTGGCCGCTCGTCTCGAAGGTGCCCGCCGCCGCCACCGCGTTCTGCTTCGCGAGGCTGTCGAACACGGCCTGGGGCGCGATGCCGAGGCTCGCGAGCTTGGAGGTATCGAAATCGACGAAGATCGTCTGCTCTTGCGCTCCGTAGATGTCGACCTTCGTGACGTTCTTCACGCGCAAGAGCGCCTTCTTCAGATCCTCTGCGGCGTCCTTGAGCTGCCGATAGGAGGCGTTCTTGCCTGTGAGCATGAATAGCAGGCTGTCGACATCGCCGAACTCGTCATTGACCTCGGGGCCGACGAGGCCCGTTGGCAAATCGGACCGAATGTCGGTGAGCTTCTTGCGGAGCTGATAGAAAAGCTCAGGTACCGCGCCTGGCGGCGTGTCGTCGCGGAAGGAGAGCTGCAAGGCCATGAACCCCGGCGTCACATAGGTGCGCGCGCGATCGAAATAGGGAAGCTCCTGAAGCTTCTTCTCGATGGGGTCGGCGACCTGATCTTGCATTTCGCGAGAGGTGGCGCCGGGCCAGGTCGCGGTGATGTTGGCGACCTTGATGGTGAAGTTCGGGTCCTCCGCGCGCCCGAGCTTCGTGTAGGCGAAGGCGCCGGCGAGCGCGAGCGCGATCACGAAGAACAAGGCAAGGGAGCGGTGCGCGATTGCCCAGGCCGAAAGGTTGAACCTCGAGCTTGCGTCGTCACCGCTTTCGCGGTCAGACTCGAATGCGGATGGGTCCATCGCCTGCCATTCCTTACGCGCCGGCGCCGTTCACAGGGCGCACCACATCGCCGTCGTGGAGCTTCTGCGCGCCGAGCGCGATCACGGCGTCACCTTCGGAGAGGCCCGACGAGATGATCGCGTCTTGCGCGTCGTAGCCGGCCACAGCCACCATGCGGCGCACGAGCTCCTTCGTGCGCGGATCGATGATGAAGACGCTGGCGCCCTTGCCGTCGTCGAGAATGGCGCCGAGCGGCAATCGGGCGACCGCGGGCGAAGCGTCCGAGAGGGTCACCGTCGCGCTCATGCCGAGCTCGATTTGCGCGCCCGCATCCTCAACCGTGAAGCGCGCCGGATAAGTCCGGGTCGCAGGATCGGCGGAGGGTGTGAGCTCGCGTAGCTTCGCCGCGTAGACCTTGTCGGGCTGCGACCATAAGGTGACCGTGGCACGGCCCGTGCGGGCGCGCTCGAGAAGGGCTTCGGGAACCGAGACATCGGCCTCGGGCTCGCCCGAACGGGCAAGCATGACGACCGCCTGCCCCGCCGCCACCACCTGCCCCGGCTCCGCCAAGGCCGCGGTGACGACGCCATCGGCATCGGCGACGAGCGTCGCATAAGAAAGCGCGTTTTGCTGCAGCGTCACCGCGCGCTCGGCTTGCACGAAGACGCCGATCGCCTGATCGGCGGCCGCGTTCGCCTTGTCGAGATCGGATGCGGTGGACCAGCCTCTGTTGCGCAGCTGCGAGACACGCTCCCGCTCGGCGACCGCCTGATCGCGCGAGGCGCGAGCGGCCGAAAGCGCCGCTTCGGCTTGCTGCAATTGCAGCTTCCAATCGGTCTCATCGAGGACGGCGAGCGGCTGGCCGGCCTTCACCTGCGCCCCTCGATCGACGAAGCGCTGGGCGATCTTGCCGGCTACGCGAAAGCCGAGATTGCTCTCGACGCGAGCTTTCACGACCCCGACGAGGTTCCGCGGCGCGACAGCAGGAGCAAAATGCGCCGTCACCACGAGCACGGGCTGCTCTCGCTTGGCAACGGCTTGTGCGGCCGGCTTGCCGCACCCGGAAAGCGCCAAAGCCAGCGCGACCGCGCCGATAACGACCGCGAAAGGACCTCCAAGGCGCCCGTCGCGCTTGCGATCTTCGCTCGCCATGGTCAGCCTCCCGATTTTGAAAGAGGGACGACTTCGCCATTCGCGCGCAGGCCGCGCACGAGAAGCCTCGCAAGGCCTCTCACCTTCTCTTCCGAATCCGCCTCCGAGCAGTCGGCGATCATCGCGGGGTGAAAGACGCCGCAGCAGGCAAGCCCCATGAGATCCGCCAAGGCTTCGGGCTGGCCGGCCGCGAATTCGCCCGTCTCGACGCCCTCGGCGATCAAGCGCGCGAAGAGTGCTTTCATGAATTCGATATGCTCCTCGATCGCCTGCCAATTTTCCTCCATGGCGACCGCCACCATTTCGTGCACCGCCTGCTCATGAGTGAGGCGCGCCTTGTTGTGGCTGTGGACGGCGACGATCAGCTCTTCCAACCGGCGCGAGGGCTTGCCCGGAGAAGCCGCGACGCTCTCGGCGAGCACATGGAGCTGCGCGAGCATGCGCCGGCACAGCGCGTCGTTGATCGCGCTCTTCGAAGGAAAGAAGCGATAGACGTTCGCCGCTGACATCGACAAGGAGCCGGCGATGTCAGCAACCGTCGTCTTCGAATATCCGATCCGTCGAAACAGCGATTCCGCGGCGTCAAGGATGCGCTCGCGCGCTTCGTCCGGCTCGTAGCGAGGCTTTATGCTCACGGCTGTTTCCTGATGAGTGATGATTTTTATTTTTTATCACTTATCCATTTTTGTCAAGCCGGACCAGCCATCCGGCCATTTTGTCGCATGCTTGCCATAGGCGCTGAGGCCGAGCATGCGTAAAGCTGCTGGCCGAAAGGAAGCACCGCGATGCACACGCTTTATTATTATCCGGGAAACGCGAGCCTTTTGCCGCACATGGTGCTGCGCGAGATCGGCGCGCCCTACGAGCTGCGCCTGGTCGACCGAACCCGGGACGCGCAGAAGAGTGCCGACTACCTTCGGCTCAACCCGAACGGGCGCATCCCAGTGCTCATCGACGGCGACCTCGTGCTTTTCGAGACCGCGGCCATCGTGCTGCATCTCGTCGACCTGCACCCCGAGGCCGGGCTCGCTCCGCCCCCCGGCACGCCGGAACGCGCTCAGTTCTACAAATGGATGGTTCACCTCACCAATACGCCGCAAGCCGAATACCGCGCCTGGTTCTACCCTTGGCAGCATGTCGCGGATCGCACGATGGCCGACAGCGTCAAGCAGGCCGCCGGCGAGCGCCTCGGCCGCATGTTCGCAGTCATCGCCGATCAATTGGGCGAAGGGCCATGGCTTTTGGGCCAGCGCTTCTCGGCCGCCGACCTCTTCCTTTTCATGCTCGTGAGGTGGGGACGCGAGATGCCGCACCCGCCACGCGATCGGCCCGAGATCGCCGCCCATGCGAGCCGCGTGCTCGAGCGTCCGGCGGTGGAGGCCACCTTGGAGGCCGAGGGGTTGAAGCCGCCGATCTTCTGAAAACGAGCTTGACGCGCACCTAGGCTCGCGAGCGCCGAACGCGACTGGAGGCTGGAGACGCATCGAGGTGAATGTGAGCAAGACCTTACGCATCCCTCCCTTTCTCACCCGCTACCAGCTCGTGAATGCACGCGTGCCGATCTCCGTGAGCGCGGCCCACGGGCTCGTGCCCGATGAGGACGGATTGGCGCCTGCCTCCCTTCTCCTCGAGGACGGGCGGATCGAAGCGATCAAGGCCGGAACGGCGGCGATCGAAGCCGCAACGCCGCTTTTCGATCTCGGCGGGGGCATCGTCCTTCCGACCTTCACGGATGCGCACACCCATCTCGACAAGGGGCATATCTGGCCGCGCCGGCGCAACCCGGATGGGAGCTTCGCCTCGGCGCTCCTTGCCTGCAGGTCCGACCGGGAACATTGGAGCGCCGCCGATCTTCGCGCCCGCATGCGCTTCGGTCTCGAATGCGCCTACGCGCACGGCACCTTGGCGCTGCGCACGCATATCGATTCGATGTCGCCTCAGACCGCGATCTCCTGGCCGATCTTCGCCGAGTTGCGCGACGCCTGGCGCGGGCGCATCGAGCTGCAAGGCTCGCCGCTATTCGCCGTCGAGCTCGCGCTCGACGACGGTCATTTCGAGGAGATCCGATTCGCGGTGCGCGAATACAAGGCGATGGTCGGCGCCGTGACCTATATGAGCGCGCATCTTCAGCCCGCGCTCGAGCGGCTTTTCCGGCTCGCGGAAGAGACCGGCTCCGATCTCGACTTTCATGTCGACGAGACGAATGACCCTGCGTCGCGCTCGCTCGAAGCCATCGCCGACATGGCGAGCGCGCGTCGTTTCGAAGGCAAGATCCTTTGCGCCCATTGCTGCTCGCTCGCGCTTCAGCCGGCGGATTATGCGAGCCGCGTCATCGAGAAGGTGGCGCGCGCTAAGATTGCGGTCGTGTCGCTGCCGATGTGCAATCTCTATCTTCAGGACCGCGACGTGAAGGCCGAGCGCACGCCGCGCTGGCGCGGCGTCACCCTCGTGCATGAGCTCAAGCGCGCGGGCGTTCCGGTGATGGTCGCGAGCGACAATACGCGCGATCCCTTCTACGCCTATGGCGACCTCGACATGCTGGAAGTGTTCCGCGAGGCGACGCGCATCCTGCATTTCGACCATCCGGCCGCCGATTGGCTCAAGACCATCACCGCGACACCGGCCGCCGTGATGGGAAGCGGAGGGGAGCCCGCGTTGCGCCAAGGCGCGGTGGCCGATCTCGTGGTCTTCAAGGCGCGGTCCTTCACCGAGCTTTTCGCCCGGCCGCAGAGCGAGCGCAGCGTGATACGCGCTGGGCAAGCGATCGAGGCCGAGCTTCCCGACCATCGCGAGCTCGACGCGATGCTGTCGCTCGAGTGAAGGATCAAACCACCGCGTGCGCGACGCCGAGATAGGTTTCGACGACGCGCGGGTCGGAACGTAACGAATCGCAGCTCCCTTCGAGCACGACCGTGCCGTTCTCCATCACATAGCCCTGGTCGGCGATCTGGAGAGCCGCGCGGGCATTCTGCTCGACGAGCAGGATGGCGACATGGGCGCGCTTCAAGCTTCCGATGATCGTGAAGATATCGCGCACGATGAGGGGCGCGAGGCCAAGCGAGGGCTCGTCCAGCATGAGAAGCTTCGGCCGGCCCATGAGGGCGCGCCCCATGGCGAGCATCTGGCGCTCTCCGCCGGAGAGGGTGCCGGCGAGCTGCCGCCGCCGCTCGCGCAAGCGCGGAAAGAGCGCGAACACCTCCTCGAGCGACGCCGCGATGGCGCCTCGCCCCTCGGCGCGGCGAAGGAAGGCGCCGAGCCGCAGATTGTCCTCGACGCTCATGCTCGAGAAAAGCTCGCGCTTTTCCGGCACGAGGCCGAGCCCGGCGGCGACGCGCGCCTCGACCGGGAGGCCTTCGAGCGAAACGCCCGCGAAGCCGATATGGCCTTGCGACGGCAGGATGCCCATGATGGCGTTGAGCAGCGTCGATTTTCCGGCCCCGTTGGCGCCGATCACCGTGGCGATGCTTCCCGCTTCGACGGCGAGCGACACGCCGCGCACCGCGAGCACGCCGCCGTATGCGACGGCAAGATCGCGAAGCTCGAGCACCGCGCTCACGCGACCGCCCCGAGATAGGCCTCGATGACGGCCGGGTCGCGCGCGATCGCCGCCGGTGCGCCTTCCGCGAGCTTCGAACCGAAATTCATGACGATGACGCGCTCGCACAAGCCCATGACGAAGTCCATATCGTGCTCGACCAGAAGAATCGCGACGCCTTCATCGGCGAGCTTGCGCAAGAGCGCCGCAAGCGCGGCCTTCTCTTGATGGCGCAAGCCGGCGGCCGGCTCGTCGAGGAGAAGCAGGACCGGATCGGAAGACAGCGCGCGGGCGATCTCGACGATGCGCTGGCGGCCGAGCGCGAGGCTGAGCGCTGCCCTCTCGGCGTCGTTCGCCAGGCCGACGCGCTCGAGCTCGACGAGCGCCTCGCGCCTGAGCCTTGCCTCTTCCTCCCTGTCGAGCCGCATGAGGGCGCGAAACGGCCCCGCGCGCCCGCGCAAATGAGCACCGATCGCGACATTGTCGATCACGCTCATGCCGGGGATGAGGCGCGCATGCTGGAAGCTGCGCGCGAGGCCAAGCCGCGCCACGAGGCGCGCCGGCATCCCGGTGATGTCGCGCTCATTGAAGCGCACGCGGCCGGCGCTCGGCCGGTCGACGCCGGTGATGAGATTGAAGGTCGTCGTCTTGCCCGCCCCATTCGGGCCGATGAGCGAGACGATCTCGCCGCAACGGATGTCGAGATCGATGTCGTTCACCGCCACGAGGCCGCCGAAGCTCTTGCGCAGCCCCATCGCTTCGAGAAGCTTGCTGCCCCGCGGCGGCGGCGCGCGACGCAAAAGCGCCTCGCTCATTTGCGCCTCGCTCTTCTCGACCTCGGGCGAGCGTCTCGCCGCGCGACGGAAGGGCGCCATGACGAGCGGCCATAACCCTTCGGGCGCCACCTGCAGCGTGAGAACCAGAATAACTCCGAAGACGATGATCTCGTAATTGCCTTCGAGGCCGAAGAGCTTCGGCAACATGTTCTGCAACTGGTCCTTGATGACGGTGACGATGCCGGCGCCCAAGAGCGCGCCCGGCACATGGCCCGCTCCGCCGACCACCGTCATCAGGAGATATTCGATGCTGGCCTCGATATTGAACGGCGACGGATTCACGGCCCGCTGCATATGCGCGTAGAGAAAGCCCGAGATCGCGGCGAGCACGGCCGCATAGACGAAAACGAAGATGCGGACGCGGAAAATATCGACGCCGAAGGCTTCCGCCGCGACGGCGCCAGTCTTGAGCGCGCGAATCGCCCGGCCGATGCGGGAATCGAGCAGGTTCCGCGTTGCGATCATAGCGAGCGCGACGACAACGAGGATGAGGTAATAAAGCCGCGCCCCGTCGAGAAGCGAGACGCCGAAAATGGTGAGCGGCGGAATGCCGGAGATCCCGTCATAGCGGCGGAAGAAATCGAGATTGCCGGCCGCATAATAAAAGCTGATGTTCCAGGCCATCGTGCCGACGGGCAGGTAATGTCCGGAAAGGTTGAGCGTGATCGCGCCGATGAGCGTCGCCGCGACCGCGGTGACGACGATCGCAATGGGCAGGCTCGACCAAGGCGAGAGGCCGTAGCGTGTCGTGAGGATCGCGGTCGCATAGGAGCCGAAGCCCACGAACATCGCCTGCCCGAAAGAGGTCATGCCGCCGATGCCGGTGAGCACCACGAGGCCGATCGCCACGATCGCGTAAAGCCCGATATAGTCGAGCAAGGTGACCCAGAAGGGCGGCACGCCGGGCAGGAGCGGCACGGCGAGCGCGACGAGGAAGGCGGCGGCGGCCGCGATGCGGCGCGGCATGCTCACTCCTCCTCTCCGACCTTTGCCCCGACGAGTGAGCGCCACAACAGCACCGGAATGATCGCCGTGAAGACGATTACCTCCTTGAAGGCACTCGCCTGGAAGGAGGAGAGCGATTCCAGGATGCCGATGACGAGCGCGGCGACGGCCGCGCCTGGATAGCTCACGAGACCCGCGACGATCGCCGCGACGAAGCCTTTGAGGCCGATGAGAAAGCCGGAATCGTAATAAACGGTGGTGAGGGGACCGATCAAAAGTCCCGAGAGCGCGCCGATGAAGGCGGCAACGCCGAAGGCGATGCGCCCGCACAAGCTGGGCTCGATGCCGACGAGGCGCGCGCCGAGCCGGTTCACGGCCGTTCCCTTCAGGGCCTTGCCGATCAAGCTGAGCTCGAAGACGAGATAAAGCGTGAAGGCGAGCGCGATCGAGGCGCCGAGCACGAAGAGGGATTGGCCGCTCACCGTCACGGGGCCGAGCGCGAGCGATCCGCTCGAGAAGCTCGTGGTGCGCGAACCCTCAGGCCCGAAGAAGACGAGGCCGAAGCCGGTGAGCGTCAGATGCACGCCGACGGCGGCGATGAGCAGCACGAGCGTCGAGGCTTCGGCGAGCGGCCGGAAGGCGATGCGGTGGATGTAGGGGCCCATCGGCGTGACGATCGCGAGCGAAAGGAGCATCTCGGGATAAAGGCCGGGCTTTCTCGGCGCGAGCCAAAGCGCGAGCGAAAGGATCGCGACGGGCAGCGCGATCGTCTCGACCATCAGCCAGGCGAGGCCGCGCCTCGTGATCACCCGCCGCTCGGCCAGATAGCCCGCGATCGCCGCGAGGAGGCCGAGGCAGAGAAGCATGACGGCGGTGCGCGGAAATTCGCCGGCCTCAAGCGTCGCCATGGTGAGAGCGCCGAAGGCCACGAACTCGCCTTGGGGAATGAAGATCACCCGCGTCACGGTGAAGACAAGAACGAGAGAGACGGCGAGGAGGGCGTAGATGGCGCCCGAGGTGACGCCGTCCTGAACCAGGATGAGAAAGATCGAAAGGTCCATGCGGTGAAGATATTAGGCGACGCGGCGCAGCTTTGGCGGGCCAGGCGCCGTTGGGCGCGCTGAAAGCGTTAGACCCAAAGCCCGAACAATACGCATTACCGTTGCGAACTCGGGATTACCCGAATCCCCGAGCGCCTTGTATAAACTCTCGCGGTTTAAGCCTGCCTTCTTCGCAATCTCCCCCATGCCTCGCGCACGCGCAACGAGCCCGAGCGCGTCACGTACGAAATCCGGTTCACCGGATTCAAGCGCCATTGCGATATAAGCCACCTGGCGTGCTTCGCTGTCGAGATAGTCAGTGGCGTCAAATCGTGTCGTCTTGGGCATCATAACGTCTCCGCCAGCTTTTGAGCCCGCAAAATATCCTTCTGCTGCGTGCGCTTGTTCCCACCACATAGCAGGATCACGATTTGCGCTCCGTGACGCAGATAGTAGATGCGGTAACCGGCCCATAGTCGATGCGCATTTTCCAATATGCCCTGACCGACGCTTCTGGTGTCTCCCGGATTACCCATCTCCATGCGGCGAATGCGTGCGACGGCGTTTGCATCTCTGAGATGGTGCAGCCAGCCCACAAACTCCCGCGTCTGACGCACCTCGATCATCAGCCCTCACTGTAGTCCATAGGCTACAAACGTCAAGCAATATCGGCATGAAATACGAGGTACTATGGGCTCCCGGCTCGTAGTAGCTGACCGCGAGCGCTGAGCCGTGCGCGAGGCTCACTGAAGGAGCTTCCAATGCCCATTCTCGACCGTGACCATGACGCGCGAACGCGCGTCCTGGCCCACATGATCGCTCGGCGTCATCGTCGCGACGCCGTGCGAGTAGACGACCTCCTTCAAGCCCTCGAGGGCGTCGCGAAGGCCCGCGCGAAACTCCGGCGTGCCGGGCTTGCCTGCCTTCAGCGCGACGGGGATCGCGTTCTGCAACAAGATGTCCGCATCGAAGATATGGGCACCGAAGGTGGAGACGGAATCCTTGCCGTTCGCCGCCTCATAGGCGCTCACATATTCCAGCGCCTTCGTCTTCGAGGCGTTGCTGTCGGGAAGCTGCGCCGCGACGAGCACCGGACCTGCCGGCATGATCGTGCCTTCGACATCCTTTCCGCCGACGCGCAGGAAGTCGTTATTGCCGGCGCCATGCGTCTGGTAGACGACGCCGGTGAAACCGCGCTCGCGCAAGGTCTTCGCGGGAAGCGCGGCCGGCGTCCCGGCGCCCGCGATCAACACCACGTCGGGTTTCGCCGCCAATATCTTCAATATTTGCCCGGTGACGCTGGTGTCGGCGCGCGCATATTTCTCGGCGGCGACGAGCTTGATGCCCTTCTGCTCGAGGAGCGGCGTGATCACATTGAGCCACCCATCGCCATAAGCGTCGGAGAAGCCGATGAAGCCCACGGATTTGACGCTGTTCTTCGCCATGTGATCGGCGATCGCGGCCGCCATCAAGGCGTCGTTCTGCGGCGATTTGAACGCCCACTTCTTTTTCTCGTCCATCGGCGAGACCACGAGCGAGGAGCCGGCGAGCGAGATGAAGGGCGTCTTCGTCTCCGCCGCGACCTCGACGAGCGCGATGGAGGCGGGCGTGATCGAGCCGCCGATCAAGGCATCCACCTGATCATCCGTGATGAGCTTGCGGGCATTCGCGACCGCCTTGGTGGCGTCGCTGCCGTCATCGAGCACGATGTATTCGACGCTTTGGCCAGCCATCTCCTTGGGGAGAAACGGTACCGTCTTCGCCTGCGGAATGCCGAGAGAGGCGCCGGGCCCGGTTTGGGAAATCACCACGCCGATCTTGATGCCGGCCGCGCTCGCCCTTTCGCTCGAGCCCGAGGTCGCCGCCGCGGCAAGCCCGATCCCCAACAGCAGCTTCGCCCAAAATGCTCTCATGTGATCCTCCCGCAAGCTCGCCGATGGCCGCGTCGGTCGCCGCGCCGCACGCATCGCATCGCCATGCGCGCTTGTCCAGCGCGCGACGCTGATGCTCGCGATCGCTCGCGCCCTAGCGGCCGCGCTTCACGCTCGTGGCGCCTCTCGTTTCCGGGCACGGGCAAGCGCGTGGCGGATGAGACGGTCGACGAGCTCGGCATAGCTCACGCCGCTCGCCTCGAGCACCTTGGGATACATGCTGATCTTGGTGAAGCCGGGCAGCGTGTTCACCTCGTTGAGCAAGAGCTCGCCATCCTCCCGCAGGAAGAAATCGATGCGCGCCATGCCCTCGCAGGAAAGCGCCCGGAAAGCCTCGGCCGAAAGATCGCGCACCTTTTGACGAACCCGAGGCGGCAACTCGGCCGGCACCTTGATCTCCGCGCCCTCCTCGTCGAGATATTTCGCCTCATAGCTATAGAAGGCGTGACGGTTCGTCGGCACGATCTCGCCGGGAAGCGAAACCAACAGCGAGCCGTCTTCCTCCTCGAGCACGCCGCATTCGATCTCGCGGCCGCGCACATATTCCTCGACCAGGATTTTGCGGTCATGCCGGAAGGCCTCGGCGACCGCAGCGGTGAATTCCTCTTCCGTCGCTGCCTTGCCGACGCCGACCGAGGAGCCAAGGCGCGCGGGCTTCAGGAAGACCGGCCGGCCGAGCTTCGCCGTCACCTCGTCGAAGGATGGCGTCTCGCCGAAGGTAAAGCTTTGGAAGCTCGGGATCGGAAGGCCGCGCTCGCGCATCAGGCGCTTCGCCGCGTCCTTGTCCATGGCGGCAGCCGAGCCCAGCACGCCCGAGCCCACATAAGGAACGCCGGCGAGCTCGGCCGCTCCTTGCAGCGTTCCGTCCTCGCCAAAGGGGCCGTGCAGCACCGGAAAGACGACATCGACCGCGAGCGACAGCTCGGCAGGCCCGCCTTCCTGCGGCAAAACGAGAAGCCGTCCGCCGCCGCCCGGAACGAGAGCGACCTGCGGCCCCTGCTCGGGAACGCGCGCCGGGAAGGTCTCGCTCGTCAAGGAACAGAGGAGCCAAGCGCCTGTGCGCGTGATGCCGATGGGCACGACCTCGTAGCGCGACGGGTCGAGCGCCCGAAACACGTTGCCGGCCGAGAGCACGGAGACGTCATGCTCGGCGGAACGGCCGCCGAACAGAAGGGCGACACGAAGCCTTTGTTCCATTCCACCCTCCCGTTTCAACGCGTTCCAGGAGCCTCGCAAAAAACCCGGCTTAGCCTCGCTCAAGCATCGAGCGGCCAGTCGACATCGCCCGAATGGGTCACCGCACCCTTATTCGCCGGGCCGACCGCCTTCGCATATTTCTCGAGGACACCACCGAGCTTTCGCGGCCCCGTCACTACGACCGCCTTGCGGCGTTTCTCCATCTCCTTCTCGTCGATCTCGAGGCGTATCGAGGCCTCGCCCGGCCGCGCGTCGATCGACGACGATATCGCCGTCGCGCACCAGCGCGATCGGGCCGCCCGCCGCCGCCTCCGGGCTCGCATAGCCGATGCAAAGGCCGCGCGTCGCGCCGGAAAATCGCCCGTCCGTGAGAAGCGCGACCTTCTCGCCCATGCCCTGCCCATAGATGAGCGCGGTGATGCCGAGCATCTCGCGCATGCCGGGGCCGCCGCGCGGCCCCTCGTTGCGGATGATGACGACATCGCCCTCCTTGTAGCGGCGCTTCTGCACCGCCTCCTGGCAAGCTTCCTCGCAATCGAAGACGCGGGCCGGCCCGCGATGCGCGAGCGATTTGAGGCCCGCCGTCTTCAGCACGGCGCCATCCGGGCAAAGATTGCCCTTCAGGATGGTGAGCCCGCCCGTCGGCGCGATCGGCGCGTCATGCGGCTTCACGATCTCCCCATCGGCCGCTTTCGACGCGGCGAGCGCCTCGGCGAGGCTTTGGCCCGTGAAGGTCAAGGCGCCGCCATGGATGAAACCGCCGCGCAACAGCTCGGCCAAGATCACCGGCGCGCCCCCGATCTCGAAGACATCGCGCGCCAGATATTTGCCGCCGGGCTGGAGATTGCCGATGAGCGGCGTGCGGGCGAAGACCGCGGCCACATCATCCATGTCGAAGGCGATGCCGGCTTCATTGGCGAGCGCGGGGATATGCAGAACCGCGTTGGTCGAGCCGCCGGTCGCGGCGACGATCGCGGCGGCGTTCTCGAGCGCCTCGCGCGTGACGATGTCGCGCGGCAGCGGCCATTGCCATTCGACGGCGCGCATCAGCGCCATTCCGGCCTCGCGCAAGAGGGGCGCGCGCGCGGCGAAGACGGCGGGGATCATCGACGAGCCGAGCGGGGCGAGGCCGAGCGCTTCGGACACCATGCCCATGGTGTTCGCGGTGAACTGGCCGGGGCAGGAGCCGGCAGTCGGCAGGCAGGCATGGCTCAAGGCTTCGAGATCGGTCATCGAGACCGTGCCCGCGATGACGCCGCCGATCGCCTCGTAGGTGTCGATCACGGTCTTGTCCGCGCCGCGCAGGCGTCCCGGCAAGGCGGCGCCGCCATGCATGAAGACGGAGGGCACGTTGCATCTCACCATGCCCATCATCAGGCCGGGCAGGTTCTTGTCGCAGCCGCCGATGCCGAAGATGCCATCGAACTGATGGCCGCGCACGCTCGCCTCGACACTGTCGGCGATGAGCTCGCGCGAGACGAGCGAGAAGCGCATTCCCGAATGCGCCATGGAGAGGCCGTCCGAAACCGAGACCACGGGGCATTCGTGAGGCATGCCGCCGCCTGCGTAGATGCCGGTCTTGGCGTGCTGCGCCTGATCGGCGAGGTTGAGATTGCAAGGGCTCATCTCGCCCCCGGTATGGAAAACCCCGATGTGGGGACGCGCGATCTCCGCATCCGATTGGCCAAGCGCCAAAAGGAAGCTTCGCGTCGTCGCGCGGATCACGCCCTCGTAAATCGTGCGAGAACGCTGGCAGTCTGGCCTCGATGCTGGTCGCGTGAGGCGGGGCTTATGGGAGGGCATTTGCGATGGGCTCTCGGTGTGGAAGGAAGGAGCGAGGAGCGAATAGCAAGTAGCAAGAGAGAAGGGGGAAGCGGCCTCGCCGCTCTCTACTCGCTACTGTCTATCTCGCAACTCACTCTCTTCACGCATCGATGCGCTTGATGAACCATTTGAGGAGCTTCTCCCAGATCTCGTCCTTGCCGCAGGCGTCCTCGACCCCGTGCTCGAGATTGGGATTGTCGTTGATCTCGATCACGAACACGCCCTCGGGCGTCTCCTTGAGATCGACGCCATAAAGCCCGTCCCCGATGGTGCGCGCGGCATTGACCGCGATCTCGATCACCTTCGGTGGCGCCTCGGCGAGCGGCACCGTCTTGAAACGGCCCTCCTTCGGCGCCGAGCCGTTCTCATGCTTGACGATCTGCCAATGCCCCTTGAACATCATGTATTGGCAAACGAAGAGCGGCTCGCCCTCGAGGATGCCGACGCGCCAATCGAAGGTCGTCGGCATGAATTTCTGCGCGATCAGCAGGTCGGTGTCCTCATAAAGCTCGTCGAAGAGCTTGCGCAGATCCTTTTCCGTCTCGACCTTGTGCACCCCGCGCGAGAAAGAGCCGTCGGGAATCTTGACGACGAGCGGCAAGCCGAGCTCGGCGATGGCCTTCGGCAAATCCTCCTCGGCGGCGAGCATCACCGTCGGTGGTGTCGGCACATTGTTCGCCGCCATGCGCTCCATGAGATAAACCTTGTTGGTGCAGCGGATCATCGAGATCGGATCGTCGATGACCGGCATGCCCTCCTGGGCGGCGCGCCGGGCGAAACGGTAGGTGTGGTTGTCGATCGAGGTCGTCTCGCGGATGAAGAGCGCGTCGAACTCGGCGAGATCGGACAGATCCTTCTTGGTGATCGGCTCGACATCGACGGATAATCGTTCGGCCACCTTGCCGAGATATTGGAGGGTCTCGATGTTCGAGGGCGGCAGCACCTCCTCGGGATCGTGCAGCACCGCAAGCGAATAGCGCGCCGGCAGTCGCGCCTTCGGATCGCGCCATTCACGCTTGGTGTGAGTGTGCAGCGCATCCCGGAAAAACTGCGTTTCCTCCGGGTCGAGCTTGACGATCGGACGCGGCCTGATCTTCTCGATCGAGGCCCAGGCGCCCGAGGGCACGGCATCGACCTCGACCGAGACCTCAATCGCGGGACAGCGGTACCAATCGAACAAAATCTTGCCGAAGCTCTCGAAGCCGGCCTCGCGCACGACGCCGAAGCAGACGAGAATGCGGCCCTCCGCCTTTTGCATCCGGGTCTTCGCGTAACAGCGGTTGAGCGCATCCTCGAGTTCCGGGATGGCGTGCTCATAGAGCTTCGCCTCGCGCAACTCGAGCATCGTCTGCACCTCGGGCAATACCCGATGGCCGCGGGCCTCGCCGAGGAGCGAGGCGTAATAGCCCTTCGACTGATAGGCGTAGGAGCGCGACAGATTCACCACCTTGGCGCGCTCCGTCTCGAAGAGCTTCGGGCGCGCGATGTATTCGGAGGTAGTGATCACCTTGTGCGGCGTATCGGCGTTCGGGAAATCCTTGAGATTGTCGACGACGATCACCCAGCTCATCGGGTAAGCCCCTTCCGCACCACGATGGCGGCGCGCAGATTGCCTTTTCCAAATCTCGCCATGCGCTGAAACTCATCGGTCGGGATCGGCAGGTTCGCGGCCGAGACGAGGGTCTCCTCGTCATTGGCCTCGACGTAGGGATCGTGCACGAAGACATGGCGCTGGTCACCCGCATAGGCGAGGAGCCAGTGCGGAAATTTTTCACGGAACATCCGGTAGCCGGAGACGAGCACCACGGCGATGGCCCCCTCATCAAGGATAGTTTGCAACGACGGCGCGTCGAGCGGCTGCAGGCTGACCGAGATGCCGCATTCCTCCGCTTCGCGACGGAACTCCTCCTGCGTCAGGCGCATGACCTCGCGCTTTTCGGCATTGCGAACCGTGTCGAGAAAAAAGGGCCCCTCATGCGAGAGATGCAGCGAAGGCAAAAGCCCGCGCTTGGCGAGTGTCACGGCAAGCCCGTAAGGCTCGCACCCACCAAGCCCCGAAGTCATGAAGATCGTCGTCGACTCGCGCCATAGCTGGACTTCCGCGACGCGGCTTGGGTGAAAGTCGGGATCGGCCCAGCCGAGTGCCATGAGAAGGCATGCGGGGCCGCAAGTGAATTCGAGGGTTTGGCGATAATATGGCGGTGGGCGCGAAGGCGGCGCGATTTGCGCGACCAGCAGCTTCTCGAGGCGAAGCGCCGTCTGGTCATCCTCATAATAATGCTCATAGGTGCCGAACTGCTTGTAGCCGAGCTTTTCGTAAAGCGAGAGGGCGCCATGATTGTCGGCGCGCACCTCGAGGCGCAAGGCGATGCAATCGCGCTCGATCGCGGTCTTCTCGGCCGCCTGCATCAGGGCGCGCCCGATGCCGATGCGACCGGTTTCCGGCTTGACCGCGATCGAGTAAAGCCGCGCGAGCGCCGTGCCCGAGCGAAAGGTGAGGAGCGCGTAGCCGCCGAGATGATCGCCCCGGTCGGCGACGACGAACGCGGCCTTGGGGGTCAAGATGAAATGGCGCAGCGAACGCCGCGACAGGCGATCGGAATCGAAGACGCGATTCTCGAGCTTCTCGAGCTCTTCGAGATCGGCCAGCGTCGCGGGACGGATGATGGCGGGATGCGACATGCGCGCCGAAAGGTCCGCTCAAGCCAGCGAAAGCAGGAAAGGATGGGGCCGGATGCGCCGCTTGCTCATGGAGCCTTCCACGGACGCGTCCAGGTTTCGGTGAGCGCGCGGGTGCGCGCCCGCAAGAAGGCGCGGATGTCCGCCGATTGCCCGGCGTCGAGCGTGACATCGATGCCGGCCCTGAAGCCCTTGATGTCCGGGTTCGGCGAAAGGAATGTGCGCAGCACCCTTCCGGTCGAGACGGAGGCGACGATCTCGACCATCTCGGGCGCCGCGAGGTAATAGGCAAGCTCGCCGCCGGCGAAATCGATAAGGAAGCGCCGGCTTCTCGGCGTCTCGGCCTCGCTCGAGCCCAAGGCTTTCGCCACCGTCTGGAAAGTGGCGCGCACCTTGCCGCCGGGGGGCATGGCGTGCGCCTCGAGAAGCGCGCGAAGCCTGTAGCCATAGGTGAGCGTCTGGCCCGTTTCGAGCGGCGCCTTGGGCCGCCAGGCGGCGACGATGTTGTCGGTTGCCTCGTTCTGCGCCGGAGCCTCGGTCAATTCGACGGCGCCTTCGCCCCAGGCGCCGAAGGGCTCGACCCAGTAGCTCGGGCGACGCTCGTAATGCAGGTCGATGTCCTCGTAATGGTCGAAGACGCGGTCACGCTGCATGAGGCCAAAACCCCGGATGTCCTTGTCGAGAAATACCGAGGTCGAGGCTTCGGCCGGATTGAGGAGCGGGCGCCAGATCCATTCCCCCGAGCCCGCCTGCATGAGGAGCCCATCCGAATCATGCACCTGCATGCGGTAATCGTCATGCACGCGCGGATCGCTCTCGGCGGTGAGGAACATCGAGGTGAGAGGCGCAAGGCCGAGATTGGCGATCTGCCGGCGCGCGATGAGCGTCACTTGCGTCTCGATCGCGGTGTCCTGCCCCGGGAAGATGATGAAGCGAAAGGCGCCCGTCACCGATTCGCCGTCGAGCAGCGCGTGCACGGTGATGCGATCGGCGTCCGGCGCCGGCTGCTCGACCCAGAACTCGCGGAAGAACGGGAACTCCTCCGCGCGCCCCACGCCGGCGTTGATCGCAAGGCCGCGCGCCGACAAGCCGTAAAGCTGACGGCGCCCGAGAAAGCGGAAATAGCTCGCGCCGAGGAAGGCGATGAGCTCGTCCATCACTTTCGGGTCATTCACCGGGTAATGCAGCCGGAATCCCGCAAAGCCTGTGCTGACCGGCAAGGGCTTGTCGATCTTGGTGCGTCCGAAATCGAAGAGGCTCGGCGAATAGGGGATGGGCGCCGGCATGCCGTCGCGCACGATGCTGACGACCACCGGACGCTTGAAATTGAAGCCCAGGTGAAAAAGCTGGAGCTGAAAGAGGCTTCCGGGCGCTTGGAAGAAGGCCTTGTCCGGCCGGAAGCGAATGTCACGCCAGCTGTCGAAGTCGAGATTGGCGATCGGGGCCGGAAGCTGCGGGGGCGTCGCATCGAAAGGCACGGAGGCGAGGTCGCGGGCGCGCTGCACCACGTCCTCGTAGCCGAAGCGGGGATTGGGCGGTTTTGTCGCATCGGCGGTTTGCGCGAAAGCCGAGCCGGCAAGCCGCGGTGCGAGCGGCGTAAGCGTGGAAGCGAGCCCCGCCCCAATGACGCGGCGGCGCGTTACCTTAACTGACATTCTTCCGGCTCGCTCGAGCAATGAGGTTGGCGACGGGGCATTTTCTTATCAGCAATCCCGCGCGCGAAACAGCCTTCCGGCGGCAGGGCTTGGCCGCAAATTTGCCGGGCGAGGCGTCAGCGCGGATCTCATGCAAAAAAGCGGGCAGAATTTCGCGGGCAGGCAAATTCGCATCTTGTATCTTCGGCCCCGATTGCGTAAGTGTTCTCTCGCCTAATTCGCACGTGCCTGTGGCTGCGTGCCGGTCGGTGGGCATCCGGACAAGAGGCCGGACAGCCGCCGGGGTCGAAGGCCCCACACCCAGACCGGCGGTCGGAGGCGACCGGCTTACACTCGTTCTCCACGAGTGGACGCGGCTTGAAGCAACGACGGAGCGGGCTTTTTTGGTCTCCAGCCGGCCCTCCAAAGGTCGGGTTACCGAAGAGGCTTGTCCTTCTTGCCGGGCGTGCGGACGAGGCTTCCTCATCCGTTACGTAGGCTACTCGAAAGGGTTCCAGAACTTCGGTTCTCGGTCCCGCATCGGTAGTCGTTACGGCGCACCAGCCGGATTGTCGTCGACCTTTCGGGTTGCCGACATCCCCGGCGCGGTTTCGAGGCTCTACCAGACCCCGCGTCTCCACCGCGCGGGGCGAGGCAACCAAGACCGCAAGCGATCGTTGTCCAAGGCTTTCTTCTGAAGGCGTTGCCTTGGACGAGTGGGTCCACCAAGCGATCTCCCTCGCCGGGATCGCGCAAGGTCGATGGGTGCTCAAGATGACCGAACGGATTCGTGCCTTTCTTCGCGAGCGCCGAGAGGACGCTCCTTGCCTCGTCATCGACCGCGACGTGGTCGCCGAAAATTACCGTGCTTTCGCCAATGCGTTGCCGGACACGCGCGTGTTCTACGCCGTGAAGGCCAATCCCGCGCCCGAGATCCTGCGCCTTCTCGCCGAGCTCGGCTCGTGTTTCGACGCGGCCTCGATCACCGAGATCGAGGCGGTGCTCGCCGCGGGCGCCGCGCCCAACCGCATCTCCTTCGGCAATACGATCAAGAAGGAGCGCGACGTAGCGCGCGCCTTCGCGCTCGGCGTGCGGCTGTTCGCCGTGGATTGCGAGACCGAGGTCGAGAAGATCGCGCGGGCCGCGCCGGGCTCGCGCGTCTTCTGCCGCCTGCTCGTCGACAATGCGGGAGCCGATTGGCCGCTTTCGCGCAAATTCGGTTGCGACGGCGAGATGGCGGTCGAGGTGCTCGAGCACGCCAGGCGCTGCGGCCTCGCGCCGCATGGCGTGTCTTTCCATGTGGGCTCGCAACAGCGCGATCCTAAAATGTGGGATGGCGCGCTCGCCATCTCGGCCCGCGTGTTTCGCGCCTGCGCCGAGCGCGGCATCAACCTCGCCATGGTCAATCTCGGCGGCGGCTTTCCGGCGAAATACGTAAAGAAGGGGCCCTCCATCCGCCTCTACGGCGACACCATCTTCCGCTCGTTGAAGAAGCATTTCGGCAACGCCTTGCCCGAAACTGTGATCGAGCCCGGGCGCGGCCTCGTCGGCGACGCCGGCATCATCGAGGCCGAGGTCGTGCTCGTTTCCCGAAAGTCCAAGGGCGACGCGCTGCGCTGGGTCTATCTCGACATCGGCAAGTTCGGCGGCCTCGCCGAGACCGCCGACGAGGCGATCCGTTACGTCATCCGCACCGAGCGGGACGGCGACCGCAAGGTCGCTTGCGCGCTCGCCGGGCCGACTTGCGACAGCCTCGACGTGCTCTATGAGAAGGAGCCTTATTTGCTCCCGATCAGCCTCGAGGTCGGCGACAAGGTGCTGATCGAAGGCACCGGCGCCTATACGACGACCTATTCCTCGGTTGGCTTCAACGGCTTTGCGCCACTCAAGCAATATGTGATTTGAACCCATCCGCACGCCGAACTGGACACCAATGAGCCGCTTGGCTTCGTGACGGCGCGGTTCGAACCCCGATCCGCGCTTTCATGACCGAGGCAACGCGTCATTCCTCGAAACGGAAAATCCCATGAGATTTGTTGCCGTCGTCGCGTCGCTGCTCGTCGCGAGCGCAGCGAGCGCGGGATCGCCGCCCAAGCTCGACATCAAAGCGACGTGCCAACGCGCGCAACCACTCTCCAGCGGGGAGAAGAGCGCTTATCAGGGCTGCCTCGACGACGAGATTCAAGCGCGGCAAGAACTCGCAAAGAGCTGGTCGAGCTTCAAGGCGGGCGCGCAAAAGGATTGCGTCGAGGAGACGAAGATCGGCGGCGCCCCGAGCTATGTCGAGCTCCTCACTTGCCTCGAGCTCGACAAGCAGGCGCGGGAAGCCGCCCTCGAGAACAAGAAATCGCTCGAGCTGCCAAGCGCGCCCTCGGGCGATAAGACGCAGGACTGAGGGAGAGAGCTCGACGGTTACCGATAGCGCCGGGCGGAATGCTTGGCGACCGGCGATTGACCGTCATGCGCGGGCTTGGCCCGCGCATCCACGTCTTCCGTCCCCTGCGACTAACGTTGCAAGAAAGACGTGGATGGCCGTGACGAGCACGGCCATGACGGCCGAAGCAGAAGAATAGGCGCGTGCCGTGCATACGTCCGCGCCCTTTTCACGCGGTCCCGTTTGCGGCATGACAGGCTCAACGCGCCTGCAAGGAGCCGCGAGGAGCTGAGAGTCATGATCACGTCCGCCGAAACCGCCACCGTCACCGGGTCCATGGGACCGCGCTTCGCGGAGATTTTGACGCCGCAAGCTCTCGCCTTTCTGGCCGGCCTGCACCGTAAATTCGACGCGCGGCGCAAGGAGCTGCTTGCGGCCCGCAAGGCGCGCCAGGCACGCTTCGATGCCGGCGAGCTGCCCGACTTCCTTCCCGACACCAAGGCGGTTCGCGACGGTGATTGGAAGGTCGCGTCGATTCCGGCCGATCTCCTCGACCGCAGAGTCGAGATCACGGGTCCGGTCGACCGCAAGATGATCGTCAACGCCCTGAATTCGGGCGCCAAGGTATTCATGGGCGATTTCGAGGACGCAACGTCTCCGGTGTGGGCGAACATCATCGAAGGCCAGCTCAACCTCAAGGATCGCTGGGAAGGCAAGATCGACTTCACCGATGCGAGCTCGGGCAAGGCCTATGCGCTCTCGAAGCAGCCGGCCGTGCTCCTGGTGCGTCCGCGCGGCTGGCATCTGCCGGAAAACCACATCACGGTCGGCGGCGCCCCGATGTCGGGCTCGCTCGTCGATTTCGGCCTTTACGTCTTCCACAACGCCAAAGCGACGCTCGCGAAATCGACGGCGCCCTATTTCTATTTGCCGAAGATCGAGAGCCATCTCGAGGCGCGCCTTTGGGATGAGGTGTTCGCGCACGCCGAGGCCGAGCTCGGCGTCAAGCGCGGCACTTTCAAGGCGACCGTGCTGATCGAGACCTTGCCGGCCGCTTTCGAGCTCGACGAGATCCTGCACGAGATGCGCGACCATATCGTCGGGCTGAACTGCGGACGTTGGGACTACATCTTCTCCTTCATCAAGCGGATCGGGAAGAACAAGCGCTTTCTCACGCCCGATCGGGCCGCCATGACCATGGGGGCGGCGTTCTTGCGCGCCTATTCGCTCCTCGTGATCAAGACCTGCCATCGCCGCGGCGCCTTCGCCATGGGCGGAATGGCGGCGCAGATCCCGGTGAAGAACGATCCCGCCGCCAATGAGGTCGCCTTCGCCAAGGTGCGCGCCGACAAGGAGCGCGAGGCGAAGGACGGGCACGACGGAACCTGGGTCGCCCATCCCGATCTCGTGCCGGTCGCGGCGCAGGTTTTCGACAAGCTGATGCCGCAAAAGAACCAGCTCGACAAAGCGGGCGTGAAGGCCGCGATCGCGCGCGACGAGCTGCTCGAGGTGCATCAGGGCCAGCGCACCGAGGCGGGTTTGCGCGAGAACATCCGCGTCGGCGTGCAATACATCGAGGCTTGGCTGCGCGGGCGCGGCGCGGTGCCGCTCTACAATCTCATGGAGGATGCGGCGACAGCCGAGATCAGCCGCGCCCAGATCTGGCAATGGCTCTTCCACAAGGCGAAGCTCGAGGATGGGCGCGAGGTCACGCCCGATCTGTTCAAGAGCGTGATGGCCGACGAGATGGGCAAGGTGCGAGCAGCGCTTGGCGCCAATGTCTATGACAAGGGCCGCTTCGTCGAGGCCGAGAAGCTCTTCGCCGACATGTCGCTCGCCAAGGAGTTCGAGGAGTTCCTGACGCTCCCGGCCTATCGGCTGCTGAGCTGAAAAGGCGAGCGGGGAAGCGTCACCCGCTCGGCGACGCTTCGCCCGGCTGAGGGCCTTCATAGCCTTCGCAGATGATGAAATCGCCGTCCGCGATCGGCGGCTGGCGGAAGCTTGCGGCACGCCGATATTCGGGGGAGTTCCAGCAGGCGAGCGCCTTCTCGTAGCTTTCGAACTCGATCACGACGTTGCGGGCGCGCATCGCGCCGCCGACGCATTCGGTCTTGGCGCCGCGCACCAAGAAGCGCGCTCCGTATTTCGCGAGCGGCGCGGCATTCGCGGCGATATATTTCTTGTAAGCCTCGGCGTCATGCACATCGACCCTTGCGATCCAATAACCTTTGGGCATCGTGCGTCCTTTCGCGTGGTGAGGCGTTCGGCGCCGCGTTCCCGGCGTGGGTGCCAGGCTGCGGTGTCGCGACCCGAGCCTATCGGATGGAGCGGGCAGCCAAAAGGGGCGGCGCCTCCATTCCCGTGACCTCGCTAGGAGGCGCATCCAGGCGCTCGCTTCATCCGCCGGAACCGTCTATAAGCTTGCGCGTCCGGTCGAGGATCGGGTGGCGGCGTCCGCGGAAGCGATGGGATGGGCATGCTTGTCGGGCGATTGGAGACGAGTTCATGCCGATGGAGTGCCGGCAATTCCCCATTTTGCGACGCCCGTGACGATTCCTAACCCCGCCGAACCCCGCGGATGAGCGTCCAAGCCCCCAAAGGGCCGGCGTTGCTCGCGGCTGAAGTCGGCGCGCTCGGCGTGGTGTTCGGCGACATCGGCACTTCACCGCTCTATGCCTTCAAGACCGCGCTCAGCGCGCTCGGCACGACGCAGCCTTCCGTCGCGGATGTGCTTGGCTTGCTGTCGCTCGTCGTCTGGGCGCTGACACTCTCGGTCACCTTGAAATACGTCACCGTCGTCTTGCGCGCCGACAATGACGGCGAAGGCGGCATATTGGCGCTCATCACCCTCCTCAACCTGCATCGATCGCCGGTCGGCACGCGGCGCGTCCTTCTCGGGATCGGCCTTTTCGGCGCCGCCATGCTGTTCGGCGACGGGATGTTGACGCCGGCGATCTCGGTCCTGTCCGCCGTCGAGGGCCTCGAAGTCTTCACGCCGTCGATGCAGACGCTCGTGGTGCCGCTGACGGTCATCATCTTGCTCGCGCTGTTCGTCAGCCAACGCTTCGGCACCGAGGGCATCGGGCGTTTCTTCGGCCCCGTCATGCTGGTTTGGTTCGGGACCATCGGCGTCTTCGGCATCGTCGAGGTTGCCCGCAATCCAAGCGTGCTTCGGGCGCTTAATCCCATCTATGGCATCGCGCTCCTGATTCATTATCCCGTGCTTTCCGGCGCCATTCTCGGCGCCGTTTTCCTTGTGCTCACGGGCGGAGAAGCGCTCTACGCGGACCTCGGCCATTTCGGACGCAAGGCCATCTCGCGGGCCTGGCTCTATGTCGCGATGCCGGCCATCATGCTCAATTATTTCGGCCAGGGCGCGCTCGTGCTCTCCGATCCGCATGCCATCTCCAACCCGTTTTACGAGCTCGCGCCGAAATTCGCGGGCAATGCCACCGTGCTGCTGGCGACGGCGGCTACCATCATCGCGAGCCAGGCCATCATCACCGGCTCCTTCAGCCTGGCGAAACAGGCGGTCGAGATCGGTTACTTGCCGCCGATGGGCATGCGCTACACCTCCCAGCACACCCAGGCGCATGTGGTCGTGCCGCGCGTCAACCTGTTCCTCGGCATCGGCACGCTCGGCATCGTCATCGGCTTCGGCTCCTCGGACAGCCTGGCCTCCGCCTATGGCATCGCAGTCTCGATCGCCATGATCACCACCACGATCCTTCTGGTGGCGGAGGTACGCCGCTCCTGGAAATGGAGCCCGCCCCTCGTCTATGCGCTCGGCGCCGGGATGCTTTCGGTCGATGTTCCCTTCTTTATCGCCAATTTGAGCAAGATCCGGGATGGCGGCTGGCTGCCGCTCTCGATCGGCTTCTTGATCATATTCCTGATGGCGAGCTGGCGGCGCGGCGTCGAGCGGGTGGTCGAGGAGCAGATGCGGCTCTCCGAGCCGCTCGACGCCTTCGCTCGGCGCGAGGCTCGCGCCGTGAACTTCCGCTCGTCGCGGCCGGCGATCTTTCTGTCGCGAGCCGGCGCCATGGCGCCGGTGGCGCTCGCCCGGCTTTACGAGCTCCTCGACATGAGCTTCGACAAGGTCGTCATCGCCTCGGTCTGGATCGCGTCGCGGCCGCGTGTCCCGGTCAGCGAGCGCGTCGTGCTCACCACGCTCGACGAGCGCCTGATCAGGGTCGACCTGCGTTACGGCTATATGCAGGTCGTCAACGTGCCCTCGATCCTGGCGCCGGCCTTGCGCCGCGCCGGGCTCGAGCCCGAGGAGGCCGTCTACATCATCGGCCATGAGCGCATTCTCGCGCCTGAAGGGATCAGCGGCTTCCGCGACCTCACGGCCCATGTGTTCGCTTTCCTCGCCCGCAATGCCGAGCGGGCCGTCGATCGCTTCGAGCTGCCGCGCCGGCGGACGCTCGAGGTCGGCTATACGGTGAAGCTGTGAGCCGAAGCTTCACCCCTGAAAGCTCGGGCTTGAAACTTTGTGGTTGATGAGCGCGAGCGGACGGGTGACGCCGCTCAACGCAAAGCGTTAGAATCGCCGCACGCTCCGCAAGGGCAATATCCGCAAGGGCAACAGCTCGCCATGGCCGCGGCAACTGAGCAGGAGATACGGGCCTCGCCCGAGCGCCACTGGCGCGGGAGCGCGGCGGCCGGCGCGCTTGCGGCGACCTTGCTGATCACCGGTGTCCTCGCCTTCAGCGGAGCGCCCTTCCTCTTGCCGGCGCTCGTCGGCGCGCTCGTCACCGCGGCCATGGCGCTCATCCGGCCGCGCGCCGAGCACGCCGTCGCCACCGAGATGGCGCGCTCCCAGGAAACAGCGCGGGCCGGCATCCAGGCGATCATGTCGGGCATCGCCGATCCTGTGGTCGTGCTCGATTCGCATGGCAATGTGATCATGTTCAACGCGCAAGCGAAGGCCGCCATGCCCCAACTCGTCATCGGGCGCTCCCTGAGCTTCGCGGTGCGCTCGCCCGAGGTGGTGAGCGCCGTCGAGCGCGTGCTGCGCGAAGGCACGGTCGCGGAAACCGAATTGCACGAGAAGGTGCCGGTCGAGCGCAGCTTCGAGGTGCGTGCGACTCCGGTGCGGATCGATGCGGAGCCGGCCGGCGGCGCGAGCGGAGCGATCGAGATCGTGATGTTGTTTCGCGACGTCACGGCGGCGCGGCGGCTTGAGCGCATGCGTGTCGATTTCGTCGCCAATGCCAGCCATGAATTGCGCACGCCGCTCGCCTCGCTCTACGGCTTCATCGAGACGATCGAGGGGCCGGCGAAGAACGATCCGGCGGCGCAGGCGCGCTTCCTCGCCATCATGCGCGAGCAGGCGCGGCGCATGTCGCGCCTGATCGACGATCTGCTTTCGCTTTCCCGCATCGAGCTCAAGGAGCACGTCCAGCCGACCGAGGATGTGCGCCTCGACAGCGTGCTCAGCGAAGTCATCGATACCTTGACCCCGCTGGCGCTCGAGTGCCGCACCAAGATCGAGGCCGAGGGCTTGAGCCGGGTGCTTGTCACCGGCGATCGCGACGAGCTCATCCGCGTCTTCGAAAACCTCATCGAGAACGCGGTCAAATACGGCCAGTCGGGAGGTCGCGTCGAGGTCTCGCTCGTGGATGGCGAGCGCGGCGTGAGCGTGACAGTGCGCGACTATGGGCCCGGCATCGCCCCCGAGCATCTGCCCCGCCTGACGGAACGCTTTTACCGGGTCGACGTGGTGGAAAGCCGCCAGAAGGGGGGAACGGGCCTTGGCCTGGCGCTGGTGAAGCACATCCTCAACCGGCACAAGGCGCGGCTCTTGGTGCGCAGCGAGCTCGGCGCCGGCGCGAGCTTCGAGGTGATGTTCCCGAAAGCCATCCCCGACACGCCGGCTTAATCTCGCGCCAAAGGGCGCTCTCGCGCTGGGCGAGCGCGTGTGTCATCTTAGTGTCACGGCTGCGTTATATTCAGGACCGTCACAACGGATGCAAGGGCATTCGCGCTCGTCCTGGGTTCGCAGGCCGACCTTCGGGACGGTCTCGAGGGGCATGATGCGGAGACTAAGATGGCGGATCACATCGTTCGCGCCTTCGACGCCGATCTCGACACCTTGAGCCGCGGCGTCGCCGAGCTCGGCGGCCTTGCCGAATCGATGACCGCCCGCGCCATCGAAGCGCTCGTGCGCCAATCGCCCACCATGGCGAATGAGGTGATCGCGCTCGATGCGAGGCTCGATGCCTTGCAGGAGGAGCTCGAGGAAAAGGCCGTGCTCACGATCGCGCGCCGTCAGCCGATGGCGGTCGATCTTCGCGCCGTGATCGCGGCGATCCGCGTGACGCATGATCTCGAGCGCATCGGCGACCTCGCCAAGAACATCTGCAAGCGCGTGCTCGCCATCACCGGGCTCGTGCAGGTTCCGAAGCTCGTCAAGGGCGTCGAGCATCTTTCGCAGCTCGTGCTCACGCAATTGAAGGACGTGCTCGACGCCTATGTCGAACGCAACGCCGAGAAGGCGCTCGCGGTCTGGGAGCATGACGAGAATATCGACGCGCTCTACACGTCGCTCTTCCGTGAGCTCCTCACCTACATGATGGAGGACCCGCGCAACATCGGCGTGTGCGCCCATCTCCTGTTCTGCGCCAAGAACATCGAGCGCATGGGCGACCACGCGACGAACGTCGCCGAGAACATCTACTACCTCGTGACCGGCGCCAAGCTCCAGGTCGAGCGCGTCAAGGCCGACACGACGAGTCTCGAGAAACCCCTGGGCGCCCCATGAGCGCAGGCGCCGCAGCTTTCCTCGATTGGCGGAGCTCTTCATGAAACCGCGGATCATGATCGTCGAGGACGACGAGGCGATCGTCGTGCTCTTGACCTACAACATGGAAGCGGAAGGTTTCGAGGTCGAAGCGGTCGACCGGGGTGACGAGGCCGATCTGCGGCTCAAGGAGCGAGTGCCCGATCTCCTCATCCTCGATTGGATGCTGCCCGGCCTGTCCGGCATCGAATTGTGCCGGCGCCTCAGGTTGCGCGAGCAATCGGCGAAGCTGCCGATCATCATGCTGACCGCGCGCGGCGAGGAATCCGAGCGTGTGCGCGGCCTCGTGGTCGGCGCCGACGATTACGTGGTGAAACCCTTCTCGGTCGGCGAGCTTGTCGCGCGCGTCAAGGCTTTGCTGCGCCGCTCCCTGCCGCACCCCTCGATCAACCATTTCAAGGCGGCCGATCTCGAGCTCGATCGCGAGAGGCGCCGCGTCTTCCGCTCAGGCGGAGAGATTCATCTCGGCCCCACCGAGTTCAACCTCCTGGCCTTCTTGATGAGCGTGCCCGGGCGCATCTACAGCCGTCAGCAATTGCTGAACGCGGTCTGGGGCGAGGACGCCTATATCGACGAACGCACCGTCGATGTGCATGTCGGACGTTTGCGCAAGGTGCTCAATCGCGGCGGCTTGCGCGACCCGATCCGCACCGTGCGCGGCGGGGGCTACGGTTTCGACGAAACCTTCAGCGCCAAGGGCGCCTGATCGTCACCTTCGGATCAGGCCACCCCGTGTCGCCCCGGCGCGGCTCGCGCAAGCGAGACGCAGGGAAGGGGGCCCAGGAAACGGTGTGGAAAATGATTACCCTTCCCCTCGCATTCCTTCGGAATGCTCAGCCGGGAATAGACACCTCCCTACCGTGAAAATGAGATGGCGCGCGCCTCAGCCGCGCTTGCGATCGGGCACTTGCTGATAAGCCATGCGCCCATGGGGCATGCAGTAGGACGCCGAGGGATCGCATTTCGTGCCGCAGTAGCGGAACTCCGGCGTCAACGGATCGCCGAGCGGCCAGCGGCACATGTTCTCGCGCAATTCGGTGATCGTGACGCGCTCCGAGATCGGGATGACCACGGCTCGCGGCAACACGGCCGGCTCGTATTCCTCCGCGACGACAATTTCCCTGAGCATCATCGTGTTGCCGCGCAACGCCACAGTCTTTTGCGTCGTGGGCACGGAAGCCACGCGTCTCGGACGGGGCGCGCCCGAGGAAGAAGCGGGCTTGGCGCGGCCCGCGAGGCCGAGGCGATGCACCTTGCCGATCACTGCGTTGCGCGTGATGCCGGCGCCGAGCTGCGCGGCGATGCGGCTGGCGCTGATGCCTTCCTGCCAGAGCTTGCGGAGCAGCTCGACGCGTTCGCCGTCCCAGGACATACCCGTCTCCTTCAATCGGAATCCTCTTCGCGTCGGCCGCGACGACGCGGCCGTCACTGACGTGACGATTTCGGTGGACCACGAACACCCACGACATCTCGTGGCTGAGTGAGGGGACGCTACACTAGTGCTTGAATCGCCCGCAAGAGTTTAAAGAGTGAACATCCTGAATTCTCAACAGGTGAGTCGAAGAGGCCACAGCTCCCATCTTGACTGTCGTCGCGAGCGTGGCTCGACGAATGGGCGAACGGAGATGGCGGGACTGCCGGAAGCCGAGATCGACCGCAAGCCGAGCCGCGCGAAAGCCGCGTCGCTCCGTCTGCGCTCGCTTTCTTCGCGCCCTCGAGAAAGCTGTGGCCAGGCTTCTCGGAAAATGGAGAAGCATTTGTCCGGCAAGCGGCGGTGCGATAACCCGCTCTCGCCGCCATGAACGCTTCGCTCTCCGAATTGAACATCGATCGAGGCTGCCGTTCGCGGCGGCCCTTCGACACCCCGCCGCAATCGCCAGACGCTGCGGTATGAGCGGGGCCTTCGCGCTCGCCGTCACCTCGGTCGGCCTGCTCGCCGGCATGGATGCGCTGGTCAAGGCACAGGCGGCGCAATTCCCGGTGGCCCAGATCGCCTGCTTGCGCTTCGTCTTCGGCTCCCTCGCCATCCTCATCGCCATCGCGCTCGCGCGCCCTGCCCGGCCTCGCCTCGAGACGGTGATCGCCAACAGCTGGCGCGCCGTGCTCGGCGTCTCAACCTCGATCACCTTCTATTTCGCGCTCGGCCGCTTGCCGCTTGCCGAGACGCTCGCGCTCTCGCTCCTGTCGCCTTGCGTCACCGTGCTCTTCAGCATGCTGATGCTGCGTGAGAGCGTGAGCCGCCCTCTCGTCATCGCGCTTGGCGTGGGCTTTCTCGGCATGCTCGTGATCGTCGCGCCGAGCTTCGGCCAGGGGCGCGCCTCGATCGCGGCGCTCGAAGGGACGCTCGCCGTGCTGATCTCGACGCTCACCTATTCGCTGTCGCTCGTGCTCTTGCGCTCGCGCGCCACGCGCGACCATCCGCTCATCATCGTCGCGGTGCAAAATGTCGGCCCGATGCTGATCTTGAGCGCCCTCATCCCGCTTTGGCCCGCCGGCCTTTGGGTGCCGACCGGCGCCTCCGATCTCCTCAACTTCGCCGGTATCGGCACGCTCGGCGTCTGCGGCCATCTCGTGCTCGCCAAGGCGTATTCGCTGGCGCCCGCTGGGCGCATGGCACCCGCCGATTACACAGTGCTCGTCTATGGCGCGATCTTCGGCTATTTCTTCTTCGGCGAGATCCCGGCCTGGACGACGATCGCCGGTGGCCTCCTCATCGTCGTCTCATCCTTCACGGCGACGCGGCGCTGAAGCGCATCCTGAGCCCTCGAGGCGGCAAGCCGGCAGGCCGTTCACGTCAGATACGAGTGGATGATCTCGATCAGCTCCTCGGCCGCGTCCTCACGCGAAACTGAGCCCTCGGCCTCGATGAGATATTCGCGCACATGCTCCTCGAGCACCTCGGCCATGAGCCCGTTGATCGCGCCGCGCGCGGCTGTGATCCGCTGCAGCAAATCCGAGCAGCTTGCTTCTCCATCGAGCGCGCGCTCGATGGCATCGACCTGGCCGCGCAAGCGGCGCGTGCGATTGACGAGGCCACGCTTGTCGCGCAGCACATGCGGCGGCCGGCCAGAAGGTTCGCCGCCCTTCGGGTTGATCTTGCCCTTCATGCCTCTCACTGCATCGCGCCTCGCCGAACCGCGCGATCATATATTTCCGAATGAAGCTTCGGGGAAGCACCGCACGCGGCCGTGCCGCATTTTTGGCCCTCCCCAATCCGCGGGTCGCGCTCTTCATCCGCGAATCCCTTCGAGACGGGTTGACAAGCCCGGTGCGGCGGCATACCTGCCGGGGTATCTCCAAAGTTCCCTGGAGATCATCGATCGCAACCAACGTTAAGGACCATGGGCCCTCGACCTAGAAGCACGGCCCCGGACGTCGTTCGCCGCCCGAAAGCGGCAGGCTCTCCGTGGGCATGCCGGCCCGAGTCAAGGATCAGGGATATCTCGATAGCCTAGACGGAGCTCCCTCCTTCCAGGCTATCGAAGTGGCTCTGCCTCGCTCGGCTCGGTGACGAACCCCCGCCCGAGTGAGGAGACCGGAGCCATGACTGCTCTCAAACAGCATGATCGCGAGGTTTCGTCGACGCTGCTGCGCGGCGCCGACGAATTGCATCGCCTGAAGCTTGCCTCGGCCAACGACGCCGCGCCCGCGGCGGCTTCCACGGCGGAGCTCGCCGCAGCCGCCACCATCGACGAGATCGAGCGGCTTTACGCGGCTCTCGATCAGGTCCGTCCGGACACCCATCCGCGCACCGCCCAGCTTCTCGAAGGCGGCAAGCGGAAAATGGGGCAGAAGCTCATCGAGGAGGCGAGCGAGGTCGCTTTCGAGGGCTTGCGCCACCGCGCCCGCGGCGTCGTGCGCGAGAGCGCCGACCTCGTTTACCACCTCGTCGTGCTCTGGCGCGAATGCGGTGTCACGCCGAACGAGGTTTGGGACGAGATGCATGAGCGCGCGCAAACGCTCGGCATCGCCGAAAAGTTGCCGAAGCGGCCGAGAAACTAACCTTCCCGGCCCGCCGAGACGGCCGTCCTTCGGCCATCCCCGGAATGCGAATGAACTGAAAACCTCCTTTCAAGGATCAGGTGATCGCCATGGCTTACGCGACCGACATCGAGGGTTCCGCCGAGCCGGCGCTCGTCAAGATGGCGCATCTCGATGACGCGCATCAAGGCGACATCATCGGTGCGTTCGGCACCATCGCGAGAAACGACACGACACACCGTCTCCGCTGGAAGCATCGGCTGCGGACGCTGCTCGCAATCCTCGGCCCCGGCTTGATCGTCATGGTCGGCGACAATGACGCGGGCGCATTCGGGACCTACACGCAGGCGGGCCAGAATTACGGCACCACGCTGTTATGGACGCTCGCCCTTCTGATCCCGGTGCTCTACGTGAATCAAGAGATGGTGCTGCGGCTTGGCGCGGTGACCGGCGTCGGGCATGCGCGGCTCATCTTCGAGCGCTTCGGCAAGTTCTGGGGCGCGTTCAGCGTCGTCGATCTCTTCTTGCTCAACGCGCTCACCATCGTCACCGAGTTCATCGGCATCGCGCTCGCGCTCGATTATCTCGGCCTGCCCAAGACGGTCGGTGTCGCGCTTTCGGCCCTCCTCATCGTGGCGGCCGTGAGCACCGGAAATTTCCGCCGCTTCGAGCGCTTCGCCATGGCGCTCGTCTTCGCCAGTCTCCTCCTCGTGCCGATCTCTTTCATGGCGCATCCGCCCCTCGCCCAAGTGGCGCACGACCTCGTGGTTCCGCAACTACCCAAGGAGGGCAAGCTCTCCGACGTGATGCTCTTGATCATCGCCATCGTCGGCACCACGGTGGCCCCCTGGCAGCTGTTCTTCCAGCAGAGCTATGTGGTCGATAAGCGCATCACCCCGCGCTTCATCCGCTACGAGCGTCTCGATCTGTGGATCGGCATCGCGCTCGTCATCATCGGCGCGGTCGCGATGATGGCCTTCACGGCCTCCGCTTTCGCCGGAAAGCCGGAGTTCGGCAATTTCTCCGATGCGGGCGGTGTCGCGGCAGGCCTCGAGAAATATGCAGGCCAGGCGGCCGGTGTGATGTTCGCCATCGCCCTCATCGATGCTTCCTTGATCGGCGCCGCCGCGGTTTCGCTCTCGACGGCCTACGCGATCGGTGACGTGTTTTCGCTGCGCCACTCGCTGCACCGCAAGGTCGGCGAGGCGAAAGGCTTCTACGCCGTCTACGCCTTCCTGATCGCGCTCGCGGCCGCGATCGTGCTCACGCCCGGCGCCCCGCTCGGCCTTCTCACCAACGCCGTGCAGACGCTCGCCGGCGTGCTCTTGCCGAGCGCTACCGTGTTCCTGCTGCTCTTGTGCAACGACAAGCCCGTGCTCGGCCCTTGGGTCAATCCGCGCTGGCTCAACTATTTCACCGGCGCCGTGATCGCCGGGCTCGTGCTCTTGTCGATCATCCTCACCGCCTCGGTGCTCTTTCCGGACGCCACCAACGAACCGGTGATCCTCCGCATTCTCGTCGGCGGCGGGAGTGTCGGCCTTCTCATCACCGTGACAGCGGTGATCCTCGGCCGGCGCGGCGAGCCGGCGACTGGCGTGAAGCTCCGGGCCGCCATTGAGGGCTTGCGTGCCGACTGGCGGATGCCCCCGCTCGAGGAGCTTGCGCCGGCAAAATTCTCGCTTTCGGCCAAGCTCTGGATGGGCGTGCTTCGCCTCTATCTCGTGGTCGCGGGCGGGCTGGTGCTCATGCGCATCGCGACGCTCGCGCTCGGCGGCGGGGAGTGACGAGGGCCAAGCGCGCGGATCGCCCCTGAGCGGGCCTCGAGAGGAAGCGTTTTCCGTTGGCGCGCGGCAGCGAAATCCGCTACTGCGTGCCGATCTCCCATGAGGGGCGGCAGCGACGCGGTTGCCCCACGCCCGCAAACGCGAGACCAAAGACCGCATGAGCGATATTTTTCGCGAAGTCGACGAGGATGTCCGGCGCGACCGCTTCGAGCAAATCTGGAAGCAATACGGCAACCTGATTATCGCGGCGGCGCTGGTCGCGATCGCCGCGGTCGGCGGATGGCAGGTCTACGATCATTTCCGCCTGAAGCGAGAGCAGCGCGCCTCAGCCAAATTCCAGACCGCGATCGAGCTGTCGCAAGCCGGCAAGGATGCCGAGGCGGAAACGCTGCTCGCCAGCATCGCTAAGAAAGGCCCGTCAGGCTACACGGCGCTCGCGCGCTTTCGCGAAGCGGCCGAGACCGGCAAGCGCGATCCGGCCGCCGGCGCGGCGCTCTACGACGTTTTGGCGTCCGACAGCGGCCTCGGCCCGGCGCTGCAAGGGCTGGCGGAGCTTCGCGCCGCCATGCTCTTGAGCGATACGGTTCCGGCGGCCGATCTCAAGAAGCGCCTCGACCCGCTCGCGGAAGCCTCGAGCCCGTGGCGCAACCTCGCGCGCGAGCTGCTCGGCCTTGCCGAGCTGAAGGCCGGCGATTACGAGGCGGCGGGACGCTATTTCGACGAGATCATCACCGATCCCGAGGCGCCCGCCGGCCTGCGCCAGCGGGTGGAAATCTACCTCGGCCTCGTCAAGGCAGGTCCGCTTCCGGCGAAGTCCTGAAGCGTCAAGCGCCGCTGCACGGGACCCTGACGGGAAAGCATCCCTTTCGGGTACTTTCGGGTGGGGGTGGATGCTCGCCGGAATTCTATCCGCCATAATGGCGAGCCACGGCCTCCAGGCCGATATTGCGGCCGGTCAAAGTGACCGCAACGGTCCTCCCCTCAACATCATGTCGGCCCGACAGAACCGCCGCCAAGGCGACGGCGCCTCCCGGCTCGACAACAAGCCCAAACTCACGAGCGGCGGTGCGCATGGCGGACACAACCTCATTGTCGCTCACGGTCAGGGTTCCGCTTAGATGGGTTTTATGAACTTCGAAGGGCAGAGCAGCCGGAGTTGGCGACTTTAGGGCATCGCAGATTGTTCGAGCGGAAGCCTCGTTCCGCATGCGTCGCCCCGCGGCCAATGACCTTGCCGTATCGTCGAAGCCCACAGGCTCGACCGCGATCACGGCGGTCAAAGGCGATAAGGCGCGTAGCGAAATCGCGCAGCCCGCGGTCAAGCCGCCGCCCCCGCAACAAACCAAAAGCGCATCGAGGTTCGCACCGAGACGCGCAGCCTGATGCACGACTTCCCGTCCAACCGTTCCCGCACCCGCCACGATGGCCGGATCATTCGCTGGAGGGACAAGCACCAAATTTTGCTTTTCCGCGAGCTCCCGCCCAACCTCCTCGAGGTCGCCCTTGTCACGGTCGTGTAGAACGACCTTGGCGCCAAGTGCTGAAATCGCTTCGATTTTGATCTTCGGCGCATCGGTTGGCATCACCACGATAGCCGTCGTGCTGAGCGCTCTCGCCGCATAGGCGACGGCTTGACCATGATTGCCGGAAGAGACGGCCACCGCTCCGCGCCGGCGCTCGTCCTCTGTCAGCATCGAGAAGCGATTGAAGGCACCGCGAAGCTTGAATGATCCGGTCTTTTGAAGGCATTCGGCTTTGACCAATAGTCGCCCTTTGAGCCGCGTGTTCAAGGTAGGGGATTCGAGCAGCGGTGTCTCCTCGCACATCGTCTGGATACGGCTTGCCGCCGCCTCGATCTCCCGGAAGCTCGGGATGGCGGCGGTCGAGCTTCGCGTATCGCTGATCATGAACATCTCCGGCAGCAAGATTGCGCGATAGCAGTGCTTCGAATATTGTATCGGATCAATAGGAATATTGCTCTCGGTGCAATTTTGGCGCGTCTCGAATACATCACCATTGCGGATACGCTTGCCAAGGAGATCGCGGCCGGAAAGTTGAAGGCCGGGGATCGTCTGCCACCCCAACGCAGCTTCGCCTATGAAAGAGATATCGCGATCTCGACCGCGAGCCGCGTCTATGGCGAGCTCCTGCGCCGCGGGCTTGTGATCGGCGAAGTTGGACGGGGTACCTTCATTGCCGCACGGCCACCCGCGACGAAGCTGGCGGAGACTGAGTGGAACGAACGGCGCGTCGATCTGGAATTCAATTTCCCCATTATTCCGGATCAGGCGGCGCTCGTGGCGAAAAGCCTCGCCGGCTTGCACCGAAGCGACGTGATGGATCTTGCCCTTCGGCCGATCACGAGCGGCCGTCTGGCCGTAGCCCGGCAAAAAGCTTCCGCCTTCCTCGCGGGCCCGACTTGGGCACCAGAGGCCGAGGCGTTTATCTTCACCAGCGGCGGTCGCCAGGCCATCGCGGCGGCAATATCCGCGCTGGTGCCACGAGGAGGACGTCTTGGCGTCGAGGCCCTCACCTACCCAATGGTCAAGCATCTCGCCCTTCGCTTAAGTGTGACGCTCGTCCCGATCGCCACGGACGAGGAGGGCATGAAATCCACAACGATCGAAATGACCCACAAAGCCGCGCCCTTGTCGGCTCTCTATCTCCAACCGATCTTGCAGAATCCGCTCGGCGTCTCGATGTCGAAGACGCGGCGCGCCGAAATCTCAAACGTCGCCCGGAAGTCGGGCATCTCCATTATCGAAGATCGAGTTTACGGCTTTCTCGCGGATGACGAACCTCTCGCCGCGATAGCGCATGACCAATGCGTCGTGGTCGACAGTCTTTCCAAACAGATCGCGCCCGGGTTCGGGCTCGGCTACCTCTGCGTGCCAGCATCGCTGCGCGAGCGCATCGCCAACGCGGTGCGCGCTGGCGCCTGGTCCGTCTCCGGACTTGGGCTTGAAGCTGGCCAGCGCTTGATGTCCGACGGAACCGCCGCGACAATCGCGCGAAAGAAGCGCAGAAACGCGCGAATCCGCCAAGATTTGGTGGCCGAATGCCTGAGGGGACTTGCGTTTCAGGCCGATCGGCGGGCCTATCATGTTTGGTTGACGCTTCCGGAGGGTTGGCGTTCGGAGAGCTTTGTCGCAGCCGCCGCACGCCTCGGCATCGCCATAACACCCTCCAGCGTGTTCGCGGTGGCACCGGGGCACGCGCCGAATGCGGTTCGTCTTGCCTTGGGATTGCCTCCCCTCGATCAGCTGCGCCATGCCTTGACGCGCCTTTCGAATTTATGCCGTTCGGCGCCAGACGAAACTGAGGTCACCGAATAGCCCATTGCTTTGCCCGACGGCAACTTCGACGGGACCCAATGGGCCTCTTGCGCAAGCCGGCTCACTAGAGCACGGCTTCTCAATCATACCGCCCGCAATGCCACCATCGGACAAACCCATGCCCAATCTCAGGATCGGTATCATCCCCGTCACGCTCTTCGAGCAGAATTGCAGCCTCGTCTGGAACGAGGAGACGATGAAGGGCGTGGTGATCGATCCGGGCGGGGATTTGCCGCGCATCCGCGACGCCATCACCAAGGCTGGCGTCACGGTTGAGAAAATCCTCCTCACCCATGGCCATATCGATCACGCGGGTGGGGCAGCGGAGCTTGCGGCCGAGCTCGGCGTTCCGGTCGAGGGGCCGCATCAGGCGGATGCCTTCCTGCTCGAACGCCTTTCCGAGACCGGGAAATCCTATGGCATGGCGGGCGCGCGTCCCGTGATGCCAAACCGCTGGCTCGAGGAAGGCGACACGGTCGACATGGGCGGCGAGAACTTCGACGTGTTCCATTGTCCGGGCCATTCGCCGGGCAGCGTCGTCTTCGTCTCGCCCACGCTGAAGCTTGCGATCGTGGGCGACGTGCTGTTCAAAGGCTCGGTCGGACGAAGCGACATCGCGGGCGGCGATCACGCGACGCTCATCGCCTCGATCAAGACGAAGCTCCTGCCGCTCGGCGACGATGTTGCCTTCCTTTGCGGGCATGGACCCGGCGGCAATATCGGCGAGGAGAGGCGCACGAACCCGTTCCTGCGCTGATCGAGAGCGCGCGTCGAGCGGGGGTGATGAGGCGGGCGAGGAGAGCTGACCTGGACGATCGCCGCTTGTTCAGAGCCCGAGCGCATGCTCGAGATAGGCGCAGGCGAAGAGCGGCATTTTCGCTTCGTCGATGTCGTCCGCCGAACGGATGATGTGCACGTCGGCAAGCTCTGGATGCGCCTGCTTCGCAAGGCGCCCCAAGATGAGATCGCGCGCTGCTTTTGCGTCCATGTCGATCATGACGGGCCGCATGAAGGCGATACGCTGACCTTCGAAGACGGCGGTCCAGCCTTCTCCCACGCTCACCTCGCTCGAGCCGAGCCCCGTCTCCTCCTCGAGCTCGCGCAAGAGGTTCGCGAGGAGGTCGACCTCTCCGCTCGCCGTGATGTCGTCCGGATCGGGCGTGCCGGCGGCAAAGTACACCTTGCCGGGGTTGGCCGTATGCGCCGCCATCTCGCCGAGCAGGAAGGCGCCGTCCTTGGCGCGCAGCGCCGCCATGGAGAAGCCATTGATGATCTCCTTGTCGGGCCAGCCGAAATCCCGCCAGGCGAGAAAAGAAGAATAATCGGTCGCGAGATAGCGCGCGTGGAAGACGCCGCTCTCGATGCGGCGCTCATATTGCAAGAGCACGCGCCCGTCGAAGAGCGCGGGGCTTCGCGCCTTGAGGGCCGCCCAATGCGCCTTGATCTCGCTTGCGCGCTCGCGCGCGAATCTCCATTCGCGCGGCTCGAAAATCGCCCTGATGCGGGCGATTGGGATGATCCTCACCGGGGTCATCGGCAGGGGCCGCCGCTGCGCCACGGCAAGGCTCGTCCCAAGAAGGAACCCCTCACGCCCGCAAGCGCCCTTCGCTCACGATCACGGCTTGCCCGCCGATCTTCGCCTGCCGCAACCGCTTGCCGGCAACCGAGAGCGAAAGCGTGATGCGCGAGGGTCGACCCATGGCGTCCCCCTGCTCGATCACATAGCGGTGCTCGCCATCGCCGGGCTTGTCGCTCGCCATGATCATGCCCGCGAAGGCTGCGGCGGCTGAACCGGTCGCCGGATCCTCGCGCACGCCCATGGCCGGCGCGAACATGCGAGCGTGATACGCATGGGCGCGATCGAGCGGATCGGCGCAATAGACATAGGCGTTGGGCGCGCCCGCGGAGACCGCCGCGAAAGCCGCGTCGAAACTTTCTCCTTCGGGGCGCGCCCGCGTCACCGCGTCGCGATTTCGCAAGGGCACGCAGGCGAAGGGAACGCCGGCCGAATAGATGCCGGGTTCATGCGCGCCGAAACCTATGTCGCCAGGCTCGATCCCGAGACCTTTTGCGAGCTTCACCTTCTCCGGCAGATCGCCGACGCGCTCGGGCAAGCGCGGCAAGGTGAAGGTGGCGTGACCCCGCTCCGTGCTGGACACCTCGAGCGCGCAGGGCACGACGCCGACCTTCTCCTCGAGGTCGAACGCGGTTTTACCGGGCTTGCCGCCGCCATCGATGATGGCGAGGAGGACGGCGGTCCCCACGGTCGGATGGCCCGCGAAGGGCAGTTCCCGGCCCGGCGTGAAGATGCGCAGGCTCGCGCGATGGCCGGGCTTCGCCGGCTGGCGGACGAACACGGTCTCCGAAAGGTTGAACTCCCGCGCGATCGCCTGCATGCGACGGTCGTCGAGGCCTTCCGCATCGAGCACGACCGCGAGCGGGTTGCCGGCGAGCACCTCGCTGGCGAACACGTCAAGGGTGTAGAACCGTCGCGACATGACCGGATCCTTTTCGGCAAACCACTGGCTCGGCATGCCTCGGCGGACGAATGCCTTCCCGGGCTGTCGTTCGTCAAGGAGCGCTCGTTCCCGAGCCGTTCTATATACCGTCCATTATGTTTTTAATAACGGACGCTCGTTCAAGCGTCAAGCGCGCGCCCGTTCCCTACTGTGCCGATGGCGCGACGATGGCCTGCAATTTGCGGATGTCCGGCAATTTGCGGATGGCCTGCAATTTGCGTTTGCTCTGGGTGGCGGCAACGACAGGACGGGTCCGCGCGTTAGGCTCCCGTTCAAAGTCGGCCCGTCAAAATTTCCGTCGGAGCTTCACCCATGATGCTTGCGGACCCTCTCCGCGGAATGGCGAAATTCTTCAGCCCCGCCCCCGCCGGACGAGCGCGGGGCAGCGCCGATCTCTCGGCCGCGCAGATCCTCGTGCTCTTCGGGGTCCTTTCGCTCATCGCGGCGATCCCGGTGATCACCAATCCGCTGCCGCCGCTCGAGGACTATGCCAATCACCTGGCCCGCATGAGCGTGATCGCCAATCTGAGGCATGACCCCAATCTCGCGCGCTTTTATGAAATCCAATGGGAGATCGTCCCCAATCTGATGATGGATCTGACCGTGCCGTTTCTGGTGCGCTTCATGAACATCTATGTGGCCGGGCAGCTCTTCCTCGTCTCGACCTTCGTGCTCATCATCTCGGGCGCGATGGCGCTGCACCGCGCGCTGCATGGACGCTGGTCCGTCCTGCCGCTGATCGCCTTCCCGCTCCTCTACAACCGCGTCTTTCTGATCGGGGTCACCAATTACCAATTCGGCATCGGCATCGCGCTTTGGGGCCTCGCGACCTGGGTGGCGTTACGCGAGAAGGCGCTGTCGCTTCGGCTTTTCGTCTCAACCCTCTTCGTGCTCGTGCTGTTCTTCTGCCACCTCTTCGCCGTCGGCGTTTACGCGGTCGGGCTTTTGGCCTTCGAGCTCTGGCGCCTCACGGCCTTGGAACGCCCTGATTGGCAAACGCGGGCTCCTCGATTTTTTCGCGACGGGAGTGCCCTTCCTACCGGCCTTGCTGCTGTTGAGCCAGAGCCCGATTCTCGATCATCTCGCGGGCTTCGAATGGGATTCGACGGGCAAGATCGACGGGCTCGCCTTCACCATCGAGGTCTATTCCGACATCATCGCCTTCATCCTCACAGGCGCGGTGATCGCCGCCGCGATCTCGGCGGCTCGGCGCGGATATTTGCGCTTTCACCCCGTGGGCCTTTTCGTGCTCGGCGTCGGCGCCCTCATCTATCTGGCGTTGCCGCGCATGCTGTTCGACACCTACATGGCCGATCAGCGCCTGCCTATCGCGCTCGCCTTCATGACCGTCGCCTGCCTGTATCTCGACGTTCGTCCGCGCGGCGTCCGGCGCGGCTTCATCGCGCTCACCTCGATCCTGCTGCTGGTGCGCGTCATCGAGGTCAATGTTACCTGGACGCAGCTCTCGGTCACCAGCCTGGAGTTTCGCGATTCGGTAAAACGGCTCGAGCGCGGCTCGACCGTGCTCGTCGCCTATGCGGACCAGACCGGCGGGGACGAAATCGAGAACCTGGGCCTCGTGCACGCCGCCTGCCTCGCCATCATCGAGCGCTCGGCGCTCGTGACCACCGCCTTCACGGTCGAAGGCAAGCAGATCATGCATGTGCGCCGCCCCTACACCGACCAGGTCGACACTGAGGACGGCACGCCGCCCACGATCGACGAGCTCATCGTCACCGCGCTTCGGCCCGAAGCCGACAGCACCGCCTATTGGCGCGCCTGGCCGCAGCGTTTCGATTACGTCTATCTCCTCTTCACCGAGGATGGCGCCGACAACCCGGCGCCCGATCTGCTGACCCAAGTTTTCGACGGAGGGCGGTTCCAGCTCTACCGCGTCGGCAAGGCGCGCACCGCGCAATTGTCGAATCGCGGAATGGCGCGCGCGCGCGCCGAGGACGAGGCTTGGCGCTGAGAGCCGACGGCCTCGACGGGAGAGCCCCGTCCGTTATTCACGAAATTCGTCGCGCCGGTAGCCTTGAAAATAAAGGAGCGCTGAAAGATCGGCGTGCTCGATGCGGAGAGGAGCGGCCGCGGCGACGGCGGGCTTGGCCCGATAGGCGACGCCCCATCCGGCTTCCGCCAGCATGGCAAGATCGTTGGCTCCGTCGCCCACCGCGAGCACCAACTCGCGAGGAAGGGCGAGGCGTTCGCGCAATTCGATGAGCGAATTGCGCTTCGCGTCCCGCCCGAGGATCGGTTCCTCGACCTCGCCGGTGAGGCGGCCTTGCCGCACGCCTAGCCGATTGGCGCGATGCTCATGAAAGCCGAGCTTCTCGGCGATCGGCGCGGTGAACACGGTGAAGCCGCCCGAGACGAGGCAGCAATGCGCCCCATGAGCGCGCATCGTGCGCACCAGGGCGCGCGCTCCGGCCGACAAGGTGATGCGCGAAAGGGTCTCCTCCACGACGGTGATCGGCAGCCCCTCGAGAAGCGAGACGCGCTCGCGCAAGGCCGGCTCGAAGGCGATCTCGCCGCGCATGGCGCGTTCGGTGATGGCCGAGACCTCGGCCCGCAAGCCGACGCGCGCGGCAAGCTCGTCGATGCATTCCTCCTCGATCATGGTCGAATCCATATCGGCGAGGAAAAGAAGCTTGCGGCGCCCGCGCGCCGGCACGATCGCAAGATCGATGGGCGCCTCGGCGAGTCGCCCGCGAATTTGCGCCAGAAGCACCGCGTGATCGAATGGCATCGGCAACGCGATCTCGGCCGCGATGCCTTCATGGAGCCAGGCCGGAGCGGCTGCCCGGTCGACAATTTTCGCGCAATCGCGCAAAACCTGCTCGTCGAGGGCGCGGCTTCGCGGCGCGGTTACGAGAACCAGCACGTGCGACACCGGGGTTTGCTGCGACGCGCTCATCGGCTTACGAAATCCGGTTCCGGCCTTCGGACGCGATCATGGGACCCAACAAAGACGCGGCTGTGCTGACCCGATCAAGTGAAAATCCCTTCGGCGCGAAAGCGGCGCGTCAAGCCGCTGCGCATCGAGCCGAGGCGCGTACCCATCGGCTCGATGCGCCGGGCGCGATTCTGATCGCAGGTCCGACGGCCTCGGGCAAGTCGGGGCTCGCCATCAAGCTCGCGCGACGGCTTGGCGGCGTCGTGATCAATTGCGATTCCATGCAGGTTTATCGGGATCTGCACATCCTCAGCGCAAGGCCGAGCACGACCGACGAGCGCGAAGCGCCTCATCTCCTCTTCGGTTATGTCGATGCGGCCCGGAACTTTTCGGTCGGCCTTTGGCTGGACGATGCCGCGGGCGCGATCGCGCAAGCGCGGGCGCGCGGCCTTGTGCCGATCCTCACGGGCGGTACCGGGCTTTATTTCAAGGCGTTGACGCAAGGGCTCTCCGCCATGCCGCCGGTTCCCGAGGGTGTGCGCGCGGCAATTCGCGAAGAGGCGAAAGCACGCACCTCCGCGGAGCTGCACCGGGCGCTCGTCGCGCGTGACCCTGTCGCCGCGGCGAGGCTTCGCCCGAGCGACCGCCAGCGCATCGTCCGTGCGCTCGAAATATTCGCGGCGACTGGGCGCTCGCTCGTTGAATGGCAGGAGGGGCAGCGTCCGCCGCCCGTTCTCGCCCCTGAGCATTGCGTCCGCCTCTTCCTTGAACCCGCGCGCGACGAGCTTCGCCAGCGCATCGAGCGGCGTTTCGATGCGATGCTCGCCGAGGGTGCGCTCGAGGAAATGCGCCGCCTCGCCGCGCGCCGGCTCGATCCTTCGCTCCCCGCCATGCGCGCTCATGGGGTTCCCTGGCTTTTATCGCATCTGCGCGGCGAGATCGGCCTCGAGGAGGCCGCCGAGGCCGCCAAAGCCGACACGCGCCGGTATGCGAGGCGCCAGTTCACCTGGTTCCGGCACCAGATGCCCGGCTGGTCCTGGCAGGCGCCGGAGACGGCCGAGGGCCATGCCGTCGAAGCCTTCGGGACGCTCTCGGGCGCGACACCGGCGCCGCGCGGCTTGCGTCAGGAATCGAGTGAGCAAAGATGACATCGGCAACGCTGATCACGGGCGCTTCGGCAGGCATCGGGGCCGAGTTCGCGCGGCTTCTCGCCGCCGAAGGCGAGACGCTCATTGTCACGGCACGCCGCCAGGACCGGCTCGAGGCGCTCGCCGAGGAGCTCCGCCGCGCGCATGGGGTACGCGTCGAGACTATCGTGGCGGATCTGGCGCTGAAGGAGAGCGCCGATCTCCTTGCCGAGAAGACACGCGCGCTCGGGCTCGAGGTCACCACCTTGATCAACAACGCCGGGTTTGGCCTCACAGGCGCCTTCGCGGATCAGCCGGCCGATCGCGTGATCGAGATGCTCGCGCTCAACATCGTGGCGCTCACGCGCCTCACCCGGATTTTCCTTCCCGAGATGCGCGCACGGCAGGCGGGCGGCATCATCAACGTCGCCTCGATCGCCGCCTTTCTGCCTGGCCCCTATATGAGCGTCTACTATGCGAGCAAAGCTTACGTCCTCTCCTTTTCCGAGGCGATCGCGCATGAGCTTCGCGGCAGCGGCGTCGTAGTGACGGCGCTGTGTCCGGGCGCGACCAAAACCGAATTTCAGGAAGTCGCCGGTATGACGGACACACCCCTTTTGCGGCGGCTCTCGATGTCCTCGCGGGAGGTGGCAAGGCTTGGTCTTGCGGGCCATCGCGCCGGCAAGACAGTGGTGATCACGGGCGTCGGCAACAAGCTCACCCCTTTCGCGGCACGCTTGGTTCCGCGCGGCGTCATGGCACGGCTCGCCGCAAGCTTGCAGAAGGGCCGCGCATGAGCGTGAAGGCCGCAAGGGTTAAACGCCAAATCATGACGCCCATCGCCATTCTCGCCGCTTTGGCGCTCGCCGCGCTCGCGGCGGGGCAGCTCCATTGGCTCGACGGCTTCTATGAACGCCTCTTCGGCCCGGCCGATCTCGGAGAGATCGCTTTCGAGACGATCGAGCGGCGCGCCGTCCCCAACGACGCGCTCGCCTGCCCGCCGGGCCTTTGCGGCAGCGCGCGGATCGACATCGCGCCGCCGAGCTATCCGGTCGCGGCCGAGGCATTGCGGCGGCGCGTGCGGCGCTATTTCGACGCGCAAGGCGGGGTGCTCGTCGCTTCCGACGATACGCGGCTGCACGACCGCTTCGTGGTGCGAACCCGGTTCCTGCGCTTTCCCGACACGATCGATGTCGAGATCGTGCCTTCCGACGCCGAGCACGCGACGCTTGCCGTCTACTCGCGAAGCCAGCTCGGCGGCTTCGACCTCGGCACGAATCTTCGGCGCGTCCGCGCGCTTCTCGAGGCGCTCGGGCCCGGCGTTGCCTCGGCCTCGCTCACGCATCGGCCGCGCGCCAGGGGATAACGCGTCATGACCCCGAATCCCGATTTCGGCTCTTATGATTACATCATCGTCGGCGCGGGCTCCGCCGGCTGCGTGCTCGCCAACCGCTTGTCGGCCGATCCGCGCCGGCGCGTGCTGCTCCTCGAAGCGGGCGGGCACGACAATTGGATCTGGTTTCACATTCCGGTCGGCTATCTTTTCGCCATCGGCAATCCGCGCTCCGATTGGCTTTTCACGACGGAAGAAGAGGCGGGCCTCAACGGGCGCAAGCTCGCCTATCCGCGCGGCAAGGTGATCGGCGGCTGCTCCTCGATCAACGCCATGATCTATATGCGCGGCCAGGCCGCCGACTACGATGGCTGGCGCCAGCTCGGGCTTCCCGGCTGGAGCTGGAGCGATGTGTTGCCGGTCTTCCTCTCCCATGAGGACCATGTGGCGCCGCCGAATGAAGCCCATCGCCGCGGCGGGGAGTGGCGCGTCGAATATCCGCGCGTGCGCTGGGAAATACTCGACGCGATCCGCGATGCTTGCGAAGCGGCGGGCATCCGCAAGATCGCGGATTTCAACACCGGCGACAACGAAGGCTCGTCTTACTTCCAGGTGAACCAGAAGCGCGGCCGCCGCTGGAGCGCGGCGCGCGGCTTTCTCAAGCCCGCGCTCGCGCGCCCGAACCTTCGCCTCGAAACCGGGGCGGATGCCGAGCGCGTCACCTTCGAGAACGGCCGCGCGACGGGCGTCGTCTTTTCTCATGGCGGCGAGCGCCATCATGCGCTCGCGACAAAGGAGGTCGTGCTTGCGGCCGGCGCCGTCGTCTCGCCCAAGCTCCTCGAGCTGTCGGGGATTGGCGCCGCCGCACGGCTCAACGCGCTCGGCATCGCAGTCGTCAAGGATGCGCCCGGCGTCGGCGAGAACCTGCAAGACCATTTGCAATTGCGGCCCGTCTACAAGGTCGAGGGCGCGCGCACGCTCAATGGCGACTACGCGAAACTATGGAGGCGCGCCGCCATGGGGCTCGAATATGCCTTTTTGCGCAAGGGACCCTTGACCATGGCGCCCTCGCAAGTGGGTGCTTTCGCGCGTTCCTCGCCCGAATATGCCACCCCCAACCTGCAATTCCATTTTCAGCCGCTCTCGCTTGATAAATGGGGCGATGGGCTGCACCCTTTCGCCGCCTTCACGGCGAGCGTCGCGAATTTGCGCCCGACGAGCCGAGGCAGCTTGCATGCGGCGAGCCCCGATCCTTCAGCGCCTCCCGCCATCAGGCCGAATTATCTTGCGAGCGACGAGGACCGGCGCGTCGCGGTCGCGGCGCTCAAGCTCACGCGGCGCATCATGGCGCAAAAGCCACTCGAACGCTTCAAGCCGAGCGAGCATATTCCGGGCGCCGAGAAGGTGAGCGATGCCGATCTCGTCCAAGCCGCTGGCGATCTCGGCACGACGATCTTTCATCCGGTCGGCACGGCCGCCATGGGGCCAGCCCATGACCGCAACGCCGTGCTCGACGAAAGGCTTCGCGTGCGCGGGGTTACCGGCTTGCGCGTCATCGATGCTTCCGCGATGCCAAGGATCACCTCGGGCAACACCAACTCGCCGACGATCATGATCGCCGAGAAGGGCGCCATGATGATGCGCGAAGACGCGGCAGCTTGACGGCGACGCGTGCCTGATCCGAGCGGGCAATAGCCAATCGCCGGATTTTCCGGCATCATGGCGCCGCAATCGGAATGATCCCCGGAACGACCCTCATGTCGCTCGAGCTTTATCTGGCTTTCGTCGCCGCGACCGTCATCCTGATCCTCATCCCGGGTCCGAATGTCGCCCTCATCGTCGCAAACAGCGTCGCCCACGGCTCGCGTTACGGGCTCCTCACCGTCGCCGGCACGAGCTCGGCGGTCGTCATTCAGCTCCTCCTCACCATCGCCGGCATGACGACCTTTCTTTCGGTGATGGCGAATTGGTTCGAATGGCTGCGCTGGATCGGCGTCGCCTATCTCATCTATCTCGGGATCCGCGCCTGGCGCGCGCCGCCCGTCGATTTGACGAAGGCCAAGCCGGAGCCGCGCTCGGCGCGCGCTATCTATCTGCGCGGCTTCCTCGTGTCGCTCAGCAATCCCAAGACGCTTCTTTTTTACGGAGCCTTTTTTCCGCAATTCGTCAGCGTCGAGGCTGATCTTTCGACGCAGCTCGTCGTGCTCGCGGTGACCTTCTTCATCATCGCCGTCGTGCTCGACGGCACCTGGGCGCTGCTCGCCGGACGCTTTCGCGCCGTGCTCGCCGTAAACGGCAAGCTTCGCAATCGCCTAACCGGAGGCCTTTTGATCAGCGCAGGCGCCGGCCTCGCCCTGGCGCGCAGATCATAAGCGCCTCTCTCGACGCAACCACGCCATCCATTCTGCGTCATGCGCGGGCTTGGCCCGCGCATGACGCCTCCTTACGGTCGCGGGGCTGATCAATAGCCGCCTTCCTTCTCGCCTTGCGGGAGCAGGTGGCCGACCCCGGACTTGATCCACGCGCACCCACTCCTCGTCATAGCGAAATGCGGATCGGCATGCCCCGAACGACCCAGGCGTTGACCCACCCTCCCCTTGCACCTGGCCTTGGGCTGCGCGATATAGATTGCGGGAGGTTGGCGAGGGACGTTTCACTCGCCAACCGGGTCAGGTCCGGAAGGAAGCAGCCCTAACGGGACCGAGCGGGTCTTCGTCCAGCCTCCCACTTCTCATCGGGACATGAGCGATGCAGGAAACACCTCCTTCCGCCCCGGCGAGCGAAGCGCTCCCGGCGGAGGCGCAGGGGGTCGACGAGCCGTCGCTGCCAGGCTTTGCGCCTTCACCCACGTCCGCGCGCCCCACGGGCTATCGCGTGCTGGCGCGCAAATACCGCCCGTCGAGCTTCGCCGATCTGATCGGGCAGGACGCGATGGTGCGCACCTTGCGCAACGCCTTCGCCAACAACCGCATCCCCCAAGCCTGGATGCTCACGGGCGTGCGCGGCGTCGGCAAGACGACGACGGCGCGCATCCTGGCGCGCGGGCTGAATTACCAATTGCCGGACGGCGGCGGCGCGCCGACCGTCGATCTCGACCGCTTCGGCCTGCATTGCGCGGCGATCATCGAAGGCAATCATATCGATGTGATGGAGATCGACGCCGCCTCTAACAACGGCGTCGAGAATGTGCGCCAGATCACCGACAGCGTGCGCTACGCGCCGACCTCGGCGCGCTACAAGGTCTACATCATCGACGAAGTGCATATGCTCTCGCCGGGCGCCTTCAACGCCTTCCTCAAGACGCTCGAGGAACCGCCCCCGCATGTGAAGTTCATCTTCGCCACCACCGAGATCCGCAAGGTGCCGGTGACGGTGCTGTCGCGCTGCCAGCGCTTCGATCTCAGGCGCGTGGAGGCCTCGACGCTGGTGGCGCATCTTGCGCGCATCTGTGCGCTCGAAAAAGTGCCGATCGAGGATGAGGCGCTGTCGCTCATCGCGCGCGCCGCCGAAGGCTCGGTGCGCGATGCCATGTCGCTTCTCGACCAGGCGATCGCGCATGGGGCGGGCAACGTCGGCGCGGAGGACGTGCGCGCCATGCTCGGCCTCGCGGATCGCGCCCGCCTTCTCGACCTCTTCGAGACGCTGATGGCCGGCAAGGCGGGCGAGGCGCTTGCCGGATTGCGCGCGCTTTACGACGTCGGCTCGGACCCCGCGCTCGTGATCGCCGATCTCGCCGACATCGCGCACCTCGCGACGCGGCTGAAAATCCTCCCCGAGGCCGCCAAGGACGCCGCCCTCTCCGAAGCCGAGCGCTTGCGCGGCCTCTCCTTCGCCGAGCGCCTGTCGATGCCGGTGCTGTCGCGCGCCTGGCAGATTTTGTCGCGCGGCCTTCTCGAGGTGCAGGCCGCCGCCAAACCGATAGCGGCGGCCGAGATGCTTCTCATCCGCCTCGCCTACGCGGCCAATTTGCCGACGCCCGACGAGGCGCTGAAGGCGCTCTCTCCCACCGCCCCGGCGCCGTCGTCCACAACTCACCCATCCATGGCGCCATCATGGACGGCTCCGTCGCCCACCGCATCTTCGCCAGCGATGGTCGCCAGTCCGGCGACCTTTGTCGCCGCCCCCGTTCCCGGCTCCATCTCGGTGAACCCGCCTTCGGCCGCTAACCCGAGCGGCCCCGCCACGCGGCCGGCCACGAACCTTCGCATTGCGTCCTCCGGCCCCTCGGGCGCGGGCGCGAATGCGCTTCGCCGGGAAGAGCGTGCACCCGAAACGCACGCGGCGACGCTCCTCAATCGCTTCGAGGACGTGATCGCGCTCGCTCATGAGAAGCGCGATCTCACGCTTGCTTATGCACTCGAACGCGATGTCCGCCTCGTCGCCTTCGAGCGCGGCCGCATCGAATTCGAGCCCACGCCGGGGGCGAAGGATGATCTCGCGAAGGTCCTGGCGCGGCGCCTCCTCGAATGGACCGGAGAACGCTGGCTCGTGGCGGTTTCGCCCTCTCCCGGCGCGCGCAGCATCGGCGAGCGGCGTGACCTCGAAAGAAAGAGCGCGGTCGAGGCGGCGAAATCCGAGCCTCTGGTGCGTGCCATTCTCGAGCGCTTCCCGGGGGCCGAGATCGTCACCGTGCGCGACAGCCTCGCGGCCGCGGAACCGGAGTTGGAGGCGGCCGACGACTATCCCGAGAACGCCCATTCCGGCATTAACGCCGAGAGTGTCGAGGATGAAGACCCGTTCGAGTTTCTCGACACGGTAGCCGATGATTGATTTTCGCCCGTCCCGAAGGAGGAGAGGCAAGCATGCGCGACATCATGGGCCTCATGAAGCAGGTGCAATCCGCCCAGGCGAAGCTTCAGGAGATGCAGGCCGAGATGGAGACGGTCGAGGTCGAAGGCGAGGCCGGCGGCGGCCTCGTCAAGATTTCGAACTCAACGCCAAGGGCGCGATGAGGGGCGTCTTTATCGATCAAAGCCTGTTGAAGCCCGAGGACAGTGAAATCCTCGAGGATTTGCTGGTCGCCGCCCATGCGGAAGCGCGCAAGAAAGCCGAGGCCGTGCTCGCCGAGAAGATGAAGGACGCGACCGGCGGCCTGCCCTTGCCGCCTGGGCTCAAGCTCTTCTGAATCCGTCGCCCCAAGGTGCCGGCTCGGCTTCCCGTCATCACGCCCGAGCTCCTGCTGAGGGCCTATGAGATCGGGCTCTTCCCGATGGCGGAGGATGCCGACGATCCGTCGATCTATTGGATCGAGCCCGAGCGGCGCGGCATCATCCCGCTCGACGCCTTCCACGTGCCCGCGCGCCTTGCCCGAACGGTCCGCTCGCAGCATTTCCGCATCGAGATCGATCGGGATTTTGACGCCGTCATCGAAGGCTGCGCCAGCGCTTTGGGCGCGCGCCGGCAGCGCACCTGGATCAACGCGCGCATCCGGGCGCTTTATCGCGAGCTTTTCGAGGAGGGGCATTGCCACACGGTCGAAGCTTATCAGGGCGAGACGCTGGTCGGCGGGCTCTATGGCGTATCGCTCGGCGCCACCTTTTTCGGGGAGAGCATGTTCTCGCGCGCCCGTGACGCCTCGAAGGTTGCCCTGGTGCATCTCGTGGCGCGCTTGCGGCGCGGCGGCTATCTTCTCCTCGACACGCAATTCGTGACGCCGCATCTTGCGACCTTCGGCGCGATCGAGCTTTCCCGCCCCGCCTATCTGATGCGGCTCAAGCGCGCGACGGCCAGCAAGCCGGCCGCAAGCGTCTGGCAGAGCGGCGACCACCTCACAGGCGCGCAAGCGCTGAGCTTGGTCGAGCAAAAAGCCGATCCGTCTTGAGCGCGAAGCCGAAGCCGACGTGCGGCTGGCATCGGTCGAGCTTGATCAAGAGCCCCGACTTGCTATATCGAGCGAGCAGGATTTGACGTTGCGGGCGCCTTCCTCGCGAAATTGTGCCCCTCCACGCCGATGAGCGGCGGCATCGCTTTCGCCGCTGATCGTAATTTTCGAGACAGGTGCTCCGATGAAAATTCGCAATTCCTTGAAGTCCTTGCGTGGTCGCCATCGCGACAACCGGTTGGTGCGCCGCCGCGGGCGCGTCTACGTCATCAACAAGACGCAGCGCCGCTTCAAGGCGCGCCAGGGCTGACGAGCCATGCTCCCCTTGCGCATCGTTTCGGCGGGGCGTGGGAAGGGAGCTGTGCCGGCGCGGGTCGCGGGCGCCAATTCTCGAAGCGCTGATCCTCAAACCCGCGGCGTTCGTCGCGCGTATGGGCTTCTTTTGGGCATTTTCGCCGGATTTTTCGCCTTCGTCGCCTTTCCGGAAATGGCTGCGCATGCCAGCGATGCCGATTCCTCGATGGTCGCGGTTCCGCGGGCGCCGCTTGATCTCGATGGGCTTTTCGCCAAGCTCAAGCAAGCGCCCGATGCGGAGTCGGCCGCGGTCACCAGCCGCGCGATCCAGCAGCGCTGGACTCATTCGGGGAGCGACACCGCCGATCTTCTCATGCAACGGGCGGATGCGGCGCTCGCCGGCGGCGACGGGCCGCTCGCCATCGAGATTCTCGACCGCCTGATCACGCTCGACCCCGATTGGGCCGAGGCCTGGAACCGACGCGCCACCGTGTTTTTCATCGAGGATGACCTCTCCCGCTCGGCGGCCGACATCCAGGAGGTTTTGGCGCGCGAGCCCCGCCATTTCGGAGCGCTCATGGGCCTTGGCGGCATCCTGGAGCGGATCGGAGACGAGCACAAAGCCCTGGAGGCCTATGAGCGGGTGCTTGAGGTTTATCCGCTGCTGCCCTCCGCGCAAAAGGCGGTGGAACGCCTGAAAACGCACTTCAAGGAAGTACCGATCTGACAGGCCGCTGGCCGGTCGTGTCAGGCAGGCCGCGAAACTGAGCGCCGATGCAATTCCCGGTCGCGCTTTCCCTCGCGCTCATCATCCCTCTCGGGCTTGCGGCATTTTCATTCGCCATGAGCCTCAGCATCGATCGCCGCCACCCGCCCGAAGGGCGCCTGTGGGCGCTCCCCAGGACGAAAACACGCCGCGTCTCCCGAATTCACATCGCGGCGCGCGCCGCGCGCGGGACGCCTTCGGTGGCGGATATCGTCTTGATTCACGGGGCTTTCGCCTCGTCGAGCGATCAGCTTCTCGCGCTCGCGGACGCGCTTTGCGCCCGCTACCGCGTCTTCGCGGTCGACCGTCCGGGCCACGGGTGGAGCGATCGGCCGGATGGGGCACGCGATGCCTCTCCGGTGCGCCAAGCGGCGCTCATCCATGAGGCGCTCAGGGCGCAAGGCGTGGAGCGCGCCATCGTGATCGGCCATTCCTTTGGCGGCGCCGTCGCGGCGGCGCTCGCGATCGAGCACAAAAGCTTCGTTCGAGGCCTCGTCTTCGTCGCCCCCGCGACGCATCCTTGGCCGGGAGGCGTCGCCTGGCATTATTGGCTCCCGGCCCTGCCGGTATTCGGCCCGATCTTTGCCGGGATATTTGCGTCGATCATCGGCCCCTTTTTGCTGCGCCCTGGCATCAAAGGGGTATTTCGGCCGCAGACCCCGCCCGAGGATTACGCGAACCGGGCCGGCGCCGCGCTTGCCATCACGCCCGGCCGCCTTCGCGCAAATGGGCAGGATGTGGCAAAGCTCAAGCGCCATCTCACGGCGCTCTCGCCTCGCTACAAAGAGATCAAGGTGCCTTGCGTGATCGTCACGGGAGATGCCGACAACACGGTTTCACCGGGCATTCATTCGCGGGGCCTCGCACGCGACATCGAAGGCGCAAACCTCGTCGTGCTCGCGGGCGTCGGGCACATGCCGCATCATGCGAGGCCCGACGCGATCCGGGCCGCGGTCGACGAGATCGTCGCAAGGACAAAAAGATAAAGCGATGATCGTCGCTCATCGAGAATGAGTCCCGAGCTCCCATCACTTCCGGATTTCCGCCAACCCTCATCTCAAAGGCGGTAGATCGAGCCAGCCTGCGGCGCCTTGCGCGGTGCCGAAGGCGAGCTGCGCTCCGGCATCGTTCCAGGCGAGGGCCGAGATCGCGCCGGTGAAGGCGGAAGCGCGGCGCACCAGGAGCTCGGCGCCGTCGGAAAGCCGGCACATCAGCACGCAACCATCGTCATAGCCGATCGCGGTGACCGGCGCCTTGGGATGACAAGCGACGGCGGTGACGCGCGCGCGGCGCACGCCGCATTCGCGCGGCGCCTTGCCCATCGGCCCGTCCTTGTCGGCGAAGGGCCAAAGGATGCAGGCCTCCGCCCCGCTCGTCGCCAGCCATTTGCCGTCATGCGTCCAGGAGAGCGAGCGGCTCTTCGCCGGATAACCCGTCATCCGCATGTGCTTCTTGTCGGCCAATTTCCAGCCGTGCAACGCATTCTCCTGCATCGAGGTCACGAGAAAGCGCCCGTCCGGCGAGAAGGTGACGTCGAGATGGGAGCCTTTCCAGTCAAAGAGATCGGGGGGACTCGCGGCGTTCGGAAACCAGAGGCTCGCCCCGCCATTATGCGCGTAGGCGAGCCGATATCCCTTCGGCGCGAAGGCAAGCCCGCGAACGCTCGAAGGAGCGGTGATTTCTTTCACGGCCCCGGTCTTGTCTTTCGCCTTCACGCTACGGCCGGCCGACCAGGCGAGCGCACCGGCGGGCGAGAGGGCCAAGGCGTCGATCCATTTGCCCTTCTCGTCCGCGACCGTCTCGACGGTCCCCGAAGCCTCGATGCGCAGCAAGCGCCCATCATCGCCGCCCGTGTAGAGAGCTTCGGCATCATGGGCGAAAACCTGGACCGCGCCCGCATGCGCGGCGATTTCGCGGCCCTCCTCGCCACGGCGCAGCACGACGCGCCCGTCGCCGAGCGCGAACCCCACGGTCTCGCCGAGGAAACCGGCGCCGCTCACATGCGCGTCGAGCGAAAAGCTCGTGACATGCTCGGTGAGCGAAACCGTCTCCGGGATCGTCGCCTCGGCGCTCACGGCCAATCGCCCTCACGCCGCGCAGGCGAGGAAGCCCGCGCGGATCGCCGCCTCGTCGAGATGGCGGCCGATGAAGACGATCTTGCTCTCGCGCTTCTCGCCTTCCCGCCACGGGCGTTGAAGGTCCCCGTCGAGGATCATATGCACCCCTTGGAAGACGAAGCGCTTCGGCTCGCCCTTGAAGGCCAGTATGCCTTTCGAGCGCAGGATATCGATGCCGCGCGTCTGCGTCAGCTCGTTGATCCAAGGCATGAATTTCTCAGGGTCCACCTCGCCCGCGATGCGCGCGGAGACCGATTGCATCTCCTCGTCGTGATAATGCTTCAAGCCGCCATGCGCATGCACGTGACCCTTGTCGTCATGCTCATGGTGATGGCCGTGATGATCATCATGGCCGTGCTCGTGATGGTGGCCTTCTCCATCGTCGAGGAAGGCCGGCTCGATCTCGAGAATCCGCTCGAGGTCGAAGGCGTCGCGACCGAGGACGGCATCGAGCGGGACCGCGCATTTTTGCGTGCGGTGCAGCTTCGCATAGGGGTTGAGGCCCCGGATGCGCGCCTCGACCTCATCGAGCTCGTCCTTCGTGACGAGATCGGTCTTGTTGAGCAAGATGACATCCGCGAAGGCGATCTGGTTCTTGGCTTCCGGTGCGTCCTTCAGCCGGTCGAGAAGCCAGCGCGCATCCGCGACCGTCACCACCGCGTCGAGCTTCGCGGCAGCCCCGACATCGGCGTCGACGAAGAAGGTCTGGGCGACGGGCGCCGGGTCGGCAAGCCCGGTCGTCTCGACGATGATGGCGTCGAACTTTCCCTTGCGCTTCATCAGCCCCTCGACGATGCGGATGAGATCGCCGCGCACGGTGCAGCAGATGCAGCCATTGTTCATCTCGAAGATTTCCTCATCGGCGCCGACCACGAGCTCGTTGTCGATGCCGATCTCGCCGAACTCATTGACGATGACCGCGAATTTTCGCCCGTGCTCCTCGGTGAGGATGCGGTTGAGCAAGGTGGTCTTGCCGGCGCCGAGATAGCCGGTGAGGACGGTGACGGGGATTTTGTCGGACATGGAGTTCGGGCTCTGCCTCGAATTGCAAACGGGGAATAGATAATGGCTGAAGCGGGCGATGGGAATGGAGTGACTTCGCTTCCAGGCACAGCCAACGATATGAGCCGCGGAAGTAAGCGCTGGAATTGTTAGGACGAGGCCGGATGCCAGGGACGTTTTTTGTTATACAACAAAAAGCCATGCAGGTCGTGTGGTACCACGGTTTGAATTTTCGGCGATCTCGACAGCTTCGACTGGGAGGGTGCCTATTTCGAGGAGACGAAGCCGAGCCGAAGGAGTGGGCGCCGCTTCAAGGCAGTGGGATAATTCGACGGCGAGAGGCGGTGAATAATTTGAGGAAACGCGGGCGGGGGGAAGGCAGAAAAAGCCGACGAAGGAGCTGGTGACAATCCGGCTCGATCGGGAGGTTGTCGCGCACTTCGCACGAAGGCGCGGACTGGAGACGCCGCATCAACGCGACTCTGCAGGAGGCTGTCGCGCGCAAGAACGCGCGAGTGCGCGGTGAGGACAATGCCCACCGAAACATCCGCATCACGTTGAATACCTTTTCGCTGTCTGGCCGTTTCCGCCCTGATGTCATGTGGCACGGATTGGAGCACGGATTAGGCCAAAGCGTTGACTTTCCCCTATGCGTCTTGCATAAGCCCGCCGTTCCGTCAGCGCAGCGATTTTTCTCTCGGACAGGCCGCCCGAACGGTTGAGCCGGTCCCCGAGACCCGATTTTCAAATTCGCGGCCGTCAGCTTGGAGTTCGTCCCTTGAAACGCACCTATCAGCCGAGCAAGCTCGTCCGCAAGCGCCGGCATGGTTTTCGGTCTCGCATGGGCACGGTGGGCGGCCGCAAGGTCATCGCGACGCGGCGCGCTCGCGGCCGCAAGAAGCTCTCCGCCTGACGGGCGAGAGCGATATTGCATCCAGCATGGCAAGGGCAGCGAAGCCGCAAGGCGAGGAGCTGCTCGGGCGATTGACTCGTTCGGCCGAGTTCCAGGCGCTGCGGCGGGGGCACAAATTCGAGGGGAAATTCGGCCGCATGCGCGCTGTCGCGAGGCCGCCCGGCGCGCCTTCTCCTTGCGCGCTGCGCATCGGGCTCATCGTTCCGGGGAAGCTCGGCAACGCGCCGCAGCGCAACCGGATCAAGCGGCGGCTTCGTGAGGGCATGCGGCGAGCGCGCCTTTCAGGGGGCTTCGAGCGCGGAAATCCAGCAAGGGGCGCCGACATCGGCATTTTTGCCTCGCGCGCGGTGCTCACCATGGATTTCGACGCGCTGGCGAAGGAGCTCGAGGCCGGCGTTCATTTGCTGATGCGCAAGCTCGAGCGGCGCCCCATATAGGGCGGGGCCGATGACCGATCGATTGGTTTCGAGAGTTTCGAATGGAAGATAAACGCAATCTCTTCACGGCGATCGGCCTTTCGCTGCTCGTCCTCGTCGGCTGGCAATATTTCGTGACGCCGCGCTTCGTGACGCCGAAGCCCGCCCCGATCGAGACGCAGCAGGACGGAAATCCCGCTTCGGTGCCCCAAGCCTCCACGCCCCAAGCCCAAGCCGTGCCGCAAGCGCCGCCGCCCGGCACCACGGCCGCGACGCCGACCAGCGTCACCCAGGAGATTTCGCGCGAGGATGCGCTCAAATCATCCCCGCGCGTCACCATTCACAATGATCATCTTTCCGGATCGATCGCGCTCAAGGGCGCGCGTTTCGACGATCTGACGTTGACGAGCTACCGCGAGACCACCGCTCCCAACAGCCCGAATATCGTGCTTTTCTCACCCTCACGCACGACGGGCGGCTTTTACGCCGATTTCGGCCTTCTTCCGGGCGCCGCCTCGGCGGGAGAGACGCCGAACGCCGATACGCTCTGGCAGGCGGGCGGCAATGAGCTCACGCCAACGACCCCCATCACGCTCACCTGGACGAACCCCCAGGGCGTCGAGTTCAAGCGCGAGATCGCGGTCGACGACGATTACATGTTCTCCGTCACGGACACGATCACGAACCACGCGGCGCAACCGCTTTCGATCTATCCTTACGCGGCTGTGGTGCAGCAAGGCACGCCGCATGTCGCGGGTTACTACGTGCTCTTCGAGGGCTTGCTCGGCTATATCGGTGATACGGGGCTCCAGGAATGGACCTATGCCAAGCTCGATAAGGAGGGGGTGAAGAGCTATTCCGGCACGGGCGGCTTCGTCGGCATCACCACCGACAAATATTGGGCAGCAGCCGTCATTCCGGACCAGGCGAAAGCTTACGATGCGCGCTTCATCGCGACCACGACGGGCGCCAAGGCCTACCAGGCCGATCTGCGCGAGGGCGAGCTCGGCGTCGCTCCCGGAGCGAGCGTGTCGACCTCGCGGAAGCTCTTCGCGGGCGCCAAGGTGGTGCAGCTCGTCGATAATTACGAGCGCGAGCTCGGCATCAAGAGCTTCGACCTGATCATCGATTGGGGTTGGTTTTATTTCATCACCAAGCCCTTGTTCAAAGTGATCGATTATTTCTACCGCCTGCTCGGCAATTTCGGTCTCGCCATCCTGCTCGTCACCGTGCTGCTCAAGGGGCTGTTTTTTCCGCTTGCCAACAAATCCTACGCCTCGATGGCGAAGATGAAGGCCGTGCAGCCGCAGCTCAAAGAGCTGCAAGAGCGCTACAAGGACGACAAGCCCAAGCTGCAGCAAGAGATGATGGCGCTCTACAAGCGCGAGCGGATCAACCCGGTCGCGGGGTGTTGGCCCATGCTGATCCAGATCCCGGTGTTCTTCGCCCTTTACAAGGTGATCTTCACCACCATCGAGATGCGTCAGGCGCCGTTCTACGGCTGGATTCACGACCTTTCGGCGCCTGACCCGACCTCCGTGTTCAACCTGTTCGGGCTGATCCCGTTCACGCCGCCGCACCTTTTGATGCTCGGCGCCTGGCCGCTCATCATGGGCGTGACCATGTTCGTGCAGATGAAGATGAACCCGGAACCGCCGGACCCGGCCCAAAAGATGATGTTCACCTGGATGCCGCTGATCTTCACCTTCATGCTTTCGTCGTTCCCGGCGGGACTTGTGATTTATTGGAGCTGGAACAACACCCTCTCGGTCCTGCAGCAAGGCTTCATCATGAAGAAGCACGGCGTGAAGATCGAGCTCTGGGACAATCTGCGCAAGCTTTTCCAGGGCAAGAGCTCGCCCTCGACCGCGTGATCGCGTGGCCGAGGCTTCGGGCAAAGCGGCAAAGGACGATCGCATCGACGCCGCTGCGCTCGAGGCCGGAAGGCTGCTCTTCGCGCGCGAATGCGCGTTCCGTTACGCGGCCGGCACCATCGAACGCCTGCCCCCGCCCGATCTGCCGGAAATCGCTTTCGCCGGGCGTTCCAACGCCGGCAAATCGAGCCTGATCAATGGGCTCACGGGCCGCAACGCGCTCGCCCGCACCTCGCGCACGCCGGGCCGCACCCAGGAGCTGATCTTCTTCGAGCTCGGCGGCGAGGTGATGCTCGTCGACATGCCGGGTTATGGCTATGCGGCGGCGCCCGTCGAGACGGTGAAGGCCTGGTCCGAATTCGCGAAGGATTATCTGCGCGGACGGCGCAATCTTTACCGCGTCTATGTTCTCGCCGATGCGCGCCATGGGCTGAAAGCCGCGGATCTTTCCATGCTCGACCTTCTCGACCAGGCGGCGGTCTCCTATCAGCTTGTGCTCACCAAGGGGGATGAGGTGAAGGAAAAGGACATGCCGGCCCGCATCGCCGCGGTGGAGGCGGCTCTCACGCGCCGCCCGGCGGCTTATCCGGATGTGATCCTCACCTCCTCGCGAACCGGGGTGGGAATGCCGGAGCTTCGCGCCGCGATCGCGGCCTTGCTCGCCGAGCGCCAGTGAGCACGACCTTTGCACATCGCTTCCTTGCATTGTAGTCCCAATGTGACTACAATCAAGTATTCCGATCGATTGCGGGAGAGAACCCATGGTCACCACCGACACCTATGTTCGTGCCCGCATCGACTCCCGTACGAAGAAGCGCGCTGCCCATGCCTTGGAAGCCATGGGGCTATCCATCTCGGACGCCATCCGCTTGCTGATGCTGCGCGTGGCCGATGAGCGCCGTTTGCCCTTCGATGTGAAAGCCCCCAACGCCGCCACGCGCAAGGCCGTCGCCGAACTCGAAGCCGGAAAAGGGAAGCGGTTCGCCAGTGTCGATGACCTGATGGCGGACCTGCATGCGGAGGATTGAACGATCCTCGGCCTTCAGGCGCGATTATAAGCGGAAGCCAGGGGCCGGCACCGAACCACGCTGGATGAGGCTTTAGAGCCGGTCATCGCCGCGCTGGCGAGCAATCGGCCTCTGGATCCTCGCCACCGCGATCATGGCCTGAGTGGCGAACTTGCGAACTAGCGCGAGTGCCACATAAAGCCGGACCTGCTGCTGATATACCGAAAAGCCCGACGCCCATACGCTTAGACTGGCGCGATTGGGCTCACACAGCGAGCTTTTCGGCTGAGTGAAAGCAATGCCCACGCGGGTTGCTTCGCAGCTTATGCGACGAAACATTGAACCGCGCACCTTGCGGCAGCCACGCCGATCGTTCAAGCTGCGGTTAGCCTTTCCCGGAAGCGGCCAAGGCAAGCGCGCCATCGGCGGATCGCGGCGCAAGCTCTCATCCTAAACAATGGGAAGACGCATGGCTTTCCTTGCCTTGCCCGACGCGCCCGAATGGGAAGCGTTGCGCTTGAGCCTTCTCGTCGCGGCGCTCGCGGTCGCGATCGCGTTGCCTTTTGCGGTCGCAAGCGCCTGGATCGTGTCGCGCTCACGCGCGCCGGGGCGCGCCGTCGTGAACGCGCTCATCCACCTTCCCCTCGTGTTGCCGCCGATCGTGATCGGCTACCTCCTTCTCGTTCTCCTCGGCGTGCGAGGCCCGATCGGGCACCTCTTTTTCACCCTGTTCGGCTTGCGCATGGCCTTCACCACCAAGGCGGTGGTGATCGCGACCGCCGTGATGATCCTGCCCATCATGGCGCGCTCGACGCGGCTCGCGCTCGACGCGATCGACCGAGGCCTCGAAGCCGCCGCTCGCACGCTCGGCGCGTCGCGCGCCGATGTCTTCGCGAGCATCACCTTGCCGCTCATGGCGCCCGGCGTGCTCGCAGCGGCGGCGATCGGCTACACGGCCGCGCTTGGCGAGTTCGGCGCGGTGATCGTCTTCGCGGCCAACATCGAAGGCGAAACGCGCACCTTGCCGCTCGCCATCTACACGGCGCTGCAAGTGCCGGGCGGAGAAAGCGCGGCAGCGCGCATCGCTTCGATCTCGATCGTGCTCGCGCTTCTCGGCCTCGCCTTGAGCGAATGGCTCAACGCGCGCTTGCGCTTAAGGCTCGGCCTCGCGTGAGTACGCGGTTGCGACGCGGCAGGCTCGTCGGGGCCCGGAGCTGACGGTGTCGAGGCTTCGCATCGATATCCGCGTCAGGCGCGGTGACTTCAACCTCGACACGCGCTTCGAGCTGCCCGCCACCGGCGTGATCGCGGTGCTCGGCCCCTCGGGTTCTGGCAAAACGACGCTGATGAGCGCGGTCGCCGGCATCCTGAAGCCGCAAGAGGGCACAATCGCCATCGGCGAGGAGGTCTTCTTCGATTCAACCCGAAAGATCGATTTGCCGATCGAGGATCGCGGATGCGGCGTCGTGTTCCAGGACGCCCGGCTTTTCCCTCATTTGACCGTCGAGCAAAATCTAAGCTTCGGCCTTCCGCGCCGGCGGGGGCGGCCGATCACACAGGAAACCGCCCATGTGGTCGAGATGCTCGGCGTCGGCCATCTCGCCAAGCGTCGCCCGGCGACGCTCTCAGGCGGCGAGCGCCAGCGCGTCGCCATCGGCCGGGCGCTTCTTTCGCAACCGCGTCTCCTGCTTCTCGACGAGCCGATCTCGGCCGTGGATCAGGATCGCAAGGGTGAAATCCTGCCCTATCTCGAAAGGCTGCGCGACGAAGCGAATTTGCCGATCCTTTACGTCAGCCACGCGCTCGATGAAGTGCTCCGCCTCGCCGATCAAGTGGCGCTGATCGCGGGCGGGCGCTGCGAGGCGGCGGGCGCGGCCGCGGCGGTGCTTTCGGACCATCCGATCGCCGGAGAAAGGCGCATCACCGTGTTCGACGGGAGCGTCCTCGAGCACGACCGCGCGATCGGCCTCACGCGCGTCGCGACGGCGGTCGGCACGTTTCGCATCCCGATGACGGTTACCTCCATCGGCAAAAGATTGCGCCTCGTCGTCGAGGCCCGCGATGTGGCGATTGCCACCGCGGAGCTCACGGGCCTTTCCATCCGCAACCGCTTCCGCGCTACGATCACGCGCATCGAGCGGCTCGACGCTTCCCAAGCGCTCGTCGCGCTCTCGGCATCCGGGGGAGGCGTCATGGCCGTGCTGACCCATGATGCGATCGCCGATCTGCGGCTCGCGCCGGGCGCGGAAGTCTGGTGCCTGGTGAAATCGGTCGCCGTCGACCGCGTGCCAGGGTAGGATGATTGGAGATTGCCGTAAGGAGGACCAAATGGCGAAGGGTCAAAAGAGAAGCACGCGCGAGAAAAAGAAGCCGAAGGCCGATAAGAAGGCCGCTCCCATCGCGGCCTCGCGCTTCGGCTCCGCCGGAAGCCAGGAGAGGATCGGACAGGGCGCGGCCAAGAAAGGGAGCCGATAACTTTCCTGGATGGTGCGCCGGCCCTGATCGTTCGAACGGGGTGCGCGCCGGCTCCTGGAGGCGCAGACGGCCGCAGCGGTGGCACTACGCGGCCTTGAGCGGACGGGCACGTTCGATCCGCGCCCGCTCCTTGGGGCTGTGCGTCGCCTCCCACAGATCGCTGCGTCGTTGCGCGTTCAGCCAAAAGTCCGGGCTATTGCCGAATACGCGGGCGAGGATGAGGGCCGTCGCCGCGGTCACGTTCCGACGGTTGTTGCATAGCTCGTTCACATGCTTGCGCTGCACGCCCATAGCCTCGGCAAGAGCGGCCTGAGTCAACCCCAGTGGCTGCATGAACTCTTCGAGCATTATTTCGCCGATCGTAGCCGGCTTGCGCTTCGTCATCAGCATGGTTTGCCTCGCTTCACCTGTAGGCGTGGTTGTCCAGATAGGCGCCGAAGACAATCCGCCATTGCTTATTGACGCGGATCGAATGGAACCCTGCCAGATTGCCGCGCAGCTTCTCGAAGTGATTGCTCGGCGGCACTCGTAAATCCTGATCCGTCGTCGCATCGTCGATCATCTGGAGCTTACGAAAAAGGCGGGCTTCCAAATCGGGCGGGATTTTTTTTCGATCGAACGTCCTCCACAAAAGATCACGCAGCCAGTCATCCCGAAGGCTCACGATCATTTCGCAGCTCCATCGAGCTGACGTACTAATGGTACAAACGGCAAGCCCGGATCCTGAATCGTCCCAGGCGCGTTCCAACCCCTCACTTCGGCCTCTGAGCGCGGTCCCGTTTCCGCTGACTCGATCGACGCCCTTGACGATCGCCACGATCTTAGTTTGAAAGAGCCCATGGGTACCCGCTTCCCGGCCACCAAGCTGCGACGCCGACGCTCCACTTCGGTGCGGAGCGGCGCGCTTGCTTTGAGAGACCGACGACGACCGGAAGAGTAGCTCTTCCCATCACTCTCGATCCTCGAGCGCCCTGCCCGCCAACCGGCCGGCGGGGTTTTTTGCGTCTGCAACCCAGGAAAGCATCATGTCCAACACGCCCTCGATCGAATTTCGGGCCGCCGATCCGCAAGACGCGGAAAGCATCCGCGAGCTCGTGCGCGCCGCTTACGCCAAGTGGGTGCCCGTCATCGGCCGCGAGCCGCTCCCCATGCGAGCCGATTACGCGCGTGCCGTCCGTGAGCACCAGTTCGACCTTCTTGCGCTCGACGGCAAAATGATCGGCCTCATCGAAACGCGCCTTCACCGCGATCACCTTTGGATCGAGAACGTCGCCGTGAGGCCAGAGAACCAAGGCAAGGGCTTCGGCCGGACGCTCCTCTCTCATGTCGAGCGCCGCGCGGTCGGGCACGGACGCGTCGAGGCGCGCCTGCTGACGAACGCGGCCTTCGCGGGCAACGTCATGCTCTACACAAGCGTCGGCTACGCGATTCACAGGGAAGAGCCGTTCATGGGCGGAACGACCGTCTACATGAGGAAGCTGCTCGCGCGATAGCAACCCTCAAAGCAACAAAGCCGCGCGCCGAGGCGTCGGGGCTTCATCTGGATCGCGCGCTGCCGACGCGCGAGCTTGACCGCTCGGCGCCTCGCGCGACCGCGCGTCTCACGCCACCGATTTGATCACGGCCCGCAGCTTGTCGGCCACTTCGCTGATCTGCGCCTCGGAGATGGTGAGCGGCGGCGTGAGCGCCAGCGTCTCGCCGGTGATGCGCAAGAGGATGTCGTGCTCGTGAAAGGCATTCTCCATGGCTTCATAGGCACGCTTCCCGACGGCGTCCGGCTTCGAGGCGAGATCGATCGCGCCCACGAGGCCAACCGTGCGGATGTCGAGCACATTGGGCGCGCCTTTGAGCCCATGAATGGCATCGGCCCAGACGGGCTCGAGCTTCTTTGCCCGCTCGAACAGGCCTTCCTCGCGATAGACATCGAGCGTGGCGATGCCGGCCGCGACCGCGAGCGGATGGGCCGAATAGGTATATCCATGCGCGAGCTCGACGACGTGGTCGGGGCCTTTCATGAAGGCATCGTGGATGTGCTTGCGGGTGAGCACGCCGCCCATCGGCACCGTGCCCGACGTCACGCCCTTGGCGAAGGTGATCATGTCCGGGAGGACGCCGTAGCGCTCGGCCGCGAAAGCCGTGCCGAGGCGCCCGAAGCCGGTGATCACCTCGTCGAAAATGAGGAGGATGCCGTATTTGTCGCAAATGGCGCGCAGCCGCTTGAGATAGCCCTTGGGCGGCGGCAGCACGCCGGTCGAACCGGCCATCGGCTCGACGATGACGGCCGCGATGGTCGAGGCATCGTGCAGCGCGACGATGCGCTCGAGCTCATCGGCGAGATGGGCGCCCCATTCGGGCTCGCCCTTGGTGAAGGCCTGATGCTCCCGGTTATAGGTTGCCGGCAGATGGTCGACGCCCGCAAGCAGCGTCCCGAACATGCGGCGGTTGCCGACGATGCCGCCGACCGAGATGCCGCCGAAGCCGACGCCATGGTAGCCGCGCTCGCGTCCGATGAGGCGCGTGCGGCTGCCCTGGCCGGACACGTTCCAGTAAGCGAGCGCCATCTTCAGCGCCGTGTCGACTGCCTCGGATCCCGAGTTGGTGAAGAACACATGGTCGAGATCGCCCGGCGCGAGCTCGGCGATGCGCGAGGCGAGGCGGAAGGATTTGGGATGGGCGAATTGGAACGGGGGCGCGTAATCGAGCTCCTCGGCCTGTTCCTTGATGGCCGCGACGATCGGGTCGCGATTATGGCCCGCATTGGTGCACCACATGCCCGCCGTCGCGTCCAGAATCGCACGCCCTTCCGGCGTGTAGTAATGCATGTCCTTGGCGCGGGCGATCATGCGCGGGCGCTTCTTGAAGGCGCGATTGGGGGTGAACGGCATCCAGAAGGCCTCGAGGTCGTTCGGGGCGCTGCTCGTGGTTTTGGCAAGATTGGACTGACGCGACATTCGCCGTTCTCCCTCTGTCCTCAAGTCAATCGGTTCGACTCGCTCGCGCCCGGTCGGCGCCCTTGGGCGAGCACGGGCAGTTACGCCACTCGGCCGGTCGTCCGCCCGTCGCGCCTTCGCCAAAATTGCCGCGAATGGCCCGCAAGCCGAGCTCTCGCGAGCTCATTCTTGACACAAAAGCATTAGCAGCTTGACCCGCGCGCCGAAACCCCGCAATCAGTGCTGGAGCCCTCGATCATGTCCGTCTGGACCGGAGGTCTCGATCTTGAAGGACCGCGCAAGTCGCCCACATAGATTAAAGGCATCTCTCCCGGCCGTTTCGAGCCGTCAATGGTCGAATTGGGATTGCACATAAATTGCATGTCGAGCCTTGCGTCCCGCGCGTTGACTTGAGGGTGCGGGCTCCTTAACGCTTGGGCTGAAGGCGGGTGGGCTCACGGCCTTCGGCCGGAAACGGAAAAGGTGGCATCCATGACGTTGCGGGTGTCGGGTAAGAACATGAATATCGGGGAGGTGCTCAGGGGGCAGATCGCGATGCGGGTGGAGCAGGCCGTGAAACGCTATTTCGATGGTGGATTCGGCGGCTATGCGGTCGTCGAACGGGAGGGCACGGCGTTTCGCACCCATTGCTCCCTGCATCTGGACACGGGCATCGATCTTCAGGCCTCGGCGATCGCTCACGACCCCTATGCGAGCGCCGACATCTCTTCCGAACGCATCGAGAAACGATTGCGCCGCTACAAGCGCAAGCTCAAGGAGCGGCGCCCCGCCGCCGCCGGTGCGCAAGCCGAAGAGGCCCGTTACGACGGGCTTGCGACGGCCGAAACAGATGAAGAGACCCCGGAAGGCTTTCAGCCTGTGGTCATCGCCGAAGAGAAAGCGCGGCTGCAACGCTTTTCGGTGGGCGATGCGGCCGCCGAGCTCGATTCGAGCGGCGCTCCTGTTCTCGTCTTCCGCCATGCCACCAGCCGACGCATCAATGTCGTCTATCGCCGCCTCGACGGTCACATCGGCTGGGTGGACCCGGCCGGCGACCCCGACGGATCGGCATGAGGGACGCGGTCGCGCCGATCCGGCGCCGGCGTCACCACCTCCCCTTGGAGCTTTGAAAACCTATGCCTCTCGATGATCTCCTCGTTCCCGGCTCGGTTTTGCCGGCGCTCAAGGTGAACGGCAAGAAGCAGGCCGTGCAGGAGCTCTCCGCGCGCGCCGCCGCCGTCACCGGATTGCCGGAGCGGGACGTGTTCGATGCCGTCCTGCAGCGCGAACGTCTGGGCTCCACGGGCATCGGTGCCGGAATCGCGATCCCTCATTGCAAGCTTCCGAAGGTCACCAAGCTCCACGGTGTCTTTGCGCGCCTCGAGAAGCCGATCGATTTCGACGCCCTCGACGGCGAGCCGGTCGATCTCATTTTCCTCCTCGTCGCGCCGGAAGCCGCGGGCGCGGACCACCTCAAGGCCCTCGCCCGCATGGCACGCCTGTTGCGCGACCCCGCGATCACCGCAAAGCTGCGCGCCATGCGCGACGCGGACGGCATATTCGCGCTCCTCACCCAGCAGCCGGCGGCTGCCTGAAGCAGAAGGCGAGGCCGGTTTCCGTCTGACCGCGTCCGATGCAAGATGGGTGCGAGCCTCGCGGCGTGAAACAGGACCCTTTGTGATGACTTATCAATTCCAGGAGCTTTTTCCGCTCGTCGGGGACACGACGCCTTACCGCAAGCTCACGCAAGAGGGCGCGCGCGTCGAGACCTTCGACGGCCAGGAGATCCTCGCGGTCGAGCGCGAGGCCATAAGGCTGCTTGCCGAGCAGGCTTTCGTCGACATCAACCATCTTTTGCGCCCGGGTCACCTCGCCCAGCTCGCGCGCATCCTCGATGACCCCGAGGCGACCTCGAACGACAAATTCGTCGCTTATGATCTTCTCAAGAACGCCAACATCGCGGCGGGCGGCGTGCTGCCGATGTGCCAGGATACCGGCACCGCGATCGTCATGGGAAAGAAGGGCCGACTCGTCTTCACCAAGGGCGAGGACGAGGGCGCGATCGCCGAGGGCGTGCGGGACGCCTACCTCAAGCGCAATCTGCGTTATTCGCAGCTCGCGCCCCTCTCCATGTTCGAGGAGAAGAACACGCGCTCGAACCTGCCGGCGCAGATCGAGATCTACGCCGAGGGCGAGGATGCCTATAAGTTCCTGTTCATCGCCAAGGGCGGCGGGAGCGCCAACAAAAGCTTCCTCTTCCAGGCGACGCCCTCGATCTTGACGCATGACCGGCTCCTCGCCTTTCTCAAGGAGAAGATCCTCACGCTCGGCACCGCCGCCTGCCCGCCCTACCATCTCGCCATCGTCATCGGCGGCCTCTCGGCCGAGCAGACGATGAAGACGGTGAAGCTCGCCTCCACCCGCTACCTCGACGCACTCCCCGTACAGGGCTCGGAGGAGGCGCATGCCTTCCGCGATCTTGCGCTCGAAGCCGAGATCCACAAGCTCACCCAATCGCTCGGCGTCGGCGCGCAATTCGGCGGCAAATATTTCTGCCACGATGTGCGCGTCATCCGCCTGCCTCGGCATGGCGCGAGCCTGCCGATCGGGCTCGGCGTTTCCTGCTCGGCCGACCGGCAAGCGCTCGGCAAGATCACCAAGGAGGGCGTGTTCCTCGAGGAGCTCGAGCACAATCCGGCGCGCTTCATGCCCGAGATCGACGAGGCGAAGCTCGGCGGGGACGTGGTGCCGATCGATTTAAGACGCCCGATGCGCGAGATTCTCGCCGAGCTGACGCGCCATCCCGTGAAGTCGCGGCTTTCGCTCACCGGCCCGATGATCGTGGCGCGCGACCTCGCTCATGCGAAGCTGCGCGAGCGGCTCGATCGCGGCGAGGGCCTGCCGAGCTACATCAAGGACCACCCGGTCTATTACGCGGGCCCCGCCAAGACGCCGAGCGGCTATGCCTCGGGCTCCTTCGGGCCGACCACCGCGGGCCGCATGGACGCCTTCGTCGATCAGTTCCAGGCGGCGGGTGGCTCGATGGTGATGCTCGCCAAGGGCAACCGCTCACCCGTGGTGCGCGAGGCTTGCAAGGCCCATGGCGGCTTTTATCTCGGCTCGATCGGCGGCGCGGCAGCGCGGCTCGCGCAAGATTGCATCCGTAAGGTCGAGCCGCTCGAATATCCCGAGCTCGGCATGGAAGCCGTGTGGCGCATTGAGGTCGAGAACTTCCCCGCCTTCATCGTCATCGACGACAAGGGGAACGATTTTTTCAAGGAATTGAACCTGGGGTAGGCGCCAGCTCTTCCTTCTCCCGCCTCTTGGGGCGGGAGAAGGTGCCGTTTGCGTTAGCGAGCGGCGGATGAGGGTCTTTCCATCACGACAAACATTTATTGGCAGAATGCCTCTTGAGACCATGGCCGGTAACCCTGTCGTGCTGCGCAAACACCCTCATCCGCCCCTTGCCAAGGCAAGGGGCACCTTCTCCCGCGCGAAGAGCGCGGGAGAAGGAAGCGCATCTTTTTCCGCGCCAATGTCATCATTGGCGCCGCTCTTCTAGGCGCGCCCTGCGCCCGCCTCGGCGGGAGCGCTGACGGCGATCCGGCAAAGCCGCCATGATGGCGCGGCGCTCCGCGTCGTCCATGGCGCTCCAGCGGGCGATCTCGTCTTGCGTGCGCGCGCAACCCACGCACATCCCGTCATCGGGCGCGATGAGGCAGATGCCAAGACATGGCGTCTCGATCAGGTCCATGGGGAGGTCGCTGGGTTGAGGGCAATCGGAACTCGCTCGATAGCTTAGCCGCGCATCAGGTCAAGTACGGTGAACCAAGGGGCGGCGGAATCTCGGGCTATCCCATCGCAAGAACGAGATAGCAGGCAAGCTCGGCGAGGATCTGCGCCGCGCCGGCGACATCTCCGGTCTGGCCGCCGATCTTCTGCTCGGCGATCGCGCAAACGCCGCGTGCCGCAACAAGCGCGGCGACGCAGGCGCCAAGCGCGCGCAAGGCCCCGAAGCCGCCGGCGAGCGCAAGGACGAGCGTGATGCCGCAGCCGATGAGCACGGCATTGGTGAAGGCGGGGACGGGCAAGCGTCCTGCCGTCGCGCCGGCGCCATCGCGCCGCGCGGGCATGAAGAAGCGCGAGCGGCATCAGTCCCGGCGCGCGCGCGAGAGCGCGGCAGCCGCGATGAGCGCCGCCGCGGCCGCGCGCGGGCCGTCGAGCGCGAGATCGGCGATGAGCCCGACGCGCAACAGCATGACGGCGACGAGCGCGAGCACGCCGAAGCTGCCGAGGCGGGCTGTCTCGCATGATCTCGAGGCGGCGCTCGATCGAGGCTTGCGCGAAAAACCCGTCCGCCGCGTCGGCGAGCCCGTCCTCGTGCAAGGCGCCGGTGACGAGAACGCCGCAGGTGACCGCCAGGATCGCCGCAACCATTGGGCCCAGTCCGAGGCCGTGCGCCACGAGAAGCGTCACCGCCATGACGAGGCCGATGAGCGCGCCCGCTGCCGGAACGGCCGGCGCGATCATGGGGAAATCGAAAGCACCTTCCGCAAGCGTCTCATCGGGAAGGCGCGGAACCGGCAAGTCGCGAATAGAAGCGCAGCGCCTGCGCGAGCGTGACGCGGAAACGAGGACGAGGCACGGAAGCGCTCATTGCCCCGCATTGCCAAAAGGTGGCGAGACGGCCAAGAAGCCTGTTGAGAGCCACGACCGCCGCAACCGCAAAAGCACCCTCATGAACAAGAAATCCGGAACCTTGCCTTTCGACGATATTCGCGCGCTCGTCGCCGCGATGCCTGGCCCCGACGAGGCCGCGATCGCCGCCGTGCGGGCGCGCGACGCCGTGTTGACGAAACCACCCGGCAGCCTCGGGCGCCTCGAGACCATCGCAGAATGGCTTGCCGCCTGGCAAGGCCGCTCGCCGCCGAAGGTTGAGCGCCCGCTCGTCGCGGTGTTCGCCGGCAACCACGGCGTCGTGGCGAAGGGCGTCTCGGCCTTCCCGGCGAGCGTCACGCAGCAGATGGTGGCGAATTTCGCCGGCGGCGGCGCCGCCATCAACCAGATTTGCGCGACCTTCGAGCTTGGCCTCAAGGTGTTCGATCTCGCGCTCGATGTGCCCACGGGCGACATCACCGAAGGGGCGGCGCTCGAGGAGGCCGCTTGCGCCGCCACCATGGCGTTCGGCATGGAGGCGATCGCCGGCGGCGTCGACCTTCTGGCGCTCGGCGAGATGGGCATCGGCAACACCACGATCGCGGCCGCGATCTACACGGCGCTATACGGCGGGCCGGCATCGCGCTGGACGGGGCGTGGCACCGGGCTCGACGATGAGGGGCTGGCGCGCAAGGGGGCCGCGATCGAAGCCGCCATGGTGCGCCATCGAGGCCATCTCGCCGATCCGCTCGAAGTGCTGCGTCGTGTCGGCGGGCGCGAGGTCGCCGCGATCGCCGGCGCCATCCTCGCGGCGCGCACGCAACGCATCCCCGTCATCCTCGACGGTTACGTCGTGACGGCGGCGGCGGCCGTGCTGCACGCTCTCGACCGACGCGCGCTCGATCATTGTATCGCGGGCCATCGCTCAGCCGAGGGCGCCCATGCGCAGGTGCTCGAGCGGCTCGGGCTTTCGCCTCTCCTCGACCTCGACATGCGGCTCGGCGAAGCTTCGGGCGCGGCGCTCGCGGCCGGTCTCGTCAAGGCGGCGGCGCGTTGCCATTCCGGAATGGCGACCTTCACCCAGGCCGGCGTCGACGAGAAGAGCGCGTGAAGGCCCCGGCTTTGAAGGCGGGTTTCTTCGCTTCCTATTGACATCGATGCGGGCGGGCGATCCTTCTTCGCGGGTCAAAAGTTCGGACATCCGCCGTGGAGAGCCCGCATGCATTCCATCAGTCGCATCGCCGCCTTTGCGGCGCTTCTTGCCGCCGGCCTCGCGCCTTTGCCCGCGCTGGCGCAAGAGCCGGTGACGATCGGCCTCATCGTGCCGCTCTCGCCGCCTGGCGATCCGACGGCCGGCCAGCTCATCCGCAGAGGGGCGGAGCTCGCGCTCGACTATTACAACGGGAAGGGCGGCGTGCTCGGCGGCCGCAAGCTGCAATTGTCGGTGCAGGACAGCCAGGGCCGTCCTGAAGGCGGCGTCGCCGCCTATCGGCGCGTCGTCGGCGAGGACAAGGCGGTCGCCGTCACCGGCTTCTTCCACTCCTCGGTGAACATCGCGGCAAACGAGGTGGCGAAGACTATGGGCGTGCCGACCATCGGCACGCAGACTTCGGCGGCCGACATCACGGCAAAGCATTACGAGGTCGCCTTCCGCACCCATTTGATCGACCCTTTGCGCGTCGCGGCCTGGCTCGAATTCATGCAGAAAAAAGGCTTCAAGCGCGTTTCGATGCTCGCCGAGACCTCCGATTACGGTGTCGGCCTCGTCACCGAGACGGACCGACAGATCAAGGAGAAGAAGCTGCCGATCGAGCTCCAGAGCCTCACCTTCGATCGCACCTCGACCGATCTCACGCCGCAGCTTCTGCAGGTGAAGGCGTTCAAGCCCGATCTTCTGGTGAATGTCGGCGTCGGCGCGCCCATGGATCTGATGATCGAGCAGGCAGCGACGCTCGCCATCACGCCGCAAGTGCCGATGCTCGTATCTTACGATGCGCCGATCCGGCCGCAATTCTGGCAGCTCCATCCGACGACGGGCGACAAGCTCTTTTTCATCGCCTACTACTCGCCCAAGCAAACGCTCTCCGAGATCGGCACCTGGTTCACCAAGGCCTATGAGGAGAAATACAAGGAATCGCCCGTCTACTCCTCCTTGAACGGCTTCGGCGACGTGGCGATCATCGCGCAAGCCGTCGAGCAGGCGAAAAGCACCGACCCGAAAGCCATCATCCAGGCGCTCGAGAGCGGCAAATTCGCGTTCTGGTCCTCGGGCGACGTCACCTTCCCGAAGGCCGATGGCGTGTATTGGCACAACTTTTCCCCGCCCGTGCTCATCCTCCAGTTCCAAAAGCCAGGGCAAGATTGGAAGGAGGCGGAGGTCGTCTTCGAGAGCGGCGGATTACGGTGATGGTGCACTTAATTCAGGCAACACCCGAAGGTGAAGGGGAGTTCCTGGAATTAAGTGCGACATCACCGTAATTGCGTATCCGCCGTCCGCGAGGGCGTGATGTTTTCCTTTGAGCTTTTCACCCAAGCGCTCATCGCCGGCATCGTCATCGGCGTGATCTACGCGCTCATGGCGCTCGGCATCACCTTCATCTACTCGATCGTGAAGATGATCAACTGGTCGATGGGCGAGTTCTACATGCTCGGCTCTTACGCCCAATATCTGATCGTCGTCTATTGGCTCGGCCCCGACCTTTGGTACATCGCCGCGATCCTTTCGGCCGCCGCGGTGTTCCTCGCCGGCTGGCTGATCGAGCCCATCCTCATCAAGCCGATGTTCACCGGCGGCATCGAGCGCCGCGATGATTATGCGACCGTGGTCACGATCGCGCTGCTTTTGCTGTTGCGCAATCTCGCGACCGCGCTCTCCGGCCCCTATCAGCGCACGCCCGGCACGACATTGCCCGGCGTGATGCTCGGCCCCTTGCCGGAGAGCGGCGCGCGCTTCGCCGCTTTCCTCGCGGCGCTCGCCGCCATCGCGCTCTTCACCCTGCTTTTGAAGCGCACCTGGCTCGGGCTTGCGCTCAGGGCCGCGTCGCAGAGCCGGGTGGGCGCGCAAACCGCCGGCGTCGATGTGCTGTCGCTCGACAAGCTCGCCTTCGGTATCGGCGTCGGGCTCGCCGGCCTCGCGGGCGCGCTGCTCGCGCCCGTCTTCATGGTCTATCCGACCGATGGCGTCGTCACCACCACCAAGGGCTTCGAGATCATCGTGATCGGCGGGCTCGGCTCGGTGCCCGGCGCGCTGATTGCGGGCATTGCGCTCGGCATCGCCGAATCGCTTGGCGCGACCTTCATCGCCTCCGCCTATCAGAACGCCTACGGTTTCGTGCTTCTTCTTCTCGTGCTCGCGCTTCGACCGAGCGGCCTCTTCGGCGAGCGGCTTCGCCAGGCATGAGCGGCGCACCGCCGATCCTCGAGGCGCGCAAGCTGTCGAAGCATTTCGGCGGCTTCCTCGCCAATGATGCGATCGATCTTGCCGTCGAGCCGGGCGAGATCCGCGGCATCATCGGGCCGAACGGCGCGGGAAAGTCGACGCTCGTCAATCTGATGACGGGCGTGCATCAGCCGAGCGCGGGCGATGTGCTGCTCGCCGGCGAAAGCCTCGTCGGACGCAAGCCTCACGAGATCGCGCGCAAGGGCCTGGTGCGTTCCTTCCAGGTGAGCCGCGTTTTCGGCAACCTCTCGGTCACCGACAATCTCGTCGCGCCCCATCTCGCGGGCGTGAGGACGCACGAGGCGCGCCGGGAAGGCGAGGCGAAAGCCATGCGCCTCCTCGAGCTCACCGGCTTGACGCGCCTCGCGGATGCGCCTGCGAAGATCTTGTCGGGCGGTCAGCGCGTGCTGCTGCAGGCGGCCGCCGGCTTCATGATGCCTTCGCTCACCTGCTATTTGCTCGATGAGCCCTTCGCCGGCGTCAATCCGGTAGTCAAGGATCAGTTGATCGCGCTCATCGAGGAGGAGAGCCGCGCCCGCGGCCTGACCTTCGTGATCGTGAGCCATGAGATGGCGGTGATGCGCCGGCTTTGCCGCAAGGTCACCGTCCTCATCGAGGGACGCGTGGTGGCGGAAGGCTCGCTCGACGAGGTCGCGGCGCGCCCCGATGTGGTCGCGGCTTATCTCGGCAAGAGCTATGCGTCATGAGGAGGGCGAGCAAACGCCGGCGCCATTACGCGCGGAGGGGCGAAGCCGATCAGAACGTATAGCCGAGCCGGACGCCGATGACGGTCACGCCTTCGTTCGAGCCGCAGCTCGACAAGGTCCCGCTCCCATTCGAGATGTGGTCGAATGTGAGCATCGCGCTCCAATCACGGGTGAGCTGGTAACCGATGTCGGTGCCCACGTGATAGATGATCCGGCAGCCGCCTATCTTGTTTCGGTTCGAATCCGTGATCCTGCCTGTGTCGCCGTCGTGGATGGCGCCTCCCAGCGAGAAATCGGCAAAGATGCGGTCGTAATTCGCCCTCCAGATCGGCCCCGCATAGATGTAGCTCGTGCCGCCGGCGAGGTTGCCCATGCCGCCGAGCTGCAGGCGCGGAATAAGGGTGTCCGCCCAACCCTGTGCGTGCAGGAATTTGGGGAAAATCACCTCGCCATTGAGGTAAGGATCACCTTTCTCGGGACCCCAGGTCGAGCCGAGCAAACCCGTGCGAAATTCATATCCGGCAAGAACGGATGCGGTTTGGGTGAAATCGGGAAGCGGTTGACCCGCGAGATCGGCAGCCCAGGAGGCGCCATCAAGAGCAGCGAGGAGCCCAGGCGCGAGAAGCAAGGAAACGTGGAGGAGAGAGAGCCAAACCTGCGGCGCTTTTGGTTTGCTGTCCCGTGTTTTTGAAAAAATCACGGGCGATGCCGAGCGAAACGAGCGCAAAGCACGAGTGAGCGTTCCCAATGTTTGTCCCTCCTCGGCACATGAGAACGCTCAGTCTATGACTACAGACGAATCATCTGCCCCAGCGCAGGTTAACATCGCCGGGAGCGCGCAACAACGAAGCGCGGCCGTACGCGGCTAAGTTTTCTGTGAAGAACGCTGGAACCGAGTTAGCGCGAGCAAGTCTCCTCGCGGTGAGGCAGGCTCGCGGCGCCACCCGACGAGCAACTTAGAGTTAGGCACTTGGCTTCGAGCAACTCATACGGGCAACCCTCACGGGACGAGCACGCCTCGCGCGAGTGTGGCCCCTAAGCCTGAAGGACGCCTTATTTCGACGCCTCGACGCTGAGCACCTTCCCGGCCGCGGCCACGACCTTGACCCTCGCGCCCGCCGGCAAATCCGGCCCCGAGGCAAGCCAGATCGCATCATCGAAGCGCACCTTGCCTTCGCCGGCGACGATCGGCTGGTCGAGCGTCGTGACGCGCCCGATGAGCGCGTTGGCGCGCTGGTTGAGATGCGTCACGGTCGCCTCATCGTCGCCCTGGCGGCGCGTCAAGCGCTTGCCAACGAAGACCAGCGCCACGGCGAGCGCCGCGAACAAAAGCCCATTTGCTTCCCAGGACAGAGGCTTGATGAAATTTCCCGCGCCGACGATGAGCGCCGCGAGGCCGAGCCAGATCAGGAAGAAGCCCGGCGCCGCGATCTCGAGCGCCATGAGGATGACGCCGCCGATCGCCCAAGTCCAAGGCGAGCTGAAATCGAAAATATCCATGCCTTTTAGCCTCCGCCTGACGTCCCGGCCGAAGACACGGCCGGCACTGTCGGGCCGCTTATGCGCGCCGAGCCGCCGCCGGTGACGCCGTCCGGCCCGAAGACGGCCTTGGCGATCTCGCCGATGCCAGCGACCGTGCCGCCGAGCGAGGCGGCTTCGATCGGGATGACGATCACCTTCTGGTTCGGCGCCGAGGCGAGCGCCTGCAGCACGCGGGTGTATTTCTCGGCGATCAGGTAGTTGGCGGCGGCAAGATTGCCGCGCGCGATCGCTTCGGAGACGGCGGTCGTGGCGGCGGCTTCGGCCGCCGCCGAACGTTCGCGCGCCTCGGCATCGCGAAAGGCCGCCTCCTTGCGGCCTTCGGCCGAAAGGATCGCTGCCTGCTTCAAGCCCTCGGCGCGCAGGATCTCGGCCTGGCGCGAACCCTCGGCCTCGAGAATGGCGGCGCGCTTCTCCCGCTCGGCCTTCATCTGCCGGCCCATCGATTCCACGATGTCGGCCGGCGGCATGATGTCCTTGATCTCGATGCGATTGATCTTCACGCCCCAGGGCGATGCCGCCGAATCCACCACCGTCAAGAGCCGCTCGTTGATGGCGTCCCTGTGCGACAGAAGCTGATCGAGATCCATCGACCCCATCACGGTGCGGATATTGGTGGTGACGATATTGAGGAGAGCGGTGCCGAGCTGGGCCACCTCGTAGGAGGCGCGAGCCGCGTCGATGATCTGGAAGAAGGTCACCCCATCGACCTTCACCGAGGCATTGTCCTTGGTGATCACCTCTTGGGAAGGCACGTCGAGCACCTGCTCCATCATGTTCACCTTGTTCCCGATGGTGTCGAGATAAGGAACGATGAGGCCAAGCCCGGGCTGAAGCGTGAAGGTGTAGCGGCGGAAGCGTTCGACGGTGTAATTATACCCTTGCGGCACGGTGCGAATGCCGGAAAGCAAGGTGAGCATGGCGAACACCACGATGACGATCACCAGAATTCCAAAACCGCTGATCGGCATCGAAGCCTCCCCGATTTGGTTAATGGTCCGCGAAAGGGCCTGAATAGGCGGGCAGGGCCATACGGTGTCAAGACGAAACGCTCGGCTCGGTTAAAGCCGATCAGCGGGTGGGTGACGACGCGGATCGAGTGCGGAGCGCTGATGGGTTGGGAGTGAAAGGTGACGGCGATGCGAATTATCGACCATGAGCACGATGCTTGCGAGGCCTGGCGCGAAGGGGTCACGACGCGCATGCGTGCCTCGGCCGTCATCGGCACGGCTCAGCTTTGCCTCTTCGAGCAATGGTGCACGCCAGGCCACGGAGCTCCGACGCATCTGCATGCGGTGGAGGAAGTGCTGACCGTGCTCGACGGGTTGGCCGAGATCTGGGTGGAAGAGGAGAAGGCGACCGTCGGCGCCAATCAATCGGTGGTCATTCCGGCAGGCCGCCGACATGGCTTTCGCAACATCGGCGAGAAGGTGCTGCACGTCCAGGCGGCGCTCGCCGCCTCTAGCTTCGAGGCCTCCTTCGACGACCCGCGCGAGGTGTCGCGCCGCTGGCTGCCGCCGCTCCTGCCAGTGCCGCGCTAGTCAAGCTATTGCGGTGAAAGTGCACTGTCACCGCAATTCTCACTAGCTAATGCCTTTCGGGCGAGGCCCGCCGAGCGCCCAATCGAGGAGCTCGACCGTATGCACGACGGGAGGCGGCGCCGGCCCGCCGGCGCGCGCCCGGTCGGCGAAGCCCTTCGCGATCTGGGTGATGCAGCCGATGTTGCCGGTCGCCACGATATCGGGCTTCGTGCGCGCGATATGGCCGGTCTTGCGGTCGCGCAATTTTTCAGCGAGCTCCGGCTGGAGGATGTTGTAGACGCCGGCCGAGCCGCAGCAGATATGGCCTTCGGGCACGTCCTTCACGTTGAAGCCCGCGGCGCGTAAAAGCTTCTTCGGTTCGTCGGTGATCTTCTGTCCGTGCTGCATCGAGCAAGCCGAATGATAAGCGAGGGTGAGGCCCATTGGGCGGCCCGGCGCCGGCAAATCGAGGCTTGCCAGAAATTCGCTGATGTCTTTTGCGAGCGCCGATACCTTAGCGGCTTTCGCCGCGAGCCGCGCGTCATCGCGGAACATGAAGCCGTAATCCTTGATCGTAGTGCCGCATCCCGAGGCCGTGATCACGATCGCGTCGAGCCCGCCCTTCTCGATCTCTCGGTGCCAGACCTCGATGTTCCGCGCCGCAAAAGCGTGGGAGCTGGCTTCCTGGCCCATGTGATGCACGAGCGCGCCGCAGCAGCCCTCCCCTTCAGACAGCACGACCTCGACGCCGAGACGGTTGAGAAGACGGATCGTGGCTTCGTTGATCGAAGGATTGAGCACCGGCTGTACGCAGCCGTCGAGAAGCGCGACGCGCGCCTTGCGGGCATCCGTTGCCGGAAAGACGCGGGGCCGCGAGGCCGGTGCCTTGGGCGGAAGCGAGACGGGCGCCAGCTCGAGCATCGCGGCAAGGCGCGCCCCGAGGAAGGGAAGCGCGCCCACCACGCCCTTGAGCGGCTTTGCGAGCCGCGCGGCCGTGATCGCCGCCCGGAACCGCGCGCGATGCGGCAAGGTCGCGGCAAGGACGGCGCGGAGGAGACGGTCGCTCAACGGCCGGCGATAGGTCTTTTCGATATAGGCGCGCGCATGGTCGACGAGGTGCATGTAGTGCACGCCCGAAGGGCAGGTCGTCATGCAGGAGAGGCAAGAGAGGCAGCGGTCGATATGCGTGACGACTTCCGGCGAGGCCGGCTTTTCGCCTTCGAGCATGTCCTTGATGAGGTAGATGCGCCCGCGCGGCGAATCGAGCTCGTCGCCGAGAAGAAGATAAGTCGGGCAGGTGGCCGTGCAGAAACCGCAATGCACGCAGGAGCGCAAAATCTTTTCCGACGAGGCCATGGCCGGATCGGCGAGCTGGCCCGGGGTGAAGGTTGTTTGCATGGTTTTCCGTCACGCGCCCGCGTGAATGCGCCCGGGCTCGAGCACGCCCGAAGGGTCGAAGCTCGTCTTGAGGGCGCGGGTGAGCTTCATCATCGCCTCGGGTTGAGGCTGGAACACGTCAACCGCCGCGCGCACGGCGTCCGGCGCGCGCACCAGGAGCGCGTGGCCGCCCGCCAACCTTGCGGCCTCATGCACGAGCGCCGCGCCGGCGTCACCCTCGGCTCCGCAAGAGAGCCAGACAAGGCCCCCGCCCCAATCGTAAAACCAGCGTGCCGAAAGCTTCGGCCCGAGCGTCTCGGTGAGCGCCGGAGCCTTCGTCGGCGCGACTGAGATGCGCCAGACCGCGGTGTCGCCCGGGGTGACGAGGAAGATCACGTCGCGCACCTCGCGCCAGAGCTTTTCGCTCGCTCGCGCATCGAGGACGTCGATCTTGCCGAAATCCCGCAGCGCTTCGGCGAGCGCCTTCACCCGATAGCTCACGGCGCTTTCGAAGCCCTCAAGCCGCAAGAGCGTGCGGGGCTTCGCCTCGCCGATGCCGGCGGGAAGATGCGCCGCCCCCGACACCTCGAAGGGCGAGCCGAGTCCGGCGGAGAGCGCCTCGCTGGCACGGCGATCGGAAAGCCCGTCGATGACGAGCGTCGCTTCCGTCTCCGGCAAGGGTACCAGCTTGAAGGTGACCTCGGTGAGGAAACCGAGCGTGCCGAAGGCGCCGGCCATGAGGCGCGTGAGGTCAAGCCCGGTGACGTTCTTCATCACCCGCCCGCCGGATTTCACCACCTCGCCCCGCCCGTTGACGAAACGCGCGCCGAGGAAGGAATCGCGGCAGGCGCCGGCCTTGATGCGGCGGGGGCCGGAAAGATTCGTGGCCGCGACGCCGCCGATCGTCGGCTCGCCCGCCGTGCCGAGAAGCGGGCGGTAGTCCATCGGCTCGAAGGGCAGCCGCTGGCGGTCTTCCGCGAGCTTGCGCTCGACCTCGGCAAGCGGCGTTCCGGCGCGCGCCGCGATCACGAGCTCGGCCGGTTCATGCAAGGTGATGCCGGTGATCGCGGCGCTCGAGAGCACGTCTTGCGTCTGGGTGAAGCGGCCGAGCCCGCGCTTCGTGCCGGATCCCGTGATCGACAGCGGCACGCGCCGCGCCGCGGCTTCGGCGATGACGGAAGCGGCTTCGGTTTCGCTTCGAGGCGCGTGGGTCGTCATCTGCGATTCACCCGCCTCAGCGCCGCATCGAGGTCGGAACGGGTTTAGGCCCGGCCATCGAGCGGAAACACCTTCGCCGGATTCAAGAGCCAGGCCGGGTCGAAGGCCTGCACGCACGCGCATCTGCTGATCGAGATCGATCTTGGAGAATTGGCAACCCATGAGGTCGCGCTTCTCGATGCCGACGCCGTGCTCGCCGGTGAGGCAGCCGCCGGCCTCGACGCAAAGCTTGAGGATATCGGCGCCAGCCTCCTCGGCCTTGCGCTGCTCCGCGGGGTCGTTGACGTTGTAGAGGATCAAGCGGGTGCATATTGCCGTCGCCCGCATGAAAGACGTTGGCGACGCGCAAGCCATGGCTCGCCACGATCTCCGCGGTGCGGCGCAAGCACGTAAGGAAGCTGCCCGGTCGGCACGGTGCCGTCCATGCAGATGTAATCGGCGACGCGGCCCGTGGCGCCGAAGGCCGATTTGCGGCCTTTCCAGATGAGCGCCGTCTCCATCGCCGATTTGCTTTCCTTGATCACCGTCACGCCGTGCCGCTTGGCGATGGCGATGATCTTGCCGAGCTCCGCCTCCATCTCGGCTTCCGAGCCTTCGACCTCGATGATCAGCATGGCCTCGACATCGAGCGGATAGCCCGCATGCGCGAAATCCTCGCAGATCTTGATCGCGGGCGCGTCCATGAACTCCATGGCGACCGGGATGATGCCCGCCCCGATGATGGCGGCGACCGCCTCGCCCGCGGCCTCGCTCGAGGAGAAGCCGAACAGAACCGGTCGCGCGCCCTCGGCGGCGCGCAGGATGCGCACCGTCGCCTCGGTCACGATGCCGAGCTGGCCCTCGGCGCCGCAAACGAGCGCGAGGAGATCGAGCCCGGCGCATCGAGCGCCGCGCCGCCGAGATCGACGATCGTGCCGTCGACGAGGACGAGGCGAACGCCGAGGAGATTGTTGGTGGTGACGCCGTATTTCAGGCAATGGGCGCCGCCCGAATTCATGCCGATGTTGCCGCCGATGCTGCAGGCGAGCTGCGAGGAGGGGTCTGGCGCATAGAAGAAGCTTTCATGCGCCACCGCGCTCGAGATGGCGAGGTTGGTGACGCCGGCCTCGACCCGCGCCACGCGGTTGGCGAAATCGACCTCGAGCACGCGATTCATCTTGGCGACGCAGACGACGACCGAATCCTCTTGCGGGATGGCGCCGCCCGAAAGCGAGGTGCCCGCGCCGCGCGGCGTCACCGGCACGCCTTGCGCATTGAGATAGGCCATCACGGCCGAGACCTCCTCGGTGGTGCGCGGCAGCACGACGGCGAGCGGCACTCGTCGGTAGGCGGTGAGCGCGTCGGTCTCGAAGGCCCGGCGCTCGTCGAGCTTGTCGATCACGCAATTGGCAGGCAACACGCCGCGAAGACCGGCGACGATGGCGTCGCGCCGAGCGAGGATATTCCGATCGGGCGCCGGGAACGCGATCTCGGACATGGCCTCCTCCCCGGATTCCTCGATGGTCTCTCGGCGAGGTCAATGGACTCGCCGCCCAATGAGTTTAGCAGCCTGGGGCCTCGCACTCAAAGCGCATATGGGCGCATATCATCTTCCACGGCGAAAGCTTCATCGCGGCAACGCGGCTTTCACGAGCGCGGCGGCATCCGCGCTCGCCCAATCGGCCGGGCCGTTGATGACGCCGAGCGCGCAGCCGTCGGCGCCCACGAGCACCGAGACCGGCAGGCCCTCGACGCGCGTCGAGGCCTTCAGATCCTGGAAGACATTCACCGATTGATCGTAGAAATAGTCGAGGTGCTTGACGCCGATCTCTTGCAGGAAGGCGCGCGGCTTGTCGGGATTGCGTTGATCGACGTTGATGGGAATGACCTCGAATTTCTCCGGGTCGACCGCGCCCGCGAGCTTGTCGAGCGCCGGCATCTCCTGACGGCACGGGATGCACCAAGTGGCCCAAATGTTGACGAGCACGGTCTTGCCCTTGAAATCGGCGAGCTTCTTCGGGGCGCCGCCGTCGGCGAAGAACACGAGGTTCGGCGCGGGCGCGGGGTCGCCGACGATCTGAAGCGCCGCGACCTCGCCCGTGGCGAGCGGCTTCAGACGCTCGGCCGTCTGGCGCGCCGCCACGCAGGCGCTGTTGCCGGGAGCGCCTCGCGTCGCGTAGAACCCGCCGGCGGCGAGGAGGCCCATTCCCGCAAGCGCCAGGATGGCCAATCGTCGCGCGTTGTTCGTCTTCATGGCGATCATTCCGATTCCGACGGGCAAGCCTCACGGCCGCGTGCCCTGGTCCTTCACTCTTTGCCGAATTGCCTTAGCTCAAGGATCACGACATGGCCAACCGCATGTGGGGGGGACGCTTCGGTCAAGGCCCCGACGCGATCATGGAGGAGATCAACGCCTCCATCGATTTCGACAAGGCCTTGTGGCGCCAGGACATCGCCGGCTCCAAGGCCCATGCCGCCATGCTCGCCAAGCAAGGCATCATCACGGCGAAGGACGCCAAGGCCATCGCGCGCGGCTTGGACAAGGTCGCGGGCGAAATCGAGGCGGGGACCTTTAAATTCTCGCGCGCGCTCGAGGACATCCACATGAATGTCGAGAGCCGGCTCGCCGAGCTCATCGGGCCTGCTGCCGGACGCCTCCACACGGCGCGCTCGCGCAACGATCAGGTCGCGCTCGACATGAAGCTCTGGGTGCGCGACACGATCGATGCGCTCGACGAGGCGCTCGCCGATTTGCAGCGCGCGCTTGCCGAAAAGGCGCTCGCCGAGGCCGCGACCGTCATGCCCGGCTTCACCCATCTGCAATCGGCGCAGCCGGTGACCTTCGGCCATCACCTCCTTGCCTATGTGGAGATGCTCGGGCGCGATCGCGGGCGTTTCGCCGATGCGCGAAGGCGCTTGAACGAATCCCCGCTCGGCGCGGCGGCGCTCGCCGGCACCTCCTTCCCGATCGACCGGGAAATGACCGCGAAGGCGCTCGGCTTCGACAGGTCGACGGCGAATTCTCTCGATTCGGTCGCCGACCGCGATTTCATCCTCGAGACACTCGCGGCCGCCTCGATCTGCGCCGTGCATCTTTCCCGTTTCGCCGAGGAGATCGTGATCTGGACCTCGGCGCAATTCGGCTTCGTGAGGCTTTCGGACGCCTTCTCCACCGGCTCTTCGATCATGCCGCAAAAGCGCAACCCGGACGCCGCCGAGCTCGTGCGCGGCAAGACGGGGCGCGTCATCGGCGCGCTCACCGCGATGCTGGTGATGCTCAAAGGGTTGCCCATGGCCTATGGCAAGGACATGCAGGAGGACAAGGAGGGCACCTTCGACGCGCTCTCGAGCTTGAGCCTTTGCGTCGCGGCCGTGGCCGGCATGGTGCGCGACATGACGCCCGATGCCGCGCGCATGAAGCGCGCCGCGGGCGCCGGCCACGCGACCGCGACCGACCTCGCCGATTGGCTGGTGCGCAATCTCGGCCTTCCGTTTCGCGAGGCGCATCACGTCACCGGGCGCATCGTGTCGTTCGCGGACCAAAAAGGCGTGAGCCTCGACGCCTTGCCGCTCGCCGAGATGCGATCGGTCGAGCCGCGCATCAGCGCCGGTGTGTTCTCGGTGCTCTCGGTCGAGCGCTCGGTCGAAAGCCGCAAGAGCCAGGGCGGCACCGCGCCGAGCGGAGTGCGCAAGGAGGCGAGGCGCTGGCTCAAGCGGCTCGGCAAGGCAAGCGCGGGCGCGGCGTGATGGCACGGATGCCGACCGGCGCGCTTTTTACTCGCGCGGCGCTCTCAGTCATGATAGGCGCCGGGAACTTGCTTTGCCGGCCGATCGGCGGGAAGCCGGATCGCGCCCAGGGAGTGTTGCGGTGAAGGGCGTTGACGCACGACATCTCAATCGGCTCACGGTCGTGATGCTCGTCGCGTTCGCGGCGGCTTCCTGCGGCCGCAAAGGCGCGCTCGAGCCGCCGCCGAATGCGAGCGTCACGCCGAAGACGAGCGCGGCGGCAGCCGCGGCTGACGCCGCTCAAACGAACGGTGCCGAGGTGGCCGCCAACGGCACCGAGCAGGCGCCCGATGCCACGGCGCCCTCGAGCAGCGTCTCGGCCTTCCGCGGCAAGAAGCCCCCGCCGGTCCGCCCGCCGAAGACGCCGTTCATCCTCGATCCGCTCCTCGAATAGAGCGTCAGGCGAGGAGCTTCGCGAAATCCTGGCGTCCCTGCGGCGTGAAATGAACGATGCGGCCGTTCTTCTCGCGCCGCGCCCAACCTTTCTCGAAGAGCTTCCCCAAGAGCTGGGAGCCCAGCGCTCCGGCGATGTGGTAGCGCCTTTCGCTCCAATCGAGGCAGACGCGGCATAAAGGGCGGCGCCCGTGCTCGAGCGCCGCGACATCGATGCCGAAACCGGAAAAGAAGGCGCGGCCAGCCTTGGTGACATGCACATCGCGGTCATGCCCCGCCACCAAGCCTTTGGCGCAAAGGCGATCGAAGGCAAAGACGCCCATGTCGCCGGCGAGATGGTCATAACAGACGCGGGCCTGTCGCAGTGCCGGATCCTTCGGGCCCGGCTGCGTGCGCAAATGCCCGGTCCTCGCGGCGAGCCCCATCAAGCCTTCCAGCACCTCGGCCACATCCTCGCCCGAGAGCCGGAAATAGCGGTGACGCCCCTGTTTCTCGACGCGCAGGAGGCGCGCGGCCTCGAGGCGAGCGAGATGGCCGCTCGTCGTCTGCATGGTGACGCCGGCCTCGTGCGCGAGCTCGGTCGCCGTCAAGGCGCGGCCGTCCATCAGCGCGGTGAGCATATTGGCGCGCGCCGGATCTCCGAGAAGCGCGGCGACCGCCGCAAGATTGGGACCTTCTTTCATAGTTCGGTTATAGCCGAAGCATGGGGGCGCGGCAAGCCCCATATTCGATCGGGAAGACAAGATGACGCGAGGAGAAGTCAAATGGATTGCCTGGCCGAATGGCGTAAACCCGAAACGCGCGAGGCGGTGACGATCAGGCCGAGCATTCTGTATTTCGGCACGCCGGTCGTCCTCATCACCACGATGAATCCGGACGCGACCGTCAACATCTCGCCGATGTCGTCGGCCTGGGCGCTGGGCGACCGCGTCGTGCTCGGCTGCACGGCGAGCGGCCAGGGCATCGCGAATCTGCGCCGCCAGAAGGAGTGCGTGCTGAACTTCCCGTCACCCGAATTGTGGCGCAACGTCGAGCGCATCGCGCGCGCCACGGGACGGCGCGATGTTCCCGCGGAGAAGGCCGCCATCGGCTACGAATATGTGGCGGATAAATTTGCGCTCGCGGAGCTTACGCAGACACCTTCGGAGACCATCCGGCCACCGCGCATCGCCGAATGCCCACTGCAATTCGAGGCCGAGCTCATCGAGGCGCGCGCCTCCAACGGCCCTGCCGGCGAACCCGCCTTCTACATCGCCGAGACGCGTGTGAAGCGCGTGCACGCGCATCGTGAGATCGTCGTGGACGGCACGAACCACGTGGACCCAAAGCGCTGGGAGCCGCTGCTTTACGTCTTCCGCCATTATTTCGGCACGGGCGCCGATCTCGGGAAGACGTTCAAGGCGCAGAACTTGAGGCGCAAGGGGCGAGTCTCGGCGACATCGATGCGCCGCTATTTGAATAGCATGTTGAAATGGTATTCTCGGCGCCCATCTGCCGCCCCTGCGATAGATGGCATAGATGATCAACGGTGTCGAGGGGGACAAACCCCGGCGCGGGCCGAGAAAAGATCAAAGAGGCGGCGCGATTTGCTTGATTGCAAATGTTTCGCGGAATACTCTGCACGAAGTTCTGGTAATCGCGGCCTTCCCGGACGCTCACGCGGCCCGTGAACGGCTTCGGTGATCGTGAAGGCATTGAGTCGGACCTTGGCGGGATCGAGGCTGTGCCCGATCTGCGTGAGGTCGACGGAGACATGGACGTCGAGCCCGGCCTGCCCAAGGAGAGTGGCGACGGCGAGCTTAGCGGAGACATTTTCTGCGACAAGATCCGCACTATCCACGTATTCACCGAGGTAAAACAGCGATCCACGGATTGAGTGCTTTGCATAGAGACCAGCGGCGCAAGCGACCGCCTCTTCCGCTGTGGCGCCCGCGACAAAGCGGGAGGCGAGCAGCGAAGCGCCACCCCATCGCTGCTGCATCGTCTCCTTCACAGCCTGCGACCGCGCAAGCGCGATCATACCTGATTGCCACGTGCGACGGATCATCGTGATTGGCTAATGAAGGAATTGACGCTTTGCTGAGTTGAAAGGGATCACGATCCCCCGATCACCGCCGACCGGTCACAGCTTCTCGACCTGCCCGTATTCGAGCTCGACCGGCGTCGGGCGGCCGAAGATCGACACCGCGACCTTGAGGCGGGCGCGAATCTCGTCGATCTCCTCGACGGTGCCGTTGAAGGTGGCGAAGGGGCCGTCAGAGACCCGCACCTGCTCGCCGATGTCGAAATGCACCGAGGGTTTCGGGCGCTCGACGCCCTCTTGCACCTGGCCCTTGATCTGCATCGCCTCGCGCTCCGAGATCGGATGCGGCTTCTTGTCGGCGCCGAGGAAGCCCGTCACCTTCGGCACATTCTTGATCAGGTGGAAGACATCATCCGTGAGCTCGCATTTCACGAGCACATAGCCGGGAAAGAACTTGCGCTCGGCATCGACCTTCTTGCCGCGCCTCACCTCGACGACCTTCTCCATCGGCACGAGGATTTCCTCGAACTTGTCGGAAAGCCCCCGTTGCGCCGCCTGATCCTTGATCGACTGGGCGACCTTGTTCTCGAAGTTCGAATAGGCGTGAACGATATACCAATGCGCCGCCATGGCTTTAGCGTCCGATCCCTAAAATGAGGCCGACGAACAGGCGCAACACCTGGTCGGCGAGGAAGAAGAAGGCCGAGGCCGCAAGCACCATCACGAAGACGCCGCCCGTGGTCACGAGCGTTTCCTTGCGCGTCGGCCAGGTGACCTTGGCGCCTTCGGCACGGACCTCTTGCAGGAATTGAACCGGGTTTTCCATCTCGCGATCCTTCGGGCGCGGTCCTCGCTGGGCGCTTGACCGCCAGGATGAGGCCCGCCCAAAACGAACGGGGCGCGGGACCTCGTGGCCGCGCGCCGCCTTGGGCCCTTATATATCGAGGTCCGACCGCTTCGCCAAGGGGGAGGTGCAAGTTGATTAACTTGCAAGGGTCTTCACTTGAAAATGGACCGCCTCCGGTCTTGGAATGTGAAGGGGGGATTGAGTGCGCCCGACGACTTACCGTCTCGCCGCATCTCCCGAAGCGGCTACCGCTCCTTGCTGCATCATGCTTCCGAAAATCGCGGCCGCACCTTCGAGGCCGCTGCCACCGCCGGCCACATAAACTTGGGGCAGGTTAAGGTTCTTCAGGATATCCGGATGGTCCGCCAGCAAATCAATCACGAGTTTCATTTGCTGCAGGCGCAGCACGCTTTCCTTTCCGAGCACATTGGCCTGAGCCGTCTGGCCGGCAGCTTGCTCCTCCAGGAAAAGCCGCTCGGCCCGCCCTTCGGCCGCCCTCTTGTCCTGTAGGAGCGTCGCCGTCTGAACGCCGATTTGGGCAGTGACCAGATCGCTTTGCTGGTTGGCGGTGGCGCGCGCCTGCTCGGTTTTCTGACGCTGCTCTTGAGCCGTTTGCTCCTGGATGAAGGCGAGCTTCAACTGGCCGGCCAGCTGCTCACGTTGGCGCGCGAGCAGCAATTCCGGCGGGATGACGGATTCGCCCAGACGAATCTCCTTGACGTCAACACCAGCGCGCCGTCCATCAAGCTGCATGCGTTCGAGAATCGCCTTCTCGAGCACCGGACGGTTTTCAACCGTATCAAGAACGCGTGTCGGGCGCGCAACGGTCGTGATCACGCCCTTGTCGTCGGCCTGTTGAAATTGAATCGACCCGCCGTAGACGTTGCGCACATGCGACCTGATCGACGGCACCACGATGCGCTCGTCGACCTCCGCTTGCCCGCCCACGGCCGCGACAACGATCGGTGCATGCTCAGGCGTGATCTGCACGACCGCGCGTAGCTCCTGCTGGATCTCCCAGCCCTCGATCTTCGTGTTGATCGCGGTGTCGGCGGAGTCGTTCGGCTTGGGGAAGGATTGGGTTCGTTCCGATTGGGTGAAGTCGCCCTTGCTGTCGACTTTCAGATCGATGTAACGCCTCGTGAAACCACCCTTGAATTCAAGCGCCGTGACGCGCGTGGAAACGAGTGTTACGTCATAGGCGTCCCGGTTCAGGTAATAATCGTTTGGCGGAAGCGAATCCGCCCAGATTCCCTTGCATCCTCGTGGCACCAAATCGGCCTCGAGCCCATCTGCATCCGTCTTTGCCGTGATTTTCGTGCAATCGAGGCCCGTGCTTTGCACCGATGAACGCACCACCCCGACTGACCCCGCCGGCACGCGCGTGATCGAGGTGTCGAGTGGGGTATCTGCCTGGGTCAAGCCCCGCAAACTGTAAACATCGTCATTGTTGCGGACCACATCCTTGCCATTCCTGACATAGCCTATTCTCACCTCAAAAAGGGCGAGGTTCAGCGGGTAGACGCCGGGCTTGAGCACGCTGAGCTGCAGTCCCTTCTGTCCGCCATGCGTAAGGAAATACTCGGCATCGAGAAATTTCTGGTAGTCCTGTTCCGGCCAGGCATCGGCCATGATCTGACCGGCCGGAAGGGGAACGCCGTCACGCGCCACCACACGCCCGTAAAATCCCTGTGGGACGCTCACGAGTGGCAGATATTCGAGCGTGTTCATGACGTTGAAAAAAGGGATAATTCGAAAGGTGCCGGGCGGCACGACCTCGGCCTGATAACCCGTTTCGCCATTCGTCGCGATCAACCGCCCATCGGGAAGATTTGAAAAGCCGTAGAGCTTTCGAATGATCCCAACCTCGTCCGCCGGCACACGGATGATGCTGGTCTCGAGCGCCGCGGCAACCGCAACCAGAACCAAAAGGCCGCGCGCAAGCGCGATGCTTCGCTCCCCTTGCACTCCAAGGCTTGAGCCCAAAGGCAGGCGCGGAAAGACAATTGCGGCGATGATCGCCAGGAATGCGCCCGCAACATAAATCATCGGCGTGCCCTACATGTTTTTGCCGCGTCGTTTTGGCTGGCTAACCAGGCAGAGGCCGCCCTGGGAAATCACAACGGCGTGATCGGATGCGGACTTCGGAGACAATCGGCGAGCTTTCCATCCTGCGCTCGCGCAGCTTAAAAATCGGGCCTGCTGAAACGGACTAACTTTCAGGAGAAGCCCCACGCGTGTGAGCAGGTCGTCCTGAACACCGCGGCCGCACGCTCGCCGCAACGGCGTTCCGTCGCTACAGGCCGGGCATGATCGTCGTCTTGGATGACGGCGGGATCAGAACGTTGGCGGCTGAGGGTAATGCCGCCCAAAAGCTCCGTGAGGCAACGGAAGCTAGATTGGGAACGGCGGTACCGGTCTCTCGCAAAATTTGGCAGGAGTGGAGGGACTCGAACCCCCAACCCCCGGTTTTGGAGACCGGTGCTCTAGCCGATTGAGCTACACTCCTTTAAGGCCGTCACCCGCTCCTTTGCCGAAACCGCGGCCCTGAAGCAAGGGAAAACGCTTCGATATTGCCGGTGCTGATCGCCCGGCCCTCACCCCTTATGGCTCAAGCCGCCATCGATCGTGACGATGGTGCCGGTCGTGTAGGCCGAGAGATCCGAGGCGAGGAAGGCCACCATGGCGGCGATTTCCTCAGGGGTCGCGGCGCGGCCGAAGGGCAGGTCCGTGAGCATCTCGCGCCAGCGCTCGGGGTCACCCAGGAGGCTCTTCGCCCGGCCGCGCTGCAAGGTCTCGAGCCGGTCCGTCGACACCGGCCCGGGGTTGATGCCGACGACGCGCACGCCATGAGCCGGGCTCGCGGCGCCGAGCGCGCGCGTGAAGGCCATGAGGCCGGCATTCGCGGTCGAGCCCGCGATGTAGGAGGCGCTCACCCGCTCGCCCGCGGCGCCGATCACGTTGACGATGACGCCCGCGCTCCGCGCCGCCATGCGGGCATGGAAGGCGCGCGTCATGCCGATATAGCCGAAGAGCTTGAGCTCCCAGGCCTCGCGCCAGCGCGGCTGATCGATGTCGGCAAGCGTGCCGCCCGGGATGGCGCCCGCATTGTTGACGAGGATGTCGGTGCCCTCGCCATAACGCTCTACGAGCGCCGGCACGGCCTCGTCTTTCGACAGATCATGGGAAGCGATCTCGATCCGCGCCTTCGGGGCCGCGGCCTCGATCGTTGCCTTTGCGCATTCGAGATCGGGCTTGCTGCGCGAGACCAGCACCACATCGCAGCCCTCTTGCGCCAGAAGCTTCGCGCTCGCAAAGCCGATGCCCTTCGAGGCGCCGGTGACGAGCGCGCGGCGGCCGGATAAGCGAAGCTCCATGAGGGGTTCTCCTTGGCGGAAGGACGGGGCAGATCAACGAGCGCGTGAGGGCTTTATCGTCTCGGTGAGCGCCGGAAAATGAAGGCTGCCGCCCTCGAAAGGCGGAAAGCGATGGTAATCCTGGCGCATCTCATGGCGCACAGGCGATTGCAGCGCCGCGGTCAAGGCTTCCGGGCTATCGAAGACCACGCGGTTTCGCTGCATATGCGCCACACGCCGGAACGGCATGGCGTCGATCCAATCGACCCGGCTCAGGATCTCGATCTGCCTGATGTTCGGAAAGCGGCGCATGATCGGCGGATGGCTCGCCACGTAATGCTTGAACCAGATGTTGAAGTCATCGGCCGGCCCCGGATAGTGAACAAGGAAGCTACATCGCGGCTCCGTCGCAGGCGGCGCTCCCGCGATCTCGAAAGGGCGAACGTACATCGCTTGTTGCGTCGCCTTCGTGCCCGCGAGGCTCGGCCAGGAAGCGGTGTCGGCGAGCGCTTGCAAATGCCCCTTCGCCGAGATTGCCGCCTCGAGCTCGAGAAGGTCGTCGAAGTAAAGCTGCAAACAAAGCGGCGGGGAAGGCCCGTCGGCCGTGTAGATGTCACTCGCGACGGCGGGCGTATGCATCTCGGCATGGGTGAGCGCCGGCGTCGCCGCGACGAGCGCCGCCAGCTTGGCTTTGTCCGACGCGCTGAGTCTCGCCTCGGGTGCAGGGTTCTCGAAGGTGACGAAATAGCAAAAACGCATCTCGCGTTCCTATGGGCCGAACAGTCCCTGGCGATGACGGCATCGACAGCCGGCACCACCACGGGACCGTTTCGCCGAATGGTAAGGAAGCTAGGCCACGCCCCTGCGCAATAGGTCGAGGAGATGCACGAGGCCGATCGGCTGCCCGTCCTCGACGATGATCAGCACATTGATCTTCGCCGTCTCCATGATCTCGAGCGCGTCGGCGAGCAGCGCCTCCGGCGAAACGGTGCGCGGCTTTCGCGTCATGACGCTTTGGGCGTCCGCCTCGAGCGACAGGCCGGCGTGGCGGCGCAGATCGCCATCCGTGATGATGCCGTCGAGCCTGCCGTCGCGGTCGAGCATGAAGGCGCAGCCATAGCCCTTGGCCGAGATCACCGCGATGACCTCGGCGATGGTCGCGCCCGCCGGCGCCAGCGGCAATTCATCGCCCGCATGCATGACCTCTCGCACATGGCGCAATTGCGCGCCAAGCTGGCCGCCGGGATGGAAAACGCGGAAATCGCGCGCCGAGAAGCCGCGCGCCTCGAGGAGCGCGATCGCCAGCGCATCGCCGAGCACGATCTGCAGCGTCGTCGAGGTGGTGGGCGCGAGACGGTTCGGGCAGGCTTCGCGCACCTTGGGCAGCAAGAGCACGATGTCGGCTTCGCTCGCCAGGGTCGAGCCGGGTTCCGAGGTCACCGCGACGAGCGCGATGCGGAAGCGCCGCGAATAGGAGAGAAGATCGGCGAGCTCGGCGGTCTCGCCCGACCAGGACAGTGCGAGCACGACATCGCCTTGCTGGATCATGCCGAGGTCGCCATGGCTCGCCTCGGCCGGATGGACGAAGTAAGCGGGCGTCCCCGTGGATGAGAGCGTTGCGGCGATCTTGCGCCCGACATGGCCGGATTTGCCCATGCCGGAGACGATGACGCGCCCTTTCGACGCGCCGATGAGCGCGACGGCTTTCTTCAGGGCCCGCCCGAGATTGCCGGTGAGCGCGAAGGACAGGGCCTCGAGCCCCTCGCGCTCGGCCGCGAGCGTGCGCAGCGCGGAGGCTACGGCCTCGCTCGGTTCGACCTCAAGAGGCGCGGCGCGAAGCGGCATCGCTTCCCCCTTTTCCGAAACGCTGCTCGATATAATCGCCGACGAGGGCTTTGAAGTCGTTAACGAGGCTGGGCCCGCGCAAGGTCGCGGCCTTGGCGCCGTCGATGAAGACCGGCGCGGTCGGTTGCTCGCCCGTGCCCGGAAGCGAGATGCCGATATCGGCGTGCTTCGATTCCCCTGGCCCGTTGACGATGCACCCCATCACGGCGACGTTGAGCGCCTCGACGCCCGGATAGCGCGTCTTCCACGCCGGCATCGAGCTCGAGATCCAGTCCTGAATGTCCTTCGCGAGCTCCTGGAAAACAGTCGAGGTGGTGCGTCCGCATCCGGGACACGCGGCGACGAGCGGCACGAAGGTGCGAAAACCCATCGTCTGCAAAAGCTCCTGCGCCACCTTCACCTCGAGCGTGCGGTCCCCGCCGGGCTCCGGCGTGAGCGAGACGCGGATGGTGTCGCCGATGCCCTCCTGCAGGAGCACGCCCATCGCGGCCGAGGAGGCGACGATGCCCTTCGAGCCCATGCCGGCCTCGGTGAGGCCAAGATGCAGCGCGTAGTCGGAGCGCTGCGCGAGCATGCGGTAGACGGCAATCAGATCCTGCACCGCGGAGACTTTGGCCGAGAGGATGATCTTGTCGCGCGAAAGGCCGATCTCCTCGGCGCGCGCGGCGGAGAGAAGGCAGGATTGCACCATCGCCTCATGCGTCACGGCGCGCGCCGGCCTGGGCGTCGCCGAGCGCGCATTCTCGTCCATGAGATGGGTCAAGAGCTCCTGATCGAGCGAGCCCCAATTCGCGCCGATGCGCACCGTCTTTTCGTGTTTCGCGGCCATCTCTATGATGGCGCCGAATTGCCGGTCGCGTTTCTCGCGAAAGCCGACATTGCCCGGGTTGATCCGGTATTTATCGAGCGCCTCGGCGCAAGCGGGATGCTCCGCCAAGAGCTTGTGGCCGATGTAATGGAAGTCGCCGACGAGCGGCACCTCGACGCCCATGGCCAAAAGGCGCTCGCGGATGCGCGGCACGGCCGCGGCCGCCTCGTCCCGATCGACGGTGATGCGCACGATCTCCGAGCCGGCGCGCGCGAGCGCCGCCACTTGCCGCGCGGTCGCCTCCACATCGGCCGTGTCGGTGTTGGTCATCGATTGCACGACGATCGGAACGCCGCCGCCGACGGTCACGCCGCCGACATCGACGGCGACCGTGCGATGGCGCGGCGAGACGCCGTGTTCTTCCATGCTGACGGCTTCCTTCATGGGTCAGGCTCCGCGCCAGCGCTTCTCGACCATGGCGGGCTCAGGGTCAAGGGCGAGGCAGCTTGCGCTTACAGCCCCCGTCCGAGCCGCTCGAGCGCCGCATCGAGCGTCGCGTCCGTCTTGGCGAAGCAGAAGCGCACCGCCGTCTTCACCGGCGCCTCCTCGTAGAAGGCCGAGACCGGGATCGCGGCGACGCCTCGCTCCTTCACGAGGCGCTGGCAGAAATCAGCGTCATCGCTCTCGCCCAAAGGCGCGATGTCGAGGTTGAGGAAGTAAGTGCCCTCGCAGGGGAGCACCTTGAGCCCAAGGCGCGCGAGCCCTTGCGAGAAGCGGTCGCGGCTTGCGGCGAAGGCCTGGCGCATGCCGGTAAAATAGGTGTTTTCCTTGCCGAGCCCATAGGCGACCGCGGCCTGCAAATTCGGCGGCGTGGTGAAAGTGATGAATTGATGCGCCTTCGCGAGCACGCGCATCAAGCGAGGTGCCGCGCAGACGAAACCCACCTTCCAGCCGGTGAGCGAGAAGATCTTGCCGGCCGAGCCGACCTTCACGGTGCGCTCGCGCATGCCCGGGCGTGCGATCAAGGGGAGATGGCGATGATTGTCGAAGACGATATGCTCCCAGACCTCGTCGCAAAGCGCGACCGCGTCGAACTCGGCGCAAAACCGCGCCAGAAGATCGAGGTCCTCGGCCGAATAGACGATGCCGGCCGGATTCAGCGGGTTGTTGAAGAGCACCACCTTGGTTTTCGGGGAGAAGGCTTCACGCAGCATCTCTTCGTCGAAGCGCCAATGCGGCGGTGAGAGGCGCACGAGCTTCGGCACGCCGCCGGCGCGACGCACGAGCGGCAGATAGGCGTCGTACATCGGCTGAAACAGGATCACCTCATCGCCCGGCGTGATGAGGGCGAGAAGCGCGCCGGCGATCGCCTCGGTGGCGCCCGAGGTGATCATGATCTCAGCCTCGGGATCGAAGCCGATGCCGTGATGATGCGCGTAATGGGTCGCGACCGCCTGGCGAAGCTCGGGCAGGCCCATCATCGGCGGATATTGGTTCCAGCCGGAGACCACGGCTTCCGCCGCCTTGCGCCGCACGTCCTCCGGCCCCGGATCATCGGGAAATCCCTGGCCGAGATTGACGGCCTGATGCTCGCGCGCAAGGCGCGACATGACCTCGAAAATCGAGGTCGGCAAGTTCGAGAAGGTCGGATTCATGAAGGTGAGCCGGTGGCGGATGGGATTTGCAGGTCGCCGGGCGGGAGGTTGCCCGGTGCCCAGCTTACGCCGGGACCCCATCGCGCTCCAAATTTTGCGTCGCGCCCGAGTCCAGCCCCGGTTATTTCCGCCGAAGCCGGAATCTGGACTTTCAAGGGTACGCGAACCCGCGGCAAAGCCTTCGCCCGGATCGAAGGCGCCGCGTCGTGGCGATTAAAGCCCGCGCTCGAAGCGCACCGTGCCGCCGAGACCTTTGACGATGAGCGTGTTTGCCCCCTCCATGTCCCATTCCTTGGCGCCCCGCACCGCGTTCAGGAAGCTGCGCTCGGCCACGACATTGGCGCAGTTTTGCCTGGCGACGGCGAGCGGGCCGACAGCCAGCTTCTGGGCTTTCAACGGATAGGCGGTCACCGAGAAGAAATTGCAGCCGTCGAAGCCCTTCATGCGAAGCTGCTTGTCGACATAGATGGAGGGGCGGTCGGCCCCGCTCCACAATTGCTTGCCGTCGAGCGAATCGACCACCCAATTCGTGTTGACCGGAAAGAGCTTTTCCTTGCCGACCTGGACGGCTGGCGGCCCCTCCTCCGAATTGCTGCTGGTCTTTTGTGCGAGGGCGAGCGAGGGACACAGCAAGAGCGCCATCGTCACGCTCGCCAGCGCCCGCGCGCATCGATTCCACATGGTCGAATGTCTCCGTGCGCTCAAGGAGCGAAATGCCGGTGGGTTCACCTCTCGTGGATCGATTCTGACGGAAGATCTCATAGTCTCCATCCGTAAGATCGATCAATCCACAAAATCATAAAACTGCGACCAGGTCTTTTCCGACAAATGGGAACCCTTTGTCGGGACGGGACCGCCCGGCTTCATCCCTCGCGAATTCGGCCTTTTGGGGGCGTCGACATCCTCGAAATGAGCCGAGATGCGAATCCATCACGCGAAGGCGCCGAATGAAGCAAAGGGAGCGTCTCGTCAATATTTAGTGATGTCGCGGGCAGCCTCGCCCCTCAATGCGCGCGTTCCACCGCGAGCGCGACGCCTTGGCCGACCCCAACGCATAGGGTCGCAAGGCCGAGCTTGCCGCCCATCTTCTCCAGCTGGCGGGTGAGCGTGAGCGCAAGGCGCGCGCCGGAGGCGCCGAGTGGATGGCCGAGCGCGATCGCGCCGCCGTTCGGGTTCACATGCTGCGAATCATCGGGGAGGTGCAGTTGGCGTATCACGGCGAGCGCCTGGCTCGCGAAGGCCTCGTTGAGCTCGACGGCGTCGATCTCGGAGACCTTGAAGCCGAGCCGTTGCGCGAGCTTATGGGTCGCGGGCACCGGCCCGATGCCCATGATGCGCGGCTCGACGCCCGCCGCCGCCATGCCGCGCACGCGCGCCCTCGGGGTGAGCCCATGTTCCTTCACCGCCTCCTCGCTCGCGAGGATGATGGCGCAAGCCCCGTCATTGACGCCGGACGCATTGCCGGCCGTCACCGCGCCGTCCTTGCGCACGATGGGCTTGAGCTTCGCAAGCTCCTCGAGCGTCGTTCCGGCGCGCGGATGCTCGTCCTTGGCGACGCTCACCGTCGCGCCCCGTCCGGCCGGCACCTCGACCGGGATGATCTCATCGTCGAAGAAGCCGCTTGCCTGGGCCTTGGCGGTGCGCTCTTGGCTGCGCAAGGCGAATTTGTCCTGATCGGCGCGCGAAATCTGGAAGAGCTCGGCGACGTTCTCGCCAGTTTCGGGCATGGAATCGATGCCGTATTTCGCCTGCATCTTCGGATTGACGAAGCGCCAGCCGATGGTGGTGTCGAAGATTTCGGCCGCGCGCTGAAAAGCGGCCTCGGCCTTGCCCATGACGAAGGGCGCGCGCGACATCGATTCGACGCCGCCGGCGATGATGAAATCAGCTTCTCCTGAGCGGATGGCGCGTGCCGCGAGCCCGACCGCGTCGAGCCCCGAGGCGCACAGCCTGTTCACCGTCGAGCCGGGCGTCGAATAGGGCAGGCCCGCGAGCAGAAGCGCCATGCGCGCAACATTGCGGTTGTCCTCGCCCGCCTGATTGGCGCAACCATAGACGACCTCGTCGAGCTTGCCCCAATCGGCCTTCGGCAGCTTCGCCATGAGCGCCTTGATCGGCGCAGCCGCGAGATCATCGGCGCGCAGCCGCGCGAGCGCCCCTCCGAAACGGCCGATCGGCGTGCGCACGCCTTCGCAGATGAACACCTCGCGGCTCATTTCGCCTCTCCTCGACCTCGTGGTCTCGCCCCGACAAAGGGTTCCCATTTGTCGGAAAAGGCGTAACCACAACTCCACAATATCGTGGATAGATTTTACCGACGGATGGGGACCGTCCGTCGGAATCGATCCACTGGGGCGGATGCGCAGAGTCGTGGCAGACGCCACCGCGAGGGTCAAGCCAAGGGGTCAGGTGAACAGGGTCATCGCCTCGTTGAAAACCGGCGTGCAGGCACGGCCGAGCTCCTCGACCACGTCGAAATGGTGCCGACCCGGAATGGTGGTGGGCGCCCGGCAGACTTCCGGCCAGGCACGGGCGAGCTCCGCACTCTGGCGGTGGAACTCGGGCGATTCCTTCTCGCCCACGCACAACCGCAAAGGCGCCGCGACATGCGGGCAAGAGGCGCCGAGGCTCAAGGCGCGCGCCTTCTGGCTGTCGAGCCCGATCGCCGTGTTCATCGTCGTGTTGATGAGAGGCTCGAGCTCGAAGACGCCGGAAATCGACAAGCCTCCACAAAATGGCGTCGGCGGCAGGCCGTGGGCGGCCCAATCATTGGCGAAGAGCGCGGCCGTGAGGTAGCCGCCAGCCGAGTGGCCGCAGATGACGAGCTTTGCTTTTTCGGCGGGCGAAAGCGCGTCGCGCCAAAGCTTCACGATCGCCTTCACCGCGCTTTCCGCGATGTCCTTCAAGGACGCTTCTGGGCACAGCGGGTAACTCGGCATTGCGACCGTGATGCCCGCCTCGACGAGCGCCTCGGCCAAAAAGGCGAAATCCTCCTTCGAGAAGGCACGCCAATAGCCGCCATGGAAGAAGACGAGGCAGCCGCGCGCGTCGCGTGCATGGAACACATCCATGACCTCGCGCGAATGAGGGCCATAGCGAAGCTCGACCGCGCCGAGCTTCTTCTTGACGCGCGCCGATTCGACCGGCCAGCGCGCATAGATCTCGGCCGCGTTCGGCACGGCGCCGCGCGGGTTGTATTGCGCCTCACACCAGGCGGGGTCGGAGTACGAGGCGTTTGTGCTGCGCGTCATCAGGGGTTCGGGTCCGCGGAGGCGTCCGCCGAGCTTAAGGCCAAATCGCGCAAATGGCGCAAGCCCCCTGGCGCGCTTCCCGGGCCCGGACGTCTCGCGGCATTAACGCGGGCTACGCTTGGACCTCTGATAGCGAAGGCGAGGACCGCAGCGAGCTATTTAACGGCAGCATCCTCCAGGACGCGAACATAGGGAATGAACGGCATTCGCTCGCGCTTCACAAGCCGGGGCAAGAGTTCCCCGACGGCTTTCTTGAAATGCGGCGTCTCCTGATGGGCGCCCCAGCCCCCTTCATCGACGTAAAGCTCGAAGATGAAGAACGACGAAGGCGAGGCCGGCGACCGATAGGGAAGGAAGAGCTTGACTCCGGGCTCCGCCATGGTGGGCTTGACCAGGCTCTCCAAGATCGCGGCGACGGTTTCGGCTTCCTCGGCCTTTGCCTCGATGTTGATCGCGACGACGAAACCGTCGTTGAGGTCCTTCGCAGTGAAACTGCTCGTTTGCATCGTGTTGCCCTCGCTCGTTGGTGTGCGCTCATTCTGCCAGAGAGCCACTGTCTGATGCTTCGATGGCCGCCGAAATGTGGCCTGCTTAGACCTTATAAGCCTTTCCGGTGAGCCGTATCGCGATTGTTCCCTTCTTGTTCTTGCACTTCGGGTTCGCGCCGTCTAAGTTCAAATCCAAGGAGCTGGGGGTTTGGCCGGATGGTCACACGTGTCGCGACGATCGCGTTCGAGGGCATCGAGGCGCGCCCTGTGGATGTGCAGGTGCTCGTCTCCTCGGGGAACGTGGTGTTCAACATCGTGGGCTTGCCCGACAAGACGGTGGGCGAGAGCCGCGAGCGCGTGCGCGCCGCGCTCATCGCCTCCGGGCTTTCGCTGCCGGCAAAGCGCATCACCGTCAACCTCGCCCCCGCCGATCTGCCGAAGGAAGGCAGCCATTATGATCTGCCGATCGCGCTCGGCGTGATGGCGGCGATCGGCGCCATCCCGTCGGACGCGCTCGAAGGCTATGTGGTGGTGGGCGAGCTCGCGCTCGACGGCTCGATCCTGCCGATCGCCGGCGTGCTGCCGGCCGCCATGCACGCCAATGCGCGAAATCTCGGCCTCATCTGCCCGCAGGCCGGCGGCCCCGAGGCCGCCTGGGCGAGCAGCGAGCTCGATATCGTGGCGCCGCGCTCGCTCATCCAGCTCGCAAACCACGTGACGGGCGCGCAGGCGCTCTCGCGTCCGGAGCCCGCCGTGCGCCGCTCGCTCGCGCCCTTCGCCGACCTCAAGGAGGTGAAGGGCCAGGAGAACGCCAAGCGCGCGCTGGAGATCGCGGCGGCGGGCGGGCACAATCTGCTCATGAGCGGGCCGCCCGGCGCCGGCAAATCGATGCTCGCGGCGCGCCTGCCCTCGATCCTGCCGCCCCTCTCGCCGAAGGAGCTCCTCGAAGTTTCGATGATCCATTCGGTGGCGGGGCTGATCGCCGATGGCGCGCTCACGGATCGGCGGCCCTTTCGCGCGCCGCATCATTCGGCCTCGATGGCCGCGCTCGTCGGCGGCGGCATCCATGCGCGGCCGGGCGAGGTGTCGCTCGCGCATCACGGCGTGCTCTTCCTGGACGAATTCCCGGAATTCTCCCCGCAAGTGCTCGACAGCCTGCGCCAGCCGCTCGAGACGGGCGAGGTCGCGATCAGCCGCGCCAATTACCGTAATGTGTATCCGGCGCGCTTCCAGCTCGTCGCGGCCATGAACCCTTGCCGCTGCGGCCATGCGAATGATCCGGGCTATGCCTGCAAGCGCCAGCCGAACGAACGCTGCCTCGCGCAATATCAATCGCGCATATCGGGGCCCCTGCTTGACCGCATCGATATGCATATCGAGGTCGCGGCGGTGACGCCGGCCGATCTCGTGCTGCCGCCCCCCGCCGAGGGCTCGGCCGATGTCGGCAAGCGCGTCGCGGCGGCGCGCGAGCGCCAGACGGAGCGCTACCGCGCGCTCGGCCTCGAGGGCACCTTGACCAACGCGGCCTGCCCGCCGAGCGTGCTCGACGAGGTGGCAAAGCCCGATGAGGCGGGGCTTTCGCTCGTGCGCAACGCCGCCGACCGGCTGCATCTCACGGCGCGCGGCTACCACCGCATCATCAAGGTCGCCCGCACGCTCGCCGATCTCGAAGGCGAGAAAAACATCGGCCGCATTCATCTCGCCGAGGCGCTCTCCTATCGCGCCGCGGCGGACCGAAGGGTCGAGGCGGCTTGAACCAGCGACATCTCTCATCCTCCTCGAAAAGGTTGATGGTTGGCGACCGCGAAATGGTTGCTACATGTGCATAGCAGCGGCGCGGCCTAAGGACTGGTCCCTATGCTCGCCTTGCGCCTTCCACCAGACGTCGAAAGCCGCCTCGATAAGCTCGCCAAGCTCACCGGGAGAAGCAAGAGCTACCATGCTCGCGAAGCTATCCTGGAGCACCTCGACGATCTCGAAGATGTGTACCTCACCGAGCCGCGGCTTGCCGATCTTCGCGCCGGTCGCAGCGAGGCCGCGCCGCTGAGACGAATGATGAAGGCGCATGGCGGTCCCGACCGAGTTCGCGTGAGCTGCCTTATGGAGTGAACAGAGCGCTTTTAAGTCGGGCGCGCCTCGCGCCGGTTGACCGATATGAACGGCTTTAGCGCCACACCCCGCCCGCTGGCTCGCATGCATCCACGGCTTTGCTTGGTGAAGCGATGAGCCGTATAGGGGTGTCGGAGGATTTTCTTCAACGATCGGGCGCCAGCGCGCCCGATCGAATGTCCAGGTGGAGGAACCATGTATCAGGACGTATCGCTTTTCATCGACGGCAGCTGGGGCAAGGCTTCCGGCGGCAAGGCCACGCCCGTCGTCAACCCGGCGACCGGCGATCAGATCGGCACTTTCGCCCATGCTAACAAGGCCGATCTCGAGCGCGCCGTGCAGGCGGCGCAAAAGGGCTTCCAGACCTGGCGCAAGGTCTCGCCCTTCGACCGCTACAAGATCATGCGCAAGGCCGGCGAGCTGATGCGCCAGCGGGTCGACGACATCGCCAAGATCATGACGCTCGAGCAGGGCAAGCCGGTCGGCGAGGCGAAGCTCGAGCTCCTGAACGCCGCCGATGTGATCGACTGGTTCGCCGAGGAGGGCCGGCGCGCCTATGGCTGGATCATCCCGCCGCGCTTCGAGGGTCTCTACCAGCTCGCCATGAAGGAGCCGGTCGGGCCGGTCGCCGCCTTCACGCCGTGGAACTTCCCGGTGAACCAGGCGGTGCGCAAGCTCTCGGCGGGGCTCGCGGCCGGCTGCTCCACGGTGCTCAAGGGCGCCGAGGACACGCCGGGCTCGATCGCCGAGCTCGTGCGCGCCTATGCGGATGCCGGCGTGCCGGCCGGCGTGATCAACCTCGTCTATGGCGATCCGGCCGAGGTCTCCGAATATCTCATCCCGCATCCGATCATCCGCAAGGTGACCTTCACGGGCTCGACCGCGGTGGGCAAGCAGCTCGCGGCGCTCGCGGGCCTGCATATGAAGCGCACCACCATGGAGCTCGGCGGCCATGCGCCGGGCATCGTCTTCGAGGACGCCGATATCGACGCGGCCGTGAAGGTCCTGGCGGCGAGCAAGTTCCGCAATGCCGGCCAGGTCTGCATCGCGCCGACGCGCCTCCTCGTGCAGGAGAAGGTCTATGAGCAATTCGTCGACAAGTTCACGGCCGCCGCGAAGGCCCTGAAGGTCGGCGACGGCATGGACCCGAACACGCGCATGGGGCCGCTCGTGCACAGCCGGCGCGTCGATGCGCTCGAAGGCTTCGTGGCCGACGCCAAGAAGCACGGCGCCACGGTGAAGACCGGCGGCAACCGCATCGGCAACAAGGGCTTCTTCTTCGAGCCGACGGTGGTGACCGATGTGCCGAAGGACGCGCGCATCATGAATGAGGAGCCCTTCGGGCCGCTCGCCATGATCGCGCCTTTCGACACGTTCGACGGCGTCGTGACGGAGGCGAACCGCCTCCCCTATGGGCTCGCCGCCTACGCGTTCACCAAATCGGCGAAGACCGCGACCGCCATCGGGGCCGCGATCGAAAGCGGCATGGTGGCGATCAACGGCGCGCCGCTTGCGCTGCCGGAAGTGCCTTTCGGCGGCGTGAAGGATTCAGGATACGGCACGGAAGGCGGCCGCGAGGCGATCGACGCCTATCTCAACACCAAATACGTGACGCAGGTCGGGGTCTGAACCTCGGGGTCTGAGCCTCGCGACACGCGCTTTTCGGCGCAACGACTATGATGACTTTCCCGATCACCCCGTCTTTGCTTGCGCAAAGGCGTGGGTGGCCGGCACGATCTCGCCACCGGTCGGGGGCAACCTGAGGCAGCGCGGCGAGGCGCAAAGGAAAGACGAGGGTGGACCCTCGCGAACGGCGCCGCGCAGGCAGCGGCGGCGGGTGAGGACTGGGGAGCCGGTGATGAAATCGAGATTTGCGTTTTTCACGGCTGTCGCCGCGGGATTTTTGGCTAGCGCCCCGGCCTTCGCGCAAGCGCCGCTTAAACTTGGGCTTTTGCTCGACATGTCGGGGCCTTACGCCGACATCACCGGGCAAGGGAGCGTCACGGCGGCACGCATGGCGGCCGAGGATTTCGGCGGCAAGGTGCTCGGCCGGCCGATCGAGATCGTCTTCGCCGACCATCAAAACAAAGCCGATCTCGCGGGCTCCCTCGCAAGGCAATGGTTCGACGACCAGGGCGTCGAGGCGATCCTCGATGTGGCGGCGTCCGCGACCGCGCTCGCGGCGAACGAGGTCGCCAAGCAGCGCAACAAGATCATCATCATGAGCGGGCCGGGCGTGACGCGCCTCACCAATGAGGAATGCGGGCCCTACACGGTCCATTACGCCTATGACAATTACGCGCTCGCCAAGGGCACCGGCGTCGCGACCGTGAAGGCCGGGTACGACAGCTGGTTCTTCATCACCGCCGATTACGCCTTCGGCCAGGACCTCGAGAAGAACACCTCGGCCTTCATCGCCAAGAACGGCGGCAAGGTGCTGGGCTCCGTACGCGTGCCGCTCAACACGCCCGATTTCTCCTCTTTCCTGCTGCAGGCGCAAGCCTCGAAGGCGAAGGTGATCGGCCTCGCCAATGCGGGCGCCGACACCATCAACTCGATCAAGCAGGCGGCCGAGTTCGGCATCGGGAAATCGGGCCAGAAGCTCGCCGCGCTCCTCGTCTTCATCACCGATGTGAATTCGCTTGGCCTCCAGGCGGCGCAGGGCCTGCTTCTGACGAGCGCCTTCTACTGGGACATGAACGACGAGACCCGCGCCTGGTCGCGCCGCTTCTTCGAGAAGATGCACAAGATGCCGACCATGGATCACGCCGGCGTCTATTCCTCGACGATGCATTACCTGAACGCGGTCGCTGCCGCCGGGACGGTCGAGGCGGGTCCCGTGATGAGCAAGATGAAGGCGACGCCGATCAACGACTTCTTCGCGCATGATGGGCACATCCGCGAGGATGGCCGGATGGTGCACGATATGTACCTCTTCGAGGTGAAGAAGCCCTCCGAGTCCAAGGAGCCCTGGGACGATTACAAGCTGGTCGCCACCATCCCGGCGGAGGAGGCCTTCCAGCCCTTGTCGCAATCGACCTGCCCGCTGGTGAAGAAATAAGGGCGCCGGGCGCTTGGCGAACCGACGTGTTACGGCCGTAATGAGCCGAAAGGCCGGCTGAGTTTGCGACGCGGCGCGCCCCCTCCGCTTCCCACCGGTGTTCTTGGCCGCCTCGCGAGTTGAGGCGGCCAAGCTCCGCGCCCGAGACCGCCGCTCAAGAGGAAAGCCATGGCATCGAAGCGATGGGTGAACCGGCCGGAAGGCTCGACCTGGGGTGATTTCGGGCCGGACGATCAGCTCGGCCGCCTTAACCTGATCACGCAAGCCAAGGTGCTGCAAGGGATTGCCGAGGTCCGCGAAGGCAAGAGCTTTTGCCTGAGCCTGCCGCTCGATTACCCGGGCAAGAACGTGCTCAACCCGCGCCGCCTGCCGCCGGTGCTGCGCCCGACCTCGCGCGCGGGCAAGCCGAACATGAACTACGTGCTGGCCAATGACGATCCGAACATGACGGATGTGATCTGCGACGATCTCGTCGTCATGCATCTGCAATATTCGACGCAATGGGACAGCCTCGCCCATGTCGGGTCGCTTTTCGACGCCGATGGCGATGGCGTGCCCGAGCCCGTGTTCTACAACGGCTTTCGGGCCGGCAAGGAGATCCTCGGGCCGAGCGACCCGAAGGACGCGGGCGCGGAGGGGCCGCTCGGCGCCGCCTCGACCTCGAACGCCACGGCGCTCAGCGTCGCCAGGATGGCGGAAAGCTGCATCCAGGGGCGGGGCGTGATGATCGACCTTCATGCCCATGTGAAGCGGCTGCGCATCGTCTTCGGCTATGAGCGGCTGATGCGCGTCCTCGACGAGGACAAGGTCGAGATCGAGGCCGGCGACATGGTGCTGATCCACACCGGCTTTGCCGAGATGCTCCTTGAGATGAAGGGCGACCCAGACCCCGGCAAGGCGCATCATCTCTGCGCGGTGCTGAATGGGCGCGACAAGCGCCTCCTCAATTGGATCACCGATTCTGGCCTAGCCGCCCTCATCGCCGATAATTACGGCGTCGAGGCCGTCCCCGCGGTCGAGCATGAAGGGTGCTGCGCCTCCCTCCCACTGCACGAGCATTGCCTCTTCAAGCTTGGCGTCAATCTCGGCGAGATGTGGCATTTAACGCCGCTCGCCGCCTGGCTGCGCGCCCACAAGCGCAACCGCTTCCTCTTGACCGCGCCACCTCTACGGCTTCCCGGCGCCGTGGGCTCGCCGGCGACACCCGTCGCCACGGTTTGACGGCTAATTTATTCCCGTAGCCGACAAACACACCTGGTCATGACCGGGCTCGGTCTGGTTATCCACGTCTTTTCACGCACAAGGAGAGAATAGGCATGGACGCGCGGGCCAACGCCCGCGCATGACGAATTTCAATAGGGTCCGGCAACTCAGGCCGCGCGATCGAGCCTGCCCTCGCCATGACCCTCGAGGATGCGCTTGCAGAAATTGCTTATTGCATCGAGGGTTATCACTCGCGCTTCGCGCTGCGGCGAATGACCGACCCCCTCGATCAGCGCGACCTCGACGGGGCAGTAGCATTCCTCTTGGGCGATCTCGATCTGACGAAAGCTGCCATATTCGTCGCGCGTCCCTTGCACGATCTCGATCGGCACGCGGATATAGGCCAAGGCTTCCGAAATATCCCATGAACGAAAGCCGGGATCGAGCCAGGCGCCGTTCCAGCCGTAAAAAGCGTTGTCGACATGCTCGTGCCAGCGGGCGAGCTTCCCTTTGAGATCGCCCTTTTCGTAGGCGACCTTCGCCTTGGCGATGGCGGCAAGGCCCATGGGCTCGACCACGAAATGCGGCGCGATGAGCACGAGGCCGCGCACGCGATGATCCTGGACATTGCCCGCGTAGAGCGTCGCGATCGAGGCGCCATCGGAGTGCCCGAGAAGGAGCCCCCGGCGAAAACCGATGCGCTCCAGGAGCTTCGGAAGCACTTCGAGCGCCTCGTCATGCATATAGCTCAGCTTGCGCGGCAGCTCGACGGGGCTCGATGCGCCATAGCCGGGGCGCGAATAAACGAAGACGCCGGCTCCGGTCGCCGCCGCCAGCGCATCGGGGAAATCGCCCCAGAGGCCGACGGAGCCCAAGCCCTCATGAAGCATGACGATGGTCGCGGCCTCGGTCGGATCGGGGCCGACATGGCGATATTCGAGACGGTGCCCGCCGATATCGAGCATGCCAGAAGCTTCAAGCGCCATCATATTGTCCGCCGCGCCGCGCCTCCTTGTGCCGACCGCGATCCCCCCAAGGCGCAAAGGGCGATGGCTGGTGGGCCTGGCAGGACTCGAACCTGCAACCAGACCGTTATGAGCGGCCGGCTCTAACCATTGAGCTACAGGCCCTTGCAGCAGGATCGCTTCCTATCATGCTCCGCGGCAAATCTCCTGCAAATCGTCGCTGGCGATCCCGCCATTCAGGGTCGAAGGCCTCGTAAAGAGTCGAAACCGAGAAGGCAACGGCCTGCCGTCGGGCTCATCGACGAGCCCGGTCCTCGATGGGGCGCGTCGCGGCCGAAGCCCGCCCACTTTACGCGGAGGCCGCGCAATGCGACGCTGGCGCGCAGAAGTGAGGCCGCGCGCGGTCGTCACACCGCCCGCGAACGGCTTGACCCGAGCATTCTCCAGGGAGGTCACGTCATGCGGCGAATGAAATCGATCGGGCTCGTGGCGGGCATTGCCCTTTATGCCGGAGGTGCCGCGCCCGCGGCTCCCGCCGAAGACCAGATCTACGTGCCGCTTTTCACCTATCGGACCGGACCGTTCTCGGGCTCGGGCATCCCGGTCGCGGACGGCATGCATGATTATCTCCAGATGCTGAATGAGCGCGACGGCGGCATCGGCGGCGTCAAGCTCGTCATCGAGGAGTGCGAGACCGGCTACGACACCAAAAAAGGCATCGAATGCTACGATTCGGTGAAGGGTAAGAGCCCGGTGATGATCAACCCCTGGTCGACCGGCATCACGCTGCCGCTCATCCCCAAGGCCGCGGTGGACAAGATCCCGATCCTCTCCATGGCCTACGGGCTCTCGGCTTCGGCGGTCGGTGACACCTTCCCCTGGGTTTTCAACCCGCCCAACACCTATTGGGACGGGTTGTCGATGATCCTTCGCTACATCGCCGACAAGGAAGGCGGGCTCGACAAGCTTAAGGGCAAGACCATTGGCTATCTCTACTTGGACGCCGGCTTCGGCAAGGAGCCGATTCCGATGTTCGACAGCTTCGCCAAGGACGTCGGCTTTACCTTGAAGATGTATCCGGTGGCCTTCGGCGACCTCCAGAACCAGTCCTCGCAATGGCTCAACGTGCGCCGCGACAAGCCCGACTACATGATCATGTATGGCTGGGGCGCGATGAACGGCACCGCGGTGAAGGAGGCGGCGCGCATCAACTATCCGATGGACAAGTTCATCTCCATTTGGTGGCCGAGCGAGGAGGATGCACGCGGCGCCGGCGATGCGGCCAAGGGCTTCAAGATCCTGAACTGGCACGCGACGGGCGCCAATTTCCCGGCGATCCAGGACGTCATGAAATACGTGGTCGACACCGGGAAGAGCCAAGTCGGCTCGAAGGACAAGGTCGGCGAGGTGCTTTACGACCGCGGAGTCTACAACTCGGTGCTCATCGCCGAAGCGATCACGAACGCGCAAAAGCTCACCGGCAAGAAGGCCGTGACCGGAGAGGATGTGAGGCGCGGGCTCGAGACGATCAATTTGACGCCCGAACGCCTGAAGCAGCTCGGCTTCGAGGGTTTCACCGGCCCGTTGCAGATCAGCTGCGCCGACCACAACGGCCACCGCCCCACTTTCATGCAGGAGTGGGACGGGCAGAAATGGGTGAAGGTCTCCGGCGATCTGCCTTTCATGAGCGACAAGGTCATGCCGCTTCTTGATGCCGCCGCGAAGGATTATGCCGAGAAGAATGCAGGCTGGCCGAAGCGTAGCGAAGCCTGCGACAAGGCCTCTTGAGGCCGCGGTCAATAAGAGCCATCGGAGTTGACGCAAAGGCCGAAACGCGAGGTAATTTAGCCAACTCTCCGCTGTTGTGCGATCGTCGAGGGTTTCGCAAAATTTCGCGATTATGGGCAGGGGGATGCGAGATGGATAGCCGTCTTATGTCTCCATCCCTCGCTGCCGGCGTCGAGGCCGCGATTTCCTCGGCGCGGCCCATCCTTCTCGTGAATAATATCGAGGTGATCTACAATCACGTGGTGCTGGTTTTAAAAGGCGTGTCGCTCACCGTGCCGCGCGGCGGCATCGTGGCGCTTCTCGGCGGCAATGGCGCCGGCAAGACCACCACCTTGAAGGCGATTTCCAATCTCGTGCACGCCGAGCGCGGCGAGGTCACCAAGGGGTCGATCGAGTTCGATGGCGCGCGCGTCGAGAAGCTCACGCCCAGTGAACTCGTGCGGCGCGGCTGCGTCCAGGTGATGGAGGGCCGCCATTGCTTCGGCCATCTGACGATCGAGGAGAATTTGCTGACCGGCGCCTTCACGCGCCGGGACGGGCGCGCCGCCATCAAGGCCGATATGGAGGCGATCTACGGCTATTTCCCCCGTCTCAAGGAACGACGCTTCGCGCTTGCCGGCTATACTTCCGGCGGGGAGCAGCAAATGTGCGCTCTCGGGCGCGCCATGATGGCGCGTCCGCGCTTGATCCTTCTCGACGAACCCTCGATGGGGCTTGCGCCGCGGATCGTCGAAGAGATTTTCGAGATCGTCCGCGTCTTGAACGCGCGCGAAGGCGTTTCTTTTCTCGTCGCCGAGCAGAACACCAATATGGCGCTCCGGCACGCGAGCCATGGGTATATCCTCGAGACCGGGCGTGTCGTCATGGATGGCGAGGCGCGGGCGCTTCGCGAAAATGAGGATGTGCGGGAATATTATCTCGGCATCGGCACAAAGGGCCGCAAAAGCTTCCGCGCGGTGAAAAGCTACAAGCGCCGCAAGAGGTGGCTGAGCTGAGCTTGCCCCTGACGCATAAGCGTCGGAAACGGGTTTTCCCCGCGCCGGTGGTGAAGCTGGCGTTAACCTCGAAAGCGCATCTTGCCTTTCGCACGCCATGTCTTCGCCCTTTCTCCCTGCGAAGAAAAGCATGACAGGGCCGCGTTGCGGCGTGCGCTGGCGCGAATTTTGACATATCGGCTTTGGCGCATCATGAACCAAGAGGTGATTGCCTCTTGTGAAGATGCACACGGGGCAGGATGCACATGGGGCGGAGTACCTCATGCCGGGCCACGGTCTTCTGTTTGGGTGATTCGCCGGGCGAGGAGAAGCGATGACGATGGTCACGATGCGCCCCCTGCCCGGGCGCCTCGAGATGAGGGAAAGCGGGCGCGCCAAAGTCTCCGGCGCGCGCGTCTTTGCGCGCGCGGCACGACATTCGGCGCAGGTCCGCTTCTTGCGCAGGGCCATCCCGATCGGCGTTCTGGTGGCGGTCTCGGCGCTTTTGGCCGTGTGGCTTTTCGATCCTTTCCGGCAGGTGTTCCCGAATTTCAGCGTGCAGGGCGTCGATCTCTCCTCTTCCCAGGTGGTCATGGAGATGCCCAAGCTATCGGGGTTCAAGAAGGACAGCCGCCCTTACGAGGTCGTCGCCAAATCGGCGATCCAGGACGTGAGCAAGCCTTCCGTCATCAACCTCATCGACATGGACGCCCATCTCGTGATGAGCGATGGCCAGGCCGCCAATCTGAAGGCGAGGAAAGGCGTCTACGACACGCAGAACGAGACGCTCGAGGTGAAGGACGACGTCAAGATCAAGACGACCAACGGCTATGATATCAGCCTCGAAAACGCGTATATGAAGTTCAAATCCGGCGATATCACCTCCGATCGCCCGGTGAACGCCAAGATGAGTGGCGGCGAGATCAATGCCGATTCGGTCGAGATGATCGACAATGGCAAGCGGGTGACTTTCATCGGCAATGTGCATTCAAGGCTCGATTCGTCCACGGAGCGGTTGGGAGCGGCGGCAGGCGCCAAGGAGAAAGGGACCGCGAAGGAGCCCGGGCAGCCATGAGCGCATCTTCGAGCGTTCCGCCTTCGGCCGGCAGCGGCGCAAGGAGCAAAAGCGGGGCGATCCTCTTTCTCGCGGGGCTTCTGGTCGCGGGCTTTGCCGCACCCGCGGCGAGCGCGCCGCCCGCCGTGCCCTCCACGACGAGCAGCGCGAGCAAGCCGGCGGCCGCGCCCGGCAAGCCGGCGGCGGACGCAGCGAGCGCCGTACCCTTCGGCACGAAATCCAAAGAACCGATCTACATCACCTCCGACCGCCTCGATATTTACGACAAGGAGGGCCGCGCGGTTTATTCGGGCGCAAGCGGGGTCGTGGCGACGCAAGGGGCGAGCAAGCTCGTCGGCACGGAACTCACCGCCTTTTACGATCGCCAGCACGAAAATGGCGACAAGCCGGCGGAAGGCCAGCCGCAGCCACAAGGCACCGCCGGAACGCAAGTGAAGCGCATTCTGGTCAAGGGTCCCGTGAGCGTGGTCCAGAACGATCAGGTCGCAACCGGCGACAATGGCGAATTCGACCGCGTGCAGAACATCGTCACGTTGACCGGCCATGTTTCCTTGACGCAAGGCGCGGATGTCACGACCGGCGACAAGCTGATCTATGACCTCAACACCGGCGTAGCAAACGTGTTTTCGGGGCCCGGAACACCCGTGAAGTCCCTTTTCGTGCAAGGAAGCCAGCCGGGCGAGGCAAAACCGGCGAGCCCGCAAAAGACGCCCCCGGGCAAGCCTGCCCCCGCAAGCACGAGCAAGCCGCCGGCGAAACCTGTTGCCGCCAAAGCTTCGCCGACCAAGGCTGTCTCGGCCAAGAGCGGGACTTCCACGCCCGCGAAGGCCGTTGAGCCCTGATGACAGCGAATTAATTAGGCCGGCCGCGCTGATTATGCTCAATACGCCGCCGAAATCGGTGCAACGGGGGTGTGATTCACAAAAACAAGCTCGTTTTTGTGAAGATCACCCGATTGATCGATAACAACGGTATAAGGTCGCGACGGGCCGGAGTGCGTCGGCCTGTGAGAAGAGACAAGTTTCCGAGAAGCGCTCCGCGCTATTCGGAAAAAGCAGATTTTTGCCCCTCGGGGCCATCACGCATCGGAAAACGGTTTGCTCGATCGCCTCTCATCCTTCATCCCGCGCCGTGCCGCCTCCACTGAGGCCGGCCCCGGGGAGGGTGCGGCGGGTGCCGCCTCGGCGGCGCCGGACGGCGTCGATCCCGCATTGGGAGCTTCCGCCCCGCAATTCAGCCTTATGGCGAGGGATGGCTTTCTTACGATCGAGGGGCTCGAGAAGAGCTTCGGCGCGCGCAAGGTCGTGGAACATGTCAGCATCGAATTGATGCGCGGGGAGGCGGTCGGGCTTCTCGGCCCGAACGGCGCGGGCAAGACGACTGTTTTCTACATGATCACCGGTCTCCTCGCGCCGGACGCCGGACACATCTATCTCGACGGGCACGATGTGACGCAGCTGCCGATGTATCGCCGCGCCCGGCTCGGTGTCGGCTATTTGCCCCAGGAAGCGTCGATCTTCCGCGGCCTCAATGTCGAGGACAATGTGCGCGCCGTGCTCGAGGTGATCGAACCCGACAAGACGCGACGCCGACGCGAGCTCGATGCGCTGCTCGAGGAATTCAACATCGCGCGCCTGCGCAAGACGCCTTCGATCGCGCTTTCCGGCGGTGAGAGGCGACGTTGCGAGATCGCTCGCGCGCTCGCCGGGCGACCCAATTACATGCTGCTCGACGAGCCCTTCGCCGGCATCGATCCGATCGCGGTGGGCGACATCCAGGAGCTCGTGCGCCACCTCAAGGGCCGCGGCATCGGCGTGCTGATCACGGACCATAATGTGCGCGAGACGCTCGGCCTCATCGACCGCGCCTATATCATCCACGCCGGGCGCGTGCTCATGGAGGGCTCGGCCGACGACGTCGTCTCCCACGCGGAAGTGCGGCGGCTCTATCTCGGTGAAGATTTCCGCCTGTAAGCAGGCGCCGAAAAACAGCGCTTCTCAGCTCGCCGCCCTGGCGCCGATCGCGGTTTCGAGCGCGCGCATATCGGTCACGATCGTCACCGTGAAAGGGATGTCGGCGGCCCGGTCCACTCGTTTGGGATGGTCGAGCAGCGGCAGCCGCACATCGCCCGTTCCGCGGTTTGCGACGGGCGCGCCGAAAAGCCAGTTCTCCGGCCCCTCGACGAAAATGTCGAGCACATGCTCGCCATTGGCGAGATCGAGGACGAGCGCCAGGGACGGATCAGCGGAGCCGAGCGCAAGCATCGCCGCGTTCGGCCGGTCAAGGCCGAGCGCCGCGGGCGCGACGCGCTTCGGCACCTCGCGGCCCGCCGCCTCGATCAAAGCGGAATAGAGACCTTCCGGCAGGTCGGGCAGCAAGGTGAGCGCGGCTTCTCCCTTTTCGGGCACGCAAATCGTCTTGCAGGCGGCGTAATTGAGGGAAAGGACAAGTCCGACCGGTTTTTTCGCATCCGTCGCGGTGATGCGAAGCGGCAGCACGAGGTTGTCGCCCGTATAGCCGATCACAAAAACGCCTTCCTCCTCCAGCCGCTTCGGCGCCGGCCAATCGGGCGTGACGGCCGCGAGATTCTGCGAGGCGGACCAGTCGAATACCGGAGGCACGCCGGCGGCGCCCGGCATGCGCCAGTAGGTCCTGAAACCCGGCTCAAGCGCAATCTCGATGCCGGCGGCAAAAGCTTGGTTCCGCTCGAGCGGCGCACCGCGGACGAGGCGCATGCGCGCCCCGAGTCCGACGGACCAGGGGGAAGCGGGAGGCGAAGTCTCTGCCATCGCGGCGCGCGAAGGGAGCGTCGCCGCGAGGACGGCGCTTGCCGCGCCGAGCACCATGTGACGCCTTGTGATCATGCGTCACCTCTACCTGACGATCATGTCAAAAAGCGAGCCACGATCGCGTGACCGCATCTGCGTTTCTCGTTCAATCCTGCTCAAAAACGAGATGGAATCGGCTTGCTAACGAGTTCGCGGGTTGAAAATTCCGCTGCGATGCCTAGCATTCTTCTATGACCCGGCGCCTCCAGAAACGACGTGGCGAGAGCTTCTATCTCGACGGCCAGGTTTTGGTCGCCATGCCGAGCCTCGCGGACGAGCGCTTCGCCAAGAGCGTCATCTACCTTTGCGCCCATTCGCAAGAAGGGGCGATGGGCATCGTCATCAACAAGCCGGCCTCGCATATCGTGTTCCGCAAGCTTCTGGTGCAATTGCAGATCATCGATGATGGGGAGAGCATCCGGCTGCCCGCCGGCGCCGAGGGGATCGAGGTGTTGCAAGGCGGCCCCGTCGACAAGGCGCGAGGCTTCGTGCTCCATTCGGCCGATTTCTTCATCAAGGATACGACCTTGTCGATCGACGAGCGGATGTGCCTCACCGCCACGGTCGATGTCCTGCGCGCCATCGCGAAGGGCGAGGGGCCCCATCGCGCCGCGCTCGCGCTCGGCTATGCGGGCTGGGCGCCGGGCCAGCTCGAAACCGAGATCCGGGCGAATAGCTGGCTCTCCTCGCCCGCCTCGCCCGACCTCATTTTCGATACGCCGGCCGAATCGCGCTACGACGTGGTGATGCGCCGGCTCGGCATCGATCCGGCGATGCTGTCGAGCACTGCCGGACGGGCATAGAGCGTGATCCGCATAATTTCAGGTGCGTTCATACGGAAAAAGGGAGTGATGCGGCGCCAGGGCGTGGCGGCCGCCAACAGGCGTCGGGCGTCGGCGGAGTTTCGCTAGATGTCGGCTCCGATCGGCTCCGAGATCGAACGCCTCATCCAATTGCTGGCGCGCCTGCCGGGCCTCGGCCCGCGCTCGGCACGCCGCGCCGCCCTGCATTTGATCCGCAAGCGGGAAGCCTTGCTCGCTCCGCTCGCCGAGGCGCTCAAGGTGGCCGCCGAGCGCATCGTCATTTGTCCCGTCTGCAACAATGTGGACACAAGGGCGCCGTGCGGCATTTGCGAGGACGGGCGTCGCGACAAAAGCTTGCTCGTCGTTGTCGCCGACGTCGGCGATCTTTGGGCGCTCGAACGGGCGGGCACCTTGCGGGCCCGCTACCATGTGCTCGGCGGCACGCTCTCGCCGCTCGATGGCATCGGCCCGAAGGAGCTCGGCATCGAGCGCCTCGTCACCCGCGTGGCCGAAGGCGAAATCCAGGAAGTGGTGCTGGCGCTCAACGCCACGGTCGACGGTCAGACGACGGCCCATTACATCACCGACGCCTTGGCGCCCCTCGGCATAAAGGTGACGCGGCTCGCCCATGGCGTGCCGGTCGGCGGCGAGCTCGACTATCTCGACGAGGGTACGCTCGCCGCGGCCTTGCGGGCTCGCACGGCGATGTAGCGACACAGCGATGTAGCGGCACAGCGATTGCGGCTCACTTTCGCCAGGCGCGCGCCAGGAGAAAAGCGATGGCATTCACCGCGACCGACAAGGCGATGAGCACCATGCCGAGCGCGAGCGCGAGCGCCAGCTCTCCCTTGCTCGTCTCGAGCGCGATCGCCGTCGTCATCGTGCGCGTGTAGCCGCGAATATTACCGCCGACCACGATGATGGCGCCCACCTCCGAGATGGCGCGCCCGAAGGCGGTGAGAAAGATGGTGAGCATCGAGGCTCTGCCGATCGCCAGGATGATGGCGACCGAGCGCGGCGCCGAGGCGCCGTCCACCATGAGCGCTCCGCCATATTGCGTCCAGAGCCCGTCGGCGAAGCGATGCGTCAGAGCGACGACGATGGGCGTGAGCAAGATGAGCTGCGCGATGATCATCGCGAAGGGCGTGAACAGAAGGCCGAATTGCCCGAGCGGACCGGAGCGTGACAGGGCGAGGTAGACGCAAAGTCCGACGACGACCGGCGGCAGGCCGAGAAGCGCGTTGCTCGCCAGGATGAGCCCGGCGCGCCCGCGAAATCTCGAGATCGCCAGCGCTGCCCCGATCGGCGCTCCGACGATGAGCGAGGCGATCGTCGCCGTGAGGCTCACGCCGAGAGAAAGGCCGATAATGCCCAAGAGTTCCTCGTCACCCCGCCCGATCAAGCCGAGCGCGAGCGCGAAAGCGCGGCTCACCTCATGCATGGGCGCAATTGGGAAGCATGAGCCGGCGCTCGGCCAGCGCGGCAAAGACGGGGAATCGCGAGGCTGGAATGGAAATTCTCGAACTTCGTTGTAGCTGGCGAGCTGCCAACGCATACGGATCGGTCGGATAATTGGCATACATCAGGCGAGCTACCATTTCACCTAGGAGTTGCTCCAGAGCACGCCTGACAGCCTGGTCTTGCGACAGCCGGCCTGCGGGAATTTCGGCAACCTGAACAGCCTGGGACACGGCGCCAAGTGATGCAACGCATGCGAAGATCCCCTTGCTCGATGCGCTTGCCCGTTGCATCAAGACACATCGCTCCCCGGCACGAAGTTTCGGATGCATCCCCGCCACATCGTCATCATAACGGGCGTCTGCCTCGTCTGGGCAATGAACTCCATTGTCAGCAAGATCGTCGTCTCGCAGATCGGCGTACCGCCGCTCTGCTATGGGATGCTGCGTTCCGTGCTTATCGCGCTCGCGGTTTTCCCCTGGCTCTTTCCAATGCCCCGGCCGCGACTACGGCTCGCGGCCGCATCCTTCCTGATTGGCGGCGGCAGCTTTGCCATCTATTACGTCGGCTTGCGCGACGCGACGGTGTCCACCGCTGCGATCGTCAGCCAGATCGGGCTCCTTTTTACCACGGTCCTCTCGATCGTCATGCTCGGCGAAAGGATCCGCTGGCGGCGCGCGCTCGGTATGGCGATGACGCTTTGCGGCACCTTGCTGGTGATCTGGGACCCTAATGGCGTTACCTTCTCGGGCGGCCTGATCTTCGTCGTGCTGTCTTCCGCAGCCGGCTCGCTCGGCGCGATACTGATGAAGCAGATCAAGGGCGTGCAGGCCTTGCAATTCCAAGCCTGGGCGGGCTTGAGCGCGATCTTGCCGCTGGGCCTAGCGTCGGCCCTTTTCGAGAGCGGACAGCTCTCGACCACCCTTGCAGGCGGCTTGAAGCTCCTCGGTTGCGTCGCTTTCTCGGCGCTAATCGTCTCGGTGATCGCCCATACGGCCTATTACTGGCTGATTAACCGCTATGAGGCCAATATGATCGCGCCGCTTATCCTGATGTCGCCTGTCTTCACCGTCGTGCTCGGCGTGTTGCTGCTTGGCGATCAACTCGATTTCCGAATGATCGTCGGCGCCGCGATCACGCTGATTGGCGTGCTGATCATCGCGCTGCGCCCGAACAGCGTCATGCCGCGCGCCCTGCTTATCCGCGAGCGCATGTAGAGCGGGCGTCCCGATCCGTCGGTTGGCGAGGGACATCGATGTCATGATAAGTGACGAGGCTCGAGGCTCTCACTCGAGATCTCCATGCTGGGCGGGCTCTGCGACACAATACGCAAAGCCAAGATCGTGCGCGGCGTAAAAACCCGCGCTGCAGCGAGCAAAATATAGCTGACCCAGCGGCGGCCTCGCTCGCTGACGGGAGGGAAATGAGTATCGGCTGTGCATGCGCCCGGAGAACGTGGAAATGTCGAGTTCGCGTCCTGACCATATCCTGATCGTGGGAGCCGGCGCCGCGGGATTGATGGCCGGCCGCGAGCTCCTGCGCGCGGGCAAGAGGGTGACGATCCTCGAGGCCCGCCACCGCTTCGGCGGGCGCATTTATCCGCTGCCGACCGCGGAATTCGGATATGCCGCCGAGGGCGGCCCGGAGTTCATCCACGGGGAGGCGCCGCAGACCCTGTCTTTGCTGCGCGAGGCCGGACTCCAGATCTCCCCCATTCAGGGGGTGCGATGGAACATTCGCGACGGTGTTCTCTGCAAAGCGAATTCCGCAGCGCCGGACACGGACCGGCTTTTTCAAGCGTTGGCGGAACTGGAATCCGATTTGCCGGTCTTGGAATTCATTGAAAGACACTTTTCGGGAAGCCAACACAGTGAGCTTCGGCGCGTCATCCTGCGCATGGTCGAGGGCTATGACGCGGCCGATCCGGCTCGTGCCAGCACGTTCGGGTTGCGCGACGAATGGGTAGGCCGCGGACTGGGTAACCACGGGCGCGTGGTTGGAGGTTATGGCGCGGTCATCGATTTTCTGGAGGCGCAGTGCCGTCGGCTGGGCGCGTCCATGCATCTTGGCATGGTCGTGAGGGCGATCGAAAAAAGCTCCGGAGGAATCGTCGCGCGCTGCACCGATGGTCGCGCCTACGAGGGCCATGCCGCAATCCTCACGGTGCCTCTCCCCCTTCTGACCGAGATCGAGCTCCCTCATTCCGCGCGCCAGAAAGCGGCGCTGAGCACAGGAATGGGATTTGGTAACGTCGTGAAATTCCTTCTTCGGTTCACCGCGAGATGGTGGGTGGAGGCCAGCGGCAAAAGTTTCGCCGACCTCTCATTCCTGTTCACCAACTCGATCATTCCGACGTGGTGGACTCAATATCCGTCCGGAAATGCCGTGCTCACCGGCTGGCTTTCGGGCTCCCGCACTCAGGCTGTGATGCATCTTGACGAGACCAAGCTCGTCGAATTGGCGCTGAGCTCTCTCGCCGAGGCTTTCGAGGTCGCGGAGGCTGACCTCAAACGCGATCTCGTCAGTGCCCAAGCCATCAATTGGGGAAACGACCCGTTCGCACGGGGCGCTTACTCCTACGTCACCCTCGAGACGAGGAAAATACAGTCGCTGCTTCGCAGCGCGAGCAGCGATGACGTGTTCTTCTCCGGGGAAGCCTTTTATTCGGGTCGGGATGTCGGCACCGTCGAGGCTGCGCTTGCGAGCGGGTTGGAGACGGCAAGAACCCTTGCGGCTGCACGGCAAAGGTTCGACGCCGCACCCCGGATGCGAGGCGGGAGCACGCCAGGGACTTGAGCGACCGCCACCCGGCAAGAAATCTACAAACGTGGATCCATCGCGGTGTAGCCGACAGGACCCACGATGCCGGATCTGCGGAACTCAGCCGTGCGGCTTTCCGACGAAGAAGAGCTGCTCGCCATTGGCGCGATAGGAGGTGATCGCGGCTTGGCCGGCCTGCGAGGTGAGCCATTCATGCCAGACGCGCGCGTCCTCAGCCTTGACCTTCAGCCATTTCGCCGGGTTGACCAGAATGCTGCCATAGGGGTTGAGGAGACGCTTGTCGCCCTCGACCAGGATGAGGAGATCACCGCGGTTTTGGAAATGCGCCCAACTGGCGCGATCGGTCAACACATAGGCGTTCATCTCGACGGCGGTGTTCAGCGTCGCGCCCATGCCGGAGCCGAGCTCGCGATACCAAGGAGCGCCACGCGGCATGATGCCAAGCGAGCTCCAGATGCGCAGCTCCATGCGATTGGTGCCGCTATCGTCGCCGCGCGAGGCGAAGATTGCCGGGGCGCGGGCGATCTTGGCGAAAGCCTCCTTTGCGTCCCGCAAGCCTTTGATGCCGGCCGGATCGTCCCTCGGGCCGACAAGGACGAAGTCGTTGTACATGACGTCGCGGCGATCGATGCCGTTGAGGTCGGCGACGAATTTGTCCTCGCCGGCCCGATCATGCACGAGAAGCGCGTCGGCGTCGCCGCGCGCGCCGATGGCGAGCGCCTGGCCCGTGCCGACGGCGACGACGCGCACATCGATTCCGGTCGCGTTGCGAAAGATCGGGATCAAATGGCCGAAGAGGCCGGACTCCTCCGTCGAGGTGGTCGAGGCGAGCGTGATGAAGCGCTCCTGCGCGAAGGTCGGCATCGGCCGTGTCCAAAGCGCTGAGACTACGCAAGCCAGCGCGGCGACAAAAATCCTGAAGCCTCCGGTCATGGGCAAATGGCCTATCGGCTTCCGGACGGGGCGGAAAGCCGCACGCCCGTCGCGTCATCGAAAAGATGGACCTTGGAGGGTTCAACCTCGATGACGAACGTCTCGCCTTGCGGGGGCGGGTCGGATGCGCCTTGCGCCACCGTGAAGGCGCGCTCGCCGACCGTTCCGTGCACCAGGCGCCCCATGCCGAGCTCCTCGATGAGCTCGACCTTGAAGCGCGGGGCCGCGCCATCCTTTTCCGGCGGGCGAAGCGCCACGGTTTCGGGACGAAGCCCGGCGAGCACGTTTGTCCCGGCTTTCGCCGCGATGCGCGCCGGGTCGTAGGCGAGAGCGGCTCCGCCCGTGAGGCGCAAACGGCCCGATGCCTCCACCTCGGCGGGAAGGAAATTCATTGGCGGTGAGCCGATGAAGCCGGCGACGAAAACCGATGCGGGGTGCTGGAACACCTCGAGCGCCGTGCCGACCTGTTCCATATGGCCCGCGTTCATCACCACGAGACGGTCGGCGAGCGTCATCGCTTCGAGCTGATCATGGGTGACGTAAATCGAGGTCGTCTTGAGCTCGCGCTGAAGCTTCCTGATCTCGATGCGCATCTGCACGCGCAGCTTGGCGTCGAGATTGGAGAGCGGCTCGTCGAACAGAAAGGCCGCGGGCTTGCGCACGATGGCGCGCCCCATGGCGACGCGCTGGCGTTGACCGCCCGAGAGCTGGCGCGGCTTACGCGCCAGAAGCGGCTCGAGCTCGAGGATGCGCGCCGCTTCCTTCACGCGCGCCTCGATCTCGGGTTTCGGCGTGCCGCGATTGCGCAGCCCGTAAGCCATGTTGTCGAAGACGCTCATATGCGGGTAGAGCGCGTAGTTCTGGAACACCATGGCGATGTCGCGCGCCATGGGCTCGAGATCGTTGACGCGGCGCTCCCCGATACGGATGTCGCCGGAGCTCACTGTCTCGAGGCCCGCCACCATGCGCAGAAGCGTGGACTTGCCGCATCCCGACGGCCCGACAAGCACGCATAATCCGCCGTCCGGCACGGTGAAGGAGACGCCCTTCACGGCCTCGAATCCGCCGGCATAGATTTTGCGCACCTCGCTCAGGACGACCGCCGCCATTCTACTTCTCCGTCTCGATCAGGCCTTTGACGAAGAGCCTTTGCATGGTGATGACGACGAGGACCGGCGGCAGCATGGCGAGCACCGCCGTCGCCATGGCGACATTCCATTCGGTGAGCGCGTCATGCACGTCGATGATCTTCTTGATGCCGATGACGATGGTCTGCATGTCGTCGCGCGTCGTGATCAGGAGCGGCCAGAGATACTGGTTCCACCCATAGATGAAGAGGATCACGAAAAGCGCGGCGATATTGGTGAGCGAGAGCGGCAGAAGCGTATCCTTGAAGAAGCGCAAGGGGCCGGCGCCATCGATCTTCGAGGCTTCGACGAGCTCCTTCGGCACCGTCATGAAGAATTGCCGGAAGAGCAGCGTCGCGGTCGCCGAAGCGATGAGGGGTAAGGTGAGGCCCGCATAGGAATCGAGAAGATGGAGGTCGCTCGCGATCTTGTAGGTCGGGTAGATGCGCACCTCGACGGGGAGCATCAAGGTGACGAAGATGGTCCAGAACGCCGCCATTCGGAACGGGAATGAGAAGAACACGATCGCGTAGGCGGAGATGATCGAGATCGCGATCTTGCCGAGCGCGATGCCGAGCGCCATCACGAGGCTGTTGAGCATCATCCCGCCGACGGGCGCGCGCGTCGTCCTGCCAGTCCCCGACATGATGGTGTGCCAATAATTCTCGAAGCCAAGTGAGCCCGGCGTCAGCGGCATTTGGCCATTGGCGATGACGGCGTTGTCATGCGTCGAGGCGATCACCGCCATGTAGACCGGGAAGGCGACGATGGCGACGCCGATCAAGAGCACGAGGTGCGGCAGGAAATCTCCAAAACGGCGGTGCTCGACCATGACTTTCGCCTAATAATGCACGCGCCGCTCGACGTAGCGGAACTGGACCGCGGTGAGCGCGATCACGATCGCCATGAGGATCACCGATTGCGCCGCCGAGCCGCCGAGATCGGCGCCGAGCCTGCCATCCTGGAAGACCTTGTAGACGAGCGTTTCCGTCGCCTTGTTGGGCCCCCCGCCGGTCGCCGTGTCGATGATGCCGAGCGTGTCGAAGAAAGCGTAGGTGATATTGACGACGATCAGGAAGAAAGTCGTCGGCGATAGAAGCGGAAACACCACGGTCCAGAAGCGGCGCCAGGGCTTTGCGCCGTCGATCGCGGCGGCCTCGATGACGCTCCTCGGGATGGCTTGCAAGCCGGCGAGGAAGAACAGGAAATTGTAGCTGATCTGCTTCCACACGGCGGCGATGACGACGAGGATCAGCGCTTGCGCGCCGTTGAGGATCGGGTTCCAATCGATGCCCGACGCTTGCAGAGCGCGCGCGAAGAGGCCGAGCCCCGGCTGGAACATGAAGATGAAAAGCACGCTCGCGACCGCGGGCGCCACCGCATAGGGCCAGATCAGCAAGGCGCGGTAGGCCCGCGCGCCCTTGATCTGTCGGTCCGCCATCGTGGCGAGCAAGAGCGCAAGCGAAAGCGAGAGAAACGCCACGAACCCTGAAAACATGAAGGTCACGCCGATCGCCTGATAATAGTCGGGCCGCTTGAAGAGCTCGACGTAATTCTCGAACCAGACGAATTCGCTCGAAAGGCCGAAGGCATCCTGCACCAGGAAGGATTGCCAGAGCGCTTGCGCGGCCGGCCAATAGAAAAAAACGAGCGAGATGAGGAGTTGCGGCAAGAGCAGGAGATAGGGCAGGAGCTTGCCCGAGAAGATGGCGCGGCTTTCCGCCGGCGCTAGCGCCATCGCCTGCCCGGCAAGACCGCGCCGAGGAGCAATCTCCCCTGGCTCGATCAGGGTCACGTCAGGCAAAACGGCATCGCCCTTCTCGGCGAATGCCTGCGTCTCGCTCATTTGCCGGCGGTGCGTTCGAATTGACGCAAGATCTGGTTGCCGCGCTCGACGGCGGCATCAAGCGCCGCCTTGACCGGCTTCTGGCCCGAAAGCGCCGCCTCGATCTCCTCGGCCCAGACGTCGCGCATCTGGACCATGTTGCCGAAGCGAAGGCCGCGCGAATTTTCGGTCGGCGGCTTGTGGGTGAGCTCGAGGAGCGGCACTTCGAGAATCGGGTTCTTCTCATAGAATCCCGACGCCTTAGTCTTCTCATAGGCCGCCTTGGTGATCGGCAAATATCCCGAGACTTGATGCAGATTGGCCTGGCGATCGGTGTCGGAAAGGAAGGTGAAGAACTTGGCGACGCCCTTGTATTCCTCGGCCGATTTGCCGCCCATCACCCAAAGCGATGCGCCGCCGATGATCGAATTCTGCGGTGCGTCCTTGACGTCGGGGAAATAAGGCATCGGCACCGCGGTGAAGTCGAATTTCGCATTTGCCTTGACGCTCGGATAAAAGGCCGACGAGGTCATGAAGAGCGGGCATTCGCCCGAGGTGAAGCGGCCTTCGCCGGTGTTGGTGCGCCCGGAATAATCGAAGCTCTTGTCCTTCTGCAGATCGACGAGGTTCTGCAAGAGCTTCTCCTCGAGCGGCGTGTTGAACTCGAGAACCGTATCGAAGCCGTCAAGCCCGTTCGCCTTGGTGCCGATGGGGACGTTATGCCAGGCCGAGAATTGCTCGACCATCGCCCAGGTGATCCAGCCTGACGAGAAGCCGCATGTCGGGCTCGTCGCGTGAAGCTTCTTTGCCGCCTCGAAAACTTCCGGCCAGGTCTTCGGCGGGTGGTCGGCGTCGAGCCCGGCCTTCCTCAGCGCGTCCCTGTTGACCCACATCACCATGCTTGAGGAGTTGAACGGGAAGGAGAGCATCTCGCCCTTGGAGGTCGAGTAATATCCGGTGATCGCGGGCAGGTACGAGCTGGTATCGAAAGGCTCGCCCGCTTCCTTCATCAACTGGAACACCGGCTTGATCGCCCCTTTGGCGGCCATCATGGTGGCGGTCCCGACCTCGAAGACCTGAATGATGTGCGGCGCGTTGCCGGCGCGGTAGGCGGCGATGCCTGCGTTCAAGGTATCCGCGTAGCTCCCCTTATAGGCCGGGACGACCTTGTACTCGCTCTGCGACTTGTTGAAGTCCTCAGCGAGCTTCACGACCACGTCGTTGTTCGGCCCGGTCATCGCATGCCACCATTGGATCTCGGTGACCGCGCCGGAGGGAAGCGTCGTCGCGACGAGAAGACCGGCCGCAAGCGTCGAGCGATGAATGAATTTCATGTCGGGGCCTCTCTTCGGCGATGGGAAACGTCGGCCGGTTGGATCTCTTCGCATGACGGCGTGATCTCGTCGCAGGAATGCCGCAGGCTTTGGTCGATCATGCTCGACAGACCGCGGGCGCGAGCCTTCGGCACCATGTGTCGCGATCATGACGCAGCGGTGACGCTCTCGCAAGCGCGCGGGCGTATATGGGAATCGCGTCTGTCCCACCTTTAGCTGAAAGCAGCGACCACGGTTTCGATGGGGAGAAACAAAGTGCGGCTGTCCGCGGGATATTCGATGAATTCGGCGCGTTTCATGTAGAAGCGTTTCGCCGCGTCATCCTTGGCTTGGACGAGCGCCGCACCGATGCCGATGCTCTGCGAGGCGACCGCGATACGGCGAAGCGCATCTGAGAGGATGTCGGCACCGAGCCCTTTGCCCCAATGCTCGCGGCTGACCGCGAGCCGCCCGATTATCGATACCGGAATGAGGTCCGGGGCATTGCGCCGAACCCTTCCGGGTGCAGCCGCACGCTCCACCGCCCCGGCGGAGATGCAGAAATAGGCGACCACCCGGTTGCCCTCGCAGACCACATAGGTGCGCGAGAAACGGCTTTCATTCTTGAGGGCGCGGCGCTGCAACCAATCGTTCAACGCAGCTTCGCCGCAGTCGAAGGCCGGGAGGTCATGCTTGGCGGTGAGCGGGACAGGGGCCGAAAGTCTTAGTTCGGGACGTTCCGGCTCATCCTTTAATTCCGCCATCTCGGAACTCGGCGCGCGAGCGACCTGAGCTTCGGCCCAGGCGCCGGAGGATTGTCGAGCGCGCGCAGGAAAGCGTCGTAGCGATCGGAATCGAGCACAAAGAGACGCTGGTCGAGGAGCACGTCGATCGCCTCGCGCCTCGCACTCTCGATCATGAATTCGGTTCGTGTCTTGCCAAGAATCGCCGCCGCATCGTCGATGAGCCGGCGCGTATGCGTCTCGACGCGCAGATTGATGCTGCCCTTCGTGCCGGGAGCAGAGGCGCGCTTCGCGACAACGATGCCCGCGGCGGGCAGGCTTCTCGAAGAAGAAGATCGACCCTTCGACATCCCCCGAGGATATGAGCGTCGTATCTACAATGTCAATACGAGTCTCCGGCTTCACCGACCCGTCATTCGGGGCTGGCTGCGGCCCGTCAGGGCCGGTCTGAGCGCGGGTCGAAGGCGTGCTGCATGCCGTCGCCGAGGAAATTCACGGCGATCACCGTGATGAAGATGAGCAGGCCCGGATAGATCGCGAGCGCGGGCGCGGTCGTCACCAGTTCCTGGGCGTTGTTCAGCATGTTGCCCCAGCTCGGTGTCGGCGGGACGATGCCGAAGCCGAGAAAGCTCAAGACGCTCTCGAAGAGGATCACGCGCCCGACCGTCAAGGTGAAGGCGACGATGATGGGCGTGACGATGTTCGGCAGCACATGGGTCGCCATCACGTAGAGCGCGCCGGCGCCGCTCGCTCGAGCCGCGAGAACATAGTCGCGCTCCTTGACCGAGAGCGTCGCGGCGCGAACGAGGCGCGCGATCGCGGTCCAGTCGACGAGCGCGATGATGACGACGATGCGCCAGAAGCCGGCCGCGCCCGAATGCGCGAATTCGCTGGAGAAGCCGAGCTTGGTGAGATCGAGCGCGGCAAGAACGATCAGCAAGCGGCAGCAGCGGGAGTGCGATCACGCCGTCGGTGAGGCGCATCAGGAAGGAATCGAGCCTGCCGCCGAAATAGCCCGCGAGAAGGCCGAGCGAGACGCCGATGCCGCCGCCGATCACGGTCGCCAAGAGGCCGACGAGAAGCGAGATCTGCCCGCCGTACATCAGCCGCAGCAATTCATCGCGCCCGCCCTCGTCCGTGCCGAGCCAATGCGTCGCGGAAGGCGGATCATAGCGCGACAAGAGGTCGGTCGTGTTGGAGTCGAGGCCGAGATAGCGCTCAAGCGGATAGGCCGAGAGGCAAAAGAGCACGAGGATCGCGAGGATCACGAGGCTCGCCATGCCGCCTCGATGGTGGCGAAAGCGGCGCCAGCGCAAGCTCCAGACCGATTGCGCGGCCTCGACGGCTCGGGCCGGGCGCGCCAGCGCGCCTTCCGTGGCGAGATCGGTCATTTGAGCGCGATCCTGGGGTCGAGCCAGCCATAGGCGAGGTCGGCCGCGAGGTTGCGAGATCAGCGTGATCAAGGTCGCGAACAAGAGGCCGGAGAGCGCGAGGTTGAAATCGTTCGAGAGGATCGAATCATAGATCATCTTGCCCATGCCCTGCTGGGCGAACATGGTCTCGGTGACGAGCGCGCCGGAGAACAAGGTGCCGAAGGAAAGCGCCATGATCGTCACCACCGGGATCAGCGCGTTGCGCAAGCCGTGCACGATGACGACGCGCCAGGCGCCCGCGCCCTTGGCCCAGGCGGTGCGCACGAAATCCATGCGCAGCGTCTCGATCATCGCGGCGCGCACGATAGCGCGTGAACTGGCCCGTGTTGGCGAGCATCAAGGTGAGCACCGGCAGCGCCAGGTGCCGCAGCTGATCCATGAAGCTGCCATCCCCGACATTCGACATGCCGCTTGCCGGCAGCCAATGCAGCCCGACCGCGAAGATGAGGATGAGCACGAGCGCGAGCCAGAACACCGGCACCGAGATGCCGGCGAAGGCGAAAAGGCTGACGCAGGCAATCGACGAAGCCGCCGGGACGAAGCGCCGAGACGACGCCGAAGATCAGCGCCGCGATGACGCTCAGGACGAAGCTCGAGATCATCAGCTTGCAGGTTTGCCACAAGGCCGGCGCGAGCACTTCGAGCACCGGCTGCGAATGGGTGCGCGAGAAGCCGAAATCGCCCTGCAGCGCCGCCATCAGCCAGCGCCAGTAGCGCAGCATGAGCGGCTGATCGAGGCCGTAGATCGCCTTGCAGCTTGGCGACCACCTCCGGCGTCACGCCGGGCATCGAGGCCGCCATGATGTCGATCGGGTCGCCCGGCATCAGGCCGATGAGGCCGTAGATGACGAAGCTCATGACGAGCAGCACGATGAGCGTCTGTCCGATGCGCCGCAGCACGAAGCCCACCATCGCGCTCACTCCTTGAAATGGCAGGCGGCCGAGTGCGAGGGCCGCGCCGCGAGCGGCTCGAAGCGCGGCGCCACCTCGCGGCAGATGTCCTGCGCCAAGGGGCAGCGCGGATGGAAGACGCAAGCCGGCGGCGGATCGAGCGGGCTCGGCATCTCGCCCTTGATGGCGCGCTTGCGCCGTCGTGCCCGTGCCGATGCGCGGCATCGAATCGAGCAGGGCGCGCGTATAGGGATGCGCCGGGATGCGCGAAGATGTCCTCGCGCGCGCGCGAGCTCGACGATGCGGCCGAGATAGAGCACGGCGACCCGGTCGGCGAGGTGCTCGACGACGCCAAGATCATGGCTGATGAAGAGATAGCTCAGCTTGCTCGCGCTTCTGGATGTCGCGGAAGAGATTGAGGATCTGGCTCTGGATCGAGACGTCGAGCGCCGAGAGCGGCTCGTCGGCGACGATCAGCTCCGGTGCCGGCGCCAGCGCGCGCGCGATGGCGATGCGCTGGCGCTGGCCGCCCGAGAATTCATGCGGGATAGCGGTTGAGCGCATCCGCGCGGCAGGCCGACTTCCTCGACGAGCGCGGCGGCCCGCGCGCGGCGCTCGTTTTTCGTGCCGATCCCCTGGATGCGCAGAGGCTCGGCGATGATGTCGGAGACCGGCATGCGCGGGTCGAGCGCCGAGAACGGGTCCTGGAAGACGATCTGGATGGCGCGCCCGGCGAGCGCGCGGTTGCCGGCGTCGAGCTCGGCGCCGCGCAAGCGCACCTTTCCGGCGCTCGGCTTGCGCAAGCCCGCGACCACATGGCCGAGCGTCGTCTTGCCCGAGCCCGATCTCGCCGACGAGCGCGAGCGTCTCGCCTTCCCCGATCTCGGCCGAGACATCATCCACCGCGCGCAAGCTCGGGCGCTCCTTGCCGAACAAGCGCTTGCGCTGCGCGAAGGAGACGCTCACCCTCTCGATGGAGAGAAGCGCGTCCATGGCGCTCAACCCCGCGCCTTGAAGCAGGCGGCGAGATGGCCGGGCTCGATCTCCTCGAGCGGCGGCTCGGCCGCGCGGCACCCGTCATCGGCGAGCGGGCAGCGGTCGGCGAAGCGGCAGCCGGCGAGCGCGGCGTCGGGATCGGGCACGCCGCCCGCGATCACCGGCAGGCGCTCCACGCGGCGCGCCGGATCGGGCAAGGTCGCGATCAGGCCGCGCGTGTAGGGGTGCAGAGGCCGCGCGAACAGCTCCTCCGACTTGCGCCCGCTCGACGACGCGCCCGGCATACATCACGATGATCTCGTCGGCGACCTCGCGAGATCACCGCGAGGTTGTGGCTGATGAACTGGATCGCCATGCCGATCTCGGCTTGCAGATCCTGCATCAGGTCGAGGATCTGCGCCTGGATGGTGACGTCGAGCGCGGTCGTGGGTTCGTCGGCGATCAGGAGCGCCGGCCGGCAGGCGAGCGCCATGGCGATCATGGCGCGCTGGCGCATGCCGCCGGAGAGCTGATGCGGGAAGGCCGTGGCGCGCGCCTTGGGCGACGGGATGCCGACCGCCTCGATGAGCGTCGACCGCCTTGCGCTCGGCCGCGCTCCAGTCGATGGCCTGATGCAGCACCATCGCTTCGGCGATCTGGCGGCCGACCGGCATCACCGGGTTCAGCGAGGTCATCGGCTCCTGGAACACCATGGCGATGCGGGCGCCGCGCAGCCGACGCCATTGCGTCTCGTCCTGGCCGATGAGCTCGCGCCCTTCGAAGCGCAGCGAGCCCGAGACGCGCCCTGGCGCGGGCACGAGGCCCATGAGCGCGAGCGCCGTCATGGACTTGCCGCATCCCGATTCTCCGACCACGCCGAGCGTGCGGCCCGGCCGGGATCGAATAGGAGACGCCCGCGACGACGCGCCGCTCCCGGCCCTCGATCGGGAAGGCGACCGTGAGCTCGCCGACCTCGAGAAGCGGCGCTTTGATCGCCGCGGTCTCATCCGATCGGGCCGGCGCTTCGAGCTTGGCGCCCAGCCCGGTCGCTTGCGTGTTCGGTGGCTCGGCCATTGTGCCGGGCGCCCTATTGAGCGTGCCAGTTCTCCGCCCAGAAGCTGCTCAAATCGCCATGGCCGGTCGGCGTATAGCCCGCGAGCCATTTCGGCACGACATGCGGCTCGGCGCGGAAGAAGAGCGGCATGGCCGGGAGGTCCTTCGCGTAGATCTCCTGCATATTGACCCAGATCGCCTTGCGCTTGCCCGGATCGAGCTCCTGCTCGGCGGCGTCGATCAGCTTGTCCATTTGCGGGTTCGAATAGCCGATGTAGTTCGAGCCGCCGTAGTTGTTGGCCTCGGTCGGGATTTGCGTCGAGGACAAGGTGCGGCTCGGCGATTCGTTCACGTTGCTCGACCAGGCATACATGGCGAGCGCCCCGTAATCGCGCTTCTTCACCGTCTCGCCGAAGAACGTGCGGGCCGGCTCGTTCTTGATGGTGACCTCGATGCAGGCGGCCTTCCAATTCGACTGCAGCACCTGCTGCTGCAATTCGCGCAGGCGATTGCCCGCCGTGGTCGAATATTCGAGCGACAGGCGCTCGCCCTTGTCGTTGCGGCAGATGCCGTCGGCGCCGGGCTTCCAGCCGGCTTCGGCGAGCAGCGCCTTGGCCTTGGCGAGATCATAGGGGTAGTGCTGGATCTCAGCTGCGAAATCGGCGCTCAGCGGATTGACCCAGGTGTCGGCGACCGGCTGCATCCCCTGGAAAAGCTTGTCGACGAGCGTCTTGCGATCCGCCGCGTAGACAAGCGCCTGGCGCACGCGCACGTCGGCGAGGATCGGATTGCCGACCTTCAAATCGATATGCTCATAGGTGAGGCTCGGCTTGAAGATATAGGTGAACTGGTCGGGATGCTGCTTTTGCAGCTCGAGCACCTGATCGATGGTGAGCCCGACGCCTTCACCGGCCACCATGTCCACATCCCCCGAGAGCAAATTCGCCTGCAGTGCCGCCGTGTTCTCGATGAGCTTCAGGACGATGCGCTTGAAGCCGGGCTTGGTGCCGGCCCAATAGGGGTTCGGCTCCATGACGATCTGCGCGCCGGAGGTATAGCCCGTGACGATATAGGGCCCGTCGAAAAGGCCGGGCGTCGTCGGGGCGCGCGCATAGGCGGTCTCCTTGATGTAATCGCCGCTCGCCTGGGCTTTGTCGTAGATCGGCCCTTCGACATGCTCGGGCAGGATCTGATCCCATTCGTTATAGGACGAAAGCACCTTGTCGAGATGCAGGACCGCCGTCGTGTCGTCGACCACATCGACCTTGTCGGCCCGCGTCCACGGATGGGTGTTGGAGAAGCCCGTCTTCGGATCGCGGGCCATTTTCCAAGTGAAGGCGAGATCCTTCGCCGTCACCTTCTCGCCATCGCCCCATTTGAGGTCGGGCTTGAGCTTGATGGTGACCGCCATGCCTTTCTTGCCGTCGGGGCGATCCTCGATCTTGGCGAGCCCGTTCTCGATGGTCGGCAGCTCGGCGCAAATCAGGCATGAATTCTTCCAACTCGCGTCATAAGCCGTGATCTGGCGCATGACGAAGCCGAGCGCGTAGGCTTTGATGACCTCGGCATCGATATTGGGATGCAGCGTCGAAGGAAATTGCGCGACGCCGATGGTGAGCTGATCCTTGGCGGCCGCGGCCGGGCTTGCGGCGAGCAAGCCGGCCGAAAGGCCCGCCGCGCAAAGCGCGAGAAAATGTTTCATGACAGCCTCATATGAGAGGGTGGATGGATGAGCCCGCATGCTAGCCTTTCGCCCGTGCGCGTCAACGCGGCTTGCGGGGCGAGGGCGCGATCCTTACCCTTTTGGGCGATCAGGTTTTCGCGATCGCCTCCCGCGGGCGGTCGCCTACCGTCGAGGGATGAGATCCATGTCGCGCATCGATGAAAGCCGTCCGTTCCTGCCACTTTCGATCGCGGTCCTTACCGTGTCAGACACGCGTTCGCTCGAGGAGGACAAATCCGGCGCGACCTTGGAGAAGCTTCTCACCGGGGCCGGGCACAAGCTGGGCGCCCGCGCCATCGTGACGGACGACAAGGAAGCGATCGCCGCGAAGCTTCGCGGCTTCATCGACGAGCCCAAGATCGATGTCGTGATCACGACCGGCGGCACCGGCTTCACCGGCCGCGACGTGACGCCCGAAGCGGTCGAGCCGCTCTTCGACAAACGCATGGAAGGGTTCTCGACGGTCTTTCATCATATATCCTTCGGCAAGATCGGCACCTCGACCATCCAGTCGCGCGCCACGGCGGGTCTTGCCGGGAACACCTTCATCTTCGTTCTGCCGGGCTCGCCCGGCGCCTGCCGAGACGCCTGGGAAGGCATACTCGCGGCCCAACTCGACTACCGCCACCGCCCTTGCAACTTCGTCGAGATCATGCCGCGCCTCGACGAGCATTTGCGGCGCAAGGCCGGCTGATCGCTTCAAGGGCGCGAGCCCGGCTTCGCCGTCCCTTCGATGCGCGCGCGCGATCGCGCGCCGCGCCAGCGGCCCTGCCGGCTCGCAAGGAGCTGCGCGTCCCGCCGCGGGACGAGCAAACGGATTGCGTGCCGGGGCGAGAGGCCCGACGCATCAAAGACCGGACCAAGCACGGCACGCCGCCATCGACCGGCGCCCGGCGGAAGAGCGAGAAAGGCGAGCGCAAGCTGCGCCTTCGCGTTTTGCGCGATGTGATCGCGCAAGCTTCTCGCGACCGCGCTCTCGGGCGTGTCGCCGGGCTCGAGGGAAAGGAGCCATTCCTTGCGCGCGAGCTTGACGCTGCGCTCCAAGGCCGCATGTCCGTTTGCACAATTCTCGACAAGGGTGCAGCCGGCGGCGTCCGCCACCGCGAGCGTCGCGTCGCGTGAGCCGAGATCGGCCACGACGACGTCGGCGATGAGGCCTTCGGTCGCGAAAGGAGCGAGCGCGGCGAGGCTGCGCAACAAGGGCTCCTCAACATCGCGCACCATGAAGATGACGCTGATCATTTCAATAGCGCTTTCGCGAAGTCCCAGGAGGGTGGCCAAAAGAGGCCGGGGAGAGCATGGCCGGCCCTTCAATCCCTCCTCCTTGGCCCGTTCCGCCCCGTATCTTGAAACCCGGAGCCCGCTTGCAAGCCGTCGAGGGGTCTTGTGCTCCCCGGGAAACGACGGCGCGATTCTGAGGCATTTCGGCAAGCCCCCCGCGCTCGCTACCTAACCGCCATCCGTCTCCGCAATCCATTTGTGTAATCCATCTCTTGGAGAGGCCGCGCCGCCATGAGATAAACATAACAACCAAATGCCACTCGTTTCGCCCTGTGCGAACCTAGCCGGAGCCTCGATATGCTGGACAAGCCTCAGCGCACAGCCCTTCTCGATGAGATCGCGGGGATCGTCGGGGCGCGTTACGTGCTCACCGAGGCTTCCGACCAGGCCGCCTACCTTACGGAAATGCGCAACATGTTCCACGGATGCGCCCTGGCCGTGGTGCGTCCCGGCTCGACGGCCGAGGTCGGAAAGCTTTTGGCGCTCGCCTCGCGCAGCCGCACGCCGGTGGTGCCGCAAGGCGGCAATACGGGGCTCGTCGGCGGGCAAGTGCCGGACGCCTCGGGCGACGCCATCATCTTGTCGCTCACGCGGCTCGACAAGGTGCGCGAGGTCGATCCTCTGTCGAACACCATGACGGTCGAGGCCGGGCTTACGCTCCTCAAGGCCCAGGAAGCCGCCGCCGCCGCGGATCGGCTCTTTCCGCTCTCGCTCGCTTCGGAAGGCTCCTGCACGATCGGCGGCAATCTTTCGACGAATGCAGGAGGCGTCGCGGTGCTCGCCTATGGCAATGCGCGCGACCTCGTGCTCGGCCTCGAGGTGGCGCTCGCCGATGGGCGCGTCATGAACGGCCTCTCCAAGCTGCGCAAGGACAACACGGGCTACGACCTCAAGAACCTCTTCATCGGCGCGGAGGGCACGCTCGGCATCATCACGGCGGCGGTGCTCAAGCTTTTCCCGAGGCCGACCTCGAACGCCACCGCCTTCTGCGGGCTTGCTTCGGCGGAAAAGGGGCTCGCGCTCTTGTCGCGCATGAAGGACGGCGCCGGATCGGCGGTCACCACCTTCGAGCTTATTCCACGCATCGGCATCGACATGGCATTGCGCCATGGGCAAGGCACGCGCGATCCGCTCGCCGGCCCGCACGCCTGGTATGTGCTTCTCGAATTGTCGGGGCAGGCGGGCGCGCCGGTCGAAAGCCTCGCCGAAGAGCTCATCGGCGCGGCGATCGAGGCCGAAGAGGTGGAGGACGCGGCGATCGCCGCCTCGATCGAGCAGAGCAAGGCATTGTGGCGAATCCGCGAGACGATTCCCGATGCGCAGCGCGCCGAGGGCGTGTCGATCAAGCATGACATCAGCGTGCCGGTCGCGAGCGTGCCGCGCTTCATCGCGGAAGCGGACGCGGCCGTGAAAAAGCTCATTCCCGGCGTGCGCACGCTCGGCTTCGGCCATGTCGGAGACGGCAATGTTCACTACAACGTATTCCAACCCCAAGGCACCGACGGCGCGAGCTTCCTTGCGCGCTGGCACGAGATCGGCGCCGTGGTCTACGAGGTGGTAGGGCGTCTCGGCGGATCGATCTCGGCCGAGCACGGCGTCGGCCAGATGAAACGCGATCTCTTGCCCAAGGTGAAGGACCCTGTCGCGCTCGACCTCATGCGCGCCTTGAAGCGCACGCTCGATCCGCAAGGCATCCTCAATCCGGGCAAGGTGCTGTGAACGCCTGATGCGCAGACGCGAGATGCGCCTCTCGCGACCGTGCTGACGGGACCTCATCGACGGGAGAGGAATGCAGCCGACCGCGTTTTCCGACTATAAGAACGCGCTGCTCTTTCTGGTGACGGCGGGCGTCATCGTGCCGCTCTTCCGCCGGCTCAAGGTCAGCCCGGTGATCGGCTTCCTGGCGGCCGGGATCGCGCTTGGCCCCTTCGGGCTTGGCCGGTGGGCGCAAGCGCCGGGATGGTTCGGCCCGGCGCCGGCCTGGCTCTCCGATGTGACGATCGCCGACGCTCGAGACATCGGCCCGGTCGCCGAGCTTGGCGTCGTCTTCCTGCTGTTCATGATCGGCCTCGAGCTCTCCTTCGAGCGCCTCGTGCGCATGCGCCGCGTGCTCTTCGGCCTCGGCGCCACGCAAGTCCTCGTCTCGGCCGCCCTGATCGCCGGCATCGCCGCCGCGCTCGGGCTCGGCACCGTCGCCGCACTCGTGCTTGGCGGTGCGCTCGCCTTGTCCTCGACCGCCATCGTCATTCCGGTGCTCGCCGGCCGCAAGCGCTTGAATGCGACGACCGGCCGCGCGGCCTTCGCAATCCTGCTCTTTCAGGACCTCTGCGTCGCCCCGCTCTTGATTCTCGTCGGTGCACTCGGCCGAGGCGCCGGCGCGCATGCCGAAGGTCAATTGCTGGCGACGCTCGCGGTGGCGCTCGCCGCGATCGGCCTCATCATCATCACCGGCCGTTTGGTGCTCCGCCCCTTGTTTCACATGGTCGCCGTGGCGGGTTCGACGGAATTCTTCATGGCGGCCTGCCTCCTGGTCGTGATGGGGACAGCGCTCATCACCGCCGCGAGCGGGCTCTCGATGGCGATCGGCAGTTTCATCGCCGGGCTCTTGCTCGCCGAGACAGAGTATCGACGCCAGATCGAGGTGATGATCGAGCCCTTCCAGGGGCTTCTGCTCGGCCTCTTCTTTGTCTCGGTCGGCGTCGGCCTCGATCTCTCACGCCTCTTCGCGCACCCGGCCGAGATCGTCGCGATCGCGTTCGGCCTCATCGTGGTGAAGGCGCTCGTCATTACCATCGCGGCCCGAGCCTTCAAATTCGCCTGGCCCGTGGCGCGCGAGATGGCCCTGCTGCTTGGGCCGGGCGGCGAGTTCGCTTTCGTGGTTCTGGGGGCTGCCCTCATGGCCGATGCCGTGCCGCGCGAGGCCGCCGAAAGCGCCATGGTCGCGGTGACGCTTTCGATGCTTTCCATTCCGCTGCTCGCCCGATTGGGCGAGGCCTCGACACGCGGCCCGCGCCGGGACGAACCGGGATTCGCGCACGTCGCCCCGCCCATGGAGGGGGCGGCGGCGCGTGTGCTCATCGTCGGGTACGGGCGGGTGGGCGCGCTCATCGGCGAGCTTCTCACGACCCACGGCATCCCTTTTCTCGCGATCGATCAGGACCCGGCCCTCGTGAAGCGCACGCGCGATGCCGGACAGGCGATCTATTACGGCGATGCGTCGCGCCCGGAGTTTCTGCGCCGCGCCGGATTGGCGAGCGCGCGCGCCCTCGTCGTCACCATGGATCAACCGAGCGCCGTGGAGCATGTCGTGGCGGCGGCGCGCGCCGAACGGCCGGACCTCACGATCGTGGCTCGAGCGCGCGACGCGAGTCACGCCTCGAAACTCTACGAGCTCGGCGTCACCGACGCGGTGCCCGAGACCATCGAGGCGAGCCTTCAGCTCTCCGAGGCCGTGCTCGTCGACATCGGCGTGCCGATGGGCGAGGTCATCGCCTCGATTCACGACAAGCGTGACAGCTTCCGCAAGCTGCTGCAGCCCGCGCGTGAGGGTGAGGTGCGCGCCATCAGGGCGCCGACGCGGAAGGGGAAGAGCATCGTTTGACGCTTCGCGCGCCGCTTGCGGTCGTGCCCGTCCATCCTCGCGCGCCGCAAGGACCCGATCGTGACAGGACTTTCAACGGGGTTTAGCGTCGGGAACGCCCGCGGGTTTTGCAGCCAACCCGCAGCAGCCGCTTATCGTTCGCGTTTCCGTATGTTTTATCGCGACCCGGAGCCGGTTTGCAGATCACGCCTTGACCGCGGTCGTCTCGAGCGGGGCGCCCGAAGCCCAGATTGCACGTCCTTCGTCCAGCACCAGCACGTCGCCCTGGCGAATCAGGGCTTTCGCGGCGTGTTCGCGCGGCATCCCGGCAAGGAGGTGGAGCGCGATGCGCGTGATGCCGCCATGCGCGACGACGACGCTCCCGGCGGGGAGCTCGCTGAGCAAAGGGCCGGCGCGGGCGGCGAGCGAGGCATAGCTTTCTCCGCCTGGCGGAGGGACATTCCACACATCCGCATCGCGTGCGGCGTAATCCTTGGGAGCGTCGCGCCGCACCTCTTTCCAGGTGAGGCCCTCCCAACGGCCGAACGCCAATTCCTTCAGCCGGTCATCGGTGGCGTAAGCAGCGACCGCCGCGAGGCGGCCTTGCGCGACGAGCTCGCCCATCAGAATTTCCAGCGATTCGCGGGCCCTGATGAGAGGGCTGGCGATGAAGCTCGTCCCGGCGGCATCGGGCAGGAGCCTCGCCAAGAGGCGGCCGGATTCGCGCGCCTGCTCTCGTCCGCGCCCGTTGAGCTTGGTATCGCACTGGCCTTGGAGCCGCCCGTCGGCATTCCAGAACGTCTCGCCGTGGCGGATCAGGAAGAGCATCGGGCCGGGCTAGAGGGAGTGGGGCAATTCGTCAATTCAGGGCGATTCGCAAGCGGGCGAGCGTAAGATGCTCGGACCGCGTTCCGGCCCGCGCTCACCCAATAATCGGATTTGCCTCCGGGCGGCAGAAATGAAAGGAAATCTTGCCTGAAGGCTCGTGGTGCCGGGGGAGGGCGTCCGAGAGAGACGCCGGCATCATCCTGCAAATTAGACTAGCGGCGACGCATAATGTTTTGGCAGACCCGGCTTCCGCCTTTCCGGCTCCTGCTCCTCTAACGCCGCCTTGGCGGAGCCGGCGGAACGGCCGGATGATAACCCTGCAACATGCCGCCGGGCAGATACCAGTATCCGGGCCGGTTCATGGGAATGGCCGCCGCGCCCCCGCAAGCCTCGCGCGAATCGCAAATGAGGTCGCCACGCTGCACCTGATAGATTCCGTCGTGATCGGCGTTCCAATCGTCGCTGTGCTCGGCGCCGCCGTCCCAGTTCGCGAGGGCTGCGCTCGAACCGGCAAGCCCGCCGGCGGAAAACAAAAGAGCCGACGCGACAATCGCGCGAAGCGCGGGAGTGCGAAAGCCGCGCCTCACCTTCGTATGACGATCCTGCACGTCCTTCACCATCTCGCTTTCCTCACTCCGACACGAACCCCACGCGCAACCCTATCGGTCGGCGGCCGCATTTATTCCGCGTCAGACATGTTGATGGAGATGGCTGGGATGCGAGGTGCTCTCGCGGTTTACTCACCAAAACGAGGCTTGCCTCACTCTTTGGGGCAAGCCCATGGGCGCCGCCTTAATCGTTGAGGGGGCGCTTGTGATGATGGTGATGGCGCGGGTGATAGGCCGCGTAAGGCGCCTCGGGTCCCGGCGCAAAGCGATGCAGCGTGTAAAGCCCGCCCGGCAGATACCAATAGCCGGGGCGATTCATGGGGATCGCTGCCGGGCCGCCACAGGCTTCCCGTGAATCGCAAACGAGATCGCCGCGCTGCACCTGGTAGATGTCATTGTGGTCGGCATTCCAGTCGTTTTGATGCTCGTTGCCGCCGCCTCCGCCGTCGAAAGTCGCCCAGGCGGGACTTGCTGTCGCCAGCGGGGCGATGCCCAAGAATAGCGCTGAAATCAGCGCGACGCCCGGCAGGCGACACAACTTCGATCGAGGCTCCTGAGATTGCCGCATGGCATGCTCCTGAATTTGGCTACCACATATGTGGTGAGGCCGCGGCCAAGTGCAAATCACATTATCGAGCGTCCCCTCGACGACGGGCTCGGATTTTCGAGCCCGTCGAGCGAATACAGACCGATGACTTTTACCTCATCTTGGTCTTTATTTCGCGGAGACGGGCGGGTGAGGCATCATGCCACCCGGCATGGTCCAAAGACCGGGCGTGTTCATCGGCACGGCCGTGGCCCCGCCGCACGCCTCGCGCGTGTAGCAGATGCGGTCGCCGCGCTGCACCTGGAAGATGCCGTCATGATCCGCATTGAAGTCGTGGCTGTGCTCGGCGCCATCGTCGGTATCGGCCAAGGCCGGAAGCGCATGGACGATGCCGCCGGCCGCGAGAACGAAGGCCGAGGCGACGGCGGCGGCGCGAAGATGCGTGCGCCAATCGCTGCGGGCATGAGAGTGCAATTTCATTTCGGTCTCCTTGTCAGAAGCTCGTTGCTTCACGCGACAGGACCGAAGGGGCGACGCCCTTATTCCGATTTGTTGATCGGCTCAAGAACTGTTGAAGAGCGCTGAGGGCAGGCTGCGTAGGACGGCCGCGCGCCGCTTACTCCTCCTTGGCGCGGCTCATGTCGGGCGCGTCGGGGTTCTTCATGCCGACGATGTGATAGCCGGCATCGACATGGTGCACCTCGCCGGTGACGCCGCGCCCCATGTCGGAGAGAAGATAGACCGACGTGTCGCCCACCTCCTCGATGGTCACCGTGCGGCGAAGCGGCGAATTGTATTCGTTCCACTTGAGGATGTAGCGGAAGTCGCCGATGCCGGACGCGGCGAGCGTCTTGATCGGGCCGGCAGAGACTGCGTTGACGCGGATGTTCTTCGGGCCGAGATCGGCCGCGAGATAACGCACGCTCGCCTCGAGCGCCGCCTTGGCGACCCCCATGACGTTGTAATGCGGCATCCATTTCTCCGCCCCGTAATAGGTGAGGGTGAGAAGCGCGCCGCCATGGGTCATGAGCTTCTCGGCGCGCTGCGCGAGCGCCGTGAAGCTATAGCAGGAGATCAGGAGCGTCCTCGAGAAGTTAGCCTCCGTCGTGTCGAGATAGCGGCCTTCGAGCTCGCTCTTGTCGGAAAAGGCAACGGCGTGCACCAGGAAGTCGAGCGAGCCCCAATGGCGGGCGACCTCGGCGAAGAGTGCGTCGATCGAGGCGGTTTCCGTGACGTCGCAATGGCCCGCCACATGCGCGCCGAGCTCGGCCGCGAGCGGCTCCACCCGCTTCTTCAGCGCATCGCCCTGATAGGTGAGCATCAGCTCCGCGCCATGGGCGCGCGCCTGCTTGGCGATGCCATAGGCGATGGAGCGGCTATTGGCGACACCCACCACGAGTCCGCGTTTGCCCGCGAGGACGCCGGCGCTCATCGTCATGCTCATTTCCCGCTCTCTTCGATCCCTTTTGGATCGATTCCGACGAACCGTCCCCTCCGTCGGAAAAATCCATCTACGATATAATAGAGTTATGGTCAGGCCTTCTCCGACAAACGGGGACCATCCGTCGAGGCCGGCCACTAGCGTGCCATCGCCTATAACGAATGCGCCGCTTGCGCAAACATGCTAGGTTCGTGCGGCAGTCGACGGCCGGGCCTTACTCGGCTTCGGAAGCGGCCGAAGACAGGAGGTGGCTGATGGGCTTCGGGACGATACTCCTCATCATTGTCGTGGTCGGCGGCGCGTTTGCGATCATGGCCTACAACAGCCTCGTGCATCTGCGGCAGCGCTGCCGGCAGGCCTTTGCCGATATCGATGTGCAGACGAAGCAACGCCACGACCTCGTCCCGAACCTCGTCGAGACGGTAAAAGGCTACGCGGCCCATGAGAAGGGGACGCTCGACGAGGTGGTCAAGGCGCGCGCGGCCGCCATCGCGGCCCCCGCGGGCAGCCCGCAGCAAGCTCAGGCGGAACAAGCGCTTTCGGGCGCTCTCGGGCGCCTCATCGCCATCTCGGAAGCCTATCCCGACTTGAAGGCGAACCAGAATTTTCTCGAGCTGCAGCAGCAGCTTGCCGATATCGAGGGCAAGATCGCCGCGGCGCGGCGTTTCTACAATGGCGCGGTGAGCGAGTACAACGCCGGCATCCAGGCCTTTCCGTCCGTGCTTTTCGCGAGCGCCTTCGGCTTCACGCCCGAGACCTTCTTCGATCTCGGCGAGGAGCGCGCCGCGGTCGCCCAGGCGCCGAGCGTCAGGTTCTAGGAGCCCAAACCGGCAAGGCGAGCGCTCGATGTTTCGCGCCTTCGGCCTCTACACTCACATCCGGGCAAACAGGATCAAATCGGTGCTGATCCTTTGCGGCTTCGTCGTCCTCATTGTGGTCATCACCTATGCGCTCGATCTTGTGGCGGTCGCCTTCTCCTATCCGAACGGCTACCTCTCGACGGGCGAGATTCTGGGCCTCGCTTCCCGCCGCATGCGGGAAGATTGGATCTACGCGGTCGCCTTCTCGCTCACCTGGTTCGCCATCGCCTTCACGGTGCAAGGCCGGTTGATCGACGCGGCGACGGGCGCCACGCTTCCTGGACCCGCGGAGCGAGGCCGCGTGTTTCGCCTTCTCGAGCCGCTCTGCATCAGCGTCGGCATGCCGACGCCGAAGATCAAGGTGATGGAGACCGAGGCGCTCAACGCCTTTGCCTCGGGCCTCCATGAGCACGATGCCTCGATCACCGTGACCACGGGGCTTCTCGCCAGGCTGAACGACCGCGAGCTCACCGCCGTGCTCGGCCATGAGCTCACCCATATCAAGAACCAGGATGTGCGCCTCATCGTGATCGCTGCGATCTTCGCCGGCATCCTGTCCTTCGCGGGCCAGATGATGGTGCGGCTTTTGCTGAACGCCGGACCCGGCGACCGGAGCGAGCGCCGCGGCGGCGGAGCCGGAATCGCGATCGTCATCGCCATCGCTCTCGCCGCGCTCTCCTGGGTGCTTGCGATCCTGTTGAAGCTCGCTCTTTCACGCCGGCGCGAATATCTCGCCGATGCCGGCTCGGTCGAGCTCACCAAGGACCCGGACGCGATGATCTCGGCGCTGAAACGCATCGAGGATCACGCGCGCATCGACGACGTGCCCTCCCTCGTGCAGGAAGCCTTCATCGAAAATCCGAGCGTCGGATTCTCCTCGCTCTTCGACACACATCCACCCATCGAGGCGCGCATCGAGGCGCTCGTGAAGTTCGCCGGCGGGAATCCCGATGCGCTCATCGAGGCGCCGATCGGTGAGCGGATGCCGGCCCGGGCCGACTCGGCCGCGGCCCCTTGGGGCGGGATCACGCAGGAAGAGGCCTCGCCCTGGGGGCCGAGGCCCTGAGAAACGAGCTGATCCGCGAAGCGCTGCGGGAATGGAAGCTGCCGCGGAAATTGAAGAGCACGAAGAGCTAAATGTTCACGTCATGGCCGTGCTCGGCACGGCCATGACGCCTTCGAGGGGTCCCGTTGAAAGGCAATCTTGATCACCGGACCAAGTCCCGTGATGACGCGAAGGTGACGCCGATTTCGCTCGCGCCAGCTTGGTCTGACCCACGGCAGGGTGGCTGTCATCCGTCGCCGAGTGATCTAAGCTTCGCCCTTTCCCTCGAGCCAGGCGCGGCCGCGTCGGTAAAGCGCTTCGACCTCGGGGCCGCGAAGTCCCGGCATGTCGCGCTTCACCGCGTAGCCGATCTGCGTTTGCAGATAGGCGAGGTGGCGGTAGCCTTCGGGGAAGCGCCGCAACAACTCCGGGTCGAGCCTTAGCGTTGCCGCCGGGTCGAGCGGGTCGAGCCGATCCTTCTCGTAGATCGGCTGGCGCAGCACGAGCCCCCAACGGCCGGCGCGCTTCTCGAGAAAATCATAAAAGCGACCGGTGCAGACCACGTCGCAAAGCACGCGGTGCACTTCACCTCGTTGCGAGATCGTCATCTTGGTTTGCGCGATCGCGCGCGTCCCCTCGATGTCGATCGCGATGCCGCCGAGGAAATGCAGGATGGACACGCCTTTCTCCCAGCCTTCGCGGCTCGCCGCGATGAAGGCGTCAGCCGAACCCTGAAACCAGGTCGCCATCATGCGCCCGTCATCGTGCCAGACGGAGCGAAAGCGTTCCCAATCCCCCGCGTCGCGCCAAACCGCCCAGTTGTTCACCAGCGCCACGATGGCTGAACGATCCTCGCTTTCCTGATCACCCATCGATCACCGGATTGCCGGATCACTCATGGGAGAACACATCGCCGTTCCAGCCGGCGAGATCGAGCCTGGCGCGTGTCGGCAGGAAATCGAAACAGGCGTTGGCGAGATCGAGCCTGTTCTCGCGCCGCAAGAGAGCCTCGAGCTTGTCCTTCAGCGCATGCAGATGCAGCACGTCGGAGGCCGCATAGGCGAGCTGCGCCTCCGTCAAATTCGGCGCGCCCCAATCCGAGGATTGCTGCTGCTTCGAGATCTCGACGCCGAGAAGCTCGCGCACGAGGTCGCGCAGCCCATGGCGGTCCGTATAGGTACGGGTGAGCTTCGAGGCGATCTTCGTGCACCAGACGGGCTCAGCCATCACGCCGAGGCGATGGTAGAGGGCCGCGATGTCGAAACGCGCGAAATGAAAAAGCTTCAGCACTTGCGGGTCGGCAAGGACGCGCTCGAGGTTCGGGGCGCGCGCGGCGCCCGCCGCGATCTGCACCAGATCGGCATCCCCGTCGCCGCGCGAGAGCTGAACGAGGCAAAGCCGGTCGCGATGCGGGTTGAGGCCGAGCGTCTCGGTGTCGATCGCCAGCACCGGGCCGGCTTGATAATCGGCCGGCAAATCGCCGTGATGAAGGCGGTTTCCCATGGGCCTGGGTTGCGGGGGAAGCCCGCCGGAGTCAAGCGCCTTGCGCGGGCTCCCCAAATATCAAGGCTATTTTGTCGGTAAAATTTTAGCGAGCAAGTCAAGGCACGGCGAGCGGGCGCCGGCGGGGATCACGAAGCCCTTTTGCTCTTGCGAATGAAGAGGCTGAAAACGAAGCGGGGCCGGCCCCGCCCCACGCGCGGCGCGCAGTGACGATCGCGGCCCCTTCAGCCGGAGACCGCCTTCGCGCGCTCGCGCAGCACGAATTTCTGCACCTTGCCGGTCGAAGTTTTGGGGATCTCGGCAAAGACGACGAAGCGCGGGCATTTGTAGCGCGCCAGATGCTCGCGGCACCAAATGATGAGATCTTCCGTCGTCACGCTCATGCCCGGCTTCAACTCGACGAAGGCGCAAGGCGTCTCTCCCCATTTCTCGTCGGGCTTCGCCACCACCGCCGCGAGCTGGACCGCGGGATGCTTGAACAGCGCGTCCTCGACCTCGATCGACGAGATGTTCTCGCCGCCCGAGATGATGATGTCCTTCGAGCGATCCTTCAGCTGGATGTAGCCGTCCTCATGGGCCACGCCGAGGTCGCCGGAATGAAACCATCCTCCCGCGAAAGCTTCGGCGGTCGCGGCCTCGTTCTTGAGATAACCCTTCATCACCACATTGCCGCGAAACATCACCTCGCCGATAGTCTCGCCATCGGCCGGCACCGGTGTGAGCGTCGCGGGGTCCATGACGGCGAGCGCATCGAGGGCGCCGTAGCGCACGCCCTGGCGCGCCTTCTTTGCCGCCTGCTCGGCGGCGGGAAGTGAATCCCAATCGCTCTGCCAATCATTGACGACCGCCGGGCCGTAGGTCTCGGTGAGGCCGTAAAGATGGGTGACCTCGAAGCCCGCCTCGCGCATTTCGGCGAGCACGGCTTCGGGCGGGGGCGCGGCCGCGGTGAAGAAGGATACGCGACGCGGCAGCTTCCTTTTCTCGGCGGCCGGCGCGTTGAGAAGCGTCGACATCACGATCGGCGCGCCGCACAGATGCGTCACGCCTTCGCGCACCATCAGCTCGTAGATCAGCTCGGCGCGCACCTGGCGCAAACACACATGCGTGCCGGCGACGACCGAGATCGACCAAGGAAAACACCAGCCATTGCAGTGGAACATCGGCAGCGTCCACAGATACACCGGATGCTTCGCCATGCTCGAGACGATGACATTCCCTTGGGCCAGGAGCGCGGCGCCGCGATGATGGTAGACCACCCCTTTGGGATTGCCAGTGGTGCCGGAAGTGTAGTTCAGCGAAATGGCGTCCCATTCGTCTTGTGGCGCCGACCAGCGAAAGCCCGGATCGCCCGAGGCGACGAGCTCATCGTATTCCATGGTCCCGATGCGCTCGCCCGGGCCTTTATATTCCGGATCGTCGTAATCGATGATGAGGGGCTGCACCTTCGCCTGGTTCAGCGCCTCGCGCATGACGGGGGCGAATTCCCTGTCGACGATCAGCGCCTTCGCCTCGGCATGGTCGAGCGTGAACGCCAGGATTTTCGCATCGAGGCGGGTGTTGAGCGTGTTCAGCACGGCGCCGAGCATGGGCACGCCGTAATGGCATTCGAGCATGGCCGGCGTGTTGGCGAGCATCACCGAGACGGTGTCGTTGCGCCCGATGCCGCGCGCCGCGAGCGCCGAGGCGAGGCGGCGCGAGCGCGCGTAGAACTCGCCATAGTCGCGACGCAAGCCGCCATGCACGATGGCGGCGCGTTTCGGGAACACCGCGGCAGCACGCTCCAGGAAGGTGAGCGGCGTCAGGGGCTGGAAATTCGCGGGGTTCTTGGCAAGGCCGATCGCATAGGGGTTCTTCGCGGCGTTCGTCTTGTCTCGTTCGGTCATGGGGAGCCTCAAAGCGAAAGGCCTTCATGTTACAACGCTTCGGCGAAGAGGCCAGAGCCAGCGCCTTGTGGCGGCGCGGCGTCGGCGCTATGCGCAACCCATGCTTGATCATTTGAAAGCCAATAACCGCGCCTGGGCGCAGCGCATGCGGGCGACGGATGCGGATTTCTTCAGGCGGCTCGAGCGCCAGCAGGCGCCCGAATATCTTTGGATCGGCTGCTCGGACAGCCGCGTGCCCGCCAATGAAATCGTCGACCTCGACCCTGGCGAGCTCTTCGTCCACCGCAATGTCGCGAACCTCGCGCCGCCACAAGATGCCAATTACCTTTCGGTGCTGCAATTCGCGGTCGATGTGCTCAAGGTGAAGCACATCATGGTGGTCGGCCATTACGGTTGCGGCGGCGTGAGCGCCGCGGTCGACGGCAAACGGCGTGGCCTCGTCGACCATTGGCTGCACCCGATCCGCGAGGTCTATCACGAGCACCGCCATGAGCTCGATGCCTTGGAGGGCGGTTTGCGCCTGGACCGGCTTTGCGAGCTCAACGTCATCCGGCAGGTGCGGAACGTCGCCTCCGACGTCTTCGTGCAGGATGCCTGGGGAAGGGGCCAACCTCTCTGCGTGCACGGCTGGATCTATTCGATCGCGGATGGTCTCGTGAACGATCTCAAGGTGTCCGTCGCCTCGCCAGGCGAGGTCGACCGGCTCGTTCCCGGCTGAGACCTCGACCGCGGATCCGATCCGCGCGGCGAGCTCGCTGAGCGGGTCGGCGCATCGCCCCCAGCCTTCATGGAAGCCCATCTTCTCACGGGCTTCGCGATCGACCTTCATCGAATGGAGAATGCGCGTCTTCCAGCCTTCATCCTCGAAGGTAGGGAACATTTCGGCGACCAGGATCACCGCTTCTCCGGCCGTCGCGATGCTGCGCGGCCGCAAGGTATCACCACGGTTCCGCTTGCGAAGGGCTCAGCCTCTCGCCGATCACGCCTTGGCCTCATCTCGGTGGAAGCTTATGCCAGTTCGAGAGGCCAAAAAACGCCCATGCTCTGTCAACGCCGCGACCTTAGGCGCTCTTAAGCTTTTCTGCGCCGGCTGCTATTTGCGTCGTATCGGGCTCGAGCCGGAGGCACAGCGATGAACGAACCGGCAAGAAGCCGTTATCCTGAGGTCTACGCGCGCTGGAAAAGCGATCCGATCGCTTTTTGGGGAGAGGCGGCGCGCGCCATCGACTGGTTCCAACCGCCCGCGACCGTGCTCGACGCGCGTGCGGGGGTGTATGGCCGCTGGTATCCGGACGGCGTGTGCAACACCTGCCACAACGCGGTCGATCGGCATGTGGCGGCAGGCCATGGCGAGCGTGTCGCCATCATCCATGACAGCCCCGTCACCAGCACGATCCGAAAGCTCACTTACGCGCAGCTCAAAACCGAGGTCGAGGCGCTCGCGGCCGTGATCCGCGAGTTCGGCGTGGAAAAAGGCGATCGGGTGCTGATCTACATGCCCATGATCCCCGAGACGCTCATCGCGATGCTCGCCTGCGCCCGCATCGGAGCAGTGCATTCGGTGGTCTTCGGCGGTTTCGCGGCACGCGAGCTTGCGACCCGCATCGACGATTGCCGTCCCGCGCTGCTTCTCGCGGCCTCTTGCGGCATCGAGCCCGGGCGCGTCGTCCCTTACAAGCCGCTCGTCGACGAGGCCATGCGGCTCGCGACCGTGAAACCTTCGTCCTGCCTTATCTTCCAACGTCCGCAATGCGAGGCCGAGTTGATGGCCGATCGCGATCATGATTGGGCCTCGCGCATCGCCAAGGCGAAGGCTGCCGGCAACGCCGCGCCTTGCGTGCAGCTTCTCGCGACCGACCCGCTCTACGTGCTCTACACCTCCGGCACCACCGGCCAGCCCAAGGGCGTGGTCCGCGACAATGGCGGGCATATGGTCGCGCTCAACTGGTCGATGAGCAATCTCTACGGCGTCGAAGCGGGCGACACCTATTGGGCGGCCTCCGATGTCGGCTGGGTGGTGGGACATTCCTACATCGTCTACGCGCCGCTCATCGCCGGTTGCACCAGCGTCGTCTACGAGGGAAAGCCCGTCGGCACGCCCGATGCGGGCAGCTTCTGGCGCGTGATCGCCGAGCACAAGGTGCGCTCCTTCTTCACCGCGCCGACCGCCTTCCGCGCCATCAAGAAGGAGGACCCGCAGGCGAAGCATCTCGAGCGTCATGACGTCTCTTGCCTTCGAGCGCTTTTTCTCGCCGGCGAGCGCGCCGATCCCGATACCGTCGCCTGGGCCGAGCGCATCCTGAAGAAGCCCGTCATCGACCATTGGTGGCAGACCGAGACGGGCTGGTGCATCGCCGGAAACCCGCTCGGCCTCGGTCTCCTCCCGGTGAAGCACGGCTCACCGACCGTCGCCATGCCGGGCTACGAGCTGCGAGTGGTGGACGAGGCCGCCCGGCCCGTGCCGCCGAACCAGATGGGCTCGATCGTCATCAAGCTGCCGCTGCCGCCCGGCGCCTTCCCGACGCTCTGGCAAGCCGATGATCGCATGCGCGACAGCTACCTCGCCGACTTCCCCGGCTTCTACAAGACGGCGGATGCCGGCTTTCTCGACGAGGACGGCTATGTCTTCGTGATGGGACGCACGGACGACATCATCAATGTGGCCGGCCATCGCCTCTCGACCGGTGGCATGGAGGAGGTGATCGCATCCCATCCGGCCGTCGCCGAATGTGCGGTGATCGGGGTCAGCGACGCCATCAAGGGCGAGAGGCCTTGCGGCTTCGCGGTGCTGAAGAGCGGCGTCACCGCTTCGCCCGAGGACATCGAGCGGGAGCTCGTCACCATGGTGCGCGACAGGATCGGCCCGGTCGCCGCCTTCAGGACGGCGATCACCGTGGCGCGCCTGCCGAAGACGCGCTCCGGCAAGATCCTGCGCGGCACCATGCGCAAGATCGCCGATGGCGAAGACTGGGCCACGCCGTCGACCATCGAGGATCCGGCCGTGCTTCCCGAGATCGAGGCGGCGCTGAAGGGGCGCGGCATGGCGCGCCAGGAGAGCTGATTGGGGCGCGACATGCGTGACCACAGGCGGCCTAAACAAGCGCAGGCGCTTTCACACCCGGTGCAAAGCCGCGACCAGCTCGACATGGGCGCTGAAGCGAAATTGGTCGACGGGCGTGACCGCGTCGATCCGATAGCCGCCAGCAATCAAGGCTTTTGCGTCGCGCGCGAATGTCGCGGGGTTGCAGGAGACATAGACGATGCGTTCGACTTTGGAACGCGCGAGCTCCTGCGCCTGGGCCTGCGCGCCCTGGCGCGGCGGATCGAGGATGACGGCATCGAAGGCCGCAAGCTCGGCCGCGAGCAGGGGCCGCCGGAAAAGATCGCGCGCTTGTGCCTCGAGCGGTTTGAGCCCCTGCGTGTGACGGGCGGCTTTCGCCAATGCGGCGACCGCGGCGGCATCGGTGTCGAAGGCCCAAATTTGCGCGGCGCGTGAGAGGCGAAGCGCAAAAGGCCCGATGCCGCAGAAGAGATCGGCGATGCGGCGCGGCTGTCGCCTGGCTTTGCCGAGCGCCTCGCCGACCAGCTTTGCGAGAACCGCCTCGCCTTGCGCCGTCGCTTGCAAAAAGGCGCCCGGCGGCGGCAGGACCTGGCAATCTCCGATCGCGATGAGCGGCGCGCGGCGCTCCACGATCACCTCGTGATGATTGGAGAGCCGCGCCAGATCCTCGCGCGCCGCGAAGGCAATCGCTTCGTCGCGCTCGGCAAAGGGCAAGATGCCGCGCCCTTTGACCGCGACATCGAGCCCGGCCTCGCTCGCGGTCACCGTGATGTCGAGCGGCTTCCCGGCGCGCGTGAGAAGCGCGGCAAGGCGTGCCGCGAGGCGCGGCGCGCCGGCGAGCGCCGGCGCCAAGATCGGGCAAGCCTCGATGTCGATGAGCTCATGGGAGCCCGCCCGCATGAAGCCGGTGCGCACCTTCTCCCCGTCGCGCCGCGCATGAAAAATCGCGCGGCGCCGCCCCGCGCCATGCGCGTCAATGATAGGCGCGACCGAAGCCTCGATGCCCTCGGCCGCGAGCGCCTCGGCCACGAGCTCGCGTTTCCACGCAAGATAAGGCTCGTGCCGCCAATGCTGCAGCTTGCACCCCCCGCAAGTCCCGAAATAGCAGCACACAGGGACGATGCGGTCGGGGCTCGCGCGCTCGATCGAGAGGAGCTTCGGTTCACCGGCCGCCATGCGTGCCACCACCTCTTCGCCCGGCAGCACGAAGGGAAGATGCAGCGCATCGGGCGAGCCCGCGACCCTGCCGTCGCCACGCGCACCCATGCGCGAGATGATCAAGGCCTTATCCACGCCGCGCACCGATGAGGAATTCAAGATTGCCGTCGCCGCCGCGAAGCGGCGACACGATGGGGTCTTGCACCGCCCATCCAAGCGCGACGAGGGCGTCGAGGATGCGCGAGCGCGCTTCGTCTTGCACCTTCGCATCGCGCACGATGCCCTTCTTGACTTGCGCGGGCGTGGTTTCGAATTGCGGCTTGATCAGCGCCACGAGAAGAGCTTTCGGCGCAGCAAGCCGCGTCACCGCCGGCAAGACATGGGTGAGCGAGATGAAGCTCACATCGATCGCGACGAGGCTCGGCGGCTCGCCGAGCCGCGCGCCATCGAGCGTGCGAATGTCCTGGCCTTCGAGCGAGACGAGGCGCGGCTCCCCCACGAGCTTCGGATGGAGCTGGCCATGCCCGACGTCGACCGCGACCACGCTTCGCGCGCCGCGCCCCAAGAGCACATGCGAGAAGCCGCCGGTCGAAGCGCCAACGTCAAGGCAGGCACGCCCCGCGGGATCGAAGCCGAAGGCATCGAGCGCGGCCGCAAGCTTCACCCCGCCGCGCGAGACGTAAGGATGCGGCGGCGAGGCTTCGAGCACCGCATCGGCGCGAAGCGCGAGGGAGGGTTTCGAGACGGTCTCGCCATCGGCCTTCACCAGCCCGGCCTCGATCGCCGCTCGCGCGCGCGCCCGGCTCTCGAAATAGCCGCGCTCGACCAAAAGCACGTCGGCGCGTTGGTTCTTGCTCATTTCCCGTCGCATCCCGCTGGATCGGCTGACGCAGCGATGCCGCTTCCCGGACTATTGCCAAGCATCGTTGCCGTTCTTCCCCATACAACGGGCTGCCCGCAAGGGCTTTCAGGAGCGAGCCTCGGGTCCGGCCGGAGCTAACATCCCGCCCCTGCGTTAAAAATCGCCGCAAAGCGGCGCGAAACGGGGTGGGCGCGCGCCAAAAGCCGTGCCAGACTGGGCGCCGGCCTTGCGCTGTGCGAGGTCGGAAGGCGCGGACGCCGGGGAAATACGCATGGCCAAAGGATTGCAAGCTCGATTGCCTCTCGCCTTGCTGATTTCGGGCTTCGCGTTTTTTACCGCGGCCTTTGGCGGCGCGACCCATGCCGCATCGACAAAGGCGCGCGCTCAGGCGCGTGCGCCAGCGCCCGCCGCGGCGCCGGCCGTACCCGAGCCTCTATGGGCGCTTGCGAAGCAAAAGGATGGGCTCACCCTTTCCTACGGCCTTGCGGGCAACCAGCCCATCATCGCCCTCGCTTGCGGTCCCAGGAGCGGCGATATCGTCATCCGCGTCTTTGTGGACCCGGGCAAAGCCAAGATCGACCAGAATCAATCCTTCTCGCTCACCATCGGAGGCGTGAGATCGAGCTTTGCCGGAACCGTGACGGAAGACCCGGCAAGCGCCGGCACCATGCTCGCCGTCACCGTGGCCTCGCGCAACCCGATGTTCACCGCCCTTGCGGGCCCCGGCGGATTGCGGATCGAAGGCAAGGGTTTCGCCAAGATCGTGCCGCTGAAGGCGATAGGCGAGAAGCTGAGGCAACTCCTCGCGAGCTGCAAAAGGGGTTGATGCCGAGAACCTAAAAGCTTTGTTGGAACGCAGCCGGACATCAAGGCGTCCCACATCCTGGTCGCCCCTTCTTCCGCCTAAACCCTTGACAAAGCTTCTTGTGCGGCGCACATGACCCCTGGCCGCTCCATGCGGCGACGGCGTCATGGCCGCGTGAACGATCGACCGCCGAGGCGGTTTTCGTCCTGCCCGATGCTCGAGAAGACTTAAACCGAAGTCGGGCACGCACGAACTTCATCCCATTCCCAGGACGCAAGCCGCCGAGCTCTAGGGCCGGAGCGCATTGCGTCGACCTGAAAGCACTTCCTTGACAAATTTCAACGAGCTCGGCCTCGCAGCGCCGCTATTGAAGGCGCTCGCCACCGAGCATTACGTCACGCCGACGCCGATCCAGGCGCAGGCCATTCCGCATATTCTCGCCGGCAACGACCTTTGCGGGATCGCCCAGACGGGCACCGGCAAGACGGCGGCGTTCGCGCTGCCGATTCTCCAGCGCCTCGCGGCCACGCGGCGCTCCGCGGAGCCGCGGAGCTGCCGCGCCCTCATCCTGTCGCCGACGCGCGAGCTCGCGAGCCAGATCGCCGAGAGCTTCAGAACCTACGGCCGGCATTTGAACCTCTCGAGCACCGTGGTTTTCGGCGGCGTTTCGGCTCGCCCGCAGATCCAGGCGCTGACGCGTGGCGTCGATATCCTCGTCGCCACGCCCGGCCGCCTCATCGATCATCTCGGGGGCGGCGCGTTGCGCCTCGACCGCGTCGAGATTTTCGTTCTGGATGAAGCCGACCAGATGCTCGACATGGGCTTCATCCACGCCATTCGGCGCATCGTGCCGAAATTACCAAGCGCGCGACAGAGCCTCTTCTTTTCCGCCACCATGCCGCGCGACATCGCGCGCCTTGCCGATGAGCTTCTGCGCAATCCCGTCAGGGTCGCCGTGACGCCCGTGGCGACGACCGTGGACAAGGTGAGGCAGCGGGTCATCCTGGTTGAGACGGCACGCAAGCGCGCGCTTCTCGCCGAAACCCTGCGCGACCCGCTGATGACGAGAAGCCTCGTCTTTACGCGCACCAAGCACGGCGCTGACCGCGTGGTGCGCCATCTCGAGACCGCCGGCATCGCGGCCGCCGCCATCCACGGTAACAAGAGCCAAAACCAGCGCGAGCGCTCGCTCGAGGCTTTCAAAACCGGGCGCGTGAAGGTGCTGATCGCGACCGACATCGCCGCGCGAGGCATCGACATCGACGCCGTGACCCATGTGGTGAATTTCGACCTGCCGAACGTCCCCGAGACCTATGTGCACCGCATCGGCCGCACGGCACGCGCGGGCGCCGCCGGCATGGCGATCTCTTTCTGCGATGCCGAGGAGAAACCCTATCTCGCCGACATCGAGAAGCTCATCCGCATGCGCTTGCCGTTGAGCGGGGCGCTCGAAGCCTCCGGACCAACGGGCGCGCCTTCGCGCCCCGCGCCGCGGCCGATGCAGGCGCACCAGCGTCAACAAGGTCCCCATGGGCATTCCCACGGGCATTCGCATGGACATTCGCATAGTCAGGAGGGAGCGAGGCCTCAAAGTCGCAAGCCCGGGCCGCGACCTGAGCAAGGCCGCCAGCCCATGGGCGCGGCGATGCAAGGCGCCGGGGGTTCGAAAAATTGGCGCTTTCGGGCACGTGCCAAACAGCGCTGAGCGATCGCGCGCGTCACCTCCTTGAGTTTCGTTCATCTCCGGTTTGGAATTCTTCTGTCATAGTCTCCCGTTGGCGCGGGTTGGGGAGCGGAATTTCTCGCGCGATGAGCTAAAGATGAGACGAGATGCGCAAAAAGAGCGCATCCGGCGCCTTGGCGTGAGGCTTCGGCCGAGGGCAAGGCGTCAATAGGGATCAATTCGAGACATTCCGGCAGTTACTATCGCGATGACCGACACGACGAGCTTTGCCCACGCCGAAGGAGCGCCGCGCTCGCTCGCCGCGCGCTTCGGCACGAAAACCATTGCCTCGGCATCGATTTTCGCCGTCTGGCTCGCCGCGGCACTCGCCTGGCCGTTGAGCGGCAAGGTCGTGCCCTGGGACTCCAAGAACCATTTCTACCCGATGTTCCGCTTTCTCGGGCGCACCTTCGCGGATGGTAATTTTCCGCTCTGGAATCCGTATCATTTCTCCGGCCATCCCACCATCGCCGACCCGCAATCGCTCATCTTCACGCCCACCCTCGCGCTCTTCGCCTTTCTTTCGCCCAAGGCCTCGATGTTCGCCTTCGACGCGGCCGTCTATGCGCATCTTCTGCTCGGCGGCTTGGCGACCGGGATGCTTTGCTTGCGCCGGGGCTTCGGCGCGCCCGCAGCGCTTCTGGCCGCGGTGATGTTCATGATGGGCGGCTCCGCCGCCGCACGCCTGCAGCACACGGGCATGATCGTCAGCTACTCCTTTCTGCCGCTCGCGCTTCTCGCGCTCGAGGAAAGCCTCGATCGTCGTTCGATGCTGCTCGCGCTCGGCTTCGGCGGCGCCGCCGGGCTGATGGCGCTCGGGCGCGACCAGATCGCCTTCTTCGGCTGCCTTCTCCTTCTCGGCGCCGCGGCGACCCGCGCGATTCACACAAGGCGGCCGCTCGCCTGGCTGAAGGAGCATTGGCTTCGCCTTCTCGTGATGGCGGCCACCGGGGTCGCCATCATCGCGGTGCCCGTGCTCCTCACCCTGCAATTCCTGAAAAGCTCGAACCGGCCCGAGATCGGCTACGGGCTTGCGGTGATGGGCTCGCTGCCGCCCCAGAGCTTCGCCACGCTGTTGTTTCCGAATGTCTTCGGCACGCTCGACAACGGCGTGAATTATTGGGGGCCGGGCCCGCTGACCGTGCCGGACGGGAGCTGGACCGACCGTTCGATCAACTATGTTTTCGCCGGGACGCTCCCGGCCTTGCTGTTACTGTGGCACGGGCTCGCCGGCCGTCGCGCGCTCGGGCGCGGCACGCGCTTCTTCGCCATCGTCGCCGCCGTGGCGCTCGTCTATGCGCTTGGCCGCTTCACCCCCCTCTTCGAGCCGCTTTTCGACCTCCTCCCCGGCGTCGACCTTTATCGGCGGCCGGCCGATGCCACCTTCATCTTGAACTTCGCCTTCGCCATGCTGGCGGCCGCGCTTCTCGACCGTTTCTGCCGCGAGGGCCTGCCGAAGCTGCGCGTCCCCGGTGCGGTCTCGCCCGTGCTCATCGCGCTTGCGACGCTTTGCGTCGTCGGCGCTCTCGCCATCTCGCTCGATCTTTCCGTCAAGGCCGGTCACACGGCCTATGCGTTGCGCGAAATTCTGGCCGGCTTTGCCATCGCGGCGGCCGGCATCTTGGTGATGCTCCGGGCCACGACCCCGCGCGCCCGCCTGCTCGCTGCGACCGCGATCGCCGCCATCACCTCCGGCGAGCTCGTGCTGCGTCACGCCGCGAGCGCCATCGATGGCGAGCCCGCCGCCTATTATTCGGCCTATGGGGCGATGAGCCCTTCGGAGCAGGCGGGGCTCGCGGCGCTAAAGAAGGCCATCGCGGAGCGCAAGAATGAGGGCGCGCGCCCGCGCGTCGAGATCCTCGGCCTCGCCCATGGCTGGCAGAACGTCTCGATGATCGAGAAGCTCGAGGACACGCTCGGCTACAACGCCTTGCGCATCGCCGATTACGAGCAGTTGACGGGCTCCGGCGAGAACGCGGTCGATCTCCATCTTCGCCAGTTTCCCGAGACCTTCAGGGGCTGGCGCAGCCGGTTGGCTAATCTCCTCGGCCTCGAGTTCCTGGTGCTGGGCCGCCCGATCGAGAGCTTGCCGAGCGATTACCCGCGCCCCGACGAGGTGACCGAGATCTACGGCGGCCCCGGCGTTTATATTTATCATCTGGGCAATGCGGCGCCGCGCGCCTATGTGGCGAACAAGCTGATCAGCGTCGATGAAGGCAGCGTGATCGAGAGCGGCGAAATGCCGGATTTCGACCGTGGCCACGAGGCCCTCATCGACGAGAGGTCGGTGAAGGATCTCGCCGGCAAATACGGGCTCGACCGAAGCGGAGAGCCCGCGCAAGGCGAAGCGCTCGTCCGCATCGTCTCCTACAAGCGCAATTGCGTGATCATCCAGGCGGACACGGACAAGCCGGGCGTCCTCGTGCTGCACGATCTCTATTATCCGGGATGGGAGGCTACGATCGACGATGCGCCCGCGCCGGTTTTGCGCATGAATCTTCTGTTCCGTGGCGTCGAGCTGCCACGAGGGCGCCACATCATTACGTTTCGGTTCAACCCCTTGTCGCCGACTCATCTCTACGAGGCCGCTCGCGACGCGTTCACGAATGGGGGCGAGGAAACCGAGCCGTGAAGCTTTGCCGAGCGAGGCCGACATCGTTGCGCTCCCGCCGCAATAGCGCCCTCATCGCCGCCTTCGCGACGATGCTTGCGATTGCGGGCGCTCCGAGAACCGGCGAGGCGCAGACACCGGCCGCGGCGGCGCCCACCTTGCCGGCGCCTTCTCCGCAAGCGGCGCCAGTACCCACCCCGCAAATGGGCTCCTTGGCGGTTTCGGCCCAATTCCCGGGCGATCAGGGCCCAATTCGGAGCGGGCTCGAATGGCGCATCTTCAAGGCGTTGCCTGACGGCACCCTAGCGATCGTGCAACGCTCGAAGGCGCAAGCCCCGGCCTTTACGCTCGAGCGCGGCGATTACTTCGTGCATGTGAGCTATGGCTTCGCGAGCGCTTCGAAGCGCGTGTCGCTCGGCGACACTCCGGCCACCGAAAAATTCACGCTCTCGGCCGGCGCGTTGCGGCTCGCCGCCACGCTCGGCGACCAGCCGGTGCCCCGCGCCAAGGTCGCCTACACGATCTTCGAGCCCTCGCCGGGCGATCCCGAGGGGCATCAATTGGTGAGCGGCATTCGTTCGGGCGAGGCGGTCCGCCTCGCCGAAGGCGTCTACCATGTGGTCTCGACGTATGGGGACGCCAACGCCACCGTGCGTGCGGACATCAAGGTCGAAAGCGGCAGGCTGACCGACGCGACCTTGCGCCACCGGGCCGCGACGGTGACCCTCAAGCTCGTCGAGACGCCGGGCGGAGAGGCGCTCGCCGACACCAATTGGAGCGTGTTTTCGCCAGGCGGCGACATCGTGCAGGAATCGGTCGGCGCCTTTGCCACGATGACGCTTGCCGAGGGCCTTTACAGCGTCGTCGCGCGCCACGCGGGCAAGACCTATGCGCGCGACTTCAAGGTCGACACCGGGCGCGACGGCGATGTGGAGGTTTTGGCGACCGGCGGGCAATAGCCTGCCGGCCTCGGCAGATTGCCAGACACTCTATACGGCGGTGGAGAGGCTTTTCGGAAAAATCATCCCATTTTTTAAGGCCCTGGCTTGGGCGATGCTTTCGCTCTTGTTGCAAAACCGCAACGCTTATGCCCAATCCGCGCGGCTTGCCGGCAAAACACCCCTTCCGGGTGAACCTCATATTGACCCCATAATGGGGAACTTCATAACATTGGATATTGAATAAGCCGACGCGCATGGTGCGGCGACCGTCGGGGTGGGATGCAGTTGAGAGCAAGCTCCGCGGCGTCGAGGCGCAATTGCGCCTGCTTCGCGCCGCGAGAGGAGGGTCGAAGGTGAGCCTCCCCAAAAGCCGCGGCTCGAAGCCTCGCTTCACCGGCGAGTGCTTCTCGTGACCCACCCTGGCCATTCCCTCGATTGGCGAACCTATCCTGAAGCTAGGGCGCGAGAGCCGGCGCCGGGAGCGGTGCGGCGGCCCGTGCGAGGCTTACGGGCGCTTCTTGCCGTCGTCGTGCTCACAGCTCTCGGCATCGGCTCGGCAAGTGCCGACCCGCCCGTCGTTCCCGACACGGATTTGCGGGCCGAGGCTGACGCCTTGTTCAAGCACCTCCTCGCCAAGCCCAATGATCTCGATGCCGCCTTCCGATTCTCGGAAATCGAGACGAAACTCGGCGATTACGAAGCGGCGATCGGCGCGCTCGAGCGCATGCTGTTCTACAACCCGAATCTACCGCGCGTGCAGCTCGAGCTCGGCCTCCTTTACTTCAAGCTGCATTCCTACGAGATGGCAAAAAGCTATTTCAACGCCGCGCTCGCCTCCCCCGACACACCTCAAGACGTGCGCGATCAAGTGGCGAAATTTCTCTCCGCCATCGATCGCGGCCTCTCCGCCAATGCCTTGTCGGTTTTTGCCCAGATCGGCATGCGCCACCAAAGCAACGCCAATGCCGGCCCCGACAGCCAGGTGGTGCGCGCGCTCGGTCAGGATGCCGTCCTCTCGAGCCAATTCAAGCGCACGCCCGATTGGAACGCATTCGGCATCGTGAGCGCCCATCATTTCTACGATTTCGGCAATCAGCGGGGCGACGGCTGGGAATCCGATCTCGTCAGCTATTACGCGCGTCAGTTCAAGGTGACGCGGCTCGACCTCGGCTTGATCGAACTGGCGACTGGCCCGCGTCTCACCCTCGACGCCGCAAGGGGCACGTCGATCCATCCCTATGTGCTCGCCAATTACGTGACGCTGGGCGACCATCCCTACCTCGGCACGCTCGGCGCGGGTGTCTCGCTCCGGTTCGAGCTTCCCGCAGGGATCACGCTCGATCCCGGCGTGGAATACCGCGACCGGACTTACAGCAACTCTAAAGATTACGAGACCGCGACGCTGCAGGACGGCCATCAGATCATCGGATACGTCGGCGGCTCGGGTCCCTTGCCGATGCTCGAAGGCCTCACCTGGCAGGGACGCATCACCTATTCGAAGGCCACGGCGAGCTACCACCCTTACGCCTATGACGACTTCACGGCCGAGTTCGCGCTTCCCTATTCATTCACCGCGCCGGCCTTTGCCCAAACCGAGCAGCGCTGGACGGTCGCCCCCTTCGTCGGCTTTTCGTTCACGCCCTATGCCGAGCCCGACCCCCTCATCGACCCTTCGATCACGCGTCTCGACCGGCAATGGCGGGCGGGGGCGACGCTCGACATGATCTTCTACAAGAATTTCGGCTTCGCAATTCAGGTGCAATACATGCAAACCATTTCGACGGTGCCGAATTACCGCCTGCGCGATCTCATCTTTTCAGGCGGCCCGACGATCCGGTTCTGAGCCCAGGCGGGAACACGGGCTCCATGCCCTGAGCGTCAGGCGCCAGCGTCCTCCTCGATCCCGCAAGCCGCGAGATTGCCCCGCATGCGCTCGGGGATGGCCGCCACGGCGCGAACGGGATCGCGCTTCGGATAAAGCGGCAGCTCGAGCGCGCGTGCGTGTAGATGCAAGGCAGGTTCCGCCGAGCGCGGCGCCTCCCCATAAACGGCGTCGCCGAGGATCGGCCAGCCCATGGCGGCGCAATGAACGCGCAATTGATGCGTGCGTCCCGTGACCGGCTCGAGTGCGAGCGCGGTGAGCGCCGTCATGCCGCCGCGCGCCGGCGCGCGTCCGATGACCCGCCAGCGCGTCACGGCGGCGACGCCCTTGGGATCGACCTTCATCCACCAGCCGCGCGACGGGTCGCGGCGGCCTAGGGCAAGATCGATCACGCCTTCATCTTCATCGGGGCCGCCCGCCACGACCGCCCAATAGGTCTTCGTGACCTTGCCGGATTGGAACAGCGAACCCAGCCGCTCGAGCGCGGCCCGATTGCGGCCGAGCACGAGGCATCCCGAGGTCTCGCGATCGAGCCTGTGGGCAAGCTCGGGGCGCCGCGGCAAGCCGAAGCGCAAGGCATCGAAGAGAGAGGTGAGCGGCACCGAGCCGTCGCCATTGCGCTCGGAAGCGTTCCTCGGCCCGGCATGAACCGGCAAGCCTGCGGGCTTGTCGAGAATGATCGCCAAGGCGTCGCGATGAAGGATGCGGCCGAGAAGCTCTTCCGATGTCATGCGCGACGGGGTAACGGAAACCGATGAGCAAAGATACTCCGCAAAATACCCCGCAAGAGAATTCCTCGTCACAAGCTCCGGGCTCCTGGTGGGGTCGCCTCAAGGAAGGGCTCAGGCGCTCGTCCATCGGCCTTTCGGCGGGCATCGGCGACCTCTTCACCAAGCGCAAGCTCGATGCAGCGACGCTCGAGGATTTCGAGGACCTTTTGCTTCGTGCCGATCTCGGGCTCGACACCGCGACGCGCATCACCCGCGCGATCGCGTCGGGACGCTACGGACGCGATCTCGACGCCGGCGCCGTCAAAGCCATCCTGGTCGATGAGATCGACGCGCTGCTCGCGCCGGTGGCGCGGCCGCTCGAGGTCGAGCCGCGCCACAAGCCTTTCGTGATCTTGATGGTCGGGGTGAACGGCTCCGGAAAGACGACGACCATCGGCAAGCTCGGCGCCAAGCTCAAGGCGCAAGGCCGCGAGGTGATGTTCGCGGCGGGCGACACCTTTCGGGCGGCCGCGATCGAGCAGCTCAAGCTCTGGGGCGAACGCATCGGCGCGCCGGTCATTGCACGCCAGCAAGGCGCGGACGCGGCGGGCCTCGCCTTCGAGGCGCTTTCCACGGCGCGCGCCCAAGGCGCGGATGTGCTTTTGATCGATACCGCCGGACGCCTCCAGAATCGCACCGAGCTAATGGGCGAGCTCGAGAAGATCGTACGCGCAATCGCAAAGATCGATGCGTCAGCTCCCCATGCGGTGCTTCTCGTCCTCGATGCGACCGTCGGCCAGAATGCCTTGTCGCAAGTCGAGATCTTCGCCAGGACCGCGGGCGTGACCGGCCTCGTGATGACGAAGCTCGACGGCACGGCGCGAGGCGGCATCCTCGTCGCGATCGCCGCGAAGTTCGGCTTGCCTATCCACCTCATCGGCGTGGGCGAAGGCATCGACGATCTCGAGCCGTTCTCGGCGCGCGATTTCGCGCGCGCTTTGGTCGGCGTCGAATAAGCGCCAAGCCGTTGGGACGGGCCTGGGTTCCGGTCCTTGCCCGCGCGCGCTCTAATGAGCGTTTGCACCTTTCCTCTTAGCCTGAGCTTTACGCGCCCCCGCGGCCTCGCTAGGAAGCGCTAACCAACGCTTTCACGCGCGACGCCTTTGCCTACTTGGGATGAAGCTTCATGCCGAGACTTCGCTTCACCTTCACAAAGATCGCGCCTGCTTCCCGTCGGCGCGCCGAAGGTTTCGGCGCGTGACGCGGATGCATGCGGTGGCCGGCTTACGCTCTGCGCGCATGAAAGTAGGCGACCCTGGCGAGACGCCCGCATGAACAACATCGGCCCGGCGGCGAACCTCGCCCACACGCCGCAGACCCTGCCGCTTCCGCAAGCTTTCGCGCTTGCCGAGCAGCATCGCCAAGCGGGGCGCTTTCAGGCCGCAGAGGAACTTTGCCGAGAGATCCTCATCGCGGTGCCCGGCCATGCCGAGACGCTCCATCTTCTCGGCGTCATCGCGCACCAAGCCGGCAAGCCGGCGGTCGCGATCGAATTTGTGCGCCAGGCGATCGCGTCCGACGGGCGCGTGCCGCTTTATCATTGCAATCTCGGCGAAATGTGCCGCCTGGCAGGAAGGCTCGATGAGGCGCTCGCCGCGGGCCGCCAAGCGGTGGCGCTTCGCCCCGATTTTCCTGAGGCGCTCAACAATCTCGGCATCGCCCATTATGACCGCGGCGAATTCGGCGAGGCTGTCGCGCAATACCGGCGCGCCATCGAGCTCGTGCCGAGTTACGCGGAGGCCCATAGCAATCTCGGCAATGCGTTGCGCGCGCTTCGCCGAACTCGATGAAGCCATCACCGCCTACACGCGCGCGCTCGAGCTCAAGCCCGCCTTCGCCGACGCCTTCAGCAACCGCGCCTTGACCTATCATCTTTTGGCGCGTTTCGATGAAGCCGTCGCCGATTTCCGCCGCGCCATCGCAATCCAGCCGTTGCACGGTAACGCCCACAGCGGCCTGGCCATGAACTGCCTCTTGCGCGGGCGGTTTTCGGAGGGGCTCGTCGAATATGAGTGGCGCTGGCGCTCCTCCGAGCTGCCCTCGCGCCCGCCGATGCCCACGCCCTGGAAGGGCGAGGATCCGCGCGCCAAGCGCCTCCTCGTTCATTGCGAGCAGGGCCTTGGCGACACGCTGCATTTCTGCCGCTATCTGCCGCTCCTGCGCGAGCGCGGCGCGAAGGTCGTGCTCCATGTGCAGAAGACCTTGCGCTCACTGATCGCCGACGCCATGCCTTGGCTCGAGGTCGTCCCCGAGGGCGAAGCGGTGCCCGCGACGGATATGCAATGCGCCTTGCTGAGCCTGCCTCACCTTCTGGGCACGACGCTCGACACCATACCGGCCACCATCCCCTACCTCCACGCAAACGAGAAGATCGTTTCGCGCTTTGCCGCGATGCTGGGACAGGAGGCGAAGCTCAAGGTGGGCATCGTCTGGGCCGGCAGCGCCAAGCACCTCAACGATGTCGATCGGACAATCGCGCTTTCGACATTGTCCCCGATCCTTATGGTGAAGGGCGTGCGCTTCTTCAGCCTGCAAATCGGCGCGCGGCCAGGCGACCGCCTTGCGGACCCGGTCACCGACCTCGCCCCGATGCTCACCGATTTCGCGCACACCGCCGGCGCGCTGGCGGCCCTCGATCTCCTGATCTCGGTGGATACCGCTCCGGTCCATCTTGCCGGCGCCATGGGCAAGCCCGTCTGGGTGCTCCTGCCCTTCGTCCCCGATTGGCGCTGGCTCCTGGAGCGCGAGGACAGCCCCTGGTATCCGACGCTTTGGCTCTTCCGGCAGCAGACACGCGGCGATTGGCGCGCGCCCGTCGAGGCCGTCGCCAAAACCTTGAACGACCTCGTGCAGAATGGACAAGCGCGATGAGCAGCATGAACGGTTCGGCGGGCCTTGCCCCCACGCAGCAGATCTTGCCGCTTCCGCAAGTCTTGGCGCTCGCCGAGCAGCATCGGCAAGCCGGGCGGCTGCCGACCGCGGAGGATCTGTGCCGGCAGATCCTCCAGGCCGTGCCGGGCCATGCCGAGACCTTGCACCTTCTCGGAATCATCGCGCATCAGGCAGGCAACCTACCGATCGCGATCGACCTCTTGCGTCAGGCGATCGCTTCCGACGCGCGCGTGCCGCTCTATCATTGCAATCTCGGCGAGATGTGCCGCCTCGCGGGCAGGCTCGACGAGGCGCTCGCGGCGGGCCGTCAGGCGCTGGCGCTTCGCCCCGATTACGCCGAGGCCTTCAACAATCTCGGCATCGCCCATTACGACCGCGACGAATACGACGAGGCGATCACGCTTTATCGGCGCGCCATTGGGCTCGCGCCTGCTTACGCGGAAGCCCACAGCAATCTCGGCAACGCGTTGCGGGCCAAGAAGGAGTTCGAGGCGGCGCTTCCTTCCTATCACCGCGCGCTCGAGCTCAAGCCCGGCTATGCGGAGGCGCACAACAATCTCGGCACCGCGCTTCGTGACCTCAAGCGCATCGCGGAGGCGGAAGCCGCCTATCGCCGGGCGCTGGCGCTCAACCCGCTCGACCCCTTGACGCTCAACAATCTCGCGCTCGCGGTAAAGGATCTCGATCGTTACGACGAAGCTTTGATGCTGCTTTCGCAATCGGCGGCGATCCGCCCCGATAATCATCAGACGCACACCTATCTCGCCTCGACGCTTTTGGCGCAGCATAAGGCGGTGGAAGCGCGGGCCGCCGTCGAGCGGGCCCTCGCCCTCGCTCCGGACGATGCGGACGCGATCAACATCATGGGCAATGTCCTCTTCGAGGAGGGGCGTTCCGAACAAGCGCTCGAGTGCTTCCGCAAGGCGCTCGCGAAAAAGCCCGATCTCTCCGACGCCTACAACAACATGGGTAATGCGCTGAAAGAGCTCGGCCGCTTCGCCGAGGCGACGGAAAGCTATGAGAAGGCGCTCGAGCTCGACCCGCGCTCGACAGGCGCTTTTTTCAACCTCGCCGACGCCAAGAAATTCAAGGAAGGCGACGCGCATCTCGCGGCCATGGAAGGAATGATCGGGGAGGGCGACATCCTCTCCGAGACCGACCGCACCCAGCTCCATTTCGCCGTCGCCAAGGCCTATGCGGATCTCGAGCGCCACCGCCAAGCCTTCGATCACATGCTGCGCGGCAACAAGTTGAAGCGCGGCAAGATCGAATATGACGAGCCCGCCAATTTGGCGCTCTTCGACGAGATCATCGGAACCGTCACGAAAAAGTTGATGCGCCAAAAGAAGGGTCAGGGCGCTTCATCGAAGGTGCCGGTCTTCATCCTCGGCATGCCGCGCTCGGGCACGACGCTCGTCGAGCAGATCCTCTCGAGCCACCCGCAAGTCTTCGGCGCGGGCGAGCTTCGCGAGATGCATGAGGTGACGCAAGCCATGCGGCGCCCGGACGGAAGCGAGTGGCCATTCCCGGGCTTCGTCCCCTCGATGACTGCGAAGGAGCTTCGCGCGTTCGGCGAGGAGTACGTGCGCCGCGTGCAGGCGCTCGCACCCGAAGCCTCGCGCGTCACCGACAAGATGCCGTCGAACTTCTATTACGTCGGCCTCATCCATCTCGCGATGCCAAACGCGCGCATCATCCACACCATGCGCGATCCGATCGACACCTGCCTCTCCTGCTTCTCGAAGCTCTTCTCGCATGAGCAGAACCACACTTACGATCTCGGCGAGCTCGGGCGCTTCTATCGCGCTTATGAGCGCCTCATGGCTCATTGGCGCGAGATCCTGCCGAAAGGCGTGATGATCGATGTGCGCTACGAGGATGTGGTCGTCGATCTCGAGACGCAGGCGCGCCGCATCATCGCGCATGCGGGGCTCGAATGGGACGAGGCGTGCCTCGCCTTCCACCGCAACAAGCGCCCGGTGAAGACGGCAAGCGCCACGCAAGTGCGCCGCCCGATCTACAAGAGCTCGATCGGACGTTGGAAACCTTACGAGGATTTGCTGGCGCCACTTTTGAAGGAGCTGCGGGGGGCAGGGGTGGGTAGCGAACAGCGAATAGCGAGAAAGTGAAAAGTGAAAAGTAAGTAAGAATTCAAGAGTGAACCGAAAAGGCTGGCTCACTCACTATTCACTTTTCGCTATTCACCTTCTAATCGCTACTCGCTACTTCGCTGCCGTCTATTAGCTCCCTGCCACTAATTACGCTCGTCCGGAAGCACGGGAAGCGGATGAACCTCGACGCCTTCCTCGGCGAGCGCTTTCGCCTCCTCGGCCGAAGCTTCGCCCCAGATCGAGCGGTGCTCGATCTCGCCATGGTGCATCTGGCGCGCCTCTTCCGGAAATTTGTGGCCGACGTAATCGGAGTTCTCCGCCACATGCTTGCGCAAGGCGCGGATCATGTCGCGGACCTGCCGCTCGGGCTCGCCGAGCACGGCATGCGGTTGCGGGCCCGGCGGTTGCGCCAGAGGGGCGGGCGACGACGGCGCCTCGACGGCACCCTGGCGCGTTCGATTATCCGTGCGCGCGACCGCGGGCGCCATCACGGTCTTGTCCACCTTGGCCGAGCCGCACATCGGGCATGTCACGAGCCGGCGCTTTCTCTGTTGCTCGAAGGCCGCACCGGAGGCAAACCAACTCTCGAACTCGTGGCCGCGATCGCAGGCGAGCGTGAAGGAGATCATGGCGCGGCTCTCGTCGTCCGCGTCTTCCCGGCGAGAAGCGGGTCGAGCTCGCCCTCCTGGTCGAGCGTGTAAAGATCGTCGCACCCCCCGACATGGGTTGCGCCGATGAAGACCTGCGGCACGGTGCGCCGGCCGCCCGAGCGCTCGAGCATTTCGGCACGCCGCTTAGGTTCCCTGTCGATCTCGAACTCGGTGAAATCGACGCCCTTGCGCTGCAAAAGCGCCTTCGCATCCTGACAATAGGGGCACCAGGCCTTCGTATAGATCGTCACTTCGCTCATTCTCGAGCCTCAACGTTCCGCCAACTCGAAACACAGACCCCTCATGTAGTCGCAAAAGCGTCATGCACAACACCGTCATGCACGACCCTTGCGAAAACGAGGACATCGACCGCCTCGGCGCCGCCGCGCAAGAGCGCGCGGGCGGCGGCATTGGCGGTCGCGCCGGTGGTGAGCACATCATCGACGAGAAGCACGCGAAGCCCGGCCACCCTCGCGCTCGCTTCTTCCGCGACCTCGAAGGCGCCCGACAGATTGGACTGGCGTTCGGCGCGTGACAGGCCGACCTGAGGCCTTGTCGGGCGCTTGCGCGCGAGCGCGAAAGCGTCGACGCGCTTGCCCGACCGGCGCGCGATGCCGTCGGCGAGGAGGGCGGCCTGGTTGAAGCGCCGCTTCCAGATGCGGCTTCGATGCATCGGCACCGGCACGATGACGTCGGCGTCGGCGAGAAGCTCCGCGCCGGCGCGCGCCATCCATCCAGCGAGCGTTCCCGCGAGATCGAGCCGGTCGCCGTATTTGAGCCGATGCGCCAGAAGGCGTGCCGTTTCGTCAAAGCGCGCGACCGCGCGCGACCGCTCATAGACGGGCGGGTTCGCGATCGCGGCGGGCGAGAGGAGCGCGGCTCCGGCATCGACCGCGAAGGGCGTTCCCAGGCGCTCGCAATAGGGCCGTTCGATGAGGCGAAGCCTTCCCCAGCATTGGGCGCAGAGCGCGGCGGACTCGGCGGTCGCGGCCTGGCAGACCATGCAGGACGGCGGATAGACGACATCCGCCAAAGCCGTGGCGGCGCGGCGCGCGACCTTGCGAATCCGATCCGTTGGGCGCGGGACGAGCCCGCCGGGACCCTCGGAGAATGGATGAGTGCCGGGAATCATGTCGATTGAGGTTGTGCACGTGATGCGGACGCCGGTTTTGCCGGAGCTTTCGTCCGGCCGGCCGCGCACCCGCCTCCCTGAGCCTCTTGTTAGGTTTCTCTTGTTAGTGTTCTTCGGCGCGGCCCTGACTTTTGCTTACATTCCTTGGCCCGTCCCGCCGGCCTCCCATTGCCTTCGCCTCCGCTTATTTTCGGCCTGCCTTTGTCCCTCCTTGGCGCCTTGCCGCCCAGCGCCTAAAAGACACTATGGCAAGCGGCACCGCCGAACAAGAAGATGAGGGCGCGCAGCGCGCCGCGCCTGCATTCGACGCCTTGGCTTTGGCGAAAACCCTGTTGCGCAGCGTGAGCGCCGGCGCGCTTGCCACGCTCGATGCGCAAGGCGCGCCGTTTTCCAGCCTCACCAGCGTCGCCACCGATGTTGACGGGCGGCCCTTGCTGCTTTTGTCTCGGCTTGCCGCCCATACGGGCCATCTGGAGGCCGATGCGCGCGCCTCACTCATGCTTGCGCGCCTCGGACGCGGCGACCCGCTCGCGCATCCGCGCCTCACGCTCACCGGCCGCGTCTCGCGTCTCGAACGAGACAGCGTCGAGCACGAGCGCGTCCGCCGGCGCTTCCTTGCGGCGCATCCGAAGGCCGCGCTTTATGCCGGCTTTGCCGATTTCTCCTTTTGGCGGCTCGACCCGTCGCAAGCCCATCTCAATGGAGGCTTCGCGCGCGCCGCGCAATTGGCGGGCGCGGAGCTGTTGACCGAAGTCGGGAAGGCGCAAGAGCTGGTCTTTGCCGAGCAGGACGCGCTCGCCCATATGAACGCGGATCATGCCGAGGCGATCGCGCTCTATGCGACGGCGCTTCTCGGTGCCGCGCCCGGACCTTGGCGGCTCACCGGGCTCGATCCCGAGGGGTGCGACCTCGCGCACGGCGATGAGCGGCGCCGGCTCGCCTTTCCGCAGCCGGTGGCGACACCCGAGGAGCTTCGCGCCATGCTCGTGGATTTGGCGAAAGGGGCGCGTGACAAGGCCGGTAGGCCGGCGCAGGACAGAGCCTGAGCATGTCCTCTCAGCGTGCTCGCGCCCTTCTCATCGTGCTCGATTCGGTCGGCATCGGCGGCGCCGAGGATGCCGAGGTTTACGGAGACGCAGGCGCCGACACCGTCGGCCATATCGCTGAATCTTGCGCGGCCGGCGACGGCGACCGGGAGGGGCTGCGGGCCGGCCCGCTGCGTCTGCCGCATCTTGCCGGCCTCGGCCTCGGGCTTGCCTGCGAAGCCTCGACCGGACGGGTTCCGCCCAATCTCGCGCCGCGCGGCAAGCCTTTCGGCGCCTATGGCTATGGCGTCGAGACCTCGCGCGGCAAGGACACGCCCTCCGGCCATTGGGAGATCGCCGGCGTGCCGATCGATTTCGACTGGGGCTATTTTCCGGCGGTCGAGCCGTGCTTTCCCTCAGATCTGACCGAAGCCTTGATCCGCGAGAGCGATTTGCCAGGCATTCTCGGCAACCGGCACGCCTCGGGGATCGCGATCGTGGAGGAGCTCGGCGCGGAAAGCGTAGGGAGCGGCAAGCCGATCTGCTACACCTCCGTCGACAGCGTTTTTCAGATCGCAGCCCACGAGAGCGCCTTCGGCCTCGAGCGGCTCTATGGCCTCTGCCGGATCGCGCGCCGGCTTTGCGACCCTTATCGGATCGGCCGCGTCATCGCGCGGCCCTTCGCCGGAGACGCGCATCGCGGGTTCACGCGCACGGCCAACCGCAAGGATTTCGCGACACCCGCGCCGCGGCCGACCTTGCTCGACCGCTTGCACGATGCCGGGCGCCCCGTCGTGAGCGTCGGCAAGATCGGCGACATCTTCGCGCACCGCGCCACGGGGACCGAGGTCAAAGCAGTGGGCAACATGGCAATGTTGAGCGCCGCGCTCGACGCCTTCGCGGCCTTGCCTGAGGGTGGGCTCGTCTTCGTGAATCTCGTCGATTTCGACACGGATTTCGGCCATCGGCGCGATGTGCCCGGTTATGCGGCGGCGCTTGAAGCCTTCGATGCGCGCCTGCCGGAGATTTCCGCCCGGCTTTGCGCCGACGATATCTGCATCGTCACGGCCGATCACGGCAACGATCCGACCTTCCGCGGCACCGACCACACGCGCGAGCACACGCCGATCCTGTGCTTCGGGCCCAAGGTCTCGAGCGCGCCGCTCGGCCGCAGGAATAGCCTCGCCGACATCGCGGCGAGCCTTTCGGTTCATCTTGGGATTGCGCCGGGTGAGAGCGGAACGAGCTGGTGGTGAGGCTTCGCCGGCGTAACCGAAGCGTTTGGCCCGAAGCCCGCGCCAAACCAATCCTTCAATCGTGGTTTGTCCTCGCCGCTGAGCTTGGGCGACGGCACGCTGGCGAGCGCTGATTTTGAAACCTGTCACATCAAAGCTTTTGCAATGGCGACTAGCGGATCGCACAGTCCAAGGGCGTGTCGTCAGCACCTATCGCGCGGCCCGCTTCGGCACCTCGCGCCCTGTCGCCGCCTCGTTATCCGCCGCGCGGGCGAGGCGCATGAAGGCGGCCTCGAGCTGGCGCGTGTCGAGGGGCGCGGCGGCCGGAGCCGAATGAGCGATCTCTTGCTCGCGCAAAAGCTTGAGCAATGCGAAGCGCAGCTCGCTGCTGACGCGCCCCGTCGATTCCACTTCGGCGACGAAGGCGTAGAGGTCGAAATCGATGCCGTTCGCGCCGAAATTCCTGAGCTGCACCGCGGGTGCGGGCTCCCTCAGCACTTGCGGATGGTCTCTGGCGCAGCGCAGCAAAAGGTCGCGGACGGCCTCCGCGTCCTCGGTGATCGCCACCGTCACCTTGAGCTCGACGCGTCCCGTGCGATCCGACAGAACCTTGTTCTTCACGATTCCCGAGATGAAGGTCGAGTTCGGAACGACGACCGCCGTGCGATCGAAGGTCTCGATCTCGGTGGCGCGCACATTGATGCGGCGCACGATGCCTTCCTCGGTGCCGACCACGATCCAATCGCCGACCCGGATCGGCCGTTCCCATAAAAGGATGAGGCCCGAGACGAAATTGTTGACGATCGATTGCAGGCCAAAACCGATGCCGACCGAAAGGGCGCCGGCGACGATGGTGAGCCTTTCGAGCGAAAGGCCAAGCGCCGAGAGCGCCAGTCCCGCGGCCACGAATATTCCGAGATAACCGACGCCGGTGCGAATCGAGTTGCGCAAGCCGGCGTCGATTCGCGTGGTCGGCAAGAATTCCGCTTCGAGCCAGCGCTGCAGCAAATGCGTGATGAAGACGCCAGCCGCGAACAAAACCGCCGCCACGACGAGCGAGGTGACCGAGATCGTCACGCCGGCGACGCTGAAGCCGAAGATCACCCCTTGCAGCGCTTCGACGAGGTTCCCCAACTCGACGCCCCAGGGCGCGAGCAAAAGAACGACGGCGAGCGCCAATGTGGCAGCCTTGAGGACACCGCCGATGAGCGCGCCCGCTTGCTCGAGCGCCCGCTCGGGCAAACCCATCTGCAGATGGGCAAAGCGCGCGATCGCCGTGTCGCGCCCTTGCATCTGGGCTGCGACCGCGTTGATGACGGCGAGCACGATCGTGGTCGTGGCGAAGAGCGCCGCCGCCCAGAGCATCTGGTGCGCCATGAACCAGGCGAAGGCCACATAGCCGAGAAGTGCCGCGAGCGTGAGCATCGCCGCCGTCCCCCAGCCGAGGATGCGGGCGACGCCGCCGAGCCTTCCGCCCGGATCGACATAGGGGCCAAGGCAGGCGGCGTCCGCCTCCGCATCGGACTCCGCGGCACGGCGCAGCGTCGCGACGAGAAGGGCCGAAAGCACGAGCGCCGCCACCGCTTTGATGGCGACCGAATAGGAGATCGGCGCACCGACGCTTTCCGCCGCCGCCTCGAATATCGTCGCGATGCCAATGGTCGCGACCGCGGCGGTCGTGAAGCGCAGCGAGGTCGAAGCCCCCTCTTCGGTCGTCGAGACGAGCCGAAGGCGCGGAGCGCCAGGAGCCAGAACGGCATGCACGATGGTTCGCGCCGCCAGCACCCAGGCCGGGGCGAGCAGAAGCGCCTCGAGAAGGGTGAACAGGCGAGGTGGCGCGAGGTTGAGCTCTTCGATCGTGTCGAGAAACAGCGTCGCGGCGAGAAGCGGCAGCGCCGTGCCCGCGACAGCGAGGAGCGCCGCCTCAATCGCCACGCCGAGCTCCGAGGAAGGCCGTCGCGCTTCCGCCTTGCGGATGAACAGGCAGATGAAGCGCCGACCCGGCCAGGCAACGACGAAAGCGAGGAGGGCGGCGAACAAGAGCTCGAAGGACTTTTGCGTGTCCATCTCGGCCGAAAGGCCGCGCAACCAGGCGAGCAGGGTGCGCGCCAGCACACCGCCGAAGAAGGGCGCCGTCGACAAGACCGTTTCCCACATCGAGAGCGAGATGATGCTCGGCGATTGCTGGAACGTTTTTTCGGTGAAGACGGCGCGGCGCCGATCGGCGATGCGTGTCGCGAGCTGGCCTGCCTGAACCTGAAGCGAATTGGCGGCGGCGAGAAGGCCTACCGCTGCGTCTCGCGACGCCGTCACCTGATCACGCAGACGCGCGCTGTCCGGCGTCTCGGGGATGTCCTGCGTTCCTGTCTTTCCGTCGGCCTTCGGGGCGAGCAACGCCACGCGCTGGTTCAAATCATCGACCTTGGGCGCGGTGCTCGCGATGAAGCTCGCGAGCTGTTGCGCCAAGGGCTCGAGCCGGTCTCGCAATTTGGTCAAGGCCGCCTCGTCGATCTTCGGATCGCCGAGCGATCGCTCGATCTCGTCGAGCTCGGGCTTCACGACGTCGAGCTGTGCCTGCTGGCGTTGCGTATCGGCATCCGGCGCTTGCGCGACGGGCGGGGCGGACGCGGGCGCGCTCTTCGGGACGGGCGAGGCGGACGCGGCCTGCGCCCATGCGGCGGCCGGCAAAAGGGCGCAGGCGATCAACGTCGCGACCGCGAGTCGAAGCGTTCGCCGGGGCTTCAGCCGTAGGATGCCGCGATCGGCCATGGCTCGCATGAACGGCCCTCTCCGAATCCTGGAACGGAGGCGTCGAGATGGAATCGGCACAGCCATTCTATCTCTTTTCGCCCGTCTTATCCCAAATAATTGCGCTTTTACGTCAGGCTTTGGGCGGTTCCTCGGGCTTCAAAGCTTATTCGTTAGGCGCAAGCAAGGGGCCGCGAGGGTGATCGAACCCTGCCGCGCTCAGTGGATCGCGGTCTCGAGGTCGCGCGCCATGTTGTGATGGAAAGGAGCCTGTTCGCCCGGCTCCCCTAACCGCTCGGCGAGCCAGGCGAGAGGGGCGTCATGCACGCCGAGGCTCACGAGATGACGGTGCGTCGAGACGACATAGTCGCGGCAGCTCCCCTTATTGCCTTGCGCCCTTTGCGCATGGCGGAGGAGCTCGGGCAAGGGAAGCCTGCCGGCGTAATGCGCATGGGTGCGATTGACCACATAGGCGAGCGCCGCCACCTCGCGGCCGTCGACGAGCTGAAGCGCGACGTCGGTCTCGCGGTAGACGGAAGTGCCTTCGCGCCAGGTGAGATAGGCCAAGGTCGCGGCGCGATCGGCGGCCTCGACTCGAAAACCCACACCGACGCAAGAGCCGCCACGGTCGAGCCCGAGTACCAGCCCTGGACATTCGGGCGTGCCGCGATATTCGTGAGAGAACAAGCAAAGCGAGCGGTGATAGCCAAAAAGCCGCGCCGCATGGCGTTCGGCATGCGGAAAACCCGGCCGCCACATCAGCGAGCCGTAGCCAAACACCCAGAAATCGCCACGCTGATCCTTGACCTTCATCACGCCCTTGGCTCCATGCGGGTCAACGCCGTTATCAGCTCGAAACCTCGTGAACAATCCTCATGCCGACCAGCATCCCTCCCCTTCCGGCCCGTCGCGACCATAAGCCCGTGGTGCGCCGCGCACGCCGCGCGGCTCTCGCGGCGCTCGGCCTGCTCGTGCTCGCCTGTGGCGCGGGAGCGGGTTTTTCCTATGTGGTCGCGAGCAAAGTCGAGGCCGAAATCGAGCAGAGCCTCGTGCGCGAAGCGCAAAACGGGCGCAAGCTCAGTTGCGCCACGCGCGAATTTTTCGGCTTCCCGTTCCGCATCGCGATGCGTTGCGATTCTCCGCGGCTCGAGATCGAACGGCCATCCGGCAAGCTCATACTTTCCGCGGCGCGCCTCACCGGCGTCGCCCAGATCTACGACCTCAACCATGTCATCGTCGAGGCTCAAGGCCCACTTTCCCTCGAGGCGCCTGGCGTCTCCGACACCGAGGCCGATTGGCGCTCCCTTCTCGTGAGCTTCGTCGCGCAAGACGGCGCTCTCGACCATGCCGACATGGCGGTCGAAGCGCCGAGCCTTCGCGTGCGCGACGGGCAGAACATGATCGCCACTCAGGCAGAGCGGTTCGAGCTTCATGCGCGGCGCGATCCCGGGCGCCCGCCTGGGGACGAGGCCGTCGAGATCTCGTCACGGCTCTCGCGCCTTGCGTCTCCCGTGCTCGACGGCCTTCTCGGGGAGGCAAGCCCTGTCGACGGCGATGCCGACGTCTCGATCTCGAAAGTCGCGGCCCTGCAGGCAAGGGCTCCCGAGGGTTCCGGGGTTCCGCTCGAGCGCTGGCGCCTCGCCGGCGGCGCCTTGCGGGTTTCCGCGGCGAATCTCACCAAGGGAAGCCTCAAGGCAAGCGCTTCCGGCGAGCTGCAAATCGACGAGCTGCACCGCGTGCTCGGCAGGCTCGACACCTCGGTTGAAGGGGCCGATGCCTTGCTGCCGCGCCTCGGCCTGCCGCCCACGGCACTCGCCTTTCTCAAGTTGAGCGGAGGAAAATTGCGCCTGCCGGTCACGCTGAACAACGGCCGCATGGCGGTGGGGCCGGTCTCGGTCGCGCGGCTGATCCCTTTGTATTGAGGCGCCTCGTCACGCTCTCGCGGTGGCCCCCATTTTCGCGCTTTCCCTCCCGCCTTCGAGACCGACAACCGAGAACGGGCCTTAGGCGCAAGGCATGGATCAGCGCGTGCCGGGCTCTGGCTCCTTGGCTTCGACCTGCGGATATGCGAAGCCCGGCGCGCCGGAAGTGCGAGCGCGTAGCGCTCGGGCCGGGGGCTGACGGTCGCGGTGCAAAGAGGAGTTCGACAATGCTCATCGGTGTTCCGAAAGAGATCAAGGTTCGCGAATATCGCGTCGGCCTCGTGCCGGCGAATGTGCGTGAGCTCGTCCTGCACGGGCATGCCGTGATCGTGGAGAGGGGCGCGGGCGAGGGGATCGGCGTCGCCGACGCGCATTATGAAGCCGCGGGCGCGAAGATCGTGCCCGCCGCCGCCGACGTCTGGGCCAATGCCGAAATGGTCGTGAAGGTGAAGGAGCCGCAGGCGGAAGAGCGCAAGCGCTTGCGGCCAGGCCAAGTGCTCTTCACCTATCTGCACCTCGCGCCAGACCCGGAGCAGACGCGCGATCTCGTCGAGAGCGGCTCGATCTGCATTGCCTATGAAACCGTGACGTCACCGAGCGGCGGCTTGCCCCTTCTCGCGCCGATGTCGGAGGTCGCGGGCCGCATGTCGATCCAGGCGGGCGCTTATTTTCTCGAGAAGGCGCATGGCGGCCTCGGCGTGCTTCTCGGCGGCGTGCCTGGCGTCGATCCCGCCAAGGTGGTGATCCTCGGCGGCGGCGTGGTCGGCACGCATGCGGCCCATATCGCGCTCGGCATGGGGGCCGAGGTCTGGGTGCTCGACCGCAATGTCGATGTGCTGAAGAATCTCTGGCGGCAATTCGGCCGCCCGCTGAACACCGTGTTCTCGACGCGCGAGGCGGTGGAGAACCATTGCCGCGCCGCCGATCTCGTGGTCGGCGGCGTCCTCATCCCGGGAGCGGCGGCGCCGAAGCTCGTCGACGCCAAGCTCGTGAGCGAGATGAAGCCCGGCTCCGTCATCGTCGATGTGGCGATCGATCAAGGCGGCTGCTTCGAGACCTCGCATGCGACGACGCATGACGCGCCGACCTATGTGGTCGACGGCGTCATCCATTATTGCGTCGCCAATATGCCGGGAGGCGTGCCGCGCACCTCGACCTTCGCTTTGAACAACGCGACGCTGCCCTTCGTGCTGGCGCTCGCCGACAAGGGCTGGAAAAAAGCGCTCGGCGAAAATCCGCATCTTCTCGCGGGCCTCAATGTCAGCAAGGGCCACGTCACCTATAAGGCGGTGGCGGATTCGCTCGGCTACAAGTTCATGGAGCCGACGCTCGCGCTCGCGGGATAAGGGGAGGCGCGTGGTCGGTCATCCCCCCTCGCTGGGCCTCGATACGAGAGTGCCAAGCGTGATCGACTTACCAAGGCTGCTCTATTCTTGCAGAAAGCCTTTGAGAATACTCGCCAGCGCCTCGCTCGATTGGCCTTTGCCATAGTCGGCAATCTCGCTGCGCGGGCGGTAATCGGGGGTCGTCCAGAGCCGATTCCATCCGGCTTCGATGGTTTCGACCCATTCCGTGTTGTCGCGCAGCGTCACGCACGGGACTCGATGGAAATACGCTTCCTTCTGAAGGCCGCCCGAATCGGTGAAAACGGACGCTGCATTGTCAACAAGCCGCGCCATATCGAAATAGGCGACGGGCCCGATGAGCTTCAATCCTTTGAGATCGAGACCGGCTGCGTCGATGATCTTCCGCGTTCGCGGATGAACCGGCATGACGACGGGCTTGTCTCGGGCCGCCTCGACGAGCCAAGCCATGATCGAAGCGAAGCGTTCAGGCGAATCCGTGTTTTCGGCACGGTGCACCGTCGCGACCGCGTAGGACTTCGGGGCCATCCCGAGGTCCTCGAGGATGCGCGAGCGGCGTTGTGCCGTTTCCCTGGCGATGAGCGCCAAATCGTACATGACGTCCCCGACGTGGTGCACGCCCCTCTCGATCCCTTCCCGCCGCAGATTGTCGACCGCTTGACGCGTCGGGCAAAAAAGCAGGTTGCTGAGGTGGTCGGCAATGACGCGGTTGATCTCTTCGGGCATCCGTCGGTCGAAAGAACGCAAGCCCGCCTCGACATGCGCGACGGGGATTTGCAGCTTCGCCGCAGCCAGCGCGCCCGCCGCCGTTGAATTGGTGTCGCCATAGACCAGGACCGTGCGCGGCTTCTCGGCCAGCATGACCTCTTCGAGCGCTTCGAGCATGCGGCCCGTCATGGCGCCCTGGCTCAGGCTGTTGATGCCGAGGTTATGAGCAGGCTGAGGGATTGCGAGCTCGGTGAAGAAAAGATCCGACATCGCGTCGTCGAAATGTTGTCCGGTGTGGACGAGGACTTCGCGAAGGCCGGCGGCTTTCAAGGCGCGGCTCACCGGCGCGGCCTTGATGAATTGCGGTCGCGCGCCGACAACCGTGAGGATCATGGCCATCGAGGCCGTTCGGCTCGCCGCGCTTTAGGCCATCGCGGCCTTGCGCGGCGCGAGCGCGTCGCGCACAGCGCCGACGATGTGATCTTGAATGTCCTGCGTGAGATAGGGGTGCATCGGCAAGCTCACGACTTCGGCCGCCAAACGGTCGGAAATGGGCAGCCCATTTCCGGCAAAAGGGTAGTTTTTATAGGCGGTCTGCCTATGCAGGGGCTTGGGATAATAGACGGCGGTCGGCACGCCGGCGGCCTTGAGGTCGGCCTGGAAGCGCTCGCGGTTGTGGCCTGGAATCCGCAAGGTGTACTGCGCCCAGACCGAGGTCAGCCCATCGGGAACGGCGGGAACGATCGCGATGTCGGCAAGCAGGCTGCTGTAGCGTCGCGCGATTTGGTCTCGAGCCTCGATTTCCTCCGGAAACCTCTTGAGCTTCTCGATCAGCACCGCGGCCTGCACCGTGTCGAGGCGGCCGTTCATCCCAATGCGGACATTGTCGTATTTGTCGGTGCCCTGGCCGTGCACCCGCAATGAGCGCAGGATGCCGGCGAGCTCGTCGTCCTCCGTGAAGATCGCGCCCCCGTCACCGTAGCAACCGAGCGGCTTCGCGGGAAAGAAGCTCGTGGTCGTGGCCAGGCCGATGGTGCCGAGCTTGCGGCCCTTGTAAGTTGCGCCGAAGCCCTGCGCCGCATCGGACAGCAACCAGAGCCCCTCGCGCGCGCAGAACGGCTCGATGCGATCATAATCGGCGGGCTGGCCGAAGAGATCAACCGAGATCACACCGACGGGCTCGAGGCCCAAGCTTCGCGCTTTTTCGAGACCCGATTTGAGGCTCTCGATATCCATGTTGAAGGTGTCTTCGCGGACATCGACGAAAACCGGCGTCGCGCCGAGCCAGGCAACCACTTCCGCCGTGGCCGCGAAGGTGAAGGACGGGCAAAGCACGGCTTGGCCAGGCCCCAATCCCTTGGCGATGAGAACCATCCCGATCGCGTCGGTCCCGTTGGCGCAGGAAACCACGTGCCTGGCGCCGCAAAAAGCCGCGAGATCCTCCTCGAGAACTTTCACCTCCGGCCCCATGATGTAGCCGCCGTGATCCATGACGCGCAGGACCGCGGCATCGATATCCTTGCCGAATCGCCGGCGCTGGGCGGCCAGATCTATGAAGGGGATTGAGCTATTCATCGGGGATCTCCTCGATTGCGTGAGCGCCAGCCTTCCGGTACCGCCGCCCGGTGCCGGGGCAGACGAGATCAGGGCCGAGCTTGTGACCTTCGCGGCTCATCCAACCGATGCGTCGAGCCGGCACGCCGGCGACCAGCGCGTAGGCGGGCACATTATCCGCGACCACCGCGCCGGCCGCCACGAAGGCATATTCGCCAATCGTGTGTCCGCAGACGATGGTCGCATTGGCGCCGATCGTGACGCCGCGCTTGACGAGCGTCGGTCGGAACTCGGCCTTCCGCTCGATCTCGGCGCGCGGATTGTTCACGTTGGTGAACACACAGGACGGCCCGCAGAACACGCCTTCCTCGAGGGTGACGCCTTTGTAGAGGCTGACATTGTTCTGGATCTTGCAACGGTCGCCCACGACGACATCCGGCCCGATCACCACGTTTTGGCCGACGATCACATTCTTGCCGAGCTTAGTGCCCGGCAGCAGATGGCTGAAATGCCAAATCTTCGAGCCGTCGCCGATCTCGACTCCTTCGTCGACATAGGCGGATTCATGGAGCTGATACGCTGAAGAGCGCTTTCCCGCCGAGCCCGTGACCGACCCCGCTTTTTTTCCCGGGCTCGGGCCTTCGCGCTCGGGCTCCGAGCTCGAGCGGCTCGCGCGCAGAGACTGGGCGGCTTGCGACAGCACCTGCAACACGCCGAGCCCCTCTCGGCCGTCGGTCCGAGGCCGCGCGCCGGTGTGGACGCATTCCAGGAAGTGGCGACACTCCTGGGCGAGCGGCTCATCCGGCACGAGCGGAATGGCCGACGCATCGGCCTTCTCGGGGACGGGGAGATTGTTCTTCCATTGGACCTGGTGCTGATAAATCAGCAGCTTGCGCGGCCAGGGCTCCGCGTCGTCAAAAACCGCCATTCCTTGCGAGCCGACGACGACGAGCTTCTGCTCCTTGAAGGGATGGAGCCAGGAAACGAACACATGCGCCTGTTCGCCACCCGGGAAAGCGAGATGAGTCGTCGTCACGTCGGCGATGGACTGGTGCAGCACATAGGCGCCCACCGCGCTCACCCGCGAGGGCGCGGCGCCCACGAGCGACAGGATCATCGAGATATCGTGGGGAGCAAAAGACCACAGGATGTCCTCCTCGCGGCGTATCTTGCCGAGACTGAGGCGGTTGGAGGCCACATATTGAAGGCGGCCGAGCCTGCCCTCGCGCACGAGGCGCCTTAGCTCAAGGAACGCCGGATGATATTGAAGCAGATGCCCGACCATGAGGCGCCGGTCGAGGCGCTCGGCGAGCTCGCAAAGCTCCTCGGCCTCGCGAATGTCGAGCGCGAGCGGCTTCTCCACGAAGACGTGCTTGCCTTGGAGAAGCGCCTCTCGGGCAAGGCGATGATGAAGCGCCGCGGGGGCCGCGATGGCGACGGCCTCGACCCCGGGATCCGCGAGGGCTTCATCGAATGACAAGTGTCGGCCGCCGAACTGCTGCCGAAGAGCCTCGACGGTGGCTTTGTCGGAGTCCACCAGAGCCTCCAAAGCCCCGAGCGCCGCGAAATTGCGCACGAGGTTCTTGCCCCAATAGCCGCAGCCGATGACGGCGAGGCGGGGGGACGCCGCCTGCTTGGAAAGAGCGGGCTCGGACGCGTGCATGGAGGTCATGACGGCTGGATCCGCGGGTTAGGCCTTGACGATCTTCGGGCCGAAGATGCCGGCTCGGGCGCAGGCATTGCGCGTATCGATCACGAGTTTCGCGTGCTCGACGAGCGCGGCATAATCGACGTTGTCGTGATCGGTCGCGATGAGCACCGCATCATAGCCGCTGACGATAGCCGGTTCGAGCGGCACCGAACGCCTGCCCGTCAATTCGGCGTGCTCTCGGGTCTTCGCGATGACCGGGATGAACGGATCGTGATAGTCGACGGCGCCCCCACGTTGCTCCAGGAGCTCGATCAGCTTGAGGGATGGACTCTCACGCATGTCGTCGACGTTTTTCTTATACGCCAAGCCCACGAGCAGAATCCTGGACCTCGTGAGGCTCTTCCCGAGATGCTGGTCGAGCGCGCTGACCAACCGTCCCACCACATGGGCCGGCATGCGCGTGTTGATCTCGCCGGCGAGCTCGATGAAGCGGGTTGCGACGTCGAATTCGCGCGCTTTCCAGGTGAGGTAAAACGGGTCGATCGGAATGCAATGGCCGCCCAGCCCCGGGCCGGGGTAGAACGGCATGAAGCCAAAGGGCTTCGTCTTGGCGGCATCGATCACCTCCCAGACGTCGATGCCCATGGGTTCGTAGACAAGCTTCAGCTCGTTCACGAGCGCGATGTTCACGGCGCGAAAGATATTTTCGGTCAGCTTCACGGCCTCCGCCATCCGCGTCGAGGACACCGGAACCGTGCGCGCGAACAGCGATCGATAGAACGCCTCGGCGAGACTAAGCGCGGTCGGCCCATCGCCGCCAACGACCTTGGGGATGGAGGTCGTGCCGAAATCGACGTTGCCCGGGTCCTCACGTTCCGGAGAGAAGGCGAGGAAAAAGTCGACACCGCTGCGAAGCCCCGTCTTTTCCAGGATCGGTTTGACGACTTCATCCGTCGTTCCCGGATAGGTTGTGGATTCGAGAACGATGAGCTGGCCTGGCCGCAACCGCTCCGCCACGGCTCGCACCGTGTTTTCCACATAGGTCAAATCGGGTTCGCGATGCCGGGTCAGTGGCGTCGGGACGCAAATCAGGATCACATCGGGCTTGGAGAGGCGAGCGAATTCGGTGGTTGCCGCGAACTTGTCCTTCACCGCCTCGGCGATCGCCGAGGAGGGAATGTGCTTGATGAAACTCTCGCCCCGATTGATCTGCTTCGTCCGGTCAGCATCGATATCGAAGCCGAGCACCTGGAACTGGCCCTTCACGGCCGCAAGCGCCAGCGGAATCCCGACATAACCGAGGCCCACGACTCCGATCACTGCCTTGCGGGAAGCGATCGCCTCCCTCAGAGCAAGGGCCTGCTCCGTCTCATGGGTCACGTGCGGCGTCTCTTGCATTCGGCCTTCCGGGGTCAACAAAGGCGGTCGGGCGACCGCGCCGTGTTACCAGAGTTTCGGCGCCGAGCAACCGACGGGCTCATCGTCAGCCTGTTTCGGGTCGAGATCCGTATTACGCTCGTCAGAGCAGCGGAGCCATGGCTCCACTCTAATTTGCAGCTGGAGTTACCCGCTGAGCCATCGTTTTCTCGGCAGCATCAGCTGCCGAACGGATTTTGTCGATTTCGGCCTGGGTCTTCTCGCGGAAATCCTGATAGACCTCGTTCATCCTTCGATAGTGGGCGTTGTTGACCTTCTCGTCCTCTTCCTCCTGCCGTCGGACCTCACGCGCGACCTCCAACGCTTTCGCTTCGTCGCGTGCGTCGAGGGCCGCGAGGAAGGCGCGGTTCAAATTGGCGCGGCGAGCCAGGCGAAGCGATCCGAACTCCGAATATGCGGCCCGAAGAGGTTCGAGAGCGGCGCCTCCAAGTGCCACCTCCGGCACAGCCGGAAGTTGGCGCGCGTCGTGTGGCGCAGTCGCTTCGAACCGCCTTCTTTCGTTTCGATATTCCTCGACCAAGGCATCAAGATGCCCCCCACAAGCGCCAATATGCTCCGCGTAGACGGTCGCGATCCTGTCATTTTCACGAGCTGTCAGATCACTCCAATAATGTTCGTGGCGCAGAAGGAAAACCTGCTGCCGCATCGGGCCTGGGGTCGGCGAATTGATCAGCAAGGGGTGGGTCGTCAAGGGGTGTTGGGCGACCCCGCGATGTCGCATACGCGTAAAGGGACGGCGCAATACACTTTGCAGCTTTCCTAGGAGTTTGTCGGAATTGAGCCTGCGGGCGCCGATCCGATTTTTGAGGGCATGCTTCTCCTCAGAGCTCAGCACCGGAAGATCGTCGAGCACCAGCGACTGAGGGGTCTCAACCGGCGCAATCCTTCGAGACGCGCGTCCTCGTTTGAGTTCAAGCTGTCGGAGGATGAGATCATCCAGCTTTCCGACGAACCGGCTGTAGTTGAACTTCCCAGAGCCGATCAAATGCCGGTAGGCGCGCTCCGTCATGGTATCCAGCGCGGCAATGTCGTTGAGTTTTTCGAGGACGGCGTCAACATTCGAGAAATCCTTCTCGAGCGGGATGTAGTGTTCGTCGGGATTGAGCGCGTCGGAATATCGACCTCTGAACAGGATCATCGGCGTTCGCATCAGCGCACACTCAAAGATGCGCGGCGAAATCTGACCCATGGAAATTTCGTTATCACGCTTCTCGACGAAGGGCCGAAACTCTTCGTAACTCGGCGCCCGACCGCCGTTGGCCTCGGTCATTTTCTTGTAGGTGGCCGCGATCGTGCCGTCGAAATCGAAGACGTTCGATGCCCAATCTCCGAGCCCAGCATCGCGCGGCAATTGCCGATGAAGTCGAACCAGGCCGGGCCGTAAATCCGGCTCTCCTCATCCATCGCGATATCATTCGGGATGCCGCGCGCATCACAAATCTCTTTCATCCGCCGCCCAATTTCGAACTTCTCGAATCCCAGCCGGCCATACCGAGCGCCGATATTGCGGCCCCGATATCCGACCACGATGGGTCTTTCCGCCAATGGCCGAACCGGGAGGGGCTTTTCGGCATACCATTCGGGCACATAGCCCGTCCGAACGGTAACGAAGGTGACTCCGGAAACTCGGCCCGAGGAAAAACATACTCCAATCGAGTTCTGCGGGACGCAAGTCAGCAAGACATCGAATCCGAGATCTCGGATTGCCGCCTTCAAAGTATTGGTGTTGTCATACTCATCCTGAACCGCCATAACCTTGACGCCTTCGAAGGCCGTAGCTTTTCTGATAAGGCGCCGACACGAGACCTTCAAAGCACAAACGAGCGCCACAGTCCTGAAACACAACGTCGTATGCTCGAAATCGACGTCGACAGGGGCTCATAGGTAACATGCAAAAATCAACTCGAATTGACTATATTTTTTATAACCGAAAGGTAATTCCAAGCTGTTTCTACATGCGTCGACTGCATGCAGTAAGCGAAAGCATGCGCATGCTTCATCCTTAGTTTCTTTTTTACGATCGTGAGTGAAGACACGCGATATAGAGACCATTCTGTTCAGCAAGTACTCGTTGTCTATCCTGACAGCACTAGGCGCATTGCTCGCGGATGACCCAGCTAGCCCGTGCCCGAAAAACGGCTGTTGAACCATTGGCACCCGAGCCCTCTGATTTCCTGGCCTCACACAGAGTGCTGGATTTCCGCATAGGCGCGAACCTCCGGGACGAAATGGGCGTGGGCGGTCATGCACCGGAGAATGGTCTCACGGTGCGTCCGGGTCCAATCGACGGTGCGGCGGATGCCCTCCTCGATGCCGACTTCCGCCGCAAATTCGAGCTTCTCGCGAGCTTTCAGCGTCGAGGCGAACCGTTGTCCTGACCGGTCCCAATTGCGTGCGGGGGCAAGCTTGGGCGGTGTCGGATTGCCTGTCGCGGAATTGATGAGCTCCGCCCATTGGCGAATGGAAGTCTCGCGCCCCGAGCCGAGGTTATAGACCTCCCCCGCCTCGCCCTTAAGCGCGCAAGCCTTCAATCCTCGCGCCATGTCCTCGACGAAAATGAAGTCGCGCGTCGCGATTCCGCCGTTCTCGACCGGCAAAGCCTCCTTGTGAAGGGCCTTCCAAACGAAGGTCGGGGTCACATTTCGCCAAACCGTATGGACGGTCCCGCGCCAGCGCCCCGCACCGAGGATTTCACCGGGGCCGTAGACGTTTTGGAACCGCGCCTTCACCAAGGGCAGCCCATAGCGCGCGAAATAAAAATTGCCATACATCTCGCCGACGATTTTCGAGATCGAATAGGGGCTGTCGTGAAAAAGGGAAATCGGCGCATCCTCCGTGGTGGCGCGTGCGCCCTCGAATGTTTTTTCCGCGACGGCGCAACCCGCCGCCGCGTAGACGACCTTCTTCAGCGACTTCATCTCTTTCAGCCGGTCGAAGAGCCGCAGGCTCGTGATCAGGTTATTGTCATGGTCGGCGAGCGGATCGTGAATCGACGACTGGTTGCCGTGATAGCAGGCGAGGTGAAAGACGTAGTCGATGTCTTCGTCGAGCTCGCGAAGCACGCGGTCCTCGGCGATGGAACCCGCGACGAGCCGAACGACAGGATCGTCAGCCACGTTCGATGCGTCGGCCGAGAGGAAGTTGTCGACGATCGTCAGCTTGCTCGGGCGCGCGCTCAAGATGGAACGAACGAGGTTCGATCCGATGAAGCCGGCACCGCCGACGACGAGCACATTGCGATCTGCGAAAGTTTCGGTCATTTCGCCAATAGCCTCATATCTTCGCGGGCGAACCTCTCAAATGGGAATATATCGCGGTGACCCCATGGGCGTCGTACCAGGCGAGCATTCGCCGGATCGTCTGTGCGAAGGAGTAGCGCGGCGCCCATTTGAAAGTCTCGATGGTTTTTTGGGGATCGAGCACCATGGCCGGCACATCATCGGGCCCTGGGTCGACCTCCGGCACCGGCTCCGGCAACTTCACGCCCAGATGATCGACGACGATATCGAAGACTTCCCTAATGGTGTGACCCGTGCCGGTCGAGACATTGAATATGCCCGTCGGCGCGCCTTCGGCCATGACGCAATCCATGATCGAGAAGAAATCCTCCATGTCGAGAAAATCGCGCACGGTCCTCGAGCAGAAACAGGGCTTGCCGGCCTTCAATCGCGTGTAGAAAGTCGGAATGGGTCCGATGGAAAGCCGCGGCCCCGTGACGTTTGCCAGCCGCAAGGAGACGAACGGCAGGCCGGACATGGCGAGGTAATGCTCGCCCGCCTGCTTCGAGATGCCATAGCTCGTGAAGGGGCGCGCGGGCGCCTCCGCCGGCACAGGAACATGTTCCGGACGGCCATAGCCGAGCGCGGTATGGAAGTTCACGAACCGCTTGACGCTCGCGGCCTTGGCGGCCTGCGCCACATTGATCGTGCCTTCCACATTGACGCGCGCATCTTGAAGCCAATCGTCCGGGTCTTTGTAGGCGGCGGCCGAATGAACGACGTGGCTTGGCCGAAAATCGGAGAACAGGCGCGCGACCATCGACCTGTCGGTGATCGAGCCTTCGACCAGAGTCATGCGGGCATGCTCTTCCGGCAGCGAGCCGCGATGGCCGGTCGTGAGATCATCGAGCACGAGCACTTCGTGACCGGCCTCGAGGAAGCGCTCGGTCAGGTTCGAGCCGAGGCAGCCGGCGCCTCCGGTGATGAGAACGCGCATGGAGCCCTGACTAATTCTTCGCAGCGGCTTTATTTTGTGAACGGGCCACCTCGAGGTGAGTGTAGCCGCCGACCACTCCCTCCTGTTCCCATCGCGCGACCGCCAAACGCACGATTTCATCGAGCGGCGTGAAAGTGACGCCTGAAAAATCCGCGAAGGTGCGCGAGGGATCGAGCAAGATCGAGGGCGCGTCGTCGGCACCCAGCGGCCTCATCTCCGGCTCCGGATAGTCATTGATCTTCATGGCGCGCACGACGGCGTCGTAGAGTTCCTTGATCGCCACGTCCTTGCCCGACGAAAAATGATACGTGCCGCTGCCCTTGCCATCCGCCGCCTCGACGACGACGCGAGCGAGATCCCCCGCAAAACAGAAATCGCGCCGCGCGGGTGTCACGAAGCACTTCTTCCCCTCCGAGAGGCGTTGGTAGAAGATCGGCAGCGGACCCGAGACATTGCGCGGGCCGATGACGTTGGCCAAACGGAACGTGACCCAGTCGACGCCCGAGAACTGCACGTAATTCTCTCCCGCCGTCTTCGAGATGGCGTAGCTCGAGTTCGCGGGATTGATCGGATGATCGAGCCTGATGGGTTGCTGCATCGGCTTGGTGCCGTAGCAAAGTGCCGTCTGGAAATAGATGAGACGTTGCACCTTGTGGGTCTTGCACGCCTTGGCGATGATCGCGCCTCCCACCGCATTGACGAGCGCGTCGGCCGCCCAATCCTCCGGATCCTTGTAGGAGGCGGCCGTGTGAACGACCACGTCAGGCCTGAAATCCGAGAAGAGCTTGTCCACGAGCATCGTATCCGCGATCGAGCCTTCGACCTGGGTCAGGCCCGCTCGCTCGAGAAGGTTATCGCGTCGCCCCGTCGCGAAGTTGTCGATGGAAAGCACCGTGTCGCCGCGCGCGAGCAGCATATCCGCCACCGTCGAGCCGACCTGGCCGGAACCACCCGTGATAAATGCCTTCATGCTTTCTTCCTGAACTACACGGCCATCCGATTGAGCGAGGTATCGCGAATCAGCGTCTTGTACGATGCTGCCCGGTCGTGAAAAATCTGGTGCCAGAGCTCGAGGCTGAGAAGGCCCCATGCCTTTCGCGAAAAGCGTTCGCCCTTGTCCAGATTCGATAAAATTGCATCCGTGTTGAAATACGGACGCGACTTGCTCTTCTGTGTCTTGAAAATATCGAACAGGAAGTCTCGCAACTCGCCCCCGAACCATTCCTTCAACGGCACCGGAAAGCCCATCTTGTCGCGCCGCTCCACGAGCGCCCGCGGCAGGTCGTCGGAAAAGGTGGACTTGATGAATTGCTTCATCCGGCCGTCCTTGAACTTGATGTCGGCCGGAATGGTCGCGGCGAATTCCACGACCCGGTGGTCCAGGAACGGCACGCGCGACTCAAGGCCGTGCGCCATCGACATGCGGTCTTCCACCTGGAGAAGCGCAGGCAGGAGACATTTGAAGTCGAAATGCGTCATGGAGTCGAAATAGGCCTCTTTGCGCACGTTTCGCTCCGAGCTGAAAATAGCATCGAAGCGCGCGAAGACACCTTCGAAATCGAGAGCGGACCGATCGACTTCATCGGTCATATCGGCGGATCGATCGATCAGGCGAAAATATCGTTCGTTGATCGGCCCGAAAAGCCCCTTGGAAAAGAATTGACGGAGTAACGGCTTGTACTCTTGCAATATTGTCAAATTCGGAATGATCGACTGAGGTGTGACGACAAAATTTCCGTTCGTATAAGTGCCCTCGATCGATGCTTTCAAAGACTGTTCCAAATAGGCAATAAGATAGCGGGCGTAGCCACCGAAGATTTCATCCCCGCCCTGCCCTCCGAGAACGACCTTCACTTCGCGTGAGGCGAGCTCCGAGACCATGTATTGCGGAAATGATCCCGGCCCGGCGACGGGCGAATCGAGATGGAAGATGACCTTCTCGATATTGTCCCGAAAATCGCCGGCTCGCATCTCGATCTGCCGCAAATCGATATCGCTCTGGTTGGCCACGGCTTCGGCGTATGGGCTCTCGTCGTAGCCTTGAAATTCCGTGAACTTTCCGTGAAATCCAAGTCGGGCAAAGGCCCCTTCGCGTGCGGCGAGAATTGCGATTAGGCTCGAATCGATCCCTCCTGAGATATAAGCGCCGACCGGGACATCCGAACGCAAATGCATGGTGATGAAGTCGTGAAGAATTTCCTCCATCTGCTTGGCGAACCACGCGGCGCTATGCGTCCAATCGATATCGTAATGCACGTCCCAATAACGGCGAACATTCACCCTGCCGCTTTCAACGACGATCATGTGTCCCGGAAGAAGGACGTGAATATGTTTAAAGAGGCTCCGATCCCCGATGGTATGCTGGAACGTGATGTACTCGGCCAGCGCCTCCGGGTCGGTCTCTATTTCAGGAAGCACCGGCAAAAGCGCCTTGATTTCCGAGGCGAAGTAGAACGTGCCATCAACCACCGCATAATAGAAAGGCTTGATGCCGAAGCGGTCACGAGCGGCGAATAGCCGCTGTCCGTCGAAAAGGGCAAATGCGAACATGCCCCTGAGATGGTCCAGGCAATTCACCCCCCATTTCTCATAAGCCGCGAGAACGGTCTCGGTGTCCGAAGCGGATTTGAAAGCCCAACCGGGAGCGAGTTCGTCCTGAAGCTCGCGGTAATTGTAGATTTCACCGTTGTAGGTGATCACGGAGCCATTCTGTGCGGCCATCGGCTGATGACCGGAAGGCGACAGATCGATGATCGCGAGACGGCGATGCACCAAGCCGCAGGCACCATCAGGGCTGCGCCAAGATCCGTGACCGTCCGGCCCTCGATGCGCGATGAGATGGCTCATCGCCGCGAGCGCCTGTTCCAGCTCGGTTACGGGTCGGCGCGAAAGGGAGATCGCCCCCGCGATTCCGCACATTGCAACTCCGTTTCACTCAGCAAGGCGACCCACCCCGTCGCCGAGGCAAGGCGTCTACCAGCCCAGGACGCGCTTGTCACTCGCCCGGCAGGTCGGTCGTGTGGCTGTCTCTTGCCCTCGACCCTACCGCCAGCGGTTCTGGATGCTGGGCCACGCGTGGCAAGGGATCACCGCGATCGCTTATGCCCCCCCAGCGGCCCGTATCCACAACGCCATGTAAAACTCATCTGGCTATGTCCGCGAGATAGCGGCGGGCGCTATCTTTTGATCAGAGCAAAGCCATGTAAGCGTGCAAACCGCGCAAGATCGCGGGAAGGACCTGCGCGGACAATAGGCTCGATCTTGAGGTGGAACTCCCCTGGCGTGTGGGCATTTTCTGCGCCAACCATTTGCGGATAAACAATGCGTGTAAGGAAATCGAAAACGCCCGAATGCCAGGTCTGCTCGATCGTGAAATGCTCACTAATCGTAGGGAGGAGATCGCCCAGATAGCTGTAAAAATTGATTGCCGCGGGCAGAGCGGGTGCGATGCCTATCGCTTGGCGAAACTTATTTATGGTATCGAAGCCGTCACGGTAACCCTCGATGAGAATGAGCCGGCCGCCTGGATGCAGCATCCCTGCCATGTTGCGGATGGCGAGACGTTGTTCATCCAAGTCACGTAAATTAATGAGAACCCGAACACATAGGGCGACATCGTAAGGCGGCGCCAGATTCTTCGGAGATAGGTACGCTGTCGTGGAAGAAGCGGTTGTTTTGTTCTCCCCAAAGCTCACGAGCGCGCTCAATCATCTTCTCCGCATAGTCGAAAGCATCGAGCTGCGCCACGCGGGACCGCAGTTGCTGGGATACGTACCCGTTACCGCATCCGATTTCAACTAAGCGGTCATTCGGAAAAAGTTGCCCGAATACGAATTCGAGTTCCATATCTCTTTGAACAGTGTCAGAAATATTGACCTTTGCATTATCTTTCTCAATTCCAGGTCTTTTATTCCAGAATTGATCGGTCGTGGTCTTCAGATTCATCCTGAGTAATCTCCTTCGATCCCATGCCGAGTGTAAGAATGCGCAAGTCGACGTGCTATGCGCTCCCCAGCGCGGCCGCTTCGAGTGCGAAACCTTTGGCAAGTGAGGCGACCGCCGCGTGCACAGCTGGAAGATAGTGCGCGTAATAGAGGTCGTGACCCCGTTCGCTTAGGTGCAACTCATCCGATTGGAGCAACTCGTCGAGCCGATGAACGCCCGTGGCGACATGGCGCTCAAATGCGCTTTCCATGTCCACTAAATCCGCACCGTTTTCACTCGCGACATCGCGGATGATCGCGTTGTATCGTCGGTTGCCTGTCTCATAAGGATAATTCACGTTTGGCAGATTTTCCCTTGTCCGCGTCGTCGGATGGTTGGTCCCGATGATGACGCGGCGGGCACCGAAATTCCTTCCTCGGTCGATTATCTCGTTGATATTGGCCGTAAACGACTCCGGCGAGACACGAGCCCTTCCCTTATCACTCTCCCATACATTGCAGTCGTTTAAGCCAAACTGAGTGACGAGGACATCGGGCCGGTGAGACTGCACGTCAAAAGCAATGCGCTCCAGGGCCATGCGAGTGGTGTTACCATTTATGGAAGGGTTTTGGACAATAATATCCAGTTTATGTTCGAACGTTTTGCTGAGCGTTTCACCGATGCGCGTCACCCATATCCTATGCGGCGAGACGCCCTGACCGAAACTGATCGAATCACCGAAGAAGAATACGCGCAAAAGGGGAAGCTGCTGCACCGAACTAGTCCTCTCCTCGAGACGTCAAAATATCCATTTCGCCGGCTCGCGTAGGTCCGCCCATAGGGGTTTATTCGCGGCTTCTAAGCGCTGGCAGCCCCCGGATCAACCCGGCGCCTGGATTAGGTGAAGCTTCCATCGCGAAAATTCGTGGTTTGACTCATGGGCGGGAGGACCGGATTTAAACGTCACTCGCCGGACTTGGTGCGAGGTATTTGGTAGCGATACCACGCGGCTTTTTCCGCTGTGACGTAGATGTCGGTCCCGCCGATCCGAGGCCAAAAAGTCTTGAGGAGCTCGTTACGGCTACGATCAGCGAAGGGCAGCTCCTGATTGATATTTTCTCGCGTGTACCAGAAATCGGTGAACTGGCCGCACATGTGTCGAAGCGATGTTACGGATACGAGATCAAGATGCGGCGCTTCCTCTCCGGCCGCGTTTGTGTCGTAGCTCGTACGCTCCCCCGGTTCGGAGGCCAGCACCCCCCGGTATCCCAGGCGCTCGCGTACCCAAAGCTTAGCGGTCGCGCGTCTTGCCTGCACCCAACGCCTCAATGAGTAGGCGTTGTAAACCATCATTATGAGCTGTCCACCAGGCCTGAGCATTCGCCAACATTCATCAATACCTCTCTGCAAATTACCCGTGTGGTGCAGGCACCCGATTGACACGATGCGATCGAAACTTTCCTTCGCAAAGGGAGCGCTGAGGATCGAGCCTACCCTGGCCTCACCAGATAAGCCGGCCTGGCGCAGCCTCCTGTTCGCAAGGTCGACCGCACCCGGAGTTATATCCAATCCTGTGTAGCGCGCGCCCCATTCAGCCAACCGTTGAGACACAGTCCCATAGCCAAGCCCGACCTCAAGGACATCTAGGCCTGCCATCTCGGGAAACGGTATATGCAGAAACACATATGGATAGAAATTGAAAAACCAATCATCGAACCGCTTCAACGATCGTGGAGAAAAATCATCTACTCCGAGCTGCCTCGCTTGTATAGATCCGCATAGATGAGACCAAAAATCTACGTTTTCCCGATCGAGTTCAGGCCCGCGCTGCGCGTTAATAGGGACGGTTACTTCTTTATCTTGCTCAAGCGTGATGTCATGAATGCGCAGGACGGAATCCGGTCGGACCCCGTTGCGGATCATGACGGCGAGGCCGCGATTCCCGCGATCGACCGGGATCGGCAACACTATCTTCCCGTGCCTTGGAAACGAGCCGTACTCCGAAACGAATTTGCCGTCACTTGAGAGGACGCCTATCGAGATATCGCCTTCTAGGACGGTCATCGTTATTCTAAGGTAATGCTTGCGAGAAGAACTCAGAGATCGAATGATGTCATCAAGATTTATCTCTGCTGAATATCCCCACGGACTGCCTCCGCACTGGAGTTTTACATCTCCATTACTGAATTTACTAAGCTTACTCCCCCATTCGTTATTGCTGACCCGCAATATACCTTTGTCAAGGGAACGTAACTCCTCAACTTCTCGGAGCGCTATTATATTCGACATGCCTACTTCCGTTAAGAATTGCATCTGGTCATGGGGCTGATCAAGTATTGCTAGCGGAGCCGGGGCATTTGGCAATTCACGCGCCCGAAAGCCGGTAACCTCGGTAGCCCCCACTTACAAGGCTAGGTCCCTCGAAAATTGCTGTCCCGATTTGGGTGTGGGGTAAATGAAGGGATAGCCAAGGAAAGTTCTCATCTCGAGCGGAGCATTGGCACGTGATTTCTCTACGACTTAGGTCGACTGGATCGCTGATCTAGAGCTAATCCGTGTAAGCTGCAAATCTAATTTGCGACTTCGCTGGTGGGCATCGCCGCTAGCGAGTGCCGCGTAGCCGATTCGCCGCGTGCCGCCCGTCCTTGACCCCGGCTACTCCCCCCGCCACACAGGCTTGCGCTTCTCGACGAAGGCGCGCACGCCCTCTTCGGAATCCTTCGAGCGCAGCGCCGCGACCACGGCCGGCAGCCTTGCGGCTTGTGCCTCCTGTGCCGTGAGATGCGCGGTGCGGCGCGCCACCTGCTTGATGGCGCGCACCGAAAGCGGCGCGCAGGCAAGGATGTCGTCGACCCAGCGCCCGACCGCCGCGTCGAGGCCTGAGCGCGGCACCACCTCGTTGACGAGCCCGATGCGGAAGGCCTCGGCGGCCGGGATGCGCCGCCCGGTGAGCAGCAGGCCCATCGCCTGGCGGAACGGCACTTGGCGCTGAAGCAACGTCATGCCGCCGTCGAGCGGCAGACGGCCGACGCGGGCCTCGGGGAGGCCGAAGCTCGCCTCCTCGGCCGCGACGATCAGGTCGCAACCGAGCGCCATCTCGAGCCCGCCGCCGAGCGCATGGCCGTTGACGCGCGCGATCACCGGCACATCGAGCGTCTGGCGAAGCGCGATGCCGCCGAACCCGCCTTCGCGTTCATTCGCCCAATAATCGAGACCGCTTCCGCCGGAGCCGCCCTTCATGTCGGCGCCGGCCGAGAAGGCGCGCTCTCCTGCGCCAGTGAGCACAACGACGCGCACCTCGCGATCGGCCTCGATCGCGGCCCAGATGCGCTGCAGCTCGCGCTCGGACGCGACGTCGATGGCGTTCAGCACCTCGGGCCGGTCGATGGTGACGCGCGCGACGTGGCCGGCGACGGCGAAGCGGATCGGCACGAGCAGCCTAGCCCGCCGCCCGGATGCGCGGGCTTTCGATCTCGGCAAGCACCTCGGCGGTGTGCTGGCCGAGGTCGGCCGGCGGAATGCGGATGGAAACCGGCGCATCCTCGAGATGAATGGGTGAGCCGACGACGCGCACGCGTTCAACGTGGCCATCGCACTCGATCACCATGCCGTTGATCGCCGCCTGCTCATCGGCGAGCGCTTCGGCGAGCGTACGCACGGGCGCGCAAAGAAGGTCCTGCGCCTCCAGCCGCGCGAGCCAATTCGCCGTCGTGTCGCTCTTGAAGCGCTCGCGGAAGATTTGATGCAGCGCCGCCTTGTTCTCGACCTGGAGCGCATGTGTCTTGAAGCGCGCATCGCCCGAGAGCGAAGGGAGATCGAGCGCCTTGCCGATGTCGCCGATGGGATCGGCCTTGAAGGCCCCGACCATGACGAGCGCGCCGTCTGAAGTCTCGAAAACGCCGGTGAGCGGCATGGCGCCCCAATTCACCTCGCGTCCCCGCATCAATTGCGCGGCCGCCTCCTGCGTCTGCGCGGCGAGCATCGAATCGAGAAGCGAGACGCTGAGCCGCTGGCCTCGCCCCGTCTTCTGCCGCTGGAGCAGCGCGAGCAGAACACCTTGAACGAGATGCATGCCGGCCGAATAATCGGCGAAGGTCGTTGAATAGACCGAAAGCGGCAGGCTCGGATCGGCGCGCCGCGCCATCACGCCCGACATCGCCTGGGCGAGCACATCTTGCCCGCCCTTGTGCGAATAAGGTCCGGTCAGGCCAAAGCCCGTGCCCACCGCGTAGATCAGGCGCGGATTGCGCTTCGAGAGTTCCTCATAACCGAAGCCCATGCGCTCCATCACGCCGGCGCGAAAATTATTGACCACGACATCGGCCGTCTCGAGGAGGCGAAAAACCGTGGCCTTGTCCTCGGCCTTGCGCATGTCGAGCACGACCGAGCGCTTGTTGCGGTTGAGCGAGCAATAGACGGGGCCGGTGAGCCCGGCGGGATCATTCGGAAAGGAGGTGCGCGAAAGGTCGCCCGTGCCCGGCCGCTCGATCTTGACGACATCGGCGCCGTAATCGGCGAGCACCTGTGTGGCGACCGGCCCCATCATCACTTGCGTGAAATCGATGATGCGGATGCCGGCGAGGGGGAGTTGGTCGGTTGCGGTCACGCGGCTTTCTCCATGATCTTGGCGTTGGCCGAAGGGCGATCGCCCGGATCGCCGCCTTGGGCACGCACGCGTGCACAGATGGCCGAAGGCTCGACGCGGCGCAGCGGGATATTGCCCTTGAGCGCGAGCGCCGCCGCGACCCCGGCCGATTGGCCCATCGACATGCAGGGCGGGATCTCGCGCGACATCTTCTGCGCGCTTTCGGTCGCCGAGTAATGGCGGCCCGCGACGATCAACCCCTCGAGAGTCCTCGGCAAGAGGGCGCGGTAAGGCGTGTAGTAATCGCGGCCGCGCGCCACCGTGTCGTGGAAATGGACGCGCTCGAGCACATCCTCCTTGGTGACCACATATTCGCCTTCGAGCATGCGCGTCTGTCGCACGCCGAGCTGCGGGGCGACATCGACCACATAGCAATTTTTGAAGCCGGGCACGCTCGAACGCGCAAAATCGACGAGGGCGGCGATGCGCTTTCGCCCTTCGAAATCGGCGCGCGTCAAATCCTCGACCGCGAGCGCATCGAAACCGGTCATATGCGGGCAGTTGCACCAGACGATGCCGGGGAGCGGCGTCTTCAGCCACCAGAAGTCCCAGGAGCCGCCGATCAGGCGCTTCGCCTGCTTGTCGACCCTGGCGTATTCCTCGGGATTGCCAAGGCGGAAATCCTCGGCTTCCTCGGCGTCGACCCCGCCGAGACGAAACACCGTCGTGACCATATAGCCGCCCTCGGTGAAGGCGGCGCCCGCGGCGGCCGCGACGTCAAGGTCGCCCGAGGCGTCGATCACGACATCGCCGAGGATCGCCTGGCGCCCGGCCTTCGTGTCGCAAATCACGCCTTGGACGCGGTTGTCCTTCACGATCACCTTCGAGAACCAGGAGTGGAGCCGAAGCTCGACGCCGGCCTCGGCGATCATCTCGTTCGAGACGCGCTTCCAGCCATCCGGATCGAAAGCCGCCGCCATGACGATCGGCGCGGGCTTCATGCGGGCGCGGAAATCGAAAACGCCCCAGCGGGCCCATTTGCGGTGCAGCTCGGCGCTTTGCTTCCGCTCCTCGGGCGGCGGAAAGACGCAAAGGCCGAGCTTCGCCATCCGCTCGATCATTTCCATGCAGATGCCGGTGACGGTGGTCTCATCGCCATTGTGCATGTCGTCGAGAACGAGCACCATGCCGCCGGAGGCGAGGCCGCCGAGATAAGGGTAGCGCTCGACGAGCGTCACCGAGCAGCCCTCGCGCTTGGCCGCGATCGCCGCGGCGAAGCCGGCGGGGCCGCCGCCCACCACGACGACGTCCGAACGCGCCACGACGCGCGCTTCGCCCGCGGCTTCGGCGATGGTTTCTTGCATCGTCATCATTCTCTCCCTGAATACATGGTAGGCGGCTCATCAAGCAGGCGCCGGCGGCTGCCAACGCACGATCAGCCGCTCGGCGAGCGAGATCGCCATGAAGAACAGAACCGAGAAGGCGGAGCCGACGAACACCGTGGCGTAAAGCAGCGCCGAATCGAAAGCGTAGGTTGCCTGGATGATGAGCGCGCCGATGCCGTAATTCGAGCCGATCCACTCGCCGACGATCGCACCGACCACCGAGCTCGAGGCGGAGATGCGCAGCGCCGAAAAAAGATAGGGAAGCGAATTGTAGAGCCGAAGCTTCAGGAAGATCTCGCGCTTCGAGGCCGAGAGCACGCGCATCAGCTCCATGGCTTGCGGGTTCACGGCCTCGAGGCCCCGCACCATGTTCACCAGCGTCGGAAAGAACGAGATCACGGCCGCGATCGCGATCTTCGGCGCAAAGCCGTTGCCGAGAAGCAGGACCAGGATCGGCGCCTTGGCGACGACGGGAATGGAGTTGATGAGCACGACGAGCGGAAAGAAGGTTTCCGAGAGCGCCTTGCGATGCACGAAGAGCGTGGCGAGCGCGATGGCGAAGAGATTGCCGATGATGAAGCCGCCGACCGCCTCGATCATCGTGGGCCAAAGATTGCTCAAGAGCACGTCGGATTTCGCGATCAGAGTCTCGAGCACGACGAGCGGAGAGGGCGCGATGAAGGGCGGCACCTTGAGGAGATCGACGAGCGCCGCCCAGGCCGCGATGCCGATGAGGATGCCGAGACAAGGCAGCACCTTGCGCCTCATCGCCTCGCGCCGCTTGGCCCGGCGATATTCGGCCTCCGCGGGATCGACCCGCGCCTCGAGCCCGGCGAGATCGGCCGACGCGCTCATGCTTCACCGAGGAGGCCGCGTAGCTTCGCGGCGATGCGGTTGAAGGGCTCGGTCTCGCGAATCGCGAGCGCGCGCTCGCGCGGCAGGTCGATCGCAACCGCGGCGCGCACGCGCCCCGGATTGGCCGCGAGAACGAGCACCATCTCGCCGAGATAGATCGCCTCATACACCGAATGCGTGACGAACAAGATGGTGGTGCCGGTCTGAAGCCAGATACGTCGCAATTCCTCGTTGAGCCGGTCCCGCGTGATCTCGTCGAGCGCGCCGAACGGCTCGTCCATGAGCAAGATGCGCGGGCCGCCGAGCAAGGCGCGGGCGATCGAGACGCGCTGGCGCATGCCGCCCGAGAGCTCATGCGGGAAGCTCGCCTCCCAACCCTCAAGGCCGACGAGCCGCAAGAGCTCGCGCGGCGTCGGCGCGCCCGCCGGCAAGCCGCGATGCCCGCCGACCTCGAGCGGCAGCGCGACATTCTCGAGCGCCGTGCGCCAGGGCAGGAGCGCCGCGTCCTGGAAGACGAAGCCCAGCGCCCGGTCGAGCCTGGCTTCACGCGGCGTGCGGCCAAGCACGGCGATCGTTCCGCTCGTCGGCGTGAGAAGATCGGCGACGAGCCGCAAGAGCGTGGACTTGCCGCACCCCGATGGCCCGAGAAGGCTCATGAAACCGCCGCTCTCGACCGAGAAAGAGACATCCTCGAGCGCCGTCACCGTGCGCCGCTCGGTGATGAAGCGCATCGAGACGTTTTGGCAGGCAACCGCGATCCCGGCCCCGGCGCGAGGCCGCTTGTCCGGCGCCTCGCCGGGCGAGAGGCGCGCGAGAGGCTCAGGCCTAGCCATGCTCAGCCGATCTTCGGGCGCGCGTCGGCGGAGGCTTTGAGGATGTCGAGCGTCATCACCTCGTCGAGCTTGGGCGTGCGCTTCGAGAATTGCCCGAGCTCCGCATAGGTGTCGATCTGCTCTTGCCACACGGCCGGATCCATCGTGCCCCAGCCCTCGGCCTTGGTCTTCGGCGAGAAGGCGAATTTCATCATGTCGTCGATCGCCTCGCGCTCGTCCTTCCACACGAGGTTCGGGTATTCCTTGACGAGATGGTCGATCGCCTTGTCGCGATTGTCATAGGCGAAGGCCCAGCCCTTGCCGGTGGCGCGCATGAACTTCGCGAGCATGTCGCTCTTCGTTTTCAGCGTCTCGCTCGTCGCATAATAGGGAAGGCCGTAAAGCCGCACGCCCGAGTCCCAGAGCCGCAAATCGATGCGGTCGGGGCCGAGCACCTTGAGGGCGGTGGTGTTGGTGAGCCAGCCGGTCACCACGTCCACCTGTCCGGTGAGCAGTGGCGACATGTCGGCGCCGATCGGGACGATCTCGACATCCTTGAGCGGCACGTTGTTCTTGGCAAGAAGCGCCTTGAGCAAGATCACGCCCGTCGCTTGGATGCCGACCTTCTTGCCGGCCATGTCGGCCGGCTTGCGGACCGGTGCGCGGGGAAGCGAGAAGAAGGTGTAGGGGTGCTCCTGCGCGCCGACGCCGAAGCAGACGACCGGAATGTCTTGCGAAGCGGCGAGCATGAGGGAAGGGCTCGACGACACCTGTCCCGCCTGGTAGCGGCCGGACGCCACCACCGCGACGCCGTCGATATTGGGCCCACCCGGCTGGATCGCGAGCTCGATGCCCTCTTCTCCGTAATAGCCGAGCGCCTTGGCGCAGACCTCGCCCACCTGGTTGCCGCCGAGAATCCAGCCAAGCTGCAGATTGACGACCGGTTGCGAGGCGCCGAAAGCGCCGAAATCGAGGAAGGCGCCGCCGGTAAAGGCCGCGCCGCCGACAAGAAGTCTCCGCCGATTGATGAACATGATTGTCATTCTCCCCGTTCGCGCCCGCCTGGGGCGCGGCGCCTGTTTGGCTACCGCCTCAACCGATGTCGTTTCGCGTGAGGTGTCGCGCAATGGCTTGGTCACCCCAGCATAGGGCTTTGCGCTCGCTGCTGAAAAGAAGATAGTTTCGCTCGTGGCGATGCTTTTTCGGCATCACCCGAGGAGACCAGGGGAAGGCCCTTCATGCACGCGGCGGTGTTGCGCTATTTCGATCAGGTGGCCCGGCTCGGCTCGATCCGGCGCGCGGCCGAGGCGCTCCATGTCGCGTCCTCGGCCGTCAATCGCCAGATCATCAAGCTCGAGGCGGAGATCGGCACGCCTCTCTTCGAGCGGCTGCGCAGCGGCGTGCGGCTCACCGCGGCCGGAGATTTGCTCTTGCGCCATTCGCGCGAAACGCTGGCCGATTTCGAGCGCACCCGCCTCGAAATCGCCGGCCTTGCCGGAACCGTCACCGGCCATGTGCGCATCGTCTGCCTCGAATCGCTTCTCTTGCGCTTCATGCCGCAAGTGGTGGCCGAGCTTGCCGAGGCCCACCCGCAAATGACGCTCACCGTGGTCGGCATCGACCCCGGCGACACGGCCGAGGAGATGCGCTCGGGCCGCAATGATTTCGGCGTGCTCTTCGCGGATCGCCGGCTGCGCGGCGTCGACGCCTCCGGGATTTTCCACACCTCGATCGGCGCGGTGATGCGGCCGGATCATCCGCTCGCGGCGCGCCGCTCGCTCACCTTCACGGATTGCGCGGCCTACCCGGTCGTGATGCTTTACGACCGCTGGCTGCTCGATCTCATCATGGCGACCGAATTCGCCGAATCGGGCGAGAAGCTCGTGCCCCGCCTCGTCTCGAACTCGATCGATTTTATGCGCCAGATCATCGAGCGCGGGCTCGGCATCGGCTTCTTCACGCCGATCGGCTTCATCGACGAGATCGAGCGCGGCGAGCTCGTTCATGTGGCGCTCGCCGAGCCGCTCCTTGCCGACAGCGCCATCGCCATCCTGGTGCCACGCGGCCGCGAGCCCACCTTGCCGGCGCGCATCGCCATGGATGCGATCCGCCGAAACCTTGCCGAATTCGCCAAGCGGCTGCCGGCTCAGGCGAGCGGGCGGAACGCTCGGCGAAAGGGAGCGACGGGAGCGAAGTGAAATCGGAGCTGAAGGCGGGGTTATCTTTCGCCGATAGGAATAACTCGCGAGCTCTTTCGACTAAAAATCTATCCAAATCACACAGATACAGGACTGGCTGGCAGTGGGCCGTGAACGGATTTAAAGCAAAATGGTCTTGCTCCCGAGCATTGTCATCGCCATCCACGCCGACTATTCATCCGGGGCGTGGATCCTCGGGGTCACGCGCGGAAGGATGGCTTCGTGGGAATCCTCGTCGCGTTGCGGCACGTCACGAGTTACCGATATGAGCGACCGATTGGGCTTGGGCCCCAGACGGTGAGGTTGCGCCCGGCGCCCTTTTGCCGAACGCGGGTGCCGAGCTACTCCTTGAAGATCTTGCCCGCGCGGCATTTCATGAACTGGCAGCAGGATCCGCTCGGCAATTGGCTCGCGCGCATCGTGCTCCCGGAAAAGACGAGCCTTTTCGAGGTCGAGGTGGGGCTCACCGCCGAAATGGCGGCGATCAACCCGTTCGACTTCTTCATCGAGCCATACGCGGAGGAATTTCCCTTCGCTTATCCCGAGGAGCTCGGCACCGAGCTTGCGCCCTACCTCAAGCAACAGACGTCGGGCGAGAAGCTCGGCGCCTTTCTGGCCACGCTTCCGACGGCGCGGCGCCCGACCGTCGAGCTCCTCATCGAGCTGAATGAACGCGTGCATCGTGCCGTGCGCTACGTCGTGCGCATGGAGCCCGGCGTCCAGCAGCCCGAGGAGACGCTATCGCTGGGCTCGGGCTCCTGCCGCAACTCGGCCTGGCTTCTCGCCGAGCTCCTGCGCCGGCTCGGCGTCGCGGCGCGCTTCGTCTCGGGCTATCTCATCCAGCTCCGCGCCGACATCGATCCGCTCGAAGGGCCGAAGGGTCCCGAAAAGGACGCCGCCGATCTGCACGCCTGGGCCGAGGCCTATGTGCCGGGCGCGGGCTGGATCGGGCTCGACGCGACGTCGGGGTTGTTATGCGCGGAGGGCCATTTGCCGCTGGCCGCGGCGCCTCATTACAACGCCGCGGCGCCGGTCTCGGGCGGCGTCGAGCCTGCGAAGGTCGATTTCACATTCGACCTTGGCGTCGAGCGCATCCGCGAGACGCCGCGCGTCACCAAACCCTTCCCGGAGGAGAGCTGGCGCAAGCTCGATGCGCTCGGCGAAGCGATCGACGAGGATCTCACGGCGCAGGATGTCCGCCTCACGCTTGGAGGAGAGCCGACCTTCGTCTCGGTCGATGATTTCGAGGCCGCCGAATGGCGCAGCGCCGCGCTCGGCCCGACCAAACCCAAGCTCGCCGACAAGCTCATTCGGCGTTTGCGCGAGCGCTTCGCGCCCATGGGCCTTCTGCATCACGGACAAGGCAAATGGTACCCTGGCGAAAGCCAGCCCCGCTTCGCCTTCGGGCTTTATTGGCGAGAGGACGGCAAGCCGATCTGGAGCGACGTCTCGCTGATCGCGCAGGATGGCGCGGCCGGCGCCTCACGCCCCGTTGACGCCGAAAATTTCGCGAAAAGCCTCGCCGAACGCCTCGGCATCACGCCCGACCATGTCGTTGCCGCCTATGAGGACGCCGCCTATTGGCGCGCGAAAGAACGCGAGCTGCCGGTCAATGCGAGCCCTGCCAATTCGAAGATCCAGGATGAGGAGATGCGCGCGCGTCTCGAACGCGCCTTCGCGCATGGGCTCGAAAATCCGCGTGGCTTTGTCCTGCCGATCCGCCGCGCGGAAAGCGAGGAAAAGAACGAGGCGGCGAGACGATGGACGAGCGAGCGCTGGCGGCTTCGGGGCGAGCGCCTCGTCCTCGCGCCCGGAGATTCACCGCTCGGCTCGCGCCTGCCGCTCACCTCGCTGCCGTGGCTCGCGCCCGAAGATTACCCTTATGTGATCGAACGAGACCCTCTCGAAGAACGCGGCCCCTTGCCCGAAACGCCTCGCTGCGAGCGAAGCGAAGCCTTCGAAAGCGGCGTGGCGGGACAGGAAGCGCAAGCGCCAAGGGGCGCGGCGGCGGAAGCCGCCAAGGACGAAGTGCGAACCGCAATCACGGTCGAGCCGCGCGAGGCGGCGCTTTGCGTCTTCATGCCGCCCGTCGCCCGCCTCGAGGATTATCTCGAGCTCGTGAACGCGGTCGAGGCGACGGCGCGCGCCACCAAACTTCCAATTCGGCTCGAAGGTTACGCGCCGCCCTTCGACCCGAGGCTTCGCGTGATCAAGGTCACGCCCGACCCGGGCGTCATCGAGGTGAACATCCATCCCGCCTCGAGCTGGCGCGAGGCGGTCGCGACGACGCTCGGCGTCTATGAGGACGCTCGCCAAACAAGGCTCTGCGCCGAGAAGTTCCTGATGGACGGGCGTCATGTCGGCACGGGCGGAGGCAATCACATCGTGCTTGGGGGCGCGACGCCCGCCAACTCGCCCTTCCTGCGGCGTCCCGATCTTTTGAAAAGCCTCCTCATCTATTGGCAACGCCATCCGGCGCTCTCCTACCTGTTCGCCGGGCTCTTCATCGGCCCGACGAGCCAGGCGCCGCGCGTCGACGAAGCACGGCATGACGCGCTTTACGAGCTCGAGATCGCCATGGCGAAGGTGCCGAGGCCGGGTGAAGGCGAGCCGCCGCCTTGGCTCTCCGACCGGCTTTTCCGCCATCTTCTCGTGGATGTGACCGGCAACACGCACCGCGCCGAGATCTGCATCGACAAGCTCTACCCTCCGGAAGCCTCCGGCATCCGGCTCGGCCTCGTCGAGCTGCGCGCCTTCGAGATGCCGCCCGACGCGCGCATGAGCCTTGCGCAACAGCTTCTCATCCGCGCCCTCATTGCCTGGTTCTGGCGAGAGCCTCGGCACGGCAATCTGGTGCGCTGGGGCACCGCGCTTCATGACCGTTTCATGCTCCCGGAATTCATCAAGGCCGATCTCCTCGAGGTGCTGGCGGAGCTGAAGGAGGCGGGCTACGCGCTCGACGCCTCCTGGTTCGAGGCGCAGCACGAATTCCGTTTTCCGCTTCATGGCGCGATCGAGCGGGAGGGCTTGCGGCTCGAGCTTCGCCAGGCGCTCGAGCCCTGGCCCGTTCTCGCCGAGGACAGCTCGGCCGGCGGCACCACGAGGCCCGTCAACTCATCGGTCGAGCGCTTGCAGGTGAAGGTCACCGGCCTCACGCCTTCGCGTCACATCGTGCTTTGCAACGGCCGGCGCGTGCCGCTGGCGCCAACCGGCATTGCGGGCGAGGCGGCCGGAGGCGTTCGCTTCAAGGCTTGGCAAGCCGTGTCGGGAATACACGCGACGCTTGCGTCCGACACCCCCTTGACCTTCGACCTCGTCGACGCCTGGAACGGTTTGTCCCTCGGCGGCTGCGTTTATCATTCAGGCCATCCGGACGGCCGCGACGCTGGCGTTTTTCCTGTGAATTCGCGCGAGGCCGAGGCGCGCCGCCTCGTCCGTTTCGAGGATCGCGGGCATACTGCGGGGCGAATCGATTTGCCGACGGAGACGCCGTCGGGAGAATTCCCATTGACGCTCGATTTGAGGAGGCCCGGGTAGCTTGGCTCTCGACCGTCCGAACGCCTTACCGAGCCGTGGCCGCGGCGCCGAAAGGCGCCTCGCCGGCTGGACGTCGGGATATTCGAGCTTGCCGGGCGTGCGTGACGAATTCCTCCGCGCGGACGGCGAGCCGCGTCCGCATTGGCTGCATTTCCTGCAAGCGCTCGCCGAGCTTGATACCGGCGAGATCTCCCGCCGTTTCGCCTCCGCGGACCGGCACATCCGCGACATGGGCATCTCCTACCGCGTCTACGGCGAGACAGGCGAGCGCTCCTGGCCCCTGAGCCATCTGCCGCTGCTCGTCGGGGAAGGCGAGTGGCGGGAGATCGCCGCGGGCGTCGCGCAGCGCGCCCAGCTCCTCGAGACCCTGCTTGGGGATCTCTACGGCGAAGGGCGTCTCGTCAGCGACGGCGACTTCCCGGCCGCGGCCGTCACCGGAAGCGCGAATTTCCTGCGTCCGCTCCAGGGCGTGAAGCCGCCCGGGGGGCGCCATCTTCATCTTTATGCCGCCGATCTCGGGCGTGGCCCCGATGGACGGTGGTGGGTGCTCGGCGACCGCGCGCAGGCGCCGTCAGGCGCGGGCTACGCGCTCGAAAACCGCCTCGTGCTCTCGCGCGCCTTGCCGCTTCTCTACAACGAAATGAATGTCGAGCGCCTCGCTCCTTTCTTCCAGGCCTTTCGTGCCGGGCTGCGCGGCGCGGCCAACCGTTCCGAGCCGCGCATCTGCCTCTTGACGCCCGGGCCTTTGAGCGAAACCTATTTCGAGCAAGCCTATCTGGCGCGTTATCTCGGCTTCCTTTTGGTCGAGGGGGATGACCTCCTCATGCGCGAGGGCCGCGTGCACGTGCGCACCATCGCGGGCCTCAAGCGCGCGGACGTCATTTGGCGCCGCGTCGACGGCGACTTCACCGATCCGCTCGATCTCAACGCCGCCTCGCGGCTCGGCGTGCCGGGGCTGACGCAAGCCCTGCGCGACGGCAATGTGGTGGTCGCCAACATGCCGGGGTCCGGCGTCATCGAGGCGCCGGCCCTTTTGAGCTTTCTGCCCTCCTTGAGCCGGCGTCTCGCGGGCGAGGAGCTGAAACTTCCAAACATCGCGACCTGGTGGTGCGGCCAGAAGCGCGAGCGCGACGAGGTCGTCGAGCGCCTCGACGAGATGGCGATCCGCGGTGCCTTCGGGGACGGGGTGCCGGGCTTCGCGCCCGCCGCGGCCTTGCTCGGCAGCGAGCTTGGCGCAAATGACCGCGCGCGGCTGATCGCGGCGATGCGCGAACGCGGCGCCGATTATGTCGGCCAGGAGGTGGTGAAGCTCTCGACGACGCCCTTCTGGGAAGACGGCCGCCTTTCGCCGCGCCCCTTCACCTTGCGCGTCTTCGCCACCGCGACCCCGCAGGGCTGGCGCGTCATGCCCGGCGGCTTCTGCCGCATTTCCGACGCCCCCGACGCCCGCGCCTTCTCCATGGGCGAGGGCGTGCGCTCGGCCGATGTCTGGGTGCTCGGCGACAAGCCGGCCGAGATGGTGACGCTCTTGCCGCAGAGCGAGGCCGTGAAGGTGCGCCGGCTTATGGGCACGCTGCCGAGCCGCGCCGCCGACAATCTCTTCTGGCTCGGACGCTACCTCGAGCGCGCCGAGGCGACGCTTCGCCTGATCCGCTGCCTTTGCGGCCGGTCGATTGAAACCGACTCGATTTCGCGCGGCACGCGCCCGACAGTCGAACGCCTGCAGCGCCTGCTGGTCGCTTGGGGCGCCGTGCCGAAATCGCAAAAACAGCGCTCTGCCACGGCCGTCGCCTCCACCGCCTTGCACCAGGGCGAAAATTACGGCTCGGCCGTCGCGCTCTCGCGCGAGGCGCTTCGCACCGCTTCCGTGATCCGGGAACGCTTATCGCCTGATGCCTGGCGGCTCGTGGTCGCGCTCGAAGCCCGGCTCGCCATCGCGGACGCCGCACCGCCGTCCGAGGTCGAGGCCTTTGATCGTGCCGATCAGGCCTTGCGGGCGCTCGCCGCGCTTTCGGGCCTGATGCACGAGAACATCAACCGCGTCGCCGGCTGGCGCTTTCTCGACATGGGCCGGCGCATCGAGCGCGGCATCGCGACCTGCCGCTTCGCGCGCATCTTCGCCACGGCGGAGGCCACGGCGGATGATCTCGACGTCGTGCTTGACCTTGTCGATTCGCAGATCACGTATCGCTCGCGCTACCGGGCCGGCGTCGCGCTCGCGCCCGCCCGCGACATGGTGCTGCTCGACCCGTATAACCCGCGCTCGGTGGCTTTTCAGGTGGCGCAAATCGATGCCCACCTCGCGGATCTTCCGGTGTTGCGCGGCGACGGCATCCTCGAAACGCCGAGGCGCCTGAGCACGAGCCTCAACGCCGAATTGGCGGTCACCGAGGCCGAGGAGCTCGACGCCGCGAGGGTTCTGGCCGTCGAGCAGCGCATCATGAGGCTCGCCGTTGCGGTGGCTTCGCGCTATTTCCTGCAAGGACCGAGCGCCGCCCGCGCCGACAAACAGCCCGATCTTGCGTGATCTACGACGTTCGCCACGTCACCATCTATTCCTATGACGCGCCGGTCGCTTTCGCGCGCTGCGCGCTGCGCTTGCTGCCCCGCGACGAGACGCATCAGCGCGTGCTCTCGTCTCGCCTCGACATCAAGCCGTTGCCGGTTTTTCGCAACGAGCGTCAGGACTTCTTCGGCAACCGGGTGGTCGATGTCTCGCTCGAGACGGCGCATCGGCAATTGCGCGTCGAGGCGCGTTCGCGTGTCGAGGTCCGTCGCGACGAGCCTTCCCTGTTGCGCACGAGCCCGACATGGGAAGAGGTCAACCGGCGCGCCTTCGCGTCGCACACGCTCGCGCCGTCCTCGCCTTCGCATTTCGCCTATCCGAGCCGGCTCGTCCCGCTCATCGAGCCGATCACCCTTTACGCACGAGAGAGCTTTCCGGAAGGCGCCGCGATCATCGACGGCGCGGCCGATCTCATGCATCGCATCCGCGCGGATTTCCGTTACGATCCCAAGGCGACGGCGATCTCGACGCCGATTCTCGACGCTTTCGAGAGGCGGGTCGGCGTTTGCCAGGACTTCGCCCATGTCATGATCGCGGGCTTGCGCGGCCTTGGCCTGCCGGCCGCCTATGTGAGCGGCTACATCCGCAGCGTTCCGGCCCCCGGCAAGGAGCGCCTCGAAGGCGCGGATGCGAGCCATGCCTGGGTCTCGCTCTGGTGCGGCCCCGAGGAAGGCTGGATCGGCTTCGACCCGACCAACGACAGAGAGGTCGCCAATGAGCATGTGGTGCTGGCGATCGGCCGCGATTATGACGACATCTCGCCGATCCACGGCATTCTTCTCGGGCCGGGCGAGCAGGAGATCGACGTCGGGGTGGATGTGGTGCCCTGGACCGGAGCGGCGGCTTGAAGCGCGAGCCCGTGCTCCGCACACGAGCGGGCAGTGGGTCTATGACCGCTTAGGGTAATTTCCGCCGGTCCGCTTCCGAGCCGGCTTTCGCTGAGATCGGCCATTCGGCTTGCGGGTTGAGTGGGCCGAAGGCGGAATGGCCGCTTTCGGGAGATGAGAAAACGAAAACGGACGTTCGATACGAGTGTCGGACGGCAAAGTTCGACTTGTCACGGGGGCATTCGGGAAGCGCTGTCGCGTTCGCATCGCGGCAGCCGACGATCCGTAGATTGGCGCTTTGCCCGTATCGTTCCTTCCCTCATTGACGAAGACGCGGTGCAGGCTCAGTCTCGTATTTCCCTGGATGCCGGCTGAAGGAGCCGATCGAGAAACCTCCCGACCAGCTTGCGATCGCCGACTGCCTCGATGCCATCGTTTTCTCCCAGAGGCGCCCGACCGAATACCGCGAATGCATTGGAGAACACAGGGGATATGAAGCGCCTCATCGGTCTATTACTCGCGGGGCTCGCCTTTGCGGCCTCGCACCGCGCCAACGCACAGACGCTCAATCAGGTGAAGTCGCGGGGGCAGCTCATCTGCGGCGTGAATGTCGGCCTCGGCGGCTTCGCGCTCCCAGATGCCGACGGAAAATGGGCCGGGTTGGAGGTCGATTACTGCCGCGCGATCGCAGCTGCTATATTTGCCGATGGCACGAAGGTGAAATTCGTGCCGCTAGACGCCGCGAGCCGTTTCGAGGCCCTGAAATCGGGTGCCGTGGACGTGCTGATCCGCAGCGCCACCTGGACCTTGTCGCGCGACACCATTCAAGGCCTCGATTTCGAGGCCGTCTACTACTATGACGGCCAAGGCTTCATGGTACGCAAATCCATGAAGGTCCAGTCCGCCCTCGAGCTCGACGGGGCGTCGATCTGCGTGGCGCAGGGCAGCACGACGGAATTGAATTTAGCGGACTATTTCCGCGCCCATAACCTTAAATATGAGGGCGTCGCCTTCAAGAGCAATGACGAGACGGTGCAGGCCTATGCGGCCGGCCGATGCGACGCTTATACGACGGACGCCTCAGGTCTCGCTTCATTCCGCCTGAACCTGCCGAATCCTGACGAGCACCTCATCCTCCCAGAGATCATTTCGAAGGAGCCCCTAGCCTTCGCCGTCCGCAAGGGCGATTCCCAATGGGCGACGATCGTGAGATGGGTGCATTTCCTGATGGTCGACGCGGAGGAGGCAGGGGTCGATTCCAAGAATGTCGACGACATGATGAAATCGGCGAACCCCGAGGTGAAGCGGATGCTGGGCGTCGAGGGGAAGTTCGGCGAGGGGCTGGGCCTTTCCAACACCTGGGCAGTCAACGTCCTGAAGCAGATCGGCAATTACGGCGAAGTCTATGAGCGCAATCTCGGCTCCTTGTCGCCGCTGAAGATACCGCGCGGCCTAAACAAGCTGTGGTCCAAAGGTGGGCTGCAATACGGGCCCCCGATCCGCTAGATGGCGTCCCGTTTCATGGCGGGCCAACTGTTGGGCACCTCCGATCATGAACGGCAGCCCAGAACAATTCACCTGCAAGCGGACATCACGTCACTTTGTGGTATTTGCGAGGGAATTGACTGCCCGCGACGTCCCAATGGCTCGTAGCGGCGCCACTTGGTCTGCCTCACAGGTCCAGCAAATGAAGAGATCGCTTTCCGCTCGGGGCGAGCGCTCTCAGCGCCTTACATATCCGCCTGGAAGATAGAACCAGCCGGGACGATTCATTGGGATGGCCGCTGGACCGCCGCAGGCCGCGCGGGAATTGCAGACGTAATCGCCCCGCTGCACCTGGTAAATGCCGTCGTGATCGGCATTGTAGTCGTGCTCGATATCGCTGCCGCCGCGTCCGCCGCCGCCGTGTCGGGTTGCCCATGCGGGATCTGAACTGAGGGCGCTTGCGGCCAATATCAGAGCTGATGCAAAAGTGGTCGCGCGCAGGCGGTTCTTGGTGTGCAACATGGTAGAATCTCCGATTCCAGCCCCGCCCTGTTCAAATGGGTATGGAAACGCAATTCCGCACTGGCGCCTCGCGAACACGTGAAATTCTTCGGCCGGCCGACACGCCCGCGGCCCATTCGGCCGTCATTCCGGATGGCTATATCGCGTTGCCCTCGCCGAACTATCGGGGCTATGCGCTGTTCCGATCGATCCTCAAAAGCCGCTCCGATATCGCCGAGGCGGTTGCCTATGCGAAGCGCATCAAGGTGTATCCACTCTCGCAGGCGGCAAATCCTCCGCCAACGACCCACTACACACGAGCGGCGCGCCTTGACAGCCAAGCGCCCTCGGCGCAGGCGAAATCACATCGGAGCGTGATCATGCGCCCGTGAACGATGTTGAGCATGATCTCGTCGTCGAGCTCGATGCCGGTCTAGACCATGCTCCTGCCAATCGAGGGGCGCCGGCTTGGAGGGTCTGGGATTTGACGAAGCGCGTTCTTCTGATCATCGGCGGCGGGATCGCGGCCTATAAGGCGCTCGAGCTCATCCGCCTCTTGCGCAAACGCGGCCTCGCGGTGCGTTGCATCCTGACGCGCGCCGGCAAGGAATTCGTCACTCCACTGTCGCTCGCGAGCCTCAGCGGCGACAAGGTGTATGAGGAGCTGTTCTCGCTCACCGACGAAGCCGAGATGGGCCACATCGAATTGTCGCGCGACGCCGATCTCTTGGTGGTCGCGCCGGCGACCGCCGATCTTCTGGCGAAGATGGCGAGCGGAGCGGCCAATGATCTCGCCTCGACCGCGCTGCTGGCGACCGACAAGCCCATTCTCGCGGCACCCGCGATGAATGTCCGCATGTGGCTCAACGCCGCGACGCAACGCAATCTTGCGCGCCTCGAGGCGGATGGCGTGAGCTTCGTCGGGCCGGGCGACGGCGAGATGGCATGTGGCGAGTTCGGGCCAGGTCGCATGGCGGAGCCTGCCGAAATCGCGGACGCCATCGAGGGGATGCTCACCGGCGCGAAGGCGCATAAGCCGCTCGCCGGCCGGCGCGTCGTCGTCACTTCGGGACCGACCGTCGAACCCATCGATCCGGTGCGCTTTTTGTCGAACCGCTCCTCCGGCAAGCAGGGTCACGCCCTCGCGGCCGCGGCCGCGGCGGCTGGCGCCGAGGTGGTGCTGGTTTCGGGCCCGGTGTCGATCCCAGATCCCGTGGGGTTGCGCACCGTGCATGTCGAGACCGCCGTCGACATGCTCGCGGCCGTCGAAGCCGCGCTACCTGCCGACGTCGCGGTCTTCTGCGCGGCCGTCGCGGATTGGCGCGTCGAGCCGAGCTGGCAAAAGATCAAGAAAGGGACGTCCGGCGCGCCTTCGCTCGCCTTGATCGAAAATCCCGACATCTTGGCGACCATCGGCCATCATTCGCGCCGCCCGCGCCTCGTCATCGGTTTCGCGGCCGAGACCGAGAAAATGCTCGAGCATGCGCGCGCCAAGCTGGCGCGCAAAGGCTGCGACATGATCGTCGCCAACGATGTGGGCGGGGACGCCGGCGTCATGGGAGGCGAGCGCAACACGGTGCATCTCGTGACGCGTGACGGCGTCGAGGATTGGCCGACGCTCGACAAGGCCGAGGTGGCGCGACGGCTCGTCGCGCGGATGGCATCGCTCATCGACGCCCCCACATGAGCGGCCCTGCCGGGAACCGCGCGGTGCTTCCTCTCGACATCCTGCGGCTGCCGCATGCGCGCGACCTGCCTTTGCCGCGCTATGAGACGGAAGGCGCGGCAGGGCTCGACCTTCTCGCCGCCGTCGATGCGGCAAAGCCCTTGCGGCTCGAGCCCGGCGCTCGTGCGCTCGTGCCTTGCGGCATCGTCATCGAGCTTCCGAAAGGCCATGAGGGCCAGGTGCGGCCGCGCTCCGGGCTTGCGCTCAAGCATGGTATCACCGTGCTCAACGCGCCAGGCACGATCGATGAGGATTACCGCGGTGAAGTCTCGGTGCTGCTCGTCAATCTCGGCGAGCGCAGCTTCGAGATCGCCCGCGGCCTGCGCATCGCCCAGCTCGTGGTCGCGCCGGTCACGCGCGTTGCGCCCCGCGAGGCAGGCGCGCTGACGCCAACCGCGCGCGGAGCGCGGGGTTACGGCTCAACAGGAAGCTGAAAGCTTATTCGGCGGCTTCGCTCTTCGCGGCCGACGCGCCCTTTTTCGAATTCCTGGCGAGCGGCCTTCGCCTCAGCCGACTCGGCACGCTCGACGATACGGGCCGATTTCCCGCGCCGATCGCGCAGATAATAGAGCTTGGCGCGCCGCACCTTGCCGCGCCTGATCACCTTCACGGATTCGATCATCGGCGAATATATCGGAAAAACGCGCTCGACGCCCTCGCCATAGGAGATTTTGCGTACCGTGAAGTTCTCATTGATGCCCGAGCCCGAGCGCGCGATGCAAACGCCCTCATAGGCTTGCACGCGGCTGCGCTCGCCCTCCACCACCTTCACATTCACCTGAAGCGTGTCGCCCGGCTGGAAATCGGGGATTTGGCGCGCGGCCGTGAGCTTGGCGATCTCGTCGCGCTCAAGCGTCTCGATGATGTTCATGGCGAATATCCTTTACCGATGGGTCGCGCTTTGAGGGACCCGGCTTTTCGGCGTGCTGTTGTAATTTGAGCGGGCTCGATACACCAACGCTAGAGCGCTGTCGATAGCGGGAAAGACGAGAACCGCGACAGGGATATTGCGCTTTTACTCGCGGGACTTTCCCCCTTCGAGCCTCGTCAAGCGCCTTCACGGCAAACCCTTGGCAGACCCTTGGCAAACCCTTGCACGGCGGGGCTTTTCGGCGCAAGACACCGCGAGATGCAAGGCTGGCCTTTGCGAAATGTACAGAAAGAAAGACCGGGCATGCGGCATCACTTGGCCATTGGGGCCGCGCTCCTGGCGTTCGGGCTCTGCTCCCCCGCTTTTTCTCAGGCGAACAACGCCTCGCCGGCGGTTTCCGCGCCTGCGGCCGCCGATCCGCCGCCGAAGGTGCGTGAGCTCCTCGATCTCATGGGCGATCCACAGGTTCGCGCCTGGCTCGACCAGCGCAAGCTCTCCTCGGGAGGAAGGGCTCAGGCTGCAGCCCGCGATGCCGGCCCGCCTTCCACCCATACGGTCGAGCTCGACGCGCTCGTAGGCCGATTGGGGCGCATCCGCTCCCATGTGGCCTCGCTCGTCGCCGCCTTGCCGCATATCGGCGAAAATTTCCGCAACGCCGGAGACATGCTCGCGAGCGAGCTGCAAGGCCGGGAGCTTTGGCGCATGCTGCGCTTGTTCGTGCTGTTCATCGGCCTCGGCTATGGCTTCGAATGGCTGTTTCGGCGTGCGACCACCCGCTTCCACACGCGTTTCGAGGAGGAGAAGCTCGACACCGTGAGCGAGAGGCTCGACGTCGTCGGCTCACGCTTCGCTTTCGCCGTCGGCCTCGTGTTGAGCTTCGCGGCAGGCAGCGTCGGCGCCTTTCTGGTGTTCGACTGGCCGCAACTGATCAAGGAGCTCTTGCTCGGCTATCTCCTCGTTTTCCTGGCCATCAGGCTTGCCTTGGCGGTCGGCCGCTTTCTCCTCGCGCCGCGGCGCCGGGATGTGGCGCGCTTCCGCATCGTGCCGATGACGACGCCGGCGGCGCGCTTTTGGTATTGGCGCCTCGCGGCGATCGTCGGTTGGGTGGCCTTCGGCCGCGTCCTCGTCGACGACGCGGCGCTTTTCGGCATCTCGCTCGAGGCGCGCGAGCTCCTCGCCTATGGGCTCGGCCTCGTCTTGCTCGCGATCGCGGTCGAAGCCGTATGGCGCGCGCCGCCTTCGGGGGCCGATGCCGCCGCGCAGAGCCCTGAAGCGCGGCATCGCCGGCACGCCCGGGCGGCCGGGTTCAGCCTCTACTTCGTCGTGCTTTGGCTGTCGTGGGTGATCGGCGCGATGACGCTCTTCTGGATGCTCGCTCTCATCGTCGCCTTGCCGGCGGCCGTCCGCGTCGCCGAGCGCTCCGTCAACCACATCCTGCGCCCGCCCGGCCATGAAGAAGCGCAGGCCGGGCCCGCCAGCGTCGCGGCTGTTTGCCTTCAGCGAGGCTTGCGCACCCTCCTCATCGTCGGCGCGATCTTCTGGCTTGCCTATGTGTGGCACGTCGATGTCGGCGATATCGCGAGCAGCGACACGCCGTTCACGCGCATCATGCGCGGCCTCGTCACGGCCATCATCGTGGTCCTCGTCGCCGATTTCCTTTGGAACGTCATCAAGGCGGTGATCGATACACGGGTGACCGACGTGGGAAGCGCGGGCGAACTGACGCTCGAGGAGGACCGCCGGCGCGCGCGCTTGCGCACCTTGCTGCCGATTCTGCGCAACATGCTTTTCGTGGTGATCGTCGTCATCGCGGCGCTCATGGGCTTGTCCTCGCTCGGCGTCCAGATCGCGCCTTTGATCGCCAGCGCCGGCGTCGTCGGCGTGGCGATCGGCTTCGGCGCGCAGACGCTCGTCAAGGACGTGATCAGCGGCATCTTCTATTTGCTCGATGATGCCTTTCGCGTGGGTGAATATATCCAGAGCGGCAATTATCGGGGCGTGGTGGAATCCTTCAGCTTGCGCTCGGTGAAGCTTCGCCATCAGAACGGCCCGCTTTACACCGTGCCCTTCGGCGTGCTCGGCGCCATCCAGAACATGAGCCGTGACTGGGCGATCGAGAAGCTCACGATCGGCGTCACTTACGACACGGACATCGATAAGGCGCGCAAGATCATCAAGAAGGTCGGACAGGAGCTTGCGCAGGATCCGGAGCTCGCCCCCGGCATCCTCGAGCCCCTGAAGATGCAAGGCGTGCAGGCCTTCGGCGATTTCGCCATTCAGCTTCGCATGAAGATGATGACGCGACCGGGGGATGTGCAGTTCGCGGCGCGCCGGCGCGCGCTCGGGATGATCAAGAAGGCCTTCGACGCGAACGGCATCAGCTTCGCCTATCCGACCGTGCAGGTCGCCGGAGGCGCCGCCGCGACGAACGGAGGCAATGACGCGGTCGGCATCGCCGTCGCCCAAAAAGGCCTCGAGCTCGTGAAGCCCGCGGCCGGCGGATAGCTTTCATTTCGACGAAGATCGCCGCGAGGAGAAGCTTGCGGATGTCGCGGCTCAGCGCCGCCACAGGATCATCGGGAGGCCGCCTTGCGGCCGCAAGGTCACGCGCTGCACCGGGCGAACCTCGCGGCCAGACGCAAGTTCGAGCCGGAAACGGCGCGTGATCGCCGCCAGAAGAATGGTTGCCTCTTGCAGGGCGAAGCCGGCACCGATGCAAATGCGCGGGCCCGCCCCGAAGGGCAGATAGGCAAAACGATCGATGCGCTGGCGCGCCTCGGGTAGAAAGCGCGAAGGATCGAAGCGGTCGGGCTCGTCCCAAAGACGATGATGGCGATGCAGCACCCAAGGCGAGATCACGACCCGGGTCCGTGCATCGATCCTATGGCCGGCGATCTCATCCTCGCCGATGGGTTGGCGGGTGATCGAGGCCGCCGGCGGATAAAGGCGCAGCGCCTCCTCGATCACCGCCTTGGTGACAACGAGGCGATCGAGCGGGGACGCCGCAAGATCAGCATCGCCTTGCGTCGTGTCGATCTCCCGCTCGAGCCGCTCCCGCCACTCGGGCGCGAAGGCAAGGAGGAAAAGGCTCCAGCTCAGCGTGTTGGCGGTGGTCTCATGCCCCGCCGCGATGAAGGTCGCGATATTGGCCTTCACCTCATCGGGCGCGAGACCGTTCTCGAGCGTGTGAGCCTCGAGCAGCAGCGTCAGAAGATCGCGCGGCGCCTCCTCGCCGCGCGCCAGAAGCTCGCGGCGCCGCGCGATAATCGTCTCGACGGCTCGATTGAATATCGTGAGCGACGCCTTGCCCCCGCGGCGCCCGAAGCGGGGCAGAAAGGCCGGCAAGTCGAGCGCGTCGAAAGGATGCACCCGCCCGAGCGTGTCGAGATAGCGCGTGATCGCTTGCGCCAGGATCGCGGGCTCGCTCGCGAGCCCATCCGAGAAGATCGTGCGCTCGAGCACTTCGAGCGTCACATGCGTCATCTCGCGCGCCGCATCGATTGGGCTCGCATCGGGGAGCGCGCGCCAACGCTCTACGAGACTCTCGGCAACGCTTGCCATCGCCGGTTGGAAGCCTTCGATCACGCGGGGCGTGAAGGCTGGCGCGAGCGCGCGCCGTTGCGCGCGCCAGCTCTCGCCTTCGGCCGTGAGGAGGCCGTTGCCGAGGCCGGGGCGCAGCACGCGCGTCTGCAGCACGCCCTTGCGGTAGTTCCTGGCGTTGTCGACGAGAACGTGCTTGATCGCGGCCGGATCGCTGACGACGCACATCGGCCCGATGATCGTGCGCCGCAGCACGATCGGCTCCTCGAAATGCCGGCGCGTCCAGATGGTGATCGGATTGGTGCGCAAGGCCTTGAGCAAGCCCAGGCCGCCCAAGGGCTTTTCGCGCGGCTGGGGCGCCGGCGGCACGCGACGCGCCGTTGGAACGGCCTTGGCGGCCCTTTCGGGCTCGACATCGAGCTTTGTCAATCCGTTCACCACCTCGCTCCAGAATTACCCACCGCTCCGGGAAAAAGCCCGCAAATGCAAGAAGGCCAACAGTCACATCGGCGCGACTTGCCGGTTCCAACGCTTCCTTCGACGCAAGCCCGGCCGTAACGCCGCCGCGGCGCAAGACCTATATGTGCGGCATGGCAGACAGAAGGCGCGGCTTTGCTCCTTGAGCACGGCGCGTGATCGCCTTATTCGAGAACGCTTCAACAAGGGATGGATTATGCCCGTCGCGCATTTGCCCGATCGTGCCGTGATCTCGATCAAAGGTGAGGAAGCGGTGAGCTTTCTCGCCGGCCTCCTCACTTGCACGGTCGATGCAAGCCCGACGCCGCGTTATGGCGCGCTGCTCACGCCACAAGGCAAGATCATCGCGGATTTCTTCCTTTACCGGCACCCAGGACCGGATGCTCGAGGGGACGGCCAGGACGGCTACCTCCTCGATGTGGCGACGCTCGTGGCAGAGAATTTTCTGAAGCGGCTTTCGCTTTATAAGCTGCGCGCCAAGCTGGCGCTCGCCGATGTTTCGGCCGAGCTCGGCGTCCTCGCCGCCTGGGGGGTTCCGCCGCCTGCCGCTCCCCTCGCCTTTCCTGATCCCCGCTTCGCGCCGATGGGGTGGCGCGTCATCGCGCCCGCGGGCAGGCTTTCGGAGTTCGCGGACGCGACGTTGCCCGATTACGACGCCCATCGCATCGGGCTCGCCATCCCGCAGGGCGGACGCGACTTTGCCTTTGGGGACGCTTTTCCGCATGAGGCCTCGTTGGATCAGCTCGGCGGCATCGATTTCGACAAGGGATGCTATGTCGGCCAGGAGGTGGTGTCGCGCACGCAGCATCGAGGCTCGGCGCGCAACCGTGTCGCGGCGCTGCGCTTCAGCGGCGACGCGCCGCCCGAAGGGGCCGAGATCCTGGCCGGCGAAAAGACGATCGGCCGCGTCGGCTCGGTCGATGCCGGGAAAGCTCGCGCCATCGCGATTTTGCGCCTTGACCGTCTTGCCGACGCGCTCGCGGCAAAGCTTCCTTTGCGTGCGGGCGAGGCGGGCTTGCACGCCGAGAAACCGGCTTGGGCGCACTATGCCTTTCCAACCACGGGTGAAGCCTGATGAGCTCGATCGCGCATGATGACGGACGCAAGCGCTGCTCCTGGCCGGGCACAGACCCGCTCTACATCGCTTATCACGACACGGATTGGGGCGTGCCCGAGCGCGACAGCCGCGCGCTCTTCGAGAAGCTTTTGCTCGACGGCTTTCAGGCCGGACTTTCCTGGATCACCATCCTGCGCAAGCGTGAGAATTTCCGCCGCGCCTTCGATGGCTTCGAGCCGCAACGCGTGGCGCGCTACGGCGAGAGGAAGGTGGCGGCGCTCATGCAAGATGCCGGCATCGTGCGCAACCGCGCCAAGATCGAAGGCGCCATTCTCTCGGCCCGCGCCTACCTCGAGGTTGCGCAGATACAGGAATTCTCGGATTTCGTCTGGGGCTTCGTCGACGGCCGGCCGATACAGAACGCCTGGCGGGAGCGCAGCCAAGTTCCTGCCGAGACCGAGGCCTCGCGCCGCCTTTCGAAAGCGCTCGCGGCGAAAGGCTTCAAATTCTGCGGGCCGACCATCGTCTATGCCTTCATGCAGGCCGTCGGCATGGTCAATGACCATTTGGTCGATTGCTGCCGTCACGCCGAATGCGCGGCTTTGGCGGCTTCGATGTCGCCGAAGGAAAAGCGGCGGAAGGGCAAATGACCATCCGTCTTCCGACCGCGCTTTCTCGTCCACGCGCCTCGTCGCGCCTCGCTTTGCGCGATCGCGCTTTCTCGACTTGATTGCCGTGCGAAAGTCCGCGCGCGCGCCCGCCACCCCCTCAATCCGTGCCTGGCAGCGTATGTTGTCGGGGCGCAGGCTCGATCTTCTCGATCCCTCCCCGCTCGACATCGAGATCGAGGATATCGCGCATGGGCTTGCGCGCACGGCGCGCTGGAACGGCCAAACACGAGGACGCCATATTTTCTCGGTGGCGCAGCACACGCTCCTCGTCGAAGCGCTGCTCCTCGTGCAAGAGCCCAACGCCTCGGCGCAAGCGCGGCGCGCGGCGCTGCTTCACGACGCGGCCGAATATGTGATCGGCGACTTGATCTCGCCGTTCAAGGCGATGCTCTCGCAAGATTACCGGGAAGCGGAGCGGCGCATCATGACGGCGGTGCATCTGCGCTTCGGCCTCCCGGCCATGCTGCCGCCCCGCGTCGCGAGGGCGATCAAGCGCGCCGACGCCACGGCCGCCTTCCTCGAGGCCGTCAATCTCGCCGGCTTTTCCCTGGCCGAGGCCAAGCGCTATTTCCCGCGCCCCGAAATGCCGGCGCCGGTCCACAGCGAGCTCATCGATCCCTGGTCGGCCGCCAAGGCGACGCGACGCTTCCTCGCCCGATTTACGCAAATCTCCGAGGAGAGCCCGGCTTCGCCGAGTTGACTGGGGACCGAGCGAGGCTTTCGCGATATCCGGCGGGTGGCCACGGGTTGGATGCGCGCCCTAACCTTGCCATCGTATCGTCGTGCGAATTGGCGATGGAGGGGCGCCAGTGAGAGGCTTTGAAAAATGTCCACCCTGCATGTCTGTCCGCTCTCGCGCCTGCACGCCACCGTCGAGGAGACGAGAGCCTCGCATATCGTCACGCTCATCGGCGAGAACACGGTCGTCGAACGGCCGATATGCATCTCGGCCGACCGGCATTTGTTCATCACGGTCTCCGACATTGCCGAGCCCGCCGAGGGCCTTATCTTGCCTGCCCACTCCCATGTCGAACAATTGCTCGCTTTCGTGCGCGGCTGGGATCGCGCGGCTCCCATGGTGATCCATTGCTACGCCGGGATCAGCCGCTCGACCGCGGCCGCCTTCATCGCCGCCTGCGCGCTCGCGCCTCAGCGCGCGGAGGCTGTGATCGCGAGGCGCTTGCGCGAAGCCTCTGCGAGCGCCACACCCAATCCTCGCCTCATATCGGTCGCCGATAAGCTTTTGTGCCGGGAGGGGCGTATGGTGACCGCCGTTGCCGCGATCGGACGCGGCGAGCTCGCGAGTGAAGGCAAGCCCTTCGCGCTGGAGATCGCTTGAATCTCGGACGCGGACCGAAGATGCGCCGGGCGATCATCCGGCGCAGCGGTCGAGCTTACGGCGTCGCCTGAACGAGCTTGCCGGCCCACAAGGGCGCCCCCGAAGGCCGGCCGTTCGGCGACCCGCCCGCAGGCTCGAGCGTCACCGCGTAGACAGCGCTCTCGACCACCGAGGGATCATAGCCCAAAAGCGCAGGGCGTACGGTGAAACCCTGATCGGAGACCACGCCCAGCGATTTCGGGTCGCCGAGCTTGTCATGGATGATCCACAATTCGTAGCTCTTGCCCGGCTGAGGCTCGGCCGCGACCGGACGAACCGTGAGGAGGCGCGAGGCGAGATCCACTTCGACGAGGAAGGCGGGCGAGGCGGCGTCCTTCTGCAGCACGGCAACGAACCTCGAAGCCTCGGGCGGCAGCCCCCTCCCGATCATGTCCTGCCGGATGAGAGCGACGGCGAGCGAGGCGGCAAGCGCACCGCCCGCCAAGGCCGCCGCTCGCCAGCGCCGCAGGCGCCGCGAAAGCGCGATGACCTCGGCGCCTCCTCCACCTTGTCCGCGACGGCCCTCGATGCTGGCTTCGATGCGTGTAAACAAGCCTTCCGGCGGCTCGACCACGGGCGCGCCTTCGTCGAGCGGCGCGAGGCGGCGTTCCCAGGCGAGGATCGCCGCATCGAGCGCGGGCTCGCGCGATCGCCGCGCGGCGACGCCGGCTCGTTCGGCGGCGTCGAGCGTGCCCAGCACATATTCGCCAGCCAAGGCGTCGATGTCTTCCGGGTCGCTCATGAGGCGAGACATAGCCGAAGCTGCGCAAGCGCGCGATGGAGCCAGGTCTTGATCGTCGGCACGGGGGCGCCAAAGCGCGCGGCGAGCGCCTCGCGGCTCAACCCGTGACAATAGGCAAGCAGCACCATCTGTCGCTTGGGCCGCTCGAGGTTTTCGAGACAGGCGAGGAGGCGTCCGAGATTCTCGCGGCGCTCGCGCTCGCCCAGGGGGTCTGGCGTTCCTGCGGAGGGCTCGAAGCCTTCCGGCATTTCCTCCATCGAAAGCGCGGGCTTGCGCCGTACCTCGTCGAGCGCGCGGTTGCGGACGATCGTCGCCATCCAGGTGATTGCCGACGCCTTTGCGGCGTCGAATTCGCCGGCGCGCTGCCAGATCTTGGCATAGACCTCCTGCAAAATGTCCTCGGCGAGATCGCGGCGGCGCAGGATACGGAGCGCGATGCCGAACAACTTGCCGCCGGTCGCGCGGTAAAGCGCGGCGAAAGCCGCCTTGTCCTGGCGCGCGACCCGCGCCATCAGCTCACCGATCTCCTCAGAGGTCATGTGTTGCGTCCAGCGCGGCCGTGCCGCCTCTTTGCGAATGGCAAGAATAGCGGGAATCCGCGGTTTTGCCAGAACAGGATCGCCTCGCGCTTCGCTCGGGCGTTGCGCAAAGGGGAGCACCCGCTCGACGGGCGCTCCCCGGCTCATTTCGTTCGCCTCGCCCCGATCAGGGCATCATCACGCTATTCACCACATGGATCACGCCGTTCGACTGGAATACATCCGCGATGGTGATCGTCGCGACATCGCCCTTGTCGTCGGTGAGCGTGAGGTGGCGATTGCCATTGCGCATCACGGTGAGGCCGTCGCCTTCGACCGTCTTAAGCATCGTCTTGCCGCCGCCCTTGTCGACCATGTCGGCGAGCTCTTGCGCGGAGAGCCTTCCCGGAACGACATGATAGGTGAGAATCTTGGTGAGCGTCGGCTTGTTCTCGGGCTTCACCAGGCTCTCCACCGTGCCGGGCGGCAGCTTCTTGAAGGCCTCATTCGTCGGCGCGAAGACCGTGAACGGGCCGGGGCCTTCGAGCGTATCGACGAGGCCCGCGGCCTTGACTGCGGCGACGAGCGTCGTGTGGTCCTTCGAATTTACAGCGTTCTCGACGATGTTTTTCGAGGGATACATCGGCGCGCCGCCGACCATCACGGTTCTTTCGGCGAGGCCGCGCGTCGCGGGCAAGGCAATGCCGGCGATGGCAAGCGCGAGCGCGGCGCCGGCGAACCGGACGCGTTTTCCTGAAAGCATGGTGTTCGTCCTTCCGTTGGCTTCTTCTCCCGTCGCCCGTGGAGGGCGCGGGGTCAAAAAGCTACGAAGGCCGATACGCAAAGTTTCAGCGGGATCGGGTGGCAGGTAAGGTGGCGTGAGCCGTGAGAAGCGAAAAGGAAGACCGCAAGCGCGCGCCGTATAAGGCCCTTATTGCCCATAATGACTGATCACTCTTCATTTCGCGCTCGCTAGCTGACGATCTTCTCCATCTCGGACCAGGCGCGCTTCAAGGTTTCGACGTTGAAACCCTCCGCATGGGCCGCCTCGATCACCGGGCGCTCCTTTCGCGCCACGAGATCGATCGCATGCGCCAGGCGCCCGATCATCTCGGCGGGAACCACCACCGCGCCATGGCGGTCGCCATGCACGAGATCACCCGGCTTGACGCGCATGCCGAGCACATCGACCGGCACGTCGATGGCGGTAAGATGCACATGCGCGTGGCTCGGCATCACCGAGCCCGCGAGTAATTGGAAATCCTTGTCCATCGTGCCGAGATCGCGGATCGAGCCGTTGGTGATGCCGCCCGCGACTTTGAGGCCGCGATGGATCGCGACCTGCACCTCGCCCCAAAAGGCCGCAAGCCCGCATTCCTCATCCTTATCCTCGATGACTACGACCGCGGGATGGGGCGTGGCGGCGACGTAGTCGTAATAGGCAAGGCGCCGCGATTTGATCACCTCGGCCGCCTCCTTGGGCGCCGCGACGCCGGCGATCGTCGCCGTCCTCGCATAGCCGACGACGGGCGGCAGGTTCGGATCGGCCGCGACCATGGGCTTGCGGGTGAAGCCCTCGCCGAGGCGGCGCCCGGCGATGAGCTCGAGCGCGTTGCAGATGGTCGGCGTATCGACGGAGCGCATCAGGCTCAACAACATGTCGTCGGCTGGCATTCCGGGTCCTTTCAAGTGATGCTCGGCGATGGGCGGATGAAAAACGCGCCGCTAGCTAGAGCGCCGCGGAGGCCGGAGTCCAGACGCCTCGGATCTCGTTTCGCGAAACGCTATCCACCCTGCGTCTCCTCGCCATGGCGGAGGATGAGCGGCGTCTGGGCGAGCGCGAAGACGAGGGTGAGCGGCATCGTGCCGAACACCTTGAAATTGACCCAGGTGTCGGTCGAGAAATTGCGCCACACGATCTCGTTGAGCGCGGCGAGCACGAAAAAGAAGATGGCCCAGCGCCAGGTGAGCTTGCGCCAACCGGCGGGCGTCAGCGTCAGCACTTGATCGAGCACCAGCGGCAAGAGCGGCTTGTCGAGGGCAAGGCCGATCATCAGCACCGCGCCGAACAGGCTGTTCACGATCGTCGGCTTCATTTTGATGAAGAGATCGTCGTGCAAGGCCAAGGTGAGGCCGCCGAAGACGAAGACGACCACGGCCGAGATGAGCGCCATGATCGGAAGCCTGCGCATCAAGACATAGGAGACGGCCAGCACCACGAGGGTGGCCGCCATGAAGATCGCCGTCGCGGCGAAGATGCCGAAGCGGCCGTTTGCGATGAAAAACAGAGCAAGCGGCGCAAAATCGAGCGCGAGCTTGACGAGCGGGTTGGCGGGCTTCGAGGGCACCATCTTGCGCCTTTCGCATGAAACCCGGCTTTGGAAAAGGCCTTTGCCTCCAGGCAGACGACCCACGGGTCGACCCCTCCCCATCCGGCGATCAACTGATCGAGGCTCGGCCCCGCGTCAGGCGCCCGACTCCGCGGCATCATCGCCGGCCGAATCTCCTTTCGATTTCTCGATGATCGCTCGCGAACGCTGCAAAGCTTCTTGCGTGCGCTTCGTGATCTCCTCGATCTCGGCCTTTATTTTTCTTGTCCGTGCTCGAGACGACAATGTCCCCTTTGGAAGCCCCGGCTTGTCCTCCATCGCTCCTCTCCCTCCTGGGGCGGAAGAGCAGCCACCGCTCCCGCCCAACCATCAACAAAAGAGATTTGGGAAGTCATTTTGGGCTCCGCAAGCCGAACAAAATGAGACCCATGCGGCACGCTTGCGAGGTGTCCGGCGGCGCATCTCTCGAGCTCGGCACTTCCATAAGGTGCATCGAGGCGGCGAGCTCCCGTCGCGCTGTTGGCAAAGGATTTGCCGAGGGGAGAATTGAGCGTTTGCGGGTTTAAGGCCGCCGCGCGACGATAAACAACCGCGGAAAGCGCAAGAGCACCTTGCCGTCGATGCGCGGTCGGTAGGCTTTCGCAAGGCGGGCGCGGTAGCTTTCGAGGAAGGGCTCCTGCTCCCCCGGCGCAAGCGCCTCGAGGAAGGGGCGAAGCCCGGTGCTCCTCACCCAATCGACGATCGCACGATCGTCCGCGAGCACGTGATGGTAAATGGTGTGCCAGATGTCGACGTTCGCCGCGAGCGGCTTCAAGAGGTCGTAATAAATCGCAGGCTCCGGCAAGCGCCCGCGCGCCGCGGCGGCTTTCGCCATGCGTCCGGCCCAAGGCCCTTCCGAAGCGGCCTCGCGCATCAGCGCATGGCTCGGCTCATCCAAATTGTCCGGCATTTGCACGGCGAGCACCGCGCCAGTGCCGAGACCGCCGAAAAGGCGCTTCAGCGTGGCGGAATGATCCGGCACCCATTGGAAAACCGCATTGGCGAAGAGGAGGTCCGGCTTCTCCTGTGGCGTCCAGACCGAAAGCTCGCCCTTCTCGAAGGGCGTGCCAGGGAGGCGCCGGCGAGCCTCCTCGAGCATCGCGGGGGAGGAATCGACGCCGATCACGCGTGCTTGCGGAAAGCGCTCGATGATCAGCTCCGTCGAATTTCCCGGCCCGCAACCGAGATCATAGGCGAGCTTCGCGTCACCGAGCGGTACGCGCGCCAAGAGCTCGCGCGAAGGACGCGTCCGGTCGTCCTCGAAGCGCCGGTATCGAGCCGCGTCCCAATCGGGCATTCGTCGCCTCCTTCAAAGCATGGCCTTGCAGACAGCATCGCCTTGAAAGGCGCGCCGATTTTTTCAGGAACACAGGGTTACATCAACGAACGAATTGCGAGCTCCGCGCGCAAGAGAGCTTTTTTCAGGCACGCTGGCCGCCCGAGCCTCGGTGCCTGAGATGGGGCTGTTCGATCGGCTCAGCGCAAGCGCCGCCTCAGGCCCTGCGGTTTTGCCGATTTGTGACGAGATCGTCGACGACCGCGGGGTCCGCCAAGGTCGAGGTGTCGCCGAGCGCGTGGTGCTCATCCTCGGCGATCTTGCGCAGGATGCGGCGCATGATCTTGCCCGAGCGCGTCTTCGGCAGGCCGGGCGCGAACTGGATGAGGTCGGGCTGAGCGATCGGCCCGATTTCCTTGCGCACATGGGCGAAGAGCTCCTTGCGCAGCGCTTCGGTCGCCTCGATGCCCTGCATCAATGTCACATAAGCATAGATGCCCTGGCCCTTGATGTCGTGCGGGTAGCCGACGACGGCCGCCTCGGCGACCTTGGCGTGGAGCACGAGCGCCGATTCCACCTCGGCCGTCCCCAAGCGATGGCCCGATACGTTGATCACATCATCCACGCGCCCGGTGATCCAGTAATAGCCGTCCGCGTCGCGCCGGCAGCCATCGCCGGTGAAATATTTGCCGGGAAAATTCGAGAAATAGGTCTGCACGAAGCGTTCATGGTCGCCGAACACCGTGCGCATCTGGCCAGGCCAGGAATTGGCGATGACGAGATTGCCGGTCGCGACCCCCTCCTGCACCTTGCCTTCGCCATCGACGATCTCGGGCTTGACGCCGAAGAACGGCAAGGTCGCCGAGCCAGGCTTCAGCTTCGTCGCCCCCGGCAAGGGCGTGATCATGATGCCCCCCGTCTCCGTCTGCCACCAGGTGTCGACGATGGGGCAGCGGCCATCGCCGATGACGCGGTGGTACCATTCCCAGGCCTCCGGATTGATCGGCTCGCCGACCGTGCCGAGAAGGCGCAGCGAGCGGCGCGAGGTGTTCTTCACCGGGCCCTCGCCCGCGCTCATCAAGGCGCGGATGGCGGTCGGCGCCGTGTAGAAGATATTGACCTTGTGCTTGTCGATCACCTCCCAGAAGCGCGAGACGGAAGGGTAGGTGGGCACGCCTTCGAACATGAGCGTCGTCGCGCCATTGGCGAGCGGCCCGTAAACGATATACGAATGGCCCGTCACCCAGCCGACGTCCGCGGTGCACCAATAGATGTCGCCGTCGTGATAGTCGAAGACGTATTGATGCGTCATCGAAACGTAGACGAGATAACCGCCGGTCGTATGCAACACGCCTTTCGGCGTGCCGGTCGAGCCCGAGGTGTAGAGGATGAAGAGCGGGTCCTCGGCGCTCATCGGCTCGCAGGGGCAGTCCGCTGAGGCCGAGCGGGCTTCGTCCTGGTAGATCACGTCGCGGCCCTTCTGCATCGGCACCGCCGCGCCCGTGTGGCGCACCACGATCACGCTTTTCACTCCGCCGGCCTTGGCGCAGGCTTCATCCGCATTCGCCTTGAGCGGCACCTTGCGGCCGCCACGAAGCCCCTCATCGGCGGTGATGAGCACACTCGATTTGGCGTCGGTGATGCGGCTTGCGAGCGAGTCCGGCGAGAAGCCGCCGAACACCACCGAATGGATCGCGCCGATGCGGGCGCAAGCGAGCATCGCATAGGCGGCTTCCGGGATCATCGGCAGGTAGATGGTGACGCGGTCCCCTTTCTTGACGCCGTGGCGCTTGAGCACATTGGCGAAGCGGCAAACATGCTCGTGGAGCTCACGATAGGTGATCTTCGCGTCGTCCTTCGGGTCGTCCCCTTCGAAGATGATGGCGGTCTGGTCACCGCGTTTGGCGAGATGGCGGTCGATGCAATTATGCGCCACGTTGGTGACGCCGTCCTCGAACCATTTGATCGAGACCGAGCCCGGCCCAAACGAGGTGTTCTTCACCTTGGTGAAGGGCCTCATCCAGTCGATGCGCTTGCCGTGCTCGGCCCAGAAGGCATTCGGGTCCTTCAGCGAGGCCGCGTACATTTTCACGTAGCGCTCGGCGTTGACGAAGGCGCGTTTTGCGGCCTCGGCCGGCACCTCGTAGATCTTGTCGGTCATCTCATCCTCCCACGCGCAGGCGACGCGGTGATAGCCGCGCCATTATCGGACGGCTCGCAAAGGACGCAAGGCTGGAAGTAACGAATTGTAGTCAGGCAAAACCGGCACCGATGGGCCGGAAAAGTAATGCGATTCCCAAGCGACGCTGTCGCTCGATCAGGGCTCGGCATCCCACTGGACTTCGAGGCCTACCGTGAAGCTCTGGGTCATCGCGTTGGTGTTGCCGGCCGCGGCACTGGCCGCCAAAATGTCCGAGAATTGATTGAGCGTCGCATCCCGAACGGATCGCACTCCGCCGAGCTTGAGATGTGCCCGCTCGGCCTCGATCCCGGCAAGACGTTCAGCCTCGTCGAACGCTTTCCGACGGGCTTCATCGAGCGCGCTTTTCGGATCCGCGACGAAAAAGGCGATCGTGGGCACATGGTTGTCAGCGCTGTCCGCGATGAGATCGACGACAGCGCCGAGGTTTTCGAGATTGCGCGTCTTGCTGGTCACCTGGGTCGACACCTGAAAGCCGTCCCTTTTCGCCTGAGCCGGCGCGCGCACTGGCTGGCTCATCGGTTGAGCCGGAGGGTTGGTTTGCGGGGTGGCCGGGGGCGAAGGCACGAGATTCGGCGAGACGAAACGGGGGATGAGTTGCGGGGGTGCCGTGGTGATGTCGCCCTCCGAAATCCCCGCCCCGCGGAGCGCCTCGACCAAGCGTTTCAATTTCACCTTCTGCGCCGCCATCGCGTCCTGCGCGAAGCTGCCTTCGCTGTTCACCACGACCACCATCCGCACCGAATCAGCCTCGGCCGAAACGGTTCCCCTCCCGGTCGCGGAGATCGTGCGGCCGGAATGCTGAGCGGGTCCGGGCTCGTCTGCCAACGCGAACCGGCCAGCAAGGCAGGCGACGGCCAGGAGCAACGTTACGAGGAGATTTTTAGGGCGAATCAAGAGGGCCTCCGCACGCGCGGTTGGGGTGTTCGAGGCCGCGCGGATTTGCTCGACCCTAACTGTCCGCTCTAACCGAGGATACGCGCGCGATACACCGGCGCGGCCGTTAATCGCGACAATTTGAAGGGTCGGTCGATAAGGAATTTATGCGCGAGGTCGCATCAAATGTATGGCATTTGCATATGCAAAGACCTACATAGAGTCGGAACGCTATGGAATTTGACGGCTTCGATTGGGACTGGGGCAACCGGGAGAAATGTCAGAAGCACGGCGTTTCGCTAGCGGAAGTCGAAAGCGTATTTGCCCATCCCGTGATAATTCTACCGGACAAGGAGAACCTCCAGGGCGAACGGCGCTTTCGAGCGGTTGGAACGACCCTGCACGGGCGTAGAGCTTTCGTCGTGTTCACTTGGCGTAGCGGTCCGATCGGCCAGCTGCTGCGCCCCATCAGCGCCCGCTACATGCATCGCGAGGAGGTTGCGGATTATGAAAAAGCCTATCCCAACATTTAAAACGGACGAGGAAGCGGAGAATTTCGTCGCGACCGCCGACCTCACGGAATACGATCTTTCCGGAGGTCGGCTCATGCGGTTCGAGCTTCGCCCCAAGGACAAATCGGTGAGCCTGCGGCTGCCCGAGAAGCTGCTCACGGCCGTGCGGAGCCGCGCGAAGCGCGTCGGGCGTTCCCTATCAGCGCTTCATCCGCATGGCGCTTGAGCAGGCCGTGCAAGAGCCAATCCGGAAAGGCCGCTCCGGCTAGGGACGGGCCGGCTTCCGGCTCGAGAAATCCCCTCCCGCGTCTCGGCAGCGCTCAGACGCCGAAAGCGCCGATGACGAGCCCCTCGACGACGAGCACGCCGAGCCAATGGACGGAATCGATCGCGGTGAGCGCGAGCTTGCGGCCCGCATAGGCATTGTTGACCGCGATCGTCGTCACCACGAAGCCGAGCCAGAGGAAAAACGCCGAGATGGCGCCGTTTAGGACCGTCACCTGACCGGGTCCGAGATGGCCGAGAACGCCGGCGAGCGCCCAGGCCATGATGAGTTCGGCCACGAAGGTGAGGATGAAGGGGAAGGGCGACATCTTGCCGTCCGGCCCCTTGAGCCCGGTATCCGTCGTACCGAGAGCGGCCGTCCAGCTTTTGCCGAGGATGCCGTAATAGGCCGAGCCGAACGCGAAGGCGCCGATCGCGGCGATGAAAACGGCGAGATAATTCAAGCCGGCAAAGACCATGATATTTCCTCCCCAGCGAAGATTTTGCCGGTTAAGGCCTCGCGTCATCGTGGCGACAAGTCAAGAGCGTGAAGTCGAAGCGCAGACCGCCGTCATAGATAAGCCGTCCAGGCCTCATCGGCATGCTGCGCACCAGCCGCCAGCCTCTCTCGGGAGCGTCTCAAAACGGGTGGCCCCGAGATTGCACGAAAGCGCTATCGACATAGGGGTGGGTTTCACCGTGAGTTACGGCGCAATATACTTAGGGCCTCGCTCGTCGGCCGGCCGAGCGATGCTTCGGCGGGCCGTTCCTGACGGGTGGCCGGCATGAGCGACACTTTCTTCGGCGATCTTCTCGCCAGCATCGCGGATCGCGGCCGCTCTCTCCTGCGGCGCGGGCGTGGCCCGCAGCGCGCCGAGAGCGGGAATGATCTCGCCGAGCTTTGCGAGGCGCTGCTTTCCGGCCGCGGCGAAGCCTCGGGCGTCGCGCTCGCGAGCGCGATCCTTGCGCGGCTACGAGGCGCTCGCGCCCAAGGCGCGCCTCGCCTTCCTGCGCCGCCTCGTCGACGAGTTCGGTTACGACCATCAACGCCTGGCACAGGCGATCGAGGCCTATCGCGCGGACCCCGAACGCGAAGGCGGTGCTCGAATTGCATTCCGCCGCCGAGCCGCGTCGCCAGGAGCTGATCCGACGGCTGAACCTCGCGCCAGGGCGGCACCGCCGCGCTGGTGCGCATGCGCGAGGAGCTGCTGCGCGCCTTGAAGGAGGAGCGAGAGCTCGACGGCGTCGATTCCGACTTCGCGCATCTCTTCTCCTCCTGGTTCAATCCGGGCTTTCTGGTGCTGCGGCCGATCGATTGGTCGACGCCCGCCAATATTCTCGAGAAGATCATCCGCTACGAGGCCGTGCACGAGATCGGCACCTGGGAGGATTTGCGCGACCGTCTCGAGCCGCCGGACCGGCGCTGCTTCGCCTTCTTCCATCCCCAGCTCGTCGACGAGCCGCTTGATCTTCGTCGAGGTGGCGCTGACGACGGTGGTATCCCGGCGCCATCGGCGAGCTTCTCGCGGAGGACCGGGTTCCGATCTCGGCCTCCGAAGCCGACGACCGCCGTCTTCTATTCGATCTCGAATTGCCAGGACGGGTTGCGCGGCATCTCCTTCGGCAATTTCCTGATCAAGCAGGTGGTGGAGGAGCTCAAGCGCGATCTGCCGCGGCTCTCGACCTTCGTCACCTTGTCGCCCGCGCCCGGCTTCGCGCGCTGGCTCGCCGAAGAGCGCAAGCACGAGGACGGCTCCGACTTTCGGCAGAGCGAGCGCGCGGCGCTCGCCGTGCTCGACAATGAGGATTGGCTGAGGACGGATTTCCCGGCTGAAACCTTGAGGGAAGCGCTGCTCGCCGCCGCCGCCCATTATTTCCTCGAGGCGAAATCCGCCTCCGGGCCGTCCGCGCGACCCCGTGGCGCGCTTCCATCTCGGCAATGGCGCGCGGCTCGAGCGGCTGAATTGGCCAGGCGACACCTCGGAGCGCGGGCTTGCGCGAAGCCCATGGGCTCATGGTCAATTATCTCTACAAGCTCGACGACATCGAGACGAACCACGAGGCTTTCGCGACGCGCAACGAGGTCGTGGCCTCGAACCAGGTGCGCCGCTATTTGCGCAAGACCGGCAACGGAAGAGCGACGGGACGCCGCGGCGCTCAGCCGCGCGTCATCGCGAACATGTTTCCAGGGGAGGCGAACGGCGCCGAGCGAAAGGAAAGCGCCGAGGACGGAGGCGCCTAAGGCCCGCGGGTCGGAAAAGGAGGGTTCTTGTTTTCGTGGCCCATGCGCTAGAAACGTGATCTGCAAGCACGGACCGGTTCCCGGCCGCGCGGCGATGATAAGCATCGAGGCTCGCCTTCAATGACGTCGAACCATCTCTTCAGCTTCGTCCGCGAAGCCGCCACGCTTCAGGAGCGCCCCTTCCTCGAGACCCCGCGAGGGCGTAAGCTCACCTATGGCGACGTGCTGGCGGGCAGCGCCCGTTTCGCCCATGCGCTCACGGGCTTGGGCGTCGCGCCCGGCGACCGGGTCGCGGTGCAGGTGGAAAAATCGCCGGAGGCGGTGCTTCTCTATCTCGGCTGCGTGCGGGCCGGCGCCGTCTTCCTGCCGCTCAACACCGCCTACACGACCGCCGAGCTCGACTATTTCATCGGTGACGCCGAGCCTTCGCTCGTCGTCGGCGATCCGGCGAAGCGCGAAGCGCTTCAAGGCTCTCGCGAGCAAAGCCAAGGTTCGCGCCGTCGAAACGCTCGATGCCGAGGGCAAAGGCAGCCTCGCGGCCAAGGCCGCGCAAGCGCCCTCCGATTTCGAGGATGTGGCGCGCGGCGCCGCAGGACCTTGCCGCCATCCTCTACACTTCGGGCACGACGGGCCGTTCCAAGGGCGCGATGCTCACGCACGAAAATCTCGCCTCGAACGCGGTGACGCTCGCGCGCTATTGGCGCTTCACCGATGACGACGTGCTTCTGCACGCCCTGCCGATCTACCATACGCACGGGCTCTTCGTCGCGACCAACACCATCCTGTTCAGCGGCGCCTCGATGATCTTCATGGCCAAGCTCGATCCCGACGAGCTTCTCCGGCATATGCCGCGCGCGACCGTCATGATGGGCGTGCCGACCTTCTATACCCGCCTCTTGCGCCATCCCGGGCTCACCCGCGAGGCGACGCGGCACATGCGGCTTTTCGTTTCGGGATCGGCGCCGCTCCTCGCCGAGACCCATCGCGAATGGCAAGAGCGCACCGGCCACGCCATTCTCGAGCGCTACGGCATGACCGAAACCAATATGAACACCTCGAACCCTTATGTCGGCGAGCGCATCGCCGGCACGGTCGGCTACCCGCTGCCCGGCGTGACGCTGCGCATCGCCGAGCCCGAAACCGGAGCGGCGCTGCCGAAAGGCTCGATCGGCGTGATCGAGGTGAAGGGGCCGAATGTGTTCTCAGGCTATTGGCGCATGCCGGAGAAGACCGAGGCCGAGTTCCGCAAGGACGGCTTCTTCATCACCGGCGACCTCGGGAAGATCGACCAAAAGGGCTATGTCCATATCGTCGGGCGCGGCAAGGACCTCGTCATCACGGGCGGCTTCAACGTCTATCCGAAAGAGGTGGAAACGGAGATCGACGCGATCCCCGGCGTCATCGAAAGCGCCGTGATCGGCGTGCCGCACGCCGATTTCGGCGAGGGCGTCACAGCCGTCGTGGTGAAGCGCGAAGATACGGCGCTCGACGAAGAGGCCGTGCTCAAGGCGCTCGACGGCAGGCTCGCCAAATTCAAGCTGCCGAAACGCGTGCTCTTTGCCGAGGATCTGCCGCGCAACACCATGGGGAAGGTGCAGAAGAACCTGCTGCGCGAGGCGCATAAGGATATTTACGGGCGGTAGGGCAGCGCGCTTAGGTTCCGGGGACCGTTTGACGTCCTTTGGAACAAAGAGGATCCCTCTGATAAACTGCCATAAAACTCAATAAACCTCTTCCGAGATAGACCTCCTAAACCTCTCCGCGTAGAGCCCGATTTCGGTGGCCCGCCATTTGGGATGCCGGCATAATCGGCGCATGCTCGATATCGTCCTCATCCTCGGCGTTTTCGCGGCCTTGCTGGTGGTCGTGGCGGTGAGCCAGCCGATCGCGGCACGCCTGCGGCTTTCTCCGGTCGTGCTTCTCGCCATGATCGGCGTCGCCATCGGGGCCGTATCGAGCGTTCTCCTGCACACGCCGCTCTCGCCCCGCTTCGGCGAGATGGCGAGGCTTTTTGCCGATCTCCCGGTCGGTTCGGAAACCTTCATCTATGTCTTCCTGCCGCCTCTCGTGTTCGAGGCCGCGATCACGAGCGATGTGCGGCGCATGCTCGAGGATGCGGCCCCGATCCTGACGCTCGCCGTCGTGGCGACGCTCGTCACGAGCGCGATCGTCGGCCTCGTCTTATGGCCGCTTGCCGGCATGCCGCTGGTCGTCTGCCTTCTTCTCGGCGCCGTGGTCGCAACCACGGATCCCGCGGCCGTGATCGCGGTTTTCCGCGATGTCGGCGCGCCGGCGCGCCTCACCCGGCTGGTCGAGGGAGAGGCCCTCCTCAACGACGCGGCGGCGATCGTGCTTTTCGTCGTCCTCCTCGGCATGATCGCACGAGGACATGAGCCCGATGTGCTCGGCGGGGCGTCCGAGTTCGTCATCTCCTTTGTCGGGGGCGCCGCGGTCGGCGCGCTCGCGGGCCGTGCGCTGCTCCAGCTCATCCCTTGGGCGCGCGATGATCGGCTCGCGGAAGCAACCCTAACGGTCGCCTTTGCCTATCTCAGCTTCATCGTGGCCGAGCGGTTTTTCCACGTGTCCGGCGTGGTGGCGGTGCTTTCGGCAGGCTTGATCGTGAGCGCCTTCGGACGGGCGCGCATCACCCCGGAGAACTGGTCCTTTCTCACCAACCTCTGGGCGCAGATCGCCTTTTGGGCGCATTCGCTCGTCTTCCTTTTGGCATCGATGCTCGTGCCGAGGCTTCTTGTCGACATGCAATGGCGGGATCTCGCGCTCGTGGCGGTGCTCATCGTCGCTGCCTTCGTGGCGCGGCTGCTCGAGCTCTTCCTGCTTTTGCCGGTCTTGAGCTTCTTGCGGCTCACACAGCCGATCAGCACTTCCTTCAAGCTTGCCATCGTTTGGGGCGGCCTGCGCGGCGCCCTGACGCTCGTGTTGGCGCTCGCCGCCACCGAAAACCCGATGCTCCCGCAAGAGGTGCAGCGCTTCATCGCCGTGCTCGCGACCGGCCTCGTCCTGTTCACCCTCCTCGTCAACGGCACCACGTTGCGCCAGGTGATCCATCTGCTCGGGCTCGACCGGCTTTCGGCCGTCGATCAAGCCTTGCGCGACCGGGTGCTGGCGCTCTCCTATGCCGAGATGGGCGAGACCATCGAGGCGACCGCGCGCGAGCACAACCTCTCGCCCGCCGCGGCGAGGAGCGCCATCGCGCCCTATGAGGCGTGGATCTCGGCGGCGAGCCGCCGCGACGCCGCGAAAGTGGCGCTCACCGATCGCGACCGCCTCGCCGTCAGCCTCGTGGCGCTCGGCAATCAGGAACGCAACATGGTTCTCGACATCCTGGCGCGACGCGCGGCGTCGCCCGCGACGCTGCACGCCCTCTTGCGAAACGCTGAAAGCCTCGTCGAAGGCGCGAGAAGCGGCGGGCGGCTCGGCTACAAGCGCAGCGCCGAGGCCACGCTCGATTTTCCGTTTTCCTTCCGCCTCGCTCATTTCCTCTACCGGCGCTTCGGCATCGTGCGCGTTCTCGCCGATCGCCTGGGCGACCGTTTCGAGATGCTGCTCGTGACCCGGCTCTTGATTCAGCAGCTCGCGGGCCCAAGTGCCGCTCCCTCGCGCGCGATCTTCGGCGAGCGCATGATGGGCCTGATGAACGCCATGCTCCGAACTCGACTCGAAAGGACGACGGCCGCGCTCGACGTGCTGCGCCGGCAATATCCGGAATATGCGGCGGCGCTCGAAGCCTTGTTCTTGCGGCAATCGGCGTTGCGGCGCGAGATGGGGCACTATCAAGCCTTGTTCGAGGAAGGCCTGATCGCCTCCGAGGTCTTTGAGGATCTGAAAAGCGGCGTCACGGTCGCGCGGAGCGCCGAATCACGCCCGCGCTTCGATCTCGGCCTCGACACGAATCGCCTGATCCAGCGTCTCGACCTCTTCGCCGGCCTCGATGACCGGCAGCTCGAGCGCGTGAAGAAGCTTCTACGGCCTCGCTTCACGGTTCCCAATGAAGTCGTCGTGCGCAAAGGGGAGCGGGGCGACGCGGTGTATTTCATCGCCTCCGGCGCCGCGGAAGTTGTCCTGCCGGACCGGCGCATTCCGCTGGGCAGCGGCGACATCTTCGGCGAGCTGGCGCTGCTGAGCGGCCGCAAGCGGCAAGCCGATGTCGTGGCGCTCACCTATTGCCGGCTGCTCGTGCTTCGCAAAGCCGATTTCGACCGTTTCATGCGCGACAATCGCGATGTGCGCTTCGCCATCAACCGGATCGCCGAGGCCCGTCAGGCGGTGAACCGGCCAGACGAGGCCACCGCCGCGTCATAGGTCGTTTTCATGCCCGATCGGCGGCGTGTCCAGACCGCGGATCGCGAGCGCGTTCGTCGCCGCCGCGCCGACGCTCTCCCAGCGGCCGCGAAGCGAAATGAGCGCGCCCTCGATCAACCGCTTGTCGATGAGAGCCGCGGCACGCTCGCGCCCGCAAGCAATAGCGGCAGCGATTTTTCCCTCATCAAGCTCGCCGACCTCCACCACGACGGGGAGATCCCCAAGGTCGCTGTCCGGATCGAGGGCCCGCGCCGGGCGGCGACCGATGGCGGGGTCGTCGACATCGACCGCATTGGCGATCATCGTCGCGGCCACGTCCGCATCAGCCGCTGTTCTGGCGAGCACGGTCACGCCATCCGCGATGCCGAGCGAGAAGGAGCGGCCATGCCGGCCGCTCGTCGCGACGCCGCGCACAGGGCTTTGCCAGCCGACGCGAACGAAAGCCTCGGGCCTGGCGGCCCCAGCGTGCGCAAGCTCCTCCGGCGAGCGCATGATGCCGATGTCGAAATGCTCGCCGGACGAAAGGTGAAGCGCAATGTCCCCGCCATTGTTCACGAAGGCGCGCCGCAAGGGTGCGGCCTCGACCATCGCGGCAAGCACCGCCTCGGCGACCGCGCCGGCGACCGCGACCATCGGCGTGACGAAGACGTCGCGATAGGGCCAAGCCGCCTCGGCCATACGCCGCGCGACGGGACCTTGAAGCGGCGGAGGCGTGTCGCCGAGCCGACGGCGCAGCAATTCAAGCTCCGTCACGAGCTCGGCGAGGAGCCCGTGGAAGCGAAGCCGCGCCGCCTCCTCGGCGCGTCGCACCGCCGCCGATTCCCCTTCAACCTTGATGATGAGATCGATCGGGCCTTCGCTGAGATGCAGCCGCCCCGCGGAGAGGCGCCCGGCGATCGGTGCATCGCGAAGATCGTCACGCCCGAGCGTCATCCGCGGCATGCGAATGGACGTCGCTGCAAGCTCACGCGGTCGGCGTCGTGGCTTCCTTTGATCTTTCAACTCATCTTGCTTCGTTCGCCCCGGTCACTTGCCGGGCATTGCAATGCCGAGCCTCGCGAGGACCGCTTGTGGCGACGCATAAGCCTCTTGGAAATCGGCGCTCCAATAGCGCAGATCGGCGATGTCGATGCGCTCGCCCGTGACCGCGCAGCGAACATAGGCGCCGGGGCGAAGCACACGGAATTCCGCGTCCCCGTAATCGAGGACAGCCTCGCCGGGCTGAGGCACATGCCGATCCATCTTGTTCATCGAAAACCTCCGGCGAAGGCGATGATCATCGCGATCACATAGAGCCGGATGCGCATCGAGGGAACCGGCACTTTCGTTCTATCTATTTATTTGTTGGCGTCGTGCACGGAAAGCCCTTTGCGCCGTCATTCGAAAAGCGAGGGCTCGGCATCGTCCGGCGCGCGCGAGCTGCGCCGCCTCGGCCTCGCGCCCGAAGCCGGGCCGGCGGCGAGCGCGCCGATCTTCCCGTCGGCGAATTCGATGGTGAGCGCTTGCCCGGGCGCAATCGCGGCGGCCGTGTGCAACGGGCGCCCCGCCACGTCCTGGACGAGGGCGTAGCCGCGTGCCAGCACGCGCCGATAGCCCACGCTTTCGAGAAGCTGGCCGAGACTCTCGAGCCTGGCGCGTCGGGCGTCGAGCGATTTGCGCATGCATTGAGCGTGGCGAGCCCCCAGGCTTTCGAGCTTCGATCGCGCGAGCGCGTTGGCATCGCGATGGCGTCGCAGACCCGCGCCGAAGACGACGGCGAGCTGCCGCGCCACATGGCCGAGATGCCGGCGCCCCGCATCGATCAGCCTGGCTTCGCGCAGCGGCAATTGTCGCGCGGTCTCTTTCAGGCGCTGGCGGAAGGTCGCGAGCAAGGCGGCCGGCGAGCGGGCCGCCATCTTGCGGGCAAGCTCGGCGAGGCGATTGCGGCGCCGCTCGATCTGCCGTTCCGCCGCGCGGCCTAACGCCAGCACGCAGGCGTCGAGGCGCTGGCGCGGCACCGAAAGGAGCCGATCGCGCGAAGGCAAGGCGCGGCCGGCGCCGACGAGCTCGGCACGCTTTCGCTCCTTGTGGCGCAGCACGCCCGAGGCGAGACGCCCGGCGAGCGAGGAGAGGGTCGCGGCGAGCTCGGCGCGCACCGGCACGGCGATCTCGGCCGCGCCCGTCGGCGTAGGGGCGCGCCTGTCGGCCACGTGATCGATGAGGGTCCAATCCGTTTCATGGCCGACGGCGGAAATCAGCGGGATGGCGCTTTGCGCCGCCGCGCGTACCACCACCTCCTCGTTGAAGCCCCAGAGATCCTCGAGCGAGCCCCCGCCTCTCGCCACGATGATCAGGTCCGGGCGCGGCATCGCGCCGCCGATCTCGAGAGCGTTGAAGCCTTGGATCGCGGCCGCGACCTCGGCCGCGCAGCCTTCCCCTTGCACGCGCACGGGCCAAAGCAGGACAGGTCGCGGAAACCGATCGGCGAGGCGATGCAGGATGTCGCGGATCACGGCGCCCGTCGGCGAGGTGATGACGCCGATGACGCGCGGCAGATAGGGAAGAGGCTTCTTGCGCGCTTCATCGAAAAGGCCTTCGGCCGCGAGCTTCCTGCGCCGTTCTTCGATGAGCGCCATCAAGGCGCCGATGCCCGCGGGCTCCAGCCTGTCGATGACGATTTGATATTTCGATGAGCCCGGAAAGGTCGTGATGCGCCCCGTGGCGATCACCTCGAGCCCTTCCTGCGGGAGAAACTTCAGCCTCGCGGCCGTGCTCTTCCAGATCACGGCCTCGAGACGGGCGTTCTGGTCCTTGAGTGAAAAATAGCAATGGCCGGACGCATGCGGCCCTTTGAAGCCCGAGACTTCGCCGCGCACGCGGACCTGGCCGAAGGCGCCCTCGATCGTGCGCTTGAGCGCGCCCGAAATTTCCGAGACGGAATATTCGACGAGGTTGCTGGCGTGAGCGTCGGACACGACAGGCCTATGCGCGCATGCGGTGGCGCCAAAAAGGCGCAAAACCTCGAAGCGTCACGCCACCTCCCCTTTCAAGCGCATCAGCGCGCGATCGCGCCCGATGAGGGGCAGGAGATGCGCCATGTCCGGCCCGTGATCGAGGCCCGTCAAGGCGCGACGCAAGGGCATGAACAGGGCCCGCCCCTTGCGGCCGGTGCTGTCCTTGAGAGCTGACGTCCAATCGCGCCAGCTCGCTTCGTCAAAGTCCTTTGCGGGCAAAGCGGCGACGGCCTCCGCCAGGAAGTCGCGGTCGCCCTCCTCGATCGCCGGCGGCGTCGGCGCGGCGACGACGCGCCACCATTGCGCCGCGTCCGCGAGCCTCTGGCAATTGCCGCGCACGGCGAGCCAGAAGGCCTCCCCGCCGCCGATGCCTTGCGCGAGAAGCCGATCGGCGACCGCCGCATAAGGCGTCTTGTGCAGCAATCTCCCGTTGAGCGCCGCCAACTCATTCTCGTCGAATTTGGCGGAAGCGCGAGAGACCTTGTCGAGCGAGAAATGCGCGGCAAGCTCTTCCATGCTCACCACGGGCTGCAGCGCCTCGGAGGTGCCGGTGAGCACGGCGAGCGCCGCGACCGCCATGGGCTCGATGCCGGCCTCGCGCAAGCCGCGCAAGGAGAGATGGCCGAGGCGCTTCGACAGCCCCTCTCCGCTCGCGGTGGTGAGAAGGTTGTGATGCGCGAAGGCGGGCGCGGAGGCGCCGAGCGCGGCGAATATCTCGATCTGAACCGCCGTGTTCGTGACATGGTCCTCGCCGCGAATGACATCGGTGATGCGCAGCTCGACATCGTCGACGACGCTCGTGAAGGTGTAGAGCGGCTGGCCGTCCTCGCGGATGAGCACGGGGTCCGAGAGCGACGCCGTGTCGATATGGCAGGGGCCGCGCACGCCGTCCTGCCAGGAAACGACTTGCCCCGAGAGCATGAAGCGCCAATGCGGATGGCGGCCTTCGGCCTCGAGCCGCGCCCGATCTTCCGCGGTGAGGCGCAGCGCCGCGCGGTCATAGACGGGCGGCGAGCCGCGCTGAAGCTGGCGCTTGCGGCGCCGATCGAGCTCTTCGGCGGTCTCGTAGCAAGGATAAAGGAGCGCCTTTTGTTTCAGCGCCTCGGCCGCCGCCGCATAGTGGTCGAGTCTGTCCGATTGGCGGGCGGTCTCGTGCGGGACGATGCCAAGCCAGGCGAGATCCTCGACGATGGCGCGCTCATATTCGGGCTTCGAGCGCTCGCGATCCGTGTCGTCGAGGCGCAGCAGATATCGCCCGCCGGTTTTCAACGCGGTGAGCCAGTTGAACAGGGCCGTGCGGGCATTGCCGATATGGAGGAAGCCGGTCGGCGAGGGAGCGAAACGGAGCTTCGGCGCGGTCATGCGGCCCTTATGGCAGAGAGGGGCGCCGATCGCCAATTCGCCTAAAGCATTCCAACCTCGTCATGGCCGGGCATCGGCCCGGCCGTCATCCACGACTTTCCCTTGGTCGGGTGGGGGAAGAAGGGCGTCGGTCACCGGACCGATCCTCGGAATAAATCCGAGGACGGTGATGACGCGTGGGCGTAATCGCGAAAGCCGTTGGTGATCGGATAGCGCCGATCACGGCCGAAATTCTTGCGCGTCACCTTCGGCCCCGGCGCGGCCTGGCGGCGCTTGTATTCGGCAAGCGACAAGAGCCGCTCGATCTTGCGGACGACCTCCTCATCGAACCCCTTGGCGACGAGATCACGCACGCTCATCTCCTGCTCGACGAGGCCGTCCAAAACGGCATCGAGCACCTCGTAAGGCGGCAGCGAATCCTCATCCTTCTGGTTCTCGCGAAGCTCCGCGCTCGGCGCTTTCGCGAGAATGCCGGGCGGGATCACCTCGCCATCGGGCCCTTTCGCGATTTTTGGCTTCCAGCGGTTGCGCAAGGCGCAAAGCTTGAAGACCTGCGTCTTATAAAGGTCCTTGATCGGGTTGAAGCCCCCGTTCATGTCGCCGTAAAGCGTCGCATAGCCGACCGACATTTCGGATTTGTTGCCCGTCGTCACCAGCATTGAGCCGAATTTGTTCGAGATCGACATCAAGATGACGCCTCGCGCGCGGCTTTGCAGATTTTCCTCGGTGACGTCGGAAGCGCGCCCGCGAAAGAGCGGCGCCAACGCCGCCTCGAAACCCTCGACGGGCCGCGCGATCGGGACGATGTCGTAGCGGACGCCGAGGCGCCTGGCGCAGCTTTGCGCATGGTCGAGGCTCGCCTGCGCGGTGTAGCGATAGGGCAGCATGACGCAATGCACGCGGTCGGCGCCGAGCGCATCGACCGCGAGCGTCGCGGCGAGCGCCGAATCGACGCCGCCGGAAAGCCCGAGCACGACGCCCGGAAAGCCGTTCTTCTCGACATAATCGCGAAGCCCGAGAAGGCAGGCGGTGTAGTCGGCCTCGTCGCCCTCGATGGCCGGCGCGCGCGGCCCCTCGCTCAGCGTCCAGCCTCGAGCCTCGCGACGGTAGCGCAAAATCGCGACCGCTTCCTCAAAAGCCGGAAGCCGTGCCGCGAGCTCGCCCTTCCGGTCGAGGGCGAAGGAGGCGCCATCGAAGACGACCTCGTCCTGCCCGCCGAGCTGATTGAGATAGACGAGCGGCATTCCCGTCTCGCGCACCCGATCACGTACCACCTCGATGCGCTCGGCCACCTTGTCGCGCCAATAGGGCGAGGCGTTCGGCACCAGAAGGAGGCTCGCGCGCGTGTCTCGGAAACAGGAAAGCAGGCCCGTCCCCCAAATATCCTCGCAGATCGGGATGCCGATCTCGACATCGCGAAAAACGATGGGAAGCGGCGGCGGCCCGGGCGTGAACACGCGCTTCTCGTCGAAGACCCCGTAATTCGGCAGATCGACCTTGAAGCGAACTGTTTCCACCGCGCCCTGCCGCAACAGCGCGTAGGCGTTGTAGAGCTTCCCGCCCTCCGCGTAAGGCAAGCCCATGAGCATCGCGGGGCCGCCATCGGCGGTGTCGTGCGCCAGGCCATCGAGCGCGTCGCGGCAGGCTTGCTGAAAAGCCGGCTTCAAGACGAGATCCTCGGCCTGGTAGCCCGAGAGGTACATCTCGCTGAACATGACGATGTCAGCCCCTTGCCGCGCCGCCTCGGTGCGCGCCGCGCGCGCCTTGGCGAGATTGCCGGCGACATCGCCGACCGTCGGATTGAGCTGCGCGAGCGCGATCTTAAGCTCGCTCACGGGATAAGGCGTCATGCGCCTTCAATATCAGGTCGAGCCCGCCAAGCCCAGGAAGACCGAGCGTAGCGAGGGGTGAGATTTTGCGGCTAATGACCGGCGCCAAGCGCTCAGTGGAATTGACAGTTTCGGTGCTTCGCCCCATGCCGCTTCGCCGCCGGAGGCCGCCGCATGGACATCCTCGCCTCGATCCGCAAAATGCTCGTCCCCATCCACCGGGAAGGCTACGTCTTTATTTTGGCCGGGCTCGCGGCGATGCTCGTCCTCGGATGGGTCTGGCAGCCCTTGTTCTGGCTGTGCGGCGTGATCACCTCCTGGATCATCTATTTCTTTCGTGACCCGCCCCGCGTAACGCCGCTCGGCGAGGGCTTGATCGTATCGCCGGCTGACGGAAGGGTGAGCGCGGTCACCCGCGCCGCGCCGCCGCCCGAGCTCGGCCTTGGCCCGTCCCGGCTCATGCGCATCTCGATCTTCATGAGCATTTTCGACTGCCATGTGAATCGCGCGCCCATCGACGGGCGCATCGCGAAGATCGCCTATCGGCCAGGGCTCTTTCTCAACGCCGATCTGGACAAGGCAAGCGAGGACAATGAGCGCAATGCGCTTTTGCTCGACACGCCACAAGGGCCGATCGCGGTGGTGCAGATCGCGGGCCTCATCGCGCGCCGCATCGTCACCGCCGTCACGGAAGGCGAGAGCCCGCAAGCCGGCGAGCGCATCGGCATCATCCGCTTCGGCTCGCGCGTCGATGTCTATCTGCCCGACGGCTTCCAAATTCTTGCGGGCGAAGGCCAACGCGCGATCGCGGGCGAAACCGTGCTCGCTTCTTTCGGCAAGGCAGCTCCCCTGCGCGGCTTCCGCACCGCCTGAGGGCGCTCACCCCGAGGGGCATGGCGCGAAGGTGCCGATTCGCGCTAGAATGAGGCTTGATGCGGCCAGAGGTGGAGCGGGGGATCCCCCTCTTCCGGGTCGTGCTATGTTCTGCGAGAGACTTTTCCGCTCATCCCCGCGAAAACGGGGATGAGCGGGGGAGGATGGGCCGGCGAGTTCAATAGGGAATGCGTGACAGATTGCGAACGAACGACCCGCGCAGAAGGGGTGACGCCTCGGTCGAGGCTCGCAAGAAACGCGGCCTTCGGTCCGTGCCGCTGCGCGTCCTCATTCCGAACCTCTTGACGCTCTTCGGTCTCGCGCTTGGCCTCACCGCGATCCGTTTTTCGTATGAAGACAGGGTCAACCTCGCGGTGATCGCCGTGGTGGCGGCTGCCGGGCTCGACGGGCTCGACGGGCGGGTCGCGCGATTGTTGCGCGGCACCTCGCGCTTTGGGGCAGAGCTCGATTCGCTCGCCGATTTCGTCAATTTCGGCGTCGCGCCCGCGCTCATCCTTTATGGCACGCTCTTGCACGCGGCGCGCTCGCTGGGCTGGCTCGCGGCCCTCGTCTTCGCGACCGCGATGGCGCTTCGGCTCGCCCGCTTCAACGTCGCGCTCGACGATCTCTCCCGCCCCGATTGGAAGAAAAATTTCTTCACCGGCGTTCCGGCGCCCGCTGGCGCCATCACCGGCATGTTGCCGCTCTATCTTCTCAAGCTCGGTTTCGGCGACGTTCCGGGCTTCGTGCCCTTCTCGGTCGCTTATGTGCTGGTGATCGCCTTCTTGATGGTGAGCGAATTGCCGATCTATGCGGGCAAGACGCTCGGCACGTCGGTCACGCGCGACAAGGTGCTTTTCGTTTTCCTGGCGATCGTCTTGTTCGTCACTCTCGTCATCAACTTCACCTTCGTGACGCTCGCGGTGATCACCGCCATCTATCTTTTGCTCATTCCGCTGAGCGTGCGGCGCTATCGCTCGCTCGATCGCGCCTGGAACGAGAGCCGCCTTTCCCGTGAGCCCGCAACGGACCAGAAGACCTGAGGGTTTGGGCCCCCGAGAGCGCCCCATCCCACGAAATTGCCAGAAAGCGCGGATCGCCTGCCTCGCCTTGCCTAAGTCGAAAGAGCCGTTTTCAATTCCTCGCGGAAGACGTAAAAAGAGGGTGCAAGCCGCCTCTCTCATTATAGGCGACGAGCTCAAGAGCGCGCTGGCTTTTGAAATCGCCCAGCTCGCTCTCGATTACGAGTAGAGAATGATCTCGGAAAAAAGTGTCGATTTTTCCGGATGAATGCTCAAGGGCCGGCCTTTGGGCCCATTAAGGCCGGCCCCCCTTTTTCAAGATCGGCCGCCCTCGCTCCTCCCGCCAAACGCTTGGCGTTCGCCCTGACGCGGCGACGTGCCGGACGAGAAGCCGCAAGGCCAATCGCCTCGGCCCGGCGCAGTAGCTTCGGCAGGCTTTCGCCGTCGAGCATGCCGAGAACGAGCCGGGCGGATTCCTGCTGAGCGCCGAGCGCGCCTTCGAGCATCGCCGCGAGCTTCTCGTTCGCCATGGTGAGGATCTCCGGATGGAGCCCTTGCTGCGGGGCGAGCGCGGCATTGGCCAGAATCGGGATTCTGGCCGCGACGATCAGGGCGGCATCGCGCGTCATGGGGAACGCGCCGAACAGCGCGGCCCAATAGCCAAGAGGAGTGAAAAACATCGGCCTTTTTTGCCCGTTCTCTGGTGATCTCCAGATGAGACTCCGAAAAGCGAGGCCGTATTCCGCGCCACGCTCGAAAATGATGAGCGTCCGGGAAACGCGCTCCCAGAAGGGCTTGGCGCCGCAAAAATAGTTTCCATTTTCGCGGATCATGCTCTAGCGATTGAAGCCGATTGCGCGCGCGTGCCGAAGAGGCCGCGCCGTCAACGAAAGGATGTTGATGTCGAAAGAAGAACTTCTGGAATTTCCAGGAATGGTCACCGAGCTTCTGCCGAACGCCATGTTCCGCGTGAAGCTCGAGAACGACCATGAGATCGTCGCCCATACGGCCGGCAAGATGCGCAAGAACCGCATTCGCGTGCTGATGGGCGACAAGGTTCTGGTCGAGATGACGCCCTATGATCTGACCAAAGGCCGCATCACTTATCGCTTCAAGTGATCTTGCCGCTTCAAGTGATCTCGGCCGAGGCCGGCTTGCGGCCGCGGCGATCAGGCTGAGGATTTATCGCGTGACCACAGCTCAGAGGCCCTCCCTGATCCTGGCCTCCGCTTCTCCGCGACGCTTGCAACTCCTCGAGCAGATCGGCGTCACGCCCGACCAGATGATACCCGCCGATCTCGATGAGGCACCGCGCAAGGGCGAGGCGCCGCGCAGCCTCGCGACGCGGCTCGCGCGCGAAAAAGCGGAAGCCGCCGCGAAAATCGCACGCCTCAAGGGCGATGGCGCAAGCGTGATCGTGCTCGCCGCCGACACCGTGGTCGCGGTCGGCCGCCGCATTCTGCCGAAGCCCGAGCTCGTCGACGAAGCGGCCGCCTGCCTTCGCCTCCTCTCAGGACGCGCCCACAAGGTATTCACCGGTATCTGCCTGATCACGCCGAAGAATGCGCGGCGCGAGCGCCTGGTCGAGACGCGGGTGAGGTTCAAGCGGCTATCGCGCGCCGATTTCGACGCCTATCTCGCGAGTGGGGAATGGCGCGGCAAGGCGGGCGGTTACGCCATCCAAGGCAAGGCCGGCGCCTTCGTGCTGAAGCTGATCGGCTCCCCCTCGAACGTCGTCGGCCTGCCGTTGCAGGAGACGCTCAATCTCCTCAATGGAGAGGGCTATCCGGTGCATCTCAACTGGCTGAACTCGGCCTGAGTCGAGGCGTTCGTCGCCCGACATTGGCGAATTTATCGCGCCACGCCGGGAGCGCATCCTGGAATGGCAGCGCGGTTGCTTCATAGACGCCGCGCGCCACGGCGCGCGCCAGGCAATCGGAGGCGCGAGCGCCGATCTCCACGAGATCGCGATCGGGATCCTGCAAAGGGCGTCGCCCGGAAGCGGCCGCAAAGACGATATCGCCGTCGAAGATCGCATGCGCGAGCCGCAGCCCTTTCGACAGTCCGCCTTGTGCGATGATCGCAAGGCGCTTCGCCTCGGCTTTCGTCAGCACCGCGTCGGTGGCGACGACCGCGATCGTCGTGGCAGGTTCGAGCCCGCCCTTCCAGGCCAGCGCCCGGTCCTTGGCCTCGAGGCGCGACGGCGAGCCGAGCCCGCCGAATTCATCCCCCTCTTCGAAAGGCGCCGCCCAGAAATGCGGGCCTTCGCCGATCACCGCCGAGCCGATGGCGTTGACCACCGCGAGCGCCGCAACCACATGGCCGGAACGCGTGCGCGTGCTCGCCGAGCCTTGGCCGCCCTTGAGATTCACGGTCGTCGCGCCGAAGCCCGCGCCCGCGCTGCCGAGCATCAGCTCGGAGCGAGCGCTTTCGCAAGCCGCGTAGGCGAGCTCGCGATAAGGCGGATAGCGATCCCAATTCTTGTCGCCGCCGTTGAGCAAGTCGAAGCAGATGGCTTGCGGCACGATCGGCACGCGCGCCTCCCGCACCGCAAGGCCGCGCCCGTGGTCGCGCAGCCAGGCTTGCGCACCGGACGCCGCATCGAGGCCGAACGCCGAACCGCCCGAAAGCGTGATCGCGTCGATGCGCTCGACGCGCGCTTCGGGCGCAAGGCATTCGAGGTCGCGTCCGGCCGGAGCGCCGCCCGAGACGGAGACGGAAACGACCATCGGCTCCTCGAAGAGCACGATGGTCACGCCCGAGGCGAGGCGCGCATCATGCGCCGAGCCGACAAGGATGCCGGCGACATCGGTGATGAGGTTTTTCATCACGGGGTTCCCGAGCCGCTCATCGTCGTGAAACCCTTTCCGGACACCACAAGTGCTCAGAGCGACGCCGTCGGCGCGCCGCGCGGGCGCATGACGAGCACGGAGCATTGAGCATGACGCACGATGTTCGCCGCGTTCGAACCGATGAGGTAAGTGCTCCAATTCGGACGATGCGAGCCGACGACGATGAGATCGGCCGCGATCCGCGCGGCCTCCTTGAGCACTTCGTCATAGACGCTGCCGAAGGGCGAGGCGACCGTGACGCGCCCCTTCGGCAAATCGAGCTTCACCGCGAGATTTTCGAGCGCTTTGAGGACGGATTTCTCGTCACTGTCGTAATATTCGGCCGGAATATATTCGTTCATGGCGTAAGGCACCGGCGAGCGCACATGGATGAGCCGTAGCGCCGCCCCGCTCAGCTTGGCGAGCTCGACCGCCTCGTCGAAGCCGGGCTTTGCGACATCCACCTCGGCGATATCGACGGGGACGAGAATGCTCTTGAACATCGTAATCTCCTAAAGGCGGGTGGGGGAAAGCTGACCCTGGAGCGAGATGCCGTCAATCGGCCGCTCGCTTCCGATTTTCAGAACCAAGCTCAAGGCGTGGCCGCGGCTTTGGAGGGCGCGATGGCGGTGCGAGAGAGCGCCAGCGCCTCGCGCAGAACCGCAAGGTCGCCGATCTGGTTCGCAAGGATCAAGATGAGCGCGGCGTCGAGCTTTCGGCTCTCCTCATCGGCGAGCCCGCGGTGGGCTTCAACGATGAGCCGATAAGCAGCGTCGGGATCGGGAAAACGAGAGGCGGTATCGAGCGGCATGGCAAAGGGTAACGCCTGATGGCCGATCCGGCAAAGGGCCGCTCACGGCAATGCGGGCAGCCAGCGGAGCTTGCGTTGGAAAAGCCGATCGAAACTGCCCCGAAGCCGCACGTGAGAAGGCACATCACCCCTTGCCGCAGGCGCGGCTCCACGCGGCCACGATCGCGCTTGCGCTCGCCTGCCGGAAACGGGCCGCCACATGCCCGTCGGGCCGTAACAGATAGGCCGAGCCTGGCGTCGCATCGTAGCGGGTCGCGAATTGGCTTTGCGCGTCGTGCAGCGCCGACGGGCCGCGCTCTGTGGAGCTGATCTCGACATGCTCGATGGACGATGGAATTCGCGGCGGCGCGCCGTTTTCTGGGTAAAGCAAGGTGAAGCGCGGCGCGACGATCTCGCTGAGATAAAGGCTCTCGCTGCCGCGCCGCAGCATCGCATCCTGCATCGCGGCGCCAGGCGGCACCCCGCCGCTCCATCGATCGGTGTCCGGCGTCGAGAGCGGCGTGTCGTAAGCGCTCGCGCTCGAGAGGCGGCCGGAATTCACCATGCGCTTCGCGAAATCGGCGTGGCGCGCGAGCGCCAGCGTGGCGTCGCGCAAGCGTGCTTCCTCGGCGCTGTGGGGCGCGATGAAATCCGTCGAGCGGGTGGAGTGGCGGATATTGTCATCGGCCGCCTGACCGCGCTCGACGCCATAGCTTGCGATCAGCGCTTGCGGCGCTTCATGCGCGAGCACGAGAGCGAGCTTCCAGGCGAGATTCTCGGCGTCCTGCACGCCCGAATTCGCGCCGCGCGCGCCGAAGGGCGAGAGCTGATGAGCGCTGTCGCCGCAGAACACCACTCTATCGTGCACGAAGCTTTCGATGCGCCGGCATTGGAAGCGATAGACCGAGACCCATTCGAGATCGAATTCATCATGTCCAAGCATGGCGGCGAGACGCGGCCGGACACTTTCGGGCCGCTTCTCCTTCTCCGGGTCGGCCGCGCGGCCGAGCTGGAGATCGATGCGCCAGACATCCTCCGGCTGCCGGTGCATGAGCGCCGAGCGGCCCTCGTGAAAGGGCGGATCGAACCAGAAGCGGCGCTCGGTCGGCAGATCGGCGCGCATCTTGATGTCCGCGATCAAGAACTGGTCCTCGAAAGTCTCGCCGGCGAATTCGATGCCGAGCCGTCTCCGCAAGGTCGAGTGCACGCCGTCACAGGCGATCACCCAATCGGCGCGCAAGGTGTAAGCCCCGTCAGGCGTCGCCACGACCAGCTCCACCCCGGTCGCGTCGGGCGTGACCTCCGTCACCTCGTTTCGCCAACGCAAGTCGATGCCCGGCAATGCCGCGGCCCGGGCGACGAGGAGGTTCTCGACATGGTACTGTTGGAGGTTGATGAAGGCCGGGCGCTTGTGCCCCCCTTCCGGCAGCAGATCGAACTCGTAAAGAAGGTCCGATCCTTGGAAGATCTTGCCGCGCCGCCAGGTGACGCCTTTCTCAACCATGGGATCGCCGACCCCGAGCCGATCCCAGATCTCGAGCGTGCGCTTGGCGTAGCAGATGCCGCGCGAGCCTTCCCCGATGCGATCGGCATTGTCGAGAAGCACGACCCCAACGTCCCGCTGCGCGAGATCGATGGCGAGCGAGAGCCCGACAGGCCCCGCGCCGACCACGATTACGCGGTGATGGGCGGGCTCGCGCCTCTCCTGATCCGGCGAGCGGCGATAAGCGAATTGAAAGAGGTGTTTTCGCTCCGCCATGAGGCCCAGCTATCGCTTGGCGCATGCACGAAGGGCGCGGAAGCCCGGCTCCGCAGCGAGCTCCAGCGCCGTGAGATCGCCGTTGCTGTCTCGAACCTTCACCCCTGCAGCTTTTCCCACATCTCGCGGTCGCGCTCGGCGGTCCAGATCACCGGATGATCGATTCCGCTTGCCTCGTCATAGGCCCGCGAGACGTTGAAGGGCAGGCAATGCTCGTAGATGGCAAAATCACCAAAGCGCTTGTCCATCGCGTCTCGTGTCGCGGCGAAGCATTCCTTCAAGCTCAGCCCCTTGGCGACGGAGGCTTTGGCGGCGCCGAAGAGCGCTTCGAGGAATTCGCGCGTCAAGGAAATCCCTTCATCGACCTTCCGGCGCGTCGGCAAGGCCGCGCCGCGGCCCGGCACGAGCGCGCGGGGCTCGAGCGCGGCCAGGCGTTCGAGCGTTTGCGGCCAATCCTTGAAATGCGCGTCTCCGCAATAGCAGGCCGAGCGGTATTCCACGAGATCGCCCGAGAAAACGACCTTGGTGTCCGGCACGAAGGCGATGATGTCGCCCGCCGTATGGCCGCGCCCGATATGGGCGAGCCGCACCTCGCGTTTGCCGAGCCAAAGCGTCATTGCGCTCGGGAAGGTGATTTGTGGCCAGACGAGCCCGGGCGGGATCGAATCCACCCCTTGGAAGAGACGCGGAAACCGCCCCATCTCCGAAGCCTTGTCGGCCTCGCCCCGCTCGACGATAAGGCCGCGCGTCGCATCGCTCGCGATGATCGTTGCGCCCGCATAGGCGGAGGCGCCGAACACGCGCACGGCGTGGTAATGCGAGAGGATCACGTATTTTACCGGCTTGTCGGTCACGTCGCGGATGCGCGCGATCACGTCCTGCGCCATTTTCGGCGTCGCCTGCGCATCGATCACGGCGCAACAATCTTCGCCGACGATCACGCCGGTGTTCGGGTCTCCCTCGGCCGTGTAGGCGTAAAGGCCCTCGCCGAGCGCGTCGAAAGAAACCTTCTTCGGCCCAAGATCACCGGTCGATGCGAAGGATTTGCCGCTCATGCTTGTTGCGCGAACCGCCGCGCCTCCTCGATCAGTGATACGATCGCGCTTTGCGCTTGGAGCATCATCTGGATATGGAGAAGCCAATTTCCGAGGCCATGCTCGCGCCAATGCTAGGGTTGAGACGCGAGAATGGAAAGCTTTTTGGGTAGCGAGCTTCCAAGAAGACAGTCGACGTGCCGCAATCGATCGGCAAGACCGGGCGCGCAGGCGAGGGGCATTACGATCCGTCACTCGGTAGTCAGGGCCTTGATCCTTCTCGTCGCCGGCCTGCTGCTTGCCGGGTGCGGCGCATCCGTGCGCGACGTCCTCATTCCGACGCAGGCGACGGCGCCGGGGACGAGCGAGGTCGAGCTTCTCGTCGCCACGACCCGCAGCGCCAAGGGCGCGGAGGCCGGCGAGATGTTCACGGGCGAGCGTTCGCACAGCCTTTCCTTCGCCGATATCGCGGTTTCGCTGCCGCCGGATGCGCAGCGCAAGATCGGAGACGTGCAATGGCCGGCTCGCCTGCCAGCCGATCCGGCGCGCGACTTCGTCACGACAAAGGCCGATGCGCTCGGCTTGCCGATGGCGACCGCACGGCTGCATGCGCTTCTGGCCAAGACGGCCGGCAGACGGGTTCTCGTCTTCGTTCACGGGTTCAACAATCGTTTCGACGAGGCCGTCTACCGCTTCGCGCAAATTGTGCATGATTCACGGGCGGCCGCCGTGCCTTTGCTTTTCACCTGGCCTTCGCGTGGCAAGCTTCTCGCCTACACCTATGATCGCGAAAGCGCGACCTATTCGCGCGATGCCCTCGAGGACATATTGCAAGCGCTCGCAAGAGATCCGCAGGTCGGCGAAATTTCGATCCTGGCCCATTCGATGGGTAATTGGCTCGCGATCGAGGCGCTGCGGCAAATGAGCATCCGTAATCGCGGCCTGCCGAAAAAGATTGCCGCCGTGATGCTCGCCGCTCCCGATGTCGATGTCGACGTATTCCAAACCGAGATCGCGGACATTAAGGCGCCTTCGACCAATTTCTCGCTCTTCGTCTCTCAAGACGACCGGGCGCTTGCGGCTTCGCGGCATTTCTGGGGAGATGTCGCGCGTGTCGGCGCCATCGACCCCGGCGTCGAGCCCTATCGCGAGATTTTGGCGAGCGAAGGCATCAAGGTGTTCGACCTCACCAAGCTGAAGTCGGATGACGATCTCAGGCACTCGAAATTCGCCTCGAGCCCCGAGGTCGTCCGCCTGATCGGCGAGCGCCTGGTCGATGGCCAGCCGATCGAGGAGGACGGAACAGACCTCGGGGACCGCGTTCGCAAGGTGGCGACCGGCGCCGCGACCACGCTGGGCGCCGCGGCGGCCCTTGCGGTCACGGCGCCACTGACGGTGGTCTCGGGATCAGCCCATGAGACGCTTGGCGACAGGCTGAGGGACGTTGGTGACGATGTGGGCGAAACGCTGCGCTCGACGGGGGATATAACGCCCTTGATCCGCTAGGTTTATAGTTGGATATGTACAAATATAAACTGGCAATATATATTGACGCGCCAGCCGGCTGCATAGTGAAGATTCTCCTCACAAAATCCCGGTTTATGTGGCTACTCGATTCGAATCACGGCCATCTCGCCAATGGCGGCAAGGAGGAGAGGATGGCCTCGACATTGCCGCCCGTTCGCAAGCCGAAAATCGTGCCGCGGTCGTGGAGGAGGTTGAACTCGACATACCGACCCCGGCGCACGAGTTGCTCCTCCCGCTCGGCTTCGGTCCAGGGCTTTTCGATATTGGCGCGCAAAAGCCCCGGATAGATCTCGAGAAACTCGGTGCCGACCGCCTGCGCGAAGGCGAAATCCGCCTCCGCATCCCCCGACCACAAATTGTCGAAAAAGATGCCGCCGATGCCGCGCGGCTCGCCGCGATGCTTGAGGAAGAAATATTCATCGCACCATTCCTTGTAGCGCTCATAAGAAGCGCCCTTGCGGGTGCGCTCGCAGGCGCGGCGCATCGCGGCGTGGAACGCCAAGGCGTCAGAGTCCTCTTGCGATCTGCGGCGATCGAGCACGGGGGTGAGATCGGCGCCGCCGCCGAACCAGGCTCGCGTGGTGATCACGAAGCGCGTGTTCATATGCGCGGTCGGCGCGTGCGGATTCCACGGGTGGGCGATCAAGGAGATGCCGGTCGCAAGAAAATGCGGGTCCGCCTCGGCGCCCGGCATCTGCCTGGCAAATTCCGGCGAGAACGTGCCGTGCACGGTCGATACATGCACGCCGACCTTCTCGAAGACCCTGCCTTTGAGCAGCGCCATGACGCCGCCGCCGCCGGGCGCGCCATCCTGATTGGCGCGCTCCCAAGGCTTGCGCCTGAAGCGCCCGGGCGCCGGGACGCCCGGTGAAAATGGGCCAACCGCTTGCGTCTCGATCGTCTCGAACTCGGCGCAGAAACGATCGCGCAGCGACGAGAACCAGCGGCTCGCCCTCTCGGTAAGGGATTTGATCGCGGGCTCATCCGCGAGCGCCGGCAAGCTCATGAGCGAGGCGGCAAGAAAGGGATGGAGCCGAGCATCTTCATTCGGTTAGGCGCCTCCAAAGCCCTTTCGAATCGGAAGGTTGTGCTCCCGGATCGTCGGGCGGCCGTTCGAGCGGAAAGGCGACCGGCTCCATCCGGCTCGCGGATGCCGCGCTCCCGGGCCCATCCCGCGACAAGCCGGCGTCATTCTTCAGCATGGGCGTCTCCGTGACCCCGCTCGACGGCGCGGCCTTCTCCCCATTCTCCACGACGATGCGGCGCGCGTTGCCCGGCGAAGCTTGAGCGTCCGACTGCTTTGTCTCATCCGCGAGGTTTCCCTGCGCGAGCTCCTCTGCGCCGCCTCCCGAGCCGCCATGAGCAGGCGTCGCGACGAGCGGAAGGGCCGCGGGCGTCTCGACGGCCGGCTCGGGTGCCGAAGCCGGCGGCGGTGCATCGATGCGCTGAAGCGCCTTGGCGGGCCCCGAAAGCGGTTCGGCCCATTCGGGCGGACGTTCCCAGACGAAAACCCCGATGTGCCCGCTTTCCGGCGCGAAAGGCGCCCAATGCGGAAAGCTTGTGCCGTCGGCGACCCATGCCGGGTCACGCGGCGCGTGGGCGGCTCGCGCCAGCCATTCGCGAGCAAGCCCCGTCATGCCGTTCTCCGCCTCCTCGATCTCGGCCATGAGAAGGCAGACCCGCGCGGTCGGCCGCGCCGCCACCAAAGGCGCAAGTGCTTGCTGCGCCTCGGCAAATTCCCGCGCCGCGAGCAGCGCCCGGGCGCGCGCCACCCGCGACTCCTCATGCTCGGGCCTGAGCGCTGCGAGCTTGGCGATATGTCTGGCGCGCTCCGCCGCAGATGCCTTCGGAGCGAGGCCGAGATAGGCCTCGGCGAGATCCGGGTGCGGCATTTTTTGCCAGGCCGCCTCGAGAATCCGCGCCGCCCGTCGCGGCCGCCCCTCATCGATGAGCACCAAAGCCGCCGTCACGGCGGCGGGCGTGAGCCCGCGATCGATTTTCAGGGCCTTGAGCGCCGCTTGCAGCGCTTCTTTCGGTTGCGCGCTTCGCAAATCGAGTGCGCGCGCCGCCAAAAGCGCCGCCTTGGCGCGACGCATCTCGCCGGCCTCCATGGCGCCGAGCCGATGATTGCGTTCGAGCGTCGCAAGAGCCGCCATCCAGTCGCGCGCCCGGCATTGAGCCATCAGATTCGCCTCATGCGCCCAGGGCAAGAACACATCGAGCGCCGCTGCCTCCGCCGCATGCCGATGGGCGGCGCCGTGGTCGCCGCTGCGCCTCGCCTCGACGAAGAGGCCGCGCAGACCGAGCCCACGCGTATCGGCGATCTCGGACATGCGCGCGAAAGCCTCCTTGGCGGCCGCGCGATTGCCGTGGAGCTGAGCCGCCTGCGCTTTGAGCAAGAGCGCCAAGGGCTCGTGGCCGGCGAAACGTTCCGCCGCCTCGGCGTGTCGCGCCGCGGCGTTGAGATCGCCCGAGGCCGCGGCGACGAGACCTTTGGAAATCGAGGCGCGGCCCTTGGCCTCTCGGCGGGCGCGCGAGAGCGCGAAGGTCGCAAGCGGCAGCCGCAACAGGAAGAGCAGAATGCGAACGGTGAAGTAGAGCGACGCGGCGGCAACGAGAAGCGCGGCGATCATCACCGCGAGCGAGGTCTCGTAGACACGCGAGCCGAGCGACAGGGACACGAGCCCATGCTGCTCGACCACGAAAACGCACAGAAAGGCCAGGACGAGGGTGGCGAGGAGAAAAAGCAGGATGCGCCACATCGAAGGTCAACCGCCGTTATCGGTGGTGCTCGAGCGCCGAATGGCGTCGAGAGCGGCCGTGCTGATCTTACGCGAGGCCGCATAAGCCTCGGCCAACCCCTTGATGCGCCCGCCCGCATGGGGCGTGGCCCCCTTCTCGAAGACGGGCAAAGCCTCCCAAGCGTCGCGCGCGGCCGCGATGTCGCTGCGCGCGAGCGCCTGCTCCACCGTGCCGGCGGGCGAGCCCGCCTCATCGGCGCCGATGTGACGCACCCGCACGATTTGGGCGAGGTAGCCAAGGACGCGGTCCCACCAATTCGCTGGTCGTGTCGTCTCGGCGACTTTCTCCCGCGCGGCTTCGAGCTCGCTCTCGAAGTCGCCCGCGAGCGACGCCGGCGAAGGCGCACCTTTTTCGGCGAAGGGCCGCAAGGCTTCGACGAGCTTCGGATCGGCGCCAAGCCGCGAGAGCGCGTCGAGCTCACCGGCATAAGGGACGCCGCGGTTCAAATCGGCCTCGATCGCGCGAGCCATGACCAGGATCGAGGGCGCGTTCGCGTCCTGCTTCGGCCGCGCCGTGACCGCTTGCTCGAGCGTCGCCAGCTCCTTTTCGAGCCCGACGAGCTTGCTCTCGACATTCGCGAGCCGCGCCGCCGCCGATTGGGCGCCGTTTGCCGAATCAGCCGCGCTTCTTGCGACCGACAAGGCATCCTTGGCGTCGCGCGAGGCGGCTTCGATCTTGCCCGAGAGCGCGTCGAGCGAAGCGGAGGAAGGGGGCCGCTGGCCTTGGGCCGTGATCCCTTTCTCGAGCGCATCAAGCCTCGCGGCGAGCTTGTCGACATCGGCCCGCGTCACTTCCGGCTTTGCCGCGGCCGTCGCACGCAAGGCTTCGACCGCGCTTTCGACCTGCGCCAAGCGCTCGGGGACGCGATCGAAGACGCCGCTTGCGGCCAGATAGGCGAAGAGCGCGCCGGGCAAAACGAGGGAGAGCAGAAGCGCCGCGAGCGCGAGCGGGCGGGCCGTCGTCCTTGTGCCGGATGCCGGCGCGGGGGGAGGGGGCGCCTCGTTGCCGATATGGCGCCAAGGCGACGGAGCTATCTCCTCCGCCGGCGGTGACGGCGCGTCGGGCTCGGGCGGGGGTGCGGCCTCGGGCGACGGGGTCGCCTCCTCGTGACCGATCGGCGTCGCCACGCCGTCAGAGAGCGCGTCGCGGCTCGCCCGATCCGGGCCGGAGGGGCTCACCGGCGCGATCTCGCGCTCCGGAGCGCCCGCCGCGATGGCCGAGGCGTCGCTGCCCCCTGGATCACCAGCCGAATCCGGTGCGGTCGCCTCGGGCTGACGCGGAGCCGATGAAGCGTCCTCGGCGGGCCGGCCCGACGCGACGCGGCTTGCGGCGCGGCCGCGGCGCGGCGTCGATTTCGCCCCGCCTGCCGGCGAGGATGCCCCGGGTCGATCCGTGTCGCTCATGCGGTGATCACCTGTCTTGGTCCGCATCTTGGTGCGCAGCGAAAGCGCACATCAATAAAGCCATGATGAGGCTTTTTCCTATCATTTATCGGACGGGACCACGGCATGCCCAAAACGCCAAGCCGCGGCCAAACCGCGGATGCTTCCGTCGGCTCGAGCTAAAGCACGACCCTCCTATGTTGTTCCAGCGCATGGAAGCGTCATCGGCTGCGGCAAAAAACTGTCCCCGACGCGAGCTCAACCCGGCGACCGCAACAGGTTGAGGAGGCTTGCCTCATTGGGGGCGCCAGCAAGCTCCAGGCGTTTCGCGCCGGCCTCGAGGAGCGGCTCGGCCACCGCCTTGGAGAGGCAAAGCTGACGCGGAGCGAGGGCTCGTATCAAAAGGCGTTGCGCTTTCGCGACTGTCACGTAAGCCTTTGCGGAGCGGGCCGAATAGTGGAGAACGGCGTCGATCTCGCGGCGCCGCAGCGCTGCCGCAGCGCCGAGCGGCAGGGCCGGCATGACGGTCGCGGCGTAGACCTCGACGATGTCGAAGCTGCGTCTTTTCCGGCGTAGCGCTTGCTCGATCTCCGGGCGCCTGTCGCGACCCGCAAGATAGAGGAGGCGGCCTTGAGGCGCTTGATCGGGGAGCGCCAGGACGAGGTCGCGAGCGGTCCGGTGAACCGGCCGCAAGGCGCGAAGCCCCGCCTTTTCGGCGGCGCGAGCGGTTCGCGCCCCGACGAGCAGCGCGGGAAGCGCCACGAGCCGCGCCCGGTTTTCCGCACCCAGCAGCGTGAAGGCGTTTGGGCTTGCGGCGATCACCGCGCCATAGCGTGTTCCGGATCGGGAAGCGGGAATGCCCGTGCCGTCGATCGCTGCGATCTCGAGGAGCGGAGCGAGGACGGCCTCATGGCCGAGCCGGGCCAAGGCACGCGCGGTGCGCACCCCTTGCGCCTTCGGGCGAAGCACGAGCACTCTCACGGCTCGCCTCGCGTCGAGAACCTTTCGCCGAGCCTTGCCATTCACGCGCGCGCCGCGAGGATTCCGGGCGGGAGCCGCGCGAGAAGCTCGACCGCGGCATCGGCGCCGAGCTTCTCGGCCTCCTCGGCGGCGCCCTCACGCGCGACCTCGACCGCATTCGTGCCGTCCTGCTTCAGCGCGAGGCCGCGAAACCGCAAGCGTGAGCCCGCTAGCACCGCATGCCCGGCAATGGGCGTGCGACAAGAGCCGTCGAGCCCATGAAGAAAGGCGCGTTCGGCCGCGAGCGCACGCCCGGTGGGCGCATCGAGCACCGGGGCAAGCCGCGAAGCAAAGCGCGCATCCTCGGCGCGTGAGGCGAGCGCGATGGCGCCTTGGCCGACGGCCGGGAGGAAACGCGCCACATCGAGAATTTCGGTCGCCTCGCCCTCGCGGCCAAGCCGCTTCAGCCCGGCGAGCGCCAAAAGCGTGGCGTCGCATTCCCCTTCGGCGAGCTTGCGCAAGCGTGTATCCACATTACCGCGCAGGAGCCGCACCGCGAGATCGGGGCGCAAGCGCTTGAGTTGCGCCTCGCGCCTGACGGAGGCGGTGCCGATGAGCGCGCCTCGCGGCAGCTTGTCGAAACCGCCGAAGCGCGGCGCGATGAGCGCATCGCGCGCATCCTCGCGCGGCAGATAGCCGGCGATGCCGATGCCCGTCGGCAGGAGCGTCGGCAGATCCTTCGCCGAATGCACCGCGACGTCGATGCGCCCGTCGAGGAGCGCCTCGTCGAGCTCCTTGGTGAAGAGCCCCTTGCCGCCTGCGTCCGCGAGGGAGCGATCGGTGATGCGGTCTCCGCTTGTGCGGATGACGACGATCTCCGTCTCGCTCTCCGCGAGGACGCCCACCTCGGCGAGCCGCCGGCGCAGCTCATGGGCTTGCGCGAGCGCGAGCGGGCTGCCGCGCGTGCCGATCTTCATGCTTGAACCGATGACGGGCAAGGAACGAGCCTCAAGGATAGCCGAAGCGCGACTTCGTCGAGCGGATCAAGGCGCTCGCTTGAGCCCCGTCGCCGGAGGCGCAAAGATGGTCCGCCCGGTCGATGTCGTCGCTGATTTGCCGATAGACCGAAGGCTTCACATTGCCGGTCTGATAATCATTGCTCATCACGGCGCGAAAACGCGCCACGTCTCCTTGACATCCCGCGCCTCCCGGAAGCGCGAAGCCCTCAGGGGTGAAGGATTGGGTCGCATAGCCCGAAGGCGTCGCGGCGGCTTGCGGGGCAGGTGCGGCCGCCTCTTGATTGCAGGCGGCGAGCGCGAGGCAAAAGACAAGCGCCGCGAGGCGAGTCAGGGCATCGAGCATGAGGGGTGCTACTCCTTTGGCGAAGGGGAACTGATTGCGGCCGATGCGCAGGCGAGGCTGAGTTTGGGTGCCGACCCGCTCATTCCTCCGACCTTACGGGGCGATTCATGAGCGCGTCCACGGCTTCCGCGATCGAGAGCTTCCGGTCGAGGATCGCCGCCACGCAATCGCTGACCGGCATGGGGATAGCAGCGAGGCGTGCCATTTCGCAAAGAACACTTGCCGTGAAAGCGCCTTCGGCAAGCTTGCCATGCGCCGCGACCACGGGCGCCTCGCCGCCGCCGAGCGCGAGGCCGAGCGCGAAATTGCGCGACTTCGGCGTCGAGGTCGAGAGCATCAAATCGCCGAGCCCCGAAAGCCCCATCAAGGTCTCGGGCTTGGCGCCGTGCGCGCCAGCAAAACGGCGAAGCTCCGCGAAGCCGCGCGCCGCGAGCGCCGCCTTGGCGCTGTCGCCGAGGCGGCGCCCTTCGACGATGCCGGCCGCGATGGCGAGCACATTCTTCGCCGCTCCGCCGATCTCGACGCCACGCATGTCGGTCGTGTGGTAAAGCCGCAAGCTGCGCGACGACAAGGCAGCCGCGAGCTCGCCCGCGAGCGCCGCATCGGCGGCCGCGATCACCACCGCGGTCGGCAGGCCTTGGGCGACATCCTGCGCGAAGCTTGGGCCGGACAGGATGGCGGGGCTCGTTCGCGGAAGCGTCTCCTTCACGATGTCGCTCATGAAGGCTTTCGTCTCGCGCTCGATGCCCTTGGCGCAGACGATGGCCGCGAGCGGCTCTTTCACCACTGTTGCGAGCGCTTCGCAGACGCCTCGCACCGCTTGCGCCGGAACCGCGATGAGAAGCATCCGAGCGCGCTCAAGCGGGTCGAGCCTGGATGTCGGCGTGATCGCCTCGTCGAGCCGCACGCCCGGAAGCTTCGCCCGATTCTCGCGTTCGCGCGCCATTGCCTCGGCTTGCGCGACGTCGCGCGCCCATAAGACCACGCGCTTGCCGGCACGCGCGCTTGCCACGGCAAGCGCCGTGCCCCAGGCGCCTGCCCCGACGACGCCGATCGTGCCGGAACCGCTACCGCTCATCGGGAGTCGCGTTGACGCCGCAGATCACGGCAAAGGCGTCGGGCGCATTCATGAAGCCGCGCCGCCCGAGCGCTCGATCTCCTCTCCGAGCGGCCAGCGGGCGCGCGCCGGCGCGGTGAGATCATCCGTCATGTTGCGCCGCAGGCGCTCGATACCGGCCCAGGCGATCATCGCCGCGTTGTCGCCGCAGAGGTCGAGAGGCGGCGCGATGAACTTGACGCCGCTTTCGGCGGCGATCCGCGACAAGGCAAGCCGCAACGGCCCATTCGCCGCGACGCCGCCGGCAACCACGAGCGCCGTCGGCTTGTGACCCCTTTCGACGACCGCCGTCAGCGCGTGGCGCGTCCTGTCGTCCACGATATCGACGATCGCCGCCTGGAAGGAGGCGCAAAGGTCGGCAATGTCCGTCCCGGTGAGCGGGGCGATCCGTTCGCAAGCAAGGCGCAGCGCCGTCTTCAGCCCCGAGAGCGAGAAGTCGCATCCCGGCCGGCCGAAAAGCGGTCGAGGCAAATCGAAACGTTCCGGATCGCCGCGCTCGGCCGCCTTCTCGACGGAGGGGCCGCCCGGATAAGGCAGGCCCAAAAGCTTCGCGGCCTTGTCGAAGGCTTCACCGATAGCGTCGTCGAGCGTCGAGCCGAGGCGCAAGTAATTGCCCACGTCGCGCGCCGCCACCAAGGCGGTATGACCGCCGGAGGCGAGAAGCAGAAGGAAGGGGAAGCCGACCGCATGGGTGAGCCGCGCGGTGAGCGCATGGGCCTCGAGATGGTTGACGGCGATGAACGGCTTGTTCGCCACGAGCGCTAATGTCTTTGCCGTGGTCGCGCCGACGATGAGGCCGCCGATAAGGCCGGGGCCTGCCGCCACCGCGACGCCATCGACATCCTTCAGCGTGAGCTTCGCCTTGGCGAGAGCGCGCGCGACGATCTTGTCGAGCGCCTCGACGTGATGGCGCGCCGCGATCTCGGGCACCACGCCGCCATAAGGGGCGTGCGCGGGGATTTGCGACAAGATCTCATTCGAGACGATCTCCCGGCTTCCGTCATCGTTGAGCGCGACGACGGCCGCGGCCGTCTCGTCGCAGCTCGTCTCGATGCCGAGGACGCGTATCATCGTGGCTCCGTCAATCCGATACGCCTTCACGCAAGAGCATCACGCGCTCTTCTTGGCGGAAGAGGATTTGGCGAGCGAAGGCTTGACCGCCGCCATGAAGGCGCGCGCTTGCGCCATCATCATGCCCATGTCGGACGCGATGGCGACGTAGTCATAGCCATAGCCGATGTAGCGCTCGACGATCTCGGGCGTCGGACCGACGATGCCGCAAGGCTTGCCGAGGGCGCGGCAGCGCTTGGCCACATCCGCGACCTTCGCCTGTACGCTCTTCTCCTCCATGTTGCCGACATGCCCCATATTGGCGGCGAGATCGGCGGGGCCGAGAAAGACCGCGTCGACCCCCTCGACCGAGGCGATGGCTTCGAGCTTAGAGGCGGCTTCCGGCGTCTCGATCTGCACGATGACGAAGGCGGCCTCATTGGCGCGCCGCGCATAGTCGGAGACCGTGCCGTAGCGATTGCCGCGATGGAAGCCGGCAAAGCCGCGCCGGCCGGCGTGCGGATCGCCCGGCAGAGGATAGCGCGTGAAGGACACCGCCGCGCGCGCCTCCTCGACGCTCTGGACGAAGGGAAACATCAGGCTCTGCGCGCCCGCATCCATCAGGCGCTTCACCAGGATCTGATCGTTCCAGGGGATGCGCACGATAGGGGCGGCCGGCGTGCCGGCAAGCGCCTGAAGGATGTGATAGGCGTCGCGCACGTCGATCGGCGTGTGCTCCATGTCGACGAGGATCCAATCGAAGCCGAGCGAGCCCAAGGCTTCCGCGGTCGAGGTCGCGCCCGACATCACCCAGGTGCCGAAAGGCACGCGATCCCCTTGGAGAAGCCGGCGAAACGGATTGGTCAGGATGTCCATGACGAGGTTCCAGGTTCAGGAAGGGGATCGAACGCCAGGCAGGGCGCCCCGGCTCGCGGGGCCGGGAGGCCCTCATCACCGCGCCGCCGCGCTGGCGCCGAGGAAGCGAGCGACGGTTTCGTCCTCGCTGAGCTCCTTAAGCTCCGCATCCGTCGGCAGTTGCGGCTTGTCGCGTCGCGCGTTCACCATGCACAGGAAGCCGAGCGGCTCGCGCGCGCCCGCCCGGAACTGGTGCCAGGTCCAGGGCGGCACGGTGACGAGGTCGTGGAGCTCGATCTTTCGCACCTCGCGCCCGACGAGGCATTCACCGCGTCCGCGAAGCACCATCACGGCGTGCATATGCTCATGGCGTTCGAGCGTCGAGAAGCCGCCCGGCGCGACCTCGAAATAGCGAAGCTCCGCATCGAGCGCGGGGTCGCTGAAGAGGATCTGCCGCGACACCGTCTTGAAGAGGGCACGCTCGTCCTCCTTGTACGGCCGAAGCTCCACCTGTTCCCAGCGATGGCCGCGGGCCGCCCGATGGGCCGGCCGTTCCGGCGAAGAGATCTTCTCATCCATAAGCGTAGCGTTCCACGCTGGCTACGAAAGCCTTGGTTTCCCCGACGAGACGCTCGCGGGCCGCGAGCAGATCGCCGCCGATCAGCAACATCACCTCGGCGCCGTAGAAATCAAGTAGCTCGGGGATGCGCTTGAGCTTCATGCCGCCGGCCGGCACGGGCACGCAAGGGCGCATCTTGCCCCATTCATCGAGCGCCGCGCGGGCGAGCGCCGCGCAGGTCTCGCGCGAATAGCCGAAACGACCGCCGTAATTCGGGAAGACCACGGCGCCGGCGCCGAAAAGGCGAAAGAGCTTGCCGATGAGCAACGCCGGGGCGATGCGCGATGCGCCGCCGAGCGCCGGATGAGCGAGGATCGCCATGTCCGGATTGTCGCGCGCCAAGGCGTGCATATTGGACACGCCGCTGATCATGGGCGCCAGCATCACGGTGTCGATGCCGGCCTCGCGCGCGATGCCGATCTGCGCGGCGAAGCTTGTCGAGATCGCCCGTGAGGCTCGGCACATAGCGCGTCTTGTAGCCGCCCGAGCGCAAGGCCGCGGCGACCGCCGCCACGCGCTCGGCGAAGGGTGAATAGGCTTGGTCGGCCAGGCCATGATCATCCTTGATGTAGTCGACGCCGCCTTCCGCGAAGCGACGCGCGAGCGCCGCGAGCGCGCGCCGAAGAGAGTCCTTGCGGCTTCAAGGCCGAGCAGGTGAGTGCACGCCGCCCGGCTCCGACGCGCGCCCTGAGCTCGGCGAAGCCTTGTCGCGGCCCGCCGAAGACCTCGAGCATCCCCGGCGGCAAGATGGCATCGTGCAAGACGACATCGTCGAGAAGCGACGCATTGCCGAACAGCATGTTCATGAGCTGGCCCGCATCGTCTCCCGTGGTCTTCGCATTGAGCCCGATGCGCGCCTCGAAAATGCCGTCCCCGAGATCGCGAATGGCGCGCACCTCGCCAACGATCTCGCCGAGCACCTGCTCATCTTCGATAGCCGCGACCGGCATCTCGACGCTCTGCTCGACCGCGATCGCGCGGGCGCGTTCCTCGACGGCGCCGGCCTCGCAACGGATGTGGTAGATCGCCTCGATCGCGGATTTCATGATCCCATCAAGCGCGGCGCGCGTGTTTTTTCAACCACGTCCGTTCGTGACGGTCCCTTGTCGGGTAAAAAGGAGCCTACGGGATGTTGATCGCGATCCTTTGCCGTTGCTGGAGCGGAAGTGATGCTTGAAGAAGCAAATACATGCCTCGGCGCACGCGAACGGGGCCGATTAAAAAATTGATTGTCCGAAGCTCGCCATTTTTGTAACATGTCATATTACGTGTTACATTCATGCTCGAGAGCTCAGCCACAAAGGCCTGAAACGCCTTTTTGAGGACAATGACCGCCGCTTGGTCCGACCGGATTTAGTGGAACGCGTTTCGATCCTTTTGGCCTACCTCGATACCGCCAAGACGATTGATGATCTCAATATCCCAAGTCTGCGACTTCACCCGTTGAAGGGAGAATATAAAGGATATTGGTCGATCACGATCCGCGCGAATTGGCGCATCATTTTTCGGTTTGCCGATGGCGCCGCTTCGGCGGTCGAACCGATCGACTACCACTGATGAGGCGTTAGCGATGATGAAGAGCCCCCCGCATCCGGGCATCGGGATCAGGGATGAGATTGCCGAGCTTGGCCTCTCTGTTGCCGAGGCCGCCAAGGGGCTAGGCGTGACCCGCCAGCAGCTCCACCGCGTCATCAACGGCCGATGTGGGATCACGCCGGAAATGGCCTTGCGATTGGAGAAGTCGATCGGCAGCAACGCCGATTTCTGGTTGCGCTTGCAGGTCAATTACGACCTGGCGAAGGTGCGCGCGCGCGCGGGGTCGATCAAGGCCACCCGCTTGGAGCGGAAGGTCGCCTAGAGAGCGGCCGGTCCGTATCGCCACGCCTTTGCGGCGGTCGCGCGCCTCATGCGGCGCCGGCGACGATCAGCTCGAGCACATCCTTCTCGGTCGTGTCCTTGACGCGGCGCTCGCCCGCGTTCACGCCGCGCTTTAGGACCATCACACGATCGCCGACCTCGAAGATGTCGGTGAGGCGATGCGAGATGATGACTTGCGAGACGCCCTGGCGCTTGAGCTCAGCCATCGTCTCGAGAAGCTTCGTGGTCGCCATGACGGAGAGATTCGCAGTCGGCTCATCGAAAATCACGACCTTGGGCTCGAAAGAGAGCGCCCGCGCGATGGCGACCGATTGCTGGCGCCCGCCCGAGAGGCTCTCGACCTTCGCGTGCACCGAGTTCACATCGACCTTGAGCCGGTCGAGAACGCTGGCCGCATCGCCATACATGCGGGTCCGGTCGACGAAGAGGCCGAGGCGGAGCGGCCAACGGCCGAGAAAGATGTTCTGCCCGACATCCATGTTCCCGCACAGCGCGAAGTCCTGATAGATCATCTCGATGCCGCGCTCGCGGCTGTCGCGCGGGCTCGCGAAATCGACCGGCTCGCCGGCGACCCGGATCTCGCCGGCATCGCGGCGATAGGCGCCGGTAAGCACTTTCATCAAGGTCGATTTGCCCGCCGAATTATCGCCGACGAGACCGAGGATCTCACCGGTGCCGAGGCGGAAATCGACCCCGGAAAGCGCGCGCACCGGGCCGAAGGCCTTGTCGATATTCCGCATCTCGATGAGAGGCGGCGCTTCGGCATCTGCTGCGTTCATCGGGCTTCCCTTAGGCGCGAGCCGCGACGCAAGAACGCGATGCAGCGTGCAACGATATGCTCTTGCCGCAGCCAGATATCGGCGATCACCGCCAGGATCAAAATCGACCCGATGAAGACATTCATCCAATGCTGCGGCAGCACATAGGAGCCGCCGCCGGGCAGAAGTATCTGCAGCGACAGCAGCGAGCGGATCAAGGTAATGGCGGCGGCGCCCGCGAGCGAACCCAAGATCGTGCCGTGACCGCCGAAGATCGAGCCGCCACCGACGATGACGGAAGCGATGGCGTCGAGCTCGCGCAGTTGTCCGGCCGCCGGGTTGAAGGAGCGCAGATACGCCGCGTAGATCACCCCGGCGCAGGCGGCGCAAAGCGAGGAGGCGACGAGCGACAGGAAACGCACGCGACGCGTGTCGATGCCGGCGTAGCGGGCCGCGCGCTCATTGCCGCCGGTCGCATAGACCATCTGGCCCCAGTGGGTGCGCGCGAGCACGAGGGCGGCGCCAGAGGCAAGGACCAACAGGAAGAGCGTCTGCACGCTCACCGCGCTGGCGAAGCTGCCCCACCAGCCCTTCGCGGGCGAAGCGCCGAGCGCGGTCAGCACCTCTGCGAGGCTGCGCCCCATCAGCATGAAACCCGCCGGGAATCCGGAGAGCTGGCGTCCCGCCACCAGCCATGCGGCAAGGCCGCGCGCGATATAGAAGGTGGAGAGCGTCGCGACGAAGGACGGCAGCCGCAACCGCGTGGTGAGCGTGCCGTTCACAAGGCCGCAGGCGAGGCCGGCGACGAGCGCCAGCGACACCGCCGCGACGGGAGGCAGCTCGAGCTCCTTCAGGCAGAAGGCCGAGACGGCCGCGGCGAGCGCGAGCACGGAGCCGACCGAGAGGTCGATGTCGCCCGCCGCGATGACGAAGGTGAGCCCGACGCTGAGGATGCCGATCTCGGTAAACGCGGTGAGCATGGCGAAGCTGTTGTCGAGCCCCGCCCAGAAATCCGGCCGCAACATCAACCCCACGAGCCAAAGCGCCAAAGCGAGAAGGATCGCGGCCGCGTCACGCCGCGCCAGGAACGCCGCGATCGGTCCCTTCGGCGTGTGGGTGTGCTCGAGCGCGGATGCGGTTTTGGTGCGCGCCGCCACGGCCGCCGCGTCCCCGCGTGGCGCGAAAGCCGGCACGGGCGCCCGCGTGAGCCGCGCCCGCAAGCGCGCGAAGCCGCCTCCGGTCGCCCAAGGCTCGATCAACACTGCGCCGACGAGCAAAAGCCCGAGGAAAGCCGGCACGGCGCCGGGCGGCAATTGCGCCACGGCGCCGATTTCCATCGGCACGCCGCCGACATCGATCACGCGGGTGATCGGCACGCCTTCGCGCAGCACCTTGTCGATCAGCACGGTGAGCACGGCGCCAAGGCAAGAGCCCAGGACGCGCCCGCGTCCCCCGCCGATCGACGCCCCGCCCACGATCACGGCGGCAATCACGATGAGCTCCGCGCCCTGACCGTTCTGCGAGGTTATCCCTTTGTCCTGCGCCACGTTCATCAGCCCGGCGAGCGTCGCGGCGAGCGCCGAGATCACATAGGAGCGGATGCGCGCCCGCGTCGTCGCGATGCCCGCATAGCGGGCCGCCTGCTCATTGCCCCCGACGGCGGCCGTCTCATAGCCGGCGCGCGTCTTGCCGAGCGCGAAGGCGCCCAGAAGCGCGACGAGGGCAAAGACGAGGATCTGGTTGTTGAAACCGAGCGCATTCGTCTCGCCCAAACGAAAGAACCAGGGATCGGCCGCGGCCTTTGGGCCGAACGCGATGGTGTTGCCGCCCGAGAGCCCGAGCACCAGGCCGCGCCCGATAAACAAGGTCGACAAGGTGGCGATGAAGGCCGGTACGCGCAGAAGCGTCACGAGCACCCCGTTGACGACGCCGATGAGGAGCCCCGCCGTGACGCAGATCGTGAGCGCGACGCCGATGCCGGCATCCCCATGAGAGGGCGCATAAGCGACCGAGAAAAGGGTCGAGACGAGACCGAGCGTCGAGCCGACCGAAAGATCGAGCTCGCGGTTCACGATCACGAAGCTCATGCCGACCGCCATGACGCCGAACCGCGCCGCGTCGCGCAGCACGGCCGCCAAGGCATCCGTCGTGCCGAAAAAAGCGGGGTTCACGAAGGCCCCGGCGACATAAAGCCCCGCCATGAGCAGCAGAAGGCCGGCCTCCCAGCCGCCCCAAAGCTCCGCGGGCAGCCCGCCCGAGAGCAATGCGCGCTTCCCCTGAAAGTCCGTGGCCGCGGTCATTCGTCACTTTCTATCGGAAGCGAGCGATCTTCGTATTTGGCTACACAACAAGCCATGCCGGCTACGCAATCGTAAGAACGAGGTTGAGGAAGCGCTCGCGCGCCTCGGGCATTTCGAGGCCCCGCGGCTCATGCACATGACGCGCAAGGAAGAAGCCCGTGAGTCGAAAGCCCGCCGCGAGATCGGGGGCGTCCGGCACACCTCGGCCTTGGCCCTCGATCAGAAAGGAAGGCAGCACGAAAAGCCTTTCCGCATAGGGCTTGCCGGCCTCCGCCGAGACGGCGCGGCCGCTTTTTGGCGAAACGAAAGCGAGATTTTCGCGCGTTCCCGTCGCGGCGCAAGCCGAGAGGTCGAGCCCGAAGCCAAGCTCGGCGAGAAGCGCGAGCTCGAAACGCAGCACGAGCGGCGCGGCGATCGTCGGCTCGCCGAGATGGTCCCCGATGATGCGCAGCGCATCATAGAGCGCCGGATGAGGCTCCCGCTCGGCGAGTAGGCGCAGATGCGACGCCAATGTGGCGAAGCCATAAAGCGCGGCAGGTGAACCGAACATCTCGGCGGCGCGAAGATCGCCGGCTTCGACCTGGAAGCTGCCGAGCTGGGATTCGAGCCGCGCGCGCCAGGTGATCTCGGCGAGATTGCCCGGCTGGAGGGACGGCGCCAGGCGCCGCGAGCGCCCGCCGCGCACGATGCCGAGATGGCGGCCATGCGCTCGCGTCAGCACCTCGAGGATCACCGAGGTCTCGCCATGGGACCTCGCGCCCAAGATCACGGCCTCATCGGACCATTGCATAATCAACCATCGTCAAACCATCCGGGTCGAAGGCGCCGCGCGCTCTTCTCGCGAAGGCTGCTTCTACCGCGGAAACTCCAATCCCATTTCGCGGTAGCGTTCGGGGTCCTCCGACCAATTCTCCCGCACCTTGACGAATAAGAACAGGTGGACCCTCGTCTCGATGATCTCCTCGAGCTCGCGACGCGCCGACGCGCCGATCGCCTTGATCGTCTGCCCGCCCTTGCCGAGCACGATCTTGCGCTGGCCTTCACGCTCCACATAGATGGTCTGCTCGATGCGGATCGCGCCGCCCCGCGCCGCCTCCCAGGAGGTCGTCTCGACCGTCGAGCGGTAGGGCAATTCCTCGTGCAGCCGATCGTAGATTTTCTCGCGCGTGATCTCGGCCGCCATCATTCGCATCGGCATGTCGGAGAGCTGGTCTTCCGGATAATGCCAGGGTCCTGGCGGCATGCGCGAGGCGAAGGCGCGGCGAAGCTCCGCGATGCCGTCGCCCGTGAGCGCCGAGACCATGAAGGTTTCCTCGAAGGCGAGCCGCTCGTTGTTGAGCTTAGCCGCAAGCGGGATGAGCGCCGACTTGTCGGCAAGCGCATCGGTTTTGTTGAGGAGAAGCAATTTGCGCCGCGGCTCACCGGCGAGGCGATCGAGGATGGCGGCCGCCTCCTCGTCCAGGCCTTTGCGGGCATCGACCAGGAAAGCCACGACATCGGCGTCCTCAGCGCCGCTCCAAGCGCTCGTGACCATGGCGCGGTCGAGGCGGCGTTTCGGCACGAAGATGCCCGGCGTGTCGACGAAAATGATCTGCGCCGAGCCTTCGACCGCGATCGCACGCACGAGCGCTCGCGTCGTTTGCGCCTTGCGCGAGACGATCGAGACCTTCTGGCCGACAAGCGCGTTGAGAAGCGTCGATTTGCCCGCGTTCGGCGCACCGATCAGGGCAACGAAGCCGCAGCGGGTCGCCTCCTCCTGCGGGGCGGCGCTCACGCGGCGCTCGCCTGCCACACGCCGAGCTCGCGCAACATCGCTTCCGCCGCTGCCTGTTCGGCGACGCGCTTCGAGGGGCCAACGGCTTCCTTGAGCTTTTGCCCCTCGATCGAGACGCTGATGCGAAAAAGCGGCGAGTGATCGGGACCCTCGCGCGACAGGATCGCGTAGGTCGGCGTCGCAAGCCCGCGCGCTTGTGCCCATTCCTGCAGCGCGGTTTTCGGATCGATGCGGGGGCCGCCCGAGGCGCGCAAGCGCTCCTTCACGGCATCGACCACGAGCGTGTTCGCGGCCTCATAGCCGCCGTCGAGGAAGACGGCGCCGATCAGCGCTTCGGCGACATCGCCGAGAATGGCGCGATTGCGCCGCCCCCCGCTCTGCGTCTCGCTCGGCCCGAGGCGAATATGATCGGCGAGGCGCCAGATTTCTGCGAGCTCGGCGCAGCTCTCGCGCCGCACGAGCTCGGTGAGGCGCTTCGAGAGGTCGCCCTCATCGGCCGAAGGAAACTCCCGGTAGAGAAGCGCCGCGATCGCGAGGCCGAGCACGCGGTCGCCGAGGAACTCGAGCCGCTGATAGCTTTTGACGCGCGAGCGGGCGCCCGCGACCGCGCTCACATGCGTCAAGGCGAGAGCGAGAAGCTCTTGGTCGCGGAAGCGATAGCCGATGAGCGCCTCCAGCTCCTCCGGCGTTGCCCCTCCACGCTTCATGCGCCGAAAGCGCCGATCATTTGATATGCTGGAAAATGCGATTCCAGCGCACTGTCGAGGGCCATTCCCAGAGCTTCCAGGCGCTGGCGTTCTCGTCGATCGAGAAGAAGATGATCTCCGCGCGCCCCTCGAAATTTTCGAAGGGCACATAGCCGACCTCGCTCAAGACGCGCGAGTCCTGGGAATTGTCGCGGTTATCCCCCATCATGAAGTAATGCCCGGCTGGCACCGTGTAGACGGGCGTATTGCTCCAATATCCCGAATCGCCGTTCTTCTGGATGATCTCATGCGAGACGCCGTTCGGCAGGGTCTCCATGTAATGAGGGACGTCCGAGGGGCGGCCGAAGTCGTCGATCGTGTGATAGGGCGGCAGCGGCGTCCGCTGCGTCTCCTGACCGTTGATGTAGAGGCGCGCATCGATCATCTGGATGCGGTCGCCGGGCAGGCCGATGACGCGCTTGATGTAATCGGTCTTGCCGTCCTTGGGCAGCTTGAAGACGGCGATGTCGCCGCGCTTGGGCTCGCTTGCCATGATGCGCCCCTCGAATAAAGGCAAGCCGAGCGGCAGCGAATATTTCGAATAGCCGTAGGAATATTTGGAGACGAAGAGGTAATCGCCGACGAGGAGCGTGGGCACCAGCGAGCCCGACGGAATATTGAAAGGCTGAAACAGCAAGGTGCGCACCACGAGCGCGATGAGCAGCGCCTGAACGACGATCCAGGCGAGCTCGAGAACGCCGCCTTCGCTCTTGCGAGCGGCCGAATTGCGTGTGGTCGCTTCGGTCACCGGCTTCTTCTCCCTGCGAAAACGACGCGTCCCGCGGCTCGCCGGCCGCGGACGATTACATATGGCGGTCCGTCCTTATATTCGAGCCTATCGCGTCCGAGCGCGGCTGAACCATGGCGGGACGCTAGAGGATCGCACATGGATGGGCTGCTTCGGCGAGATGGCTTACTCGTAATCATCCGCCGTGGCGGCATGCTGGGTCGGGGCGGGGCGACGATCCGGCGCGCCGTGACGCACCGGGCGTTCGCCGCGTTCGGCTCTTTCGGCCGGATCTCGGCCGATGACCTTCTGCAAATGGGCGAGGTCGACGAAATCATCCGCTTGGCGGCGCAGCTCATCGGCGACCATCGGGGGCTGGGTCGAGGTCGTCGAGACCACGGTGACGCGCACGCCTCGACGCTGCATCGATTCGACGAGGGAGCGGAAGTCCCCATCGCCCGAGAACAGCACCATGTGGTCGATGTATTCGGCCATGTCGAGGGCGGCGATCGCAAGCTCGATATCCATGTTGCCCTTGATCTTCCGCCGTCCGGTGGCGTCCACGAACTCCTTCGTGGGCTTGGTGATGACCCGATACCCATTGTAGTCGAGCCAATCCACGAGCGGCCGGACCGAGGAATATTCCTGATCCTCGATCAAGGCGGTGAAGTAGAAGGCGCGCAACAGGGTGCCTTGGCTTTTATATTCGACGAGGAGACGACGGTAATCGATATCGAAACCGAGCGTCTTGGCGGTCGCATAGAGATTGGCCCCGTCAATAAAGAGCGCGAGTTTTTCTGATTTCGCCATGTGACCCTGTTTTCGTGACCTAATCGTGAACCTGTTTTCGCGATGTGACCCGATGAAATTCGCATGCCGCCAGGACTATGTGGCCTGTCTTGAGATCGCCAATCGCCGCACCCGCCGCGCGCCAGGACGCAAGGGGCGCAGCAAGGGGCAGGGAGAGGCTCAAAAGCGAAAAGCGACGGTGCGGCGAAACGCCTTTCGTCCTCGACTCTGTAATTTCTTGCCTTGTTTGCGGTGTTTGGTGTAGCAACCCCCTACACAAAACATCGCTCGCGCACAACTGTCGCCACTGAAAGGAGCGGGCCATGGCTCGCGTCACCGTCGAAGATTGCATCCAGAAGGTCGAGAACCGCTTCGATCTCGTCCTGCTCGCCGCGCATCGCGCCCGCCAGATCGCCAGCGGCGCGCAGCTCCTCGTGGATCGGGACCGGGACAAAAACCCCGTCGTGTCCTTGCGCGAGATTGCCGAGGGCGAGCTGAAGCCGATCGATCTGCGCGAAGGGCTGATCCATTCGCTGCAGAAATATGTCGAGGTCGATGAGCCCGAGGCCGAGACCGCGCCCCTTATCGGCGTGCAATCCGCGGATGCGACCGACGACTCGAGCGTGCAGTTCGACCGGACGATGACCGAAGAGGATCTGCTGCGCGGCCTCGAAGGCATCGTGCCGCCCGCCGAGACCCGTGACGAGGAGGAGTGAAGCGTCGCGCCCCGGTCGCTTCACCGGCGGGCTTGCGGCAAGATATTTCAATGAATCAATGAGATTGCGGGAAAGACCGCCCCTTTGTGCCTTGCCCGGCGCCCCTTGATTCCATAGGCCGCCGCGGTTGATCAGGCGGCGTCCCGGCGCGGGTCTTCCCTGAAGAAGGCGAGCCGCGCAGGCCCCGGTACGAAAACCCTCGAAGCAGCGTCATCGCGGCGCCCTTTGGATGGTATTTTATGGAATTGTTAGCCTCAGCCGCGCATATTGTCGCGCCAAGCTCCCCTATCGGCCCGGCAAGTCATCGATCAATTCCCGTGATCGAGCCATTTCGCGGCAAACTTGATCGCTGTAGGGTGAAGGCGAGCATGCCTCGGGAAGAGAGACATGGTTGAGGATCGGCGCGAGGCTGAGGGCTCCGCATCCGGAGCGGGCCGATCCTATAGGGATCGCCCCTGGCTCGACCTTTACCCTCCGGGCGTTCCTGAAAAAATCGACACTGAAGGCCTCGGCACGCTCGTCGATCTGTTCCACGCGAGCGTGCGCGGCTTCGCCGAGCGCCCCGCCTATAAGAGTTACGGCAAGAGCGTGAGCTTCGCGGAAATCGAGCGCCACGCCACCGCCTTCTCGGCCTGGCTGCGCGCCCAAGGGATCGAAAAGGGCGATCGCGTCGCTCTCATGATGCCGAACGTCCTCGCCTATCCGGTCGCGATGTTCGGCGCGCATCTTGCGGGCGCGGCGGTCGTCAACGTCAATCCGCTCTACACCTCGGCGGAGCTGATCCACCAGGTCAACGATTCGGGCGCGCGGCTCATCGTCGTTCTGGAAAATATGGCGCATACGGTCGCCGAGGCCCTGCCGCGCCTCAAGCTCGACAAGGTGGTGATCGCGAAGCTCGGCGACGTGATGGGGCCGAAGGGCGTGGTGCTCAATCTTGTCGCCCGCTATCTGAAAAAGGCGGTGCCCGCCTTCGACATCAAGCATGCGGCAAGCTTCTCGGCGGCGCTTCAGCTCGGAGCCACCTTGCCGAAGCCGACCGTCAACGTCTCGGGAGACGATATCGCCTTCCTGCAATATACGGGCGGCACCACCGGCGCGTCCAAAGGGGCCGTGCTCTTGCACCGCAATGTCGTCGCCAATGTCGAGCAGATCACCGCCTGGTTCCGGCCGGAGACCGATCCGTCGGTCTGGCCGGTGATGATCGCGGCGCTCCCGCTGTATCACGTTTACGCGCTCACCTGTAACTGCCTCTACATGATGCGCATCGGTGGATGCGCCGTGCTGATCACCAATCCGCGCGACATCAAGGGCTTCGTCGCGACCTTGCGCAAGACGCGCTTCACCGTCATCACCGGCGTCAACACGCTCTACAATGCGATCGTCCAGGCACCGGACATCGACAAAGTCGATTTTTCCCAACTGGTGATCAGCAGCGCCGGCGGCATGGCGGTGCAAGAGGCGGTCGCCAAGAAATGGCAGGCTCTCACCGGCAGCGTCATTTCGGAAGGCTATGGCCTATCCGAAACCTCGCCTGTCGTGACCGCCAACCGCGGCAGGCCCGAGATTTTCTCCGGAACCATCGGTGTGCCGGTGCCCTCGACCGAGGTATCGCTGCGCGCTCCTGAGGACGGCGCGGAGGTTCCGGTCGGCTCTCCCGGCGAGCTGTGCGTGCGCGGGCCCCAGGTGATGCAGGGGTATTGGCAGGCGCCGAACGTGACCGCGGCGGTGTTTTATCCGGACGGCTTCTTCCGCACCGGAGACGTGGCGACGATGTCGCCGAACGGCGAGTTCCGCATCGTCGATCGCATCAAGGACATGATCTCGGTCTCCGGGCTGAAGGTCACGCCGAACGAGGTCGAGGCCGTGATAACGAGCCATCCCGAGGTGAGCGAGGCCGCGGTCATCGGCCTGCCCGACCCCCATTCCGGGGAAGCGGTGACCGCCTATGTGGTGAGCCGCTCGCTCAATCTCACCGAGGATGTGGTGCGTGCCTGGTGCCGCGAACGCCTTGCAGCCTATAAGGTGCCGCGCCGCGTCATCTTCCGGGAGAGCCTGCCAAAGAGCAATGTGGGCAAGGTTTTGCGCCGCGTGCTCCGCGATGAAGCCTTGCTGGCGACGAGCAAAACCACCCAGGGTTGAGAAGCTTAGCCGGCATCTGGTGGCCGGGAAGGCGAAGCCCGAGTGAGCACGAACTCGTGATCGCGAACCCTCTTGTTTTTGGCTTTTCCATCGGCCCCGCACGACCTTGTGATCATCATCGGGGCCTCTGACGCGATATGTCGTTGAGCGCCGTCGATTTGACGGCGCTGCGTCTCGCGTCTCTTCCACGCGCGATTGGCTTCAGGCAACGGACCCAGGACCGCGATGGATATCGATGTTTCCGGCTGGCAGGAGCTGCAAGTGCCCCGGCTCGCCAAGAACGCGAATGTGGCCAAGAATTCGAGTTTGGCCAAGAACACGATTCTGGTCAGGAATACGCCTCTGGCCAAGAACACGCCTCTGGCCAAGAACACGCCTCTGGCCAAGAACACGCCTCTGGCCACGCCGGATCTCACCAAGACCCCGGCCGCCCTTTTGTTCGTCGCGGCCGATCTCCTGGCGCGATCCTTCGCCGACGCCATCGGCCGCCGGCATGATCTCACCCTTACCGAATGGCGCTGCATGATGGTGCTGGCGCCCCGGCCTGGGCTCGCGAATATCGAGGTCGCCGAAGCGAGCGGCGTCGATGTGATGGCGGTGAGTCGCGCGCTTCGCCGTCTCGAGCAGCACGGCCGCCTCGAGCGGTGCGCCGATCCCGCGGACAAGCGCCGCATCACCGGGAGCCTCACGCCAAAAGGCCTCGATCTTTACCGCGCCGTTGCGCCGGGCGCCGAGAGCCTCTTCGACGAGCTGAACATCCAGGATCGGGCTCAGCTCGGCCGTTATCTCAAATCTGTGGTCGCGAGCCTGCGCTGAGGCGCGCGCTTCGCCGAAATTGCTTCCCGACGAAGCAACGCGCAAGCGAAACCAACATGCTCGCGCATCGCGCGAAGCCTGCATTCGACACCCGTAACATGAGGCCACGGGCGATCGCTTTCTGGCGGCGGCGATGTGTTGACCCCGCCCCTCAACGTGGCCTAGAGCATGGTCCGCGAAAGTGGGAACCGGTTTCTCGAAAAAGATCATGCTCGATCAATAACTAGAGCATGGTGACGAGGCCGGCCACAAGGGTCCGCAGCATGTCGATGTCCGAGCGCTACAACACCCGCGAATCCGAGCGGAAATGGCAGGCCGCCTGGAAGAGCGCGCGCGTCTTCGAGACGAAGAACGACGACCCGCGCCCGGCGTATTACGTGCTCGAGATGTTTCCCTACCCGTCCGGGCGCATCCACATGGGGCATGTGCGCAACTATGCCATGGGCGATGTGGTGGCGCGCTACAAGCGCGCCAAAGGCTTCAATGTTCTGCATCCGATGGGCTGGGATGCTTTCGGCCTGCCGGCCGAGAATGCCGCCATCGAACGCAACGTCCACCCCAAGGAATGGACCTACGCGAATATCGCCGCGATGCGCGCGCAGCTCCAATCCATGGGCCTGTCGCTCGATTGGTCGCGCGAGCTCGCCACTTGCGACCCTGAATATTACAAGCAGCAGCAACGGCTTTTCCTCGATTTCCTCGCGGCGGGCCTCGTCGACCGCAAGACCGCCAAGGTCAATTGGGACCCTGTCGATCAGACCGTTCTGGCCAATGAGCAAGTGGTCGACGGCCTCGGCTGGCGCTCAGGCGCACCGGTCGAGCAGCGCGAGCTGACACAGTGGTTCTTCAAGGTTTCGGCCTATGCGCCGCAGCTTTTGGAGGCGCTCGACGGGCTCGACCGATGGCCCGACAAGGTGCGGTTGATGCAACGCAATTGGATCGGCCGCTCCGAAGGGCTCGCCATCCGCTTCGCTCTCGAGCCCGCAAGCGCGCCGGCCGGCATCGACGAAATCGAGATCTACACGACGCGCGCCGACACTTTGTTCGGCGCGAAATTCCTGGCGGTCTCGCCCGATCATCCGCTGGCCGAGCGGCTCGCGAAGAGCGATCCTGCGCTCAAGGCCTTCATCGACGAGTGCCGCCGCATGGGCACCGCGCAAGAGACGATCGAGCGCGCCGAGAAGAAGGGCTACGAAACGGGCATCCGGGCGCTCCATCCTTTCGACAAGAGTTGGACCCTTCCGGTTTTCGTGGCGAATTTCGTGCTGATGGATTACGGCACCGGCGCGATCTTCGGCTGCCCGGCCCATGACCAGCGCGACCTCGACTTCGTGCACAGCGTCGGCCTCGACGCGACGCCCGTGGTTTGTCCGCCGGGCGTCGATCCTGCGAGCTTCGCCATCGGCGACACCGCCTTTCTCGACGACGGCATCATCATCAATTCGCGTTTCCTCGACGGCATGACGGTGCCGCAAGCCAAGGAGGAGGTGGCGCGGCGCCTCGAGGCGGAGAGCCGAGACCGGCGCCCCGTCGCCGTCCGCAAGGTGAATTTTCGTCTGCGCGATTGGGGGATTTCGCGTCAGCGCTATTGGGGCTGCCCGATTCCGGTCATCCATTGCGGGGAATGCGGCGTCGTCCCGGTTCCGCTTTCGGAGCTTCCGGTCCGCTTGCCGGACGATGTCGCCTTCGACCGGCCCGGCAATCCTCTCGATCGGCATCCGACCTGGAAGCACGTCCCTTGCCCGAAATGCGGCAAGCCCGCGCGGCGCGAGACGGACACGATGGACACTTTCGTCGATTCGTCGTGGTACTTCGTGCGCTTCACCGATCCTTGGAGCGACGAGCCGACGAGCAAAGCGGCGGCGAAGTGGATGCCGGTCGATCAGTATATCGGCGGCATCGAGCACGCGATCCTGCATCTTCTATATTCGCGCTTCTTCATGCGCGCGATGCGCAAGACCGGCCATGTCGCGATCGAGGAGCCCTTCAGTGGGCTCTTCACGCAAGGCATGGTCGTGCATGAGACCTATCGGGCGAAGGACGGCTCCTGGTTGAGCCCCGCGGAGATCATCATCACAAGCGAGGGCGGCCTCCGGCACGCGGAGCATGCCAAGACGCGCGAGCCGGTCGCCATCGGCTCGATCGAGAAGATGTCGAAATCGAAGCGCAACACCGTCGATCCCGACGACATCATCGAGACTTACGGCGCCGATACGATCCGCCTGTTCATGCTCTCGGATTCACCGCCCGAGCGCGACGTGATCTGGAACGAGGAAGGCGTCCAGGGCGCAGCGCGCTTCGTGCAGCGCCTGTGGCGCCTCGTGAGCGACGCGAAATCCATGATGGGAAATGGCGGCCCCTCACCGAACGGCGAGGCGCTCGCCTATTCACCAGCGGCGCTCGCCATCCGAAAGGCCGCGCATCGCGCGCTCGCCCAGGTCGAAAACGACATCGAGCATTTGCGTTTCAATGTCTGCATCGCCCATATCCGCGAGCTCGTAAACACGCTTCAGGACGCGATGTCGGAGCTCGACGAGGACGCGACGCGGGCACCCGACGTCGTCGCGGGGCTTTCGGAGGCGATGCGCATTCTCATCGCCATCACGGCGCCGATGGCGCCCCATCTCGCCGAGGAATGTTGGCAAGCGCTCGGCGCGCCGGATCTCGTGGCGCGTGCGGCCTGGCCGCAGGTCGAGCAAAGCCTCCTCACCGACGCGACCATCACCTTGCCCGTTCAAGTCAACGGCAAGAAGCGCGCCGACATCACGGTGCCGCGCGAAGCCGATGGCGCGGTGATCGAGGCGGCGGTCCTTTCACTCGAGGCGGTGAAGCGCGCCATGGAAGGTCGGCCGCTGCGCAAATTCATTCTGGTCCCGGGAAGGATCGTCAATGTGGTCATTTGATCAGCTTTGCTTTCGCGCCGCGAGGCCCGTGCTCGCGAGCGCGCTCGCGCTCGCGCTTTCCGGCTGCATCCATCCGCTCTACGGGACGAATGGGGTCAACGCCCAGCTCGCCGGGATCGAGGTCACGCCCATCCCGGATCGGGTTGGCCATTACCTCGCCGAGGAGCTCAAATTCGAGACGAATGGCAGCGGCGCGGCGGCCGCGCCGAAATACCGGCTCACCATCACCACGCAGGAAACGCTCGGCGGGCTGATCGTCAATTTGCACAGCTTGACGTCGGATGCGGCTTCTCTGACGCTCACGGCGAATTACTCGCTCACCGAGATCGAGGGCGGCAAGGAAGTCACCAAGGGCACCGCGAGCGCGACGGCCTCTTACGACCGCTCGCAACAGCGCTTCGCCAATGTGCGCGCCGCGCGCGACGCTGAGATCAGGGCCGCGACGGTGCTCGCCGATCAGATCAGGACGCGCGTCGGGATCGCCCTCCTCAATCAGAAATAGGATGGTCCAAGAATAGGATGGTTGCGGTCAAGCCGACTGAAGCGGAAGGGTTTCTTCGGCGGCTGCCGAAGACGGTCGAGCTCATGCTTTTTTATGGGCCGGATGCCGGCCTCGTCGACGAACGTTGCCGCGCCGTTCTCGCGGGCACGGTGACCGATCCGAACGATCCTTTTCAGCTCGTGCGGCTTTCGGGCGATCACCTCTCCGCCAATCCCGAGCGGCTCATGGAAGAAGCCTCCGCCATCGGCATGTTCGGGCCCCGCAAGGCGGTCTGGGTGCAGGCCCTCGACAAACCGATCGACCGCGGCGTGAAGCTCTTGCTCGACGGCCCTCCATTCGAGAACCTCGTGGTGATTCAAGCGGGGGATCTTTCCAAGCAATCGGCGCTGCGCGGCTTATGCGAACGCTCGCCGCGCGCCGCGGCGCTTGCCTGCTACGCGGGCGGGGAGCGGGAGAATGCGGCGCTCGTCGATGAGATGCTCGCCGAAGCCGCGCTCACGATCGAGCCCGGCGCCAAGCGCGATCTCATCGGCGCTCTCGGCCCGGACCGGCGCCAGTCGCGCTCCGAGATTGAGAAGCTCGTGCTTTACAAGCTCGGCGAGAAAAGCGTGACGAGCGAGGATGTGGCAACCATCATGGTGGACGCCAATGCGGTCGCCATGAATGCCGTGATCGACGCGGCCTTCGCAGGCGATTATGCGGGGCTCGACCGGGAATTATCGCGCGCTTTCGCCGAGAGGCTCGGCTCCGACCCGATTCTCGGCGCGGCGATCCGCCATGTCTTCGCCCTCGCCGAAGGCCGGGCCAAGATCGATGCGGGCGCAAGCGCGGCGCAAGCGGCGAAGGACATGTACCTTTTCTGGAAGCGCGAGGGCGGCGTGACGCGCCAGCTTTCGAGCTGGAGCTCGGCCGCGCTCCAGGGCGCGCTCGCCGACCTCCAGGCCGCCGTGCGGCGCATTCGTCGCTCGCCGCTCGCGGGCGAATCGGTGGCGCGCATGGCCTTTTGGCGCATCGCGCGCCATGCCCGCGCCTTGCCGCACCGGTAGGAGAGGCGCTCCGCTCGGCCGCCCGCACCGCCGGTCGTCGCGCTCATGGTGAAGATGCTCTGCCGGATTGGGCATCGCCCCCCGCGAGCAGCTTGCCGGCCGCCGCATCGAAGAGAGCTGAGTTATCTTTCTAATCTTGATATTCGAAATGCGCTCAGGCTCGTGCCCACATTCGATGCTCATTGACCCGTCAGGCTCTTGCAGAGCGAATCGAGCTGCTCGAGGGTTTGGTAGCGGACGCGCAAATCGCCCCCACGGGCGCCATGGCGGATGGAGACGGGGAGGCCGAGGCTTTCCTCCAGGCTGCGCTCCAAGGCCGCGATATCGGCACGTCCCTGCTCGGGCTCGATTGCCCGCTCCTCCCTGCGGCGGCGTGGTTTCGCTCGTTGTTGGGCGATCGCCTCCGTCTCGCGGACACTCAGGCCTTGCGCGATGACCTGCCTTGCGGCCGCCGAGGGATCATCGACGTTGAGGAGGGCCCGACCATGGCCGGCCGACAGGCGACCTTCGATCAGGCTCGTCTTTACATCATTCGGTAATTTAAGTAATCGCAAAGTATTTGTTATGTGACTTCGGCTTTTTCCTAAAGAGTTAGCAAGTTCAGCTTGTGTATAATGGTATTCATCGATGAGATTTTGATAACCAGTCGCCTCCTCGATCGCATTGAGGTCTTCGCGTTGCACGTTTTCGATGATCGCAAATTCAAGCGAAGTTCTGTCGTCGATCTCGACCAGCACGATCGGTATCTCGGCGAGCCCGGCCCGTTGCGCGGCCCGCCAGCGGCGCTCTCCCGCCACGATCTCATAAGGTGTAGGCTTGCCCTCGACGCGACGGACCACCACTGGCTGAATGAGCCCCTTGCGCTGAATCGAGGCGGCGAGCTCGTCGAGCTCGGCATCGGCAAAATTGCGGCGCGGATTGCGCGGATTGGGCCGCAAATGCTCGAGCGGCGCTCGGCGAGGCGCGGATTCGCCTCTCGCTGGAGCCGCCTCGGTGCCGACATCCCCAATGAGCGCCGCGAGACCCCGCCCCAAGCGCGAACGTTGTGCTTCCTCGGCCATGATCTCTTCTTTCATTCAAATTCGTCGCGTCGGCTAATGGATCAACATAGCCAAATATGTTCAAGGCGAGTTCCGCATCGAGCCTGATATCGCCACGATGGCGCTTCCCTCACGAAAGGGCCGCGAAATCGCGTGCGTGATCAGTTCGCTCACGCTGGATCAGCTCGGAGGCCAATTTGAGATAGGCTTGGCTTCCGGTGCATTTGAGATCGTAAAGCAAAGCCGGCTTTCCATAGGAGGGGGCTTCCGACAACCGCACATTGCGCGGGATGATGGTCTCGTAGACCTTCGCGCCCATGAACTCGCGCACATCCGCCACCACCTGACCCGAAAGCTTGTTGCGGGGATCGAACATGGTGAGGACGATGCCTTGAATGACAAGCGCCGGATTGAGCGTCGAGCGCACCTGCTCGACGGTTCTCAGCAATTGGCTCAGCCCTTCGAGCGCGAAGAATTCGCATTGCAAAGGCACCACCACCGCATGGGCGGCGGTCAGGGCGTTGATGGTGAGGAGATTGAGCGAGGGCGGGCAATCAATGAGCACATAGCTAAGGTGACGCGTGGGGCCGCCCGCTCCCAGCGCCTGAAGGGCTTTTTTCAACTTCACGGCGCGTTCGGGATCTTGCGATATCTCAAGCTCCACCCCGAGGAGATCGAGCGTCGAGGGGGCGAGCGCGAGCCGCGGCACGCTGGTGTCGATGATCGCGTCCTTGAGCGAGGCGCGACCGGTCAGCACGTCCGCGGTCGAGACAAGTCGGCTCCTGTGCTCGATGCCGAGCCCCGTCGACGCATTGCCCTGCGGGTCGAGGTCGATGAGCAGGACCTGTTCGCCGATCGCGGCGAGCGCGGTTCCGAGATTGATGGCGGTCGTCGTCTTGCCGACGCCCCCTTTTTGATTGGCGACCGTCAGGATGCGCGGAAGAGGCTGATCTTCAAAGCTCATTCCCGGTCCCCAAAATTGACGCAAAACGACGTCGCAGATCGCGAATGACGAGAATTCGCCCCTTCTCGTCGCTTTGGCTCGGCACCGCTCGGCTATCGAACGCGAAAATCTCCGAGGCACGCTGCAATTCCGACCTTAGCGTCTCGCCCTTGGGAAAGAAACCTTCCGCGCCGGTTGTCAACAAAGGTTCCGCGAGCGCAAGAAGGGAAGGAAGCGGCGCCAAGGCACGCGCCGTTACGGCTGTGACCCTCCCCCGCAGCTCGGGAAGAATGTCCTCGGCGCGGCAAGCATGGATCTCGGCGGACACTCCGGTAACGCGGGCCGCCTCGCGCAAAAAGCTCGCTTTGCGTCGATCGCTTTCGATGAGATGGAAGGAGCCCGGCTCCGGCCGCTCGGCGGCCAGAATCGCGATGACGAGGCCGGGAAAACCGGCGCCGGAGCCAAGATCGGCCCAGTTTTGATGCTTCGCGCCGAGGATCGCGATTTGGGCCGAATCCAGGATATGGCGGGTCCAGAGGCTCTCGAGCGTGGAGGAAGCGACGAGATTTATCGCCCTTTGCCACTTCACGAGAAGGTCGGCATAACTCTGGAGGCGCTCCAATGTTTCACGTGAAACCTCAAGCGAGGAGACCGCTCGCTCGCGATTTTGGCGCAGCGCATCCGCCAGATTGAGCTCCGCTTCTTTGGAACGAGGCACTTTAACGCGGGCTGTTTTCAACCCCGACGGTCCGGGCGGGATTGGTGGCCGTCGCATCAGCTCGCGCCACGAGAACGCGCTCCCTGATCTGCCCCCCGCGCATTGAGCGCCAAGATCGCCAAACCGGCGGGCGTCATGCCTTCGATCCGGCTCGCCTGGCCCAAGGTTTCGGGGCGAACCTGCGCGAGCTTTTGGCGCAGCTCGTTTGAAAGCCCGGACATGGTGTCGAAACGGAGGCCGTGTGGAAGCCGCCGCGTTTCCTCCCGTTCAAAGCTGTCAATGTCTTGCTTCTGGCGCTCCAAATAAACCGAATATCGCGCTTCGGTCGCCAGGCGCTCGGCGAGCCTTTCGTCGATTTCGGCCATTTCCGGCCAGATCCGGCGAAGCGCCGAAAGCTCGATGTTTGGATAGGATAGGAGCTCGAAGGCACTCCTGCGTCCGCCATCCTGGTTGAGCTTGAGCCCGTAAGCGGCGGCTTTGTTCGGCGTGACCGAAGTTTCGCGGAGCATACGGCGCCATCGATCGAGCTCGCGCATCCGCATCTCGTGCTGAGCGCGCCGTTGCGGCCGCACGCAACCGAGCTCGGTGGCGAGTGGCGTGAGCCGTTCATCGGCATTGTCCACGCGCAAGCTCAGCCTGTATTCCGAGCGCGAGGTGAACATACGATAGGGTTCCGTCACGCCCTTGGTCACGAGATCGTCGACCATGACGCCGATGAAGGCCTGACTTCTTGGAATTGAGACCGGCTCAAAACCGCCTGCCCGGCGGCCCGCGTTAATGCCGGCCAAGACCCCCTGCCCGGCGGCTTCCTCGTATCCGGTGGTCCCATTGATTTGGCCGGCGAGAAAAAGCCCTTCGACCTTTTTCAGCTCGAGGCTCGGGCGAAGCGCGCGGGGATCGACATAGTCATATTCGATCGCGTAGGCCGGACGGAGCATGCGCGCGGATTCGAGGCCCGGAATGGTCGACAGGAACTCCTGTTGAACCTCTTCGGGAAGTGATGACGAGATGCCGTTCGGATAAACGGATGGCGTATTGAGACCCTCAGGTTCCAGGAAAATCTGATGTCCCTGACGATCGGGGAAACGCACGACTTTATCCTCGATCGACGGGCAATATCGCGGGCCGCGCCCTTCGATATCGCCGGAAAAGACTGGCGCCCGCCCGAGATTCCTACGAATTACGGAATGGGTTGCCTCGGTCGTATGAGTGATGTGGCAGGCAATCTGCGGGTTCACCGGGCTCGCCGAATCGACGCAGAACATCTCGGGGGAGATATCGCCGGCCTGGCTTTCAAGGCTTTCGTAGGCGATCGTCCGCCCATCGAGGCGCGGCGGCGTGCCCGTCTTCAGGCGTCCCAGCGGCAATTCGAGCTTCTTGAATCTCTCGGCAAGCGCGACGGAAGGCGCCTCGCCGATGCGGCCAGCCGAGAGCTTCACCGGCCCGATATGGATGATGCCGCGAAGGAAAGTTCCTGTCGTCACGACCACGGCCCCGCAGGCGAGCCGGCGACGGTCGGAGGTCCAGACGGCTTGAACTTTCCCCTCCACAATATCGAGATCGACGGCTTCCCCCTGCGCTACGCTTAGCCCGTGCACCTCACCCAGCAGGCCCTGAACCGCGTTTCGATAAAGCACCCGGTCGCATTGCGCGCGCGGGCCCCTTACGGCTGCGCCTTTACGGCGATTGAGCACCCTGAACTGAATGCCGGCAAGATCGGCAGCGCGCGCCATCACGCCGTCAAATGCATCCACCTCCCGAACCAGATGTCCCTTGCCGATGCCGCCGATGGCCGGGTTGCAGGACATTTCCCCCAGCGCTTCGGGTTTCAGCGTCAAAAGCAGCGTGCGCGCGCCCGTGCGCGCCGCTGCGGCCGCGGCTTCAGCCCCGGCATGCCCGCCGCCGATCACGATCACATCGAATGAGCTCATGAAGCGTCTCTAGCAGAAAATCTGCCTTCCCGCCTATGCGCCAGTGCGCACGCCCGTGTTTCACGTGAAACATCATTTTCCAATACAAAAGGCCGCAAAAATCTCCCCAAGCACCTCCTCCACATTGATCTGCCCGACAAGGCGCCCCAAAGCGTTCATCGCGCGTCGCAAATGCTCGGCCTGGAGTTCAATCTCCTTGGGCTGACCGCCGTCGACGGCACCAAGTTCGGCGTAAAGCGTCCGCAATTCGTCCGCGCACGCGCGAAGCGCAGCCCGTTGCCGCGCTCGCGTGATCAAAACGCTTTCTTCCGAGCCCGCGAGCTCCCGGACGCGCGAGATCAGCCATTCCAGCAAATCACCGATCCCGGCTCCTGTCTCGGCGCTGATCGCAAGACTGCCCGCGACAAAATCGGGGGCCGCCAAATCCAGCTTGGTCGCGATCCGCGCACAATTCCCAAGCCCGGCCGGCATAGCCAAGCCCGTTTCCGTCACCGGCTCGAGCCAAAGAACGAGGTCGCTCTTCTCGACCCGCTGCCGTGCTCGAGCCACGCCCATGGCCTCGATCACATCCGCACCCTCCCGCTGGCCCGCAGTATCGACCAAGGTAACGGGCACACCGCCGAGCTCGAGATGCACCTCGACCGGGTCCCGTGTGGTCCCCGCGAAGGGTGAGACGATCGCTGCCTCTCTTCGCGCGAGGAGGTTCAACAATGTCGATTTTCCGGCATTCGGCGGCCCGGCGATTGCCACGACCACCCCGTCGCGAAGCCGCTCCCCTCGCCCGCCATCGTCCAAAACAGCTTCGATTTCAGCCAACACTGTTTTTACGCGCGGCCTCGCCTCGCTCGCGACATCGGTTGTGACGTCTGCCTCATCGGAAAAATCGATCGCAGCCTCGACGAGCGACATCGCGGACAGGAGCTCTTGGCGCCAAACGGAGACCCGTTCCGACAGCCCCCCTCTCGCGAGCCGCTGCGCGAGCTTGAGCTGACCTTCCGTTTCGGCGCTCACCACGTCGCCCAGACCCTCGACCTCGACGAGGTCGAGCTTTCCGTTCACGAAGGCGCGCCTGGTGAATTCACCCGCCTCCGCCGGCCGCAAGCCCCCGATCCGCGAAAGCGCGTCGAGAAGGCGCATCACGACGGCGCGCCCGCCATGGAGTTGGAATTCCCCCATGTCCTCGCCGGTGAAGCTCCGAGGAGCAAAAAAGCAAAGGCCCAAACCCTTGTCGATGATCTCCCCGTCCCCTTGATGACGCACGGTTACCAAGGTCGCCATCCGCTCTCGCGGCACCTTTCCGCACAGAATCCGAAACACATCGGCGACGGCCGAGCCACTCAATCGCACGACGGCGACGCCGGCTCGCCCCTGGCCGGACGAGAGGGCATAAATGGTGTCGCTCACGACAGCGCCTCAATGAGCTTTTGCGTCTTGTAGGATCGCGCCGCGACAAACCAAACGCCAGCGTCCTTGCTCCGCGAGCCGAGCAGCACCGCGTCACCTGCGAGGCTCCGCCGAACGCGCGAATACCGCACAAATCTTTGTTTGCGCTCCCTTTTCCCGGAGCCGCCCACGCCCGTGCCTTGCCGGGAAGTGCGCCGCTCAACGGCATGCCGAGCCGACGGATTTACGTATTCATCAACTCGAAGAAATCACCGTTCGTCTTCGTCTGGCGAAGCTTGTCCAACAAGAACTCGATGGCGTCGACCGTGCCCATCGGGTTGAGGATGCGGCGCAGCACATACATCTTCTTGAGCACTTCCGGCGGAACGAGCAGCTCTTCCTTGCGCGTGCCGGACCGGGTGATGTCCAGCGCCGGGAAGGTACGCTTGTCGGAAACCTTCCGGTCGAGAATGATTTCCGAATTGCCCGTGCCCTTGAACTCTTCGAAAATCACCTCATCCATGCGGCTTCCCGTATCGATCAGCGCCGTCGCGATGATGGTGAGCGAGCCGCCTTCCTCGATGTTGCGCGCCGCGCCGAAGAAGCGCTTCGGTCGCTGCAAGGCATTGGCGTCGACGCCTCCCGTCAGCACCTTGCCAGAAGAAGGCACCACGGTGTTGTAGGCCCGCCCGAGGCGGGTGATCGAATCGAGAAGAATCACCACGTCCCTGCCGTGCTCGACGAGGCGCTTCGCCTTTTCAATCACCATCTCGGCCACCTGAACATGCCGCGAGGCCGGCTCGTCGAAGGTCGAGGACACAACCTCTCCGCGCACCGAGCGCTGCATGTCAGTCACCTCCTCGGGCCTCTCATCGATGAGAAGCACGATGAGGTAGCTTTCCGGATGATTGCTGGTGATCGACTGGGCGATGTTCTGCAGAAGCACCGTCTTACCCGTGCGCGGGGGCGAGACGATGAGGGCGCGTTGGCCCTTGCCGATCGGCGCCACGATGTCGATCAGGCGCGCCGAATAATCCTTCTTGGTCGGATCCTCGATCTCGAGGCGCAGGCGCTTATCGGGATAAAGCGGGGTGAGGTTGTCAAAATGGACTTTGTGGCGGACCTTCTCCGGATCCTCGAAATTGATCGAGTTTACCTTAAGCAGCGCGAAATAGCGCTCGCCTTCCTTCGGGCTTCGGATCATGCCCTCGACCGTATCGCCGGTCCGGAGGCCAAATCGACGGATTTGCGAAGGGGAAACGTAAATATCGTCGGGTCCGGCGAGATAATTCGCCTCGGGAGAGCGCAGGAAACCAAACCCGTCCTGCAAGACTTCGACGACGCCTTCTCCGATGATCTCGACCTGATTGGCCGCTTGTTGCTTTAAAATTGCGAATAACAATTCCTGCTTACGCATGGAATTTGCGTTTTCGACCTTGAGCTCCTCGGCGAAAGCCAAAAGCTCGGTCGGGGTCCTACCCTTCAAATCATGAAGTTTAATTTCTGCCATCGCTTAAACCTTGGACGCCTTCGTTGGGAACGAGGCTGGCGAAACGCGAATCCGGGAAGATCGGACGTAATGGAGTTCAGGAGCCTCGAGGCTGATGCGGCGGGGCGCCGCCAAACTCCACCGATCGATGAGAATCACGACCGAAGAACCGATCGCGCCCGCCAGATATAGACGTTTTGGGCCCAATGCACAAGGAGCGTCTCGTTCGCGGCGAATGCCGGGCGCATTTTTCGGTTGCCGGAGCCCTGCCCACTCGCCTCGGCCCGAGCCCTGCGCTTTTTCCTCAGAAAGGCTTCAACACGACGAGAAAAACGATCAGAACGAGGATGAGCGCCGGCACCTCATTGATGATCCGGTAAAAGCGCGGTGAGCGCGCCTCGCCGCCTTGCGACAACCCCCGCGCCTCCCGGACCAAGAAGCCATGCAGCCCCGACAGCGCGAGCACCAGGGCGAGCTTGGCATGCAGCCAGCCTTGCGTCCAAGCCCCGCTCATCGCCGCGAGCCAAAGGCCGAAACCCCAGCTCGCCAGCATGGCCGGCAGCATGATCACTTTCAAAAGCCGGCGCTCCATGACGGCGAAGGTGGCGCGCGCTTCCGAATTCGGCGACGCTTGCACGTGGTAAACGAAAAGTCTCGGCAAGTACAACATGCCCGCCATCCACGCAACTATACTTATGATATGCAGTGATTTTACGATGTTGTATGTATTCACGCGTTCACCTATCTTGCCCGGTGCGCTGGCTGGCGCACCCATTCGACCAATCGCTCGACATTCTCGACGGGAGTTTCCGGCAAAATCCCATGCCCCAGATTGAAGATATGCGGCATGCTTGCGAACCCCGAAAGCACCCGCTCAACGGCCCGGGCCAACGCCTCGCCGCCGGCGACGAGCGCCAACGGATCGAGATTGCCTTGCACGGGCGTTTTTGCCGTGGAAGAGGTCCCGGCCACCCCATCCGTCAAGAAAGAGGCGCAAGGGTCAACCGTCCAATCGAGGCCCACGGCATTCGCCCCCGTCGCCGCCGAGATGACGCCGGGCGCAAGCCCGCTACCCTTCGCAAAGGTGATGATCCGCGCCTGAGGCACTTTCGCCCGTAAGCCTTCCACGATGCGCCGGATCGGCGCGAGCGACCAATCGCCAAGAAAGGCCTGGGGAATGGCCCCGGCGAAGCTCTCGAAAATCTGCGCCGCCTCGACGCCCGCCGCAAACTGTGCGGAAAGATACGCGATCGACGCCTCGACCAAGCGGTCGATGAGCTCGCGGAAGGCCGCAGGATATCGGTAGGCGAAGAGCCGCGCCGGGGCGAGATCAGGCGTGCCGCGGCCCGCGATCATATAGCTCGCCACCGTCCAGGGCGCGCCGCAAAAACCCAGCATCGCGCAGCTTTCGGGCAAATCACGCTTTACGCGCGCAATCGTCTCGAAAATCGGCGCAAGCCGTTCGAGATCGATTTCAACCGCGAGGCGAGCGAGCCCCTCGGGGCTCCCGAGCGCCTCGAGTCTCGGCCCCTCGCCCTCGACGAAGCTGACCTTCTGGTTCATCGCATCGGGAATGACGAGGATATCGGAAAACAAGATCGCCGCGTCGAAGCCGAACCGCCTGATCGGTTGCAACGTCACTTCCGCTGCGAGCCTCGGCGTATAGGCGAGATCGAGCACTGTCCCGACCTTGCTGCGCAAGGCCCTATATTCGGGAAGAAAACGCCCCGCCTGTCGCATCAGCCAGATCGGCGGGGGATCGACGCGCGCCCCGTCGAGAACGGCGAGGATCGGTTTCGGTGAAGGGGGAGTCGAGGAGACGGGTTTTGGCACAGCCATGTCAGGTGAATGCGACATGCCCACCAAAGAATCAAATTTAGATTAGAATCTTTTACTCTTGTTATTGGCGGGCAAAATGCGGTGAGCAATTTCCTCCAAGGCTTGTGCACGGCTTCCCGCCTTATTGGGGCAAAATCGCGCGCCCATAAGGGTTCACGAGGCCTTTCGTAAAAGCCAACAATTTTAACGATCTAAAGGCTCGCGCCGGCGCGTTATAGGCACATCATTCACAGCTTCCGCCGAAGTTCACAAGCGTTCGCGTTAGCAAAACCGAGCCAGGCGTCAGCCAATCCTGTTGAAGAGTTCGGCCCGCCATGCAAGGGAAAGAGCCGTGCCCGGCTCTTTCTCATTTCCTTCCACAGCGATTCACAGCTTGCGCGCTCTCGCCGCGCGCTCTCGCCGCGCGCTATGAGCCGAAATTATTTCCATCTTCATCTCGTATCCGACTCCACGGGAGAGACGTTGATCGCGGCGAGCCGGGCGGCGTCCGCCCTTTACCCAGGGGTGTCCGCAATCGAGCATGTATATCCCTTGGTGCGCACGCGCGACCAACTCAGCCGCGTTATCGGCGAGATCGAGCGCGAGCCCGGCATCGTGCTTTACACCCTCGTCGAACCGCAGCTCTCGGGCCAGCTCGAGGAGGAGTGCCGCACCATCGGCTGCCCCTCGCTCTCGGTGCTCAAGCCCGTTTCGGATCTGTTCGGGGCCTATCTCGGCACCGAGACGACGCCGCGTGCCGGCGCCCAGCATGTCCTCAACGCGGAATATTTCAAGCGCATCGACGCGCTGAACTACACCATGCTGCATGATGACGGGCAGCTTCCGGAGGATTTCGATTCCGCCGATGTCATTCTCGTGGGCGTCAGCCGCACCTCGAAGACACCGACGAGCATCTATCTCGCCAATCGCGGCATCAAGACCGCCAATGTCCCGCTCGTCCCCGGCATTGCACCGCCCACAGGCCTCGAGGAGACCAAGCGCGCGCTCGTCATCGGGCTCGTCGCGACGCCCGAGCGCATCGTGCAGATCCGGCAAAACCGGCTCCTCTCGCTCAAGGCGACGAATGACACGTCCTATGTCGATCGCGACGCGGTCGCCGAAGAGATCGCCGCCTCGCGCCGGCTCTGCGCGCGCCATTCCTGGCCCGTCATCGATGTGACGCGGCGCTCGATCGAGGAAACCGCGGCGACCGTCATCGACCTCTACCGCGCTCATCGACTGAAATTCATCGTCGAATGACGAGGGCTGAAGGAGGCGCTGTCTGGGCGGGCGAGCAAAGCTTGATCCTTGCCTCGCGGAGCCCGACGCGGCTCGGTCTTTTGGCAAGCTGCGGCATCAAGGCGGAGCCCGTCGCGGCCGATGTCGACGAGCGCGCGCTCGAGGCGGAGGCGATACGGCGCGGTGCCTTGCCCGGCGTTATCGCGCGCCGGCTCGCCGGCCAAAAGGCGCTGGCCGTATCGCGCCGCTTGCCGACCCGGCTCGTGCTCGGCGCCGACCAGGTGCTCGCGCTCGAGGATCGCTGCTTCGCCAAATCGGCGACGCTTGCGGAAGCGGCGTCGCGCCTTGCCGAGCTTGCGGGGAAGCGGCATCGGCTCATCAGCGCCTGCGCGCTCGCGCGCGGCGGCACGCTTCTGCTCGAAACCGCCGAGACCGCCGAGCTCACGATGCGGGATTTGGGCAAGGCCGAGATCGCGGCCTATCTCGAGACCGTCGGCGAACAGGTCCTGGCGAGCGTAGGGGCTTATCAGGTGGAGGGTCTCGGCCGGCTTCTTTTCGAGCGCATCGACGCCGATCACGCGGTCATTCTCGGGCTGCCGCTCACCAGTCTTCTCGGCTATTTGCGTGCATGCGGCCTTGTTCGTTTCGCGGCCCGGGCGTGCTGAGCGGGCTTTCGTCGGCGCAGCTCGCTCCCGCCTGTCGGTGGAGCACGGCCTAGTCGGAAACTTGTTCCCAGTTCCGGCAATGATGCTCTAAGCTCGCGCAAAACCATCTTTGCCGCGCTGTCGCCCCGATGGGATCGGCGTTGGCCAGAGGCCGCATCCATGAAGCATGCCTGCGTCATCGGTGACCCGATTTCGCATTCGAGATCGCCCCTGGTGCACGGCTTTTGGCTCGCCGAATTGGGCATCGAGGGAAGCTACGGACGCGAACGGGTCGCGAGCGAGGCGCTCGCCCCCTTCATTCGCGGCCTCCGCGCAGCGCGGCTACCTCGGCTGCAACGTCACGCTGCCGCACAAGGAAGCGGCGTTCCAGCTGATGGATGAGGCGACCGATCTCGCGCGGTCTCTGGGTGCCGTCAACACGGTCTGGCTCGACGAAAGCGGGCGCCTCAACGGCGACAATACGGATGTGCATGGATTCGTCGCCAATCTCGATCAGGAGATGCCGCGATGGCGCGAGGCGACGCAAACGGCGCTCGTGCTCGGCGCTGGGGGCGCGGCACGTGCGATCGTCATGGGGCTCATGATCTGCGGCGTCGAGCGCGTCATCGTCGCCAACCGGTCAGCCGAGCGAGCCGACGCTCTCGTCGCCGGCCTGCCGCGCCCTGCCGAAACTGTGACGCTCGAGCGCTTGCCTTCACTCCTGCCGCAGGTCGACCTTCTCGCCAACACGACCTCGCTCGGCATGGTCGGGCAGCCGCGCCATGGTTTCGCGCTCGAGGGGCTCAAGGCGGACGCGCTGGTCACGGATGTCGTCTACGTGCCGCTCGAGACGGAGCTGTTGCGCGCGGCGCGGCTGCGGGGACATCCGACCGTCGGCGGCCTCGGCATGCTCCTGCATCAGGCCGTCCCGGGGTTCGAGCATTGGTTCGGGAGGCGGCCCGTGGTCAGCGCGGCGCTTCACCGCCACGTGGCCGCCGATATTTCCGCAAGCGCGGCTTGAGCCCGGCGCCGATGCCGCTCACCCCTTTCATTCTCGGGCTCACCGGCTCGATCGGCATGGGCAAGACGACGGCCGCCGGATATTTCAGGCAAGCTGGCGTGCCGGTCTTCGATGCCGATCACGCGGTCGCGCGCCTATACCAAGGTGGCGCGGCACCACTCATCGAGGCGGAGTTCCCCGGAACCGTGCATGAGGGAACCGTCGATCGCGACCTCCTCGCAAGGCGCGTGCTCGCGGATCAGAAAGCGATACGGCGCCTGGAGTCGATCGTGCATCCGCTGGTGCGCGCCGAGGAAAGGAAATTTCTGTCGGCGCTCGGCGCGGCGGGCGTCCGGTTGGCGGTTCTCGACATTCCGCTCTTGTTCGAGACGCAGGGCGAGACCCGCTGCGACGCCGTGGTTGTCGTCAGCGCCTCACCGGCGGCGCAACGCGAAAGGGTCCTCGCCCGCCCGGGCATGACCGAGGAGCGGCTCGAAGCCATCCTTCAACGTCAAATGCCGGACGCGGAAAAGCGCCGGCGCGCCCATTTCGTGATCGACACCTCGCGCTGCCATGCGGCGGCTCGCCGACAGGTGGACGATATCATCCGCGCTCTCGCCGGGCGCCCGCCGCGGCAGCTTGCCGGCCTTGACCCCTGAAGGGGTCGCCGAAGAAACGGGTAGAAGAAAAGGCGTGAATATCGGGACTTCTGTGGCGTCGCCAATTCCCTGCGCGCGTAAATCCCTCTAGAATCGCCCACCCATGCGCGAAATCATTCTCGACACCGAAACAACGGGACTCGACCCCGCGAGCGGGGATCGCATCGTGGAAATCGGGGGCGTCGAGCTTCTCAATCGTTTTCCGACGAGCCGGAGCTTTCACGTCTACATCAACCCCGAGCGCCCGATGCCGCCGGATGCCGAGAAAGTGCATGGCCTTTCCGATGTCTTCCTCGCCGATAAGCCGCGCTTTGCCGAGCATGCGGAAGCGTTTCTGAGCTTCGTGGGAGACGCCACCCTCATCATTCACAATGCGAGCTTCGACATCGGCTTCCTCAACGCCGAGCTCACGCGCGCCGGCCACCCGCCGCTGCGCTTCGATCGCGTCGTCGATACGCTCGCGCTTGCAAGGCGCAAGCACCCCGGCGCTCCGAACAGCCTCGATGCCCTATGCGCGCGCTACGGAATCGATAATTCCAACCGGGTGAAGCACGGCGCCCTGCTCGACGCCGAGCTCCTCGCCGAGATCTATATCGAGCTCACCGAGGGGCGCCAGAGCGGCCTCTCCTTCGAGATCGAGGGTGTCGCCGACGGGAGCTTCGCGGACGCCGCCCAGCGGCCGGCCCTGCAAAGGCCGGCCCCGCTCGCCCCGCTTCTTTCCGCGGGAGAACGCGCGGGCCATGCGGCCTTTATCGTCACGCTCGGAGAAAAGGCGATCTGGCGGGAATATTTCGAGCCGGACAACGACCGCATCGAAGCCCGGATTTCAGAGCGGGAAGCCGCAACGGCTTGACGCGCGCGCCCTCAGCGGGACGCTTCATGCTCTTTTGAAAGGTTTGCCCCTTTCGCGGCATGCGTCAGATCGTCTGGTTGTATTTGCCGACCTCGGGGTTCTGGCGCAGCACGCCATCGACCGCCGCGAACATCTCTCGCATGCGCGTTTCCGAGACGGGGCTTTCGACCACCACGACGAGCTCCGGCTTGTTGGACGAGGCGCGCACCAAGCCCCAGGTGCCGTCCTCCGCCGTCACGCGCACGCCGTTCACGGTGACGAGGTCGAGGATGGGTTCGCCGGCGATCTTCTCCCCCTTGCTGCGCATGGTCTCAAAGCGCTTCACGACGCGCTCGACGACCGCGTATTTCACCTCGTCCTCACAGTGAGGCGCCATTGTCGGGGTGCCCCAGGTCTTTGGGAGCGCCCGGTAAAGATCGGCCATCGATTTTTTCGGATTGCGGTCGAGCATCTCGACGATGTGAATCCCGGTAAGAAGCCCGTCGTCATAGCCGCGCCCGACCGGTGTGTTGAAGAAGAAGTGCCCTGATTTTTCGAAGCCGGCGAGCGCTCCCAATTCATTGACGCGCCGCTTGATATAGGAATGGCCGGTCTTCCAATAATCGGCCTTGACGCCGCGCGCCTTGAGCTCGGGATCGCTGGCGAAAAGTCCCGTCGACTTCACATCGACCACGAAGGTCGAGTTCGGGTGGAGCTTGGAGAGATCGCGCGCCAGCATGACGCCGATCTTGTCGGCGAAGATTTCATGACCCTCGTCGTCGACGACGCCGCATCGATCGCCGTCCCCATCGAAGCCGAGGCCGACATCCGCTTTTTCGGCGCGCGTCTTCTCGGCGAGCGCGTGCAGCATCTTCATGTCCTCGGGGTTGGGATTGTAATGGGGGAAGCTGTGGTCGAGCTTCGTGTCCATCTCCACGACGTCGCAGCCGATCCGCCTGAAAAGCTCGGGCGCGAAGGCGCCGGCCGTGCCATTGCCGCAAGCCGTCACCACCTTGAGCTTGCGCTTGATCTTGGGCTTCTCGGCGAGATCGGCGAGATATCGCTCGCGCATATCGGGGATGAACGCATAGCTGCCGCCTCCTCGCAGATCGAACTTCGCTCCGAGCACGATCTCCTTGAGGCGTCCCATCTCCTCGGGCCCGAAAGTGAGCGGCCGGTTGGCGCCCATCTTCACGCCCGTCCAGCCATTGTCGTTGTGGGACGCCGTCACCATGGCGACGCACGGGCAATCAAGGGCGAATTGCCCGAAATAAGCCATGGGTGACAGGGCAAGGCCGATGTCCTTCACCTTCATCCCCGCCGCCATCAGGCCGCACACCAAGGCGTATTTGATCGAGGAAGAGTAAGCGCGGAAATCATGCCCGGTGACGATTTCGGGCCTGACGCCCATCTCGTGGATCAAAGTGCCGAGACCCATGCCGAGGGCCTCGACGCCCATCAGGTTGATTTCTTTTTCAAAAAGCCAGCGCGCGTCATATTCGCGGAAGCCGGTCGGCTTCACCATGGGCGAGGACTCGAATTCGTAAGTATTGGGCAATAGCTGCGGCAGCGGTGTTGGAAAGGGTGCTGAGTGCGCCATGAAAACTTCCAGGAAGCGAAGAGCAAAAAAGCGTTTTTCCCCGACGCTGGATACTCCATTACGGCGGGGGATCAAAACGCACGCTTCGCTTATGCCGGACCGCCGTCCGGGCACAAAAGCTCAAAGCCTCGAACCTCGGACGCTTCCGAGGCGCTGTCCGCGATGGGCGGCCCTTTAGGCCGCCGCTCACCTACGGATGCGGATCGGAATCGGAATGGCCTTGCGGGCCACGGGCGCCGGCTGGTGATGCCAGAGCAATTCCCTTCCCGCCATGATGAGCATCACGGGCAAAGGTGCGACCAGGATCGTAAGGAAAAGGCCCGCCATCGCCATTCTCCCGAGCTGTTCTTCTTCGTGAAGATCTGCCGCGAGCCGAAGCTCGTAGAAACAGGCTCATCGCGGCCCCGCTGCGGCTCTTGCGTCGCGGGAGAGGCGATATGCCGAGAAGAACGTCGGGAAGCCTGATTTGTTCCGGGGGCAATTCAGCCTCACCCCGCGAGCCTTGGGTGCCCGCCTTCACGGGCACGAGCGGGGAGGCTTGAGCGTCACCACTCCCCTTGTTTCGCTGACCGACCGATCGGCTGCGATGAGCGCCGCACGCTCAGTTCGTTTCCGCGCCGCCGCTCGTGAACAGCTCGATGCGGCAGACGAGGCCGTCCGGATCGAAGCGCCGATCAATGCGCGCGTCAGGCAAGCCGCGCTCGATCAGGCTCGTGCCGAAGCCGCGGCGCGAGGGCGGTTCGACGATCGGGCCGCCCGTCTCGCGCCAGACGAGCGACAGGCTTTCGGCCCCATTTGCCTGGCCGACGCTCCAGGAAAGCTCGACACTGCCGCCGGGGACCGAAAGCGACCCGTATTTTGTCGCATTGGTGGCAAGCTCATGCAGCGCAAGGCCGAGCGGAACCGCAAGCGAGGTGTCGAGCGTGACTTCCGGCCCCTGCACATGGACGCGCTTTTCCGCCCCTGCCGAGAAGGCGGCGAGCTGGCTCGCGACAAGCTCGCGCAGCGACGCGCCCTCCCAATGCCGATCGGTCAGGAGGTCGTGCGAAGCCGCCATCGCGGCAAGCCGCCCGCCGAAGGCTTCGGCGAAAGCCTCGGGATCGGGCGTCGAGCGCTGCGTCTGGCGCACGATCGATTGAATCACCGCGAAGGAGTTCTTGACGCGGTGCACGAGCTCGCGCGCCATCAAGCGTTGCCGCTCTTCCGCCAGGCGGCGTTCCGTGATGTCGCGGACCGTAGAGGAAAAGCCGAGCAACTGGCCGTTCGGACCGAAGATCTGGCTCTTCGTCACCACGCAAGGAAATACGGTGCCGTCCTTGCGCTTGCGCTCGCTCTCGGTGGAGATGATGTTGTCCTCGCCGAAAGCCAGCGGCTCGTGGATCTCATGTATCCTGTGCGGCGGCATCAGCAGGGAGCGGCTCCGGCCAATGATCTCGTCTGCCCGATAGCCGAATAGCCGCTCGGCGCCGCTGTTCCAGCTGCCGATGATGCTGTCGTGATCGAAGCTGTAGATGGCGTCCTGGGAGCTGCGCACGATGGCGGCGAGGCGCGCATCGGTCGCGGCGGCTTGCAAGTTCCGCGTGACGTCCTCGACGGCCGAGATGAGATAGGCGGGCTCCCCATCGTCGGTGCGCACCAGCGCCGAGGTGAGGCGGATCCAGACGACGGCGCCATCCTTGCGCAGATAGCGCTTGTCGCGGCTCATGATCTTGCTGCGCCCGGCGATCAGCTCGGTCATCTCGGCGAGGTCGCGGTCGATGTCGTCTGGATGGGTGATGTCCTGGAAGCGCTTGCGCAGCAGCTCCTCGCGCGCGTACCCGGTGATGGCGCACAGCTTGTCGTTGACGGCGAGCCACCGGCCGTCGAGCCCCACATGCGCGATGCCGATCGCAGCCTGCTCGAACGTGGCGCGATAGCGCGCTTCGCTTTCGTGCAGCTCCTGCTGCGCGCGCCGAAGCTCGGAGACGTCCTGGATAATGGAGAGGCGGTAAAGCACCGCTCCGGTCTCGTCGCGCGTGAGCGAGGATGTCACGCGAGCCCAAAGCCGCGTCCCGTTCTTCCTCACATAGCGCTTCTCGAAGACGTAGCTGTCGATCTTACCGGCGTAGAGCCGCTTGTGCCGGCGTCGCTCGCGAGGAACATCGACGGGATCGGAGATGTCGACGAAACTCTTTTCCAGCAATTCCTCGCGCGAGTATCCGAGCATGATGCAAAGCTGGTCATTGACGGCAATGAGCCTGCCGTCGAGCGAGGCTTGCTCGATGCCGACGGCGGCTTGCTCGACGAGCATGCGATAATTGCGCTCGCTCGCCGCGAGCAAGGCCTCGGCCTCACGACGCGCGCCGACATCGACCAGGGCAACCATGCCGGCCGTGATGGCTCCCGCCGCATCGCGGATCGGCGTCGCGGAGACGTTGAAGAACTTGCGTACGCCGTCGGGCCGCGTGAACTCGATTTCATCCCCGCTGAAGCTTTCACCGCGCAAGGCGCGCGCCAGCGGGAATTCAGAAGGCGGCAAGGCGCGCCCATCGGCCGTCTTCAGGCTGAAAACCGATTCGACGGCGAACGGATCGATATTGTGCACCCATTCGCCGAGCTGGGTCGCGGCGGTGTCATTGACGAGCGAAATTTTCCCCGATGGCGCCTCGGCGATCACGACGCCTGCCGGGAGACCCTGGAGGATCGCCGCAAGGCGGGCGCGCTCGCTTTCGACCGCGGCGATCAGCCGATCGCGCTCGGTCAAAAGACGCTTGTATTCGGTGATATCGCTCGAGACACCGACGATGCCGATGACCGCGCCGTCCGGGCCCAGCAAGGGTTTCTTGTTCGAGGAGAAGAAGCGCGTCCTGCCATCAGGGGGAGTGAACGCCTCTTCGACCACCGCGCCGGTCTTGCTTTCCATGACCTTTCGGTCATTGGCCAAAATGGCCTCGGCCTCCGCGCGGTTCACATGCCAATCGGGTATCTTTCCCGAGGGCGCTCGTCCCGTCAGCCGATGCATCGCCGGATTGGCGAAAAGCAACCGGCTCTCGCGATCCTTGACGTAGATGAGGTCGTCGGTGACCTGCGACACATTATCGAGAAGCTGCGTCGCGCGCTTGGCCTCTTCCTCCATCTCCTTGCGGCTGGTGATGTCGAAGATCACGCCGCTCCACTGCGCCTCACTGCCCGCGGCGCGGCGGCCGATCGAGGTGAGCCAGCGCGTCGATCCGTCCGGCGCCGTAACCCGAAACTCGATGTGGTGGCGGTTTTTGCCGATGCGGGCGTAGCGCATGGCGGCCGCGATGCGGCCACGATCGCGCGGATCGATGCGCGCCAGAAAAGCTTCGCGCGTCCAGCCGCGGTCGCTCGGCGAGATGCCCAAGAGCTCGCGGACGCGTTCGTCGGCAGTGATCTCTCCGCCCCCCGCATCCCACCACCACATCCCCATGGCGGCGGCTTCAAGCGCGATGCGGCGGCTTTCCTCGGCCTGGCGCAATTTCTCCTCGTCACGCCGGCGCCGCGTTACATCGATGAAAGTCACGACGAGGCCGTCGACGGCTCCGCTCTTGTCGAGATAGGAGAGGACGCGGCGCGTGAGCCAGCGCCCGTCGAGCGTTCGCACCTCTTCTTCGAAGGGTTCCTGCACGATTGAATTCGGGTTTCGGCAAGGGTGGCGGATCGACGAGCACGTGGGTGAAATGCTCGAGCGGGCGTCCGACATCCGCCGTGACGAGACGGTAGATATCGCTCGCCGGCGGCGTGAAGCCGCGGATGGCGCCGTGCCGGTCGAGAAAGATCGTGGCGATCCGAATCGAACGCAAATGATTGCCGAGATCGAGATTGGCGGCCCACAAAGCTTCGTTCGCGGCTTGTGTCTCTTCCTTCGAGGTCTCGAGCTCTTCATTGGCCGATTGCAGCTCCTCATTCATCGAGAGAAGCTCTTCATTCGAGGATTTCAGCTCCTCATTGGCCGCTTCCAGATCCTGCACGGTCCGATCGAGATCCTCTCGGGCGCGCAGCAGCTCCTGCTCGAGATGCTCGATGACACGGTCGGCGTCGGGCCTCGCGCTCGAGGGGTCGGGGCGCCCCGAGGAGGAAGGGGCGCCGAGACCCTCGAACACCAACATGTAGAGGCCTTCCTCGAGGCCGAGCTCGGGCATCGGCTGGACCGTCAGCCGGATCCGCTCGGGGCCCTCGGAAGTGTGCATGGCAATTTCGCGCACCACCATGCGCCGGTGGCGCAGGGCCTCGGCAAAGGTGGTTCGCAAGCCGACGCCGAGCCCTCGTCGCGCCATCCGCAAGATGTCGTTCGTGAAAGCGCCAGCCGGCGGCTGAATGAACCGTTGGACGCCTTCGGACAGATAAGCGATCTGGCCTTCCTCGTTCACGATCGCGTAGCGCGGCGCGAACTCGTCGAGGATGATGCGCTGCGCCAATCCGCCGAGGTCGACGTCCGGCCGCGTTTCGCTGTCGCGCAGGCCGGTCGTCGCGCCCCGCCCCGCTCCCTGGAACTCTCCGGGCGCGCGCAGAACCGTGTCCTTGCGCTGCACCAGGCGATGAGGCGCGTCGACGTCGCGGAACAGGTCGCCATGGCCGCTCAAGCTTTCGGATGAGCCGAGGAAGAGGTAGCCGCCCCGGCGCAAGGCGTAATGGAAAAGCGGAATGAGCTTCTTTTGCAGGTGCCCGCCGAGATAGATCAGCAAATTGCGACAGGAGATCAAATCGAGCCGGGAGAACGGCGGATCGGCGATGACGTTGTGCGCCGAGAACGTCACCATTTCCCGCAACTCCTGCGCGATCTGGAGGCGGCGCCCGCGCTTAACGAAAAAGCGGGCGAGCCGCTCGGGAGAGAGATTGGCCGCGACGCCGAGCGGATAAAGCCCGCGACGCGCAGCCGACAAGGCGCGCCCATTTACGTCGGTGGCGAAGATCTGCACCTTGGGCGGATTTTCGCTTTTGTCGAGCATCTCGCGAACGAGAATCGCAATGGAATAGGCCTCCTCTCCGGTGGCGCAGGCCGCGACCCAGATGCGCACCGTATCGGCCGGCGAGCGGTTCTCGAAGAGCGGCGACAGGGCATTGTCGGCGAGCGAGGCGAAAGCTTCGGGGTCGCGGAAAAAAGCCGTGACGCCGATCAGCAGCTCGCGGGCGAGCACATGGGCTTCCCTCGGTTCGCCCGTGAGGCGCTCGACATAGGCATCCGCCGAGTCGAGGCGCAGCACATGCATGCGCCGCTCGATGCGCCGCAACAGCGTCGACGTGCGGTAATGCTTGAAGTCGATGCCCGTCTGCTCACGCAGAAAGGCGCATATCGCGACGAGCTGCTCCTGGATTCGCCGCCGTCTCAACCAGGGCCTTCTGCCTTCTTCGGCTTCGCTCCAGAACCGCAGATAATCGATAATCGCGTGGGCGATCGCGGTGGGCCTCAGCACATGATCGACGCAGCCCGCAGTCACCGCCTCGGCGCCTTCTTCCGGAGCTTGCACCATCGTCATGCCGCCGGCGGCCCCGATCGCCTCGATGCCGATGAAGCCGTCCGATCCTTCCGCGGCAAGGACGACGCCGACGGCGCGCGAACCGAAATTCCGGGCGATCGAACGGAACGCGGCGTCTGCCGCGAAACGGCGTTCGCCCGAGTTTTGAGCCGGGCGCAATCGGAACCCGCCCTTCCTGATTCCGACCACGGACCGGCTGGGCGTGACATAAAGATGGCCGGGCAGGATCGGCCCGCCGTCGACGATCGGTGCGACCGTAAAATCGGTGAGCCGGGCCAAGGCCGCGGCCTCGATCTCGCGCCCGTCCGAGCTTGCCCGTTGAACGATGATGCAAGTCAAACGCTTGTCGCTTGGAAGCGCGCCGAGAAGCTCGGCCAAAGCGGGCAAGCCGTCGGTCGAAGCGGCGATCGCGACGACGAGCGGCTGCGCGACCGCGGTTTCGCTCGTCTTCTGGCGCGGCTCCTCGATGATCGTCATGTCCTGCCCTTGAATGGTGCCTTCACGGCATGATCTCGAAAACCTGGCATCGGCTTTCGAAAAAGACCATGCTGAATCGGAACTCTAAAGCCGCATCGCACTTCGAATAGAAGCCCTCGAAATTGAGGCCACTCTCCGACAAATACTTCCCTCTTTTCTCCAAAACGGCCAGCGGTATCGCCCGATGCCGTCGCACGGCGTGCTGGCGACATTATGGTCAGGATCATGGCGGCCCCTGCCCTCAACTCACAAGGCTCGAGGCGTCGGGGTTGATTTCGTTACGGCTCGCCGCGCCACGTTTCATTGAGCTGAGCTTCAGCTCGCCAGGAACAGGACGGATTGGTCGGCGCCCTCGAGCAGCGCATTGGCGAGCGTGCCGAAGATGAGCGTATCGCTTTGACGCTTCGTCGCGCCGAGCACGATGAGCGTTTGGCCCGCGCGGCGAGCCTGCCGTAAAATCGCGGTGTCGGCCGCATCAGCCACGCGCACGACGGTGCGAATGGCGGTGCCGTAGCGGTCGGCGAGCGTGGTGATGTCCTTCAGGATCGAATCTTCATGGCGCCGCGAAAGAAGGGAGCGCCCGAGGCGGCGGCTTCCGCCTCGAGGGCTCGCCGTCGGCGCCACGTAGACGACGGTCGCGACCGCGTTCTCGATATGGGCAAGCGCGAAGGCGAATTCCGCCGCGCGCCGCGAAACATTGCTGCCGTTCACCGGAACCAGGATGTTGAGCCGCGATCGCGAGGGGCGCTCGCTGAGCGCGCCGCGCGCGACCATGACGGCAACCGTACCCTCGAAGCTTCGCGCCACCTCGACGATCTTGGAATGAAAGCCGCCGGCCGCGGCCCTCGCGGGTTCGAGCCCGACCATCAATAAATCATAGCCCTTGCGCGCCTCGCTCGCGACCGCCTGGTCCGCCGGGGGCGCCGCGCCGCGCGGCGCTGCCGTGGGCGGGGGCGAAACGCCCGAAAGGGTTGCCGCTTCGCCTCCCGCTGCGACCAAGCTACGCCCTTCGACGACGCGCAACGTCGTGGTCGGGAGCCCGCGCGGGCTCGCCACGAGCCGGGCCAGGCGTGAGGCGAGCTGGCCGCTCGGGCTGTCGTCGACAGTCAGCAAAATGCGCTCGATATTGGCGACGAAGCCGTTCGCCTCGAATTCCTCGCGTTCGAGCCGCTGCTTCTCTTCCGGACGAATCGGCAATCGGCCGAGGGCCCAGCGCAAGGTGGGCGGCATCGCCATCGTGGTCGCGATCGCCATGGCGACGATGATCGTATAGAGATCGGAGGTCAGGGCGCCGATCGACAAGCCGATCGAGGCGATGATCACCTCGGTCGAGCCGCGGGCGTTCATGGCGATGCCGAGCGCGAGGGATTCGCGTTTCGTGAGACCGCCGATTTCACCGCCGAGAAAAGCGCCGCCGAATTTTCCGATGCTGGCGATGAGGACGAGACCGAGCGTCACCATGAGAAGACGCGGATCGTTCAAGATCGTGATGTCGGTATTGAGCCCGGCAAGCGCGAAGAAGATCGGCATGAAGAGCGCCGTGATGAGCCCGCGCAGCTCGCCTTCGATGTGGCGGGTGAGGATCGGCAATTCGCCGATGAGCACGCCGGCCACGAAGGCGCCGAGCACGGTGTGCACGCCGATCAGATGGGTGGTCAACGCCATCGTCCCCATGATCACGAGGATCACGGTGATCACCGGCAGCTCGCTCATCAGGCGATCATTCGCCCAGCGGATGAGGGTGTGCACCACTTTGCGGCCGAGCGTCAGGCTGACGACGAGGAAAACCGCCGTGCCGCCGACGCTGCGCGCCAGCGAGCCGGCGTCGACCTTGCCTTGGGTCGCGAGGCTGAAGGTGATGGCAATGACGACCCAGCCGATGGAATCCTCGATGATGGCCGAGGCGATAATCACCTGCCCGAGGTCGCGTCGCATGAAGTTCATCTCGCGCACCACCATCGCGACGATCTTGATCGAGGAGATGGACAAGGCCGTACCCAGGAAGAGGGCGGTCACCAGCCTGCGCTCGGGAGTGGGCAAGAGGCTGTCGGGGAGCAGGAACTCGCCTGTCAGGAAGCCGCAGAGGAAAGGCACGGCGATGCCCGTGACCGAGACGCTCGCGGCGGCGCGCTTCACCTTCGAGACGAGCTCGAGGTCGGTCTCCATTCCGGTGAGCAGAAGGAGCATGAGGACGCCCAGCTGACCGACGCCGTCGATCATGCTGCGCTGGGCGGCATCGCGGGGAAACAAGAGCGCCTCGGCGCTGGGCCAGAGCGCGCCGAGCACCGAGCTGCCGACCAGGACGCCAGCAAGCAATTGCCCGACGATCGCGGGTTGCCCCAGGCGGTGCATCAGCTCGCCGAGCGCGCGCCCCACGATCAGGAGCACGACGATCTGGGCGACGAAGATCGCCTCTGAAGGGGCGGCTGAATTCTGGGGCGCGGCCGCGAAGGCGCCCTCCAGGGGCAGGAGGGTGAAGGCCAGCGCGCCCAGAGCGGACGCGAAGAGCTTGCTCAAAGGCGAAAATCGACGTCCGGCGTGCCGCGCGCAGTCATCGGCATGGTCGCTTGCGCAGCTTCCCATCCGATTTCGATGCCTCCTTGCGCCAGGCTCGACGCGAGAACCGAAGCATATTTGCGCAAAATGCGGTGGTTTTCGATTCCGAGCTCTGCGGCAGCCGCGGCCGCAAGACTATGATCGCTCGCACCCGCATGCGCAATCAGCCGCGTCAAGGCCTGCGCGTGCGGGCAGGGAAAATCCGGGCCGTCTTCGTCGAGCGAAAGTCCGTCCGGCAGGCGGAAACGAATTTCATTGTCCAAGGCAAGCGCGTCCGACATGACCTTGTCGGCCTGAGGCTCGGGCATGCGGTGGCAAAGCGCCGCAAACAGCTCGTGCAGAAACCTCTCGTCATAATCTTCGCGGAATTGGGCGAGCTTGCGAAAAATTGCGCCGATGAGCCGCGCGTCGGCTGATCGCGTCGCGATTTCGTTAAGCGGGTGGACGCTCATGCGCGGGGGCCTGTCAATTGTGCCGCCGGACAATTCGGAGCCTTTCGCCCCTGGGGATTCGCGAGCCCTTCCGGCCAAGGCGTCCGCGAGCCGAGACGGCACGGACGGTCGCGGCGCCCGCTTCCATCCAGCCGGCAGTGGAACGCCGAAGCGCGGAACCGGGTTCCCCATCAAGGCCGCAAGCCGCTCAGCCGTGGGCGCGCTCGGCGCTGTTGACCACGGGCTTGCTGCGCAATTGCGCGACAATCGCGGTCAAATGCTTGAGGTCCCAGACCGAGATGTCGATCGTCATCTCGACGAAATCATCCGTGCGCCGGGTCATGGTGATGTTCTCGATATTCCCGTCATGTTCGGCGACGACCGCGGCAACCTGCGCGAGCGAGCCCGGCTCGTTGATGCAAACGACGACGATGCGGGCCGGAAAGCGCCGGGCGTTCTTGCCGTCGACGTCCCAGCGCACATCAAACCACTGATCGAGCGCATTCTCGAAACGCGCGAGCTCGGGCAAATCGATGCGATAGACCGTCACGCCCTCGCCGGGCGTCAATATGCCGACGATGCGATCGCCGGGGACCGCGCCTCCTTCGGCAAAGCGAACCGGCACGTCGGCATCGAGCCCGATCACGGGTACGTCGCTCATCGGTTGCGTCTTGCCGGGAGAAGCGGCGGGCTTGAAGATGAGGCCGAGCGATTTGGGAAAGGAGAACCAGCCGGGATCCTTGGGCGGCGGCTCGGAAACGATATGAGCGCGCTCCCCGTGATAATCGGGGTAGAGCGCGCGCAGCACATCGCTCGAGGCCATTTCGCCGCGGCCGACGGCGGCCAGCACGTCCTCTACCGAAGCGCGCGCGAGGCGGGGCAAGGCGGCCTTGAGGTTGTCGTCGCTGTAGGCGCGGCTGGCGCGCTGGAAGGCGCGCTCGACGAGCTGGCGGCCGAGGCCGCCATATTGCCGGCGCACCGCGATGCGGGTGGCGCGCCGGATCGCGGCGCGCGCCTTCCCGGTGACGACAAGGGATTCCCAGGCGGCGGGCGGCGCCTGGCTGTCGGTCGAAAGCACCTCGACCTCGTCGCCGTTGCGCAGCTCCGAAACGAGCGGCGCGAGCCGCCCGTTGATCTTGCAGCCGACCATGCCGTTGCCGAGCTCGGTATGGACCGCGTAGGCGAAGTCGATCGGCGTCGCGCCGCGCGGCAGCGCGATCAGTCGGCCCTTGGGCGTGAAGCAGAAGACCTGGTCGTGGAACAGCTCGAGCTTGGTATTCTCGAGAAATTCCTCGGGGTCGCCTTCGGCGAGATTGGCGATGGTGCGGCGCAGCCAGGCGAAGGCGGAGCTTTCGGCGGCGAGGCGGCGCTTGTCCGGCGAGAGCCCATCCTTGTAGAGCGCATGGGCCGCGATGCCGAGCTCGGCGATCTTGTGCATCTCGTTGGTGCGGATCTGCAATTCGACCCTTTGGCGCGCCGGCCCGACGACCGTTGTGTGCAGCGACCGGTAGTCGTTCTGCTTCGGCACGGAGATGTAGTCCTTGAAGCGGCCCGGCACCATCGGCCAGCTCGTATGGACGACGCCGAGCGCGCGGTAGCATTCGGCCATGTCCTTGACGATCACGCGAAAGCCAAAGATATCGGAGAGCTGCTCGAGCGCGATCGATTTCGCGTTCATCTTGCGCCAGACCGAATAGGGCTTCTTGAGCCGGCCTTTCACGATCGCCTTGACGCCTTGCGCCTCCATGCTGCGCGACAAGGCGGCCTCGATCTCGAAGATCAGCGCCTCGCTGCGGCCCGAGATGTCGGAGAGGCGATGCACGATCGTGTCATGCGCCTCGGGCATCAGCTCCTTGAAGGCGAGCTCCTCGAGCTCGTCGCGCATGTCCTGCATGCCCATGCGGCCGGCGAGCGGGGCGTAGATGTCCAAGGTCTCCTGGGCGATGCGCCCGCGCTTGTCGGCGGGCACGAAATGCAAGGTGCGCATATTGTGGAGGCGGTCGGCGAGCTTCACCAGGAGCACGCGCACGTCCTCGGAGATGGCGAGGAGGAGCTTGCGGAGATTCTCGGCCTGGGCCGCGCGCATCGAAACGAGGTCGAGGCGCTTCAGCTTGGTGAGGCCCTCGACCAAGGTCGCGATCTCATGCCCGAAGAGCTGGTCGATCTCTTCGCGCGTCGCCGCCGTATCCTCGATGGTATCGTGGAGCATCGCCGCGACGATGGTGGAATCGTCGAGATGCAGATCGGTGAGGATCGCGGCGACCTCGAGCGGATGGGAGAAATACGGATCTCCCGAGGCGCGCTTTTGGGCGCCATGCGCCTTCATCGCATAGACGTAGGCGCGGTTCAAAAGGGCCTCGTCCGTATCGGGATTGTACCGCCGGACCCGATCGACGAGCTCGTATTGGCGCATCATGCGCGGCTCACCTCACCCGGCGTTGAAATGGCCCTTGACGAAGGAAAGGTCGAGCGATGCCCGCCCGTCCACTTCCGGCGCCACCAGCCCTTGCGCCTTGTACCAGGCGATTTGCTTGAGGATATCGGCAACGTCGAGTCTCGCTTGCGGGTCCACATAGAAGGCCGAAGCCTCGACCAGAGTCGCGGCTTTCGCGACAGGCTCGGCCGGATACACATATTTGGCGATCGCCGCGGCGGCTTCTGCGGCCTTCTCGTCGAAGACGCGTCGGCCTTGGTCATCGCGCCGCAAAAGCGCGTCGAAATAATCCTGCGCGCCCTTTTGATAGGCTCTCACGAATTTCTCGAGCATCGGGCGCCTCGCCGCGACCGCCTTGGGCGTCGTGAACAGCCCGCCGAATTGATATTCGTCGATATCCGAATAGCGCGCGATCGGCTTTGCGTCGCCATTCTCGATCATCGCGCGGGCGAGGTGCGGCGCGATGATGATGGAATCGACTTGACCGGTCTTGAGCGCCGCCGCCATGGCGAGAAGCGACTGCAAAGGCCGGATGGTGATGCTCTTGAGATCAATGGACTTCGCCGCCGCGATCTGGCCGATCTGATAATGGAAGGAGGAGCCGATCTGGGTGATGCCGATCGAATGCCCTGAAAATTGGCTTACATCGTGAAAGCCTTTGTCCCAGGCCGCGTTCGACACCAGCACCACATTGCCTTCAAAGCCCTTCGCCTCCTTCGCCTGGGCCGCGATGATCTTCAGCGCGCCTTTGCCGGCGAGATTGAAGAAGCCGCCGGTGAAGGCCGTGACGCCAAGATCGAGGTCGCCGGACGCCGTCGCGACCGCCACGGGCTGAGCCGCGTCGAAGAAGGTGACGACGATGTCGAGGCCTTCATCCTTGAAGTAGCCGCGCTCGAGCGCGATGAACACCGCCCCGGATGAAACGAAACGCAGCGAGCCGAGCTTCACCTTCTCGAGACCGTCCTGCGCTCTCGCCAGGGACCGCGGCAAGAAGGCGGCGGCGCCGGCGAGCATCGCGGCGCGTCGCGAAGGAAGACGAAGCGAGGAATGCATCAGCCTTGGTTCTCCGGAATCCTCTTGATCTGAGCGCCAATAATCTAGCACGCGCCAGACAAGCGAAGCTCGAACAATTCGCGGCGTTCGCGAGCGCGCCGAGAACTTTGTGAGCCTTTTGCCCCGACCCGCGGTCCGTCTTATCCCGAGGACGATCGCCGAAGTCGCGCGGCGAAAGCCCCATACTCGGCGAAGCGCGCGAGCGCCACGTCATAGCGCCGCAAGCGCGGCCTCACCGCCGCCTCGGGCCTTGCCTTCTCGTCGATCTCGATGAGCCACCAGCCGGGAAGATGCGTGCGGTTCGGACGAGCGGAGGCGGAAGGGGCGCCGATGACCGGGATGGGCCGATCCGGCCCCGGCACCGAGGCGATCGAGGCGCGGTGGTTATGGCCATGCAACACCGCTTCGCAACCGCGCCGGGCAAGCGTTTGTCGCAGACGTGACCCGTCGGTGAGCTGGCGCAGGCGCCGCGCCCCGCCCTTGTGGGGAGGGTGATGAATAAGCACGATGCGGATCATTTCTTCTTCGCGAAGCCTGGCCAGGAGCGCGTCCAGCCGCTCGATTTGAGCCGAGCCGAGCCGTCCGGCGGCGACGAAGACGGGAGTGGGCACGCCCGTCGAGAGGCCGATGAGCGCCACCCGGCCGCGCCGCTTGAGAAAGGGAAAGCTCGGCTCGCTCTTTCCGTCGCTTTGCATCCACGGGCCGATCGCCGGGGTGAGCGCCGCGGCCGAGCCGCTCACATAAATGTCGTGATTGCCCGGGATGGCGCTCACGCCTTCGGGCGTGCCCAAGCTCTCGAGAAAGCGGCGCGTCGTCGCGAATTCTGACGCGAGCCCGATATTGGCGAAATCGCCCGTCACCGCGATGTGGTCGGGCCGCTCGGCCTTCACATCCGCGATCAGCGCGGAAAGAATGTCCATGTCCTGCGCATCCGCGCGTCCGAGCCGCCAATTGGCGTATCCCGTGAGCCGTTTGTTCATGAGCTCGCGCAAGCGCACCGGCGGCAAGGGCCCAAGATGCGGATCGGAGAGATGGGCGAGGCGAAACATGAACGAGACCATGGGTCCTGCGCGGCGTGGTGGATCATAGCGGCCGCGAGGCTCGACGCCAGCTTCTCCCGCTCTCCCGGCCGCACACCGAATCGAGGCGGCGAGGACGCGAGCCTGCCACTGTAGCGCCTCGTGATCTCAAAGCCTGGAATTTTTCTCAGCGATCGGATAGGGCTCGCGCCCCGGCGAGCGCGGCCGGCGTTGCGTCATCGGATGAATAGCCCAGATGCCAAGGATCGACACCGTCATTTTCGACGTCGGCAACGTCCTCCTCGATTGGAACCCCCGCCATCTCTACCGCAACCTCTTCGCCGACGAAGAGCGCATGGAGTGGTTTCTCGCGAATATCTGCACGCCCGCCTGGAATTTGGAGCAGGATCGCGGCCGCTCCTTCGCCGAGGCCGTGCGGGAGCTCGTCTCGCGCCACCCGGAATGGGAGCGCGAGATCCGGGCCTTCGACGAGCGCTGGCAGGAGATGATCCCGGGCGAGATCGCGGCCAGCATCGCGCTCCTCTCGCCCCTGAAGCAAAAAGGCATCCGGCTTTTCGCGCTCACCAATTTTTCGCGCGAGAAATATGAGGAGACCTTTGCCCGCTTCGCCTTCTTGCGCGAGTTCGAGGGCATTATCGTTTCCGGGCAGGAGCGGCTGCTGAAACCCGATGCGGCGATCTTTCGCCTGTTCCTCGATCGCTACGCTCGTGAAGCGTCGCGCTGTCTCTTCATCGATGATTCGGCGCGCAACGTGGAGGGCGCAAGACGCATCGGGATGGAGGCCGTTCAATTCACGGACGCCGCGAGCCTCGAGCGCGATCTCGAGCGGCTCGGATTGTTGGAGGCTTCGTAGGCCCGCGCGATCGGGCTTGAGCTTCCAGCGGGGAAGCCTTGCCGACCTTGGCCAAGTCAGCCTCCGAGCCATTGCGAAAATCTATATCATTTTGCGCCAAGAGAGTGCGATAAGGCAGGCGGATGGGGCCGGATGTGTCGGTCGCCTCGATGCCACAAGCTTTAGAAAACCGGGTCGCCCCACGGAACAAGTCATGCGTCATGCCAAGGTGAGCCGCGCAACAGCGGAAACGAAGATCGAGGTGGAAATCGGCCTCGACGGGCAAGGCCGCGCCGAGATCGAGACCGGCGTCGGCTTCCTCGACCACATGCTGGACCTTTTCGCCCGCCACGGCCTCTTCGATCTCGCCGTGAAGGCCAAGGGCGATACGCATGTTGACGATCATCATACGGTCGAGGATGTCGGCATTGCGCTCGGCGAGGCCTTCATGAAGGCGCTCGGCGACAAGAAGGGGATTTGCCGATACGGCGACATCCGCCTGCCGATGGACGAGGCGCTGGCGCTCGTCGCGGTGGATGTCTCGGGCCGTCCCTTTCTCGTCTTCGAGGCGCCCTTTGCGTCCTCCCGGATCGGCAGCTTCGACACCCAACTCGTGCGCGAATGGTTCCAGGCCTTCGCGGTGAATGCCCGGATTACGCTGCACGCGGAAATTTCGCGCGGCGTCAACGATCATCATTTGGCCGAGGCGCTTTTCAAGGGCCTCGCGCGCGCTCTGCGTCAAGCTGTCGCTCCCGATCCGCGGGAGGCGGATCGTGTCCCTTCCACCAAGGGCGCGCTGTAGAAAAAGGCCATTCGGCGAAAATCGGGCCCGAAAGGATCGAGAATGCGGCTCTTCACGGTGTATTGGCCTCAAAGCAGCAGCTCGGCCGCGCCGGGGCCTGCGCTCGATGAAACGGTGTTCGTTCGCGACGGCTTTCATTTCTGGGCATTCCTTCTTGGCCCACTTTGGTGCTTGTGGCGCGGGCTTTGGCTGCCGGCGCTTGCTGGTCCTTGCGCTGGGCGCCGTCCTTGCGGGAATTGGCCGGGCTCTTCACCTCCCTGCCGAGACGCAGATTTTGGCCGAGCTCGTGCTTGCACTCCTCGTCGGGCTCGAGGCGCCCAATCTGCGCCGCTTCGGCTTGCGGCGCCGGGGCTATGTCGAGTGCGGCAGCGTCGCCGCGAGAAATCTCACCGATGCCGAGGCGATCTTCTTCGGCCAACAGGCCTCGTCCCGACCGGAGCCGCAACCGGGCTCTCCTCCTTCGCCGGAGCCGGGCTTTCACAGGCGTGGGCCGGCCGGAGAGGAAGTGGTCGGACTATTCCCCGAGTATCGCGGGCGATGAAGGTCGCCATCGTCGATTACGGCTCCGGCAATTTGCATTCGGCGCGCAAGGCTTTCGAGCGCGCCGTGCGGGAGATGGCGCTATCGGCCGCGATCGAGGTGACGGCCGACCCTGCCGTCGTGCGCCTTGCCGATCGGATCGTGCTGCCGGGCGTCGGCGCCTTCGGGGATTGCGCACGGGGCCTTCGCGCCATCGCCGGCATGGCGGAAGCCCTCGAAGAGGCGGTCAGGCGGCGCGGGGCGCCCTTCCTCGGCATTTGCGTCGGCATGCAGCTCTTGGCGGAGCGCGGTCGCGAATATGGCGTGGTTCCGGGCCTTGGCTGGATCGGCGGCGAGGTCGTGGCGATCGAGCCTCGGGATCCGGCCGTGAAAATTCCTCACATGGGATGGAACACGATCCTGCAGCGCCAAGATCATCCCTTGCTTGCCGGAATTCCAACGAGCGACGCGGGGTGGCACGCCTATTTCGTGCATTCATTTCATTTGCGCGTCGCGAATGCGAAAGACCTCGTCGCTGAAACCGAGCACGGCGGGCGGATCACCGCCATGGTGGCTCGCGACAACATCGCGGGCACGCAATTTCATCCTGAAAAGAGCCAGAAACTCGGCCTCAATCTGATCTCGAACTTCCTCGCTTGGCGGCCATGATCCTCTTTCCCGCCATCGATCTCAAGGAAGGCCGCTGCGTGCGCCTGCGGCAAGGCGACATGGCGCAAGCGACAGTCTTCAACAACGACCCCGCCGCGCAAGCGAAGGCCTTCGCGCAAGACGGCTTCGATTGGCTCCACGTCGTCGATCTCGACGGCGCTTTTGCGGGCCGTCCGGCGAATGCGGCGGCGATCGAGAGCGATCTTGAGCGTCTCGAAGCTCGCGATCCAGCTCGGCGGCGGCATTCGCGACCTTGCGACCGTGGAGGCCTGGCTCGACCGCGGCGTGCGCCGTGTCGTGCTCGGCACGGCGGCGGTGCGCGATCCGGCTTTCGTCAAGGCCGCGGCCAGGAAATTTCCGGAGCGGGTCGCGGTCGGCATCGATGCGCGCGACGGCCGCGTGGCGGTCGAGGGATGGGCCGCGACCTCCGATCTCGAGGTAACGGCGCTGGCGCGGCGTTTCGAGGATAGCGGGGTATGCGCGCTCATCCACACGGACATCGCACGCGATGGCATGCTGTCGGGCCTCAATCTCGACGCCACCCTGGCGCTCGCCGAGGCGGTGGAGATTCCGGTCATCGCGTCGGGAGGCCTCTCCTCGATGGCCGATATCGAGCGCCTCACTGAGCCTCGTTGCGCGCGGCTTGCCGGCGCGATCGCGGGGCGAGCGCTCTATGACGGGCGCGTCGAGGCGCGGCGCGCGCTTGCCATGCTCGGCAAAAACGAAGCGAGGACTCCAAACGCTCGATAGCGCGCGCCGAGCGGCCCGATTCGCCTCGCGCTCGACGAAGCGCGTGCGCGATTCTCCTGGACTGGCGCGGCTCGGCATGCGAACGGGCGTCATGCTGAAAACCCGCATCATCCCTTGCCTCGACGTGAAGGACGGGCGTGTTGTGAAGGGCGTGCGCTTCGTCGACCTCGTCGATGCGGGCGATCCGGTCGAGGCCGCGAAGGCCTATGATGCCGCCGGCGCCGATGAGATGTGCTTTCTCGACATCACGGCGAGCCATGAGGGCCGTGGCATCTTGCTCGATGTCGTGGCGCGCACCGCCGAGGTCTGCTTCATGCCGCTCACCGTGGGCGGCGGCGTGCGCACGCTCGACGATATTCGCGCGCTTCTTCTTGCCGGCGCCGACAAGGTCTCGATCAATACGGCGGCGGTGAAGGACCGCGGCTTCGTGAAAGCAGGCGGCGGAGAAATTCGGCGATCAATGCATCACGGTGGCGATCGACGCGAAGCGCGTCGGTGAGGCGGGCAGCGGCGCCGCGCTGGGAGATCTTCACCCATGGCGGGCGTCAGGCGACGGGCATCGACGCGCTCGCCTTCGCCGAGGAGGTGGTGGCAAACGGTGCGGGCGAGATCCTCCTCACCTCGATGGATCGCGACGGCTCGAAGGCCGGCTACGACATCGCGTTGACGCGCGCCGTCGCCGACCGCGTTTCCGTGCCGGTCGTCGCCTCCGGCGGTGTCGGCGCGCTCGAGCATCTGGTCGAAGGCGTGCGTGACGGGCATGCGAGCGCGGTGCTCGCCGCCTCGATCTTCCATTTTGGAGAGTTCACCATACACGAGGCAAAGCTGCATCTGCGCGATGCCGGAATCGCGGTGAGGATGGATCGATGACGACGCCCTTCACGCTCGCTGATCTCGAACGCATCATCGCCGAGCGCTCCTCCGCGAGCCCGAATGATTCATGGACCGCGAAGCTTCTCGCCAAGGGTCCGGCGCGCGTGGCGAAGAAGCTCGGCGAGGAGGCGGTCGAGACCGTGATCGCCGCGGTCGAGAACGACAAGGAAGCCTTGATCGGCGAGAGCGCCGATCTTCTTTATCACCTCCTCGTCCTGCTTCGCGCGCGGGGCGTTTTGGTGCAAGATGTGCTCGACGAGCTCGAGCGCCGCCGCGCCCAATCCGGCCTTTCCGAAAAGGCGGCGCGCGGCGACGCTTGACGGCGTCCGGTGCCGGACGCCGGAAGAACAGGGTCTCTGGATGGACGAGCGTGCAGGCGAGTATTCGGTGGAAGGCGTCTCCCCCTATCGCGTCTTCACGCGCGACGAATGGGCGAAGCTTCGGGCCGACACGCCGTTGACGCTCAGCCTCGAGGATCTCGTCAAGCTGCAATCCTTGAGCGATCCGATCTCGCTCGAGGAGGTCGCGGCGATCTATCTGCCGCTGTCTCGCCTGCTCTCGCTCTATGTCGCCGCGACGCAGGGCCTGTTCAAGGCAACGCAGCGCTTCCTCATGGCCGAGGACGGCAAGATGCCATACGTCATCGGTCTTGCGGGTTCAGTCTCGGTAGGCAAATCGACGACGGCGCGCATTCTCACCGCGCTGCTGTCGCGCTGGCCCAACACGCCGAAGGTGCAGCTCGTCACCACCGACGGCTTCCTCTTGCCGAACGCCGAGCTCAGCGCACGCGGCATCATGAACAAGAAGGGTTTTCCGGAAAGCTATGATACGCCGGCGCTCCTGCGCTTCCTCAGCGACGTCAAGGCAGGCAAGCGCAAGGTGCGCGCCCCCGTCTATTCGCACCTCGTCTATGACGTCGTGCCCGGAGAGGAAACTATCGTCGACCGGCCCGATATCCTCATCCTCGAAGGGCTCAACGTGCTCGAGCCGGTGAGACTGCCGAAGGAAGGCTCGGCCATCCCCTTCGTCTCGGATTACTTCGATTTCTCGATATATCTCGATGCCGACGAGGACGATCTCTATGTCTGGTATGTCGAGCGCTTCATGCGCTTGCGCGAGACGGCTTTCCGCGACCCCCGCTCGTTCTTCCGGCGCTTTGCGGAGCTCTCGGAGGAGCAAGCCCGCAAGACCGCCGAGGACATCTGGCGCAGCATCAACCTCCTGAATTTACGCGAGAACATCCTGCCGACCCGCCAGCGTGCCGACCTCATTTTGCGCAAGGGAGCGGAGCACCAGATCGTGGAAGTGGCGTTGCGCCGGCTATGAATTATTTGTAGCCAGCGAGTAATAAGAAGTTCAGACGAGGCGCTGTTTCGCCGGGTACTCGCAGGGGTCGGGAGGAGGTAAGCCTTTCAAATCAGCGCAAAGCTGGATCTCGAGGCTCGCGAGCTCGCCGCTGGCTGAATAAAATTGCCGGCTATGAGTCTGGCCTCGCCCGCCAAGGGAAACGCGTCGCCTGCCCTAGGCCGTGAGCCCTTCCTGCTGCGCCATTTCCTTCAGGCTTCGCTGGGGCCGGGCGCCAATGTGCTGGATCACCTCGGCGGCGGCCAGCGCGCCGAGCCTCAAGCATTCCTTATCCTCGAAACCACGCGCGAGCCCGAAGAGAAAGCCGCCCGCGAAGAGGTCGCCCGCTCCGGTGGTGTCGACGAGCCGGTCGATCGGGAAAGCCGGAATCTGGACCGTGTCCTCGCGCGTCACCGTCATCGCGCCCAGCGCACCGCGGGTCACCACGCCGAGCGCGCCCGTTTCCCGCAAGCCTGCCACCGCGGTTTCGAAATCCTCGGTGGTGAACAGGCTCTTCAGTTCATGTTCGTTGGCGAAAAGAATATCGACGGTGCGCGAGCGCAAAAGTTCCATGAATTCGTCGCGATATCGGTCGACGCAGAACGCGTCGGAGAGGGTGAGCGCGACTTTTCGTCCTGCGCCATGGGCGATGCGCGCGGCCTTGCGGAAGGCCTCCTTGGCGAGAGGCGGGTCCCAAAGATAGCCCTCGAGGTAAATAAAGGCGCTCACTTCCACCGCTTTGGCGGCCACATCCTCGGGGCCTAGTCCCTGGCAGGCGCCGAGATAAGTGTTCATGGTCCGCTCGCCGTCAGGCGTCACCATGATGAAGGAGCGCGCGGTCGCCGGCCCCGAGGCCGCCGGGATCGTCTCGAAATCGACCCCGAAAGCGCGAATATTCTGAGCGAAGAGGTCGCCCAGGGTATCCTTGCGGACCTTGCCGATGAAAGCCGCGCGGCCGCCGAGCGAGGCGACGCCGGACGCCGTGTTGGCGGCGCAGCCGCCAGAGATGATCTCGGCCGGCCCCATCGCGTGAAAGAGCGCCTCGGCGCGGCCCTCCTCGATCAGCGTCATCGCGCCCTTGTTGAGATGGTGCGCGGCTAAGAAATTATCGTCCGTCGGGGCGATCACATCGACAATGGCGTTGCCAATGCCAAGGACGTCATAGCGCGTTTCGGTCATCATCCGCCCTCGGCTGAAAAAGATCACGGACGAGATGCTCCGCGACGCGGTGCCCTCTCGCATTCGCGCCCCGAAGGGTCAAGTCGAGGCCAAACCTTTGCCGAGGCCGCCGGCCGAAAGCGTCGCCAAAAATTCCGCTCAGCCGCGGCGCGCCGAGCGAATGCGCAAAATGAGCGCGCCGGTCCCGCCGAGGCCAGCGCCCGCCTCCTCGAAGCCGATGACGAGGCCCCGCAAATCCGGCATGGCGAGCCAAAGCGGCACGGCGCGCCGCAGCACGCCGCGTTCCCCCGCAAGCGCAGGGTCCGGACCGCCCTTGCCCGTGATGACGATCGCGGTTTTCTTGCCGCTCGCCTGGCAATCATGCAGAAAGGCAAGAAGCCGTCGACGCGCCTCTTCCTGGCGCAGTCCATGCAAGTCGATCACGGCGCCGGGAGCGGTCCTGCCTCGGCGCAGCCGCTGCAGGAGCCGGCGCTCGAGCGTCGCGAGCGGCGGGTGAAGAGGGCCTGCGTCGGTGGGGCGCTCCCGGTCTCGCGGACGGGAAATGGGGTCTGGGTCCCGCGCCGAGGAAGCCGCCTGATCCTTGCGTGCCGGCGGCGCCTCGGCGAGAACTTCGGGCGGGGCTTTGCCTCGCAGCGGCTTTATGCTGCGCGCCACCTCGGCCCAGAGGCGTAGATCCTCCTCGGTCACCCGGCTGCGCGGCCGGCCCGGAGTGCCGCGCTTGGGACCGTTGCGGGTCGGCGCGCCAGGGTCCGACGCATTTCGGCCCGGCCTTTTCATGACAGGGCCGGCGCCTCACCGCGCGGAGAGAGCACGAAGAGCCGCCCGTGATGGCGCTGGCGCCCCGCGAGCGTCCCGGCTTCAGCCCCGCTTCCGAGAAAAAGATCGACGCGGCCGGGCCCGACGATCGCCGTGCCCGTGTCTTGCGCGATCATGAGCCGTTGCCATCGTCCCGACCTGCCGTTCGGCAGGGGGCGCTCGACGTCGACCCAGAAAGGCAGGCCGTAAGACCAGGCGTCGCGATCGATCGCGATCGAGCGTCCCGCCGTCAGAGCGAGGCCTGCACCCCCGAGCGGACCTTCGTCTTCTCTCAAAGCCTCCTCGATCGCGAAGAAGACGTAAGAGCGGTTGCGCCGCATGATCGCCCCGGCCTTTTCAAGATTCGCGCGCAGCCATGCCGTCAAGGTTTCGAGCGACATCTCGTCGGCGGCGATCGCGCCCTCCTCGATGAGAAGCCGCCCGATCGAGGTGTAGGGCCAGCCGTTTCGCCCAGCGTAGCGAAGCCGCATCCGGCGCCCATCCGTGAGCGTCACCTGTGCCGAGCCCTGCACCTGAATGATGAAGACTTCGACGCGGTCCTCGAGCCAGACGAGCTCGAGCCCTTGGCCCGCGAGAGCGCCGGCCTCGATGGCGGCCCGATCGGGAAAAGGCAGGAGGCGCCGCGCCGTTCGTCGGGCGCTCGTGAGGGGAAGGTCGCAGCCGTCGAGCCGCTCGCCGCGGGGAAGCGTCACGAGATCGGAGGGGCGCGCCAGAAGGGGGGCTTGGAACCTCCCGCCCTGCTCCAGAGAACCTTCGGTCGCGGGCTCGAAATATCCGGTGAAGAACGGTTTCTCGGGCGTGCTCGGTGCCGCGTCGGGAAAGATTTCGAAGGGTAAAAAATGCGCTTCGAAGAAAGCGCGGGCCTCCGCGCCGTCGCGCGGCGTTGCGGAAAGCGCTGCTTTTCCGGCAGCCACAAGCGCGGCGCTCGGTCGGCGGGCGTGCCGCAAGGGGGTGAGCCCCTCGATGAAAGCGGCCGCGCCGGCCTTGAAGGCCTCGAATGCCGCCAGCGTGTCGTCCGCTTCCCAGCTAAGCAGCTCATGGAAGCCGGCATGGCGAAACGCGGACCCTTTCGTCACGGGCGCGACGATGGGCACCTCGGCTCGCTGCGGTTCGGCCGAAATCAAGCCCGCTCCGCCGGAAGGGGAAGCGCCGCCTGAACCGCTCAATGGGTCGTTTCGGTCGCGACGAGCTGCCAATTCGGATCGGATGAGCGCGTATCGCGCGAAAACGTCCAGACATCGGTTACGTCGACGACCTTGTCGGCGCTGCCGTCGACGACCTTGCCGTCGCGGTCACGCGTGGCGGTGATCAGCTTGGAAAGGAAGCGCACCGTCACTTGGCCGAACATGTCCTTGACCTGCGCATCGACGATCTTGGCATCATCGATCGAGACGAGCGTCATGTCGACCTTCTCGCCGCGGCTTTCGCGATCTGAGATTGCCTTCGAAAATCCCTCGAGCACCTCGGGTGAGAGGAGGTCTCGCAGCCTCTTGCGGTCGCCCTTGGCAAAGGAGGTGACCGTAATCTCATAAGCGCCCCTGGCGCCTGAAAGAAATCCGGCCGCATCGAATCCATGTGAGGCAGCATCGAGCGCGTCGAGACCATTCGCGAGCGGGGAGCCAGGCTCCGCATAGCCTTTCCAGCGATCGGGATTGGCGCCGTCCTCGGCGCGCGTTCCGCGGTCGTTCGCCGCCGTTGCTATCGGAATGACGTTCCCGGGCTGGCCGACGGCGTCGCGACGAAAGGGGGCGGGAGCGGCCTGGTTGCGCGGCGGCGCGTCCCGCTGCGGACGTTGACCGAGAACGGAACGCAGTCGCAGCACGATGAAAACCGCAACCGCAAGGAAAAATACCGTGGTGGCGTCGAATGAATCGAACATGGGTCTTCAGCCTTCTTCCGCCCCATGCTCATGCCCACGAATTTGGGGCAGAAACAAGAGGAATGAAGCATTGCCGCCCCTTAGCGTCGAAATTTCCGGCGGAACTTCGCGGTTCACCAGGAAAGTCGAGCCGAATGCTCCCTTTCCCGCATTGCTGGCCGGTATCCCATCAGAAATCCGTCGCGATCCCCTTCACCTCCCAATCGCCATATCGGACAGGGTCCAGTCCCCCCCGTCCGTTGTGCTCGTTCTTTTGCGCTTTCGCCAATTCCAGCTCAGCCGCCCGCGCCGCGGCCCGGCGCTCTCGCGCTTCCGCCAACGCGCGCTCGGCGGCATTGCGGCGCAATAACCGCGCGCGATCATCAGCCTTGGCTTCCTGGCCCCTCACCGTGGCCTTGCCATGCGCCGATGCGGGATCCCGAGAGAGCGAGCGAGCCTCGTTCGGCGTGGATCGGGCGGGCGGTCTTGTCATCTTACACGAGTGTCCAGAACGCTCTTCCACTCCACATGTGCGCTTGGCTCCGCAAAGGCAAGGCTCGAGGCCTTCGTGCACTTTCGTCCGAAAGCATTGCCTCCGACTTCTTGGCGCCTGCTTCTTGGCTTGCTCGCTCTCAAGCTATAGGAGGGCTTTGGGCGTGATGTTCGAGGGATGGGAGTTGTGGCCATGGCATCATGCTCGGCAAAGAGGGGCGCGCGTTCGCGCGGCCGAGGCGTTCCGCCGGGCCGAAATCAGGCGCTGGCGAGGGAGAATCCGAATGGAGGGTTCCCCTAAGTCGGTAAAATCTGTCACATACTTCATGGGGTCGGGGCCGACCCCCTTTTTGAGGGGGCATTTGGCGGGGCGGAATTTAAAACAGCATCGGCAAAGGAGCGAGGGTGGCTGGATCGCGGTGGCGAACGACGGCAATGGGCCACGCCTGGTTTCGCACCGGCGCGGCCTTGCGCGCCTTGCCGGCGCGAGTCTAGCGCGTCCACGCTGCGGATGCCGAGGCGCCTCCTCATCGCGCCGCCCGATCCGCGCACCCATGATCCGACCGTCGCGGAGGATATTCTCGCCGGGTTCTTCGTCTTCGCCGGGAAAGTCGTGCACGCGCAAGGCCAATCGCCTTTCGAGATGGCGCCGCCATCTTCGCAATGGGAGATTTTGCTGAACGGCTTTGGCTGGCTGCGCCATCTGCGCGTTGCCGAAAATCCGCTGGCGAGGACGAATGCGCGAGCGCTCATCACCGATTTTCTCCGGCTGCGCCGCAACAATGGAGATCCCGCCTGGGCACCTCCTGTCGCCGCGCGGCGACTCTTATCCTGGATCAGCGCCTCGCCTTATCTCCTCGAAGGCGCCGATCTCGTGTTTTATCGCAGGTTCATGCGGGCCATCGGCCAGCATGCCCGCCATCTCGTCGTCGGCATCCGGGGCGGTTTCCCGCCCGAGGAGCGCTTCCTTCCGGCGATCGCGATTTGCGCGCTCGCGCTTTCCTCCGAGGCCAAGCCGAGGCTGTTGCGGCAGGCGAACCGGGCGCTCGCAGGCGAGATCAGGCGATGCATCTTGGAGGATGGCGGCCACGTCAGCAGATCGCCGCGCGCGATCGTCGACCTTCTCCTCGATCTCTTGCCGCTTCGCCATCTTTTCCTGGCGAAGAATGAGGACCCGCCCGAGCTCCTGCAAACGACGCTCGGCCGCAGCCTGCAGCTCTTGCGCCTGCTTCGGCTCGGCGACGGAAATCTCGGCCTGTTTCACGGCATGGGCTATATGCCGGCCGATTCGCTGGCCATCGTTTTTCGTTACGAGCACGTTTCAGGCGAGCCGCTCCTCAGCGCGCCGGCCTCCGGCTACGAGCGTCTGGCGGCTGGCACGACTGCGTTGCTCATGGATGTCGGCGGCCCACCCCCTTTTGCCTTCTCACGATCCGCGCATGCGAGTGCGCTCGCCTTCGAGTTTTCGGACGGCCCTTGGCGGCTGGTCGTGAACTGCGGGGCGCCCATCACCGGATCGAGCGCGGCCCGGGAGGCGGCGCGCCACACGGCCGCGCACTCGACGCTCGTCATCGCGGACACCTCGTCTTGCCATTTCGAGACCCGCAATGCGAGAACCGAGCTGGGCGCGGCCATCATCGATCGCCCGACCCCGCCCAAGGTTCTGCGGGAGGAAAACGAGGCCGGAACGCGCTTGACCGCAATGCATCACGGTTATGCGCGCCGCTTCGGGCTGCTGCATGAGCGCGGCCTCGCCTTGAGCCCTGACGGGACCACCGTGCACGGCCTCGACGCGCTCGTCGATGCCGATCCAAAGCGTCCGCCGTCCGCCGTCCCCTTCGCGCTTCGCTTTCATCTTCATCCCCATGTCCGGGCGACGCTGCAATCCCCGGAAGGCGGCATCAGGCTCGATCTTCCAAGCGGGGTTTCCTGGCATTTCGAAGTCGCGGGTCAGCGGCCGGTGCTCGAGGAGAGCGTCTTTTATGCCGCGGCCGATGGGGCCGGGCGGACGCAGCAGATCGTCATCGAGGCTCAATCCTCCATCACCCGCGAGATCGCCTGGCGCTTCACTCGCATGCGGTAGCCGCAAAAGCAAAAACCAACCGCCGGAGCTGGCTAGATATCCAGAGGCGGCGGGTGAGCGCAGGCTTGATCCCGAAGCGAAGGCCCCTCGAACACTTTTCGCTCGCTTCTGTCGCCTTTCATCGGTTCGTGATATCGCCGCTCGATCCATCGCCCAGGACCATCCGCTCAGGACCATTCGCTCAGGACCATCCGCTCATGGCCTCCGATCTTCGGCGCGTGACGCGCGCCCTCCTTTCGGTCTCGGACAAGACGGGGCTCGTCACCTTGGCGCGCACGCTCGCGGCGCGCGGCATCGCGCTCGTCTCGACGGGCGGCACCGCCAAGGCGCTGAAGGAGGCGGGCCTCGAGGTCACCGATGTGGCGGAGCTGACCGGCTTTCCGGAGATGATGGATGGAAGGCTCAAGACCTTGCATCCCAAGGTGCATGGCGGGCTCCTCGCCATTCGTGAAAATCCCGAGCATGAGGCGGCGATGCTGGCGCATGGCATCGAGGCCATCGATCTTCTCGTCGTCAACCTCTACCCGTTCGAGCAAATGCTCGCCCGATCCGCCCCTTTCGACGCTTGCGTCGAGAATATCGACGTCGGCGGCCCGGCCATGATTCGCGGCGCCGCGAAGAACCACGCGGATGTGGCGGTCGTCGTCGATCCCGAAGATTATGCGGAAGTTGCCGCCGAGCTCGATGCCCATGACGGATCGACCACGCTCGCCTTGCGGCGCCGCCTCGCCGCCAACGCCTATGCGCGAACGGCTGCCTATGACGCGGCCATCTCCAACTGGCTGTTGCGCGAGACGGGCGTCGAGGCGCCGCGCGCCTTCGCGCTCGGCGGGCTTTTGGCGCAGGCCCTGCGTTATGGGGAAAACCCGCATCAGACGGCCGGGTTCTATCGCCTCGCCGAACCGCGATTCGGTGTGGCGACCGCGCGCCAGATCCAGGGCAAGGCGCTTTCCTACAACAACATCAACGACACCGACGCGGCCATCGAATGCGTCGCCGAATTCGAGCGTGATCGTCCGGCCTGCGTGATCGTCAAGCACGCCAACCCTTGCGGCGTCGCGATCGGAAGCGATCTCGTGGAGGCTTACCGCAAGGCGCTGCGCTGCGACCCGACCTCGGCTTTCGGGGGGATCGTCGCGGTCAATCGCCGGCTCGACCACGCTTCGGCCACGGCGATCGCCGGCATCTTCACCGAGGTCGTGGTCGCGCCCGAAGCGGATGAAGCTGCGCTCGGCGTCTTCGCGGCGAAGAAGAATTTGCGGCTTCTGCTCACCGGCGGCTTGCCGGACCCCGCCGCGGCCGGCCTTGCGGTTCGCACGGTCGGAGGCGGCTTCCTCGTGCAATCGCGCGACGCGGCGGTTCTCGCCGAGAGCGAGCTCAAAACGGTCACGCGTCGGGCACCGACACGGGCCGAGCTCGAGGATCTCGAATTTGCCTGGCGGGTTTGCAAGCACGTCAAATCAAATGCCATCGTCTACGCCAAGGACGGGGCGAGCGTCGGCATCGGAGCGGGCCAGATGAGCCGGGTCGACGCGGCGCGCATCGCCGCCTGGAAAGCGGTGGAGGCCGCCAAGGCGGCCGGTCTCAACGAGAGCCTCGCCAAGGGCGCGGTCGTCGCCTCGGACGCGTTCTTTCCGTTTCCGGATGGGCTTTTGGCGGCGATCGAAGCTGGCGCCACGGCGGTGATCCAGCCGGGCGGCTCGCTCCGCGACCCGGAAGTGATCGCGGCCGCCGACGAAGCCGGCATCGCCATGGTCTTTACCGGCGTGCGGCATTTCCGGCATTAGGGCGCTCTCCTCGGCGACGTCATTGGCGCTTCGCTCTCGCACCGAGAAAAAGGACAAGATATGGACTATCGCAGGCTGGGCCGCAGCGGCCTGAAAATCTCACCTTTGTGCCTCGGCACGATGATGTTCGGGGCGCAGACGGATGAGGCGACGGCAAAGCGCATCATCGCGAGAGCCCGCGAGCAAGGCGTCAACTTCATCGACACGGCCGATGCCTACGCGGAGGGCCGCTCGGAGGAGATCGTCGGGCGGGCCATCAAGACGCAGCGCGACGACTGGGTCGTCGCCACCAAGCTCGGCAATCCGATCGGCACGCGCCCGGGCGATACCGGCCTCTCACGCCATTGGATGATGCGCGCGGCGGAAGCGAGCCTGCGGCGCCTCGGCATCGATTGCATCGACATCTATTACTTCCACAAGGAAGATCACGAGACGCCGCTTGCCGAATCCGTGCATGCCGTCGCCGATCTGATCCGCCAGGGCAAGGTGAGGTATTTCGGCGTCTCGAACTTCCGCTCCTGGCGCATCGCGGAGATTTGCCGGCTTTGTGACGAACTCGGCATCGACCGTCCCGTCGTGAGCCAGCCCTATTATAACGCCATGAACCGCATGCCGGAAACCGAGCATCTTCCCGCTTGCGGCTTCTATGGCCTCGGCGTCGTGCCTTACAGCCCCTTGGCGCGCGGCGTGCTCACGGGCAAATATCGGCCCGATGCGGAGCCTCTCGAGGGCTCGCGCGCGGCGCGGCGCGATCAGCGCATGATGCAAAGCGAATGGCGCCCGGAATCCCTGCGCTTCGCGCAAGAGATCAAGGATCATGCGCAAGCGCGCGGCATCGGCGCCGGCGAGTTCGCGGTGGCTTGGCTCCTGAACAACAAGCTCGTCACCTCGGTGATCGCCGGGCCACGCACCGAGGCGCAGTGGGAGGATTATCCGAAGGCGCTCGCCTATCGCTTCACGGCCGAGGACGAAGCCTTGATCGACCGCCTCGTCGCGCCCGGCCATCCCTCGACGCCCGGCTATAACGATCCGGCCTACCCGATTGAAGGGCGGCTCACGCACACCGCGAGCTGAGGCGAAATCAGGCGGCACGCGCCGAAAGAGGCGCCCGCCCCGGACACGCGTCAGCGCGCCAGATCGTCGAGGAGGCCCGCCGCGACCGTCAGCCTCGCGATCGAGGGCGCGGAAGCGGCGAGACGGCCAAGGTGCTCGCGCGCGCGCCCCAGATTTCCGTTGGCGGCCATGAAGGCGTCGAGCGCCCCGCCCGGCGCGTCCTCGGCCGCGTGCAGCGCCACGACCTTCGCGGTGATGCCGCGGTGGGCCGCGCCGATGGTCGCGACCGCGCGGTCGCGCGCCAGCCGGTCATAGGCGTCGGCGAGCGGCATATTGCCGGCGGCGCCGACCAAGGCGCCGATGGCGAGCCTGTCGTCGATGCCGAAATGCGCCACGGCCACCGCCTCGATCGGCTTACTGCTCGTGCCGGCGATGACGACGATGTCGGGCGCGCTCGACAGTGAGGCGAGATCCGCCAGAGCGCGCGCCAAGGGCTCGGGCGCGCCCATATGCTCGAGCTCGGCCTTGCGCGCGGCGCGCGCCGCGGCGGCCGCCGGCCCCAGGCTGACGTCGAGAGCCGAGGAGACCGCGCCAATGCCGGCCTTGAAGGTCGCCACCGTCTCGGTGAGGGAGCCGGCGGTCAATCGCGCGTTGCGCATGAACCAGGCGAGTTGCGACAGCACCACGTCCTGCACATTGCGATAGAGCGCCAATTGCGCTTCGCCGCCGAGCTTGCCGTCGAGCGCGTCGATCGCGGTGTTGAGCTCGAGAAGCCCGAAGGAATCACGCACCGCCGCGTAAGCGCGCGTCATCAGGGCAGGGTCGAGGCCGGATTCGCCCGCGAGGCGCGCCGCGACGGTCGGGCCGGCGCGGTTGATGACCGCATTGGACAATTGCGTGGCGATGATCTCGCGGCGCAGGCGGTGCCCTTTGATGTCGTCCGCGAAGTGCTCGCGCATCGCGGCCGGGAAATAGCGCGTGAGTTCGCCGTCGAAATAAGGGTCGTCCGGCACATCGCTGGCCCGGATGTGATCGTCGAGCGACAGCTTGGCATAGGCGAGGAGCACGGAGAGCTCGGGGCGAGTCAATCCCTCGCCGCGCTTGGCGCGCTCCTCGAGCGCATCGTCGCCGGGCAGGAACTCGACGGAGCGATCGAGCCGGCCTTCCGCCTCGAGCATGCGCATCAGGCTCTCGGCGAAGGCCACGTCCTCGAGGCCGCGCCGCTCGGCGAGCGAGAGCGCCAGCGTCTGCAGATAATTGTTGCGCAGCACGAGGCCGGCGACATCCTCGGTCATCGCGGCGAGAAGCGTGTCGCGCTCCGCCATGTCGAGGCGCCTCTCGCGGATGGCGCTCGCGAGCGCGATCTTGAAGTTCACCTCCACGTCGGAGGTGTTGACGCCGGCGGAATTGTCGATGGCGTCGGTGTTGAGGCGCACGCCCACGCGCGCCGCCTCGATGCGGCCGCGCTGCGTGACGCCGAGATTGGCGCCCTCGCCGACGACCTTGACGCGAAGTTGCCCGCCCGTGATGCGAATGGCGTCGTTGGCGCGATCGCCGACCTCGGCATCGCTCTCGATGGCGGAGCGCACATAGGTGCCGATGCCGCCGAACCAGAGGAGGTCGACACGCGCCTTCAAGATCGCGCTCATCACCTCGAAGGGAGTAGCCTCAGGCTTGTCGAGGTCGAGCAGCTCGCGCACTTCCGGGGAGAGCGGAATCGCCTTGAGCGAGCGGGAGTAGACGCCACCGCCCGCCGAGATGATCGAGGCGTCGTAATCCTTCCAGCTCGAGCGCGGCAAATCGAAGAGGCGTTTGCGCTCGCCGAGCGCGCGCTCGGCGTCGGGCGAAGGATCGAGGAAGATGTCGCGGTGATCGAAGGCGGCGACGAGCTTGATATGCGCAGACAAGAGCATGCCGTTGCCGAACACGTCGCCCGACATGTCGCCGACGCCGCACACCGTGAATGGGGTGGTCTGGATGTCGATGTCGATCTCGCGGAAATGGCGCTTCACCGCTTCCCAGGCGCCGCGCGCCGTGATGCCCATCTTCTTGTGGTCGTAACCCTGGCTGCCGCCGGACGCGAAGGCGTCCCCGAGCCAATGGTGCCGGGCTTCGGAAATCGCGTTCGCGGTGTCCGAGAAGGTGGCCGTGCCCTTGTCGGCCGCGACCACGAGATAAGGGTCATCGCCGTCGAAGAAGAGCGTCGCCGGCGGATGCACGATGGCGCCCGCGTCGATATTGTCGGTGACATCGAGAAGCGTCGAGATGAAGAGCTTGTAGCTCTCGGTGCCCTCGGCGAGCCAGGCATCGCGCTGGGTTTGCGGCGGCAGGCGCTTGGGGAAGAAGCCGCCCTTCGCGCCGACCGGCACGATCACCGCGTTCTTCACTTGTTGCGCCTTGACGAGGCCGAGCACCTCGGTGCGGAAATCCTGCGGCCGGTCGGACCAGCGGATGCCGCCGCGCGCCACGCGGCCGAAGCGCAAATGCACGGCTTCGACGCGTGGTGAATAAACGAAAACCTCAAACAACGGGTGCGGCAGCGGCAGGGCTTCGATTCTGTTGCTCTCGAATTTGAAAGCCATGGCCTGTCGCCGGCGCCCGTCGGCGTCGCGCTGGAAGAAATTGGTCCGCACCATCGCCTCGATGAGATTGAGGAAGCGCGAGAGGATGCGGTCATCATCGAGGCTGGTCACGTCCTTGAGCTTCTCGGCGATGAGCTGCCGGGTGGCGGCTTCGGCCTCGGTGCGCCGCTCCGATTCGAGATCGGGATTGAAGCGCGCAAAGAACAAGGTGACGAGCGCGGCGGCGATTTCCGGCTGGCGGACGAGGGCTTGCGCCATATAGCCTTGCGTGTAGCGGATCGTCGCCTGCTGCAGATAGCGCGCCAGTGCCCGCACCAAGGCGACATCGCGCCAGGCGAGGCCCGCCGACGGAACCAGCGCGTCGAAAGCATCGCTCTCGCTCTCGCCTTCGCCGAGCGCGATCAGTGCCTCCTCGAGGCGCGGCGCGAGGCTTGCCGCCTCCATCTCGGCGCCATCCGCGCGCCGCACCGTCATGTCGTGCAGGAAGACGGGCTTGCCGCCCGCCGGCGCGATGGTGAAGCTTGATTCGTCGATCACCTCAAAACCGAAATTTTCCAGGATCGGCACGCGTTGCGACAAGGAGACCGCGCGGCCCCGCGTATAGACCTTCAGGGACGCGAGATAGGCATCGCCCCTGTGCGGGATGAGCCGCACGGCGCGCGCGCCCTCCTCGCCGAGCGTCTCGACGATGGCGATGTCGTTGAGCGCGGTTTCCGCTCCGTAGGCGGCCCGGTAGGCCGGACCGAAAGCGTCGAGATAACGCTCGAGCGCCGCCGTGCCGGGATGGTCCGGTTCAAGGCCGATCGTGGCGCTGCGCAATTCGTCGACCCAATTGCGCACGATCGCGGCGATGCCAGCCTCAAGGGTCGCGCGCGGCACGTTCGGCGTCTCTCCACCATCGCGGCCGATGATGAAATGGGTGCGGGCGAGCGGGCCGTCCGGATAGGCAGGATAGGCGGCCGAGAGCCGTCCGGCGTAGAGATTCGCCAAAAAGGCGCCGACCTTCTGGCGGATGGCGGAATCGTAGCGGTCTTTCGAGATGAAGACGAGGATCGAAACGAAGCGGTTGAAACGGTCGAGCCGCGCCAGCGCCCGGATGCGGGGCCGTTCCGAGAGCGTCAGGATCTCGGAGACGAAGTGATAAAGCGTCTCGACGTCGATCTGGAAGAGCTCGTCGCGCGGATAGGTCTCAAGCACGTTTTTGAGCGCGCGCCCCGCATAGCTCGACGGGTCGAGCGAGGCGCGCGCCAGCACGGCGTCGGCCTTGCGCCGCAGGTAGGGCACGGCGGCGACCGGGCTGTCATAAGCATTGGCGGTGAACAACCCGACGATGCGCAACTCGCCCTGGCAAAGCCCCTCGGGCGAGTAAATCTTGAGGCCCACATAATCCATGTGCACGCGACGATGCACGCGCGACTTGATGTTCGCCTTGGTGACGATGACCGGTGTCGCCTCCGCCAGGAAGACTCGCACCTCCGGCGTCACATTCACGAACTCCCGGCCTTGCCTGAGCACCTTGAGATCGGGGTCGCGCAACAGCCCCAATCCGTTGGAGCCGACGAGATCGCCACTCGGGTCGTCGTCGACGAAGCGGTATTCGCGCACGCCGAGGAAAGTGAAATTATCGGCGAGCATCCACTCCACGAGCGCGATGGCCTCGGCAACGTCTTGAGCGGCGAGCGGCGGGGGTGAAATCTTGGCGGCTTGCACGGCCTCGAAGACGCGGGCCCGCATCGAGGGAAAATCGGAGACGGCGCGCCGCACCTCGGCGTGCACCCGCTCGAGCCCGGCGATCAGTTGCTCGCGCAAGGCGCCGTCCTCGACGGGATCGAGATGCAGATGGATGAAGCTCTCGCGCCGTTCGCCCGGCTGCAACTGGCCCTGGGCTTCTCCTTTCAGCTCGACGAGCGCCCCGGAGGCGTCGCGGTCGACGCTGAGGATGGGGTGAGCGACGAGCCGCAGGCTGAGCCCGTGCTCGGCGATCTCGGCGAGCGTGGAGTCAAGCAGGAACGGCATGTTGTCATTGACCGCCTCGACGATCGTCACCTTGTCCACGCCGCTGTCGTCGCCGGCCACGTCTCGCAAGGTGACGCGCGCCTTGCCTCGGGGGCGCGGCTCGGAGAGCACCGATAAGGCAGAAGCCGCGATCTCGGCGCGGCGGTGCGCGTCCAGACGGGCGAGGTCCTCGGGATCGGTTCGCGAGAAAAGCGTGGTCTCGAAACCGCTCGCGAGGTGCACCCGGGGCACTTCCGGCGGCACGATATGCGCCACCGGGCGCTCCTGCCTGCGCTTCAGCAATTCCGCCATGACGCTGTCCTCCAAGGCAGGGCAGGATCGACACGTCCCGACCGTCTTTCGCGATCTTTGGCGCTGCGGTGCCTCAAGCCCTTGGGCCGAGCCCGAGCGCAGGCCATGCGGTCCGCCCGAAACATCTTTCTAACCGAAATGCAGCGCCAAGGCACTCCCAAAGAAGCAGATCTTAGCGAGGACGCTTACCTTCGGAGAATGACTCGTTGGGATGGGCCGACCACTTTGACGATGAGGGTAGTTGTCTACTCGGTTGATCTGGGTCGGCGCCCTGATCACTCGGCGTGGTCACCCTCTCCTTTGTGCGCCGTCCCCGCATCGCTTCGAGCCGCGAGACGACCAAGGGCGCATCGAGAAGCGCGGAGGCGTCGCCGGGGAGGCGGCGGCGCCAATTCGGGTGCTCGTCGACAGTTCCCGGCACGTTCGGCTGCTCGACGACGCCGAGTGCGTCCTCGAGCGGGAGAAGCGCGAGGGCGCATGGCGTCGAGGCCGTGTAGCGCACAGCGGCATCGACCACGGGTTGTGGCGCTTCCGGTCCCGGTTCCTCGCCGGTCGCGGCTCCGGCATGGCAAAGCGCACCCCATAGAAAACGGCGATCCGTGGCCCGCGCCCGGCGCTCGGCTTCGAGTGCGTCAGCATCTGGAAAGGCATGCGCGCCGCCCAGGCAAGCGCGCATCTCGATGTCATGGCCCAACCACCATCCCGCGGTCGGCGCCAGATCATGCGTGACGGTCATGGCCACCGCGGACGCGCGCCAGCTTTCGGGCGAGCGGAAGAAGCCGTGCGCATCGCGTTCGAAACGCAGAACCTGCATCCCGGCGATTCCTTCGTCGGCGAGCCGCTCGCGATAACCGTAAGGCAACGTGCCGAGATCCTCACCGATGATGATGGCGCGACGCCGAAGCGATTCGAGCGCGGTCAGGCGAAAGAGATCCTCGACCGGGTAGGACACATAAGCGCCCTCGGTAGGCAAAGCCCCCTCCGGGATCACCCAGAGCCGCATCAGCCCCATGACATGGTCGATGCGCACGCCGCCGGCGTGCCGCAGCACGGCACGCAAGGTCGCAAGATAGGGATCGAAACCGCCCGCGACGAGCGCGTGCGGCGAGAAAGCCGTGAGTCCCCAATTCTGACCGTTGGCGTTGTAGTCGTCCGGCGGTGCCCCGACGCTCGCGCCAACCAGGATGTCGCGCTGCCGGCTCCAGGCATGGCTGCCCGCACCGTCCATACCGATGGCGAGATCGGCAATGAGGCCGATGCGCATCCCGGCGCTCTTGCAGGCGCTCTGCGTAAGGGCGAGCGAGCGGTCAGTGAGCCATTGCAGAAAGGCATGGAACGCGACCTCATGGGCATGGGCTTCGATGAAATGCGCGACCTCGGCGCTTTCGGGATCGCGCCAAGGTGCGGGCCACGCGCGCCAGTTCGACGCATCGCGATCCGCCGCGAGGCGGGCCGCGTGCAAGGCCTCGAAGCGTGCGTGGCCGGCGAGATGTTCTCCCCCGTCCGTGATGAAGCCTTTGAAATCGGCGGCCAGCACCCCTGGACGCGGGCTTTCGAGCTCGACGCGCTCGAAGCTTTCGAAGAGTGTGCGAAAAAGCGCGAGCTTGGCGCGCGCGGCGCGCGGCCAATCGACGAGGTCGCGGCTTTCGAGTTTCGCCATCTCGCCACGCAAGCCGGCTTCCTCGGCGGCCGCGCGCACACGCTCGGCGCCGAAGATCATCGCCGGGTCGGCGTGCAGCGGATTATGGAAGAGGCGGCTCGAGGGCGAATAAGGGCCGAAGCGTTCGGGCATCGCCGAGAACAGCGCATGCAAGGGGCTGAGCACGAGCGCATCCGCGCCCTGCTTTGCGGCAGAAGTCGCCAGCGCCTGAACGGCGCCCAGATCGCCTGTCCCGCCGTCGCCCGTGCGCCGCAAGCCATAGACCTGCGCCGCGATCCCATAGATGCGCTCGCCACGCGCGACATCCTCGATCGTGATGCAGCGCGACGGCGCGACGGCGAGCGTCAGCTCCCTGTCGCCGATTTCCAAGCGATGGTATCCGGGCCGATCGATCCCTGGCAAACGCCTTCGTCCGTCGGGGCCTTCGCCGAGCCCGAGCTCTTGTCGCGACCCGTCCTCGAAGGAGAGCTTGGCGCTCCTCGCCCGCCGGGCGAAGGGCGCGAGATCGAGCGGCTCACCGAGGCGGGCCGTGACGAGGCTCGGCGGCGTCGCTTCGCCCATGCGCGCCTGGAGCCGCGCCAGGCTGTCGCGACATTCGCGCGCGTTGCCGCCGGGAAAGCCAAGCATGGAAAGGACAGCGCGAAGCGTTGGTGGCGCCACTTCATGAGTAACGCCTGCGAGATCTCTCCATTCGGGAGCCACGCCCGCCTTGACGGCGAGCTCGGCGAGCTCGGCCTCCTTCACGGCTCAGCCCTCATGGCGCAAGATCAAGGTCGCGAGCGGCGGCACGAGAAGTGCGAGCGAGTGCTTTTCACCATGGCTCGGCACGTCTTCGCTCCGGAGGAAGCCGGCGTTGCCGAGGTTGCCGCCGCCGTAAAGGCTGGAATCCGTATTGAGGAGCTCGCGCCAGCCGCCGGCGAGCGGAACGCCGACGCGATAAGGACGGCAAGGCGCGGGCGTCATGTTGCAGATGACCAGAACCGGGGGCGCGCTTCCCATGCCGCGTCGCAAAAAGGCGAAGACCGAATTGGCGTAGTCCTCGCGGATCAGCCAGCGAAAACCTGAAGGATCGGCGTCGAGCGCGTGCAGGGCTCCTTCTTGCCGATAGACGCGATTGAGGTCGCAAACGAGTTGCCGGACGCCGCGATGGCGCTCGTAAGCCAGAAGAGGCCAATCGAGCGCGGCGTCATGGTCCCACTCACGCCATTGGGCGAGCTCGCCCCCCATGAAGAGAAGCTTCTTTCCCGGATGCGTCCACATGAAGCCGAGATAGGCGCGCAAGGACGCGAATTTTTGCCAATCATCGCCATGCATCTTGCCGATGAGGGAGGCTTTTTCGTGCACCACCTCGTCATGCGAGAGGGGCAGCACATAATTCTCCGAAAACGCATAGACGAGGCCGAAGGTGAGGTCCTCATGGTGCCAGCGGCGATGCACGGGATCGCGCTCCATGAAACGGAGCGTGTCGTGCATCCAGCCCATGTTCCATTTGTAATCGAAGCCGAGGCCGCCTTCGGAAATTGGCCTGCTCACGCCGGGCCACGCGGTCGATTCCTCGGCGATCGTCATCGCGCCCGGGCAGCGCTCGTGCACCACCGCGTTCATATGGCGAATAAAGGCGACGGCCTCGAGATTCTCCACCCCGCCATGAATGTTGGGGATCCACTCGCCAGGCTTGCGGCTGTAGTTGCGGTAGAGCATCGAGGCGACCGCGTCGACGCGCAAGCCGTCGACATGGAAATTTCGCAGCCAGTAAAGTGCGCTCGCAGTGAGGAAGCCACGGACCTCGCTGCGGCCGAAATTATAGATCAGCGTGTTCCAATCCTCGTGGAAGCCTTCGCGCGGGTCCTTGTGCTCGTAGAGCGCGGTTCCGTCGAAATGGGCAAGCCCATGCGGATCGGAGGGGAAGTGGGCCGGCACCCAATCGAGGATCACGCCGAGCCCGCGCTCGTGGCACGCGTTCACGAAGCGCGCGAATTCCGAAGGTGGGCCGTAGCGCGCCGTGGGCGCGAAAAGGCTGAGCGGCTGATAACCCCAGGAACCGCCGAAAGGATGCTCCGCGATCGGCATGAGCTCGACATGGGTGAAGCCGAGCTCGGAGACGTAAGGGATGAGACGCTCGATGGCCTTGTCCCAACTGGGGGGCGTGTCGTCGCCGGGTCTGCGAAGCCATGAGGCGAGGTGAACCTCATAGATGGAGATCGGCGCGTGCTTGTCGTGGCGGGCTTTTCGGCCCGCCATCCAGGCGTCATCCGTCCAGCCGAAATTCTCCGCCGGTGCCACGATCGAGGCCGTGGCCGGCGCCGCCTCGGCGAGCCTCGCGACGGGATCGGCCTTCAGCGGCAGCCTTTCGCCATGCGCTCCGAGGATCGCGTATTTATAGCGGTGCCCAGGGCCGATCCGCGGAATGAAGAGTTCCCAGACACCGGTTCCGTGGCGAAGCCGCATCGGATGGCGGCGCTCGTCCCAGGCGTTGAAATCGCCGACGACCGCGACGCGCCGCGCGTTCGGCGCCCAGACGGCGAAGCGCACGCCCTCGACATCGTCGAGCTTCGTCGGCAAGGCGCCGAGGCATGAGGCGAGCTCCTCGTGACGCCCCTCCGCGAGGAGGTGAAGATCCATGTCACCGAGCAGGGTGCCGAACGCGTAAGGGTCCTCGGTGATCTCGACGGCCCCGGGCCATTCGATGCGCAGAACATAGGCCTGCGTCGACGAAAGTCGGCCTTGAAAAAGTCCGTCCGGGCTTGCGGGCTCGAGGCGCCCCAGGTGCGTCTCACCTTGTCGGGCAAGCACATCCACGGCGCGCGCTCCGGGCAGGAAGGCCCGCAGCACGAGCCCGCCCGGCGCCGGATGCGGGCCGAGCACCGAAAACGGATCGGGATGCCTTGCTTCGGCAAGGGCAGAAAGCGTTGCGGTGTCGAGCGCCGGGACCATGTTGACATCATTCATCGAACAGGTTTTCCGTCGCGGTTATACGCTCTTGCGTGAAGCTTCGCTTTTCGCCCCGCCTTCCGCGGCCAACCGGCCAGCATGGGAGGAAGTTCCGGTCCTCCGGCGCGATTGCCGGGGAAGCCGGCTTGCGGGAATGGCGTTGCTCTTGGAATGCGGCCGCTTCAAGCGGGCGCCGCCACGCGCCGATAAAGCCTTATATAATCGGCGGCCGACCGCTTCCAATCGAAGTTCCGCGCCATGGCGCTCTGTCGCATGCGGCGCAACTCGCGCTTCGACATGTGGGCCTCGAATGCCCGGCCGATGGCGCTCGCGAACCCGTCGCGGCTGAACTTGTTGAAAAGGAAGCCCGTGACGCCGTCCTCGATCGTGTCGGCGAGACCGCCGGTGCGATAGGCGATCGGCAGGGAGCCGTATTTCTGCGCATACATCTGGCTCAAGCCGCAAGGCTCGAAGCGTGAGGGCATCAGAAGGAAGTCGCTTGCCGCGAACATGCGCCGCGCTTCCTGTTCGTCGAAGCCGATGCGCACGCCGACCGCCCCCGGATGGCGCCTCGCGAGATCGCGCATCCCTTCCTCGAAACGCGGCTCGCCCTTGCCGGTCGCCACCAATTGGCCGCCACGCGCCAGAATGGTCTCGGCCGCATCGATCGCGAGGTCGACCCCTTTTTGATGCACGAGCCGCGACACGATGGCGAAGAGCGGCCCTCGCGACAAGGCGAGCAAAAAGGCACCGCGGACCTGTTCGGCGTTGCGGCCTTTCCAGGCATTCATGTCGAACCGGTTCTGCGGCCAGAAACCATTCTTGGAATTGGGCTTGCGCGGGTCCCAGCTCTCGTCGATGCCGTTGAGGATGCCGGAAAGCCGGCCTTGCCGGGCGCGCTCGGCGAGGAGGCCATGAAGCCCGCAGCCATGCTCCGGGCGGGTGATCTCGCGCGCGTAAGTCGAGCTCACCGTGGTGATGTGCGACGCATAGAAAAGGCCAGCCTTGAGGAAGGACAGCTTGCCGTAAAACTCCGCGCCATCGACCGTGAACGCCGATCGCGGGATTCCGAGCGCGGGGAGGCGGCTCGCATCGAAGACACCCTGGTAGGCGAGGTTGTGCACGGTGAGGAGCGACGCGGTCTTCGCGCCTCGCCAGGTCGCATAGGCAGGCGCGAGCGCCGCGGGCCAATCATTGGCGTGGATGAGGTCCGGCGCCCATTCGGGATCGCCTCGCCCCTCGGCCAGCTCGACCGCGGCGAGCGAGAGCCTCGCGAACCGGATGTCGTTGTCCGGGAAGTCCCCGCCTTGCGCGTCATTGTAAGGCGTGCCCTCGCGATCGTAGAGCTCGTCGCAAAGCACCACATAAACGGTGATCCCGTCGGCGGTGACGATGCGGCCGATCCCGCAGGGAGGGATGCCGGCGAGCCTCGGCAAGCTGCCGATGAGCTCGATCTCGTCGCGCCGTTCGAGCACGGCCCGATAGCCGGGCACCAGGACGCGCACGTCGCAATTCTCGCGCAGGCTGCGCGGCAACGCGGCGGAAACCTCTCCAAGCCCGCCGACCTTCACGAAATCGGCCATTTCGGGCGTGACGAAGAGAACGCGTCGAAGCCGCGCCCCATCGCCCGCGCGCTGCGTGCGGAGAACCTCGCCTTGGGGATTCTGGCGGGAGCTCGACTTCTGCGCGGGCGCCGGCAAACCGGGAGGCCGGGCCGGTTCCGGTGCGGTCTCGCTTATGGAAATCCCATTCGCGGCGGCGAGAGCAAATTCAATTCTCATGTCGATGCCGAAAGCCGTCGGCTCGCGATGCTACGCAAGCATGCCGGTAACGTGGACAATTGCGAGGTAACTTTGGTCGGCGCCCCCTCGTGAACGAAGTTTATGATGCCTAAAAATGGCGGAAATGAAGTCGTCATCGCGCCGATGCGAAGTATCCGACGGGAAACTGTCGGGCGAGGTTTTTTTGGATGCACGAAGCGCGCGGACGTTCCGCTGCGTGGCGTATCGTCGGTGCGCGCAAGCGGCATCTTCAGCCCCAAGATCCTCAGCCCAAGCCTGTTGCTTCGGCGCCCGGCCGACCAAGCCAGAATGGAGCGCTTCTCCTGCGGATTCCGTTTCGGGCGGCGTTCAATTTTTACGCGAGTACGATGACGGGCGAGTATCGCGGGGTCCCGTCAGGCGCGAAACCGTAGGGCCTTTCACGCGCGCACGAAGGCAGCGACCGAGCGCGCTTCGATCACCAGCTTTCGGCTGGCGCATGCCTGACCGCCTCCGACCCGGCCGGCGGCGCTGTCGAGCACGCAAAGCCATGCGTCCGGCGCTTCGTCCGCCAGCACAAACGAAACGGGTTCCGGCGAGCGGTTCACAACGAGACAGAAGCATTCGTTCGTGCCGTCCTCGCGTGGGCAGCACAACATCATCCCGAAGGCATCGGCCAAGGGCCAATCCTCGTCGCGCATCGGCCGGCCGGATGGGTGTAGCCACGTCACATCCGGCAGCGCGCCGCTTCGCGGGGGCTTGCCGGTGAGGAATTCATCTTGCCGCAGAAGCGCGAAGCGCCGGCGCATCGCCGAGAGTCCCGCGACGAAATCCGCAAGGGCGAGGTCGGCGCGAGCCCAGTCGATGGAGGTGATATCGTTGTCCTGGCAATAGGCGTTGTTGTTTCCCTTCTGCGTGCGGCCGAGCTCGTCGCCGGCAGTGAGCATCAAGCTGCCGCGCGACAAGAAGAGAGTGGCGAGGAGCGCCCGCACATCGCGCCCGCGGCGGTCTCGCACGGCCGGATCAAGGTTTTCTCCCTCCGCTCCGTTGTTCCAGGAATGGTTATCGGCAACACCGTCGCGGTTCGATTCACCATTCGCCTCATTGTGCTTTTTCGCGTAGCTCACGACATCCGCGAGTGTGAAGCCGTCATGGCTCGCGAGATAATTCACGGAAGCGGAAGGCCGCCGGAAGCGCGCCTGAAAAACATCCGAAGAGCCGGCAAGGCGTGTCGCGAGCAGCCCTGCCGCATGCGCGTCGCCTCGCCAGAAACGGCGCACGTCATCGCGGTATTTGTCGTTCCATTCGAGAAAGGGGGCCGGAAACTCGCCGAGCCGATAGCCGGCGGGCCCGACATCCCAAGGCTCGGCGATCAGCACGGTCTCCCGCAGCAGAGGGTCCTGCGCGATCGCCGAGAGCAAAGGCGCTTGCGGCGAAAACCCGTCTTGCGTCCGGCCAAGCACGGTCGCGAGATCGAAGCGAAAGCCGTCGATGCCGGCGGTTTGCAGGAGATGGCGCATCGCGTCGGTCACGAGGCGCAGCACGGGCGCCCTGTCGCAGGCAAGCGTGTTGCCACAGCCGGTGTCGTTCACGAGGCGTGAGGGATCATCCGCGAAATGGCGGTAGTAAACGGCGTTGTCGAGGCCGCGCAGGCTCACCGTCGGGCCCTCGGCGTCGCTCTCCGCCGTGTGATTGAACACCACGTCGAGAATGACCGCGATCCCGGCCTCGTGCAGCCGCTCGACGACGCGCGCAAGCTCGCCTGGCCCTTCGGGCGCAAGACGCGGGTCGGGCGCCATGAAGACGATCGGATTATAGCCCCAGGCATTGGCGAGGCCGAGCGGCACGAGATGACGCTCGTCCATCCAGGCCGCGATCGGCATGAGCTCCACATGGCTCACGCCGAGCTTGTGGAGGTGCTCGACGATCGGCGGTTCCGCGAGGCCCGCGAGCGTGCCTCGCAAAGCCGCGGGCACGTCGGGGTGACGCCGGGTGAAGGCCTTGACGGCGATTTCATAAATGAGGCCGGGCGATGACGGCATGCGCGCAAGGCATGAGCGCGGCGTTGGCAATTCCCCGCTCACGATCGCACGGGGCACGAAAGGCGCGGTGTCGATGCCGGCGCCGCGCGGGGCGGAAAGCTCGGAGGCGTAACGAAAAGGGCGATCGAGGCGCTTGGCGTATGGGTCGACGAGGAGCTTCGCGGGATCGTAGCGATGGCCCTGCGCGGGCTCGTAGGGGCCGTCGGCGCGCAATCCGTAGCGCGCGCCGGAACCGACGCCGGAGATGAAGCCGTGGTGCACGTCGCCGCTGCGCCGGGGCAAGGGAATGCGTGCGACCTCCCTGTCGCCCCTCGCGTCGAAAAGGCAGAAGGTGATATGTGCGGCATTGCGCGCGAAGACCGCGACATTGACGCCCCCTTCGACGGAGGTGACGCCCAAAGGCTCGGGCGTGCCCTCCCCGGCGGTGATGGCGGGGCTCATGGGGGTGTCGCGCCCGGCGCGGCTCCGGCGCGCGTCATCTCCGCCCTGCCTTCGAGGGTCACGGCTTGGGGTTCACCGGCACGGCCCAAATCTCCTCCGCATATTGCCGGATGGTGCGATCGGAGGTGAACCAACCCGTGTGCGCGGTGTTGAGCACGCCGCTGCGCCGCCAGGCCCGCGTATCGCGCCAAAGCGCCGCAACCTCTGCTTGCGCGCGCACATACGCATCGAAATCGGCCGCCACCATGAACCAGTCATGCTCCTCGAGGCTGCGCACGAGAGGCCCGTAACGCCCTCGTTCATCCGGTGAGAACACGCCGCCGGCCACCGCGTCGAGCACCTCCTTCAAGGCCGGCGTCTGTCCGATGCTCTCTCGCGGCGACGGGCCGCTGCGGCGGCGCGCCTCGACCTCGGAAGCGGTGAGGCCGAAGATCACGATGTTCTCAGGCCCGACCTTCTCTCGAAGCTCCACATTGGCGCCATCGAGGGTGCCGATGGTGATCGCTCCGTTGAGGGCGAGCTTCATATTGCCGGTGCCGGAGGCTTCCATGCCCGCCGTCGAGATCTGCTCGGAAAGATCGGCCGCCGGAATGATCGCCTCGGCGAGGCTCACGTTGTAATTCGGCAGGAAAACCACCTTCAAGAGGCCGCGCGTCGAGGGGTCGGAATTGACGATGCGCGCCACGTCATTGATCAGCTTGATGATGAGCTTTGCCTGCACGTAATTGGCGGCCGCCTTGCCGGCGAAAATCTTGACGCGCGGCACCCAGCTCTTGTGAGGCTGGGTACGCATCGCGTCGTAGAGCGCGATCGTCTCGAGGATGTTGAGGAACTGGCGCTTATATTCGTGAATGCGCTTCACGTGAACGTCGAACATCGCCTGCGGGTCGACCCTCATTCCCGTGAGCTGCGCGATCCGGGCGGCGAGGCGTTCCTTTCTTTCGCGCTTCACGGCGTAAAAACGCTCCTGAAAGGACGGGTCGTCGGCGAAAGCCGCAAGTTCCGAGAGCCTCTCCACATCGTCCAGAATGCTCTCGCCGAGCACGTCGACGAGGAGCTCCGTCAAGCCCGGATTGGCCTCGAACAGCCAGCGGCGCGGCGTCACGCCGTTCGTCTTGTTCACGATGCGGTCGGGAAACAGGCGATGCAGGTTGCGGAACACCGTGCGCTTCATCAACTCGGTGTGCAGCGCCGAGACGCCATTGACCTTGTGGGCGCCGACGAAGGCGAGAAATCCCATGCGCACGGCGCGCCCATGGCTCTCGTCGATGAGCGAGACGTCGGCGGGTGCGATCCCCTCCTCGTCGCGCTTGTGCTGCGTGTCGGCAAGCAGGCGCGCGTTGAGGGCGAAGATAATCTGCATGTGGCGGGGCAGCAGGCGTTCCACGAGCGTCACCGGCCAGCTTTCGAGCGCCTCCGGCAGCAAGGTGTGGTTGGTATAACCGATGGTGCGCCGCGTGATGTCCCAGGCCTCTTCCCAGGCGAGGTTATGGCCATCGACCAGGAGCCGCATGAGCTCGGCGATGGCCAGCGCCGGATGGGTATCGTTGAGCTGGATCGCCACCTTCTCCGGCAGGGTGCGGATGTCGCTGAATTGCATGAGGTGGCGCCGCAGCAGATCCTGGAGCGAGGCCGAGGTGAAGAAGAATTCCTGTCGCAGCCGCAGTTCCTGTCCCGCGGGCGTCGCGTCGGAAGGGTAGAGCACGCGCGAAATGCTTTCCGCGCGCGTGCGCTCGGCAAGCGCGCCAACATGGTCGCCCTTGTTGAAGGCCTCGAGATGGATCGGGTCGAGGGCGCGGGCACGCCAGAGGCGCAGCGTATTCACCTTCTCGCCGCGCCAACCGAGGATGGGCGTGTCATAGGCGACCGCGAGGACGGTCTCGCCCGGCACCCATTCGTGACCCGGCGTTCCGTCCCAGCCTTCGCGCAGCGCCACGGTTCCGCCGAAGCCGATCTGGTAGTTGGCTTCGCGCCGCTCGAATTCCCAGGGATTGCGGAAGGAGAGCCAGTCCTCGGGCGTCTCGATCTGCCAGCCGTCCGCCATGGTCTGGCGAAAAAGCCCGAAGTCGTAGCGGATGCCGTAACCGAGCGCCGGGATGCCGACAGTGGCCATGCTCTCCATGAAGCACGCCGCGAGACGGCCGAGGCCACCGTTGCCGAGCGCGGCATCGGGCTCGAGCTCGGCGATCGCATCGAGATCGACGCCGAGCTCGCCCAGCGCGAGCCTCACCGTCTCGGTTAGGCCAAGATTGCTCAGCGCATCCTTGAAGAGGCGGCCGATCAGGAACTCGAGCGACAGATAATAGACGCGCTTGCGCTCGGTGCGGAAAGCTTCGCGCGTCGAGGCCATCCAGCGGTCGATGATCCGGTCCCGCACAGCCAGGATGGTGGCGACGAGCCAATCATGGTTTTGCGCGACGATCGGGTCCTTGCCGATCGAATGGGCGAGCTTCGCCATGATTTCGTTGCGCAAGCCCCCTGCCTCGTCGACGCGCGGCTTCCGGGCGAGCGGCACATCGCCGACCTCGGATGGGGTTTCGATTGCGGGGGCGGCCCGGCCGCTAGCGCTCATGCGTCTCTCCCTAGGCAGGGAACGCAGCCGAAATCCTGGCCGGCGCGAGCCTGTCTCAAAAGGCCGTGACGGCGTTCGCACGCCTCGCGGATCGGCGTTGTCCTTCCGCCCTGGCCCGTTATATAGACCTTGGGGGAGGAGCCAAGCGCCGTCGCGGTTCGCCGGGCGAACCGAACCTCTCTTGCCGGATTTAATAATCTCGTAATGGTTCGGTCGTGCGGGAACCCTATATTGCGCCGCAACTTCGCATTATATGCCCGAGAGGGCGGGAATCGAGTAGGATCGGAGCGAGCTGGTGGCGCCTTCTCCTTCTTCAAAGCGGCGTGGCCCCTGGGGGGTGATCACCCTCCTGGCGCTGCTGGCCGCCTGCGGCTTCATCGGCTGGCGTTACGTATCGACGAGAGCCGCCGATGCAGCCGTCGATCCGAGGAACGCCGCCCAGGCCGGCCCGCCGCCGATTCCGGTCACGTTTTCGCGAGTGCAGCTCGCGGATTTTCCGGTTTACCTTAACGGGCTCGGGACGGTGCAGGCCTACAACACCGTAACGGTGCGCAGCCGCGTCGACGGCGAGATCAACAAGATCGCCTTCAAGGAAGGCCAGATCGTCAAGGAAGGCGATCTTCTGATACAGATCGACCCTCGCCCCTTCCAGGCGGCGCTCGATCAGGCGACCGCGAAGAAAGCGCAAGATGAGGCGAGCGTGAAGAATGCGCAGCTCGACCTCAAGCGCTTTACCGATCTTGCGCGTCAGGATTTCGCCTCGCGCCAGCAGGTCGACACGCAGCAAGCGACGGTCGATCAGTTCACGGCCCAAATCAAGGGCGATCAGGCCGCGATCGACAACGCCAAGACCCAGCTCAGCTACACCACCATCAACGCGCCGATCAGCGGGCGCATCGGCTTCCGACTCGTCGATCAGGGCAACATCGTGCATGCTTCCGACACGAACGGGATGCTCTCGATCGTCCAGCTTCAGCCGATCTCGGTGGTCTTCACGGCGCCCGAGGAGGACGTGCCGCGGATCAACCAAGCGCTGGCGGCCGGGCCCGTCGCGGTGACGGCGCTGAGCAGCGACGGCTCGCGGACGCTCTCGCAGGGCAAGCTCGAGCTCATCGACAACACCGTCGATCAGGCGAGCGGCACCATCCGCATGAAAGCGACCTTTGAGAACAAGGATAATGTGCTGTGGCCGGGCCTTTCGGTGTCGACGCGCCTCCTCGTCGAGACGCTCAAGCAGGTCGTCGTGGTTCCTAACGACGCTGTCGAAAGAGGGCCAAATGGCCTTTACGCCTTCGTCATCGACGACGCGAACAAGGTCGCGATGCAGGACATCAAGGTGAGCCAGGAAGGCGTCGATCAATCGGTCGTCAGCCAGGGGCTTTCTCCCGGGCAGAAAGTGGTTGTCGCGGGCCAGTATCGGCTTCAGGAGGGCTCGACCGTGACGCCCAATGAGGCCACGGCGACGGCGCCCACCAAAGAGGCGCAGAACAGCCCCACCAAGGCGCCCTGAGCATGGGTGGTGGCATTTCCGCGCCGTTCATTCGGCATCCGATCGCGACCTCGCTCTTGATGATCGGGGTCTTGTTTGTCGGGCTCGTCGCCTATCCGCGCCTGCCCGTCGCCCCGCTGCCACAGGTGGATTTTCCCACCATTCAGGTCTCGGCGACCTTGCCCGGAGCGAGCCCGGATACCATGGCGTCAGCCGTGGCGCAGCCGCTCGAGACGCAATTCGCCCAGATCCCCGGCGTCGCGCAGATGACCTCCACGAGCGTGCTCAGCTCGACCTCGATCACCATCCAATTCGATCTCGAGCGCAACATCGATGCCGCCGCGAACGACGTGCAAGCCGCGATCAACGCGGCGGGCGGGCAATTGCCGAAGAACCTGCCAAGCCCGCCGACCTATCGCAAGGTCAACCCGGCGGACTCCCCGATCCTGCTTCTCGGCGTAAGATCCGACACGCTGCCGCTGACCGAGGTCGACGACAGCATCGAGACCAAGCTTGCCCAGCAGGTGAGCCAGATCTCCGGCGTCGCCCAGGTGCTGATCGGTGGTCAGCAGAAGCCCGCGATCCGCATTCAGCTCGATCCGGCGAAGCTCGTCGCGAAAGGCCTCTCGCTCGAGGACGTTCGTTTGCCCTTGTCGATCACGACGGTCGATAATCCGAAGGGCACCATCAACGGCGCGACGCGCTCCTTCACCATCTACACCAACGACCAGCTCACCCAGTCGAAGGACTGGAACGATGTCATCGTCGCTTATCGCAATGGGGCTCCGCTCAGGGTGCGCGACATCGGTCAGGCGGTCACCGGGCCGCAGGACACGACGCAAGCCGGTTGGGCCGATGGCAAGCGCGGCATGGTCCTCGTCATCTTCAAGCAACCGGGCGCCAATGTGATCGATACCGTCGATCACATCATGGCGCAGGTTCCGCGGTTGCGCGCCACCATGCCGCCGGCCATCAAGATCTTCACCTTGAGCGACCGTACGCAGACCATCCGCGCCGCGGTCAAGGACGTGCAATTCACGCTGCTCATCACCGTCGCGCTCGTGGTGATGGTCATCTTCATCTTCCTGCGCAGCCTTTGGGCGACCCTCATCCCGAGCATCACCGTGCCGCTCGCGCTGCTCGGCGCCTGCGCGCTGATGTGGTTTGCCGGCTACAGCCTCGACAATCTCTCGCTCATGGCGCTGACCATAGCGGTCGGCTTCGTGGTCGATGACGCCATCGTGATGCTGGAGAACATCACCCGCTACGTGGAGGAGGGCGAGGAGCCCTTTGCGGCGGCGCTCAAAGGCTCGCGTGAGATCGCCTTCACCATCATTTCGATCAGCATCTCGCTCATCGCTGTGCTCATTCCGCTCTTGATGATGGGCGGCATCATGGGGCGGCTCTTCCGGGAGTTCTCGGTCACCTTGTCGATGACGATCGTCGTCTCGGCGCTGGTCTCTCTCACCTTGACCCCGATGATGGCGTCGCGCTTCCTCAAGCCGCCGAAGGAAGCCCATCACGGGAAGCTTTACGCTTGGAGCGAGCGAGCCTTCGACGCGCTGCTGAGAGGGTATGAGCGTGGCCTCGACTTCGTGCTGAGGCATCGCTTCATCACGCTTTGCGTGTTCTTCGCCACGCTTGGGCTCTCCGTCTACCTCTTCACGGTGATCCCGAAGGGTTTCTTCCCGCAGCAGGACATCGGGCTCATCACCGGCATCGCCGAAGGGGCGCAGGACATCTCTCCCACGGACATGCAGCGCCATCTCGAGGCGCTCGGCGAGGTGGTGCTCAAGGACCCCGATGTCGACCACTTGGCGATGTTCGTCGGCGGCTCGGGAAACCCGGCCAACAACGGGCGCCTCTTCATTACCCTGAAGCCGCGCGACCAGCGCAAGGCGAATGCCGACCAGATCATCGCGAGGCTGAGGCCGCAGATCGCCAAGATCGAGGGCGCGAAGCTCTTCTTGCAGGCCGCGCAGGATGTTCGCGTCGGCGGACGCCCGTCGCGAACGCAGTACCAATACACGCTGCAAGGCCCCGACGTCGGCGAGCTCAACGAATGGGCACCGAAGATGCTCGAGAAGCTCAAGACCTTGCCCGAGCTTCGTGACGTCGCCACCGACCAGCAGACCGAGGGCACGACGCTCACCCTCACCATCGATCGCGACCAGGCCTCACGCTACGGCTTCACCCCGCAGCTCATCGACGACACGCTTTATGATGCCTTCGGCCAGCGCCAGATCAGCCAGTATTTCACGCAGCTCTCGAGCTATTACGTGATCATGGAGGTGCTGCCTTCGCTGCAAGGCGACCCGGCGACGCTCGACAAGATCTTCCTGCGCGCGCCGACGACCGGCGCGGAGGTGCCGCTTTCGGCCTTCGCAAAATGGTCGACGACGCCGATTCAACCCCTATCGATCAGCCACCAGGGACAATTCCCGGCGATCACCATCAGCTTCAACCTCGCGCAAGGCACGGCGCTCGGCCAGGCGACGGACGCCATCGAGCGCGTCAAAGCCGATTTGAAATTGCCAGGCACGATCATCACGAGCTTCCAAGGAAATGCCCAGGCCTTCCAGGACTCGCTCTCGACGGTGCCGCTCCTGATCCTTGCGGCGCTCGTCGTGGTTTATCTCATTCTCGGCATTCTTTACGAGAGCTACATCCATCCGATCACGATTCTCTCGACGCTTCCCTCTGCCGGCGTGGGCGCGATCGCGATGCTGATGCTGTTCCATTACGAGTTCAGCCTCATCGCGCTCATCGGCGTCATCCTGCTCATCGGCATCGTGAAGAAGAACGGCATCATGATGGTCGACTTCGCCATCGTGGCCGAGCGCGACGACCATCTGTCCACCCTCGAGGCGATCCGCCGCGCCGCGATTTTGCGTTTCCGCCCGATCATGATGACCACCATGGCGGCGATGCTCGGCGGCGTCCCCTTGATGCTTGGCCAGGGCACGGGGGCGGAGATCAGGCAGCCTCTCGGATTCGCGATGGTGGGCGGCCTTCTGGTGAGCCAGGCGCTCACCTTGTTCACGACGCCGGTGATCTATCTTTATCTCGACCGGCTCTCGAACTGGCTCACCGGGAACGTGCCGGAAAAAGCGGACACGCGCGAGAAGGAAGCCCTGGTGCCGCAGCCGCTCGCCGCGGAGTAAAGACCGCGGTGTGCCCAAGCGGGCTCGTAGGGGCGAGAACGAAGCCCCTGCAGCATGACGCGATAAGATGGAAGCCATTTCCCGACAATTAGGTCCGGTGATCGCCGCTGGCGACGATGGCTTTGGAACCGTCCACGGCCCTCTCGATGCGCGGCGATTTCCGGAAACGCGTCGAGCGAGGCTCAGCCGTGCGAGCCTCGCGGGTTTTGCGCCGAGACCACGATGGCGAAGCGCATCGCGGCTTGCGCGCGCGTCTGCATCGAGCGTTCACGCCACACGTGATTGGCCTCGTCATAGTCGCGAAACGGGCCATGAACCGATGAGGTGGACATGTCCATTTCCATAAATTCGGGGTCGCGGTATTCGCCGCCGATCACCCAGAACTGCTTTTGCATGAACGGCTCCTATCGCTGAATCGAGCTTCGCCTTTCCCGCGCTCACTCCGCGGCCACCGCGAGCCCTTTTTTGCCCGCGTCGAATTGCGCGGCTTCAGTCGAGCCCGACATCGCGGTCGTCGACGATTTGCCGCCCGACACGGCCATGGCGACGGCGTCGAAATAGCCGGTGCCGACCTCGCGTTGATGGCGCACGGCGGTGAAGCCCGAGGCTTGCGCCTCGAACTCGCGCTCCTGCATTTGCGAATAGGCCGCCATGCCGCGGCGCGAATAATCGCTCGCGAGCTCGAACATCGACAGGTTGAGGGAGTGAAAGCCCGCGAGGGTGACGAATTGGAAGCGGTAGCCCAGGGCGGCGAGCTCTTCCTGGAAGCGCGCGATGGTGCCACCATCGAGCTTGGCGCGCCAATTGAAAGAGGGCGAGCAATTATAGGCGAGGAGCTTGCCCGGGTGGCCGCGATGCACCTCCGCGGCGAATTCCCGAGCTTCACCGAGATCGGGCTCGGACGTCTCCCACCAGAGGAGGTCCGCATAAGGGGCGTAGCTCGTCCCGCGCGCGATGGCGTGCTCCACCGAATGGGCGCTGCCTTGCTTCAGCCGGAAGAAGCCTTCGGCGGTGCGCTCGCCGCGATCGATCCACGGGTGGTCGCGCTCGTCGATGTCGCTGGTGATGAGGGTCGCCGAATGCGCATCGGTGCGCGCCAGGAGAAGCGTCGGCACGCCGCAGATGTCGGCCGCAAGCCGCGCCGCGTTGAGCGTGCGGATGAAGGCTTGCGTCGGCACGAGCACCTTGCCGCCGAGATGGCCGCATTTCTTCTCGGAGGCGAGCTGGTCCTCGAAATGCACACCGGCGGCTCCGGCCTCGATCATGGCCTTCATCAGCTCGAAAGCGTTGAGCGGCCCGCCGAAGCCCGCTTCGGCATCCGCCACGATGGGGGCGTACCAATAGACGGAATCGTCCCCTTCGGTTTTCGCGATCTCGTCGGCGCGTCGCAACGTGTTGTTGATGCGCCGCACGACCTCCGGAACCGAGGACGCCGGATAAAGCGATTGGTCCGGATACATCTGTCCGGCATTGTTCGCGTCGGCCGCCACCTGCCAGCCGGAAAGGTAGATCGCCTCGAGCCCGGCCTTCACTTGTTGCAAGGCCTGGTTGCCGGTGAGCGCCCCGAGCGTGCGCACGAACGGGCGTTCGTGCAACAGCGTCCACAAGCGCTCGGCACCAAGCCGCGCCAAGGTGTATTCGATGCGCAGGCTGCCCGAGAGCCGCTCGACATCGCTTTGCGCATAGTCGCGCTTGATGCCGTCGAAGCGTCGGGGATGTGAAGAGAGCGTCATCGCGCATTTCCTCCTGAAAACTTGTCAAGACATTGCGTTCGACGCGGGTGAAGTCAACAAAACCATGGGGTTATCGGTGAAGTACTGCAAAATCACTGATTTGTGACAATTATTTTTTTGTGTTATGTCAATGTTTTGTAAAAATCGAGGGCGACCGTGAAGTCAGTTCGCATCGGCGGCAAGCTCAGGCGCATGCGCCAGGAAAGGCACATGACGCAGACGCAGATGGCGGCGGAGCTTGGCCTTTCGCCGAGCTATCTCAACCTCATCGAGAGCAATCAGCGGCCGGTGACGGTGCGCGTGCTGCTCAAGCTCGCCGAGCGCTTCCAGGTCGAGCTCTCCGCCCTTGCGCCCGAAGACGACGAACGCCTCTCGAGCCATCTGCTCGAGGTTTTTTCCGATCCGCTCTTCGATGGCGCCGACGTGAAGACGAGCGATGTGCGCGATCTGGTCTCGGGGCTGCCGGCCGTGGCGCATGCGATCGTCGATCTCTACGAGGCGTTCCGGCGCCGCGTCTCGGTGCTCGGCTCGAACGTTGAGGGGGAGGACGCGAGCGAGAGTGGCGCGGCGGGCCTGCCGTCGGAGGAGATCACCGAGTTCCTGCAGCGGCGCTTGAACCATTTCCCGCAGCTCGAGGAGGCCGCCGAAGCGCTTTGGGTGGAGCATGGCCTTTCGCTGCACACGCTGCATCAGGATCTGATCAAGCTGTTGTCGCAGCGCTTTGCCGTCGATGTCGAGATCGCGCCATCCGATCGGATGCGCGGCGAGCTTCGCCGCTACAATCCGCTCAATCGCCGCCTCGAGCTTTCCGAAATGCTGGCCTTGCCGAGCCGCACCTTTCAGCTCGCGCATCAATTGGCCTTTCTCGCCTTGCGCAGCGAGATCGAAGCCATCGTCTCGGCCGGCAAATTTCTCACGCCGGAGGCCGATGCGCTCGCCCGCTCGGCGCTCGCCAATTATTTCGCCGCCGCGCTCCTCATGCCTTACGGGCGCTTTCTCGCGGCCGCGCGCCAGACGCGCTACGACATCAATGTGCTGCAGCACCGCTTCAATGTCTCGTTCGAGCAGGTCTGCCATCGTTTGACGACGCTTCGCCGGCCCGCCGACGAAGGCGTGCCTTTCCACCTGATCCGCGTCGACATCGCGGGCAACATCTCCAAGCGCTTTTCCGCTTCCGGGATCCATATCGCGCGCTTCGGCGCGGCGTGCCCGCGCTGGAATGTCTATGACGCCTTCGCCACGCCCGGCATGCTGCGCGTGCAAGTGTCGAAGATGCCGGAGGGCCAGGCCTTTTTCTGCCTCGCCCGCACGATCGACCCCGCGGGGCGTCTGTCGCGCAGCGGAGGCCTGCCGCATCGCATCGGCCAACTGTCGATCGGGCTCGGCTGCCCAATCCAATATGCGCGCGATCTCGTCTATTCGGACGGCCTCAACCTCGACGATCCGCAGATCGTCACGCCGATCGGCGTCTCGTGCCGCACCTGCCCGCGTGACGATTGCTCCGATCGCGCCATGCCGTCGCTCAATCAGCGGCTCGAGATCGATGAAAATCGCCGCGGCCCGTCGACCTATGTGCGGCCCGTCCGGTGAGGACGGGTCGAGGATGACGGGCCTTCCCGCCGGATTTTCGACCTCGGGCGATGTGGGGCTAGACCGGCGCTACCGCTGGGCCAAGGCCTCGCTCGAAGCCGGCGAAAGCCTCGAGGCCTGCGAGATCTTGCGGCAGACGCTGGAAGAGGCCCCCGCCTGGGCTCCGGCCTGGAAGCTTCTCGGCGATGCCCTGGGGTTGAGCGGCGCGCGCGAGGAGGCGCGTGTCGCCTATGAGCGCGCGGCCGCGCTCGACCCCGAGGGATGCCTCGGCGCGCGGCTCGAGCTGGCGCGCCTCGGCGCGGTCAGCGCGAAGGAAGCGATGCAAAAGGGTTATGTCGCTGCCCTCTTCGATGAATATAGCGACCGCTTCGATGCCCATCTCATCGAGCGCCTCGCCTATCGCGCGCCGCAAGCCGTGCTCGGCGCCCTACGCGAGGTCTGCGCCGCAAAGGCGCGCCCGTTCCGTTTCCGCCACGCGCTCGACCTGGGCTGCGGCACCGGTCTCATGGGCGAAGCGATCCGGCCCTTCGCGGGCGGGCTCACGGGCGTCGATCTCTCTTCCGGCATGCTGGCCAAGGCTCGCGCCAAGCTCATCTACGACGAGCTTGCCCAGGGGGAGCTTCAGGCGTTCCTGCGGGCGCGGCCGCGCGCCGGGGCGGATCTCGTGCTCGCCGCCGACGTCCTCGTCTATGTCGCGGATCTTCAGCCGATCTTCGGCGCGGCCCACGCCGCGCTCGGCTTGAGCGGCCTCTTCGGCTTCACGGTGCAATCCTGCGGCGACGAGGCGGCGCCGGAAGGCTATCGGCTCGGTCTCGACCATCGCTTTGCGCATGCGCAAAGCTATCTTCGCGCGAGTGCCCTTTCCCAAGGTTTCACGGTCGCGCATCTCTCACCGGCCGTGACGCGCCAGGATGAGGGGCGCGATGTCGAGGGCTTCGTGGTCGTGCTCGCAAGCGGGCCGTAGCGCCGGCGACGACGACCGACGAGCATGCGGTTTCGATGCGGTCCAGTGCGTTGAGGGCGCTTTCCGAAAATCGCTCTCGCGCTCTTCCGGCTTCTCTCCTTATTCTTCCTCCCGGCGAAGGAACGATCCTTCATCGTCGTCGCTGCGATGCTCACGTTTGCGCGAACTGCTCTTGAATCTCATGAGTGCAAAGAGTGATGATCGGCTCTTCATCGCGGGCAATGATGACGCAGGGGTCACATTCCATTCTGTGCGTTCTCAACCGCCGACAAACCGTTAGCCTTCAAAACTTCGAGCCCGCTCGAATAACAACTCGCGCCGACAAGCGATGAGATCGGGCGACCGCCCGTGCCTACTAGGAGTAAACAAGGAGGAAGTGCAATGAAGAGACTGCCAAAGTCACTCGTTCAAGGCGTTGCTCTTGCCATCGGCGCGACGCTCGCCGCATCCCAGGCCTTCGCACAACCGGTTGACACCGCGCGCATCCAAGCGGGCGATGCCAATGATTGGCTAACCTATCACGGTTCCTACCGATCCTATCACTACAGCCCGCTCGACCAGATCAACACGAACACCGTCTCGAATCTGGGCGTCGCCTGGATCCATATTCCGGGACGCTCGACGCGCGGCCTGCAGTCCATGCCGCTCGTCGCCGACGGCGTGCTCTATTACACGGGCTCCTACAGCCGCACCTTCGCCCTGAACGGGGCGACCGGAGAGGTCATCTGGTCCTATATCCCGGAGCTCGACGAAGCGCTCATCAGCCGGCAGACGCATTCGCCCTATAATCGGGGCGTGGCGATCGGCGAAGGCAAGGTCTATGTCGGCACCATGGACGGGCGCCTGATCGCGCTCGACATGAAGACCGGCAAGCCCGCTTGGGACACCAAGCTCATCGATTCCGAGAAGCTGACCGTCGGCTTCACCGGCGCCCCGCTCTATGCCAAGGGCACCGTCATCATCGGCGCGCAGGGCGGCGAGTGGCCGGGGCGCGGCCCCATCTTCGGCATCGACGCGGCGACCGGGGCGAAGAAATGGCAGTTCGACACGGTGGCCCCCACCGAGGAATCGCAGAAGACCTGGGGCAACAACTCCTGGCGCACCGGCGGTGGCGGCGGCTGGATGCCGGGCACCTACGACGCGGAAACCAATACGATCTGGTGGGGCACCGCCAACCCGGCCCCGCTCTACGATTGGTCCGGGAACGATTACAAGACGCAGGGCGCGCGCCCAGGCGACAATCTCTACACGTCCTCGGTCATCGGGCTCGACGCCGATACCGGCAAGCTCAAATTCTATCACCAGGAGCTGCCGCACGACACTTGGGATTTTGACAGCGCGGTCGGTGAATTCGTCATGCTCGATCGCGATGGGCAGAAATTCGTCGTGCATCCCAACAAGAGCGGCTACATCTTCGTCTACGACCGCAGCGCCGGGCTGAAGAACGTCTGGCGGATCACGCAGAACAGCAATTTCGTCAAGGACATCGATCCCAAGACGGGTGAGCTGATCGGCCGGCGCGACTTTTCCGCCGGGAAGGTTGCCGAGCCGCTTTGCCCGCATATCTCGGGCGGCGTCAGCTTCAATGCGGGCTCCTACAATCCCAAGACCGGGCTTTACTACAAGCTTGGCCAGGAATGGTGCATGACGCTCACGGTGGCGAAGACGACGCCGATCACCGCGCCGCAAGTCCAGCTCAACATCGGCGCCGACTTCAAGATCGCGCCGCCTCCCGGCGGCGAGATCTATGGCCATCTCGACGCGCGCGACCCCGTGACCGGAGCGAAAAAATGGGAGGTGCGCTTCCCGGAGCCGCCGCTCGCCAGCGTGCTCTCGACGGGCGGCAATCTCGTCTTCGTGCCCGACTCGCGCGGCACGATCCATGCGTATAACGCCGAGACCGGCGCCGAGCTGTGGAACCATGCGGACGGCACGGGCCACCAGGGCGGCATCGTGAGCTATGCGGTGAACGGCAAGCAATACATCGCGGTGACGGCGGGCTTCGGCGGCATGGCCTCGGACGATTACGCGCCGACCTTCGGCGGCGTCTACAAGAGCATGCCGCGCGATGACGGCGCGCTCATCGTCTACAGCCTGAAGTAACCAGCAATCGCCGGGGAGCGGGCAAGCCGCGCTCCCCGGCGCCTCTCAAAGCCACGCGGACGCTATTGACATGCGACGATATTCGGATTTGCGGACGGCTCGGCGAGTACCGAAGAGCTTTCCGGCGACGAGCTTTTTGCCCAAGGCTTGGCTCGCGATGAACTTCCTGGCGCTCGTGCTTTGCTTCGCTTGCGCCGGCGAGGCCGCGGCCCAACAGGCTGCGCCTTCAGGCGGAGCCGATCTCGACGTGAAGGAGCTGTTCACCTCGACTTGCGGCTGGTGCCACTCCGAGGGCGGCAGGGCCGCCGGCAAGGGGCCGCAGCTGATGAATTCCACGCGCAGCGACGATTTCATGCACAATCGCATCAAGAACGGCAAGGAAGGCGCGATGCCGGCTTTCGGGCAGAGCTTCGACGACGCCCAGATCGACGCGATCATCAAATATATCCGCGCATTGAAGCCCGATGAAGGCTGAGCGCGCCAAGCGCGCCGACAATCTGAGCAGAGAAGGCAACCCGATGAAGCCGAGCCTCACGACGAATACGAGTCATGCGACGGAACCGAGAGTCCTTGCGAAGCGGCGCCTCTCGATGCAGCAGGCTCTCCCGCTTGCGCTTTTCGCCGCGCTCGCGCTTGCCGGTTCCGCCGAGGCGCGCTCTCTCGATGCGATCCGCTCGATCGGCGCGATCGGGCTTTGCGCCCATCCGAACTCGCTGCCCTTCGCCAGCAAGGCCGAGAATCCGCCGGGGTTTCAGCTCGAGATGGGCCGCGCGCTTGCCAAGGAGCTCGGCGTCTCGCTCAAGCTCGATTGGATCATCACCCAATTCCAGATGCGCAGCGCCGATTGCGATATCGTGATGGACACGATCGCCGATCCCGAGGCGCAAGGCGAAACCAATCTCAAGCTCTCGAAGCCCTATTACCGGACAGGCGTCGCGCTCGCCGCGCCTTCAGGCAGCGGGCCCGCCTCCTTCAAGGACCTCAACGATCACACGAAGGTCGGGGTGCAGGTCGGCTCCATGGCGGCGATGACGCTCGGCCAGCGCCATGTGCCGCTATCGACTTTCGGCTTCGAGGTCGACAGCCTCGAAGCGCTCGCCAATCACGAGATCGATGCGGCGGCGGTCACGCCGACCATGGCCGGATATTTCAATCTCACTCACCCGCAAAATCCGGTGCGGGTCTCGGCGCTCGACGAGGGCGAGGCCAACCTCAACTGGAATGTCGCCATCGGCATGGTTCGCCCGGACGACAAGCTGCGCAACGCCGTCAATGACGCGCTCGACCATTTGCGAGCCGATGGCACGGTGGAACGGATTTACGCCAGCTACGGCATCGTGCTTCAGCCGCCGAAATAGCGAGGCCTAGCGCGCCGGCGACAGGCGCGGGCGCCGGCGGAGCATCCGGCCGAGGATCGAGCTCAGGCCTCCGCCGAGAAGGAACCCCGCACCGCCGGAGGCCGCGCCCTCGCCGGTTGCCGGAACGCCCGGCTCGAATGAATCCCAGGTAGCTTTGGCGATCTGCGGATCGGGGTCGGAAAGAAAGGCTGTGATCCGGCGGAAAGGACCCGAGATCGCCATCTCGGCCTGCTGCGCCTCGAGGGCGTTGAGGCGCGCGATATTCGCCGACATCGCCCCGCTTTGGCGACGGGCAAGCTCGTCCGGCGAGCGGGCAAGGCGCTCGAGCGCGCTCTTGCGGTCCTCGCCGAGCGTGACCGAATCCTTGTCAAAGCGCTGCACCACGCGCGTCAGCTCGTCGATCGCACCGCCGAGCCTTTGGGCGTATTGCTGCGTGAACTCCGGAAGCTGCGAGGCGGCGAGCGCCGCAAACAACGCGACCGCGAGAGAAACTGTGCGACCGATCATGGAAGCATCGCCCGTGCGTTCGCGGCAGGACTATTGCGAGGCCGGCGTCACGGCCGGCGCATCCGGGGTCGCCTGGCCCTTTTCCTTGGCGGTGGCCTCGTCCTTCCCCTTTTGCTTCGCGGCCTCCTTGCGCTTCGCCTTCTCGTCGGGCTTTTGAGCTTGCGCGTTCGCAGTCTCGGGCGACAGCTTCTGCAGAATCGCGTGGCCGGTATCGCGTTGGGCCTCGAGCTCCGTTTGCAGCTGCTTCACTCCGTCCTTGTCCCGCGGCTTGTCCGGAGGATGTCCGGGCTCGATGCCGACCGAGGTGTATTCGGTCTTCTCCGGGCGCGTCGCCGTGACGAAGTCAGCCGATTCCTTCGGATTCGTCGCGAAGCCGACGAAGGTCGCCGGTTCGTGAAAAAGCGGCAGGTCGGCGCAGGCGCCAAGCAGAAAAGCGCAAAGCGCCATGACGCCGCCCCGTTTTGTGCGCGAGATGACGCCATTCACGACCCGCGGCGCGATCGCGTTCGCCGGAATGATGCGGGGCCTGGCACTCGAGGGGCTTCGGGCGCGTTTCACGACCATGCGTCTCATCAAGGGCCTCGGCCAGGTGGCGGCTCGTCGTAACGGTTTCGTTATCGTGCATGAGGGGCTAATGTGACCCAAAGAGGGCCGTCCCAGAGGGCGCGCCCGGGATGCCGAGGGCATCATGGCAGGAAGAAAAAGCCGACAAGGCCGGGGAGTGGAACGGTCTGTCAGGACCCGGCGAGCCTCGACGCGCGCCGCACGTCCCGAGGGCAAGCAAAGGTCGGCGGGTACCGCCGATGTCCGGCGCGAACCGGTTCCGCGCAAGAAGCTCATTCCGGCGGCTTCGGCCGCCAAGCCCGAAGGGCGCGGGCCTCGGAAAGGGCGGCGCAAGCGCGCTCTCGCGCGCGACCTCGACACGAAGGTCGAGGCGGCTCGCCCTTCCGGCGCGCAGCGAAAGCCCACGGTCGAACCGCGCACCGCCAAAGACCCGCACGCCGGCAAGGTGGAAGAACCGCGGCGCGCGCCTTCCGGCGCCGCGCCCAAGCAAGCGGCACCTTCGGGGCTGCATTTCGATATCGATGCGCTTGCCGCCAACTTCACCCGGCTCGCCGAGGAGTCCGCGCGCGCCACCCAGGCCTATCTTCGCCCGCAGCTTGCCGGCGAAAGCTCTTCCTTGGCGAACGCCGAGCTCGGCGAGATCGCCCGCACGCTGGGCGAAATCGCCGAACGCTGGATAGGTGAGCCCCAACGCGCGCTCGAGGCTCAGACGCGGCTGACGAGCGGGTTGATCGGCCTTTGGGCCGATGCGCTGCGCCGCTTCGAGGGCGAGGATGTGCCGCCGGCGCAACCGCCCGATCCCACCGACCGGCGCTTCAAGGACCCGGCTTGGACGCAGAACCCTTTCTTCGACTTCCTGCGCCAATCCTATGTCCATACGGCGAAATGGGCCGAGGACATGGTGCTCGAGGCCAAGGGCATCGACCCGCATACGAGGCACAAGGCACAGTTTTACGTGCGCCAGCTCGCGGCCGCGCTCTCTCCTTCGAACTTCGTCGCGCTGAACCCCGAGCTCATTCGCGCAACCATCGAGCAGAATGGCGCCAACCTGGTGCGCGGCGCGCAAATGCTCGCCGAAGATGTAGAATCGGGAGGCGGAGAGCTGAAGCTTCGCCAGACGGATGGCGGGACATTCGAAGTCGGCGTTAATCTCGCAACGACACCGGGCAAGGTCGTGCTGCGCAACGAGCTCATCGAGCTCATCCAATATGCGCCCGCGACCGAAAAGGTTTTGCGGCGCCCGTTGCTGATCGTGCCGCCCTGGATCAACAAATTCTACATCCTCGACCTCAATCCGGAAAAATCCTTCATCCGCTGGGCGGTCGCGCAAGGGCTCACGGTGTTCGTCATCTCCTGGGTCAATCCCGACGCCCGCCACGCCACCAAAAGCTTCGACTCCTATATGCAGGAGGGCATCCTCGCGGCGCTCGACGCGATCGAGCAGGCGACGGGAGAGAAGAAGGTCTCGGCCATCGGCTATTGCGTCGGCGGAACGCTGTTGTCAGCGACGCTCGGCTACATGGCCGCCAAGGGCGACCCGCGCATCGAGAGCGCGACGCTTCTCGCCACGCAAGTCGATTTCGAGCATTCGGGCGATCTTCAGGTCTTCGTGGACGAGAAGCAGGTGAGCGCCGTCGAGGAGGAAATGCGCCTTCGCGGCTTTCTCGACGGCAAGCGCATGGCGACGGCATTCAACATGCTGCGCCCCAACGACCTCATCTGGCGATACATGGTCGATGTCTATCTCAAGGGCAAATCGCCGATGCCCTTCGACCTTTTGTTCTGGAATTCGGATTCGACGCGCATGCCCGCCGCGAACCACTCCTTCTATTTGCGCAATTGCTATCTCGAGAACAATCTCACGAAAGGGCGCATGCTGATCGATGGCGTCACCATCGACCTTGGCCGTGTCACCATCCCCATCTACAATCTGGCCGCCAAGGAAGATCATATCGCGCCCGCCCTCTCGACCTTCGAAGGCTCGCGGCATTTCGGCGGAGAGGTGCGCTATGTGATGGCCGGCTCCGGCCATATCGCCGGGGTGATCAATCCGCCCGCGCATCAGAAATATCAGTATTGGACCGGCGGGCCTGTCGGTGACTCCTTCCAGGGATGGGTCGAGCGGGCTAAGGAGCACAAGGGATCGTGGTGGCCCGATTGGTTTGCCTGGCTCGAGCGGCAGGCGCCGGAACGCGTGGCCGCGCGCGTGCCCGGCGGCGGCAAGCTCACGCCGCTCGAGGATGCGCCGGGGATTTATGTGAAGGTGAAGGCTTGAGTCGTGGGAGCGAATCGGAAGAGGGAAGCGCTCCGTTCCTTCACTTTATGTGTAGCTGGTATAGCTGGGCTCGCACATGGCCTTCACATCGGTATTCGGTGACAGCGCACTTGATTTGGGCATCATGCCGAGACAAAGGGCGTCAATGGAATTAAGTGCCGATCACCGAGCTTCCGGGCGTTGCCCGCGTGGTCGATGCGCCGATCCTGCTCAAGGCTTCCTGATGATCGGCTGCGTGACCGGGATCGTCTCGGCCGGATTGTCCCAGCGATAAGTGACCGCGGCCGAGACGATGTCGAAATGGGCGTTTCTCGTCTCGGCGATGAAGGGCAGCCCCACCGTCGGAAATTGCGGATGGCCGGGCACGATCGCGATGTTGTCCTTCGCCAAAAATCCGTGGCTGTAGCCGATGTCGAAGGAGAGTTTCTCGGAATAGCGATAGCTGGCGCCGACCGAAGCCCAGATGCGGTTCGCGTCGGGCAAGAGCACTTCGCGGTTGCCGGTGTCGATCGGCGAGCGTTCATAGGCGACGCCGGCGCGCAAGGTGAGCGCGGAGTTCCAGGCGTATTCGGCGCCGAGCGAGGCGAAATAGCCGTCCTTGTATTTGAAGGGAATTTCGCTCACCGGAATGGAATTGAAGGTCACCGGCACGATGCCGACACGGCTCCAGTTATCCCATTCGAACCCGCCGAGCAGGGTCCATTGCGCGTTGATCTGTTGACGCACGCCGAAGGTGAGCTTCTCGGGGAGATTGATATTGGCCTTCACCGGCAAGACGCTTAAGGGGGTGGTCAGCGAGCCGCCAAGGCTCTCGCGCACGGAGGAGTTGAAGCCGAGTCCGATTTCCGTAAACGGCGTGGGCTTCAAGGTGGCGCCGAGCGTATAGCCGACGCTCGTATCGTCGCCTTCCAGAATGGCGCTCGGGGAAGTGGGAAGCACGCCGAGCGCTTGCGTGAACCGGGCCTTGAAATATTCGACCTGCAGGCCCGCCGCGACGCTGATCCAGTCATTGATCTTATAAGCCGCCGAAGGCGTGACCTCGAAGGAGAGGACCTTGGCCGAACGTCCATAGACTTGGCCGGCCCAGGCGGAACCGGGCTTGCTCTGGAGGCCGAAAGGAGTGGCCTCCGAATAGCCGAGCCAGAGATGGTCGTTGAACTGATAGGCGCCATAGCTTGCGGGCACGAAACCATCGAGGATCGTGCCGCTCGAACCGCCGAAAATCGCGGTCGGCGTCAGCGGGTTTGGGCGGATCGAGCCGTTTGGAAAGATTCCGGTCCCGACATATGAGCTCGTAATGCCCGGGTAATCGGTCATGGTCGCCGGATTCCAGAACATCGAGGAGAGGCCCCCGCCTCCCGCCGCCACGCCCGCGAAAGACATGCCCTGGCCTTCCGCGCTTTGCTCGCGCAAACCGAAGGCGCCGGCGAGCGCCGGTAGGGAGGTCGCGAGCAGGACGCCGGTGGAGGCTGCGACCAAGGCGAGAGAGCGTTGCATCGTCATCGTATCGATCCCCCGGTCCGGTTTCGTTTCGTCCTTGCCATTTGCGGCGGCAGAATCAATTTTCACCCTTTCTCCATTCTGTGACCAAGATGTTTCCGGGTGCAAATCGCGGAATATCGAATGGACTTTGCCGGTTGATCTGCGCCGGCCTTCCTTTTTTCCAATAGGAGGCCGGAAATCGACGCGTGCTTTTCCGATGCGCGGCGCGGACGGTGCGTTTGCGGCGCGCGCCTCGCGATTCCGGCGGGGTGGTGCTTGCGGCCGCCGTTTCGCTCGTCGTTAACGCCATTTCGATTTCGAGAACCTGTGGCGCGCCGGTGACACTGGAGCCGGTGGTCGGGAAGGCGCAAGGTCGAACCTACGCCGCGCCCTCTCGCCGCGCTTGTCATTGCTGGCGCTTTTACGCAATGTGGCGCGGGTGGGGCATCATCGATACCGAAGGGAATTCACCAAATGAAGCTCGTCAGATTTGGCAAACCCGGCAAGGAAAGACCGGGACTCATCGACGGCGACGGCAAGATCAGGGATCTGACGGATATCGTGCCGGACATCACGGGCGAGACGCTCGGGCCACGGACGCTCGCGAAGCTGCGCAAGATCAAGCCGCACTCGCTTCCTCTGGCGAATTCACGCGCCCGCATCGGGCCTTGCGTCGCCGGCGTCGGAAATTTCATCGCTGTCGGGCTCAATTTCGCCGATCACGCGGCCGAGACGGGCGCCAAGATTCCCGCCGAGCCCATCCTCTTCAACAAGGCGCCATCCTCGATCATGGGTCCGAACGATCAGGTCGTGATTCCGAAAGGCTCGAAGAAGACCGATTGGGAGGTCGAGCTCGCAATCGTCATCGGCAGCCGCGCGCATAACATCACCGAGGCGCAATCGATCGCGCATGTCGCGGGCTATTGCATCTGCAACGACGTGTCGGAGCGCACCTGGCAATCGGAAGGCACCGGTCAATGGATGAAGGGCAAGAGCGCGCCGACCTTCGGCCCGCTCGGGCCGTGGCTCGTCACGCCCGATGAGGTGCCCGATCCGCAAAACCTCGCGATGTTTCTCGATGTGAACGGCAAGCGCCGCCAGACGGGCTCGACGAAGACGATGATCTTCGGCGTCAAGCACCTCGTCGCCTTCATCAGCAAATTCATGGTGCTCGAGCCGGGCGATGTGATCACCACCGGCACGCCGCCGGGCGTAGGCCTCGGTATGAAGCCGCAGCTTTTCCTGAAGGCCGGCGATGTCATGCATCTCGGCATCGAGAAGCTCGGCGAGCAGACGCAGCAATGCGTCGCTTACACGGCTTGAGCGGGATCCGCGGACGCGGAAGCCACTCTTCCAGAGCGATCAGCCTCCGCGAAGGGTCGAGGGCGTGATGGCTATGCTGCTGGCAACCAGCACGCCCTGAAGGATCGGTTCGGCTTTGCCTTCACGCGGCTTCGGCGTCGAGCGCCGCGAGCCGATCGATCAGCACGATCTCCATCGCGTGATCGAGGCCGCGCATTTCTTCCTTCTCGACCCGATGAGCCGAGATGTCGAGCGCGGCCCAATCGGCGGTGGCGCGCGAAAGCGCGAGCTCGGCGCCATGCGCCTTCGCCACCGCCTCGAGCCGGCTTGCGACATTGACGGCGGGGCCGATCACGGTTCTTGCGGCCGCCCGCCCGGCACCGATCCGGCCGCCCACGAGGCGCCCGGCATGCAGGCCCATGGCGATTCGCAAGGGCTCCTTGAGCTCGGCCGAAAGATCGCGATTGACGGTCGCGAGCTCGCGTCCGATCACCGAAGCGCCCGTGATCGCGGAGCGGCACGCGAAGTCGATGCCGCGCGGGTCGACGAAGACGGCCATCAGCCCGTCCCCGATGAATTTGTCGATCCGGCCTCCAGCGTCCTGCACCGCGAGCGTAGCGGCGCCGAAAAACCGGTTCAAGATGTGCACCACGTCATAGGCGAGCTTGTGTTCGCTCAACGCGGTGAAGCCGCGAATATCGACGAAGAGAACCGCTGCCTCGGTGTCGACACCCTGATCGTCCGCCTCGCGTTCCGGGGCGAGAGGCGCGCCGGCGAGCGGCTGCACCAGGCGCGCCACGACGATCTCGCCCGAAGGTCGCCATTGGCAAGCGAGGCGAATGTCAGGCGTCGCGCCGATGGCGCGTAGCGTGCGCGCCTCGGCCTCGCCGAGCGCGGGCAGCGGCAGCGAATGCTCGAGGACGCGCACGCGGCAGGTCGAGCAGCGCGCTCGGCCGCCGCAGACGGAGACATGCGGAATGCCGAGGCTGCGGCTGATTTCGAGCAAGGTCGCGCCGGCCGAAACCCTGACGGTCGGTCCGTTGAGATAGGTGACGATGACGCCGCCCGCCCGACGGCGCCACCATAAGGTGCCGCCGATCAAAACGAGCAAACCCGCGACGGGCACGTAGAAGGCGAGCCTTGCCTCGTCCCGCCACAGCGCGATCTCTTGTTGCGCCGACGGCGAGGGCGGGCGCATCTCGGCGCGCAGCTCCTCGGATTGCGCGGGCGCCGCGAGGTCGCCCGCGAGGGAGCGCCCCTGCATCATCACGCCGGCAAGCGCCGCAAAGGGGATGAGCAGGGCGAGCGAGAAAAGCAGCGTGCGAAGCCGTTCATATCCGGGTGCGAGCCTCAGCCAGAAATGCAGGCCGATGCAGCCATGCACCCAGACGATGAGGAGAAGCACAGTCTGGTCCAGCATGGTGGCCGGCCAGATTCGCGCCAGCTCGTAAGGGTAGCTCGTGTCGATGCCGAACATGACGGCGGTGATGCGCGTCGCCACGATATGCGGGAAAAGGAGGAGCGGAATGGCGAAGCCGAACCCGATCTGCGTCCACTGCCAGGCCGGCAAGCGCCAGTTTCGCATGGCGGCGATCCGCAAAATCGCGAGCGCGAGATGAATGAGGAGCGCGGCGAGCAGCACCAGCGTGCCGAGCGTCGAGCGCGTCACCGCGATCCGCCAATGATCGACGGCGATCATCGCGTCGAGGCTGACGAGGCCGACCGCGTGATTGAGGAAATGCGTGAGCACGAAGGTAAAGAGCACGAGCCCGGAAGCCAGCCTGAGCCGCTGGACCACCGAGCCGCGCCACAAAACGTTCATGGAGCTCTCCCCCAGAGGCCGTCAGCGCGGGCGAAAATGGCCGGGTTTGGCTGTCGCGGGATCCAGCGCGAGCGCTTTCGAGACGCGGCGCCGGCGAGACAGGATCGGTTGAGCACTTCCATCTCTTTGCTCGGCGCGGGATCGCGACCGAAGCGGGTCATGGCAAGATCGCGCCTCGGCTTCAGGCGCCAAGCTAGGGTTCAAACCGGGCGCGAACAAGCAGGCTCGAGCCGCGCCGCCCATCACCTTCGCGCGAGGGCCAGGAACTTCATCAGGCGGGAATCCTAAGGCCAGGCGCGCGGATCGAGATCGCCCTCGCAGAATTTCGCCCAATCCGCATGGGTGCCGGCGAAGGCGTTCTTGTCGACGAAGCCTGCGATGCCGGGGAGCGAGCCCTTTTCCATATATTGCCAGAAATGCCAGCGCCGGTCGCCATAACGCTTCGCCGGGAAGGCTTTCACGCTGCGCACCCAGAAGGGGTAGTCGTCGAACGCCCCTTCGAGCACGTCGCGGTGGAAATCGATGCTGGAATAGATGACCGGGCGCTTGCCGTAATGGTGCTCGAGCTCATCGAGGAAGCGCTTCATGTCGGCGAGGATCTTCTCGCGTGGCGGGTGGACGCGGCAAGTCTTCGACTGCGGATTCCACTCCATGTCGAGCGCCGGAGGCAGCGCATTGGGGTCGACCGGCACATGGGCCTCGAACCAGGCGATCTGCTCCTCGACAGGCCGGCAGAAGTAATAAAAGTGGTAGGCGCCGCGCTGGAGGCCGGCCGCATGCGCGCCTTCCCAATTTTGATCGAACCTCTGGTCGGCGACATCGCCGCCCTCCGTCGCCTTGATGTAAGCGAAGGTGGTCCCGTTGGCGCGCACCTGCGGCCAATCGATCGCGCCTTGGTAATAGGAGACGTCGATGCCGTGGACCGGATAGCTCGAAGGGGTCGGGTCCGATATCTGGTAGAGCTCGTCCGGCGAGCAGGACGCGAGCAAAAGCCCGAGAACCGCCCCCACCAGAGCGCCCGGACGCCGCGAGCGGAACAACGGAACGCCAAAGCGCTCTGTTTGGAACCTCATGAGACCATTCCCATATCTCACCGCAAATCAGAGGCCAACTGAAATTTCGCCGGAGAATCCTCGCCTGGGCGCAACTTCACTCGTCCGAAGCTACACAATTTGCGCGATCGCCTTAATGAAGCGTTCACAACCATCCCCTCGAAACCAGCCGATGAGTCCCGAGGCATCGGCACGCACGGCTTCCGCGGCGCGGCGCGCTGGGCGCAAGCTTTCATCCGCTCTCCTTTCCGGCTTCTTTTCCGGCTTCTTGGCCGCCCTCTCTTCCGCGGCCCTGTTCGCGGCGGCGTGCAGCGATGCGGCAGCTTGCGAGGAAAGCGCGCTCGGCACCTCGCGGGTCTTGCCGGTGGGGACGCAGGGCGGCCTCGAAATCGGGCTCAAGACCTATCCTCGCACGCTCCCTCTTGCCGACCATGAGGTGGTGCTCACCTTCGATGACGGCCCGCTTCCGGCAACCACCGGCAAGCTTCTCGACGCCCTGAAGAGCCAATGCGTGCGCGCGACCTTCTTCATGGTGGGGCGCATGGCGGCGGCAGCGCCGGCGCTCGCAAGGCGCGTCGCCGAGGAAGGCCACACGGTCGCCTATCACAGCTTCTCCCATCCGCTGATGCGCCTGCTTTCGGAGAAGGCGGCGCGGGCCGATATCGAGCACGGCTTCCAGGCGGTCGATCAAGCCGTCTACGGCTCGGCCGGCGACAAGCCGCGCACGCCCTTTTTCCGCTTTCCCGGATTTGCCGATACGCCGGCGCTCGACGCCTGGCTCGCCTCACGCGACATCGGCGTCTTCGGCACCGACCTCTGGGCCGCCGATTGGTGGCCGATGACGCCGCAGGCGGAAGCGGCCGCGATGCTTGCCCGGTTGGAAAAGGACAAGCGCGGCATCATCCTGTTCCACGACATCCGCGCTCAGACCGTGGCGATGATGCCGGCGTTCCTGCGCGAGCTCAAGGCGCGCGGCTATCATGTGGTGCACCTCGTGCCAGGCCCCGGCAAAGCCGATACGCGCGAGGCTGGACCCGGCTGGTCCAGCGAGACGGAGCGTGTCATCGCGGAAATTCTCGGACGTGCTCGCTCGGATCACAATTAGCGCGAGCGCGCCTTCACGAAAGCGTCGCGCGATGCCTTCAGATGCCGCGCTTGAGCCATGTGGCGAGACGGTCGAGGCCTTCGCGCACGCTCTCGGGCGAGCCCGCGAAGGAGAGGCGCACATGGCGGGCGCCGCGCGCGCGGTCGAAATCCACACCCGGCGTGAGCGCCACTCCAGCCTCGTCAAGCGCGCGTCGGCAGAATTCGACCGAATCATTGGTGAGGCGCGTCACGTCGCCATAGACGTAAAAGGCGCCATCGACCGGCGCGAGGTCGCAAAATCCAAGCCGCGGCAAGGCTTCGAGGAGGAGAGCGCGGCTGCGCGCATAGCCCGCGCGCACGGCCTCGAGCTCGTCTCGCGCCTCGAAGGCCGCTTGGGCCGCGACTTGCGAGACAAAAGGCGGCGAAATGAAAAGGTTTTGCGCCAGCCGCTCGACGGGCCGAATAAGACGCGGCGGCAGGACGAGCCAGCCGATCCGCCAGCCGGTCATGCAGAAATATTTCGAGAAGCTGTTGACGATGATCGCGTCCGCGGACGCGACAAGCGCCGTGGCCGCCCGCGCCTCATAGGTCAGGCCATGGTAGATCTCGTCGGAGATGAACCAGAGGCCGAGCTCATCGCAAGCTTCGGAAAGGGCGGCGATCGCGTCGGCGCTCATCATCACGCCGGTCGGATTGGCCGGGCTCATCACCAACACGCCCTTGAGCTTTTTCGTGCGATGCGCCGCGCGCAAGCTTTCGGGCGTGATCGTCCAGCGGTTGGCCGGGCCGGTCTCGATCACCACCGGCTCGACGCCGAGAGCCTCGAGAATATTGCGGTAGGCCGGATAGCCCGGAGACGAGATGGCCACCCGGGCGCCAGGGTCGAAACAGGCAAGGAAGGCGAGAATGAAGCCCGCCGAGGAGCCGGTGGTGACGGCTATTCGCTGCGGATCGACGCCGAGCCCGTAAGCATCCCGGTAATGGCGCGCGATGCGTTCGCGCAAGCTCGAGACGCCAAGGGCAGGCGTGTAGCCGATCCTCCCCGCGTCGATGGCTCGCTTGGCGGCCTCGCGCGCCGCACGCGGGGCGGGCGCGCCCGGCTCGCCGAGCTCCATGTGCACGACGCTTCCGCCCTTGGCCTCGATGGCGCCCGCCCGCGACAACACCTCCATGGCGATGAAGGGTGCGACCGCGGCGCGCAGCGCCGGGCCCGATCTCGCGCCATCGTGAGCTTCGGCCTCGCCCGGAAGGGGCGCTCGACGCGGCTTTGCGCCCGCTTTGCCTTGGCCCTGCCGCATTCCCGGCTCCCTGTCGATCTGCTATGCCAGCAGCGCTGGCGCAACGGCGCGGCTCCTTAAACCCCCGGTGCCGCGGGTTGGAAAGATATTTGGTAACCCATGATCCGCAAGAATGGGCACGGTTTCGCGGTAAGATCATGCGGCAACGCAATTTGTGAGAGTGCGGGCGCCCTTTCGGTTTGGGCGCGTTCGCTCCGGGAGATGAAGATGATCCGCTTGAGAGGCTTGCTCGCCGGGCTCTGCACGATCGCCGTCACCGCCGCCTGGCTCATCACACCCCCCCTTGCGCCCCGCATGGCATTCGCCGAGACCGCCCCTGCCTTGACGCCCGAGCAGAAGGCCCTCGTCGAGCAGACGGTCAAGGAATACATCATCGCGCATCCCGAGATCGTCCAAGACGCCTTGCTCGAGCTCGACAAGCGCCAAAAGGAGGCCGAGACCGCGGCCGTCAAGACGGCGCTCAAGACGGAGGCGAAGGCGATCTATGACGCGAGCGCCGGCACGGTCGTCGGCAATCCAAAGGGTGATGTGACGCTGGTCGAGTTCTTCGACTATAATTGCCCGTATTGCCGCAAGGCGATGACCACGCTCGACGCCCTCCTCAAAGCCGATCCCAAGCTGAGAATCGTGCTGCGCGATTTGCCGATCGTGCACCCGCCCGAATCGATCGAGGTCGCCAAGATCGCGCTCGCCGCGAAAAATCAGCTTCCGCCGGAGAAGTTCTGGGATTTCCACAAGAAGCTGTTTTCGGCTTCCCGCCTCGTGGCGAAGCCACAAGCGCTTCAGGTGGCCAAGGAGGCCGGGCTCGACATGGGACGCCTGGACAAGGATGCGGAAAGCGATGTCGTCAAGGCGGCGCTGATCGATTCGGACCGTTTGAGCCAAATCCTCAATCTGCGCGGCACGCCGGCTTTCGTCCTCGGCGACGAGGTGGTTTTCGGGGCGCAGGATGAAGAGGAGATGAAGGCTCAGATCGGCGCCGTTCGCCAGTGCGGCAGGACGGTTTGCTGAAGCCCTCGGCCCTTCCCCTCGCGGATGCGGGACGCTAGAAGCGGCCGTCGGCGTGCGCGTCCCTAGCGGGAAAGAGAGAATTCCATCGCATGAGCCGCGGCGCGAAGCTCGAGCGCGTCTTCACCTTTCAGATAGGGTGATGAGGCAAGACTGAGTGCCGATGAGCTCGCCCCAACTATCCGAACGATCCGGCGGCGGGACGTTCCGGTCGCGGAGAATTTGAGACAGAATGCGCAAATCAAACCCTTTCGATACGGACAGCGTCCGCGAGCTCGCCAATCTGCTCGCCGAGACCGACCTCACCGAAATTGAAGTGCAGAAGGGCGATTTGCGAGTGCGCGTCGTGCGCAACTTGACCTTGCCGGCCGCCGCCTCCGCCGCGGCCGTTCCGATGGCGGCGGTGCCCGAAGCTTCTTCGGATGCCGCTTCGGCGACGGCGGCTCGCAACGACGCTCAGCGCAAGCAGAACACCGTCACCTCGCCGATGGTCGGCACCGCTTATCGTCGTCCCGCGCCCGAGGCTCGGCCGTTCGTCGAGATCGGCGCCGCCGTGAAGGAAGGCGAGCGCATCCTTTTGATCGAGGCGATGAAGACCTTCAACGAGATCGCCGCGCCGCGTTCCGGCACGGTCAGCGAAATCCTGGTCGAGGACGGCCAGCCGGTGGAATTCGGCGAGCCGCTGATGGTGATCGAGTGATCCGCGTGTCCGGCCCGCAAAACCCGGCGTGACGCGGATGTTCGACAAGATCCTCATCGCCAATCGCGGCGAGATCGCGCTTCGAGTGCTGCGCGCCTGCAAGGAGCTCGGCATCGCGACGGTCGCCGTGCACTCGACCGCGGACGCGGATGCGATGCACGTGCGCCTTGCCGACGAGAGCGTCTGCATCGGCCCTCCGCCTGCGCGCGACAGCTATCTCAACATACCCTCGCTGCTCGCCGCCTGCGAGATCACCGGAGCCGATGCGGTGCATCCGGGCTACGGCTTCCTCTCCGAAAATGCCCGCTTTGCCGATATCCTGGCCGAGCACGACATCGGCTTCATCGGGCCGAAAGCCGACCATATCCGCCTGATGGGCGACAAGATCGAGGCGAAGCGCACCGCAAAGCGGCTCGGCATTCCCGTGGTGCCTGGCTCCGACGGCGGCGTCAGCGATGAGGAGGAGGCAAGGCGCATCGCGGCCTCGATCGGCTATCCGGTGCTGGTCAAGGCGGCGGCCGGGGGTGGTGGGCGCGGCATGAAGGTCGCGCGCGGCGCGGACGAGCTCATGAACGCCGTGCAGACGGCGAAAACCGAGGCCAAGGCCGCCTTTGGGGATGATGCGGTCTATCTTGAGAAATTCCTCGAAAAGCCGCGCCATATCGAGATCCAGGTTCTCGGCGATGGGCGAGGCGGCGCCATCTGCCTCGGCGAGCGTGATTGCTCCTTGCAGCGCCGGCACCAGAAGGTCTGGGAGGAAGGGCCTTCGCCCGCGCTCAACGAGGAGCAGCGGGCGCGGATCCTGGACACGGTGAGGCTTGCCATGTGCGAGCTTCAATATCTCGGCGCCGGAACCGTCGAGTTTCTCTATGAGAACGGTGCCTTCTACTTCATCGAGATGAACACGCGCATCCAGGTCGAGCATCCGGTGACCGAGATGATCACGGGCATCGACCTTGTGAATGAGCAGATTCGCATCGCGGCGGGTGGCGATTTGCCATTGCGGCAAGAGGAGGTGCGGCTCATGGGCCATGCCATCGAATGCCGCGTGAACGCCGAAAACCCGGTGAGCTTCCGCCCCTCGCCGGGGCGCATCGATTATTATCATCCGCCGGGTGGGCTTGGAGTGCGCGTCAATTCGGCCGTTTACCAGGGATATTTCATCCCGCCGAATTATGATTCGCTCATCGGCAAGCTCATCGTCCATGGGCGCACCCGCAACGAGTGCTTGATGCGCCTTCGTCGCGCGCTCGATGAATTCGTGGTCGCGGGCATCGACACCACCTTGCCGCTGTTTCGCGCGCTCGTGCGCAACAGCGATGTCCAGAACGGGGATTACGACATCCACTGGCTCGAGCACTTCCTCGAGAATCCGGAGAGGGTCGAGGCCTGACAAGCGGATATTCGAAAAATGCCGTCGGCGGTGTTTTCAAAAGGCATGCGGGCTGCTCGATCTGAGCCATCCCTTGCGGGGCAAACGCCTCGATAGGGCCGGGCGGCCGACCTTTCCTCTTTCATCGATCACACGCGCGTGTCGGAAGCCTGCCTCGCCCGAGGGCGGAGATTGGAACGCATCGAAGGCCGGCCGCCATCCGACGAATTCATAAGCCAACCATCGGATTTTGAATAATCGAGAAGCAAAAAATGAACGTCGATAACGAGGCAGAAAATTCAAGCGTATTAACCAAGCGTCATTAAAATGAGCCTAAAACTATTTACTTTCGATAATAGACCATTAACCTTATAGGCTGTTGGAAGCGTTGCGTTGGAGAGTGTCAATGGGCGCGTTAGCTGTTCTGCCTGCTCCAAGTTTTACCGATAGTATTCAGGATCTCGTCGAAAGAGTGGATTACCGGCGCGCCGATACGCCCGACGAGAGAGAAGAAATTTACCGGCTTCGCTATGATGCCTATCGGCAGGAAGGCGCGATCGAGCCCAATCTGTCGCGAAGCTTTTCGGATCGGTTCGACGCTCTCGATAACGCCTATGTGTTCGGCGTCCATTTCGACGGCAAATTGGCGAGCTCTATCCGGCTCAACATCTCGACCCCCGAATGCCCTGAACTTCCCGCCCTCGGCGTCTTCAACGATGTGCTTTCGCCGCTCATCGAGACGCACAAGACGATCATCGATCCGACGCGTTTCGTCGTCGAGCCCGCGATCGCACGCTCGCTCCCCAAAATTTCCTACGCGACGGTGCGGATTGGCTGGATGGCATGTGAATTTTTCGAGGCCGATTGGGTGCTCGCGACCGTCAGGGTGGAGCATCAGGCTTTTTACAAGCGCTTGTTCGGCCACAAGCCCCTTTGCAAGGCCAGGCCTTATCCCACGTTGAAAAAGCCGATCTCTCTCATGGGTTTGGAATATCCCGCCGCGAAGGAACGCGTGCACCAGCGCTACCCGTTCTTCCGCTCCACCTATTTCGAGCGCCGGATGCTGTTCGAGCGTTTCATCCGGCCCCCGCAGATTTTGCGGCCCGCGATGCCTGCGAACGGCTAGACACGCTTTCAAGGTTCACTCTGTTGGTCTAGCCGCGTCTAGCCAATCCTCGCACGGCGGCGTGCGCCATGATCATCGCGCCGATGCCGAAGATCGCGCCTGCCGCGAGCGTTGCGCCGATCACGCCCTTGGGTCCGGCGTAAGAGGCCCCGATGAGCGCGAAGGGCAAGGTGCCGAAGGTCGCGCGTCCCCAATTCACCGCGGTCGCGCGAAGCGGAAAGCCGAGATTGTTGAAGGCAGAGTTGGCGCAAAACAACAGGCCGATGCAGGCCCAGCCCGGCCCGCTCACGAGGCAGAAAAACCGTACGATCTCGGCGGCCTCACCGGTGAGCTGGAAGGCAAACACCACGAGGCCGCGCGCCAAGGCGAGGACGAGCCACATCGCCGCGACGTAGGCGAGCGTGCAGAGAAGCGCGTCGTCGAGCACCCGGTGCATGCGCGGAAAGAGCCGCGCCCCCCAATTCTGCCCGAGCACCGGGCCGATGGCGCCCGAGAGCGCGAAGACGCCGCCGAAGGCGAGCGGCACGACACGGTCGATCACACCGCTCGCGGCGACCGCCGCCACCCCATAATTCGCCATGACGCGCGCCAGCACCGCATTGGCGGCCGGCGTTGCGAGGTTGGTGAGCATCGCCGGGAGAAAAATGCGCGCCAGGGGCGCAAAGTCGCCCGCGAGCGCCGCGAGGCTCGGGCGGGCCACGAGATCATGCTTGATGACCGCGCCTCGATAGCCGACCGCGATGAAGATGAGGCGCGAAAGCAGGACCGAGATCGCCGCGCCCGTCACGTCGAGCCGCAAGCCGAAGATCAGGATCGGATCGAGGATCGCGGTCGCGATGCCGCCGGAGAGCGTGACCCACATGGCGCGGCGCGCGTCGCCGGCCGCGCGCAGCACGGCCGAATAGGCCATGCCGGCGGCGAGCAATGGGTTGGTGGGCAGGACGATTGCGAGATAACGCCGCGCGATCGCCGCGGTCTCGCCTCTTGCGCCGAGCTCGGAAAGGATCACGTCGAGGAAAGGCAAGGCGAGGACGACGAGCGCCAACCCCGTCGCCGTGCCGAGCGCCACGCCCGAGCCCGCAAGGCGCCGCGCCTCGCCGCGCTCGCCTGCGCCAAGAGCCCTCGAGGTCAGCGCGGAGATCGCGATCATCATCGCGATATTGGTGGAGATCAGAAAGAACAGGACGATGCTGGCGAAGTTGATTGCGGCGGTCTTTTCGGTCGAGCCGAGCCAGGCGACATACATCAGCGACAGGAAATCGACGAGGAAGATGGCGATCAGGCCGACGCCGCTCGCGAGCGACATGACGAGCACATGGCGCATCGTCGAGCCCTGCGTGAAGCGGCCGGGCGCCGCGCGCCCAGCCCCTGTGCGCTGCATTGCCGGCACGGCGTCGTCGCCGGGTGTGGCTTTCCCTCCGGTCTGGATCGCCGGCATCTGCATCCGCCCCTTAGCGAGGCTTTCGCCGGAAGGAACGGGTTCTGGGGATGAGTCCCGACGCATTGGCCATTCCGTCCGGTTGAGGGGCCGGCTCTCACCGGAGCTCGGGCGCATTTTGACACCGTCGCGGCAGTCCTTTCGGCAGATACTTTTTTCCGACGGATATTTCAGCCGAGCGATGGTCGAAGGCGGTCTCTTTAGCGGAGCCTTCGGCGGAGGTGAAGCCACGGAGCGGCGACCGGCCTGAACGCGCGGTGCGTCGATGAGGCCTCCTGCGGCAAGGCAAACCACCCTTGACAGGCGAAGCGCGGCTCATCACCACTCGCGCGAACGATCGGAACGCGCGGATGACCGACGCCGAATTTCCTCCTCTCGACATTTTGCTGTGCGCGCCGCGAGGCTTTTGCGCCGGCGTCGTGCGCGCGATCGACGCCGTCGAGCGGGCGCTTTCGCTCTACGGGCCGCCCGTCTACGTGCGCCATGAGATCGTGCACAACCGCTTTGTCGTCGAGAGCCTGAGGCGCAAGGGCGCGATTTTCGTCGATGACCTTGCCGAGATCCCCGCGACATCGGCGCCGGTGATCTTCTCCGCCCATGGCGTGCCGAAATCCGTGCCCAACGACGCGTCGGAGAGAGGTCTCTTCGCCATCGACGCAACCTGTCCGCTGGTCACCAAGGTGCATCGCGAGGCCGAGATTCACCACAGGCGCGGCCGCGACATCGTGCTCATCGGGCATGCGGGCCATCCTGAGGTGGTCGGCACCATGGGACAGTTGCCGCAAGGCGCGATTCTCCTCGTCGAGACCCTCGGGGATGTCGAGCGGCTCCAACCTCGCGATGCCGAAAACCTCGCCTATGTGACGCAAACCACCTTGTCGGTCGACGACACGGCCGAGATCGTGGCCGCGCTCAAGCGCCGCTATCCCCGCATCGCGGGTCCGCACAAGGAAGACATTTGCTACGCCACCACTAATCGCCAAGAGGCGGTGAAGCGCGTGGCGCCCCTCGTCGATGCGCTTATCGTGGTGGGCTCGCCCAATTCCTCGAACTCGCAACGCTTGCGCGAGGTCGCCGAGCGGGCCGGTTGCAAGATTGCACGGCTCGTGCTGCACGCCTCCGATATCGATTGGAGCGAATTTACGAAGGTGAAGCGGCTCGGCATCACGGCGGGCGCTTCAGCGCCGGAAATTCTGGTCGATGAGATCATCAGCGCCTTCGGCGAGCGGCGAAAGGTCACTGTCGAGACGGTTTTGACGGCCGATGAAAGCGTGTTCTTCCCGCTGCCGAAAGTGCTGCGGGACGACGCGGCCGCCTGAGGGTCACCAATGGCCGTCTACACCGAGGTCGCGGACGAGGAACTCGCCGCTTTCGTCGCCCGCTTCGGCATCGGCGAGCTCTTGGCGGCAAAAGGCATCGCCGAAGGCGTCGAGAACTCGAACTACTTCATCCATACGAGCGCTGGCTTCTTCATTCTCACGCTATACGAAAAGCGTGTGAGCGAGGCCGACCTGCCCTTCTTTCTCGGGCTGATGGAACATCTCTCCGGGAAAGGGCTCGTCTGCCCACGGCCGGTCAGGGATCAGCAAGGCGAAGCGCTCGGCAGGCTCGCGGGACGGCCGGCCGCGATCGTCACCTTCCTCGACGGCATCTCGGTGAGGCGGCCGAGCGCCGCCCATTGCCGCGCGCTCGGCGAGGCGCTCGGCCGTCTGCACAAGGGCGGGGCGGATTTTCATCCGACGCGCAAAAACGCGTTGTCGGTCGAGGGTTGGCGCCCGCTCTTCGAGGCCGCGGCACCGCGCGCGGACAGCGTGAGGCCTGGTCTCGCGCAGCAAATCGAGGAGGCATTGACGCTCCTCGAGCGCCAATGGCCGAAAGACCTGCCGCACGGCAACATTCATGCCGATCTTTTTCCCGATAATGTTTTCTTCATCGGGGACGAGGTCTCGGGCGTCATCGATTTCTATTTCGCCTGCACCGATGCGCTCAGCTACGATCTCGCGGTGTGCCTCAACGCCTGGTGCTTCGAGCCGGACGGCGCCTTCAACCTGACCAAGGGCCAGGCGCTGCTTTCCGGCTATTGCCGGTTGCGGGCGCTCACCTCAGCCGAGATCGAGGCCTTGCCGCTGCTGTCTCGCGGCGCCGCCTTGCGCTTCCTCCTCACCCGCCTCGTCGATTGGCTGAACGTGCCGCCCGGCGCCTTGGTGCGACCCAAGGATCCGATCGAATACCTGCGAAAGCTCCGCTTTCACGCGCGCGTCACCAGCGCGGCTGAATATGGCCTATCCGCATGAGCGGGGAGGCGAACAGCGTGGCTGGCCGCAAACCCAGCGCCAAGGTCACGATCTTCACCGACGGCGCGTGCTCGGGCAATCCAGGCCGAGGCGGCTTTGGCGCTATTCTCGTCTTCGGCGATCATCGCAGGGAGATCAAAGGCGGGGAGGCGAACACCACGAATAATCGCATGGAGCTGATGGCGGCGATTGCCGCGCTCGAGGCGCTGAAGCGGCCCTGCGCGGTCGAGCTGCACACGGATTCGCAATATCTTCGGCTCGGCATCACGCAATGGCTCGCGAACTGGAAGCGAAACGGCTGGCGCACGGCGGCGCGGCAAGCCGTCAAAAACGACGATTTGTGGAAGCGCCTCGACGAAGCGGCGAGGCGCCATCGTATCGAATGGCGCTGGGTCAAGGGCCATGCCGGCCATGACGAGAATGAGCGCGCCGACGCGCTCGCCCAAGAGGGGTTGCGGGAGGTAAAGCCATGATCGGCGGCGAAGGCAGTCCTTTCGCGGCGCGGCTTGCCGTCGTGGGGCGCGAGGTCGAGGCGGCGCTCGCCGCCCGCCTTGGCGGACAGCTTGCGGCAGAAGGCGAGCCCGCCATTCCCGAAAGGCTCGCCGCCGCCATGCGCCACGCGGCGCTCGGCGGCGGAAAGCGGCTGCGTCCTTTTCTTCTCATCGAGACGGCGCGGCTACTCGGAAGCGAGGCCGAAGGGCCGCTCACCGCAGGCTGCGCGCTCGAGCTCCTGCATTGCTATTCTCTCGTGCATGACGATCTCCCCGCGATGGACGATGACGACACGCGCCGCGGCCGACCGACCGTGCACAAGGCCTTCGATGAGGCGACCGCCATCCTGGCGGGAGACGCCTTGCTGACGCTCGCGTTCGAGCTCATGGCTTCGGTCGAAGCCGAGGCCGAAATTCGCATCGCGCTCGTCGCTTCCCTCGCGCGTGCGGCGGGCGCTTCCGGCATGGTCGGCGGCCAGATGCTCGATCTTTCGGCGGAGGGCCGCTTCGAACGCGGCGAGTCTCGGCTTGACGAATCGGATATTCGGCGCTTGCAGGCGATGAAGACCGGCGCGCTCATCGCCTTCGCGGTCGAGGGCGGCGCTATTTTGGGCCGCGCTCGCGCGCGCGAGCGCGCGTCCTTGCGCGATTATGGTCAGGCGCTCGGCGCCGCCTTCCAGATCGGTGACGACATCCTCGATGTCGAGGCGACCTCAGCGATGCTCGGAAAGGCGACCGGCAAGGACGCGGCCCGCGGAAAGGCGACGCTCGTCGCGGCGTTCGGCCTCGAGGGCGCCAAGCGCGAGCGTGACGCGCTCGCGAATCGCGCGGTCGCGGCCTTGTCGGCTTTCGATGCGCGTGCCGATCTCTTGCGCGCGGCGGCGCGCTTCACCATCGAGCGGCGCGCCTGAAGCGCCTGGTCCGCCCGCCGGCGCCTCGCGCCAAAGGCCCAATCGCAAGGAGGCGAGGCGTGCGATGAGCGGCTGGATCGCGGGGGTCGACGGGTGCCCGGCCGGTTGGATCATCGCGCGACGCCCGCTTGCGGACGCGCGAGAGATCGACATCACGGTCGCGCCGCGCTTCGAGACCGTCCTCGATCGCGCCGATCCTCCTTCGTCTGTCGCCGTGGACATGCCGATCGGCCTTCCGGCGCGCATCGGCGCCGAGGGACGCGGACCGGAGCGCCTGGTCCGCGCCCATCTCGGCGCGCGACGCTCCTCGGTCTTCGCCATTCCGTCGCGCGGGGCGGTGGAGGCTCGCGATTACGCATCGTCTTGCGCCATCGCGGCCGCCACCTCCGAGCCGTCACGGCGAGTGTCGAAGCAGGCCTTCATGCTTTTTGGCCGGATGAGAGAAATCGATCTTTTGCTGCGCGCGACCGTGCCCGGTCTCGCACCTCCCTGGCGGGAGCGCGTTTTCGAGGCTCATCCCGAGCTCGCCTTTTGGCGGCTCAACGGAGAGCGTGCGTTGCTTCATCCGAAGAAATCGAAGGGTCGCCCCTGCGCCGAGGGCTTACAGGAACGACGCCACATCCTTCGGGCGGCCGGCTTGCCGTGGAACGTGCTCCAAAGCGCGCCGCCTCGTGGAGCCGGAATGGATGATCTCCTCGACGCCCTCGCCTTGATGCTGATCGCGGACCGCATTCTCGACGGCAAGGCCAGGCCCTTTCCCGATCCGCCCGGCCGTGATGACTTCGGCCTCCCGATCGCGATCTGGGCGTGAGGGAAGGGCGGCGCGGACCCGCGGACGCCTCGAGGCTATCGCGATCGCCTGTTCAACGAGCCGATCGCATGAGCTCCCGCAAGAGCCGCGCCACGGCGTCGGGCGCTTCGAAATGCGGCATATGACCAAGCTCCGGAAAATTGTGGATCGCCACATCGCCGGGAAGCCCGAACGCGTGCTGCGCCGGAATGATCCGATCCCTTCCGCCGAGGACGATTTTCGACGGAATGACAAGCCCGTCGAAGACCGAGCGGATGCTGAAAGCCTGGGTGGCGCCGGGGAACAGGACGGCGGCAAGCTCTTCGAGCGCACCGTCGAGATGCTCGCGCTGCCGCAACGTCGCCTTGATGAAGGAAGGGCCGAGCACGGAAGGATCATTCATGAGCGCGGCGACGAAGGGCTCCAGTTCGGCAGCGCTCTTCGCGCGCGGAAAACCCGAGATGAAGCCGCCGTTGATCTCCGGGCCAAGCCCGGCGGGTGCAATAAGGAAGAGAGAGCGCGCTTGCACGCGCTCGTGCCGGCTGAGCGCCGCCGCGACGGCGCCGCCGAGGGAATGGCCGGCGAGATGAAGCGCGCCGGGGCTTTCGGCGTGAAGCGTTTCGGCGACCTCGGCGACCATCGCGTCGAAGCTCGACACGCGCCGAGCAGCCGATCCGCCATGGCCCGGCAGATCGATGCCGAGCACCGGTGAGCCGAGCCGCGCGGCGGCGAGAAAAAACCGCCAGGCGTTGAGGTCGGCGCCAAAGCCGTGAATGAGGATGAGAGGCGCTCCCTCACCCTGTCGCAGCCATTGGCAATGGAGCGGAGCGCGCGAAGCCTTCGCGCGCGCCGCGCGACCGGGGATCGCCGCCGCGCCTTCGTTCTCGATGCGCGCGCGCTCGACATCGGCGCCCTGAACGCGGCCCTTGGGGCCCGAGCCTTCGAGGGCAAGAATGTCGATGCCGCGCTCGCGCGCCAACCGGCGCGCGAGCGGCGTGGCGCGGCGCGAGGTCGAGACGCCGTCTTCCCGGCGGGTGGAATAATCGGCTTGCATCGGCGGCGGTTCGGCCTCGCGATCGATCGACACGGGCATCGTCTCACCTCGCGCCGCCTCGACGGCGCCTCTGGCATCGTCTTTGTTATTTGACGCCGACCTTGTGGTTTTGCGTTCGCCTTCCCCCGCCGCATCGATCCAGGCGATGATGCTGCCGACGGGGAGCGGCACATCGAGCGCAGCGTTGAGATCGCGGATCACGCCGGACGCCGGAGCCTCGACCTCCATCGCGGCCTTTTCGGTTTCGATCTCGAAGATCGGCTGGCCCTTGGCGACCTGCGCGCCATCCTCGACATACCAGCGCGAGATGCGGCCTTCGGTCATGTCCATGTCGACACGCGGCAGGATGACCTCGACGGGCATGGCTCGCGATCAGAGCTTGCCGCGGACGAGATCGCGCACCGCGGCGATGATGGACGGCGTTTGCGGCACGGCGGCCTTCTCGAGCTCGGGATTATAGGGGATGGGGCATTCGGCTCCGCCGAGCCGGAGGATCGGCGCGTCAAGGTAATCGAAAGCGTCGCTCTCGGCGATGCTGGCGCTGAGCTCGGCTCCGATGCCGAGCGTCTTCACGCCTTCGTAGACGCAGGCGAGGCGATGCGTGCGCTTCACGCTCTGCGTGAGAGCCTCGCGATCGAGCGGGCGCAGCGAGCGCAAATCGATGACCTCCGCCTCGATGCCTTCGCGGGCAAGCTCCTCGGCGGCGGCGAGCGAACGATGCACCATGATCGAGGTTGCGACGATCGTCACGTCCCTTCCGGGGCGGCAAAGCCGCGCCTTTCCGAGCGGCACGATGTAATGGCCTTCGGGCACCTCGCCCTTCATCTTGTAGAGGAGCTTGTGCTCGAAAACCATCACAGGGTCGGGGTCGGCGATCGCGGCGAGGAGGCAGCCCTTGGCGTCGTGCGGCGTTGCCGGTTGCACGACCTTGAGGCCGGGCACATGCGCAAACCAGGCCTCGAGGCTTTGGCTGTGCTGGGCCGCCGCTCCCGTGCCCGAGCCCGAGGGAAAGCGCATCACGAGCGGCACCGAGACCGCGCCGCCCAGCATGAAGCGAAGCTTCGCGGCCTGGTTGACGATCTGCTCCATGGCGAGCGCCGAGAAGTCGGAGAATTGGAACTCGAAGACTCGGGCGAAGCCCGGTGAGCGCCGCGCCGATCGCGACGCCCGCCGCACCGAGCTCGGAGATCGGCGTGTCCATCACCCTGTCCGTCCCGAAACGCTGCACGAGGTCGCCGGTCACCTGGAAGGCGCCCCCATAGACGCCGATGTCCTCGCCCATGAGAAAGACGCGTTCATCAGCTTCCATGGCGATCGCCATCGCCTCCTGGATGGCTTGCGCATAGCTCAGCTCGCGCGGCGCGGCGCGGATGCCGGGCGAGGGGGCATCGCCGGCGTCGCTCGCTCGCGAAACGGGGAGCTCTCGCCGCAGTACGTATGGCGCCTCAATCCGAGTAGACATAGCGCGTCAGCTCCTCGACCGAGGGCGCGGGGCTTGCCTTCGCAAAGGCGATGGCGTCGGCGATCTCGCGCTCTACATCCGCGCGGATCGCCTCGCTCTCGCTCGCCGAGACGAAGCCGAGCCGCGCGAGCTCGCGTTCGAAAGCGAGGATCGGGTCGCGCGCCAGCCAGGCGTCGACCTCTTCCTTGGTGCGGTAGCGGTTGCGGTCCGAGCGCGAATGGCCGCGAATTCGGTAGGTCTTGCTTTCGATCAGCGAGGGCCCGTCGCCTCGCCTGGCGCGCTCCACGGCGTCGAAAGCCGCCTGCGCCACCTGCGCGAAATCATTGCCGTCGACGATGACGCCCGGCATCGAATAAGCGCGGGCGCGCTCGGCCACGTCCTTGACGGCGGTCGAGCGCTCGGTCGAGGTCGACATGCCGTAGCCATTGTTCTCGCAGACGAAAACGACGGGGAGCTTCCAGATCGACGCCATGTTGAGCGCTTCGTGGAAGGCGCCCTCGTTGTTGGCGCCATCCCCGAAGAAGGAGACGACCACGCAGGGACGCCTCTGCTTCTTCATCGACAGCGCGACGCCGACCGCGATCGGGATGCCGCCGCCGACGATGCCGTTCGCGCCGAGATTGCCGGTCGCCACATCCGCGATGTGCATCGAGCCGCCCCGGCCGCGGCAATAGCCATCCTCCTTGCCGAAGAACTCCGCCAACATGCGCGCCACTTTCGCGCCTTTGGCGATGCAATGGCCGTGGCCGCGATGGGTCGAGGTTATGTAATCGGTGGGCTCAAGCGCCGCGCAGACGCCGACCGCGCTCGCCTCCTGGCCGATGGAAAGATGCATCGTGCCGTGCACGAGGCCGCGCATATAGGCATCTTCCGCGCTTTCCTCGAAGCGGCGGATGAGGTGCATCTTGCGCAGCGCCAGCCGCAAGCTCTCGGCCGAGAGGCGCCGGTAGATCGCGGGCATCGGGACGGAGTCTCGCACAGCGCCTCGGCCGAGGCGCCGAACGCCCGCGGGCGGGCTCTTCTCGCGGCGCTTGATCTGCTCGATCGCCATGCTCAGCTCCTCGTAGGCGCCGCGCCGTTCTCGGCGGACGGCAAAAAACGCGCATCCGATTGATCGAGCCGGCGTCGCGTCTGGGTCACGACGAAATCGTCCGCGGGCACGCAATTTTCATAGGTGAGCGCTTGGCCGAGCTTGATCGGCTTCACCACCCGCGCCGCCTCGGCGAGGCCGAGCGGGAGCGCACCCGCCTGCCGCGCCTCGATCCAGGTCGTGGCGAAGCCTCGGTAATCGCGCTCGCCGATCCGGCCGAGCTTCTGGCCGGGAGAGAGATCGCGCTTCGCGAGCGCCGTGCATTCGGCGACCGGGTGGTCGAGGGGTTGCATGTCAGGCCGCTTGTGCATCACGGCGCGCACCGCCGAGAGCGGCGTCTCAAGGCTCGTGAGGTGATAGGGCCGAAACAGCGCGTAACACGGCCCGGCCCCGACCTTGAGATCGCTCATGCGCTCGCTGACGCGATCGTGGCGCGGCTTGACGATGCAGAAGACGCCGGGCGCCACGCCCTTGCCGATCGAATAGTCGACGGCGCCCGCACGCGACAGGATGCCTCCATCCGCCTTGGTGGCAAGCACTTGCGCCAGCTCTTCGCGGGTCGCGGCGGGGCCGTGCATGCCCGGCACATCCGGAACGAGGCCCGTGGCATTGGCGACGGCGACCATCTCGACCATGGTCTTCGAGCCATCCACGAATTCGACGAGCATGCGTGCGTTCATGTTGCGCGCCCGGGCCTCGGCCTCATAAGCCTCGGGCATCGCATCGAACTTCAGGGGGTTGTTCTTTCCCTTGCCGGCGGCGACGATCTCGAAGCCGAGGCTCTGAGCGAAGCCGATGAGCTCGAGCGTGGCCGCCGGCTCGTCGCCCGCGGCGCCCGTATAGACGACGCCCGCGCGTCGCGCCTCCTCCTTGAGGAAGCGGCCGACCGTGATGTCGGCCTCGACGTTGAGCATCACCACGTGCTTGCCGTTGCGCATCGCCTCGAGCGCGACGAGCGTGCCGATATTCGGGTTGCCGGTCGCGTCGATCACGACGTCGATGCGCCCCGCGGCGCAAAGCGCGTGGAAATTCTCGGTGACGGCAATCTTGCCGGTCTCGATGCTTCGGTCGATGGCTTCGGCGGTTTCGGCGCGCGCGATATCGTCTGCCGCATGCCCCGCCATGAGGGCCGCGTCGATCGCGGCCTGAGGGCGCACCTCCGAGATCGCGCCGATGCGCACGCCTGCCATGAGCGCGACCTCGACCACGATGTCGGTGCCCATCTGGCCGGCTCCCGCAAGGCCGATCGTGACCGAGCCGTGCCGATCCGCATAAGCCGCGATCTCGGCGGCCATGCCGATACGCCCGATGCCGATACGCCCGATGCCGATACGCCCTACGCCGTTGTCACCCATGGTCACCGAGCCCTGTCGATGGCGATTCGGAGCGCCTGAACATTTGTAATTTGAAAAGAGCGAATGTGCAAGATTGCCGGGTCGCGCTCGAACCGCGTCGCTCTCGACGGCGCTCAGTTGCGGCAAATGTCCTGCGTTTATTTCAACAGCTTTTGCGTCGCGCGCCGCATCGCGGCCCGACTCTCGAGGGATTCCGGCACGCGCCAATTGGGCTCCTCGCCGAGGAATTTGTCGAGGAACGCGATCGCCATCGACGGATCTTCCTCGGCATTCTCGCGATAGGACCACCAGACCCGCAAATCATCGGCGCCTTCCGAGAGGCTCAAGCTCTCCCCGAATTCCTGCTGCACCACGGCGCTCAGCACGTTCAGGCAGAAGTTGGTGTAGAGGAAGCCTTCCGGCCAGAAGCTGACGATCGAAGCTTCCGCCGCCCGCGCGGCTTGCCTCGGCCTCGCGCTCACCGGGCGCGACTTGATGAATTCACGCAGGAGCAAGCCGGCGGCAAACAAGGTGAAATCACGCCGATCGAGCGACGCATAGGTCTTCCGCCGATTGAACGCCTCGATCCAATTGAGGAAGACCTGGGTGAGCCGCCGATCCTCGATCGCAAGCTCGACATTGTGATGGTGCGCGATGAGCTCCGCGTCGCGGCGGAAGGTTTTCTTGAACCAGCGCAGGCGGCGCACCTGATGGCGCAGATCCGGCTCTTCCGCGAATTCCTGGCGAAGCTCGAGCTCCATCACGGCGATCCTAGCGGTTCGTTCCGGCTTTCGGCGCGCTGGGTCAGGGCAGGAAAGGCAAAACCTCGTTGAACTCGCCCGCGAGCGCCTCGACCGGATCGCCGGCGTCGAGCGCGGCGGAAAAGCGCGCGAAGCGCACATCGGTGATCGCGCAAGCGCTCTCGAGGATCTCGGTCGAGGTAGCCGGCGAGGCGCTTTCCTCCGGCAGCGATGCGATCGCGGTCGAAAGCCCGGCCGCGATGAAGCACCAGGCGTTGGGCGAAGCGATGAGGTGCCGAGGCACCGCCGAAGCGCTCCTTCGCGGATCGACCTCCTTGATCGGTCGCGCCGCGACCAAGGCGCAAGTGAGCGCGGCGCTGAGCCGCACGCGCGCGGCGCGCGCTTTCGCGTCGGCGGGCGAAACGGAAGGGTCGCACGCGCCGGCGACGAGATCGGCGTGCTGCCGGAGAAGCGTGTCGCGCGCCCGGTCGATCGCGTGCTCGAAGATCAGCACATTGTCCAAGCCGTAGCCGCGCAGCAGGGCCTTCGCGGCGTGGTAATGGGCGCGCGCGAACAGCCGCTCGGCCGCTTCATCGTCCTGGCGTCGCGAACCGGCGAAGTAATCCGTCACGGGTCGCGGGAAGATGGCGTCGCGCACGTGCTCGCGCCGCGGAGAGACGAGCGTCAAGGCATCGTTCTCGACCTCGGTGAACAGCCTATCGACGAATTTCGCTAGGCGATGGCGACGACGGGCCTTTTGAGGCCTTGCGCGATCGTGCGGGGCGCGAGAGCGGATCTCGCCGCGCGCGGCCGTCAGCGCCGGCTCCGCCTCGCTGCGAATCGCGTAGCGAAGGTTTCGAACCGCATCCTTGACGGACAGAAGGATATCGTCGGTGAGATGGCGCATGCGAGCGTTGAAGCCGGTGAAACCTTTGATGCCCCATCATAACATGGCCCGCCTCTCAAATCGATGAGAGACGCGTATGCTGGCGGCAGGACGCGGTGGGATCGAGTGAACGGCATGCTCTCAATCCATTGTTTTGGCGTATGATCTTGCCGCCAAGCGAGTTCCCGTTCTTGCGGCGCAGGCTCCCTTGCGTGCATGGAATTTCCTTGTAGAGCCTTCGGGAGGCAGCGGTAAGGCGATGCGAAAACGCAAGGAAATATCGAAACCCCGCCCCGTGGCAGAACCGGCGGAAGGCGCCGAGCTCGGCGCCGGGCGTCGCTCCGCGCGTCTCAGATTGCGCGCCGCCTGGATGTATTATGTCGAGGAAATGACGCAAAATGCCATCGCGGACCGGCTCGGAATCGGCCGCGTCACCGTGGTGCGCCTCCTCAACGATGCGCGCGCCTTGCATGAGGTGCGCGTTTCCGTGAGCCGGGATATCGCCGAGCTGTTGCGGCTCGAATTCGCGCTGGAGCAAGCGTTCGGCATCAAGGAAGCGGTGGTCGCTCCCTTGTCGGGCAAGGATGCCGATCCCAGCCTGCCGATCGGGGCGGCCACTGGCGAATATGTCTCGAAGCTCTTGCGCAACGACATGCGGATCGGGCTCGGCTGGGGCCGGACGCTGATCAACGCGCTTCCCTTCGTGAGCGAAAGGCCGGTCGCCAATCTTTCCGTCGTTTCGCTCCTTGGCGGCATCACCAAGACTAAGCAATACAATCCGTCCGAATTCGCTTGGCAATTCGCGCGGCTTTTTCAAGCCGATTGCTATCTCATCGCGGCACCGGCGCTCGTCGACAGTGTCGCGACGAAACAGGCGCTTATCGAGCGCTGTGGCCTCAAGGACATCCTCGATTTCTCCCGCGCGCTCGATGCGGTGGTGGTCGGCGCTGGCGCCATGTCGTCGGACGACACCATCTTCCGCTTCGGTTTCGTCGGCGAGCGTGAGCGCCGATCCCTGACCGCTAAGGGCGCGGTCGGCGACCTCTTGTGCCATTATTACGACCGGCAAGGCCGGCTGGTCGACCATCCGATCAATGAGGCCGTCATGGCGGTGCCGATCGAAACCTTGACGAAAACCAAGGTGCGTGTCCTCGCGTCCGGAGGCGCGCATAAGACACAAGCGATCCTCGGCGCCATCGCGGCGCTGCGCCCGACCGTTTTCATCACGGATGAGATGACGGCGAAATCGTTGGTGGGAGAGGCGAGTAGTCGGTAGTGAGTGGGGAATAGTGAGATAGTGAAAAGTGAAAGGAGCGAGCGGCGCGCGGTGACCAGCCACAAGTGAGAGCCGTCTCCCACTCAATCCTCCCTCCTCACCGCTCATCCTGAGCCGGAGCCTGTCATGCCTGCTGAAACCCCGCCCTCCATCCGGCCCCTTCCTCCCTTCGCGGCGGCTTTCGCGCCGGACGATGCGAAGCTCGCACGGCTCCTCTTCAATGGAGCCGATGAGTCGCCGGCGGTCGAGGGCAAGGTCGACGCCACAGCGCTCAGGCTCATCGACGCCATCCGCTCGAGAAGCGGCGGCATTGGAGGCGTCGAGGAGATCCTGCGCGAATATTCGCTCTCCACCAAGGAAGGGCTGGCGCTCATGGTTCTCGCCGAAGCGCTTTTGCGCGTGCCGGATGCCGCCACCGCCGACCACTTGATCGAGGACAAGCTCGGCCAGGGCGATTTCGCGCATCATGAAACGAAATCGGACGCGCTTCTCGTCTCGGCCTCGGCCTGGGCGCTCTCGATCACCTCACGCATCATTCAGCCTGGCGAGACGCCGCACAGCATCGTGGCGGGCCTCGCCAAGCGCATCGGCCTGCCTGCGGTGCGCAGCGCCACTCGTCAGGCGATGCGCGTCATGGGCAATCATTTCGTGCTGGGCGAGACGATCGAAGCCGCGCTCAAGCGGGCGGGATCGGGAGCCGGGCGCCTCAAGCGCTATTCCTTCGATATGCTTGGCGAAGGGGCGCGCACGGCCGAGGATGCGAGGCGCTACTTCCAGAGCTACGCCGACGCCATCGAGGCGATCGGCCGTGCCGCCGGCAACCTGCCCTTGCCGGAAAGGCCCGGCATCTCGGTGAAGCTCTCGGCGCTCCATCCCCGCTATGAGGCGACGAGCCGTGATCGGGTCATGTCCGAGCTCGTGGACCGCGTCATCGAGCTTGCGCGCCAGGCGAAATCCTATGATCTCAACTTCACGGTGGACGCGGAGGAAGCCGACCGGCTGGAGCTCTCGCTCGACGTGATCGCGGCCGTGGCGGCGGATCCCTCGCTTGCCGGATGGGACGGCTTCGGCCTTGCGGTCCAAGCCTATCAGAAGCGCGCGCTCGCGGTCATCGACTGGGTAGCCGCGCTCGCCGAGACGCTCGATCGTCGTTTCATGGTGCGCCTCGTCAAGGGCGCCTATTGGGACACCGAGATCAAGCGCGCCCAAGAGCGCGGCCTTTCCGGTTATCCGGTGTTCACGCGCAAGGCGATGACCGATCTCAATTTTCAGGCCTGCGCCGAGAAGCTCCTGTCGTTGCGGCCGCGCATCTATCCGCAAATCGCGACCCATAACGCGTTGACGGTGGCGAGCGTGCTCGAAAGGGCGGGAGAGGGGCGCGCCAAAGGCGACGCCGCCGAGGTGGGCTTCGAGTTTCAGCGACTGCACGGCATGGGCGAGGCGCTCTACGGCGAGCTCGCGCGCATCGCGCCGCAAGTCGCCTGCCGCACATATGCGCCCGTCGGCGGGCATCGCGATCTTCTGGCGTATCTCGTGCGCCGTCTTTTGGAGAACGGAGCCAATTCCTCCTTCGTCAGCCTGGCAGCCGATAAGGATGTGCCGGCCGAGACCTTGATCGAGCGTCCGCGCCTGCGCGTCGGCGACCCGGCAAAGGCCGTCAATGCGCATTTGCCGTTGCCGCGCGATCTTTATGGACCCTCGCGCAAGAATTCCTCAGGGGTCGAATTCGGCCATCGCGAAAGTCTCGAGGCCTTCCTTTCCGCCGCGCGCACGGCGGCAAGGGAAGGGTTCCGCGCCGCCTCGCTCGTCGACGGCAAGCAACGGGACGGCAAGGCGCGTCCCGTGGCGAGCCCCATTGACGGCGCCCCGCTCGGCGAAGTCATCGAGGCCGACCGCGCGCTTGCGGCGCAAGCGATCGAGAGCGCGGCTCGCGCGGCGCCCTCCTGGGACCTGACGCCTGCCGCGAAACGCGCCGCTTGCCTCGAGCGCGCGGCCGATCTCATCGAGGCACGGCACGGGCGCTTCACCGCCCTCCTGCAAGCCGAGGCCGGCAAGACGCTCGATGACGCCCTCGCCGAAATCCGTGAGGCGGTCGATTTCTGCCGATATTACGCGATGCAGGCCCGCTCCCAATTCGGCGATGGCGAGCTTCTGCCGGGCCCGGCCGGGGAGGAGAACCGCCTCGCGCTTCGCGGGCGCGGCGTGTTCATCTGCATCAGCCCATGGAATTTTCCGCTCGCGATCTTCCTCGGCCAGGTCACCGCGGCGCTCGCGGCCGGCAATGCGGTCATCGCCAAGCCCGCCGAGCAGACGCCGCTCATCGCCTTCGAGGCGGTGAAGCTCCTGCACGAGGCCGGCGTGCCGAAGAGCGTGCTTGATCTCGTCTTGGGCGACGGCGAGATTGGCGGGGCGCTCGTCGCGCATCCGGCCGTCGCCGGCGTCGCCTTCACGGGCTCGACCGAGGTCGCCCGGCTCATCAACCGCGCGCTTGCCGCGAAAGAGGGGCCGATCGTGCCGCTGATCGCGGAGACCGGCGGCATCAACGCCATGATCGTCGACGCGACCGCGCTGCCCGAGCAGGTTTGCGACGACGTGGTGCTTTCCGCCTTTCGCTCGGCCGGACAGCGCTGCTCGGCGCTGCGGCTTCTCTGCCTCCAGGAAGATGTCGCCGATCGCATGCTCGAGATGGTGACCGGCGCCGCGAAAGAGCTGAAGCTCGGTGATCCGCGCGATCCTTCCGTCCAGATCGGTCCCGTCATCGATGCCGAGGCGAAGCAGAAGCTCGACGCCTATGGGGCGCGCATGCGCACGGAGGGAAGGACGCTCTATGCCGGGACGGCGCCTTCGACCGGGACCTTCGTGGCGCCCGCGATCATCCGGCTCGAGCGGGCCTCGGATCTGAAGCAGGAAGTGTTCGGCCCGATCCTGCATGTGGTGCGCTATGCGTCCGGGAGCTTGCCGCGCCTGATGCAGGAGATCGACGCCTCGGGATACGGCCTCACCATGGGCCTGCACTCGCGCATCGACGACACGGCGAGGACCGTTCGCGAGCTCTCCCACGCCGGAAATCTCTATGTGAACCGCAACATGATCGGTGCCGTCGTCGGCGTGCAGCCTTTCGGCGGCCACGGGCTTTCCGGCACGGGCCCGAAGGCGGGAGGCCCGAATTACCTCAAGCGCTTCGCCGCCGAGCAAGTCGTGTCCGTCAACACCGCCGCCGCGGGCGGCAATGCGAGCCTCCTCACGATGGAGGAATGACGCCGGCCTCGCGGCCCGGGCCCGAACCCCCGCTTACCGTCTGGCAGCCCCGGCTGCGCGCTTGGCCGCGGGTTTACGCCTTGCGGTTGCGCGACCCCGCTCCGGCGGCATATGCGCATGCGCATGCGCGATGCGATCCTTGATGTGCGACTTGATCTTGGCGTGAAGCTCGGCCTTGTCGATGCCGGGCGGATGATGGCCCTTCGCCACCGAAGTCGCCATGCGTTCGAGAAGCTCGACATCGTGCTCGTCGCGATAGGGCTTCAGGTCGAGGTCGGCGGGTATCTTGGTCAGGCGCTCGTCGCCCATCTTCTTCACATATTTCTGCATGAAGCGGTCGTAGTCGCGCCAGGAAATCCCGGCGGCGCGCACGGCAGCCTCCTCGGCCCGCGTGGCGATCTGATGAGCGTGCAGATAATGCAGGTTCAACTGGTCGATCAGAGTCTTCTCGACCTCCTCATGCAGCAGGAGAAAGCGATCCGTGTTGATCTTGCGGCCCTTGTATTCCATCTCGCTCGGCAGGTGGCGGTCGATGTAGATCGTCTTGCCGTCCTTGGAATAGCCGGCCACATAGGGAATGTCGTGCTTGCGATCGAGCTTCTTGACCCTGCGCGCCACCGCATCGAGTGCGCGGTCCATCATCAGGCTCGAGACATACCAGTTCGGCATGTGAAGCCGTTTATGCGGCGCGGTCGGATGACAATAATCGGTCATGAGCTTACTCCCCTCCGGAAGCGGTTGTTGACGAGTTGCGACCATGAAGGATGAATACATGGCCGCCAAGAGTTCGAGAACTGATTCCAGGATCGGGGCACTTGATTTGCGGATCTGACCGTACATTGCGAGACGAGATTCCGAAGCGGAGGAGGCGAGCAACGAATAGGGCACCGCCTTGGTTTTTTTCCTCATGAGCGGGTTTTATCGCCCGCGCTGGCCGCGCCTTGCCGATCTTGGGGGGCGATGGAATTCGGAGCGGCTCAGATCCTGGCGTTCACGTATTTTCGGCGAAGAAAGCGCGCTCGTTGATGCGCCCGAGGATTTGCCGGAGCCAAAAGCGCTGCCGCCCGGCGAGCGCGTGTACGCGGTCGGCGATATTCATGGCCGCGCCGACCTTGCCTCACGAATGCAAGAGCTCATCCGTGGCCATGCAGCGCGAGCACCTCCCGCCTCCGTCACGGTGGTCTGGCTCGGTGATTACGTCGATCGCGGCCCTTCGTCGCGCGAGGTGATCGATCTGCTCATCGGCTTCACCGCAAGCGAGTATCGCTCGGTCTTCCTGATGGGCAATCATGAAGAGGCGCTGCTGCGCTTTCTCGTCGATTCGCGTGACGGGCTTCAATGGTTTCGTCTCGGCGGCCTCGAGACGCTCGCCTCATACGGCGTCGATGTCGAGGTTCGTTTCGGGCTTGATCCTGAGCAAATCCGCTCGGCCTTCCTCACCGCTTTGCCGGACGCGCATCGCGAGTTCTTCCTCACGCTCGAGCTCTCGCGTTCGATCGGGGATTTCTTCTTCTGCCATGCGGGCGTGCGGCCGGGCACGGCGCTCGACGCGCAAGCCCCGCACGATTTGATTTGGATCCGAGAGGAGTTTCTCAACTGGCGCGAGGATTTCGGCATGATGGTCGTGCACGGCCACACGCCGGTGGCCGAGCCAGAGCTGCGGCCGAACCGGGTGAATGTCGACACGGGCGCTTTCGCGACAGGCCGCCTCACTTGCGCCGTGATCGAAGGCAGCACGATCACCTTCGTCTCGACGTAGCGTCGCCGGCTTCAGGCGAAATCGCGTCACTCTCTAAATTATGGGTAAGACATCGTCTCTTCTGAAGATGCGCGCGGTGAGCGCCTCTCCCGCGAAGTGGCGGGAGAGGCCGGAACGGCATCGAGAAACGCCTTTGGGCGCCCGCCTCACGCCACGGCGTGCTGGCCGCGCCCGAAGATCTTGTCGAGCAATTCGGGCTTTGCCTTGTCGAAGGGCGTAAGCGTTTCGCGCATCTTCTCGACCGTGGCGATGGCGCGCGCGACAGGCGGGCGCTTCTCGATCTTTTCCACCCAGGCGAGAGTTTTCGGATAGGCGTTCGCGCCATCGCCGAGCAGCATCTTGAGGTTGCGCGCCCAAGGAAAGGTCGCGACGTCGGCGATCGAATATTCGGCGCCGCCGAGATAAGGGACCTCGCCGAGCCTTGCCTCGATGACCTCGCAGACGCGCTTCACCTGGGTGCGGTAACGGCTCAGCGAATAGTCGTTTCCCTGCGGCGCGAAGCGGATGAAATGCACATATTGTCCGAACATCGGGCCGACGCCCGTGAGCTGCACCATGAGCCATTGCATCACGTCGTAGCGCGCCTTGCGCTCCGTCGGCAAAAGCTTGCCCGTCTTCTCGGCGAGATAGAGCAGGATCGCGCCCGATTCGAAAACCGTATAGGGCTTTCCCCCGGGCCCGTCGGAATCCACGATCACCGGCACCTTGGCGTTCGGGTTGAGCTTGACGAAGGCAGGGTCGAATTGCTGGCCGCTGAACACGTCGACCGTCTTGTGCTCATGGGGGAGCCCAAGCTCCTCGAGCGCGATGATGATCTTCACCACATTCGGGCTCGTCATTCCGTAAAGCGTGATCATGTCGATCCTCGGTTGGCTTTTGCACGATTTGCCGATGCGCCACGAAGGGCGCCCGCGCCGTCCTACAGGGCGGGCGGCCCGGCGCAAGCGGACGTCGATCACATAAACGATACCGAGCGAGCCGCCCAGCTCGGTCAAGGGCGCTTGGAGCCGATTGCGGAGCTCAGCTGTTCGGATGGAAGAAGTTGTAGACCGCCTTCGCGGTCGCTTCATTCACGCCTGGCGTATGGGCGAGATCGTCGAGCGAGGCGCGCTCGATCGCCTTCACGGTGCCGAAATGCAGGAGAAGCGCGCGTTTGCGGCGCGGGCCGACACCGCCGATCTCATCGAGCGGGCTCTTCACGAGCTCGCGTGAACGCTTGGCGCGATGCGTGCCGATGGCGAAGCGATGCGCCTCGTCGCGCAGGCGTTGCATGAAATAAAGCGCCGGATCACGGGGCTCGAGGCGAAAGGCCTCGCGCCCCGGCAGGTGGAAGGTCTCGCGGCCGGCGTTGCGGTCCGGCCCCTTGGCGATCGCGACGATGGGCACATCGGCGGCGCCGGCTTCGCCGAGCGTCGTGAGCGCCGCCTGCAACTGGCCCCTGCCGCCGTCGATGACGACGAGGTCGGGCCAGGCCGGAAAAGCGTCGGGATCGGCAAGCGTCCCGTCGCCCGCCGTAGCCGGCAGGCCCGAAGAGAGCGCCGCCGCTTGCGTCGCATAGATCGCCGAATCATCGGCGCCGAGGCGCCTTTTGGAAAACTGAGTGGGCGGCGGATCGAGAGGACGCGGCGGAAGATCAATTGCATCCATCGCGCTTTGCACCTCGGTAGTTTCCGTCGGCGTGATCGGCGTGGGTTTCGGCGAAGCGGAAGAAGCTTCTTCCATCGCGGGCGGTGCCGAGGCGCTCCTCGGGTTTTCCTTCACCAGCCGGGTGAAGCGCCGCTTCAGCACCTCGCGCATCATGGCGTAATCGTCGCCGGGCGTGAGCTCTTCGGATTTGATGTTGAAGGTGCGGTAATGCGTTTTCATGAAACCTTGCGGGCCGGCGACGATCATGGCGCCGATCGCATTCGTCCCCATGATGTGGGAATTGTCGTAAACCTCGATGCGGCGCGGCGCCTTGTCGAGGCCGAAGGCGGCGCCGGCCGCCGCCAAGAGCTTTTCTTGCGAGGAGGTGTCGGCGAGGCGGCGCGCGAGCGCTTCGGCCGCATTGCGGGAGGCATGCGCCACGAGATCGCGCTTCTCGCCGCGCTTCGGCGCGATGATCTCGAGGCGCGTGCCCGAGCGCGCGGAGAGCGCTTCGCGCAACAGCTCCTGCTCCTCGATCTCATGGGACAAAAGGATGAGCTTCGGCGTCGGCTTGTCGTCGTAGAATTGCGCCAGGAAGGCGCCGAGCACCTCGGCATCGCTCAAGGCGGGATCGGCCTTCGGAAAATAGGCGCGGTTGCCCCAATTCTGGAAGTTGCGGAAGAAGAAGGCCTCGACGCAGAAATGGCCGGCTTGGCGGGCGAGCGCGAAGACATCCGCCTCCTCGGTCGATTGCGGATTGATGTCCTGGCTCGCCTGGATCGCCGAGAGCGCGGCGATTCGGTCGCGCAGCCTCGCGGCGCGCTCGAACGCGAGGGCGTCTGACGCTTGCTGCATCTCGGCACCGAGACGCGCGCGCACGGCCCGGCTCTTGCCCGAAAGAAAATCGCGAGCCTCGGCGACGAGCTGCTGATAGGCCGTGTGGCTCACCTCGCCCGTGCACGGCCCGGCGCAGCGCTTGATCTGGAACAGGAGGCAGGGCCGGGTGCGATTGTCGTAGAAGGAATCCGAGCAGGACCGAAGGAGAAAGGCGCGCTGCAACGCATTCAAGGTGCGGTTCACGGCCCAGACGCTGGCGAAGGGGCCGTAATAATCGCCGAGCCGATTGCGGGCGCCGCGGTGCTTGGTGATCTGCGGCGACACATGATCCCTGGTGACCAGGATGTAGGGGAAGGATTTGTCGTCGCGCAGCAGCACGTTGTAGCGGGGCTTCAGCTGCTTGATGAGATTGGCCTCGAGCAGGAGCGCCTCGGTCTCGGTGCCGGTGGTGACGAACTCCATCGCGGCCGTCTCGGCGATCATGCGAGCGATGCGGTTCGTATGCGCCTGGCCGCGCGCATAGGCCGCGATGCGGGCGCGGATGTTGCGCGCCTTGCCCACATAGAGCACATCGCCATTCGCCGCGATCATGCGGTAGACGCCGGGCGAATTGGGCGCGTTCTTCAACTGGCGCCGAATGACGGCCGCACCGGCGCCGATCGCGTTTTCGGCGGCGCCTTCGCCTTCGGTCCCGTCGCTGGCCTCGAGCGAGGCGAGCACTTCCTCCTCGTCCTCTTCCTCGCTCGCGACAGGGGGGAGGTCTTCACCGCTCATGGGGTCGATGTAGGCGAGGGAGCGGCGGGACCGCAAGGGCGCCCGACCTTGATCGTAATCGCCGCCGTTCACGGGAGCTTGTTTATCCCAATCGGCCAACCGGAAAATGCTCGAGTTGGGGTAACGTTTGTGTTACCCGCTTTGTATTCGTGATGGAGGCGGGAATGCCAACGAAGAGTTTCAAAGAGCTGGTGCAACGTCGCGTTGCGCAAGATCCCGCCTTCGGCATGGCTCTTCTGCGCGAAGGAATCGATACGATGCTCGCGGGAGACATCGAGACCGGTAAGTCGATTCTTCGTGACTACATCAAGGCGACCGTGGGCTTTGAGAGACTCGGCGCCGCGACCGGCGCACCACCCAAAAGCCTTATTCGCATGTTCGGGCCGCGTGGAAACCCGCAAGCGCGTAATCTCTTCGGGGTCATCGGGTATTTACAGAAACAGGCGGGGATCGAATTTCATGTCACGCCAAACCGGCGGTGATAGAGTGAACGGCACATCGCAAGACGCCGCAACCTGGCGAAGCCAGCGACTAACCCAACCGCGTTCCAGCCACGCGCAAAGTCGAACGAACAGGGTTCAATCGTAGGCGAGCGCGATAGTCTCGGCGATGAGCGCCGGGCGCGCCTCGCCTTCGATCTCGACCTTGGCTTCGAAGATCAGCCTCTGGCCGCCCTCGATCGGCTCGGCGGCCTTGAGCGTCTGGACCAGCCTGACCCGGCTCCCGGCCGTCACGGGGTTGAGGAAGCGGATCTTGTTCGAGCCGTAATTGATGCTGCGCGAGCGCTGCGTGATCCGCCAAATGCCTTGCGAAAGGCGGGGGATGAGCGACAGCGTGAGATAGCCATGCGCGATCGTCTTGCCGCCCGGCATCTCGCGCTTGGCGCGCTCGACATCGATATGGATCCATTGACGATCGCCGGTCGCCTCGGCGAAACGGTCGATCATCGCCTGATCGACCATGAGCCATTCCGAGGTGCCGAGCTCCTTGCCCGCATAAGCCGCCATGTCGGCCGGCCTTTCGACCTCAAGCATTGTCGTCGACCTTTGTGAATCTCGGGAAGAGCCTCGATCTCGAGGAGCTATCCGGCGGCCGCCTTCTCGCCCGCGGCCCTGATTTCGGAGAGCGTGCGCGTCGGCGTCAAGGCCTCCGGATCGATGAGGCAATGCAGGATCGCGGGCTTCTCGGAGGCGAGCGCCCGCTCGAAGGCCGGCGCGAAATCCTCCGTGCGCTCCACGCGCTCCCCATGGCCGCCGAACGCCTTTGCATAAGCCGCGAAATCAGGGTTCTTCAGCATCGTGGCGGAGATGCGCCGCGGGTAATGCAACTCCTGATGCATGCGGATCGTGCCGTACATGCCGTTGTCGATGATGACGACGATGATCGGCAAATCATATTGCACCGCGGTCGCGAATTCCTGGCCGTTCATCATGAAACAACCGTCGCCCGCGAAGGCCACGACGATCCGATCCGGGCATTGGCGCTTCGCCATCACGGCGGCGGGCGTGCCGAAGCCCATCGAGCCCGAGGTGGGCGCGAGCTGCGTGCCGAACCGGCGGAAGCGGAAATAGCGGTGCAGCCAGGTGGCGTAGTTGCCGGCGCCGTTGGTGACGATGGCGTCGGGCGGCAAGCGCTCGCGCAGCCAGACCATCGCCTCGCCGAGCTGAAAGCGGCCCGGCAGGTCGCGCGGCTTGCCGGTCCAGTCGAGATATTCGGCCCGCGCCGCCTTCGTCCGTTCCGACCAGGCGACACGGTTCGGCGTCGCGAGCCCGGCGAGCGCCGCCGTGAAATGGTCCATCGTCGCATTGATCGCGAGCGTCGGCTGATAGACGCGTCCGAGCTCCGCGATGTCCGGATAGACATGCACGAGCTTCTGCTTCGGCACGGGCACGTCGATGAGCGTGTAAGCGGAGGATTGCTGCTCGGAGAAGCGCCCGCCGACGAGGAGTATGAGATCGGCTTCCTTGACGCGCTGCACAAGCTTCGGGCTCGGCCCGACGCCGATATCGCCGGCGTAATTCGCGTGATCGGCGGGGAAGAGCGAGGAGCGGCGAAAGCTCGTCGTCACCGGCAGGTCGAAACGCTCGGCAAAGCGCAGAAAGGCGTCATGGGCTTCTTGCGACCATCCCGAGCCGCCGAGGATGACGAGCGGACGCTCGGCCGCGGCGAGAAGCCCCTGAAGCCTCGCCATCTCGGCCGCTCCCGGAACAGGGCGCACCGGCTCGATGCGCGGCACATCTCCGACCGTCGCCATTTCGGTGAGCACATCCTCGGGGAGCGAAACGACGACGGGGCCGGGCCGGCCTTGCGTCGCGGCCCTGAAGGCATGCGCCACGATTTCGGGAATGCGGGCGGCCTGGTCGATCTCGACGGCCCATTTCGCCATGGTGCCGAACACGGCCTTGTAATCGAGCTCCTGAAAGGCCTCGCGCTCGCGCATGCCGCGCTCGACCTGGCCGACGAAGACGATCAGCGGGGAGGAATCCTGCATCGCGATGTGAATGCCCGCCGCGGCATTCGCGGCGCCCGGGCCGCGCGTGACGAAGCAGATGCCGGGCCGCCCGGTGAGCCTCGCATAGGCGTCGGCCATCATCGCGGCGCCGCCCTCCTGGCGGCAGACGAGCACGTCGATCGCGGCGTCATGCAGCGCGTCGAGAACCGCGAGATAGCTCTCGCCGGGCACGCAAGTCGCGCGGTCGACCCCCTGAATGAGAAGCTGGTCGACGAGAATTTGTCCGCCGGTGCGCGGGAATTGCACGTCGCTCGCCGCCGCACTCTGCTGCATCTTGCCTGGATCTTTGTTCATCTTACGAAAAAGCCTGTATCCCTGTGATGGCCCGCCCGAGGATCAGGGCGTGCACGTCATGAGCGCCCTCATAGGTGTTCACCGTCTCGAGATTGGTGAGATGGCGCATGACGTGGAATTCCGCCGAGATGCCGTTGCCGCCGTGCATGTCGCGCGCCGCGCGCGCGATGTCGAGCGCCTTGCCGCAATTGTTGCGTTTGATGAGCGAGATGGTCTCAGGCGAAAGCTTGCCCTCGTCGAACAGGCGGCCGGCTCTGAGCGCGGCCTGCAGGCCGAGCGAGATCTCGGTCTGCATATCGGCGAGCTTCTTCTGGATGAGCTGGTTCGCCGCGAGCGGGCGGCCGAATTGCCTGCGGTTCAAGGTGTAGTCGCGGGCCGCGTGAAAACAGGCCTCCGCCGCACCCATCGAACCCCAGGCGATGCCGTAACGCGCCCGGTTGAGGCAGCCGAAAGGCCCTTTGAGGCCCGACACATTCGGCAAGAGATTGTCTTCCGGCACCTCGACGCCTTCCATCACCAGCTCTCCGGTGACGGAAGCGCGCAGCGAAAGCTTCTTCTCGATCTTCGGCGTCGAAAGCCCTTTCATGCCGCGCTCGAGGATGAAGCCGCGGATCTTGCCCTCATGCGCGGCCGATTTCGCCCAAACGACGGCGACATCGGCGATCGGCGCATTGGTGATCCACATCTTCGAGCCGGTGAGCCGATAGCCGCCGGAGGTCTTCTCGGCTCGCGTGCGCATCGCGCCCGGATCGGAGCCGGCCTCGGGCTCGGTGAGGCCGAAGCAGCCGACCCATTCGCCGGTCGCGAGCTTCGGCAGGTATTTCTTGCGCTGGCTCTCGTCCCCATAGGCGTAGATCGGATACATCACGAGCGAGGATTGCACGCTCATCGCCGAGCGGTAGCCGGAATCGACCCTCTCCACCTCGCGCGCCGCGAGCCCATAGGAGACATAGCCCAAGGCCGCGCCGCCATAAGCCTCGGGAAGCGTCGAGCCGAGAAGGCCGAGCGCTCCCATCTCGTTCATGATCTCGCGGTCGAAGCGTTCCTCGAGATAGGCGGAGGTGACCCGCGGCAAAAGCTTGCCCTGCGCATAGTCGCGCGCCGTGTCGCGCACCATGCGCTCATCCTCGCTGAGCTGGTGCTCGAGCTCGAATGGGTCGGACCAATCGAAATGCGCTTCGCCTTTCGGCGTGGCGAGCTTCTGCTGCGTCAGGCTCATTTCCGCCTCCATACGCGATCGGCTAGAGCATGACCGGAAAAAAGCAAAATGATTTTTGCGACGCAGTCGCGCTCGAGCCCGGGTGGTGCGTGAGGTTCACTGAATAGCTTCGGCGGCCTACGCATGCTCTCCTTAGATTGAACCGCCGGCGGACGCAAAGCCGGGCGCTCCGCGGGAGCGCCTCAATTATCGTCCATGCAGGCGGTCGATATCGAAGAACGCCGCCGCGAGCCTCCGGAGAAAGCCAGATGGAACGCGCCTTTTATCATGAGCATCCAGACGTCCTGACGCTCGAGACGGAGGTGCTCGATCACCGTCCGGGGCGCGTCCTGCTGGCCGCCTCGCCATTCTTCCCGGGCGGTGGCGGGCAGCTTGCCGATCGCGGCGTGATCCGCTGGGCGGATGGCGAGGCGCCCGTGACGGGCTTCGAGCGCGTCGACGGAAAGGCCTGGGTGCTGCTCGCCGATGAGCGGACGATGCACGGGCGCGTCGAAGCCGTGATCGATGTGCCGTTTCGGCGAATGATGACGCAGATGCACACCTACACACACATCCTGAACGCCTGCGTCTATCGCAGCTTCAACGGCGCGCTGGTGACCGGCGTGCAGATGAACGATGACGGCTCGGCGCGGATGGATTTCGACCTGCCGGATGCCGACAACGACAAGCTTCGCGCGCTGGAGGCGCCGATTAACGCGGCGATCGAAGAGGACCTACGCGTCGGCGCGAGCTATGTGCCGATCGCGCAAGCGCAAAGCGAGCCCGGCCTCATTCGCACGCGCTCGGTCGCGCCGCCTCCCACTGCTGACGGAATGATCCGCATCGTCGAGATCGAGGGCCTTGATCGTCAGGCTTGCGGCGGCACGCATCTGTCGTCCACGCGCGGCGAAAATCGCATCCGTATCGTAAAGATCGACAACAAGGGGCGCCACAACCGGCGCATCAGGATTGGCTTTGCTTGACAGGGTAGCGCTTACGCTTCCGCCCCCTCTCGGCTATTTTGCCAAAAATAGCATTTGTGCTATATTGTGTAGAACTGAACGACTGCCGTGTTCGCGGTGGCATTGAGGATGATTGATTCAACGTGGTCTGGACGGTCGAAACTCTCAATGCCACGGTAGACCTCGAAATCGCGACCATGCCGAGCGATATGCAGGCCGCCTTCCTGCGCCTTGCCGAGCGTATCGAGGCCGTCGGCCTCGAACGAATCCAAGAGCCGCACGTGAAGCATTTACGCGGCAAGATTTGGGAGATGCGGTTCGGCGGTAGGGACGGCATTGGCCGCGCCCTTATGTGACGTCAATCGGTCGGCGTGTCGTGGTGGTCCATGCCTTTGTGAAGAAGACGCAGAAGACACCGAAATCCGCCCTCGACCTTGCCGAGCGGCGCACAAGGGAGATCAAATAATAACTCATCTTGCGAAGCTTAGAAAACGCCTTCTGAAAAATCCCGAGGTGAGGAAGGAATACGATCGGCTTGGTCCCGTTTATGCCCTGGTTGGAGCCATGGTCGAAGCCCGGCATGAGGTTGGGCTGACGCAGGACGAGATCGCGAGGCGGATGGGCACGACGCAGTCTGTCGTTGCCCGCTTGGAAAACGCGCACCATCTGCCGAGCTTGGACTTGGTCACACGCTATGCCGCCGCGCTCGGCCGCCGAATCCATTTTGACTTCATCCCGGCGGAATGATCACCGCCCATGGGGCCTCAGGTCTGTCATTGCCAAGTCCTCATGTGACCACGGACCCGCGGATCACGCCTTACACTTCCGCCCCTTCGAGTACCTGAAGATCGGCCGGAGCGAAGCTCACGGTCGCGCTCTCGCCCCGCTTTGGCGGCGGCGCGGCGGAGCTGTTGAAGGTGTCCAGCGAAATGAAATTGTCCTTGAAGCGCACGCGGATGCGCACGATCGCGCCCAGAAAGCTCACATCCTCGATCGTGCCCCGCATGGCATTGCCGTCCGGGCGCGCTTCGCCGAGCGACACGGCTTCCGGGCGCAAGGCGATGGCGCGCGCGTCGCCGCCATTGGCGTTCGCGATCGGCTGAGCGAGGCGGACATCCTGCTCATCGACCCGCACCACGCCTTTCGAGGCGTCGATCACCTTGCCGCGCAAGATGTTCAGCGTGCCGACGAAGGAGGCGACGAAGCGCGTGCGCGGCCGGTTGTAGATTTCGAATGGCGTGCCGAGCTGCTCGATGCGTCCCTCGCTCATCACCACGATGCGGTCGGACATCGCCAGCGCTTCTTCCTGGTCATGCGTGACGTAGATCGTGGTGATGCCGAGCTTGCGCTGCAGATCGCGGATCTCGCCGCGCAATGAGGCGCGGATCTTGGCGTCGAGCGCGGAGAGCGGCTCGTCGAGCAGGAGAAGCTGCGGGCTCCCGGCAAGCGCGCGGGCGAGCGCCACGCGCTGCTGCTGGCCGCCCGAAAGCTGGTAGGGGTAGCGGTCGCCGAGATGGGGCAGCTTGATCATCTGCAGCATCTCGGCGACGCGCGGCTTGATCTCCGCTTCGGGACGCTTGGCGATCTTCAGGCCGAAGGCCACGTTCTGCGCCACCGTCATGTTCGGGAAGAGCGCGTAGGATTGGAACACCATGCCGATATTGCGCTGGTTCGGCCGCAGCCCCACGACGTCGCGCCCGTCGATGCGGATCGAGCCGGCGCTCGGCTGCTCGAAGCCCGCGACCATGCGCAAGGTCGTGGTCTTGCCGCAGCCGGAAGGGCCGAGGAAGGAGATGAACTCGCCGCGCTCGACCGCGATGTCGAAATGCTCGACGCCGACTTGGGAGCCGTAGACCTTTCGGAGATTGTCGATCTCGAGGAATTTCATGCTCGCTCCGGATTGGGTTAGCGGCCCGCCATGGTGGCGCGCCGGTCGCGCCCGAAGATCTGGATGAGACCCATGCAGGCCCAGGTGACGATGAAGGCGACGATGGCGAGCGCCGAGGGCTCATAAGCGCGATTGGCCCCGACAAGCTGCAGATACGGCCCGAACGCCGGCCGATCGAGCAGGCTCGCCAAGGTGAACTCGCCGATGACGATCGCGAAGGTGAGGAAGGCGCCGGAGAGCACGGCGACGCGCACGTTCGGGAAGATAACCTTGAACAGGATGGTGCCCCAGCCGGCGCCGAGGCTCTCGGCGGCTTCGGTGAGTGTCCGCACGTCGATCGAGCGCAAGCCCGTATCGACGGCGCGATACATGTAAGGCAGCGCGAGCGTCATGTAGCCGAAGGTCAAAAGCAGATCGGTGCCGCGCGGCGTCGCGATCAGCGGGATGAGGGAGGAGGAGTTGTAGGTGTGCAGATAGCCGAAGACGATGACGATCGCCGGGATGACGAGCGGCAGGAGCGTGATGAACTCGACGAGCGGTCGGATCTTGCGCAGCTTGAGCTCGATCCAATAGGCGGTCGGCACGATGAGCAGCACGCCCATCACGATGGTGGCGACGGCGATCAGCGTCGAATAGCCGAAGCTCGCCTGGAAGCGCGGATCGGCGAGCACCACGCGATAGGCCTCGAACGAGTATGCGCCGCGCTGCATCCGCAGCGAGAACTCGAAGGTGGCGATGAGCGGGATGAGGAAATAAGCGGTGCCGATGGCGATGGCGAGCCAGGGGCCGAGGCGCGATCTTTTCATTTCAGCCACCTCTCGCCCCGCGCGCGCAGCCAGATATAGGCGCCGTTCGAGAGGCCCGTGATCACGATCATGCCGAGCGCGAGCGCGTAGCCGAGATTCGGGTTGTGCAGCACGTCGCCGCGGCTCTGCGCGTAAAGCAGGATGGGCACGATGTTGAGGGAGGAGCCGGTGAGGCCATAAGCGGTCGCCACCGCGCCGAAGGAGTTCGCGAACAGGAGAAGCGTGGTGCCGAGGAAGCTCGGCCAAAGCACCGGGATCGCCACGTGGCGCCAATATTGCCAGCTCGTCGCGCCGAGCACCTCGGCCGCCTCCCGCCATTCGCGCTTCAGCCCGTCGAGCGCCGGCGTCAGGATCAGCACCATCAACGGAATCTGGAAATAGAGGTAGGTGAGGGTGAGCCCGGTGAAGCTCAAGACGTTGAAGCCGGTGGCGTAGAGGTCGAAGCCGAGATAGGTGTAGAGAAGCGCGGTCACGAGCCCGGTGCGCCCGAGCGTCGCGAGAAAGGCGAAGGCGAGCGGCAGGCCGGCGAAGTTCGAGGCGACGCCGCAAAAGGTCATGAGCGTCGGCCGCAGCCAGCGCGGCAAGCCGCCGAGCACGACGGCCGCGGCGAGAAAGAAGCCGAAGATCGCGCCCAGAAGCGCCGAGGCGACGCTGATCTCGATGCTGATCGTATAGGCGTTGAGGATCGTGGGCTCGGCGAGCCGGCGGATGTTCTCGAGCGTGAAATGACCATCACCGTCCTGGAACGAGCCGACCATCAGGAAGGCCGTCGGCCAGATCAGGAACATGACGGCGAAAACGAAGAACGGCACGACACCGAGGAACGCGAGCGACAGGCGCCGGGGCGGCGCCAGCGGCAGGGCGGCTGCGTCGAGTTGCATCTGCGCCATTCAAGCGTTCCGGGTCATCGGCGGGTTGACTTGGGCGCTGGTCATGCAGGACGGTTCCCGCTTATCCCGTCACGCCCTGGAAGGTCAGTGCGTATTTGCGTCGACAGGCGGCGGGGCGCCACAAAGCTTCCCGCCGCCGCTGGCAAACCAAGGGAGTGCCTCTCAGGCTTCAGCGCCGAGAGGCGCCCCTTACGCCGGACCGAACCTTGGAAGGTCCGCTCACTTCACATTTGCGCCCACGACGCTGTCCCATTGCTTGGTGATCGCCGGATTCGAGACGGCGAGCTGATCGAGCGTTGGGAACACCGCCTTGGCATAGCTTTCCGCCGGCGGCAGCTTGGCCAAGACGTCGGCCGGCACTTTCTTGCTTTCGACGAGATTCTGAAAGCGGATCGGATGGCAATAGCCCTTGAGAAAGCCGGTCTGGCCGTCGTCGGAGTAAAGCCACTCCATCCACAGCTTGGCGGCGTTCGGATGGGGCGCGAAGGCGCTGATCGCCTGGACGTAGACGCCGGCGAGCACGCCGGTCTTCGGCACCACCACGTCGATCGGCGGGTTGCCTTTCAGCGTGTCGCGATCGCCGAGCGCGTTGTAGTCCCACCGAATGAGCAAGGGCGTCGAGCCTTGCGCCACCGAGCTCGCCTTGCCGATCACGGGCACGAAATTGCCCTTCTTGTTGAGGTCGGCGAAGAATTTGAGGCCGGCCTCCGGCGCCTTGGCCATGTCGCCGGCCGCCCCCGAGAGCCCCGCCGCGAGCACCCCCTGGATCGCTTGACTCGAAACGCGCGGGTCACCTGCGAGCGCGACCGCGTTCTTGTATTCGGGCCCGAGAAGATCGGCCCAATCCGTCGGCGATTTCTTGATGATGTCCTTGTTCACCTCGAAGGTGAGGACGCCGTAGTAATCGCCATACCAGGCGCCGTCGCTGTCCTTGGCGCTGTCGGGAATCGTCGACCAGGTGGCGACCTTGTAGGGCTGGATCAAGCTATCCTTCTTGGCGGAGGGCCCGAAGGCGAGGCCGACATCGATCACATCCGGTGCCTGCGGCCCGGCGTTGCCCTTGTTTGCCTTGATCGCCTCGACCTCGTCGCCCGAACCGGCGTCGGGATTGAGCTCATTGACCTGCAAGCCGTATTTCGACTTGAAGCCGTCGATGATCGCGCCATAGCCGCACCAGTCGCGCGGCAGGGCGATGACGGAGAGCTGCCCCTCCTTCTTTGCGGCCGCGACGAGATCGGACGACTGGGCGAGCGCGCCCCCGGTGGACGCCAGCACCGCGAAGGCGGCGGCCGTGGTGAGAAGTGACAATTTTTGCTTCATGTTTTTACCTCGAGCGTCCCTGGGGAATTCGTACGAGCGCGCTCGCGACGACGAGGACACGAGTTCGCGCGGCGAGCGAAGTATCACACTTCCTTGACAGGTTCGTGTCAATGCCCGCCGTCGGCGGCGAAGCGTCGAGCCGGCTTCACACCGGGGCCCCTCGCTCCTCGAATCGACGCAGCCTGTAGATGGTGAAGGAGATCGCCCAGGCCGCGACGAAGACGCCGACGATGATGAAGCCGAAATTCGCAAGGTCGTCGTTGAGGTCTCCGACGAGCTTCCAGAAGCCGGTGTCGAGAGAAAGCTGATCGGCGATCAGGCCCAAGGCCTCGATGCCGCCGATCAGAAGCGCCACCAGCACGGAAACCGAGGTAATGGTGAGATTGTACCAGAGCTTGCGGATCGGATTGAGGAAAGCCCAGCCGTAGGCGCCGACCATGAGCACGCTGTCCGTGGTGTCGAGAAGCGTCATGCCGGCCGTGAAGAGCGCCGGAAAAATCATCACGGTCGAGAACGACATGCCGCCCGAGGCCTGGCTCGCCGCGACCGCGAAGAGGCTGATCTCGGTTGCGGTGTCGAAGCCGAGGCCGAACAGGAAGCCCACCGGAAACATCTGCCAGCTTTTCGTCACCATGCGGAACAAGGGGCGGAAAAGCCGCGCCAGGAAGCCGCGGCCGGCGAGCAGCATGTTCAATTCGTCCTCGAGCACCGGCTCGCCGCGCCGCGCCTTCTGGAAGCTTCGCCAGACGCCGCGCAGGATCACGATATTCACCACCGCGATGGCGAGCAGGAAGAATGCGGAAACCGATGTGCTGACGACCGCGCCGATCGACTTGAAGCTCTCGAAGCTGGTTTCGACGGCGGCGGCCGTCGCCGCGATCGCGCCCGCCGCGAGCCCGACCGCGAGCGAATGCCCGAGCGCGAAGAACAGCCCGACCGAATGGGGGCGCTTACCCTCCTGCATCAGCTTGCGCACCACATTGTCGATCGCCGCGATATGGTCGGGGTCGACCGCATGGCGCAAGCCGAGCACATAGGCGAGGAATGCCGTGCCCATGAGAGCGGGGCGATCCGCCAACGCGATGACCGCCCAGATCCAGATCGCGACGTTGACGGCGCCGAGAAGGCCGTAGATGGCGATCACTTTGGCGCGCTGATCGGCACTCGTGTCGTTCAGGATCGTCTTCAAGACGGATTTCATCAGGGTCCTCGCGGGTCACATCGAGCCGGCGCGGGCGAGGACCGAAAAGCCCGAAAGGGCTTTTAGGAACATCCGCCAGCACACCCCGGCCGGCGTTTGCACGCGTCGACGACAAGACGGCCGGTCTCCTGGCTCGCGATGGGGCCGAGGCGAATGCGTGGCGCGCATCGCCTTGGCACCGCGCCGCCTTCCCGGATCGCTCCAGTGGCGTTCGGCGCGAACGCATCGCTTACAGTTGCGGGGGCAGCCGCGGCATCGCACCGCGTTCCCGTTTCACCCGTGAGGGCACCGTCGAGGTGAGGCTAGGCCAGGGCGCGAGGCTGCGTCAATGCGCCGAGCTCCCAGCAATTATATCAAGAGCGGCTTCGTCACGGTTGACGAAGCCGTCAATCATCTGCCTGGTCGTCAAATGCTTCCGATGAGGTGGTTGCCGTGACGGCGCCTGACCTCGCGGCGGTCTCTAATGCGAACCCTCGAAATAAGTGACGCCCGCAACTTAACGTTTTCTCGCGTGGTTTTCGGGTTTGAGGGACCTCAACGGAAGCGGGGCACCGCTCCACCACACGTGCTTATTGCTTGAGCATGATCCCTCGCCGTAGCGCGCACTTTTTTCGGATCGTCGTTTGCTTTAGGCATTGACGTGTAAGGCCCCTTCCGCTCGTCGTGCCAACCACGCGCCCCAGAACAGGCTGGAAAAGAATCGGATCGGCTCGATGAACCCGGCCGCTTCCAACAGTTCGATCACCGCTGCTTCCGAGGCAGGGGGATCGGCGCCCTGCAAGATCCGACCGAGCCGGGCATCGACCTCTTCATCGGCGAGTCCCTGCATTCGCCAGCGCTGGCGCCAAGCCGCCAGTAATAGCGGCTTGCTCGCATAATAGTGATGGTTGCAGGCAATGACGAATGGAGCGCCGGGCTTGAGGCGCGCGGCGATCCCCGCCAGCAGTTGCCGCTTTTCCGCCTCTCCCGCCAAATGATGCAGAACGCCGATCAGGGTGCCCGCATCAAACAATCGGTCTCCCGGCAAATCCGAGATATATCCGATGTGCAACTCGGCGCGGTCGCGCAAGCCATTGGCACTCAGCCGCACTTCAGCACGCCCGGCCATCGCCGGCGCGGGGTCGACCGCCGTGAAACGCCATGACGACTGCAGGGCACCGATAGTTATGATCTCCTGCGCGGTTCCGGCGCCCACCACCAGCAGGTCGACGGGATTTGTCGATCCGAGCGCTGCGGACAGCATGCACGCCGTCAATTCATGACAGGCATCATAACCCGCAAGCGCAATGCGGCTCTGTTGGTCGTAGTCGTTCGCTCGCGTCGTATCGAACTTTGTGGCCGGGTTCATGATCAACGTCACGGATTGTTCCTAACTCACCTTAGGGTCTTGTGGGGCTGTGAAGAACGGCCCGTCCGAGCCGAGGTCAGGACGGGCTGACGCGCGAGCGTGTCGCGTCGAGCCTATTCGGCCGCGCTCATGGCCTCGGGCTTGCCGCGTTTGCGCTTCACCATGAGGCGGTTCAGGGCGCCGAGATAGGCCTTCGCGGAAGCGACGAGCGTGTCCGGATCGGCGGCGCGAGCCGTCACCGACTTGCCGTCCTCGGCAAGGCGGACGGAGACCTCCGCTTGCGCATCCGTGCCTTCCGTGACCGCGTGCACCTGATAGAGCTCGAGCACGGCCTCATGCGGCACGATCGCCTTGATGGCGTTGAAGGTCGCATCGACGGGACCGTTGCCCTCCACCTCCTCGGTGATGGCGCGCCCGTCGATCGACAGGCGCATGGTGGCACGCTGCGGCCCGCGCGTGCCGGCGATCACCGAAAGCGAGACGAGCTTGATGTTGTCTTGCGCCGTCGCGATGTTCTCGTCGACGAGCGCCTCGATGTCCTCGTCGTAGACAATCTTCTTGCGGTCGGCGAGATCCTTGAAGCGCAGGAACGCATCCTCGAGCTGGTTGTCGGCGAGCTTGTAGCCGAGCTCGGCGAGCTTGGTGCGGAAGGCGTTGCGGCCCGAATGCTTGCCCATCACCAGCGAGGTCTTGGAGACGCCAACGCTTTCGGGCGTCATGATCTCGTAGGTAAGCGGGTTCTTCAGCATGCCATCTTGATGGATGCCGCTCTCATGCGCGAAGGCGTTGCGCCCGACGATCGCCTTGTTGTACTGCACCGGGAAGGAGGATACGGCCGAGACGAGCTTCGAGGCGCGCATCAGTTTCGTGGTGTCGATGCGGGTTTGGAAAGGCAATACGTCCGGGCGCACCCGCATCGCCATCACCACCTCCTCGAGCGAGGTGTTGCCGGCGCGTTCGCCAAGCCCATTCACGGCGCATTCGATCTGGCGCGCGCCGCCGACGCAGCCGGCGAGGGAGTTCGCGACCGCAAGGCCAAGATCATTGTGGCAATGCACCGAGAAGATCGCCTTGTCGGAGTTCGGCACGCGTCCGATCACCGCCTCGAACAAGGCTCGATATTCGTCGGGCGTCGTGTAGCCGACCGTGTCGGGGATGTTGATGGTGGTGGCGCCCGCCTTGATCGCCGCCTCGACGCAACGGCAGAGGAAATCGACCTCGCTCCTCGTGCCGTCCTCGCAAGACCACTCGACATCGTCGATATGGTTGCGCGCCCGCGTCACGCTGTCGATGACGGCTTGCAGCACCGCCTCGGGCTCCATCTGCAGCTTCGCCTTCATATGCAGCGGCGAGGTCGCGATCACCGTATGGATGCGGCCGCGCCGCGCCGGCCGCACGGCTTCGGCGCAGCGGTCGATGTCCTTCGCGTTGGCGCGGGAAAGCCCGGCGATCACGGCGTGCTTGGCGCGTTTCGCCACGGCATGCACCGCCTCGAAATCGCCCTGGCTCGCGATCGGGAAGCCGGCCTCGATGACATCGACGCCCATCTCGTCGAGGAGATCGGCGACCTCGAGCTTCTCCTCGAAAGTCATGGTGGCGCCCGGCGATTGCTCGCCATCGCGCAAGGTCGTGTCGAAGATGATCACGCGGTCCTTGGCGGAGGCATTCTTGCCGGCGCCCCCCGACGCGCCCGGCTTGCTCGCGGAGGGTTTGATCGGAGCGTTCTTGGCTGAAGCGCTCTTGCCTGAAGCGCTCTTGGTGGAATTCGTCTTGTTCGCGGTGGTCATGAACGTAAAATCCTTCCCGGCTGCGGAGCGCCGGAGAACCGTCGCGCTCCCGATGATGCTCTAGCGTGACCCCTGAGCGCCCAGGCGTAAGCCCGGCCGGCCCTCAGGGGCGGCTAAGAAGGAGGGTAAGGAGCGGGAGGGCGCGCGCGAGCCGCGGGGTAAAATCCCCGTCCATCCTCGCGCGGAAACCGAATGCGGTCACGGACAACCCTCGGCGGCTCTGTGCCGCACAGCGAGCCGCTTATACGTGAACGGGCGCGGCCGTGCAAATCGAGGAAACACGAGGTGTCGGAAACACGAGGAACACGGACGGCGTAGGCACCGCGGTGAATTGCGTTCCAAAGGCGAAGCTTTCCGATCCGATCCGCCAAAGCGCCCGATCGGCTTCAGTTGCCGAGCGTGCGAAAGCTTTCAAGGGCGCGGCGCCGCGCTTCGTCATGGTCGACAATGGGCGGCGGATAGGCTTTTCCGGCAAGCTCGGAGCCTCGCCCGTAAATGAGCTCCGCCGGGAAGGGGGTGAGCTCGTGGACCCAGTGCTTGGCGTAGCTCGCTTGTGGATCGAACTTCTGTCCTTGCAAGGTGGGGTTGAAGATCCGGAAGAAGGGAGCCGCGTCGGCTCCGGAGCCTGCCACCCATTGCCAGCTCGCCGCGTTGTTCGCGGGATCGGCATCGACGAGCGTGTCCCAGAACCAACGCTCGCCTTCCCGCCAATCGATCAGGAGATGCTTGATGAGGAAGGAGGCCGCGACCATGCGCGCACGGTTATGCATCCAGCCCGTCGACCAGAGCTCGCGCATGCCGGCATCGACGAGCGGGTAGCCGGTCAGCCCCCGCTGCCAGGCGCGCAAGGCTCGCTCATCGCGGCGCCAGGCCAGGCGATCGAAGCGCGGCTGGAAGCTCTCGCTGGCCAATCGGGGGTGATGAAACAGGAGATGGTAGCTGAACTCGCGCCAGCCGAGCTCGGCGAGAAATTTCTCGAGATCGCGCTCGCTGCCCCGCGAAGGCTCGCTCGACAGGGCTGTTGTCGCGGCATGCCACACTTGACGCGGCGAGACATTGCCGAAGCGCAAATAGGGCGAGAGGCGCGAGGTGGCGGATTTGTCCGGCCGGTCGCGGTTTGCCGCGTATCCGGCAAGCCCCGATTCCAGAAATTCGGAGAGCCGTGCCTGTCCCGCCTTCTCGCCGCGCCGCCAGCGCGCCCTCAGGCCTCCGGCCCAATCGGGCGAACGGGGCTCGAGCGCGAGGCTCGCCAGCGTCGAGGTGAGGCTCGCGAGAGATTCGGGAAGCGGATGATGTTTGATGCGGTTTGGCGCCGGCAGCGGCGCGCTTGGCTCCCTGGCCGATCTTGCGGCACGCCAAAAAGGGGTGAAGACCCGAAAGGGCTCGCCGGATGCGGTCTTGATCGTCCAGGGCTCGTGCAGAAGAAGTGCCGAGAAGCTTTCGACGGCGATGCCGCGCGCCGTCAAATCGAGCTTGATCTTCCTGTCGATCGCGCGGCTTGCTCCGTCATAGCGCCGGTTCCAAAAGATGGAGCTTGCGCCCGTCTCGATTGCTACGCGTTCGAGATTGCGCGCCGATGCACCTCGCATGATGACGAGCTCGCCACCGAGGTCACGAAGCGAACTTTGAAGCTCCTCCAGCGCGCCATGAAGCCACCATTTGGCGGCGGCCCCGAGCGCACGTGCGCTCTCGCTTTCCTCGTCCTCGATAAAAAGACAGATGAGCGGAGACGAACTCGAGACGGCCGCGGCGAGCGCCGGATTGTCGGCAAGCCGCAGATCATCTCGAAACCAGACGATCGCGGGAGGAGAGGCGGATTGCCTTGTCGGGCGCGACTTCATTTTTTTGTGGGTCGCGCGGCCATGGGCATGTCTCCGATGCGTGTTCAACCGATCCAGAATAGGTGCGGATCGTGGCCGAGAAACTCGCCCACGAGCCTAACTACCAAGGCCTCGGCCGGGTTTCATGGCTCCAGGACGCGCTACAAAATCGTACTTTTGCGGCAGACGAGCTCGCGAAGTCCATCGAGGTTGCGCATGCATGTTAATGCGCCCCGGAATCTCGCGACGGGTTGGCCTGCCAAGAAACGACTTCGGCTTGATCTATTCCATGACCACATCGGCCCGCTGCAGCCGGGATGGCGGCAAATTGATTCCGATCGCGGTGGCGGCCGTCAAATTCACGACCAGCTCGAAATCGGTCGGCTGCTCCACAGGTAGGGTCGCGGGTTTGGCGCCTTTGAGAACGGCAGCGACGTTTTCTCCGAGCCGGCGATACCATTGAGAAAGCACGGGCCCGTAGGAAATCAGCCCACCGCCCTGCAGGAAAACCCGGAACGGAGAGATTGCCGGAATTCGAGCGCCTGCCACCATTTTGGCGATGCGACCGGCGAGTTGGTTGATCGAGGGAGCCCCCAATTGAATAAGGGCTTGCGGGCGTTCTCTCAAGCCGGCGCCGAGTACGCTCTCCAGGGCAGTCGCATCACGGAATTCGAGCACCTGAAGGTCGACGGAGGCCGTTTTCGCCACGCTCGCGAGGGCGCGAAGCTGGTAATCGCCAGTGCCCGCGTAACTCAGCGAGCGCCTAGCGTCGGCGCTCGAGACTCGCGCGGCTGGGCGAATAGACATCGCGATCGTTCCATCGAAGCTCACACCAGCACGGGCATCGCGGCTTCTTCCTTGGCCTCGAAGACGCGGCGATAGCGGGCGATCTCGTCCTTCGGGCCCATGGCCTTCGTGGCATTGTCCGAGAGCTTCACGGCCGGGCGCCCATTCACCGACTTCACCTTGCAGACGATGGAAATCGGGTTGAGCACGCCGTCATCCGCGAGCCCGCGGAAATCATTGGTCAGAAGCGTTCCCCAGCCGTAGCCGAGCCGCATGCGCCCGAGAAAATGCCGATGCACCTTTTCGATGGCATCGACGTCGAGCCCATCGGAAAAGATGGCGAGCTTGTTCCGCGGGTCCTGGCCGCGCGCGCGCCACCAGGCGATCGCTTCCTCGCCGCCGGCGATCGGCTCCTTCGAATCGATGCGGATGCCGGTCCAGCGCGACACCCAATCGGGCGCGTGCCGCAAAAACCCCGTCGTTCCGAAGGTGTCCGGCAAGATGACGAGAAGATTGCCGTCGTAATCTTCTTGCCAGTCTCGCAGCACGTCGTAAGGGGCGTCGGCGAGCGCGCCATCGTCACTGGCGAGCGCCGCATAGACCATCGGGAGCTCATGCGCATTGGTGCCGACGGCCTCGACCTCGCGCCTTAGCGCGATGAGGCAATTCGAGGTGCCGAGAAAGCTCGGCCCCAGCCCTTCCATCATCGCCTGCACGCACCAATCCTGCCAAAGAAAGCCGTGGCGGCGCCGCGTGCCGAAATCGGCGATGCTCGGCCGGCCGAGCGCGCGCAGCCGCTCGATCTTCTCCCAAACGCGGGTCATGCCGCGCGCGTAGAGCACCTGGAGCTCGAAACGCCCCATGCCGTCGAGCACGGCCCGCGAGCGCAGCTCGTTGAGGATCGCAAGCGCCGGGATCTCCCACATCGTGGTCTCGATCCACGGACCCTCGAAGGTGAGCTCGTATTGGCCGGCGCGCTTCTCGAGGTGGTAGGGCGGAAAGCGGAAGCGCTCGAGCCATTCCATGAAATCGGGCGCGAACATCTGCCGCTTGCCGTAGAAGGTGTTGCCGCGCAGCCAGGTGGATTCGCCTCGCGAGAGCGAAAGGCCGCGCACGTGATCGAGCTGCTCGCGCAGCGCGCCCTCGTCGACGAGGTCGCCGAGGCGTACCCGCTGCGTGCGGTTGATGATGCCGAAGGTGACCTGCGCGTTCTTGTGGCGCCGGAAGATCGTCTGCGCCATCAAGAGCTTGTAGAAATCCGTGTCGAGCACGGAGCGCACGATCGGATCGATGCGCCACTGGTGGTTATAGACGCGGGTGGCGATGTCGGTCATGGGCTGCTCGGGTCTCGGATGGCTTTACGAGCGGGCGAAGGCCGCCAGCATAACGGCAAGGGGACCTAACCGCCAACGGCCGCGCAGGCTAGGCGCGAGTTCTCTCGGGCGTCTTGCCTTCCGCGTAGCGAGCAAGGCGTTCCTCGAGCGTCCCCGTGTGCAGCTCGAATAAATGATTATCGTAGTCGTAGAAATATTGGGGATTCTCCCTCGCCCTCCACGCGCGCGCGTGCTTCGCGCATCTCGAGGCCGAGCCGGTCGATTGCTCTCTTGTATCCCGGCAAGGATTCCGGGCGGACCTTGAAGGCTATATGGTTATAGCTTCTCGTCTGCAGCGGCTCTCCTTCCATGGCCGCGAGCCAGATTCCATGGATCAGGAAAAACTTTTCCCTGGAAGTGGAGAATGTCGCATCGCCGCTCGAATAGATTTCCCGGCCGCCCAGCACGCCGATGATGACCTCGCTCATCTTCTCGAGGTCGCGCACGATGAAGGTCAAATGGCTAAGACCTTCAATCATGACCCGACCCCGAAACTCGATTGAGTGCTGTTCAACGGAAAGACTCTGATCTCGACGTGCTGTGCGCCCGATCGGATGCTTACTGTGCCCTCTTTCCGTCGGTTCGCCCCGAAGCATCCAACATTCGCAGCTGGCTTTTCAGCGCCTTCATCTGCGTTTCGAGGAATTCCCGCTGTAACTTGAGAAGCTGCGAAACCTCCGTCGCATGCACCATGTCATGGGCGAGTGCGAAGGCGCCCTGCACATTGCTTTCCGCGAAGCCGAGGGCGAGACGGGACAATCGGGCTGACGCATCGGCGGTCTCGGCGGGGCTTGGTGCTCCGCTTTCGATTGCGGCGTTCACGACCCCCACGAAGCTGCCGAAGGCTTTTCTTGCCTGCTCGACGCTGCGGTCGGCAAAGTCGCGGACCTCGTTCGGTACCGCACGGCTCAACGGCTCGGTCGCCATCCAGCTCTTCGCTCCGCCTTGTCGCGAATCACGTCACCGAGGCCGAGGCTAGCAGCGCGCGCGTATTTGTCACGCGGGCGCGAAGGACTGTCCCCAGAAGCCGGGAAGCAGCCGACAAGCTCGCCCGCGAGCGCGGCGTTAACATTAATGCTGGCCTGAACTCGCCAGGCGCGCGATTCGATGCGACAGGGCGCGACGACATGGTCTATAAAGCGTTAACCAGGCGCACCCTGTGGGTGTCCCGGAACGAAACAGGCCGATCGACGTCACATTTCGTGAATATGACAGGTCTTCAACGCAATGCCGCCGCCGGATAGCGATCCCCCTGGCCCCGAAGCCGCAAATGCGGCTTGGCCATCTTCTCCGTTGGCGATGGGGACCGACGCTTCCTTGCAATCCGCGATCGAGAAAGGTTCGCCCGCTGCGATCTGGGCCTTGGGCGATGCCGCCCCCCTTTGGTGGAATAAGGCCGGCGCCACGCTGTTCGAGCTGCCCAGGGCCAAAGAGGCGCCACCCCCCGTGCTCGCCGCGCTTTCCCGGGCCGCGGGTTCGGACCGGCCGTGGATCGAGCGCTGGCGGCTCACCGTCTCAAGGCGCGCCATGGTCGCGACCCTACTGCTCGGCCGAGCCGGTCTCAGCGACGGCAGAAAAGCGCTCGTGATCGCGGCGACCGATGTCGCTCCGCCGATCGTCGCGGACGCGCAGGCGATGCCGCCCAGCCTCGCCCCGAAGGCACCGGAACGGCTTGCTCCATCCCCGGGGGTGAAATCGGCCGGCGCGGATGCCGCGACCCGCCCGGACGCGCCCGTCAACCCCGCGGTCTCTCATGCCGCGAGCCGCCGATTGACATGGCAAACCGACGCGAGCGGAAAATTGCTGGCAGGTCCTCCCGGCACCAGCCTGTCGCAAGCCCTCGGGCGCGGCGCACCGATGCAGCCCGCCCTGTTGAGCGAGTTGTTTGCGAAAGGCCGTGCCGCCGTTGAGCAGTCAATCGCCTCCGGGCGACCGGTCTCCGGCGTGTCGGTCGAGACGATCGCCGCTCCCGACGGCTCTTCGCTGGTCGGCGTGTTGTTCGGCGCCCCGGTGCTCGACCAAGGGCGCAAGGCCTCGGGTTACAGGGGTTTTCTCGTCGTTTCCGAGTTGCGCCCGGGGGAGCCCCGGCCATTGGAAGCCGAGGCGCGCCCCGACGAAGAACCGGCGCCACCGCCGTCCTCGACCAAAGCCGCCCCCGAAGAGGAGCGTCGCGCCGCCACTGCCGGTGAGCCGTCGCCTGTCGGGACCGAGCCGCCCTCATCAAAGGGCGAGCTCGCCGTGAGCGCCTTGATCGGCGAGGTCTCAAATGAGGCTCAATCGGCGCTGCCCGGCCGCCTTTTCGCCCCTTCTGTCGCGCCCGCCCCGGCCGCGGGGGAGGCAGGGCCGATGACGCTCACGCATTCGCAAATTTTTAGGAGCGCTGCCGGCCAGCCCGAAGCGCCGCCGGCGACGCAACCCGCCGACGGGCCGTTACGCACATCCAATGTGATCGCCTTGCGCAAGCCGGGCGCTGACGCGGGCCGCCTCAAGGAACAGGAAGCCCCCGCGCTTTCGCCGGCCGAACGCGACGCTTTCGCCGATATCGCCAAGGCCCTCGGCGCCGCCTGGACCGATAAGGACCAGTCTCAGGCAAAAGGCGCCTCGCCAAAGTCGCTCGAGGGGAATGCGACAACCGGGGGCGAGAAGCGACCGGAGGAAGCGCCTGAAGCCGAGGCGGGCGATGAACGCGCGCCGGAGGCGCGAGGCTTTTCCGACGCTCCGGCCGGTGATCTTGCGGTCGTCATCGACCGGCTTCCCGTCGGCATTCTCGTGCACCGCTCAGGCGTCGCGGTCGCCGTGAACAAGACGCTTCTCGACCTTCTCGGGCACGAAAGTCTCGAGGCTTTTCAGGCGCAGAGCGGCATCGAGGCATTGTTCGCCGATCCGACCGTCGGGCCCGGCGCTGGCAAGCGCGTCGCCATCAGCACCCGCGACGGCGCGATCATCGAGGTCGACGCCCGCCGCCAGGCCATCAAATGGCGTGGTGAGGCCGCGACCTTGCTGTCGCTTCGCCGCTCGCTTCACGACGAGGCGCAAGGCCTCGAAGCGGCCCACCGTTCGGCCCTCGCGGCCAAGCAAGCCGAGATCGAGGAATTGCGCGCGCTTCTCGACGGGGCAACCGACGGTATCGTGAGCATCGATGAGCTCGGGCGCGTCCTCGCCATGAATCCTTCGGCCGAGAAGCTTTTCGGCTATGGCGCGGGTGAAATCGCGGGCGAGGCGCTTGCGGTGCTCGTGGCCCCGGAATGCCATCAGGCGCTCGCCGCGTCTCTCGAGGCGGCCCGCGTCGGAACGTCACATTCGGCGACGCTCGAGGCGCGCGAGATCACGGGGCGCGAACGCGAGGGCCGGCGCATCTCGCTCTCGATGCGCCTTCATGCCGGCAAGCCGCGTGAAGGAAACACCACCAAGTCTTCAGGCAGATGGCACGCGGTCTTTCGCGATCTCACGGCGAGCAAGGTTTCCGAGGCGGGCCTCGTCGAGGCCCGCGTCGCGGCCGAGCGCACGACCGTGCAGAAATCCGAATTCCTCGCGAAGGTGAGCCACGAGATCCGCACGCCTTTGAACTCGATCGTCGGCTTTGCCGACATCATCGCCGAGGAGCGCTTCGGCCCCCTCGAGAACGAGCGCTACAAGGAATACATAAAGGACATCCGGGCCTCGGGCACGCATATCATAAGCCTCGTGAACGATCTCCTCGATCTCTCGAAGATCGAATCGGGCCGCGCGGAATTGTCCTTCACGCCCGTCAATCTCAATGCCGAGGTCGCGGCCGGCGTCGCTCTCGTGCAGATGGACGCGGCGCGCTCGCGCGTGCTGCTGCGCCAGAGCCTCGCGCAAGGTTTGCCCGCGATCATCGCGGATACGCGCAGCGTCAAGCAGATCCTGCTCAACATCCTGTCGAATGCCGTGAAATTCACCGAGCCTGGGGGCCAGGTCATCGTTTCCACCGCGCTCTCCGACAAGGGGGAGGTGATTTTCCGCGCACGCGACACGGGCATCGGCATGTCGGAGCGCGAGCTCGCCCAGGCCTTGGAGCCCTTCAAGCAGTTCGCCACCACCTTGCGTCCAGGCGGCAGTGGGCTCGGGCTTTCGCTCACCAAGGCGCTCGTCAAGGCGAATCAGGCGAATTTGTCGATCGCGAGCCACGCCAATGAGGGCACGTTGGTGGAAGTCATTTTCCCGCGCACGAGGGTGATGGCCGCCTGAGGCCGCCGCGTCGGAAAGGGCTTGCCGTTCCGCTCGGGCGCTCTCCTCAATTGCCGAAAATCGCCTCGAGGAAGCTTTTCGGCCGGGGTTGCGGCGCGGTCCCGGAACGACCTGAGGAGACATTCGGAATGGACGCCGGGGGCCGCAAGCCGCCATCCGGGAGAAGCCCGGCGCGCGTCTGGCCCGCCTCCGCGCCGGCATTCATCACGAGCGGGGCCGGCGGAATATTCCCTTGCGCGTTTCCGGAAGCCGGCGGGTAGGACGGCGCCGAGGCGACGGGGGTCGAGCCAGCGGGCGGCGCGGACGGGTCGGTCGCGCCCGGCGCGTGTTCCCAAGGGGCCGCTGGCAAGGGCACGGGCGGCGAGCCCGCGAGCGCCGCGCGCATGAAACGGTTCCAGACCTCCGCGGGCAGGCCGCTTCCGGTCACCTTCTTCATCGGCGAATCATCGTCATTGCCGAACCAGACGCCGGTGACCAGAGTGGCCGTATAGCCGACGAACCAGGCGTCGCGATAATCCTGCGTCGTGCCCGTCTTGCCGGCCGCGTCCCAATTCGGAATCTCGGCCTTTCGCGCCGTGCCGGTGAGCAAGGTCTCGCGCATCATGTCGATCATCATGGCGTGCGCAGTTTGATCGATGACGCGACCATGGCTCTCGACGCCCTGTCGATAGAGAAGTTGGCCGTTGGCCGATTTCACGCTTGCGATCACATGCGGATCGACGCCGATGCCGCCATTGGCGAAGGTCGCGTAAGCGGTGACGAGCTCGAGCGGCGTCACCTCGGAGGTGCCGAGCGCGATCGAGGGCGTCGCCTGCAAGGGGCTTTGGATGCCGAGCCGCGCGGCGGTCGAGGCGACCGCCTTCGGCCCGAACTCCGCTGCAAGCCGCACCGCGACCGTGTTGAGCGACATGGCGAATGCTTGTTTCAGCGTCACCGGACCGAAATATTCATGGGTGTAGTTCTCAGGCCTCCAGCCCTTGATGTTGATCGGCCCGTCCTCGCGCACCGTGTCGGGCGTCAGCCCATGCTCGATCGCGGTGAGATAGGTGAAGGGCTTGAAGGATGATCCCGGCTGGCGGCGCGCCGAGGTCGCGCGGTTGAACTGGCTCTTGGCATAATCGCGCCCGCCGACCAGCGCCTTCACGCCGCCGTCCGGCGCGAGCGCCACGAGCGCGCCTTCTCCGACATCGAGCTTGCCGCCCTTGGCGTCGAGCTCCTCGCCGAGCACGTGCTCGGCGAGCGCCTGCAGGCGGCTGTCGATCGTGGTCGAGACCGTGATGTCGCCCTCGAGCGCGCCGATCTTCTCGTCGAGCGCGTCCATGACGTAGTCGGCGGCGTAATTCGCGCCGCCGCCGCCGCCATTCTCGATCGCTTGGGCCGGATGCGCCAGCGCGACCTTGGCCATGCCGTCGGTGATCAAGCCTTGATCGCGCATGTCCGCGATGACGATCCCGGCGCGCTTCTCCGCCGCATCGGGATTGCGGTTCGGCGCGAGGCGACCGGGCGCTTGCACGACGCCCGCGAGCGTCGCGGCCTCGGCGAGCGAGAGCGAACGGGCGGGCTTCGAGAAATAGCGCTGCGCCGCCGCCTCGATGCCATAGGCGCCAGCGCCGAAATAGACACGGTTGAGGTAAAGCTCGAGGATCTGGTTCTTCGTGTATTTACGCTCGAGCCAAACCGCCAGGATGGCTTCCTGGATCTTGCGCGACACGGTGCGCTCTTGCGTGAGAAAGAGGTTCTTGGCGAGCTGTTGGGTAAGCGTCGAGCCGCCTTGCAGGCCGCCATGACCGCGCCGCCACAGCGTGACCGCGAGCGCGCGCGTCAGGCCGATCGGGTCGATGCCGAAATGCGAGTAGAAGCGCCGGTCCTCGATGGCGACGAAGGCCTTGGGCGCATAGGCCGGCAGTTCGGAAAGGGTGACGGTGCGCCCGCCCGTCTCGCCGCGATTGGCGATGAGCGAGCCGTCGGACGCCAGGATCGCCACATTGGGGGCGCGCTTCGGCACGGCGAGCTGGTCGATCGGCGGCAATTTGGTGAAATAATAGCCGACAAGCCCGGCGAAGCCGATCATCCCCCAGATGCAAAGCGTGAAGCTCCAGACGACGAGCCGTCTCGCGAGCGAGCGCCGCTGCCGGCCTTCCTGGCGGGACCGAGATTTGCCTCGCCCCTTGCTCTTCCCCGATGGCTTACGCGCCGCGCGCTCAGCCACGGTCTTCACCGGTTGGGGCTTTGCGGCGGCCTTGGGAAGCCGATCTTCGGGCCGCAGGCGGAAATCCTCGCCCTCGCGACGGGAATCGCGCCCCGAATCGAAGGAAGGCTCCCGGCGCGTGCGCGCGTCGGAATTCCGTCCGCCCCTCCCCGATGAGTTCTGCATTTCGTGCGATCACTGTCCGCCAAGCCCTCATTCGCTCTCGACTGTGATTGTGGCGGATTAAGGTGCGGTAAAGGGGCGTTTCGCCGGAACGGGACGAGCACCACGAGGGGGATTGGCGCGGAACTCGCGCTCGTGAGCGGCCGGGCCCACCCCAACCTCACACGTACTTGCGAGGATGAAAGCAGTCGGCCGCCGGCAAGGCACCAAGCGTCACGGTCAAAAGGATCGTCATCGATATTGATCCCTGCTCGGACCACGATCGCCTCTGCCTCGCATAAGACGTTTTGTCCGAGGGCCGCCCAGCCAAGGCTCCTATGAAGGCCCCTCAATGGCTCGCGATCTGGCCGCCATCGGCCCGCAGGATCGAGCCCGTCACATAGCCCGCCGCTTCGCTCGCGAGGAACACGGCGACGGCCGCGTAATCCTCAACCGTGCCGTAGCGCCCGGCCGGGATGCGCGCCTTGGCGGCGGCCTCGATCTCGGCGACCGACTTCCCCTGCTTCTCGGCATTCGCCTTGTCGAGCTGGGTGAGGCGGTCGGTGGCGATCCGCCCGGGGGCCACGGCGTTCACCGTGATCCCGTGGCGCGCCACCTCATTTGCGAGTGTCTTGCCCCAGCCGACGAGCGCGGGGCGGATGGCGTTCGAAATGGCGAGGTTCGGAATCGGCTCGATCACGCCGGACGAGATCACCGAGATGATGCGCCCCCATTTGCGCTCGATCATGCCCGGAAGCGCAAGATCCGCGAGGCGAACGAGCCCCACGAACATCGCCTCGAAGGAATTGCGCCACTGCGGGCTCGACACGCCTTGCGCGCCGCCAGGCGGTGGGCCGCCCGAATTGAGTACCAGCACGTCGACCCCGCCGAGCTCCTTCGTCACGGCCGCGTGCAGCGCCTCGACCTGATCGAGCTTGCCGGTGTCGCAGGCAAAGCCCTTGGCGCCGATCGTCTTCGCCGCGGCGCCCGCCGACTCCAATGTGCGGCTCGCGATGGCGACCGACGCGCCTTCCTCGGCAAGCCCTTTGGCGATGCCGAAGCCGAGGCCCTTGCTCGCGCCGAGCACCAGGGCGCGCTTGCCTTTCAAACCGATTTTCATGCAGCTCTATCCCGTGTTTCCTTGTGGCTCGCGCCCTTCTCGATGCGCGCCATCAGCCAGTCGACTTCAGCCATGGTTTCGGGTGAAAGCTTTGCCCCTGGCTTGCGCATCGTGTCCTGGGCGATGATGCCGCGCTTCTTCAAGACATATTTGCGCACGCCAAGCCCGATGCCGGGCTGCGTCTCGTAGCGCACCAGCGGCAAATGCCGGTCGAAGAGGTCATGAGCTTCAGCGCGCTTGCCGGCGCGCGAGAGCTTCACCACGCCGATAAGCATTTCCGGATAGGCATAGCCCGTCATCGCGCCGTCGACGCCGCGCTCCATCTCGTAAGGGAGGAACATGCCGCCATTGCCGACGAGGATCGAGACGCGGCGAAGCTCGGCCGCCGCCTCCATGCGCCGCAGCGCCGTGATCTTGTCGAGCCCGGGCCAATCCTCATGCTTGAGCATCACGCAAGACGGATGGGCCGAGATGATGCGCGCGATCACTTTCGGCGCCATCACGACATTCGTGGTCTGCGGATAATCCTGCAGAACCCAAGGCACTTGCGTCCCGATCGCCTCGACCGCATCGGCGAAATATCCGACGATCTGGTCGTCGGTGCGCAAGCCCGAAACCGGCGCGATCATCACGCCCGAGGCGCCCATGTCCATCACGGCCTTGGTGAGATCGCCCATGGCCGCAAAGCCCGGAGACGAGACGCCGACCGTGACGACGATGCGCGACCCCACGCGCCCCAGCACCTCCTTGACGAAATGGCGCGCCTCGGCGCCGGTGAGCTTCGGCGCCTCGCCCATGATGCCCAAAATGGTGAGGCCGGTCGCTCCCGCCTCTAGATAACGATCGACCATGCGCGCGGTCGAGGCGAGATCGAGCCCGCCTTTTTCATCGAAGGGCGTCGGCGCGATCACATGAACGCCTTCTGCGTCGTTCGTCAGCTTCGGCATGGGGCCTCCGGATGAAGGGCCAGGCGGTCGCTCGCCGGCCGCGCGGATAAAAGGCCGGCAGGCCTGTGAGCGCAAGAGAAAAGTGCGCGGAAATTTGCGGCCGTGAAATTTGCGGCCTATGTGGCTTTCTCCAATCGATCAGCATGGGAGCCTCACTTGTCCCGCACCGTCTATGTCAATGGCGCCTTCCTGGCCGAGGAAGAGGCCAAGATCTCGATCTTCGATCGCGGCTTCATTTTCGCCGACGGCATCTACGAGGTGAGCGCCGTTCTCGACGGCGGCCTCGTCGACAATGAGGCGCATTTGGCGAGGCTCGCGCGTTCGCTCGGCGAGATCGACCTGCCCATGCCGATGCCGAAGCAGAAGATCGTCGCCTTGCAGAAGGAGCTCATCGCCCGCAATCATCTCGTCGAAGGGTCGATCTACCTCCAGGTGACGCGCGGCGCCGCGGATCGCGAATTCGCCTTCCCGCAAGACGCGAAGCCGAGCCTCGTGATGTTCACGCAGGCGCGCGAGATCGTGAATGACCCCAAGGCCACCTCGGGCATCAAGCTCTTGGGCGTTCCCGACATTCGCTGGGCGCGCCGCGACATCAAGAGCGTGGCGCTCTTGGCGCAGGTGCTGGCGAAGCAGGCGGCCGCCGCGGCCGGTTGCCAGGAAGCCATCATGCATGAAAATGGCGTGGTGACCGAGGGCGGTTCCTCGACAGTGTTCATTGTGACCGAGAATGGGCAGCTCGTGACGCGGCCGAATTCGCACGCGATCCTTCCCGGCATCACGCGCCAATCGGTGATCCGCCTCGCGGGCGAGAAGGCGCTCACGGTCGAGGAGCGCAGCTTCACGCTCGACGAGGTCTTCGCGGCGCAAGAGTGCTTCATCACCAGCGCGACGAGCTTCGTGAAGCCGGTGATCGAGGTGGATGGGAAACGCATCGGGGGCGGCCAACCGGGCCCGGTCGCGCGGCGCTTGCGCGACATCTACATCGAGGCGGCGCGCGCCGAGGCTGCCGCCTCGCGCGCCGCGGCATGATCACACCATGGTCTCGGGCCGCATGAGCCGGTCGTAATCTTCCGCCGTGACGGCGCCCGAGGCGAGCGCCTCCTCGCGCAAGGTCGTGCCTTTCCGGTGCGCCGCCTTGGCGATGGCGGCGGCCTTGTCGTAGCCGATTACCGGGGTGAGCGCGGTCACGAGCATCAGGGAACGCGACAAGAGCTCCTCGATGCGGGGAAGATTGGGCTCGATGCCGGCGACGCAATGATCGGTGAAGCTCACCGAGGCGTCCCCGATGAGACGGATCGATTGCAGGAAGGCATAGGCCATCACCGGCTTGAAGACGTTGAGCTCGAGATGCCCTTGCGATCCCGCAAACGCGATGGTGGCCTGGTTGCCCATCACCTGCATGACCGTCATGGTGAGGGCCTCGGCCTGGGTCGGGTTGACCTTCCCCGGCATGATGGAGGAGCCGGGCTCGTTCTCCGGCAAGATCAGCTCGCCCAAGCCCGAGCGCGGGCCGGAGCCAAGAAGCCGGATATCGTTGGCGATCTTGAAAAGCGAGGCGGCGACGCTCACGAGCGCCCCATGCGCGAAGACGATGGCGTCATGCGAGGCGAGCGCCGCGAATTTATTCGGCGCCGATGTGAAGGGAAGCTTCGTTTCCGCCGCAAGCCGCGCCGCGAAGCGGATCGCGAATTCGGGATGCGTGTTGAGCCCCGTGCCGACCGCGGTCGCGCCTTGCGCCACGGGGTAGAGCGCCTCGAGCCCTTGGCGCATATGCGCAATGCCGAGCGTGAGCTGAGCCGCATACCCTGAAAACTCCTGGCCGAGCGTCACCGGCGTCGCGTCCTGGAGATGGGTTCGGCCGATCTTCACGATCTGGGCGAAGGCCGAGGCTTTCGTCGCGAGCGCATCACGAAGATGCGCGAGCGCCGACAAAAGCTTCGCCGAGATCGCGGTTGCGCCGGCGATGTTCATCGCGGTCGGAAAGCTGTCGTTCGAGGATTGGCCGAGATTGACGTGGTCATTGGGATGGACCGGCGATTTCGCGCCGAGGCCCTTGCCCAAAATCTCGTTGGCGCGGTTCGCGATGACCTCGTTGACATTCATATTGGTCTGCGTGCCCGAGCCCGTCTGCCAGATGACGAGCGGGAACTCCGCGTGCATGCGACCGGCGATCACCTCTTCGGCGGCCGTGACGATCGCCTTCGCCAGGAGAGGGTCGAGGAGGCCGAGCTCCTCATTGACCAGCGCCGCGATCTTCTTGATGAGCGCGAGCGCAGAGATGATCTCGCGCGGCATCGTCTCCGTGCCGATGCGGAAATTCTCCAAGGAGCGTTGCGTTTGCGCGCCCCAATAATGCTCGGCAGGCACGGCGATCTCGCCGAACGAATCCTTCTCGATGCGCTCTCTCGCCACGATCCTCTCCCTCCGCGGTGTCGGACCTAAACGAGCTTGCGCCCCAATCTCGGCCAAAATGGCACGCCAAAGCCCACCCTTACCGGATCATCCCCCGCAAAAGCGTCGGGCCGACCCGGATTGAGGGATTTCCATTTTCCCCGGGTCGCTGCGTTCCGCGAGAATGATCGGCGTGACGCTGCCTCATCAGAGGCCATCGAGGCAATCACGCGGCCGCGACGGCCTCGACCTCGATGAGGAAATCCTCGGAGACGAGCTTCGACACCTCGACCAAGGTGCTCGCCGGGCGCGGGCCATCGCCCACGAAACGGTCGCGGGCGCGGCGGTAAGCCGCGAGATCCTTCACGTCGCGCATGAACACCGTGAATTTCACGACGTTGCGCGCCGTGCAGCCGACCGAGGCGAGCGCCAGCCCGAGATTGCGGAAGACCTGATCGGCTTGCGCCTCGAGATTCCCCTTGCCAACGAGCTTTCCTTGCGCATCGAGCGCGATCTGGCCGGAGATATAGACGAGGCGCCCGCCGCGCACTTCCGCGACATGGGAATAGCCGGGCGGCGAAGAAAGCTCGGGGGGATTGACGAAATTGATCATGCTGGGCGGACCTTCGCTTGGGGACGACAGCCGGGAACGACTGCGCGCCGGCCCGCGCTAATCGCCCTCACCGGCGTTAATCGCCCTCACCGGGATTGGGCGAGAAATACTGCTCGAGCTTGTTTGGCTTGCCATCGAATTCCTTGCCGTCGGGCGGGCCTTCCCGCTTGATGGTGATGTTCGGCCAGGTCTTCGCGTAATCGGCGTTGAGCTTGATCCAGGATTCGAGGCCGGGCTCCGTGTCGGGCTTGATGGCGTCCGCCGGGCATTCGGGCTCGCATACGCCGCAATCGATGCATTCGTCGGGGTGGATGACGAGCATGTTCTCGCCTTCGTAGAAGCAATCGACAGGGCACACCTCGACGCAATCCATATATTTGCAGCGGATGCAATTGTCGGTGACAACGTAGGTCATTGGGGGTCTCGCTCGCTGCCCGCCGAGCCGGAAAGGTTAAGCGGTATCTCTCATATAGTGCCTACAAAACCCGGTGAAACCGCGCAAGCGCTTAGATTTTGGCGGCCGAAACGGCGATTTTCGCTTGCCGTCAATCCCGCAGCCTCACGCCGCACATTCCCGCGGAAGCGGAACCCAAACTCGTGATGGGGAGCCAAGAAGACCTGGATGCCCGCCTGCGCGGGCACGAGCGAGAGGGTTGTCTCGCCCTCCGGCAAGGTGTAGGCGCAGCGATCGGGGACGGCCGGCAAGCTCAAGACGAAATGATCTCGGAAAAAAAGCTGAACGAAGCGAAGAAGATGGCGATCGTCGTCCACGATCTCGTGATGACGGCCCTCGCCGTTTTCGTGGCGCTCGAGCTGCGTTTCGACGAGGCGCGCCTCGCCGGCTTCCTGCAGCATCTGCCGCTCATCCTTTCGGTCGCACTGCCTTGCGCCGCGCTCATCTACTGGGCGTCCAACCTCTATCAGTCGAAATGGCGCTTCGCCTCGATTCCCGACCTCGTCAACATCGTTCGGGCAGCGAGTTTCCTGGCGCTCGGCTTTCTCGTCGCCGACTACGTCCTTCTGTCGCCGCAAGTGCTCGGCCAATTCTATTTTGGCAAGGCCTTCGTCGTCGTCTATTGGGGCTTGCAGATCTTCTTCCTCGGCGGCCCTCGTTTCATTTACCGCTGGTGGAAGGATCGCTGGCAGAAAACCGTTGCCCACCGGTCAGCGCCCGCCGAGACCGCGCTCATCCTCGGTCGCGCGCAAGAGACCGATCCGGTGCTGCGCGCCATCCAGGCGGGGCAAGTGGGGCTTCGTCCGCTCGGCCTCATCTCGCCGCGTGAAAGCGATCTCGGGCACAGCATCCGCGGCGTGCAGATCATCGGCAGCTATGCGGATCTCGAGGCGGTCATCGAACGCCTCGCGGCCGACGGGCGGACGCCGAGGCGGATGGTGCTGTGCCCGAGCGCGCTCGACGCTCTCGCCCATCCGGAAACCATCTACGCGCTCGCGCGCCGCCATGGAATCGCGGTCAGCCAGACTCAGCCGCTCGTCGGGACGGAGGGCGCCGACGCCACGCCGAGGCTCGCTCCGGTCGCCATGGAGGACCTTTTGCTGCGCCCCGCGGTCACGATCGATCGCGCGCGCCTCGAACGCCTGGCGCAAGGGCGCAAATTCGCCATCACGGGGGGCGGCGGTTCGATCGGCAGCGAAATCGCGCGCCGGCTCGTGCTTTTCGGGGCGGCCGAAGTGATGATCATCGAGAATTCCGAGCCGGCGCTGCACGCCATCATCGAAGCCTTGTCGCTCGGCGCGCCGAAGACGCGCATCTCGGGAAGGCTCTGCGATGTGCGCGACCGCGAGCGCGTCTTCGCCGTGATGGCGGAAGCCGCACCCGACATGGTGATCCACGCGGCAGCGCTGAAGCACGTCAATCTGCTCGAACGCGATTGGGTCGAGGGCGTGAAGACGAATATCACGGGCTCGATCAACGTCGCGGACGCGGCGCTTGCCTGCAATGCGCGCGCCATGGTGATGGTGTCCACCGACAAGGCCGTGCGGCCGGTCTCGATACTCGGCGCGACGAAGCGGCTCGCCGAGATGTATGTGCAAGCGCTCGAGGCCGAGCTCCAGACGCTGGACGCTCGCCCCGAGCGCAGCCGCCTCCTCGCGGTGCGCTTCGGCAATGTGCTCGGCTCGGCCGGCTCCGTGGTGCCGAAATTCCGCGAGCAGATCGAGCGCGGCGGGCCGGTCACGGTGACCCATCCGGACATGGTCCGTTATTTCATGACCATTCCCGAAGCGTCCGATCTCGTGCTCACCGCCTCCTCGCATGCGGTCGATGACGAACGACACGGCACCTCAGTTTATGTGCTGAACATGGGCCAGCCGATCCGCATCATGGAGCTTGCCGAGCGCATGATTCGCTTGGCCGGCCACGAGCCCGGCGAGGACATCAGGATCGAGGTCACCGGGCTTCGTCCCGGCGAGCGCTTGCGCGAGATCGTGCTCGGCGAGGACGAGACCACGGTCGATATCGGCATTCCCGGCGTGCTCTCGGCGCGCCCGGCCTTCCGCACCGTGGACCAGGTGAGGGGCTGGATGGCCGCGCTTGCCGAGGCGGCCGATCGGGAGGATTGGCCGGCGGCCGCGAACGTGCTCGCGAGCGCGCTGCCGGATTATCCGGCGGGCGCCGTGGCCAAGGCGCCGTTGCGCGCTTGACCGAACCGATGCGGCTTGCGCTCCTGGAGCCGGATATTCCGCAGAATACGGGCGCGATCGCGCGGCTCGCGGCTTGTCTCGGCCTTGCGCTCGACATCATCGAGCCGGCGGGCTTTCCAGTCTCCGACCGCGCCTTCCGCCGCGCCGGCATGGATTATCTCGACCGGGTCGAGATCACGCGCCATACGAGCTTTGTGGCCTTCGACGCCTGGCGGCGCGCCAACGCGCATCGTCTCGTGCTCGCGACCACGAAGGCCAAGCTCGCCTATACGGACTTCGCCTTCGCGGCGCACGACATCATCCTGTTCGGCAGGGAATCGGCCGGCGCTCCGCCCCCTGTGCATGCGAGCGCCGAAGCGCGCATCCGCGTGCCGATGCGCGAGGGCCTGCGCTCGCTCAACGTAGCGCTCGCCGCCGCGATGATCGCGGGCGAAGCCTTGCGCCAAATGGCGCTTCTCGCGCCGCCGGCGCGGAGCGCCTGCGCATGAAGCCTCGCGTTCTCATCGTCGTCACGCATCTTCTCGGCGTCGGCCATCTCGCGCGTGCCGCCCTGATCGCGCGCGCGCTCGACGAGGCGGGCGCGAGCGTGCGCCTCGTCTCGGGCGGCAAGCCGAGCCCAATGGTCGATCTTTCCGGCATCGATGTCGTGCAGCTTGCGCCCGTTCACTGTCGGGACGCCGATTTCAAGACCCTGCGCGGCGAGGACGGCGGCATCGCGGACGAGGCTTACCTCGCAAGCCGTCGCGATGCGATGCTCGACGCCTACGCAAAATTCAAGCCCGACGTTCTCGTGACCGAGCTTTTTCCCTTCGGCCGGCGGCAGCTCGCCATGGAGTTCCTGGCGCTGCTCGAGGCGGCGCGCGCCACGAGCCCGCGTCCGGCGATCTTGTGCTCGATCCGCGACATTCTCCAGCCGCCCTCGAAACCATCGCGCGCCGCGCAGACGCTCGAGCGCCTCGGCCGTTTTTACGACGGCGTGCTCGTCCATGCCGATGAAAGCGTCATCGCGCTCGACGCCTCCTGGCCGGTCGACAAGGCGCTCGCGCGCCGCCTCGAATATACGGGCTTCGTCGCCGACCGCGCCCGCGCCCGCGCCTTGCGGCTCGATACCGGGAACGGCGGCGAGATCGTCGTGTCGGGAGGCGGCTCGGCCGCAGCGCTGCGCCTCTTCGCGGCCGCGCTCGAGGCCGCGAAGGGCGATCGGCGGCGCTGGCACATCCTGATCGGCCACGGGGTCGAGGAGCAAAATATTCCGCGAGCTCGTCGGCCACGGCGCCTGCGAATGCGAGCGTCGAGCGTGCGCGGCGCGATTTTCCTTCGCTCCTCAATGTGGCCGATGTTTCGGTGAGCCAGGCCGGATACAACACCGTCATCGACATCCTCGCGACCGGCGCGCGCGCCGTGCTCGTGCCCTTCGAGGAAGGCGGCGAGAAAGAGCAGCGCATGCGCGCCGAGCATCTCGCGGCGCAAGGCCGCGCCATCGTGGTGAGCCAGGCCAAGCTCGCGCCCGCGACATTGCTCGAGGCCGTGGAAAAGGTGATGTCCCTGCCCCAGCCGGGCTCGGCCGCGACCATCATGCTCGACGGGGCGGGCGTGGCGGCGAAAAAGATCGCGAGCGCCGCCGCGCGCGCCTTTTCAGTCACCGCCGCCTGGGACACGCTGCACGCGGCGCTCGAGGAGATAGCGACGAACGGGGAAACCCTCGCGGTTTGGTGGCGCGACGACGATGTGGTCGCGCCCTCACCGGCGCTCGACCGGCTTTTGATTCTCAGCGAACGCTTCGACGCGCCCGTGGCGCTCGCCGCCATTCCGCTTCTTGCGACCGAGGCTCTTGCCGAGCGCCTCGCCGACGCCCCGCGGGTCGATATCATCGTGCACGGCCTTGCGCATCGCAATCATTCCCCGCAGGGGCAATCCTCGTCCGAGCTCGGCGTCGGCCAGCCGCTTCTCGACCGCATGGCGGCGCTTTACGGCGCACATGCGCGCCTGCGGCGCCTTTTCGGCACGAAGGTCATGCCCATGCTCGCCCCGCCTTGGAACCGCATCGGCGAGGATCTCGTCCGGCGCCTCAATGAAGTCGGGTTTGCGGCGCTCTCGACCTTCAAGCGGCGCCGCGCCCGCGAGGCGGCTCCGGGCGTGCTGCAGGTGAACACTCACGTGGACCCGGTGTTCTGGCGCGGCCATGGCGGGTTGCGCGATGAGGCCGCCATGCTCGTCGATCTCGCAGCGCTCGCGCTCGAGACTATCGGGCGCGAACCTAAAGACCGCGAGCCGATCGGGCTTCTCACGCACCACCTCGAGCATGACCCTTGGGTCTGGCGTTTCGTCGAGGAATTGCTCGGCTTCCTCGCCGCGCACCGCGCCGTGCGCTTCACGAGGCCGGCGGAGTTCGTGGCGCGGCAGGAGGTGGGTTTAGCGAATAGCGAGTAGCGAGTAGCAGTGAAGGAGCCTTAGCCCTGTATTTCCACCCACTCGCTACTCCCTCACGATCTCAAACCGATCGACATCGACGAGGCCTTTGTCGGTGATCTTCAGATGCGGGATCACCGGAAGCGGCAGAAAGGCGACTTGCAGGAAGGGTTCGGGCAGGAGGCAGCCGAGGCTCTTCGCGGCCTGACGCAAGGGGACGAGGGCCTGGCGCACCGCCTCGAAGCCCGAGAGGCTCATCAACCCCGCAAGCGGCAAGGCAAGCTCCGCGATCACCTTGCCGGCAAGCACGACCGCGAAGCCGCCCTCGATTTCCCTCAGGCGGTTGACCGCGACCGCCATGTCGCCCTCATCGGCGCCGACGACGCAGATATTGTGGCTGTCATGGCCGACCGAGGAAGCGAGCGCGCCTCGCTCGAGGCCAAAGCCATGGACGAAGCCCACACCGATGTTGCGGTTCACGCCGTGGCGCGCCACGACCGCGACCTTCACGGCATCTTGCGCAAGATCGACCTGCCTTGCGCCTTGGCGCAACGGCAGCGCGAGGCTCAAGCGTTGCGTGATGATCTTTCCCGGCGTGACGCCGATGACGAGCGTCGTCGCCGTCGTGCCGGGTGCCGCGAAATCTTCAGGCGAGACGCGCTCCGCCTTGATGCTGCGCCGGCCGACGGGCGCGGTCTCGCGCCGCTTCGCGAAGGCCGCCGCATCGACCGGGCGCCCGGCCGCGATCACGGACGCCACGGCGCAATGATCGAGATCATCCAGGAGCGCGAGATCGGCGCGATAGCCCGGCGCGACGAGGCCGCGATCGAAAAGCCCAAAGGCGCGCGCGCCCGAGAGCGAAGCCGCGCGATAAGCGCTGAGCGGGCTCGCGCCGAGCTTGATCGCCGTGCGGATCATGAAGTCGAGATGGCCTTCCTCGGCAATGTCGAGCGGATTGCGGTCATCGGTGCAAAAGGCGAGATAGGGCGAATGCCGCTCGATGAGGATCGGCAGGAGCGCGCGCAAATCCTTCGACACCGAGCCTTCGCGGATGAGCACCGTCATGCCCTTGCCGAGCTTCTCGAGCGCCTCCTCGGGCGTGGTCGATTCATGCTCGGTGCGCACGCCGGTCGAGAGATAGGCATCGAGTGGCCGCCCGCGCAAAAGCGGTGCATGGCCATCGATATGGCCGCCCTGGAAAGCCGCGAGCTTGGCGAGCACGCGGCGGTCCTTTGCCAGCACGCCCGGAAAATTCATGAACTCGGCAAGCCCGATCACTTTCGGATGGCCGATGAATTCCTCGAGATCCCCGATCTCGAGGCGCGCGCCCGAGGTCTCGAGATCGGTCGCGGGCACGCAGCTCGAAAGCTGGACGCGGATGTCCATGACGGTCTCGGACGCCGCGGCGAGCGCGTAGCGCATCCCTTCGAGGCCGAGCACATTGGCGATCTCATGGGGGTCCCAGATCGCCGTCGTGACGCCATGCGGCAGCACGCAGCGGTCGAACTCGGCGGGCGTCAGAAGCGAGGACTCGACATGGCAATGCGCGTCGATGAAGCCCGGCACCACGATCTTGCCGGCGGCCTCGATCTCGTGCGCACCCCGGTAGCCGCTTTCGACGCCGACGATGCGATCGCCGCAAATCGCAATATCGCGCGCCTCGAGGGTTCCGGTGACGAGGTTGAAGACCCGCCCCCCCTTGACGACGAGATCGGCGACCGCGCTGCCGAGACTCTGGTCGATGGCGCGGGCCAGGAAGGCCTCGTCATGCGAGGTCTCGTTATGAAAGGGCGCATTCATGCGCCAAGAAGACGCGAGCCGGCGGCCCAGCGCAAGGGCCTCCCTTACCCCAATGTGCGGCGCCTCAATGGCGTCGTTCGCCCGCGCCTTGCGGGCGTCGCTCCGGCATGGCGATGCGCCGGCCGGCCCCTTCCGGAAGGGCAAGGTGCGAATGGGCGGCCTTCATCAAGCCGAGCGTCGCGAGCACGTCCTCCGGGAAGGCCGCGACCTTGCGCTGCGTCATGTCGACATGGAGCGACATGTTCTCCGAAGTGGCGGCGAGCCAGCCATCCTGCGCGTGGCGCATCTCCATGAAATAGTGAAGGCGCTTCTCGTCGAAATCGAGAAGCTGCAGGGTCATGCGGACCCTCTCGCCGAGGCTGAGCTCGCGCCGATAACCGATATGAGCCTCGGCCGTGAAGAGCGAGGCCTTGCGGGCGCGCACATAAGCCTCGCCGATGCCGAGGAGCGCGAAGCACTCGTCGACCGCCCGGTCGAAGAGGAGCGAGTAATAGGCGACGTTGAGATGATTGTTGTAATCGATCCATTGCGGCTCAACCCGCATCGCCGAGGAGACGAAGGGCGCGAAGAAGACGACCGGCGCCTCGCTCTTTTCGGCCATGCGTTCGTGCTCCTCGTGTCATTCTGGCCCGATCGCCGTCGCGCTGATCGCCAAAGCTCATATGACAAGAATAGGCGACGAAGGAGGATCGTCAAACGGCATCCTACGCTGGCCGTATGTCGCAGGAGCATTCAGTTCGGGGCGGATCACGCAGGGCCTCGCTCACCTAGGGTCCGCAGAGCTATGTAAGAATCCGCGCCAGGGACCCCCTCCCCCCACGAAGTGGTGCGGAGGGGACGGGTGGGGGCATAGCCGCTTCGACAACGATGCTCACTGGCCTCGTCCCGACACGACGCCGGCGCAAGCAAGGCGGCCTTTGCGCGTACCTCAGCCGCCCCCCACCCGTACCTCCCCGCCGCGACTTCGTCGCGGGGGAAGGGGGCAAAGCGCTGGCCCGTTTTCCTGAAACGCCATTCGCGTGCTCGCTTTGCCCGCGCTCTCATTCAGGTAAGTGACGCGCTGGCACCGGGGACCTCCCTACGAAGTAGTGGGGAGCGCACGGGTGGGGGGAAAGCCGCTTCGAGTTGCGCGAGTGCGCAACCGTGGCCCTTCTTGGCCCTTGCCGGTAATATGTTGTGAAGCTGAAGCCTTTATCAGGATGGCCGTGCCTCGTGAGGAACCCGCAGGCCTCTCCGACAGGGCGCGTGGTCCGGCCCGGAGCCGGAGCGCCGGCCTTGGCAAAAACACGTTCTCGCTGCACAGGATAGGCTCGATGAGGCCCATATGAAGGTCCGCCGAAGATGATGCCCAAGGTGCTGCCTAAGACCGAACCGTCCCGCGTGAGGCCCGATGCCGCGACCGTGGCGAAAGTTGTCGAGGAACTCGCCAAGCGCTTCGGCAACCGCCTCGTCACCTCGCAGGCGGTGCGCGAGCAACATGCCAACACGCTCACCTGGCAGAAGAACGAGCCGCCCGACGCGGTGGTCTTTGCCGAAAGCAGCGAGGATTGCGTCGACATCATCCGGATTTGTGCGGCCCATCGGATGCCGGTGATCCCCTTCGGCACGGGAACCTCGCTCGAAGGCCATGTGAACGCGCCCTATGGCGGCGTCTCGGTCGATCTTTCACGGATGAACAAGGTGCTCGCCGTGCACGCGCAGGATCTCGACTGCGTCGTCGAGCCCGGCGTGACGCGCGAGGACCTCAACACGCATCTGCGCAATGACGGCTTGTTCTTCCCGATCGACCCAGGCGCCAACGCATCGCTCGGCGGCATGGCCGCGACACGAGCCTCGGGCACCAATGCGGTGCGCTACGGCACGATGAAGGACAATGTGCTTTCGCTGAAATGCGTGCTGCCGGACGGCACTCTGCTCACCACCGCGACGCGGGCCAAGAAATCCTCCTCCGGCTACGATCTCACGCGCCTCTTCGTCGGCTCGGAAGGCACGCTCGGGCTCATCACCGAGATCACGCTCAAATTGCAAGGCATCCCGGAAGCGATCGCGGCGGGCGTTTGCCCCTTCCCGAGCGTCAAGGCCGCCTGCGACGCCACCATATTGACGGTGCAATCGGGGATTCCGGTCGCACGCATCGAGCTTCTCGACGCGCTTTCGGTGAAAGCCGTGAATTTGCATGCGAAGCTCGATCTCCCCGAAACCCCGATGCTCTTTCTCGAATTCCACGGCAGCGACAGCGGTGTGAAGGAGCAATCGGAGCGCTTCGGCGAGATCGCGCAAGAGCTCGGCGGCGGGCCTTTCACCTGGGCCACCAAGCCGGAGGAGCGCAGCCGGCTCTGGAAGGCGCGCCACAATATCTATTGGGCGGGTTTTGCCTTGAAGCCTGGCGCCTCCACTTTCGCGACCGATGTTTGCGTGCCGATCTCGCGGCTTGCCGAATGCGTCGAGGCGACGCAACGCGACATCGAGGAGCTTGGCCTGTTGGCGACGATCGTCGGCCATGTCGGGGATGGAAATTTCCATACCGCCCCGCTTTTCGATCTCAAGGATAGCGAGGAGATGAAACGCATCGAGGCCTTCGTCGAGCGCCTCGTCGAGCGCGCCCTCGCCATGGGGGGCACATGCACGGGCGAGCATGGCGTCGGCCAAGGCAAGATGAAATATCTTGAAAGGGAGCATGGCCGCGCGGCGGTCGAGCTGATGGCGACGCTCAAGCGCTCGATCGACCCCATGAATATCATGAACCCGGGCAAGATGGTCCTGGTTTGAAACGAGCTATTCACGAACCGCTCTCCCGGCGCACGCGGTTTTTAGGCTTGACGGCGCGCCGGCCACGTCGCGTCGGCGAACTCGCGCCTCGGTCGTCGGGCGCAACGCGGGTCAAGAGAAAAGGCCGCGAGCTCGAAGCCGCCATCCGACGCCGGAGAGCGAAAGGCGCGTCCTGATCCATGCGCGACTTTTTCGTCATCGTCGGTTCGCTGCTGATCGCGGTGCTGCTCGCGGCTTTCGCGGTGCCGCGCATCATCGATTGGGCCCCGTACAAAGGCGAGATCGAGGCGCGCATCCGTGACGCGACCGGTATCGAGGTCACCCTCGCGGGCCCGCTCAGGATCGAGATCCTGCCGAAGATCGCGCTCAACGCACAGGATGTGATCATTGACGCCGCGGATGCGAAGGTGAGCGCGGCGCGGCTGCGCGCCGAGGTGTCGGTCGCGAGCCTTCTCGACAAGACGCCGCGCCTCGTTTCGCTCGAGCTCGACGGGGGTGTCGTCAAGCTCGCCGAGGGCGCCGCCACCGATCCGGCGACCGCGCTCGTCGGCGCCTTGTCGAAGGGCGACGCGCTTCAGGTGGACAGCATCACCTTCAACACCATCGCGGTCACCCGCGCCGATGACCCCACGCCGATCGCGACCATCGAGCGCGGCGAGGCGAGCTTTCCGCTTCGCACCGGGCCCTTGCGCCTCGCCGCCGAGGGCGTGTTCGGCGACATCGTCGGGCGCGGCCGCCTCGCCATCGGGCAGCCGGAGGCGACGCTCGATCGGCATGTATCGCTCGCCTTCGACAGCGATGGCGAGGGAGACGACAAGGGCTTTCGCCTCACCTTCGAAGGGCAAGCCTCCGGGAACGGCTTCTCCCCCGTCACCGTTGAAGGCGCCCTCGCGCTTGCGCAGAGCGACGCGGTCAAGCTGCGGACGAGCGATGGCGGCACTGGCGAAAAGCCGTTGTGGCGCGCGCAAGCGAAGGCGCATGGCGAGCTTCGCTCGCTTCGCTTCGACGAGATCGAGATCACGCGCGGGGAGGCGACGCCCTTGCGCTTGACCGGACAGGGCGCGCTCGATCTCGCGGCCGGGGATCCGAAGCTAACCCTCGATCTTTCGGCGCGCCGCCTTGCGCTCGATTCGCTCATCGGAACGAACGCCGCTGGAGCCAAGGCGCTTGACGTCAAGGCGCTTGGCGCGAGCGGCGCCTTGCCGATCGGCCGCGCGCTCGGAGCGCTCGCCGGCCTCGCGACGACGTCGGTCCCATCCGCGCTCAGCGTCGAATTCAACTTGCGCGCCGATACGGTCGACCTCGCCGACGAGAGCTTCGGCAATGTGCGGCTCAAGGGCCGGGCGACCGCGAGCGATCTTTCGATTTCTTCCGCGAACGCAAATTGGATCGGACGGGGCGAAATCGGCTTCGCAGGCGATGCGGCGGGCGCGGGCAAGGCGCTGGCGCGCGGACATGTCGATGTCAAGGCGCAAGATGCGGCGGCTTTCCTCCAGGGCCTCGGCCTTGCGAGCGAAGGCGCGAATGCGCGCATCCCCCTCGTGCTCGCGGGCGAGCTGAGGCTCGATCGCGAGGGGGCAAGCGTCGACGGGCTCGACCTCACGCTCGCGGGGTCGCGCATCACCGGCAAGCTCGGCGTGAAAGCCACGCGCGACGGCCGCCCGGCGCGGATCGAGGCGGAGCTCGCGAGCCGCGATCTCGACCTCGAGAATTGGCCGCTCGGCGCGGTGACGCGGGTTCTTCCGGCTTCGCTCGCCGGGCGCTTGCAGATCCACGTCGAGCGCTTGCGCGCCGGAAAGGGAGCAGGCGACGTCGGTCGGCTCGACATGTCGGTGTCGCGCCGCGATGGCGAGACATCGATCGAGAAGCTCCAGCTTCAAGGGTTCGAGGGGCTCTCGCTTTCGGGCGCCGGCGCGATCGGCGGGACTGGATCGAGCTTCGAGGCGCGGATTGCGGCCCCCAAGGCCGCACCGCTCGTCGCGCTGTCGCGCCTCGTCCTGCCGCAAAAGGCCGTCGACACGCTCGACGCTCGCCGGGGATCGCTCGAACCTCTCTCGCTCACCCTCTCGGCGCGCCGCGCCGCCTCGAGCCCGGCCATCGAGGTGACGCTTTCGGGCACGGCGGCGGCCTCCCGCCTCGATGCCACGGCCACGCTCGATGCGGATTTCGCGCCAAGCGCCGCGGAAATCGCTCTCGCGGCCCCCGAGGCCACGGCGCTTCTCGGCCAGCTCGGCCTTGCGGTGACGCCAGGCGATCCGCTCGGCCGCGGCGAGATGAAGATCACGGCAAAGCCAACCGACACCCGCTCCTTGGCCATCAAGGGCAATCTGAGCGCCGGCGCGGCGAGACTTAACGGCGACGGGACGCTGCGCTTCGATCAGGGCGCGCCCGAAGGGCGTGGCGGCTTCAGCGCGGCGGCGCCCGATCTCGCCCTCGCCCAGCGGCTTCTCGGCTTTACCTTGATCCTCGACGGCGATCAGCGCCTCGACATTGCGGGCGGGTGGGCGCTTTCCGCCGACGCTCTCGCGCTCGAGCGCTTGAACGCGCGCTTCCTGGGAATGAGCCTCGGCGGAGAGCTCAACCTCGGCTTTGGAGGCGAGGCGCGTCTCACTGGCACAATCCGAACGCCTTCCCTCTCGGTGCCTGCGCTTGCGGCGCTCGCGCTCGGCCGCACGCAGGCCGGCCAAGGCCTTTGGGCGGCGACGCGCTTTCCGCCCTATCAGCCGCCCAAATTGTCGGTGTCGCTGCGCCTCACCTCGTCCCTCGTCGATCTCGGCGGCGGCCTTGCGGGGCGCGACGGGAAGCTGAGCCTCGAGCTCGACGAGCGCAGTCTCACGTTGGCCTCGGCCAGCGCCGAATTGGCGGGAGGTCAGCTCAAGGGCGAATGGCGCATCGAGCGCGACGGAGGGCTCGCGCGCTCGGCGCTGCATCTTTCGGGCGAGGGCATCGATCTCAAGACGCTCGTGCCGGGAGGGGGCCTCGCGGGTAAGCTCGCGGGGCGGCTCGAGCTCGCCGGCGCCGGAGAAACCCTCGCGCAAATCGTGGCGAGCTCGGGTGGCAGCGGCAGCTTACGCCTCTCCGATGGCTGGCTCGAGCAGGCCGCGATCGGCGGCTTGCGGCGCGGTTTCACGCGGGCCGTCGCCGACGACAATCTGATGGACAAGACGCGACTTCAGCCGTGGTCGCGGCGGAGACCGCACGCGGCGCGCTGAGCGGCGTCGATTTCGAGGCCCCGCTCGTCGCGACGAACGGCGTCCTGAGGACGACCATTCCGCGCCTTGTCCTTTCCGACGGGGACGGCGCCGAGGCGACGGCCGTGCTCGACCTGAAGACGCTCACGCTCGATGCGCGCCTCGGCCTCTCGACGATTTCGACCGAGAGGCCCGAGAACCCCGTGCCGCTCGCCGCCGCGCTCACCTGGAAGGGCCCGCTTTTCGCGCTAAAGCGCGAGGCGGACGCCAACGCGCTCCTCCAGGCGGTCTCGGTCGAGCGCCTGCGCATCGAGCTCGAGCGCATCGAGCTTCTGGAATATGACCAGCGCGAGCAAGCGATGTTCAGTCGACGCCTGAAGGCCGGAAGGCAAAAGGCCATGCCCTTGCCGCCGCCATCTCCGGAACCCGCAACGCCTTTGGCCTCGCCCGCCCCGTCCCCGGCGTCGAACGGGAGGGAAGGCGAAACCGCCGCGAAAGAACCCGCGGCTCCGGCGGCGCCATCGCCTTCACCTGCGCCCGCAACGTCCGAGCCATTCGCCTTGCCGCCCCCGCTTGTCCGGGCACCGCAACCGCCGGCCAAGCCCGCGCAAACGCCTCAACCCGACGCCCAGACTTCGGGCAGCACGAGTTCAATCCCATTGAGCGAGCCCGCACCTGGCCCGGTACTGCAGCTTGCGCCCTTGCCGCCCGAGATCGCCGTGCCGGCGGCCCCCACGGTCGCGGGCGCGCCGAACCCGCCCCTTCGCCGGCCGCCGGCGCCAAAGCCGCCGCTCTTGCTGCATTCGCCAGATTAAGGAAAATGACCGAATAGCGAATGGGCAGTAAGGAGGGGGCCATTCGCAACCCTCCTCCTGCTCGCTACTCGCCATTTCCCATCTTGCGCGCGTTAAAGGAGACGAAGCCTTGGCGGTCATGAGCAAGCGGGAAATCCTCGTCGAATGGGGGCATTGCGACCCGGCTGGGATCGTTTTCAACCCGCGCTTCTTCGAATGGTTCGACGCGGCGACGGCGGGGCTTTTCGCCCATGTTGGCTTGCCCAAGCCAAAACTCATCGAGCGTTTCGGCATCATCGGCATTCCGCTCGTGGAGACTCGGGCGAAATTCATCCTGCCGTCGCGCTTCGGCGACACGATCACGATCGAAAGCGCGATCACGAGCTTCAAGCGCTCGAGCTTCGATGTCGAGCACAAGCTGTTCAACGGCGCCGCGCTCGCGACCGAGGGTCGCGAGACAAGGGTCTGGGCCGGTCGCCATCCCGATGATCCGGCGCGGATGAAGTCGCAAGCGATCCCCGAAGAGGTGATCGCGCTTTTCCGTGACGGTTGAGCAGCGGGCCGAGGGAAAACTTTGACTTCCAACGCGATGCCAATGCCGGGCACAAAGGCGTGGTTGGCCGGGCGAAGCCCGGCCAGGACGAGGCGGGAACGTTATTGCCGAAGAAGACCAGCGCGAAAGCACACGTCATGCCCGCGCTTGGCGCGGGCATCCACGCTTTTCCCGCCCGCGAATGAAAAGGCGTGGATGGCCGGGCCAAGCCCGACCAGGACCAGGCTGGATCGTAATGCCATGAGGACTGACGTCTGATCCACCGTCACAGCCCTTCGAACAAGGCGGTCGAGAGGTAACGCTCGGCAAAGGAGGGGATGATGATCACGATGTTCTTTCCCTCCATGCCCGGCCTCGCGCCGATCTGGAGCGCGGCAGCGACCGCCGCGCCCGAGGAAATCCCGCATGGAATCCCCTCGATACGCGCCATTTCGCGCGCCGTGTCGAAGGAGGGCTGGTTGCCGATCTTCACCACCTCGTCGATGACGGAACGATCGAGAATCGAGGGGATGAAATTCGCGCCGATGCCTTGGATCTTGTGCGGGCCGGGCTTGCCGCCCGAAAGCAGCGGGGAATCCTCCGGCTCGACGGCGACGATCCTCAGCGACGGACGGCGCGGCTTGAGCACCTGGCCGACGCCGGTGACGGTGCCGCCGGTGCCGACGCCGGCGACGAAAACATCGATCTTCCCTTGCGTGTCGTTCCAGATCTCCTCGGCCGTGGTGCGCCGATGAATTTCCGGATTTGCCGGGTTGTCGAACTGGCCGGGGATCACCGAGCCTGAGATTTCCTTGTGAAGCTCCTCGGCCTTGTCGACAGCCCCTTTCATGCCGAGTGGGCCCGGCGTCAGCACGAGCTCGGCGCCGAGAAGCGCGAGCATCTTGCGGCGCTCGACAGACATGCTCTCCGGCATGGTGAGGATCAACCGATAGCCTCGCGCCGCGGCGACGAAGGCGAGCGCGATGCCGGTGTTGCCGGAGGTCGGCTCGATCAGCGTGCCGCCCGGTTTCAGCTTGCCGTCGCGCTCGAGCGCGTCGATCATCGCGACCCCGATGCGATCCTTCACGCTTGCGATCGGGTTGAAGAATTCGAGCTTCGCCAGAAGGTTGGCCTTGACGCCTTTTACGGAGGCAAGCCGTTTCAGGCGCACGATGGGCGTGTCGCCGATCGTCGCCGTGATGTCCTCGAATATGCGCCCGCGTCCGGCCCGCTGAGGGCTCATGCCCGCTTCTTTTGTCGTCATCTGCGTCATCCTCACCCTTTTCTCAAACCGGAATCGCCCAGGCGCGCGCGCCGTTCATCGTCGCGGCGTCCGCCCTGCCGCCCTCTGATAGCTCGGCATGGAGGATCGCGCGACTTTTCTTTGCGGCGTTCCCGGTTTATCTCGTGTGAGGAGGCCAAGGAGGCGGTGCGGCCGAGGGGAACCCCTCTTTCGCAGCAATTAAGCCTCTCGATTGCCAGGGAAGGAACAGCCATGGACGTGATCGGGACGCTGAATGCCGCGCAAGGGCCGGGAACCTTCGGCTTCGAGAAGCTCAAACGCGTCCATGCCAATCTCGACGCGCCGGTTCTGGTCGAGGAGGCGCTCAAACGGAGCGAGGCCCGCCTTGCGCAGGGCGGGGCGCTTGTCGCCGATACCGGCGTCCATACGGGTCGCTCGCCCAAGGACAAGTTCATCGTCAAGGACGAAAAAACCGAAGGCGAGATCTGGTGGGCGAATAATGGCGCGATCACGCCGGCTCAATTCGAGGCGTTGCTGGTCGGATTTCATCGCCCATGCGCGAGGGCCGCGAGCTTTTCGTCCAGGATCTTTACGGCGGCGCCGAGGCCGGACATCGCGTTCGCGCCCGCGTTTTCACCGAATATGCCTGGCATTCGCTCTTCATCCGCAATCTCTTGATTCGCCCCGATCCAGGCGAGCTTGCGAATTTCCTGCCCGACCTCACCATCGTCGATCTGCCTTCCTTCAAGGCCGACAAGGAGCGCCACGGGGCACGAAGCGAAACCATCATCGCTTGCGATTTCACGCGCGGCATCGTGCTCATCGGCGGCACGAGCTATGCGGGCGAGATGAAGAAATCGGTCTTCACCTATCTCAATTATATTTTGCCGGCCAAGGGCGTCATGCCGATGCATTGCTCGGCAAATTGCGGCCCGGCCGGCGACGTGGCGATCTTCTTCGGCCTTTCGGGCACCGGCAAGACCACGCTCTCGGCCGATGCCTCGCGCACGCTTCTCGGCGATGACGAGCATGGCTGGTCGTCGAAGGGCGTCTTCAATTTCGAAGGCGGCTGCTACGCCAAGACCATCCGCCTCTCGCGCGAGGCCGAGCCTGAGATCTACGCCACGACCTCGCGCTTCGGCACCGTGCTCGAGAATGTCATCGTCGATCCGGTGACGCGCGTGCCGGATTTCGACGACGGCTCGAAGACCGAGAACACGCGCGCCGCCTATCCGCTCGACTTCATCGCCAATGCGAGCCCGACAGGACGCGCCGGCATGCCGAAGAACGTCGTCATGCTCACTTGCGATGCCTTCGGCGTCTTGCCGCCGATCGCCAAGCTGACGCCGGCCGAGGCGATGTATCACTTCCTTTCGGGCTACACCGCCAAGGTCGCGGGCACCGAAAAGGGCGTGAAGGATCCGGAGGCCACCTTCTCCACCTGTTTCGGCGCGCCTTTCATGCCGCGTCACCCGTCGGTCTACGGCAACATGCTGCGCGATCTCATCGCCAAGCATCATGTCGATTGCTGGCTCGTGAATACGGGCTGGACGGGCGGCAAATACGGCGAGGGCCGGCGCATGCCGATCCGCGTGACGCGACGGCTGCTTGCGGCCGCGCTCGACGGCTCGCTCGCTCGCGCCGATTTCCGGCGCGACCCCTATTTCGGCTTCGCCGTGCCTTCCTCGGTGCCCGGCGTCGAGCCGCACATCCTTTATCCCGTCAAGACCTGGGCCAATAAGGCCGAGTTCGACAAGACGGCACGCCGGCTCATCGGCATGTTCCGCGAGAACTTCAAGCGCTTCGAGGCGCATGTGGACGAAAGCGTGAAGGCCGCGGCGCCGGCGGCGCTGATTGCAGCGTAAGTGAAGAGTGAGGAGTGAATAGGGAAGGGTGAGAAGCGGCAGGCAGTCAGGGCGATGCTACTCGGTACTCACCTTTTGGAATGGTGGTGCTTGCGGTTCAAAATGCGGCCCCACACCTTGAGCGCAACAAAACCGATCACGCCAAAGCCGAGCGCAAAATAGGAAAAAAGCGGATTCCAAGAGGACTGGCAGATTGGGCATGTCACCTGTCGTCCCTGGTGAGGCCGATAGGAATTCACTCTCTTTACTCTTCACTCTTCACTACATCCCAAGATAAGCCCTTCGCACCTCGGCGTTGTCGCGAAGCACGGCGGATCGTCCCGAAAGGATCACCCTTCCGGTCTGCAGGATGAAGCCGCGATCGGCGATCTCGAGGCTTTCCGACAAGCGCTGCTCGACGAGCAGCACGGTGACGCCTGATTGCCGTGTCGCGAGGATCGCCTCGAAGATCTCATCGACGAGCTTCGGCGCGATGCCTTGCGAGGGCTCATCGAGCATCAGGAGCTTCGGCCGCGTCATCAGGGCGCGGGCGATGGCGAGCATCTGCTGCTCGCCGCCCGAAAGCGTCTCGGCGCGTTGCTCGAGCCTTTCGCGCAAGCGCGGAAAGAGCGTGAAGACGCGCTCGATCGGCGCCTCGCGATCGGCCTTGCCGCGGAACAGATAGCTCCCGAGGCGCAGATTGTCGGCGACCGAGAGGCGCGGGAATAAGCGCCGGTTCTCCGGCACGAAGGCGATGCCGCGCTCGGTGACGAGATGCGCCGCGAGGCCGTCGATGCGCTCCCCCGCGAACGTCACCTGACCGGAACGCGGCTTCTCCATCCCGGCGATCGACTTCAACAAGGTGGATTTGCCGGCGCCATTTGCGCCCGCGACCACCACGATCTCGCCTTCGGCCACGTCGATCGAGGCTTCCGTCGAGCGCCACGAGGCCCGTGATAGGTGGTGGTGAGGGACGAGACCTCAAGCAGCACGGTGACGCGCTCCGAGATAAGCCTCGATCACGCGTCTCGTCGCGCACGAGCTCGGCGGGCAAACCTTGCGCCAACACCTTGCCGAGATCGAGCACCACGGCGCGATCGACGAGCGGCATCACTACCTCCATCACATGCTCGACCATGACGATCGTGACGCCTTGCCGGCGGATGCCGCGGACGAGCTCGACGCCATCGCGGGCTTCGGACGGCGTGAGGCCCGCGAGCGCCTCATCGAGAAGCAGAAGCTTCGGCTCCGTCGCGAGCGCGCGCGCGATCTCGAGCCGGCGCTTCTCGGGCGGGGTGAGCGCGACGGCTGGCGCGTCCGCGCGCGCGAGAAGTCCGGTGAGCTCGAGCGTCTCGAGCGCCTTTTGCCGCGCCTCGCGCGCGCCTGCATGGCGCATCAGGGCGCCGACGACGACGTTCTCGACGACCGACATCGAATTGAAGCTGCGCACCACCTGGAAGGTGCGCGCGATGCCGCGGGCGCAGCGGGCGGGCGCGGCGAGCCGCGTGATCTCCTCTCCGGCGAAGACGATATTTCCCGAGGTTGGCGGATAGAGCCCGGCGACGAGGTTGAAGAGCGTCGATTTCCCCGCGCCGTTCGGGCCGATGAGGCCGAGGATCTCGCCCTCTTCGACGACGAGCGACACATCGCTGTTGGCGACGAGCCCGCCGAAACGGCGCGTAACGTGGCGCACCTCGAGAAGATGAGCGCTCATTGCTTTGCTCGAGCTTCTAGGCCTGCCCGCGCTCCACGCCGGCGGGCGAAAAGGCTCGTCAGGCCTTCGGGCCGCGCGAGCGAGATCACCATGATGAGAACGCCGTAGATGATGAGGTCGAGCCCGTTCCCCGAGCCGCCGAAAGAGCTTCGCGTGAGCTCGGTCAAGGGAATGAGCACGAGCGCGCCGAGCGCCGGACCCCAGAGCGTGCCGATCCCGCCCAGCACCGCGGGCAAAGCGATCAGAAGCGAGAATTGGAATCCCATCACGCTGTCGGGATCGATATAGGAGACGAAAGCCGCATAGAAACTGCCGCCGATCGCCGTGAAGAAGGCGGAAAGCGCGGCCGCCGCCATCTTCGAGCGGAAGACGACGACGCCGAGGCTTTCGGCGGCCTCGGCATTGTCCTTCACGGCGCGCCACCAATAACCCCATTTCGAATCCTCGATCGCGAAGGTGACAAGCCAGGTGAGGACGGCAAGGCCGAGCGCGAAATAGATGTAGGGGAGCTTATCGCGCGCGAATTGCAGATGCGCCCAGCTGTCGGGCCCATAAGGGATCTGGATGCCTTGGGCGCCGCCCGCGAAATCCCAATTGAGCACGAGCAGGAGCCCGGTCTCGGCAACCACGATCGTCGCGATGGTGAAGTAATGGCCGCGCAGCCGAAAGAACGGGTAGCCGAGCGCGAGCGCAATGAGGGCTGCGACCCCGCCACCCGCCAGCATGCCGAGCCAGGGCGTGATGCCGGCATGCGTATAGAGCAGCGTCGACATATACGCGCCGATGCCGAAATAGATGGCGTGACCGAGCGAGATCTGCCCGCAATAGCCGCCGAGAATGTTCCAGCTTTGCGAGAGCGCCGCATACATCAAAGTGAGGACCAGGATGTTTTGCAGATAGACATCATGGATGACGAGCGGCAGGAGAGCGATAGCAAGGGCGGCGACCCCCGCGACGGCAAGCTCGCGATGCCGGCGTCGCGCGAAGCCACGCAACGACGCATCGTGATCGATGCTGTCGCGTTCGCGGCTTTCCGGTTCGGCGGGAGCCGCGACGACGGCGTTTTGGGCGGGAAGCTTTTGCTCCACCATCTTCAGAGGTTTCCGAAGAGACCGCGCGGGCGCATGAAGACGACGACGAGATAGACGGCGTAGATGCCGATGGCTTTCATCGACGGCTCGAGAAGGGTGGCCGAGACCGCCTCGACGAAGCCGACGAGAAGGCCGGCGGCGAGCGCGCCAAAGATCGAGCCGAAGCCGCCGAGAGCCACCGTCACATAGGCGATGAGGGCGAAGGGGGCGCCGACATCGGGGTGGATGTAATAGAAGGTCGCCATCACCGAGCCGGCGATGCCGACGAGCGCGGCGCCGAGCCCCCAGCCGAGCGCGAAGACGCGATTCTTGTCGATGCCGACGAGAGCGACGGCGCCCGCATCCTCGCGCGTTGCCTCGAGCGCGCGGCCGAAATCGGTGCGCCGGATGAGGAAAAAGAGCGCGATGAAGCTCAAGCACGACAAGGCCCCGCCGAAGAGTTGGGGCAGCGGCAGGAAGACGCCGCCGAGATCGAGCGTACGTCCCGCGAGCCAGCTCGATTGGATGCTGCGGTAATCGGGGGTGAAGAGATGCTGGGCGAGGCCGCGGATCGTGATGCCGAGGCCGAAGGTCGCGAACACCTGCACCATGCCGATATTGGCCTTGGCCCGCATGGCATGGCGGATGACCGCAAGATAGACGAAGGCGCCGAGCACGAACATGACGCCGACGACGAGTGGCGCGGCGAGCACCGGATCGAGCGCGGTTGCCGCGACGATGCCGAAAGTCGCGTACATGGCGAGCATCAGGAACTCGCCATGGGCGAAATTCACCACGTCCATGAGGCCGAAGATCAGTGAGAGGCCGGCGGCGATCAGCGCGTAGATGAGCCCCATCAAGAGGCCGCTCGCCAGGATCTGGGCGAGGCTCTGGAGCGTCACGAGACGAAGGCCGCGCGAGCAAGATGCAAGCGCGCCGCCGTACCGCCGGCGATGCGCGCCCGCGCCCTCACGCGTTCATCGGCCACTTGGCTTCGGCGATCGCCGCGGATTGCGGGAAGATGGTGACGAACTTGCCGCCGGTCCATTGCAAAAGCACCGGATCGGCATCGAGGTTTTGCCCGTCCGGGCCGAACTTCACCCGCTTCCACGGCATGATGGTGCGCTCGCCCGGGATGTCGGTCGCGGCAAGTGCTTCACGGATCTTCTCGCCATCGGTCGATTTCGCCCGGTCGATGCCGTCGGCGAGAATGAGGAGGCCCATGAACTCGCGCGAGGTGAGATCGTTGAGGTCCTTGCCGGATCGCGCCTTGAACATCTCGTTGATCTTGCCGACGGAGGGGCGTTTCGCGGCGAGGTCGAGCGAGAAGCTCGCCCGGCTGATCACCCCTTCGATCTTGTCGCCGACGGCGTCGTAGAGCGCTTTCTCGGAGAAGCCCGCGTCCTGCGCCACCATGGCTTTCGGCCGATAGCCGAGCTCGCCCATCGTCTTGACGAGCAAGATGCCGTCCGTCGTGTAGCTCGACGGCATGAGCACATCCGCATCCGCCGTCTTCAACTGCTGGACTTCCGCCGTCAGCGAAGGCGAGTTCGCGCGATATTTGATGTTGGTCACGATCTTGTAGCCGCGCTCCTCGGCGAGCTTTTGCTGTGCATTCGCCGAATCCGTGCCGAAGATCGTGTCTTCGTGGAAGAGCGCGAGCGTCTCGATCTTGTGGCCTTTCTGGCGGAGCCCGTCGAAGAAATCGAACATCGCCTTCGAGAACATCTCGTCATGCGCCGCGGCTCGGAAATAGAACTTCAACCCCTGGCGATGGAGACTCGGCGAGGAGTTATCGGCCGAGAGGAACGGAACCTGATAGCGCTCAGCCGTCTGGCTGATGGTGACGGCGACCGCGCTCTGATAGGAGCCGATGAGCGCCGCGACCTTCTCGCGGGTGATCAGCCGCTCGGCCTCGGCGCGCCCCTTTTGCGGGTCGCCCTGATGATCGGCGACGATGACGCGCACTTTGGCCCCCCCGAGGCCAGCGAGCCCCGCATTCTTCGCGAGCGGCAAGTCGATATCATGTGCGTTGTTGATGATGTCGAGCGCCGTGTCGAAGGCATGTTGCGCATCGACGCCGACTTGCGCGCTTGCCCCCGACATTTGGTAAACGGCGCCGATCAGGACCTCGGCCGGCTGTTGGGCGGAAAGCCCGGTGGCGCCGAGCACGGCCGCCGCCGAGACGCCACCCAAGATGATTTCTCTGCGGTTCATGATCCTTCACCTCTTATTCGCGTGCGATGCAAAGTTTCCGCCAAGCCACGACGGCGCGCAAGGTTGTGGCACATCCTTTTGGCGGCCCGCGCCGCACGCACTCAAAGCGCCGCGAGCCGGCTGTTGCGAATATCGGTGACGATCATCCTTCCGGGCGCATGGGTGATCGCGAAGGGCGGTCTCACGGCTTGGATCACGGCCTGAGGCGTGACGCCGCAGGCCCAGAAGACGGGCAGCTCGTCGTCCGCGATCGGCACCGGCTCGCCGAAATCGGGCCGGCCGAGATCCGTGATGCCGATGAGCTGGGGCAAGCCGATATGCACCGGCGCGCCGTGCACGGCAGGAAAGCGCGTCGTGATCTGGATGGCGCGAATGGCATCGGCCGGCCTGAAAGGGCGCATCGACACCACCATCGGCCCCTTGAAAGGGCCAGCGGGCACGCAAGCGATATTGGTGCGATACATCGGCACGGTGGTGCCGCGCTCGATATGGCGAATGGCGAGCCCATCCTCGATAAGCGCCTCCTCGAAGGAATGCGAGCAACCGAGCACGAAGGCGACGAGATCGCCGCGCCACCATTTCAAAATGTCTTGCGGCTCGTCGATCAGCACCCCGTCCTTCCAGACACGGTAGCGGGGAATATCGGTGCGGATGTCGAGCTCCTCGCCAAGCGACGCAAGCCGGGGATCGCCGATATCGGCGACGGCGATCAATGGGCAGGGCTTCGGGTTGCGCTGGCAGAAATGCAGAAAATCATTGGCGAGATCGGCCGGCAGAACGGCGAGATTGCCTTGCACGAATCCCGGCGCGAGGCCGGAAGTCGGCCCATCAAGCGCGCCCGAACGGCTCGCGGCCCGCGCCCCGCCCGGGCTCGAAAGATCATGCTCCAAGGCCGGTCCGCGCGCCTTCGCGACAGATGTATGAGCGACATTCGGCATCAAGACCTCCCTGGCGGGATGAGGGCCGATCCTCGATCTCGGGGACGAAGCCCGATCCCTGGCCGTGACGGTTCATGAGCTTCGCTCATCGCAAGAAGAATGGGAAGAGTGGACGGGAAGCATGCGCTCGAACCCGCGCGAGCGCGTGGAAGGGCTCGACTTCACGCCTCGGGCATGATTGAGACGGGGGCTCGATCATCCGCTTGGCCCTCATGCCCACCTCTTATCCACGCCTCCTCACCTGCGGCGACAGCGCGCTCGTCGTCGAATTCGGCAACAGCATCGATCCGGAGCTGAACCGGCGCGTGCTGGCCTTCGACGCGCTCATCACGCAAGAGAAGGTCACCGGCATTCGCGAGACCGTCCCGACCTATCGGTCTCTCCTCGTGCATTATGACCCGACCGTCGTCGGCTATGCGGAGCTCGGCGGGAAGCTCATGGATTTCGCCACCCGCAAGGGCTTGCCATCGCGCCCAGGCCGCCACTGGCGCGTGCCCGTCGTCTATGGCGGGGAGTTCGGCATCGACCTCGAGGCGGTCGCCAAGCGGGCCGAGCTCACGCCCGAGGAGGTGATCGCGCGCCATTCCGGCGCGGATTACCGCGTTTACATGCTCGGTTTCCTGCCGGGCTTCACCTATCTCGGCGGCCTCGATCCGAAGCTCGCGACGCCGCGCCGGCAAGAGCCGCGCCTCGAGGCGCCCGCCGGGATGATCGCCATCGGCGGCGTTCAGACGGGCATCCAATGCATCGCCGCCCCGAGCGGCTGGAATATTTTGGGCCGCACCCCGGTGCGCACCTATCATCCGGGCCGCGATCCGATCTTCCTGATCGAGCCCGGCGATCACGTCACTTTCATCCCGGTTCCGGCCAGCGAATGGGACGCGCTCGACCGGGCGGGCGAAGCCGGCGAAAGGGTCGCGGAGATCATCGACGCATGAGCTTTCTCGTCGTCGACAAGGTCGGGCCGGCAACTTCGGTGCAAGACAAAGGCCGCTCTGGGGCGCAGCGCTACGGCCTGACCCCGAGCGGCGCGATGGATCTCAAATCGCTCGCCATCGCCAATGCCTTGGTGGGCGAGAAGACCGGAGCGGCCGCGATCGAGATCGGCCCGCTCGGGGCGGAGTTCCGGGCCGTGGGGGGAGGCGTGCGCGTCTCGCTCGCAGGGGCCGACCGTGCCGCGACGCTCAACGGGCGAGCCGTCTGGGTGAATGAAACCGTGTTGATCCCCGAAGGCGCGGCCTTCGCCGTGAGCGCCGCGCGTTCCGGCGTCTTCAGCTATCTCGGCGTCGAGGGCGGCATCGCGGGAAAGCCCGTCTATGGCAGCTTGTCGGTTTCGGCGAGGGCGGGGCTCGGCAGCCCTTATCCGCGGCCCCTTCAGGGCGGTGACCGGCTCGAGGTCGGCACCGCGAAAGAGCAAGAATGCGAGCGGCGCTTCAAGCCCTTTTCGGTCGAGCAAGGGCCGATCCGGGTTGTGCTGGGGCCGCAGGACGACGCCATGACGCCCGAGGCCGTGGCCCTGTTTTTCGGCGCCGAATGGCGGGTTTCGCCGAGATCGGATCGCATGGGCTACCGGCTCGAAGGCCCCAAGCTCGCCCATGGGGATGGTTTCAACATCGTCTCGGACGGAACGGTGCCGGGCAGCATCCAGGTGCCCGGCAATGGCCAGCCGCTCGCGCTTCTCGCCGATCGCGGCACGACCGGCGGCTATCCGAAAATCGCGACGATCATCACGGCCGACCTGCCGCGCTTCGCCCAGACGCAAGCCGGCGGGCGCGTGCGCTTCGCATCGCTGCCGATCGAGGAGGCGCAAAAGGAAGCACGCCGCTTCGCCACGATGCTGGCGCAAATCGGGGAGCATGTGGAAAGGCTTGTGAAGAGTAAAAAGTAAAGAGTGAAGGGCGAATAGCAAGTAGCGATTAGCAAGGGAGAAGTGAGAGGTGAGGTATGAACCTCGCCACGGCTCGCACCTCTTCACTCTTCACTCCTGCCTCCTCACTCTCGCTATTCCTACTCGCTACTCGCTACTCGCCAAGGGAGAGTCCGCCATGCAAGTCGATCTCAATTGCGACATGGGAGAAAGCTTCGGTCCCTGGAAGATGGGCGATGACGACGCCATGCTTGATTTGATCACCAGCGCCAATGTGGCTTGCGGCCTGCATGGCGGCGACCCGCAAATCATGCTCAAGACGGCAAAGCTCGCAAAGCAGAAGGGCGTGGCGATCGGCGCCCATCCCGGCTTCCACGATCTCGAGGGTTTCGGCCGCCGCCAGATCCAGGGACTGTCCTCGAACGAGATCGAGACGCTCGTCGCCTATCAGATCGGCGCGCTTCAAGGCATCGCGTCGCTCGCCGGCCACCGCGTGACCTTTGTGAAGATCCACGGCGCCTTGTCCAACATGGCCTGCGAGGACGAGATGATGGCGAATGCGCTCGCCGCCGCCATCAAAGGCGTCGACCCGAAGCTTGCCTTCGTCGTCCTGCCGTTTTCGAAGCTCGTCGGGGCGGGCGAGAAAGCCGGGCTCAAGGTCGTCACCGAAGTGTTCGCCGACCGCGCCTATGAGGACAACGGTCTCCTCGTCTCGCGGCGCAAGGCCGGCGCCGTGCTGCACGATCCCGAGAAGGTCGCCGAGCGCGTGCAACGCATGGTCGAGGAGCAGGCCATCACGAGCGTCAACGGCAAGGTGAAGAAGATCGCCATCGACACCGTCTGCATCCACGGCGACACGCCGGCGGCCGTGTCGCTCGCCAAGGCGGTGCGCCAGCGTCTCGATCACGCGAAAATCAAGGTCGCGTCCTTTTCAGCGGCGGGCCGCGCTTGAAGCTTCCGAAATCGTCTTCGGGGCCCGGTGGCGCCACGAGCGCGTCCGGCACCGCTTCCCCTGCACCCCTCGTCGCCATCATCGGACGGCCGAACGTTGGCAAGTCGACCTTGTTCAACCGTCTCGTCGGACGCAGGCTCGCGCTCGTCGATGATCGCCCCGGCGTCACGCGCGATCGTCGCGAGGGCGATGCGAGGCTCGGCGATCTTGCCTTCACGGTGATCGACACGGCAGGCCTCGAGGAGGCCGCCTCGGCCTCTCTCACCGGCCGCATGCGGGCACAGACCAAGGCCGCGATCGAGGCCTGCGACGTGGTGCTGATGCTCGTCGATGCGCGCGCCGGCCTCTTGCCGGCCGATCGCGACATCGCAACCCTCGTGCGGCGCTCCGGTAAGCCCGTGCTGCTCGTCGCCAACAAGGCTGAAAGCCGAGAGGGCGAGCAAGGGGCCTATGCGGCCTACGCGCTCGGGCTCGGCGAGCCCATCGGGTTTTCGGCCGAGCATGGGCTGGGGCTCGGCGATCTCCACCAAGCGCTCGCCGCGCTGCTGCCGGCATCGCCGGCGCGTGCGGATGAGGAAGAAGACGATCTCCCCGCCGTTTCGAAGCGCCAAGCGCGGCGCAACTCGAAGGTGCGGGCCATCGAGGAGCATGCCTCACATCCGACTTCGCTCGCCGAGGATCCGGAAGCGGATGGCGCCGATGAGGGGGACGCTGATCCGTCGCGCCCCTTGCGCATCGCCGTCATGGGGCGACCGAACGCCGGCAAATCGACCCTGATCAACACCATGCTCGGCGAGGACCGGCTGCTCACCGGGCCGGAGCCCGGCATCACGCGTGACGCCATCGGCCTGGATTACGAATGGCGCGGGCGCCCGTTCAAGCTCTTCGACACGGCGGGGCTGCGCAAGCGCGCGCGCGTCGAGGACAAGCTCGAGAAGCTCGCGGCCGCCGACGCGCTGCGCGCCGTGCGCTTTGCCGAGGTCGTGGTGCTCTTGCTCGACGCCACGATCCCTTTCGAGAAGCAGGACCTCACGCTCGCTTCGCTCGTCGAGCGTGAGGGCCGCGCTCTCGTGATCGCCGTCAACAAATGGGACCTCGTCTCCGATCGGCCGGGGCTGCTGCAAGAGCTGCGAACCGAGGCGAGCCGCCTGCTGGCCCAGCTCGACGGCGTCGCGGTCGTGCCGGTCTCGGGCCTTGCGGTGCGCGGCATCGACGCGATGATGCAGGCGGTCCTCGATGCCTATGCGGTGTGGAACACGCGCGTCCCGACCGCCAAGCTCAACCGCTGGCTTTCAGGGGTGACGGCGCGCCATCCCCCGCCCGCCGTCTCGGGCCGGCGCATCAAGCTTCGCTACGCGACACAAGCGAAGGCGCGCCCGCCTCATTTCGCGATCTTCGGCAATCAGCTCGACGAGTTGCCGGCTGCCTACACGCGCTACCTCACGCACAGCCTGCGCAAGACCTTCGGCCTCCCGGGAACGCCGATCCGGCTCTCGCTTCGGCAAGGCAAGAACCCTTACGACGAGAAGTGAAGCGGCCGGGGCGGGGGCTCGACTTCACTTCCTCTCGCCTTCGTTCTCATCCCGTCTTCAAGGCCGGCTTCGTCGCGATCATCCAGGGTTGGTTCGCGCACATCTCGAACCAGACGGTGAGCGCCGCACGACCGTTTCGCCAATGGTCGGCCGGGAAGCGCACGTCGAGATAGCCGAGCGCGCAAGCAAGCGAGACGGTGCCGATGGATTCGCGCGCAAGTTCCGCGGGCCATGCTTCGAGATGGTCGAGCGCGCGGGTGATGGCGCCCGCCTGCCGGGCCGACCACTCCGCCATCTGCTTGTCCGCCGGGCGGTGCTGCTCGACGTAGCGCTCGACGGCGGCGTCCATGATGCCGTCCGCGAGCGCCTGAAGCCTGAGCGCCGCCCATCTCGCCTCGCCTTCGGGAGGGAAGAGCCGGGGCGCCGGCGTCAATTGGTCGAGGTATTCGCAGATCACCGGTGAATCATAAAGGCTCATGCCGTCATCACGCTCGAGGCAAGGGATCTTGCCGAGCGGGTTGGCGGCGCGAAGGCTTTGCGGAACGTTCCAGGTGTCGATGGCGACGAGCTCGATGCGCTCCGCCAGTCCCTTGAGATGCGCGACGGCGCGCACCTTGCGCGCGTAAGGCGAGGTCGGCGAGTAGCTGAGCTTCATGCGAGCAATCCCGGATCTTGTCGGCCGCGGCGCGCGCCGAGCCAGGCGGTGGAAAGCGTGACGAGGGCCGACAGGGCGACGAGCATGGTCGCGACGGCGAGGATCGTCGGATCGAGATTTTCCCGCACGCCGCTCCACATCTGCCGGGGCAAGGTGCGCTGCTCGGCCGAGGTGACGAAGAGCGCGATCACGATGTCGTCGAAGGAGGCGACGAAGGCGAAGATCGCGCCGGTGAGGATGCCGGGCCAGATGAGCGGCAGCCGCACGCGAAAGAAGGCCTCGAGGCTTCCCGCCCCGAGGCTCGCGGCGGCCCGCATGAGCGTCTCATCGAAGCGCGCGAGCACAGCCGTGACCGCGATCACCACGAAGGGCGAGGCGATCATGGTGTGCGCCAGCACGAGACCGAGGAGGCTGTCGGTGAGGCCGGCGCGCGCATAGGCGAAATAGATGGCAATGCCGCTGATCACGAGAGGCAGGATCATCGGCGCGAGAAGCACCGCCGTAAGCGCGCGGCGCCAGCTTGCCCGCAGGCGCGCGAGGCCGAGCGCCGCCATGGTTCCGAGCGCGACGGAGAGAACCGCCACCGAGCAGCCGACGACGACGCTGTTTCTGAGCGCGAGTCGCCAGTTATCGCTTTCGAAGAAGGCCTCGTACCAGCGCGTCGAGAAGCCGGCGAGCGGAAAGGTGAAGTAAGGCTCGCTGTTGAAGGAGAGCGGCACGATGACGAGGAGCGGCCCCATCAGGAAGACGAGCACGGCGCCGCAAAATCCGAGAAGCAGGCATTTGCCCAAAGGGTGGCGGGCGAGAAGGAGGTCGAACATGGCTCAGGCCGGCTCCGGCCGGGCGCCGCGCGACAACAGCCGATAGAGGCCAAACAAGAGCGCGAGCGCCGCGAGAAGCAGCACGGCGAGCGCCGATGCAAGCCCCCAATTGAGGACCTGGCTCGTGTTGAAGGCCACGAAATAGGAAAGCATCTGGTCTTGCGTGCCCCCGACCAGGGCCGGCGTGATGTAATAGCCGAGCGCCAGGATGATCACGAGCATCGAGCCGGCCGCAATTCCCGGAAAGATCAAGGGCAGGTAGATGCGCGAGAGCACGGTGAGCGGGCCCGCGCCGAGCGAGAGCCCGGCGCGAACGAGCTCGACCGGCACGGCGCGCATCGAGGCGTAGAGCGGCAGCACCATATAGGGCAGGAGAATATGCGTCATGGCGATGAGCACGCCGGCGCGATTGAACATGAGGGCGAGCGGCTGCGCCACCACGCCGAGCTCGACGAGGAGCTTGTTGACGAGCCCCTGCGATTGCAGAAGCGCGACCCAGGCGGCCGTTCGCGCCAGGAGCGACATCCAGAACGGCAGAAGCACGAAGGTCATCAGCACATTCGTCCAGCGCGCCTTCGAGGCGATCAGGAAGGCGAGCGGCACGCCGAGCACGAGGCAGAGCGCGCAAACGGAAAGGCTGATCTCCACAGTGCGCCAAAGCACGTCGAGATAGATGGCGCGATCGGGGTCGACCCGGCGGATGCCGGTCTCACCCTCCTCGAGGTCGACAGCCGCCAAGAGGAAATCGGGCGCTACGGGCCGGCCGAGCCGCTTCAGCGCGACCCAGATGGCGGCTTCACCCCAGCGATGATCGGCGCTCGCAAACGCCTCCTTGTAAGGAGGCCGCATCGCTTGCGCCTTGGTCGCCGTCGAGAGAATGAGGCTGCGATATCCGGTCGTCACGAGATTGAGGCGGCGCGCCACGATAGCGATGCTGCGGGCCTTCTGCGCCTCCGCGAGATCCTGCCGCAAGGCCGCGAAGGCGGCTTCCGGGGGAAGGTCGCGCCCGTCCCAGCTCGCGAGGGCTTCCACGGTGCGCGGCAGCCAGGTGGGGATCTCGCTGTTCTCGACGCTGCGCCAGAGCACGCCCACGATCGGCAAGACATAGCCGATGAGCAGAAAGACGAGGAGCGGCGCGACGAGGAGAGCGGGGCCAAGCCGTGCCCCAAAAGGCCGCGGGAGGCTACCGGCTCCCGAGAGGCCTGCCCGGCTGAGGCTCGCCGCTTGGTCGTTCATCACTTGGGCTCGAAAGGAGGAGGCGGCACGCGCCTCCTCCCGCGTCCTTGAGGCCTATTTGCTCAGCCACGCCTGGAAGCGCGCCTGCAGGTCCTCGAGATGCTCCGCCCAGAACTTGGCGTCGTTGCGGATGCCTTGCTTGAGATTGGCCGGGCTGCTCGGCAGCTCGGCGGCGAAATCGGCCGGCAAGAGCGACATCGCCGCGAGGGCCGTCGGACCATAGGCCACATAGTCCATTTGCTTTGCCTGCTTCTGCGGATCGGTCGCCGAGGCGATGAATTTCATCGCCTCTTCCTTGTTGGGCGCGCCCTTGACCACACCCCAGAAGTCGACGTCGTAATTCTGCCCGTCCCAGACGATGACGAAATTCTTCTTGTCGGCGCGCTTGGCTTGCGTGATGCGCCCGTTCCAGGAGGTCGTCATCGCGACCTCACCGTCCGCCAGAAGCTGGGGCGGCGAGGAGGAGGATTCCCACCACACGATGTTCGGCTTGATCTCGTCGAGCTTACGAAAGGCGCGGTCGACGCCTTCCTTGGTGGCGAGAACCTGATAGACCTTGTCGTGCGGCACGCCGTCCGCCATCAACGCGAATTCCAGCGTCGTGATCGGCGTCTTGCGAACCCCGCGCTTGCCGGGAAATTTCTTCAGGTCCCAAAAATCGGCGACGGTCTTGGGCTTGTCGCCTTTGATCTTGTCGGTGTCGTAGGCGATGACGCTCGCCTGCACGATCCCGCCCACGCCGCATTCGGTGACGGCTTCGGGAATGAGCTTGGACTTGTCGACGAGCTTCCAGTCGAAGGGTTCGAGAAGCCCAGTCTCACAACCTTGGAGAATGGTCGCGGTCTCACCGTTCACCACATCCCAGGTCACTTTCCCGGCCTCGATCTGGGCCTTGACCTGAGGCCAGGCTTCGACTGCGTCCTCCTCTTGAACGCGAACGCCGGTCGCCGCGGTGAAGGGCTTGTAGAACGCCTCGCGCTGGCTTTGCGTATAGGCGCCGCCATAGCTCACCACGGTGATCTTGTGTTCCTGCGCCCCGCTCGGCATGGCTGGAAATGCGCAGGCTGCAAGGAGCGTCAAAGCTCCAAGGGTCGTTTTCTTCGTAGGCATCGTGCACCTCCTCGTGGTTCTGGTGATTTGTTGGGCCCGTCGTTTCAAAATCGAATTGCATTCTCCTGCCGCCGGCCGGCCTCGCGGCTCAGCCGAGCAGGCGGTTATTCCGCTCCCGCGAGCCGAGCCTCTCCTCCCAGGGCGAAAGTGACGGCGGGAAGACCTCGTCGATGTCCTGCCCCGACCAGTGCCAGTTGGCGCATGACGACCAGACCCGCTTGGCGCTCTTGCGCATCTCGGCAAGGATGCAGGCTTCGTCCCAGGCGATGAGGCGCTTGTTTTCCAGGAGCTTGCGTCCGGCCACGACGACCGTGTCGACGAGCTCGCCGGTGCCGCAATAGACGAGCGCGCGAATGGGGTCGTGGATCGGCCCGAAGCGCAGCGCCTCGAGATCGATCAGCACGATGTCGGCCTTGGCGCCGACGGCGAGCCGTCCGAGATCGTCCCGCCGAAGCGCCTTCGCCCCGCCGATGGTCGCTGCGTCGAACACCGCCGCCGCGCTCGCCGATTTGTTGTTGCGCTCGGTGACCTTGCAGGTGAGGCTCGCCCATCTCATCTCGGCGAGAATGTCCTGTGGGTAGGAATCGGTGCCGATCGCGAGATTGATCCCATGCTCGCGGTAGCGCTGGAAGCTGTCGAGGGTCACCCCGCGCCTTGCGAGCGCGACGGGCGAGTGGGCGACGCTCGCGCCCGACGCGGCGATGGCCTCCAAATCGCCCTTGAACGGGTAAGCCGTGAAGCGATGGCCCGAGACGTAAATGCAATGGCCGAGAATGACCTCCGGCCCAAGGAACCCTTCGTCCTCGAGCCAGCCGATCGGCGTGCGCATGGTGCGCCGCAAGATCTCGTGGAACTCATGGACCTGCTCGCTTGCATGCAAGGTGATCCCGACCTTGAGGCGCGCCGCCGTTTCCTTCACCCGGCGCAGCAGCCGTGGGGTTGCCTGGAACAGCTCGTCGAAGACCACGATGCCGCGGAGCCTGCCTTCGGCGCTTCCATCGAAGCTCGCGATGGCATCGCCCGCGCGATCGAGGGCGGCCAAGCCGGCGCCTTCATCCTCATGCCGTTCGAGCTGGCCCGCGCGGTCAAAGAAATAGTCGCCGCCGTTGCAGTAAGGCCCGTAATAGAGGCGCACGCCCGATTCGGCGCCGATCCGCGTGATCGCCTTGCCGCCATCACCCGGCCCGCCGTCGAGCTGGACGACGGTCGTCACGCCATTGCGGATCAGGCTCGCGAAGCCGTAGCGCAACGCGGCTTCAGGGTTGCCGGATGAGGAGAAGCCCGGCCCGTCCGACCGGCGGCGGGGTGCGTAATTGAGAAATCCCGTACGCAGGAAATCCCGCCTCCCGGCGTCGACGACGAGACGGTCTCCGACATGGTCGGAGACATGCGCATGCGTGCTGATGAAGCCGGGGCAGACGAGCTTGCCGCTGGCCTCGACGATCTCGTCGACGGCGCCTGACCAGGCCCGGCCGATATGGACGATGCTGTCGCCGCGAAAGGCGACGACGCCATCCTCGAGAATGCGATGGCCGCCGTCCTGCCAGGCGACGATCGTGCCGCCGCGAATAAGCGTGGTGCGCGACGGCGAATTCATCGAGGCTCGTCTCCCAGCGCGCGCACGTCTTCCCGCCGCCAGCCGCAATTCACGCTCGAGCCGAGCTTCAAGGCGAACTCGCCGGCGAGATTGGGAATCTTCATGACGAGATCGGTCCTGCCGACGCCCGAGACCCGCACCCGCAGGTGATCGCCGAGATAGATGAGCTCCTCGACGATCGCCGGGAAACGGTTCGCGTGGCGATCGGCGTCTGCGACCGGGGAAATGCGTTCGGGCCGAAGCGACAAGATCACGCGCTCGCCGGGCTCGTGCCGGCCGACGCGCACGGCCTCGATGACCGGCCCGTCCTCCAATTTGACCGTGCACCACTCCCCGTCCGCCGAGACGACGGTGCCCGGCAAGCGGTTGTTCTCGCCGATGAAGCCGGCGACGAAGGCGTTGCGCGGCGCCTCGTAAAGCTCCGTCGGGGTTGCAAGCTGCTGCACCTCGCCGCGGTCGAACACCGCGATCCTGTCGGACATGGTCAGGGCTTCGGCCTGATCATGAGTGACGTAGACGAGCGTCACGCCGATGCGCCGCTGAAGATGCTTGATCTCGAGCTGCATCTGCTCGCGCAACTGCTTGTCGAGGGCGCCGAGCGGCTCATCCATCAAGACGAGCTCGGGCTCGAACACGAGCGCGCGCGCGACCGCGACGCGCTGCTGCTGTCCGCCGGAGAGCTGCGCGGGCTTGCGCTGATCGAAGCCCTTGAGCTGCACCATGTCCAGGGCGCGGCGCACATGAGTGGCGATCTCGTCGCGCGACATGCGGCGCACCGAGAGCGGAAAGGCGACATTCTCGGCGACCGTCATGTGCGGAAACAGCGCGTAGTTCTGGAACACCACGCCGATGCCGCGCCGGTTCGGCGGCAAGCGCGAGATCGGCCGCCCGTCGAGCAGGATCTCGCCCGCGGTCGGCAGCTCGAAACCGGCGAGCATCATGAGGCAGGTGGTCTTGCCGGAGCCGGAGGGGCCAAGAAGCGTGAGGAACTCGCCCCGCGCGACATCGAGATCGAGGCCTTTCACCACGAGCGTCGTGCCGTCATAGCTCTTCTGCACGCCCATGAAGCGAACGAGCGGAGCGGCATCGGAACGCTTCTCGATTTCACGCATGCGCAGGGGCGAGTTCATGGGGGCTCATCCGGATGCATCTTTGTCGCCGGCTCGATCCAGGCCGGGAAGGAGGGAGGGAAAACCTGGTCGACGCCTTGTCCGCTCCAGTGGTAGCCAGGGAACGCCTCCCAAACGGCCTTTGCCGAGCTACGTACGGCTCGCAGGATCTCCCGTTCATCCCAGAGGGTGAACCGGCCGTGACGCAGCAGCGTCCGGCCATCGACGATCACGGTGTCGACGCACTCCCCGGTCGCGGCATGCACGAGCGTGCGGATCGGATCGCGCACGGGTCCGGCGCGCAGGGTCGCGAGATTGACGATCGCGATATCCGCCTTGGCGCCCGGCTGAAGCCGCCCGAGATCGGGCCGGCGCAGGGCATCCGCGCCCCCGAGGGTCGCCGCGTTGAAGACCGCGGTCGCCGGCGCCGCTTCGTGATTGGCGTCCTCGATCTTGCAGATGATCGAGGCCCAGCGCATCTCGCTGAGCATGTCGAGCGGATAGGTGTCGGTGCCCATCGACATCCTGATGCCGCGCTTGCGATAGCGATCGAAGCTTTCGAGCGCGCCGCCTCGGCGCGTTCCGGCGAGCGGCGCGTGGGCGACCGTCGCGCCGCTGCGCGCCACGATGTCGAGGTCGTCGTCATAAGGATAGGCCGTCATGCTGTTGCCGCCGGTGAAGCGGCAATGCCCGAGGATAACCTCAGGCCCGAGCAGGCCTTCGGCCTCGAGAATGGCGACCGGCGTCTTGCCGGTGCTGCGCAGCGCGTGATGGAATTCCCACACCTGCTCGCCGATGTGGAGCGTGATGCCGAGCCCCTTGCGGCGCGCCTCCTCCTTGGTTCTTCGCATCAGGCGGGGCGTCGCGTTGTAGGCCTCGTTGATGACCAGGATGGCTTGCAGGCGGCCATCATGGCGGGCGTGAAACTCATCCGCGAAGGCGCAAGCGTCCTCGAGCGTGCGGTCGCCTTCGCGCTCGTCGAGAAGGCGCTCGAGCTCGCCCCGGCTGCCGAAGCGATAATCGCCGGCGGTGATCATCGGGGCGTAGTAGACGCGCAAACCCAATTCGCCGATGAGGCGGGCCATGGTGCGGCCCTTGTCGAAAACCGCCCCGCCCATCTCGACGACCGTCGTGACGCCATGACGGATCAGGCAGGCCATGCCGAAACGGATGGAGGCTTCCTTGTCCTCCTTTTCGCCGAAGCCCGGGCGGCCCTCGCGGCGCGGCTCGTAATTGAGGAAGCCGGAGCGCAGAAGGTCGCGCCGTCCCGCGTCGACGATAAGGCGGTCGCCGAGCCCCGCCCCGATATGCGCATGGGTGCTGATCAGGCCCGGGATGACGAGATGCTCGGGCGCCTCGATCGTTTCGCTCGCCTCCCCGTCCCAGGCCGTCCCGACATACAGGATCTTGTCGCCCGCATAGGCGACGCATCCGTTCTCGATGAGCCGATGCTCGCGCCCGTCGAAGCCCACGACCCAGCGCGCCTTGATGAGGGTGGCCCGCCCGTTCATGGCGCGCCTCCGGCGCCGGCCATCCGAGTGCGCTCCGCGTGTCGACGCAGGCACTCGACCGCCGCCATGGCGAGGAGCGACAAAAGGACGAGCAGCACCGCCGCCGCGGTCACCGTCGGCGTGATGCTCTCGCGAACGCCGCTCCAGATTTGGCGCGGCAAGGTGCGGAACTCGGGGCCTCCGAGGAAAAGCGCGACGACGACTTCGTCGAACGAAGTCACGAAGGCAAAGAGCGCACCGCTCGCCACGCCCGGCAGGATCAGGGGCAAGGTCACGCGGCGGAACGTCTGGGCCGGCATGGCGCCGAGCGTGGCGGCGGCGCGCTCGAGCCAGGGATCGAGCGTTCGAAGGCTCGCCAGCACGGTGATCACGACGAACGGAAGGGCAAGCGCCGTGTGGGCGAGAAGCAGGCTCAGATAGCCGCCGGTCAAGCCGATGCGCGAGAAGGCGAGGAAGCTCGCCACGGCGACGATGATGAGCGGCACGAGCAAGGGCGTGAGCAAAAGCGCCGTCACCGGTTGGCGGAAGGGGAATTCCGGACGCACGAGCCCGAAGGCGGCGAGCGTTCCGAGCGGTGTCGCCAGAAGCGTCACGCCGAACGCGAGAGCAAGGCTGTTGCGGGTGGCCGTGAGCCAAACGGGATTGCCGAGGAATTCCGAATACCAGCGAAGCGAGAGGCCGGGCAGCGGATAGGTGAGAAGCGTGCCGGAGGTGAGCGAGAGCGGAATGACGACGAGAAGCGGCAAGATCAGGAACGCCAGCACCGACCAGGCGACGACGCCGATGAGCGGCTTTCCCAAGCGCCCGGTCAACGGATCGTGGGGGCTGTCGCGCATGCTCAGATCGTCCGCGCCGGGTTGACGCCGGTTGGACCCGCGAGCACGGCATAGATGCCCACGACCGCAGCGAGCAGGAGGGAGCCGAGCGCCGCGGCCATTCCCCAATTCACGGATTCATTGGTGAAGAAGCCGACGAAATAGCTGACCATCTGGTCGCCGGGTCCGCCGACGAGCGCGGGCGTGATGTAGTAGCCGAGCGAGGTGACGAAGACCAAAAGCGCTCCAGCCATCACGCCCGGCAGGATTTGCGGCAGATAAACCCTGCGGAACACAAGGAGAGGCGGTGCGCCGAGGCTCGCGGCGGCGCGCAGATGCTCGCGCGGCACGCGGCGCATTACGCCGTAGAGCGGCAACACGAAGAACGGCAGCATGACGTGCGTCATCGCCACATAGACGCCGATGCGGTTGAAGATGAGCTTCGCCGGGCTGGCGATGAGCCCCAATCCGAGCAGAAGCTGGTTCACCAGCCCCTGGCCCTGGAGCAGAATCACCCACGCCGTGGTCCTGACGAGAACGGAAGTCCAGAACGGCAACAGCACGAGCGCCAGCACGACGTTCGCGAGCTTCGCGGGCGCCGAGGCGAGATAGAAGGCGAGCGGCATGCCGAACAGGATGCAGAACGAGGTGACGGCCGCGCTGATGCCGAAGGTGCGCAAAAACACCTCGGCGTAGAGGGCGCGATCGGCCGGGCTCTGGTGAATCGCGCCCGAGGCATCACGGGATAGATCAAGGGCGGCGAGCAGGTAAAAGGGGGTGAGCGCGCTGCTCTCGTTGCGCAGCGTGCCCCACACGTCGCGCTCTCCCCATTGCGCGTCGAGGGCGGGAAGCTCGGCGCGAGCCCTTTCGGGCGCGATCGCGGAAGCCTGCGCGCGGGTCTTCAAGATCAAGGTGCGCAACCCGGTGCGGCTGTAGTTCAAGCGCCGCGCCAAGGCGGCCGCGGCGGGCCCGTCGAGGGTTCGCAAATCGAGCACCAGCGACGAGAAGGCGCCCTCGCCCGGTAGGCCTTCGCGGTCCCAGGCGGCGAGCGCGGCACTCGTGCGCGGGAGCGCCGACGGCACCTCGGCGTTGTCGAGGCTGCGGAACATGAAGCCGATGATCGGCACGAGGAAGACGATGGCGAGAAAGGCCACGGCCGGAGCGACGAGGAGCGCGGCACGCAACGACCTTGCTCGCCCGGAACGCCTGACGGCGGCGAGGAGGCTCGGATCGGCTGCGCAAGCCATGGACATGAGCGGCCCTTAATGGCCCCAGGCGGCGCCGGATGTCACTTCGACACCCAGCGCGCGAAGCGCTCGCTCAGCTCGCCCTCATGCTCCGTCCAGAAATCCGCGTAGGCTTGCGTGTTCTGCGGCTGCGCCGTCTCGAGATGCGCGGTCGGGAGCTGGTCGCGCAGCGAGGCGGGAACGAGATCGAGGGCACGTATATTCGGCGGCCCATAGGGGATGGCTTGCGCATAGCGCGCTTGCGCCGGGGCGGAAGCCGCGTATTTGATGAAGTCGATCGCGGCTTGCTTGTGAGGCGCCCCCTTCAGGATAACGAGATGGGAGCTGCCGTTCACGTGGCCGGCGTCCCAGACCATGCGGAAATGCTTCTTGTCGGCCTGGTTCGCGGCGGCGACGCGTCCGTTCCAGGCATAGCTCATCACCGTCTCGCCCGAGCCGAGGAGCTGAAGGCTCTCGCTGCCGCTCTTCCACCACTGAATATTGGGCTTGAGCTCGTCGAGCTTGGCGAAGGCGCGGTCGACGCCGCCTGGCCCCGCCAGCACGTCGATCACCTTGGCGGGCGGTACGCCGTCCGCCATCAACGCGACCTCGAGCGTCTCCTGCGGCCCGTACCAGAGGCCGCGCTTGCCCGGCCATTTGGCGACGTTCCAGAAATCGGCCCAGCTCTTGGGGCCATCCTTGATGCGATCGGCGTCATAGACGAGAACGCCCGACGAATTGACGACCGGCACGCCGCAGGGCGAGAGCGGCTCGCCGAAATCGGCCGGGTTGAGAAGCTTGTTCCATTCGACCTTCTCGAACATGCCCTCGGCGCAGCCCGCGTAAAGCACCAGGATGGGCACGGTCACCACATCCCATTTGACGTTGTTCGCCTCGATCTGGGCGCGGATTTGCGAGAGCTTCTGGTCGTATTCGTCCTCGACGATGCGGATCCCCGTCTCTTTCGAGAAAGGCTGGTACCAGGCGGAGCGCGCCGCGTCCTGGCTCGCGCCGCCGGTGCCGGCGATCACGAGCGTCTTCTCCTGCGCAAAGGCCACGGTCGAAGCCGCGATCACGAAAGCGGCGATGAAAATCGAAGAGAGCTTCATGATTTCCTCCTCTGGTCGGCGTCGTTGGCCGATCGGCCTCGACACGCTGTGATCGCGCTAGGGCGAAGGGCCTTTCACGCGAACCGGGGCATCGTAGTAGGGCAGCTCGTCGACGCGCGGCGTAAAGGTGCCGGCATCGATGCAGGAGCGGACATGGCGCGCGATCTCCTCGAGCGTGGTGATCCAGACACCACCCTTGGCGAGCATCGCCTCGATCATCTTTTCGGTGCGGTGCCAGCGCGCGAGGCGCCCCGACACCATCGGGTGCCAGACGGCGATCCACAGCCCGCCATAGTCAAAGGCCGCCTCGAATTCCGCCCAAAAGACCTCCCAGGCCCTTTCCGGCGCGCGGATGGGCTTCTGGTAGCCGAGGTCGAGGCTGTGGGTGAATTGCGGCCAGTCGTCCAAGCCCCAATGCGAGGGAAGCTCGACGAGCTCGCCTGCTTTGCAGCGCAGCAGATAGGGAACATCGTCTCCCATCAGCGAGGCGTCGTAGAGGAAGCCTTCCTGGAGCAAAAGCTCGGCCGAGTTGTTCGAGAAGTTGTAGAGTGGGGCTCGCCAGCCGCGCGGCCTTTGGCCCGTGTGCTCGACGATGACCTCGATGCCGCGCTGCAGCCAGTACAGCTCCTCGTCGCGCGAAAGCTCGTTCGGATGCTCGTGGATGTAGCCGTGATGGCCGATCTCATGACCGTCGCGCAAAATCGCCTCGACCGCTTCCGGGTAGCTTTCGACGCACCAGGCGGGAATGAAGAAGCTCTGTTTCAGGCCGAATTTGCGCCAGGTCTCGAGGATGCGCGGAATGGCGACAAGCGGGCCGTAACGCAGCATCGACAAGGTCGCCACCATTTGATGCGCGCGATCCGGGTGGGCGAGGTGAAGAATCGAATCGGCGTCCATGTCCAGCGTGAACGCGACCGCGCAGCGCGCCCCGTTGGGCCAGGGGACCGGGTTCTTGATCATGCGGCGACCTCGGCCTCGAGGCGCGACAGCCGCTGGACAACCCCGGCGAGGACCTCGGTGCCCGCGACCATGTCTTCGAGCGAGGTGAATTCGGCCTCGTTGTGGCTGATGCCGTCGCGACAGGGAACGAAGATCATCCCGCTCGGACACAGACGTGCCAGGAAGGCGGCGTCATGGGTTGCTCCCGACATGATGTCGAGCGCGCCGTGGCCGAGCCGGGCTGCCTCTTGGCGCACCGCCTCGACCACGCTCGCGGCGAAGCTCACGCCGCGCGAGGTCAGCAGGGTCTCGACGCTGGCGCTGCAAGGCTCCGCCTCGTCGCGGCAGATCTCGTGGATCGCCCGATCGAGCCGTTCGAGCTCGTCGTCGTCGGGATGGCGGATGTCCACGGTCATCGTCACCTTGCCGGGGATGGTGTTCGTTGTCCCGGGCGAAACCTCGAAGCGTCCGATCGTCAGGCGGGCGATGTCCTGGACGTCGGTCGCGATCCGGTCGAGCTCGGCCGCGATGCGCCGCGCGGCGACGAAGGCGTCACGGCGCCGAAGGCGCGGCGTTGTGCCGGCGTGCGCCTCCGTGCCCTCGACCGTGATGGCGTATTGCCGCAAGCCTTGGATGCCGAGCACGACACCGATCTTGCGGTGCGTCGATTCGAGGATGGGACCCTGCTCGATATGGGCTTCGATATAAGCATGCAGAGGGGTCGCCAGCGCGCGAGGTGTGCAGCGAGGCAGCTTGCGGTGCATGAACGCGAGCGCCTCCGACACGGTCATCCCGTCCTTGCTGCGCGCCGCGAGCGCCTGCTGCAAGGGAAGTGCGCCGACATAGACGGCCGAGCCCATGGTGGTGGGCTGGAAACGAGCGCCCTCCTCGTTCGTCCAGACCACGACCTCGATCGGCCGATCCGTCTCGACCGAGCCGTCATCGAGCGCCTCGAGCACCTCGAGGGCCGCCAGCACCCCATAGACCCCGTCGAAATTTCCACCATTCGGCTGGCTGTCGAGATGGGAGCCGGCGAGCACGGGAGCAGCGTCCCGCTCGCGCCCCGGCCGGCGAATAAAGAGATTGCCGATCGGGTCGACGCTGAGCGCATAGCCGCGCGATCGCGCCCAGCCGATGACGAGGGCCCGCGCCTCGATCTCCGCTTCGGAGAGCGCCTGACGATCGATACCGCCTCGCCCCGTTGCGCCGATGGCGGCCAGCGCCTCATGTCGCGTGCGAACTCGGTCGACGTCGATCTTGATGGCCAGCGCCTCGATCACCTCCCGACCTCGGCGAGGATGTCGGTCGGATTCCCGCCGCAGGTATCGTTGAAGTCTTGCGGGCAGGCGGAGAGCACGACATAGGCGTCGAGCTCGGCTCTCAGGATCACGTAATCGCCCGCCTTGGATTCGGGCGCCTTGATGGTGAAGGTGCCGTCCGGGTTGATGAAGAAATTGGTGAAGAGGTTCCACGGTTGCGGCGTAAAAGGGAGCTTGATGGAAAGGCCCTCCAGCGCCCGATGAAGGTTGTTCTCGCAACTCGCGTGATCGGCGTGCTCAGGCCCGCCCAATTCGATGTAACGCCAGCGGTCGCAGGCGGCATATTGCATGTCGTGCTGGCCGGGTGAGTGGTCCTCGACGAGCGTGACGATCGGGCGGCGGTGGTTGGTGTAGGCCGCGTCGCCTTGGTGCGGGAAAAGCTTCTCGATCGAGGGCTTGGTGTGCATGCAAGACAGATATTCGGACAGGTTTTGCTTGTTGAAGGCCCAGAAGTCGACCGGCTGCGCACCTTTGCAATCCGTGATCTTGATTAGATCGCCCTTCGCCACCGAAAAGGCGTGGCCGGTTCGCGCCGGGATACGATAGCTTTGCTAAATCTTGCCGAGCACGGTTGCACCCTCTGATTACCGCTCTCGGAGGCTAGCACCGCGTCCGTTCTTGTCAAGTCACTTTCCTGCAAGTCACTTACTTGCTCCCAAGTCATACCACTGGCTTCCAAGGCCGTAATCGAGTATTCCTATGCAAGTAAAGGGAAGAGCATCGATGGTGCCCAACGGGAAAAGACGGCTGTTGCAAACAGGACTGAGCGCCGACGCGCAAGCCGGCGCCGTCGCCATTGGCGTTCGGCTGCGTCATGCGCGCCTCACCAAGGGCTTGTCCTTGCGCGCGGTCGCGGATCAGGTGGGCTGCTCGGAAAGCTTTGTCTCCAAGATCGAGAACGACAAGGTGAACCCTTCCCTCGCCACCCTCCACAAGCTCGTGCGCGTCCTCGAGACCAATATCGCGGCCTTGTTTTCCGATGGGCCCGACGAGAGTTCGGTTCAGATTTTCCGGCCGGGCTCGCGCCCGCTGATCCGCATGGATCCGCTACGCCATGGCAAGGGCATCGTGCTGGAGCGCCTTCTTTCGCAGGCGAGAAGCACGCTTCTGCAAGCCAACATCCACCGTATCGATCCGGGCGGAGAGAGCGACGGGCGGATCGAGCATGAGGGGGAGGAGATCGGCTACATCCTGAAAGGAGAGCTCGAGCTTCGCATCGACGACAAGACCTATCGGTTGAGCGCGGGAGATTCTTTCTTCTTTCCCTCGCATCTCCCGCATGGCTACTCGAACCCCGGAGCGACCGAGACCCAAGTCATCTGGATCAACACGCCGCCGACCTTCTGATCCTGCCGCTGGGGCATTCGACCGATCACGAGCCGCAAGGCTCGAAGCGCACCGTCACATCCTCACCCGCATAAAGCCCCATGGGCGGCCGATCGAGCGTCAAGAACGCATCCGCATGGTTGAGCGCGGTCTCGCCTTGTCGAGGCGCCGACGGCGACAGGGCGCCGATGAGCGGCGCGATGCGCGTAACGCTCGCGCCGAGCTCGCCGGTCGATCCACCGGGCCTTGCGATCGAAGCGCGCTGATGCACGCAAAGATCGGAAAGATGCGCCGCCTCGACCTCGGCGCGAATGCCGAGATTCTTGTCGTTCGCGAGCCGCAACAGCACGCTCGGCACGGCCGAGGTGACGAATTGGCCGCGCGAGGCCAATCGCTCGACCACCACGCCGTCGATCGGCGATCGCACGGTGCATTGGGCCACCCGCGCGCGGGCCGCGTCGAGCGCCGACGAGGCCGCGTCGCGGCGCGCGTCGGCTTCGGCGATGTCTTCCTCGCGCGAGCCCGAGCGCAGGAGATCGAGGCGGGCGCGCGCATCCTCGAGCTGCGCGCTCGTGATGCGGGCATCGCGCTCGACCTGCAGCATGACGGCTTGCGTGACGCTGATGCCGAGCTGGAGCGCCTGGGCGCGCCGCAGCGCCTCCGCGGCTTCCTCGGCGCGCGCCTTGGCGACGCCGACATTGGCCTCGCCGACCGCGATCTCCTGCGAGCGCGAACCGTTGCGCACGCGCTCATCGGCGGCTTGCGCGGCTTGTGCCTGACCGGCAAGCGCCTTCGTGTCGGCCTCGAGCGGAGCGCAATCGATCTTGATGAGCTCGTCTCCGGCGTGGACGAGCTCTCCCGGCCCGGCGACGATACGCTCGATCACGCCGATCGCGGCCGTGCCGATCGACAAAATGCCCTCCGCGGGTTCGACAACGCCGCGCCCCGTGAAAGCCGCATGAGGTTGAGGCGAGGTCTGGGCCTGGCTTTGCGGTAAATCCCAAAGCGCTCCAAGACAGGCGAAGGCGAGAAGCAGGGCAGGGCCCTGTGATGCTGACGCAAATCGAACCATCGCTGCACGTCTCCGAACAGCGCCGCCCCGCTATAGTTTAGAACCCCAGACCGGCCCTTGTCAGGATGAGAACTTCCAGGCGCCAGACCCCGTTCCTCGATGCCTCGGCGAGATTTGCCTCGAGCCGAGCCGTGCAAACCTACTCCCAATAGACGACCGACATATCGTTCGCGAACACGGGCAAATCTTTCCAGAGGCCCTTCAGCTTCGCGTTCGCGACGGTGATTTGCGCCAGTTGGAAGAGGAAGACGTTCACCGCATCCGTCGCAAGCTGCATTTGCGCCTCGCCGAGATACTTCTTGCGCATCTGCGGATCGAGCGTGGTGTTCGCCTTTTGCATGATGTCGCGGAAGGCCTGGCTGTCGTATTGGAAGTAATAATTCGGATCGGCGTAGATCATCAGATCCATCGGCTCGACATGGCTGATGATGGTGAGGTCGAAATTCTTGTCCTTGTAGACGCCCGAGAGCCACTGCGCCCATTCGACGTTCTCGATCTTCGCATCGACGCCCACCTTGGCGAGCTCGGCCGCGATGATCTCTCCGCCGCCGCGCGCATAAGCGGGCGGCGGCAAGGTCAAGGTGAGCTTGAGCGGCGTCGCGACCCCCGCCTCCTTGAGAAGCGCCTTCGCCTTCTCCGGATCATAAGGATAGGTGCTGGTGAGGTCGATGTAGCCAGGATCGATCGGCACGTAATGCGAGCCGATCGGCGTGCCGTAGCCGTTCATGGCGCCGTCGACGATCGCTTTGCGATCGATGGCATAGGCGAGCGCCCGCCTCACGCGCACGTCGTCGAGCGGCTTGCGCTTGTTGTTGATCGACATGATCGTCTTGCCTTCGGTGCCCCCGACCGTCACCTGGAAGCGCGGATCGTTCTTGAACTCGTCGACGCTCTGCACCGACCCGAAGCGCGGGATGGCGTCGACATCGCCGGCGAGCAAGGCTGCGACTTGCGCGGCCGGATCGTTGATGATGCGGAACGTCACCTTTTCGAGCCTGATCTTGCCGGCGTCGCGGTAACCATCCCATTTGCTCAAGGCGACAGATGAGCCTTTCACCCAATTGTCGAATTTGAACGGGCCGGTGCCGACGGGCTTCGTCGCGTTCGTCGGCTCGCTCTTCGGATCGACGATCACGGCGGGCGAGAGGCCGAGTTGGAAAAGCGCGTCCGGCGCCGGGTCCTTGAAGGTCACGACCGCCGTCTCAGGGTCCGGCGCCTCGACCTTGGCGACGCCTTGGAAGAAGCTCTTGAGCTTGTTGGTCGAGTCGGGAGCGCCGGCGCGCTCGAAGGAGAATTTCACATCGGCCGAGGTGAAGGGCTCTCCGTCCTGGAATTTGACGCCGGAGAGAAGCTTGAACGTATAGCTCTTCACATCCGGCGAGATGGTCCAGCTCGAAGCCAGGAGGGGCGTCACCGAGCCGTCGCCATTCACCTTCGTCAAGCCTTCATAGATGTTGTAGTCGGTGATCTCGCTGATCGCCGCCGCGGCGCCGGTCGTGGCGTCGAGCCCGGGCGGCTCAAGCGTCATGCCGATGACCACGCTGTCCTTCTTGATCGCGGCTTGCGCGGTCGATGGAGCAAAAGGCTGGGCGGCGAGACAGAGTGCCGTCGCGGCGAGCGAAAGCTTGCGGATCATGATGAATCTCCAGCAGTGCGAACCGGACGACGAAGGCTCGAAAGAAAGATTCGGCCAGAGGAACAAAGGCCTTGCAAGGCCGATCGATTGACGGCAAACTCGCGTGCCGCCTAACGATCTAACGCATTGCGGTGCCGAGCTGCCCAATGGGAGTGTGCCCGACGGGCCGAAGGCGTCAAGGGGCTCGCCGCCATCCGCCTAAAGTCGAATGTGCACACAGGAATGTGACAATGCTCCCGGCTTCGTGAATGTGTTCGTGCATTGATGCCGTCTAAATGAGCCTTCCGGATTTTCAGATGGGATCAACCGATGCGAAACGCATGGCTTTCCTCGCTCATTGTGGTTGGTGTGATGTGCTCGTTGCCTGGGAACGCCAGCGCCGAGCCCGCGCGCAAGGTCGTCGAGCTCTTCACCAGCCAGGGCTGCAACTCCTGCCCGCCCGCCGACCGCCTCGCGGCCGAGCTCGCGCGTGATCCCGGCAATGTCCTGATCTCGCTGCCCGTCGATTACTGGGACTATCTCGGCTGGAAGGACAGCTTCGCCAAGCCCGCCTTCACGGCCAGGCAAAAGGCCTATGCGCGGGCGCGCGGCGATATGCAGGTCTACACGCCGCAAGCCGTGGTCGATGGGGTGACGCATGCGGTGGGCTCCGACAACGAAGCCATCGACACCGCCGTGAGCGCGCCGCTCGAGGTGCCGGTCAGCGGGACGATCGCGGGCGATCAGCTTCGCGTCGATGTTGCAGGCTCATCCGGCAAGGCGAAGGACGCGCAGGTCTGGCTCGTGCCGATCCTTTCGGCCGCCAGCGTCTCCATCGGACGCGGCGAGAATGCCGGCGCGACCGTCACCTACACGAATATCGCGCGCGACCTGCGCAAGCTCGGCGATTGGAAAGGCGAGGCACGCAAATTCGACGTGTCCACGGCCGATATCCGCAAGCTCGATGCGGATGGCGCGGCGATCCTCCTGCAGGCGAGCGATGGCGGCCTGCCCGGCCCGATCCTGGGCGCGACGATCGTCAAGCTGAAATGAGGTGAAACGCTAGTCCCCACTTCGCGGGCACTCAATTCGCGATTCAACGAGGCCGTCGTATGCGGCATTTGTGATTTCGGGTATTAGCGCAAATCGACCCAGGGGTTGAGCACCGGCACGCGGGTGCGGTCATAGTCGCTCCTATCGCGGGTCACGACCGTGAGGCCATGATGAAGCGCGGTTGAAGCGATGATGAGGTCCGGCTGCGAGAATGTGTGACCGATCCGATGACCCTCCTCCAGCAAAGCTCTCCACTTCAACATAATGTCTTCAGTGATGTCGAGCATGCGCTGCCAGAACATCGGGCGCACCTGATGTGTGAGCCAATCATTAAGGTCCGCGCGCCGGCCTGGATCCTTGACCATCTCGAATTCCGAATCGAATTTCGGCGAAAGTCACCGTGCTCGCGTAGAGCAGCTCGGCGGGTTGAGCCTCAATGAAGGCGACGACCTTACGCTCCGGTCTTGGCCGTCGCAGCTCGGACAGGATATTGGTGTCGAGCAGCCACCCTGTCACAGGTCAACGTCGCGTACCGGCAACCGCACACGCCTCGGCTCAATGTCGATCTCGCGGTAAGGCGACGCCTGTAAGGCGGCGACCAGGGCCTTACCTGTCGGTTCGCCCTGAAGCTGGCGAAATAGCTCGGCCGAGATGACGACGACTTCATCTCGACCATGGACCGTCACATGCTGGGGTCCGTCGCTTCGCACGCGCCGCACTAGCTCACTGAAGCGAGCTTTCGCGTCCTGCAGTGCCCAGCGATCCGGCGGGCGTACGGGGTCGCGGCGCCTCGGCAGGCTTGATTTTGCGGTTCTAGTCATACTGACTAGAATACACCGTCAGCCTAAAGGGCTCAAGCTCGAAATCTTCGGCTGGCCAAGTAAGTTCGCGCGTGTCCATCACGATCGCATCAGCCCCTCGGCGCCGCCATAGCTCGCGCGCCGCATAAGGGCTAATCTCCGCCCGAAATCCCCGAAGCGGAGCCCATCATGTTCACCACCCGCCCCGAGATCAGAGGCACGTTCGGTGTCGTCGCCTCGACGCATTGGATTGCGTCGGCGGTCGGCATGTCGATGCTGGAGAAAGGCGGCAATGCCTTCGATGCCTGCGTCGCGACCGGGCTGATGCTGCAAATCCTCGAGCCGCAACTTTGCGGCCCGGGCGGCGACCTGCCGGCGATCTTCCATTCGGCGCGGACCGGCAAGACGCAGGTGCTGTGCGCGCAAGGCGTGGCGCCGAAGGGCGCGACGATCGCGCATTATCGCGGCAAGCTCGGGCTCGATCTGGTGCCCGGCTCGGGTTTCCTCGCGACCGTGGTGCCCGGCGTCTTCGCCGGCTACATGGCGCTTTTGGCCGATCACGGATCTCTCGACATCGAGGATGTGCTGTCGCCCGCCATCCATTATGCGCGCCATGGCCATCCGGTGCTGGCGCGCGTCTGTCAGACGATCTCCGACATCGGGCCGTTCTTCGCGCAATATTGGCCGAGCTCGGCTGCCACCTGGATGCCGGGCGGAAAAGCGCCGACGCCGGATAGCCTTTTCAAGAATCCGGTCCTCGCCGACACTTACGAACGCATCCTCAAGGAGGCCAAATCGGCGAAGGGTGGGCGCGAAGCGAGGATCAGGGCGGCACGGCGAGCCTTCATGGAAGGCTTTGTGGCCGAGGCGATCGAGCGCTTCGCCACCGGTTCCGAGCTGATGGATTCCTCGGGCCGACCGAACAAGGGCGTGATCACGGCGCAGGATCTCGCGAGCTTCGAGCCGAGCTACGAGGAGCCGCTCACCTATGATTACGAGAACTGGACCTTGTGCAAGACGGGCCCTTGGGGGCAAGGGCCCGTCCTTGCCCAGACGCTCTCGATCCTCAAGGGTTTCGACATCGCCCGGATGGACCCGGCTGGCCCGGAGTTCGTGCACACCGTCACCGAGGCGATGAAGCTCGCCTTCGCGGATCGCGAAGCCTATTACGGCGATCCGAAATTCTCGATCGTGCCGATGGAGGAACTGCTCGGCGAGCCCTATGCGAGCGGACGCCGGCGGCAAGTGACCGACCAGGCCTCGCGCGAGCTTCGCCCCGGCATCATCAACGGCTTCGAGGAGCAGGTGCGCAAGACTTTCGCGGCGCTCGCCAAAGGCGGCGGCAAGGCGGCGAGCGTGCTCACCCGCGAGCCGACGATGGCGCATCTCCTGCCGGGCTCGCAACGCGGCAACGCACCGGTCACGCCGCTCGCCGCACGAAGCGCCAGGCGCGGCGACACCGTGCATATCGATGCGATCGACCGGCACGGCAACATGATCTCGGCGACGCCTTCGGGCGGCTGGCTGCAATCCTCGCCGACCGTGCCGGAGCTGGGCTTTTGCCTCAACACGCGCGGACAGATGTTCTGGCTCGACGAGGGCCTGCCCTCGAGCCTGGAGCCGGGCAAGCGGCCGCGCACCACGCTCTCGCCTTCGCTCGCGCTCGAGGACGGCGAGCCGCGCCTCGTGTTCGGCACGCCGGGCGGCGATCAGCAGGATCAATGGCAGGCAACGCTCTTCCTGCGCCATGTGCATCATGGCCTCAACCTGCAGGAGGCGATCGACCTGCCGATGTTCCACACCGCCCATTTCCCGGGCTCCTTCTACCCGCGCGACAGCCGGCCGGGCCATCTCCTGGTCGAGGAGACGATCGGCAAGGACGCCATCCAGGAGCTCGAGAAGCGCGGCCACGACGTCGAGGTCGCGCCCGCCTGGTCGGCCGGGCGCCTCACGGCCGCGAAGCGCGGCAAGGACGGCGTGCTGCGCGCGGCGGCGACGCCGCGCCTCATGCAGGCCTACGCCATCGGGCGGTAAAGGCCGATGGCGCTCATCCAATACATCAACCGGGCATGGCTCGAAGCCGGCGCGGTGAAGCGCCTGGCGCGCGAGCTCGAGGGGCTTGGCGTCAAGCGGCCCTTGCTTTGCACTGACCCCGGCATCGTCGCCTCGGGCCTTCTCGAAAGGCTTCGTCCCCATTGGCCGACGGCCGCGCCCTTCACGGTCTTCGATGCGACGCCCGCGAACCCGACCGCCGAAGCGGTGCGCGCCGCCCGTGAGCTATATCGCGCGCAAGCGTGCGACGGGCTCATCGGGCTCGGCGGCGGCTCGCCGATCGATCTTGCCAAGGGCGTGGCGCTCATGCTCGCGCAGAAGGAGCCGCTCGAGGAGCTCGAGGTCAACCGCAAGGGAACCGCGAAGATCGGCCCTTTGCCGCCGCTCCTCGCCATTCCGACCACCGCCGGCACGGGAAGCGAAGTCTCGATCGGCGCGGTCATCATCACCGATGATGGACGCAAAGCGACCTTCGCGAGCCGCCATCTCGTGCCGCAAGTCGCGATTTGCGATCCCGAGCTGACGCTCGGCTTGCCGGCGCGCCTTACTGCCGGGACAGGCATGGACGCGGTCGCCCATTGCATCGAGACCTACCTCTCGCCGGTCGACAATCCGGTGGCCGACGCCATCGCGCTCGACGGGCTGCGCCGCGCGTTGAGGGACGGCGCGTTGAAACGGGCGGTGTCGCAGGGGAACGATCTCGAGGCGCGCACGCAAATGATGACGGCGGCGCTCGAAGGCGCGCTCGCCTTCGCCAAAGGCCTTGGCGCCGTGCATGCGATGAGCCATTCGGCGGGACGGCTCAAGGGCCTCAACCTGCACCACGGCACGCTCAACGCCGTGCTCCTCCCTTGCGTGCTGCGCTTCAACGCGAAGGCGGCACCCGCGAAGATGCAGGCGCTCGGCGAAGCCATGGGGCTTCGCAAGGGTGAAGAGGTTGCGGGCGCGATCGGGAAGCTCAACCGCGAGATCGGAATGCCGGCGTCCCTCGGCGAGATGGGAATTGGGCGCGATCTCGTCGAGGATCTCGTCGCGGTGGCGCTCCAGGATTCGGCCGGCGCCACGAATCCGGTGCGTGCGACCGCGGACGATTACCGGCGTTTGTACGAAGAGGCGATTGGGTAAGTCAGCGAATAGGGAAGCATTGTAGAGCGATTCGATTGAGACCGTACGATATTAGCTCGCGCGAGGGTTTTGCATTTTCATTTTACTAACTACTCGCCATTCGCTACTTGCTACTCGCCATCTCGCCACCCGCCCCCACATCAAATTGCAGCCTCGCAAGCCGCGCATAAAGCCCGTTTCGCGCCACGAGTTCCGCATGCTTGCCTTCCTCGACGATGCGGCCACGGTCGAGCACGAGGATGCGATCGGCGCCGAGGACCGTCGCCAGGCGATGCGCCACGACGAGCGTCGTTCGCCCTTGCATCAGCGTGTCGAGCGCGCCTTGCACCAGGGCCTCGCTCTCGGCATCGAGCGCCGAGGTCGCCTCGTCGAGGAGCAGGATCGGCGCATCCTTGAGGATGGCGCGCGCGATGGCGAGACGCTGTCGCTGGCCGCCCGAAAGGGTGACACCGCGCTCGCCGAGCACCTCGTCGTAGCCGCCCGGCATCTCGCGGATGAAACTGTCCGCCGCGGCAAGCTTTGCGGCGCGGCGCAACTCTGCCTCGCTCGCTTGCGGCGCGCCGTAACGGAGGTTGTCGGCGACCGAGGCGCCGAACACGACAGGATCTTGCGACACGAGAGCGACACGTTTTCGCGCCTCGACCGGATCGGTGCGTGCGAGATCGACCCCGTCGATCAGCACGCGCCCTGAGCCTGGATCGTAAAAGCGCAAGATGAGCTGGAAGACCGTCGACTTGCCGGCGCCCGAGGGCCCGACGATGGCGACGCGCTCGCCCGGCGCCACCTGGAAGGAAAGATCGGCGAGCGCCGAGGTCTCTGCGTTCGCCGAATAGGCGAAACTCACTCTCTCGAAAGCAACGCGCCCTTGCGGCGGAGAGGGCAAAGCCTGCGGCGCTTGCGGCGCGGCGATCGCGGCCGGCGTATGAAGAATGCCGGCGAGCCGCTCGGCCGCGCCGGCCGCCGCGGCGAGCTCGGCCCAGACCTCGGAAAGCTGGCCGAGCGCCGAGCCCGCGAGCACCGCGTAGAGCACGAATTGCGACAGCGTCCCGGCCGACATCCGGGCCGCCATCACGTCCTGCGCGCCGATCCACAAGACGACGACGACGCTTGCAAGAACGAGGAAGATGGCGACCGCGGTGAGGAAGGCGCGCGCCTTTGTCGACGCCCTGGCGGCTTCGAATGCATCCTCGACCGCCGCGCCGAAGCGCTCGATGGTCATGCGCTCGGCGCCATAGGCCTGAAGCGTGCGCACGGCGCCGATCTGCTCGGCCGCGTAGGCTGCCGTGTCGGCGAGCCGGTCTTGCGCGGCACGCGAACGCGCGCGCACGGCGCGTCCCGAGAAGACGAGGGGCAGCACGATCAGCGGAATGGCGAGCGAGACGAAGCCCGAAAGGCGCGGGCTCGTATAGACCATGAGCCCGGCGCTCCCGACGAAAAGCACGAGATTGCGTAAGAGGACCGAGGCCGAAGCGCCGAAGGCGGATTTGATCTGCGTCGTGTCGGCGGTGAGGCGCGAGATGATCTCGCCTGAGTGGTTGGCGTCGAAGAACGCGGGCTCGAGGCCTGTGAGATGGGTGAAGACCTCCGTGCGCACATCCGCGACAATGCGCTCGCCGAGCGTGATCACGAGGTAATAGCGGGACGCGCTCGCAAGCGCGAGCACGCCCGCGACCACGATGAGCGCGACGAAATATTCATTCACGAATGCCGCGTTGTCGGCATCGAAGCCGAGATCGATGACGCGACGCACGGCGAGCGGCAAGGCGAGCGTCGCGCCCGCCGCGACCACGAGCGCCACGATGGCAAGCGCGATCCGGGCCTTGTAGCGGCTCGCATAAGGCAAGATCGCCTTGAGCGCCCCCAGGGGCGGGCGCTTCGGCTTCGCCGGCGCGCCCTGCCCTTCAGCCAAAGGCGCGCTCTCACCTTCCGCGATCGTGCTCATCGGCTCCCTTTAATCCGCAAAGCAAGAAGGCGCCATGCGGCACGAATGCCGAGCACGGGTGTGCCGGTTCAATTTCCCGTCAGTAGCCACGGCTTGGCCCTCAAGTCTCCACGAGACCCGTCGTCGCTCCGCTCGCGCTCGAATCGGCGCGCCCTTGCGGAAGCGCGAGGTAGGCTTGCGATCGCATCTCGATGAGGCGCGAGGCCGTGCGCTTGAATTCGAGGCTTTCGGGTCCCGTCCCGCCGAGGTAGAGGGCCTCAGGCTCGGCTTCGGCGGAGGCGACGAGCTTCACATGGCGTTCGTAAAGCGTGTCGATGAGGACGATGAAGCGCTTGGCGTGATTGCGCCGGTCGAAATCCATCACGGGCACGCCGTCAATGATGAAGCTGTGGAAGCGCCGCGCCAGCGCGATGTAATCCGACGCGCCGAGCGCCTCGACGCAAAGCTCCGCGAAGGTGAAGCGCGCCACGCCTTGCGCCTGGAGCGGCACCTTCACGGGATGGCCCTTCACCTCGAGCGTCGAGGGCGAGGGCTTTGCTCCTCCAACGAGCCGGGCAAAGACGCGGTCGAGCGCGGCCTTCGCTTGCGCATCCGCGGGCACGTACCAGACGCGCTCGCCCTCGAGCTTCTCGAGCCTGAAATCCGTGCGCGCCTCGAGCCGCACGACTTCGACCTTCTCATGCAGGAGCTTCAGAAAGGGCAGGAAGAGCGCCCGGTTGAGCCCACCTTCGTAGAGGCGATCGGGCTCGACGTTCGAGGTCGCGACCAGCACCACGCCTTCGGCGAAGAGCGCGGTGAAGAGGCGCGACAGGATCATCGCGTCGGCGATGTCGGTGACGGCGAATTCGTCGAAGCACAAAAGCCGCGTCTCGCCCGCGATTGCCTTGGCGACAGGCGCGATCGGATCGCCGTCCCTGATCTCGCCCGCCTTGATCTTTTCGCGAAAGTCTTTGATGCGCTCATGCACATCGGCCATGAACACGTGAAAATGCGCGCGCCGCTTGGCTCGGAGATCGACGCTGTCGAAGAACAGGTCCATGAGCATCGTCTTGCCGCGCCCGACCGGCCCCCAGATATAAAGGCCGCGCCCCTTTTCGGCGTCCGCGGAACCGTTGCCGTTGCCGAAGCCGAGAAGGCGCGCAAAGCCGAAAAGCCCATTGCCGTTCTGCCTCTTGGCGAGCTCGGCTGCCAAACCGTCGAGCCGCCGCACGAGATCGATCTGCGATGGATCGCCCTCGATCGTGCCGGCCGCGACGAGGGCCTCGTAGCGCTTCGTGATCGAGGCGGGGTTTGTGATTTCGGAACTCGTGGCCATCGAGACGGGGAAAATGGGGAGAGCCGAAAGCGGAGAGCCCTCGACCCTTGTGTTTCTCGATTCCGTAAGCACGGAAAATCGAGCCTCTGAATCAAAACCGCGAAACGCTGGCGCGTTCCCGGCGCCGCTTGACCTATCCCGACGGCGCCGCGCTGCCAAGGGCATTGAACAGTGAGACGGGGACCTCACCCCGCGGCTTCAGCCACCCTCCCGGAGAGGCTACGCCAAGCCGGAAACGACAGGGTGCTGGCGGATCGCATGCATTTCGACGGGCTCGCGGCGTCCGCGCAGCACGATTTTTTCGCCATCGCCAAGCCTAAGATCAGCCGGCAGCTTCAAGAGACGCAGCAGCTCTGCCGAGGCGACGAGGCCCAGCTTCGCCCCCTTGCAATACTCGCAAAGTCTCGCCGCGACATTCATCGTATCGCCAAAATAAGCGAGCTGGCGCTTGGCATCGCCACATTCGCTGACGATCACCGGGCCCGCGTGCAGCCCGGCGCGGAAGCTTGGGACGATGGCGAATTCGCGCCGATACTCGCGCTCGAGGCGAGCCATCCTGTCCTCGATCGCGAAAAAGCATTTGAGGCACCGCGCATTGCGCGACGCGTCTCTTGTGACCGGCCAGGAGACGATCACCTCGTCCCCCACATAGGCGTGCACCGTCCCGCCATGATCGGCGATCGGTTCGTCGATATCGAAGAAGAAGCGGGTGATCAGGTCATGCACCTTGAGCTCGCCCATTTCCTCGGCGAGCCGCGTCGAGCCGGCGATGTCGAGGAACATCACGATCAACTCTTCGCGGACCGGACGATGATAAGTCCCCAGAACGACGCTGGTGAGCACGGGGCCGCCGATCAGCCGGCCGATCTCGGTGAGCGCTCCGAACACGAGCGATATGGCAAAGCCGATCGCCACGATCCGCGGCAGGGTTGAGATGAACCAGCCCGAGGTGAACCCGTGCAGCCCGAGCGGCTCCGCGTAAAGCACGAGCTGCAACGAGACGCCGACGACGATCAGGGCGGCGGTCATGACAAGCGCTCGGACGAGAAGTTCGCCCCATAACGGCAACCGCCTGAGCGCCAGGCCCAGCGAGGAGCGGGCATTGGAAGCGAATGCGGTCTGCACGACCCGAGCAGTGAGCGCAAGACCAGCCCCATGGATGCCGCTGCGCGCGTAATTCGCGAGGTTCCCCGGCGTCGGATCATAGACGAAGTATCGGTAAGCGATGCCGATGAGGAAGCCGGTCGTCAGGGATGCGGCCAGAACACCCGGGCGCTGCAGCGCGTGTCGGGCGAAAATCGAACGCCTGAGCCTCGTTTCGCGCCCGCCCGAACACGAGGTTCGCTTGGCGCCCACGCCGTCCTGTTCATCCGAGAACATCAGCGGTCCTCCTTGGGGCACGAGCCAAAATATCGGCCTCTGAAGAGGCATTTTACAGCGGCGCTCCCGTCCGCCAGTACGCCTTCGAACGACATCGAAATGTCATCCAGGCGACGTATTCCACCCGCGAACTTGCCGGGTTAGGATGTGCCCGAACAAAGAGGCCGTCTGGAAAATCGCTTGGCAGAGCGAAACCGCAAGGTGGGAACGGTTTTTGTCGCGCATCGCAGTCGAGCATCTCGTCAAGGAATTCGGCGACCACGCCGCCGTCAATGACGTCTCGTTCTCGGTCGAGCGCGGCGCGCTTTGCGTGCTGCTGGGCCCTTCAGGCTGCGGCAAATCGACGACGTTGCGGCTGATCGCCGGCCTCGAGGAGCCAAGCTCCGGGCGCATCGAGATCGAAGGGCGGGACGTGACGCATCTCCCCTCGCGGGATCGCCGCATCGCCATGGTGTTCCAATCCTATGCGCTGTTTCCGCATCTTTCGGTCGCGCAAAACATCGTCTTCGGGCTCGAAGTGCGCCGGGTGCCGCGCGCCGAGCGTGAGACGCGCATGCGCAAGGTCGCGGCGCTCACCGGGCTCGCCCCTTATCTTGCGCGCAAGCCCGCCGAGCTCTCGGGCGGGCAGCGCCAGCGCGTGGCGCTCGCGCGCGCCATCATCAGCGAGCAGCCCGTGTGCCTGATGGACGAGCCGCTCTCCAACCTCGACGCCAAGCTGCGCCACGAGATGCGCGTCGAGATCCGGGCGCTGCAGCAACGGCTCGGCATGACAATGATCTACGTCACCCACGACCAGATCGAGGCCATGACCATGGCGGATCGGGTCATTCTCATGAATGAGGGCACGATCGAGCAGGCAGGCACGCCCGCCGAGCTCTACGAGCGCCCGACCACCATGTTCGCGGCGCGTTTCATCGGCGCTCCGCCCATGAATCTGATCGAGACGGCAGGCGCGAATGGTTTCGTCACCGGGGTGCGCGCCGAGGACATGCGCCTCGTTCCCCCGTCGGGCAACGGCATCGACGCGAAGGTCGCGAGCCTCGAATACCTCGGAGCCGACACGATCGTCGGCCTTACGGGGCAGGCCGGCGAACCCATCGCGGTGAGAGTGCCCGGACGGGCAGAAGCGCGCATCGGTGAGCGCGCCGGCTTCGTCTGGGACAAGGCCCGTGAGCATCAGATTCGACCGCGCCTCGGGACGCCGGATCGATGCTACCTGAGGACGGGCACGGCATCGACTCCGGCATCAGCCGCCGCGGTTTCGTTTCGAAAAGGAGCCAACGAATGAAAATGATTAGCCGCCGTATCTTTATCGCCATGGCGTCGATTGCCATGGGCTTCTCGGGCGGCCTCTTTTCGGCGCCGCTCCCGGCGCGGGCGCAAACGCAGATCAACTTCTATTACCCGGTCGCGGTCGGCGGCGCGGTGACCAAGATCGTCGACGCCATGGTGGCCGATTTCGAGAAGGCCAATCCCGACATCAAGGTGAAGGCGATCTATTCGGGCGGTTATCAGGATACGATCACCAAGATCCTCACCGCGCTCAAGGGCGGCGACGCGCCTCAAGTCGCGGTCGCGCTTTCGACCGATATGTTCACGCTGATCGACGAGGACGCCATCGTTCCTTATGACGATCTGGTGAAGGGCGAGGCGGGCAAGAGCTGGTTCTCGAGCTTCTACCCCGCCTTCATGCAAAACAGCCAGACCGGCGGCAAGACCTGGGGCATCCCGTTCCAGCGCTCGACCGTGGTGCTTTATTGGAACAAGGATGCCTTCAAGGCGGCGGGGCTCGACCCCGAGAAGGCGCCCGTCAGCTGGGACGAGATGCGCGAATTCGCGACGAAGCTGACGAAGCGCGACGCCTCGGGAAATGTTTCGCAGTGGGGCATCGAGATCCCATCCGGCGGCTCCTTCCCTTATTGGCTCTTCCAAGGGCTCGCGACGCAAAACGGCGCGATCTTGATGAATGAGGAAGGCACCAAGGTCGCCTTCGACAAGCCGGCGGTGGTCGAGGCCCTGCAATATTGGGTCGACCTCACCTCGAAGGACAAGGTCGCGCCTTCGGGCCTCGTCGAATGGGGCACGACGCCGAAGGATTTTTTCGAAGGCAAGACCGCGATGATGTGGACGACGACCGGCAATCTCACCAATGTTCGCGACAACGCCAAATTCCCCTTCGGCGTCGCCATGCTGCCCGCGAAGCTCAGGCGCGGCACGCCGACGGGCGGCGGCAATTTTTACCTCTTCAAGAAATCGTCGCCCGAGCAGAATGCGGCGGCCGTCAAATTTGTGCAGTTCATGACGAGCCCGGAGCAAGCGGCGCGATGGTCGATCGCCACGGGCTACATCGGCGTCTCGCCGGCGGCCTTTGAGACCAAGGCGCTCGCGGATTACGTCGCGAGCTTTCCGCCGGCGGCTGTGGCTCGCGATCAGCTTCAATACGCGGTCGCCGAGTTCTCGACGCACGACAATCAGCGCGTAACCAAGGTCTTCGACGATAATCTCCAAGCGGCGCTGACCGGCACGAAATCGCCAGCCCAAGCCTTGAAAGACGCTCAAGCCGAGGCCGAAAGGCTTTTGCGATCCTATCAATAAGGAAAAAAGAAGAGGACGCTCGAACCATGACCAAGATCACGCGCCGCTCGGCGGTCGCTTCCGGTCTCGCGCTCGCCGCCGCAAAGGCTCTTCCGGCCCGGGCCGCCGATATGGAGATCCGCTTCTATTACCCGATCGCCGTCTCCGGGCCGATCACCAAGCTTATCGACGGCTATGGGGCGGATTTCGAGAAGGAGAACCCGGGCGTCAAGATCAAGCCGATCTATGCGGGCGATTACGTGCAGACGATCGGCAAGGCGCTGATCGCCGTGAAGGGCGGCGACATCCCCGAATGCGCCATCCTGCTCGCGGCCGACATCATCACGCTCACGGACGAGGACGCCGTCATCCCGCTCGATGATCTCGTGCAGACGCCGCAGGACAAAGCTTGGTTCGACGGCTTCTATCCGGGTTTCATGGAGAATGCCCGCCTCAAGGGGAAGACCTACGCCATTCCATTCCAGCGCTCGACCCCGGTGCTCTATTGGAACAAGGCGGCCTTCCAGGAGGCGGGGCTCGATCCCGAGAAAGGTCCCGCGGATTGGGACGAGATGGTCGCCTTCGCCAAGAAGCTCACGAAGAAGGACGCGTCGGGCAACGTCACCCAATGGGGGCTCGAAATCCCCTCCGACGGCAACACTTCCTGGCTGTTCTCGGGGCTCACCGCGGCAAATGGCGTTCGCCTCATGAATGCCGACGGCAACAAGACGGATTTCGACGATCCCCGCGTCATCGAAGCCCTGCGTTTCTTCCTCGACCTCTCCAAGACCCAAGGCGTGCAGCCGCCCGGTCTCACCTCTTGGGGCACGGCGCCCCGCGACTTCCTCGAGAAGAAGCTCGCCATGATCTGGCAGACGACCGGCAACCTCACCAACATTCGCCAAAACGCGACCTTCCCGTTCGGCGTCGCGATGTTGCCGAAGAAGATCCGCTATGGCGCCCCGACCGGCGGCGGCAATTTCTACATCTTCAAGGGCATCTCGCCCGAGAAACAGGCGACGGCCTTCAAATTCGTGAAGTTCATGACCACGCCCGAACGCGCCGCCGCATGGTCGATCGCCACCGGCTATGTGGCGACGTCGCCGGCCGCTTACGCGACCGACGTCATGAAGAAATACATCGCCGACTTCCCGCAAGCCGCCGTGGCGCGCGACCAGCTGCAATATGCCGGACCCGAAATCACGGTGCATGAAGGCCAACGCGTGATGAAGGTCTTCAACGACAATCTCCAGGCTGCCTTGACGGGCGGCAAGACGCCCGAAGCCGCGATGAAAGATGCGCAGCGCGAGGCCGACCGCATTCTCAAGGATTACGGCTGAGGAGGCGAAAGAGAAGAGGCGATCGCTTCCATGGTCGATCAGCCGGTGACGGGTGCCCCTCTCGTCCCGCCCGTGCTTGCGGGAATCGATGAGCCTGCGATCTCGCACCCGAAGCTTTCACGCAAACGCGCCCAATCGGCCGCGCGACGGGGGGCGCTTGCGGGGCGCAGCGTCGAGGCCTGGCTTCTTCTTTTGCCCTCGGTGGTGCTGTTTGCGACCTTCACGCATATCCCGATCGTCTCGACGCTCATCGATTCCTTCTACTCGACGCCGAAGGTGAACCGTCCGGCGCATTTCGTCGGCGTCTCCAATTACCAAGACATGCTCGCCGACCCTATCTTCTGGAAGGCGCTCACCAATAATTTCATCTACGCGCTCGGCACCATCCCGCTCTCGGTCGGGCTCGCGCTCCTCATGGCGCTTTTCGTCAACGGCCGCCTGCCCGGGCGCGCCTTGCTGCGCATGGCGTATTTCACCCCGACCGTGCTGCCGATGATCGCGGTCGCGAATATCTGGCTCTTCTTCTACACGCCGAGCTACGGCCTGCTCGACCAGATCGCCGAGGCCTTTGGCGGGCACGCGACGAATTGGCTCGGCTCCCAATCGACCGCGCTCGGCGCCATCATGGTCGTCACCGTGTGGAAGGAAGCGGGCTTCTTCATGATCTTCTATCTCGCGGCGCTCCAGCAGATCCCGCCCGACCTCAAGGAAGCCGCCGCCATCGAAGGGGCCTCACGCTTCACCTTCTTCCGGCGCGTGACCTGGCCGCTTCTCGCGCCGGTGACGCTGTTCATTCTCGTGAACGCCGTGATCAACGCATTCCGCACCGTCGACCACATCTTCATCATGACCGGGGGCGGGCCGGACAATGCGACGAATTTGCTCTTGTTCCACATTTACGAGATCGGCTTCAAATTCTGGGATCGGGGCTACGCGACCGCCCTTACCATGGTGCTCCTCGCGATCCTGGGCCTTCTCGCGCTCGTGCAGTTCCTGACCGCCGGCCGCAAGGTGCATTACCAATGAGCGCGCTCACCCGCTCCTCGCCGATCACGCGCGGGCTCGAGACCGGCCTTGCCTGGGCGCTCGGTCTCTTTTGGCTCGCGCCTCTCGTCTACGCGATCTGGACCGCCTTCCATCCGGCGGCTTACGCGACGCATTTCGATCTTCTGGCGCCGCTCACGCTCGAGAACCTCGAACGCGCCTGGCATGCCGCGCCCTTCGCGCGCTATTTCCTCAACACGATCATCCTCGTAGTGATGATCGTCGGCGCCCAATGCGTGCTCTGCACGCTCGCCGCTTTCGCCTTCGCGCGCTTCGAGTTTCGCGGACGCGACCTGCTCTTCGCCCTCGTGCTCATCCAGCTCATGATCGCGCCCGAGATTCTCGCGGTCGCGAACTACCAGACGGTGCGGGCCTTGGGCTTCGTCGACACGCTTTTCGGCGTTGCGCTCCCCTATCTCACCTCGGCCTTCGGCATTTTCCTTTTGCGCCAGGCCTTTCTCGGCGTGCCCAAGGACCTCGAGGAAGCAGCGCGCATCGAAGGTTGCGGCACGCTCGGCGTGCTCTGGCGCGTCTATGTGCCGCTCGCCCGTCCGATCTATCTCGCCTACGGCCTCGTGCAGGTGAGCTTCCATTGGAACAACTTCCTGTGGCCGCTCATCATCACGAACTCGGTCGAGACGCGCCCTCTGACGGTTGGCCTCTCGGTGTTCTCCTCGGTCGATCAAGGCATCGACTGGTCAGTGATCACGGCCGCGACCATCATGACCTCGGGCCCGCTGCTCATCGGCTTCCTGTTGTTCCAGCGCCAATTCGTGCAGAGCTTCATGCGGGCAGGGATCAGGTGACGCGCGTTCGCGCCCGAGACCCATCATGGCCGTACGCTTCTCTGCCGCCCTGGCCATCCCCGCCTCCCTTATTGATGCCAGTTGTGAGGAAAGGCCTGGGTGCCCGCACCAAGTGCGGGCATGACGCATGATTACGCGTCGGCCAATACCCTCGAACGTCATCCCCAACCGTCCTGGCCGTCCTCGGACTCGATCCGAGGATTGGCCCGGCCATCCACGCCTCTCGTGTTTCCGGTCGCGTCCTCAAGCCGCGCGATCGGGAAACAGCGCCCGCAATCCCTCGCGAGAGGCCGGCGCGACGCCGCGCTCGGTGATGAGGCCGGTGACAAGGCGCGCCGGCGTCACGTCGAAGGCGGGATTTGCGGCCCGCGTGCGCTCGGGCGCGATGCGCACACGCTCAACCTTCCCATCCTCGCCGATGCCCGCCACATGCGTGACCTCCTCGCCCGAGCGTTCCTCGATCGGGATGTCGCGCACTCCGTCCTCGACGGAGAAGTCGATGGTGGGCGAGGGCAGCGCCACATAAAAGGGCACGCCATTGTCCTTGGCGGCGAGCGCCTTGAGATAAGTGCCGATCTTGTTTGCCACATCGCCTCTCGCGGTCACCCGATCGGTGCCGACGATGACGAGATCGACGAGCCCGTGCTGCATCAGGTGGCCGCCGGAATTGTCCGCGATCAGCGTGTGCGGCACGCCCTGCTCGCCGAGCTCGAAACAAGTGAGGTAAGCGCCCTGATTTCGCGGACGCGTCTCGTCGACGAAGACCTGGATGGGCAAGCCTTGCTCTTGGGCCGCGTAGATCGGGCTCATCGCCGTGCCGCGATCGACGGTGGCGAGCCAGCCGGCATTGCAATGGGTGAGGAGGTTGACGGGCGCGCCAGGCTTCTTGTTCTTGGCGATGGCCTCGATCAGCTTGACGCCGTGCCGGCCGATGCCTTCGTTGATCGCGACATCCTCGTCGCAAATCGCCTGGGCCTCCGCATAGGCAGCTTGGGCGCGAGATTTCGGCGCGAGGGGGCGAACCCGCGCGGCCACGCGGTCGAGCGCCCAGCGCAGATTGACCGCCGTGGGCCGCGCTCGCGCCAAAAGCTCATGAGCGGCCCCGAGATTCGTGTCCGACGGGTCGGCCGCGAGCGCGAGCGCGAGCCCATAGGCGCCGGCGGCCCCGATCAGGGGCGCACCCCGCACCTGCATCGAGGAGATGGCATGCGCGACCTCGCTGATCGAGGTCAGCCGTATTCTGACAATACTGAAAGGCAGTTTCGTCTGATCGAGAATGCCGACGCTTTCGCCGTCATCCTCGAGCCAGATGGTGCGCGTGTGTCGACCCTCGATGAGCATGGCGCTTTTCCTTCGACCCTTCTTGTATTTAGGCCTCCCGAAAGGCGAAAGGAAGTCGCGAAGGAGCGCCCACCTACCGAAGGGCCGCGATGAGCGCCATCGCGGCGGCCGGGGCGCGTACCTTGGCGCCGGAGATCATGTAGATGAACGCGTCGCGCTTGCCCTTCTTCGGCGAGCGCTCGTCGATGCGGGGAAGCCCTTTCGGCACCCCGCCCTTCTCCCAGGCGCGCGCGCAGGCGCTCCACGCCTCGATCTCCTCGGGCGTATAGCCCGTTGGCACCTCCTCGCGCGTGCCTTGCAGACGCGCATAGACGAAATCGGCTGTCACGTCGGCGATTGCCGGATATTTCTCCGAATGGGCAAAGACGATCGCGGCGCCGTGCTGGCGCGCCAAGGCGACGAAGGCTGGAACGCAAAAGCTTTCGTGACGCACCTCGAGCGCGTGGCGAAGCTTCAGCCCGTCGAGCTCTCGTGGCAAGAGCGACAGGAAGGCGCCGAAATCCGCCTCCTCGAAGCGCTTGGTCGGCGCAAATTGCCACAGGATCGGCCCGAGCTTCTGCTTAAGCTCCGTGAGCCCGCTGCCGATGAAGCGCTCGATCGAGGGGCCGGCTTCGGCGAGCACGCGCCGGTTCGTGGCGAAGCGGTTCGCCTTGAGGGAGAAGACGAAATCATCGGGCGTCTCTTGCGCCCAGCGCCTGAAGGTCTCGGGCTTCTGCGTGCTGTAATAAGTGCCGTTGATCTCGATCGAGGTGAGGTTGCGGCTCGCATGCTCGAGCTCGCGCGTCTTCGGCAAGCCCTTTGGAAAGAAAGTGCCGCGCCAGGGCTCGAAGGTCCATCCGCCAACGCCGACCCTGATCATGAACTGCCCTTTCCGGATAAAACTTCCCGCCTCGACCCGTGACGAAGTTTCGCCTCGCGAGGCTCTCTCGAGCTTTGCGCTCGGAACTCCGCTTCGGGGCTTGCGTTTCGAAGGCGCGGGCCGGCGGAACGGCATATCGCGCGACGGGAGCCATGCGAGGACGGCCCTGAACCTCGGAGGATCGCAAATGCCACGCGGGGATAAATCCAGCTACACCGACAAGCAGAAACGCCAAGCCGAGCATATCGAAGAGAGCTATGAATTGCGAGGCCTTCCCGAGAAGGAGGCCGAGCGCCGCGCCTGGGCCACGGTGAACAAGGAGACGGGCGGCGGGAAGAAGAGCGGCTCGGGACGGGGGCAACCGATGGACACTTCCCCTTCCCGCAAGGGCGGAAGGATCGGCGGCAAGGCCTCGGCCTCGCGACCGGCTTCGGCGCGCTCGGCTTCCGCCAAGAAAGCGGCCGCCACGCGAAAGCGCAGAGCCTCGCGCTGATATCTGCGCTCATCGCGGCGATCCGGTGTCATCCGGGCTTGCGATAAAAGCTTGAATTTCCGCTTGCGCGGAGCGAGCGAAAAGAGGCTGGCGCTCAATAAATCACCGGCTCCGGCGTCTTGGCGTTGCCTTCGAGGAAATCGAGGTCGCAGCCTTTATCGGCTTGCGTCACATGCTGCTGGTAGAGCCGCACATAGCCGCGCTCATAGGGCGTTTGGCGCGGCTTCCATTCGCCCTTGCGGCGCCGAAGCTCCTCGTCGGCCACGTCGAGGTGAAGCTTGCGCGCCTCGATGTCGAGCTCGATCATGTCGCCCGTGCGCACGAGCCCCAAGGGGCCGCCGATCGCGGCTTCCGGCGAGATGTGGAGCACGCAGGCGCCGTAATGCGTGCCGCTCATGCGCGCGTCAGACAAGCGCACCATGTCCCGCACGCCCTGCTTCAAGAGCTTTTGCGGGATCGGCAGATTGCCCCATTCGGGCATTCCGGGCGCGCCGACAGGACCGGCATTGCGCAGCACGAGGATGGTGTTCTCATCCGCGTCGATATTGGGATCGCGCATCGCCGCGTGCATTTGCGCGTTGCTGTCGAAGACGAGCGCGCGCCCGCGATGCTTGAAGAATTTTGCCCCGAAGGCCGAGGGCTTCACCACCGCGCCGTTCGGCGCGAGGTTGCCGCGCAGCACCGCGAGCGCCCCTTTCGTCGAGACGGGGTTTGCGACATCGCGGATCACCTCGTCATCCTCGCAGCGAGCCTCGACGATGTTCTCGGCGAGCGTCTTGCCGGTCACCGTCATGGCGGAAAGATTGAGGTGCGCCTTGATCTTCTGCAACAGCGCCGGAAGGCCGCCGGCGTAATAGAAATCCTCCATCAGCTTATCGCCCGACGGGAACAAATTGACGAGGACCGGCACCTTGCGGGCCATCTCGTCGAGCTCATCGAGGGTGAGCGGGATCCCGGCGCGCCCGGCCATGGCGATGAGATGGATCGCCGCGTTGGTCGAGCCGCCGAGCGCGAGATAGGCCGCGACACCGTTCATCACCGAAGCCTTGGTCACGATGGTCGAGGGCTTGAGATCCTCGCGGATCATCTCGACCATGCGCGCGCCGGCGGCCGAGGCCATGCGGGCATTGCCTGAATCCATCGCGGGAATCGCGGCCGCGCCCGGAAGGCTCAAACCCATGGCTTCGACGATATTGGTCATGGTCGAGGCCGTGCCCATGGTATTGCAAGTGCCGGGCGCGCGCGTCATCCGCTGCTCGAGGCGCGTCCATTCGGACTTGTCGATATTGCCCGCCTGATATTCATCCCAGTATTTGCGCGAATGCGTGCCGGCGCCGACCCGATTGCCCTTGTAGCGATCGTTGAGCATCGGGCCGGCCGGGACGAAGATCGCCGGAATATCCATGCTGAGCGCCCCCATGACGAGGCCGGGCGTGGTCTTGTCGCAGCCGCCGAGCAGCACGGCGCCGTCGACCGGAAGCGAGCGCAAGAGCTCCTCGGCCTCCATGGCGAGGAAGTTGCGGTAGATCATCGTGGTCGGCTTCACCAGCACCTCGCCGAGGCTCATCGCCGGCAATTCGAACGGAAAGCCTCCCGCCTGAAGCACGCCGCGCTTCACCGCCTCGCCGCGCTCGCGCAAATGCGCGTGGCAGGGCGAAAGATCGCTCCAGGTGTTGAGGATGGCGACGACCGGCCGCCCCATGAATTCCTCGCGCCGCAGCCCCATCTGCTGGGCGCGCTGGCGATGGCCGAAAGCCCGGAAATCATCGGCCGCGAACCAGCGCTGCGAGCGCAGCGTTTCGATCGGTTTCAGCGTCATTTGGCGATCCTCCTGGAGCGAATAGCGAGTAGCGAATAGCGAATAGAAGGGCACCCGCTACTCGCTACTCGCTATTTCGCTACTCGCTTTAAAACATCCGTCCGCCATTCGGCACCTTCCGCGCCGGCCCGATCAGCATCACCTCGCCATCGGCATCGGGAAGACCGAGGGTCAGCACCTCCGACATGAAAGGGCCGATCTGGCGCGGCGGGAAATTGACGACGGCGAGCACCTGGCGGCCCACGAGCTCCTCGAGCTTGTGATTGACCGTGATTTGCGCGGAGGATTTCTTGATGCCGATCCCGTCCCCGAAATCGATCGCGAGCCGGAAGGCGGGCTTGCGCGCCTGCGGGAAAGGCTCGGCCTTCACGATGGTGCCGACACGGATGTCGACCTTCTCGAAATCGGCATAAACGATACCGGCCGCGATGGCGGGGGAAGGCTTGGAGCTGGTCATTGGCGATAAGACGTCATTTGGCGAGGAGTTGAGACTGGCGCCTGACGATGCCTCGGATGGCGGCGCTTATGGCTTTTCTCACGTCGGCGCTTTCGCGTCGAGATCATCGCTGTCGTCCCATAGCCAGGCGGCGCCGCGCACCCCCGCCGAATCGCCATGCAGCGGCTTGAGGATGGGCGTGCCGAACTCGTGCGAGAGCACATGGGGGCGCATGAGCGCCGGCAGGTCGCGATAGATCTCATCGACATTGCTCATGCCGCCGCCGAGCACGAAGGCGTTCGGGTCGAGCACATTGGCGATCACCGCAAGGCCGCGCGCCAGGCTTTTCGCATAATGCTCATAGGTGGCTCGCGCCTCGGCGTCGCCCCCGCGCATCGCGGCCACGATCTGGTCGCCCTTGAGCGAATAGCCGGTCCTTGACGCATATTCGGCCGCGAAGGCGGTGCCTGAGACGTAGCGCTCCATGCATCCCTGGCGGCCGCAATAGCAAGGGTGCCCCGGATATTCGCTCGGATCGGGCCAGGGCAGGGGGTTGTGGCCCCATTCGCCCGCGATGCCCGTTTGGCCTGAGAACACCTTCTGGTCCATGACGATGCCGGCGCCCACGCCTGTCCCCAGGATCGCGCCGAAGACGCAGCGCGCGGCTTTCGCGGCGCCGTCCACGGCCTCCGCGAGCGCGAAGCAATTGGCGTCGTTCTCGATGCGCACCTTGCGGCCGAGCGCGGCCGCGACATCGAGGTCCATCGCCTTGCCGACGAGCCAAGTGGCGTTCGAGGTCATCACCAGGCCGGTCTTCGCCGAGATCGCGCCCGGTATGCCCATGCCGACAGGGCCGGTCGCGCCTGTTTTCGCCGCGACGTCGCGCACGAGGCCTGCGATGGCGCGCACGCAACCCTCGTAATCGCCATGCGGCGTCGGCGCGCGCTGGCGGGCGATCTCGCGGCCGTCCCGCTCGATGATCGCGACCTCGATCTTGGTGCCCCCGAAATCGACGCCGATGCGCATTGGCGAACTCCTCGCCGCTGTTTTCCGCCGGAGCCGGCGGATTTTCAAGTGCGCGTTCTTCCCTTCTCCCGCGCCCTTCGTGCGGGAGAAGGTGGCCGAGCGAAGCGAGGTCGGATGAGGGGGATTGCAGAGAGCCTCTGATCAGGAGGCCTTTGTCCTGCACGATCAGGCGCGGGATTGATCAGGTCGCACCCTAAACGCCTGCCAAAAGCTATTTCGTGTTCACCCGGGCCCAAGGCTCGGCGCGCACCCGCCGTTGCCCTCATCCGGCCTCACTTCGCGAGGCCATCTCCCGCAGAGCGGGAGAAGATGGCGGCTAACGATCCGACGCTGCCAAGGAAGCTGAAGACATCCTCAATCCACGCGCGCGATGGCGTGAAAGAACGAGCCGCTGACGAGGCCGCGCCTCGAGCCCGCGGTTTGCGGCGCGGTGCCATGGGCGTCGGCGACGAGCGCGAAGGGCTCGTCGGTTCCGGCGTCGAGGAGCGTCGAATAATGGAATTCGTGGCCCTTGAGCCGCGTTCCTTTTCGCCCGAGCGCGCTGTCGGCGAGAAGGCGCGCGTCGCGGTAGCCTAGCTGCATCTTTCTTTTGGCGAAGCTCGTGACGAGGGACAAGAGCCCGGCCATGGCGTGGCTTGCCCCCGAGGCGTCGGTGAGCCTCTTGCCGAGCACCATATAGCCGCCGCACTCGCCATGGACCGGTTTCGTGCGCGCGAAATCGCGCAGGCCCTCGAGGAAAGCGCTTGCCGCGGCGAGGCGCCCGGCATGCAGCTCCGGATAACCGCCCGGGAGCCAGCAGCAATCGCAATCGGGAGGCGGCGGCGCATCGGCTAGCGGAGAAAACGCAACGACCCTCGCGCCCGAAGCGCGCCAACCTTCGAGCACATGCGGATAGATGAAGGAGAAGGCCTCGTCGCGCGCAAGCGCGATGCGCCGGCCGGGCGGCGGAATGGCGATCGGGGCCTCGGCGGAGCTTGAAGCATCGCGCTCGGCCTCCCCGCGCGGCCTTCGCCCGGCGATCCCTCTCACCCCATTGATATCGACATGGGCTTCGACGAAATCCGCCATGGCGTCGAGCACGGCGTCGAGGCCCGAGGTCTCGTTCGCCTGCACGAGGCCGAGATGCCGCTCTGGCAGCTTCACCTTTTCGCTTCGCGGCAGGCTTCCGAGCACCGGCACCCCGAGGCCTTCGATGGCGCCGCTCACGAGACGGCGATGGCGATCGCTGCCGACGCGGTTGAGCACGACGCCGCCGAGCTTGATGCGCGCATCGTAGCTCATCATGCCCTTGACGATCGCGGCCGCTGTCGTCGATTGGCCCGAGACATCGAGGGTGAGCAACACCGGCCAGCCGCAAAGCGCCGCGATGTCGGCGCTCGACCCGGTCTTGCCGGCTTTACCCGGGACGCCGTCGAAGAGCCCCATGAGCCCTTCGCAAATCACGAGCTCGGCTTCGGCCTCGGCCTTTTCCGCAAGTGCGTGCAACAAGCCTTCAGCCATCGCCCAACTGTCGAGATTGACGCTCGCGCGCCCGCAAGCCGCCGCGTGAAATCCGGGATCGATGTAATCGGGGCCGCATTTCGCGCCCGCGACTGCGACGCCGCGCCGCGCGAGCGCGCGCATGAGGCCAAGCGTCAAGGTGGTCTTGCCCGAGCCCGAGCGCGGGGCCGCGACGACGAGGCCAGCGCCTTTCACGCCCGCTCCTTCGGCGTCGGTTCGGGCGCCGCCTCTGCCTCGAGCGTCACCGCGAAGGGCGCGAGCGCCTGGCGCAATCCGACGATCGCGCCGATCGCCACGATGGCCGGCGCCGCGAGGCCTTCGGCCTTCGCCTCGGCGCTCGCGTTCGCGAGCTTCGTCACGAGAACGCGTTGGCGTTTCGTTGTCGCTTCGCTCACGATCGCAAGCGGCGTGTCGGGGCTCATGCCGCCGGCGATGAGCGCCTTGGCGATGCCTTCGAGATTGCTCATCGCCATGTAGAGGATGAGCGGCGCGCCGGTCGCGGCGAGCGCCGCGAAATCGGCTGTGCCCTGCGCCCCTTCGGCGAGGTGTCCGGTCGCGAGGATGAGCGCGTGATTCGTCTCGCGCGCCGTCGCCGGAATGCCCGCATAGGCAAGGCCGCCGATGCCGGCCGTCACGCCCGGAACGACGCGAAACTTCACGCCGGCCTTGGCAAGCGCCCGCGCTTCCTCGGCGCCACGCCCGAAGACGAAGGGATCGCCGCCCTTGAGGCGAAGCACCTTTTTTCCGAGCTTGGCGAGCTCGATCAGACGCAGGCTGATGTCGCGCTGGCTCGGCGAAGGCTTGCCGCCGCGCTTGCCCGCGAATTCGAGCGCGACTTTCGAGGCCGCGAGCGCGAGCACCTCGCGCGAGACGAGCGCGTCGTAGACGCAGATGTCGGCCTCGCGAAGCGCCTTGAGGGCGGCGAGCGTCAAGAGCGCCGGATCGCCCGGTCCCGCCCCCACGAGCCAGACGCTGCCGCTTTCAAAAGCGGGAAGCTCGGGAAAGATGGGATCGCCGTTTGTCATGCGCCAAAAGCTCCGGCCACAAGCCTTTCTGCGGCCTCGCGTTCGCGATATGCCTCCCTGCCATGAATCTCGACGCCGTCAATGAGGAGGCGCGCTCGCCCGTTTTGCGCCGCGGCTGGACGACGGGGGCGTGCGCGACGGCCGCGGCCCGCGCCGCTTACGAGGCGTTGCTCACCGGTGCCTTCCCCGATCCGGTGACGATCGCCTTGCCGGGCGGCGAGCGGCCGGCTTTTGCGCTCGCGCTCGAGGAGCGGGCCGAGGATTTCGCGCGCGCCGGCGTCATCAAGGACGCCGGCGATGACCCGGATGTCACGCATGGTGCGCTCATCGTCGCGACCGTGCGGCATGGCGCTGCCGGCAAGGGCGTCGTCTTCCGCGCCGGAGAAGGGGTCGGCACGGTGACCCGCCCCGGCCTGCCGGTCGAGCCCGGGGAGCCGGCGATCAATCCGGTGCCGCGCGCCATGATGCGCGCCGCGATCGCTGAAGCGGCGGCGCTTCACGGCGCGAATGACGATGTGGAGATCGAGATTTCCGTTCCTGGGGGCGAAAAGCTCGCCGAGCGCACCTTGAATGGCAGGCTCGGAATCGTGGGCGGCTTGTCGATCCTCGGCACGACGGGCATCGTCGTGCCCTATTCCTGCGCCGCCTGGATCCACACCATTCATCGCGGCATCGATGTGGCGCGCGCGTGCGGCCTCGACCACGTCGCGGGCGCAACCGGATCGACTTCCGAGGCCGCCGTCCGCACCCTGCACAATCTCGGCGAGGTGGCGCTCATCGACATGGGCGATTTCGTCGGCGGCATGTTGAAATATCTGCGCCGCCATCCGGTGGCCAAGGTGACGGTCGCTGGTGGCTTCGCCAAGATGGCGAAGCTCGGCCAAGGCCTCCTCGACCTGCATTCGCGGCGAGGCGCCGTCGATCTCGATTGGCTCGCCGAACGCGTGCTCGCGGCGGGCGGCGACGAGACGCTCGCCGAGAAAGTGAAGCGCGCCAATTCGGCCATGGAGGTTCTGGCGCTCTGCCGCGCCGGCAAGGTCGACATCGGGCTCGCGGTCGCTGAAGCGGCGTTCGCGACCGCCGCCAAGGCGCTTGGCGATGCGAAGATCGCGCTCGAGATCGTGATCTTCGATCGGCAAGGGGCGCTCGTCGCGCGCACGCCGTTTCGCGCCGCTCATTCCCGGTCTCCTGTCCCGGCGCCTCGATAGCGGCGCTGGTATTCGGGCGCGTAAAGCGCGCTCTCGCGGAAGTCGCGAGCGCCGAGCACAGGGCCGACGAGAATCAAGGCCGTGCGCTCCATAGGCTCTTCCGCCATCAGCGCCAGGATCGTCGACAAGCTGCCTTTGACGATGCGCTCGTCAGGCCAGGAGGCGCGCTGCACGACGGCGACCGGGCAATCGCCGCCATAATGGGGGAGCAGCTCGCCGATCACGCGCTCGAGCGCGTGAATGGCGAGATGGATGGCGAGCGTTGCGCCGGTGCGGGCAAAATTCGCAAGCGTCTCGCGCTCCGGCATCGCGGAGGCGCGCCCCGAGACGCGGGTGAGCACGAGGGATTGCGCGACCTCGGGCAAGGTGAGCTCGCGCTTGAGCGCGGCGGAGGCCGCCGCGAAGGAAGGCACGCCTGGCGTGACCGTGTAGGGGATGGCGAGCGCATCGAGGCGCCGCAATTGCTCACCCATGGCGCTCCAAACCGAAAGATCTCCCGAATGCAGGCGCGCCACGTCCTCGCCCGACTCATGGGCGCGGCGGAACTCGGTCTCGATCGCATCGAGCGTCATCGGCGCGGTGTCGAGAATGCGCGCGCCCTTCGGGCAATGGGCGAGAAGCTCCTTCGGCACGAGCGAGCCCGCGTAAAGGCAAACGGGACAGCGCGCCAGAAGGTCGCGCCCGCGCAAGGTGATAAGATCGGGCGCGCCCGGCCCCGCGCCGATGAAATGCACGGTCACGACGCGTTCTCCGCCGGCATCGCGAGAGCGCAGCTCGCCCCGCCTTTGCTGATGCGTTCGAGCACCAGGCGCGAGCCCTCGCCCGCGCCGGCGAGCGCCGCGGCTTCGGCGAGCGAAGGCAAGCCGATGAGCTCTTGCACGCGCGCCGATCGCGTTGCACAGCGCGGGGCAGCGGCCTCAAGCGCGGCGTGCGGCAAGAGGACGAGCTTCATGCGGAGTGTCGCCGCCGCTTCGGCAAGGCCTTCTTCCTCGCCCTTGGCCTCACTCGTGAAGATGACGCTCTCTCGTGCAGCTTGCATGCTGCCGACCGCCATCTCGGATGCCGGCGCTAGTGCAAGCGCCCGGCGCACCAGAGAGGCGATGTCCTCTCCCGAACAACCCTTGCGGCAGCCGATGCCGATGGCGAAGCGCGGCCTCATGGCTTCACCGCCGTCCAGCGCATCACCGGCATGGCCGGACGAAATCCGAAAAACCCGCCGAGCGGCTCGGCGACCGCGATTTGCAGCGTGACAAGCTCGCCGCCTTGCGCTTCGTGGCGCCCGATGAGCTCGGCCTGTGTCTTGAGCGTCACCGCGTTGACGACGAGGCGCCCGCCGCACGGCAAGGCTTCCCAGGCGGTGTCGAGAACACCGGCCCGGCTCGCGCCCCCGCCGACGAACACCGCATCCGGGCGCGGCAAGCCGGCAAGCGCGTCGGGCGCCGTTCCTTCGACGATGCTGAGGTCAGGCACGCCGAGCCTTGCCGCGTTGCGCGCGATGCGCGCGGCCCTCTCGCCTTTCGCCTCGATGGCGATCGCGCGGTTTTGCGGATGGCGAAGCATCCATTCGATGCCGATCGAGCCCGCCCCCGCGCCGATGTCCCATAGCATCTCGGCACGGCGCGGCGCGAGCGCCGCGAGCGTCGCGGCGCGGATGTCGCGCTTGGTGATCTGCCCGTCATGCTCGAACATCTCGTCGGCGAGGCCTGCTGCCAGGGGCACGATCTCGGCGCCGAGCTCCGCCACGATCTCGATGCCGACCGTGTTCAAGGGATCGATCGGCGAAAGTGCGAAGGCGTCGGCCCGCGCGCTCGTGAGGCGCTCGCGCGATCCGCCCATCGCCTCGCACACGATGAGGCGCGATCCGCCCATGCGGCGCGTGGTGAGGAGCGCCGCCAGTTTCTTCGGGGTCGTCTCGTCCCAAGAGAGGGCGAGGATGCGCGCACCCGGCTGCAAATGCGGAATGATGCGTTCGAGCGCATGACCATGCAGCGAGAGGAGGGCGCAGTCCTGCTGTGCCCAGCCAAGGCGCGCGGCCGCAAGGCTGAAGGCCGAAGGCGCCGGCAGGCAAATCATCTCATCGGGGTCGATCGCGCGCGCGAGAGTCGCGCCGACGCCGTGGAAGAAGGGGTCGCCCGAGGCAAGCACGGCGACGGCGCGCCCGCGCCGCGCCAAGATCGCCGGAATGGCATCGCTGAGCGGGGAGGGCCAAGGCAGCGCCTCGGACGCAAGATTGCCGGCAAGCGCAAGATGCCGTTTTCCGCCCACGACGAGCTCGGCGCAGGCGATGAGGCGCTTCGCGGCGGGCGAAAGCGCTTCGGCGCCGTCCTCACCGATGCCGATGAGCGAGAGCCAGGGATTCATCGTCTCTGCCCCCGAAGGCCGGGCACCGCGCGGCAAAAAGCGTTAAGAGCGTTTGCGCCGTCGCCATCGGCGCGGCCTGCGCCTCGCCGAAATGGCGCCGGCGTTTTCGATCGGAGCAGGGGATGACGATACGCGTACTCGTCCTTGGCGGCTCGAGCGAGGCCTCGGCGCTCGCGGGGCTCTTGGCCGGGCGGCCCGATATCGAGGCGACGCTCTCGCTCGCCGGCCGCACGGCGCAGCCCGCGCCCGCGCCCATCGCAATGCGAAGCGGCGGCTTCGGCGGCCTCGAAGGCCTTGTCGATTATCTCACGAGCCGTGACATCGAAGCCGTGATCGATGCGACCCATCCGTTCGCGGCGCAAATGTCGCGCAACGCCAAGGAAGCCTGCGCGCTTCTCGCGATTCCTCTCGTCGTGCTCACGCGCGCCGCATGGGTACCCGTTGCCGGCGACCGTTGGATTGATGTCGCGGATGCACCGGAGGCCGCCGCCGCGCTCGGCGAGCAACCACGCCGAGTGTTCCTCACCGTCGGGCGCCTCTCGCTCCCGGCTTTCGCGGCCGCGCCCGGTCATCATTATCTCATTCGCGCCATCGATCCGCCCGAAGGGCTCGACGCCTTTTCGCATCATGAGCTGATCCTCGCCCGGCCGCCCTTCAGCGTGGAGAATGAAGAACACCTGATGCGGGAAAAGAGGATCGACCTCCTGGTCAGCAAGAACAGCGGAGGGGAGGCGACCCATGCCAAGATCGCGGCGGCGCGTCGCCTGGGCTTGCCGGTCGTGATGATCCGGCGGCCAAAACCCGCCGGCACGCCGATGCTGCATGATCCGGCGCACGCGCTGGCCTGGATCGAGCGTCACCGCCGCGCTCCCTCGCCGCGCGGCGTGTAGACGAAGGGCCGCGCCGGCCCGCGTCCGGAAATCACGCGCGTCGCGCTCGATCCGACGATGACGAGCGTCGCCATGTCGGCGATGCCGGGATCAGCCTTGCCGAGGCTCGTGACGGTGACTTGTTCCTCGGGTCGGCCGATGGCGCGCGCGAAGATCACGGGCGTCGCCGGAGGCTTGCGGGCGCGCAAGCAGGCAAAGGCTTCGTGAATGCGGTGAGGGCGCGCCTTCGAGGCCGGGTTGTAAAGCGCGAGCACGAAATCGGCATCGGCCGCCGCCGCGAGGCGCTTCTCGATCACGCCCCAGGATTTGAGGTTGTCGGAGAGCGAGATGGCGCAGAAATCATGGCCGAGCGGCGCGCCGATCCGCGCCGCCGCCGCTTGCATCGCGGTGATGCCGGGGATCACCCTCACGTCGAGGCCGCGCCACGAAGGCGCGCCGGCTTCGAGCGCCTCGAAGACGGCAGCCGCCATGGCGAAGACGCCTGGATCCCCGCCCGAAACGACCGCGACCTTACGTCCGGCCGCGGCGAGCGTGAGCGCCTGATGCGCGCGCGCCAGCTCCTCGCGGTTGTCGCTCGCATGCCGGGTTTGATCCGGTCGTTCGGCGACGCGTTGAAGATAAGGCGCATAGCCGAGGAGATCGGTCGCTTCGGCGAGCGCCTGCGTCGCCTCGGGCGTCACCCATTCGGCGCCGCCGGGGCCGAGCCCGATGACGAAGAGCTGCCCGTTCCCGGCACTCACGGCCGCACTCATGGCCGCCTTCCCTCGCCCGGCACCAGGATCAGCGCGAAATAAGGGGCGTCGTCATCGGTCTTGTCGGAAAGCCGCAAGACGCGCTCTTCGGCCGTGGTGCCGCGCTCGACATAGAGGGCGCGCTTGGCGAGGCCGGCGTCGGTGAGCGCTTCACGCACTTTCGGCAGGTTGCGGCCGAGCTTCATCACCACGGCGGCGTCGGTCGCGGCGAGGCGTCGCGCGAGCTCGGCGCGCGGCAAAGTGCCGGGAATGACGGTGAGCACGTCATCGCCCCAGCTCATCGGCGCCTTTGCGGCCGCCCAGCATCCGGACATGCCGGTGATGCCGGCGCAGATCGAGATGGCGAAGCGATCCTTAAGCCGTGCCTGGACATGCATGAAGGAGCCGTAAAAGAGCGGATCCCCTTCACAGATGAGCGCGACGTCTCGCCCTGCTGAGAGATGCGCCGCGATTTCGCTCGCCGCCTCGTCGTAGAAAGGACGAAGCTCGCAAGCATAGGCCGGCTCATCGAAGGGGATCTCGGTCGTGACCGGAAAGGCGAGCGCGAGCTCGGTCACGCCCGGCTTGATCCAGCGGCCGGCAATGCGGCGCGCGTTCGACGGCCGGCCCTTCTTGGCGAAATACGCCACGACCTGCGCTTCGCCGATGAGGCGAACCGCCTTGAGCGTGACGAGCTCGGGATCGCCGGGGCCAAGCCCGACGCCATGAAGCCGGCCGAAGCCTTTGTCGGCAGGGGGCGAAGCGCTCATTCGCTTTCGCTCGCGAGCGCGTTGATGGAAGCTGCCGCAAGCGCGCTGCCGCCACGCCGGCCGCGCACCACGAGAAAGGGTAAGCGGCCGTCGGCAATCAGCGCCTCTTTCGATTCGGCCGCGCCGACGAAGCCGACCGGCATGCCGATCACGGCCGCGGGCCAAGCCGCGCCTTCGTCGAGCATTTCGAGGAGGCGAAAGAGCGCCGTCGGCGCATTGCCGATGGCGACGAGCGCTCCGGCGAGCCGATCGCGCCAAAGCTCCATGGCGGCGGCCGTGCGCGTCGTGCCGAGGCGCGTCGCGAGACCCGGAACGGCCGGATCGTCGAGCGTGCAGACGACGTCATTGGCCTTCGGCAGCCGCGAACGCGTCACGCCATTCGCCACCATCTTCGAATCGCAAAGGATCGGCGCGCCGGCCAGGAGTGCCGCGCGCGCCGCCGCGACCGCGCCGGGCGAGAAAACGAAATCCTGGGCGCTCTCGACAAGGCCGCAGGCATGGATGAGGCGCACCGCGACCCTCTCCTCATCCGCGGAAAAGCGGCGAAGATCGGCCTCGGCGCGAATGATCGCGAAGGAGCGCCGGTAGATTTCCGCGCCGTCGCGGATATAGGCGAAGCGTTGGTTCATGGACGGTCGTGCTCCACCGGCTCTGCGCGCGCGTGTTGGGCGTGACGCTCCTCGACGATACGTGCGAGCGCGGCCTTTGCGTCCCGCAAGGTGAGGTTGGTCAGCACCGGGTGATCGCCGGCGACGCCGTCAAGGACGAGATCGTATCGGCCGTCACGGCCTACCAAGACCGCTTTCGTCGTCGCACCGCGGGCACAACCCTTGGAGCATCCCGAGATGTGCAAGCCAACGAGGCCTCGGCCGAGCTCTTGCGCCAAGGGAGCGAGGTGCGGCGCGTCGTCGCGAAGCGAGACCGTGCTGTTGGCGCAAGCCGGGCTTCCGGGACATGCGGCAATGCTCAATCTTGCATCCCGGGCCTCGGTCACGAAGCCCGAGCCTTCGAGCTTAGCGAAAATCGCCTTCGCCTTCACGATCGATAGGTTGGCGACCAGAAGGGTGCGCCAAGGCGTGAGGCGGATATCCGCTCCGGATGCCTCGGCGAGACCGGCAAGCGCATCGAGCTGGGCAGCGGTGAGCCGCCCGAAGGGCGCGCCGATCCCGAGATAGACGCGCTTTCCGGGGCCAAGGTCGAAGACGCCGATCGGCGGCGGGCGTTCCGGCAAGAAAGCGCCAGTGGTTCCTCGGGGCTGCGTTGCCTCGGGGAGGTGCCGCGCTTCGAGTCCGGCTGCCCGAAAGATCTTTCGCGCACCCCCGCGCGAGACGAGCTGAGGCATGCGGTGGGCCGCCGCGTCGCCCGCGCCACGCAGTTCGAGGAAGGCACGGGCCAGCGCGACCGCGAGCGCCGGAATTTCTTGCGGGAGGCAGGTCGCGACGCTTTGCGCCACGCCCTCGTCTGCGCCGAGCGCGACCGTGAAGGAGAGGCCAGCCGGCGAGCGGCTCGGCTTGAAGCGGATGTCAGCCGCGATATCGTCGAGCCCGAGCCGGCCGCCATCCTCGATGATGAAGCCGAACTTCGGCGGCAAGGCACGAAGAAGCGGTTCGCTCGCGAGACATTCGCGCAAGGCGCGGACGATCGGCCGGACATCGCAAAGCGCCTCGGGGTCGAGACCCGTGAGCGGCGACGCAACGATGTTGCGCGCGACCTCGGGCTCGTCCGCCAGGGGCAGGGCGTCGAGCAAGGAAAGCTCGGTGATCAAGCCCGGCATTGTCGCTTCGCCGAGGCCGCGCAATTGCAGATTGGCGCGGCGCGTCAGATCGATGAGCCCATTGCCGAAGCGGTGCGCGCAAGAAGCGATGCCGCGAGCGAGCGCGGGCGGCACGCTCCCTCCGGGTGTGCTCAAGCGCACCAGAAGCCCGTCCCCGCTCGGCATCGGGCGCGCCACGCTCGGGCACCAGCCACGGCGCAATTTTGCGGCGGCGCTCACCGGCGCAGGCCCTTCTTCGCGCGGCTGGGTGCGAGCCCATGTTCTTGTACGGCGTCGGTTTCATCGACCGAAACGGGAGGCGTCGCGTTCGACGATGCGTGTGCCTCCATCATCTCGGCGAGGTCCCGGGCCGAAGAGTTGCGCCGCGACGCCCAGAAGCCGCGTCGTTCGGCCTCGGCGAAACGCGACGCGATGGCTCGCGCCGCCTCTGGGTTTGCCGCAAGCAGGAAGTCGCGCACTCTCTCGTCGCCGCAGGTCGCGTCGTAAAGAAGATCGAATTGCCGGCTCGTCACGGCCTCCGTCAAAGCCGCGAAGGCGAAGAGGTTGTCGACCGTCTCGGCGATCTCGGCAGCGCCGCGATAGCCGTGGCGCATCTGGCCTTCGATCCAGCGCGGGTTCGTGGCGCGCCCGCGCACCACACGCGCGATCTCTTCATCGAGCGTGCGCACGACGCTTCGGCCCGCGCGCGAGGTGTCGGCATGATAGAGCGCCGGATCGGCGCCGAGCATCGAGGCCGCGGCCGAGAACCCGCCCTCATGCTCGGCGAAGGCGTCGGAATCGAGCACATCCTGCCCTTCCATGTCCTGCACATGGACGAAGGCATCGGCTTTCGCGACCCGGGCCCTGAAGGCGCTCGCCGCCGCGATGCCATCCGAGGCCGCGCCCGCGCCGTAAGCGTGCGATGTCGCGCCGAGATAAGCTTCGCCGAGCGCCTCGCGTGACGATGAGCTGTTCTCGACGAGTTGGCGCGCCAGGCCGAGCCCATAAGCGCCAGGAGCCGCGCCGAAAACGCGCGCCGCCTGCGGAGCTTCGGGTGGCGCCGCGCGAAGCGCCGCCGCGAGCGGGTTATCGTCCTCGTCCTCGTCGAGCTTCGCGACGGCGCGCACAGCCTCGTCGAAAAGCGCGATCTGCGTCGGGAAGACATCGCGGAAGAGGCCCGAGATGCGCAAGGTCACATCGACGCGCGGCCGGTCGAACTTGGCGAGCGGCAGGATCTCGAAGCCGCAAACGCGCGTCGAGGCGCTGTCCCAAAGCGGGCGCACGCCGAGAAGCGAAAAGGCCTGGGCCAAATCGTCCCCTCCGGTGCGCATCGTGGCCGAGCCCCAAAGATCGATAATGATGCGCCGCGGCCACTCGCCATGGTCTTGCGCGTGGCGCGTCATCACCTCGCTCGCCGTGCGCTCGCCGATCTCCCAGGCGGTGCGCGTCGGCACGGCGCGCGGATCGATGGTGAAGAGATTGCGGCCGGTCGGCAAAACATCGAGGCGCCCGCGCGAAGGCGCGCCGGCAGGGCCAGGCTCGACGAAACGGCCATCCAGCGCGCGCAAAAGCCCGGTCATTTCCGAGGGCATGGTGTCGGCGAAAACGTGAAGCCCATCGCCGATGCGCATCTCCTTGAGATCGCAAAGCCAGGCGTCGAGCTTCGTGAGCGCCTCCACGGGATCGCCGCCGGTTTCGAGCCCCAGCTCTTCCGCGAGACCGGTCTCGGCCGCCTTGGCGAAAATCGCTTGCGAAAGAAGGCGCGCGCGGCGCCGATCGAGCGATTGCGCACTCGCATATTCATCGAAAAGCGCCTCGAGCTCGAGCGTGCCCCCATGGCTTCCCGCTTCGATGAGGGGCGGCGTCATATGGCCGATGGTCACGGCGCCGATGCGGCGCTTCGCTTGCGCCGCTTCGCCCGGATTGTTGACGATGAAGGGGTAGACGACCGGCACCGCGCCGAGCACGATCTCCGGGGCGCAATCTTGCGAGAGCGCCACGGACTTGCCGGGCAGCCATTCGAGCGTGCCGTGCGTGCCGCAATGGATCATGGCGTCGATGCGCCAGACCTCGCGCAGCCAGAGATAGAAGGCGAGATAGGCGTGGCGCGGCGGCAAATTCACGTCGTGGTAATCGCCCTTGCGGCTCGAGGCGCGCCCGCGATCCGGCTGCAGCGCGATGACGAGTGCATCGGACCGGAGGATGGGAAAGCGGAACGCGCCGTCACGCACCGAGGGGTCGTCCTCAGGGCGGCCGAAGGCCGAAAGCACGGCCGCGCCGAAGGAGGCCGGAAGCCGCGCCAGGAAGCGCCGGTAATCCGAAAGCGAAAGCACCGCTTCGTCGCGAACGTCCGCGCCCGGGGAGGCAGCAGGATGAAGCGCCTTCGTCATCTCGGCCGATGCCGGCATCCCTGCGAGCTGCGCCATCAGCCGTGCGGGCTCAGGCGTCGGTCCGATGCGGTAACCGGCGTCGCGTAAAGCTTTCGCGATCGCAGCAATGCTTTGCGGCGTGTCGAGGCCCACCGCATAGCCTGAGCGTCCGCCCTTTCCCGGATAATCGGAGAGGATGCAGGCGAGGCGCCGCTCGCCGGGCGCAAGCCGCCGCAGCCTCGTCCAGGCAGCCGCGAGATCCGCAAGATGCGCCACGCGCGAAGCTTCGGGCCGATGCGCGAGATGCGTGAATTCCAGCGCCTCATGGCGTTTCGTCTCGCCCTTAAAGGAAAGGACGCCGCCGAAAATCCGCCCGTCGATCTCCGGCAGGACGACGTTCATTGCGAGATCGGCGGCGCCGAGGCCCCGCTGTCCACTCTGCCATTGTTCGCGAGTCGAGCCGCTCAACACCGCCTGGATCACCGGGCAATCGGCCACATCGAGCACGCTTCCCGCGTCGAGCCGCGCCGCGAAGGCGGTGGTGTTGACGATCACATCGGGTTTCCCGTCGACGAGAAATTCGGCGAGCGGCGCGGCGGCCTCCTTATCCTTGAGGCTCGTGACGTAGGCGCAGGTGACTCGAAAGCCGCGCGCCGCGAGCGCGTCCGCGAGCGCCGTCATCGGCAGCGTGTCGGCGGCGAGATAGGCCGAACGGTAAAGAAGAACGAGCGCATGCGGCGCATGGCCTGCGCTTGCGCCCGCGAGACTTGCGGCACCTTGGCGGCGACCCGGCTCAAAGAGGCCGAAGGTCGGGACAGGGCGCGGCTCGCGCCAAAGAGCAGGGCGACCCAGGCGATGAGCGATGAAGGCCAGGACCTCGTGAAGATTTTCCGCGCCGCCGTTCTGCAGATAGGCGAAGAGCCGCGTGAGATCCGCGCGCGGCAAGGTCGAGGCCGCCTCGAGCCTCCCATCCTCTCGCCCGTCGCCCGCGACGACGGCGAGCGAGAAGCCGTGCGCTTTTGCAGCGCGCGACATCTCCTCGACGCCGTAGCGCCAATAATCGAGCCCGCCGAGGAGGCGCACCAGCACGAAACGCGCATGCGCGATCACGCGCTCGACATAGCGATCGATGGAGAAGGGATGGCGCAGCGCCGAAAGATTGGCGAGGCGCAAGCTCGGGAAGCTTTCCTTCCCGGCTTCCCACGCGTTCGCCATCCCCGCGAGATCGCTGTCCGAGAAGGAGAGGAACACCATCTCGGCCGGCGTCTGCGCAAGATCGATCGGCTCGACGGTTTCGTCGAGGGATCGCGTCTCGCTGCGCAGAAGATGCATGGCGTTCCGCCGGCCTCAAGCCCTGATGGCCGCCGTCACGGCCTCGCGATCCATGCCTTTTTGGCCGATCACCACGAGGCGGCCGCGCCGAGCTTCTCCTCGCGCCCAGGCCCGATCGAATTGCTGGCGGAAACGTTGGCCGACGCCCTGCACCAGAAGCCGCATCGGCTTGCCGGTCACCTCGAGAAAACCCTTCACGCGCAGCACGTCATGCGAGCCCGCGAGCGCGGCGAGCTTGGCGACGAAAGAGGCCGGATCGTCGATGGCGGGCAACTCCACCACGAAGCTCTCGAAGTCGTCGTGATCATGCTCCTCCTCGGCGTCGTGATGGGAGGGGCGAGCCGCAAGGTCGTCCTCGGCGGCCGCCGCGAGGCCGAGCAGCACGGCGGGCTGGATGCGCCCCTCGAGCGTCTCGACGACCTTTACGGCCCGCGGCACGGCGGCGGCGATGTCGCCACGCACGCGCGAGAGGCTATCGCGATCGAGGAGGTCGGTCTTGTTGAGAATGATGAGATCGGCGCACAGAAGCTGATCCTCATACACTTCTTCCAACGGGTTATCGTGCTCCAGAGACGGGTCGGCGGCGCGCTGGCGCGCGAGCTTTTCGGGGTCGTCGGCGAAACGGCCGGCCGCGACCGCCGCCGCATCGGCGACCGCGACCACGCCGTCGACCGTGACCCTGGCGCGGATCGGCGGCCAGTCGAAAGCCTTGAGCAGCGGCTTCGGCAAGGCGAGGCCCGAGGTTTCCACGATGATGTGATCGGGCGCGTCGTCGCGGCTCAACAGCGCCTCGATGGCCGGAATGAAATCATCCGCCACGGTGCAGCACAGGCAGCCATTGGCGAGCTCGACGATGTTTTCCTCGCGGCAGCTCTCGATGCCGCAAGAGCGCAGGATGTCGCCGTCGACGCCGACATCGCCGAACTCGTTGATGATGAGCGCGAGGCGCCGCCCATTCGCGTGCTCGAGCACATGGCGGATGAGGGTCGTCTTGCCGGCGCCGAGAAAGCCGGTGACGATGGTGACCGGGGTTTTCTCGCGAAGCGGGGAGCTCGTGGGCGTCGCTATTCTGGGCGTCGTCATTCGGCGGCCTCCGGAAGATTGGGGATGGGGCAAGGGATGAGCGGCGGGATGCGGGCGACGACGCCCTTTTTCAGGGCGTCCGGTCGTTGCCGCCAGGGAATGAGCCCGTCCGGCGTCGCGGCATAAAGCGCGGCGGCGTCGAGAATGGCCTCGGCGGAAGCGTCATCGGGCGCGAAATCGCCGTAGACATACGTCCATTTGCCGGCGCCCGAGAGGCCGATCGTGCAAGGGCGCTTGCAGACGCTGAGACACTCGACCGCGACGAGCTCGACCGGTGCCTCGCGCCGCGCCGCGGCCTCGTGCAACGCCCGATAAAGCCGGGCGCCCGGCCGTTCGCCCGTATCGGAAGCCTCGCCAGCATTTCGGCAGGTTATGCAGATATGGATGGATGTTTCTTGATGCGGCATGATGCTCCCGGCGCTCAGCGTCCTTGGGGTGCATCGTGCCGAGCTTCAATGAAAAGCCCAGCGTCCGGTTGAGCCGAGCTTCGGCGCCGAACCGCCTCCGGGGCGCCCCGCCCGGCGGCATGCTGCGGACGATGGCAGGTCTCCTGGCTCGCGGATCCCCGCCTCGTGCGGCCTTCCCGGTCGCCGGCGTCGGCCGGTTTCCAGTGGCGTCATCGCAAGAGGCTCACCGCTTACAGTTGCGGGGGCAGCTGCGGCATTGGCTCGGCGTTCGGACTTGTCGTCTTGAACGCCGCCCCGCACCGCATTCCCTATTCACCCCCCTTTGGGGGGACCATCGCTAAAGCTAGATAGAAGCGTGAAAGGCCGGGTGTCAATCTCGCAAAGGCGCCCCACATGAGGGTTTGGCCGAAAGCGCGGCAGGCGATGCTTGCAAAAGCTCGCTCGCCCTTCGAGGCCAAGAATTCTTTGCGAGGCGCTCGAGGAGGTATCGATGAAAGCTGAAATGATTGCCGGCACGGCCGAGCACCCGATCACGGTTCGTCCCGCGAAAGGGCGCGCCAAGGTGAGCTGGAAAGGCGCCGTCATCGTCAATTCGGCAAAGGCGCTCGATCTCGAGGAGGCGCATCATCCGAAGGTGAGATATTTTCCGCGCCAGGACGCCGACATGAGCCTTTTGCGCCGCACGTCCCACACCAGCCATTGCCCCTACAAGGGCGATGCTAGCTACTTCTCCATCGTGGTGGATGGTCAAGTGTCCGAGAACGCGGTGTGGACTTACGAGAACCCCTTACCCGGCGTCGCCGCCATCAAGGACCATCTCGCCTTCTATCCGAAGCGCGTCGACCCCATCGAGGAAACAGGCTGAGGCCGAAGGGGCCGGCAAGCCGCCGGACCGGGAGCAAAGCGTCGCGGATCGAGCCCGCGTACGCCCTTTCGATCAAAGCCCGGGACCGCAAGACGCCCGTCGGCGCCCTGCCCCGGTGGAAGCCTATTCCTTCGGCTTGAAGTCCTTGAGCTTGGCGAAGACGCTGTCCGCGTCGATTTTCTCTTCTTCGGGCTTCGGCGCCGAAGGGGCGAAGGTCGGCAGTTTCTCGGGCGCCTCAGGCTTCGTGCGCGCGGCCGTGACTTCGGCCGGCAGCAAGGTCGCGCCCGCCTCCTGAACGACGACCGGCTTGTCCTTTGCGGCGCGCGCCACCTCCATGTCGAGATCGATCTGCGAGCACAGGCCAAGCGTCACCGGATCCAGCGGCTGAAGGCTCGCCGAGTTCCAATGGGTGCGCTCGCGCACGGCCTCGATCGTGGATTTCGTCGTGCCGACGAGGCGCGAGATCTGGGCGTCCTTCAGCTCCCCATGGTTGCGCAAGAGCCAGAGTATGGCATTCGGGCGATCCTGACGGCGCGACAAGGGCGTGTAGCGCGGGCCTTTGGTCTTGCGCTTCACCTCCGGCAGATGAACCTTGCTCTGTGCCATCTTGAGGCTGCGGCCCGGGTCCTTCTCGGCCTTCTCGATCTCCTCGCGCGTGAGCTGTCCGGTGAGCACCGGGTCGAGGCCTTTGATGCCGGCGGCGACCTCGCCGTCGGCGATGCTCTTCACTTCCAGCGGATGCAAATGGCAGAATTCGGCGATTTGCTCGAAGCTGAGCGAAGTATTGTCGACCAGCCACACGGCGGTCGCCTTCGGCATCAACAACAGGGCCACGGAGAGAGCCTCCTCTTCTGGCGGATCGATGCGATCCTTACGGCACAAAAACTTCGGGCCCCGGCTCGGCTCGGCGGCCGGAGCATCCTTCGCAAATCACATACGGAGGGAATGGGTCAGCATATAGGCGTTTCGCACGCCGATGGCAATGCGCTTTCCATGTGCTTTCCCGCGCCCCATTTTGGTGAAGAGGCTGCCCTTACCAAACAAGAATCGCGTAAGCCGTTCCTGTAAGCTTTCTGCAAGGTGACGTGATGACTGCTCCTCTCGCTCGCGCACAAGCTTTTTGCGCCCGTTTCGGCCTCGACGTGCCGATCCTGCTCGCGCCGATGGCCGGAGCTTGCCCACCCTCGCTTTCGGTCGCGGTCGCAAATGCCGGCGGCCTTGGCGCCTGCGGTGCGCTCTTGATGCAGCGCGACGCGATTCTGGATTGGGCGCGCGCGACGCGATCCGGCAGCAACGGCGTGTTTCAGCTCAATTTATGGGTGCCCGATCCCCCACCTCAGCGCGACCCGCAACACGAGGCCCGGGTGCGCGAGTTTCTCGAGGGGTGGGGGCCGCCGGTGGCCGCCGATGCCGGAAATGCGACCCCGCCCGATTTTGCCGCTCAATGCGAGGCCTTGCTCGAGGCAGGCCCGCCGATCGTGTCGTCCGTGATGGGGCTCTACCCGCCCGAATTCGTCGCCAAACTGAAAGCGCGCAAGATCACTTGGTTCGCCAATGTCTCGACGGTCGGCGAGGCCTTGGCCGCCGAGGCGGCAGGCGCGGATGTGATCGTCGCGCAAGGCATGGAGGCCGGAGGGCATCGCGGCACATTCGAGGCGGCCGAGGCCGAACGGCGCCTCGTCGGGCTTTTCGCGCTTGTGCCCGCGATCGTCGATGCCGTGCCTTTGCCGGTCGTCGCGACCGGCGGCATCGCGGATGGGCGCGGCGTCGCCGCCGCTCTCGCGCTCGGCGCGAGCGCCGCCCAGATCGGCACGGGTTTCCTGCGCTGTCCGGAAGCCAAAACCCATAAGGTCTGGGCCGACGCGCTCGCCGAGACGCGGCCCGAGGACACGATCATAGCGCGTGCCTTCAGCGGCCGCGCCGGCCGCAGCATCGCGACGAATTACGTGCTCGCGGCGACGGCGCCGGACGCTCCGCGCCCGGCACCCTATCCGGTGCAACGCGGGCTCACCGCCGCGATGCGCGAGGCCGGACAGAAGGCGAATGACCTGCATCGCATGCAGGCCTTGGCCGGCCAATCCGCGGCGCTCGCGCGGGCAGAGCCCGCGGCGGAGGTGGTCGACCGCATCTGGAAGGAAGCGCGCGCGATCCTCGCGTGACCAGATTCAGCGCCCAGGGCATGCCTCTCGGTGAAGCTAGGTGCTTCAAGCCGCCTTCAGCATGAAGTCCACATGAATGCCGTCATAGGGAAATTCGATCCGGCCGTCCCTCGTCTTGTCGAGCACACCGGCGAAGAGCAGGGCATGCACGTCGCCATGGACCGCCTTTACGTCTCGGCCAACTCTTCTCGCGGCCTCACGAATCGGCATCGGGCCCTGCCCCGTCATGGCCTTCAGGATTTCCCAGCGCTTGGGCGAGAGCACTTTCCACAGGAGCTCGATGCTGGCGAAACTAATATGATCGCCAACCTTCTTGCCCTTGAAAGCCGCCAGGACGCGCCGGGTCACGTCCTCGCGCGAGGCAATGGAAAAAGTCACCGTCCTCAACCGCGCCTCCATTGGTCAACGTCACGCCAGAAGTCGGCGATCAAATCCTCAGGTGTCGAGAAGCGGTAGGGCTTCTCGACAGAGCCAATATGCCTGTGATCGCCCTTTCCCGCCTCGTTGTCATAGCGAAGCACGCATTCGCCAGCGACAATGTATGCCAGGGAATATTTATACGAATGACCCGAGCCCCGAACACTTCGCGGAACATGCCAAATTCGAAGCTCGACAAAAGCTTCGTCATCGACCAGGTAGCGCTGGCGCAAAAGCAGTTCGGCCTTCATGTTGGAGAATACACCAACATCGTGCTGATGTCAACCTCTCCAACAATTGCAGGGACCAGCGCGTCGCACCGCGCGCGGGAGGAAGACTTTCTTACGCAGACCGATCTTGCCCCTTCCAAAACTTCACTCGCCTACGCAAGGCCCAACGAAAGAATTCGACGACCACTCTACCCGGATCGAAGCGGCTCCTGAAACAGCCGGCCTCTGCCCTTGAGCGGCGCCGAATATCCGGCGAGCCGAAGCATGTGCCAGGCGAGCGCATGGTTGCTCGAGGTCACCGGCTTTCCGAGCTTCGCCTCGACCTCCTCGACGATGCGCGCCACGCGCAAGCTCGTGCACGAGACGAAGACGCCGTCGCAAGCCTCCGAGGCGCCAAGCCCGATGATGGCGTCGGCGATCGATTGGGGCGCGATGCGCGCCACCACATTGTCGTCGTCCTGGTTGAAGGACCCCATGACCGGGATCTCCATGCCGCGCGCGCAAAAAGCGGCGCGCAAGCTCTCGTTGATGCGCCGCACATAAGGCGTGAGAAGCGCGATGCGCCGGACCTTGAGCGCGTCGAGCGCCGCGCGCGCCGCCGTGACCGGATCGGTCACGGGGACTGCCGGGCGAGCCTCGCGAACACGTTCGGCGATCTTGCCTTCACCGATGACGAGGGCGCCCGAGGTGCAGGCAAAGCCGATGACGCCGAGATCGACCGCGCCCGGCAAAAGCTCGACCGTCGGCACCACTCTCGCCTCCATCTCGGCGAGCGTCTCGGGCGTGATCTTCGCGTCGTTGTGCAGCCTTGCCCCATAAAGCGCGACGCCGCTTTCGGGGAGAAGAAAGCGAAACTCGTCCTCGATCGTCTGGTCGGTCTCGAGCACCAAGAGGCCGAGCGCCGCCTTCGTGCCGATGCCGCCATCCGTCTTGAATGCCATCATCTCCCGATCGACGATCAACCCGTCGTGGCCGGCCGCCGCGCTCTTGAGCTCCAGCGTCTCTTGATCCATCGCCTCGCCTCCTCTTGCCTCGCTTCGCCGAGGCTCAGCGTAAAGCAGCGCCAAGGCCCTTCAGCGTAAAGGCCCTTCGCGTAAAGGCCTTCAGCGTAAAGGCCCTTCAGCGTAAAGGCCCTTCAGCCCGCGAGCGAATGACATGCCACCATGTCTTTCGTTTGGCGGGCCTCCACGGTTCCCCGCGCCCTTCCCCTTGTGGCGGCAAATCTGCCGACTTATGGTCCTTCCCGCAACTTTTTTGGAGCATGATCGATGAGCATTCGCAGGATCGGCGCCGGCGCAAGGATGAGCCAGGCGGTCATTCACGGCAACACGGCCTATCTTGCGGGCTGCGTCGCGCGCGACCCCGAGGGCAAGGACGTCGCCGCGCAGACGAAGGATATCCTCGAGCAGATCGACGCGACGCTCGCCCAGGCCGGCACCGACAAGACGAAGCTTCTCTCAGCCACCATCTGGCTCTCCGACATCTCGACCTTCGACCAGATGAACAAGGTCTGGGACGGTTGGGTGTCGCAAGGCAACACGCCGGCGCGCGCCACGGTCGAGGCGAAGCTCGCCGCGCCGCGCTTCAAGGTCGAGATCGGCATCATCGCGGCGGTCTGACGAGGGGCCGCCTTCGTGCAGCGCCATCGTTTAGTCACGCTTTGCGCCTTATCGGCGACGATCGGCGTCTCGTTCTATGGCCTCATTACGATGCGGAATGGCTTCGTCTCGCGAGACATGGGTCCCGTTGCCGGTGTCGCCGAGGATGTGCGGGGCATTTCGCCAACGAATGCGCCAAGTCCTCCCGAGGTGCCCGACGAAGTCGCGCCTCAGGACCCCGATACCGGGAAGCTCGCGACATTTCCGAGGAATAACGGGCGGCTCTTCATTACATTGAGGCCGCGTAATGAGACAACGCCACGCCAAGGCGGCCGTGAGTGGGGAGGGAAATGACATGCGCGCCGTCATCTTGGGAGCTGGCGTCATCGGCGTCACCACCGCCTATGAGCTGGCGCGCGACGGGCACGAGGTCACCGTGCTCGATCGGCTCGCCGAGCCCGCTTCGGAGACGAGCTTCGCCAACGCCGGCCTGATCGCGCCGGGCCATGCCTACACCTGGTCCTCGCCGCGCGCGCCCGGCATTCTCTGGCGCTCACTCTTCGACGAAAGCCAGGCGCTGCGCTTCAAGCCGAGCCTCGATCCGCGCTTGTGGGACTGGACCTTGAAGTTCCTGCGCAACTGCACCGCGGCGCGGGCGCGCGTCAACACGAAGCGCAAGGTGCGCCTATGCATCTATTCGCAAGGCGAGCTGCAGCGCATCAGCGCCGAGACGGCCGTCCCTTACCACGAGCTGCGGGGAGGGCTCCTTTATCTTTACCGTTCCCCGCAATCCTTCGAGCGCGGCGCCTCGCACACGCGAATCCTCTCCGAGGAAGGCCTCGAATTGCGCACCGTCGATCGCGACGAGATGGCGCGCATCGATCCGGCGCTCGAGCCGGTGAAAGAGCAATTCTCGGGCGCCGTCTTCGCACCGAGCGACGGCAGCGGCGACGCGCCGGGTGTTCACCTTGAACCTCGCGCGCTATTGCAGCGAGCGGCTCGGCGTCACCTTCCGCTTCAACACCGAGGTCACGGGCTTCGCGACCTCAGGCGATCGCGTGACCGGGGTCACGACGACGAATGGCGTCGTGCCCGGCGATGAGTTCGTCGTGTCGCTTGGCGTTTTCAGCCCCTTCCTGGCCGCCAAGCTCGGCGCTTCGCTCCCGATCTACCCGATCAAGGGATATTCGGTGACCTTGCCGCTCGAAGGGCACAACAACCCGCCGACGATCGGAGGGGTCGACGAGGATAACCTCGTCGCCTATGCGCGCTTCGGCGACCGCATCCGCGCCACCGCGACAGCCGAATTCGCCGGCTATGACAGGTCGCATAAGCCCGCCGACTTCACCTATATGCTCGGCGTGATGCGCAAGCTCTTTCCGGACGGCGCAAATTACGAGAAGCCGAGCTATTGGGCGGGCTTGCGCCCCATGACGCCCGAAGGCACGCCGATCTTCGGGCGCGGGCGTTTCCGCAACGTCATGTTCAACACCGGCCATGGCCATATGGGATGGACCATGTCGGCGGGATCGGCCCGCGTCACGGCCGATCTGATCGCCGGGCGAAAGCCGGCAATCGACATCACGGGTATGACGCTCGCCGCCTAGCGCTTGGGGGCGCCCGAAGGACGCCCACGGACGACGAAGAGAGGACAATGATGAAGATCAAAGCTTTCGCCCGCCGCATGGCGGCGGCCCTCGTCCTTGGCCTTGCCGGTGCGAGCGTGACGGGGAGCCCCGCGCGCGCCTCCCATGACGAGCTCACCATCGGCATCTCGCAATTTCCCTCGAGCCTCCACCCTTATATCGAGGCGGAGGATGTGAAGCTCTATGTGCTCGGCTTCGTCACGCCGCGCGTGACGGGGTATGGCGAGGGCGCGAAGCTCTCCTGCCTTTTGTGTACGCAAGTGCCGACGGTGCAGAACGGGCTTGCCAAGATCGAGGATCGCGCCGACGGCCAGAAGGGAATGGCGGTGACGCTCGAGCTCACGCCCGGGCTCAAATGGGGCGATGGCGAGCCCGTGACGGCGAAGGACATCGCGTTTACGGCCCGCGTGGCGGCGGATCCGAAGTCCGGATTTTCCCTGCCCAAGGGCTGGGCGAAGATTGACAAGGTCGAGATCGTCGATGACCGCAAGGCCATCATCCATCTCAACTCGCTTTACGTGAGCTATAATGAATGGGCGCAGCTCCTGCCCGAACATGTCGAAGGGCCGGCATATGAGAAGACCGCGGGCTCCGGCGGCTACAACAAGGAGAGCGTCTACAACCGCGCGCCCATGACCGCCGGCCTCTATGACGGCCCCTATCTCATCAAGGATTATCAATCGGGCGCGCAGATCGTTCTCGAGCCGAACCCGTACTGGAACGGCGCGAAGCCTCAATTCAAGCGCATCATTCTGAAGTTCATCGGCAACACCGCGGCGCTCGAGGCCAATCTTCTCTCCGGCGATGTCGACATGGTCGCCGAAGGGGGCATCGGCCTCACCGTCGATCAGGCGCTCGAGCTTCGCAAGAAATACCCGGACCGTTTCATCTATATGTTCGAGCCGAACCTTTTCATGGAACACATCGAGCTCGCGCATGACAATCCGATGCTTCAGGATTTGCGCGTCCGCCAAGCCTTGGTCTACGCGGCCGACCGGAAGACGCTGACCGAGAAGCTCTTCGAGAACATGCTTCCTGTCGCCTCGAGCTTCGTGCCGCCGAGCCATGCGAATGCCGCAAAGGACCTGCCTGCCCTTCCCTATGATCCCGCGAAGGCGAAGGCGCTGCTCGCCGAGGCCGGCTTCACGCCGGGCCCCGACGGCATCTGCCGCAACGCCAAGGGGGAGCGGCTCTCGTTCGAGTTCACCACGACGGCCGGCAATCGCGTGCGCGAGCTCGAGCAACAAGTGCTGCAATCGAATTGGAAAGCCGCTTGCATCGAGGTGACGATCAAGAACGAGCCGGCCCGCACCATGTTCGGCGAGACGCTGAAGAAGCGGACATTCACCGGAATGGTGATGTTCGCCTCCGGGCTCGAGATGACCGAATCGCCGCGCAACGGCTACACGACGAGCGGCATCCCGACCGAGGCCAATGGCTATGGGGGCTCGAATTATTCGGGCATCTCGATCCCGCGTTTCGACGAGCTCACCGATTTGGCCGAGAAGGAGTTCGACCCGCAGAAACAGAAGCTGCTTTGGGCCGAGATGCAGAAGATCTACGCCACGCAATTGCCTCAGGTGCCGATCTACTTTCGGGCCGACGCGCATGTCGTGCCCAAATGGCTCAAGGGCTACACGCCGTCAGGCATCGGCGACGCGACCTCCAACTGGTCTTACAACTGGCGGGCCGAATGACTGGAGCTCGATAATTTGCGCATCATTTAACAGCGGTGGACACGGCCATGGGAATAGCGCTCTTGATCCGATGCGCGGCATCGGCCTTGTTCTTCGCCGCCGCGTTCATCGGCACCGCCGCACCAAGCCTCGCGGCCCATGACGAGCTCACCATCGGCATCGCGCAATTTCCGTCGAGCTTCAATCCTTACATCGACGCAGAGACGATCAAGGACTATGTCCTCGCTTTCGTCACGCGCAAGGTGACCGCGTTCGACAAGGATTGGAAAAACTCCTGCCTTCTGTGCGCCGAGATTCCCACAGTGAAGAACGGGCTCGCGAAGCTCGAGGATCGCGCCGGCGGCCAGAAGGGAATGGCGGTGACGATCAAGCTCAAGCCCGGCCTCCAATGGGGCGATGGCGAGAATGTCACCGCGAAGGACATCGCCTTCACGGCTCGCGTCGCGAGGGATCCGAAGTCGGGTTTCTACTTGCCGAAGGCGTGGGCGCATGCGGAGAAGGTCGACGTCGTCGATGACCTGACCGCCGTCATTCACCTCGATTCCATTCAGACGAACTACAATGAATGGGCCGAGCTTTTGCCGGTGCATATCGAAGGCCCGGTCTATGAGGAGGTCGCCGCGAGCGGCGGCTACAACAAGCAGACGGTCTATAATCGCGCACCGCTGACGCCGGGCCTTTATGACGGGCCCTATCTGATCAAGGATTACCAATCGGGCGCGCAAGTGGTGCTCGAGCCGAACCCCTATTGGAGCGGCGCGAAACCCTTCTTCAAGCGCATCATCCTCAAATTCATCCAGAACACCGCGGCGCTGCAGGCCAATCTCCTCTCGGGCGATGTGGACATGGTGGCGGGCGAGGGCGTCGGCCTCACGATCGACCAGGCGCTCGAGCTGCGCAAGCAGCACCCGAACGACTATGTCTATCTTTTCGTGCCGAGCCTCGCCTATGAGCATATCGAGCTCGCCCATGACAATCCGTTGCTTGGCGATCTCAAGGTGCGCCAGGCGCTTGTCTACGCGGCCGATCGCAAGACCTTGACCGAGAAGCTGTTCCAAGGTCTGCAGCCGATCGCCAATGCCTTCGTGCCGCCGAAGAGCGCGAATTATTACAAGGACGTGCCGAGCTATCCCTACGATCCGGCGAAAGCGAAGGCGCTCCTCACCGAGGCTGGGTTCACGCCCGGCGCGGACGGCATTTGCCGCAACCAAAATGGCGAGCGCCTCTCCTTCGAGTTCACCACGACGGCCGGCAACCGCTTGCGCGAATTGCAGCAGCAAGTGCTCCAGTCGAATTGGAAAGCGGCCTGCATCGAGGTGACGATCAAGAACGAGCCGGCGCGCACCATGTTCGGCGAGACGCTGAAGAAGCGGAGTTTCCCAGGGATGGTGATGTATGCCTCGACCTTCGGGGTGACGGAATCGCCACGGCGCAACTATGGCACGAGCGCCATTCCGTCACCCGCGAACGCCTATGGCGGCTCGAACTATTCCGGCATCTCGATCCCTCGCCTCGACGAATTGATCGATGAGTCGGAGCGCGAGCTCGATCCCGAAAAGCAGATCGCCCTATGGGCCGAGATGCAGAAGATCTACGCGACCGCGCTTCCCCACGTGCCGCTCTTCTTCCGCGCCGAGCCGCATGTCATCCCGAAATGGTTGAAGGGCTATGTGACGACGGGCCATGCCGATCTCGGCCCGCTCTGGGCGGAGGATTGGAGGGCGGAGTAAGGGGGGCGCCAACAGGCCAGGGAGCCGCCAATTCGAGATTTGGCGTGTTTTCTCTTCCGGTTTAAAGACGCTCACCGACGACGCCCACTCTCCCTTCGCGGACCTCATGACCGACAGGCGCTTTCCTCATTTCGCGGCCGTCGCGCCGCATCGGCTTGCGGCCGAGAGCGGGCGCGCCGTGATGGCCGAGGGCGGCAACGCCATCGAGGCGATGCTCGCCATGGCGGCGACCATCGCGGTCGTCTATCCGCATATGAACTCGCTCGGTGGAGACGGCTTCTGGCTGATCGCCGACCCGAGGCGGCGCGTGCGCGTCATCGAGGCTTGCGGAGGCGCGGGCGCGAAGGCAACGATCGCGAGCTATCGCGAAAAGGGCTACGACACGATCCCCTCGCGAGGCCCCCTCGCGGCGCTCACCGTGCCCGGCGCGGTTGGTGGTTTTGCACTTGCCCAGGAGCTCTCGAAGAGCCTCGGCGGCCGCATGCCGCTCGCGGATCTCTTCGCCGACGCCACGCGGCTTTCGCGCGAAGGCTTTCCGGTGTCCGCTTCGATGGCACGCAACGAACCCTCCGAATTCGAGGCGCTGGCGGCGGCACCAGGCTTCGCCGCCGCGTTCCTCACCGAAGGCAAGTTGCCCAAAGAGGGCGCCCTGCTTCGCCAGCCGGCGCTCGCCGGCATGCTGGCGCAGCTTGCCGATGCCGGGCTCGAGGATTTCTACCGCGGTGATGTCGGGCGCGAGATCGCTGCCGATCTCGCCGTGATCGGGAGCGCGGTGACGCGCGCCGATCTCGAAGCCTTTCGCGCTGTCGAGCGCGAGCCGCTGAGCGTCGAGATCCGGCAAGGCCGCCTCTTCAACGCGCCGCCGCCGACGCAAGGCCTCGCCTCGCTCATGATCCTCGCCCTCTTCGAGCGTCTCGGCGTCGACAGAGCCGAGAGCTTCCTCCATGTGCACGGGCTCATCGAGGCGACGAAGCGCGCCTTCGCGGCGCGCAACCGGATCGTCACCGATTTCGACCGGTTGCGAGAAGATCCCGCGAGCGTGCTCACCAAGGAGCATCTCGATCGCGAGGCCGCGATCATCGATCGCAAGAAGGCCGCGCCTTTCGGCGGGGCGGTGCCGATCGGCGACACGGTGTGGATGGGCGCGATCGACCGCGACGGCGTCGCGGTAAGCTACATCCAGAGCACCTATTGGGAATTCGGCTCGGGCTGCGTCTTGCCGCGCACCGGTCTCCTCATGCAAAACCGCGGCGTGTCCTTCTCGCTCGACCCGGCGGCGCTGAACCCGCTCGAGCCGGGGCGGCGCCCCTTCCACACGCTCAACCCGCCGCTCGCCCTCTTCAAGGACGGGCGGGTGATGTCCTATGGCGCCATGGGCGGGGATGGCCAGCCGCAATTCCAGGCGGAGCTGTTCACGCGCCATGTGCTTTTCGGCCAGACGCTGCACGAGGCCATCGACGCGCCGCGCTGGCTTCTTGGCCGCACCTGGGGAAAGACGAAGATCGACCTCACGCTCGAGAACCGTTTCGACCCGAGCCTGGTGCGCGCGCTCGAGCAGGCGGGCCACCCCGTGCTCATGCTCGACCGCGCATATGATGAAGGCCTCGGCCATGCCGGTGCGCTGATGCGCCGCCGCGACGGCTCGATCGAGGCCGCGCATGATCCGCGCTCGGACGGCGCTGCGCTCGGAGGCTGAGGATGACGCCGACACCTTGCGCCGGCGAGAGCGCCGCGCCGCGCGCCTCAATGCCGATCACGTTCCGGATGCAAACGCCATGAAATTCACCTTTCTCGGCTCGGGCTGCCCTGTCGCGTCGCCGATGCGCGCCGGCCCCGCGCACCTCGTCACCGGCGTGCGAGCGCGTCTCCTCATCGATTGCGGCGCGGGTGTCTCGCAGCGGCTCGTCGCGGCAGGCGAGCGCGGCGCCGATCTCGATGCCCTCATCGTGACGCATTACCATTCCGACCACGTTGTCGATTTCTACCAGCTTCTCGTCTCGAGCTGGCACCAAGGCCGCGCCCGCCCTTTCGTCGTGCATGCGCCGGCGAGCGTGATCACGCATATGCGGCACATTCTCGAGGCCTACGCGGATGAGCGCGAGCTCCGCGTCGCGCATGAGAGGCGCCCGTCTCGCCTTGGGCTCGAGGTCGAGTTTCACGAGCTCGCGGCCGGTCGCGCGATCCGGATCGGCGATCTCGAAGCGGAGGCCTTCGCGGTCGATCATAGGCCGGTGGCGCCGGCCTTCGGCCTGATCTTGCGCCAGCGCAAGACGCGCATCGTGTTCTCGGGCGACACGCGGCCCGTGCCTTCGCTCGTTGAGGCGGCGCGCGGCGCCGCCCTCCTCGTCTGCGAGGTCTTCGTCGATCGCGAGATGAAGCCGGCGCAAGGCGTGCGCTCGGCGCGGACGATCGCGGCCGTGAAATCCTATCACCTGACGCCACGGCAGATCGGCAAGGCGGCGCGCGCGGCCGATGTCGGCGCGCTCGCGCTCACCCATTTCGTGCCGCCGACCGCAAACCGCCCGGCGCTCCTCGCCGAAATCCGCAAGGGCTATCGCGGGCCCGTGGTGCTGGGCGAGGATCTGATGTCTATCGATCCCGCCGCCCGCACGGTCTCTTTCGGCACCCTCCATCTCGCCTATTGACGAGCCTGCTTACGACAAGGGAATTTCCATGACATTCACGAATGGCCTTTTCCTCGGCGGCCGCTTCGGCCGCCTCGCCGGGCTTGCGGCAGGCCTCCTCCTCGCGCTCGGGGTGGCCGCGATCGCGCGCTCTTCCTCGCAGGCCGCGACGCTCGACGCGGTGAAGGCGCGCGATCAACTGATCTGCGGCATCAACCCCAACCTGCCGGGCTTCGGCCAGCCGGATAAGGACGGCGCGTTCAAGGGGTTCAACGCTGATATCTGTCACGCCATTGCGGCGGCCGTTCTCGGCGATGCCGCGAAGGTGAAATTCGTGCCCCTCACGGCGACCGTCCGTTTCCAGGCGCTCACCTCGGGCGAGGTCGATCTTTTGACCCACAACTCCACCTGGACGATGCAGCGCGATACGGACGCCGGCCTGCATTTCACGGGCTTCACCTTCTTCGACGGGCAATCCTTCCTGGTCAAGAAATCGGCCGGTATCACCTCGGTCACGGAGCTCGGCGGCGCCTCGGTGTGCACGCAGCAAGGCTCGACGAGCGAGCTCAACGCCGCCGATTTCTTCCGCACGCATAAGCTGAAATATGAGATCGTTTCCTTTGCGAGCGACGATGACGCTGCCAAAGCGTTCGGCGACGGGCGTTGCGACGTGCTCACCTCCGACACCTCCGCCCTCGCCTCCGCGCGGCTGAAGCTCGCCGATGCCGAGAACTACGTGATCTTGCCGGAGCTGATCTCGAAGGAGCCGCTTGGCCTCGTGGTGCGCGACGGTGACGACAAATGGTTCGACATCGTGCGCTGGACGATGAACGCCCTGATCGACGCCGAGGAGCTCGGCATCACGCGGGAAAATGCCGTCGAGGAGATGAGGTCGCCGAGCCCGGAGGTGAAGCGCCTTCTCGGCGTCGAAGGCAAGTTCGGCTCGCGAATCGGGCTCTCGGAGGATTGGGCGCTGCGCGCCGTCCAGGCCGGCGGCAATTACGGTGAAATCTTCGAGGGCAACCTCGGCATGGCCTCGCCCTTGAAGATGCCGCGCGGCATGAATGCGCTCTGGTCGAAGGGAGGCATCCTTTACGCGCCGCCCATCCGTTGAGGAACTCCTCGCCCCAAAGCGGTTCAATCGACGCCGAGCTCCCCATTGACAATTTCCGCGAAACCGTGCTTGCACGCAGCGTCGGCAATGCGCCGAGGAGAAGCATCGTCCATGCTCGTGAGGCTCGCGAATCCCGCTCCGAAAACGACCGCGACGAAACCGTCGGCCGTGAAAATCGGCACGATGCGCTGACGCCTGTCCTCGACCCGGGTCCTCTCCCCCGACGGGGATGAGGAGGCGGCCCGCGGTTCAAGCCGCGCGGGTGAGGAAGCAGGGGAGCGTCCAAGGCATTTTTCGGCGAAGCCAAGAGAGCCTCGCGGAAGATGCAACGAAAGCTCCAAGGAAGGCTTTAAGGCTTCAGCACGAAGATCCGACAGAACACGAGGACAAACCGATGGGTTATAAGATCGCTGTCGTGGGCGCCACGGGCAATGTGGGCCGCGAAATGATGACGATCCTCGCCGAGCGCGCCTTTCCGGCCGACGAGGTCGTGGCGCTCGCGTCGCGCCGCAGCGTCGGCCACGAGGTCAGCTTCGGGGACCGGACGCTGAAAGTGAAAGCCATCGATTACTTCGATTTTTCGGACACCGACATCTGCCTGATGTCGGCCGGCGCGGCGGTATCGAAGGAATGGTCGCCGAAGATCGCCGCGCAAGGGGCGGTCGTCATCGATAATTCCTCCGCCTGGCGCTACGACAGCGATGTGCCGCTCATCGTGCCCGAGGTGAACGCCGATGCGGTCAAGGGCTTCAGCAAGCGCAACATCATCGCCAACCCGAATTGCTCGACGGCGCAGCTCGTCGTGGCGCTGAAGCCCCTCCACGACGCGGCGACGATCAAGCGCGTGGTGGTCTCGACCTATCAATCGGTCTCCGGCGCCGGCAAGGATGCGATGGACGAGCTCTTCGAGCAAACCCGCGCGGTGTTCACGGCAAGCGAGGTGAAGACCGGCAAGTTCCCGAAGCGCATCGCCTTCAACGTCATCCCGCATATCGATGTCTTCATGGAGGACGGCTCCACGAAGGAAGAGTGGAAGATGATGGTGGAGACGAAGAAGATCCTCGATCCCAAGATCAAGCTGCACGCGACCTGCGTGCGCGTGCCGGTCTTCATCGGTCATTCGGAAGCCGTGAATGTCGAGTTCGAGCGCCCGATCACGGTGGAGGAGGCGCGCGAGGTGCTGCGCGCGGCGCCCGGCATCCTCATCGTCGATAAGCACGAGCCCGGCGGCTATGTGACGCCGCATGAGGCGGCCGGCGAGGACGCAACCTATGTGTCGCGCCTGCGCGAGGACCCGACTGTCGAGAACGGCCTCGCTTTCTGGTGCGTCTCGGACAATCTGCGCAAGGGTGCCGCGCTCAACACCGTGCAGATCGCCGAGGTGCTCATCAACCGCGGCTTGATCACCGGAAAGAAGAGGGCGGCGTGAACGAAAAAGGGCGCCGACAACGGCGCCCTTTTTCTTGCGATCTCGGCCGGACCGAGAATCCCTGCTTCGTCCAGGTGACGATCTACTCCTGCTTGAGGATCGCGCGGTCGACGCTCCAAGCGCCGCCGCCAGCGAACACCAGGTAGAAGAAGAGGAAGCAGTAAAGCAAGGCCGAAAGCCCGCCGTTCTGTCCAGGGAAGAACGAACGCGGAAAATAAACCATGAAATAGGCGACCGCCATGTCGCCCGAAAGGACGAAGGCCACGACGCGCGTGAAGGCTCCGATGAGCAGGAGGAACCCGCCGACGATCTCGATGACGCCCTGGACGTAATAAATCGGCGTCATGTCGATATGTGCGGGGCCGGGAAAATCGAAATATTTCTCCAGGCCGAATTCGAAGAAGCTCGCCGCCACGACGATGCGCACGATGCTGAGCACGTAAGGCGCGTATTTCTGCAAGCTCGCGAAGGGTGACGTCATGACGGGCCTCCCATCGCCCTCTCGGGCTATTCTTGCCGCAGGACTTTTCGATCGACGCTCCAGGCGCCTCCGCCGACGAAGACGATATAAAAGAAGATGAAGCAATAGAGAATGGCCGCATCGCCGCCGTTCAGCGCGGGAAAGAAGGATCGCGGCATATGCTGCGTAAAATACGCGACCGCCATGTCACCCGCGAGGATGAAGGCGACGGGCCGCGTCCAGAGGCCGAGCGCCAGAAGGATGCCGCCCGCGACCTCGATCACGCCTTGGAGGTAATGCAGAGTGTCGCCCGGAGGCGTGGCTGACGGAAAGCCGAAATATTTCTGCAAGCCATGCTCGAGGAAGCAAAGCGCCGCGATGATCCGCACGACGCTGAGAATTCTGAGGCGACCACTTTTCCCAGCTTTCGAATAAGGATGTCATGATGATGCTCCGTTCGAGCTTCGGCTTGCGAAAGCACCACCTCTCGCTCCCGGCCCCGTTGACTTCGGTCTAATTGTCTGCCCGACCCATGTTCGCATTGCTTCGCACACTTATTCCAAACACGATTGCGTGACTGGCTCCCGCTAACGAGCCTGTCGGGAATGTCGCGTGCGGTGGAGAGGCGCCTGCGCCTGCGCCTGTCGTCGCTGGGAAAACCAAGCTATTGAGTGTCGCGCCGGCGGGGCTTGAGAGGCGAAAGGAAGGCGATGGCGACCCATGAGCTCGTGACGTTCAGCATCGAGGGCAAGGTCGCGATGATCGGGCTCGATCGGGCCGAAAAACGCAACGCCATCAACGACGAGGTGATCGCCGCGATCGAGAGGGCGGTCGAGCACGCGCAGGAAAAGGCGCGCGCCATCGTGCTTTACGGCAACGGCCCGTGCTTTTGCGCGGGGCTCGATCTCGTCGAGCACGAAGCGCGGCCCGCCGAAGAGGTGTTCCATCATTCGCGAAGCTGGCACCGCGCCTTCCGCAAGCTGCGGCATGGGCGCGTACCGGCGATCGCCGCCTTGCACGGCGCGACGATCGGCGGTGGTCTCGAGCTCGCCGCTTCCTGCCATTTGCGCGTCGCGGACCGCTCTGCCTTCTTCGCGCTTCCGGAAGGCTCGCGCGGCATCTATGTCGGGGGCGGCGCCTCCGTGCACGTGGCGCGCCTCATCGGCGCCTCGCGCATGGCGGACATGATGCTCACCGGCCGCGTGCTCGACGCGGCGACGGGCGAACGCATGGGGCTCGTGAATTATCTCGTCGACGAGGGCGAAGCGAGGAGCAAGGCGCTCGAGCTCGCGGAGAAGGTTGCCATGGCCGCGCCCCTCACCGTGCTCGGCGTCCTCCAGGCGCTGCCCCGCATCCAGGACATGAGCGAGGACGACGGCCTCTTCGTCGAAAGCTTGATGGCGGCCCTTTCCCAGACCGGGCCCGGAGGCCGCCCGACGCCTCGCCGAATTCGCGCAAAAGCGCGGCGCCAAGGTGAAGGGGCCGGAATGAGCGTGGCGCTGAAGCGTTAGCAAGCGAGCCCGCGAATGGCGTTTCAGGAAAACGGACCGGCGCTCACGCCCCCTCCGCCCGGGACGAATGTCGCGGCGGGGAGGACGGGTAGGGGGTGTTCGAGATACGTGCGAAGGTCTTCCTGGCTTGCGCCAGCGTCGTCTCGGCACGAGCCCAATGATCATCGTTGCGAAGCGGCTTTGCCCCCACCCTTACCCTCCCCACCACTTCGTGCGGGAGGGGGCGCCCGGCGCGGGCGCATCAGTGACAGGGTGATCGCGAGCAACCGGAAGGATCGTCGACATATCGGACCGGCACCAACGTTGACGGATTTGCCGGTTTTTTCGTGGTGTGCTTTGGGACGGCCCGAGCCATCCCCGCGCGGTCCTCACATCAGCGGCGTTGCTCGCCGGCCGGGGAGGTCCGCGCCATGAGGCAAGAGACCAACGAGATGTCCGCGATCGACGCCATGCTGAGTTCGGAATTCGGCGATATCGCCCATATGGTCCATCTGCACGCGCAAGAACGCCCCGATCATGCGGCGCTTGTCCAGGGCGAGACGCGCTGGAGCTATGGCGCGCTCGACGCCGTGATGGACCGGGTGGCGGCGGCCCTGGGGCGCGACGGCGTCCGTCCCGAAGAGGCGATCGCGATCGCGGCCGGCACCTCGATCGAATATGCGGCGGTTTTCCTCGGCGCCTTGCGCGCCGGCGTCGCGGTTTCACCGCTGGCCCCCTCATCGACGCCCGCTTCGCTCGCCGCGATGATCGAGGATTGCGGCGCAAGGCTGGTATTCCTCGACCGGGCGAGCGCCGAGAGCTTGGCGAAGGCCGGCCCGATCGGGCGCGGGAGCCTCAAGCGCGTCGCGCTCGATCATTCGGGCGCGGGCGATGATTTCGGAGATTGGCTCGCGCCCGCGGGCACGAAGCCTTTCCCTGTTGCGATCGCGCCCGAGGCGCCCTTCAACATCATCTACTCCTCGGGCACGACCGGAACGCCCAAAGGCATCGTCCAGCCGCACCGCATGCGCTGGGCGCAGGTGCAGCGGGCGAAGACCTTCCTCTACGGCCGCGACGCGGTCACGCTCGTCTCGACGCCCCTCTACTCGAACACCACGCTCGTCGCCTTCTTCCCGACCATCGTGCATGGCGGCACCCTGGTGCTGATGCCGAAATTCGAGGCCGCTGAATTCCTCGCCCTCGCGGCGAAGCACCGCGCCACCCACGCCATGCTGGTGCCGGTGCAATATCGGCGCCTCATGGAGCATCCGGATTTCGACCGCTACGACCTTACGAGCTTCAAGATGAAATCCTGCACCAGCGCGCCTTTCCCCGCGGCCTTGAAGGCCGAGGTGCTGAGGCGCTGGCCCGGCGGCCTCGCCGAAGTGTGGGGCATGACGGAAGGCGGCGGCTCGACGCTCCTCTTCGCGCATGAATGGCCGCAAAAGCTTCACACGATCGGGCGCCCTTCGCCCGGCAACGACATCCGCCTCATCGACGAGCAAGGGCGTGAGGTCGCGCGCGGCGAGCTCGGCGAGATCGTCGGCCATTCGCCCGCGATGATGAGCGGCTACCACAATCAGCCGCAGATGAGCGCCGAGGCGGAATGGCGCGATGGCGAGGGCAAGAGCTTCATCCGCACCGGCGACGTTGCGCGCTTCGACGAGGATGGTTTCCTGATCCTGGTCGACCGCAAGAAGGACATGATCATCTCGGGCGGTTTCAACATCTATCCGGGCGATCTCGAGGCGGCGCTCGCCGCGCACGAGGCCGTCGCCGAGGCGGCGGTGGTCGGGGTCGCGTCGGAGCGCTGGGGGGAGACCCCCGTCGGTTTCGTGGCGCTCAAGCCCGGCACCGAGGTCACGTCGGCGGCGCTTCGCGAGTTCGCCAATGCGCGGCTCGGCAAGACGCAACGGCTCGCCACGGTCGAGATCCTCGATCACCTCCCGCGCAGCGCCATCGGCAAGGTGCTCAAACGCGAATTGCGCGAGCGGCATGCCAAGATGAGCGTGAAGGAGGAGGCTGCGTCGGCGTGAAGCGTCCTTCAGCCGCCGCGCGTCACCCTTGCGACGATAAAAGCCCTTCGGCGATCACGATCCTGCGCCGGGCGAGATCGACGAGAGGGACGAAGGCTTCGGTGAAGGGAAGGAATTCGGTTCGGGATGTGCCTTGAAGCGCGATCTCAAGGAGATCGCCCGCGCCGAAATTCTGCACCGCGACCACCTTGCCGATCGTTTCGCCGCCGCGCTCGACACTGCAGCCGATGAGGTCGGCGTGCAGGAACTCCGCCTCGTCGAGGCCCTCGGCCACAAGGTCGCGCGCCACGTGAAGCTTCGTTCCGACCAAGGCTTGGGCCGCCTCGCGGCTCGCGACACCGTCAAGGCGCGCCACGAAGATATCGGGCGCCGCGCTCGGTCGAAGCTTCGAGAGGGTGACAGAACGCGCGCCGCCCTCGGTCACGAGAGGCGAATAATCGGCGATCCGCGACGGCGGCGCCGCGAAGGAGCGCAAGCGCACCTCCCCCTTCACGCCATGCGCGCCGAGAATTTCGCCGATCCGCAGCAGCGGGCTTCCTTCCGGCGGACCGGAAGGCGGCGTCATCAGGGTGGGCTCAGGCGCGGGCCGGCTGCTTGATCGCGATGCCCTTCTCGGCGAGGTGCGATTGCAGCTCGCCCGACTGGAACATCTCGCGGATGATGTCGCAGCCGCCCACGAACTCGCCCTTCACGTAGAGTTGCGGGATGGTCGGCCAATTCGAATAGATCTTGATGCCCTGGCGCAGATTGTCGTCCTCGAGCACGTTCACGCCCTTGAAGGGCACGCCGACGTAATCGAGAATCTGCACCACTTGGCCGGAAAAGCCGCACATCGGGAATTGCGGCGTGCCTTTCATGAAAAGCACGACGTCGTTCGACTTCACTTCCTTGTCGATCTGAGCGTGGGCGTCGGTCATTGTCTCTACCTTCGCGTCGGGACGAGGCCCGATTGGGTTTAAGGAATCGCAGGCGCTGCCCCTCAAATATCGTGCGGCACCGTCGTCAGCGCAAGCGCGTGCAATGCGCCCCCCATGCGGCCTTGCAGCGCGCCATAGACGAGCTGATGCTGCTGCACGCGCGTCTTGCCCTTGAAGGCGGCCGATTTCACCGTGGCGGCGTAATGGTCGCCGTCCCCGGCAAGGTCCTTGATCTCGACCTCGGCATCGGGAAGCGCCTCCTTGATGAGCGCCTCGATCTCGGCCTTTTGCATGGGCATCGCAGTCGCGTCTCCGAAAGAGTCGGCTAGGACGAAACGTCCTCGAAGCTCAAAGCTCACCTATCATTGGGCGGCCATCCACGCCTAATCGCGTCTCGCGTCAAGATTAGGACGCGCGGGAGCGGGATACGGTGACGCACCGTTTTTTGCCCCGACGATCGTGTTGGAAATCCTTCGCATTTGAAAGAAGTGCCTGAAGGCGCCGTTCAGTGGGTGACGGCACCGCTCATGAAGCGGGGAAGCCAGCTCTCATGCGCCTCGCGCAAGGCGGCGACCGGCACCGGCGCCTCCCCAGGGATGGCGATCTCACACCCTGAGACCGTGCCGAGGATGGTGAGCACGACGCCATCCGCGAGCGCGAGCTCCAGAACATGCTCGAGCTTTTGCGGGTCGGTAGTTACGAGGTAGCGCGCCTGATCCTCTCCGAAGAGCGCCGCATGGGCGTCGGTCTCGCCGGGCAGGCGCGTGATCGTCGCGCCGAGGCCGCCGGCCATCGCCATTTCGGCGAGCCCCACGAGAAAACCGCCATCGGAAAGATCGTGCACGGCGGTCACCTCGCCGGCCGCGATCAGGGCGCGGACGAAATCGCCATTGCGCCGCTCGACGGGGAGCTCGACGGGCGGCGGCGCCCCCTCGACCCGCCCGCAAATCTCGCGCAGATAAACGGATTGGCCGATCCAGCCATAGGTTTCGCCGATCAAGAGGATCAAATCGCCTTCGCGCTTGAGCCCGAGCGTCGCATGGCGCGTCACATCGGGGAGAAGGCCGACGCCGCCGATGGTGGGCGTCGGCAGGATCGAGCGGCCGTGCGTTTCGTTGTAGAGCGAGACATTGCCGGAAACGACCGGGAAATCGAGCGCGCGGCACGCATCCGCGATGCCGCGCAGCGCCTCGACGAATTGCCCCATCACCTCGGGCCGTTCTGGATTGCCGAAATTGAGGTTGTCGGTGAGCGCCAGCGGAAGCGCGCCAACCGCCGTGAGGTTGCGCCAAGCCTCGGCGATCGCCTGCTTGCCGCCCTCGAAAGGATCGGCCGCCACATAGCGGGGCGTCACGTCGCAAGTGAGCGCGAGCGCCTTCGGCCCGTCGCCCACGCGCACGATCGCGGCGTCGCCACCCGGCGGCTGCACCGTATTGCCGAGGATGAGATGATCGTATTGCTCCCAGACCCAGCGCTTCGAGCAAAGATCGGGCGAGCCGAGGAGGCGCAAAAGCGCCTCCATGTTCGCTAAGGGGGGCTCGATGTCCGTCGATTCGACAGCCTCGGGCACGGCGGGCTTGACGAAGGGCCGGTCGTAGACCGGCGCCTCGTCGCCGAGCTCCTTGATCGGCATGTCGGCCTTCACCTCGCCATGGTGCTTCACGACGAAGCGGCGCGTGTCGGTGGTGCGTCCGATCACGGCGAAATCGAGCCCCCATTTGCGGAACACCGATTTTGCCTCTTCCTCCTTGCCGGGCCGAAGCACCATCAGCATGCGTTCCTGGCTTTCGGACAGCATCATCTCATAAGCCGTCATGCCGGCCTCCCGGCACGGCACCTTGTCGAGATCGAGCTCGACGCCGAGATCGCCCTTGGCGCCCATCTCGACCGCCGAGCAGGTGAGGCCCGCGGCCCCCATGTCCTGAATGGCGATCACGCAGCCCTTGGCCATGATCTCGAGGCAGGCTTCGAGCAGAAGCTTCTCGGCGAAAGGGTCGCCGACCTGCACGGTCGGGCGCTTCTCATGCGCATCGGCGCCGAACACATTGGATGCCATGGTGGCGCCATGGATGCCGTCGCGCCCCGTCTTCGAGCCGAGATAGACGATCGAATTGCCGACGCCGGAAGCGGCGGCATAAAAGATCTCATCCTTGCGCGCGAGGCCGACCGCCATGGCGTTGACCAGGATGTTGCCGTCATAGGAGGGGTCGAAACCCATTTGCCCCCCGACCGTCGGCACGCCGAAGGAATTGCCGTAACCCCCGATGCCGGCGACGACGCCCGAGACGAGATGGCGGGTGCGCGGATGGTCCGGTGCGCCGAAGCGCAGGGCGTTCAAGGCTGCGATCGGGCGCGCCCCCATGGTGAACACGTCCCGCAATATGCCGCCCACACCGGTCGCGGCGCCCTGATAAGGCTCGATGAAGGAGGGATGGTTGTGGCTCTCCATCTTGAAGACAACGGCCTCGCCGTCCCCGATGTCGATGACGCCGGCATTCTCGCCGGGGCCTTGGATCACGCAGGCGCCCGTGGTCGGCAATTTGCGCAGATGGATGCGCGAGGATTTGTAAGAGCAATGCTCGTTCCACATCGCCGAGACGATGCCGAGCTCGGTCAAGCTCGGCTCGCGCCCGAGAAGCGCGAGGAGACGCTGATATTCATCGGGCTTGAGCCCATGCTCGGCGACGAGCTCCGGCGTGATGGCGATATCGTTCTTGAGCACTGCCGCTGATTCCAAAAGGGCGGGCCGGACTTGAAGCGTCGGTTAGGATAGAGAAGCGAAGGATGCAAGGCTTCGCGCTTCTCTGCGTCGGGAAGGCCCGGCGCTCAGCGATCACTCGTTGCGCGAAATGCCAAGGCTCGGCCAATGGCTCGATATGGAAGCAAGCTCAGCTTCGGCTTTGTGGAGCGAGCTTCGGAGAAGCGTCACCCGCCACTAGAAGATCCTGCCGCTCTGCAGGCGCGACAGGCCGGCCCGCGCCATGGCGTTGCCGTTGTCCAGCGTCTGCGCCTGCTGGTAGGATTCGACCGCCTCGGTCTTGTGCCCGAGCTTTTCGTTGGCGAGCCCTCTTCCGGCCCAGGCATCGGCATTCTTGTTGTCGACATTGAGCGCGGCGTTGAAATCGTCGAGCGCCATTTGAAATTGCCCGATCGCCAGATAGCTCTGGCCGCGCGCCTGATAAGGGGGGGCCGCGAAGGGGTTGCGATCGATCGCGGCGCCAAAATCGGAAATCGCCGCCGGGTGGTTGCCCTGCCGCTGACGGATCAAGCCTCGCGCATGGAGGGCCTCGGCCGATTCCGGCGCGAAGCGGATCGCCTGATCGAGATCGGCGAGCGCCTCGTCGAAAGCGCCCTGGGCGCGTTCGAGATTGCCGCGGCCGAGATAGGCGGGACCATAGTTCGGATTGGCCGCGATGGCGTGATTGAAATCGGCGAGCGCGGCATCGTTGCGGTTCGTCTGGCGATAAGCCAGGGCACGATTGGTCAAGGCGGCGGAGAAATCGGGTTGAAGCTGGATCGCCTTGGTGAAATCGGCGACGGCCTCGCTGAAATGCCCGGTCTTGGCATAGGCCGCGCCGCGCGTGTTGTAGGCCTGGGCATCATTGGGGTTGCGCGCGATGATGGCGCTGAGCGAGGACAGGTTGGCGGAGGTGACGGCGGGGTCTTCCTTGTTCACGACCGCGACACCCGGATCGCGAGACGCGACCGTCTCACATCCTGCCAATGCCAAGACGGCGAGCGCCATCACACTCGAGGCGCGAAAAGGTCGGCCGTGAAAAGCCTTCGTCCGCGGGCTGATCAAAGCCATGCCGTGCCGTGCTCCCGAAATCCGCATGAGCCTCGACGCTCGCGTGAAGCTCGAAGCGCTCGTCCCCATGAGAGGGCATGCCGCCCGGCGGCGGCCCCGTCTTTTCGTCTGCTCGGAAAGGGTGAGCAAGCTCCCGCCACCCGGTTGCCTCGCGAAGCCTTTCGGGAGGCCGGCGTCAGCGAACCGGCTTCGCCTTCACGGGCAGGAGGCCGTCGCGTTGCGCGCGCTTGCGTGCGACCTTGCGGGCTCGACGGACCGCTTCGGCCTTCTCGCGGGCTCGCTTCTCGGAGGGTTTCTCGTAGTGGTCGCGAAGCTTCATCTCGCGAAAGACGCCCTCGCGCTGCAACTTCTTCTTGAGCGCCCGAAGGGCCTGATCGACATTGTTGTCGCGAACGAGAACCTGCACGTCTTGTCCTTGCCGAAACGAGTTGAGCCGTCACAACCGTCGAGCCGAGCCGATCCGGCGAAACGCCATGCCGCGAAACGGGGCTCGGCAAAGCTTAAGCCCGGCAAAGTGCCGTCATCGCCCAAACGACGATTGAAATTCGAGCCGGGCTGTAGCCGAAATCGGCGCCTCTGTCCATTGCCGAATATGTTAAGCCACGCGGAAGGCGATCTCCCCTGGCTCCCGCGACTTGGCGCGCTTTCGCCTGAAGCCGGCGGCCCTCGCTTCTTCGGCCGCCCGACGCCTCGATGCGGCGGATTCCCTCCGGGTCCGATATTGCCCTTGATTCGACTCCAACTCCCACTTCCCCTAATTTTGCGCGCCGAGGCGGATCGGGCTTGTGAGCCGCGAGCGCTAGAGCGTTCATCGCAGCCCGAAACTGGCTGTGTGGCCTTGAGCCCACTGGGCGATATCGCCTTTGATTGCAGAGACTTCCCCTCAGCGGCATGTTATGGCCCGGCGGGGGAGGCGGCGGGTGCTGATGCAAAACGAGGACAATCAGGAAGCCTCCTTCGACGAAAGGGAGACGCTCGTGGGGCGAGCGAGCCGGGAGGCCGCAGGCTCCGTGCCGCCGGCGGCCCAGGAATCCGCGTCGCCAAAATTCGCGCCGGCGAAACCCGCCCGGAGCAAGCTGGCGATCTTGTCTTATGCGCTTTCGGCCGCGGCCGTCGTCGCGGCCTTCGGCTTCTTGCTCGCCGCCGGACTGAGCGGGCGTTTTTCTTCCGCCGCTCAGGATCAGGCGAGCCAAGCGGCGCCCGCCCCGGGGCGGACGGCGAGCGCCGAGCCGGCCGCGAGCAACCAGCCGTCCCCCGTTGTCCCGCCCGCCCAGGCCGTGCCCGTCCTCACGAGCTTGAGCGAAAAGCGGCCGGCGCCGATCACGGAGGAGGCGGTGGGCCGGGTGGAGTCCATGGCCTCGATCACGGTGCGCACGCGCGTCGACGGCCAGATCGCCAAGGTCTTCTTTCGAGACGGTCAGGCGGTCCGAGAGGGGGATGTGCTCTATGAGCTCGATGCCCGCCAGATCGACGCCCAGATCCGCCAAGCGGAGGCGATCGTCGCCAAGGACCAGTCGCAGATCGTTCAGACGAAGCGTGACTTTTCGCGCAACGACACGCTTGCCAAGATGAACGCGGGCTCGATCCTCAATCTGCAGAACGCCCAGACGGCCGAAGCGCTCGCCGAAGCGAGCTTGCTCGCCGATCAGGCGGCGCTCGACAATCTGCGGGTGCAGCGCAGCTACTACACCATCACCTCGCCGGTGGCCGGACGCGTCGGCATCGGCCTTCAACGGGAGGGCAGCGCCATCCGCACCGGCGATGCGAGCGGCACGCTCGTCACCGTGAACCAGATCCGGCCGATCTATGTGAACTTCTCCTTGCCTCAGAAACTGTTCTCGAGCCTTCAGAGCGCGAATGGACGCGGCGGTGCGCCGGTCTTGGCGGTCGTGCAGGGAAGCGACGTCTCGGCGGAAGGCAAGGTCGCCGCGATCGACAATTCGGTCGATTCGTCCTCGGGGAACATCGGCGTGAGAGCGCTGTTCGACAACGCCGACGAGGGACTCTGGCCGGGGCTCTTGTGCAATGTGACGGTCACGCTCGGGCGGGACGAGGAGACCGTCATCGTGCCGCGCAACGCAGTGCAAAGCTCCCAGGACGGCAATATCGTCTTCATCATCGAGCATGGGGTTGCCCGCGTGAAGTCCGTGACGGTCGACCGTTTCGAGGGCGCGACCGCGATCATCTCGTCGGGTCTCAGAGGCGGCGAGACGGTCGTGACGGACGGGCAGCTTCGGCTCACCGACGGCACGCCGGTGACCACCCTTCAGGACAAGCGCCGGGGAGGGGGCTGAGCCATGAACATCTCGGAGCTGTGCATCCGCCGGCCGGTGATGACGACGCTCGTCATGCTCTCTTTCGTGATTTTCGGCGCTTTCGCTTTCCGCCAGCTTCCGGTGGCGGCCCTGCCGAACGTCGATTTCCCGACGATCTCGGTCTACGCGACCTTGCCGGGCGCGAGCGCAGAGACCATGGCGTCCTCGGTCGCCGCGCCGCTGGAGCGTCAATTCGCCACGATCTCGGGCGTCTCCTCGATGATCTCGAGCTCCTCGATCGGAGCGACGCAGATCGTTTTGCAATTCTCGCTCGACCGCAACATCGACGGGGCCGCGCTCGACGTGCAATCGGCGATCTCGAGCGCGGCGCGCAAGCTGCCGCCCGAGCTTCCCGAACCTCCTTCGTTCAGCAAGGTGAACCCCGGTGATTTCCCGGTGCTGTTCATGGCGCTGACCTCCCCCACTTTGCCGCTCACCACGCTCAACGACTACGCCGAGACCGTGCTGCAGCAGCAGATCTCGCAGCTCCCCGGCGTCTCGCAAGTGCAGATTTTCGGCATCCAGCGCTTCGCCGTGCGCATTCATGTCGACCCGGACGCGGTGGCGGCGCGCGGCTTGACGCTCGACGATGTGAAGAATGCCGTCTCGGCCGCGAACTCCAACACGCCGGTCGGCGAGATGCGCGGCGACAAGCAGCGCATCACGCTCGAGACCGACGGCCAATTGCTGCATGCGGCCGACTATTCGAACATCGTGGTCGCGGTTCACAACGGGCAGCCGATCCGCTTGCGCGATGTCGCGGTCGCCGTCGACGGCATCGAGAACGATCAGAACGCCGCCTGGTTCGGCACCACCCGCTCGATCCAAGTCGCGATCTATCGTCAATCGGACGCCAACACGATCGATGTGGTCGACCAGGTCAAGGACCACCTCGCCGCCTATCAGGCGCAGCTTCCTCCGTCGGTGAAGCTGAAGGTGCTGCTCGACCGCTCGGTCCCGATCCGCAACGCGGTCGCGGACGTCGAGAAGACGCTCGGCATCGCCATCGTCCTCGTCATCATCGTCATCTTTCTGTTCCTCAAGCGCTTGTCGGCGACCCTGATCCCGGCGCTCGCGCTTCCCATCTCGCTCGTCGGCACTTTCGCCGCGATGCATGTGCTCGGCTACTCGATCGACAACATCTCGCTCCTCGCCTTGACGCTGAGCGTCGGCTTTGTCGTCGACGACGCCATCGTGATGCTCGAAAACATCGTGCGCCACATCGAGGAAGGCGAGAAGCCTTTCGCGGCCGCGCTCAAGGGCTCGCGCGAGATCGGGTTCACCATTCTTTCGATCACCATGTCGCTCGTGGCGGTGTTCATTCCGGTGTTCTTCATGGGCGGCATCGTGGGGCGCGTCTTCCGCGAGTTCGCCGGCACGATCTCGATCGCGATCCTGGTGTCGGGCCTCGTGTCCCTCACGCTCACCCCGATGGTGTGCGCGCGCGTGCTGCGGCCCGAGCGCCATGGTGCGGAGGCGAGCTGGTTCGAGCGCGGAGTTGATGCGGTGTTCGGCGCCATGCAGAACGCCTACCGAGTCACGCTCAGGCTTGCGCTCAAGGCGCGCTTCGTCATGCTGCTCGTGACCTTCGCGACCCTCGCGCTCAGCTTGAAGCTCTATCTCGACGTGCCGAAGGGCTTCTTCCCGCTCGAGGACACCGGCTTCATCCGCGGCATCTCGGAAGCCGCCGCCGACACCTCGTTTCAGGCGATGGCGGCGCGTCAGCAGGCGCTCGCCGATGTCATCCGCAAGGACCCGGCGGTCGACTATTACATCTCGGTGATCGGTTTCACGACCATCAACCAGGGCTTCTTCTTCATCGCGCTCAAGCCGCGCGCCGAGCGTGATAGCGTATTCCAGGTGATGGCGCGCCTGCGCCAGGCGAGCACTTCGGTGCCCGGCATGACCTTCGTCGCCCAGCCGGTGCAGAATCTCAACCTCACCGGCGGGCGCCCGTCGAAGGCGCTCTATCAGTATATCGTGACGGGCCCCGACCTGAACGAGCTTTTCGGGCTCGCGCCGACGCTCCTCGAGAAGCTGCGCAAGATCCCGATCCTGCGCGACGTGGACATCGACCTGCAATTGCGCAACCCGCAGCGCACCATCAAGATCGACCGCGATCGCGCGGGCATTCTCGGCGTGACGGCCGATCAGATCCGCAACGCGCTCTACAACGCCTTCGGCACGCGCCAGATCTCGACCATCTACACGCCGTCGAACGATTATCAGGTGATCATCCAGGCCAAGGGGGACTTCCAATCCGACCCCAACGCGCTTTCGCGCGTCTATGTGACCTCGACGAGCGGCCAGAACGTGCCGCTGAGCGCGGTCGCGACGATCGTGCCCACCGTCGGCCCGCTCACCGTGAACCGGCAGAGCCAATTGCCGGCGGTCGCCTTCTCCTTCAACCTCGGCGATGGTATCGCGCTCGGCCAGGCGATCGCCGCGATCCGCGCCGCCGAGCGCGACATCAACATGCCGGCGACGGTGTCGACCGTGTTCACCGGCTCGGCGCAGCTCTTCCAGGAGGCGCTGGCCGGGCAAGGGCTTCTGCTCTTGGCGGCCGTGGTCGTGATCTACATGGTTCTCGGCATTCTTTACGAGAGCTTCATCCACCCGATCACGATCCTTTCCGGCCTGCCTTCGGCGGGGCTCGGCGCCGTGCTCTCGCTCGAGCTCTTCGGCCTCGACCTTTCCGTCATCGCCATCATCGGCGTGCTCATGCTGATCGGCATCGTGAAGAAGAACGCGATCATGATGATCGATGTCGCGATCACGCGGCGCCGGCGCGGCATTCCGGCCGCCGACGCGATCCAGGAAGCCTGCATGCTGCGCTTCCGCCCGATCATGATGACGACCTTCGCGGCGCTTTGCGGCGTCATGCCGATCGCGGTCGGCGCCGGCACGGGCTCGGAGCTGCGCCAGCCGCTCGGCATCGCCGTGGTCGGCGGGCTCGCGGTCTCGCAATTGCTCACGCTTTACATCACTCCCGTGATCTATGTGTATCTCGACAAGATCGAGCAATGGATCAACGGCGCTGAAGAAAAGCGCCTGCGCGAGGCGGAAGCCGAATTGCCGGACCCGGCGCCCCTGCCGTCGCCCGCGTCGCTCGCCTCAGCGGCGGAATAGGGGGACGGATGCGACCTCTGATCAGGCGCGTGAACTAGCGAAGGCGGTGAAACCTCTCCGCTCATGCCCGCGAAGGCGGGCATCCAGGTGTTCTTGGGGATCATGCGAAGCTAAAGGTCCGGATTCCCGCTTTTCGCTGGAATGAGCGGGGCGAGGCTGGACCGTCCCGAATCGCGAACCCAACCTAATCGACGCTCATCATCGCCTTGGCTTCGTCGCGCAGGGCGGCGCGAGAGGCGTCGCGCGAATAGAACATATGGCCTCCGGGATAGACGACGAGGCGCACCCGATCCGGCGAGCCGTAGCGGGGGAGCTGATCGAGCTCCATCTTCGAGCCGAAATACGGGGTGACGAGATCGAACAAGCCATGGGCGACGAGCACCTTGAGCTTGGGGTCGAGCGCCAGGGCCTGGCGAAGCTGTGTCAGCGATTCGGGCGGGTTGAGGCCGCCGCCCCAATTCCACGACCGGTTCACGGCGTCGCTCAGGAGCTCATAGTGCCCGTCGGGCTTCCATTCGAGCCGATGCTCGTAAAGATCGACCATGGCGCTCGTCATCGGCGCGCCGAGCGCATCGATGAGCGGGTCCTCGAAACGGCTGAAATAGGAATCGGGGAAGGGATCATAGCCGGTGACGGTTGCGTCATAGGCGCTGGTCACCTTGGCCTGACGCCGATCGAGCTCGCGCCGAAAGGCTTCGGGCGGGATTTGCGCCCCGAGACGGCGCACGAAGCTTCGATCGAGGCCGGTGAGGGACGCGACCTTGTCGCTCAGCTGGTCGAGCACTTGCGGGTCGCTCTGGCCCTTCAGCTCGTCCATGAGAAAATCCGACGCCGCGTAGCGCTCGACATCTTGCACATCGGCGCGAGTCACGGGGCCTTTCGTCTCGCGCGTCACGGCCGCCATGCTGGGAAGGCTCGCGACATATTGCAGGAGGCTGGAGCCCCGGAATTCGCGGAAGTCGAGGAGAGGCGAAACGAGGATCAAGCCGCTCACGCCGACGCCTTGCTCCTTCTGCAAGTTCCAGACGGTGCGCGGCCCCCTGATGCCGCCATAGCTTTCGCCCAGAATGTATTTCGGCGAGACCATGCGGTTCGCCTGCTCGAGCCAGCGCCTGATGGTGACGGCGACCGAGGCCGCGTCGCCGTCGACCGAGTAGAAGCGCTTGCGCACCTCATCGCCCGTCGCGACGAAACGGCTATATCCGGTGCCGACCGGGTCGATGAAGACGAGATCGGTGAAATCGAGCCAGGTCTCGGCGTTCGGCACGAGAACGGGGGGCGCCGACGGAAAGGCCGCCTCGCTCGTCATCGGCAAGCGCCAAGGCCCCGCATTGCCGCATTGAAGCCAGGCCGAGGCCGAGCCCGGCCCGCCGTTGAAGACGAAGGTCACGGGGCGCGATTTCGCCTCCGTGCCGTCGAGCTGATAGGCCGTGTAGGCGATATCGGCCTGAGGCTCGCCGTTACCGTCGTAAATCCTGATCGAGCCCGCGGTCGCGGTGAAATTGAGGGTGCGGCCCGGAAGGGTGAGCGTTTGCTTCGTGGTGGAATCGGGCGGCAGGCGATGCGGCTCGCCAGCCTGACTGGGCGCCGGCGCTGGGCCGCGGCCTTGCCCCGGCTGCCCTTCCGGGCGCTCGCCCGAAGGCACGATTGCGGTCGCGGCCGAACGGGGCGCGGCGGGCTTGGCCGCGGGTTCGCCTTCTTGCGCAACCGCGAGCGAGGTGAAGACGAGAAGGCCGGCGCCCGTCGCGGCCAAGGCTAGGCGTGGGACTCGCAGGAAAAAACCCATGTGACTCTCCATCGCGCGCCCCGCAACGTCCGAAACACGGAGACTATCGCGCCTCGTCTCTCATCGCCAGAGATCGTGACGTGAATATGAGGGTCGCGAGGTCGCGAGCACCTGACCATCTTTGCGCGGATTTTTTGTCGGCTTGCGGACATATTCGCAAGGGAAATGCGGATGGCCGCCATGGGAGCGCAACATGCGCAAGACCACTCTCGCTTTCTCGCTTCTCGCCGCGACGCTTGCCGCCATGCTTCCCGGGCGGGCAGCCTTGGGCCAGTCCTCTTCGACACCGCAATCGCCGACCCGTTCCTTTCTCACGGTCGAGGGAAACGGCCAAGCGGAGGCCAAGCCCGATTATGCGAGGCTCACCGTCGAGCTTCTCGCCAAGGCCCCGACCATCGAGGGCGCGGTCGAGGCGAGCAAGACCCTGGTGCCGCGCGTGGACACGCTTCTCCAATCGCTCAAGAGCGAGGGCGTCGGGACCGAAAGCAGCCGTTTCTCTATCGGCGAATCACCATCGCCTCATCCCGCGCCGAATGGGCCGACGCCTGCGCTTTCGTATACGGCGACGACGAGCTACAGCCTCAAGCTCGTAAGGATCGATCGACTCAATGCCGTCATCGGCGCGCTGGCCTCACCCGGGCTCCTCGAGATGCGCTCGGCTTCCTTCCACGTCGCGAATGAGCATGTCCCCATGGACGAGGCGCGACGCGACGCGGTCGCCGATGCGAAGCGCCAAGCCGAGGTGCTCGCCGACGCGGCGGGCGTGAGGCTCGATGATCTCGCCTCGATCTCGGACGCGCGGGCTTCCCCGCAAGGTCAGGTCGCTTACGATCTTACTTCTTCGGTTGCACGAAAATATCTGCAGGTCGTCCCGCCGTCGAAGCTCGATTTCACCGCCACGATCGTGATGAGCTGGCACATCTCGCCGAAGCCTTGAGAGCGCCTTGGAGCCATCGCGAGGTCCTCACCTCCCGCTGTCGATGAGCGTCGAGACCACCTTCGCCGTATAATCGACCATCGGGATGATGCGGGCGTAGTTCAGCCGCGTCGGGCCGATGACGCCGAGAACGCCCACGATCTTCTCATGGCCGATCTTGAAGGGGGCGGCGATCATGGTCGAGCCGGAGAGCGAGAACAGCTTGTTCTCCGAGCCGATGAAGATGCGCACGCCCTCGCCCTCCTCGGCACGCGCCAGGAGATCGACGACCTCGCGCTGCGTCTCGAGGTCCGCGAGAAGAAGGCGCACGCGCTCGAGGTCGTCGGTGGCCGTCAGATCCTCGAGGAGGTTCGCCTGGCCGCGCACGATCAATTGCCGGGTCTCGCCCCCGCCCGTCCAGCTCGCGAGCCCGGCCTCGATCAGGCCGGCCGTGAGAGCGTCGATCTCGCGCTCGACCGCGGCGCGTGAGGATTGCAGCTCGGCGCGCAATTCTGCGAGCGTCTTGCCGAGAATGCGCGCGTTGAGGAAATTCGTGGCCTCGGTGAGCGCCGAGGCCGGCAGGCCGGGCGGCAAGGCCACCACCCGGTTCTCGACCGAGCCGTCGTCCGAGACGAGGACGACGAGGGCGCGGCGCGGCTCGAGCTGCACGAATTCCACATGCTTCAGCCGCGCGTTGTTCTTGGTGGTGACCACGACGCCGGCGCCGCGCGACAGGCCGGAGAGGAGCGAGGTCGCCTCGCGCAAAACGGCATCGAGCGTGCGCCCTTCCGATTTCGCCTTGACCTCGGCGTCGATGCGCGCCCGGTCCTCGCTCGACAAATCGCCCACCTCGAGAAGCGCGTCGACGAAGAAGCGCATGCCGAGTTCCGTCGGCAGCCGCCCGGCGCTCGCATGCGGCGAATAGATGAGGCCCGTCGATTCGAGATCGGCCATGACGTTGCGCACGCTCGCGGGCGACAAGGCCATGGGAATGAGGCGCGACAGATTGCGCGAGCCGACGGGCTCGCCTGTGGCGAGATAGGCCTCAACGATCTGGCGGAAAATCTCGCGCGAACGCTCGTTGAGATCGACGATGGCGTGCGACGGCGGGAGCGCGCTAGGCATCGGCGCTCTCGCCCGCCGGCGCTCCGTGGCAGCGGTCGCGAAGCTCGTGAAAATCGCGGTCGCTCATCGTCAATACGTCGCTCTTCCGCCTGAGAGATCGAAGACGGCGCCCGTCGAGAAGGAGCATTCCTCGCTCGCGAGCCAGGCGATCAAAGCCGCGATCTCCTCCACGAGGCCGAAGCGGCCGAGCGGGATCTTCGAGAGCATGAAGTCGATATGCTCCTGCTTCATTTGGTCGAAGATCGCGGTCTTGACCGCGGCCGGCGTCACGCAATTGACGCGAATTCCGGTCTTCGCGAGCTCCTTGCCAAGCGATTTCGTAAGCCCGATCACCGCGGCCTTGCTGGCGCTGTAGGCGGAGGCGTTGGGGTTGCCTTCCTTGCCGGCGACCGAGGCGATGTTGACGATGCGCCCGTAATTCTTGGCGCGCATCGGGCCGAGCACGGCCTTGTTGCAATAAAAGAGCGCGTGCACATTCACGTCGAAGACGCGCCTCCACTCGTCGGGTGGGTATTCGGCGAGCGGCGCGTTCGGCCCGGTGATGCCGGCGCTCGCAACGAGAATATCGATGCTGCCGAGCGCGTCCGCGGCCTCGCGCGCCGCACGATCGACGGCTGAGGGATCGGTGAGATCGAGCGCGACGTGATGTGTCTTGCCGCCGATCGCCGTCGCGGCGCGCTTCAGCCCCGCCGCGTCGCGATCCCAGAGCGACAAGCGCGCGCCATCCGCGGCGAGGCGGCGCGCCACGCCAAGCCCAATTCCCGACGCCGCGCCCGTGACCACCGCCACGCGACCCTTGAAGCGCGCCCCATCACTCATGCTCTTTCTCCGGCCCAACTCCGTACCTTTGTGGAGGACTAGATGCCCGCCTGGGCGGGCATGAGCGGAAAAGGGTGCGCCTCATTTCAACTCCGCTCTTTTCCGCGAAAGCGGGAACCCAGACTTTATCGAACATAATTTATGATTTCGCCGCTCGCCAGAAGACTCTCGTCAAGGATCGATGTTTATGAAGCCGCCCGCCAAGCATAAGCGACGGCGTGGCGCGCGCTCGCGCCGGGCGCGAGTGAACGCATCGAGGGCTTCTCGAAAATATCGCCCTCGAAGCCCTCGGGGTCGCTATGGCCTGTCCAGCATTCGATGCAAAGGAAGGGCGCGCCGGGCTTCGTCCAGAGCGCGACATGGGGAAAATCCTCGACGGAAATCTCGATCGCCTGGCCGCGCCCGTTCACATAAGCCACATCGGTGCTCGCCGCGTCGAGGAAGCAAAGCGCATCATTCTCGAAGAGCTCGGGCGCAAGCCGCAATCTCCCGTTCTCGAGCGGCACCTTGCGAGAGGCCCGTGCGATCAGCCCGCCGGGTGCGACCCGAGGAACTTGCGGCGAAACGCTCTTGTCGAACACGACCTCATGCTCTTGCAGCGAGCCGCCCGGCAGCGGAAAGACGAAGCCCGGATGCAAGCCGAGCGCGTAGGGAAGCGCCTCGTCGCCAGGGTTGTGCACGCTGAAGTTCGCCGCAAGGCTAGTCGGCGAAAGCGTGTACTCGACCTCGAGCACGAACCCGAAGGGGTAAAGCGCGCGTGTTGCCGCATTGTCGCTGAGGCTCAGGCGCACGCTCTCATTCGATTTCTCCTCGATCGTAAATCCTTGCGCCGAGGCAAAGCCGTGAAGGCCGAGCGGGTAGCGCTTGCCCCTGATCCGCATTTCGCCATTGCGCGTCCAGCCGACCACGGGAAACAGGATCGGGCTTTGTTTCGGCCACCAGGCCGGATCGCCCGGCCAGATCAGGGAATTCCCCTCGACGCGCCAGTCTTTCGGTTCGGCTCCAAGCGTCGAGATCGCGGCGCGCGCCGAACCGCTCGCGAGCACAACCAAGGATTCTTGGTTCACGCGGCGATTTCCTGCACGACATGGCCTGGCGAGACCTCGCGGTAAAGGCGCGGCACCGGCACGTAATCGGCCGGCTTCATCGGGCTCGGCACCTCTTCGTTCGAAAGGCCGCGCCTTATCGATCGGCGCGCCGGATCGGGCGAGGGCACGGCCGCGACGAGCTTTCGCGTATAGGGGTGGCGTGGGTTCTCGATGATCGCGGCCCTTGGGCCGATCTCGACGATCTCGCCGAGGTACATCACGGCGATGCGGTGGCTGACTCGCTCGACGACCGCGATATCATGCGAGATGAAAAGGAAGGCGAGCCCCATCTCGGCCTGAAGCCGCATCATCAGGTTCACGACGCGCGCCTTCACCGAGACATCGAGCGCCGAGACCGCCTCATCCGCGACGATCAATCTTGGCGCGAGGCCAAGCGCGCGCGCGATGGCGAGGCGCTGGCGCTGGCCGCCCGAGAATTCATGCGGGAAACGCCCCGCCATGTCGGGCGTGAGGCCGACCTTGCGCAAAAGCTCGGCGACGCGCTCGCGCGCCTCGCCCTTCGAGGCAAGGCCGTGCACGATGATCGGCTCGGCGATCGCGGCGCCGACGCTCTTTCGCGGATTGAGGCTCGCGAAAGGGTCTTGAAAGATCATCTGCATGCGCTGGCGCATGCGGCGCAACCCTTGCGGATCGAGCGCGCGCACATCATCGCCCTCGAAAAGAACGCGCCCGGCATTCGGCTCGACGAGCCGCAGGATCGAGCGTCCCGTCGTCGATTTGCCGCAACCCAATTCCCCGACGAGCGCGAGCGTCTCGCCCGGGTGGAGCGAGAAGGACACGTTTTCGACCGCATGCACGCGCGCCTTGACCTTGCCGAAAACGCCGGAGCGGATGGGAAAGCGGGTCACGAGATTGGCGACCTCGAGAAGCGGGCGGCTCGCGGGCGCGCCTTGCGCGACGCTGTCTTGCGCTTGTTTCGCCACGCCGTCACGCCGCGGCCCCGCCGCGGCAGCCGGAAGCTCCGGCGCGCCGGCGTCTGAGGGGACGGAAGCGGCCTCGCCTTCGGGCTCGGGGAAGGGTTTCGGCTTCGCTTCGCCCTTCATCGAGCCGAGGCGGGGCACGGCGGCGAGAAGAGCCTTGGTGTAGGGGTGCTCGGGATGCTCCAGCACGCGGGGCGCCTCGCCTTCCTCCACCTTCTCGCCTTTCCACATCACGACGACACGGTCGGCGATTTCAGCGACCACGCCCATGTCATGGGTGATGAAGACGACCGACATGCCCTCTTCCTCCTGCAAGAGCTTGACGAGCTCGAGGATCTGGGCCTGGACCGTGACATCGAGCGCGGTCGTCGGCTCGTCGGCGATCAGGAGCTTCGGCTTGCAGGCGAGCGCCATGGCGATCATCACGCGCTGGCGCATGCCGCCCGAGAAGCGGTGCGGATATTCGTGAAGGCGCTCGCGCGCGGCGGGCACGCGCACCCGCTCGAGGATGCGCAGCGCCTCCGCCTCGGCCGCGGCGCGCTCGAGCCCGCGATGGTACATCAGGGCTTCGGCGATCTGGAAGCCGATGGTGAGCACGGGGTTGAGGCTCGTCATTGGCTCCTGGAAGATCATCGAGAGCTTGTCGCCGCGCACCTTGCGCATCTCTTCCTCGGGGAGTTGCAAAAGGTCACGGCCGTCGAGGCGGATCACGCCCTCGACCCTGCTATTGGCGGCCGGAAGAAGCCGCATGACCGAGAGCGCCGTGACGCTCTTGCCGGATCCCGATTCGCCCACGATGGCGACGGTCTGGCGCGTCCCGACATCGAAGGACAAGGCTTCGACCGCCGGTCGCCAGACATTGTCGACGCGAAAGGCGACCGAGAGGTCGCGCACGGAAAGAACGGCTTGAGGATCAGGAGCGGGCATGGGCGTGATTATTGCCTGGGTAAACGCGGTTGGCTACCGCGCCTGCGCGCCCCTCGCGTCCCCCGGTGTCATACCCGGTGAGGTGAGCGGAGCCAGCCGAGGGAAGGGCACCCAGGGACGGTGACGGAAGATGGATACCCTTCCCCTCGCGATCCTTTGGATCGCTCGACCGGGTATGACACACCTTCCCCTCGCGTCCCCCGGTGTCATGCCCGGCGAGGTGAGCGGAGCGAGCCGAGGGAAGGGCACCCAGGGACGGTGACGGAAGATGGATACCCTTCCCCTCGCGATCCTTTGGATCGCTCGGCCGGGTATGACACCGGTACTTACTTCTTACGCCTTGATGATCGGCTCGACGCCGCCGGAGGCCGTGGCGGCGGCTTCGCTCTTTTGCGGCTCCGGGGCTTCCTTTTCCTCTGTCAGCGCGCCACGGCGCAGGGTCGCCTGGAGCCGCGTCAACTCGCGCTGAAGCTGCGCGCGATCCTTGCGGGCCGCTTCGAGCGAGCCTTCCACCACGGAATGCTCGAGCCGCTCGCGCTCGAGCGTCGCGTTCAACTCCTCGACGCGCTTCTCGAACGCCTGGCGGCTTGCTTGCAAATCCGCCTCGCTGTGCTCGACGCGGTCGGTGAGCAATTGGATGCGCTCCTCGGCACGCGTCAATTGCGCCTCGCGTTTCTTCACCGTGTTCAAAAGCGCGGTCGCCCGTTCGACAAGGGTCGCTCGCGATTGCTCGAGGCCGCGCACTTGGGCGTCCTGCGCCTCGCGCGAGGCTTCCATCTCGGCGAGCTTCTTTTCGGCCTTGTTGCGCCCGAAGGCGGACTCCATCGCGGCGCGATCGGCGTTCCTCGCCTCCTCGGTGCGCGCGCCGAGGTTTTGCCGGGTCTCGGCGAGAAGCTTCTCGGCGGTCGCGGCGCGTGCCTGCAAGGCGCTCACCTGCATATTGAGCGCGCTGTAGCCGCTGCGGTAGCGCTCGTTGGCCTCGTCGACCGCGGCAACGAGCTTGTTGCGCTCGGTCTCGATCTCCGCGACCGTGCCTTCGACCTGCACGATGCGCGTCTTGGCGATGGTCAAGGCGTTGTCGGTGTCGGTGAGGCGCTGGGTGACGCGGGTAAGCTCGGCATTGGTCTGGTCGAGCAGGATTTGCAGCGAGCGCTTGTCGTCCTCGAGCAGCACGACCTTGTCGCGCGCGGCCGCGAGATCGGCTTCCAAAAGGCCGATCCGCTTGTCCGCCATGGCGCTTTGGTCGCGCAGCGTCTGATTGTCCTCGCTGAAGGCGCGGACCTGGGCCGTCTCCCTTTCCAGATGCCGCTCGAGCTCGACGATCTCGGCGCGCTTGCTCGTGAGCTCGTTGGTCAGCTCGGTGCGCGTGCTCTCGAGATCGCGCACCGCTTGGCGCGAAAGGTCCAGCTCGTGGCGCAGCCGCTCATTCTCGCCCTTGAGCGTCGAGGCTTTCTTCTCGATCTCGCGATATTCGACCTGGAGCGTCTCATAGGTCGCCCGCACTTGGCTGAAATTGCGCCGCAAGGAAATGTTCTGGGACTTCTCGACCTCGAGCGACCGCAAAGCCTTGTTCGCGGGCTCCATGATCTTGATGAAGGCATCCTTGAATTCATCGAACTCGTTGATCTTGCGGCCAGCGTCGATGAGGAGGTTGCGCAAGGACTCGTTTTCCTCGCCGAGGCGCACCCCCACATCGGCGAAACTGTCGGCTTCGAGGCCGTCGAAGCCACTGTCCGGAATGGCGGCGAGCGCAGTCATGCCGGAAAGCGCTTCGCTTCCCGTTTCCGGTTGTCTGCGTCCAAAAAGCTTGGAGAGCTTACTCATGACCCATGACCCAATTAGCGCGGCGGACCCCCCTTTTACATGAAGCCTAACTCTATTCCAACCGTTAGCGTTCAGAATTAGCGTCGCGTTTGCGCATGGCGTGCGGCGAGACGCGCCGGAAGGGCGTCGAAAACTGGCTTGCGCTCGCGCGATGAAAATCGGGGGTGAGATTGCGGCCCACGCCGCGAAACGGAAATGCGTTACGATATCGGCGGAAATTTCAACAAATCAATGCGGAGGGGGGGACTGAGCTTTACGCCTTCGCTCGCAGCGGCGGCTGATCTTTCCTTCATCGCCGATGAGCAGGCGTTCGTGATCGCTTAAACGGCGGAAGCATGGCGGAGACGGACCCTATCACATTGTCGTCATCACCAATCCCGGCCCGAAGCCGCTCGAGATCCGCGTCGGCAAGGGGCGCTGAGCGACTCTCCCAAGGCGACGCTCGGGGCGCCGCCCTCGGGGGACGGGTAAACCGGGAATGCGCTTCGCCCGTCGGGTGACGTCACGCCGAAGATAAGGCGCCCACGGGCGCTGCGGTTTCGGCGGCCACCGGCTCATCGCTACGCTGGCGCTCGAGCCATTCGGAGGCGGAAGCCCGCCCGGCATCGCGCAGCCGAGCAAGGAAATCGCCGTCGAGGTTGAAGGCGCTCATCTCGCGCAGATCGGGAACCTTGTCCTGCGCCGAGAGGCGATGCAAGTTGAGCTTTCGCAACTTGCGCGACAGCCGGCCTTCGCCATCCTGCTCCTTGGCCAATTCCTTCATCGAGGAGAGGTTCTCGAGATCGTGGAGGAGCGAGTTGTTGAAGGTCATCTGGTTCAAGCGGCGGATGATCTGCGGCGAGGTGCGCGGCAATTCCTCGCCTTCCGTCGGGATGATCTGCACGACCACGACATCGGCGGCGCGCGAGGCGGTGACGAGCGGCAGGATCGGCGGGTTCGCCGCGTAGCCGCCGTCCCAGTATTCCTCCCCGTCGATGGTCACCGCGTGCTGCAAGAGCGGCAGGCAGGCGGAGGCGAGAACCACGTCCCTCGTGATCTGATGCTCGCGAAAGATGCGTAGCCGTCCGTCGCTCACACGCGTTGTGCCGATCAGAAGCCGGAGCGGCGGATCCTTGCGCAGCGCGTCGAAATCGACCTCGCCCAAAAGCGCGCGAAGCGGGTTGAAATCGAGCGGGTTGAATTGATAGGGCGACATGAGGCGCGTCGAAAGATCGAGTGCGAGCCCCGAGGGGTGTCGCTCGCCCGCATGGCTCGGCGCCATGCGCGAAGCCTGTTCCCAGAATTGAGCAAGCGCCTCGCGGGCGCCGTTTCGGCCGCCGCGCGCGAGGCCGGAGCTCAGCATGACGGCGTTGATCGCGCCGGCGCTCGCCCCGCTCACGGCGTCGAAAGTCAAATCCTCTTCCTCGAGCAAACGGTCGAGCACGCCCCAGGTGAAGGCGCCGAAGGAGCCGCCGCCTTGCAAGGCGAGCGACAGGCGAGGCCGCTTGCGCGCACGCTTGGCCGTGCTCGGCGCAGGCTTCGCGGCAGGTACGGGCAGCCGTGCCGCCGACGGCGCTTCGCCACCGGCGACATGTCTCAGAACGGGAGAGATGAGCGAGCGCAGGGCGCTTTTGAGCTTTTGAACATTGTGCATTGCAGCATCATATGGGGTGCCTTGCTGCGCCGCAAAATAGTCCAAGCGAAATTTCTCGAAATTTATGCTCGAAACGGCCTCTCCGCCACAGTTCACAAGGTTTCATGCCCGGAATCAGGGCAAATCCGGCTCAAATTAGAGGCAGGGCAAGACCCGGCAAAGATTGAAGGGGCCGCAAAAGGCGGTTCTTTTCTTACTTTTGTCTAAGCTTCGTTCTTGAGCTTCGGATCGACAGCGTCGCGAAGCCCATCACCGAGCAGATTCAAGGCGAAGATCACGATGAGGATCGCGACGCCGGGCGCGATGGCGAGCCAGGCGGAATCGAGGATGTTCTCGAAGCCTTCCCGGATCATGCCGCCCCAGGTCGGCGTCGGCGGCTTGAGGCCAAGCCCGATGAAGGCAAGCGAGGCTTCGGTGCGGATCGCGTTGGCGAGCCAGAGCGAGCCCATCACCAGGATCTCGGGGAAGATGTTCGGCAGGATATGGACGCCGAGGATGCGTGTGTCCGAAAAGCCGAGCGAGCGGCAGGCTTCGACGAAATCGCGCCCCTTCACCGCGATGGTCGGCGCGCGGGCGATGCGCGCGAAAGGCGGCACGGAGGTAAGCGCGATCGCCGCGATGATGTTCTCGATCGAGGGCCCGAGCATGGCGACGATGATCAGCCCGAGGATCAGGGACGGGAAGGCAAGCAGCATGTCCATGATCTGCATGGTGACCGTATCGAAGCGTCCCCCGCGCCAGCCGGCGAGCATGCCGATCACGGTGCCGGCCGCCATGGCGATGAGCGTCGAGACGATGCCGATCACGAGCGACACGCGCGCGCCATAAAGGAGGCGCGAGAAGGTGTCGCGCCCGTAGTAATCGGTGCCGAGGAGATGCTCGGCGCTCGGTGGCTTCAGCCGGTCGAGAACGTCTTGATCGAGAGGATCATGCGGGGCGATGAGCGGCGCGAGGATCGCGGCCGCGACGACGATCAGGAAGATCGCGAGGCCGATCCACGACGCCTTGTTGGTGTTGAAGGCGCGCAGCGTCGCCTGGAGCGCCGAGGAGGCGGGCGCGGGCGGCGCAACGGGCGCTACGATATCGCTCATCCGAGCTTCACCCGAGGGTCGACGAAGCCATAGGCGATATCGACGAGAAGGTTCACGAGCACCACGGCGAGGGTGTAGATCACCATCATGCCCTGCAGCATGGTGTAGTCGCGCTGGTTTAATGCGCCGACGATGAGCTTGCCGAGACCCGGCCGGCTGAAGACGATCTCGGTGAGCACCGAATTGCCGATCAGGATCGAGAGGTAAAGCCCGACGACCGTGATGATCGGGATGAGGGCGTTGCGCAGGGCGTGCCGCCAGACGACCGCCCTCGCCGGCACGCCCTTGGCGCGCGCCGTGCGCACATAATCCTCGGACAGCACCTCGAGCATGGCGGAGCGCGTGACGCGCGTGATGTAGGCCGCGCTGATGAGCCCGAGATTGATGGCCGGCAAGGTGATCGACTGGGTCCACGCCGCGAGGCTTCCGGAGCGGGCCGAGATCACCGGGAACCAACGCACCTCGATGGCGAAAAGGAAGAGCAGGATGATCGCCGAGACGAAGGCCGGGAAGGAAAGGCCGAGCAACGAGGCGATGCGCGCCGCATAGTCAAAGAAACGGTTGCGCCGCACCGCGGCCAAAACCCCGAGCGGCACCCCGAGGACGACGCCGATGATGAGCGATACGAGGGTGAGCTCGATCGTCCAGGGCAGCACGTTCAGCACCTCGGCCATCACCGGGCGCCCGCTCACCATGGAGACACCCCAATCGCCCTTCACCGCATTGCCGAGAAATTCCGCATATTGCGTCACGATCGGCTTGTTGAGGCCAAGCCGCTCATGCATGGCCTCGATCGCCTCGCGGCTCGCCTGATCGCCGAGGATCACCTGCGCCGGATCTCCCGGCACGACGCGCACGATGACGAAGACGAGCGTCAGCACCGCGAACAGGGTCACGAAGGCAAAGCCGATGCGGCGAATGAGGAAGGCCGTCATGGGCGCGGCTCCCTCTTCTCATGCGCGTGCGCGCGGCGGATCACGGCACACGCCCTGCGCAAGCCCAGGCGGAGGCGACGAAGCTGCGCAGCCCGTCCGGCGCGCCACCCTCGTAAGCTGCGCGCACGCCGCGTTCGATCGTCGCCTTTTCCTTGGCGTCGAGCTTCTCAAAGAAGGCGCCGAGCGGGCCTTCGCCGGCCGCGATCGGCCCCCAATAATCGGCAAAGCCCGAATAATTCATGCGAATGGTGAGGCTCGTGTCGAGCACGTCGGAAAATCCGCAATCGATGAAGGCGGCGCGCATCTCGCCCTTGCGCGCCAGGGGGCGCGAGAAAGCCCGTTTGCGCCCTTCTTCTCCGCTCGGCACAAGGCAAGCCGCCGTGTCCCAGAAAAGGCGCTGCGCCAGATAACCGCCGCCGCCGTCCCAAACGGCCGCACCGACGGTGCCTCCAGGCTTCACGACGCGTCGCATCTCGGCGAGGGCGCGCCGGGATTCGGGGATGAAATGCAGGACAAGGAGCGAAAGCGCGCGATCGAAGCTCCCATCCTCGAAGGGCAAGGCGGTCGCATCCCCTTGCTCGAAGCGCACCGAGGCGGCCTTCGGCTTGGCGCGCGCCGCGTCGAGAAACACCGGCGCCGGATCGATGCCGGTGAGCCGAAGCCCGTGCGCGGCATCGAGGAGCGCGTAGGTGAGGCTTCCCGTGCCGCAGCCCACATCGAGGATGCTCTCGCCGTCGCTCACCCCGGCGAATTCGATGAAGAGAGCCGCGAGGTCGCGGCTCCATCGCCCCATCATCTGCTCATATTGCGCGGCATCGACCGCCACGAATGTCGAGGACATCTCTCCCTTGGGACCTCGCTCGGTTCGTTTCAGGCACCGGGACTTAAAGAGCCCCGGCGCCTTCGCCTCCTTTCGCGCCTGTCCTTTGCGACGCTATTTCGTGAAATGCGTCTTCTCGGTCACGGGCGGCGCGAGATTGAGCGAGCCTTTCAGATCGTAGCCGAGATCGAGATTGTCCTTCCAGGCCCAGAGCTGCAACTGCTCATAGACCGGGATACCGCAGACGGCCTTGATGATCTTGTCTTGCGCCGTCTTCCACAATGCCTTCTGCTTTTCCGGGTCGGTCTCGACGCGAGCCGCGTGAATCTCCGCATCGGCAACATTGCAATGGGAGAAATTCGTCACCGCCGTCGGCGTGCCGACGATGGACGCCGAATCGTAGAATTGCGTGAGATAGACATCGGCGATCGGGAAGCGCGCCGCCTGATAATGCACGAGCGGCGACAGGTCCTTGCGGATTTGCGCGTGATAAGTCGCGTGCTCCACCTCCTCGATGTCGAGATTGATGCTCGACTTCTTCAGTTGCGCCTGGATCGCCTGCAGGAAGGTCTGCATGCCGGTGAGCGTCGTGTGGATCGACTTCACCGTGATGCCGTTCGGATAGCCGGCATCGGCGAGAAGAGCCTTCGCCTTGGCGGGATCATATGGGAAGAGCGGTGCATGCTCGTCCGTGCCGAGATATCCCGAGGGCACGACCGAAACGGCCTCTCGCGAGGTGCCGGCCCCTTTGAAGGCGACGATCGATTTGCGGTCGACCGCATAGGCGATGGCCTCGCGCACGCGCAAATCGTCGAGCGGCTTCACCGTGACGTTGAGAAAGAGCGTTGAGAGCTCGCCCGGCTCCATGGCGATCACCTTGACGCCCGGGAGCTGCTTCGTGCGGTCGACCCAGGATTGATCCTGCTTGCCGTAGATCATGTCGAGCTCGCCCGATTGAAAGGCGAGGTCGCGGCTCGAATCGGAGGGGATGTAGCGGTACATGATCTCGTCGAGCATCGGCGCGCCGCGGAAATATTGCTTGTTCGCGACAAGGCGCACGAATTGCTGCGGCTGATACTCGGCGAACATGAAGGGACCGGTGCCGATCGGCTTCTTGGAGAAGCCGTCGCCCATCTCCTCGGCGGCCTTCTTGCACACCATGTTGCCGCCGTTGATATTGGCGACATAGCCGAGGAAACCCGCGACCGGCGCCTTGAGCGTGATCTTCAACGTGTATTTGTCGACGGCTTCCGCTTTGTCGACGCTCGAGAAATCGTTGGAATAGGAGGAGGTCGCCTTGTTGGCCGCGCGCTTGAGCGAATAGGCCGCGTCCTCGGCGGTGAACTCGCCATAGCCCGAATGGCATTGCACCCCTTGGCGGATCTTGAAGGTCCATTCGGTGCCGCCCGGCGCCGAGGTCCAGCTCTCGGCGAGGTCGGGCTCGATCGTGTCGGGGCTGATCTGGCCCGGCCTGATGCGCACGAGCCCGTTGAAGATGTATTGCAACAAGCCCTTGTCCGGCGTGGTCGAGGCAATGTGCGGATCGAGCTTGCCCGCATCCGCCGAGCCCATGCCGATGACCAGCGTCTTCTTCTGCGCTTGCGCCTCACCAGCGCCGAGCATCGCCAGAACGGCGAGCGCCGTCGCGAAAATTCTTTTCATTTCGGCCTCCTTCAACGATTGTCGCGATTGTGGCTGCTTCCGCCATGCCGACGCAAGGGTGATCGATTCGTGATCAATTCATGCCGGGCTCGGTTGAGTTTCCTAAAGGGAAGCGGTCATAATCCGAAAGCTGCCCGGTGACATCGCGTCGTAGTCACCGGCTTTCGTCCGGCATCACGACGCCGGCAGTTGCGTGATTCGCAATTTTGTCGGCGCTCGTGAGGCTTGAGCCATACGGCCCCAGGGAAGGCAGATGTCAAGACCGTTGAGGCCAATGAGGCTGAGGCCGGTGCGACTTGGTGACTCCGGCATTCTCATCGATAAGCGCGCCGACGGGACGATCTATGCGCGTTCGCCCGTGCAACTCGGTTCTTATCCCGCGCGCCTCACCGAGCGCCTCGCGCATTGGGCGCACCTCGCACCCGACCGTCTCTTCCTGGCGCAGCGCGGCGGCGGGGGCGATTGGCGCCGTTTCTCTTACGGGAAGGCGATGGCGCTCGTGCGGCGCATCGGCGCGGCACTCCTCGCGCGCGGGCTTTCGGCCGAGCGCCCGGTCGCGATCCTCTCCGACAATTCCATCGAGCATGCGCTGCTTGGGCTTGCCGCCATGCATGTCGGCATCCCTTACGCGCCCATCTCGGTCGCCTATTCGCTGATGTCCTCCGATTTCGGCAAGCTGCGCCATATCTTCACGACGCTGACGCCAGGCCTTGTCTTCGCGGCGCAAGGCGAGATGTTCGCGCGCGCCATCACGGCTTGCGTGCCGCCCGGCACCGAAGTCGTGCTTGGTGAGCCGACGCCCGCCCGGCCCGAGGCCACCGCCTTCGCCGATCTCGCGGCGGCCGAGCCGACGCCCGAAGTCGAAGCCGCCCATGCGCGCACCACAGGGGATACGATCGCGAAATTCCTCTTTACTTCCGGCTCGACCGGCATGCCCAAGGGCGTGATCAATACGCAGCGCATGCTCTGCTCGAACCAGGCGATGATCGCGGCGCACCTGCCTTTCCTCGAGGATGAGCCGCCGGTGCTCGTCGACTGGCTGCCGTGGAACCACACCTTCGGCGGCAACCACAACATCGGCATCGCCATCCACAATGGCGGCGCGCTTTATATCGACGACGGCAAGCCGATGCCCGGCGCCATCGAGCGCACGGTGCGCAATTTGCGCGAAATCGCGCCCACCATCTATTTCAACGTGCCGCGCGGCTTCGAGGCGCTCCTGCCCTTCTTGCGCCAGGATCGCGCCTTGCGCGAAAATTTCTTCAGCCGGCTCAAAGTGATGTTCTACGCGGGCGCGAGCCTCTCGCAGACCGTGTGGGACGAGATCGCGGAGCTCAGCTTCGAGACGTGCGGGGAACGCATCGCCATGCTCACCGGGCTCGGCGCGACCGAGACCGCGCCGTCCGCCATATTCACCACGCCGGAGACGAGCCGGGCCGGCGCCGTCGGTGTGCCGCTTCCCGGCGTCGAGGTAAAGCTCGCCCCGGTCGGCGACAAGCTCGAGGGGCGCGTGCGCGGCCCGAACATCACGCCGGGCTATTGGCGCGACGAGGCGGTCACGCGCAAAGCCTTCGACGAGGAGGGGTATTACCGCTTCGGCGACGCGCTGCGCTTCCTCGACGAAAATGACGAATCCAAAGGCTTTTGCTTCGACGGCCGCATCGCCGAGAATTTCAAGCTCGCGAGCGGCACCTGGGTCACGGTCGGAACTTTGCGCCAGGCGTTCCTTGCGGCCTTCGCACCCTATGCGAAGGACGTGGTCATCACGGGCCATGACCGGGACGAGGTCTGCGCCCTGGTGTTTCCCGACGTCGAGGCGTGCAGGCGCTTATGCGCCGAGCTTCCGGTTTCGAGCGGCGTGGCCGAGGTCTTGCGGCACGAGACCACGCGAGAGATGCTCTCGCGGCTGCTTGCGAGCTTCGCGCAAGAAGCCAAGGGATCCTCCACGCGCATCGCCCGGTTGATCCTCCTCGAGGAGCCGCCTTCGATCGATGCGAATGAGATCACCGACAAGGGCTCGATCAATCAGCGGGCCGTGCTCACGCGTCGGGCGCGCGAGGTCGAAGCGCTTTACGCGCCGTCGAAGCCGCGCTCCGTGATCGAGGCGAAAGCCGCAAGCTTCGCCGAGAGCGGCTGAGCCGTCACAACGCCGGCACGCCGGCCTTCTCCGCCATCCAGCGCAGCACGAAGACCCGGATGGCCGAGGACAGATTGCTCGCCGAGGCGTCCGGCTCCGAGCGCGTCGCATCGATGCGGCGCAAGAGAGCCGCGGTGCTTATCCCTTCGGCTCGCGCGATCCGCGCAAGCCCCGTCCAGAACGCTTCTTCGAGCGAAACGCTCGTCGCGTGACCCGCGATCGTCACCGAACGTTTGACGACCGCGGAAGCCCGCCCGCCGGCCGTCATTCAGAGCGTTTCGTCGGTGGTCGGGGAGAGCTCGCGCGACGCGTCGAGCTTGCGGGCGTCGAGGTCGCGCGCCGCCTTCTCGGCAGCGAGCCGCTTATGTATGCGGGCGGCCTTCGTCTCGCCGTGCAGGAGGCGGTTGCGCGCCGCCTCTTCCTCTTTTGCGGAACGCTCCTGGCGCTTGCGCGCGAGCCGCAGATTGACGATCTCGCCGCTCACGAGTTCGCGCTCACGGCTTCTTACGGAAAGCGTCGAGGCTGATCACCTTCGGCTCATCCTTCGACCGTTCATGGTCAGGGTCCGCCGCAATCTTGAGCTTGCCGCCCGAGGATTTGCCGGAATCCGAAGGCTTCGAATCCGCAGGCTTGGTATCGGAATGCTTGCCCTCGGAAGACTTGCCGTTGGAAGACTTGGCATCGGAACGACCTGGCTTCGGAGGACTTGCCGTCGGAAGATTTGGCATCGGAAGACTTGATATCGGAAATCTTGGCATCCGTAGCTTTGGCCTCGGCCGAGGGGCGGCCCGGCTTCTCGGCGCCCTTGCGCGCGGGCTTGCCGGCCTCTGACGGCGCACCGCGCAAGGGCAATTTCCCCTGCGCCTCGTCCTTGGCGATGCTGGGCAGCGCCCTCGCGGCGCCGGCGGGCGCGTCCCCCTTCGATTGCTCGAATTTGAGCCCGAACTGCACCGAAGGGTCGAAGAAACCGCTCACCGCGTCGAAGGGAATGACGAGCTTCTCGGGGACGTTGGAGAAGGAAAGCCCGACCTCGATCGCATAGTCGCTCACCGCGAGATCCCAGAACTGATGCTGGAGCACGATGGTCATCTCGTCGGGATATTTGTCGCGCAGCGCTTGCGAGATGCGCACGCCCTTCTCGCGCGTCCGGAAGGAGAGGTAGAAATGATGCTCGCCCGGAATGCCGTCGCGTATCGCATTGGCGAGCACGCGGCGCACCACGCCCTTCAGCGCGTCCTGGACGAGGAGATCATAGCGGATCAGGTCGGTCGGCATCGTCGCTCGTCGGCTTGCCTTGCGCGTTCCCGAATGGGGCTGTCCCTAGAAGGCGCTCCCCATGCGCGAAAGCGGAGGCTTCTGTTGCCGGGCGCCTCCAGACCCCGCCTTACGCGGCTAAGCGGAAGGGCTTGATTTCGGAAGCTTACGCTGCATTACGCAGCGACGGCAACCGGAGCATAGTTGTCATTGGCAACTGTGCTTGTGGTCCGATAACGGTGGAACCATGCCGGGCAAAAACAAACCCTTTACACCCTCGTCGATCCTATTTCGCCCCCGCCTTGAACCGGCTGTCGCGGTTCCGGTTCCAGGTGGAGGCGCCGGGTACCGCCCCCGGGTCCGAATGGTTTATTCCGATCGTCATTTATCGCCATAGCCGCCGTGAGGCGGCAATTTCCAATATAAGCGATCCCGGCCGCGATTTGAAGCCTCGGACGCAGGGGGCACGGCTCGTCTCGCCGCATGCGCAAAAAAATGGCGAGCATTTCCGGCGCGACGAGGCTTCCAAGGCGGATGCCGGCGAGGGGAATTTTTTCAGGCGCGCGGCGCTTTCAGCCTCCGGCGCGACAAGTGAAAGCCCGCCCCTTCGCCGGCGGGGCCCGCGCCTTTCACATAATGGCGCTGCCAGCCTTGCTTCACCGCCTCGGGCTCGCGCTGCGCGAGACCGGCGTTGAAATCGGTGCGGCTCGCGGTCCACTTATCGTAGGCGGCTTTCATCTCGGTATCATCCGCCAAGGTCTTGATGCGCGGCTCGATCGATTCGTAGAGCGCATGCGGGACGGGCGTGACGAAGCAGAAGGGCTCGCCCGCCTCGAAGCGCACGGTGCCCGGGCGGGTGAAGCGCCAGTTCATGGTGAAAGGGAAGGGCAGCCAATCCGTTTCGACGAGGCCGTCGAGCGCAACGATGCCGTGCTTCACCTGGTTAGGCGCGCCGCGGCACCAGAGCGCCCAGCCGGGGCTGGTGCGAAACAAATAGCCGGTGTGGAAGGTCAGCACGCCATGGCCGAAATGCGACACCACGCGGCGCGCGACGGATGCGGGCTCGCCCAAAGGCCGCAGCTGTATGTCCGTTATCAGCTTGCCGCCGGTCCAGGTCGCCGAGAACGCGCAAGGCAAGATGATCTCCCACCCGGACGCATTGGCGATCGAGAGCGGGATGCAGCGATAGGCGTATCGCTGGTCGGTGAGATCCATCCACTCGCGCTCCGGACGTGCCGGGATGAGCTCGGGAGGGTCGTCCTCCGTGCGATAGCAAATGAGCTCGGGCGCTTCGATTACCGGTTGTGGCTCCGGCGCGGATGTTGACGGCTTCTGCATGCTCGGCACCTCGTTATCAGGCGATGCACGAGTGAACCTTTTCCGAGAACCGCGCAACCGCCGAAGCATGATCCTTGAAAAAAGCGAAAGCATTTTCCGCAAGCTAGCCTGCTCCGGGCGTGCGATCGAGGTTTTGGCCGCGGGCGCCTGACGAAATCCGGTGGAGCAATCGCAGAGATGGTCATGCATCTTCGCGCGAAGGCTGGTAAAATAGCCTCCGACTCAAAGGAATCGCGAGCTCCGGCCCATGCGCGCCTATCTCGACCTTCTCCAGGACGTGCTCGAAAATGGCGTTCCCAAGGGCGACCGCACGGGGACCGGAACGCTCTCCGTCTTCGGCCGGCAGATGCGCTTCGATCTCGCGCAAGGCTTTCCCTTGGTTACGACCAAGAAGCTGCATCTCAAATCGATCGTGCACGAGCTTTTGTGGTTTCTCCAAGGCGACACGAATATCGCCTATCTCAAGCAGCATGGCGTCTCCATCTGGGATGAATGGGCGGATGAGGAAGGCGAGCTCGGCCCGGTTTATGGGCGGCAATGGCGCTCCTGGCCGACACCCGAAGGCGGCAGCATCGATCAGATCGCCTGGCTTCTCGACGAAATCCGCCGGAACCCGAATTCGCGCCGTCTCGTGGTGAGCGCCTGGAATCCGGCCGATCTCGCCAAGATGGCGCTCGCGCCTTGCCATTGCCTGTTCCAGTTTTACGTGCTGACCGGCGCCGACGGCGTGGCGCGTCTTTCCTGCCAGCTCTACCAGCGCTCGGGAGACATCCTCCTCGGGGTGCCCTTCAATATCGCGAGCTATGCGCTTCTCACGCATATGATCGCGCATGTGACGGGGCTCGGCGTCGGCGATTTCGTGCACGCGCTCGGCGATGCGCATCTTTACGTGAACCATCTCGAGCAGGCGCGGCTGCAGCTGCAACGCGAGCCTCGCCCCTTGCCGCGCCTCACACTCGACCCCTCGGCGAAATCCCTCTTCGATATGCGCTTTGAGGATGTCGTGATCGAGGGTTACGACCCCTGGCCCGCCATCAAGGCGCCGGTCGCCGTGTGAGGAACATTAATTTGGTGACAGCTTATCATTACACCTTTTTAACGCTCACCTTTGTATTTCGGTAAATTAGTAAGCTGTCACCGAATTTCTTCTCGGGTGCTTTTATCCTTCGCGCGCGCGGCGCGCGCCCGCAGGATGAGGATCGCCACGACCAGCACGGTGACGGCGGCGAGCCCCGCCGCCAAGGTCGGATCGACACCGCGCTCTTGCAGGCGCGGACCGAGCATCGCATCCTCGGCGATCATTTCGCCGGCGACCCAGCCGAGAAGAGCACCCCCGCCGACCGCGAGGATTGGGAAGCGCCGCAAAAGCGGCATGATGAGCGCCGAGCCCCAGACGATCAGGGGGATCGAGAGCAGGATGCCGAAAACGAAGACGCTGAGGTTCTGCCGCGCCGCCGCGAGAAGGGCGAGCACATTGTCGAGGCTCATGACGGCGTCGGCGACCCCGATGGTCCAGACGGCGGCCCAGAGGTTGCGGGCGGCGGGCACGTCCGCGCGCCCGTGGCCGTCGTCGCAGGCAAGCTTGACGCCGAGATAGAGGAGCACGAGGCCGGCCGCGAACCTGAGGAGCGGTACCTCCAGCACCTGCACGGCCACGAAGGCGAAAAGCACGCGCAGCGTGATCGCGGCCGCGATGCCGAGCGCCATGCCGAGCCGGCGCTGCGTGTCGGGCAGGGAACGGCAGGCGAGCGCGATCACGACCGCATTGTCGGCGGAGAGGATGAGATCGATCCACACCACCTGCGCGATCGGGCCGAGAACGGCGAGATCGAGGCTCATCCGCCGGGCCGATGGCAGCGTGCGAAGGGCTTGAAGCCGATCTTCACCGGGCTCACGCGGCGCTGAGCGCCTCGGGGAGGAGGAGCGGCGCGCGCGTCGTCAGGAATTCCTCCACTGCCTCGACCAGACGGTCGCATTCCGCGTCGCCGACCGGCAAGGAAAGGATGAGCATGCCGCGGCGCGCGAGATAGATGCCGCGCTCCAGCATGTCGAAGAAGAAGAGCTCCTTCAGCCCTTGATGCCCGCGCACCGCATCGCGCGGCGTGCGCACCGGGGTTGCGGAAAAATGCACCGCCATCAGCGAGCCATAGCCGGTGAACTCCATGGGAGCGCGGCGCGCCGAGCAAAGCTCGTTGAGGCGCTGCCTCAAATCCTCGCCGCGCGCCGAAAGCTCGCGAGCGGCTTGCGGCGTGAAGATCTCGCTCATCCCGGCAAACCCCGCCGACATGGTGAGGATATTGTTGTTAAAGGTGCCGGCATGCGGCAGCGCGTCGGGGCGGCGCGGATCATAAAGGCCCATGAGATCGGCGCGGCCGCCGAAGGCGCCAAACGACATGCCGCCGCCGATATATTTGCCGAGCGTCGTCATGTCCGGGATGATGCCGAACGCCTCCTGCAAGCCGCCCGGCGAGAGGCGCGAGGTCATCACCTCGTCGAAGATCAGCACCGCGCCAGAGCGCGAGGCGCCGTCGCGCAGGGCCTGGAGGAACTCCCTGTCCCCGGGGATGCAGCCGCCCGAGCCGAGCATCGGCTCGACGAGAATCGCGGCAAGCTCCGGCCCATGCTCGTCGATCAGCGCCTTGGCGCGGGCCACGTCGTTATAGGTGCCGATGATGAATTGATGCGGCGCGTTCACCGGCGCGCCGCCGCCGCCGAAATAAAGGACGCCACCATGGTAGCCGCCTTCGAAGACGAGGATCTTGCGCCGTCCCGTCGCCACCGTGACGGTCGCGAGCGCCATGAGATTGGCTTCCGTTCCGGAATTGGTGAAGCGAACGAGATCGAGCGACGGGAAGCGGTCGCAGACGATGCGGGCGAGCTTGCCTTCGAGAAGATTGTGAGCCGAGAGGTTGATGCCGCCGTCGAGCGCGCGATCGATGGCGGCGCGAATGCGTGGATGGGAATGGCCATAGATGCCGGCCGTGTATTCGCCAAGGAAATCCAGATAGTCATGGCCGTCCGCATCGCGCAAGTAACAGCCTTTTCCGCTTTCCATCGCCAGCGGGAAGGGCGCGTAGAAGAGGATCGTGCGCGTGTTGCCGCCCGGCAACGCCGCGCAAGCCTCCTCATGGGCCGCCCGGCTTTTCGGGTTGCGCTTCACGAAAGCTTCACGCGCCTCGGCGAGCGCCGCCTCGATACTGATGTTCCGCACGGCCATCGGCGCACCCCGTCTGGTTGATCTCCGCTTCGAGACCGAATCCTAAAGCATCATCCGTACGAAGGGGAAGTATTTTTGCGGAAAGCGGCGAGGCTATAAGGATGCGCGCATGCGCGGCTCAGCGCGCTTATCCGCGCCTTTGCTTTGACGCTTCATGCGGCACAAGGGACGTAGCGCCCGGGCCTGAGGAAGAGGGCGAGCTTCTGACGGATATTGTGCGGGATGGTACAGCCGAGTGGAATCGAACCACCGACCCCCAGATCCACAATCTGGTGCTCTAACCAACTGAGCTACGGCTGCATGACGCGAGATGCTGGTCGCATCCCCTCGGAACCGTTCGGGCCTCACCTTCGCGGGCACGACCACGCGGTGGGTCTTACGATAGCGATCGAGAGTTTGCAACCATCGGTCGCGCGCGCCGGCTTCGCGCGGCATTCCTGTCGCTTTCGCCCGCGAAGCGGGTGTCGGGACGCCATCGAATGATTGCCCCAAGGGGCGACCGCCCTATTTTTGACAGTATCTCCCTGGCCATGGCGGGATCGATGCATGCGAGAAGCGGGTAAGCTTTCGCGTGCCGTACCCCGGAGCTTGGCTCGATTTTGGACAAGGCTCGACGATGAGTTGGATTTTTGCGCTTTTGGGTTTGCTGACGGCGGCCGCCGGCGGCGGCGCCATCGCGATGGGCTGGCCGCTCGTGCCGCTCGAGCGCGGCTGGACCCTGGTGATCGCCGGCTCGGCTCTGGTCTCGGGAGGTCTCATCTGTCTCACGCTCGCCGCGTTGATGGGCGAGACGCGCCGCACGCGCCGCGCGATCGAGCGCGCGCTCGAGGAGCTCGCCTGGGCGCGCCCGATCGAGCGGATGAGCGCTAAGACGATTCCGGCCGAGCATGAGATCGTCGCCGCGGCCGAGCGCGCATACGCGCCTTCGCCCGCGCCGTCCCCTCGCTTCGACAAGGGCGAGCGCGTCGCGCCGCCCATGCCGGTCATGCCGGCGGCCGCCCCGCTCGGAGTGCCCGAGCCGCCGATCGAAGCGAAGCCCATGGCGGAGCGCCGCGAGGCAAGGCAGGAACCGAGGCTCGATCCGCAGCCGGCCGCCGCCGAAAGCGCCGCGCATGAAGCGGCCGGAGAGCTGGAGGAATTGCAACCGGCGCGCAGCTTCAGCGTCGGGGATACGAGCTTCGTCGTCTTCACCGACGGCACGATCGAGGCGCGCACGCCCAAGGGAGCGCGGCGCTTCGGCTCGATGGAGGAGGTGCGAAGCTATCTCGAGGAATCCGCCGCGTCATAGCTTTGCGCGCGATCGGCCGCAGGTTCGACGCAGGGAGCGCGTGAGCGACAATTCGCGCCGGACCTTGGCCTTGCCGCCAACTTGTCGTAGGCAGCGCCCGTCCGCCGGCCCTTTCGGCACTTTCTATCGAGGCGTTGATGCAGGCTCTCGCCGCGCTTTGGGAGAGAATACAGGATGCCTTCGCATCCGGCGTGCTCGCGCCTTTCTTCGCCTCGATCGGCATCGCCAAATACATGGGCGATCCTGTCGAGATCGCCCAGTTTTTCATGGTGAACGCGATTCAGATCGCGATCATCGGGCTTTTGTTTCGCCCCCTGGAGACCGTCCTGCCGCAAGAGCGTTGGGAAAGCCGCAAGCTCACCCGCATCGACCTTTTCTACACGTTGCTCAAGGAGTTCGGGCTCGTCCCGCTCTTCACCTTTGTGCTGCTTCTGCCGGCGAGCAATTGGCTCGGCGAAAAGCTCGGACTCTCGGGAGGGGACACGACGCTCATCGAGGATTGGCTACCCTGGTTCCGCGACAAGCCGGTCCTGCTCTTCGCGCTTTATTTCGCGATCTTCGATCTCACCCAATATGTTATTCACCGCTTGCAGCACGCCCTTCCCTGGTGGTGGGCGCTGCACAGCCTCCACCACAGCCAAAGGCAGGTGAGCTGCTGGACGGATGATCGCAACCATATGCTCGATGATGTGCTCGAGGCCGTCGTCCTCGGCAGCGTCGGGCTTTTCGTCGGCGTGCCGGCCGGCCAATACGCGGTGCTCATCCTCATGGGCCGGCTGATCGAGAATTTCTCGCACGCCAATGTGCGCATCCGTTTCGGGCCGGTGATCGACAAGCTGCTCGTCGATCCGCTGTTTCATCGGCTGCACCACATGCGCGCCGATCCGCGAGATGCGGTGAATTACAACTGCAATTTTGCGCTCGTGCTGCCGATCTGGGACATCGTCTTCCGCACCGCGCTCTACGGCGAGGAGCCGCGCCCTTGCGGCGTCGACGATCCCGATATCGACGCGGACAACGAGCGCTCCTGGGCGGGCCAGCAGATCGCCGGGTTCCAGCGCTTCTTCAAGGCGCTGCGCTCCTCCTGGCTGCGCGAGCCGCAAGCGGCCTCTCCGGACGCAAGAAGCGGCTCGCGATAGTCTACGCGCGACGCGCCGAGCCAGAGGCGGCGGCGACCGGCGCCAGGCCACAGGCCCAGAGCGCGAAGGCGTGCGTCAAGGCGAATTCGGCGAGGCGGGCGAAGCGGCCGGGCGCTCCCATATGGCCGCCGCTCATCTCGGTGCGCAGCAGCACCGGCTTGTCGGAGAGGGAGTGGGCGCGCAGCTTGGCGACCCATTTGGCCGGTTCCCAATAGGTGACGCGCGGGTCGGCGACGGCGGCGATCGCGAGGATCGCCGGGTAGTGGCGAGGCTCGATATTCTCCAGGGGCGAATAGGCCAGGATCGTCTTGAAATCGCGCTCGTTCAAAAGTGGGTTTCCCCATTCGGGCCATTCGGACGGCGTCAAGGGAAGATCGGCGTCCAGCATGGTGGCGAGCACGTCGACGAAGGGCACCTCGGTGACGATGCCGGCGAAAAGCTCGGGCGCGCGGTTTGCCGCGACGCCCATCAGCATGCCGCCCGCGCTGCGGCCATTGGCGACGATGCGGCCGGCTGCCGTGTAGCGCTTCTCGATCAGCATGCGGGCAACGCAAAGATAGTCCGAGAAGCTGTTTTCCTTGTGGGCTCGCTTGCCTTGGGTGTACCAGCGCCAGCCCTTCTCGGTGCCGCCGCGCACATGGGCGAGCGCATAGATCATGCCGCGGTCGACGAGCGAGAGGCGGTGGCCGAGGAAATTCGGCAGCACGGGAGACCCATAGGCGCCATAGCCGTAAAGCAGGCAGGGCGCGCTGCCGTCGAGCTCGAGGTCGCGGCGATAAAGCAGCGTCACCGGGATCGCCTCGCCGTCCGCCGCCGGGGCGTCGATCCGGCGCACGACGTAATCAGAGGGGTCATGGCCCGAGGGGATGGTCTGGCGCTTCACCAAGACCCGCTCGCGGCTCTCCATGTCGTAATCGTAAGTCTCCGCCGGGCGCGCGGGCGACGAAAGCGTGAAGCGCAGGATGTTCGTGTCGAACTCTTCCCCCGCGTCGAGGCTGAGCGCGAAGGCCTCCTCGTCGCAGGCGATGATGGCGTGCTCCTCGCCGCTCTCGAGGGCCCGGATGACGAGGCGCGGCAAGCCGTTCTCCTGCTCGAGCCAGGCGAGATGGCGCGCGAAGATCGCGTGGCGCAGCACCATGACGCCTGGCCGATGCGCCACGATATCTCGCCAATTCTCAGGCCCGGGCGCCGAAAGCGGCGCCTCGACGATCTTGAAATCCTCGGCCCCGCCGCGATTGGTGCGGATGAAGAGCCGCTCCTTCCCGATCTCGACCTCGTAGCGCACCCCCGCTTCGCGGGCGGCGACGATGCGCGGCGGTGTGTCCGGTCGCTCGAGATCGAGGATGAAGGTTTCCGAGGTCTCATGATCGCGCACCGCGATTGAGGCGTGCCGCCCCGTGCGCTCGCGATGAACGGAGACGAACCAGCCCGGTGTCATTTCCTCGAGGACGAGGCGATCCTCGTCGGCTTGCGTGCCGATGCGGTGGCGCCATATCGAGCGCGCGCGGTGATTTTCATCGAGCCTTGCGTAGAGGAAGGATTGGCCGTCGCTCGCGAAGACGGCCGGGTCCCCGCGCAGGTTCAAGATCGCGTCGGCGCGCGCATTGGGGATTTGATCGGGAAGGTCGCTTCCTGTGACGAGATCGCGAAGCCGAATGGTGAAGAACTCCGCTCCCACTTCATCGACCGCGTAGGCGAGGAGGCGGTGGTCGGGCGAAGGGCTCGCCGGGCCAATCTGGAAGAAGTCGTGGCCAGCCGCGAGCGCCTCGCCGTCGACCAGAACCTCCTCCTCGCCGCCCGTTCGCGGCCGGCGAACGAGGCGGGGGTGCTGGGCGCCGGCAAGCCAGCGCCGATAATAGTGGAAAGGTCCGGAAGGGAGAGGCGCCGTCGCATCCTCTTCCTCGACACGCCCGCCGAGCTCGCGCTTCAGCTCCGCGATCAGCGGCACGAGCGGACGAAGCATCGCGTCCGCATATTCGTTCTCCAATTCGAGATGCGCCCGGATATCGGCCGGCAAGGCGGAGCCATCTTGGAGCACGTCGCGCCAATTGGCCGCCTTCAGCCAATCATACGCATCGCGGATAACAATACCGTGATGAGTAATGTCGCGCGGATGCGTCGCGACGATCGGCGCTTTTGGCCCCCGATCGACGAGCGGCGCGTTCACGCCGAGAGCCTCGCGCCGGTCCTCACGCCGGTCGTGTAAAACGCTGCCGGCTCGAGGACTTCCTGACCAAGGTCTTTCTTCAAGTAATTGAGCAAGAACAATTTTTTCGTCCCGGGACTCAATTGCATGGCGAGTTCTCGAAGATTTCCTATCTGCTATTTCCAGGTAATGCCAGTTCGCGCGCGCAGCTTTCTAGGACAATTGTGTTAAGCCGCCGCAATAGATTGAGGGCGCGAAAGGCAAGCGCGGCACCTCTCCCGCGAACGTGAAATTCAGATGTTTTTGCCCATTTTTGCGACGTTTCCCAGCATCGAATGCTGAAGCCACAGTTGAAATCACAGAAGACCCAGAGTAGAGGAGCGCCCGGCGGCTCTACGAAGCGTAGAGGCCGCGTCCCACGAAATCGTGATGCGTTAGAACCGGACGAATCGCGCCATCTCTGTTGGCCCATGGCCGACAGAAGTGGAGGGCGCTGGCTCGTCCAAAGTCGATTCTCAGCTCAGAAAGGCTAACAATGGAACTCAACACTAATGAGAGCTCGGCGCAGTTCATCGAACTTGCGACCGACATCGTGTCTGCTTATGTCAGCAACAATTCGGTCGGCGCCGGCGAGCTTCCGGTCCTGATCAAGGACGTTTACGGAGCCTTGACGCGCGTCACCAATCCGGAAGCCCATTCGCAGGCGACGAACGCGAAGCCCGCCGTCTCGATCAAGAAGTCGATCACGCCGGATTACATCATCTGCCTTGAGGATGGGAAGAAGTTCAAATCCCTGAAGCGGCATTTGCGCACGCAATACGGGCTTTCGCCCGAGCAATACCGCGAGAAGTGGAGCCTCGCTTCCGACTACCCCATGGTCGCGCCGAACTACGCCGCCGCCCGCTCGCGCCTCGCCAAGCAAATGGGCCTCGGGCAGACGCGCACCAAGCGTCGCCGCTAAAAACGTCCCGCGAGGGGCGGGACTCTGCTCCGCAAACTTATCTTATTTTTAGAAAAATAGGATGAGTTTGAATCTCGGCCGCCGCCGATGGATGCGTCGAGCATCCATCGGCGCCCTGGAATAACCTTTGAATAGAGACTAATTAGCGTTGACGAAGGGCTCTTCCGTCCGCGTTTCTGCACGACGGGCGCCCGCGGATCCAATTTGATGCCCGATTGCCCTGAAGTCACATTTTGCACGCCGATCTCTCGGTACTGCAATAATACTTGCGGGAGCGCCGACGCAGGCCCGGGCCTCGCTTTGGCGCATGCAAAGACCGGAATTTTTGTCAGCACCTCGAGACGCCGCAAGAGAAATCAAACCATTTGGCGATAAAGTCAGGTCCAGCCTCTGATCGTATCCGTGTAACCGGAATGCTCCGCTTCGTCCTTTGCGCCGATGATTTCGCCCTGAGCGAAGGGGTGAGCGCCGCGATCCTCGCTCTCTTGCGCGAGGGCCGCGTGACGGCGACGAGCGCGATGACCAACCGGGAGAATTGGGCAAGGTCGGCTCCGCGCTTGCGCGAATTCGCCGGCCGCGCCGATCTCGGCGTGCATCTCAACCTCACTTGCGGAAACTCGCTCGCCCTGATGTCGCGCTTCGCCCCGACCGGGGAGCTTCCGCCGTTCGGGCGCGTGCTGCGAGGCGCGCTTTCCGCGCGCCTGCCTTTAGCCGAGATTGCCGATGAGTTCCGCCGGCAGATCGATGCCTTCGCGGCCGCCATGGGACGCGAGCCCGATTTTCTCGACGGGCATCAGCATGTCCACGCCTTCCCCGGGGTCCGCGACGCGCTCTTTACCGCGCTCGATGGTCTTGGGCTCGCTCAGCATCTCTATCTGCGCGATCCGGCCGATCGTCCGGGCGCGATCGCGATGCGACGCGTCGGGGCCGGCAAAGCCGTGGTGATCGCGGCGCTTGCGCGCGGCTTTGGAGACAAGCTGCGGGCGCGCGGTCTCGCCGCGAACCAGGGCTTTGCCGGCGTCGTGCCCTTCGATCCGCGTCGCGATTACGCGGCGGATTTCGCCCGCTTCCTCACGGCGCCCGGCAAGCGCCATCTCGTGATGTGCCACCCGGGCGAAATCGATGACGATCTCATGGCGGCCGATTCGGTGGGCGAGACGCGCCCCAAGGAAGCGAGCTTCCTTCGAAGCGACGCCTTCCTCGAGGTCTTGGCGCGGCTCGATGCCGCGCCGGCACGTTTCGGTGAGCTCGATCGGCGCTGACGAGCTCCTGCTCGCCGAACGCTTTTTGCGTCCGAAGCTTCGGCCGCTTATTTCGCCTTGCCGAACATTTCCTCGACGTGTTCCCAATTGACGAGATGCTCGAGGAACGCCTTGATGTAGTCGGGCCGGCGGTTGCGATAATCGATGTAATAGGAGTGCTCCCACACGTCGCAGCCGAGGATGGGCTTCGCCCCATGCACGAGCGGGTTTTCGCCGTTCGGCGTCTTCATGATGACGATCTTGCCGTCCTTGACCGCGAGCCAGGCCCAGCCCGAACCGAATTGGCCGACGCCCGCGGCGATGAAGTCTTCCTTCATTTTGTCGACCGAACCCAAATCCTCCTTGATCTTCTTCTCGAGCGCGCCCGGAATGGCGCCGCCACCCTTCGGCTTCATCCATTTCCAGAAATGGGTGTGGTTGTAGTGCTGGCCCGCGTTGTTGAAGAGCGGCGCGTTCTTGCCGAAGGAGCCCTTCACCACCTCCTCGAGGCTCTTGTTTTCCCACTCCGTGCCCTTGAGCAGATTATTGCCGGTGTTCACATAGGCGGCGTGGTGCTTGTCGTGGTGAAATTCGAGCGTCTCCTTCGACATGTGGGGCGCGAGCGCATCGTGCGGATAAGGGAGATCGGGGAGTGAGAACGACATGGGGTGCCCTCCTGGCATGGATCGAGACGGATGGTCGAAACCTTGAGCTGAGCGCGGCGCTTTAGCCGGCTCGCCTCTCCTTAACTAGGCCGAAGCCCGGGGATCGGCAACATCGAGCCGAGACTGCGTGATGCGCCTGGAAAAAGGCGGGGCAAGTCAAGAGGAGACCGGTTCGAGACGCGCGAGGCGAAGCGCGATGAGGAAGGCAGCGGCGAGGAGCAACGAGACGAGCCCGACCACACCGCTCCAGCCGCTTCTCTCCCAGAAAATGCCGCTCAGCGAGCCGATCACGCTCGAGCCGACATAATAAAGAAAGAGATAGAGCGACGCGGCTTGCGCCTTCGCGGTTCGCGCCCTTCGTCCGACCCAGGCGCTGGCGATCGAATGCGCGCCGAAGAAGCCGAAGGTCAAGACCGCGATGCCGACGATGATGACAGGAAGCGAGCCGGAGAGCGTGAGCCCGACCCCCCCGCCCATGACGGCGATCATGACCCAGAACACATTGCGCAAGCCGAGCCGCGTCGCCACCGAGCCGGTCACGGGAGAGGAGACGATGCCCACGAGATAGAGGCTGAAGACCAGGCCGACGCCCGTCGGGCTGAGCCCGAACGGCGGCGCCAGCAGGCGATAGCCGATGTAATTGTAGATGCTGACGAAACTCCCCATGATGAGGAAGCCCTCCAGCACCAAAAGCCGCAAACCCGGCTCGCGGAGATGGGCGAGGAAGCCCGTGGCGAGCGCGCGCGCCGACCAGGGCCGCTCCGAGAAATGGCGCGAGGGCGGCAGGCTCCGCCCGAAGATCAGGCCGGCGATGATCCCCATGGCGCCGAGCGCGAGGGTCGCCCAGCGCCAGGAGCCGAGGTCGGCGAGAAGCCCCGCCGCGAGCCGCGCCGCCATGCCGCCGAGCGCGCTGCCGCCGATGTAGAGGCCCATGGCGAGGCCGATCGAGGGCGGCGCGATCTCTTCGGCCACGTAGGCCATGGCGACGGCCGGCAGGCCCGCGATCGAAATTCCGGCGGCGGCGCGCAAGGCCAGGAGCGCGGGCCAGCTCGGCGCGAAGCCCGTGGCGAGCGTCAAGAGCGCGGAGGCGAGCACCGAGGCGACCATCACGGGCTTTCGCCCGAGCGTTTCGGAGATTGCGCCGGCGACCAGCATGGCGGGCGCCATCAGACCCGTTGTCACGGAAAGCGCGAGGCTCGCTTGCGCTGCACCGAGCCCAAAGCGTTCGGAGAACACCGGCAACAGCGGCTGCACATAATAGAGGAGCGCGAAGGTCGCAAAGCCGGCGCAGAAGAGCGCGAGGATCGTGTTTTGAAACGCTTTCGTCCCGCTCTTGACGAGCGCGTCCTCTCGCGGGCGCGACTCGTCCGCCATGCCGGGCAGCGTGCGACCGGTCAACGCTTGTGGATCCGCGCCAGGATCTCCGCGTAAAAGAGGCCAGCCGCAGCGCCGCCCACAATTCCCGCGAGCAGCGAAAGCGCCGTGATCGTGCCGAGCCCGGCGGACGGCTTGATCCTGAGCACGAAAAGAATGATGAGGGGGACGAGCGCGCCGGCCACCGCGCCGACGATCATCATGTCGCGAAACAGCTTCGCGCCTCCCCGCATGAGAATGGCGTCGGCGGCAGGCAGCACGATGAGGCAGACGGGTGCGGCGACCAGGAGGCCGAGCGGCAGGCCGACGACGAGGATGGAGAGAAGGCTCATCGGCTCGAGGCCCTTCTGCAGCATGCTGAGAAGAAGCATCGCGCCCACCATGAGGACGGCCGAAATGACGGTGGTGGTCAGTCCGGCCTTGAGCCAGCCCATGGCTTCACCCCTCTTGTTTAAAGAGATCGTCGTAGAGCCCGTTTAAAATCGCCAAGGCGTTGCAACCCGAGAAGACGAAAAGGTCGATCGCCGCGCCCTGCGAAGGCTTCGGCGAGATTGCGCGGATTTCCGGCGACCGCGAGCTTCGCGGCACCCGCCGCCTTCAGCGCGCGCGCGGCCTCGCCGCCGAGCCGCGCATAGTGCTCATCGGAGGAGCAGAGGCACGCGAAACTCGCGCCGCAAGCGCGGAAGAGATCGACGATGAGCGGCAAGGTCGAGGCTTCCGTGTTCTCGATGGTTTCCAGGCCGCCGCCCTCGAAGAGGCTCGTGGCAAATTGCCGGCGGGCCGTGAAGCTCGCGGCGCTCCCGAGATTGGCGAGAAAAACCTTGGGCGCGCCTTCCAGTGCGGGCAAGGTGATCGTCCGAAAGGTCCCGCAGACGCTCGAAGGGCTCGGCGAGCCTTCGCGACATGAGCGCTTCGAATTTCTGGCGAAGGGGAAAGCCCGATCGCACCTCGTCCGCGTTCTCGGGCGCCGGCTGAAGCACGCCAACCGGCGCTTCGGAAACGAGCGCGAATTCGCTGACGCCGGTGATCGGCGTCTTGCGCCGCGCGATCTCCTGGCGGCGCTCCTCGCGCACGCCGGCGATGCGCGCTTGCAGTTTGCGGTCGACCAGGCTCTCGACGATGCCGCCCTCGCCCTCGATCTCCTGGAAAAGCTCCCACGCCTTATGCGCTAGCGTTTGCGTCAGCGCCTCGAAAGCGCCCGAGCCCGAGGCGGGGTCGGCGACGCGCCATAAATGCGATTCCTCGATGAGCACATGCTGGAGATTGCGCGCCGCGCGGCGTGCGAAAGCATCGGGAAGGCCGAGTGCCGTCGTGAAGGGCAGGACGCCGATCGAATCGGCTCCCCCGACGCCTGCCGAGAAGGCCGCGAGCGTCGCGCGCAGCATATTGCCGTAAGGGTCGCGCCGCGTCGCCATGCGCCATGCCGTCTCCGCCGAGAGTTCGATCGGCTCGGGCACGAGACCGCACGCGTCCTCGACGCGCTCCCAGAGTAGCCGCAGGGCGCGGAACTTGGCGATGCTCATGAATTCATCGGCATCGGCGACGAGCAGGAAGCCCAAAGCCTTGCGCGCTTGATCGAGGCTCCAACCCTTGGTTTCGAAGGCGCGCAGATAAGCGACGCCGGCCGCGAGCACGAAGGCAAGCTCTTGCGCCTCGCTCGCGCCCGCCTCATGCGCGACGCGCCCGTCTACGCGCGCGGCCCGTCCCGCGACGCCCTTCTCGGCGATCAGCCTCGCCGTGCCCGTGAAGCGCTCGGCAAGCTCCTGCCAGCTCATCGGCATGCCGCCGCAACGCGCCATGTCGGAGACGGGATCAAGGCCGAAGTCGATGCGGAGCTTTGCTGTTTCATCGCCGCGCCGCGCCACAAGCTCGAGCAGGTTTTGCGCGACGGCGCGACCGTCGAAGGGCGCGGTCTCGAGGCGCAGCCGGACGTGGTCGAGCTTGATGCCGCAAAGCGCCTGGTCGAGCGCCTCGACCGACCCGGCATTCACGCCGAAACCCCGCGCGGTGGCGGAGCCGGAAAGCACGAGTGCCATCTCGGTGGCGCCGCCCGAAAGATCCGCAAGCGCAAGGCGCGAGGCTTCGTGAGGGTCGGGATGATCGATCCGCTGGACAAGGCGCCATGGCCGTCGCGCGGGCAAGGGAGCGGAATGCGTTTCCTTCGCGGCGGCGTAAAGCGGCTCGATCGGCAAGCCATCGGCGCTATGCGAGATGAGCGCCTCGACGCTCTGGCCCTTCAGCGTCTCCGCGACGAGCTTGCGCCAGCCATGCAAATCGCGATCGTCCGCGACGTCGTTCTTGCCCTTTATGGCCGTCATCGATCAGGTCCGGTGCCGCGCAGGCATCATCGGCGGGCAGCTTCGGCAAGGAATGATGGGTCGAGCCCTGGCATCGCCGCCCTCATATGAATTGGGAAAGTCCGGGCACGGCGGAAACGATGCCGCCCACCACGTCTTCCCCGGCTCTTTCACGCACATGCGCGAAAAGCGTCTTGCCGACCGTCTGCATCTGCCCCATCGACAGGCCGGCGCTCGTCAACTGGCCGGCGAGTGCCATCAGGCCGCCGTTTCCGCCCACCAGCCCGCCGAGCCCCGCGATCGCTCCGCCGATGGCGCCTGCCTGCGCTTGCGCTTGCCGCTCGGCGGCCTGTTGCGCGCCTGGAATCGCGGCGGTCGCCTGGTCGACAGACTCGGCCGGCGCTTGCTGCCTCAGGAAATTCAAAATGATGCCGACCGCTTTCTCGGCGGTCGCGGCATCGATGCCGGCGGCTTGCGTCAATTTGGCGATGAGCTCGTCCATTTGAATGTCTCCGCGGTTCCTTGAAACTCTTACAGGCTTCATCATCGCAAAGCGAATAGGCAAGCGCATCCCATCGTTCAAAAGCGATCCGTTGGCGATCAATTTGACATTCCGCAATACTGACCCATGCTCTAGATTGATGACGATTGTCGCGCTCCGTTCGCGCAAGGGCGGATCATGAAGCTTCCCGGGAGGATGTGAGATGAATCGTTTCAATCGGCGCGACACCTTGGCGCTCGGCGTCGGCGCGCTTGCGGCGACGACGCTCGGCACGGGCGCAAGCGCTGCCATCCCGATCGCCAATGTCGAGGCCCCCAAGCTCGACATCGAGAAGGGCGCGTCCTTGCGCGTGCTGCGCCCAACGAAATTCGTCGATCCCGACGAGACCATTTTCAACGCGAACACCCAGAGCTTCGTCAAGGCGACGGGCGTGCAGGTGAAGGTCGATTACTCGGCCTGGGAGGACTTGCGTCCGCAGACCGCGGTGACGGCGAACACCGGAGCCGGCCCGGATGTCGTCCTCGGCTGGACGGATGACCCGCATCTTTACTCGGACAAGCTCATCGAGCTTTCCGATGTGGCCGAATATCTCGGCAAGAAATACGGCGGCTGGTATCCGCTCGCCGAGCGCTACGGCAAGAAGTTCGGCACCAACAACTGGATCGCGATTCCCTTCGGCGGCTCGGGCGGACCCTCGGTCTACCGCGTCTCCTGGGTGAAGGAGGCGGGCTTCGACAAATTCCCGACGACCCTCGACGATTTCCTCAAGCTTTGCCGCAAGCTCAAGGAGATCGGCCATCCGGCCGGATACACTTTTGGCCATGCGACGGGCGACGGGAATGCCTTCTGCCATTGGCTCGTCTGGGCCCATGGCGGCTACATGATCGACGAGAACCAGAAGGTGACGATCAATTCGAAGCAGACGATCGAAGCCTTGAAATACGGCAAGGCGCTCTTCGAGAGCTTCATTCCGGGCACGCAATCCTGGCTCGACCCTTCGAATAACAAGGCGCTGATCGCGGGAGAGATCGCGGCGACGGAAAACGGCGTCTCCCTCTATTACTCCATTAAGAATTCAAGCGATCCGAAGATCGCCGCGATGGCGGCCGATCTCGACCATGCGCGCATGCCGGTAGGGCCGGTCGGCTCCGGAACGGAATCGGCGCTTGCCATCAACTCCATGGTGTTCAAGCACACGAAATTTCCGAACGCGGCGAAGGCTTATCTCGCCTACATGATGGAGGTCGAGCAATACGACAAATGGCTCACCGGCACCTATGGGTATTGGGCGCAGCCGCTCAAAGCCTACGAGCAGAGCGATGTGTGGAAGTCCGACCCGAAGATCGCGGCCTACAAGGACACGATGAAGGATTCGCTCTGGTATGCCTTCAAGGGGCCAATCAACGAGGCCTCGGCCGCTGTCGTCGCCGATTACGTCATGGTCGACATGGCGGCTTCCGTGGCGACGGGCGCAGCATCCCCCGAGGACGCGGCGGCCGAAGCCGAGCGGCGCGCCAAGCGCTATTACAAGACCGGTTGATTGCGAAAGCGCGAATGGACGAGCGCGGCCTCAGCGGCTTCAATTCACGGCCCGGTCGGTGGGATCGTGGCCATTGCCGGGTGCGACTCGTCGCCAAGGCGTGCTTGAGCCCGCCTGAGCGAGAAAGCGCCTCCTGACCCATGGCGGATATTGCGCAAAAATGGAGCGTTGCGCGGGAGGCTCCCCGAGCGCCGGATCTGTTGGCGCGCCTTTTCGACTGGAAGCCTTTTCTCGTCTTCCTCTGCCTCTTGCCGGCGATCGGCCTTCTCGTCGTCTTTCTCACCTATCCGCTCGGGCTCGGGCTTTGGCTCGCCTTCACCGACACGAAAATCGGGCGCGCCGGCGCCTTCGTCGGGCTCGAGAATTTCGTCTCGCTCTGGCACGACCCGATCTTCTGGACCGCGGTCGGCAACACGATCTTCTATACGGCGACCGCGACCATCGGGAAATTCGCGCTCGGCCTTTGGCTCGCGCTCCTTCTCAACCACCACATCCCGTTCAAATCACTCATCCGCGCCATCGTGCTCGTGCCCTGGATCGTGCCGACCGTGCTCTCGGCGGTCGCCTTCTGGTGGATCTACGATCCGCAATTCTCGATCATCTCCTACATCCTGAAAGACGTGCTGCATGTAAGGTCGACGAACATCGATTTTCTCGGCACGCCCTGGGCGGCGCGCTTCTCGCTGATCGCGGCGAACATCTGGCGCGGCATTCCCTTCGTCGCCATCAGCCTGCTCGCCGGTTTGCAGACGATATCCCCTTCGCTCTACGAGGCCGCGATGCTCGATGGAGCGACCTCGTGGCAACGCTTCCGCCACATCACCGCGCCGATGCTGATGCCGGTCCTTTCGGTGGTGCTCACCTTTTCTGTGCTCTTCACCTTCACGGATTTCCAGCTCGTCTACGCCATCACGCGCGGCGGGCCGATCAACTCCACGCACCTCATGGCGACGCTCGCCTTTCAGCGCGGCATTCCGGGCGGCCAGCTCGGCGAAGGCGCGGCGATCGCAGTCTCGATGATCCCCTTCCTGATCGCGGCGACGCTCTTCAGCTATTTCGGCCTCGCGCGGCGCAAATGGCAGCAGGGCGAAGCCAATGACTGACGCGGCGCTCGCCACGCCCGAGCCCGCCGCGCCCGAGCGGCTCCCCGAGCGGCTTGGCGTCATCTCCTGGGAAAGCGGCCCGCGCAAGCTGGTGACGGTCTATCTGCCGCTCGCCTGCTTCGTCATCGTGCTGCTTTTTCCCTTCTATTGGATGGCGATCACCACCTTCAAGCCGAACAACGAGCTTTACAACTACAAGGACTTCAATCCGCTCTTCGTGCATTCGCCGACGCTCGCCAACGTCAAGAAGCTCTTCTTCGACACGGATTATCCGCGATGGCTGTGGACCACCATGCTGATCGCTGCCTCGGCGACCGCGTTGTCGATCTTCGCCAGCGTGCTCGCTGCCTATGCGATCCAGCGCCTTCGCTTTCGCGGCGCCAATTGGGTGGGGCTCGCCATCTATCTCGCCTATCTCGTGCCCCCCTCGATCCTCTTCATCCCGCTCGCCGCGATGGTGGTGAAGCTCGGCCTTTTCAATTCGCCGCTCGCCTTGATCCTCACCTACCCGACCTTCCTCGTGCCCTTCTGCACCTGGCTGCTGATCGGCTATTTCAAGTCGATCCCTTACGAGCTCGAGGAATGCGCGCTGATCGACGGCGCCTCGCGCCTCCAGATCCTGCGCAAGATCACCTTGCCGCTCGCCGTGCCCGGCTTGATTTCCGCCGGTATCTTCGCCTTCACGCTCTCGTGGAACGAGTTCATCTACGCGCTCGCTTTCATCCAATCCTCCGAGAAGAAGACGCTGCCGGTCGCGGTGCTCACCCAGCTCGTGCAAGGCGATGATTACCAATGGGGAGCGCTGATGGCGGGCGCGCTCTTCGGCTCGATCCCGGTCGCGCTCTTTTATTCTTTCTTCGTCGATTATTATGTCTCGAGCCTCACCGGCGCGGTGAAGGAGTAAAGCCAAAGCGGTTCTTCCTTAGCCGTCATGCGCGGGCTTGGCCCGCGCATCCACGTCTTTCCGCACTTCCACGAAGGCACAAGGCATGGATGCCCGGGCCAAGCCCGGGCAGGATGCAACGATGTAGCGCGCGGACCCCCTTCACTCCACCGTCAGCACGATCTTTCCGATATGCGCGCCCGATTCCATCAGCGCGTGCGCCTTGGGCGCGTCGGTAAGCCTGAAGGTCGCGTGGATCACGGGCTTGCAGCGCCCTTGCTCCAGAAGCGGCCACACCTTCTCTTCGAGCGATTTGGCGATGCGGGCCTTCTGCTCGGCCGAACGGGGCCGCAAGGTCGAGCCCGTATGGGTGAGCCGCTTCATCATCAGGCGGCGCAGGTCGAGCGTCACCTTCGAGTCCTTGAGGAAGGCGATCTGCACGATGCGGCCTTCCTCGGCCGCCGCCTCGTAATTGCGCGGCACGTAATCTCCGCCGACCATGTCGAGGATGAGATCGACCCCCTTGTCCGCGGTCGCGCCTTTCACCGCCTCGACGAAATCTTGCTCGCGGTAGTCGATGGCGAGATCGGCGCCGAGCTCGCGGCAGCTCTCGCATTTTTCGGCCGAGCCCGCCGTCGCGAAGACCCGCGCGCCGAAAGCCTTGGCCAGCATGATCGCCGTGGTGCCGATGCCGGAGCTTCCGCCATGCACGAGGAAGCTCTCGCCCTTTCTCAGGTGCCCGCGGTCGAACACATTGGTCCAGACGGTGAAGAAGGTCTCCGGGATCGCGGCAGCCTCGACCATCGTGAGGCCCTTCGGGACCGGCAGCGCATTTGTCGCGTGCACCTTGCAGAATTGCGCATAACCTCCGCCCGGAGCGAGCGCGCAGACCTTGTCGCCGAGGCGGAAACGCGCCGCGCCTTCGCCGAGCGCGGCGACGTCACCGGCGACCTCGAGGCCCGGCAGGTCGGAGGCGCCGGGCGGCGGCGGATAATGGCCTTGCCGTTGCAGCACGTCCGGGCGGTTGATGCCCGCCGCGGCCACGCGGATGAGGATCTCGCCGGGGCCGGGCGTCGGCACTGGCCGCGTCTCGGCGACCAGCGCCTGCGGGCCGCCGGGCTTCGGGATCGCCATCGCCGTCATGGTCGCGGGGAGCGTCTGCGGCATCGTCTCACCTCACGGTTTTGCTTTTCGGGCTCGCGCAAGCGGCTTCATCTCGCCGGCGCTCGCCTCCTCCATGGAAATGATCTAACTTTCTTCGTGCGGGCTGCCAACAGCGCGCGCGGCCGGAATCGGCATTCCGGCGGGGATTGGTTGAATTCGACGATCGGTCCGGCCGCAAGATGCAAGCGGCATGGCCGCTCCGGGAAGAGACGGAGGGAACCCTCATGGAGGATGACGAGCTTCGTCCGAGGCGCCCGGCGCCGACCCATGCGATCGGGCAGGATCTGTCGATGCTTTCGATCGCCGAGATCGATGAGCGGGTGGCCGCCTTGCGTAATGAGATCATGCGGCTTGAAACCGCCAAGGCCCAGAAGCTCGCGGCGCAGGGTTCGGCGCAATCCTTCTTCAAGCGGTAAAGGGCGCCTGCGTGCCGCCCCAGCATGGGCCGGCCGACGACGCCACCGTAGCGCCTCGGCCTTTCATATCATTTATGGGCGATCGTGATCCGTTTCGGGGCGCTTAAAAAATTCGGTAAAAATTAACTCAATGTTAAGCTTTAGCCGGTATCAAGGTAAATGTCAGGTGGCTCTCCTGTCCACTTGTTTGACGCCTCCCTGTTTTACCTTAAGAGCCGCTTCGTGCGGCTCTTTTTTTGTTCTCATCTCAAAACAAATACCAAAAACTTGCACAATTAACCTTAACAAAAGGTAAGCGCGCCGGGCACGTCGCCCTGGCTTTACACTTGCGATACTCGATTTCATCAATCGAGCCCGCTCCCTTCCGAGACAAGACCTCTCGCGGGGACGACCGTCGAGGGGATGGCCGAGAGACGGGCCAGAGACGCGAACGAGGCGCAAGGTGAACGAGACGCGACCGGTCACGCGAATAGGGGCGCATGGCGCCGTCATCTTCGCCGAAAGCTTCGTCCATTCGGAGCAATTTACGGGCTTGTTCCGCGAGGGCATGGGGCTCGTCGAGGAAACGGCGAGCTATCTCGACGGCAAGGGGCGGGAGGATTCGAGGCTTCTTCCGAAACAAGCAGCGCTCGGCTACGCGACAGAAAGCATGCGCCTCACGACACGGCTCATGCAGCTCGCCTCATGGCTCCTGCTGCAACGCGCCGTCGGCGAGGGCGAGCTCAGCCGCCTGCAAGCCGAGCGCGACAAGGCGCGCATCACGCTGAAGGACATGCAAGCGCCGTCGCCCGAGGAAACGATCGCTCATTTGCCGCAAGGGCTTCTGGCGCTGATCGCGCGCTCCTTGCGCATTCAGGAGCGCATCTGCCATCTCGATCGCCAGATCACGCAAAGCCTCGAGGCGGAGGCGCCTCCGCCAAGCCTCGAGAATCCGGTCAGCGAACAAATCGCGAAGCTACGCCTGGCTCTTGGCGCCGGCGATCTTGGCGCCAGCGAGCTTGGCGCCAGCGAGCTTGGCGCGGGCGACTAAAGCTCTCAGGATTTTCCGAATTTGAGCTCGCCGAATTTCTTGGCGAAACGCGACACGCGTCCGCCGCGATCGGTGAGCTGCTGCTGGCCGCCGGTCCAGGCCGGATGACTCTTGGGATCGATGTCGAGGGTCAGCGCATCGCCCGCCTTGCCATAGGTCGAGCGGGTCTGGAACTCCGTCCCGTCCGTCATGACGACTTTGATGAAATGGTAGTCGGGATGGGTATCGGCCTTCATGCCGGTCACTCTTCAAAAAACGCCAACGTTTTGCCGCAAGCGGCGAAAGCGAGGGCTGTTGATGGAAAGCTTTCGCGATTGCCCTCTAGAGCATCATCCGCAAAAATGAAAGCGATTTTTGGCGCCTGGATTTTTGAAGGGAAGGATCTTGATCAAAAGGGATTTTGATTCGAGACCGATTTGTTCAAGACCGGCCGAATCGCCACGAAATATGAGGATTTTCGACCGCAATGCCCCTCTCTCCCCAAGCGCTTCTTTCCCATCTCGAGGGTCTCGGCATCACGACGCGCACGGTCGAGCATCCGGCGCTCTTCACCGTGACCCAGTCGCGCGAGCTGCGCGGGGAGCTGCCGGGCGGCCACACGAAAAATCTGTTCCTCAAGGACAAGAAGGGCCGTTTCTTCCTCGTCTCCTGTCGCGAGGACGCGAATGTCGATCTCAAGCGCCTGCACGAGCGGCTCGGCGCGTCGGGGCGCCTCTCCTTCGGCAGCGCCGAGCAATTGATGGACAAGCTCGGCGTCGAACCCGGCGCCGTCACGCTTTTCGGCGCCGTGAATGACGAAAAAAGGGAAGTGACCGTTGCAATCGACAAAGGCTTGCTCGAATTCGATGTCATCAACGCGCACCCCCTGACCAACACCATGACCACCGCGCTCTCCCGCGACGATCTCATGCGCTTCCTCGAGACGACCGGGCATGCACCGCTCGTCATCGACGTTGAACCCAAGGCCGAGGCGCAGTAGTGGGCGCAAGCGGGCGCCGCGTTGTCAAAGCCACGGTCTCGCACCATCTGAAGCCAGGGCGCGACCCGCGCCCAAAGCGAAGCGCCGGCTTGAGCGTTATGGGCTTTGCGATTGATCATGGTGGCGCTATCGAAAGGGCGCGATCAAGGAACTCTCGCTTGAACCGCTTCCTTCGGGCCTCAGCGGGCCCGTGGCAGTGGCGAGCGCACTCGAAAAGGACCGGTTGAGGCCATGCAAGATCAGGTCAGCGCCACGGAGCTCGTGAAAGACACGACGACCGCGGGCTTCCGACAGGATGTCATCGCGGAATCGGCGCGCCAGCCGGTGCTCGTCGATTTTTGGGCGCCCTGGTGCGGCCCTTGCAAACAGCTTGGGCCCATTCTCGACAAGGCCGTGCAGGCCGCGAAGGGCAAGGTGAAGCTCGTCAAGATGAACATCGACGAGCACCCTCAGATTCCAGGTCAGCTCGGCATCCAGTCGATTCCGGCCGTGATCGCCTTTCAGCGTGGCCAACCTGTCGACGGCTTCATGGGAGCGGTGCCGGAAAGCCAGGTGAAGGCCTTCATCGAGAGGCTCGTGGGACCACTCGGCCCGTCCTCGATCGATACGCTACTTACGCAAGCCGACGAGGCGGCGAAGAAGGGCGATATCGGGGGCGCTGCGGAAACCTATGCGGCGGCGCTCGCGCAAGAGGAGGGCAATGCGCGCGCGCTCGGCGGGCTCGCGCGCATGCAGGTCGAGAGCGGCGCCCTCGAGGAGGCGAGGCGCTTTCTGGCTATGGCGCCGGCGGACAAGGCCGATGACCCGGCGATCTCGGCCGCGCGCGCGGCCTTGGAGCTCGCCGAGCAGGCGGCCAATGCGGGAGACCTCAAGGGCCTCGAGGCCGCGGTCTCGGCGAACCCGCTCGACCACCAGGCGCGCTTCGATCTTGCCGCGGCGCTCAACGCCAAGGGCCGGCGCGAGGAGGCCATTGACCAGCTTATCGCCATCATCAAGCGCGACCGCGGCTGGAAGGATGATGGTGCTCGCAAGCAGCTTCTGCAGTTCTTCGAGGCTTGGGGACCGATGGACGAGATGACGAAGCTCGGGCGGCGCAAGCTCTCCTCGGTGCTCTTCTCCTGAGGAATGCAACACCGTCCGGAGGCGTTGAGATGAAATCGACGCGGCGCCTTTCTCTCTTCGCCTTCGTGCACGATGCGCCGCATCGATGGATCGAGGCCATGGCGTTTTCTCACTCCAGACGCAGCCGGCTTTAGGGGAAGCTGATGGGCATCAACGTTCCCTATCGGGGACCGGCCGACCTTCCCGAGACGTTGCGCGTCTTTCCGCTCGCCGGCGCCCTGCTCTTGCCGCGCGGTCATATGCCGCTCAACATATTCGAGCCGCGCTATCTCGCGCTCGTCGACGACGCGCTGCGGACGGACCGGCTCTTCGGCGTGATTCAGCCCGACGAGGAAGCCTCTTCCGAGGCGCTCGCGCCGAAGCTTTACGGCACGGGGTGCGCCGGGCGCATCACCCAATTCGCCGAGACGGGCGATGGGCGTTACCTCGTGACACTCACGGGCGTTGCTCGCTTCGCGGTCTCGGCCGAGCTTTCAGCGGACACGCCCTACCGGCAATGCCAGGTCGATTTCCACAAATATGTGAGCGATTTCACGGCGCGCGCGGGCGAGGACCTCGTCGACCGCGAAGCCGTGCTCGACGCGCTTCGCCGCTTCGCCAAAGCCAATGATCTGCGCGTCGATTGGAAGGGCATCGAGGATGCGCCAAACGAGGCGCTCGTCAACGCGCTCGCCATGATGAGCCCTTTCGGGGCGCGCGAGAAGCAAGCACTCCTCGAGGCGCCCGATCTCAAATCGCGTGCCGAAATCCTGGTCGCGATCACGGAATTCGAGCTCGCCAAGACGGGCGGCGGTTCCGAAACGCCGCTGCAATGAGGGAGATCCCGATGGAAGAGCCGCAACCGACCGATCAGGACAATCGCGCCGCGGTGGACCGCAAGCTTTTGGAAATCCTGGTGTGCCCCCTCACCAAGGGGCCGCTCGAATATGATGCGCGCCGCCAGGAGCTGATCAGCCGCTCGGCGAAGCTCGCCTATCCGATCCGCGACGGCGTGCCGATCATGCTGCCCGAGGAAGCCCGGCCGATCGAAGGCTAATTCTGCGCCGCGCGCAGGCTCACCGCGGCGATGCCGGCGCCGATCAGCAAGCTGCCGCCCAACCGGTTTGCAAGCGCGATGGCGCGCGGGTTTCCCATGAGCACGCGGGCCCGCGAAGCGACGAGTGCATAGCCCAAGGCGTTGGCGAAGGCGAGGACGAGGAAGCTCGTCTCGAAGATCAGCATCTGCGTCAGGAAATCCCCATTGCGGTCGATGAACTGGGGCAGGAAGGCGACGAAGAAGGTGAGGCTTTTCGGGTTGAGCGCCGTCACGACAAAAGCATGCGTGAGCATCCGCAACGGCCGGGTGGCGTCTCGCCGAGGCGACGCGTCGAATGTGCCGCCGGCGCGCCAGAGCTTGACGCCGAGCCAGACCAGATAGGCGGCGCCCATCCATTTGAGCAAGGTGAACACGCTGCCGGAGGCCGCCAGCAAGGCGCCGAGCCCGAGCATCGACAAGGTCATCGCCGTGAAATCGCCGAGCGCCACACCGATCGCGATCGGCAGCGCGGCGCGCAAGCCTTGGCCCAGCGCGTAGGAGACGACGAGCAGCACGGTCGGCCCCGGAATCAACACCAATACACCGGAGGCGATGAGGAAGGCGAGCCAGGTCGCGAGCGTCATGGGTTCCTCGTGCGGGTCATTCTTGGAGCACGCCGCACCGTTAGGCCTTCAGGCTGCGGGATGCAAAATCGGCCTTTCGGAGCGAGCCCGCGTCACATCGCGAGCCGGCGCGTAGAGCGCCCTTGCGGGCGGCGTTTCACCTGCTACAACACGCCTGCCAGGGACCACCCTGCGCCACGGGTTGACCTTCGGCCACGAGTTTCCCTCGTCGGAAATGGCTTGGTCCCGTTTTCATCGAGCCGCGGAACGGCCAAGCGGGAAGACGTACCGCCGGGCCGGATCCGTCGGCGGCATCGGGGAGGGCCCCGCCGTTTCGGAGATCGAAATGGAAAGGGCGGCGATCCGATCTGAAATCGAGGATGAGCGCAAAGCGGCCACAGGCACGCGCGTGATTTGCCGCGTCGAGCCGAAACGAAGCCTCGCGCCTTGGATCGGCGAGCTTCGCGAGACGGCGCTGCTGAGCGCTCCGCTCATCCTCACCAGCATCGCGCAGATGGCGATCAACGCGACCACGACCATGATGGTCGGGCATCTCGGGCCTGAGAGCCTTTCGGCCGCGGCGCTCGCCAACAGCCTCTACACTTCCTTCCTGGTGTTCAGCCTGGGCTTCGTCTCGGCCGTCGCCCCGATGATGGCGAATGAGCGCGGCCGTGATCCGCACGCGACGGAAGAATTGCGGCGCACGGTACGCCAGGGCTTTTGGGCCGCCATCGCCATCTCGGCGCCGATCTGGCTCATCCTGTGGCAGGCGGAGACGCTTCTCATCCTGCTCGGCCAGGCGCCAGCGGGCGCTCGCCGCGCGGCCTTCTATATGCATCATGTTCAATGGGGGCTGCTGCCGCAACTTTTCTACATGGTGCTGCGCTCGTTCCTCGCGGTGCTCGGGCGCCCCTTATGGACGCTCGTCGCCGCGGCGGCCGCGATCCTCGTCAACCTCGGGCTCGGCACTTGCCTGATCCATGGCTATCTCGGCCTGCCGGCGCTCGGCCTCGCGGGCGCCGGCATCGCCAGCGCTTGCGCCGGAACGACCTTGTTCATCGGGCTTGCGCTCGTTGTCACGCTCGATCCGCGCTTTCGCCGCTATCGCCTGTTCGAGCGGGTCTGGCGCGCGGACTGGCCGCGCTTTTTTGAGCTGATGCGGCTCGGTTTGCCGATCGCCGTCGCGCTCGCTTTCGAGGCCACGATCTTCTCGGCCGCGACGCTCATGATGGGGCTGATCGGCGCTGCGGCCGTCGCCGCCCATGCGATCGCCATGCAGATCGGCACGCTGGGCTATATGGTGCCGACCGGCATCGCCCAGGCGGCGACGGTGCGCGTCGGCCTCGCGCGCGGCGCGGGCGACGCCGAGCGGATCCGGCGCGCCGGCTGGACCGCCTATGCGATGGCGCTCGGCGCTTCGGGCCTCGTGGCCCTTTTCGTGGTGCTCGAGCCTCGCTTTCTCGCGAGCCTCTTTATCAATGTCGACGCCCCCGCGAATGCCGAGGTCGTCGCGCTCGCCCTCACCTATCTCGGCTTCGCGGCGCTGTTCTTGATGACGGATTCCCTGCAAGTCGTGATCGCCGGCATGTTGCGCGGCCTCTTCGACACGCGGGTGCCGATGTGGATCGCCGCCTTCGGCTACTGGATCCTCGGCCTGCCGCTCGGCGCGCTCCTCGCCTTCCGTTTCGGCTTCGCGGGCGTCGGCATCTGGACCGGCATCGTCGCGAGCCTCGGCGTGGTCGGCCTTGTCATGACGGCGCGGTGGGTGCGCCGCGAGAGATATGGCCTTGTCCCGAAACGCAGCGAAAGATTGACTGCTAGTGGATAAAAATCCGACGCTTCGGACTCGCCGTGGAAAGGCCGTTTCCGACCCACTGCGGTCATGGCCAGTGCCGCCACAGGTAGTACCGCTCTCACGGATATCCCTCTGACTGGCGCTCGGCTTCCATAGCATCCGACCAGATTCCGAGCTTCTCCGCGCGAGCTTGGCTCTCAGCCGCGTCGATACGACGAACGCGCTCCCTATAATCATCCTCGGTGATGAGCCGCTCGGTGCGGTCCTGGGGTGATGCGGCTCTTTCCTTTTCGATCTGAGCTCGAGCGTCAGCGAGCTTCGGGTCTTCTAGCAACCGATTCAACCCATTAAGATTATCCACCATGTCATACATGGCCGCGCCAGGGAATAAGCCAACTCGAACCATATCGACATTGAGACTGTGCTCGCGGTCCTCGACCCAGATGTAAACCATTTCGGTTGTCTTCAGGGTTCTGGTGTTCGTTGTAACCATTCGAGATATTCGGGTGATTCCGGCGCTGGGGTGCGCGGCCAACCAATCGGATATGAACGCGCTCGGGTTGCCGAAACGGAGACCACGAATGATACCGCTACCAAGCAAGACATAAATTAGGTGATCTTCTGGTCTACTTGCAAATATATCGTGAAATCTTAAATACTTCGCCTCATTTAGGTTTTGTGTGTCGGTTTTGTCTTGAGCGTTGCATTGAGCCCCGTCAGACAGTGACGTTAACAACGTAAGTGCGAAGACCAGTCCAGATTTTTTCATTTGATTCTCGCGATGGCCAAATCAACAGCAAGCCTTCGTGGCGTTACCGCCGTTAGCCGTCTTAAGCGAACCGATGAGTGATCGCACAGGGCTTGCTCGTCGTTATCACGTGGCAGTGGCCAATGTCCGCTATCGACGCTTAATCGAGGTTGAGCGCGCTTACCAAGGGTTGGATTTAGTCCACTAGCTGAGAGCGCCGCCGACTTCTCGCACGTCGACCTTGTTGCGCAGCGTTGTCGCGACCGCGATGCGCAGCGCCTCCGAGACGATCGGCACCGCCAGCGACGGCACGCCCGGATGATTGACGGCTTGTGCGGGCGAATAGGGAATGTGGATGAAGCCCGTGCGAAGCCTGCGCCGCCCAGTCGCGCGCAGATGGCAAGCGCCGTAGAAGATGTGGTTGCAGACGAAGGTTCCGGCGGTCTGTGAGGCACCAGCCGGAATTCCGGCGCCGCGCAAATCACGCACGATCGCCTTCACGGGCAGGCTCGAGAAATAAGCGGCCGGGCCCTTCGTGACGATCGGCCGGTCGAGCGGCTGCGCACCGGTATTGTCCGGAATGCGCGCATCATCGAGATTGATGGCGACGCGCTCGACCGAGATTTCCGCGCGCCCGCCCGCCTGCCCGACGCAAATGACGATTTGCGGGTCGAACGCCTCGATCTCGGCCTCGAGCCGGGCAATGGCCTTGCCGAAAGCGCAAGGCATGAGGCGCGCGACGATCGAGTGACCGTCGATGCGCTCGTCATCGAGCGGGCGCACGGCCTCCCAGGACGGGTTCTCCACCTCGCCGTCGAAAGGCTCGAAACCGGTGAGCAGGATGGTTTTCGCCATGGGGCCGCGGCAAGTTTGCGAAGAGGGAAGCGCGATCGTGGACGCGGCCGACGCATGAGGTCAATACATATCGGCGTGAGGCCAGCCTTCGCATCATTGCGCCGTCCAGCCGCCGTCGATCGAGAGATTGGCGCCGGTGATCTGCGAGGCGGCGTCCGAGCACAGATAGAGCGCAAGCGAGGCCACCTGATCGACGGTGACGAATTGCTTCGTCGGCTGCGCCTTGAGAAGCACCTCGTCGATCACCTCTTCTTTCGTCATATTGCGCGCCTTCATCGTGTCGGGGATCTGACGCTCGACGAGCTCCGTCCACACATAGCCGGGGCTGATGCAATTGACCGTGACGCCGAAGCTCGCCGCCTCGAGCGCGATCGTCTTGGTGAATCCGGCAACGCCGTGCTTGGCAGCCACATAGGCCGATTTGAACGGCGAGGCGACAAGCGAATGGGCGGACCCCGTATTGATGATGCGGCCCCATTTTCGCGCCTTCATGCCGGCGAGCGCGGCCTTGGTGGCATGAAACACGGCGATGAGATTGACGCGGATGATCGCTTCCCATTTTTCATCGGGAAAATCCTCGACCGGCGACACGAATTGGATGCCGGCGTTGTTGACGAGAATGTCGACCGAGCCGAGCTTCGCCTTCGCCTCTTCGATCATCGCCGCGATCTCGTCGGGCTTCGACATATCGGCTCGGCTGTAAAGCGCCTCGACCGAGAATTCGCGCGCGAGGCTTGTGCGCGACTTTTCGATCGCGGCCTCTTCGCCGAAGCCGTTGAGCATCACATTCGCGCCTTCCTTGGCGAGGGCGCGCGCGATCGAAAGCCCGATGCCGCTCGTCGATCCCGTCACGACGGCGTTCTTCCCCTTGATGCTCATCTGAAATCTCCTGCAAATGGAAATACCGTCGTGCCAGGCGCGGCGCGCTCAAGGCCACAGGCGCCCGCCACCATTGGCGAACGTGGCAGATTGAGCGCAAGGCATCACCTGAACGGCGGCTCGTCGAAAGAGCGCAATTTGCGCGAATGCAGGCTTTCGCGCCCGTTGCGCAAGATCTCGAGCGCGGTGAGGCCGATCTCGAGATGCTCGCCGACGGCACGGTTGTAGAAGCTGTTAGCCGCTCCCGGCAGCTTGATCTCGCCATGGAGAGGTTTGTCGGAGACGCAAAGCAGCGTGCCGTAGGGCACACGCAGCCTGAAGCCTTGCGTCGCGATGGTGCCTGATTCCATGTCGATCGCGACGGCGCGCGAAATATTGATGCGTTGGCGCTCCTTGCTCCAGCGCAGCTCCCAATTTCGATCGTCATAGGTCACGACGGTGCCGGTGCGCAGCCGTTGCTTCAGCGCCTCGCCCCGATCGCCGGTGACGCGGGCCGCGGCTTCTTGCAAAGCGAGCTGCACCTCGGCGAGCGCCGGGATCGGCACATCGACCGGCACTTGCATGTCGAGAATGCGGTCCTGGCGCAAATAGGCATGGGCCAGCACGTAATCGCCGATCTGCTGAGAGAGCCGCAAGCCGCCGCAATGGCCGACCATCAGCCAGCAATTCGGGCGCAGCACGGCGAGATGGTCGGTGATGTTCTTGGCGTTCGAGGGGCCGACCCCGATATTGACGAGGCTCACGCCTTGCCCGTCCCTGGCGGTGACGTGATAAGCGGGCATCTGAAAGCGGTGCCACGGATTGCCGGCGATGAGGGCTTCGGCCTCGCTCTCGGCCATGGCGCCGTCGATCACGATGTCGCCGGGGAGCACCAGCTTCTCGAACCTGCCTGTCTCACGCACCCGCTCGAGCCCCCAGCGGATGAATTGATCGACGTAGCGATGGTAATTGGTGAGCATCACCCAGGCTTGGCAATTGCGCCAATCGCCGCCCGTGTAGTGCATGAGCCGGCGCAGCGAGAAATCGACGCGCACCGCGTCGAAAAGCGCGAGCGGGCGCGCCATGCCCGGCGCTTGCTGGAAGCTTCCGTCGGCGATCTCGTCGCCCACCGCCGAAAGCAAGGGTGCCGGAAAGAAGAGAGCGAGCTCGGCCGCCGTCACACCCTCGCGTGAAAGCTCGTCGCCGCGCTCGAAAACATAAGGATAGGGGATTTCCTCGCCGCTGACGCCGACCTCGACCGTCGCCCCATATTCATTCATCAACGGACGCAATTGCTCGAGAAGATAAGAGCGGAACGCTGCGGGCTGCGTGACGGTCGTCGCATAGACGCCGGGCGCGGGAAATTTGGCGAAAGCTCGCCGCACCAACGGCTGCACGCCCTCGGGCTCATAGCTCACGCGGATCTCGGGATAGCGGAAGCGGGCGCGCTCCTCGGGGGAGGGCGGCGCGCGCGTCTCCAAATAGCGCTCCAGGGCGTGCCGCAGCGCGCCCGTCGCCTCGCTATGCAACCGTTCAAGCCTCGCGACCGCTTCCTCCGGCGTCTCGACCGTGACCAGCGCGGATCGCAGCGTCTTGTCCATCATTCTCAATATCGTGGCGAATCGCCGCGCCGCAAGGCTTCCCCGCTGGCGCTAGCTCGCCGGCGTTGACATGAGCCGGGCGCCGACATGAAAGTCGTGGCGGCAAGCTTGAACCGGGGCGGCCCCTGAAGGGGAAAGGCCACGAAAGGGAGAGTTATGGACGAGGCACCGATCCTGGTCGAGGGCAAGCAAGGCTATCGCCTCATCACGCTCAACCGGCCTTCGCGGCTCAACTCCTTCAACGAGGCGATGCATCTTGCGCTTCGCGCCGCGCTTGGCGATGCCGAGGCCGATACGTCGTGCCGGGCCGTGCTCCTTACCGGCGCCGGGCGCGGCTTTTGCGCCGGGCAGGACCTTTCCGACCGGGTGATGGGGGAGGGCGCCGAGCCGCCCGATCTCGGCCGCACCATCGAGACCTTTTACTCCCCGCTCGTGAAGCAGATGCGTGCGCTCCCGATGCCGATCGTCTGCGCGGTGAACGGCGTGGCGGCGGGAGCCGGGGCCAATATCGCGCTTTCCTGCGATATCGTGCTTGCGGCGCGCTCGGCGAGCTTCCTCGAAGCTTTTGCGCGCATCGGCCTCATCCCCGACGCTGGCGGCACTTACTTTTTGCCCCGTCTCGTGGGGGAGGCCCGCGCGCGCGCCATGGTGTTGCTCGCCGAGCCCGTGCCGGCCGAGACCGCCGCGAGCTGGGGGCTCATCTGGAAATGCGTCGACGACAATGTGCTGATGGGCGAGGCGCACGCGCTTTGCGCCCGGTTCGCCGAAGGCGCGACGACCGGCCTCGCGCTTGCCAAAAAAGCGCTCAATGCCTCCTCGACGAACACGCTCGACGAGCAACTCGCGCTCGAGCGCGATTTGCAGCGCGAGGCCGGCCGCACCCAGGATTACGCCGAGGGCGTGCGGGCCTTCATGGAAAAGCGCAAGGCGATCTTCAAGGGCAGGGCATGAGAGCGAGAACCGGGGTGCCGCACCGTTCCTTTCGGCGCGAAGGCGCGTATCGGCGATGAGCGCCGAGAGGCTCGCGCGCGCCGCCGCGGACGCCATGTGGGCGCAGGACAAGGCAAGCCGCGCGCTCGGCATGGCGATCGCCGAGATCGCACCGGGGGCGGCGACGCTCACCATGCCGGTTTCCGAGACGATGGTGAACGGCCACGGCCTCTGTCACGGCGGCTACATCTTCACGCTTGCGGATTCCGCCTTCGCTTTCGCTTGCAACAGCCATAACCAGCGCGCCGTGGCGCAACATTGCGCGATCACCTTTCTCGCGCCCGGCAGGCTCGGCGATCTCTTGACGGCGCGCTGCCGCGAGCTCTCGCGGGCCGAGCGCTCCGGCGTCTATGACGTGACGGTGACGCGCCAGGGCGGCGAGGTGATCGCGGAGTTTCGCGGCCTCTCACGCACGGTGAAGGGCACGCTCGTGCTTGAAACGGGGGTGTGAAAGTAGCGAATGGCGAATAGCCTAGGAAAGTGAAAAGTGAAGTGTGAAAAGGGAATGGCGAGCGATCCAATCCTTACACCTCACGACCTCGCTACCTCGCTACTACCACCAGGGAGGAAATGATGCGCCTCGGGGAAGCCCCGTCGCCCGGCAGTCTCGACCCGATCGAGATCGCCTCGCGCGATGAGATCGCCGCGCTACAGACCAAGCGCCTCGAGGCGACGCTCGCGCACGCCTATGAGAAAGTGCCGGCCTATCGCGCCAAGTTCGAGGCGGCGGGCGTGCATCCGGGTGATTTCAAGCGGCTCGAGGATCTGCGCAAATTCCCTTTCGCCAGCAAAGCGGATTTGCGCGAGAATTACCCCTTCGGCCTTTTCGCCGTGCCGCGCGAGAAGATCGCGCGCATCCACGCTTCATCCGGCACCACCGGCAAGCCGACCGTCGTCGGTTACACCAAAGCCGATCTCGACATCTGGGCCACACTCATGGCGCGTTCGATGCGGGCATCGGGCGCGAGGCCCGGCATGCTTGCCCACATCGCTTACGGCTATGGGCTCTTCACCGGCGGGCTCGGTGCTCATGCGGGGGCCGAGAAGCTCGGCTGCGGCGTGGTCCCGATGTCGGGCGGCATGACGGAGCGACAGGTGCAGCTCATCCATGATTTTCGCCCCGACGTCATCATGGTCACGCCCTCTTACATGCTCGCCATCCTCGACGAATTTCGCCACGCCGGCATCGACCCGCGCGCCTCTTCGCTCAAGATAGGCATCTTCGGCGCCGAGCCCTGGACGAATTCGATGCGGACCGAGATCGAGGATGAATTCGACATGCACGCGGTCGACATCTACGGCCTCTCCGAGGTGATGGGGCCTGGCGTCGCCAATGAATGCGTCGAAACAAAGGATGGGCTGCATGTCTGGGAGGATCATTTCCTCCCGGAAGTGATCGACCCCGCGAGCGGCGAGGTCTTGCCGGATGGCGAGAAGGGCGAGCTCGTCTTCACCTCGCTCACCAAGGAGGCGATGCCGGTGATCCGCTATCGCACGCGCGATCTCACGCGCCTCATGCCCGGCACGGCGCGCTCGATGCGGCGCATGGAGAAGATCACCGGACGCTCGGACGACATGATGATCCTGCGCGGCGTCAATGTCTTCCCCACGCAGATCGAGGAGGAGCTCTTCAAGATCGATTCACTGAGCGCCCATTACCAGATCGTGCTGACGCGCGAGGGCAGGCTCGACGAGATGGAGATCATGGTCGAGGCTCGCCCGCATGCGGCCTCGGCGGAAGAGCGAAAAGCGGCGGCGGGACGGCTGCAGGATGCGGTCAAGAGCTTTATCGGCGTCACCGCCAAGGTCACGGTCGCCACCCCCGGCGCGATCGAGCGCTCGCTGGGCAAGGCGAAACGGGTGTTGGATAAGCGAGTAGCGATTAGCGAGTAGCGAAATCGTGAGGAGTGAGGAGTGAGATCAACTCCTCACTCTTCACTCTATTCGCTACTCGCTACTCGCCCTCTCACTACCGCTCTAGAAGGACCGCCCGACACGCTTCCGGAAGCGCCGAGAGCGGCAAGGGCGGGCGAGGCTTGCCGGGCGTCGGATGCAGAACTCCCGGCTGGAACCAATAGGCGAGGTCCTTCTCGGCGCAGCCGTCGCCGTCCGGCGGCGGCTCCTGCTCCTCGCAGGCCGAGGCGCCCGCCGGGCAGGCGAGACGGATGTGAATATGGTCGTCATGGCCCCAATAGGGGCGGACCTTGGTCATCCAGCCGCGATCCGAGCCTGCCGTTCGGCAAAGCTCCTTCTTGATCGCGGGGTTGACGAAGATGCGCGTGATCCCGGGTTGCTCGGCCGCCGCCTTGATCAGCCCGAGATGCGCTGGTGTCCAGATCGAGCGATCCACAGTGAGCCGGTCGGGAGCGACCACATTCACCGCCGCCTTCTCCTCGCGTTCGTCACGCGACAAGGTGTAGGGCGGCATCGGGGTGAGCCAGATATCGGCATCGAGGCCGATCTGATGGGAGGCGTGGCCCGTCTTCATCGGCCCGCCGCGCGGCTGTGACATGTCGCCGATCAAGAGGCCCGGCCAACCGGCCTTGCGCGCGTCTCGCGCGATACTCTCGATCGTCCGCACCAGCACGGGCATGCCCCAGTTGCGGTTGCGTGAGAGCCGCATCACCTGCCAATCGTCCCCGTCGATCGGCAACGGCACGGCGCCGGCGAGGCAGCCCTTGGAAAAGAAGCCAATCGGATGCGGCGCACCCGATGACGGCTTCGTCACCGCCCCGAAGAGATCGCGCGCCGGCTCGTTCTCGATCTCCGTGGCGTGGGGCGCCGAGACGAAAGCCATGAAGGCAAGCACCGCGAGCCCCGCGCGCAGCGGGTGATTGCGCGCCAGCGTCTTCAGGCTCCGGAGGCGACGACACCGATGAGGAGGCCGCCGCCGGGATCGCGGCGAGGAGACAGGGGCTTTGCGCATGAGCGAAGCTTCCTATGGCTCGAGAGTTGCGTCAAACGGAGGGCGCGAGTGATCCGCGGGACGGGTGCGTAGCCTCGTTTCCATTCCGGCCGCGAATCGGTGATGATAGGGTCAAGATCGGCAAGAGTGCGCTTTTGGTTCGGACGTCAGCGCGCCGCGCCCTATAAACGTGAAGGGGAGGAATCAAGATGAATGACGCAAGGAGCGAAAGCCGCGCCGCCGCCATTTTGGCAAGGCTCGACCGGCTTCCAAGCACTCGCCACGTCTGGGTGCTCATCACGCTGCTCTCACTCGGCGGCATGTTCGAATTCTACGATTTGTTCATGACCGCCTACGTGGTCCCTGGCCTCGTGAAGGCCGGGCTCCTCAAGGATGTCCAGGTCGGCATCTTCGCCGGCCCCGCGCTTTTCGTGGCGGCGACCTTCACGGGCTTGTTCATCGGGACGTTCGTGTTCGGTTACGTCGCCGACCGTTATGGAAGGCGAACGATCTTCACCTATTCGATGCTGTGGTATTGCGCCGCGACCTTGGTGATGGCCTTCCAAAACAGCGGCATCGAAGTCTGCCTCTGGCGGCTGATCGCCGGCATCGGCATCGGGGTCGAGCTCGTCACCATCGACACCTACCTCTCCGAGCTCGTGCCAAAGTCGCTGCGCGGGCGCGCCTTCGCCTTCAACCAGACGGTGCAATTCGCGGTGGTGCCGGTCGTGGCCTTCATCGCCTATATGCTCGTGGACACGAGCCCTCTTGGCCTCGACGGCTGGCGCTGGGTGGTACTCATCGGCTCGATTGGCGCGCTTTTCGTCTGGTTCATCCGGCGCGCCGTGCCGGAGAGCCCGCGCTGGCTCATCAACCATGGACGGCTCGACGAGGCCGAGGAAGTGACGGCCACGATCGAAAAGAAGGTCGCCGAGGATCTTCACGGCGCGCCCTTGCCGGCCCCGTCCCCCCACGCGGTCGACAAGGCCGATCCGATGGGCCGTTTCGCGGAAATTTTCGAGCCGCCCTATCGCAGCCGCACCATCATGTTGATGGTCTTCCAATTCTTCCAGACCTTCGGCTTTTACGGCTTCGCCGCCTGGGTGCCGACGCTCATCGCCAAGCAGACGGGAATCAACCTCGGTGCGAGCCTTCTCTATTCCTTCATCATCGCTATCGCGAACCCCTTCGGCCCGCTCCTCGCCATGAGCTTCGCCGACAAATTCGAGCGGAAATGGCAATTGGTCGGCGCCGCGGTCGGCATCGGTGTCTTCGGCGTGGCCTTCTCTTACCAAGGCCAGATGGAGCTTTTGATCCTCTTCGGCGTGCTGATCACGTTGTCGAACAACGTGCTCTCCTATTCCTTCCACAGTTACCAGACCGAGCTCTTCCCGACCCGCGTGCGCGCGCGCGCCGTCGGTTTCACCTATTCGTTCAGCCGCATCAGCGCGGTGTTCGCGAGCTTCATCATCGGTTACATCCTGAATGTCGGCGGAACCCAGGGCGTGTTCGGCCTCATCGCCTTCGCCATGGCGATGGTGGTGATCTCGATCGGCGCTTTCGGCCCGCGCACACGCGAGCTCGAGCTCGAGCAGATCTCGAAATGAGGGGGTAGGCACGAGTTGCGCATGGCTCCCGCATAAGGCTGCCGCCTTCGGCGTAAGCCATTGCGTCTTGCGTTCGTTGGGTCTTGCGTTGGCGCGCGCAGGCGCACCCCTTATGCTGGCGCGCGGCGGCGAAATCTCGCCGCCTTGCGGCTATTTCGCCGAGATTGCGGCTCAAGGTGCAATAGGAGAATGACGATGCTCAGGCTCGCGCTCATCACTTCTCTCTTGGCTCTCTGCTTGCCGGCTTTCGCGCAGGACAGCAGCCATATCCAGATGCTGAACGATCAGTTTTCGGACGCCTTCAACCGGGGCGATGCCGCGACGATCGGCACGATGTACACCGAGGAGGCGGTCGTGCTGCCTGCCGGCTCACCCCTCGTCAGGGGGCGGGACGCGATTCAAAATTTTTGGAAAAAAGGAACCGAGCAGCTCGAGGGCATGCGGCTCACGACCGTTGACGTCCAGCCGCTCGGAAACGACGCCGCCCGCGAGATCGGAACCTTCGTGCTCAAGACGAAGGGCCAGACGCCCCAACAGGTGGACGGCAAATACGTCGTCATTTGGCAAAAGGAGGGAGCAAACTGGAAAATCTCCACCGACATCTGGAATGCCAATAAGTGAATGTTTCAGGTTGTATCGGGTCATCCGACATTTCGCTGCTTCGGCGCGCCCTCGGCACGTCGCGGTCACTCTCGGCGCCATCTTATTGTCGACGCGGGCTGACACCAGGCTTCCGCCGCGGCGTACACCTTCGGCGTAAACCTCGCGGACTCGTGCCGTGGCCGCAGGGCAAGAGTTCCATGATTTGACTTGTAAACCTGCCTACGGGGCCGAGAAGCAGCCCCATGCTGCAACCCGCTCGAGATCCCCCTCAATGAGGCGGGTGCCGATATCGCGGCGATAACGGAGGTCGGGAACGAGGACGCGGTCCGCTAAACAATTCGCCTTTTTCTGCGCGCTGCCGATGGTCGGGCCCGTGCCCGTGGCAACCATTGTCCAACCGTAGATGCCACTTGTGACAAGCTCACCATCGTTTAACCCGACTTCGCCGTAGTGAAGATTGGCGTGATCCTCAGCGCTCAGTTCACCATCAAACAGAATAGGAAGTCCGACCGGATCTTTTGCCTCGGGTCGGGCATAGGGAAAAGGGGGGGTTGTCAGAACGATGCCGACCGAAAATCCTTCTCGGGCTTCGAATGTCGCGCGTGATCCCGTGACCATCGCATGGAAAATATCTGCCCAAGAGGTCGCCTGAAGCGGATCGAGGATGGCAAAGCCGGGATAGCCGAAACGGCAGGTGAATTCGAGAGGCCAAATGCCCTGAGCATTGACGATCGTGTTCAGATTGACGTAGCCGCAATGCCCGTGGTCTCGCAAAAGTGACTCTACACGCTTGAGGGTTCGTTCGAAAAAACTGAAGCTCCGCTCGTAAGTAACCACCGTTCCCATCTCCCCTGTCAATTCACCAAGATCACCAGGGAAGAAGCGTTTGTGCTCCCAGTCGAGGCACGCGGGCAAGAGGAACTTCGTGCCGTCGAAATATGCTCCGACGCCCATCTCCACGCCGTCGATGTGCTCTTGCAATATCAGACGGGCTCGATCTCCATCGAGTTGGCGAAGCTTCGCCATCAAGAAGGCTTTGACATCTCGTCCGTTCGGCAGACGACCGACGTAATTTTCTACCGAACTCGCGCCGTCGTATTTAAGCACGTAACGCGCGGGGTTGTTCTCGAGGAACTGCAAGGCCTCCTTTGGCCCTTCGAACGCCCAGAGGCGCGCGGTCTGCATTCCGAGTTGAGCTAGAACATGCTGAGCATGCCCTCGCTCATTTTCCAACTTGTCGCCGAACGAACTGCCGCCGACGACCCTGAACCCGTCGCGACGCAATTCGTCCTGCAACACCCCGCGAGCGTTGGCAACATTCTCGAACAGTATGATACCCTCGGTCCCGGCCTCGCGGATCCAAGGCAGATCCTTGCGCCAATCGTCGGTTCGTTCGACCATTCCTTCAAGGGTGCCCTGGCAAAGAGGCTTATCGATCGACACTTTGACATCGTGACCCTCGCCAATAAGACGAAGGTAAAGCGAACTAAGATCGCAACTGTCGCCTATACCCAAAAAGCGCATGTCGCCGCCTCGGTGTTCAATAAAGTTAGCTGTACCTCACATTCGCCGGAATTCTTTTATTTTGGAACCGACGAAGCTCAGTGCTCGCGTTTAAACTGAGAAGTCGAGAATTGCCTCACAGCCCGCAGCACGAAAGCGTGCCAAAATTGCTTTCGGAAAAAGGAGCCGTTTCGAAACGTCCTACTGATGCAATCGTGAATAGGCGGCCGCACTTTCATGGGCCCGGTAGAACCCGGCTCTGCAAGTCGTCGGCTCGATCAGTTGCTTTCGATCTCTGAAGCGCATGGTCTGGGTTCGTATGGGATTACGGCGGCCACGCCCCTCCCACTCAGTGCGCTGACTTCGGCCTCGGTTTTGCGCCAATATCTGCCTTCGCCCTTGTGACCTCGCCGAGCCTGGGTGCATCCTCGGGTGAGATCCCCTCATCTTTGCCCGGCATTCCCTCGTTGCTCGCAGTCAGCAATTGTCGGGCGTCCTGCTCCCAGGTCTCCAGCGCCTTCTCCTTTTCCCCCCGCGAAAGGTCCGAGTCTGCGGCAACGTCTCCGGCTTTCTCGAAATGCGCCTGCGGTTTATCTAGTTTTGAGGGCTCGTTCGCAGGCCGTGACGCGTCAGGCGGCAGAGGCCCACATGCTGCGATTGCCAATTCCTCCCGAGCGGACTTGGTCACCGCGCCCTTCGTAGTTTTTTTCATTACCGAAGTTCCTTTTGGGCATGAGCCGCGAACTGCGCCTCGATGTGAAGAACGCGCGCTCGAACAAACCTGTTCCTGCGGCATAAAGCTCACCGACCCTCGAAACGCTCCGTCTCATGCTGGCAGCCCCGCCGTGCGCAGCGCTTCGGACAAAGGCTCGGCGATCGATGCGTGGAAGCCAACGGCGGTACACATCCCGCTGACGGTATAGCCCGGCTCCAGCTCCAACACGCGCGCCGCGGCCTGCCTCGCGGCGTCGATTCGCCCGAGCTTGGCGTGCGTCGCCGCCGAGAGCATGTGCGCGAAGCTGAAATTGGGATTGGCCTGAAAACACTTGCTCGCCGCGTCGGCCGCTGCCTCGTAGTTGCCGCGCTGGAAATGGCCGAGCGCGATGGCGAGACAGGGGCCGTAGTTTATGGGGTCGAATGGAGAAAGGCGCAGAGCCTGCTCTCCCCAGTCGATGCCGCGCTCGCCATCCCCGCCCGTGGCCATCACGACGCTTCCGAAGGCATAGGCGAGCGAGCAAGAGGGGCTCAGCGTGAGCGCCAACTCGAACGCCCGGCGCGCGGCGTCTCGATCATGCGCCACGAGGCCGAGCGCGAAGCCTCCAAGCGCGAGCGCCGTGGCGTCGTCGCGCCCATGGGCGATGGCGGCGTGGGCATGACGGGTCGCGCCGAGCCGGTTCTCCTCGCGCGCACCGCCCCGCACGAACAGGATTTCATGACACCAAGCGGCAAAACCGTGCGCAGCCGCATAATCGGGCTCGAGGCCGAGCGCGCTCACGAGCAAAGGCAGCGCCTTTGTGGCCCGGTCCGGCATGGCCGGATAAACATCCGGAACGGCACGGAGCATGAGGTCGTAGGCATCGAGATTGTCAGGCCGCTTTCGCTTGACGCGTTCGATCTCCGCCTGCCGCAGGCTCGGCTCGATGGCGGCGACGACACTTGTCGTGAGCTCGTCCTGGAGTGCGAAGATGTCATCGAGCGTGCGGTCGTAGCGTTGCGCCCAGACGTGCCGGCCGGTTTCCCCCTCGACCACCTGTCCGGTGACGCGCAGTCGGTTCGAGGCCCTGCGCACGCTCCCTTCGAGAATGTAGCGCACGCCGAGTTCGCGCCCTATCTGCTTCACGTCGACGGATTTGCCTTTGTAGACGAAGCTCGAATTGCGGGCGATGACGAAGAGCCATTTGATGCGCGAAAGGCCGGTGATGACATCCTCGACCATGCCGTCCGAGAAATAATCCTGCTCCGGGTCCCCGCTCATGTTGGTGAAGGGCAGCACGGCAATTGACGGTCGGTCGGGAAGCGCGAGCATCGCATTCTCCGGTTTGTCCTGGGTGGCGGTCTGAGGCTCGACGCGCGTCTCGATTCGAAAGACATGGACGGCGCGAGCAATGTTCTTGACGCTATGCTCGCCGAGATCGGCGAAGCTGATGGGAAGCTTCTCGCCGACATGCTCGCGCACCGTGGCGCTTACACAGATCTGGTCAGGCTCCGCCAGAGCCTCGAGGCGCGCCGCGACATTCACGCCATCGCCGAAGATGTCGCCGTCCTCGACGATGACGTCGCCCACATTGATGCCGATGCGGAACCGTATGCGCTGGCTCTCGTCGAGGTTGGCGTTGCGATCCTTCATTCCCTGCTGCAACACCACCGCGCAGCGCACCGCGTCGACGATGGACGCAAACTCGATGAGAAGACCGTCCCCCGTCGTCTTGACGATGCGGCCTTGGTGCTGGGCGATCAGCGGATCGATGAGCTCCCTGCGGTGGCCTTTGAGCGCGGCAAGCGTCCCTTCCTCGTCGGCGCCCATGAGGCGCGAATATCCGGCCACGTCGGCGGCCAGGATGGCAGCGAGCCGCCGCGCGGTGTGGGAGGCTTCGCTCATGAGGTTGCACCCTGGCCCGACGCTGCCCACGCATTGGTCGCATGAACGGCACCGGCCGCTTCGCAGATTTTAACCCGCCTGCTCTCGCGCATATTTCCTCCCGGATTGCTTACCCGTAGGGGTGGCGGGCGGTACGGTCATCAAAATAATATTGGAAGTTATTGAAAATACGAGTGAGGCAAAAGCGACTTCGGAACTCTTCCGAGTGATCTATAAAATATTGAATTAGCACACTATTGGGAAATGCTGAAATGGCTGGTGTAGCCTGATGAGTTGACTCGGCAATAGCACGGGGCGCCGGATGTCGGTGGCTTTTGAAAGGCCTCGTCTAGGCGCGACCCCGCGCGCGTTTAGACTTTCGATGCGCCGAGAAGCGGAGAGCACGCAGGTTCCCAAGAGGAACCCTGAGAGCAGCCGATGCGTAACTCAAGCAACGGGAGGTCCCACGCGTCGGTCTGGCCCCAAAGTGGCTTTGAGCCACGAAGGCAAGCCCGCTGCGCTCCCGAAGAGGCGCGCTCCTTGGTCCTGGACTCGCCGAGATGTTCGAGTGGATGGTGGAAGCACGGTGATGAAACGCTTCATTCTCACTGCCGCGTTGCTAGGAGGCTTCATCGCATTCGGCGCGGTTGAGGCCAATGCTTTTGTCTGCGCGCCTGGCGTGTATCTGCCGGGCTGCGCCGGACCCCGAGGCGCGATGGTGAGACATCGTCAATACAACGGCGGCATCTATCCGGGGGGCATCTATCAGGGCGGCGCTTATCCGCGCGGTGCCTATCCGGGATCTCCGGGAGGCGTCTCTCGGAATATTGGACCGAACCAAATTACGCCGGGCGGCGCGACGATCCCAGGGGGTAGGTGACCGCGTGAGCAGTTCGTCGTCATCTTTCTAAACGCTTGTCGCGATCCAGAGAGTGCCTTTTGGCCTGGAGCCAAGTCGAGACCCTTTTCGCTGGACCTTTGCTCCTTTAATGCTCGTCGTCATGCCAGATCCGGCCCAACTCCCCCTATATTTCGCCGCGGCTCTCGTGCTCGCCGTCACGCCCGGTCCAGGCATCTTCTACGTCGCTGCGCGCACGCTGGCGGGCGGTCGTGCGGAAGGCATAGCCTCGAGTTGCGGCACCGGGTTGGGCGGCATGGTCCACGTCCTCGCGGGCAGCCTGGGCGTTGCCGCCATCGTGCTCGCGAGCGCGGAACTGTTTGCAGCGCTCAAGCTGATCGGCGCCGCCTATCTGATCTGGCTCGGCTTTCGCACTTTTCAGTCCGCCCGCCGGAACGCGTTGGCCGGTTTGAATGGCGGATTTGCGGCCCCGTCGATGGGGTCGCGGCGAGCATTTCGTGAAGGCGTGCTGGTCGAGGCGCTGAACCCGAAGACAGCAGCTTTCTTCCTTGCGTTCATTCCGCAGTTCGTGGACCCGACCGGAGGCCATGTCGCGCTGCAATTCGTGGTGCTCGGCTTCGTGTCAGTCACGCTCAACACTCTCGCCGACGTGGCGGTCGCCTTTGCGGCGAGCGGCATCCGAGACGGCGCGGCCGCGCGTCCTGTGGTGGTTCGCCGTCTACGAGAGGCGTCGGGAGTCGCGATGATCACGCTGGGCATCGGCCTCGCTCTGGCGAAGCGCCCGGCTACCTGATTGCCGAGACATCTGGCAGACCCTTCCAGGGCGGGCAGTTACGGACAACCCAATTCATGAGAGGTTGTCACCGATGTCTTCGGAACGAAATGACACCCATGTGTCCGGTCCGGACAATGAAAACAATGGTGCCGCGAAAGG
>CAWCDW010000004.1:0-320733 GCA_963794475.1 uncultured Alphaproteobacteria bacterium
AATTGAGCCGCGCACGCTTCTTGTCGTCGGAGCGCAGGACGTACCAGGGGCCCAGTCGGCATCGGTTCCGCTAGCATTTCGTCCCGCGCGCGCGAATAATCATCCCACTTGCCGTAAGACTTGATATCCATGGGCGAAAGTTTCCAGATCTTCCTCAGATCGGTGATGCGTGATGATGCGGCGAGTCTGCTCTTCGGGACTGACCTCGAGCCAGTATTTGAGCAAAATAATTCCGAATCCACCATTGCCCGTTCCACGCCGGAGATGCCGCCAAGGAACCGCTTCACCTGCTCCTCTGAGCAAAAACCCATGACGCGCTCAACACCGGCCCGGTCGTCCCAGCTTCGATCGAAGTCGCGATTTCGCCGGCGGCCGGCAAATGGGGCATGTATCGCTGAGCGAACATCTGCGTCTTTTCGCGCTCGGTCGGCGGAGGAAGGGCGTAGACACGGAATACCCGTGAACTGACCCGCTCCGTGATGGCCTTGATCATTTCGCCCTTGCCGGCTCCGTCACGGCCCTCGAAGACGATGCAGATCTTGGTGCCGGAATGCTTCACCCACTCCTGGAGCTTTACGAGCTCGATGTGGAGATCTTTAAGCTGGCGTTCGTATTTCTTGCGCTTCAAGGTTTTTGCGTCGATATCCATGAGGCCCTCCTTCGGCTTTATCTCGCATTGCCGTACCGCCCAGCGTGAGGAGAGGTTTGCGAGCGCTGCCGATTTCGCCAGGAGCGGCGGCATAAGTCACTCTTTTGGCATTTCCCCCAATCTTCCGGCCGTGCAGCGCTGATATCGGCTGCCGGTCGTGTCCTGGTCATTGAGATATCTCAGTAGAGCTCCATCGGCGGTGAGCGAAAATTGGACGCTGACTCCCATTGTCGACACGGCGCCGGTGCAGTGGAGCTTCATCATCCAGCGCTTACCCGACGGCACAATTTCCGCTATGCGGCAAGTATTGACCGGGGTCTTGAGGCGATCTCCCGACACGATCAAGCCCGGCACGAATTCATTCACGCTTTTCTTGAATGTGATGGCCCGCCTGGACGCCGTATAAACGTCGGTGCAGTTCGAGCTCTGCTGCAGCCACGCGCCTTTCAACGCCGAAAGCTGCGGCGGCGCTGACAGCGCGGGCCTGGCCGCCCCGAGGAGCGCGAGACCGGCGCTCAGGCCGAGGATGGCGCCGAAACATTGCTTCATCGTCGAGCTCCTCGCCGCTGTCATGAGGACTATTCCGCGGCCGCTTTGGCCGCATCGGTCTCGTGGGGGGAGAGCCCCGCGTCTGGAGACGGCTGTGCCACCTTCGGACGTGCGCCTTTTCGCAGTTTTTCACGCAGGCCTTGGAACATCACGTAAAGAGGCGGAATGACGAAGATGCCGACGAAAGAAGCGAGGATCATGCCGCCGAACACGGGTGTCCCGACATCTCGGCGAGCGATTTGCGATGCGCCCGAAGCAACCACCAAGGGGTAAAGCCCGAGAATAAAAGCGAGCGACGTCATCATGACCGGGCGAAAGCGCAAACGCGCACCTTCGGTTGCCGCCTCGAGGAGAGGCACGTTTCTCTCGCGCTGCTCCTTGGCGAACTCGACGATCAGAATGCCGTTTTTGGCCGCAAGGCCGATCAGCACGACCATGCCAATCTGCCCATAGAGGTCGAGTGTCAGATGGCCCAAGAGGATTGCCGCGAATGCCCCGGCCATGCCCACCAACACCGAGAGCAGGACCGGAACCGGTATGGTCCAACTCTCGTAGAGCGCGACCAGGAAGAGGAAGGCGAACAGCACCGCGAAACCGAGGATCATCGCCGTCTTGCCCTCGGCGCGCTTCTCCTGGAAGGCAGTGTCGGTCCAGGCTCCGGTATAGCCCTGCGGCAAGGTGGCAGCCGCAACCTTGTCCATCGCTGCGAGCGCTTGGCCCGAGGATACTCCCGCAGCCGGATTGCCTTGCACCGTGACGGAGCGCTTGTTGTTGTAGCGGATGAGGGCCGGCGGCCCGACGACCACCTTCACCTCAAGGAGCGAGCGCAACGGGATCATCTTTCCTTCATTGTTCCGGACATTGATGCGATATATGTCATCGATGCTGTTGCGGTCCACGGGGTCGGCCTGCACCTGTACCTGCCAGGTACGCCCGAACAGATTCATGTCGTTGACGTAATAACCGCCGAGCGAGGCTTGAAGGGCTTGAAAGACGTCGTTCAACGAAACCCCGAGCACTTGCACCTTGTCGCGGTCGATATCGAGATAGATGGACGGGTTGGTCGCCGAGAAAGTGCTGAAGACGCGAGAGAGCTTCGGATCCTGGTTCGCGGCGATAACCAAGCCTCGCAGCACCTGGGCGAGCGCCTTGGGGTCGCTGGCGCGCAAATCCTGCAGCACATAGGTGAACCCGCCGCCGGTGCCGAGACCGATGATGGGCGGAGGCGCGAGCGGGACGACGGTCCCGCCCCCGATCAGGCGAAATTTGGCGGCCAGCCGCGAGAGAATGGCCGGTGCGCCGAGTTCGGCTCCCTTGCGATCCTCGAACGGCTTCAAGGTCACCACGATGAAGGCTGCGTTCGACTGGGAGTAGTTATCGATGAAATTGAGGCCGATGACCGAAGTAAAATCAGCGACGGTCTCCTCTTCGCGCAGCGCCTTTTCGGCCTGCGTGACGACCTCGGAGGTGCGTCCCACGGAAGCGCCGCCGGGAAGCTGCACGACGACGAAGAAGGCGCCCTGGTCATCCTCGGGAAGGAAACCCGTCGGCGTATGCCTGGCGATTTCGTAGTTTGCGGCCGCGGCGATCGCAACCCCGATGATACCGAGCACCGAAAGGCGCACAATTCGGGCAACCACCGCACCGTATGCATCACGCACATGGTCGATGCCCCGCATAACGTAGCCTATCGGGCCGCGCTTCGGCCCATGCGCTCCGCGCTTGAGCAGCACACCGCACAAGGCCGGCGATAAGGTCAATGCATTGATGGCCGAAAGGAACATGCCGACGGCGACTGTCACGGCAAATTGCCGGAAGAGCTCGCCTGAGATTCCCGGAATGAAGGCGACCGGCACGAAGACCGATAACAGCACGAGCGTGATCGCGATGATCGGCGCGGTGATCTCCGCCATAGCCTTCTTGGTCGCTTCGCCGGGCGTAAGCTCGGGATGCTCTTCCATCACGCGCTCGACATTTTCGACGACGACAATCGCATCGTCGACCACGATGCCGATGGAGAGCACGATCGCGAGAAGCGAGACGGTGTTCGCCGAATAGCCGACTGCGTTCAACGCAATGAAGGTGCCGATGAGGCTGACCGGCACGGCGAAAGTCGGGATGAGCGTCGCGCGCACGCTGCCGAGGAAGAGGTAGACCACGAGCACCACGAGCACGAAGGCCTCGATCAAGGTCTTCTCCACCTCGTGGATCGTATCCGACACGAAGACCGTCGGGTCATAAGTCACTTTCCATTCGAGATCGTCCGGGAAAGTCGCGGCAAGCTCCGTCATGCGCTTCTTGATGGCGTCAAGCGTCTTGATCGCGTTTGCCCCCGGCGCTTGGTAGATGGCCATCGCGGCGGCGGGTCCGCCATTGAACCGCGTCTCACGATCCAAATTCTGGGCGCCAAGCTCGACATTGGCGACGTCGCCCAAGCGCAGCACCGAGCCGTCCGGATTGGTGCGCAACACGATTTTCTTGTAGTCGTCGATCGAGCTCAGACGCCCCTTCGTCTGCAAGTTGAGCTGCAGCTGCTGATCGTTCGAGATCGGCCTCGCCCCGATGCGGCCGACCGCCGCCTGGACGTTCTGCGCCTGGATCGCCTTGATCAGATCCCCGGTGGTGAGATTAAGGCCGGTCAGCCTGTCCGTGCGAACCCACGCCCGTATCGCATAGTCCTGCGGCCCCCAAAGCGAGGCATCGCCGACGCCAGGCGTGCTCTTCACCTCGTCGAGCAGATTGATCGTCACGTAGTTCGAGATGAAGAGCGGATCGTGCGTGTGCTTCGGTGAGTAGACCGCGATGACGCCGAGCAGGGCCGAGGACTTCTTCTTGACCGTGACGCCCTGTTTCTGAACTTCCGGGGGAAGCTTCGCGAGTGCCACCTGCACCCGGTTATTGACGTTGACGGTGTTGATGTCCGGATCCGTGCCGAGCTCGAAGGAGGCCGTGAGCGAGTAGCTGCCATCGTCGCCGCTGACGCTCTTCATGTAGATCATCTTGTCGACGCCGACGACCTGCGCCTCGATCGGCTGAGCGACCGTCGCGTCGACGATGCCGCCGGAAGCTCCCGGGTAATTGGTCGTGACCGAGACCTGCGGCGGGACGATGTCCGGATATTGGGCGACCGGAATGGCGAAGATCGAGACCAGCCCCGCAATCGTGGTCACGAGCGCGATGACGATCGCAAGTCGCGGCCGGTCGACGAAGATCGTCGAGAGCATCGATCTATCCCCCGCTCACGCCAGGGTCATAGGGCGTTGCCTGAACCGGGGTCCCGGGCCGCAGGCTTTGGATACCCTCGACGATGACTTGCTCGCCCCCCTCGAGTCCCGAAGTCACGATGACGTTCGGGCCGCTTTCGCCACCGGTCTTGATGCGACGGACGGCGGCCTTGCCGTCGTCGACGACGAAAACATAGATACCTTGCTGATCGGAGATCAGTGCGGCTTGGGGCACCACCACCTGCTCCTGGGGCGTGCCCGACTGCAACACGACGCGGACGAGCTGCCCATCGATCAGCAAGTTTTTTGGATTTGGCAGGTCCCCGCGCAGCGTCACCGTATCCGTCGAGCGGTCGACGCTCACATCGACGAAGTCGATCCGGCCGACCTCGTCATAGCTCGTCCCGTCCGCGAATTTGATGCGCATCTCGATGGATTTGAGGTCGCCGGAGAGACCGGATTTCTGGGCGGCGAGATAATCACGCTGGCTCACCGGAAAGGTTATGTACATCGGATCATGGCTGACCATGGTGACCAGCACCCCGCTGTCGGGACCGACCAAATTGCCCTTGGTCACATTGGTGCGCCCGAGACGGCCCTGAATCGGCGCCGTGATGTCCGTGTAGCCGAGATTGATTTTCGCGGTGTCGAGATTGGCCTGAGCCACCGTGATCGCGGCCTTGGATTGATCCTCGACGGCAACCGCCTGGTCTCGAGCAACGACCGTGCCCGAGTTGCGCGCCAGCAACTCCTCGGCGCGATCGCGTTGAACGGTCGCAAGAGTAAGCGCCGCCTTGGCCCGTTCAAGCTCGCCCTGCGCCTGCTCCACCGCGGCCTGAAATAACGACTTGTCGATCTGATAAAGCGGCTTGCCGGTATCGGCATCCTCGCCGTCCTTGAAAAGCACCTCTTGAAGGATACCCTTTACTTGCGCGCGAATGGCGACCTTCTCCGGAGCTTCGATACGCCCGACGAACTCCATATTGTTGGCAATCGCCTGACGCGCGGCCGCAACCGTGCTCACCGTTTGCGTGGGGCTTTGCTGCGCATGCGAGGACGAGCATGGCATGACGAGGACGGAAAGTAGGGCCGCGCCGAGTGCAACCATGCTATGGTTCATTTGCGCCTCCTCGCCTTATGCGGCATTGCTTGCTTATTGTCCTTTAAACAATTCCGCAGCCTTTAATTTGCGATAAATCAAAGATGAGTGGAAAGTCTTTGACACAGACAAAGCGTGTCGACCGACATCCTTATTTCGTTCCCACTTGGGACTCAATGGCTGCGATAGCTTGCTCTGGCTCGGTCGCGACGACCGTGCGCACGATCACGTCACGGCTGGGCGTCGCTTGCGTCGACTTTCTTCCAGGACCGATCGGGGTTGAAGAGTGTCATGCGCTTGGCGAGTTCGGTTGTATTCGGTCCGAGGTCTTTCTGAAAAACCGAACCATCGTGATTGACGATGAATGTCATCACTCCTGAATTTCCATATTCGGCCGGATAGGCCACAAGCCCGAAGCCGCCGATCATCTTGCCATTCACCACATAGCTCAATTCACCACCCGGTGCCTCGGGTCCCTGCCCCGTCAGGATATGGTAGTAGTAGCCGTGGAATGGCGCGCGCCCGGCACCGACCCGGTAACCAGCGCCGGTCGCCTCGGCGACGAGCGCGCCGAGCGGGCTTTCTTCACCTCCGTCCCCCGACGGCCAATAAAGTCCATCCTTCTTGCCCGGTCGACTGACGATCCGTTGCGCATAGGTGCCAACGCCGGCGCCACCAGGATTCTTGTCGGCATATTCATTCTGCGCGTCTACATAGGCGAGCGCTGTTTGAATCGCGTCGAGCTCGTTGCGACCGACGCGGCGAAAAAGGATTTCCTGGCGGCCAGCTTCCGTATCGAACCGCCATCTGTCGCCCTTGAGGATGAGGGGAATTGGAAAAGGAAAGTCCTCCGGGCCGAGGATGAGGAGGGCTTTGCGATCGCCCTGCATGGTGATCTCGTGCTTCGCGCCATAGGCGTCGAGAAAGCGCTTGAGCGACGCGTTATCTGCAACGGGATCACCAGACGACACGATGTCGACGCCAGCCGGGCCCAACACTTCGACAATGCCCGGCGGGTCTTCAGCTTTGGCCGCGTTGACGAGGGCATTGAACCCCTCTTCGGGGGTCTTAAAGGATTCCTGCGCCCAGGCGACCGTGGTCATCAGCGAAGAGAGGATCGCCACGGTCATTAAGGCGCGCCTCCACAAGGAGTACGTGCAAGGCGCAAAGAACGTGATCATGGCACCCTCATCACCGCGACACTGTGAATCCAGCCCTCCGATAGCGAACGAATAACAACAGAGGCACAAGCAACTGCTGACGGAGTTTCTGGTTTTTGGACCTCAATTCCGAGCCGGGCGCATGGTTGGAATCTGCGCACCCGACGCGATCCAGCGATCATAGGTCTCGAACGGAACACCAAGCCTGTCGTAACGAACCTCGAGAAATCCATCTCGACTACGCTGCACAGCCTCCGGCATGACTTGTTGAACCTCTTGAGCCATGACGCCGACATAGGTCGTCGTGCCGCCGTTGTAGACGAAGCGGTAAAATCCGAGGCCATTGCTGAGGTGCCCAAGCACGACGATGTCATGCTTGAGCCGCATGTCGGAACGCCGACCGCCACCCCGAAATCCTCCACCACGTCCCCCGCCAAATCCTCCTCTCCCGCCGCCGAAGCCACCACCGCCGAAGCTTCGTCCACCACCGCCGAAGCTTCGTCCACCGGCGCCGCCTGCATGGCGCGCGCCGCCAAACCCACCTCCGCGCGCGCCCCCCAAGCCACCTCCCCCGAAGCCGCCGCCTCGCGAGGCGAAGGCCGATCCCCCACCCGCGCTCACTCGTCCGCGCGTCGCCTGCCGATTGGCTACCCGCCCGGACTGGATATTCCCAAAGGCATTGTCACGCCCCGGGCGACCGACGCCGCCGACGCCTCCTGGGCGGCCAACCCCACCGACCCCGCCCGGGCGACCTGCGCCTCCAACGCCGCCTGGACGGCCGGCGCCGCCAATTCCTCCTGGCCTGCCAGCCCCTCCGGCGCCGCCAGGACGACCGACGCCTCCGACGCCTCCAACGCCTCCTGGCCTGCCAACGCCCCCTGGGCCACCCACTCCGCCGCGACCGCGAAAGTCCGTTCGACCCTGTGCTCCGCCTCGCAAGCCGTTATTGCCGAATCTCTCCTGCACGCGTGGGTTGTTGTATCTGACGCCCTGACGGTGCTCGGCGCGGTGCTGCCAGTTATTGCCGATGTTGTTGATGTTGACGGAACGATTTGCGTAAATGTTGCCGCCGCCCCACCCCACGCCTCCGCCCCAGTAATTACCCCCTGACGCCCATCTCCCGAGCGCATAACCCGCGCCAAATGCAATTCCCGTCCCAATAATACCGGCAGCGATGTAGCCAGGCGCTGGGAAATAATACGGCGGGTAGGCTGAACTAGGCCAGGTTCCGTATACAACCGAAGGATCGTAATAGGGCACATAGACAGTGTCAGGGTTAGTCGGCTCGATGACGACCACCTGTTTGTCCTGTTCTTTCTTGACAGTGATAGTTTGCTGCTTGGTCGACGACAGCTTGTTGTTTGCCATGGCTTTCGAACGCAAGCGTTGGACAGCATCCATGACGTCCGATTGCTGCGCCAGAACCGCGTCGCCGAGCTTCTGGGTCCAATCGAGCTTCGCGCTCATCATCGCGAGAACGGACGGCGTTGCGACCAGTGCTTTTATGCTGTCTTCCCACCCTTGCTTTTCCACCGCCGCCTTCAACTTGTCGCCCTTCAACTTCTTGTTCGCGCTGACCCAGCGCTCGGCCTGCACCACCTCAAGCGGATAGGTCGATGCCATGAGGACGACGGCAAGCAAAGGATCGGGGTACAAGGCAATCGGTGCCACGAGCGCGTCGAGCTCTTCGTGTTTCAGAAGGTTCTGTTCAGTGGCGGGAGACGCTGGTGTTTGGGTGACCGAGGGAGCCGACGTTGCCGCAGGGGCCGCTGGAGGCGACGGCTCCGAAGTCTGGGCCATCGCGGCGACTGGCATAAGTACAAGAAGCGCCAGTATCGCCCGCCGAATCGGCGTCGAGATCATATAGTCCTCCTGTCCGCACGCCCAGCAGCCGACCGACCCGAAGAGTGCCCGATCCAAGGAGTGCGCTGTCTCGGAGCACCCCGTGAGCGCAAACAAGCGCGCGACAAAAGAAAGCAGCTTTTATCGGCCCCCTTATTGATTTTGATCAATCACGCGACCGCGATAGCGGGAATGATCAAGATCACGGTGCCCCTTCGAGATCACCCACAGCTTTCTTTCTCGCGGGGCTCTTATCCTCCCAATCGACCCAATCCACCTTGTGAGTTTCGAGATAACTGTCCACGGCCTCCTCGATGGTTGGAAAAAAGACCTTTTCGAACCGCGCAAAAAGCCCGAAGCGCCTCAGCTTATCCTTGACCGGGTCCTTAAGCTCGGCAAAGCACAGCTCGATGCCATCCTGGTGCAAAGCCTCGTCCAATTCCTCGAGGAAATCGGCCGCTGTGATGTCAACGCTGGTCAGGGGTTCGGCCGCGACGACGACCCAGGATACCGACGTGAGCGCCTTCGCCACTGCCTCTAGGACGCACTCCTTGAACAGCTCCCCATTGGCGAAGAACAAGGGGGCGTCCCAGCGAAAGAGGACGAGACCCGGAATCTGGCGTGCTTTGGGATATCGCGTGATGTCGTGATAGCCCTTGACCCCGTCAGCGCGACCGAGCACGGCGAAATGCGGGCGCCAGCCATCCCACAGGAATTCGACGACGGCGATCACGACGGCGAGGCCGATACCTGGAATGGCGCCCAGAATCGCGACCCCCGCGAAGCAGACGATTGAGAGCCAGAACTCCCATCGCTGAATGCGGTAGATGCGCTTGAGATCGGTGACCTCGAACAGGCCGATCGCCGAGCTGATGACGACGGCCGCCAATGCAGCAGAAGGCAGGTTCCGCAAGAGATTGGGCGCCACAAGGAGCAAGAGGGCCACGACGAGGGCGCCGACGACACCCGTGAGCTGCGTCTTCGCGCCGGCAGCCTCCGCCACCGGCGTGCGGGAGGAGGAGCTGCTGATCGGAAAACCCTGAAAGAATCCTGCCGCGAGATTGGCGGTGCCGAGCCCAACCATCTCCTGATTGGGATCGACCTTCATGCGCATGCGGGACGCATACACCCGCGAGAGGACGCTGGTATCGGCGAAAGAAACGAGCGCGACGGCGCCGCCTCCGACGAGCACCGGGAGAATGTCGGTCGAGCTGATCCAAGGGATGGCGAAGGCGGGCAGGCCCTTCGGTAGGGGACCGAGCACAGAGACACCGGCGCGTGTCGCGAGGTCAAGCGTAGCTACCGCAATCGTCGCGACGATGACGGCAATCAAGACGGCAGGCAGGCGCTTGCTGTTTTTAAGGAGGAGGATCATTGCCAAGGTGGAGGAGCCCACGGCGAAAGCCGTCCAATTCGCTTTTCCGCTGGCGATGCCGTCACCGATAGCCCAGAGATCTCGCAACGGTCCTGCGCCGTCGATCGATAAGCCGAACAGCTTGGGCAATTGGCTGATCAACACGGTAAGCGCGATGCCGTTCATATAGCCGTAGCGGATGGGCTTCGAGAGCAGCTCGGTAACGAAGCCGAGCTTGGCAAGACCCGCCAGGATGCAGATGGTGCCCGAGACAATCGCCATCATGCCGGCGAGCGCCACGACGCGCGAGGGGTCGCCACCCGATAGCGGAGCGACGACGCCGAGTATGATGGCGGCAAGCGACGAATCCGGCCCCAGGACCAGGATGCGGCTTGGCCCGAACACGGCGTAGGCCAGCAGCGGCATGATGGTCGCATAGAGCCCGTAAATGCCAGGCAGGCCCGATGCAGACGCATAGGCGATGCCCACGGGCACCAGCATCGTCGCAAGCACGAGCCCCGCGACGAAGTCGTGAACGAACCAGCCCGCCTGGTAATGGCGCAGGATCGCCAAACCCGGCAACCACCGCATCCACTCGAATCGCTTGGGCATATTTATTAAGCCAACGGTTCAATTCTTGACGATGGACTTCGCGGATGCGCTCGTCAACGACCATGGCTTCCCGCCAATTCTTCTTGAGCAACAAGACGAATCCCGGCACACCTCGCCTGAAAACAGCCGAGCCTTCTTGTGGAGCAAGCGTCGCGGCTCAACTTATATTTTCTGGTCGGGGCAGCAGGATTCGAACCTGCGACCTGTAGTACCCAAAACTACCGCGCTACCAGACTGCGCCATGCCCCGACTTCCGGCCAAGCATTGAAATACTTAGGTTTTTTGATCCGGCAACGGGTCGGCTTGTAGCAGGAACAATGTGAAAGGGCAACGACCTCTTCGGACGAAGAGGTGTCGCGCATGCCAGCGCTGCTCGCAGCTTTCGGCCGCGCCCCATCTCGGCGCCCTTCCCCTCAGGCCGTGCCCGGAAGTGCCTTCAATCTCAGAATGGAGTCTCCGGTGCCTGGCCGGGCGGCCGCTCTGTTTTTCCAAACCGGCGCTGTCTCGGATCGCCCAATACCATCATTGGGGGATACCCGTTGATTTGTGCTCAACGTGTCGTCGCGTGCGTCTTTTGCCATTCGAGAAATTGGCGGAACAAGGCTTCGCGATCTTCTGACCGAGCGGACCCGAGAAAGCGCGCTTGGTTCTGGCTCAGGAACTGTTCGAATTTATTGCGGACGTCGCTCGTCGCCATCGTGTTGCTGTTCCGGTCAAGCCATTCCTGTGCCGGGCGAAAACGAACCCATCCCGGCAAGGGTGCGTTGAGCGCCACTTCCTTCCATTTCGGATGGAAGGGTGGCTGCTGGAGCTCGCCAATCTTGCCGAAGAATGCGTCGACGAAGCGCGCGAGCCTGCGATAGCGTTCCGTGTGAGGCGACCAATTGAAGGCCGCCAGAACCGCCGGCACCGCGACCGTGTCCACAACCTCGCCTTTAGCGATGAGATTGGGATAGTTGTCTGAAGTCAGTTGAGCCGGCAGATAGTCTGATTGTAGCGATTTGGCGTAATCGATCGAAACAAGGTGCAAGTTTGGATCCTTGATTTGCGACGTGGCCTTCGAGGGTTGCCCCTGAACGGCGACGACGGCATCAAGCTCCCCCTTCGACAATTTGTCGTAAGCGATCCGTTGCTCGATGTAAGCGAGCTCGGGATGGATGCCGAGCCGCTCGAAAATGGCGATCGCGGTGACGAAAGTGCCCCCGTTGGGCAGGTCGATCGAAACTTTTTTGCCTTCCAGATCAGCGAGGCTGTGGACGCTCTTCGACGCAACGACATGCACCTCTTCGTTGTAGAGCTTGGTGATGTAGGTGAACTGCCCTTTGATGTTGTTGGCGAACCCCTTCTTCTCGAGATAGTCGAGCGTGTCCGATCGGACAATTCCGAGGTCGACCCCTTTCAGGTATAAAATGTCGGCGACGCTCTGCACCGAGCCGCGCCCGACGATGGAGAGGATTCGCAGGTTTTCACCGTCGTCCAAGACCGAATTCGAGATCGGCGCCAATCTGCACATAGGTTCCCCCGATCGTGCCCGACATGAGCGTCACTGTATTGGCGTTGAGACGGTTCGCGGTATCGCGCGATCCGTTACCATAGCGAAAGATCGCTTTGAGGCCGTCGCTGACCGTGCTGGGATCCACTTCGGTTTCGGCTGCCCACCCGATACCGATGAACCCCATGCCCATCGCCATCGTCGCGATGGCCAAAAGCCGCCCGATTTTGCCTAGCATGCTGACCCCTCACACAAGCATTCTTGCCGTCCGGAACACCTTGGCAGGACGGCCGCGGCGAACCCTCGTCCGGCGGCCGGTGCCGTGCGGTCCGTTCGCCCGTTCATTGGTCGTAGTCCGCGAGCAACCTCAGCCGCCTGGGTGCCGCGGCCGAACCCAGTTCCTGCGCCCGTTGGTACCAAATCCGGGCCTTCTCGATGTCCGCCTTCTGACCTTGGAGGCCGAGCCTGTCCAGCACGATGGGGTCGAAGGTTCCGGCCAATGACAAGGCCGCTTGCGCCTCTCCGGCTTCGGCGGCGCGCTGAAGCACCAAACGCGCCGAGGCGAGATCACCGCTCGCGATGAAGCCCTCCCCTCGTTTGAGGAGCGCCGCGACTTCATCGGGCTCCAAATGGCGGATCACGAAATCCGGTCTCGTCGCTTGCGATCCGGCGATTGCTGTCCATTCGAGGTGGAGCGTCTTGCGGTCGGCGACACCATCGTTGGGGAGGCGCAACTCGAGCTCGAGTTCCATCACGCCCGCGAAACCCTGAGGCGGTCGTAGCGCCGCGTCGGGCAATTCGCCCCCCGCCAATTGCCAGCCGCCTGTTTCCAAAGGTCTGCCCACGCTCAACGTCGCGCCCGCTGGAAGCCCCTTGATGACGATGATCGCGCCGGCTGGGGCGCCGTTGAGCGACACGCGTAACGGCAGCGCCGCGCCAATTGCACCCGATGACCCCTGAGCGACCACGAGCTCCGCGGACGATGGCTTCCCACGCCTGATCGGGGCAACCGGAGTTGCCTGGGCGAGGATCTCCTCTGGCATCAGCGCAACGGGGGGCGGCAATGTCGGCGCTTCTTGTGACGCCGAAGCTGTCGCCACATCGACGAGGGCCTCGCCAGCCGAGAACGGCTTTGAATGAATTGGTTTCTCGCTCACAACAGTTTGAGCCTGGGACGATGCTGGACCATCGGGCGCTGGCGATGCGGCAACGGGTGTCGGCGTTTGCAACGTCGACAACGCGGCCATTGCTGATGCGGGAACGGTCTCATCGATCGAGTCGCGCCTCGAAGCGACGCGGTCGGAGGCGCCCAAAGGTGGTGCAGTCTCGGCAGGTGTCGGCGACGACGTTTCGCGAAGCGAAACAATGCTCGCAATGATCTCAGCCTCAGCCGACGCCGCCACATCCGCTATTGCCGGAGGCAAAATCACCGACGGCATCGAGGATGGTTCACTGGCCTCGACCTGTGCGGGCGCCTCGGGAACAGGCTCACCCGGCGAGCCGGATTTTGCTTCATTCGATCCGGCGGCAAGTGAGGGTGCTGCTGCCTCATCCGGCATTGGCGACCGCGCGACCACCGACCGGGACATAAGCACATCCACGGGCGCCAAAGCGGCAAGAACCGGCTGCGGTGAATTGGAAACGGCGTCACCTCTTGAGCCGGAATTCGAATCGTCGGGTTTGATGCCGATCGCGGATGATGCCACCGCGTCCGGTGTCGGTGAGGGCGTAATGGTAGGAAGCGGCATTTGCGCTTGTGGCGTCGCCGAGCCTTGCGCATCCGGCCGAGGCGTCTGGGATAAAGCTTCACCGGGCAAAACGTCCGAATGAGGCACGATGACTGGATTTGGCGACCCGGACGTCTCGACAAGCTTGGCCTGAATGGAGGGAGCGGCGGCCGGTGCCTCTGCCGCGTCAAGCGATTGCCCTGTTGGTGCGGGCGCCGAACCGGCTGGGTCGAGCGCCGAGGAGGATGGCCCCCGGTCGTCGGCCGCTACACGAATGGGCATCACCTCGGCCGCATCGTGCACCTTGACGTCAGATGTTTCGTTCGGCGAAACCGGGCCCGCCATCGTGAGATTGCCGGGCGATGCCAGCACTTGCGTCGGCGAAGCTGCACCGCCCGGCGCGACGACGGCCGGGGCGGCGTTGGCCGATGGCTCGGCGAGCGTCGCCGATCGGCTAGGTTGGTCGAAAGAGGCGGCGGTCGCAGCCAACTCCAGGGGCGGCTTCTGATCGTCGCGCTCAACACGCGTCGCCCGCGCATCTTCGGCGGAACGGCCGATGTTGGTCAGCGCCCCTTCGGGGTCGAGCATCACCAACGTGCCAGCGCCGAGCGCGAGGAGGAGCAGCGGCAAGGCGAGAGAGCGCGCGCAGCGCGACACCACGCTTCGCTCGCTGTATGTTTGCAGGATGATCGGTCGCCAACTGGTCTCCTGGATCAGACCGAGGCGCCCGGCCGCGTCCGCCGAGGCCGCTTTCTCATCGGCATTGAAGCGCGGGATTTGCTCCGGCTGTTTGTCGCGGCTGACGAGTAAGTCGCCCTTCTCGCTAGACGGGCGCGACTTGCGAAGCACCGAAGACGCAACCTCGCGCAACCGGCGCTCAACATCATCAACGTTGGCCTTGGCCGAACTCTTCATCGGCTTTTGGCGCGCCTGAACAGACGAAGCTGGCGTCGGCGCACGACAATTCTGGCGGCCACCCTTGGGGTTCTTGCCCCCGCTCACCTGGGCGGCCTCAACCTGAGGGTGTTCGCTCACGCCGGCTGTAGACGATTTCAAACGTGAAGACTCGAATTCACGCAGTTGTCTCTCAAATTCATCCAGATCAACGTCTGTAATGGAGGTCTTCGGTAAGATCATTACGCCCCTCCCAGCGGTCTCATTCCCCGCAGTGGCTAGAAGGTTCTGTTTTCAGGCACAGTAACACTGCCGACAAGAGCTTCTCCGGTCAACTCTTTAAAGGACAACCGATTTTTATAAACTTACTTCATGGTCGGGTATTGATGCGCCCCCGCGATGCGCCCTTTAATTGGAAACTCCGAGTTTGAATAGGTTGGTCTTCCCGGAGGCGCCCCTCCTCAAGGCGTAAAAGGACGCGACTTTGCGATAATACAGGGCAATGAAGAGCGCCACCTCGCCACCGTCCGGAAATGAAAGCCTTGCGGCTTACTGGCCGGCGTGAGTACCTCGAAATACCCAGATTATCTGAACATCTTGGGTCGAAATACTACGAGTGATGCCTCTGCAGGTTGCGAGCCTCCAAGGCAGTTTCCCGTGGCGCCCCCAACCCGCATGCCCCCTTTTTTATTTGGGGCATCAGCATTTCATGGCGAAACCGTTCCCCACTTTCCTTGCGCTACGATCCCGCATGCCCTTCATTAATCGCGAGGAAGCATTGGTTTGTTGTGGCGCGCGGTGCGTATCGCCGCCGCGTCCGATCTTGCGGATCTCGCGCCGCTTACTTCTGGACGAGCGCCTCGCCGATGAGCCTGCGAGCGGCTTCCGGCCGACTGAGCTTTCGCCCGGGCCGATCCTCTATCCAAAGATCCAGAGCGCCAAGCTCGATATGATCGAGCCTTACAATGAGCGGCGTGAGGTTCAGTAGGTCGCCCATATATTCCGGTTTGGCCTTCGCGGCGGCCGGCCACGTGGGGTATACAATTTCCCCAAACGATTCTCTTGCCATGTCGACCCCTCCCATGAGCGAAACTTATTTCAACTTCGTTGAAAAGGCAAAGTATCTTGCAATGTTGGAATTTGAACAGTTTTAAATCTTTATTCTTGGGAACTTATGAGCCTGCAACGTGATCGACCCGTGCGCGAGCCTCTTTCGGGGCTTCCTCGAAAAGATGAGTTAGGCTACCTCGGCGACGGCCAGAGGACCCGGCCACCCGCGCCGGCCGCCCCACTTCTCGAGCACAGTTGGAATTTCCGTTTGCGGGACGGCGTTGCTGAACAGGTATCCTTGCGCTTCGCTGCAGCCTTCCTTTCGCAGCCATGCAAGTTGCTCGACCGTTTCCACGCCTTCCGCCGTGGTTCGCATATCGAGTCTTTGGCCCAAACTCAGGACCGCACGCACAATCGCGCCGGAACCGTCGGTCAGCTCCAGATCTCTGATGAACGACTGGTCGATTTTGATTTTGTCGAACGGAAAACTGCGCAGATAGCTCAAGGAGGAATATCCGGTGCCGAAGTCGTCCATGGAGATGCCGATGCCGAGGCTGCGCAGCCTATGCAGCGTTGATAGTGTCGCCTCGCTATTGGCAAGGAGCACGGATTCCGTGATCTCGAGTTCCAGCCTCCGGGGAGAAAGGCCGGATGCGGCCAAGGCGCTGGACACGGTCTCCACCAGATTTCCGGTCCGGAACTGGGCCGCCGATACATTGACCGCCACCTTCACATGCGCCGGCCATTCACTGGCCTCCTTGCAGGCTTGACGCAAAACCCACTCGCCCAGCGGGATGATCAAGCCCATCTCCTCGCTGACGGCCACGAACTCCATCGGCGAAACCAAGCCCCGGGTTGGATGGCGCCAGCGCAAGAGAGCCTCGAGACCGCATATTCTGCTCTTCCGGAGATCATAGATAGGCTGGTAAAACAGTTCGAACTCGTCCTTGGCCAGGCCCTCCCGTAGGTCGGCCTCGAGCTTTCGGCGAGCCTGCAAGCGAACGTCCATCTCTGTTTCGAAGAAGCGCCAGACGCCGCGCCCGTCCGCCTTGGCACGATAAAGAGCGACATCCGCCGCCTTGAACAGCTTGTCCCCCGTCGTTCCGTGGCTCGGAGCCATCGCGATCCCGACGCTCACCCCGATGGTGACCTGCTGCCCATCAAAATCGAAGGGACGCGAGAGGGACTCGACGATGCGTCTTGCCAGCGCAGAGACATCTTCACGCCCCTCTATGTCACACTGCACAATGGCAAACTCGTCGCCCCCCAGGCGCACGACGGTGTCAGTGTCGCGAACACAACGCAGGAGCCGCCCCGCCACGGAACGCAACAACGCATCGCCCACAGCGTGACCAAGCGTGTCATTGACCTGTTTGAATTGGTCGAGGTCCAGGCAAAGCACGGCAAACTCTCGGTCACGGTCCGTGTGCTCGAGCACCTCCTCCATCCTTTCGCTCAAGACCGTCCTGTTGGGAAGATTTGTCAACGCGTCATGTCTCGCCATGAAGGCGATGCGCCTCTCTGATTTGCGGCGCTCCGTTACGTCCTCGTAGGTCGCGACCCAGCCGCCATCCGGTATTGCCTCATGGGTGATGGCGATAACACGAGCGTCGCTGAGCTCGAGGAAATATATTCCGTTCGAGCGTCGGTTGATGAAGGCCGTTTCGGCATCGACCAGCTCGGTCGCCGTTTCATGGAGGTGGTTACCGGCCGCAACGCTCAATTCGAGCACGTTGCGTAATGTCATTCCGGGCACCAGACAGCGTGGCTCGAGCCGGAAAATGTCGCAGAAGCGCCGATTGAAGACCTTCAGGGTGTTGTCCGAGTCATAAAGGCACAAGCCTTGCGACATGTTGGCGAGCGCTGCATCGAGGCTCATGTTGATGGCCTTCAGCTTGGCCTCCTGTTCCTTTAAGACGCTGATGTCGCTCCATACGGCAATGTAGCCGCCTTCCTGCGTCGAGGATCGGCTCACTCGTAGCCATCGTCCGTCGGGGAGGCGCGCCTCGTCGGCTCCCGATGCATGGGCATCGGACCGCAACAACGACGAAGCTGCGGGCAATGCGCGGCTCAAAGTGGAGACGATCTCGTCGACCAAGGTTCCAGAATGAAGCATCTCGGGAGAGCTGCCCAGAAACTCCGCCGCTTGGGAATTCGCCAGGGCGATCCTCCCCTCGGCATCGATGAGGACCAATCCTTCGCGCGAGCTCTCCAAGGCATCGGCGAGCCTTGCCTGCGCCGAGCGGCGCTGTTCCACCTCGCGCTGCATCATGGCCGCGATGTTGTTGCGCATGACTTGCATTGCGCTCAGGAGCGCGCCGAGTTCGTCGGCTCCCCCCTGCTCGATTTCGCCGTCGAGATTGCCCTTCGCGATGCGCGTGGCCGCGTTGGAAGCCGCCGCGACCGGCCCAATGATGCGCCGCGCCAGCAGCAATGCGAGTAAGGCGGAGAGGAGCACCGCCGCGGCCGTGCCGGCGAGGTTCACCCGGATGTCCGACGCCACCGCGTCGCGAGCCGTCTGTCGATACAGGAACCCGTCGCCCGCCGTATAATTGACCAACAGATCGATTTGCTCGTTCACCATGTCCGAAAAATAGTCCATGGTGTCCCAGGAAATGCCCTCGCGCGGATCGAGCAATTGCTGGCGCGTCTTGCTCCACGACTTGACCGCGCCCTTGACGCGCGAGGCTGCTTTTGCGGCGCGCTGCGATTGAGATCTCGCCGCCGCGATTTCGAGATCTTCCTTGAGGGACTTCTCCAAATCGTCGATCTTGCCATCGAGCTCGTCGCGAACGCTGGGGTCCGTCGCGATCCAACGGCGTGCGAAGGCGGCGCGCATGTTGGCGAAATCGGCTGCCGCGGCTCTGGCGTAGTTGATCCCCATCAGCGAGCCGTCGAAAGTTTTGGCTACTAAATCCCCCGAGCGCGCGATGCCGAACGTGGCATAGACGCCCAGCGCCCCGGTGATCAGGCTCATCATCAGAAAGGCAATGAGAATGCGGCCGCGTATCGTGCCGAAGCCGACACGCGCAACCAAAGTCGCTACGCATCCCTTGACCTGATGCAGGCCGGCGCGGAGGCGCGATAAAAACATGGTGTGCAGGGAGAGCCCCATATTCCTGGCAAGAAATTGATTTTGAGTAGAAAGGACGCATGTTAAGTTGATGTTATCGGGCTAATTCCAACAATTAAGTCGAGAGTAACGCAATCTTAATAACTGAAGGGCGTAGTAAACTTTGTGTTCGCCGAAGGTGGAGCTTGGCTATGCGCTCCGGGCCGAAGACGTTTCGTTCATTGATTGGAAGCGGCCCTCAACGCACCCATCGAAGGGCGTGTCTTGTCGTTGCCGTCCTTGCTTGTTTGGGCGGAGCGGCCTTCGGCGCCATCGACCCATCGCAGTTTCGCGTCTCCCAAAAAGGGCGTGAATTCAATCCAACGGATCTCAAGATCAAACGCGGCGACGTGGTCGAGATCGTCAACGACGATGCCGATCTCCTCCACCACGCCTACGTGGAATCGGATCAGTTCAATTTCGATTCCGGCGACCAGCAACCCGGCAGCAAGGTCGACATAAAGTTCACGGTAGCCGGCGATTTCATGGTGTTGTGCGGCATTCATCCCAAGATGAAAATGTCCGTGCACGTTCAGTGATTTTGCTGGGTCTCAATGATGGGAAATGTAAGGACGGCCCTCTTCACCAGGAAGGTGAAGCGCCCAAACCAATTCACATAACGACGGTCTGATAGATGAGCGCGTGCCCCCCGTAATAGGGAAGCAGCGTGGCGATGAGCGCCGCGGCATAAGCCAAGGGGACCAGCAATGCTGTGCGGCGACGCCAGTGCGGACGGGCGTTGTCAGCGGCGACTGCCAGCATCACGGCGATAATCGCCGAGTGGCCGATAGCGTCGAGCACACCGAACTCAAAGATGGCGCTGGTGAACATACCCGCGAGCATGAGCGCGGCGGCGCGGCGCACGAGCGGCGTCCACAACAGCGCAAACGCAAGCGTAAATTCGACCACGCCCGCGGCTCGCATGTAAAGCTCCTGATCGAAGCCCATTTTCATCTCTGGATACATTGTGAGAAGCGGAAAGGACCAATCTGGATAAGCCCATTTCTCGACCGAGGCCCACATCAACGTGATGGCCGCGCCCCAACGAAGGACATCGACCTGCCGCCAGGCGCCGACCGGCTCGAGCTTAAGACCGGCGAGCGCGAGGTAGAGGGCGATGCCGAGGAAGATCGGATAATCCATCAAGTGGAAAGCTCCGTAGTTCCACTCCGCCAGGGCGTAGAGGACCGCGATGCCGAGGGCCGCCAAAGGGAGGGTCGCGCGCGACAGCAAGCAGGCCGCGATCGTCAATTGCAGCCACGGGACAAGGGCGGATGTCGTCTTGAGCTCAGGCGTCAGCAGGACGCCGCCCATTTTCCAAAGAGCGATGAAGAAGAATGCGCACGTCCCCCTCATCAAGAGCTCGGTATTCAACCTTATCCATCGCGTGACGCGGTCGAGGGCGCGCAGCAAGGCTTCGCCGAGAAAAGTGGGCTCCAACGCGCATGCCATCAGGAGCAAGACGATCGCCAGCCCGACAAGCTCCCCGAACTGCGCGCAAAAAACGCTCGCCAGTCCGCGCGGCTGTTCCGCGACATCGTAGCTGCAAAACCATTTGATGTGCGCCGCCGCCTCGGTCGTGCCAAGCAGCGTGCACGCCAAGGCCAGCAAACCTACCACCCCCACGCCACGCGATCTTGAACGCTCCCCCATGGGGTACTCCCAACAACATCAAAATCGCCCCTAGAGATTACCTCTAGCCAAATCAATTTATCTTAAAATTTATTGAAGTGTTAACCGTTTTTTTCACATGGTTAATTGAATGGACTGAGTTCCAGATTGAAATGCTGCTTGGTCGGGAGAGCTTCGGAGATACGACCATCCTTCCCGAAGACTTGTAAATACTACCCAAGAGAATTCCCAGGTCGGGCCGCGGCACTTGAAACCGATCCATTGCTTGTTCGTTGCTTTACGAATTTAGGTCGATTTGTCCCTAAGATTTGAGCACGCTTTCAAGACTTTCGGCCTATGACGGCGGAGCCTTGAAAAGAGGATCTCTCGATGGCTTTTCTTGTGATCTCGGCCAGCCTTCTTGCCGGAACGGCGCTCGCGAGCGCCGCGGCTCGCTCGCCGGCCCATGCTCCTCAGCTCGAATTCTGCGGCGGGTGGATGCTCGCGGGCGGTCTCGGTCTCCTCGGGGCGATGCTGCCGCACGTCGGCTACCTTTGAAATGGGAGCCGCTCCTTCGCCAGCTGGAGGTGGGGCGGTGCCGCTGAAGCAAACGCCCGCTTCATAACGACAATCCCTGCGAGAGGCTCGATCGCGGAGAACCACGGTGCGCTGGAAGGTCAACGGCGTTTTGCTGGCGGTCATCGCCGTCCCGGTTCTCCTCCTTCAATGGGTCAAGGTGCCGGGCGCTGAGAACCCCCCTGCCCTGCGCACCGATTGGAAGGCCCAGTATCACCGCCCCGCAAGCATACCGTTTCCCGCTTCGAACCTGTTCACGGCTCAAAAAGCGGAACTCGGGCGCACGTTGTTTTTTGATCCGCTCTTTTCCGCGTCGCAATCCATTTCATGCGCCAGCTGCCACAATCCTGGACTCTCGTGGGGAGACGGGCGACCCCACGCCCGCGGCGAGGGGACCGGGCCGATGGCCCTTCGCTCGCCGACGCTTCTCAATGTCGCCTGGATGCCGCGACTGGGGTGGGACGGAAAATTTCGAGATCTGGAATCGGTCACCTTCGCTCCGATTACAGGAGCGGCCAATATGAACATGCCGGAACCCACGTTGATAGCGCGTCTCTCCGCGGTCCCGGGGTACGTCCAGGCTTTCTCGGCCGCGTTCGGCGAGGAGGGGATCACTCGGCGCACGATCGAGCTCGCGCTCGCCACCTATGAACGGACCCTTGTCTCAGAGGACGCCCCTTTCGACCGCTGGATCGAAGGAGACGCCACCGCCATCAGCCCCGAAGCTCAGCGCGGCTTCGATCTGTTCAACGGCAAGGCCCGCTGCTCTGGATGTCATAGCGGCTGGCCCTTTAGCGACGGCTCCTTCCACGATATCGGCATCGGCCAAGACGCCGATATCGGCCGCGGGCGACTGTTTCCGACCTCCGTCAAGCTGCGCTACGCTTTCAAGACGCCCACCTTGCGGGACGTGTCGCGCCGAGCCCCCTACATGCATGACGGCTCGATCCCTACGCTTGCCCAGGTGATCGAGCTTTATAACCGGGGAGGCGTTGACCGGCCGAGCCGCTCGGAACTCATCTCTCCGCTGATGTTGTCGCAACAGGAAAAGGCGGATCTTCTGGCCTTTCTCGAGACGCTTACCAGCACCCCCCGAAACGTTCAGGTACCCGTTTTACCCCGATGATCGGCGCTCACGATGCGCGTAAGCCCCGGCATGCCTATCAAGGCGGTCCTATGCGCGCCGGGAAATCCTCCCGCCTTTAGTTTGCCTAGGAACGGCGGCGCTCGCCCTTAATTGGCGCAAGGTTGTTTACTATTTGCGGCCGTCCCTTTCGTGTTGAGAGGGGGCGTCATAGTGCTCGTCCTCTTTTTGACGATGGCCGCTCTAATCGGGGGGTGACGTCGTCGCGGGCTGGCTGCCGCCGTTTTTCCGTTTGTGGACCGCACCAAAGCACATTTTGGCAAACACCGCCGGCGAGGAGAACTGCGGGAAGTCATCGATCGCCTGCGCCGCGCCGCCGCACCATTGGACTGCCTGATGACGCCAACACGGCCGCCGGCTTTTTCGAGACCCGGCAGAGAAAGGGGAGCGTCTCGACCCCTCACGTATCGCGACCAGGAGCCAGTGGGCGGTGAGGTTGCGCCACGCGGCGCTTGCCGAACACACAATGGGTCGACGCAAGCGCCCGCGCTCATCGTCGACGCGTAAAGTGAGTACCACCTTTGATCAAGTGACTAATTTGTAGGATTTAACACAAAATAGAAAGGGAGAAAAATATTTCAGCAAATTTAGGCCCCCCTCTTTCCCACATTTTTACTATAGGCGGCGCGTCCGTGACCCACGATGACTGACAACTCCTCTTTAATCACTTTGCCGAAGCGGACGGCTGCTGGCACCTCGCACGCTTCACCAAGCCGGTGGGCGCTGCAGCGATGTTAGCCGACACTCTGCTTTCGGTCGGCCTGCTGCTGACGACGGCGTCGCAGTTACGGCTTGGCAATCTGCCGATCGGGCCCGGGGAGCTGTGCCTGCTGGGCTGGGTTTTTCTCGTATCTCTCAAAGAGGCAAGGCGGCTAGGGCCGCCGCTTAGTCCTGCTCTTTTGCGATTACTGATATTTTGGACGACTTTTGTAATGTCCTTATGTCTTGGGCTTTTGACCGGACTGTTCATCGGACAGCAGTATGACACGCATTGGCTTCTCCACGACGTGCTGGCCTACCCTCTCCTGGCCGCCGTGAGTTGCATGAGCGTAGTTGAACCGGGGGCGCAGCGCCGTCTGCGTCGCGTCGCCTGGCTGCTGATCATGTTCGGCTCCGCCTCGCTTGCTCTTCAGGTCGCGGCGGGCTTTGAAATAATTTCCCTACCGGTCATACAACCCTGGTTTTGGGAAAGATTTCGCGGCTGGTCAGCGAACCCAAACCAGCTAGCGCTGCTTTGTGGGGTTCTGGCGCTCGTCGCGCTCTATCTCTGCGAGACTGCGACGACATGGAGCAGCCGGATTGTCGCGTTGGCATGCTCGGTTTTGCCGATCTGCGTTGGCCGAATGACCATGAGTGACACGTTCACCCTGGCGGTGCTCTTGGCGGCCCCGCTTTTCGTCGGTCTCAAGGTCTGGGATGGATTGCACTTCTCGGGACTGAACATTATGCGCTTTGCGTTCGCCTGCACCGTCGTAATCGGTCTGCCGTTGCTGACAATCTCGCTCATTCCGTTTGGAATGGTGACCGCCTCCGACGCGGGAATGTTTGCCAAGGAGATATCTAAAAACGGTGGCAAGGAATTGAAGCAGGAATCCGACCTGCGGTTTTCACTCTGGACGCAGGCACTTACCCTGGGCGTCAAATCCGCGATGCTGGGCTTAGGGCCCGGACCCCATCTTGAGATACCGACATCGGTCGTCGTGGGAAGAATGACAGAGCCGGAGCAGCTTGAGAATATCGAGCACCCTCAACAAACCTCCGCGCCAAACTTCGAAGCGCATAATACTGTCCTCGACCTGTTTACCCAAGGAGGGATGATCGCTGTCCTGAGTTTCATTTGGATCCTGGGCGTTTCCTTTTTCAGCGCACACAAGGCTCGACTAGCCGGGCTCACCACTTTGATCTGCGGGGTGAGCGTATTCGCCATGACGGGCTTAATAATCCGACAACCCCTTTTCTGGTTCTCGATCGCTCTCTGCCTGGTGGCGGAAAGCAGATCTCTTGCGAAACTTGCTCCTGCAGGTGAGAGCGCTCTTTGATAGGTCTTTTCTCGCTGCTGCACCGGAAATATCCGGCGTAAAAAGAGGTAGCTACCGGAAGTTCTTTTGTGCGCGTCTCCGGTTTATAGACGGGGTGACAATATGGAAGTCGAAAACATCGACGCGCCGCGCGTACGCAACAATACTCACATGCGTGCTCTGGTGGAAGATTGCTGCGGTTGGAACAAGAAGACATGGGCTGATGCGGTCGAATTCGCGATTTCCGCATTACCGGACGATCTCCGGGGAAAAAAAATCATCGAAATCGGGGCCAGTGACAAATCGACCGTGGCACCGATATTCGCTACCAGGGGCGCTCACGTCTTATGTTCTTATTATTCGAAGCCCCCTGGTTTTATTGAAAACTCCCAACTGAAGTATGTCCGTTCAAAATATCATATCGAAGAGATTCCAACAATTGAAACGAGTGTAACGGAACTCTCTGGGCGGTATGATGTAATTATCATGAAATCTGTATTGGGTGGCGTATTTAGAAATGACAACTACAAAGATCTTGGAACACTGATACGACGTTTACTTAGAGATAATGTATCAGTCGGCGGAGCAATATTGACAATTGATAACGGATACATTGCACCCTTTCATAAACTTCGGCGACACCGCGGGACGGGCGGAAACTCTTGGAGCTACCTAGCACAGCATAAACTGACCGAGTTGCTGGCGGATCTCGACGTCACCATTAAGGGGTTTGGTTACCTCAATGTCGCTTCGGCATCGCTCCAGTTTGGACGCAATTGCGAGTTCCTGAATTCTCTCGTGTATTACCTGGACAAGGCGATGATTTCTCTCATCGGGCCCTCCGAACGCGCTGTCCTGTCGACGATCATCCGCGCACGCAGCGAGGGCCTCGATGCCATGCGCCATAGGACTGAGGGAGAGCCGGTGGCGAAGTCGGCGGCGGCGTAACCTACACGCACACATCGTGCTCGTGCCGGCGATCCGTTCTTCGCAGGTCTATGCGTGGCTCGAGCATACCAACGCATGGACGCTCGGCGTCGGGCTTTCTTCTACTGAATCCTTAAATGCGTATCTCAGAATAATTTGGCGCAAGTCTCGCAGTGAATGGTAGATCGAACAATTCCGATGCGGGGTATTATCCATCTCGTCGCGATCTGCGGTCTTGCCCTGTTCCACTCGCCAGTGGGCCTTGCCGACCAGTCAACCCAAAAAGGCGCGGGCTGTGCTATTTCAACGAAGGACCCGCTGCGCCACGGCCTGTTCCGCCCAGTTGCGATGAACAACGCCGATACGGATGCATTGAGATTTAAACCCGCGCCTCCTGATCACATTGTGGTCGTCGTGGAAGAGAACCACGGATTTTCACAGATCATCGGCAATCGCGACGCCGCCTACATCAATTTTCTCGCCGGAACCGGAATGCTTTTCACGAACTACCACGCGGTTGGCCACCCGAGCGAGCCCAACTATTTCGCGCTCTTCTCCGGTTCTACCCAAGGCGTTAGAGGGGATGACGTTACGTACTTCCCCAACACACCGACGCTCGCCGGAGAGCTGCAGCAAGCCGGATATAGCTTCGTAGGCTATGCCGAACCTCCGGTCGATCGGGATCATAGTCCTTGGATGAGTTTTGGCGACGCGCGAAGCCTGGGCCAGGCTTTCAGCCAATTTCCAACCGACTACAACAGGTTGCCAACCGTATCTTTCGTCAGCCCAAACTTGCAGCACGACATGCACGATGGCGGCGTTGTTGAAGGCGATTTGTGGCTCAGCACGAATTTAAGCCCTTACGCAAAGTGGGCAAAGACCCACAACAGCCTGCTAGTGGTCACATTCGACGAAGACCAGGGCACAACCAATAACCGAGTGCCCACGATCGTGTTTGGCGAAGGGGTCGCGGCCGGCGAGGACAAGCAACCGCTCGACCACTACGCCCTACTCCACACAATTGAGATCCTGTACGAACTCCAGCCCCTCGCAGCGACAGCGGGTGCGGGGGTAATGAATTTTAGGCCCGCAAGATGATCTTCAAGGTGGATTCACCCCTGACTTGGCGATGATTCAATGATGAGGATGGGCCAATAAGGCAGAATCCTCCGCGCTCGGGTGCATCGGTGACAACGAGGCGACCTGCCCTGCAGCGTGGTCGTTGCTGAACCCGGCGGCCATGAATTGGGTCAATAAGGCTGCGATGTGACCGACCGGCGCCCCTGTCGATGTCGAATTTGGCAGGGTAGAGGATATCACGGAGGGCGGATCGGTTACATTGATTGTCTGGGTGGCGGAACTGGCCGATTCCCCCGATGTCGTGTTGCTTGCGGTTACGGTCAGCGCCGCTATTGGCTGACCGGTGCCCGTATAGTTTGAGGTCAGGACGAGGCCGGTAAGGGGCGTCCCCGCCGGGGAGGTGATCGTCCACGTAGCGCTGCCAGACTGATGACTGACACTGTCACCGCTGGGCGCCGATATTGTCTCGTAGGTGGGGACGCCGCCGATGGTCATAGAAAGGGCGTCGTCGGAATCGGCAGGTGTTGCACTAACGCCAAGAGACACGGAGCCTCCCGCCGCCACCATGAGTGAGGTGTTCGCGATCGTCAGCGCCGGCGGCTCCGACGACCCGTCAGTGTCCGCCGCGGTGGTGACAGAGGTTCCGCTCGCCCCATCGCTTGCAAACTGGAAGCTCGCACTGCCGAGGCTCGATGCCTGGAAGTCCAGACTCGCATGCTGGCTAGAGGCATTCGTCAGTTGCAGCACGCCAGTCGACGCGTTGTAGCTGAAAGTCACACCTGTCGAGGAAAAATTCTTGAGATCGATCGTGTCACCGTTGACGAAGTGCTCGAGCAGCGTCCCTGCGTACGACGAGGTCCCTACGTTGGTCCCAAATGACGTGAAATTGTCAACAAGGAAGACGCTGCTGCCCAGGAAATTGACTTGGGTGTTCGTTCCGGTGGCCGCGGCGACTTCGAGCGTGCTGCCCGTTTGAAGTTGGAAGAGGCCGGTGCTCGCCGGATTAACGGCGGTCGAGGCCGTGAGCGAACCCGCGATGTCGAGCGTGCCATTGTTCAATACGCTTTGCGCGCTATTGGCGCCCGTTAGTGTCCAGGTCGCCCCGGCATCAACCGCGAGCGTCTGGAAATGAAGGAATGAGGTGCCCACTGCGCCGATCGAGCCGGCACCAGTGCCGGCGGCAAGCTCGAGCGTGTTCGTGCCGCCACTGTTTGCCGTGACCTTGCCGACGAACACCGCGCCGGGATCGACCACGAGCCGATTGGTGGCACTGGCCGTGAAATCGACGGCGTAGCTACCACCCGAGATCGTGCCGGCAGTCGTCACCGTGCCGCCAACGCCCGAAAGGAAGATCCCAAATGAGGTTCCCCTGATCGAGCCCGTCGAGCTGTTCGTGATACTCCCGCCATCCGCGAGGTCGACGCCTGTGCTTCCTGTCCCGCCCCCGATCTGGCCGCTGTTCGTGATCGTGCCCACCGCCCTGTATTTGACGTAGACGCCAATGCTGGCACCTGTGATCGAAGCGCCAGCAGCGTTAGTCACTGTGCCGCCAAGACCGAGCACGACACCGTCATAGGTAGCGCCCGAAATACTTCCGTAATTCGCAACGTTGCCGAAACCGCCCTCGATGAACACACCGAATTTCTGACCCGCTATGGTCCCGGTCGAGTTGTTGGTGATGGCTCCATTGTTCCCTAGATAGACCCCGGTCCCCTGCGCGCCGGTGCCGGAAATCTTGCCGGCATTGGTGATCGTGCCCGTCTGATTCTTGAAAAAGATCCCCGTGTGCTGTGCCGAGATGGACCCCGACGCCAAATTCGAAACACTACCACCGGCAACCATGAAGATGCCCTGATACACTCCCGAGATCGAGCCCGCATTCGTCACTGTGCCGACCGCGCCGGCGACATAGACGCCGGTGCCGCCAAGGCCTGTAATTGAACCGCTCGAGCCGTTCGTGACGGTGCCGCCGGCCTGAAGCAGTAGGGCGGACGAACCCGATATCGAGCCGGTGTTGCCGATGGTGCTCCTGCTTGCGAGCGACACCCCGTTCCCTGCGGAGGAGGAGATCTTCCCGGCGTTGCTGATACCCCAAGTGGTGCCGGTCCCACCGTTGATGCCGTTCACTCCTGAACCCGTCGCCGTCACGGTGCCCGTGCTGGTAATGTATAACGGGTTGCTGGCCGTGCTCAGGTTCACCGGCCCGGCCGTGCTGCTGCTGATCGTGCTCCCGAGAGTTGGCACGCTGATGGTGAAGGTGTCGGCGCTCGAGGGAACCGAGCTCGGGCCGCCGGCGGCCGCCTGGGTCGCGGTGACGGAGTGACTGGTGTTGCTCAGCGGCGCCGTCGGCGTGTAGCTCCAGTTGCCGCCCGTGACCGTCGTGCTGCCGGCCACCCTCCCGTCGATCGAGACGGTGACGGTGTCGCCGCTGATCCCGGACCCGGAGATGGCGGGATCGGCGGTCGTGGTGATGGTGCTGCCGTTGCTCGGCGCCGTGATGCTCGGCGCTGGCGGCGGCACGCTGATGGTGAAGGTGTCGGCGCTCGAGGGAACCGAGCTCGGGCCGCCGGCGGCCGCCTGGGTCGCGGTGACGGAGTGGCTGGTGTTGCTCAGCGGCGCCGTCGGCGTGAAGCTCCAGTTGCCGCCCGTGACCGTCGTGCTGCCGGCCACGCTCCCGTCGATCGAGACGGTGACGGTGTCGCCGCTGATCCCGGACCCGGAGATGGCGGGATCGGCGGTCGTGGTGATGGTGCTGCCGTTGCTCGGCGCCGTGATGCTCGGCGCCGGCGGCGGCACGCTGATGGTGAAGGTGTCGGCGCTCGAGGGAGCCGAGCTCGGGCCGCCGGCGGCCGCCTGGGTCGCGGTGACGGAGTGGCTGGTGTTGCTCAGCGGCGCCGTCGGCGTGAAGCTCCAGTTGCCGCCCGTGACCGTCGTGCTGCCGGCCACGCTCCCGTCGATCGAGACGGTGACGGTGTCGCCGCTGATCCCGGACCCGGAGATGGTGGGATCGGCGGTCGTGGTGATGGTGCTGCCGTTGCTCGGCGCCGTGATGCTCGGCGCCGGCGGCGGCACGCTGATGGTGAAGGTGTCGGCGCTCGAGGGAGCCGAGCTCGGGCCGCCGGCGGCCGCCTGGGTCGCGGTGACGGAGTGGCTGGTGTTGCTCAGCGGCGCCGTCGGCGTGAAGCTCCAGTTGCCGCCCGTGACCGTCGTGCTGCCGGCCACGCTCCCGTCGATCGAGACGGTGACGGTGTCGCCGCTGATCCCGGACCCGGAGATGGTGGGATCGGCGGTCGTGGTGATGGTGCTGCCGTTGCTCGGCGCCGTGATGCTCGGCGCCGGCGGCGCCGTGGGCACGTTGATGGTGAAGGTGTCGGCGCTCGAGGGAGCCGAGCTCGGGCCGCCGGCGGCCGCCTGGGTCGCGGTGACGGAGTGGCTGGTGTTGCTCAGCGGCGCCGTCGGCGTGAAGCTCCAGTTGCCGCCCGTGACCGTCGTGCTGCCGGCCACGTTCCCGTCGATCGAGACGGTGACGGTATCGCCGCTGATCCCAGACCCGGAGATGGTGGGATCGGCGGTCGTGGTGATGGTGCTGCCGTTGCTCGGCGCCGTGATGCTCGGCGCCGGCGGCGGCACGCTGATGGTGAAGGTGTCGGCGCTCGAGGGAGCCGAGCTCGGGCCGCCGGCGGCCGCCTGGGTCGCGGTGACGGAGTGGCTGGTGTTGCTCAGCGGCGCCGTCGGCGTGAAGCTCCAGTTGCCGCCCGTGACCGTCGTGCTGCCGGCCACGCTCCCGTCGATCGAGACGGTGACGGTGTCGCCGCTGATCCCGGACCCGGAGATGGTGGGATCGGCGGTCGTGGTGATGGTGCTGCCGTTGCTCGGCGCCGTGATGCTCGGCGCCGGCGGCGCCGTGGGCACGTTGATGGTGAAGGTGTCGGCGCTCGAGGGAGCCGAGCTCGGGCCGCCGGCGGCCGCCTGGGTCGCGGTGACGGAGTGGCTGGTGTTGCTCAGCGGCGCCGTCGGCGTGAAGCTCCAGTTGCCGCCCGTGACCGTCGTGCTGCCGGCCACGCTCCCGTCGATCGAGACGGTGACGGTGTCGCCGCTGATCCCGGACCCGGAGATGGTGGGATCGGCGGTCGTGGTGATGGTGCTGCCGTTGCTCGGCGCCGTGATGCTCGGCGCCGGCGGCGGGGCACGTTGATGGTGAAGGTGTCGGCGCTCGAGGGAGCCGAGCTCGGGCCGCCGGCGGCCGCCTGGGTCGCGGTGACGGAGTGGCTGGTGTTGCTCAGCGGCGCCGTCGGCGTGAAGCTCCAGTTGCCGCCCGTGACCGTCGTGCTGCCGGCCACGCTCCCGTCGATCGAGACGGTGACGGTGTCGCCGCTGATCCCGGACCCGGAGATGGTGGGATCGGCGGTCGTGGTGATGGTGCTGCCGTTGCTCGGCGCCGTGATGCTCGGCGCCGGCGGCGGCACGCTGATGGTGAAGGTGTCGGCGCTCGAGGGAGCCGAGCTCGGGCCGCCGGCGGCCGCCTGGGTCGCGGTGACGGAGTGGCTGGTGTTGCTCAGCGGCGCCGTCGGCGTGAAGCTCCAGTTGCCGCCCGTGACCGTCGTGCTGCCGGCCACGCTCCCGTCGATCGAGACGGTGACGGTGTCGCCGCTGATCCCGGACCCGGAGATGGTGGGATCGGCGGTCGTGGTGATGGTGCTGCCGTTGCTCGGCGCCGTGATGCTCGGCGCCGGCGGCGGGGCACGCTGATGGTGAAGGTGTCGGCGCTCGAGGGAGCCGAGCTCGGGCCGCCGGCGGCCGCCTGGGTCGCGGTGACGGAGTGGCTGGTGTTGCTCAGCGGCGCCGTCGGCGTGAAGCTCCAGTTGCCGCCCGTGACCGTCGTGCTGCCGGCCACGCTCCCGTCGATCGAGACGGTGACGGTGTCGCCGCTGATCCCGGACCCGGAGATGGTGGGATCGGCGGTCGTGGTGATGGTGCTGCCGTTGCTCGGCGCCGTGATGCTCGGCGCCGGCGGCGGGCACGCTGATGGTGAAGGTGTCGGCGCTCGAGGGAGCCGAGCTCGGGCCGCCGGCGGCCGCCTGGGTCGCGGTGACGGAGTGGCTGGTGTTGCTCAGCGGCGCCGTCGGCGTGAAGCTCCAGTTGCCGCCCGTGACCGTCGTGCTGCCGGCCACGCTCCCGTCGATCGAGACGGTGACGGTGTCGCCGCTGATCCCGGACCCGGAGATGGTGGGATCGGCGGTCGTGGTGATGGTGCTGCCGTTGCTCGGCGCCGTGATGCTCGGCGCCGGCGGCGGCACGCTGATGGTGAAGGTGTCGGCGCTCGAGGGAGCCGAGCTCGGGCCGCCGGCGGCCGCCTGGGTCGCGGTGACGGAGTGGCTGGTGTTGCTCAGCGGCGCCGTCGGCGTGAAGCTCCAGTTGCCGCCCGTGACCGTCGTGCTGCCGGCCACGCTCCCATCGATCGAGACGGTGACGGTGTCGCCGCTGATCCCGGACCCGGAGATGGTGGGATCGGCGGTCGTGGTGATGGTGCTGCCGTTGCTCGGCGCCGTGATGCTCGGCGCCGGCGGCGCCGTGGGCACGTTGATGGTGAAGGTGTCGGCGCTCGAGGGAGCCGAGCTCGGGCCGCCGGCGGCCGCCTGGGTCGCGGTGACGGAGTGGCTGGTGTTGCTCAGCGGCGCCGTCGGCGTGAAGCTCCAGTTGCCGCCCGTGACCGTCGTGCTGCCGGCCACGCTCCCGTCGATCGAGACGGTGACGGTGTCGCCGCTGATCCCGGACCCGGAGATGGTGGGATCGGCGGTCGTGGTGATGGTGCTGCCGTTGCTCGGCGCCGTGATGCTCGGCGCCGGCGGAGGAGGCGGGGGTGAGCTCCCCGCCGCAGTCGTGACAAAAGTGCCGCTCGCCCCATCGCTCGCAAATTGGAAGCTCGCGCTGCCGAGGCTCGATGCCTGAAAGTCCAGGCTCGCATGTTGGCTAGAGCCATTGGTCAGTTGCAGCACGCCACTCGATGCAGTGAAGCTAAAAGTCACACCCGTCGAGGAAAAATTCTTGAGATCGATCGTGTCACCGTTGACGAAGCCTTCGAGCAACGTCCCAGCGTATGAGGAGGCTCCGACATTGGTGCCGAAAGATGCGAAGCTATCGACGATCAACTTGCTGCTACCCGCGAAATTCACTTGGGTGTTCGTGCCGGTGGCCGCCGCGAATTCGAGCGTGCCGCCCGTCTGAAGCTGGAAGAGACCGGTGCTCGCCGGATTGACGGCGGTCGATGCCGTGAGCGAACCCGCAATGTTGAGCGTGCCGTTGTTGAGCACGGTTGGCTCGCTGTTCGCGCCGGTCAGCGTCCAGGTCGCGCCGGCATCGACCACAAGCGTCTGGAAATGGCTGAAAGCGGTGTTCACTCCATTGATCGAGCCTGTGCTACCGCCGCCCGCAAGCTCCAGGGTGTTCGTGCCGCTGCTGTTTGCGCCGACCTTTCCCACGAACACCGCGCCGGGATCGACCACGAGGCGATTGGTGGCACTAGCCGTGAAATCGACGGCGTAGCTTCCGCCCGATATCGTGCCCGCGTTCGTCACCGTGCCGCCAGCGGAGGCGAAGATGCCGAACGAACCTCCCGAAATCGTCCCCGTCGAGGTGTTTGTAACGAAGCCGCTCGCGTTGGACTCGAGATAGACGCCAACGCTGCTTGTACCGGTGATCTTGCCGGAATTGGTAATCGTCCCGGCCTGGCTTTTGAAAACAATCCCGTTGTGCGTTCCCGAGATCGTCCCGGACGTGGCATTCGAAATGCTGCCGCCATTCGTTATGAAAAGGCCGTGATATCCTCCCGAGATCGCGCCAGCGTTTGTTACGTTGCCGAAGGCGCCGGTGATGTAAATGCCGGCGCCCTTAGCTGCACTCGCAATGGAAGCGCCCGAGGTGTTCGTGACGCTCCCGCCGGAAAACAACCCGATCCCGTCGTCCACGGTCGCGATGAGAGTGCCCGAGTTCACGATCGTGCCGGCGCCCCCCTGGACGATAACGCTGTCCTCGCCGCCGGTGATCGAGCTGGTGTTGGTGACAAGCCCCCCTTGGGTAAGGCCGACGCCGTAGGCAACGCCCGAGATCGCCGCGTGATTCGTGACCGTGCCGATGCCACCCGCGATGAAGACACCGGAGCCGGAGCCCTCTCCGGATCCCAGCTTCCCAAGGCTCGAGATCGACCCACCAACATTATTCGTGACGCTGCCGCCCGCGCGCAGCACGACGGCATCGACGCCTGAGATCGAACCGGTATTGCTGACGGCGCCGTTGCTTGCCAGGTAGACCCCGTCGCCGCCCGTGGCGGCGACTTTGCCGGCATTGTTGACGGTCCACGTCGCGCCGGATCCGCCGTAGACGCCGTTCGACGATCCGCTCGAGGTCACCGTGCCCGAGCTGGTGATATACAGAGGATTATCGGTCGACGGATTGAGTACCACCGGACCGGTCATGCTGATGCTGATTGTCCTGGACATCGGACTCTCGCTTTTCTACCGGAGCGATTTCAGAACGCTGGCCACCCACGCCGGATTGACCAGGACGGGCCACACGCAATTACGCCAGGATAGGGAAACCGCCCCGCACGAATCCTGCGCAGCGCACTTCGCGACGAATTTGGGTAGCACGATAGCACGCGGCCGAATGATCCGGGGCGAATCCAGTCAGGTGTCGTGCGGAATCGACCTGGGAATTACGGGGTACCTCATGGAGATCGATTTTGGCGCACCGACCAAGGCAAGGCTCGGACGCGAGAGCGGTCGGCCGAGACGAAATTGCCGAGGCTGGTTCTGTCCACCAAATCACGAAAAATGTTTCGCTTGCCGCGAGGCGAGGTAATCCGAAAAAGTGAGTAGTTCGGCATCGCCGACCCAGTCGGCAGCCTCACTTGCAGAGGAAATCGGCGCTCGCCGAGAGACGGCAGGAGGCGTTAGCGTCGCGTCTGGCGTCTACACAGCCCATAAGCAAATGTCGGGGGAACCTGTGATCAGTGGGCGCCGTTTACGGCTAGGTCCGTTTGCTGTGAAAAATCAAGATCCGATTTTGCCAAAGGTTGAATTTGGGTAAAACCATACCTCGCCTTGCGTCTCCCCGATTGGAGAAAAGATATGAAGCGGTACCCGATTTTCCGCGTGATGTTCAGCGCGGTCATCCTCGCCATGGGCCTGTCCCCAGCGGTGGCGGGGACGGTCGTCAAGGTCGAGCTGCAAGATCCGTCCACGGCGGACGGGGGTGGTTCCATGCAGATGAAATTGGATCGCGACAGCGTTCCGACCGGCCAGATTTGCTTTGAGGCGGTGAACGACTCCAAGGCGCTGGAGCATGAGATGATCCTGGTGAAAACGGATCAGGACCCATCCGCTTTTCCTTACGATGCGAAGAAAGACAGAGTTGTCGAATTCGAAGGTGAAAAGCCTCGGCGAGGTTCCCGAGCTGAAGCCTGGGAAATCCGGGCATCTTTCCGTGAATTTGAAGCCGGGAAGCTACGTTCTCTACTGCAACCAGGCCGGCCACGTGCATCAAGGCATGTGGGCTCGCTTGAGCGTCACGGCGAAGTAGAGCGCAACCAGGGCGCCGCAAGCGCTGCTCATTCAGCGGCGGCCCTTCGCCCCTCCTTCCCCGGGCGGCGCATGGAAGCCGAGGGCTGGCGTTCCAGCACTTCCTTGAGGAACTCGCCTGTGTGGCTCGCGCGCGCCAGCGCCACCTCCTCGGGCGTTCCCGTGGCGACGATGGTGCCCCCGCCGTCTCCGCCCTCTGGCCCAAGGTCGATGATGTGATCGGCCGTCTTGATCACCTCGAGATTATGCTCGATCACGACGACGGTGTTGCCCTGCTCGACGAGCTCGTGGAGAACTTCGAGGAGCTTCGCGACGTCGTGGAAGTGGAGCCCCGTCGTCGGCTCGTCGAGAATATAGAGTGTGCGGCCGGTGGCGCGTTTGGACAATTCCTTGGCGAGCTTGACGCGCTGCGCCTCGCCTCCCGAGAGCGTCGTCGCTTGCTGACCAACATGAACGTAGTCGAGCCCCACGCGCGCGAGCGTCTTCATCTTGTCGCGGATCGCCGGCACGGCGGCGAAGAGCTCGCCCGCCTCCTCCACCGTCATGTCGAGCACATCGGCAATCGATTTGCCGCGATATTTCACCTCGAGCGTCTCGCGGTCGTAGCGCTTGCCCTTGCACACATCGCACGTGACATAGACATCGGGCAGGAAATGCATCTCGATCTTGATCACCCCGTCGCCCTGGCAGGCTTCACATCGCCCGCCCTTGACGTTGAAGGAGAAGCGGCCGGGCTGATAGCCGCGCGCCTTGGCCTCCGGCAACTGGGCGAACCAATCGCGGATCGGCGTGAAAGCCCCCGTGTAGGTCGCGGGGTTCGAACGCGGCGTGCGCCCGATCGGCGACTGATCGATGTCGATCACCTTGTCGAGCTTTTCCAATCCTTCGATGCGTTCGTGGGGAGCGGGATGCTCGTGGGAACCGTTGAGGCGCCGCGCGGCCGCGCGATAAAGCGTGTCGATCGTCAGGGTGGATTTGCCGCCGCCCGAGACGCCGGTGATGCAGGTGAAAAGGCCAAGCGGGATATCGACCGTCACGCCCTTCAGATTGTTGCCGCGCGCACCCACGATCCGCAAATGATGCCCTTTGAGCACTTTGCGCCGTTCACGGGGAATTGGAATGGAGAGCATGCCGGTGAGATATTTGCCGGTGAGCGACTCCGGGTTGGCCATCACCTGCGAGGGCGTGCCCTCGGCGATGATCTCACCGCCGTGAATCCCCGCGCCAGGGCCGACATCGACCACGTAATCTGCAGCGAGGATCGCATCCTCGTCATGCTCGACCACGATCACCGTGTTGCCGAGATCGCGCAACCTCTTCAACGTCTCAAGAAGGCGCGCGTTATCGCGCTGATGTAAGCCGATCGAGGGCTCGTCGAGCACATAGAGCACGCCTGTGAGCCCCGAGCCGATTTGTGAAGCGAGGCGAATGCGCTGGCTCTCGCCTCCTGATAGGGTTGCCGAGGCGCGCGACAAGGTGAGGTATTCGAGCCCGACATCAAGGAGAAAGCGCAGCCGGTCGTTGATCTCCTTCAAGATGCGGTGGGCGATCTCATTTTGCTTTTCCGTGAGCACGCCGGGAAGCGCGGTGAACCAATCGAGGGCGTCACGCACGGAACGGCGCGTCGCCTGCGCAATGTCGTTGCCCGCGATCTTCACCGCCAGCGCCTCGGGCTTGAGCCGCATCCCTTTGCAAGCCTCGCAAGGCGTCTCGGACATATAGCGCCCAATCTCCTCTCGCGCCCATTCGCTGTCCGTCTCCTTGAAGCGGCGCTCGAGGTTGCGGATCACGCCCTCGAAGGGCTTGTTGATCTCGTAGGCGCGCAGGCCATCGTCATAGGCCATGCGCACCTTCTCCTCGCCCGAGCCGTAGAGGATGGCGCGTTTCGTCGCGTCGGGGAGCTCGCGCCAGCGCGCCGCTGTCGAGAAGCGGTAATGCTTGGCAAGCGCTTCCAGCGTCTGCCCGTAATAGGGCGAGGTCGATCGCGCCCAGGGCGCGATCGCGCCGCGCTTCAAGGTCGCGTTCTCGTCCGGCACCACGAGCTCGGGATCAATGCGCATCTCATGACCGAGCCCGTCGCAAACCGGACAGGCGCCATAAGGATTGTTGAAGGAGAACAGGCGCGGTTCGATCTCGGGAATCGTGAAACCCGAGACGGGACAGGCGAATTTCGAGGAGAAGGTGGTGCGCCTCGGCGCGCCTCTCTCGTCCTTGTCATCGGCAAATTCGATGATCGCGATGCCGTCGGCGAGATCGAGCGCCGTCTCGAAGCTCTCAGACAGCCGTGCGGCGATATCGGGACGCACGACGAGACGGTCCACGACGACGTCGATATCGTGCTTGAACTTCTTGTCGAGGGCGGGCGCAGCCTCGATCTCGTAAAAGGTGCCGTCTATCTTGACGCGCTGGAAGCCCTTCTTTTGGAATTCCAGCATCTCCTTGCGATATTCCCCCTTGCGGCCGCGCACCACCGGCGCCAGCAGATAGAGCCGCGTCTTCTCGGGCAACGCGAGCACCCGATCCACCATTTGCGAGACTGTTTGGCTCTCGATTGGGAGACCGGTCGCGGGCGAATAGGGAACGCCGGCACGCGCCCAAAGAAGGCGCATGTAGTCATAGATCTCGGTGACTGTGCCGACGGTCGAGCGCGGGTTCTTCGATGTCGTCTTTTGCTCGATGGAGATCGCCGGCGAGAGCCCCTCGATGAGATCGACATCGGGCTTTTGCATCATCTCGAGGAACTGGCGGGCATAGGCCGAGAGGCTCTCGACATAGCGGCGCTGGCCTTCCGCATAGATGGTGTCGAAGGCGAGCGACGATTTGCCCGAGCCGGAAAGCCCCGTGAACACCACGAGCTTGTCGCGCGGAATGGTGAGATCGATGCCCTTCAGATTATGCTCGCGCGCGCCGCGGATCGAGATCACCCGTTGCGGCGCGTCAAAAAGCCTCTCGAGCGATCCTGACGAGACGCGGGACGCCGCCTTCGGGGCTGGCTTGAAGGGGGACCTGGAGGGTGACTTTGGGGCTGGCATGAAGGGTCGCGCGGCCATGAACGTTTCTAGAACGCCTTATGTAGCGTGCCGAGCCGCGCAATGCACCCCGTCCCGGCGAATCCCGACCGCTTTTCCACCGGCGTCGCGGCCATGAGGCCGCCGCCTCCGGTCAATGCGCCGCCGGCACGGTTCCCAGCCTCTGCTGGAACCGCAGAAGATAGCCGTCAGGATCCTGCACGAGGAACTGCCGGCAGCGAAGGAGACTGTCCCCTCGCCGGTACTCCTTATTCTCGGGGGCCAGGAATATCGGAACCTGCTCGGTCCGGCATTTGTCATGGAGCGCGTCGATCGCCGACACCTCGATCTGCAGATTGATCCCTCTTCCAAAAGGGCGCGTCAGCTCCCCGGTCAGCCATCTGCGGCCGGCGGGCTGCTCGATCATGAGCTCGGCGCCCTCGCGATCGAGATAAGCGAATTTTTCCTCAGGGCGGTCATAGAGAATGCGAAAGCCGAGAAGCTCGACGTAAAAGCGCAAGCTATGTTTGAAATCGGAGCAGTAGAGCTCCGGAACCAGCTTTACCATGAGATGCCTCGATTATGGCGTACGTCCTCTTGTGTGGGGAGGCGTGCGCTTCACCCCACCGCGATCAGTGCCGCGGCGACGCGCCTGTCCTCGGCGATCAGCACATTGTAGGTGCGCGCCGCCGCCCCCGTCTGCATCGCATCGAGGCGAATGCCCACCGCCGCCAAAGGCGCGCGCACCCTCTCCTCGATGAAGGTCGGCTGATCGCCGGTGCCGAGAAGAAGGATTTCGATCGCCTCGGCTTCAGCGATGATGGGCGCGAGCGCGGCTTCGCCAATCTCCGAAACGCCGCGCACCGGCCAAGCCCGCACGCCGGAGGGCAGCGCCAGGATCGAGCCGCGATGGCTCATGCCGCCGAAGCGAAAGCCGCCATTGCCGTAGGCTTCGAGCAAGTGCCGGCCAGGAAGAAAATGGGTGTCCTCGCTCTCGCTCGTCATCGAGGCGCGCCCGCCCGCTGCTTCGTTCTGCCGGCGTTTGAAGCGAGCCTTGGGACCGTCGGAAGCATCACGCCGAGGCGCGCGCGGTCGTCGTATTCTTGGCAGACGCGGGCTTGCCCTTTTCCTCGGCGGCGAGCTCGGCATCGGTCTTGCCGTGCACGCCGAGATAGATGAGCGAAGGCGAAGAGATGAAGATCGCCGAGTAGGTCGAGACGAGCACGCCGCACAGCATCACCTTGGCGAAATCCTCGATCGCCTGCCCGCCGAAGACGACGAGCGCCAAGAGCGACAAGGCCGCCGTCGTCGCCGTCATCGAGGTTCGCGCCAGCGTCGAGTTCACCGAAAGGTCGAGCAGCTCGGCGATCGGCATGCGCCGATACCGGCGCAAGAGCTCGCGGGTGCGGTCGAACACGACGACGGTCTCGTTCAACGAATAGCCGATGATCGTCAGGATCGCGGCGATCGAGGTCATGTTGAATTCGGTGCGCGTGATGAGGAAGAAGCCCATCGTGAGCACGATGTCGTGCATCGTGCCGATGATGGCGCCGATCGCGAACTGCAGCTCGAACCGAAACCAAAGATAGATGAGCACGGCCACGATCGCGAGGAGAACGCCGATGGTGCCGTTCTGCACGAGCTCGCCTGAGACACGTGGGCCCACCGTCTCGACACGGCGGAATTCGTAAGCCTGATCGAGTGCCGCGTGCGCCTTGCGCACGGCCTCGCTCTGCGCCTGCTCGCCGCCGGGCTGGGCGCCATAGCGCAGCGAGACGCCCTCGCCATTACCGAACTCCTGCGCCTCGACCTCGCCCTTGACGAACCCCGCCAAGGTCTGGCGCAAGGCCGCGACATCGGCCTTGCCGGTTTTCGCCTGCAGCTCGATGAGCGTGCCGCCCGTGAAGTCGATGCCGAAGTTGAGGCCGACCGTGAGGAAGAGGACGGCCGCGATAATCGAGCAAGCCGCCGAAAACGGGAAGCTCACTTTCCGGAAACGGACGAAGCGGAATTTGGTGCCGTCGGGTATGATGCGGAGGAGCTTCATGCGCATCCCTCAGAAAGGCAGGACCTGCGGCCGGCGCGCGCGGTACCACAAGCCGATCATCATGCGCGTCATGGTGACGGCGGTGATGACGGTGGTGAGCACGCCGAACACCATGGTGAGCGCGAAGCCCTTCACCGGGCCCGATCCCATCAGGAAGAGGATGAAGGCGGCGATGAGCATGGTGGCGTTCGAATCGATGATCGTGGCGAAAGCACGCGTGAAGCCTGCTTCGAGCGCCGAGACGAGGGCGCGCCCATTATGCACCTCCTCGCGGATGCGTTCATAAATGAGGACGTTGGAATCCACCGCCGTGCCGATCGTCAACACGATGCCGGCGATGCCCGGCAGCGTGAGCGTCGCGCCGAAAGCCGACATCAGCGCGAAGATGAACATCACATGGATCAGCAAGGCGAAATTGGCGAAGAAGCCGAAGACGCCGTAGACGGCGAACATGAAGAGCGCGACGAAGGCAGAGGCCACATAGGTCGCGAGCTTGCCGGCGGCGATCGAATCCGCGCCGAGCCCGGGGCCAACCGTGCGCTCCTCGACGATCGTGAGCGGGGCTGGCAAGGCGCCGGCCCGCAGCAGAACCGCGAGATTGTTCGCGGCTTCCACTGTGAAGCGGCCCGAGATTTGCCCCTGCCCTCCCGGGATCGGTCCATTGATGCGAGGCGCCGAGATCACCTTGTTGTCGAGGACGATTGCGAGGAGGCGCCCGACATTTTCAGCGGTCGCCCGGCCGAAGCGCTGTCCGCCGCGCACGTTGAACCGGAAATTCACGATGGGCTCATTGGTGCGCGAATCAAAGCCCGGCTGCGCATCGACGAGGTCGGCACCGTCCACGATGACTTGCTTTTCGACGGGCAGCGTGCCGCCCGTCTCTTGCGAGGGAAGCTGCTCCACGTCTCCAGGCGCGGCGCCCTGGTCGGCGACGAAACGAAATTCGAGATGGGCCGTCTGGCCGAGGAGATCCTTCAGCTTCTGCGGATCCTGCAATCCCGGCACCTCGACGAGAATGCGGTCATTGCCTTGCCGCTGGATGTTCGGCTCTGTCGCGCCGAGCGCGTCGACGCGCCGTCTGATGACCTCGATCGATTGATCGACCGCGCGCCGCACCTTGTCCGTGACGCCGGCATCCGTGATGGTCAAGCGAATGAGGCCGCCATCGCCTTCTGTCACGTCGAGCGTGCGCGGGCCGCCGAAGCCCGTGTTGCCGACCGGCTGGCCGAGATCCCTGAGCGACCCGATGACGCGGGCGCGCTCGGCCGCATCGGGAATGCGCACCTCGACGCCGCGCGGGGTCACCGTGATCCCGCCGGGAAAGCCGACTTTCTGATCGTGCAGGATGCGCCGCACATCGTCGCGCAATTGATTGATCTGGGTCTTGGCGATCGCGGCCGCGTCCACTTGCAAAAGCACGTGCGAGCCGCCTTGCAGATCGAGCCCGAGCACGATTCCTTGATGGGGCAGCAGGCCGGACGGCAAGAAGCCGAACCCGCTCTTGAGCTCGTCGCGCGTGCCCTGAGAAAGGAAATTCGGCATCACGAAGAGGAGGCCGAGCACCACGGTCAGCAGCACACCGACGATCTTGGCTCGCGAATAGCGCAGCACCGCTTCAAATTCTCCTTTTTCGACTCGGGCCGCGGAAAGGCCCGGCGAATGGCCCCCTCACTTCGCCGGCTTCGGCAGGTCGGCCTTCACCGGTTCGCCCTTGGCGCGCACATCCGTGATCATCGAGCGCACGACCCGCACCCGCACGTTGTCGGCGATCTCGGCCTCGAGCTCATTGTCGTCGATGACCTTGGTCACGCGCCCGACGATGCCGCCATTGGTGACGATCGTGTCGCCCCGGCGCACATTCTTGATCATCAGCTTGTGCTCCGCCGCGCGTTTTTGCTGCGGGCGAAAGAGCAGCACATACATGATGGCGAAAACGAAGATGAGCGGCGCGAATTGCACGAGCATGTCGGTCGTGCCGAGGCCGCCGGACGCCTGCGCATAGGCTGGGGTGATGAACAAGGGATTGGGCTCCTCGGCGCGCCCGGGCCGCTTCTACGGCTCGCAAGCGCGCTATCCTCGAAATTCGGCGCGGACTATAGCGGCGGGTCCGCTGAAAGCAACCTTTCCGCGAATTGAGCGGCCAAGAGGCAATTTCGGGCCAATTTTCCGCAATCGCTTCCCCGATTTGCGTGGTCCCAGCGAATCGAGGAGGCTGGCCTCATGCCCATTTCGTGATCTGCAACGACACTCGCGGGCACGAGGGCGAACAGGAGGGTCTCGTGGGGTCGAACGCACAAGAGCGAGCGCAACTGCGGCGCGTGGTGGTCGCGAGCATGATCGGGGCGACCATCGAATGGTATGACTTCTTTCTCTATGGCGTGGTCGCCGGCATCGTCTTCAACAAGCTGTTTTTCCCGGCAAGCGATCCGCTCGTCTCGACGCTTCTTGCCTACGCGACCTTCGCGGTCGGCTTCGTGGCGCGACCCTTGGGCGGCGTGATTTTCGGCCATTATGGCGACCGGCTCGGCCGCAAGAACATGCTCGTGATGACGCTCTTGATCATGGGGGTCGCGACCTTCCTCATCGGTCTCTTGCCGAGCTATCAGGAGATTGGCGTCGCGGCACCCGTCCTGATGCTGGTCCTGCGAGTCCTCCAGGGTATCGGGCTCGGTGGGGAATGGGGCGGCGCCGTGCTCATGACCTATGAATACGCCGAGCCGAGCCGACGGGGTCTCTTCGCGAGCCTGCCGCAAATCGGGCTCTCGATTGGGCTTTGCCTCGCGTCGGGCGTCGTCGCCTTGTTCTCGTATCTTCTGACCGATGCGCAATTCCTCGCCTGGGGCTGGCGCGTGGCCTTTTTGCTCAGCGTGATCCTCGTTGGAATCGGCATCTATATTCGCTTGCGCATCTTCGAGACGCCGGAATTCGCGGCGCTCAAGGCCAAGCAGGGCGAAGCGCGCATGCCCTTCCTCGACATGATCAAGGAGTACCCGGCGAATATTCTCGCCGGCATGGGTGCTCGCTATATCGACGGCGTGTTCTTCAACATCTTCGCCGTTTTCATGATCGGCTATCTCGTGAACACGCTTCACATCGCGCGCACCGATGCCTTGCTCGGCGTGATGTACGCCGCGCTCGTCATGTGCGTGTTCATCCCGATTTTCGGCCATTTGTCGGATCGCCACGGGCGGGGCAAGGTCTACGCGCTGGGCGCGCTCATCACCGGTTTCTCGGCGTTCCCGGCGTTCTGGCTGATCATCAACAGTTCCGGCAATGTCGACTTGATCTGGATTGCGATCATCGTGCCTTTCGGCATCTTCTACGCCGCTTGCTACGGGCCGGAGGCCGCCTTGTTTTCCGATCTTTTCGATACGCGGGTGCGCTACACGGGCGTGAGCTTCGTCTATCAGTTCTCCGGGATTTTCGCCTCGGGCCTCACACCGATCATCGCCACCGCGCTCCTGCCGCTGAATGGGGGCAAGCCCTGGCTGATCTGCGCCTATATCGTCTTCGCGGCGCTCGTGAGCGCCTATAGCGCCTGGTGGATCGAGCAGCGCGCCAAGGCAGGTGGACTGATGCCGATAGCAATGGTTGAAAATCGAGCGTGAACGAAGAGGCCAAGGACCCGGCAAGGCAAAAGGCGCCAGCGCCATCATCAGCGTCACCGCCGGTAATTCCGGCGGCTCGCGCCGAAAGACCGACCGGGCGCTCGGCGTGGGTGCTGGCACTCGCGGCGACCGTGCTCATCCAGACGGCGCTTTCCTACCTCAGCCGCCTGATCCCCACTCTCGCGCCGGTGCTCACGGCCACGTCGGGCCTTTCCTTCGACGCCGTCGGCTATCTCGCGGCCGCCGGCACGGCGGGCTCGATCCTCTTCCTTGCTGCGGGCAATCCGCTCGTCGCGCGGCTCGGCCCGATCAGGGCGTTGCAATCGGGGCTCGCCACCGGGATCATCGGCGTGCTGATGCTCGTCATTCCTTCGGGCCCGACGCAATTTGCGTCGAGCTTCCTCATCGGCCTCGGCTACGGGCCGTCCGTGCCCGCAGGAAGCGACCTTCTGCTTCGGCTCGCGCCCCCACACCGGCGCACCTTGATCTTCTCCCTCAAGCAGGCAGGGGTGCCGCTTGGCGGCGTGCTTTCGGGCTTGGCGCTGCCGCGCATGGTCGAAGCGGTCGGCCTCCATCTCGCGCTTGCGCTCACGGCGCTCATCCCTCTCGCAACCATCCTCGCGGCGCAGCGCGTGAGGATGAGCATCGATGCCGAGCGCGACCGGGCCCAATCGACCGCCATCCGATTGCTGCTCTCGCCGGCGAATTTTCTGGCACCGTTCCGGATGATGCGCGCTTCGACACGGCTGCCGCGCCTCACGCTTTCGGGGGTGTTCTTCGCCTGCGCGCAAGGGGCGCTCTTCGCCTTCCTGGTCACCTATCTCAATCAGGGCCTCGGCTTCGATCTCGTAACGAGCGGCGGCATCTTCGCCATGACGCAGCTCACAGGCATACCGGGAAGGATCGCGCTTGGCTGGCTCGCCGACCGCGTCGGTTCGGGGCTTCCCGTGCTTCGCGTGCTCAGCCTCACCTCGGGCGCCACGAGCATCGTCTACGCGCTGACGACGCCACAATGGTCGCCGTTTTCGCTCACGCTTCTCTCGGCGATCGCCGGCGTCACCATGTCGAGCTGGAACGGCATTCAACTCGCCGAGATCGCGCGCGAAGCCCCGAAGGGGAAGGTCGCAGAGACGACCTCGGGCGCAACGCTCGTCGTCTTCATCGGCTATGTGGCGGGCCCCGCGCTCTTTGGCCTTTCGCTCGCCGCTTCACGCAGCTACGCGACGGCCTTCATGGTGATCGCCGCGTTGTCGCTGATCCCTTCTCTCGCCCTGTGGCCCCCGCGGGGCGAACGCGACTAAAGCCCGTTCCGCGAGCCTCGCGCTCCAACGAATCTTGCCTACTTCGCGGGCGGCGTGCAGACGACTTTTTCCTCAAGCACATAGCAATTGCTCATCTCGCCGGTGCGCAGATTCAAACGGAACACGCCCGATTCCCGATCATGCCGCGAGGCCAGGATGGTATAATCGCCCGGCGCTTGCGCGCCGCCGCCCTCCCCCGCCGGATAGCAGATGGTCACCCCGATCGTGCCCTCTTGAAGCCCGTATTGGCAGGCTCCCATCTCCCCGGTCGAGCGATCGACGCGATAGACGCGATTGAGGTCGGTCGCGGGCGCGGCGACGAATTCATAGGACCCCGCCGCCCGTGACGCCGCCCCACCGCTCGTGAGCGCGAGGGCCAGCGCGACCCACGCGAACAACCGGCGCCTCGCCATTCGCAAAGAAAACATGAGCCCTCCAAGACCCGATTGCACCGCAGGCGATGTGAAGAGCGAAACGATTCGCTTAACCGCACAATAGCATCGCCGATGAGCCCTGATCAGGGGCGCCCCGCAAGCTTACGAAAGTACGCCCGCGCCCTTTCGGCCAGCACGTGATTTGATCGCAAGCCTCGCCCGGGTTTCACCCGAGGAGGCCCACCTTGCCTTTTTCGAGCGCGACACTTGCGCGAGGGCACGCGGCGTGCGACCGACTGAAAGGGAAGGAATCGCCAGACCCATGCCCATCTCTTCGTCTCCTCCGGTCATCGTCTTCGATCTCGATGGAACGCTTGCCGACACCGCGGCCGATCTCATCGCGACCTTGAATCTCATCCTGGAGCGCGAAGGCCTCGACGCGATCCCGCTCGCTTCGGCGCGCGACCTCATCGGGCAAGGAAGTCGCGCCTTGCTGCAGCGGGGCTTCACCTTGCAGCGGCGCACGCTATCGCCGGAGCGGCTCGAGACGTTGTTCCAGGACTTCCTCCACCATTATGGCGAGCATCTCACCGACCGCACACGGCTGTTTCCGGGCGTTGAGGAGGCGCTCGAGCGCCTCTCGCGGCGCGGTCATGGGCTTGCGGTGTGCACCAACAAAAATGAATTCTTGTCGCGACGGCTTCTCGCCGATCTCGGCGTCGCCTCGCGCTTCGCGGCGATCTGCGGGCGCGACACATTTGCATTTTGCAAGCCCGATCCTCGCCATCTCACCGAGACGGTGCGTCTCGCGGCGGGCCGGGTGACGCCGGCGATAATGGTCGGCGATTCGAAGACGGATATCGAAACGGCGCGCGCCGCTGAAATGCCGGTCATCGCCGTGCCTTTCGGCTATACCGACGTGCCCGTGGCACAGCTCGCGCCGGATGTCGTCATCGAGCATTTCGACGAGATCGACGCCGCGATCGCGCGTTTGAGCGAACGCGTCACCGCCTGAGATCGCAGGCGGCCCCGCCCATCCGGGAAGCTGTCTTTGCCGAGGGGAATTCCTCGGCAATGAGATCGCGGAGATCTTCTGGCCTTCGGCAAAGCGCCACGGCTCCCGCGGCGCTGAGCTCCGCCTCACCGCCATGCCCCCAGAGCACCCCGATCGTCGAAATGCCGTGGCGCGCCGCGCCCTTCACATCATATTCGCGGTCCCCGATCATGAGCGCGCGGGCCGGCTCGATGCGCTCCGTCTCGAGGATGTGGCCGATCAATTCGCCCTTGTCGTCATGGCGCCCATCGAGCTCCGCGCCGTGGATCGCGGCAAAATGCCGATCGAGCGCGAAATGCGCGAGAATTGGCCGAGCGAACACATGCGCTTTCGACGTCGCAATTATCAAGGTGTAGCCCTCGCCCGAGAGAGCCGCGATTGCCTGCGCGATGCCGGCATAGAGCGTTGCCTCGAACATCGCCCCGTCACGGTAGCGCGAGCGATAAATCTCGAGGGCTTCCTCGACCCGCGCTTCCCCGCCGAGCAACCGCCGAAAGCTCGCGCGCAGCGGCGGCCCGATGGTCCAGTGCAGGGCCTCGAATGGCGGCGCCTCGACACCGAGCGTCTCGAGCGCATGGATCACCGACCCGATGATGCCCTTGGCCGGATCGGTGATGGTGCCGTCGAGGTCGAAAAGCAAATGACGAGGTTGCAAGCTATTCCGGACGCCCTCTCGCAACCCGTTCGATCTCCGTCCTCACCAGATGCTCGACGATCCGCGGGAGATTGTCATCGAGCCAGGCCTTGAGCATCGGGCGCAGCATCTCCTTCACCACATCCTCGAGGCTTCGCGCATTCTGGCTGAGCACGCCGCGATTGAGGTCACCGAAGGCACGGGTCACCGCCCTGTCGGTTTCGCTCGAAAGGATCGCGGCGGCCTCAGGCCTTCGCGATTGCGGACGAGGGCCGGCGGCAAGTCCGACCAGCTGGGCGGCCTCATCGGCGCAGGCTTGCGCAAGGCGCGGAGAGGGCGAGGAAAGGTCGGGGAAGATTTCGGCTTGCGCCTTCTGCGGCGCGATTTCAGGTTGAGGCGACGGCGCGCGCGACAACGCCGCATCCGCGTCCCACGCAGGCGCGCTCTCGATCTCGTCCGAAGGCTCCGGCGCCGATTCGACCCCGTCATCCGGCGAGCTCTGTGACGGCAAGCTCTGTGCCGGAAAGCTCTGCGCCGGAAAGCTCTGGGCTTGGGATTCGGCTCGCCTCGAGGCCTCGCCGGGCGCGGGCATCGAAAGAGCGTGCGCGTCATGGGGAATGGGACGTAAGGGATTGATCGCCCCCAGGAGATTGACGCGCTGCGAGGTTTTTGCGGGCGGGCTTTCCTCCACAGCGCTCCCGGGTATTTCGGGATGCAACGCGGGCCCCTCGAACTCGGCCGGTTGCGGGCTCTCGTCCCCAGGCTCGGCCGCGACTGAGAATGCCTCGCGCCCCTCCCCGAAGGTTTGCGCTTCAACGGCCGGCGCGCGGACCGGCTCGGCGCTCGTGGGCGCCTCGGCCATGGCTTTCTCGGCCGGCGGCTCGGATACCGAGACGAGCTTCGCCGGCCCGAATCGCGTTCTCGATTTATCGTCGGCGATGATGCGCCGAATGGAAGCGAGGATCTCTTCCATGCTCGGTTCGGCGGCTCTCTGCGCGGAAGCGGTCATCGATGCTTGTTCCCCATTCGGTCAGGAGACGCATTCGGCGACGCATCGCATCTCGCGAACGCGCCGGACCTGAAAACGAATCACTCGGAGCATTCCGGAAGTTTAGCGAATTCGCAAAGCCGCGAACACGGCAAGCCCACCTAATTCGCTGTTTTTTCGCCTCGGCGCCTATTTGCCACTCGGCGTCTGCGTTCCCCACCACAGATCGCGCACTTGCTGATAGTGCACGCCCGGCTCGTATTTTTCCGAGCTTGGGGATACGAACTCGAGCGTCAAGCGCCCGATGCCTTCGAGGAGCTGATAGGAGTTCACCACCGCATCGTGCTGGGCGGAGACGAGGGCGACGCGGGCACTGAGCAGGTCTTGCTGGGCGTTAAGCACGTCGAGCGTGGTGCGCTGGCCCACCTTGGCTTCCTCGCGCACACCGTTCAGCGCCACTTCGGATGAGGAGATTTGCGCCTGAGTGGCGAGGATTTGCGCTCTCGAGGCATCGAGATTTCCCCAGGCGGATACGATGAGCTGGCGCACCTGGTCCCTCACCTGATCCGCAAGCAGCCGTTGCTGGCCCAGCGTCTCCTTCGCCTGTCGAATTTGGGCATATTCCGCACCGCCCTGGTAGATCGGCACGTTCAGCGTCGCCGTTACCAAGGCATTGGCCTGCTGGTCATTGCTCCTGATCACGTCCCACTGCGACGAAACCGTGGCGTTGAGCGAGAGATTCGGGCCGAGCGCGGCTTCCGCGATCTTCACCTGAAATTCGGCAGCATCCACATTGTGGAAGGCGGAGACGATCGAAGGGTTCTCCGCTAGCCCGATATGCACGGCAGCATCGAGAGAGGCAGGAAGAAGGCGATTGATCTGCCGCCCTGGCGCCAAAGTCTTAGGCTCGACGCCGATAACTTGGCGGTAGTTCGCGATACTGGCTTTCAAATTTGCCACGGCCTGGCTCACTTGGGAACGAGCTCCCTCGAGCCGCGACTCGGCTTGCGCCACGTCCGTCCGCGTGACCTCGCCGACATTGAAGCGATCGCGCGTCTGTCGAAGCTGCTCCTCCAGCACATCGACGTTGCTTCTCTGCAGATCAAGGGTGGCCGTGTCGCGCAGCACGTCCATGTAGGCGCTGGCCCCACTGAAAAGCACTGACTGCTCGGTATTGCGCAAGGTCTCCCGCGCGGCCAGCACCAAGCTTTCGGCCTGCCGAACGTTGTTCTTGGTCGCGCCCGAATCGAAAATCATCTGCTTGAGCTGGGCCCCTGCCCCGCGCGGTAGGATCTTCTGATCCTGGATGATGGTTCGCAGCGGCGAACCCCCCACCGGGCCGAAAGCGGGGTTTGGCTGGCGGTAATTCAGGGCTTCGGCACCGATCTCGCCCGAGGCGGTAATCTGTGGCCGGTAGCCAGCTTGTGCCTTGGAGACGCCTTCGTCCGTCGCGCGCACACCCGCGCGCTGCGCGTTGAGCTGGGGATTGTTGTGATAGGCTTTGACGAGAGCGGTTTCGAGTGTCTCGGCATGCGCGAGTGAGTGCGACGCAAGGAGCATGGCCGTGGTGGCCAAGGCGGTCGCCAAGCCTCGGAAAAGCTGCATTTCGACCTCGAATCGCGAGCGCATCCGGAGCCACCCGGCGTCTCTTCCCCTTCCGGGAGCATCTAGCAACACTATCGGCGCCGAACCAAGCAAGAATGGCGCGCCGATCGGCGAAAATAGCAAACTGGCGCGAAAATGACACACTCCCGCCGCCCTTTCGAAAGGGCAGGATCACTTTCCATAAAAGACTTTTATTTCAGGGTGCTGCAAGGAGAGACGAAGACTAAAGATGAGAGATGCAAGTGTATTGCACTCAAAAAGATGAAGAAGCGCGCCTTAACGACGCATCGGCGGAGCCTCGGTTTTTCGCGCCGAGCACCCATTAAAAGCGCTATCTTGCCCGGGATGCAGCCCCTGATTCGAATGCTCAATTGACACTTTCCCCGACGAGGTCGTAATCGACCGCGAAATCGGAGCCTGCGTATGAAATTCCGGACGGCGAAATATGCGATCGGACAGGTGGTTAAGCACCGCGTTTATCCGTTCCGAGGGGTCATCTTCGACGTCGACCCTACCTTCAGCAACACCGAGGAATGGTACGCATCGATTCCGGAGGATGTGAGGCCGTCGAAAGACCAGCCGTTTTACCACTTGCTCGCGGAGAATTCCGAGGTCGAATACATCGCCTATGTGTCGGAGCAAAATCTCATCCCCGACACGTCACGAGATCCTCTTCGCCATCCGCAAGTCCAGGAAATCTTCAAGCGCGGGCGCGACGGCGCTTACCGAATGAAGACCGCATCCCTCAATTGATTCGAGACGGTCGTGTAACGACCCAGGTGAAAAGGGCACCAAGCTCCCACCGGCGGTGCTAGCCGCCAGGTGTGGGGCGGAGCGCCGGCGTCTCATGGTATGCGTGCGCGCTCTTCAGTCGTCATACGCGGGCTGGGCCCTGGTATCGCCTTTGATGGCGCGACCCAACGAACGAAAGCGCGGATGCCCGCACGGGCCGAGTGAGAGAGGACTTAAGGCTTCGGCGCGGCGGCTGGGGCGGCCTGATCCGGAGAAGCGGCCGCCGACCCGCCGAGCTTCGAGCGCAGCTCGTCGCTTCGCTTCTGAAGCTCCTCTTGCAACTTCTTTTGTTGTTCCTCCACGATTTTCGGGTCGACCGGCGCGCCGTCAAAGGCTTTGCCGAAGCCAGCCAAAGGCACCTGGAAAGTGACCTCCCCGCCCTGGTTGCGGAACTTCACATTGAGCGAGGTGCCTTTCTTCATCCCATTGATGAAGGCTTCGGTCGTTTGCCCTTCTGCGAAACAGCCGTTTGGAAGGCAGACCACGAATTTGCCTTCGGCCGCGCCGGATTGGTCGACGCTGAATTTGATGCCCGGGGTGAGAAGCAGGCCGAGGGGAAGAATGAAACGGGCAATCTTCTCCGGCTTGCCGTTGAGGTCGTAGATGGCGACCGCAAGCGCGGGTTGGCCTTGATCCGAAACGAAGTCGCGGGTTGTGTAGCAAATCTGCTGATTGGTCGACGGATCATTGCCGCAGAACTTCAACCAATCGGGTTGGGCGGGCTCGGGCTTGAGCTGTTGCACCTGGCCGCCTTCGGCAGTTGCGCCGGGCGCGCCGCCTGGCGCTGGCTGGTTCTGCGCCGGCTGTGCGGGCGCCGGAGCCGGTGCCGCGGGCGCCGGAGCCGCGGGCGCCGCCGGCCGCGGGGCAGGCTTCGCAGGCGTCTTGGGCTGGGCCGAAGCAGGGTTCGCGAGCGCCAGGGCCACCAGCGCCGCAGCGGAGAATACGCCCCATCTGCACCGATCGCGGAAAAACAAAAACGACATGTGAACCTCTCTGGTGACGCGTCCGGCCAGTGCGGACACAAGACCACCTGATTGATGGGAAACCCTTGCGTGGACGACGCTGTCGCCCGCATCGACTTCGAATGCGGCGCCAACATGACGCGGACCCTTGCTTATCGCCTTCGCGGCGATTTTTCCAGCCCCGGAAGGCGACGTGCAGGCGACCTGCCGAAAGCTCGCTGCCGAGCAGCGAGCGTCACCCGGACAGCGAAGCGCAGGCGGCCCCATGACGCAGGTGACCCCATGATAGCGTGTTGCATGATGTCGTCGATTTGCCGAAACCGCGGCTCGCGCTCGAGGGCGCCATGCTCGGGCCTCCTCGATCGGCGTGACTTCACGCTCGGTCTCGGCGCGGGGACGGCGCTGTTTCGCACTAGCGCCTTGGCCCTCGCCGATGTGTCAGCTTCCGGCCACGCGATCGCCATGCATGGCGAACCCGCGCTTCCCGAGGGATTTGCCCATTTTCCTTACGCCGATCCCGACGCACGCCGCGGCGGGCGTCTGGTTCTCGGCGTGCAAGGCACTTTCGACAGCCTCAACCCGCTCATCGTCAACGGGAACGCCTCCGACGCCGTGCCGCGTTTCGTGCTGCAGAGCTTGATGATGCGCTCCCATGACGAGCCCCTCACCCTCTACGGCCTTCTTGCGCAACAGGTCGAGCTCGGCCCGAGGCGCGACCTTGTCACCTTCCGCCTTTCCCCGAAGGCCTGTTTCGCGGATGCCACGCCCGTCACGGCCGATGATGTCGCCTTCAGCTTCGAGCTCTTGAAGGCCAAGGGCCGCCCCTTCTTCCGCGCCATCGCGACGCAGGTGCGCGCCGTGAAAGTCATCGATGCTCTCACCATCGCGTTCGATCTTTCGCGGATGGCCAACCGCGAGACGTCCCTGAACCTCGCGCTTTTTCCGGTTTTGCCTCGCCACGGGACGGATGCGGCGGGCTTTGCGAACACGACGCTCAAACCCCAGCTCGGCTCCGGCCCCTACACGGTCGCCGAAGTGAAAGCCGGCGCGAGCATCGTTCTTCGCCGCAACCCGAATTTCTGGGCGAGGGACCTTCCGGCGCTTGCCGGTTTCTACAATGTCGACGAGATCCGCTACGAATTTTATCGGGACGCGAACAGCCTGTTCGAAGCTTTCAAGACAGGGCTCGTCGATCTGCGCTTCGAGGACGAGCCGGCACGCTGGGTGCAGGGGTATGATTTTCCGGCCGCGCGAGACGGCCGGATCGTGAAGGAAACCATCCCCATCCGCCTTCCCGCCGGAACGTACGGCTTCGTCTTCAATGCGCGTCGCGACATCTTCGCGGACAGGCGGGTCCGGCAGGGGCTCGCATTCCTCTTCGATTTCGAATGGGTGAATGCCAACCTGTTTTTCGGCGTCTATCGGCGCACCGCCGGCTTCTTCGACGGTTCCGATTTTTCCTCCATCGGTCGGCCGGCGTCTGCGGGTGAAATGGCCCTGCTCGCCCCCTTTCGCGAGGAGATCCCCGCGCAGGTGCTTGACGGAAGCTGGCGGCCCGCCGTGAGTGACGGCTCGGGGCGAGACCGCGCACTCGAGGAAAAGGCTCTTGCGCTTCTCGAGAGCGCCGGCTTTGCCGCGGCTTCCGGCAAGATGCGATCGCCCAAGGAAGGAAAGCCGCTCGAGTTCGAGATCATGGCGACCTCGCAATATCAGGAACGGCTCGCGCTCAACTACGCATCGTCCCTTTCCCGCATCGGCGTCACCGCGCAGGTGCGGCGCGTCGACGAGGTGCAATTCTGGCGGCGCATGCAACGTTTTGAGTTTGACATGGTGCCCTTCAATTGGGCCGGAAGCCCCTCCCCCGGCAATGAATTGCCGAACCGCTGGTCGTCGGCCGCGGCCGACCGCGAAGGCTCGCTCAACTATGCGGCCGTAAGATCGAAGGCGGTCGATGCCTGCATCGAAGCGGTTCTCGCCGCCGCTTCGTTCGTCGAATTCATCGACGCCGTGCGCGCGCTCGACCGCGCCCTCATCACGGGCTCCTACGTCGTGCCCCTCTTTCACGCTTCGGATAGCTGGCTCGCACGTTCGGCAAGCGTGCGGCATCCGGCATACACGCCGCTCTTCGGCTTCTCCGTCGATACCGTGTGGCGGACGAATTGAGACGCGACGCCCCGTCCGTTCAAGCAGCCTTCTTGCGTTCGGCCACCCGCACGAGATCGCGCAGCAACCGGTTCACCTGCGCGAGGCGATGCTTCCCGTCCTCGTGATCGCCGAGAAAGACGATGCGCATGTCGGGGCGCACCTTCGCGAAGCTGCCGTGCTCGGCGATGTAGGAGACGAGCCCTTCGGGGTTCGGCGCCTCGTTGTTTCGGAAGGCGATAATGGTGCCTTTGGGTCCCGCCTCGACCTTCTCGACATTGGCGCGCCGGCACAAGGCCTTGATGGCGATCACGTCGAGCAGCCGGTCGACCTCGGGCGGTAGCGGCCCGAAACGGTCGCGGAGATCGGCGCGGGCGCCATTCACATCCTCATCGGCGGCGAGGAGCGACAATTCCCGGTAAAGCGACAACCTCACATCGAGATCGGCTACGTAGCTTTCCGGGATCATCACTGGCGTGCCAAGCTGGATGGTGGGCGACCACGCATCCTCTTGCGGCTCGGGCACGCCCGATTTCAACGAGGCGACGGCCTCTTCGAGCATGTGCTGGTAAAGCTCATACCCGACCTCCTTGATGTGGCCGGATTGCTCTTCCCCGAGAAGATTGCCGGCGCCGCGGATGTCGAGGTCGTGGCTCGCCAATTGGAAGCCCGCCCCCAGCGTGTCGAGGGATTGCAGCACCTTGAGCCGCCGCTCCGCACTTTGCGTGAGCTTGCGTTTCGGCGGCATCGTGAACAGCGCATAGGCGCGTGTCTTCGAGCGCCCGACGCGGCCGCGCAATTGGTAGAGCTGGGCGAGGCCGAATTGGTCGGCGCGGTGCACGATGAGGGTATTGGCGCGCGGGATATCGAGGCCTGATTCGACGATCGCGGTCGAAACCAGCACGTCATATTTGCCGTCGTAAAAGGCGCTCATCACGTCCTCGAGCTGGCCCGCCGCGATCTGCCCATGCGCCACCGCGACTTTGAGCTCGGGAACCTGCTCGTCGAGGAAGGCGCGAATTTCCGCGATGTCCTCGATGCGCGGGCAGACGTAGAAGCTCTGGCCACCGCGATAGCGCTCACGCAGAAGGGCTTCGCGGATGGACAAGGGGTCGAAGGGCGAAACGAAGCTTCGCACTGCGAGGCGATCGATCGGCGGCGTCGCGATGATCGAGAGCTCGCGCACGCCCGTGAGGGCAAGCTGCAAGGTGCGCGGAATGGGCGTCGCCGAGAGGGTGAGAACATGCACCTCGGCGCGCAACTCTTTCAAACGCTCCTTATGCGCGACGCCGAAATGCTGCTCCTCGTCGATGACGACGAGGCCCAAGCGCTTGAACTGCATCGACTTCGCGAGCAGAGCATGCGTTCCGATGACGATGTCGACCGTGCCGTCGGCGACGCCGAGCTTGACCGCCTTGAGCTCGCCCGCGCCGACGAAACGCGAAGCTTGCGCGATCTTGAGCGGCAAGCCGGCGAAACGCTCCTTGAACGTCGCGAAGTGCTGGCGCGCGAGAAGCGTCGTCGGCACCACGATCGCCGCTTGAAAGCCCGCCATGGCGACCGCGAAGGCTGCCCGCAGCGCGACCTCCGTCTTGCCGAAGCCGACATCCCCGCAGATCAGCCGATCCATCGGCTTGCCGGCGGCGAGATCCTCGGTCACGGCCTCAATCGCGGCCGCCTGGTCGTCGGTCTCCTGATAAGGGAAACGCGCCTCGAATTCGGAAACCAGGCCCTCCGGCGGCACGATCACCGGCGCCTCCTTCAAGGCACGCGCGGCGGCAATGTCGATGAGCTTGCCGGCCATCTCGCGGATGCGCTGCTTCAGCCGCGCCTTGCGCGACTGCCAGGCGACGCCGCCGAGCTTGTCGAGCTGGGCCTCCGCGTCCTCGGAACCGTAGCGCGACAGGAGCTCGATATTCTCCACGGGAAGAAAGAGCTTGTCGCCGCCCGCATAGTGAAGTTCGAGACAGGCATGCGGCGCGCCCATCGCCTCGATGGTTGCAAGGCCGACGAAACGCCCGATGCCGTGATCGACATGCACGACGATGTCGCCGGCGGTGAGCCCCGACGCTTCGCCGATGACGTCCTTTGCCTTGCGTGCCCGGCGCGACGAGCGCACGAGGCGGTCGCCGAGAATGTCCTGCTCGCCGATGACCGCGATGCCGCCGGTCTCGAAACCTTCCTCCAAACCCCAGACGCCGATGCCGATCTCGCCGCCGCCGAGCGCACAAGCCGCATCGAGGTCCCCGACCGGCCGAAGCGTCGCGAGGCCGTGATCAGCAAGAATGGTCTCGAGGCGTTCGCGCGACCCCTCGCTCCAGCCGACGATGAGCACGGCGCGGCCTTCCGCGCGGACCTTTCGCGCATGCGCGATCACCGCGTCGAAGACATTGGCCGAGGGGTTCGCCCGCTCGGGTGCGAAGCTTCGGCCCTTGCGGGCCTGCGCATCGAAAACGCCCGAAGCCTCGTCTCCCCCTTGGGCGAAGGGGGAGAGTATGGCGACCCCGAGCTTGCCGAGCCGGTCGCGGAATTCGTCTTCCGAGAGGTAAAGGGCATCGGCCGGAAGCGGACGGTAGGGCGCGCCGCCCGCGGCGTTCCCAGCGAGCGCCGAGGCGCGCGCCCGCTGGTAATCGAGGATTTGCGCGATCCGCTCATGGGCGGCTTCAGTCGCCAGATGGTCGATCAGGAGCGGCGCCTCTCCCGTCAGGTCGAAGACCGTATCGAGTCGCTCGTGGAACAAGGGCAGCCAATGCTCGAGGCCCGGATAGCGCCGGCCTTCGCTGATCGCCTCGTAGAGCGCATCGTCAGGACCCGGGTTGCCGAAGCTCGTGACGTAGGCGGTGCGAAAGCGTTTGATGCTTTCGCTCGTGAGCCTCACCTCGCTCAAAGGGACGAGATCGAGCGAATGGAGTTGTCCCGTGGAGCGCTGGGTCTGAGCATCGAAGGATCGGATCGATTCGAGCGTGTCGCCGAAGAAGTCGAGCCGCACCGGCTCGGAATGAGTCGAGGGCCAGAGATCGAGAATGCCGCCGCGCACGGCATAATCACCGGTGTCGCGAACCACGCCCGCCCGCAGATAGCCGTTGCTTTCGAGCCAGGCCGCAAGGCCGTTGAGATCGAGCGCATTGCCGGGGCGGGCCGAGAAGCTGTCCTTGGCGATCGTGGCGCGTGTCGGCGTCCGCTGCAGAATGGCGTTCACCGTGGTGAGAAGGACCCGCGGGCGCTCCGGCGTCGTCTGTCCAGTTGCCAGGCGCGCGAGCGCGAGCATGCGATCGGCCGCAATGGCCGCGTTCGGCGAGACGCGATCGTAAGGCTGGCAATCCCAGGCCGGCAAGACCAGCACATCGAGGCCCGGAGCAACGAAGCCGAGCGCATCGGCGAGGCGCTGGCAGCGCTGCCCGTCGCGCGCGAGATGCACGAGCGTCACCGCCCGCGAGGTGTCCTCACGGGAAAGCTGATGGGCGAGCCCCGCAAGCGCCAGCGCGTCGAAGCCGTCCGGCGCATTGACGAGGCGGATATGGTCAGCGCGCGAAAGCGCGCCCGCGATCGCGTCGGCGCGAGGCAGCGCCTGGGCGCGGCCGGTCGGCGCGGTTGGCGTCCGCGGCTTCGTCTTGATAGCTGTAAACTCAGGCATGGAGCGGATGGGCGTGATCGTGGAAGCTCTTCAACTTGCGGAACAAGGAGGTGTCGTGAGGCGTCGGCACGGGCGCCAGCCCGGTGAGCCAGGCGAAGACCTCCTGGTCGGGAAGCTCCATCAGCCCTTCGAAAAGGCCAAGCTCACGCTCGTCGAGGCTCGTGAGCCTCGCATCCGCGAATGCGCCCAGCAGCAAATCCATTTCGCGAATGCCACGGTGCCAAGCGCGAAATCGCAGCCGCCGCCGGCGAATCTCGGTATCGGAAAGCATGAATTCTTGCGCCTTTTTGGATGCAGCATCGCGGTCTGCCCGGCCGCGCCGACCCTTTCTATATAGCGAGGCTCGCGAGGCGCGTCATGGGGAGGCCACGCCGGCTATGTCCATCGGCGTGAGGCCATGCAGGGGAGGCCGAGCATGAGCAGGCAAAGGGTGGCGGGCGCCGGGATGGCCGCGCCATGAGGCCGTCGCTCCTCGACCCGCTTTTTGCTCCGGTCACTGCGCTTGCCGGCGTCGGCGACAAGGTGGCGGCGCTGTTGAGAAGGCTTCTCGCACCCGCCGGGGAGGAAAAGCCTCGCGTCATCGATCTCTTGTTCCATTTGCCGAGCTTCGCGCTCGATCGGCGCGCCCGTCCGAAGCTCGCGGCGGCGCGCGTCGGCGAGCTCGCGACCGTCGAGGTCACGGTCACGGCACATCGGCCAGCGCCCCCCAATCGTCCGCGCGCGCCGCACAAGATCTTGTGCGAGGACGAGACCGGCGATGTGACGCTTGTCTTCTTTCACGGCGTCGGAAAAACGATGAAGGAACGCTTCCCCGTCGGAACGCGGATCATCGTCTCGGGCCTCCTCGAGCACTATGACGGCATGCGCCAGATCGTTCATCCGGCCCATGTCGTGCCGGCCGATCGGCCGGACACCATGCCGAGCGTCGAGCCGATCTATCCGCTCACGGAGGGTTTGCATCCAGGGGTTTTGCGCCGCCTAATCGGTCATGCCGTGAAGCGCGTGCCGAAGCTTCCGGAATGGCAGGATACGCCTTTCCGCGAGCGTGAACGATACCCGTCCTTCGACGAAGCCTTGCGCCTGTTGCACCATCCGCGCGAACCTGCCGATGTCGATACGGCCTCGGCGGCGCGGCGGCGCCTTGCTTATGACGAGCTCCTCGCTTCCCAGCTCGCCCTGGCGCTCGTGCGCGCTCATCTTCGCCGCGCGCCAGGGCGCTCGACCCATGGCGACCGCCGGCTCGCCGGCGCGGTCCTCGGCAACCTTCCCTTCCAACCGACATCCTCGCAAACCCGTGCGCTCGCCGAAATCACGGCCGACATGGCCGCGCCGCGCCGCATGCTTCGCCTCTTGCAGGGCGATGTCGGCTCCGGAAAGACGCTTGTCGCCCTCCTCGCCATGGCAACCGCGGTGGAGGCAGGGCGTCAGGCGGCCCTCATGGCGCCGACGGAAATCCTGGCGCGCCAGCATGAGGAACGGCTGCGCGCATTCACGCAAGGCATGGGGCTTCGCATCGCGACGCTCACGGGACGCGACACGGCAGGCCCTAAAGCGCGCCTCTTGCGCTCGCTCGCGGCAGGCGAGATCGACATTCTCATCGGCACGCACGCGGTTTTTCAGCAGACAGTCGCCTTCGCCGATCTCGCCCTCGCGGTGGTCGACGAGCAACATCGCTTCGGCGTGCATCAGCGCCTTGCGCTTCAGGCCAAGGGCGCGGCCGTCGATGTGCTGGTGATGACGGCAACCCCGATTCCCCGCAGTCTGCTGCTGGCCGGTTTCGGCGACATGGACGTCTCCGCACTCACCGAGAAGCCGGCGGGGCGCCAGCCCATCGACACGCGCACCGTGCCCCTGGAGCGCATGGGCGAAGTCGTCGAAGGACTGCGGCGGGCGCTCGCCTCAGGCGCCCAAGCCTATTGGGTGTGCCCGCTCGTGGAAACGACCGAGGCGCTCGATGTCGCGGCGGTCGAGGAACGGTTCGCGGGACTCAAAAGCCTCTTCGGCAATGAGGTCGGGCTCCTGCACGGGCGCATGGGACCAAAGCAAAGGGACGCGGCCATGGCTCGCTTCGTCAGCGGCGAGACGAAGCTTCTCGTGGCGACGACGGTGATTGAGGTCGGAGTCGATGTGCGCAACGCCACCATCATGGTGATCGAGCACGCCGAGCGTTTCGGCCTTGCCCAATTGCATCAATTGCGCGGGCGCATCGGGCGGGGTGCCGAGCGATCGAGCTGCATCCTCCTTTACAAAAGTCCCCTTTCGGAGACGGCCAAGGCGCGCCTCACCATCATGCGCGAGACCCAGGATGGGTTTCGCATCGCCGAGGAAGATTTGCGGCTTCGCGGACCGGGCGAAGTGCTCGGCACCCGCCAATCCGGCCTTGCGCATTTTCGCATCGCCAATGCCGCAACCGACGTAGACCTTCTCGATGCGGCTCGCCGCGACGCAAAGCTCGTGCTCGCCACCGATCCGGGCCTCGCCTCGTCGCGGGGCGAGGCGTTGCGGACCCTTCTCTACCTCTTCGAGCGTGATGCCGCGGTGCGCCTGATTCGCGCTGGGTGAAGGCAAGTCAGGCCCAATCGCTGGATCTGGCGGAGGGCGCAGCTTCAGGCATCCCGCGATTGGGGCCACCGTGAACAAGCTCACCCATCACATAGGTCGCGGCGACGTTTCGGTCCGATCCCATCGTCATCAGCACGAAGAGCTCCTCATCGAGCGTGCGCACCGTCTCCATACGGTGCCGCATGGCGGGGGTGGCGGCGCCGTCGAGCACCACGGCATCGCAGGCGCAGCCGCGCTCGAAGGAGCCGATGATGTCTTCGAGGCCGAGCGCCTCGGCATTACCGCGCGTGATGGCGTGAAACGCTTGCGAGGCCGGCAGATTCTGGCCTTGGAGCTGCAGCACCTTATAGGCTTCGGCCCCGGTGCGCAGCATGGAATAGCTGGTGCCGCCGCCGACATCGGTCGCAACGCCGATGCGCAGCCCCGCCTCACGCGTGGCGCGCCAGTCGAAAAGCCCCGATCCGATGAACAGGTTCGAGGTCGGGCAGAAAACCGCGACGCTACGCGCATCCGAGAGCACCGCGCGCTCGCGCGCGCTCAAATGAATGCAATGGCCGAGCAAGGTCTTGGGACCAAGAAGGCCGTAATGCGCGTAGACATCCGTATAGTCCCGTGACCAAGGGAAGAGCTCTTGCACGAGCGCGATCTCGGCCTTGTTCTCCGAAAGATGCGTCTCGATGTGGCAATCCTCGTGCTCGCGCGCGAGCGTGCCCGCGAGCTCGAGCTGGGCTTCCGACGACGTGACCGCGAAACGCGGCGCGATAGCATAGCGCTGTCGTCCACGCTTATGCCATTTGGCGATCAGCGCCTTCGTTTCCTCATAGCCGCGCTCAGGCGTGTCGCACAGCGCCTCGGGCGCATTGCGGTCCATCAACACCTTTCCCGCAAGCATCAGCGTGTTGCGCTTCTCCGATTCCGCGAAGAAGGCTTCAACCGATTGCGCATGCACCGAGCAAAAGGCGGCGGCGGTCGTCGTGCCGTTGCGCAAGAGCTCGTCGAAGAAGAAACGCGCTATGCGGTCGCAATGGGCGGGATCTGAGAATTTCTGTTCCTCGACGAAGGTGTATTTCCGCAACCATTCGAGAAGCTGCGCCCCGAAGCTGCCGATCACCTGGGTTTGCGGGAAATGGATGTGCGGATCGATGAAGCCCGGCAAGATGAGATGCGGGCGATGATCTTCGACTGGCGTGCCGCGCGGCAGCGAGGCGATGAGCGGCCCGGCTTCACCCGCCTGGCTCACGAGACCGTTTTCCACGATCAGCGCGCCGTCCTCGACGTAGCGCCGAGCCCGCTCGCCGGCCTCGCGCGGATCGGCGGTGAACCAGAGCAGGCGGCCGCGCAGGGCCTTGAGCGGGCGCCGAGCTCCCGTTGCGCTCACGCGGCCGCCAGGAGCCGCTTCAATTTGGCGACGGCCGCTTCTTTCTTCTCGTCGTAGGTGAGCGTGCCGGCGAGCTTGCCGTCCCGGCCCATGAGATAAATCACCGCCGAATGGTCCATCGTGTAGTCGCCATCCTTCGTCGGATGCTTGGCGTAATAGACCCGATATTCTTTCGCCACTTGAGCGATCTCATCGGGCGTGCCGGTCAACCCAATGACGCGCTCGCTGAAGGACGAAAGGTAATCTTTCAGCGAACCGACACTGTCACGCTCCGGATCGATGCTGATGAAAAGCGCCTTCACGTCCTTGCCCTCCGGGCCGAGCGCGTCGAGCCAGGTCGAGACATCGGACACGGTTTCCGGGCAAACGTCGGGGCAATGGGTGTAGCCGAAAAACACGAGGAAAGGCGCGCCCTTGAGGTCGTCGCTCGAGAGCTCGCCGCCGCTCGACGAGGCGAGCTTGAACGGGCCGCCGATACCGCTGGCCTGATAGGCGCCCACCCCATTTGTGCGCTGCGTGAATTCGAGGCCCGCGACGGCGAGAAGAGCGAGAATCGGCAACGCGCAGGCAGCCCAGAGCGCGATCCTGACGTTTTTCAGCATGGCCCAATCCTACATCTTGTGATCTGGCATCGTGTCGGCATCGGATGGTCCCTTGGCGGCAATGCCCGCCGCGGGAAGCTCGATCTCGATCTTGCCCGCCTTCTCGAAAACCATCGTCACCCTCACCTTGTCGCCCACGTTCACGCCCTGCTTGAGATGCGAGAACATGAGATGATAGCCGCTCGGCTTGAGCTCGACCATGCCGCCGGGCTCGATTTCGAGCGGCTTATCGAGCGGGCGCATCTTCATGACCTCACCCGACGTGCTCATTTCGTGCACTTCGACGCTCGTTGCGATGTGGCTTTCGATGCTCAAAAGCCGGTCGGGCTCATTTCCCTTGTTCATGATCGTCATATAGCCGCTCGCCACGCTCGCGCCCTTGGGCGTCGCGCGCATCCAGGGCGCCACGATGTGAAGGTTTCCAATCGAGTATTCGACGCTTCCGGCCGGCGTCGTCGCGATCGGCAAGGTCTGAATTTGCGCCGGTGGGGTCGCCTCCGCGACCGATAAAGCGAAGCAGGGGAAAAGGGCGCCGCTCGCCGCCGCCACGGCCTTTGCGAGCGCTCCAACATTGCGCGGATATGACATTTTCATCTCATCCTCGTCGAGTTTGCCCGCGTGCCGAAGCGAACGCGGGTGATGAAACTCAAGTTGAAGCGAAGTGCGAGGAGAGACGAGGAGGTGCCCGCGCAAGTCTCGCGCCGCCCAGCGAGCGCGCTCGCAAATCGCGCAGGGATGTGACGATCAGGATCGGCGCTTGCGTTGGCGGCCAAGGAGCAGCTCCGAGGCTCGAGGCACCCTCGACCGCCGTGGCCGCAAGCGACCCGCAAAGCCCCGGGCATGGGCAATCGTGGCCCTGTCGATCGCCTGACGCGCGATTCTTGTCGGTCGGCGCGCCAGCATCCGCGCTACATATGATCCCCTTTCCGCCTTCGCCAATCCGCAACGCCGTTCCCGAGGCAAAACCGCCGAGGATGGCCTGGAATATGAGCGAATAGATGGAAAGGACGGCAAAGGCCGTTCTCCATTCTCGCGATCGCTGAAACGAAACGGAGCGCATGAGGGGAAAAGACACCTCGCGCCGCGTCACGTCAATACGCGAGACGCCGCACCGGTATCCGCTTTCGCCGCGCGGGGATGGAACCGCCTCGCATGGTTATTCGTATTGGGTTCGTCCACCCGCACCCTTTCGCGGTGAGAGGCTGGGCACCGCGAGGTGCACAGGCGAAAGGAAGAGAAAATGGCACTCAACGACTTGATTCCATGGCGGAACAATCACGGCCTTGGCCAGCGTTTGCAGGACCCGTTCAACACCTTGCAACAGGAAATGAACCGTCTCTTCGACAGTTTCTGGGGCGCGGGCGAGTCCCGCCTTCCTCAGGGAGCTGGCATGGGCTTTCATTTTCCGAGCCTCGACGTTCGCGAGACCGATAAAGGCTATCGCGTGACGGCCGAGCTGCCGGGCTTGAGCGAAGATGATGTGGAGATCCATCTGCGTGACAATAGCCTCATCATCAGCGGCGAGAAAAAAGCCGAGCATGAGGAGAAGGACGAAAACCGCTTCTACAGCGAACGCAGCTTCGGCCGCTTTCAGCGCGCAATCCCCTTCCCGGTCGAGATCGACCCCAATAAGGTCGAGGCGAAGTTCGAAAAGGGCGTATTGACGGTCGAGCTACCAAAAAATGCGAAAGCGCAAGAGAAGACGCGGCGGATCGCGATCAATTCGGACAAGGCTCAGTCTCGACACTAATGGCTGGAGTGCGTGCATCGCTTCGCCCGGGCTATTGAAACCGCTGCGGCAGAGAACCGCGCGGCCTCGCTCGGTCGCGTGAATGGATCGAGCGTGCCGGCGAAGGGGAAGAGGCGATGACCAAAAAGCCGCCGAGGCCGGCCGTCGATCCGGCGCGACCTTGGCGGTGGTTGTTCACGTCAAATCCGGTCCGCGCTTCGCCTTGATGAGCGCCGCGCCAAGCGCGTCGGCGAGATCGCGGCGCTGGGGCGGGGCCAGAAAATCTCCGATGGGCACAATCTGTCGTCCGGAGACGACCTGCAAGCGCAACGCGCCGAAATCCGCATCCTCCTCGAGCGCAAGCCGCGACCAGAGCGGGTTGAAGCGCCATTCCGCCGTCTCGCCGCGGTGGGTGATCTTGCGCAACAGCAGTTCCACATAGGTCAGGCGAACGCGCTCCTCGGCGCGCGCGCGGCGGTAATTGATCTTGAAGGCGATGAAGAGGGCGAGAATGTCGAGGCCGTAGAAGCCGGCGACGGGCCAGGCGCCGAAGATGATGAAGGGGATGCTCGAAACCACGGCAGAGACGCAGCAAAGCGTCATCACCAGGCGAAACCCTTCTCGCTCGAGCGAGCGATGAGGCTTGAGCGTGGCCTCGAAGACGGTATCGTCGGCACTCGTGGACATCTGCGATTGCGCCTTGCGTCTTGCGCCTGAGCCCCTGTTATATCGCGTCCATGCGCGCACGAACAATCAAGCGACCCACAGGCGAAGCTCACAAAGCCGCGACGGGCAAATCCCGCCGGAAACGCCGAGCCAAGCTCACGCCGACAGAGATCGAGACGATCTTCGCGAGGTTCGCCGCGCTCAACCCCGAGCCCGAGACGGAGCTCATTCATTCAAACATCTTCACGCTTCTCGTCGCGGTCGTGCTCTCGGCTCAAGCGACGGACGCGGGCGTCAACAAGGCGACAAAAGCCTTGTTCCAGAAGGTGGGCACCCCCGCCGCCATGGTGGCACTCGGCGAAGCCGCCTTGAGCGAAGCGATCAAGACGATTGGGCTTTATCGCACCAAGGCGAAAAATGTGATTGCGCTCTCGAAGGCGCTGATCGAGCGCCATGGCGGCGAGGTCCCTCCCGATCGTGAAGCCTTGGAGGCCTTGCCGGGGGTGGGACGAAAGACGGCGAACGTCGTCTTGAACGTCGCCTTCGGTGAGGAAACGATCGCCGTCGATACCCATATTTTTCGCGTCGCCAACCGGGTGCCGCTCGCGCCCGGCCGCACGCCCTTCGAGGTCGAGCGGGGCCTCGAAGGCGTGGTGCCCCAGCGCTTCAGGCGCCATGCGCATCACTGGCTCATCCTGCATGGGCGCTACATCTGCGTGGCGCGCGCGCCCAAATGCCCGATCTGCCCGATCGCCGATATCTGCCGCTTCGAGCCCAAGACACTGGCTGCTGGCTCTCTTCGCTGATCAGTATAAAGAGGCGCTCGTCAGTTTCCTTGCATCCGCGTTTGTGCTGGAGCATCTTAAACAAAGGGGCACGATAGGGCGGGCGCAAAATGGCCGGCCGAGCACGCTCAGATCCGAGAAGCCAACTGCAGCAGTTCGCGTTGGCGCTGGGTATCGTATTCCTCTTGGTTGATATATATTTGATGAGAATATTGGTTTAGGAGGTGGTATTAATTGTTAAGGGGGTAAGTGAAATGATTAACAGTGGTAGATAGATTATGATAGTGTATGAGAAAGTAAAAGGTATATTATAGTAGTGATTTATAGAGTGTAGATAAGATTATATTTTTAATGTGGTATAAATAGGAATGGATATTACAAGTGAGAGAGTGAATGTATAGCTTATAGTTATATGGTTGATATAGATTGGTAGAATTGAGTAGGTTAGTGAGATTATGAGATTGCTTAATATGATTGTTATATATGATAGATGGAGAGAGAGTAAAGAGAGCACTGAGTAACAAAGAGAGAGCTGGTTAGGATTGTCAAAGAGAAGAGAAAATTTTAGTAAAAATAAGGTTGAAAGAAAGGAATGTAGATTAGATTATAGTTATTAGCATGTTAAATTGTAAGTATAGGAGTGTTGAGAGTTAATAGAAGATAAGAGAATTAGAGATAACTGATCTCTCGCGTCAGGCTCAATTAAGCTAGAGCAGCTCAAGGTAGAGATGAGAGGGTAGGTTAACACATAGTGGAGAAATTAAAGTGAAATTGTAATAGTAAAAGATGAAAAAAATTGTTAAAAGGTATAGGTAAAGGGATATGGTAAAAGAAGTATAAAAGAAAAGTAGAAGTGAAAGAGAGAGAGTTAGTGGTGGAATAAGATGTAGAGTATAGAGTAGCAATATAAAGAACAGATACAAAGAGAGGTAAGTTTAGATAGGTAAGATTGGTAGGTTAATAAAAGGAAGATGGGAAGAGGTAAATAGTAGTAGGAAGAGTGAGAGAAAAGTGTAGATTAGCATAGATATATCTTAAGTAAGGAATGTAAATAACAAAGGATTGTGGGGTAAGAAGGATGTATTAAGATAGAGAGAAAATATGGTAAAAAGATGAATTATTAGATTTTGTATTAATGGTAGAAATTGTTATAAGTATTTGATGATTGAGTAATGGAATATATTAATGTTAGATTAAATTAGGGTGAAAATATAGATTTTTTGTAATTTGTATTTTATAATTATTTTTTTTGTGTGTTGTTGTGTAGTAAGAAAATTTTTTGTAAGGTTGGTGTGTTTTTAAGTGTTGTGTTTGTATGTTGTGTATTTTAATTATAGATTGTATAGAATATGGGTGTTTTGATGTATTTGTTTTAATGTTTAAGGATTTGATGGGTTTGATTGGTTGTTGGGAGGATATATTGATTTTTGAAGTTATTTATTTATTTGTTTTTGTTAAAAGATTGGTATAAAGGAATTATATGTTTAATTGGAATATTTTATGATTTGGTTGTGGTAATATATTGATTGATTATTTTGTAATTATATTTATTTAATTTTGATTGATATTGGTAGGGATATAAGTTGAATAAATAGATATGAGAGTTGGAGGGATTGTAAGTGTTTTTAAATGAAGGGGTTTTGTAAGATGAGATAATTAATAAAAAAAGATGAAAGTAAAAGCTATAGGTAAGTGGTAGTGAAAATAACAGTCAAATTTCTCTGTTTTTCTCACGTTTTATGTACGCCACCTACCGTCGCAAAATATGGGGGTGCGTGGGCTATCGACCCTCGCCTACCAGTTTTTTTGGTGGCTGGAATATTCAGCCTGGTTACCCTTGCCCACCTCCGTCGTATTGGATTCGGTGGATGTAGCCCGGCCGAGCACTGACTGGCCGGTCTTGGAAACCGTGATCAACTGGATGCTCGACAGGCTCCCGGTTTGGGGGGCGCTGTTTTTGCTCTCCGCTCTGTTTTTTGGCCTCTCATGAGATCCGGGTGCGGGACTTGGTCTTCGGCTTGCGACTACTCATCCGTCGATGCTCGAGGCGACTATACATTATACTGACCATGCAGTCGTATTGGATTTGGTGGATGTAGCGCGGCCGAGCACGGAATGGACGGTCTTGGAAACCGTGATAAATGGATGCTAGACAGGCTCCCAGTTTGGAGGGCGATGTTTTAGCTCTCGGCTCTGATCTTTGGCCTCTCATGAGACAGGATGCAGGACTTGATCTAGGTAAGCGACTACCATCTCGCAGTCGATGTCGAGATAGAGCTGTAGCGCGCGCACCAGCGAGAGCGCCCGACGCATCTTCATGTAAGAGCTCGTATCGGCGACGCAGAAATCGAAATAAGAGAATAGCGCAATCTTGAGCGACAAGCAGAAGCGACGCACATGAGAGACGCATTGTATCGCCATATCCGCGATCTCCTCCGCTGTCGTATCATGACGAACATGAGTGTCGACGAGAAAATAGACGCTCTTCGACGTGATCACGAGTCTCATCGCCGAAAGTCGACGCACGCCCGACGCGAGCCCGACGATGTCGCGAATATGACGCAGCCGCGACGTGAACCGACCTTCGAGCCCGCAAAGCATCGCATCAGCCTCCCCGCGTGAGAGCGCGAGCGCCGCGATCACCGCCGCGTTGTTACTCACCAAGTTGCGCGCCGCATCCGACGTGATGCCGTAGCGCCCGACGAGACGCGCGTAATCGACGACGTATTCACGATAGCGAGTGTCGTCTCCGATTTGACTAGCTCGAAATCCTTGCCCGTCCGCGCCGAAAGTCCGAATCGCTTCAACCGCGTCTCGACACCGCCATCGTCCGATATTGATCTCTTGTCATTTTCTCCTCTAGCATACCTGTGTCCCGCATCACCTCTCATCTTCCTATCTCTCACCGCCAATCTCTCCCTTCCCTTAATACTGAAACTACAAAACCATAACACAACAAATCACGACGAAGTAGATATATAATTGAAATTGTGAGGACGGGGGCTGGCCTTACTGGGTCTGGCCAAAGCGACACAAATTCAATGGAGGTGCGTCGATGGAACCGGTGGCGTGGATGGCGGCGTTATGGGCTGCGATGGCGTCGGCTGGGTGATAGCCATGGAGGCTGCGTAATCGGCATCGGCGGCATGGTAGTTGGCGGAATGCGCAACATGAAAGCGAGACGGTCGGTGAAGTCTGCAGATAAGTGTTTCGTCCCTTAAAGGACCAGCTGCCCTCGGCCGGGCAGATTCCCTGTGGGCAAGGTCAAACCAGCGGCGGCACATTGTCCGGTATCCAGAATGCTGCCTGTCCCGTTAACCGTAATGTTGTCAACGACCATCCCGAAGCACGATACGCCGTTATTTGCCTTGTTGACGGCTCCGCTAAAAGTGACGCTCGCATGGGGAAGATAAACCATTCCAGTTATGTCCCATGTCGGGCTGTTGCCAGCCGCCGAGATGTCGACACCCGAGGTCAAGCTGGGGTCCTGGTAAATGGCAACGCCAGCCCACGTTCCCGAAGTCGGCGCCGCCATGTTGAGCGTTCCGCCGCCGGTCGGCGCATGAGTGTAGGAACCCGTATTGGTGCCGGAAAAGACCACCGTGAGCCCGCTGCCGCTCGAGGTCGTGAGCGTGTAGCCGTTCGTGTCGAGTTGCCCATTTTCGATGACAAGAACGGCGTCAGAAGTCGCGTTGACGGTGACATTGCCTGTGAGCTGTATGTCCCCGCAAAGCTCGACGTTGCCGCTCCAATTCACGGTCCCCGATAATAAGTTGGTGGAGGGGAGCGCCGGATCTTTCTTTTTGGCCGGCTCCTGCGGATACGAAGAGCATGTGTTTGCCGGGATTTTGCTGGCCAATCCGGAGTAAGGATCGGCGACGGTCGGGATGTTCGAATATTGGGTTATGCCACACCCGCTGTTGGATCCATGTGCCGCTCCTATGGTGGCGCCGAGGTTATGGCCATTGCACGTCGACGTGGTGTTCGACATGACGTTGCAGCCCGTCATATTAGCGTTGGGCGCACCGTTAGTGGTAATCCCTTGGGCACCGCTGCTGGCAAGCGCCAACAAACAAAACTGCGTGGGTGTCGGACCCTGGATGGCAACCGACGTGGCACTCAATAATTGCTGAGGCTTGCCGTTGACCGTGGCATTGCCGCTGTAGCCCACGACCGGCGACAAATAGAGAGGCACATAACTCGAGATCGTGACACTGTAGCAGTTGTTGCCGCCAGAGGGGCACGCGGCCGTGTTTGAAGCCGTCACCGTGACGTTGTTGCTGCCGTTGACGAAACCGTATTGCGCGGCCACGGCCGTGGCTTCGATGTTATAGTTGGAACTGCCATTGGTCGCCGCTGCGATCGTTGCGGCATCCGCGGCGTTCTGCATCGCGTGTTTTCTCATATACCAGTTCGAGACTTCGAACCCAATTCCGAGCGCCCCAACGAGCGGCACCATGGCGAAGCCCATGATGATCGCCACGTTGCCGCGCCGGTCGGCCCCTAGTCGAAGGGCTTGGCGGGCAAGCCTTGCCAAAAAAATGAAAAGAGTATTGCCGCGAGTTGCCATGCTCATTCTCGTCGAGGGATGCGCCTTGGGGATACACCGTATGTATTACTCAAAGTGATTATAAACTTTCCTCATTGAAAACTCGTAAATCGGCAATGGCAATTCGCGCAGAATAGATTGATTCCCTAGATATATTCATCCCCGGTCTGCGGGTGCTGCGCCTGGCTTGTCCTCGGCAAATAAAGACCGCCGCTTCGAGCCGAAGACGACAGCGGCCAAAGCGCTCGCGCTCAAGCCATGTCGGCCGTCTCGCGCGATTGCGCCTCGACCACCGCGACCGCCGTCATATTGACGATGCCGCGCGGCGTCACCGAGGGTGAAAGGATATGGGCGGGCTTCGCCGTACCCATCAATATGGGCCCGACCGGCAGGGCATCGGCAAGAACCTTGATGAGCGAGAAGGCGATATTGGCGGCGTCGAGGTTCGGCATGATGAGCACATTGGCCTCTCCCGAGAAGCCCGCTTTCGGCAGGACCTGGTCGCGGATCATCTCGGAAAGCGCCGTATCGGCTTGCATCTCGCCGTCGATGTCGAGATCGGGCTGGAGCGCGCGCACCAGCGAGAGCGCCCGGCGCATCTTCATGGAAGAGCTCGTATCGGCGGCGCCGAAATCGGAATGGGAGAGGAGCGCAATCTTGGGCGGCAAGCCGAAGCGGCGCACATGGGAGGCGCATTGGATCGCCATATCCGCGATCTCCTCCGCCGTCGGATCATGGCGAACATGGGTGTCGGCGAGAAAATAGGCGCCCTTCGACGTGATCACGAGGCTCATCGCCGAAAGTCCGCGCACGCCCGGCGCGAGCCCGACGATGTCGCGAATATGGCGCAGCCGCGACGTGAACCGGCCTTCGAGCCCGCAAAGCATCGCATCAGCCTCCCCGCGTGCGAGCGCGAGCGCCGCGATCACCGTCGCGTTGGTGCGCACCAAGGTGCGCGCCGCATCCGGCGTGATGCCGGAGCGCCCGGCGAGACGCGCGTAATCGGCGACGTAGTCACGATAGCGAGGGTCGTCGTCCGGGTTGACGAGCTCGAAATCCTTGCCCGGCCGCGCCGAAAGGCCGAAGCGCTTCAACCGCGTCTCGACGACCGCCGGGCGCCCGATGAGGATCGGCTTGGCGAGGTTCTCCTCGAGCACGACCTGGGTCGCGCGCAGCACGCGCTCATCCTCACCATCGGCGTAGATCACCCGCCGCAAGCTTTCCTTGGCGCGCTGGAAGAGCGGCTTCATGATGAAACCCGAGCGGAAAACGAAGCGCGACAAGCGGTCCCTGTAGGCTTCCATGTCCTCGATCGGATGGCGCGCCACTTTCGTCGCCATCGCGGCCTTCGCGACGGCGGGCGCGATCCATAAGATGAGGCGCGGATCGAAGGGGCTCGGGATCAGGGATTGCGGCCCGAAGCTTCGCGCCTCCCCGCCGATGGCGCGCGCCACCACGTCGGAAGGCGCCATGCGCGCGAGCTCGGCGATGGCGCGCACGGCGGCGAGCTTCATCTCCTCGTTGATCGTGGTCGCGCCCGCGTCGAGCGCGCCACGGAAAATGTAAGGAAAGCACAGCACGTTGTTGACCTGGTTCGGGTAATCCGAGCGGCCGGTGCAGATCATGGCGTCGGGCTTGGCGCCCAGCGCCTCCTCGGGCAGGATTTCAGGATAGGGGTTGGCAAGCGCGAGAATGAGGGGCTTTTCCGCCATCGACCTCACCATCTCGGGCTTCAGCACGCCGCCCGCCGAGAGGCCTAGGAAAATATCGGCGCCGGCAACGATATCGGCGAGCGTGCGCGCCTTCGTCTTTTGCGCATAGACCGCCTTCCAGCGATCCATGAGCTTCTCGCGGCCTTGATAGACCACACCTTCGATGTCGCTGACGAAGATGTTCTCCCGCTTGACGCCGAGCGAGACGAGAAGATTGAGGCAGGCGAGCGCGGCCGCGCCCGCGCCCGAGGCCACGACTTTCACCTCCTCGAGCCTCTTGCCGGCGATCTCGAGGCCGTTCAGCACGGCGGCGGCGACGATGATCGCGGTGCCGTGCTGATCGTCATGAAACACGGGGATGCTCATGCGCGCACGCGCGCGCTCCTCGACCTCGAAACATTCCGGCGCCTTGATGTCCTCGAGATTGATGCCGCCGAATGTCGGCTCGAGCGACACCACGATGTCGACGAGCTTGTCGATATTGGTCTCGGCAACCTCGATGTCGAAGCAATCCAGCCCAGCGAATTTCTTGAAGAGCACGGCCTTGCCTTCCATCACCGGCTTCGAGGCGAGCGGGCCGATGGCGCCGAGCCCGAGCACGGCCGTGCCGTTCGAGAGAACGGCGACGAGATTCTGACGCGACGTCAAGTTCGCGGCCTCGCCAGGCTCGGCCGCGATCAGCTCGCAAGGGGCGGCGACACCCGGCGAATAGGCGAGCGCAAGGTCGCGCTGATTGCCGAGCGGCTTCGTCGCGTGGATCTCGATCTTGCCCGCCCTGGGAAGGCGATGATAGGCGAGCGCGCTCGCGCGCAAATCCTCGGACATCGTCGATGACATGGGCGCTCTCCCATTCGCTGACCCCCACTCACCTTTAGCCGAGAGGCCGCGTGGGGCAAAACGAGCGCGACGGGCGTTGCCGGCGATCACGCGCGAAACGACGCGCTCCTCGTATTCGGCATTCACGCTTTCGCGAGACGGGCAGCTTCGCGTGGCTTTCCCGCTTCGGCTCGGATAGCGTCCCGGCTTTCCAATGCCCTTCTGGCTCGAATCGGGCGTCCACGACCATGGGAAGCCTCATGATGCCGCACTTGATCGCGAAGCCTTGCCTTGTCGCCCTCGTGATCGCCCTCGCCTCGGCGATGCCCGCGCTCGCCGCTTCCCGCCCGGCGGTCGAGGCGCAACATGGGATGGTTGTGTCCTCGCAACATTATGCATCGGAAGCCGGCCTGCGCATTCTTCAGCAAGGCGGCAATGCCGTCGACGCCGCCGTGGCGGTCGGCTACGCGCTCGCCGTCGTCGACCCTTGCTGCGGCAATATCGGCGGAGGCGGATTCATGGTGATCCATCTTGCCGACGGGCGCGAGACCTTCATCAATTTCCGCGAGACCGCGCCCGCCGCGGCGCGCGAGGCCATGTATCTCGACGCAAAAGGCAACGCCATCAAGGATCTGAGCCTCTACGGTTATCTCGCAGCGGGCGTGCCCGGCACCGTTATGGGGCTCGACCGGGCGCTCTCGGAATACGGCACGCTGTCGCGCGCCAAGGTCATGGCGCCCGCGATCGAGCTTGCGCGCGACGGCTACATTCTCTCGCGCGCCGACACCGACATTCTCGATTTTGGGGCGCCGCGCTTCGCCAAGGATCCCGTCGCGGCCAAGATCTTCTTGCGGTCGGACGGCAAGCCTTTTCAACCCGGCGACCGTCACGTTCAAACAGACCTCGCGGCGACGCTTTCGCTCATCGCCGAGCAAGGGCCGGATGCCTTTTACAGGGGGCCCGTGGCCGAGGCCGTGGAAAGGGCGAGCCAAGCGAATGGCGGCATTCTCACCGCAAAAGATTTCTCGAGCTTCACGACGACCGAATCCCCTCCCCTCACCTGCAACTATCGCGGCTATGGGCTCGCCTCGGCCCCGCCGCCGAGCTCGGGCGGCGCCACGCTGTGCGAGATCCTCAATATCCTCGAAGGCTATGATTTGAAGGCGCTCGGCTTCCATTCGGCGCAAGCGGTGCATTTCACGGCCGAGGCGATGCGCCACGCTTTTCTCGATCGCAATACTTATCTCGCCGATCCGGCTTTTGTGAAAAACCCTCTCGACCGCCTGCTCTCCAAGGAGTACGCGGCGGCGATCCGCGCCAGGATCGACCCGGCGAAAGCGACGCCGTCGAGCGAGGTCGTGCCGGGCATCGAGCCGCATGAAAAGCCCGAGACCACGCATTTTTCCATCGTCGACAAGGACGGTGACGCCGTCTCGGCGACCTTCACCATCAACGGCTTCTTCGGCGCCAACGTGATCGCGCCCGGCACGGGATTTTTCCTGAATGACGAGATGGATGATTTCACCGTGAAGCCCGGAGTGCCCAATTTTTTCGGCCTCGTGCAAGGCACGGCAAATGCGATCGCGCCCGGCAAGCGCCCCCTCTCTTCGATGGCGCCGACGCTCGTCTCCAAGGACGGCAAAATCTTCCTCGTTCTCGGCAGCCCCGGCGGCTCGCGCATCATCACCATCGCGGCCGAGACCATCATGAACATCATCGATCACGGCATGGAGCCGCAAGAGGCCGTCGATGCGCCGCGCATCCACCATCAATGGTTGCCCGATGTGATCGATCAAGAGCCCTTCGCCCTTTCGCCCGACACCCGCGAGGCGCTCGAGAAGAGAGGCTACAAGGTCATCGAGCAAACCCCTTGGGGCGCGGCCGAGCTGATCGAGCTCGGGCCGGCCACGTCGGCCGCGAAGGGGACGCAATCCTCCGGGAATGATGCGGCACGCTCCGGCAAGGTTCTGCCCGGCTTCCTTTATGGCGCCACCGACGATCGCCGTCCGGCGGGCGCGGCCATCGGATATTGAGGGTCGCGACGCGAAGCGGCTCTACGTCGAACGGATAATGCGCGAGCCGCTTAGAAATCCTCGGCCCCCAGAGAACGAAAGGTCTCGGCAAGCTGGGCCGAGATCGGCAGGTTGACGAACTCGCCCGTCGGCGTCGGTTCGATGAACCATTTGCGGTAGACGCTCATGAGCTTTCGCGTGCGCGCCATGGTTTCGAAAGCGCGGCGCACTGCGTCATTCATCTGGGGATCACCCTTGCGGAACATGATCCCGTAAGGCTCGTAGGTGATGAAGTCGCCGACCACCTCCATTGTCGCCTCGGCTTTCTTGGCGATGATGAAGCCGTTGAGCAGCACATCGTCCGTCGCGAAGGCATCGGCCTTGCCTTGCGCGAGCATGTCGAAGGACTCTTCATGGTCCTTGGCCGAGACGATGACGATGCCGAGCTTGTATTTCTCGTCGAGGCGCTTGAGCGCCGCCTCGTTCGTTGTCCCCGCGGTCACGACCAGCGTCTTGCCATGGAGATCGCGGTAGGAGCCGATGCCGGAGCCGCGCTTCACCAGGAGCTTGGTGCCCGCGACATAAATGACGGGCGAGAAGGCGACGCTTTCTTGCCGCTCGAGATTGCTCGTCGTCGAGCCGCATTCGAGATCGATCGCGCCAGAGCGGACCGCGTCCATTCGGGTCTCCGCCGTCACCGGCACATAGGCGAGGCGCGTCGGAGCGCCGTTGAGCTCGCGGACCAGCTCATCGACGATGCCGAGGCAAAGATCGATGGAATAGCCGAGAGGCTCGGGCGATTGCGGCCTCGTATAGGAGAAGGGAAAGGAAGCTTGCCGGTAGCCGATCGTGACGACGCCGCTGTCGTGGATCGACTTCAACGTGCCGGTGAGAACGGCCGGCGTGTTGTCCTCGCTCGATGCGGGCGGTGCCGTGCTATCGGCCCCCATCAAATCCTCCCCGAGAGCCGTGGTGCTCGCGAGCGCAAGCATCGCGACGGCAAGGGCGAACCTCTTCATGCGCGTGCCTCCTTGCGGAAGGCGGACGACATCGCCCGTCTTCGAGGTTGCGCCCGCGAAATGACGCAAGGCCAGCGCCGTCCGCCTTGCCGCAGGCGCCTCAGGCGCGGGCCGCGACCGGAATTGCAGTTTCCGGCAACTCCTCCTTCGCCTGCCCAAGGTCATTTTCGAATTTTGCGACGGCCGCCGCCGCGAGCGAATTACCGATCACGTTGGTGGCGCTTCGCCCCATGTCCAGGAACTGATCGATGCCGAGGATCAGGAACAGGCCAGCCTCGGGAATGCCGAACTGCTTCAAGGTCGCGAGGATCACCACGAGCGAGGCGCGCGGCACGCCCGCGACGCCCTTTGAGGTGATCATCAGCACGGCCGCCATGAGGAGCTGCGTGCCGACCGGCATGGTGATGCCGTAGGCCTGCGCGATGAAGAGCGTCGCGAAGGTCGTGTAAGCCATCGTGCCGTCGAGATTGAAGGAATAGCCGAGCGGCAGCACGAAGCTCGCGATACGCTTCGAGACACCGAAGCGCTCGAGCTGATCGAGAATCTTCGGATAGGACGCTTCCGAGCTCGCGGTCGAGAAGGCGAGCAGGAACGGCTCATACATGCGCTTCACGAGGTCGAACATGCGCGAGCCCAGCGTCAGATAGCCGACCGCGATGAGCACGATCCACAAGATGAACAAGGTGAGATAGAAACCGCCGAGGAATTTTGCGAAATTCAACAGGATCATCGGGCCCGATTTGGTGATCACCGAGGCGACCGAGGCGCAAACGGCGACCGGCGCCATCTTCATCACATAACCGGTGATCGTCAGCATCATATGGGCCACGTTGTCGGCAAGCTCGAGCAACGGCTTGCCGCGCTCGCCGAGCGCCATGATGGCAATGCCGGCGAAGAGCGAGAACACGACGATTTGCAGGATCTCCCCATCGGCCAGGGATTTGAAGATCGATGTCGGCACGAGATGGTCGATGAAGCCCTCGATGCTGAAAGCCTGCGTCGTCAGATTGGCGCTGTTCGCGCCCTGATCGACCACGGCCCCGACGCCAGGCTGGAGGAAATCGACCATCGCGAGCCCTAAAAGCAGCGAGAAGATCGAGGCGCAGACGAACCAAGCCATCGTTTTCGCTCCGACGCGCCCGACCGTCGCGGCGTCTCCCATATGGCCGATGCCGACGACGAGGGTCGAGAGCACCAGAGGCCCGATGATCATCTTGATGAGCTTCAGGAAGATGGCGCTCACGAGCGACATGTATTTCGCGACATCCGCCGCCGTCGCCTTGTCGGGGAAGGAGTAGTAGCTTGCCGTGCCGAGCGCGATGCCGAGCACCAAGCCCGCCATCACATAATAGAAATTGCGGTTCACCTTCCCCTCCTTGACGATGTCGGCATCGCCGGATTCGCCGATCTCGCTGCCTATCGCGGAGGGGATCTACCACCTAAATCCAAGGCTCGAGAATCCTCTCGAACGTGTAGGCGCTGGGCGTGAGCTTCCCTGTATTCGCCCGTTCTTGTCAACAGCGCAGGCATCGAAGGTCAGCGCGAAGTATTCTCTATTCCGCCACCGGCGGTCCGCTCGGCGACGACGAGCCATTGCTTGGCGAGAAGCGCCTCGAGCCGCCCGCCGCTCGCGCGGCTCAACAGGAAACGTGCGTCCGGAAAGACGAAGGGGTGGGCATTCGCGGCCGAGACCAGCGCAAGGCCGGCGCAAGTCGCAAGCTCGATCGCCGTGTCGCGCACGAAGAAGCGTAGATGCGTCCGGTCGAGAAGGCCGGCGTCGCGGTAGCGAAAATCGCCTTTGGCGGCGAGATGCCAGAGAAATTTCCAATTACGGATATTGGGCACGCTCAAGATCAGCCGGCCGCCAGGGGCAAGCAAAGGAGAAAGCCGCCGCACCATCGCCCAAGGGTCGGCGAGGTGCTCCAGCACGTCGAGGCACAACACGAGATCGAGCGAGGCGGATGCGATCTCCCGCTCGAAGGGTTCAGTCGCGGCGTCCCCTACGACGACCCTGTCGCAATGAGCGCGCGCCGCTTCGGCGGCAGCGGCATCGAGCTCCACGCCGCCTGCCCAGGCGACAGCTCTCTCCTTCCTCACGAGCGCGACCGTCGCGCCCGTGCCGCAGCCAAGGTCGAGGAGCCGGCTGACACGGGCCGGCAGGAAGGGGAGGATCTCGCTGCGTGCCGTCGCGAAATAGCGCCCGGTCATGAAAGCCCCTCACGCGCCAGCGCGCGCCTGCCCATGAGCCAAGCGAAGGCCCCAGCCGCTGACCCACCATAACGCTCCATGAGCGGCTTGCGGAGGGTGAGCGCGGCGCCGCAGAACTTCAGCGCATTCAGGACCAAAAGCCGCCAGCAAGGGTCCGGCAAGCCGTATTTTCGCGCCACATAGCCAGCGGACCAGGCGCCATGCCAGCGTGCCGTGTAGATGATGCCCGGTCGCCTCGCGCTCGAGCCGCCCCGCTCATGGGCGGCGAGCGCCGCGTGCACATGGATGAGGGAGCGTCCGGCTTCCGCGACGCGCCGACACAGATCGTCATCTTCATAGAAGAGGAATATCTCGTCATCGAAGCCGCCGAGCGACAGCACGAGCTCCCGATCGACGAGAAGGCAGGCCCCCGAAAGGAAGGGCGCGCAACAATCGCCCTCGGGCACGCAAGGCACGCCGGCTTCGTTTTGCAGGAAAAGGGAAAGCATCGAGCGGGGCTGGAAGAACAAGCGCCCATCCGGCTCGACGAGGCGCGGCGCGAGAAGGCCCGCGTCGAGATAGCGCTGCCTTGCTTCCACCAGCGCCTCGATGCTGCCGGGCGCAAGCACGAGATCGGGGTTGAGGAGAAGGCATGCCGGTTGTCGCGCGGCCCGCATGCCGATGTTCATCGCCCGCCCATAGCCCTGGTTCTTCGCATTGCGGATGACGCGCGCGCCGGCCTCCTCCGCAATTCTCGCCGAAGCATCCATGCTCGCGTTGTCGATGACGATCGCCGCGACACCCTCGCGCTGAAGGGCCGCGAGGCACGAAGGCAAAACTGTCGCGCTGTCGCGCGCGACGATGATGGCGACGAGAGCGCTCGCCATGTCTTGCGCCTTCGCCCCCGCCGGCGGGCCGGGCTCGGTCAGCGAGAGCGGGACGCGTTCAGATGGCATCGGCGCCGCCATTCCATCCTTGGCTCTCGCGCATTCTATCGCACCAGGAGCGCTCCTTCGCGCCGGCACGGCTGCAGCATGAGGCCCCGCGGAGCTTCACTTCGGCGGCAGGTTCAACCGCAAATGCAGCTCGCGCAATTGCTGCGGCGTTGCCTCCGAGGGCGCGCCCATGAGCAAATCCTCGGCTCGCTGATTCATCGGGAAGAGCGCGACCTCGCGCAAATTATGCTCGCCGCAAAGCAGCATGACGATGCGATCGATCCCCGCCGCCATGCCGCCGTGAGGCGGCGCGCCGTATTGGAAAGCGCGGTACATGCCCCCGAAACGCTCGATCACCGTGGTCTCGCCATAGCCCGCGATCTCGAAAGCCTTCACCATGGCTTCCGGGCGATGATTGCGGATACCGCCCGACGCGATCTCATAGCCATTGCAGGTGATGTCATATTGGAAAGCCTTGATCGACAGCGGCTCTTGCGTGAGCAAGGCGTCGAGCCCCCCTTGCGGCATCGAGAAGGGGTTGTGGGAGAACTCGACCTTCTTCTCCTCATCGTCCCATTCATACATCGGGAAATCGACGATCCAGGCAAGCGCGAACCGGCTCTCGTCGACGAGCTTCAACTCGGTGCCGAGCCGCAAGCGGGCAAGCCCGGCGAAGCGTGCGAATTTCGCGGGATCGCCAGCGACGAAGAAGGCGGCATCGCCATCCTTGAGCCCAAGATTTTGCCGCAAGGCCTCGGTCTTCTCAGGGCCGATATTGTTCGCGATCGGGCCAGAGCCCGCGCCCTCGCGCCAGAAAATATAGCCGAGGCCCGGCTGGCCCTCCCCTTGCGCCCAGGAGTTCATGCGGTCGCAAAAGGCGCGCGAACCGCCGGTCGGCGCCGGAATGGCCCAGATCTGTGCCTTCGCATCGCCTTCGAGCATGCGGGCGAAGAGCTTAAAGCCGGATCCGCGGAAAACATCGGAGACTTCCTGCATCTCGATCGGGTTTCTGAGGTCCGGCTTGTCGGTCCCGTATTTGCGCATGGCCTCCGCATGGGGGATGCGCGGGAACGTTTGGGTGACGTTCTTTCCCTCGCCGAACTCTTCGAAGACGCCGCGGATCACGGGCTCGAGCGTCGCGAACACATCGTCTTGCGTCACGAAGCTCATCTCGACGTCGAGCTGATAAAATTCGCCGGGCAAGCGATCGGCACGCGGATCCTCGTCGCGAAAACAAGGGGCGATCTGGAAATAGCGGTCGAAGCCCGCCATCATCAGGAGCTGCTTATATTGCTGCGGCGCCTGCGGCAGGGCGTAAAACTTGCCGGGATGGATGCGCGAGGGAACGAGATAATCGCGAGCGCCCTCCGGGCTCGACGCCGTCAGGATCGGCGTCTGGAACTCGAAGAAACCCGATGCCTTCATTCGCCGCCGGATGGAATCGACGATCTCGCCACGACGCATGATATTGCGGTGGAGCTTATCGCGCCGCAGGTCGAGGAAGCGGTATTTGAGCCTGATCTCCTCCGGATATTCGGCATCGCCGAAAACCGGGAGCGGCAATTCGGCGGCGGGGCCGAGCACCTCGATCTCCGTCGCGAACACCTCGACGGCCCCCGTGGGCAACTCCGAATTCAGCGTGCCGCCGGGGCGGTCGCGCACCCTCCCGTCGACCCGCACCACCCATTCGGAGCGAAGCGTCTCGGCCGTCTTGAAGGCCGGTGAATCGGGATCGGCCACCACCTGCGTCAGGCCGTAGTGATCGCGCAGATCGATGAACAGCAAGCCGCCGTGATCGCGGATCCTGTGGCACCAGCCCGAGAGGCGGACGGCCTGGCCGGCGTGCTCCTTGCGGAGCGCCCCGCAAGTATGGGAGCGGTATCGGTGCATCGGAAGATCCAATCGACAAGCGGCAATCGCGAAAGTCACGGAGCGCGCCTTCTGCCACTGCTTGCCCGATCCCGCAAACCCAGGAATAGCGTGTAGCGAAGGGCGAATAGCGAATGACGCGGGAGGGGAGAACGGACCAGGAAGCAGGGAGCGCCATTCGCGGCCGGCCATTCGCTATTCGCTACTCGCCATCTCGCCATTCCTCCCACGGCCATAATGCGGCCATCGCTTGCCGCGACAAGAACCGCCCTTCGGGACCACACAACTCATGAACGTCATCACCTCAAGCGCAAAGCTTGCCGCCGCCTGCGAGCGCTTGGCGCGCCACCCCTATGTCACGGTCGATACCGAATTCATGCGGGAAACGACCTATTACCCCAAGCTCTGCCTGCTTCAGGTGGCGTCGGTCGAGGAAGCCTTGCTCATCGATCCTCTCGAGCAAGGCCTTGATCTTGCGCCCTTCTTTTCGCTGCTGCGGGACGAGCGGGTGGTGAAGGTGTTTCATGCGGCCCGCCAGGACATTGAGATTTTCTGGCACATGGCGAGCACCATCCCGAAGCCTCTTTTCGACACTCAGATTGCCGCCATGGTATGCGGCTATGGCGATCAGGTGAGCTATGAGCAGCTTGCCAACGACCTCGGGAACGCGCAAATCGACAAGACGCAACGCTTCACCGATTGGTCCCGGCGGCCGCTCAGCGACGCTCAGCTCAATTATGCGAAGGCCGATGTGACGCATTTGCGCGCGGTTTACGAGGCGCTTGCCGAAAAACTCGCCGCCAGCGGACGCAAGACCTGGCTCGCCGAGGACATGGCGGTGCTCGAGACGCCGGCGACCTACGAAACAAAGCCCGAAGACGCCTGGCAGCGCCTCGCGGGCCGGCTGAAGAAGCAGCGCGACCTCGGCGTTCTCATCGAGGTCGCGGCCTGGCGCGAGCGAGACGCGCAAAAGCGCGATGTCCCGCGCCAACGGGTGCTTCGTGACGACACCTTGATGGAAGTGGTCCAGGCGCGGCCGCAAAATATCGAGGCTCTCGGCCGCTTGCGTGCGGTGAGCCAGGGGCTCGAGCGTTCGCGCGTCGGCCAGGCGTTGATCGCCGCCGTCGCGCGAGGGCTCGCGATCGACCCCAAATCCTTGCCGCACCTCGCGAGGCGCGGGCGCCTGCCGCGTCAGGATTCTACCGTTGAATTCCTCAAACTTCTGTTGAAGATCGTTTCACAAAAAGCTGAAGTTGCATCAAAAATTATTGCAACCGTCGATGATCTCGAAGCCCTTGCGGCCGGTTTGCCCGAATCGCAGGCGGTGCTCACCGGCTGGCGTGACGAGATCTTCGGCAAGCTGGCGCGAGCTGCCATCGCGGGCCGCGTCGCACTTGCGCTCGAGCGCGGAGAGCCAAGGATCATCATGCTCGACGCCGACGAGGCGGTAGCCTCGCGCCCGCGCCAAGCCTTGGTCGCCTGACGGACGAAGATCTGATGAGCGGGTCCGCGACAATCGAACAAAGCCTGATCCTGACGCCGCGCTTCGATGCGTCGGGCCTTCTCGCCTGCGTCACCGTCGATGCCGCGACGGGAGAAGTGCTCATGCTCGCCTATATGAATGCTGAGGCGCTCGAGCGCTCGATCGAGACCGGGGAAGCCTGGTATTGGTCGCGGTCGCGGCGCGAGCTCTGGCGAAAAGGGGCGACAAGCGGTCAAACGCAAAGGATCGTCGAGATGCGGGTCGATTGCGACCAGGACGCCTTGCTCATCAAGGTGGAGGTCGGCGGCGATGGCGGAGCCTGCCACACGGGGCACCGCTCCTGCTTTTATCGCAAGGTGGCGCTCGGTGAGCGATCCCGGAGCGTGGCCTTGAGCATGAATGATTAAGCCTTGGCACGTAAGATCCGCGATCGGTCGGGCGACGTGTCGGGGAAGGCCGGCGAGACTGGGGAGGTCGAGGTGTCGACGCGCTCATCTTCCGGTGAACGGGAGGCGGGTCAAAACGGCCAGGACCTCGCCCCGGAACTCGTCGCCGATCCCCCGCAATACGTCGAGCCGCCTTCGGCGGACCAACAGCGACGCCAAAAGCCGGGCGTCAAGCTCGGTCTTGCTCTCGGCGGAGGCGCGGCGCGCGGCTGGGCCCATATCGGAGCGTTGCAGGCGCTCAACGAGGCCGGTATTCGCCCCGACATCATCGCCGGCACCTCCATCGGAGCCGTGGTCGGGGGCTGCTATGCCGCCGGCAGGCTCGACGAGCTCACCGAGTTCGCGCTCCAGCTCACACCAGCGCGGGTGCTCGCGCTCCTCGACGTTCACGTCGGATCGGGGCTTATTTCGGGCGACCGGTTGGGAAGACGCCTCACCGAGAACCTCGAAGGCCTCACGATCGAAAAGCTGCCGTTGCGCTTTGCCGCGATCGCCACCGAATTCAACACGGGCCATGAGATCTGGCTCACGCGCGGCTCCCTCATCAACGCTTTGCGCGCCTCCTATGCGTTGCCCGGCATTTTCGATCCCCGCCGCATCGGGGGGCGCTGGCTCATGGACGGAGCGCTCGTCAATCCCGTTCCGGTGACCGCGGCGCGCGCGCTCGGCGCCGAGATCGTGGTTGCCGTCAACCTGAGCGGGGCAGGCTATGGTCGAGGCACCGTCATACAAGACTTCGGCGACGCCGAGCCCGGCACCTTAGCCGAGGCGGTCGCCGCGGAGCAGGAGCGAGGCCTCCTTTCGCCGGTGCGGGAAGCCGCTTCTCGCATGCGCGACCTTTTCCGGCGCCGGCGCGGCACGCCGGGCTTCGCGCAAGTGATGATCGATGCCTTCAACGTGACGCAAGATCGCATCACGCGTGCGAGACTGGCCGGTGACCCGCCGGACGTGATCGCGTCCCCTCAGCTCAGCGAGATCGGCTTGTTCGAATTCCATCGTGCCGCCGCCATAATCGCGGCGGGGCGCGAATCAGTGCTACGCGCGCTGCCGCAAATCCATGAGGTGATGGAGCTCGCCGAAAGGAGCTTCCTCGCGCGCCAGCGCACGCCGTGAGGCTCGCGCCTTACCGCTCCGTCAGCGAGTCGCTCTACGCGCTGGCGATATAGTCGCGCATCGCCTTGTGTTCCGTCTCGATTTCGGCGAGGCGGAATTTGACGACGTCGCCGATCGACACGAGGCCGCTCAGCGCCCCGCCATCGACGACGGGCACGTGACGAAATTTCTTGCTCGTCATCAATTGCATGATCTCGTCGATCAAGGTCTGCGGCGTGCAGGTGAAGACCGGTGAGGTCATGTGACGGGCAAGATCGTCGGCCAGAGCCTCCGGCCCTTTTTGCGCCAAGACCCGCACGACGTCTCGCTCCGAGAATATGCCCAGCACCGCATTTTCCACACCTACGATCACCACGGCGCCTATGCGTTTTTGCGCCATCAACGCGATGGCTTCCTTCACCGTCGAGCGCGGCCCCATGGTGACGACCGCGTCGCCCTTATCGTTGAGAATGCCCGCGACATGCATGATCAAGCCTCCCTCGCCTTGACGTGACTTTATGTTTCGGCCTCCTTGCCGCTCGTGCGGTCGGCGGCGTCGCCTCACCGCCCGTGACTGGTGGGGCCGCCGTCTTTTGTATTCGCTCAATGTGGGCCTAGGTCCGGCGTTTGGCAATGCGCTCGAAGGGCGCCTTCGCGCCCAACCGCAATGTATTCAAAGGCGCGGGTATTTGAACATGATGCTGAACGTCTTCGCTTTGCCGAAGCCAACCGGCAACTTTCCCCCCCAGGCTTCAGGGAATCTCATCCTCCGAGCCCGCAGTTTCTTCAGGGATTTCTTGTCGCCGGTCGAAAAGAGCGAAGGCCAAGAAGCCCAAGAGAAAGCCGCCGATATGGGCTTCCCAGGCGATGGAGGCGTTCGCAAGCACGCTCGGATTGGCCCCAAGACCCGACATGGCATTGGCGATGAACCAGCCGAGCGTGAAGGAGATCACGGTGCGGTTTTGCAGCGATTGACGAAGCCGGGGCGCCGCCGCGCCGCCACGGGCGAGGGGATCGAAGACAAAGCGCGCCGCCGCCCCCATGCAGGCTGAAACGGATGCGGAGGCGCCGATCAGGGGCGCCACAGCGGCCGGATGAACGCCAAGATGCATCAGCGCGCCGGCGAGCGCGCCGAGCGCGAAGAGGGCTGTGAAGCGTAGGGCGCCGAAGCGGCGGGCAACCGGCGTGCCGAGGGCGGAAAGGACGACCACGTTCAGGCCAAGATGAAGCCACCCATCATGCAGGAGGGCATAGGTCAGGAAGCTCCACGGGTGAGGGCCGCTTTCGGCGAGAAGATAGCGCGCGAGCTGATATTGCGCGACCGCTCCTTCATCGAGCCCTTGCGGGCCGCGCTCGACGAGCCCTTCGAGAATTGAGGGCGCGATCCAGGACAGCTCGCGGGCAGGAATGAAGGCGAGGTCGATGAGCCAGCGGAAGTTGGCCTCCTCGGAAAGAAAGTCGCGCCCGATTTGAATGGCGATGAGCACCATCGCCACGGCGAGCACGACGGCCGGCACATTGAAGATCGGCTCGCGAGCGCGCGTCACGGAAACTCCTTCGACCGCGTCCGGCGGGTCCCCGTCTCGCATAGCAAGCATCACCGACCAAAAAAAGAGCCTCCAGAAGGCGTGCGCGAGCAGGACCATGGGAGGCGCGGGCCCGCCCTGGCGGCCCCACCCTGTTGGCCCCTCTTGGCACGGACCCTGCTCAGCAAACCATGCATGGGGATGCGCGGCCATTGAGCGTGTCGGGGGGGCACGAAGCCGTCCCTTAACGAAACGTAAACGGGACGGCTCTGCCGCTGGAAAGGCGAGGGACGAAGGTGAGACTGGCAACGACAAGGTTGCTCTTTGCGCATTGGGACAGGCTGCGCGGCGAGCGCGCCGCTCCTATCCGCGCTGATATCGATCCGGCCCATCTGCGTAATTTCCTAGCCGATGTCTTCATGCTCGATGCGCAGCCTTGGCAGGAGGGGCGCATCCGGCTCGCGGGCACGCGCGTTTGTGCGCTCTTCGGCCATGAGCTCAAGGGCCAGCGCCTTCCCGAGCTGTGGTTCGAGACGGAGCGCGCCGAGGTCGCGCGCCTCGTCGGCGCGGTGACGGGCGGCATGCATGGGCTCGTCGCCAGCTTGATCGGCGAGACGGGTCAGGGACGCGAGCTCGATCTCGAGATGCTTCTCTTGCCCGTGCGTCCCAATGCGAGCTCGCAATGCGGCGCCATCGGTTCCTTCGCGGCGCTCGCCCTCCCCCCTTGGTTCGGCGTCGATTCCATCACCTCGGTAAGCACGCGAACCATCCGCATGATCGAGCGAAAGATGCGCGCGCAATCGCGGTTCGGGCGCTTCACGCCCGTGCCGGAAACCCCGGCCAAGCCGGGCGAGCACCTGATCGTTCTTCCCGGCGGCAAGCGTTGATCACGACCGCATGGGTCGATGTTTGTCGTCCACCTCTCTTCTTTCTTTCAATCTTTTGTTCATCAAGGACCCATAAAATTATTCGATCAGTATTGTGAATTCTGTAAGTTGGATCGCATCGTTTGATGTTCAGCGTCGAGCCCGTCAATGAGGTGGCGCCTGTCCCGCAAGAGCGAAGGCGCTTTCGGCGGGTGAAGCTCTCGGTTCTCGGGCGCTACATGCTCGAGGATCGGCGGGAATTCCCTTGCCAGACGATCGACATCAGCCCGTCAGGCGTCGGCCTCGTCGCTCCCGTCCAAGGTCCGGTGGGATCGCGCGTGATTGTCTATCTCGAGCACATCGGGCGCATCGAAGGGGTGATCGTGCGCGAGCTCGAGAACGGCTTTGCCATGACGATCGTCGCTCCGCCACGCAAGCAGGACAGGCTTGCTGCGCAGCTCACATGGCTCGTCAATCGCCAGGCCTTTGGCCTTCCGGAGGACCGCCGCCACGAGCGTCTCGAGCTTGCAAACACGAACAGCGTCATCGCGTTCAAGGACGGCAGGCGCCTTTCCGCCGTGGTCGTGGATTGCTCGGTCTCCGGCGCCGCGCTCGATTGCGGAGAGATGGTGCCGCTCGGCACTGAAGTGATCATTGGCCACCGCGAAGCGCGCGTGGTGCGCCATTTCGAAGGCGGCATCGCGGTCGAGTTCGACCGGCCGATCAGCGGCGAGCGCTTCAATAGCGATTTCGAGCTCTGAGCCTGAAAGCGCTTTAGACGTCAGGCACCGGCCCGCACCAGCCCGGCAAATAATTGGCGTCCATGCTCTTGGCGAGCTCCATGGCGTCCTTCAAGGCCGCATCGAAGTCTCGATCCACATCCTTGCGCTTCAGGCGCCGCCGCAGGAAATCGGCCCAGAGAAATTCGCTGAACGGCGTCGTGTCCTTGGCATAGCCTCCGGCGCGGCGCAGCTCGCCGGCAAGGCTGCGGAATGGATCATCGAGAAGCCCTACCACGGTTTTGGGAATTTCGCCGTGATCGCGCCGGCGCCCATTCTCGTCGTAAGGATGCGTCCAGCCGTGGTGGTCGAGCACGACCCAAAACGCATCCTTTTCGACCTTGCTGAGGTTCGCGACCACGGTGACCAACACGTTCTCGACGCCCTCGTCGTGAAGAGCCCGCGCCAGATGGTGGTGATCAATCACGAAATGGCGCTGCTTGGGCCCAAGGACAACGGGAATCATATGTTTGCCGAGAAAAGCGCCTTCTTTGTTGCCTTCGATCTGGCGCCAGTGGCGACGCTTGGCACGCACCTCTCGCATGCCGACCGTGATCTGCGTCGGCCGAAGTTCCGTGATGGGGATAGGGATGAGGACCGGTTCACGCGCGTTCGCCATGGCTTTCTCCTGATGACCACGGGCCTCGAAGCAAGAGGCACTCGATTTTCGGCAAAGTGCAAAAGAACATGCCGAGCTTCTAACCCATGACCCAAAAAGCTGGGAATCCGATTTGGCTTGCTGCATCCATTCCGCAGGAAGCGGGCGCGGCCAAGGATCCGGCTCAGCGGTATACGATCAAATTTGATGAGAGAGGAATTCGCAAAAATAGACAGGATCAGCGTCGAAGCCGTCGAGACATTTTCATCGAGATGATCCGCGTTTCAGGCAAGTCAATTGCTTCAACTTGTTTGGAAAATATTGAAGTCGCTTCAACCCGATCTGGGCCAGTGTGACGACGAGACATGGCCAAACCTTAGAAATCGAGCCGCTCTGCGCCAGACGGTGCTCGGCGGCTCCCCAGAAACGCGGACTCGGTCGTCCCCACCCTCCCCGTCCCCAAAAGACCGGGTACGCGGCGAAGCCGGCTTTCCCCAAGGCCGGCTTCGCGCTTTTTAGGCCACTTCTCCTTCAAGCTCGATCGACGCGCGCCGCATAGCAGCCCGGCTTAGCGTTGTGCAGGTGCAAATAGGATATCGTCCCATTCGCGAGCAGCCGCTCGATCGAAGGCTCGATTGCGCGGCCATCGACGACATCGGCATCGATCATCATGCCTTTTTCGTCAAATCCACGCACGGAAAGAAGGCGCGAGCGCAACACCTGCGGCACCTCGCCGACTTCGCGGACGCGCCTCACGCGCATTTTCGCGCACGAAAATCGCATGCGAGGCCCGATAAGGAGAGCTTGCCGTTTGGTGCTCATAATTGGTAAGCAGCACCACCTCTCCAACCTGCGCATCGACGAGGCTAACGCGACAGGGGAATCCGGGACATTTGTCAACGATCCGGCGCATCGCGCCGCGTGTGGCCAGCTCCTCGTCCGACAAGGCGAAGAGAGGCTTGAAACGGGCAGTTGGGAGTGCTGAAATCCTGAAGCTCATCATGGCCTCCTTTGCGGCTTACAGGGGCTAATTTGGCCCTGATCGCGGCCGCAAGCACTTCGGATCTTGCGCTGCAATCCGAAGTCCCTCCCGGGAATAATTCAACCTCTCGGACAATCTTTCATACCAGCGGTGCCCTGCGCATCGCCCTGCAAGGAGAATGATATGCGACATGTGGTTTCCGCCCTGGCCATCGCGGCGAGCCTCGCGGGCTTGAGCGCGGCGGTGGCGGTCGCGGCGACGCCCAAGGAAAATCACGCCGCCTATGTTCGCCGCGACAACGCGATGAAGGAGATCGGGCGTAATTTCTATGTCGGCATCGGCTGGGTGACGCAGGGAAAAACGCCCTTCAGCCAAGACACGGTGACGGCGGCGGAGAATACCGTTCGCCTCATTCCCAATATGGTCTCTCTCTTTCCGGCGGGTTCGGAAGTGCCCGAGAGCCATTTGAAGCCAGGGCTCACGACCGACCCTAGCAAGGTCAAGGAATTGGTGGAGAAGGTGCAAAAGAGCGCGGTCACCCTGGTCGATGAGGTGAAGACCGGCGACAAGGACAAGATCGCGGCCATCTTCAAAACCGTCGACGATGCCTGTCAGCTTTGCCACAACGATTACCGCAAGCCCTACCCGCCCGCGCAATGAGAGTTGCGGCATTCCGCACCCCACCATTCTGATCTTGGAAGAATTTGTCGCGATAGGCGGCGTACCCATGCGAATTTATAGACGCATTGATCCCGTTCTTGGTTTAGGTCTCGCCTTCCTCATCGTGGCAACCGTGGCCGCGCGGCCCGCCGTTGCGCAACCGCCGGATATCGTGGCGAGAGGCGAGTATCTGGTGCGGGCCGGCGAGTGCTTCTCCTGCCACACCGTGCCGGGCTCGACGCCCTTCGCCGGCGGCCGTGCTCTCGCGACCCCCTTCGGCACTTTTTACAGCCCAAACATCACGCCAGACCGCGAGACCGGCATCGGCAGTTGGACCGATGCCGATTTCGTGCGCGCGCTCCGCAAGGGAGTTCGCCCCGACGGGTCCAATTATTTTCCGGTCTTCCCCTATCCGAGCTTCTCCGGCATCTCCAACGAGGATGCTTTGGCCATCAAGGCCTATCTCTTCTCGCTTGCGCCGGTGCATCAGCCGGACCGCCCGCACGAGGTGTCATTTCCCTTCTCCTGGCGCTTCCTGCAGAAGGGCTGGAAGGCTCTCTTCTTCACCAAAGGGCCGTTCCGCCCAGACCCGCATGTGGATGAAGCTGCGAACCGCGGCGCTTATCTCGTGACGGCGCTCGGGCATTGCGGGGAGTGCCACACGCCGCGCAATGTGCTCGGCGCGACGCGCAAGAGCCTATGGCTCGCCGGCGCCGTCGACGGGCCTGACGACGACCCCGTCCCCAACATCACACCCGACGCCAAGACGGGGATCGGCGATTGGAGCGTGCAAGACATCGCCGAAACCTTGAAGACAGGGGCGACACCGCTCGATTCCAAAGTGAAGGGCGCCATGAAGGAGGTGGTGGCGGACGGCACCTCGCACCTGACGGACGCCGATCGACAGGCGATCGCGACCTATCTCAAGGCGCAAGCGCCGATCGTGAACTCCGTCACCGACGACCCCGAGGATCTCCCTTGGTATCAGCGTCTGTGGGCTTGGCTCGTGAGCCTTGCAAGCTTCACCTGAGGGGGCGAGCAAAAATCTTCCCCGAAGCTCGTTTCGTGCTTTTCCGCGTCAGGCTACGCACCCGATCCGCTCTACGGTCGATTCTCAATCGGGGGCGATAAGGACCAGCCCCGCCGGATCGAAGCTCACGGCCACATCGCTGCCTTTCCGCAAAGGGTTGGCCACATCGGCGGCGATGGCGAAGAGCTCGAGCCTCGGCTCACCAAGGGCGATGCGATACTCCATATGGTCGCCCACATAGGCGGCCTTCGAAATTCGGCCTTCGAGATCGCCATCCGAGCCTCCGCCCGCAACCAACGCGATGTGATGCGGCCTGATCGCCACATAAGCGCTTCCCGGTGAGATGCCGCGATGCGCGAGCCTGATCTCGCGCCGCCCGATAAGGACCTTCGCGCATGATCCTTCATGAGCCGCCACCCAGACGGGAAGGAGATTGGCGTCGCCCATGAAATCAGCGACGAAGCGGCTGGCTGGAGCGTCGTAGAGCTCGCGCGGGGCGCCGATCTGGGCAATGCGGGCGTTCGACATGACGATGATGCGGTCCGAAACAGCGAGCGCCTCTTCTTGATCATGCGTCACATAGGCGACCGTGAGCCCGAGCGAGAGCTGGAGCTCACGGATTTCCTCGCGCACACGCCGGCGCAGCTTGGCGTCAAGATTGCTGAGCGGCTCGTCGAAAAGCAGCACTTGCGGCTCGAGAACGAGCGCCCGCGCCACGGCGACGCGCTGTTGCTGGCCTCCCGATAATTCCGACGGAGCCCGTTTTTCGAGGCCCTCGAGGCCGACGAGCGCAAGCTTCTCCATCGCCACCTCGCGCGCTCGCGCCTTCCCCGCGCCTTGGACGCGCGGCCCGTAGGCCACATTGTCCAGGACGTTCATATGCGGAAAGAGCGCATAGGATTGGAACACCATGCTCACGTCGCGGTCGGCCGCCGAGAGGCGCGTGACATCCTTGCCGCCGATGGCGATGAGGCCTTCCGTCGCCATTTCGAGCCCCGCGATCAGGCGAAGTGTCGTTGTCTTGCCGCAACCTGACGGGCCAAGAAGCGTGACGAGCTCGCCGGGCGCGATGGTGAAGGAGACACGATCGACGGCGGTGACGTCGCCATAGCGCTTCATCACCCCACGAAACTCGACCGAGGACGGTCCCTGTTTCATCGTCGGCTCCCTTGCCTCTTCACGCCGGCGCGGCGGCGAGATTGTCGATGGCCGTGCGCCGGCCGAGCCTGCGCTCGCCGACGAACGCTTCGATCAGCAAGATCACGGCGAGCATGAAGACGATGAGCACAGCGGAATAGGCGATGGCGACCCCGTATTCGCCGGCATCAACCCGGCCGATGATGTAGGTGGTCGCCATGTTGTATTGCGCCGAGACCAGGAAGATCACGGCGCTCACCGCCGTCATGGCGCGCACGAAAGCATAGATGAGCGAAGCGACGAGCGCGGGACGCAGGAGGGGCAGCATGATCCGGGCTACCGTGGTGAAGGAGCGCGCGCCGAGCGTGAGCGAGGCCTCGTCAAGGCTTTTGTCGATCTGAGCGAGCGCCGCCATTCCGGCACGCACGCCCACCGGCATGTTGCGGAAGACGAAACAGATGACGAGAATAAGCGCGCCGCCCGTGATCTCGATCGGCGGCACGTTGAAGGCGAGGATATAGCTCACGCCGACCACGGTGCCAGGAATGGCGAAGGACAGCATCGCGGCGAAGTCGAGCGCCTTGCGGCCGTGGAAGTCCTGCCGGGCCAAAAGATAGGCGCACAGAAGCCCGATCGCGGCGGTAAGCGGCGCGGCGATGAGCGCGATCTCGACCGTGGCGAAAAGCGAAGGCCAGGCGCTTCCCGAGAAGAACCAGCCGAAGTTCGTGTGCTCGACGCGAAAGGCGATGGCATAGCTCGCGAGCGTCGGCGTATAGTCGCGCCCCACCGCCTTCACGAAGCTGCCGACAAAGATGATGGCGTATATCGCGAAGGTGAAGACGATCCAGGGGATGGCAATGGCGTAACAGGTAAGGCCAATGCTTTTCGGCAAGGGCGCCGCAAGGCCGGAATCCCCCTTGCCGCTCACCGTGGTGTAGCTCTTGCTCCCGAGCCAGAGCTGCTGCACGCCAAAGCCGGCAAGCGTGAGAAAGAGAAGAACGAGCGACAATACGGCCGCGCGCCCCTGATCGGTCGCGGCGCCGACCACCGCAAAGAAGATCTTGGTCGACAGCACCTCAAAATTGCCGCCGAGCACGAGCGGGTTGCCGAAATCCGCCATGCTCTCGATGAGGCAAAGCAAAAAGGCGTTGGCGATGCCCGGACGCATGAGCGGCCAGGTGACGGTGCGAAAGATGGTGAGGCGCTTGGCGCGCAAAGTTTGCGCGGCTTCCTCGAGCGTCGGCGAGATGCCTTGCACCACCCCGACGAGAACCAGGAAGGCGATCGGCGCAAAGGCGAGCAGCTGCGCGATGAAGATGCCGGTGAGGCCATAGATCCAGCGGCTCGGCGCGATGCCGAAGGCGCGGAAAAGGAAGGCGGAGACGGCGCCGGAGCGCCCGAACATCAAGATGAGCGCAAGCCCGATCACGAAGGGCGGCGTGATGATGGGAAGCACCGTCATGACGCGCAAAAGCGCCTTGAAGCGAAAGCTCGTCCGCACCGCGATGAGCGCGAAGGCGAGGCCGAGCGCGGTCGAAGCAACACCCGTCAGCACGGCAAGCACGATGGTGTTCCAGGCGACACCGCAAGCGATGCGGCCCCCGAGGCAGCCAAGCCCCCAGATCGAGCTGTCGGTGATTTTCTCGGCGAAAAGCCCGAGCGCCACATGCCCCTCATTGTCGGCGAAGGCGCTCGTGAGGATCTTCGCGACCGGGAAGAAAACGAAGACTGCGAGCAGCACGCCGACCGCGCCGATCGAGGACACGATGAAAGCGTCCCCGCGGCACCAGCCCTTCCCGGCCAGCCCTCGGCAGCCGAGAAGAAGCAACGCGGCGGCACTGACGAGCGCGCCGATCCCCATCCCTTCCTGCCTCGGGCCCGGCGTGCCGAAAAGCCAGCCGAGCCAATCGGCATTCCATCCGTGAAGGCCGATCGCGAACCCCTCACTCAAAAGGTAGGCAAAGCCCGCGAAGCCACATAGCGAAAGCCAGTGGGAGCTTCTCTCGCCGGCCCGTCCCCAAAGGGCGATGATGGAGCAAGCCAAGAGAGGCAAGGCCAGAGGCGAGAGCCACCAACTGCCTGAAACCGCAAGCCCGAGCGCCGTGCCTCTCTCGCCGAAGAAATGGAAGTCAAGCCCCATGTCCTCGACCGCGTACCACGGCAAGAGGACATAGGCGGCAAGTCCTGCGATCGCGATCCAGGGCGTGGCGCGCTTCATGGAGGCCTCGCCGGCGGCCCGGCGCAGGATGATCAGCGCGGCTGGTTCTTCACCTCGTCGGTCCAGCGCTTGAGGAGGGCGTTGCGCACTTCGCTCGAGCCGTATTTCGCGAAATCATATTGGATGAGCTTCGTCTTCGAAAGATCGACGCCGAGCTTCGGCAAGGGCGTCATCTTGTTGGACGGCGTCTGATAGGATTTGTTCTGTGCGGCTAGCCCTTGAGCGGCGGGCGTGAGCGCCCAATCGTAGAACCTCTTGGCGTTGTCGAGATTGTGCGCGCCCTTGATGAGGGACATCGATCCGATCTCGTAGCCTGTGCCTTCGCAAGGCGCGACCGTCTTGATATCGGGGTTGTCCTGCGCAGCCGCGATCATGTCGTGCATGAAGGTGATGCCCACCGTGGTCTCTCCGAGATTGACGGCTTGAGCCGGCGCCGCACCCGCCTTGGTGTACTGATTGACGTTCTTGTGGAGGGCCTTGAGATAGGCGAAGCCCTTCTCCTCACCCATGATCTGCACGATGGTCGCCAGAAGGTTGTAGGCCGTGCCGGAGGAGTTTGGATCGGCAACCTGAATCTCGTCCTTATAAGCGGGGTTGATGAGATCAGCCCAGCATTTCGGCTCGGGCAAGCCTTTGGATTTGAGCTGCTTCTCATTGTAGCCGAAGCCGAGCGCGCCCGAGTAGATGCCGACCGTGCGCCCCTTGGTCTCCTGCCATTGCCGCTGCGCCCAATCGTAGAGATCGCCGAGATTGGCCGGCTTATATTCGACGGTCAGCCCTTCGTCGGCGGCCTGCTGATGCGGGTCCCCCGTGCCGCCCCACCAGATGTCGCCCTTCGGATTGGCGGCCTCGGCTTTCACCTGCGCATAGACCTCGCCAGCGCTTTTGCGTGTCATGGCGACCGAGATGCCGGTCTCGCGCTCGAAGGCGGCCGAGACGGCGCGGCACCACTCTTCTTGCACACCGCAATACATCACGAGATTTCCGGCCGCCTTCGCCGCAATCGGAGCGGCAAGGGCAGCGAGAGCCAGCGGCAGGGAGAAGAGCGCAAGGCGCGCGAAGGATCGACCCATATTGTCCTCCAGGCGACACCGAACGGTGTCGTTTTGATGAAGTTTCGACGACAATTGAACCTGATCGGGAAGCGCGTCAATCGGCCGGGCCGGCCCTTCACAGCCGCGCTTTCGGGCATCGCCGCGCCTGCGAGCGGGCCCTGCGGCGACCGCAACGCATGCGCGGCTTATCCCTGGATCTCGACGAGCCCCGACGCGAAACGGCGCCAACGGGCAATATAATTCTCGGCAGCCTTGCCCAGCTCTGCGATCGCCCCCGCGTCGAGCTTGCGGATCGCGCGGGCCGGCGCACCGACGATCAGCGAACCATCCTCGAAAACCTTTCCTTCGGTGACGAGCGCATTGGCGCCCACGAGGCAGTCGGCGCCGATCCTGGCTCCGTTGAGCAGCGTCGCGCCCATCCCGACGAGGGAACGATCCCCAATGCTGCAACCATGCACGATGGCGTGATGGCCGATGGTGCAGCCTTTGCCGATTGTCACCGGGAACCCCGGGTCGACATGCACAATGACATTGTCTTGGATATTGGAACGCGCGCCGACCTCGATCGCGTCATTGTCGCCGCGCAAGGCCGCGCCGAACCAGACGCTCACCTCATCATGCAAGGTCACCTTGCCGATGACACTGGCTCCGGGCGCGACCCAGAAACGGCCCTTCGGGGGAAGCTTCGGCGTGACGCCGCTCAATGAATAGATCGGCATGAGGCCTCATCGTCTCCGGTAACCGTGGTGGCGCGCAACGTGCGCGTCACTCGCTCTTACTCGTCGAGATCCTCGTTGAGGATCGCGATCTGGAGATTGAAGGAGCGCTCGCCCTCGTCATTATCCTCAAAGAGAACCCCGATGAATTCCTCCCCGATGTAGAGCTCGGCGGAATCCGTCTTCCGGGGACGGGCCGTCACGCGGATTTCCGTGTTGCGGAAAAGCTGACGCAGATAGCGCTCGAGACGCGCGCAATCATTCTTGTCCATGAGCGCTTCCTGATTTTGAGTGAAACCCCCGCCTGTGTGGCCTTATCGGCGCGCAAAGGCAAGCGCCGAGCGCGTGACTGTCGGCGCCAAGATTACCGATCAGGCGCCGAGCTCTTCGACCTTCTGCAAGAGCTGGTCCATCGTCAGGCCGGGCTCGGGGCATCCGGCCTCCCCGACAATCTTCGCCGGGACGCCCGCGACCGTGGTGCGCGGCGGCACTTCATGCAGCACGACCGAGCCCGCGGCGATGCGCGCGCAAGAGCCGATCTCGATATTCCCGAGCACCTTGGCGCCCGCGCCAATGAGCACGCAGTCGCGCACCTTCGGATGGCGGTCCCCGCCCGCTTTTCCCGTGCCGCCGAGCGTCACGTCCTGAAGCATCGAGACATTGTCGCCAACCACCGCCGTCTCGCCGACGACGAGACCGGTCGCATGGTCGAGGAAAATGCCCTTACCGATTCGCGCCGCGGGGTTGATGTCGGTCTGGAACACTTCCGACGAGCGCGACTGCAAGTAGAGCGCGAAATCCCTGCGCCCATGCGTCCACAGGAAATGCGCAAGGCGATGCGTCTGGATGGCGTGGAACCCCTTGAAATACAAAAGCGGCTCGATCAGCCGGTTGCAGGCGGGGTCGCGATCGACAACGGCCACGAGATCGGCGCGGAAAGCCTCGGCGATCGAAGGCTCGCTCGCGAGCGCTTCGGCGAAGGCTTGCGAGATGAGATCGGCGCCGAGGCCGCGATGGTCGAGCCGTGACGCCACACGTCCGATCACGGCCGTCTCGAAACTGTCGTGCCGGAAAATGGCGGAAAGCATGAAGCCCGCAAGCGCCGGCTCGCGGGTCATCACTGCATCGGCTTCGGTGCAAATCCGCTGCCAAACGAGATCAGTCTCTCTCGCCGCGGCGAGAGACAGGCTTCTCTTGACCTCCGCTGGCATGGCAAACTCCTCTTCAGAACGGCTGGATGCGACTTGAATAGACGCCATCAGCTCTTTGCCTTAGCACATCCTTCCGTCGGAATTAACTCTTCTGCGAGGATGCGCTCAAAGCCGCCGGTGGCGGAACAGATAAGCTCTCTCTCAACTGGTTGCGAGGGGGAAGTCGGCCCGATTACCGCCGGCGGCGCAGGAAATCCAGCACGCCTTGCTTATACACCTTGTCGCCGACGGCGAGATTATGGTCCCGGTTGGGAATCTCGAGCACCTGCGCGCCCGAAATGAGCTCCGCGAGCTCTCGGTAATCGCGCGCCAGCGGATCCTTGGTTCCCGCCGCGACCAGCACCGGCACGCGAATGGCGGCAACCTCCTCGAGCGTCAAGAGCTCGCGCGTGCCGCGCATGCAGGCGGCAAGCGCCGCAAGGTCGCTCTTCGTCTGCTCGGCAAACGCGCGGAAGCTGCGCTGGAGCGGATCGGTGAGCGCATCGAGCGAGGGCGCTTCCATGGCCTCGACGATCGCCAAATAATTCGGATCGCTCGTCAAAAGCCGCATGCCGAGCCCGCCGAAGATGGCCGAGCGCACGCGTCCGGGATGATCGGCCGCGAGGAAGCTCGTGATCCGCGCTCCCATCGAATAGCCCATCACATCGGCGCTCGCGACGCCGAGATGGTCCATGAGCGCGAGCACGTCGCCCGCCATCCTCAAAAGCGAATAGGAGGCAGCGTCATAGAACTTCTCGGATTGACCATGGCCGCGGTTGTCGAGCGCGATGACACGCCGCCCGTCGCGGGTAAGCGTCTGCGTCCACAGCGTGCTGCCCCAGTTCACCGTATGGTTCGAGGCAAAACCGTGGATCAAAACGATCGGCTCGTCGCGATCTTCACCCGAGGGCGGAAGATCGAGGAAGGCGATCCGCGCTCCTTGCGATTGAAAAAAATCCATGCGCGCTTCTCCGGAACGGGCAATTTGCCGATGGCGCGCGAAGCGTCAATGGCGGGCGTTGCAATCCGTGGCATGCGCTCTCTAGCCAGCCCTTGCGAGAGAGGGTAGATCGGCTTGCGAAATAGTCCCGGAAAGCTCGCCATGGCCCATGACGCGATCCCCCATTTCCATAACGAGGTCGGTGCGCGCAGCATCGCCATTGCGGCGAAGAAGCTGATGTGCATTGGCGCCAAGCCGCCGCTCGATCATCCCCACGTCTTCCTCGATATGGGCGGGGAAGACGAGATCGTCTGTCCTTATTGCTCGACGCTTTATCGCTTCCGCCCCGATCTTCACGGGCAAGAGAGCGAGCCGCCCGGTTGCGCCTGGGCGCCCGATCCCGAAGACGCGATGGCCTGAAGCGATCGCGCACGGCTTGGCGCCTCTTGACGCCACACAGTGCGCCTTGCCGGGCAAAGCGGGGGCATGGATCACGCGAGGATGAGCGTGCAGACGAACCCGATCGCGGTGGTGGGCGCCGGCATCGGCGGCCTCGCGGCGGCGCTCTTCCTGTCGCGCGCCGGCTTTGAGGTTTCGCTCGTCGAGAAGCGCACCCGCGTGGAGGAAGAAGGCGCGGGTCTGCAGCTTTCGCCCAACGCGAGCCGCATTCTCATCGAGGCCGGCATGGGGCCTGCCTTGTCGCGGCGCGCCAGCGCGCCGGAACGCGTCCGCATTCGCCGCGCCGCGGATGGGCGCGAGCTTGCCGCGATGCCGCTCGGCCAGGAAATCAAGAAGCGCCACGGCGCACCTTACTTCGTCATCCATCGGGCCGAGCTTGCGGGGCTTCTTCTCGACGCGGTGCGCGGCGAGCCTCGCGTTCAACTGCTCTACGGACGTGAGGCGCAAGGCTTCATCGAGCGTGAGGGCGGTCTCGCACTCACCTTGCGGAGCGAGCGTGGCGTCGAGAGCAGGCTCGACGCCTCGGTGCTCGTTGCGGCCGACGGCCTCTGGAGCCCGCATGCCTCATTGAAGGAGCCGCCCCGCTTTTCCGGTTTTTGCGCTTGGCGCGCCCTCGTCCCGGCGGTCGACGCGCCGCCATTCGCGCGCGCCGAAGAGGTGGGGCTTTGGCTCGGCCCGCGCGCGCATCTCGTCCACTACCCGCTGAAGAACGGTGCCGCCGTCAATCTCGTCGCCGTGATCAAGGAGAAGCGCCCCCAAGAGGGATGGTCACGTTCGGGCGACGCGGAGGCGATCGGCAAGGCCCTCGCGGCATGGAACGAAAACGCACGCGCCCTCGTCGCCTCGGCTCCCTCCTGGAGATGCTGGTCCCTCTTCGACCGCAAGCCGGCGCGCCGCTTCGGAAATGGTCTCGTAACGCTCCTCGGCGATGCCGCCCATCCGATGCTGCCTTTCCTTGCGCAAGGCGCCGCCATGGCGATCGAGGATGCGGCCGTGCTCGCCCTCGCCCTCGCGCCGCTGGCAAAGGCCGCGACGGGCCTGAAGGGCAGCGTTCCCGCGGCGGCGCCCCATGCCGGACGCCGTCGTGAAATGGCGAGAGCGCTGCGCCGCTACGAGCATGCGCGCGCGGTGCGCACCGCCCGCGCGCAGCGCGAGGCGCAGCGCAATATTTTCGCCTATCACGCCGGATTCCCGCTTTGCGCGGCACGCGACCTCGTCTTGTCGCGCTCGTCTGGCGAAAGCCTTCTCGCGCGTTACGACTGGCTCTACGGCTGGCGCGCCCAACAAGGCCTGCCCGAACGCTGAGCGGTCGCTAGCCGCCTGAGGAAGCGATTCTAATAGGCAAAGGCGCGCAGGAGCTTGGCGTTAGCCGCACCAGCGATCGCCGGGATTATTTGACTGATTGATCGGTCATGGTCCGTCACCTTGCGAATAAATCGATTCGTAGTGCCATTAGAGTGCCTGCCGCGAAGCGCTAGCGCTTTCGTGAAACGGCACCCGCTCCGGCTTACTTGATCGATCGGGGAATGCGCGCTAGGCCAGCGCGCGCTAACTGCTTGCACCCGACGGTCTAAGATAATAGCAACCTATTGTCGGTGGTGAACCTTGATATGCCGAAGCTGCGGCTGCTCGTCCTCATAGTCGCATACTATGCCGAGCGTACGATCGAGAAAGTGGTTCGCCGCATCCCGCGGACCCTACTCGATCTTTACGACGTTGAAATCTTGATTATCGACGATGGTTCGAGGGACGCAACATTTGCGGAGGGGGTCGGCGTGGCCCAGCAGGTCGACCTTCCCTTCAAGGTGACCGTGCTCCACAACCCGATCAATCAAGGCTATGGCGGCAACCAGAAGATCGGTTACCACTACGCAATCCAGCAACGTTTCGATTTCGTGGTGTTGCTGCATGGAGATGGGCAGTATGCCCCAGAGATGCTCGCCACGCTGGCTGAGCCCCTTCGCCGAGGCGAAACCGACGCCGTATTCGGCTCGCGCATGCTTGTGCCGAAAGATGCGCTGAAGGGGGGCATGCCGCTCTATAAATACTATGGCAATCGCATTCTGACCGCGCTGCAAAACTGGCTGTTGGGTACAAACCTCTCTGAGTTTCACAGCGGCTATCGAGTTTATGCGGTAGAAGCCCTCAAATCGATTCCGTTTGAACGCAATTCAAATGTCTTTCACTTCGACACGGAGATCATCACCCAACTCCTAATCGCCGGCAAGCGCATCAAGGAGATTGCGATCCCGACGTATTATGGAGATGAACTCTGCCGTGCGTGGATACCCGACGTTCACTCGGCTTGCGCCTATTCTAACTGTGATCCTTGTGATTTTTTTTGGAGCCGCTGCTGGCTACCAGTATGGAGAATCAAATAAGAAACGATGGGACCAATTCGGCGGCGTATTCAGCCTTGCTTCGAACCGTTCCCGACCTGCTTCCGGATACGATTGTAGTGATGATTGCGCCGGAGGCGCGGGCGCCGGCCTATGAAGATCTGTGGTTCGATGCAGGCTTGCGCCTCGCTTACCCGCAAGTGAGGGTGAAAGGCACGTTCTGGTATGCGGACCAGAGGCCGATCTTCGGAAAGGATCTGGTATTAAGGAATGGAAGCTGGGTCTGGCAAAAGATCGGCATCTTTTTGAGCGCGGAGCCGATCCCATTCAAGAATACCGTTATCGTCGAATTGAATGACGCGGGTCAGGTCGAAGTCCTGGATGAGGTGCCCTCCTTCATCTCCGATGATCCCCAGGTACGCCAGGCCTATCGCCCCTATTCCCGAATATTATGTGGCAGCCCGAGCGAAACGGCGCTGAACCGATATGAAATGTCATCAGTGCCACGTGCCACGGAATGTGTGAAGCCGGCGCAGACAATAAACGTCACCCGCGCTAGTTTCGGCCTCAACTGTGATCGAAAGAGTTGGACAAGGCATCTTTTCAAAATTGTAACGCTTGGAAACGAGACCAAGCAAATCCGGCGCATGTGTCACGGCCTCTCTCACTGCGAGCTCGATGTTAGCGCCGCCAGTTTCGACAATCCCCGACCGAGTTGCGGCGACAAAGAGCTCCATGTTGCCTGGATGTGCGGAGGAGCGGCGCAAGTACACTCGACGCGCATATCCGAGGCTTTGGGCAAGCGTATCGAGCTGTCTTGCAACGCAAACTGATCAAGCCGCCGCCAGGTGCCGCCGCTTGCCCAAGAGGGCATCGATGCTGAAAGTGCCCGCGCCGAGAAGCATGACATAGGCGAAGCCGCCGGCCATGGTCAGGTTTTTCATGAAATGAATTTCCATGTTGCGGTCGCCGAAGTTGCTGTGGCCGACAATCGCGGTCCCGACGCACCATAATCCCAAAACAATGGCCGCCGGGCGTGTGAACAAGCCGACGAGCATCAAGGTTCCGCCACCGAGCTCGACAGCGACGGCGAGGAGATACACTAGGCTCGGCATCGGGAGTCCGATTTTGGTGAAATAAGCCGTGGTGCCCGCCGCGGCCGTGAGCTTGCCAAATCCGGCCCAGATGAAGATCGCGCTCATCAGCACGCGGCTCAAAAGGGCCACGACGCTAACAGAAGCGCTTTTGTCGAATTCGCTGTTTGTCATCGTTTTGATCCATGAGTGAGAGCGACTTCGCCGTTCGGTGCGTCGCCGCTTGCAGCATGGAAATCATGCGAAACGAGCGAAAGAGCACAATAAAAGCTTTCGTGATCTGCGGCGCCCGGGAAAGTTGACGACACGCTCGCCCCTGACTTGCACTCGCCGCGGCCCGTTACCGATTGATTAACCCGGCTCATCAAGACTGCGGTTTCGCGGGAAACATCGCCTTTGCTCGAGGCTCGGGCATTGCATGCGATTCGTTCGGGAAGGAAAATGAGATGCAAAAGAAAATTGCTGGCGCGATTGGGGTTTTATCCGCCGTCGCGGCCTTGGACTGCGCGCAAGCCGCGGCGCCGAGCGCCACGAATGCGACTGAATTCCTAAAGCCCCAATCCTTCGCGGAGCTGCTCGAGCCCGTTCCCAACGCGCTCGCTCTCCTCAAGGAGGTGGACGACACCCAAGCGGTGCAACGAAAAGCCAACCCCCGACTGGCGCAATATTTCTACGACCACCACCACCACCACCACCATCATCATCACCATCATCATCACCACGCTCACTACCAGCCTGGATGGGGTGCGCCCGTCGTCGAGGAACGTGTTGTTGTGCCGCTCGGCAATGGCGGCATGAGCGCCCATGAACGGCGGTTGCAGATCATCTGGTGCACCCAGCATCCCGGCCGGTGCTAGAAACCGGGAAATCTCTTTTCGAAGAGATCGAGGCCGTTCAGCAAAGCCGAGCGTGATGACGGAACGACTTGAGGTCATCATGCAAGGGAGCGGAAGCCGTTGAGATGGGATCGGCCTTGCCGCTCCCATTTCTTCCTTCGAGTGGCCGGGCTGGCGCGTCGTTTCGAACCTCCGTCCGCAAACCGCTGGAGGCGTACGCCTGGGGAGCGATCTGCTGCTCGCTTACGCAAAATCTGAAATGGTGCCGCGAGAGAGGATTGAACTCTCGACCTCTGCCTTACCCAGGCAATACCTCCTTACTAATTTAAACGATTTCACCGATTTCAACGCCTCGCTTCGGCAAGCGCCCGTGACGCTTGCGAACATGGCGTGATGACTCGTGTAAAACCCATGTAAAAAATCGATAAGCAAAATACTTTCCAACTGCGGACATGCTGTTTGGCAATTGATCCCCTGGTCCTGAGCATGCGCGCGAGGACTGAGAAAGAGGGTGGCGGCGCGTCATGGGCGCCGGCACGATCCCTTGATGCCGAGCCGCTCTCGCTCGAGCCTTTTGAGGAGGTGGACGGACCTTTGGCCCTTGAACCAGCAATGCCTTGCCCGAGGCATTCCGACCTGCGAAGGTCAGAGGGCGCCTAAGATCGGCAGAACGATCTTGGTTAGCAGCAGAAGGTTTATTGATGCAGCCTGAGACGCGCTACGCCAAAAGCGGCGATGTTCACATCGCATACGAAGTGTTCGGCGAGGGCCCCGTCAACTTGGTTGTGGTTCCCGGGTTCGTTTCGAACGTGGAAGTCTTTTGGGACCAGCCCGACTTCTCTCGTTGGCAGCTTCGTCTAGCAAGCTACGCTCGCATGGCGAGGTTCGATAAGCGCGGCACCGGCATGTCTGACCGCGTCGCCGAGCTTCCCGGGCTGGACCAGCGCATGGACGACCTTCGAGCAGTTATGGACGCTGCCGGCATGGATCAGGCCGCAGTGCTCGGCATCTCGGAAGGCGGGGCTCTCTCGGTGCTTTTCGCGGCCACTTATCCGAACCGTTGCCGGGCGCTGGTGCTTTATGGCGCATTTGCACATTATTGGTCGACCGAGGGGGCGCTCGCCGCAAATCTGCTGTATGTTGATCAAGCGTGGGGCACCGGCGGCAGCTTGCCCATCTTCGCGCCCTCGCGCGCGAACGATCCGGCCTTCCAACGCTGGTGGGGCCGCTACGAACGTCTAGGCGCAAGCCCCGCCGCCGTCTCGGCCCTTTTGCGGATGTACACCCAGATCGATGTCAGGGACATCCTTCCGACGATCCGTACGCCGACGCTCGTTATTCACCGAACCGGCGACCGTTGCGTTCCCGTCGACTGTGGACGCTTTCTGGCCGAGCGCATCCCGGGCGCTCGCTATATCGAACTACCGGGCATCGATCACATACCTGCAATAGGCGACAATGCAATGGAGATCGCTGACGGCATTGGGGAGTTCCTGACCGGAGCGAAGGCGCCAGTCGCGGCCGACACCGTCCTCGCCACGGTGCTCTTCACTGACATTGTCGGCTCGACCGAGAAGGCAGCCGCGCTCGGCGACCGACAATGGCGCGATCTCCTCGATAACCATCACCTGACGATCCGGCGCAACCTCGCGCTGTTTCGCGGCCATGAGGTCAAGACGACCGGCGACGGCGTTCTTGCCACCTTCGACGGCCCGGCGCGCGGGGTGCGCTGCGCCTGCGCGATTGCCGACGAAACTAAGTCGCTTGGCATAGAAGTCCGTGCCGGGCTTCACACGGGGGAATGCGAAGTCATGGGCGACGACTACGGCGGTATTGCCGTTCACATTGGCGCTCGGGTCGCGGCGCTCGCTGGCGCAAGCGAGGTACTGGTGTCGAGCACCGTGAAGGACCTCGTGGCGGGCTCCGGTCTGCGCTTCAGCGAGTACGGCATCAAATCGCTCAAGGGTGTTCCGGGCGTGTGGAGCATCTTTGCGGTCGATCGATCACAGCGCGGCATCGTTTGACCCTTTGCTGCGCAGGTCGTCGCCGTCGCCCCAAGCTTGAGGCCAGTCACTTCCGGTAATGGCCCAAAGCAGCCCACCGCACCGTCTTGCCGAACTGGCTATGGTCGGCCGGACTTCCGTTCGTTCCCCTGCGCAGATACGATCCCCAACGAAAAACTGGGGAGGGTTTCAATGAAAGCTTCTGTTCTAAGCTTCCGCTCCGCCGTGCTCATCCTTGTGGCTGGAGTGATCTGGGGTATCGCAATGGGTATCAGCGAAGATCACTCGACGTTTTCTGCGCATGCGCACCTGAACCTGCTGGGTTGGGTGTCCCTCTTTCTATTCGGTATCTACTATCACCTGCACCCATCACTCGATAGCCACCGTTTAGCCTCGATGCAGGTCTGGATTTGGATAGCAGCCACGATCCTTTTCAGCATCGGCATTGCCTTGGTAAATTCGGGGAGGACTGGTGGCGATTCGATAGCCGCTGCCTCTTCGCTGGTTATCCTAGCTGATACGCTGCTATTTGGCTGGCTTGTTTATCGCGACCCTGAGTTGAATTAGATGGGCGGTAGGCAACAGCCCCCGCCGAGCCGGCAAAAATCAAGGCCGAACATGCCCGCGAATGCCCAGGGACGTCACGCGGGAAACGGATCGCGCCCAGGCTGGCCCTTTTCGGAAGTGCCATCCGCGGCGAGTGGGCCGCTCTTGGCTCCGCAGCAGACTCCAGGAAGCCGCCAGTAGGCCCATGGACGCAACCGGCGTCGACCGCTTCGTGAAGTTGTCGCGCAAGATTCCATGAGACTACGATCGCGTATTTCGGCGCGCGCCGTGCTGCCGCGGCTGCGATGCGCGATTCCCGGTCCTTCGCCCTGGCGCGAATAGCGTCTGCGATAGGCGGCCAAAATTTTTCCTGATCAGGTGTCAGCTGTAGCGATATCAATCCGCGCATCCGGCAAAGCGCTCAAGTCGGCCGCGCCCAGGCGCTCCGTTACCTCATCAGAAGAGGCCTGGGCATGCGCAACAGGGGAAGCGCTAAAGGAAGAGAGCAGTGACTCCGGCAGCTACCATTTTCAACATCGTCATCTCCCGAATGGTTGCCCAGCCAAGCCTAAATCAAATCTAAAAAGGTGCTTCGCTGAATTGACCTTTATCAAAAAACCTTTTCGCAAAGACGTTATTAATTCCACATGGAAAACTCGGGACAAGGAGGAGCAGTCATGCGCGGCGTTGCGATATTTGCCGTATGCGCGGCGCTCTCACTTGCGCATGCCGGCCAAGCCAAATCCGACGTCACCCGGACGCCGAAGATGACGACCGCATCCTTCTCTTCGATCAATGAAATTGCCGTCGTCAGTCTAGAAACTTTGTCGAACGAGGCTCAGGAGCAGGTCTACGCGGCAACCGTTCGAATGAGCGACGATCAGCTCCGCGCTTTACGGCAGTCAATCGACAGCCTTCCCGCGGCTTGCGAGGCCCTGAAGGCAAGAGATCTGCATGCTTTCGATGTCGTCGCGGCTGTTATCAACGGCGAGGGCCAGTTGTTGCTGATCACCGCTCTTGTGGTTTGAGCGCTGTTGCTGGCGGACGAAAGGACAGGGCAGGCCGCGCAGTGTGACTCGGTTCGCGTGGAACCATAGAGAAGCTGCCGACGCAAGAACGGCCAAGCTTTGGCTTTGGCGAAGACCCAACCGACGTGACGAGCACCGATGCATGCCGACCGAGATTGCTGAAGTGCCGGGGCTCCGGCGTAACGAAGAGGAGGATGACATGACAATAACGAGTTCTCGAGTGTTACGAGGCGCGGCCATAGTAGGCGCGCTGTTCGTGGGTGGATTCATGGCGGACGTGACTCCCTCTACCTGGCAATCCCGAGGCACCGTGGTCTCGCAAGCCGAAGCCGTGGTCGGCCGGCCGGCGACGCCCGGCAGTGTCGCCGGTGCCGCAAGGCGCAGCTCAAGGCGTCACGTAAGGCGGCACTACTACTGAACCTTGCAGGTTCGCTCTGCGTCACCTGCTTGCGTGTGGGTACAACCCAACGTTGCGAGGAGGAGCGTGTCTGGGCCGCCGCTCCTTTGCTCATCTCGGGCGGTCGATCAGAGAGGCAACGGAAATGATGAAGATCATAAAGCTTGCGGGCATTTCGCTATCCGCGCTGGCTGTATCTACGTTCATTTGTGTTTCAGCTAACGCAGCAACCCAAATGCCCCCCAAACATCACCATCACTACCACCATCATTACCATCAGCATCATCACTACCACCATCATCACGGCTCCTCAATAAAAACGCGGGAGCGATGAAGCAGCTCACTCTGATGAAGCAGCTCACTCTGATGCGCCGCTGGCTAAGTCAGCGGCGCAGTTCCGCCAAGTCTTCGCGCATGGTCCCTTCGAACGGAGGAGATTCACATGACCGCGCTCTTGCTGCTCAAGGGTTTCATCGTCGGATCGCCGGTTTTGATGCTGTTGGCAACCCTCGTGATTTGCTTTCGGCACATGAGCAAGGCGCATCCCTGAAACAAAGATCGTTGATCTTCATCCCTAAACCGCTTGCGGCTAAGGGGCAGGTTTCCGCCATGTTCAATAAATCGTCCAACCCCCAAGTGTTCGCGGCTTCGCTAGCCGCGTCGCGATCCCGGCTGCATTGGTCCTCTCGGGCTTTCGATCTTGCCCCTCCCCGCCGGTAAGAGGGACCTAGCGGATAGCCCTTGCAATTGCTGCGAAGAGAATACGTGAAGAAAATGGCTTGCGCAGAAAGTCGGCGCAGCCCGTTTTCAGGGCCTCCTGTCGGGTGCGCTCATCGTGATTTCCTGTCATGAAAATGATCGGCGCTGTGCAACCGGAGTTGGCCAGTTGGCGGCGCAACTCCAATCCAGACATCTGGTTGAGGTGGATGTCCAGCACAAGGCAGTTGGCGTATCTCGAGGCGCCACTGGCGAGAAACGCTTCCGCTGATAGCCAGGTCTCGACCTGAAATCCGCGCGCGCTCAACAGACGCTTAATAGCCTTGAGCGTGCTTGTGTCGTCATCGACGACCGCCACGATCTTTTGCATTGTTGGCACGAGCGAAATCTTCCAGGTTGTTGATGAGAACCAGCACATTGAGGCGCGTCCGATGGCGGCGCCAAGGGACCCCCGTCGGCGTGCAATGTAAGTTGTGGCGCATGCCATTTCTTGTTATTGCCCGCCAAACACTTGGTTGCGAATGATGCGGCGAAGCTCAAAGCAACAATCGATCAAGCAACTCGCGACCATGCCGAGGGTGGGGGGCGGATTGACGCGGCTTGCTGCCGGTCGTGCGCGCAGAGCGGGCATCAAATTGGAGCCACTTCTGTCACGCGCTGGACTGACCATCGATCACATCGATGATCCCGAACACCGCATCAGTGCCCGAAGTCAGATTGCATTTCTGGAAACGATTGCCAAAGACCTCAACGACGATTTCCTTGGCCTTACCCTGGCCAAAGAGTTCGACTGTCGCGATCTCGGATTGCTGTATTACGTCATGGCATCTTCGGACACGCTTGGAGATGCATTGAGGCGTGTCGCCCGCTACAGCCGCATTACCAATGAGGCCCTTGTGTTTCAGTATCGAGAGGCGCGCGATCCCGCACTGCGTCTAACCTATTCGGGAGTCCAACGGCATGCCGATCGGCAACAAGTGGAATTCTGCATTGTCGCGGTAGTTCGCATGGCCCGCCTGCTGACCAATCGACGGCTCATTCCCCAGCACGTATCGATGATTCACATCCGATCTAAAGGCGCGTCTGCATTTGCTCGTTTTCTTGGCAAAGACACCGAATTTGGAAGCGACGTCGACGAAATTATTTTCCCGGCTGGCTCAGCGAAATGGCCGCTGGTCGACGCTGACCGGCGGTTGAACAAAATCCTGCTCAAGGTCTGCGATGAGACCCTGAGCGCTCGCAAGAGCAACGTGAGCGCACTGCGCGTCACGGTCGAAAATATAGTTGCCCCGTTGCTTCCCCATGGCCAGGCACGGGCGGAGGTCGTCGCCAAGAAACTCGGGATGAGCGAGCGGACGCTGTCGCGCAGGCTCGCCGAGGAGGGGGTGACATTCCCTGAGATCCTGCAGGAACTCAAGGCAAACTTGGCCAGGCGCTATTTAGAGGAGGAGCCCCTGTCGATCTCGAAGATCGCTTGGCTTCTCGGTTTCCAGGAAGCGAGCTCGTTCAGCCACGCCTGCCGGCGCTGGCTGGCGAAATCGCCCAGGGAGCTACGGTCGGCGGCGACAGCGTCGGCCTAAGGGCAGTCAAGCCGACCAACCGAGGCCGGCGGCGAGGCGCGGGTTCTCGTGAGATTGGCCCCCTGCTCAAAGTGATAGCCAGTCCTCGTCGAAAGATCATCGGATGCCAACGCGCTCGGCGATCATCGCGAGCTCTGCCAGCGACGTGACGTGGATCTTTTCCATCACGCGATGACGATGCGCTTTGATCGTTCGCTCGGTCGAGCCCAACTCGCGTGCAATCTCCTTGTTCATCTTTCCCCGCACCACGCGTTCAAAGACCTGACGTTCGCGAGGGCTCAAATGGCCCACCAATGTCCGCAGAACGTCGAGCTGCTCACGCTTCTCTCGCATGCTGCGGAAGCGGGCGTGAGCGCGCTCGATCGCTTGGACCAGCGCTTCCGTGGTGACGGGCTTTGTCAGAAGATCTTCCGCGCCGGCCCTCATCACATTTACGGTTGTCGGGATGTCAGCATACGCGGTCACGAAGATAATGGGCACGCTCGATCCTAGGGCGTTCAGACGGTCCTGCAACTCTGGGCCGCTCATGCCAGGTATTTTAATATCCAAGAGAATACAGCTCGTTCCCGCATTTTCCGGCAGGCGTTTCAGCAGCTGTTCTGCAAATTCATAGGATTCGACGGCGTAGCCACGGTGACGCAAGAGTCGGCTGATTGAGGTCCGAAATGAGGCATCGTCATCGACGACGTGAACAATGGCCGACATAGAACGCACCCCATACTCTAGTAGTCAGACCGCTTAGTCGCCCAATTCTGCGCCAAAGAAGCAACGGGACGGAACCGTTGGCTTGGATCACCAACATGGGCCTATGCCGAGCATCGCAGGTTCGCGGGGAGTTTCACGAGGGTGAGGTGCTTGTCCCACTTCGCTCGCGTAAGACTGCATGACCCAGGTCTTGCCCTCCGGCCCGCGCAACAGGAAGACCTTGCTGCCCTCCGAATAGAGATACTTACTCTCTCGATGCATCTCCGCCGGCGTATAGGTCTCCGTCTGCATGCCCTTCATGAGCGCCGGCGACATGGAGGCCATCAGGTTGCCTTGCCACCGTGGAAATCGACCGCCTCACCGGTGTTATAACCCCACAGCTCATCCATGACCCAGTAACGCCTGGCGCTTTGCGGGGTGGGGTTCAGATACACGGAGTAAGCCCCCCAGCTCCGCTGCGAGTTTCTCGGCGTCGAGCACCTCCATCTTGTCCAGCGGGCAATAGTCGCCAGGAGCGCTTGTATCGTAGAGCTGCGCGATGACTTTCGGCGGCTCGCCGAGAACCGGGGCAATCTCGCAATACGCGTAGTTGCGTATCTTACCGTGATACACCTTATGGCCTGCGATCACGCCGGGCTTCAGGTGGAACTGGCCCGCAGTCACGCCGGGCTTCGGGGGGAATTTGGACTGCGCAGGGGATGCGGAAAGAACGCACAGAGCTGCGACTATTGCGCTCAGTGCCGTTGTCTCTTTGGCTTTCATGGGGACTTCCTTCCCGTCGATGAAACCCCATTCCGATGCGTCCGGGACGCCCGCGCAAGCGCCAGGGGCTCAGACATCATATCGGCTTGTCATCCGCGAGAGGAGTCGAGATGAGCTGCCGCCGTTTAGCTGCGCTTGAGGCGCTCCATTCACCAACTATATCTGAGTCCGACCGCGCCTCTTATGCCGTCGCGCTTGCCGCCATCCGTGTTGCTGACGGCGAACTCATAATCGGCATTGGCGTAAAGTGAAAGGTTGGGGTTGATCTTGGTCGTCAGGCCGCCCCCGAACTGCAGGCGCTTGCCGCGCGCCAACAGTTCCGTCACGTCGGTGCCCGAAAAGATGGTCCTCGCCTGTGCACCCCAATCCTCCCAGATATTGACTTTGACGTAAGGTTGCCACACCTGATCGGCCGCGGTCAGGATCGTCCACTTCGCCCTCACGCCGACGCGCCCGCTTGTCCCGGAGGTCGTGCCGAGCCCGACATCGCCGAGGCCGTCATTGTCATGCTCGAAGGCTACCCGCTGCCACAGGATCTGCGCCTGCGGCTCGATCACGAAGCCCGGGCCGAATTGCGGCAGCGCGAATGGATATCCGCCCTCGAGCGACGAGATGAAGCCGGTGCCGGTGGTGTCGAGCTTGGCGAAGTCGGTCGTGGCCGAGCCGCCATAGCGGGTCGCCTGCAGCACCGTGTCGAGATACCAGCCGCCCGGCCCCACATGGGTCCAATAGGCTCCACCCGACCAGGCGTCGAGGTCGAGCGTCCCGGTGTGGCTGAGGATGTAGGCCGTCGCCGCCGGATTGGTGACGAGGCCCTTCGCGTCGACATCGGTATTGCCATAAGCGACATAGAGGCCCGCGCGCTCCTCTTGGCCGCCGATGAACGATCCGCGCAACAGATCGATGCCCGCCTGGAAGCCCGCCAGATGGCCGTCGGCGCGTGGATCCGCGAAGGCGCGATAATGGTTGTCGATCGACTGGCCGAAGAAGCGGCCCCAGACCGAGGACGGCCAGCCGGTGAGCCCGCAGCCGGCCGTGGATGCGGCAGGTGCCAGCTCGGGCCCCTTGCGCGGCACCGGAGCGCTTGCCGTCACGCATGGGACGCTTCCTTCCGCGTAAGTATCGCCCGCCCGGTCGTTGAGTGTGCCGAGGCTCGCAAGCCCCAATTGCCGCGCGAGCGGCTGCACTACCCCATAGGTCGCAATCTCCGGCCCGATGATTGGGTAGACGCCGGGCGGCAGCGGCTCAGGCGGCGGCGTAGGCGGCAAGCTCGTCGCGGGCGGGAGCGGCGCAATGGGCGGAATAGGCTGAGTGGGCGGAATGGGCGGCACGATGAAGTCAGAGCGCAGGAACCAGTCGTTGGGGGCGCTGGTATCGACGCTGCCGCGGAACAGGTCATAGTCGAAGGCACCGGCCCGCAATTCGCCAGCGGAGAGCGCGAAGGCACCGGGCGCCGTCGAGCCGCCGTTGATTGCCTGCACCACCGCGATGCCATTCGCCACCGTCTCGGCGCCCGGACCGCCCGCATTGGTGATGCGCAACAACGAATTGCCGGTCGCGCTGCCGCCATTGATGACAAGCCTGTCCGACGGCGAACCGTCACCCCCCAAGAAGGTGTTCATCGCGACAGTGCCGCCAGTCCCGATGTAACTGGTCGTCGTCAAGATCGTGCGAGGCGCAGTGCCCGTGCCCATGTTCACCAAGGCGGCATTGGTGACGCCGGGCACGGTCTGGTTGAAGCCGTTGAGATCGAGCGTTCCGCCGCCTGCGACGGTCGCTGCCGAATTCGGGCTGAACGTGTTCAGCGCGCCTGCCCGCAACGTGCCCGCGTCGACGTTTGTCGCTCCGCTGTAGCTATTGGCGCCGGTTAGCGTGGTTGCGCCCGCGAGCACATTGACAGTGCCGTTGCCGCTGATCGCGGGCGCGAATACGTAGTTGGCGGACGTGTGATTGAAGTTGAGCGTGCCTATGCCGCTCCCAAATGCCACATTTGCCGTGTTGAGCGTGCCGGGTGCGGCGGCCGGATTGCCCGCGCCCGCGCCGATGTTGAGTGTTCCAATCGCACCGGTGCTCCTCGCGATCACAACGGGCCCGATGACAATGCCGCTGTCCGCAATTGTGAGCGTGCCCGTGCCCAAGTTGCCAATGTTTACCCCCGAACTGTTGCTCCAAGCGGAGCCAGCGCCGGTCACCGTCACCATGCCCTGCGAACCTGTACCATTGCCGATGTTGGCGGTGAAGTTGGTGATGTTGATGACCTTCCCACCGTTCGCGATCGTGAGTGTGCCCGTGCCAAAACTGCCGATATTGAGCCCGCCGCTTGGTCCGTTGATCCAACTGGAGCCTGGGCCGGTCACCGTCACCATACCGTTCGAGCCGACAGACAGTCCGACTGAGCCGCCGCCACTATTCACCGTGCCGCCGTCTTGAATTGTAAGAGTGCCCGTGCCCTGGCCGCCGACCACTACGCTTCCGGCATTCGACCAGTTGGAGCCCGCGTCAGTCACGGTAACCGTGCCCAGCCCGCGCGGTAAATTGCCGACTGTCCCGAAGGAATCGGCCAATGTCCCGCCGGCCTGGATCGTGAGCATCCCTGTCCCGTTTGCACCGACGGAGAGATTTCGAGCTAATGCGCCCGGGCTCGCAACCACCGTCGAATTCGGCGTCACAGTGTTAATGTTTCCGTCGGTTGTCTGCCTGGGAAAACCGGCATCCCAGTTGCCAGACAAGAACCAATCAGAGGAGAACCGTCCGGTCCAGTCGGTCTGGGCGTGTGTCGAAACCAGTGATGCTATGAAAAGTGCGATTGTCGCCAGCAATCTTGACGAGATAAATTTGCAGCCGGCCCGTGCCCGTGACGTCGCGCCCCGGCGCGGTTCTAGGGACGATAGTCGATGCGGTTCGCACCCCATATCCGCCCCCCTTCAAAATAGACAATGCCAGTAGTTAAACCGTCCTTCCCCAGATGATCCCCAGATGAGCGTCAGAACGAGGCTAACACTGCCCCTATTTTGCTGATCTGACAAGCCGCGCAATCGCCTCCAGCCTTCAACCGGTGCCTCTATCTAGCCAGCGGTGCATCAATAGAGAGCTGCTTTATAGGCCGGCCCCGCCATTTCATTGAGGAGCCTGATGATGGTGGTAATGATGATGCTGATGATCGTGGAGATGGTGATAGTGATGTTTGGGGGCTTTGGGCTGCTGCGTCAGACTGAAACACAAACGGGCAAGTTCAGCCAGTCGCAGCATTCCGTCCATCCCTCATTTCCCTTCCCCAACGAAGCGGCAATCACCCGCCTCGTCGGCGCCGTCTTGCTCGAACAGAACGACGAATGGGCCGTGCAGCGTGCCCGTTACATGACGCTGGAATCCATCGCGCGAACGAGCCATTATCCCAGCGTCGGGCTGCCCGCCGTGGCTGCCTGACCGACCGGGCCCGGTCGGCAACCGCCGGTGCCAGGCCGCCCAACCTACACCACCGCACTTTTGTCCTCGCCAACCCGCGACAGGGCAAATTGTCCCCAAGTCAATCTGTTTTGCGGATGGCGATATTCGCCACTTCGAATAGCCGCTATGGGTCTGGTTATCACTGGGTCGCCGCACTTCTCAAGAAGAGCAAGGCGTCACCAAAATTTGAAAAGCGTCAAAGTGTGGGGAGGGCAAAGCCGAAAATCGTTTTTGGTAATCGCCCCCCCGGGGGGCGGCTGCTCCGCAATGGCAAGGATTCGCGGTGCCTTCATCCTATGAACAAGATGCGAACGGAACTCACCGGATTTCTCCCGCTTCTGGCCGGGGTGTTCCTGGTCTGTCGAGCCGGAGTTACTGGTGCTGCGAGAGAGGATTGAACTCTCGGCCTCTCCCTTACCAAGGGAGTGCTCTACCACTGAGCTACCGCAGCGCTTGATCGCCCGACCGTGGGCTAGCCCATCGCCGTGCGGGACGCAACAGCGCGATGCGCATGAAGCCCGGCCCCTCGCTTTTGCGGTTGGCGATTTTGGGCCGGTGCCCCGCCCCCTCAATTCACGAGGGCGCGCTTCAAAGCATCGGTGAGGTCGGTGCGCTCCCAGGAGAAGCTGCCGTCGCGGCCGGGCTTGCGGCCGAAATGGCCATAGGCCGAGGTCTTCGCATAGATCGGCTTGTTGAGGCCGAGATGCTCGCGGATGCCGCGAGGCGTGAGGCGCATCACCTCACGCAAGGCCTTCTCGACCTTCTCTTCGTCGACCTTCCCGGTTCCGTGCAGGTCGACATATACAGAGAGCGGCTCAGCGACGCCGATCGCATAGGCGAGCTGGATCGTGCAGCGATCCGCGAGCTTCGCGGCAACGACGTTCTTCGCGAGATACCGCGCCGCATAGGCGGCGGAACGGTCGACCTTCGTCGGATCCTTGCCGGAGAACGCGCCGCCGCCGTGCGGGGCGGCACCGCCGTAGGTGTCGACGATGATCTTGCGCCCGGTGAGGCCGCAATCCCCGTCCGGGCCGCCGATCACGAATTTGCCCGTCGGATTGACGTGCCAGACCGTATCGGACGTGATCCAGCCCTCGGGCAAGGTCGCGCGCACCACGGGCTCGACGATCTTGCGCACATCGTTTGAGGACAAGCTCGCGTCGACATGCTGGGTCGAGACCACGACCTGTGTCACGCCGACGGGCTTGCCGTCCACGTAGCGCACCGTCACCTGGCTCTTGGCATCCGGCCCGAGCTTATCGCATTGGCCTTCCTTGGCCTTGCGTGCCTTGGTGAGGTTCTCGAGGATTTTGTGGGAGTAATAGATCGGGGCGGGCATAAGCTCGGGCGTCTCGCGGCAGGCGTAGCCGAACATGATGCCCTGATCGCCCGCGCCCTCATCCTTGTTGCCGGAGGCATCGACGCCTTGCGCGATGTCCGCCGATTGCGCGTGAAGCAAAACCTCGATCCTCGCCTTCCTCCAGGAAAAACCGTCCTGCTCATAGCCGATCGCCTTGATGGCGCGGCGAGCGGTCGATTTCACCTTGCTTTTGAGCTTCTTGTCGGCGAGTGAGCCGCGCACCTCGCCGGCGATGATGACCCGGTTCGTCGTCGCGAGCGTCTCGCAAGCGACGCGCACGCTTGCCGGATCGATCCCGGCCTTCGCGCCTTCGCGAAAAAACAGATCGACCACCTCATCCGAGATGCGGTCGCAGACCTTGTCGGGATGGCCTTCCGAGACCGACTCGCTGGTGAAAAGGTAGTTTTTCCGCATCACGGTGGCGCTCTCCTCGACTTGCAGGGAAAGGGTTGAGGCGAGCCTCGCGCGCTCAAATCGCGGGCTCGGGACGGGCGTTCTTTAGTCAGGACGACCGAGGAAGGTCAAGCATCGGCGACCGGAATCGTTTTTTATTCCGAACGGGGAGTTCCGGCCTCGCCCTCGTCCTCACCCGCGACTGCCCTCACCAATTCGACGATGCGCCGGCGAAGCTTGCGATCCCGGATGCGCGCGAAGGCTTGGTTGAGCTCGATACCTTCGTTCGACGAAAGGAATTCGGCCACGAAATTGCTGTCTCCCGAGACCTCGCCCAGGAATCCGTCGAATTCGGCTCCAAATGCGGCGCATCGCGAAAAAAGAACTCGATCGGGACGTCGAGCGCGCGCGAGGCGTGCTGCAAGCGGCTGGCGCCGATGCGGTTCATTCCCTTTTCGTATTTCTGCACCTGCTGGAACGTCACCCCGAGTTGATCGCCGAGCTTCTCCTGGCTCATTCCCATCAGCACGCGGCGCATCCGCAAACGGCTCCCCACATGGCGGTCGATGGAGTTCGGTGTCTTCTTGGCCATTCCGCATCGCACCCTGCTTCCCCCAATGCGCGACATTATGGTTAACGTCTAGCCAAGGCCCGACGGCGATGCAACCTGAGGGTGGCCACAACCGAGGCCGCCATGAGCACAAAGAAGAGCGCATCCCCGAACCTTGCGTAAAGCGGCGGAGCAATGGCGCGGGGCAGCTCGGCATCGAGCACCGCCTCGACGCCGAGCGGCAAGGAGGCGACCACGCGCCCGAAAGGGTCGATGACGGCCGAGATGCCGGAATTCGCGGCGCGCACCAGAGGCAACCCTTGCTCGATGGTCCGCAACCGCGCCTGCGCCAAATGCTGATAAGGGCCGCTCGTCAGCCCAAACCAGGCGTCATTGGTGACGTTGACCAAGAGGCCGACGGGGCGCCCATCCTGCGGCAAGATCTCTCCAGGGAAGATCGCCTCGTAACAGATCAAGGGGGATGCGCCCGGAAGCCCTGGAATATCGAGCGTACGGCGTTCGGCGCCTTGCGTGAACCCTCCGGGCACGCGAACGAATTGGCGCAGGTGAATCCGGTCGAGCCATTCCTGCAACGGGAGATATTCGCCGAAGGGCACAAGATGCACCTTGTCGTCCGACGAGAGGACGGCCCCATCCTTGCCGATCACATAGATCGAGTTGAAGAAATGCGCGTTGAGCTCGCCCGGCAAGGGCTCCTGGGCACGAATGGCGCCCGTAATCAGCGTCGTCTTGTCGCCGAGCGCGCGGGCGATGCGGGCGAGCATCTCGGGATCGCGCGTGAGGATGAAGGGAAAAGCCGATTCCGGCCAGAACAGATGGGTGATATCGGCGATGCCGCTCCGCTCGGGCGAAGTCGCCTTGTCGCTCAAGGCCAGATAGCGCGAGACGATCTCCTCACGATTTGCCGGAACGAATTTCTGATCGGGCGCGAGGTTGGGCTGCATGATCCGAAGCCGCACGCCAGCGATCATGCCGGGCGGGCCTCCTGCGAGGCGCCACGTGCCGAAAGCCGCGAGCGCCACGAGAAGAAGAAGGGAGAGCGCGGGCGCTGCCCATCGGGCGCGCACCGTAGTCTCGGTCGCGAGCGTCGCGGGCGAAGCGAAGATGGCGAGAGCGAGGAAGGTGAGCCCGTAAGCGCCGACGAGCGATGCGGCCTGGGCGAAGACGAGGTTCGAGCCCAGCGCCATTCCCGGCAAGTTCCACGGAAAGCCCGTGAGCACATGCCCCCTCAACCACTCCGAGCCTGAAAGCGCGATGGCAAAGGTGAGGATACGCCCCGGCCCGTCGCTCCAAAAAAGCCGCGCGACGGAAAAGGCGAGCGCAAAAAACAGGGCAAGTGCCGCCGGGAAAACGAGGACGCCGAGCGGCAAGGCCCAGGCGAACTCATCGCCGTTCACGAGGAAAGCCGACCCCAGCCACCACAGCCCCGCAAGGTGGTAACCGAAGCCGAACCACCAGCCTGCGCCGGCGGCGGAGCGGATTGTCGCGAGCCGAGGATGCTTGCCCTCGACCGCGGCCCCGTCGATCAGCCAGACCCCGATCGGCAGCGACAGGGCGAGGGCAGGCCAGATGTCGAGCGGCGCCATGGCCAGCGCACCGATCGCACCCGCCGTGAGCGCGATGAGGCGCCGCCGCCATCCCCAGGCGAGCATGATCTGGTCAGCGAATGTCGCCGCCGGCGAGGCTTGCGCGTAACTCACCGACGGTTCGGCTCGCTGCCGCCGGCAGCGCCGCGATCTTGCCGCGCAGGCTCGGATGCCGAGGCGCCGGCAGCGGCGCTGGCAGCCGTCGCTGTCGCTTCCACGGGCTGATCCTTTTGCCGGCGCGAGCGCCGCTCGCCCGAGTGGAGATGAATTCTCACGCGCTTCAAGCGCCTCGGATCGGCTTCCATCACTTCGAACTCGATGCCTCCGGGCCCGGCGATCAGCTCGCCGCGCAAGGGCACGCGGCCGGCGAGCGTCACGATCAAGCCTCCAATCGTATCGACATCTTCCGCCGCGTGTCCGAGCGACAGATCAATGCCGAGCATGGCCGAAACCTCGGCGAGCTCGGCGCGCGCGCTGGCGACGAGGGTGCGATCATCGACGCGTGAAACCAGCGCCCCTTCCTCATCGTCATGCTCGTCCTCGATCTCACCCACGACGATCTCGATCAAATCCTCGATCGAGACAAGCCCGTCCGTTCCTCCATATTCGTCGATGACAAGCGCCATATGGGTGCGCGTCGCCTGCATGCGGCGCAGAAGCGCGACGGCCCGCATCGAGGCTGGGACGTAGAGAACGGGACGCAAGATCCCGAGCGCCTCGAGCGGAGTTGCGAGATCGACGCCGCCGAGATCGGCAAGCGGCTCACCGCCTTTGCCCCGCCTTCCGCCGGCCTCCTGTGCCTTGGCGCCGAGATAGTCGAGAAAATCGCGGATATGGACCATGCCCCTCGGCTCATCGAGGGTTTCTCCGTAGACGGGCACGCGCGAATGGGCCGCGCTGCGAAAGACGTTCAAGAGCTCCCCCAGGCTAACGGTGATCGGAACGGCGATAATGTCGGCTCGCGGCACCATCACATCGGCGACGCGCGCTTGCCGAAGCGCGAGCACATTTCTGAGCATGGCGCGCTCTTGGGAGTAGGCCTCGGTCGAGCCCTCTCCCGCGCCTCCCGCCTGCCCGGCGCCCTCCTTCGCGCGCCTGCCGATTCGCAGGACGCGCTTCACGCGTCCGGCAAGGCGGCGCACCGGGCCGCCCTCGCTCGTCGATTGGGCCGGAACGCTGGGTCGTGGTTTGCTCTTCATGTCCATTCGTCGCCGCGCGGCGGCCCGCTCACGCCGCCTCTGTAGCATAAGGGTCGGCGACGCCGATGCTCGCGAGGATCCTCGTCTCGAGCGCCTCCATCCGCTGAGCCTCGCCCTCGCCTAGATGGTCGTGGCCGAGGAGATGAAGAAGGCCATGGACGACGAGATGCGCCAGGTGGTCCTCGAAAGGCTTCCCTTCGGCCATCGCCTCGCGGTCGACGGTTTCGAAAGCGAGCGCGATGTCGCCGAGAAAGCGTGGAGGACCTATTGCCAATCCCGGGGGCGCCGGGAAGGAAAGCACGTTGGTGGGCCCGTTCTGGCCTCGCCATCGTCGGTTCAAAGCCGCGATTGCCGCATCATCGACGAGCGTAACGCAAATCTCGTCCGCCGGCCGGATCGTCGGCCCAGCCTCGGGATGAGCGCCGACGGCCTCCGCCGCGCGCATCACGCTTTGCGACACGTCTGGAACTCGCGCCCAGAGCGGGCTCTCGACGAGGATATCGACATTGGGCTTTGGCATCCCGGCCGTCAGCGCTTCTCGGGCGCCGGGTTGCCGCGCGGCGATTTGCCGGCCTCCTCATAGGCGTGCACGATACGCCGCACGAGATCGTGGCGCACGACATCGCCGTGCTCGAAGGCAATATGGCCGATGCCCTCGACGTGCTTGAGGAGATCGATGGCTTCGATCAGCCCGGATTTCTGGCCGCCCGGAAGATCGATCTGCGTCGGGTCTCCGGTGACGACCATGCGCGAGCCTTCGCCGAGACGGGTCAGGAACATCTTCATCTGGACCGAGGTCGCGTTTTGCGCCTCGTCAAGCAAAATGACCGCGTTGGTGAGCGTGCGCCCGCGCATGAAGGCGAGCGGCGCGATCTCGATCATGCCGGTTTGCAAGCCACGCTCCACATGGCGGCTGTCCATGAAATCAAAGAGCGCGTCATAGACGGGGCGCAGATAGGGATCGACCTTCTCGCGCATATCGCCCGGCAGGAAGCCGAGATTCTCGCCGGCCTCGACGGCCGGCCGCGACAAGATCATGCGGCTCACGGCCCCTTGCTCGAGAAGTGAGACGGCATGGCCGACCGCAAGCCAGGTCTTGCCCGTTCCCGCGGGCCCCTCCGCGAAGGTCAATTCGCAGCGTTTGAGTAGCTGAAGATAGGTATGCTGATTGGCCGATCGCGCCTTGACGGGCCCGCGCTTGCGCGTCGCGATTTGATCGAAGGGTCCCTTCGAGGCATCGCTCGCCGCCGGAAAGAGCGAGCCTTGAGCGATCGCCTCCGCGATCGCCCCATCCACGTCGCCGAGCGACAAGCCCTGGCCGTCCTTGATGCGGCTGTTGAGCGCGCTCAGCACGCGCCGCGCCTGCTCGGCGGCGTCGGGCGTGCCTCTGATCTGCACCTGGTTGCCGTTGGCGGTGGCGCGCACGCCGAGACGGCGTTCGATATGGGCGAGATTCTCATCGAACTGGCCGAGCACGAGGCTCGCGAGCCGATTATCGTCGAAGGCGATTTTCACTTCCGTCCCTTCCCCGGCGCGCGGCTCGGCCGGAACGCGACGGCGCGGCTTTTGAGAGAGCGTATTGTCCTGCATGCTCATGCGGCGGCCTTCCCCTCGACAAGGCAACCAGCGAGGCTGTTTGGCCCCGCTGAGGTGATCAGCACGGAACAAAGATCGCCGATCGCCGTGTCGCGGCGCTCGACGTGGACCGGTTGCATATAAGGCGATTTGCCGGCGATCTGGCCTTCGTGCCGCCCGCGCTTGTCGAACAGCACCTCGACCCTTCGCCCGACCATCTCATGGTTGAAGGCTTGCCGCTGTTTCTCGAGCAAGGCTTGCAAGATAGTGAGGCGCTCGACCTTCACTTCTTCCGCGATCTGGGCTTCCCACCGCGCGCTCGGAGTGCCGGGACGCGCGCTGTATTTGAACGAGAAGGAGTTCGCGAAATCGACCGCGCGCACGAGCTCGAGCGTCGCCTCGAAATCCTCGCGCGTCTCGCCTGGAAAGCCAACGATGAAGTCGGAGGAGAGCGCGATGTCCGCACGCGCCTTGCGCACCTTCTCGATGATCCGGAGATAGGCTTTCGCATCGTGGCGGCGGTTCATGGCGGCGAGCACGCGATCCGAGCCCGATTGCACGGGCAAGTGCAGATAAGGCATGAGCGCGGATATGTCGCGATGCGCTTCGATCAGCTCGTCATCCATGTCGAGAGGATGGCTCGTCGTATAGCGCAGCCGCTTGACGCCATGCAGCTTCGCTGCGTCCGCCAGAAGCCGCCCGAGCGACCAAATGCGCCCATCCGGCCCTTCGCCGTGATAGGCGTTTACGTTCTGCCCGATCAGCGTGATCTCTCTGACGCCCGCCTGCGCCAGCGTCTCGATCTCCGTGAGGATGGTGGCGGCCGGGCGTGAGATTTCCGTGCCTCGCGTGTAGGGCACGACACAGAAGGCGCAGAATTTGTCGCAACCCTCCTGAACGGTGACGAAGGCGGACACGCCGCGCGCGCGAATATCCGCGCGGCCTGGCAACGGAAGTTGCGCGAATTTATCGGCGGCCGCGAGATCGAGATCAATCGCCGGCGCAAAGGCGTCTCGCTCGAGAAGCGCCGGCAGATGATGATAGGCTTGCGGGCCGACCACGATGTCGACGGCGGGCTGGCGGGCGATGATCTCTGCCCCCTCGGCCTGGGCGACACAGCCGGCGACCACGATTTGCGTCCTGTGCCCCTCGGCGGCGCGTGCGGACTTCATCTCGCGCACCCGGCCAAGCTCTGAGAAGATCTTCTCGGTCGCCCGTTCCCGGATATGGCAAGTGTTTAAGATGACGACATCGGCCCTTGCCGGATCGCTCGTCTCCACGTGGCCGCGAGATCGCAGGAGATCGCCCATGCGTGCGGAGTCATAGACGTTCATCTGACAGCCGTATGACTTCACAAAAAAGCGCTTCGGCAATCACAACCTCCAAAACGATCCGATTGGGGCGAATCACTCAAGGGTTCGCCCGGCCGGCCGGAACAGGCATTCCTGTCATTTAATCGCTTTCCGGGCGAAGTGAAACCGGGCCGGCCCATTCTCCCTGGCAAAGGCCGCATATGGCCGCCTTGGGTCATCACCAACCCCAGGGACTCGAGGGGGCGGCGCCTTCCGATCGGGACGCCAAGCCTCGTTACAAGGTCGGCGCATGAGCGATTGCGGGGTGGGGTCGTCCGTTCGTGATTTCCGCGGCCATGGCCCGTACCTCGTCACCGAGGCGCTTCGCCAGCGCCTTGCGATCGCCATGGGTGACCTCGAAGGCGTCCCCGAAGCGCAGCGTCACGTCGACTGGGCCGATCGCCAGGAGGCGAAGGAGATGGGAGCCGAGCGACATATCTCCGTACCAGGCGATCGAGGGCCGGTCCGCGCGGCCGAGCGGCAAGCCGTCGAGGCCGGAATAGACGATCGACAAGGGTTGCACCAGGATCGGGGTTCCGCCGGCACCGCTCGCGCTCATCGCCTCGCGCACCGAGGCCAAAAGCGCGGGCCGAAACGGGAGCACGCGATTTCCATCCCCGGTGGTGCCTTCTCCGAAGAGGACGATGGTGTCGCCGGCCACAAGCCGATGGCCGATCGAGCGCGCGATATCGGCCGTCATCGTGCGTCTTGTCCGGTCGACGAAGATCGAGCGTTGCAGGCGGGCGAGCGTCCCGATGATCGGCCAGCCGGCGACTTCCGACTTCGCCACGAAGGACAAGGGCACGAGCCCCCCGAGCACGGCGATGTCGACCCAGGAGACGTGGTTCGAGACAAGAAGCACAGGGGCGGTGCGCGCGATCTCTCCTTTGACGATCACGCGCAGGCCCAGCACCTTGCCGACCCACCACAGAAAAGCCCTCGGCAAGGTGCCGGCGACGTCGCGCCAGAAGCGCAGGATCAAAGCCTGCGCGCCCATGCCGACGATCATGAAGGGCAAGATGGCGACGAGGCAAAGGGCGGAGCGCGCCACGAAACGCACGCGGCTCATGCCGCCGGCGGCCCGCTCGCTCGGCCAGGCGAGCGGCTTGCGCGGCACCTCCTGCGAAATATGCGCCTTCTTGAGCAGCAACTCCCGCAGATCCGGCGCGAGGCGCTCGCGCCGGCGCACGGCGAGCGACCGTCCTTCCTCGTTCATCCGGGGCTCCTGCATCGGCACTTCAACCTCACGCTATCGCATCAAGGAAGCGTCGCGTCGAGCCTCCCGTGATCGCGGTTTTTCCAGTTTGTGATTCTCGCGAGCGGCAGAGCACGATCAATCGAGCTTGCGGCGCAAGATCAAAGCCGCGCCGCGCTCGCCAGAAGTGCGCGGATAATAGGCCCCTCGGCGCCCGACGGCCTCGAGGCCGAAGTTTTTGTAGAAGGCCAAGGCGGCCGCATTGGCCTCGTCGACTTCGAGGAAAAGCTCGCGCACCACCCTCTCCCGCAGCCGGTCGAGATGGCGGGAAAGGAGCGCCCGAGCCACCCCTTTCCGGTGCGAGGACGAATCCACGACGATCGACAAGATCTCGGCTTCCGCCCCTGCAATTCGCGAAAGGATGAAGCCTTGCAGGCTTGCGCGCTCCGCGAATGCCGCACCCTCCCCCAGGCATGACGAGCTCGCGATCAACTGCTCGAACTCGTCCTCACCCCAGCCCCGATGGAAAGCCTTGGCGTGAAGCCGCGCCAGTCGCGGCGCGTCCTCGGCCTTGAGGTCGCGCAGCACGATCGCCCTTTGTCGCCACGCCAGCATGCGCGTCAACCCGCGGCCACGCCTTGCTCCGCGAGCGGGCGCGCTTGCGCGGGCTTGACGTAAACGGGATCGGGCGCGGACGCATTCGGGTCCGCGGCGGCGGCGAGCTTTGCCACGCAAACAATGTCGGGGGCGGCCTCCGCATGGCTCGCTCGCGCCTTTCCGCCCCTTTGCATCACGACGGAAAGGAGCGCTTGCGAGGCGCTGCCGACGAGATGGACCGGCCGATCGCCGATGCGTTCGGCAGCCTCGGCGAGCGACAAGGCCGCGGGCTCCTCGAGCGGACGCCCTTCGGGCGAGAAGAGCTGGAAGAAGACATTGCCGTGCCTTGCATCGATCGCCGCGGCGATCGGCATGTCCTCGCTGACGCCGAGGAGCGGGGCCGCCAGCGCCGCGAGCGTCGTGACGCCGATGGCGGGGCGCCCCGTTGCCAGAGCGGCCGCGCGCGCCGCGGCGATTCCGACCCGCAAGCCCGTATAGCTGCCGGGGCCGACGGACACGCCGATGCGGTCAATGGCGCCCCAGCCGCCATCGAGCTTGGCGATGACACGCTCCAGCATCGGCAGGAGGGCTTCGGCGTGCCCCTTGCCGAGCACGGCGCTTTCGCTGGCGATGACCTTGTCGCGTTGGGCGTCGAAGAGACACACCGAACAGGCGGCAAGCGCGGTATCGAGCGCCAGAACGATCAATAAAGGCTCTCCCGCTGCGAATGGCGCGGAGGGAGGGCCTCCGCTCTTCAAAGGATAGTGCAGAATTCCTCAAAGGTGAAACGCGGCGCGCGCGGCATTATCCCTTCGGGATCGCCATAGCCGAGATTGCAGATGAAATTCGCTTTCACCTTGCCGTCGGGGAAAAATTCCTTGTTCACGCCGGCCTCGTCGAAGCCCGACATCGGTCCTGTGTCGAGACCCAGTGCCCGCGCCGCGATGATGAAATAGGCGCCCTGCAAGCTCGAATTGCGAAAGGCCGTGGCCTGGATGTGCTCGGGTTTGCCGGCAAACCAGCTTCTCGCATCCGTATGCGGGAAAAGCTTGGGGAGCTTTTCATAAAATTCGGTATCGTAGCCGACGATCGCGGTCACGGGAGCCGCAGCCGTCTTGGCGCGATTGCCCTCCGACATGAAGGGGCTCAGCCTCTCCTTGGCGGATCGCGATTCCAGGAAGAGAAAACGCGCCGGCGAGGTATTGGCGCTCGTCGGCCCCATCTTCAGGACATCGGCGAGCTGTCGCAACAGGGATTGCGGAACTGGCTTCGCCTGCCATTTGTTGTGGGTGCGCGCCTCGAGAAAAATCTGGTCGAGCGCTTCCTTGGCGATGGGCTTGTGCGCGGAAGGCTTGAAATTCGGGTCGGCCATGACGGCGGCCTCCTCTTGACTGAAAAGCGGAAGGGAAGGAGCGGCCGACCCAGAGCGTCAGCCGCCCTCATGCGGGTAAGCATTCGGTCGGATGGGGCAGGCTCAGGCGGCCTCAACCTCGCGCACATCGGGCAGGAAATGGCGCAACAGATTTTCAATTCCGTGCTTGAGCGTCGCCGTCGATGAGGGGCAGCCCGAGCAAGAGCCCTTCATGTTGAGATAGACCACCCCGTCACGAAATCCCTTGAAGGTGATATCCCCGCCGTCTCCCGCCACCGCGGGGCGAACGCGGGTCTCGATCAATTCTTTGATCGTGGCGACGGTGTCGGCATCCTTCGGGTCGAAAAACTCAGGCGAAGCCGGGCTCTGGGCAGCAGCGGATTCGTCAAGGACGGGGGCTCCCGTCAAAAAATGCTCCATGACCGCGCCGAGAATCGCCGGTTTGAGATGCGGCCACTCGCGATCGTCCTTGGTGACGCTGATGAAATCGCTGCCGAGGAACACGCCCTTGACGCCTTCGATGGCGAAAAGCCGCTGTGCGAGCGGGGAATGGGCAGCTTCCTCGGGCGTGGTGAAATCGGCGACCCGATCGCCGAGCACATCGCGACCGGGCAGAAATTTCAGCGTCGCGGGATTGGGCGTCGCTTCCGTCTGAATGAACATCGCTATTCTCCCTGTATCCGCCGGTTCAAGGCCGGCGGCCACAGGCCTTTAGATGAGCTTGCGCCGGCCCCAAGTCAACGAGCCTCTGAGGGATCGAGATCGGGACCGGCGCAGGCAAGCCGCGGCCAAAGATGGCCAACCGGCTTCAGCTCATCAGGCCTTCGGCCTTCAGCGCCTCGACAACCTTGGGCCGCGATCCGATGCGCGCCATGTATTGCTGGAGAGACGGCCATTTGCTGAGGTCGAAGTTCACGAACTTGGCCCAGCCGAGGATGGTGAAGAGGTAGCCGTCGGCGACAGTGAATTTGTCGCCCATGAGATGGGCCTTGCCGTCGAGCTGCTTCACGAGCCAATCGAGCTGCTTGGAGAGGCCCGCCTTCACGGCCTCCTTCCATTCGGCCGTCTGGGCCGGGTTGAACATCGAGCCCATCGGCTTGTGCAGCTCGGAGGTGATGTAGTTCAGCCATTCCTGCAGCCTGTAGCGCTCCATCGTGCCGGCGGCAGGCGCGATTCCGGCCGCGGGCTTCTGATCGGCGATATACTGCACGATCGCGGGACCTTCGGTGAGCTTTTCGCCATTGTCGAGGACGAGCGTGGGCACGGAGCCCTTGGCGTTCACGCGGTTGTAATCCTCACCCGTCTCGACCGTCTTCTTCGCAAGATCGACCTTCTGCAGGGTGAAAGGGAGCCCGGCCTCACGCAATGCGATATGCGGCGAAAGCGAGCAAGCGCCGGGCGTGTAGTAAAGTTTCATCGAAGATCTCCTGTGCAAGCGGCAAGATCGCGACGAGACGCTCAAAGGCGCTCGTCCGTGCCGCGTCGCTGGACGCATCGCATATCGCTTTCCGCTAGACAAGTACCAACCTTCTGGTAAGTTTTGGGACATGAAGGAATGTGCGGATGCCGCCCAGGGCAACGTCTTCGATCCCGCTTGCCCGGCGCGAGCGGTCCTCGAGGTGCTCGCCGAAAAATGGGCGCTTTTGCTCGTCCACACGCTCGCGAACGGCCCCGCCCGCACGGCCCACTTGCGGCGCCGGATCGGCGGCATCTCCGACAAGATGCTCATCCAGACGCTGCGGCGGCTCGAGCGCAACGGCTTCGTGGAAAGGCGAGCCTTCCCCGAGGTGCCCCCGCGCGTCGAATATTCGCTCACGGCTCTTGGCGCCTCGTTGAGCGAGCCGATCACCACGCTCGACCGCTGGGTCGAGCGGCACCTCCAAGACATCGACGTCGCGCAGCGCCAATTCGACCGTCGCGCCGCCGGATGAAGAAGGCGGCAATGCGCGCCATCCGCTTCCCGCCTGGACGACAAGGCGGCGACGCCGCACGAAAAGCGGGCGCGCCCGTCCCACGAGCGCGGCGGTGATCGAAGCTCCCGCAACCGCCTTGGAACGCGCCTATGCCCATTGCGAGCTCCTGTTGCGAGAGCAGGATAAGGATCGCTTTCTCGCCGATCTGTTCATCCCCGCCGCGCGGCGGCGCCACATCCACGCGCTGCACGCCTTTTCCTTCGAGATCGCCCGTATTCGCGAGCTCGTGAGCGAGCCTATGCCGGGGGAGATTCGCCACCAATGGTGGCGCGATGCCCTCGAAGGCCACGGCGCGCGCGGCGATGTGAGCGCCAATCCGGTGGCCGCCGCCCTCATCGACACGGTCGATCGCTTCAACCTTTCGCGCCCCGCTCTCGTCGCCCTCATCGATGCTCGCAGCTTCGATCTCTACGACAGCCCGATGCCCGACCTTCTGTCGCTCGAAGCCTACTGCAAGAACACCTCATCGGTCCTTTTCGCCATGGCCGCAGAGATGCTCACGGATGCAACGCAGACGCTCCGCGCGCCTCCCCAGGCGGCGCGCGGCGATGCCGCCCCCAGGATCGGCTCATCCCCTCTCATCGCCGCGGCGGCCGAGCCCGCCGGGCTCGCTTACGCCTTCACAGGGCTGATCCGCGCCTTCGCCTTCCACGCGGCGCGCGGACAAGTTTTCCTGCCGAGCGAGATTTTATGCCAGCATGGCTCATCGCCCGGGGAAGTCTTGGACGGTCGCGCCACCCCCGCGCTTCTCGCAAGCCTCGCCGAGTGGCGTCGCGAGGCCAGCCGGCATCTCGAAAAGGCGCAAGCCGCCGTCGCGCATTTGCCGGAGAGCCTGGAGCCCGCCTTCCTGCCGCTCGCGCTCGTGAAGCCCAATCTCGATGCGAACGAAAAGCGCGCGCATGACCCGTTCCGCTCATCGGCCGAGCTGCCTCAATGGCGTCGACAATGGGCGCTGTGGCGCGGACTGCCGAAGCCGGCGCCCGCGAGGTGAGACGCTGCTTTGCGCCGGAAGGATCAGCGCTCGTACATCCCCTGCGCGACCTCGCACATCTTTCCTAGTCCCGCCCCAAACTCCGACGATCGCCTCGCCGCCGCGTTGCGCTATCCTCGTGCATCGACGAGGAAACTACGGTCGCGATCGCCGTCAAAAAGATAGCTGATCGCGAAGTAAAGATCATATTGGGGAAATAGATAATTATTTTTGTAATTCTTTTGATTATTTACTCTATCTGTACTTAATACGTATATGCAGTATTGAAACGATAGCGGTTAAAAAAACGCCCCTTCCCAAAAAGTAAACAGCGCTATAAATCATTGGCATTTCCATCGCGGGACCGAACTCATAAGCGGTTGCCCGCAATCAAGAAATAAACCAAAAAGTGATCAAAAATAGTGTCAAGAAACCAAATATTGCTTTGCAACAGGCTTTATAGGATTGAGATAATATTGCCGACCGCGCCAACGCGGTCTGCGCTCTCAGAACAGCTCGTAAAGGTCGCAAAAGAAGCGAGCTTTCTTGGCGTCCCAGCACGTTTCACCATAGGCGCTCGCGAAAATCCTCGCTTCGCTGGTCCCGAAATTGTCCTCGATCTCTTGCGCCGCGATGGCGAGATCGAGATAGCGGTCGGCCTTGCCGCAATGACCGCAATCCACGAAGCCGAGCGTCGCATCTTGGTCGACGAGCATGTTGCTCAGCGTCGCATCCCCATGAGCCACGACGAGCTTTTCGTCGGGCCTTTGGGCGCAAAGCTGGTCGAGCAAGGCTTGGGGCGCAAGATGGCGGTTGCGATCCTCAAAATCGTTCGCCTCGATTTTGCCTTGTCCGATCAGCCGGCGGGCTCTCGCGAGACGAATTCGCAAGGTCTCGTCGAATGGGCATTCGGCGACCGCAAGCGCGTGCAGCTCGGCAAGGCCCCGCCCGATCGCCCCGGCGAGAAGCGCGGGTGATAGTTCGGCAGCGGTGGCGACGACGCCCGGCACGGCATCGCTCAACAGCGCGACAAGATCAGCATCTTCATGGGTCCGCAAGATTGTCGGAACCCTGACCTTGCGGCTCGCCAGCCAGCGCGTGCGCTCGATCTCGCGGCGCAATTGCGCCTTCGCCGCCCCTTTCGCGACCTTGAGATATCGAGGTTGCGCATGTCCACCGTCGAGGCGCCACACTCGGGCCTCGCTCATGCCGGTATCGATCGCGGCAAACGTTCGGCGCTCACAACGGGGCCACCAATCCGCTGGCAGACGCGCGACGATATCGGTCTCTTCCGGAATGGAGGCGCTCCGCTAGGCCGGGGCTTTGCCGATCCAGGATCGCTCGGCGCTGAGCCTCGCTATCGGCCTTCAATTCAGGCTCACGCCGGGCTTGCCGCTCGGCGCGATGAAGAATTCGATTCCGGCGCTGCGCAGCGAGTTCTTGATCTCGGCGGCGCTCTCCTTCGGGCCCGAGGGAATCCCGTCCGTTTCCTCGAGCCGCCTGATGGTCGAGGGCGAGACCGCGGTCGCCTCGGAAAGATCGCGCACGGACCAATTGAGGATGCCGCGCGCCGCGCGGATCTGGGCGCCGGTCAGAAGCCCGTCATCGGACCGTTTCGGCCACATCTTCTCGTCGTGAACGTCGGTCGAGACGCCGACCCGCGTCACGATCGCGCCATTCGATTTGCCGGGCTCGGCCGAGCGTGATTTGAACCACCGGTATTCGCCCGACTTCGTGCGGATGCGATGCTCGGCTTCATAAGCTTGCGAGCGTTCATTCGATTGGGCCCAAGCGGCGAGCGTCGCCTCCCGGTCGTCGGGGTGGATGCATTCGAGCCACCCCATCCCGAGCGCCTCGGCGAGGCCTTGTCCCGTGAGCTCCTGCCAACCGAAGATGTCGACGACGACGCCATCGGGCCGCGTCAGCCACACGAGGGCAGAGCTCGCGCGCACCAGGCTCTGGAAGCGCTGCTGGTGCTCGGCGATCGTCTCTCTCGCGTCGCGCCGCGCCGTGACGTCCGTCCAAATCGAGACCCTCTTGGTCGGCACCCCTTGCTCGTCGAGAAGGACTTCGCTCTGTGTTTGCAGCCAGCGCAAGGTGCCCTTCGGCTGAATGATCCGGAACTCGCGCTCATGCGGCTCGGCCGCGTGCGTCAAATCGTCGAGATCGCTCGGCAGCTTGCGGTCGTCGGGGTGAATCAGGCTGTCGAGCAACGAATAGCTGGGCTCGACGCTGCGCGGCTCGAGGCCGAGCAGGCGATACACCCCTGTCGACCACCGCATCGGGCGTGAATAAAGCCCTCGCGACCAATCCCCGCTGCGCGGGTCGATATCGAGGTCGGAGAGGCCGATTCCGAGTTTCTCCTCAATAAAGCGCAGTGTATCGATGGCGCCATATTCGCCGCCGAACAAAACGATCATCAGAGACCCCTACTCTGGACCCAACCCCGAACGGTCGTCACGACGAGCTCACATCCGCGGCAAGTTAGGCACAACTCAATTATTTCGACAAGAGTGCAATGATTTGCTCCTTCGAATTACACGAAATCATCAGGTTTCACCATAGAACCGAGCTTAGAACAGAATAAGCTTGGTTGAAATCGGCAGCGCCCAGGAGCCGATGAGCCGCGTTTACGGCGGCCGCCTCGAAACGGCACCGCCGAGCCGAAGCTGCCTCGGAAAAGCCCCCAGGCATCGATGCGCGCGCTTCGCGATTGATTTTGCCGGCGGTCGGGATTAGGCAGCGGCCAGGAAAACTACCGAGGATTTGGAGGCCGGGCTCCCGGGCGTCGTGCGTCGACGCGGCGCGAGAGCTCGTCGGGACGGGCGCGGCCGCCAGCGCCCTTCAAGGACCGTCTCCGGCCAGCGGCCAGCGGAAGAGCCCAGCGGAGACCATGATGCCCTTCAAATCGGAATTCCTCCGGACGCTCGACGAAAGGGGGTTCATCCACCAAGGCTCCGATTTCGCCGGCCTCGATGCGCTTGCCGTCAAGGGCGAGGTGGTGGGCTATATCGGCTTCGATTGCACCGCCGTCTCGCTTCATATCGGTTCGCTGATCCAGATCATGATGCTCTACTGGCTCCAGCAGACCGGCAACAAGCCGATCGCGCTGATGGGCGGAGGGACGACGCGGGTGGGCGATCCTTCCGGACGCGATCAATCGCGCAAGCTTCTGTCGCTCGAGGAGATCGAGGCCAACAAGGAAGGCATCAAGCAGGTGTTCGCCCGCTTTCTGCGCTTTGGAAGCGACAAGAGCGACGCGGTGATGCTCGACAATGCCGAGTGGCTCACCAAGCTCAATTACATCGAGTTCCTGCGTGACGTGGGCCGCCACTTCTCGGTCAATCGCATGCTCTCGATGGATTCGGTGAAGCTGCGCCTCGAGCGCGATCAGGAGATGTCTTTCATCGAGTTCAACTACATGTGCCTGCAGGCCTATGATTTCGTCGAATTGTCGCGCCGCGTCGGCTGCAACCTGCAGATGGGCGGCTCCGACCAATGGGGAAACATCGTGACCGGCGTCGATCTCGGCAGGCGCATGGGCACGCCTCAGCTCTACGCGCTCACGACACCGCTTCTCACCACCGCGTCCGGCGCCAAGATGGGCAAGACGGCCGCCGGCGCGGTGTGGCTCAATGCCGGGCTTTTCAGCCCGTATGATTATTGGCAGTTCTGGCGCAATACCGAAGATGCCGATGTCGGGCGCTTCCTGCGGCTGTTCACGCTTCTGCCGCTCCCCGAGATCGCCCGCCTCGAAGCCTTGAAGGGCGCCGAGATCAACGAAGCGAAGAAGACGCTCGCGAGCGAAGCGACGCGCTTGCTGCACGGCGACGCGGCGGCGCACGAGGCGGCGAAAACCGCGCGCGAGACTTTCGAGGAAGGCACGCTCGCGGCGAGCCTGCCCACCGTCGAAATGCCGCGTGCCGAATTCGAGGCCGGGCTCGGCGTGCTGGCAGCGTTCGTCCGCGCCGGCCTCGTCGCCTCGAATGGCGAGGCGCGTCGCCAGATCAAGGGCGGGGGCCTGCGCTTGAACGATGTCGCCATCACGGACGAGCGTGCGATGCTTCGCGCTTCCGACCTTTCGCCCGAAGGCGTCGCCAAGCTGTCGCTTGGGCGCAAGCGCCACGTCCTCTTGAGGCCCGTGGCCTGAGCACGATCGCGACCGGGTTTGCCCCGCTCGGCGAGGCTTAACGCGGGTTGCGATGGATGTCGCTCAAATCCTGCGTGTCGGGCTCGAGGTCATGGGGGCCGAGCGTGCCGACGTCGAAGAGCTTGCGCAGGAAGCCCGGCGTCATCGCCGAGAGCGGATTGACGCTGATGTCCGGACGGGTGAGCGAGCCGGTCACGCGGAAGTTCACGCCGAGGAGGCCTTCGTTCGTGCCGCCGCCGAGCAAGGGGCCGAAAAGCGGCACCTTGCTGAAGGCATTGTTGAGCCCGTAAGCGGGGACGAAAGTGCCGGTGAGGCTCTGCGCGTTCTTGCCGAAATCGATGAGCCCCGACAGCGTGATCCCGGCCTGATTGCCGACGATCAGCGCTTCGCGCACGTCGAGGCGCCCCGCATTGCGCACGAAGCTTGCCTGCATCCGGTTGAATTGCGCTTCTCCGGCCGAGAGCGGCACGCGCGCCGCGGCCGCGGCGTCGGAGGAGGTTTGGGGCGGCGGCGCCTCGGCGAAGATGCGCGCCAGCGCTTCCTCGTTGCGCAAGCTGAAATCGCGGATCGCGACGGCGCCGGCCTGGGAGCCCACGCTCGGCGTCAAGCGCAGCACCATGTTCCCCGAGATCATATGCTCATAAAGGTCGGTGAAGCGCAGGAAGGCGCCGGCATCCGAGGTCTGGAGCGTGATCAAGGGGCGCCCCTGATGATCGAGCGCGCCATTCACATCGGCACGTCCGATCTGGCCCGTGAAATGAAAATCGGTGAGCCCCTGCCCTCGCCGGCTGAGACGAAGATCGAGGCCCGAGCCTTTCTCCTCGCCGAACCCGATGGCATTCGCGGCCTTCAGGTCGAGATCGGTGTCTTGCGTATCGGCCTGCGAGCCCGACATGAAGCTCTTGATGAAGGGCCGAAGATCGATCGCGGCGCCTCTCACCGTCGTCTTGAAAACATTGCCGTCGCGCCCGACCTCGACGCGAAGGTCATCCCCCGGCGATATCTTGAAGCTGTCGAACTTCGCCGAAAGGAGGGCACCGTCCTTTCCGGTCGCGAGCTCTCCCGTCACGGCGACGGGCGCGGCGGAAAGGTTGATCTTGCTGAAACGCGTCTGATCATCCCCTGGGGTCGCTCGGAAAGTCAGCTTGCCGGGCCGTCCGGCGGGCTTCGTCCAGCCGGGAATGAATCCATCGATGGCGGCGCGGCTCAAATCAGCCTCGACATCGAATGCAGGGGCTGGCCCTGCGTCGGATGCCGGCGCGATCTTGACCGGCACGGCGCCCGTGAGCGCCTTGCCGGCCCGCAGCCCGAGCTTCGCCCGCGCGGCGTCATCGAGCGTAAGCGCAAGCTTGATCTGCGGAGAAGGGTCGCTCGTTTCCTTGCGCACATCGATGGTGGCCGGAACGCCAAGGAAGCGCCCGTCCCCCTTGCCGGTCATCACGCCGCCAGCGATCGTGAAGCCGAGCTGGGCGTTCTCGAGCTTTTGTCCGGCCCCCACATCCTGGACCGTGAGCTTGGTGAAATTGCCCTGGATCGTGACGGGCACGTCCCGAGGCTTCACCCCGTCCCGCAAGGTGAGCGGAAACTGCACATGAGCATCGCCCATGCCTGAAAAGCTTTCAGGGGCGAGCGTTTGGCCGGGACCGCGCAAGGCATCGTGCTCCATCGCCGCCACGAAGGTGTCGGCGCCGCCCTGGACGTGAAAGCTCGCCTGGGCGAGCGCTGGTTTTTTTGTGGTGTCGGCGACCGCGAAACGGCCTTCGCTGAGCGACAAAACGTGGTTCTCGCCGAGATCCACATCCGCGCTCGAGACCAGGACGGTCACGGTGCGGCCCGTGCCCTCGACATGGGCGACAGCCGAGGTGAGCGGCGGAAGATCGTCGGAAAAGCGCAGGTTCGTCTCGGAGAGATCAACCGAAAATTTCACCGCTTCATCCGGCACCGGCCGGTCCGCCATGGCGTCGGCGAGCGATCCTTCATTGAAGCTGTTGCTCAAGGAGAAGTGCTCGAGCAGGCCGCGCCCGAGCCGCTCGATCAGATATTTGCGAATATCCTTCGAGACCTGGGGAGGCCACAGGGCAAGAAGCGCGCGCGCCGGCATGCGGCCCGATTGCATCGCGAGCGTCAAGCCTCCAGCGCGGCCACGCCGATAGGTGGCGTTCACGGCAAAGGAGACGTCCTTGCCCGAGAGCTCGAGAGGCGCAACGGTCAAGGTGGCATCGCGCGGCGAAAGAGTGCCCGTCATGCGGATGCGACGGAGCGAGATCGGTTGGTCGTTGGGGCCCGCGCCCGCGACGGCGCCATTCGCGCCGGAGAAGTCGAAAGCGAAATCGCCGTCCGAGGTCGGCGTGATGCGTCCGCTCACCGCGACATCGGTATCGCCGGCGAGCACGCCGAATTTTCGCACCTCGATCACGTGCGAGGCGCCGTCATAAGCGAAGGCGGCAGCGATCTCGTCGGTCACCAGCAAGGGCGCCTTCTCTCCGGGCTTGTTCCAGGCCGCCGCGCCGGCCATCAGCTCGCCCTGCGCGTTCTTGACGTGCCCGTCGCCCCCGATGTCGATCTCGATGCGCCCGGACACCGGCATGTCCGGCGCCAGCGCCAAGGGCCGGGGAACCACCGGGAGAAGGATGTCCCCGACTGGCGCATCCTTCGGCTCGACCACGAGGCGACGCTCATTGCCGCTGCTGCGCTCGACGGCAGCCTCGAGGGACCATTCGCCCGAGGGGCCTTTGAGCGAAAGATGCACATGCTCCCTCGCGTCGCGCTCGAAAGAGGCCGTCAGGTGCGAAAAGATCAATTCATCATTCGAGCGCTCATCATCGACCGTGAGACGGCCATCCTCGATGCTTACAAAATTGATCACCTTGAAGGGCCCGCGAGGCCCGAAAAGCTCGTCGTAAGCCGCGACCAGCCCGTGGCGCACGTGGTCCGTGCCGCTTCCCTCGGCCTTGGGCGCATCGGCGTTGCTCAGCGCGGGCACGGGTTGCCCTACCCCGGGTCCCGGCCGCGCGTCATTCGAGGATGTCGGCGACAAGGCGGTGACGAGGGAGATTTCGCCCTGGCGGCTGATGAAGGCCTTGAGCTGCGGGCCGATGAGGGCGATGCGGTGCAGCCCGGCATCGGGTCGCAAAAGCCGCATCGGGTCGAAATCCACCTCGGCTTTGGGCGCTGAGATGATTTCACGCCCCGTCGCATCCTTGATGGAGAGCCCCAGAACAGTGATCGATGGCCGTGTGCCGCGCGCTTCGAGCTCAGCCCCCAGGACCGTGACCGCAAAGCCATCGGCGAACCTCTGCTGCAGGGCGGAAGTGATGCGCGGCATGAAGGCGTCGAGCGAGACCGGGCCCTGCGACAATCGCCAGGCGAGCCCGCCAAAGCCGATGCCCGCGAGAAGGAGCACCCCGCAAACCGCGAAGGCCGCGCAAAGCACGAGGCGCCGCAAGGGGGGCCTCGAAGCCTTCGGCTTCACAGGGGGCGGTGAAGCGCTGGGTCTGGCAGATTCGGACATCCGTTAAGCGACTCAACCGATTGCTTCGACCAAGCTTGAAGGTCCAAACTCGGCGTGTAGTGAAAGGGCCGCGCAAGCGAGAGTTGCTCTTCGGTTTTGATCGAACCAATTCGCGATTCGGCGCGCAATGGTTATATCCAATGGCCCATCAGGGAGTTGAGAATATGGCGCAATTGAAAGAAGGCGATTTCGCACCGGATTTCGCGCTGCCGAGCGATGAAGGCAAAATGGTGAGCCGCGCCAAGCTCGAGGGCAAGCCGTTGGTTCTCTATTTCTACCCCAAAGCCGACACGTCGGGTTGCACCAAGGAAGCCACTGAATTCAATGCGCTGCTTAATGAGTTTCACAAAATGGATTGTGCGGTGCTTGCAGTTTCGCCTGATCCGGTGGCGGCTCTTGCGAGGTTCAAGAAGAAATATGGGCTGGCCTTCCCTCTTCTTGGCGATGAGAGCCACGCGACGCTCGAGAGCTACGGCGTGTGGACCCAAAAATCCATGTATGGACGAAGCTATATGGGGGTCGAGCGTTCGACCTTTCTCATCGGCAAGGACGGGCGCATCGCGAGAATCTGGCGCAAGGTGAAAGTCGACGGCCACGCTCAAGAAGTCCTCGCCGCCGCGCGAGCCGCATGAGGCCTGAGCGTGCCGTAGCGGAGCCCGCGCTTGCAGCCATCCTGAAAAGCGGGTCGCTCCTCGAAGCATTAGCGGGCGGTTAACCTTAACCGCGTCTAATCGAGGCTGCGCAAAGGCCTGTGAGGGATCGGACGCGAGCTTCATGTCGGGCATCAAAAATGCGGCGTTGCGCCGGGTACACGTCGTCACCTTCAGCAAGGATGGGGCGGCGCGGACCTTGACCTTGCGGCGCTCCCTGATCGGATCATGCGCCGCGCTCAAGCTCGCCCTCATCGCCTGGGCCGGATTTTCGCTTTACCTTCTCGCTTTTCGCGACACGTTGGTGGGCGATCTCATGGCGGATCAGGCAAGGATGCGTGCCGGCTATGAGGAGAGGCTCGCCGCGGGCCAGGCAAGGCTCGATGAGGCGCGCAGCCGGCAGGCCTCGGTGCAATTCACCTTCGAAGGGCGCCTTCGCGAGCTCTTGTCCCGGCAAGCCGAGCTCGAGACACGCACCGAGACGGTGGCGGCGCTTCTGCGAAGCCCGACCGATCCGAATAAGCAGCGCTCGCGTGTCTGGCTTGTGGGAGGAAACGCGAATGCGGGTCCGGCGCATGCCGGCGTGCACGCTGCGGATTCCCAACCTGCCGAGCCGGCAAAGGCAATCAGCGATTTCACGGGGCAGAAGCCGCGCCCGATCGATGAGAACGCCAACGTCTCCTCTTACGCGGAGGACAAGCCAGGTGCCGTCGAGCCCGCCACCGGGGCTCCCGCGCCGGCGCCTGCCCCGATGGTACGCCACGGTGCCGGAGCGCTTGGCCCGAAGGCGAGCCTCTTCGACGGCGCGGCCGTCTCCGCTTCGCCTGCCGCCACGAAGCCGGTTTCCGTCGAGACGGTCGTCAACGCTCTCGATACCGTGGAACGCCTCCAGGTCGAGGCGCTCGAGCACGCCAATAGCCGGGCGGCGGTCGAGATCGACCAATTGCGCGGCGCGCTCAAACGTTCGGGTCTTGACCCTACCCGTTTTGCGCAACGCAAGAAGAGCAAGGCCTCCGACATCGGCGGCCCCTTCCTGCCGTTGCCGAGAGAAGGCACCGTTGCGGGCTTCGACGTTCTTCTTCACGGGCTCAAGGCTCGTCTCGAAGAGCATGACGAATTGTCCCGGACGATCTCGCTCCTGCCGCTGCGCCAACCGCTCGGCGGCCGGCTCGAGATCACGAGCGGCTACGGCGCAAGAAGGGATCCTTTCGGCATGGGCTGGGCGCTTCATCCCGGCGTCGATTTGCGTGCGGAGGAAGGCACGATCGTGCGCGCGACGGCCGCGGGCAAGGTCATGAACGCGAGCTTCGCCGGCGGCTACGGCAACATGGTCGAGATCGAGCATGGCGAGGGCGTCTCGACGCGTTACGGCCACCTCTCCGCGATATTGGTGTCGGAGGGAGAGCTCGTGGCCGCAGGAGCGCCGATCGGACGTGTCGGCTCGACGGGACGCTCGACGGGACCGCATCTTCACTACGAGACGCGGATCGACGGCGAGCCGGTCGACCCGTTGCGCTTCCTCAACTCATCCGACATCCTCGTCGCGGTCGCGGGCGGCGTGGATTGAAGCGACACCGGCCGCCTTGACAGCCATGGCCTGCCCGCCCAGAACCCGACCGCCACGCTGTCGCCGGCGGTCTGTCGCACGGCGTGAAGTCTTCCCAGCGTGCGGACCCGCCTTATGACCACAGCCTTCATCTTTCCCGGACAGGGCAGCCAGAGCGTCGGCATGGGCAAGGCGCTCTTCGAGAATTTCGCCGCGTCGCGCGCCGTCTTCGAGGAGAGCGACGACGCCTTGTCCGAGAAGCTCTCGGGTTTGATGTTCGATGGGCCGGAGGCCGAGCTCACGCTGACCCGAAACGCTCAACCCGCCTTGATGGCCGTCTCGATGGCGGCGCTCAAAGCGCTGCAAAGCGAATGCGGGCTTGATCTTCGGCGCGACGTTGCTTTCGTTGCCGGCCATTCGCTCGGCGAATATTCGGCGCTTTGCGCCGCCGGCGCCTTCGGCATCGCGGATGCGGCGCGGCTTTTGCGGCTGCGCGGCGAGGCGATGCAAAAAGCAGTCGCGCCGGGCGAAGGCGCGATGGCAGCTTTGCTCGGCCTCGATGCCGAAGCCGCCGCCGCCGTCGCGGCGGAAGCCGCGGCCGCGACCGGAATGGTCTGCGAAGTGGCAAACGACAATGCGCCGGGCCAGGTCGTGGTCTCCGGCGCCAGGCTCGCGGTGGAGCGCGCCACCGAGATCGCGAAGGCCAAGGGCGCGCGTCGAGCCATGCTGCTTCCTGTATCGGCACCGTTCCACTGCGCCTTGATGCGGCCTGCCGCCGAGGCCATGGCAAGGGCGCTCGCAGAGGACCCTCCGGCCACCCCCCTCATCCCGCTCGTCTCCAACATGGAGGCCGAAGCCCTCACCGATCCTGCCGCCCTTCGCGACAGCCTGGTCCGCCAGGTCACCGGCACGGTGCGCTGGCGCGAGAGCGTCGCGCATATGGCCTCGCAAGGCGTGACACGCTTCGTCGAGATCGGCGCCGGAAAGGTGCTCTGCGGGCTCGTGAAGCGGATCGCCGATGGAGCCACGGTCGTCAATGTCGGTCTCCCGGCCGATGTGGCGGCCTTTTCCACAACGACGGGCGCCTTAACCGGATGACGAGAGCGGCTCCTTTCTGGCATGGGTGCCGTGAGATGACGCGCCGCCTCGACTTTTATCGACACCCCTCGCCTTGAACAGCGCTTTGATCAGGAACTCCTTCTCATGTTCGATCTCAGCGGGAAGACCGCGCTCGTCACCGGCGCTTCAGGTGGCATCGGAGGCGCGATCGCGCGCGCGCTTCACGCGCAAGGCGCAACCGTCGCCTTGTCCGGAACGCGGCGCGAAGCGCTCGAGACGCTCGCAAGCGCGCTCGGCTCGCGCGTCCATGTCTGCGTCGCCGATCTCGCGGATCCGGCGTCGCTCGAAGCGCTCGTGCCGGCGGCAGAATCCGCGCTCGGCTCGCTCGATATTCTTGTGAACAATGCCGGCGTCACGCGCGACAATCTCTTCATGCGCATGAAGGATGCAGAATGGGACGAGGTCATCGCCATCAACCTCACCGCTGCCTTTCGCCTGTCGCGCGCGGCGATCAAGGGCATGATGCGTCGGCGCTTTGGCCGAATCATCTCCATCACGTCCGTGGTCGGAACGACGGGCAATCCGGGGCAAGGCAATTACGCCGCTTCGAAAGCCGCGCTCACCGGCATGACCAAATCGCTCGCCGCCGAGATCGCGAGCCGCTCGATTACCGTCAATTGCATCGCGCCCGGCATGATCGCGACCGCGATGACCGATGCGCTCAACGAAAAACAGCGCGAGACTCTCCTCTCTCGCATCCCGGCGGGCCGGCTCGGGACGAGCGACGACGTTGCGGCGGCCGCCGTTTATCTCGCCTCGACGGAGGCTGCTTACGTGACCGGGCAAACCCTTCATGTAAATGGCGGAATGGCCATGATTTCATAGGTTTGAATGCTGTGGACACGGCTCCCGGCGGACCCCGCCTTCCCCCTCGCCAGGGCCAACGGGATATGTTAGGAGCCAAGCCAATATGAAAACTTGGCGCGACTCGGTTGAGGCCCAAGTCTTTCGCTTGAACCATTCGGACGGCAATGCACTGCGTCGGCATTGGCGACAACCGCGGGAATATAGGCGTAGAACGGATTTCGGCGGCCCCGGATCCCGTTGATACTGTGGCAAAGGATCAAACGATGAGCGATATCGCCGAGCGCGTGAAGAAGATTGTCGTCGAGCACCTCGGCGTTGAACCTGACAAGGTCACCGAGAAGGCCAATTTCATCGACGATCTCGGCGCCGACAGCTTGGATACCGTCGAGCTGGTCATGGCCTTCGAGGAGGAGTTCGGCGTCGAGATTCCGGATGATGCGGCCGAGACCATCCAGACGGTCGGCGATGCCATCCATTTTCTCGAAAAGGGCGCTGCGGAAAAAGGCAAGGCTTCCTGAGCCGCCGCGCCATCCGTCCGCATATATGTGACCATGGCCGAATTTCAGCCTTCGCGCGCCGCGGCCGGGAATGGCTTGCGGCGTGTCGTGGTCACGGGTCTCGGCATGGTGACGCCGCTCGGCTGCGGCGTCGAGCCGACCTGGTCGCGTCTCGTCGCGGGCGAGAGCGGCGCGATCCGTCTCGACGATGTGATCGATGTCTCGGACCTGCCGGCGAAGGTCGCGTGTTGCCTTCCGCGCGGCGAGGCGGCGAACGGAGGCTACAATCCCGACGACTGGATGGAAGCCAAGGAGCGGCGCAAGGTCGATGATTTCATCGTCTATGCCATGGCCGCGGCTCGCCAGGCGCTCACTCATGCGAATTGGTGTCCATCGACCTATGAGGATCAGACGCGAACAGGAGTGCTGATTGGCTCAGGCATCGGCGGCCTTGCCGGCATCAGCGAAGCGGCGGTCACGCTGAAAGAGAAAGGCCCCCGTCGCATCTCGCCCTTCTTCATCCCCGGGCGACTCATCAATTTGGCTTCGGGCTATGTGTCGATCGAGTTTGGCCTTAAGGGCCCCAATCACGCGGTCGTCACGGCCTGCTCCACGGGCGCGCATGCGATCGGCGATGCGGCGCGCCTGATCGCACTCGGTGATGCCGAGGTGATGGTGGCGGGAGGGACCGAATCGCCGATCAACCGGCTTTCGCTCGCGGGCTTTGCGGCTTGCCGCGCTTTGTCCACGAACTTCAACGACGAGCCCAAGCGCGCCTCGCGCCCTTACGATGCGCAGCGCGACGGCTTCGTCATGGGCGAAGGCGCGGGCGCCGTGATCCTCGAAGAGCGCGAGCATGCGCTGGCGCGCGGGGCGCCGATACTCGCCGAGATCATCGGCTACGGGCTCTCGGGCGATGCTTTCCACATCACCTCGCCGGCCGAGGACGGCGACGGCGCCTACCGCTCGATGGCGGCTGCCCTCAAGCGGGCCGACATCGCCGCGGCTGATCTCGACTACATCAACGCGCATGGCACCTCGACGCCGCTCGGCGACGAGATCGAATTGCGCGCGGTCGAGCGGCTTCTCGGCAATGCGGGCGCGACGGTTTCCATGTCATCCACCAAATCGGCGACGGGGCACCTTCTCGGCGCCGCGGGAGCCATCGAGGCGATTTTCTCGATTCTCGCGATTCGCGACGGGATCGCTCCTCCGACGATCAATCTCGACAATCCTTCGGTCGAGACCGCAATCGATCTCGTTCCCCATGTCGCCAAACGGCGCAAGATCGATGTCGCCTTGTCGAACTCGTTCGGCTTCGGAGGGACCAACGCGTCGGTCATCTTCCGTCGACATTCATCGTGAGCAAAAAACGGCTTCGAGCCCAGGCGCTTCGGGGCGGAGTTTCGCCACATTGACTGCCTATCAACTGGGCATGCCAATACTGCTTCGCGCCCGCGGGATGGGCTCGCGTAACGAGGATGCATGATGACGAGTGACGCCGAACCCGGGGCGCTCACCTCGAAATCCCGGTCCGGGCTCGTCGGCGCGTTTCGACGGGCCCCGAAAAGCGCTCATGACGCGATGCAGCCTGTCGTGCCGCCACCGCCGCCCGAGGCGAGGAAACGCGAGCATAGGCGCTTTGTGGTCATCGGGAGCGCTCTCTTCACCTTGGTGCTTCTCGCCATGGGGCTCGCTGGCACCGGCATTCATTTCCTGGCAACGAGGCTGCATGCGCCGGGGCCCCTCGATGTGGACAAGGCCGTTGTCATCCGGGGCAACTCCGCCTCAGAGATCGCCGATGCCTTGTTGAACGAGCGTGTGATCGACAACGGCCTCGTGTTCTCGATCGGCGTGCGCATGCTCGGGGTCGATCAGCATCTGCACAAGGGAGAGTTCCTCTTTCCGGCCAAAGCGAGCGTCGAAACCGTGATCGACACCCTCGTCGAAGGCAAGACGATCGATCGCTTCGTCACCATCCCCGAAGGCAAGACGAGCGAGGAGGTCGTCGCCATCTTGAGAGCCGATGAGGATCTCTCCGGCGACATCAAGGAGATTCCGCGCGAAGGGACCTTGCTTCCCGACACCTATAAGATCACGCGCGGCGACCAGCGGGCGAAGATCCTGGCCTGGATGGCGGATGCCGAACGCACCGCGCTCAACGACATCTGGAAGCGCCGCTCGTCCGATCTGCCCATTCACTCGGCACAAGAGCTCGTTGTCCTGGCCTCGATCGTGGAGAAGGAGACGAGCAAGGCCGACGAGCGTCCACGCATCGCGGGCGTGCTCCTCAACCGGCTGCAGAAAAATATCCGCCTGCAGTCGGATCCGACGATCGTCTACGGTCTGACCGGCGGCAAGGGGCCGCTCGGCCACGGCCTCACAAAAGATGAGATCGCAAAGCCGACCCCTTACAACACATACACCATAGACGGCCTTCCTCCGGGGCCGATCGCCAATCCGGGGCGCGCCGCGATGGAAGCGGTCGCCAATCCCTCGCGAACGAAGGAATTCTATTTCGTGGCTGACGGCACGGGAGGACATGTCTTCGCCGAGACGCTCGACCAGCATCTGCGCAATGTGGCGCGCTGGCGGCAAATCGAGTCGGATCGCGCCGCCGCGAGCGCGGCGGCGTCGGTGGCCGGAAACCCGCCGGGCACGGCCCAGCAAGGGGCGCTGCCCCCGCCCACCGTGCCTAGTTTTGCCGCCCCGCTCACCCCCGGCGTCGGCCTCCCCGCGTCGACAGCCTCCCCGCCGGCCGCTCCGGCCAAGGGACAAAAGCACGGCGCCAACACGCCGGCAACGAAGGGGCATCCCTTGCCGCAGGCGGGTAATGGGATCACCGCGCCGGATGCTGCTTCATCGCCCCTGACCGCGGCCATGCGCGCCAAATTGGAGCAGGATGCCGCGGCCTCCGGCCTCAGGCTTCGGACGAACTCCGACCCGTCGGCGGCCGGCGCATCCGATCCGAACGCAAATCCGGACGGAACGGGGGCCTCGCCCACCTCTTCCGATCAAGGTTCAGCCGCTGGCGCACCCAAGCGCCCGATCGCCTTCGACGCGGTTGCAGGCACCGCGAAGGATCCGCTCAACAACAAGACCTTCGATCTGAACTCTTCGAAGACCGTTCCCAATCTGAAATAGCCAAAACGGCGCACCTCCTCGCGCGCCAAGGAACGCTCCGAGGAGCCGCGTACTCCCTTCGGCACATCCCGCTCGCGAAGGCGGGCAGCACCGGCACCTCTCGCCCCCCGTGTGCCATGTCTTGCGGCCTCTTGTTCCCGCAGCTATCAGCGAGAGCGGGCCGCCTTGCGAATCGATCTTTGCGGATCAAAACATGTCGTTGCAAAGCATGACCGGATTTGCCCGTGAAACGGGCAGCCATGGCGCCTGGCGATTTGCCTGGGAGATTCGCAGCGTCAACGGGCGCGGCCTCGAGGTCAAATTCAAGCTGCCGACAGGTTTCGAGTCTCTCGCCGAGCCGCTACGGCGCGCCGTGGCGGGCAAGCTGCAGCGTGGCTCGGTATTCGCCGCGCTCGGCGCCACTCGGGACATGCAAGCTGGTGCCTCGCCGGTAAACGAAGCGCTCCTTGACACGCTCGTCCGCGCCGCTGCGCGCGCGGCGCTGCGCCATGGCCTTCCGCCGCCTGAGATCGCCCCCCTGCTTGCGCTGCGTGGCGTCGCGGGCGGCGACGAGACGGGTGAGAGCGAAGAAGCGCGCGACGCGAGCGCTTCCGCCTTCACGGCCGCCTTCGCGGTGGCGCTCGAGGCCGTGGTGCGGGCGCGCGCCGAGGAAGGCGCGAGGCTCGCGGCCGTGCTCGCCGCGCATTTGGCGACAATCGAGCGCCTCACGGATGCTGCCGACGCCTGCCCCGCTCGACAGCCCGCCGCCGTGCGCGAACGCCTTGCGAAGCAGGTGCGTGAGCTTCTCGACGCCTCCGGCAGCTTCGATGCCGACCGCCTGCATCAGGAGGCCGTCTTGATCGCGAGCCGCGCGGATGTGCGCGAGGAGATTGATCGTCTGCGTGCTCATGTGGCGGCGGCGCGCGAGCTTCTGGCGAAGGGAGGAGCGATCGGACGACGGCTCGATTTCCTGGCACAGGAGTTTTCGCGCGAGACGAATACGCTCACCGCGAAAGCCAATGACGTGACGCTGTCGCGCATCGGCCTCGAGCTGAAATCGATCGTGGAGCAATGGCGCGAGCAGGTGCAGAACGTCGAATGAACTCCGCGCCCCAGCCTTCGAGCGAGACGAAGCCCCCTCCCCGGCGCGGGCTCATCCTCATCATCGCCTCGCCCTCAGGGGCGGGAAAATCGACGCTGAGCCGCCTCTTGTTGCAGGCGGATGATCAGCTCACGCTTTCGGTCTCCGTCACCACGCGGCCACGCCGGCCGAGCGAGGTGGACGGCATGCATTACCACTTCATCGACAAGCGCCGGTTCGAGGCCTTGCGCGAGCGCGGCGAGCTCCTCGAATGGGCGCAGGTGCATGGCAACTTCTACGGCACGCCGCGCGAGCCGGTCGAAGCCGCGCTCGAAGCCGGGCGCGACTATCTCTTCGACATCGATGTCCAAGGGACCTTGCAGGTTTATCAGGAATTGCGGAGCGACGTCGCAAGCGTCTTCATCCTGCCGCCTTCGATTCCCGAACTCATCGAGCGCCTGCGCCGGCGTGCCGAAGATGACGAAGGCACTATTCAAAGGCGCCTTTCTTCAGCGGCCGATGAAATCGCCCATTGGCGCGATTTCGACTATGTGCTCGTCAACGACGATCTCAACCGCACCTTCAGGGGCTTGCAGGCGATCCTCGCGGCCGAGCGCCAGAGGCGTTCACGCAAGGAACCCGCGATCGAGCTTATCGCCGACGAACTTACCGCCGAGCTCAAGCACACGAAACTCGGGTGAGATCGAGGCGCGGTTGTCCCGCGAGCCATTGACGGGCCGAGCCGAGCCGAACTGACGGTCCGATCGGGTTTCCTCCCCGATCACGGCTCCGCGCCGAAAACCTTCGCGAAATCGATCGCTTGACCCATCGCCGCATAACCTGCGCGATTGGGGTGAAGCCGGTCGCCCGGACCACCAGTCGTCGAGTTCGGCTGCAACTCGGCTTTCAGCTCTCCGGTGTTGCGATCGAGGGTCGCCGCGTCAAAATCGATGACGCCATCAAAGATATCGGCGGAGCGGATGAACCGGTTGAAAGCGCGCCGCTTCTCTTCCACGGCCGGCGCCCCATAGCTGCCGTTCGTGCTGTTCACCGCCGAGGTGAGCGTGCCGACGTAAAGCTTCACCGCTGGAATGCGCGCGCGCAGCTTGTCGACGAAGGCGCGCAAGCCCTCCTCGACTTTCTCGGGCTCGGCTCCGGCATTGCCGAAATCATTGATACCTTCGAGGAAGATCACCTTCGTCACATGCGGCAGGCTCAGCACGTCGCGCTCGATCCTGTCGAGCGCGGCGGGGCCTCCCGCGAAGGGCTGTGCCGCGTAGTTCGAAGGCCCGATCACCATATTGCCGCCGATCCCTTCATTCACCACGCTGAAGCGATTGCCAAAGGCGGCGTGCACCCGGCGCGAGAAGACATCCGGCCAACGATCATCGCCATTGAGCGTGGAGGCCGTGCCATCGGTGATGGAATCGCCGAAGGCGACGATGGTTTGCGCCTCGGGAACGGCCATCTCCACCTCGTCGAGGAAATACCAGGAGGTGGAAGAGAAGGGAAAGCTGATCTCGCCCTCCTCTCGCGTGTGCGAGCCCGAGCCCGGAGGCGAGATGTAGCTCGTGGTGAGGGCCTTGGCGTGCCAGGTGATCGGCCCGCTGTCGCCGACCACGTGGAAGCTCACAGCTAGCTTTCGATTGCCAAGCGATGGATCGTTCCTGTCCTTCACCCAAGGCAAGGCGATGGCATCGCTCACGACGCTTTGTCCGGCCGGGACGACAACCATCGCCTTGCCGTCGAAGGTGACCGGCCGGCTCGAATGCGCCACGAGCACGCTGCCGCTCGACTGAAGGGCAAGCTCGACATCATCGAAAGAGACGGGCTTGGTGCCGAAGGCGTTGGACAGGCGGATGCGCACCTGGCCGCCCCAGATGTCGGGGCGCAAGATCAAGCGGAAGGTCTGGTCCGACGCGCCGCGCTCGGCCGACGGCAGGGCGAATCTGAGCTCGGGTTGTGCCGTCGCATTGCCGACCGGATAAGGCCCTTGCGCCGAGGCTGTCCAAGCCGCGACCCAGTTATGTACGGCGCCCTTGGTTCCCTGGGCTTGGGCTGGAAGCGAGAGGGCGAAGGCGAGACCAATCCCAAGGATTGGTCCCCAAGCCCGTCCGATCGATCCGTTCGCTCGCCCCTGCAAGTCGGACTGGCCTCTTGCTGACGCTTGTTTCGTAAACACCATCTCAAATTCTCCGCGACCGACGACCGCACCAAGCACAAAGGCTTCGAAGCCGAAATGCAACCCCCAATCTTTCAACTGGTGGCGGTTGCGGAGAGGCGCGGGAGCCGGATGCGGCGAGCCGAATGGCGAAGGGCGCGCCCGCGAATAGGGAAGAGTGAACAGGGAAGCGTGAATAGGGGAGAGTGAGAAGCGAGAGGTAGGCTCTGCAATCCTGCTCGCGACACCCTGCCGATAGGTGAGCGGGCAAAAGAAAAGGGCGCCTTTCGGCGCCCCGGGTCCCCACGGTGCCTACCGCTCAAGCGGCGGCCGTCTCGACCACTTCGGTCTTTTGGGTCGGCCCGGAATCCAGGCCCCTCGCATCGACATCGCGATCGACGAACTCGATCACCGCGACCGGTGCCGCGTCACCATAGCGATAGCCGGCCTTGAGGATGCGCGTGTATCCGCCCTGCCTTTCCTTGTAACGAGGCCCGAGCACCTCGATCAGCTTCTTGACCATCTGCTCGTCGCCGATCTTGGCCATGGCCTGGCGGCGGGCATGCAGGTCGCCGCGCTTGCCGAGCGTCACCAGCTTCTCCACGACGGGGCGCAAGTCCTTTGCCTTGGGCAGCGTGGTGATGATCTGCTCATGCTTGATGAGTGCGGCGGCGAGATTGGCAAACATCGCTTGCCGATGCTCGGAAGAACGGCCGAAACGACGATAGCTTTTGCGGTGATACATGGTCGATCCTGCTGGCGCTCTACCTGCTGGGAGGGTTCAAGCCCGTCTCAATAATGTTCCTCGAAGCGCTTGGCCAGCTCCTCGATATTTTCCGGCGGCCAACCCGTGACCTCCATGCCGAGATGCAGGCCCATGGTGGCAAGCACTTCCTTGATCTCGTTCAGCGACTTGCGGCCGAAATTAGGGGTGCGCAGCATCTCCGCTTCCGACTTCTGAATGAGGTCGCCGATATAGACGACGTTGTCGTTCTTGAGGCAGTTCGCCGAGCGGACCGAAAGCTCGAGCTCGTCGACCTTCTTGAGAAGCGCCGGGTTGAAGGGAAGCTCCGGTGCCGAGACCGAGACGGCCTGCTCCTTGCGCGGCTCCTCGAAATTCACGAAGACGTTCAACTGATCCTGAATGATGCGCGCCGCATAGGCGACGGCGTCATCGGGCGATAACGCGCCGTTCGTCTCGATCATCATGGTGAGCTTGTCGTAATCGAGCACCTGGCCTTCGCGGGTGTTCTCGACGCGGTAGGAGACCTTCTTCACCGGGCTGAAGAGGCTGTCGACCGGGATGAGGCCGATCGGCGCGTCCTCGGCGCGATTCTTGTCGGCCGGCACATAGCCCTTGCCGTTCGCAACCGTGAGCTCCATGCGGAATTCGGCCGCCTCGTCGAGGGTGCAAAGCACAAGCTCGGGATTGAGGATCTGCATGTCGCCGCTGACGGTGATGTCGCCGGCCTTGACGCTTCCGGGCCCCTGCTTGCGCAAGGTCAAGCGCTTGGGCTGATCGCTCTGCATCTTGAGGGCGACAGCCTTGATGTTGAGGATGATGTCCGTCACGTCCTCGCGCACGCCCGCGATCGAGGAGAACTCGTGGAGCACGCCATCGATCTGGATCGAGGTGACCGCGGCTCCTTGAAGCGAAGACAAGAGCACGCGGCGAAGCGCATTGCCGAGCGTGGTGCCGAAGCCCCGCTCGAGCGGTTCGGCAACCAAGGTCGCCACCCGGTGCGAAGCATCGTTGAAGGAGACTTCGAGCTTCGACGGTCTGATCAAATCCTGCCAATTTTTATGCATCACGGCCAATGTCCTTATGACAGCTCGGCTCCGTCCCGATGCGGAGCGAAATCGGTAAGATCGGACGCGAAATTTCGCGTCCGGTTCACACGCGCCGGCGCTTGCGCGGACGGCAACCATTATGTGGAATGGGCGTCACGTCGCGGATCGAGGTGACGGTGAAGCCCGAGGCCTGTAGGGCGCGTAGCGCCGACTCGCGCCCCGAACCCGGCCCCGAGACCTCGACCTCGATCATTTTGACGCCATGTTCCTGGGCCTTGCGGGCAGCGTCCTCGGCCGCCACCTGCGCCGCATAGGGCGTCGACTTGCGGTTGCCCTTGAATCCCATCACTCCCGATGACGACCAGGAGATCGCATTCCCCTGCGCATCCGTGATGGTGATCATGGTATTGTTGAAGCTCGCATTCACATGCGCCACGCCAGAGGCGATGTTCTTGCGTTCGCGCCGCCTGACGCGACCGGCTTCCTTAGCCATGTTCCGTTCTCCCAGCGCCGGGCGTTACGCCCGAGCGACAATGATGTGCGCCAATGGCGCTGACGAAGCGAGTTACTTCTTCTTGCCGGCGATCGGCTTCGCCTTGCCCTTGCGGGTGCGGGCGTTCGTATGCGTGCGCTGACCGCGCACGGGCAGGCCACGGCGATGCCGAAGCCCCCGGTATGCGCCCAGATCCATCAGGCGCTTGATGTTCACCGCCACGTCGCGACGAAGATCGCCCTCGACCATGTAATCGCGGTCGATCATCTCGCGGATCTGCAAGACCTCCTGATCGGTGAGCTGGAAAACGCGCCGCTCGGCCGGAATGCCCACCTTGTCGCAGATGATCTGCGCATTGGTCGGGCCGATTCCATAGATATACCGCAGCGCGATCGCGACGCGCTTGTTGGTCGGTATGTTGACGCCAGCAATGCGAGCCACGCCGCTTCTCCCTCAGGCGGAACGCCGACGACGTCCCGGTCATGCAAACTGTTCCGAAATCAGATCCCGGCGACAAACACAAAGCAGCCGGCTCGGTTGCCCGGCCAACTGCGAACGTCATCCATGGTTCGCGCCGCTTCTAGGACCATTGGCCCTTCCCGTCAACACAAGCTTACGCGGATCACGCATGCATATGTCTCTCGAGTGCGGTGCCGATCGCGCGGGTCACCGTATCGATCGGCTCCATGCCGTTCACCGCGTTCAGCAAGCCGGTTTCCCGGTAATAAGCCGAGACGGGAGCGGTTTGCGCCCGATAGGCGGCAAGCCTCGTCGCAAAGACCGTTGGATCGTCATCCTTGCGGACGGGCAATCCGGCGCGCATGGCTTCCTCGGCCCGTTTCACGATGCGGTCGACGAGCTTCTCGGCGTCGACCTCGAGCTCGAGGACCGCGTCTAGCTTCTGGCCCTTTGCCGCGAGCATGGTGTCGAGCGATTGGGCTTGCGCGACGGTCCGCGGGAAGCCGTCGAGCACGAAACCGTTCGCCGCATCCTTCTCGGCGATCCGATCCTCGATGATCTTGACCACCACTCCGTCCGGAACGAGGTCGCCGCGCGCCATGATCTCTTTCGCCGCAAGGCCCGTGGGCGTCCCCGCCTCGGCGGCCGAGCGCAACATATCTCCGGTCGACAGATGCAAAAGCGCGAATTTATCGACCAGCCTCGCCGCCTGGGTGCCCTTGCCTGCGCCTGGCGGTCCAAGCAGCACGAGCCTCATCGGCGCCGGCCTCGCAGCTTCGATTTCTTGATGAGCCCCTCGTATTGATGGGCGAGGAGATGGCCGTTGATCTGGGCTACGGTATCCATCGTCACGCTCACCACGATCAGAAGCGATGTCCCCCCGAAGTAGTAGGGCAAGGCTGCCGAGGACACCAGGATTTCCGGGATCAGGCAGATGATGGCGAGATACCCCGCGCCGATCACGGTGATGCGCGTGAGGATGGTGTCGATATAGCTCGCGGTGCGCTCGCCCGGCCGGATGCCGAGGATGATGCCTCCGTGCTTCTTCAAATTATCCGCGGTCTCCTGCGGATTGAAGACGATCGCCGTGTAGAAGAAGGCGAAGAACACGATAAGCGCCACATAGAGAACCATGTAGAGCGGCCGCCCATGGCCGAGATAGGTCGACATCAAGCCGATGACCCCGGTGCCGTCGTTGCGCGAGAAGCTCGCAATCGTGGTCGGCAGCAGCAAGAGGGAGGAGGCGAAGATCGGCGGAATGACACCCGAGGTATTGAGCTTGAGTGGCAGGAAGGAGGTTTGCGCCTCATACACCCGGTTGCCCGACTGTTTCTTCGGATAATTGATCAAGAGGCGCCGTTGCGCGCGCTCCATGAAGACGCAAAAACCGATCACCGCGACCGCCATGACGACGACGCCGAAGATGAGGCCGGTCGAGATCGCGCCCTCGCGCCCGAGGTTCAGCATGTTGACGAAGGCGGTCGGCAAATTGGCGACGATGCCCGAGAAGATGATCAGCGAGGAGCCATTGCCGATGCCGCGGCTCGTGATCTGCTCGCCGAGCCACATCAGGAAGAGCGTGCCGCCGCTGAGCGTGATCACCGTCGAGATGCGGAAGAACAGGCCCGGCTGGAGCACCACATTGCCGCTCGAGGATTCAAGGCCGACCGCGATGCCGTAGGCTTGGAACACGGCAAGCACCACGGTGAGGTAGCGCGTGTACTGGTTGAGGACCTTGCGACCCGCTTCACCTTCCTTTTTCAGCGCCTCGAGCTGAGGCGAAAGGGAGGTGAGAAGCTGGATGATGATCGATGCCGAGATATACGGCATGATGTTCAAGGCGAAGATGGCGAGGCGTCCGACCGCGCCGCCCGAGAACATGTTGAAGAGGCCGAGAATTCCCCCTTGCGCCTGCTTGAAGGTCTCGGCCAGTGCGTCCGGATTGATGCCAGGCATCGGGATGTAGGTGCCGAGCCGATAGACGACGAGCGCGCCGAGCGTGAACCAGATACGCTTTTTCAGTTCCTCGGCCTTGGCGAACGCGCCAAGATTGAAATTGGAAGCGATCTGCTCGGCGGCCGAAGCCATGTTTATCTCCGCATCTGCTCTCGACCCGCATCAGCCTGCCAGCAAGGCCCCGCGGCGAAAGTCGGCCGCTTTATTGGATCTGAGCCACGACGTAGGTGCTCGGCGCGCGATGATCAAGCCGCCGGGGCTTCCTGCGTCTTGATCCTCACCGAGCCGCCGGCCTTCTCGATCGCGGCGACCGCCGCTTTCGACGCCCCTTCGACCTCGAAGGAAAGCTTTGCCTTCAATTCGCCGCGCCCCAGCAGCTTCACGCCGCTTCGCGCGTTGCGGCATACGCCGCTCTCGACCAGGGCCGCGATGTCGATCGGCTTGCCTGCGGCGAGCTTCCCGCCGTCGAGAGCCGTCTGGATTCGGTCGAGATTGACCTCGTTCAGCACCCGCTTGGAGAGGCTGCGGAAGCCGCGTTTCGGCAAGCGGCGATGAAGCGGCATCTGGCCGCCCTCAAAGCCTTTGACCGCGACGCCGGTGCGCGCCTTCTGGCCCTTCACGCCACGCCCGGCGGTCTTGCCTTTGCCGGAGCCGATGCCGCGGCCGACGCGTTTCCTGGCCTTGAGCGCGCCGGGAATATCGGAAATTTCGTTGAGCTTCATTCCACTCTCCTCACGGCGCCTCGACAACGCGCACGAGGTGCTTCACATGCTCGATCATGCCCCGGACGGAGGGCGTGTCCTCGAGCGTCGCGCGGCGGTGCAGCTTGTTGAGGCGAAGCCCGATCAGCGTGCGGCGCTGATGGAAATCGCGGCGGATCGGCGAGCCGATCTGCTCGATGGTGATCATCTTCTGCGCCATGAGCCCTCTCTCCTCACGCGTCGCCCGAGGCGTCGACCGCCTCAGCCTGGCGCCGGCTCTGCAGCACCGCGATCTTGAGGCCACGGCGAGCGGCGACCGAGCGCGGGGAATCCTCGCCCTTGAGCGCATCGAAAGTCGCGCGCACGAGGTTATAGGGATTCGACGAGCCGAGCGACTTCGCCACCACATCCTGAATGCCGAGCGATTCGAAGACGGCGCGCATGGGGCCGCCCGCGATGATGCCGGTGCCCGCGGGCGCCGCACGCAGAACGACGCGCCCCGCCCCATGGCGACCGCTCGCATCATGGTGCAAGGTGCGCCCTTCACGCAGCGGGATGCGCACGAGGCCACGCCGCGCGGCGTCCGTGGCCTTGCGGATGGCCTCGGGCACCTCGCGTGCCTTCCCATGGCCAAAGCCGACGCGGCCTTTCTGGTCGCCCACGACGACGAGCGCCGCGAAGTTGAAGCGGCGTCCGCCCTTCACCACCTTCGCCACCCGGTTGATATGCACGAGGCGGTCGACGAACTCGCTGTCCCGCTCCTCACGCTTGGCCGTGTCTCTCGCCATGTTCTTCTCTCGATCAAGGCAGGGCCGAAGAGCCCCGCTCGCTTTCGTTCTTGCGTGAAATCAGAATTCCAGCCCGCCTTCGCGAGCCGCCTCGGCGAGCGCCTTGATGCGCCCGTGGAAAAGATATCCGCCGCGGTCGAACACGACGCGCGTGAGGCCCTTGGCCCTCGCCCGCTCGGCGATGGTCTTGCCGACGGCGGACGCCGCGGCGATCGTCGCCCCGGTCTTCAGCTCGCCGCGCAAGCTCTTCTCGAGGGAGGAGGCGGCGACCAGCGTCTCGCCTTTCACATCATCGATGAGCTGCGCGTAGATCTGCTTCGAGGAGCGGTGGACCGAAAGCCGCGCGCGCCCGTTTGCCGCCGCCTTCACCGAACGACGGATGCGCGCGGTGCGACGAGTGCGAATTTTTGCCTGTTTCATCATCGCGGCGCCATCCTCACTTCTTCTTGCCTTCCTTGCGGAAGATGAACTCATCCGCATATTTCACGCCCTTGCCCTTGTAGGGCTCGGGCTTGCGCAACGCCCGGATCTCGGCAGCGGCCTGGCCGACACGCTGCTTGTCGATGCCCGCAAGGACGACCTCGGTCGGCTTCGGCGTCGTGATCGCGACGCCTTCGGGCGCCGGAAAATCGATCTCATGGCTGTAGCCGAGCAACAGCTTGAGCACCTTGCCTTGCGCCGCCGCACGATAGCCGACGCCGGTGATCTCGAGCCGCTTCTCGAAGCCCTTGGTCACGCCTTCGACGAGGTTGGCGATGCGAGCTCGCGACGTCCCCCAAAGGGCGCGCGCCTGCTTCGAGTGGGAGCGCGGGTCGACCTTGATCGCGCCCTTCTCCATCACCACCGCCACGTCGTCTGGAACCTCGAAGCGCAGCTCGCCCTTCGCGCCCTTGATCTTGACGGCCTGGCCATCGACCGAGGCGGTGACGCCATTCGGGACGATGATCGGCTTCTTGCCTACACGAGACATGATGCTTTCTCTCAAGACGGGTTCAGCGGCAATACAAGTTCATAAGCACAGAATCAGAAGATGGTGCAGAGCACCTCGCCGCCCACATGGCGCTCGCGCGCCTCATGATCGGCCATGACACCGAGCGGCGTCGACAAGATCGCCATGCCGAGCCCGTTCGCCACGCGAGGCACCGCATCCACCGTCGAATAGACGCGCCGTCCCGGCTTCGACACGCGCGCGATTTCGCGAATGACAGGCTGGCCATCGTAGTATTTGAGCTCGACCTCGAATTCCGTACGCCCATTGCCGAACTCGGTCGAGTTGTAGCCGCGGATATAGCCTTCCGCCTGCAACACGTCGAGCACGCGCGCGCGAAGCTTCGAGCCGGGCGTCGAGACCTTCGTGCGCTTGCGCATCTGCGCGTTGCGGATACGGGTCAGCATGTCGCCGAGAGGATCGTTGATCGCCATCTCGCCCTCCTTACCAACTCGACTTCACGAGGCCGGGCACCATGCCCTTGGAGCCGAGATCACGCAGCGCGATACGGCTGAGCTTGAGCTTGCGGTAAACGCCGCGCGGCCGCCCCGAGACCTCGCAGCGCAAGCGCACGCGCGTCAGGCTGCTGTTGCGCGGAAGCTCGGCGAGCTTGACCCGCGCCTGGAAGCGCTCCTCGGCCGATTTCGCCTCATCGGCCGCGACCGCCTTGAGCGCCGCGCGCTTGTCCTTGTAGCGCTGGGCGAGCCGCATGCGCCGCTTGTTGTTCTCGATCGAGCTTTTCTTCGCCATCTTTATCCGTTCTCCAGCGTCAGCTTCCGAGACCTTTTCCGAGACTTGGCCTCACTGCCGGAAGGGAAAGTTGAACGCCCGCAGAAGCGCGCGGGCTTCGTCGTCCGTCTTCGCCGAGGTGCAGACCACGACGTCGAGCCCCCAGACCTGATCGATCTTGTCGTAATTGATCTCAGGGAAGATGATGTGTTCCTTGATGCCGAGCGCAAAATTGCCGCGCCCGTCGAAGCTCTTCGGATTGAGGCCGCGGAAATCGCGCGCACGCGGCAGGGCGACCGTCACCAGACGATCGATGAATTCGTACATCTGCGTCTTGCGCAAAGTCACGCGCGCCCCGATCGGCTGATTCTCGCGCAGCTTGTAGGTGGCGATCGCCTTGCGCGAACGGGTCACCACCGCCTTTTGTCCCGCGATCAGGGAGAGGTCGGCCGCCGCGTTCTCGACCTTCTTACGATCGTTGACGCCTTCCCCCACCCCCATGTTGAGCACGATCTTGGTGATCACCGGCACTTGCATCTTGTTCTTGTAGCCGAACTCCTCAATGAGCTTCGGCGCAACCACCTCGGAGTAATATTTCCGTAAGCGCGGCTGATAGCCCTCCGGCAGGCGCGGACGCAGCGGATTTTTCGCCCGACGCCTTTCCGGTCTTGGCGGCCTTCTCGGCCTTCGCCGCGGCCTTCTCGGCGCGCGCCGCGTCCTTGGGCGATTGCGGAATTTGCTTTTCCGCCTTTGCCGCCTTGTCGGCGGCCGCTTGTGCCTCAGCCATCGATCAAATCTCCGGAACGCTTGGCGAAACGAACCTTGCGGCCGTCATCCAAGAATTTGAAGCCCACGCGCGTCGCCTTGCCGTCCTTCGGGTCGGCGATGGCAAGGTTCGACAGATGGATGGGAGCTTCCTTCGAGATGATGCCGCCCTCCGATTGCGCCGATTGCTTCTGATGGCGCCGCACCATGTTCACGCCGCGCACGAGCGCCCGCTGCTCTGCCGGCAACATGCGCATGACCTCGCCGTTGCGGCCGCGGTCGCGGCCGGCGAGAACGACGACCTTGTCGCCTTTCTTGATCTTCGCGGCCATCACAAGACCTCCGGCGCGAGCGAAATGATTTTCATGTGGTTCTTGGCCCGCAGCTCGCGCGGGACCGGCCCGAAGATGCGCGTGCCGATCGGCTCCTTCTGGGCATTGATGAGCACCGCCGCGTTGCGATCGAAGCGGATCACCGAGCCGTCGGCGCGGCGGATGTCCTTCGAGGTGCGCACGATGACCGCCTTCGTGACCTCGCCCTTCTTCACGCGCCCGCGCGGGATCGCCTCCTTAACGGAGACGACGATGATGTCGCCCACCGAGGCGAATTTGCGCTTCGAGCCGCCGAGCACCTTGATGCACATGACCCGGCGCGCGCCGGAATTGTCGGCGACGTCGAGATTGGACTGCATCTGGATCATGGCACGATCCTCATTCTAGAAGCCTCTCGGGCCGGTTTCCGGTGCTGCCTCATGCGAGCGCCGGACCTCGTCCGACCGGGCGAAGACCCGGATTGCATTTCTCGAGCAAGCCTTCAGGCTTTCACCACGGCCTCGCCCACGACCACCCAGTTCTTCAGCTTCGACAAGGGCCGGCTCTCCTCGATCCGCACCTGATCGCCCACCTTGTGAACGTTCTTCTCGTCATGGGCGTGGTAGTTCTTGGTGCGCCGCACGGTCTTCTTCATGACCGGATGCAGGAAGCGACGCTCGACCTTGACCACGACGGTCTTGTCCTGCTTGTCGCTGACGACCACACCTTGAAGGATGCGCTTGGGCATCTTGTTCTCCTCAACCCTTGGCCGCGGCGGCCTTCTGCCGCGACAGCGTCTTCACCCGAGCGATATCGCGCCGCACGACGCGCACGCGCGAGGTGTTCTCGAGCTGCCCCGTCGCCCGCTGGAAGCGCAGGTTGAACTGCTCCTTCTTGAGCTTCAAAAGCTCGTCTTGCAGCCCATCGGCCCCCATGGCCTTCAGATCGCCGAGGCGATTGTCGGATTTCATGACGTCTCTCCTCAATCCGGCAAGCGTTCGACGAAGCGGGTGCGGATCGGAAGCTTGGCGGCGCCAAGCCTCAGCGCCTCGCGCGCGATTGCGTTCGGCACGCCATCGACCTCGAACATGATGCGGCCGGGCTTCACGCGGCAGCACCAGAATTCCGGCGCGCCCTTGCCTTTACCCATGCGCACCTCGATGGGCTTCTTCGAGACCGGAACATCCGGAAACACCATGATCCAGACGCGGCCGGCGCGTTTCATCTCGCGCGTGATGGCACGCCGCGCCGCCTCGATCTGGCGGGCCGTCACGCGTTCGGGCTCGAGCGCCTTCAGGCCATATTGGCCGAAATTGAGGTCGGTGCCGCCCTTCGACATGCCGTGAATACGGCCCTTGTGCTGTTTGCGGAATTTGGTCTTCTTCGGTTGCAGCATGGCTCAAGCTCCCGAGCGGGCGGCGCTTTCACGCCGCGCGCCTTGTCCGCCACCCCGGTTCTCCTCGGTGATGCGGCGCTCTTGCGCCATCGGGTCATGCTCGAGGATCTCGCCCTTGAAGATCCACACCTTGATGCCGCAGGTGCCATAGGTCGTGAACGCGGTCGCCGTTCCGTAATCGATATCGGCGCGCAGCGTGTGCAGCGGCACGCGCCCGTCACGTGTCTGCTCCATGCGCGCAATCTCGGCCCCGCCGAGACGCCCCGAGCACACGATGCGAATGCCGCCGGCGCCAAGGCGCATCGCGGATTGGACGGCGCGCTTCATGGCACGCCGGAAGGCGACCCGCCGCTCGAGCTGCTGGGCGATCGATTCGGCAACGAGGGTCGCATCGATCTCGGGCTTCCTGATCTCGACGATGTTGATCGCGACCTCGGCCGTGGTCATCTCGCCGACGCTCTTCCTGAGCTTATCGATATCGGCGCCTTTCTTGCCGATCACGATGCCGGGGCGCGCCGAATGGATCGTGACGCGCGCTTTCTTGTGCGGCCGCTCGATGACCACCTTCGACACCGCGGCCTGCTTGAGATCCTTCATCAGCTTGTCGCGGATGTGGATGTCCTCATGCAGGAGACGGCTGTATTCGCCCCGGGTCGCGTACCAGCGCGAGTCCCAGGTGCGATTGATGCCGAGACGAAGTCCGATCGGATTGACCTTCTGACCCATGCCGGGCTCCTCAAGCTTTCGCTTCGACTTCGCGCACCACGATGGTGAGGTGCGAGAACGGCTTCTCGATACGGCCCGAACGGCCACGCCCCTTGGCCTCGAAGCGCTTCATCACCAGCGCCTTGCCGACATGCGCCTCGCTGACGATGAGGTCGTCGACATCGAGCTGATGGTTGTTCTCCGCGTTCGCGATCGCACTCTCGAGGCATTTGCGCACATTCGACGCGATGCGCTTTCGCGAGAACTCGAGATCGGCGAGCGCGCTCGCGACCTTCTTGCCGCGGATGAGCTGCGCCACGAGGTTCAGCTTCTGCGGGCTCACGCGGATCATGCGCTGGACGGCCTTGGCTTCGTTGTCCGCAAGGGCGCGCGGACGTGCGGATTTTCCCATGTCTCGCTCTCCTCGCTTATCGTCGCTTGGCTTTCTTGTCGCCGGCGTGGCCGTGATAGGTGCGCGTCGGCGAGAACTCGCCGAATTTGTGCCCCACCATCTCCTCGGACACGTAGACCGGGATATGCTTGTGGCCGTTGTAGACGCCGAAGGTCAGGCCGACGAATTGCGGCAGCACCGTCGAGCGCCGGCTCCAGATCTTGATCACCTCGGAGCGGCCGGAACCGCGCGCGGTATCCGCCTTCTTCAGCAGATAGGCGTCGACGAACGGACCTTTCTTGACAGAACGTGCCATGGTTCGTTCCTCAGCTCTTCTTCTTGCGGGTGTGGCGGCTCGCCAGGATCATGGTGTCGGTGCGCTTGTTCATGCGCGTCTTCTTGCCCTTCGTCGGCTGGCCCCACGGCGAAACCGGATGGCGTCCTCCCGAAGTGCGCCCTTCACCACCACCGTGGGGATGGTCGATCGGGTTCATCGAGACGCCGCGATTGTGCGGCTTGCGGCCGAGCCAGCGCGAGCGGCCCGCCTTGCCGAGATTGGTGTTCATATTGTCGGGGTTCGATACCGCCCCGATCGAGGCGAAGCAGCCGCCATGGATCAGGCGCTGCTCACCCGATGAAAGCCGCAAGATCACGTAACCCTGATCGCGCCCGACAATCTGGGCATAAGAACCGGCCGAGCGCGCGATCGCCCCGCCCTTGCCGATCTTCATCTCGACGTTGTGCACGAGAGTGCCGACGGGGATCGCCTGCAGCGGCATGGCGTTGCCGGGCTTGATGTCGGCCTGCTCGGCGGCGACGACCTTGTCGCCTTCCGCCAGGCGCTGCGGCGCGATGATGTAGGACTTGGCGCCGTCCGCGAAAGAGATGAGCGCGATGAAGGCCGTGCGGTTCGGGTCATATTCGATGCGCTCGACCGTCGCCGTCTCGCCGAGCTTCTCGCGCCGCTTGAAGTCGACGATGCGGTAGCGTTGCTTATGGCCGCCGCCGCGAAAGCGGACGGTGACGCGCCCATGATTGTTCCGCCCGCCCGAGGCGGACTTGCCTTCGGTGAGCGTCTTCTCGGGCTTCCCCTTGTAGAGGGTCGAGCGATCGACGATCACGAGCTCGCGAAGGCTCGGCGTGACCGGTTTGAAATGCTTCAGCGCCATGGTTCTGTTTCCTTCGCGCTCAGAGGCCTGTGGTCACATCGATCGACTGGCCGGCCGCCAGCGTCACGATGGCCTTCTTCACGTCGGATTGCAGGCCGCTGCGGCCGCGGAAATTCTTCACCTTGCCCTTGTGGACGAGGGTGTTCACCTTCTCGACCTTCACGTTGAAAAGCTTCTCGACGGCCGCCTTGATGCTCGGCTTCGTCGCGTCGCCGCGCACGTGGAATATGACCTTGCCGTGCTCGGACGCGGCGGTCGCCTTCTCGGTGACCACAGGAGCGACGATCACGTCGTAATGTCGTGGATCCGTGCTCATTTGAAGCGCTCCTCGATCGCGTGCAGCGCGGCCTGTGTCAAAACCAGCTTCTCGCGCCGCAAGATGTCGTAGACATTCAACCCTTGCACCGGCAGCACATCGATATTCGGGATGGCGCGCGCGGCGAGCTTGAAATTCGCCTCGATCTCCGCGCCGTCGATGATCAGCGCGCTCGCCAGGCCGAGCTTGCCGAAATGCTCCTTCAGCGCCTTCGTCTTCGGCCCATCGACGCTCGCCTTGTCGATGACCACTATGGCGCCGTCCTTCGCCTTGGCCGAGAGCGCATGCTTGAGGGCAAGCACCCTCACCTTCTTCGGCAGCCCATGTTCATGGCTGCGCGGCAAGGGACCGAAGGCGCGTCCGCCGCCCCGGAACTGGGCGACCCGGGCCGAGCCGTGACGCGCATTGCCCGTGCCCTTCTGCTTGTAGAGCTTCTTCGTGGTGCGGGCGATGTCGGCCCGGTTCTTTACCGCATGCGTGCCGGCGCGGCGCTTGGCAAGCTGCCACCGCACGCAGCGCTGCAAAATGTCGGCGCGCGGATCGAGACCGAAAATCTCATCCGCGAGCGCGACCTCGCCAGCCTCTTTGCCTTGGAGAGTGGTCATCGAGATCCGCATCACGCACCCTCCCCTTCGGTCGCAGGAGCCTTGGCCTCGGGCGCTTGCCCATTGGCGGATTTCCCTTCGCGGAAGGCGCCGGGACGCGGCGCTTCCTTCGGCAGGCTGCGCTTCACCGCGTCACGAACCCGGATCCAGCCGCCCTTGACGCCCGGAACCGCGCCTTCGACGAGGATCAGCCCTTTCTCGACATCGGTCCGCACCACGCGCAAATTCTGGGTGGTGACCCGATCGACGCCGAGATGGCCCGCCATCTTCTTATTCTTGAACGTCTTGCCGGGGTCCTGGCGGCCTCCCGTCGAGCCGAGCGAGCGATGCGAGATCGATACGCCATGGGAGGCGCGAAGCCCGCCGAAATTCCAGCGCTTCATGCCGCCGGCGAACCCCTTGCCCGTGGTCGTTCCCGTCACATCGACGAACTGACCAGGCACGAAATGGTCCGCCGTGATCTCCGCGCCCACCGGAATGAGCGCGTCGGGGGCGACGCGAAATTCCGCGACCTTGCGCTTCGGCTCGACCTTGGCGAGGGCGAAATGGCCCCGCTCGGCGCGTGAAACATTCTTCACCTTCGCCTTGCCGATGCCGAGCTGGACGGCCGTATAGCCATTCTTCTCGAGCGGTGCGGTGCGCGACGACTTGACAATGGTCGACCTTGAGCACGGTCACCGGGACGTGCTCGCCCGCGTCGGTGAAGACGCGGGTCATGCCGACCTTCTGCGCGATGATGCCTGACCTCATGACCTATTCCTCATCGGCTCGCGGCTTGCTCGAAAGCCGCGGTAGCCGTCGTGAACCTCAGAGCTTGATCTCCACGTCGACACCGGCCGCAAGATCGAGGCGCATCAGCGCATCGACCGTTTGCGGCGTCGGATCGACGATGTCGAGCACGCGCTTATGGGTGCGGATCTCGAATTGCTCGCGCGATTTCTTGTCGATGTGCGGCGAGCGGTTGACGGTGAAGCGCTCGAGCTTCGTCGGCAGCGGAATGGGACCACGCACTTGCGCGCCCGTTCGCTTGGCCGTCGACACGATCTCGCGGGTCGACGCATCGAGAATTCGATGGTCGAACGCCTTGAGACGTATGCGAATATTCTGACCGTTCATCGCTCAAATCCAATCGACGGCTTTCGTCCTTGCCGAAAACTCCGGGCGGCGGCCGCTTCTCGGCGGCGCCGCCCGATGGTCCTTGCCTCTTACTCGATGATCGAGGCGACGACGCCCGCGCCCACCGTGCGGCCACCCTCACGAATGGCGAAGCGCAGCTTCTCCTCCATGGCGATCGGCACGATCAAGGTGACTTCCATGGACACGTTGTCGCCGGGCATCACCATCTCGGTGCCCTCGGGAAGCTTGATCACCCCGGTGACGTCCGTCGTGCGGAAGTAGAATTGCGGCCGGTAGTTGCCGAAGAAGGGGGTATGGCGTCCGCCCTCTTCCTTCGTGAGGATATAAGCCTCGGCCATGAACTTCGTGTGCGGCTTCACCGAGCCCGGCTTGCACAGCACCTGGCCGCGCTCCACCTCCTCACGCTTCGTGCCGCGCAACAGGCAGCCGACGTTGTCGCCGGCCTCGCCCTGATCGAGCAGCTTGCGGAACATCTCGACGCCGGTGATCGTGGACTTCAACGTCGGCTTCAGGCCGACGATCTCGACTTCCTCGCCGACCTTGATGATGCCGCGCTCGATGCGGCCCGTCACCACCGTGCCGCGGCCGGAGATCGAGAACACGTCCTCGACCGGCATGAGGAAGGGCTGATCCTTCGGACGCTCGGGTTGCGGAATATATTCGTCGACCGTGTCCATGAGCTTGAGCACCGCGTCATGGCCGATCTCTGGCTTGGTGTTCTCTAGCGCGCACAGCGCCGAGCCCTTGGTGATCGGGATGTCGTCACCGGGGAATTCGTATTTCGACAGGAGCTCGCGCACCTCGAGCTCGACGAGGTCGAGAAGCTCGGGATCATCGACCATGTCGACCTTGTTCATGAAGACGACGAGGGCCGGCACGCCGACCTGACGGGCAAGAAGGATGTGCTCGCGCGTCTGCGGCATCGGGCCGTCGGCGGCCGAGACCACCAGGATCGCACCGTCCATCTGGGCGGCGCCGGTGATCATGTTCTTCACATAATCGGCGTGGCCGGGGCAATCCACATGGGCGTAGTGGCGCTTCTTCGTCTCGTATTCGACGTGAGCCGTTGAGATGGTGATGCCGCGCGCCTTCTCTTCCGGCGCCTTGTCGATCTGATCATAGGCCGTGAAGGTCGCCCCGCCCGATTCGGCCAGCACCTTGGTGATGGCCGCCGTCAGCGAGGTCTTGCCGTGATCGACGTGGCCGATCGTGCCGATATTGCAGTGCGGCTTGTTGCGGTTGAATTTTTCTTTGGCCATCTCATTGCTCCATTCAAGGATCGTTGGCGACGTTTTGGTGGAAGGGTCGCCGGCAGGCTCCGTCGGAAGTCAGGGTTCTCGTCGGTTTGATGGAGACGGTGATCTCAGGCGAATTTCGCCTGAACCTCCGCCGCCACCGCCGTGGGCACTTGCTCGTAATGGTCGAATTGCATGGTGAAGGTCGCGCGCCCCTGGCTCATCGAGCGCAGGTTGTTGACGTAGCCGAACATGTTGGCGAGCGGCACCATGGCGTTGATGACATTGGCGTTGCCGCGCATGTCCTGTCCCTGGATCTGCCCCCGCCGCGAGTTGAGGTCGCCGATCACCGAGCCGGTATAATCCTCGGGCGTGACCACCTCGACTTTCATGATCGGCTCGAGCAGAACCGAATGGCATTTGCGCAAGCCCTCGCGCAGCGCCGCGCGAGAGGCGATCTCGAAGGCGAGCGCGGATGAATCCACATCGTGATACGCGCCATCGACGAGCTCGACGCGAAGGTCGACGACCGGGAAGCCGGCAAGCACGCCAGACCCCAGAACGCTCTCGAGGCCCTTCTCGACGCCGGGGATGTATTCCTTCGGCACCGAGCCGCCGACGATCTTGGATTCGAAGACGAATCCGGAGCCCTGCTCCCCGGGAAAGAGGTTGATCTTCACGCGCGCGAACTGGCCCGAGCCGCCCGACTGCTTCTTGTGTGTGTAGTCGATCGTCCCCTCGCGCGTGATCTTCTCGCGATAGGCGACCTGCGGAGCGCCGACGCTCGCATCGACCTTGTAGGTGCGGCGCAAGATGTCGACCTTAATGTCGAGATGCAGTTCGCCCATCCCCTTGAGGATGGTCTGTCCCGACTCCTGGTCGGTCGAGACGCGGAAGGAGGGATCCTCGGCGACGAGCTTTTGCAAGGCGACGCCGAGCTTCTCTTGATCCGCCTTGGATTTCGGCTCGATCGCGACCTCGATGACCGGATCTGGGAATTCCATTTTCTCGAGGATCACGGGCTTCTGCATATCGCAGAGCGTATCGCCGGTGCGCGTGTCCTTGAGGCCGGCAAGCGCCACGATGTCGCCTGTGAACGCTTCCTTGATGTCCTCGCGGTTGTTGGCGTGCATGAGCAGCATGCGCCCGACACGCTCGCGCTTGTCCTTGGTCGAGTTAAGCACCGTGGTGCCGGATTCGACCTTGCCCGAATAGATGCGGCAAAAGGTGATCGTGCCGACGAAGGGGTCATCCATGATCTTGAAGGCGAGCATTGAGAAAGGCTCGTCATCGGAAGGGCGACGCTCGACCGGTTGCTCGGTCTTGAAGTCGATGCCCGCGATGGCGCCGCGATCGGCAGGCGAGGGAAGAAAATCGACCACCGCATCAAGAAGCGGCTGCACACCCTTGTTCTTGAAAGCGGAACCGCAGAAGACAGGGTGGAATTTGCGCCCAATCACCGCCTTACGGATGAGCTTGCGAAGCGTTTCCGCATCGGGCTCCTTGCCGTCGAGATAAGCGGCCATGGCGTCGTCATCGAGGTCGACGCAAGCTTCGACGAGCTTGATTCGGTATTCGGCAGCCTGTTCCTTGAGGTCCTCGGGGATCTCGACGTCGTTGAATTTCGCGCCCAGCGATTCCTCTTCCCAGATGATCCCCTTCATGCGCACGAGGTCGACGACCCCCTTGAAGGTGCTCTCGGCGCCGATCGGCAACTGAATGCACACCGGCTTGCCGCCGACGCGCGTCACGATCTGATCGACGCATTCGAAGAAGTCCGCGCCGATCTTGTCCATCTTGTTCACGAACACGATGCGCGGCACGTCGTATTTATCGGCTTGGCGCCACACGGTCTCGGTCTGAGGCTCGACGCCCTGGTTGCCGTCGAGCACGCAAATCGCCCCGTCGAGAACACGCAAGGAGCGCTCGACCTCGATGGTGAAATCCACATGTCCGGGGGTGTCGATGATGTTCAGGCGCTTCTCGCGCCAGAAGCAGGTGGTCGCGGCGGAGGTGATCGTGATGCCGCGCTCTTGCTCCTGCTCCATCCAATCCATGGTGGCGGCGCCGTCATGGACCTCGCCGATCTTATGGCTCTTGCCGGTGTAATAGAGGATGCGCTCCGTCGTCGTGGTCTTGCCGGCATCGATATGAGCCATAATGCCGAAGTTGCGGTAATCCTCGATTTTATGCGTGCGGGGCATGGGACGATCTCACCAGCGATAATGCGAAAAGGCGCGGTTCGCCTCGGCCATGCGGTGGGTATCCTCACGCTTCTTCACCGCATTGCCGCGATTGTTCGAGGCATCGAGCAGCTCCGCCGAGAGGCGTTCGACCATGGTCTTGTCGTTGCGCGCGCGCGCCGCGGCGATGAGCCAGCGGATGGCGAGCGCCTGACGGCGCTCATTGCGTACCTCGACCGGCACTTGATAGGTCGCCCCGCCGACGCGGCGCGAGCGCACCTCGATCGCAGGCGCGACATTCTCGAGCGCCTGCTTGAAAACCCCGAGAGGATCCGACTTTGCCTTCTGCTCGATCTGGTCGAAGGCGCCGTAGACGATCGATTCCGCGACCGACTTCTTTCCCTCGTACATGATCGAGTTCATGAATTTCGCGACGACAAGGTCCCCGTATTTTGCATCGGGAACGAACTCGCGTTTTTCGGCACTGTGACGCCGGGACATCTGATCGTCTCCGTCTTCCGCCTGTCTGGCATGGCCGCTTCCGGAACTTCCGGAGCGAAACCGATGCGCTTTGTCTTTCCGTTCTTCCTCAAGGCCCGGCTGGCAATCTCGCCTTGCGCACCTTGATGGTTTGGCCGGGGCCAGCAAGATTTCGCCTTGCTTCTCCAGACCCGTTGTTCGTAAAGGCCGTCCTACTTCGGCCTTTTTACTTCGGCCGCTCTTACTTCGGCCTTTTGGCTCCATATTTCGAGCGCCGTTGCTTGCGGTCCTTCACGCCCTGCGTGTCGAGAACGCCGCGCAGGATGTGATAGCGCACGCCGGGCAAATCCTTGACGCGCCCGCCGCGGATCATCACCACCGAGTGCTCTTGCAGGTTGTGGCCCTCGCCCGGGATGTAGCCGATGACCTCGAAGCCGTTCGTGAGCCTGACCTTGGCGACCTTGCGCAATGCCGAGTTCGGCTTCTTCGGCGTCGTGGTGTAGACGCGCGTGCACACGCCCCGCTTTTGAGGGCATGCATCGAGCGCGGGAGCCTTGTCCCTGTATGTCTTCGGCTGTCGGGGCTTCCGGATCAGCTGCGAAATCGTCGGCATGATCGCCTTCCATCACAGCGCCGTAAAAGGCGCAAAGCCAAACGGACCATCCGCCGATCAGGGCATCAGGTCCGCCTTCCAAATGCAGAGGACCGGGTCACCCCGATCATGCCATCATCGATTGTCTCAATCGCAGACAAGGCAGTGTTTGGACGCTCTTGCATCGGGCGCGAGGCGCGCTCGAACAGGCGAGGTCCACGACCTGCCGAAAACGTTGTGCCGGCTCTAACGCCCGTTTGGACAAAGGTCAACAGCTAAATGGGGAGGCGCCCTCCCTTTTTCATCCCGACTCGAGATGCGCGAGCAAAGAAGCCCGCCGCGGCCCTCCCCTTTCAAGAAAAAGCCGCCCCGAGGGGCGGCTTTTCAGGCGTGTTCAAATCGCCGGCTAAAGCGCCGCGACGCGTTACGCCGGCGGCAGAGCCTCGAGGGGCTGCTCGCCCGCGCCCTCGAGCGCGGCGGCTTCGGCGGCCTTGTTGCGCTGCTCGAGGATAAGCTCGTCGCGATGCGAGGCAACCTCGCGAATGCGCGCGATCATCGATCCGGTGCCTGCCGGAATGAGGCGTCCCACGATGACGTTTTCCTTCAGCCCTTCGAGCATATCCTCCTTGCCGTTGACCGCGGCCTCGGTGAGGACACGGGTCGTCTCTTGGAAGGAGGCGGCCGAAATGAAGGAGCGCGTCTGCAAGGAAGCCTTGGTGATGCCGAGCAGGACCGGATGACCGATGGCGGGCTTCTTGCCCTCGGCCACGAGCTTGTCGTTCAACTCCTCGAGGTCGATGCGGTCCATCTGCTCGCCCTCGAGAAGATCGCTACCGCCGCCATCGGCGATCTCGACCTTCTGCAGCATCTGGCGAACGATCACCTCGATGTGCTTGTCGTTGATGTTCACGCCTTGCAGGCGATACACTTCCTGGATCTCGTTCACGAGATAGGCGGCAAGCTCCTCGACCCCCTTGATGGCCAGGATGTCGTGCGGCGCGGGATTGCCGTCGACGATGAAGTCGCCCTTTTCGATCAGGTCCCCATCCTGGTGATAGACGTGCTTCGATTTCGGCACGAGGTACTCGACCGTCTCGGAGCCGTCATGCGGGAGGAGGTTGATCCGGCGCTTGTTCTTGTAGTCGCGCCCGAACTGGATGGTGCCTGCCTTCTCGGCGATGATCGCGGCTTCCTTCGGCCGGCGCGCCTCGAAGAGCTCGGCCACGCGCGGCAAGCCGCCCGTGATGTCGCGCGTCTTGGCGCTTTCGGTCGGGATGCGCGCGAGCACATCGCCCGCCTTGACCACATTGCCCGGATCGACCGCTAGGATCGCCTCGGCCGGCAGCACATAGCGCGCCTCTCCGCCACGCGCGAGCTTGCCGATCTTGCCGTCCTTGCCGGCGATCACGATCGCCGGACGCAGCGAGGACGAACGCGAATTGGCACGCCAATCGATGACGACGCGCTTGGCGATGCCCGTGGCCTCGTCGATCAACTCGGTCATCGATCCGCCTTCCACGAGATCCTCGAAGCCGATCTTGCCCGCGACCTCGGTGAGAATGGGCCGCGTGTAGGGATCCCATTCGGCAATGCGCTGACCGCGCTTCACCGTGTCACCCTCGTCGACCTTGAGCTTCGCGCCGAATTGGATGCGGTGCACGGCGCGCTCCGTGCCGTCCGGCCCGACGATCACCACCGCGAGATTGCGCGCCATGGCGATGAGGTCGCCCGCCGAATTGCGCACGATATTGCGGTTGCGGATCGTGACCTTGCCCTCGAAGTTCGTTTCGATGAAGGATTGCTCCGAGATCTGGGCCGCGCCGCCGATGTGGAAGGTGCGCATGGTGAGCTGGGTCCCCGGCTCGCCGATCGATTGCGCCGCGATGACGCCGACCGCCTCGCCGAGATTGACGGGCGTGCCGCGGGCAAGATCGCGCCCATAGCATTTCCCGCATACGCCATCGCGCAGCGCGCAAGTGAGAACCGAGCGGATCTTCACTTCCTGGATGTTCGCGGCCGTGATCGCGGCGATATGCTTCTCGTCGATCAACTCGCCGGCCTTGACGATCACCTTCTTCCCGTCCGCGCCAACGATGTTTTGCGCGGCGGCGCGACCAAGAATGCGTGAGGCGAGCGAAGCCACCACCTGGCCGGCATCGACGATGGCGCGCATCACGATGCCGTTCTTCGAGCCGCAATCATTGCTGGTGATGATCGAATCCTGCGCGACATCGACGAGACGGCGCGTCAGATAGCCGGAATTCGCCGTCTTCAAGGCCGTATCGGCAAGCCCCTTGCGCGCACCATGCGTCGAGTTGAAATACTCGAGCACGTCGAGGCCTTCCTTGAAGTTCGAGATGATCGGGCTCTCGATGATCTCGCCTGACGGCTTTGCCATGAGGCCGCGCATCGCGGCGAGCTGGCGCATTTGCGTCGGCGAGCCGCGCGCGCCGGAATGCGACATCATGTAGATCGAATTCACCGGCCGGTCGCGCCCGTCCTCGTCCTTCCTTACTGTCGAGATGCCTTGCATCATCTCCGTGGCGAGACGATCCGAGCATTTCGACCAGGCGTCGACCACCTTGTTGTATTTCTCGCGCTGGGTGATGAGCCCGTCCTGGAACTGCTGCTCGTAATCCTTGGCGAGCGCGCGCGTCTCGTCGACCACCTTCCACTTGTTCTCGGGCACGACCATGTCGTCCTTGCCGAAGGAAATGCCCGCCTTGAACGCCTGGGTGAAGCCGAGATTCATGATCTTGTCGCAGAAGATCACCGTCTCCTTCTGCCCGCATTCGCGGTAGACGATGTCGATCAGGTTCGAGATCTCCTTTTTCGTCATCAGCCGGTTGGCGATGTCGAAGGAGATCTTGACGTGCTCGGGCAGGAGCTGGGCGAGAAGCACGCGGCCAGGCGTCGTGTCATGGACCTTGGACGCGCGCTTGCCCTTCTCGTCGAGGCCCGTCCAACGGAACTTGATCTTGGCGTGCAGCGAGACGGCCTTCGTCTCGAGTGCATGCTCGAGCTGGCCAAGATCCCCGTAAAAGCCTTGCTTCGGGATCTTCGCGCCCTTGTTCTTGGCGTAATCCTGCGGCTTGAAGAGTTTCTTCAGTTCTTCCGGCTCGAAATATTTGAACTCGCCCGGCTCACCATCGGACATGATGGTGAGGTAGTAGAGCCCAAGCACGATATCCTGCGACGGCACGATGATCGGCTGACCATTGGCCGGATGCAGAATATTGTTGGTGGACATCATGAGCACGCGCGCTTCGAGCTGGGCCTCGAGCGAGAGCGGCACATGCACGGCCATCTGGTCGCCGTCGAAATCAGCGTTGAAGGCCGCGCAAACCAAGGGATGAAGCTGGATGGCCTTGCCCTCGACGAGCGTCGGCTCGAAGGCCTGGATGCCGAGCCGGTGCAAGGTGGGCGCGCGATTGAGCATCACCGGATGCTCGCGGATCACCTCATCGAGGATGTCCCAAACTTCCGGCCGTTCCTTCTCGACGAGCTTCTTTGCCTGTTTCACCGTCGCCGCGAGCCCCTTCGCATCCAGCCGCGAATAGATGAAGGGCTTGAACAGCTCGAGCGCCATCTTCTTCGGCAAACCGCATTGGTGCAGCTTGAGCTCCGGGCCGACCACGATCACCGAGCGGCCCGAGTAATCGACGCGCTTGCCGAGCAGGTTCTGGCGGAAACGGCCTTGCTTGCCCTTCAGCATGTCGGCGAGCGATTTGAGCGGGCGCTTGTTCGCGCCCGTGATCACGCGGCCGCGCCGCCCGTTGTCGAAGAGCGCGTCGACCGCCTCCTGCAGCATCCGCTTCTCGTTGCGGATAATGATGTCGGGAGCGCGAAGCTCGATCAGCCTCTTCAGGCGGTTGTTGCGGTTGATCACGCGCCGGTAGAGGTCGTTGAGGTCCGAGGTCGCGAAGCGCCCGCCGTCGAGCGGCACCAGAGGCCGAAGATCGGGCGGGATCACCGGCACCTGGGTCAGGATCATCCATTCGGGCTTGTTGCCCGACTGGATGAAGGCTTCGATGATCTTGAGCCGGCGCATCAGCTTCTTGGGCTTCAGCTCCGAGGTCGTGGTCGCGATCTCCTGGCGCAGGTCGAGCGCGATCTTCGGCAAATCGAGGCTGATGAGGATCTCGCGGACCGCCTCGGCCCCGATGAGGGCGGTGAAGCTGTCCTCCCCATACTCCTCCTGGGCGCGCAGCACGTCGTCCTCGGAGAGCAGCTGATGCTGCTTCAGGGGCGTGAGGCCCGGCTCGATGACGATGTAGTTCTCGAAATAAAGGACGCGCTCGATGTCCTTCAGCGTCATGTCGAGCAGGAGCCCGATGCGCGACGGCAAGGACTTCAAGAACCAGATGTGCGCGACCGGAGCGGCGAGCTCGATATGCCCCATGCGCTCGCGGCGCACGCGCGAGAGCGTGACCTCGACGCCGCATTTCTCGCAGATGATGCCCTTGTATTTCATGCGCTTGTACTTGCCGCACAAGCACTCGTAATCCTTGATCGGGCCGAAGATGCGCGCGCAGAACAGCCCGTCGCGCTCCGGCTTGAAGGTGCGATAGTTGATCGTCTCGGGCTTCTTGATCTCGCCGAACGACCACGACTTGATCTTCTCAGGGCTCGCCAGCGCGATCCTGATGCGGTCGAACGACACCGGCTGCGCCGGTTGGTTGAAGATGCTCATGACCTCTTGGTTCATCGCCATCTCCTCAAATCTGGGCCGCGCCGGACGCGCCGAACAACGGCTGGAAAACTCGTGTCACCTCTCTCGCGACGCGAAAGAGGCATTGTGCGATTGAGCTTGACTAAGCTGTCCTCATGCCACGCTTCACTCGGCGGCCTCCGCCGTCGGTGGCGTCACGGGCGGAACCCGCTTTGACGCGAGCTCCACATTGAGGCCGAGCGAACGCATCTCCTTGACGAGCACGTTGAAGCTCTCCGGAATTCCGGCCTCGAAAGTGTCGTCGCCCCGCACGATCGCCTCATAGACCTTGGTGCGGCCGGCCACGTCGTCGGATTTGACGGTGAGCATCTCCTGCAAGGTGTAGGCCGCGCCATAGGCTTCGAGCGCCCAAACCTCCATCTCGCCGAAGCGCTGGCCGCCGAACTGAGCCTTGCCACCGAGCGGCTGCTGAGTGACGAGGCTGTAGGGGCCGATCGAGCGCGCGTGGATCTTGTCGTCGACGAGGTGGTTGAGCTTCAGCATGTAGATATAGCCCACGGTCACCTTGCGGTCGAAGGCCTCCCCGGAGCGCCCGTCGTAGAGCGTCACCTGGCCGGATTTATCGAGGCCGGCCATTTCCAGCATGTCCTCGATGTCGCCTTCCTTGGCTCCGTCGAAGACAGGCGTGGCAATCGGCACCCCGCGCGACAAGCTGCCCGCCATCTCGACGAGATCGTCATCCTCGAGCTCCGTCACGGCGCTGCCCTTGCCGTAGATCTTCTCGACCGTCCGGCGCAGCTTCTTGGCGTCGTGGGCCTTGCGATAGGCCTCGACGGCCGCCCCGATCTGCTTGCCGAGCCCGGCGCAGGCCCAACCGAGATGCGTCTCGAGGATCTGCCCGACATTCATGCGGCTCGGCACGCCGAGCGGGTTGAGGACGATATCGACCGAGGTGCCGTCCTCGAGGAACGGCATGTCCTCGACCGGCACGATCTTCGACACCACGCCCTTGTTGCCGTGGCGGCCCGCCATCTTGTCGCCCGGCTGAATCTTGCGCTTCACGGCGACGAAGACCTTGACCATCTTCATGACGCCGGGCGGCATCTCATCGCCGCGCTGCAGCTTCTCGACCTTGTCGAGAAAGCGCTGCTCGAGCCCTTTCTTGAACTCGTCGGTACTGCCGGCGCATCGCCTCGATCTCGCTCATCAGTGAATCGTTGGAGAAGGCGAAGCTCCACCACTGCGACCGCGGATAATGAGCGAGCGTCTCCTTGTCGAGCTTGGTATCCTTCTTGAAGCCCTTCGGGCCTGCGACCGCCTTCTTGTGGTGCACGAGGTCGCTGAGGCGCGCATAAACATTGCGATCGAGGATCGCCTGCTCGTCATCGCGGTCCTTGGCGAGGCGCTCGATCTCCTCGCGCTCGATCGCCTGGGCGCGCTCATCCTTCTCGACGCCGTGGCGATTGAAGACGCGCACTTCGACGATCGTGCCTTGCACCCCGGGTGGCACGCGAAGCGAAGTGTCGCGCACATCCGACGCCTTCTCGCCGAAGATGGCGCGCAGAAGCTTCTCCTCGGGCGTCATCGGGCTTTCGCCCTTGGGCGTGATCTTGCCGATCAGGATATCGCCAGCCTGCACCTCGGCACCGATATAGACGATACCGGCCTCGTCGAGGTTCTTTAGAGCCTCCTCGGAGACATTCGGAATATCGCGGGTGATCTCCTCCGGCCCGAGCTTGGTGTCGCGAGCCATCACCTCGAACTCCTCGATGTGGATCGAGGTGAACACATCTTCCTTGGCGATGTTCTCGGAAAGCAGGATCGAATCTTCGAAGTTGTAGCCGTTCCACGGCATGAAGGCGACGAGCACATTGCGTCCGAGCGCGAGCTCGCCGAGCTCGGTCGAGGGGCCGTCGGCAATGATCTCGCCCTTGTGAACGACGTCGCCCACCTTCACCAGCGGGCGCTGGTTGATGCAGGTCGACTGGTTCGAGCGCTGGAACTTCATCAAGCGGTAGATGTCGACGCCGGGCTTCGTCGGGTCGAGATCTTCGGTGGCGCGCACCACGATACGCGAGGCGTCCACCTGATCGATGATGCCCGTGCGGCGCGCGGCGATTGCGGCGCCCGAGTCGCGGGCCACCGCCCCCTCCATGCCGGTGCCGACGAAAGGCGCATCCGCCTTGAGAAGCGGCACCGCCTGACGCTGCATGTTCGAGCCCATCAAGGCGCGGTTGGCATCGTCATTCTCGAGGAACGGAATGAGCGCGGCCGCAACCGAGACGAGCTGCTTGGGCGACACATCCATGTAGTCGACCCGCTCCGGCGGCACCACGATCACGTCGCCGGCATGCCGGCACACGACGAGGTCGTCGGTGAGCTTGCCGTGCCGGTCCACGGCGGACATGGCCTGGGCGACGTAGTGCTTCGCCTCTTCCATGGCCGAAAGATAGTCCACCTGATCGGTCACCTTGCCATGCGCAACGCGCCGGTAGGGGCTCTCGATGAAGCCGTATTTGTTGATGCGCGCGAAGGTCGCGAGCGAGTTGATGAGACCGATATTCGGGCCTTCGGGCGTCTCGATCGGGCAAATGCGTCCGTAATGCGTCGGGTGCACGTCACGCACCTCGAAGCCTGCGCGCTCACGCGTGAGCCCACCCGGTCCCAAAGCGGAAAGCCTTCTCTTATGAGTGATTTCCGACAAGGGGTTGATCTGATCCATGAACTGCGAAAGCTGCGAAGAGCCGAAGAACTCGCGAACCGCCGCCGCGACCGGCTTGGCGTTGATGAGATCCTGGGGCATCACGGTCGCGATCTCGACCGAGGACATGCGCTCGCGCACGGCGCGCTCCATGCGCAGCAGCCCAACGCGGAATTGGTTCTCCATCAATTCGCCCACCGAGCGCACGCGGCGGTTGCCGAGATGGTCGATATCGTCGACCTCGCCACGCCCGTCGCGCAGTTCCACCAGCTCTTTGACGACCGCGAGAATGTCATCCTTGCGAAGCACGCGAACCGTGTCCTCGACCTTCAGGTCGAGGCGCATGTTCATCTTGACGCGGCCCACAGCCGACAGGTCGTAGCGTTCGGGATCGAAGAAGAGGGAGTTGAACATCGTCTCCGCCGTCTCCAGCGTCGGCGGCTCGCCTGGACGCATGACGCGGTAGATGTCGAAGAGAGCCTCTTCGCGCGTCGACGCCTTGTCAACCGCGAGCGTGTTGCGGATATAGGCGCCGATATTGACGTGATCGATGTCGAGGAGCGGCAACTGCGTGACGCCGGCCTCGATCAAGCTGTCGAGGAGCTTCGGCTCGATCTCGGCGCCCGCCTCGACATAGATCTCGCCCGTTTCGGAATTGACGATGTCTTCGGCGATATATTGGCCGACGAGATCCTCATTGGTGAGCCTGATCGCCTCGACGCCTTTCTCGGCGACGAGACGGGCCACCCGCGCGGTCACCTTGCGGCCCGCTTCGATGACCACATCGCCGGAGTCCGCATCCACGACGTCGTTTGCGGGCGTCGTGCCTTTGAGGCGCTCGGCATCGAAAGGCTGGCGCCAGGCGTCGCCGTCGCGCGACAGCATGATCTTCTGGTAGAAACGCGCGAGGATTTCCTCGCCGTCCATGCCGAGCGCATAAAGCAGGGAGGTGACCGGAATCTTGCGCTTGCGATCGATGCGCGTGTGCACGATGTCCTTGGCGTCGAATTCGATGTCGAGCCAGGAGCCTCGATAGGGAATGATGCGCGCGGCGAAAAGCAGCTTGCCCGAGGAATGCGTCTTGCCCTTGTCGTGATCGAAAAACACGCCGGGCGAGCGATGCATTTGCGAGACGATGACGCGCTCGGTGCCGTTGACGATGAAGGTGCCATTCAAGGTCATGAGCGGCATGTCGCCCATGTAAACGTCTTGCTCCTTGATATCCTTGACGGATTTTGCCTGGGTATCGGGATCGACATCGAACACGATGAGGCGAAGCGTCACCTTGAGGGGAGCCGCATAGGTGATGCCGCGCTGGCGGCATTCGTCGACGTCGAATTTCGGCGGCTCGAACTCGTATTTCACGAAATCGAGCTGGGCCGTCTTGGCAAAATCCGAGATCGGAAAGATCGACTTGAAGACTGCCTGCAGACCATCATTGGTCCGCTTGGCGCCGACCTCGTGGATCTGGAGGAACTGGTCGTAGGACGCCTTCTGCACCTCGATGAGGTTCGGCATCACCGCGCCTTCGCGGACCTTGCCGAAATATTTCCGGATACGCTTGCGGGCTGTGAACGTGTGAGCCATGTCGCTCCTCTTGCCTTCCCATGGTCCGGGCTCGACGCCGGACGGCGAATACGCTTACCCTCGTGAACTCAATGGCCTGATCGGCCGAGGCCATCCATTGGCCTTGATCGTCTTGCCGGCCACCGGGGGCCGAAACTCCGGCGCGCGATTTTCGGCAATGCGCAAGAAGTCAAGGCGCAAGAAATCAAGATCCCTTCTCGTTCCTGCTCTTCGGCGACTCGCCTCGCCGCCAAAGTCGATCCGCTTTCGCGAAACGACCGATCCAACACGAAAACCCCGGAGCCGGACGGCTTCAGGGCTTCCGAAAAGAGGCGTTCCCGAGACGCCCCGCATGACGCGCGCGGCACCGCTCGCGGTGCCGCTCAAACCATGCAGCGCCGGCCAAAGCCGGCCCGAAATTCACTTCAGCTCGACCTTCGCGCCCGCCTTCTCGAGCTGAGCCTTGAGCTTGTCGGCCTCTTCCTTGGCCACGCCTTCCTTCACAGGCTTCGGAGCGGCCTCGACGAGGTCCTTGGCTTCCTTGAGGCCAAGCCCGGTGATGGCGCGCACCTCTTTGATGACCTCGATCTTCTTGTCTCCGACACTGGCGAGAACCACCGTGAATTCCGTCTTCTCCTCGGCGGCGGGGGCGGCAGCCCCGCCGGCGCCGGGAGCTGCGGCGACCGCAACCGCGGCGGCGGCCGAAACGCCCCATTTTTCCTCGAGCATCTTGGCGAGCTCGGCAGCCTCGAGGACGGTGAGGCCCGAAAGTTCGGTCACGAGTTTGGAGAGATCAGCCATGGGAGACGTTCCTTATTTAGGTCGGTTTGGTGGAATTCCAAGCGGTTCGGTCGACTCAAAAGATCAAATGACGCGGCTTCACGCCGCCTCGCTCTTCTCGGCATAGGCGGCGACAACACGGGCGAGCTTGCTCGCGGGCGCGTTGGCGAGTTGCGCAATCTTGGTCGCCGGCGCCATCAGGAGGCCGATAAGCTTGGCCCTCAATTCGTCGAGCGAAGGCATGCTGGCGAGCGTCTTTACGCCATTGGGGTCGAGAGACGTCGCACCCATCGCGCCGCCGACGACGACGAGCTTCTCATTCACCTTGGCATAGTCGATCGCGACTTTTGCCGCGGCGACCGGGTCGCTCGAATAGGCGAGAAGCGTCGGCCCTTTGAGCAAAGAGGCGATCGAGGCGACCTCGGTCCCGTCGAGCGCGATCTTGGCGAGCCTGTTCTTCGCCACCTTCACCGAAACGCCGGCTTGCTTGGCCTGCTTGCGCAGAGCCTGCATGTCGGAGACGGTGAGGCCGGCATAATGGGCGACGATCACGGACGCGTTCGCCTGAAAGGTCGAACGAAGCGCCGTCACGAAATCTTGCTTTTCCGCACGTTCCACGTGGGCTCTCTTCATCGACGAGGGCGGTCCAGGAACTTTCGCTCCCTGCACGCCGGTTGCACTTAAAGCCGGGAAGGCCGATTGGCCCGCGGCGGTTCACAGTGCCTGTCCGGCCGCGCGGGAGACCCCGCGACCTCGGTCCAGTCGGTCAAAGCACGAAGCCGCGCACGGAACGTCTCCCGTCACGGCCCATGGCTCATCCCATCTGCGCAGGCGAAGCGATTTTAAGCCGGCGGAGCCGGCGCCTGCGGTCTCGGACAGGTATCAGCCCGCCTCCCCGATCTTCTCGCGCCGTCAAGGCCACCGGCACTTGACAGAAGCAGGAAAATAGGCGCGCCATTGGCGCTAGAAGAAGCGGGCAACCGCATCGTCAAGGCAAGCCGCCAAGGCGACGCGCCCGAAAAGGCCCTTTGAGGAGTCTTCACGGAAGCGCGTCTCTTAGACGGTCGGCTTCGCTTTGCCAAGGGGGCCTGAGAAAATTCTCAGGCAGAGATTCTGCGAATTTTGCCCATTTTTCGTGCAGCACTCTCGCGACACGCCGCAAAATGCCCGAACCCAGCGCTTTGCCCTCGCGAAACGCCGATCTGGCTTCCGCGCGGTTTTGGTCCCAAGCGCCAAATTGATATCAGCGGCAGACGCGGCGCGGCCCCCAAGGCGTCTCCCTGAGCCAGCAACGATGCCAGCCATAGGCATAAGGCCTCGGCCCCCAAACATTCCGCACGCAAAATCCAAAGGGATTGCGGTGGAAGGCAGGCCCGCAGCCGTCAGCAATGAAAGTGAGGCCGGCTTTTCCGGAGGACGGCGCCGCGAGGGGGAATGCGTTTGCACCCTGATGAGGAGCGACACTGGCCAGCAGAAGCGCCGCGGCGGCCGAAATTATCGTCTTACGCATCGATATCCCTTCCCTTCGAATTCAAAGTCGTCCCCCGGCCCAGGCATTGGGGCCGAGGGCCGGGCAGTCAATCCTCTCCGACTTCACCAAATCGAGTACGGCCTGCATCCGTCCGGAACGCTCATCGCCGTTCCTTATTCCGCTCGGGCCTGTCGAGATGTCCCGACTTTGTCGAGAACCGAAGGCGCGCTTGAACGAGCCCGCCCCCCTCGCTAGAAGGGCCGCGTCCGGCCTGCCCGAATTCCTGGAATCACCGGGTCGAGACGCGCCTGCCCCCGCGGGCGCCCATGCTCAATTCCGCAATTTGGGAAGTTTTCCATGGCTCGCAGCAAGGTAGGCCTGATCGGTGCCGGCCAGATCGGAGGCACGCTCGCTCATCTCGTCGGGCTCAAGGAGCTCGGCGACGTGGTCATGTTCGACATTGCCGAGGGGCTTCCCCAGGGTAAGGGGCTCGACCTCGCGGAGTCATCGCCCGTCGACGGCTTCGACGCCCGTTATAAGGGGACCCAATCCTATGCCGATCTCGCCGGCTGCGATGTCGTGATCGTGACCGCGGGCGTGCCGCGCAAGCCCGGGATGAGCCGCGACGATCTTCTCGGCATCAACCTCAAGGTGATGGAGGCGGTCGGCGCCGGGATCAAGCAATATTGCCCGAAGGCTTTCGTCGTCTGCATCACCAACCCGCTGGACGCGATGGTCTGGGCCTTGCAGAAATTCTCAGGGTTATCGGCGAAGAAGATCGTCGGCATGGCGGGCGTGCTCGATTCGGCGCGTTTCCGCTTTTTCCTGAGCGAGGAGCTCGGCGTCTCGGTCGAGGATGTCTCCGCATTCGTGCTCGGCGGGCATGGCGACGACATGGTGCCGCTCGTGCGCTACTCGACGGTCGCCGGCATCCCCCTCCCCGATCTCGTGAAGATGGGCTGGGCCACGCAAGCCAAGATCGACGCCATCGTCGAGCGCACCCGCAAGGGCGGCGGCGAGATCGTCAATCTTTTGAAGACCGGCTCCGCCTTCTATGCTCCCGCCGCTTCCGCGATCGCGATGGCGGAAAGCTATCTCAGGGACAAGAAGCGCGTCCTGCCCTGCGCCACCTATCTCGACGGGCAATACGGGCAAAAGGGCTTGTTCCTCGGCGTGCCGGTCGTCATCGGCGCCGCCGGTGTGGAACGCGTCGTGGAGATCGAGCTGAACAAAGAGGAAAAAGCGATGTTCGAGAAGTCCGTCGCTTCGGTGAAGAGCCTCATCGAGGCTTGCCAAGGCATCAACGCGGCCTTGAAGGGGTGAAGGACGAGGCTCCCGCACGGCAGCGCGCCTCGATACCGGAGGAGACGGGCGTTCAGCCGGGACGCCAAAAACTGCGCCAGAAAACGCGTCCGGGAACTACGCGTCCAGGAACTCCTGCAGGAATCCTTCCATGAACATCCATGAATACCAGGCCAAGGCGGTGCTCAGGGAATTCGGCGTGACGGTGTCGCGCGGCAAGCCGGCCTTCACTCCCGAGGAGGCGGAAGCTGCCGCAAAGGAGCTCGGCGGACCGCTCTTCGTCGTGAAGAGCCAGATTCACGCGGGCGGGCGCGGCAAGGGCAGGTTCAAGGAAGCCGCCGCGGGGGACAAGGGCGGCGTGCGGCTTGCCAAATCGGTCGAGGAGGTGAAGCGCTTCGCCAAGGAGATGCTCGGCAACACGCTTGTCACCGTGCAAACCGGCCCGGCCGGCAAGCAGGTGAACCGTCTTTATGTGGAGGACGGCTCGGCGATCGCGCGCGAGCTTTACCTTTCGATGCTCGTCGATCGCGAGACGTCGCGCGTCGCCTTCGTCGTGTCGACCGAGGGCGGCATGGACATCGAGAAAGTGGCGCATGACACGCCCGAGAAGATCGTGTCCTTCTCGATCGATCCCGCCACCGGCGTCATCGGCTATCACGGCCGCAAGGTCGCGAAAGCCTTGAGCCTCACCGGCGATCTCGCCAAGCAAGCCGAACGGCTCGTCGCGCAGCTCTACGCGGCCTTCCTGTCGAAGGACATGAGCCTTCTCGAGATCAATCCGCTCATCATCACCAAGGACAATCGGCTCGTCTGCCTCGATGCCAAGATCTCCTTCGACGACAACGCGCTCTATCGCCATGCCGATATCGCGGCGCTGCGCGACACGAGCGAGGAGGACGCGAAGGAGATCGAAGCCTCCAAGCACGACCTCTCTTACGTGGCGCTCGACGGCACGATCGGCTGCATGGTGAACGGGGCTGGCCTCGCGATGGCCACGATGGACATCATCAAGCTCTACGGCGAGGAGCCCGCGAACTTCCTCGATGTCGGAGGCGGCGCCACCAAGGAGAAGGTCGCGGCCGCCTTCAAGATCATCACCGCCGACCCGAAGGTGAAAGGCATATTGGTGAACATCTTCGGCGGCATCATGAAATGCGACATCATCGCCGAAGGCGTGATCGCGGCGGTGAAGGAAGTCGGCCTCAAGGTGCCCCTCGTGGTGCGGCTCGAAGGCACGAATGTCGAGCTCGGCAAGGCGATCCTCGACAAATCGGGATTGAACGTGATCTCGGCGGACGATCTCGACGACGCGGCGAGGAAGATCGTCGGTGCGGTCAAGAAATGATAAAGCGCTATGACGCTGCGGCATCGGTTGCGTCCCGATCGCTGCAATGAAGAACATCACCCTCTCAATCAATAAAGACATGCTGAAAAAAACTGGGAAATCCACCCTTCGTGAAGATGAGACGATGAGTGCAATTATGCGCAAACATCTGGAGCAAATCGCCGAAGATGGTGACCGGCTTGAACAAGTGGTCGCGGAATTGAGAAAGATGAGCGAAACCTCCTCTGCGGAGCTCAGTCCCTGCTACAAATGGAACCGGGAAGACAGCTATGAGCGCTGATCCGTTTCTCGATGCTCATTTGCTCCCCGCAATCTTCGCCGCGGCCGACGAACCGGGTCCGATCGTTGATGCCGAGGACCTCTATCAGGGGCAGGTCTACGGCTATGTGAAAGCCGTGAATCCCTTCCTTCCCAACTGACAGGCAGCAGACCCCATGTCCATCCTCATCGACGCCGACACCAAGGTCATCTGCCAGGGCTTCACCGGGAAGAACGGCACCTTCCATTCCGAGCAGGCGATCGCTTACGGCACGAGGATGGTGGGCGGCGTGTCGCCTGGGAAAGGCGGGGCGCAGCATCTGAACCTGCCCGTCTTCGACACGGTGCTCGAGGCGCACGAGGCGACGGGGGCTGACGCGAGCGTGATCTATGTGCCGCCGGCAGGAGCCGCGGATGCGATTTGCGAAGCGATCGATGCGCAGGTGCCGCTGATCATCTGCATCACCGAGGGCATTCCGGTCGCCGATATGATCCGCGCCAAGCGTGCGCTCTCGGGCTCGAAATCCCGCCTGATCGGGCCGAATTGCCCGGGCGTGATGACTGCCGGCGAATGCAAGATCGGCATCATGCCGGGCCAGATCTTCAAGCGGGGCTCGGTCGGCATCGTCTCGCGCTCGGGCACGCTCACCTACGAGGCCGTCTATCAGACGACGCGCGAGGGCCTCGGCCAGACCTCCGCCGTCGGCATTGGCGGCGACCCGGTCAAGGGAACGGAGTTCATCGACATCCTCGAGATGTTCCTCGCCGACCCCGACACCCATTCTATCGTGATGATCGGCGAGATCGGCGGTTCGGCCGAGGAGGATGCGGCGCAATTCCTGCGTGACGAGGCGAAAAGAGGCCGTAAGAAGCCGATGGTCGGCTTCATTGCCGGGCGCACCGCGCCGCCCGGGCGCCGCATGGGCCATGCCGGCGCCATCATTTCCGGCGGCAAGGGCGACGCGAAGAGCAAGACCGAGGCGATGGAGGCGGCGGGCATCAAGGTCTCGCCCTCGCCGGCGCGCCTCGGAAAAACCTTGGTCGAGGTCTTGAAAGGCTGAAGGGCCTGCGGCGAGCATAAACCAGGCGGGACACTGGCGAGCGCCGTAAACGGATCGGAAGGCGTTTGCGGGCAGGTTACGTCAAGCGCAATTTCGTAAAAGGCCGTCAAGGCACCATATCGATATCACCGCCTCACAGCTCGACAGGGTGAGGCGGCTCGAGGTTTCAAGGAACAGACGATGGCTCGCCAACTCCCGAATGACGCATTCTCGAAAAGCTCCTTCCTCTATGGCGGCAATGCCGCCTATGTCGAGCAGCTTTACGACACCTACCGGCGCGACCCCGCGCAAGTCGATCCGAGCTGGCGCCAGTTCTTTGAGGGGCTGAAGGACGAAAGTTCGCTCGTCGAGAAGAATGCGGAGGGCGCGTCCTGGAAGCAGCGGGATTGGCCCGTCCCCTTGAACGGGGAGCTCGTCTCGGCGCTCGACGGCAATTGGCTCACGATCGAGAAGGCGGTCGGCGACAAGATCAAGACCAAGGCCGATCTTTCGGGAAAGGAGCTTTCGGCGGCCGAGATCGCCCAGGCGACACGCGACAGCGTGCGCGCCATTATGATGATCCGCGCCTACCGCATGCGCGGCCATCTGCATGCCAATCTCGATCCCTTGAACCTCGAGCCGAAGCGCGACCATGAGGAGCTGCATCCCTCGAGCTACGGCTTCACCGAGGCCGATTACGACCGCAAGATCTTCATCGACAATGTGCTGGGCTACGAATTCGCGACCTTGCGCGAGATGCTCGCTGTCCTCGAGCGCACCTATTGCTCGACGATCGGCTACGAGTTCATGCACATCTCGAACCCGCAAGAGAAGGGCTGGCTCCAGGAACGCATCGAAGGGCCCGACAAGGAGATCGCCTTCACGCCGGAAGGCAAGCGCGCCATCCTCAACAAGCTCGTGCAATCGGAGGGCTTCGAGAAATTCGCCGATCTTCGCTATCGCGGAACGAAGCGCTTCGGGCTCGACGGCGCCGAGGCGATGGTGCCCGCCCTCGAGCAGATCATCAAGCGTGGCGGCGCGCTCGGCGTGCGCGAGATCGTGCTCGGCATGCCCCATCGGGGCCGCCTCAACGTGCTCGCCAATGTGATGCACAAGCCGACGCGCGCCATCTTCCATGAATTCAAGGGCGGCTCCTTCACGCCCGACGAGGTCGAGGGCTCAGGCGATGTGAAATACCATCTCGGCGCCTCGTCCGACCGCGAGTTCGACGGCAACAAGGTGCATCTCTCGCTCACCGCCAATCCGTCGCACCTCGAGATCGTCGACCCCGTGGTGCTTGGCAAGGTTCGGGCGAAGCAGGATCAGCATGATTGCCCGCCCGACCAACGCATCGCGGTGATGCCGCTCCTGATCCATGGCGACGCGGCCTTCGCGGGACAAGGCGTGGTCGCCGAATGCTTCGGCCTTTCGGGGTTGAAGGGGCACCGCACGGGCGGCTCGGTTCATTTCATCATCAACAATCAGCTGGGCTTCACCACCTACCCGCGCTATTCGCGCTCCTCCCCCTACCCCTCCGATGTCGCCAAGATGGTCGAGGCGCCGATCTTCCATGTGAACGGGGATGATCCGGAGGCCGTGGTCTTCGTCGCCAAGATCGCGACCGAGTACCGCCAGAAATTTCAAAAGCCCGTCGTCATCGACATGTTCTGCTATCGGCGTTTCGGCCATAACGAGGGCGACGAGCCGGCATTTACCCAGCCGCTGATGTACAAAACCATCCGCGCGCATAAGACGGCGCTCGCCATCTATGCCGAGAAGCTCGTCGGCGAGGGCGTCATCGCCGAGGGCGAGGCCGAGAAGCTGCAGGCCGCATGGCGCCAGCGCCTCGACGAGGAGTTCGAGGCCGCCCAGTCTTTCAAGCCGAACAAGGCCGATTGGCTCGACGGCGCCTGGTCCAAGATGCATGCCGCGCGGCTCGACGAGGACGATGCCCGGCGTGGCCGCACGGGTGTCGAGGAAAAGACATTGCGAATGATCGGCGAGCGCATCACAAGCGTGCCGAAGGGCTTCGCGGTCCACAAGACCATTCAACGCTTCCTCGACAACCGGCGCGAGGCGCTGAAGACCGGCAAGGGCATCGATTGGGCAACAGGGGAATCGCTTGCCTTCGGCTCGCTCTGTCTTGAAGGCCACCCGGTTCGGCTTTCCGGTCAGGACAGCGAGCGCGGCACCTTCTCCCAACGTCACAGCGTGCTCATCGATCAGAACACCGAAGACCGTTTCACGCCGCTCAATCACATCGAGGAAGGCCAGGCGCGCTACGAGGTGATCAACTCGATGCTCTCGGAAGAGGCGGTGCTCGCCTTCGAATACGGCTATTCGCTTTCCGAGCCGAATGCCTTGACGCTTTGGGAAGCCCAGTTCGGCGATTTCGCCAATGGCGCGCAGGTCGTCTTCGACCAGTTCGTATCCTCGGGCGAGCGCAAATGGCTGCGCATGTCGGGCCTCGTCTGCCTCCTGCCGCATGGATATGAAGGGCAGGGACCCGAGCACTCCTCGGCGCGGCTCGAGCGCTTCTTGCAGATGTGCGCCGAGGACAATATGCAGGTCGTCAACGCGACGACGCCCGCCCAATATTTCCATAGCTTGCGCCGGCAGCTCAAGCGCGATTTCCGCAAACCCCTCATTCTGATGACGCCGAAATCGCTTCTGCGACACAAGCGTTGCGTCTCCACGCTCGATGAGTTCGGGCCGGAAGCCACTTTCCACCGCTGGCTCATGGACGATGCGGAGCGCTTGCCGGCGGAGGCGATCAAGCTCGTCAAGGACAGCAAGATTCGCCGGGTGGTGATGTGCTCCGGCAAGGTCTATTTCGATCTTTACGAGGAGCGCGAGAAACGCGGCATCGAGGATGTCTACCTTCTGCGCGTCGAGCAGCTTTATCCCTTCCCACTGAAATCGCTCGCCCAGGAGCTCGCCCGCTTCAAGAATGCCGATCTCGTCTGGTGCCAGGAAGAGCCGAAAAACATGGGCGCCTGGAGCTTTGCCGAGCCGTACCTCGAATGGGTGCTCGGCCAGGCGGGAATGAAGGCAAAGCGCGCACGTTACGCGGGACGCCCGGCGACGGCGGCGACGGCCGTTGGCGTCATGTCGAAGCACCTCGCGCAGCTTCAGGCCTTCATGGACGAAGCCTTCGGAGCGTAGCGGGCGGCGCAAAGGCGCCTCACCCGCGCTTGAGCGCCCTCTCGCGGCCGCCTCCTTATTCACGATTCACGCCCGCCTATCGAAAACCAGCGGAGAGATTGACCCGTCGCGACGGTAGGGCCAGAGTCGAAAGTGTGGCGCTGGGGACGAGAGGATGTGTCCGCTCCGGGGGCCGGGCGGGAAATCCGAACGCAATTCGAGCTTCTGTCGAGGAAGGGCGATCCGCCGGCCATGTCCTTCACCAAGCCCGTGCTTGTCGTCGGCGGCGCGACCGCGCTCTCGAGATTGCTGGGCTTCGTGCGGGACGCCTTGATCGCCGCGACGCTCGGATCGGGCCTCGTCGCGGACGCCTTCTTCGTCGCTTTCCGCTTGCCTAATCTTTTCCGGCGCGTGCTCGGGGAAGGCGCGCTCAACCCGGCCTTCGTGCCGGTGCACGAGCGTATGCGATCCGAATTTGGCAGCGAGGCTGCCGCGAGCTTCACGCACCGCGCCATTACGGGTGCCGGCGTGATCCTCATCACGCTCGCCATGGCGGGGGATATCGCGGCGCCTGGCCTCGTGCTCGCGCTCGCGCCCGGATTTTCCGATGATCCGCTCAAATTCGCGCTCGCCGTCAAATATACGAGACTCGCCTTTCCGTTCCTCGCCTTCGCGGTTCTTGCCTCGCTGATGGCCTCGGCGCTCAACTCGCACAGACGCTTCTTGAGCGCGGCGCTCGCTCCGGTGGTCGTCAACATCATCCTCGTCGCACTTCTGATCGCCTTGCGGCTGACCGAGCAGACGGAGCCGGATAGCGCACGCTTTCTCGCGAGCGCCGTCGGGCTTTCCGGCTTCGCGCAAGCGGGCTGGCTCCTTTTCTCCCTTTGGCAAAGTCCCGAGGGCCTTCCCTTCACCCGCCCGCGCTGGACGCCCGAGCTTCGCACCCTTTGCCTCCTTGCGCTTCCCGGCATTGCGGCAAGCGGAGCGACCCAGATGGCCGTCGTGGCGGCAACGCAAGTGGCCTCTGCGCTGCCGGGCGCGGTGTCCTGGCTCTATTATGCCGACCGGCTCTACCAGCTTCCGCTCGGCTTCATCGCGGTGGCGATGGGTACGGTGCTGCTTCCCGAGATCGCGCGCTGCGTGCGTGAACGCGACCAGGGCGGGGAATCCGCGGTGATCAATCGGGCGTGCGAGCTCGCGCTCCTCGTCACCTTGCCGGCCGCGGCCGGCTTGCTCGCCCTTTCAACGCCGATCGTATCGGTGCTTTTCGAGCACGGCGCCTTCGAGGCGCATGACACCGTCGAGACGGCACACGCCGCGCGCTGGCTCGCGTTGGCGCTCCCTGGCGCTGCGCTCGCCAAAATCTTCGCTCAGCCCTTCTTCGCGCGCGAGCGGCCAGCCGTGCCGCTGATCGCCGCCTTGGCGGTGGTCGTGATCACGCTCGGCTTCGGCTATCTGCTGCGCGCCCGTCTGGGTGCCTCGGGCATCGCGCTTGCCATCGCGCTCGCCGCGACCGCGCAAGCGACCCTCCTGGGCGTGGTGCTCGAGCGACGCGGCATCGCGGTGCCCGAGCGAAGGACGCTCGGGCGTTCGCTTGCCATCCTCGCTTCGGGTTTAGCCATGGCCGTGGCGTTGAGAGCGCTCCGACCGATCGCGGCCCCGCTTCTCGCGCCCACCCATTTCTTCGCCACGCGCTTTGGCGTGCTGCTCGTGCTTTGCGCGCTCGGCGCCTTCTTGTTCGGCGCTCTCGTCCTGGCGCTTGGCGGCATCGACCGCGCGATGCTGAGCGGGCTTCGGCGTCCCAAGGGAACCCCTGCGACGCAAGAAGGCGAAGGCGGCCCGATCAGCGAACCGCCGCGGCGCCGATTGGCGGGCGGCTGAAATCGCTCACCGATATCTTGCATCATTTGCCTTGGCCCAGCCGCGCAAACCGGCCTTGCCTCGCTCCGAGCGGTGCCATAAGCCTGCCGCCTCATGAATCGGAGCGCATCGATGCCAGCCTTCAAAGAGCGTGTCTTTTCCGGCGTCCAGCCGACGGGCTCGCTGCATCTCGGCAATTACCTTGGCGCCATCAAGCGCTTCGTGGAATTACAGGCGAGGATGGATTGCATCTACTGCGTCGTCGATCTGCATGCGCTGACGATCGCCACGACGCCCGACGAGCTCCGCGATGGCATTCGCGGCGTGACCGCGGGCTTCCTTGCCGCGGGGCTCGATCCCAAGCATTCGATCATCTTCAACCAGAGCCAGGTGCATGAGCATGCCGAGCTCGCCTGGATCTTCTCCTGCGTGGCGCGGGTCGGCTGGCTCAACCGCATGACGCAATTCAAGGAGAAGGCCGGGAAGGATCGCGAGAACGCCTCGGCCGGCCTCTATACTTATCCGGTGCTGATGGCGGCTGATATTCTTGCCTATAAGGCGACGCATGTGCCCGTCGGCGAGGATCAGAAGCAACATCTCGAGCTCACCCGCGACATCGCCCAGAAATTCAACAATGATTACGGCGCGGCAATCGGCGCGCGCGGGCATGGCGAAGCCTTCTTCCCCCTGACCGAGCCCTTGATCGGCGGCCCGGCGGCACGCGTCATGAGCTTGCGCGACGGCTCGAAGAAAATGTCGAAATCGGACCCTTCCGATTATTCGCGCATCAACCTCACCGACGATGTCGACACCATCGCGCAGAAGATCAGGAAGGCGAAGACCGATCCTCACCCCCTCCCCGAGACGGTGAAGGAGCTCGAGGCGCGGCCCGAGGCCGAGAACCTCGTCGGCATCCTCGCCGCCCTCACGGACGCGACGCCCGAGCATGTGCTGAAGCAGCATGGGGGCGCGCAATTCTCGCAATTCAAGAGCGTCCTCGTCGATGTCGCGGTCGAGAAGCTCGGCCCTTTGCGCGCCGAGATGATCAAGCTCTCGAACGCGCAAGATCACATCGACGCGGTTCTCGGCGATGGCGCTCGTCGCGCGAGCGCCATCGCCCACCCGGTCATCGAGGAGGTGAAGGAGATCGTCGGCCTCGTGAGGGCGAGTTAGGGCACAACGCCTTCAGCGAGCGTTCAAATGTGGATCGCCCGCTTCTCGACCGCGAGAGCTGCCTCCTTCACGGCCTCCGTCATCGTCGGATGGGCGTGACAGGTGCGGGCAAGGTCTTCCGAAGAGCCCTTAAACTCCATGAGCACCGCGGCCTCGGCGATCATCTCGCTCGCGCCGGCGCCAAGGATATGCACGCCGAGGACCTCATCGGTCGCGGCATCCGCCAGAACCTTGACGAAGCCTTCCGTCGTGCGGTTTGCGCGCGCGCGTCCGTTCGCCATGAAGGGAAATTTGCCGACCTTGTAGGCGATGCCCTGGCTTTTCAGTTCTTCTTCGTTTTTTCCGACCGAGGCGATTTCGGGAAAAGTGTAGACGACATTTGGAATGACCCCGTAATTCACATGGCCCGCCTTGCCGGCGATGATCTCGGCGCAAGCCATGCCCTCATCCTCGCCCTTATGCGCGAGCATGGGCCCGCGCACCACATCGCCGATCGCGTAGATGCCCGGAATATTCGTGCGGAAATGCGCATCGATCTCGATGCGGCCGCGTTCATCGAGCTTGACGCCGGCTTCCTTGAGCCCGAGGCCCTCGGTCATCGGCTTTCGCCCGATCGAGACCAGGACGACATCGCCCGCCATGGTCGTGGCCTCGCCGCCGGCCGCGGGCTCGACGGTGAGCGTGACGCCGCTCTTCGTGACTTCGGCTTTCGTCACCTTGCGCGAGAGATGGAATTTGGCGCCCTGCTTTTCCATGAGCCGCTGGAACTGCCTGGCCGTCTCCAAGTCGATGCCGGGGAGGATCCGATCGAGATATTCGATCACCTCGACCTCGGACCCGAGGCGCCGCCACACCGAGCCGAGCTCGAGCCCGATGATGCCGGCGCCGATGACAAGAAGCTTCTTGGGCGGCGCGGGAAGCTCGAGCGCCCCGGTCGAGGAGACGATCCGTTTCTCGTCGATCGCAACGCCTTGAAGCGGCGTCACGTCCGAGCCCGTAGCGATCACGATCGACTTCGCCTCGAGCGTTTTCGTCGAGCCGTCCTCGGACTTCACCTCGACCTTGCCGGCCGAAACGACCCGGCCGACCCCGTGAATTCCGTCGATCTTGTTCTTCTTGAAGAGGAAGGCGACGCCATCGACATTCGCCTTCACGGTCGCGTCCTTATGCGCCATCATGGCCTTGAGATTGAGCTTCGGCGAGGCGACCTCGATGCCGAAAGCCGCAAGCCCATGGCCTGCCTCCTCGAACAGCTCGGAAGCGTGCAGCAGCGCCTTTGAAGGGATGCAACCAATGTTGAGGCAAGTGCCGCCATAGGTCGCCCATTTCTCGACGACGGCGGTCTTGAGGCCGAGCTGCGCCGCGCGAATGGCGCAGACATACCCGGCCGGCCCGCTTCCGATGACGATGAGATCGTAAGGCATTTTGAGATTTCTCCGGGGCCGCGACGAGCTGGCTTCTTCCTTGAAGCCAGCAAGCTCCGCGGGCTCAGCGTTCACGAATTGATCCGCGCGATGCGCTTGCGCGTCACAGGTCCAAGATCAGCCGCGCGGGGTCCTCGAGCCCCTCCTTCACGCGGACCAGGAAGGTCACGGCCTCCTTGCCGTCGACGATGCGGTGGTCATAGCTCACCGCGAGATACATCATCGGGCGGATCACCACCTGGCCGCCGCGCGCGACCGGCCGGTCCTCGATGCGATGCATCCCGAGAATCGCCGATTGCGGCGCGTTGAGGATCGGCGTCGAGATCAGCGAGCCGTAGATGCCGCCATTGGTGATGGTGAAGGTGCCGCCCTGCATCTCCTCGATCTTGAGCTTGCCGTCGCGCGCCCTTTTGCCGAAATCGGCGATCGCCTTCTCGACGCCGGCAAGCGAGAGCGCGTCGGCGTCGCGCACCACGGGCACCACGAGGCCCTTATCGGTGCCGACCGCGATGCCGATGTGATAATAATTCTTGTAGACGAGATCTTCGCCGTCGATCTCGGCGTTGACGGCGGGAAGCTCCTTCAGCGCCTGCACGCAGGCCTTCACGAAAAACCCCATGAAGCCGAGCTTGACGCCGTGGCGCTTCTCGAAGGCGTCCTTGTAATGGGCGCGCAGTTTCATCACTTCCGACATGTCGACATCGTTGAAGGTCGTCAGCATGGCGGCGGTGTTTTGTGCCTCCTTGAGGCGGCGCGCGATCGTCTGGCGCAGCTTCGTCATCCGCACCCGCTCCTCGCGCGAGGCATCATCGGGCGGCGAAGGCGCGCGAAGCTGGAGAGGCGCCGGCGCCGTCGAAGCGGAAGTCGCGGCAGGGGGGCTGGCGGCGCCCGCGCCGCCCGCGATCGCGTGCAGCATGTCGCCCTTCGTCACGCGGCCGCCTTTGCCCGTTCCGGCAAGCGCCGAGGGGTCGGCGCCGCTCTCGGCGGCAAGGCGCGCGACGGCGGGGCCATTCGCATTGGCAGAGGCCGCCGCACGTGCGGGAGAAGCTGCCGGCTTGGCGGGGGCCGAGGCAGGCTCTGCTTTGCGAGGCTCCGAGGATTTCACGGAGGCGGCCTTTCCGGGAGCGGCCGCCGCGCCATCCGTGATCGAACCGAGAACGGCGTTCACAGCGACCGTCTCGCCCTCCTTGGCGAGCTGTTCGCCGAGAACGCCAGCCGCCGGCGCATTCACCTCGAGCGTCACCTTGTCCGTCTCGAGCTCGACCAGCGGCTCGTCGGCCTTGACGGCCTCGCCGGGCTGCTTGAACCATCGCCCGATCGTTGCCTCGGTGACGCTTTCGCCAAGCGTCGGCACGCGGATTTCAGTGGCCATTTCGTTGCATTCCCGAGCTGTCGGCGGTCTTGCCGCCGCTACCAGATAATCATGTCGAGGCCGGTACGAAACCGGCCAGGCCCAAGTCGGCCCATCCTCATCGAGCGAGCCGCGCGAGGGGTTCTCCGCTCAGCCGATACACCGTCCATTCGTCCTTGGCCACGGCCCCGAGCGATTTGTAGAAGCCGATCGACGGCGCGTTCCAATCGAGCACCGACCATTCGAGCCGCGCGAGACCTTCGGCGACGCAGCGGCGCGCCAACTCCCGGAGCAAGGCCTTGCCGATCCCATGGCCGCGCAGCGCTGGGCGCACGAACAGATCCTCGAGATAAAGGCCATGACGGCCCCTGAAGGTCGAATAATTGTAAAACCACAAGGCGAGGCCCGCCGGCTCTCCCTTCCACTCGGCGATATCGGCGAAGACTTTCGGAGCCTCCGAAAACAGCGCTTGCGCGATCATCCCCTCGGTCGCCTCGACCTCGTGAAGCAGGCGCTCGTATTCGGCAAGCTCGCGCACCAAGCTGAACACGAGTGACGCGTCGGAAGAAATGGCGGGGCGGATGGTCAAGGACAAAGCAGCCTCGGCAGCGGCGTCTCACGATTCGAGTCGGAGGGCCCGCAAAGCGCCTCAGCAAGGCGTCCTTGTCAAGGATGGGGGAGCTCCGGCTCCTAAGCGCTCCCACTGCTACCAGCCCCGCTCATGCCCGCGAAGGCGGCCATCCAGTCCCCTCGCAGCCTCGATTGCCGCTTTCGCGGCAATGAGCGGCAATGGGGTCGCGACCCTCTCAGGCCGCGTTCTTCGCGGAAATCTCGCTCGCCTCTCCGGCTGGAGCCGCCGCAAGCTTGAGGCGCGGGTCGCCGGGCTGAATGAGGCCCGCCGACATGATGAGCTTCGCGCCGTCCTCGACGGGGATCGGCAGCTCGATCACCTCGCTTCGCGGCAGGTAGAAATAGAAGCCGGTCGTCGGGTTGGGCGTGCAGGGCAGGAAGACGCTGATGTGCTCCTCGCCCGGCAAGCGTGCCGCGATCTCGCCGCTCGGCTCGGAGGAGATGAAGACGATCGACCACATGCCCTTTGCCGGATATTGCACGAGCCCCACCTTGCGAAAGCTCGTGCCCGATTGCGAGAAGATCGTCTCGAAAATCTGCTTGAAGGTCCGGTAGACGCCGCGCACCAGCGGCATGCGCCCGAGCACCACCTCGCCTAGCCTCAAAAAAGAGCGCCCGACGAGATTTGCCGTGAGGAAGCCGAGAAGGGTGAGGCCGATGATGGCCACCACGAGCCCATATCCCGGCACGCGAAAGGGCAGGTAATTGTCCGGAAGATAAGCCTGTGGCACCAAGGGCTCGACCCAGCCATCGACCGTCGTAATGATCCACCAGACTATATAGGCGGTGACGGCGACGGGCCCGGCGACGATGATGCCCGTGAGGAAATAATTGCGCAGCCGTGCGCCTAGCGTGTGCCCCTTTTCGGGCGGACCGGCGAGCTTCGGCAAGGCAATCTCATGCGGAAGCCCTCCTTCAAGGTCCGGCCGTGCGTCAAGCGCCATCGCCATCCTCCGGCGGAGATTTGCGTCATTCCCTCGGGTGAGGGGTCAACCCTCCCACGATTACCCCACCCCGACCGACTTAGCCAGATTGTGCGGCGAACCGGGGTCCCGCGTCGGGAAAGAGGCGGGCATGTGACGCTCGAATTAAACGCGCCGGCGTCGTCTCGGGACAGCGAAGCAAGCACGCAAAGAGCGTCTTCACGAAACGGGCCAGCGCTCACGCCCCCCTCCCCCCGCGACGAATGTCGCGGCGGGGAGGGTACGGGTGGGGGGCGGTCGAAATACGCGTGAAGGCCGCCTTGCTCGTGCCGGCGTCGTTTCGGGACGAAGCTAATGATCATCGTTGTTGAAGCGGCAACGCCCCCCACCCGTACCTCCCCACCACTTCGTGGGGGGAGGGGCGCCCGGCGCGGGGGCGTCACTTGCCGGGTGTGGGCACGGGCGAAGCAAGCACGCAAACAGCGTCTTCACGGGCCAGCGCTCACGCCCGCTCGCCCGTCACGAATGTCGCGGCGGGGAAGGGACGGCCGGCGTGGGGGCGTCACTTGCCGGGTGTGGGCACGGGCGAGGCGATCGTCGGGGAAACGGCCTGCCGCGCCGCTCTCCCGCCAGCGTGAACGCCGGTTCACAACAATAAAGGTTGATCCCAATCGATCGTCTCCGTGCGCTTGACCTCTCTAATACCTGTGCTAGCCCTGGCCGGCGTTTTGGTCGAATTAGATTTTCGCTTAGAGCGTGATCAAAAAGGGGACAGGGGCTATTCGATGCCGAAGTTTTCTCGTGCTTCCACGCGGGGCCGCGTGCCCGCCTCCTTGCCCTCCCTCCTCGCCACCACCTCGGTCGCGGCGCTGCTCTTGGGCGCGCGGCGGCTTCGCCCGCGCGCGCGCAAACGCCGGTCGTGGTCACGAACCCGACGCCCGTGAACGGCACCTTCACGATCGGTCCGGACGCGACCGCGCTCGTGATCGATCAGCAAAGCTTCACGGGCGACATCGTCAATCCGAATTTCCTGCCGCTCAACACGGCCGCGCAGCTTTCGGGCACGAACACCGGGATCGCGATCCGGAGCCGGAGTTTCAACGGCTCCGTGACGAATGCGGGAACGATCAACGTTAGCGTCTTTCAAGTTCTGAGCACCCCCGCGACGCAGGCACGGCAAAATGTGATCGGCATTGCGATCGGCCCGAGCCAGAATGGCGGCTCGGGCGGCACCTTCGCGGGAAGCATCATCAACTCCGGCTCGATCTCGGCACTTGGCCAGCAGGTAAGAGGCCTCAACGCTACTGGTAATGCCATACCGGGTACCCAGATCCCGGCGAATTTCGCATTGGCCTCGGCAATAAAGGTCCAGGAGACCGTGACCGGAAGCATCGTGAACACGGGCACGGGTGGATTTGGCAGTAGCCTTTTTGCCTTCGATTTACGTCTTACCCCCTTCGTCATCAATGCGTTTGCGCCTCAATCCATCCCGGGCGCGCTCGACGTAACCGCGCCGGTGCTCGGCGGCATCAGGAATGCGGGGTTCATCAGCGCCACGAGCGCGGTCGGCATCCGTTCGACCGCGGCCATTCCGGGCGGCATCATCAATACGGGATATATCGGCGGCGGGATCTTTGGCGCCGGATCCGGAGGGACCGTGGCCGCCATCGTGGCCTCGGGCCCGTTTCAAGGCGCCATCACGAATAGCGGTACGATCGCGAGCTCCGGTTCCCCCGCCCCGGCCCTTCCCTCTGAAATCGGCACCGGCATCGCGATCGATGTGAGCCAGGTGACGACGCCGACGACGATCACGCAAACGGCCGGGCAAATCCTCGGGGCGATCAATCTTTCGGGGAATGCCGATCGTGTCGTGATCACGGGAGGGGGCGTCGGCGGCTCGATCACGGCGCCTCCCGGAAGCGCCGCGGGCGTCACGCTCTCGGGCGGCGTCCTCGCCTTCGGGCCGAATCTCGGTGGCTTTGCCCCTGGCAACGCGCCCGGGCCGTTCGTCCCTGGCCAGGGCACGGTCGGCACCAACCCCGACAGCGCGAGCAACCTCGCCTTCATCACGCAAACGGGCGGCACGCTCGTGCTTCAAGTGAACAACACGGCGGCGTCCGGCACCTTCCCGACGGTGAGCGCGGGCGACATCACGCTCACCTCGGTCGCGGCGGCCGGCCAACAGGGGGCGTTCGCCGCCGGCACGAGCCTCACCTTCCCGAAAATCATCACCGCGACCGGCACGCTCATCGACAATGCGCCGTCGAATCTTCAGGTCTTCGATTTCTTCTCGAATGCGGTGACCGCGAAACTCGTGCCGGATGGCGCGAACGCGCTCGATCTCGTGCTGACCAACACCGGCGCGACGGCGCTCACGCCCGGCGTCGCGAACGGCATCACTTTCACGGGGAATTTCCTCAACCCTGCCGGCGGCTTGCTTTTGCCGATCAGCGTGACCAATGGCTCGACCATCACCGGCACGATCCGCAATGACGGGGTCGTGGAATCCGGCATCACTTTCACGGGAAGCACGCTCGCGGGCTCGATCGTGAACACAGGCCTCGTCTTCGGCGGGATCGGGGTGAGCGGGCTTGTGACGGGCAACGGCACGACGGCGGGCGGGGTCCTAAATTCGGGGATCGTTACGCCGGCTTTTAGCTTCAATCCCGCGGCCGTTCTCCAGCCCGGCGTGCCGATTTTCGGGGCGCCCAGCTTTGCGTTTTCCGGCAATGCGTTTTCGACGGACATTCGCGTCGTCGCGGCGCCGAGCTTCACGGGAAACATCGCCAATAGCGGCTTCCTCCTCAACGGGAACGGTATTTTCGCCGATGGCGGGCCGATCACGGGAAGCATCACCAATTCGGGGCAGATTTTCACCGGTGGCGGAAATCTCAGCTTCGCCACGCTCGATGAGTTCATCGCGGGGACGCCAGTTTCCGGGCACTCTCCCGGCGTCGAATCGGTCGGCATTCGCGTCGGCTCCGGCCCCTTGGCGGGAGGCGTCACGAATACGGGCGATATTCATATCACCAGCACCGGCATCACCGTCGGGAATTTCGGCGATCTCGGCGTCGGCGGCGCGGTCGGCATCGGGGTGATCGGGTCCGTGGGCGGGGCGCTCGGCCTCAACTCGGGCGATCTCACGGGCGTGAACACGGCGGCGCGCCAGACCATCGTGGGCGACATCGTGAATTCCGGCACGATCGAGGTCTCGGCCTCCCGTCAGCCGGTCGCGATCGGCATCGATGTGGCGGCGACGGGGCTCTTCGCCGGCAATGTGCGGAACTCGGGAAGCATCACGGCGACGGGACTCGGCGCCGGAGCGCCGGGCCAGGTGATGCCGGTCACCCTCACGCAGGCAGAGCTCAACCAGGCGATCGCGGATAATGGCGGGGTCGTGAACCCGGTGATCGCGAACCTCCTGGCGTTGGGGTGCGAAAGGCCGCGCGGTGGGCATCCAGATCGGGGCGACAGGCCTCAACGAAGGCGCGGCCGGCGCCTTCAAGGGCGCGGTCATGAATTCCGGTGCGATCACGGCGATCGGCGCTTGGCGTAAGCTCGAGCTTCAACGCGAATAGTGTCGTGCTCACGAGCCCGGTCTCCGGCATCGGCATCGCGACGAATGTGCCGATCCTCGGCGGCATCACGAACACCGGCACGATCATCGGCTCGACGGCCTCGATCGATTTGACGCAAGAGATGGGCGGCTCGACGGTGATCAACCAGGCGGGCGGCGCGCTCGTCGGCAACGTGAAGCTTTCGGCGAACGCCGATGTGCTTGAATTTCTCGGGCGGCGTCATCTTCAACGCGGTGACGGCGCCTGCCGGAAACCAGGACTTCGTGCTCATCACGGGGCAGAACGCGAATTTCGCGACGAGCTCGAGCGTGTGCGGGGTGAGCGCCTTCACGGTTTCGCCAAGCGCACGCCTCAATTTGCAGGTGACGCAAACGCAAGCGCCTTCGATCGCCGCGAACGCGATCACGCTTGGCGGCACGCTCAACGGTCGTCCGCAAGGCAATCTCTTCGCCTTCGCGGCGGCGCCTTCCGTCTTCAAGGATGTCTTCGTCTCGGGCACGCCGATCCGCGGCGCCTTCGCCAACGATCAGAGCGCGGCGGCTCGCTCTTCGGCGTGACGCTCACGCCTGACGCCGATGACGCCGAACGCGCTGGATTTGAATTTGGCCTTGAGCCCAACGGGCCTCGCGGCGAGCGCGCAGGACTTGACGCAAAGCTTGCAGCTCGGCCTCGACGCGCCGCGCGTGCTCACCGGCGCCGTGCAAGACCGCCTCGTCGCGAACGGCGGCGCCTTGGGCGAGGCGAGCGCGAATGCGAAGGGCGTCGCGGGCTTCTCCTTCGGCAACGCCAATATCTGGGCGCGCGGCGCCGATCAGTTCGGCACGGCGACGGCTCGGGCGACGAGCGCAGGCGTCGGTTACGACATCAACCGCGCCGCGCCCTTCATCGCCGGCATCGATTGGCGGCTCGACAACGGCATCGTCGCGGGTGTCGGCGGCGACTTACGTCGCGACCTCGGCGAAGTTCAAGGATGGCTCGAGCACAAATGTGAGCTCGTATCAGGGTGCGGCCTATGCCGGCTGGGCCGGCGGGCCGTGGTATGCGCTCGGAAGCGCGGTCGTGAGCTTCAACGATTTCGGGACCTCGCGCCTGCTCACGCCCTTCGGCCTTCGGGGCGACGCCACCTCCTCGCCCTCCGGCCAGAGCTATCAGGGCCATGCCGAGGCTGGTTACCATTGGGTGTTGCCGGCCGCGGGCGTCAATGTCAGCGTCACGCCATACGCGGCCTTGGACTACGTGAACGCGCATATCTCCGGCTTTTCGGAGACCGGCGGCTTCGGCGCGCTTTCGGTGAACGCGGCGGATAGTAACTCCTTCCAGACGACGCTCGGCGTGCGCCTCACCTCGCGCATCGCGCTCGGCAATGACGGGGTGCTCACGCCCGAGCTGCGCCTCGGGCTGGAACCACGAATTCCTCGACGCCGCCCAATCGCTCTCGGCTTCGCTCACCGGCGTTGCCGGAAGCGCCTTCACCGCGACCGGCATCGCGTTCAGCCGCGACGCCGCCCTCATCGGCGCGGGCCTCAGCCTTGAGCTTTCCCCCGAGGCCAAGGTCTTCGTCGATTACGACGGCCGTCTCGGCTCCCGCTTGCAAGAGCATTCTGTCTCGGGCGGGCTGAAGGTGAGGTTCTAAGGGCCCTGTCTTTAGGAAAACGGGCCAGCGCTCGTGCCTCCTCCCCCCGCGACGAATGTCGCGGCGGGGAGGGTACGGGTGGGGGGCGGTCGAGATACGCGCGAAAACCGCCCCACACACGCGGGCGTCGTGCCCGGGGTGAGCCAATAACAATCGCTATCGCGGCGGCAACGCCCCCCACCCTAATCCTCCCCACCACTTCGTGGGGGGAGGGGATGCCCAGCGCGGACGCCTTACTTGCGAAGCGAGTGAGCCGGTGAGGACACGCCCTTGCCTGCCTTGCGTCACTCCACCGTGACCGACTTCGCCAGATTGCGCGGCTGGTCGACGTCATTCCCCATGAAGGCGGCCGTGTGATAGGCGAGAAGCTGCACCGGAAGCGCGTAAAGGATCGGCGCGAAGAGCGGCTCGCACTTCGGCAGGATGATCGTCGCCTCGGTCTCGACGCCGATATGGCGCGCGCCTTCCGCGTCGGTGATCAGAATGATCCTGCCGCCGCGCGCCGCGACTTCCTGGACGTTCGAGGCCGTCTTGTCGAAGAGCTCGTCGTGAGGCGCGATGACGATCACCGGCATCTGCTCGTCGATGAGCGCGATCGGGCCGTGCTTCAGCTCTCCGGCCGCATAGGCTTCGGCGTGAATATAGGAGAGCTCCTTCAGCTTGAGCGCGCCCTCGAGCGCGACGGGAAAGCTCGTGCCGCGCCCGAGATAGAGCACGTCGCGCGCCTTGGCGAGATCGCGCGCCAGGCGCTCGGCCTGATGCTCGTTCTTGAGCACCTCGGCCATCAGCCCCGGCAGATGGTTCAAGGCTTCGACGAACCGCGTCTCGCTCGCCGCGTCGATGACGCCGCGCGCGAGCCCCGCCGCGAGCGCGAGCGAGGCGAGGACCGCGAGCTGGCAGGTGAACGCCTTGGTCGAGGCGACGCCAACCTCGATGCCGGCGATGGTGAGCGCCACCGCCTCGCTTTCACGCGCGAGCGAGGAGGTCGCGACATTCACGATCGAGAGGCTGTGCTGCTTCTTCGTTTTGGCGTAGCGCAGGGAAGCGAGCGTGTCGGCGGTCTCGCCCGATTGCGAAACGAAGATCGCAAGCCCGCCCTCCTCGAGCGGCGGCTCGCGGTAACGAAATTCCGAGGCGATATCGATATCGACCGTGAGCCGCGCGAGCCGCTCGAACCAGTATTTCGCCACGAGCCCGGCGTAATAGGACGTGCCGCAAGCCGAGATCGTGAGGCGCGATATCTTGGTGAAATCGAAGGGGAGCTTTTCCGGCAAGCGCACGCGCACCGCCGAAAGGTCGAGGTAACGGGCGAGCGTATGGCCCACCACCTCCGGCTGCTCATGGATCTCCTTGGCCATGAAGTGGCGGTGGTTGCCGCGATCGATGAGCTGCGCGCCCGTCGTCACGCGCTGCACCGTCCGCTGCACGATGCGCCCCTCCGCGTCGCGGAACTCCGCACCCTCATGGTTGAGCACCGCCCAATCGCCCTCCTCGAGAAAGGCGATCCGGTCGGTGAAGGGGGCAAGCGCGAGCGCATCTGAGCCGAGATACATCTCGCCCTCTCCGAAGCCGACGGCGAGCGGCGCGCCGGCGCGCGCGCCGATGAGCAGATCGTCCTCGCCCGAAAACATGAAGGCGAGCGCGAAGGCGCCCTTGAGGCGCGCGAGCGCGGCACCCACCGCCTCGACCGGCGTGCGGCCGCGATCGAGCTCACGCGTCACGAATTGCGCCACGGCCTCCGTGTCGGTCTCGGTCTCGAAGGCATAGCCGTCCGCCTCGAGCTCGGTGCGCAGCTCGCGAAAATTCTCAATGATGCCGTTATGGACGACGGCGAGACGCTTCGTGGCGTGAGGATGGGCGTTGCGCTCAGTGGGGCGCCCATGCGTCGCCCAGCGCGTATGGCCGATGCCGATGAGGCCCGAAAGCGGCGCCTCCGAGAGCCGCGTCTCGAGATTGCGCAACTTGCCTTCGGCGCGCCGCCGCTCGAGCCGGCCTTTCTCCAAGGTTGCGATGCCCGAGGAATCGTAACCTCGGTATTCAAGGCGTTTCAAGGCATCGACGAGCTGCGTCGCCACCGCCGTCTTGCCGATGATCCCGACAATGCCGCACATGTCGTCCCTTTCCGTCGTCAGGACCGTTTTCGATTTGCCTTTTGAGGATCGGCCCGATCCCGAACAGGCAAGCACGACCCGCGAGAATACGCGCGGGCGTTCACCAAGACCACAACACTTAAGATTTAATGGGGGTGATCGAAGACGGCTTCAATTCGAGCGATGCCTTTTCGGTGAAGTAGCCGGCGCGCAGTGTTGCGGAAGCGGCGTTGCCCTTCAAATCACGTTTGATGAAAAGAGGTTACGGCGGATCGTCATGAGCGGGCTCGGCCCGGTCATCCACGCCCTCCTTTCGCCAGCCATAGGCGTGGATGGCCGTGACAAGCACGGCCATGACGCACGTTCACTCCTTCGCCTTCCCCCGCCTTGCCGCCCGCAACGCCTTGGCCCAGCCGCGCTTAACCTCCTGGCGCGCGCGGCCGAGGGCGAGCAAATCCGGCGGGACGTTCCGCGTGATCACCGAACCGGAAGCCACGTAAGCCCCCTTGCCGATCCGCACGGGGGCGACGAGCGAGCTGTTCGTGCCGATGAAAGCCTGCGCGCCGATCTCGGTGCGGTGCTTCTCGAACCCGTCGTAATTGCAGGTGATGGCGCCCGCCCCGATGTTCGTTTCCGACACCGACGGAAGCATCGCCGAGATAGGCGAGGTGGTTCGCCTTGGCGCGAGAGCCGATCCGCGCATTCTTCACCTCGACGAAATTGCCGATATGGGCCTCCTCGCCGATCCGGGCGCCGGGCCGCAAACGCGCGAAAGGCCCGATGATCGCGCCCGATGCCACATGCGCGCCCTCGAGATGAGAGAAGGCGCGGATCCGCGCTCCCTCCTCGACCCGCACGCCTTCCCCGAACACCACATGCGGCTCGATGACGACATCGCGCCCGAGCCTCGTGTCATGGGCGAGGAACACGGTTTGCGGTGCGATGAGCGTGGCACCGCCCCGCATCGCGGCCTCGCGCAAGCGCTCTTGCATCAAGGCCTCGGCGGCCGCGAGCTGGACCCGATCGTTCACGCCCATCACCTCGCTCTCGCTCGCGATGACGACATCCGTCTCGAGCGCGAGCCGGCGGGCGATCTCGACGGCGTCGGTGAGATAGAACTCGCGCTGCGCATTCTCGTCCGAGATGCGCCCGAGGATCGACAGCGCGGCGCGTCCCGAAAACCCCATCAGCCCGCCGTTGCACAGCGTGATCCGGCGTTCCTCGCGGCTCGCGTCCTTCTCCTCGCGAATGGCGACCAATTCACCTTCGAGGCGCACGAGCCGGCCGTAGCCATGCGCGTTGCCGGCTTCGAAGCCGAGCACGACGCAATCTGCGCCCTTGGCGAGCTTGTCGCGCATATGTTTGAGCGTCGAAGCTTCGACCAGCGGCGTGTCGCCGAAGGCGACGAGCACATCCTCGCTTTTACCTTCGAGAGCGCGGCGCGCCGCGAGCACCGCATGGGCCGTGCCGCGCCGTTCCGTCTGCTCGAAGACCTCGGCGCCTTGAAAGGCCGCGCGCGCCGCCGCGGCAACATCCTCGCGCCCGGGACCCACCACGACCGCGACACGGTCGGCGCCCGCCTCGCGCACCGTCGCCACCACATGGGCGATCATCGGTAGGCCGGCGATCGGTGCGAGGACCTTGGGGCGCGCCGAGCGCATCCGCTTGCCCTCGCCCGCCGCGAGGACGATGGCGAGGCAGGCGCGCCGGTTTCGCGCGCCGCGCGCCGGCCGCTCGCTTTTTTTGGCCTTCGCCTCTTGCGCCCTCATTCGGACAGGCATGCGCATTCTCCACCTTGGCTCGCCCTGTCTCGGGCGTCTTCAGCCTTGGCGCGGATCACTCGGCCATCCCGCGCGTTCGTCATTCACGCTTTCCCCTGCCTTCGCAAGGCAGGGGTGACCGTGACAAGCACCGCCGTCACCGCTAATTGCTGAGACGTTCCGAAGCAACTTTCGTCATTTCGTGACCGAACCCGACGCAGACCCTCTCCAGGGACCCTCCCCCTGGCTTCGCGGCTCGACGCGGCGCGCCTTGCTCGAGGCGCCGCTCGCGGCGCTCGCCTGCGCGTTGCTGCCAAAGGCGGCTTTCGCGCAGCAGCCCGAATTCGCCGGGCTCCTGCGCTCGGTCCTCGGCGAGGGAAAAAGCTTCGATCCGAATACGGTCGTCGAGGTCGCCCGGCAATTGGCGCGCCGACCCTACATGGCGCCGAACACGGATTTGCCGGAGAACCTCCGCAACCTCACTTTCGAGCAATACCAGGCGATCCATGTCCATCGGAAGGATCGCGTCTGGGACGCCGAAGGGCGGGGTTTTGTCATCGAGCCCCTGCATCGCGGCTTCGTCTACCAGAACCCCGTGACCATCTACACGGTCGAGGACGGCACGATCCGCCGGCTCGCCTATGATGTCTCGCGCTTCGAATTCGGCGGGCTCGCGCCGCCGACCCAAACCGACCTCGATTTCTCCGGCTTTCGCGTGCTCTACCGCGATCGGGGCGCCGAGGATGCGCGCGAAGTCGCGAGCTTTCAGGGCGCGTCCTTCTTCCGTGGTCTTGCCAAGGGCCAGGTGCCTGGGCTTTTGGCGCGCGGCCTCACATTGCGCCCGGCCGACGCGCGCGGCGAGGAATTCCCGCTGTTCCGCGCCTTTTGGATCGAGCGGCCGAATGTGCTCGGCGATGAGATCGTGGCGCATGCGCTGCTCGATTCGGAGAGCGTCTGCGGCGCTTACCGTTTCACCATCCGCCCTCGCGACGAAACGATCATCGATGTCGAGAGCACGATCTTTTCGCGCAACGTGCTCGATCATGTGGGATATGGCGGCATCGCCGGCATGTTTCTCTTAGGAGCCGCGAGCCACCGCATCGACGATGACGTGCGCCCCGAGGTTCATGACGCCAATGGCCTGCAATTGCACACCGGCCAGGATGAATGGATCTGGCGCCCGCTGACGAACCCAGAGACGCTGCAAATCTCCGTCTTCAGCGATCAGAACCCGAAGGGCTTCGGCCTTCTGCAACGCTTGCGCGACTCCTCGGCGTATCAGGACGACGAGAAAAGCTTCGAGCGGCGCCCCTCGCTCTGGATCGAGCCGATCGGCGATTGGGCCGAGGGCGCGGTGCAGCTCCTCGAGATTCCCTCGACTAATGAGACGAACCCGAACATCCTCACTTATTGGCGCCCGAAGGCGCAGATCGCGGCCGGCTCCCAGACGAGCTTCGCGCTTCGCCAATATTGGACCTGGTCGGCGCCCGACCGGCCGGACGATGCGACCGTCCAATCGACGCGCACCGGCCATGGGAGCGCCCCGAACCGGCGCCGCTTCATCGTCGAGTTCTCGTCCTCGCGTTTCACCAATCCCGCCGCGATCGCCGGCATCAGCGCGGCGGCGAGCACGTCGAAAGGCAAGATCACGGAGGTGCGGCTCACCCCGCATCTCGAGCGCAAGAGCTTGCGCGTCGTCTTCGAGCTCGATCCCCTCGGCGAGGCGCTTTGCGAGCTGCATCTCGGGCTAATGGAAAACGGCAAGATCGCTTCGGAATCATGGCTATATCGCTGGACCAGCTAGGCCTTGCGCCTTCGCCCGCGGCAGGCGCGGCCCCCGGCGAGCCCGCGCCCTTGCCCGCTGTTCCGGCAGCCGCGCCGCTCGCAATGCCGGTGCAATCGCTCAAGCGTTTCGGCCCGCGGGAAGTCGCGGTCGCCGCGACCGGACGCGACTTCCGCCTTATGCTCGCGCGCCTTTTCGTTTTCGGCGGCGCGCTCGCGCTCACCTTTTATGGCGGCTTCGAGATGTACAAGGTCGTGTCGATCAGCGGCACGACCTTCCTGCAATATGTCCTCCTCGTGCTCTTCATCGTCAATTTTTCCTGGATCGCGCTCGCCGCGACGAGCGGCGTCCTTGGATTCGTCTCGCTCGTCGCCCGCCGGATCCTCCCGCGCAAAGCTCCAGCCTCTCCGATCGCGGCGCAAACCGCGATCGTCATGCCGGTCTATAACGAGCGCACCGATCGCTGCTTCGCGGCGGTGCAGGCGATCTTCGAATCGGTCGAGGCGACGGGCGAAGGCGCCCATTTCGATTTCTTCATTCTCTCCGACACGACCGACCCCGACATCTGGGTCGCCGAAGAGGTCGCCTTCTTCGCGCTTCGCGAAAGGCTAAGCCCCAAGGCGCGCGTCTATTACCGGCACCGGGCGCAAAACCTCGGGCGCAAGGCGGGCAACATCGCCGATTTCGTGACGCGCTGGGGCGGCGCCTACGCGCATATGATCGTGCTCGACGCAGACAGCCTGATGACGGGAGAGTGCATCCTCGCGCTCACCCGCGCCATGGAGGCCGATCCGCACGCCGGCATCATTCAATCCTTGCCGCTCATCTTGAACCGCAACACCTTGTTCGCACGCGTCCAGCAATTCGCCGCGCGCTTCTACGGGCCGATCGTCGCCGCCGGCCTTTCGGCCTGGAGCGGCAAGGACGGCAATTACTGGGGGCACAACGCCATCATCCGGCTCGCGGCCTTCGCCGGCCATGCGGGCTTGCCGAGCCTTCCCGGAAAGCCGCCATTCGGCGGCCACATCCTGAGCCACGACTTCGTCGAAGCCGCGCTCATTCGGCGCGGCGGCTGGTCCGTCTCGATGCTCCCCGACCTCGAAGGCAGCTATGAGGAGGGCCCGCCCTCGCTCATCGACCTCGCGGTGCGTGACCGGCGTTGGTGCCAGGGCAATCTCCAGCACGCCCGCGTAATCCTGGCGCGTGGGCTGAAATGGTCCTCGCGCCAGCATTTCGCGACCGGAATCGCGGCCTATGTCGCTTCTCCCCTTTGGCTGATGCAGCTCACGGTCGGCCTCCTCCTCGTGCTGCAGACGCGCTTCGTGCGCCCTGAGTATTTCACCCGCGAGTTTTCCCTCTACCCGGCGTGGCCGCGCTTCGACGCGGAGCGCGCGCTTTCGCTCTTCATCCTCACCATGGCGGTGCTCCTCGTGCCAAAGGCGCTAGGCTTGCTCTTCGCGCTTTGCGACGCGCGCACCCGCCGCGACGCGGGCGGCGCGATCAGGCTCACCTTGTCGGCGCTCCTCGAGATCGTGATCTCGGCCCTCCTCGCGCCGGTGCTCATGCTCATCCAATCGGGCTCGGTGTTCCAGATCCTCTCCGGTCGCGACACCGGCTGGAATCCGCAAAGGCGCGATGACGGCTCGATCCCGCTCGGCAACATCATCCATCGCCATTTTTGGCACACGGCGCTCGGCATCGTGGCGGGCGCCTCGGCCTATGGCCTCTCGCCTTATCTTTTCGCCTGGATGTCGCCGACGATCCTCGGCCTTCTTCTCGCCATTCCGCTTTCGGCGGCGAGCGGGCTTAGACGGCTCGGGCTCGGTTTGCGGCACCTTGGCCTGTTGCTCACGCCGCAGGAGCGCTCAACGCCCACGATCGTGGCGCGCGCCAATGCGCTCACCGAGGAATTATCGGCGCTCGGCATCGACGAGACGGACGGTTTGCGTGTCGTGCATGGCGACCTCACCATGCGCCAGCGCCATATTCAGCTCTTGCCCGAAGCGCCGCGGCGCACCCGCGGTGAGGTCGATCCCCATCGCGCGGTGGCCGAGGCCAAGCTCATCGACGCGGAGACCTTCGAGGAGGCGTCCTCCTGGCTCAAGGGCCGCGAGCGCACCATCGTGCTCAGCGACCGGGCGCTGATCATCCTCCTCGCCGCGCTGCCGAGCGAGCAGCCCGCGGCGCTCCCGGCCGCGCCCCCGTCGACATGAAGGGCGTCAGGCCGCCTCGCCCTCGATGAGCGCCTTGTCGGCCGCGATGCCGTCGCCCACCACCTCGAAGAAAGCGCGCACACGCGCCGTCGCCTTGAGGTCCGTATGCGTCACGATCCAAAGCTCGCGCGCAAGCTCCGGCACCGGGCGCGGCAAGGCGCGCCGCAATTGCGGCTCCGGGTCGCCGAGATAACAGGGGAGCACCGCGAGCCCCATGCCGGCACGCGCGGCGACGAGCTGATTCACGAGGCTGCTCGTGCGGTAGACGATCGCCGAGGAGGGCGCGATGGCGACGAGCCAATCGGCCGCCTTGATCCCGGACGCGCCCTCCTCCCAGCCGATGAGCGCATGGGCCGCGAGCTCGTCGGGCGAGGTGGGAGGTGGCCGTGCCGCGCAATAGGCGACGGAGCCGTAGACGGTCCAGGCGACATCGGCGAGCTTGCGGCCCCAAAGGTCGCCCTCCTTCGGGCGCATCGGGCGAAGCGCGACATCGGCCTCCCGCCGCGAGAGGCTGAGCACGCGATTGTCAATCGCGAGCTCGACCGTGACGCCGGGGTAAGCCGCGCGGAACGCAGCCATGTGGCGCGTGAGCAGGCGATAGGCGAGCGTCTCCGATGACGTGACGCGCAAGCGCCCTTCGAGCCGGCGGTCCCGCCCCACGAGGTCGCGCGCCAAGGCCAGCGCCTCATCCTCCATGCGTTCACCCGCCGTGGCGAGCCGCTCGCCCGTCGCGGTGGGAAGATAGGCTCCGCCGTTGACGCGCTCGAACAGGGGAACGCCGAGCTTCGCCTCGATCGCCTGAAGGCGGCGATATACCGTCGAATGATCGATGCCGAGCGCCTTCGCGGCGCCCGCCAAGCCACCTGCCCGCGAAACGGAGAGGACGAGCCGCAGCTCGTTCCAATCATCGAGATTCACCTGCATCGATATCCACGCGCCGCCTTTGCATTTTTGCAACGGCCTTTTGCGAAATCACAATTCAGCTTGCCTGACGGCATGAAGTAGGTTCCGCGCGCCTTTGTCAACGCGATTCGAACCCGGTCCAGGAGACCCGACATGAATTCATCGACCTCTTCCCCCACCTCGGCCCAGTGGGGTGTGCTCTTGCTGCGTGTATCGCTCGGCATCCTGTTTCTTGCCCACAGCATCGTGCTCAAGCTCGTCACCTATGGGGCAGACGGCACGGCGCAGTTCTTCGTGGGCGTCGGCCTTCCGGGCTGGCTCGCCTATGTGACGATCCTGTGGGAGCTCGTGGGCGGGGTCCTTCTCGTCCTCGGCGTTCAGACCCGCCTCGTTTCCCTCATTCTTTCACCCATTCTTCTCGGCGCGCTTTTCTTCGTGCATCTTTCCAATGGCTGGGTCTTCACCAACACCAACGGTGGCTGGGAATATCCCGCATACCTTTTCGTGCTTTGCATGGCGCAAGCCCTGCTCGGCGATGGGCCCTACGCCTTGAGCCCGTCGAGGCCTTTGGGCGAGCTTCTCGGCCAGGGCCGGAGCATGCAGGCGGCGCGCTGAGCTTAGCCGCCTCACCTCTCCCGCAGGAAGAGGTGAGGCGCTTTCCAGCGCCAAAGGCAAGGCTCAACCGTTCATCCTGAAATCGGATCGGCTCCGCGCGCCCGAGCCCGCCGCACCCGGCCGATACCTTGCCATGACCTCCTGAAGGCGATCGAGCGGAAGTGAGTGCACCACCCTGCCCTCGCGCCCCGTCATCGTCTCGGCCATGGTGAGCGCGTTGAGGATGGCCTCTTCGGTCGCCTCGGCCGCCGCACGAAAGAGGCTGGTCATGCCCTCGGGCGCGAGCATGCGTACCTCGCTCAGCTTGTCGCGCTGGCCGATGTGGTTTCCCGTCGAGAAGGCAAGGAAGATGTCGCCCGAGCTGTTGGCGCCGATCCCGCCGACCCAGGCGAGCCCCGTCGTCGCGCGGCGCGCGAGGCGCTGGCATTGGATCGGCAGAAGCGGGGCGTCGGTCGCGATGACGACGATGATCGAGCCTGCGTCGCCGGGCTCTTCGCGCGGCAAGGGCACGACGCTGCGATCGATCTCACGGCCGACCGGCACGCCGTCGACACGCAGGAGATCGCGCGCCCCGTAATTCGCCTGGACGAGGGCCCCCACCGTGTAGCGGGCGCCAGCCCCCGTCACCACGCGCGACGCCGTGCCGGTGCCGCCCTTGAACTGATGGCAGATCATGCCGGTGCCCCCGCCGACATTGCCTTCCGGCACCGCGACGCCGCCACGCGCGCCGTCAAAGGCTGCAAACGCATCCGCTTGGGTTAGCGGGAAGCTTTGGACATCGTTGAGCCAGCCGTCGTAGGTCTCGGCGACGACCGGCAGATGGAAATCCTGCGAGGCCCCGTCGCGCACCGCGAGCGCGCAGATGGCGTCGCGCACAAGGCCGACCTGATAAGTGTTGGTGATGCCGATCGGCGCGCCGATGAGCCCCTGCTCGGCGATCCAGCAAAGCCCGGTCATCTCCCCATTTCCGTTGAAGGAATGGGCGCCGGCGAAGACGTAATCGGTCCAAATGTCGTCGCGCGGCCAGATCGCCGTGACGCCGGTGCGAACGGTGTGCGGCACGTCGCGAACCACTGTCGCCATGCCGACGCGCACGCCAGCGACATCGGTAATGGCGTTGAGCGGCCCCGGCGGGAGCGTGCCCGTCGTGATGCCGAGTTCGCGTAGGCGAGCACGTGTCATGGTGGGCTTTCCAGAGATGAAGATCGATATGGAGAATTCGGCTAGCGAGGGCTCTACCTCACGTCGGACTTGGCTCAAACCTCCGCGCTTGAGGCGCCGAGCGATCAATTTCCGTCCGGGTCAGGGGGACCCGAATTTTATTATACCGGGACCCTCGACGTCGGGACCATCGATTTGTCGTTCACAATTGCCCCTATATATTCGACCATGCATTGTCTAAACGCCGCGCGGAGGCAGAGCCTTAACACGAAAGCCGATATAGAGCCTTACCCTCGATGGGAGCATCCAATGCCTAATGCCCAAGATCTGCTGGAGAAGATTCAGGCCTTGCCGCCCGAGCGGTTAAGCGAGGTCGAGGATTTTGTCGACTTTATCGGTTTCCGCGAGCGGGAGCGGGCGCTCACCCGTCGCGCTTCTGCCGCGAGCGCGCCAGCCTTTGCCGCGATCTGGGATAACCCCGAAGACGACGCGTACGATGCTCTTTGAATTCGGCGATGTTGTCCTCGTGCCATTCCCCTTCACTAACCACGTCACCTCGAAAAAGAGGCCGGCTGTCATCGTCAGCAACCGAAGCTACAATAGCGTCAGGCCCGATGTCGTGGTGATGGCGATTACCGGCCAGCTCCGAGCCAGCCCGGGACGAGGCGACGTCAGGGTTGAGCAGTGGCAGGCCGCAGGTCTTATCAAACCATCTGCCATCAAGCCGATTTTCGCTACGCTTGAGCAGGCGCTGGTGCTCCGTCAACTCGGTACGCTCGGCGTGGGAGATCGGGCCGCGCTCCGCAAGTCAGTTGGCGAGATGCTTGGATAGATTTTCGCCAGTCGACGCCCTCGAGCGCTGTGGCCAGGTATTTGTCCATTTCCGATGAGCGCGCATCGTGGTCACTCCTCTGAGTGGCCCTCGAACCCCTTGCGCCGGCTTCCTTTAAGCTTAAAATAATTACCCTGCCCGTTTCCTTGCAACAATTCCCGATCGTTCGCTGCCGGAAAGGAGCCACCACCCATGAAGATCGATGTGATCGGCGGCGGTCCGGCAGGGCTTTATTTCGCGATCCTTGCCAAGAAGAGCTTTCCCCGGTTCGACATCCGCGTTCACGAGCGCAATCAGGCGGATGACACTTTCGGTTTCGGCGTCGTCTTCTCGGACGCGACGCTCGACAATTTCGAGCGGGCCGACCCCGAAAGCTATGAGGCGATCACCGGCCGCTTCGCCTATTGGGACGACATCGAGATCCATATTCACGGCGCCGTGCATCGCATCGGCGGCAACGGCTTTTGCGGCTGCTCGCGCCGCACGCTCCTGCTCCTTCTTCAGGAGCGTGCGCGGGCGCTCGGCGTCGAGCTCATCTTCCGGGCCGAGATCGCCGGCCTCGATGAATTGCGCTCATCCGATCTCATCGTCGCGGCGGACGGCATCAACAGCCGCATCCGCGAGGACCACAAGGCGCATTTCGGCACCGAAGTCGATCTGCGCCCGAACTGGTTCTCCTGGATGGGCTCGTCGCGCAGCTTCGACGCCTTCACCTTCTTCTTCAAGGAGACCGAGCACGGCATCTTCATCGCCCATTGCTACCAATACGAAGCCGACCGCTCGACCTTCGTCCTCGAGACCGATCCCGACACCTATGTGAAGGCAGGCCTCGACCGGATGGACGAGACGTCCTCGGCGCGCTTCCTCGAGGGCATCTTCGCCAAGGAGCTCGAAGGCCATAAGCTCACGACCAATCGCTCGCTGTGGCGGCGCTTCCCGATGATCCGCAACGCGCGCTGGACGATGGACGACCGGGTCGTGCTTCTCGGCGATGCCAAGGCGACGGCGCATTTCTCGATCGGCTCGGGCACGAAGCTCGCGATGGAGGATGCGATCTCGCTCCATCAGGCGCTCGTCGCGGAACGCGGCGACATCGCCGGCGCGCTCCAGCGTTTCGAGGCGACGCGGCGCGAGGAGGTCGAGAAGACGCAGCACGCGGCCGATGTCTCGCTCGTCTGGTTCGAGCACGTGAAGCGCTTCTGGGACATGGACCCCTTGCGCTTCTCCTTCGGCCTGATGACGCGCTCGAAATCGATCACCTTCGACAATCTCGAGCTGCGCGCGCCAGGCTTCATCCGCGAGGTCGAGCGGCATTTCGCGAGCGAGGTGCGCGCTCACGGCCATGACGTCGATGTCGAGCGGCCTTTGCCGCCCCTCTTCCAGCCGTTGCGCTTGCGCGAAATGACGCTCGAAAACCGCGTCGTCGTCTCGCCGATGTGCATGTATTCGGCGAAGGACGGCGTGCCGCAGGATTTCCACCTGGTGCATTACGGCGCGCTCGCCATGGGGGGCGCGGGCCTCATCTTCACCGAAATGACTTGCGTCGCCCCCGACGCGCGCATCACGCATGGATGCACCGGCCTATGGAACGACGCGCAAGAAGCCGCCTTCGCCCGCATCGTCGCCTTCACCCATGAGAATTCCCAAGCGCGCATCTGCCTGCAGCTCGGCCATGCCGGCCGCAAAGGCGCGACCAAGCTCATGTGGGAAGGGATGGACGAGCCCCTTGAGGAAGGCGGGTGGCCGATCATCTCGGCCTCGCCCCTTCCCTATTACCCGCAAAGCCAGTTCCCGCATCGCCAAGTGCCGCGCGAGATGTCGCGCGCCGATATGGACCGCGTGCGAGACGAGTTCGTAGCGAGCGTCGTGCGCGGCGAACGCGCCGGCTTCGACATGCTCGAGATGCACGCGGCCCATGGCTATCTCCTCGCGAGCTTCCTCTCCCCGCTCACGAACCAGCGCAAAGATGCGTATGGCGGGAGCCTCGAGAACCGACTTTCGTTCCCGCTCGAGGTGTTCACCGCCATGCGCGAAGCGTGGCCTTCGACGAAGCCGATGTCGGTGCGCATCTCCGCGTCCGATTGGCAGGAGGGCGGCATCACCGAAGAGGAGGCGATCGCGATCGCCGCCGCCTTCGCGGAGGCGGGCGCCGATCTCGTCGATGTGTCGAGCGGCCAGACGACGCCGCTCGCGCGCCCCTTCTACGGGCGCATGTTTCAGACGCCCTTCTCGGAGGCGATCCGCAACGAGGCGCGCGTGGCGACCATGGCGGTCGGCTCGATCACGAGCGCCGATCAGGCGAACACGATTCTCGCGGCGGGGCGCGCCGATCTCGTCGCCTTCGGGCGCCCGCATCTCGCCGATCCGGGCTTTGCGCTCAAGGCTGCCGCCTGGTACGGCGCCGAGGGCATATACGTGCCGAAGCCATACCAGCCGGGCAAGGATCAGCTCATGCGCAACACGCCGCGCGAGAAGGCCGATCTCACCGAGCTTCGCCTCCGGGCGAAGCCGAAGAGTCGCGCGCCCACCTTCGCACGCAAGCACAAGGCTGCGGCGGAATGAACCGAGGCGGGCTCGCCCCATTGCTCGCCTCCTTGCCAACGAGCCTAATTAGCCTCAATCTGGGCTAAGAGGACAATCGTCGGATTGTCCGTCCGCTCAGAGGAAGGAATACCGATGCGCATTGCTTTGCCGGTCGCCGCTCTGGCGACGCTCGTGGCTTCGACTGTGTCCGCCTTCGCGCTCGAATCGAAGCTGTCCACACCCTCATCGCTCTCGCCCGATGCGCTCTGGAAGAAGGTCGGCGATTTTTGCGGGATCGGCTCCTGGCATCCGGCGGCGGAAAAATGCGAGCTCAGCGCCGATGGCAAGCAGCGCACGATCTCACTCAAGGGCGGCGGCACGATCGTCGAAAATCTCGTGAGATGGGATGACGCCCATCGCAGCTACACCTACACCATCGAGTCGAGCCCGCTCCCGGTTACGCATTACCGCTCGACGATCCGCGTGCTCTCCGATGCCAAAGGCTCGGTCTTGAGGTGGACCGGCCGCTACAAGGCCAAGGGCGCGCCGAGCGCCGACGCCAAGAAAGTCATCGACGGCATTTACGAGGCGGGCGCGAAGGCGCTCACGGGAAGCTGATCTTTCGCCGCGCGCATCCTCGGAGCATCCCGACGATTGCGCCCAAGGGGTGCACGCCCTTCGCTCCGCATCGGCTTAGGCATGGATGGCCGTGCCGAGCATGGCCATGACGCGCGCAGGGCGTGAGCGTTTCCAGTGTAGCGGGCAACGGTGCCAAACCGTCCTGCGCCGGCTCGGCCCGCGCATCCACGCCCTTCGACTCCGCGTCGGCTTACGAAAAAGCCGTAGATGGCCATGCTAAGCACGCCCATGACGCCCACATGTGTCATGATATCTGGTGCGGCCGAGAGGACTCGAACCTCCACTGGTTGCCCAACTAGCACCTCAAGCTAGCGCGTCTACCAATTCCGCCACGGCCGCAAGGCGCTGGCGGAAGCCGCCGCGCGCAGGCGAAGGCGAGTAGCAGATGCGTCTGGCCTCGACAAGGGCTTTGCCGGAGCCGGTCGGCTTTGGCGGTAGGGGCACACAAAGGCGGCAAAAGCCGTCGGGGCGCCGGCCTCGCGCCTCTCGGGACCATATGCCTTCCGCGCTCACGACTTCCCCGTGGCCCCCAGATAGCGCTCGAGCGTCGCCGTGTCGGCGGCGAGGCGTGAGCTTTCGGCCGCATGCACGATCATGCCGCGTTCGAGAATGATGGCGTCGTCGGTGACGCCGAGGATTTTCTTTGCGTGCTGCTCGATCACGACGCAGGAGAGCCCTTCCTCGCGGATGATCCGGCGCAAGGCCCGCAAGAGCTCCTCGACGATGACGGGAGCGAGCCCCTCGGTCGGCTCGTCGAGCAAGATGAGCTTGGGGTTGAGCACGAGCGCGCGGCCGATCGCAAGCATCTGCTGCTCGCCGCCCGAGAGCTGATTGCCGAAGTTGCCGCGCCGCTCGGCAAGCCGCGGGAACATCTCGAAGACGCGCGCGAGCGTCCAAGGCCCCTTGCAGGCGACGGCCGTGAGATTCTCCTCGACGGTGAGCGAACGGAAGATGTTGCGCTCTTGCGGCGTCCATCCGATGCCGCCGCGCGCCCGCTCGTCGGAGGAAAGCCGGGTGATGTCGCGGCCTTTCAGGATCACCCGCCCGCCGCGATGGCGCGTGACGCCGATGATGGAATTCACGAGCGTCGTCTTGCCGACCCCGTTGCGGCCGAGCACGGCAAGCGACCGGCCCTCATCGAGACGAAGGCAAATGTCGGAGATGACGATCGCCTCGCCATAGCCGGCGCAAAGATTATCGAGCGCGAGGAGCTCAGCCATGACGATTGATCTCAACCATGCTGCGCCTCGCCGAGGTAGACGGCGCGCACGCGCGCATCCTTGGCGATCTCGTCCGGCGGCCCCTGCGTCAAAAGCGCCCCGTCGACGAGCACCGAGATGCGGTCCGCGTAGGCGAAGACGAGGTCCATGTCGTGTTCGATCAAGAGCACCGCGACCTCGCGCGGGAGGGCGGCGACAGCCGCGATGAGCTCGGCGCGCTCGGCTTGCGGCACTCCGGCCGCCGGCTCGTCGAGCAAGAGCACGCGCGGCTTGCAAGCAAAGGCGAGCGCGATCTCGAGAAGGCGCTGCTTGCCATAGGCGAGGCTCGCGGTGCGCCGATCGAGCACATCGGTGAGGCCAAAGCGCGAAGCGATCCTCGCCACTTCCGCGACGACGCCGTCACCCCCCGATCCGCCCGCGCCGATGCGGCGCCACCATTCGTTGCCGCCGCCTTGTCGTTCGGAGACGGCGAGCGCGAGCGCCTCGAGCGGCGTCATCTCGGGGAAGAGCTGGTTGATCTGGAAGGTGCGCGCAAGGCCACGCCGCACGCGCTGATCGGGCCGAAGCGAAGTCACATCCTCAGCCCCGAGAAGGACGCGGCCCTCGCTTGGCGTAAGCACGCCGGTGAGGAGATTGACGAATGTCGTTTTTCCCGCGCCGTTCGGGCCGATGAGCGCGTGCCTCGCGCCCTCTTCGAGCCTGAAGGAAACGTGATCCGTCGCCAAAAGGCCGCCGAAGCGTTTCACGAGCGCGACGGTTTCGAGCACCGCGCTCAAGAGCCAGTGCCCATCTTGCCGAGGTCGATGCCGAGGCGCGTCGCGACGAAGGACATTCCTTGATGCCCGAGGCGCGCGAGCCTGTCACGGCGCGCAAGCACGAGCGCCACGAGGACGAAGCCGATCCAGAATTGCCAATGCTGCGGCGTGATCGTGGCAAAACCGTCCTGCATCGCCTTGAAGGCGACGGCGCCGAGCAAGCCCCCGTAAAGGTAGCCCGTGCCGCCGATGATGAGCACGAGCAGCACGTCCGCCGAACGCGCGAAGTCGAAAACGTCGAGCGACACGAATTGCGTGGTTTGCGCGAGCAAGGCTCCGGCAACGCCGGCGTAGGCCGCGCCGATCGAGTAGACCGCGACGAGCCGCCTCGCGACCGGAATGCCGATCGCGGCGGCACGCAGCGGATTGTCCCGGATCGAGCGCAGCGAAAGGCCGAAGGGCGAATTCGTGATCCTGCGCGCCACCAGGAACATGAGGATGAGGACCGCGAAGCTGTAGAGGCTCGCGGTGCGCCCGAAAATGTCGAAGGCGAAGAGGCCGAGCACCGGCCCCGGCGCAACGCCTTGCAGGCCGTCCGCGCCGCCGGTGAGCGCGGCCGCCTGGTTAGCAATCTCGAAAAGCATGAGCGCGACGCCGAGCGTCACCATGAGGCGCGTGAGATCAGCGCCCCGAAGCACGAGAAAGCTTGTCGCGAAGCCTAAGGCTGCGGCGCTCGCGGCGGCGATGGCGAGGCCGAGCGTCGGATCGGTGAGGCCATGCTTCGTGAGAAGCCCCGCCACATAGGCGCCCGTGCCGAAGAAGGCGGCATGGCCGAGCGAGACGATGCCCGCATAGCCGAGGATGAGATCGAGCGAGAGCGCGAAGAGCGCCAATATGGCGATCTCGTTGATCAAGAGGCTGCGGCTCGGCCAGACGAGAAGTATGAGGAAAGCCCCGATCCAAAACACGATCTCGGAGAGGCGCCATGAGGCGCGCCGCGCGAAGACGCGCGCAAGGACCGTCTCGACGGCCGGCGATTCCGGCGTCGCGCCAGCCATCATCGCGGCCGCGCGAACAAGCCTTGCGGCCGCAAGATGAGCACGAGGATCATCACGGAATAGATCACGAAGGCGCCGAAAGCCGGCACGTAATATTTCCCAGCCACGTCGGCGATGCCGAGGATGAGCGAGGCGAGAAACGGGCCCGTGATGCTCGATGTGCCCCCGACCGTGACCACGATGAGGAAGTAGATCATGAATTTGAGCGGGAAATTGGGATCGAGCCCGAGGATCTCCGCTCCCAAGGCGCCGCCCAATCCCGCAAGCCCCGAGCCGATGGCGAAGGTGACGGCAAAGATCGTGCCCACATCGATGCCGAGCCCGCGCGCTACGCGCGCATCGTCCACGGCCGCGCGCAAGCGCGCCCCGAAGCGCGTACGCGTGAGCACCGCTTGCAGGGCAACGACCAGCACGCCGCAGATCACGATGATGAGGGAGCGGTAGATGCCGATGGAAACGCCTGCCCATTCGACGCGCGATTGCAGGAAAACGGGCAGCTTGATGATGCGCTGCTCCGACCCCAGGAAGTAATCGGTCGCGGAGACCGCCATGAAGACGAGGCCGATCGAGAACAGCACTTGGTCGAGATGGCTTCGCCCATAAAGATGCCGGTAGAGCAGCCGTTCGAGCACGAGCCCAAGAAGGGCGGCGGCGAGGAAGGCGAGCGGAAGCGTCGCAAGGAAAGGCACACCAAGCCGTTCCATGAGGATGACCGTGACATAGCCGCCCGACATGGCGAAGACGCCATGGGCGAGGTTCACGAAGTTCATGAGGCCAAGCGTCACCGCGAGCCCGCAGGCGAGTACGAAAAGCAGCATGCCGTAGGCGACGCCATCGAAGAGGATCGTCAGCATGAGCCTCGCTCGGTCTCATTTAGATCGGGCGCCTGGCCCCGCGCTCGCTCGGTAAGGTGGAACCGCTTGGGGCTCCGCTCATGAGGCGCGCTCGCCATTGGGCCGCTCTCCCCTCGTCCCCGCCGAACCTGCCCGATCATGAAGGCCCCCGCACCATGCCGCCGCCAGGAAGTTTGCCGGCCGGCCATTCCGGCGCGAACGCGAAAGGCTCGCCTAAAACCGCGTCGCTTCGTTACTTCCCGGCCTTCACCGGGTCCTTGACGTTGGGCACCGTCTCGAACTCGACGTTGTAGAGCGCGCCATTCTCCTTCTCGACCTTGCGGATGTAGATGTTCTGAATGATGTCGCGCGTCTCGGGGTCGATCGAGATCGGTCCACGCGGGCTCGTCCACGCCATGCCTTTCATCGCGGCCAGAAGCGCGTCCCCGTCGGTCGAGCCGTTGGTTTTCTTGAGCGCATCATAGATGAGGCGCATGCCGTCATAGCCGCCGACGGCCATGAAGTTCGGGCGCATATTGTTGTTGGCCTTCTCGAAGGCCGAGACGAAAGCCTTGTTCTCTGCGCTGTCATGGGCGGCCGAATAATGATGCGAAGAGACCACGCCGAGCGCCACATCGCCCATGCCGTTCAGCTGATCGTCGTCGGTGACATCGCCGGTGCAGATGAGCCTGACGCCGGATTTGTCGAGGCCACGCTCGAGGAATTGCTTCATGAAGAGGGCGCCGGAGCCCGAAGGCACGAAGACGAAGAGCGCATCGGGCTTGAGATCCGCCACCTTCTGCAGGAAGGGAGAAAAATCGGGGTTGGCGAGCGGCACCTTCAAATTGTCGAGCACCGTGCCGCCGCCCTTGGTGATGCGCTCGCTGAAGGCCTTCTCAGCGTCGAGCCCGGGCCCGTAGTTCGAGACCAGCGTCACGACCTTCTTGATGCCGTTCTTCAGCGCCCAATCGGCCATCGGCACCGTCGCTTGCGGCAACGTGAAGCTGGTGCGCACGATATAGGGGGAGGCCTCGGTGATGGTCGCGGTGCCCGCCGCCATCACGACCTCGGGCACCTTCGCTTGCGTCGCGAGCGGGGCGACGGCGAGCGCGATCGGCGTGAGGCCGAAGCCCGCGACGAAGGCGACCTTGTCGTTGACGATGAGTTCCTGGGCAATGCGCTTCGACACATCGGGCGTGCCGGTGTCGTCCTTCACGATAAGCTCGACCGACTTGCCGGCGACCTTGTCGCCGTTCTGCTGCATGAAAAGGCGGGCCGCGGCCTCGATCTGGCGACCCGTCGAGGCTTGCTGGCCCGTCATCGGCAAGATGAGGCCGATCTTGACGCTGTCTTGCGCCGTCGCGGCCCCCGACCAAAGCGCGGCCGCGAAGAAAGCCAAAACCGCTTTCGAGATCCGTCTTGCCATCCAATCCTCCCTGAAGGCGATTGCGCATCGCCCTGAAGTTACGAACATTACCCAACTCGGAAAGCGATGCAAAGTTAACGCCTCGTCCGGCTGGCGGGCTTGACGGGGCGCCGCCAGAGGTGGCGGATGAGCAGCTTCGCCGCCTCGCGGGGCCTGTGGAGGATTCGGGTGAAGGATAACCGGACCGTGTTCGATGCGCAGGCATCGGCGTCCGTGCGAACTTACGACCTCGGCGCCGCTACCCCACGAGCCCTCCCGCGTAGCGGAAAATACCAGGAGCCCGCGCATGCCATCGCCAACAGACACGACCTTCCTTCCGACGGTCCTTGTCGTCATGGGCGTCTCCGGCTCGGGCAAGACGACGATCGCAACCTTGTTGGCGAAGAAGCTCGGTTTTGTCTTTCGCGACGGGGACGAATTCCACCCGGCGGCCAATGTCGAGAAGATGAAAAACGGCGTGCCGCTCACCGACGAGGATCGCTGGCCTTGGCTCGAGGCGATCGCCCGTTTCATCGATGAGGAGCTCGCGCGGGGAACGAAGACGATCGTCACCTGCTCCGCCTTGAAGCGGCGCTATCGCGACATCATCATCGATGGCAGAAAGGGCGTTCGCCTCATCTATCTGAAAGGCGAGAGAGCCCTTCTCGAAAAGCGGCTGCAGCAGCGTCACGGCCACTTCATGCCGAGCTCGCTCTTGAACAGCCAGTTCGACGCTCTCGAGGAACCGGACCTTAAGGAAAATCCCCTCATCGTCTCGGTCGACGCGACGCCCGATCAAATCGCCGATCACATTCTGGCCGCGCTCGAGCTTTCGCGCACAGCCTGAGGCGTCGCGACGCTAAACGAACCGCCGGCCGCTTCTCGCTCAGGGTTTTCCCGCAAGCCCTGTTATGAGCTCGGTCACTGAAGAGGCCCCCTGGAGCACTGGGCGCCACGGATGGGCGAGGACGGTGTGCACCGGAACGGCGGGGAGCGCGACGCCGAAGACCGTCGGTCGATACTCTTCCTCGGCGCTCGAAGCCGGTGTCGGAGCGACGGCTTGAGGATCGGGCGCCCCCTGCGGCGAAGCCGGCTCGAGATTGGCCATTTTGGCGCTCGCCTCGCTCATCGAATGGCTCGAGCAGGCAGGAGCGCATGACGCTTGCGCATTGTGAGAGGTCACTTTCGCAGGGTGCGATGGCGATCGGGGACGCGGCGACGACGCTGAAATGGCCGGCACCGCCTCGAGGGCGCGGGTCGCGTCCGGCTTCTCCTTCTCGGCCACATCCTTTTCGACGAGGAGCGGACGGTTCACGGGAACATCCGCCGCGATCGCGCTCGCGTCGACCGCGCGCAAGGGATCGCTTTTGGCCGGCGAGGAGGCCATCACGGATGTGCCGGTGCTCACGGGCGCGATTTCCGGCGACGCCACCGAGGCGGTTCCCGGCCGGAACCATCCCGAGAGCACCAAGGTCACGCAAAGCGTGGCGACGGAAGAGACCGCCACCTCGACCACGAAACGCCAGCCTGCCCTTCCGACCCCTTTCAACAGCGATGCGGCACAATCACTCATGAGGCATCTCCCTTCCGAAGCCGCGCGATGAAAGCGGGGCTCTGTGTCCTCACTTCGACGACGAAATGGTTTTCGCGCGACAAAAGACGGCAAGGCAAATGGTCAAGCATGAGAAGTGAGAGGTGAGAGGGGAAGAAGGAAGCCCAGCGTTCACGTCCATTTTTCTTTCACCTCTCACCTTTCACCTCTCACCTGTTAACCGAGGCCGCAAATCGACGGAGCAGCGGGCTTAAGCTTTTGTAATCCGCCTGGAATACAAAGGCAGGGTGGCAAGGCGCTCAATGAGGTCAAGGCGATCTTCGCCACGCTTTGCGACATCCGCGCAAGGGTCCCCTGGCGGGATGGACAGTCGCTACGCAGGCGGTCATATGCAAACGCATGGTCTCGGGAACAGGGAATCGGGGCGATGGAATTCGCGCGGGGACGCATCGTCTCCCTTTTCGCGATGGGCCCGGGGGGGAGGCGCGCGTGAGCGAAGCCGCGCTTTCGCGAAGCGAGCCGACGGAATTTCCCGCGGCGCGCCGGGGCAAGGCGCGGACCTTGATGCTTCTTTTCGCGACGCCCCTCCTCGGCTGCTCCCTTCTCGACAATCCGAATCCGAAGCTCGCGATCGAGACGCCGGCCTCTTACCGCGCGGCGCGGGCGGTGCCGGCGCCGCCGCCGGCAATCGACTGGCCGCGCGAATTCCGCTCCGCCGAGCTCACGCAGCTTTCAGCGGATGCGCAGGCCGGGAATTTCGACATTGCGGCGGCGCTTGCGCGCATCATCGAGGCGGAAGGGCAAGCCGAAATCTCCGGCGCCGCGCTCTATCCGACGGTCGATGCGGACGCCAATGCGCAGCGCACCGGCACGCCGGGCACGATCCACAGCAAGAAGGGGCCGTTCCAAACCTCGGCAAGCAACAGCTTCCTGCTCGGCCTCACGGCGAGCTACGAGCTCGACTTTTGGGGGCTCAACGCCGCGAATGCGAGGGCCGGACGGCTGCTCGCCGAGGCGAGCCGCTTCGATCGCGACGTGGTCGCGCTCATGACCGCGGCGTCGGTGGCGAACACCTACTTCGCGGTTCTCGGGTCGCAGGATCGGCTACGCATCGCGCGCGAGAACACGCAGACGGCGGAACGCGTGCTCAAGGCAATTCAAAGCCGCTTTTCGGTCGGCACAGCGTCGGCGCTCGATGTCTCGCAAGAGGAAAGCCTCGTCGCCACCCAACGGGCCTCCATCCCGCCGCTCGAGCAAACGGTTCTGCAAAGCAAGAACCTCATCGCCGTCCTCCTCGGGCGCCCGCCCGAATCCGTGTCCATCAAGGGCGGTTCCCTCGAAAGGCTCAGGTTTCCGCATGTTCCGGCCGGCATCCCTTCGGAGCTTCTGCTGCGCCGCCCCGATGTCGCGGAGGCCGAGACGCAGCTCGCCGCCCAGAACGCGAGCGTCTACGCGGCGCGCGCAGCCTTCTTCCCGGCGATCAAGCTCAGCGCGAGCGGTGGCGTGGAAAGCCTTCTCCTCAAAACGCTTTTTCGCTCGGACGCCCTCTTTGGCCAGATGGCGGCAAGCGCCGTCCAACCAATCTTCGACGGCGGCAATCTCGAAGGGCAATTCACCTTGCAAAAGGGCAGGCAGGTGGAGCTCCTGCAGAATTATCGCAAGGCGATCATCCAGGCATTTACGGATGTCGAGAACGCGCTCATCGCGGTCGACCAGACGACGCGCCATGAAAAGCTCGAGGCCGATGTCATCGCCGCGTCGAGCAAGGCCTACAGATTGACCGAACAGCAGCTTCACGAAGGAACGATCGACATCACCACCGTGCTCAACACGCAACAGACGCTTTTTCAGGCCGAAGATACGATGTCGCAAATCCAGTTGCAGCGGTTTCTGGCTGTGGTGAGCCTTTATCAGGCCCTTGGGGGCGGCTGGACGCGCGATCGCTATCCTGTGACCGCGGATGATCAGCCCGCCGCCGATCCAGGCACTATATTACCCCCTGGAGCTGTCGCGGCACCGGGCGATCAACCATGAAACGCATCCTTCTTCTCCTTCTTGTCCTCGCCGGCGGCGCGTATTACGCCAATCAGGCGGGCCTTGTGCCGGGTTGGCCTCGGATGCCCTTGCCCGAATGGGTGCCGGGTTGGGCGCGGGTCGGTCATGATGCCGTGACGGCCGGGGCCGGCCAGGATGCACAGGGGCGTCGCCAGGGCGCAAGGCAGGCCCGCTCGGGCGGCCAGGGCCGGTTCGGCCAAGGTGCCGACGAGGGACCGGTGCCCGTCGTCGCCACGCCATCACGCTTTGAAGACGTGCCGGTCACGACCGATGCGGTCGCGACCGTCCAGGCGCTCAACACGGTCACGGTGCGCAGCCAGGTCGACGGCAAGCTCATGGAGCTCAAATTCACGGATGGCCAGGACGTCAAGAAAGGCGATGTGCTGGCCCGCATCGACCCCGCGACCTACCAGGCCCAATACGACCAGGCGGTGGCTAAGAAGGCGCAAGACGAGGCGACCCTCGCCAACGCCCGCAACGACCTCTCGCGCTACCAGCGGCTCGCCCAGACCGAGGCCGGCTCGAAGCAGCAGGCGGACACGCAAAAGGCTTTGGTGGCCCAGCTCGAGGCCCAGGTGAATGGCGACCAGGCCGCCATGGACAACACGAAGGCGACCCTCGATTACACCACGATCACCTCTCCACTCGACGGGCGCACCGGCATCCGGCTCGTCGACCAAGGCAATATCCTGCATGCCTCCGACGCCACCGGCATCGTCATCATCACGCAGCTCAAGCCGATTTCGGTGATCTTCAACCTGCCGCAACAGCAATTGCGTGCGGTGAATACCGCGATGGTCAAGGGCCCCGTCTCGGTGAACGCGCTAGAAGCCGACAACACGACGGTCATCGACAAGGGCATCATCCAGGTGGTGGACAACCAGGTCGATCAGACGACGGGAACCATCAAGTTCAAGGCGCTCTTCCCCAACGAGCACCTGCAATTATGGCCAGGCCAATTCATTAATGTGCGTCTGTATATCGACGTGCTGCCGCATGCCGTCGTCGTGCCGACGGCGGCGGTTCAGCGCGGGCCTAACGGCGCCTATGTTTATGTGCTCGGCAACAACTCGAAGGTTTCGCTACGCAACGTGACGATCGGGCGCCAAAACGAGACGCAAGCCGTCGTGGCCTCCGGCCTTACACCGCCCGAGCAGGTGGTGACCACCGGTTTCTCGCGCCTGACGGACGGCGCCGAGGTGCGCATCGCGCCTGCCGAGGCCGAAGCCGGCACGGGAAGCGCAGCGCCCGGCACGACGGGCCAGCCGGCCGGGGACCGGGCGAGCACCGAGGCGCCGCAGGCGGCGCCGGTCGGGGGTCCGCGACCGGAAGCGCTGGCGAGCTCCACCGAGCCCGGCGCTGGAACCGCCAGCGGTCCGCCGGCCGATCGCATGGGTCGCCACCCGCGTGGGCAGCGTTCTCCGGGCAACGCGCAAGCCCCGCCCCCGCCAGGGGGCGCCCCGGCGCAATGAGCCTCTCGACGCCCTTCATCGAGCGGCCGATCGCGACATCGCTTCTCGGCTTCGCGGTCCTGCTCTGCGGCGTCCTCGGCTTCGTGCGCCTGCCGGTCTCGGCCTTGCCGCAAGTCGATTTCCCGACGATCCAGATCACGACGCAACTGCCGGGCGCGAGCCCCGATACCATCGCCTCGCTCGTCACGGCCCCGCTCGAGCGGCAATTCGGGCAAATCCCTTCCCTCTCGACGATGTCGTCCCAGAGTTCCTTTGGGCTCTCGCAGGTGACGCTGCAATTCGAGCTCGACCGCGACATCGACGCTGCGGCGCAGGATGTGCAATCGGCGATCAACGCGGCGGGATCGACCTTGCCGCGCAACCTTCCCTACCCGCCGACCTACGCCAAGGTGAACCCCGCCGACACGCCGATCCTCACGCTCGCGCTCACCTCGAAGACGGAGTCCTTGCGCGACCTTTCCGATCTTGCCGACACGCTCCTGGCGCAGCGCCTAAGCGAGGTCACGGGCGTCGGCCACGTCTCGGTCGAAGGCGGCATCAAGCCGGCGATCCGCATCCAGGCCGATCTCGCCCGCCTCGCCTCCTACCGCATCGGCATGGAGGATTTGCGCGCCGCGATCGTGGGTGCCAATGTCGCCGGCTCCAAGGGCGCGCTCGACGGCGCGCAGCAATCCTACACGATCGCGGCGAACGATCAGATCGCCGCGGCGGCGGCTTATCGCACGGTCGTCGTCGCCTATCGCAACGGCGCGCCGGTGCTGCTTCAGGATGTCGCCGATGTTGTCGACGGGCTCGAGAATTCGCGCGTCGGCGGCTGGTACCAAGGGGAGCCCGCGGTCATCATCGATGTGCAGCGCCAACCCGGCGCCAACATCATCAGCACGGTCGATCTCGTGAAGAAGGAGCTGCCGCGCCTCTCGCGCTCCATGGCGGCCGGCGTGAACCTCAAAATCGTCAATGACCGCACCGAGACGATCCGCGCCTCGATCGGGGATGTGGAGTTCACGCTGGTCATCGCCGCGGCTCTCGTGGTGCTCGTCGTGCTCCTTTTCCTGCGCACCTTGCGCGCCACCATCATCGCGGGCGTCGCGCTTCCCTTGTCGATCGTCGCGACCTTCGCGGTGATGTGGCTTGCCGGGTTCTCGCTCGACAATCTTTCGCTGATGGCGCTGACCATCGGCACCGGTTTCGTGGTCGACGATGCGATCGTGATGATCGAGAACATCGTGCGCAATATGGAAGCGGGAAAAACGCCGCTTCAGGCGGCGCTCGACGGCGCGGGACAAATCGGCTTCACCATCGTCTCGCTCACCGTGTCGCTGATCGCGGTCTTCATCCCGCTGCTTTTCATGACCGGTCTCGTCGGACGAATGTTCCGCGAGTTCGCGCTGACCTTGTCGATCGCGGTCGTGGTGTCGGCCATCGTCTCCTTGACGCTCACGCCGATGATGTGCGGGCAAATCCTGCGTTCGGTCGCCGAGCGCCCGCCCGGCCTTCTCGCGCGCGCCGCCGAATGGCCGATGACCGTGATGACCCGCTTCTACATGAGGACGCTCGCCTTCGCGATCGCGAGACGGCGCTTCATGCTCGCCCTCACCTTCGGCACGCTTGCGCTCACGGGGTATCTCTACGTCATCATCCCCAAGGGTTTCCTGCCGCGCCAGGATACGGGCCTCTTGACGGTCGTCCTCCAGGGCGCGCCCGATGTCTCCTTTCTGGAGATGAGCCGCCTGCAGAGCGCGGTCTCCAGCATCATCAGCAAGGACAAGGACGTGGCGGGCGTCGTTTCCGTGATCGGCGTCGGCACGCTCAACGCGACGCCGAATGTCGGCCATCTCGCGGTAACGCTGACGCCGCGCGACGACCGCAGCGACACCGCCGACGTGATCGGCGAACGTCTCGCGAGGGAAGCGTCGGAGGTCGCAGGCGTCACGCTCTTCGTCGAGCCGGTCCAGGACATCCAGATCACGACGCGTGCCAGCCGCTCGCAATATCAATACACCTTGACCGGCACCGACGCCGACGAGATCGGTAAATGGGCCGCGCAGCTCGCCGATCGCCTGCGCTCGGACGGAACCTTCCGCAACATCGCGCTCGAGACGCAGGACGGCGGGCTTCGCACCTTCATCGACATCGACCGCGAGATGACGGGAAGGCTCGGGCTCTCCGTGCAAAACATCGACGACACGCTGAACGACGCCTTCGGGCAGAGGCAGATCTCGACGATCTACGCGCAATCGAACCAATACCGCGTGGTCCTCGAGGCATCCCCACAATATCTTACCGATCCGTCGGTGCTCGAGAAGCTCTATATCGCGGGTTCGACCAATACGGCGCTCGCGACCGCGCTTGGCGCCGCGTCGACGCCGACGGTCACCACGGCCGTCAATGGCGGGCCGCAAGTGCCGCTTGCGACCATCGCCAAGGTGCGGCGCACGACCGCACCCTTGTCGATCGCCCATGAAGAGCAGTTTCCGGCGGCGACCCTCTCGTTCGACCTTGCGCCTGACGCCTCGCTCGGCAACGCCGTCAACGCGATCAGCAGGGTCGAGCGCGAGATCGAGCTGCCGCTTTCCGTCACCGGCTCCTTCAGTGCGGATGCCGCCGAGTTCAACCGCTCGCTCGCGGGCGAGCCCTGGCTCATCCTCGCCGCGGTGATCACCATCTATCTCGTGCTCGGCATGCTCTACGAGAGCTTCATCCATCCGCTGACGATCCTCTCGACGCTGCCCTCCGCCGGCGTCGGCGCGCTCTTGGCCCTCATGCTCTTCAGGCAGGATCTGTCGATCGTGGCGCTCATCGGCATCATTCTGCTGATGGGCATCGTGAAGAAGAACGCCATCATGATGATCGACTTCGCGCTCGACGCGGAGCGAAGCGATGGGCTGTCGCCGAAGGACGCCATCTTGCGCGCCTGCCATCTGCGCTTTCGCCCGATCATGATGACCACGCTCGCCGCGCTCTTCGGCGCGTTGCCGCTTGCTCTCGCCCATCGAACGGGTAGCGAGCTTCGTGTCCCCCTCGGCATCACCATCATCGGCGGGCTGCTGCTCAGCCAATTGCTGACGCTCTACACCACCCCCGTGATCTACCTCACGTTCGAAGGCTTGCGCGACCGTTTCTGGGGAAGGCGAGAGCCTCCGCATCGGCCAACCGCGGCGATCGTGCTCATGCCGACGCCGGCGCCGCCGCTCAGCCAGGAAGCGGCGGAGTGATGAACATCTCCGCCCCCTTCATCCGGCGGCCGGTCGGCACGACGCTGATGGCGATCGGCCTGTTTCTCGTTGGGGCCGTGGCTTACGCCTTCCTGCCGGTGGCGAGCCTGCCCGCGGTGGAATTCCCCGTGATCCGCGTCATCGCGACGCGGCCCGGAGCCGATCCCGAGACCATGGCGGCCTCGGTGGCGGCCCCGCTCGAGCGCCACCTCGGCGAGATCGCCGGCGTGAACGAGGTCACCTCGAATTCGACGCTGGGCTCCTCGACCATCGCGATTCAGTTCGACCTCGACCGCAACATCGACAACGCGGCTCGCGACGTGCAAGCCGCCCTCAACGCCGCGGCCACCGATTTGCCCGGCGACCTGCCGACGCTGCCGAGCTTCCGCAAGGCGAACCCGGCGGCCGCGCCCGTCATCATTCTCGCGCTCACCTCCGACAGCTTGCCGGCAAGCGCCGTCTATGACGCGGCCGACACCGTGATCGCCCAGCGCATCTCCCAGGTCGACGGCGTCGGCGAGGTGACGGTGAACGGCGCCGAGCAGCCGGCGATCCGCGTGCGGGTCGATCCGGCGCGGCTCGCCGCCATGGGCATCAGCCTCGAAGCCATCCGCACCGCCATCGTCAACGCCAATGCGCCAAACCAGCTCGGCAGCTTCGAGAATGCGACACAGGCCGAGACGATCGGCACGAGCGACCGCATCACCGCCTTGCAGGATTACCGCGACATCGTGGTGACGGCGGCGAACGGCACCGTCGTCAAGCTTGCTCAGATCGCGCAGATCGAGCGCGGCGTGCGCAACAGCCGTGCGGCGGGGTGGTACAATCGCAAGCCCGCCGTGCTGCTCCTCGTCACCAAGCAGGCCGACGCCAATGTCATCGAGACGGTGGATCGGGTAAAGGCGCTGATCCCGCAGCTGAGACACTTGATTCCGGCGGGCGTGAACATCGAGGTGATGGCCGATCGCACCCTCACGATCCGCGCCTCGATCAATGACATTCAGCGCACCTTGATGATTGCGATCGCGCTCGTGATGATGGTGGTCTTCGTGTTCCTGCGGCGCGCCACGCCGACGATCGCGGCCGGCATCACGGTGCCTTTGTCGCTCGCCGGCACTTGCGCCGCTATGTGGCTTGCGGGCTTCACGCTCGACAACCTCTCGCTCATGGCAATCACGATCTCGGTCGGCTTCGTCGTCGATGACGCGATCGTGATGATCGAGAATATCCACCGCAACATGGAAGCGGGGATGGGACGGCTCGAAGCGGCGCTCGTCGGCGCGCGCCAGATCGGCTTCACGGTGGTGTCGATCTCGGTGTCGTTGATCGCGGCCTTCATTCCGCTCCTGTTCATGCAAGGGATACTCGGGCGACTCTTTCGCGAATTCTCGCTCACCCTCGTCTTCGCGATCGTGGTGTCGACTTTCGTCTCGCTCACCGTCACGCCAATGATTTGCGGGCGTTTCATGCGCCGCAACCATGAGACGAAGCCGCGCTGGTATGACCGAGCGATCGAGGGCGCGCTCTCGCGGCTGACGCAAGCCTACACGCGAACGCTGCGCGTCGGGCTTCGCCACCCGTGGCTGATGCTGCTCGTCACGCTCGCCACCGTGGCGCTCACGGTCGAGCTCTTCCGCACGACGCCCAAGGGCTATTTCCCGCAAGACGACACGGGCCTCCTCTTCGGCTTCACCGAAGCCTCGCCCGACATCTCATTCCCGGCGATGGCGGAGCTGCAGCAGAAGGCCGGCGACATTGTGGTTTCCGACCCGGCGGTCGCGGGTGTTTCCTCTTTTGTCGGAGGCCAATCGACCGTCAACCACGGCACCTTCTACGTGAGCCTGAAGCCCGACGCCGAGCGCAAGCTTTCCGCGCTGCAGGTGATCGCGCGCATGCGCCAGAAGCTCGATACCCTCGCGGGGCTTCGCGTTTATTTCTTCCCTGTGCAGGATTTGCGTGCCGGCGCACGGCAGGGCAAGGCTCAGTACCAGTTCACGCTCTGGGATCCGAATTTTGCCGAGCTCGTGGAATGGTTCCCGAAGGTCCTGGAGCGCATCCGCAAGGTGCCGGGCCTCGTCGATGTAACTTCCGATCGCGAGAAGGGCGGCCTCGAGGCGAATGTCGAGATCGACCGCACCGCCGCCTCGCGGCTTGGCGTCGCCATCCAGGATATCGACAACGCGCTCGGCGATTCTTACGCACAAAAGCAGATCTCGACCATTTTCTCCCAGCGCAACCAGTACCGCGTGGTGCTCGAGGTCACCCCTTCGCGTTCACGCGACCCGTCGGATTTCGCGGATCTTTATGTCCCGGGTCGCGGGGGTGTCGCCGTCCCGTTGTCGGCCGTCGCCCGTGTCGAGCGCACCTCGGCGCCGCTCGTCGTCAACCACCAAGGCCAGTTTCCCTCGATCACGATCACCTACAATCTCACGCCGAACACGCCCGTCGGCCTCGCGACGGACGCGGTGCAGAAGGCGGTCGACGAGATGCACTTGCCCGCGGGCTTGCACGCGGAATTCGCCGGCGACGCCAAGGCCATCGCCGATAATTCGAGCGGCCAGGGCGTGCTCATTCTCGTGGCGCTTCTTGCCGTCTACATCGTGCTCGGCGTGCTCTACGAAAGCCTCGTGCATCCGGTGACGATCATTTCGACGCTCCCTTCGGCGGGCCTCGGCGCGCTGATCGCCATCAACGCCGCGGGCCTCGACCTCACGGTGATCGCCTTCATCGGCATCGTCTTGCTGATCGGCATCGTCAAGAAGAACGGCATCATGCTCGTGGATTTCGCCATCCATGCGGAACGCGTGCGGGGCTTGAGGCCGTCCGAATCCATACTCGAGGCTTGCGTCGAGCGCTTTCGCCCGATCTTGATGACGACGTTTGCTGCGCTCTTCGGCGCCATCCCGCTCGCCGTCGCGACGGGGGCGGGCGCGGAGCTTCGGCGCCCGCTCGGCATCACCATCGTGGGCGGCCTCATCCTTTCGCAAGCGCTTACGCTCTACACCACGCCCGTGATCTACTTGCAGATGTCGAGGCTCGCGCGCTTCTGGCGCCGCCACCGATCGCAGGAGCCGCAAGCCGCGCCCGCGCTGCCTTAAGTTAGCGCGCAAAACGCTCGGCTCAATTCCTGGCTTTTGCCGGAACCTTTCCTCCGCGATCCCGCAAAAGCGAGCGCGCCAGGCGATAGCCGAGCAGAAGGGCGACGACCGCCCCATAGAAGAGCGGCTCGATGGGCACCTTCACCGAAAGCAGGAAATGCAGCACCGCGAGAATCGCCACGAGATAAACCCAGCGATGCAGGCGGTGCCAGGCCTGAGCGCCCAGGCGGCGGATCGCCAGATTGTTGGAGGTGATCGCAAGCGGCACGAGGATGACGAAGCCGGCCATGCCGATCGTGATGTAGAGGCGCTTCAGAATGTCGGCCAGGATCGCCGATAGATCGAGGCCCTGATCGAGGACGAGGTAGGTCAGAAGATGGAGGACCACATAATAAAAGGTGAGAAGCCCGAGCGCGCGCCGATAGCGGATGAGGTTAATGCCCGTTAACTGCCGCAAGGGCGTGATCGCAAGGCTCGCGATCAGGAAGCGTAGCGCCCAGAGGCCGAGCGCATGTTCGAGCGCCTTCATCGGGTCCGCACCGAGGCGATCCGCGAGGCCGAGCTCGAACCACCAGGCGGCCGGGATGAAGCCTAGGAGATAGACCAGGATTTTCGGTACCTGCCAAAATGCGACGAGCTGCTTGCCGCTTCGGGGGACGGCTCGCGGTCGCGGTAGCGATGGTGCCCGGGCCGACATCAGAAGAATTTGCGCAGATCCATGCCGGAATACAAGCTCGCGACCTCATCGGCATAGCCGTTGAAGGGAAGCGTCTCGCGGCGCTTCGCCAGAAGGCCGCCCTCTCCGATCCGGCGCTCCGTCTTCTGGCTCCAGCGCGGGTGGTCCACCTCGGGATTCACATTGGAGTAGAAGCCGTATTCATTGGAGTTCTGGAGGTTCCAGGTGGTCGGCGGCGCGCTCTCGACGAGACTGATGCGGACGATCGACTTGATGCCCTTGAACCCGTATTTCCACGGCACCACGAGGCGCAACGGCGCGCCGTTCTGATTGGGAAGCGTCTCGTCATAGATGCCGACGGCGAGAACCGTCAGCGGATGCATGGCCTCGTCGAGGCGCAACCCTTCGACGTAAGGCCATTCGAGAGGCTGGAAGAGGCCATGTTGACCCGGCATCTCGGAAGGGCGCATCAGCGTCTCGAAGGCGACGAATTTGGCGCTCCCCAAGGGCTCCGCGCGCTCGAGCACCTTGGCGAGCGGGAAGCCGACCCAGGGGATGACCATCGACCAGCCTTCGACGCAGCGGTGGCGATACACCCGTTGCTCGAGGGCGAAGGGCTTGACGAAATCCTCGAGCGCGTAATCGGCGGGCTTGGCGACGAGCCCGTCGACCTTCACATTCCAAGGCTTCGTGGTCAGCGTATGGGCGTTTTGGCCCGGATCGCCCTTGTCCACGCCGAATTCGTAATAATTATTATAGCTTGTCACATATTCGCGTGCGGTCACCGGTTCGCTCGTCGAGAATTTGCTCTTCTCGAAGGCGAGCGTCGCGGCTTGCGCTGCGAAGGGAAGACTCGCGAGCGGGAGGGCCGCGCTTCCGGCCAAGGCGGCACCCGCGCCAAAGCTTGCCGCCTTCCCCATGAGCTCGCGGCGGTTCAGATAAATCTCCCGCGGGGTGATTTCCGACGGGCGTATGTCGTTGCCGTTGCCTTTACGAATGACCATCTTGATCTCCTCGCCGAGTTCGCTATTCGCCAGTTACGGCAAGAATTGGATTTCCCGGCCTAACATTTACGTGAAAAGCGCACACGATGTTACGCCCACGCGAATGATCGGGGCCTCACGCGAGATCCTCGTTCCAGGTTCTGCCGTCGCGCTCGACCAGCGCGATCGAGGCCGCCGGCCCCCAGGTTCCCGCGATATAGGGCCGAGGCGGCTCGCCCGCGCGATTCCAGGCTTCACGGATCGGATCGATCCAGCGCCAGGCGGCCTCCACCTCGTCACGGCGCATGAATAGCGACTGGTTGCCTCGGATCACATCCATGACGAGGCGTTCATAGGCCTCCGGCACATGCCCCGTGAAGGCCTCGGCGAAGCTCATGTCGAGGGGCACATGCTGGAGGCGCATGCCACCGGGCCCCGGCTCCTTGATCATGAGCCAGAGCTTGATCCCCTCGTCCGGCTGCAGCCGGATGACCAGCCGATTGGCGGGTATCGTGTTCGTGCCTCCGTCGAAGATCGCGTGCGGGACGGGGCGGAAGGCAACCTCGATATCGGATACGCGCTGCGGCAAGCGTTTGCCCGTGCGTAGATAGAAGGGCACGCCCGCGAAGCGCCAATTGGCGATGCCCGCCTTGATGGCGACGAAGGTCTCGGTATTCGAGCCTTTCTCGCCGATCTCCTCGAGATAGCCGGGCACGGCCTCCCCATTCGTCGCGCCCGCTCGGTATTGGCCTCTCACGGTGAGCATCGACGCATTGGCATCCACGATCGGCACGAGCGCTTTCAGCACCTTCAGCTTCTCGTCGCGCAAGGCATCGGCGTCGAAGGCGGAGGGCGGCTCCATGGCCACGAGGCAAAGTAGCTGGAGCATGTGGTTTTGCACCATGTCGCGCAGCGCGCCCGAGGCATCGTAATATTCCGCGCGCTTCTCGACCCCGATGGTTTCCGCGACCGTGATCTGCACGTGATCGATATGGGCGGAGTTCCAGACCGGCTCGAACAAGGCGTTGGCGAAGCGCAAGGCCATCAGGTTCTGCACGGTCTCCTTGCCGAGATAATGATCGATGCGGAAGATTTGCGGCTCCTTGAACACGGCGCCGATGGCATCGTTGATTTTTGCGGCGGATGCACCGTCATGGCCGATCGGCTTTTCGACAATGATGCGAGCCTTCGGCGTGACGAGGTGATGCTTGGCGAGCTGTTCCGCGATCGGCCCGAAAAGCTCGGGGCTCGTGGCGAGATAGAAGGCGCGCACGCGCTCCTTCCCGTCAGCGAGCTTTTCGGCGAGCTCTCGCCAGCCCTTCTCGCCCGTCACGTCGACCGAAACATGCTGTATGCGCTCGATGAAGCGCTTGAACACCGGCGAAGCCGTGGCTTCCTTGCCGACGAAGGCGCGAAGCGAAGACGCCACGCTCTCGCGAAACTTCTCATCGCTCATTTCCCGGCGAGCGACGCTGATGATGCGCGTGGGCTCGGTGAATTGTCCGTCGCTATCGCGCTGGAAGAGCGCCGGAAACAGCTTGCGATGGGCCAGATCGCCCGTCCCGCCGAAGACCACGAGATCGAAAGCCTCGACGCTGATGATTCGTGAAACCATGGGCAAGCCTTTTCGGGGTAAACGGGGAATTTCCCGTCAATGGCTACCATTTATCGGGCCGAAGCTCGAACCGGCATTTCAAGCATTCAAGATATGTGCCCGTGACGATGCGCCAAACGCAGGTTCAGAGTATGACGGCGGGGATTTGGGAGCCCTTTATGACCGATATTGCCCTCGACGCCCCTACACGCGATGCCCGCGTCATCAGCCTCATCGGCGGCGCGCATTGCTCGAGCCATTTCTTTCAACTCGTGCTGCCTCCGCTGTTCCCGCTCATGAAAACGGGTTTCGGGGTCGATTTCGAGTCGCTCGGCCTCATGATGTCGGTGTTTTTTTTCATTTCGGCGATCGCGCAAGTGCTCATGGGCTTCATCGTCGACCGTTTCGGGGCGCAACGCATCTTGCCGGTCGGCATCGCCTGCCTCGGCCTTTCCATGCTCGGCATTGGCTTCGCCCAAAGTTATTGGATGCTGCTTCCCCTCGCCGCGCTCGGCGGCATCGGCAATTCGGTATTCCACCCGGCCGATTATTCGGTGCTTACCGCACGCGTCTCCCCCTCGCGCATGGCGCGTGCCTATTCGGTGCACACGGTGAGCGGCACGATCGGCTGGACGCTCGCGCCGATCACGATGCTCTTTTTGTCGCAATGGCTCGGCTGGCGCGGCGCGCTGATGGCGGTCGGCGTGCTCGGCCTTCTCTTCGCCGCCTTCATCGCCACCGAGCATTCCGAGCTCACGACGGCGCGGCATTCTCATCCGGCCGCGAAGCGCGAATCCGGACAGGGCGGCGCCAGTCTGTTCATGAGCGTGCCGATCCTGATGGCCTTCCTCTACTTCGCCTTGCTCGCGACCGCCGGCGGTGCGACGCAGAATTTTTTTCCGACCGTGCTGCCGCAGGTGCAAGGGATCACGCTCGCGCTGGCGACGACCATCACCACGGCCTATCTCGCCGCGAGCGCCTTCGGCTCCTTCGCCGGCGGATATGCGGCCGACATGACGAAGGATCACGACCGCGTTATCGGGGCCGGCCTCCTCGGCGCGGCGGTGCTCGCGCTTGTCATCGGCTTCGTGCCCATGCCGGCCCTCTTGCTGTTCGCCGCCGCTCTCGCCATGGGCTTCATGTCGGGTTTCACCATGCCTTCACGCGACATGCTGGTGCGCGCCGCGACGCCGCCCGGCTCGACGGGGAAGGTGTTCGGCTTCGTCTATTCGGGGCTCGACCTCGGCTCGCTCGTTTCGCCCGTGGTGGCCGGCGCGCTCATCGACACCGGGCATACGCCCTATGTGTTCGTGCTCATCGCCACCGCGCTTGCCGCGACGGTGGGCGCGGCGATCGGGGTGAAGCACAACCGGCACGCGCGCTAGCTTTCCGCGCCCGCATTGGGAACTCAGCCTCGCGCGCTCAACGCATTTGCCATCGCCACGAACGCTTCGATGGGCAATTCCTCGGCGCGGCTCGTCGGCAAGACGCCGGCGGCTTCGATCAAGATCGAGGGATCGAGCCCGAGCGTCCTCAAGCTCTGGCGCAGCATCTTACGGCGTTGGCCGAAAGCCGCGGCCGTGACCCTTTCGAGCAGCTTCGTCTCGCAGACGAGCGGGCGCGGGCGCGGGTCGAACCGCACCAGTGATGAGGTCACCTTGGGCGGCGGGGTGAAGGCGGAGGCCGGCACATCGAAAAGGAGCCGCGCTTCGCTACGCCAGCCGGCAAGCACGGCAAGCCGCCCGTAGGCCGCGCGTTCTTGCGGCGTCGCCACGATGCGCAACGCCACCTCTCGCTGAACCATCACCGCGAGCACCTCCCACCACGGCGGCCAGGGTTCGGATTGCAACCACCGGACAAGAAGAGGCGTCGCGATATTGTAAGGGAGGTTTGCGATCACACGCACCGGGCCGCGGGAGACAAGATCGCCGACATCCCGGCGAGGCTCGAATGCCAGCGCATCCGCCTCGACGACCGTCAGCCGGCCGGCCGCCTTTGCGGCAATCTCCCCGAGCGCGGGAATGAAGCGCCGGTCCGCTTCCACGGCCACTACGTTGGCCGCTCCCTCTTCGAGAAGGGCGCGCGTGAGCCCACCCGGGCCCGGCCCGATCTCGATCACGGTGACGCCGTCGAGTGAGCCGGTCGAGCGCGCGATTTTTCGCGTCAAGTTCAGATCGAAGAGGTAATTCTGACCAAGCGATTTGCGCGCTTGAAGCCCGTGGGTACGCACGACCTCGCGCAGCGGCGGCAGCCCCGCAAGCGACGCCCTGAGGTCAGGGGCTGGCGGCACGCTGCGTCTTCGCCAACTTGCCGGCGAGATCGAGCGCCGCCACGAAGCTCTCCGGGCGCGCCACCCCTTTGCCGGCGATGTCGAATGCCGTCCCGTGGTCGGGCGAGGTGCGCACGAAGGGCAGGCCGAGCGTGACGTTCACCGCCTCGTCGAAGGCAATCGTCTTGATCGGCACGAGCGCTTGATCGTGATACATGGCCAGCACCGCGTCATAGCCCGCCCGCGCCCGCGGATGGAAAAGCGTGTCCGCGGGGAACGGTCCGCTCGCCGCGATGCCCTCGGCGCGCAGAAGCTCGACCGCGGGAGCGACGATCGCCCGATCTTCGAAGCCGATCGTGCCGTTCTCACCCGCATGAGGGTTGAGGCCGGCGACGGCAAGGCGCGGAGCGTTGACGCCAAAACGCTTCGCGAGATCGCCGGCCACCACGCGCCCCGTGCGCAAGATGAGGTCGGTCGTGAGCCGCAAGGGAACTTCGGCGAGCGGAATGTGGATCGTCACCGGGGCGACGGCGAGGTCATGCGACCACAGCAGCATGACCGGCATCGCCGGCTTGCCCCAAAGCTCGCCTGCCAGCACGCCCAGAAACTCCGTGTGGCCCGGATAGCTGAAGCCATGGGCTTGCAGCACGTGCTTGGCAATCGGGCTCGTCACCACGGCCGAGCAGGCGCCCTGCTTCACGAGGTCGACCGTCCGGGTGATCGAGGAGATCACGGCACCGGCGTTCGCCACGCTCGGCTCTCCCGGCTTTGCGTCGACGGCAATTCCAAGATCGATGACGGGAAGCGCGCGCTTGAAGATCGCCGCGGCCTCGGCGGCATCACAGCGCTGGATGGCGACATCGAACCGAAGATCGCGGGCGGCCCTCGCGAGATAATCGGGATCCGCGACCGCGGCAAAGCTCGAGGCGCCGGGGCGTTCACGGCGCATCATCCATGCCCGGAAGATCAGCTCGGGGCCAATTCCGGAGGGTTCCCCCATGGTGACGGCGAGCACAGCCTCAGGCTCCATGGCGTTTGAGCCGCTCGGGCGCCTCGGCGCGCTCATTTCGAAGTGTTGATGCCGTCGACTGAGCTGTAAAGATTGGTCACGTCCGACGAATAGCTGATCGCGCCGAGGGTGCGCAGCTCCAGGGTGAAGAGAACGGTGTCGTCCTTCACGCGCGAGCCCAAGGCCGAGGTCGCATAACCCGTGAGATATTGCGCCTTGAAGGTGCAGCAATCATTTTTGTACTGCAAAGTCACGGCATTCTGAGCGGGCTCCCACAAGGCGTGCGAGAAGTGATCGGTGCTGACGCCGTTCAAGGTCACGAGCGTCGGAACGAGATGGTTCCCGAGGTCGAAGGCGATCGAGTAGTTGAAGGTCCAATCCTGGAAGGGACTGAAGCTCGTTCCAAGGTTGAGCGCTTCGCGCCGGAAGGGCTGGCCCAGCAGCGGCTGGGCCTGGATACGCCCGTAGAGCGCGGAGAAGGACAAGCTCTTCGCCACCTTGTTGTCCCCGAACCAATCGACGGCCTGGAACGGCGAGAAGCTGTTTTGGATCTCGAGCCGGTTCACCGCGAAGGTCGCCTCGTCGAAGCGCCCCCGCACCGTGGTCGTGAACCAGGAGATCGGTTGCACTTGGATGCGGCCCACAAAATCCGAGCGTTTGGTGCTCAATCCCGATTCGAGCCCGGTATTGGTCAAATCTCCCACGGCAAAGGAGTTGGCGCCCGCGAGCGCATAGGATTCGCCGAAAAGTAAATTGGCGAAGGCGCCGCTCTTCGTGGTGAAGGTGTATTGCAGCCCGGCATTGGCGCGTGTGCCGCCTTCCATCCGATCATAGCCGGAGAACTTGTCCCATTGGAACAGCGTGGTGTCATCGAAGACGAGGCTTTGGGCGTCCTCATTGGGCAAATGGCCGATGCGCGATTTATTAGGCCTTGCGATCACTTCCGCGATCGGCTCGATCACGCTCGTTCCCCAATCGCTCGTCGCGACAAAGGGGAAGCGATATTCGAGGCCGATCGCCGGCATGGCCCGCACCCCGAAGCTCTGGTCGGGGCTCAGGAAATTGTTGATCTGGATATTGTTGAAGCCGCTCGTGTTGACGTCGGTGAACGACCCCTGCCCCTTCAAATAGGCGAACGGCGTCCAGACCTCGCCGTAATCATCGATGATGCGCCGGCGCCATGACAGGTCGATCGAGGCGCGCGAGTAATCGCCGGGGATGCCGCGCACGATGCAAAACGGTTTCGAATAGATCGCGCAAGCGTCATAGACATTGCCGTAAGGGCTGCCGGGATTGTTCAGCGTGTTGATCAGGAAAGTGTTGAGATAATTCGTACTCACGACGCCGGGCATGGTGGGGCTGACCGGGAAGGCGCGAAAGGCCGTGTCCACGAAGTCGCCCGCCTGGCGGTGAATGTTCTCCGCATTGGCGTTCACGGTAATCTCGCCGCCGAGGAAGCTTGGCCCGTCGAAGCGCCGATCATAGTCGAGCACGGGCGCCGCGACCGGGATCTGTTTTTGGAGATCGAGGCCATTCAACGATTCGAAGTAGAAGCCGCGCAAGTCGAACCAGCCACGATCGGCCTTCCCGGTCAAGTAAACCGTTGAATTCGCTTCGCGGAAATTGGCAAAATCAAAGTAAGTGATATTGGGACTACGAATTTTGTAGTCATGAAAGAAGAATTTGTCTGTCGATCCTGCAACATCCCAGCCGTATTTCCAATTCTCATTGAAGAAAAACTGCCCTTTGCTTTCGAACGACCCTCTGAACTTCTTGTCGCCCGCGCCGTAGGGCGCGGCCGTGAAGGATTTGGGGTCGGCTTGATCGATGCCGCTCAGGCGGATCGAATAGGCGCCGGTCTCCAAGCGCTGACGCCATTCGACATCGCCCAGCAAGCCCTGTTCCGTGAGAAAATTCGGCGTGAGCGTGACGTCGTAGTTGGGCGCAAGCGCCCAAAAATACGGAACGCCGATGCCGTATCCGATATTGCTGCCGCCGTAGAGATGCGGCGCGAGGAAGCCGGAGGCGCGGCGCACGCTCGGGTCGGGCGCGGAGAAATAAGGCGAGTAGGCGACGGGCCAGCCGTAGAACTCGAGCCAAGCGTCCTCGTAATAGAGCTTGTGATCGACGTGGTTGTCGATGATGCGCTTGGCGCGCACTTGCCACAGCGGCGGCTTCGACGGGTCGTCCTTGCAAGGCTCGCAAGCCGTATAGGTGCCGTTCTCGAAAGTCGTCGTCTCGCCCTCGGCGCGCTCGGCGCGCGGACCCGAGAAGCGCGTCTTGTCCTTGGTCTCGAGAAGAAGCGAGTTGATGAACCCGTTCTTGAAATCATCCGTGAGCTCGAACGTCGTGCCGTAATAGACATTGCCCTGCTCGTCGGTGAGCTTGGCATTGCCCTCGGCCAGCACCTGCTTCTTGTCGCGATAAGTAGGTGACCTTGTCGGCTTCCAGCACCTTGCCTTGATAATAGATCTTGGCATTGCCGACGGCCGAGACCGTGTTCTTGTCCTTGTCGTAGACCATCTCCTTGGCCTCGACGAGCATGTCCGAGCGACCATTCGCCTGCTTGACGGCGGCCTTCTGCGCATCATGCTCGGATTGGGAGGGGGCCTGTGCCCGGAGCGGCGTTGATAGCACGCAGCCGAGCGCGACCGCCGCGAGGACCCCCACGAGCCGTGGCAACGGCAGGCGGCCTCGGCGGGCACTTGCATTTTCTACCCTCGGTCCGATTCGGCTTGCGCCGATGCGGATCGACATCACCCGTCCTCCTGGTGCAGCAAGCTGAGCACGCCGAGAAGCGTCCCCACCGTTGCTGGCATCCACGCGGCTACGCCGGGCCCCACAATTCCCGCGGCACCTAAATTCTCGACCAGTTCACTCGCGACGTAAAGCACGAAGCCAGCGGTCACGCCAGCGAGCACCATGGGAGCAACGCCACCAAATCGAAAAAACCTTAAGGAAACAGAAGCGGCGACGAGGACCATGGCCAGGAACATGACGGGTTGCGCGATCAGCTTCTGGTATCGCAGCCGGTAGCGAGTCGCATCAAGCCCCGCGAGCTCGGACTGCGGCGACAATCGTCTGTAGTTGCCAAAATGGCACATTTTCCGGAGGCAAGAAGGTCTGGCTGAGCTGATCGCGCGTGAGGTTCGTGGCGACGATGTAGCTCGAATGCGATTTCGGGCTCGACGCCGGGAATGATGAGCCGCGCGTCACGCAACAGCCAATAGCCGTCGCGCAGGCTCGCCTCTTCGGCGTCGACCCGCTGCTCGAATACGCCCTCCTCATCGAATTCGAACACCGTCACGCCCTTGAGCGTATCGCCCCCGTCGGCCGCGAAGTTCACCCGAATGACGGCCTGCCCGTCGACCGAGCGTTGGCGAAGCCACAAGATGCTTTTGGCGGCGCTCTTCGTCGCGCGCCCGACGAGCTTTGCCTCCATGGCATCGGCGCGCTGCTTGAGATGCGCCGAGAGGGGATCATAGAGCGTCGTCGCCAGGACGCCGCCCAGGGCGGCGACGAAAAGCGCCGGAAAGGCGAATTGCCAAACCGAGACGCCGGCCGCCCGCGTCACCACGAGCTCGAGCTTGCGCGACAGGGCCAGAAAGGCGCCCATCGAGCCGAACATGACCGCGAAGGGCATCACCTGCTCGGCGACGACCGGCGTCCGATAGAAGGAGAGCAGCCCCAAAAGGCTGACCGTCGCGCCCGGCGTATCGCCGGCGCGGCGCAGGAACTCGACGAAGTCGATGCAGGTAGATAAGCGCGAACACCGTGAGGAAGACGCCAAGAATCCAATGCGTGAAACGCAAGGAGAAATAGCGCCCAAGCGTCCAGCCGATGCCGATCATGATGCCGGCGGCGACTTGGTAGCGAGCGGCTGAGTTTCGTCGCGTTTCGTCCCGCGAGGTTGCCGAAAGCCGAGGATTTGAAGGCGATGAGCGCGGAACCCGCCGTGACCAGCATCGGCACCGCATAAGCGAGCGAAACCGCCCATGGGCTGCGCACGATCAGGCTCGATATGCCGAAAATCGCGATTCTGAGCACCACAATCGCGACGATCGCGGCGCCCATCGCCTTGCCGCGTCCCTGACGCGTGGTGCGCGCGCTGCCGAGCGCCGCGAAGGCGATCATCATGCAGGCCAAGGGAAAGAGCGGCGCGGAGAAGCGGTCATGCAGCTCGGCGCGAAAACGCCCGGCGGTGAGCTGGGCGTAGGCATCGTTCGAGCCGTCGGCGAGGAGTTCGGTGGTCGTGCGCTCGCGCGGCTTGTAAACCGTCTGCTCGGCATCCTGGGCGAGTTGCGAAAGATCGAGCGCATAACGGTCGAAGGTGACCATCGCGGGATCCTTGCCCGCGCCTTGGCCACGCTGGACATAACCGCTTTCCAGGATGAGGAAGCTCGTGTCGCCCATCGCCACCGTGTGGCCGCGCTCGGCGAGGTAGACGCTCGGCTTGTCCGGATCTCGCGCGTCCTCCATGAAGACGCCTTCGAGCGCATCCCCCTTCTTCTCACGGAAATGGAAGGTGATGCCTGAATCGAGAACCGTGAAGCGTCCCTCTTGCGCCACCTTCGTGATCACATCGGCACGCACATGGCTGATCAGGTCGCGCAACACTTTGAAGCTCTCGGGGATGACGGAGATCGAGAGCCAAGCCGCGAGCGCGGCCACGAGGATCGCCAGAATGGCGAAGGGCAAAGCGAGCCGCAGCGGCGCGATCCCAGAGGCGCTCATCACGATGAGCTCGCTGTCCCCGTTCAGCTTGTTGAGCGTGGAAAGGGTCGCGGCGAACAATGCGATCGGCGCGACAATCGCGAGCAGCGTCGGGAGTGACAGGAGATTGAAGAAGAGAAAGACGAAAAAGCTCTGGCCTTGGCCGGTGATCAGATCGAGCTCGCGCAGGGCCTGCGTCACCCAGATCACGGCGGTGAGCGCAAGGCAGATCGCCAGGAAGGCGGCAAAAACCGTCTTGAAAATGTAGCGCTCGACGAGAATCATCGGCCGAGTTCATTCCTTGCGCGTCGCCCATTCGGCTTTAGAGCATGAACCGGAAAAATGGAAACCATTTTTCCGAAAACCTCATGCTCCGCTAATAACTTAGAACAGGGTGGCGGTTTCCGCTTCAAGCCGGCATCCCCTAAGCGCGGCTTGCGGCGGCGGCAAGGCTCGGCTCTGGCTCCGATTGGGCCGCGGTGAGGCGAATACCGCGCCGAAATGGCCTCTTCATGGCCGCAATGATTTCCGCTAACTGTGTGGCCTCTCCAAGGACCATCCCTCCCGCCTCGAGGATATCATGCCGAAGACAGTGACCATCACCTTTTCGCCGCTCACCTTTCCAGAAAGCGGCACGGCCGTGATCTTCGTGGGAGGAGATCAGCGGCCGGCGACCGCAGTCGCCGACCTCATGGGCGAGGAGCTCACCCGCGCGATCGCACGCGCAGCCGCGACCGAGCGCTTCAAGGGCAAATCCGGCAGCGCGCTCACATTGCTGTCGCCCAACGCCTCGCTCGACAAGCTGGTGGTGATCGGCACGGCAAGCGAGGGCGAGCCGATCGATGCCACAATGCTCGGCGGCCAAGTTGTCGGAAAGATCGGGAATGGGCCTGCAACAGTGCTGCTGGAGGTCCCCGGCCTTGAGATCACATCGAAGCAGGTTTCCGATTTCGCTTTGGGAGCAAACCTTTCCACGTATAAGTTCGAGCGTTACAAGACCAAGAAAGAGCCCGAGGAGGAGAATGCCGGAGAGATCGCGCTCAGTATCGGCAGCCGCGTCGCGCCGAACGGCGCGGAAAACAGCGCGATTACGGCGAGGGTCGAGGGCGTCAATCTCGCTCGCGACCTCACGAACGAACCGGCGAATGTGCTCTACCCCGAAGAATTCGCCCGCCGCTGCGAGGCGCTGCGCCAGCTCGGCGTCGAGGTCGAAATTCTCGATAAGGCGCGCCTCGAGGCGATCGGCATGCGCACGCTTCTTGCGGTGAACCAAGGATCCGTCCGCGAGCCGCGCGTCGTGATCATGCGTTGGAATGGCGCCGCCGATAAGGAGGCCACCCCCTTGGCCTTTGTCGGCAAGGGCGTGTGCTTCGACACAGGCGGCATCTCGATCAAGCCCGGCGGCGGCATGGAGGACATGAAGGGCGATATGGGCGGGGCCGCCGCGGTCGTCGGGTTGATGCATGTGCTTGCGGCGCGCAAGGCCAAGGTAAATGCGATCGGCGCGATCGGCCTCGTCGAGAACATGCCGGATGGCGCCGCGCAGCGCCCCGGCGACATCGTGACCTCCCTGTCCGGGCAAACCATCGAGATCATCAACACCGACGCTGAGGGTCGCCTCGTGCTCGCCGATGTGCTCTGGCATGTGCGCGAGACCTTCAAGCCGCGCTTCATGATTGATCTTGCGACCCTGACGGGGGCGATCATCGTGGCGCTCGGCCAGGAGCATGCGGGGCTTTATTGCAACAATGACGAGCTTGCCACCCGCCTCATCGCGGCTGGCGAGGCCACGGGCGAGACAGTCTGGCGCATGCCGATCGGAAAGGGTTACGATAAGATGATCGAGTTCGAAATTCGCCGACATGAAGAATGTCGGCGGGCGGCAGGGCGGCTCTTCAAGCGCGGCGATGTTCATCAAGCGCTTCGTCGGCGACACCCCCTGGGCGCATCTCGACATCGCCGGCACGGCCATGGGCTCGAAGGACTCGGATATTAACCATTCCTGGGGTTCCGGATGGGGAGTGCGCCTCCTCGACCGCCTCGTCTCGACCTATTACGAAGGCTGAGGCGAAAGGAATTGCGTTCGCCCTGGCCCATACGGACCCCCTGGGGACGCCCCTTACGGAACCCCCAGGTCATCGTGACCGTTTGCCGAAGACGGATCCAAGATCCCGGCAGGCGCGCCTAAGCCCTTTGATTGGTCGCGGCCTTGTCGGGCTTGCAAGGAGCATCGACATGCCCGACCGGCACACCGAAATCCCGAAAACGGTGAAGCAACCAAGCCGCACGGACCGGATTGCGGCCAAATCCGCCGAGGGAAAGAAGCGCGAAAAACTCGTCGACAAAGCCGTCGAGGACAGCTTCCCCGCGAGCGATCCGCCTTCCTACATGGGAGGCGCTACGACCGGAGCACCGAAGAAGCGGCCCCGCAAACCGGACGACGCGAACACGCAAGACGCGAACACACAAAACGATCGCGAATAGCTTCCCCGGATCGGCAAAGCTCCGTCACGCACGCGGTCACGTGATCGCCTGGTGGCCCCCGTTGTCGCCGTAGGCCTCCTCCCGATAGAGGCCGAGCGCGCGCATCACCGGAAGATCATTGAAGGCGAAGAGGCAGGCATCCTCCGTCCGCGACAGGTTGCCGTGCTCATGCACCGCCCAGGAAGGCACGCAGAAAATGTCCCTCGCCTGCCATTCGAAGCGTTTCCCGGCGATGATCGAATAACCCTTCCCCTTCGCCGCTTGGTAAACGAAGCTCCCCGTATGGCGATGAGCCTTCGTCCGCTCCCCCGGGCGCAAGAGCTGCATGCTGGCGCCGATCGTCTGCATGACTGGGCCCCCGGTGAGCGGATTGACGTAGTTCATCATCACCCCGTCGAAAGGCGAGCCGTCGCCCGCTGTGGCGAAGCGCTGTAGCGCTTCGTAAGTCGGCGCCCATTCATATTTCAGAAGCGGCGAGTAGGCCTTCGACCATGTGCCGGTCGCCGGCATGAGGCCGGGCGCGCCATAGGTGTGCGTGGAATCATCGACCGGATACGTCATTTCCTGGCGCCCGTTCGGATGCACGGCGAAGAAATTCGCCTCCAGCGCGTTCACGAAGGGAATGTCGAGCCCATCCTGCCAGATGCACGGTGTGCCTTGCGCCTCGACGCCATGCTCGTGCCAGGAGCCGTTCGGCGTCAGCACGAAGTCGTTCTCCTTGAGCGTCATCTTATGGCCGTCGACGATCGTGTAGGCCCCCTCGCCTTCCATGATGAAGCGCAGCGCCGACGCCGAGTGCTGATGCGAAGAGGCGACCTCGCCCGGCTGCATCACCTGAAGGCCGGTGTAGAGCCAGCCGACCGCGGCCGAGACGTCGCGCCGATGCGGATTGGCAAGGTAGATGACCCGCCTCCCCGCCTTCTCGGCCGTGACGAGGTCGAGCGAGCGCAGCACATGCTCGCGCAAATCACGATAGCGCCAGAGCACCGGCGCGGAGACCGATTGCGGGAACCAGGGCTCGATCTTGTTCGCCACCGTCCATAAGGCGCCGGCCTCGAGCTTTTCGAGGTCGGCGTAATAAGAGAGAAGCTCTTTCGTATCCTCGACATTGGCCCTCCCGGCCACGGCCTCACGCATCGCGGTCTCCCTTGCTCGATCAGCCGAAGCTAGCACCGATCATCGGGGTTGGGACAGGGGCTTCGGACAGGTGCGCCGGCTCTCGTGACAGGCGGCCTGATCTTATCAGGCAAGCCGCAACGAAGATGCTGCCGCTTGGGTACGAAAACCCGGTCGCCACCCATCATTATTCGCATAAATGAATTTGGTCCAGAATGTTCCGTGTGGGCTTGGTTGCCGCTGTCGAGACGCAAACCGGTTTGGCCTCCATCTTCGCTTTATCGAGTTCGCCTTGCAAAGCGAGCGCGGTCGCCAAAAGCCCGCGCGCCCGCATCTCGAACTCCGGTCCGAGCGTCACACGAATTATGTCTTCGTCCGCGAGTGCGGCCCTGAGCTCCAATTCAGCCGCGGCATGGTCACGCGCCCTCACAAGGGTAATGGCCCGATAGAAATGGGATCGCGGATCTTGTGGGTAGCGCGACAAAAGATCGCTCGCCCGAGAGGCGATCTCGGCGTCCGTTTTAGGAAGTTGATCGGTTGGGATGGCTTGAGCGAAGAGGGGATAGGCCCGCAGTACGGCGAAGAGCGAGAGCGCAATCGCCAAACACCCACATGAAGCAACGAACGCCGCGCCTTGTTGAAAGCGCGGCAAGACTTTGTCCCGCGGCCAAAGAGGGATGAGGATAGAACCAAGCAACACGCCTGCGACCGCGCCGCCAAGATGCGCGCCGTAGTCGACACGGCCGCTGCCGAATGATGCGCCCAAGGGGATCAGCGAAGGAACGAGAACCCCCATGGCGCGAGATTGAAGCTGATTTCTGACAACGCTATCGAAGCGAAAGCTCAGCGTGAAAATGGCGGCGAAGAGCGCCATGATCGCTCCGGAGGCGCCCACAGTCAGTAGGTTCGGCGGGTTGATCAACAAGGACGCGAACGCGCCGCCGAGCGCGCCGATGAGGAAAATAACCGCGAGCCAGCTCCTGCCGACGAGCGTCTCTAAAACTCTCCCAGCGAGGTAGAGGCAAAACCCGTTCATCGCCAAATGCAAAAGATTGAGGTGAAGGAAGGCCGAAGAGAGAAGGCGAAACCACTGGCCCGCGGCGACCAGCGGATGGCTCAGGCCCCCGAGCGCGAGAAGCGTCTGCAACCCGGTATCCAGGCCTTTCATCGGCGATGTGGCAAAAGCGAGCTCGCAAACATAGACGCCGATCAAGGCCGCGAGGAGGGCGTAGGTCAGGATTGGCTCGACGGGAGCGCGCGTGAGGGCGGAAAGCTTCGGCAGCGGCTCGTGCCGCGCCGATCGTAAGAGGTTTTCGATGAAGGGGCGGCCCATCAAGCGGCCGTTGAAGGGAAGGTTCGTCCAAACGGATGCAGAGCGCCCATCCACTATCCAGCCGGAAAGCACGACCTTGCCGAAGCGCGATGAGCGACGCAGCTTTCGCAGCCGAAGCTTTTGCTCATCCGTGGGCGCCCGGTTTTCCACCTCCATCACTTGGATGATGACGGGCATTTGGACGCGATTGACCTTGCCGCAATATTTCAGGCACTCGCGCCCGATGGCTTCGACAGCGTCCCGGCCGAGCGCGAACTCCTTCCCTGCATGCGCGTCACGATCGATGATCGCGATGATTTTGAGAGAAAATCCTTCCATGCCGGAGAGGACAATGTCGCACGCTTGCGCGATCGCGTTCGCTTCGGGAGGCGTTCCAGGCTGAAGGCCCTTCTGCGCGATGAAATGCTGCGCGAGATATTGCGCGGTGGTCCGTTGGAGAAGGCCACCCTCGGCGGCCAAGCCTTTCGTAACCGGCATTGCTGCCGCCGCTTCCAACAGTGCGGCTGGCGCATTCGCTGGTGACCGTTCAGAGAAAACTTGGGGCTCGATACGCCGGGTTGCGCCCCGCTGACCCGCCGCGATCGCCTCGGCCGGTTGATCTTCGCTCGATGATTGCACTCTTTCTTCCCCCAGGAACTCATGAAATGGCGGGAGACAACTCTAACATGGCGCGCGATCATGAGCTAATTGGCCTATGGGCGAGTTACGCGGCAGCGACCCGCGCCCCCTCATCACCTTTTCCCCGGGTGCTTTCCTTCGCCGATATCGAAATAAAGCCCCGCCATCAGCTCGAGCGCTTCGCGCACCAGCGCCTTCGGCACATGCTCATCCGGCGCGTGCTGCGAGCATCCGCCATAGGAATGCGGAATCCAGATAGTCGGCAAGCCGAGCGTCTCGGAGAAGATGTCGTTCGGCAAGGAGCCGCCGGCATTCGGAATGATGGTCGGCGCCTGGCCCCCGGTGCGTTCGAGCGAGGCCGAAACGAACTTCACCCAAGGGTGGTCGGGGTCGAGCCGCGAGGCCTTGAAAAAGGATTCTCGCGAAGGCTCGATCACCACCTTGCCGAAGCCATGCCGCTTGAGATGGCGGCGAAGCGCCGGGATGATGTCGTCTGGATCGATGCCAACCACGAAGCGCAATTGGCAGCGTGCCCAGGCGCGCGGCGGGATGGCGTTCACCGGCGCTTCGGGCGTGCCGCAAGTGTAGGCAAGCACGGAAAACGAGCACCAGCCGAAAACGCGCTCCGCGGGCGTGAGCCCGGCTTCGCCCCAATCACGATCGATGGCCGGCGTGCCGGGATCGCCGCCGGGCTCGACGCCGGCGAGCACGCGCCGGACATTGGCCGGAAGCTCCGCCGGCACCCATTCGGGAATGCGGATTTGCCCCGTCGGTCCGGTGATCGAGGCGATGGCGTGCGCGAGCTCGATCCCCGGGTCGGAGAGCAGCCCTCCCCAATTGCCGGAATGATGCCCGCCTTCGCGCGCCTCTATCGTAAGGTCGAAATTGAGCGCGCCGCGCGTGCCGAGCGAAAGGTCCGGCCGCTCGCGATGAAGCCTCGGCCCGTCCGAGCCGATGAGCACGTCGGCGGCGAGAAGATTGCCCTGCTCGCGCGCGAGCTTGGCAAGGCCGGGAGATCCTGTCTCCTCGCCCATTTCGATGAGATAGCGGGCGTTGAATCCGAGCTTGCCGCGCGCCTTCAATACGGCCTCGAGCGCGGCGAGGTTGATCGAGTGCTGGCCTTTGTTGTCGACGACGCCGCGCCCATACCATTTATCGTCGCGCTCGGTGAGCGCGAAGGGATTGAGGTCGTCGATCCAGCGCCCCTCCATGCCGAGCACCGTATCGCCGTGGCCGTAGCCGAGGACGGTCACGAGCGAAACATCCTCGATGCGCTCGGCGATCAAGAAGGGCCCCCTCGCACCCTCGACCTTGACGATCTTGCAGGTGAAGCCGAGGCGCTCAAGCTCGGGGGCCATGAGCTTTCGCACATAATCGTCGAGCTCTCGAGCGCGAGCCGGATTCTGGCTCTCGGTCGGAAGGGCGATGCGGCTTGCCAGCAGTTTCTTGAACGCGCCCGAATCGAAGGCTTCGCAGGCGTTGGCGATGGCGGCGTCGCGAGACATCAAGGCACTCCCGGTTTAGCAGCGTGCTGGATTCGAATGGGATCGACGTCATCCACCCGCGTCCTCACCGGACTTGGTCCGGTGACCCACGCCTTCTCTTGGACGATCGGCGCGAATGGCCATGCCAATCCTCGGAAACGAGTCCGAGGACGGCCATGACGCCGGCGAGCCTCTCATTACCAGGGAGAGCCCAGGCGGCAAATGCCCTCAATGAGATCGCCGCCCCTACTCGGCCGCGATCCTTGGCTCCTCGCGAGAAGCGGAGAAGACCGGGGTCGGAAAGATTCGCTCGCCGCTCGTTTCATGAGGCTCGTCCGTCTCCCCGACGAAGCCTGAAACGAGCCGCCACGCCAAGCGCCCGACGTCATCGAGAAGCGTAAACACCGCCGGCACGAAGAGGAGCGAAAGCACGGTGGAGATGATGAGGCCGCCGATCACCGCGATCGCCATGGGGGCGCGGAACTCACCGCCGTCGCCATAGGCGAGCGCGGAGGGGAACATGCCGGCGACCATCGCGATCGTCGTCATCACGATCGGGCGCGCGCGCTTGCGCCCCGCCTCGACAAGCGCTTCGAGCCGTTTGGTGCCGCGCCCCATCTCCTCGACCGCGAAATCGACGAGCATGATGGCGTTCTTGGTGACGATGCCCATGAGCATGAGGATGCCGATCACCACGGGCATGCTGATCGATTTTCCGGTGATGAGGAGCGCGATGATCGCGCCGCCGATCGAGAGCGGGAGCGAGAAGAGGATGGTGATCGGCTGCACGAAGCTCGCGAAGAGAAGGATGAGCACGCCGTAAACCATCATCAGCCCGGCGCCCATGGCGGCCGCGAAGCTATCGAAAACCTGCCCCATCACCTCGACATCGCCCGATTGGCGAAGCTCGACGCCCGGCGGCAACGCCTTCGCCGTCGGCAGCGCGCGGATCGCATCGAGCGCCTGGCCGAGCGCGGTTTGACCCGCAAGATCGCCTTCGATCGTGACGCGTCGCGCGCGATCGTAGCGGTTGATCGCCGTCGGCCCCCGGCTCATGTCGAAATCGGCGACGGCCGAAAGCGGCACCGCGCCGCCCGAGCCGGTCGACACGCGCAACGCCTGGAGCAGCCCGAGATCGGCGCGCGCGTGCTGGTCGAGCTCGACGCGGATCGGAACAAGCCGATCGCCGGCGTCGAATTTCGCGAGATTGGCGTCGATGTCGCCGAGCGTCGCGACGCGGATCGTCTCGGAAAGGGCCTCGGTCGAGACGCCGAGGTCGGCGGCGAGCTGCGGCTTCGGCGTGATGCGAAGCTCGGGCCGATCGAGCTCGGCCGTCGACATCGGATTCTCGATGAAGGAAATGGAGCGCATTTCGCTCGCGAGCTGATTGGCCGTGTCGTTGATGGTCTTCAGATCGGCGCCGGCGACGATCAGCGAAATATCGCGTTGTCCATTGTCCTTGAGGAACCAGAAGCGGATGTCCGGGAGATCGCGAAGGTCCTGTGCGATACGAATCTGCAAATCCTGCTGAGAGAGCGCCCGCTTGCTCTTGTGAACGAAATTGATGACGAGCGTCGCGCGACGCACCTCCGAGGCGCCGCCGAGAACGACGCCGCCATAGACGAGCACCGACTTCACTTCGGGCAGCGCCTTGAGCCGATCCGTGAGGGCTCGCGTCACCTCATCCGTGTCGTCGAGACGCGATCCCGGCGGCAGCTCGATCGCGAGCAGCGAGCGCGACACATCGGCCGCAGGAATGAAGCCCGAAGGCAAGAGCTTCGTCGACATCAAGGAGGCGATGAAAATGAGGAGCCCCGCCGAGAACGTGATCCAGCGGTGCCGCACCGAAGCGCGCACGAGGCGTGTGTAGAAACGCATGAGCGCGCCATCCGCACGCGGCGCCTCGTCATGCGCGCGCAGGAAGTAAGCGGCGACAAGCGGCGTGATCAGGCGCGCCACCATCAAGCGAGAAGAACACGGCGATGGCGACCGTGAGGCCGAACTGCCGGAAATACTGGCCGGCGATGCCGCCCATGAAGCTCACCGGCGAGAACACCGCGACGATCGTCATCGAGATGGCGATCACCGCAAGGCCGATCTCGTCGGCAGCCTCGAGCGCTGCCCGATAGGCGGATTTTCCCATGCGCATATGGCGCACGATGTTCTCGATCTCGACGATGGCGTCGTCGACGAGAATGCCGGTGACGAGGGTGATCGCGAGAAGGCTCACGAGGTTGAGCGAGAAGCCGAGCATGTTCATCGCCCAGAAGGTGGGGATGGCGGAAAGCGGCAGCGCGATCGCCGAGACGATGGTGGCGCGCAGATCCCGCAAGAAGAGGAACACCACGATGACCGCGAGAGCCGCGCCCTCGATCAAGGTCTCCATCGCCGAATGATAATTGCCGAGGGTGTTGTCGACCTGGGTGTCGACCTTGGTGATCTCGACTTCCGGATGCTGTTCCTGGATCCGCGCGATCTTCTTTGCGACGAGCTCGTCGACCGTCGCGTCGCTCGCGCCCTTGGCGCGCGAGACGCCGAAGGCGACGATCGGCTGCCCGTCGAGCCGCGTGAAGGTTCGCGCCTCGGACGCCCCGTCGGTGACCGTCCCGAGATCGTCGAGCCGAACCTTGCGTCCGCCCGCAAGCCAGATCGGCGAGTGCCGCAAGGTCGGCGACGCTGCGCGCGCCCGCGAGTGTGCGGATCGCCTGCTCCTGCCCGGCGATCTCGCCGCGCCCGCCGGCGAGGTCGACATTGGTGGCGCGCAACTGCGCGTTGACATTCGCCGCCGTCACGCCGAGCGCGAGAAGCCTCTTCGGATCGAGCGAAACACGGATTTCGCGATCGACCCCGCCCGAGCGCGTGACGCTGCCGACGCCGTTTATTCCTTGCAGCGTTCGCGCCACCGTGTCGTCGACGAACCAGGAGAGATCCTCGACCGACATGCCGGGCGCGGACGCCGCATAGGTCACGATCGGCAAGCCTTCGATATCGAGGCGCGAGACGATCGGCTCGTCGATGGTGCGCGGCAGATCGGTCCTGATCTTGGCGATCTGGTCTTTGACGTCGTTCAGCACGCGATCGACATTCGTTCCGACATAGAATTGGATCGTCGTGACGGATGAGCCGTCGGTCACCGTCGAGATGATATGCCAAAGCCCGTTCACCGAGGCGACTGCATCCTCGACCTTCTTCGTGACTTGCGATTCGAGCTCGGCGGGAGCCGCGCCCGACTGGGTCACCGTGACCTGCACGATCGGAATGTCGATGTTCGGGAATTTGGTGATCGGCAAAGCACGGAAGCTGAAGATGCCCAAAATCACGAGCACGACGAAAGTGACGCTCGCCGGCATCGGCCTGCGGATCGACCAGGCGGAGATGTTGAGCCTCATCGCGCGGCTTCCTCGACCTTTCTTCGGGCCGCATCGGCCGAAGCGATCGGGCGCACGCGATCTCCTGAACGCAGGAAAGCCGCGGCCCTCGCCACGACGGTCTCGCCCTCGGCGAGGCCCTCGCGAATTTCCGTGAGGCGCGCGTTGGTGATGCCCGCGGTTATCTTGCGCAGCTCGACGCGGTCATCCTTCACCACTTCGACGAAATCGCCGTCGTCACCACGGGTCACCGCGCTCGTCGGCACTCCAACGCCCGAACGCCGCGCGATGATCACCACGCCCGAGGCAAAAGAGCCGATACGCGCTTGCGCGTCGAGCGGCAGCGCGATCCGCACCTTGCCGAGACGGGTCGTCTTGTCGACCTCCTCCGAGATCAGCCGCACGCGCCCTTCGACCTCGTTCTCGATGCCAGGCAAGGCGATCTTCGCCTGCATGCCGAGCTTGAGGCGCGCCAGGGATTGCTCGGGCACCTCGGCCTCGAGCTCGATCGCGCCGTCGGTGACGATGCGGAAGAGCGCGTCGGACGCAGAGAGCGCGACGGCGCCGAGACGCGCCGTGCGACGGCTGACGAGGCCGGCGACCGGCGCCCTCACCTCGGTTCGATCGATGCGCACCATGAGCTCGCGACGCTCCGCGGCACGGCTCGCCTTGTCGGCCTCGGCGACCGCGAGCGCGCTCCTGCCGGCGCCGAGTTGCGACTGGGCCGTGCGGAAGGCGGCGATCTTCTGATCGAGCGTCGCCTGCGTCACGATCTGCACATCGAGCTTGCGCGCACGATCGAGCTCGGCTTGCGCCTGCGTCAAAGCGGCGTCGAACTGGCCGATCTGGCTCGTCGCCTGGGCAATCGCCGCATCGGCGCGCGCCAAGGCAGCGTCGTTCTCGGCGACCAGCGCATCGAGCTGGGTGCGGTCGAGCCGCGCCAGAACCTGGCCTTTCGTCACGTGATCGCCATCATCGGCAAGAAGCTCGACGATGCGCAAGCCGTCGATTTGCGCCCCGACCATCGCCTCGTCGCGCGGCACGAGCGTGCCCGAGACGAAGAAGCGGTCGACGAAATCATGCGCGGCCGAGCGTGCGACGGTGACCGCCGGCGCCAGCGGGAGATGCGATTTGCCTTTCGTCGCTGAAGCAACCGGGGCGGCGCAACCCGTCCGATCAAGCGGTGCTCCCAGGCGAGCGAGGAATGTGGAGGGAGGCGCGCAAGGCTCGACGAGCGCTACGCCCGCGAGCGCGGCCGAGACGATGGCTAGGCCGCCTAGCGTCCATGCGATGGATCGCCGCATCACGACGCTCCTCCCGCCTCGTCAGCCAAAAGCGGGGAGATGTCGCCACGAAACAAGGCCGCAAAAACGCCGAGCGCCAGGGCGAGCTCGCGCTCGCCCTGGAAATCGGCTTCATGGGCGCGGCGCTTGAAAAGCCCCACCGCCACGGTGATCATCACGCGCGCGGCGAAATCGGCGTCGAGATCGCCAACCGCTTCTCCCTTGCCTTTCGCGGCCTCGACGAGCCCCGTCAGTCCGGCGTGCACATTCGCGTCGATGGTGTCGCAAAGCGCGGCAATCGCCGGATTGCGTCCTGCCTCCGCCCAAATCTCGAGGATCATCTGCATCTTTTCGCGCGGCTTCTCGAGAAGGTTCTTGCGCAGGCCTTGGGCCATCGCCGCGATCACGCTGTCGGCTTGAGCAAAGGCCGCGAAGGATCGGGCGCGCTCCGCCTGCTCGCGCGCGCAAAGCTCTTGGACGATCGCCTCCTTCGAGGGGAAATAGCGGTAGAGATTGCCGGGGCTCATCGCCGCCTCGGCGGCGACATGCTGCATGGTCGTCGCGTGAAAGCCATGCCTCACGAAAGCGCGCTCGGCGGCCTCGATGATGCGCACGCGCCGATCCGCGTCGCCCCAAGGCTCAGAAGCTCGCTGCTCGGAAAGAACCATGGCGCACCTGAGAATGAACGTTCATTCTCAGTAAAAGCGGATTATGGCGCAGTAAGGGCGCTAGCGCTCCTAATTCGGTGATGGTGTGGACGGCGCCACCTGCGGCATCGATGTGCCATGATGGTCGTCGTTAGAGCGATTCATCAGAAGGGACGCCGTCCATGAACAAGTCTACATCAGAATCTGCGATCGTCACGCTTGGCGTTGATACGATGCTGCATGAGGATCTGCTGGTCGAGCGCGCCGATGCTCATGTCGAGGTTGCGCAACTGCGCCGCCAGCGGCATGAGCGCCACGCGCAGCTTGATGGAGCTGGGGCACGAGGTGAGGCTGATCCCACCGACTTATGTAAAAGCCTATGTACGGCGGTAGAAGAACGACGCGGCCGATGCGGCGGCGATCTGCGCGGCGGTGAGCCGTCCCTCGATGCGTTTTGTGCCGGTGAAGAGCGAGACGCAGCAGAGTAGGCTGATGTTGCACCGGGCGCGTGAGCTGCTGGTCCGCCAGCGGATCGCGTCGATCAACGCGCTACGGGGCCACTTGGCCGAGTTCGGCGTGGTGGCGCCCCAGGGGGCGCGGCATGTCGGCGGCCTCGTTGCGCTGCTCGAGGATGCGTCCGATGGCCGGCTGCCGGCTGTGGTTCACCGGCTCGACCCGGTCGCATCACTTCCTTGCCCCTATGCCAAAACTTCGGTTACGTGAATGGAGGCGAGTGGCGCGCTACCTCCGGGGTGTAGCGCCGGCCGCCTCGGCATCAGGCGGCCTGCATGACCTGCGTGCGATAGACCCCGCCTCGCCGCGCGATACGGTGATAGGGACCAAGGTCAGCGGACAACATCAGGGCCAGCGGGACAGCCGTCCTGCAATAAACAGGCCGGACACATGACCGCACCCGACACGTGGCATCTGCACCAAACACCTCTTGCCAAATAGGCGCCGTCCACACATGACAGTTTACTTAATTCAAGGCTCTGCCAAAATGATATGGATGGAGCTGGAATTAAGTAAACTGTCACCGAATTAGCCTTCGCGTCCTCGCCTTGTAAGTGACGCGCCCGCGCCCGGGACCCCCTCCCCCCACGAAGTGGTGGGGAGGGTTACGGGTGGGGGGCCTCGCCGCTGCGATAGCAATCGTCATTGGCTCACCGCGGGCACGACGCCGGCGCAAGCCGATGAACTCGCGCCTGTCTTAACCGCCCCCCAACCCGTAACCTCCCCGCCGCGACTTTCGTCGCGGGGGGAGTGGGAGATGAGCGCTGGTCCATTTTCCTGAAAACAGAGCCCTTAAAACTGCACTTTCAGTCCGCCCGAGACGGAATGCTCCTGCACCCGTGAGCCGAGCCGGCCGTCGTAATCGACGAACACTTTGGCGTCGGGGGAGAGCTCCAGGCTGAAGCCCGCGCCCACGAGCGCGGCGTCGCGGCCGAAGAGAATGCCGGTCGAGGTGAAGGTGCTCCCCGGCACGCCGACGAGCACGGCCGTGATTTTTTGCGAGGCATCGAGGAATTCGTGGTTCCAGCCGAGGCGAAGCTCAGGGATGAGCGTGCCGCTCGCCATCGCGATGCGCGAGGTCAGGCGCACGCCCAACGTCGTCTGGAAGGAGTTCGCGTCCGCCGCGTTCACCGAGAGCGCGCCGAAACCGCCGGTCTCGGAAAAGCCCGAGAGATGCGCATTCACGTAATCCAAGGCCGCGTAAGGGGTGACGCTCACATTCATGCCGGCGGCCGCAAACCCCCAATGATACCCGGCTTCCGCATGGCCCTGATAGCTTTGGCCGGAAGGTGACGAGGTGGCGTCGCCGGGAAGCCCGAAGGGCGTGAGCAAGCGCGAGGTGCCGAAATCGTTGAAGCTCGCCACCACGCTTCCGAGCGCGTACCACGGCCCGCCGGCCCAGCCGGCATAGGCCGCCCCTTGGTATGAGCTCACATTGGTGCGCGAGCCGTCCTTGAACTTCGCCGAGGTCGCGACGTAAGTCGCCGCAACTCCCGCCACGATGCCGTTGTCGAGGCGCCAATCGATGCCGGCGATGAGGGGCGCCGCCCGGTTGATATCGTAGCCGACGCCTGCGGTCGCCGCCTGAGCCGTTGCGCGTACCGAACTGGTCGTCACCGCGTGCCCAGACATCGGCGTTGCCGAACGAATAGCTCGGCTGGCTCGCCGGCCCCTTCGAGACGGCCGCGCCGGAGCCGGCGCCCCTCGCCGAGCGCCCCGCCATTCGCGACGAGGCGGTCCTGGATGGCCTCGGTGAGCACGCGCGGTGCGTCGAGGCCAAGGCGCCCATCCTGCGTGAGGTCTTGCGCGCTTGCGGCAAGGCCTGCCTGGCTCAAGGCCAAGGTCAAATCGAGCGCATTCGCGGTCGTCGGATCGGGCGAGACAAGCTCGCCTGGAACAGCGTGATCGGCGATGTGACGCTCGGCGAAGGCGCCCTGGATCGGCGTGCCCGAGACGAAGACATCCTTGAAGGTCGTGCTGTTCTGTGGCCGCGAGAGCGAAGAGGCTCGATGCCTGCGGCGAGGCGACCAGTGAGCCTGCAAGCGTGATCACATTGGCGGCGATCGTCGGCGCTTGGCTTTGCGTCACCTGCAAGGTGAGGCGGCTTCTGGGCACGATGGTGAAGGCGGAGACGCCGTTCACACTGGCCGTCGGCGCGAATGTCGCGTTCTCGCCCGAGATGTTCACGACATCCTGATTGCCGGAAGGCGCGGTAACCGCGTTCACGATCAAGTCCGCCCGAGAAGTTGAGCACATCGGCGTTGGCTGAGAGATTCACCTTTCCGATGAGCGCGCCGGCTTCTTGATTGATTACGGTCGAGGCGGTTTCGCCCCCAAGGTCGATCGCGGCCGTCGAGCCAAAGATGGTTCCCGTATTCGTGATTCCACCCGATAGAATTGAGCCACCGACGAGCGCGATGCCGATGCCGGTCTTTCCGGTGGCCGTGATCGTTCCCGTGTTCGTGATCCCGCCTGATACGGTGCCGGGGAAGGCCGCCCCAGTGACGAGGCCGATAGAGATGCCGGCGGCGCGAGCACCCGGATCAGCGACGCTAATCGTGCCGCTATTCGAGAATTCCCCCAGAAACCGAGCCGCCTAAGATCGCGGTAATGCCGTTAGCGAAGGCGAGCGCAAGGTTCGTCGCGGTTGTGACCGACCCGGACACGGCGATCGTGCCGCGATTGACGATTCCGCCGGCTATCGTCGCTCCGGAAACGGTGATGCCGCTGCCGAAACTATGGACCTCACGAACGTTGATCATGCCGGCATTAATGATGCCACCAGAGATGCTGCCAGCGCTGATGACAAGCCCCGCTGTGCCCGCATTGATCGCGCCGCTATTGGCGATGCCGCCGGTAGAACCACCGATGACCGTCTTAACCGCGACATGAATGCCAAGACCACGCGGCGCATTGATCGTCCCGCTATTGGAAACCCCGCCCGTGACGGTGCTCCCGTTGATAAGAATGCCGATAGCGGCGCTATTCGCGTTGATCATGCCCGAATTCGAGATTCCGCCCGAAACGATGGAATTGCTAACGGAAATGCCGATAGCCGTGTTGCCGTTAACCTCGTTCGCGCTCACATTGATCGTGCCGGAATTCGCGATTCCCCCTCCGACACTGCCGCCGCCTTGAACACCAATACCGATGGCAAGACTATTCGCATTCACCGCGACGCTGCCGGTATTCAAAACGCTGCCGGACTCGCTGAGGGCCATAATTCCAACGCCCGCGCCGCCGGCATTCACCCTGATGGTGCCGGAATTCGTAGTCCCACCGGAGCTCGGAAAGAACCGAAACTCCCGTCCCCTCCCCACCAGCATTCACGGTGATCGTGCCGCCATTGGCGACGCCGCCGGACACTATGCCGCCACTAATACCAATTGCGTTCCTCTTCGCGCTTACACCGATCGTGCCCGAATTAACGAGCCCGCCGCTGATTGTGTCGGCGTTTATGCCGATGCTGATAGTCCCCCCGCTCACGCCGATCATGCCGCTATTGGTGACGCCTCCCGAAGCGGTGGCGACGAAGAGCGCAATAACGGATTTCGCGCCGTTCGTAATGATCGTGCCGCTATTCGTGACACCGCCACCGACCGAGCTAAGTTGATCTATGCTGAGCGCGGCAGTAATGGGTATACCGAAGACCGTGGTGACCGTCCCCGGCGTGATCGTCCCCGCATTGGTGACCGCACCCGTCACCGTCGAGTTCGTAATCACGATCGAAGTCGTGACATTGCCGGCCGGGTTCGTGACGGCCGCCACCGTCTAATTCGTGACCGCCTGCCCCGCTTGCGCCGGCGCGCCAAGAAGAAGCGCCGCGATGGAAGTCGTGGCGAGAAGGAGGGACGCGCGGGCACCTCGCGAGGCAGAGGAAGACATGGGCACGGGAGACCCTCTTTTGGTGAAAGTTCGAACCGAATCTAATTAGCGAATTTTGCTAAATAGAACTCTCTTTCGGCGTGGCTTTTACGTATTTGGCATAAAAATCGCAAGCTCCAGAGCGGCCAAGGTTGAGGAACCCCGTGGTGCCTTTGTTCTTCACGCGGAGGCGCGTCCCCGCCTTGTAAGTGACGCGCCGCGCCCGGGACCCCCTCCCCCCACGAAGTGGTGGGGAGGGTACGGGTGGGGGGCCTCGCCGCTGCGATAGCAATCGTTATTGGCTCACCGCGGGCACGACGCCGGCGCAAGCCGATGAACTTCGCGCCTGTCTTAACCGCCCCCCCCCCGTAACCCTCCCCGCCGCGACTTTCGTCGCGGGAGGAGGGGCACATGAGCGCTGGTCCATTTTCCTGAAAACAGAGCCCTTAAAACCGCACGCGCAATCCGCCCGAGACGGAATGTTCTGCACCCGTGAGCCGAGCCTGCCGTTATAATCGACGAACACTTTGGCGTTAGGCGAGAGCTAGGCTGAAGCATGCGCCAACGAGCGTGGCGTCGCGGTTGAAGAGAATGCCGGTCGAGGTGAAGGTGCTCCCCGGCACGCCGACGAGCGCGGCCGTGAACCGCGATGGCGGAGCCGAATGTCGCTTGCCCGCTCAATGTGATCGTGCGTGCGTTCACGACCCCGCCGCTCACGGTCGATTGGTTCGCAACTTCGATGCCAAAAAGGGACGCAATCGCACCCAAAGGCACCACGTTCGGCTCGTTCGCGATGATCGTGCCCGTGTTCACGATTCCGCCGGTGACGGTGGACGCGTTCGCAACTTCAATGCCATTGGTAACGACATTTGAGCCCGCGGCGATTGCGTTCGGCCCGTTCGCCGTGATGGTCCCGGAGTTTGAGATACCACCCGTGATCGTCGCGCCCGACACGGCGATGCCGAGGGCGTTTCCTGTTCCGCTCACATTGATCGCATTCGTATTGGTGATCCCAGCCCCGATCGTGCTGGCGGCGACGCTGATTCCTAAGCCACCAACAGCTGACCCCGGGGTGATCGTGCCCGCATTGACGACCGCGCCTGTGACGGTGGAGTTGATGATGATGATCGAGGTCGTGGATTGCCCGACGGGATTCGTTACGCTCGGGACCGTCTGGTTCACGATCGTCTGCCCGGCTCGCGCCGGCACGGCGACAAGAAGCGCCGCGATCGAGGTCGAGGCGAGAAGCATCGGCGCGCAAGAGACGACGGACGCGAAATCGCGCCGCGAAAAGGCTGAGAAAGTCGGCATCGAGAAGCTCCGGCTGGAGTCATAATTAGACTCCAATACGCTGTTTAGTCCACGCTAATTCACTAACGAAAATGCATGCGTGGCACAAGCGAGCTTGGCTCTGCGAGAGGAAATCGCATGGGTGTTATTCGGTCCGATGGGCCTGCGCCGAAAGCAGGTGAAACGATTTTCCAGGCCCGGCGCCGTTCCCCTCTCCTTCTACGCCGCCGGCACGGCCACCGATTCTCGCGCCCGGTAGCAGGCGACCTCGCGCCCCTCGATCGTCTCGGTCGGTGGGAACGCCTCCTTGCAGCGCTCGATCATGAGAGGGCAGCGCGGGTGGAAGGAGCAGCCCGAAGGCGGCGAGAAGGGCGAGGGCAGCTCGCCTTTCAGGATGATGCGCTCCTTCTTCGCCGCAGGATCGGCGACCGGCGTCGCCGAGAGGAGCGCGCGCGTATAGGGGTGGCGCGGGTCGCGCGAAGATGGTCGCGCTCGCGCCGAGCTCCACGGCCGATCCGAGATAGATCACCATCACCTCGTCAGCGATGTGCTTCACCACCGAGAGGTCGTGGCTGATGAAGAGGTAGGCGAGCTCAAACTCGCGCTGCAGCTCGTCGAGCAGGTTGAGCACCTGGGCGCGGATCGAGACGTCGAGCGCCGAGACCGGCTCGTCGAGGACGAGAATACGTGGGCGCGTCATGAGCGCGCGCGCGATGGCGATGCGCTGGCGCTGGCCGCCGGAGAACATATGCGGGTAGCGATCGTAATGCTCGGGGCGAAGGCCGACGCGGGCAAGCATGGCGCGGGCTTCCCGCACCCTATCCTTCCCTGAAAGATCGCTGTTGACGATCAAAGGCTCCTCGAGCGCCGCGCCAATGGTCTGGCGCGGATTGAGCGAGCCGTAAGGATTCTGGAAGACGATCTGCACCTCTTTTCGCAGGCGCTTTCGCTCCTGCTGGCGTTGCCTTCGCGAGATCGATGCCGTCGATGATGAGCGAACCCGCGCTCGGCTCCTCGATCATCGTGACGAGGCGCCCGAGCGTCGATTTGCCGGAGCCCGATTCTCCGACGACCGCGAGCGTCTTGCCGGCGCTCAAGGTGAACGAAACGCCGGCGAGCGCCTTGACGAGGCCCGTGCCGCCGAAAAACCCGCGCCGCACCTCATAGTCGCGGCGCAGATCCTTGGCTTCTAGAATGATCTCGCTCATGCGACGCGCTCTTTCTGCGCCATCGGTCGCCCGCCGACGAGCGGCGTGTGGCAACGCGCCTCGCCGAGCGCGGCGCTCGCCGGCCCCGGCCGCTCGATCCGGCAGCGCTCGAAGACGAATTGGCAGCGCGGCGAGAACAGGCATCCTTCGGGCCGGTCGAATTGGCCCGGCACGACGCCGGGGATCGCCGGCAACCGCTCGCCGTCCGCCGCCCGTTCGGGCAAGGCGGCAAGCAGCGCCGCCGTATAGGGGTGGCGAGGCTCACGGAAGAGATCGCGCGTCGACTGCTTCTCGACCTGCTCGCCCGCATATTGGACGATCACGCGATCCGCCGTCTCGGCGACCACGCCCATGTCGTGCGTGATGATGATGAGCCCCATGCCGGTCTCGTCCTTGAGGCGACGCAAGAGATCGAGGATCTGCGCCTGGATGGTCACGTCGAGGGCCGTCGTCGGCTCGTCGGCGATCAAGAGCTTCGGGCCGCAAGCGAGCGCCATGGCGATCATCACGCGCTGGCTCATGCCGCCCGAGAGCTGGTGAGGAAAGGCCGAGAGGCGCCGCGCCGGATCGGTGATCCCGACCTCATCGAGCAGCTCGATGCAGCGTGCGCGCCGTGCCGCCTTGTCGATGTCGAGATGCGCCTTCAGGGCTTCGGAAAGCTGGAACCCGACCGTGAAGCAGGGGTTGAGCGAGGACATCGGCTCTTGAAAGATCATGGTGATGTCGCGCCCGATGATGGCGCGCCGCTCCCGCGGGCCGAGCGTCGCGAGATCGACATCGCCGAAGCGAAGCTCATCGGCCGTGACCGTGGCGGTCCAGGGCAAAAGCCCCATGACGGCAAGCATCGCCACCGATTTGCCCGACCCCGATTCGCCCACGATAGCCACCACCTCGTCGCGCTCGATCGAAAGATCGAAAGCTTCGACCGCGGTGAACGCGCCCGAGCGCGTGGCGAAGCTGACGGTCAAATTGCGGATCGAGAGAAGAGACATCGGGTTGCGCTGCCGCTTGGAGTTCACACGTTTCGGTCTTGGAAGACGGACGGGCTTGTTGACTGCGCCTGCACTCAGCTTCGCTTCAGCTTGGGATCGAGCGCGTCGCGAAGCCCATCGCCCGAAAAGATTGATCGAGATGACGGTGACGAGGATCGCAAGGCCAGGGAGCGTCACGATCCAAGGCTCCGAGCGGATGAATTCGCGCCCGTCGCCCACCATGGCTCCCCATTCGGGCGTCGGCGGCTGGGCGCCGAGCCCGAGGAAGCCGAGGGCGGCGGCTTCGAGGATGGCATCGGAAACACCGAGCGCCGCCTGCACGATGACCGGCGCGAGGCAATTCGGCAGCACGGTGCGCAACATCAGGCGCATGTTGCCGACGCCCGCGACCTTGGCGGCCGTCACGTAATCCTTCCCCATCTCGGAGAGCGCCGAGGCGCGCACGAGGCGCACATAGCGCGGCAGCGACACGATGGTCACCGCGACGATCGTCTTCTCGAGGCTCGGGTTTTGCAAAATGGCGATGATCAGGATGGCGAGGACGAGGCTCGGAATCGCGACGATGAGATCCATGACGCGCGAGATCGCGCTGTCGAGCCAGCCGCCTGCGAAGGCCGCGACGAGGCCGAGCCCCACGCCGCAGACGATCGACACCGCCATGACGCTGAGCCCGATGAACAGCGAATAGCGCGCCCCATGCATAATGCGCGAGAGCATGTCGCGGCCGAGCGCATCCGTGCCGAGCGGAAAGGCCCAATTGCCGCCTTCGTACCAGGCCGGCGGCAGCTTCACGGATTCGCGGAATTGCTCGAGCGGTGAATGCGGGGCGAGCACATCGGCGAAGATCGCGGTGAAGACGATCAGCGACGAGAATGACGAGGCCGGCGACCGCGCCCTTTGTTCTCCCGGAACGAGGCCCAGAATTCGGCGAAGCTCGAGGGCGGCGCCGCCGGCGCTCGAGGGTGCGGCAAGAGTGACGTCAGCGGCCATGACGGATCCGTGGGTTGACGGTGCCATAGAGCACGTCGACGAAAAGGTTGACGATGATCACGATCGACGAGATCAGCATGATGCCGCCTTGCAAGGCGGGATAGTCGCGGCGCGAGATCGCGTCGATCAGCCAATGGCCGACGCCCGGCCAGGCGAAGATGTATTCGGTGAGCACCGCGCCTCCCATGAGACCGCCGACCTGAAGGCCGATGATGGTGATCACCGGGATCAGCGCGTTGCGCAGCGCATGCAGGCCGATCACGCGCCAGGGCGGCAGGCCCTTGGCGCGCGCCGTGCGCACATAATCCTCGTTGAGCACCTCGAGCATCGAGGAGCGCGTCATGCGCGCGATGATCGCCAGCGGAATCGTGCCGAGCACGATGGCGGGCAAGGCGAGATGGCTGAGCGCCGACCAGAAGGCGCCCGGCTGATCCGACAGCAGCGCGTCGATCAGCATGAAGCCGGTCACCGGCTCGAAATAATATTGGATGAGGTCGATGCGTCCCGAGACCGGCGTCCAGCCCGAGCCGCTCGGAGAAGAACATGACGAGCAAAAGTCCCCACCAGAAGATCGGCATCGAATAGCCGGTGAGCGACATGCCCATGAGCATGTGATCATAGGCCGAGCCGCGCTTCACAGCGGCGATCGCGCCGGCCGGGATGCCGATGCCGATGGCGAAGATCAAGGCGCAGAAGGCAAGCTCGAGCGTCGCCGGGAAGAGCGTCGAGAACTCGGTCAGCACCTTCTGGTTGGTGACCACGGATGTGCCGAAATCGCCGTGAAACAGCCTCCAGACATAGTCGAGGAACTGCTTCCAAACCGGCTGATCGAGCCCGAGCTGATGGCGGAACTCGGCGAGACGCTCCGGCGATATGCCGTGCTCGCCGACCCTCACCTCCACCGGATCTCCAGGCACCAGCCGGATCGCGACGAAGGTCACGAACATCAACGCCACGAAAGTCGGCAGCGTCAATGCGATCCGGCGGATGAGAAACCTGATCACCTCGGTCTTCCCCTCGGGCGCCCCCTTATTTCAGGTCGGCGCCCGCGAATTCGTGCCGGCCGAGCGGCGAGATCTTGTAGCCGGTGAGATTGGCCTTGGCGATCTCGTAGACGACCGAATGAGCGATGGTGAACCAGACCGCCTGGTCATGCGCGATGGTCTGCATCTCCTCATAGAGCTTGGCGCGCTCCTCCTTATCGGTAGATTGGCGCGCTTTCTGTAGCTTGTCCTCATAGGTCTTGTCGCAGAAGCGCGCGATGTTCTGCCCGCCGTCACGCGCCGCGTTGCAGCCGAGGAGGAAGAAGAAATTGTCGGGATCGCCATTGTCGCCCGTCCAGCCGAGCTGGCCGGTCATCGCCTCGCCCTGCTGCAAGCGCTTGCGATACTCGCCCCATTCGTAGGTGACGAGCTTGGCGTTGATGCCGATCTTCGAAAGGTCGGCCTGCATCATCTCGCCGATGCGCTTCGGATTCGGGTTATAAGGCCGCTGCACCGGCATATACCAAAGATCGATGTCGAGCGGGGTGGTGACGCCCGCTTCCTTGAGGAGCGCCTTCGCCTTCTCGGGATCGTAAGGATAGTCCTTGACCTCGTCGTTGTAGGACCAGATCGTCGGTGGAATCGGGTTCTTGGCGGCCTGGCCGGTATTGCCGTAGACGTCGCGGATGATCGCGGCCTTATCAATCGCCATGAGAAGCGCACGGCGCACGCGCACATCGTCGAACGGCTTCTTCTGCTCGTTGAACGTCCAATAGGCGACGTTAAGGCCCGGCTGGTGCATCACCTCCAGGGTCTTATCCTTCTCCATCTCGGGAAGATCGGACGGCCGCGGAAAGCCCATGAGCGTGCATTCACCCGCCTTCAGCTTCGCGAAGCGCACGGTCGGGTCGGGCACGATCGAGATGATGTAGTCGTCGATCGCCGGCTTGCCTCGGAAATAATCGGGACGGGCCTTGAAGCGGATCACCGTATCCTTCTGGTAGGAGACGAAGCTATAAGGGCCGGTGCCGACCGGCACCTGGTCGATCTGCTCGGGCGTCCCCTTCTTGGTCAGGGCGTCGGCATATTCGGCCGATCCGATCGAGGCGAAATCCATGGCGAGATTGGCCATGAAGGGCGCGTTGGGCTCGGAGAGATGAAAGACGACGGTGTTGTCATCCTTCTTCTCGATCGACTGAATGATCTTTCCCATGTCCATGTCGTTGAAGGTGTCGAACTTGCCGCCCGTCACCATGTGGAAGGGATGATCCGGCTTGAGCTGACGATTGAACGAGAAAAGGACATCGTCGGCATTGAAATCGCGCGTCGGTGTGAAGTCCTTGACGGCACCGAATTTCACGCCCTTGCGCAAATGGAAGATAACGGTCTTGCCGCCGTCGGAGAATTCCCAGGATTCCGCAAGGCCGGGAATGAGATTCGTGGTGCCGCGCTCGAATTCGACGAGCTGGTCATAGACGTGGCGCGAGGCATCGAGGCTCGTATTGGTCGTGGTGAGTGCGGGGTTGAAATTCTCCGGCGAGCCTTCGAGGCAATAGACCAGCGCCTTGGCGTTTGCGGCGCCCGCGGCGAGGCACATGGCCATGGCGGCGCCGAGCGTGTTCATCAAATGTCGAGCTTTCATCCTCGAGCCCTCCCTTTATCCCTTCGTTGATATTGTGGGCGGCGACGGCGCAACGCGATCGCCGCCGTTGAAAAAATCGAGCGCCGCACCGAGCCGCAAGCCGCGGGGCGGCGCTCGAGCTTCGCTTGCGCGTTACTTCAGATCGACGCCGTCGAAGACGTGTGCCCCCAACGGACTCATCTTATAGCCGACGACATTGGCACGCTCTGCATCGAACACGATCGAATGGGCGATCGGGAAGTCGGGCGCGTCCTCCTTCTCGATGACCTGCATCTCTTCGTAGAGCTTGGTGCGGGTCTTCACGTCGGTGGTCTGCTGCGCCTTCATGAGCCTGTCGTCGAATTCCTTGTTGCACCACCTCGTGATGTTCTGTCCGCCGTCGCGCGCCGCCGCGCAACCCCGCAAGAAGAAGAAATTGTCGGGGTCGCCATTGTCGCCCGTCCAGCCGAGCTGCGCCGTCATGTGCTCGCCGTCCTGTGCGCGCTTGCGGTATTCGCCCCATTCATAGGTGACGAGCTTCGCATTGACGCCGATCTTGGCGAGATCGGATTGCATCATCTCGGCGATGCGCTTGGCATTCGGATTATAGGGCCGCTGCACCGGCATATACCAAAGGTCGATGTCGAGCGGCGTCGTCACGCCTGCCGCCTTGAGCATGGCCTTGGCCTTCTCGGGGTCGTAGGGATAATCCTTCACCTTGTCGTTGTAGGACCAGATGGTCGGCGGGATGAGATTCTTCGCCGGCTGCCCAGCGCCGTTATAGACCTCCTTGATGATCGCCGCCTTGTCGATCGCCATGTTGAAGGCCTGGCGAACCTCCTTCTTGTCGAAGGGCGGCTTCTTCGTGTTGAAGGCCCAATAGGCGATGTTAAGGCCCGGCTGCGAAAGCAGGGTCAGGTTCTTGTCCTTCTTGATCTCGTCGAGATCCTGCGGGCGCGGTCCGAAGATGATAGCTGCATTCACCCGTCTTGAGCTTGGCGAGGCGCGAGGTCGGGTCGGGCGTGATCGCATAGACGAGATCGTCGATCTTGGGCTTGCCTCCATAATAATTCGGATTGGCCTTGAAGCGGATCACCGCATCCTTCTGATAGGTGACGAACTGGAACGGGCCGGTGCCGACCGGAATCTGGTCGAACTGCTCGGGCGTGCCCTTCTTCATAAGGTAATCGGCATATTCGGCCGATTGGATCGTCGCGAAGTCCATCGCGAGATTCGCGAGAATCGGCGCGTTCGGCTGGGTGAGCGTGAAGACGACCGTGTAATCGTCCTTCTTCTCGATCGAAGCGAGGAGCTTCGGCATGTCCATGTCACTGAAGTAATCGTATTTGCCGCCCGAGACCTTGGCGTAGGGATGGTCGGGTTTCCACTGACGATTGAAGGAAAAGAGAACGTCATCGGCGTTGAAGTCGCGCGTCGGGGTGAAGCCGTTCACGCCCGAATGCCACTTCACGCCTTTGCGCAGATGAAAAGTGATGACCTTGCCGTCTTCCGACACGTCCCATTTGTCCGCGAGATCGGAAGTGACTTCGGTGGTGCCTCGCACAAAGCGGACAAGCTGGCTGTAGACCGGCCGCGCCGCGTCGAAGCTCGTACCGGTCGTGTTCAAGGCGGGGGTGAAGTTCTCCGGCGACCCCTCCGAGCAATAGACGAAAGTCTTGGCGCTGAGCGCGGTCGCGCTCAAGAATAGCGCCGCGAGGCCGGCCCCGGCGAATGTGAGAAAGCGTTGCGTACGCATTGGGCGTCTCCCTTGCCGAGCGAATTATCGCTCCAATGAAGCTTGCTTGCCAGGACAAGGGTTTGCACAAGGGGCTTGCGCACCCCTCCCGGCGCGCTCGCATCGAAGCCGGTTTTTGGCAAAAGCGCAATCGGCTCGTCAGGATTGTGATCTCGGCTCGACCGGGCAGGCTTGATTGGGGCTTCGAAGGATGGTCTCAACGACGCCGGAAGCGCGTGGCCAATTCGCGGCGCTTGAAAGCAACAGCCGATGGTCCCGTGGTCGAAGCGGCTTAGCGACGCCGCTCGTCAAGCACGCGGTATTCGCCTTCGATGACGTTCGAATCGTTCGGGCGATTGCGCGTGAAGATCGGCTCGCGCTTGGGATTCCCGGAGCGGAGCCAATGGGCCGCGCCGGCGCCGATGAGGCAGGCCGGAATGACAAAGATCACCAGGCTCGCGATGAAGGTGAGCAAAACGAAGCCGGTGAGCACCACGGCTGTGCCCGCAAGCGCAAAAGCCCAAAAGGGCACCTTCACCTGCCGCGAATAGCGGCCACGCCCGACCACGACACGGATCATCGACGCCTTCCTCCGCTGCCGCCCTTACATAGGCGAACATCAGGGCGGATGCGAGGCCATTCGATCTTTCGAAGCAAACCTTACGACTTTGTCACGCTTCGATCTCCCGCAATGCGGGAAGGACGCGCGATCAGAAGGGGTTCCAGGTCGCCTCCGGCGTGAACTTCAGATAGCCGATATTGGCACCGAGCCGGAAGCCGACCCCCGAGCGGATAGGCACCACCACGCTGTCGTTCGCGGCCAGCGCCGTCATGCCGAAGCCCCCGACGAAATAGGCCGACCCGTTGATCCCGACATAGCGCGTAAACAGCGCATTGACGGCGGGAAGGCCGTAGGCGAGCATCATCGTGCGCGCCCCATCGCCGCCCCAATCGAAGCCGACCGAGGGGCCCTCCCAATAAACATGCGTATCCCCGGCATTGCGCGTGAAGAGCGTGCCTTCGCCATAGCGAAGCCCGCCGATGAAGGCACCCGAGGCCTCCTGGCCGAGCACATAGCCGTTGGGCCGCCCCCAGCGCCGCGTGGCTTCCTCGACCACAGAGGCAAGCCCGCGTGAAACGGACCCGAAGAAGCGGTGCCCGCTGTTGATAACCTCGCCCGGCTCGAAAGTTTCAGGCGATTCGCCACGCGGTGGCGTGGCGGCCTCGGCCGGACGCAGAACCGGGAAGCCCGCGACCAGCATTGCCCCTCCTCGCAGGAGGACGCGGCGACGATCCAAGCCTCTCTCGCGAGACGGGCTTGGCAGTCTTGCGCGTTCCGTCATGCTCATTGTCTCCTCGGCGGCATCTTTTCGCGAATCGCCATAGTGTCGCCTTCGACTATGGCGAGACACGGGCACTTCTGGGAGCCTGCTGGCCTTGACGGTTAATGAAAGCTTGCCGGGCGAGCGGCCTTACCTCATCGCAAGCTTGGAGGCCTTCACCCGCCGGACTCGCTCGCGAAGCGAAGGATCGCCGATGGCGATGAAGGGGGGCGCCTTGAGGCCGGCATTACCGTAGAGCACGCGCTCGCCCTCGAGCGTCACGACGGCGCCGCCGGCGGCGCTCAAGACCGCATCGCCGGCCGCGATGTCCCACTCGTTCAAGCTCACGGCTCGAGCGTAAAGATCGCCCTCCCCCGCCGCAAGAAGCGCGAATTTCAGTGAGGAGGCGACCGATTGGCGCTCGATGGCGCCAAGCACGGCGAGCAAGGTTGCGGTCGCGGCCTCCTGATGCGAGCGGCTTTCGAGCGCAAGCGGGGCCGAAGGCGAAGCGGCGCGCACATGAAGCTCGCGCCGCGGCGCCGCCTTGGCATCGAAGCGCTTTGGAGAAACGGCGATTTCCCAGGCCCCGCCGGCGAGGCTCCCGAGGAACAGCCTTCCGAGCGCCGGCGCATGAAGAACGCCGGCGACAGGCCGCCTTTTCTCGACGAGCGCGATGTTCACGGTGAATTGCGCAGAGCCGTCGAGAAAGTCTCGCGTTCCATCGAGAGGATCGACGAGAATGAAGCTCTCGGTCCGGGCCACGTCTTCGATCACCACATCGCCTTCCTCGCCGATGATCGGCACACCCGGAAGGGACTTGGCGAGATGGGCGCGAATGATCGCCTCGGCCCGAATGTCGGCGTCGGTCACGGGCGAGCCGTCCGCTTTGTGGGTCGCGTTCAGGCGATCCTTGCGCCTTGCCAGGATTTCGTGCCCCGCGGCAACCGCCGCTTCGATGAAGATTTCATCGACGCCGCTCAATCGATCCCGCACGCCTTTCAAGCCTTGCTCCTTTTAGTGTATCAGCAACAGCCCGACTCGGATGGGCTGTCGAGACCGATCAGCTTTTTCGCAAGCGGGTTCTGAAAAGGATTTGCGAGGTTATTGACCGTCAGATGACCGACATCAAGCTCGAATCGCTCGACCTTGCCGCCCTGCTTTGCAGCCGCGTCTGCCATGATGTCATCAGCCCGGTCGGCGCTATCGTTAATGGGCTCGAGGTGATGGACATCGAAAAGGACGAGGCGATGCGCGCCGACGCGCTCAAGCTCGTGCGCGAAAGCGCGGCGCGCGCCTCTTCCCGGCTGCAATTTGCGCGCCTTGCCTTCGGAGCCGCCGGCTCGGCCGGGGCCAGCATCGATCTCGCGGCCGCGCAGGGGATCGCTCGCACCTATTTCGAGGATGAGAAGGCCGAGCTTGTCTGGGAGGCGCCGCGCCTGTTCTTGCCGAAGAACAAGGTGAAGCTCCTCCTCAACTTGCTCCTGCTCGCCGGACCTTCGATCCCGCGCGGCGGCACGATCAAGGTTGCGGTCGATGGGGCCGAGGATGCGACGGCGATCACGGTCACGGCCAAAGGGCCAAACGCCCGCATTCCCCCTCATGCGCCCGATCTTCTTGCCGGACGCTCGGCGAGCGGCGGAATGGATGCCCATGCGATCCAGCCCTATTACACGGGCCTCATAGCTCAAGCCTCGGGAATGGAGGTGACCGTCACCATGGAAGGGGACACGGTGCGCTTCGATGCGAGAAGTGTCGCTGCCGAAAACTGAACCGCCGAGGAGTCCATTTCACCGAAGTGCCAACCGCCGAATTACATTCCCATTCGCACCGATTTCTGATTGAACTGCATGGGTGAGCGGCTTTCGAGGGTGCGATGTCGCAACCGCGCGATGACCGTCAAAAGGAACTTTTCCGGCCGGCCCTCGACCAGATCATCCAGAGGGGCCATCCGCTGGTTCGACTTTCGCAGCGGATCGATTGGCCTTCGATCGAGCGCAAGCTCGCGGAGATGTACAGTCCCGGCGCCGGACATCCTCCGCTGCCGACCCGCCTCATGGCGGGCTTGCTCATCCTCAAGCATATGCACTCGCTCTCCGACAGAGCGCTTTGTGAACGCTGGCTCGAGAACCCTTATTTTCAATATTTCTGCGGCGAGGAGGTTTTTCGCCACGAGCTTGATTTCAGCCGCGCGTCGCTGAGCCGCTGGCGCCGGCGGCTCGGCGCGGAGCGGCTCAAAGCCTTGATCCCTCGCGAAGTCGATTCCGAAAGCAGGTGAGGTCAACCCGCGCCTCCGCTGCATGTCAGTCAGCTCCTCGGGCCTCTCATCGATGAGAAAGCACGATGAGGTAGCTTTCCGCATGATTGCTGGTGATCGTTTGGGCGATGTTCTGCAGCAGCACCGTCTTGCCCGTGCGCGGGGGCGAGACGAATCGGGAAGGCTCGCGCAACCTCTCGTCTTGAAGGGCGTTGGGCCGCTGTGGCCCTCGTCCGGGCTCCCGCGCGACACCGTTGCGGACGTGTCCGAGGCCCAGGTTCCTTTGACGAGATGCCGACTTTCATGAAAAAGCCCAGTCGAGCGAAACGGGGCCTCGCCGCTCAGGCTTCTCATGTTCGCGGGGAGCCTTTTGATCAACCGCTCGATATCGCCCCGATGGAGGCGCGATCCGCGGAGGAGCTGCCGCGAGAAAAAGGATGGCAATACGAGCCCAAATGGGATGGATTTCGCTGCCTTGCCTTTCGTAGGGATGATGCCGTCGAGCTGCGGGCAAAATCCGGCAAGCCGCTCGCGCGCTATTTTCCCGAAATCGTAGAGATCCTTCGCGGCTTGAGCGTCGACCGCTTTGTCGTCGATGGCGAGCTCACCGTGGAGATCGAAGGACGCCTTTCCTTCGATGCGTTGCAGATGCGGCTCCATCCGGCCGAGAGCCGCGTCCGAAAGCTCGCGAAGGAGACGCCGGCGAGATTGGTCCTTTTCGACATGCTGTCGACCCCTGACGGAACCTCCTTGCTTCATCGCCCGCTGACGCAAAGGAGAGCCGCCCTCGAGACCTTCGCCAAAAAAGTGAGCGTGCCTGACAGGCTCGTTCTCTCCCCTTGCACCGGCGATGTGAACCGTGCGCGAAAATGGCTCTCCGACTTCGCCGGAGGCGCAACGGATGGTGTCGTCGCCAAACGCCTCGACGGGCCCTACGAAAGCGGGGTGCGCGCAATGGTCAAGGTGAAGCGTTTGCGCACCGCCGATTGCGTGGTCGGGGGCTTTCGCTACGAGGAGGGCGGGCGCGAGGTCGGGTCCTTGTTGCTTGGGCTCTATGACGAGCAAGGCAAGCTCGATCACGTGGGCTTCACCTCGACCATCAAGGATGCCGAACGCGCGAAGCTCACGCGGCGTCTCGAAGCGCTGCGGCAGCCTCCGGGCTTCACCGGAAAAGCGCCGGGCGGGCAAAGCCGCTGGAGCACCAAAAGGAGCGCCGAATGGGAGCCGGTGCTTCCCGAGCTCGTCGTCGAGGTGCGCTTCGACCATGTGACGGCCGATCGTTTCCGTCACGGGACGAAGCTTCTTCGTTGGCGCCAGGACAAGGCACCCTGCCAATGCACCTTCGAGCAGATCAGGCCGCCTGTCGCGCACCTACAGGTTCCAGGAGAGCCTCGTCCGCCGCGGCGCGGCGCAATTGCGTGACGCCCGCTTAGCGGGTTCGCGGCTCCTCAACCGGAGGATCGCCGATCATGTCCCCTTGCGGATCGCCCACTACGTCACCTGGAGGATCGGAAAGCGGAATTTCCCGCGGCTGACGACCGGGGAAAGGGTCGCGCCGGGGCTCGTCCGACCGATCGCGCGGTTTGTCACTGGGAACGGGGCGCTTCTGCGCCGGCGCTTTCTTGTTTCGCTGATCCATGCCGAGGCTCCTTCGCTTCTGCGACCAACGTGGCGGAGAAGGTGATGTTCCAACCTCGGCGGATGCGCCGAGCAGGGCATCGCCAAACAGGGTCTTTCGAAGCCGCTCTTGTTAGGCAGGTTCTTTCGCAGGCCTGGGGGGCACGCCTCAAATCCCCAGATTGCTTCGAATGCTGTAGTATTTGGGGATCCGCGAAGCGAACGAACGGACATGGCCAGACGAACCGGAAGCGCCGATCTCCCCCTGCATGGCGGGCAAGTGCCGAAATGGCTTGCCGATCGCATGACCAAGCTCGGCGCGGTGATCACGCAGGCGATCGTCCACCATTACGGGCGCGATGAATTTCTCCGGCGGCTCGCGCATCCTTTCTGGTTTCAGGCCTTCGGGGCCGTGATGGGGATGGATTGGCACTCCTCCGGGATCACCACGAGCGTGATCGGCGCGTTAAAACGAGGGCTTGCGCCGCTTTCGGGCGAAATCGGAATCCATGTTTGCGGGGGCCGCGGGAAACACTCACGCCGCACGCCGCAAGAGCTCAGCTCGATCGGCGAGCGCGTCGGAATCGACGGTGACGCCCTCGCGCGCGCCAGTAGGCTCGTCGCCAAGGTGGACAGCGCCGCCGTTCAGGACGGCTTCGACCTTTACCTCCACGGTTTCGTCGTGACCGACGATGGGCAATGGGTCGTCGTTCAGCAGGGGATGAACGAAAGGAGTCGGCAAGCGCGGCGCTATCATTGGCGTTCGGAGGGCTTGAAGAGCTTCGTGGACGCGCCCCACGCCGCGATCGAAGGCGTGCGGCAAGGCAACATCGTCAATCTTACGGATCACCGGGCTTCAGCATCGCGCCTCGGCCAAGTCGAGCTTTTGCGCTCGCTTGCGCCCGACCGGATCGCGCGCGAAGCATCGAGCCTGATTGCCGCCGCCGCCCCTCCCCGAGCGCCCGCGCCAAACGAGCAAGGCTTCCTTCCCCATCTCATCATGCCAGCCCATCACGAAGTCCGTGCGAGCGATGTCCTGGTTCGGCGTCTGCATGCGAGCTTTGCGGCGGCGGCCGATCGCGGGGCTCAGGATTTCACCGAGCTGCTCCTCGTTCCCGGGGTTGGCGCCCGCACGGTCGAGGCGCTCGCAATGGTCGCGGAAGTGGTCCACGGCGCGCCCTATCGCTTCGCCGATCCGGCGCGCTTCTCCTTCGCGCATGGCGGCAAGGATCGCCATCCTTTTCCCGTGCCGTTGAAGGTCTATGATCAAACGATCAGGGTGCTCAAATCGGCCGTGCTCAACGCCAAGCTCGGCCGGGGGGAGGAGCTGGCTGCGCTCAAGCGTCTCGACGATCAGGCACGCTGGCTCGACGGTCAGGTTTCAGGTCCGCCCGTCGAGGATGTGATCGCCCGAGAGCGGCAGGCGTCGCCTCTCTATGAGGGACGCAGCGTGTTCGGATGGGAAGCGGCGAGCGAAGAACGCTCAGGACCGGGATCACGGAAAGCTGCCGGTCGCCGGCCAGCGTGAGCCGGCCGACGAATGCGAGCAATCAGCGGCGTGACGCGCGGCTCCTGTCCCATCGCCAGAGATGCGAGGCGCCGAGGCCTTCGCGGTGCCGCCCGCCGGCGACAGCGGCGGACCAGGCAATCGCCGCGCCGATCAAAGCGGCCGCCGCCGCCATGAAGGCGATGATCACGGCCGAGCGGCGGGCACGAGCCACGTTGTCCTTCGACGCGGCAACGACCTCATCGACACGTCGCCCTGCATCGGCGGCGCTGAGGCCGGCGCGGCGACTCACGAGCCGCACGAGGTAATCGTGGTCGGGGGCCGTCATGCCGCTGTGGCTGTTGGCCGTGAGGAGAATGCGCGAGGCTTGGGCGCGGTCATAAGCGATGTTCGCTTCCGCGGGCGCGTCGCTGCGAAACAGCCTGTCGAGATCGAAGGCAAGTAGATTTTCCCCCGCGCTTGCGCTCGGAGCGCTCGTCGACGACGGCGTCGTTGCACGGGAGCCGAGTTGAACCGCCCCGAACGCAATGAGCGACGCGAGAAGGATCGCCAAAGCCCAGGCAACGAGGCCATTCAACCCATCGCGGAACTCGCCTTCCTCGGTTGCTTCCATCACTTCCGGCGGGGCGGCGCGCGCGGCGATGTAGCCGGCGAGCCCGCTGCTGACGATCGAGGCGAAGAGGAGGAAGAGCCCCGTCAAAAGCACGAGCGCTGTCGAGGTGTCACGCCAGGTCGGCGAGGTCGAGCTCACAGCAAGGCCGATCGCCACCCCGAACCCGTTGACAACGGTCCCCACGGCGGCGCCCGCAATGGCGCCGCCGATGATCGCGCCGAAATTGAGATATCTGCGGACGCCAGTATCGGCGATAATGGCATCCTCCACGATCGTCGCTTCGCTCATCGCGTCCTCGCTTCTCTATCGGCTCAAGCGAACTTTCGGCTTCAGCGAAGACCGAAGAACGATAAAATCGCCATGATCACGACGATCAGACCGATGAGATAAATAAGCCCGTCCACGGTCACCTCCGCTTCAGCAATTTCCAATTCGACGGCTGAACGCTTTGTCTTCTCGAAAGTTCCAAACTTTCGATAGCTATCGATTTCATCAAAGCGGGTTGATCGGCGCGTATTTCGCCACGGTGTTTGCCGAGATGTTCCAAGTACAGTCAGTTTATTGGTCGAGACTTATGAGCGTGCCCTTCGAGCTCCGGTTTTGCCGCTTCCGGCGAAACCGTTGCGACGGTCAGGCGGTTTGGTCTCGGCGCAGCGAGGGAGACGGAAGATGCCGATCGACTTGGCGGTGAACGCGAAGCCGCCCTTGGTTGCCGCTCCTCGTGGCTGACGAGCCTGCCTTGCTGCGCCCCTTGCGCCGATCGGAAGGGGGGCCAGGCGGTCATGCAAGGCGCACGCCCACCTCGCGCGCCTCGGGCCGAAAAATCGAAGAGGGAACGCCGCTGCCGCTGGGAGCGAATTGGGACGGGCGCGGGGTGAATTTTTCGCTTTTCTCGGCGCATGCAAGCGCGGTGGAGCTTTGCCTCTTCGATGCGGCGGGCCGGCGCGAGATCGAGCGCATCTTCCTGCCCTGCCGCACCAATCAGCTTTGGCACGCCTATGTGCCCGGCCTGCGACCCGGGCAGCTTTACGGCTATCGCGTTCACGGCCCTTATGACCCCAATCGCGGCCATCGTTTCAATCCGCAAAAGCTCTTGATCGACCCTTATGCGCATTTGCTGCACGGCTCGATCCGCTGGCACGACGCGGTCTTCGGCTATCGGCTCGGCGCGCATCGGGCCGATCTCACGCCTGACCGCCGGGACAGCGCCCCGATGATGCCCAAATGCGTCGTGTGCGACCCGACGCATCATTGGGGCGATGATCGTCTGCCCCAGCATGCCATGCGCGACACCACGATCTACGAGGCCCATGTGAAAGGGCTCACCCAGCTTCACCCGAACCTTCCCGTGGCGGCGCGCGGCTCTTACGCCGCCTTGGGCCATCCCGACGTGATCGAGCACCTCGTCCAGCTCGGCATCACCACGCTCGAGCTCTTGCCGATCCAGAGCTTCGTCGACGATCGCTTCCTCGTGCAAAAAGGCCTGCGCAATTATTGGGGGTATTCGACGCTTTGTTATTTCGCGCCCGAGCCCCGCTATCTCGGCGAGGCTGGCGTCCTCGGGCTCAAGGCCGCCATCCGCTCGCTTCATGACGCCGGAATCGAGGTCGTGCTCGACGTCGTCTATAACCACACCGCGGAAGGCAATCACCTCGGGCCGACGCTGTCGTTCCGCGGCATCGACAATGCCGCCTACTACAAGCTCTCGCCGGATAATCCGCGCTATTGCTGGGATTCGACCGGAACCGGAAACACGCTGGATCTCAGCCATCCGCGCGTATTGCAGATGGCGCTCGATTCTCTGCGCCATTGGCGAACGATCTACCATGTCGACGGTTTCCGCTTCGATCTCGCTTCAACGCTGGCGCGCGACAAATTCGACGTGTCGCCTCACGCGGGCTTTCTGCGCGCCATCGCGCAAGACCCCGAGCTCGGCCGCGCCAAGCTCATCGCCGAGCCCTGGGACATCGGCAGCGGCGGCTATCGCCTCGGCGGCTTTCCGCCGGGATGGAGCGAATGGAACGATCGCTTCCGCGATACGGTACGCGCCTTGTGGCGCGGCGACCCTGGCAAGCTTCCGGAGCTTGCACGCGTGATCACCGGATCACGCGAGATCTTCGAGCCCTCGGGACGCCACCCCTCGGCTTCGGTCAACTACGTCTGTTCGCACGACGGCTTCACGCTCGAAGATCTCGTGAGCTACGCCGAGCGCCACAATGAGGCGAATGGAGAGAACAACCAGGACGGCCACGGCAACAACCTCTCCTGGAACTGCGGTGCCGAAGGCGCAACGCAGGATCCGAAGATCCTCGTCTTGCGCGCCCGCCAGAAGCGCAACCTCCTTGCGACGCTCCTTCTGTCGCAAGGCGTCCCGATGCTACTGATGGGCGATGAGCTCTCGCGGACGCAGAAGGGCAATAACAATGCGTTCTGCCAGGATAACGAGACGAGCTGGCTCGATTGGAATTCGGCCGCGAGCGACCCCGATCTTGCGCCGTTCACGGCGGCGCTCTTGCATTTGCGCCGTCGCCACGAGGCCTTTCGGCGCCGGAGCTTTCTCACGGGCGAGCCAAAGCCCACGACTTTTAAGGACGCGACTTCCAAGTCCGCGGCTTCCCATCCTGCGAATTCGCTGAAGGACGTGTATTGGCTTGCGCCTGAAGCCCGGGAAATGACGCCGGATGATTGGAACGATGCCAATCGCCGCGCCCTCGGCGTGCAGATCGGCAATGATGCTCCTGACGGGGAACGCTTCCTCATTCTCATCAACGCGGCGACGGAAGCGCAAGAGTTCCGCCTGCACCATGATTTTCCCGGTACGAGCTTTGCCTGCGTCTTCGACACGAGGGTGGCGAGCGGTGTGGCGACGGGAGCGCCGATCCTGCTTGCGCCCGGCGGCAGCGTTTCGCTCGAGGCGCGCTCGCTCATGCTTTTCCAGCACGTCGCGCAAGGGGTGCGCCCGTGAAGCGAGCCCACGCCATGCCCTTCGGTGCTGAGATCGTGCCGGAGGGAACGCGCTTCTCGCTCTGGGCGCCGACCGCGCGTGACGTTTCGCTTATCCTCGAGAATGAGGAATATCCGCTTCCCGATCTCGGAGACGGTTGGCGCGAGCTCACCTTGCCGCAAGCTCGCGCCGGCGCGCGCTATGCCTACAAAGTGGACCGGGGTCCGCCCGTTCCCGACCCCGCATCACGTTTTCAGCCCGATGATGTGCAAGGGCGAAGCCTGGTCATCGACCCTCGCGCCTACGCATGGGCGGACGCGCAATGGCGCGGGCGGCCGTTTGAGGAAGCGGTCCTCTACGAGGTCCATATCGGCACGGCGACGCCCGAAGGAAGCTATGCGGCGCTGACGGATAAGCTCGCCGATCTCGCCGAGATCGGCGTGACGGCGGTCGAGCTTATGCCGCTCGCCGATTTTCCGGGGCACCGGAACTGGGGATATGACGGCGTGCTCCCCTACGCGCCCGATGCCGCTTACGGCACGCCCGATGAGCTCAAGCGCTTGATCAATCGCGCCCATGCGCTCGGCCTCATGGTGTTCATCGATGTCGTCTACAACCACTTCGGCCCATCGGGAAATCACCTCTCGCGATATGCGGGCGCATTTTTCACCAAACGTCACGTCACGCCCTGGGGAGACGCCATCAATTTCGATGACGAGAACAGCCGATACGTCCGCGCCTTCTTTGTTCACAACGCGCTCTACTGGCTCGAGGAGTTCCACGCGGATGGGCTTCGCTTCGATGCAGTCCATGCCATCAAAGATGAGAGCCGGACCCATGTGCTCGCCGAGATCGCATCGAGCGTACGGCAGCGATTTCCACAGCGCGAAATACACCTCGTTTTGGAAAATGACGCGAACGAGGCGCGCTGGCTCGAGCGCGACCCAAGCGGTCGCCCGCGCTTCTACACGGCGCAATGGAACGACGACTTCCACCACGCGTGGCACGCCCTGCTGACGGGAGAAAGCGAAGGCTATTACGGCGATTATGCCGATGACCTCGTGTCCCGCCTCGGACGCACGCTCGCCGAAGGCTTCGCCTACCAGGGTGAGGCTTCGGCGCATCGCGGCGGAAGCGCGAGGGGCGAGTATTCCGCCCATCTGCCGCCTTCGGCCTTCGTCGCCTTCCTGCAGAACCATGACCAGACGGGAAACCGGGCCTTCGGTGAGCGCCTCTCGCATCTCGCCGATCCGCTCAAGCTCTTGCTCGCGCGTGCCGTGCTCACGCTTTCGCCGCAGATTCCCTTGCTCTTCATGGGTGAGGAATGGGCTGCCTCCTCGCCCTTCTTGTTCTTCGTGGATTTCAGGGATGACCGCGAGCTCGCCGCGGCGGTACGGGACGGTCGCCGCCGGGAATTTGCTCGCTTCCGCGCCTTTGCGGATAGGTCAGTGGCCGAGACAATTCCCGATCCGACCGCGCCATCGACCGCGTCGCAATCGGTTCTGCGTTGGGAGGAGCGGCGCGCTCGGCCGCATCGGGATGTGCTTACGGAAACAAAGGGACTCCTCGGATTGCGACGCGCGGAAATCTTGCCGCTGACGAAAACGGGGTATCGCGGGGCGAAATGGAAGAGGCGCGCGGCGGCGGGGCTCGAGGTCTCCTGGCGATTTGAAGACGGAAGCCTCAGGCTCCTGGCCAATTTCGACGGCGCCCCGATTGCGATCGAGCGGCACGAGAAAGAACGCGCCTTGTGGGTGAGCCCGAGCGCCAAGCTCGACGAGGATCTGGCGCATCTGCCGAGCTGGTCCGGCATCGTGCTCAAGCAAAGCCCATGAAACGGCCGAGATCATCCCCCACGCACCACCCTCGCGCGAAGAGCGTCGCGAGGACGAGCGGAAAGGGCGAGCCCCCGAAGGGCCAACCCCGCAAGCGTGTTGCCTCGGCGCCCGAGAACCGCTCCGCACCCGCGCCGCCTTTGCCGGACCTTTCTCGGGACGCCGAGCCAAGCGAAGGCGGCGGCGCCCGGCAAAGGCTTGCCGGACCCCCTCCACGCGCCACCTACCGCCTGCAATTCCAAAAGGACTTTACCTTCGAGGACGCCGCAGCCATCGTCCCCTATCTTGCAAGCCTCGGCGTCAGTCATGTGTACGCCTCGCCCATCCACAAGGCTCGGCCGGGGTCGCTCCACGGCTATGATGTGGTCGATCATGCCGTCATCAATCCCGAGCTCGGCGGCGAAAAAGGGTTCCGCCGATTTTCCAACGCTCTGCGCAAGCACGGGCTTCGTCTCATCCTCGATATCGTGCCCAATCATGTCGGCATCGGCGCCGACAATGAGTGGTGGCGGTCCGTGCTCGAATGGGGCGAGCTTTCGCGTTATGCGCGGGCCTTCGACATCGATTGGGAAAGGCTGGGAGCCAACCACAAGCTCGTGGTGCCTTTCCTGGGCAATCGCTATGGCGTGGCGCTCGAAAATGGCGAGCTCGCCCTCTCCTTCGACGTGAAAGAAGGAAGCTTCAGCGTCAGCCATTTCGAGCAGCGCTTTCCGCTTTGCCCGCCGAGCTACCCCATCATTCTCGACCGGGCCCTCGCAGCCTTGGAAGAGAGCGCGCCGCCGGCCGATATCCTCGCCATCAGTGAAAAACTGAGGCTCATGGGCGAAGAGAGCGTCGCGGAACGCCGCTACGGCTTTCCCGCCGATGCCGAAATCCTGAAACAAGAGCTTTCCCGCGCGATCGCGGGCTCGGACGCTCTCGGCCAGGCCATCGAGCGTGCCGTCACGCTCATCAACGGCACGGTCGGCGTGCCTGAAAGCTTCGGCACGCTGCATCGCCTGCTCGAAAGCCAATCCTATCGGCTCGCACATTGGCGGGTCGCGGCGAGCGACATCAATTACCGGCGCTTTTTCGACATCAACGACCTTGCCGGGCTCCGCATCGAGGAAGACGAAGTCTTCGATCGGGTGCATAAAGCGGTATTCAGCCTCATTCGCGAAGGTGGCGTCGACGGGTTGCGCATCGATCACGTCGACGGCCTCGCCGATCCGGAGAAATATCTGCGCCGGCTGCAGGACGCAGTCGGCCCCCTCTTCGTCGCCGTCGAGAAGATTTTAGAGCCGGGGGAAAGCTTGAAGGATTGGCCGATCGCGGGCACCACCGGTTACGACGTCTTGAACCTCATCGACGGCGTGTTGATCGACAAGGAAGCCGGCGCCGCCCTGCAGCGTATCTACCGCGCATTCACCGGCGTCGAAGGGAGCTACCCTTCGCTGTTGCGGCAAGCGAAAGCCGATGTCCTCGAACAAGGCTTCGCGAGCGAGCTCGAGGCCCTCGTTTCCGATCTCAAACGCATTGCCGATGCCGATCGGAAAACCCGCGACTACACGACCGTCGCGATCCGTGAGGCCTTGCGCGAGATCATCGCCCGTTTGCCCGTCTATCGCAGCTATATCGGCGAAGAGGGCCCTCATCCCGAAGACCGGCGATTGATCGAAACCACGATCGCCGGCGCCCAACGCCACAGCGGGCTGCCGGACCGTTCGGTGCACGCATTCATTGCCTCGATAATCCTCGAAACTGCGGAAGCGCAAAGCCCGGGCGCGCCCGACGCTGAGCTCGTCCGCCGTTTCCGCCGCCGGTTTCAGCAGCTCACAGGGCCTGTCATGGCGAAAGGTCTCGAGGACACGTTGTTTTACCGTTACGCGCCGCTGCTTTCTCGAAACGAGGTGGGAGGCGACCCGGGACATTTCGGCGTTGCCCCCGCCGAATTCCACGGCGCGAATGTGAAGCGGGAGCGGGAGTGGCCGCACACGATGATCGCGACCGCCACCCACGACACGAAGCGCGGCGAGGATGCGCGCGCGAGACTATCAGCGCTGTCGCAGCTTCCGGACGACTGGGCCGAGGCGCTTCGCCTGTGGCGCAAGATCGCGGCACGCCACCTCACACCCCTCGAGGGCGCCGAAGCTCCCGATGCCAATGATCAGATGCTCTTGTTGCAAGCGCTTCTCGGCGCCTGGCCGATCGAGCTCTTGGGCGGCAAACTGAAAGCGCAGGAGCTCGCCTCATTCGCGGCGCGGATGGAAGCCTTTCTGCTGAAGGCGCTGCGCGAGGCAAAGAGCAAGACGAGCTGGGTCAACCCGGACGACGCTTACGAATCCGCCGCGACACGCCTGCTGCAGAAGCTCCTCGAACCCGGCGGTCGGTTCCTTGGGGAGTTCGCGCCCTTTGCTCGCCGGCTCGCGAGCCTTGGCATGCTCACCAGCCTTGCGCAGACCGTGCTCAAATGCACACTCCCTGGCATTCCCGACATTTACCAGGGAACGGAATTCTGGGATTTCTCGCTCGTCGATCCCGATAATCGGCGCCTCGTGGATTACAAGGCGCGTGAGCGTGCCTTAAACCGGCGGGAGAGTGCCGATCGCTTGCTCGCGCGCTGGCCGGATGGGCGCATCAAGCAGCACGTTCTCGCTTCGATTTTGCGCGATCGCGCCGCCGCCCCCGCCCTTTATGCCGAAGGCGATTATCGGCCGCTCGAGGCCAACGGCCCCAAACTTCGCCACGTGCTCTGCTTTCAGCGTTCGCTGCGAAATGATGCGTTCGTCGTCATCGTATCTCGCCTTCTCGGTGAGGTCATGGGCGCCGACGAGCTTCCCTCACCACGAATATGGGGCAAGACGAGCTTGCGGCTTCCGGAAGGTCAATGGCGCAATGTGATCACCGGCGAAGAATTTCGCGCCGAAGACTCGGAATTCCCGATTGGAGAGCTCTTCGCGACCTTACCGGTCGCGGTGCTGAGGTCGAAGCCAAGGACAGGGAGAGCGTGAAGGCGAGCGCGCCGAAAGGAACTCGGCAGGGCGGCGTTTGGTTTTCACTCCGTCCCGTTCCAAATCCCGATCCATGAGGCCGATCAATTCATGGCTCTCCAGCGTGAGCTCTTCCACAAGCCCATGGACGCGGCGCAGGCAGCCGCCGCCGACCAGGCGGACCTCGCGGAAGTGCGCGACACCGCCCGGAACTGTCGCGCTTGTCCGCTGTGGAAAGGGGCGACGCAAACCGTTTTCGGCGAAGGACCTTCGGATGCGCGGCTCGTCTTCGTGGGCGAGCAGCCCGGTGACGTGGAAGATATCGATGGCCGTCCTTTCGTCGGGCCGGCAGGGCGGATCTTCGACCGCGCGCTCGCAGAAGCCGGAATCGAACGGGCGAACGTCTATGTCACCAACGCGGTGAAGCATTTCAAATTCGAGCAGCGCGGCAAGCGCCGCCTGCACAAGCGACCGGATGCCAGAGAGATCGAGATTTGCCGATGGTGGATTTCGCGAGAGCTCGCGATCATCGAGCCCGAGCTCGTCGTCGCGCTCGGTGCGACGGCCGCGCGTTCCCTTTCCGGAAGGCCGATGCCGATCGAGCGATCTCGCGGCGAACTCCTGCCTCTCGGTTCGGATGGAGCGCGAATGCTCGTCACCGTCCATCCTTCCTACCTTCTGCGCCTTCGCGAGACGGAGGACCGCGATCGGGAATATGCGCGCTTCGTCGATGATTTGAGGCTCGTGGCGCCCGCCGGCGACAAATGACGGGGAACCGCGGATCGGCCCATGTAGTTGCAAATGGCATCTACCCTGTTCACGAGCCCGCTCGAAGGTGAATGCGAATGCTTCTGAAGGATAGCCGGAACCGTCAACCGTCCGAGCGCGACAGGAGAGCGCTTGCCAAGGAATTCGGCATTTCGGCATGCGGGCCACTTCCGAACGAAACGCGGAACGCCAATCGATCCGGCCTCAAAGGCCCGCGGTGGCGAAGGCGCGGGCCGCGTGTCTCGCTTGGGCTTCTCTTGATCGCTTCGGCGGTCGGGGTGATTTTGGGTCGGAGCCTTTGAGCAGCGCTCCGGGCGGCGAAAAGAAAAATTCAAACGCCGTTGCGATTTCCGCCCTCGGCTCCGAGATCGGACATCATGCGGGGCGGGTCGGTCTCGACATCGAGCCGATTTCCGTGGTGCAGCCGCCGACCGCGCGTGCGAAGGCTCCAGGCTGAAAACGCAAGCCCCGCGGCGACGACAACCACCATCGCGAGAATGGAACCGATCATCTGCGCCTCTTCCGCAAGCCCTTCAAAACCGCTTCAACTCTTTCTGATAAGCCTTTGGGGCATCGATAAAAACGTGACCCCAGCGACCCGAGCGGTTCTTGCCTCAAGCGCTCTCGGGTATCTCCAATTCAGTCCCGAGCAGCACAATGCGAGCACACTCCGGCCGGACGGTCAATCTCGGGGCGGGGCGGAGCGCGCGATGGCGAGGAAATCCTCGGCTTTCAAGCTCGCCCCCCCGATGAGCGCGCCATCGACATGCTCGAGGGCGAGGATGTCCTTTGCGTTGGAAGGCTTGACGGAGCCGCCGTAAAGGACACGCCTGTGGCTTCCCCCATGCGCACCGAGAATCGTGCCGAGCTCGCGATGAATGAAACGGTGCACCTCGGCGATGTCGGCGAGTGTCGGTGTGAGGCCCGTGCCGATCGCCCAGATCGGCTCATAGGCGATGACGATCGCCTCGGCATCGGCGCTTCCCGGCACCGAGCCCGCAAGCTGGCGCTTGATGACGCCGAGCGTCCGCCCGCCCTCCCGATCGGAATTCGTCTCGCCGACGCAGATGATCGGCATGAGGCCGGCCCGCAAGGCGGCAAGCGCCTTCGATTTCACATCGCCATCAGTCTCGGCAAAATAGCTGCGGCGTTCCGAATGCCCCACGATGACGGTCGTGGCGCCGCAATCGGCGAGCATCTCGGCGGAGATCTCGCCGGTGAAGGCGCCGCTCGCCTCTATATGGCAGTCCTGCGCGCCGATGCCGATACGGGAGCCTAACGCCTCTTGCGCCGCGAGATAGACGAGGGTCGCGGGCGGACAAACGATGAGCTCGCAAGAATAACGAAGCCTGGCATCATATCCGCGCGCCATGAGGCCGATCTCGGCGAGGGATTGGCGCTGCCCGTTCATTTTCCAATTGCCGACGATCAAAGAGCGCGACTTCGCTGGCATATCAAGCTCCACGCTTCCATCGGCGGGCGAGCGCCGCCGGTCCCGACTTCGCGCCTATAGACCATGGAAGCTCAAGTCGAGTTGTGGTGAGGCCTCAGCCCTCAGGATCGAGGGCGGATCCCTGCAAAGCGTCGCGCGGTCCAGAGGAGGCGTCCTCGCAATGGACAACAAGCATGCGATCGCCGCGATGGAAATCGTAAGCCTCGCGAGCGCAAAATCACGGCGCCGAGAAGCCGATCTCTCAGGAAGCCAACCGGCGACCCCGGTCCCGCAAATCCGGCTCTGCTACTCCGTATCGGCAGTCGCGATCGGCACGCCGGCGATTCCATCCTTTTGATAGATATCGTCGCGGAAGTTCACGATGCCGTCGGGCGTCGCCCAAGCCGTGAGATAGACCCAGTACACGGGCACGGGCTGTGCGAGCTTCACATCGATGCGCTGGCCGGATGCGATCGCCTCATCGATCTTGTCGCGCGTCCAGCCGGGCGTGTCCTTCAAAAGCCAGGTGATGTAGTCGCGCACATTTTGCACGCGCACGCATCCCGAGGAGACGAAGCGGTAGTCATCTCCGAAAATGCCCTTCTCGGGCGTGTCGTGCATGTAGACGCCGTAAGGATTGGCGATGTTGATGCGCACCGTGCCGAGCGAGTTCACATCCGCGCCCGGATCCTGCCGGAAGGTGAAATGGGTCGCGTCCTCGGAATTCCAATTGACTTGCGTCGCCTGAACCTCCTGGCCTTGGCCGTTGTAAATGCGGATTTTTTCCTCGCTCAGATAGTTCATATCCTTGCGCATCCGCGGGATCAGATCCTTCTTGATGATCGACACCGGAACCGTCCAGAACGGGTTGAAATTGATGTCGATCGCCTTCGTGGTCATGATCGGGGATTGGCGGTCGATCTTGCCGACGCCGGCGGCGTGGCGCGTCATCACTTGGCCGTTCTCGACAGTCTCGACCTGGGCGGCCGGAATATTGGTGACGACGTAGCGCTGGCCGAGGAAGCCGGAGAAGCTGCGCAAGCGCACGAGATTGACTTCGAGCTGCTGGATGCGCGTCTCGACCGGCACATTCATTGCCGCGACCGTTTGGTCGCCTACATTCCCGGTGACGCCGAGCCCATGGCGTGTCTGGAAGCGGCGCACTCCCGCCTCGATGAAGCTGTCGTAAGTGTCGGAGCCGCTGTCGGCCTGGTCGAGATCCCCGCTCGCCAGCAGCCGTTGCCGAAGCGCCACCACGGCCTTGCCCCGCGCGCCGAGCTTCACGCGCAGGTTGGTCGGTAAGCTGCCCCAGCCGCCATTCGCGGCGATTTCGCGATAATGCGCGATGGCGGCCTCGGTGGCTGCGGCCGAATCAGATGAAAGCATCGGCACTGGGGAGCGCGGAACGGCGAGGTTCGTCGCCTCTTCATAACCCTGGCGCCACTCGGCCTGGTCGGCCGGGTCGACCTGGGCCGCAAATGCCGGCAATCCCCCGACAAGCCCGACAAAAGCTCCCGCAAGAGCCAGTTTTTGCGTCAATCGCATCGCCATCGCTCGCTTCCTACTCCACGAGCCGACAGGTTCCCCCAGGCTCGCACTCATTTGATTGGTTGTCGAAGCCCCCCACCATGAGCCGGGGATGGTGTACAAATGCTGATCAATTGGGACCGATCTATGTCCCGCAAGAACCGAAAGCCAAGCGCGCCGACGATCACAATGATGAGATCGGTGCCTTTCCCCTCTAGTTCGCGCGCTGTTGCCGCAAAGCAACAAGGGGGCCAACAATTGCGTCATCGAGTCCATTCTGTATGCTGCCCTCCAACAATAAGAGTGGTGCCTGGGGAGAAACGGCCTTGTTCAATCAATTGCTCACGCCCGTCGCGGGCAGCCTCGTCCTATCCTTTATCGTCGCCTCCCTGCCGATCGCCACCGTGCTGGTGCTGCTTGGCGTGGCGCGACGCCCCGCCTGGCAGGCCTCGCTCGCCGGCCTGATTCTCGGGTTGGTGACCGCCATCGCCGTGTGGGGCATGCCCGCCGGGCTCGCGCTAGACAGCGCCGCGAATGGCGCGGTCTTCGCGCTGTGGCCGGTGATGTGGATCGTGTTCAACGGGCTCCTTGTCTATAACATCGCGGTCAATTCAGGCCGCTTCGATGCTTTTCGCGCCTGGGTGCTCGAGCATCTGCCGGACGACCGGCGCGTGGTGCTCATCATCATCGGCTTCTGCTTCGGGGCGCTGCTCGAAGGCATCGCGGGCTTCGGGGTGCCGGTCGCGATCACGAGCTCCCTCCTGATCCTCGTCGGCTACCCGGCGATCGAGGCCCTCACCTTCACCTTGATCTTCAACACGGCGCCGGTCGCCTTCGGCGCGCTCGGCGCGCCGATCACCACGCTCGGCGCGGTGACCCATCTCGATCCCCATCTGCTCGGTAGCATGGTCGGCCGGCAATTGCCGTTCATGGCCATTCTCTTGCCGTTCTATGTCATGGGAATCTACGGGGGCAAGCGATCGATTGCGGCGCTCTGGCCGATCCTCGCGGTGGCCGGGCTGAGCTTCGCCGCGACCCAATTTATCGTCTCGAATTATATCGATTACACCTTGACCGACGTTTTATCCTCGCTCGTCTCGCTGATCGTTTCGATCGGCTTCCTCACGATATGGAAACCCGCGCCCGACCCCGAATTCGCAATGAGTCATGAGGCGCGCGCGATCAAGCAAACGAGCACCATCTCGGCTTGGCAGGGCTGGATGCCTTGGCTTCTCGTGTCGGCCGTCGTCATCTTGTGGACGGTGTTCAAGATCTTCGCCATCGGCCAGCAGGCGATCGAATGGCCGGGCCTGCATAATCAGGTGTTCATCACGCTCTACAAAGCCAGCTACGGCGCCATCTGGACGTTCCAGCCGCTCGCCACCGGCACGGCGATCCTGTTCTCGGCCATTCTGATCGCGCTCATCGTCGGCATGCCGGTCGCGGGCTTCTTCAAAGCCGTCGCCGAGACTTGGCGCATGGCGCGCATCGCCATCCTGACGGTGGCGCTGATCGTCGGCCTCGCCTTCCTGATGAATTATTCCGGCCAGACCTATACCTTGGGCCTCGCCGTCTCCTCGCTCGGCCTGGTCTTCCCCCTCGTCTCACCCTTCCTCGGCTGGGTGGCGGTGTTCCTCTCGGGAAGCGACACTTCGGGAAACGCGCTGTTCGGCAATCTGCAAGTCGTGGCCGCCAATCAGCTCGGGCTCGATCCGACCTTGATGGCGGCGACCAATTCATCGGGCGGCGTCATGGGCAAGATGATTTCACCGCAAAATCTCTCGACGGGCGTCACGACCACGAATCTCAAGGGCCAGGAGGGCGTGGTCTTCGCACGCACCTTCAAGCATTCCATCATCCTGACCTTGCTGCTCGGCCTCCTTGTCGTGATCCAGCAATACGTCACGCCTTGGATGATCCCTCACTGAGGGGAGAGAAGGTAGCGCGCGACCGCGGCTTGCGCCCTTCCCTCGAGGGAAGGGCGCAAGCCTTGATGCGCGAAGAAAGCGCGATCAGAGCCGATATTTGATCTGGTCGGACCAGAAGCGCTCGAGCCTTGCGAGCGCATGGTTCATGCGCTGGAAATCATCGATCGAGACGCCGCCCAGATGCTCGATGACACCGACGTGCTTTTCATAGAGCTTCTTGACGATGTCGTGCACCTCCCTGCCCTTCTCGGTCAGGCTGATGCGCACGGCGCGCCGATCGATGCGCGAGCGGTGATGGTGCAGATAGCCGATGTCGACGAGCTTCTTGACGTTGTAGGAGACGTTCGACCCGAGATAATAGCCCCGCGCGCGCAGCTCGCTCGCCGAGAGTTCCTGATCGCCGATGTTGTAGATCAACAAGGCCTGGATGGCGTTCACGTCGTCGCGCTTGCGACGCTCGAACTCGTCTTTCACCACGTCCAGGAGGCAGCGGTGCAGACGCTCCACCAGCTTCAGGGATTCGAGATAATAGGGCCTCACCGCCGCGCCAGCGCCACGAGCGGATTTGCTCGCCGCGGGCATTTTCAATGCCGTGCTCATGCCTCACTCCGTTTGACTCTCCCGCGGCCAATTTTTTCGGCCGTCCATGAGCAAGGCTTATCGCGAGCGGATGAATACGAGTTTAAACTTGAAGGTGAATTGGAAGTTTACTCAATAGGATGAATTGAAATTGAATGTGAGCGATTTTGCGGATCGCCGGCCGCGGGCGAGGGTATTTCCTGCGTGCGCATTCGCGTTTGCCTGATCATCAAAGCCGTCGGTAACTCTGGCGCGCGCGCAAATAGGCGACGAGGAAATAGAGAAGGATGGCAACGAAATCGACGACCCCCGAAAGGGGAGCGGTGCCCCCGCTGATGTCGAAGGCGGTTTCGCCGAGAGCGACCACGATCCAGGTGACGGCCCCCCAGCTCACCGTGAGCCAGAGCCCGACGCCTGCGATGCAATCGCCGATCGCGGAGAACACGGCGCCCATTTGGTCGGCGGTCTCGAGCGTGCCGAACACGGGGCCGAACACACCGATGATCTTCGCTGCCTGGTAGAGACCCTTCACCAGCCAGGCGAGGCCGATCACGCGCATATAGACCGCGCGGATCAGCGCCCAATCGATCCCCTCGCCTTCCCCGCGACCATCGCCGCCACCGCGCAGCCGGATCGCGTCGTCATTCGAGGCGCGCTTCATTTCGCGGCGCCGTCGAAGACGAGCTCACCGGATTCGCGTTCCGTGAAATACGCGGCCACGGCTTCGTCCGAGACGCCCGCGAGCGCGTCCGGTTGCCAACGCGGCTTGCGGTCCTTGTCGATCACCTGGGCGCGAATGCCTTCATAAAAATCATGGCCCTCGACGATGCGCCGGCAAACGCGATATTCGAGATTCAAGGCTTCCTCGAACTCGCCTTCTCGCGCCCGCCGCAACGCCGACAAGGTGACCTTGAGGCTCGTCGGCGATTTCGCGCGCATCTCGCCTGCCGCCTCGGCGGCGAAGGCCGTCCCTTTCGCTGCTGAAATCATCGAGCGCCGCAAGGATTGCCTCGACCGTTTCCCCACCGAAGGCTTGGGCGATCGTGCCCGCGTGGGCGAGCTCGGGAGCGTCCTCATGCGCAACCGCTTCGCCGACGAGCACGCGATGCGGCGGCTCTCCCGCCGCCAATCCGTCGAGGATGGCGTCGAAGCGCTCGGCCGCGACACAATGCGTCGCGATGCCGAGCACCGCCGCCGAGCCGCGCCCGAGGCGCTTTCCGGTGAGCGCGAGATAATAGCCGCATCGCCAGGGAAGGCGGGGCAGGACATAGGTCGCGCCGACATCGGGAAAAAACCCGATGCCGACCTCCGGCATGGCGAATTGAAAACGCTCGCCCGCGACGCGGTGCGAACCGTGGATCGAGACGCCGACCCCGCCACCCATGACGATGCCGTCGATGAAGGCGAGATAGGGTTTGGGGTAGCGCTTGATGAGGCGATTGAGCGCATATTCCTCGGCCCAAAAGACCAGAGATTCCTCGGGATGGCCGGCCTGTTTTTGCCGGTAGATGGTCAGGATGTCCCCGCCGGCGCAAAAAGCCTTCGAGCCCGAGGCGCGAATGGCGACGCTGGCGATCGCAGGATCGGTGGCCCAACGGTCGAGCGCGGAACGCATCGAGCGCACCATGCCAAGCGTGAGCGCGTTCAGGGCGGCGGGGCGGTTGAGCGTGATCAAGCCGAGGCGGCCGCGGCTCTCGATCAGGATTTCGGGATCGTCGGTCATCTATCGGGCGCGGCCCTCGAGGGTCGGCTCGTGCTTAAGCGTGCGCGGCGGTCCGGGTCAATCGCGGCGTGAGCCTGCTTTGCGCGCAACGATGAGCGATTTGGGCGGTCGACCTCATGCCCCCTCGCTCATCAGCGCGGCGCCCGTAACCTTGCCGGCGACCACGGGAACGATCTCGAAGCCGATGAGGTCAGACCATTGCGCGACCCATTTCTGCAGAAGCGTGACATCCTCGCATTCCATCACCTGGAAGCAGCGCGAGAGATCGGCGGTGACGAAGCTCTCAACGAAAGTGAGGCCTTCAGGCAGCATTCGCCCATTTTCCCGAAAGCGCCGATAAACGGATTTCGCGTCCTGATTACGGAAAGTCTCGATCACCATGAACTGCACAAGATTGCTCCCTTCTTCGGTTCGGCGTCACTCCGGGTACGAGATTTGAGGCGAAATGGCCCCGAATATCGCAACCTTCTTGAAAAAGCGGCTCGCGCGACGCGAGGGCGGCGAATTGCTTTTTGGAGCGCTCCGCCATATTGGCGTCGTTTCGCTCCGCAACTCATCCGGTTGAACCGTCCGTGGCCGCATCCGCCCCGACCATCAGCTTCGTCTCGCTCGGCTGTCCGAAGGCGCTCGTCGATTCCGAGCGCATCATCACGCGCCTGCGCGCCGAAGGCTATGCCTTGACGCATCGCCATGAGGGAGCCGATTGCGTCATCGTCAACACTTGCGGCTTCATCGACAGCGCCAAGGCGGAATCGCTCGAGGCGATCGGCACCGCGCTCGCCGAGAACGGCAAGGTCATCGTCACGGGGTGCATGGGGGCGCAGCCGCAATCGATCAGCGAGCGCTTTCCCGACGTGTTCTCGATCACCGGACCGCAAGCCTATGAGAGCGTGGTCGCCGCGGTGCATCGCGCGGCTCCTCCCGCGCACGACCCGAAGATCGATCTCGTGCCGCCCCAAGGCATCAAGCTCACGCCGCGCCATTACGCCTATCTCAAGATCGCCGAGGGCTGCAACAACCGCTGCTCCTTCTGCATCATCCCGCAATTGCGCGGGCGGCTCGTCTCGCGCCCTTTGCCTGAGGTGATGCGCGAGGCCGAGCGCCTGGTCGCGGCAGGCGTGAAGGAGCTTCTCGTCATCTCGCAGGACACTTCGGCCTATGGGCTCGACCGGCGCCACGAGGCGGCGAGCTGGAAGGGCGCAAGCGTCGAGACGCGCATCCTCGATCTCGCGCGCGGCCTCGGCTCGCTCGGCGCCTGGGTGCGGCTGCATTACGTTTACCCCTACCCTCACGTCGACGCGCTCGTGCCGTTGATGGCTGAAGGCCTCATCCTTCCCTATCTCGACATCCCTTTCCAGCACGCCTCGCCGAAGGTGCTGAAGGCCATGCGCCGCCCGGCAGCGCAGGCAAAGACGCTCGAACGCCTCGCCCATTGGCGCGCGCTCTGCCCCGACATCGCCATCCGCTCGACCTTCATCGTCGGCTTCCCCGGCGAGACGGAGGATGATTTCGAGGAGCTCCTCGGCTGGATGAGCGAGGCAAGGCTCGACCGCGTCGGTTGCTTCATCTACGAGCCGGTGAAAGGCGCCGCGGCGAACGATCTTGGGCTCCCTATCGTGCCGCAGGAAACGGCGAAGGCGCGTCACGATCGCTTCATGCGTCACCAGCAGATCATCAGCCTCGAAAAGCAGCGCGCGAAGATCGGCAAGCGCGTGAGCGCGATCGTCGACGAGGTGACGCCGAAAGGTGCAATCGGGCGCACCCGACAGGATGCTCCCGAGATCGACGGCACCATCATCCTCTCATCGCGCAAGCCGCTCGCCGTGGGCGACATCGTCACCGCAAAGGTGAAACGCGCCGAAGCCTATGATCTGCACGGAACCGTCGTTTAGGCTTCCCTTTTGAATGCGTCTCACGCGGAGTCTCAGGCGAACCCACGACGCATCCGGGTCTTTCGACATTTTGTCCCGCGCGGCCTCGGCCCGCGCATCCACGTCAAAGGCGCGGCTGGCCGTGCCAAACATACCGAGCACGGCCGTGACGTATGAGGCAAGAGAGGCGCAAGCGCGTCGCTGCCCAAGCGAACGCGCTCACGGGTCGAGAACGATCGATCCCGTCGTCTCGCGGCCTTCGAGCGCGCGGTGCGCGGCGGCGGCATCGCGGAGCGGGAAATGTTTCGACACCTTGATCTTCACCTGCCCGCTTTCGACCACCTTGAAGAGCTGGCGCGCCATCGAGGCCGTTCCGCCGGGTTGGCTCATGAAGGTGTTCAAGGTCGGGCGGGTCGCGTAAAGCGAGCCCTTCTGCGAGAGCACGAGGAGGCTGAACGGGTCGATCGGCCCGGAGGCATTGCCGAAGCTCACGAAGGTGCCGAGCGGCGCGAGGCAGTCGAGCGAGCCCGGGAAGGTCGCCTTGCCGACGCCGTCATACACGACCTGGCACTTCTTGCCCTTGGTGATCTCGGCGACCCGCTTCACGAAATCCTCCTCGCGGTAAAGGATGGTGTGGCGAGCGCCGCTCTTCTTGGCGAGCGCGGCCTTCTCCGGCGAGCCCACCGTGCCGATCACCGTCGCGCCGAGCGCTTTGCCCCATTGGCACAAGATGAGGCCGACGCCGCCAGCCGCCGCATGCACGAGGATCGTGTCGCCCTTGCGCACCTTGTAGGTGCGGCGAAGGAGATATTCCGCCGTCATCCCCTTGAGCATCATCGCGGCCGCAGTCTCGAAGGAAATGCCCTTCGGCAGTTTCACCGTGACCTCCGCCGGCACATTCGCCTCCTCGGCGTAGCTGCGAAGCCCCGCCACATAAGCGACCCGGTCGCCGGTCTTGAAGCTCGTCACGCCTCTGCCGACCGCAGTGACAAAGCCTGCCGCCTCGTTGCCGAGGGTGAAGGGCATCGGCGAAGGGTAAAGCCCGCTGCGAAAGTAAGTGTCGATGTAATTGACGCCGACCGCCTCATGCTTCACGCGGATCTCGCCGCGGCCCGGCCCCGCGAGCTCGGTCTCCTCATATTTGAGAACTTCCGGACCGCCCGTCCGATAGACGCGAATGGCTTTGACCATGATCATCCCTCTTCGATTGCCCGTCTCGGGGCTCTGCCGGCGAGAGCGCCGCACGCGCCAAGCCCGCCTTCCTCTTCCCGACCAGACCTTTAGCCGAGCTTCATTTCCCGTCAAACCCACGCCCCGGGAAGGCGCGAAGCGTGCGGCGCCTTACAGCATGTCGAGCGGCGTCTTCCGCCCAGGCGGCGGGAAGGCGCCGTCGATCGCCGCAAGCTCTTCGGGCGAGAGCGTGATGGCCTGCGCCTCATGATTCTGGCGCACATGTGCGGTCGAGGATGCCTTCGGGATGACGATGAGGTCCTTGCGGCGCGACAGGAAGGCGAGCGCGATTTGCGGCACGCTCGCGCCATGCCGCTTCGCGATTTCCGCAAGCACGCCGGTCGACGGCAGGCGCCCTTGCTCAACCGGGCTGTAAGCCATTGCCGGGATTTTGCGCTCCGCGAGGAAAGGCAGGAGATCGAACTCCGCCCCGCGCCGCGCGAAATTATAGAGGATCTGGTTCGTGGCGCAGCGCTCCCCGCCGGCAGCGAGGAGCTCTTCCATATCATGCGTGTCCAAGTTGCTCACGCCCCAATGCCTGATCTTTCCGTCATCGCGCAGCCCCTCGAAGGCCTCGACGGTCTCATCGAGAGGCACGCCGCCACGCCAATGCAAGAGGTAAAGGTCGATGCGGTCGGTGCGCAAACGCCGCAGGCTGCGTTCGCAGGCCAGCGGCAGCCGTTCGCGGCTCGTGTTTTGCGGATACGCCTTGCTTACGATGAACACCTCGTCGCGAACGCCCTCGACCGCCTCGCCGACGAGCTCCTCGGTGAGCCCCTCCCCATACATCTCGGCCGTGTCGATGAGCGTCATGCCGAGCGCGATGCCTTCGCGCAAAGCCGCGATCTCCTCGCGCCTTCGGCCACGCTCTTCGCCCATCTTCCACGTGCCTTGGCCGAGCGCGGGCACGGTCTCCCCATCCGGTAGCATCACGCGATGCATCTTGTGGTTCTCGTTCACGCTTTCGCTCCGCGCCACTCAGGTGTGGATCACGCGCCCATAAGCATCGAGCACGCTCTCATGCATCGTCTCGGACAAGGTCGGATGCGGGAAGACGGCGTTGATGAGTTCTTCTTCCGTCGTCTCGAGATTCATGGCGATCACGAAGCCCTGGATGAGCTCGGTCACCTCGGCTCCCACCATATGGGCGCCGAGAAGCTTGCCGGTCTTGGCGTCGAAGATCGTCTTGACCAGGCCTTCGGGCTCGCCGAGCGCAATCGCCTTGCCGTTGCCGACGAAAGGGAAGCGCCCGACCTTGAGAGAGTATCCGGCTTCCTTGGCCTTTGCCTCGGTGAGGCCGACTGAAGCGATTTGCGGGCTGCAATAGGTGCAGCCCGGGATTTTCAGCTTGTCCATGGGATGGGCGTTGAGCCCCTTGATGGCCTCGACGCAAATGACGCCCTCATGTTCCGCCTTATGCGCGAGCATCGGGGGGCCCGCGACATCGCCGATGGCATAGATGCCCTTCACATTCGTGCGGCCGAAATCATCGATGACGATCGAGCCGCGCTCCGTCTTCACGCCAAGCTTCTCAAGCCCGAGATTCTCGATATTGCCGGTGACGCCAATCGCCGAAATCAGGCGCTCGGCCGCGATGGTGACGCTTGCGCCTTTGGCATCCTCGAGATGGGCAGTGACGCCATCCTTCGCCTTCTCGACCTTCGTGACCTTGGCGCCCGTGAATATCTTGATGCCGGCTTTCTCGAAGCGCTTGCGGGCATGGGCCGCGATCTCCGCATCCTCGACAGGGAGGATCTGCGGCAAGAGCTCGACGACCGTCACTTCCGCGCCCATGTCGCGGAAGAAGGATGCGAACTCGATGCCGATCGCGCCCGATCCCATGACGAGGAGCGACTTCGGGATCGATGGCGGCACCATCGCCTCGAAATAGGTCCAGATCAGCTTGCCGTCAGGCTCGATGCCAGGGAGAATGCGCGGCCTCGCGCCGGTCGCGACGATGATGTGCTTGGCCTCGTAGTTGCCGGTGCCCAATGTTCCCTTCGGCGCGGGGTGAGCGGGTTGCATCGGGGGTTTCTTCGAGACGCCGACCGTGATCTTGCCGGGCGCGTCGATCGTGGCCTCGCCCCAGATCACATCGATCTTGTTCTTCTTCATCAGGAAGCCCACGCCATCATTGAGGCGTTTCGAGACGCCGCGCGAGCGTTGCACGACCGCCGCGGCATCCGGGCCGATCTTGCCCTCGAGGAGAAGGCCGTAATCCTTGGCGTGTTGCACGTAATGCAAGATCTCGGCCGAGCGCAGCAGGGCCTTCGTCGGGATGCACCCCCAGTTGAGGCAAATGCCGCCGAGATGCTCCCGCTCGACGATCGCGGTCTTGAAGCCGAGCTGCGCCGCCCGGATCGCGGTGACATAGCCGCCGGGACCCGAACCGATCACGATGATATCGTATGCGTTTGCCATGATCGTCTCGCGCTCCTTCCAAAATCAAGCTCGCCGGCCGCGTGCCGCAAGACCGGCCGGTGGTGCAGGACTTTCAGCGCAGACGAGGCCTCCCGGCAAGCTTAAAAAAGCTGGACCCGACGGGATGCGAGCCGGCGGTGAAGCGCTGCACGCCACCGAAACGTGAGGAGGGAGCTGCCGATTTTCAATTGCGCCTTCGTCACGAAACTGTCATGCGCCGCGAGGAGGAACGGATTGCCAAAAGAGGGAGCCCAATCGATGAAGACCGCCCATTTCATCCTTACCGCCGCGCTGGCCGCTGGGGCGGCGCTTTCGGCGAGCGCTCCGGCCCTTGCGGCCGATCAGCCCCATAACATCGTTCTCTTCGTCGCGGATGGGTTGCGTGCCCGGATCGTCAACAACCAGACGGCGCCGGTGATGGCTTCGGTGCGCGACAAGGGCGTGCGCTTCGCCAACAGCCATTCGATCTTCCCGACCTTCACGACGGCGAACGCTTCGTCGATGGCGACGGGACATTTTCTTGGCGACACCGGTGATTTCTCGAACACGATCTACACGGGCTTTCCGGTTCCGGGCGCTGGAAACTCGCTGACCCCCTTCCTCGAGAGCGATCCCGTGCTCGGCGATGTCGATGAGCATTTCTCCGGTGATTATCTCGACGAGATCACGATATTGCGGGCGGCGCGCGAGGCCGGTTTCCAAACCGCCGCGATCGGCAAGCTCGGTCCGACGCTCATTTTCGACCACACCGACCGAACCGGCCAGAAGACGGTGATCATCGATAATTCGACGGGCACGAAGAACGGCATTCCGCTCGCCGGCTGGGTGACGGATGGGCTCACTGCGGCAAAGCTCCCGCTCGCCGCCCCGACCCGTGGCGACAATGGAAAAGCGGGGAATGCGAAAACGGCGGGCACGCTCGCTCCCAATGCCGAACAGCAGGGCTGGATGATCGACGCGACGACGAAGGTGGTGCTCCCCGCGTTCAAGAAGGAGGACAAACCCTTCGTGCTCGTCTTCTGGGCGCGCGATCCTGACGGCACCCAGCACAATCAGGGCGACAGCCTCAACATGCTCCTGCCCGGCATCAACGGGCCGACCTCGCTCGCCGGCATCAAGAATACCGATGACGACCTCGGCAAACTTCGCCAGGCGCTTGTCGATCTCGGCCTTGATAAGTCGACCGACGTGATCGTCACGGCCGACCATGGCTTCTCGGTGATCTCGAAGCAAAGCGCCACCAGCACCTCGGCCAAGGCGACTTATGCCGATGTGCCCGAAGGCTTCGTTCCGCCCGGCGTCCTCGCAATCGACATCGCCGCGGGCGTCGGCCTCCCCCTCTGGGATCCCGACAATGCCTCGGCTCGCATCGCCGACGGCACGCACCCGAAATTTGGGAATGGCCTCATCGGAGAAGATCCGAACCGGCCTCAGATCGTGGTCGCCGCCAACGGGGGCTCGGACCTCGTCTACTTCACCGAACCCGTCGATCGCGAGCTTGTGCGCAAGGTGGTTGAAGGCCTGATGGCGCAAGACTATGTGAGCGGGCTCTTCGTCGATGACGCGCTCGGCTCCTACCCGGGCACGATGACCACGAAGGACATCAATCTCAAAGGCACGGCCATCACGCCCTTGCCGGCCATCGCCGTCAACTTCGCCTCCAAATGGACCGGTTGCGACGAGCCGACGAATTGCACCGCCGAGTTCGCCGACACGATCCTGCAGCAAGGGCAAGGCATGCACGGCTCGTTCAGCCGCGCCGACACCTTCAACTTCATGGCGGCGATCGGACCCGACTTCAAGACGAGCTATGTCGATGAGGCGCCTGCGAGCAACGCCGATCTCGGCAAGACTATTTTCTCGCTTCTCAAGCTCGACCCGCCCGGCCATGGCAGGCTCGTGGGGCGCGTGCTCACCGAGGCGATGCCGGGCGGCATGACGCCCGATTTCACAAGCCGCACGCGAAGCTCGAAGCCCGATGACAAGGGCTTGCGCACGATTCTCCGCTCCCAGACCGTGGGCGACACCAAATATTTCGACGCCGCAGGTTTCCTCGGACGAACCGTCGGGCTCGAATGACGAGCGAGTAGCGAATAGCGAGTAGTGATTGGCGAGATTGCTACTCGCTACTCGCTCCTTCATGAAAACCTGCGTATCATTTGCCTCCTCGAAACCAAGTCAATCATGGAGGCGTAACGATGCGTGTCTGGTCAAAGCTTGCCGTTGCGGCGCTCAGCCTTGCCTCTCTTGGCCTTGTCGCGGCCTCCAACGGCGCGCGCGCCATGCCGGGACAGCTGCTCCCCGATCGCGGCGCCTCGGTCGTCGTGCTTGCGGCCGAAGGGCCCCTCGACATCAATACGGCGACGAAGAAACAGCTTTCCGCGCTTCCCGGAATCGGAGACGCGCGTTCGGACGCGATCATCAAAGGCCGGCCCTACAAGGGCAAGGATGAGCTGGTGCAGAAGAACATCATTCCCGACAGCGTGTACCAAGGGATCAAGGACAAGATTATCGCCAAGCAAAAATGACCGATTGGAGGGTGATCCGCGAAACTGACCTTCGGTTTGCCTCAAGCATCAGGCTCGGGCCGGCAACGGGAGCGTGACGGCTCGTCGACTGAAACCGCCACGCTCCCGGTCGCGATGCAACGATGAAGCTTCGTGACCTTCGGCGCCCCTTGCGATTGGCGCCAGCCGGACGAGCGCCGATGGGCTGGCCATGGGCCGCCCCCTTGCCTGAGGATGCAATGTGACCTACGCGCCGGAGCGCTTCCCGGCGCCGCGGCGCCGGGGTGAGCGCTTTAAGGTCTCGCGTCCGGAGCTAAAAACGCCTTCCCTCCTTCGCCTCTCTCACCCAAGGTTCCTTCATGTCGCTCACCCTTGTCATCGGCAACAAGAACTATTCCTCATGGTCGCTGCGCGCCTGGATCGCCATGGCCGCATCCGGCATCACCTTCGATGAAGTGTTCATTCCCCTGTCTCTCCCCGACACAAAGGAGCGCATCAAGCGGCATTCGCCGGCCGGCAAGGTCCCCGTTCTCATCGACGGGGATGCGGTGATCTTTGAATCGCTTGCCATCCTCGAGCATCTCGCCGAACGCTTTCCGGACGCAGCGCTGTGGCCGTCCGAGCCCGTGGCGCGCGCCCATGCGCGCTCGATCGCGGCGGAGATGCACGCGGGCTTTCAGCCGTTGCGCAGTCAATGCCCGATGAATCTCTGGCGCCCCGTGGAACGGCTCGCGCTCACGCCCGAGGTCGAGGCCAATGCGGCGCGTATCACCGAGATCTGGCGCACGGCGCGCGAGCGGTTCGGCAAGGGCGGCCTCTTCCTCTTCGGAAAATTCGGCGCGGCCGACGCGATGTTCGCACCGGTGGCGACGCGCTTTCATACCTACGATATTGCCTGCGACAGCGTCAGCCGCGCCTATATCGACGCGATCCACGCGCACCCGGCCTTCAAAATCTGGCGCGCCGCCGCTTTCAAGGAAACGCTCGTGATCGCGCAAGACGAAGTCGATTGGCCGAAGGTGAAGAAGCTGCCGGAGGCCGCGGCTTGAAGCCGAGCGTCGGTGGCGCCGCGCCAAGCCCCTCCTCGATCGCCGAGCTCATGAGCCTTGCGAAAAAGGCCGCGCGCGAGAGCCCGAACCGGGTCCGAAAGGTGGGCGCCGTCCTGGCGGCGGCCGACGGCACCCGCATCACGAGCTGCAACGACTTCCCCTCAGGAGTTCGCGATCTCGACGAGCGCCACGAAGGGGACGGGCGCTTCGTGTGGATGGAGCATGCCGAGCGCAACGCCATTTTCGAAGCAGCGAAGCGCGGCGCCGCGACGAAAGCGGCAACGCTCGCGACCACCTTCTTCCCGTGTATCGACTGCGCCCGTGCGATCGTGCAGGCCGGGATCGCCCGGCTGTGCACGCCGGCCCCGGACTATGCCGATGCCGTTTGGGGCCAAGCCTTCCTGCGCTCGCGCGTCATCCTCGAGGAAGGCGGCGTCGAGATGCATTTCGTCGCCACGGACGAAAGCGTGGCAGAGAACTCCGTAGGACCGGGCTGGCTTGCCCGAGGCGCCTCGCGGCACGGTGCTCAGGCTTTCTTGGTTGGCCTTATTTGGTCGGCGTCGGATTGAAGGATTGAGGATTGCCGTATTTGCGGATTTCTTCCTGCATCGATTTGAGCATCGCGGGGCTCACCGGATAGGTGGCGACGGGGCCAGGCTGAGCCTCCTGCGAATCATCCGCGCCGAGCGGTATCTCGTCGGTCGGCGCGTCGCGATAACGAAGCACGCTTGAACCGTGGCCAGAAGCGTGCGCGCTCTGCCATTGAGCTTGCGCGCGGGCGCCGCGCGAATCGTCCTGAGCCGTGTCGAGGCGCGAGACCGGACGCGGCGCAAATTCGACCGTCTCGCCCTTGCCGGCGATGACGGGGGTGACGAGCGTCTCCTCGCTCCCCTTCTGGGATGCGAGCGCGAAACCCTTGTAAGAGGGGATGAAGCCAATGCCCTTCGGCCCGCCGCCAATGCGCATGCTGCAATTATGCGCGCCGAACACCTCCGAGCAGGCCGAATCAGCCTCGAAGCGCGGCGCTTTCTCTTCATATTCGGCGTGGGAATTCAAGGCGGCATTGTGACATTGCGCGGCATCGAGCGCTTTCTTGGCGACGCAACTCTTCTCATCCGGATAGATCGTCGAGACAGGGGAGACCGCGCGGGCCGTGTGATGCGACCAATGCCTTCTGGGTCTCGCGGCCGCATCATCGGGCCAAAGGAGCGCCGCCGAGAGGGTGGCAACCGCCCCCAACGCGGCCGCGTGACTGAAGGGCGACATCAAATTATGCCGAATGCGGCGACAGAGAATTTGCAAGACAACCTCACTCTTTTCTCAACCGGCCCCGACCCGGTCATTTTTTCGGATTTGTCGTTGATCTTTGAACGATAATCATGCCCATGGGAAGGCAAAAGGGAGCAGGGCATGGCCACGATTGCAAGATTGGCGGATTTCGGTGAGTTTTTCGGGCTCGCCCTTGCACTTATCGTGCTTTACCTCATCGTTTACGTCTTTGCCACCAGCCACAACGAGCTCGCGCTGATTCGCGCCAACATCCTGTCGGCCGCCATCGCGCTCGGCATGAGCCTCATCGGCTTTGCGCTGCCTTTGTCGAGCGCCATCGTTTACACGCATAATCTCGCGAATTTTTTCATGTGGGGCGTCGTCGCCCTGGTGGTGCAGATTCTCGTCTACTGGCTCGTGCGCCTCATCCTGCCCGATCTCACGCGCCGCATCGCGGCGGGCGAGGTCACGGCCGCGCTTTTCCTCGGCTGCGCCTCGCTCGCGGCCGGCATCGTCAACGCGGCGGCGATGAGCTTTTGAGCGGATCGCGCATGGCGAAACGAGCCCAAAGGCCAGGCGCGGCGAAAACGAAGCGAAAGCCCTCCCCACCGCGCAACCGGAAAAAGGGAGAGCTCACGCTCGACCACCTCAAGGCGCGCGCGCTCGCGGCCTCGCTTCTCCCGCCGACGACGCTTGCGGGAGCCCTGAGAGGGCTCGGTTTCGTGCAAGCCGATCCGATACGCTCGCCGGCGCGCGCCCAAGACCTCATCTTGCGCCATCGGGTGGCCGGCTACCGCGTGGGCGACCTCGAGCGGAGCTTTCGTGCGCTCAAGCTCGATGAGGATTTTCTCTACGCCTACGGCTTCATGCCGCGCGAGATCGCAAGGCTTTTGCATCCGCGTCTTGATGCGCGCGGCCGCCGGCATCGCCCATCGGGTCTTGCGGCCGAGGTGCTCGCCTTCGTGCGCGAGCGCGGCACCACCCATCCGCAAGAGCTCGCGGCAAGCTTCGGCAAGGAGCGCGCCGTGAACAATTGGGGGGGCTTCTCGAAGGCCACCACCCGCGCCTTGCACAACTTGCATTTCCACGGGCTCTTGCGCGTCGCGCATAGGCGCGACGGCATTCGCCTTTATGAGCCTGCGCCGGCGCGCGAGGAGGACATGAGCGCGCAAGAGCGAAGGCGCCGCCTTCTCCTCCTGGTGCTTCGCCTTCTCGCGCCTTTGCCGAAGAAAAGCCTCAACCCGACGCTCGCGCTTCTCGCGCGAGGCGCGCCGCGGCTGCGTCACGGCATGCCGAAAGCCTTGGACGCGCTCTTGCGCTCGGGCGCGGTCGAGAGCGCGGTGGTCGAGAGCGAGACCTGGCTCTGGCCAAGCGACATGCCAGTCCCGGAAAAGGGGGAACCGCCGCGCGAGCTTCGCTTCCTTGCCCCCTTCGATCCCATCGTCTGGGACCGGCGTCGCTTCGAGCATCTTTGGGGATGGGAATACCGCTTCGAAGCCTATACGCCGATCGCGAAGCGGCGGCGCGGCTATTATGCCATGCCGCTTCTTTATGGGGACGACATGATCGGCTGGGTCAACCTCGCTAATCCCGACGAGCGACTTCAGGTCGAAGCGGGGTTCATCGGCTCTCTACCGCAAGACAAGGATTTTCGCCGCGCTTTCGACGCCGAAATGGCGCGCTTCGAGCAATTCCTGCTCCCTCGAAATAATGCGTTGTCGGCGCCGGTTGGAAAGGAAGCCGCGGTGAGGCGGCCTCCTATCGTCGGGTGCGGTCCCGGTCAGCGCAAACGCGCAACCTGACACAGCCGAACTAGATCATCATCGAAGGCATCGACATTCGCCAGGATCGTCGGGCAGCGGCGCTTCAAGGTGAGACGCAACTGCGCTCCCTGGACGCCCGCCCCTATCCCGGTGGAAGAATCGATTCCGGCCGTGCTTGCTGGAACTCCGGCGCCCACGCCCGCAATGCCCGAGGTCCCGGAAACCGCACCGATCCCGGTGCCCACGCCGCCTCCCGTGCCATTGATTCCGGTGCCAATTCCACCGACTCCGCCTAACCCGATCCCGGCCCCACCGGAAGCGCCGATGCCGAGCCCACCCGCACCGCCACCGCCGCTGACGCCCACGCCCCCGCCTCCCCCGCCGACGCCGGCACCGCCCGAGGCTCCAGCGCCAACGCCTCCGGCGCCGCCGCCCGCGCTCGCGCCTACACCACCGCCTCCACCCCCGACGCCTGCGCCGCCCGAGGCCCCAGCGCCCACGCCGCCACCACCGCCACCCGCGCTCGCACCGACGCCGCCGCCTCCACCGCCAACGCCGGCACCGCCCGAGGCTCCAGCGCCCACACCGCCGCCACCACCGCCAGCGCTCGCACCGACGCCTCCGCCTCCGCCGCCGACGCCCGCACCACCAGAGGCTCCAGCGCCCACGCCGCCACCCCCGCCGCCCGCGCTCGCACCCGCGCCAGCGCCAGCGCCGTAGGCCACGGCGCCCGACGCCAGCAGCATCACAACGCTCAACGAGTACAATGCCGTCTTACTCTTCCTCAGCCTGACAGAATTTTTCATGATGTCCTCCCGGCGGAGACAGCGATGTCGCTCCCGCGGGGCGCTCGCTTGGACTGTCAGCGAGTGCCCGCAATGCAACGATCGCTTGCCGCAACAGTTTCACCGGCGGGCCGGGAGGCCTATGCGGAATTGTTTTATAGTTTGCGAACGCTCAAAATATTTCACATAAATAGAAAGTAATTCTAAGTTTTATTCAGTTTCGCCGTCGGTTTTGATATTTATAAATGCGCCAGGAAACAACGAAGGCCGGGTCGGCTTCTCACTGCTTCTTCGCCCAGCCTTTCTCGCGCTGAAGAAGGATGAGATCGAGGGACGGCGCCGCCCCCGTGATTGCAGTCAATAGGCAACAATAACGTCTATCGCAGTCCACCCCTGTCGCCGTATTTCCCTGTGGATATTCACTGAATTACATGTTGGCCAACCGGCGTCCACGCGGGTATATTGGACAAATACTTGGACAGAAAGCGCGCGCATGGCCCGGGCAGTCCGCGACAAGAAGCTCGATTCGAAGGCAGCGCGCGCCAAGCTGCCAGTGCGGGGCAAGCCCCATTACCGCGCCATCTCGCAGGGGCTGCACATCGGCTTCCGAAAGGGCAAGCGCGGAGGCGTCTGGGTATTGCGGCGCTACGCTGGCGGCGAGCGCTACGAGGTCTCGACGATTGCCGCCGCGGACGACGATCACCGGGACGCCGACGGCATCGATGTCCTCACTTTCGACCAGGCGGTGGCTCGGGCGAGAGAACATGCGGGCCATGCCGTTGAGCAGGCGCGCCTAGCAAACTTCGGCGCGCCGATCACGGTGTCGGCCGCCATCGATCAGTATTTGACCCAGCGCGAAAAGCGGGAAAGTTTCGGCAATAAACGCGACTTGCGCAGTCGCCTGACGCGACATGTCGGCAACGAGCTGGCGGAAAAGGATCTCGCCGCACTCACCGACGAAGACCTCCGGGATTGGCGTTCGCAGCTGACGGCAAAGGCGGCGCATCGAAGGAATGGCGCATCCCTGTCCGAGACGACTATCCGGCGCACGGTGGGCGACATGAAAGCGGCCCTGAATGCCGCGGCCGTCCGCTATCGCAAGCGCCTTCCTGCGACTATCGCCGGCGAAATCCGGAACGGCCTGAAAAACCCAAAGGGCTATCCCGCAGTGGCGCGCCCGGCGCAGGTGCTTCCCGAAGCGGACATTCGGGCGATCATTGATGCAGCTCGTCGCGTCGATCAGGAGTGGGGATGGGGCGGCGATCTCGAGCGCCTGGTTGTGATGCTCGCGGCGACCGGGGCCCGTCTCAGCCAAGTCGCCCGGCTGACGGTCGGCGACGTCCGACTCGAGCACCTCCAGGTCATGATGCCGACTAGCCGCAAGGGCAGCGTCGAAAAGGACATGCCGCATACCCGCGTTCGCATCGGCGCCGATGTCGCGGCAATCCTGAAGCCGTCAGTCGCCCGCCGGAAAGGCAGCGAGCCTTTGCTGTTGCGGCCGCGTTGGCGCCCGACGACGGGCTGGAGGAAATGGGAAATCTATGATCGCGGTCCATGGCGCGCGGCAAACGAGCTCGCACGCCCCTGGGCAGCGATCATCGCCAAGGCCGGCTTATCAAAGGCCGTGGTGCCTTATGCGCTGCGGCACAGCTCGATCGTGCGTGGGCTGAAGGCTGGCCTGCCCGTGCGGCTCGTGGCCGCCATGCACGACACTTCCTCGACCATGATCGAAAGGCACTACAGCGTCTACATCACCGATGCCATGGACGAGCTGATGGCGAAAGCCATCGTGCCCCTCGTCACGGCGCCGGCGGCGCGGCGGAGGGCGGCGGGGTGAGTGCGAATGAAGCCCACGGCTACACTGAACTCGATGTCCTGCCGGCGGCTGATTCCGCTCTCGACGCCCTGCTCCGCGAGATGGAGCCTCGCATGTATAGCCCCGAATTCGATGCGCTACTGCGCCAACTCGCAGGTTACGTCGAGAAGGCGGGCGGCGGTTTTCGTGGACTTAACGAGTTCCTCAAGGATTGCCTCCGCGAGGCCGCATATTATTACGTCACCCAGCGGTGCGCGGACGAATGGGACGAAAGAAATTCTAGCTGGCTTCACGAAATTGGCCCGCACTTCGAGCGCGCGGCTATAATTCTGGCTGGAGTCGACCCTGCTTTTTTCGCAGCCTTAGACTGGGACGAGGCACGAGTCCTTTCCTTTTGTGAAGACCTCAAAACACTATCCTATGTAGCCTTTGGACTGGCCGGCGAGAAACGTCGAAAAGGCAGGCCTGGTATCTTTATAGATCCTGGCAAATACAACGTGGTTGTCCTGGTTGAGGCCCTAGCTCACACATGGGAGCTCACCTCTGGCCACCATTTCACCGTGCGCGATGGCGCTCAGTTCCTTGTGGCAGCCATAGCTTACATCGATCCCGCCGCTGCAGACCTTCCTGTCATTGTGACCGCAATGCGCAGAATAGCCAAACGCGATCGCGCCCTTACGCGCCCACAACAGAAGCACATTGCGAAGCGAAAAAATAACTCGCAGAAAATCGCTTAAAACCCGTCATTTTATCTAAAAAATCTTGATGCACCCCAGCGCAAACTGATGAATATGTATGCCCGTTGAATTTGAGTAACAACGGGAGCGTTTCATGGACAGTAACGATCGGCTAGGCGGAAGCCGCACTGGCGGAGATCCCACGGCGACGGTGCTCACGATTGCGGGCTTCTGTGAAAAATACCGGATGAGCCGCCAGTCCTTCTACAATCTTGCAGCCATCGGGCGGGCGCCGGAAACCCTCGACATCGGCAGAACAAAGCGCATCACGCCTGACGCAGAGGCAAGGTGGGTCGACCGCATGCACCGAGAGCCGATCCGCACCGGAATTCTCCGCTCAGCGAAAACGGCGGCGTGAGCGCTCGTGTCCCTCGAATGCGAGAGGCCGCCCCCGCGTGATGCGGTAAGCGGCCCCAAGAAGTCTTGCTCCTCGCCAGAGCTCCCCACAGATAACTCGCCCGATGATACCAAGCAAGTCAGCTTGCGGCAGTCCGCGCAACTGAGCGTCATCCGCGGGCTTGTCGACGCTGCTTTGCAAGTGCTGCCCAAGGCCAAACTTGAGCTCGAAGGCGATCGCCTACTCATCGGCCCGTTCCCGATCGGAACCTTGCGGTCGGGCCTGACGATCGCCCTGCGCGATGAGGTGTCGCGCGCGCTCGATCCCTTCCCTCTCGAAAGAGCCGAAGAGGCATTGCACCTTGCATTGCAACTGATGGAAGAGCTCGGGGACGAGTTTGCCGATGGGGGTCCGAGGCCATGCTGAATGGCTTGATCGCCGGCACGATCTGGCGCGCGCCCGAAACGAAGGTCAGCAACGCCGGTAAGACCTTTGGCGTCGCAAGCGTCCGCGTTATGGCGAACGACACCACGATCTGGTTCCGGATTCTCACATTCTCGGAAACCGCAATCGCCGAGCTCATGTCGCTCAAAGATGGCGAAGGCATTGCGGCTTCTGGTAGTCTCAAGGTTGAGATTTACGACCGCGGCAGTGGTCCGCGTCTCAGCGATACCCTCTTCGCTGACCGTCTAATTAGCGCCAAGCGCCAGAAGCGTGAGCGCGATCAAGAGCGTCGTGATGCGCAACGCCGAGGACCGATCGATGCCTCCGAAGCGCAGCGTCCGATCGACAATGGATTGAACGACGACCTTCCGGAGGGATGGTCATGAGCGCCCTTCTCGAGGGAGCGCTGGCCCTTGCCAGGCGTGGCCTGAAGGTGTTTCCCTTGCACACGGCCCTGCCGCTCGACGATGGCCGGTTCGTTTGCAGTTGCGGCCGCCTGAGATGCGATAGCCCGGCCAAACATCCGTCTCGGCTTGTGCGGGGAGGGTTTCACGGCGCCAGCCTTCTCGAGGATGTCATCTGCCAGTGGTGGCAGGGCGCACCGGCCGCCAACGTCGGGCTCGTCACCGGTGACGTGATCGTGCTCGATGTTGATCCGCGGAAAGGTGGCGATGGCAGCCTTGAGGATCTCGAAGGGCGTCATGGCGAATTGCCGCAGACGTGGCGCGTGCTGACAGGCGGCGGCGGTTTCCACGCCTATTTCGCTCCTCCGCCTGTCCGAATACCTTGCAGCACGGATCTGCTCGCCCCCGGGCTCGACATCAAAAGCGTCGGCGGCTACGTCGTCGCGCCGCCGAGCCTGCACATTTCCGGCCGCTGCTATGCCTGGTCCGTAGATCACCATCCGGACGAGACGCCGCTCGCGCCTATGCCCGTATGGATGACGCATGCGCTCACGGCGCCAGCTTCCGCAGGCACCGCGCATTCGCCGTCTGTCTGGCGCCAGCTCGTGTGCGACGGGGTTGCCGAAGGCTCTCGCAATGCCACCGTCGCAAAGCTCGCCGGCCATCTCTTTCGCCACTATGTCGACCCGATTGTCGCGCTCGAGCTTATCCAGGCCTTAAACATCGCGCGCTTCCGGCCCCCGCTTTCCAGCGAGGAGGTTGTCCGGACCGTCGGCTCCATCGCTCGCAGCGAACGCCGGCGACGGGAGGCGCGCGATGGGCATTGAAGACGTGATTCAGCTTGCTACGCGGCAGGCGTCACGCTCACAAAACGATGTTGTCACCGAAGATGCCGCGGCGCTTCGATTCGCCGAGCTGTTCGAGGGAAAGCTGAGATACTGCCACGACACGGGCGCCTGGTTTGAGTGGACCGGAACGCATTGGTCCCGAAACCGAACCGGGCTCGCCTTCCAATTTGCGCGGGAGCTCGCCCGCGATGTCGCGCGAAACGAGACCGCGAAGAAGCGCTATCTACTTGCCAAGACGGGATTCGCGGCGGGCGTCGAGAAATTCGCAAAAAGCGACCCTATATTCGCCGTCACCTCCGAATGTTGGGACACGGACCCATTGCTGCTCGGAACGCCTAACGGGACCGTCGACCTGCGCACCGGTCTCGTCCGCGAAGGCCGGCCGGAGGATAACATCACCAAGGTGTGCGCGGTTTCCCCGGCGAGCTCGATCGACTGTCCTCGGTTCATCAGGTTTATGGACGAGGTGACCGGTGGCGACCTCGAGCTAATCCGGTTCCTCCAACAATATTGCGGCTACGCTCTAACTGGCCTGACACGCGAGCATGCACTAGTCTTCATTCATGGCGGCGGCGGCGAGGGCAAGACAACTTTCGTGAACGCCATCTCAGGCGTGATGGGCGACTACGCGGTCACCGCCGCGATGGACACCTTCATCAGCGCTTACGGCGATCGCCACACCACCGATGTCGCGATGCTGCGCGGCGCTCGGCTGGTCACCGCGTCGGAAACCGAACATGGGCGCACTTGGGCCGAGGCACGGATCAAGGCGATGACCGGCGGCGACCCGATCACGGCTCGCTTCATGCACAAAAACAATTTCACCTTCACCCCGATCCTCAAGCTGCTGATCCTTGGCAATCATAAACCGGTGCTGCGCAACGTCGACGATGCAGCTAGGCGCCGCTTCAACATCGTGCCCTTCACCCGCAAGCCGGCCGAACCGGACGGGGAGCTCGAAGCAAAGCTGCGCGCCGAATGGCCAGGGGTTTTGCGATGGATGATCCGAGGTGCTCTCGATTGGCAGGAAATGGGACTTCTGCGCCCGAGCACGGTCGTTGCGGCCACCGAGGAATATTTCTCCAACCAAGACCTGTTCAGGCAGTGGTTGGCCGAAGAGTGCGACGTAGAGATCGCGAACCTAAGCAAGTTCGAAATGGCGATGGATCTCTACAACTCATGGAGCGGCTTCGCGAAGCGGGCTGGAACTGAAGCCGGCAGCCTCGTGGCCTTCGGCGACCAAATGGTCCGCCTGGGCTTCGAAAAAAAGCGCAGCGGACGCGGGCAAACATACCGAGGCATCACGATCGCGAGGCGCGTGCAGGACCAGGGCAATGTGTAGGGCTGCAGGGTCATGCACGGATTTCCCCTATCCTCCTTACAAGCGCGCGCATGTACAGCTGCAATTAAGGAATGTATGCACGACCCTGCATCCCTGCACTGGCCGACCATCCTACGGAACCATCCGGCGAAGGCCACCCGGTAGGGGGTATTCAAAGGGAGGGCCGCAAAAAGCTGTAGCCGCAGCCTCGCCACGCAGAGATTTTTTTTAGCCCTGCCATGAATTTCGTGGAAACCGCATAAGAAAAGGGAAAATTGGATGGGCACGATCAAGCCGCCCTCGAGCCTTCGTTTCGGCGGCAAGCGCATTTTCCGCCAGATGGTAAAAGAAATGACCGATCAAGGGCTTGCGCCGGAGCAGCGCCTTGCCGAACTGGCAGACTACGCATTGTTGTGCGACGAGCAGAGCCGGCTACTTCGGGAGGGCAAAGGGGACATTCCACTGGCCACCAGAATAGCGCTGGGGAGGCGGATTTCCGGGCTGATTGCTCAAAAAACGAGCCTAAAAGCCCTCATTTTGAGGCCGCCGCCCGGAACGCCCCGTCTTGGCAAGAAAGAGCTCGCCATGCGGGCCGCGAGGGTCGCGAGCTCAGGACACCTTGCGCCGGGAGAGCCGCCGCGAGCGGTGCGGGAAGCAGAGCGGCAGCGGGAACTTCGGGAATGGGAGCGGCTCGCCGGCGGGGAACCCAAGCGCGAGCCCAGCGTCCTCGAGCGCTACCTCGCTCCCGAGCCCAGCAAATCGCCCGACATTTTGGACAGGTTGCTCGGCGATGATGATGCGCGCGTCCCCGACAAATGGGACCGCCTCCTCGGCGACGATAGCACCGAACCGAAATGACCGATCGCCGCCTTATCGTCCGGCCGCACGTCGATGACGGCGACCTCTCGACGTCGGCAACGCTCGTCGCGATCGCCCATCCCGGCCGGCGCATCGAGCCCGACGAAGCTTTGTGGTGCGCGCGGTCGCCGATGAGCTGGCGCCTACCCGAAGCAAGCGATATCCGCAGGGTGATGGCGATTGCCTCCTCACCTAATTTCAAGTTGGCGATCGAGAAGGAGAAGGCCTTAACCAGGGCAAGCATTGCGAAGTAGGAGCGGACAAGCGTTGGTCCGGTCCGAACTCGAGGATTACCGCTGATCGATCATTGTGTCTGCTTTTCTTTCGACGCAGGATGCAGCCGCGATGAGAGATTCTGCCCCTGGCAGCACGACTGCAATCTCGCCTTCCTCGAGCAGCGCCTCGTTGGCAGTGTTGATCAGGCTGGGCCGCCAGACGAAGCCGCCCGCGCGCGAACGATGGGAATGGACGGAGACGGGAAACGACGCCTGATGCCGCGCGGGAGACAACATCGGAGAGTGCGCCGGAGAAACTCGGGAAGGTGAAAGTAGAATTGGGGTCTCTATGGAGATCTCCTGGGTTGATCCCAATGTGAGAACGCCCAGGCGGCTCGCCTACTGGCCAGGTGGGCAGGTGGCCGGCGGCTCTAACCCTTGCTTTTTACAACGTGCCAGGCCCTCGCGCCGTTTGTCATGGCACCGGCGGGCGCTACACGGTCCAGGCTGGGGCGGGGGCGGCGGCCTACATCGAGAGGCGCGCGCTCGACGAGCGGGTCCCTCGCGGCGCGCGCAACCAGGGCCTCCCGGCGCGCGAAGTCCCTCCTCACCGAGGTCAGAATGCCCATCGCTCTACATCTAGAGGACTCGACTGTGCGGCAGCGGGCTACACTCGACCCAAGTTTGACCTTCCGTCGACCGCCTCCAAACGACCGGGGTGGGCCGAAAGCTGACCGTCTGCTTTGGGCAATTGCAACGCTGAAGCGGACATCCGCTTCCACACACTCACGTGGCAGCACTCGACCCATTGCGGTCCTTCGGCGTCGAACGCTACATGGCACATTTCGAGAGCGTCGCGACGGGTGAGCGGCAGGACAAGGCGGCGCCGGTAGCGGCTTAGCGCGCGACTTACCATGCTTCCCCTTATGCCGATATCGGGCCTATCATGCCGAAACCTAATCTTACTTGAGGAGCGCCGTGACCAACGAGCGCGTGGAACGGCGGCTGATGGCCATCCTTGCGGCTGATATCGCGGGCTACAGCCGTCTGATGGAGGTCGACGAAGAGGGCACGCTTGCTCGTTTGAAGGCGTGCCGGCGAGACGTTGTCGAACCGAAAATCGCCGAATATCGCGGACGCATCGTCAAGACCACGGGCGACGGCATTCTTGTCGAGTTCGGGAGCGTGGTCGATGCAGTGCGATGCGCCCTCGAGGTGCAGCGGGGCATGCCGGAGCGCAATGCGGAAGTGCCATCCGATAGCCGCATCGAGTTCCGTGTCGGCATCAATCTCGGCGACATCATTATCGACGGCGACGACATTTATGGCGATGGCGTGAATGTCGCGGCACGGCTCGAAGGCCTGGCCGAGCCCAACGGGGTCTGCGTGAGCCGGGTTGTGCGCGATCAGGTGCGCGACAAGCTCGATCTGGCCTTCGAGGACATGGGCGAGCAGCAGGTTAAGAACATCGCCCGGCCGGTCCGCGTCTTCCGCATCGCGGCGCCGGTTATCGGGCAGCCGACGGGATCGACGAAGCCCACGCTCGCCCTGCCTGACAAGCCGTCGATCGCCGTTCTGCCTTTCCAAAACATGAGCGGGGATCCTGAGCAGGAGTATTTCGCCGATGGCATGGTCGACGACATCATCACCGGCCTCTCGCGCATCAAATGGCTTTTCGTCATCGCGCGCAATTCGACCTTCATCTACAAGGGGCGGGCGGTCGACGTAAAACAGGTCGGGCGCGAACTCGGCGTGCGTTATGTGCTCGAAGGCAGCGTTCGCAAGGGGGCGGATCGTGTGCGGATCACCGGCCAACTCGTCGACGCTGCAACCGGAGCGCACGTATGGGCCGAGCGCTATGACCGCAAATCCGACGATATTTTTGCCCTTCAGGATGAGATCGCACTATCGGTGGTGGGCGCGATCGAGCCGAGCCTGCGTCGGGCCGAAGTCGAGCGCGTCAAGCGCAAGCGGCCGGATAGCCTCGATGCCTATGATCTTGTCTTGCGGGCTCAGCCCGACGTCTATTCCGGAATGCCGGAGCGCGCCACAAAGGCCCTGGTGCTTCTGGAACGCGCACTCGCGCTCGATCCCGCCTATGCGCTGGCGCATGCGTTTTCCGCGATGTGCCGTCACAATCGATTCTTGCGCGCCGGACTGCATGAGGAGGACCGGGCGGCCTCAATCCGCCACGCCCAAGCCGCGATCGCTTACGGGCAGGACGACGCGCTCGCTCTAACTTTCGCCGGATTTTCCATCGGCATGGACGGGCACGATCGTGGTGCCGCGTTCGCGGCATTCGAGGCGGCGCTCGCCACCAGCCCCTCAACGGCTCTCACCTATATCCTTGGCAGCGTTATTCTCGGATGGACCGGGGAAGCCGAACGTGCAATCGAATGGGGCGAACGGGCGATGCGTCTCAGCCCCTTCGATCCCTGGGCTTTTGCTGCTTTCGGCTCACTTACGCTCGGGCATTTCCAGCGCGGCCGCTACGCCGAGGCTGCCAATGCCGCCTACAAGGCGGTCCAGTCCAATCCTGCCCACAGTATCAACTATGTGCTGCTGGCGGCGCCGCTCGCGAAGCTTGGGCGGCTCGAAGAGGCGAAGGCGGCTGCGGCACGAGTTTTGGAATTACACCCCGCATTCCGGTACAGCCGGCAATTTTCAGGAGTGGACTGCGCGCCGGCGCTTGCTGCCTCTCTAAGCGAGGCCCTCAGCGCCACGGGGCTGCCGGAGTAAAAGAACGTCCGCTTCTTGCACATCTGGCTCGTAAACGACGCGCGGAGCCCTGGGCAGCTTTCCACCCCGTGGCGTTATTAGAGGTTGGCCACCCGCGTGAGCCTCACGCAACCAGCGCCTTATGCAAGCGAGCGGCAGGTTAGGTGCACGGTGGCTCACTTTGCTGAGACGTGCCATTGGCGAGGGTGGTCGAGAGATTCCGATGCCCTTCTAAAAGGGGGGTCACAGGGCATGCCCATTGACCATTGCCGAACGTGAGAACAGACTGAGAACTCGCTTCGGGAGGATGCTGGGATGGGTGAGCCGCGGCCGGACCTTGTTGATCGAGGCTCCATCGGCACTTCCTGTTGTCTCGGTGAGAGATGTCCGATTGGTTGTCCTTGGGACATCGCGCGGTGCATTTGGACATGTGAAGGGCACGTCTTCAGTGAAATCGATTTCATTGGGACCACCTGCCGCTTCAATTGATTTCATCTGCCGGGGCCTCGTGCCGCTCGCGCGGAACCTCTTGCGTCGAGTGGTGATGAACCTTCCGCCTCATATCGGCGAGGCAGTGACGGTAATTTCATCGCGCGCCCCGGGTGTTCGAAATCTGCGCCAGCCCTCCACAGCCGCTTCTTGGATCAGGTCGCGTTGGCTTCCGCCGCCACATTAACGCTCGTCTCAGCGAGTTTCGTGAGGAGCTCGTCCGTGGTCTTCTCCTCGCCAAGTGTGGCGTCGAAAAGATCCGCCGCCTGATCCATTCCGAGTTCCTTCGCCCAGGTCCGGAGCGTGCCATAGCGAGAGATCTCGTAATGCTCAACCGCCTGCGCAGCTGCAAGGAGACCCGCATCCAACGCTTTGCTGTCGGCATACTCCTCGCCGATCTCGTCGCCTTCCTTGATGATGCCCTTGATGGCCTCGCAGGTCTTCGATTGGGGCTTCTTGCCGATCATCTCGAACACTTCTTCGAGACGCTGCACGTGACCTTTCGTCTGTTCGAGATGAGTCGTGAACGCGTCCTTCAGTTCGTCCGATTGTGCGGACTTCGCCATCTTCGGAAGTGCCTTCGTGATTGCCTTCTCGGCAAAATAGATGTCCCTGAGCGTATCGTGAAACAGGTCGTTGAGATTTTTCGGAGCCATGATCATCTCCATTCGGCGGGTTCGCAAAAATTTCCAGGGCCAGCCGCTGTCGCCCTCGGGGGAGTGATCCAACGTTTGGCTTGGTCTGCGGTTCCTGTGGCGGAAGTTTTCGACCCCGCCAAGCGGTGCGACTGACCTAAGAGCAAACTCGAGGACGAGTTGAAGGCTCGGTGATGTCGATTAGCGCTCAAGGAATTTGCCCAGACAAGAGCTTGGACGAACCAGAGCGCCGCAAAAGGTCACGAACGCAGATGATCCGGAGCTGGCGACCACGCTGGAAACCTGCGAGCTTGTGGTCGCAGGCTTCATCGCTGCCGTCGAAGAGTGGCCCGTGGACGCGACCAGGAGGTCGTTTCCGCAGGTCCGCATAAGGCGCGAGGTAAGTCAATCGAGCTGGCGCCCGGGGTAGTCGGTTCGCAACTTCAGCGAGCTCCGGCTGCACTCTTCGCCGCAAATAATCGGGGAGGCTCAGCAGAGGGTTGTGTGAGCTGAGGCAGCGCACCCGCGTCGATCGGGATTTTGAGCACCGGCATTGCGGGCCTCTCAAGCATAGGCTCAGTCGTGCCCGGCTGACGCGGCAATAATTATTGGAAAAGGGCCGGAACAATCAGCAAGAGACGAGATTTGAATTTGGCAGCGCAGGAGAGTTCGATGAATGCTCCAAAGGCCAATACACAGCATCCATCCCGCCGGGGAATCGGTTCGCAGGGTCTCGACCAACCTGTGAAACCCTCGACCGATCTCTTGGAACCGTCTGGCACGCGAGCCGGGACCGATGCTCCCTCGGAGACCACTTCCGGAGTGAGGGCGCGGGCGGCCGACACGCCGTCGAAGCTTTCTGATGTCGCCCAGCAAGCCGGCGAACATGCAAAGCAGACAGCGTCGTCCTTGGCGAACGAGGCCAATAAAAAGGCGGTGGCATTCTTTAATCAGCAGGTGGCGAGCGGGGCGGATCTCGTCAGTCATGTGGCCGATTCAGCGAAATACGCCGCTGACAACCTCGAGGACCAAGCACCCAAACTTGCGGAACTGGTTCGCGGCGCCGCGCAGCGGGTCGAAGACTTCTCGAACGAGGTGCGCAGCAAGACTGTCGATGAGCTCTTGCGGAACGCCTCCGAGGTCACGCGCCGGCAGCCTGCGCTTGTGTTCGGGTGCGCCTCCCTCGCAGGCTTCTTCATCTTCCGTTTGTTGAAGGCAAAACCGGATACGGGCTCGCAGGAGTATGGCGCGCCCTCCCGCGGGGACCATTACGATGCAGCATGATCGCATCGCCAATTCCGACCTGCTGCGGACCTTGGGCGACGCGCTCGGCAGTTTATCGGACCTGGTGCAAAAGGAGATCCGACTTACGCGCGCTGAACTGGCGCAGATGCTCGCGTCCAAGCTTCAGGCTAGCACCTGGGCGATCGCGGCCGCGGTCGCTGCGCTTCTTGCCGCGATGCTGATCGTTGAAGCTTTCGTGTTCGCGTTGGTTGCCCTTGGCCTCGCGACGCCTTGGGCCTGTCTCGCGGTCGCCGCGATAATGGTCGTGGGCGGCCTCCTCTCATTCCTTCAGGCCCGGAGGCTTGCCCAGAACGGGCCAGCGCCGCGGCGCGTTCTCGGGCGGGTCGCGCAGGACGTTCAAACAGTCAAGGAGCGACTCACATGAACTCTTATCCAGGCACGAATACTTTTTCTCAAGCGGGCGAATGGTTGCTTGGGGCCGCGCGCCGGAATCCGGAGGCCTTGCTGCTCTTGGGGGCCGGGTGCGCCCTGCTGATGCGAACTGGCGGGGGCACGGCACGCTCGAACGAAGATGCCGATGGCTGGACACATGAGGATGGCTATTCGACCGCCTCGGCCAATCCGCCCTCACGGGAGGGATTGGCTCACTCCTCCAGGGAGGGAACCGGGCATTTGAGCGGCATCAAGGACCGCCTGACGGACACGGCGTCCGGTTACGTCGGCGACCTGCAAGAGCGCGTCGTCGACACAGCCGCCGATTACGCCGCCAATCTGACGGGGCGCGTCTCCGATACCGCCAGCAGCGTGGCGGATGCCGCCACTGCCGCAACTCGCAACATCGTCGAGGGCTCTAAGAGCCTGAGGCGGCAAGCACAGACCACACTGCAGAGCACCATCGACGGCGTGCTGCGCGATCAGCCGCTTGTAGTTGCCGCGGTGGGCTTCGTCGCGGGAGCTGCTGTGGCCGCGGCATTCCCCGCGACCGATGTGGAAGTGCGAGCCCTGGGCGGCGCTCGCGAGAATCTTTCGGAGGCGATCGATCAGGCCGGCAAGAAAGTGATAGGAGCTGCCGGAAAGGCTGGCGAACGCCTGAAGGCCGCGGCTGAGGACAAGGGGCTTACGGCTGATGGCCTGAAGAACCTGGCCGGAGATGTCACCAATGCCTTCACCGAAGCCGCCACCTCGGGAGGGCAAAGGAACGTGGCCGCTGAGTCCACCGCAAGCCAGGACACAAGTGCTGAAGCCGCCAAAACTGTGGTTAGCGACGATAGCGGGCTTGGCGACATGAGCGGCCGGACGCCGCGATGACCAGGGGCGAGGTTGACAGCTTGGAACGGGACGTCGAGGAAGCCCGGAAGCGGCTTGCCGACGACCTTTCACGCCTTCGCTCCCCCGCGGCGCTCGGCGAGCTCAAGAACAATCTCCTGGCTGAGGCTAGCGACGCCAAGAATGCGCTGCTTGAAAAGTCCAAGCAGGCCGCCACAGATGGGCTGCACCGCCTCATGGCCGATTTGAAGGAGAGAGCTGCGGCGAATCCCTCAGCGGCCGTGATGATCGGGGCGGGACTCGCCTGGCGTCTCGTGCAGCGCCCGCCGATTGCGTCGCTTCTCGTCGGAATGGGCGTCTGGAGCCTCTGGCGCGACAATGCTTCGCAAAAAGGGCCGAAAGATTTCGCCTCTAAGGCGGGCGCGGTGGGTTTTAAGACCCGCCAAAGCTTGGGAGAGTTCGCCACCCAAGCTTCCACGGTCGCAGACCAGGCCTCCCGCTCCGCAGCGGAAGCTGCGGCGTCGCTGAAGGGTGCTGCCACGACGGCCGCCGAACGAGCTGCCGAGGCCGCTGGGCAGCTTCGGGCCCAGGCAATAGTCGGCGGGAAGCGAGCCTCAGCGTTGTTGCAGCGAGTCGGTGGTTCCGAGGAGGGTGCGCGCGACAGGATCCTGTTGGGCGCAGCGGCAGCCGCAGTAGCCGCCGCGGTCGGAATCGCGGCGCAGCACCAAATCACGGACGGACATGCGACCAATCGGTAGCTTCTGCGATCGGTGATCACGCGCTCAGAGCTCCGAGCTATCAACCACTACTTGCCACGTTGGCGTTGGCGCGGCCCATGAAGCGCCGCAACTTGGGCGATGCCTCGAGCGAAGCGTTCGATGCCGTCTGGCTAAGGTTGTCGCTCGCCTAGCTCACCATGTCCTTAGCTTGCCCATATGCGTTCTGAGCAGCACCGGCGGCGTGGTCGTAAAGCCCACGCCCTGTCGTTTGCTTGTCTTTGAAACGCGCGACCCTCTCCTCAAAATGACCGACCGCCTTGCGCACTCCACGCCCCCTCGAAGCCCAGATATTCGGGGCATCTCCGCCCTAGTCGAGAGCTCCGGCTTCGGCGCCTGCTCCGGCTACTCCACCGAGTCCGCATGGCCGCGAATTCCGACGCTTAGAAGCGCACTTAACAAACCCTGTGCCGTGTAGGGCTTCGTCAGGAAGGAGATCTTGCGCTCATTTGCGAGTGATTGGCGAAGATCGCCCGTGACTTGCCCCGTCGCCAGGACAATCGGAAGCGATGGATGGATCGCTCGAATCTCGTTGATCAGAACGTCTCCCTTTCGATCCGGCAGGCCAATGTCGATGATGACTGCATCAACGCCGCCCGGCACCAGCCCGATCTTGTTCATGGCTTGCGTCGCTGAGCTCGCCGTCTCGACGGTAAAGCCCGCCTCCTCCAGATATTCGGTCGCGAGCATCGTGATGAGAACTTCATCCTCGACCAGCAAAATCCGGCCGGGAACCCGTTTGGCGTCGATGATATCCCTGAGCTTCGCGGCGAGCGTAGCCTGGGTGAAAGGCTTCGTAATCAACTCCACGCCGGGGTCGAGCCGCCCCTCGTGGACGATCGCGTTTCGCGCATAGCCGGTGGTGAAAAGCACCTTCAGGCCAGGCCTTCGCTTACGTGCTTCCTCTGAGAGTTGCCGGCCATTCATACCCCCCGGAAGGCCGATGTCGGTGAACAGTAGCTGGATGTCGAGGTCGGATTCCACGAGGCGCATGGCAACGCGCCCGTTCTCCGCCTCAAGCACCGAGTATCCAAGTTCCCGTAAGGTTTCGCAGCTGTAGTTGCGAACATCCGCATCATCCTCCACTACCAGGATGGTCTCGTTCTTCGCGCCGGGTGCCGGCGACCGTTCCGCTTCGACCTCGGCTAAGTCGGCCGGCGCGTGCACGCGAGGCAAATAGATCTTGATCGTCGTGCCCTCGCCTACCTCACTGTAGATCTTCACGTGCCCGCGCGATTGCTTGACGAAGCCGTAGACCTGGGAAAGACCCAATCCCGTGCCGTGCCCGATATCCTTCGTGGTGAAGAAGGGATCGAAAGCTTTCGCCTTCACGTCGGGCGTCATGCCACATCCGTTGTCGGTGACGGCGAGCATCACATATTGCCCCGGCAGGACCTCCGCCTGGGTCGACGCATATTTGTCGTCCAAATATACGTTCGCGGTTTCGAGCGTGAGCTTGCCGCCGCTCGGCATGGCATCACGCGCGTTGACCGCAAGGTTGAGTATGGCGAGCTCGAGCTGATTGGGATCGGCAAGCGCTCGCCAGACGCCGCCCCCCAGCACCGTCTCGACCGTGACCTGCTCGCCCAACGTCCGCCGTAGCAAGTCGGACATGCCGGTGACCAAGCGGCCAAGGTCGAGCGGCTTCGGATCAAGTGGCTGCTGACGCGAAAAGGCCAATAGTCTTTGCGTCAGCGACTCGGCCCGGCGGGCGCCTCGCATGGCGTTGTCCGTCGATCTTTGAAGCCTCCCGATGTCGACTTCGCCGCTGCTCAGGTTTCGCTGCAATGTACCGAGGTTGCCGATGATGATAGTGAGAAGATTGTTGAAGTCATGCGCGACGCCGCCCGTGAGCTGTCCGATGCCCTCCATCTTCTGCGCTTGCCGCGTGCGTTCTTCGGCCGCGCGCTTTTCCGTAAGGTCCCGTGTGATCTTGGCAAATCCCAGCAGTTCACCTTCTGCGTCCTTGATCGCGTTGATGATGACGCTCGCCCAAAAACGGCTTTCGTCCTTCCGGACGCGCCATCCCTCGGCTTCGTATTTTCCGGTGCGCCTCGCGATCTCCAAAGCTCGTTTCGGGACGCCGGCCGCCCGGTCCTCGGCCGTGTAGAACACCGAAAAGTGCTGGCCCATGATCTCTTCGCGCGGATAGCCCTTGATCCGTTCCGCACCGGGATTCCAATTGATGATGTGACCCTGCGGATCAAGCATGTAGATCGCGTAATCAGTGACGCTCTCCACGAGCAGCCGGAAGCGTCGTTCCGTCTCCTCGAGCTTCGTCAGGCTCACCGCAAGTTCCCGGGCGCGTTCCGCGGCTCGCTGTTCCAGACGTCTGGTTGAGCTCTTGCAGCGCTCTCTCGGCCTCGCTTCTGGCCGCGACCTCCCGCTGGCTCGTTTGGTAGAGCCGTGCATTATCGATCGCGACCGCGGCCTGCGCCGCCAAGGCGACCATGATCCGTTCGGCGCGCTCGGTGAAGACTCCGGGTTGAGGATGGCCGAAGAACAGGCCCCCCAAGACTTCTCCGGAGCGCGAAACCACCGGCACGGCAAGGTAACTACGAACGGGAAGATGGCCTAACGGCATTCCCTCATGGGGAGCATTCTTGCCGTATCGCGGATCATTCAAAATGTCGGTCGAGCGTACCGGGCCTTGGCCCCGAAACGTCGGCTCGAAGATGGCCGTATTGCGGCATCGGAAAATTTGCGAAGGCCTCCCGTGAAACGCCGGAGAGCGCGTAAAGCGTATACGCCTCACCGCCTTCGCGGATCACATTGTAGAAGAATGCGCCGAATTGCGCATGGCTGAGCTCAACGCCGGCGTCGGTAACGATCTGCACCAGCCGTTCGACATCGTGCTCGCCGGCGATCGCCACGCCGGTGTAATTGAGGACCTCCAACGTGTGCGCTTCCTGGCGCACCTCCGCGACCCGAGCCTCCAAAGTTTCGTTGAGCGCGAGCAGCCGAGCTTCGAGGGCCTTGCGTTCGGTGATGTCGTAAAAGGCTCCCCGCAGCAGCCGAACCGTCGCGTCTGTTGAGGTGACTTGGCCCTTTCCCGCGATCCAATGGAGACTGCCATCGGGGTGGCGGACGCGGAACTCGACGTAGAAGCGTGCCGGTGGTTTCTGCCGCTTTGGTCGCCGCCTGGATCTTTTGCAGATCGTCGGCGAAGACGGTTTGTTCCCAGTTCTCCAGGGAGCGTTCCGCCATCTCGGGATCAAATCCGAAGAGCGTCGCGGCCCGCGGGCTCCAGTCCCACGTCCTCTCTCGCAGGTCCAATTCGAACGTCGCGATCCCGCCCGCCGCCTCACCGAGCCGGAGTCGTTCCTCGGAGGCCCCGGCTCGTTCCGCCAATCCGCTCGGGTCAGCCTTGTGCTCTTGCGTCATCGCGCCAATTCTACTTCCCGAGCAGAATTGCCTTGGCCTCGGTCATCGCCCGAAGTTTGCCGAGCGCGATATGCCTTGGAAGGTGATTGAGCCCGCAAGAACTCGTCACGAGGGTCTGCTCCGGCATCAACCATTTATGCGCTTTGATCCGATCGGCGACTTGTTCGCCGGTTTCCACATTCGGTGCCTGCACGTCGACGGCACCGACGCCGAGCTGCTTATCCCCCAGAAGACCTTCATAGTGATCGGTCATATCATGCTCGATTAAATAGGCGTCGCAATTGATCTGACAAATAAGATCCGCTTTGTAGCGACCGACATCGAAATAGCGATGCCCGATCTGGCCATCGTAATCGGGTCCCACCGCGTAGTTGCCCTGACAGATGTGGACGAGAACGGTGACATCCTCGGGAAGATCCTCGATAGCCATGTTGATCACCTCGACGGCGGCCTTCACCTCCTCGTCGCCGACGGGCGTAAAATACGGCTCGTCGATCTGGATGTGCTTGCAGCCGGCCTCGGCCAGCTTGTTGAAGTTCTGGTGCAGGAGCTTGCCGAAATCTTCCATCATGCGACGAACGTCACGATAATATTCGTCATAGGCCACCGCAGCGAGAAGGTGCGGCCCCGTCATGGTGATCTTGACCGGCTTTCGGGCGAAGGAGGAGACCGTCTTGAATTCCTCGACGAGGCCGAGGTCGACCGTATCTAGGATCGGCCCCCGGCAAACCGCCGCGGGGTGAAAGACATTCGGGTCATACTGGGTTATGGGCTTCGGCCTCGTTTCACCGTGAAAGGACGGAATCATCTGCCAAAAGTGGTTGAGCATCGCGTTCGGAGGCGAATGACGGTTGTGCGTCCGGCGGTGCATCTCTCCGCCGGTAATCACGTCGATCCCGGCGACCTCCTGCTCCAGGATGGCAGCCTGCGTCGCTCTCAGTTGCGCATCGGCAAAATCTCCCGGCGCGAGCTGGCCCGAACCCACGAGCCGGCTCAAGGCCTCGTACCAGCGTGGCACGCTGTGCGCACCGACGACTGTCGTCGTAAACTTTGGGTAACGTGGCATGCTTCCCCGTTGGCCCGGACCGCGGCGGTGCTACGGGTAGCATTAGAACGAATGACCTCCAAATTTCGGACGCTACCAACAGACGGAGCGGAACGGGGCCGCCTCTGGATAAGGGCAGGTGAGTAATTCGATTAATCATTCACCATTGACGTTTATGCCATGGATAGGGTTGGCGCAGGAGTTGGCGGAGATTTTCCCCGCGACACGTTTTCGGCCGCCACCTGTCTTGCCTAACAACCTCTTATGCCATTGTGTCCAGGCGGTATAAAAGGCTACAGACTCGGCGGATGCAGGTCCCACACCAAGGATCTCGCTCAGTTTCTTCCTGACGGCCACCGCGGTCTCATCGCACGCGGTGAGTCTAGGCCTGATCGTCACCGAACCCGTCATCAATGCGCTGAAGCACGCCTTTCCCCAAACTCGCCAAAATAGCGAGGTGCTCATTCTCGTAAACGCGCTGGCGCATCAGCTGTGGGCACATGTCGAGGCGATCAGCAATGCGAACGGCGTGCGCGTGTTGATAACGCATTCAACTTTCGATTCGCGACGACCTCGGGCTGCTTGACGATCGCGTTACGCCAAATCCCGGTTTACCAAAAGCTTGAGTTCTGCACGCGAACGGGCAGCCACTGTGGGATTGCGTGCCGCGGTGGACCAGCACTCTCTACCGGTTTGAATCGCATCCATCGCAAACACATTCTAGCGGCTAGCAAAGTGGACGAAGGCGAGGAAATAGGTGGTTTGCGGGTCAAAACCGGTTGCAACGCGGCAAAAGTCGAGCTTATTGATAAGCAGCTTCGAATTGAAATAATTGAAATCAAAACGCTTTCCCCTCCTCACGATTTGGAAGGATAATAGCTGTCCGACAGCGCGCGAAACTTTCTGGCGCCCTGCCAGTTATGAATCACGTCCTCGAGCGCTGAGCCTCCATTATGCACCGAATTCTCATCGTCGAGGATGATGTCCTCATCGCCATGGATCTCGAAGCGACCGTCTCCGAGATCGTAGATGCAGCTATCATCGTGAAGGCATCGATAGCGGGCACAAAAAAGGTCCTGGACCAGCCTCTCGACTTCGCATTCCTCGATGTGGATGTGACGAATGGAAAGACGTTCGAAGTCGCTCAGCTTCTCGGGAGAAGGAAGATTCCATTTGTTTTCGTTTCAGCGAGAAAGTCTAAGAAGGAGCTTCCAGTCGAATTGCGGAACGTGCCGATTATCCCGAAACCCTTTTACCGGGCGGAGATTGAACGCGCGTTGCAGGCGCGTTTGGAATGAACGGGCGCGTGTTATCAGTTTCCGGGATATCAAGGGGTTGTCTTGAACAAGAGCATCATGCTCAGTCCTCCTCTTTCACATCCTCGACCTGGTAGAGCGGATAGAGCCCCGCAAGGACAAGGGCCTCCGCTTATCGCCTTCAGTGCCCCACTCGTCATCGAGGCACCTCAGCTCCTAGGGGAACATTCTCGAACTTGGCGGCCTTTGCGATCTCCGCTCGTTGAACGTAAGCGCCGCTGTTGCAATTCGTCGAACACCTCGAGGGTGATGGCCCGCAGATAACCGAGGGGGCTGCCTACAAAGCAGGCCCATCCAAGATGTGGCTCAAGACCAAGAACCGTAACCACCACGCCCTGATTCGCGTGGCAGAATCATTTTACCGACATGGACGATGAAGTTCGTAGGAGCATCGAGGAAAGTCTCAAAAGAAAGCACGGCAATATTGTTCAACTCCAAAGGCACGATGTGCCGGAGTGGTTTGGCAATGGCTGGCTGGTGTCCTTCGAGATTCCAAAACGAACAGGCAAATCAATGGCGGTCGTGCGCGTCGCTTTCTTTCGTAATGACAATGGCAAAGCGCTGCTGGCGAAGGAGTTTGTGGTGCGGGATGCTGATGGGAACTACCCCTCATGGCGCTCCATCGATATTAGGATGGCTTAACGTCCCGCTTTGATTCGTAACGCTGCCTCCATAAAGTCCTCCAAATGTGCGGCCGTTTCACTCAACTCTACTCCTGGCCCGAACTCGTGGCGTTGTATCGCCTCACCATGCCGCCGGTGAACTTGCAGCCGAGCTACAACATCTGCCCCACCGATCCCGTGGACGTGCTCTTGCCTCAGGAGAGCGGCGGCCTTGATTTCGTTCGCTTGCGCTGGGGCCTGGTCCCCTATTGGTGGTCGAAGCCGTTGAAGCAGGTTCCGGCCACCTTCAACGCGCGGTCCGACACAGTGGCGACGAAGCCGATGTTTCGCGACGCCTTTAAGCGGCGCCGATGCGTGATCCCTATGTCCGGCTTTTACGAGTGGCGGCAAATGGCGGATGGCAAGCAGCCGTTCTTCATCTCCGCGGATGAAGCCCCAATGCTTTCGGTCGCGGGTCTTTGGGACAATTGGAAAAATAGAGAGACCGGCGAGACGATCCGCTCCTGCACGATGATTGTGAGTGAAGCCAATCCGTTCATGTCCGAAATCCACGACCGCATGCCGGTGTTCCTCGGCCAGGAGACACTTCATCCATGGCTCGAAGGCAACGCGGACACGGAAACCCTTTTGCCAGCATCAGGTGCCCATCTGAGGGCGTGGCCCGTTTCGCGCCGCGTCAACAGCTCGAAAGCGGACAAAGATGATCGCGCTCTGATCGAACGCATCGAGCCCGCCATCACCTGAGCCCAGGGTACTGTGCCCGGTTTAAGCATTGCCGCACGTTTCTGGCCGCTGTCAAAAAATCAAGGGAAGTATCTTGGCCCTTGCTCGTCGCGTCGGCGGGTTGCCTCCCAAAGCTCATCAATTCCCTGGACTGGCCACGTGGCCTGTTTTTGAGGAATGAAACCAGGGTCCGCCAGATCGAGTTATGTCGATAACGAGCGTGAGATTATGGGCCAAATCAACAGAACAGAGATCGAAGAGCTCGCGAGGGCTTTAGCTTGCAGTCGCGGGCGGCCGTGGCACACCATCCCGGGTAGAATTCTGGCATCAGAACCAAACGGTGGGCGGGAGGCATGGCTTAAACGGGCCCACACACCGTTCTGGAAGCCGTTGACCTCGCAATGACCCTGGAAATTCAGCGTGCACTCTCCGCGCCATGCAAAAGCGCGTCGCTGTGAAGGGCGAGTTCGGAAGGCCCGAGCCCGACGAATTTAACCCCAAACGAGGCGCACTTCGAGCGGACCCGGCTTCGAGTATCT
>CAWCDW010000005.1:0-194182 GCA_963794475.1 uncultured Alphaproteobacteria bacterium
CATGGGCGATCCTCAAAGCGGGCGCCGGCACGCTCGGTCTGTCTGGCGCCAACGCCTATTCGGGCGGCGCCTTCATTAATGCCGGCACGCTCTCAGTATCGACGGACGGCAATCTTGGCGCTCTTGCTGGTGGGCTCTTCTTCAACGGCGGCATCCTGCAGGTGACCGGCACGAGCTTCGCCTCGACACCGCGCATGATTACCTGGGGCGTCAATGGCGGTGGCTTCGACATTGCGGCGGCAGCGAACACCTTCACGGTTAGCCAGAATCTCAGCGGTCCGGGCGGACTGACGAAGCTCGGCGCGGGCACGTTGCAACTCGCCAGCGCCAATGGTTATTCGGGCGCCACTATGGTCTCGCAGGCACCTTACGCGGGGGCGTCGTCAACGCCTTCAGCAGCAACAGCGCGACGACGCTCGCAACCGGGGCGACGCTGGATCTTGGTGGTTTCAATCAGACAATCGGTTCACTGGCGGGCGCCGGCACCGTGTCGAACAGCGGCGCAGCCGTTGCGGTGCTAACCGTCGGCGGCGACAACTCCTCGACCGTGTTCAGCGGCATGATCCAGGACGACGGTCCGACCGGGCTCACCAAGACCGGGGCCGGCACGCTCACCTTGTCCGGCACCAGCACCTATTCGGGCGCGACCACGGTCGCGGGCGGCACGCTGGGGGTTGATGGTTCGATCGGCAATTCCGTGGTGACGGTGCAAAACGGTGGGACGCTTGCCGGGCACGGCATCATCGGTGGTCTCGTGGCGCAGAACGGGGCGACGATCGCGCCGGGTGCTGTCGAGCCCTTCTCGACGCTCAACGTCGTCGGCAATGTAGCCTTCGCGGCGGGTTCGACCTATCAGGTTGAGATCAATGCAGCGGGTGCGGGTGACAAGATCGCCGCCACCGGGAAGGCCACGCTCTCGGGCGGCACAGTGCAGGTCATTGCCGAGAGCGGCAGCTACACGCCGTCGAACTCGCTACACGGTTCTGACTGCGAATGGCGGCTTATCTGGAACGTTTCCGCAGCTCAACACGACCTCGAACCTAGCCTTCCTGATGCCGCAGCTGAGTTATGACGCTAACGATGTCTTTCTCGGTCTCGCACAGGGGGCGACCTTCCCCTCGGTCGCAGTCACCCGGGACCCGGCGGCGACGGCAGCGGCCGTGCAGGCGCTCGGTTTGAGCAATCCGATCTTCAACGCGGTGGTCGGTCGAGCGTCGCGGCGCGAGGCAAGCCTTCGACGCGCTCTCGGGCGATGTGAGTGCGAGCGCGGTAACCGCGGCCGTCGAGGATCAGCGCCTTCCGCGCGAGGCGATCTTCGACCGCTTAAGCCCGCCGGCCGAGACGCCAGTGCTCGGAGCGGCGACAATTATGACGGGCGCCTATGCGGCGGACCTTCCGTCGCGCAAAGGGCCGGCGCTGATTCCCGTGGCGGTGCAGATGGTGCAGCCGCGCCTCTTCGGCCTATGGGGCCCGGGCTTCGGCAATCTGGGGCAAGACGAATGGCGACAATAATGCCGCGAAGCTCACCCGCGACACGGGCGGCTTCATCATCGGCGCCGATGCCGAGCGGCAGCTCCTTAACGGCTACGTGGCGCTTCGGATTGCGGGCGGCTACACCGATGACAGCCTCAAGGTCCAAGCGCGCTCCTCGAGCGGGGATTATCAATCGATCTTCGGAGCGCTCTACGGCAAGGCGAGCTATGGGGCGATCGACGTGAAGGCCGGCGCAATCCTGGCCTCGACCAACACGCATACGAGCCGTTCCATCGTCTTCCCCGGCTTCATCGATGCGGCAGCTCGAGCTATGGCGGCTACGCGTCGCAAGCCTTCGGCGAACTCGGCTACCGGCTGCCGTTTCATGGGACGCTGTGGTCCTATGTGCCGTTCCTCTCGGGCCTCGTCGCGAATCCCGAGCCCTTCCTCCAGGGCGCCGTTATCCATATCGATCAGAACCGTTATGCCGAAGTCGGCGCTGAACGCAGGTCTCGTCGGGGCGGCAGGCGGCTATGATCTCGGCACAACGACCTTCGGGCTGCCCACCCAATACCAACTCGCGAGCCTGCCAGGCTTCACCTCGACGGGCCTGCTCGGCTGGCGTCATGCTTATGGCGACGTGATCCCGAAAGGTGAGCCAGACCTTCGCCGGCTCCTTCTCGAGCTTCACTGTCGCCAGCGTCCCGATCGACCGCGACGCCTTCGTGTCGGAGACCTCGCTCGACTATGCAGTGTCCCGGAGGGTTACTGTCGGCCTCTCCTACTCGGCCAATATGGCCGCCGCGCCAGCGACACCGCCTTCAAAGGCCATGTCGATGTGAGCTTTTGGTAGTGCCTGCACTTCAGCTCTCCGAAAGGGTCGATCGGCTCGTGAGCTGGGGATAAGCTCCCTAGGGGCTGCGCCCAGGTGGGCGCGATGTTGGCTAGCGGCCTTTTTGGCGGAGTGATTGTGCCTACATTCGGCGCGTCCATGTCACCTCCTTTTCACCCCTGCATTCCGGACAAGAGCCCCTCAGCCCCCTTCGCGTGGGCGGTGGATTCACGAGATCAAGCATGATGGCTATCGGCTGATCGTTCGCCGGGTCGGTGATACGTCTCGCTGCGCACCCTCGGATCGTGCGATCAGTGCTCAAGCTGCGCGTCGAATCCGTCGCCCTCGATGGCGAGGTCGGTTGGCTGACCGAGAATGGTGTCAGCGACTTCTAGGCCCTCCACAGCCGTGCGAAGGACGACTGGGCGATGCATATGGCGTTTGACATTCTTGAGCGTCATGGCGCGGACCTTCGCGGGCTCTCGCTCGTTGAACGGAAGCGCCGCCTGAGAACACTTCTGCGCCGCCAAGATGATGGATTGCAGTTCGTCGAGCACCTTGAAGGTGACGGCGGGGAGATATTCGAGGCCGCCTGTCGGCTGGGCCTGGAAGGGATGGTGAGCAAGAGGACCGACAGCGCCAGCAGGCCCATCCAAGATGTGGCTTAAGACCAAGAACCGTAACCATCACGCCCTGATGCGCGTGGCAGAATCAATTGAGTGACATGGAAGACGACGTTCGTAGGAGCATCGAGGAAAGTCTCAAAAAAAGCACGGCAACATCGTTCGATTCCAAAGTCACGATGTGCCGGAGTGGTTTGGCAATGGCTGGTTAGTGTCCTTCGAAATTCCTAAGCAAACAGACGAATTAATGGCGGTCGTGCGGGTTGCTTTCTTTCGCAATGAGAATGGCAAAGCGGTGCTGGAAAAGGAGTTTGTGGTGCGGGATGCTGATGGGAACTATCCCTCATGGCGTTCCATCGATATTAGGATGGCCTAACGTCGCTCTTTGATTCGTAACGCTGCCCCATAAAGCCCTACAAATGTGCGGCCGTTTCACACAACAATACTCCTGGCCCGAGCTCGTGGCGCTTCATCGCCTCACCATGCCGCCAGTGAGCTTGCAGCCGAGCTACAACGTCTGCCCCACCGATCCCGTGGACGTGCTCTTGCCTCAGGAGGGCGGCGGCCTTGATTTCGTTCGCATGCGCTGGGGCTTGGTCCCCTATTGGTGTCGAAGTCGCTTAAGCAGGTTCCCGCGAGGCCACTAGTGGTCGAAAGCTGACGCTTGGAGGCGATCGAGAATTCAACGCCGCTCGACGCGCGATATGTTATGCATCTCCTGGCGCAAATGCGTGGTCAGCCTGGAGAAGGCAGATGAGACGACGCGAATTCGTCAGGCTTGTCGGTGGCGCGGCCGCAGCTTGGCCGCTCCTAGGGCATGCGGCGGAACAGATACGGCGGATTGGAATGCTGATGGGCGCAGCGGCGGGTGATGCCGAAGGAGAGCGATGGGTGCAAGCATTCCTCCAAGGCATGCAGGCGCTTGGGTGGCAAAGGGACATCAACGTGCAAATTGATGTTCGTTGGGGGGCGAACGATCTGGATCGTATGGCCACGTTTGCGAAAGAGCTGGTGGCTTTCCAGCCCGATTTGATTCAGGTCACGACAACGCCGGCGACGGCTGCAATTCTACGGGAAACGCGCATTATACCTGTGGTGTTCGCGATTGTTTCCGACCCGGTGGGCTCGGGCTTTGTCCAAAGCCTGTCGCGTCCAGGCGGAAATGTGACGGGTTTCATCAATGTGGAGGCCTCTTTGGGAGGTAAGTGGGTGCAGACGCTCAAGGAAATCGCGCCGCAGATTTCCCGTGTCGCGATGCTGTTTGATCCGGCCACTGCGCCCCAAGCGGAATATTACAGGGGAGCGATTGAATTTGCGAGTAGAACATTGGGAATCGTCACAGAGGCGGCCCCGTTTCATGGCGCTGTCGATATCGAAGAAATAATAACGGCGTTGGGCCGTGCGCCGGAAGCGGGCCTCATTGTGATGCCGGGCAACGCCGTGCAGACCAATCGCGAGACGATCATCTCTTCGGCGGCCCGCCACCACGTGCCGGCGGTCTATGGATTTCGATTCTTCGTCAAAGACGGCGGCCTTATCTCATTTGGCGTCGACCTGCCGGACCTGCAGCGTCGCGCCGCGACCTATGCCGACCGTATCCTGAAGGGCGCAAAGCCAGCCGACCTACCAGTCCAACTGCCGACCAAGTTCGAGTTGGTGATCAACCTAACAACCGCCAAGGAGCTCGGCCTTACCGTTCCGCCATCGTTGCTTGCTCAAGCTGATGAGTTGATCGAGTGAGGCGGCGAACTTTAAGTTTGAAAGGCAGCTTTCCGACCCATCGGTGATCTTCGGGATGTGGAAGAAGAATGGCCTCCCGGCATTCTGGAGGCGATCGAAATTCAAACACCGGTCGACGGGGAATATGCTATGCATCTCGCGCTGCAAAGCGTGGTCCAGCCTGGAGAAGGCCGGTGAGACGACGCGAATTCATGGCGCTTCTTGGCGTCACTGCCGCGTTACCAGTCCCCGTCCGCGCACAGCAGCCGGAGGGAATGCGGCGGATCGGCGTGCTGATGGGGTGGGACGAAGCCGATCCTATGGCGAAAGCCGACCTCTCCAAATTCACGCAGGGGCTTCAGGAGTTGGGCTGGATAGACGGCCGCAATGTTCGGATGGACATTCGATGGGCGGCCGGCAACGTCGATCGGATGCGGACATTCGCGAAAGAGCTCGTGGGGACTCGGACCCGACCTGATCCTTGGAGGCACGACGCCAGTAACTGCTGCCCTCCACCGGGAAACGCGGACGATCTCGATCGTATTTGTGATCGTTTCCGACCCGGTAGGTGCTGGCTTCGTTGCGAGCCTTCCCAGCCCAGGCGGGAATATCACCGGATTCATCAACGTAGAAGCCGCCATGGCTGGCAAGTGGCTGGAACTGCTCATGGAGATCGCGCCCAGCATCAAGCGGGTCGCAATCATGTTTAACCCCGACACAGCGCCCGGAGGGGGATCATATTTCCTGCCGTCATTCGAGGCAGGGGCCCGATCGCTTACGGTGGCGCCGATCGTAGCGCCCGTTCACAGCGATGCCGAAATCGAAACGGCGATCACCGCGCTTGGGCGCGAGCCCGGATGCGGTCTCGTCGTCATGACGGATGGTTTTATGTTCGTCCATCACGCAGAGATCGTGGTGCTGGCAGCCCGAAACAATATACCGGTGGTCTCGGATCAAACTATCCCTACTGAAGACGGCGGTTTGCTTTCTTATGGACCCGACATCGTAGATATATTTTATCGCGCTGCCCCCTATGTCGATCGCATTCTCCGTGGCGCAAAACCTGCGGAACTGCCGGTTCAGGTGCCCGCCAAATTTGAGATGCGGTTGAACGTCAAGACCGCGAGGGCGCTTGGCCTCACCATCCCACCGTCGATCCTCGCTCGCGCTGACGAGGTGATCGAATGAGAGGTGCGATTTCCGCTTGGTGACCCAAGCAGACCTAAATCGCGTATCGCCCTTACGGGCTGCTCGGGGCCAGGGGCAGACAACAGGCCAACAAAAACGGCGCCTTCATTATCGCCAACGAACCCGTCTCGGCAAAACGCGTGACGAGAACAACCGCCCGATCCTTGAGACGCTTTTACGCGGCGGAGTTGCGTGATTCCGATGTCGGGATTTTATGAGTGGGGCAAAGGGTGGATGGCACGCAGCCGTTCTTCATCGCCGGGCTGATGCGTCGGTGCTTTCCGCCGCCCTCCGAGCGTGGCGTCCGCCGGGGCAGGGGGCGCGGCGCGCTTCCCGGCTTCGACGGCTAGCACACAGAACGCCGCCTCGACGACCGCCGCTTTCGCCTTTACGGCCATCGCCTCGGCGTCCAAACGTTCACCCTCGACCGCTTCAACTGTGCGCCGCGCGAGATCGAAGGCCGCTCGCGCGAGTTCACGGGCGCCATGCGCCCTGCGCAATTCAGGAAGGCCGATCGGCGGCTTGAGGGTGTTGCCGCTCACGTAGGACCTAGCGGTGTCAGCGGCGCGCTCGGTTAGGACCAGAACGATAGCATCGATCTTTGCCAGCTGGTGGCCTCGCATGGCCGCCAAAGCCCGCGCACGCTCGACCGAATCCTCGCGCTGATTGACGGAGCGCGCAGCGGCGTCGAGCACCGCGCATGCGGCTCGCATGGGGTCGCGTTCAGCGACGGCCAGCTGAGGGCGATTGCCAGAAGCCTCACGTTCGCTGGCCAGCTCGCGATCAAACGGACGGCCTCGCGCAAAAATTCGCGCCATGGCATCCTCGCTTTGTTCGCGCCGAATGCATCGCGCCAGGAACGGAACTCTACTCTTGTGTTGGCGTGCGCTCACGGCTCCCCGATTGAGGAGAAGCTTACGCTGTGCGGGGCTTGGCCGCAACACTCGCAGCGATCGGATCGGACCGCCGAAGGACGCAAAAAATCGTCTTCGGAATGGTGGGCGGCTGGTGTCGCCGCGCTGCCATTCTCATTCCGAAAGAAAGCGACCCGCATGACCGACATTAATTCGTCCCTTCACTTTGGAACTTCGAAGGAGGATGGGACGCTGACGGAAATTACCCCTCATGGAGGTCCTTCGATCAGGACGGCCTAGCATCCTTGATCCGTAACGCTGCCCCCTAGTAATGCTGCCGGCGGCGACGCATTTCAGTAATGGTCCGATCGCCGCTTTGAGATCCTTTTTCCTAAGGGAAGGAAAACATACGGTGGAACCGGCACGTTCTGACATGCAGTAAATTTCTCAATCATTTCAATGGTGGCACAAAACTAGAACTTGTCAGAATGCGCCTTGAAACTGCTTGATTCACACACGCCTTCTAAGCTGTTGGTCGCAGGTTCGAGTTCCTGCCGGGGTCGCCAAACGATCGTCGTACCTTCAATAGCCCGCGCTCAAATCCACGCGCCCAAGAGGCTCCTCTCCGCGCTCGAAGCGGTTGAAATTTTCAATGACGAGGCGTTCGGCACGGTCGCTCACCGGCTGAGAGGCGACGTGAGGCGTCACAAACACGCGCGGGTGGGACCAAAGCGGGCTACCCGCGGGCAAAGGCTCGGTCGGAAATACGTCGAGCATCGCAAAATCGAGCTTGCCCGAAGCGAGCGCCGCAACGAGATCGGCCTCGTTCAAATGGCCACCGCGACCCAAATGGATCAAGGCGCCCCTTCCGGGCATGGCATCGAAGAGCTTGGCATCGAGGATGCCGCGAGTTTGCTCGGTGAGCGGCAGGACGTTGACCAGGATTTGGCTCTTGCCGAGAAAGCGGTTCAATTCCGTCGGGCCTGCGAAGGTCTCGACGCCTCCCAAGGCTTTCCTCGTCCGGCTCCAGCCGCAAACATTGTAGCCCAGCGCCGCAAGCTTACTTGCGATATCGGCCCCGAAGACGCCAAGCCCCATCACGCCCACGGTCCGCTCGGAGGGATGGATGGCCTTGTGCATCTTCCACTCTCCACGGGCCTGTTGCGCCGCGTATTCACCCATTTGGCGGTGCCAGTGCAAAACCCCGTACAGGGCGTATTCGGTCATCTGTTCGCGCAGCCCGGCGTCGATCAGCCGGAAGAGCGGGATATGGCGAGGGAATTCCGGGTCTTTGACGATCTGGTCGATGCCCGCGCCCAAGGCGAACACGACCTTCAAGTTCGGCATCGACTTCAGGGCCCTGTCGGGAATACGCCAGACGAGAGCGTGGGTGATGTCGCTTGCGTCACCAGCGTCCGGCCAGATTCGAAATTCCACGTCGGGCCGCTCGCGGGCGAAAAGGGCACGCCACGGCTGCGGGTCGTCGATATCGCTGCTGAAGAGCAGTGTCGGGCGCCTCATTATCAGTTCCTTCGCACGACGCGCGGAAGGACGCAAAGAGGCCCAGGCCGGACATCGTGGATTTTGCACTCGGCGCCTTGGTCTTCAGCCTCTCCTTCCAAGCACGCTCCGGATCAATTGGGAGAGAGTGCGCACTCGCAGCTTTTCCATGATGCTGGCACGGTGGTGCTCGACAGTGCGAACGCTTATTCCCAGCGCGGCGGCGATAAGCTTGCTCGATTGCCCTTCCGCGAGACGCGTAAGAATTGACGTCTCGCGAGGCGTCAGCGTCTGAAAGAGAGCCTCGTTTTCCGCCGCCGCGGCCGCCCGCCGCCTTGAATCTGCAGCGCGTCGCCAGGCTTCGCTGACACTGTCCAAGAGCTCGGCCGGATTGAATGGCTTCGTCACAAAATCCATCGCGCCGGCCTTCAGCGCGGCGACGGCAAGCGCGATGTCGCCGTGGCCGGTGATCATGACGATCGCAGGCTCGGCTCCGCGCGAAAAGAGGTATCTTTGCAGCGCGAGACCATCCATTCCCGGCAAACGCACATCAACCAGGAGGCACGCTCCAAGGTCGTAACTTTGGTCCTTCTCCAGGAAGTCTTCCGCGCTTCCATAGCCGCGCGCCGGCAAACCGGCGCTCTCGAGGAGAAGCAGGAGGGCATCTCGCATCGCGAGATCATCCTCGACGACGTGAACTACATGTTCACCGAGCATCGACAGGCACCCGATCGCTGGGCAAGCGGAAGGCGAAATGTGCCCCTTGCGCGCTGGTGCGTTCACACCAAAGCCTGCCGCCATGCGCCTCCACAATCTGCCGACTCAACAGCAGCCCCAATCCCATTCCACGAGGTTTGCTGGTCGTGAACGGCTCGAAAAGGCGCCCGGCGATCTCGTCGGCCACTCCCGGCCCGTTGTCCTCGACATCGACGCAGATCTCTCCGTTCGATTGGCTTATGCGTACCTTGACCTGCTTTTCCCCTGAAGTGCGCTCAGCGGCCGCTTCGATGCCGTTGCGGACGAGATTGACCAGAATTTGCTCAACCTGCACGCGATCGGCCAGGATCGCCGTCTCGGATTGGGCTTCGACCCGAATTTCCACCCCGTGCACCCGAGCCTCGTCGACGAGCGCGCTCGCCACACCGCGGGCTGCATCCCCGAGAACGAGCGGAGCAAGCTGTGGCTTGCCGTTCGTGAGGAAGGCACGCAGGCGCTCCACGATATCGCCGGCGCGCAGCGCCTCCAATTCGATCTTCGCAAGCGTTTGCGTCAACAGCCCATTCGTTTCGGGACCGGCGCTCGGCAGACGCCGGCAAGCGTGCGCGTAGGTTGCAAGTGTCGCGAGCGGCTGACTGATCTCGTGAACGATGGCGGTTCCGAGCGCACCTGCCGTCGCGAGTCTCGTCATGCGGCCCAGTTCTGCCTGTTGCTGCCGCAATTTCAGTGCGGCAGCTTGACGCTCGATGACCACCGCGCCGAGCACGAGGCCGGCTACCGCGACCACGATCGAGAAAATTTGGAACTCAAGAAAAGACGAGGCGGGATAGCTGAGCAGGGTGATGAGAGCGACGAGCGCCAGTTGCTCGATGAGGATCGCCATGGCGCACCAAGGCAAGCCGTGGCGAACACCAATCCAGATGACCGGTAAAAGTAGAAGATAGAAGAATTGATCTTCGTCGGGAGGCGCCACAGCAAAGACGATCCAAAGCGCGATAGCGAGGCCGAGCGTGAAAGCTCCAAGATCGACAAGGCGCTCGCGTGCGGGGAGTTCCTGCCATCGCTTCCAGGCGATGGGCGCGCTCATCAGAACCGGAAAGAGTGCCACGATACCGGTGATGTCGCCGACCCAGAAATAGCGTACCGTGTCGGCGAAATCCCTGGCGGGAACAACTCCCATCAAAACGAGCGCCCCGCCGGCCGCACAGGCGATTGCAAGAACTCCGACCGCAATGATACTCAAGAAGCAGCTGACGTCGCGCACGCTTTGCAAACCGGCGTCAGGGCGGGTGAAGGCTCGAAGCAGCAGGGCAACCCCGGTGTAACCGGCCGCGATGATCCCGTCCAAGACGAGAGCCGGCATCACCCAAATCGAAACGGCCCCATTCAGTAGGTCTCCGAGGACGGCTGCAACGAATAGCGCGGGCGCGAAGCGAAAGCCGTAGATCAGCAGGAACGCTAAACTCAAGGCCGGCGGCGGGTTCCACAATGTGAACCCGATCTTCGGCAGGGCTTGTAAAAGGCTGACACGGTCGAGAAAGATGTAAGCCGCGACATAGACGCAAAGCATGACCAGCGGATTTGGTGCGCTCCATGCCTTCGCCTTGGTTTTACTCATTGCCCGACGCTCCGGTTGCCGGCGAGCATAGTCAATGCATTCATGCGCAATGGCGGCAAGTGCCAACGCGGGCGGCAAAACGCAAGCGAGTTAGGTAGAAGTACCCATAGACGCGCTTTCCTCTACTCCAATACATGATTTGTCGCTTGCAGGTGAAAGGAGGCCGCCCGCCCGCAGCTCTACGCGATGCGCCGGGCGATTGGTCTGACCTATCAACAATGTCTTGTGAAAATGTGGTTCGCTAAGCGGACAAAGCTTAAGAACGACTTGACGTTGATCGCCAACGGGTGGCTCGCGGCCCACAGCATGGAGCCTTGGGTCCTGCCGAGTTTGTGGTGCTACAGCGCGGGTGATTACGTCGCCTACAAAATTAATGGATTGATTCTAGGCGATCGTTTCTTGTTTTCGGGTCCCCACTATACGTCCCTGCGCTTCATCTCCCTGGAAGATTGGTCAAAGAACACAACAATTACGGTCAAGCGGTCAGATACCGGTCTCTGCAGGGATGACAGGTGACCGGCCTTGAACAACGTCGCGCAGCTTGGCCTGAGGCCTTGGGGATCCCGACCAGGAAAAATGATACGCCTTTCCAGGCTGATCGAAGGTGCACCCGAATGGACAAAGACAAGGCAATGGCTCTGCTGCACGCGCGGAACGCGGTGGTGCGCGCTTTGCGAGAAGTTGAAGCCGCGCATTTTGAAGTGGAGAGCGTCGGGTATACGGCTGCTTTTTTCTGTAGGATCAAAACTGATTTGAGCATGTTGGCGGAGCGGCTGCACGGTTCGGCGCATAAAGAATGGCGCGGCCGCGAGGACAGCAGAGCGGTCGGGTCGGGCACTGCGTCAACAAGGCCACTCTCTGATTGGAAAGCGTAAACGAACCGACCCTGGGCCGTCTCTTGCTATGCCTCCCGCCACGAACAGGCCTTGCGGCGATGCCGCGGCGGGATTGTCGTGGAGCGAAACCACCGTTCGCCCGCTCAACCTTCGCCCTTCAGGTGCTTGTTGCACTCGCTGTAATAGCCGCCGCCTTTCATGATCCATTTCATGTTGGCGTTGCCGCCATTGGCCTTGTTGGCGTTGTACTGATCAAGGCAAGTGTGCATCCGCTGCTTGCCGGCGGATTGGCTCGAATATTTAGGGGAGACCGCGGTGGGGAACACGGCGGCGCCGGAGGAACTTGCCGCGCCCGGGACGATCGTCTTCAGCGGGTTGGCGATTGCTCCCGATGACGGCGAGGCGGCGGAGGGAGTGGGCTTGGGCGTGGTTGCGGCAGGCGCCGTCGCCGGAGCCGAGGCGGCGGACGCATCGCCCGCGCATTGCGACTTTTGGAATTCGTTCCACTTCATGCCGTTCAAGCTGCCGGCATCTTTCGCTGCCTTGTATTTGGCGCTGCATTCGCTTCGCGAGAGAGCCTCGGCGGGGCTGAACGAGAGTAAGCTCATCGAAAGCGCGCACGCTGCGACGGCAGCGATCATCAAATGCTTTGTCATCACGGCAATCCTCCAATTTCGTTGACAGACCCTTCCAGGACGAACGCGTGGCCCCCGCCAGTGGTTCGAGGGTTCCATTCTTACAGTTCATCCGTGATCAAGAGTAAGTCAGTTAGTCGGCAAGCGCTAGTGCTTAAAATGCGAATGAAGTAGTCGGCTTATGCGAATGAAATGGATGATGAATTTAATTTCGTGAATTACAGTGCTCGACTCTCGAAACTGGGCATCGCGACTTGACGCGACTTCTTCCGCGGAAGTGAAATCGCTTGGAAGAGATGAAAGGCGTCGCTTCATCCATGGCGGGCGGCCGGTTCGAGTGCCATATCACTCCGTGGCCTTGTGAGCTGGCGAGGATCGGGGGTCCCGATGAAAGCTATCGTCTTTGTGCTTGCGCTTTGCCTTTCCCTTGCGGCGTGTCAGGTCCTCGACGGAGGGCGCGAGCTCTTCGCGCAAAATTGGGGAAGCACGAGCGCTTGCGGTCGGTGCTGAGAGGAAAGCCGCGCCGCAGGAGCTGCGCTGTCGTCTTCGTTCGCTCGAATCGATCGCGTTTCCCCTCGCGGCGCATCGACAAGTCCTTCCCGGGCGACCGCGGCTGTTGCCCTTGCACGTGAACGCAGGATGATGCGCCGAGCGCCCCTTCCCGAGGACGAACGAGGCTGCCATGGCGACGAATGTCAACCGCACTTTACTCACCCTTCTTGGTGTCTTCGCCTATCTCGGGCTTGCCATCCTTGGCGAGGGCGGCGTCCACCGTTTCTTTTCCCATCCGCCTTTGTCGGTGGCGACGCTTGTGCTTTTGGGACTCTCGGCCGCGGCGCTCTTCACCGAAGGCAATCTCAGCTCGGGGGAGCGTGAGGATCGCGGCAACCGATGGGTCCTCGCGGTTCTCGGTGTGCTCGGCATTCTCGCGGGCTTCCTTCCCGCCTACACGGATCGGAAAGGCCTTGCGACACTCGATGGTGATGGGATCCGATGGCTCGGTGTCCTCCTCTTCGCCGCCGGTGGCGGCTTGCGTATCTGGCCTGTCTTCGTGCTCGGGCGCCGCTTCAGCGGCTTGGTGGCGATCCAACCGGGGCATCGGCTCGTCACCGATGGCGTCTATCGGATCATCCGCCACCCGAGCTATCTCGGGCTCTTGATAAGCTCGCTGGGCTGGGTTCTGCTTTTTCGATCAGCTGTGGGCGTCGCCCTCACGGCGCTCATGATACCGCCCCTCGTGGCGCGCATCCGCGCCGAGGAAAAGCTTCTGCGTTCACATTTCGGGGCGGAATATGAGGGGTATTCGTCGCACACGGCGAGGCTCGTTCCCGGTATCTTTTGAGGGCGAACGTGCGAAACGGGGCGCACCCCCGCAGTGTTTACTCATAACACTTACGATATCCCCTTTTCGGCTTCGGGCGGACATGCGCCGATTAATGACGCCGGATCGTCAGGACATTCGCTCGACCCATTGCGCCCGCGAAGGCCCGGGCTCGAACGGCTCGCCGAAATACTGGGTCTCTCGGGCGACCTTCCCGTCGAGGAACTCCATGATGCTCACGGTGTAAGACGGCCGCCCATCATAGGTCAGGACATATTCAGTGATCCAGAGATCGCGCGCACCGATTATTCGCCGTACTGTGAAGCGTTTCCGGTTCGGCTGTGCGGCGCGAGACGACTGAATTTTCCGCCGCCCGCGGATGCGCTCGCCCGATTGCGGATATTCGAGCACCGCGTCCTCTCGGTAAATCCGGTGCTCCCCCTCGAAGTCGTTCGCATCGGACGCGGCCCAGTGGCGATCCAGAGCCGCTCGGATCTCCCGGTCTTCCATGTCAAATCTCCTTGGCCGTCGTCGTCGAAGTCGAGCCGTTGTACCATGCGCGTCCCGATGGGAGCGCACTTACGGCGTGCGGCCCAAGCGTCCGGTCCGCGCATGAATGGACGGGCAGGGCGAACACAGGGAATGGAGCGAGCTTCTTGCGCGCTTCGCAAACGCGTCGCCCTGTCCGCGGCGGAACTCCCATCCGCCAGGATTAATTCTTGCGGATGATGATTACATAACGCGCGACGGACTTCCCCTTATTCTCGAATATGTTTTGGGAAAGCACATCGAAATCGAGGCAATCGCCTTTCTTGAGGACATAGCTTTCATCGCCTGTCTTGAGATGGAGCGTGCCCGCGAGCATCAATAGTTGCTGGCGATAGGCATTCGCCGTCCAAGCTCGATAAGGCACCGTTTTTCCCCGCGGCAGAGCGATCGAGACGATCTCGAGGCCGCTCGAGGTCGCGGGCGGCGATACTTGTCGACGGCAATAGCCCGTCTTAGGATCCCGCCAGACGGCCTGGTCGCGAAACCTCGAAAGCGGCTCGGAGCGAGTGTCGGCGGCTTCGATCAAGGAGCTCAGCCTCACGCCGAGCCCGGCGCAAAGCCGGCCGAGCAGGGCGGCTGTGGCGCTGCTCTGGGCCTTCTCCACCCGCGCGATCATGGCCTTGCTCACGCCGGACCGATCGGCAAGCGTGCCGAGGCTCAAGCCCTGGTGCTCGCGCAAGAGGCGCAAGCGCGCGCCCAACTCACGGTCGAAGAGCTTGTCCGTCATGATTGTTTAATTTATCATACGATCGACGATTATGTTAGACAGCAACGACCCGCCGACCATGCAGGCTCTTCCCGGCCATAATCAAGGGCCGCCCTTGGATGATGAATTGCCGGAGTGGCAGGTCGGCGACCTGTTCGTCCGCTTCAGCTGGCGAAAGGCGCATAAGGCCGCGTGGAAAGCCTCACGCGACATCGCGCTTTATCGGCTCGAGCGCGCCGAGAGACTCGGCCTCACCTATGAGGAGTATACGCTCGAAATCCTGGAACGGGGGCGCAATCTGCAGCCCGAGGATCACGAACGCATCGAGGCGATCAAGCGCGCGCGCGATTTGCCCTGAAGGGCAGGCGGCCGGCTCAGCCGGAGCGCGTCGCGAGCCAATGCTCGATGCGGCGCATGGCCTCTTCGATATCGTCGCTCTTGCGTGCGTAGCAAAGGCGAAAATAGCCCTCTCCGCCAGGGCCGAAAGCGGTTCCGGGAGCGACGCCGACATTCGCCTCATCGACAAGCGCGAGCGCCGCCCGGCGTACATCCTCAACGCCGAGGACCCGAAAGAAAGCGTAGAAAGCCCCCTCGGGAGGCGCGAGCTCGATCCGGTTTGTCCGACGCGCGCTTTCGAGCACGATCTCGCGCCCGCGCTTCGCGATCTCCATCTGGCGCGCGACGAAGGGCTCGCCCTGTTCGAGCGCGGTGACGGCCGCGCGCTGCACGAAAGTGGCTACACCCGAGGTCGAATATTGGACGAGATTCTCAATCGTGCCGCCGAGCGCCGCAGGAGCCTCGAGCCAGCCGACGCGCCATCCTGTCATGGCCCAATTCTTGGAGAAGGTCTGCGCATAAAGGACGCGCTCCTCAGCCTCCGCGAAATCGTGAAAGGAGGGTGCGCGGGCCTCGCTGCCGTAGACGAAGCGCCCGTAGATTTCGTCGGCGACGATCCAAAGGTCATGCCTGCGCGCAAGCCCGAGGACGGCTTCGAGCTCGGCCCCCGTCGCGGTCCAGCCCGTGGGATTCGAGGGAGAGTTGATGACGATCACCCGCGTTCGCGGCGTGATCGCCGCGGCGAGGCGATCAAGGTCGAGATGCCACCGACCTTGCTCGAGCTGCATGGGCAGAAGCACGGGCCTTGCCCCGCTTACCGTCAGGGCGCCGAGGAAATTCGGCCAGGCCGGGGTCGGCACGATCACTTCGTCTTCGGGCCCTGAGGCGATGCGCATGGCGATCTGGATCGCTTGCATGCCGCCGATCGTGACAAAGAAGCGCTCAGGCGCGAGCGGCTTGCCGTAAAGGCGGCTCATATACGCGGCGATGGCGTTGCGAAGCTCGGGAATTCCCCGTTGCAAGGTGTAGAATGTCTCTCCCGCCGCGAGGGAGCGGGCGGCCGTGTCGCTGATGAAAGCAGGCGTCGGCAGGTCGCCTTCGCCCGCCCAGAGCGGGATGAGGCCCTTGCGGCCGAAACCATGCTCGAAAACCTCGACAATGCCGCTGTCTGGCGCTTCAAGCGCCTCTCGGCGCAAGGGCGGTATTCCCGTCGGGGAGATCCTCGCAGCAACCGTCATGGCGACCTCGCGCGGCCGAACGGCCGATTTTCGCTGTTCGGTGCTCGGCCTAGTGGATCATCCCCAAAAAGGGAAATAAATTTTGGAAGGGGGCCGCTCCGGTGCTGCTGAGGGCCTTCCTTCAGCGCCTTTCCTTCAAGAGATCGCGGATTTCGGTGAGCAGCACGACCTCGGCGGGTGGCGCTTTGGGCGCCTTGGGTTCGGCAGGCGCCAGAACGCGCCCTTTCATTCGATTCATCGCTTGAATAACGAGGAAAAGAACGAAGGCGACGATAAAGAAATTCACCACATAGGTGAGGAACTGGCCCCAGCCGAGGACGGCTCCGGTCTTCTTCGCGTCGGCATAGGCAAGGCCTGCCTGCACCTTGCTCGAAAGCGGAAGGTAATAATTGGTGAAGTCGAGGCCTCCCGTGATCGCGCCGATGATCGGCATGATCACATCGCCGACGAGCGAGTCGACGATCTTCCCGAATGCCGCGCCGATGATGACAGCCACCGCAAGATCGACGACATTGCCTTTCATCGCGAATTCGCGAAATTCCTTGAGCATGCTCGACCTCCATCCCCTTTCGCCGGCTTGCAGCCGGAGCCCGTCGTTCCGGCCGCTCGGCGAATCGCAAAATCATAACGCATGATATGGTGAGGTTGAAAGCCGGCTTGAAAGCCGGGCCGATGAAGGCAAGTGGGAGAGGGGAAACGCAGGCTCTCGCAGCCGCGCCGAATGATGCTATATTCTTGTGAAACGGAGCTTGGAGCGCGGCCATGAAGATATCGCTCATCCAGATGAATTCCATCAGCGACAAGCGCGCGAACCTCGCACGGGCGAAGCAACTCATCGAGCGGGCGGTTGCGGAGGAGCGTCCCGATTGGGTGCTCCTGCCGGAGGTCTTCGATTGGATGGGCGGTTCGAGCGCCGAAAAGCTCGCCATCGCGGAACCCGCGACCGGTGGCCCTGCTTACGAGACGCTGCGCTCGCTCGCGCGCGACAACCGCATTTGGGTGCATGGCGGCAGTTTCTTCGAACGGGTGCCGGGCGAGAACCGCGCCTACAACACGACCGTCGTTTTCGATCGCGACGGGCGCGAGGCCGCGCGCTACCGCAAAATCCATATGTTCGACATCACCGCGCCCGACGGCACGAAATACAAGGAATCGGCGACGATGAAGCCGGGCGAGGCAGTCGTCACCTATGATTGCGAGGGCGTCACGATCGGCTGCACCATCTGCTACGATTTGCGCTTCGCCGAGCTCTTCGCGGCGCTCGTGGAGCGCGGCGCGACGATCATCGCACTGCCCGCCGCCTTCACCTTGCAGACCGGCAAGGATCATTGGGAAGTGCTCTTGCGCGCGCGTGCGATCGAGACGCAGGCCTATGTGCTCGCCGCGGCGCAAACGGGCGCCTACGAGGCCAAGGGGAAGATGCTCCACAATTACGGGCACTCGATGGCGATCGATCCTTGGGGGCACGTGATCGCGCGCGCCTCGGATGGCGTCGGCGTCGTCTCGACGAGGCTCGATCTTGCTCTGCCGGCGGCGGTTCGCGCCCGCATGCCGGTCGCCCAGCATCGCCGGCTCGGCCGTGCGGCCGACGGCATGGCGATGGCGGCGGAGTAGGGCGAGTAGGCACGAGAGGGCGGGACGCGCGGTGCGGCAAGCGCGCTTCGTTATCGTCCCATGCTCGATCAAGGAGCGCCACCTATCCGGCGGGCGCACGACGCGCGTTTAACCCGTCATTGCACGGCGCGCTCGTCGAGGCAGTCGCTGGAAAATTCGTTTCTACACAAATGAAAAACATTTGACTTGAATGACCGCTGTGCGAAGATCGGTCGGCCCTGAGAAGCGCGAGGCGGCCCGGTCGCTCGCCTATCGCGCGGGAGGTCGCGCGGAAGGAGTTTCCAATGCGCGGATTGAAGACCGCCGCACAGCTTCACGAGATGGTGAGGTCGAGCGCCTACACCACCGATGAGTGGTGGAAGCCGACACAACCCCCCCGACAATTGTTGCCGGCCTCGGCCTATACCTCGGAGAGCTGGCTTCAGCGCGAGCGCGAGGAGCTTTTCGCGAAGACGTGGACCTTCGCCGGAATGGTGGAGGATGTGAGCGCTCCGGGCGATTACATCACTCTCGATTGCGGCAACGCCGCGCTCGTCGTCCTGCGGGATCTGAACGGGCGGCTGAGAGCGTTTCACAATGTGTGCCGACACCGAGGCGCGCGGCTGCTCGAAGGTACCGGCAATATTCAGCGGGGCCTTATCTCCTGCTTTTACCACAAATGGACATATAATCTTAAAGGCGAGCTGCAGCTTGCGAGTGTCCCTTATCAGCAGGAACTCTTTCCTTGCTTGGACAAGTCGCTCTACGGCCTGCATCACGCGAAGGTCGCGGCCTGGAAGGGCCTGTTGTTCGTGCATCCGGATCCAGCCGCGATGTCGCTCGAGGAATGGCTCGCGGAAATTCCGGATAAGCTCGGGCCATTTAAGCCAGCTCAGGAGCGCCTCCATGATCCCGAGGAGCTCGTCGAGGTTTCAGACATCGTCTATCGCGTGCGCGCCAATTGGAAGATCATCACCGAGAATTTCATCGACGGCTACCATTTGCCGCTTCTGCACTCGGTGTCGCTCGGCGATGGCGATTTCATGCGGCAGAAATGGCGCCCCGCTGGCCGTCACCAAGCCTTTTACCGACCGCTCAAGCCCGACATCGACAAGGACAAATCCTACGCGGATCCCGACGAGTCGATGCCCGTGATCGCAGGAATTCCCGCCGATTACGGATTTTCCTATCAGTGGCTGTTCCCGAATGTCGCCCTCTCCCAGACGGCCTACACCTGGAGCACCTTCCATGTGATCCCGGTGAGCGCGGGAATGAGCCTGGTGCGCACTCGGGTGCGCGCCACGAGGCCGGAAAGCTCAGCGAAGATGAACGTAGTCGATCCGGGGGAATTGCCCGCGCATATCGCGAGTGCGAAGGGCTTCAATCTCTCAAGTAGCCGACTTCAAATCGGGCCCGTGCATGCGCTTGAATCGAACAACGTCATGCTCGAGGACATCTATGCCTGCGAGAAAGTGCAGGAGGGCATGGGCTCTTGCGCCTTTTCAGTCGGCCCCCTCTCGAAATGGGAGGCGCCTCTCACCTTCTTCCAGGGTCAGGTCCTGGATTTCGTCCCGCTTCGCTGACCGAAGCCTCACCCGCGCGCGAGCGAGGGGCACATGGATGACCCTGCGCAGAGGCGCCCGTGAGGCTCAGCCTCCCAGCGAGCGTCTCTTCCGCGCCTGCGAAATTCAACCCATGCTTGGACAGGGCAATTATCTCATCATAAAACGCAGGAGAGATCGCGCCTGGTCATAGGTTGAATTTAAAAAATCGGGATTTTCTTTTCGAGCCAAATCCATAGCCTTGTTCACATCATCGCTGATGTCGTTATCCGCTGAATACGAAAAATGTCGCATGCAATCGCGGTAAAATTTGACGGCCAGTTTTATCGCCCGCTGTAATTCGTGATCATCGGTGCCTGGATGAGCCCTCTTCAATCTGTCAAAGGTCGGCCCGCGATGGGCGTTATCGTAGTCGAACTCGACCAATCTCGACACATCCACTGCCCGGCGAAAAGAGCCGTCGACTATAGGCATCAGTAGATCGTATGCCGGAGGAGGGGGGATCTTTTCATCACGATCGATTTCCTGCCTCGAACGCCAAAGATAGTAGGCCGCGTCATTAAGCGGCAGCTGAGAGGCGCGCTCGATGAATGTGTTAATTTCCGCCATCGGCGATAGGTGGGTCGTTGAAAGCACAACGGGACTTCAAGCCGGTCTCGCAGGACGCGCAGGCGTCAAGAGAGTAGCTCAAGGAGCCGGCAGAATGGGTCCACGGTTGGTGCCGGCCGAGACGGCGAGGCCAACGGCGAGATTATTGGTGACCTGATAGTCGAAGCCGGCGCCAACGCTTCCCAACACCTTCAGATTGGAAGGGGAACCGAAGAGATCATTGGCGCTGTCGGTCGCGCTGAGATAGCCGGAGCGAACATCGGGCTTCGCGAAGGCAAAGCCCGCCGTGACATAGGGCAAGAGCCGGCCCATGTCGTAACCGAGCTTCACATTGGTAGCGGCGAATTCATAGCCGCTGTAAGGGCCGTGCTTGAACACGCTGGGCGCGAAGCCCGTGCTCGCTTCGATGCCGATCACGAGATTATTGTCGAATTCCCGATTATAGCCGAGGAAAGCCGCGCCTCCGGCGCCATGCTTTACACCCTTGCCCGAAAAGGCAAAAACCTCGCTCCCGGCATAAAATCCCGTCCACGGGGATGTAGATTGCGGGTCCGCCGAACTCAACTGCGGCTGCATGGCGAACGTCGGAAGCTTGGTCGCTGTCGATGCCGTATCATCCGCCTTGGCAGGAAGGCAGAAGCCGCACAGCAGGGCGAACGCAAGAAACGGCTTCACGGCCATTCGGGCCTCCTCGAATCTCGAACGCAACCCGCAGCGCAACATAAGCACCAGCAAACTGCGGCGTCAAAAGGGCCAGCCTGGCTCCCGGCTCTCACGAGGTCGGAAAGCGTTGGTCAGAACAGCCCCTCGATCGCGCCTTGCGCGTCGAGGCCGATCTTCTCGGAGGCGGGATGGCGCGGCAGGCCCGGCATGGTCATGATGTCCCCACAAATCATCACGACGAAGCCGGCGCCGGCCGACAAGCGCACTTCTCGGACCGGCACGACATGCCCGCTTGGCGCTCCGAGAAGCGAGGCGTCTGCCGCGAAGGAATATTGCGTCTTGGCGACGCAAATCGGGAGCTGCGAGAAGCCCATCGCCTCGATCTCGGCAAGGCGCGCGGCCGCCTTCGGGTCGAGCGCGATGTCCGCGGCGCCGTAGATCTCGCGCGCGATGACGCGCATTTTCTCGGCGAGCGGCATGGCGTCGGGATAAAGCGGCTTGAAGGAAGCCTTGCCGCTGTCGGCGAGCGCGACCACGCGCTCGGCGAGCTTCATCGTGCCTTTTCCGCCCTCGGCCCAATGGCGGCATTGCACGGCCTCGACGTCGAACTCCTCCTTGCACAGCTTGGCGATCAGGTCGTGCTCGGCCTGCGTGTCGCTGGTGAAGTGATTGATGGCGACGATCGGCGGCACGCCGAATTTGCGCACATTGGCGACGTGGCGCCCGAGATTGGCGAGGCCCTTGCGCAGTGCCGCGAGGTCCTCGCGGCCAAGATCGGTCTTCTTCGCGCCGCCATGCATCTTGAGCGCTCGCGCCGTCGCCACGATGACGGCCGCGGCGGGCGAGAGCCCGGCGCTGCGGCATTTGATGTCGAAGAATTTCTCCGCGCCGAGATCGGCGCCGAATCCCGCTTCGGTCACGAGATAATCGCTCAAGCTCAAGGCCGCCTGCGTCGCCATCACCGAGTTGCAGCCATGGGCGATGTTGGCGAAAGGCCCGCCATGCACGAAGGCCGGCGTGCCTTCGAGCGTTTGCACAAGATTGGGCGCGAGCGCGTCCTTCAGCAACACGGTCATGGCGCCGGGCGCTTGCAGCTCGGCCGCCGTGATCGCCTTCTTGCCATGAGTTTGCGCGACCACCATGCGCGACAAGCCGATCTTGCAATTCCTCGAGGCTGCGGGAAAGGCAGAAGATCGCCATCACTTCCGAGGCGACGGTGATGTCGAAACCGGCTTCGCGCGGCACGCCGTTCGCCGCGCCCGCCGAGGCCTGAGACGATCTGGCGCAGCGAGCGGTCATTCATGTCCAGAACGCGCCGCCACGTGACGCGGCGCGGATCGATGTCGAGCTCATTGCCCCAATAGACGTGGTTGTCGATGAGCGCGGCGAGAAGATTGTGCGCCGAGGTGATGGCGTGGAAATCCCCGGTGAAATGCAGGTTGATCTGCTCCATCGGCACGACTTGCGCATAACCGCCGCCGGCAGCGCCTCCCTTCATGCCGAAGCAGGGGCCAAGGGAAGGCTCGCGCAGCGCGATCATGGCGCGCTTGCCGATCTTCCGAAGCCCGTCGCCGAGCCCGACCGTCGTTGTCGTCTTGCCTTCGCCGGCGGGCGTCGGGTTGATGGCCGTGACGAGGATGAGCTTGCCGTTCTTCGTTTTCGCCTTGCGTCTCTCGGCGAGGAAGTCGAGCCCGACCTTGCCGATATGGCGTCCATGAGGCTCGAGTGCGCTTTCCGGGATTCCGGCGCGCTCGGCGATCGCGCTGATGGGTTGGAGCTTGGCGGCGCGGGCGATCTCGATATCTGACGGCACGGCGGAAATCCTGCTTTTCGGGGGGTTGGTAAGGAAGTGCGGGGTATCGGAGAATTGTCGACGTCGATTGACGAGTTTGCGAGCCGCCCCGTCAAGGAAAGCTCAAAGCGTCATAGCGTTTTGCTCACACAGAGGCAAAGCGTGTCGCATTCTCGCGCATGAGGTGCTTCCGACATTTGCCCAACGCGAGAACATGCCGCTGCTCTTGCCCGCGTGACAAGCCCCGCGCGCCGCTGTAAAGAACAGGCATGCGCAATCCCGCCGCCAGCGCCTTTGCTCGCTATTTTAGCTATCCGCACCGGCGGGCGGCCGAAGGGGTTTGCGCGATCTGAAGAGAGCTTGCAAGAACCATCCGGAACCGCCAGCCCCACTGGCGGTTTTTTTATGCCGCCGGTGGCCCAATTCGAGGAGCCACGACCGTGTTGCGCACCACAGACGACCTTCGCATCCGCGAAATCAAGGAACTCAGCACACCCGCCGAGATCATGCTCGAATTCCCGCGCCGCGCGCGCGCGACCCGCACCGTGAGCGCGGCGCGCGCGGCGTTACACGACATCCTTCAAGGCAACGACGATCGCCTGGCCGTGGTGATCGGCCCCTGCTCGGTCCATGATCCGGATGCTGCGATTGAATATGCGGAAAGGCTCGCCGTCTCTCGCCAGCGCCTCGGCGACAGGCTCGAGATCATCATGCGCGTCTATTTCGAGAAGCCGCGCACCACCGTCGGCTGGAAGGGTTTGATCAACGATCCCGATCTCGACGGCAGCTTCGACATCGACAAGGGCTTGCGGATCGCACGCCATCTGTTGAACCGGATCAACGAGCTCGGTGTTCCCGCGGGCTGCGAATTCCTCGACATGACGACCCCGCAATACATCGCCGACCTCGTCGGTTGGGGCGCCATCGGGGCGCGTACCACCGAAAGCCAAATTCATCGGGAAATGGCGTCGGGCCTCTCCTGCCCGGTCGGCTTCAAGAACGGCACGGACGGCAATGTGCGCGTCGCCGTCGATGCGGTTCTCTCCGCCTCGAAGCTCCATCATTTCATGGCCGTCACCAAGGAGGGCCGATCGGCGATCGCCGCCACCACGGGCAATGAGGATTGCCACATCATCCTGCGCGGCGGACGCGCCCCGAATTACGACGCCGAAAATGTAGAAGCCGCTTGCCGCGAGATCGAAAGCTCCGGCCTTCGCCCGGCGGTGATGATCGATGCGAGCCACGGCAACAGCCGCAAGAAACCCGAAAACCAGGCCCTTGTCGTCGCCGATGTCAGCCGACAGATCGAGGTGGGAGATCGGCGCATCATCGGCGTCATGGTCGAAAGCCATCTCATAGGCGGTCGCCAGGAGTTCGTACCCGGAATGGCGTTGGTGCATGGGCAGAGCATCACCGACGGCTGCCTCGGGTGGGAGGAGAGCGTCGAGGTGCTCGAACGCTTGGCCGGCGCCGTGGAGAGAAGGCGTGAACGCTTCCTGGGCGCGGTCGGCCTTGTGACTTCGCGGCAGCGCGAGGCTTGATCGGGCCATTCAGCCCTTGACGCGGCCGAGAGTGAAGCCAGCCAAAGCTCATTGCGTCTCGATTTTGGCGACGAAGCTCTCGACCGAGGGAAGGATCTTGCTGACGATGACGCGCACACCCTCAGCGTTCGGATGCAATCTGTCGGGCAAGGTCAAGGCCGTATCGCCTGCAACGCCCTCGAGGAAGAAAGGGTAAAGGATCAGCCCGTATTTGGCGGAAAGCCTCGGATAAAGGGCATCGAATGCCTCGACATATTCGGTCCCGAGGTTTCGCGGTGCCTGCATGCCGCACAAAAGCACCGCGATGGCGCGCGACTCCAGCGTGCCGACGATCTGATCGAGCGTCGCCTCGCAATGTTTGGGATCAAGCCCGCGCAACGCATCATTCGCGCCGAGCTCGAGGATGACGCCTCTGGTGTCTTTGGGCACGGACCAGTCGAGACGCGCGAGGCCGTCTTCGGCCGTGTCGCCGGAAACGCCCGCATTGGCGATCGTCACCGCCTTGCCGCGCGCCGCGAGCTCGCGCTGCAGCATGACGGGAAAGCTCGCCTCGGCCGGAAGGCCAAAGCCAGCGGTGAGGCTGTCGCCGAGCGCAACGAGGCGCAAAGGCCCTTGTGCCAAGGTGCGGGCGCTCAGCGCCGGGAAAGAGGCCGCGGCGACAAGCAGGGTGCGGCGCGACAGGAGCGCGCCTTGGTTCCGCCGGAGTTCCCGGCCATCGCTCTTCCCCGCTCGCCCGTCTTGTACGAGCGAGCCTGCGCCTGCGCCCCTCTCGGATCGCCTCATGTCTTCACCCATCATCAAGCTCGGCGGCGTTGATCTCAGCTTGGGACGTGGCGCCGCGCGCGTCCACATCCTGCGGGGCATTTCGCTCGAAGTAGGGCAGGGCGAGGCCGTGGGGCTGGTGGGACCCTCAGGTTCGGGAAAATCCTCCTTGCTCATGGCGGTCGCGGGGCTCGAACGGGTCGATACCGGCACGGTCGAGATCGCGGGCCAAGACCTTGCCAGCCTCGATGAGGATGACCTTGCCGAGTTCCGCGGTCGAAACATCGGCATCGTCTTTCAATCCTTTCATCTCATCCCGACGATGACGGCGTTGCAGAATGTGGCGGTTCCGCTCGAGCTCGCGGGCCGCGAGGATGCTTTCGAGCGGGCCGCCGCGGAACTGCGCGCCGTCGGCCTCGGCAATCGCCTCTCCCATTACCCCGCCGAGCTCTCGGGGGGCGAGCAGCAAAGGGTCGCCGTGGCGCGCGCGCTCGCCCCGAACCCTTCGATCATTTGCGCTGATGAGCCGACCGGCAATCTCGATGAGGCGACCGGCGCCCAGATCGCGGACCTCATCTTCCAGCTGCGAAGCGAGCGCGGCACGACGCTCCTCCTCGTGACGCACGACCTGCCGCTCGCCGCGCGTTGCGATCGCATCGTGCGTTTGCGCTCGGGGAAGGTCGATGCCGCGCTCCCCGATCTTCCCCGGCGCGTCGGCGTCGCCTCGGAAGCCGTTTGAGACTTGCGATGACGGATGCGGTCGATTCTCGCGCGGGACTCCCCCAAACGCGGGGCGCCCGAGGCGCGCGCGGCATCATGCTCATCTTGCGTTTGGCGTGGCGCGATCTGAACGCGGGGACACGTGGCTTCGGCGTCTTCCTTGCCTGCCTCGCCATCGGCACCTTTGCCATCGCCGGGGTCGGCTCGCTCGCGCGCGGGCTCGAGGAGGGGCTCGCGGCACAAGGACGCATCATCATCGGGGGGGATTTGTCGTTTGCCTTGTTGCAGCGTGAGGCCAATCCGCAAGAGCGCGCAGCCATCGAGAAGCTCGGCAAAACCGCGTCGATCGCGACCTTGCGCGCCATGGCACGTGCGCCGAGTGGAGACGCGGCGCTCGTCGAGATCAAGGCCGTCGGGCCCGATTATCCGACCTTTGGCAATTTGGCGACGGACGGGGCCGCTTCAACCGCTGAGCTGCTCGCGCCAAAGGATGGCGCTTATGGCGCGATCGTCGACCCCGCGCTCTTGGCGCGGCTTGATCTCGAGCCCGGCGCCGAGGTGAGCATCGGCGCGGCGCGCGTGACCTTGAGGGCGAAGCTCGTCTTCGAGCCCGACACGCTCGCGACGGGCATCGGCTTTGGGCCGAGGGTGATCCTTTCAAAGGAGGCGCTGCGCGCGAGCGGGCTCTTGCGCCCCGGCAGCCTCATGCGTTGGAGCTATCGCGTCGAGTTGCCGCAAGGGCATGATGGCGAGGATGAGCTCGAGGCGAAGGCAGCCGGCCTGAAGGCGCAATTTCCGCAATCGGGATTCGATGTTCGCACGCGCATCAATGTCGCCCCTCAATTCGAGAAGAACATCCGACGATTCACGCAATTCCTTGCGCTTGCCGGCATCGTCGCGCTTCTCGTCGGTGGCGTGGGCGTCGCGAATTCGATCGAGGCTTTCGTCGAGCGAAAGCGGCCGACCATCGCCATCCTGAAAAGCCTCGGCGCCAGTGCCACGCGCGCCGTCGCCATCATGCTTTGCGAGGTCGCCATCCTGGCAAGCCTCGGCGTCCTCATCGGGCTCTTGGCAGGGGCCCTGCTGCCCTTTCTCATCCTGTGGCTTTTCGGGACGCTTCTGCCGGCGCCTCTCGTGCCCGGTCCCTTTCCCGGCCCGCTCGCGCTCGCCGCGCTCTTCGGCGCCCTCGTCGCCGGCGCCTTTTCCCTTTGGCCGCTCGGCCGTGCCCATGACGTGCCGTGCTCGCAATTGTTTCGCGAGCTCGTGGCGCCTCATCGCGGACCGCCGCCTGCCCGATATGGCGTCTCTGCGGCATGCCTCGCGCTCGCGCTGATCGCGGCCGCGCTCGGCTTCGCCTGGGATCGGCTCATCGCGACCATCGCGGTGATCGCCTGTGCCGGCGCCTTCCTGCTGTTGCGTGCGGTGAGCGCGGGGGTGATGGTGCTCTTGCGCAAACTCAAGCCGCCGAAAAACCCGCTCGCCCGTCTCGCGCTCGCCAACCTGCATCGCCCGGGCGCGGCGACCCAGACAGTCATCATCTCGCTTGGGCTTGGCGTCACGCTGATCGTCGCGCTCGCCATGATCGATGCAACCGTCTCCGGCGAGTTGACGCGAAGCTTGCCCAAAAAAGCACCGAACTTCTATTTCCTCGATCTGCCGAGCCGTGACGCTGAAAATTTCTCCGCTCTCGTCGACGCCGTAGCGCCCGGCGCGCGCGAGCAAAGCGTGCCGATGATGCGAGGGCGCATCGTCTCCCTCGCGGGCGTCGCGGCCGATAAGGTCAAGGCTCCGGAAGATGTCGCCTGGGTGCTCGAAGGGGATCGCGGCATCACCTTTTCGGCCGAGCTTCCGGAAGGGGCGAAGCTCGTCGGCGGAGAATGGTGGCCCGCCGATTATTCAGGCCCCCCGCTCGTCTCCTTTGAGCGCGACGTCGCGCGGGGGCTTAACCTCAAGCTCGGCGACAGCATCGTCGTCAATGTGCTCGGCCGGGATATCGAAGCGCGCATCGCCAATCTGCGCAGCGTCGAATGGTCTTCGCTCGCGATCAATTTCGTGATGGTGTTTTCGCCGAATGCCTTCGACGGCGCGCCGTTCAATGATCTTGCGACCTTGCAGCTCAAGGATGGCGGCACGCCGCAAGAGGAGAGCGCGGTGGTGAAGGCCGTGGCGTCGAGCTTTCCCTCGGTCACCTCGCTGCGCGTCAAGGATGCGCTCGACACGGTGGATGGGCTGGTGCGCAAGCTTCTCTTCGCCATAAGGGGCGCGAGCGCGGTGTCGCTCGTCTCGGCTATCCTCGTGCTTGCCGGAGCCCTCGCCGCCGGGCGTCGGTTCCGGCTCTACGATGCCATGGTCCTCAAGACGCTCGGCGCCAGGCGTGGCGCGATCTTGCGAATGTTCCTCATCGAATATGGATTGCTCGGAGCGATCGCGGCGCTCTTCGGGTTGATCGCCGGCTGCGCCATCGCGGCGGCGATCGTTAAGTTCGCCATGAAAATCGATCCGAGCGTCGATCTCGTCTCGCTGATCTGGATCGCGGTCATTGCCGTCTTTGCGACCGTGCTCCTCGGCCTTATCGGCAATGGACGCATTCTCGGCGAGAAGCCTGCGCGCCGGCTGCGCGAGCCCTAGGATTAGGGAAAGGCGAGTAGCCGCTCCTTAACGGATAGAGGCCGTGCGCGCCGCCATGTTTTCCTCTAGCCGCAAACGGAAAGCAACGCCGCGTCGCGTGCCGAAGCGGCGACGACGGACGTTGCCTTGCAAGATTGGGTCCGCGAAATGCGGGATCCAGGCCCGGGTTAGCGTTACCGAGCGTCGGCTCTCACGGTAAAAAGCGAGAGTCCGATCGAGCTGACGATCAGGCTTTCAGATGGCCCGAGATGAGCTTGTTCATCTCGAACATCGTCACCTTCTTCTTGCCGAAGATCTTGGACAGCTTGTCGTCCGACATGATCTCGCGCTTGTTCGCCGGGTTCTGCAGCTTGTGCTTCTTGATGTAGTCCCACATCTTGCTGACCACTTGCGAGCGCGGCAGCGGGTTTGCGCCGACGACCGCCGCCAGCTCGGCTGAGGGCTTCACGGGGACTTGAAGAGCGTTTGGTTTCTTTGCGGCGCCGCCCTTTGACGCTTTCTTTGCCGCTTTCGCGGGTGCCTTGGCCATGAGTTTTCTCCGCTTCCGCCAGGTTGATCAGAGCTATCGGCAGGGGCCTCCCCGCGGCGGCGCACAACCGCACCGTCCTCGAAACCTTCCCAGCCGAGACCCCCTTTTGTCATGAGTTGCGGTTTTCGCCTAGTCGTCAAGACAATCTTCCACCGCATGAGGCGTTCGTGCAACATACGCCGATTCGAAGGCGCGATTCGAAAAGGGCGTTCGAGCTGACAAGACCTCCTTCGATCAGAGCGAGAAGCCCCCATCCACGATCAGCGTCGTGCCGGTGCTGAAGGCGCTTTCGTCGCTCGCCAGATAAATCGCCGCAGCGGCGATTTCTTCGGCGGTGCCAAGCCGCCCCATGGGCTGGCGCGCCACGAAGGCCGCGCGCGCTTCCTCAGCCGACTTGCCCGTCGAGGCCGCGGCAGCCGTTATCCGCTCGTCGAGCGAGGGCGATTGCACAGTGCCGGGCGCAATGGCGTTGCAACGGACCCCTTTTTGGATGAAATCCGCCGCCACCGCCTTGGTGAGGCCGATGACGGCGGCTTTTGTCGTGCCGTAGACGTAGCGATTGGGTATGCCCCGAACCGAAGAAGCGCCGGACGAGATGTTGACGATCGCGCCTTTGCCCTTGGCGATCATGCCGGGCAGGTAAGCCTTGATCATGCGGTGCATCGAGCGAACGTTGAGGTCGAAGGAAAAATCCCAGGCTTTGTCGTCGCATTCGAGAATGGTGCCGTGGTGGACAAAACCGGCGCAGTTGACGAGCACGTCGATGGGGCCGGTCCTGGCCGCGAAGGCCTCGACCGCGCGCGTCGAAAGCACGTCGAGCTTGCGTCGCCTCGCCCGCGCGATGCCGTCGAGCTTGGCAACGTCGACATCGGTTGCGAAAACCTGTGCGCCCTCGCGCACGAAAGCCTCGGCGATGGCTCTCCCGATCCCCTGGCCGGCCGCGGTCACCACCGCCGCCTTGCCCTTCAGCCGTCCCGCCATGCTCTTCTCCCTTCAGCGATTTTTCTGCGTATGGAAGGCCTTGAATTGCGCAAACTTATTCCAACATTAGAGCGGCACCGGCCAAAGGCGGTGTGAACCTGTCCGGCCCTCGTGGCGGACGATATGCATGTTGCTTCTATAGGAGAATATGCCATGCGCCAGTATGATCTTCCTTCCCTCTATCGCTCGACCATCGGCTTCGACCGCCTCTTCTCGATGCTCGATCAGGTGTCCGGCGAATCCCAGAACTACCCGCCCTACAATATCGAACGCGTCGGCGAGAATGCTTATCGCCTCACCGTGGCCGCGGCCGGTTTCTCGGCCGACGAGCTTTCAATCGAGGTGAAAGAGAACGCTCTTACCTTGCAAGGTGAGAAAAAGGCCGCCGCCGGCGAGCCCAAGACCGAAATGGTCTATCAGGGCATCGCGGCACGTGCTTTCAATCGGCGCTTTCAGCTTGCCGATTTCGTTCAGGTGACGGGTGCAAGCCTCGAGAACGGGCTCTTGCACATCGACCTCGTGCGCGAGATCCCCGAGGCCAAGAAGCCGCGCCTCGTGCCGATCAACGCCCAGGGGGCCAATGATCACGCGATCGAGACCAAAAAGGCCGCGTAATTCATCGACCGAAAGCGGCGATTTCGACTGAAGTCAAAGGGCGCTCCCGAAAGGAGCGCCCTTATTGATTGTTGACTTAACTGCTTATTCAAAACCCGCATCTGCCGGAAGCGTCGGCTTTGCGGGGGCCGCTGGCGCCGGCCTCGAGGGGGCTTGGGAGGCGGTTGCGGAAGGCGAGGCCTCGGCGGCTTGCGGGGCGAGCGCCGACGGCTGGGCGGGAGTGCCGGCGGCGGCCGGGTAAACCTGACGAACTACCGGAGCGGCGCCTTGAACCGGCGATGGGGTGGTCGGGGAGACCGCGGGCGAGCTCGTGCTGTTCGCCTCGGGCGTTGCTGGCGCGGGAACGACATGCTTGACGGCGGCCGGCGCGGATGTTGGCTTCGCCACGGCAACCGGTCCCTCTTTTTCATTCGTCGGCTCGAGCGGCGAGCTCCTCACCGGCGCAACGGATCGCTTGGCCTGCGTCGGCGCATGATACGGCTTCGGAGCGGGCGTTGCCGGCACGGGAGACAGCGCGCCCGGCCGGATCACTTCATCGGGGCGGCCCGTCGCTGGATGGTCGCCCGGGATCGCGGCGAGCTCGTTCGTGTTCGGGCGTTCCTCGATCTGCCGCGCGTCAAGAATACGGCCGTCGTAAGCGTCGAGCACCACGAACAACCGTTGGCCGAAACCATTGCGGACATTGGCCACGTAATGGCGGCCGGACATCGAGGGCGGGGAGAGGATGCTCCAGCCACGCCGGCGCAAAAGGTCTACGATTTCCCCGGGCCGTAGCACGTCCTCGTCTTGGTAGCGCGGCGCGCCCCAAGTCCGCTCGGGTGCGCCCCAGCCTGAGTCGTAACCTCCCCAGAATTGCGCCTGAGCCACGTTGGGCTCGAGAGTGAGGATCGCCGCGCCGGCCAAGAGTGCCAATCCGAGAGACGCTCGCCGGGATGATGTCGGCTCGAGCGTCGGCAAACTTTTGATGATGCTCATGTGGAGCCCCTTGCGATAAGATCGCCCGCAACATCTGTCGGCGGCGATTGCGGCGAGCTTTGGACGATGGCATGGACGCTATTTGTCCGCCCGGCCAACGGCCCCCTTTCCCATTCGAAAAAGGGGCCGATCCTCAACCTGCCTTGGCCTTAACGCTCGAGCCAGCGATCGGTTCAGCCTGCCCCGCGACGCGCAACGCGTCGATCTCGGTCGTGGTGGTGCGGAAAGAGGTGACAAAACGGCAAAGCGTCTCGCCTTTTTTCGGCGTTGATTTCACCGGAAGCCAGTCGGGCGACCAAGGATGGTATGCGGCATTCGCTTCGCGCAAGCGCCGGTCCACCGCGTCGGGAAGAATGGCGAACACGGCATTGGATTGACGCGGCCAGCCGAGCCTCACTCCCGGCAGCGAAAGGAGGGTCTCTTCCAATCGCTCCGCCGCGGTGTTCGCGTGACGCGCGAGATCGAGCCAATGCCCATTCGACAGATAGGCCCGCATCTGCGCCGCGAGAAAGCGCCCCTTGGAGAGCGTATGACCGGCGCGCTTTCGCCTTATCTCCATCTCCGTCCCCTTCTTCTTGTCGAAGAAAATCACCGCTTCCGCGGCAAGGCAGCCGTTCTTTGTGGCTCCGAAGGACACGATGTCGACGCCGGATTTCCATGTCATCTCGGCAGGCGTGCAGCCGAGCGCGACGAGGGCGTTGGCAAAGCGAGCCCCGTCCATGTGGACCGTAAGGCCGCGTGAACGCGCGATCTCGGCCAGCGCTGCGATCTCGTCTCGAGTGTAGATCGTGCCTGCTTCCGTCGCCTGGGTGATCGAGAGAGCGGTGAGCTCGCTGTGGCGCATCGAGCGCGCCGGCATGCGCGCGAGTTTCGTGGCGACGGTCGCGGGCTCGAGCTTGCATGCGATCCCCGGAAGTCCCACGAGCTTGGCTCCGCCCGTGAAGAATTCCGGTGCGCCGCACTCATCATCTGCGATATGGCTCTCCAGATGGCAGAGCACGGCGCCCCAAGGCGGCGCCGCACAAGCGAGGGCCAATGAGTTCGCCGCCGTGCCGTTCACGACTAGGAATGCCGCGACCTCGCGCTCGAAGATTTCGGAAAACGTCTTCTCGACCGCCTTCGTCAGCTCATCGGCCCCATAGGCCGACTGGGCACCTCCATTCGCGGCCACGAGCGCGGCGAGCACTTTTTCGCTCGCGCCGGCGGTGTTGTCACTTCGGAAATTCATGGAGGTCCTCGAGGCTTGAATTGTTCTATTGAACATCGTGGGCAAGTTTGGCATGGTCGAAGATAAGGCAGCAAGGCTGACCTTTTTTTAGGCAACCATGCCCTCGATTTCGTCTGTGAGGGTTGGCGCGAATATCGTCAAGCAGCTAAGGGAAGGCATCGACATGGACGCGGTGAAAGGTGCGGCGAGCGAGCATAAGGGCGCGATTTCGCGGGCCCGCGCTTGCAAAACCGTGCCCCCCGCCGGCTGGCTGAACGGGCGCCCTCCCGCGCAAGGCTTGTTTGATCCCGCGCGTGAGCATGATGCCTGCGGCGTCGGCATCATCGCCGACATGTCGAATGCGAAGCGCCACGACATCATCGAGAAGGGCCTGACGATTCTTCTCAACCTGCGCCACCGGGGAGCGGTGGGGGCCGATCCGAAGCTCGGAGACGGTTGCGGGATCATGGTACAGATCCCGCATCGTTTCTTTTTGGAGGAATGCGCGACGCTCGGTTTCGAGCTTCCCAAGCCCGGGCACTATGCGGTCGGGCATTTTTTCCTTCCGCGCGAGGAGGAGGCAGCGAGGCTCTGCCGCGAGGTGATCGAGAAGACGATCGCCGATGAGGGCCAGGTGCTTCTCGGCTTCCGCGAGCCGCCGGTCGACAACAGCGACCTCGGTGAGAGCGTCAAGCCGACCGAGCCCTTGCATCTGCAAGCCTTCATCGGGCGCGGCAAGGGCATTGCGAGCGAGGAGGAATTCGAGCGCCGCCTCTATATCCTGCGCAAGCAGATCTCCGGGACCGTCTACAACATGAAGGAGAACAATCTGCGCGCCCGGGGCTTCTACCCCGTTTCGATCTCCTGCCGCACGGCCGTCTACAAAGGCATGGTGCTGGCCTCGCAGCTCGGCGCTTACTACACGGATCTGCGCGATCCTCGTTTCGAAAGCGCCTTCGCGCTCGTGCATCAGCGCTTCTCGACGAACACCTTCCCGAGCTGGCCGCTCGCCCATCCGTTCCGGATGGTGGCGCATAATGGGGAGATCAACACGCTGCGCGGCAACGTCAACTGGATGGCGGCGCGCCAGGCTTCCGTCGATTCGGAGCTCTTCGGCAACGATATCTCGAAGCTCTGGCCAATCTCTTACGAAGGTCAATCGGACACGGCCTGCTTCGACAATGCGCTCGAATTCCTGGTGCGCGGCGGCTATTCGCTCGCCCATGCGATGATGATGCTGATCCCCGAAGCCTGGGCCGGCAATCCCCTCATGGACGAGGACAGGCGCGCCTTCTACGAATATCATGCGGCATTGATGGAGCCTTGGGACGGGCCGGCTTCGATCGCCTTTTCCGACGGCCGTCAAATCGGCGCCACACTCGACCGCAACGGGCTTCGTCCCGCGCGCTACCTCGTCACCAAGGATGGGCTCGTCGTGCTCGCCTCGGAGGCAGGCGTGTTGCCGATCCCGGAAAGCGATATCGTGCGCAAATGGCGCCTGCAGCCGGGCAAGATGCTGCTCATCGATCTCGAGATGGGGCGGATTATCTCCGACGACGAGGTCAAGGCGGAGCTCGCCCAACGCCACCCGTATCGGCAATGGCTGAAGCGGTCCCAGCTCGTGCTCGAGGATCTGCCGCCGGTGCAATCGCGTGAATCGCGAACCGATGTGTCGCTTCTCGATCGCCAGCAGGCCTTCGGCTACAGCCAGGAAGACCTGAAGATGCTGATGGCGCCCATGGCCGTCACCGGCCAGGAAGCCGTCGGCTCCATGGGGACGGACACGCCGATCTCGGCGCTTTCCGCGCGGTCGAAACTCTTGCCCACATATTTCAAGCAGAACTTCGCTCAGGTCACGAACCCGCCGATCGATCCGATCCGCGAGGAGCTCGTGATGAGCCTCGTGTCGTTCATCGGACCGCGGCCGAATTTGCTCGACCTCGAGGGCACGTCGCGCAAGAAGCGCCTCGAGGTGCGTCAGCCGATCCTCACGAATGAGGATCTCGAGAAGATCCGCTGCATCGGTTTTCGCGAGGACGCCTTCGACACCAAGACGCTCGACATCACTTATCTCGCCGAGCAAGGCGCGAAGGGGATGGAAGGGGCGCTCGGCCGGCTTTGCGAAAGGGCGGAAGCAGCGGTGCATGGCGGCTACAACATCGTGATCCTCTCGGATCGCATGGTGGGACCCGACCGTGTTCCGATTCCGGCGCTGCTCGCGACCGCGGCCGTGCATCATCACCTGATCCGCAAGGGTTTGCGCACTTCGGTGGGCCTCGTCGTCGAGACCGGCGAGCCGCGCGAAGTCCATCACTTCTGCTGCCTCGCGGGCTATGGCGCGGAAGCCATCAACCCCTATCTCGCTTTCGAGACGCTTACCGCGATGCGCCAGCAATTGCCGGAGGAGATCGACGAGGGCGAGATCATCAAGCGCTTCATCAAGTCGGTCGACAAGGGGCTGTTGAAGGTGATGTCCAAGATGGGCATCTCGACCTTCCAATCCTATTGCGGCGCGCAAATCTTCGATGCGGTCGGCCTCTCTTCATCCTTTGTCGAGCGCTTCTTCTTCGGCACCAAGACCACCATCGAAGGCGTCGGCCTCGCCGAGATCGCGGAGGAGAGTGTTCGTCGCCATCGCGACGCCTTCGGCGACGCACCCGTCTACCGCAGCTCCCTCGATGTCGGGGGCGAATATGCGTTCCGCCTGCGCGGCGAAGCGCATGCCTGGACGCCGCAAGCGGTGTCGCTTCTGCAGCACGCGGTACGCGGCGATCAGCAAGAACAATATCGCGCCTTCGCTAAGCTCCTCAACGAGCAGGCGGAAAATCTCTTGACGATCAGAGGGCTCTTCCGCATCAAATCGGCCGAAGAGGATGGGCGCGCTCCGGTGTCTCTCGAGGAGGTCGAGCCGGCAAGCCAGATCGTGAAGCGTTTCTCGACGGGGGCGATGTCCTTCGGCTCGATCTCGCGCGAGGCCCATACGACGCTCGCGATCGCCATGAACCGCATCGGCGGCAAGTCGAACACGGGCGAGGGCGGCGAGGAGGTGGACCGGTTTCGTCCGCTCGCCAATGGCGATTCCATGCGCTCCGCGATCAAGCAAGTGGCTTCGGGGCGCTTCGGCGTCACGACCGAATATCTCGTCAATTCCGACGTGATGCAGATCAAGATGGCGCAAGGGGCAAAGCCCGGCGAGGGCGGCCAATTGCCGGGCCACAAGGTCGACGCGGTCATCGCCAAGGTGCGTCACTCGACGCAGGGCGTCGGCCTGATCTCACCGCCGCCGCACCACGACATCTACTGCATCGAGGATCTCGCCCAGCTGATCTACGACTTAAAGAACGTGAACCCGGCAGCCGCTGTCTCGGTGAAGCTTGTTTCCGAAGTGGGCGTCGGTACGGTGGCTGCGGGCGTATCGAAGGCACGCGCCGACCATGTGACCATCTCGGGCTTCGAGGGTGGCACCGGGGCTTCCCCGCTCACCTCGATCAAGCACGCAGGCTCGCCTTGGGAGATCGGCCTTGCGGAAACTCACCAGACGCTCGTCATGAATCGCCTGCGCTCGCGTATCGCGGTGCAGGTCGACGGCGGCGTGCGCACGGGGCGCGATGTCGTCATAGGCGCGCTTTTGGGCGCCGACGAGTTTGGCTGCGCGACCGCGCCGCTCGTCGCGGCCGGGTGCATCATGATGCGAAAGTGCCACCTCAACACCTGCCCGGTGGGCGTGGCGACGCAAGATCCCGTGCTGCGCAAGCGCTTCACCGGCCTGCCGGAGCATGTGATCAATTACTTCTTCTTCCTCGCCGAGGAGGTGCGCGAGATCATGGCGTCGCTCGGCTTCCGCCGCTTCGACGAGATGATCGGGCAGATGCAGATGCTCGACCAGGCGAAGGTCATCGAGCATTGGAAGGCGAGAGGGCTCGATTTCTCGCGCCTCTTCCACAAGCCGGAACCCTTGCCCGGCACTGGCATTTTCCATTTCGAGCCGCAAGACCACAAGCTTGAAGCGGTGCTCGACCGGGAGCTGATCGCGCGCGCGGCGAACGCCATCGAGACGCGCCGCCCGGTGCTCATCGAAGCTTCGATCAACAACACGAACCGCGCGACGGGCGCGATGCTGTCCGGCGAGATCGCCAAGCGCTACGGCCATGCCGGGCTTCCGGACGAGACGGTGCATGTGAAGCTCGACGGGACGGCCGGCCAGAGCTTTGGCGCCTGGCTCGCGCATGGGGTGACGCTCGAGCTCGAAGGGGAGGCCAATGATTATGTCGGCAAGGGCCTGTCGGGCGGGCGCATCATCATCTATCCGTCACGCGAAGCGGTGAACATCACGCCCGAGGAGAGCATCATCATCGGCAACACAGTGCTTTACGGGGCGATTTCGGGCGAATGCTATTTCCGTGGCGTTGCGGGCGAACGCTTCGCAGTCCGCAATTCGGGAGCGATCGCGGTGGTCGAGGGAACGGGCGACCATGGCTGCGAATATATGACGGGCGGCGTCGTCGTCGTCATCGGCCAGACGGGGCGGAACTTCGCGGCGGGCATGTCGGGCGGCATCGCGTATGTGATCGACGAGGACGGCTCCTTCGCCAAGCGCTGCAATCTCTCCATGGTCGATCTCGAGCCGGTCGAGGCGGAGGAAGTGATGATGCAGCGCCTGCATCATCACGGCGGCGATCTCGAGGGCCACGGCCTCGTCGATGTGATGGCCGATCTCGACCGTTTCGACGGCGAGCGCTTGCATCAGCTCATCGCCAAGCACGCAGCATATACGGGCTCGGCTCGCGCCAAGCTCATTCTTGAACGCTGGGACGAATACCTTCCGAAATTCCGCAAGGTGATGCCGGTGGAATACCGCCGCGCGCTTGCCGAGCTCAACGCGGAACGTGCGCAGCCCGTGTACGCGCTCGCGGGCGGCTGAGAATGGGCAAGGTCACCGGATTTCTTGAGATCGATCGGCGGGAGCGGCGCTACGCGCTCGCCTCCGATCGCATCCGCAATTATCGCGAGTTCATGCTCCCCCTTTCGGAGGAGGCGACACGCGATCAAGCCGCCCGCTGCATGGATTGCGGCATCCCGTATTGTCACAACGGCTGCCCGGTCAACAATCAGATCCCCGATTGGAACGACCTCGTGTACAGCGGCGAATGGCGTGCGGCGCTCGAGAACCTTCATTCCACCAACAATTTTCCGGAATTCACCGGGCGCGTCTGTCCCGCGCCTTGCGAAGCCTCGTGCACGCTCAACATTCAGGACGCGCCCGTCACGATCAAGACGATCGAATGCGCCATCGTCGATCGCGGCTGGGAGGAGGGATGGATCGTCCCCGAGCCGCCGACGCGGCGCACGGGCAAGACGGTCGCCGTGGTGGGCTCGGGTCCGGCGGGGCTCGCCTGCGCCCAGCAGCTCGCACGCGCCGGGCACGAGGTGCATGTCTATGAGAGGAACGCCAAGCCCGGCGGCTTGCTGCGTTACGGCATCCCCGACTTCAAGATGGAAAAGCGCCATGTCGAGCGCCGGATTGCGCAGATGGAGGCAGAGGGCATCATTTTCCATTGCGGCATCACCGTCGGTGCGGGGCTTGCGGCGTCACGGCTCCTCGCGGAGCATGACGCGGTCGTGCTAGCGGGCGGCGCCGAGAAGCCGCGCGACTTGCCCATCCCGGGCCGCGAGCTCAACGGCGTGCATTTCGCCATGGATTTTCTGCCGCAGCAGAACCGGCGCGTCTCGCGCGAGCCGATCATCGCCAATGATCAGCCGATCCTCGCTTCGGGAAAGCATGTGATCGTCGTCGGCGGCGGCGATACGGGTTCCGACTGCATCGGCACCTCGGTGCGCCAGGGCGCGCTTTCGGTGACCCAGCTCGAGATCATGCCGAGGCCGCCGGAGAAGGAAAACAAGCTTCTGACCTGGCCGGAATGGCCCTTGAAGCTGCGCACCTCCTCAAGCCACGAGGAGGGCGCCGAGCGCGACTTCGCCGTGATGACGCAGCGCCTCAGCGGCGAGAACGGCGCGGTGAAGAAACTCCATTGCGTGCGGCTCGACACGGCGATGAAGCCAGCGCTCGGCACCGAATTCGAGCTTAGGGCAGACCTGGTCCTGCTTGCCATGGGCTTCGTGTCGCCGGTGCACGAAGGCCTGGTGTCGGACCTCGGCCTTGCGCTCGATGGGCGCGGCAACGTCGCGGCGAATACGGCCGATTATCGTTCCTCGATCGACAAGGTGTTCGCTTGCGGCGACATGCGCCGCGGCCAATCGCTCGTGGTCTGGGCCATACGAGAAGGGCGTCAGGCCGCACGCGCCGTCGACCTCTTCCTCGAGGGAGAGAGCGCGCTGCCGAGGTGAGATTTTGCGGTAAGGCCGAGCCGCCTCAAGCCGCTTGCGCGGCGCGTGCCGCCATCATTTCCTCCAGGCCCTCCGTCATCTCATCCCAGACGCGGCCGAGCGCCGCGTTATTCTTCGCGGTGTCGGCATAGGAGGCGATGGCCTTGTGGTCATCGAGAAGGCCGGGCAGCTTTGCAAATCCCATAAGGCCGTCGAGGGAGAAGCGAACCGGCGTCAGCCAGAGATCGGCGGTGGTGAGCTGGCCGGGGAAGGCGTATTCGCCCTTGAGGAGCATGGCATCGAGATGCTTGAGCCCCTGGTCGAGCTTGGCGAGCTGGTTCGCGATCAAGGCGTCGTCCTTCTCCTTGCTGTCGAACATGTAGAAGAGCGGCATCATCGGCTGCATGACGTAGAGATCGGCGACTTGCGTGATGAGGCGCACCTGCGCGAGCGCCTCGGCCGTATCGGGTCGAAGCGAGACCTGGGGATATGCGTCCTCGAGATATTCGACGATCACAGCCGATTCGGCGACCACCGTTCCATCGTCGAGAAGGAGCACGGGAATGCGCACGAGCGGGTTGACCGCGCGGTATTCAGGGGACGTCCGCCAGTCGGCGGGCGGGGCGGTGATCTCGACGTTGAGGCCCTTGGCATAAATCGCACCGCGCACGCGCGCCGCGTAGGGCGACAGAGGCAAGGAATAGAGCTTCACAGCGATTCTCCCGGACGAAAATACTTGCTCGCCTGCATGCCATTTCGCCTTGAACGAAGCAAGAACCTGAAAGGAGCCGGCGCGTGGAGGAAAGGGATTGGCCTTCCTTAAGGATGCCAGCTGAAATCGTCGGAACGCCCCGCCTTCGCCGCGCGCCATTGATCGATGGAGAAGGAGGAGCCGACTGGCCGCGGCGCGCGCGTCAAAGGCGCCGCGAGGAGGCCGTCAGCGGCGCGCTCGGGCGTCGTGAGGGAAATCACGGGCCCGACCGCCGGGCGGTCCGGGATTCTCGCAATCAGCGGCACGGCGTCGGCAGGAGGCGGCGCCCCCGCCATTTGATCGATCAGGCGTTCGATGTCTCCCTTCTGGCCGGGCTGGCCGGGAGAGGCGAGGATCGGCTCGGGGGCCGCGGCCGGTTTTTCCGCAAGGATACGCTTCACCTCGACATCGGCGAAATAGGCGGCCTTGAGCGCGCCTTGCTGAGTGAAGCCGCCGTCGCCGGTGCGCAGTTTCACGGTTGCGCCGTTCAGCGCCGGACCCGTATCCGTGTATTTGCCGTCCTCGCCGATGAAGGCGTCGTGAAGGTCGACGAAAGCTCCCCCCGAGGTCCGCACCGCGTCGCGCACGATGGCGTTCAGGCCCTCGAGCTCCTCGGAGAGTTTAGGCGTCCCCATGACCGGCAACCCCACCCAGACGACGGGAAGATTCTTCTCCTTGAACACGCCGAGCAAGGCAACGACGCGCTTGCCATAAGCCTCGCGCCAGGCGTCCGAGCCCGGTTCGAGCGTAGCACCCGCATTCGTCGTCGTTGGCAAATCGTTGATGCCGATCAAGATCACTGCGACGTCGTAATGCTGTTGGCCCGAGAGCGCGGCGCGTGCGCCCTCGACCCAATCGAAGACATCGACGTGCATCAGTCCCGACACCGGCTTCGTCTTGCGCACAACCTGCACATCGGGATTATCGCCGAATTCCTGGTCGATACCCTGGGCGAGCTTGTCGGCGAGCGCATCGCCGATGACGAGGATCGCGGTCGAAGGATTGGTCTTCGTCTTGATCTGAATCTCCTGCTGAGCTTGCACGCCGGGGTGGTGAGCCGCATGGGTCGCGGCCGCGCCAGACGACGAATGCCGGGGCGCGGGCTCGACGGCGTGTTTCACCGGCGCAGGATTGCCCGCCCGGATGAATCTTTCAAGAAAGGATTCCTGGGCCACGGCCACGGACGCGCAAAGCGTCGGCACGCCGGCGAGCGCAAGAAGAACAGCCGCATGTCGCAAAGGCCGCTGCATGGCTCCCCCTAGCCCTTGTTCATGGCGGGATATTGGCCTCCGCTTCAGCGAGCGTTGACCGCGCAATCGGTTCCCGCGAACGCAAAATATAGCTATATCAATAGCGTGCGAAAGGGTCCTGATAGAAAGCACGAACTGGTGTTCCGGTGGAAACTCAGTGCGCGGCCCGCAATTTTTCAAGGACGAGCGGCGTCGGGTACCCATCTGGAACGAGACCGTTTTGGGCTTGGAAACGGCGCGTCGCCTCGCGCAACACCGGGCCGAGATGGCCGTCGAGCTTGTCGTCATAAAGGCCAAGCTTGTGCAAAAGCTTTTGCGCCTCGAGCCTCTGGCCATGATCGAGGCCCTCGATGGCCGCAGGCCATCCAGCGTGAATGCCGCCCCCGCCGCCGATGCGCTCGGCGAGAAGGCTTGCGGCGAGCGCATAAGCGTCCGAGGTATTGTAATTCTTGAGCACGAAGAAATTTTCGGTGATCAGGAAGGCCGGCCCTTTCCAGCCGACGGGGAAGAAAAGCAAGCCGCCGCCGGACGTAGGGAGCGCTTCGCCATCGGCGCGCGCGACGCCACGGCTTTTCCACTGCGCGAAGCTTGCCTCGGCCGGCATATAGGCGAAGTCCCGAGGCAAGGTGACTTCAAAGCCCGAAGGGAGGTCGGCTCGCCAGCCGTTCATCTTCAGGAAATTGGCGATCGAGGCGAGCGCGTCTTGCGGTCTTGTCCAGATGTCCTTTCGAGCGCCGCCATCGAAGGCGCTCGCATATTTCAGGAAGCTCGACGGCATGAATTGCGCCTGTCCCATCGCGCCGGCCCACGAGCCCTTCATCGACGTGCGCGCGACATGTCCCTCCTCGAGGATGACGAGCGCATCGATCAGCTCGCCGCGGAAAAGCCCGCCGCGGAAATCGATGAAGGCGAGGCTCGCGAGGGAGGTGATGACATCCTTGCCGCCGACACCCGCCCCATAGGCCGATTCGAGCCCCCAGAGCGCGATGAGGATGTGACGGTCGACGCCGAAACGCTGCTCGATCACCTCAAGCGTGTCCTTCCATTTCGCGGCAAGAGCACGGCCCTGCTCGACCTCTCGCTCCGATACGGCCGAGGCGAGGTAATCGCGGATCGAGCGCTCGAACTCGGCTTGTCTCTTCGTGCGCTCGAGAACGCTCAAGTCGAGCTGTACGCCCGAGAAAGCGGCATCGAACGTCTCGCGTGAAACGCCGGCGGCTTTGGCATCGGGCCAAAGCGCCTCGATGAAGGCCGCAAAGGAGGCCGCGGTCTTCGATTCCAGGGCTGAATCGCCATTTGCGGCGGCGGGACTTGCGGCCGTCGCCGGATTGGCGATGGCGGCCGGAAAGGCGAGCATCGCCGCAAAGCCCAATGCGGCGAAGCCGAAGGCAAGAGCCTTCCCGGCGAGCGCATCAGAAAGGCGCATTGGCAAGAACATTCGCGAATTTGGAAACTGCGCCGCTCGCCCGCGCCGTTTTCACGCGGCACGCTGATCGATGAGCTTTCTCTCCCAGGCGAGGGCCTGGGAAACGATCTCGCGAAGATCGTCATGGCGCGGGATCCAGCCGAGCTCGGCGCGAATGCGGCCGGCCTTGGCGATGATGGCGGCGGGATCGCCGGGACGGCGGGGCGCGAGCCGCACCTCGAAGTCTCTCTCCGAGACGCGCTTCACCATCTCCACCACCTCGAGCACGGAGAAGCCGGATCCATAGCCGCAATTCAAGGCGAGGCTCTCGCCGCCGCCGCGCAAATGCGCGAGCGCGGCAAGATGGGCTCGGGCGAGGTCCGTCACCTGTATGTAGTCGCGAAGGCAGGAGCCGTCCTTGGTTGGATAATCCGTGCCGAAGACTTCGAGATGGGGACGCTCGCCGAGCGCGGCTTGCACGGCGGCCTTGATCAGATGGCTCGCGCGCGTTGTCGACTGGCCGGCGCGCCCTTGCGGGTCGGCGCCGGCGACGTTGAAATACCGGAGCGATATGTGGCGCAAGTCATGGGCGCGGCCTGCGTCTTCGAGCATCCATTCGGTCATGAGCTTGGAGCGCCCGTAGGGCGAAACAGGGTCCAGCGGGGCGTCCTCACCCACCGGGTTGGTGCGCGGATTGCCGTAAACCGCGGCCGTCGAGGAGAAGATGATGTGACGAACCCCGCCGCGAACGGCCGCTTCGATGAGGTTGCGCGATTTCACCGTGTTGCCGAGATAGTAGCCGAGCGGATCGGACACGGATTCGGGTACCACGATCTTCGCGGCGAAGTGCGCGATCGCGTTGATGGCGTGCTCGGCGATGAGGCGCAGCACAAGCGCGGGATCGCCCGCATCCCCGCGAATGAAAATTGCGCCGTTGGGGACGGCGGCAGCAAAGCCCGTCGAGAGATCGTCGAGGACGACTACTTTTTCACCGGCATCGAGGAGCTCAAGCACCATATGGCTGCCGATGTAGCCGGCGCCGCCGGTCACCAGAATGGGCATTGCTCCTCTCCTACGCTCACGATCGGCGCCGTGGCGCCTCAAGGATCGTATCGCAAGGGGACCTTATCATGAATTGGCGAGTTTTGCTGTGGCCACGCTTGGCGGTTTTTAAAAGGCGCTTGAGTTGGTCAAGCGTCAAAAGCATGGCGCTTCATTGTCCCTGCGCTGGCGCCGAAATTGACAAACGGGCCTTTGGGCCGCACGGCTGAACCCACATTTGCCATCCCGAGGTGCTCATGAAACGCATTCGCAAGGCGGTGTTCCCGGTCGCGGGGCTCGGCACGCGCTTTCTGCCGGCCACCAAAGCGATACCGAAGGAGATGCTCACCGTCGTCGACCGGCCGGTGATCCAGCACGTGGTCGACGAGGCGCGTGCCGCTGGGATCGAGCACCTGATTTTCGTCACGGGTCGCAACAAGGGCGTGATCGAGGATCATTTCGACCAAGCCTACGAGCTCGACCGCACGCTCGCCGAACGCGGCAAGACCAAGGAGCTCGAGGGCCTGCGCCGCGATTTGCCGGCGGCGGGCGAGACGAGCTTCACGCGCCAGCAGGCCCCGCTCGGGCTTGGCCATGCGGTCTGGTGTGCGCGCGAGATCGTGGGCGAGGAGCCCTTCGCGGTGCTGCTGCCGGACATGCTGCACCACGGCCGCGATCCCTGCCTCAAAGGCATGATCGAAGCCTTCACGGCAGAACCTTCCAACATCATCGCGGTGACGGAAGTGCCGATGAGCGAGACGCATCAATATGGCATATTGGGCGTAGGCCCTGCGGGAAAGGGCGGGCTCATGCCCGTGACCTCGATGGTCGAGAAACCGCCCCAAGGGACGGCGCCTTCAAATCTCATGGTCTCGGGACGTTATATCCTCGAGCCTGGCATTTTCTCGATCCTCGAGACCCAGCCGCGCGGGGCGGGCGGTGAGATCCAATTGACGGACGCCATGATCACGCTCGCGAAATCGCGTCCATTCAAGGCTTATCGGTTCGAGGGCCGGATATTCGACACCGGGACGAAGCTCGGCTTTCTCGCCGCGAACATCGCCTATGCGCTCGAACGATCCGATTTGGGGCCGAGTTTGCGCGAGGAGATGCAGAACAGCTTGTCTGCGAGCGTTCAGGAGCGGTGACGCAGCCAGGTCTCGTAAAGGCCTCATGAGTTCATCGCCGGTGCGAGACGGCGTGCGACGATCTCGCGGGCTTCGCGGACGATGCGCGAAATCAGCTCCTCGCAAGTTGGAATGTCGTTGATAAGCCCGACCACCATGCCCGCGGACCAAACGCCGGCATCCGCGTCACCGTCTTCGTAGACGCGCTTCCCCCTTTGCCCGCTCACGAGAGGGGCGAGATCCTCGATCGTGAGCTTTGCACCCTTGTGGCGTTCGACGGCGCGCGCCTGATCGGTGATCTCGTTGCGAAAATAGCGGGCCGTATTACGCAATTGCCGCATTAACAGCGCGGTGTCGAGCTCGCTCGCAGCGACGATCTTTTCCTTGATCTTTCGATGGATCGGCGCCTCGACCGTGGCCATGAAGCGCGTGCCCATGTTGATGCCATCCGCCCCAAGCGCGAGTGCGGCGATGAGGCCGCGGGCATCCGCGAAGCCGCCCGAAGCGATGAAGGGAATCCTCAACGCCTCCGCGGCGCGCGGCAGGAGCACAAGACCGGGGATGTCGTCTTCGCCGGGGTGGCCCGCGCATTCAAAACCGTCGACGCTCACGGCGTCGCAACCGATTGCCTGCGCCTTGAGGCTGTGTCGAACCGAGGTGCATTTGTGGATCACCTTGATCCCGGCTTTCTTGAAGCCGGCCATGTAAGGCTCGGGATTGCGGCCGGCGGTTTCCACGATCTTCACCCCCGATTCGATGATCGCTCGGGCGAACTCCTCATGTGATAGGGCGCGAAGCGAAGGGAGAATCGTGAGGTTTACGGCAAAAGGGGCATCGGTCAGATCCCGGCAGCGCGCGATCTCCTTCTCGAGGTGCTCGGGCGTCGGTTGCGTGAGCGCCGTAATGATGCCGAGCCCTCCGGCGTTGGAGACCGCGGCTGCCAGCTCGGCGCGTCCGACCCATTGCATTCCGCCTTGCACGATCGGGTAGCGGATGGCGAACATTTCGGTGATGCGGGTTTTCAAGCCTTGCCTCCCTTGCGGCGCGATTGGCGCGCGGGCAAAGCTTCTGCCGCAATCGCGCGGATTTACGAAACTGGGACGCGGCGCGATGGGTGGGCGTTGTCGAGGGGACGTCGCCTTTCTCGCGACGGAAAGCCACGTGCCTGTGAACAAGCCGACACGTCCCCTCATCGCCGCGCCGCAATCGCGCTATAACGGGCTTGGACGCGAGTGGCTTGGCGGCGCTTGCCGCGTCTGCGCGGTCGTGACGAAGACGCGTCCTGCAATATCGAACTTTGGAAAAGGATAGGCCGGAGCGTGCGCTTTTCGCCATCCCTCCTTGATGAGATCAAGGCCCGCCTGCCGGTCTCGCAGGTGGTCGGTCGGCGCGTTCGGCTCGTCAAGTCAGGGAAGGAGTTGAAAGGGCTTTCCCCCTTCAACGCCGAGAAGACGCCTTCCTTTTTCGTCAATGATCAGAAACAAGCCTGGTTCGACTTCTCTTCGGGCAAGAACGGCAACATCTTCGATTTCGTCATCGAGAGCGAGGGCGTGTCCTTTCCCGAGGCGGTTGAGCGTCTCGCCGCCGAGGCGGGGGTTCCTCTCCCAGCCCGTTCGGCCGATGCCGAGCGACAGGAGAAGAAGCGCGCCGGTCTCGTCGAAGTCGCGGAGATGGCGTGCGGCTATTTCGAGGCCGTTCTCAAGGGGCAGCAAGGGCGCATCGCTCGCGAATACCTCGCCCAGCGCCGGCTCACCGACGTGGCGCGCGCCGAGTTCCGCGTCGGCTACGCGACCGCGGAACGTCACGCGCTTCGCGACCATCTTGCTGGCAAGGGCGTCGATGTGGCGACCATGGTCGAGGCCGGGCTTCTGGTGACCGGCCCCGATATTCCGGTTGCTTATGACCGTTTTCGCAACCGTGTCATGTTTCCGATCCAGGATTTGCGGGCTCGCGTCGTCGCCTTCGGCGGCCGCACCCTCGATCCGGAGGTCTCGGCGAAATACCTCAACTCGCCGGAGACGCAGCTCTTCCACAAGGGCTCCTTGCTCTTCAACCAACACCGCGCGCGAAAGGCGGCCCATGAGAAGGGAAGGGTGATCGCGGTCGAGGGCTATATGGACGTGATCGCCATGAGCGAAGCCGGCTTTGCCGAGACCGTGGCCCCGCTCGGCACCGCGCTCACCGAGGAGCAGCTGACGCTGCTTTGGCGCATGGCCGACGAGCCGATCCTTTGCTTTGACGGCGATAAGGCGGGCCAACGGGCGGCTTTTCGCGCCGTCGATCTTGCTCTTTCGCATCTTTCTCCGGGAAAAAGCGTGCGCTTCGCGTTCCTTCCCGAAGGCCAGGACCCCGATGACCTCGTGCGCGGCGCGGGCGCCGGCGCGGTCGAGCGTGTGCTCGAGAGGGCGCGCCCGCTTTCGGATGTTTTGTGGGCTCGCGAAGTCGCGGCTACCCCGCTCGACACGCCCGAGCAGCGCGCAGCGCTCGAGCGGCGCCTGCGGGAGGCAGTGGCGCGGGTGGGCGACAGTTTGGCGCGCCATCACTATGAGGCTGATATCCGGGAACGCTTGCGGAAGATCGCGCCGGGGGCGCGTGCGTCACAAGGGGCTACTCGGGGGACCGATTGGCGCGTTCCGCGCGGGCGGCCTTACGCCTCCGGGGACTGGCGCGCGTCGGGTGGGTTCGACGTGCGGCCACAAGCGCCTGCCGTGGCGAGCGCCGGCCTTGCGAGCGCGCCGACCTTCAGCGGGACGAGCCCTGGAGTGGCGCAAGAAGCGCTCATCGTGCTGGCGCTCGACGCGAGGCGCGACCTCCTACACGAGCTCACCGAGGAATTGTCGAGGCTCGAGTTTTACGAGCCGCAGGCGAAAGAGTTTGCTCGACTGCTTCTCGACGATCATGCCTTCGAGAACGAGCCCCAAGCCGATGGCACCCTGGCTCGGGCCCGGAAAATCGAGACACTTAGGGCGAGGCTCAGGCGCAAGCTTCGCCCCGGAGATGACCGGTTCCTGGCCGAGACCTGTCCCACTGCCGAGCTTGAAGCCGCGCTTCGACAAGCCATCGGGCTGCACGATCTTTCGCGCGCGCTCCGCAGTCAGCTTCGCGATGCTCAAGATGCGCTTGCGGCCGACCCGACGGACGCGAATTTCGCCCGGCTTTCCGATGTTCAGGCAAGGCTCGCCGCTTTGCAGCAAATGCCCGCCTCCTCGGACGTAAAAGGAGATGAACGCAGCCTCGAACAGGTGCTCGCGGAAGCGCCCACCTACAACGTGCTCCGGTGAGCTCCCGCGCCAGTTTTCGACTCCGACGCAGGTTTCTTGGTAATTTTCAGCCGGTTGTGGCAAGCTGTCGTCTTGCATCGATCGGCATGCGCGCTACATACGCTAAAATGCGGCACCCCCCGGCAAGGCTCGCCTTGCTTTCTTGGATCAAGACGTGGGTGAGTCGTGGCGATGCGGCGTTGCGCTTTCGTTAGCGAAACGAAGAGTTTGAGTTCGAGATTTGAGTCAAAGGTTGAGCGCTCGCCATCTCGTCGATTGGGAACCCCGCCTTGCAGCCGAACTTTTAAGGGCCCGATATGGGACTTAAGAAGGATTTAAGCCGAATCGCGTTGCCTCCCCATCGGGATCCTGGACCGGCCGAACACATGGCGCATGTGCGTGGGCCGGCATTTTTGTGTTGGATATCATGAGTCCGAGCCCGTCCACCAAGCTCAAATCCGGCGGCAAGCGCGGAGCGAGCTCGTCCAAGCCAGCCGGCGCCAGCGCGGTGCCGAAACGACATTCTGGAGCCCAACTGATGGTGACGAAGACCGCCGCGGCGACCGAAGATGTGAAGGACAAGCCGGTCGAAACGACTGACGGTCCGCTCCTCGACCTGTCGGATGCCGCCGTCAAGCGGATGATCAAGCTCTCGAAAAAGAGAGGCTTCGTCACCCATCAGGAGCTCAACTCGGTTCTTCCCTCCCAGGAAGTGTCCTCTGAGCAGATCGAGGATATCCTCGCCATGCTCTCCGATATGGGAATCAATGTCGTCGAAAGCGATGACACGGACCCTGAGGCGCGTGAGGAAACGGCCGAGCCCGACGACGAGGAAGAGGGGGGCGACCTCATCGAGGCGTCCCGCAGCGTCCCGGCGAAGATCGACAAACCCTCTGAGCCCATCGACCGTACCGATGACCCGGTGCGGATGTATCTGCGCGAGATGGGCGCGGTGGAGCTCTTGTCGCGCGAGGGCGAGATCGCGATCGCCAAGCGCATCGAGGCCGGACGCGAGGCGATGATCGCTGGCCTTTGCGAAAGCCCGCTCACTTTCCAGGCGATCATCATCTGGCGCGACGAGCTCAACGATGCCAAGGCGCTTCTGCGCGACATCATCGATCTCGAAGCGACCTATGCGGGGCCTGACGCCAAGGTGGCGCCCAAGGTCGAGATCGACCCCGCCGCGCTTGGCGCTTCGGCGGGGACGCCCTTCACCGGCGCGCGTCCCTTTACGCCGCCGGGCGTGCCGCAGCCCGGCGCGGCGCCTTTCCAAGGGCGCCCCGGCGCCACGCCCTTCCAAGGGCGCCCGGGTAGCGCTGCTGCTCCCTTTCAAGCGGCGCCGTCTGCCGAGCGCGATATGGCGGGGGAAGAGGGCGCCGAAGCGGCCGACGGCGCCATGCCGAGCGAGGCGGATTTCGATGACGATCTCGAATCCAACATCTCGCTTTCCGCCATGGAAGCGGAACTCAAGCCGCGCGTGCTCGAGATTTTCGACCGCATCGCGGATGATTACAAGAAGCTGCGCCGCTTGCAGGATCAACTCGTCGCCGGCCGCCTCGAGAACACGACCCTCACGCCGGCTCAGGAGCGCAAATACAAGAAGCTCAAGCAGACGGTGATCGCCGATGTGAAATCGCTGTCGCTGCACAACAACCGCATCGAGATGCTGGTCGAGCAGCTCTACGACATCAACAAGAGACTCGTGGGGTTCGAGGGCCGGCTGATGCGCCTGGCGGAGAGCTTCGGCGTGCAGCGCTTGGACTTCCTCAAGCACTATCAAGGGGCGGAGCTCGATCCGAAATGGATTTTGCGGGTCTCGAAGCTCGGCGCCAAGGGCTGGAAGCAGCTGATCAAGAACGATCGGGAGAGGGTCAAGGAGATACGCTCGCACATCCATGATCTCGCGACCGAGACGGGGCTCGAGATATCCGAATTCCGCAAGATCGTCGCCATGGTCCAGAAGGGAGAGCGCGAGGCCCGCCAAGCGAAGAAGGAGATGGTGGAGGCGAATTTGCGGCTCGTCATCTCGATCGCCAAGAAATATACCAATCGCGGGTTGCAATTTCTGGATCTGATCCAAGAAGGCAACATCGGCTTGATGAAGGCCGTCGACAAGTTCGAGTATCGGCGCGGCTATAAGTTCTCGACCTACGCGACCTGGTGGATCAGGCAGGCGATCACGCGTTCAATCGCCGATCAGGCGCGCACCATCCGCATTCCCGTGCATATGATCGAGACGATCAACAAGATCGTGCGCACCTCGCGCCAGATGCTGCATGAGATCGGCCGCGAGCCGACGCCGGAGGAGCTTGCCGAAAAGCTCGGCATGCCGCTGGAGAAGGTGCGCAAGGTGCTCAAGATCGCCAAGGAGCCGATCTCGCTCGAGACCCCGATCGGAGACGAGGAAGATTCCCATCTCGGCGATTTCATCGAGGACAAGAACGCGGTGTTGCCGGTCGAAGCCGCAATCCAATCCAATTTACGCGAAACGACGACGCGGGTCTTGGCTTCGCTCACGCCGCGCGAGGAGCGTGTGCTGCGCATGCGCTTTGGCATCGGCATGAACACCGACCACACCTTGGAGGAGGTCGGCCAGCAATTCTCGGTGACGCGCGAGCGCATCCGCCAGATCGAGGCCAAGGCGTTGCGCAAGCTCAAGCACCCGAGCCGTAGTCGCAAGCTGAGAAGCTTTTTGGATAATTGAGAAGCGAGGCTTCGTTCCCACTCGCGGGGCGCTTTGGCCCCCTCTCATTTGATCGCGGTTATCTCCGCATCCATGTTCCCGGCTTGCACGGTGTCTCCGACACTCTTGCCCGCAAGCGCCCGCGCCAAGGGTGAGGCGTGGGAGAGCGTGCCGTGCGCGGGATCGGCCTCATCTTCCCCCACAATCCGAAAAGTCTGGCGGCGGCCATCGGCCCGGTCGATCGTCACGGTCGATCCGAACTGCACGCGGTCTGACTTCTCCGGCGGCGCAATGACCTGCGCGTTCGCGCGCCGCGCCGTGAAATAGCGCACATCTCGCGCCGCCTTCGCCGCGAGCGCGCGATCGCCGGCCGTTTGTGCGGCGTCAAATTCGCTCTGCGCGCGAGAAAGCTCCGCTTCGATGGCGGCCAAGCCCTCGGCCGTGACGAAATTCGGATGCGGCGACAACGCCCTGTCAGGCAGGGTGTCGAAGGTTTCCGCGTCTTCTTGTTCTTTGACGAATGCTCTGCTCATGGCAGCTTCAGTTCCACTCTTTTGCTTTCCAGGAACGCGTGGCCGTCTAATCAGACAGCAATCCTTTTAAATACTGAGAATTCGTAGCCTTGGATTCAAGGTTTAATATCTGGGTTAATGGTCGTCTTCGGGAATAACCCCGCGTTTAGCAAGGAAATCGTCTTTGGGTTTGATTTCGATCGCTTTTAATATAGCTCGCCAGCCTCTCACCGCCATCCCCGAAAACCTTAAAATCAATGCTATGCATCGAAAAGGTCATGGGAGGAGCAAGATCAATTCAACACAATAGCAGGCTTTCGCGAGCGGCAAGTTCGGTGTCCGTGACCTAATCGGCCATCGGCGCCAAGGGCGGGGAAGGGTGGCTCGGGACGCGGTCCAGGAAAGTCATGGACACCTAAGCGCCAAGCCAAGAGCCAAGCGTCGCAAAGATGTTGGTGTAGCTGATCATTGTGAAGGACGATAACAGGTACCAAACGCTGCTCCAGCTTGCCGCTGAGACGCGGCGCCACCGCCGCCGTGAACATCACTAAACGGCATGGGTTGCCGCCGTGGCGGCGATGACGCCACGGCGGCAAACAGCCAAGACATCGTTCCTCACTCCAATTCGGCGAGGAAAGAGTGACATCCGATCAAGGATTTAGGGCAAGACGCGACGCCGAGCGGGCAGGCTGTGCAGAGGCTGCGGCCCAAGCCCGTGATCGGGTCCCGGCCGCAGCTGCTCTCAGAGGCTTCAGCCCCGGTAGTAGCGATGATGATGATAATAGCCATAGCGATGGTAGTAGCGCCGATGGCCGGTGACCGTTCCCCCGACGACGGCGCCCGTTCCCGCGCCGACGACCGCGCCCACGGGTCCGCCGACAGCGGCGCCTACGGCGCCTCCCGCCACCGCGCCACCCACGACGCCTCGCTCGGTCGCCGAGGCAGGCGCGGCGAAACCGATTGCGGCGGTCATGGCCATGATTGAAAGCGCGATTCGCATGAGGTTTCTCCTTGACGTCATTGATTAGGCTGGAACGCGCGCGGCGAATGATGGTTCCCGCGCCTCAAGCCGGCATCGAGCAGCGCCAATGGGCAGACCGCGCAACAGATGGAGACCGTGGCCAGATCGCTTTTTCGCGAGTGATTTTTTGGTCCCGATGGACCGGGTGAGGCGCTACACGACGACCGTCAGCCGTTTCGCCGCACGGGTTATGCCGGTGTAGAGCCACCGCTCGCGGCTCTCAGAAAAGGCAAAGCTCTCATCGAAGAGCACGACATCATCCCATTGGGAGCCTTGCGACTTGTGCACTGTAAGCACATAGCCGTAGTCGAATTCATCATAAGTCTTGCGCTGTTCCCAGGTGAAAGCCTCGATATCGCCGGTGAAGCATTCGGGCCTCGTCGACACTTTCACGGCACGCGCACCCACATCCTCTTCGGGGGCGAGCCTAAGGCCAAGCGTACCCGATTTGCGCTGGCGCCGGTCCTTGACCGCCCACAGGCCGCCGTTGAACAAGCCCTTCTTGCGGTTGTTGCGCAGGCAGACCAGCTTGTCGCCGGCAAGCGGCAGGATATCCGCGAAACCCCGCCGCTCGCGCATGCGCGCGTTATAGGCGCGCCGCGTCGCATTGCGGCCGACGAGCACCTGGTCGGCGCCAAGCACACGCGCGGGGTCGAGCTCGGAGCGCTTCACCACTTGCGACAACCCGTAGTTGCCGAGGGCAAGCCGTTGCCCTTCGCGCACCTCCATCGACAGGCGCACGATCGGGTCGTCCTGCGCTTGCCGGTGCACCTCGGTAAGCATCGCGTCCGGCTCGGCATCGGTGAAGAAGCCCCCGCCTTGGATTGGAGGAAGCTGCGCCGGATCGCCGAGCACGAGAAGCGGTGCGCGAAAGGACAAGAGGTCCCGTCCGAGCTCGGCATCCACCATCGAGCATTCGTCGATGACGATCAGCTTCGCGTCAGCGGCCGGCGAATCGTCCCACAGCTCGAAATTCGGCCGTTCCTCACCATTTTCACGCGCCCTGTAGATCAGGCTGTGAATGGTGGAGGCACCGTGGCAGCCCTTGCTTCGCATCACGAGCGCCGCCTTGCCGGTGAAGGCGGCGAACAGAACCTTGCCAGAAATGCCCTCCGCGAGGTGTCGCGCTAAGGTCGTCTTGCCGGTTCCGGCGTAGCCGAAAAGACGGAAGATCGGCGCCACGCCTCTTTCTTCCTTGCGCTTTGCTTTGAGCCAGGCGGAGACGGCCTTGAGCGCCGCGTCCTGATGGGTGGAAAATTGGGGCACGCGAGAAGCGCCGGTCAGCGGCGCTCGAAGTAGCGCTTCTCGAGCATCACATGCACGCCCTTGTTGCCGTTCACGACCTGTGTGACGCGAAGATCTGCGGCGAGGCTCGCGAGCGCATAGGCCTGGTAGCGGTCAATGCCGACGCGCGCGCACAAAAGATCGAGCATGTGGCGCAGCGCGATGACCACGCAATCGTCAAGGTCCGGATCGAACGCCATGGTGATTATATGCGTCGAAGTTTCGGCGAGCGGCCATTCGAGCTTCATGTCGTCGCGGACGCTCAGGCGAAAAGTCCCCGTGAGCCCGGTTTCGACGGCCGTGATGCACACCTCCCCATCGCCTTGCGCTCCATGCCCGTCACCCACCGAGAACAAGGCGCCATCGACGAAGATCGGCAGATAGAGCGTGGTGCCGGCGACGAGCTCTTTATTGTCCAGATTGCCGCCGTTGCGGCGCGGCGGCAATGTCGAGACCGCTCCCCAGGCGGCAGGGGGCGCCGTGCCCATTACGCCGAAAAAAGGCTTGAGCGGAACCTCTTGACCCCAGGGAAGACGCCAGAGCTTTCGGCCGCGATCGAGCGCGATATGGTAGAGGCGGCTTTCGGCGAAGTCATCCGGCAAGGCGCCCGCCAGCGGCCGAACGACCTGATACCCCCAATCGTAGAAAGGCTCGATCGCCTCGATGTCGACCTGCAAGACCTGGCCCTTTCTTGCGCCTTCGACCGCGACGGGGCCGGTGCAGATATGCCCTTGCAGTTTCGGCTTTACCTTCTCGTGGATGGCACGAAGCTGAGGGGGAATGACGAAGGGCGCGGGCGGCATGACCTCCTCTGCGCCGGACACCGTCGAGATCGTGACGCGGCCACCGTCGGGGATAGTGAGCACGGGTGGGAGCTTGGCGTCGAAGAAGCCCCAATGCACGTGGCTGGGCTCGGGGTCGAGTTTAAGAGGAGGCATGAGGGGATCCATTGTGAAGGGCAGATTCCTGAATTCAACCTCGCCCGCGCTCGAAACTTATTGCGCAGGTCGAGATCGAAGCGATCGAAAAAAGCCACGGCGCTGCTCGCGCTTGCCCGGTGTGGCGGCGCATCGCGGGTCGGCTCATGTCTTCGCAGATGCATTTCTTGCAGCTTGAGCCCTTGCTTGGCTCCAGAGCCGCTCCTGATCGATAAGATGGATAGCCCGCCAGGGGATATAATGCCAAGTCTTAATAACCGTTTCGATGAGGAGCAGTCTTTCGGTTCGGCACACGCGTTTCACGCTGCTCCACGGAAGGGTGAACGTTACCCCATCCGCATCGCGGCTCGTGATGGCCGTATCGTCGACTTCATAAGTCATCCGCCGATGGGCCGGCCTTAATTTGCGCCATTGGAGGAGCCCCATGAGAACGCCGAGGAAGGGCCAGACAAGGTTGCCTATGACGAAAATCAAAAGGGCGATTTGACCGATCCGCTCCCAATCCTCTTTTGTCAGCTCGAGCGCTCCGTTCGGGCCAAACGCAATCAAAACTCCGATGCCCGTTCCAATGAGTGCGCTCACGAGAAAACCGATCACGGCTTTCGGAGTCTTACGCGGCAAAAACCAAATTTGGGAGGCAAGATGGTCGGCATATGTTAAACCGGTCATGCCCCTTATTTGTGGCCTTTCCCTGCGATGTGCCTCCGGCAAACCGGCACTCGCGCCACGCTCATTTTCTGGGTTGGCCCAGGGTTCAGACATTTTCGCGTATTCCAGAGGCCCTGGCTTTCGAGGGGAGGGCGAGAGACGCGCAGAGATTCAAACGGTTCGGCGTGGAGGGTGAGGCGGGGCGCGGGCCTTGAATCATCTCCCGTCGCCGGCGGGAAGAGAATAAGAGCACGTTCCGACCAGGGCTCCAACCCGTTCGCGTCACACGAGGCCGAGAGCTTCCCGCGTTCATACAACAAGACGGATCGGATGGGGCGGCGCGGATTTGACGGCCGTTTTTCTTCGCCTTTCAGCGTTCCCTCCCGGCGAACCCTCCTCGCGAACCCTTGCCTCCCCGGGGTGAATGGCCATATCAGGGCGGCATGCCCAAAGAGCAACTGGCCCTAGACGCATCTCCCGCGGACGCCGCCGTTCTGCTCCAGGAGGCGGAGCGGCCCGCAAAGTCGCTCGACGCCAAGACCATTGCCAAGATGAATTCCTGGCAATTGCGCGAGCTGATCGGGCCGAAAGGCACGATCGAGGTGGGCGCGGTGCGCGATTGGCTCCTCGGCGAGGCGCGCCGCGCCGAGGATCCTTCAAAGAATCTCACCGAGCTGTGCAACCGTTTGCTCGCGCTCGGCGTGCCGATCGAGCGCGTTGCCGTATCGATTTCGACGCTTCACGCGGAACATGACGCGGTCGGGCGCATGTGGCTCAAGGATGGGGGCGTGAAGGAAAGCGTCTATGTAAGCCCGGGCCCTGACGACCCGACCTTCCTTCGAAGCCCCTATTACGCGGCGTTGACGTCGCGGGAATGGGTCGAAATGCGCCTTGCGGAGACGCCCGACGATCGCTTTGGCATCGTGCCCGATCTCAAGGCGGAAGGTTATACGCATTATATCTGCGCTCCGATCACTTTCGCCAATGAGATGACGGCATGGGTGACGTTGGCGACCCGCGTGCCGAACGGCTTCTCGGCGCGCGACATTGCGATCATCGCTTCGATCTTGCCGCCATTCTCGGTGTTGCTCGAGCTTCGCGTCGCTTGGGGCACCTTGCGCAATGTGCTGCGCATCTACGTTGGGGATGAGCCGCGCCAGGCGATCCTTCGCGGCAACGTCAAGCGCGGCCAGGTTTCAACCATTCGGTCCGCGATCCTCTTCGCCGACATGCGCAATTCGACGCAGCAGACGGTCGAGCTCGGTGCCGTAGGCGCAGTCGAGCTCTTCAATAATTTTTTCGATTGCCTCGTGCCGGCGATCGAGCAGCGCCGTGGCGAAGTGCTGAAATATTTGGGCGACGGGCTCTTGGCGATCTTTCGCGAGGCGAAGGACGATGATTGCGACGCGCCGGAGCGGGCGCTTTCGGCCGCGCGCGAAAGTCTCGCGAGCCTGAACGTGTTCAACACCGAACATCCGGACAGGCCGCAGATGCGCGCCGGCATCGCCTTGCATTACGGAGAAGCGGCCTATGGCAACATCGGTTCGGGCACGCGGCTCGATTTCACCGTGATCGGGCGCGACGTGAGCCTCGCGAGCCGGATCGCCGACATGAACCGCACGCTCGACGAGCCGCTCCTCATGTCGGCCGCCTTCGCTCGCGAGCTTGGCCAGAAGGTGAGGCCGCTCGGGAAGTTTCGCGCCAAAGGCTTTGTCGACCCGGTAGAAATCTTCCGCCCCGACGTGATCGACGTGGCGCTCGACAGAGTATACCGGACGCCGAAGGCGACGTTTTTCGACATCGGATAAGCGGCGCGGGCCATGCGGCACGTTGGGGCTCGTCCCGTTGCGTCGGCCTCCCAACCGGTAGTGACGACCGGCAGCGGGCGCGGGCGAGCCTTGACAGACCCACAAGGATTGGTTGGTCATTTGTCCGCGAATTCGTCGCCGTCCCAGAGAGGTGCGCGCTTGCTCGAAGAACAACTCGCGGAACGGCCCTTTCTTCTCGCCGATGGTGCGACGGGAACCAATCTCTTCGAGATGGGGCTCGTCTCCGGCGAGGCGCCTGAATTATGGCTCGAGGCCCACCCCGACCGCGTGATGGCGTTGCATCAGAGCTTCGTGGATGCGGGCGCCGACATCATCTTGACGAACAGCTTCGGCTGCAACGCGCGCCGCCTGATGCTCCATGATTTGCAAAGCCGAGCGCGCGAGCTGAACCGCGAGGCGGCGCGTCTCGCGCGTGAAGTCGCGGCGAAGGCACCAAGACCGATCATCGTCGCGGGTTCAGTCGGGCCGACGGGCGATCTTCTCGCGCCGCTCGGCAACCTCACCGAGGCGGAGGCCGAGGACGTCTTCGCCGAGCAGATCGTGGGATTGATGGAGGGAGGCGCCCATCTCGCCTGGGTCGAAACCATGTCGGCAGCCGAGGAGATGCGGGCCGCCGCGAGAGCCGCCGCGAGGCTCGCCGTGCCTTTCACCTTGACCGCGAGCTTCGACACGGCCGGGCGCACGATGATGGGCTTGTCGCCTTCCAGCCTTGCCTCCTTCGCCGCGGGCCTCGGGCCGCCGCCCATGGCGGTTGGCGCCAATTGCGGCGTTGGCGCCTCGGACCTCGTCATGTCGGTTCTCGACATTGCAGCAAGCGGCGCGGCCCCGGTGATCATCGCCAAGGCGAATGCGGGCGTTCCCCAATGGCAAGGTGCCCATATCCATTATTCCGGCACGCCCGCCGTGATGGCCGATTATGCCTGCCTCGCCTACGACGCGGGGGCACGGATCATCGGCGGTTGCTGCGGCACTTCGCCGGGCCATCTCTCCGCCATGCGGCGGGCGCTCGACGCGCATGAGCGTCGCGCGCCCCCAACTCTCGACACGGTGGTTGCGATGCTCGGCCCGCTCGCGCAACCGCGCAAGGAAGAGGGCGCCCCCGGCCGCAGGCGTGAACGAAGGCGCATTTGAACCGTCGCGATACGCAAAAATTGAAGTAAAGATCAGAAGTATCGCTCAATTGGCGATAGGTTAGAACCGAATATCAATCTTTTCCTGAAAACATTCGTCCCGAAATCGTCGGTAAGGCGTGAAGTTTATAGGGACGGCTGTCATGGTGAGCCTTTCATCCGGCACTGCCGGATTGATCGCTTTATTTTTTATCACGTTGACGCTCGGCTGCGCCACGATTCTGTGGCAGTGGCATCGCCTCTACCGCGCCGCAGCGGGAGCCGCCCTGCACGAAGCCGAAATCGAGCGCCTGCGCGATGAGATCTGGCAAGCGCGGGAAAGCGAGGAGCGTTACCGCGGGCTCATCGAGGGGCAAAACGACCTCATCTTGCGGCGCGACCAGGACGACCGGATCGTCTACGCAAATCCCGCTTTTCTCGAAGCCGCGGGACTCGGCGAGGCGATGATCGGCGCGCGCTTCTCGCTCAAATCGATCCATACAGGCGAGGTCCTGCTCACCGCCGATGGGGCGCGCAGCTTCGACCAGGAAATCGAGACCGGACGCGGGCGACGCTGGATCTCATGGCTCGAGACGATGGTGCGCGAGCCCGAGGGGCGTATGCTTCGCCAATCCGTGGGACGCGACATCACCGAACGGCGGCGGTCGGAAGAGGCGCTCGCGGGCGCACAGCGCAAGGCCGAGGCGGCGAGCGCGGCAAAATCGCGCTTCCTGGCGACGGTGAGCCATGAGCTTCGCACGCCGCTGAGCGGCATCATGGGCATGGCCGATCTTCTCCTGGACACGGGCCTCACCCCCGAACAGGCGACCTATGCGCGCGCGGCGAAGAGCTCGGGAGAATCGCTGCTTTTTCTGATCGACGAGATCCTCGACTTCTCGAAGATCGAATCCGGCAAGCTCGAGCTCGTGCACGAAGATTTCGACCTCACCGCCCTCGTCGAGGGCGTCGCCGAGCTCCTGGCGCCGCGCGCGCAAGGCAAAGGCATTGAGATCGCAAGTTTCATCGCGCCGCGCACGCCGCGCCAACTTCGCGGTGATCCCGCAAGGTTGCGCCAAATCCTTCTCAACCTGGCCGGCAACGCCGTAAAATTCACGGCGCAAGGGGGAGTAGGCCTCACGGTGTCCGTTTCCGCGCAAGGAAACACCGTGTTCAAGGTCATGGACACCGGGGAAGGCATCAGCGCCAACCGGCAAGGACGCATCTTCGAGGAATTCGAGCATGGAGAAGGGCCCGGCGCCGGCGCGGGCCTTGGCCTTGCCATATCGCGCCGGCTTGTCGAGACGATGGGCGGCACGCTCGGCGTCGACAGCACGCCGGGGCAGGGGGCGACCTTCATCGCCGAGCTTCCCCTTGCCGCGGTCAAGGGCGAGGCGCGGCCGCGGCGATGCCTTCCGGCCGGGAGCCGCGCGCTTGTCGTGGCACGCTCGACCTTCGAAGCTCCTTATTTGTGCGAGAAGCTTGGCGAGCTCGGCTTCGATGTCGACCAGGCGGTCGATCCTTCGCAGGCGCTCGCCGTGCTTGCGGCTTCCCCCGCACCGCGGCTTCTCGTCGTCGATGCGGCGATCGGCGAGGAGGCTGCGCGCACGCTCGCGGCGCGAGCGACCGAGGCCGGAACGCAGTCGCGCATCATGCTGCTCTCGCCTTTCGAGCGTCGCCAGCTCGGCGCGCCGGCCGCCTTCGGCTTCGACGGCTATCTCGTGAAGCCGATCCGCGAGCGCTCGCTGAGAGCGAGGTTGATCGAGCCTTTCGCTCAAGCAACCCCGGGAGAGCGGCGCCCGCTCGACGCGAAACGCCCCATCGACAATGCTCCGTTCCGCATCCTCCTCGCCGAGGATGATGAGGTCAATGCGCTTCTTGCGACGCGCTTGCTCGAGCGGGAGGGCGCCGAGGTCGACCGTCATCATGACGGCTTGAGCGCGCTCGAAGCGGCGTTGGGCGCGATGCAGGGCAAGCGCCGAGCTTACGACTTCGCGCTTCTCGACATTCGCATGCCGGGCCTTGACGGAAACGAGGTCGCACGCCGCCTTCGCAAGGAGGAGGCGCGCCTCGAGCGCGCGCCCTTGCGGCTCGTGGCCCTCACCGCGAATGCGCTGCGGGAAGACAAGCTGACGGCCCTTGACGCGGGCTTTGACATCTTCCTGGTGAAGCCCGTGTTGCGCGAAGATTTGTCGCGGCTCCTCTCGCAAGGGAGGGCGCAAAGCAAGGTCGCCTGAAGCAGCGCTCGGTCCTTGACTTGCGTCATGCGCGCGTCATCTCGTCATGTTGGCGTCTTCGCGAAGAGAATCGCCAGGGGCAATGCCGAGTGATCAGCAGCGGGCGCAAGAAGCGCGATGGGCGGGAGGCTCAGCCTCTGTGGACCTTGTTCGCGGCCGCGAGCGCTCCCGTCGCGACATTCGGCCGGCCTGCTCTCGCCTTGCGCGGATTGGGCTCGCCGGCGAGCCTCGCGCGCTTTGCGCTCTCGCCGCTCATGGGACCGGACAGGGAGCCCAAGCGCCAGGCCGGCGAGACTCTTGCGGACGCGACCGAGATCGGTGGCCGCTTGGGCTCACTCGAGCTCCGGCTCGCTCGGGACGCACGCGACTTGCGCGAGGCGCAACGTCTTCGCTTTCGCGTGTTTTATGAGGAGATGTCAGCGCTCGCAAACCCGATGAGCGCACTTCTGCGACGCGATGCCGACCGCTTCGATCGGGTTTGCGACCATCTCATCGTGCTCGATCGCGCGGAGCGGTCGCATCTTGCGATCGGCGCCGGGCCAAAAGTGGTCGGCACCTATCGCCTGCTTCGCCAAGAGATCGCCGAAGAGAGCTTCGGCTTCTACGCGAGCCGCGAGTTCGACATCGCTCCTTTGCTCGCCTCGCATCGCGACAGGCGCTTCCTCGAGCTTGGGCGTTCTTGCGTCCTTGCGAGCCATCGCGACAAGCGCACGCTCGAGCTCCTCTGGCGCGGCATCGACGCTTATGTGCGCCGCCACCGCATCGATGTGATGATCGGCTGCGCTAGTCTCGAAGGCACCGCCCCTGCGGCGCTCGCCGAATCGTTGAGCTTCCTTCATCATTACGCGCCATGCCCCGAAGGCTGGGAAGTGCGCGCAAGGCCGGAGCGGTACGTGTCGATGAACATCATGCCGAAGGAGAAGCTCGACGTGAAAGCGGCGCTGCGCAGCTTGCCGCCGCTCGTCAAAGGCTATCTTCGCCTCGGAGCGCGCTTCGGCGACGGGGCTGTCATCGACCGTCAATTCGGCACGACGGACGTCTTCGTGCTGCTGCGGACGAGTGAGATCGCCGCGCGCTATCGGGAACATTTTGGGGCAATGGACGAGAAGAGGGCGGCGTAAGTGACGCTGAAACGGCTCCGAAATTTGTTCCTGGATAAGTGCCGAAACTTTAAGAGCACTGGTATAACCAACTCAAGGTGGGGATGGAGTCTCCACTTAGCCGTCTCTCACTCGCCGCGTCTCAGAAGCTCTTCCAATCCCTCGCGGTAGCTCGGAAAAACCGGAGCGAAGCCGAGCCGGCGCTTGATGAGATCGTTCCTCACGCGCTTGCTTTCGGCGTAGAAGCTTGCTGCCATGGGCGAGAGCTCTGCGGCTTTGAAAGAGACTTCGGGCGGCGGCTCGATGCCAAGAAGCCGAGCCGCGAAGGTGACGACGTCCTGAGGCGGAGAGGGCTCGTCATCCGTCACATTATAGACGGCGCTCGCAATGTCGTTCTTTACAGAGAGAGTGAGCGCGGCCGCGATGTCCTCGACGTGCACGCGGTTGAAGATCTGTCCGGGTTTGATGATGCGCCGTGCCTTCCCTTCGCGAAGCGCCACGAGCGCGTTGCGGCCGGGACCGTAAATTCCCGGCAAGCGAAAGGAGATCACGGGGATGTGCGCTTGCGTGCCGAGGCGGCTCCAGCTTGCTTCCGCCGCAAGACGCGCCCGGCTTCGGGCCGATGAGGGGCGGCAAGGTGTCGTCTCGTCCACCCAGGCGCCGGCATGATCGCCATAGACGCCGATCGTGGAAAGATAGCCGATCCAACGAAGGCGCCCCGCCGCGGCGATCGGGCGCGAAAGCACCTTGGGCAACGGGTCATCTTCGCCACCCGGCGGGATCGAGACAAGAAGCGCATCGGCCTCGCCAAGCGCGGCGACGGCATTTCCGATCTCGTGCGTGCGCCCATCGAACGTGAAGGCATCGATGCCTTCGGCGTGGAGCGCTATCGCCTTCGCGGGGCTGCGCACCGTTCCGCCGACGCGCCATCCCTCGGCGAGCTTTCGGCGCGCGAAGACGGTGGCCGAATAGCCAAGGCCCAGGATGAAGAGGTTCATGGCCCAACTCGGCCTTCGCTCGATGACGATGCTTGCGCCTCGATGTGATCGAGCTCCACGAGCACCTCCGCATCCTTTTCCTCGCCGCGATGGCGCTTCGCCAGCGCGGCAAGGCTCTCCTTCGGGAGTAAGCGAGAGGCGGCCCAAACGGCCATGGCGCGCACCAGGGGGGAGGCGTCCCCGAGCAAGCGTTCGGCCTCGCGCGCGAGCGCTGGCTTTCCTGAATTGCCGATGGCGATGAGCACATTGCGGATGAAGCGATCGCGTCCCGTGCGTTTCACCGGTGTGCCGGCGAAGAGCTTCCGGAACGCTGCATCATCAAGGCGGGCGAACTCGCCCAAGGGGCGATGCGAGAGCTCGTGGCGCTCGGCCATGCGCATGTCATGGCTTGCCTTCGCATATTTGTTCCAGGGGCATATCGCGAGGCAATCGTCGCAACCGAAGATGCGGTTGCCGATCGCTTCGCGGAATTCGCGCGGGATCGTTCCCTTGTGCTCGATCGTCAGGTAGGCGATGCAGCGGCGGGCATCGAGCCGATAAGGTGCGGGAAAAGCCTTCGTCGGGCAGATGTCGAGGCAGCGCCGGCAGGAGCCGCAATGATCGGCGCCCGGGGCATCGACCGGAAGCTCTGCCGTCGTGAAGATCGCGCCCAGGAGAAGCCAGGAGCCGAGCTCGCGCGAAAGGAGGACGGTGTGCTTACCTTGCCAGCCGAGCCCGGCGGCGGCGGCGAGCGGCTTTTCCATTACCGGCGCCGTATCGACGAAGACCTTCACCTCCGCGCCGGCGAGCGAGACAAGGGTCTGCGCGAGCTCCTTCAGCCGCCCCTTGATCACGTCGTGATAGTCGCGCCGGCGCGCATAGGTCGCGATGAGGCCGCTCTCGCGCTCGGCGAGCGCCTCCAGCGGGCTCGATGCCGGCGGCGCGTCGAGGCCGAGCATGACGATGCTGCGCACCCCTCCCCAAAGCGCGCGCGGGGAGGCGCGCCGTTCCGGCTCTTGCGCCATCCACATCATGTCGGCGTGCTCGCCCGCCGAGAGCCATTCGCGAAGGCGCTGGCCGAACTCCGGAACGGCCGCAGGCGAGGTTATGCCGAAAGCCGAGAAGCCGAGCTTCGCGGCGCGCGCCGCGAGCGCTGAGCGCAGCGTGGCAGCCTCGCTCACCGCGCCCCTCCCTCGGGCGAACTCAACACGCCGCTCAGAAATCGAGATCGGCGTAATGCTCCGGCGGCGTGATGCCGGCAATGCGATCGGCGAGCAGCGGACGAAAGCTCGGCCGGGATTTCAGGCGCGAATACCATGTGCGCGCCGTTTCATCCTCGTCCCATGGCACGTCTCCAAGAAAGTCCATGCTCGAAAGCTGCGCGGCGGCGGCGAGATCCGCATAGGTCATGTACGAACCCGCGAGCCAATTGCGCTCGGCAAGCAGCCAGCCGATATATTTGAGATGATAGCGCAGATTGGTTCGCGCCGCCCGTATGGATACCATGTCGGGCGCCCCTCCGCCCTCGGCGCTCGACATGAAGCGCTTGAAGACCTTTTCGGTCACGAGGAAGGACGACACCTCGGTCTCGAATTTGTCCAGGAACCACCCCATGAGGCGCCGCACCTCGACGCGGCCTTCCGAGTCCTCCGGCAACAGCCGCCGCTCTCCCTGGGCAAGGCCCCGCGTCTCGTCGAGATATTCGGCGATCACCGACGCGCCGGGGACGGCGATCGAGGCTTCCGACAGCACCGGTGTCGTGCCAGCCGGGTTGAGCGCCAAGAACTCGCGCCGCCTTTCCCAAATGCGTTCCTCCTTGAGCTCGACCTCGACCCCCATCTCGCCGAGGACGAGGCGGATGAAGCGAGAGTGCGGGCAAATGGGATGATGATGCAGCGTTGCCATTGCCATTCGTGGTGTCGGGAGTGAGCCGGGCGCCAATGGGCCCCTCGGTCGGGGCTGGCGAGGTCGCGCCCCCTATAAGACGGGCATTCACCAGCGGCAACCCACGCGACACCCACGCGACCCCCGACGAGCACTCGATGCCGACGCCAGCGTGGGCACCAAGCGGATAGCCAAGCCAAGCAGGCTGGCGCGGCGCTTTGGGTCGCTTCCGAGGAGCAAGGAAATTTCCTGGGGCTGTGGAGAATTTTTTACTTGACCCTAACCGATTCGGGACCCATATGCGCGCTTCGAAGCGCGTCGCCACACGCTTGGATTCACGGGGCGCTTTGTAGATGACTTCGCTCCGGCTTGCCGGGTCTGCATCTGCTGGTTGGGGAGGGTTCCCATGGATCGAGACGCCCTCTTCCAATCGGGGATGGACTTGGAGCTTCCAAGCACCACCCGAAAGGAAGACACTTCCTATATCGGTTCGTTCGTCTCCGACGACGACCGCAAGGATCACCTCGTGGTGAAGAACGGCGTACGTTGCGCCGGGACGCATCTCATTATCGAGCTCTACGAGGCGAAGCACCTCGACGATATCGGCCATATTGACAAGGCTCTGCGCGCCTGCGTCAAGGCCGCCGGCGCGACGCTTCTGCACATTCACCTGCACCACTTCGAACCGAACGGTGGCGTGTCGGGCGTCGCCGTTCTGGCGGAGAGCCATATATCCATCCATACCTGGCCCGAATGCGGCTACGCGGCGCTCGACGTGTTCATGTGCGGCGAAACGTCGCCCGAAAAATGCGTGCCGGTCCTCAAGAAGGCTTTCGGCGCGAAGCGCGTCGAGGTGGAGACGCTCTTGCGCGGCAAGGGCATTTGAGCCGCGAAGCCTTGGGCGGTCGGCGCGAGACGATGAGGCGCGGTTCGCCGCGCCTCATTCATTTCGGCGCGGCCACGCTCGGCTCGTCAAGCGGCAAGGCCGCTCGGTGGCGGCAATTCCCCTTCCCGTAAATCGATCCCGATCGCGCGACAGCTCATCGGCCTGCCGATGAAGCGCGCGTGCCCTCTCACAGGCTGATCATCATGAACGATAAGCGTTACATTCCCGAAACCTTGTTCGACGAGCTTGGCTTTCGCATGAGCTTCGCGGCGGAGAAGATTGTGTTCCAAGGGCAAGGGGATTTGCAGAGCCTCGTCCTGTTCGAGAACAAACGCTTCGGGCGCATGCTCATGCTCGATGGCGCGACCCAGGTCACGACGGCCGACGAGTTCATCTATTCGGAAATGATGAGCCATGTGCCGATCCTCGCCCACGGCCAATGCGAGGACGTGCTCATCATCGGCGGCGGCGATTGCCTGATCGCCGAGGAGGTGCTCAAGCACAAGGGCGTGAAGCGTTGCGTGCAGGTCGAGATCGATAAGGCCGTGCTCGACTTCTCCAAGGAATATTTCCTCGAATGGAATCGTCCCTTCTTCGAGGACAAGCGTGTGGAGAGCGTCATTGCCGACGGCATGCATTATGTGACAGACGGCAAAAATCACGGTCGCTTCGACGCCATCATCGTCGATTCGACCGATCCTCAAGGCCCGGGCGCGGTGCTGTTCTCGCGCAAATTCTACGAGGGGGCGAAGCACTGCCTCAAGGGAGGCGGCGTGATGGTGACGCAAAATGGCGTGCCGTTCTTCCAGCCCGAAGAGCTCGCCTCGACGATCGGCATCTGGTGCGGAATGTTCGCAGACCCTTATGCTTACGTGGCCGCCATCCCGACGTATGTCGGTGGGCACATGACGATGGGCTTTGCGACGCAGGACAAGGCATTGCGCGCCATTGCGCTTTCGACGTTGGAAGAGCGCTTCGCCGCGGCGAAGCTCTCAACCCGCTATTATACACCCGAGGTGCACAAGGCGGCGTTCGCACTGCCGCGCTTCATTCGCGATCTCGTCGAGAAGGCGCTCGGGAAGGGTTGAAGCCCGCCTTCGCAGCCCTACTGATTGGCGCTTGCCTTCACATCGAGCTTGTCGAGAATCGCGGCAGGGTTGGGCCCTCCGCCGGCCATCAGATCGGTGATCCCAAGGCCGTTCGCATCCTTGGCCTTCACCGAAACCGTGAGGTTCTTCGGCTTTGCGATGAAGCTTGCCACCGCATTGCCAAGGGCCTTGGCGCTGTCCGAGCCGCCGAGCAATTGCGGGATGCCGAGCGCGGCCTGCGTGCCCCATGAAGCGCGTAATTTGTCGGGCGTCGTCTTTTGAGCGGTCGCCATACGCGCGACGATCTTATCGAGGAGCCCGGTGTTCTCGATCCGCAAGCTCGCGTCACCTAGCGTGATGCCGAGGCCGGCAACCTGCATTTGCGCTAGCGAACCCGCAAAGAGCTCGCGCGGCACGTTGCCGAGCGTGGCCTTCAGGTTGACAGAGCCCATGTCGACGCCCTTGGCGCTGATCTCATTGACGTTCAGCGATTTGCCGCTCTCGTTCCAGACGATATCGGTGCCGGTGGAGAAGTCGACGGCCTTGTAGCCGAGTTGTAGGAGCTCGGCGGCTTGGCCCTTGAGCGAGCTTGCATCCGCGGCAAAACGGTCGAGCCGGGATTGAAGGCTCGTTGGGATCGCCCCGACGTAGTTGCCGAGCTTGATTTCATAACCCGCGAGCTTGAAGCTTTGCGGGGATGAATTTTGAGGAATATCGACGTCGACATCGCTCACTTCGATGGCGTCGAGATGCGGGATCGCGCTACGCCAATCGAGATTTTTCATCGCGTCTTCATTCAACTCGCCACCCTTGCTGAGCGCCGACATCGAGGCGAGAAACGGCTTGAGATCCAAGCCGAGGAACGCGCCGCGGCCAAGCTTCACATGTCCGCCCGCCGCGCTGACATCCAAGCCCTCGATTCTCCACTCGGTAATACGAGAATTGGCGATGGCGCCGAGCTTGACGGTCTGGATCGAACCGCTTTTGAACGATGGGTCCGGCACCTTGAAGGTGATGTCTGAAACGGACATGCCATCGAAGGCAATCGCGTCGTAGAAATCAGCAAGCACCGACACCATTTTGGCGGCCGCCGCGGGCGCGCGCGTTTTGTCCGGCAGCATCGCCTGCTTCAATGCGGGGATCATATCGGCGAGCGGCGTGACCAGGGGGCGTGCTTTCACGGCGCCGGCACTCACATGTCCGATATTGACTTCCACGCCACTGGCATCCGCAGAATGCCAGTTTTCCAAAGTGCTCGGACCCGAGATTTGCTTGAGCGCTTCGCCCGGCTGAGCCGTCGCGTAAATGAACCGCACCACACCCGCGAAATCATAATCGGTGACGAGAAGCTTTCCGATGGAGGTATTGAGCGAACGCGGGCCTTTGACGTCGCTCGACATGCCGGCGATGGCGACGCGCGCCGCCTTGCCGCCCTTGATGTCCTCCATGTGCGTGTCACGATAGGCAAGACTTTGGGTCATGGGCGGCCCGTTGCCGACGCCCGGCGCGGTGAACTCGAGCCGGATTTCGGGAATGACGACCGAGGTCGCGTCGAATTTCGACAGGACATCGGCCGTGGACAACCCCCAGGGGCCCTCTACGAGCGCTTGCAAATCGGCCTTCGAAAGGGAGGAGCCGCTGATCTCGATATGGGGAATGGTGAGCGACCCACCCTCGAATGTCGTCGTGATATTGTCGAAGGATACGTCCTGCGCCGCGAGCGCGGGCGCGATCAGGCCGAACGTGCCGAAGCTCGCGAACGGCGCAACGGCGATGAGGTTGAGCCCAAGGGCGAGCACTGGAAAACGCTTCATATTCGCTCCTGCTCAGGAATTTGCGTCGGTTGGACCGAGGCGAGGCATTACGCGCCTTTAGCGCATGCCGGCTTTAAGAAGAAGCGCCATCCTGCTCTAAACTTTGAGTGGAACATTCTTTTTCGAAAAAAGCAGCTTCCGGTTTCGGGGGGCGTGCCCCAGTCGATTGAGGCCCTGGAGGTCGCGTCAAACGGAAAACGACGTGCCGCAACCGCAGGACGAGGTAGCGTTCGGATTGTCGAAGCGGAAGGATTGGCCGATGAGATCGTCGACAAAATCGAGCCGCGAGCCTTGTAGAAAGGGAAGCGACACTTCGTCAATGGCGACCCGCGCTCCATCCCTCTCGATCACCAGGTCATCGGGGCTTGCATCGTTTACGACATCGAATGCGTATTGAAATCCGGAGCATCCCCCTCCGCTCACGGAGATCCGCAGAAGCGAGCCTTCCGCTTCCTGCTTCATGATCTCGCAGATGCGCCGCGCCGCGCGCTCGCTCAAGGTCAAGGGAATGTCCTGCGCAAGGGAAGCATCAACCATGAAAAAGCCTTCTTTCGTCCGTGCCGCGATTGCGTCGTGACACCGCTATAACGTAATTCGCCATGATGAATGATTCAACGCGCGGCGGGAAGGAAAGGCGCGTCGGCGAGCGCTGGCGCGCGGATTATGCCGTCGATCCCTCGAGCTCGCGCGGCCGCCTGATAACCGAGCCGCCCTCCGCGACACGCTCCGAATTCCAGCGCGATCGCGACCGGATCATCCATTCCACGGCATTTCGGCGCCTGGCGCACAAGACGCAAGTCTTTCTTTACCATGAAGGGGACCATTTTCGCTCGCGCCTCACCCATACGATCGAGGTCGCGCAAATCGCCCGTTCGCTCGCAAGAGCGCTGGGGCTCGATGAGGACCTCGCCGAAGCCCTCGCATTGGCGCATGACCTCGGCCATACGCCCTTCGGCCATACGGGGGAGGATGCGCTCGACGATTGCATGCGAGATTACGGAGGTTTCGACCATAATGCGCAAGCCTTGCGCCTCGTGACCCGGCTGGAGCGCCGCTACGCGCATTTCGACGGCCTCAACCTCACTTGGGAGACGCTCGAAGGCCTCGTCAAGCACAATGGCCCGATGCTTGACCGGAGGGGAAGACCGACCGGGCGATATCGCCAGCGGGGCGTGCCGCTCGCCATCCTCGAATATGACGCGCGCCATCCGCTCGAGCTCATGCGGTTCGCGAGCGGTGAGGCCCAAGTCGCGGCCATTGCCGATGACATCGCTTACGATGCACACGACATCGACGACGGCACGAGGTCTGGGCTTCTCGATGCGGGAAACCTCCGCGAAGTTGCTTTTCTCGCAGGGCTCCTCGACGAGATCGAGGCCGAGACGCCGAAGCTCGCTCCGCCCCGCCTCGTCAACGAACTCGTGCGACGGGTGATCACGCGTTTCGTCGAGGATGTGATCGTGGAGAGCCGCTCGCGTCTTGCCGCTCTGGCGCCGCGCTCTGCCGCCGACATTCGCGCCGGCGCTTCGTCCATTGCCGGCTTCTCGTCTCCATTCGAGGCGGCCGATCGCGACATCAAGCGCCTCTTGTTCCGGCGTGTTTATCGCGACGAAAAAGTGATGCGCATGCGGGCCGAAGCCGACGGTATTCTGCGCGATCTTTTCACGCATTTTTTCGCCGCGCCTGACCTCATGCCGGACGAATGGGGGGAGGGGCTCGACGGCGCCGACGAGGCTCGCCGTGCGCGCCGCGTCGCCGATTACATTGCGGGAATGACGGATCGCTACGCGGCCGCGGAGCATTGTCGATTGACCGGCCGCAACACAACGCCAGGTGAGATGGGATGATGCAGGACCGATTGTCGCGCAGCCGCTTCCAGAGCTTCTCCGAGGCTTCCGAGCGCGCCGAAGGGCCGGGGCGGCTCGCCGCTTTGCGCAAGGCCCTGAAGAAAGACGGGCTCGACGGCTTCCTCGTGCCGAAAGCCGATGCGCATCAGAGCGAATATGTGCCGAAATCGGAAGAGCGTTTCGCCTGGCTCACCGGCTTCACGGGCTCGGCGGGGCTGTGCGTGGTGCTGCCCGAGATCGCGGCAATCTTCGTCGACGGGCGCTACACCTTGCAAGTGCGTGAGGAGGTCGATCAGTCGGCGTTTACTCCCGTTTCCACCGTCGATGTTTCGGTCGAGGATTGGCTCGCGGAACATGCTCTGCGGAAGGCGGCGATCGGCTTTGATCCCGCGCTTCATACACCCGACGCGGTCGAGCGCCTGAGCAAGGCCGCCGCGCGGGCGGGAGCGCGCCTCGTTGCCGTCCGCCAGAACCCGATCGACGCGATCTGGGTCGACCGGCCCGAGCCCCCAAGCGAAGCCGTGGTGCTGCACGATATGCGCTTTGCTGGCGAAAGCGCTGCCGACAAGATCAAGCGCGTCCAGGCAGCGCTCGAGAAGGAGAAGCTCGACGCGCTCGTGGTCAGCGATCCGCATGCGCTGTGTTGGCTTTTCAACATCCGCGGCGGCGACGCGGCCCATACGCCTCTCGTCATCGGCTACGCCATCCTGCCGAGGAGCGGCCGCCCGAGCCTCTTCCTCGACGCCCGCAAGCTCGACAATGCGGTGCGCGCATCGCTCGCCGAGCTTGCCGAGGTCGAGGAGCCGACGCGCTTCGAGGAAGGCTTGCGCGCTCTCGGCGCCGCGAAGGCGCGCGTACGGCTCGATGCCGCGACGGCGGGTGAGCGCTTGCGGGTCGCGATCAAGGAGGCAGGCGGCGTGCCCGATATCGGGCGCGATCCGATCGCGCTGATGAAGGCCGTGAAGAACGCGACCGAGATCGAGGGCTCACGACAAGCTCATCTGCGTGACGGGGTCGCGGTGACGCGCTTCCTCGCCTGGCTCGCCAAAGAGGCGCCGCGCGGCGCGGTTACCGAGATCGATGCGGCGCGCAAGCTCGAGGAATGCCGTATCGAGACGGGTTTGCTCAAGCAGCTATCCTTTCCGACGATCGCCGGGGCAGGGCCGCACGCGGCGATCCCTCATTACCGGGTGACGACCAAAACGAACCGCAAGATCACGCCCGGTATCTTCCTTGTCGATTCGGGGGGCCAATATCAGGACGGTACGACCGACATCACCCGCACGATCGCCATCGGTCTGCCTTCGGAAGAGATGCGGGATCGCTTCACGCGCGTGCTGAAGGGACATATCGCGATCGCCACGGCGGTCTTCCCGAAAGGAAGCTCCGGCGCGCGTCTCGACGGCTTCGCGCGCCGGCCGCTTTGGGAGGCGGGGCTCGATTTCGACCATGGCACCGGCCACGGCATCGGCTCCTTCCTCTCCGTCCATGAAGGCCCTCAAAGGATCTCGGTGCTCGGCAATGTGCCGCTCGAACCCGGAATGATCGTGTCGAACGAGCCCGGCTATTACAAAGCGGGCGAATACGGCATCCGGATCGAAAATCTCGTCCTCGTCGAGAGGCGTCAAATGGCGGGGGCGGATCGCGAGTATTTCGGATTTGAAACGCTCTCGCTTGCGCCAATCGATTTATCGTTGATTGATTCAAGCCTGCTCACCGCAGCCGAGACCGCCTGGCTCAATGCCTATCACGGGCGCGTGCGCGCCGCGCTCTCCCCCTTTCTCGATCGTGAGACGGCGCGCTGGCTCGGCGAGGTTACGCGTCCGCTGGCATGAGGCGTAAAGGGCATGCGCAAGGAGCAAAGCTCAGCGCAAGGCTGACGCCACCAGAGGCGGCGGGACGCGAACGCGCGAAGTCATCCGCGCAGAGAGCAAAAGGCCGGCGAAACCAATCGCGAGCCCTGCCGCGACATCGGCGATGTAATGGCCCCCGACCGGCACGGTCGACGTCACGACGATTGCGTTGAGGATAATCGCCACGACGCCGATGAAGCGCACCGGCGCGAGGGCCCAGGCGGTCAGGACGGCGAGCACGCAATGGAAGGAAGGGAAGGTCACCACGCCTTCCATCCTGGCGAGATCGAAATCGGTGAAGCGGCCTTGGCGCAAGGCGGCGAAATCGGGGATGAAGGATTTTCCGCCAAATCCGAGGCGTGCGAAGAGCTCGCCATCGATGCGGTAGCTCGGAATGGGCCCGAACGCCGGCGCCAAGGCGAAGAGCAGGATCGTGCAGAGGAGCGTGACCGGAAGGAGCGACAAATAAACGGCAAGCCGCTCGTGCCGATCCGTGAAGCCGAGCACCAAAATCGTGATCGGGATCTGGGGGAGCGAGGTCAGATATGCGAGCGTGAGGCAGGTATTCACGGACGGATTCGCGGTCATTGCATCGACGAGCGCTCGCCAATCGATGCCGATCAGGTGCTCGAAAGCCATGAATATTTCATCGCGCGGCGCGGCGCCGGTCGCGGCCGCGGGATAGGTGAGCACGCCTGTCGTCGCCGCGAAGGCGAGGATGAAGGCCGTCGCGGCCGTCACCACGGCAAGCCGCCGGTCCGGCCTGATGCGCAGATAGAAAAAGCTTGCGGCAAGAAAGAACGCGATCAGCGCGATGGTAAGCGCGATCCGTCCGCCCTCGATGGTGACGCCGAGCCCGAGAAGGTCCGCATAAGCGGCCGCTCCCGTGATCGCGAGAAGGAGCCAGGACGTCCGTGCGGGAAAATCGAAGACCGACATGATGCTGACCTACTCGCCACCGGTTAATTCGCTCTTGCGGAAAAAGATGGAACGCTAGCTTTGCCGCGGCGTAAGCCGCTCGGGACTCGCCGGCGTTTGTTACTTTGTCCTGCGGGCATCACCGAGGGTTTGTCGGGGCTCGGGCGGCCACGCTCCTCGCGGCAAGCCGGGATGGCGCCGCGGCGGCGCTGCGCGCCGAGCTTTCAAGAAAGCCAGCACGCGCTTTTGGCGCGTTTCGCAAGAGCGCTTCCGCAAATGTATGCGAAGGCCTATCGCTGGGTCGCCGGGATGGAAGAGAACGCCAAGTTCGTCGGCGAGGACGAGGCAGGCGCCACGATGCTTTGGGGCTTGGCGCGGTTTTACGAGCGGCTCGCCGCCGATCATCGCGGCGGAAAGGGCGAGATCGACGCCATCGAGGCGTCTCTCTCGCCCGCGCAGCGCGCACCCGAAGCTTCGGCGAAGCTTGCCGAAATTCGAGGGCGCGCTGATCGTCTTTGGAAGTTGCGGGATTAGGCCAAGCGCCTCGCAAAGCGTGCGGATCGGCTCAATCCTTTACGGTGTCCACCCGCACGCGGGCGAGGCCCTGGTTGCGGAAGGCGAGAATTTGCGCCGCATGCGAAGAGACATCGATCACGCGCCCGCGAACGAAAGGCCCACGGTCGTTCACGACAAGGACGGCCGAGCGTCCATTCTCCAGATTGGTGACCTTGACGGGTGTGCCGAAGGGCAATGTCCTGTGCGCCGCGGTGAGGCCGGTCGAGTGGAAGCTCGCCCCGCTTGCCGTCTTGTTGCCGGAGTAAGCCGAATAATAAGAGGCCTTTCCGATCCAGCTTCCCGCGTCGGCGGCCGCGGGGACAACACACGCGGCAAAAGCAACGGCCATCATTTTCTGCATCAAGTCGGATCCTTGCTGGTTTGAGGGGAATTTGCCCGCTACCCAGCCCGGACGCGGGCGACCTTGCGTTCCACTGTGGCTAAACTGAGAGCATTTCGCGAAAATTGCATGAACTCGATGGGCGTTATCGCTCAGTCATGCGCAAGTCGCATGAGCCCGAGCGCTTGACCGCGAGCCCGCGATTTCGCAGATGCGAAGCAGAAGCGGAGGAAGTGTGATGCATGTTCTCGTGACCGGCGCGGCCGGAATGATCGGTCGCAAGTTCGTGGAGCGGGTGGCTCGCGACGGCCGAATCGGCAAGACGCCTGTGGAGCGGATGACCTTGACCGATGTGGTGGCGCCCACGCCTCCGACGGCGCCCTTCAAGGTGGAAGCGCGTGCCGATGATATCGCGGCCTCCGACGTCGCCGAAGCGCTGGTGAAGGATCGCCCGGCGCTGATCCTGCACCTCGCCGCCATCGTCTCGGGCGAGGCCGAGAGCGATTTCGAGAAGGGCTATCGCGTCAATCTCGATGGCACGCGCCATCTTCTCGAGGCGGTGCGTAAGAACGGCGGGCTACAAGCCCCGCTTCGTCTTCGCCTCCTCGATCGCGGTGTTCGGCGCGCCCTTTCCGGAAAGCATCCCGGACGAATTCCACCTCACTCCGCTCACGAGCTACGGCACGCAGAAGGCGATCGGGGAGCTCCTGCTCGCCGACTACACACGACGGGGCTTCCTCGACGGCGTGGGCTTGCGCTTTCCGACGATTTGCGTGCGTCCCGGCGCGCCGAACAAGGCCGCCTCGGGGTTCTTCTCGAACATCATCCGCGAGCCGCTCGCCGGCGAGGAGGTGGTGCTCCCGGTGCCGGAGAGCGTGCGGCACACGCATGCGTCGCCGCGCGCCGCGGTGAATTTCCTGGTGCATGCCGCGAGCATGGACACGAGCGCCATCGGACCTCGCCGCTCGCTTTCCATGCCGGGCGTCTGCGTCACGGTCGGCGAGCAGATCGCGGCGCTCGAGCGCGTCGCCGGGGCGAAGGCCGTGAAGCTCATTCGCCGCGAGCCCGACCCCGTGATCACCCGCATCGTGTCAGGTTGGCCCGAGCGCTTCGACCCCATCCGCGCCGTAAAGCTCGGCTTTGCGGCCGAGAGCTCATTCGACGAAATCGTCCGCGCTCATGTCGAGGACGAGCTTGGCGGCAAGGTCGCCGGAGCCTGAGCCATGTGCCGGTCTTAGAAGGTCGCGGAAATCTTGCCTACGGCGCCTCGGCGCCGCCGCGCACCGCGCTGCGGGCGGCCGCCTCGTCGATCGATGTGCCGAGATCGGTTTGCAGCTTTTGCACATAAGCCTGGGTGATGTCGTCCTCGAGCGCCGTCTCGAGGCGCGGCAAGAGCGCGGCGGCCTGGCTCGGATCGGCCGGCGGCAGCGTCGCCGATTTCACCTTGAAGACGATGCGGCCAAGCCCGTCGGCGGCGAGCGCATAACCGGCGCCGCCCGATTTTACGCCGAAGATCGCGTTCACGGCCGCGGGCGAAAGGCCGGCAGGCGCCGAGGAGCGGGTGATGCCCTCGACGCTGTTCACCTCGAGCTTGTTCTCGGCGGCGATCTCCGTGATCGGGGTGCCGCTCTCCATGCGCTTGACGAAATCGGCGGCCTTCTTCGCGAGCGCCACGGAACGCTGGTCGTCCGTCCAGGCTTTCACCACCTCGTCCTTGACTTCGGCGATTGGCCGGTCGTGCGCCCGCTCGATATTCGTCACGTCGTACCACAAATATCCGCCGTCACGCAGCGAGACCGCGTCATTGTCCCCGCCGACCTCCGCTTGGAACGCTGCCCGCAAGACCAGGTCCTTGTCGGGGATGCCGGCGACCGGCTTGCCGTCCTTGCCATTGCCCGAGGCGTCGACGGCGTCGATCTTCACCACCGGAAGGTCGAGCGCGGTGGCAATCTCGGCGACCGGTTTTGCCGAGGCGCGCTGATCCTCGATCTTATCGCGCAAATCCCGCAGGCTCGTCTTAGCCTGATTCGTGGCGATCTCGACGCGCAGCAAAGCCAGCACCTCCTCGAAAGGCTTGACGCTCGCGGGTTCGATCATCGTGACTTGCAAGATCACCGGACCGAATTTCGTATCGACCACGCCCGAGGGCACCCCTTGCGCGAGCGCAAAGGCCGCGTCCGCGAGTTTCGGGTCGTCGAGCGCGTCCTTGGTCGTGGTGCCGAGCGACAAATCTTCGCCCGAAAGGCCTCGTGCGGCGGCGACCTCGTCGAAACTCGCTCCGGCGGCGAGCTTCGTTGCATCCGCCTGTGCCTCGGCCTCGCTCTTGTAAGGGATGCGCTCGATGCTTCGCTTCTCGACCGTCGTGAAACGCGAAGCCTTTTCCTTCTCATATTCGGCGCGCGCCTCGCTCTCGGAAATGGTGTCGGGCCGGGCGAGCGCCTTCGGATCGACGGCGAGCAGAACCAGCGAACGATATTCGGGGGAGGCGAACTCGGGTTTCCGCCCCTCGTAGAAAGCGCTGAGCGCGGCATCGTCCGGGGTTGCGATCTCGCCGGCGGCGGAAGGCGGGAGGACGATGTCGTCGACCGAGCGCGTCTCGGCGCCGAAGCGACGCAGCGCATCCAGCATCATCGATGGGATCGGCGGATTGCCGGCGATCGCCTCCCCGAGCTGGCGGCGCAGATAGAGCCCGCGCTGCTCGCGCAAAAAGCTCTCCTGCGTGAAGCCGCTTTGGCGCAGCGCCTCGCTGAAGCGCGCCGGATCGAAATTTCCGTCTGGCCCCTTGAAAATCGGGTCGGAAAGCACAGCCCGGGTGATGGTGGCGTCTGAAAGCGCAAGCCCGAGCTGGCCCGCCTTCTGGTCGAGCGCCGCGTCCGCGACGAGGCCCGAAAGCACCTGCCGATCGAGCCCCACCGCCAGGGCCTCGGCTGTCGTGACATTGCGCCGCGCTTGGCTCGACAAGCGCTGCAACTCGCTCTGGAAGGCATCGCGATAGGCGAGCGTCGTGATGTCGCGCGAGCCGGTGCTCGCCACCACCTCCCGGTGGGTGATGCGAAAAATATCTCCGATCCCCCAGATCCCGAAGCTCAGGATCAGGAAGCCGAACATCACCGTGACGATGATCTTGCCGAGCCAGCCCTGCTGGGCCTTGCGCATTCCGCTGAGCATCGATGAATTGTTCCTGGCCTCGAATAGTCGAATGGCTACGTGCCGCTGAACGCCCCGCATTCGTCTTGCGGGGCAAGCGCATCGGACAAGCATCTATAGGAGCGCGGCCGAAAGTGGGCAACGGGCCAAGGTGGCTCGACCCGCCATCCGCTCGTCCGATGTCCGACGGGAAAGCATTGCTTGGCCGCGAGACCCTCACATGTTATCGGGACGCTCCATTTCAAGACAGGCGGATGAGACCGGACATGACCGCGCAGCGCAAGGAATTCGCCGTCCCGCGTTCGAACAGTTTCTTCTCTGCCCCGCTCGCGACGGTCGACCCCGAAATCGCCGGTGCGATCGACCTCGAGCTTCAGCGCCAGCGTGACGAGATCGAGCTCATCGCCTCCGAGAATATCGTGTCGCGCGCCGTGCTCGAGGCGCAAGGCTCGGTCATGACCAACAAATACGCGGAGGGCTATCCGGGGCGACGCTATTACGGCGGATGCCAATTCGTCGACATCGCGGAAAATCTTGCGATCGAGCGCGCCTGCGAATTATTCGGCTGCGGCTTCGCCAATGTGCAGCCGAACTCGGGAAGCCAAGCCAATCAAGGCGTATTCCTCGCGCTGATGAAGCCTGGCGACACGTTCATGGGGCTCGACCTCAACGCCGGCGGCCACCTCACCCATGGCTCCCCCGTCAATATGTCGGGACGCTGGTTCAAGGTGGTCAGCTATGGGGTGCGCGCCGGCGACAACCGCATCGACATGGACGCGGTGGAGCGGCTGGCGCAAGAAAACAAGCCGAAGCTCGTCATCGCTGGCGGTTCGGCCTACGCCCGCCATTTCGATTTTGCGCGGTTTCGCGCGATTGCGGACGCGGTCGGGGCCTTCTTCATGGTCGACATGGCGCATTTTGCCGGGCTCGTCGCCGGAGGCGCGCATCCGAATCCCTTCCCGCATGCCCATGTCGTGACCACGACGACGCATAAGACGCTCCGCGGACCGCGCGGCGGGATGATCCTCACCAATGAGGCCGAGATCGCTAAGAAGGTGAATTCGGCGATCTTTCCGGGCTTGCAGGGCGGGCCGCTGATGCATGCAATCGCCGCCAAGGCGACGGCCTTTTTTGAAGCGCTTCAGCCGGAGTTCAAGCTTTACGCGAAAGCCGTGGTGGAAAACTGTAAAATACTTGGAGAAACTCTCAAATCGAGAGGTTATCAGCTCGTCACCGACGGCACGGATAATCACCTTTTGCTCGTCGATTTGCGGTCCCATTCCCTCACCGGCAAGGCGGCGGAATCGGCTTTGTCGCGCGCCCACCTCACCTGCAACAAGAACGGCGTGCCCTTCGACCCGCAAAAACCCATGATCACCTCCGGGATCAGGCTCGGAACCCCTGCCGGCACCTCGCGTGGCTTCGGGGCGGCCGAATTCGAGGAGATCGGCAAGATGATCGCCGATGTGCTCGACGGCTTGCGCGAGCGCGGGGAGGAGGGCAATGGCGCAGTCGAGGCCGCCGTCAAGGAACGCGCCTTCGCGCTTACGCGCCGTTTTCCCATCTATACGTGAGGCATAAGCGGGTGGATGGCGTTGGCGCTCGGATGTCATGGGTGATTTGATCGTTGATCTTGGCCGAAGAGCGCGCCAGCTTTTCGTCATCCGAGCCTGAACCGGGAGCAGCGAAGTTTCATGCGCTGTCCATATTGCGGTGGCCTCGACACGCAGGTGAAGGATTCGCGGCCGTCCGATGACAGCGCCGCGATCAGGCGCCGGCGGGTCTGTCCGGCCTGCGGCGGACGGTTCACAACCTTCGAGCGGGTCCAGCTTCGCGAGCTCATGGTGATCAAGCACAATGGTGCGCACGAACCATTCGATCGCGACAAGCTCATGCGCTCGCTCGAGATCGCCTTGCGCAAACGGCCGGTCGAGAGCGAGGCGATCGAGCGCATGGTGAACGGCATCGTGCGCCAGCTCGAGAGCTCGGGGGAAAGCGAGGTCACGAGCGAGACGATCGGCGCATTGGTCATGAACGGCCTGAAGGCGCTCGACAGCGTCGCTTACGTGCGCTTCGCCTCGGTCTATCGCAATTTTCGCGAGACGCGCGATTTCGAGGAGCTCATCGGCGAGCTCGCCGCTGAAGCTGGCCCCCCGTCAGGAGCCGAGGGGGAATTGTGAGCGCAAAACCCCGTTCTCTCGCGCCTTGTCCCGAAGGGCGAGAGCGCCCGACGGATCGCGCCTTCATGCGCCAGGCTCTCGCGCTCGGGGAACGTCACCTCGGCCTCACGGCGCCCAACCCATCGGTCGGCGCCGTTCTCGTCGACGAGCTCGGGCCTCGACCGATCATTCTGGCGCGCGCCGTGACGGCGCCCGGCGGGCGCCCGCATGCCGAGAAGCTCGCGCTCGAAGCCGCAGGCCCGCGGGCGCGAGGAGCGAGCCTCTTCGTGACGCTCGAGCCTTGCGCACATCACGGGCGCACGCCGCCATGCGCCGACGCCGTGATCGCGGCGGGCATCGGACGTGTCGTCAGCGGGGTCGAAGATCCTGACCCGCGCGTCGGCGGCAAAGGCCTCGACAGGCTGCGCCACGCCGGCATCGAAGTCGTGACGGGCGTCCTCGCAGCCCAGTGCCGCGATCTGCATGCGGGACATATTCTGCGGGTCACGCAACGAAGGCCCAAGGTCACGCTCAAGCTCGCGATGACAGCCGACGGCTTCGCGGCCTCGGCCAACAAGACCCCGCTTCGCATCACCGGCGCCAGCGCCAATGCGCAGACGCAGCTCATGCGCGCGCGCTCAGACGCGATCATGGTGGGTGTCGGCACCGTGCTCGCCGATGATCCCATGCTCACGTGCCGCCTGCCGGGGCTCGAGGCCCGAAGCCCGATCCGCGTGGTGCTCGACAGCCGTCTTCGCACGCCGCCGAATGCCGTCGTCGCCACTTCGGCAGACATCTCCCCGACCTGGATCATCACCCGGGAAGATGCCTCGCATGACGCGCAAGCCCGGCTCGAAGCGCAAGGCGTGATCATTATTCGACTGCGCGTGCAAGAGCTGGATCGAAAGGGGTTGGAACGCGTGGACCTCGGGGAGGCCCTCCGGGAGCTTGGAGTCAGGGGGATCACGGGCGTCATGTGCGAAGGCGGGCCGACGCTCGCCGAGGAGCTCGCGAAAGCGGATCTGATCGACGAATTCATTTCGGTTTCGTCTTCGCGCGAGCTCGGCCGGCCGGGGCTTCGCGCGATCGGCGCCTCGCTGGGCGAGGCGATTTCCAAAAATTTCATCGTCGCGGGCGAGCCGCAGGTATTCGGCGAGGATCGCATCACGCGCCATTCGAGAGTGCGAGCATGTTCACCGGCATCGTGACGGATATCGGCGAGGTCGCCGAGATCAGCGGAAGAGAGGGCACGCTGAAGCGGCTTCGCCTTCATTCGCGTTACGCCGCCGAAAGCATCGCGCTTGGCGCCTCGATCGCCTGCGCCGGGCCTTGCCTCACCGTCGTCGCGAAGGGAGAGCGGCCGGGCGGCTCCTGGTTCGAGGTGGAGGCGGCGGCGGAGACGCTCGCCCTGACGACGCTCGGCGAATGGACCGCGGGTACAAGGGTGAACCTCGAGCGCTCGCTCAAGATCGGCGATGAGCTCGGCGGCCATCTCGTCACTGGCCATATCGACGCGACGGCGCGGATCGTCGCGCGCGAGGACATCACGGCGAAGGATGATCCTTTCGGCGCGACGGCCCGCTTTCTCGTCGATGTTCCCGCCGGCACCGCCCCTTTCATCGCGCGCAAAGGTTCCGTCGCGCTCGACGGAGTTTCGCTCACGGTGAATTCGATCGAGGGGACCACGCTATCCGTGCTCCTCATCCCGCACAGCCTCGACGCGACGACGTTCGGGGAACGCAGGGCCGGCGATCGGTTGAATCTCGAGGTCGATCTCATGGCCCGCTACGCGGCAAGGCTTGCCGAGACCAGGCTTACCGAGACGAGACCTGACGAGGCCAGACTTGCCGAGGCCAGGGCTGGGCGATAGGTAGGTCCGCCACTCCAACAGGTCGAACGACCGGCGGTGATCGGATGAAGCGCGAGCCCCTCCGTGGGACACAAGAGGGTCCCAACCTCGACGGGGCGCGTTGCCTGATCGTCGAGGCGCGCTTCTATCCGCATATCGCCGATGGGCTCCTGAAGGGCGCGCTTGCCGTTTTCGCGAAAGCGGGGGCTCGATGCGATGTGCTCACCGTGCCCGGCGCGCTCGAAATTCCGCCGGCTCTCGCGATCGCGCTCGACGGGGCGGAAAATCGCGGCGAGCCTTACGAGGCCGCCGTCGCGCTCGGCTGCGTCATTCGGGGCGAAACGAGCCATTACGACATCGTCGCGGGTGAAAGCGCGCGTGCGCTCATGGACATCTCGGTCGCGCGCGGCTTCCCTCTCGGCAACGGCATTCTTACGGTCGACACCGAAGCCCAGGCCTTGGAGCGCGCCGACACCGGTCGGCTCGACAAGGGTGGCGGCGCCGCGGAGGCGGCGCTCTCGGTCCTCGCCATCAAGCGCGGCGCGTTCGCGGCGGCGGGTCGATGAGCAAGGGCGGGGCCACGAGGCTCGCGGCGCGGCTTGCCGCCGTGCAGGCGCTTTATCAGATGGACGTTGCCGGCACCGGCATTCTGCAGACCATGGGCGAGTTCGAGAGCCATTGGATGGAGCGCGAGATCGAGGGCGTCGATGCAGGCGCGGTCGATCGGGGCTTCTTCCGCGATCTCGTCTCGGGTGTGCTGCGCGAGCAGAAGGTGATCGACCGCACACTCGACGAGACCCTTGCGGAAAATTGGCGTCTTGCGCGTCTCGAGGCCGTGTCGCGCGCCATCCTTCGCGCTGGCGCCTATGAATTGTCGCATCGGCGCGACGTCGCCGTCCCCTCGACGATCGCCGCCTATCTCGACGTGGCGACTAGCTTTCATGACGATGCCGAGATCAAGTTCATCAACGGCGCGCTCGATGCTGTCGCGCGACGCTTGCGCGCCGATGAGATGAAGCCGAAGGCGCATGCGCGGTGAGGCGCTTCGATGAGCAAGCGGCCGCCCTCGGCTGAGGATGACTTCGTCGCGCGGCTCATCAGGCCGCTGGCGGGGGAGGGCGCCTTCGATCTCAAGGATGATGCGGCCCGGCTCGTGCCGCCGCGCGGGCATGAGCTCATCCTGAAAACGGATGCGGTCGTGATGGGGGTGCACGCTTTTCCGGAGGATCCGCCCGACCTGATCGCGCGCAAGGCCTTGCGCATGAACCTCTCCGATCTCGCCGGAAAAGGCGCGACGCCACTCGGCTTTCTCCTTTCGCTCGCCTTGCCGCCGGATACGGATCAGGTTTGGCTCGGGCGGTTCTTCGAGGGGTTGGCCAAGGATTGCCAATGCTTCTCCTGTCCGTTGCTCGGCGGCGACACCACGCGCACGCCCGGCCCGTTCAGCGTCTCCATCACGATCGTCGGCGCGGCGCGGCCCGGCCGCATGCCGACGCGCCTTGACGCGCGTCCCGGCGATCTCATCGCCGTGACCGGCACGATCGGGGACGCGGCGCTCGGCCTCGCGCAGCGGCTCGAGCCGGAGCGCGCCGTCGGCTGGGGCCTCTCGGCCGGTGAGCGCGAGCATCTCGCCTCGCGCTATCTCCTGCCGCAACCGCGCAACGCGCTCGCCGCGATCGTCGCGCGCCACGCGCGTGCCGCGATGGACGTCTCTGATGGTCTCATTATCGATCTCGAAAGATTGTGCCGCGCCTCCGGGCTCGCGGCGCGGATCGATGCGGAGCGGGTGCCCTTGTCGCCGGCGGCGAAAAAGGCGCTAGGCACTGATCGAGCGCTGATCGGGACGCTTCTAACGGGCGGCGACGATTACGAGCTTCTCGTGACGCTCGATCGAAATTCATGGCGCGGCTTCAGCGCCGAATGCGAGGGGAAGGGCGTTGGTGCGGCGTTGATCGGCGAAACCTTTTCGGGCGAGGCGGGGCTCGTCGTGGCGATGCAATCCGGGCGTGAGCTCGATTTGAAGCAAAGCGGATTCTCGCATCTTTGAGTCGAGATGCGCACGGACCGGGGTTCTGCCTTGCGGAGGCGCCGTGCCCGGCGCATGGCGCGGAGGTTTTTTCTCCTGTAGACCAGAAACCCGCGACGGATCGGCGCGGTGTTTTTATCTCGGTCGTGTTCCTGTTTTTGCGTTGAGGCCGGCAAGCCCGTAATCGTCGCGCCATTGACGTGCGACCTCCGGCGCCTTGCCCACGACCTCGTCACGGGAAGCCCCAACCGCGAGCTACGACTTCAGAACCCTGGCAATGTCGCTTGCAAGAACTCAAACCATCACCGCGCACCTGCCGCTTGCGCGGTTGATCGGGGGGCTCGGCGCGGGCCAGATCGTCGGTTGGGGGACGAGCTTCTATTTGCCGACGATTCTCGCGGGCGGCATCTCGCGCGACACGGGGCTTTCGGAAGAGGTCGTGTATGGCGGCGTGACCGTGATGCTCCTCGTCAGCGCGTCACTCGCTCCCTGGCTCGGCCGCAGGCTCGATCGCGGTGGCGCGCGTGTCATCATGACGCTGGGCTCTATCCTCATGGCGTTCGCGCTCATCTTGGTCGGCATCGCCTTCGATTTGAAGAGCTATCTTGCCGCCTGGGTGGTGATGGGTGTCGCAAGCTCGATGCTGCTTACAAATTCCGCCTTCGTCGCGGTTGCCCAGCTTGCGGGCGCGGGTGCGCGCCGCGCCATGACGGTCCTCATGCTCTTCACCGGAGTTGCCTCTTCGGTCGCCTGGCCCGCCTTGAGCTTTCTCGACGGCGCGCTCGGTTGGCGCACGACCTGTTTCGTGCTTGCCGCCCTGCATTTTCTTCTCAGCGCCCCCTTTCATTGGTGGCTCTTGCGGACAAGGGTTTCTCCTGCGCCCGGAGCCCTTCCGCCGCGGCCGGTGCAAGAGGGGATCTCGCCGTCCCTGCAGAAAATCGCGCTTCTTATCCTCATCCCTTGCATGTGCCTGAGCGGCTTCATCTCCTGGGGGTTATCCGTCCACATCGTCGATCTCTTGCGCCATCTCGGCGCGGATCGGGCAGAGGCGATCTCGCTCGCCTCGCTTCTGGGCGTGCTTCAGGTGAGCTCGCGCCTCATCGACCTCGCCATGGGATCGCGGCATTCGCCCTTGCTCACCGGCATCGTCGCCGCGGCGCTGTTGGCGCTTTCATTCGCAGCTCCGCTGACGGGATTTGCGGGAGGCTCGCCCGCGGTCTTCATGGTCATCTACGGCGTGGCGAGCGGCTCGATGAGCCTCGCGCGGGTGATGATCCCCCTCGCGCTCTTCGGCTCGCGCAGCTACGGGCGCGCGACGGGCCTCCTCGCCGGATTTCAAAACGTCGCCTTTGCGATGGCGCCGCTCGCCTATGCCGCCATGTTCGATCGCCTCGGCCTCGCTTTTGCCTTATGGCTGTCTTTCACCGCCGGCGTTCTAACCTTGATCGGCATGACCACCTTGTTCGCCATGCGTCGCGGCTGAGCAAAGCTCGCGCGCTCGAAACGCCCTCCCGCCAATTTCCTCTGAACCGCGAACCCTCAATTGATGCGCCAAGCCCGCTCCCTCGATCGCGCCGCGCTCGCCTTGATGCTTTTGTGCTGCATGAGCTGGGGCTTGCAACAGGTGTTAGCGAAGCTCGCGCTCGCCGAAGTGCCGCCGATCACCCAGGCGGCGATCCGCTCGGTCGGCGGCACGATCATCATCGGCGGGTGGAGCTGGTGGCGCGACCCGAGCGTCTTTCAACGTGACGGCACCCTCTGGGCGGGAATCGCTGCGGGCGTGCTATTCGCCCTCGAATTCCTGGCGCTCTTCATCGGGCTTCAATGGACGAGCGCCAGTCACGCGGCGCTCTTTCTCTACACGGCGCCGTTTTTCGTCGCGCTCGGCGCGGCCTTCCTCTTGCCGCAAGAGCGCTTGCGCGCAAGCCAATGGCTCGGCCTTGCGCTCTCCTTCGTCGGCGTGGCGATTGCGCTCGGCGTCTCCACGCAACAAGGGATGACGCCGGTGCTCGGCGACCTCCTCACCCTCGCGGCTGGCGCCTTCTGGGGCATGGTGACCTTGACCGTGAAGGCGACGCGGTTGAGCACGGTCCCGGCCGCCAAGGTTCTGCTCTACCAGCTCGCCGTCTCCGCCGTGCTCCTCGCGCTCGCTGCTTTCATGATGGGCGAGAGCTTGCCCATGCGGGTCTCTCTCGTGCCGGCCGCGAGCTTGCTTTACCAGACGATCTGGGTTGCCGGCGTCACTTATCTCATTTGGTATTGGCTCTTGCGGCAGTATCATGCGGGCGAGATGTCGTCGTTTACCTTCGTGACGCCTCTGATAGGCGTGTTTGCCGGCCATTTTTTGCTCGGCGACGCCATGGAATCGGGGCTCGTGCTCGCAGTCGCGCTCGTGCTCGGCGGCATCATTCTCGTGAACCGGCCGCGACCGGTTTGAATTCGGCTCTGTGTTCCTTGCCTTGACCGGGGAAGGCCGCGCACCTAACCCTTGCGCGCGAGTTTTCGGGAGCGCCGACACGATGAAACCGCCGATCCGCGCGAGCTCGATCCTGCGTTCCCAAGCGGTCCGGGCCGGCGAAGTCGTCGACGAGGTCACGCTCGACCATGAGGACCGATATCGGCGCCGCGCGGTGCTTTCCTGTGCCGGCGGGCTCGAGGTCTTGCTCGATCTCGACAAACCTGCGCGCCTCGAGCACGGGGACGCGCTGAAGCTCGAAGACGGCCGCCTCGTGCGAGTGGTCGCTGCGCCCGAGGAACTCATCGAGATCACCTCGGACAACCCGGCGCGCCTCTTGCGTGCCGCCTGGCACCTCGGCAATCGTCATACGGCAGCGGAGATCACGGCCGAAGCGATCTACGTGGCAGGCGACCATGTGCTCGTCGAGATGTTACGGGGGCTCGGGCTCGCCGTCCGCCCGGTGACGCGCGCGTTCCGTCCGGAGCGGGGAGCCTATGAGCATCGTCACGGCCACGACGCTCATGAGCACGGTCGCCTCGGCCATGGAGATGGGAACGATCATCTCCGGACTTCCGGCGCCGACAGCGAGCGTGGAAAAGAACCCTCGCTGCATCGTCAACCGGGCGGGCGCCGCTAATCGAAAAGCTTCACGGCAAAACACCGACGAGAACGAAAATGCATGATCTGACGCGCCTTCAGGCGGCCCGGGAGCGTATCCGGGCGCATGTGACACGCACCCCGCTGTTTCGATCGTCCACGCTCTCCGACGAGATGGGCTGCAACGTCTTTATCAAGGCGGAGCTCTTCCAGAAGGTCGGCTCCTTCAAGGCGCGAGGCATGCTCAACCGCCTGCTGACGATGGATGCAAATGAGCTCCGCAAGGGCGTCATCACCTTCTCGGCCGGCAACGCCGCGCAGGGCCTCGCTTTCGCGGCGCGCATCGTCGGCGCGCGTGCAGTGATCGCGATGCCGGAAGCAGCAAGCCCGGCGAAGATCGCGGCGACCAAGGGCTACGGCGGGGAGGTTATCCTCGACGGCAAGAATGCCGCCGAAACCTATGCGAGATGCATGGCGGAGGTCGCGGCCCAAGGGCTCATCTATGTGCCTTCCTATGACGATGTCGCCTTGATGGAGGGTCATGCTTCGCTCGGTCTCGAGATCCTGGAAGACGTGCCCGATGTCGACGCGATCTTCTGCGGCATCGGGGGCGGCGGGCTCGTCGGCGGCCTTGCCATGGCGCTGCGCGCCTCCAAGAGCAAGGCGCGGATCTTCGGCGTCGAGCCCGAGCTTGCGTCTTGCGCCACGCAGGCCTTGCGCGCGGGCGAGCCCGTGCAGGTCGTCAACGGCAGGACACTCGCCGATGGGCTTGCGCCACCCATCGTGGGCAAGGCCTGCCTGCCGATCATCCGCAAGGAAGTCGAGGAGGTGATCCTCGTCACCGAGGACGAGATCGCGGACGCGATCCGCTTCCTCCTGTCGCGCTGCAAGCTCTTGACCGAAGGCGCCGGCGCAGCCCCGCTCGCCGGGCTTCGCCGGCGGAAAAATTTGGGCTTCGCGCCAGCCGACAATGTCGTCCTCGCGCTCTGCGGTGGCAATATCGATCTCGAAAAGCTAGGGGGCATCCTCCCCACGCCGCCGGTTTCGTGAGGGAGGCGGGTGAGGATGAGCGCGCCCGGTCATCTTGCGCTCCTCGCCTGGCTTTCGCCGTCCTTTCCGATCGGCGCCTTCGCCTATAGCCATGGGCTCGAGACGGCGGTTTCGGATGGCGATGTTCGCGATGGCGCGACGCTTCAAGCTTGGCTGCTCGATCTCTTGCAACGCGGCTCGATCCGTGCGGATCTGATCCTCGCCGCTTGCGTCGCAGGGGCCCTCGCCGCCGATGACGAGGATCGCTTTCGAGAGGCAGCCGAGCTCGCGATCGCGCTTTCGCCCTCCAGGGAGCGGCACCTCGAGACGACGCAGCAAGGCCGATCTTTCATGGATGCGCTCAGCGCCGCGTGGCCGTCACCGAAGATAGATGCGCTTCTCGGTAGCGCGGGCGAGATCGCTTATCCGGTGGCATTCGGGGTGGCGCTCTTCGCCCATCGCTTGAAGCTTCGCCCGTCGCTTGCCGCGTTCGCCTTGCATTCTTGCGCCAATCTCGTGTCCGCGGTGGTGCGGCTCGGAACGATCGGCCAGACCGATGGCCAAAAAATCATCGCCTTGCTCCTGAAGCCGGCGGAAGGAGCCGCCGCGAGGGCGGCTCGCGCGACCCTCTACGATCTGGGCAGCGCGACATTGCGCGCCGACGTCGCCTCGCTGCGGCACGAAACCCTCTATTCACGGTTGTTTCGTTCATGAAGATCGAGGCAATGCTCGGAGGTTTCGCGGCACGGGCTTTGCATTTCCCGATAGCGCACTATGTTGGAGCTTCGCCATGGCGTCATCGTCTCCCCATGGCCCCTTGCGGGTCGGCATCGGCGGTCCGGTCGGTTCGGGCAAGACCGCGCTCATGGAGCATTTGTGCAAGCGCTTGCGCGAGCATTACGACATCGCGGCGATCACGAACGACATCTACACTAAGGAAGACGCCGAAATCTTGGCGCGTGCCCAGGCGCTGTCGCTCGACCGGATCATGGGGGTGGAGACCGGCGGTTGCCCGCACACAGCGATCCGCGAGGATTGTTCCATCAACCTCGCCGCCATCGAGGAGATGAAGCGCCGCTTTCCCGCGCTTGATCTGATCTTGATCGAGTTGGGGGGCGACAATCTCGCGGCGACGTTTTCGCCTGAGCTCGCCGATCTCACGATCTATGTGATCGACGTGGCGCAGGGCGAGAAGATCCCGAGGAAAGGCGGTCCCGGCATCACGCGTTCCGACCTCCTCGTCATCAACAAGACGGATCTTGCGCATCACGTCGGCGCCGACCTCGAGGTCATGGATCGGGACTCACGCCGCATGCGAGGGCAGAAGCCCTTCATCTTCACCGAATTGCGCAAGGGCCAGGGGGCGGAAGAGATCGCGACCTTCATCGAACGGCGCGGAGGTCTCGCCAAGGCGGCGTAGCTCAGGGGCGTCGAGCCCCTGATGGTCTGACAAACCGGGTGGAATGGGAAAGCATTGAGGCGCGCCCTTCATCGCGCCCTCAATCCTCATCGTAAAAACGGAGGTAAGGCTGGCATCGCACGGGGATGGCGGCGCCGTAAAAGCCGTACATACCTCTCCTGTATTCGATGCAGTTCGGCAAGGCACGGTCCACTTCACGCAATACTGTCGCGCCCCTTCCCGGCGGGTTGCGGCCTGGCGGATTGCGAGGGGGAGGGTTTTGGGTCGGGGGAACAAGAACGGAGCCACCGCCGCCGCCTTCGCTTCCGCCACCACCGCCCGCCGCGCCGCCACCACCGCCGCCACCGCCGTCGCCACGCGCGACAGCGATCGTGCTGGTCGCGCAAAGGCCGGGTAAGGTCGCGACGCCAAGCGCGAGAACAAGGCCAATCTTCACGAGCGCCAAGGTTTTCATGTAGCTTCTCCTCCGAAAGGCGGCCGGCGACATCGGGGATCGAGTCGCTCAGGCCTTGCGCCTTGGTCGCGGGAGAGCTGACGAAGGTTCATTGGACGAGAACGAGGTTGCCTTGCCGGCGCCGTTCGCTCGGCAAAGAATAAAAAACAAATGCGGCGCTGAACCTTTCTTGCAGTCAGTGCGACTACAAGGCGGTGAGGGGTTCGTCATGGAAAGCACGAGCGACGATGCGTTGATCGAGCGGATCGCTTCCGGCGATAAGCTCGCGATGCGCGCGCTGTTCGCGCGCCACCAACTCCGCGTGTTTCGCTTTCTGTGCTCAATTCTGCGAGATCAGGCCGCCGCCGAGGATCTGCTCAATGAAGTCTTCATCGATGTCTGGCGGCAGGCGGCAAGGTTCGAAGGACGCTCGAGCGTCTCGACCTGGGTTTTGGCCATCGCTCGCTTCAAGGCTTTGTCGGCGCTCAGGCGCCCGCGTCACGCCGAAATCGACGAGGAGGCTGCCGCCGAAATCGCCGATCTCGAAGATGATCCCGAGGTGGTCGCGCAGAAGAAGGACAAGGGGGCAATCCTTCGCGCCTGCCTTGCCGGCCTTTCCGGCGATCATCGCGAGATCATCGACCTCGTCTACTATCAAGAAAGATCGATCGAGGAATGCGCCGAGATCGTCCATATACCGGAAAATACGGTGAAGACCCGATTATTTCACGCCCGCAAGCGATTGGCTGAGATTGCCAAAAGCAAAGGGCTGGACAGAGGTTGGCCATGAACAGCGATGAACCTTCCGCGAACCGCGAACTCGCGGATCTTTTGCCCTTTTACGTCACGGGACGCTTGCCGGTTTCGGAGGTGAAGCGCCTCGAGATCGCGCTCGCGACGGATGAGGCGCTGAGAATCGAGCTCGCCCTCGTCGAGGAGGAGCGGGCGGCGACCGTCGAGGCCAATGAGAGCCTCGGCCGGCCTTCTTCGCGCGCCGGCGCGCGCTTCCTTGCGGCGCTCGAGGCGGAGCCGGCGCGAGCAACGCCGCGAGCGCTCGCGGGCAGCCTCATTGCCTGGGTCGGCGAGCGCCTGCAATCCTTGACGCCGCGCCAAATGGCCTATGCGGGCATCGCCGCGGCACTTGTAGTCCTCGCCCAAGCGGGTCTCATCGGGGCGCTCATCGAGGGCACGGGCGGGGAAACCTATACGCAGGCCTCCGTGCGCGGCGCCCCGAATGAAGGAAGCCTGGCAACGATCGCCTTCAGTACCCGACGCGAATGCGGCCGAGATATCGAGCCTGCTCGAGGCCGCGCACGTGACGATCGTCGACGGCCCGAAACCCGGCGGACTCTACGTGCTGCGTCTGGGCCCCAAGGAGATGGCCAAGGGTGATCGCGACGCCCTCATCGCGCGGCTGGGTGCACAGAAGAGCCTCGTGCGCTTCGTTGCGCCGTCGCCATAGCGCGCCTCTGAAACGGGAGGTTTCGATGCGGTCTCGAACCAGCAAGATGAAGGCGCGGACCGGCGCGGTGCCCGGCCGGGGCCGGACCCTGTCCATGCTCCTTGCTGGCACCCTCGCGCTTCTCCTCGGCGGCGGCCTGGCGACGGCGCAGAGTTTCCGTGGTGGTTTCGGGGGAGGCGAGGGCGGCGGCTTCGGATCGACCGATCGCGGTTACGGGGAACGAGGCGGTCTTGGACAACCGAGCGTGCGGGCGCCGGACGGATCTCTTTTTGAACCCGAGAACCCGCGCAAACCCCGCGTTCTCGGCGGCGCTCGCTCCCCCTCGTGGCGACGGCCGGTCGCCGGATGTGATCTCGCAAATTGCCCCGTGGGGCGCGGCGGCCATTGGTATCCGCCGATCCGGCGTCCCGGCGTGTTCTTCCCGCCCGTCATTTATTATCCGCCACCTGGGGAAGGCGTCGTCGAGGGAGCGCCGGAAATGCCGCGTGGGCCTGCGCGCCACGCCGTTCGCCCGGTGACGCCCATCGCAGGGCCGTCCACGCCATCCGTAGCCGTCCCGCGATCGGCGAAGCGCCATCCTTCGGCCCCGCCGCTTATCGCGGTGACGGGGTCGAATACGCATTTCGTCGTGCCGGTCCCATCCGAGAAACGCTACGTGCAAAACGAAATCCTAGTTGAAATTCCTCAGCGTGTGCCGCCCGCGTCCTTGCGGAGCCTCGAGCGCCGGCACGGCCTGACCTTGATCGCATCGCAGGATTTCACGCTTATCGGCGCCGAGATCGTTCGATACCGGATCGCCGCTCCGCGAAGCGTCGCGGCCACCGTGAATGTGCTTCGTCGCGAGGGTCGCGTGGCCGGCGCCCAGCCGAATTATATTTTCGCGTTGCAAGAAGATGCTGCGGGATCCGAAAATGCCGCGGCGACGTCGGCTGCCGCGCCGGTGAGCGGCGCGAGGGAGGCGGCCTCCGCGGACGAGCCGTTTCAATACGCCGTGAAGACGTTGCATCTTGACGATGCGCATCGTCTTGCCACCGGCAAAGGCATACGGATCGCGGTCATCGATTCCGGCATCGACGACCGGAGTGCCGAGATCAAGGACCGCGTCGTTGCAAGGCTCGACACGATCGGTGGCGAGTTCACGGCCCATTCCCATGGCACCGCCATCGCGGGAGCAATCCTCGCCCATGCGAAGCTTGTCGGCGTGGCGCCCGACGCGCAGGTGATCGCGATCCGCGCCTTCACGGGAGAGGGCAGGCCGGACGGTGCCCAAGGCACGAGCTTCCACATCTTGCAAGGGCTTGATTTCGCAGCCATGCAAAGGGCGCGCATCGTGAACATGAGCTTCGCCGGCCCGCAGGACGCCTTATTGTCTCGCGCGCTCTCGGCCTTGCGTGCAAGAGGCGTTACCGAAGTTGCTGCTGCCGGCAATGGAGGGCCGCGATCGGCACCCCTTTTTCCCGGCGCGGATGCAGGTGTCATCGCGGTCACGGCCACCGATGCCGAAGGCCAGCTTTTCGGCCTCGCCAATCACGGCACCTATATCGCCATGGCGGCGCCCGGCGTCGATATTCTTGCGCCGGCTCCCGGAGATACGGTGCAGATCGTCTCCGGCACGTCGATCGCCGCCGCGCATGTGACGGGCATCGCCGCGCTTGCACTTGAGCGCTACGGGAGCCTCGCGCCGGACGCTCTTCTCGGCGCCCTCGATGCCGGAAGCCGCAAGCTCTCGCCCGAGGCGAAGCCCGAAGATTATGGTGCAGGCGTCGTCGATGCCTATGGCGTGGTTCAAGGCAAGCCTGGTGCGGACAATGCGCCGGCCGCCCGCTCTGCTCGGGCGGCGCCTCGCTGAAAACGAGGCAGGTTTCATCGTGCTTTTAGATAAATGGAGGCTTTTTTCCGAGAAGATCATTCTCAGCTAACGAGCTAGAGCATACGGGCAATTGCCCAAAGCCCTGATGCTCTAACTGCGAACGGCACTCCTCAAGGAAACGTGATGCCACCAGGTCGATCGAGCTGCGTTATGCGCAGACATCGCCAACATCATGATCGAGGAATGCCATGGACAAGGCTTGGGAAAAAGATCCGATGCTCGTGGCCACGCAGCTCGAGCGCCGCTCCTTCATCAGGGCAAGCCTCGTCGGTGGAGTCACGGCTGGATTTGCGCTCGCGGTCCAACCCGTTTCGGCGGAGACCATCATCACCGACACCAACGGGCTCGACGCCGGCATGGTGCAGGTGAAAACCGAAGACCGAATGGTCCCGGCCTATCGCGCGCGCCCCGCTGGCGGCGCGAAGGTGCCGGTCATCGTCGTGATCCAGGAGATCTTTGGCGTTCACGAGCACATCAAGGATGTGTGCCGCCGTCTCGCCAAGCTCGGGTATTACGCGATCGCGACCGATCTTTACTCGCGCATCGGCGATGCGACGCAAATCTCCGACATCCCGACCCTTATTTCGACCATCGTCTCCAAGGCACCGGATGTCCAAGTTGCCTCCGATCTCGACGCGACCGTCGCTTTCGCGGCCTCCGAGGGCGGCGACACCTCGAAGCTCGGCGTCACTGGATTTTGCTGGGGAGGTCGGCAGACCTGGCTCTTCGCCGAACATAATCCCAATCTGAAGGCGGCGGTCGCGTGGTACGGTCCCCTAACCAATGTTCCCAACGAGCTTCAGCCTAAGCGTGCGATCGACGCGGTTGCCGACCTCAAATGCCCGGTTCTCGGCCTTTACGGGGCGGCCGATCAGGGCATTCCGGTCGATGCGGTGAACGCCATCAAGGCGGCCGCCGACAAGGCCGGAAAGACGGTGGACGTTGTGATCTATCCCGACACGCCGCATGGCTTTTACGCCGATTATCGGCCGAGCTACCGTGCCGACAAGGCGGCCGACGGCTGGGCGCGCCTCCAGGCGTGGTTCAAGAAATACTTGGTATAAGCCCCCACGTCGGGAGGAGATCCCCTCCCGACGCTCGCCTTGAGTTGACGCGCGCCTGCGGGGCCACCAAAAGGAGCGCGTGGACCACGGCCTGATCTCGACGGCGACCGCCACGGCGACGGCGCGACGCAGTATTCTGCACGACTTCCTGGCGGCGCTTTCGCGCACGCACGGGCTTGCCTGCGCGGCGCTTATCGCCTTGTCGCTCTTGATGTTCCTTCCGGGCTTTGCCGGCTTGCCGCCGATGGATCGCGACGAGCCGCGTTTCGCCCAGGCCTCGAAGCAGATGTTGGAGACCGGGAATTTCGTCTCGATCCGTTTTCAGGACGAGGCGCGTAACAAGAAGCCGGTCGGCATTTATTGGCTGCAGAGCGCGAGCGTCGCGCTTGCCGAAGCCGCGGGCTTCGGTTCCGCGCGGGACACCATCTGGCTTTACCGCATTCCCTCGCTCATCGGCGCGATCGCCGCCGTCCTGCTCACCTATTGGGCGGGCCTCACCTGGCTCGAAAATCGCTATGCCTTCATGGCCGCCGCGCTGATGTCGGCCTCCATTCTTCTCGGCGTCGAGGCGAGGCTAGCCAAGACGGACGCCGTGCTCACGGCCTCGATCGTCGCGGCCATGGGAGCGCTCGCTCGCGTTTACGCGATGCGCGACGCCAAAATCAAAGGTTCCGCCATCGCCACCTTCGTGCTTTGGTTCGCGATTGCCGTGGGCGTGCTGATCAAAGGCCCGATCGTTGTCATGGTCGCGGGCCTCGCGTCGCTCGCGCTCTCGATCAAGGAGCGTTCCGCGCGCTGGCTCAAACCGGCATGCGACTTCAGGGCCATCGCGCTCGCGCTCATCATCATCGCGCCCTGGTTCATTGCTATCGCGCTCGACACGCATGGTGCCTTTTTCACCGAGGCGCTTGGAGGCGACATGCTCGGCAAAGTTGCGGGCGCGCGCGAGGCCCATGGCGCGCCGCCCGGCACCTACCTGGCCGGCGCCTTCATCACCGCGTGGCCGATTGCACCCTTGGCGCTCGTCGCGGCGCCCGCGATCTGGCGGGCGCGGCGCGAGGACGCCGTGGCCTTCCTCCTCGCTTGGCTTATTCCGTCCTGGCTCGTGTTCGAGGGGGTGCCGACGAAGCTTCCCCATTATGTGCTGCCCCTCTATCCGGCGATCGCGCTTCTCGTCGCGCTCATCGCTCAGCGCGGCGACTTCCTTGCCGAACGAAAATGGAGACGTTTGGCGTTGATTCTCTTGCCTCTGCCGACCGCGCTCGTCGCGCTCGCGATCCCCTATGGCACACTCCTTTACGGGGACCGCGCCGACATCGTAGGTGCGCTGTTCGCAGCCTTGGCGACTTCATGCGCGGCCTTTGCCGCGCTCGCCCTTATGCGAAGACGCACCGAGGAAGCATGCTCGGTGCTTCTCGTGGCCGCGCTTCTGCTTTTCGTCGGGGTCTATGGGTTTGCGGTTCCGCGCCTTCAGGCCTTGACCTTGTCTCCGCGCCTCGTCGCGTTGATGTCAAAATCTCCCTGCGTGCCGCAAGCTCTCGCGACGGCCGGTTTCAACGAGCCGAGCCTCGTTTTTCTGACCCGCACCGATCTTCATCTGACGAACGGGGCCGACGCCGCGCGCTTCCTCGCGCTTCCCGGCTGCCGCGCCGCCTTTGTGGACATTCGCCAGGAGGGCGAATTCGGCAAGGGTCTCGCCGCAATCGGCCGCACGCCGAACCTCCTCGGCCGGGTGCTCGGCGTCAATTTGAACGGGGGCCGCCATATGGACATCGGGGTCTATGCCAATGGCGGCTGAGGCGACGCCCGAGAAATCCCGCGCCGCGCCGTCAAGCCCTCCCTTGGCGTTCCTGGGAAACGGGCATGGCCGGGCGACGGCGGTGCTGCGAGGCTTGGCGAGGCGCCTCTCCATCTTGATCAAAAGCGCAAGAGCATCACCGCGTGATCTGTTGCCGGGCAGTGGCGCCTTCACGGCGGCGTTCCTTCTCGTGCTGATGGCGGCCTTGGCCCTCGATCGGCCGGCCGCCTCGGCCATGCGGCATTGGCCGCGCCCGGTGACGGGCCTTTTTGAGCGCATCACCATTCTCGGCGAAGGATGGGTTTGGCTTCTTCCCATCGCCCTTGCGGGATTTGCCTTCGCCTGGGCGAGCTTTGCCGGAACCTCGAGGCAAGAGCGCGCGCGCCTTGTCTTGCGCGCCGAGCGCGCGCTCTTCATGTTTTCGGCGGTGGGCGTGCCATCCCTCGTGACGACGGTCCTGAAGCATGTCGTCGGGCGCATGCGCCCCCGTTATTTCGAGAGCCTCGGCGCCTTTCATTTCGAGCCTTTCTCGCTCGCCTCCTCGAAAGCAAGCTTCCCGTCCGGGCATGCGACGACCGCCGGAGCGCTCATCATCGCGGTCGGCGCCGTGGCGCCACGCTGGAAACTGCCCGTCGCGGTTCTTGCCCTCCTCGTGTTCCTCTCGCGTATCGCGATCGAAGCGCATTACGTGAGCGACGTGCTCGCCGGAGCCCTCATCGGGATCGCCGGCGCGCGCGCGATGCGGATGCTTTTTGCCAAGGCGCGGATCGGCTCGAGATCCGACTCCTTCCTGGCCGCCAGCGGGGGACCGGAGCCAGCGGTGCGTCTTTCGCAGGAAGGAGGCTCGATGCCGATGAGCTGGCCGCAAGACGAGAAGCCGCGTGACCTTCTGCCGAAGCCGCGCCTGTCGATCGTCGTGCCGATGCGCAACGAAGCGGAAAATGCCGGCCCGTTGATCGAGGAGATCGAGCGCGCCTGCGCTGAGCTTCTTCCCTTCGAGATCATCTGCGTCGACGATGGCTCGTCTGACGGAACCGCCTCTCGCCTTGCTGAGCTCGCGGCCGCTCATCTGCATTTGCGGGCGTTTCGTCATGCCGCGAGCTGCGGCCAGAGCGCCGCGGTGCGCACCGGCGTGCGGGCCGCGCGCGCGCCGATCGTCGCGACGCTCGACGGCGACGGCCAGAACGATCCAGCCTTCATCCCGAAGCTTCTCGAAGCGCTCGAGGCCGGCGGGGACACGATCGGCCTCGTCGCGGGGCAAAGGGTCGGCCGCAAGGATACAGGCTTTAAGAAGCTGCAATCGCGTGTGGCGAATACTGTGCGGGGACGCATCTTGCGCGACGGCACGCGCGACACGGGCTGCGGCCTCAAGGCGTTCCGGCGCGAGCTCTTCCTGGCGCTTCCCTATTTCGACGGCTTGCATCGTTTCCTCCCCGCGCTGATGCGGCGCGAGGGCTATGAGGTGAGGCTCGTCGATGTGGTCGATCGTGCCCGGCGCGCGGGGCGCTCCAATTACGGTCTCTTCGACCGGCTCTGGATCGGCATCCTGGATCTCTGCGGTGTGTGGTGGCTGATCCGCAGGCGCAGGCGCGTGCCGGTCGTGTCGAATTTGCGAAAGGATGAATGATGCTGGTCGATCTCGCGAACGCGCTCGGCGGCTATCTCCAGGACGTTTTCGTCGAAAAATTCAACTTCGTGGTGCTTATCGGCCTTTTCGGCCAGGCTCTCTTCACCATGCGCTTCCTCGTGCAATGGCTCGCGAGCGAAAAGGCGGGACGCAGCGTCATCCCCTTCAGCTTTTGGCTGTTCTCGATCGGCGGCGGCGTTTTGCTTTTCGCCTATTCGCTATGGCGGCGCGACCTCGTGTTCATCCTCGGGCAAGGGCTAGGCGTGTTCATTTATCTGCGAAACGTCACCCTGGTGCTGCGGGAGCGGCGGGGGCAGGCGGGAAAGGTGGGGTAAGGGGGTAGGGGGTCGCATCCGGCAACCGGCGGGCGGCGGTCGCCGTCGTTGCCGACCCAGCCAAACGCTGGCACGTGCTGCGGCGGAGCGGGTCGGCCGCCTCGTGCATCCTTCGGCCGAGCCGGGTCTTTCAGCAAAGCAAGTGCGAAAGGCAACGCGCCGCCCTTCACCCCTTGCCCGTCTTCGGCCAGGGCGTTTCGACGACGGGGGTGATTGGCCCCTTGCCCGAGAACCATTGCTTGAGGTTGTCGACGACGAGGTTGCCCATGGCGTTTCGCGTGTGCACCGAGGCCGAGCCTACATGCGGCAAGAGCACGACATGGGGCATGTCGATCAACTCCTTCGGCACATTCGGCTCGTGCGCGAATACGTCGAGGCCGGCGCTTCCGACCTTTCCCGCCTTGAGCGCCTCGATCAGCGCCTTCTCGTCGACGACCGAGCCGCGCGCGATGTTGATGAGCACGCCCTTGGGGCCGAGTGCCTCCAAGACCTTTGCGTTGATGAGGTGCTTCGTCGCCGCGCCTCCGGGCGTGATCACCATGAGGATGTCGACCGCCTCGGCCATGCCGGTGAGGGAGGCGTAATAGGGGTAGGGCACGCCGGGCTTCGATGAGCGGCTGTGATAGGCAAGGCCAAGGCCGAATGCCTCCGCGCGCTTGGCGATCGCCATGCCGATGCGCCCGAGCCCCACGATACCCATGGTCTTGCCGCGCAAGGTGTCGGTGAAGGGGAAGGGCTTCGCGAGCCATTTGCCGGCGCGCAAATAGGCGTCCGCTTGCGGGAGCTGGCGCACCGTCGCGAGGAGAAGGCCCATCGCCGTGTCGGCGACCTCGTCGGTGAGCACGTCGGGCGTGTTGGTGACGACGATGCCGCGCTTTGCCGCGGCATTCGCGTCGACATGGTCGTAGCCGACGCCGCAGGACGCCAGGATCTCGAGATTCGGGTAGCGGTCGAAGAAGGCGTCGTCGAGACGTTCGTGGCTCTCGCCCGCCGCCACTCCACGGATTTGCTTCGTCACCTTATCGAGCTTCGCCTTCTGCTCGGCGCCCGTGAAGGGCCGATAGACGGTGAAGGCTTTATCGAGCCCATCCGCCGTCTTGTTCGGAAGAGGGCCGGTCAATACGATATCGATAGTCTCGGTCATTGAGCACCTGTGGCGGGAGAGCGTGATGTCGGCTCGCGCATCCCTCTCGGGGAGAGGGGCGCGTTGGCTTGCCTTGTGGAAAGCGAACAAGGATTATGCGCTAGAAGCGAGAACCGCAACGGAGAATTTCCGGAGCGGGGGCGCGGGAGAGGGAGCTGCATGGCGAGCGTCGGCATCAAGGATATCCGCAAGGCCTATGGATCGACCGAGGTCATTCACGGCATCAATGTCGAGATCCTCGACGGAGAATTCGTCACGCTCGTCGGCCCCTCTGGCTGCGGCAAATCCACCTTGTTGCGCATGATCGCCGGCCTCGAGGAAATCTCGTCGGGCGAGATACGGATCGGCGAGCGCGTGGTGAACGAGGTGCCGCCGAAAGAGCGGGACATCGCCATGGTGTTCCAAAATTACGCGCTCTACCCGCATATGACGGTCGCCGACAATATGGCCTTTTCGTTGAAGCTGAAGCGTGCGCCCAAGGCCGAGATCGCGGCGCGCGTCGACAAGGCGGCCGGCATTCTCGGGCTGCGCTCGCTCCTCGGTCGTTATCCGCGCCAGCTCTCGGGCGGCCAGCGTCAGCGCGTCGCCATGGGGCGCGCCATCGTGCGCGACCCGCAGGTGTTCTTGTTCGACGAGCCGCTCTCCAACCTCGACGCGAAGCTGCGCGTCGCCATGCGCGCCGAAATCAAGGATCTGCATCAACGCCTCGGCACGACAACGATCTATGTGACGCATGATCAGATCGAGGCGATGACCATGGCCGACAAGATCGTGGTGCTCCACGACGGGCATGTCGAGCAGATCGGCGCGCCGCTCGAGCTCTACGACCGGCCGGCCAATCTCTTCGTCGCGGGCTTCATCGGCTCGCCGGCGATGAATGTCCTGAAAGGGCGCATTTCGGGAGGCGCCGGCAAGCCGGCCTTCAAGGCCGAGAATGGTGTCGAGATGCCGCTCGCGAGCGCGCCTCGTGCCTCGGACGGGATGCCTGCCGCTTACGGCTTTCGCCCGGAACATCTGCGCATCGCGCAAGACGGCGTGCCGGCCGAGGTCGTGGTCGTCGAGCCCACGGGCTCGGAGACGCAGGTCATGCTCAAGCTCGGCGGCTCCGACATCGTCGCCGTCTTCCGCGATCGCATCGCGGCGCGCCCGGGCGAGACGATCAAGATCGCGCCCGACCTTGCGAGCGTGCATCTCTTCGATGCGGAGAGCGGCGAGCGCCTGGCCGCGTGAGCGTTGTCGGTACGAAAGCTAATTCGCGGGCGCCGGCGCGGGGGCCGATATGGGCGGCGTCGCCGCGGGCGCGGGATGTCGCGCGGCGTTGGAGAATAGCGGATCACGGCGCGCGTGCCGGCGCGATTTGAGGTGCAGGTTCAACGAGTTGCGATATTCGCGCAAACCCTTGACGCAGAGCTTCGACAGATCGTTCACATGCTCACGCAGGCAGGCCTGAATGCGCCCGCCTCCGGGTTTCTCATGCTCGCAAAAACGCTCGACCTCAGCCTTGCAAGGGCCCTCGCGCACGCTATGGAACGCAATCGTCGCCGCCGAGGAAGGCAAGGCTGAAAGGATGAGGAAGGTCGCGATCACCGTCGTCTTAACCATGCTCGGCTCCAAGCGAGGCAAAAGACACATAGCAGCAGCGGCGAGAAATGCTACACTCGGCGACCGCTGTGGAAGGCCAAGCTTCTTTCCTCGGCTCCGGGGCCGCTTGCACGGCTTAGTCGCCGATTGAGCATGCCGCGGAACGATCCGGCCCTATTTGCTTCTTGATCGGCGACCTTACCTCATGGCCGCATGGAGAATTGGTGAAGCTTTGGCAATATGGGAATGTGCCCGCCTTCACAAAATCACAAAAACCGGAAGGAGAGGGGGATGCCTCGGTCAGGGGCGCCATCCGCCGCGCCAGGGCCAGCGCCTCGACACTCACCGCTTGCTCTTCTCGCGATCGGGTTCGTGCAGCTTTACCGCCACAGCCTTTCGGCTCTGCTCGGCCGGCAATGCCGCTATCTTCCGACCTGCTCCGAATATGCGCTCGACGCCTTTCGCCTGCACGGCTTTTGGGCCGGGTCGTTCATGGCTTTCGCGCGGCTGTGCCGCTGTGGGCCTTACGGCGGTCAGGGTTACGACCCCGTGCCGCGCATGATCCCCGACACGGCGCGCTGGTGGCTTCCGTGGCGCTACGGCGTGTGGCGCGGCCCGCGCGAGGGGGACGGAAGCGATGTGGCGCCGAAGTCATGAGTGAAAAATCCGATCAATAGGCAAAGATGGCGCAAGCGAGCGAACGTCCCGAGCTGCGAAGCGCCCATGTGATCGTGGTCGGCAACGAGAAGGGCGGGACGGGCAAGTCCACGCTCTCCATCCACATCATCCTCGCGCTCCTCAAGGCGGGCCACCGTGTCGCCTCGATCGATCTCGACACCCGCCAGCGGACGCTTACGCGCTTTCTCGAAAACCGCCAAAGCTGGGCGGCGAATGCGGGGCACGCGATCGAGCTGCCCTTCCACCATGCGCTCGAGCGCGGCCGCAAGGATAGCGCCGGCGAGAACGAGATCGTCGAGTTCACCTCTTTCGCCGAGGCGATTTCGCGCATCGAGCACGCTTACGAATTCGCGGTGATCGACACGCCCGCGAGCGACAGCTATCTCATGCGGCTCGCCCACTCGCTCGCCGACACGCTGGTGACGCCGATGAATGATTCCTTCATCGATGTCGACGTGCTGGCGCGCGTGCACAACGACAGGCGCGAGCGCGGCGCGACGGCCCAATACGCGGCCCTTGTCCTCGAGGCGCGCCGCCAGCGCAGGCTCGCGGATGCCGGCCTCATCGACTGGGTAGTGGTGCGCAATCGCATGGCTTCGCTGCAGTCGCACAACCAGCGCCAGGTCGCCCGAAGCCTCGGCCGCCTGTCGCCGGAGCTGCAGTTTCGCATGGCGGAAGGCTTCGGCGATCGCGTCATATTCCGCGAGCTTTTCCCGGTCGGCCTCACGGTTCTCGATTCGATCGAGGAGGTCACCGACAAAGGCACGCTCTCAGCCTCGCAGGTTGCCGCGCGCGGCGAGGTCGAGGCGCTCATTCGCAATTTGCGCCTGCCGACACGGAATGCGCAGCTCCCGCACATGGAGGCGCGCCACCTCTGGTTCGAAGAGACGCAGGCTTTCTACGAAGAGCTTATCGCCAAGGGGGCGACGGAATAGAGGGGGGAGGACGACGCGAGCAGTGGCCAGACTGTCCGACTTTTAAGCTGTCGACCCCTTACCGCTTGAGGGGTTCGCGCGCGCGAATGCAGCTCGCTCAGCCCGACGTCTCGAGACTTCACCGAGGTCGGCTTACGGGGTTTTCTCTCGGAAGGCTCCTTGGTTTTGTTCGGGCGCTCGGCGGTGATGTCAAAATCGACATCAGGTTGAAGACGGCCGAGGACAGAGTTCGCAAGGTCGCCTGAACGGCTCGATGGCAAGGCGGCCTTCGAACCTCGCGGTTTTATCACCGCGATATAGCGAGATGCGCTTTCGGCGCTATTGTGATCCTTCGGTTTTCAGTCTCATAATGGCCTGGAATGCGGTGTCATCCGCGAAATCAGCATCATCGGGAGCACGCCATGAGATTGGCCGCCATCGCCTTTGTCGCATTCGCCTCGACCCTTTGCGCGGGAAGCGCGCAGGCCCAATTCTCGAGCGATGGGGTTAAGCTCGGTGTGCTCACCGACATGTCGAGCCTTTATTCCGACGCGACCGGGAAGGGCTCTCTGATCGCGGCGCAAATGGCGGTCGAGGATTTCGGCGGCAAGGTGAAGGGAAAGCCGATCGAGGTCATCAGCGCCGATCACCAGAACAAGCCCGATGTGGGCTCCTCGATCGCGCGCGACTGGTACGACAATCAGCATGTCGATGCGATCGTCGATGTGCCGACCTCCTCGATCGCGCTCGCCGTGCAGAAGATCACGCAGGACAAGAACAAGGTCTTCCTCATGTCGGGCCCGGGATCCTCGGACCTCACGGGCGTCGCCTGCTCGCCGAACGGCATCATGTGGACCTACGACACCTATGCGCTGAGCCAGGTCACGGCGAAGGCACTCATCGCGCGCAAGGACGATAGCTGGTTCTTCATCACCGCGGATTATGCCTTCGGCCACGCGCTCGAGCGGGACGCGGCCAATACGGTGAAGGCGAATGGCGGCACCGTCATGGGCACGGTGAACGCGCCCTTCAACAGCCAGGATTTTTCTTCCTTCCTTCTCCAGGCGCAAGGCTCGAAGGCGAAGGTGGTCGGCCTCGCGAATGCGGGAGGCGATACGCAGACCGCCATCAAGCAGGCGGCCGAGTTCGGGCTTTCGGAAGGCGGCCAGAAAATCGCGGCGCTTCTTCTCGAGATCACCGACACCCACAGCCTCGGCCTCAAGACGGCGCAAGGCCTGCTTGCCGCCGACGCCTTTTATTGGGATCGTGACGACGAGAGCCGTGCCTTCTCGAAGCGCTTCCTCGCGCGGGCGGGCAATATGCCGTCGATGATCCAGGCCGGCATCTATTCGGCCGTGACGCATTACCTCAAGGCGATCGACGCCACCGGAACGGACGACGCGAAAACCGTGATCGCGAAGATGAAGGCGACCCCGATCAACGATTTCTTCGCCAAGAACGGCTATATCCGCGAGGACGGCAGAATGGTGCACGATATGTATCTGGTGCAGGCGAAGAAGCCCTCCGAATCCAAGGGCGAATGGGATCTCTACAACATCCTCGCCACCATCCCCGGGGACCAGGCGTTTCGCCCGATGTCGGAGGGCGGCTGTCCCTACATCAAAGGGTAGAGGAGCCCGGCCGGCCCGCGTGATTGCGATCCGAGTCGAAGAGGCCGACGCGGATTTAAAGCCCTTGGCGGCGAAGATGAGACGCGAGGCTCGCGCCCGTTCTCGAGCTGGTGCCTGGGGTTGCCTTCGCGCGCTCATCCCGTTAGAGGCGCTGGCTTCGCCGGCCAGTGCCGCCGCACCACCGCTTACCTGCAGGGTGTGCAGGAGTGAGCCAGGAGACTGCGATGATCACCCTTACATTTCCCGATGGCGCCAAGCGCCAGTTTGAACGAGGCGTCAGCGGCGCCGAGATTGCCAAAGGCATTTCGCCTTCGCTCTTGAAGCGCACCGTCGCCATGGCGCTCGACGGCAATCTCGCCGACCTTTCCGACAAGATCACCCATGATGCCAAGATCGAGTTCGTGGCACGCGATGATGCGCGTGCGCTGGAGCTCATCCGGCACGATGCGGCCCATGTGCTCGCCGAAGCCGTGCAGGAGCTCTACCCGGGCACGCAAGTGACCATCGGGCCCGTGATCGAGAACGGCTTCTATTACGATTTTGCGCGCAACCAGCCCTTCACGCCCGAGGATTTCCCGGCGATCGAGAAGAAGATGCGCGAGATCATCGCGCGCGACAAACCCTTCACCAAGCGGGAGGTCTCGCGCGAGGAAGCCAAGGCCTTCTTCCGCGACAAGGGCGAGAACTTCAAGGTCGAGCTCGTCGACGCCATTCCGGCGGGCGAGCCGATCAAGTTCTACGATCAGGGCGGCTGGATCGACCTTTGCCGCGGCCCCCATATGACCTCGACCGGAAAAGTCGGGGATGCCGTCAGGCTGATGAAAGTCGCCGGCGCTTATTGGCGGGGTGATCCCAAGAACCCGATGCTGACGCGCATTTATGGCACCGCCTTCGCCAAGCGCGAGGATCTCGAAGCCTATCTCAAGCAGATGCAAGAGGCCGAGAAGCGCGACCACAGACGCCTCGGCCGCGAGATGGATCTCTTCCATTTCCAGGAGGAAGGTCCCGGCGTCGTCTTCTGGCACGCCAAGGGCTGGACGCTGTTCCAGCAATTGATCGCCTATATGCGCCGCCGCCTTGCGCGCGACTATCAGGAGGTCAACGCGCCCCAGATCCTCGACAAATCCTTATGGGAGACGTCCGGCCATTGGGATTGGTATCGCGAAAACATGTTCGTGACCAAGACCGAGGATGACCGCGTCTTCGCCATCAAGCCGATGAACTGTCCCGGCCACATCCAGATCTTCAAGCATGGCTTGAAGTCCTATCGCGACCTGCCGCTCCGGCTCGCCGAGTTCGGCGCGGTGTCGCGGTATGAGCCGTCGGGCGCGCTGCACGGGCTTTTGCGCGTGCGGGCCTTCACGCAAGACGATGCTCACGTCTTCTGTACCGAGGCGCAGCTCGCCGCCGAATGCCTGAAGATCAACGAATTGATCGTGTCGGTCTACAAGGATTTTGGCTTCGAGGAATGCGTCGTGAAGCTCTCGACCCGGCCCGCAAAACGCGTCGGCACCGATGCCATGTGGGACCATGCGGAAGAGGTGATGCGCCGCGTGCTCGACGAGATCGAGGCCAATTCAGGCGGGCGCATCAAGACGAGCATCAACCCGGGGGAGGGCGCCTTCTACGGGCCGAAATTCGAATATGTGCTGCGTGACGCCATCGGTCGCGATTGGCAATGCGGCACGACGCAAGTCGACTTCGCCTTGCCGGAGCGCTTCGGCATGTTCTACATCGATCATGATGGGCAAAAGAAAACGCCCGTCATGGTGCATCGGGCCATCTGCGGCTCGATGGAACGCTTCTCGGGCATTCTCATCGAGCATCATGCGGGTCACTTCCCGCTTTGGCTCGCGCCGATCCAGGTCATGATCGCGACCATCACCTCGGAGGCGGATGATTACGCCAATGAGGTGCTCGAGGCGGCGCGCGCCAAGGGGCTTCGTGCGGATATCGACCTGCGCAACGAGAAGATCACCTATAAGGTGCGCGAGCATTCGCTCGTGAAACAGCCGGTGCTACTCGTGGTCGGCAAGAAGGAGGCGGCGGAACGCGCCGTCTCGATCCGCCGGCTCGGCTCGAACGAGACGCGAAGCGTGCCGCTCGAGGCAGCGCTGGCCGCCTTGGTCGACGAAGCGCGTCCGCCGGATCTGCGCACCGGGGAAGCCTTGGAGGCAGCGGCGTAAGAGGAAGGTTGAACCGGTTAAGACAATGGCTCTTCCGCTCGTGATCGTCGTCGCGGTTGCCGAGAACGGCGTCATCGGCAAGGACAATGGCCTCTCCTGGCGCATGCCGAGCGATTTGAAGCGCTTTCGCCGCATCACCATGGGGAAGCCCTTGATCATGGGGCGCAAGACCTTCCAATCGATCGGGCGGCCCTTACCGGGGCGCGAGATCGTCGTGGTGACGCACGATGGGGCGTTCAGGGCCGAGGGCGTTCACGTCGTGCACTCGCCGCGGGAAGCCGTGGTGAAGGCGCAAGAGCTCGCCGCCAAGATGGGCGCAGATGAGATCATCATCGCCGGCGGGGCTGCGATCTATGCGACGCTGCTGGGGTGCGCGTCACGCATCGATCTCACGCGCGTTCATGCGCATATCGAGGGCGATGCAATATTCCCTTCACTTGACTGCAAGGAATGGCGCGAGACCGGGCGCGAGGAGCACAGCGCTCAACTTGGCGATGATCACGACTTTACGCTGATCACGCTCTCGCGGACCTGAATAGGCCCTTAATATGCCAAGGTTAAGCGGAATGGGCATGGCGCCAAGAGCTTGGCGCCATGAGCTTGGTGTCATGGGGTCTGATGTCAATGGGCCTAAAGTCATGGGCTAAAGTCATGGGCTTGATGTCAGGCCTTGGCGTCGCAGGCGATGAGCCGAGCTTGACACGCAAGGTGGCGCGGGTGAAGCCATCGCCGACGAGCGCCGTTCATGCGGCTGTGGTAAGGATCGAATATGCCTTGGAGCAATCAGAGTGGGGGAGGCGGGCCGTGGCGCCCGCAAGGGCAAGGCCCCTGGGGGCAGGGCCCATCCGGCGGCAATGGCGGGCGTCAGCCTCCCGATTTCGAGGACATGCTGCGTCGCTTGCAGGCGAGGATTGGCGGCTGGTTCGGCGGTGGGGAGGGCTTCAGCGGCAAGGCGATTCTGTTCTTCGTCCTTCTCGGCGTGCTCGCCTGGCTCGCCACCGGGATCTACACCGTCCAGCCGAAGGAAGTGGGCCTCAACCTCGTCTTCGGCCGCTATGTCGGCACTGTGGGGCCTGGGCTCAACGTGAATTGGCCTTATCCGATCGGCAATTACATCAAGGTGCAGGTGCTAGGCACGAACACCATGGAAATCGGCGTGCCCGGATCGAGCGTCGCGGCCCGTAACCCCCGACCAAGCGATGAAGGACTGATGCTCACCGGCGACGACAACATCGTCGACATCGACTTCAGCGTGCAATGGCAAGTGGACCCGGCGCGGCCAGATTACTACGCCTTCAATATCGAGGATCCTGAAGGCACCATCCGAGCGGTTGCCGAGAGCGTCATGCGCCAAGTGATCGGCAAGCGTAATATCCAAGCCATCCTGACAACCGATCGGGAGCCTATTCAGCAGGAGGTGAAGAGCTCGATGCAGGAGATCCTGGACAGCTACAAGGCCGGCGTCCAGATCCAGATCGTCAACCTTCTCAAGGACGCGCCACCGCCCGAGGTGACCGCAGCATTCCAAGATGTTCAGGCCGCGAGCATCGATGCCGAAACCCTCCAAAATCAGGCGCGGACATACGAGAGCAAGGTCGTTCCCGAAGCAAAAGGAGAGGCGAGCAAGATTACCCAAGCCGCAGAGGCTTATCGCGCGCGCACGGTCGCCGAGGCGAAGGGTGCGGCCTCGCGTTTCGATCAAGTTTATGCGGAGTTCAAGAACGCGCCCGATGTTACGCGCGAGCGCATGTATCTCGAGACGATGGAGCGCGTGTTCGGCGGCATGGACAAGGTTATTCTCGACCAGGGAACGGGGCAGGGCGGGGCTCCCGTCTTGCCGTATCTTCCGCTTGGTGAGCTGCAGCGCCGCTCGGGCCAGGGGGCGCCGAAATGAGCGGCTCCTCGCGTATCGGCGCGCTCGTCGCGCTCGTCATCGTTTTGGTGCTCGCCGCGAACACGTTGTTCACGGTGCAGCAAACCCAATATGCCCTCGTCTTGAGCTTCGGCAAGGTGGTCCGGGCACTTTCGGAGCCGGGCCTTTATTTCAAATGGCCGCTCGTCGAGACGGTGATCGCGCTCGACAATCGCATCCTCGATCTCGACGTCGCTCCGCAAACGGTCCTCGAGGCTGGCCAAAAACAGCTCGTGGTCGATTCTTTCGCCCGCTATCGGATCAGTAATCCTTTGCGCTTTTATCAAGCGGTCGGTTCGAGAGCGGGGGCCACTCAACAGCTCCAAGCGATCGTCAATGCCGCGGTCCGCGGTGTCATCGCGGATTCGAAAATCGAGGATATCGTTAGGAACCAGAGAGGCCAGCTACAGGGGCAAATGCTAAACCTCGTCAATCAGCAGGTCATGTCGCGCGGCATCAACGTCATCGATCTGCGGCTGCGCCAAGTGGTGCTGCCGCCCAAAAATACCGAGGCGGTTTTCAATCGCATGAACAGCGCAAGGCAGCGTGAGGCACAGGAGAAGAGATCCGAGGGAACACAGCTTTCCACCGCGATCAGGGCCAACGCTGATCTCACAGTACAAACCATTCTCGGCGAGGCGAACCAGAAATCGGAGGAGATCCGAGGCACGGCGGATGCGGAAAAGAATAAGATATTTGCCGACGCCTTCGGCCGCGATGCGGGCTTCTTCGCCTTTTACCGGTCAATGCAAGCCTATGAGAACGGTTTCAAGCCCGATACGACTCGCATGGTGATGTCTCCGGGCTCGAGCTTCTTCCGGTATTTCAATGATCCTGCCGGCCGTGGAATCGCGCCGCAGCCCTCTGTCTCTCTTGCTGCGCCCGCGCCGCCCGCGAATAATTGATGCATCGCCGGAACGGTGCAACCGGCGAAATGAGAGATTTTCTTGCCGCGATTGGCCTGGTTTTCGCGATCGAGGGCTTGCTGTTCGCCGCCTTCCCGCGCGGGGTCGCCAAGGCGATGCGGGAGGTCGCCGAGCATGGGGAGAGACGGCTACGCAGCGCCGGCATCATCGCTGCCATTTGCGGCGTCGCTCTCGTATGGCTCGCCCGGCGTGCCGGCTTTTGGTAAGGAACGCCATTGGCAGGGAGCTTGGTGGCGCTTATTTGAAATCATGGCGTCTCGCCCTTGAGGAATGAAGAGATGATGGACCTTGATCTTCGGCGTCAAAGACGCTCGAGCGCCGCCGGGTTGATCCCTGTCGGCCTTTCGCTCGCTTTGGCGCTCGTGATGGCCGCGCCGGCGCCGGTCAACGCGGCGCGCGGTCCTGGCGAAATTTCCGATGTCGCCGATCAGGTGGTCGACGCCGTCGTGAACATCTCGGCGACCACGACCGAACAGGTACGCGGCCTGAAGGCGCCGGGCGATTCACAAAACACGCCCTTCGATGACCTCTTCGACGATTTCTTCAATCGCAAGCGGCAAGGGCAGGGCGATGCGCTTCCGCAACCGCGCATGCGCAAATCGAATTCCCTCGGCTCGGGCTTCGTCATCGATCCGTCGGGCGTGGTCATCACCAATAATCACGTGGTGGGCGAAGCGACCGATATCGAGGTCATTTTCACCGACGGCTCGAAGCTCAAGGCCGAGGTGGTCGGCAAGGACGCGAAGATCGATCTCGCCGTGTTGCGGGTGAAGCCCGACAAGCCCTTGAAGGCGGTGAAGTTCGGCGATTCCGAGAAGATGCGGATCGGCCAATGGGTGATGGCCGTCGGCAATCCGTTCGGGCTTGGCGGCTCGGTCACCGCCGGGATCATCTCGGCGCGCCACCGCAACATCGATTCGGGCAGTTACGACGACTATCTGCAAACGGACGCCGCCATCAACCGCGGCAATTCGGGCGGGCCGCTGTTCAACCTCGATGGCGAAGTGATCGGCATCAACACGGCCATCCTCTCGCCGACGGGCGGCTCGATCGGCATTGGCTTTGCGATCCCATCCAATCTGGCACGACCGGTCCTCGATCAGCTCACGCAATTCGGTGAGGTTCGCCGCGGCTGGCTCGGCGTGCAAATCCAGAATGTCGATGAATCGATCGCCGAAACGCTTGGCCTCGGCAAGGCGCGCGGCGCGCTCGTCGCCGGCGTCGACGATCGTGGGCCCGCGAAGCCGGCCGGCATCAAGAAGGGCGACGTGATCGTCAAGTTTAACGGCGACGATGTGAAGGAATCGCGTGACCTGCCGCGCATGGTCGCGGCCGCACCCGTCGGCAAATTGGTCGAGGTCGTGGTGATCCGGGACGGCAAGGAGACGCCGGTCAACGTCACTCTCGGAAGGCTCCAGGACGACAAGGTCGCAGCGCTCGCCCCGCCGCAAAACGATACCACCGCGTTGAAGAAGGCACTCGGCCTTGATCTTTCTCCACTCACGGATGATTTGCGTCGCCGCTACAACATCAAGGATGGGGTGAAGGGCGCGGTGATCACCGGGGTCGATCCGAACTCCGCCGCCGCGGACAAGCGCTTGCAGCCGGGCGACGTCATCGTCGAGATCGGCCAACAGCCGGTCTCGGCGCCTTCGGATGTCGCAAAGCTGCTCGACACACTGAAGAAGGACGGGAAAAAATCCGCGCTTCTCTATGTGGCGAATGCTCAAGGCGACATGCGCTACGTGGCGCTCGCGATGGAGTAGGCGGTTGGCGTCCTGACCTCCTGGCTTGGCCCCTCTCTTCGGAAAGGGGATTCGCATAAGATATATTATGGAACTATAAAGAACGTTGCATAATCCATTGAACGCGTATCGAAATCCGGCCGGCTTGGGCCCTTCCACATTGCCTCACAAGCTGACCTGCATTCCGTCGTAGGCGGGCACAACGTTCGGCGGCAGCGTTTTCGCGAGTGTCTCGTAATCCAGGTCCGTGTGCATATTGGTGAGAATGGCGCGTCGCGGCTTGAAGCGCTCGATTGCGGCCAGCGTCTCGTCCAGGCTGAAATGGGAAGGATGCGGGCGGTAGCGAAGCGCATCGATGAGAAGTGTGTCGAGGCGCTCGAACATGGGCTCGGCCACGCTCGGGATGCCGTTGAGGTCGGGCGCGTAGGCGAAATCGCCGAGCCGCAGGCCAAGCGCGTCGATGTCGCCGTGCGGAAGCCGGTATGGCGTGAGCGTCAAGCGGCTTCCGGCGCGGCCTAAGATCGTCGTGGGCCCATCCTTCGCCAAATGCCGTTCGTTGAGAAGAGGCGGGTATTGGCTGCCTGGCGGAGTTTCGAAGATATAGCCGAAGCGCCGTTTCAGCGCGCTCGCCGTCGCCTCGTCCATAAAGGCGTCGAGGCGCGCCCGGCCGGCGATCACGAGCGGGCGAATATCATCGACGCCATGGGTGTGGTCGGCGTGCGGGTGCGTGAAGACGATGGCGTCGAGCCGGCGCACCTTGGCGTCGAGAAGTTGCTCGCGCAGGTCAGGCGAGGTGTCGACGAGAACAGACATCGCAGCCTCGCCCTGTCCCGTCTCGAGGAGCAAGGAGCAGCGTCGGCGCCGGTTCCTCGGATTCTTCGGATCGCAATTGCCCCAATCCCCGCCAACGCGCGGCACGCCTCCCGAAGAGCCGCAGCCGAGAATGGTGACGCGCAACACTTTAAAGCCGCCCCATCATTCAGCCGGCGTCGAAACGGCCTGCGCCGGGCGCGATGCCGCCTTTGCCTTCCCGAAGAGGCGATGGAAATTCGCCGTCGTGAGAACGCAGACCTCCTCAAAGCTCATGGCGAGAGTTGAGGCGAGAACCTTCGCGGTCTCGGCGACGAATGCGGGCTCGTTGCGCTTTCCACGGTGGGGCTCGGGCGAAAGGTAGGGCGCGTCGGTCTCGACGAGCAAGCGCTCGGGCGGGACCATTTTCGCGATCCGACGAAGTTCTTCGGATTTCTTGAAGGTCAGGACGCCGGAAAACGAGATGAAAAATCCAAGATCGAGACCGGCGCGCGCCAATGTCTCGGTCGAGGTGAAGCAATGGAGCACCGCTTTGAAACCCCCCTTCCCCATCTCCTGCGTCAGGATGCGGATCATGTCGTCATCGGCGTCACGCGCATGGATGACGAGGGGCAACCCGGTCTCGCGGGCCGCGGCAATGTTCTCGCGAAACACGAGGTCCTGCACGTCGCGCGGCGAGCGGTCGTAATGATAGTCGAGACCGGCTTCGCCGATACCGACACATCTTGGATGCGCCGAAAGGGCGACGATGTCGGATGTGGTGACCTCGGCTTCCTCGGCAGCGTGATGGGGATGCGTGCCGACAGTGAAGAAAACATCGTCATGCCGGGCTGAGATCGCCTGCAGCGCGGCGTTGCGCCGGACGCGTGTCGAGATCGTGAGAAAGCGCCCGACACCCGCCGCGCGAGCCCGGGCCAGGGCGCCTGCCTCGTCGGCCGCAAGATCGGGAAAATCGAGATGGCAGTGGCTATCGACGAGCATCACGGCGCCGCAGGGTTGAGCTCGGGCTCGACATAGCGAGGAAAGATCGGGGCCGGCGCCGGAAGCGCGCTTGCAGCTTCGAGCCGCCCCACCGTTCCGACATCCTTCAATTGGCGCCGGTCCGTGCTCACGCCGAGGAGGTCGAGGAGCTTGGCCGCGGCGCCCGGGATGAAAGGTTGCGTGACTATGCCCACCGCTCGCAACGTTTCAAGCGTCACATAAAGGACGGTGGCGAAACGATCCGGCGCCGATTTGCGCTTCACCCAGGGTTCCTCGCTCGCGAAATAGCGATTGGCGGCCGCGACGACGCTCCAGATATCGGCTAGCGCGACATGGAGCGCGAGCTGATCCATCGCGGCACGAGCGCGCGCTGGCAACCCATCCGCTTGCGCCAACAGCGCCGCATCCGCCTCCGAGAAGTCGGAAGGCGTCGGGACAAGGCCGTCGCAATTCCTTGCAATCATCGACAAGGACCGCTGGGCGAGATTGCCGAGATCATTGGCGAGATCGGCATTGATGCGGTTGACGATCGCCTCATGGCTGTAGCTGCCGTCCTGGCCGAACGCGACTTCGCGCAAGAAGAAATAGCGAAGCTGATCGACGCCGTAGGCATCCGCTAGCGCGAAGGGGTCGATGACATTGCCGACCGATTTCGACATCTTTTCGCCGCGGTTGAACAAGAAGCCGTGCCCGAAGACGCGCTTGGGAACCGGCACGCCCGCCGACATGAGGAAGGCCGGCCAGTAGACCGCGTGAAAGCGCACGATGTCCTTGCCAATGATGTGGTAATCGGCCGGCCAAAAACGCCAAAGAGGCGCGTTCTCATCGGGGAAGCCGAGCGCCGTGATGTAATTCGTGAGCGCATCCACCCAGACATACATGACGTGGCCGGGAGCATCGGGCGCTGGCACGCCCCAGCTCAGCGTGGAGCGCGAGATCGACAAATCCTGCAATCCTCCCTTGACGAAGCTCACCACCTCATTGCGGCGCGTCTCCGGGCCGATGAAGCCGGGGTTTTCCTCGTAAAATCGTAGAAGCCGATCCTGATAGGCCGAAAGGCGGAAGAAATAGGTCTGCTCCTCGGTCCATTGAACGGGCGTCCCTTGCGGACCGAAGCGTTCGCCGCTTTCGCCGAGCTTGGTCTCGCTCTCGTCGTAAAAAGCTTCGTCGCGCACCGAATACCAGCCGGCATAAGTGCCAAGGTAAATGTCCCCGGTCGCCTGCATGCGGCGCCACAGGGCCTGGGAGGCTTCGTAATGGGCGGGCTCGGTCGTGCGGATGAACCGGTCGCGCGAGATCGACAAACGGTCGCACATGGCAATGAAGATCGGCGTGTTGCGATCCGAGAGCGCGCGCGGCGCCAAGCCCTCCTTCGCGGCGGTTTGCGTCATCTTCATGCCGTGCTCATCCACGCCGGTCAGGAAGAAAACGTCGAAGCCGTCGATGCGCTTGAAGCGCGCGATGGCGTCGGTCGCGACTGCCTCATAGGCATGCCCGATATGCGGCGCCCCGTTCGGATAGGAGATCGCAGTCGTGATGTAGAATTTCGTTTGGGTCATCCGCATTGCATGCTTTCGGTCAGCGCTTGCGGTAGAGCATGACGGCAAAAGTCTGGGTCTGCGCCTTCGCGGGATCGAGCGGATTTACAACTCCGCGCATTCCCGCGAATGCGGAAATCCAGCCGCCGGTGTGCTCTAGAGCGCAAGCTCCGCGACATCCTTCAGAGACGTGAGGAGGAGAGCGCGTTTGTCAAGGTTGTAGGTGTCCGCCTCTCGCTTTCTGGCCTCGATCTCGCCCCAGAGCCGGGCGGCGCCCGCGGCGCGCGGATCGAGACCGGCGGCTTGGCGGTTGGCGCGTTCGCGCAGCCAATCGAAAATCGTGGCGAAGACGGTGTCGTAGGATGCCTCGGCGCCGCGCGCGCCCAGGCGGCTCGCTAGCTTGAGCGCCGCCGCGTTCCTCGCCTTGGGTGGCGCGTCCAGGACCTCCCGCGCCATGCGGGCGAACTCAACCGCACGGCTTTCGAGGAAAAGCAAAGTGCGCTGGACCGAACCTTCGGCAAGCTGGGCGGCCTCTGCGATCGCGCCTTCGGATGCCGCATTGCCCGGCAGATGCGAGACGATCTCGACGATCTGCTCAGGGGTCAAAGGGTCAAGCCGCAAACGCCGGCAACGCGAAAGGATCGTCGCGGGAAGCCGCGCCGGCACATGGGCGACGAGGAGGATCAGCGCGCGGCCGGGGGGCTCCTCGATGATCTTCAACAAGGCGTTCGCGGCATTGCGGTTCAATTCGTCGGCGGCATCGACGATGAGGACCTTCCATCCGCCCTCGCCGCTCGTCGAATGGAGGAACGCCGTGGCGCGGCGCGCGTCATCGACGACGATCTCGGTGCGCAGCTTGCCGCTCGGGCCGAGCGTGCGCTCCAGGAGAAAGAGGTCGGGATGGGCGCCGGCGGCGATCCGGCGCGCCGTGGGGTGATCCGCGGGAATTTCGAGCGAGGAGGCGAGCTCGGCGCGCGCGGCGGGATCGGGTCCAGCGAGAATGAAACGCGCCATACGGTAGGCGAAGCTGGCCTTGCCGATGCCTTGCGGGCCGCCGATGAGCCAGGCATGGGCGAAACGGTGCGTGCGAAGCGCCTCGAGCACCTCGCGTTCGGCGCGTTCATGGCCGACGAGCCGATGCGTCTCCCGCGCGAGAACTACGTTCTCAACGCTGTCTTTGGCTTCGGCCATCGCCGTTCTTCTCAAATCCGGGCGCGGATGACAAAGCGTCGGGTGCGAGACGCGCCTTGACGAGGCGCAGGATGCGCTCGGCCACCTCATCGACCGGGCGTTGCGCACTCACGACGACGCAGCGCGAAGGCGAGCGCGCCGCGATGTCGAGAAAGGCCTGGCGCAGCGCCGCGTGATGCGCAAGCGCCTCGTCCTCGAATTTGTCCGCCTCGCCACCAGCGGCTCTTCGCGTGCCGAGCCGCTCGAGCGTGATGTTGGCCGGAAGATCGAGGATGATCGTGAGGTCGGGCGCCGTATCCCCCACCACGGCCTCCTCGGCCGCGCCGAGGAGATCTTCGCTCACCTTCCCGAGCACGCCTTGATAGGCGCGCGTCGAATCGGCGAAGCGGTCGCAGATGACGATGGCGCCGCGCGCGAGCGCCGGACGAATGGTGGCGCGCAAATGATCGGCTCGCGCCGCGTTGAAAAGCATCGTCTCGGCGAAGGCACCGTATGGAGCGGCCTTGCCGGAGAGCAGGAGGGCGCGAATGGCTTCGCCCCGCGGCGAGCCACCCGGTTCGCGCGTCTCGACCACCTCATGGCCGAGAAGCCGCAATGCCGCGGCGAGCCGCCCCGCCTGCGTCGATTTTCCGGAGCCGTCACTGCCCTCGAACGTGACGAACATGCCGCGGCGGCCCGCCATCTCGCCTCTCACCGTTTCAACAGGCGGCGCACGGCGTTGCCGCCGGCTTCCACCAACGCATCCTCGGCCTGGCGGGTGAGTCCGCCCTTGCCGACGGATTCGGCGGCGAAAAGCGGCACGTCGAGGATGGGAGCGTCACCTTCCGAAACCCGCAAGAGGCCGACGCGCGTACCGGCGGAGACCGGAGGCATCAAGGGGCCGTCATAAATCAGCCTTGCGCTCAATTTTTCACGAGCGCCGCGCTGGGTGACGACGCGGATCGGCCCTTCGGCGCGAAGATCGACGGTCGATTTTTCACCCCCGTATACGCTGGCGCTCGCAACGATGGCGCCATCGGCAAAGAGGTCCTGCCCCTCGAAGGAGCGGAAGCCGTATTCGAGAAGCTTACGGCCTTCATTGGCGCGGTCCTTCCCGGTCGGCGCCCCATTGATCACCACGATCAGGCGCTGACCATTCTGCACGGCTGAGCCCACGAGCCCGTAACCCGATTCCTCGAGATTGCCCGTCTTGAGCCCATCGGCGCCGATGTCCATCGTGAGAAGCGGATTGCGGTTGAGCTGGCGGATCTTGTTCCAGGTGAATTCCTTCTGCCCGAAGAATTTGTAGAGATCGGGATAGGTGTGGATGATGTGGCGCGCGAGGAGCGCGAGCTCGAGGGCGGTCGTGTGCTGCTCGGGATCATCCGCGCCGCTCGCATTCTTGAACACGGAGGCCGCAAGGCCGAGCTCGCGCGCGCGTCGCGTCATGACCTCGGCAAAGGCTTGTTCCGTGCCCGCGACACCTTCCGCGATCGCGATCGCCGCATCATTGCCGGAGAGCACGACCAGGCCCGAGATCAGATCGGCGATCGGGATGTGGCTGTGGATCGCCGCGAACATAGTGGAGCCGCCCGAAGGCGCCCCGCCCTTTCGCCATGCGTTCTCCGAAATCACGAACTCCTGGTCGAGCGAGAATCTCCCCTCCTTGATTTCGTGGAACAGAACCTCCGCGGTCATCAGCTTGGCGAGGCTCGCAGGAAGCATCAGGCTGCGCGCGTTCTTATCGTAAAGGATGGTGCCGCTTTCGGCATCCATGAGCACCGCTTGCTGGGCCGTGGTCTGGATCGTCTCAGCGGCGCGCGCCGATCCGCCAAGGTAAAGCGCGGCCGCAAGAAAGAGCGTTTGCCAGAAACTCAGGGCCGGTCGGGATGAGCGAAAAACGACGGTAGCCATGCATCAAGGCGCGGCGCAGAAAATCGGGCGCGCTTTTCGGATGGATTTCTCGGCGCGGTCGAAGAAACGCAGGCGGCGCGCCTGTTCCATCTCAACCGATCCCGTTCAAGGTGCCTGGAGGCGCACGAATGTTTGCGGCTTCAACCCGGCGAAGGGATTGCCTTTGGTGAAGCCCTGCGTATCCGAGAAACGCTCGGGCGCGAAGAACAAGGTCGCAAGCTGCTTTGGCCGCACGGGCGGGCGCGGCGCGATCACCTCACCCTCATCGTTATCCGCGGCCGCTGGTTTCGAAATCACGCCGGGCGATGATTTGAAGAGCGTGGTGACGCCGAGATCATACGGCCGCTCGGGCGGCAGCGGCGCGTAGGCGACCGTGGTGCGGGCGAGCGCATCATTGCGAACAACGGCCGTCGTCGCCTCGGGTTCGCCACCGTCGTCGCTCGTTTGCGCCACCGCCGGCTCGAGCACCGGAGCCTGGCTTGCGGTGCTCGTGGCGTAGCTAGCCGTGGCAAAGAGGCCGGGGCGCGGCGCAGGTTCGCTGTAGGCGACCGTGGTCGTGCCCTGCGTAATGGGCGTCGTGGCCGCGCTGACCGCCGACGCGATCGCCGCGATCGGTGCGCCGGGGCCGGATGCCTTCACCGTATCGGGAAGATCGGCGCTCGCGACAGCAATCGGGACCGAACCGGGCCCGTCGAGCACCGCGCCCGAGCCATCAGTCCTCAGGGTCGCGAGCAGCTTGCGGTCGTCCGAGCCCCCAAGGCTCGCGGGCCGCAAATAATCCAGGCGGACCTGCGTCGTCCCGATGCTCTTGAAGTCGAGCACCTCAGCCACGCGCTCCGAAACGTCCATGACGCGATTGGCGTGGTAAGGCCCGCGATCATTGATGCGCACGATGATGGAGCGGCCATTCCTGACGTTGGTGACCCGCGCATAGCTCGGTATCGGCAAGGTCTTGTGAGCCGCGCTGATCGAATAGCGGTCGAAGACCTCGCCATTTGCCGTCAGCCGGCCGTGAAAGGCGGAGCCGTACCAGGAGGCGAGGCCGACCACCGAATAGTGCCTCACTTCTTCGGGCACATAGGTTCGCCCTGCGACGGAATAGCTCGCCCCCACCAACCGTTTGCCGCCGCCTTTCGGAATCTCTTCGCCGTCCGCATAAAGTCGCGGGCTCGCTCTCACGCCCAATATCGGATCGATCCCCCCTTGCCCCACGCTCGACTTCGAGGCGCAATTGGCGACGAGAAGCGACACGCCGACCCCGATAAGGAGGCGCCAAGTCAAGGCCCCACAAGCGGTTTCTCGCGGCGCATTTCCAAGCGGACGTCTCGGAACCGGGCGCCTCATCGTTCTCATGGCCTCATTCATACGCAAAAGGCACCCGAGGGGGAAGAGCCATTCTCGACACTTAATCGACGTGAAAGCGGCACTATTTTCACCTCATTCGGCCTGATCGGCGTTCTCTTCGCGAGAGGCCGATCGCACGGCGAGCCCTGATCGACGTTGAATCGATCGCGCAATATTAACTCAAATGCGGTCAAATTGCGTTCGCAACTCACTCACGAGCCGGCAAAATCTCATGTCGAGGTTAATGGGGGCTTCAAAGGCGCGCGATTGAGCTGCTCGGCGTCGGGCAAGATCGCGATGCAAGCCTGCGAGGCCGGAACCCAGCGGAATCCAATTGCATCGCTCGGCATCCCGGCTTCGAGGGCACCGCATCCGACGTTTGGCGCGAGCCCGAAATCAGAAAAGGAAATACCTTTGCGCCATCGGCAGCTCGCGCGCGGGCTCGCAGACGAGGAGTTCGCCATCGGCGCGCACCTCATAGCTCTCCGGATCGACACTGATTTCGGGCGTCGCGTCGTTGTGAATCATGGAGCGCTTGCCGATCCCCGATCGCACATTCTCAACGGCGACGAGCGGCTTTGCGAGTCCCCATTTCGCGCCGAGCCCTTTCTCGAGGGCCGCCTTCGAAACGAAGGTCACGGATGTGGAGGTGCGCGCGCTTCCGAAGGCGCCGAACATCGCCCGGTAATGCACCGGCTGAGGCGTCGGGATCGAGGCATTGGGGTCGCCCATCGCGGCCGCGACGATCATTCCGCCCTTGATGACGAGATCGGGCTTCACGCCGAAGAACGCGGGCGACCAGACCACGAGATCGGCGAGCTTTCCCGCCTCTACCGATCCGATATGACGCGAGACGCCGTGCGCGATCGCGGGGTTGATCGTGTATTTCGCGATATAGCGCTTGGCGCGAAAATTGTCGTTCTCCGAGCCTTGGTCCGGCGGGAGCTTGCCGCGCTGCAGCTTCATCTTATGCGCCGTCTGCCAGGTGCGCAGGATGACTTCGCCGACCCGACCCATCGCCTGGCTGTCCGACGACATCATCGAGAGCGCGCCAAGATCGTGAAGGATGTCTTCCGCCGCGATCGTCTCCTTGCGGATGCGGCTCTCGGCGAAGGCGAGATCCTCGGGGATCGAACCGTCGAGGTGATGGCACACCATCAGCATGTCGAGATGCTCGTCGAGCGTGTTCACGGTGAAGGGCCGCGTCGGGTTCGTCGAGGACGGCAGCACGTTCGGCAAACCCGCGACCTTGATGATGTCGGGGGCATGGCCGCCCCCTGCCCCTTCGGTATGGAAGGCGTGGATGGTGCGCCCCTTGAAGGCACGGATCGTGTCCTCGACGAAGCCGGATTCGTTCAGCGTGTCGGTGTGGATCATCACCTGCACGTCGTGATCATCGGCGACCGAGAGGCAGCAATCGATGGCCGCGGGCGTCGTGCCCCAATCCTCATGGAGCTTGAGCGCGCAAGCGCCGGCCTCGACCTGCTCGACGAGAGCTTTCGGCAGCGAGGCATTGCCCTTGCCGGCAAAGCCGAGATTCATGGGAAAGGCGTCGGCCGCGCGCAGCATCATCTCGATGTGCCACGGGCCCGGCGTGCAGGTCGTGGCGTTCGTCCCTGTGGCCGGCCCCGTTCCGCCGCCCAGCATGGCGGTGATGCCGGACATCAGTGCTTCCTCGATCTGCTGCGGGCAGATGAAGTGGATATGCGTGTCGAAGCCTCCGGCGGTGACGATCTTGCCCTCCCCCGCGATCACTTCGGTTCCGGGCCCGACCACGATATCGACGGAAGGTTGAATGTCAGGATTGCCGGCCTTGCCGATCGCTGCGATGCGCCCCCCTGTAAGGCCGATGTCGGCCTTCACGATTCCCCAATGATCGAGGATGACCGCGTTCGTGATCACCGTGTCCACGGCGCCCTCGGCGCGTGTCATTTGCGATTGGCCCATACCGTCGCGGATCACCTTGCCGCCGCCGAATTTCACCTCCTCGCCGTAGGTGGTGAAATCCTTCTCGACCTCGATGAACAGCTCGGTGTCGGCAAGACGAAGCTTGTCGCCGAGCGTGGGGCCGAACATCTCGGCGTAGGATGCGCGCGAAAAGCGTATGGCCATGTTGGATCCGTTTTTTATATTGCGCGAGAGATCGACGATATTTCCTTGAACTAACCGGGTTTCTTCGAGAGGTATCCGGCGACCTCGCCGCGAAACCCCTGCACGATTCTCTCGCCGGCGAGCCCCACCAGGCGCACGTCTCGCGTCTGGCCGGGCTCGAAACGAACCGCGGTTCCGGCTGGAATATCGAGGCGAAAGCCGCGCGCCTTTTCACGATCGAATTGCAAGGCCGGATTGGTCTCGAAGAAATGATAATGCGAGCCCACCTGGATCGGCCGGTCCCCGCTGTTCGCAACGGTAATGGTCACCGTCTCGCGACCCTCATTGAGCAAGAGATCGCCCTCGCCAACGATGATCTCGCCGGGAATGAAAGGTCGATTGGTCACGAGTTTTTCGTCCTTATGCCCTGGAGCTCACCGGATCGGATCATGCACCGTGACGAGCTTGGTGCCGTCCGGGAAGGTCGCCTCGACTTGCACGTCGTGGATCATCGAGGCGACGCCTTCCATCACCTGGCTCGCGCGCAAGACCCTTGCGCCATCGCGCATCAATTCGGAAACGCTTCGGCCGTCGCGCGCGCCCTCGACGACGAAGTCGCTGATGAGCGCGATGGCTTCGGGGTGATTGAGCTTAACACCGCGTTCGAGGCGCCGTCGCGCCACCTGCGCCGCCATGGCGATCAAGAGCTTGTCCTTTTCACGTGGGGTCAGGTTCAAATCTCGCTCTCCCTCTCGCGCCCTGGCGCGCCCTCGCGGTGCTCGAGCTTCCCCGACAGCTCTTCAGCGCCGGTTCGAGCTCGTCGCCGCAGGGCCAAAGGCGCGGCAAGATCCCGTCGCACGCTACAAGCAAGAACCGCACCAAGGCGCGGCGCAAAAGCGTCGGCCGCGCCGCAAGGAAGCGCCCGACGAGGATGCCGTTCCAGGCGCTCGCGCCGCATTCGCAATCGGCACCCTCAAGCGCACGCCGCGCCGCGTCGAGCTTGTCCTGTGCCTGTGGCGACACGAGGAGCACCGTTGCCACGGCGCGCGCGCCTTTGCCGATGGCCGACCGCGCCAGAAGGCTCGCGATGTTTCCGTCGAGGCGCAGGTCTTCGGCATGCACGAGACGCCCGCCCCGCCGGATTCGCCAGCGATCGGCGAATAACCCGCGTCCCGGCATCTCACCCATGGCGAGGCGCCCGAAGATCGTCGTCTCGGCGATCACGAGGGTCGCGCTTTCGTCCATATCGACCTCGAGGCGCCGGGCAAGCCTTGCGCCGCGAAACAGGATCGTCTCTTGCGGCAACCAGGCAAGCCGGGCTTGAGCTTGCAACCGCAACGCCACCTCGATCCCCGTGTCCGGGCCGGTCGAGCGGTAGACGCGCTCGGCCGCGGGAGTCGCGAGAATGACGTTGGCAAAAGCGCCCGTCTCCACGCGGATCGAAAGGCAATCTCCACCCGCCATGCCCCCGCCGGTATTGATGATCGCGGCCTCACAAGCTTCGACTGCGCCCCGTTTGCGAGCCAAGCGCATTCGGTAGCCTCCGCCTTCCTCGAGAGACGCCACGCCCGTCATGCCCGAGCTCGAACGCTCGAAAGCGGCGTTCACGCGTCCTTGCGCCCGCAAGCTGGACGGAACGGTCGCTGAGACGTTAGCAGGTCGTCGCATGAAGCGACTGTCGCGGCGGCGCCAGCCAAGTCAAGGTTGAGCTTCGGGAAGGCCAAGGAGAGATGTGGCGATGGGGGCGCCGGCCAAGCGACTCTGGCCGGTGGGCGCTCACCTATTTCTGCTACGGCGGGCCGATACTTGCCATCCGGCTGATTCCGGACGCTTTGACGCTCTGCGCGAAGGGACGTCGGGAAACTGGAAACCATTGCCTTGACGGCTTGGAACTCACGGCCAAATCCACTAAGAGCCCGGCCTGGCCTTGAGCTTTGGGCCGTCGGAGGCTGATCGCCATGGACGCGTTCAAACCGATTCTCGCCAAGGTGGCGACCGGACAGCCGCTGTCGGCGTTCGAGGCCCAGAGCGCTTTCGATCTTCTGCTTTCCGGCGAGGTCACCCATGCCCAGGCCGGCGCCTTCCTCATGGGGCTGCGGGTTCGCGGCGAGACCGTCGATGAAATCACCGGAGCCGTCGAGGCCATGCGGGCCCGCATGTTGCGGATCGAGGCGCCCGAACACGCGATCGACGTGGTCGGCACGGGCGGCGATCAGGCCGGCACCTGGAATATCTCGACGCTGGCTTCCTTGATCGTAGCGGCCTGCGGCGTGACGGTCGCCAAGCATGGCAATCGTGCCGCCTCATCGAAGTCCGGTGCGGCCGATGTGCTCGGTGCGCTTGGCGTGAAGATTGGGCTCGACAAGGAGGGAATTGAGCGCTGCCTCGCCGAGGCCGGCATCGCCTTCATGTTCGCACCCACGCATCATGCCTCGATACGTCATGTCATGCCGGTACGCACCGAGATCGGTACACGCACGCTCTTCAATCTTCTTGGGCCCATGTCGAACCCCGCGGGCGTCAAGCGCCAGCTCGTCGGCGTGTTCGCGAAGAGCTGGACGCGCCCCGTGGCCGAGACGCTCAAGGCGCTCGGGTCCGAGCGCGTCTGGGTCGTGTGCGGCTCGGACGGCATCGACGAGATCACCACGACGGGCCCGACCCATGTGACGGCGCTCGAGAATGGCAGGATCCGCGAGTTCGAGATCACACCCGAGGAGGCGGGGATTGGGGTCGCCGAGCCCGAGGCGCTGAAAGGCGCCGAAGCCATGGTGAACGCCGGCGCCTTGATGCGTGTCCTGGCGGGAGAGAAGACGGCCTATCGCGACATCGGCATGCTGAACGCAGCCGCGGCGCTGTGCATAGCGGGCAAGGCGAAAAACCTTGCCGAAGGCGCTAAGCTTGCGGCGCGGGTTCTCGACGATGGCACCGTGCTGCAGACGCTGCGCAAGCTCATCGCCGCATCGAATGCCGCGCCGTGACCGATATCTTGCGCCGCATCGAAGCTTATAAGCGCGAGGAGATCGCCGCCGCGAAGGCGCGCCTGCCGAGCATGGCTCTCGAGCAACAGGCACGCGCGACGCCGCCCGTGCGCGATTTCGTTGGCGCCTTGCGCGCGAAGATCGCCGCCGGCAGTCCGGCATTGATCGCCGAGATCAAGAAGGCGAGCCCCTCGAAAGGGCTGATCCGCGCCGATTTCGACCCGGCGGCACTCGCGCGCGCCTATGCGGAGGGCGGGGCCGCGTGCCTTTCGGTTCTGACGGACGCACCCTCCTTTCAAGGAGCGCCGGAATTCCTGACGCAAGCGCGCGAAGCCTGCGGGCTCCCGGTGTTGCGCAAGGACTTCATGTTCGATCCCTATCAGATCGCCGAGGCGCGCGTTTGGGGCGCCGATTGCATCCTCATCATCATGGCGGCGCTCGACGACGACCTGGCGCGCGAGCTTTGCGAGGGCGCGGCGGAATACCATATGGGCGCGTTGATCGAAGTGCATGACGAAAAGGAGCTCGAACGCGCGCTCGCCCTCCCCTCGCCTCTCATCGGCATCAACAATCGGGATCTGCGCTCATTTGAGACCTCGCTCGAGGTGACCGAGCGGCTGGCCGCGCGCGTGCCGCAAGATCGTGTCCTGGTGAGCGAGAGTGGCATATCGAGCGCGGCCGATATCGCCCGTCTCGCGCGCCATCGCGTGCGCTCGTTCCTGGTCGGCGAAAGCCTGATGCGGCAAGAGGATGTGGCTTGCGCGACGCACGCGCTTCTCGCCCCAGCGGAGCCGAGGACGAGCGCCGCATGAACGGGCTCACCCATATCGCAAAGGATGGCTCGGCACGCATGGTCGATGTCTCGGGGAAATCCGTGACCGAGCGCGTCGCGGTCGCCGAGGGGTGCGTTCGCATGCGTCCGCAGACGCTCGCCCTGATTCGCGCCGGCGACGCCAAAAAAGGCGATGTGCTGGGCGTCGCACGCATCGCCGGCATCATGGCGGCGAAACGAACCCATGAGCTCATTCCCGCTTTGCCATCCGCTCGCGATCACGGGTGTGACGCTCGATCTTGCGCTCGACGACGCGAGCCCCAGCGTCCGCGTGACGGCGAGCGTCAAGACGAGCGGCAAGACGGGTGTCGAGATGGAGGCCCTGACTGCGGTCTCGATCGCTTGCCTCACCATTTACGACATGGTGAAGGCGGTCGATCGCGGCATGACGATCGAGGCCGTGCGCCTCGTCGAGAAACGCGGCGGCGCTTCGGGCGAATGGCGCGCCGAGCCGCCCGTGCTGGTGGCGAAAGGGCGGCGTCGGCGCGTCCCTTAATTCGTTCGACTAACTTCCCTTGTTGATGAGCGCCGCGCCGGCCTTCGCGCCGACCTCGTCTTGTGAGCCTGTTCCTCCCGAGCAGCCGATCGCGCCGACGATCGCCCCATTCTCGACAAGGGGAATGCCGCCGCGCGAGCCGATCACGCCGTCGAGGGTGGTGAGATAGGTGAGGCCGCTCTGAATGCCGGATTCGATGACTTTCGTCTCCCGGCGGTAATTGACGGCGGTACGGGCCTTGTGCTCGGAAATGGCGATGGAGGCGAGCTGCGCGCCGTCCATGCGCTCGAACGCAACGAGATTACCCCCGGAATCGACCACCGCGATATTCAGCTTCCAGCCATGCTTTTTGGCTTCGTCGGCCGCGGCCGTGATCACGGCCCTGGCGCGATCAACCCCGATCGGCGCACCGTAAGGAACGTCGAAGGGCATCTTGTCGGGGATCACGTCGAGGGGACTGGGCTGGGTCTGCGCGCTGGCGGCGGCGCCGCTCGCGATCAAGGCGGCCAGGCTGCTGGCCAAGGCAAGGTAACGCATTCTCTCATTCTCCGCTTGCCACACTTGGGTGGCTGACAACGTGAGAATGCCGCAGGCACGGCTTCGCGCCTATGCGCCGCGGACCAAGCTCGCGATTATGTGAATGCTTGTGCGCATAAGGTTCCTGGGAGCGAGGCCTGAAGGACGACAGCGCGGCGGTCGCAATGATATGAAGCCGCGATGAACAAGGATCCGCTTCTGCCGGTCTCCGTGGCGCTCGCGCGAATTCTGGCGACTGCCAGGGAGCCGCTGTCGTCCGAGCGCGTGCCGCTCGGGGAGGCCCATCGCCGCACGCTCGCCGAGAACCTCGTGGCCTCGCGAGACCAGCCGCCCTTTTCGGCATCCGCCATGGATGGCTACGCGGTGAGGGCAGCCGATGTCGCCACGACGCCGGCAATCCTCTCCCTCATCGGCATGAGCGCGGCGGGACATGCTTTCGAAGGCGAGCTCGGCCCTGGCGAAGCGGTGCGCATCTTCACCGGCGCTCCCCTGCCGAAGGGAGCCGACGCGATCGTGATCCAGGAGAACGCGGCGCCGAGCGAGGATGGGAAGGTGACCGTGAACCTCGGCGCGGCTGCTGGCCGTTATGTGCGTCCCGCGGGGCTCGACTTCGCGGCCGGCGAAGTGCTCTTGAAGGCCTCCCACCTCATGACGGCGCGCGATCTTGCGCTCGCGGCCGCGGCGGGCTTTTCCCATTTGCCCGCGCGACGCCCCCCACGGGTCGCCATTCTCGCCACTGGCGATGAATTGGCGCGTCCCGGCGAAGAGCTTCGCCCGGGCCAGATCATCGCCTCGAACACCTATGCGGTCGCGGCGATGGCCCGTTCGGCCGGAGGCGAGGCGATCGATCTCGGTATTGCGCGCGACGACCTTGCCCAAACGCGGGCCGCGATCGATAGGGCGCGGGAACTCAATGCCGACATTCTGGTGACGCTCGGTGGCGCCTCCGTCGGGGACCATGATCTTGTTCAGGAAGCTTTGTCGAGTTCCGGAATGAAGCTCGGCTTCTGGCGCATCGCGATGCGGCCGGGAAAGCCGCTCATGCAAGGAGTTCCTGGGCGGGATGAGGGTGCTTGGTTTTCCGGGAAACCCGGTCTCCTCAATGGTTTGTGCGCTGATCTTCCTTCGCCCTCTCATTCGTAGCCTCCTCGGCGATCCGGACGCCGGAGCCGATCCCACGCGCCCGGCCATCCTCGGCGCGGACGTGGCCAAAAACGATGAAAGGCAGGATTATCTACGGTCGAGCGTCGAGAACGGCGCCCCTTTGCCGAAGGTCACGCCCTTCGCGCGTCAGGATTCCTCGATGATGGGCGTGTTCGCCCGCTCGGGCGCCTTGCTTCTGCGGGAAGCCCATGCGCCGGCCGCAAAGGCGGGCGATACCTGCCGCGCCATTTTCCTCGACGAGTGGGAGTGAGCGGCCTCCATTAAGGAGAAAGACGCCGGTCTACGGCGTTCGAATTCCTCCCACCGTCTTTGAGAACATCGCATGCAGGCTTGCGCGCCCTTGGCCTGCCACTCGCATTGCGCCAATTTCTTGCGCCCCTTCGTCAACTCGACTACTCAGGCTTCGTGCAAACGCTTCCTTGAGGAAGATGTGCAATGAATATGCAGTTGCGCTTGGGTGCCACGGCTGACCGCCAAGGGCGCAAATCCGATAAGGTTTCATCGACATCGCTCGAGCTTGCGACGCGCATGCGGCGCAGTCGCCGCACGCCTTGGTCGCGCCGCCTCGTTCGAGAGCATGTGCTCACCGTCAACGACTTGATCTGGCCCGTCTTCATCGTCGACGGCGAGGGCCGGCGCGAGCCCGTCGCCTCGATGCCGGGCGTCGAGCGCTTGTCGGTCGACCAGCTTCTTCGCGAAGTCGAGGAGGCGGCGAAACTCGGCATTCCCGCTATCGCCCTCTTTCCGAACGTCGAGGGTTCGTTGCGTGACGAAGAGGCTTCCGAAGCCTTGAAGGACGACAACCTCGTCTGCCGCGCCATCGCCGCCATCAAGAAAAACGTCCCCGAGATCGGGGTGATCACGGACGCCGCGCTCGACCCCTACACGAGTTCACGGACATGACGGCCTGCTGCGGGGCACGGAAATCGTCAACGATGAGACGGTCACCATGCTCGCGCGTCACGCCGTTTTGCAGGCGCAAGCCGGCTGCGACATCGTCGCGCCCTCCGACATGATGGATGGCCGTGTCGGCGCCATTCGGCGGGCGCTCGACGCCAACGGCTTCGAGCATGTCCAGATCATGGCCTATGCGGCGAAATACGCCTCCGCTTTCTATGGGCCGTTTCGAGACGCGCTCGGCTCCTCGAAGACGCTCGTCGGCGACAAAGCGACTTATCAAATGGATCCCGCCAATGCGGATGAGGCGTTGCGCGAAGTCGCCCTCGACATCGAGGAAGGCGCCGACGGCGTCATGATCAAGCCCGGCATGCCCTATCTCGATATCGTGCGGCGCGTGAAGGACGCCTTCGGCGTGCCTACCTTCGCCTATCAAGTCTCGGGCGAGTACGCGATGTTGTCGGCCGCGGCGGCAAATGGCTGGCTCGACGGCGAGCGCGTGATGATGGAAAGCCTCGTTGCCTTCAAACGAGCCGGCGCCGATGGCGTGCTCACCTATTTCGCGCCGCGCGTCGCGAGGGTCTTGCGAAACGGCTCATGAGCGCCTGATTGCCCGCGCGATCCGATTCAAGAGTGAGGCCAAGGCTTCCCTTTTCTCACGGTTTCGCGCGGTTCCACGTCATGCTCTTTCCTCGGGGCTCGCGAGCGGCTTCCGCCATGGTCGGCATGGTGGGCGCACTCATGCTGGGTTCCTGCGCGACGCTCGTCGATGAGGGGCATGCAAGGGAGTGCCGCGCCGTCGTCGCGGCGCTCGAGGCGCCGGGGGCGAAGATCACCATCTTGCGAAGCGCCCCCGGCGAGACAATAAATTCCATCCGCGTCGATTACCGCATCCTTGGCGACGGACGCTCAGAATTGCGCCATGTGTTGTGCCGATTTGGCGGCGCGCAGGGAGAACCCGGACGCGACACCCTCATCGGCGTCGACACCGCACAAGGTCCGCTCGGCGAGGCGCAGCTTCTCTTCCTGCGGCGGTTTTATCTCGAAACGCCCGGCGAGCCGCCACCCGACCCCGGCACAACCGGAACGGCGTCGCTCGTCACCCTCCCCGCTTCCTTCGCCTTAGCGCTGCAGCAGCTTCTCGCCGCCCTCCCCTCCGCCGCGATCTACGGATTGCTCGCCTCCTCTTACGCCCTCATCCACGGGCTTGTCGGGCGCGTGGTGTTCGGCTTCGGCGATCTGGCCGCGCTCGGCGGCTATGCCACCTTGACCGGGCTTGCGCTCGGCGCCGCCGCGGGCTCGCCCTTCGCGCTCGGCGCGGGCTTTCTTCTCGCGCTCGGCGTCAGCGCCTCTTATGGCGTGGCTGCCGGCCGCTTCGCGGTTCTTCCGGCGCTGCGGGCCAAGGGGCAGGCTGTCGTTATCGCGACGGTGGGCCTCATGATCGCGCTCGCCGAATATTCGCGGTTGACGATGCCGCGCTCCCTCATCTGGGCGCCCCCTTTGCTCGCCTCGCCGATCGGACTTGCAAGAGCGCGGACCTTCATCGTTACGGTGACGCCGATGCAAATGCTTTCAGCCGCGATCGGCCTCGCCGGAGCCTTGTGCCTCCTGGCTTATCAGCGCTGGTCGGCCTTCGGGCGTGAATGGCGAGCCGTCTCGCAAGACGAGATTGCCGCCTCCATGCTGGGCATCGATCGCGACCGCGTGTTCACGCAGAGCTTCGCCATCGCAGCCGGGCTTGCAGGGCTTGCGGGCTATGTGTTGACGGTGCACTTCGGACAGACGGGCTATGCCTATGGCTTCACCCTCGGCCTCAAGGCGCTCGTCGGGGCCGTGCTCGGCGGCATCGGCTCGATCGGCGCGGCATTCGCGGGCGGCGTAATCCTCGCCTTCAGCGAAGCGGGCTGGTCGGCGATGTTCAGTGTCGACTCGCGCGATCTTGCGGTCTATTCGCTGCTCGCTATCTTGTTCATCTTCCGCCCTTACGGAATATTCGGTCGGCGCCCGGATTCGCCGAGCCTCAGCTGAAGAGGCTTTGCCCGTCCGAACGCAGCGCGCGACCACTTCGCGCCCTACAGTCCTCATCCGCGTATTCCCCGACGTGATGGTTGCCGCATGACGCTCGAGATCGTTGCCCCCGACAAGGTTCTTCCGGAGCATCGCCGAGCGATCTTCGGACTCCTCGATGCGTATAATGACGAGCGCACCGGTTTTCCCGATCCGGTCGCGCCGCTCGCTCTTTTGCTCAAGGAGCCGGGGCGCGAGGCGATCATCGGGGGGCTCTGGGGCGTGAGCTATTGGCGTTGGCTCTTCGTCGACCTGCTCTTCGTGCCCGCTGCCCATCGAGCCCAAGGGCTCGGCACCGCTCTTTTGAAAGAGGCCGAGGCCAAGGCAAGCGAGCGCGGCTGCATCGGCGTTTGGCTTTTGTCCTTCAGCTTCCAGGCGCCGCAATTCTACCAGCGCCTCGGCTATCGGCCGTTCGGCACCATCGAGGATTACCCGCCGGGTCACAACTGCACTTATCTGTTCAAGCGATTGGGATAGGATGAAAGGATGTTGATCGCCACTTGGAACGTCAATTCGATCCGTCAAAGGCTCGCCCATCTGCTGCGCTGGCTTGATGAAGCGCGGCCCGACATCGTTTGCCTGCAGGAATTGAAATGCCTCGACGAGGCCTTTCCCAGGCTCGAGGTCGAGGCTGCGGGTACCATGTGGAGACGCATGGCCAGAAGACCTTCAATGGCGTCGCCATCCTTTCGCGCAAGCGCCCCGATGAATTGATCCGCGGGCTCGAGGGGGACGATGCGGACAGCCACGCGCGTTACTTGGAAGCCGTTTTTTCCACGGAAAATGGAGTGATTCGCGCCGCCTCGATTTATTTGCCGAACGGCAATCCGCCGCAGACGGAGAAATACCCCTATAAGCTCGGCTTCATGGAGCGGCTGCGTCGCCGCGCGGTGGCCTTATTGCGCCTCGAGGAGCCGCTTGTGCTCGCTGGTGATTACAACGTTATCCCAGAGCCGATCGATGCCCGCGACCCGGCGGCGTGGGTTTCCGATGCGCTCTTCCTCCCGCAGACGCGCGCCGCCTTCCGACGGCTTTTGGCGCTCGGCCTGACGGACGCCTTTCGCGCTTGCGACCAGGCTCCCGAGCGCTACAGCTTCTGGGATTATCAGGCCGGCGCCTTCCAGAAGAATAACGGCATTCGCATCGACCATCTCTTGTTGTCGCCGCAGGCTGCCGACAAGCTCGTCGCCTGCCGCATCGACAAACAGACGCGAGGCTGGGACAAGCCCTCGGACCACGTGCCGGTGGTCGTGGAGCTGAATATGACGTGAGGGCTTCACGCGAGCCAATCCCGACACACGCATCCTTCACGAGGAGGAGCATGTCCGACCATTCAGGGGAGCGAACCGGCGGCTCGCGATGGCGCCCCGTCGAAGCCGTTCGGGTGGTCGCCATCGGGATCGCACGCCGAGACGATCGCATGCTTGCCGTCGAGGTGCTCGATGATGATGATGCCCTCAAGGGTTGGAGACCGCCGGGCGGGGGTGTCGATTTCATGGAACTTGCGGCCGATGCCTTGAAGCGGGAAATTCGTGAAGAGCTTGGCTGCGACGTGAGGATCGAAGGCGCTCCGGAGGTCTTCGAGAACCTCTACGAGCATCATGAGGCAAAGGGGCACGAAATCGTCTTTGCCTATGAGATCTCACTCTTGGGTAGGACGATCCATGCGCGGGATCGGTTTGTCATCAAGGAAAGCAAAGGCAGCGCGCATTTCGCGGAATGGATCGAGATCGACCGCTTCCTGACGGGCCGCGATACGCTCTATCCAGCAGGCTTGGCCGAAAGGCTCTTGCGGGTGCCGTGAACGGCGCAAGGCCTCAGCTCATCAACGCGGCTTGCTGTGCTGATCGAGATAGAGCGTCGAAAGCTGGCGCTCATTCTCGTTTGCCGCCGCGAAGGCTTGATCGCGCAGCTGCGTGATCCAGGCATCCTTTGCCGGATCGGCCCCTTCGCGCGCGAGCGAAAGCCACATCAGGCCCTGCGCCGCCTGACGCGGAACGCCGTTCCCGGTGAACAGGATATGGCCGAGGAGCGCTTGCGAAGGGCGATGGTTCTTCTCGGCGGCAAGATTGAGCCAGCGTACGGCCTCTCGGATATCCTTGGGTCCGCCGGCGCCGTCCGCCAGCATCCGAGCGAGGTTGTATTGCGCGTCCGGATCGCCGAAGAGCGAGGCTGCGTATTTGAACAAATCGCGCGCCCGCACGGGATCTGTTTTGACATAAGTGTTCGGGATACCATCGAGAAAATAGGTGCCGAGCGCCACATAGGCGTTGGCGATGAAGCGCGCGTTCGGCGAACCCGATCCTTCGTCGGTATCGGCGTCCGCCGCCCGCGAAAAATATTCGAAGGCCTTGAGGTCGTCGCGCGGAACGCCGTCGCCCTCCGCATACATGCGCGCGAGCTTCCAGCACGACATGACATGGCCTTGCGCGGCCGCATAGGCGAAGGCGCGAACAGCATCGGCCTTGTCGCCGGCGTTGTAGCCCTTCATTGCCTTGGTGAAGGCATCGCGCATCGATTTGAAGGGCTCGGCGAGGCGCGGATTGAGCGCGGGCGCATAGGCCGGCGTGGTGACGACGACATCGCTTTCACCCGTGCTCGCCGGAAGCATGGGCTGCGGCGGCGCCGGAACGACGGTAAGAGGATGACCCACAGCTGAGGAATTGGCGCTGGTCAGCGTCGTTTCCGGGGCCGGCCTTCCCATGGGCAAAGGCGGCAAGGGGGAAGCGACCACCGGGCTCGGCAGAGGAGAGGCGACGACCGCGATCGGTTCAGGTTGGCTCTGGGCCAGGGCCACGGGCGCAAGCCAGAAGCTGGCGCCGCTTGCCGCCATAGCCGAAAGGATCAGGGCTGAGGGGTCAAATATCCGCATAGCACCGAGCTTCGCCCTGAGCCCCAGGATGGGTTACCGCGCCCTGGCGCGCAGGTCCCACCTGTTGTGCGTATTTCCAAATTGCGCCTGAACCAAATTCACTTTGTCGCGGCTTCCAGTCTTTTTTGCGGCGCTCGAGCTCGCTCTGCGTAAGCTTCACTGCGAGCACGCCCTTGATGGCGTCGAGCTCGATAATGTCGCCATCCCTCAAAAGAGCGATCGGCCCGCCGACCGCGGCTTCCGGCCCCACATGGCCGACGCAAAAACCGCGCGTCGCGCCTGAGAAACGCCCGTCGGTGATGAGCGCGACCTTGTCTCCCATCCCCTGGCCGTAAAGGGCGGCGGTCGTGGCCAGCATCTCGCGCATGCCGGGGCCGCCGCGTGGCCCTTCGTAACGAATGACGAGAACGTCGCCTTCCTTGTAGCTGCGCGTGCGCACCGCCTCGAAACAGGCTTCCTCCGTATCGAAGCAGCGCGCCGGGCCGCTGAAGACGAGATGCTCGCGCGCCATCCCGGCGACCTTCACGATCGCCCCATCGGGCGCGAGATTTCCCTTGAGGCCCACGACCCCGCCTGTCGGCGTGATCGGCGTATTGGCCGGACGAACCACATCCTGCTTGTCGTTCCACGTGACCTTGGCCAAATTCTCGGCGATCGTGCGGCCGGTAACGGTGAGGCAATCGCCGTGAAGAAAGCCGTGGTCGAGAAGGGTCTTCATGAGGAGCGGAATGCCGCCCGCCTCGAAGAGGTCCTTGGCGACATAGCGCCCGCCGGGCTTGAGATCGGCGATGTAAGGGGTCCGCTTGAAGATCTCGGCGACGTCGAAAAGATCGAAGGCGATGCCGCACTCATGCGCGATTGCCGGAAGGTGCAGCGCCGCGTTGGTGGAGCCGCCCGAGGCGGCAACCACGGTCGCCGCGTTCTCGAGAGCTCTTCTTGTGACGATGGCGCGCGGGCGGATACCGCGTTGGAGAAGCTCCATCACCATCTCGCCCGCCGCCATGCAAAAGCGGTCGCGCATCTCATAAGGCGCCGGCGCGCCCGCCGAATAGGGCAAGGCGAGCCCGATCGCTTCGGAAACCGTGGCCATGGTGTTGGCCGTGAACTGGGCGCCGCAGGCGCCGGCCGAGGGGCAAGCCACATTCTCGAGCTCGTCGAGATCGGCATCCGACATATCGCCGACCGAATGCTTGCCCACCGCTTCGAAGAGGTCTTGGACGGTGACCGGGCGGCCCTTGAAGGTCCCCGGTAAGATCGAGCCGCCGTAAATGAAGATCGAGGGCACGTTGAGACGGCACATCGCCATCATCATTCCCGGCAGCGACTTGTCGCAACCCGCAAGCCCGACGAGCGCGTCATAGCAATGGCCGCGCATGGTGAGCTCGACAGAATCGGCGATCACCTCGCGAGAGGCGAGCGAGGACTTCATGCCCTGATGGCCCATCGCCATGCCGTCCGTCACCGTGATGGTGCAGAACTCGCGCGGCGTGCCGTTCGCAGCCGATACGCCCTTCTTCACGGCCTGCGCCTGGCGCATCAAGGCGATGTTGCAAGGGGCAGCTTCGTTCCAGCAGCTTGCCACGCCGACGAGCGGCTGGTGGATCTGCTCTCTCGTGAGCCCCATCGCGTAGAGATACGAACGGTGCGGCGCACGGGCCGGCCCTTCGGTCACATGCCTGCTGGGCAGCTTCAACTTGTCGAAAACTCGCGCGTCCATCCCGCTCGCTCTACTCTAGGCCCCAACGCAGCGCCTCGATCGGCGCTGAGCGAAACAAAAGCGCGGAGCATGGCCCGCGCTTCCCAACACCCGCGGGCTAAAGGCGGATTCCTTTGTGGCGGCTTTCGGGCGAGATGCGGTTAACTTATCGTTGCGGAACAAAGACTCTACCAATGTTGCAAAACCGCAACATCCGGGAGCGCATTTCACGACCGCGCGAGCTGTCCGCTCGCAGGAAGTTCAGAACGCAAATTCGGGCTTCTTGCTGAAGGATCGAAGCAGAGGCGCCGAGGCATCAAACACGGCGCGACCTGTCAGAGCGTCGCCTGTCTTGACCTGGAGCATCACCTGTGCGGCGCGCCCCACACCCGCGACCCCGAGCAGACGCCCGCCATCCGCCAATTGCGCGACAAGCGTCTCGGGCTCACGCTCGTAAGCGCCCTCGATGAAGATCACATCGAAGGGGGCGTCCGAGGGAGCACCTTCGAAAAGCATCCCGACCCGTGTCTTGACGCCGGAAATTCCGCCCTCGGAGAGCGCGCGCGCGGCAGTCGCGATCAGGCCCGCGTCTTCGTCGAGCGCCACCACTTGCGCGCCGAGCTCCGCAAAGACGGCGCTCCCATATCCGGTTCCGCAGGCAACGTGGAGAACCCTTTCACCCTGAACGGGCTCGAGCGCTTGGACCATCCGCGCGAGAAGCACGGGGGCAAGCGAGTAACGGCTTTCGCCCGTCGCCTCGACGCGCCCGACCACGAGGTGTTGGTCGCTATAGGCGAAAGGCTTCGCGGCTTCCGGCAGGAAGCGTTCACGCGGCAAATCCTCGATGGCGGCCAAGACCGGTCGATAGGTGACATCCGCCGTGCGAATCTGGTTGTCGACCATACGGCGGCGGAGATCGGCGAACTCGAGCATGGGGGCTCCTCCAGTGCCAGGGCTTTTATTCCTGTGCGGGCCAAAGGCAAGCACGGCACAAACCCCTGAGGGCGTATGGCAACGGGCGAAATCCCGAGCCTACGTTGCTGGGCACCGGCAGGGATATTGCCCAATCGCCTGGCACGCTTTAACGAGAGCGCGAGATGCGCCTTGAGGCCTCGTGGCGGAGTGGCTACGCAGAGGACTGCAAATCCTTGTACGGGGGTTCGATTCCCTCCGAGGCCTCCAAAAACCTGTTCGCACGCGTTCGCTTTGGTTTCTTTGTCTTTGATCGCCTTTCGGCGGTCTCTCAAAGATCGCGTTACGCCTGCGATCATGCGGTACCCGAGACGCGCCCTACACCGTCTTCGATTTCTGAACGGCCTTTACCGCGTTGCGGATCACGTCCAGCACAGCAGGCGGTTGGGAGAGCATAGGGACGTGACTAGCGCGCAACTCGGCGGTTGTGGCGCCCATGCGCTTCGCAACGAAACGCTGTAGTTCGGGGTGGACGGTGCGATCTTCGGTGGTCACCATGTACCAGCTCGGCTTCGACCGCCAGGCAACGCCATCGAGCTTTTGCGTGAATAGGTCGGGCACGGGCACGGCCTGGGTCGCCCAGACGACCTTCTGCTCCGCCTCTGGCAGATCACCTACGAAACACCCGACGCCGTCAGGCTTTAGCCAGATCCGCCCATCGGCGACCTCGATGTGGGAGAAGACTTCCGTGACAGGGAACTTCTGCTGCTGGCTTTGCGAGGTTTCGGTCTCGTCGGGTGCGAGCGCCGCGATGTAGACCAGGGCGGCGACGCGGTCGTGCGTCCCCGCGTGTGTGATAAGGGTACCGCCGTAAGAGTGACCCACAAGGACCACGGGGCCCCCGACCCGCCCGAAGCAACGGGTGACGCAGTCCACGTCGCCTTTGAGCGAGTCCAGGCCGTGCTGTGAGCAAATCACCTCGTGCCCGTCCGCCTGCAGCGTGGGGATCAGCTTCTGGAAGCATGAGCCATCGGCCCAAAGCCCGTGAGCGAATACGATAGATGGATTCTTCTGTGCCGGCATGGCCCACCCCTTGCTCGCGTCTGGAAACGTAGGCGCTTGGAACGCTATAGATATTCGTCGACCAATACCATCGGCGGAACTCACTTGTTACTTAGAAAAACTGACAAATATAATCATCCATCAATCGAGATTGGAATTGTGCTCTATCCCCATGTCGCATTCTCGACCGGGGACGGGTCTGCCGACATGGTCATAGTCGCGACAACGCTTCCCGTGCTTGAAAGATGATGTGACCAAAACGGAAGTCATCGGCTTGATCTCTTCATTCCAAAACGGTGGCTCATCATCGAAGAATAGCAGGAACAATTGCAGCCGTATCTCATGGCGCGTAGAGTTCAACGGCTCAGCGCGGTGGCGGGCCCCGGTGGTCTTTCTGTTTGGCCTCGGCTCTGACACGCAGTGTTGATCAGCTTCTTCACGGTCGCGGCGAGCCACGCCTCGCGCGGCATGCCCCTCTTGAGCGTGACGATCTTCCCGGCGCTCTCTGTTCGGTCCTCGTCCGCGCTACCGCCAACGGCATGCTTTTGACGGCCTGCCACTCGCCGGGCGCTATCTCTGCCAGCGTTCACTTCGTATCGCAGATCACCCGGTCTCTCATTATGTGCTTGAATGGAGATCAGCAAATGAAGGTGAAAATGTCCCGACCTCCGCACCCGATCATTGCGGCCCGCCAGGCGCAGATGTTTCCCAAGCTTGCGTGGGCTGAAATTGAGCGCGCGCGTCGTTTCGGTGAAGCCAAATCCTATGCTTCGAGCGAACACGTCCTAAAGGCGGGAGAAGTTGCGCCGGGTCTGATCGTGATCCTTTCAGGCAAGGTGCAGGTCACGCAAGGCCGGGGGCTCGATCTGCAGGAAACGATCGTCACGCACGGGCCGGGTCACTTCGTGGGCGAACTCGCGCAGCTCGCCAGCCGCCCTTCGCTCGTAGATGCCGAAGCGCTTGAGCCGGTCGAGGCTATCGTGATTCCTTCAGACAGGCTTCGAGACCTGATGGTGCAAGAGGCTGAGCTTGGTGAGCGCATCATGCGAGCATTGATCCTGCGCCGCGTGGGCTTGTTGGAAAGCGGAGCGAGCGGGCCGGTCATCATCGGGCGGGGCGATCATGCCGACGTGCTGCGCTTGCAGGGCTTTCTCGCGCGTAACGGCCAGCCGCATCGCGTGCTCGATTCCGATAGCGACTCTTGCGCGAAGACCTTGATCGAGCGCTTTCATGTCGACGTGCATCATCTTCCCATCGTGCTTTGTCCCAATGGCCAATTGCTGCGCAATCCCAGTGAGAACGAGCTCGCCCGCTGTATCGGCCTGGTTCGGCGGATCGATCCGGCGAAAGTCTATGACGTGGCAATCGTTGGCGCTGGGCCGGCGGGATTGGCTGCTGCCGTGTACGCGGCATCGGAGGGGTTTTCCGTGATCGTGCTCGACTGCCGCGCTTTCGGCGGACAGGCCGGCGCCTCCTCGCGCATCGAGAACTACCTCGGGTTTCCCACGGGGATTTCGGGGATGGCGCTGATGGCCCGCGCTTTCAATCAGGCGCAGAAGTTCGGCGTGGAAATGGCGATACCGGACCAGGCAAACCTATTGCGCGATCACTTCGAACAGGGCGCCAGACGCTATGTGTTGAATATCGGCGACGACGAGAAAGTGCAGGCGCGCGCAGTGGTCCTGGCAAGTGGCGCGCGCTATCGGCGACTCGACGTACCGAATCTTACTTCGTTCGAAGGATCGTCCGTGCACTACTGGGCCTCGCCGATTGAGGCGCGGCTTTGCAAGGGACAGGAGGTAGTGTTGGTGGGAGCGGGTAATTCCGCGGGACAGGCGGCGGTGTATTTGGCGAGCCAGACAAAGAAGGTTTGGCTGCTGGCGCGCGCCGAATCCTTGGAAGCGAGCATGTCGCGATACCTCGTGGAGCGGATCAAGGCACAACCAAACATTGAGGTGCTGACCAAAACTGAAATCACCGCGCTGGAAGGACATGAGGGCGAGCTCGAAAGCGTCCGCTGGCGTGACGGGAGCGGCGAAGAATCGGCTCACGCTATCCGCCACCTGTTTCTGTTCATCGGCGCCGACCCGAACACGGACTGGCTGGCGCAGTGCGCCGTCGCATTAGATGAGAAAGGCTTTGTACGCACCGGAAGCGATTGCGGAGAAGGGCACCATCCGATGGAGACAAGCCTCACAGGCGTCTTCGCCATTGGCGACGTGCGATCCGGTTCCGTCAAACGCGTAGCGGCCGCCGTGGGTGAAGGCGCCCAGGTAGTCGCTGCGCTGCATGCCTATCTTGGGCAAACTGGTGTTGAGGCCGCCGCGCCTACGCCGGCTGGGACGTTCTGACGCTTTACCGCTTACTGCGTCGGCATCGGCATCGGCATCATGGTTGAGATTGGCGATGTTCCACACAGAGCCGGTGATGGCGAGAAAGGCGATAGCGCAGATGGAGCGCCGGCTGCGCGCTGCCGCCGAGACAGGCACGCCGGTTTGCATGGCGTTTGATGCGGATGCGGTTGCCCGTCGTCCCGCTATTTCGCGAACTCCGTTACTTGTGGCCCCCCACAGGGGGCAATGATCGGCCCATTAAGGGTTCTCGGGCCGAACCGTGCACACCGCTCGCCATCGCCATGCGCGTAGAGACTGCGGGAGGACCGCGGGCAACCACGCGCCAGTCTCCCGCGACACCCGGCTCGAGTGAGAGTGCGGACCGGCTTCGCCCGGCGCGGGTTGACACACAGTGGCAGAACGAGAGATTGTCAAGTAAAACCTATCAAATCAAAGGGTTGACGAGGCAGATTTGACGGATCCGAGCCCTCGCCACCCTTTCTTCGCGATGGTCGGCGCAGGGCGATCACAGGCCTTTGGGCTGATGTTGAAGCGGCATCCCGTCAGGGGCGCGGGGATCGGCGCAGACGAGAGAACGGGTAGCGGGCCAGTTTGAATAGGGCAGCGCGATTTTGCCCCTAGCCTCGCTTGCCCTTCGTCCCCATAATGAGAGCGCATGACGGACCACAAACCAAAAGTCAGTCTTGAGCCAGCCAAGGTCAAAAGAGGCCCAGGCTGGTATGTCCGCGTATCCTACGAAGGCGGACAGACCGAGGTGAGCGGCTTTCGCTCCGAGGTCGAGGCGAAGATGTGGATCCAACGCGAATCTGAAACTTGGCTGCGAAAGTATGAGGGCGGTCGTCTCGCCTGAGCATCCGAACGAGCGCCTGCGGAATTGATATGAGAGGTGGGCCGCGCCAAATGCCGTCCCTCTCGCGGTCCCCGCAGACGGGGAGTTCCGGGAACAAAATACATGAACGACGGGCGGGGATCGCAAAAAGGATTTCCGATCGTAAAGATGCTGATCCCCTGGGTTCCGGCTCTAGGCTGGATCAAAACCTATTCTGCGAAGAGTCTCTCCATCGACCTCGTGGCCGGCCTCTCGCTCACCGCGTTCGTGATCCCGGAATCGCTCGCTTACGCCACGCTCGCGCAATTGCCGCCGGTGACTGGGCTCTACTGCTATCTTCTGGCGGGAGTGGCTTACGCTTTGTTCGGGACGAGCCGCCAGCTTGCGGTAGGCCCAACTTCCTCCCTGGCGATCGTGATCGCCACAAGCATTGCCGCGATTGGGGGCGGCGACCCGGCACGGGCCATGGCGCTCGCGTCGGCGATGGCGCTCATCGTTGCAATCGTTAGCATTGCCGGCCGGTTTATCGGCCTTGCCAACGCCGCCTATTTCATTTCGGATTCGATCCTGTTCGGTTTCAAGACAGGGGCCGCGTTCTACATTGCCTCGACGCAATTGCCGAAGCTGTTCGGCATCGAGGACTCGGCAGGTAATTTTTTCGAGCGCGTCGGCCACGTCCTCTGGTCGTTGCCCGAAACTCACATCCCATCGCTCCTGATCGGCCTCGGATCGATCGCTCTTTTCGTGATGTTATCCCGAGCCCTGCCGCACCGGCCGACGACACTGGTTGTCGTTTGTGCGGCGATCGCGGTCATGTCCGTATTTGGACTCTCCGACCGTGGTATCAAGATCGTTGGCGAGCTCCCGACCGGCCTCCCGGCAATCGGTATCCCGAACCTACATCTCTCCGATATTTCCGCTTTGCTGCCCGCCGCGCTCGCATGCTTCATGCTCGCTTACGGCGAAACGATATCCAGCGCCCGCACCTTCGCGCAAAAACATGGTTACGATATCAACCCGGAGCAGGAGCTGACCGCGCTTGGCGCCGCCAACCTCGCGACGGGACTGGCGCACGGGTTTCCGGTTTCGGGGGGCATGTCACAAACCGCTGTCAATGACATGGGCCGAGCCTCTTCGCCGATGGCTTTGGTGGTGAACTCCGCCGCCATTGCGCTGACCCTGATGTTCCTCGCACCTGTCTTTCATGACCTCCCCGAGCCTGTTCTCGCATCGGTCGTTCTGATGGCGGCGGCCCACATGGTGCGCTTCGATGATTTGCGGCGGTTGCGCGTGGCTTCGCGCTCGGAATTCCACATTTGTCTTCTTGCGCTCTTCGGCGTGCTCTTCCTGGGTCTGCTTGACGGGCTTCTCGTCGCCGCGATCGGTTCAGTCGTCGTGCTGATCGCCCATACATCCCGGCCGCCAGTGGTCGTTCTCGGGCGCGATCCCCTCACAGGAGAATTTGTGAACCGTGCCCGCTACCCAAACGCCGGGGACACGCCGGGCGCGCTCGTGGTGCGTAGCGCGGGCGCGTGGCTCTATTTCAATGCCGAGCACATCCGCCGACGCATCCTCGATCTCCTTGTCGCGGCCCCCGCGGATATCAAGATGATCGTCATCGATTTTTCAATGGTGCCCACGATCGACACCACCGCGGGAAGCGCCTTGTGCGCGTTGGCCCGTTCGCTCAGGACTCGCAGCATCGCAATCGAGCTTGCCGAGTTGCGCGACGAGGTCGTGGACAATCTCAAGGCCGAGGGAGTCGAAAAAGACCTGTGTTGTATAACGGCTCATCGAAAGATCGAGGATTGCCTCGCGCGGACTCGCTGAAAAGGATCGCGACCTTAAGTGAGAGTGATCAAATCGAGCGTGACGACCAAAGCCTTGACGCCTTTGCTCTAGTCGCCGCACTTTCAAATTGATCTGCATCAAATCGATTCAGTAGACGGCCGCATCTATTGCGCGCCAAGATGTCGGTCGGGTGGGCACTGCGTGAACCCGAACGGCTCGCGTCGTCTTTCATCAATTCGATGTGGGCGCGGCTACACGACCTGCAGATCGGATCTTTGACCTTAAAATCGTAAGGAGAAAAAGATGTTCAGTTTTGTTCGCGCAATTCGGAACGGCCTGGCCTTTGTGATGGCGGTGGCCATGCTTATGACCTTGTCCCTTCCCTCCCATGCCGCGGTTGGCACCGTGCGCATCAAGATCGTCAAAGCCGGTTTCATCGTGGGCGTTGGTGGTGGCAACGGCGTTCTGCACTTCGAGGGCAGGAATTACCATCTGGGCATCGGCGGCATCAGCGTGGGTACGATCGGCGCGGCGGGGGCAGATTTAGTCGGCCGCGCTTACAATCTTCATCATGCCGAAGATATCGCGGGCACCTATACGGCCGTTTCCGGCAGCATCGCGGTCGCGGGTGGCGTGAAAATCGTGCAGTTGCAGAACTCGAACGGCGTCGTCCTGAAGCTGCAAGGAAAGCAAGCGGGCTTCGAGGCGTCCGCCTCTTTGAGCGGATTGAGCATATCGCTACGTTGAGACCTGTCGACCTCCCGGGCATCGGCAGCCTCTCGACATTGGCACGCATGAGGCTGACGAGGCTCCGAGAGCTTGCATTGGCGGCTAGGCCTTCCCAAGGCCGCGGCGAAATCGCGAGCCGGCTCCGACTTCACCTCGAAGCACATCAAAACGGCCCTTGCTCGCGCGATGCTGTGCTACCGCACGGAAAAGCTAAGGGAGACATGGCCCTCGAGCTGCCGCTCGAATTTTCGATGAGGATCTGAAGCGTGACGCCCGTCTTCCTCGGTACTTAATTCCGGATCTTCGAGCTTGAAGTTCCAGGTCTTTGAAGCCAAGGGCGCGGGCGAGCCGCGCCGCATTTTTCGCGGTCAATTCGAGGGACTCGGCAGCAAGCCGCGTTTCATGGCAACCGATGCCACGGGTGAGGTCATTGCCCAAGCGAGCTGGGGCCACGGTGAAGAGGTCCGCCATGAGCAGGCGTTGAACCATTTGACGTCCTGGCTTCTCGAGCACAGCGAAGGGTTCTCGCTGGCCGGTGTCGGACATCGGGTCGTCCATGGAGGCAAAGCCTACTTTCAACCGGTCAAGATTGATGAGCCCACGCTCGAGGCGCTGGAACGCCTCGTGCCGCTCGCTCCTCTGCATCAGCCGCATAACCTCGAGCCCATCCGCATCCTACGGCGGCAATTTCCAGAAACGGTGCAGATCGCGTGCTTCGACACGGCCTTCCATCACGGACAACCGGAGCTTGCTCAACTCTTCGCCATCCCTCGATCGATGAGCGCGTCGGGCGTGAAGCGCTACGGCTTCCACGGCCTTTCTTACGCGTTTCTGGTTTCCGCCTTCGGGAAGTATGACCCGAAGCTCGCCAATGGGCGGGTGGTTGCCGCCCACCTTGGAAACGGTGCCAGCCTCTGCGCGATCCGGAACGGCGCGAGCCTCGCGACGACGATGGGGTTTTCGGCGCTTGACGGATTGCCGATGGGGACGCGCTGCGGCAGCCTCGACCCTGGAGTCGTGTTTTACATGCTCAGGGAGATGAAGCTCGGCGTCGAGGAGGCCGAGGGGCTTCTCTACAACGAGTCCGGTCTTCTCGGCGTTTCGGGTATCTCAAACGACATGCGCGAATTGCGCGCGCAGGCAGCCACCGATCCGAGAGCGAAGCTCGCCATCGATCTCTTCGTCTACCGCATCGGGCGCGAGGTGGGTTCGCTGGTTGCAGCGCTCGGCGGAATAGACGCTCTGGTTTTCACCGCCGGCATCGGCGAGAACGATCACGCCACAAGAGCCGCAGTCCTGCAAAACGCCGCGTGGGCCGGCTTCGACCTCGACCCGGTTCAGAATGAGGCCGGTGGCCCGAAAATCACGCGCGGCGTGGGTCCCGCCGCTTGGGTGATCCCCACGGACGAGGAGCTGATGATCGCGCGCGAGATGCGCACGATGCTCGGCGAGATTGGCTCTTCTGCGATGGCCTGAAGGCAAAAGAACACAAGGTAAAAACGATCAAAGGGGCGGCGGCGTTTCAAAAATGCCGAGCGTGCTTGCGGGGTCGCTCAAGTCTCCATCAGCAAGGCGCGCCAACACGTTCGTCTAATTCCTGATATTTCTAGAAGCTCGGCCGCAATCACGGCGAGATCGCAAAGAACAGGAATGCCGCGAAAATGACGAGATGCACGATCCCTTGAAGCATGGTTGTCCGCCCGGTACCCAAGGTGATCGCGCCAAGAAACAGGGTCAGCGCGAGCAGCACTGTCTCCTTCGCGCCAAGCCCGAGCTCGAGCGGCGTCTGGGACAAGATCGAAACAGCGGCGACGGTCGGGATCGTCAGGCCGATGGTCGCGAGCGATGATCCAAGCGCAAGGTTGAGGCTCGTCTGCAACCGGTTCGCCTGTGCGGCTCTCAGCGCCGCCAAGCCTTCGGGCAACAGCACCAATGTGGCGATGATGATGCCGCTGAGCGAGGCCGGCATCCCGAAACTGGCTATGGTGGCATCGACGGACGGAGTGAGCGCCTTGGCAAGCCCGACCACCGCGACGAGCGCCGCGCAAAGGAGCCCGGCGCTTGCGAGCGTCGTGCGATCGGAGGGCAGTTTTTCGTGAGCATCCTCGCCGTCAGCCTTGGCCGCGAGGAAATAATCGCGATGACGGATGGTCTGAATGAAGATGAAGGCGCCGTAGAGGATGAGGGAAACGATCGCGACGAATATCAGTTGCGGCGTGCTGAACACCGGGCCTCGAACCGTTGTGGTGACGTTCGGTAAAATCATGGTGAGTGTCGTCAGGGCTGCCAGCACAACGAGCGCGGCGCTTGCGCCTTGCAGCTGAAACCCCTGCTCACGGTGTCGCAAGCCCCCGACGAGAAGGCAGAGACCGACGATGCCGTTGCAGACGATCATGACGGCCGCGAAGACGGTATCGCGCGCCAGCGCTGCCTTGTCGGCGCCGCCGGCCATCACCGAGACGATGAGTGCCACCTCGATGATGGTGACCGCTACCGCGAGCACGAGCGTGCCGAACGGCTCGCCCACGCGGTGGGCGACCACCTCCGCATGGTGAACCGCCGCGAACACTGTCGCGAAGAGCGCGATCACCGCGACGGCGACGACCATAGGGGGGATGCCCGTGATCACGATGATCGCCAAGATTAGCCAGGCAATCGCGGGCGACAACCAAGTCCAGAGGGCCATCCGGTTTTGCGACATCATCGCAATGTTTCCCCTCCCCCATCCCAATCGGGGATAGCTTAGCCCAAAATCAAGGAGCGCGCGCCTTGCCGTTCAGGCTCGCGTTTCACGACGTATTCGATTTCAAATTTTTTCTCGGTTCAACTGCTTTTGCCAGACCCGAGCGTCATCCTTAGCGACAATCGGAAACGCGGCCGAAGTTGCGGCTACAGCCTGGGCCAACGACGCGACACGCCACTTCGTGTCGCGCCAAGCTTCCTGATGCTGATTGACCGAATGGCTAGAAAGCCGGGCCGCTCGTGCCTTTATTCAAGAAGGCGCAACACGGAGAGCGGGGCGCGACCCGCCACACCCGGTGCGGCTCGAGCTTGCTCACGCGGCACGTATTCTTCGACGATCTTGCGGGCACAATTGAGCACGGCAAGCGCCTGCCGGCGGTTCTCGGGGAGCTCGGCGGCGATCTGAAGGGCCTGGAGCCGCATCCAAGCTTCGCGCTTCTTACGGCTCATGATCTTTCTCCCGGTCTGACAAGCGCCGATCGGACGGCGAACCGGAAGGGAATCTCGACAATCAAGGTTAGCGAAAAGTTAAGCGGAAGATTTCGTCTTCACGAATACTTGCTGAAGCCCTCAAACGCCGGCGGGTCGGCAGGTGCGCCCGGGAGGGCCCGTCTGAGCTCAATGCACCCGCGAGCGGGCGCGAAGGGTCATCCGTCGGCGCCCGAGGATGACGGCTTTTGGGCGGACGGTCGCCTCTTCGTCGTCGGCTCACCGACGACGAGACCGTTGTTCATCGCCCAGATCGCCGCTTGCGTGCGATTGACGACGCCGATCTTGGTGAGGATGGACTTCACATGCACCTTCACGGTGGCCTGCGCGATGCCGATCTCGCTTGCGATCACCTTGTTGGCGAGGCCCTCGGCGAGGTGGCGCAGAATCAATCTTTCGCGGCGCGATAATTGCGGGGCGAAACTCTCCGGCGTCTTCGCCGGCCTTGGCTCATCCTTGCGCTCGAGAATCAGCGGGAGGATGGCCTTCGGCAGAACGGTCTCTCCCAGCATCACCAATTCGAGCGCCTTGATGAAGGGTTCAAGGCTTGGCCCCATGTAGAGATAACCGTTGGCCCCGGCGCGAAACACCGCCGGTATTTCCGCGAATTGACCGGGCTCGGCCAAAAGCACGACCCGCCCCGTTTCATGCCGCTCCTTGAAGAGCTCGATCTGCTTAATCGCGGTGCCCAAATCCTCACCCGCGTTCACGATCAGGAGGATCGGTTCATCCTGAATTTCCAGCCCGAAGTTGAGGTCGTTGACATGCGAGGCCGTGGCGACCACGCGGAATCCCGCAGCGCTCAAGATTCCCTTGAGCCCCTCGAGCACCAGAAAGTTCGGCCCCAGGAGAGCCGTCGCGAAGGCTCGCCGAAACGCGCGATCATCGCCGGCGGGAGAGCCGGCAAGCTCGACGCCTTGTTGCGGGTCATTCTGGGCCAAATCTCTTGTCCGCCTGTCTCACAAACGGACAGAGTCCGTGCTTCTCGCAACCTGTCGCAGAATTCATGCCGCATCATCTTTCGGGTCGAGCAATTTGTGGAGGCATAACCGCTTTATAATCTGAATTCCTCAAGCAAACGAGGCAAAGGGAGGTCGATCAGAAGGCGACTAGACTATAAGCCGCACAAGAGAAGCCCTTTTTCAAAAAAATTTCAATAATCAAAAGGATTTAAGGCGAAACGGATTTGCCTCAAACAGCCAGGTTCCGGGAAGCCGCCGGCATTCTCTCAGGGCTGGCGCTCGCGCCTGAGCCTCGCCCATTCGTCGAGCCTCGCCTTGATGCGCGCCTCGATGCCGCGATCCGTCGGCCGGTAAAAGCTTTGCCGGTCCATTTGCTCGGGGAAGTAATCCTGGCCCGAGAAAGCATCGGGCGCGTTGTGATCATAGGCGTAGCCCGCCCCGTAGCCTTCTTGCTTCATGAGCTTCGTCGGCGCGTTGAGGATATGCTTCGGCGGGGGAAGCGAGCCATTTTCCTTGGCGGCTCGCATCGCGGCCGCATAGGCGAGATAGGCCGCGTTCGATTTGGGTGCGCAGGCGAGATAGATCACTGCGTTAGCGAGCGCGAGCTCGCCTTCCGGCGAGCCTTGTTGCTCGTAGGCCTCGGAGGCAGCCCGCGCATGCACGAGCGCGTTGGGATCGGCAAGGCCGACGTCCTCGACCGCCATGCGCACGATGCGCCGGGCGAGGTAGCGCGGATCCTCGCCGCCATCGAGCATCCGGCAGAACCAGTAAAGGGCCGCATCCGGATCCGAGCCACGCACGGATTTGTGGAGCGCGCTGATGAGATTGTAATGGCCGTCGCGATCCTTGTCGTAGACGGGCGCGCGACGCTGCAGGATTTCCTGAAGCGTCTCGGCGTCGAAAGCTTCTCCCGGTTTCGCGGCGCGCCAGGATTCCTCCGCAAGCGTGAGCGCCGATCGCCCATCCCCGTCGGCCATGCGGATGAGCGAGGCGCGCGCGGCTTCGCTGAGCGGCAGCGCCCTACCCTCATGCGCCTCGGCGCGCTCGAGGAGCTTTTCGATCGCCTGCGCCTCGAGCGGCTTGAAGACGAGCACGCGGGCACGTGAAAGCAGCGCGGCGTTGAGCGCGAAGGACGGGTTCTCCGTCGTCGCGCCAACGAGCGTGATGGTGCCGTCCTCCATGACGGGGAGAAAAGAATCCTGCTGCGCGCGATTGAAGCGATGAATCTCGTCGACAAAGAGGAGCGTGCCCTTTCCTTGCGTCACCCGGGCGCGTGCCGCGTCGAAGGCTTTCTTCAGATCGGCGACACCAGAGAAGATGGCGGAAATCTGCTGGAACTCGAGCTTGGTCTCGCCCGCGAGTAGACGCGCGACGGTAGTCTTCCCCGTTCCCGGCGGCCCCCAGAAGATGAGCGAGCCGAGCGAGCCTGCTTCGATCAGCCGCGTCAACACCCCATCCTTGCCGGTGAGGTGCTCCTGCCCGGCGATCTCGGCAAGCGATGTCGGCCGCAACCGGTCGGCGAGCGGCCTCGTGCCGCTCTTGTCGAGCCCAACCGCTGCGAAGAGATCGCTCAAGCGCGCGCGCCCTCCTTGTCCTGATAGGCTCGTGGATTGGCGATTTCCATGAGGCGCTCGGGACGCGCAGGCGGGCGAAAGCCGTAGCGTGCGTAGAGCTCCGCCGCATCGGACGTCGAGAGCGTGAAACGCCGAAGGCCTTCGAGATGGGGATGGCCGAGAACCGCCTCGACGAGCGCCTTGCCGACCCCGCGTCCACGCCAGGCAGGGAAGACGAAGACATCGCACAGATGGGCGAAAGTAGCGCGATCCGAGATGATCCTTGCAAATCCTGCCTGTTCCCCGTCCGGCAGGAGGGCACCGAAGCACAACGAGTGCTTGATCGAGCGATCGAAGACCGGGCGCGGGAGGCCTTTGCACCAATAGGCTTCGTGATGGAGAAAATCATAAATGCGATCGAGCTCGAAGCGCGACACATCCGTCGAGACGATGATGTCCTTCGCGCTGTCCCTCATGTGCTTTCGGCTCATGCGCTCAGCCCTGAAAGACGGTCGAGAGAATTTGTCCGCCTCGGTTGATCACGATCTTCCAGAGCCTTTGCTTGTCGGCGAGCACGCGTTGCGCGTCGTGTGGCGACGTGATCTTCGCCCCGTTCACCTCCACGAGGATGTCCCCCTTCTGAAAGCCCGCACGCCCCGCCGTCGAGCCGTCATCGACATCGGCGATCACCACGCCCGAGGAGGCGTCGAGCGACAACTCCTCGTCGACCGCCGGCGACAAATTCTCGAGCGTCACTCCCGAGAGCGGGTTAAGACCCTCGATCTTCGAAAGATCGCGCGGCGGCGTCTCGGGCGCGGTGCGCAGCTTGATCGGCAAGGTCACATCGTTCGCGGCCCGCCGCACGGTGACCGAAGCGCTTTGGCCGAGGCTATGCGTCGCGAAACGAAAGCCGAAGGCGTCGGGATCATCGACCGGCTGTCCGTCGATCGACAAGATCACATCGCCTCGCTTGATGCCGGCCTCGGTCGCGGGGCCTCCTTCGCTGAGGCTCGCGACGAGCGCACCCGTCGGGCGGGCGAGCCCCAGGCTTTCGGCGATCTCAGGCGTCACGGTCTGGAGCTTCGCCCCGAGCCAGGGTCGGCGCACCGATTTCGAGCCGGATTTTGCGCTCTCGACCACGACCTTCACCATGTTCACCGGAATGGCGAAGCCGATGCCGACCGAACCGCCGGAACGCGAATAAATCGCCGTGTTGATGCCCTCGAGCCGACCGTCGAGATCGACGAGCGCGCCGCCGGAATTTCCCGGGTTGATCGAGGCGTCGGTCTGAATGAAGAATTGATAATCGGAGGCGTCGATTCGCGTGCGCGCCAAGGCCGAGACGATGCCTTGCGTCACCGTCTGGCCGACGCCGAAGGGGTCCCCCAAGGCAAGCACGAGGTCGCCGACTTGCAGGTTGTCCGAATCGCCGAAGGGAAGAACGGGAAAGCGCTCCGCCGTTCCCTTGAGGCGCAGCACCGCAAGGTCGGAACGCGGGTCGCGCAAGAGGATCTCGGCCTCGAATTCGCGCTTGTCGGCAAGGGCGACCTTCACCTGCGTCATCCCCTCAATCACATGCTGATTGGTCACGACGAGGCCGGAAGGATCGACGATGACGCCCGACCCCAAGGATTTCTGCACGCGCTCGCGGGTCTGCCCAGCGAAATCGCGCCCAAAAAACTGCTGGAAGAACGGATCGTCGAAGAGCGGGTTGCGCGCGAGCTTCTCGGTCCGCGAGGCGTAGACGTTCACGACCGCGGGCGCGACCTTTTGCACGATCGGCGCATAGGACCATTGCACGGCCGCCCGCGACGGCGGCACGACGCGTTGCGTGGCTTGCCCCCGCGCCCCCTGCAGGGCGGACGCCGCCAGGGTGAGACAGGCGGCGACCACGACACGGCTCAGGCGCGCCATCAGGGTCCTCCACGATCTGCGAGACCCGGCATTTACACCAGGGCGAATATCTGCGCATCCCTCATTCGGAATTCGGGCAAATATGGGATGGGGCTCGCAAATTTCCAGCACAGGAGCGCAAGGGCAGCGGCCAGCGCCCGAGGCGACAGTTCCGAGCGGCGGGTTTTCGAGACGTTGCTTGCGTGCTCGCCTGATCCGCTTTCTTCGCCGGCCGCAGACCAGCACCACCGAGCCCTAAGCCGCCTCGTCCAGTTGCGGTCGCATCCGCACCCAATTCGTCGCCCTTTCGTATTGGTGACCTGCGCGTAGCACCATCGCGTCCGCGAAGGGTGGGCCGGCGATCTGCACGCCGAGCGGCAAGCCCGCCTCGCTGAAGCCAGCGCGAAGCGTAAGCGCCGGCGCGCCGGCGACGTTGAACGGAAAGGCAAAGGATGGCCGCTCGAAGGAACTCATCTTGGTCACCTCCCCGATCGGCGGCGCGCCGCCCGGCGTGATGGCACAAATGAGAAGGTCGACTTCCTCGAACACACGCGCCAGAGCGGCGCAAAGCTCACGCCGTTTGCGTTGCGCATGGACGTAATCGGCAGCGCTCAGGAAGGCGCCCATCAGCACACGATCGCGGAAAATTTCGCCGTAGTCCTGAGGGTTCGAATTCAACCACTCCTCATGCACGCCATAGGCTTCCGACAGCATGATGATCATGCCGCACGCCGTCCAATCCTGAAGGGGCGCCAGCTCGACATCACTAAGTTCGGCGCCAAGGCCGCGGAAAACGCCGGCCGCCTCCTCGAGCGCTTTTTTTGTTGCTTCGTCCACGGGATAGTCGCGTTCGTGAAAGTGACGCACGAAGCCAATTCGCAAACCCTCGAGGGAGGACGAAAGCGCGGCGCGGAAATTGGGGATCGCGACATCGGCGCTCGCGGGGTCAGAAGCGTCGTGGCCTGCCATAGCCTGCAGCAGGATCGCACAATCCTCGACCGTCCAGGCCAGAGGACCGGCGTGATCGAGCGAGTTCGCAAGCGGCAGGATGCCGGTTCGCGGGCAAAGCCCATAGGTCGGCTTGAAACCCGCAACCCCGCAGAAGGCCGCGGGCAACCGGATCGAGCCGCCGGTGTCGGATCCCGTCCCGCCGAGGATGAAGCCCGCGGCCACGGCCGCGCCCGTGCCGCTCGAAGAGCCGCCGGTGAAACGATCCGGGTTCCAAGGGTTGCGCGCCGGCGGCCAAGGCAGGTCGAAGGATGGGCCGCCCCAGGCGAATTCGTGGGTGGCTAGCTTGCCGAGCGTCACGGCGCCTGCCGCTGCGAGCCTTGACACCGTGACCGCGTCCGCATGGGGCACATGGCGCGCGAGAAGCTTCGAATGGGCAGTCGTCGGAACGCCCTTGGTCGAATAGATGTCCTTATGCGCGATCGGGATGCCGTGCAGCGGACCCTTCGGCCCATTGGCCATGATTTCCGCTTCGGCGCGCTTGGCCTCCTCGAGCGCGCTCTCGCGCGTCACTTTCACGAAGGCATGGAGCTTGCCGTCGAGCCGGTCGATCCGCTCGAGATGCGATTGCACGAGCTCGACGGGAGAGAGCTTGCGCTCGGTGATCAAGGCGCCGGCTTCGGCGATTGTCAGCATTCCCGTCACCGCGTCGTCTTGCGCGGCGCGAAGACCATGGCGCTTTCGGCCGTGAGCGAGGGCGTGCCGCGCACCCGCTCCGCCATCCGAGCCACATGGCCATAGGCCTCATGCAGCTCCTTCGTTTGGGAAGGCGAAAGCGAAAGGCCCGCACGCAAGGCAAGCGATTCGAAACTTTCGAGCGTGAGGCGTGATTGATCCATGAGCCGTGTCCTCGACATGCGCGCGATGAGCGCTGAGCATTCTGGAGGGATCGGCGCGTGGGAGCAATAAGGAGGCGCGGAGGCGCGTGCCGACGCACGCGCATGATGCCTAGCGCTGGGCCGGGCCGCCGCCCCTTAAATCACCTGTCGCGATGCGCTTCGCCCGAGACCATATGGGCCGCCGATCCCGGAGCATGCGGGCTCGCGTTGATTGGCTTGGCGAAAACGCCCGTCGCGAAGCCCGCGACCAGCACGGCGACGGCGAGGCCGGTGACGATCTTCTCGGAGCGGGTCATCTTTGTGTTCGTCATCGCCGCGGAGTTCGCTTTCAGGGTCATGGCCGTGTTCCACGAGAAGGGATGTGCCGATATCCCTTGGTCGTCGCGGATCACCGATCGGTTCATCCGGATCGTTCAGTCGAGAATAGCGCCTTCATGCTTGCTCGGAGCTTAACGAGCATCATGGGGCGCCATTCAGCTCCCGCCATGCTCAACAAATGGCTAAGCTTCGACTATTTTGTGGAGCTCGCCGTTAACCCTGCCGCGCGTTCAAGGCTGCGCGAGCCTCCTCTCGAAGCCCGCGAAATCCTCTCCCTCGTCATAGACGATGTTGGCGACGCGCCAGCTTCCATCATCCTCCACCGCGTCGAGCACGACGCGGCGGGGCACTCCGGAAACGACGACATCGATCAAAAGGGTCGGCGCCTCGGCCGTCCCGAGCACTTTCTTGACCGCGGTGAAACTGACCCGCGTTCCGGGCGGCACGCGCCAGCCGAAGAAGGCATCGAGCTCCCGCTCCGGCAATGCGCTGAGCTCGCGGTCTTTGTGCGCTGCTTGCCAAAGCGCGGCCACTTCCGGCGTAAAGAGCGCGAGGAGGTCAGCCGCATCGAGGGTTTCGGCCCGGGCGATCCGCGAGGCTTGCGCCGCGTAAAGATCACGGACCCAGTCGGTGACCGGCTGCCGCGGGAAGGCGGCCGCGCCTAAGGCCGAGCCTATGAGAAAGGCCGATGCGAACACGAGAGCGCCCGGAGGCTTCATGACGATCCTTGCGCTCGCGCATGGGCTTGCAAATTGGGCTCAAACCACCGGCAGGATGAGGGCTCTCGCCGTTCGCGGCCGACGCATGATCTCACCATACCAGCGCTCGACATGGGGCCGTGACAGGCGTTTTAGAGGCAGATTGAGCCAGCGGTGGATCGCCGGCGCAAGGGCGATGTCGCCGACTGTCAGGCGATCACCGGCGATGAAGCGCTTCTTGGCGAGCGCGCTCTCCACGATGGCCACGCAATCCTCCGTGATTTGCCGCGATGGCTCGACCGCGGCTGGGTCGCGCTTCGCCGGCGGGAGGCGCACGAGGTGCATGAAGGCCGGCCCGATTGCCGGCTGAAAGGTGGTCGTCTGCCAATCCATCCAGCGATCGGCATCGGCGCGTTCGCGCGGATCGGTCGGCCAAAGGGACCCAGACGCGTGCTTCGCGGCGAGATAGCGCACGATCGCATTCGATTCCCAGAGGATAAAATCATCATCCTTCATGACCGGCACGAGGCCGTTCGGGTTCATGGCGCGATATTCCGGCGTGTTCACGAGGCCGAAGGTGAGCCCTGCATCGACACGCTCATGCGGCAGGTCGAGCTCCTCGACGCACAGCATCGCTTTTTGCACATTGATCGATGAGAGGCGGCCCCAAATCTTGAGCGGCATGATCATTCCATTCGGGCGGTTGCGAGACGGGTCTTGAAAGCTCTAGCGCGTTCGGCCCTGGCCGTAACCTCGAGATATTCAATCTTTCGCGAGCTTCGCTGGGGAGCCCTCGCTAAATAGCCCGAAAACCGGCACCTCGGCGCGAAAGCCTTGGAGAGAATGGTCGCCAAGCTTCACGAACTCCTCGGGCAAATGCCGCGCGAATTCGAAGGAGGCGAGGATCTCCCGCTGGAGCCTTCCGGCAAGTTTCTCGAGCCGCGCCGCCATGTTCACCGCGGGGCCGATGCAGGTGAAATCCAGCCGCCCTCCCCCGCCGATATTGCCGTAGAGCGCTTCGCCGAGGTGCAAAGCCAAGCCGAAGCGGATTTGACCTTGATGCCCGCCGCCCTCCTTGCTCATCTCCACGATCGCCGCTTGCGCAACTCTCGCCGCGCTCAAGGCTCGCATGCAAACCTTGCCCGCTTCGGGCTCGTCCGCGATTGGGAATATCCCGAGTAAACCGTCCCCCATGAATTTGAGCACCTCTCCACCATGGGCGAGGATCGGGGGCACTTGGCAATCGAAGAAGCGATTGAGAAGCGCGATGAGGGCGTGAGGTGGCACGCTGTCGGCGAGCGCGGTGAAACCGCGCATATCCGAGAGCCAGATCGCCGCATGGATCGATTGCGTGTCGCCACGCCGGATTTGGCCCTTGAGGATGCGCTCTCCAGCCGAATGGCCGACATAGGCGTCGAGCAGATTCACGGCGGTTCGCCTGAGCGCTCGCACTTCGGCGACGCGCGCGAGCGGCGCGACAATGGCTTCGATCCCGGCAATCTGCGCGTCCGTGAATCCGCCTTTCTCGCGCGTCGTCCACGTCGCCGCATGGATCTCTCCATTCGTGAAGAAAAGCGGTATTGCGAGATAATCTGTTACCGCTTCGGCTTTCAGCTCATGGAGGATTTCGAAATCCATCGGGCAATCAAGATCAACGAGGCGACGGCGAATGGCGACGCCGGTCTTGTTGACGCGCACGACCGGGCTCTGCCGGAATTCCTCGGTGTCCTCGCGCTCAAAAGTCGCTTCTGCGATACGGGTGCCTTCTCCCGGCCGCCAGAGGAAACGCCGCGCGAGGATCTGCGGATGCAAGGTGTGAACGAACACGGCGACACGCCACAGGGGAACGCCACAGCTCGAAAGGCGCTCGCAAAGCTCGGTTAGCACCTCGTCGGGGTCTTGCGCCGAGCGCGCCCCATCAATGAGCCAGGCCGCGACCGAGCTCGTGTCGCAAGGAGGCAGGGTGTCTATCGGCAATTCGGTCCCCGGTTTTCCTTCGAGCGAGAGCCTTCGCAAGGCTCGCGCCGGCGCCTCAGCGCCTCTCATCCAGATTTCGCGAAGAGCTCCCGGCCGATCAGCATGCGGCGGATCTCGCTCGTTCCCGCGCCGATCTCGTAGAGCTTGGCGTCACGCAACAAACGGCCAGTTGGGAAGTCATTGATATAGCCGTTGCCGCCGAGAAGCTGGATGGCGTCCAGCGCGACGGCCGTAGCCTTCTCGGCCGAAAAGAGAATGGCGCCCGCCGAATCCTCGCGCGTGGTCTCGCCGCGATCGCAAGCCCTTGCCACCGCATAGACGTAGGCGCGCGCCGCATTCATGTTCACATACATATCGGCGAGCTTGCCTTGCACGAGCTGGAACTCGCCGATCGGCTGGCCGAATTGCTTGCGCTCATGTACATAAGGCAGCACCACATCGAGCGCGGCCTGCATGATGCCGAGCGGCCCAGCCGCGAGCACGGCGCGCTCATAGTCGAGGCCCGACATCAGGACGTTCACCCCGCTGCCCACCTCGCCGAGCACGTTTTCTTCCGGCACCTCGCAATCCTGGAATACGAGCTCGCCCGTATCGGAGCCGCGCATGCCGAGCTTGTCGAGCTTCTGCGCCGTGGTGAAGCCCTTCATCCCTTTCTCGACAACGAAGGCGGTGATGCCGCGCGCGCCCGCGTTCGGATCGGTCTTGGCGTAAACGACGAGCGTCTCGGCGACGGGGCCATTGGTGATCCAGAATTTTGATCCGTTGAGGAGGTAGCGGTCACCCAACCTTTCGGCGCGCGTCTTCATCGAGACGACGTCGGAACCCGAGCCCGGCTCCGACATGGCGAGCGCTCCGACATGCTCTCCGGAAATCAGCTTCGGCAGGTATTTCCGCTTTTGCGCGTCGGAGCCGTTTCGCCGGATCTGGTTGATGCACAGATTGGAATGCGCGCCATAGGAAAGGCCGACAGATGCAGAGGCGCGCGAAATCTCTTCCATGGCGACGCAATGCTCGAGGTAGCCGAGGCCCGAGCCGCCATATTCTTCCTCGACTGTGATCCCATGCAGGCCGAGCTCGCCAAGCCTTGGCCAGAGATCGCGGGGGAAGTGGTTGCTGCGGTCGATCTCATCGGCACGTGGCGCGATCTCGTCTTGCGCGAAGGAAGCGACCGTCTCGCGTAACATGTCCGCCGTCTCGCCGAGACCAAAATCGAGGAAAGGCTTGGTGTTCGAGAGCATGGTGGCCTCGGGGCTTTGAGCGCGAACAGCCTTCGATAGCGCAATGCGCAAGAAGGCGCCATGCCGCGGTCAAGCCGCAATGAAACGAGCGCTGGCGGCAACCGCACAAGCACAGTCGCCGCGCGTTAACCCGCGATCACTTGACCCACTTCTCAGCGAGCACCGCGAGATCGCCGCCGAGACGTGGCGATTGGAAGATGGCGCCATCGGGCACGCGCCCGGCAAAACGATCGGGAAAGCGCCTCGCATAAAAGGCGATCCAGGCGAGATCGCGCCCGCTCGGCAGCGCCTGCTCCTTGCCGGTTTGCGTTGCGAACCAGGAAGGATCACGTAACCCGTCGAGCACGCGGTTCGCGAGGCGGTGAAGCGCGCCGTCTCGGCGCCCGTACCAATCCTCGCCCCTTTGTCTGGCCGCGAGCTCAGCCGCCATGACCAGCCCGCCTAGCGCAAAATCCTGGTCGAAAAGCGCGCGCTCCGCTCCTTTCATCTCGATCTCGAGCACGCCTTCCGCGTTGATCGCCGCAAGCGACTGTTCATAGGCTTCCTCGCCAAAGCGCCAATGATCGCGATTACCGATTGCGGCGCCGACCGCGGAGGTCGCCAGCGAAACGAGCGCGAGCCTGCGGCTTGCGGGGCGCGTGGGATCGCTGAAGCTTGCCTCGACCCCGCGAGCAAGCTTGTCGAGCCAAGGCTCGATCACAAAGCGATCGGCGCTCGAGGCAAGCTCGCGGGTCTTGAGGTAAGCGAAGGCAAGGCCGCTCAAAAGCCCCACGCGTTCGCGTTCGGCTTGCATATTCGACATCGCGCCGAGAAGGGCTTCGGTTTTTGCCCAAGCGCGCAAGCCGGCGAGCGCGCAAAGTCCGGCCGCGTCCTTCTCCTCGGCGACGAAATGATCGGCGCTCGCGCTGACAAGGCGCACGAAAGTGCGCGCGGGCTCCATGACCGCATTGTTCTTCGCGCGCAAGCCGGGGTCGATCAAAACGCCGTCGGCTCCGATATGAAAATCGAGGGCGTCAAGATCGCGGATGGGGGCCGGCAAGGGGGCACAGGAGACGCCAGCACGCGTCGGTGAATGCGACGCGGCAAGCGCGGCAACGGCCAGTGCCGCGACTACGATTCGGCCGGTGGCCCGGCCGAATATCCCGTCTGGGTCCGCGGAGGCATTCGGCCTCACTGGGACAGTTTTCCCTCGCCGAGCTCGATCATCACCGTGAGCCTGCCATCACGGCCCTGCCTACACAAGCGAGGGTTAAGCTCATCGGATTGAGCTCGGCGAACGCGCGGCACCATTCAGGCGAGGCTCAGCATCAATTCCATCGATTGCACGGCGGCTCCGGACGCGCCCTTGCCGAGGTTGTCGAGCTTGGCGATAAGGAGCGCGAAGGGATTTTTCGGCGATCCCGCAACCCGGATCTCAAGAAAATTCGTCCCGTTCAGGGCCTCCGCCTCGAGCCTGTCGATCCTGTTGGGCGGGTCGAGCGCGACGACGCGAACCGCGCCCCCTTCCCCGTAATGGGCGCGAAGCGCCGCTTCGAGATCGGCAGCCGAGGGTTTCCCGGGAAGGAGATCGAGATGCAACGGCACGCTCACGAGCATCCCTTGCCGGAAATTGCCTACCGAGGGGATGAAAATCGGGCGGCGCGTCAAGCCGCTGTAAGCCTCGATTTCCGGAATGTGTTTGTGCTCGAAGCCGAGGCCATAAAGCTCGAAGGAAGGCGCAGTTTTGCCCTCATGGGCCGCGATCATCGCCTTGCCGCCTCCAGAGTAACCACTGACCGCGTTGATGGTGACAGCATGGTCGGTCGGGATGAGGCCCGCATCGACGAGCGGTCGGATCAGCGCTATGGCGCCCGTAGGGTAGCAACCGGGATTTGCGACCTTGCGGGCCTTTTTGATGGCCTCGTCCTGACCCTTGACCATTTCAGGAAAGCCAAAGACCCATCCGGGCGCCGCGCGATGGGCGGTCGATGCGTCGATGATGCGCGGTGCATCCTTTCCCAAGGTCCCGATCAGGGCGACGCTTTCCCGCGCGGTATCATCGGGCACGCAAAGGATGGCAAGATCGGCCTTGCTCAAGATTTCGCGCTTCGCGCCTGCGTCCTTGCGGCTTTCCGCGTCGATCGCGAGGAGCTCGACATCGCGGCGTTGCGAAAGCCGCTCGCGAATTTGCAGGCCGGTCGTCCCCGCTTCTCCATCGATGAAGATTTTCGCGGGTTTCGCCTTTTGCGAGGCCTTTCCTTCGATCGCTGTATCGAGCATCGCGTTGGTCCTTGCGGGTGAACGGTTTGGACAAAGAAAAAGGCGGGCCGAAGCCCGCCTTTTCTACTTCGAATGGCCGACCAGACGGGCGCGGTCAGCGCTTGGAGAATTGGAAGCGGCGGCGGGCCTTCGCGCGGCCGTATTTCTTGCGCTCGACGACGCGTGAGTCGCGTGTGAGAAAGCCGATCCGCTTCAAGATGGCGCGCAGCTCCGGCTCGTAATAGGTGAGCGCCTTCGCAAGCCCGTGGCGCACGGCGCCTGCCTGGCCCGAAAGCCCTCCCCCGGCGCAAGTCACCGTGACATCGTATTGCGTCGCCCGATCGGCGACGATGAGGGGCTGGCGTAAGATCATGCGCAGCACCGGACGCGCGAAATACTCCTCGACGGGCTTGTCGTTCACCATGATGCGGCCGGGGCCAGGCTTGATCCACACGCGGGCGACCGCGTTCTTGCGTTTTCCGGTGGCGTAGGCACGGCCTTGCTTGTCGAGCTTCTGCACATGGACGGGCGCCTCGGGGGTCACTGGCTGAACGGCTTCGCCGAGCTCGCCCAAGGATTGAAGAACTTCGGCCATGTTCAGGCGCTCCTTGCGTTCTTGCGGTTCATCGCCCCGATATCCAGGCTCACCGGCTGTTGCGCCTCATGAGGGTGTTCCTTACCCTTGTAGACGCGCAAATTGCCGAGCTGCCGGCGCGCCAAGGGGCCACGCGGCAACATGCGCTCGACCGCCTTTTCGACGATGCGCTCAGGGAAACGCCCTTCGAGAATGGATTTGGCGCTGCGCTCCTTGATGCCGCCCGGATAGCCCGTGTGGTGATAATAGACCTTCTGGTCGCGCTTGCGGCCGGTCAGCACAACCTTGTCCGCATTCACCACGATGACGTTGTCGCCGCAATCCACATGCGGCGTATAGCTCGCCTTGTGCTTGCCGCGCAGCCGCATCGCGACGAGCGAAGCCAAACGACCAACCACGAGCCCGCTCGCGTCGATCAAAATCCATTTCTTCTCGACCTCGGCGGCTTTCACCGATCGGGTCGCATGCGTCATCTCTGCCATAAATCTTCTCGGAGTGAATCTGCTCGAGTGAAGCGTCTTGAGGGCGGGAAGTTTCGCGAGTCCGGCGCGCCAAAGACGGCACATTGGGACCGAGACGCTCAGTAAGGCTGGAAAATGATGATGTCAAACGAATATGTGCCAGAAATGCGGACAGGCGCATCAAAAACTGAACGACATTTCAGGTACTTGAATTGAGCGGTATCATAATACCTCATATATTTCAGCGAGGTGGAATTGAATAAGTGCCCGTGACATGAGCGACGGCCTCCTCCTCGCCCTCGGAAAAAATGCTCACCTCTCCCACCGCGAGGCGGTTGCCGAGCTTCAAGAGACGGCATTCTGAGATGAGGTCGCGCGGCGCGGGCCTGCGCAAGAAATTGATGTTGAGGTTGGTCGTGACCGCGAGCGCCACGGGACCGATCGAGGCGAGCACCGTCACGTAGAGAGACACATCCGCGAGCGCCATCATGGTCGGGCCGGAGATCGTGCCGCCCGGCCGGATCTGCTTCTCGTGGTAGGCGGCGCGCAATCTCGCGCCGCGCGGACGCAATGCCTCGACCGTATAGCGGCCCTCCGCGGCAATTTGCGGGAATTCCCGATCGAGGAAGGCCCGGATTTCGGCAAGTGTCATCATGCGCGGTTCTCATCTTCGGCGAAATCGGCCTTGCGGTGAAGCTCGACCGAAGCGACATTAGCTCAATCCGGCGAGGCGTCGACGGGATCGGAGCGCGATGAGGACAGAGCTGTGACGGCTGAGGCGTCGAGGAGAAACCCCGCGAAGGACGCGTCCGTGCACCAAAAAACGCTCGCGCCGAGGGATCCGCTCGTGCAAGTCGCGACGAAGCCGCCTCTCTCGCGTCTTGATGAAGGCCCCATCGCGATCCTTACTCTCGATCATCAAGCTTCTCGCAACTCTCTATCCGAAGCCATGATGGCGGCGCTTCAGGAGAAGCTCGATGCGATTGCGCGCGAAAAAACCATTCGGGCCGTGATCCTTGCCGCGACGGGTCCGGTGTTCTGCGCCGGCCACGATCTCAAGGAAATGACGGCGCGCCGCGGAGATACCGACAAAGGGCGGCGGTATTTCGAGGAGATCTTTGCTCGCTGCGCCGAGCTGATGCAGTCCCTCGTGGGCCTGCCGCGACCGGTGATCGCCGCCATCGATGGGGTCGCGACCGCCGCAGGATGCCAGCTTGTCGCGAGCTGCGACCTCGCTGTCGCAAGCCCAACCGCCCGCTTCGCGACCCCCGGCGTCAACATCGGGCTTTTCTGCTCGACGCCGATGGTGGCGCTTTCGCGCAACGTGGCGCGCAAGCATGCGATGGAGATGCTTTTGACCGGCGAGATGCTCTCCGCCGAGGAAGCCGTCAGGATCGGGCTGGTGAATCGTGTGACGAAGAGAGGCGTAACCGCACTCGATGGCGCGCTCGAGCTCGCTCGGCGCATCGTGGCGAAACCGTCGGCGACCGTCCGCACCGGCAAGGAGGCATTCTACAGGCAGGTCGAGATGAGGCTCGAAGAGGCTTACGCCTATACGTCCCGTGTGATGGTCGAGAACATGCTCGCCCGTGACGCGCAGGAAGGCATCGGAGCTTTCATCGACAAGCGCGAGCCGCGCTGGAGCGGCGACTAAGGCCGGACGTAATCAGGACCGGCGAGAGCGCCGGTTGCCCTCACCGCGCCGACGCTGACATGGGTGGAGAAATCACCGATTTCCGTCGGCGTGTGCGTGTCCACATAGACATCGGCGGTCGTGGCCGAGCCGGTCTTCGGCCCGCGAATGACGGCGACGGGAGGCCCGCCGAGCGATGGCGCTGGGGCCCCGATGCCCCGAGACGGCGCGATGATCAGTCGGTTCTGCTTCGTCGATCCTTGGATGGTCACGCCAACCCGCCCTCCGATCCTGATGCAGGTGTCGGTATCGGCGATTGCGGCATAGCCCGGCCCATAAAGCGCTACACAGCGCGCGCTCTTCTTGGCTTCCAGCGCCTGCACCGCCTGCGACTTGCCCGAGGGAAGAAACATCGAGTTTTGCGATGAGGCGTCCTCGGCTCGTGCGAATGGGGCGGGCGAGAAGGCGAGGATGAGAAACGCCGCGGTCAATGCCGTCTTCACGAATCGAGCCTCCGCGTAATCACCGCCAAATTTTCCGTTAGCAAATTTTCGAGGAGGAAGGCGACCAAATTGCGACATCCGCTTGTAGCCTTCACATGGTCTCGCCTGGTCCCACCCTCGCGTCGCCCTTATGCTAAGGCCGAGCGATACGACTTGCGGTCCGCCGCTCGACGCCGCATTTAGCAAGGATGCCGAGCTTCATCGATCAACCCTCTCGACCGGCGCCCTCTCGTGACGTCGGTAACGCCATCCGCCGCGGCCTTGCCGGGCGTTGCCCGAATTGCGGAGCGGGCCGGATGTTCGCCCGTTATCTCAAGGCCGCCCCCACCTGCGAGCAATGCGGAGAGCGGCTCGACCTTCATCGCGCCGATGATCTGCCGGCCTATCTCGTGATCTTGATCGTGGGCCACGTCGTCGTTGGAGCGATGCTCGCCTTCGAGACTTTCGGCACCTCGCCGATATGGCTCCAGATGCTCGTTTGGCCCATAATCACGCTCATTCTCGCGCTTCTGCTCTTGCAGCCTGTGAAGGGGGCGATCATCGCGCTTCAATGGGCCTTGCGCATGCACGGATTTGGTGCTCCCCATCCGCTCGAGCGTGAATGAGGCGCGGCTGCGCCCGCCGGCATCTCGAAGCGAGTTCTTTATGACGGATGAAAAGTCGAGCTTTACCGAGCGCTTGATCGCGGCCGAGCACACGCGCGACCGAAGCTCACCCAATCAGAGACCGAAGCACGCAGCGACCTTGATCATTCTCGATCATACGGGCAAGGAGCCGACGGTTCTGATGGGCCGCCGCAACCCGGCGCATAAATTCATGCCGGGCAAATTCGTTTTTCCTGGCGGGCGGCTTGATCCGGTCGATCGGCGCATGAGCATTGCCTCGCCACTTCCCGGAGCCGTCGAGCAGCGGTTGCTCGCGCATCTGCCCAATCGCGGCGCGGTGACGGCGCGCGCGCTCGCACTCGCGGCCATTCGGGAGACATTCGAGGAGACGGGTCTTGTGCTCGGCGTCCCGGCGCGGCTCGATGCCCGCAAGATTCCGAATGGCGTTTGGCGCGACTACGCAGCCCATGGCTTTGCGCCCGATCTCTCGAAGCTCAGCTTCGTTGCCCACGCGATCACCCCGCCGCGGCGGCCGAGGCGCTTCGATACCTTCTTCTTCGTTGCCGACGCGACGATGATCGCACATCGCAGTTCCGGCGTGATCGGGCCGGAGGCCGAATTCGTCGAGCTCGTCTGGATTGCGCTTACGCAAGCCAAGCGCCTCGACCTGCCGACCGTCACCACCGTAGTTCTCGATGAATTGGATAATCGGGTGAAAGCGGGTTTCGGGCATGAACTCCCCGTCCCGTACTACCGAGAGCTGCGCGGGCGATTTCAGCGGGAAGAGAGGTGAACTCGGGCGTGGTGCGCTATGGGCAAACGGGAATTTCGGTTTCGGCAAAACCGATATCCTTGGTCAAGATCGGCTGTCGGCATGCCTTCGCACTTGCATAGTGGCAACAATCCGCGAGGTTCAGTGACCTTTTGCGGCGATCATCCAGGTAGCGATGGCGTCCGTAAAGCCCATAGGCTTGGAGCGCCAGCGACGCATCTTCCTGGCTGATCTTCAAAACCTCGATGGCCGCCGTTTCCACAAATGCAAGAACCTGGGTCCCCGCACGCTCGATCGTTGTTCTTTTGATGCGGAATATCGCTGCCGCAGTTTCGAAAACTGCCAGCGTGTTCGTGATCTTGCGTCCGGCAACCGCCAATTGCGTAGCGAGATCCGCTCCGTCCGGCTCCTCGGTCAAGATCGCGACCATCACGCCCGCGTCGACGAACATTATTCGGGTTCCCCGCTCAATTCGTCGTAGAACGCCTTGTCGGCGGAGTGCCCCGTGTTCGGCCATGCGCGAATCTCGGCACGAATTGGGGCCAAGCGATCCCAAAGTGGAATCTCTTCATCCATTCGGTGCAATTCATTCGACACGGCCAACTTCACCGCTTCGGTGAGGCTGATGCCTTTTCTGGCGGCGAGCTCTCGCACGACCCGACTGGTTACCTCGTCGCGAATATGAAGCATGGCAGCCCTTTGTGTTGACATGACGAAAATAACATCAACATGTCATCATATCAGCCCGCCAGCTCACGCGCGCGCCGGGTAGCAGCGGCGACGGCGTGCTCCATGAGCGGAGAAAGCCCGTTGCCCGCCATCAAGACCTCAAGCGCCGCGGCAGTCGTGCCGCCGGGCGAGGTGACGTTGCGTCGCAGGGTCGAGGCCTCCGTTTCCTGATCGCGAAACAGCAATTCGCCGGCGCCCTCGACGGTCGCGCGTGCAAGCCGCATGGCAAGCGCTGCCGGCAAGCCGGCTTTCGCGCCGGCTTGGGCCAGACATTCGACGAGAAGGAACACATAGGCGGGGCCTGACCCCGAGACCGCGGTCACCGGGTCGATGAGCGTCTCGTCGTCGATCCATTCGACACGGCCGATCGACGCGAGAAGCGAATCCGCCATCGCCCGTTGCCGGGCCGTCGTCCCCGGCGCCGCGACCGCCGCGCTGATGCCGCGCGCCACGGCGGCCGGCGTGTTGGGCATGGCGCGCACGATGGCGGCCGAAAAGCCGAGGCGCGATGAAAGATCGGCGATGCGCTTTCCTGCCAAAATCGACAAGACAAGCGTGTCCTTGCCGATCAACCCTCGCGCGCCGGCGGCAGCACTCTCGAGTGTTTGCGGCTTGATCGCCAGGACGATGGCCTCGGGCGAAGGCAGGGCCTCCGGGCTTGCGGTGAGGCGCACGCCCTTCTTGGTAAGAAGCGCGCGCCCCGCTTCATCAAGATGCGGATCGATGGCGGTGATACGCGAAGGTTCAAGCCCGCGCGCCAGCCAGCCCGAGAGCATAGCCTGGCCCATCTTGCCGGCGCCGAGAAGCACGAGTGAGGAAGGAAGCTCAGCCGACATGATCGCCTCTTTCTTTTAGGGCGCCGAGGACCTCGATGCGAAAGTGTTCGCTTGGACGGACGAGCTCGGCCTGCGCCTCGACGAGCAAGAGCTCGCGCGAGCCCGCCTCCGCAGTGCGCTTCACGATACCGAAGACGGAGCTCGCTGATACCACGAGCGCATCCGCCACCGAGCGCGTGCGCAGATAATGCACGAGGAAAAGCGCGGCGAGCGCGTCCCCTGCCCCGTTGAAGTCCCGGCCGAACCTTGGGGTCCGCACGAGATGCGCAATGTGGCCGTCCGACGCGACGAGATCGATCGAAGCGGTGGGCGTCGTTTTCGTGATGACGGAGGTGACGAGGATGATCTTCGGGCCACGCGCGTGCAATCGGGCAAGCGCTGCGAAGAGATCATCGGGGGTCGCAATCTTTTTCCCGGTCAGAAATTCGAGCTCGAATTGGTTGGGGGTGACGATATCGGCAAGCGGCCCGGCTTCGTCTCGCATGAATTCCGGCAAGCCCGCTCGCACGTAGAGCCCAGGCCCTGCATCCCCGATCACCGGATCGCAGCAGAAGACCGCACGGGGATTAGCCTTGCGCACGGCCGCTACCGCGCCGAGGACGACGGCTCCGGTTCCTGCCGCGCCAAGATACCCGGAGAGCACGCCGTCACAGCGGGCGAAGACGCCGAGCTTCGCGATGCCTTCGATCAAGCTCGAGACCTCGGCCGGCTCCATGACGCGTCCGGTGAAGCCGCCATGGCCCGGATGATTGGAGAAGGCGACCGTGTTGACCGGCCACGCCTCGACGCCCAACCGCTGCATGGCAAACACGGCGACCGAATTTCCGACGTGCCCGTAGCTGACATGCGAGTGGATCGAGAGAATGTTCAAGGCTTGCGCTCGCTCGTCATAGCCCAGGCAGCGAGCTTGGCGCGCTCCTCGCCGGTGATCTCCGTGATGTTCCCCGGCGGCATCGCGCGCCCTATTCCCGCCTGGAGGTAGATGTCGCGCGAATGCGCCGCGATCTCCTCATCCGTCTCGAGGCGCACGCCCTTGGGAGCCGCCGCAAGCCCTTCCCGCACCGGCTCTTGCGAATGGCAAAGGCTGCAGCGGCCGATGACGATGTCACGCACTTCACCGAATTCAGGGCGCGCCACCGCGGCCGCAAGCCGCGCGGGCGCCGGCCCCAATTCGGCAAGATCACGGCGCGTGTCGGGGAAAGTCGAGAGCCACGCCGCGAGGATGAAGGCGGCGGCGGCGACGCCCCAACTCCACCACAGCTTCCGACCCTGAGCGTGCATGGTGTTGAAGAAATGCCGGATCGCGACGCCGATAACGATGACGAGCCCGATGATGATGAAATTCCAGCGGCTCGAGAAGGCGAGCGGATAATGATTCGATAGCATCAGGAAGAGCACGGGAAGCGTGAGATAATTGTTGTGCGTCGAACGCGTCTTGGCCTCGCGGCCAAGGCGCGGGTCGGGCACTTCACCGGCCTTGAGCGCCGCCACTACCTTTTTTTGGTTCGGGATGATCACCATCGCAACGGAGCCGGTCATCATCGTGCCGATCACCGCGCCGACATGGATGAAGGCGCCGCGCCCGGAGAATACGAAGGTGAGCCCGTAAGCCAAGGCCAACAAAAAGACGAAAACCGCGACCGAGAGCGCCCGTTCGTCACGCGCGAGCGGCGAGCGGCAAAGTCCGTCATAGACGATCCATCCGACGATCAGAACGCCAAGCCCGATCGCGATCGCTCCCCAGCTTGGCAAATCGAGCACGTGCCGATCGATGAGGTAGAGCTCCGGGTCCGCGTAATAGAGCACGCACAAGAGTGCCAAGCCCGAGATCCAGGTCCAATAGGATTCCCATTTAAACCAATGCAGCTCTTCGGGCATTGCGGCCGGGGCGACATTGTATTTCTGCAAATGGTAGAAGCCCCCGCCATGCACCTGCCAAGCCTCGCCGCTCACGTCCTGCGGCAGGCCAGGCGGTCGGCGCAAGCCGAGATCGAGCGCGATGAAGTAGAAGGATTCCCCAATCCAGGCGATCGCCGTGATCACATGTAGCCAGCGAATGGCAAAATTCGCCCAATCCCAGGCGACGGCGGTCATGCTCTCCTCCTTATCGAGCAATTCGAACGGGTGGCGTCATCCGTCGGCAAATTCAAGCGCAATGCAAGCGCGTTTCGGTCAAGCCCGTTGCGATGAATGAAGCGCTTCCGCCGAGCGCGTCGGCGTCGCGATCTTGCCTCGCGCTCCGCTCTCTTCCCTTCTTGCCTGCCCCTTCACTGGATCAAAATGCACAACAAAATCGAGCATCACCTCAATGGCGGCTTGCGCATCCTCGACGGTGATCGCCTCGGCCGGATTATGGCTGATGCCTCCCTTGCAACGAAGGAAAAGCATAGCGACGGGACAGAGCTTCGCCATGGCCATGGCGTCGTGACCCGCCCCGCTCGGAAGCGCAAAGACCCGATGCCCTTGCCGCGCGAGCGCTTCCGACAGGTCCAGCATCAAGCCTTCGTCGCATGGCGTCGCCTTCGCCTCGTCAAGCGGGGTGAAGCGTATGGCAAGGCCGCGCTCCTTCGCGATGGCGCGCAAGCGTGTCTCGACCTTGGCTTTCGCTTTCTCCCTCACCATGTCGGTCGGGGCGCGCAGATCGACGCTGAAGCGGATCTTCGCGGGGATCACGTTGATCGCGCCCGGCGACGCCTCGATGACGCCGACCGTCGCGACCACCTCGCGCGTGCGGCGCGCTTCATCCTCGACCGCCAGGATCATCGCGGCGCTGCCCGCAAGCGGATCTTTCCGTCTCTCCATCGGCACGGTTCCCGCATGACCGGCTTCGCCCTCGACCGTGACGTTGAAGCGGCACATGCCTGCAATTGCGGTGACGACGCCGAGCGCCAGATTCTCGGCTTCGAGCACCGGCCCTTGCTCTATATGGCTTTCGAGGTACCCGCAGATTCGCGCGGGGTCGCGCGCGATCTTGCCGATGACGCGGGCGTCGCACCCGAAGCCGTGCAGCGCCTCGGCGAGCGAGATGCCGTTCTCGTCCTTCGCATCGAGGCTCTCAAAATCAAAGGTGCCCGCGAGCGCGCGCGAGCCCGAGAGCGTCGCCGGAAAGCGCACACCCTCCTCGTCGCCGAAAGCGACCACCTCGAGCGAGAAGGGAAGCTCCAGACCCCGCCGCCGCAGCTCCTCCACCACCTCGATCGCGGAAAGCACACCGAAGCCCCCGTCATATCGGCCCGCATCGCGCACGCTGTCGATATGAGAGCCGAGAATGAAGGTCGGCGCATGGGGCGTGGCGCTCTCGAGGCGCCCGACGACATTGCCGATGGCGTCCTCCTCGACCGCAAGCCCCGCCGTTTCCATGAAGCCGCGCACCCGCCTCATCGCGAGCTTATGCGAAGGTGTGAGGAAGAGGCGGGTGATCCTGCCAGGCTCATCGGTATCGGCCGCAAGCTCATCGAGGCGGCGCATCACGCGTTCGCCGAGGCGCGGGAAATTGCTCTTCATGTCAGCCGATCCTTGATCCGCAAATGCGCGATGCGCTCGATCTCGCCAAGCGCCGCCTCGAACTCCGTTTCCGCATCCGCCCCGAGGCGATCTCGCATGGCGGCGATCACTTCCTCTTTCGTGCGCCCCTTCACGGCAAGAATGAAGGGAAAGCCAAAATGGGCCTTGTAGTGCTCGTTCATGCGGGTGAGCGCGGCGAGCTCATGGGGCGTCAGGCGGTCAAGCCCCGCCGAGGCCTGCTCCTGGGCGCTGTCGGCCGTGACCTCGCCGGCGAGCGCGAGACGTCCCGCAAGATCGGGGTGCGCCTTGATCAAGGCGAGCTTTTCCTCGCGCGGCAAGGCACGCATCGCCGCGGACATGGCTTGCGCGAGGCCTTGCGCATCATCATGGCGTGATGAAAGCCCTGCGCGATGCACGCTCTCCGCGATCTTCGGGGTGTGCTCGAAGACATGGCCGAAGCGCTCGATGAACAGCGCGCGCGGCATGCGGCTCGGCTTATAGCCGGCGGGCGGCGGATGCCGCTCGATCCAATGACGCGCGATATCGAGGCGGCGCGCCATCCACACATCGCCTTTCTCGAGCGCATAATCGAGAAAGCGCTCGAGCGCCGCCGCGCGACCCGGCCGTCCAGCCAGGCGGCAATGGAGGCCCACCGACATCATCTTCGGCCGCTCGGCGCCCTCGGCATGAAGAAGATCGAGGCTGTCCTTGAGGTAGGCGAAGAATTGCTCGCCCGAATTGAAACCCTGCGGGGTCGCAAACCGCATGTCGTTCGCATCGAGCGTATAGGGCACCACGAGTTGCGGCCCGTGCGGGCCGTCGAGCCAATAGGGCAGATCATCGGCGTAGCTGTCGGCGAGATAGACGAAGCCTTGCTCTTCCATGGCGAGCTGGATGGTGTTGATCGAGGAGCGCCCCTGGTAGAAACCAAGCGGGGGGTCGCCGGCGATCTTCGTATGCAAACGGATCGCTTCCGCGATGTGATTGCGCTCCTCCTCGCGGGCAAAGTTCCTGTAGTCGATCCAGCGCAAGCCATGGCTTGCGATCTCGAAGTCCGCTTCCTTCATCGCCGCGACCGCCTCGGGATTGCGCGCCATGGCGGCCGCGACCGCGTAGACCGTGACCGGCACGTTGCGATGCTTGAAAAGGCGCCACAAGCGCCAGAACCCCGCTCTCGATCCATATTCATAGATCGATTCCATGTTCATGTGCCGCTGCCCGACCCAGGGCTGCGCGCCGACGATTTCGGAAAGGAAGGCTTCCGAAGCCTCATCGCCATGAAGGATGTTGTTCTCGGCGCCCTCCTCGTAATTGATGACGAATTGGAGGGCGACGCGAGCGCCATTCGGCCAATCCGCATGAGGCGGCTCACGCCCATAGCCGACCATGTCGCGAGGATATGGAGTTTCGCCAGGCATCATTCGCCCATGAAGGACCGTCGGGGTTCGCAAGCGCGCCGGAAAGGGGATCCCGACCGCGCTGGCAGTGCGGAAAAAGGCCGTCGAAGCAACCTCTTGCCAAGGCCTCCGAATGGATGTCTCCTCATCATTGTGCCCAATCAACGCCGTGGCGCAAGTCGCAACGACTGTCTTGGGCGGGGAATTTGGAGGTCTTAACTTGTCGCAAGCGCGAGTTTCGGAGGGACGCCTCACGACCCATGTGCTCGACACCGGCGCCGGGAGACCCGCGGCCTCGATGGAAATCGTGCTTTACGGGCTCGATAAGGACGGCCGGCGCGAGATCAAGCGAACCGTGACCAATGCGGACGGGCGTTGCGATGAGCCGCTTCTCGCAGGCAGCGAGCTGAGCGTCGGACGATACGAGATCGGCTTCCAGGCCGGGCGCTATTTCCGCGAGAGCGGGATCGCGCTTCCTGATCCAGCCTTTCTCGAGGAAGTGCCCGTCCGCTTTGGCATCGCGGATGCGAGCGCCCATTACCATGTACCCTTGCTGATTTCGCCTTACGGCTATTCCACCTATCGCGGGAGCTGAGATGGCGAAGGAGAAAATCGCGATCGTAAGGCAAGAACCGAGCAGGGTCGCGCCGATGGTCGGGAAGCTGAAGCGGCGGTAATATGAGCGAAACGCGCGACACTTTGCGTTTCATTGACGGCGAGGCCCTGCGCGAGCTTTCGGGCTTCGACCCCACCCTCACCATCCTCGATTGGCTGCGCCTCGACGAAAGACGCATCGGCACGAAAGAGGGGTGCGCGGAAGGCGATTGCGGCGCCTGCACCGTGGTGGTCGGGCGCCTCGCGGAGGCACAGGTGCAATATCGCGCCATCAACGCCTGCATCGCCCCTCTCGCGTCACTCGATGGTCGAAGGTTGATCACGGTCGAGCACCTCAAGGCGTGCGGCACATTGCATCCGGTGCAGCAGGCGATGGTCGATCGGCATGGGTCGCAATGCGGATTTTGCACGCCCGGCATCGTCATGTCGCTTTTCGCACTCTGGCTCGCCGAAAAGGACGCGAGCGAAGAGCGCATCGAGGATGCACTCGCCGGCAACCTCTGCCGCTGCACCGGCTACCAGCCGATCGTCGCGGCAGGCCGCGACATGTTCGCGAAGGGCGCTCGGGCGAAGGAAGCTTGGCGAGCCCATTCTGTCGAGATGGCCGAGCGCCTTGCGCGGTTGCAGGACGATCGCCGCTTGGAGATCGTCAAGGCGAACCGCCGTTTCATTGCGCCGTCGAGCCTCGATGATTTCGCCGATGTCTACGCGCGCCATCGCGACGCGACGATCCTCGCCGGCGCGACCGATGTGGGCTTGTGGATCACGAAGGACATGCGCGTTCTCGACACGGTGGTTCACCCAGGCCGCGTCGCGGCGCTGGAGGGCGTGGTGGAGGAAGATGAGGCGGTGGTTTTCGGCGCCATGACGAGCCTCTCCGATGCCGGCAAGAGCTTGGGGCACATGCATCCGCATCTTGCCGAATTGCTGCGCCGCTTCGGCGGCGAGCAAATCAGGAATGCCGGCACCCTGGGCGGCAATGTCGCCAATGGATCACCGATCGGCGATCTTCCGCCTGCGCTCATCGCGCTGGGCGCGAGCGTGACGCTCCGGCAAAGAGACAAGCGTCGCGAGCTGCCGCTCGAGAAGTTCTTCCTCGCCTATAAACGCCAGGATCGTCGGCCCGGCGAATTCGTGGAAAATGTGCGGGTGTCGAAACTCGGCGACGCTTCGCTCTTCCATGTGTCGAAGGTGAGCAAGCGCTTCGATGAAGATATCTCGGCGGTTTGCGGCGCCTTTCGGCTCGAACGTGACGGGGATGGGCGCATCGTTGAAGCGCGCCTTGCCTTCGGCGGGATGGCGGCGACCCCCAAGCGCGCTTCGCAAGCTGAAGCCGCCGTTCTCGGACGGCAATGGAACGAAGCGGCGGCGGATCAAGCGGCGGCCGCACTCGAGCGGGATTTCGAGCCGCTCGATGATTGGCGCGCCTCCGCGCGCTATCGCATGCGCTGCGCGCAAAATCTTCTCCGCCGCTTCGCGATCGAGACTTGTGCCCCGCGGACCGAGACGCGAATTGCCGGCTCATTGGCTCGCCCTCATGTAAATGGCGCGCCGGTCGAGACCGCAACGTCGCGGGGATTGTGAGGCATGGTCGATCGATCCTCCGGTGAGAGATCACCTCCGGGAAAGGAGGCCCGGCGGCCGACCGGGGGCACGCCCGGCGCCGCGTCTCCGCGAAAACGCACGAACCGCGTTCTTGCCTCCCGCATGCATCAGGCGCTCCCTCATGACTCCGCGCATAAGCATGTGACGGGCGAAGCGCTCTATGTGGATGATCTGCCCGAGCCCGCGGGGACGGCGCATCTTTATTTCGGCCTTTCCGACCGGACGCACGCGAAGATCGTCTCGCTCGACCTCGACCCGGTCCGCGCCTCCCCTGGCGTGCTCGCCGTGCTCACCGCCGCCGACATTCCTGGCTTGAACGATATGAGCTCGACCGGTCGCCATGACGAGGTTTTGCTCAGCGCCGATCTCGTCTCCTACCACCGCCAACCGATCTTCGCCGTCGTCGGCGAGACGCGCGATGCGGCAAGGCGGGCCTGCCTTGCGGCGAAAGTGACTTACGAGGATCTCACGCCCATCGTCACCGTCGATGACGCGCGCCGCGCAAAGGCCGGTTTCGTCACCGAACCCCTCCGGCTCGAGCGGGGCGATATCGCCGCGGCGCTTCATGCGGCTCCCCGGCGCCTCAAGGGCTCGATGCATGTCGGCGGTCAGGAGCATTTCTATCTCGAGGGCCAGGTGGCTCTCGCCGTTCCCGGGGAAGACGATGACGTCACGGTTCATTCCTCGACTCAGCATCCGAGCGAGGTGCAGCACATGGTTTCGCATGTGCTCGGCATTCCCTCGCACGCGGTGACCGTCGAGGTGCGCCGCATGGGAGGCGCTTTCGGCGGCAAGGAGACGCAGGGAAATCTCTTCGCCTGCCTCGCCGCGCTCGCGGCGAAGAAGCTCGGCCGCGCCGTGAAATGCCGTCCCGATCGCGATGACGACATGGCGGTCACCGGCAAGCGGCATGATTTCCTCATCGATTACGAGGTTGGCTTCGACGAGGAAGGCGTGATCCATGGCGCCGACCTCGTCTACGCGGCACGTTGCGGCTTCTCGGCCGATCTCTCCGGACCCGTGACCGATCGCGCGCTCTTTCACGCCGATAATTGCTATTTCTATCCGAGCGTACGCGCGCGATCCGAGCCCTACCGAACCAACACCTGCTCGAACACGGCCTTCCGCGGCTTCGGCGGCCCGCAAGGAATGCTCGGCGCCGAACGCTTGGTCGAGGAGGTCGCCTTCGCCACCGGCCTCGACCCGCTCGATGTGAGAAAGCGCAATTTCTACGGTATCGGCGAACGCGATCTGACGCCGTATCATCAGCGCGTCGAGGACAATGTCATCGGCGAAATCGTCGAAAGGCTTGAAGCCACCTCGCGCTATCGCGAGCGTCGCGAGGCGCTCCGAAGCGCCAATGCGAAGAGCCGCGTGGTCAAGCGGGGCCTCGCGCTCACCCCGGTGAAATTCGGCATATCGTTTACCGCGACCTGGTTCAATCAGGCAGGCGCGCTCGTCCACGTCTACAGGGACGGCTCGGTCCATCTCAATCACGGAGGTACCGAGATGGGACAAGGCCTCTACATGAAAGTGGCTCAGGTGGTCGCTGACGAATTCCAGCTCGGCCTCGAGCGCGTCAAGATCACCGCGACGACGACCGGCAAGGTGCCGAACACGTCCGCGACCGCCGCCTCGTCCGGCTCCGACCTCAACGGGATGGCGGCGCAAGCGGGCGCGCGCATGATCAAGGATCGCCTCGTCGGCTTCCTCGCCGAGGAATGGGCCGTGCCGGCAGAGGATATCCTTTTCGAATCGGGTTTCGTGCGCGCGGGCAACAGGAGCATGAGTTTTGAGGAGCTCGTGCAGGCGGCCTATATGGCTCGCATCCAGCTTTCGGCGGCGGGCTTTTACAAAACGCCAAAGATTCATTGGGACCGCAAATCGGGTCGCGGCCATCCCTTCTACTATTTCGCCTACGGCGCCGCCGTGAGCGAGGTTGCGGTCGACACGCTCACGGGCGAATATCGCGTGGAACGTGTCGATATCCTTCACGATTGCGGAAACTCCCTCAACCCCGCTATCGATCGCGGCCAGATCGAAGGAGGCTTCGTGCAGGGCATGGGTTGGCTGACGACGGAAGAACTCTGGTTCGACAAGGAGGGGAGGCTTCGCACTCATGCGCCCTCGACCTATAAAATTCCGGTGGCTTCCGATCGGCCACGCGCCTTCAACGTCGAGTTTTTCGACGGAGGGGGCAATCGCGAGCCGACGGTCGGCCGTTCGAAGGCCGTCGGCGAGCCGCCGTTGATGTTGGCGATCTCGGTGCTTCACGCGCTCTCCGACGCCGTCGCAAGCCTTGCGGAGCATCGCTTCTGCCCACGCCTCGATACGCCGGCGACGCCCGAGCGCGTGCTCTTCGCCGTCGAGGAGATGAAGGCGAAGGCGGCAACGTTTCGCGCCGAGGCGGCGCGCTGATGCGCCTTGCGCCCATCCTTCGCGAGGTCCTGGGCTCGGGCGAGACGCCGATCCTCATCACCGTGGCACGAGCCGAGGGCTCGACGCCCCGCGAGGCGGGCGCGACCATGCTTGTGACGCGAGCGACGAGCCACGGCACGATCGGCGGCGGCCAGCTCGAGTTCCACGCGATCGACGTGGCGCGCGAGATGCTCGCGGAAGGTTTATTCGAGAGACGGCTCGACCTGCCGCTTGGCCCGCATCTTGGCCAATGCTGCGGCGGACGCGTGGAGCTTCTCTTGCGTCGCGTCGATCAAGCAATGCTCGAGGCGCTCGCGCGAGAGGAAGAGAATGAGGCCAAAGCCGAACCCCAGGTGCTGCTTTTCGGCGCCGGGCATGTAGGGCTTGCGTTGGCGCGTGCGCTCGCTCCCCTGCCGCTCGCGGTCACGCTTCTCGATGACCGCGAGACCCCGGCCCCGCCCTTGCCAGCGAATATCGCATTCAAACGCCTCGACGATCCTGAAAAGGAAGTTGCGCAGGCGCCCCCGGGGTCCGCTTTCGTCGTTCTCACGCATAGTCACGCACTCGATTATCGGCTCGCCGATGCGGCGTTGCGGCGAGACGATGCCCGCTATGTCGGGATGATCGGCTCCGCGACCAAGCGCGCCCGCTTCGAGCGCTGGTTCATTTTGCGCGGCGGCACGAAAGACGCGCTCGGACGCTTTATTTGCCCGATCGGCGGCAAGAGCGTGCGCGACAAGCGTCCGGCGGTCATCGCGGCTCTCGCAACCGCGGAGATTCTGGCGCATCTCATGGTCGGCGAGACGTATCGCAAGGATGATAAATCGAAGCCCGCAGCCCCGTCCGCGTCCGGGCCACGCGTTGCGGGGGCGAGACTTTCAGGGGCGAGGGCTTCAGGGGCACGACTTTCAGGGGCGGGATTTGGCCGAAACAACCACGCGGCTTGAGCTTTTGGGGATCACCAAGCGCTTCGGCGAGGTTCTTGCCAATGACGGCGTGAACCTCATGGCGCGCAAGGGCGAGATCAAGGCGCTCATCGGCGAGAACGGCGCGGGAAAATCGACCCTCGTCAAAATCATCTACGGCGTGCAGCAGGCCGATGCCGGAGAAATGCGCTTTGAAGGCGCCCCCGTCGTCGTCACCTCGCCGCGCGCGGCGCGCAAGCTCGGCATCGGCATGGTGTTCCAGCACTTCTCGCTCTTCGAGCCGATGACGGTGCTCGAGAACATCGCCATCGGCATGGATCAGGCGCTCGACCGTCGCAAGCTCGAGCGCGAGGTCACCGCCATCCTCGCCGCGTATTCCCTGCCGCTCGACATCCACCGCCATGTCGACACGCTTTCCGTTGGCGAACGCCAACGCATCGAGATCGTGCGCTGCCTGCTTCGCAAGCCGAAGCTGCTCATCATGGACGAGCCGACATCCGTGCTGACCCCGCAGGAGGCAGATCAACTTTTCGACACCTTGCGCAAGCTCGCAAGCGGAGGCTGCACGGTGCTTTACATCAGCCACAAGCTCAACGAGATCAAAGCTTTGTGCGAGAGCGCCACGATCTTGCGCGGCGGACGCGTCGTCGGGGAATGCGACCCGCGCGTCGAGACGCCTCGCCGCATCGCCGAGCTGATGATCGGAGCCGAGCTCGCCCATGTCGAGCGCGCGCGGGGCCGCACAGCCGGCGGTGCACGCCTCGTCGTCGAGCGCTTGAGCGTCGGCACGGATGAACCTTTCGGCACGCAGCTCGAGGAGATTTCCTTCGAGGCGCGTGCCGGCGAGATCCTCGGCATCGCGGGCGTCGCCGGCAATGGGCAAAAGGAGCTCATGCTGGCGCTCTCGGGCGAGACGGCGGCTCGACCTCACGCCATTCGCCTCGACGGTGCCGCGATCGGAAGCTTGGCGCCGCCCGCACGGCGCAAGCGCGGCCTTTGCGCTTTGCCCGAGGAACGAAACGGCCACGCGGCCGTCGCCACCTTCAGCCTCGCCGAGAACACGCTGCTGACCGCACGCGAGCGCAAGGCACTGAGTACGAACGGGGTGATCAAGACGGGGGCGATGCGCGACTATGCACGCCGCGTGATCGATGCCTTTAAGGTCGCGACCACCGGCGCCGACGCGCCGGCACGCAGCCTCTCGGGAGGCAATCTCCAGAAATTCGTGGTGGGACGCGAGATCCTGCAGGAGCCGCAGGTGCTCGTCGTCGACCAGCCCACCTGGGGCGTCGATGCGGGCGCGGCCGCAGCCATTCGCCAGGCACTCGTCGATCTCGCGGCGCGCGGCTCGGCCGTGATCCTCGTGTCGCAAGACCTCGACGAGCTTTTGTCGCTTTGCGATCGCCTCTACGTGATGAACGAAGGCCGCGTTTCGCGCCCGCTCATTGTCGGAGAAGCCTCGATCGAGGAGATCGGCTTGCTCATGGGCGGCGTGCACGGGCAAACCGATGCGGCTGACGCGAGGGCCGAGCATGCGGATTAGGCTCGAGCCTCGCAAGGCCCCCTCGCGTCTCGCGCTTTATGGCGCACCCGTTGCGGCGATCGCGTTGACCATGCTCACCGGCACGGTGCTGTTCACGCTCATGGGATTTCGCGGCGGCACGGCCGTTTTCGAAATCTTCGTCGAGCCACTGCTCGAGCCGCAACGCTGGCCCGACATCGCCGTGAAAGCATCTCCCCTCGTGATGATCGCCACGGGCCTCGCCATCGGCTTTCGAGCCAATGTCTGGAACATCGGCGCGGAGGGGCAATACATCATTGGCGCGATCGCCGGCACCGGAGTGGCGCTTGCGACCTATGATGTCGAAAGCGCTTGGGTCCTTCCGCTGATGCTGATCGCTTCCGCCATCGGAGGCGCGGCGTGGGCCGCGATCCCGGCAATCTTGCGCATTCGCCTCAAGGTCAGCGAGATCCTGACGAGCCTCATGCTCACCTATGTGGCCCTTCAGCTTCTCTACTATCTCGTTCGTGGCCCTTGGCGCGATCCCGAGGGATATAATTTCCCGCAGACACGGATGTTCGGCGAAGCCCAGACGGTGCCCAACCTCCTCGAAGGCACGCAATTGCATTGGGGCGTCCTGCTGACACTCATCGCCGTGCTCATCGCCTGGTTCGTGATGTCGCGCACGCTCTCCGGCTACCAGGTGCGGGTCGTCGGCCTCGCGCCCGCGGCGGCGCGCCTCGGCGGCTTCAGCGAGAACCGCACTGTCATGATGACGATGGTCGTGAGCGGAGCGCTCGCCGGGCTCGCCGGGCTCATCGAATGCTCGGCGACCTTCGGACAGCTCACGCCGCAATTTCCGGTGAATTACGGCTTCACCGCGATCATCGTCGCCTTCCTCGGGCGTCTTCACCCGATCGGCGTGCTCATCGGCGGCGTCGCGCTCGCGACTTCCTACATCGGTGCCGATATCGCCCAGACCGCCTCCGCCCTGCCGCAGGCTGCAACTGGGCTGATCCAGGCGATGATGTTGTTCTTCCTGCTCGCCGTCGACATTTTCGTGGTCAACCGCGTGCGGCTTCATCGTCCCTCACTGGCGCAGCACGCTCCATGAGCCTCGATATCGCGATCTCCATCGTCATGACACTCGTGATCGCGGCGACGCCGATCCTGCTCGCGGGCCTCGGCGAGCTCGTCGCCGAGAAGAGCGGCGTGCTCAATCTCGGCGTCGAAGGCATGATGCTCGTTGGCGCCGTCGCTGGCTTCATCAGCGCCTCATTGACCGGGTTCACGCCTCTGGGCTACGCCGCCGCCGCGCTCGCTGGGCTTTGCGCCTCGCTCCTCTTCGGGGTGCTTGCGCTCACGCTTGGCGCAAACCAGGTCGCGACGGGGCTCGCGCTCACCATCTTCGGAACCGGGCTTTCCTCGCTCGCTGGCGCGGGCTTCGTCGGCACCACGATCACCAGGCTCCCGGCGTTGTTTCCGCCGGCTCTCGCCGGACATCCCATTCTGCGCCTCGTCTTCGGCTATGATGTCATCGTCTATCTCTCGGTCGCGCTCACGCTCGCGGCGACCTGGTTCCTCAACCACACGCGATCGGGGCTCATCTTGCGCAGCGTAGGGGAATCGGATGCCTCCGCCCATGCGATCGGCTATCCGGTGACGGCCATCCGCTACCTCGCCGTCGCCTTCGGCGGCGGCCTGGCCGGGCTTGCCGGCGCCTACTACTCGCTCGCCGTGACGCCGATGTGGGCCGACCGCATCACGGCCGGGCGCGGCTGGATCGCGCTTGCGCTCGTCGTCTTCTCCTCCTGGCGCCCCTGGCGGCTTCTCCTCGGCGCCTACATCTTCGGAGCTGTGATGACGCTCGAGCTCTACAGCAAGGCTGCGGGATTTGCGCTTCTGCCGCCTGAGATGCTTGCGATGCTGCCTTATCTTGCTACGGTGGTGGCGCTCACGGTCATCGCCATGCGTCCCTCACGGGGCCGGCTTGATGCGCCGCGATGCCTCGGTAAGACTTTCCGGGCCGGCGCCTGAACCGGCCCTTCGCAAAAAAGGATCGATCCATGGCCGTCATTCTCGATCGCCGCACGCTTCTCGCCGGCGCTGCCGCAAGCGCGGCGCTACCTCACCTCGGCACGCGAGCGCTTGCCGCTGATCCGCTGAAGGTCGGCTTCCTTTACGTCGGGCCCGTCGGCGATTTCGGCTACACCCATGCCCATGACGTCGCCCGCAAGAAAACGCAGGATTTCTACGGCGACAAGATCAAGACCAACTATGTCGAGAATGTCCCGGAAGGCCCCGATGCGGAGCGCGTGCTTCGCCAACTCGCTCAAGAGGGCAATGCGCTCATTTTCGCGACTTCCTTCGGCTTCATGAACGCCACGGCCAAGGTCGCGAAGGCCTTGCCCAAGGTCTATTTCGAGCATGCGACCGGCTATATGCGAGGCCCCAATCTCGCGACCTACAACGCCCGCTTCTACGAAGGCCGCGCGGTGATCGGCACGATCGCCGGCATGATGTCGAAGACGGGGGTCGGCGGTTATGTCGCCTCCTTCCCGATCCCCGAGGTGGTGATGGGAATCAATTGCTTCACGCTCGCGGCGCGCAAGGTCAATCCGAAGTTCCAGACCAAGGTGCTCTGGCTCTCGACCTGGTACGATCCTGCGAAGGAAGCCGATGCGGCGAAAGCGCTCGCGGACCAGGGCGCCGACATCATTACCCAGCACACCGATTCACCGGCGCCGCTTCAGGTCTGCGAGCAGAAGGGCCTCTACGGCTTCGGGCAGGCTTCCGACATGAGCTCCATCGCGCCGAAGGCGCATCTCACCGCCATCGTCGACAATTGGGCGCCCTATTACATCGGGCGCGTCAAGGCGGTGATGGATGGAACGTGGAAGACCGGGCGACACTTGGTGGGGGCTGAAACAGGACACGGTGCAGATCGCTCCCTACAACTCCGCGATGCCCGACAATGTGAAGAAGGCGGCCGACGAGGTGAAGAACGGCATCGTCGCGGGCACGCTGCATCCCGTGACGGGGCCGGTGACCGACAACAAGGGCGCCCAAAGGCTCAAGGACGGCGAAAAGGCGACCGACGAGATGCTGGAGAAGATGGACTGGTACGTCGAAGGCGTGCAGAGCTGAGCTTCACATCTCTTGTGGGCGCGAGAGTGGACGCGCCGCGATGATCGCGGTGGCAGCGCTCTCCTCCGGACGAACGCCCCCAAGTCCTCGCAAGTGTCTTCTGAAAATCAAGCCATGCGGCCCCCGCTTCGCGGCGAGGGCTTTGCGCCTTTTCCCTGAAAGCCGAATATCTCCATGATCACCATTCATCACGAACGCCTTCGCGACCTCGTTGCGGAAATCTTTGCGACGGCGGGCTCGTCGCGCGCCGAGGCGACACGCATCTCCACTTATCTCGTCGGCGCCAATCTCGCAGGCCACGACAGCCACGGCGTGATCCGCGTGCCCGTCTATTTGCGCTGGCTCAAGGAAGGCCAGACCGTGCGCGATCAGAGCATCAAGATCGTCTCCGACACGCCTGTCATCGCGGTCATCGACGGGCAATTCGGCTTCGGCCAGACGGTGGCTCCGCAAGCGGTCGCGATCGGCATCGAGAAATGCAAGGCGATGGGCTTGTCGGCGATCGCACTGCGCAACTCGGCCCATATCGGGCGGGTCGGCGATTTCGCCGAGATGGCGGCGGCGGAAGGCCTCGTCTCCGCGCATTTCGTCAACGCGGCCGGCAGCATTCTCGTCGCGCCCTTCGGCGCGACCGAGCGGCGCTTCTCGACCGCTCCCTTCTGTGTCGGCATCCCGCGACCTGGCGCTTCCCCCCTCGTTCTCGATTTCGCGACCTCGCTTGTCGCCGAAGGCAAGGCACTCGTGGCGAGCCGCGGCGGCAAGAAGCTGCCGGCGGACGCGCTGATCGGCCCCGACGGCAAGAAAAGCGGGGATCCGCATCTGCTCTACGGCGATTACGAACCGACAGGTCCGCGCAATCACGGCCTCGGCAAGGGCGCGATCCGCGCCTTCGGTGAGCACAAGGGATCGGGCCTCGCGCTCATGTGCGAGCTCATCGGCGGCGCTCTCACCGGCAACGGCGCGACGAAGCCCGACCGGCGCTTCTCGAACGGCATGTTGTCGATCTTCATCGATCCCAAGCGCATCGACGCCTCGGAATTCTTTCCCGTGGAGATCGCGCGTTATCTCGCCTTCGTGAAGAGCGCGAAGCCCGCCGTTCCCGGCGAGGAGGTGCTCGTCCCCGGTGAGCCCGAGGAGCGGGCCCGCAAGGAACGCACGGCAAACGGCGTGCCGTTGTCCGAGGACGCCTGGGCGGCGATCATCGGCGCCGCCCGCGAGATCGGCGTGGCGGAAGCCGCGATCGAGGCGGCGCGGAAGGCGTGAGACTTGATGTAAAAAACGAGTATATCAAAACAAGCCTACACCGACATGAGCCGTCGCACCGCGGCCTCGTCCATATTGGCACCCGTCCCTGAGAGGACGATCTCGCCTCGGTCCATCACGTAGAATTTGTCGGCGAGTTCCTTGGCGAAGTCGAAATATTGCTCGACGAGCAGGATGGCGATCTCGCCCGACCGGCGCAGATGATCGATTGTCCTGCCGATCTGCGCGATAATCGACGGCTGGATGCCTTCCGTCGGCTCGTCGAACACGATGAGCTTTGGCCGCATGACGAGCGCGCGCGCGATGGCGAGCTGTTGCTGCTGACCGCCGGATAAATCCCCTCCCCTTCGGCGCAGCATATCCTTGAGGATGGGAAAGAGGGAAAAGATCTCATCGGGTATGGAGCGCCTATCGCGCGACAAGGCCGCAAACCCCGTCTCGAGGTTTTCGCGCACGGTGAGCAGCGGGAAGATTTCACGGCCTTGCGGCACATAGGCGATGCCACGGCGCGCGCGCCGATGCGGGGCGAGCGCGGTGATGTCTTGTCCGTCGAAGAAAACGCTGCCCGCTCGCACCTGCTGCTGCCCGATCACGGCGCGCAAAAGCGTCGTCTTGCCGACGCCGTTGCGCCCCAGCACGCACGTCACCTCGCCGCGCGCCGCCGCGAGCGATACGCCCCGCACCGCTTGCGCCGCTCCATAGAAGAGATCGAGCTTTTCGACATTCAGCATTTGGGTTCTCAAGACGTAATAAGTGAAACGTGGCAGTGAAGAGAGAGTACCTAATCGCTACCCGCTACCCGCCACCCTATCGCCCCAGATACACCTCGATTACGCGTTCATCGGCGCTCACCTTGTCGAGGGGGCCTTCGGCGAGCACCGCGCCTTCGTGGAGTACGGTGACTTGCACGTCGAGCTCGTTGACGAAGCCCATGTCGTGCTCGACGACGATGACCGAATGGTCTTTGGCGATCTCCTTCAGAAGCTGCGCGGTCTCGATGGTTTCGGCGTCCGTCATACCGGCGACCGGCTCATCGACGAGAAGAAGCTTCGGTTCTTGCCCGAGCAACATGCCGATCTCGAGCCATTGCTTCTGTCCATGGCTGAGCCAGCCGGCGAGGCGGTGGCGGACGCCTGAAAGCCGCGTCGTCTCGAGCAGCCTGTCGATACGGCGCGCGGCTTCAGGGCCCTTGCCCCATGAGAGATTGGCGAACACCTCACGTGGGCTCGCAAGCGCGAGAAGGAGATTGTCCTCCACAGTGTGGTTGTCGAAAACCGTGGGCCTTTGGAACTTGCGGCCGATGCCGAGTCCTGCGATCTCGGCCTCACCCAATCGAGTAAGGTCGATATCGCCTTCAAACAGCACATGCCCTTTGTCGGGACGGGTCTTTCCGGTGATCACATCCATCATTGTGGTCTTGCCGGCGCCGTTCGGGCCAATGATGGCGCGCATCTCGCCGGTCTTCAACGTGAGGGAAAGCTCGCGCAAGGCCTTGAAGCCATCGAAGGAGACCGTCACACCGTCGAGATAGAGAAGGCTTCGCGTGAGATGCGCCATCGCTCACCTCGAGGGGATGGAGGTTTCCTCCACCGCGGTGACGATGCGGGGAGATAAAGCTTCGCTCGGAAAGGCAGGCGCGCCTGTGCGCGCGAGAGCGATGAACGTGCCAAGAACGCCCTTCGGCAGAAAGAGCGTCACGAGCACGAAAAGAGATCCGAGCGCGAAGAGCCAATATTCCGCAAGCGGACCGCTCGTGAAGACCGTCTTCGCAAAATTGACGAGAACGGCGCCGAGCGCCGCGCCGACGAGAGTTCCACGCCCGCCGACCGCGACCCAGATCACCATTTCGATCGAATTCGCCGGCCCGAATTCGGAAGGGTTGATGATGCCCACCTGGGGCACGTAAAGCGCGCCCGCGAGGCCCGCGAGGCAAGCCGATACGGTGAAGACGAAAAGCTTGTAGTTCTCGACGCGGTAGCCGAGAAAGCGCACCCGGCTTTCGGCGTCACGCACCGCGATCAACACCTTGCCGAGCGTCGAGCTCGTGATCGCCCGGCAAATGAGATAACCGCAGCCGAGAGCGACGCATGTGATCGAGAACAAGGCAGCGCGCGTCGCATCGCCCTGTACCGGAAAGCCGAGGATGTCCTTGAAATCGGTCATGCCGTTGTTGCCGCCAAAACCCATGTCGTTGCGAAAGAAGGCGAGCTGGAAAGCGTAGGTCATTGCCTGGGTGATGATGGAGAGATAAACGCCCGTCACGCGAGAGCGGAAGGCGAACCAGCCGAAGACAAAGGCAAGCGCGCCGGGCACGAGCACGACCATCATGGCGGCAAAGGGAAGCCGATCGAAACCCGACCAGTACCAGGGCAGCTTCGTCCAATTGAGGAACACCATGAAATCGGGGAGCAGCGGATTGCCGTAGACGCCGCGCGAGCCGATCTGGCGCATGAGATACATGCCCATCGCATAGCCCCCGAGCGCGAAGAAGGCGCCGTGGCCGAGCGAAAGAATGCCGCAATAGCCCCAGACGAGATCGAGGCCGACGGCGAGGAGCGCGTAGCTCAAATATTTGCCGGCGAGCGCCATGGTGGCCGTGGAGACGTGCAAGGCGGAACTCGACGGCGCCATGAGGTTCGCGGCGGGCACGGCTACGGCCGAGATGAGGAGGAGCGCCAGGAAGCCCGCGCCAACCGGGCCGACGAAGCCGAAGCGCTTGGCCTCGCTCATGTTCATGCCTCGACCGCGCGGCCCTTCAACGCGAAGAGCCCGCGTGGCCTCTTTTGGATGAAGAGGATGATGAAGACGAGCAGCACGATCTTGCCGAGCACAGCGCCGGCAAAAGGCTCGAGGAATTTGTTCGCCATGCCGATCGACAAGGCGCCGATCAAGGTGCCCCAAAGATTGCCGACGCCGCCGAAGACCACGACCAGAAAGGAATCGATGATATAGCCTTGGCCGAGATTGGGAGAGACATTGTCGATTTGCGAGAGCGCGACGCCGGCAAGCCCGGCAATTCCCGAGCCGAGGCCGAAGGTGAGCGCGTCGATGGCGTTCGTGCGAATGCCCATCGAGGATGCCATGCGGCGGTTTTGGGTAACGGCGCGGGTCCGCAAGCCGAAGCTCGTGAACCGCAGCACGAGCTGCAACGCTGCGAACACCGCGACCGCGAACACCATGATGGCGAGCCGGTTGAGCGTGATCTGCATGCCGCCGAGCTCGAAGGCGCCGGACATGAAGGCAGGCGTGTCGACCTCGCGATTGGTCGGGCCGAAGCCGCTGCGTACCGCCTGCTGAATAACGAGCGACATGCCGAAGGTCGCGAGCAAGGTCTCGAGCGGACGCCCGTAGAGGAAGCGGATGACGCAGCGCTCGATAACGACCCCAGCCATGCCCGATACGAGGAAGGCGGCCGGTATGGCCAAGGCCAGCGCAAGCCCGATGTTGCTCGACCCTTGGCTGCGCATGGCCTCTTGAATCGCGAAGCTCGTATAGGCGCCGAGCATCACCATCTCGCCGTGCGCCATATTGATCACGCCCATGACGCCGAAGGTGACGGCAAGCCCGATGGCGGCGAGAAGCAGCACCGAGCCGAGCGATAGCCCGTACCAGGCGTTTTGCAGGATGGCCCAAACCGCGAGGCGGCTCTCCACGGCGGCGGCAGCGGCATCCGCCGCGGATTTGACGGCGGTTGGCGCGTCCGTCCCGACCGATCGCAATAAGGATAAGGCGTCCTGATCGCCCCGCTCGCGGATTGTCTTGACCGCGTCGAGGCGCTCGTCTTGCGTCGCGTCCGCCTTACCGATGACGAGCGCCGCGCGAGCCTCTTGCATCGCGCGCTTCACCGTCGGGTCGGCCTCCTTGGCAAGCGCCGTCTCGATTGCGCCGAGCGACGTGGCGTTGCGGGATTTGAATTCGGTTTCGGCGGCTTCGCGCCGCTTCGCGGGATCGGCGGCCATGAGCGTGAGGGAGCCCAGCGCCGCATCGATCGTCGCGCGTACGCGATTATTGATGCGCACCGGCTTCAGCCCGCCAGGAAACGCCGCGAGCGCAGCTCCGGTTAGCGCATCGAGGCTTTTGCCGCTCTCGTCCTTCAGCACGATGTGCTTATCGGCGGGGCTGTAGAAAAGTCGACGATCGGCGAGCGCCGACAGCAGAGTTTGCGCCTTCTCATCTCCGCTCGCGGCGAGCGCCGAGACCGCGTTGTCGATCTCGTTGAAGTTCTCGGTCGCGAAGCTTGCGAATAATTGCGCGCGCTCGGCCGCGCGCGCATCGGGTTCGAGACATCCGATGAGCGCGAGGACCAAAAGCATCAGGCCGAGTAGGCGCGCGTCTTGCCGCATCTCTCTCATCCGTCCGTCGGCGGCACGGCGATGGCGTCGCGAAGAGTGACGCCTTCGCTCATGTTAGGCTCGGGGGAGCGAGCCCGACGGGCATCGAGGTTACGTCCCCTGGCCGCCGCATTTTCCGGTCCTGACGTTGAAGTTCCCGCAGCTCATGGGCTTTCGCCAATCGGCGATCAGGTCCTTCGAGCCTTCGAGATACGGCGACCATTCATTAGCCACCACGAGACCCGGCGTTTGCCAGACCGTGGAGAATTGCCCATCCGCCTGCACCTCGCCGATGAAGACCGGCTTGGTGATGTGGTGGTTCGGCATCATGGTCGAAAAGCCGCCGCTGAGGTTCGGCACTGAAATGCCGACGAGTGCATCGATGACCTTGTCGGGGTCCGTGGTGCCTGCCTTCTCGACCGCCTTCGCCCACATGGCAAAGCCGATCACATGGGCTTCCATCGGGTCGTTCGTTACGCGCTTCGGGTTCTTCGTGTAGGCCTTCCATTTTTCGATGAAGGCCTTGTTCTCCGGCGTGTCGATCGACTCGAAGTAATTCCAGGCGGCGAGATGGCCGACGAGCGGCTTGGTGTCGATGCCGGCAAGCTCTTCCTCGCCGACCGAGAAGGCAATGACGGGAATGTCGGTCGCCTTCACGCCTTGGTTGCCGAGCTCCTTGTAGAAAGGAACATTGGCGTCGCCATTGATCGTCGAGACCACCGCGGTCTTCTTGCCCTCGGAGCCGAATTTCTTGATCGCGGCGACGCGCGTCTGCCAGTCGGAAAAGCCGAAGGGCGTGTAGTTGATCGAGATGTCCGCCTCCGCGACGCCTTTCGACTTGAGATAGGCTTCGAGGATCTTATTCGTCGTTCGCGGATAGACGTAATCCGTGCCTTCGAGCACCCAGCGCTTCACGCCCTCACCCATCAGGTAATCGACGGCGGGGATCGCCTGCTGGTTCGGCGCGGCGCCGGTGTAGAAAACGTTGCGCTCGCTCTCCTCCCCCTCATATTGCACGGGGTAGAAGAGAACCGAATCGAGCTCCTTGAAGACCGGCAGCACGGATTTTCGCGAGACCGAGGTCCAGCACCCGAAGACGGCCGCGACCTTGTCCTTGCCGATGAGCTCCCTCGCCTTTTCGGCGAAGAGAGGCCAGTTGGAAGCCGGGTCCACCACCACGGCTTCGAGCTTCTTGCCGAGCAAGCCTCCCTTCTGGTTCTGCTCGTCGATCAGCATCAGCATCACGTCCTTCAACGTGGTCTCGCTGATCGCCATGGTGCCGGAAAGGGAATGGAGAATTCCAACCTTGATCGTGTCGTCCGCGCGCACGGGCGCGACCGCCACCCCGGCGAGCGTCGCGCCGAGCGCGAGCCCCAAGATCGCTCTTCGGTTGAACACGGCTCTCCGGTTGAATTGATAGCGCATCGACCCACCTCCGCTTTTCTTGCGTCGCTCCATGCGACACGCACGGATGCGCAAGTCCCGTGCCAGGAAGCTTCGGCCAGTCGATGGAGGTAAAACGCGATCAGGACCGCGGGACGCGTGAAAATCTGCCTAGAATTTCACGCAATGCTTATTTTGCGAGCAACACTCGCCTGAAGCCGCGTCGCAAGATCCGAAGTCAAGCTTTCGCGCGCTCGACGTAAGAACCGTCCGCGGTCATCACCACGATGCGCGTCCCCGGAACGATATGCGGGGGCACCATGGTGCGCACGCCGTTCGAAAGCTTCGCGGGCTTATACGAAGAAGATGCCGTCTGACCTTTGGTCACGGGCTCCGTCTCCATCACCTCGAGCACGGCCCGTTGAGGCAGCTGGATGGCAATCGGCGTCTCCCCATGGATCGAGAGCATCACCTTCATCTCGGGCGCGAGGTAGGGGGCCTGGTCGCCGACGATATCGGCGGGCACCTGGATCTGGTCATAGGTCTCGGAGTTCATGAAGTGAAAGCCTTCCGCGTCTTCATAGAGGAAGGTGTATTCTCGGTCCTCCACATGAGCGCGCTCGACCTGCTCGGTCGTGCGCCAGCGCTCCGACACCTTGGTCCCATCCGAGATCCGCCGCATGTCGACCTGGGTCACGGGGGTGCCCTTGCCGGGGTGGATGTTCTCGGCGCTCAAGATGACGTAGAGCCTGTCGTCGATCTCGACGACATTTCCCTTGCGAAGCGAACTGGCGATGACCTTCACGACTCTCAATCCTCAAATGTTGTCGCGCTTGCGAGCACCGGCGGGAATATCGTGCCGCCGCGGCGCGAACGCGCGCCTCCTCCTTTCAGCTTTGCGCGGCGAAGGCAAGTGAGCGATGCGCCAACCTAGCTCCGTGCCCGCGCCCACCCCTTGGTGGACACCTCATAGGCATCACGATCGGGCGCCCGTGCTGCACGCGCGCGCCCGCGTCATCCGCGCAATTCGGACATGGTTCGAGAAAGAGGGATTCGTCGAGGTCGAGACGGGCATCCTGCAAGCCTCGCCAGGCAATGAGACGCATCTCCACGCGATGGCGACCACAATCCAAGGCAAGGATGGCGAACGCCGTCAGCTCTATCTCCATACCTCGCCCGAATTCGCCTGCAAAAAACTTCTGGCCGCCGGCGAGACCCGCATTTTCACGCTGGCACGCGTGTTTCGCGACAAGGAGCGCGGTGCGCTTCACCATCCCGAATTCACCATGCTCGAATGGTATCGGGCAAATGCAGACTATGAAGCCCTCATGGATGATTGCGCCGCTCTTCTCGAGGTGACGGCAAAAGCCTGCAGCGCGACGAAGTTGCGCTGGCGCGGCCGCGAGGCCGATCCTTTCGCGAGGCCCGAGCGTCTGAGCGTCGCCGACGCCTTCTCGCGCTTCGCGGGCATAGACCTCCTTTCCGCGCTGGAGGGCGCAGATGATGGCCCGCGCGCGAAGCTTGCGGTCGCCGCTCGGGGCGCCGGCGTGCGCGTCGCGCCGGATGATGATTTTTCGGACATTTTCAGCCGCATCGTGACTGAAAAGATCGAGCCGCAACTCGGCATCGGGAGAGCGACACTGCTGTTCGACTATCCGATCTCGCAGGCCGCGCTGGCGCGACCGAAACCTTCCGACCCAAGGGTCGCCGAGCGTTTCGAGCTCTATGCCTGCGGCGTCGAACTCGCCAATGCCTTCGGGGAGCTTCTCGACGCCGATGAGCAGCGGCGGCGCTTCGAGGCCGACATGGCGGAGAAGGAGCGCCGCTACGGCGAGCGCTACCCGATCGACGAGGATCTTTTGGCCGCTCTCGCCCTCATGGCGCCGACGAGCGGCATCGCGCTCGGGCTCGACCGCTTGCTCCTCCTCGCAACGGGCGCGGCTCGCATCGAGGACGTGATCTGGACGCCATTGCCTTGAGGCGAGCCCTTGACCTTGCGCCTCGGCGCGGCAATGGGGAAGCCATGCCGACCGCAACCCTTCCGCTAACCGATGCCCGCGCCGAGAAGCGCCCCGCCAGGCGACCTCGCGCTCCCCTTACCAGCGTTGCGTCTCTTGCCGAGGCGGGGCTGTTGCGGGGCAAAAGCGTGGAGGCGACGCAGCGTGTGGCCGAGCGTTATGCGGTCGCCGTCACGCCTGCACTCGCCGCGCTCATCGATCCCGCGAATGGCGAAGACCCGATCGCGCGGCAATTCCTACCCGATCGCGCCGAGCTCGATACCTCTGCGCAGGAGCATGCCGATCCGATCGGCGATGAAGCCCGTTCCCCAACCGAGGGGCTCGTGCATCGCTATCCCGACCGCGTTCTCGTGAAGCTTGTGAGCATCTGCCCCGTCTATTGCCGTTTCTGTTTCAGGCGCGAGACGGTGGGGCAGAAGGGCCAGGGGTTCCTGTCACCGGCTGCCCTCGAGGCCGCGCTCGATTACGTCGCCGCGAGGCCCGCCATTTGGGAGGTAATCTTCAGCGGCGGCGATCCCCTCATCCTCTCGGCGCGACGCCTTCACCAGGTGGCCGAGGCTTTCGGCGCCATACCTCACCTCCAAGTGATGCGCTGGCACACGCGCGTCCCTGCCGTGGCGCCCGAGCGAATTACCGCTTCGCTCATTCGCGCGCTGAAGCGCTCGGGAAAGGCGGTCTACGTCGCGCTCCACGCAAACCACCCTCGCGAGCTCACGCCGCAGGCCGTCGCGGCTTGCGCCCGGTTGATCGACGCCGGCATTCCGATGCTGAGCCAGACGGTGCTGCTCAAAGGCGTGAACGATGACGAGGAAACGCTCGCCTCGCTGATGCGCGCTTTCGTGGCCGCGCGCATCAAGCCCTATTATCTCCACCACCTCGACCGAGCGCCGGGAACTGCCCATTTCGCGCTGCCGATCGAGCGTGGGCAGGAGCTGATGCGCGCCTTGCGGGGCCGATTATCCGGGTTGTGCTTGCCGAGCTACGTGCTCGACATACCGGGTGGGCACGGCAAATCACCGATCGGCCCTTCCTACCTCGAGCGCCTTCAAGGATCGGCCAGCAAGGATGAGGCCTGGTCGATCGAGGATTTCACGGGGCGGTCGCACCCTATCCGTGCCTTTGGCGGATAAACGAGGCTTTGGCCCGTGCGCCCCCCACGCCGGGGACCCTGCGCTCCGGGCGAACTCCCAAGTTAGACGGCTAGAGGGAGCCTGCGCAGATTCTTGTTGCCCTCGCAACGGATCGCGGCTTAGCTTGCGCCTAATGGTTGCTTCGGGGGGCGCCATCTCGACCTGACGGGCCACGGGTCTTCGATAACCGGCATGCGCCGGAACGAGCGCGTAGCTCATGGCGTCGGCAGGATGGCAAGCTTTGATTGCGTTGTGATGACGCGGTCGCCGCAAGGGTGGCCGCGGGTGGACAAAGGGTTGGCTGTCAAGGAGGTGGAGACCATGAAACAGTCCAGACATACGCGCAGGGCCTTCAATTTCGCCGCGGTCGCGAGCGTCGCGGCCCTGGCGAGCGTGGCGGGCATTTCCGGCCTGCAAGCGCAACAAAAGACCGTCAAGCTCGGCATCACGCTGCCGCTCACGGGCGCTGACGCCGATGACGCTGCGAAGATCAAGAACGGCTTCCAGATCGCGATCGACGAAGCCAATGCGAAAGGCGGGGTCGCGGGCTACAAGATCGACACCGTGGTCTTCGACAGCGCAACGGCGACCGCCGGCCAATATGATCCCGCGCAAGCGGCGACCAACACCAAGAAGCTCATCTCCGACCCGGCAGTGGTGGCCAATCTCGGCCCGCAAATGAGCGGCGAGGGCAAGGCCATGACGCCGATCCTGAGCGAAGCCGATCTTGCCACGATCACGCCGAGCTCGACAAACCCCGACATCACCAATCCGGCGATGGCTGGAACGTTCAAGCCCAAAGGCAAGGCGATCTATTTCCGCACCGTCACGACGGACGCCTTCCAAGGCCCGAACATGGCGAATTACTTCGCTCAGAACTTGAAGGTGAAGACGGTCTACGTGCTCGACGATTCTGGCGCTTATGGCGTGGGCATCGCCGATTCCTTCCAGAAGCAGGCCGAGAAGGACGGCATCAAGGTGTTGGGCCGCGACCAGCTCAACCCGAAGGAAGCCGACTACACGACGATCCTTACGAAGATCAAAGGGCTGAAGCCCGACGCCCTCTATTACGGCGGCGTGGCGCAGGCCGGCGTCAAGCTCGCCAAGCAGGCCTATGACGTGATCCCGAACATGATCAAAGGCGGCGGCGACGGCATTCAGGGCGGCAGCTTCCTCAAGGGCGGCGGCTTCCCGGCGATCGAAGGCTGGTACTCGACCAATGCCGGACCGCATCTCACCGAAGATCCCGCCGCGGCGGCCTTCGTCAAGACCTTCGAGGACAAATACAAGGACGTGCCGAACGACTACTCGATCACCGCCTATGACGCCGCGCTCGTGGTTCTCGACGCCATCAAGCGTGTCGCCGAGAGCGGCAAGGAGGTCAATCGCGCCAATGTCCGCGATGCGATGCAGACGAGCAACCTCAAGACGCTGCAAGGTGTCGTCTCCTTCGACGAGAACGGCGACATCAAGGACCGAACGGTCAGCGTCTTCCAATACAAGCACGACGCCAAACATCCGGATGATGATATCACGCATCAGAACCCGTACATCGGCGTAGCACCTCAGTCGTAAGCACATGCAGCTTCGACGCTGAAACAGGAGTCCTCGCGTGGAATCTTGGGAGATCCTGCTTCAGCAGGTTATCAATGGGTTGAGCCTGGGCGCGATGTATGCGCTCCTCGCGCTCGGGTTCACCATGGTCTACGGCATCATCGAGCTCATCAACTTCGCTCACTTCAATATCTTCATGGTGGGTTCGTTCATCGCCATGTGGGTGATGCAGCTCATGGGCTTCACGGGGCAGACCCATATCCTTAACGGCCTGCCTCTGATCGGCTTGCTCCTGCTCGTGCTCTGCGTGACCATGCTGAGCACCGGCATGCTCGGCGCCTTGATCGAGCGCTATGCGCTGCGCGCGCTGCGCGGCGTTTCCGGCACCGCGCCAATGATCACCACCATCGGCTTGTCCTACATCCTGTTCAACGTGATCTTGCTCACCACGGGGGCGGACACCAAGAATTATTCGAACCCGATGCCGAATATCCGCTGGGAATTCGGCGATGCGGTGCTGCGTCTGCGCGAGGTGATGCTCTGGGGCCTCTCGATCTTGCTGATGATCGGGCTCAATTATTTCGTGCGTCGCACCAAGATGGGCAAGGCGATGCAAGCGACCGCTCAGGATCAGGAAGCCGCGCGCATGGTCGGCGTCGATGTCGATCGGGTCGTCATCATCACCTTCTTCATCGGCTCGGCGCTCGCCGGGGCGGCCGGCCTGATCTTCGGCCTTTATTACAACTACACGAGCTTCATCATCGGCTACACTGCCGGGCTGCGCGCCTTCACGGCCGCGGTGCTGGGCGGGATCGGCAATATCCCGGGCGCCATGCTGGGTGGCGTGCTCATCGGCCTTATCGAGTCGCTTGGCGGCCAGTATCTCGCCGTGCGATGGACCGACGTGATTATTTTCTCGATCCTCGTCCTGGTGCTGGTGTTCAGGCCGACGGGTCTTCTTGGGCGGGCCGCCCCGACCAAATCCTAGGACGATCCTTGCAATGACCGAGACCCAGCTTCAACCTTCCGAGACCGCCGCTCCGCCCGCCGCCATGGGCCGCGGAGCGAGCTTCCTCCCCGCCATCTGGGATCGCGCCACCGGCATCGCGGGACGCCGCGGCTTTCTCGTCGGCTTCCTCGTGATCGGCGCCCTTCTCCCGCTGCTCGATCATAATGAGGGCGATATCGACGCGGGCGCGAACGCGCTCTCCTATGCGATCCTGGCGCTCGGCCTCAACATCGTGGTCGGCTTCGCGGGGCTTCTCGACCTCGGCTATGCCGCCTTCTTCGCCATCGGCGCCTATGCCTATGGCATATTCTCCTCTTATCAAGTGCAGCCGGAATGGTGGGGTTTTTGGGAGCCGTTCCAATGGCTCGGCCTCGTCCAGCACATCGCCGTGCCCGGTGGCCCCGGGACCGTGCATTTCACGGTCTCGTTCTGGCTGATGCTGCCGATCTCGGCCATCATCACCGCTTTTTTCGGCGTGATGTTCGGCGCTCCGACCTTGCGTTTGAAGGGAGACTATCTCGCCATCGTGACGCTCGGCTTCGGCGAGATCGTGCCGATCGTCGCGCGCAACGTTCCCTATCTCACGAACGGCGCCGCGGGATTGAACGGCGTCGCCTCGCCCACCTTCTTCGGTTATTCCTTTGGCGTCCAATCGCTACCCTTCTATTACCTCGGCCTTGCGCTCGCGGGGCTCCTCATCTTCGTGAGCCTGCGCCTCAAGAATTCACGCATCGGTCGCGCCTGGCTGGCCATTCGCGAGGACGAGATCGCGGCCGAAGCCATGGGCGTCAACCGGGTCAAGCTGAAGCTTCTCGCCTTCGGGATCGGCGCCGGCTTTGCCGGCACCACCGGCACTTTCTACGTGGCGAAGCTGCAAACGGCCGCGCCCGAAATGTTCACCTTCCCCGTCTCGGTGATGTTGATCGTGATGATCGTGCTCGGCGGCATGGGAAGCGTGGCAGGCGTCGTCCTCGGAGCGCTGATCCTGCAGCTCCTTCAGTCCGTGATCCTGCAGGACATGACGCAATGGGTGCACGCCTTCGGTAATCTTACGGGGATCGAATTCTTCAAGCAGCTCGATCTCGTCCAATCGATCGAGCTGATCTTCGGCATCATCCTCGTGGTGATGATGCGCTTTAGGCGACAGGGGCTTATTCCCGAGCGCGCCGCCGTCACGGCGTTGACGCATGCCCAGCAGACCGCCGTCCCTTCGCGGAGCGGCGTCAAGGGCGCCCTTGCGCCCTTGCACCGCAGGACGATCGATCGGAAGAAGCCGCTTCTCGAGATCCGTGGCCTTTCCAAATCCTTCGGCGGCATCAAAGCCGTGCGCGATTTCAATCTCGACGTGATGCCCGGCTCGATCGTGGGGATCATCGGCCCCAACGGTTCGGGCAAGACGACCTTTTTCAACCTCATCACCGGTCTCACCCACCCCGACAGCGGCCAGGTGCTGCTGATGGGCGAGGACGTCACCGGCCTTTTGCCGCATGTGATCGTCGAGCGCGGGATTGCGCGGACCTTCCAGAACCTGCGCCTTTTCGCCAACATGACGTTGCTCGAGAACGTGCTCGTGGGCACGCATTCGCGCACCAGGACCGGCGCCATCGGCGCCGTGCTGCGCACGCCGGGCGTCCGTCGCGAGGAAATGGCTGCGAATGAGCGCGTGATGGATACGCTGCGCATCTTCGGCAACCGCCTGATGCCGCGCGTCCAGCACCTTGCCCGCACGCTTTCCTACGCCAATCGTCGCCGGCTCGAGATCGCACGCGCCCTTGTTTCCGAGCCGGTCTTGCTTTTGCTGGACGAGCCGACCGCGGGGATGAACCCGACCGAGACGCTCGAGCTTACCGATCAGATCCGGCATTTACGCGATCGCGGCGTGACCGTGCTGATGATCGAGCACAAGCTCGCCGTGGTGAATCAGATCGCCGACAAGGTCATCGTGCTCGATCATGGCGAGAAGATCGCCGAGGGCACTCCGAAAGAAGTTCACTCTAACAAGGAAGTTCTGCGTGCCTATCTCGGACGCTCCACAGACGCAGTCGCAGAGGCGGCCGCCGCTTCTTGAGTTCAACGACGTCAACACCTACTACGGCGAGCTTCACGTCCTCAAAAGCGTGAACTACCGGGTCGGTGACGGCGAGATCGTATGCCTGCTTGGCGGCAATGCCTCCGGTAAATCGACCACGATGAAGACCATTCTTGGCATCGTGCGGCCGAAGAGCGGCGTCGTGAGCTATGTCGGCAAGACGATCAACAACATGGCGACAGCCGATCGCGTCAAACGCGGCATCGCGCCTGTACCGGAAGCGCGGCGGCTCTTTCCGCGTATGACCGTGCTCGAAAACCTGGAGATGGGAGCTTTCACGCGGACCGACACGAACGAGATCGAGGCGGATAAGGAGCGCGTCTTCTCGCTTTTCCCGCGCATCAAGGAGCGCCTCACCCAATCTGCGGGGACGCTTTCGGGCGGCGAGCAACAGATGGTAGCCATGGGACGTGCGCTCATGGCACGACCGAAGCTCCTGTGCATGGACGAGCCCTCAATGGGACTCTCGCCCGCCTTCGTGGAGCAGGTCTTCGACATCATCCAGGCGATCAACAAACAAGGCACCAGCATCTTCATGGTCGAGCAGAACGCCAATATGGCGCTCTCGATCGCCCATTACGGTTACGTTCTCCAGACCGGCGAAGTCGTGCTTCACGGCTCGGCTCAGAGCCTTCGCGACAACGAGATGGTGCAGCAGGCTTATCTCGGCGAGATGAAGGCGCAATAGACGAAGAAGGGGCAAGGATGGACGCCTCGACCACTCAAAGCGGCGATGCGGCGTTCTGGGCGCGCGCGCACCGCCACATGCTGAGTTACGGCGGCAACTTCGTCCCCTTTGTCGCCGCGCGTGCCGCCGGCCCCTTCGTCTATGACGCGCAGGGCCGCCGCGTTCTCGATTTCACCTCGGGGCAAATGAGCGCGATTCTCGGGCATTCGCACCCGGAAATCACCGCAACGCTTTCGGCCGCGGCGGCTTCGCTCGATCATCTGTTCTCGAGCATGCTGAGCGCTCCGGTCGTCGACCTTGCCGAGGCGCTTGCGCGCCTCGTGCCTGCCTTGCCGCGCGTCATGCTTTTATCGACCGGCGGGGAGGCCAACGAGGCGGCGATCAAGATTGCCAAACTGGTAACCGGCGGCTGGGAGGTCGTCGGCTTCGCGCAGTCTTGGCATGGCATGACGGGAGGCGCCGCGGCCGCAACCTACAAGGCCGGTCGTCGCGGATATGGCCCCGCGGCCGCGGGGTCCTTCGCCATTCCCGCCCCCAACTCCTTCCGCCCGCGTTTCGCAAATCTGTCCTGGCAAGCCGAGCTCGACGATGCTTTCGATCTCATCGACCGGCAAAGCACGGGCAATCTCGCTGCGTTCATCGCCGAACCCATCCTCAGCAGCGGCGGCATCATCGAGCTGCCGCAAGGTTATCTTGCCGCGCTCAAGGCGAAATGCGCCGAGCGAGGCATGCTGCTCATCCTGGACGAAGCGCAAACGGCGCTTGGGCGCACCGGCACCATGTTCGCCTTCGAGCGCGATGGCGTGACACCCGATATCCTGGTGCTCTCGAAGACCTTGGGAGCTGGCCTTCCGCTTTCCGCGGTGATGACGTCGGAAAAGATCGGGGACGAGTGCGCAACGGGGGGATTCCTCTTCTACACGACCCATGTCAACGATCCGCTTCCCGCCGCGGTGGGGCTCAAGGTGCTCGAGATCGTAGAGCGCGATGGTCTCGCGGCGCGGGCCGCAAGCCTTGGCGCGAGGCTGAAAAAGGGCCTCCTCGAGCTTCAATCGCGGCATCCCTGCATCGGGGATGTGCGCGGGCGCGGCCTGCTGCTGGGCCTCGAATTCATCGACGAGCGGGCGGGCAAGAAGCGCTCGGCCGCGATGCTCTCCGATGCCGTGACGGATCAGGCTTTGAGCCTTGGGCTCTGCGCCAATATCGTGCGCGCCGGATCCTCAGGCGGCGTCATGCGGATCGCGCCGCCATTGACGGTGTCGGAAGCCGAGATCGACCTCGGCCTTGAACTCTTGACCGCGGCGATGGATGAGGTGGTGAGGAATTGAGGCTTGGCTTGGCTCCGATCAACTGGGACCCTGCCCCCCGGATCTGAAGCACGCAAAGTCGATGGGCCGGCCACGGCCGACAAATGCTCTCTTTTGGCTGGGGGACCTGGATTCGAACCAAGACTAACGGAG
>CAWCDW010000006.1:0-161393 GCA_963794475.1 uncultured Alphaproteobacteria bacterium
AGCCAGGGATTAATTTTTCTTCACCGCGTTCGTAATTTTCGGCGTAAACTGCGTCGCTGTCCGTCGGGTTCCCCGAGATTTGCTTATGGGTCGCACTGTGGACGCCGCGGGCGACATGATCGTCAATTTCACCGCCAGCAGTGCTAGGTTTAATCGACATTCAGGATTTACACGGGCCAAGATGCGTGAATTCATGGGACTTCAGATTTTTTGATCTGGGGTCGTGGCGATGGTCAAACGGTATGAAATTGTCGGACCGGCAATGGGGGCAGATTGCTGACCTATCACCTGGAAGGGCGGGCGATCCTGGGCGCACAGGCGTCGATAACAGGCTTTTCGTCCATGCGGTCCTATGGGTCCTCCGCTCTGGCGCGCACTGGCACGACCTGCCGACGCGGTATAGTAAATACAAGTCGGTCCATAAGCGCTTCACGCGCTGGGCCCAAGCCGGCGTCTGGGAGCGTGTCTTCGCCGCGCTCATCAAGGATCCTGGCAACGAGTATGTCATGCTGGACACCACACTGGTTCGCGCCCACAAAGCAGGCAGCGACGGGAAAAGGGGGGCCCCAAAACCAGGCTCTGGGGCGTTTACGAGGAGGATTGACGACCAAAATTCACATGCTGGCCGACGCGCTCGGCCGGCCGCTACGCATCCTGCTGACCGGCGGCGAAGTGCACGACAGCAAAACCGCACTCGCCTTGCTTGGGAACGTCGACGCACAGGGGGTCATCGCCGACAAAGCCTATGACAGCAATGGCATTCGCAACGCGATTGTCGCCGAGGGCATGGCTTCCGTCATCCCTCAGCTCACGGACAAGCCAAATCCCGCACGACGTTGCCCTCTACAAAATCAGAAACCGTATCGAACGCTGCTTTAACAAGCTCAAACATTTTCGACGCGTCGCAACACGGTTTGACCGGCGAGCCATCTATTTCCTCGCCTTCGTCCATTGGTCACGATGAATGTCGATTCAGCCTGCGGATTATTACATGGTCGTGGCTTCCGGCTCCTCGAGCTTCGGATCGCCAACGCTTTATCAATCGTGCACGAGAGCGCCCACACCTCGGGCGCCCGCAATTGAAGAACAACTGGACGCCGATTGCCGATCCCAACAAATCCGAACGGATGCTGGATTTCGCACGAGTATGTCACTAGTAGAGCGGCATCACATCCCAGCGGGCTGAGCGTCTGGTCGGACACTGTCACGGCGCGAGTAAATGTCACCCCCTCGGCACTTCTGCCCGTTCCCATGGTGACCTCGATTGACGACCTCCGGCACTGGGATCGGCAGCGGCAGTGGCGATGACTGGCCGCCAACAGTCTGATCACAAATGATAGTGGAAGTGCTCGATGACGAACTTGTAAGTGCAGCGCAGTAGCGCAGTTTGCGGTTAAATGGGAGCCGCTGCAGGGAGAAAACGCAAGAGAGGAAAGAGATCTCAAAAAAGCGTTTGATTGCTTGGCGCCGACGATACTCGAGGGAACCATCCCGTGCGCCTCCACGCCTTCGGCAAGGTAACCATAGGTGAACCCCCGGCAACCAAGTCGGCCTTGTTCAATCTCAAGCAAGGGCTTGAGATTGAGGCAGCCGGAGCCTGAACTGCTTTGCTGGGCCTCGAAAACATGCGGTCGCATCCCACGTCAAGCTTGCACGCGATCTTGCGCGTGCGGAGGGCTTCATGGCCGCTCATTTCACCTCGGCGAATTTTGCTCGGCGGCAGCTTCCACCCTTCTACGGGGTCGAGCTTCTTCTCTGTGGGCACCCCGGGCCCCCTTAGGCTCTGCCCCCTTCATTTTCTTTTTCATCTTTTGCCATTGGCCCTTGGAAGGGACTGGCCGGCCCGGAATTTTATCGCGCATGCGCTCCAAGAAATCCTGATGGTCGGATGCCAATCGCTTCGCCTTTGCGATTTGCTTAAGATCTCGTGGGGTCTTCCGCTGGTGACAGGTTCTGCAGAGCGCGGCCAAGCGTTCAGGATCGTTGGCATCATCGTCTTGCCCGCGCAGCCCTAAGGGCGGCCTATGGTCGAAGACAATGTGCGCCAGCATGAGGCGCGTGCCGCAGTCAAAACAGCGACCGTTCTGCCTCAGCATGATTCGGGCGCGGAGCAGCGCGGGCAGATAGCGTCGCCGGCATTGTTGAAAGGTGGATTTCCGCAGCATGGGTCACCCGCCTAACTCGGCGATGCCGGACCCTTTGGGGCTTCGGTTGCGTTGAGCTGGGGCTCGAATGGGATGAGGAGTTCAGGGTCCACACCGATCGTGGCCGCTCTTTCCAAAAAAGCGGTAGCAATTCTGTCACGCGTTGCTGGATCAAGCCCATTACGGAAGGGCATCTTCAGCGCCGCCCATCGCAGCAGCGCGTCAGCATCGTGGATCGAGGCCAGATCAGCAAAGGGATCGCTTGTTCGCGCTGAGACGAGCCTGCCTAAAGATCTCCGAGGCGATCGCCGCCTGGCCCGCGGTGGCTCTTCCCTCCTGACCTCTTCACCGCTCGAGGCTCGCAGTATCCAGCAAGTAGCCAGGATTGCCGGTTGCGCCCTCATGTTCGTGTTGAGCAATTTCGGCGGCGAATTCGTCCGGCAGGGAATTGGCCGCAGCGACCTTCCGCGATTGGTCGGCCATCTGGCTTCCTGAATGCGGCTTGTCTTTTGTTTCGAGAGGCGGCGCGTCGAGGTCGTCCTCGCCCGCCAAGCCAACCATGGTGAAAAGGCAATAGCGGCGCGCATAGGTCAGCGCCGCGCCCATCAGCTTCGGGTGTCCCATATCGGTGATGTGGCATACGGGCCAAGTTCCGCTGATCCATTCGCCTGAGGAATGCGCAATCATCGTCGTTAAAAGCACGAGACCGCGATCGGCATCGATACGAGTCGTCTGGATGATCGCAAGCTCGTATTTACCCAGAGTCTTGCGCAAGATGTCGAGCCCCGCTGACAAAGGTGCATACCGATAACTGAACGGCCCCATCCCGTTTCGCCCCCGCTCGAGCACAGCGGTCAGGCTCTTCGGCGGATTCACAAGCTCCGCCTGCGCCTTCGCCATTGCCGCTGCGAGCTCGGAGATCGAGTCACTGGAGGCTTGCATAATCTCCTCCATTCGCCACAAGGTCGAAGCTGATGGCGCCTGACTTCGAGCGCTTGGCTCTCACGCCATGACCAAAAGCCTCGCGCGCGTCCTCAGGCATGAGCATTTTCAGTTCAGCCTTTGCCTCCTCATGCTCGGCATGAGCCGCCCGGGTTCGCGCGAAGGTTACGGCATGTTCGCCCCAAGCATTTGACCCGCTCATGTCGATGACGCGCACCATCGGAAGCTTGGCCCTGGGGGGCTCAGCCCCGTAGACATGGGGCACCTCACCTGTGCGCACGCACCGCCAGAAGATGCGCTCGACCTGCAAAAGAACTGTCTGATAGACCGGGTCTGCATCAACTTCGATCGAGACCCATTTACCGCCTCCCGTTACGATCGACAGAAAGGCCCTGCGTGCTCCTGTCACGAGCATATTGTGCTGCAGCTGAGGCATGTGCTTTTCGGCAGCGCTTTCTTCCGAGAAGTGCCAAGGGAGCATGAATTTCGCCTCAAAGACCGCGCCCTCTTCCTTGACCGCCCCATCGAGGGTCGCGGCCATCCACTCGAGCTTAGGATGCCGGACGAATTTCTGTACGTGCTCGAGCTCACGCGCCGTCTCGCGCTCGAACCAGCGCCGGTTAAGCTGTTCCGTCGCGACCCCGAGCTGAACCAGGAGGTTAGTCGAGAGGTCCTCAGGTTCAATTTCGCCGCGCTTCTCCCGCCAGAGCCGAATAAGGGCAGCCTCGTCGCCACCCATGATCGTTTTGGCATCCGAGCCGCCGACGTAGGACGTCCGAGCAAAGTTGTTCCGGTCATAGAATTCTATCATGATTTATGGCCCATCTGTTCAATGCATTTTAATTCGCTTTGCGGAAACGCTCATGGAAGCGGAACTTTGGATCAGCCACCTCCCAAGGACCGTTCAAATCAACGAAATTCATTGATATGAAATATCGAGAACCAAGTCAACGAAAATCGTTGATCTCTCTGACGCCCGCCCAGGTGAGGGCTGGTCGCGCTCTCTTGAATATTTCTCAAATCAAATTGGCACAGCTTGCCGATCTTGGGGTGTCCACAGTGGTTGATTTTGAGAAATCGCGCAGGAGAGTTTCCGATGCTGCGCTCGAGGCTATGCGCGCTGCCTTACAATCAGCAGGGGTGATCTTTGTTAGCGAAAATGGCGAGGGTCCGGGAGTTCGCCTAAAGAAGCGCGTTCGGTCGAAGAGATCATGATCCTTGCGAAAGATGTGCGCATTTGACTGATCGGCGCGCCCTCGCCAATCAGCTATTTGGCGAAGATCACTTTGCCGCACCCCGGGCGCGTCGTGCCCTCTCCCGCGGGCCAACCGCATGGCGGAAGCGCGGGCCAGTATGCGCGCGGGGGAAATCCGATCGTTGCTTGACGAGCTCATATAAAACTTGTAGTCAGACTTTTGATGTTCCGACTGAAGCGCAACCAAATCGAGGAAGCAACTTCTTACGTGCTGGAACCGCAAGCTCGGACGCCATCAACGGTCGTTCGCACACGGGTAAAGCGTCTCCTTGATATCGATCGTGAGCTCGGGCGAGAAGTGAACGATCCAGAGCTTGCCAGCTACGCCTTCTACAGTGTCGAGCCGCCGGGCAGTGGCGTCGAAGTGCGGTTCTCAGAGTATGAAGCCTTCGCGCTTTTGGTGGGCCTCATGCTGATGGGCCACGGCTGGCCGCAGAGCTTCGCCGTCGCCGTGCTGCGTCGCGTAAGGCGCGAGCTGGAAAGAGAGCATAAGCGCGTTCTCCAAATCGATCGCAAATGGCTGTTTGATGCAAAGGCAATCGGCGAAGAGGCTCGTGCAGGTGCCATGGCTGTGTCGAACAGAGATCCTGTCTTCCTTTCCATCGTGTCCCGTTCGCCGGGCGCAATGGATCAGCAGCAGGCTCCGGAGGCCTGTGCGGTGAGCCGAGGACAAGATGAGGCGTTTAGGTTTGTGCGGGAAGCGACGCGCGGTCCCTACACCATGTTCGAGCTTACCACCTTAGCGCATCAATTCTCGGATGCCTTGGCGAAAACAACGCCGCGCCAGAGGGGCCGCAGTCGATAACGCTCCAGTTCAAGGCGCGTAACACTTCAACCCAGGATTCACAACAATGACCCACCAACAAAATCGATATCGCGTAAAGAAACCTGAATCCAGACTTTTAAAGCGCGCCGGCGCTGGGGAAACTTCGCCTGGTCAACTCGCTTGGAGGTCACCTCCATGAACCCTCACAATTGTTCCGTTCCCGAGCCTGCAAGGACCCACGTTACGCCCGCTAATGCTCAGAAAAAGCCCGCTGTACCGCAAGAAATCCGCGTGCTTTTAGGGCCGAGTTGGCTGGTTGAAGGGGAAGATGCGCACGCTATGAAGATCTACTTGCGGCAGTTGCCTCCGCCGTAAAACCCACGGACCCGGTAGATTGGCTGTTGCTCAAGGATTTTGTGGACCTGACCTGGGAGATTCAACGCAATCGGCGCAATCGAGAAAGCCTCATGCGAACGGGTCGTCGCGCTGCGATGGAGAGCGTTTTAGCATTAATTGTGCCTGCGCATGGGCCTTCAAAGCTCACCGCCGATCAGATCAGTTTCCTCGCATTTGATTGGTTCAGCGGGGACAAGGAGGCTGTTAAACAAGTTGAAGCATTGCTCGGCCGGTTGGCCTTTCAAATTCAGATGTTACCGCGCAAACCCTCTCTACCAACGCCCAGGAATTCGCTAGGCTGGACGCACGTGACGAACTTTATCAAAGTCGCCGAAATTCGCTGCTGAAGCAAATCGAACGCCGGCGTGCCGGCTGGGCGAAGCAGATTAGGCGCGCGAGTGAAACCGTCATTGACGCGGATTTCGAGGAATCACATCCCCGGCACTTGGCCCGCCAAACAAGCGACGATGTCGTCGGAGATGACTAGCTCGAGGCAACGGGAGGCCAATCGTCGCAATGCGAGGCGCAGCACAGGACCTCGCACCTCGGCTGGAAAAGCGGCGTCCCGCTTGAATGCACGCTGGCACGGCTTGGCAACACCGCTGGAACGGGAGCCCGGCGTAAGCCCGGAGATTGAGCAACTTGCGGTCGAAATTGCAGGAGGCAGATGTGAACTTATAGACCTTGCTCGCCGGGTCGCAGAAGCCGAGCTCGAATTGCGGCGTGTCCGGCGGGCACGATTGCTGCTCGCCAAATTTCCCCCGCAACCCGCCTATAGTCCAAAGATGATCGAATCTCCCAACGCTAGGTTGTTCGAGAGGGCGCTGGGACTGATTGTTCGCCGAAAAAAGAATAACTCGCTCGAGGATCTTCGTCGCCTTGTCGATGGTTGGGATCCCGACGCGCACCACCATATCTGGGTCCCCAGAAGGAGGCATCTCCCAGAGTTGGATCCCAGCGATTTCCTTGAACGTTATGAGGAACGCGCCCGGTCAAGACGGAAATTCGCGATCAGGGATTTTGATCGAGCTCGCCTGGATCCTCGAGAGGATTAAAGACTGACACTTAAGTTTGCGCGTCCGGCAAGCCCCGCGCCGGCGGCACGCTTGAACCGGGCCCGGCGCGGCTGAAAGCTCGTGTGCCGCATTGGGTTCGTTCTGCCAAAATCGCAAAACCCGCGAGATGATGATCAGTGGCTGGTGAACCAAATCCTGAGGAAGCGCGTCTTTGGCTGCAACGAGCGATCGCGCAGGGTGTTCCGGGCGCCGAGTCCGACCTAGCGGATCTCACGCCGGCGGTCTTGCAGTAATCACATCAGCAATCCATTGGACATGCGGTGGTCCATTTTCTGGGGATGAAGCTTCAATTCATCTGGTCGTGATCTCGTGGGCTTTCCGCATATCCCCTTTTAATTCGCGACGGCGGACCCATTGACATAGGCGCTTGCCAGCCTTTGGAAGGAGGAGCTTGCCGCGACTTGGAGAGATCGCAAGCATCGTTTCGAACTGATCCCATCGGGCGCCGCGCAGATGCAGGCCTATTTTGCCCTGCCCTCGAAACCAAATGGCTGTGGCATCGTTCTTGGCAGTTCCGTATGGGGCCTCAACTCCGATCTGAGGTCGGTCGCGGACGGCTAGGCAGCGTTGGGATACGCGGTGGTGGCGCCGAACCTCTTTTGGCGGCTGGAACCGGAGCATGCCGTGGAATACGACTTCTCCAAATTCGATAGGATCGCAAAGTTCGCGGATATCGGATCGGATGACGAGGGGCTCGTCGACCTGCGCATCGCGAAGGACCGCATTGCTGGCACGCAGCGGCTGCTCGCGGGACCGGCGCCATGGGCTGGTGTTACGGGGGCCGGATCGTATGCCTGGCGGCGATCGAGGCAAGCTTCGATCTCTGCGTCGGCATGTATCCGACCTGGCTAGAGAAGCATCTCTACATCGCGGAAAGACTGCTGCAGTCCGCTCAGCCTTCACTTGCCGGAGCTTGAACGCTTCGGCACCGTTCAGGACGCGGTAGAGCGATGCGTCGCCGCCTTCGGCAATCATCCGCAGGTGGAGTGCTTTCTTTACCCCGAGGTTGAGCACGGCTTCGACTTCGCGCCTGCCCCATCCTTACGCCAATCACGCGGCCGCGCGGCTGTGCGACAACCGGGTGGCGCTCTCCCTCGATCGGGTGGTCATTCGCCGCGAAGCAATCCGGTAGCGTCCGGTGCGCAAACTTGGGCTTTCGGGGTAAAGCGAGGCGGCATGGGAAAGGTAATCATCACGGCAGCGGTCAACGGCAACCGGATGCAGACGCCCGGAGCCGCCATCCCGGTGTCGCCAGACGAAATCGCGGAGGACGCGAAGCGGTGTTCCGAAGCGGGTGCGGCGGTCGTCCATTTTCACGCCCGAGACGTGAGGACTTGCCGCTCCACGGCAGAAGTCAGGGTGTTCGCAGACGCGATTGCTGGTATTCGGGCCCGCTGCCAAGCGCTGATCGAAACGACGACGGGGATCGGCCCGAAGGTGGACCTTGATACGGGCAAGCCCCTCACCGACCCTGCCACCGGGCAGATGATGAGGCCTTCTGACGACGAGCGCTTGGCGTTGATCGACATCGATCCGCCCAGGATCTCGGCTCCGTCGCAGCGGGCTCGCTCAACATGTACAACCCCGTTTACGCGACGCCATCCGTCTTCGCCAACACGCCTTATTACATCGCTGAAAGTGTAAAGCGGATGCTGCGTAAGCCGAATTTCGGCTTCCAGTTCGAGATGTTCGACCTCGGTTTCCTCGACAATGTCGCACGCTGGCGGACTGCGGACTGCTCGACATCAAAAAGCGGCGGTTCTGGTTGAACTACACCTCGGCTTCGGCGGTCTCGCAGCGAATGCGCGCAACCTCTGCATCATTTCCGCCGAGGGCCTCATGCGCTTTCCCAAGATCCCATGGGGCGTGGTGACGCCCGCCGCCGAGCACTTCCCCATGGCAACCGTCGCGGCCGCGCTTGGCGCGGATGTGCTGCGCACGGGCTTCGAGGATGCGACCAACCTCCCGGACGGCTTTCGCCGGCCGGGACGAATGCGCGGCTCGTGGAAGCGTAGGTGGAAGATCGTCCACAGCGTTGGACGGGAGGGTGCGAGCCCCTCGGAGGCGCGCATCATGTTTCAATTCGGGCGGTTGAAGCCGTGACGCGCCAAGGGCCGCTCCGGTTGCTTTGCCGAAGCGTCTGAGCGCTTGCGGGCGGGCGCGCAGACGCGGAGCGCGTCCCTTATCATCGCCTTTATCGGGAGATGGCCCGCCTCTTCGGCGATCTGCGGATTTGAGCAAAAAGGACGCCGGAATTGGCGGCTGAAGGGCTTCTTTATCCCCAATTATGCGGTTCCGATTCTTCATGGTGCGGCGACGCTCCCGCTCTACATCAAGGGGCTGCTCGATCGCACTATCAAGCCGCGGCCAAAAGTGCGCACCAAACAACCGCGCGACGCTACATTGCTGATCGATGCCGACCATGGGCTCGGTCTCGTGGAGAGCCGCAAGGCTATGGACCAAGTGATCGTCCTGGGGGCAAAAAGCCATGGTCTGGGGGCGGCTGCTGTCGCGCAACAGCAGTCATTTCGGGGCCGCCGGCTATTATGGCGACCTTGCGGCCCGACAAGGCCAGGATCGGTCTGGCCTTCAGCAACGCGGCTCCAGCGATCGCGCCGACCGGCGGCTCGACCCAGCTGCTCGGGCCCTAATCCGCTCAGCGCCGGCGCGCCCCTTGACGAGGGGGCGCCCATGGTCCTCGACATGGGGACCGCGGTGGTCGCCCGTTCGCGCATCCGCCAAATGCTGGCAAACGGCGAGACAACCATTCCCAACAGGTTGGGCCTTGGATGTGTCCAGGGAACCCGACGACCGATGCCGCAGCGGCGATTTCTGGCTCAGTGCTGCCGATCGGCGGGGCGAAAGGTTATGGTCTCGCTCTTGCTGATCGAGTTGCTGTGCAGCGCTCTTGCGGACGGAGAACCGGGGGTTCGGCATCACTTACGAGAATGTAGTGCAAGCGACCGAGCGGCATCAGCCATTTCTTTCTAGCCATCGATCCGGAGGGGTTCGGCGGTCTTGCCGCCTTCAGGCGCCGGGCTCAGCATATCGCGTCCACAGTCGAGACGAGCCGGGCGGTCGAGGGGGGTCCCCCGCCCCGGCTACCGGGACGGCGAGCGATAAAGGAACAGGCCGAGCGCAAGGCTCACGGAATTCCGATCGCCGCCAATCTCAAGGCCGCACTCATTCAATCGGCGACCATGCTGCAAACATACGCCGATAAAGCCGTTGGAACCTGAGGACGGAAAGAAAGCCCGATAGACGGAGGAAACGCCATGGCGGAATCACGACGTGCTATTACCCGTCGCAAGCTTTGCGGCTTCGCGTGCTTGCCAGCTTTCCTCATCGCCTTGCTTGCCGGTCCTTCATCGGCGCAGGCGAAAGACCCCATCGATGTCGGCTCGGTCGCAGCGCTCACCGGATATCTCGCCGCCTATGACGCAAATTTTCTGAACGGGCTGAAGCTCGCGGTCAGCATCCTAAACAAGGATGGCGGCGCCGACGGCCACCCCATCGATCTGCATGTGTTGGATGGCGCCTCGAACGCCACCACGGGAGCGACGGCGACGAACCAGCTGCTCAACCAATACAGCGCCTCGGCGATGTTGAACGGAGCTTCGTCGGCAACGACGGTCGCCATCCACCCTTTGCTGGCCGAGGCGAAAGTTCCGGTCGTGACGTTGTCGCAGCTTCCGCCGGAGCATGATTGGGCGTTCCTGTCGACCACGGCCTTCTCTCGCGTCATGGATCTCGAGCTGCAATTCACCACCAAGTATCTGAAGGCGAAGCGGATCGGCATCATCTACAACCTGACCCCGGCGGCCCAATCGGCAACGAAGCTGCTGCAGGGCTCGCGCCCAAATGGGGCCTCGAGGTCGTCAGCACCGAAGGCGTCGAAGTAACGGCCACGGACTTCACGCCCCAGCTTGCCGCCTTCAAGGATGCCAACCCCGATGCGATCCTCGATTTCATGACCGGGCCGGCCCATATCCTCGAGGCGAAGGCCGCAGCGACGGTTGGGCTCAAGTCGGCGCTCGTCATGGGGCTCGACGACACGCCCACCTTCCAGCAGGCTGCCGCGGCGTATCCCAATGCTTATCTCTCGGCGATCCCGGTCCAGGTCTATCCCGACATCATGGACGGCCCGACTAAGGTCGCCGTCGGCGCCTTCCTCGATGAATACAAGAAGGCAGGGCTCGATTTGGCGGGCGTACAAGCGGCCGCTTCGGGATGGGACGCCGCGCATATGCTGGCGGCGGCGGTGCAGAAGAGCAATTCCACGAGCGGCGAGAAGATCCGCGATGCCCTCGAGACGCTCGACTACCAAGGAGCCGTGACCCATTGGCGCTTTTCGGCGAAGGATCACACGGGTCAGGAGATGTCTGAAGCGCTGCAGACCGCGAAGTTCGACAATGGAACGATGAAAGTGGTCTTCCGCAGCGAGGCCAAGTGATCGAAACTGCGTCCGATAGGGAGGCGGGGGCACGGCCTGTGCTGCAGGCTGAGGGCATCTCGGTGCAATACGGCGGTGTGCGCGCGCTCGAACCAACCGATCTCGCGGTCGAAACCAATAGCCTCACCCTCATATTGGGGCCTAACGGTGCCGGCAAATCATCGTTCCTGCGAGCGCTGGCTGGCGCGGTGCCGGCGAGGACTGGACGCATTGTCCTGAGCGGGCGCGACATCACGGCAATGCCAGCCTTTCGGCGGGTGAGGCTCGGCATATCGCTAGTGCCCGAGGGGCGCGGCAGGCTGCCGACGCTGACTGTGAGGGACAATCTCATCCTCGGCTGGAACTCGGCGTCCGAGCGCCGGGGATCCTTACGACGCGTCGTTGGATCGCGTGTTTGCTCTCTTCCCTGTCCTGCAGGAGCGTCTCGATCAGGACTGCAGCACACTCTCAGGTGGCGAGATGCAGATGCTAGCCATCGCTCGCGGACTCCTGGCCAAACCGCTCGTGCTGCTGCTGGACGAGCCGTCACTCGGTCTCGCCCCGCTCGCCACCGAACGCGTCTATTCTGTGCTCGGGCAGCTCAGTGCTGAGGCTTGGCCATGGTGATCGTCGAGCAGAAGGCGGTGCCGCTACCGAGCGAGCGGGAAACGACGATCGTTCTGCACAACGGCAAGGTCCGCTTCCGTGCGCCGCGCCGTCCCACACGCGAGGAGCTCGCCAGGCTCTACCTCGGCGAAGGGCTCGCGTCGTGAAAGACATCAAACTACGCCCTATCGAGATCGCGGTGCTGCTATGCTTGGTGGCCACATGCGTCGCGGCCACGTTCCTCGGCTCGCGGCTCACGCTCTACAATCTCACCATCATCGCGCTCTTCGCGACCGTGGTGATCTCGCTGAACCTGCTGCTCGGGCTCGCGGGTCAGGCAAGCTTCGCGCAGACCGCTTTCATGGCGATCGGCGGCTACGGGCTCGCCATCCTCGCCACACGCTTCAGCATCAATCCCTGGCTCGCCCTGCTCATTTCCCTTGCGCTCTCGATCGCGCTGGCGCTGATCATCGGCAAGCCCTTGCTGAGGCTGCGCGGACATTATCTGTCCATGGGAACCATCGCTCTTGCGCTTGGAGTGGCGTCCTTTGCCAATGCCAGCAGCTTCACCAATGGCGGTTGGGGCATCGGCGGCGTTCCTTCCCTCAAGATCGGCGAGTTTTCGTTTCGGAATCCTGTCGCCTTCATGTGCTTGCCTGGAGCCTGTGCGCGCTGAGCCTCGTGCGTCTATCAACTCCTCGGGAATTCACATATCGGGCGCGCCTGGCGCGCGCTGTCGACCCGACAGGACATTTCGGCCACGCTTGGCATCGACGTGCCGCGCTACAAGCTGCTGGCGCTCGTCATTGCCGCGGCCATGGCGTCGCTCGCGGGCTCGTTCTACGTCGGCTTCACGCGCTTCGTGGGGCCCGACCTCTACGACATCTCCGTCGTCATCAACTTGATGTTCATGCTGTTCGTCGGCGGCTTGCGCTCGACTGTCGGTCCGATCCTTGGCGCCACCTTCGTCATCCTGGTGCCGCAGGCGGTTGCCGGATTCGAGCGCTATCAGAACCTCGTCTTCTTGCTGCTCTTCTGATGATCATCCTGTTGCGTCCGGCGGGCATTTTGGGTCGGGTTCGCGGCGCGCAGAACCTCGAGAGCGGTGCTGCCGCAATGGCTGCACGCCGCCGAAGTGGACCGCATCGATTGCGAAGACCAAACGATGAGCCCCTCGCTTCTGCAGGTGATCGACGCTGACGAAGAGGTTCGGCGGCCTGACCGCAGTCTCGCAAGTCTCGCTGTCGATCTGTCCAGTAGCATCCACGGCCTGATCGGCCCAACGGCGCGGGCAAGTCGACGATGATCGGGCTGATAACCGGCTTTCTCAAGGATTTCTCCGGGCAGCTCGGCTTCGATGGCCACGACCTCTCTCATCTCGATCCGACGGCGATCGCCAGGCTCGGCGTCTCGCGCACCTTCCAACAGGCGACGCCGATCGCCGGGCTGACGGTGCTGGAGAACGTCATGGTGGGCATGCACCGCCATTACCGATCGGGCATCGGCTCGGTGTTGTTGCGCCTGCCGGATATGCGCCGGGAGGCTCGTGAGCTGGCGGCCGCTGCCAGCGCCGTGCTCGACGAGTTCGGGCTTTCTGGCGACGCCGAGAGCGACGCGGCCGATTTGCCCTTCGGCAAGTTGCGCTTCCTCGAGATCGCGCGCGCCGTGGCCATGCGGCCGCGCATCCTGCTCCTCGATGAGCCTGCCGCCGGCTTCAACCCAGATGAAACGGAGCGGCTCGGCGCGCGATCCTCCGGACAGGTGGCGCTCGACGTGGGCATCCTCCTCGTCGATCACGACGTGCCCTTCGTATTCGGGCTGTGCGATCGGGTGACGGTGATGAATTTCGGCTCGGTGATCGCCGCCGGGCATGCCGGACGAAGTGTATCGCGATCCGTGCGGTCAGGGAAGCCTATCTCGGCGCAGGACGATGGCGGAACGCCGCATGATCCTCATTCTCGCCATCGGCCTCGCGACAGGCTGCGTATACGCCCTCGTGGCGGTCGGCTACTCGCTGGAATACGCACGACGGGCGTCGTGAATTTCAGCGAAGGCAATTACGTGATGATCGGAGGCTTCTCGACCTATTGGTTCTTGACCTATACGTCGCTGCCCTATCCACTTGCCGATTCTTGCAGGAATTCTGGTCGCGACCCTGTGCGGCATCATGCTGTGGACGTTCGTCGTGCTGCCGCTCTGGCGCCGGCGAAGCCCGCCCTACGTGGTGCTGCTCGGTACCATCGTGTTCGGCGGCATCATGGCCATCGTGGCGCTTCTGCTGCTCGGTCCATGCCGCAGACCCTGCCGCCCTGGATCCCGGGCTTCTCGCTCGACATCGGCGATAGCCGGATCGACGGGCAGTATCTCGTCGTCGTCGTGCATGACCCTCATCCTGATGGGGCTGGTCGCCGCGACCTTGCAGTTCACGACCTTGGGGCGCGCCATGCGCGCCTGCGCGGCGAGCCGCGACACGAGCGAGCTGCTCGGCATATCGCCCGAGCGCATGGGTTTCATATCGTTCGCGGCGACCGCCGCCATCGGCGGGTTCGCGGGCGCGATGATCACCCCCGCCCAGTTCACCTCCTCGGATGTCGGCCTCGTCCTATGGGGTGTTCGGCTTCGTCGCCGCGGTGCTCGGAGGCTTCGGCACGATGCAGGGCGCGCTCGTCGGCGGCCTCCTGCTCGGCGTCGTGAACGCGCTCGTCGGCCGTTATGTCTCGTCGAACTACCAGACCGTGATCGCCTTCACCTTGCTCCTGGCGCTGCTCACCTTCCGGCCGCAGGGCATCACCGGAAAGCATTGGGAAGAGAGGCCGAAGCATGAGCGCGACGGCAAAGGCCGGGTGGCCGGAAAGGTCGCGCTGATCACCGGCGGAGCCCGCAACATGGGCTTGAGCCATGGAAGGCTGCTCGCCGAGCAGGGCGCGAGCGTCATCCTCGCCGATGTCACCGACGAAGCGGCGAGGCGCGAGGCCGCGAGCGCTGCGGGGCGAAGGTCTCGATATCCGCTATTGTCCATCTCGACGTCGACGCAGCCCGAGACTGGCAGGCGGCGGTGACGGCATCGTGGAGAAGCGCAGGGCCGGCTCGACGTGCTCGTGAACAATGCCGCGATCCTCGGCAAGTCCGGCCTCGCTCGATTGCTCGCTCGAGGAATGGCGCGCGTTCATCGAGGTCAATCAGACCGGCGCCTTCCTCGGCATCAAGCACGCGGCGCCCGCTGATGCCGCGCGGCGGCCGCGGCTCGATCATCAACATCTCCTCCGTGATCGGCAAGCTCGGCACCGAATTCAACTTCGCCTATTCGGTCAGCAAGGCAGGCCGTGCTGATGGTCACCAAGGCGGCGCCGCGGTGACCCTCGCGCCCGACGATCCGCGTCAACACCATCGTCCCCGGCGGCATCGACACCGACATGCTGCGCGCCTTGCCGGACAGCGACGGCAAGAGCGCCTCGCCGCCTATCCGATGGGTCGGGCCGGGCAGATGTCGAGAAGTGTCGCACGCGGTGCTGTTTCTCGCCTCCGACAAATCGACATTCACCACCGGCGGCGAGATCAGGGTCGATGGCGGGGCGCTCGCCGGGGTGAAGCTGAGGCCGCCGTCATGACGGCTGTGCTCGCCGATGGTTGAGGAAGGCGGTTCCATCCGCGTGGATGCGGGCCTAGTCCCCACGCAGATCCGATTCATGCGGGTGATCCTGGCGCAGCCGACGGGGCAAGGCCCCTTTGCGCCGGTGATCATGTTTCCTCATGTCGGCGGACTGACAGACACGATGCAAGTAATGGCCGGCACCATTGCCGGCCGTGGCTATCTGTGCGTGGTCCTCGACCCTCTATCATCGCCTCGGCACCCTCGTGCTCGATCCGCAGAGCCACGATCCTGATGCCATCGCAATCCGCAAAATCGCCGCTTCGAGCATTACTGTCAGTCGCGCCATGGAGGATTTACGGGCCCTACTCGCGTGGCTCGTCGCCCGACAGGGAATCCGAACTGCCGCTTTCGGAGCGATCGGCTACGGCCGCGGCGGCTACCTGGCCTTGCGGGCTGCGGCAACATGTCCGCAGCGCATTCGCGCCGCCGTATCGGTGCTCGGCTTCGGCTTCGCCGAGGAGGGACCGGACACCGCACGCAAATGGCTAGCGAAGATTTCCGGCGGGCTCTACTGCGCGTTCGCCGAAAATGACGACATCATCCCGCCTTCCGTTCCCACCGAATTGGCTGGTTTGCTCGGGGATCGGAACAACGCCCAAATCGTCATTCATCCAGGTACCCAACATCCCTATGCCTTCCCGGACCGCGCCGTATACGACCCAAAAGCGGCCCGCCGCGACTGGGACGCGATCTTCTCCCTCTTCGCTCGCGAACTCGACCGAACATCCGCCGATAGGAAAAGCTGAATGGATCTTGGGATCAAGGGCCATGTCGCCATCGTCACCGGTGCGGGCCGTGGCATCGGCGCGGCCGCAGCGAAAATGCTTGCGGCTGAAGGCGCGCGGGTGGTGGTCTGGGATCGCGACGAGCGGCCGGCTCAGGAGGTCGTTGACGACATCCTAGCTAGGGGTGGCGAAGCCCTCGCGGCGACCGGATCAGTCAGCGATGCGACCGATGTCGATGCCGTGCGCCGAGCAGTGCTGGAGCGCTTCGGTTCGGTCCAAATTCTCGTCAATAACGCGGGCTTCGCTCATGTCGGGAAGGCCCTGGAGACTACGGACCGTCAATGGGCGGAGGTCGTCGAGGTCCACATGAAGGGCGCCTTCAACTGTGTTAGGGCCTTCGCGCCTTCCATGGTGGAACGGCGTTACGGACGCATCGTCAACATCTCATCGCTTTCGATTCTAGGGGCCGACCGCATGGCAGCCTACGCGGCCGCCAAAGCTGGCCTCCTCGGACTCACGCGCGCGCTTATGGTTGAGCTGGGGCCACATAACATCACCGTAAACGCGATTCTTCCCGGTTACATTCGAACGGATCGCGTCAAGAAGAGCCCTGCCTTTCCGGCGCTCGACGAGCATTCGCGGCGAGCACAAACCTTGCCTGCTGAAGGTCAGCCGGAGGATGTGGCCAATGCCATCCTTTTCTATTCATCGGCGAGATCCGGCTTTGTCACAGGGGATGCGATGGCGGTGACCGGAGGCATGTACCAGCTCTGGTGATCGCGCAATCACGGATCTCGTCCAGTTGATATCGGATGTGGGACGCGAGAAAAGCGTCAGAGCGGACCGAATCGCGTTCTTGCATGGCGACGATGGACGGAGAGCGGCAAAAGAGCCCCGGCTATTTCGAGCCGGGGCAAGTGGCATGAGAAAGGCCCGTGCCGCCGAGGAAGGTCCCAATCTGAAGCGGCAAGGGTCTGACGGGCCAAGGTCAGTGGCCCAACCCAAAGCATAGGCTCATGGGTCCGTACCGGCGATTGGAATTCTGGCGTAGCCCGCACGGCCATGAAACAGGCCCCCCTGCCGGTGCGGGGCGAGTGAACTTGATGCGCATGACCTCCCACCGAGGGTGGCAGGGTTGCTTGGCGCCGATTAGCCCCGCTTTCACGCGTATCGCTTCCAAGACTTCGTCGCCGGCCTTGGGGTCGGCTCGCGCGGCTAGAGCTCCCTCGGCTGCCGGAAACGCTTATTTCCGCGCGGGGATAGCCCCAGCCAAAAGCAATATCCTAGGGGGCGTTTCGAAATTGTTTGTCACGCGTGCAGCTCGTTGAGCAAGGCCAGCGCCTGCTTCAGGTCGAGCGTGCCGAAACCTTCGGTGAAACAGCCGTAGACGGGGGCCAGAAGGTCGTGAGCTTCGGAGGATCGCCCTTGATGGGCTCGAAGTTTGGCGAGCGCGGTGGTGGCTCGCAGTTCCCAGAACTTCGCCGCCTGCTGCTGTGCGAGAGCGATGGCCGCTTTGAGGCACTGTTCGGCCTCCCTCGCGCGTTGTTTTGGTTGGCTGAGCAGCATCTCAGCCTTGAAGCGAAGCAATTCTGGTTCGTACCACCGCTCGCCCGTGGTCGACGCCACGTCGAGCGCGGCCTCGAAAAGGGCAAGTGCGCCGGCAGGGTCGCCGGCAGCGACCTTGGTCAATCCGACAATTCCGATTCGGATCGGCAGGTGGAAGCGACGCGAGGGAAACGACTTCAAGGTCTCCAGAGCGGTTTCAGCCTGGTGGACACCGGCTTCGACCTCGCCTTGCTGCACGAGGACCCAACCCTGCATGATTTTGGCTGGTATAAGGTAGTTCGCCAACGAGTACTTCTCGGCAAGTGGAACGCAAATGTTCAGATGCCCTGCGGCCTCTTTCGAGCGGTTTAAGATGATGAAAGTTTCCGCGCAGAACATGTGTGCTTGCGCGAGGCTAGGTTTATGATCAAGGCAATGTCCGAGATCCAGGGCCTCTCTGAGTGTGTCTTCAACTTGATCGAGGTGGCCGAGCATCATCAAGCTCAAGGCGCGCATACCAAGGGAACAGCACCCTGGATCGTGGGCACCATAGGTCAGCGCAAGGTTGCCGTGGACATCGACCCGGTAGTTCGAGAGCAACTGATCTATGTGGATCAGCGCCGCACGTGGCTCACCTTCCGCCACCATCTGGGAGCCACCGGCATGATGAGCCTGAACGACATATTCCGGTTCGTTGGTTTGTTTCTGGAGGGCATAGATTTCCTGGAGGAGTTCGTGGGCTCGCGCGTGCTGTCCGCTGCTGTGCGCTCCCATCCACAAACCCCAGACCGATCGGAACACTTCTGCCGGGCGCCCCAGTCTTTCAGCCGCCGCCCTCGCCTTCTCGTAGAGCATTTTCGCCGGCGGGCTGTCCCAGCCGTCCAACGCCATGCGCGAGGGCCCTTCGATAACCAGAAAAACAAGCTCCCATTCATCTCTTTCAGTGCTTGCGGGCAGCGCAGCAACGAGCTTCATCGCCCTGTCAACATGGCCGAGCGCCTCAATGTAGGCTAAGCGTGCCGCCGCGCGCTCGGCCGCTTGGCGCCAATACGTCAGCGCGCGATCAACCAAACTTGCTTCGGTGTAGTGGTGCGCCAGTAGCTCAGGCTCTGTCTCGGCAACTTCAGGAAACCGACTTGCTAGAACCTCCGCGATGCGTTCGTGCAACTCGCGCCTTCGTGCGTTCAAGACCGACTGAAAGGCCGCGTCGCGGATCAGCGCATGCTTGAAGATGTAGCGCGATTGAGGTGGCGCGCCCCGCTGTCCCAGCAGATCGGATCGGACTAGCTGTTCAAGTCCTTCCAGCAACGCCGCCTGCGACATCCGCGCTACGGCATCGAGCAGCTCGTAGGAAAACTCTCGACCAATTATCGATGCTGTGAGCGCGACATCTTTGGCCACGCCAAGGCGGTCCAAACGCGCAATCAACGAGGCCTGCAACGTAGATGGAATTGTGAAGTCCCGAACTGATTGTCGCAGGACGTAACGCTCGCCTTCTTCTTCAAGATCGCCCGACTCTAAAATCGCTCGCGTGATCTCCTCGATAAACAGCGGAACACCCTGCGACTTCCTTGCTATCTGTTCGACAATCGCCTCCGGCAACGTTTTGCCGCCTCCGGTCTTGTGAATGAGCTCAACCACCTGGCTTCGCCCCAAGTGGTTGAGCTTCAACATCGTGGCGTGGCCAAGTTCCAGCCAGGGTGCGGTGAACTCAGGCCGATAGGTCACAATGATCATTACCGACAAGTCCACCACCCTGCGAATAATCCTGTCCATCAACTCAAGGGACGTTGGGTCGAACCAGTGCGTGTCCTCGAAAAGCACCAGCACTGCATCCCGCCGCGAGAGTACAACCAGTTGCTCTTCCAGCACCTCCATAGTCCGTTGTTTTTGCACTGCCTCGGTGAGCTGCAGCGGCGGATAGCGTTCCCCGAATGGAATCGACAACAGATCGGCCATTAGCGCGGCAGTTTCGGTTCCATCTTCCGCTGAGTTTTCCAAAACGGCTTCTAGCTTGTCGAGCTTCCGGGGTCCGGTATCCGTCCGGACAATGCCTGCGGCCCATTCGAGCTGCCTGATGAAGGGATAAAACGCACTGTTCACATGAAAAGGAGAGCCAAAATATTGCAAGCAAGCAACTGAAGGATCGTCTAGACGCTCCCGAAACGCTTGCGTTATGCGCGATTTGCCGAAGCCCGCGGGCGCCGAGAGAAGGATGAGCTGGCCATCGCCGTCTTTCGCGTGGTCCCAGCGACGGTGGAGTAGCGCGATCTCCTCGGTGCGGCCGACAAGCGGTGTCAGGTCCTTGACAACCCTGCTATTGAAGCGCCCCCGCGCCCTGCTCTCGCTTATGACACGCCACAGCCTCGCGGCACCCAGGATTCCCTTGAGTTCCTGCAACCCGAGGTCCTCGTATTCGAAAGCCGCACCGGCAAGGCGACGGGTTAATTCCGCCACGACCACGGAATCGGCAGACGCTACAGACTGTATTCTTGCGGCCAAATTCAGCGCTTCGCCGACGGCGACGCGTTCCTGCGAACTGCCCTCGCCGATCAACTCGCCCACCACAACCACGCCCGTGGCGATGCCGACCCTGACCTGGGGGAGGGCCGGGAAAGACACCCGGATCACGGCCATCGCGTCGATCAGCGCAAGTCCGGCACGAATGGCCCGTTCAGCGTCGTCTTCGTGCGCCTGCGGATAGCCGAAATAGACGAGTGCTCCATCGCCCATATACTTGGCAACCGACCCGCCGAACCCAGTTACGGCGCTGACACAGCCCTTTTGAAACGCCCCGATGACGTCGCTTAGATCCTCCGGGTCGAGGCGAGCGGACATCTCCGTTGAGCCCACGAGGTCGCAGAACATAACAGTAAGCTGCCGACGCTCGGCATCGGTAGCTCGTGCAGCGGAGACCGAGGCCAGCGTCGGGTCCGGTTCATCCGAGGCATCGGCGGCCAGGGTCGATGCTGTTTCAGATTTCAGGGCCGCGATCGCCGCAAGCAGTTTGCGGCGGTGACCGACCGAGGTCACGCCGATGCTGATCAGGTCGTCGGCCGTCAGCTCCAAAAGGACTTGGTCATCGACATCGTTGTCGTGGAATGCGGGCGCGTATTGTTCGAGCGCCAAGCCGCGCAGCCACGCCGCTACGTCCATCCATTAATCCTCGGCCTGCGAAAACCGGCAACCCCTCATGAATGACGATAGACGTCTGCCCTCTAAGTTGCCAGCTGCGGCGCCGAAATAGGCGTATTATCGGGTGTTGCGGCTTCAGCCGGCAATGCCAGCTGGTGTGCTGAGGCGTCGACGGCCCTATAGATCGGTTGAGTCATCGTCATTGTTGAGACCGCGTGCGGACGAGGTGGTGACGCCGCCGATTACACCTAACGCCACCACCAGCAACACGGATCTCGGGATCGGCCAACTCTGGTCGAGCATCGCCATGCGACTGTTGTGCCGTCGTCTATTTCACGAGACGCGGCTCGCCGACTTCAGCTCCCGATGGATCGAGCTCATGAGACTTGAGAATCTCCGCCATGCCGCCGTTCTTGTGCAATTGCTGGATGGCATCGTCGAGCGCGGCGCCAAACTCCGGGTTCGATTTGCTATAGATGATGTTCGCCTGTGCGGCCTGTATCGACGCCTGCACGCGCTGATCTGGCTCGCCGACTTTGATCTGGATGCCAGGATAACCGCCCCGCTTTTGGGCGTAGACGCCAGTTGCATAGGCATCGACCGCGGCCTCGATGCGCCCGGCGGTGAGGTCTTGCGCCAAGGCCACCGGATTCGGATAGAGAACGAGATTGGAGCCAAGAAGCTTCTGTAGTTCAGCTACCCACAAGAAGCCGGAGACCGTGCCAACCTTCTTGCCGATCAGATCCTCAACCTTTGAAATCCCCGTCTTGGAGTAGATGCCCATCTGATCGAGATACGTGGGATAGGACAGTCCCATGACCTTGGCGCGTTCGGCCGTGCGATACCAATCGCCGGTCGCAACATCCGCCTTACCCGAGACCACATATTGAACTGTCGCGGCTGGGTCGACCACGACCGGAGCGATGGCTAGGCAATTCGCGGCCGCGAAGCGCTTGACGATGTCACTGTCGACGCCGCCGATCGTCTTTCCGTCCGACGAGGCCGTGGTAAACGGCGGATATTCATAAATGGCAACTGTGACTTTGCCCGGCTCGACTGTCTTAAATTGATGAGCGGGTTTGCAGTCATCCGCCCAAGCCGACGAACCCGCGCAAGCTGCCGCGATGATCGCCACTCCAAAAACCTTGCGTAACATGGTCTTTCCTTTCCTGTGGTTGCACAAAGTTGGCGCTCCGCTACTCGAGCGCTTAAAAGTCACGCCGCATGTCGCCCGAGCCGACCTTCTAGGGCGGAGACGGCCATGTTGGCAGGAATACAAATGACAGCGTAGAGCAATCCAGCCAGCACCAGGATCGACATGTATCGAAAGGTGTTGGAGCCTATCACATAGGCCTGACTGACGAGTTCCGGCAAAGCGATCGCAAAGCACAGGGAGGACGCCTGCAACATGAGGATCGAGAAGCTGAACAGCGGTGGTACGGAGACGCGAAGACCTTGCGGCAGTATCACAAATCTGAGAGCGTCGAGACCGCTCAGGCCGATCGCCGCGGCCGCTTCCTTCTGGCCATGCGGCACCGCGTCGAGTCCGGCGCGGATGATCTCGCTCGTGTAGGCGCCAGTGGTGCAGGCGAGCGCGAGAGTTGCGGAGGCGAAAGAGGACAGCGCCAGACCTGCATTGGGCAGTCCGAAATAAGCGAATTGCAACAGGATCAGCGCCGGCGCCCCGCGGCCAATTTCAACGACGACGAGTCCGGTCGCCCGAACAGCACGGCTCTTCGATTGAACGACCAAGGCGAGGACAAGGCCCAACGGAATGCCCAACGCGAGACAAGCGACGGTGACTTCGACGCTCAGTCTGAGCCCGTCGAGCAGCGAGGGAAGCCATTCGCGCCAGAAGTCCAACAGCTCGATCACCGGGCCACCCTTGCTCGAAGACGAACGTCGACCCATCGCGTCGCCCAGGCCATCGGAAGACTGATGAGGATGTAAAGCAGGCCCGCGATGGCATAGACGTCGAGACTATGGAACGTGCGCTGCGAGGTGTGATACGCTTGAAAGGCGATCTCATTGACGCCGATCGTGGAGGAAATTGCCGAGTCCTTTAGCAGCCCAATGGCGTATGTCGCACCTGAGGGAAGGGCGACCCGCAGCAGCTGCGGCCCTATCACATCGATGAACCGATGCCGCGACGATAGGTTCAGCGCAAACGCCGCCTCCCACTGCCCGTGATGAATGGCCGTGACAGCGCCACGGTAGATCTCCGCCATGTTGGCCGCGGTGATCAACGCGAGCCCGGCCGTGGCAGCTTCGAACGGATCGATCTGAAAGTAACCAAAGCCGATCCCAAAAAATATAAGGAACAGCCAAACGATTGGGGGGATCGCGCGCAGTGCGAGGGTGAGCGAGCCGCCCAGAGAGCGAACGGCTCCATAACGCGAGAAGCGCATCGCACAGAGAGGCATGCCGATCAAAGCGCCGAGCGCGAACGCCGCGGCAGTTACGGCCAGAGTCCACGGTATGCCCATCGCGATGGCGCGAAAGATTTCGATCGTCATCGGTCGACCACCGCATGGAGAAAGCGTTTGGCTCGCTCCGTAGCAGGGTTGCGCATCACCTGCGCGCTCGTCCCCTCCTCCACGATGCGACCTTCCGCCATGACGATGACGCGATCTGAGACGCTTTCGGCAAAATGCATCTCATGGGTCACGACAATCATCGTCATGCCGTTCTCCGCGAGTTCGCGCATTACCGCGAGAACTTCCAAGCCGAGCTCCGGATCAAGCGCCGAAGTCGGCTCGTCAAACAGCATAAGCTGCGGCTCGAGGGCGAGCGCGCGCGCGATCGCGATCCGCTGCTGCTGACCTCCAGAGCAGCGGTTAGGGTATTGGTCCGCTTTGTCTGCAAGCCCGACTCGCGAGAGCAGCTGCAATGAAACCTCGTCCGCTTGCTTGCGAGTGCGGCCCATCACACGCTCCTGAGCAAGGGTGACATTGCGCAGCACGGTCAGATGCGGAAAAAGATTAAACGACTGGAAGACCATGCCGACCGAGCGGCGCAGCCGCATCAGATCCCGTCGTGATGGCTCGCGGCCAGCCTCGATGACGACATCCCCAAGCGCGACGCGGCCTGACGTCGGCGGCTCGAGTTGATTGATGCAGCGAAGCAGCGTGCTCTTGCCGGAACCGCTCGGCCCGATGATCGCCACGACCTCACCAGTGCTGACCTTAAGATCGACGTTGCATAGCGCTTCAAGCGATCCATAGCGTTTGCAGATCCCATCGAGCCGCAGCAGAGGCTCGTCGACCGCTGTTGGCTGCGAGCTTTTGCTTTCCAGAACAGGAGTGCCGCTCATGGGCGCTCAGGCCTTCACAATCGCTGAAACAGACGTCAGCGCGTCGCGATCGAGGCGCCGCGCCGCGTCGGCGACTGCCGCGGTCACATCCCGTGGCAACAGCGCATCCCCGACCACGACTGTAAGCAGGCCGCGGGCCATGAGCGGCTCCACCAAATCGCGCTCGGCGACTAAATCAAGCGTTGAGACGACCACGTCGACCTCGAGGATCGATGGGCGCGTTTCCCCAAAGACGCCGCTGAGATGCACTGTTTGCCCTTCAATTGCCGCCACCTTGCAACGATCGGCGATCATGACGCCGCGCGCGGCGCAATCGCGGATAAGGGAATAGACGGTGGTGAGTCCCTCCCCTTCACCAGGATGAAGCATGGATGTCACGAAGCTCACGCGATTCGCGGTCTGTGAAAGCCGCTCCGCAGTCAAGAGACCCGCCAATCCCCCCATTTCGTCGCGCACAAGGATGTGGCCGGCTTGGGGCACCATATCATAGGGGCCAATCTCGGGAACGGCCCCGTCAAGCCGCGGCGCCGGCCTTAACACTGGGACTGAGCCGGTTGCAATCACCACGAGAGCCGGCGTCTGCGACGCCAGGCCTTCCACAGTCGCGCATTCGCCGAGCCGTACCGTCACTCCGAGCCGTGCGACTTCATCTTCCCACCAGTCAATCAGCCGCAAGAATTCGCGGCGCGAAGGCGTTTGCGACCACCGCGCCATCTGACCCCCGATGTTTTGTTCGCGTTCGATCAGGGACGTGGTCCAGCCGCCGATTGCAAGACGACGAGCGGCCTCAAGGCCCGCGGGACCGCCCCCAACCACTACAGCGCGCCGGGCATCGCCCCAGTGCTCGGCAGGTCCACGGCCGGGTCGGCCCACATCGGGGTTGGCGAGACAGGTCAGCGGCTGGTGAGCCAAAAGCGAGTTGATGCACACATTTGCGCCAATGCACGGTCTGACGCTTGCCGATCCGCCGACCGCGCGAGACTTTGGCATCAATTCTGGATCGGCGATATGCGCGCGCACCATGCCGACGAGATCGGCGTCGCCGGACGCAAGGATCTCTTCCGCCAGCGCCAGCGTCGTCACCCGCCCGACAGTGGCGACCGGCAAGTCGACAGCCGACTTCACCGCGCGCGCCAAATGACGAAAGAGGCCAAATGGCGCAGGGGTCGGCGGCCAGTGATCGACGCGTGGGAGCTTCAAGGTATTGTTGCCGGCCGTAACGCTGATGTAGTCGATATCGCATCGTGCCACGAGGGTCTGGGCAATCGCGGCTGCTTCCTGAGCATCGATGCCCCCTTCGGTAAGTTCGTCGCCTGGCAGGCGAACCCCGATGATCGCCTCGGGTCCCATCGCGGCGCGGACCGCGGCGACAACCTCCCGCGGGTACAAGGTGCGCTCTTCGCGATCGCCGCCATATCGATCCGCGCGCCGGTTCATCAGCGGCGATAGGAAGCTCGCCAACAACATGCCATGCGCCATCGTCACTTCGACGCCGTCCAGCCCGCCGTCGCGGCAACGTTGCGCGGCAGCGCGATAGGCCTCCACGATCTCCGCAAGCTCATCCACCGAAGCCTGCCGAGCAGTGCGCTGCGTTATTTCCGAACGCACGGCAGAAGCGCTGACGATCGCATCGCCAGAGGTCTCCATCGCGCCGACGTGGGCGAGTTGAGCGAGCATCAGACCGCCTTCCTCATGCACCGCAGCCGCTAAGCAACGATAGCCGGGGACAATGCGATCATCGATGTTGACCAGGGTCAGCCCGTCCGCCCAGACATCGGACCACATGACGGGTGTTGCGCCGGTGATCTGCATGCCCAGCCCCGCGCGGGCGCGTTGGCGATGATAGGCGATGTAGCGTTCGCCGGGTAAGCCGTCGTCAGCGAGTCCCGGTTGATGCGCCGGCAAATAGACACGGCTGCGCAGCGTCTTGCCGCGGAGCCGCAACTCACGGGCGACATGATGAAAAGAAACGATTTTTGCTGTCGTCATCGTTTTTCCATCCGTCGCGGTCGGGATCATGCCGCTGGCCAAGCGTATCAATCTCGCTAGGACAAGCTTCTATTGGTTCTTCAAGGATCGCGAAGCGCTGCTTGAAGGGCTGATCAATCTCTGGCGCGAGAAGAATACTGGCTGCATTGCAAAGCAGGCAAGCGCTTACGCAGAAAGCGTGACGGAGGCGCTCTTCAACGTTGTGGATTGCTGGCCGAATCCCGAACTGTTTGATTCGAAATTCGAATTCGTCGTGCGCAGCCGGGCGCTACAATCGCCGCAAGTCGCTGCCGATATTCTCCACGCAGATAAGGTCCGGATCGAAGCTTTGACCGAACTCTTCGCCCGGCACGGCAATGCGCCGGCCGAGGCTGACGTCATCGCAGACATCGAACTGGCCGCTGCAGAATGGATAGATCTTGGCCCCCATCGTGCCGGTGACGAAATGAACCTTGGCAATCTCCCTTTGAATGGGAAGGAGAGCCGCGGCAGTTCAGACCACCGACTGGCTGGCGTGGAGCGAGAGGAAAGTCTGGAGCTCTCGTTCTATCAGAGGCCAGACCGGGTCGCTCTCCGGTGGTAAGTGATTGACGCTGTCGTAGGCGATGAAGCGAGCATTCGGCAATCCGGCGGCAATGGCTCGCCCCTGTTCGACAGGCTGCATTCTGTCGCCTCGGCAATGCAGCACGAGGCAGGGCGCCGTGACGTCGCGCAGCATGTCGGTTATGTCGATATTGTCGATGGCCTCGCGCGTGCGCGCGACGTTCCCTGGCGAAATTATTCGGCGCATATCCTCGGCGTATGACCTGCGCTCCTCCTCGCTCGAGGTTGGGACGATCACATTAGCCAGCAGATCCCTGAGGGAAGGGAACTCGTCATCCCATCCGGCTGCCATCATGGCCCTCAATGCCCTTGCCTGCTCAAGCTCCCTCTTCGAGCGGCGTTTGTTACGGCCAAGCGGAAATGCGCCGATCATTACAATCGCCGAGACGCGTTCCGGTCGACGCGCCGCGAACGCGGCCGCGATGGCCCCCCCTTGCGATAGAGCGACGATAGGAGCTCTCTCCACCTGAGCGGCATCAAAAATGCGTTCCAGGTCATCGACGAACCGCTCAAAGCTTATTTCCTTCACATTCCAGTCCGACAAGCCGTTGCCGCGTTGATCGAATCGGACAAGGCGGTATTTCGCTGCGACCGAGGTCAATAGCGGCGCTATCGCCGGATTGCGCCAGTCAAGCTCCAAGTGACCTATCCAATTGGGCGCCTTGACGACAACCGGGCCATCGCCATTCACCGTCCAGGCGAGGCGGACCTTATCCTTGGTCGAACAGAACCTGATCTCCTGATCGCGCATCAGGGTAATGCGACGAGGCCTTGCCGCAGAATTCGATGAAATCGACGGCGAGCACCTCGATAGGCCGAGCAAGGCCCTTGAAGCTATGCAGGCCCTCGCGCCGCAGGTGCACCGCGGCATCGTTTCCCGCAAGGTCGCAGAAGCTGCGCGAGGCGAGGATGCCTCCGGGCTCCGCCGCCGCCTGCAGGCGAGACGCAATAATGACCCCCTCGCCGAGGATGTCATTGTTGTCGATGACGACGTCGCCGGCATGTAGGCCGGCACGCAGCCGGATGGGTTCGGAAAAGCTATAAACTGGATCCGGGCGGCGCATTTCTTGCTGAACCTGAATCGCACAGCGCAGAGCCGCCCGTGCGGAGGGAAACTCGATCAGTGCGCCGTCGCCGAGAAGCTTCACCACGCGTCCATCGGCGGCGGCAACCGCGGGCGTCACCACGGATCGATAAATGGTGTTGAGCGCGGCGAATACGCCGGCGGCGTCTTTGTGCACCAAGCTGGTGTAACCGACCACATCCAGCGCCAGGATCGCAGAAAGTCTTCGTCTCGACGTCACCGGTGCACCTACCCGATTTGACTGGCGAGAGACACCTCAGCTTAGCGCGCTTCGGGCTTTTTGGCCACAGTTGTAAACTTGATCGCCACTCGACGATCCCAACTCTGCCTCCGTCATCATGTTGGGCAAGAAATATCCTTCGCCAGAATATCGACAGTTCAAGGTTGAGACACTCTCATGGCGCAAAACGAACTCGCCGCCGCCGTCAGCCCCTACCTGCTCCAGCATAAGGACAATCCCGTCCACTGGCGAATGTGGGGAGAGGCGGCGCTCGCCGAAGCACGGCGGGTCAACAGGCCGATCCTGCTCTCCATTGGTTACGCGGCCTGCCACTGGTGCCACGTCATGGCTCATGAGAGCTTCGAAGATGCCGGTGTCGCCGCGGTGATGAACGAACTCTTCATCAACATCAAGGTCGACCGCGAAGAGCGCCCCGACATCGACGAGGTCTACATGGCGGCGTTGCACGCCCTGGGTCAGCCGGGCGGTTGGCCGCTGACCATGTTCCTGACGCCGACCGGCGAACCTTTCTGGGGCGGCACGTATTTTCCGAAGGAGGCGCGCTACGGACGAGCCGCTTTCGTCGACGTCCTGCGCGCCATCGCGGCGACCTATCACGCCCAACCTGAAAAAGTGGCGAAGAACGCCAAGGCGCTGCGCGCCGCCATCCTCGAGACAAAGCCAACTTCCTCGGATGGGGAGATCACGTCATCGGCGCTCGACTTCTACGCGGAGCGCCTGGCCGGCAGCATGGATCGCGTGAATGGCGGGCTGCGGGGAGCGCCGAAATTTCCCAATCCCGCCATGCTCGAATTCCTTTGGCGCCACGCGGCACGCACGAGGGATGCTGCATCCCGCGGGGCCTTCCTGTTGACTTTGCGCCGGATGTGCGAAGGCGGCATCTACGACCAACTCGGAGGCGGCTTCGCGCGCTACTCGGTCGACGAGCGATGGCTCGTACCGCATTTCGAGAAGATGCTCTACGACAATGCGCAACTTCTCGAACTCTTATCGCTTGCCTGGCTCGAGACAAGGGAAGCGATCTTCGAGGAGGCCGTGCGCGAGACCGTCGAGTGGCTGCGGCGCGAAATGCGCGCGCCTGGTGGCGCCTTTTGCGCCAGCCTCGACGCTGACAGTGAAGGCATCGAGGGTAAGTTCTACGTCTGGACCCGAGATGAGATCGAGGAGGTGCTCGGGCAGGAGGACGCCGCATTCTTTGCCCGCAGCTACGACGTGAGAGCCGAAGGCAATTGGTCGGACGAGCACCATGGCGGCGCGGTCGTGATTCTGAACCGGTTGCAGGCGCCCTCGGCGACCGCCGAGGACAGGCATCGCCTCGCGGTCCTGCGCGGCAAGCTCCTGGCGCGACGCAATGGACGCACGCGCCCGGGCCGCGACGACAAGGTCCTGGCCGATTGGAATGGCCTCACCATCGCGGCGCTCGTCCATGCGTCCGTGGTGTTCGGCGAGGCCTCATGGATGACGATGGCGCGCGAGGCGTTCGACTTCATTTCCACGACAATGGTGCGTACGGTCGATGGGCAGCCACGGCTTGGGCACGCTTGGCGAGGTGGGGCTCTTGTCTGGCCCGCCATGGCCTCCGATTACGCGGCGATGATGCGCGCGGCCCTGGCGCTCGCAGAGGCCGGCACCGACGGGGATGCCGAGAGCCTGTGCGACCTTGCTCAACGCTTCTCGCAGGCGCTCGAGGCCCATCACCTCGACCCGGCGACGGGTTTTCTCTGCACGTCCGCCGATGATGCACCCGACGTGGTGTTTCGCGCGCGGCCGACAACGGACGATGCGACGCCGAATGCCCATGCCGTCTATGCGCAAGCTCTCCTCAAGCTGTCGTCGCTGACGGGCCAGGCTTCGTTGCGCGCGCGGGCAGACCGGCTACTCGACGCCCTGACTCCGACTGTGCGCGCCAACCCGTTTGGTCACACGTCCTTGTTGAATGCTCTCGATCAGCGCCTGCACAATATCGACATCGTCATCATCGGTCCGGACAGCGACCCTCTTCGGAGGGCCGCGCTTGCGGTCAGTTTTCTAAACCGGACGGTGCGACCAGCCATGAAATCTGGCGCTGCAGGAGACTTTGCCGAAATCGCCGCCTATCCACGGGATAGGGCGGCTGCCTTCATCTGCGCCGAGGGTCGATGCTCCCTGCCCGTCACTCGGCCCGAGGAGATCGCCGAACGAGTTGCTTCGATGCGGCAATGAAGCCGTGTCGCCAAAAAAACGAGTCCACTCTCGTGGCAACGCCTCGTCGCCCCGAGACCCATTTCACCGTCGGTCAGGAACCTCGGTCATTGACGGCGATATGGTAGTCGAGGAATTTTTCGGGCCGCCTCCCCGCTGTGAGCCCTTCAGACACCTTGGATGTAATCATACGAGAGCCGAGTCCGGTTTCGGGATGAAGCGCACATCGCGGTCACGAGGCGCAACTTCCACTTCGCTGAAGGCGAAGCCTCCATTGATGCCGATGCCATCGAGCCCTGAGACTGATGCGTTCGCGCCTGCTGAAGAAACCCATCTTGCTATCGGCATTGCCCATCCGGGCGGTGAAGACCCGGCTGACTGGGAGGATGTCGGTTTTGCGACAGCAGCGACATTCGCCGGTGAGTTTACGCCCGACGGCACCAAACCAACGGTCACCAATGATGTCTACTCAATGCCGAACCGCTCATGCGTTGCTGCGGACCCTCGTTGATTATCCTGATCCAGGACAGCTGCTTGACGATCCATGCGAAACGAATTTGGATCAACCTCCATAGTCCGGACAACAATCAAGGTCACTCATGCGTAGATTAGCGATCGTTTTGGCGGCGCTTATAGCGGGGGCGGTGCTTGGCGCGCCGGCGAAGGCCGATCTGAAGGATATCATCGACCGCGGCGTCATCCGCATCGGCACCCAGATGGATAACCCGCCCTTCGGCTATGTCGACGCTGACGGCAAACCGACAGGCTTCGACGTCGAGCTTGGCCAGATGATCGCCAAGTCGCTCGGCGTAAAGGTGCAGCTTGAGCAAATCATTGGCGCTAACCGTATCCCGTTCCTTCTGACCAACAAGATCGATCTGGTCATCTCCGCGATGGGCGCGACGCCGGAACGCGCCGTGCAAGTGATGTTCACCTCACCCTATGCGGCACTGTATCTCGGCGTCTACGGCCACAAGTCGACGCAGGTCTCCGGCCCTGACCAGCTTGGCACCTTTCGCATCGCGGCCACCAAAGGAACGACGCAGGATCTAACGCTCACGGCATTGGCACCGAAAGCCAACATCGTGCGGTTCGAGGACGATACTACGTCCAATACGGCCTTCCTTTCGGGCCAAACCGATCTTTGGGCGACACTCAATACCGTCGCGATCGAGCTCGCCAAGAAGAACCCTGCCCAGGAGATCGAGCTTAAATTCAAGCTGCGTAATTCTCCGGCCCATATGGCCGTTCGCCAGGGCGATTTCGAGCTTCTTCACTGGCTGGATACCTACATCTTCTTGATTCGCGGCAGTGGTGAGCTGCAGAGGCTGCACCGGACTTGGCTGGGCGAGGACATGGGTGAGCTCTCCCCGATGTGAGCTTCGGCTTCGTCTGCTCGTAATCCCGGAAGGGAGGGGCACTTAAAATTGCACGGTCGGCCCTCAGCCCCAATGATCCGACGCCCTAATGGCCCAAAGTTCGGCGGTTCCCAGCACCTCAGCTATCCGCGCGCTTTGCGCCTCCAGGAGGCGCTCGCCCTTATCGGCCGTACCTGCCGCGCCGTTTCCGATAACCCCGCACCGAGAGCGCGCGTTCAAAGCCTGCCAGCGAAACACGTTAGGTCCAACGAGTGTCTCGATCTCCGGCCGGTCCTGATCAGGACCGCGCGCTTCCGACAGTCGCTCGTGATCCACGAGCTGCGGCTCCGTGGCCATCATCATTGATGTTTCGGATTCGCAGGCATGCAGCGTCGATACTTGATATTCCAGGATGTCGCGCATCGCCTCCGGAGCCATTTCGAAATAGCAAAGCGTAACCAACGGAATTTTCAGCTCCACGGTCAACTCGCTGACGACCACAGTGAGCGGAGCAATATTTCCGCCATGGCCGTTGAGCAGGCAGATGCGTCGGAAACCATCGCGCACCAGGGAACGGACAATACCCCGCACCAGGCCGTAAAAGGTCGAGAAGTCGATGGTGATCGTGCCGCCGAGCTCCATATGGTGCTCGGAAAAACCAGTCCACACCGTCGGCATCACCAATACGGGATGGCCGGCCTTGCGCAACTTTTCCGCACTGCGCATCGCCGCCTCGGTGACCAGGCGATAATCCACCATGACCGGCAGGTGCGGCCCGTGCTGCTCGGTGGCGCCGAGCGGAACGATGATGATCGCGTCGCGTTCGGCCATGCTGTTAAGTGCCGGCGCCGTCAGGGCGGCAAAGGCGAGCGGTTGCATGACCATGGCGCCCCGGTAAGAACTCATTCGGCATGAATTATAGCTTCCATTTTGCGCCCGTCGTCAACCGGCTCGACCAGCTCCTCAACGGTCTCGTGGAGACGTTGTGGATTAGCGCTGTGGCGATTGCGCTCGGCTTCCTTTTGGGGGTTGCAGGCGCGTTCGCTGCGCGCTCGCGCTGGCGCTGGCTTCGCGCGCTGCGCAGCTTCTGGGTCGAGGCGATCCGCAATACCCCGCTTCTGGCGCAGCTGTTCTTTATCTATTTTGGGTTGCCCGGGCTCGGCCTTAAGCTCGACGCGTTGACTGCGGCGATGATCGCGCTGGTCGTGAATCTCGGCGCCTACAGCACTGAGATCATTCGAGGCGGGATCGATGCGGTGCCCCATGGGCAGACCGATGCCGGTCTTGCCTTGGGTCTGACCCGCCTGCAGGTCTTCTTCCTCGTCGTGCTTAAGCCAGCGCTCAAGGTGATGTTCCCCGCTCTCGCCAGCCAGTTCACCTTGCTCATGCTCGCGACATCCATTCTCAGCCAAATTGGCGTCGAGGAACTGTTCCACATGGCGAGCATGATTGACAGTGCGACTTACCGCAGCTTCGAGGTCTATACGGTCGTCTGCGGGTTCTATCTCGCGCTGGCGCTCTCTTTCCGGCTGGCCTTCTCGCTGCTCTATTGGCTGATCTTTACCGAGCGGGTGCCCAAGGCGATGCCGGCGACGATCGCGGCGCCCTGATGTTCCGCAATTTCGGAGTGAACGAATTCCTGCTGCTGGCGACAGGGCTTAGATGGACGGTCGCCCTGACGGCACTCGCCTTCGTCGGCAGCGGCCTGCTCGGCCTCATTGTGCTGCTGCTGCGGACCGGACGCGCCCGACTGCTCCGCTGGGTAGCCCTGATCTGGATTCAAGCCGTGCAAGGCACACCCCTGCTCGGACACATCTTCTTGATCTTTTTCGGTCTTGCATTGTTCAACGTCGACGTGCCTCGCTGGCTCGCGGCGACGCTGGCTTTGTCAATCTACGGCAGCGCCTTCCTGGCAGAAATCTGGCGCGGCGCCGTGGAAGCAATCCCAAAAGGGCAGTGGGAAGCGTCGGCGGCTCTGGGAATGAAGATTCACCAGCAGCTGCGCCTCGTCGTCCTCCCGCAGGCCTTCACTATCGCGATCCCGCCCACCGTCGGCTTTCTCGTGCAGTTGATCAAGAATACCTCGCTGGCTTCGATCATCGGCCTGATCGAACTCAGCCGTGAGGCACAGCTTGTCAATGGCGCGACATTCGCACCCTTCTTGGTGTATTTATGCACGTCCGCTCTCTATTTCGCGCTCTGCTACCCGCTCACCGAATTAAGCCGGCGTCTCGAGAAGCAGCTGGCCCATGGGCGCTGAAGGCGCAGCTACTTCGAGTCTAATATCCGCGCATCTGCCCGTCTTGGACACGCCTCTTGAGGCCCGCGTTCTGCCGACGGAGCTTGAAGGTCCGCTCAGACCCTCCGACGGGCCCGCGCTGTCTAGGAACTTCCCGCCGGCCGCGTCGTCTTCCTCCACTTGAGGGTGCGTTGGACCATGGCGCCGCGGTTCGCAATGTCCAGCTGAAATTCGTTCGGTAGCACGAAGGATCCGGACAGGCTCAAATCATGCACACCGCTGCCAGCGCAAGGTGTGCCGCAGGCGGACAGGTACCTAGCGGAAGTGCGATGACCTAAGCAGCCACCGCGACTTCCCTCTAAGAAATGCTCCAGGCCAATCTAGTCACCGAATGTTCGGGAGAACGCCGCCCCGGTTCGAACGGTTCCATATGGGAACCCCAGAAGGCGAGGCTCCCTTTCCCAGCTAGTGCTCTTCGGTCCGATCTCCGCCCTCGATCCTGGTCCCTGATGATGGCTGATGGAAATCAACGCAGGTCGACATCTCGCAGAAGGGCGCATCTGCTTTCAACTTCGACGCCCTCCTCCTTGTGAAAGAAAATTTACCGCTTGCTACACCTTTCGGCGCCCCAGCCGCAGGTACTAGTGCCTTTTAGCAATCCATCGGTCGAGCAGGGCCATGTTAACGCCATCCGGCTAAATGTCCGGAGAGGTCGATGTCGACAACCATCAACAGCAGCACGGCCGGCCCGTTGAGTTTAGCCGCGGCCAGCAACCCTCTCTATATCACGAGCACCGGCAGCGTGACCGCCACGGGTTCCGGGGCGGAAGCCATTTACGGCGGGGCCAGCAGCCAATGGACGATCACCAATAGCGGGGTGGTCTCAGCCAGTGGCGGTGATGGCATTATCCTTGCGGTTGGCGGCACGATTACCAATTCCGCCGGCGCGTCCATCACCGGCTACGGCAGTGGCGTCTACGTCAAAAACGGGGGCGCGGGCTTCCTTACCAACGGCGGCAACATCAGCGCCACGGGCACAAACGGTGTCGGTGTCGACCTGAATGATGGTGGCAGCGTCACCAATACCGCAGGCGCCTCGATTACCGGCAATCAGTTTGGCGTCTACATCCACAATGCGCCCGGCACGGTCACGAACAGCGGCTCCATCGCCGGGTCGGTCTATGAAGGCGTGCTGCTCGCCAATGGCGGCAGCATCACGAACCTCGCCGGGGGAAGGATTACGGGCGGAGGTATCTTTGTTGAAAGCGCGGCCGGGACGATTTCGAATTTCGGCAGCATCGCCACCACGGCCGATGACGGCGTGGCGCTCTTTGCCGGCGGCAGCATCACCAATGCCTCAGGTGCCTCCATTTCCAACACCGGTAGCGCCGGCGCCGGGATCTTCATCCAGGTAGCGGCCGGCACGGTCGCGAATGCCGGGAGCATTTCGGCCTTGGACAACGGCATTTTGCTGCTTGCCGGCGGCAGTGTTTCGAACGCCGCATCGGGGTCCATCACGGGGCAGGTTGCAGGTGTCTTCGTCAAAAATGAAGCCGGCACGCTAACCAATGCCGGCGCCATTTCCGGGACCGGTACGGATGGCTCCGGTGTCTATCTTGAGAACAACGGCGCCGTCACGAACGAGGCGACCGGGCACATCGCGGGTCAGAAATTCGGCGCCTTCATCGAGGGTGGTTTTGGCAACGTCGCCAATTCCGGGAGTATTTCGGGCGCCACGTATGACGGCATCGTTCTTGGGCTGGGTGGAATGGTCACCAACGCCGCGGGCGCGTCGATTTTGGGTGGCAGAGCGGGTGTCTATGTCAAATACAGGGCGGCGGGGACGGTCACCAACAGCGGCGATATCGACGCCAACGGCACCGGCAGCACCGGTGTCGATCTCGCCGACGGAGGCAGCGTCACCAACAATTCGACCGGGCTGATCACGGGCGCGTCGTTCGGCGTCTTCGTAGCAGGCGCCAGCGGCACTGTGACGAACGCAGGCACGATCTCGGGTGCGAGTTATGCGGTCGATTTCGCGGGCAGCGCGACCAATCGCCTGATCATCGATCCTGGCGCGGTGTTCATCGGCAGGGTTGCCGCCGCTGGCGCGACGAACACGCTGGAGCTTGCCAGTGGCACGGGCTCAATCGGCGGTGTCGGCGGAACGGGCTCCTCCTTCGGCAATTTCCAGACGCTCGCGGTCGACGGCGGAGGCAACTGGACGCTGACCGGCGCCAACACCACGACCTCTGTTTTCGATGCTGGCGCGCTCGACATCGCGGGCACGCTTAGCACAACGAGCATTGCCTTCCAGGGCAGTGCCAGCCGGTTGCTCATCGATAATGCCGTGACCTTCGGCAGCAATGTTGGGACGCCATCCTATGCGGGGCCGCAGCTGCAGGGCTTTCTCGGCGGTGACATCGTCGACCTGAGAAACATCTCCTCGCTAGGCGTGACGTTCGGCTATGACGCAGCGACGGGATTGCTGCAGATCACCAACGCCGCCCACCAGGTAGCGACCCTGGACTTCCAGAACTCGAGCCTGGGAAATGGCACCTTCCAGGCGACGAGCGACGGTGATCTCGGCAGCTTGATCACTTTGTCGGGCTCGAGCGCGCCCCCGCCCCCGCCCCCGCCTCCGCCTCCTCCAGCTCCTGGGCCCCCGCCGCCTCCTCTCCCACCCCCTCCCGGGCCGCCGCCGCCTCCGCCGGTGGCGGACGCAGATGTTCAATGGCAGAACGGCCTTGGAGGCGGGCTCGCGGTGTGGAGCCTCAATGGGCCGCAGGTCGCGTCAGCGGGCATGGTCACCTCCGGTGGAAGCCCGGCGGCGCCGGATACCACCTGGAGCGTCGCTGCCTTGGGCGACTTTAACGGAGACGGCACTTCCGATTTCTTGTGGCGCAACCAGAATGGCACGCTCGTCGACTGGACCATGAACGGGTCTGAGATCACCTCCTCGCAAGGGGTAACTTCTGCAGGCAGAGCGGCGGCTCCCGACAACTCGTGGAACGTCGCAGGGATCGGCGATTTTAATGGCGACGGCAAATCCGATATCTTGTGGCGCAACAGCAATGGCTCGCTCGTCGACTGGATCATGAACGGCTCGCAGGTGACGTCCTCTCAGCAGGTCACCTTAGGCGGCAGCGCGGCCATGCCCGACAGTTCTTGGAGCGTCGCCGGGATCGGCGATTTCAGCGGCGACGGCAAATCCGACATCTTGTGGCGCAACAGCAATGGCTCGCTCGTCGACTGGACGACGAACGGCTCGCAGGTGATCTCCTCTCAGCAGCTCACCTTAGGGGGCAGCGTCACCATGCCCGATAGTTCCTGGAGCGTCGCCGCTATCGGCGACTTCAACGGGGACGGGAAGGCGGACGTGTTGTGGCGCAACACCAATGGCTCGCTCGTCGATTGGACGATGAACGGCTCGCAGATCACCACTGTGCAGCAGGTCGCTTTCCAAGGCAGTCCGGTAACGCTCGACCCCTCTTGGCAGATCGCGCAGATCGGTGATTTTAACGGGAACGGCACCTCCGACATTCTGTTGCGTAACGCCACAAATGGCACGATGGAGGAATGGAACATGAATGGGGCGCAGATCGCCTCCGCATCTCAGGTGACGTTGCAAGGCAACGCGGCGGCGCCGTCTAACACCTGGGCTACGCTTTCAAAACCGACTGACTTCTTCTCCTGAAACGGGGACCGCCAAACTCGCTGTGCAACAAGCCTTGGCCCCACGATCTGCCGCTCAAGTCGCGGCCCGTCTGCTGTTATCTCTCACCAACGCTCGGCCTGCAGCATCGCATTACCCATGCAGATCCGCCCGTAATACCAGCGCCGCGAGGCTCTGCCTGTTGCGGGCCAAGATTGACGACCTCAGCTCGCCACTATTTGGCGCATGTCGGTCTCATTTCTGGACTTTGCAAAGGTCGCGCCTCGGCTTGCAATCATCACGAGACCAAATAACAAAATACTGCCCATGATCAGGAGGTAGCCAGCGATCATGGCACCCAACGCGCTGCATATGACCGCGCCCGATACAAGCTGCAATATGAACATGGTGTCCTCCCGAAACGAGGCGTTCACGTGCCGTGTTTGCCCACCGAAAGCGGTGTCAGGGAGAACTTGCATTTTAGGAGCCATGATCATCTGAATAGGCGCGAAATCGGTGTCGGATTAGAGCGGGCGAACCCTCTGGGCTCGCCGCCGAAAAAATGTTTCGAAAATGGTGGAGCGTCGATTGGGCGCTCCGCGAACGAAGCCTAGCGGTCTGATGAAGGCCCTTTATTCCGTTTGCCCATGAGGGAGTTCGATGCCCGCCGAAATTATCGAGTCGAAAGAGATCTATGCGGGCTTTATCCGCCTTCTCCAGACCACCTTGCGGCTCGACGACTGCAAAAGGCTGAACCGCGAAATCATCGTCCACGGGCGCGCTGCTGCCGTTTTGCCTTATGACCCCGAGCGCTGCGTCGTCATGCTCGTCAAATTGTTGCGGGCGCCTCTTCTGTTTGACACGGGAGCTCAGGATCTCATCGAAGCTCCTGCCGGAATGCTCGATGACGGCAGCCCTGAGGAGACAGCAAAGCGAGAGGCGATGGAGGAGACGGGCCTACGTCTCACGGTTTTGGAACATGTTGGCTCCGCCTGGAGCTCGCCAGGCATCTCGACGGAGAAAATCGAGCTCTATCTTGCGCCTTACGCGAAAGGCGATCGCGTCGGCGCCGGCGGCGGTTTGGCGAGCGAGGACGAGAACATCACGGTCGTGGAGATGCCAATCTCGGAATTTTGGGCAAGCCTGGAGCGGCTGGAGATTTCCGATCTCAAGACGCTGACCCTTGCCCTGGCGCTGCATTGCAAGCACCCGGGCTTGTTCTGACACGGGGCTTTGGAGGGTAGGGAGCTGGCGTATCGCTCGCGTGCTTCCGCTGCGCATCACCCGCGACGATCACCGGCATGCGTGATTCAGAAAGTGAAGGGCGAGCGGTCTCACGCAACGCATCGCTCGCCCTTCGCGACGGCCCAGGACCCAATTGCGCCGTCGCGGAACGGAAGTATCCAAGGCTCAGGTTAGCGGAGGCTTAAGCCTCAAGGGCAGACGCTGGCCGCGCTGCCAGGTCATCGACTGGGTTCGCTCGACCGAGATAAAGAAAGCCCCGGAGCCATCCGGGGCTTTCCAGATAGTCGGTATAAGGCGCGGATCAGTAATCCATGCCACCCATGCCGCCTCCCGGCATTGCCGGTGGCGGCGTCTCCTTCTTCGGGCGCTCGGCGACCATGGCCTCCGTGGTGATCAGGAGCGAGGCGACCGAGGCGGCATCCTGAAGGCATGGCGCACGACCTTCGCCGGGTCGATGATACCGGCGTGCATCATGTCGCCATACTGTTCCGTTTGCGCGTCGAAGCCGAAATTGTGCGACCTCGAATCGGTAATGCGGCCAACCACAATTGAACCCTCGACGCCAGCATTCTCGGCGATCTGACGGACGGGAGCCTCGAGCGCCTTCAACACAATATTGATGCCCGCCTGGACGTCGTCGTTCTCGCTCTTGAGCTGCGAGACAGACGCTTTAGCGCGCAGCAGAGCGACGCCGCCGCCCGGCACCACGCCTTCCTCGACCGCGGCGCGGGTCGCGTGCAGCGCATCGTCAACCCGGTCCTTCTTCTCCTTCACCTCGACCTCGGTCGCGCCGCCGACGCGGATCACCGCGACGCCGCCGGCGAGCTTCGCGAGACGCTCCTGGAGCTTCTCGCGATCGTAATCGGAGGTGGTCTCCTCGATCTGCGCCTTGATCTGGCCGACACGCGCCTGGATATGCTGCTTCTTGCCGGCGCCGTCGATGATCGTGGTGTTCTCCTTCTCGATGCGCACCTTCTTGGCGCGGCCGAGCATCTGGAGCGTCACGTTCTCGAGCTTGATGCCGAGGTCCTCGGCGATCATCTCGCCGGCGGTAAGCACCGCGATGTCCTCGAGCATCGCCTTGCGGCGGTCGCCGAAGCCCGGCGCCTTCACGGCCGCGACCTTGAGGCCGCCGCGCAGCTTGTTGACGACGAGCGTGGCGAGCGCCTCGCCCTCGACGTCCTCGGCCACGATCAGGAGCGGCTTGCCGGTCTGCACCACCGCCTCGAGGACGGGGAGCATCGCCTGCAGCGAGGAGAGCTTCTTCTCGTGGATCAGGATGTAGGGGTCCTCGAGCTCGGCCACCATCTTCTCGGCATTGGTGATGAAGTAGGGGGAGAGATAGCCGCGGTCGAACTGCATGCCTTCGACGACGTCGAGCTCGGTCTCGAGGCTCTTCGCCTCCTCGACCGTGATCACGCCCTCGTTGCCGACCTTCTGCATCGCTTCCGCGATCATCTTGCCGATCGAGGTGTCGCCATTCGATGAGATCGTGCCCACCTGGGCGACCTCGGCCGAATCCTTCACCTTCTTCGCGGACTTCTCGATCGCCTTCACGGCCTCGGTGACGGCCATATCGACGCCGCGCTTGAGGTCCATCGGGTTCATGCCGGCCGCGACATATTTGGCGCCTTCGCGCACGATCGCATGGGCCAGAACCGTGGCGGTCGTGGTGCCGTCACCCGCATTGTCATTGGTCTTCGAAGCCACTTCGCGCACCATCTGGGCGCCCATGTTCTCGAACTTGTCCTCGAGCTCGATCTCCTTGGCGACGGTCACGCCGTCCTTGGTGATCCGCGGCGCGCCGAAGCTCTTGTCGAGCACGACATTGCGGCCCTTGGGGCCAAGGGTCACGCGCACCGCGTTCGCCAGAATGTCGACGCCGCGCAGCAATTTATCGCGGGCATCGACGGAAAAACGGACTTCCTTGGCAGCCATGTTGCTTCACTCCTAAAAAGTGTTGATCGTTGGTGTCGGCGAAAGGCCTCAGGCGGCCTTCCTGCGGCTGGCAGTGCTTTCGAGCACGCCCATGATGTCGCTCTCCTTCATGATCAGGAGATCCTCGCCATCGATCTTCACTTCGGTGCCGGACCACTTGCCGAAAAGGATGCGGTCGCCGGCCTTCACATCGAGCGGAACCAGCTTGCCGCTCTCGTCACGAGCGCCAGGGCCGACCGCGATGATTTCGCCCTCTTGCGGCTTCTCTTTCGCGGTGTCGGGAATGATGATCCCGCCTTTGGTCTTCTCTTCGCCTTCGATGCGGCGGACAACGACACGATCGTGCAATGGACGGAAATTCATGGAATTCCTCCGCTTTTCTGCATTTTTGTTTGCGCAACTCTTGGGAGGGTTGACCGCCTCACCTGCTATGCGCTTCGATGTGCTGACGGCCAGCCTGCTAAAGAAGGGAGATAACTATGAAGGGGACCATTCTGATTGCCTTCGCCAGTTTGGTTTGTGCAACGAGCGCATTCGCTGCTGAGACCACCTGCAAAAGCCAGGCGGATGACAAGAAACTTGCCGGGGCAGCACTGACCAGCTTCATGAAGAAATGCCAGACCGACGCCACAAAAACTTGCGAGACCTCGGCGACCGAGAAGAAGCTCGCGGGAGCGGCCAAGACGAGCTTCACCAAGAAGTGCGTCGGCGACGCGGTCGGTGGCTGAGCACAGTCACGAAAGCGCTCTGGCAGCCATCCTCTCCTTGTAGGCCAACATTTCGGAGCGGAAGATCAGCTCGGCCGTTGAAACGATTTGGAACGAGCGGCTCTACAAAATATGTGCCGGCGACGGATCCACTCTTATAAAGTGAAGTTCGGTTCCGGTCAGGATCGGTCGGCGTCACGAGGCCGCGCGTGCTGACGAGATCCGGCGCGTCCCTGCGTCGCTCGTAGGTCGGCCCGGTGCCGACGAATCTCCGGCGACAAAACGCGCTCGAAAGATGGCGGTCATGATGCGCTGAACTCGCGGGCGTAGTTGCTCCCTGTGCGGCCGATTGGGTTCGGCTTGCATGGGCTCGAGCGTGACGACGAGCTGACGGATGCCGTGTTCCACCGCGGCGAGTTCGTCGGGCGAGGGCCAGTTGCGGGGAAAAGGCTGGGGCTTGCGCATGATGGTTGGTTCTATAGGCGATCCGTGGCGTTAGGCGCAAACATAAATGGCGCCAGCGGGTCGCGGCGGCAGGTGGTTTGGTCGAACTCCAGACCGCCGCAGCTGCATTGACGTCCAAACTTCGCGGCGGTTGGGCTCGCTGCCCCATAGCAAACTGCGCCACCGCGCCGCACGACACCATCACAAGTTCGTCACAGAGCGCGAGGATGCTGACGATCGTCCCTCCTGAACCGGTTCGGACGAGCAACAAGCCAATTCATGGGTGTCAGCCATTCCTAAGATTGGGTGCGCGCCCAGGTCCATTTGAGCAGTGGCATGAACCGAGCAGAACAGTATCGCGAACACGCCAAAGAATGCTTGGGATTTTCCACATCGATTACTGATCCGGCGTGGCGGGCGCAATTGGTTTCAATAGCGGCCCAATGGCGCGAGCTTGCCAACCGGGAATGTGAGGTTGCCCGCAAAGAGCAAGGCGCGGGCGTTACGGACCTCGCGGATGGTTCGATCGCGGTAAGGATCGGCGCCACTACTTTGCCTCGCGCGTCTGGGAACCTAGTCTCATCGCGCGGTCTTGGCGACCGTTCTTCCCACAGCATAATCCAGGCGCAGCAGAGCGGACTCATAACGATGATAGCAGAGTTGTCTGAACACTCGCTCGTTACAATGCATAACGCGGTGCGCTCGCATGAACGCTGGAGGCGGCGGACGAATGATGCTCTCCATTACACAAACCCTTTCTCAACAAGCCTGCTGCCGCGGGACGTGATCTCGTGGCGCTCCCCGGAGCCACCGACTATGCGGCACCAACTCTCCGTATCCAATTTTGCGTCCACGCCTTCGGCCACAAGGTCATAGGCGAAGCCTCCCGCCATCCCAGGCACCGGGAACCAGATGGGACCCCGGTCGAGCTCGAGCAGCGGCTCGAGCTCGGGCAGTCGAAGCCCGAAATGCTCGACTTCTCGCGCTGCTCGGCCTCGAATCACGGTGTGGAAATGCGATTGGATTTTGAGAAGAATGCCGAGAGGCACACGCCGCCGAAAGTCAGGCGCAAGGATGTCGACGAGAGCGCGATGGCCTCGCTTCTCGGCGATATCCACGGGGCGCTCGCCCCTAGCATTTTGCAGACTCCGCCAAGCGCCGAGATCGATTAACTTGCGTGCCACCTCTGGTGGAGCGCCGCCATGCGCCGCCTGGTGGAGAGGGGCATAGAGCGAAGCCCCTCCCGGCCGCGATGCATTAATAAGCTGAGGTGACTCCTCGAGAAGTGCAAGAACATGGGCCCAATCATAATTCTTGCCCGCCACTGCCAGCTGATGTCGAGCCTCGAAATGATCAATGCAATCGGCTCCGGTGTTACCATTCCAAATTTTCGTGTTCATCATTCATGCTCCTGTTGGGTTTTCTTAAAAAATTCCCCTTCGAGCTTGGCCAGGATGGCTACCGCCCCGGCCTCGGCTCGTTCGTAGTCGCGGCGAGGACCGCGCGGTTTCTACGGCGAGATTGTCAGGCGATAGCGCGACCGTCGCTGGGAGCTAGCCGAATGCCTAATCACGGGCCCTTGCTAGCGCTTCGCCTTCGCTCACGCGGTTGACTGACGGTTGCGCAAGGCGCGACAGGACCTGACGGTTTGATTCGCCCCCTTTTTTTATTGCCTCTTCCATTTTTTGCCATTGGCGCTTTGAAGGAACTGGGCGGCCTGGAATTTTGTCGCGCATGCGCGCAACGAATTCCTGATGGTCTAACGCCAACCGTTTGGCTTTTGCGATTTGCTTGAGGTCCCGTGGAGTTTTCTGCTGGTCGCAGAGCTTGCAAATCGCGGCCAAGCGATCGGGGTCATTGGCATTGTCGCCATGTTCGCGCAGCGCCAAGGGCGGCCGATGGTCGAGGACAATGCTTCCGAGCATCAAGCGCGTGCCGCAGTCAAAACAGCGACCGTTTTGCCTGAGCATGATTTTGGCGCGCAGCAGAGCGGGCAAGCGAAGTCGGGCACAAGGTTGAAAGGCGGATTTGCGCTGCATGGCCGAGCACCTAATCCGAGGATGCTTGACCGTTTGGGATTTTGGTCGCTTCGCGCTGGTGTTCGAATGGGATCAGCAGCTCCGGTTCCACCCCGACCGCGTCGGCCTTTGCCAAGAAAGCGGCATCGAACATCACACGCCCTGCCGCATCAAGCTTGTTGCGCTCGGGCATCTTCACAGCGGCCCAACGCAACAGAGCGTCGGCGTCATGGATCTCAGCCAGGTCGGCACAGGGATCAGCTGATCGACTTGATATGAGTGTGCGCCAACGGGCGGCGGGGAGATCGCCGTTTGGCCGCCGCTGGCTCTCGTTTTCTGATCGGCGCGGCGGAGGGCGTTTTAAGCATTGAGTGGGAAGGCGTGTTCTTTGTGGGCTCGCACGGTATTCTCTTCATGTAGCTGACGTCGTTGGGTGGAAGATTCGAACCTGCTGCAGAGATCTTCGCGACCTTTCCGCCCCCGTCTATTTGGAATGTTGTCGTTCGCTTCGACCGGCGCGTCGAGATCATCTTCACCCGCCAAACCGACCAAGGTGAAGAGGGAATAGCGGCGCGCATAAGTGAGCGCCGCGCCCATCAGCTTTGGGTGACCTATGTCGGTGATGTGGCAGACGGGCCAAATCCCACTCATCCATTCACCCGAGGAATGCGCGATCGTCGTGGTCAAGAGCACGAGACCACGATCAGGATCGATGCATGTCGTTTGGATGGCCGCAAGCTCGTATTTGCCGAGCGTCTTGCGCACGATATCGAGCCCGGCCGATAAGGGTGCGTAACGGTAGCTGATCGGGCCCATTCCGTTTCGCCCCCGCTCGAGCACGGCGGTCAGGCTTTTGATTGGATTACAAGCTCTGCTTGCGCTTTCGCCATTGCCGCGGCGAGCTCGGAGATCGAGTCACTGGAGGCTCGCATGATCACCTCCGTTGGCGACAATATCGAAGGTGACGGCGCCTGACTTCGAGCGCTTGGCTCGAACGCCGTGACCGAAAGCCTCGCGCGCGTCCTCCGGCATGAGCAGCTTCAGTTCCGCCTTCGCTCTCTCGTGCTCAGCGTAGGCGGCGCGCGTTCGCGCGAAGCTCCCCGCATGCTCTCCCCACGCATTTGAGGCGCTCATATCGATGACACGGACGATCGGGAGCTTCGCTTTCGGGGGCTCAGCCCCGTAGACATGCGGGACCTCCCCTCTGCGCACACATCGCCAGAAGATGCGCTCGACCTGAAGCAAGACCGTCTGGTATACCGGATCGGCATCAACCTCGATCGACACCCATTTGGCGCCGCCCGTTATGATCGAGAGATAGGCCCTGCGCGTCCCCGTCACGAGCATGTTGTGCTGAAGCTGCGGCATGTGTTTTTCGGCCGCGCTTTCCTCCGAGAACGACCACGGAAGCATGAATTTGGCTTCGAAGACGGCCATCTCTTGCTTGACGATGCCGTCGAGGGTCGCACCCATCCAGTCGAGCTTTGGGTGCCGTATAAATTTTTGAATGTGTTCGAGCGCAAGCCCCGTCTCGCGCTCGAACCAGCGCTGGTTAAGTTCTTCGGTGGTGAGGCCAAGCTGAACCAGGAGGTTCGAAGAGAGGTCCTCGGGTTCGATTTCACCACGCTTCTCGCGCCAGAGCCGGATTAGGGCAGCCTCGTCATCGCCCATGATGGCTCTGGCATCAGAGCCGCCAATATAAGATGACCTAACAGAGTTGTTCTGATCACCAATTTCAATCATGCTTCCAGCCTCTCTGGATGGCTATTTTGATTCGGCTCTGCGGAACGAAGTCACTGATCGCGATCGATGGGGATCGCAATGGCACGTCCGGCGCTGCCCAGATCAACAAGAATTGTTGATATGAAATCTGGAAGCAAAAGTCAACAAAAATTATTGATTTCTGTTACGCCCGAACAGGTGAGAGCCGGTCGTGCCCTTTTGAATATGTCCCAAACCATGCTGGCCAAGCTTGCGCGTCTTGGACTTTCGACCGTGGTCGATTTTGAGAAATCGCGCAGGAGGGTTTCCGATGCTGCGCTCGATGCTATGCGCGTGGCTTTACATTCAGCAGGCGTGATCTTTGTGAGCGAAAACGGCGAGGGGCCTGGAGTTCGCCTGAAGAAGCGCATTAGCTCGAAGAGATCATGATTATTTTGGAAGATGTGCTATGCAAATTGCGAGGGCCCGGCGTGCGAGAACCCGCTCAAAAAGACGCGGTCACAGCCAACACGATATCGCGGGTTGAAAACGGAGCGATGCAAAGCAATCGACGATGAACGCATCCCGCGCGCTCTCGAAGCAAGGGGCATCGGGTTCACCAACGGTGAACGGCCAGGGGTCCGTCTCGCCGGTCAACCGCAGCGAGATCCGGCAAGGCTCGAAGCGCTACAAGACCGGCAGGCCGGCAACCTCCCAAATTATAATCAAAGGCGAAAGACGACACATTGCTGACGCATAGTTGAGAGATGCGGCTTCTTAATCGTGGCTGCATCGTCCAACAACTTGGAAAGTCTCATGATGTCACAAAATAGGTCTTCGCCAACCGCAAGGAGCGCCCATCCCGGGCTCTCGGGTGCTCCAAAGCTCGGCGTCCCGGAGCACCTGCGGCCCTTGTTGGGGCCGAGCTGCATTACTGAGGATGAGGATCCGCAACTCTATGACCGTATACTTGCAGAACTCGGCTTCGCCGTAGGGGCCATTGACCTGATCGATTGGTTGTTGGTGAAGGACGTCACAGAGCTGGTTTGGAAAATTCAACGTGCCCGACGCCTTCGAGAAAGTCAGATGCGAAGAGCTCGTGAACAGGTGATGCAACGCATCCTCGAGACGCTCCGGGAAAAAGGTGCTGACTCTCATTCAGACAATCTACTTGTCTCCAATTGGTCCAAAGGAGAAAAACAAGCTGTAAAAGAAGTTAACGCCTTACTCGACTTCATAGGCCTCTCCCACAGCGATGTTACCGCGCGATGTCTATTGTTTTATGCTGCCGAATTCGAGCGGCTGGACGATCAGGAGGAGGATTTCCAACGTCAACGGAGTGCACTTCTGAAGCAAATCGAACGTCGACGCGCCGGTTGGGGCAGAAATTTGAGGCGCGCGACCAGAGAACTCATCGATGTGAATCTCGACGAACCATCCCCGCATGCTTTGGCTGCTCGGAGAATGGACGAGATCCCTGATCGGCAATGACGAGCTCACGGCAACGTGAGGCCAACCGCCTCAATGCGGGGCGCAGCACCGGACCCCGAACGGCTGCTGGAAAGGCCGCATCTCGCGTAAATGCGCGCTGGCACGGCCTTGCCAGACCACTTAGGTGCGAGCCGGGAATTGATGAAGAGATCGAGCGCCTTGCAATAGCAATTGCAGGCGCAAGATCTGACCTCATGGATCTCGCTCGCGTGGTTGCGGAAGCAGAACTCGAATTGAGGCGCGTCCGGCACGCCCGCATGCTGGTCGCCAAGATTCCGAGAGTCGGGGAGCCAAACTCCTCCAGCGTGCCAGGCCGGGATCTAAGCGCGCTTGACCGATACGAGCAGCGCGCCCTCTCAAGGCGTAAATTCGCGATCCGGGATTTTGACCAGGCGGGCGATTAACGCGTCGAAGTGCCTACAGCAGGGGGCCGCGATGTAATTTTGGCAGAACGAACCCAATTTCACTCAGCGCCTGAGAAGGGAGATCGGAAGTGGCAATGGTGGAAACAGTGTCCCCGGCCCGTCTGATTTGAGCTATCACGGTTGCCAAACGCAACCTAATGGGATGCCAAGAACCGCTTCAAACGGCAGTTGCGGCTCCCAGCCATCAGGCCGGCGCCTGCGGGTTGAGCAGTGGGGACAGCGCGTTCTGGACGCCGGTGAGCGATATTTGCACGCCGATGCAAAGGAGAAGGAAAGCCGAAAGGCGCGTCACGATGCGCGACCGAGCCTGGCCGAGAAGCGCGACGACGCGGTCCGCATAGGCATAACAGAGGCCGACCATGGCGGCGACCGTCACCGCCGCGGCCGAAGCTCCGGCGAAATGCGGAATGAGGTCGAGCGTGTCCGAGGGCCGGTTGGCGCTGAGTGCGATCGCGACCGAGATGGTACCGGGCCCCGTGGTGAACGGCATGGTCAGCGGGAAGAAGGCGACATCGCCCGCGCCGCTGGCGGGCGCCGCCTGCTCCTGCTTGCGGTCCTCGTTCTCCTCGGGCGCGGACAGCATCTCCCAAGCCCGCACGGCGACCACGAGCCCGCCCGCGATCCGGAGCGCACTGAGCGACACGCCAAAAAAGCTCATGATCGTGGCGCCCGCCCAGAGCGCCACGAGCATGACGCCTGCCGAATAGGAGGCGACACGCCAAGCCAAGGCAACGCGCTCCGCATGCGCGCGGCTGGCCGTAACCTGACTATAGATGAACGCACCCCCCAACGGATTGACGATCGAGAACAGCGCCGGAAGCGCGACCAGGAAGCTGCTGATGGTGCCGTTCAACAACCACATCGATGCGTCCTCTGCCTGGCCCGCAACAATGACGGACAAGGAGAACTCTTCAAGGGGAACGCGTGGCTTATGAACACCTGAGAAGCCGCGACGCAGGAGGGTCCCGAACAGCTACCCGCGCCATCGCGACCCGCTGCCGCTCACTGCCAGCGGTAATCCGAGGACGCCCGATGCGCCAGGGCCAGCGACGACTTACAAGAATGGCAATGGCTTCTTCCCAACATGAAGACCAACTTTTCGCGTGTTGGCTCCCGCGACGCCGCGGGACTCCGACGACCCCCGGTATGAGGCTCGCTGCAAAGCCTCGAGCGACGTCAACTTTACCGCACCGCGCGGCCGCTCTGCGTCCGGGCAACAGCCGCCAGACACGTCAGCTCGAACATCAAATTCGCGGCGTTGATGCAGGTTATTCCGGTTGGGTCCAGCGACGGAACGACCTCGCAAATGTCTCCGCCGACGACGTTCAACCCTGAGAGGGTCCGCAAGATCATTTGCAAATCCCGCATCGATATTCCGCCTGGCTCGGGAACGCCCGTGCCGGGAGCCTCTTTCGGATCGAGCCCGTCGATATCGATCGTGACGTAAGCCGCGCCGTCGCCCATGACGCGCAAAATCTCGTCGCAAATCGCGCCGCGACCCAGCCCCTCGTACTCGTCCATGGTGATCATGCGGATGCCGGCGCGCGCTCCATAGTCGATGTCATCATCGCCATACCTTGTCCCGCGCAATCCGATCTGAATGGTCCGCCGGGGATCGACCAGCTCCTCCTCGATCGACCTTCTGACGAAGGTCGCGTGGTTGCATTTCGTCCCCATGAATTCGTCGAAAGTGTCGCCGTGGGAATCGATCTGAACGAGCCCAACGGGCCGCTTCGCCGCGATGGCTCGCAGAATCGGAAGCGGCACCGTATGGTCCCCGCCGACGGAAATCGGAGTTGCGCCTATGGCGTCGATCCGCTCGTAAAAGGCCTGGATCAGCTCCACGCTACGCTCGACGCTCAGCGGATGAGTGGGCGCATCTCCCACATCCCCGACATTGCAGAGGCGGTAGGGATTGACCTTGGTCGTGGGGTTCACTTGTCGGATCAGGCGCGATGCCTCTCTCACGCCGGCGGGACCGTGTCGCGATCCCGACCGATAGGTCGCGCCTAGATCCAAGGGCACTCCGACCAATGCGATATCCAACGGAGCGGCAATCTGAACCCGGGCGGCGCGCATGAAGCTTGCGATTTCAGAATACCGCGGGACGACTGAGGAGTCGGTGGGTTGAAAAACTGGCGTCGAGGTCATTGTCTTCTTCTCGTCTCGAAGGAGGCGTTTGAAGTTGGTTCTACCTTCGCAGAGTTCCCCTCGCCTTTGAAGCCAGCATCGAGAAGTCGAGCGGCTTATGCATGCGGCGCCTCACGAACTGGCGAAGCGCAATGACGCGATCTTCTTCTACGCGGTCAGTGAGGCTGCGGTGGAAACTTGCCCGGACGCTCTTTCCTCTCGCGGGCATCGTCGAAGATGAAGGACCTTGCTGTAGAACTCGTCCTTCGCATTGCCTCGGCCGGTGCTGATGACGGCCGAGCCCGCGAGTTCCTTGCTGAATATCTCCATCAGCTTGTCGCGCTTTGCCGGTTCGACCGCTCCCAGCGCATCATCGAGGAGCACCCATCGCGGCGCGTGCAGCAGGACGCGGGCGAAGCTCAGCGCTTGCTGCTCGTCGAGCGAGAGATATCGATCCCAGGATGCATGTCGGGTGAGCTCGTCGGTAAGGTGCTCGAGCCCGATCCGTTTCAGAGCAGCGCGCAACGCCTCCTCGCTGAAGTTCCTGGAGGGGGCCGGATAGGCGATCGCATCACACAGCAAGCCCGGCGGCAAATAGGGCTGCTGCGGCAGAAACATCATGTCGTTGCGAGGAGGCAAGCTGATCTTGCCGCGTCCCCAGGACCACAACCCGGCCATGGCGAGGAAGAAGGTCGTCTTGCCGGCGGCCGTTTCACCGGTCACCAGAACATGATCGCCGGGTGCGAGCTCGACCTTCGTCTCCTCCAGAAAGGCGCAGTCGGCCATCGACTCAGGTAGAAAGGTCTCGACCTCCTCGAGAGTGAGCTTGCCTTCACGGTTATCGGAAAATTCAATCCGCCCGTGGGCCGCGTGGAGGCTGTCCAAAGAGCGCAAGGTCTCGCGGATGGCCACCACGCGAAAGAGCGTGGCGCGCCAATCGGCGATCCGGGAGAAGTTGTCGACGAACCACCGCAGCGAGTTCTGCACCTGGTTGAAGGCGCCGACCACGATAACGAGCGAGCCCAACGTCAGCTTTCCGCCGAAATATCCCGGCGCGGCCATGAGGAAGGGGAAGATGATGGCGAGCCAACCATGGCCCGACGTTATCCAAGTGAGGCGCGCCACCCCTCCGGCCAGATTTCGCGTGACCGTGAGGACCGACGCAAGGACGGTGTCGAGCGAGGCCCGTTCGTCCGCCTCGCCGCGATAGAGCGAGATCAACTCGGCGTGCTCGACGACACGCACCAGCGCGACCCGAAATTCAGCTTCGCGGGCGTAATGGCGCGCATTGAGGTCGATGAGAGGGCGTCCAACGCGCCAAGTAAGCCACGAGCCGGCAGAGGCATAGGCCAAGGCGCACCAGACCATGTAACCTGGGATCGTAAACTCCCTGCCCTCGAGATTGAAGACCACTTGCGCCGAGAGCACCCACAACACGCCGATGAAGCCGAGAAGGAGGAGCGTCGCTTGGGCGAGACCGCCGCCGAGATCGGCGGAGAGCTCCGACAAATGGCGGGCGTCTTCCTGGATGCGCTGGTCCGGATTGACGCCGTCGTCGCCCGCGAAAGCAAGCAGATAGGCGTGCTTCGGTCGCAACCATTCGTCGAGCAGATCGCGCGTCAGCCAGGCTCTGAGCTTGACCTTCGAGACCTCCGTGAGCCAGGTCTGAGCAACGACAAGGCACAGCAGTCCGGAGACGATCATCAAGAACACGACGATCTGATGCAGGAAGTCGCCGAGATCGTAGCGCTGCAAGGCATCGTAGAGGGCGCCTTGCCAGGCGTTCAGCCTCACCTGTCCGGCCGCGATGGCTCCGATGACAAGCGTTGCCAACACCGGAAATGAAAGAAGCACCCATTTCTCGGGTGCTCTCTTGATCCCGCGCAAGAGCGACGCGAACTGGGGCCAAACGCCGGCGGTCGAAATGTCGAGGAGCCGCTCTGTGACGGATTGTGGTTTATCGGCGATCTCGCTCATCTCACCCCTCGCTCGCACGGCGCATGACTCCATGGCGCCATCTGCAATAGTCGCATAAACATAAGATAGGCATCCGGCGAGACATGATCGCCTGAATGAGAGGGGCCATCAATGGCGCGATCCGACGAGAAGGCCCGTATCGAGGGTCTCATCGCTGAGATGACGCTCGCGGAGAAGGTGGGCCAGCTCACCATGCTGAGCGGCGAGCTGGTGCAAACGGGACCCGCCTCCGCGCCCGTGACTTCCGAAGCGATCCGGGAAGGCCGGGTCGGCAGCCTCCTCAATCTGTGGGGCTCCGAGAAGGTGCGCGAGGTTCAGCGCCATGCCGTGGAAGGCTCGCGCCTCAAGATCCCCCTCTTTTTTTGCCTCGATGTGCTCTACGGGCTGCGCACATTTTTTCCGATCCCGTTCGGTGAATCTTGCGCGTTCGATCCCGGTTTATGGGAGCGCACGGCCCGGGTCGCCGCGCAGGAATGCGCGGTCGAAGGCATCGATTTGAATTTTTCGCCCATGATCGACGTGGCGCGCGATCCACGCTGGGGCCGAACGGTCGAAGGTCCAGGCGAGGATGAGTTTTTCGCGGCGCGTTTCGCCAAGGCCAAGGTGCGTGGCTTCCAGGCTTCGGACCTCTCCGCCGAAGGCACCGTTGCGGCGACCGCCAAGCACCTCGCCGCTTATGGCGCGGTCCAGGCCGGGCGCGAATATGCGCCGGTCGACATGTCCGAACGGCAATTCCACGAGGTTTATCTGCCGCCCTTCAAAGCCGCCGTTCAGGCCGGCGTCGCGGCGATCATGCCGGCCTTCACCGACTTCAATGGCACGCCGATGACAGCAAATGCGGCGGTGCTGCGCGATATCGTGCGCCGGCAATGGGGATTCTCGGGGGTGCTGATCAGCGATTACAGCGCCATCGCCGAACTCGTGGCGCACGGAATCGCACGCGACAAGGCGGAAGCCGCCGCGCGCGCGCTAAACGCCGGCGTCGACATCGACATGATGGGTCACGACACCTATTTCGAGGGCTTGCCGCGCGCCTTGGAAAAAGGTCTTGTGAAGCTCGACGCAATCGACGCGGCGGTGAGGCGTGTGCTTCAACTGAAGGCGAAGCTCGGCCTCTTCGAGGATCCGTATCGTCGTTGCGGCACGCCAAGAGCGATCGCCGCCAAAGCCGCTCAGCGCGAGCGCAAGGATCTCGCTCGTGAAGCCGCCTGCCGCTCCTTGGTGCTCTTGACGAACAAAGGTCAGGCATTGCCGCTTCGCGATGACGCCGGCGTAATCGCCGTCATCGGCCCGCTTGCCGACGCCAAGGGGGAGGACCGGCAACCCGTGGCAGCGACCGAGACGAGCGACAAGCCAATCGCGGTTCTCGAAGGGCTGCGCGGTGCACTCGCAAAGGCCCGGGTCGCTTTCACGCCCGGTTGCGGCATCGAGCGGATCAGCGCGGCGGGAAAAGCAAAGGCGCGCGAGCTCACGCGGCAAAGCGATGTCACCATCCTTTGTCTTGGAGAAACGCTGGCGATGAGCGGGGAGGCTGGAAGCCGCGGGCATCCGGGCCTGCCCGCCTCGCAATGCGAGTTGGCGCGCACCGTCCTCGCCCAAGGAAAGCCCGTGGTGATCCTATTGTTTTCCGGGCGCCCGCTCGTGTTGCCAGATTGGCTGGTCGAGAAGGCGCACGCGCTCGTGGCCACATGGTTCCCAGGCAGCGAAGCGGGACACGCGATCGCGGACGTCTTGACCGGACGCTTCAATCCGGTGGGCCGGCTTTCGATGTCCTGGCCTGTCGATGTCGGGCAAATTCCCATTTTCTTCGGCGCCCGTCCGACCGGACGCCCTGCCGCCGCGACTGATCATTACACCAGCAAATATCTCGACATGCCGAACGAGCCCCGCTTCCCCTTCGGGCATGGCTTGTCCTACAGCCGTTTCGACCTCGGTGGACTTCGCGTGGACCGAGCCAAGCTGCGCGCCGGCGAAACAATCGAGGTCTCGGTGGACGTCGTCAACCAAGGCCCGCTCGCCGGAGAAGAGACAGTGCTCCTCTTCATTCGCGATCAGGTCTCGAGCATGACCCGCCCCTTGCTCGAGCTCAAGGGTTTCGAAAAGATTTCGCTGGCCGCGGGCGAAAGCGGCACGATCCGCTTCACCCTCGCCGCCGAAGACCTCACTTTTCTCGATCATGACCTCGCGCCGCGGCTCGAAGCTGGCGCCTTCGATGTTAATGTCGGGCGCAGCGCCGACCGAAACGGATTTCTGAGCACACAGATCGAGGTCATCGCCTGAGGACCGACCGCAAAACCCAATGTGCGGCCGCGGCACCGCGCGGGGATGGAGGAGCAAACCTTGCAAGGCACGAAGAGAAAAGCACCGTCCCGTCGGTCCAAGCCGGCCAGGCTTTCGGGGTCCAGCCGATCCGACGATGAGCTCCTCGAGCTCGTGCAGCGGCAGACCTTCCGATATTTCTGGGATTTCGCTCACCCTCAGAGCGGCCTTGCACGCGACCGAAGCGACCCCAAAAGCATCGAGGGGCTCGACACGGTCGTGACGGGCGGATCCGGATTCGGCGCGATGGCGATCATCGTCGCCGCCGCGCGTAAATGGATCACGCGGCAAGAAGCTGTCGAGCGCCTCCTGAAGATGACAAGTTTCTTGCTCTCCGCCGCAAGCTTTCACGGGGTGCTGCCCCACATGCTGAACGGGGCGACCGGCAGGCCCTTCCATTTCACGCGCAAGGACGACGGCGGCGACCTTGTGGAGACCGCTTATCTTCTCGTCGGACTTTTGTGCGCGAGGCAATATTTCGATCGTGACGAGGCGTCAGAGCGCGGCTTGCGCTGGCGCATCAATCAGCTCTGGGAAGAGACCGAATGGAACTGGCATACGCGCGACGGCATGAACGTCCTGTATTGGCACTGGAGCCCGAACAACGGGTGGAGCATGAATTACGAGATCCGGGGCTGGAACGAGTGCCTGATTACCTATGTGCTCGCGGCTTCTTCCCCGCGCTATGCCATCGAACCCGGCGTCTATCACAAGGGTTGGGTCGAGGGGGCGAACTTCAAAAACGGGCGCGATTTCTACGGCATCGAGCTGCCCTTGGGTCCCGAGTACGGCGGCCCGCTCTTCTTCACGCACTATTCCTTTCTCGGGCTCGATCCACGCGGATTGAAGGACCGCTACGCGGATTACTGGCAGCAGAACCTCAATCACATTCGCATCAACTACGCCCATTGCGTTCGAAACCCGCACGGGTTCGCAGGCTATGGGCAAAATTCCTGGGGCCTGACCGCAAGCGACGGGCCGGACGGCTACAACGCCTTCGCGCCCGACAAGGATGCCGGCGTGATCGCGCCGACGGCCGCGCTCTCGTCCATGCCTTACACGCCCGCACATTCGCTCGCGGCGCTGAGGCATTTTTACGCAAGGCTCGGCAAGCGCCTCTGGCGCGAATACGGCTTCGTCGACGCCTTTTGCGAGGCGCGAGATTGGTATGCGGCAACTCATCTTGCGATCGATCAAGGCCCGATCATCGTCATGATCGAGAACTACAGGACGGGGCTTTTGTGGAGGCTCTTCATGAGCTGCGGCGAAATTCGCGAAGGCCTCCGGCGTCTCGGCTTTAAAAGCCCTCATCTCACGTCACGATGAACCTGTGATGTAGGCGTGAGCGACATGGGTGTGGGTTCGAAGAGCAGCGCCCGCCCCTGGTGGCAGGACGCCGTCATCTACCAGGTTTATCCCCGCTCGTTCCAGGACAGCAATGGCGACGGCGTCGGCGACCTTAAGGGCATCATCGAAAGAGCGGATTACTTCGCTTGGCTCGGCGTCGAGGCGGTCTGGTTTTCTCCCTTCTTCACCTCGCCCATGGCGGATTTCGGCTACGACATCTCGAACTATCTCGACATCGATCCGAGCTTCGGAACGCTTGCCGACTTCGACCGCCTGGTCGGCGCCCTGCACGCGCGAAACATCCGGGTCATCCTCGACTACGTGCCCAATCACACTTCGGACCAGCATCCCTGGTTCATGGAATCTCGCAAAAGCCGCGACAACCCCAAGCGAGATTGGTACTTCTGGCGCGATCCCGCCACGAACGGAGGGCCGCCGAACAACTGGCAAAGTCTTGCGGGAGGAAACTCCTGGGAATTCGATGCGCACACGCGGCAATATTACTGTCACACCTTCCTCAAGCAGCAATGCGATTTGAATTGGCGCAACGCCGCGGTTCGGCACGCCATGCATGACGTGCTTCGCTTCTGGCTCGATCGCGGCGTCGATGGATTTCAGGGTTGATGCGGTGGGGTGCCTCGCGAAGGACCCCGCATTGCGCGACGACCCGCCCAACCCGGACTTTCACCCGGGTGATCCGCCTTTCGCACGCAATCTCATGGTCAACAGCGCCAATGGCCCAGACATCATGGATTTCGTGGGCGGCATGCGCAGGGTCGTTGACGGGTATCCTCGCGAACCTGTCTTGATCGGAGAGGTTTACCTCAAGACAGGCGAGATCGCCCCCTATTACGGCGCCGAGCTCGCCGGCCTGCAGCTTCCGACAAATTTCAATCTCTTGTGGACACCGTGGAAGGCGGGCCCGATCCTGGAGGTGATCGCGGCCTATGAAGCGGCCTTGCCGGCGGGCGCCTGGCCTGATTGGGTGATGGGAAACCACGACCAGTCGCGCATCGCGAGCCGGCTCGGTCGAGCGCAGGCCCGCATCGCGATGGTTTTGCTGCTGACGTTGCGCGGCACGCCCATCCTCTATTACGGCGATGAGCTCGGCCTTCAGGACATCGCGATTGCGCCCGGCAAGCTCCGCGACCCTTTCGGGCAGAACATGCCCGGGGCGGGCCAGGGACGGGACTCTGAGCGGTGCCCGATGCCCTGGGACGAGACCGAGAAGGCCGGTTTCACCACCGGCGATCCCTGGCTACCGATCGGCAGCAATGGGCCTGGCTCCTCGGTCGAAGGGCAGCGCAAGGATGCGTCCTCGATGCTCTCGATGACGCGGGAGCTCCTCGATCTGCGGCGGCGAGAGCCTGCCCTTTCGCGAGGCCGCTGGTCGGCCTTGTCTGCAGAGAATGAAGTTCTCGCCTATTTTCGTCAGCTTGGCGATACGCGCTTTGCCGTGCTGCTCAATCTCGAGGACAGGTTCAAGCGCTTGCATATCGCCGATATTCCCTCGGGCCGGGTTTTATTCTCGACCCACGAGAGGAGCGCGCACCAAACGGTTCATCAGGATATCGAGCTCGCAGCGAATGAGGGGGTGGTCATCGCGTTGTGATCGAAATTCACGATCGCGATCGCGCCGACAATTCTTCTTTACGAAATGGATCTGGCCTTGAGCCGGTTGGCCGAGCATCTCTTTCCGCACGGATGAACCTATTGTGCCTTGCGGCCAGCCATATGCCGCAGATAGGCGATGATCTCCTCGATCTCGGGGTCGCTCAGCGCCTCCTTGTCGAATCCTTGCATCTGCATCGTCGGCCAATGCCTGAGGGCGGCTGGACTGCGGATGTAGCGTTTGAGTGCCCCGATATCGAAATATTCAGTCGGACTCTCCGGCCTGTTGAGATCCGGCCCGATGTTGGCGCTGCCGGCGCCGTTGAGCTGATGACAAACGAGACACTGGGTCACGAAAAGGGTTTGCCCGGCGCGAATGGGGTCGCCTGCCGGCAGCGAAGGGTCGACGCCCAACGCCGGCCAGCGCCTTGCCGGAGATTCCGCGCCGCGGATCGCCGCCACTTGATATGGCCATTGTTCGGTGCGGATTCCGGACGCCTCCGGCGTCGTCCAGACGACGTAGAACGGCCCAGCACTCACGGTCTTCCCCGCCAAAGGCGGCCAAGGCGTATCGGTGAGCTCGATGGCGAGGTAAGCTCGTGCCGCCCCTGCGCCAGGATGCAAAATCAGCTCCGCCGGGAGCATGCCGATGAAACCATCGGCTGCGACCGCTTCGAGAACCTCGTCTTTCGGCAAGTCCATGCCGGCGAGAAGGCGGTCCATGGCGATCGCGTGGTAGTGCATCGGGCGTTTATAAGTTGCATCACGCGTGACATCGATCTGCGTGACGAACGGGCTCTCGAGCAACTGCTTGCGCGTGAAGCTGTGCTTGCCCGCACCCAATTCGATGGTGAGCACCGGCTCGCTCGCGCGGGCGCTCCCTGCGGACGGGCCAAGCAAGACGCTCGCGCATATGCCTGCCAGACCGACCAGTCTCGCGATCGAGAGCCAGCCGCATCTCATCGCCGCGACCTGTCCGCCATATTCGTCCTCCGCCGGTATCGCGCAATGAAACCATAGAGGAGCAGGGTGTTTGCCTCAACGCCGAAGGCTTCGCCGCGGATACAAGCGCGCTCGCCCCCGATCCTCAGAGCGCGCCCATGCGTCAGCTGATGGCGGCCGCCTTCTGCCTTGCATCGAAGCGATTTCCCATTGCCCGGATTTTTTGTTTCCCTACACCGTGTGAAGCCACGCAATCGAAGAGAAGCGGGAAACCTCAAGTGACAATCACGGCCTTCATTACAGGCGCGACCAGCGGAATTGGCCGGGCCATGGCGGTGAAACTCAGCGACACCGGCTACGAAGTCTACGCGGTCGGGCGCAATCGAGCTGCGCTCGAGGAATTGCGGGCTTCACGACCGGCAATCACCCCGATCGCGGTGGATGTCACCGACCGAAGCGCGCTCGAGGCCCTTGTGAAGGATTTGCGCATAGACGTGCTGATCAACAATGCCGGCATGATGCCGCCATTGGGAAATTTTGCCGATATGGAAATCGCGGACATCGAGGCCACATTGGCGGTCAACCTCGGCGCCGTCATCCTGCTCACCCGCCTCGTCGTGCCTCAGATGCGTGACAGGTCGGCTGGCCATATCCTGTTTACCGGCTCTTCCGCGGGCCACGCCGCATTTGCCAACATTGCCGTCTATTCCGCGACGAAGGCCGCCATCGCCGGGTTCGCCGCTTCTTTGCGGGCGGATCTCTCGCCATACGGAATCCGCGTGACGGAGATCGTGGCCGGGCGGGTCGAGACGCCGCTTTACAAAGACATCCTCGACGCCAAGGCTCGTGCCGCGATGTATGCCGGTAATGTCGCGGTTCAGCCGGAAGACGTGGCCGAGATGGTCGCGGCCCTGCTGGCTCTACCCTTCCGGGCGGACGTAACCCGCTTCGACATCATGCCGACGCGCCCCGTCAGCCCAAGCGGCACCAAAACGTGATCCGCGAACGAGAACCATTTTCGCGGTAGGATCATGCGGCAAAAGCAGGAATTGAGAGAGCATGCCGCGATCTCGATCTGAACGCATCCCGCGCAAGGTGAGAATCGAGAGATGAAAGACCTTTCCGTGCTGATCGTGGGCGGCGGCTCCGGTCTCGGCGCGCTCCTGGCTCGCATGGCCATCGAGGACGGCGCCTCCAAGCTCGCCATCGTCGACATCGATCGCGGAACAGCCGAAACGGCGCTGGACACGGCGCGGGCGAAAGCTTTGCCGACCGCCTCGGCGCAATGCGACATCCAGCGGGGGGCCGAGTGCCATGCGGCATTCGACGCGGTGGCCTCGAAGCTCGGCCGCATCGACACGCTGATCAATTGCGCGGCGATTTATCCGCGCCGGCCGATTCTCGAGATCACCGACGCGGAATGGGATGCCTCGAACGGCGTCAACATCAAGGGAACCTACCATATGATGGTCGCGGCTGTCCGACACATGCAGACGCAGGCGCCGAAGGGGCAAGTCAGGGGGCGCATCGTCAATTTGACGTCGGTGGACGCTTTCAAGGCACATCCCCAGAACGCCCATTACGCGGCGACGAAGGCCGCGGTGGTCAGCCTCACCCGTTCGTTCGCGCATCACGTGGCCAAGGACGGCATTCTCGTGAACTCCGTCGCTCCCGCGGGTATGGCCACCGAGCGTGCCCGCTCCCTCGGATTCTTGGAGGAGCTCGCCAAGGCGAGCCCGCTCGGGCGCGGGGCGGAGCCTCGCGAGATCGCCGAATGGGTGCTGATGGCCGGCGGACCCAAGAACACCTACATGACGGGTGAAAACATCATCGTTTCGGGCGGTTACATTTACGCCTGAGCACTATGGTCCCGGCGGCCCCGGATTGGGCGCGTTCACCTGGAGCGGGAGCAGATTGCGGTGCTCGTCGAGTCCGCAACATCCCGTTCAGGGATAGCAGGCCGTCGTTTTAATAGGGACGCTGACCGATGTGACGCCGAGATTGGCGACGTAAGTTATCGAGGCGCTCACGGAGTTGCCGCAAGCCGCGGCCGCATAACTGAAGGTGGGGGCATTCGGCCCGAAATAGCGACCCTGCGTGTATGTCACGATGGCGCTGGCGCTGCCGCATGCCGTCGAGTTGACCGACGCGCAGCGCGCGCCATCTTCCACGGCGAAGTGCATGCTGGCGACCAGATAGAGAGCCATGCACAAATAGAAGGTGCCGACCACGACCGTCACGAGAGCAGGTGCGATCAGGGCGAACTCAATCGCGGTCGCCCCGCAATTGTTTCTCCATTCCGTCGCCAGGATGAGCTTCGGCTTTTTCATCCCAAACGCATCAGGGCGGTTTTGGTGATCGGAGTCGTGAACGTGCCGGCAACCGTGATCCCGGGGAAGAGCGGCTTATAGGAAAAAGTCGTGCTCACCTTGATGTAGTCGGTGGGCTGCAGGGTTGGCGATCCGGCAGCCGAACAGTCGGCGGGCTTGCTGCTGACCGCGCTCATATATTGCAGGGCGTTTGACGAATTTAAGCAGTAATACCCTTCGGACGGGGATCCGGATTGGAGTGTGATCTGCGTGCCGAGAGAACTGCTTTGCACCGCGGTTTTCACGGCGTTGTTCAAGGCGGCGCAATTGGTCGTCGCCGGAAGCTGAGCCGTCGTGCAATTCTTGAGCGCCGCCGCCGCCCCCATTTCCGTCGCGTTCTCGACCTCCATGCGCTGATAGACGTAAATCGAGATATCCGCGACGTTGAGGACCGAGAAGGTGAGAAAGGTCACGACTAGGCCGAACTCGATCGCGGCCACGCCGCGATCATCCGCCTTCAGCCTGCGGGCAATACGCACAAGCCGGCTCACCGCCACATGTGTCCTTGGGTGACGCGCGAGCCACATGGGTCTTCGCGCCTCAAAGGACAAGCTGACCTCGGCCGGGCAGATACCCGGTGGGCATGTTCAATCCCTGGGCGGCGCACCCGCCTGTTTCCAGGATGCTGCCCGTCCCATTGATCAAGATGTTGTCGACGACCATCGCGAAGCACGACTGGCCGTTGCTCGCCTTGTTCACGGCTCCGCTGAAGGTGACGCTCGAATGCGGCAGATAAACCAAGCCCGATATGTCCCATGTCGGGCTGTTGCCGGCCGCCGAGATGTCGACGCCTGAGGTCAGGCTCGGGTCCTGGTAGAGCGCAACGCCTTTCCAGACGCCGGAGGTCGGTGACGAGATGTCGATCGTTCCTCCGCCAGTGGGCGCATGAGTGTAGGAGCCCGAGTTCGTGCCGGAAAAGACCACCGTCAGCCCGCTGCCGCTCGCGGTCGTTATCGAATAGCCGTTCGTGTCGAGTTGCCCGTTCTCGATGATGAGCACGGCGTTGGAAGGCGCGTTCACGACGACGTTTCCGGTGAGCTGCAGGTCCCCGCAAATCTGGACATTGCCCGTCAGGGCCTGGGTGCCCGACCATAGATTGGTGGCGGGAAGCGCCGGGCTGTTCTTCTTGGTGGGCTCCTGCGGATAAGACGAGCAGGTGTTCGTGGGAATATTACTCGCCAATCCCGAATAGGGATCCGAAACAACTGGAACGTTCGAATACTGCTTGTTGCCGCATCCGTTATTCGTTCCATGTGCGGCGCCCATAGTGGCCTGCAAATTGGCGCCATTGCAGGTCGAGGTCGTGTCAGACATCACATTACAGCCCGTCATATTGGCGTTGGGCGCACCATTGCTGCGGATCCCTTGCTGACCGCTGCTCGCGAGCGCCAATATGCAATATTGGTTCGGCGTGGGTGCCTGCAGGGCGACCGCCGTGGAGCTCAATGACTGCTCAGGCTTGCCGTTGACAGTGGCATTGCCGCTATAGCCCAAGACTTCCGACAAGTAGAGCGGCACGTAACTCGAGATGGTGACGCTGTAGCAGGTATTGCCGCCGGCCGGGCAGGTCGCCGTGTTCGAGGCGGTCACCGTGACATTGCCGCTGCCGTCCACAAAACCGTATTGCGCCGCCACGGCCTTGGCTTCGGTCGCATAGTTCGAGCTGGCGTTGGTGGCCGCGGCGATCGTCGCCGCGTCCGCCGCGTTCTGCATCGCATGCTTTTGCAAATACCAATTCGAGACCTCGAACCCGAGCCCGAGCGCTCCGACGATGGGCACCATGGAAAGGCCCATGATCATCGCCACGTTGCCGCACCGGTCGGCACCGAGCCGAAGCGCCTGGCGGGCCATCGCCGCCCAGCAAACGGAGAAAACGTTGCGGTGTTTTGGCATGACGGGTCTCTGGAGCTTTGGCCTACGGAGAGAGTTCTCGGCTACGGTGCGAGAACGCGCTCAGTTGTTGGCGAGAGCGGTGCTGACGGTGTTGAAAGTAGTAGTGAGGGTGGTACCGATCACCGTGATGGCGCCGATGATCACGGTCGAGATGAGCGCCGCGATTAGCCCGTATTCAATGGCGGTCGCGCCGGCTTGGTCCCGGAGGAATGAGGCAAGCCGATTGCTCTCGGGAGAAAGATGTGAGATCGCCGATTCCATCAGGGTCCTCTTTGGGAACTATGCGCTGCATCGTTCAGAGGAATTATGCATTTGTCTCATTGCAATATCGTAAATCGGCGAGAAAAATTGCTATGCAATACATTCGTTTTGTCGACACATATTCAGCTACAAAGCCGAGATTGCAATCGGCAAAGGGTTCGCGCGTGTATTGGCGGCCCCGCGAAAAATGCGAGCGAGGTAGCGAGCGAAGCCGTGTGGGATACCCCCGATGAGGTATCGGCAACGGCAGCTTGGTCAGGGGCGCGGCGACGCGGACCGACGAACTCGGAAAACGGGGCGTCGAGCTTGCATGGAGAGGCGCGAAAGAGGGCGGGGCGGCATCCTCATCCGCCGAGCACCGGCGGAATCACCTGAGCCGGTCACGGCTCGAGATCAGGTGCCGAGCATGCTCGTCGCGTGGGGAACGCCGGCGAGCTTCATCGCGGATCTGATCGGCAGTCATGTGGATATCGCCGGTCAAGTCATTCACGATGCCTTGCACGATGACATGCTTTTGCATGCGGCAAGCCTGTGCAATGGCGCTCGGGCTCGAGCAACAATCCGAGAACGCCGTCTCCCCCTGATGGTCGACAAATTGCACGCGATATATCGGAGGTTGCATTCGTCGCCTCCCGTCACTTTGCCCGTAAAATTGTCCCGTCAAATGTTCTGCGGGCGATTATAAAGTCAAAGCGAACGCTTTATAACCGGCTGTCAAAGATCATCTTGGCTACTCCGATTGAGATACGCTCACCGAAGTGACCGCGGGCGTCCGAAGGAAAAGCATCAACTTTCGCGCCTCCTCTTCGCTGAAACGCCGGGGGACCGACGCAAGGACAGGGGGCGACCGAATGAGCGCACGATCGGCGGCGCTCGCGTAAACGAGACAGCGCACGTTGATCCAGAGGCCGCGATGTCGTGCTTCCTCGCGCTCACCAGGCAACGACGCGGGTGTCCCGTCGAGGGGCGTTCCGGGGTTGATTGAACCCCGGCTTGCTTTGCAGGGCACATGGCGGGTTCGAGTGCCGAACCGCTATTGCCGAACCGCTATCAGGGTCGAAGCCGTCGATGGAGTATGGTCTTTTCGGAAAGCAGCTGCGATTTTTTCCGACAATGCTTAGGGCGCGGCCCGGCCCTGCCCGCCTTGAAAGACCGAATACTCTTCGCGGGCAGAGCCCCTCACGATCGCAATCGTCGTCGTGCTTGCGCGCGGCAGGGGCCGGGACGGGCTTACGTCGGCGACACTCCGCAAGGCAAGGGTGAGCGTTCCGGAGCGCTGAGCGAGCGCGATCGCGTTGACTTCCTCAGGGTCGAGCTCGAGGGTCGCGGTTTCCCCCACTGCGACACGTCCGCCGTTCTTTTCCTCGATGTTGGGCCCGATGGCGAGAACACGGATGTTTTGAAGCAGCGTTTCGCTCGAATAAACCTCCGTTCCTTGTGATTTCGACGCGCGCGGATCCTTGAAAATTCGGATCACGTCCACATGGTCGTTCGGCAGGATGAGGGCGCCGGCGCTATTCGAACCGCGCTGGTCGATGCTGATGGCGAGTGCCCGCTTGCCTTCGGGGAGGATCGCGGCCAGGTATCCAGCGTCGGATTGGACGAGCTTGTCCTTGTTGATGGGCTCGTTCGCGACGAAGGTTTCACGAACGATGGCGCCAACCGTTTGGGCAAGCCCATTCGGTGTCTTGTCCTTGACAATCATCCCGTCGCTAACCCCGTCCGCGGGCCACGGAAGCCATTTGAGCTGGCCAGCGCTGAGCTTCGTTCCGAGGCGAAGATCGGCCGCCGCCACGAGGACTTCGGCGGCAGGGATGACTTCCTTCTGGACCACCGGTTGAGGAGCGGGCACCGCTTCTCGCCAGCTCGACAGGTAGGCCGCCGTCAACCCGGACACGAGTGCGATGGCGATAATAGGCATTCGACTTTTCATTCGTCCCACCCTGCAGGAATCCGCGCCCCATGCCGGCGCCACGGCAAGAGGGGCGCTATGGTCGTGGCGAACGCTGTTCGGCGCGACGCGTCTATCGAGAATGGACGTCCCAGCTGTGCCGCGACATCGTCTCTAAAGTACATGCCATTTACTTGTTGAAGGAACGCTAAACAGAAATGAAAATTGCAATTATCTCCATTAGTATTTTATGGAATCGATCGGCGCACGCCCGAACGGCGAGATTTTTTTCGTTCGCGGCGTCTGGAGTTGTTGCCGGCTCGAAAAGATCCGGACAGAAATTACTGAATTCCGCGGCAATTTTTATGGCCGATTAACAATCTCGCAATTGACGGCACTTATGTTTCCACGCGCGGACAAAGCTTTGACCGCTTCATTGAAGCGTGGATGCAACCGGCGGGATCTGTTTCAGCCAGCGGAATGATCTCATGAGAACCGAGCGGCGCAGGAACTATCGTATTCAATGGCACTCGCGTGCGATGATTTCAAGCTGCGACGGCGATTGGAGCTCTCCTTGCGTTCTCAGCGATTTTTCGAACGGCGGAGCCAAGATATCCGGGCTGAGCGTGAGACACGTTCCGGATCAGTTTTTTCTGCGCATGGCGCGCGGCGTCAGGCCCCGGAACTGCCGAGTTCTTTGGCGGAGCGCGGACGCGATCGGCGTTGCATTCACCGACGCGGCTCTAAGCGCGGAAGACATGAACATCCGACGCACGGCCACTCGGAAAAGGCGAGCGACACCATCTGGAAATAGATTGGAGCAGGCCGACGAGGCTGTGCGATGAATTTGTCGTCGGGGGCGATTCCCAGGACTGCAAGTCTCGGATTTGTGTAATCTATACTGAGAGAATATCCTATCTTATTGTTTGGACTTGGGCTGCGAGACAGATTGCAAGGGAGAAAGTGGCCGAGGTGCGCGCTTTGCTTCAGGGGTGTTCGCGATGACGCAGGTCGCGGATGGCATCGGACACTTGGTTTGCCGGGTGATCTGGGCATTCGCGCCTCAATGCCAAACGGGCGAGTCGGTCGCCAACATCGGATTGGGCGCGCTGGCGCTTATCCTGATTTCCGTGGGCGTCTCGAGATTTCTCAGCCGGGCCGGCGGCTGAGCGCGCCCTTCCCGATGCTGCCTCTCATCAGCCTCGGCAAGCCAGGGCAATGACGTGGCTCGCGGCTGCCGCCTCGATCGTCACCTTTCGCCCATAGCTCGTGATGGCTTCGCGCCTCGCAAAGTCGATGTCGATATCCTTGTAGTCGAGGAAAATCCCGTCTTCGGGATAGACCGCCTTGAAGACCGCTTCCTTTGCGACGAACAAATGACGTCCTTGCAAGAAATTTTTTCCGTATCGCAGGCGCTCGGCGGGCGTCGAGATGAAGTTCGCGAGATCATCCGGCAATGGCTCGGCGGGCTCGATATCGATGCCGAGGCAGGAAATATCCGCTGCCCGCGCGACGGCGGCCACAGCCACCGCACGATCATGCGCGAGCGAACCCACGATGCCCCGGGGCCAGAGTGGCGCACCCGAGGGCGCCTTGGGGATAGGAATGCCGCGATGGTGAAGCCGTTCGAGGAGCACGCGAGCGACGATACGTGCGGCGCCGCTGCCACGTCGCACACTTGCGGCCGCATCCGAAAAGGAATCCGCCTCCCCTGGCATCAGGGCATCTTCGTCGCCCTCTGCAATGAATCGATGGCCGATCTCAATCCCGGGCTTTGCCAGCGATTGGATTAAGGCGGCGAGCGGGTCGACGCTCATTGCATTTGCTCACGGCCCTTTGCCTTCGTCGCGAATCACGCGAGAGCCAATCGCTGTTACCGGCGCCGGCGTCAAATGGCGAGAGGAAAAAGGAAGGTCGAGAGCCATGTAGGCTTCGGCGGGGCCGCCTTCAGGCCGCGATGCTCAAGACGAGCACCCGTAAAGGGCATGTGCCCTTCAGCTTGCGCTGTGGAAAAGAAACCGACCCGAGCCCGCGTTTCCTTCCGGCCGGCATTTTACCCTACGATCGAGGCTTGCCGCGAGCGGGCACGAGAGAAAGTCGAGTGAACCTGGTGCAAGAAAATCACACTGGCTTGATTTGTAATCGAGCCAGCATACCAAGTCATTGCACGCCATGCGGCACGCCTTAAACTTGGATTTGCGGTGATTCGTCATCTCGTCACCGCATGCCCATTTTGGGCGTTTCCTCCCTGGACTTTAGGCCGCTTTCGAGCGGCCTTTTTTTTACCCGCGAGTGCTTTTTGTAACCTGCGCTCGCGCGGCAAGGCAAGCGCAACTGTAGCGATGTCGCTCGTTAACGCCGCTCGACCTCTGAATAAGCGCGCGGTCCTCGGCGCGCTCAGGCGGCGTGATTTGAGGCTTCCGGCTATCCCCGCGTCAGCACACATTTTCTCCCGGCCGTCCGCAGCCGCGAGCAGACGCGCTCGGCGACTTCGCGCGAGAGAGGTCCCACCTTGACGCGATAGAACACGCCTACGCTGCCGAGATTGTCGCGAGTGACGGAACCGTTTTGAAGCGCGCCCGGAAACTCTTTCTGGAGCTGCGACAAGGTTGCGCGCGCGTCGCTCTCGGAAAGGCTCGACGCCAGTCGCAGCGAGAAAGCGCCGCCGCTCGCCGGCGCGGGACGAGGAACGATCGTCTTCTCGGGCGTTTCGGCCGTCTCCGGCGTTTCCGACGGCGCCGCGCTCGCCTCGAGCATGGGCTCAGGAGCCTCCGGTGGCGTGATCATCAAAGGAGCGCCGACAGTGCTCGCGCCCTGGGCGTTCTGATCCGTGGGCTTGGGTTCGGGAGCAACCGGTGCGGGCGGCGGCTTCGTCGCGCGGGCGGGCGGCATATGGCTCGTGGCGATCAGGGCGGCCGATTTGGCCGGCCGGGTGAGGACGGGCTTGCTGGCAATTGTCACCCCCGCGGTCTTCGCTGGCGACGGCGAAGCCGGCGGAGCAAGCCCCTCGCTCGGACGGTCGGCCGGGGCCGTCGTCTTCGGAGAGGGCGTGCCCTCCCCGTTCGGTCCACTTGTCGTTTTGCCAAGCTCGATCGCGCGGGGCGGGTTAGGAGAAGGGAGCTTCGCGGTGGGGGAAGCCTCAGCTTGCGGGTTTGCGGTCGTCTCGGCCCCGGCTCCCGGCGATGGCGCCAACATACCCGTCGCATCCGGAGCCGCTGGCGGACTGGCACTATTCGCGACGGCGCTACCCTCCGTTGCGGGGGGAGGCATGAGGGCTGGCGGATCGGTTCGAGGCGCGGTGGCATCAGCGGCGGGCGCGGAACCATAATCTGGAAGCTGGACGGCGGCGGCGCCGGATTTCTCCGTCGCGGACGCCGAAGAGACGGGCTCTGCGGCCGGCAGGGATCGCTCCCGCTCCGGCCCGGCGATGTCGACCGGCGCGGGAGCCGCGGCCGTTGCATCCTCAGCCTTGGCGAGGGGCGCCGCATCCGGCGACCCCGTGCCTGAAAAGATGGTGCTCGAAGTAACGGGTGCTCGACTGCGCGGCGCCTCGTTCGAGGCGATGGCCGCGGGTGGCGGCGCGGCCAACACGGCAGGGGCGGACGGTGACGGCGGCGGTGGCGCCAACGTCTGTGGTGCCGCGAGAGCCGGGTCAGCCGATACCATGCTCGCATCTTTTTCGGGAGGGACGTCGGCGGGCCTCGAAGACACTGCCGGGATCGACGCCGCGGCCGACGGCACAGGCACGCTTTTGGCGACTTCGGCCGGCGGCTCGCTTTTCGCCGGTCGTGCGACCGTTCGGTCGAGTGAGGCGGAGGCGCTCGTAGCCGACGAGACGGCGGCCTCGGCGACGCTCCTCGGGCTTGCGACCGGCGCTTGAGGCTTCGCCTCCTTCATCTGTCCTCGCGGGAGTTCGCCCACCGGGCTCAGCATGACGATCGCCGTTCCGGTTCCCAGCGCGAGCAGGAGAAGCGGCAGGGCAAGCGAGCGAGCGGAGCGCAACAGGACGCTCTGCGTCACGACTGTCGCGTGCGCCGAACCCTCGGGCTCGGCGGTCACGCGCTCGATGCCATCGAGGCGGGCAGCCGCGCCCGCGAGGAATGTGCGCGCCTCGTGCTCGAAGCGCCTGACGATCTCCCCTTGCGAGGATTTGGCTCGCCCCCCTTGCCGATCCGTGCCGCCCGCCGAATCGGCCTCGCGCGGCTTGCGAGACTCTCCGATGCCGGAAGCACGCTTCATCGCAGCCCTCGCCGCACGGCCCTGATAGGCGTCGGAAATTTTCGGAGAGGAAGTCCCGGGCGAGCCCTTGCGGTCGATCGGCGTGACCGAGGAGGCTCGAACCTTCTCGGCGTCCTCACGATTGGCGCCCTCGGAGCGTGTGTCCCGGCCGACGATCCGAGCCAGTTTCGTAAGCACCTCATCGCCTTGCTTCGAAGCTGCCGCTGGCTTGCGAAGAACGGCGGACGCAACCTCGCGCAACCGCCTCTCGACGGCGTCGAGATCGGTGAGCTTCACTGCCGCCGGTACCGGACGCGCCGATCCGCCCGGCGACGATGCGCCCTGACCGTTGCGCACGGAGCTCGGCTTGGTTTCGGTCGCGATGCGAATATTCTCGACCCGAGCCGTTGTCGCCTGGCGATCGTGCCCACCCGAAGCGACATCCGGGGAAGCAGGATCGACGAAATCTCGCAATCTCCGCTCGAGATCATCAAGGTCAATGCTTTGAATGGAAGATTTCGCGGGGTTCATTGTCAATCTCCGAGCGGTCCCCCGCGCCGCAACTTTGGTCGTCTTCAGTGTCTGCGGGACAATGACGACAGGAGTGGGGAAGGTCAATATTTATGAAAAGGATATCGAGCTCGATAATTCATTTTTGAGGTATTTTCTTCCCGCACTCACAATTTGAAAGCCTAATTTTTTCAATATATTCTTTCGTTTTCTTATATATACTGAGGATGTTGAACCTAGAAATTCCGGTGTCGGCCTTCCCCAACGATGTTCTGCGGCTTCTCAATCTATTATTGAGTAACGAGGGTTGCACAACTATAGCGCGAGTTCCGGCTCGTTCAGCTCGGTGTCGCCCCCTTTGCAGGAGCGCGCTTGCGTCCGTTTAGGCCCCGAGATGAATGGGGCTGTCGCGTTTTTCGCGCTCGGTCGGCATGTCGTCCGGCCCGGCCCCCGGCCGTTCCCTGTCGTCATCGTCCCGATCGGCCCCCGAACCCAGAATGTTGAGCGTACCACGCGTGTCGACGGCAACCGCCGCGGTCAAGGTCCAAGCCTTGGCCGATACGCCCAGCATCAATTTGCCGAGGCCACGAAACGGTTTGACGATCAACTTCGATCTTCCCGCCATGACCTGCTCCTCTCAAATAAAGGGCAAGGCTCTAAAGTTCTGCTGAATGCTTCTTGCCAGGACAGCGTCAGCATCTGGCGCAGCGTATAGCCCATTTCCGAGATGGATGGCGAGCCTTTATTACAAATTTTTGGGATTTATTTTGTCAGTTGGGTAAGCAGGTAGCCGGAGTGTTCGAGATCCAGGCTTTTTCGACCCGACAACCGAGCGATGGCGTCCTCGGATTCGACGACGCGGCGAGAATACAGGCCTCGTTGACAGCGCGGCGGGCATGACGAACACTGTTCGCGCGTCACTGCGAGCTTGATCCGCGTCCGTATGTCGCGATCCGGCTCGTCGATCGCCTGAAAATGGGCCGAAAGAGCCACAGCCACTTTGGGAGGAGATATAAGGATGTTCTCGCGACTGATCCGCGGCTTCAGGCTCCTTGGCCTCCCGCTTCCCGGCTTCGTGCTCACCCTTGCGGCCGTGGCCGCGCCCGTCTTTATCCAAGATGCCCTCGCTCAGGACAAGCCGATCCGTATCGGCTTGCTTTACGATCTTTCGGGTCCCTTCGCGGCGGCGGGCTCGGTCGCCTCCCAGATCGGCGCGCAGATCGCGATCGATCTCACGAACGAGCGAGGCGGCGTGCTCGGCAAATATAAGGTCGAGGCCGTGAACGCCGATTCGCAAAGCAAGCCCGATGTCGCCATCAACGAGGGCGAAAGGCTGATCAATCAGGAGCATGTCGACGCCATCGTCGGGGTGTATTCGAGCGCGGCCGCCGTGCCGCTCGCGAGCAAGGTCGAGGAGCAAAAGAAGATTTTGTGGATCACCACGGCGGTCGCCACTTCCGTCTTCAAGGGCCGCAACCTGAACTACGTGTTCCGGGCGCAGATCCACTCCGATCAATATGGGCAGGCCGGCATCGGTTTTTTGACCGAGCACGCGAAGCCAGACCTCGGCGTCGAGCCCAAGGACCTCAAGGTCGCGATCATCTATGAGGACGGCCCGTATGGCACCGGGGTCGCGGCGGCGGACGAGCAATATGCGAAGCAAGCCGGCATTCCAGTCGTGCTCAAGGAAGCCTATTCGGCGAATGCGCCGGATCTTTCCTCGCTCGTCACCAAGCTGAAGCGGGCAAGGCCCGATGTCATCTTGCACGCCGGCTACAACCCCGACATCACGCTCTTCCTGCGCCAGGCTCGCGAAGCGGGGCTGCGCTTCAAGATGCTGATCGGCAATGGAGCGGGGTATAGCCAGCTCGACAAGCTCACTGCGACATTCGGCGGCGATATCGATAATTTCTGCGACATCGATCCGGTGCCGGCTCAGCATCTCGACGCGGCGAAGCTCGCTCCGGGGCTCGGCGATCTCATCAAGATCATGGTCGATCGCTACAAGGCAAAAACCGGCGCCAATGACGTGCCGCCCCATGTCTCCATGGGCTTCAACCAAACCTGGATCCTTTTGCAGAGCGTGCTGCCGGTCGCCATCCAGAAATATGGCGGCACGGATGCCGAAGCGATCCGCAAGGCGGCGCTCGATGTCGACATTCCGGTGGGCGGGACCATTCAGGGATACGGCGTCAAATTCTTCCCGCCGGGAACCGAACTCTCCGGCCAGAACGAGCGCTCGACCCCGGTCGTCATGCAATATGTGAAGGGGCAGATTAAGGTCGTGTGGCCGACCGCGATCCAGAACGCGCCGCCGGTTCTGCCGTTGCCGGCTCAATCGCCCTACGCGATGAATTAAGCCCGCATCGATGATGAGGCGGGACACTCGCTGCGCTGCAGCTTCATTGGCGCGCGGCACCTCACCGCGAGGCAGAAAAGCGCGAGCCTCAGCCTTCTCAGGCAACGGCTGATGCTCGAAGTCACGGGGCTCAGCAAGCGCTTTGGCCAATTTCCGGCTGTGAGCGAGGTGTCGTTCAACTTGCGGCAAGGCGAGATTCTCGGTCTGATCGGGCCGAACGGCTCAGGCAAGAGCACGACCTTCAACTTGATCGCCGGGGCGATGCGCCCGACCGCCGGCTCGATCCGCCTCGAAGGCAAGGAGATCGGTGGGCTGCCAGCCCATAAAGTGTGCCGCATGGGCCTTGCCCGCACCTTCCAGATCCCGCGCCCTTTTCGCCGCCTCTCCCTCATCGAGAATGTCATGCTTGCCGCAAACTACGGCGGCGCCGTCAGGATCGCCAAGGGCGAGGCGCGCCGGCGAGCGGAGGCCGCCCTCGAGATGGTCGGTCTGCCCGACGCCGGAGGAACCGAAGGCTTGGGCGCGGCCGCTCTGAAAAAGCTCGAGCTTGCGCGCGCGCTCGCGACGGGGCCGCGCCTTCTTCTCGCCGATGAGAGCCTCGGCGGGCTCGATCATGCCGAGATGGAGCACGCCGCCTTGATGCTGGAGACGATCCGCACAAAGCTCGGGATCACCATCATCTGGGTCGAGCACATCATGGGGCTTTTGATGCGCATCGTCGATCGCGTCATCGTGCTCGACCATGGCGAGAAGATCTTCGAGGGCCTGCCCGAGGCCGCGGCGAAGGACGCGCGGGTCACCGAGGTTTATCTCGGCCATGCACGCGTCTGACCCATGCCCGAGAACGCCGCCCTTTCACCGGAGCGAAGGGCGATGCTGAGCCTGCGAAGCGTCAGCGCCGGCTACGGCTCCTTTCGCGCCTTGTTCGATGTTTCGCTCGAGGTCGCCGCCGGCGAGGCGATCGGCGTCGTCGGGCCGAACGGTGCCGGCAAATCCACGCTGATGCGCGTCATTTCCGGGATGCTGCGCGCCTCCTCGGGGGAGCTTTCCTTCGAGGGGCGCTCGCTCACACGCCTGCCGGCGCATCGCATCGTCGAGGCCGGCATCGCCCATGTTCCCGAGCACCGGCGGCTCTTCGCCAAGCTGACGGTCGAGGAGAATTTGCGCATCGGCGCCTTCCTCCCGCAGGCGCGCCGCCATTACGCGGAACGCAGCGAATGGGTCTACGCGCTGTTTCCGCGCCTTCTCGAGCGCCGCCGCCAGCTCGCCGGCACGCTTTCGGGCGGCGAGCAACAAATGGTCGCGATCGGCCGTGCGCTCATGTCGAAGCCGAAGATGCTACTCATGGACGAACCTTCGGCCGGTCTGGCGCCTCTCGTCGTCGAGCAGGTCTTCGCGCTTGTTCGTCGCATCCGCGAAGAGGGCTTCACCGTGCTCATCGTCGAGCAAAACCTCCGGCAAGTGCTCGACGTCGTCGATCGCGCCTATCTCCTCGAAGTCGGCCGCATCCGGCTTTCCGGAAGTTCCGCCGAGCTCAAGCACGACCCGGCGATCCGCCAAGCCTACATGGGATTATAGAGGGCGATGGACATCTACCTCCTTGAAGCGGTCATCAACGGCATCCTTCTCGGCGGCGTGCTGGCCCTTCTGGCGCTCGGCCTCAACCTCATCTTTGGCGTCATCGACGTGGTGTGGATCTGCTACGCCGAGCTCGTCATGTGCGGCATGTACATGATCTTCTGGCTGCACAGCTTCTTCGGCTGGCCGCTTCTCCTCGCATCTCTTGCCGCGATTTTCGGCGTCGCGGCACTGGGCGTCCTTCTCCATCTCCTCGTCATCTCGCCGATCCTCGAGTCCGCGCCGATCAATCAGCTCCTCGCCACGGGCGGCATGCTGTTTTTTCTCCAGAGCCTCGCGACGCTCCTCTTCGGCACCGATTTCCGCAACATCGGGCTTCGGCTTCCCATCATCGAGCTTGGCGACATCTTCATCAGCTACTCGCGCCTCCTTGCCTTCGGCACGGCGCTCATCGGCGCCGTCGCGCTTTATCTTTTCCTCTCGCGCACCTATCTCGGCATCGCCATGCGCGCCATCGCGCAGGACCGCGAGATCATGGGTTTGATGGGGGTCGATCAGCGCCGCATCTATCTCATCACCTCGGCCGTCGGCGGGGCGCTCGCGGGGCTCGCAGCCTGCCTTCTCGTCCTGCAATACGACGTGCACCCATTCATCGGGCTGAGCTTCGGGCCAATCACCTTCATGATCTGCGTGCTCGGAGGATTGGGCAATATGATCGGCGGTTTCGTCGCCGCCTTCGTCATGAGCCAGATCATCGCGATCGGCGGATATTATTTCTCGATCGAGATCTCCTATGTGCTCGCCTTCGTCTTTTTCATCGTCCTGATGCTCATCAGGCCGCAAGGGCTGCTCGCGCGATGAAAAACGAGCTCACGCGGCGGCTCGCCCCGCTCGTCGTCGCGACGCTCCTCTTGGCGTTCGTGCCGCTCGCGACGAGCGATTACGTGCTCCACATCGCGATACAAATCCTGCTTTGGGGCTTCGTCTACACGGCCTGGTCGCTCATGGGGAAATTCGGCCTCGTCTCCCTCGGCCATGGCGCGTTTCTCGGTATCGGCGCCTATGCCTCGCCCTTGTTGTGGAACTATGCCGGCCTTACGCCCTGGCTCGGCATCCCGATCGGCGTCCTCATCGCTATGCTTCTTGCGCTCGTTATCGGCTATCCGTGCTTTCGCTTGCGCGTCATCGGCCATTACTTCGCGCTCGTCACGCTGGCGCTGAGCCAGGTCGCGCTGTTGACGATCGTGGCGGCGCGCGACATCACCGGCGGCTCGCTCGGCATGACGCCGAAGGCCGTGGGGCACTCGTGGTACGCGCTGCAATTTCCCGAGAAGCCTTACTTCTACGCTATCGCGCTCGTGGCCTGGGTGTTCGGCATCATCGTCTGGCATTTCGTCGACATCGGCGAGGGGCGCGCCGCGCTCGACGCCATCGCGGAGGATGAAGGCGCCGCCGCGGCCGTCGGCATCGACGTGATGCGCGAGAAGCTGCGCGTGACGCTCGCGAGCGCGGCGCTCACCGCCTTTGGCGGCGCACTTCTCTCGCAATATTTCATGTATGTGAACCCCGACAGCTTGTCGGGCATCGGCGTCTCGCTGCAGATCGTCTTCGCGGCAATCGCCGGTGGCATGTATTCGGCCTTCGGACCCACGGCCGGCGGGCTCTTTACCATCGCGCTTCCCGAAATCCTGCGCATCACCATGGGCACGAATTTCGTCGGCGCGGCCAACACGATCTACGGCGCGCTCCTCGTCATCTTCATCATCTTCATGCCGCGCGGCATCATCGGATGGTTCGAGAGCCGCCTCGCGGCGGCTCCCGCCCGCTCATGATGGTCGCGGCCGACGGCACCACCGCGTGATGGTCTCGAGCGGCCCCACTTTCACCGCTTCGCGTCGCTTACTTCCGACCCCCGTCCTCACATCGGCGGGGTCACGCCGTTCTTGCCGACGCTGAGCGCACTCGCGATCAACATTCCGTCGGCGCCCTTTTGCGTGATGGCGAACACTCTGACGCCTGGCTTCACGTCGCCCTTGTCGATCGGGACATAGGTGACGATCGCCGTGTCGGGCTGGATCACGACCCTGCGCGAACCCCCCTGATAGCTCACCGTGATGGTCTTGCCGTCGACGCTGTCGACCGCGTTGCCGGCGGTGCCGTTAGTCATCGACGAGCCGGGCACGAGATCCCAGGGCCGGTCGCCCTCGCCGGTTCCGCGGAGCAACTCGGGGAAGATATGGATCTCGAGCGAATGCGAAATGGAACCGTCCTTCTGCACCGTCGTGGTGCCGATGAACACGCCCGGCTTGATGTCCGAGACCGAGGCTTTCACCACGCCGACGAGGCGTAAGGGGTCGCCGAGATGCACGGTCACATCCGTGCCCTGGCGGGACTTGACGACGAGCGTCGATGCCCCGTCGAATGACACCACCTCGCCACGCACGCGCACGACCTCGGCGTTCTGCGCGAAGGCCGAAGACGTGCTCAAGGCGGCAAATGCGCCGACGAGCCCTGCAATGACAAAACGCGGCGCATGATTGAAGCGAAACATCGTTTGACTCCATTGGATATTCGCGAATATTCGCCGACCTCGCTCGACGGCGAGCACATCTCATCAGGGGCAATGGCGCCCGCTCTAAGTCAAGATTTGCGCTGGTAAACTTATCGAGAGCCGCGAGATTCGCGCGAAGTATCACGCTTCGCTTGACCTAATTGGATCGCGGCTCGATCGGGCGCGCTTGTTCAGCGGTTCCGCCCCGCCGCCCGTCAAGGTGATGCGCCCTTGCTCTGCTTCAGAGACCCTCCGCGCAGATGCCGACTTCGCGCGGCGCGATCCCCGGCGCGCCGCGTCGCGTCTAGCGCATCTTCTTCTTCAAGCGCGGGATGATCTCGGTCGCGACCGCCTCGACCTGTTCCTTCTCGTATTTGTAAGGGACGAAGATGATGCGGTCGATGCCGGTCGCGACATGCGCCTCGAGCTGCTCGACGCATTCCTCGACGCTTCCCATGATGGCGCTATGCATCGTCAATTCAGACCACGACGCATAGTCCCACTCGGTCTGCAGCCATTGCGTCATCTTGGCTTCGATCTTGTCGCGCGGGCCGATGCAGATGGGGAGCTGGTTCGTCGAGATCAGCTCGTCGGGATCACGGCCGGCCTCCTCGGCGAAGCCGCGCACCTTCGCCCATGTCTTCGCGAAGCTGTCGGCGGTGTAATAATAGGTGAGCCAGCCGTCTCCCTTGGTGGCGGCGCGCTTGAGGACTGCATCCACATAGCCGCCGATCAGGAGGGGCGGGCGGGGCTTCTGCACCGGCTTGGGATAAAGCACCGCGCCGCGCAGATTGTAGGGCGGGTATTCGCCATCCACCTTGTCCTCGGTCCAGAGCCGGTTGATGATCTCGAGGCTCTGCTCCATGATCTTGCCGCGCTTGGTGAAGTCGACGCCGAGGCTGTCGAACTCGCGCTTGTACCACCCCACCGCCGCGCCCACGATGAGGCGCCCGTTCGAGATATGGTCGATCGTCGCCAACTCCTTGGCGAGCACGATGGGATTGCGCATCGGCATGACCAAGATGCCGGTCCCGACCCGGATCTTCGAGGTGCGCGCGGCGACCGCGGTCAGGATGGTGAGCGCCTCGTGGATCGGGAAATTCGGGTCGACGCCGAGAAGCAGATGGTCCCAGGCCCAGATCAATTCATAGCCGAGCTCCTCCATGCGCACGCCATAGTCGATCAGCTCCTTGGCGCTCGGCATCTCCGGATATTTGGTGAAATTCCGCATCGCGATGCCGAATTCGGTTTGCTTCTTCTTGGCCATGCGCAGGTCCTCGTCTCGGTGCCGCCGATGGCGACGCGTCAAGCGGTGTAAAGGGCTTTAGGGTCGAGCTCGCGCAACACGGCGAGCTCCTCGGCGCGCGGCAGCGCCGTCGTCTCGATCTTGTCGTCGAATTTGAGCTCGAAGCCCGTGTTCTCCTGCACCTGCTCGCGCGTCACGCCGTGGTGCAAGCCCAGCACCTTCATCTGCCGCGTGTCTTCGTCGAAGCCCATGATCGCAAGATCGGTGACGACGCGCCACAGGCCGCCTTGCGGCAAGCCGGAATCGGCGCGCGAGCGGCCGCCCTTCAGCCAGCCCGGCGAGGTGACGAAATCGACATCGGCGACGAAGCGGCGCTTTTCGTGCTTCATCGCCACGATCATGTTGGTGAGGGAAGAGATATCGTTGCCGCCGCCCGTGCCGGGCAGGCGGATCTTCGGATTCTCGGCATCCCCGATGAAGGAGGAGTTGAGATTGCCGAAGCGATCGATTTGCGCCCCTCCCATGAAGCCGATGTCGACATAGCCGCGCTGCAAAAGGAGCAGCACGTCGGTGATGGGCAGCACCATGTTCGAGCGCCGCGTGCAGCGCTGCTCATTGGTGGATGGCGGCAGCTCGCCCGGCACGATGAAGGGGCCGATCGTGCCGCCCTCGAAAAGGATCGTCAGTTGCGGCGCGAAGAGGCGCTGCGCAAGCGTCGCGGCGAGCAGCGGGACGCCGATGCCGGCGAAGACGATCTGGCCGTTCGTCATCAGGCGCGAGGCCATCACGGCCAGGAGCTCGGACGTGGTGAAGGTCGAGGTGGGTTTCGTGTGCCTAGTCATTATGCACGCTCCGTCCGCGGCGGCTGGCGTCGAGCAAGGCTTCCATGCCGAGCTTCGCCAGATAATCCGGCCAGCTCTTCGGCCCGTAATAAAACTCATCGAGATATTGCTGCGGACCCTTCACCGGGTCTTGCGAGCTGATCTTGGCGTAATGGTCGAGATGCTCGAAGAAGGGCTCGTAAAGCCCGTAGCATTCATGCGGCGCGCAGCCGAAGGGCGCCTCGACCACCGCATCCACGGTGAAGAAAGGGATGCGCGTGCGATCGGGGGTGCGGCGGATCTGATCATTGCTCACGATGCGCTCGGTCGTCAGGATGACCTTGTTCGCCGCCATCGCCATGTCGATGTCCATGAATTGCAGCCCGTCGAGCTGCGCATTGCCGAAGGCGTCGCAACGCTGCACATGAATGAGCGCGACATCCGGGTTGAGCGCCGGCAAAAGCACGATCTTCTCGCCGGTGAACGGGCAGTCGATCACTTTGATCTCGTCGCCGACCCGCTTGCCGACATCCGAGCCGAGCATGGTCCGCGACGGCATGAAGGGAACCCCCATCGCGCCCGCGCGGTAGCGAAGGCCGATCGACATGTGGCTCCATTCCTCGAATTTCGCGATCTTGTTCTCAGTGTGATGGCGCATCACCTTGGAGACGCCCCAGACGATCCCTTGCGTGAACCAGCTCGTGATGACGTGCTTCGACACTCCCGAGGCGAAGAACAAATCGCCTTCCGTCGAGGTGATCGAGCGCGAGATCACAAGCTCGCGCTTGCGGGCCCGGATCAGCGCCCAGATCATGGCGAGCGGCGTGCGCGACACGGTGCAGCCGCCGATGGCGACGTGATCCCCGTCAGCGACGAGCTTGGCGGCGTCTTCGAGCGTCATGACTTTTTCGCGCAAGCCCCGATCGCGCGTCAGCGTCTCGTGACGCAGCGTCGAATAGGATTTGACGAGCGGCTCGATGCTCATGTTCCAAACTTTCTCCTTCACGCCCTGATGCGATCGCGCCCGGCTTCCATGCCGCTGTCGCGGTTGAAGGCCGTGATCATCTCGTCCCATTGCGGCACGAGATCCTGCAAGCGGCGCCAAAACGCCTGATGCTTTCGCCGATCGAAATCGACGAGCCCGATGCCCTGTTGCTCCACCCAGGTGAAGTAGCCGAGATTGAAGATCCGCTCGCGTTCCTGATGCGTCGCCTCGAGCATGTTCTCGGTGTCGGCCCCGAGCAGATGCGCGCCGACGAGCTCGGCCGCCGTCTCCGCGGATAGCTCTCCGGAATTGTGGCGCCGCTCGAGATAGCGGCGCACCTCGCTGGCGTAGAGCTCCGCGCCATCCGTGGCGACCGTGATGATGACGCTGTCGGAGCCCAGCCCGTAACGCTTGGCGAGCTTGATCGCGCCGAGCACATTGGCGATGCTCGATAGCCCGAACATCGAGAGCTTCGCCAGCATGTCTTCCGAAAGCCCGAGACGGCGCGCGAGATAGGCCTTGCCGATCTCCGTGTTGAACACCGCATTCAAGCCGTCGGTCGCCTTGTCGGAGACGCCGATCACCACATCGGTGTTCATGACGTTGTGGATCAAGGGAACGTGCTTGTCGCCGATCCCCTGGATATTGTGCTCGCCATAGCCGTTGTTCAGCAAGGTCGGGCACTCGGCGGCTTCGACGACCGCGACCTTGGCCCCGTACTTCTCCTTGAGATAGTCGCCTGCCGCGAGCGTGCCGGCGGACCCGCTCGCCGAGACGAAGCCCGCGAGCCGCAGGCCGTTGGTGCCCGAGGCCAGCGACTCGAAGATCGTCCCGAGCGCCGGCCCGGTGCAGCGCCAATGGGCGAGATAATTGCCGAACTCGCTGAACTGGTTGACGATGTCGTTTCCCGGGTCGCGCGCGAGCTCGGCGCAACGGTCGTAGATTTCCTTGACATTCGCCTCGCTGCCCGGCGTGCGGACGATGTCCTCGGGAGAGCTCACCCATTTACCCAGCCAGTCGAAGCGCTCCTGGCTCATGCCGGCGGGCAGCACGGCGACCGCGCGGCAACCAAGGATACGCGAGATGGCGACGCCGCCCCGGCAATAATTGCCGGTCGACGGCCACACGGCGCGTTGTTTGGTCGGATCGAAGCGCCCGCTCACCAGGCGCGGCGCGAGGCAAGCGTAAGCGGCGAGCACCTTATGGGCGCGGATCATCGGGAATAGCGTGCCGAGCGCCACGACGATCCGGGCGGGAACGCCGGTGAGGGCCTCCGGCAGCTCGACGCAAAGCGGGACCGAGACCTGGCCCTTGCGGCGCAGATCGTTGAACCAGTTAACCCGGTAGAGGTTGTAGGGATGCGGCCCATCGGGCGCGACATCGATGAGGCCCGCCCGAAGGGCGACGGGCGCCGTCTGCGGCGCGGCAATCTCCGCGAAGGTCGGCAGGCGCACGCGATTTTCGCCGAGAAGCTGCAAAGCTCGCCGGCGCACCGCCACGTCCTCGACGCGAATAGGAAAATCGAAAGGGTTCAGGGACATGTCGTCCCACCTCCGGTGGGAATCACTCTTCTCATTCTACCCATCATCCTATTCTTAGTACCACTATCGAACGGTTCGGGCCTGATCAACCGCTAAGTGCCGGGGCTCAGCGCCAGGTTGGCGTTCCCATCCGCCCCCATGGCGAGATTCTTGCCCGCATCGATGAGCTCGACCGGCGCCCGGGTCGAGGCCTGCCGGCGCTCGCGCGTCGGCTCGCCATAGGCGGTGGTGCGCTGGTGCGGCTCCCGGCCGGCCGCGCCGATCAGCCCTTCGATGTCTCGCGCGCTGATCTCTTGCCCGTGCGCGGCACCGGCCGCGCGCGTGATCGATTCGTTCATCAGCACGCCGCCGAAATCATTGGCGCCCGCCGAAAGGCAAAGCACGGCCCCTTCCGGCCCCATCTTCACCCACGAGGCCTGGATGTTGGTGATGAGAGGGTCGAGCACGAGGCGCGCCACGGCGTGCATCAGCACGGCTTCCCGGAAGGTCGGCCCTTTGCGGGACTGGCCCTTGAGATAGATGGGAGCTTCCATATGGACGAAGGGCAAGGGCACGAATTCGGTGAAGCCGCCCGTCCGCGCCTGCAGCCCGCGCACACGCAGGAGATGACGCGCCCAATGGCGATAACCATCCACATGGCCGAACATGATGGTCGCGGTGCTTTTGAGGCCGACATCATGAGCCGCATGCATGACCTCGAGCCATTGCGCCGTCCCGATCTTGTCCGGGCAGAGGATGGCGCGAACCTCATCGTCGAGGATTTCCGCCGCCGTGCCCGGCAGGCTCGCGAGCCCCGCCGCCTCGAGGCGCGAAAGGTAAGACCGCAAGGGAAGCTGAAGCGTCTGCGCGCCGTGCCAGACCTCGAGCGGCGAGAAGGCATGCACGTGGATTTCCGGCGCCGCGGATTTCACGGCGTCTACGATCGAAAGATAGGTCTCGCCGGTGTAGCCGGGGCGGATTCCGCCCTGCAAGCAAACCTCAGTCGCGCCGCGCGCCCAAGCCTCCTTCACCCGCCCGGCAATCTCGCCAAAATCGAGATCATAGGGCTTGTCGCGATGCCCGAGGTTGTGCCTTCCCTTGGAGAAAGCACAAAATTTGCATCCGTAAGTGCAGATGTTCGTGTAGTTAATGTTGCGGTTGACGACATAAGTCACGCGACCGCCCACGCGGGCCTTTCGCAAGCGATCGGCGGCGCGGCACACGGCCGTGAAATCCGCGCCTCGGGCGTCGAACAAGGTTTCGATCTCGGCCTCGCTCGGCACGCAACCGTCCGCAATTCGATCAAGGCTTTTCCTGACGGGTGGCGAGGCTTGCGCATCATGGGCCCGCAAGCGTTGAATGCCGGGGGCCGGCAGAGCTTCGAGGCCGCCGGGCGACCAGCGGTCCTCGCGCGCAAGGCCGCGCCCCTCCGACAGCCGCAACACCGGCGTTTGCAATTTCGGCGCGATCCAGCGTTGTGGCTCGGCGGCAAAGCCGGGATAAACCGCAAGGCGCTCCACGAGAATGCGCCCTGCCCCTTCGGTTGCTCGCGCGAGCGCCTGCAAATGCGGCCAGGGCGCTTCGGGATTGACGTGATCGGGCGTCACGGGCGATACCCCGCCCCAGTCATTGATGCCTGAGCGGATGAGGGAATCGAGCCCTTCGGGGCGAAGATTGGGCGGCGTCTGGATATTCATCGCCGACCCGAAGATGAGCCGGGCAGCCGCGATGGTCCAGATTTGCTCCTCGAGCGAGGGCTCGGGCGCGCCGGCCATCCGCGTGCCGGGCTTGGCGCGGAAATTCTGGATGATCACTTCCTGGATGTGCCCGTGGCGTTCGTGGAGATCGCGGATGGCGAGCAGCGCCTCGAGGCGCTCGAGGCGCGTCTCGCCGATGCCGATCAAGATGCCCGTGGTGAACGGCACGCCGGCACGACCGGCCGCGTCGATCGTCGCAAGCCGCGCCGAGGGATGCTTGTCCGGAGAGCCGAAATGCGGGCCGCCACGCCGCGAGAGCCGCTCCGAGGCCGTTTCCAGCATGATGCCTTGCGATGCCGAAACGCCGCGCAATCGCCTTGTCCAAGCCTCGTCCATGAGGCCGGGATTGAGATGAGGCAGCAATCCCGTCTTTTCGAGGACGAGGGCGGCGGAAGCTTCGAGATAGCCGAGCGTCGTCTCGTGACCGAGCTTGGCGAGCGCCTGGCGCGCCGCCGCATAGCGGCGCTCGGGCTTGTCGCCGAGCGTGAAGAGCGCCTCCTTGACACCGTGCTCCACCCCGTGGCGCGCGATGTCGAGAACCGACTCGGGGGACAAATAGGCGGCTTCCGTACGTCGCGGCGCATGGGCGAAGGTGCAGTAATGACAGACGTCCGCGCAAAGTTGGGTGAGCGGGATGAACACTTTCTTTGAAAAGGAGATGTGGTTGCCGTGGCCTGCGAGGCAAAGCCTCTCGGCGATCGCCGCCATGCGGCCGGTTTGCACGCAGCGCGAGAGCGCGAGCGCTTCCTCGCGATCGAGAAGGTCGCCATTCTCGGCCGCGTCGAGCGCCTTGCCCGGGTCGATCCCGCTCATCATGGCTCGCTCACTCCCATCGGCGCCGCCGGCGCCGTCTTCATCATAATCCGCGGGGAGGTCTTGCGGCGAATCTCGTGATCGCGGAGCGCCGCGTGGGGCAAGGCATAGCCTGGCGATCCGCGCTTCGCTTCGAAAAGTACCGCAAGGTCCGCCGGCTCGTCGATATCGCGGCTGAGGCCGCGAAGCCGCATCACTTTCGTTTCGAGACCGCGCTCGGCGGCTTGCCGGCAATGGCGAGCAAAGCTCTGTTCGCCAAAGCTCGGCGAAAGCGCATCAGGGGGCGAAAGCATGAGCGCGTTGGTGCCCCCGCCAAGCCGCGCGGGGACGATGATCGCAGAGTCGCGCCCGCCGCGCCGAGGAGCGCTCACGATCCGGCCGATCTCCGCCGGCGTCGCGAGCGGCACATCCGCCGGAATGAAAAGCACCCGCTTAGCGCCTTGGCGACGCGCATGGCGCGCTCCCCGGCGGAGCGCGGCGTTCAGCCCGGACGCGCGCCCCTCGCGCAGGATCATCGCTCCCTTGCGCTCGCCGAGCGCGGCGATCTTCGCGTCCGCCGTCACGACGAGAAGGGGACCGATGCCTTGCGTGCCGCGCAGGATGTCGAGGACCTCCTCGAACATGGTGAGGACGAGCTCGCGACGCGCCGATGGCGAAAGAACGTGGGCGAGCCGCGTCTTCGCGCGCGCGAGCCCCTTGACGGGCACGACCGCCCACACGGTCTCGGCGCCCGCGTTAGGCATCTTGAGCTTCCGCTCGCTTTTCGCCGCGTGACGCGCGAAGCTTCTCGCAAAAGGAAATGCAGGCGTGCGCCAAGGCGGCCTTGTCATCGAGCGTCTTCATCATCGTCTTGGTGACGAGCGTCGGCAACGCGAGAACGGATGCGCGCTTTGCATCTTCCTCATCGAGAACGAAGCCGCCTATCAACCCCGCATAATGTTGCGCGACGGTCGGCGCATCGGCCGACAGGCCGAGCTCCTCCATGATCTTCGCGGTCGGCCCCTTGACCGCTTTGCCGGCGATGATCGGCGTGACGGCGATCACCGGCGCCTGGCATGCCCGAAGCGCCTCGGCGATGCCCGGCACCGAAAGGATCGGATCGACGCTGAGATAGGGGTTCGACGGGCAGATGATGACGCCAGCAAGTCCATGCGAGGCCAGCGCTTCCAATGCCAAAGGTTGGGCGCGGGCCATGCTCGCGCCCACGAAACGGATGCCGCGGACGCGCGGGCGGCACTGCTGGCGCACGAAATATTCCTGGAAGGCCAGCGTGCCCGCATCCGTGTCGACGAGCGTTCGCACCCGATCGTCGCTCATCGGCAGCACATGGGGCTTGACGCCGAGGCAGGCGCGGAAATCCGCGCAAATCTGCGTCAGCGTCTCGCCGACGAGCAGCCTGCGGCTGCGATCCACGTGCATGGCGAGATCGCCGTCGCCGAGCCTGAACCATGCAGGCCCGCCGAGCGCCTCGATCGCGCGCATGAAATTCCAGCTTTCGTCGCGACGCCCCCACCCGGTCTCTTCGTTCACGAGCCCAGCGAGGGTGTAGAGCGTCGTGTCGACATCGGGAGAGACATGAAGGCCGAGGTGCTCGAAATCATCCCCAGTGTTGACGATGATGGTGAGCCGCGATCCCAGAAGATGTGAAAGGCCAAGCGAGAGCTTGGCGCCGCCGACCCCGCCCGAAAGCGCCACATAGGTCGCGCCGGCTCGCGCCACCCCTCCTCCGGTCTCCACCTCCCTTGCTCCGTCGGCGCTCACCGGAACATGTCCTCGCTCTTCGGGCGAACGAGCGCCGATGCCGGCCTCGCCTTCGCCTTCCATTCGAGGCCACGCACCAGCGCCGCCGGCAGCCCTTCCGCGGCCTCTCCCATGACGAGCACCGCCGCGGCCGCCACCGCATCGGCAAAGCCGACCTCCGTCGCCTCGAGGCGGCGGCCGGAAAGGTCGGCTTCGCCGCGCCGGTCCCATAAAGACGGGACCCCCGCCGCGCCGATCGCCAATCCGACCGTGCCGAGCCTGAAGGCGCGGCCGACGCTGTCCGATATGATGACCCCGATCGCGGCATCAAAATGCGCATCGAGCTTCGCCTTGAGCGCTTCGGCACTCGATTGCGCATTTTCCGGAAGAAGCAGGATGCGTTTGCCGTGATCGGCTTGGTTCAGATTCGATTGGTCGATGCCGGCATTCGCCATGACGAGGCCCTCATGGGTCTCGACGATGATGAGGCCTCGCTTGGCCCGGACGACCTCGTTCGATTGGCGCAAGATGGCCTCCACGAGCCGCGGGTCCTTGCCGGTTTTCGCGGAAAGCGCGACCGCACGCTCCGAAGGCTCGAGCGTCGAAAGGTCGATAAAACGCCCTTGCGCTTTCGAGACGATTTTCTGCGCCACGACCAGGATGTCGAAAGGGCGAGGCTTAAGACCGGCCCTCTCCAGCGCCACGATCAGCAATGCCGCGAGATCATCCCCCGATTTCACGAGGGGAATATTTTCAAGGGCGGCGATCGTGACCGGCAAGCTTCAGGTCCTTCGACGAAGCAGATTTGCGTCTATCGGCTTGCGCCGCCGGGACCGCAACGGGGGCTTTCGCGGGCCGCCTTGAAATCCCTTGAAGCCAGGGGACTCAAGCGTCGGCGATCCCGGTGATGCGAATCCCCGCACCGTCCACCTTATAGGCCCGATTGATGCCGATGAGCACCGAGGTCAGCGCCTCCGCCGCGGTCGAATTGGCGAGCGGCCCCGCATGAAGCGCCCGCAATCCGATCGCTTTGGCAAGGCCGATCACTGTCTCGCGGTCCTTCGGATCGTCGCCGAAAATCAGAACGTCGCAATCGATCACGGCACCGCTCTTCAACTTGTGCGCCGCGACATTGTGGAAACCCGCGACGACGCGCGCGAGGGCTCCGAGCCGTTTCTGCGTCGCGACGGCGGCCGAGCCTTCCGCCGGCAATTGCACGCGCGCGACCTTGGGGGGTACGAGCGGAACCGTGGTGTCGACGACGAGCTTGCCCTCCACATGGGGCCGGATCGCCTCAACGATCTCGGGCTGCGTGGCCCAAGGCACGGTGATGAAGACGATATCGCCCGCCTTCGCTGCCGCCTCGTTGGAACGACCCGTGATCTCGCGAGATCCCGCAACGGTGACGAGGCTTCGCGCGAATTCCTCACCTTTCTCGGCGGTTCTCGATCCGATCACCACCGGAAAGCCGGCCGTGGCGAAGCCTTGCGCAAGGCCCGAGCCGAGGGCTCCGGTTCCCCCGATGATGGCCAGCGTCGGCTTCGCGCTCGTCATGCCCGCACCGTCTCAAAGCTTCATTTCGGGAAGCGGCACAACCTTCACACCGGCGGCTTCGAGCGCTTTGCGCACCGCGCCGGCGACCGCGACGCCCGTCGCCTCGTCGCCATGGACGCAGAAGGTGTCGATGTTGACCTTCACGCGCTTGCCCGACATCGCGACGACCTCGTTCTCCTGCACCATGCGTAAAGTGTTTTCGATGGCCGCCTTCGGGTCCTTGAGGACGGTGCCCGGAATCGAGCGCGAGGCGAGATTGCCGTCATCATCATATTTTCGGTCGACGAAGCCCTCCCGCGCGAGGCGCAGATCGAGCTTCTCGGCGGCCTTCTGCATTTGCGAGCCGTAGAGCGCGACATAGATGATGTCCTTGTCCACGGTCTTGATGGCCCGGCCGATGGCCATGGCGTAGTCTGCATCGTCGGCCGCCATATTGTTCAAGGCGCCGTGCGGCTTGAGATGCGTGACCTTGAGGCCCGCGTAGCACGCCATCGCCTGGAGCGCGCCGATCTGATAGGCTACCATGTATTCGAGGTCGGTCGCCTTCATCTGGATGCGGCGGCGCCCGAAGCCCCAGAGATCGTTGAAGCCGGGATGCACCCCGATGCTCACGCCCTCCTGCTTCGCCAGCGTGCACAGTCGATGCATGGTGTTCGGGTCGCCCGCGTGAAAGCCGCAGGCGACGCTTGCCGATTTGATGATCTTCATCAGCTCCGCGTCATTGCCGATGTCGTAGGCTCCCCAGCCTTCGGCGATATCGGCATTGAGGTTGATCATCTTTGTGCTGGGCGAAGTCATGGGCGAAGTCATGGGCCAACTCCCTGAGGCTGTGCCGCTCTCTCGCCGGGCGGCAGGCCGTTCTCACTCCAAATGGTATTATTAATAGAACAAGCATACAACTCGTCGCGAAACAAGGCAGCATCCCGTAAGCTCTCCCGGCCGGTCTTGCTGGGGAGGAAGCAGGCCTGCGTGGGTCCCTTTATAAGGGCTAGGCGAGGCCATGAAAAATTCTTGACGCAAGTGAGCAATGCGATTGAGGTCATCCCGTTTGCTCCGAATCGCCGTAAACTTTTCCGCGGACGGGCTTGCCAGCCTCGCTACTTTGATGTGAGGCGTCGGCGCGCCGTTTACGACTGAGACCACCGCCTGGGATGCCTTCGGAAATCAAGCAGGGGCGAGGAATGGCGAGCGGAGCGAGAAAGGCCGGACGGCAAGACGCCAACAGCCGACTGCCGCGATATCTCCAGGTCGCCTCCGTCCTGCGGCGGCGAATCCAGGACGGCGTCTGGCTCGTCGGCGACAAGATCGCGACACTCGAGCAATTGGAGAGCGAATTCGATGTCGCGCGCGTGACGGTTCGCCAATCGATCGAGCTCTTGCAGAGCGAAGGTTTGCTGAAGTCCCATCAAGGAAGGGGCACTTTCGTCACCAAATCGCTCGAGAACAAACGCTGGCTGCATCTCGCGACCGACTGGGAGAGCCTGATCGCGCCGATTCGGGAAAACGTCCTCGAGCTCCTTCCCGCCATGGACGCACCCCCCGCGCCCCAGATCGGCGAGGGCGAGGGCAAGCCCGCCTCGTCCTATACCTATCTCCGCAGCGTCCAGAAGCGCGGCGCCGAACCCTATGCCTTGGCGCGCGTGCACATCGCGAGAGAAATTTACGGGCGCGCGCCGAAGCGCTTCGCCGCCCGCCCGGCGCTCGCCGTGCTCGCCGAGATGAAAGGCATTCCCATCGCGCATGCGCATCAGACCTTGTCGATCAGCGCGGCCGATGTCGAAACTGCCCGGCACCTCGAGATCGCCATCAGCGCGCCGACCGCTGAGGCGCGCTGCGTCGTCACCGATGCCAACGATGTGGTGATCTATCTGAGCGAGGTGACCTATCCCGGCGACGTGGTGCGGCTCAACATCGAACTCATCAACCGGCGCCGGCGCTGAGCCGGCGTGCTGTTGCCGGCATGCTTGCCTTTGCCAGGACACTATGGCTAGCATCCACTTGTCCTATTCATAGAACCAATCGAGAATCGCTTGGCGTCACAAGTCACGGGGCAGGGAATAGGCGCAAGCCTGGTCCGCAAGGAAGATGACCGCTTCATGCGCGGGCGCGGCGGCTTTGTGGGCGACATCCGGCCCGCGGGCATGCTCGAGGTCGCCTTTTTGCGCAGCAGCTTTGCGCATGCGCTGCTGAGGCAGATCCATGTCCCTTCCTCCATCCGGTCCCGCGTCTTCATCGCCGAGGACCTCGTCGGCGTGGCGCCAATTCGCGCCGACACGGCGCTTCCCGGCTTCAAATCATCGGTCCAACCGATCCTCGCGACCGGCAAGGTGCGCCATGTGGGCGAGCTCGTCGCCATGTGCGTCGCACCGACCCGTGCCGAGGCCGAGGACATGGCGGCCCTGATCGATGTCGAATATGAGGAGCTCCCCGCCGTCCACGACATGCTCGCGGGACGGAAGGACGGAGCGCCGCTGGTGCACGACCACTGGGGCGACAACCTCTATCTCACCACCGAGATCGACGTGAATTTCGAGGCCGCCAAGGCCAAGGCCAGAACCGTTGTCACGCGCGAGCTGCGTACCGCGCGCCAGGTAATGAGCCCGATCGAAGGGCGCGGCGTGATCGCTGAATGGAACAGCCGACTCGGCCAGCTCATCGTCACGAGCTCGACCCAGCAATCCCACATCGTACGCGCCGGCCTTGCCGAATGCCTCGGCGTGGATGAGGGCCAGGTGCGCGTGATCGCCCCCGATGTCGGCGGTGGTTTCGGCTACAAAGGCATTCTTTTGCCCGAGGAGGTGGCGCTGTCCTTTGGCACGCGCAAGCTCGGGCGGCCGCTTCGCTGGCTCGAGGACCGGCGCGAGAACCTGACCGCGGGCGCCGATTGCCGAGAGCACCATTACGTGATCACCGCCTACGCCGACGAGGCGGGAAGGCTCCTCGCGCTCGATTGCGTCGCGACTGTCGATGCGGGCGCTTATTCGGCCTATCCGTTCTCGGCCTGCCTCGAAGCCGGCCAGATCGGCAGCATCCTGCCCGGCCTTTACGATTTTGCGCATTACCGCTGCCGCACCTACTCGGTCGCAACGAACAAACCGCCCATCCTGCCCTACCGCGGCGTGGCGCGCACCGGCGTTTGCTTCGCGCTCGAGGTGACGCTCGATGCGCTTGCCAGGGAGCTTCGGCAGGAGCCGACTGATTTGCGCTTCAAGAGCCTGGTGCGGCCCGAGCAGATGCCCTTCGACAATATCGCCAAGCGCCATTTCGACAGCGGCGACTATCCCGAGGCGCTGCGTCGATGTGTGGCCGCCGTCGATCTTTCGGCGGTCCGTGAAAGGCAAAGGCGCGGCGAACCCGACGGGCGCCTGCTCGGGCTTGGGATCGCCATGTATTCCGAGCAGGCCGGGCACGGGACGAGCGTCTATGCGGGTTGGGGCATCCCTTTCGTCCCGGGCTTCGAGCAATGCCACGCGCGCTTTACGCCCGATGGCGGCTTGGAGCTGCGCGTCGGCTCGCACAGCCATGGTCAGGGACATGAGACAACGCTCTCGCAAGTCGCCCATGACATCCTCGGCGTTCCCCATGAGCTGATCAAGCTCGTGCATGGCGACACGGCCGAGACCCCTTACTCGACCGGCACCTGGGGCTCTCGTTGCATGATCGTCGCGGGCGGCGCGGTGGCCGAGGCCTGCGATCAATTGGCCACGCGCGTGAAGCGCATCGGCGCGAGCCTCCTCCAGGCCAAGCTCGAGGATGTCCGGCTCGAGGCGGGCCACGTCGTCTCGAATTCGGGTCGTATCTCCGTCGCCGAGATCGCGCGCACCTGGTACCGCCGCCCGCAAGAGCTGCCTGCCGATGTCGATCCCGCTGGGCTCGAGGTCATCGCGGGCTACAAGCCGAAACGCGACACGGGAACCTTCAGCTACGCCGCGCACGCCGCGGTGATCGCGGTCGATCCGCAAACCGGCGAAGTCGAGATCCTCGATTACGTCATCGTCGAGGATGGCGGCGTGCTCGTGAACCCGATGATCGTCGACGGGCAGATTTACGGTGGGGCGGCGCAAGGGATCGGAACCGCACTCTATGAGGAGATGGCCTTCGACGGGCGCGGCCAGCCGCTCGGCTCGACGCTTGCCGATTATCTGCTTCCCGGCCCGACCGAAGTGCCCGAAATCCGGGTTTTCCACATGGAGACGCCCTCCCCTTACACGCGCTTCGGGCAGAAGGGCATCGGCGAGGGCGGCGCCATCGCCCCTCCCGCCGCCATAACCAACGCGGTGAACGACGCCCTCAAGGCGCTCGGCTGCGAGCTTCTCGATTTGCCGGTGACGCCGCGGCGCATCGTCGAAGCCGTCATGAGGGCGCGCTTCGGAAAGAGCGCGCCTTGAAGCCGGTCGCCTTCGATTATGAAAGCCCGCGCACGATCGCGGAGGCGGTGAGGCTCCTTTCGGGAAATCCGGACGCCAAGATCTTGGCGGGCGGACAGACGCTCGGGCCGATGCTCAATCTTCGCCTCGTGCAACCATCCCTCATCATCGATGTGACGCGAATAGCGGAGCTCGCGCGCGTCGAGGAGGACGGCAGCGCCGTCATCCTCGGTGCCTGCGTCACCCACGCGTCGATCGAGGACAAGCGCATCACCGACCCGTCGAACGGCTTTCTCGCCGCGGTGGCGCGCGGCATTGCTTACCGCGCCGTGCGCACGCGAGGAACGATCGGCGGGAGCCTTGCGCATGCCGATCCGGCGGCCGATTGGCTTTCTTGCCTCATCGCGCTCGATGCCGAGGTGCTGCTCACCGGCCCGCACGGCAGGCGCCGCGTCGCGCTCCGCGATTTCATGCGGGGCGCCTTGGCGACGGAGCTCGAGCCGGATGAGATTCTGGACGGCATTCGCATCCCGAGGCTTTCGAAGGGCGCCCGCGCCGGCTTTGCCAAGATTTGCCGCAAATCCGGGGATTTCGCCGATGCGATCGGCGCCGTCGTGCATGACGCGGATCAAGGCGTGCTTCGCCTCGTCGCCGGAGCGACGCAAGGCCAGCCGATCGTGATCGATGCGGCAGCGTCCGGCGTCGGCACGACTTTTCCCCACCCCTCGGGCCCTTGCGCGAAAAGCTCCAGCAATCGGGGCTGGCGGACGCTTATGCGCTGAACATCCACTTGGCGGCGATCCAGCGCGCCGTCGAGAAGGCGCGCGCGTCATGACGGCGATCACGCTTACGGTCAACGGCCAACCGGTCAGCGCCGAGGTCAAGCCGCGTACGCATCTGGCCGATTTCCTGCGCGAGCACCTCCTGTTGACCGGCACGCATATCGGCTGTGAGCACGGCATTTGCGGAGCTTGCACCGTCGAGATCGACGGCGAGATCGCCCGCTCCTGCATCACCTATGCGGTCACGTGCGACGGCGCCGAGGTGCGCACCATCGAAGGCTTCGACGACGACAAGCTGATGGCGCGGCTGCGCCAGGCGTTCAGCGAGGCGCATGCGCTTCAATGCGGTTATTGCACGCCCGGCATGCTGATCGCGGCGCGCGATCTCATCCGGCGAAAGGGCGGCCTGACCGGCGCGCAGATCCGCACCGAGATGAGCGGCAATCTTTGCCGCTGCACCGGCTATGTGGGGATCGTGCGGGCGGTCGAGCGCGTCATGGAAGAGCGTGCCGGGCTCGAGGTGCCCGCGCCGCGAGTTCGTCCTCAAGGCCTCGGACCGGCGCCGGGGCCGCAAGCCTTGTCAAGCCAAAGCGCAAGCGCCCCTGCCGCGCCCCTCGTTTCGGCTACCGGCGCCGAAAAGGCGGCAAGTGAGAGAACTGGCTCCCGCCCATTCTCCAGCGCCGGCCCGGCGGGGAAGCGCCGCCGCATCAAGGTCGAGGTCGGCGCTGTCGAAGCGGTTGCCGGGGCGACAAGGCTCACGCAAAGCTTCGTGCTCGAGCACCCGCGCGAAGCGGTCTGGCGGCTCATGGCGGACGCTGAAGCCGTGGCGAGCTGCATTCCGGGCATGAAGCTCGACGGCCCGCTGGTCGACGGCCATGCGAGCGGGAGAATGGAAGTCGCCCTCGGCCCGATCAAAGCGAGCTTTGCGGGGCAAGGCACGGTCGCGACCTTCCCGGCCGAATACCGCCAGGTGATCACGGGCAAGGGAGGCGACCGCAAGAGCGGCTCGAACGCTTCGGGCGAGGTCGCTTATCGACTTCGCCAGGACGCCGGCCCGAGAGGCGAGGAGGTGACCCGCGTCGAAGTCGAGCTCAGTTACTCGCTCACCGGCCCGCTTGCCCAATTCAGCCGCTCGAGCCTCGTGCGCGACCTGGTTTCGCGAGTCGGAGAAAGCTTCGCCCAAAACCTCGACGCCAAGCTCTTGGCGCCCGAGGGAGCCGAAATGGCGCCGGCTCGCCTCAGCGTCGCTTCGCTGATCTGGCGCGTCGCCGCAAACCGCCTCCGCGCCGCCGTGGCGATGCTCCTTCGCCGGTAATCTTGTGCGAGGCGGGCGCCTCCTGGCCGAAAACGCTTCGGCTCAATAACTTCCGTCCCCCGCCACAATGACCTCGCTCTCGTCAGCGGCGGGTTCCACGAGCTTGCGGTAGAGATGCCAGGTCGCATGACCGAGGATCGGCATGACGACCGCAAGCCCGATGAACAAGGGAATGGTGCCGAGCACGAGGAGCGCGGCGACGATGAGGCCCCAAAGCGCCATCATCACCGGATTGGCGAGGACCGCCCGAATGGAGGTGTGGATGGCGACCGCCGCGCCCACATCGCGGTCGATGAGCAGCGGAAAGGAAATGGCGCTGATGCTCAAGACCAGCCCGGCAAAAACGAACCCGATGCCGTTCCCGAGAAGGATGAGCGCCCATCCATGCGGCGTCGTGAGCACCTCCTCGATGAACTGGCCATAGGAATGCGGAGGCTCAGGGCCGAAGAGCCAGACGTAAAGCGCTTGCGCGGTCGCAAGCCAGCAAAGGAAGATCACCATCAGCAGGAGGCCGAGCGCCAGGATCGAGGGGAGCGCCGGCGAGCTCAACACGTCGAAAGCGTGCCGCCAGGAGATATCGATGCCGAGCTCTCGGCGCCGGCTCAACTCGTAAAGTCCGATCGCCGCGAAAGGCCCGATGAGCGCAAATCCCGAGGCGAGCGGATAAAGCAGGAATAACGCATTGGTGGCGGCGAGGCAGGCTCCGACGATGGGATAGATGAGGCCGAGGAAGACGAGGTGCGAGGGCATCGTCAGAAAGTCATCGAGGCCTTTCGCCAACGCATCCTTGATGTCGGCGAGGCTAATCTTGCGTATCGCGGGCCGCATCCAGGTGCCGCTCGCGCCGGCAATGACATGCAAATTCGCCATGACTTCCTCCAGAAGTCCGTCCTCCCGAGCGCAGGCCCACGGCCCCGGGTGATGGCGAAACAAGAGCGAGGCGGCTGGTCACCCGGACCCGCGACCTTGATCGAGTGAGTTATACGCATCCCATTGGGTTTTGTCGCCACACTCGCCTTCACAATTGAAAGAGTTTACTGACGGTTCGGCCCGACGCCTAGATTTGATTTTCCGCAAAATCCAACAAAAGCCAAAGGCTTATCCGTTCTCCAAGACCCGATCATACCTCCACTTCACGATATCGCCAGTACGAGCCAAGCCCTTTTCAGCGGGAACCTGCGGCGTCGACATGCTGCTGAAGTGAAGACTTCGCGGACGAGGGATCCTCGCCGGATCTGGTCTTCGATGGAATTTGTGAACGTAATTTCATTGCGGACGCACGTCAGCGGATACGAACCCGATGAAACCATTGCCCGGCAACAGAATTGCGGGAACTTAGCCGCGGGCTTCGCGTATGGACTTGGTCAATCAAAAAGACGGAGGGCCGAACATGAGCCTCTTGCTGATCCTGCTGCTGATCATTCTTCTGTTCGGCAGCGTCGGCACCTATCCGAGATGGGGCTACAGCTCGGGCTGGGGCTATGGCCCCTCCGGCCTCCTCGGGCTCATCTTGGTGATCGTCCTCATCATGGCGCTCCTCGGGCGCTCCCCTTTGTAAGGCGGCTGACCTCCCGGCGCCCCCAGGAGGCGATTTTAGATGTCCGAGGCGTTCCTTCCGCAAGCTGACGCCGAGACAGGCTCCGTCAAGCAGCCGGAAACGCCGAAGCTTCTCCAAATCCTCGGCCCGGGGCTAATCACGGGCGCCTCGGACGATGATCCAAGCGGGATTGCGACCTATTCACAAGCGGGAGCGCAATACGGGTATCAACTGAGCTGGATACTTCTGTTCACTTGGCCCCTCATGTGCGCCATTCAAGAGATCAGCGCGCGTGTCGGCAGGGTGACGGGAAAGGGGCTCGCCGGCGTCATCCGGCAACATTACGCGAGGCCCGTTCTCTACACGCTGGTCTCGCTCCTTCTTATCGCCAACACGATCAACATCGGGGCCGATCTCGGGGCGATGGCTGCGGCGGTCAATCTTTTGATCGGCGGGCCGACGTGGCTCTACGTCGGCGCTTTCGCCGGGGTCTCGGTTCTGCTCGAGGTTTTCGTCCGCTACGCGCGTTACGTCTCGGTGCTCAAATGGCTGACGCTTTCGCTCTTCGCCTATGTCGGAACGGCCTTCGTGGTCCACGTGCCTTGGGGAAGGGTTGCCTACAGCCTCGCCGTTCCCAACATCTCTTTCGACACAGGCTACCTGACCGTCGTGGTGGCGGTGCTCGGAACGACGATCAGCCCCTACCTTTTCTTCTGGCAGGCTTCCGAGGAAGTCGAGGAGATCGCCGAAGGTGATGGCGCAAAGCCGCTCAAGCGGGCTCCCGAGCAAGCCGAGCCGGAGTTCCGGCGGATCCGACTCGACACCTACCTCGGCATGGCGTTCTCGAACGCGGTCGCGTTTTTCATCGTGATCACTACGGCGGCCACCCTCAACGCCCACGGCGTCACCGACATCCAGACTTCCTCCCAGGCCGCCGAGGCATTGCGCCCGATCGCGGGTCCGTTCGTATTTCTCGTATTCGCGCTCGGCATCATCGGCACAGGATTGCTTGCCCTTCCCGTGCTCGCGGGCTCCGCGGCCTACGCCTTGAGCGAAGCCTTCGGCTGGCGCGTCGGCCTCGCGCGCCGCCCCGGCCGAGCGCCGCAATTTTACACCATCATCGCGGTCGCGACCGGGATCGGGGCGCTTCTGAATTTCATTGCTCTCGATCCTTTCAAGGCGCTGTTTTGGAGCGCGGTCATCAACGGTGTTGTGGCCGTACCCTTGATGGCTTTGGTGATGCACCTCGCCAGCCAAAGGGCCAGCATGGGCCGCTTCACCCTGCCGCTGCCCCTCAAAGTCGTGGGTTGGCTCGCAACGGCCGTGATGGGCGCCGCGGCCGTTGGCATGGTCGCCACCATGGGCGGCTGACGGAGGCCGAAAGGCGGCATGGCCTCGCGATCACGTACGTTCTCGCAATCGAAGGCTGCCGCTTGATCGGCAATCCGCTCGGCCGGTCGCTAACCCGGGGGTGCTAATTCGCGTAAAAGACGCTCGCGACGCCTCGTGCTATTGTGGAGCGAACGAGGATGAACTGCCAGTGTTCTCAGGAGAGGATTGATGAGCGAGGATGACGCTTTGCCGTCGCGCCGCAACGTCTCGCGGCGGCAGATCCTGGCGACCGGCTCTCTCGTGGCCGGAGGCCTTTTGATCGCGAGCGACGAGGCTTTGGCGCAACAAGGCCTTCCCCCGACGCCAGCCTGCGACGACCATGGAGAGCCGACGCTCGCCGAGACCGAAGGACCATATTTCAAGCCGCACTCGCCACGGCGCGCTGATCTGCGGACCCCTGGGATCAGCGGGCGTCCCGTCGAGCTCTCGGGGCTTGTGCTGACCCATTCCTGTCGACCCGTCCGAAAGGCACTCGTGGATCTTTGGCATGCAGACGACAAGGGCGTCTATGACAATAAAGGATTCGGACTGCGCGGCCATGTCTTCACCGATGCGCAGGGACGCTACGCGTTCCGCACCATTTTGCCGGGGCTCTATCCGGGTCGCACCCGCCACTACCACGTCAAGGTCCAGGCGCCCGGCGAAGCCGTGCTGACGACGCAATTCTATTTTCCGGATGAGGAACGAAATCGCAGCGACGATCTCTTCCGCCGGGAGCTGCTGATGCGGATTTCGACAACAGGGGAGATGACGCTTGCCCGCTTCGATGTCGTCCTGCCCTTGGCTTAAGGCAGAGTTTGGCGCGAAGGCGAAAGGCGAGCGGCTGAAAGCTTTGCGCTTGCCGGCTCGTGGCGCAGATTGCCGGAACAAATCGTCGACTTGAATGGTTTCTCGATCCATCCACGGTCGCCGGGTACCTGCCAATGCCGGATCAAATCCCTCCCGCGGCCAGACTTTCGGCTCTGACGCGCGGCTCGGACAACAATGCGAGCCTCGCTACTTTAGCGAATCTTGCGATATTCGTTGTGATTGTTGCCGGCCTTTACTTGGCCCGCGAAGTCATAATCCCGATTACGCTCGCAGTTTTATTGGCTTTCGTGCTCGCGCCCGTGGTCAAGCTCCTGCGCCGCCTCGGTCTCTGGCGCGTACCGTCCGTGCTGCTCGCCGCTTTTCTCGCGATCGCAGTGGTGATCGGGGTCGCTGGATTGATCGGCACGCAATTGGCGGATACGGCCGAACAAGTGCCGCGCTACGAGACGACGATTCGGGCGAAGATCGACGCCGTACGCAAGGCGACCTTCGAAAAAGCATCCGGCCTCGTTACTCGCTGGACGCGGCAGCTCGAGCCGCCGCAACCCGACCAGGGCAAACCCGCTTCGCCCAACAGCGACGCCGCGCAGAGCAAGGCGGCGCCCGAGCAAAAGCCGCTCCCCGTCGAGGTGCATCAACCCGAACCGTCGCCGCTGGAGCTCGCGGAACGCATTCTCACGCCCGTCGTGAGCCCGCTGGCAACGCTCGCGGCGACCTTTGTCGTGGCGATTTTCATCTTGTTGCAGCGGGAAGATCTGCGCGACCGCCTGATCAGCCTTTTCGGTTCCGGGGATCTGCACCGCACCACGCTGGCGATGGATGACGCCGCCGAACGGCTGAGCAATTATTTGCTGATGCTTTTGGGCGTCAACGCGGGTTTCGGCGTCATTATCGGGATCGGCCTTTCCTTCATTGGAGTGCCGTCGCCGATCGTGTGGGCGGTGCTCAGCGCGCTTTTGCGTTTCATTCCCTATATCGGCGCGCCCTTGTCCGCGATCCCGCCGTTGGCGCTGGCTTCCGCCGTGGACCCAGGATGGGCCATGCTGCTGTGGACGGTCGCGCTCTACACCACCGTCGAAATCACGACCAGTCAGGCCGTCGAGCCGCTCCTCTACGGCCACAGCACAGGATTGTCCCCCATGTCGGTCCTGGTCTCAGCGACTTTTTGGACATGGCTATGGGGTCCCCTCGGCCTCATTCTTTCGACCCCGCTCACCTTGTGTCTTCTCGTGCTCGGGCGTCATGTCGACCGCCTGGAATTCCTTGACATCGCCTTGGGAGATCGCCCCGCTCTCACGCCCGTCGAGAATTTCTACCAGCGCATGATCGCCGGCGATCCCGATGAGACGCTCGACCAGGCCGAGCTCCTGCTCAAGGAGCGCTCGCTTTCGGCCTATTACGACGAGGTGGCGCTCGAAGGGATGCGGCTTGCCGCGCGTGACGTGCAGCGCGGCGTTATCGGCCCGGCGAAGCTCGAAGCGATCAAGGAGAATTTGAGCGCGCTCGTTAACGAGCTCGACGGCTTCGATGACGTCAACCCGCCGGTCGAGGCGAAGGGGCGAGACAAGGGAGAAGCCAACGACGAACGCGCCCGCTCGCGGCCTCCGGCCGAGGAGATCCCCGTCCTTCGGCGCGAAGAGCTGCCCGTCGCCTGGCAAGGCGAGACGCCCATTCTGTGCGTCTACGGGCGCGGCCCCTTCGATGACACGGCTTCGACCATGCTGGCCCAGCTTCTCGGTAAGCACGGTTTGGGCGCGCGCCCGGTCTCTCACGCCGCGATTTCGCGGTCGCGGGGCGAGAGCTTCGCCGCCGAGGGCGTGGCGATGATCTGCATCACCTGCCTCGAGGTCGAGCGCAATCTTCCCCACGTCCGTCATTTGCTGCGCCGGCTGCATCAGCAATTGCCCAAGCAAGAGGTGCTCGTCGGCTTGTGGTCGGCACCGAACGCCGACGCGACAGACGAGCGGCTGGGCATGGGCGCGAGCGCCGATCACCACGCAAGCTCGCTGCGCGACGCCCTGAAGGCTTGCGTCCACGCCGCGATCCAAGGGGGCGAGCCCGAGAAGGAACGGGCCGCATCATCTCGCCCCGTACTCACCGTGGTCGGCGAGGGACGCTAGATTTCGCCTTTCGGGAACCTTCGCGTGCTTTCACGAATTGGGATTTGGCAAATAATCGAGATCGTCTCGACCGTGCGGAGGATCCCGTGCCTATGTCACAGACCACAATGCCAGATACCATCTCCGCGGAAGCTTCGCTCACCGGCGTTTCCTGGGGCGCTGTCGCCGCCGGCGCGGTAGTGATCGCAGCCTTGTCGCTCATGCTCCTCGCCTTCGGCGCCGGAATGGGTTTCTCGGCCATCTCTCCTTGGTCAAGCTCCGGCGTCTCCTCGACGACTCTGAGCATCGCCGCGGGCGTCTATCTCCTCGTCGCGGCCTGCCTTTCCTCGACGATCGGGGGCTATATCGCGGGACGGCTGCGCAGGAGATGGGCGAGCCTCCACACACATGAAGTCTATTTCCGCGACACCGCCCATGGATTTCTCGCCTGGGCTTTTGCCACGGTCATCGGCGCGGCTTTCTTGGCCTCCGCCTCCGCCAATATTGCGGGCGGCGCGACGGCAGCATTGACCCCGGCGGCCAGCACCACGCCCCGCCAGGCTGGCGCCTCGCCCCTCGATTATTACGCGGACGCGCTGTTGCGGCCCACCGGCGCGCCGGCCTCCACGGCCGACAACCGAGGAGAGGTCGTGAGAATTTTGGCCAATGGTTTGCGGGAAGGCGATGTTTCGCCAGGCGATCGGAGCTATCTCGCGCAACTTGTGGCTTCGCGCGCGGGACTTAATCAGGGCGACGCCGAAAAGCGCATCAGCGAGGTGATCGATCAGGCCAAGGCGACTGCCGACGCCGCGCGCAAGGCCGCGGCGCGTTTCTCGCTTTGGCTTGCCGCCTCGATGCTTCTTGGCGCCTTCGCGGCAAGCCTTGCGGCAACCGAAGGCGGAGAGCTTCGCGACCGCGCCATTATCGAGGCTTGAGGCTGGCAATAATCTTCATACGTTAACAAGAAAGGAGTTCGACATGGGACGTTCAATTCTTTTGTGGTTACTCGGCGTGCCGATACCGATCATCATTCTTCTTGCCCTCTTCACCCATCACTAGGTCAAGAGCAAGGGCGGGCGGCTCGCGCTTCGGCGACGAGCGTGTGCTCGTCGTCGCGCGGACGAATTCCGCCGCGCGGCGGCGCGAGGTTGCGAAGGTGAGCCCGAGCCGCAGTTACCGGCAATTGCAACAGATCATCACCGGGCTGACCGAGGGCGTCATCCTCCTCGACGCGGACGGCAAGATCCAATGGGCAAACGAGGCCGCGCTCGTTATGCACGGAGTGCGGCGCATCAAGGATCTCGGAAGCACGCCCTCAGAGTACCGGCGCCGTTACAAGCTCAAATATCGAAACAATCGGCGGGTCGAAAGCACGAAATACCCTCTTGAGCGAACGGCCGCCGGGGAGAGCTTCGACGAGCTGACGCTACAGATGCGGCGCGTTGGGCAGGATGCGCGACAAAGCTACCTCGTGTTCCGCAGCCTCGCCATCACCGATGATGACGAAGAAATCGACTATCACGTGCTCGTCGTGCGCGACGAGACTGAGCGCTTCGAGGCCGAGGAACGCTTCGAGAGCGCCTTCAACGCCAATCCGGCGCCAGCCATCATCTGCCGCTTGTCCGACCGCCGCTATGTCAAGGTGAACCCGGGATTTCTCGAGATGACTGGGCATGCGCATCGGGAGGTGATCGGAGTTTCGCTCGCCAGGCTAGACGTCCTCAACGACGCGGAGAAGCGCGATCTTGCGCTCGAACGGTTGAAGGAAGGTCGCACCATCCCGCAAATGGAGGCCTCCGTGCCACTGCCGAACGGCGCCTTCAAGGCCGTGATCGTGGCCGGCGAGCCGATCGAGATCGCGGATCAAAAATGCATCCTGTTCACCTTCGCCGATCTCGAGCCACGCAAGAAGGCCGAGATGGCCTTGCGCCAAAGCGAGGAGCGCTTCGCAAAATCCTTCCGGCTTTCCCCCGTGCCGGCGATGATCTGGAAGCTTGATGAATTCACGCTCTCCGACGTGAACGAAGCCTTCAAGCGAATATCCGGCTACGCCGAGGAGGAACTCATCGGCCGACGCGCGAATGAGTTGGAGCTTTGGTCGGACAAGGGCGCTGGGCAGCGCTTCGAAGCCGAGGTGAAAGGAGCGGGGAGTGTACGCAACGTCGATCTTCAACTGCAAGCGAAGAATGGCTCAGTGATCGATTGCCTCGCCTTCGCCGACGCCGTGACCATCAACGACGAAGACAGCGTCTTGTGCGTCCTCCAGGACGTGACCGAGCAAAATCGGTCGCAAGCCGAGTTGATCACCGCAATCGAGACCGTGATGGCCGACACTTCCTGGTTCAGCCGCGCCGTTGTCGAAAAGCTCGCCGCCTTGCGACGCACACCCCAATGCCACGCGCCGAGCGCCGCCGTCGAGGATTTGACCCCGCGCGAGCGGCAAGTTCTCGCGCTTATCTGCCAAGGTGAAAGCGACAAGGAGATGAGCGTTACGCTGCACCTTTCGCCCAACACCATTCGCAATCACATCTCCTCGCTTTACAACAAGATCGGCGTAAGGCGCCGCGCGGCCGCCGTCATCTGGGCGCGGGAGCGCGGCATCATGGGCAGAGACGCGATCTGGCCACGGCAAACTGGTAGATAGTCACCAGTATATCTGGTTGTTTTGCATCTTTATCCTGCGCCCGTTACGGCGTAGCTTTTCTCGTCGGCAAACAGGTTGGGGGCTTGCACCGCAACGTGAGTGCCGGCGACGATTGCCGACCGCTAAAAACGAGAAGCAATGGCGCGCGCATTTGACCCTGAGACCGTAAACATCATTGCCGCCGCCTATGACGCGGCCTGGCAGGAGATCGAAGCGGCCGCGGCAACGCCCATGCCGCTTTCCCAAAGGACCGAGGCCTCCGCCACTCTCACCAAGCACATCATCGCGGCAGTTGAAGCAGGGGAACGCGATCCCCACAATCTCAAGCTCATGGCGCTAAAGGCCATGATGCCGAAATAAGCCAGCTGACGGCGGGAGATCAGATCGATACGCGGCGCGCCGGCATAGATATCAGCCAGCGAGATCGTTCGACCATTGCCTTATCAGCTCATCTTCCCCAGCAGAAATCCGACTCCGAGCGCGACGAGCACCGAGTGCAGAGGCTTTTGTCGTACATAGGTTTCGAGCTCAGCCTCGAGCGCCATGACCTTGTCCTGAGTCGCCGCGGCTGATTGCGCTATCTGATCGGAAGCTGCTCCCAGCGCTTGTGTGACCTGCCCACGCGCGTTCGCGGCCCGATTTTGCGCAAGGTCGCTCACGGTCTGCGCGAGCTGGGCGACATCGCGGCGCAATGTCTCGAAATCCTTGCGGTTTGATTCACCATCATTGGATTTTCCATCCATAGACGCCTCCGATTGAATGAGGGTTTCTTTCATCAATTCCGGCAACATAATCTTTCAATGAACCGTGAAGTTCCCGAATGATGCCTCCACCAGGACGATCAGAAGCGTTCAGCTGATCCCCGATTTCGAGGCTTTTTGGCGCGGCCTGGAAGAAAAGGGGTCAGAATGCGCCTGATTAGAGTCCCTCGGCGACCGGTGTGGTGAGAGGTTCGGGTTTGCTAAAATTAGCGTCAACTCGCTCGAGCCGTGCTCGGTTCGCATCGCATGGAACCCACTTCTTTGGTCGAACGTATTCACCCGGTCGTAGCGCAAACCCGCGCTCCAAAGGGAGATGGCCATGAAGGTATTCCATGTCACGGCGGCGGCAGCCGCGCTTCTGCTCACGAGTTCTGCCGCCTACGCCCAAAACGCCGGAGGCACCGTGGGCGGAGCGGTGGGTGGCGCCGCCGTCGGTGCCGTGGTCGGCGGCCCCGTCGGTGCTGCCGTGGGCGGCGCGGTCGGGGCGATCACAGGCTCGGCCCTGCCTCCGCAGCCCTCTGTCGTCTATCAGGGCCCTGTGGTCGTCGGTGAATCCTTGCCGGATACGGTCACCTATTATCCGGTTCCGGAATATGACGCCTATAGCTACACTATCCTGAACAACAGGCGCGTGATCGTGGATCGCCACACGCATCGGGTTGTGCGCGTGATCGAGTGAGTTCTGTTACGCCCGAGAAAGCCCCGACGCGCTTTGGCGTCGGGGCTTTTTTCGCCGATTCGACCGCCTTATCGTTGCGATTCCCGGAGTTCTCCCGTGGGAGGAACCGGCCCTCTCCCCGACCGTGTATGCGACAATGAAGGGCGGCCTTGAGCGCGCCCGATGCGCGCGAATGAGGGGAACGGGAAGGAGAACGCACACGGGCTTTGGACGCGGCATACTCTTGTGGCTCCTCGGTGTACCGTCCCCCTGATCATCCTGCTCGCTTTCTTCTGGCACCACTGAGCTGGAGCCCTTTTCGGAACCGAGAACTCCGCTGACGATCTGGCCAAACCGCCCGCGAAATAACCGCGCGATCTCGCCCTCAGCGCGGCGATCGCAAGCGCGCTATTGAATCGCTCGTCGTAAATCGGTAACGCCGGCCTTTGGCCTTTCAGGGCCGACGGCGCGAGCACGCTCGCGCGCGCTCAAGCCGGCCAAGTCGGCTTGCTCCGCGCCGTATCCTCCAGTACGCCAAGGAGCAAACCCATGCCGTCGATCAAAGACAAAATCGCCTGGGTGACCGGAGCGGGAAGCGGAATCGGGCGCGCGACCGCGGTCGCTCTCGCCAAGGCCGGCGCCGACGTCGTTCTCTCTGGCCGACGCAAGGCGCCGCTCGAGGAAACCGCCTCGCTCATCGCGAACGCCGGCGGCGACGCCACGATCGAAGCGCTGGACGTGGTCGACGCCGCGGCGGTCGAAGCCGTGGCGCGCCGCATCCGCGAGAAGCACGGCCGGCTCGACATCCTGATCAACAACGCCGGAGTGAATATTCTCGAGCGCTCCTGGTCCGCTCTCAACCCGGTGCGCGTCGACGAAATTCTCGGCGCCAATTTGCACGGCGCCTTCTACTGCGTCGTGGCTGCCTTGCCGATCATGCGGGCGCAGAAGGATGGGCTGATCGTCAATATCGCGTCTCTCGCCGGCAAGCATATCTCGCCGCTCTCCGGCCCCGGCTACACGGCGGCAAAGCACGCCGTCGTCGCGATGAGCGCCAGCATCAATATGGAAGAGTTTGCGAACGGCATCCGCTCTTGCGCCATTTGTCCCGGCGAGGTGGCAACCCCGATCCTCGATCGCAGGCCCGTTCCCGTCAGCGCCGAGGATCGCGCCAAGATGCTGCAGTCCGAGGATCTCGCCGAGACGGTGCTCTTCGTCGCCACGATGCCGAGACATGTGTGCATCAGTGAAATTGTGCTCGCGCCGACGTGGAATCGCGGCTATGCCGCGGCCATGCGGGGCCCCGCCACCGACCCGGGCGCGGCGAAAACCGCTTAGCCGAACGGGCGATGCCGGCATGAGGCATCGGCCTTGTTTTGGGCGGATCGATGCTTTGGCCTCGGGCGCCGCAAGGGGATGGTCGGGACCGCAGGAGATGATACATGAGCGATCTCGCTAGCCGATCGAGACCGGAGCTCATCGAGCTTCGCGCTCGGGCGTTGGCCGACTACGAGGCTTTCCGGGCACGCGGCCTCAAGCTCGACATGACGCGCGGCAAGCCATCTCCCGAGCAGCTCGATCTCTCCACCGGTATGCTCTCCTTGCCCGACAACGGCGACTACATCACCGAGAAAGGCGAGGACGCCCGCAATTACGGCGGTGGCACGCAAGGGCTTCCGGAGGCGCGGGCTCTGCTGGCTGACGCGCTCGGCGCGCCGATCGATCAGATCCTCGTCGGCAATAATTCGAGCCTTGCCCTCATGCATGATTGCATCGTCTTCGCTCTTTTGAAGGGGGTGCCCGGCGGCCGGGCGCCGTGGAGCGACGAGAAGCCGATCAGCTTCCTTTGTCCCGTACCGGGCTATGACCGGCACTTCGCGATCTGCGAGGAATACGGTATCCGCATGATCCCGGTGCCGCTCACGGGGCAAGGCCCGGACATGGACGTGGTCGAGAAACTGGTCGCCGAACCTAGCGTCAAGGGCATGTGGTGCGTCCCGCAATATTCCAACCCGACCGGCGAAACCTATTCCGACGAGACGGTGAGACGGCTGGGCGCGATGCGCACCGGCGCTCCCGACTTCCGGCTATTCTGGGACAATGCCTATGCGGTTCACCACCTGACCGAGAAACGCCACAAGGTCGCGAGCATCTTCGAGGCTTGCGCCGCCGGCGGGCATCCCGACCGCGCGTTCGCCTTCGCCTCGACCTCGAAGGTCACCTTCGGTGGGGCGGGGCTCGGGTTCTTTGCGTCCTCGCCCGCGAACATGGGCTGGTTCGTCGGGCGGATGAGCCGGCGCACTATCGGGCCGGACAAGTTGAACCAGCTCCGGCATGTGCGTTTCTTGCGCGATGCCGCGGGCTTGCGCAAGCTCATGGATCAACACCGTGCGCTTCTCGGGCCGAAATTCGCGGCCGTGGCCGAGGCGCTTGGCGCGAGGCTCGATGGCACCGGCGCGGCGCGCTGGACGCGCCCCGACGGCGGATATTTCGTCACGCTCGATATGGCGATCGGCTCGGCGCGCCGCGTCGTCGAGCTTGCCCAGGGGATGGGGCTTGCGCTCACGCCTGCCGGCGCGACGCACCCTTTGGGGCGTGATCCTGACGACCGCACGCTTCGCATCGCGCCCACCAATCCGCCGCTAACCGAAGTGCGCCTGGCGGCGCAAGGCATCGCGCTCTGCGTGTTCTTGGCGGCGGTCGAGGGGCTTCTCGCGAGGCGCGAGGGAGACGCTTCTCCGCCTCTTGGCGCGCCCGCAAGCCGAAGCTCGAAAGCGGCCGCAAAGGCCATGTGACGAGCCGCGCTCGCTGAGCGACGGGGATGTTCAACGTCCTTCTTCTCAATTCCTATTCGGCCAATCATGCCGAGCGCCTGCGACATTTGCTGACGACGAACTGGCAGGTGTCGACGCTCGACGAGAGGGAGCGCGAAGCTTCGCTCGAGGTCGCCTTGCGGACGGCAGACGCCTTGGTCACGACACGCTACGGCCTCGCGATGCCGCCGGCGCCTCGGCTGAAGCTTATCCAGAGCCCGGTCTCGGGGCACGACCGCGTGATCGAGGCGGCCATCCCGCCGCAATGCGCCTTCTGCAATGTGCATGAGCATGAAATCGCCGTCAGCGAATATGTGATGCTCGCCATGCTCGAGTGGCAAATCCGGCTGGCGCGGCTCGATGCCGGTTTCCGGGCCGGCGATTGGACGGGTGGCGTCGCCGTCGCCGGCCACACCCATGGCGAGCTCGCCGGCAAGACGCTTGGGCTCATCGGGCTCGGCCGTATCGGGCACGCGGTGGCGCGCCGGGCCAAGGCCTTCGAGATGCGCGTGATCGCGGTCACCAGCACGCCGCGTTCAGGCGAGCAGCATGTCGATGCGCAAGGCTCGATGCGGGAGCTCGACGACTTCCTCCCTCGCTGCGATTTCCTCGCCGTGACTTGCCCCCTCAACGATGAGACGCGCGGCCTCATCGATGCCCGGCGCCTCGCCTTATGCAAGGCGGAGCTCGTGATCATCAATGTGGCGCGTGCCGCCGTGCTCGATGAGGAGGCGCTCTACATGGCGCTTCACGGGCGCCGCATCGCGGGCGCGGTGCTCGATGTCTGGTACGCTTATCCGACGGCCGAAACCCCGGTTGCGCGGCCGTCGCGCTTTCCTTTCCACGAGCTTTCCAATGTGATCGTGACGCCGCATTCCTCGGCTTGGACGGATGGTCTCATCGAGCGCCGCTGGCGTTTCATTGCTGGCAACCTCGACCGCCTGGCGCGCGGCGAACCCTTGCAAAACATCGTCTTGCGCCCGCGGCTGCCGGCGGATCGCCGAGTTTGACTTGTCTAGACAATTGACCGAGAAATACCTGCACCCTAGCATCCGAAAACCGAGCCTCGAGGATGACCCGCGCGTCCACGGTGGATGTCCGGGCTTCGAGTGGGTTGCCCATCGTCACGTCCGCCATGACGATCGACAGGGGAGGATGCCGAATTGCGCCGCGTCATCGATCTCGAATGCAACCTGCCGCCCGGTGAAGACACTCCCGACTACAAGGAAGCCATCCAGGGACGGCCGGGCAACCCGGTGCCCGACCGTCTCGAGCGTCCTCCCGGCTATGGCTTCGACAATTACAATCTGATCTTCAAAGGGCGCGCCGAGCGCTCAATTCCCGAGGAAGGCGCCGTGCCGGGCGCCGGGGTCGCGAGCCTGCTTTCGGACATGGATCGGGCCGGCATCGAGGTCGGCATCCTCGGAGGCGCTTCCAACCCCACCTTGGCACGTGTCGCCAAGGCGCATCCCGACCGCTTCATCAGCCTTGCCGCGATGAGCCCGCTCGACGGCATGCGCGCCGTGCGCGAGTTCGAGCGGCTCGTGCGCGAAGAAGGGATCGGAGGCATGCGGGTGGTCGCGCTCTACAACATGATCCCTGCAAGCGATCGGCGCTATTACCCGCTCTATGCGAAATGCGTCGAGCTCGACCTGCCGGTGCGCATCTACACCTCGATGAACTACGCCAATGATCGCCCTTACGATCTCGGCCACCCGCGCCATCTCGACGATGTGGCGATCGATTTTCCGGAGCTGCGGATCGTCGCCGGGCTCGCGGGTTGGCCCTGGGTCAACGACATGGTCGGCCTCCTGCGTCGCCACCCCAATCTTTATTGTGACACGGCCGCGCATCGGCCGCGTCATTTCGCGACCGAAGGCTCGGGCTGGGAGCAGTTTCTTCGTTTCGGCAACAGCTTATTGCAGGACAAGATCATGGTCGGGCTTTCGCGAGGGATTTTCGGCGTGCCCTTCGAGGAGCTGCTCGGCGAATACGAGACGCTCCCGCTCAAGGACAGCGTCATGGAAAAATGGCTTTACAAGAATGCAGCAAATTTCTTCCGATTGAACTGAACCACCCATCATGGCGCGATTTGCCTTTCGTCGATGCCTTCAGGCGATCCCGCTCATGATCGTCGTCGTTCTCCTGGTCTTCGGCATGCTGCAGCTCACTCCGGGAGACCCCGTGCAAGCCATGGTCGGGCAATATCCGGTGCCTCCCGAATTTCGCGCGGCGATCGAGCGCCACTATCATCTCAACGATCCGTTCCTGTCGCGGCTTTGGCAATATTTCGCCAATCTCGCTCATGGCGATCTCGGCTTTTCCTTTCAGATGCAGCGGCCCGTCGCCGAGCTGGTCCTCGAGCGCGCGCCGCGCACGCTTCTTCTCGCCGCGAGCGGCTTTCTTCTCGGCATTCCCATTGGCATGGCCGTCGGCGTCCTTTCCGCCACGAGCCAAAACCGCCATGTCGATCGGTTTTGGACCACGACCACGCTCATCGCCTACGCCATTCCGGGCTTCTGGCTCGGCCAGCTTCTCGTGATCTTCTTCGCGATGCAGCTCGGCTGGTTTCCGACACAAGGTATGGCGCCCCTGGTCTCGCGCGCCTCAGGCGTCGGCTGGCTGCTCGAGCGGGCACGCTATCTCGCGCTTCCCGCGATCACCTACGCGATCTACGAGGCGACACGCGTCGCGCGGCTGATGCGCGCCAATGTCATCGAGACCCTGGGGCAAGGCTACATCGTCACCGCCCGGGCCAAGGGGCTTTCGCGCGGCGCCGTCATCCGGCGTCATGTCTTGCGCAACTCGAGCCTGCCGGTCGTCACCATCATGGGTTATGCCTTCGGCGTCGCGATGGGAGGCGCGGTTCTCATCGAGACCGTGTTTTCGTGGCCTGGCGTCGGGCTGCTCCTGATCGAAGCCATACGGGCGCGCGACAATCAGGTCGTGGTCGGCGTCGTGCTCTTCGTGTGCTTTGCCGTCATCTTGATGAATCTCATCGTCGATCTCCTCTACTGCGCGCTCGATCCGCGCATCCGCACGGGGTCATGAATAGAGAAGCGCCGAGAGCTTCGATTTCCTCGCAGTCGCGGGTCAACGACGACGTTCCGCGAAAGGCACTCATGATCAAGGCGCGCGCCGCAAGGGCGTTCTTCTCGCGATTTTACCGCACCCATTACGGCTTCGCCGGGCTCGCCATCCTCGCGCTTCTTGCGCTGATCGCCATCACGGCTCCCCTACTCGCCCCCTACGATCCGAGAAGGCAGGTCGGCGAGAGCCTGATGCCCCCTTCCTGGACGCATCCGATGGGGACGGACAACATCGGGCGAGACCTGCTCTCGCTCGTCCTTTACGGCACGCGCGCTTCGCTCGCGATCGGCTTCTGCGCCGCCCTCGCCGCCCTTCTGATCGGCGGCACGATCGGCGCGCTTGCCGGATATCGGCGAGGCCTCACCGAAGCCGTATTGATGCGGCTTGCCGAACTCTTTCAGACGCTGCCCGTCATCATCGTTGTCCTTTTCGCCATCGCGCTCTTCGGTTCGAGCTTCTGGCTTCTCATCGCCGCGGTCGCCCTCGCCATCTGGCCGCTCGAAGCACGGCTCATCTACGGGCAGTTCATCAATCTGCGCGAGCGCGAATTCGTGTCCGCCGCCATCGTGGCGGACCTCTCGACGCCGCATATCGTGTTGCGCGAAATTCTTCCCAACGCCTTGCCGCCCGTCATCGTCCAGGTCGCTCTCGATGCGAGCCTCGCGATCCTCATCGAATCGGGCCTTGGATTCCTCGGCCTCTCCGATCCAAACATGATCAGCTGGGGCCAGCTCTTGTTCGCGGCGCAGGATTTCCTGAATGCCGCGTGGTGGATGAGCGTGTTTCCGGGCCTTGCGATTTGCATCGCCATCATCGGCCTCAACCTTCTGGCGGACGGGCTGAACGAGGTCGTGAACCCGCACGCCGTGCGCGCCGCAATCGGGTTGACGGCCTGATGCGCTGGCTCCTTGGCAGAGCCCGCGAGCCGGCAAACGAGGCGAAACGCCTTGACCCGTGAAAATTCCGCCCCGGCAAAGCTTTTGGAGGCGCGGGGCCTCATTGTGCATTTGCGCGTCGGCGACCAAGTGGTGCGCGCCGTCGATGGCGTCGACCTTTTCATCGAGCGGGGTGAATGCGTCGGCATCGTCGGAGAATCAGGCTCGGGAAAAACGACGCTCGCACGCGCCATGCTGCGGCTCTTGCCGTCCGTCGAGCTCGCCGAATTCTCCGGAGCGGTGGTGTTCGACGGTCAGGAGATTCGCGCCATGCCGGACGCCGCGCTGCAAGAGATGCGGCGGCAAGGCACCTTCTCGATGGTTTTCCAGGACCCGCTCGGATACCTCAATCCCACGCAACGGGTGGGCGCGCAGATCGCCGAAGCCCTGCCTTCCGGCTTGCGCGCGGCAGCCGTGCGGCAACGCGTGCTCGACCTTTTGGGTGAGGCGGGCTTGCGGGAAGCCGAACTCGTGGCGAGGCGCTATCCCCACGAGCTTTCGGGCGGCATGCGTCAACGCGCGCTCATCGCGCTCGCGCTCGCGCCTTCGCCCATGCTTCTCGTCGCCGATGAGCCGACGACCTCGCTCGACGCGACGGTTCAGCTTCAAGTGCTCGAAACGCTTCGGCGCCTGCACCGCGAAAGAAACATGGCGCTCGCCATCATCACCCATGATCTCGGCCTCGTCGCCGAGCTCTGCGACCGCGTCTATGTCATGCGCGCGGGAAAAGTGGTGGAATGCGCGGATGTCTTCACGCTCTTCGATGCGCCGAAGCACCCCTATACGGCAAAGCTCATCGAGCTTTGCACGAGAGGAGCGCCGCAAGCCGCCGCGAAACCGGCCGATGGGGCCGTGACGTGACGGCGCCCATTCTTTCCGCACGCGGTCTCGTCCAGACTTTCGCGAGCCGCAAGCCGGGAGAGTGGCGACACCATCTCGTCCATGCGGTCGATGGGGTCGACCTCGACATTCACGAGGGCGAGGCGTTGGCGATCGTCGGGGAATCGGGATCGGGGAAAAGCAGCCTCGCCCGTCTTCTGCTTTCGCTCGCCCAGCCCGTGCGGGGAACCGTCCTTTATCGCGGCCAGGCGCTCGACCGACTCACGACAACTCAGCACCGCGCTTATCGCGGGGAGGTCCAGGCGGTGTTTCAAAACCCCGCCGCCTCCCTCAATCCCCGCATGCGGGTCGAGAGTATCCTCGGCTACGTCATCCGCCGGCATCGGCTCGCTCGAGGCGAAGGTGTTGGCGAGCTCATCGCCGCCGAGCTTGGCGCGGTCGGCCTCACGCCCGCGGAGGAGTTCATGCAACGCTATCCGCATCAGTTGTCGGGCGGCCAGCAGCAGCGGGTGGCGATCGCGCGCGCCATGATCCTCAAGCCCCGGCTCATCATCGCCGACGAACCCTTGTCGAGCCTCGACATCTCGATCCAAACTCAAATCCTCGATCTCATGCGCGAGCTGAGGCTCAAGACGAAGGTGGGCTTTCTCTTGATCAGCCATGATCTCAACGCCGTTCGATCTATCGCCGACCGGGTCGTCGTGATGTACCGCGGGCGCGTCGTCGAAGCCGGCGAGGATGTGCTGGCGCACCCGCTTCATCCCTACACGCGCGCGCTCCTCGACGCGCGCCTCATTCCCGATCCAAAGATCGCTCGCACGCGCAAGCGCATCGTGCTCGAAAGCGATGTGGCATCTGGTCCGCCGCCTCTCGGCGGCTGTCGTTTTCGCGATCGCTGCCCTTTCGTGATTTCCGTCTGCGAGACGCATGATCCCGCGTTGGAAAGCGCCTGCGAAAGCGAAAGCCTGGTCGCCTGTCATCGCGTCGAGGGCCGGATGGGCCCGGCCCTCGATCAGTCCACGCGGCCGCAAGCCCTGCCGCGCGATATCGGCATCAGGATCGGGTCGAATTGAAGTCGAGTGCTCAGCAGGGAGGAAATGGCATGTTCTCGCATCATACTGGCCAACGCCCATCCGACGAGAAGATCGAGCGGAAGTCTCCTTTGCGAAACGCTCTCGCCCGAAGGCTACGCTTCGCCCTCCTGCTGTTCGGCCTTTGCGTCGCGGGCGCCATGCCGGCTCGCCCGGCCGAGACACCCAAACCCGGCGGCAGCGTGGTCATTGCCATGGACCCGGCGGGGCTCTCAATCCTCAACACCGAGCTCACCTCGCTGTCGCCTGCCCTCTACATCGCCGATGTCTGGGCTGACGGGCTGATGGCGCGCGACGCCACGGGAAAGCGCATTCCCCATATCGCGACGAGCTGGACCGTCACGGATGACGGCAAGACGTACACCTTCAATCTGCGGAAAGGTCTGAAATGGTCGGACGGCCAGCCTTTCTCCTCGGCGGATGTGGTGTTCACGCTCACGCAATTTGCCAAATACAACACCTATCTCTCGAAGATCGTCCCCCTCATCACCAAGGTCGAGGCGCCTGATGACGCAACCGTCGTCATCGGCCTTTCCCAACCGCTCGCCGCGGCGCTCGATCTCTTCGACAAGGAGAACTTCCCCTTGATGCCGAAGCACATCTATGAGGGAACCGACATTCCCACCAATCCGGCCAACAGGAAGCCCGTCGGGCTCGGTCCCTTCATGTTCGAGTCCTGGGAACAGGGGCGCTCGCTCAGCTTCGTCCGCAACCCTTATTATTGGGACCAACCGAAGCCCTATCTCGACAAGGTGCTCGTGGCGCTCATCCCGAACGCGCAGCAATTGCTGAATGCCTTGATCCAGGGCGAGGTCGATTGGGTGCAGCTCGATTTCTCGCAGATCCAGCGCGCGCAAGAGGCCGCCAAGAACGGCAAGATCAAGGTGATCAAGATCGAGATCAACGCGCCGGAGCGCTCCTCGCTCGACTTCAACATGCGCCGCGCCCCCATGAGCGACGTGAAGGTGCGCCAAGCCCTGTTCCTTGCGACCGATCGCAACCGGATCAACGCGGATGCCTATCGCGGCCTCGCCTTTCCGGCGACGAGCGCCATTCCCGAGCAATTCAAGGAGCTCAACGACCCTTCGGTCAATTACGACAAGCTCTACCCCTTCGATCCGCAAAAGGCGGCCGCTCTCCTCGACGAGGCCGGATACAAGATGCAGGACGGCAAGCGCTTTTCCGTCGAGCTCACCTATATCGCGACCTCGCCTTTCGATGCGATCGCCAAGAGCCTCGCGGCGCAATGGAAGGAAATTGGGGTCGATGTGAGGCTCGCCGGCCTCGATTCGCAAATCTGGCTCGACAAGGTCTATCGCAAGAACGACTTCGATATTTCGCTGATCTCGCTCACCGGACGATCCGACCCGACCTTGGGCGTTGATCGCAGCTTCATCTGCAACGACGCGCACGTCCCCTACACCAACCCGACGGGCTATTGTAATCGCGAGCTCGACCGCATCGCGGCGCAGGCGGGCGCTTCGCCGACGTCCGAACGGCGCGCGCTCTACAAGCAATATGAGGAGATCGTGGCGCGCGATCTCAACGAGATCACGCTCACCAACGCGCCGACCTACAACGCCGTCGCGACGAAATTCCAGAATCTCGACGCTCTGTTCGACATCGCCTTCAACGAGCATCCGAACTGGGCCGAGGCCTGGTTGCCCGAGAATGCGCGATAAGGGAACCACCGCCTTGGAACGCGACGTCAGTTCTCTCGTCCAGCCGCGCAGCGTGGCCGTGCTCGGCGCCTCGGCCCATCGCCGCACGCAAGGAAACGGTGTCATTCAAAACCTGCAGAAATCAGGTTTTCGCGGGCGGATCATTCCGATCCACCCGACGGCCGAGGCCGTGGATGGGCTTCCCGTCGCATCCGCGATCGACGCGCTTCCGGAGGGCACCGATCTTGCGGTCGTCGCCATTCCGGCGCCCGGCGTCACCGCCTCCCTGACGGCGCTTCACCAGGCGGGCGTGCGTTCCGCCATGGTTTTCACCAATGGCTTCTCGCTCGCGGAGGAGGAGGCGTTTCGCCGTTTCGCCCAAACGAGCCCCATGATGATTCATGGTCCGAACTGCATGGGGCTCATCAACATCACGGACCAGCTCCCTCTCTATCCTTCGACGATCACCGAGAAGGTCCGCCGGGGCAAGGTGGCGCTCATCGCGCAATCAGGCTCCGCCGCCATCTCCTTGATGAACTCGACGTCCGTCGGCTTCTCGAAAGTCGTCACCATGGGAAGCGAGTTTCAGGTGACCGCGCCCGATTACATGCGCTGGCTTGCGGGCGACGACGAAACTTCCGTGGTCGGCATCGTGCTCGAACAGATCAAGGATCCACGAGGCTTCGCAAAAGCGGTCGAAAGCATCCACGCGGCCGGCAAGGCCGTCGTCGTGCTGAAGGTCGGCACATCTAAGGTCGGCGCTTTGGCGGTCCAGGCCCACACCGGCGCGCTCATCAGCCGTAACGATGCCTTTGATTGCTTCTTCGCTCGTTGCGGCGTGCCGACGGTCGCCGATTATGACGAAATGGTCGCGACGCTCGAATGCTTCGCCACCCGACCCGCGACCCGCGCCGGAGGCCGAGTGGCCTTCGTCGGCATTTCCGGAGGCGAGACCGCGCTCGCCTGCGATCTCGCCGCTCGTTTGAACGTCCCGATCGCCGACTGGAGCGAGGAAACCGCGGCCCGCGTCAAGGCCGCGCAACCCGGATCGACCGGGCTCAACCCGCTCGACCTCGGCGCGACCGTGCATCACACGGTGGAGCAAGATGCCGAGGCGATCGACGCGATCATCGAGGACCCCGCGGTCGACGCGCTTGTCTTCATCCAGGATGCGCAGGCGAGCCTCACCCCGACCATGCTCGGCAATTATCTGCCGCGCATCCAGGCCTATGGGAGCCATGGCCAAAAGACGACGAAGCCCGTTGTGCTCGTGTCGCCAACCTCTGAGAACACGCACCCGCGCATAACCGACGAATTGTCGAGCCATGGCATGCCGGTCTTGCGAGGTTTGCGCAATGGCGTCGTCGCCTTGCGCAATCTCAGCATCCAGTCGCAAGCCTTGCAAGGCGCGATGCGCCGCCGGCCTGCGCCCGCCGCGCACCGCCGCAACGGCGCCGCCGCGCAAATCCTGCGCGAGCTTTCCGGTCACGCCGGCCCGCTTCCCGCCGAGCTCTCGGCGCGCATCCTCGAGGCCTACAGCATTCCTCTCGTGCGCTCGGCTCTCGTGCGCTCGACGAAGGAGGCCGTCGAGATGGCTTCGAAGATCGGTTACCCTTTGGTCGCCAAGATCGCCTCGCCCGACATCCCGCATCGGTCCGATATCGGCGGGGTCGAGCTCGGCATCGAAAATCCCAAGATGCTGCGCGACGCGATCGACCGGATTTCGCGCAAGATCCGAGAGGCGCGGCCTCGCGCGCGGATCGAAGGCTTCGAACTGCAGCCGGAGCTCACTCATCGCCTCGAAGCCATGGCCGGCTTCATCGCCGCACCCCCCTTCGGCGCGCTCGTGCTCGTCGGCACGGGCGGCACCCTCGTCGAGCTCGAGGCCGACCGGGCGTTAGGCTTGAGCCCGCTCTCGCGCACCGAAGCGAATTCGATGATCCGCCGCACCCGTCTCGGCGCGCTCCTTCGCGGCTATCGCAACCTCGTCGTAAAGACCGACACCGCCGCGCTCGCGAATTTGCTCGCGAAGCTCTCGCGGCTCGCGCTCGATTTGCATGAGCATCTCGCGGAATGCGATCTCAACCCCGTGTTAATCCGCGAAGGCTCCGGCGAGGTCACCGTGGTCGACGCGCTTCTCGTGGCGGGAAGGCGGTCGGCGCCCTCATGACGGCGCCCTTCCAAAAATGGCGGGTGGTGTTAGAGGGTGACGGGGCCGACCTCTTTGCCGGCAGCTCTCACTTGCGAATGAGCGCCCTCGCAATGCCTCTCTTGACCGAGCCTTCAAACCCATGACGCGAGCTAATTTCCATGCGGCTTGACCCCGTCGACATAGCGATCGTGGGCGCCGGCTTCGGCGGCGCCGCCTTCGCTTGGCGCTTGTCGCAGAAACGGCCGGACCTGCGCATCCTTTGCGTCGAAAGGGGCGGTTTCCCGGACCGCTCGGCGTTTCCGGCTTGGCGCTCCGATTGGCAGCGGGCCGTGCTGAACGAATGGGCGACCTCGCCCAATCTGCGGCTGAAATCCGGGCGAAAGCCCGCATCGGCCGATTATCCGATCGACGACTCGCAATCGGACTTCAAGCCGCTCATGTGGAACGGGGTCGGCGGCTCGACCATCGCCTGGGCGGCGCATTTTCCAAGGCTCCATCCCTCCGATTTCCGGACGCGCAGCCTCGACGGCGTCGGCGATGATTGGCCTTTCTCCTACGCCGATCTCGAACCCTATTACGATCTCAACGACGCCGAGTGCGGCCTGTCGGGGCTCGCCGGCGATCCTGCCTATCCGCGCAAGCCCGAGCGCGCCATGCCTCCCGTCGCTCTTGGCCGCATGGGCATGGCGGCGGCGCGCGGCTTCGACGCGCTCGGCTGGCATTGGTGGCCGGTCGACGCGGCGATCAATTCGCGCGCCCACGCGGGAAGAGCCGGATGCAATCATTGCGGCCCTTGCCTCATCGGCTGCGCCACCGGAGCAAAGTCCTCGACCGATCTCACCTATTGGCCGAAGGCGCGCGAGAATGGCGTCGAGCTGCGAACGGGCTGCGTGGTGCGGCAAGTCGAGATCGAGGCCGGCCGCGCGCGCGGCATCCGCTATCGGGACGAGGCAGGGCGTGAGGTCTCCCAGCCGGCGCAGATCGTCGTCGTCGCCGGGAACGGCATCGGCACGCCGCGCCTGCTCCTCGCCTCCGGCATCGAAAGCCCCGCCTTGGGCAGGAACCTTATGTTCCACGGCGCCGCCTACGCGCGGGGACTCTTCCGGGAGGAACTCGACGGGCCCGTGGGTCCGGTCGGCTGCGCGATCTACAGTCACGAGTTCTACGAGACCGACGAGAGCCGCGGCTTCAAGCGCGGCGTGCATCTCCAGGTCGCGCGCGAAAACGCGCTTCTGCTTCAGGCGGCGCGGCTCGACAAGCCTTGGGGCGAAGCGGCGCAGCACTGGCTGCGCGAGGAATTCCGGCATTCGGTCGCCGTGCTCGTCTGCAATGAGGATCTCCCGGAAACCCATAACCGGGTAAGCCTCACGAACCGTACCGAGGCCGACGGCTTGCCGGGTGTGAAGGTCGACTATCGTATCTCCGAGCACACGCGCCGCGCGCTCGATTTCGGCCTCGATCGAGCCGAGGAGATGTTGCGCGCCGCCGGCGCTCACCGTACGGTGAGGGTGGCGCTTGCGCCCTTGACCGGATGGCACCTCCTCGGGACGGCGCGCATGGGCAGGGATCCCGCGACCTCGGTCACCGATGCCAGCGGGCGCGTGCATGCGGTCGCCGATCTCATCGTCGCGGACGGAAGCCTCTTTCCGACGGTGGGTGCGGTCAATCCAGGCTCGACGATCGGCGCCTTGGCGCTCAAGCTCGCCGACGACCTCGCACGGAGCCTTTGATGACGAACGCCTTCCTCGATGCGGTCGTGGACACCATCCTGCCGGGCGAGCGCGCGCGCTCCGATGCTTCACCCGGCGCTTCCCCCTTGCCGCCCGGCACCCGGGCCGGTCTCCGCCTGAAGCCGAAGGATGCAGCCCAAGAGGCCGTTCTTCAGCTCATCGCGGGACACGCCGGAGGCGAGGAGGCCTTCACGCGCGCTTCCTTCTCCACCAGAACCGCGGTGCTCGAGACCGTCGAAAGCGAGAGCTTCGACGGCTTTCGCGCGCTCGTTTCCTCCCTCCTGCAAGATTATTACGAGGCGCCGAGCGTGCTTGCCGCGATGGGGTGGCGCGAAGCCCCGGCGCAGCCGCTCGGCCATGACGTGCCGGAAGCCGATGAAACAACGCTGCGGCGTCTCGACAAGGTCCGTGCGCGTGCCCCCCTCTGGCGGCAATCCAATTGATTTTTGCCCCCTTGATTTGGGCGCGCTTCACCAGACTTGATGCTATGGCGCCTCGATAAGGGCTTTTGGGCCATGCCGAAGAGAAGCGACATGAGCCGATCTTATGTTCACGGCTACCGCACCCGCGAGCATGAACGTTTGCAGGATCAGGCCGGGACACTGATCGAGATTTTGCACGGCGACACCCATTACCCGCCGGGGAGCCAGGTTCTCGAAGCGGGGTGCGGCGTCGGAGCCCAGACGGTGACGCTCGCGAGACGAAGTCCTCGAGCCTTTTTCACCTCAGTCGATATTTCACCGGATTCGCTGCAAGCGGCGAAAGCCGCGACGGAGGCGGCGGGGCTCGCCAATGTGCGTTTCGAGCAGGCCGACGTCTTCGACTTGCCTTTCGCGCCGCAATCCTTCGATCACATCTTCATTTGCTTTCTTCTCGAGCATCTTCCGAGCCCCGTCGCCGCCTTGACCATGCTCATCCGCCTTTTGAAGGTTGGCGGCAGCGTGACTGTGATCGAAGGTGACCACGGCTCGACCTATTTCCACCCCGACAGCGAGGCCGCGCATGAAGCGATCAAATGCCAGGTCGAGCTCCAGCGGCTCGGCGGGGGCAATGCCCAGATCGGCCGGCAGCTTTATCCGCTGATGGTCGAGGCCGGCCTCGAAAAGGTTCGGGTGTCTCCCCGGATGGTGTATGTGGACGGGAGCCGACCCGACCTCATCGACGGCTTCACGAAGAAGACATTCATCGCGATGATCGAAGGGGTTCGCGAGCCGGCGACCAAGGCTGGCTTGATCGAGCCCGAGGATTTCGACTCAGGCATTCGCGCCCTTCAAAGGACGACGGAGCCTGACGGCGTGTTCTGCTACACCTTCTTCAAGGGAACAGGCCAAAAGGGCCAGGCCTCCGGCCGCCCGTGAGATCGCTTCGTCCTTAGCACTTGTCTTGCAACTTCGCTTGTGCACAAGAGTTGGGGCGGATGGAACCTCACAACTCTTGAAGCTTCGACAATCACCGATAGCGAGGATGTCATGACGATGCGGCGGCTTGGACGAACGGAGATCATGGTGTCGCCGCTGTGCTTCGGCGGCAATGTGTTCGGTTGGACGGCCGATGAGGCAACCTCCTTCGCCTTGCTCGACGCGTTCGTGGCGGAAGGCTTCAATTTCATCGACACGGCGGATTGCTATTCGATCTGGGTGCCGGGCCATAAGGGCGGGGAATCCGAGACCATCATCGGCCGCTGGATGAAGGCACGCGGCAATCGCAAAAAGGTGGTGGTCGCGACCAAGGTCGGCTGGGACATGGGCGAAGGCAAGAAGGGCCTTTCCAAGCCCTATATCCGCCAAGCCGTCGAGGCGTCGCTGCGACGCTTGCAGACCGATTACATCGATCTCTACCAATCCCATGTCGATGATGCCGCAACGCCGCAGGAAGAGACGCTCTCCTGCTACGCCGAGCTCATCAAGGCGGGGAAGGTGCGCGCCGTCGGCGCGTCGAACTTCGGTGCGCCCCGCCTCGCCGAAGCGCTCGATCTTGCCGAGAAGCAGGGGCTTCCGCGCTACGAGACCTTGCAGCCGCTTTACAACCTCTATGATCGCGAGGTCTTCGAGAAGGAGCTCGAGCCGCTCTGCCGCGCCAAGAGCGTCGGCGTCATCAATTACTATTCGCTCGCCGCCGGCTTCCTCACCGGCAAATACCGAAGCAAGGCGGATTTGGAGGGGCGCGCACGCGGCCAGCGCATCGGGAACACCTATCTCAACGAGCGCGGCCTGGCCATCATAGCCGCGCTCGACGCGGTCGCGGCCGAGCTGAAGGCCACCCCGGCTCAGGTAGCGCTCGCCTGGCTGATGGCGCGGCAGAGCGTCACCTCGCCCATCGCGAGCGCCACGAGCATCGCTCAATTCGGCGAGCTCGCAAAGGCGACGCGGCTCAAGCTCGACGCCGCCGCAATCCAGCGCCTCGATCAAGCGAGCCGATGGAGCGCCAAAGACGCGGCTTGAGCGCAAGCTCGGGCCGCCCGCGCGCGGGAAGAGAGCCTGAATTTACCGCGATCACGCCGGCGGGTGAGCAATTGCTGTGTCACCGCTCGGGGAGCGGGATGAACTCCGTTTCGCCCGGCACCGCTCGAAACCGGCCCATCTTCCAATCTTCCTTCGCCTCCTCGATGCGCTCCTTGCGCGACGAGACGAAGTTCCACCAGATGTAGCGAGGCCCTTCCATCGCGGCTCCTGCGAGAAACATGAGCGCGCGCCCGGCGCTTGGCGGTGACCGTGATGCGGTCACCGGGGCGGAAGACGAGGAGGCGCGGCGCCTCGAAGCTGTCGCCCGCGATCTCGACCTCGCCTTCGGCCACATAGATGGCGCGTTCCTCATGATCGGCATCGAAGGGGACTTGCGCGCCGGCCTCGAGCACGACCTCGGCATAGAGCCAATCCGAGACGGTCTCGACCGGCGCGGTCTGCCCGAAGGCCGACCCTGCGATGACGCGCGCCCAAACGCCTTTGTCCTCGACGACCGGCAAGCTCGCCGCGTCGAAATGCTGAAAAGAGGGCGCGATCTCCTCTCGGTCGCGCGGCAGGGCGATCCAGCTCTGGATGCCGAACATCGGCTGGCCCGTCTTGCGCGCGCTCTGCGGCGTGCGCTCCGAATGGGCGATGCCGCGCCCCGCCGTCATCAAATTCATCGCGCCGGGCGCGATCTCCAATTCATTGCCTTCGCTGTCGCGATGCATGACGCGCCCGTCGAAGAGATAGGTCACGGTCGCAAGACCGATATGCGGGATGCGGCCTCACATCCATGCCTTGGCCTGAGAGGAATTGCGCCGGCCCCATCTGATCGAAGAAGATGAAGGGCCCGACCATCTGCCGCTTGCCGTGCGGCAAGGCGCGGTGCACCTCGAAGCCGCCGATGTCGCGGGCGCGCGGCACGATGATGAGCTCGAGGGCGTCACAACCGCGCTTATCGCCCAGGACCGGATCGCTTGCGGGAAGCCAGCTCATGGGGTGCCTCCGTGGGTCGAGTTTCAGCTATGCGACCCGAATATTGGGATGCGCCGCCTCGAATTCATCTCCCCTCGAATGGACATCGGCCCGGCGCCTCCCCTCGGTTCCGCGACACCCTCGAATACCGCATCCTCACACCGTCGCTTGCGAGCCGAGAATCACCGTCGCCTGGCTCGATAGCACCCCGCCATTGCCATGCGCGAGCGCGACTTCGCATCCCTCGATCTGCCGCTCCCCGCCTTCGCCGCGAATCTGGCGCGCCGCTTCGATCAGGAGGAAGATGCCGTACATGCCCGGGTGACAATAGGAGAGGCCCCCGCCATTGGTGTTGACGGGCACGCGGCCGCCCGGCGCGATGGCGCCGTCCGAGACGAAGCGGCCGCCCTCGCCTTTTGGGCAAAAGCCGAGATCCTCGAGAAACAGGATCGTGTTGATGGTGAAGGCGTCATAGAGCTCGGCGACGTCGATGTCGGCGGCTGAAAGCTTCGCCATGGCGAAGGCGAGCTCGCCCGAGCGCTTGGCTCCGGTCACGGTGAGATCAGGCATTGCCGAAATCCGCAGATGCGTCGAGGTCGCGCCCGTACCCAGGATGAAGGCCGGCGGTTTCGAAAGCGAGCGAGCACGATCGGCGCGGGTGAGAATGACGGCGCCGCCGCCATCCGTCACGAGGCAGCAGTCGCGCACCGTGAGCGGGTCGCTCACCATGCGCGAGGCGAGCACCTCGGCGACCGTGAGCGGCTGCTTCTCGAAGGCCGCGGGGTTCATCAGCGCCCAGCGGCGCGCGGCGACCGCGACCTCGGCCAATTGCTCGCGCGTCGTGCCGAACTCGGCCATGTGCCGCGAGGCCGCGAGCGCATATCCGGTGACGGGGAGCACCGGCCGGAAAGGGCTCTCGTAAGCGTTGAGCTCGGGCGGTGAGAGGTTCTGGCGCCCGAGGCTTCGTTGCGTGCTCCCATAGGCGATGAGGGCGATATCGCACATCCTGGCCTCGAGCGCCGCATGCGCATGGGCGAGATGGAACATAAAGGAGGAGCCCCCGACATTCGTTGCGTCCTGGATGCGCGGCGCAAGCCCGAGGTATTCGCAAAGCGACAAGCTCGCCATGCGCGCTTGCGCCGTCGCGGCGAACACCGCGTCGATATCGCCAAGCTTAAGTCCGCAATCGTCGAGCGCGCGCTGCGTCGCCTGCGCCATGAGGTCGGTCGCGCTCATGCCGGATGCGACGATACCGAGATCGGACTCGGCAACCCCGACGATGGCCGCGCCGCCGCGCGTCACGCCGCTCATCGGGAAGCCTCGACCGGCACGAAGACTGGGAGCGGCTCGGCCACCCCCTCGCTTCCCGCCTTGACGCGAAGCTTCACGCGCATGCCGATCTTCACGGCGCTTGGCTCCATCTCCTCGACCCGGCTCATCATGCGAAAGCCCTCGTCGAGATCAATGAGCGCGACATTGTAAGGGGCGCCGTCACGCGGATGGTTGACCGTCGTCGCATGAACCGTGCCGAGCCCCGCGCTCACCCGCCATTCGAGATCGGGCGATCCCGATTTCGGAGCGATCACGCGCGGATGAAAAATGGCCACCCCGGTCGTCCGGTCGAATTGATAAGCGAGCTCGCCCTTTTCGAGATGCTCGCGATAACGTGCGAGAGGCGACTGCGTGACCTTTTGCATCAAGGGTCTCCAAGACAGCCAATAGCGAGTAGCGAATAGCAAGGAGCGATCATCGCCGCACCTGCGCTATTCCCGCGAATGCGGGAATCCAGGCTCATAAGGCAACTCCGAAAATATCCGGATCCCCTCCTTCGCGGGGCTGAGCGGAGAACGAGTCGAGGGAGGGCGGCGTTTCAGTGCTCCTCAATAAGACTTCGGGAGGCCGAGCGCGCGCTCGGCGATGAAGTTCAAGGTCATCTGCGGGCTCACCGGCGCGATGCGCGCGATCAGCACTTCGCGCAAGTAGCGCTCGACATGGTATTCCTTCGCATATCCCATGCCGCCATGCGTCATGAGCGCGGTCTCGCACGCGTGAAATCCGGCTTCGCCCGCGAGATATTTCGCGGCATTCGCCTCCGCCCCGCATTCGCGCCCCCGGTCGTAGAGGGAAGCCGCCTTGAGCATCATGAGGTTTGCGGCCTCGAGCTCGATGAAGCGTTGCGCCAACGGGTGCTGGATCGCCTGATTTTGTCCGATCGGCCGGCCGAAAACGATGCGTTCGCGCGCATAGCGCGCCGCGCGCGCGATGGCGACGCGCCCGATGCCGACGGCCTCGGCCGCGATGAGGATGCGCTCGGGATTCATCCCGTGCAGAATGGCGCGGAAACCCTCCCCTTCCGCTCCGATCCGGTCGTTCTCGGGCACGCGCAAGCCGTCGATGAACACCGTGTTCGAATCGACGGCGCTTCGCCCCATCTTGGGGATCTCGCGGATCTCCATCCTGTCGCGGTCGATGTCCGTGTAGAAGAGGGTGAGCCCGTCCATCCGGCGCCGCGCCTCGCCAAGCGGCGTGGTGCGCGCGAGCAAAAGCATCTTGTTCGCGACCTGCGCGGTCGATATCCAGATTTTCGTGCCCTTGACGATGTAGTGGTCGTCGTTTCGGCGCGCTTGCGTCTTGATCTCGGTGGTGTTGAGCCCGGCATCCGGCTCGGTCACCGCAAAGCACGCCTTGTCCGCGCCCGCGATCAAGGGCGGCAGCATGCGCCTTTTCTGCTCTTCGGTCCCCAAGATCACGACCGGATTGAGGCCGAAGATGTTCATGTGGATCGCCGAGGCGCCGCTCATCGCCGCGCCCGATTCGGCAACCGCCTGCATCATGATCGCGGCCTCGGTGATCCCGAGCCCCGCGCCGCCGAACGCCTCCGGCATGGCGATGCCGAGCCATTTGCCTTTCGCGATCGCGGCGTGGAACTCATGCGGGAAGGCGCCCACACGATCATGCTCGAGCCAATAAGCGTCGTCGAAACGCGCGCAAAGGGAAAGGATGTGGGCGCGGATCTCTTCCTGCTCCGCGCTCAGCGAGAAATCCATGCCATCCTCATGCGCTCGACCGGTGTCATCTCCACGCGCCCCTGCGGACGCGGAAGCCGTCCCACAAACGATACGCTGCCTTGGGGCGAAGAGCGATTCCCGGCGCGCGCCGCACAAGTCACCAAAAAGTGAGCGGCAAGGTCCTTCAAAAGATGCCTTATGGGCGTCACCTGGCGAGGCAGAAACGGGGGCGGCTTTCAAACCGTTGTGCGCCCTCTTATCCTGCGGCGGAAAAGGGCGAGAGGGTCGCTCGGCGAAGAAAAGGTGACGAATGGCTTTGGCGGAAAAGACGGCAGGCGCGGCGGGACTGAGCGCCAATTTCTTCGACCTGTCCGAGAGCGTCTTGCGCTCGCGGCGAAATTCGAAATGGAACGCCTTCGGCCCCGACATTCTTCCGGCCTTCGTCGCCGAGATGGATTTCGCCGTCGCCCAACCGGTCCAGGAGGCCGTCAGCCGCGCCGTCGCGGCCGGCGATTACGGCTATCCGCAATATAAGGGCGGGAAGGCCGAGCCCGCGGTCGCCGAGGCCTTCGTGGCGCGCATGGAAAAACGCTTCGGCTGGAAGACGGAACCCTTGCAGGTGCAAGTCGTCTCCGATCTCGTGCAGGGCACTTTCGCACCGATCCTCGCCTTCTCCGAGCCCGGCGACGGCGTGATCCTCCAGGTGCCGGCCTACCCGCCCTTTCATGAAGCGATCAACGCGACCAGGCGCAAGCTCGTGCCGCTCACCATGCGTGACGCCGGCCCGCGCCATGTCTTCGACATCGCCGAGCTCACCGGCCGCATCGGCCCGAGGACCCGCATCCTCATCCTTTGCAATCCGCAAAATCCGACCGGGCGCGTATTTGAACGAGCCGAGCTTTCAGCGCTTGCCAAGTTGGCGATCGAGCACGACCTCATCGTCATCGCGGATGAAATCCATTCCGACCTCGTCTACGACGGGCGAAAGCACATCCCTTTCGCGACGCTCAGCGCCGAGATCGCGGCCCGCACGGTGACGATCACCTCGGCCACGAAAAGCTTCAACATTCCAGGCCTTCGTTGCGGCGTGATGCATTTCGGCACGCCCGAGCTTCGCCGGCGTTTCGCCGAGACCATCCCGTCGCGCCTCGTCGGCGGATGCAGCGGGCTCGGCATCGACGCGACCGTCGCCGCCTGGACCTTAAGCGATGATTGGCTCGACGCCGTCGTCGCCCATCTGACCGCGGCGCGCGACCGGGTGATCGAGGTGCTCCGCGCGGAGCTGCCGCAAGTGCGATGCCACGCGCCCGAAGGCACCTATCTTGCTTGGCTCGACTTTCGCGAGCTTCACCTCACGATGCCGGCGTTTCAGTTCTTCCACGATCATGCGCGCGTCGCATTGAGCCCAGGAGAAAATTTCCATTCCGAATGCGCCCAATTCGCGCGATTGAACTTCGCGACCTCGATGCCGATCCTCGGCCGCATTCTCGACAGGATCATCACCGCGGCGAAAAGCGCACCCGCCGGCCGCTAGCGGATCGCGGGCCGCCTGCGACGGTAAGCGATCGGTTAAGATTTCTCTTAGAGCACGCCGGCTTCAAGTCCAATGGCCATTTCAGTCTAACTTGTTAGCCCGAGACCCGATTGTACCAAAAACGAGAGGTGGATTGCGGCCTGCCGTTCTTTCATGAAAGATGGGGTGAACTGGCCCAGACGCCAAGCCGATAAGATCGCCCAGGGAGGCACACACGCATGCGCACGCTCCTCAAGCCCACGCACGGGGTGCTCGCGCTTTTGTGCCTGATGTATTTCATCACCTATATCGATCGCGTGAACTTCTCGACGGCGGCGATCGACATCCAACCGGAATTCGGGCTTACGAATACCGAGCTCGGTTTCATCTTCTCGGCCTTCAACTATTCCTACTTCTTCTTTCAGGTGATCGGCGGTTGGATCGGGGATCGGTTCGGGCCGCGCAAGACCTTGTTCGCCTGCGGCGCGGTGTGGGCGGCCGCGACGATCCTCACTGGAGCGACCGGCGGCATCATCACCTTGATCCTGGTGAGAGTGCTGCTAGGCTTGGGCGAAGGCGCGACCTTTCCGACCGCGACGCTCGCCATGCAAAATTGGGTCGAGCGCGGCAAGCGCGGCTTCGCGCAAGGGCTCACCCATTCCTTCGCGCGGCTCGGCAATGCGATCACGCCCCCCGTCGTCGCTTTCCTGATGATGACCGTCACCTGGCGCGGTTCCTTCGTCGTTGTCGGATGCGCGAGCCTCATCTGGGTGCTCGCCTGGGTTTGGTATTATCGCGACGATCCGAAGGACCATCCCGACATCACCCCCGAGGAGCTCGCCGCCTTGCCGGAGCCGCGTCGGGGACCGCGGCCGCAAATTCCCTGGGGGCCGCTCGCCAAGCGGATCTGGCCGGTGACGCTCACCTATTTCTGCTACGGATGGTGCCTTGCGATTTATCTGAGCTGGCTGCCTCTGTTCTTCAAGAAAAGCTACGACCTCGACCTGAAGCAATCGGCCATCTTCTCCTTCGGCGTGTTCCTGGCGGGCGTCGTCGGTGATTCGATCGGCGGCATCGCCTCCGACCATGTCTTGCGGCGCACCGGCAATATCCGCTTCGCGCGTCTCAGCGTCATTCTCGTGGGTTTCGTGGGAGCGCTCTTCTCGCTTGTGCCCTTGCTCTTGACGCGCGACCTCACCATCGTCGGCATTTGCCTCTCCGCCGGCTTCTTCTTCTTCGAGCTGATCATCGGGCCGATATGGTCGATCCCGATGGATATCGCGCCGAAATACTCCGGCACGGCCGCCGGCATGATGAATTCGGGCTCGGCCCTGGCGGCCGCCGTCTCGCTGCCGATCTCGGGCTATCTCATCGACATCACGGGAAGCCGCGTCCTGCCGTTCACCATGTTGATTGGCATCCTCGCCGTCGGCGCGGTCGCCGCCTTCGCCATGCATCCGGAAATCCCTTTGGGCGATTTCGGCTCGCGAGCCGCGGACGATGGAGAAGCTTCGGCGCGCAAGACCTCGGGCGCGGCGCCGGTGCCGTAGCGATCGGACGCTTCAAATCGCGCTTCGCCTTTTGTACGAAACCACATCCCCAGGTAGCCGCTCCTTGACGCGCATGGGGAGGATGCGGGCACTATGGCCGCCGTGAACCCTGGGAGGCACCCTTGCTCGAGACCGACGCGACGCACGATCCGGCACGTCGAAGCTTCGTCGAGACGGCAAATCTCGCGCGCGCCGATTTTCCTTTGCAGAATCTGCCCTTCGGCATTTTCGAGCGGCGCGGCGACGACACCGGCAGAGGCGGCGTCGCGATCGGCGACAAGATCCTCGATCTTGCCGCCGCCCAGGAAGCCGGGCTTTTCTCAGGGCCTGCGGAAAAAGCCGCCTTGGCGGCGAGAGGACCGTTCCTCAACCCGCTGATGGCGCTTGGCAACCATGTGGCTTCGGCGTTGCGCGCGAGGCTTTGCAACCTGCTCGATGCCGAAAGCCGCGAGCGCGAGAAGGTCGAGCCCCATCTCGTGCCGATGAGCGAAGCCTCGATGCAGATGCCGGTCGCAGTCGGCAATTTCACCGATTTTCTCACCTCGAGCTTCCATAGCGAGCGGCTCTCACCCACCGGCAAGGTGCCGCCGAGCTTCAAGACCATGCCGATCGCCTATCACAGCCGGGCGAGCTCGGTGAGACCCTCGGGCGGAACCATCACGCGGCCCCAGGGCCAATGGCTCGATAACGGGAACATCATGCGATTTGGCCCGACGCGCGCGCTCGATTACGAACTCGAAGTCGGCGCCTTCATCGGCATCGGCAATGAGCTCGGCAGGCCGATCCCGATCGAGGACGCGCGCGCGCATATCTTCGGCTATTGCCTCCTCAACGATTGGTCGGCGCGCGATATTCAGCGCGCCGAGAGCGTGCCGCTCGGCCCTTTCCTGGCGAAAAGCCTGTCGACGAGCATTTCGCCCTGGGTGATCACCGAGGCGGCGATGCGCCCCTTTCGCACGCCTGCGTTCACGCGGCCGCCCGGAGACCCCGCTCCTCTCCCCTATCTCGACACGCCGCGCGAACGAGAGAGCGGCGGCTTCGACCTCAAGCTTCGCGCCTCCCTCATCACCAAGCGCATGCGCGAGGCGCGCCAAGGCGCGGAGCGGATCACGAGCACGAATTTCAAGCATATGTATTGGACCTTCGCGCAGATGCTGACCCATCACGCGAGCAATGGCTGCAACCTGACGCCGGGCGATATCATCGCGAGCGGCACGACCTCGGGCCCCTCCGAGGAGAGCCGCGCCTGCCTCGCCGAGATCACCTCCCGCGGCGCAAATCCGATCACGCTCCCGAATGGCGAGACGCGAGAATGGCTCGAGGATGGCGACGAGGTGATCTTCCGCGCCCGGGCGGAGCGCGAGGGCTTCACGCCGATCGGGTTCGGCGAGTGCCGCGGCGTGATCGGCCCGGCCGTGGATTGGCCGACCCCGTCACGCTGAACGGCCGCGCCGCCGAAGCTTCGACCGCAAGAGGAAACCATGCCCCGCCGGATCATCGACATCTCGGTTCCGCTAAAAGCCGGCATCGCGAGCGACCCGCCGCAGATGGCGCCGCAGATCGAGTATCTCGACCATCACGCGACGGCCCCGGGCCTTGCCGCCTTCTTCGGTGTGCCGGTCGATGCCTTGCCCGACGGCGAGTATTGCGCCATCGAGCGCTGCGCGATCTCGACGCATAACGGCACGCATCTCGATGCGCCCTATCATTTCTTTTCCTCGATGAATCACCGGTTGAAGCCCGGCGGCGAGGCCTCGATGCGCATCGACGAGGTGCCGCTCGAATGGTGCTTCCAGCCCGGCGTGAAGCTCGACTTCCGCCATTTCGACGACGGCTATGTCGCGACGCCCGCCGATTTGGAAGCGGAGCTCGCGCGCATCGGCCATGAGCTGCGCCCGCTCGAGATCGTGGTCGTCAACACGCGCGCCGGCATGCGCTATGGCGAGGACGATTATGTCGATGCGGGTTGCGGCATGGGAAAGGCCGCGACCTTATGGATGCTCGAACGCGGCGTCCGGCTCGTCGGCACGGACGGCTGGAGCTGGGACGCGCCCTTCGCCCACACGCGCCGCAAGGTCGAGGCGACGGGGGACGCCTCCTTGATCTGGGAGGGCCATCGGGCCGGCCGCGAGATCGGCTACTCCCATCTCGAGAAGCTGCACAATCTCGAGGCCTTGCCGGCCGATGGCTTCGAGATCGTGTGCTTCCCGGTGAAGGTGCACCGCGGCTCGGCGGGCTGGACGCGCGCGGTCGCGATCCTGCCCGAGTAGCGTTCAGCGATAGACGGCCTTCATCGCCGCCTCGGGGTAGCGCTGGCCGGAAGCTGCACCCACCGGCACCGTGCCCGAGATCTCATCGGCCTCCGCTGGCGAGAGCCGCACCCGCAAGGCGCCGAGATTCTCGTCTAGCCGGTCGATGCGCTTGGTGCCGGGGATCGGCACGATGTCCTCGCCGCGCGCCAGGAGCCAGGCGATGACGAGTTGGCCGAGCGTGCAGCCTTTCTTCGCCGCAATGGCGCGCAAGGGCTCGATCAAGCCGAGGTTTCGCGCAAGATTGTCTTCGGCGAAGCGCGGGTGCCGGCGATGGGGATCGTCGGCCTTCATGTCGCTCGGGCTCGCGAGCTTCCCGGTCAAGAGGCTTCGGCCCAAGGGCGAATAAGCGACGAAGCTGATGCCGAGCTCGCGCGTCGTGCGCAAGGTTTCTTCCGCCTCGACACGGTAGAGCAGGGAAAACTCCGATTGCACGGCCGCGATCTTGTGCACTTTGTGTGCGCGCCGGATCGTCTCGGGGCGCGCCTCGCTCAAGCCCAGGGCGCGCACCTTGCCTTGGTGCACGAGCTCGGCCATGGCGCCGACCGTTTCCTCGATCGGGACATTGGGATCGACGCGGTGTTGATAGTAAAGGTCGATCACCTCGGTGCCGAGGCGCTTCAAGCTCGCCTCGCACGCTTCCTTCACATAGGCTGGCCGACCGTCGACGCCATTCGCGCCGCCAGGCTGCCGCGTCTGGCCGAATTTGGTGGCGAGCACGATCTCGGAACGCCGCTTGCCGAGCGCACGACCGAGAAGCGTCTCATTATGGCCCCAACCGTACATATCGGACGAATCGAAGAAGGTGACGCCGCGGTCGAGCGCCGTATGGATCACGCCGATTGCGGCCTCGTCATCGCTCGGCCCGTAAGCTCCGGAGAAGGACATGCAGCCAAGCCCGAGCGCCGAAACACTCAAGCCGCTCGCGCCGAGATTTCTGCGAGGCAAGGTCGGCATAGGTGCAAGCTCCGATTTCGCTGGGCGGAGAGCGCGGCTCCATGACCTGCCCGCTCTCGAGGATTCGGGTTTCTTGCCTGTCCTGCGAAGCCCGTCAACGGAAAAAGAAACGCATGTACCCCGGCGTGCACCCCACGGCATTAGCCTCGCCGAGAGCTTGATAAGAGCTCGAACCCCTTCCTCATTTCTCGACGAAAGCACGCTCGATGACGTAGTGGCCGGGCGCCGAATGATTGCCCTCGACGAAACCGCGCTCGTCGAGAATGGCGCGCAGATCGCTGAGCATCGAGGGGCTGCCGCAAAGCATCACGCGGTCGTGCTCGCAATCGAGCGGCGGCAAGCCGAGATCCTCGGAAAGCATGTTCGAGGTGATGAGATCGGTGAGGCGGCCGCGATTGCGGAAAGGCTCGCGCGTCACGGTCGGGTAATAGATGAGCTTGCCGCGCACGAGGTCGCCCAGAAATTCGTGATCTGGCAGCTCGCGCTGGATGAACTCTCCATAGGCGAGCTCGGCCACCTGGCGGCACCCATGCAGGAGCACGATCTTCTGATAGCGCTCGTAGGTTTCGGCGTCCCTGATGATGCTCAAGAAAGGCGCAAGGCCCGTCCCGGTGCCGAGAAGGTAGAGCGTGCGCCCGGCGATGAGATTGTCATGGACCAGCGTGCCGGTCGCCTTCCTGTTCACCAGCACCTCATCGCCGGGCTTGAGATGCTGAAGGCGCGACGTCAAAGGGCCGTCCTGCACCTTGATGCTGAAAAATTCGAGCCTCTCCTCGTAATTCGCGCTCGCCATGCTGTAGGCGCGCAACAGGGGCCTGCCTTCGATATCGAGGCCGATCATGGTGAACTGCCCGCTCTGAAAGCGAAAGGCGGGGCTGCGGCTCGTGGTGAAGCTGAACAGGTTCTCGGTCCAATGGTGGACATCGAGCACGCGCTCACGATCGAGATTGCTCATGTGTTGAGATTGCTCACGGGTGAGGAGGTCCAGGGCATCGACGCGAATGCGGTCGGCCAGGAGGGTTTGGGGAGCTGAAAGACGCACATCAAGGCCCGTCTCCGCGGGGGAGCTATGCGCACGCGCACGCCCCTCAAGCCGTGCCTGACCAAATGTCGCGCAAAGGCGCCGCGCGTGCGGGACTTGCCTTGCCGAATTGGCTAAGCTCGGCGGCTCTTAAGACGCGCCCTCCGGTGAGCGTCAAGGCACAGAGCGCCCTACATCGTCAGACGTTGCGATGAAAATGAGGCTTGCATGAAGTTCGGCGAATATCCCAAGCTCGCGTCCTTCGGCAGCGTCGCCGCGTTTCGAGCCCATCTCGACTCGCTTGGCCTCGACATGCCGTGCGACGACATCGTGGCCGGCGGGTCGACCTCGCTCTTCGCCGCGCCGATCGAGGTCGCCGGCTTGAAAATCGGCAATCGCCTCGCGCTCAATCCGATGGAAGGCTGGGACGGAGAGCGCGACGGGCGGCCGAGCGAAAACACGCTGCGGCGATGGCGCCGCTTCGGCGCGAGCGGCGGCAAGCTCGTCTGGGGCGGCGAGGCCGTCGCGGTGCGCCCGGACGGGCGCGCCAACCCGAACCAGCTCGTGATGGCGGCATCGACGCAATCCGCGATCGCCCGCTTGCGCGAAGCCTTGGTCGATGCGCATCGCGAAGCGATGGGCAGCGACGAGGGCCTCGTGATCGGCTTGCAGCTCACCCATTCGGGCCGCTTCTGCAAGCCAAACGACCATAAGAGATTCGAGCCGGTGATCGCTTATCGGCACCCCCTGCTCGACCGAAAATTCGGCTACCCCGAAGACCGGCCGGTAATGAGCGACGACGAGATACGCCGCCTCGTCGATGATTTCGTGACCGCGGCAAAACTTGCGCGCGAATGCGGCTTCGATTTCGTCGACATCAAGCACTGCCATGGCTATCTCGCTCATGAGTTCCTGAGCGCCCATACCCGTCCCGGGCTTTATGGCGGCAGCCTCGAGAACCGCACGCGTTTCCTGCGCGAGGTCGTCTCAGGCATCAGGGCGCAAGTGCCGGGCCTCGGCATCGGCGTGAGGCTGAGCGCCGCCGACATCGTGCCCTTCCGCGCCGATCCTGCCCAATCGAAGCCCGGCGCGCTCGGACCCGGCATTCCGGAAGAGTTCGGATCGCTTTTGCCTTATGTCTATGGCTTCGGCGTCGATCCGGAAGATCCGACAAAGATTGATCTTGCGGAGCCTTTCGCTTTTTTCGAGATCTTGCGTGAGCTCGATGTTCGCTTCGTGAATGTCACGCTCGCGAGCCCCTACTACAACCCTCATGTCACGCGGCCTGCCCTTTACCCGCCATCGGACGGCTATTTCCCGCCGGAAGACCCGCTCGTCGGTGTCGGGCGCCATCTCGACACCGTGCGCCGGCTGAAAGAGGCCTTCCCTGATTTCTGCGTGATGGGGTCCGCCTACACCTATCTGCAGGAGTTCCTGCCGAATGTGGCACAGGCGGTTCTGCGCCTGAAATGGGCCGATTTCATCGGCCTCGGCCGCATGCTGCTCGCTTATCCTGAGCTGCCGCGCGACATTCTCGAGGGCAAGGCCGTACAGAGGAAGCGGCTTTGCCGCAGTTTCAGCGATTGCACCACGGCGCCGAGGAACGGCCTCGTCTCGGGTTGCTACCCGCTCGATGCGCATTACAAAAAATCAGAAGAATTCAAGCGCTTGGCCGCGCTCAAGAAGCCTGCGCAGACAGCGTGAGGCAAAGGGCGCGCGCATAGGACGCAAGGCCGAGCTTTTGCATCCGGCCGCGCCCTCGCATAAAAGGTGGCACGCAAAAAGGTCCTGGGCTTGCTTCAGCTTTTCGGGAGCACACCTTCCTTTTTGTCGCATTTTCTCGAGCGGAGCCGATGACACGACGCGTAGGAAGTTTTTTGAGCAAGTTCATCATATTTGAGAGGGTTTGAAGTTGAAGTCTGGCCGGACAAAGCCGCCTGATCCCGTTGAACCTTCGCCTCGCCGGGCGATGGGAGGGCATTTGCGTGTGCTCGCCGAAAGTTTCTTGGAAAGCTCCCGGGCTCCAAACGCATGGTGAATTTCTTCATCCAGCGGCCGATCTTCGCCTCCGCGATCGCCATCATCATGGTGCTCGCGGGCGCGGTCTGCTATCGCCTCTTGCCCGTCTCGCAATTCCCGGAAATCACGCCGCCGCAAGTGGTGGTGAGCGCGCATTATCCCGGCGCCAGCGCGCAAGTCGTGTCGGACACGGTGACGACGCCGCTCGAGCAGCAGATCAACGGCGTCGCCGGCATGACCTACATGTCCTCGGTGAGCGCCAATGACGGCTCATCGACGATCACCATCACCTTCGATGTCGGCTATCCGCTTAACGTCGCCGCGGTCGATGTGCAAAACCGCGTCTCGCAAGCCGCGTCCTCCCTGCCGGGCATCGTCAATCAGGGCGGCGTCATCATCACCAAGCAAAATCCCAACTTCGTTCTGATCGTCAATCTCTTCTCTCCCGACGATTCGGTCGATGCCGTGGCTTTGAGCAATTACGCCTATCTGCAGATCGCCGATCCGCTGAAGCGCCTTCCCGGCGTCGGCGATGTCGTGATCTTCGGCGAGCGGCGCTATTCGATGCGCATCTGGCTCAACCCCGACAAGATGGCCGAGCTCGGCATCACCGCCGTCGATGTGCAAAATGCCGTCGCCGAGCAGAATGTCCAGGTCGCGGCCGGCAAGATCGGCGAGGAGCCGGCGCCTCCCGGCACGCCCTTCGAGGTGCAGGTGAACGCGGTCGGCCGCCTGAGCGATCCGGCGCAATTCGGCGACATCATCGTGCGCGCGGCGCCCAACAGGGGCGCCGTCGTGCATCTTCGCGATGTGGCGCGCATCGAGCTTGGCGCGTTGCAATATGCCTCCTCCGCCTTCCTCGACGACAAGCCGACAATCGTTCTCGGCGTCTTCCAGATGCCGGGCTCGAACGCGCTCGACTTGCAGCAGCATGTCCAGGACAAGATGGTCGAGCTGGCGAAGCGATTCCCGAAGGGCATCGATTACGCGATGCGCTACGACACGACCCGCTTTGTCTCGGCCTCGATGCGCGATGTGCTGTTCACCTTGACGGAGGCCTTGCTCCTCGTCGTCGCCGTGGTGTTCGTCTTCCTGCAAAGCTGGCGCACCACCATCATCCCGAGCGTCGCCATCCCGGTCTCGCTCGTCGCCACCCTCGTCGTGATGAAAATCCTCGGCTTCTCGCTCAACACCTTGAGCCTTCTTGGCATGGTGCTGGCGATCGGCCTCGTGGTCGACGATGCCATCGTGGTCGTCGAGAATGTGGAGCGCCAGCTCGAGGCCGGGCTTGCGCCGCTCGCCGCCGCCCGCAAGGCGATGACGGAGGTGATCGGCCCGATCATCGCCACCACGGCGGTGCTGATGGCCGTGTTCATCCCGGTCGCCTTCCTGCCCGGCGTGACCGGCCGGCTCTACAACCAATTCGCCTTGACGATCGCCATCTCGGTCGGCATCTCGGCGTTCAATTCGCTCACGCTGAGTCCTGCCCTTTGTGCAGCCTTCCTGCGCGAGCGCGAGCCTCCACGCTTCGTGCTGTTTCGCTGGTTTAACGCGGGCTTCACCTGGCTCGCGCATTTCTATGCGAGGAGCGTGCGATTCCTCATCCGCATCCGCTGGGCGATGCTCGCGCTCTTCGCCGCGGGAATCGCCGCCACTTACGCCGTGTCGCTGCGCATTCCGTCGACGTTCCTGCCCGTCGAAGATCAGGGCTATTTCTTCGTGGTGATGCAGCTCCCCGACGGGGCCTCGCTGCAACGCACGGATGCGGTCGCAAAGCAGGTGCGCGAAACCTTGCTGCGAACGCCGGGCGTGCAAGATGTCGTCTCGATCAGCGGCTTCAACTTCTTGACCTTCGCCAATCAGTCGAACGCCGGCGTCGAATTCGCGATTCTCAAGCCTTGGGATGAACGCGGTCCCGATCAGAACGCTTCGCGCATCGTCGCTTCCGTGCGCCCGGCGCTGATGCAAATCCCCGACGCCTTCGCACTCAGCTTCGATCCGCCCTCGATCCCGGGGCTTGGCGCGACGGGCGGCTTCGAGTTCCAGCTCGAGGATCTCACAGGGCGCGGCAGCGTCGCGCTCAACGATGTGGCGCAGGCGCTGCTCGCCGAAGCCCGCAAGCAGAAAGAGCTCAACGCGCAGCAGTTGTTCACCTCCTTCAGCACCTCGACGCCGCAATTCAACTACGACCTCGACCGCACGAAAGCGAAGCTGCTCGGCCTGAGCTTGCCGGATGTCTTCAACACCTTGCAGATCTATTTCGGCTCGCTTTATGTGAACGACTTCAATCTTTTCGGGCGCACCTTCCGCGTGACGCTGCAGGCGGACAAGAACGCGCGCGCCGAAGCCTCCGATCTCGCGCGCCTTTACGTGCGCAACGGCACGGGCGGCATGGTGCCGCTCAGCACGCTCGGCGCGCTCCGGCCGATCGTGGGCCCCGAAACGGTCCCCCATTACAACAATTACGGCTCCGCCCTCATCAACGGCGGCGCGGCGCAAGGATATTCCTCGGGCCAGGCGATCGCCGCGATGGAACGTGTCGCCGCGACCGTGCTGCCGGCCGATTTCGGTTATGAGTGGACGGGGATCACTTACCAGGAGCTCAAGGCGGGCTCGGTTGCGACGCTCGTCTTCGGCCTTGCGCTCGTCTTCGTCTTTTTGATCCTCGCCGCCCAATATGAGAGCTGGACCATGCCGTTCATGGTTCTTCTGACGGTGCCGCTCGCCTTGCTCGGCGCGCTTTCCGGGCTTTGGCTGAGGCAAATCCAGATCGACGTCTATTCGCAGATCGGCTTCGTCATGCTCATCGGCCTCTCGGCCAAGAACGCGATCCTGATCGTGGAATTCGCGAGGCGCCGGCGAGAGGAAGGCTTGAGCATCGTGGACGCCGCGATGGAGGCGGCGCGCCTTCGCCTGCGCCCGATCCTGATGACCGCCTTCGCCTTCATCCTCGGCGTCGTGCCGCTGATGTTCGCGCATGGCGCGGGCGCCGCGGGGCGCCAATCGATCGGCACGACCGTGTTCAGCGGCATGCTCGCCGCCACCGTCCTGACGCTCGTCTTCGTGCCGATCTTCTACGCCATGATCGAGCGGCTGCGCGAAGGGCGCGAGGCTGAGAAGGCAGCGCCCGCTCCCGTGCCTTACCGCTTCGACCCCGAAGCCAAGGCCGCGGAATAGCAAGGGAGAAGGACACGATGCGCGGTTGGAAAATCATCTTGACCGGCGTGGTGCTGCTCGCGGCGGCTGCCGCCACGGCCGCCTATTTTCTTGATCGAAACCAGGAGAAAGGCGCCGCTGCCGACGCGTCGGCTTCGGCGCAACATGGCTTCGTCATGCCGGTTCCGGTGGCCGCCGTGGTGAAGAAGACGGTGCCGATCCTTCTCGAATATTCGGCGCGGACGGAATCGATCCGCAACATCTCGTTGCAGGCGCGCGCCACGGGCTATATCGCCGCGCAGCTCGCGCCCGATGGTGCGGATGTGAAAGAGGGCGACCTCCTCTACCGGATCGATCCGCGCGACTTGCAGGCTGTGCTCGACCAGGCGACGGCGCAAGCGCAACGCGACGCCGCGGCGCTCGAATATGCGCGCGCCAATTTCAATCGCGGTGACGAGCTCGTCAAAAGCGGCTTCGTCGCCAAGGACACGCTCGAACAACGCGAGAGCGCGTTGCGACAGGCGCAAGCCGCGGTCACCATGGATCAGGCCTTGATCCGCACGGCGCAGCTCAATCTCGGCTACGCCGAGATCCGTGCGCCTTTCCCGGGCCGCATCGGGCGAAACCAGGCGCCGATCGGAACGCTCGTGAGCGTCGCCGGCACGACGCTCAACACGCTCGTCCAGCTCGATCCGATCTATGTCACCTTCAACCCGAGCGAGGCCGAGCTCGGCGACATCCAGAAAGCCCATGCGGCCGGCAAGGTCGATGTCGAGGTTCTGGTGCCGCCCGAGACCGAGGCGCACCACAAGGGCGAGCTCACCTTCCTCGACAACGTGGTCGACCGCGCAACCGGCACCCTCACGGCGCGCGCCACCATCGCCAACGGCGATTTCACGCTTCTGCCCGGCCAATATGTGCGTGCCCGGCTGCATCTCAAGGATGAGCCGGACGCCCTCCTCGTGCCGCAGGCGGCGCTCGGCTCAAGCCAGCTCGGCAAATACGTCTATGTGGTGGGCGCGGGCAACAAGGCGGAGCAGCGGCTCGTCACGCTCGGCCCCACGGCCGGCGACCTCGTCGTGGTGAAAAAGGGCGTGAACGAGGGCGACCAGATCATCACCGGCAATCTTCAGAAGATCGGCCCCGGAGCGCCGGTCCAACCCTTGCCCGCGAAGCCGCAATCGGATTCGTGAGAATCAATAAGGCGTCCCCCGCTTTCGCTTCGCGGCGAGCGCCTCCGCATACCATTCGAACTCGGCAAGGAAACGCTCCGCCCCCTTGTCGATCCAGGCTTCGTTCGAGGCGCCTTCCGCCGTGAGCGTGCTCCCGATCGTTGGAATCGAAAGCACGGAGGGCAGGCTCGGCATGCCGAGCTCGCAGAGGATTGTTCTGAGCGCGACGGCGGCGCGCACGCCGGCGAAGCGCCCGGCCGAATAGGAAACGATCGTCGAGGGGCGCCAGAAATATTCCTCGAGAAAATGGTCGAGCAGATTCTTGAGCGCTGGCTGAACGGATTGATTGTATTCACCCGTCACGATCACGAAGCCGTCGGCGCGCCGATAGAGCGCCGCGAGCTCCTCGAGCACCTTCGGCGCGCGCCCTCTCGGATATTCCTTGTACATCCGGTCGAGCAGGGGGAGCTTCTTCTCCATGGGGTCGACCAGCACGGGCTCGTGCCCGCGCGCTTCGAGCTGCCTGATGATATAGCGGGCAGCCTTGATGCCCTGACGATCGGAACGGACCGATCCAAGAAGAACGGGTAAGAGAAGGCCCATCGTCATCTCCCCTGCGCGAAGCGAGGCCGCTTTCCTTTATCACGCTTCGAAGGCCGCGCGCTCCACGACAGGGAAAGCGGATGGCGAAATGGGAATCTTACAGAAACAGCGAGACCCTCGACATGAAACGAAAAGTGATCAATGCGGCGAATGCCACCCCACCCGCCGGCGGCGGCTATTCGAACGCGCTCGAGATCTCGGGGTTCGAGCGGATCGTCTTCGTGAGCGGCCAGATACCTATCGCCATCAACGGCTCGGTGCCTTCCGGATTCGCCGCGCAATGTCGCCTCGTGTGGGCGAATGTGAAAGCCCAGCTTCACGCGGCCGAAATGGCGCTCGACAACGTCGTGGATGTCACGACATTCCTGGCGGATCGGGCGTATGGTATGGAAAACCGCGTGATCCGCGGGCAAGTCCTGGGGGATTTATGCCCGGCATCGACCACGATCATCGCGGATATCTTCGATGCCGCCTGGTTGATCGAGGTCAAGGTGATCGCGGCGGCGTGACGCGGGGGACATTGATCCGGCTCTGGACTGACAATCCGGCCGCGCATTCACAAAAACCTGATTTGCGCGGGCACCCCGAGTCCGGGACATGGCAAAGCCGTGTCTTGGCTTTCGCTCGCACACGATGCGGCCTCATCGAAACCGGAGTTTGCACGCCATGATCAATCCCGCTTCGCTCGCCGGGAAGGCGGCGCTCGTCATCGGCGGCTCGGGAGGCATCGGGGCCGCGACCGCCGATCTCTTCGCGAATGCGGGCGCGCGGGTTGCGATCACGCATCGTCCCGGCGCCGAGAAGAAAACCGCTGCAAGCGCGATCATCGCCGGGCTTCCCGGCAAGGGGCACGCGGGTTTTCCGGCCGATGTCGCCGACACCGCTTCGCTCATCGCGTTGCGAGCGGCGATCGAGAGCGATTTCTCGCGCCTCGACATTCTGGTGAACAGCTCGGGCTTCACCGAGCCCGTGCCGCATGGCGACCTCGACGGTCTCGACGATGAATTCATCGACCGGATATTCGCGGTCAATTGGCGCGGCCAATTCGCCGCGATCCGGACCTTCGCGCCGCTCCTCAGGGCGTCGGGCGATGGCCTCATCGTTTCCGTCTCCTCGGTCGCCGGAAGCTCGGGGAACGGCTCGAACATCGCCTATGGCGCGGCGAAAGCCGGCATCGACGTGATGACGAAATCGCTCGCCCGCGTACTCGCCCCGCAAATTCGCGTGGTCGGCGTCGCGCCGGGCGCGGTCGACACGCGCTTCGTGCCCGGGCGTGGGGCGGAATTCAACGCCAAGGCCGCCGCCGCGACCCCTCTCAAGCGCATCGCGAGCCCGAAGGATGTCGCGGCGACGATCCTCGCTTGCGCCACCCATCTCACCTTTGTCACCGGCACGACCATCCGCGTCGACGGCGGGCGCTCCTTATGAGCGAAACCGCGAGCCGCGCTTTCGCGCCGGCGGACGGCGGCAATTCACCTGCCGCCCCGCAACTGATAAGAGCAGCCTCGCGGCAGGATCGCCCGCCGCGCTTTGCGAGAACGCCTCAATGAATGAAATCCAAGGCGCGAGCGAAAGAACCCTTGCACAGCGCGAGCCCGCGCTCGTGAGCGTGGACGGCGTCACGCTTCAATACAAGACGCCGAACCATCTGGTCACCGCGACCTATCGCGTCAGCCTCGACATCCACAAGACCGACCGGCTCGTCCTGCTCGGGCCTTCGGGTTGCGGAAAATCGACCCTCCTCAAGGCCATCGCCGGCTTCCTCAAGCCGGTTGAAGGCTCGATCACCCTCAAGGGCAGGCCGATCGATGGCCCCGGGCCCGATCGCATGATGGTGTTCCAGGAATTCGATCAGCTTCTCCCGTGGAAAACGGTGAGCGGCAACGTCGTCTTTCCGATGTCCGTCAACGGCGTGCCGCGCGACGAAGCGCGAGCGCGGGCGAGCGACGCCATTGCCAAGGTCAACCTCACGAAATTCACTGACGCCTATCCGCACATGCTGTCGGGCGGCATGAAGCAGCGCGTCGCCATCGCGCGCGCCATGGCGATGAAGCCCGACGTCCTGTTGATGGACGAGCCCTATGCGGCGCTCGACGCGCTCACCCGGCGCAAGATGCAAGATGAGCTGTTGCAGCTCTGGCAGGACGTGCGCTTCACCCTCGTCTTCGTCACTCATTCGATCGAGGAGGCGGTGGTGATCGGCTCGCGCATCGTGGTGCTTTCCCCGCATCCGGGACAAGTGCGCGCCGAGCTCAACAGCGGTTTCGTGCAAAGCGACAGGGATGCGCCACGGTTCCAGCAATTGACGACGCGCATCTCGCATATGCTTTTCGACGCCGAAGCGGCCACCCATGAGAAGGGCTCGATGCCATGAGCGACACCAGCATGAGCCTTGCCCCGCCGCGCCCTGAATTCGAGCGGCAGGTGACGGCGCCCGTCGGCCTCGGCGATGTGGCAAAGCCCCTTTCCTTTACCGAAAGGCTCGGCGCGAATCCGGCATTTCGGCGCGGCGTGATCCTCGTCGTCCTCGCGCTCGCCTGGGAGCTTTACGCGCGCTGGCTCGCGAGCCCCCTCACCTTCCCGACCTTTCTCGAAACGCTCCAGGCTCTTCGCGACGGCATCGTCTCCGGGGTCATCCCGCAGCGGCTTTCCGTAACCCTCGAGACGCTCGTCGCGGGCTATGCTATCGGGCTTGCGGCCGCCGCGCTATTCACCACGGCCGCGGTCACGACGAGGGTCGGCACCGACCTGCTCTCGACGTTCACGGCCATGTTCAACCCGTTGCCCGCGATCGCGCTCCTGCCGCTCGCGCTCCTCTGGTTCGGCCTTGGGCGCCCCTCGCTCATCTTCGTGATCGTGCATTCGGTGCTGTGGGCGGTAGCGCTCAACATGCATTCCGGCTTCCTCTCGGTTTCGGAAACCTTGCGCATGGCGGGCCGCACCTTCGGCTTGCGGGGCATGCGCTTCGTGTTCAAGATTCTCGTGCCTGCCGCCTTTCCGGCGATCCTCGCCGGCCTCAAGATCGGCTGGGCCTTTGCCTGGCGCACGCTCATCGCGGCCGAGCTCGTCTTCGGCGTCTCGTCCGGTCAAGGCGGCCTCGGCTGGTTCATCTTCGAGAACCGCAACACGCTCGACACCGCCTCGGTCTTCGCCGGCCTCCTCACCGTGATGGCGGTCGGCCTTGTGGTCGAAGGCGTGATCTTCCGTTTCCTCGAAGCGCGCACCATCCGTCGCTGGGGGATGCAGAACGGGTGAGGGAAAGGCCGCGGATTGCGCAGCGCCTTCGAGGAGTGCGGAAAACCTCGGCTGGCTTGCTGTTTCGGCTCAATTCAGGCTCCTTGGTGAGGTCGGTTCATGGCTGAAATTCGCTTCGCGGTGATCGGCATCAACCATGCGCATATTTATGGGCAGGTCGATTGTCTCCTGCGCGCGGGCGGGAAGCTCGTGGGCTTTCACGCGCCTGAGGTCGATCTCGCCAAAGCCTTCGGCGAGCGCTACCCGCAAGCCCGCCGCGTCGACGACCGGCGCCGCCTTCTCGAGGATCCGGGCATCGCGATGATCGTGAGCGCCGCGGTCCCCTGCGATCGCGCTCCGCTTGGCATCGAGGCCATGCGTCACGGCAAGGACTATATGACGGACAAGCCCGGCATGATCTCGCTCGAGCAGCTATCCGAGGTGCGTCGCGTTCAGGGCGAGACGAAGCGCATCTATTCCGTGTGCTATTCGGAGCATTTCGAGACGCGCTCGACCGTGAAGGCGGGCGAGCTCGTGACGGCGGGCGCCATCGGCAAGGTCGTCAACACCAACGGGCTTGGCCCGCACAAGCTCAAGAACTTGCCGAGGCCGCAGTGGTTTTATGAACGCCAGAAGACCGGCGGCATCCTCACCGACATTGCCTCGCATCAATGCGAGCAATTCCTCTTTTTCGCCGATGCGCTCGACGGAGAGGTGGTTGCCGCGACGGTCGCCAATCGCGCCAATCCGGATCAGCCCGAGCTTCAAGACTTCGGCGAGATGCTCATGCGGGCTGGCGAGGTCACGGGCTATGCGCGCGTCGACTGGTTCACGCCCGATGGCCTGCCCGTCTGGGGCGATGGGCGCCTCGTGATCCTCGGCACGCAAGGCACGCTCGAATTGCGCAAATATGTGGATATCGGGGGAAGGCCGGGAGGCGACCACCTCTTCCTTATCGATCGCAAAGGGGTGCACCGCATCGATTGCGCCGGCGTCGAGCTTCCCTATGGGCGTCAGCTTCTTGACGACATCCGCGACCGCACCGAGACCGCGATGCCGCAAGCGCGCTGCTTCGAGGCGATGCAGCTTGCGCTTACGGCGCAGGCCATGGCGGAAGCCCGCGGTTAGACCTCGATGGATTCGAGGTGACGTTTGGCCCCTCATTTCGTATGGGATGAAGCCTGCCGCATGCCGCGGCAAAGACACGGAGCCGAAAGATGATCCACGAACTGCGAATCTATCATTGCGCGCCCGGCCGTTTGCCGGCGCTGCTCAAACGGTTCGAGACCATCACGCTCAAGATTTGGGAAAGGCACGGCATTCGCCAGGCTGGTTTCTGGACCGTCGCCGTCGGCAATTCCAACAACGACCTCTACTATCTCCTGGAATGGGAATCGCTTGCCGAGCGCGAGAAGAAGTGGACGGCTTTCCAGAACGACCCCGAATGGATCGCCAAGCGCGCCGAGACCGAGAAGGACGGGCCGATCCTCAACTCGCTCAGCAACCTCATCCTTCAGCCGACCGCCTTCTCATCGGTGAAATAGGCGAGGATGATCCTTTCCTTCTCCCGCCCTTTTTGCGGGAGAAGGAGGGCGCCCACGCCCTCTCGCCACGCGGACACGCATGAAGATCTATCTCGACTATGACCAAGCGGGGCTCGACCGCGCTTATACGCAGACCGCCTGGGCACCGAACGCCGAAGAGATCATCCGCTGGTACGGGACGAAAAGCGCGGATGTGCGTTCCCGCCTGAAGCATCACGCCGACGTCGCTTATGGCGAAACCCCGGCCGAGATGCTCGACTTCTTTCCGACGGATCGCTCGAAGGCGCCGATCTGCGTCTTCGTGCATGGCGGCGCCTGGACGCTCCTCACCAAGGATGAGTCCGCCTTCGCGGCGGAAGTCTTTGTCGAGGCGGGCGTTCATTTCGTCGCCATCAACTTCGCCGTCGTCCCTCAGGTGCGTTTGCCCGAAATGGTGGCTCAGGTACGGCGCGCCGCGGCCTTCGTGCACCATCACGCCGAGCGCTTCGGGGCCGATCCTCGCAGGCTCTTCATGCTGGGTCATTCCTCGGGAGCCCACCTCGTCGCCGCCGCGCTTACGCAGGGCTCAGCCACGCTTGAGAGGGGTGGCGACGCGATCGTGCGGGGCGCGCTTTGCGCGAGCGGCTCTTATGATCTCGAGCCGGTGATGCTCAGCCACCGCGGGAGCTATCTCAAGCTCTCCGCCGACGAGGTCGCGGCGCTGAGTCCCTTACGTCATGTGCGCAACCTCGCCGCTCCGCTCAAGGTCGCCTATGGCGAGCGCGAGAGCCCGGAATTTCAACGCCAAGCAACGAGCTTCGCCGAAGCGCTCGGCGCCGGCGGGCGCCTTGATGAGCTGATCATGGGTCCCGGCCTCAACCATTTTGAGATCAGCACGACCTTGGCGGAGCCCGATGGGCTCCTTGCCCGCGCCACGCTCGCCATGGTGCATGGGTTCGGCTGATCGGGCGCGGATTGTCGTCGGGGGCGGCAAGGCTGTGGATGCGCCCATCCTATGCGTCATGACCGGACTTGGTCCGGTCACCCACGCCTTCCCACCCTGGATTCGCCCAGGCAAGGCCGTGGAATGCGCTGGTCCCGTCCGCCTCGGAGAAGCCCACGGATTGCGCAGGGCGTAGACAGGCGGAAATCGCTCGGTTGTGAAGCCTGACCGTTCGGTATATTCGCTCTGGCGAGTCGATACCGCTGCCTGCCGGCATGGAGCCTTCGCGTTTCACGCGAACGCGTCGGCGAGCAACTCTTGCCAGCCTCATCTCGGCGTTAGCCCTCTTATCGCCCTCAACTCTCACACGTTCCAGGACAGCTCACTCGCTCTGCGGCCTGCCCGCCCCACGCGGCGCCGGCCCTCATCTTCGAAGGACGCAAATGATGAAGATACTGAAGCATCCGGCAAGCCTGCTGATCCTGGCGGCGGGCCTTGTTTTCCTTGGCGGCGCTTCGTCGCCGGCGCTCGCCGGCAAAACGCTCGACGCGGTGCGCCAGCGAGGCGAGATCAGCTGCGGCGTGAGCACGGGGATCGGCGGCTTCTCGATCGTCGACAGCAAGGGCGAATGGGCGGGGTTGACCACGGATTTCTGCCGCGCCGTCGCCGCCGCGGTGCTGGGCGACGCGGGCAAAGTGAAATTCGTTCCGTTGACGCCGCAGCAGCGCTTCGCGGCGCTGCAATCGGGCGATATCGATCTTTTGGCAACGCTCGCCACCTGGACCTTGACGCGCGATGCCTCTCTCGGCCTCCTCTACGCGGGCGTTTATTTCTACGACGGCCAGGGGTTTCTCGTAGCGAAGTCGGTTGGGGTCAAAAGCGCCCGCGAGCTTGAGGGGGCGTCGGTGTGCACCGCCTCCGGCACGACGAGCGAGCTCAATCTCGCGGATTATTTCCACGCCAACAAGCTCACCTTCAAGCCGGTCGTCTTCGACTCGCAAAACGAAGCGCGCGCGGCTTTCTTCAGCGGCCGCTGCCAGGCGCTTTCGGCCGACGTGTCCTATCTTTCCTCGGTGCGCGCCTCCGACGCGCCAAAACCAGACGACTACATCATCCTGCCCGAGCTCATCTCCAAGGAGCCCCTCGGCCCGCTCGTGGCGCGCGACGATCTCGAATGGTTCAGCATCGTCAAATGGACGCTCTACGTCCTGATCGAGGCCGAGGAGAAGGGAGTCACCGCCGCCAATCTCGACGCGATGAAGGCAAGCGCCGACCCTTCGATCCAGCGCCTCCTCGGCGTCAATGGCGAGCTAGGCATGAAGCTCGGCCTCGATCCGACTTTCGCCTATCGGGCGATCAAGAAAGTCGGCAACTATGGCGAGATGTTCGAGCGCAATCTCGGCCCGAAGACGCCGCTCCGGCTCGAGCGCAATCTCAACGATCTGTGGACCCGAGGCGGGCTGATGTACGCCATGCCGGCAAGGTGAGCGGCGTGACAAGGGCGGCGTCGAGGCGAAAGTGACCGCATGGCCGCGCCTCGCGCCCTCGCCGTGAGCAGGAACGCGGCGCTCTCGCGCGCCTTCCTGCTCCAGGCGCTCGTCTTCGCCCTTGTCATCGCGCTCGCCGGCTTTCTCGCCTTCAACGTCATCAGCAATCTCGGCGCACGCTCGATCCGCACCGGGTTCGCGTTCCTGCACGGCACCGCCGGCTTCGACATCGGGGAGAGCCTCCTCCCTTACGACGCGCACGCGACCTATGGCAGGGCGCTTCTCGTCGGCCTTCTGAACACCCTCGCGGTGAGCGCTGCTGGAATATTGCTCTCGACGCTCATCGGCATACTCGTCGGCCTTGGCCGCCTCTCGCGCAACCCGCTCGTCGGCCCCTTGGCTGGCGCCTATGTGGAGGCGCTCCGCAACGTGCCGCTCTTGCTCCAGCTTTATCTCTGGTACGCCGTCCTCACCGAGCTTTTGCCGGCCGACGGCACGGCGCCGGCGCTTCTTCCCGGCCTCTTCCTCGCGAAGAGCGGGTTGCATTTCCCCGTGCTCGGCGAGAAACCCGTCGTGCCACTGCTCGCACTCGGCGCCGGACTCGTCGCGGCGATGGTTTTCCGTCACGTCGCGAAGGCTCGCCAGGCGCGAACCGGGAAACGCTACGCGGCATGGGTCGCTTGGGCGCTCGCGCTTTTGCCCGCGGTGCTTCTCCTTGCGCACATGCTCGCCAGCACCTCCCTCGATCTTCCGCAGGAGCGGCGCTTCGGCTTCGTCGGCGGGGGCACGCTGACGCCGGAGCTCACGGCGCTCCTCATCGGCCTCTCGCTCTATAACGGCGCCTTCATCGCCGAAATCCTGCGCGGCGCCATCCAATCCGTGGCACCCGGCCAAGGCGAGGCAGCGGCGGCGCTCGGATTGCGGCCGGGCCAGAGTCTTCGTCTCGTCATCGTGCCGCAGGCTTTGCGCGTCGCAGTGCCGCCGCTCGCGAGCCAATATTTGAACCTCGCCAAAAACAGCTCGCTCGCAGTCGCCATCGGCTACCCCGATCTCATGTCGGTCGGCAACACTATCGTCAATCAGACGGGGCAGGCGCTCGAGGTCATCGGCATGGTGATGGCCGCCTACCTCACCTTGAGCCTTTCGATCTCGGGTTTCATGAATTGGTACAACGCCCGCGTCGGGCTCATCGGGTCGCCATGACCGCCGCGCTCGGAAATCTCTGGCGGCGCTTCTTCGGCAGCCTCGGCAACAGCCTCTTGACCTTGGCCGTGCTGGCACTCCTTGCGCTCGCGCTTCCACCGCTCCTCAGATGGGCGCTCATCGATGCGAGCTTCACGGCGAAGACGCCGCTCGAGTGCCGCGCGGCGGGCGGGGCCTGCTGGGCATTCGTGCACGAGAAATACCGTCTCATCCTCTTCGGGCGATATCCTTACGCAGAGGCTTGGCGGCCGCTCGCCGGAATGCTCGTCATCGTGAGCCTGATCGGCAGCATTTGCGGCGGCATCATTCGCCCGCGCTCGCTTCCCGTTGCCTTCCTCGCCGCATCGGCCGCGGTGGCGGTCCTGATGTGGGGCGGCGTCTTCGGCCTAGCCTATGTGGAGAGCCCGAGCTGGGGCGGCTTGCCGCTCACCCTGATCCTTTCGGTTTCCGGCATTGCCATCGCCTTTCCGCTCGCCATCGCGCTTGCGCTCGGGCGCCGGTCGCGGCTTTCGCTCGTGAACGCCCTGTGCACCGCCTTCATCGAGCTGATGCGCGGTGTCCCGCTGGTGAGCCTGTTGTTCATGGCGTCCTTCATGCTGCCGCTCTTCATGCCCGGCCAAGTGCGGATCGACGAACTCCTGCGGGCGCTCGTCGCGATCGCGCTCTTCAGCGCCGCCTACCTCGCCGAGGCCATTCGCGGAGGCTTGCAAGGCGTGCCGCCCTCGCAAGAGGAGGCGGCCCGCTCGCTCGGGCTTGGCGTCGCCCGCACGAGCCTCCTTGTCGTATTGCCGCAAGCGCTGCGCATCGCCATCCCGGGGATCGTCAACGTGTGCATCGCCTTGTTCAAGGACACTTCGCTCGTCGGCATCGTCGGCCTGATGGACCTCTTGCTGGCGACGAAGCAGGCCCTTGGCGACCCCGCCTGGAGAAGCTTTTCGCTCGAAGCCTATCTCTTCGTCGCGGCGCTCTATTTCGGCCCTTGCTTCTTCATGTCCCGTTACAGCCAGGCGCTCGAACGCAGGCTTCGCGCGAACGAGAGCGCGAGCTGAAAGCTCGCAAGCGCTTCGCGAATGCCCGATGCCCGTAATTTTGGGGATTGCGCCTCAAGCGAAAGCCGCGCCATTCTCGTTCTGCGCAGGAGGCCAACTCAGTCGTGAACGAGCAAAGCCCGATCAATGCCGCGACCATCGCGGAAGCGGAGCGGCTTCTCGGGGTCGATTATTCCGACGCCGAACGCTTGCAGATGCTCGACAATATCGCCGGCCAGATCGAGCTTGCGATCAAGCGGCGTGCGCTGCGGCTGCCGCAGGGCTTGGCGCCGGCGACGCGTTTCGATCCGAGACTCCCGGGCTGGAAGGCGATCGATCCCGGCATTTTCCGACCGGGCGACGGTCCGCCGCCCCCTTTGCCGGCGCGCGACATCGACATCGCCTTCGCGCCGGTCACGCATCTCGCGCGCTGGATTCGCGGCGGCGAGCTCACCTCGCTGCGTTTGACCGAGATCTATCTCGAAAGGATCGCCCGTCTCGGCGAGAAGTTGAAATGCATCGCCGTGGCGACGCCCGAGCTCGCGCGCGAGCAGGCGAGGCGCGCCGACCGGATTCTCGCCGATGGCATCTATCTCGGCCCGCTGCACGGCATCCCCTGGGGCGCCAAGGATCTTCTCGACACGGCGGGCATCGCGACCGGCTGGGGCGCCGAGCCCTATCGGGGGCGCATCCCTGAGCGCGATGCGGCCGTGGTGAAAAAAATTACCGAGGCCGGTGCGGTGCTCATCGCCAAGACGACGCTCGGTGCGCTTGCCTATGGCGACATCTGGTATGAGGGGCGCACCCGCAACCCATGGAATCTCGAGGAAGGGTCGAGCGGCTCGAGCGCAGGCTCGGGCTCGGCGACCGCGGCGGGCCTCGTCGGCTTCTCGATCGGCACCGAGACGCTCGGCTCGATCGTCGCCCCCTCGATCCGCTGCGGCACCACGGGCTTGCGGCCGAGCTTCGGGCGCGTCTCGCGTGCGGGCGCCATGGCGCTCTGCTGGAGCCTCGACAAGATCGGTCCGATCTGCCGGACGGTCGAGGATACGGCGCTCGTCCTCGCCGCGATCAATGGCTTCGACGAGAGCGATCCGGGGTCGATCGCGGCGCCCTTCGGCTATGACGCGGCCGAACCCATCGAGGGGCTTCGCCTCGGCTATTTCCCCGCGGACTTCGCCTTGCCGCAAGCTGATGAGCTTGACGGGGCGGCGCTCGAAGCCGCGCGGCGCCTCGCGCTCGAGCTCGTTCCTCTCGAAAGGCCGGATCTGCCTTACGACGCGCTCATGAACATCCTCTTCGCCGAGGCGGCCGCCGCCTTCGAGGAGCTCACCCTCGACAACCGGGATGATGAGCTTTCCTGGCAGGAGCCCGCCGCGTGGCCCAATACGTTCCGCAAGGCGCGCTTCCTCTCCGCGGTCGATCATGTGCAGCTCGATCGCTTACGCCGGCGCGTGATGCACGACATGGACGCGGCCTTCGACGGCGTCGATGCGATGATCGGCCCCTGCCTCATCGGCCCGATGCTCACCATCACCAATTTCACCGGCCATCCGTCTCTCGTGATGCGCTCGGGGTTCCGCCGATCGGAGACGCGCGGGCCCTTGTCGCTTGCGCGAGCGCGCATCGAGCAAGGCTCGTCGACGAAGGGGCCGAGCTTCACCGTTCCGCACGCGATCTCGCTTTACGGGCGCCTCTTCGATGAAGGCACGATCCTGCGCATCGGCAGGGCGCTCGAGAAGGAATTCGCGGTCTGGGATCGCCGTCCGCCGCTCGAATAGCGCGCGTTCGCTAGACGAAATGCGTGCGTTCACCATTGTCTCGGCAAAAGCCCTCGTAGCAAAGGAGCGTCGGCCTCCAGGTCCACGCCCTCCATCGTCAGCAGGCGCGCCTTTGTCAGCGCGCCGCCATGAGCCGAGAAACCGCCGATGCGGTTGCCCTTGGCCAAAATGCGATGGCAGGGAATGATGATCGCGATCGGGTTTCGGCCCAGAGCCTGACCCACGTCGCGCGCCTCGCCGGGGCATCCCGCGAGTTCGGCAAGCTCGCCATAGCTTGCGGTGCGTCCCCAGGTGATCGAGCGCGACGCCTCGTAGATTTTTCGATCGAAGGCGGTGACCTCGGTCAGGTCGAGCGGGATGCCAGAGAACTCGGATTTCTCGCCGGAAAAATGCCGCTCGATTTCCCTTATAACCTGACGAACCATCGGGGTCGGGCTTGCCTCGTCCCACGAAGTCGAGCGTTTCGCCTTCAGCCTCCGCAAAGTTCGAGCGCGGTCAATCTCCGGGAGTTGCAGCCTGATCAACCCCAAGCTCGACCATGCGATCCCGAGCGGGCCGAGGCTCGTGTCAAACAGGTGATAGGAGATTTTGTCCACCATCACACCATCCCAGAGCCCGAGCGAGCTTCATTTGCGCCTGATCACATGAGAGGCAAATCTTGCGATGTCGAGGGTTGATCAACGCCCGGCTCTCCGAGGCGACGTCGCGCTCGGGTTCCGGAGCCATGATCCGCAAAAATGGGAACTGTTTTTGCGGCAAGATCATGCGTCAATTGCGCGCATGTCGCTCACTCGATCCGCGCGGCCGGGTCGAGCATGATCGGCTCCGGTTGTTCTGAAGTATCGCGCAAAATCATTGAACGGGCCCCTTATGGCGGCGAACCCTGAGCCGTGAGGCTCGCGCAGCTGGCCGCCTTCATGACGAGCTTTTGATCGCTCCAAGGATATCTGAAGTTTTCTATGTTATTTCCCAGTCGAGTCAAAGAGATATCGTGCATTGGAAATGAAGCATTTCTTAATTTCCCCTTTCTTTCAAAGTCCGTCAATCTTCGCATCTATTCCAGAAAAGCTGGCGATGAGTAACGAACCCGACCCAAAAGAAACGTATTGAAGCGGGTCGAATTCCTGGATTCCAAGGGAATAAAACTCAGTACGTTTGGCTCTAAATATTTCAAGTGCTTTAGATCTTTTGCTTTGCTTCGCCGAAGCGCACCAAGCCTCATCGAGTTTTACGTAATGCATGCATCTGCATATAATTGGATGCAAATGCATTGACAAAGATGAAGATTGAGCTATCGAAACGATCCGCTAAGGGAAATACACGCGGGTATGGGCGAATTCGAATGAAGTCGGGCGAATCCGACTAACTGAAATCTTGGTGCCGGGCTTGGGAACCGCGAAAAATTGAGCCTGAAATAGGGAGATCGACGTGACGGAAACCAGCTTCTACCTCGCGTTCTCGACGTTCAACCTTCTTTTGCTTCTCACCACGTCGGTCGTTCTTTCGCATCTCTACACGAGAGCGCGCCAGTTGACGCAAAGCACAAGGGTGTTGACAGAGCTCGCGGACCAGATGGCACGCATCGATCGGCATTCAGCCAGTGAGGTTGCTCTGATTGCGCGCGAAATCTCATCCGATATCCAAAGATTGCGCGAGCTCGATGGCAGTAGCAACACTGAAGATCCGGTCGGAATGTGGCAATTGCATCCCTTTGACGCGCGTGACGATGGTCTTCAGACCAATTGTTTCTTCTGCCAAGCGTCGTGCTCCGACGCGCCCTGATCGAGGGCAAGATTCAAAGCTAAGGTCGCGTCCTGGCTGGGCCTCATGATCGAAGGCGGTCGCGTGATGGACGCTTCGGACTTTTACCGTCATCGGATTGCTCCTGTTCCATCAGATTTGCCAGCCAACAGGAAATCCAATCCTGCGGCCGCTCACCCTTAGAACGCGCCAAAAGAAAAGCCCCGGCGCGAGGCCAGGGCTTTCCGTCAGACATTGGAGTGGATCAGAACGCGCGAGAGATTTTCAAGCGGCTGAGCCAAGCAGCATCACCGTTGGCAAGGAACGGATATCCGCGATTCGGATCGAAGTGCCGATGCGCGTCGTCGTTCGCCACGTAGATGACCTCGACGCCGATATCAAGATTCTTGACCGGCGACCAGACGACGTTCGTGCCGATCTGCCACTGCGCACCGTCCATGTAGAAGGGCGAGAACGGGTTGAAGTTCGCGCCGCTCGCCGTGGTCACGGTCCCGACGCAAGTCGGGCAAGCAGCACCTTCGGCAAAGCCCGCCTGGTTCCGAATGGTCCGGCCGAAGCTCTCCCGGTAGTAGCTGCCGAAGAAAGCTTCACGTACGGTCGGCGTCCAGTAGTGGAGGAAGTCCGCCATGACCGACCAGCTATTCGTCAGCTTGAGCTTGCCGAACGCATTGACCGTTCCGTCGTACACTTCGAGCGTGCTCGCGCCGTACTGGTTCGCGCCGCCCGAACCCTGACCCGGATAACCGCCATTCGTGTAGGTCACCGCGCCATGGGAGTAACCGCCTTCGAGCCAGAGGTCGTCGCCGGCCGCGAGCATCGGGAGGTTGATCTTCACGCCACCCTGCACGGCATAGCCTTCTGCCGTGAGAGCGCCGAACCCGCCATTGACGCTCGACGCGCCAGGAGCCGTCACGAATCCTGGCACCGTGAAGGCGTTCGTGACCGACCCCTGCGTGCTGACATGGTGCCAAGCACCCGACAACTGAGCCGAGCCCCAGGCTTGGTCGACACGCAAAGCGCCGACGACGTCGGGCGTGTTCTGACGTTGTCCCGTGTCGAACGCACTGAAGGCGCCTGGGAAGTTAACGTTCGAGGCGAAGATCGGGTTACCGATCGCCGGGAAGGCGAGCGAGAAGTTGGTGAAGGCGGCGCTAGCGGCGTTAGCGAAGATCGCGCCTTGAGTGGTCGAGCCCACGCTGCCGATGACGTTGCGGCGCTCGATTCCGTCTTCCAAAGCCAAGGTGGCCGAGAAGCCGTTCCCAAAAGCGTAGGTGTAAGCGAGGCCTTCCGTGGTCGTGTCCGAATCGCCCATGCCGTGGAAGTTGTCGTTGTCGGCATAAAAGTCGAAGAAGGACTGGAAGCGACCAGCCGTCAACCCGCCCCACTGGATGAACGCCTTGTCGGCATTGACGCTTGATTCGAGCTGGATACCGTAAGAAGGCGACAGCGAGTTGGTGCCCGCAAAGCTCGCGAAGCCGCCTGCCGGCTGCTGGAAGCCAACGCCGAAGCCCTGACGGAGCGAGGTGTTCGAGCCGTACCAAGCGCCGGTGCGGCGGCGAACATCGATCTGCACGAAGGCGCGCAGCAGGCCCCAATCGGTCGCGGTGCGAGCGTCCAAGTTCACGCGGGCGAGAGCGTTCGAGCCATAGGTCGGGTCGGAGTGAGCGCGCGGCTCATCCCACTCGATGTCGAGCTCCGCCTTGCCACCAAGCTTGATGCAGGTGTCCGTGCCGGGGATGTAGAAGAAGCCCGGGCCATAGACGTTACAGATTCGGACGTAGTCCACAGGGGCCGCCTTCCGGGTGGGAAGATCGGCGGCCTGTGCCCCGGCGACCGCGACGAGACCCGCGGCGGACCCGAGGAGAAGGCTCTTAACGAGCTTCATTTAGACCTCCTAGGTTGAAGAACTTAGTATCCGTAGGATCGGGTTTCACGACCGTGTTTCCCGAGGAAAACGACGGTCCATTGGCATCCCTACCCAGACCCGCAATCGCCGCTTGCTCCGCTAAGGATAAGAAGGTCGACGACGGAGGCAGCAGGACTCCCCTGCCACGTCCGCACCATACTCATGGCGAATGCGTGTTCAATCTAATTCGCTCGAATTAGGAACCATTGGCCCGGTTTTTGAAGCCTTGTGGCAAATGCGCAACAAGACGTGCCCCTTGCATTCGCATAGCTAAGTTGCATCTCATATTAGATTAGCGTATCGGATAGCCAAGAAGGCACCAAGCTGTTTGGGAGCGCTATGGAAACCAAGCACCAGGTCGAAGCCTCGGAAATCGTCAATCTTCTTCCTTTCGTCTCCATGCCGGAGCAATTGTCGGTCGTTCGGCTGCGTACGGCTTTGCGTTTCAAGCCGGCGAGCCTGGATTTGGCGCGCGTCGGCACCTTCATCCACAACGGCGACGAGATCTGGAGCTTCACGCCCCTGCCGGCTCTTGCTGCGTCGCTCGAGGCGATCATGGATTCGGGCTTGAGCCGCTCGCGCCCGCGATTCGAAATCGAAGGCGCCGCGCCGGGACGAAAGGTGTTGTCCTGGCTGTTGCGCAAGCATTTTGAGCGGTATCTTTTGCGTTTTGGCGCACAGGGCCTGTTTATTGAGGGCGACCCCAACGCACCGCGCGCCTATTTCCACGGGCAAGACGGCAAGCCCCGCACGATCTCCTACTCCACGCGCGAATCCGGGCACGCCTCGCGCAACGTCGTCGTGCAGCGTTGCGGCGGTCGCCGCCCCTGGTTCAAGAACGAGGGTCTCGGGTATCAGGTGATGGCGCTCGGCGGCGTGTGGGGGGTGGCCATCGACCCCTTCTATATTTTCACCGGTTCCGACGCCAAGAAGCCGCTTCCTTTCGCGGCGCAAATCGAGCGCTCTAACCGATGGAACGGGCGCGACGCCAAGACAGGAAGCACCCATTTGACGTTCTGGGAGGATTTCCTGACCTTGGGCGAGCCTCTCGTCGATCTACGACAAGAGAATGTCGACAACCTCTTTCTGGGAAGATCTCTCCTGCAGCTACCTCGCCGATCGGCGATCTAACGGGCCATTCCGTCGACTCTCGGCAAGGATAGCCAATTGCAACGGCGGTCCCCCGTCGACGCGATGGGTTGCTTGTGCCCCCAGCCCTGCGATGGAAACGGTGAAGCCTCGGCGGCTTGAAAGGCGGAGCCGGGCGAACAGGAAGAGCGGCGTCGGTCGGGAAGCGGCGGCGGGCTGGGCAGGGTAAGCGCCTCTCGGCCTCGTCTTGCGGCCAAGCAGCGAATCACAAAATCCCCGGACCATCGCGCTCTCGAACAGATTGCGGCAGCGGAGCGCCCGTCCTCTTCCCTTCGCTTGCGTCTTTCCCGGGCGCTCGGCGCCAAGGGCAAGCGAAAGAACGCGGGTCACTCGCCCTTTGTCGCACTCTAACTTCCTTATCCCACACGCTTCTCCCAGAAGCGCGGGATCGGAAGCACCCGGTCCGAGAGGCGTCGCGGATCGGTCCGGATGCCCGCGCACATAGATTGCGCACCGCGCTCTGTCTAGTTGTCGATGCGGGTAATCTATCGCGGATGCGTGGCTACTTTACCTGGAACCTCGATCTCTTTGCGATTCTATCGGTGATGGCGAGTTCCTAGTCGCACGGCGCCTCGAGATTGTCTTCTTGCGTGCTGTGCGCCGCCTGCAAGGGTTCGACAATGCGCCTTGAGAGTGAATAGAAAAGTATTATTAAACAGCGGCTTATGAGAAGCGCCAACTCCCGGGCGCGCCGATGCTGGCGCCAAGTATTGTGTCGAAATCGGAGTAAGCCTGTAAATTAGCTTGATCACGGTTTCGTGATCGCGTAGATTTCGTACAGATGAAATCTCGTGAAAGCCGCCTTCATGAGACTTGTCGCCGCGCTTCGATTGGCATTCGCCGACGAAGCTCGCTCCTGATTTTAATTCCCGGCCGGTGCCAAGATATTGAGGACACACGATGAAGAAGAATCGAGAACGGAGGGTCGCCTACAACAGTGTGATACAAGATCTGTACGCAAAGCGCGTGCAGCTCAACCAGGCAATCGAGGCCCTGGAGGCTGTGTTGAACGAAGAGACGCGCGGCAAAAGTTCCGCGATGAGCCAAGCCTTCGCGGCAGCCGAGCAAAAGGTGAACGGCGGCACGCGGTCGGAGGCGGAAGAAACCGGCGGGACGCTGATCGCGGCGATAAAATCCGTTCTGCGCCGCAGCGACCGGCCCTTGGGGAATGCCGAGATCTTCAGGCAACTCAAGGCGGCCGGCGTCAAGTTTCGCTCGAGCAACCCGCAGCTCTCGGTTTCTCAGGTGCTGAGCAGGAACTCCAAGACGTCAGGCGCCCCGGTTCGCGTCGGGCGCGGGAGATGGGCGCTCCAGTAAGAGAGGGCCGGGCGCACCGAAGCTCGCCGCGCTGGCTAGGCCAAATTCCCTCGTAAGCGGGGTCATGCCGTTGGAGGCCGATTCTATCGGCCGCTGTCACCACGGCGCGGATCGATCGCCAAAGGCGCGCCCGGCGCGCCGCCTGCGCCTCCGCCTCCGCCGAAGATCGAGAAGAAGCTGCGCGTCGGCCGCGCGACAGGCGCTTGCACCGGAACGCCGAGCTCCGGCGGCGGCGCGATTCGGCCATTGCTGGCGACGTTCGGCGCGAGGATCGATTTCTCCTTCGGCGAAGCGGGCTTGTTGAGACTGCCCTTGAGCTCGGGCTCGACCGCTTCCTCCTCCTCCTTGGCCTCGACGATGACGTCCTTTCCACCTTTGCAGTCGGTGAGCCAGATGTCATAGATCGGGTGCTCGATGGCGTGCAGGCCGGGGCTCGAGGCGAACATCCATCCGGTGAAGATGCGCCGGTATTCGTTGGAGAAGGTGACCTCGTTGACCTCGATAAAGGCCGTCGAATTCGCGGCTTCGGTCGGCGGGCGCGAGTAGCAGATGCGGGGCGTGAGCTGCAGGGAGCCGAATTGCACGGTTTCGCCCACCGCCACATCGAAGGAGATGATGCGGCCGGTGATCTTGTCGAGCCCCTCGAAGGTCGCGCTCGGGTTAGCGATCTTGTCGGCGTGCGCCGGCAGCGCCGCCAGCGAAGCGGCAAGCGAGAGGATAAGCGCGAGGGCTGCGGTCGTTGGTCGCGGCATCATGAGCCTTAAAGCCATTTTCTCGAGAACCCGGTCGACCCCGCGAAGGCGGAGCGCTCAACGCCCATAACACCAGGAAGGCGGCGGAGAGATGGCGGCCTCAGGAGAGAAGCTTGATCTCGACCTCGACGAAAGCCATGGGAGCGCTCCCGCCGTTGACCACGTTATGCTCGACACCCTTGTCGCGGCTATAGGCGCCGCCCGCCTTTTGCATCGCCCGTGTCTCGCCGGCGGCGGTTTCGATCAGAAATTCGCAATCGGTCAAGGGCACGACGACGTAAGGCATGTGGTGGACGTGCCAGCCGGTCTCCGCGCCGGGCGCGAAGTCATAGCGCGTGACGCGCGTGCGCGCGTCCTCGCAAAGCACGGCTGCGACGGCAGGCTCGCGGGCGGTGAATTTTTGGGCCATCCGTCACTCGCCCGGCGTCCAAGCGTCGTAGTCGCCGGTCGCGGGCTGGCGAACGCCCTCGCGCAGCACGGATCCTCTCGGACGGTAGGCAAAAGGCGTGCCCGTCAGATTGGGCTGATGCGGCCTTTGCCATTCGCGCGGCGTGTAGCTTTCCTGTGACGGGGGCACGTCGACGGTGTGGTGCAACCAGCCGTTCCAGCCTTCCGGAATCATCGAGGCTTCGGCCTCCGCGGCATAGATGACCCAACGCCGCTCGATGCCGAGCGCCGGATCGATCTTGCCGCCCTTCGTCCGGTAATAGACATTTCCGAGATGATCCTCACCGACGCGCTCGCCAAAGCGCCAAGTGGTCAGCTGCGTGCCGAAGGTCTGGCGGTTCCACCAAGTGAAGAATTTCAGTAGGAAATGTTTCATGTCGAGGTCCGGGGCCCGCGTGACATCACGCTGCCTCAAAGCGTTTTGCCCTGCCGCCGGCCGCCTGTCCAGCCGATGGCTTCGTCCTTTTTTGGCGTCACCCGTACGTGAAACCCGGGGCGGCCTCGAGAGCGCCCTGAAAGCGCCCGCGTTGCGCGCAGGCCCTCTTGGCTGGGGTTCGCGGAAGCAGGCCCGACCGGCGAGCTGTTTGGCTTGCTGCTCGCCGACGAGGCCCTTTTACCACGGTCGGGCTTACTTCTCGAGCGAGACCTTCTCCATGTCGAAGAACATCTGCGTCGGATTGAGGACGAAGCCCTTCACTTCCTTGCGAATCGCGCGCACCTGCAACACCGAGTTGACGAAGATCCAAGGCGCATCGTCGAGGATCTTCTTCTGGATGTCGCTGTAGAGCGCGAGGCGCTTTTGCGGATCGCTCTCGCGCGCCGCCTCATCGAGAAGCTTGTCGACTTCCGGATTTTTGTAGCGAGGCGTGTTGGTGACCGGAATGCGGCTCGAGTTAAAGAGCTCGCCGACGAAATTGTCCGGGTCGCCATTGTCCCCGGTCCAGCCCACCATGAAGATGCCCTGGTATTTGCCGGAGCGGATGGTGGCGAGGTTCGCCCCCATGTCGACTTTGCGGACATCGGCCTCGATGCCGATCTTGCCGAGATAGCCTTGAATCGCGGTCGCAAGATCGGGGCCTGCCGGGTTGTAGCCGCGCGGCGAGTTATAGGTGAGGAACTCGACCTTGAGGGGCAGCTTCACGCCCGCGTCCGTGAGCATCTTCTTCGCGAGGTCGGGATCGTATTTGTAGCCTTGGATCGACTTGTCGAAGCCCCATTGGCTCTCCGGCAAGGGTGAGGTCATCGGCACGGCGAGGCCCTGGAACAGGGATTTGTCGATGGCATCGAAATCGACCGCGTGGTTCAGCGCCTCGCGTACCCGCTTGTCGTTGAAGGGCGGGACGTCGTTTGGCAAGCCCACGCCGCTGACCGCAAGGCCCGGCTGGGTCACGATCTCGATGTTCGGATCGCCGCGCATGGCGGGTACGAGCTGCGTCGAAACGTCGCCGAGGATCTGGATGTCACCGCGCTTGAGCGCGAGGAGGGCTGCCTGCGGATCGGGATATTCCTTGAACACCAAATGGTCGACCTTCGGCTTGCCGCCCCAGTAATTCGGGTTGGCGTCGAGCGAAACCTGATCGCGTTGACGCCATTCCTTGAAGACGAAGGGGCCCGAGCCCACCGGATGGTTGCGGAAATCCTTGGCGTATTTGGTGACGGCGGTGGGACTTACCACCCCGTTCCATACCATTGCGAGGCTCGCGAGGAAGGCCGCCGAAGGCTGCTTCAGCTTGAACTCGACCGTATCGTCGTCGACCGCTCGGTAAGACGCGACATCCTCATAGGTGAAATCGATCATGCTCTCGACCGGCCCGGTGTTGAAGATCGAATCCGGGCTTTGCTTGTTGAGCAGGCGGTCGAGGCCCTGCACATAGGTCTTGGCGTTGAACGGGGTGCCGTCCTGGAAGGTCACTCCCTTGCGCAGATGGAACATGTAGGTGAGGCCGTCCGCGGAAATGTCCCATTTCTCGGCGAGCCCGGGCCCGACCTCGGTGGATCCTGTCTTGTAGCGGGTGAGGCCATCATAGATCGTGGCCATGACGAAGCCCGAGGTGTTGTTGAGCACCGCTTCGGGGTCGAAGCCCGTCGGATCCGCCGCGATGCCGATGACGAGGGTCGTGTCCGCTCGCGTCGGGCTCGAGGCGGCAAGCAGAGCCGACACGGCGCAGACAGCCGCGTAAAGCCAAGACTTTTTCATCGCAATTCCTCCCGTGAACAGGACAGCAATGCTCTTTTTCGCGCGCTCCTTGGCGCAAGTCCAGAGCGAGTTTCAAACCGCGGCCACGAAGCCATCTCGGCGCGGATCGCAAGCGCCCGCGAGCACACCCGTCCGCGGATTGCGCGTGATGCCGTGCATGCCCCCGACCGCCATGGTCCAGGCCAGCGGCGTCTCGACCTCGTGGCCGCGTGCGCGCAAGGCGTCGAGCGTCGCGGCGGGAAGCCTCGCCTCGATCTGCACGCGCCGCCCGTCCCAAAGCCTGGCGCGAGGCGCATCGATCGCGTCCTGGAGCGGCAAACCGAAGTCGAGATGCTGCACCATCACTTGCGTCTGCGTCTGGCAGATGCCGTAGCTTCCGGGCGTCCCGAGCACGAGGGTGAGCTCGCCGTCACGCGTCGCGATCGAGGGTGCAAGCGGCAAGGCGAGCTCGGCCTTCGGCACGAGATGATTGCGTCCACCCGGGGCGACCTCGCCCCAATTGAGAAAATTGTTGAGGCAGATGCCGTGCTCGGGCACGACGACGCCGCAGCCGAAAGGCGAGCCGAGGCTCTGAGTGATGCACACGGCATTGCCCTGCCGATCGGCGGCGGAGAAGGAGGTCGTGTGCTCGTGCGCCATCAGCACGGGCCGAGGCTCGATGAATTGCTCGGTCGGCCCCTCGATCGGCTTGCCGTCCCGCAGGCGCCGGCGCAGCCGGCCGACCTCGTCATCGCCAAGAAGCGAGTGGAGAAGCTCCGGATCGGGGTTGTTGTTCGCGATGCGGACGCCTGCCGCGAGCCTGACGGCCCGATACACCGTGTCGAGATGCTCGACGCCGTCGCGCTGGAGCTTGCCGAGGTCGAGGCCGTCGAGAATGCGCAACGTCAAAAGATACTGGAATGATTCCGCCGGAGGCGGAAGGGTGTGGACCGCAAGCCCTCGATAGCTCTGCGCGATCGGATCGAGCCAGCGCGTTTCGACCGCTTCGAGATCGTCGAGGCCGAGGCAGCCACCGCTCTTTTCCGATTTCGCCACGAGCGCGCGCCCGAGCGCGCCGCCGTAAAGAAAGCCTGGCCCCTCCGACGCGATGGCTTCGAGCGTGCGCGCCAGCGCCGGCTGGCGCAGCACGTCGCCGAGCGCCACGCGCTCGGCGCCGCTCATATAGAGCGAGGCCCATTCGGGCAGGAGGTCCGGGCGTGTGCGGGCGAATTCGGCCTTCACCTCGTTGATCGTCGCCACATTATATTCGGCGAGCGGGAAGCCGTTGCGCGCGAGCTTGATCGCGGGCGCGAGCACTTCGGCTAGCGTCTTTCGCCCATGAGCGCGAACGAGCTCGCACCAGCCGGCAAGGTTGCCGGGCGTGCCGCAACCTTGCGCTCCGCGCGCAAGCTCCGAACGCTCCTTGAATTTCCCTTGCGGAAAGCGGCTCGGCACGCGGGTGACGAAATCGAGCGTGCGGATGCGCTTCTCGGCCGCGATGCGGCAGGTCGCCATGCCCATCCCGGCAAGGCCCGACATGTAGGGCTCGACGACATTGAGCGCCGCGGCGGTGGCCGCGATGGCGTCGAAGGCGTTGCCGCCCTCGGCGAGAAGGCGCGCTCCCGCGAGCGCCGCATGCGGGTGGGCCGCCGCGACGATGCCGTTGAGCGACGCGACGGTCGGGCGCTTGCCATCCATGATTTTCCTCCAGCGGTGGTTTCTGTTCAGTGCTCAGCTCGAACCCAGGAGATGGCAGGCCACGTGATGGCCGGTAACGGGCTCGGTGACTTTCGGCTCCTCTGCCCGGCAAATCGCCATGACATGAGGACAGCGCGTATGGAAGCGGCACCCCGTGGGCGGGTGGAGCGCGCTCGGCACGTCGCCGGACAAGCGGGCGCGGCCGGCCCGCGCGCTTGCGCGGTTCGCGGGATGCGCCACGGGCACCGCGGCGATCAGCGCTTGGGTGTAGGGGTGGAGCGGCCTGGCGTAGAGCTCGCGCTTCTCGGCCGTCTCGACGATCTTGCCGAGATACATCACCGCGACACGGTTCGAGATGTGCTTCACCACGCTCAGATCATGGGCGATGAAGAGATAGGTCAGGCCAAGCTCGCTCTGGAGGTCCTGCAGCAGATTGACGATTTGCGCCTGAACCGAGACGTCGAGGGCGGAAACCGGCTCGTCGCACACGACGAGCTTCGGCCGCAGCACGAGCGCGCGCGCGATGCCGATGCGCTGGCGCTGCCCGCCGGAGAATTCATGCGGGAAGCGATCACGCGAATGCTTCGGGAGCCCCACGAGATCGAGCATCTCGGTGACCCTCCGGCGCGTTTGCGCCTCGCGCTTTGCGCCATGGATCAGGAGCGGCTCCATGATGATGTCTTCGACCGTCATGCGCGGGTTGAGCGCACCGTAAGGGTCCTGGAAGATGATCTGCATGGCGCGCCGCTTCTCGCGCAGCGACTTCGCCGAGATGCGCGTGATCTCCTCGCCCTCGAAGAAGATCGCGCCCGAGCTCGGCTCGATGAGGCGGATGAGGAGGCGCCCGAGCGTCGACTTGCCGCAACCGGATTCGCCCACGAGGCCGAGCGTCTCGCCCAGAGCGATGCGCAGGGAAACGCCATCGACCGCGCGCAACTTGCCGCCACGGCGTCCAAGAAAGGCGCCCTCGCCCAAGGCGAAGTGCTTCTCGAGCGCCACGGCATCCAAGAGAGGCGTCATGGCGGCGTCGACCGGATGCAGGCGGCCGTATGCTCGCCTTCGATCCCGAGGAGCGCCGGGATAGCGCTGGTGCAAGCGTCGATGCGCAAGGCGCAACGCGGCGCGTAGCGGCAACCGTGCGGCCGGCGCGCCGGGTCGGGAAGCGTGCCCGGGATCGCGGCAAGCCGCGCCCGGTCCTGCTCGAGCGAGGGCACGCATTCGAGGAGGCCGCGCGTGTAAGGGTGCATCGGCCGGTCGAAGAGCGCCTCGATCCGCGCCTCCTCCACGATCCGGCCCGCATACATCACGAGCACGCGGTCGGCGGTTTGTGCGATGACCCCCATGTTGTGCGTGATGAGAAGGATGGCCATGCCGAGCTCGTCGCGCAGATCCATCAAGAGATCGAGGATTTGCGCCTGGATGGTTACGTCGAGCGCCGTCGTCGGCTCGTCCGCGATGAGAAGTCGCGGACGGCAGGCGAGCGCGATGGCGATCATGACGCGCTGGCGCTGACCGCCGGAGAGCTGATGGGGATAATCGCCGAGCCTTTGCGCCGCCGAGGGGATGCCGACGCGCGTCAACATCTCGACCGCGCGCTCCCGCTGCGCGCTCGGCGAGAGCCGCTCATGGGCGCGCAAGGTCTCCATCAGCTGCTCGCCGATCGTGAACACGGGGTTGAGCGAGGTCATCGGCTCCTGGAACACCATGGCGATGCCCGAGCCGCGAATTTTCTGCATGCGCTTGTCGGAGAGGCGCGTCAGCACTTCGCCAGCGAAACGCACCTCGCCCGCCGCGACGCGCGCCGGCGGATTCGGCAGGAGGCCCATGATGGTGAGCGCCGTCACGCTCTTGCCGCTGCCCAATTCGCCGACGATGCCGAGGATCTC
>CAWCDW010000007.1:0-130000 GCA_963794475.1 uncultured Alphaproteobacteria bacterium
CACGCCCCGGGAAGGCGCGAAGCGTGCGGCGCCTTACAGCATGTCGAGCGGCGTCTTCCGCCCAGGCGGCGGGAAGGCGCCGTCGATCGCCGCAAGCTCTTCGGGCGAGAGCGTGATGGCCTGCGCCTCATGATTCTGGCGCACATGTGCGGTCGAGGATGCCTTCGGGATGACGATGAGGTCCTTGCGGCGCGACAGGAAGGCGAGCGCGATTTGCGGCACGCTCGCGCCATGCCGCTTCGCGATTTCCGCAAGCACGCCGGTCGACGGCAGGCGCCCTTGCTCAACCGGGCTGTAAGCCATTGCCGGGATTTTGCGCTCCGCGAGGAAAGGCAGGAGATCGAACTCCGCCCCGCGCCGCGCGAAATTATAGAGGATCTGGTTCGTGGCGCAGCGCTCCCCGCCGGCAGCGAGGAGCTCTTCCATATCATGCGTGTCCAAGTTGCTCACGCCCCAATGCCTGATCTTTCCGTCATCGCGCAGCCCCTCGAAGGCCTCGACGGTCTCATCGAGAGGCACGCCGCCACGCCAATGCAAGAGGTAAAGGTCGATGCGGTCGGTGCGCAAACGCCGCAGGCTGCGTTCGCAGGCCAGCGGCAGCCGTTCGCGGCTCGTGTTTTGCGGATACGCCTTGCTTACGATGAACACCTCGTCGCGAACGCCCTCGACCGCCTCGCCGACGAGCTCCTCGGTGAGCCCCTCCCCATACATCTCGGCCGTGTCGATGAGCGTCATGCCGAGCGCGATGCCTTCGCGCAAAGCCGCGATCTCCTCGCGCCTTCGGCCACGCTCTTCGCCCATCTTCCACGTGCCTTGGCCGAGCGCGGGCACGGTCTCCCCATCGGGTAGCATCACGCGATGCATCTTGTGGTTCTCGTTCACGCTTTCGCTCCGCGCCACTCAGGTGTGGATCACGCGCCCATAAGCATCGAGCACGCTCTCATGCATCGTCTCGGACAAGGTCGGATGCGGGAAGACGGCGTTGATGAGTTCTTCTTCCGTCGTCTCGAAATTCATGGCGATCACAAAGCCCTGGATCAGCTCGGTCACCTCGGCTCCCACCATATGGGCGCCGAGAAGCTTGCCGGTCTTGGCATCGAAGATCGTCTTGACCAGACCTTCGGGTTCGCCGAGCGCAATCGCCTTGCCGTTGCCGACGAAAGGGAAGCGCCCGACCTTGAGAGAGTACCCGGCTTCCTTGCCTTTGCTTCGGTGAGGCCGACTGAAGCGATTTGCGGGCTGCAATAGGTGCAGCCCGGGATTTTCAGCTTGTCCATGGGATGGGCGTTGAGCCCCTTGATGGCCTCGACGCAAATGACGCCCTCATGTTCCGCCTTATGCGCGAGCATCGGGGGCCCCGCGACATCGCCGATGGCATAGATGCCCTTCACATTCGTGCGGCCGAAATCATCGATGACGATCGAGCCGCGCTCCGTCTTCACGCCAAGCTTCTCGAGCCCGAGATTCTCGATATTGCCGATGACGCCAATCGCCGAAATCAGGCGCTCGGCCGCGATGGTGACGCTTGCGCCTTTGGCATCCTCGAGATGGGCAGTGACGCCATCCTTCGCCTTCTCGACCTTCGTACCTTGGCGCCCGTGAATATCTTGATGCCGGCTTTCTCGAAGCGCTTGCGGGCATGGGCCGCGATCTCAGCGTCCTCGACAGGGAGGATTTGCGGCAAGAGCTCGACGACCGTCACTTCCGCGCCCATGTCGCGGAAGAAGGATGCGAACTCGATGCCGATCGCGCCCGATCCCATGACGAGGAGCGACTTCGGGATCGATGGCGGCACCATCGCCTCGAAATAGGTCCAGATCAGCTTGCCGTCAGGCTCGATGCCGGGGAGAATGCGCGGCCTCGCGCCGGTCGCGACGATGATGTGCTTGGCCTCGTAGTTGCCGGTGCCCAATGTTCCCTTCGGCGCGGGGTGAGCGGTTGCATCGGGGGTTTCTTCGAGACGCCGACCGTGATCTTGCCGGGCGCGTCGATCGTGGCCTCGCCCCAGATCACATCGATCTTGTTCTTCTTCATCAGGAAGCCCACGCCATCATTGAGGCGTTTCGAGACCCGCGCGAGCGTTGCACGACCGCCGCGGCATCCGGGCCGATCTTGCCCTCGAGGAGAAGGCCATAATCCTTGGCGTGTTGCACGTAATGCAAGATCTCGGCCGAGCGCAGCAGGGCCTTCGTCGGGATGCAACCCCAGTTGAGGCAGATGCCGCCGAGATGCTCCCGCTCGACGATCGCGGTCTTGAAGCCGAGTTGCGCCGCCCGGATAGCGGTGACATAGCCGCCGGGACCCGAACCGATCACGATGATATCGTATGCGTTTGCCATGATCGTCTCGCGCTCCTTCCAAAATCAAGCTCGCCGGCCGCGTGCCGCAAGACCGGCCGGTGGTGCAGGACTTTCAGCGCAGACGAGGCCTCCCGGCAAGCTTAAAAAAGCTGGACCCGACGGGATGCGAGCCGGCGGTGAAGCGCTGCACGCCACCGAAACGTGAGGAGGGAGCTGCCGATTTTCAATTGCGCCTTCGTCACGAAACTGTCATGCGCCGCGAGGAGGAACGGATTGCCAAAAGAGGGAGCCCAATCGATGAAGACCGCCCATTTCATCCTTACCGCCGCGCTGGCCGCTGGGGCGGCGCTTTCGGCGAGCGCTCCGGCCCTTGCGGCCGATCAGCCCCATAACATCGTTCTCTTCGTCGCGGATGGGTTGCGTGCCCGGATCGTCAACAACCAGACGGCGCCGGTGATGGCTTCGGTGCGCGACAAGGGCGTGCGCTTCGCCAACAGCCATTCGATCTTCCCGACCTTCACGACGGCGAACGCTTCGTCGATGGCGACGGGACATTTTCTTGGCGACACCGGTGATTTCTCGAACACGATCTACACGGGCTTTCCGGTTCCGGGCGCTGGAAACTCGCTGACCCCCTTCCTCGAGAGCGATCCCGTGCTCGGCGATGTCGATGAGCATTTCTCCGGTGATTATCTCGACGAGATCACGATATTGCGGGCGGCGCGCGAGGCCGGTTTCCAAACCGCCGCGATCGGCAAGCTCGGTCCGACGCTCATTTTCGACCACACCGACCGAACCGGCCAGAAGACGGTGATCATCGATAATTCGACGGGCACGAAGAACGGCATTCCGCTCGCCGGCTGGGTGACGGATGGGCTCACTGCGGCAAAGCTCCCGCTCGCCGCCCCGACCCGTGGCGACAATGGAAAAGCGGGGAATGCGAAAACGGCGGGCACGCTCGCTCCCAATGCCGAACAGCAGGGCTGGATGATCGACGCGACGACGAAGGTGGTGCTCCCCGCGTTCAAGAAGGAGGACAAACCCTTCGTGCTCGTCTTCTGGGCGCGCGATCCTGACGGCACCCAGCACAATCAGGGCGACAGCCTCAACATGCTCCTGCCCGGCATCAACGGGCCGACCTCGCTCGCCGGCATCAAGAATACCGATGACGACCTCGGCAAACTTCGCCAGGCGCTTGTCGATCTCGGCCTTGATAAGTCGACCGACGTGATCGTCACGGCCGACCATGGCTTCTCGGTGATCTCGAAGCAAAGCGCCACCAGCACCTCGGCCAAGGCGACTTATGCCGATGTGCCCGAAGGCTTCGTTCCGCCCGGCGTCCTCGCAATCGACATCGCCGCGGGCGTCGGCCTCCCCCTCTGGGATCCCGACAATGCCTCGGCTCGCATCGCCGACGGCACGCACCCGAAATTTGGGAATGGCCTCATCGGAGAAGATCCGAACCGGCCTCAGATCGTGGTCGCCGCCAACGGGGGCTCGGACCTCGTCTACTTCACCGAACCCGTCGATCGCGAGCTTGTGCGCAAGGTGGTTGAAGGCCTGATGGCGCAAGACTATGTGAGCGGGCTCTTCGTCGATGACGCGCTCGGCTCCTACCCGGGCACGATGACCACGAAGGACATCAATCTCAAAGGCACGGCCATCACGCCCTTGCCGGCCATCGCCGTCAACTTCGCCTCCAAATGGACCGGTTGCGACGAGCCGACGAATTGCACCGCCGAGTTCGCCGACACGATCCTGCAGCAAGGGCAAGGCATGCACGGCTCGTTCAGCCGCGCCGACACCTTCAACTTCATGGCGGCGATCGGACCCGACTTCAAGACGAGCTATGTCGATGAGGCGCCTGCGAGCAACGCCGATCTCGGCAAGACTATTTTCTCGCTTCTCAAGCTCGACCCGCCCGGCCATGGCAGGCTCGTGGGGCGCGTGCTCACCGAGGCGATGCCGGGCGGCATGACGCCCGATTTCACAAGCCGCACGCGAAGCTCGAAGCCCGATGACAAGGGCTTGCGCACAATTCTCCGCTCCCAGACCGTGGGCGACACCAAATATTTCGACGCCGCAGGTTTCCTCGGACGAACCGTCGGGCTCGAATGACGAGCGAGTAGCGAATAGCGAGTAGTGATTGGCGAGATTGCTACTCGCTACTCGCTCCTCCATGAAAACCTGCGTATCATTTGCCTCCTCGAAACCAAGTCAATCATGGAGGCGTAACGATGCGTGTCTGGTCAAAGCTTGCCGTTGCGGCGCTCAGCCTTGCCTCTCTTGGCCTTGTCGCGGCCTCCAACGGCGCGCGCGCCATGCCGGGACAGCTGCTCCCCGATCGCGGCGCCTCGGTCGTCGTGCTTGCGGCCGAAGGGCCCCTCGACATCAATACGGCGACGAAGAAACAGCTTTCCGCGCTTCCCGGAATCGGAGACGCGCGTTCGGACGCGATCATCAAAGGCCGGCCCTACAAGGGCAAGGGTGGCTGGTGCAGAAGAACATCATTCCCGACAGCGTGTACCAAGGGATCAAGGACAAGATTATCGCCAAGCAAAAATGACCGATTGGAGGGTGATCCGCGAAACTGACCTTCGGTTTGCCTCAAGCATCAGGCTCGGGCCGGCAACGGGAGCGTGACGGCTCGTCGACTGAAACCGCCACGCTCCCGGTCGCGATGCAACGATGAAGCTTCGTGACCTTCGGCGCCCCTTGCGATTGGCGCCAGCCGGACGAGCGCCGATGGGCTGGCCATGGGCCGCCCCCTTGCCTGAGGATGCAATGTGACCTACGCGCCGGAGCGCTTCCCGGCGCCGCGGCGCCGGGGTGAGCGCTTTAAGGTCTCGCGTCCGGAGCTAAAAACGCCTTCCCTCCTTCGCCTCTCTCACCCAAGGTTCCTTCATGTCGCTCACCCTTGTCATCGGCAACAAGAACTATTCCTCATGGTCGCTGCGCGCCTGGATCGCCATGGCCGCATCCGGCATCACCTTCGATGAAGTGTTCATTCCCCTGTCTCTCCCCGACACAAAGGAGCGCATCAAGCGGCATTCGCCGGCCGGCAAGGTCCCCGTTCTCATCGACGGGGATGCGGTGATCTTTAAATCGCTTGCCATCCTCGAGCATCTCGCCGAACGCTTTCCGGACGCAGCGCTGTGGCCGTCCGGCCCGTGGCGCGCGCCCATGCGCGCTCGATCGCGGCGGAGATGCACGCGGGCTTTCAGCCGTTGCGCAGTCGATGCCCGATAAATCTCTGGCGCCCCGTGGAACGGCTCGCGCTCACGCCCGAGGTCGAGGCCAATGCGGCGCGTATCACCGAGATCTGGCGCACGGCGCGCGAGCGGTTCGGCAAGGGCGGCCTCTTCCTCTTCGGAAAATTCGGCGCGGCCGACGCGATGTTCGCACCGGTGGCGACGCGCTTTCATACCTACGATATAGCCTGCGACAGCGTCAGCCGCGCCTATATCGACGCGATCCACGCGCACCCGGCCTTCAAAATCTGGCGCGCCGCCGCTTTCAAGGAAACGCTCGTCATCGCGCAAGACGAAGTCGATTGGCCGAAGGTGAAGAAGCTGCCGAGGCCGCGGCTTGAAGCCGAGCGTCGGTGGCGCCGCGCCAGCCCCTCCTCGATCGCCGAGCTCATGAGCCTTGCGAAAAAGGCCGCGCGCGAGAGCCCGAACCGGGTCCGAAAGGTGGGCGCCGTCCTGGCGGCGGCCGACGGCACCCGCATCACGAGCTGCAACGACTTCCCCTCAGGAGTTCGCGATCTCGACGAGCGCCACGAAGGGGACGGGCGCTTCGTGTGGATGGAGCATGCCGAGCGCAACGCCATTTTCGAAGCGCGAAGCGCGGCGCCGCGACGAAAGCGGCAACGCTCGCGACCACCTTCTTCCCGTGTATCGACTGCGCCCGTGCGATCGTGCAGGCCGGATCGCCCGGCTGTGCACGCCGGCCCCGGACTATGCCGATGCCGTTTGGGGCCAAGCCTTCCTGCGCTCGCGCGTCATCCTCGAGGAAGGCGGCGTCGAGATGCATTTCGTCGCCACGGACGAAAGCGCGGCAAAAACTCCGTAGGACCGGGCTGGCTTGCCCGAGGCGCCTCGCGGCACCGTGCTCAGGCTTTCTTGGTTGGCCTTATTTGGTCGGCGTCGGATTGAAGGATTGAGGATTGCCGTATTTGCGGATTTCTTCCTGCATCGATTTCAGCATCGCGGGGCTCACCGGATAGGTGGCGACGGGGCCAGGCTGAGCCTCCTGCAAATCATCCGCGCCGAGCGGTATCTCGTCCGTCGGCACATCGCGATAACGAAGCACGCTTGAACCGTGGCCAGAAGCATGCGCGCTCTGCCATTGAGCTTGCGCGCGAGCGCCACGCGAATCGTCCTGAGCCGTGTCGAGGCGCGAGACCGGACGCGGCGCAAATTCGACCGTCTCGCCCTTGCCGGCGATGACGGGGGTGACAGCATCTCCTCGCTCCCCTTCTGGGATGCGAGCGCGAAACCCTTGTAAGAGGGGATGAAGCCAATGCCCTTCGGCCCGCCGCCAATGCGCATGCTGCAATTATGCGCGCCGAACACCTCCGAGCAGCCGAATCAGCCTCGAAGCGCGGCGCTTTCTCTTCATATTCGGCGTGGGAATTCAAGGCGGCGTTGTGACATTGCGCGGCATCGAGCGCTTTCTTGGCGACGCAACTCTTCTCATCCGGATAGATCGTCGAGACAGGGGAGACCGCGCGGGCCGTGTGATGCGACCAATGCCTTCTGGGTCTCGCGGCCGCATCATCGGGCCAAAGGAGCGCCGCCGAGAGGGTGGCAAGCACCCCCAACGCGGCCGCGTGACTAAAGGGCGACATCAAATTATGCCGAATGCGGCGACGAGAATTTGCAAGACAACCTCACTCTTTTCTCAACCGGCCCCGACCCGGTCATTTTTTCGGATTTGTCGTTGATCTTTGAACGATAATCATGCCCATGGGAAGGCAAAAGGGAGCAGGGCATGGCCACGATTGCAAGATTGGCGGATTTCGGTGAGTTTTTCGGGCTCGCCCTTGCACTTATCGTGCTTTACCTCATCGTTTACGTCTTTGCCACCAGCCACAACGAGCTCGCGCTGATTCGCGCCAACATCCTGTCGGCCGCCGTCGCGCTCGGCATGAGCCTCATCGGCTTTGCGCTGCCTTTGTCGAGCGCCATCGTTTACACGCATAATCTCGCGAATTTTTTCATGTGGGGCGTCGTCGCCCTGGTGGTGCAGATTCTCGTCTACTGGCTCGTGCGCCTCATCCTGCCCGATCTCACGCGCCGCATCGCGGCGGGCGAGGTCACGGCCGCGCTTTTCCTCGGCTGCGCCTCGCTCGCGGCCGGCATCGTCAACGCGGCGGCGATGAGCTTTTGAGCGGATCGCGCATGGCGAAACGAGCCCAAAGGCCAGGCGCGGCGAAAACGAAGCGAAAGCCCTACCCACCGCGCAACCGGAAAAAGGGAGAGCTCACGCTCGACCACCTCAAGGCGCGCGCGCTCGCGGCCTCGCTTCTCCCGCCGACGACGCTTGCGGGGGCCCTGAGAGGGCTCGGTTTCGTGCAAGCCGATCCGATACGCTCGCCGGCGCGCGCCCAAGACCTCATCTTGCGCCATCGGGTGGCCGGCTACCGCGTGGGCGACCTCGAGCGGAGCTTTCGTGCGCTCAAGCTCGATGAGGATTTTCTCTACGCCTACGGCTTCATGCCGCGCGAGATCGCAAGGCTTTTGCATCCGCGTCTTGATGCGCGCGGCCGCCGGCATCGCCCATCGGGTCTTGCGGCCGAGGTGCTCGCCTTCGTGCGCGAGCGCGGCACCACCCATCCGCAAGAGCTCGCGGCAAGCTTCGGCAAGGAGCGCGCCGTGAACAATTGGGGGGGCTTCTCGAAGGCCACCACCCGCGCCTTGCACAACTTGCATTTCCACGAACTCTTGCGCGTCGCGCATAGGCGCGACGGCATTCGCCTTTATGAGCCTGCGCCGGCGCGCGAGGAGGACATGAGCGCGCAAGAGCGAAGGCGCCGCCTTCTCCTCCTGGTGCTTCGCCTTCTCGCGCCTTTGCCGAAGAAAAGCCTCAACCCGACGCTCGCGCTTCTCGCGCGAGGCGCGCCGCGGCTGCGTCACGGCATGCCGAAAGCCTTGGACGCGCTCTTGCGCTCGGGCGCGGTCGAGAGCGCGGTGGTCGAGAGCGAGACCTGGCTCTGGCCAAGCGACATGCCAGTCCCGGAAAAGGGGGAACCGCCGCGCGAGCTTCGCTTCCTTGCCCCCTTCGATCCCATCGTCTGGGACCGGCGTCGCTTCGAGCATCTTTGGGGATGGGAATACCGCTTCGAAGCCTATACGCCGATCGCGAAGCGGCGGCGCGGCTATTATGCCATGCCGCTTCTTTATGGGGACGACATGATCGGCTGGGTCAACCTCGCTAATCCCGACGAGCGACTTCAGGTCGAAGCGGGGTTCATCGGCTCTCTACCGCAAGACAAGGATTTTCGCCGCGCTTTCGACGCCGAAATGGCGCGCTTCGAGCAATTCCTGCTCCCTCGAAATAATGCGTTGTCGGCGCCGGTTGGAAAGGAAGCCGCGGTGAGGCGGCCTCCTATCGTCGGGTGCGGTCCCGGTCAGCGCAAACGCGCAACCTGACACAGCCGAACTAGATCATCATCGAAGGCATCGACATTCGCCAGGATCGTCGGGCAGCGGCGCTTCAAGGTGAGACGCAACTGCGCTCCCTGGACGCCCGCCCCTATCCCGGTGGAAGAATCGATTCCGGCCGTGCTTGCTGGAACTCCGGCGCCCACGCCCGCAATGCCCGAGGTCCCGGAAACCGCACCGATCCCGGTGCCCACGCCGCCTCCCGTGCCATTGATTCCGGTGCCAATTCCACCAACTCCGCCTAACCCGATCCCGGCCCCACCGGAAGCGCCGATGCCGAGCCCACCCGCACCGCCACCGCCGCTGACGCCCACGCCCCGCCTCCCCCGCCGACGCCGGCACCGCCCGAGGCTCCAGCGCCAACGCCTCCGGCGCCGCCGCCCGCGCTCGCGCCTACACCACCGCCTCCACCCCCGACGCCTGCGCCGCCCGAGGCCCCAGCGCCCACGCCGCCACCACCGCCACCCGCGCTCGCACCGACGCCGCCGCCTCCACCGCCAACGCCGGCACCGCCCGAGGCTCCAGCGCCCACACCGCCGCCACCACCGCCAGCGCTCGCACCGACGCCTCCGCCTCCGCCGCCGACGCCCGCACCACCAGAGGCTCCAGCGCCCACGCCGCCACCCCCGCCGCCCGCGCTCGCACCCGCGCCAGCGCCAGCGCCGTAGGCCACGGCGCCCGACGCCAGCAGCATCACAACGCTCAACGAGTACAATGCCGTCTTACTCTTCCTCAGCCTGACAGAATTTTTCATGATGTCCTCCCGGCGGAGACAGCGATGTCGCTCCCGCGGGGCGCTCGCTTGGACTGTCAGCGAGTGCCCGCAATGCAACGATCGCTTGCCGCAACAGTTTCACCGGCGGGCCGGGAGGCCTATGCGGAATTGTTTTATAGTTTGCGAACGCTCAAAATATTTCACATAAATAGAAAGTAATTCTAAGTTTTATTCAGTTTCGCCGTCGGTTTTGATATTTATAAATGCGCCAGGAAACAACGAAGGCCGGGTCGGCTTCTCACTGCTTCTTCGCCCAGCCTTTCTCGCGCTGAAGAAGGATGAGATCGAGGGACGGCGCCGCCCCCGTGATTGCAGTCAATAGGCAATGGGCCTGGCCTCGGTGATGCGTCTGGTGGTTGAAGAAATGATCGAGCGCCTCGCTCAAGACCTGCTCGACCTTGGCCGGGTTGGTGATGGTCGAATAGCTGAAGCTTGCGTTGAGCGCCTCGTCGTCGAGCCCGTCGACATAGGCCTCGATGCGCCGGTCCTCGATCTCTCGCGCACGGCGCAGATCGTGGAAATCCTCATGCAGGATGGCGTCGAGCCGCGTCGGCGCCTCGCCCTCGCCCGTGAAGCGGCGCATCCAGAGGCGATCGCCCACGAGAAGATGGTTGAGCGTGCCGTGCAAGGATTTGAAGAAGGCGCCGCGATCCGCCCGGTAATCGGCATCGCCCACGGACGACGCCGCGTCATAGAGGCGGCGGTTTGCCCAGGAATTATAAAGCGCGAGGCGCGAATAGCGATGTTGCATGAGGTGGCTGAGCTCGAGCACGCGGGAAAGATGCGAGGTTACCGTCGCGCCTCCGCACCATCAAGTCCAATCGGATTGTTTTACCCGAACGATCAGATATTCTTATCGCGATGTTGACGCTCAAGCAGCTCAGATATTTCGAGGCCCTCTCGCGCCTGCGCCATTTCGGGCGCGCCGCGCAGGAATGCGCGATCTCGCAGCCCGCCCTTTCCATGAAGATCCAGGAGCTCGAGGCGCGACTCGGATTGGCACTTGTCGAACGACGGCGAAACGGGGTGATGCTCACAAGTGCCGGCGAGGAGATCGCGCGGCGCGCGCGCTCGATCCTCACCTCGGTTCGCGACCTCTCCGATTATGCCAGGAACGCGGCCGGAAGCCTGAGCGGGAAGCTGGTGCTCGGCGCCATTCCGTCGATTGCGCCTTACCTCTTGCCCGCGGCCTTGCCTCTTGTGCGCGCCCGGCACCCCGCGCTCGAGCTCACCTTGCGCGAGACGCAAACCTCGATCCTCGTCGGTGAGCTCCTCGCAGGCGCGCTCGACACGGTTCTGCTTTCCTTGCCGATCGAGCATCCCGAGATCGCGACCTTCCCCCTTTTTACGGATCGCTTCGTTCTCGCGGCGCGCCGCGATCAGCGCTTCGACAAGGCAAAGCCGCTCACGCCCGAGATTCTCATACGCGAAAACCTCCTTCTTCTCGAGGATGGCCATTGCCTGCGCGATCAGGCCCTAAACCTTTGCCAATCGGCACGCGCCATGCGCGATCGCTTCGGCGCGAGCAGCCTTGCGACTCTGGTCCAGCTCGTCGCCAATGGCTACGGCATCACGCTCCTTCCGGAGATGGCCGTGCGGATCGAGGTGGGCGAGGACCGGCGCATCGCGATCTGGCGTTTCGCCGAGCCGCAGCCGTGCCGCTCGATCGGGCTGGCGTGGCGGCGCACTTCTCCGCAAGCGGCCGGCTTCAAGGCGCTCGGAGAGATCCTCATCGAGGTCGGCGGCGCTGCCTCGACGGCTCGCGGGCGCCACTGACGCGCCGGCCGTCCGACCTGCGGGACACGCACGGCTGAGACCCGCATGGCGCAATGGCGGTGCGGCTTTGCCCGATGCTATCTTCTTGCGAATCAAGAAAGGAACTCCCTTGGATAGCGAGGTCAACCGGGCCGCCGTCATGCGCGCGGGCGGGGTCGATAGCGGTTATGCCTGGCTGCGGCTTGCCGCGGCGGTTGTTCTGTCGACCGTCGGCAATGTCGGGCTCTGGTCGTATGTGGTGGCGTTGCCGGTCGTGCAAGCCGATTTCGGCGTGACGCGAGGGGCTGCTGCGCTTCCCTACACGTTCACGATGCTCGGCTTTGCCTTCGGCAGCGTGCTCATGGGTTTCCTGCTCGATCGCTTCGGTGCGATGTTGCCGCTCATCATCGGGGCGGTGTCGCTCGGCCTCGGCTATGTTGCCTGCGCCTATGCGCCGACCCTTTGGCTGCTCGCGCTCGGGCACGGCGTCCTCGGCCTCTTCGGCTGCTCGGCGCTCTTTGCGCCCTTGATGACGGATGTATCGCATTGGTTCGCGCGGCGGCGCGGCTTCGCCGTCGCCATCGCCGCTTCCGGCAACTATCTCTCTGGCGCCATCTGGCCCCCGATCGAGCAGCATCTCATCGCGAGCATCGGCTGGCGCGACACTTACCTGTGCCTTGGCCTCATCTGCATCGCGACCATGCTGCCCTTGGCTTTCATTTTCCGGCGCCGCGCGCCCTTGCATGAAACGACGCCCACGGCCGCCGAGGCGAGGAGCATGCAGCGTCCGCTCGGCATGTCGCCCAACGCGCTTCAGGCCCTTCTCGGCGTCGCCGGTCTTGCCTGCTGCGTCGCAATGTCGATGCCGCAGGTTCACCTCGTCGCCTATTGCGCCGACCTCGGCTACGGCCCCGCGGTCGGCGCCGAGATGCTCGCGATGATGCTCGGGCTCGGCATCTTCAGCCGCGTCGGCTCGGGGCTGATCGCTGACCGCATCGGGGCCTTGCCGACGCTCCTCATCGGCTCGGCGGCGCAAGGGGCTTCGCTGATCCTCTACATCGGTTTCAACGGGCTCGCCTCGCTTTACGCCATCTCGGCGCTCTTTGGCCTCGTGCAAGGCGGCATCGTGCCCTGCTACGCCATGATCGTGCGCGATTATTTTCCACCGAAGGAGGCGGGCACGCGTGTCTCGATCGCCATCATGGCGACCGTCATCGGCATGGCGCTCGGCGGCTTCATGAACGGCCTGATCTTCGACCTCACCGGCTCGTACCAGGCGGCGTTCGCCAATGGCGTTGCCTGGAACGTGCTCAATGTGGCGATCGCGCTCTGGCTCCTTTTGCGGAGCGGTCGCTTGCGGGCGCCCCCTCCGATGCTCGGTGCCCCGGCCTGAGGACGCAATCGGCGCCCACGCCTTCGTCTCGCGCGGTTGCCGCGCGGACGCCGAGATGGTAGCGCCGCTCGCATGCGCCCCCTCAAGATCGCTCCCTCGATCCTCTCGGCCGATTTCGCCAAGCTCGGCGAGGAGGTGCGCTCGATCGAGGCGGCGGGCGCCGATTACGTCCATGTCGACGTGATGGACGGCCATTTCGTGCCGAACCTCACGATCGGCCCCGCGATCGTATCCGCCATAAGGCCGCATGCGAAAAGGCCGCTCGACACGCATTTGATGATCGCGCCGGCGGACCCTTATATCGACGCCTTCGCCAAGGCGGGCGCCGATATGATCATGATCCATGTCGAGGCGGGCCCGCATCCGCACCGGACCTTGCAGGCGATCCGCGCGACGGGGAAGCGAGCGGGCATCGTGCTCAATCCGGCGACGCCCGAGAGCGCGATCGCCTACGTCCTCGATATCATCGATCAGATCCTCGTCATGACGGTCAATCCCGGTTTTGGCGGCCAGGCCTTCATTCCCGAAGTCGTCGGGAAGGTCGCCCGCATCCGCGCCATGACGGGGGAGCGCGACATCGACATCGAGGTCGACGGCGGCATCACGCCGCACACCGCGGGCGCGGTTGCGGCGGCGGGCGCCAATGTGCTCGTCGCGGGCGCCGCCGTGTTCAAGGGCGGCCCGCGCGCCTACGGTGAGAATATCGCCGCCATCCGCCAAGCGGCGGCCGCCGCGCGCGGCGAGATCGCCTGATGCGAGGTCCGCGATGATCCCCCGTTACACCCGCCCCGCCATGGCCGCGATCTGGGAGCCGCAGACGCGTTTTCGCATCCTCTTCGAGATCGAGGCGCATGCGGCAATCGCGATGGCGAAGCTCGACGTCATTCCGCGTGAGGCGGCCAAGACCATCTGGCGAAAGGGCGAGGACGCCGTCTTCGATGTCGAGCGCATCGATGAGATCGAGCGCGAGGTGAAGCACGACACCATCGCGTTCCTCACCCACCTCAACGAGATCGTCGGTCCCGAGGCGCGCTTCCTGCACCAAGGAATGACTTCCTCCGACGTGCTCGACACCTGCTTTGCCGTGCAGCTCAAGCGCGCTTGCGACATCCTTCTCGCGGATCTCGATGCCTTGCTTGAGGCCCTCAAGCGGCGCGCCTTCGAGCACAAGCTCACCCCGACCATCGGGCGCTCGCACGGCATTCACGCCGAGCCCGTGACCTTCGGCCTGAAGCTTGCCGCGGCCTACGCCGAATTTTCCCGCGCCCGGACGCGTCTCGTGGCGGCGAAAGCCGAGGTCTCGACCTGTGCCATCTCAGGGCCGGTCGGCACCTTCGCGAGCGTCGATCCGAGCGTCGAAGCTTACGTGGCCGAGAAGATGGGCCTCACCGTCGAGCCGATCTCGACGCAGATCATCCCGCGCGACCGCCACGCCATGTTCTTTGCGACGCTTGGCGTCATCGCCTCCTCGATGGAGCGCCTGGCGATCGAGGTACGCCACCTCCAGCGAAGCGAGGTCTACGAGGCGGAGGAGTTCTTCTCGGAAGGCCAGAAAGGCTCCTCCGCCATGCCGCACAAGAGGAACCCGGTGCTCTCGGAGAATATCACCGGGCTTGCCCGCCTCGTGCGCGGCTATGCGCTTCCGGCGATGGAGAATGTGGCCTTGTGGCATGAGCGCGACATTTCGCACTCCTCGGTCGAGCGCGTTATCGCGCCCGATGCGACCATGGCGCTCGATTTCGCCTTGGCGCGGCTCGCGGGCCTCGTCGACAAGCTTCTCGTCTATCCGGCGACCATGAAGAAGAATCTCGACCGCCTCGGCGGCCTCGTGAATTCGCAACGCGTCATGCTGGCGCTCACCCAGAAGGGAGCGTCGCGCGAGGAGGCCTATCGGCTCGTCCAGCGCAATGCGATGCCGGTGTGGCGCGGCGAAGGCGATTTCCGCACTCTTCTGACGAAGGACACGCAAGTGCGCCGATACTTGTCCGAGAAGGAGATCGCCGCCGAATTCGACCTCGGCTATCACCTCAAGCACGTCGACACGATCTTCACGCGCGTCTTTGGGACTTCGCCCGTCTCAAAAGCTCCAACGAAAAATGCCCGAAGGCGAAAAGACGCGAAGGGGCAAGGCGCCAAGGCGCGACGTTGAAAACGACCCTCGCGACCTCGATATTCCTGATGGTCGCGTCACAGGCGTTGGCGCAGCAGCAAGGCTCTTCGCCGACCCCAAATCGCGAGGGACAGAAACTCGAAGGTCGCGCCGCGGTCGACAGGCTGATCGGCAACACCATGACTGGAACGTCGGACGGCACTCCGTATTTCGCCTTTTACGAGAGCAGCGGGACGGTGAAGATGCAGCGAGGCAAAGAGGTCGCGAGCGGGCAATGGTCGCGCGATGGCGAGACCTTATGCGAGGAATTCCCCGACGATGACGATGAGACCTGCTATAGGATCAAGCTCGATCCGGACGGCATGAAAGGCACCATGACCGACGCGGACGGCACGGAATACGGGATCGAAATCCTGCCCGGCAACCCACAAAACCTTTGAATGAGGCTGTCTTGAACCACAATTCCTACCCCGACGCTTACATCAAGAGCATCCTCACGACGACGAAGACGCTCGCGCTTGTCGGCGCAAGCGCCAATCCCGCGCGCCCGAGCTATATCGTCCTCAAATATCTCTCCGAGCGCGGCTATAAGGTGATCCCGGTCAATCCGGGGCTCGCCGGCCAGAAGATCGTCGGCCAGGAGGTCGTGGCGAGCCTGAAAGACATTCGCGAACCCCTCGACATGGTCGAGATCTTCCGGAACTCGCAAGCCGCCGGGCCCATCGTCGACGAGGCGCTCGCCCTCGTCCCGAAGCCCAAGGTGATCTGGATGCAGCTTTCGGTAAGAAACGATGAAGCGGCCGCGCGCGCCGAAGCCGCCGGCGTCAAGGTCGTGATGAACCGCTGCCCGAAGATCGAGTTCGGCCGCCTCTCCGGCGAGATTGGCTGGCAAGGCATCAACTCGCGCATCATCTCGTCGAAAAAGCCGTTGATGGCGGCAAAGGGGTTCCAGAGGCGCGTGATTGGGGCGTAGTGGATGTTGAGCGCGGTCAGAAAATTCGGCAATTCGACCGGCGTCCTCATTCCAAAACCGCTTCTTTCCGAGATCGGAGCAAAAGCGGAGAAAGCGTCGAGCTGAAAGTCGAAGCGGGTCGTCTCGTGATCGAGCGCACTCGCGGCCGCCCACGAAGCGGCTGGGCCGAAGACGCCAAGCGCCTCGCGGAGACCCGCGACGATGAACTCGTTTGGCCCGAATTTGCTAGGTGACGAAAGCCTCGAATGGAGAAGCGCGGAGAGGTCTAGCTCGCGGCGCTCGACCCGACCGTCGGCCGCGCAATCAAAAAAACACGGCCTTGCCTGATCATTTCGCCGTCTGACATCCACGATCACCTGCGAACGGTCATCGTCGCACCCATGACTTCGGGCAGTCGACAAGCCGGGTTTCGGGTTCAGGTCGGCCGGTTTCTTGCCCTTGAGTATCCGCCCCGGCTTGGCAGAGCGAACCGCGGAGATTGGCTCCGTAGCTCATGAGGCCGCCGGCCGTGACGAATTCGCGATGGCTGGCGACGGCAGGCACTTTATGGATCGTCAGGGCGGCCAGCTGCGCACCGTTTACTTGCCGTAGGCCTGCGCGATCTGCCCCACGAGTTTTGCCCACGGCATGTCCATGGCGCCGTAGACGGCCGGTGCCTCCGGCCGGGCGTTGTCCTTGAGGATTTCAACCATCAATGTGGCGTAGTCGGAGAGGATCACGCCGGCCTGCAGCATGCGCAGAAGGCCGACTTGTCGCTTGGTCTCGCTGAAGGTTCCGGAGGCGTCGACCGCCACATAGGCATCGAGGCCCTTGCCAATAGCGGTGATGGCTGGGAAAGCGGCGCAGACTTCGAGGGAGATGCCCGCGAAGATCAGCTTCTTGCGGCCGGTCGCCGTGATCGCCTGAGCAACCCTTGGATCGTCGAATGCGTTGACCGACGAGCGATCGATGATCGAAACGCCAGGCAGCGCCTCCACGAGTTCAGGGAAGGTCGGCCCCCACATGCTGTCGCGCGCTGTGGTGGTCACGATGATCGGCAGGCTCAGGGCCTTGGCCGCTTTGGCCAAGGCTACGACGTTGTGCTTGAGCTCTCCCGTGGAATAATCGCGAACCCCGGTCATGAGGCCGACCTGATGGTCGATGAGGACGAGAGCGGCATTTTCAGATGTAAGCGGTTCATAGGGGGTCGCATGATATCCTCGTGCAGAAACGAAAGGGGAGTTGCAGGTGCGCATTGTCGCGGCAGCGCCGATCGCAATTGATTGAAGAAATTGCCGCCGTTTCATTTCGGCCTCCGCGGAGTTCCGGACGCGCCTTGTGCATTTGAGCCGCGATCGTTGATTGCGAACGCGTCACGATTTAGCGGCTAGACTATCGGCCAAAAAGTCGCCAAACTCGCAACTCAGCGTCCAACATGGTGGACGATGGCGGTGCTTGATCTGAACGACTTCTTCTATTTCGTGCACGTTGTTGATCGCGGCGGGTTCACGGCCGCGGGCCGGACGCTGCGAATTCCGAAATCAACACTGAGCCATCGCATCCAGCAGCTTGAGACCAAGCTCGGTGTCAGGCTGCTCAACCGCACGTCACGGCGGTTCGCCATGACCGACGCCGGCGTGGAATTCCATCGCCACGCGGTGGTGATGTTGCGCGAGGCCGAGCTGGCTGAGACCGCCATGCGGCAACGCCTGAGTGAACCGACCGGCACCGTCCGATGCACCGCGGCGGTCGCCACCATGCAGTTCGCGATGCGCGACATGGTGGCGGACTTTCTCGTCCGCTATCCCAAGGTCAATGTTGTCGCGCATGCGACCGACAAGAATGTCGACATCGTCGGCGAGAACTACGATGTCGCGATCAGAGCCCATACGGACCCCCTTCCGGATTCGACCCTGGTGCAACGGACGCTGACGCCAGCGCCGTGGTTCCTGTTCGCGGGCTCTGCATATCTTGATGCAAACGGAACACCGCAAGCGCTCCAAGATCTTCGCAGCCACCCTTCTTTGTTCATGATGCGCACGGGCGTTGCTGCCGTTTGGCGGCTTCGTCATTCGAGCAAGGCGAAGGAGTTGGTCATGCCACTCGCGCCCCGGCTCTTGAGTGACGACATGATCGGGCTGAAGCAGGCGGCGATCGCCGGCCTCGGCGTTGTTGCGCTGCCCGGCTATGTCTGTCGCGACGAAGTTCGGTCGGGAGCGCTGCGGCGGGTATTGCCCGCCTGGCAAGCTGGCGATTCCACGATCACCGCTCTCATTCCATACAGGCAAGGCCTGCTGCCATCGGTCCGCGTCTTCATCGATCACTTGGCGGCAGAGTTCCCGAAAGCCGTCAGGATGTAGATCGTGCAGACCCTCTCTTCTCACCCCGGTCGGTCACTCATCAAGTGAGCCTCAACCGATGGCCGCTTTGGGTCATTCGCGTCGAGTGCGCGGCATCTTTGGCGTGTCGGTTTTCGCTCCGACTGCCGAGGTATCATTGATCGCAGCCAAAACGACGCGATGAGCCACTGGTCAGCATTGGCGGGTCTACGCGGGGAGAGGGAATTGGAAGCGGCGATGCCTCGTCAAGCGAAAGCGAACGTTCGACAGGCACGAGTGTCGCGGCGAAGTTCAACTTCATCGCGGGCGTTCCGGAAGCGCTGTCGCACCGCGGACATGGCACCCGACGATCCTGATGGGCGCCTGGCCAGCGTCGTTCCTTACCTCATTGACGAAGACCCGGTGCAGGCTCAGTCTCGTATCACTCAATTGGGAGGCCGATCATGCATATGACCATGAGAAAGTACCGGCAGCTCAAGGGAACGCCGGAAACCGCTATCGCGTGGGTGAAGAAAAACCTGATGCCAATCTTGAAAAAGTCAAAGGGATTCAAGGCCTACTATGCGGTCGCCTTTGATGATGGATCGATCGGCTCGATCAATGTCTTCGAGAGCGAAGATGCGGCCAACTATGCAAATCAGCAGGTACGCAAGGAGGTCGGGAACAGCGGGTCTGACATGTTACAGCATCTCGAAACAAAGGTCTGGACAATCCTCTACGAGGATCATCCGCGCAGGTCGACGGATACCTAAAGGAAGCGGCAGACGCGGTATAAAGCGAGACGACTCTCGTGGCTGCGCCCGAACGGAATGCGGTTGATCGGGCGCTGCAAAAATCAGGAATTTTCCATTCGACCCGGACACACCAACCGATGAGTGGTTCGGTCGCCGCTCAGTCCGAATGTTCAATTGCTGAGCGCTGCGGTTCTCGAGATTAGTTGGCTGATTTCAGCTCGGTCCGCCTTTTTGGGGAACAATTAGGCAGCGGACGTTCGAAGCGGCGTGGTGGCAGTCACACGACAGTGACCGCCGCACACCCACAATCGCTATGACTTCAACCGAAGGGCCCTATTCTTTGCGCCGCCCGCACCGGCGGCGCCGGAACCTGGGGTGACGCCGTTGCCTATGCCGGCAGGACGACCACCTTCGTCTTGACGGGCGTCCGTGAATAGAGGTCGATCATGTCCTGACTAAGGAGGCCGGTACAGCCGCTCGTAACACCGGTCCCGATCGACTCGGGGTCGCTGGTGCTGTAGATCGTGTAGAGCGTGTACACGCCGTTTTGATAGAGGTAGAGCGTGCGGGCGCCGAGCGGATTATCGAGACCTGCCGGCATGCCGCCGGCATATTTGCGCGCCTCTGGCTGGCGCAGGATCATCTCCTTGGGCGGCGTCCAGATGGGCCATTCGGCCTTGCGCCCGACATAAGCGTCACCGCTCCACCGGAACCCGTCGCGGCCGACATTGGCGCCATAGCGAGTGGCGTTTCCCTCGCCTTCGATGCGGTAAACGTAGTAATTGCCGGGATCGACAATAATCGAACCGGGCGCTTCATTGGTGTCGTAGCGCACTGTCCGGCGCCAAAATTTCGGATCGACCTTGCTGACATCGACCGCCGGGATCGGGAATTTCTCTTCCGGCACCGGTCCGTAAAGCCTCTCCGCATCGGCGCGGCTCATGCCGTCGGACGTCGCGCAGCCGGCTAGACCTAGCGCGCCGAGACCGACGGCAGAGCCCAGCAGAAACGCCCGGCGGTTGAGAAGCCTCGACCGAAGCTCAGGCGGAGTCCCCTCGTCCATCTCGCCGGCATCGTCAATTCCACGGTCTGTGATCATGATTTCGGAGTTTCCCCATATCCTGTTGCGCGACCAGAGAATACTCCGGCATACACCCACTGAACGTCTACTGAGCCGAATTTGCCGTCACACGGCTCGATTGGCAAGCTCGTCGCTGCGCGGGGGCCTGCCAATGCACCAAAGTCGTTAACACGGGGTATCGCAGTCTCACTTCGCGCTGAGCTTCGACAAAGATGAGGCAGATCACCGCATCGGTCAGCGGCGCCTTGGCTCATCCGCCCGGCTATCCGTGGCCGAGAGCAGGCGGCATGCTTTTGGAAATGTTTCCATGAATAACGAACTGACGAGAATCTGCGAAGCCCATTGATGCGGGGCATGCTCGTCCGACATTTTCTTCGCCGTGCTGGTCCCCGCTTAGACGTCGACACGATACTGTAACGGCTTGGCTCACATTCATTCCTGCATCCTCGAGGGCGGAAGCCTGATGCGCTCGATTGCGTGAAATCCCGAGACTGTCGAGGATATAACGGAGCGAGCAAGGAGGAACTCATGTTCATCGCAATGAATCGCTTCAAGGTTCTCAAGGGCGAGGAAAAAGCATTCGAGGAGGTTTGGTTGTCGCGCGATACCCGCCTCGGCGAAGTTACGGGCTTCGTCGAATTCCATTTGTTGCGCGGCCCCGAGCGCGAGGACCATACGCTCTATTCCTCCCACACGACTTGGATCAGCCGGGAGCTGTTCACTGCTTGGACCCAGTCCGAGCAATTTCGCGCGGCGCATAGGAGCGCGGGCTCCCACAAACCCCTCTATCTCGGGCATCCGGAATTCGAGGGTTTCGAGGTTATTCAGACGGTCGAGAATACGCGCCTGCGCCGCAAAGCACGCGCGTGAGGTCCGCGTTCTCACCACGCATAGTGGTCGCCCATGTCTCGTGGACATCGGGTTAGCGAGCCCCATATAAAGCGTTGTTCTTCTGCGTTACTGAAGCACAGTTTCCAGCCATCCTGCGAAGCTCGTAGCGATACGGCGGCATTCGCTCGGAAGGAACCGCAATGTACCTGTCGAGCCAGAGTCTAATAGTGATCCTTATTGTCGGCCTGGTTGCTGGATGGCTAGCAGGTCAGATCGTGCGCGGGGCCGGTTTCGGACTCATCGGCGACATCATCGTCGGACTGATAGGCGCGTTCATTGGAGATCGCCTGATTCCGCGCCTCAATATCCATCTCGGAACCGGAATCGTCAGTCTGATTTTCAATGCCGCGGTCGGCGCGATCGTGCTGCTCCTCATTGTCAGACTCTTGAGGGGCGGAGGCGGCTGGGGTTGGCGGCGTCGTTGGTAGCATTGCACACGACGCGCTCCCTGACCCACATGGTGTTGGCGACGGAGGCAGCCTCAAAACCTGCCTCGGCCATGATCTTCGGGATCATCTTTCTAAGATCGCCGCTAAAGGGTCAAAGCGGGATCCTACGCTGGAAGAATGAATGGCACATCCGGTCCGTTGTCCGCCATGATGAAGGCTGCTGGGCTTTGAGGTCGAGGAGTTCAAATAGTCGAGGAGATAAGCGTGGAGTAAGGTCGGATAGCATGGAGTTTTAGAGGCGATGTTGTTCCAGTGACAGCTGCCGCATCAGCGGCGCGGCCACCCGGTCGCGGCACTGTCGCCTGAAGCCCCGCCTGCTCGATTATTTTCCGTCTCGCATCGAAGGGGTGAAAGTCACGCCAACCAGCAAACCTTCCGGCGAGATGAAGCGGCTGACGATTTGGCCCCAGGGCTCCTTCTTGTTCTTGACGAGCATTTCATAGCCTCGGGATTCAAGCGCTGAGGTGGCGCTTTCGACGCTTTCCACCTCCAACTCGAGCCATGCTTGCGGGGCGGGAATATTGTCAGGCCAGGAATCCTTACCGAAGCAGGACAGGGCCGCCTGTGAAAGGGGCCACAGAGCAAAGCTTTTGGCGCCCTGAACCGCTTCCGTATGAAGGTAGCCGTCCGATTCCTCTTTGAAGGGGATGCCGAAACCCTCGCAGTAAAGTTTGCGACTCTCGGCGACATTGCGATCGATCGGACCAAACCCGGCAATAAACAGAAGCTTTACGGCGCTCACATCGCGCATGATCTCATCTCTCGCTTGATCATGGGAAGCCTCCGAGGCGGTCGCAATGGACATGCCACTGCCCAATGCCGCTCAGTGACAGAGACCCACAAAAATGGAAACGCCGAGCCGCCCTCCCGCGTTCCGAACCCGAGGTCGCCTTCCCGCGAGGCAACTTGGATCCGAATAGGTCGAGACTGGTTCAAAGGGTCACCGATAGCCAGAGTGACGGTCTTTTCGCCGGGCCCATAACGCTGTTCGTCAGCTAAACGCGGCTTCTAGGTCAAGAGTTTGCAATATTGATCTTGCGCAATCTTGGCGCTGTCGTTCTGCCGCGCGCACCACCGCTCCGGTATTTGACGTGCTCAACAAATGCGCGCAGCTTCGGCAAGGCTTGGCGTCTGCCGGCGTAGTATAGAAAAACGCCGGGGGTCGAGACCGCAAAGCGTGTCAGCAGCGCGCGCAATCGGCCGTCAGCAATCGGCGCTTTGGCGAGCGGACCGGGCAGCTGTGCAAGACCCAAACCTTAAATTGCTGCTCCAAGGAGTGTGGGGTAGTCGTTTGCGATGAGCGGCCCCGAGACGATTGCCTCGACCGTCTTGTTGCCGTCGACAAATTGCCAGGGGGCGATCGACCCATCCGAGCGGCGCATGCGAAGGCAGTCCTGGCCACGCAGATCCTCGATGCGCTCCGGCGGCTTGCGTACGCGCAAATAGTCGGGGCTACCAACGACCACGAATGGGAATGGCGGCGTCAGCCGCACCGCAACCATGTCGGCAGCGATGAACTGGCCCAGCCGGATGCCGGCATCAAACCCCTCGGCGGCGAGGTCGACCAGCTCTGGGCTTGCAGCGATCTCCACCTCAACCTCGGGATAGGCTTGATGAAAGGATGCGATCAGAGGCTCCAGCAGGATCGGCACGACCGCGCGCGGCACCGAGAGGCGCAACAGTCCGGTCGGCCGCTGTCCAAGGTCACGCGCCACCTCGCTGGCGGCGACGAGCTCCTCGAAAGCGGGCTTTGCGCGCAAAAAGAAACGCTCGCCGGCTTCGGTTAGGCCGACGCTGCGCGTTGTGCGGATGAAGAGCGCTGCGCCGACGCGCGCCTCAAGTGCGCGTACCGCCTGACTGACCGCCGACGGGGTCACCCCGAGCTTCGCAGCCGCTCTGCGAAAACTGCGGAGCTCGGCAACGTTGAGAAACGCTTCCACGCCGTCAAGGGCGCCTTGCCTGACTGTGAAGTTCTGCTTCATACCCTATCGATATTATCCGGGATAGTTCCTCATCGGAAGCCGTCGTATCTCTGCGGCACGGACTCGAAGCTTTGGAGGAACGCTGTGACCGATCTTCTTGATGGCGTACGCGACCACTATCGCGCGACCGGCCTGACGGAGCGGCTAAAGGCGGCGCTCACCGCCTTCGGACCAGAGGAACAGCGGCTCACGTCGCAGCAGCTGGCTGGTCTCGACCAGTTTCACACCCGCGGGCTCGCAGCGACCGTTGAGCTTGCCGAGTTGGCTGGGATAGCCGCCGACATGTCGGTTTTGGATGTCGGATCGGGACTTGGAGGCCCGGCGCGCTTTTTGGCTGCGACCTATGGCTGCAAGGTTACGGGCGTCGATCTCAGCGAGCCATTCGTCGATGCCGCGCGCTATCTGACGGAGCGGACGGGACAAGTCGAGCGGGCGTCGTTTGAGACCGCCAGCGCGCTCGAACTCCCGTTCGACGACGGCCAGTTCGACGTCGTGCTGCTGCAGCATGTGGCAATGAACATCTCCGACCGGGCGCGGCTCTATGGCGAGATCCGGCGCGTGCTGAAATCAGGCGGCAGGTTTGCGACCTTCGACGTCGTGCTCACCAGCGGCGACCCGCATTATCCCGTCCCTTGGGCACGAACGCCGGCCACGAGCTTTCTGCTGACCGCCGCCGCAACGCGCGAGGCGATCGAACCCGCCGGCTTCCGCACGCTGGCATGGCAAGACGATTCCGAGGCCGCCAAGGCCTGGTTCGCCCAGTTGCGCGCATCGGGGCCGCCGCCCCTGCCGAATCTCGGCATAGTGATGGGGCCGGACTTCGTGCAGCTGGCCGCCAACTTGGGACGCAATCTCATGGAAGGCCGGGTGGGTATCGTCAGCGCCGTGTTCGAGGCCGCATCCACGAACACCCGGATCCACGCGGGGAACCGCTCATGACTGCCGCCGCTGTTTCCGCTGATATCGTCCCGGCGCGTCGCGCTTGGGGCAGCCTGCTTTGGCTCGTCCCGATCACGGTGCTGTGGACCCTGTTGATCTTCTGGCAACCGACGATTCCGGAAAGTGGCGTTCCGACCACGGCAGCCCGCCTGATGACCTACGCGCTGATCGCGGTCGGCTTGTGGCTAGGCCTCGAGCGCACCGACCTGACGCCGGGCCAACGCCGCACGACCTGGCTGGCCGTCATGGTACCGTTGACGCTTTGGCTCGCTATCGCCTGGAGCGCGGCCATCAATGGAGTCTTCCGCACCGGCGCCTCAGCCTTACCGCTGCTGCCGTTGGCGATTTTCCTGCCGGTGATCATCGGCGCGCCACTGCTGCTGTTGTCGAAGCGGGCGGGGCAGGTGCTCAATGCGATGCCGCCGACCTGGCTCGTCGCTCTCCAGCTTTACCGAGTTCAACGGCAGCGTCTTTCTTGCTGCCGGGCTGAGCGGCCTCCTGCCCGGCATGTGGGCGTTGCCAGCGGGGATTGGCGATGTGCTGACCGGCCTGTTCGCCGTGCCGGCAGCGATCGCCGTGGCCACCGGCACGACTCAAGGTCGCAAGGCGGCAATCATCTGGAACATCTTCGGCCTCGCGGACCTCGCCCTTGCGGTCACCTTGGGGTTTATCACCTCGCCCGGCCCGTTCCAGTTGATCGTTCCGAATGTACCGGGTATCGGCGCCAGCGCTTATCCGAATGTGCTGACCCCTGCGTTTGTGGTGCCGAGCTCGATTCTGCTGCACGCGCTGTCGCTGCGCCAGCTTATGCGACAACGCTCCGGCTGATCTCCTTCCTGTCCTTCGACTGCACAAGGACAGCAGCGGCCGGATGGAGGCTTGTCCAATGCGCGCCAATGATCGCAACCGCGCTCGGATCGTGGTGCTGCTGCTCTTCATGTTCATGGTGATCAATTTCGCCGATAAGGCGGTGATCGGGATCGCCGCTGTCCCGATTATGCAGGAGCTGAAACTCGGCCCCCGCCAGTTCGGGTTGATCGGTTCCAGTTTCTCCTTGCTGTTCGCGGTTTCGTCGGTCGCGACCGGCTTTCTAGCCAACCGGGTCCAGACGCGCTGGGTGCTGCTGGCGATAGGCTTCACCTGGGCGCTGACCCAGTTTCCGATGATCGGCCCGGTCGGGTTCGAAACCCTTGTGGCCTGCCGTATCGCGCTTGGCGCCGGCGAAGGTCCCGCAACACCGGTGGCGTTGCATTCCGCCTACAAGTGGTTCCCCGACGAACTGCGTACACTGCCGACTGCCGTCATTGTGCAAGGCGGGGCGATCGGCGTCCTCGTGGCACTGCCGCTGCTCAACTGGATCATGGTGCGTTGGACTTGGCATTGGGCCTTCGGCTCACTCGGCCTGTCGGGCCTCGTTTGGTGCGCATTGTGGCTCGCCTTCGGCCGCGAAGGGGCGTTGAACAGCGAGAGCGTAATGGCAAGGGTTACGGCGCAATCCTCCCTGCGTGTTGGCTATGCTCAATTGCTGCTGAGCCCGACGATTTTGGCGTGCTGGGCGGCGGCGTTCGGGGCCAACTGGGCCTTGTCGCTGTCGCTATCGTGGCAAGGCGCTTACCTGATCAAAGGTCTTGGCCTTGCACAAAGCGCGATCGGGTTTCTGGGAGCACTGACCGCCGGCGGCAGTGCCGTCGTGATGCTTGCGACCGGTTGGTATTCGCAACGCCTGCTGTCGCGTGGCGTATCGAGTAGACTGGCGCGCGGCGTCCTCGGCGGATTAAGCGTCCTCCTTGGCGGTGCTGCGCTGGCGATGCTGCCGTACGTTCCGGGCACCCACGTCAAGATTGCCTTGATGATGATGGGAGTGGCGCTGCCTTCGGCGATCTATATCATCAGCAATGCCGTGGTCGGTGAAATCACTCCGGCGGCGCAACGCGGCGCGCTGCTCGCGATCGGCGCCGCAGTCGCGGGCTCAGCCGGCCTGCTCGCCCCCTATATCATGGGCAGTGTTATTGAGAGCGCCACGACACCGCTCGACGGGTTCAACACCGGCTTCTTCATGTGCGGGATCATCATGCTGGTGGGCGGCGCCATCGCCATAGCGCTCGTAAATCCCGAGCGCGAGGGATACGGCTGGTTCCTCGTGTAGAAAGAGCCATTGCAGTGTGACCTCGCCGACTTTGAGGCATTCGAGCGTGGCTTCGGGGGTGAACCGCAAATATTTCGAACGCCGACGAAGGCCGCCTCGATCGTCGTCAGGACGGCGCTGACCTTCGTCTTGCGGCCGAATCAGTGCGGCCGAGGGCCGCCAAGGCACGGCCGCGCGATAAAGAAGTCGGTCCAGGGCCGTGGTGAGGCTTGGTATGCGAAGGAGAATGTCTGACTGGCCCTGACTGCGCGTGAGTGTTAGATACGGCCCTCCCAGGGTCGTTGCCAACCTGGAGCGGCGATCGCTTATCCGAGACGGCCGCGAAGGTGGGACTATCTTAAGCCGTCCTTGTCGAAGCATCCAATGGTTGGATACACACGGCTGCCCTGCGATGCCGGAGTCATCAAGGCGATACCGCCTTTTGGCGCGGCGCTGTCGCAAAGACGTAAGTGGCTGACGCTGACGACAACCATAGTCGGGTCGAGCATGGCGTTCATCGACGGCTCGGTAGTGAACATCGCACTCCCCGCCATCCAACAGGCGCTCCATGCGGATCCGGCTGCGACACAGTGGATCGTCAACGCCTACCTCCTCTTCCTCGGTGCGCTCGTGCTGGTCGGTGGCTCGGCCGCCGATCTTTATGGCCGACGCCGGATTTTTGTTCTTGGTGTTGCGGTCTTCACCGTTGCATCCGTCGCTTGCGGGCTCTCGCCGAACATTGCGGTGCTTACCATCAGCCGCGCGGTTCAAGGTTTTGGCGCTGCCCTGCTAACACCGGCCAGTCTGGCAATGTTGGGCGCGACTTTCGACGAGGGCGAGCGAAGTCGGGCAATCGGGATATGGGCAAGCGCTGGTGCACTGACGATGGCAGCAGGCCCAGTGCTGGGGGGCTGGCTCGTCGATCAGGTCTCGTGGCGGGCGATCTTCCTGCTGAACGTCCCGCTCGCAATTGCAGCAACTGGGCTAGCGCTTGGCTTTGCCTTCGAGAGCAGCGATCCGGACGCGAAGCAACTTGATTGGAGCGGCGCCGTGACAGTGGCGATTGGCCTTGGCGCGATCACGTGGGGTCTAAGCGCCGTTGCGGTGTCGGGATTTCACGACAAAAAAGTGCTGGGCGCCGTCGGAGTGGGAACCGCATTCTTTGCGTTATTCCTCGCAATCGAAGCCCGACTTCATGAACGGGCTATGATGCCGCTGTCGCTCTATCGATCACGCAACTTTTCCGCGACGAATGCGCTGACGTTGTTGCTTTACTTCGCGCTCGGCGGCGCCCTCTATTATCTGCCCTTCGGCCTGATCCGGCTCGGCGGCTACTCCGCGACACAAGCCGGAGGGGCCTTGCTGCCCCTTGCCCTGGTCATGGGGTTCGGCGCATCAATTTCGGGCACTCTCGCTGACCGTTGGGGAGCGCGGCTGCTGCTCACCTTGGGGCCCGTCATCGCGGCCTGCGGATTGGCGATCCTTGCCTTTGTGGATTTCGGGCAACCTTATTGGGTCGCTATGTTTCCACCGATCTTCCTCTTGGGTGTGGGCATGGCAATCACGGTTCCACCGCTGACGTCGACCGTGATGGCAGTCGCTGGCGCTGCCCACGCCGGCATCGCTTCCGGCGTCAACAACGCGATCGCTCGAGTTGCAGGCCTGCTTGGGGTCGCAGCGCTGGGGGCGGTGTTATTTGCAAGTTTTTCATATCATCCTGCCGGACCGACGCCCACGCAAGCCAACGAAGCCCTGAATGCCGTGATGTCCGGACAGCCCGGCGTTAATCCGGAAGCAATCGCTGCATTTAAGGGCGCGCTGCGCACTATAATGCTTGTGACCACGAGTTGCGCAGCACTAGCTGGCCTCGTTGGCTGGCTGTGGGTGGCGCGCGCGAGAAGCTGATACGCCGCAAAAAACTGGCTAGACTAGATCTTCGATTTTATTCGTCGGTCCTCGTTCGGGCGCTTGCCCCAACCGAGATCGAGCAAAAGGCCTGCCGGTATCGTATCGACGATGGGCAAGATCGAAAGGCCCACCGCGTTCAATTCTCGGGCCACCCAAGAGAGCGCCGCGACCATGACCCCGGCGCAAGCGCCACGCGAAGCGCATGGCTCGAGGCCTATCCCAGCCTTTTCAGCGCCTCGTCGAGCTTGGCGATGCGCGCGAGCGCGGTGTCACGCCGCTCGCGCTGCTCCTCGACCACCTCTTCGGGCGCGCGCTTGATGAAATCGGCATTGGCGAGCTTCGCGTCGATCTTGGCGACATCGGCCTTCAGCCTATCGCGCTCCTTGGAAAGGCGCGTGCGCTCGGCCCCGATGTCGATGACGCCCGCAAGCGGCAGCGCGGCTGTCTCGCCGCGCACCAGGATTTGCGCCGATTGCGCAGGCGGCTCGTTCGCGGGCTCGATGCTGGAAAGCCGCGCGAGACGCTTGAGAACCGCATCCCAATGCGCGAGCCTGGCCTTCGTCTCGTCTCCAGGAGCGATGAGGACGAGCGGGATCTGTGCGCCTGCCGGAACGTTCATCTCCGCGCGTACCGAGCGGATTTCGGTGACGAGATCGATGAGCCAGCCGATTTCCGCTTCCGCTTGCGGCTTGTCGAGCCCGTGGAGATCGGGCCAGGGGGCGAGCGCCAGGACCTCCGCGTCGCGAGGCGCGGCTTCGTCGGCCTCTGCACGAAAGTTCGCCCATAGTTCTTCCGTGATGAACGGCATGAAGGGGTGGAGAAGCTTCACCGCCCCTTCAAGCACGAAAGCCACGGTCGCCTGCGTCTGCTTTTTGCCCGCCTCGTCCTCGCCTTGAAGAACGGGCTTCGCCAGCTCGAGATACCAATCGCAGAAACTGTTCCAGATGAAGCGATAGATCGCGGCTGCCGCCTCGTTGAACTTATAGGCCTCGATGCCGGCGCTGACCTCGCGCGCCGCGCGCGCAAGCTCGCCCAGCGCCCATTGGTTCAGCGTTCCCGAGACCGAGGCGGGATTGAAAGCTTCACGCGGCGCGCAACCGTTCATCTGCGCAAAGCGCGCCGCATTCCACAGCTTCGTCGCGAAATTGCGGTAGCCCTCGACGCGCTGCACCGACATCTTCACATCGCGCCCTTGCGCCGCCATGGCGGCGAGCGTGAAGCGCAAGGCATCCGCGCCGAATTTGTCGATGATGACGAGCGGGTCGATGACGTTGCCCTTCGACTTCGACATCTTGGCGCCCTTCTCGTCGCGGACGAGCGCGTGGATGTAGACGTCGCGGAAGGGCACCTCCTCCATGAAGTTCAAGCCCATCATCATCATCCGGGCGACCCAGAAGAAGATGATGTCGAAGCCGGTGACGAGGGCGTTGGTCGGATAATAGCGTGCGAGCTCGCGGGTTTTCTCCGGCCAGCCGAGCGTCGAGAAAGGCCAGAGCGCGGAGGAGAACCAGGTGTCGAGCACGTCCTCGTCGCGCTTGAGGTAAGCGGCGCGGCGCTCGGCATCGGTGGCGAGGTCACGTGCCTCCTCCTGCGAAAGCTCGCCCTTCACCACGGCATTGGCGAGCGCCGAAGCGAGCGCCTCCTCTTGCGTCTGCGCCACGTAGACGGAACCATCGGGCGAATACCAGGCCGGGATCTGATGGCCCCACCAAAGCTGGCGCGAGACGCACCAGGGCTCGATGTTCTCCATCCATTGGAAGAAGGTCTTCTCCCAATTCTGCGGCACGATGCGCGTGCGCCCTTCGCGCACCGCCGCCATCGCCTTTTGCGCGAGCGGCTTCACCTCCACGAACCATTGATCGGTGAGATAAGGCTCGACCGGCACGTTCGAGCGGTCGCCATGCGGCACGGTATGCGCATGCGGCTCGGTGGCGCGCAAAAGCCCGCGCTCCTCCATCATGGCGACGATGCGCTTTCTAGCCTCGAAGCGGTCGAGCCCGTTGAGCGCGAAGACTGCGATGAGATCGGTCGACGGGGCGACGCCTTCGTCGAAAGCGCTCTGAGGCTCGAGCTTCAACGTCGCGTCGGGCGCGAAGATGTTGATCGCAGGAAGCGAGTGCCGCTTGCCGACCTCGAAATCGTTGAAATCATGCGCCGGCGTGATCTTCACCGCGCCCGTGCCTTTTTCCGGGTCGGAATAAGCGTCGGCGACGATCGGGATGAGCCGCCCGACGAGCGGCAGCTTCACCTTGCGGCCGATGAGATTCTTGTAGCGCTCATCGTCCGGGTGCACGGCGATCCCGGTGTCGCCGAGCATGGTCTCCGGCCGCGTGGTCGCGACGGTGATGATCTCGCCCGTCTCCGTGCCGTCCTCGGAGACGATCGGGTAGTCGAAGTGCCAAAGCGTGCCCTTCACCTCGACCTGCTCGACCTCGAGGTCCGAGATCGCGGTCTGAAAGCGCGGATCCCAATTGACGAGGCGCTTGTCCTTATAGACGAGGCCTTGCTTGTGGAGCTCGACGAACACCTTGATGACGGCCTTGGACAAGCCTTCATCCATGGTGAAACGCTCGCGCGACCAGTCGCAGGAAGCGCCGAGGCGCTTCAGCTGGTTGAGGATGATGCCGCCCGATTCATCCTTCCAGGCCCAGACTTTTTTCAGGAATTCCTCGCGCCCGAGCGTGCGCCGGTCAGGCTGTTGCGTCTCCATCAACTGGCGCTCGACCACCATCTGGGTTGCTATGCCGGCGTGATCCGTGCCCGGCTGCCACAGCACGTCGCGCCCGCGCATGCGCTCGAAACGGCACAGAATGTCCTGGAGCGTATTGTTGAGCGCGTGCCCCATGTGCAGCGAGCCGGTGACGTTCGGCGGCGGGATGACGATGGCGTAAGGAGGCGCGCTCGCCCGCTCGGGACGGCCGGCCTTGAAGGCCCCGGCCTTTTCCCAGACGGCGGCGACGCGCTGCTCGACTGCGCCGGGATCGAAAGTCTTTTCCATCATTCCTCGATTGAGCGGGCGGAAAATGCCCCCGTGCTTCAAGCGCAGTGGCAGGGTCGAAGTCAACGCCCGGCGCGGCGCCGCGCTCATTTCCGAGCGTGGATGACCGAGAAAGCGGCCCGCCGCCCGTCAAGTCGCCGAAGACGCGCTTTAGCCTTCCTTCTTCGACGCTTTTCGTCCCTTGGCTCCGCCTCGGGCTTCGCCCGGCTCGGCCTTCGCCGCGCGACCGCGAGCAGGTCTTGCCGGCGCGGCCTCCTTGGGACTGGGAGCGGAGGCCGAAGCCTTCGCAACCGCCTTCCTCGGTTTGGGCTCGGGCCGAGAATCGGCGGGGGCGGGCCGCGCCCTCGCCTCGACCTCTTCGCGGCGATGAAGCTCGTGATTGACGCGCCGCAAGGCCTTCGCGAACACTTGTTTTCGCCGCCCCACCTGAGCCTCGTCACCCTTCGCGGATGCGTCTCGGGTCGTCCGGCGCACGCGCGCGCGGCGGCCTTCCACCAAGATCGCGCGCAGCTTCTCGCGGCGTTCGCCCAAATCATGCTTCGCCGATTTCAAGGATTCGAGGCTCAGGTCTGAAATGGCGGGATGGTGCGTCACCTTCACCGCCTCGAAATCCTCAGGCGTCAGAAGCTTCTTCTCAGCTGCCACCGGAATGCTCACGATGCGACCTCCCGCTCAGCGCCACGTTTGCCGTGGCCTCGCAAAACTCCCCTGCCCTCGACTTTGAGACTCGGCCGTCCTCTTTCAGCTTTGTGGTGAAATGGCGTCGCTTTGCAAGTCGTTTCCTGCTTTCGCAGGAATTGAAGGCGGGGTGAGGCTCCAGGTGAGCGTCCGCGATCAGCTTTTGGCCGCCGCCGCGACCTCGGCCGCGAAATCGCTCTCGTTCTTCTCGATGCCCTCGCCGAGCGCGTAACGCACGAAGCCCGCGATCCGCAGCGGCTGCTTCGTTCGATTGCCGAATTCCTGCACCGCCTGGCCCACGGTCTTCGAGGGATCGCGCACATAAGCCTGATCGATGAGGCAGACTTCCTTGTAATAGGTCTTGAGGCCGCTATCGACGATCTTCTCGATCACATGGGCGGGCTTGCCCTGGTGCTTCTCGGAGAGGATGGCACGCTCGCGCGCCACCGTCTCCTTGTCGAGCGAGGTCGAATCCAAGGCGAGCGGATTCGCGGCGGCGACATGCATGGCGATCTCGCGGCCAAAGGTCGCGAGATCGGCGTGCTTGCCCGGAGATTCGAGAGCCACGAGCACCGCGATCTTGCCGAGACCGTCGGCGACGAGGTTGTGGATATAGGTGCCGATGATGCCGTTCGTGACTCGAAGCCGCTTGGCGCGGCGCAAGGTCATGTTTTCGCCGATCGTCGCCACCGCATGCGAGATGGCATCCGCGACCGTGCCGCCGCCCGGATACGCGGCGGTTTTCAGGGCTTCGACATCATCGCCCTTCTCGAGCGCGATATGGGCGATGTGGCGTACGAGATTCTGAAAGCTCTCGTTGCGCGCCACGAAATCGGTCTCGGAATTCACCTCGACGACCACGCCGTGATCGCCACGGTGCGCGAGCGCCACAAGGCCCTCGGCCGCCACGCGTCCGGATTTCTTCGCGGCCTTGGCAAGACCCTTCTTGCGAAGCCAGTCGACCGCGGGCTCGATCTCACCCTGCGTCTCGTTCAAGGCCGCCTTGCAATCCATCATGCCAGCCCCGGTCTTCTCGCGAAGCTCCTTGACCATCGAGGCGGAAATCATTGCCATCGCACTTTAGCCCTTCTCTTCATTCCAATAACGATCGCGCCGCCGTTCCGGCGACGCTCAAAAAACCCTTGCGAGACCGGCGTCTCTCTCAAGCATCGAAGGATCGCCGCTCCCGGCATCGGCCCGGTCGTCCTCGCCTTTTCCTCTTGCTGTCGAGGCGTGGAGAGCCTTCGCTCGAGCCACGAGACGAGGGTTCCGAAACGGGCTTCCTCAAGCCTCGCTCAAGCTCTTCGCCTGCTCGATCCAATGCTCGCGCTCGATGCGGCCCGAGAGCTTGAGCTCGTGATCGAGCGTCGTTGCGTCCTCGGGAGACATGGCGGCGACCTGCCAGAAATGGAAGATGCCGGCATCGTTCATCTTCTTCTCGATCTCCGGGCCGAGCCCGTGCAGATGCTTGAGATCATCGGGGGCGCCACGCGGGCCCACGAGGCGCTCGAAAGCGACGCTCGGCGTCCCCTCCATCGTCAGCGCCGGCTCCGCCGGTGCCTCCGGCAAGGTCTCGGCAACCGGCGCTTCCGCCTCGCCCGCATCGATGCCGAGCTCGCCCTGGTGGCGCGAGATGCCGTCGATCGCGGCGCGCGCCACGAGATCGCAATAAAGCGAGATGGCGCGGCCCGCATCGTCATTCGCCGGGATCGGGAAGGTGATGAAATCGGGGTCGCAATTCGTGTCGACGATAGCAACGACCGGAATGCCGAGCTTCCGCGCCTCCTCGATCGCGAGCTGCTCCTTGTTGGTGTCGATCACGAAGATGAGGTCGGGCGTGCCGCCCATGTCCTTGATGCCACCCAAGGTGCGGTCGAGCTTGTCGCGCTCGCGCGACAGCATCAGGCGCTCCTTCTTGGTGAGCCCCTGCGCGCCGGTCGCCAAATTCTCCTCGACCTCGCGCAGGCGCTTGATCGAGTTCGAGATCGTCTTCCAATTGGTGAGCATGCCGCCGAGCCACCGCGCATTGACGAAATATTGCGCCGAGCGCTTCGCCGCGTCCGCGATCTGATCGGCCGCCTGGCGCTTCGTGCCGACGAAGAGCACGCGTCCGCCGCGAGCGACCGTGTCGCTGATCGCTTGCAGGCCGCGATGCAAGAGCGGCACCGTCTGGCCGAGATCGATGATGTGCACGCCGTTGCGAACGCCGAAGATGTAGCTTTCCATCTTCGGATTCCAGCGATGCGATTGATGGCCGAAATGGGCGCCAGCTTCCAAAAGCTGACGCATGCTGAAGTCAGGTAGCGCCATGATGTCTCAAGCTCCGGTTGAACCTCCGCGGTCAAAGGCCAGATCATCTGGCCACCGGATCGAGCCATGAGGGCTCTTGACCGACCGCGTGCGGGATGAGGCGCCGATATAAGGGCGAGCGCGACGGAGCGCAACCTTGATGATCGGAGCGCCACCGGGTGGAGCTTACGGCCCTTGCGGAGAATTTGCCCGTTTTGGGACGTAAAACCTTGGGGTGTGCGACAAAAAGACGATAGGCTTTACGTGCCGACATATGGTCTCGAGCCCCAAGCTCTGATATGAGCCAATTCGTGGTTCGAGTTCGACGTCCCTTGTGCGACGGCTCCCGCCGGGCCTTGCGCCCTTCGTTCCTTTGATTTTGCACGATAATTCGGAACTCCCGCCCATCCCTTTGGGCCGAGGCAGGTATCCGGTCGAGCAGGGCAGAGGGCGTACTAAGCACAAATGGCTTCCGCGGATTTTCATGCCGGGCAGACGCAAGGGCGCGAAATGTCGCGCGCGACGGCTGTTTCGCGCGGGGCCGAAACCGCACGGAAATCCAGCGCGCGGCGGTTTCTCGCCGGCTGTGTGATCGGCCTTGGCCTTTGCGCGGCGCTCTTCCCCCTCCCCGCCGTCGCGCAATTCGTGTGCGGTGGGAGCGCGACGGGCGCCGCGCCTCAAGACGCGCAGGGCGCGACCACCGGCGGGGGAACCGGCAACGTCGCTTGCGGCTCCAACGCTCAGGCGGGCGTTGCGAGCAACTCCACTACCGACGCCACCGCATTGGGCGACCATAGTGTTGCATCCAACGTTCAGAGCACCGCAATCGGCCAAGGCAGCACAGCCAGCGGGAACAGCTCGACGGTCGTTGGACAAGGCAGCATGGCAACCGGCGACGAAGCGGTAGTGATCGGGCAAGGCAGTATGGCTACCGCGCAAGGAGCGATGGTGCTCGGGCAAGGAAGCAAGGCTACCGCGCAAGGAGCAACGGTGATTGGGCAAGGGAGCACAGCGAACGGGATAAATAGCATCACGATCGGCAATCCAGACCCCAACCCCGCCAATGGCAAAGCCACTAGCGACGGAGCCAACAGCATCGCGATCGGTACCAGCACTCGGTCGGGCAACGCCTCAAGTAATTTGACGACGGCGATCGGAGCCTTTGCGAACGCAGGCACTAACGCCAACCAGAGCGGCGCCACGGCGATCGGGGCTGAAGCAAGTGCGCAGAATGCGAACGCGACAGCGGTCGGTCTCGTCTCGTCAGCCTTCGGCTCCAACGCGACAGCGATCGGGGCCGCGTCGCAAGCCAACTCCGACTTCACAACGGCGATCGGCGCGAGCACGATCGCGTCGGGGACGAATAGCATCGCGATCGGCGCCAACGCCAATGCAGGCGACACGGTCTTCAGTGCGTTCGCGAACGCTCAAAACACCGCGATCGGCACCAATGCGCTCGCGGGCGTTGGTGCGGCCGGACAAACCAACAACACGGCGATCGGCTTTACGGCGGCGGCGAACGGCATCATGGCGACGGCTGTGGGCGCAAACAGTTTCGCTGCGGGCAGCAACAGCGCCGCCTTCGGCGCCGGGAGCTCGGCCGGCGGACCATCGGCGAAGAACGACCCCAACACCAATTTGCCAATTCCTTTCAACACATCCAACACGACCGCGATCGGCGTGGGTGCCCAAGCCGGCTCCACGGCGGATGGGCAAAACAACGCCACCGCGCTCGGCCAGGCCGCCCAGGCGAACGCCTTGAACGCCACGGCGCTCGGCCAAGGGGCGGTGGCGAACGCCATCAACTCCGTCGCCATCGGCCAAGGGTCGATCGCGGGTCAACCGAACACGGTCTCGATCGGTGCACCAGGCGCCGAGCGTCGCATCACCAACGTCGCGGCCGGCACCAACGCGACAGACGCGGTCAATTTTGGGCAACTTGAAGCCGCGCTCGGGGGCACCCCTCCCGCTAACCCCACGAATAACGGCGGTGGTGGCGGCGGCACGAATACGGGTAACGGCGGCGGCGCGAACCCGGCCGTGCTCGCGGGCGTGCAAAATCAGGTGAATGGCCTGCAAAACCAGTACAATGGTTTGCAAAATCAAGTCAACGGCGTCCAATCTCAGATCTTTGGCCTCGAGGCTCTCGCCCGCCGGTCGCGCGAGGAATCACGCCAAGGCATCGCCGCGGCCGTCGCCATAGGCAGCGCCCCGATGCCTTCGGCGCCCGGCCGCACCACCTGGGCAGGCAACACGAGCCTGTTCAACGGATCGGTCGGCGTCGGCGGCTCCGTCGCGCATCGTTTCGACACGGTGATCCCGCTCGCCGTCACCGCCGGCTACGCTTATGGCGGCAATCGGGGCCAGGTGGCGCGCGCGGGCCTACAGGGCGAGTTTTAGGCGCGACGTCATGGCTGTGCGCCGCGTGGCACGCCGGCTGAAAGAGAGGCGTGGATCACCGGACCAAGTCCGGTGATGGCGGGAGAGTGAGCCGTCATGGCCGTGCTTGGCACGGCCATCCACGCCTTAGCGCTCTCGCAGAGTGTTGATTGCGAGCGAGCCTGACGACGCCCCGCCCAACTCACTTCAGCCCGATCGCAACGATGACGCAGCCGCCGCCGGCGCTCGGCAAGAGGATGTCGCGCGCGCCCGTCTTCGTCTCGACGACGGGAAGCGCCTGGAGCGTCGCGACCGTGTGGCCCTCCTTGATGAGATTGGCCTGAACGACGCTGCACGCCTGCGCCGTGGGGTAAACCTGCACGGTCTCGCCCTCGCAACGCCCCGAACCGACGGGTGCCGCGAAGAGGATCGCCGCCGCGTTCGGCGCACCCTTGTTCGGGTAGCTCAGGCCCACGGTCGATTGGAAGGCATTGTCGTTCGGCGCCGAGGTAACCCAGGTCGAGATCGCCGTATGAGCCGTGTCGATCACGCTGCTCGCCTGGTTGATGATCGTGTCCATGCAGGTCGTGATCTTCGCGCCCTGCGCATGGAGGACGGGTTGGAGCTCCCCCAGAGGGTCGGGGCCCGCCTGCGGAACGGGTGCCGCCTGCGGCGCGCCCGCGGGCGTCTCGGCCTCGGGAGCGGCCGGCGTCGAAGGCTTTGCCGCTGGCGTCTTCGGCTTCGCGGCGGGCCTTGCCGCGGGCTTTGCGGCGTTGTCGCCGTTTTGCGCGACCACGATCTGGTCATCGCCCGGCCGAAGCATCGAGGCAAGGTCGTATCCTGTCGCGGCCGAGCCCGAATGGCGCATGAAAAAGCTCAACGAGGCAAGGAGGACGCCAAAACCGGCGCCGACCCAATTCCATCTCGACCGCATTCAATTCCTCCCGGCGGGCGCCGTTCGCGGCTCACTCTAACGAGAATGAGTGCTTATTCCCAGGCTCATGCGGTCTTCAGCGGCAATATCTTCATGGCCGCGTAAGCAATTTAGCGAAAGGGACGCCGCGAGCTCCAATCCCGGGTCCGCCACGAGCCTTGGAGCAACGCCAATTCGAAGCCGGGCGATCGAATGAACCCCTTCCCGGCACTCGAATAAAGCTCTCTCCTCACGTGTTCATTCCCATCCACGAGATCGGGAGGACCTCATGCGGCGCTTGCATCCCTACGGTCGAAACCTCGCTCCGGCCTCGATCGCACTCATGCTTTGGCTCATTTCCGCAGGCTCCGTGGCCCTGGCCATGGGCGGGGCGGGTGGCGGAGGATCCGGCGGTGGTGGTGGCGGTGGAGCCGGCGGCGGAGGTGGAGGGGGAGCGGGCGGCGGCGGGGCCGGTGGCGGCGGCATGGGGGGAAGTGACGGCGGAGGCGGTGAAGGCGGGGGCAGCAGCGTGCGCATCATCATTCCGCAGCAAGGCGTCTGCGCCAAGGGGCTGGTCTTCGATCAACGAAGCAATCGCTGCGTGAAGGGGTGAATGAAGAGTGAAAAGTGAGCAGTGAAGAGCGAGTAGGTCGACTTCCTCACTCCTTGCTCCTTACTCCTCACTCCTCACTCGCGAGGGCGCCTTCCGTTACGGCCGGCGCGGGACCGCGGCGACCGGGGCTGGCCCCTCTGGCGCCGCCTCGGCGTTGAAGCGCTCGAGATCGGCCTTCGGATCGATGAGCAGCATCGCCACGAGCCCGCCGGCCACGATCAAGAGCCCGGCAAATTCGAAGCCCGTGCCGAAGCCCGCCTTCGGGTTTGCGCCCACATCGACGATCACGCCCATGATCGTCGGTGCGAGGAAACCGGCGAGCGTGTAGAAGGCGTTGCTCATGCCGAGCATCGCGCCGCGCTGGCCGACCGGGCTGATCTCACCGATCAAGGCCGGGCCGAGCGTGTAGATCACGCTTCCCGAAGCGAAGGCCACCATCACCAGGACGATCTGTAATGGCCCACTCGCCGCGAGCGGCAAGCAAATCATGGCGATGCCCGCGAGCGCGACGCAAGCGCCGCCCAAGAGGCCGCGCGCGTTGCGGCTTGAATAGCCGCGCGCAAGGAGGCTTTGCGACAATGCTCCCATGCCCGGCGAGAGAAGAATTTGCGTCAAGGACGGGAGCGTCAGGATCCACCCGACTTCTTTCGGGTCAAAACCCGCCCCCTTGTTGAGATACGCCGGCAGCCAGACCACCGCGAGCGTCAACGCCCAATAGGCGCAAAAACCCGCGATCAAGACGCCGATCGCGCTGCGGCAAGTGAGGAGCCGCCAGTAAGGCACCCAGGGCAAGCCGGCGCCGCCGGCGTCCGTGACGGGCTCGCTCAACGGGCCTTCCTCGCCGATGAAAAGCCACACGGAGACCCAGATGAAGCCGACGAGCGCGAGCGCGCCGAAGGCCGCGTGCCAGCTATAGTTGATCATGATCCAGGTGATGGCCGGCGCCGTGACGCCAGTGCCGACCGCGGCGCCGATCGAGACAAGGCTCGTAGGCACGGTGCGCCGCCCGTTCTCGAACCATTTGTACACCGCGTGAAGCGCGACCGGATAGGCGGGGCCTTCGCCCGCTCCGAGGACGATGCGCGAGATGAGTAGCGCCGAAAAGCTCACCGTGCCGATCATCGGGAGCTGGGTGAGCGCCCAGATGAGGGCCGCGATGGCGAGCACCCATTTGGTCTTCACATGGTTGACGAGAAAGCCGACGAGCACGGCGGAAAGCGAGAACAACAGGAAGAAGGCGCTGTTCAGCTTGCCGAACTCGGTGTTGGTGAGCTTGAGATCGTCCATGATGTGGACGGCGGTGATGCCGATCACCGCCTTGTCCGCGAAATTGATGAGCATGAAGAAAAACATCATGCCGACGACGATCCAGGCTTTTCGATCCCTCATGAGAGCGTTCATCTTCTCCCTCTTCCTTGTTGTCTTTTCTGGTCTTCGAATGCGCGCGCTGGATGATCGCCGGCCGGTTCAGCTGAAGGGGCGCCCTTTCGCGGCGTAGACGCAAGCCGAGCGAAAGAGGTTCTCGGACATGAGGCCCTCTTCGCCGTCGGCGCGACGCTCGTAGAGCGCGGCGACGCCCTTTTGCACCTCGCCATCCCCGGGTTCCGCCTCGAGCGCGTAATCGGCGAGATGGCACGCAAGGCGAAGATCGCCCGCATCGGCGAGCGCTTGGGCGCGTGACAGGAGGGCGCGCGCGCCGCCCGCAAGCTGTGCGATCTCAGCCGCGACCGCGAGGCGAGGAGCGGGCTTGAGGTCGCTCGGGCGCCCGTTCCACCAGCCGCCGTAAAAGCGCACGATGTTGCGCACGATGTATTCGCCTTCGTCGTAGATCGGGCGAAGCCAGGGCGATGACGTTCGCGGAAGCTTCACCGCATGCACGATGTCGGTGTGCGGCGGCGCGCCTTCCGCCATCGCCGCGAGCGTGCGCTCCACGATGGCCTCGAGATATTCGGCGGTCTCAATGAGGATGCGGCGGATCTTGGCGGGGTCGTTCACCACTGGCCCGCCATGGCCCGGGCACAGGGTTTGCGCGTCGAGCGCGGCCATGCGCCGCAAGCCCGCCGCCCAGTCCCAAGGATAGCGCTGCACCTTCTGCGGGTTGCCGGCATTGGGGAGCGCGTTGATGACGAGGTCGCCCGAGCAAAGCACCTTGCGCACGGGGCACCAGACGAAGCTCGAATCGTCGGTCTCGGCGCGGCAATGGTAAATCTCGAAATCGAGGCCCCCGACCTTGAACGCGAAGCTCTCGTCATAAAGCGTGTCCGGCATGAGGGACGGCGGAGAGAAGCTGTCATATTCCTCTCCGGTGCCGGCGCGTTCGGGGCTGCCGCCGAATTGGCGTGCGTTGATCGCCGCGTTGAAGCGGCTCGTGAGCTCATAGCGGGCAAAGCGCGCAAGCATGTTTTTCTGCGCGATGACACGCGGCTTCGCCTGACCCGGGATGAGGAAAGCTTCGAGCCCATAGGCGTGGTCCACATGGCCATGGGTGAAGATCGCCGTGTGAATGGGCGCCTTCGTCTTTTCGCGAAGCATCGCGGCGAGCACGGGGCCGAGCGGCGCCATGCCGCTGTCGACCAGCACGATGCCCTCGTCGGTCTCGAAACCCGTGACACCGCTGAAGCGCGATTGAAAGAAAACGCGCTCGGCAACCTCGATCGGGCCGCCCGACCAGAAGAAGCCGGCCTCATCCGGGGATTTGCCCCGCATCGCCTTGAAACGCTCTGAAGTCTTGTTGCTCACGCTCGCTCCTTGGCGCATTCAAGCCTTGCGCACGATCACGGCGTCGAGCGCGACCGCGCCATCCGTTAGAACCAGGAAAGGGTTGATGTCACAGCTCACAATGTCGTGCGCATGGGCGAGCGCGAATGATGAGAGGTCGACGATGGCGCGCGCCAGCGCCTCGATGTCCGAGGGCGGGCGACCGCGCGCGCCCTCCAGAAGCGCGAAACCCTTGAGCTCGCGCAACATGGCACGCGCCTCCGCGAGGCCGACCGGGGCGAGCCGCAGCGAGATGTCGTGGAGGATCTCGACGAAGATGCCGCCGAGCCCGACCATCACGACCGGCCCGAAGACCGGATCGAGATTCGTGCCGAGCACGAATTCCGTGCCGCCCGTGATCATCGGCGCGACGAGGCAGCCTTGGAGGCGCGCCTCGGGATGGGCGCGCCGCGCGCGGGCGAGCAATTCGCCGAACCCCTTCTCGACTTCCGCTTCGCTCGCAAGGCCGATGAGCACGCCCCCGATGTCGCTCTTGTGGAGGATGTCGGGTGAGGCGATCTTCATCACCACGGGCAATCCGATTGTCCTCGCGGCCGCGACCGCGCTCTTCTCGTCCGTGGCGAGATGGGATTCGATCACCGGAATGCCGGCGGCGCCAAGGGCTCGAAGCGCTTGCGCCTCTCCCATTGGGCCTTCGGGCAAGGCCGGAAGCTCGCGCGCCCTTGCGCGTGCCGTCTCGCCGGACCGCTCAGCGAAAAAGCGCAGCGCCGCCGCCGCGCGCACGGCGCGTGAGGGATCCTCGAAAGAGGGAATGGCGAGCGCTGCAAGCTCGTCGCGAAACTGAGGCGTCGAAAGCCCGGCCGAGATGAGGCTCACATGAGGATGACGCTCACGCAAGCTCGCGTACACGCTCCTGAGCATCGGCGCGTGCTCTGGATTGCGCGGCAAGGCGCCCGTGAAGGCAACGAGGCTGCCGAAGCCCCCTTCCGCGAGCGCGATCGCAAGGCCGCGTTCGAAGAGCTTCGGATCGGCGACGACCTGGCCCGTCACGTCGATCGGGTTTCGCGGCCCCGCGTACGGCAAGATCTCGCGCACGCGCGCTTGCGTCGCCTCGGGCAGCGGGGTCACGTCGAGGCCAAGATCCATCGCGGCATCGGCCATCAGCACGCCGACGCCCCCCGATACAGTGACGAGCCCGAGGCTTCCATTGCGTGGCGCGCGGCCGATGGCGGCCGCGAGGCCGATGTCGAGGAACTCCTCGATGCTTTGCGCGCGATAGACGCCGCATTGGCGAAAGAGCGCGTCGAAAACCGCATCCGACCCCGCAAGCGTTGCCGTGTGTGAGGCCGCGGCGGCGGCGCCCGCCGTCGTGCGGCCGACCTTGATCGCGACCACGCGTTTGCCCTTGTGCCTCGCCGTCTCGAGCGCCTCGATGAGGGCGTGGCCGTTCCGGCAGCCTTCGAGGTAAAGCAGAATGACTTCGGTCGTTGGATCTTGCGCCAGAAAGCTCACGCATTCGGCGATGTCGATATCGGCCTCGTTTCCGGTGGTGACGCAAAAGCTGAAGGAAAGCCCGCGCTCGCGCGCCAGACTGTAGCTCAACCCGCCGAAGGCGCCGCTCTGGCTCGCCAATCCGATGCGGCCAGCGCGCTTCTCGGTGAGCGCGAAGGCGGGATGGAAGCTTGCCACCATGCCCTCGGCAAAGTTGACGACGCCGAGGCAATTCGGGCCGAGCACGCGCATTTTCGCGCTTCTCGCCAGCGCCGCGATTTCGCGTTGCGCCGAGGCTCCCGCCGCATCGACCTCGGCGAAACCCGAGGTGAACATGATGGCCGTGCCGACGCCCGCCTCCGCGCAATCGGCAAGCGCCGCCAGGCTCAATTCCTTGGGGACGGCGATGATGGCGGCGTCGATCTTTTTGCCGATCGATTTGACGGAGGAAAATACCTTGAGCCCTTGAATCGTGTCGGCGCGCGGATTGACCGGATAGATTTCTCCGCCGAAGCCCGCGCCCAGCATGAATTTGATGGGAAGGCTACCAAGCTTCGACGGATCGGTCGAAGCCCCAACGACAGCGATGCTTCGGGGACGGAACAAGGCATCGAGCATCGCGGAAGCGCTCTCCAAGGGCGGCCGGTCGCGGCCGCGAGATTGCGGGCCCTTCGACGAAAGGGCGGCCGATCTTGCGCGATGAGTGCCGGCGCGCAAGCCCGGAGCTTGCGTATTTTGCACGGCAGCAATTGCAAACGAGACGAATCGAGGGGCGCGCGCATGCGCCTCGCATAGGCCCTCACGGAAGCGCTCAATTCGACATCACACGCTTGTGATGTTCGAGGGGCAAAATGAATAGCAAAGCAAGCTCAATGGCTTGTCTCATTGCGGTCGAATGCGCCACGAAAATCGGCGCGGCGGAGCGCGCTCGACGCGAATAAACCGGTGTAGAGGGGTGTTGCAGACATTCGCAATCAAAGCACGCGGAGGATCATCATGCAGCGATTGAGCCAGTTCGTTCGAGGCTTTGCACCTGCTTCGCTCGCGCTCGCCGTCGTTCTCGCCGCCGGCATGGCTTTGGCCGATGGCGGTGGTGGAGGAGGCGGTGGTGGTGGTGGTGGTGGTGGCGGCGGCGGTGGCGGAGGTGGCGGAGGTGGAGGCGGCGGCAGCGTCAACTCCGGCAGCTCTGCGGAGAGCGGCGTCGTTCCCACGCCCCAGGCCGTATGCGCCAAGGGCAAGATCTACGACCACAAGCACAATCGATGCGTCAAAGCCGAGCGCGGCGTCCTACCCGACGCCTACATGACCGAATACGCCTATTCGCTCGCCAAGAACGAGCGCTATGCCGAAGCGCTCGATGTCCTCAACCTTCTCGAGAACCCGAATACGCCGCGCGCCCTCAATTATCGCGGCTATGCGACGCGCAAGCTCGGGCGGGTCGATGAAGGCATCGGGTATTACCTGAAGTCTGTCGCGCTCGATCCGAGCTATGCTCAAGTCCGCGAATATCTGGGCGAGGCCTATATCGTTAAAGGCAACCTCGACCTCGCGAAGTCCGAGCTTGCGAGCATCAAGGCAATCTGCGGCACCGGCTGCAACGAGTATGAGGATCTCGCGCAAGCGCTGGAGGACTCGAAGCTCTGATCTGATCGGGGGCTAGGCCCACTGCCCGCCTGACCTCCGTCCCGGTCCTCCTCGCGAGCGCCGGGACGGAGGGATTCCTCGCAAAGCGCGACATCAATTCGCCGGATGTACGCCGGCGAAGTCGTGGTCAGGCCCGCCCCAACTGCCGGCCAAGGCTCGCCGGGCCGGAGACGATGGCTCTTTTCCTCAAAAGGAGCCGGCCCAGTGCTAATGTATGCGTAAACGCTGGGCACTCCTCCCCCGCGAGCGTAACGCGTGGTGGGAGCGTACGCGTGGTGGTGATTTCGCCACAACGCACTTTCGCACGGGGAAGGCCAAAGCGGCGCCTCGAATTGGCCGAATCGGATAGGGGCGGCAAACCCCCTTGCCGTCCGGCTTTGGGCGCGAGAACCGGGAAAGCCGCCTCGGAGAACCGCCCTTTCTTCAGGCAAGCTCTTCTGGCAAGCAGTCTCGTTTTGTGAGGCGGGGCTGCCGGACACATGATTGTCTGCCGGGGTGGCCACAGTTCTTTTTTTGCTTCAGCGAACAGGGTTAATGATTTTCGGCGACAGCGTTGATTGATACCCCTGAAAAAATCCACAAGCCTGTTCCGACGCTTGCGCTGAGTCGCTCCTATCGGATTGAAAGTTATCCACCTCTTTCCCACATGTAGTTGGTGATCCGAATATAAGCCACAATCCCTTGACGCCTGCCGACTCGTCTGGCATCGTTGAAGACCTGGGCGCGAGACAGCCCGAAGCTTCCGGATGAAGGCTTTTTCCCACCCTTGTGGGCGCCGGAAGCGGAGGTCTCAAATCTCGCGAGGGGTTCCCGCCGGAAGGTCGATCAACGGCCTAAGGCGCGGCGTCAAGCAGCGACAATCGCGGATCAACAGCGCCTTGCGGCGCCACGGGCTTTTATGCCTGAAAAGATGAGGCACATCATGCGGGTGGAACGTCGCTTCACGAAGACCGGACAATCTCCCTACGCCGATATTCCATTCCGCGAGGCGTCGAGCGAAATTCGCAACCCGGATGGGTCTGTGGTCTTTCACATGGCCGGGATCGAGGTTCCAGACGCGTGGAGCCAGGTCGCCTGCGATGTGCTGGCGCAGAAATATTTCCGTCGCGCCGGTGTGCCGACGAAGCTCAAGCGCGTCGAGGAGAACGACGTTCCCTCCTGGCTCTGGCGCTCAATTCCCGATGAAAACGCGCTCGAAGCCCTCCCCGAGGGCGAGCGCTCCGGCGCGGAGCGGTCCGGCAAGGAGGTCTTCGATCGGCTCGCCGGCGCCTGGACCTATTGGGGGTGGAAGGGTGGTTATTTCTCGGCCGAGGAGGACGCGCACGCCTTCTTCGACGAGATGCGCTTCATGCTCGCCCGCCAGATGGCCGCGCCGAATTCCCCGCAATGGTTCAACACGGGGCTCCATTGGGCTTACGGCATCGACGGGCCGAGCCAGGGCCATTTCTACGTCGACTTCAAGACGGGCCGCTTGACCAAGTCCAAATCGGCCTATGAGCATCCCCAGCCGCACGCCTGCTTCATCCAATCCGTCGCCGACGACCTCGTGAACGAGGGCGGCATCATGGATCTGTGGGTGCGCGAGGCCCGGCTCTTCAAATACGGGTCGGGCACCGGCTCGAATTTTTCCGAGCTTCGTGGTGAGGGCGAGCGGCTTTCGGGCGGGGGGCGCTCATCGGGCCTGATGTCCTTCCTCAAGATCGGCGATCGAGCGGCGGGCGCCATCAAATCCGGCGGCACGACGCGGCGCGCGGCGAAGATGGTGGTGGTCGATGCCGATCATCCCGACATCGAGGCTTATATCGATTGGAAGATGAAGGAGGAGCAGAAGGTCGCGGCTCTCGTTGCCGGCTCGCGCATCTGCGAGAAGCACCTCAAGGCGGTGATGCGCGCCTGCGTCAATTGCGAAGGCCCGGGCGAGGATTGCTTCGACCCCGCGAAGAACCCGGCGCTCAAGCGCGAGGTCAAGCTCGCCAAGCGTGCCATGGTGCCCGAGAGCTACATCAAGCGCGTCATCCAATTCGCGCGCCAAGGCTATACGGACATTGCCTTCGACACTTACGACACCGACTGGGATTCGGAGGCTTATCTAACGGTCTCCGGCCAGAATTCGAATAATTCCGTGCGCGTCACGGACGAGTTCCTCAACGCCGTCGAATCGGATGGCGATTGGTCGCTGAAGGCTCGCATCACCGGCAAGGTGACGAAGACGCTGAAAGCGCGCGATCTGTGGGAGAGGATCGGCCACGCCGCCTGGGCCTCCGCGGATCCGGGCATCCAGTTTCACTCGACGATCAATGATTGGCACACCTGCCCGGCTTCGGGGCCGATCCGCGCCTCGAATCCGTGCTCGGAATACATGTTCCTCGATGACACAGCGTGCAATCTCGCCTCGTTGAACCTCTTGCAATTCTACGATCGCGAGGCGAAGCGTTTCGATGTCGCTTCTTACGAGCACGCCTGCCGGCTGTGGACGCTCGTTCTTGAGATCTCGGTGACGATGGCGCAATTCCCTTCGCGCGAGATCGCCGAGCTTTCCTACCGCTACCGCACGCTCGGCCTCGGCTATGCGAATATCGGCGGGCTCTTGATGACCATGGGCCTGCCTTATGATTCGCCCGAAGGCCGCGCGCTTTGCGGCGCGCTCACCGCCATCATGACGGGCGTCGCTTACGCCGCCTCCGCGGAGATGGCGGGTGAGCTCGGCCCCTTCCCGGGCTATGCCAGGAACGCGAAGCCGATGCTGCGTGTGATGCGCAACCACGCGCGCGCGGCGCGAGGCGAGGCCTCCTCGGGCTATGAGGCGCTCGCCACGGCGCCCGTGCCGCTCGACCATGCGGCTTGCATGAAGCTCGGCGCGAGCGGCGCCGAGCTTGCCGCCCATGCCGTCGCGGCCTGGGAGGCGGCGCTTTCGGGCGGTGAGCGCTACGGCTTCCGGAACGCGCAGGCGACGGTCATCGCGCCGACCGGCACGATCGGCCTCGTCATGGATTGCGACACCACCGGCATCGAGCCCGATTTCGCGCTGGTGAAGTTCAAGAAGCTCGCCGGCGGCGGCTATTTCAAGATCATCAATCGCGCCGTGCCCGATGCGCTCGCCGCGCTCGGCTATCGCCCCTCCGAGATCGCGGAGATCGAGGCCTATGCGGTCGGTCACGGCTCGCTTCGCCAAGCGCCCGCCATCAACCATTCGACCCTTGCCGCCAAAGGCTTCTCGGATGAGAAGCTCGCTGCGGTCGAGAAGGCGCTGCCGGCCGCATTCGACATCAAGTTCGTCTTCAATAAATGGACGCTAGGCGCTGAATTCCTGCACGAAAAGCTCGAAGTACCATTGGCGCAGCTCGACGATCCGAGCTTCGACCTCCTCACCCATCTCGGCTTTTCGAAGGCCGAGATCGAGGCCGCGAACACCCATGTCTGCGGCGCCATGACGCTCGAGGGCGCGCCTCACCTGCGCAAGGAGCATTATCCGATCTTCGATTGCGCCAATCCCTGCGGGCGCCTCGGCAAGCGCTATCTCTCCGTCGAGAGCCATATCCGCATGATGGCGGCGGCCCAGCCTTTCATCTCCGGCGCCATCTCGAAGACCATCAACATGCCGAATGACGCGACGGTCGAGGAATGCAAGGAGGCCTATCTCCTCTCCTGGCGTCTGGCGCTCAAGGCGAATGCGCTCTATCGCGACGGCTCCAAGCTTTCCCAGCCGCTCAACGCCTCCCTCGTGACGGATGAAGAGGACGAGGAGGATGCGCTCGAGGCGATCCTCGCCCAGCCCGCGGCGGCGCGCGCCACCGCGCTCGCGGAGAAGATCGTCGAGCGCGTCATCATCGAGAAGAAGGTGCGCGAGCGCGAGAAGCTGCCCGACCGCCGCAAGGGCTATACGCAAAAGGCCGTGGTCGGCGGGCACAAGGTCTATCTGCGCACGGGCGAATATGGGGATGGGCGGATCGGCGAGATCTTCATCGACATGCATAAGGAAGGCGCGGCCTTCCGCTCGCTGATGAATAATTTCGCCATCGCCATCTCGCTTGGCCTGCAATACGGCGTGCCGCTCGATGAGTATGTCGATGCCTTCACCTTCACGCGCTTCGAGCCGGCGGGCTTCGTCCAAGGCAATGACGCGATCAAGAACGCGACCTCGATCCTCGACTACGTCTTCCGCGAGCTCGCCATCTCCTACCTCGACCGCACCGACCTCGCCCATGTCGATCCTTCCGAGATCGGCAATGACGTGCTGGGCGGCGGGGTCTCGCAAGGCAAGCTCGTGACGAGCGACGATGCCTCCGCCCTCCCCGCCTCCGGCTTCAGCCTTCGTCTCGAAAGGGCTCACGCGCGGGCGCGCGGAGCGCATGATGCAGGCCACGAACGGCACGAATGGTGAGGGGCGCGGCCCGCATCTCTACGCGATCGAAGGAGCGAATGCGCTGAAAAGCGGGCTCGCCGAGCCACAAGCTCACTATGAGGCCGCGCCTCAGGCCGAGGGGCAAGGTGCGCTTGCGCTCGATACGCCCTTGCCGCATGCCGGCGAAGCGATGGGCAAACCGGAAGCGGTGAAGCGCGCCGAGGCCAAGGCCAAGGGCTATGTCGGCGAAGCGTGTCCCGAATGCGCGAACTTCACCCTCGTGCGCAACGGCACCTGCCTGAAATGCGAGACCTGCGGCGCCACCACGGGGTGTAGCTGAAGCCACTCAAGACGCCTCGATCCGGCGAATAAAGGGCCAGGGTTAAAAACCAAGCTCGCTATGCGAGAGGAGACGCACTTAACAATCCGCGCAGACTCGCCAGCAGCCCGGCTGGCGAGCCAACGGTCACGACTTCCCCCGACGCGCGGCCTTCATGGCCTCGATCGTCTTGGCGTTCGGCACAAGCGAAGCGCCTTTTCACGCGCGATACGGATCATCATCAACCGGGACGCATCCGAAACCGTGAGCCCGATGGCGCCCAGCACGGCGGTCGCCTCCGCTTTGGTGCGCTCGTCAATGCGAGCCCGGACGACCGAATTAGCACTCATAATGTCCTCACCTGCTTGAGCCACAATGTAGCTCAGCCTTCTGCTCGTTTCAAGACATATAAGGCAGGGCTTTCTCACTCGGTCCGCAGAACATCGAATTCTCGCAGCTCACCATCGGCGGAGCGTTCCGTTACCCTCACCTCCTCGACCATCGCGAGGCGTGGACCTCGCCGGCAGGCGGTGAGAACCGCTTCCACGCTTTCGGCCTCACCCGAGAAGACAGCCTCGACACAGCCATCCTTGCGGTTGCGCACCCATCCGCAAAGCCCAAGCGATCTCGCCTGCCTTTCGACGAAGGCGCGGTAGCCGACGCCTTGAACGATGCCCGTGACCATGACGTGAACCGTTCGCTGCATCGAGCTCCTCCAAATGACGGTCCGAATTTCCGTGCCGTTGTCGCCCACGCGTCAGCACGTCGAGCGGATAGGATCCGGCCTTCAATTATCCCGTTACTTGCTCATCTGCTCCGAGGTGAAGATAAATCTTTCATATCGCGTCTATCGACTTCATCTGCCAAGCACTGGCCAATTTTTCCTTATCGAGCTATGCCACCGTCGGCGCAACCGCGGGCTTCAGGTCCGCGACGGGAATTCAATGATGGACGAAACGCAGGTGCAACGAGCGCCCGCGCAAGCCCTCGATCCAACCCCCGTGCAATGGCGGGGATTCGCGCGCCGTTTCGTCACTGTATTCCTTGCCGAGCTCGTCGCCGTCTTCGTCTTCCTTTTGGCCACCGACCCTCTCGACAGCGGACGCTTTCCGAAGCTCACCGTCTCCGGGCCCATCGACAGCGTGGGACGCGTCGTGAATGTGAGCCGCGGCCGCGACCCGCGCTTTGATGCCGCCATCATCGGCAATTCGCATCTGATGCCGCTCGAGCCGAAACGATTGAGCGCGGCAACCGGGTTTTCCTTCGTGCAACTCGCCGTCCCGGCCGAACGCAAGCGCGAGGACGCCGCCATGATCTCATGGTTCCGGCGAAACCATCCGGAGATCGCGGCGCTCGTGATCAACGCCGATCCGACGATCTGCGATCGCGATCCGAGGCTGCCGCTCACGGCGCCTTTTCCCTTCTGGCTCTATGGCTCGGACCTCGACTACGTGGCGCATATGATGAGCGCAGCCATGCTGCGCTTGAGCGTGAAGCGCATCAGGGCGAGCCTTGGGCTCACACCGATCTCCGACCCGAGCGGCACCACCTTCGAGGAGGTCAAGTTCGCTTTCGCGGCACCGCCCCCCGCGGTCGATCCTCCGCCAACCGATCTTTCCCCTGCCCCTCTTGCCGATACGCGTTTTCCGGCGATCGATCTCGTGGAAGAGATGCTCGGTGGGCTGCCTCGCAGCACGCTCGTCGTCTTCGTCATTCCGCCGGCCCATGTCTCGCTTCTTCCACAAGAGAACACGCCGGAATGGCGCGACATCAAGACCTGCAAATATGAGCTCGAACGGCGCGTGCGCGCCCATCCCAATTGGCGCTCGCTCGATTATTTCCTCGATACGCCGGCGGTGCGGGACACGGGCAATTTCATCGACCCCAACCATTACCGCACATTTTTTTCGCGCCTGATCGAGAACGACATCGCTGACAGCTTGCGGGCGGCGAGCACGACCGCACTCGACGTGAAGAACTGAGTTCGCGAGAACATGCTCTTTCATTCCCAGGAATTCATCCTGATTTTCCTCCCGGCCTTGCTGAGCCTCTATTATCTCGTCGCCAATTCCCCGTCCGCACGCCAGACCGTGCTGCTCTGCGGCTCGCTGATTTTTTACGGCTGGTGGGACGTGCGTTTCGTTCCGCTTCTCATCGGACAGGTGACCGCGACTTATGCCTTGGTCCTTGCGCAAGAAAGAACCGGCTGGCGCGGCTTCCTCACCCTTGGCATCATCCTCAATCTCGCCTCGCTTGCGACCTTCAAATATCTCGATTTCCTCATCGGCAGCGCCGAGGCACTGACCGGGATCGCGTTGCCACGTGCCGCAATCGTGCTCCCCATCGGAATCAGCTTCTTCTCCTTCCAGCTCATCTCCTACCTCATCGACCGCATCAGGGGTGAAGCGCCGATGTATCGGCTGCGAGAATTCGCGCTTTTCGTCATGGTGTTCCCGCATCTCATCGCCGGGCCAATCGTGCGGCACAACGAGCTCATTCCGCAATTCAAGCTCGACCCGCGCCGCGACGGCGCAGGCTTTCGGTTTTCGGCGGGTGTTGCGCTCTTCACCTTGGGCCTTGCCAAGAAAGTGCTTCTCGCGTCGCGTCTCGCGAGACTGGCCGACCCGCTCTTTTCCGCCGCGACCGATCGGGTGCTCGATTTCGGCGAGGCCTGGACCGCGAGCCTCGCCTTCTCGCTCCAGCTCTTCCTCGACTTCTCTGCCTATACCGAAATGGCGATCGGCATCGCCTTGATGTTTGGCTTGCTGCTGCCGGAGAATTTCCGCCGGCCGTATCTCGCGCTCGATCTGCGCGATTTCTGGCGGCGCTGGCATATCTCATTGTCGCGCTTCATTCGCGACTATCTTTATATTCCGCTCGGCGGCAACCGGAGGGGGCCTGCTCGTTACGTGATGGCGACGCTCGTCACCATGGCGCTTGCGGGATTGTGGCACGGCGCCGGCTGGACCTATGCGGCCTGGGGCCTTTGGCACGGCGTCGGACTCATGATCTGCCATGCTTGGGGCTGGCTGAAGCGCCCCTTGCCGGTTTTCGCGAGCTGGTTCCTGACCTTGCTTTTCGTCATCGCCGGCTGGGTGCTCTTCCGCTCGCCGAGCTTTACGACGGCCGCCTCGATCCTTGCCTCGCTTGCCGGCCTTCATGGCGTCGCCGGCAGCCTGAAAGGCGTCGGCGTGCTTGCCATCGGCGCGGCAGCCTCGATCCTCATTCCGCCAGCTCATGAGATCAAGGACCGCTGGTTGCGCCCCGAACCCTGGCTCGCCGCCGCGCTCGCGAGCCTTGCGGTTTACTGCTTTCTCGAGGTCGGGCGCGGGCCGCCCGCCGCCTTCATCTATTTCCGTTTCTGAATGGCGCGCCCCGCCTGCACGGGCGCCGGCAATCCGGCCTGGGCGTCGCGAAGCGCCACGAGGCGCTTTGCGACTTCGCTTGAGGCGGGCGACACCCGGCCTGTCCCGGCATCGACGTGAAGGAGCATCTGCTCGGCGCTCGCGAGAGGCACTTTTGTGCGCGCGTGATGCATGAGGTGAAAGAGGTGAATGCGTTTTTCGTCGGCGCCGAGGATCTGCGTCGTAACGAAGAAGGGCTCGAGGCAGGCGATCTCGCGAAGATGAATGAGATGCGTCTCGGCCGTGTAAAAGCTGCCATTCGCGGCCCGATAAGCGGCGTCGACGCCAAGAAAAGAAGTGAGCGCATCGGACGCATCGCCGAAGACCTGCAGATAGCGGCTCTCGGTCAAGTGGTTGTTGTAGTCGATCCACTCCGTCCGGACGACCCCTTCATGGAGGCGCATCGGCTGCGACCTGTCGGGTTGAGCCGAAGGCCCTTTGCCGAGATGGGCTCGCGCGAAAAGCCGTTCTTCGTGAGCGGCAAGCGTCTTCCCCGAGGCGAAATCCTGCGCTCTCAGCGCCTGCATGATCGCGATGAGGCAATCGTCGCGCTTTTGCTCGAGCGCTTCGAGCGAAGCTCCCGCGGCCTGCCGATCCGATTGCACGGCGAGCTTCTCGATGAAGTCTTCCGTGAGCTCCGGCACATCCATGAGCTTCGTCCAAGGGAGCTTCAACGCCGGCCCGAACTGCGCCAGGAAATGGCGCATGCCAGCCTCTCCGCCCGCGAGGCGATAGGTGAGAAATGTCCCCATGAAGGCCCAGCGCAGCCCTGCTCCGTAGCGGATCGCGTCATCGACCTCCGAGACGGTCGCGACATCGTCATGGACGAGCCACAACGCCTCGCGCCACAGCGCTTCGAGCAGGCGGTCGGCGACGAAGCCGTCGATCTCCTTGCGCAACCGAAGCGGGTGCATGCCGAGCGAAGCGTAGAAATCATATGCCGCCTCGATCGTGGCGGGATCGGTCGCGCCGCCACCGCAAAGCTCGACGAGCGGCAGAAGATAAACGGGGTTGAACGGGTGGCCGACGAGGAAACGGCCGGGTCGCTTCATCCCGGCTTGCAAGCGGCTCGGCAGGAGGCCCGAGGTCGATGAGGCGATGAGGGCGGCTGGCGGCGCATGAGCGTCGATGTCGCGCAAAAGATCGCGCTTGAGCTCCTCACGCTCGGGCGCGTTCTCCTGGATGAAGTCGGCCTCGCGCACCGCTTCGGCGAGCGACGCGACGAAGGAGAGCTCGCCTGGCTCGCCTAGGGGCGCGAGCGTGAGGCGCTCGCGCGCCCGCGTGGCGTTCGCCAAGGTCGCGCGGGCGCGCCGCTCGGCTTCGGGATGAGGATCGTGGACGGTGACGTCGAGCCCGTTGAGAACGAAGCGCGCCGCCCATCCTGCGCCGATGACGCCGGCCCCGATGACGGCGCAGCGCTTGATGGAGCTCATCGGCCGCTCGACGCGACGGCGCCGCGAAGCTCGAGCTTGCGGCGAACCTCCGGCGGCGTCAGCACGCGAACATTCATCGCCGAGAGAATGCGGACGGCGCGCTCGACGAGATCGCCGTTCGAGGCCTTCACGCCTTTCGAGAGATAAAGATTGTCCTCGAGGCCGACGCGGACATTGCCGCCCGCGAGCGCCGCCATGGCGACGTAAGGAAGCTGCATGCGGCCGATGGAGAAGGCCGAGAAGACGCATCGAGGCGGAAGATTGGCGACCATCGCCATCAGCGTCGTCGGATCATCGGGCGCGCCATAAGGAATGCCCATGCAAAGCTGGATCATCACGGGGTCGTCGATCAGGCCCTCGCTGATGAGCTGGCGCGCGAGCACCAGGTGGCCGGTGTCGAAGACCTCGATCTCGGGCCGCACGCCGAGGCTTTGCACGCGTCGCGCCATGGCGCGCAGCATGGCGGGCGTATTCGTCATGACGTAATCGCCCTCGGCAAAATTCATCGTGCCGCAATCGAGCGTGCAGATCTCCGGCAAAAGCGCTTCCACATGGACGAGCCGTTCGGTCGCCCCGATCATGTCCGTCTTATCGGCGGCGAAAGGCAGGGGCGTTTCGGCGCCGCCGAGCACGAGGTCGCCGCCCATGCCGGCGGTGAGGTTGAGCACGACATCCGTGCCGGTGTCGCGGACGCGCTCCACGACCTCGCGATAGAGCGCGGGATCGCGCGAGGGTGCGCCGGTCTTTGGGTTTCGCACATGGATATGGGCGATGGCCGCGCCCGCCTTCGCGGCTTCGATCGCCGCCGACGCAATCTCGCGCGGCGTGATCGGAATTTTCTCGCTGCCTGAACCCCCGCCCCCCGCCCCGGTGACCGCGCAGGTGATGAAGACCTCCCAATTCATGTCGTCCTCCGGACGCCAGCCACGAGCGTCCACTCAAATGACAGCTGACGCCTTCTGGAAAATACATGAAATGACTCCCTGATACAGTCCTCGGCGATGACAAGTACTCTTGAAAGAGCATCTCGCGCCCACAGGGGATCCTGGGAGACTTGATCATCCACGGCCGAGCGCTCCGAAGTGAGCGCGAAAGGAACGGGGTCGATCATTCTTTCGGTGGTGCCTTGATCCCTCGGCTCGCTTCGCTCGCCTCGCCGGGGGGTGACACCGTGCGGAACGCCCATCTTCTTCTCCGATTTCAAGAGCACGAATTGGACCGGCGTTTCGTTTCGCGCTAGAACAACACAAGAACGAAACGCCTCGCGAGCTCGCCCGCACATGCCGTCCGCACCGACCTTGATCTCGATCGCGCTCGGCCTTGCCGCCTTCTGGGGCCTTTTGGCGTTGCTGCGCGGCTTTCGCCATGTCGCCACCGCCCGCGCCAAGATCGCAAACCTCGTGGAGACTCATCTCGAGACCTTGGCGCGACGGCGATTGACGCTCGTCAAGACGGACCCCTACGGCCTCGTCGACGAGGGGCCTTGGCGCAAGGAATACCGCTATTTCATCGACAAGCTCGTGATGCCGAATTTGAGCGCATCCGAGCGCGGCGCCATCGCCTTTCGCCGTGAAGCGCTCTTCGACGAGTTGATTGCAACTTCCGTGGCGCGACGCGCCCAAGAGCTCGAGGCCTCGCTCGCGATGGCGAAGGATTTGTCGCCTGCGGAATTCGAGCATTGGTGCTCCATGGCGCTCCATGCGGCAGGTTGGAAAGCGCGCGCCACCGGCACTTCAGGCGATCAAGGCGCTGACGTCATCGCGGAGAAGGACGGCGTCACGATCGTGTTGCAATGCAAGCTGCACCGCTCCGCGGTTGGCAACAAGGCGGTCCAAGAAGCCTTCAGCGCGAGAAAGCACTACGGCGCCACGGTTGCGGCGGTCGTCTCCAACGCGGGCTTCACGCGCTCGGCCGAGGCCTTGTCGAAAACAACGGGCGTGCTCTTGTGCCATTACAGCGACCTTTCGCGCCTCGACGCGCTCCTCGCTCCCGGTGCCGCGGCGGGTTGAGCCGGAGCGAGCCGGCGACCGGCGAATTGCGTGAAGGGTTTTGGAAAAGCCCCAAGACTAGGTAATGTATTTCAAGACTTACCATTGCAAAATCGCGATGATTCCGAGCCTTGGCAAGAAACTGAACAATCGGCGTAAGATCGTATCTTCATCCGCACAAGGAGAGGACCATGGATCAGCCTGTCGCCTTCGTCGGAGATTCTCAACCCATGGGCTTTTTCGCGCTCATCATCATCGGGGGACTTGCCGGCTGGATCGCCGGAATGATCCTCGGCTCGAGGCATTGGATCTTCACGAACATCCTCATCGGCATCGCCGGCTCTTATGTGGGCTCGGAACTCGCGACCCTTGCGCATTTCGGCCTGCGCAATTCGCTCGATCATTTCCTTGCCGCGCTCGTCGGCTCGATCATCGTGCTGTTCATCTGGCGCGGCTTGCACCGCACCGACGCCTATCCGCAAAATCGCATGTAACGTCGATGCTCAATTGGCCGGGCGATCCGGATGGCTTCGAGCCATCCCTGCCACGGCCTCACCTTTCTCCTCGCGAAGCGCGTTCCCGCTATTCGCCATGCGCGATCACGAGCGTCTGCGTCGTCGTGAATTCGCGCAAGCCTTCGAAGCCTTTTTCGCGCCCATGACCGGAACGGCCAAAGCCGCCGAAGGGCAGCTCGATGCCGCCGCCGGCTCCATAGGAATTCACGAAGACCTGGCCGGCGCGCATCTTGCGGGCCACGCGCAAGGCGCGCTTGGCGTCACGCGACCAGACGCCGGCGACGAGACCGTAAGGCGTGCCGTTGGCGAGACGGATGGCATCGGCCTCGTCCTCGAAGGTCATCGCGGCGAGCACGGGGCCGAAGACCTCTTCCTGCACGATCTTGTGGTTCTCGGGAGGCCGGCCGATGAATGTCGGGGGCACGTAATAGCCACCTTTCGGCGCGTCTTTCACGATCGTCCCCGTGGCGAGCGTCTTCAGGCGATCGGCTGAGGCGCCCGCGAGATAGGTTTCAATGCGGCGCTTCTGCGCGGCGTTGATCATCGGTCCAAGATCGAGGTCGCGCTCGGGCGGGCCGGCGCGCAGCGCCGCGAAGCGCTTGCCCACGGCCTCGACCACGCGCTCATACGCTGAGCGCTCGATCAGGAGGCGGCTGCCGGCCGAGCAGGTCTGCCCGCCATTCTGGATGATGGCATTGACGACGACCGGCAAAAGGCTCTCGAGATCGGCATCGGCGAACACCACTTGCGCGGATTTACCGCCGAGCTCGAGCGTCACCCCCACATGGTTTTGCGCCGCCGCCGCCTGAATCGAGGTCCCTGTCTGCGGGCTGCCGGTAAACGAGATGAAATCGATGCCGGGATGAGCGGCGAGCGCGGCGCCTGCCGTCCGGCCGAGCCCGGTCACGACATTGAGCGCGCCTTCCGGAAAGCCCACCTCGAGCGCGAGGCGCGCGACCTTGAGGATGCTCAACGAGGCATCTTCGGCCGGCTTCACGACGCAGGCATTGCCCGCCGCGAGCGCCGCGCCCGCCGAGCGACCGAAAATCTGCACCGGGTAGTTCCAGGGAATGATGTGGCCGGTGACCCCATGCGGCACCCGCAAAATCGCGACGAGATGCGTGTTGAGGAACGGGATGGTCTCGCCATGCAGCTTGTCGGCCGCCGAGCCGTAATATTCGAGATAGCGCGCGAGTGCTGTCACATCGGCCTTTCCCTGGGCGATCGGCTTGCCCGTATCGCGGCTTTCAAGCCCGGCGAGCTCGGCCGCGTGAGCGGTCACGGCCTCGGAAAGCTTGAGGAGCAAACGGCCACGCTCCGTCGCGGTGAAGCGCCCCCACCCGCCCTCGAATGCGCCGCGCGCCGCCGCGACCGCGCGCGAGATGTCGGCCGCGGCGCCGGACGCGATCTCGGCGAAGACATTGCCGTCGCCTGGCGCGATGACCGGGATGGTCTCGCCGGACGCCGAGGGCAGCGTGCGTCCACCGATGATGTGCTGCTCGATCGGGAAAGGGCGCGTCCGGTTGCCGTCGTGAACCCTGGCGTCGTTCGCCTTCGCGATTTTGGCCTTCGCCGGCAGCGGCTTTCCTTTCCTCGAGGCGACGATTGGGGATTTGCGGTTTGTCTTCCTGAGAGTCGCGGTGCTCATGGGCTTAACCCTTCCGTCCGGCTTCGCGCTTCGCGATATCGATCGACACTGAGCTAACCGGATTGGTGCGCGAGAGGCAAGCGGATCGCGACGGGCGCAAGTAGCCGTGAGATGCCGCGAGAATGGGATAGAATGGCCGCGCCGATTCCTTACAAAGGTCATGACCCGAGCGCATGCGCACTTCAGACACCGATATCCTATTCGTTCCAGGGCTCGGCAATTCCGGCCCCGAGCATTGGCAAACCCGGTGGGAGAAGAAGCTGTCGACCGGGCGGCGCGTCGAGCAGAATGATTGGGAGCGTCCCAAGCTCGAGGATTGGACGGCACGCCTCCTCGAGGAGGTCGAGCGCTCACGAGCGCGGAAACGTCCCACGGTGCTGATTGCCCATAGCCTCGGCAGTCTCGCCGTCGTGCACGCGGCACCCCTCCTCGCGCCGGGACAAATTGCTGGCGCCTATCTGATCACGCCGCCATCGGATGCGGCTGTCGCCGCGCTTCCTGAAATCGACCCCGGCTTCGTTCCCGCGCCGATGGCGGCCCTTTCCTTCCCGTCCGTTCTGGTGGCGAGTCGCACCGACCCTTTCGGCTCGTTCGCCGATGCCGAAGCGAAGGCGAAAGCGTGGGGATCGACCCTCGTCGATGCCGGCGCGGCCGGCCACATCAACACGGAATCAGGCCATGGGCCCTGGCCTGAAGGCCTGATGCGGCTTGCGACTTTTCTGAAGACGCTGTGACGGCAATGCGGTCCCGTCCGCCGTGCGCCCCCCGCTGGCCCTGGCGGGCTCAGGCGCCGCCGCACCCATGCTCGGAATCGGGCAAGGTCCAGCTCTGCCCGGTTCGCTTGTTCGTCGTCTTGTAGCTGCGTCCGCGATCATCGCCGGGGGGACAATCCTTGGGAATGGAGACGAGGCACATCGACACGCGATCGTCGGGCCGCGACTCGTCGACCGCCGGCACTTGATCGTAGGACACCTGAACTTCGCCATTGGTGAAGGTCACGAGGCTGCCGCTGCCCGGCGTGTTGTCGAGGCGGGTGCCAACTTCCTTGACGCGCGTGCCGACGCATTGGCCGATCCGTTTCGGGCTGGCGGCCTCGGCAAGCGCAGTCGACAGGACAAGCGCCGCGAAAGCTGAAAGCGCACATTGCAAGATTCTCGTCGTCATCGAATCCTCCCCGGTGGGCCCGCGACCAGAATCTCGCCCACGCCCTCTAATCCAGCTCACGGCCCTCGCGCTAAATTGTCAATACATCGACGCTCACGCGCTCTAACCGCGCGCTCGATAGGGCGGGATGCCCTGATCGGGGAGCCAGAGGCCGGCGGGAGCCTTCCCGGTCTGCCAAAAGACATCGATCGGAATGCCGCCTCGTGGATACCAATATCCGCCGATGCGAAGAAAGCGCGGAGCGATCAGCCCGGCAATCGTCTTGCCGATATCGAGAGTGCAAGCCTCGTGATAGGCGCCGTGGTTGCGAAAGCTCGCGAGGTAAAGCTTGAGCGATTTGGACTCGAGGAGCCATCTTCCCGGCACATAATCGATGACGAGAATGCCGAAATCCGGCTGGCCGGTCACCGGGCAAAGCGAGGTGAATTCCGGGCAGGTGAAGCGGGCGAGATATTCCGTGCCGGGATGAGGGTTGGGCACGCGCTCGAGCTTCGCCTCCTCCGGCGATCGAGGCATGGGCACGTGCCGGCCGAGTTGCAGGCGAGGCCTTGGCGGGTGAGATTTTGGGGTGCGCATGAAACCTGATGTGGCACAACGCCATTGCGTTTCGCAACTCGTAATGGAATTCATTCGGCCATTTCTGAAGCGAATGCCGCGTATTGCGATCTTCCGTGGATTTCGGAATCACCACTATGTTCCGCGAACGCGATTGTCCGCCATTGCGTGGAAAAATGATCCAACTTGGCCGGGAAGCCCTGCTCTTTACACGTGAAAGCGTGCCGATATATCGGACCGCCCTGGGATGAGGGTGCCACGTCCACTTCTGCTCGCCCGTCCCTGCCACGCTCGGCGGCTTTACAGCGCCAATAAAAAGCTAATAGGCGAAAGCGTATGAGCCTTAATTTCGTTCTTGTACCCGGCCCATTAGTTCGGGCGTCGAGCTGGGAGCCTACTGCGAAGCAACTGCGGAATGCAGGATACAACGTCCAGATTCCGGACGTGCTCGACACCCAGCACCCGCCGCCGGCTTGGCATGCGTGGACGTCTCATCTGCTCCATCGTATCAGGCCTTGCCATGAGCCGATATTCGTAGGCCACAGCTCTGCAAGTGCGTTGGTCGCAGATCTTGCGCACCGGCTACCCTGCCGTTGTGTCATCATCGTTGACGGAGACTTGCCGCCATCGCGAGGCTCTGCCTCACCCGTCCGACCGGCTCTACGCGATTTTATAAGAAGCATCGCATCTAGCGATGGAACTCTCCCGATCTGGTCACGATGGTTCGCCGGCGATATTCGTCGCACATGCCTCGTTGGTCTCGACCTGTTGGCGAGAGACCCTGTCGCATTTGCAGAGTTCGAGCGGGGACTACCAAGGCTATCGGTCGATTGGTTCGATGATGTAATAGAACTCGCCGGCTGGGACCACCTTCCAGCCGGCTTCATCCAATGCTCGCCTATTTATGATCACGCAACTCTAGAAGCGCATCGGCGAGGATGGCCATCGTTACGGCTAGAAGGCACGCATCTCCATCCGATGCTGGAACCGGTCGAGACTATGCTCGCCATCGTGTGCCTGTCACGCCGACTTGATCGCGCTTCACCCCGATAGTCCACTGTTGGCCCATCGCGTCAAATATTGGTATCTGCTTTTCCGCCACTTTTCGGGACCGAGCTCCGTGGTGGCGCGTGGCGTTAGTCAAAAGCTCCCGACCTACTTAATTTTTTAAGCTCTCCTCGCGGCCATGCGGAGCCGAGAAATCGACAATAGGCCCGAGCGGGACGATGCCGGTCGGATTGATGTGCCGATGGCTCTGATAATAATGGCTCTTGATATGCGTAAAATTCACCGTCGGTGCGATTTTCGTCCATTGGTAGAGCTCACGCGTATAGGCGAAGACGTGCGGGTAGTCGGTCACTCTCCTCAAATTGCATTTGAAGTGACCGTGATAAACGCTGTCGAAGCGGATGAGCGTCGTGAACAAGCGCCAATCGGCCTCGGTCACCTCGTCCCCGCATGCGTAGCGCTGGCTTGAAAGGGTTTGCTCGAGCCACTCGAGCGTCTCGAAAAGCGGCCTCACCGCCTCTTCATAGGCGGATTGCGTCGCGGCGAAACCCGCCTTGTAGACCCCGTTGTTGAGCGTGTCGTAGACGCGCGCATTTACCTTGTCGATCTCGGCGCGCAGCCCCCGCGGATAAAAATCGCCTCGGACGGCGCCGAAACGATCGAAGGCCGAATTGAGCATGCGGATGATCTCGGAGGATTCGTTGTTGACGATGGTGTTTTGCTTTTTGTCCCAAAGCACCGGCACGGTGACGCGCCCCGAGAATCCCGGATCGGCCTTGGTGTAGATCTCATGCAGGAAGCGGGCGCCGTTCACCGTGTCGGGAACGACGCCCGGCCCCTCCGCGAAGGTCCACCCGCTCTCCGCCATGAGCCAATGCGTGACGGAAACGCCGATCATGCCCTCGAGACCTTTCAGCGCCCGAAAGATCAAGGTGCGATGCGCCCAGGGACAAGCGAGCGAGACGTAAAGATGATAGCGGTTGGGCTCAGCGGCGAAACCGCCTCTTCCGGAGGGGCCCGGCGCCCCGTCGGGCGTGACCCAATTGCGGAAGGGGCTTTCACGCCTCGCAAAGCGCCCGTCAGGCGATTGCGGGCTGCGCTCTTGCGCGCGCCAAATGCCGTCGACGAGCATGCCCAACGGGCTCCCCCTTTACACGAGCGGTTTCAGGCCAGCCTCGATCTCTTTCCTGCGCGCCTCAAGGAATGGTGGAAGCGAAAGCTTCTCGCCGAGCGCCTCGAGCGGCTCATCGGCCGTGAAGCCCGGCCCATCGGTCGCGATCTCGAACAGCACCCCGTTGGGTTCCCGAAAATAGAGGCTGCGGAAGTAGAAGCGATCCACAGGACCGCTCGAAGGGATGCCCATCTCTCTCAGCCGCTCGTTCCAGCCCCGGTATTCCTCGTCATTTGGCGTGCGGAAGGCGACGTGATGCACGCTTCCTGCGCCCTGGCGCGCTTGCGGCATGCCGGGCTCGATTGCCACATGGAGCTCGGCCGCCGGGCCGCCCTCCCCCATTTCATAGACATGGACGGGCGCGCCGCCAGGGTGCGCGTATTCGCGCACGCGACGCATCTCCATGACGCGCGTCAAGACCGCATCCGTCGACTCGAGCGACGGCACGCTCATGCTGATCGGGCCAAGCCCGCGAATCTGATGCTCGAGGGGCACCGGGCTTGCGGCCCAGCTGTGTGAGGATCCCTTGCCGCCGTCGTCGATCAAGGCGAGCCGCTGGCCTTCCGCATCCTCGAATTCGAGCGTCAAGCGGCCGTCGCGCTCGCCGATCGGTTGTTGCGATACAGCATGCTCACGCAACTTTTCGCTCCACCACTTCAGTGTCCCCTCGCCCGCGACCCTGAGCGCGGTGCGGATGATGGAATGCGTGCCGCGTCGCTCGCGCGCCACGGGCCAATCGAAGAATGTGAGATCGGAGCCGGGCGTCGCCTCACCGTCCGCATAGAAGAGATGGTAGGCGCTGACATCATCCTGATTGACCGTTTTTTTCACGAGCCGCATGCCGAGCACGCGCGTGTAGAAGGCGTGGTTGCCCGATGCGTCGGCCGTGACCGCGGTGAGGTGATGGATGCCTTTGAGCTGCATGATTCTCTCTTTCCTGGCAGAGCATGGGCAGGTGGTCACGCGCAGCACAAGCTTCAAGGCGCTCGCGCAAGCCCCAATTTTCAAGAGGAGCTCACGAGCTCACGGGCGCCTCCGCTCGGCGCGGCCGCACCACGCCGGTCGGCAGATGATCGACGCGCCGCATCTCCTTATCCTCGAAGAGGCGCGGATTTGCGAGATAGGCTCGCGCGAGCGCCATCGCGTCCGTGCCCCAAAACAGCTCCTTGTCGAGCGCCAAGGTCGGGACGCCGAACACGCCGGAGGCAATCGCCGCCTCCGTCGCCGCGCGCAATTTGGCCTTGGCGTCATGCGCTTCGATGAGGGCATCGAGATCCTCGATCTTCAGGCGCTCGCGCACGAGAGCAAGCGTCTGCGGCGATTGCGGATCGCGCCCGTCGCGCCAGATTAGATCGAAGAGCGTGCGGACGGCATCGGCACGCCCTTCGAGCGCCGTGAGCAGCCGCAAAAGCATCAAAGGATTGAAAGGGTGCGCCGGCGGAAAGCGAAAGGGAATGCCGCGCTCGCGCGCCGTCCAAACGCAAATCCGGTAAGTCTGCACGCGCTTCGGCGAGATTTCGGCCGGTCCGAGCTGTCCCCAATGCGTCAGCATGGCGCCGAAAAGGACGGGCTTGAAAATGAGGGGCATGCGCGCGGCGAGATCCTCGACATCGCCGAGCGCAAGATAGGCGAAGGGCGAAACAAGGTCGAAATACCAGACAGCTTTCATCGGACCTCCATCGATCGCAAGAGCGGCGGGTCTACGCAGACAATCCTGGAAATCCCCGAAACTCTCCTCGCGAGCCGGTTTCCGGCCCGAGTTTTTTCAGCGCTGCGTCAAGATGATCCTTGACATTTCGCAACTGCAGCATCATGTCAGCGGCGGTAAGTCGGAGTTCGTGCGTGACAAGGCGATCGCGCCGCACTGAGCTCGGAGGTTCTCAACTGAGCGATCGCGCCGCGCCGGAACGTCCGGTGCTATCATATGACCTTTGACGATCTTGGACTATCCGACGCCGTACGCGGCGCGGTCAAGCAGGCCGGCTACTCTATTCCCACTCCGATCCAAGCCCAGGCCATCCCCCACATCCTCGAACGGCGCGATGTCCTCGGCATCGCCCAGACCGGCACGGGCAAGACAGCAGCTTTCACGCTGCCGATGCTCACGATGCTGGAGACGGGCCGTGCAAGGGCACGCATGCCGCGCACGCTCATCGTGGAGCCGACGCGTGAGCTTGCGGCCCAGGTCGAGGAAGCCTTCATCAAATATGGCGTCAATCACAAGCTCTCGGTCGCGCTGCTGATCGGCGGCGTGTCCTTCGGAGACCAGGACCTTAAGATCTCGCGCGGCGCCGATGTGCTCATCGCGACGCCCGGCCGTTTGCTCGATCATGTCGAGCGCGGCAAGCTCCTCCTATCCGGTGTCGAGCTTCTCGTCATCGACGAGGCCGACCGCATGCTCGACATGGGCTTCATTCCCGACATCGAGCGCATCTGCAAGCTCGTGCCCTTCACGCGGCAGACCTTGTTCTTCACGGCTACGATGCCGCCCGAAATTCAGCGGCTCACGGGGCAGTTCCTGCACAACCCGGTTCGCGTCGAAGTGGCCCGCCCGGCCACCACGGCCGCGACGATCGCGCAAACGCTCGTGCCGGCGAGCGATCGCGATTACGAAAAGCGAGAAATCCTGCGGCGGCTGCTCGTCGCGCCCGAGCTGAAGAACGCGATCATTTTCTGCAACCGAAAGCGCTCCGTGGTCGAGCTGCATCGCTCCCTGCTGCGCCACAACTTCTCGGTCGCCGCGCTGCACGGCGACATGGACCAGCCCTCGCGGATGCGCGCGCTCGACGGCTTCCGACAAGGCGCCACCAAGTTTCTCGTGGCGAGCGATGTCGCGGCGCGCGGCCTCGATATTCCGGCCGTGAGCCACATCTTCAATTTCGACGTGCCGCATCATTCGGAAGATTATGTGCACCGCATCGGGCGCACGGGTCGCGCCGGCCTCGAAGGCACCGCGATCACGCTGGTCGCTCCCTCCGATACGAAATCGCTCGACGCCATCGAGAAGCTGATCGGGCAACCCATTCCTTGGTCCGGAGCGCCGGTGCAACCGGCCGAAGGCCCTGACGCCGTCTCGCGCACCGGCAAGGAGCGCAAGGCCCGTCCCGAGCGGTCACGTTCCAAGACGGGCTCCGGGCGCCGCGCGCCACCAACGGCTGTCGCGCCGACGAAAGCGCCGAAACCGGCGGCGCGAGCGCTGCCGGAGCGCGAACCGCAATCGCCTCCCGAGCGAGCGCCCCACGCAAGGCCTCCTCATGCCCAGCCTCGGCGCGCCGCCCACGACGCCGAACCCGCGGTGCTCGGCCTCGGCGATCATGTACCGAGCTTCCTGCTCCGCCCCGTCAGAACCGGCGCCTGACGCCCGATTCTCGCGGGCGCCGTGAGCGCGGCCGTCAAGCCAAGCCCACCGATGAGACAATTCGTCCAAGGGCAGTCACGCGCATGGAGCGGTAAGGGAAGGCCTGGGGGCGCTGTTCCCATTGCCTCTCGCGCCCCGCTCTTCGCGTTTGACGGCATCGGGCGCAAGGGCTTTCGGAGACGGCCTTGATGCAATCGCGCGCGACATTCGACTATGAGGCGGCATTCGGCGCCCATCTCGACCGCATCAGATCCGAAGGGCGCTACCGCATCTTCACCGAGCTTGCGCGCAAAGCCGCCGAGCCGCCATTCGCCGCTCATGACGGCCCGGGCGGCCAGCGACGCATCACCGTCTGGTGCTCGAACGATTACCTCGGCATGAGCCGCCACCCCAAGGTGGTCGAGGCAGCCTGCGAGGCCGCGCGCGCCATGGGCGTCGGCGCGGGCGGCACGCGCAACATCGCGGGAAATCACGCGCCGATCGTCGAGCTCGAACGCGAGCTTTCGGATTTGCACGCCAAGGAAGCTGCGCTCGTCTTCACCTCCGGCTATGTGGCGAACGCCACCGGCATCGCGACGCTTGCGCGAGCGCTTCCGGGCTGCCTGATCCTTTCGGATGCCGAGAACCATAATTCGATGATCGAGGGCGTGCGCCAATCGGGCGCCGAGAAGGTGATCTTCCGCCACAACGACATCGATCATCTCGGCGCCTTGTTGCGCGCGGCTGATGAGCGCAGGGCGAAGATCATCGTTTTCGAAAGCCTCTATTCCATGGATGGTGGGATCGCGCCCATCCATGCTCTTTGCGACCTCGCGGAGCGCTATGGCGCGTTGACCTATGCGGACGAGGTGCATGCGGTCGGCCTTTACGGCTCACGCGGCGCCGGGATCATCGAACGCGAGGGCGCGCTCGGGCGCGTCGATATCATCGAAGGGACGTTGGCCAAGGCTTTCGGGTGCCACGGGGGCTATCTTGCGGCCAGCGCCAAAACGATCGATCTCGTACGCTCGATGGCGGCGGGCTTCATCTTCACCACGGCGCTGCCGCCCCCGATCGTTGCCGCGGCGACAGCCTCGATCCGCCACCTCAAGGCTTCCTCGGCCGAGCGCGAGGCTCAGGCAAGCGCCGTCGCGACCGTCAAGGCGAAGCTCGCGGCGGCCGGCATTCCGATGCTCGCAAGCCCTTCCCATATCGTGCCCGTGATGGTCGGCGATCCGGTATTATGCAAGGCGGCGAGCGATCGCCTCATCGAGCGTCACGACATCTATGTGCAGCCGATCAACTATCCGACCGTCCCGCGCGGCACCGAGAGGCTGCGCCTGACGCCAGGGCCCTTCCACACGCCCGAGCTGATCACGGCGCTCGCCGAAGCCCTCACTAAGGTTTGGAGCGCGCTCGGCTTGAGCTTCGCGCGGCGCGAGGCCGCCTGACGGTTTTCTTTGGCGCGGCTTTTGCCCGCTTGGCCTTTGCCCGTTTGGGCTTCGCTCCCCGACGCGCCGCGTCGAGGGCAAGCTTGCACCAATGCGCCAGCGCATCCGGCTCATCGAAAGCCGTCGCCGGCAAGCGCCAATAGCTCGTGACCATGGTCTTTCCCGCCCGATCGAAGCTGAACGGCAGTGAACCGGCGGCGGCGAACTCCCTCTGCGTCACGGCATCGGTCTTGAGGAAAATCTCTCCTGCGCTCTCGAGCGCGAAGAAAAGATCATCGGCATAGATGCCGTGCCCGCCGAACATCCTCTTCAGCCGCACGGACCCGATGGGGTGGAAGAGCTCGGCGATCGAGGCTGCGTCCATGGTAAGCCCGGCCGGCGCTTTGCCGGTTCAGACGGTGAGCGCCTCGGGCCTCGCGGGCTCGATCGCGACCGATTCCCCGCAGCCGCAAGCCGAGGTCTGGTTCGGATTCTCGAAGACGAATTGGGAGGCGAATTTGTCGGTGCGATAATCCATGCGCGTGCCGAGGAGGAAGAGCACCGCCTTCGGGTCGACCAGAACGGTGGCGCCCTTGTCCTCGACGACATCCTCGCCCGGCCGCGCCGCCTCCGCCACCTCGACTGTATAGGCCATGCCGGCACAACCCCCGTTCCGCACGCCGACGCGCACCCCGATGACCGGCTTTTCCGAGCGCGCCACGATTTCGCGCACTCGTTCGGCCGCCGCATCGGTGAGCGTCACGACTTGCAGGCGTCGAAGCGGCATTCCCATCTCGTTCTCCTCATCGGCCGGCGCGGCGATAAAGTCCGTGACCGATAGATAAGGGCTCCCTTCGCCCCCGTCGAGGTTTCACTGGTATCGTCTTACCACATATCGAGCGCCATGCGGGCCTCATCCGACATCCGGCTCTGATCCCAAGGCGGATCGAAGACCATGCTGACGGTCGCCGATTGCACGCCGGGCACGGCCTCGACCGCGTCCTGCACCCATTTCGGCATCTCGCCCGCCACTGGGCAGGCCGGCGCCGTCAAGGTCATGTCGATCTTGACCGAGCGATCATCCTCGATATCGACCCGATAGATGAGCCCGAGCTCATAGATATCGGCCGGAATCTCGGGGTCATAGACGGTCTTCAGCGCCCCGATGATGTCGTCGGTGAGCTTCTCGACCTCGTTTTCGGGCAAGGTCGCCTTGGCCGAGAACTCCGGCCGGTTCGGCTGCTCGGTCGCGGGCGTCTGTTCGGTGAGCGGTGCGTCCAACACGGCGGCTCCTCAAGCAAAAAGCGTTTCGGCCTTGCGCAAGGCCGAGGCGAGCATATCGACTTCTTCATGCGTGTTGTAGAGGCCGAAGGAAGCGCGGCACGTCGAGGTCGTGCCGAAGCGCTTCAAGAGTGGCATGGCGCAATGGGTGCCGGCACGCACGGCGACGCCCGAGCGATCGATCACGGTCGCGACATCATGGGCATGCGCGCCCTTCATCTCGAAGGAGACGATCGCGCCCTTGCCCGGCGCATCGCCAATGATGCGGATGGAGTTCATGCGCTTGAGCTCGAAGTGAGCATGCTCGCGCAAGGCCTCTTCATGGCTGGCGATCCGATCCTTGCCGAGCCCGTTGACATAGTCGATCGCCGCGCCGAGCCCGACCGCCTGCACGATCGGGGGCGTGCCGGCCTCGAATTTATGCGGCAGCTCGTTGTAGGTGATCGTGTCCGTCGTCACCTCGGCAATCATCTCTCCGCCGCCCTCGTAAGGGCGCATGCGCTCGAGCCAGGCCTTCTTGCCGTAGAGGATGCCGATGCCGGTCGGGCCGTAAAGCTTATGGCCGGTGAAACCATAAAAATCGATGTCGAGGTCACGAACATCGACATCCATATGCACGACGGCTTGCGCGCCATCGGCGAGCACCGGAATGCCGCGGGCGTGAGCGAGCGCGACGATCTCCTTCAGCGGCGTCACGGTTCCGAGCACATTCGACATATGGGTGATGGCGACGATCTTGGTTCTTGCCGTCAAAAGCTTCTCGAAGCCCGCGAGGTCGAATACGCCGTCATCGTCGACGCCCACCCATTTGATGACGGCGCCGTTGCGCTCGCGGTGATAATGCCAGGGGACGATGTTCGAGTGATGCTCCATGATCGAGAGCACGATCTCATCACCCGGACCGATGTTGTCGCCGCCGAAGCTCGAGGCGACGAGGTTGATGGCGCCGGTCACCGAACGCGTGAAGATGATCTCCTCGGTCGATCCCGCATTGATGAAGGCGCGGACCTTCTCGCGCGCCCCCTCGAAGGCTTCCGTCGAGGCATTGGCCAAATAGTGCAGCCCGCGATGGACGTTGGAATAGCCGGTCTCCATCAGCTCGCGCATCGCGTCCATCACCTGGCGCGGCTTTTGCGCCGAGGCGCCATTGTCGAGATAGACGAGCGGGTGGCCATAGACCTTTTGCGCGAGAATCGGGAAATCCGAGCGCACGCGGGCGAGATCGTAGGGCGCGGAAGGGACGTGGAGGGTCATGCTTCAGCCCTCCTCATGAGCCAGCCGTCGATGAGGCCGCCGAGCGCCTCGCGCAGCTCCTCGTTTGAGAGCGCCTCCAAAGCCTCGCCGAGGAAGGAGCGGATGAGGAGCGCCTGAGCCTCCCGGCGCTGGATGCCGCGCGCCATCAGATAGAACAGAAGATTATCGTCGAGCGCCCCGCAAGTCGCGCCATGGCCGCATTGCACGTCGTCGGCGAAAATCTCGAGCTCGGGCTTGTTATTCATCGAAGCCTCCTCCGAGAGGAGGAGTGCCGCCGACATCATCTTGCCGTCCGTCTTTTGCGCATGCGGGCGCACGATGATCTTGCCCTGGAAGACGCCGTTCGCGCGCTGGTCGACCGCCGTCTTGAAGAGCTCGCGGCTCTCACCGCCTGGCACCGCATGATCGACGACGAGCGTCACATCCGCGTGGCGATCGCCATCGAGCATGCCGACGCCATTGAGGTTGAGCTTCGCCTCTTCTCCGGCAAAGCGTGCGAGGATCTGATGGCGCGACACCAAGGATCCGAGAATGAGGTTGAGGCTGAGCGCCGAAGTGCCGCGTCCGAGCGACAAGCCGAGGCTCGAGAGCGAGAACGCCTTATCGCCTTCGGCATTGACGCGAACATGCTCGACCTTCGCCCCGTCGCCCGCCGCGATCTCGACGCCGATATTCGATTGCGTCGCGATCCCGTGCGGGCCTTCATGCGTCTCGAGAAGCGTGACGGAAGCTCCCTCCCCCACGAGCACATTGAGCCGCGCGTAAACGGCTTGCGGCGCACCCGCGTCCTGAAGAAAGGCGAGATGCAAGGGCCGCTCGATCTTCGCTCCCTTGGCGATCTCGAGCGTGACGATTTCGCGCGATAGCGCCGTGTTCAGCGCGACCACGGCGTCGTTCGCATCGAGGATCGTGGGGGCGGTGTCGTTTGTCGTCGTCGCTATGGAGACCGCCTTGGGCAGTTGCGATGCGAGACCGGTCGCATTCATCAATTTTCCGTTGACGATAATGATCTCATGGGCGGGAAGATCGCCCAGAAAACGGCCGGCCTCGACGCTTCTGCCTGCCTTCTCCGAAGGAAGAGGGGCGAGCGGCGCCGCCTCGCGCAGAAGGTTGCGAAGATCGGTATAGTGATAGGCTTCGATCCGCCGATGCGGCAGACCGCTCATCGCAAAAGCGGCCATCGCGGCCTCGCGCGCGGCCTTCTCCGCGCCGCCCTTGCCCGGCCCGCGCTTGCCCGGGCCGCTCTTGCCCGAACCGCTCTTGGGAAGCCCGCCCCGCAGCGCATCGAATTGCGCCATGAGGGCCGTCTCGGCCTTCGTCCTGATGGGGGTCAGCGCGGTCATGGCTCAAGCCGCCGGCTGCACGGCGAAATCGGCATAGCCCTTCGCCTCGAGCTCGGTCGCAAGCTCCGGACCGCCCGATTTCACGATCCGCCCGCCAGCCATCACATGCACCGTGTCGGGCACGATATGCGACAAAAGCCGCTGGTAATGCGTGATGACGAGGAAGGCGCGGTTTTTGGCGCGAAGCGCGTTGACGCCTTCGGCTACGATCCGCAGCGCATCGATGTCGAGGCCGGAATCCGTTTCGTCGAGCACGCACATCCTGGGTTCGAGAAGCGCCATCTGCAGGATTTCCATGCGCTTCTTCTCGCCTCCCGAGAAGCCGACATTGAGCGCGCGGCGCAACATCTCGCGCGAAATTCCGAGCTTATCGGCGGCCCGGTTGACGCTGCGGATGAAATCCGCCGGCGCGATCTCGTCCTCGCCGCGCTTTTTTCGCTGAGCGTTGAGCGCGGCCTTGAGGAACGTCATGGTCGCGACGCCCGGAATCTCGAGCGGATATTGGAAGGCCAGGAACAACCCCTTCGCGGCGCGCTCGTCGGGTTCCATCTCGAGGAGGTTTTCGCCATCGAGCAGGACCTCCCCCTTCGTGACCTCATATTCGTCCTTGCCGGCGATGACATAGGAGAGGGTCGATTTGCCCGAGCCGTTCGGCCCCATGATGGCGGCGACTTCGCCGGGTTTCACGGAAAGGGTCACGCCTTTCAGGATGGGCTTGCCGTCAATCGCGGCGTGGAGGTTACGAATTTCGAGCATGTCCAATTCCGTTAAGCTCAACAGGGGGCGCGCGAGGCGTGAGGATCGTTCAGGCCTTGTTGGCCCGGAACGAAATCACAAGGCGGGTGTCACCCTTTCCTTGCCGAAGTGCCGGGCAGTGCATCACAGAGGACATCAGCCGACACTTCCCTCGAGGCTGACCGCGATCAGCTTTTGCGCCTCGACGGCGAATTCCATCGGGAGTTGCTGCAGCACGTCCTTGACGAAGCCATTCACGATCAAGGCGACGGCCTCCTCTTCATTGAGGCCGCGTTGCGTGCAGTAGAAAAGCTGATCCTCGGCGATCTTCGATGTCGTGGCCTCATGCTCGAAGACCGCCGATGCGTTCTTGCTCTCGATATAGGGGACCGTGTGCGCGCCGCAGTCCTGGCCGATCAAGAGCGAATCGCAATTCGTGAAGTTGCGCGCGCCTGTCGCCTTGCGATGGGCCGAGACGAGCCCGCGATAGGTATTGTCCGAATGCCCGGCCGCGATGCCCTTCGAGATGATGCGGCTCACGGTGTTCTTTCCGAGATGCAGCATCTTGGTGCCCGAATCCACCTGCTGATGGCCGTTCGAGACCGCGATCGAATAGAACTCCCCTTGCGAATTGTCGCCGCGCAAGATGCAGGAGGGATATTTCCAGGTGATCGCCGAGCCCGTTTCCACCTGCGTCCAGGAGATCTTCGAGTTCTTGCCCCGGCAATCGCCGCGCTTGGTCACGAAGTTGTAGATGCCGCCCTTGCCCTCCTTGTCGCCGGGGAACCAGTTCTGAACGGTCGAGTATTTGATCTCGGCGTCATCGTGCGCGATGAGCTCGACAACCGCCGCGTGCAGCTGGTTCTCGTCGCGCTTGGGCGCCGTGCAGCCCTCGAGATAGGAGACGTAGGACCCTGCATCGGCGATGATCAAGGTGCGCTCGAACTGGCCGGTGTTCTGCTCATTGATGCGGAAATAGGTGGAGAGCTCCATCGGGCAACGCACACCCTTCGGCACATAGACGAAGGACCCGTCGGTGAACACGGCCGAGTTCAGCGTCGCGAAGAAGTTGTCGGTGACCGGCACCACGGAGCCGAGATATTTGCGCACGAGATCGGGGTGCTCGCGCACCGCCTCCGAGATCGAGCAGAAAATGACGCCGGCCTTGGCGAGCTCGTCCTTGTAGGTGGTGGCGACCGAAACCGAATCGAACACCGCGTCGACCGCGACCCGCGCCCCTTCGACCCCGGCGAGAACCGCTTGCTCCTTCAGGGGGATGCCGAGCTTCTCGAAAGTCTTCAACAGCTCGGGATCGACCTCGTCCAACGAAGCGGGTCCCCCGCCTTTCTTGGGCGCGGAATAATAATAAAGCTCGTCATAGTCGATCTTGGGGTGGTGGACACGAGCCCAATTCGGCTCCTCGAGCGTTCGCCAGCGGCGAAGCGCCTCGAAACGCCAATCGAGGAGCCATTGAGGCTCACCCTTCTTCGCAGAAATGAAGCGGATGACCTCCTCGGAAAGGCCTTTCGGGGCCTTCTCGCTTTCGATCGAGGTCGAGAACCCCCACTTATATTGATCGACGTCGATCGCTCGCACGCGATCGACCGTCTCCTGGACAGCCGGCATTTCGTTCTCCTGCGCGGTTTCAAGGGCCGCCGGATTGATGTTGGCTCGCAGCTTACGCCGCGGTCGCCTTCTTATATAGACATTTTGCCGCCGTTTCGAAGGCCTCGACGAAACGCACGACATCGTTTTCGCTCGTACCGCGCCCCAGGCTCACGCGGATGGCGCTTTCAGCGAGACGCTTCTCGACGCCCATGGCGTCAAGCACATGGGAGCGCTTCACCTTGCCGGAGGAGCAGGCCGAGCCCGATGACACGGCAAAGCCCGAAAGATCAAGGGCCATTAGCAAGGTTGCGGCCGGCGCGCCATCAAGCCCGATCAGCGACGTGTTGGGCAGCCTCTCGGATGCGTCGCCGAAAAACAGCGCTCGCGGAAGGCGCGCGCGGAGATCCTTCTCCAGCCGGTCACGCAAATCCGCCAAGCGCGGAGCCGTTTCGTCGAGCTCCGCCAACGCGAGAGCGGCGGCAACGCCGAAGCCGGTGATCGCGGCGACGGCTTCGGTCCCCGCTCGATGGCCCTGTTCCTGGCCACCGCCGCGAATCAGCGGATCGGCCGGAGAGGTGGCCTCATCCCGCAATACGAGCGCACCCGCGCCTTGCGGCCCCCCGATCTTGTGGGACGAAAGGATGAGCGCATCCGCCCCCAAAGCCACGATGTCGAGAGCGACCTTGCCCGCCGCCTGCACCGCATCGCAAACGAGAATTCCCCCTTTTTCATGGACGCGCCGCGCGATCTCCGCGATCGGCTGCAGCACCCCCGTCTCGTTATTCGCCAATTGCACGGCGACGAGCGCCGGCCCGGAAGAGGCAGCGAGGGAAGCCTCGAGCGCGTCCAAGTCAAGTCGCCCCTCCCGATCGACGGGGAGCGTGGCGCAAAGCTTTGCCTCGAAACGCCCGCCGGCGAGCACGGCTGCATGCTCCGTTGCCCCGATCAGCGCGCGTGAAAGTTCCCTTGGCGACCCCTTCACCCGCCATCGCGGCGTTAAGGCGGTGGCGATGGCCTCTGTCCCGCCGCTCGTGAAGATCACGCCGGCTTCAGGCGCATTCGCGAGGCGCGAGGCCTCCTGGCGCGCCGTTTCGACGAGGCCGCGCGCCGCGCGCCCCTGCGCATGGACGGAGGAAGGGTTGCCGGTCGTCGCGAGCGCATCGACCATGCGCGCCAGCACCTCGGCGCGGATCGGCGCGGTCGCGTTCCAGTCCAGATAGATCCGATCCATGACGCCTTATGCTCGCTCGCCCAAGGCCGAAACCAGGCCGTTCAACGCCGGAAGCCGAAATTGGACCCAGCGCGAAGATTAAGCGCCCCCGTCGCATAAGCTCAGGCGCTTAATGCTTGCGCGCACCGGCAGTTGCGGCGATAAGACACGAACCCTATCTGACGGGCTGCCGCAGGCTTCGCGCGACCTTACCCGTTCGACGAGCTCACATGCCGCGGGCGGAGTGCGCTGCCGCCGACCGCGCTTGAAGTGCAACTAGGCGTCGAACCGAGGATGCGTCAAGCGTCGACTCCCGAGAGGCGCGACGAAGAGGATGATTTCGCAATGCCGGAAGTGATCTTTCCAGGCCCCGACGGGCGCATCGAGGGGCGCTACCACCCGGCGAAGGAGAAGGGTTCCCCTGTGGCGCTCTTGCTGCACCCCCATCCGCAGCTTGGCGGCACGATGAACAATCAGATCGTCTACAAGCTCTATTACACCTTCGCCCATCGTGGTTTTGCGGTGTTGCGCTTCAATTTTCGCGGCGTCGGGCGAAGTCAGGGCACGTTCGACTACGGGCAAGGCGAATTGTCGGATGCGGCGGCGGCGCTCGATTGGCTCCAGGCGAATAACGCGGACAGCCGCAAATGCTGGATCGCCGGGGTCTCCTTCGGCTGCTGGATCGGCATGCAGCTCCTGATGCGTCGGCCGGAGATCGACGGCTTCATCTCCATCGCTCCCATGGCCAATCGCTTCGACTTCTCCTTCCTCGCGCCTTGCCCGTCATCTGGGCTTTTCGTGCATGGGGATGAGGATCGCGTCGCGCCGGTCGCTGAAGTGATGCCGATCATCGAGAAGGTGAAGACGCAAAAAGGCATCAAGATCGAGCACGCGGTGGTCGAGGGCGCGAACCATTTCTTCGAGAACCGCGTCGACGAGCTGATCGAAACGGTCGAAACCTATCTCGATCGCAGGCTGAGCGTGAGCAGCGCGGCGGCCTGAGCGTTCCGCTCCGCCGGCTCGCCATCGACGATCTTCCCCCACGCGTGCCGCGGCCCGATGCCTCAAAAAAGCATGGGTTGCGCCCTATAGCATTGCTTGCAATAATCAACACAAGCCGTTGAAATTACGTTGTTATATTATTGATAATCTTGTTTAGCCCCGCGGCGCCCCGCGGCGATCACCGGGTCGTGCGAAGGTCCGCATCTGGATGCGAACAATTCCACGCCGAGGACGTTGAAAACTGTAAGGATGGCCACGGGCAAAGCCTCACTGTCATGGTGTCGACAAGGAATATTGCGAATGCTCGGTGACAGGATCCTGGGGATCGCGAATGCCGCCTCGGTCCGCCCCTCCACGCTTGGAGGAATGCGTGGTCATGGCCTATCAGCACCCGTCATGAGATCCGTCTTCAAATTCGTGGTCGATACCGCCAATCGTTTCCTCGCTCACGATAGCTGGGCCATTGCGAGCCATATCGCGCTCTCGGCGCTGACCTCGCTTTTTCCCTTCCTCATCGTGGTCACGGCACTCGCCGGCTTCTTCGGCTCCGAGGAGCTCGCGAAGGAGACGGCGAAGCTTTTGTTCCTCGCCTGGCCGACGGAGGTCGCAGATCCCATTGCGAACGAGGTTTCACGGGTGTTGACCGAGCGCAACCATGGGCTGTTGACCCTCGGCACGCTCGCGGCCTTCTATTTTGCGTCGAGCGGCGTGGAGAGCCTGCGCATCGGCCTCAACCGCGCTTACGGCGGCATCGAGAAACGGCCTTGGTATGTGCTGCGCATTCAATCGATACTCTACATCCTCGCCGCCGCGGTGGTGATGCTTGTGTTCGCCTTCCTGGTCGTGCTCGGCCCGCTGATCTGGAGCATCATCCTTCGCTACGTGCCGACGCTCGAGCCTTTCACCCGTGAAGTGACGCTTTTGAGCTACGCGGTTACCGGGACCGTCGTGGTGGGCGCGCTCATCGTCGCGCACCGTCTCCTTCCGGCCCAACCCCTGCCTCTGCATCGCCTCGCGCCTGGCATACTCCTCACCTTGACGCTGTGGCTCACGGGCGGCATCGGCTTCGGCGCCTATCTCCACAGCTTCTCGGGCAATTATGTCTCGACCTACGCTGGCCTCGCGACCGCGATGATCGCGCTCGTGTTTCTGTATACGGTCGCGTCGATCTTTCTTCTCGGCGGAGAGGTCAACGCCATGCTGGCGGAGATCATGGAGCGCCGGCACCGATTGGCCCGGGAGAGGCGCTCGCGGATGCAGCCGGCCAAAATGAATTGAATGCCAGCCCCTTGGGCTGACTCCGGGACTAAGCGACCGGATTGACGAGAGGGTCGCCGTCCGTTAAATCAAACGAAATAGATTTTATTTCGAACGAGACCTCAGCGCCATTGGCGCTGGTTGACGGCCGCTCCTCGTTCGACGACACAGCATTGCGTCTTTCTCCCACAAGGGGCCTCACGATGACAGACGAACCGGGCTTTTCCACCTTGGCGGTTCATGCTGGGGCCCAGCCCGATCCGGCGACCGGTGCCCGCGCGACCCCGATCTATCAGACGACCGCTTTCGTCTTCGACAATGTCGACCACGCGGCCTCGCTTTTCGGCTTGCAGGCCTTCGGCAATATTTATTCGCGCATCGGCAATCCGACCTGCGCGGTGCTCGAGGAACGGGTCGCCGCGCTCGAGGGCGGGACGGCGGCGCTCGCCGTCGCTTCCGGCCACGCGGCCGAGTTCATCACCTTCCACACCTTGATGCAGCCGGGCGACGAGATGATTGCCGCCAACAAGCTTTATGGCGGCTCGATCAACCAGTTCAATCACGCCTTCAAGAACTTCGGCTGGACGACGCGCTTTGCCGATCCCGACGATCCCTCGAGCTTCGAGGCCGCTCTCTCGCCCAAGACGAAGGCGATCTTCGTCGAATCGATCGCGAACCCCGGCGGCGTCATCACCGATGTCGAGGCGATCGCGAAAGTCGCGAGGAAGGCGAATGTGCCCCTCATTGTCGACAACACCATGGCCACGCCTTATCTCTGGCGCCCCTTCGAGCATGGCGCCGACATCATCGTCCATTCGGCCACGAAGTTTCTGGGTGGCCACGGCAACTCCATGGCGGGCGTGATCGTCGACGGCGGCAGGTTCAATTGGCTCGGTGACGATCGCTATCCGATGCTCTCCAAGCCGCGGCCCGAATATAACGGCATGGTGCTCGGCGAGACCTTCGGCAATTTCGGCTTCGCCATCGCGGCGCGCGTTCTCGGCTTGCGCGATCTCGGCCCCGCGCTTTCGCCCTTTAACGCTTTCATGGTGCTCTCGGGCATCGAGACCTTGCCGCTTCGCATGCGCAAGCACTGCGACAACACGGTCGAGGTGGCCAAGCACCTCAAGCAGCATCCGGCCGTCTCCTGGGTAAGCTATCCCGGCCTTCCCGACGACAAATACCACGCGCTCGCCAAGAAATACTGCCCGAAGGGCGCAGGTTCGGTCTTCACCTTCGGACTCAAGGGCGGCTACGACGCCGGCGTGCGGCTCGTCTCGGAGCTGAAGCTCTTCTCGCATCTCGCCAATATCGGCGACACACGCTCGCTCGTCATTCACCCCGCCTCGACCACGCACCGCCAATTGTCGGATGAGCAAAAGACGAAAGCGGGCGCGGGGCCGGATGTAGTGCGCCTCTCGATCGGCATCGAGGACGCAGCCGACATCATCGCCGATCTCGATCAGGCGCTCGCAAGCTAGCCGAGCTCAAAAAGGGCTTGCAGCAACGTAGCGCGCGAAGAGGACGCATTCGAGCCCCCTCACCGGGCTCGTTCCCCTCGAACTCGACCCGAGGGTCACGAGCCCGACCTCTCCCGCTTCGCGGCAGAGGTGAGAGGCCCGAATTTCACGCGCAGAGATGCCACCGCCTGATCGATGAAGAGCCGCGCCTTCGCGGGCACATGGCGCCCCGCGGGGTGAATGACGTGGATCGGGATGGGCGAAGGCTCGTGATCGCGAAGCACGCGCCGCAATTCTCCCGCCGCCTCATAGGCCTGCGCCTGATAGGAAAAGACGCGCACGATGCCTGCGCCCGCGATCGCCGCGTCCAACGCTGCCTGCATGGTGTTCACCGTCAAACGGGAGATGACCTGCGGCCAGCGCTCGCCGGAAACCGCCGACCCGAGGACCGTGACCACGTCATGGGCGGCAAGATGCTTCGGCGTCTTGGGGGTGCCGCGAGCCGCGAGATAGCGCGGGCTTGCGCAGGCGACGCGCTGGACATCGCCCACATGAATCGCGCGCAGCGAGGAATCGGGCAGATGCGCGATGCGCACCCCGACATCGATGCCCTCGTCAACCAGTGAAACGACGCGGTCGACCAATAGAAGGGAAACGCGGACCGCCTCATGCGCACCGAGGAAGGCTTGCGCGATCGGCAGCACATGCAGCCGCCCGAAGATCTCGGGCGCCGTGACCGTCAACAAGCCTCGAGGCTCGGCCCGCTCGCTTGCGGCGGAAAGCTCCAGGGCTTCGAATTCCGAAAGCGCGCGGCGGCAACTGTCGAGGTAACGCGCGCCCGCATCGGTGAGCGCCACCGCCCGGGTCGTGCGATTGAGTAGCCGCGTCGCCAGGCGATCCTCGAGCGCCGCGACCGCGCGCGTCACGGCCGCCGGCGAGCGGCGCAGGCGTCGCGCCGCGGAAACGAAGCTTCCCTCTTCCGCTACCGCCACGAATATCGCGAGAGAATCGAGCCGATCCATCGATTATTCCATTTTATGCAACAGACACTCGCATACTTCGGGGATTAATCCAATTCATAAAACGCCCTAACTTCGCCGGAGAGCCCAGATCAGAGCCCCCTCAAAGAGCCCCCGAGAGACCCCATGAAACCAGCAAAGCCTATCCTCTTTCACGGCTTCAAATTGTCCGGTCATTCCCATCGCGCCGAGCTGATGCTGCATCTGCTCGATCTCCCTTTCACTTTCCGCGAGGTCGACCTTGCGGGAGGCGAGCAGAACGGGGCGGCGTTCCGGAAGCTCAACCCGCTCGGCACCGTGCCGGTGATCGAGGATGGCGATGTCGTCGTGCCGGACTCGGTCGCGATCCTCGCTTATCTCGCCGCCAAATATGATGAGAGCGGCGCCTGGCTACCGCGCGATCCGGCGAAATTCGCGCATGTGCAGCGCTGGCTTTCGATCGCGCAAGGGCCCGTCTTCAACGGCCCTTGCTCGGCGCGCCTCGTCACGCTTTTCAAGGCCCCGCTCGACCACAACCGGGCCGTCAGCGTCGCCAATGGCTTCTTCAAGACATTCGACGCGGAGCTCGCCGGCCGCCGTTTTCTCGTCGGCGACAAGCCGACCGTCGCGGATGTCGCGGTCTACAGCTATGTGGCGCTTTCTCCGGAAGGCGGCGTCTCCTTGCAGCCCTACAAGGAAATCAGCGCCTGGCTGCGGCGGGTCGAAGAGGTGCCCGGTTTCACGCCGATGCCGCGCAGCAAGGTGGGCCTCGCCGCATAAGAGGAGGTCGGGCCATGCAGGAGCCGGATCGCGCGCAACAGGCCTCGCCCTGGCATGAGGGCGAGCTCGCGGTGCAAAGGCTCGCGGGCGTCGTGGAACGCATGGAAGAGGTTGGCAAGCGCGTCATCCGCCCCTTCATGCCCGATCAGCATCGCTTATTCTTCGCGGGCCTGCCCTTCGTGCTCGTGGGTTCGGTCGATGAGGAGGGTTGGCCCTTCGCCTCCATCCTCTCGGGCGAGCCCGGCTTCGTGCAAAGCCCCGATGCCGTCACCCTCGACATCGCCGCGCGCCCGTCGAGCGACGATCCCTTGGCCGGTACCCTCAAGCTCGGCACGCGGCTTGGCGTGCTCGGCATCGACCTCTCGACACGTCGCCGCAACCGGGTGAATGGCGAGATCGTCAGGGTGGACGCCGAGGGATTCTGCCTGCACGTCGATCAAAGCTTCGGCAATTGCCCCAAATATATTCAGCCGCGCCGATCGATCGGCCCAGCGCCGGCTCGCGGTGCCGGGCGCTCCGGCCCCGGTTGAAAGCTTCACCTTGTTTGACAAGCGAGCGCTTGCGCTGATCGCTGAAGCGGACACCTTCTTCGTCGCGTCCTCCGCGCCCGCCACCGATAGCAGAGCCCCAAGCGTCGATGTCTCGCATCGCGGTGGTGCGGCAGGTTTCCTTCGCCTGACATCCGACGGCGCGATCTCGATTCCCGACTATCCTGGCAATCTCTTCTTCAATACGCTCGGCAATCTTATGGTCAATCCGCGTGCCGGGCTCCTGTTCATGGATTTCGACCGCGGCGATCTCCTCCAGATGACGGGCGTCACGGAAATCGCTTGGCAAGAGCATGCGTGGCGGTTCACGCTCTCGCACGGACGCTGGCTCAACGGCCGCATGCCGTTGCACTTTGAGCGCATCGGCTCCTGAGCAAAGGCGCCGCGAGCAGTGAGACATCGCCGCGCGCAGCGGCAACGCCCGACCTCTGCGTTCACTCCTTGCGAAAGCGCAAGCGTCGTTAATGCCGGCGAAAGCGGGCGTGCAGAATCATTGGGGCGGCATGACAAAGTCTGGGTTCCCGCTTGCGCGAGAACGAGCGGAGGGCTGATTCGAGGCTTGTAACGCTATGCGTGATCGAAATCCTCGATCCGCCCCACGCGCGGGGCCTCGGTCTTGCGCAGCTCCTTGCCGATCTTCTCGACCTTGCGGAAGACGCGCACGAAGTTGCGGCTCGCGACCTTGGCGATGGCGCTGTCCGTATAACCGCGCCTGATGAGCTCGGCGATGAGATAGGGAAAGCGGCTCACATCCTCGAGGCCGTCCGGCGTCTGGCCGCCAAAATAATCCGAGCCGATGCCGACATGATCGATGCCGATGCGCTTCACGATGTAATCGATGTGGTCGCAGAGCTGGGCGAGCGTGCTGCGGGGCCGATGTCCATGCTGGCGCTCGCGCTCGGGCAAGGCCTTCGTCATGTCGATGTCGCCGCGCATCTTGCCGTACTCGTCCTTGAAAGGGCGCATCCACTCATAGGAGTGCCGGCTGATGAAATCCGGCACGAAAGTCACCATGACGATCCCGCCATTTTCAGGGATGCGGTCGAGCACGTCGTCAGGCACGTTGCGGGGGTGGTCGGCGAGAGCTCTCGCGTTCGAGTGTGAGAAGACGACGGGCGCCCTCGAGATGTCGAGCACCTGGCGCATGACATCTTGGCTCACATGGGCGAGGTCGACCATCATGCCGAGCCGATTCAGCTCCGCGACCACCGCCCGGCCAAAGGCGGTGAGGCCGTGATGGCGCGGCTTGTCGGTTGCCGAATCCACCCAATCAAGCGTCTCGTTGTGGCAAAGTGTCATCAAGCGCGCGCCCGCCGCATGCCACACGCGAAGCGGCGAAAGGCTGTTCTCCAATCCGACGCCGCCCTCGATGGCGAGGAAGGACGCGATCTTGCCTTGCCGCTTGGCCTTGCCGATATCGGCGGGGGTGAGCGCGCGCATGAAGACATCGGGATGCGCGTCGCAAAGCTGATGGATGGTGTCGATCAGCTCGAGGACGGCGCGCGCCGGCTGCTTCGTGGTCGAGGGGATGTAGGCTGCCCAGATTTGCGCGCTGAGCCGCCCTTCCTTGAGGCGCGGAATGTCGGTGTCCGTGTTCTGATGCACGCGGGTGAGGTCATAACGCCTCACATCGCCCTTGGCCTCGCGATCGCGGCGGATGACGAAGGGAAGATCATTGTGCCCATCGACCAAGGGCAGCTTGTCGAGAAGACGATGCGCATGAGAAAGCGCGTCGGCCGAGGTTGTGGATTGCGTCATGGGGGTTCCCGCCGATCTCGAGGAGCGAAGGATCACGTGATCCTTTGCAACACAAAACGCTTGCATCGGGAAGCTCTTGGCTGCCTTTCGTTTCCCTCATGGCTTGAGGCGACAGGCCATGGAGCTTATGCGCATTGCGCTGACTTGCCCCTCGGGGGCCACTAGACTGGGAAGCCAGCACGGAGGAGATCATGTTCAGGACCGAAGGGGGCGGAGGTGGCGGGGGGCGGCCGTCCAAGAATGTGCTCGGCGGCGCGCTCCAGCCATGCTCGATGAACCCGATGACCGGGTTTTTCCGCAACGGATGCTGCGACACGAGCCGCGAGGATATCGGCAGCCACACGGTTTGCGCCGTGATGACGGCGGAATTTCTCGCCTTCTCGAAGGCCTCCGGCAATGATCTGTCGACGCCGATGCCGGATTTCGGCTTCCCGGGGCTGAAGCCGGGCGACCGCTGGTGCCTTTGCGCGCCGCGCTGGCAAGAAGCGCACGAGGCCGGCCAGGCGCCGCGCGTCGTGCTGCGCGCGACCGAGGCCGGCGCGCTCGACCATTGCGCGCTTGCCGACCTCAAGCGCCACGCCATCGATCTTTCCTGAGGGCGGCGCGTGCCAGGCTCGGGCACCGACCGGAGGCAGACGCGTCTCGAAGGCGGGCCGGCGATCATTCTGGTCGAGCCGCAGCTGGCCGAGAACATCGGCATGTGCGCACGCGCCATGGCGAATTTCGGCCTCTCGGATCTGCGCCTTGTCGCGCCGCGCGACGGCTGGCCGAAGAAAGGCGCGCGCTCGGCCGCCTCCGGCGCCGCCTACATCCTCGAGGAGGCCAAGCTCTTCGCGACGCTCCAGGAAGCGATCGGCGACCTCAATCTCGTCTACGCAACGACGGCGCGCGATCGTCACCAGCTCAAGCCCGTGCTGGCTCCACAGGCCGCGATGGCCGAGACGGCGCAACGCCTCTCGGGCGGCGAGCGCGTCGGCATTCTGTTCGGGCGCGAGCGCAACGGGCTCACCAATGACGAAGTCTCGCTCGCCGATGCCGCCCTCACCTTTCAGGTGAACCCGGCTTACGCCTCCCTCAACCTCGCCCAGGCCGTGCTCCTCGTCGGATATGAATGGTTCGCCGTGCGCCACTCTGGCGACCGGCCGCTCGCAGCGCCCGATTTGGGGCCGCTCGCCGCCAAGGCGACGCTCCTCTCCTTCTTCGATTACCTCGAGAAAGAGCTCGACGCCTGCGGTTATTTCCTCCCCGATGAGCGCAGAGGCACGATGGCGCGCAATTTGCGGAATGTCTTTCATCGCCCACAGCTCACCGAGCAGGACATCCGGACCTTGCGCGGCGCCATCACGACGCTCGTGCAAGGCCGCCGTGCCAGGCGGCCGAAGGTAAAGCCGGGGCTCTCACCTCTCCCGCAGGAAGAGGCCGACTCCGAGCCGAAGGCGAGGAGCGGGTGAGGGACGCAGCGCTCGCCGTGCAAGGCAGACGCCAGCCGCCCTCACCCGGCTCGCTTCGCGAGCCCGACCTCTCCCCGCGGGCGAGTGACGCGCGACAGCCAAACGTCAATGCTCGATCTTGGTGAGGCGGTTATTGGTGAAGTCATAGGCGGCGAAGCGCGGGCCGGACACATAGGTGAGGCGGGTGAGGCGCTCTCCGCGAGGCCCTTTCTTGATCTCGACCGAATAAGGGCCGCCCAGGCGCGCCACCACCTCGCATTCCGTCGAGCCGAGCGGGATGCCGTCGCGTGCCTGCTCGCGGAAGACGGAAGGGTCGATGCTGATGTCGGCCTCGCAGCGGCCATCAGGGCCGACCAGCGCTTCCGCCGTCGAGGCGCGAATGGAGGCCTCGTGAACCTCGTTGAAATCCGTGGCGAAGCCGGTGGCGTCGACGGTGCAGCCGAAGACGATCGGTACCCATGCGAGAGCGAAGAGCCGTGCGATGCTGCTCACCCTTGTTTCTCCCATCGTCCGGCCTCGTTCTGGCGCCAATAGGTCGCCTCGACGCCGGAGGCCTTCACGTAGCGCCAGGAAGCACGCGCCGCCTCGACCGCTTCTGGATCATTGCCGTCGAAGATGAGCACGATCCGCGCATAGCTTTGCGCATCCTCAGGCATGGGGGCGCCCTCCACCAGGAAGCGGATCGCGGCACCGTTCGGATTGGCGGAACCCGTCGTCAGGAGCACGGGCTGGGCCGCCGGGTCGCCGTCCTCATCCGTCGCGTGCGGCAGAAAGCTCGCCTCATCGAAGCTCCAAAGCCTCTCGTCGAGCGCCGCCAGGCGCTCGCGCGTCGTCCCCTGGACGATGACGCGCCAGGCCTTCTCGAGGCTCTTCTCGACCAGCTGCGGCAGGACCGCCTCGAGAGAGCGCGATTGCAGGTGATAAAAGAGGATTTCCGTCACCCAGCGCATGTAGCGGAAACCCTCCGTGTAGGCGAGAGGGCGGCGCTGCGCCTCTACCGCTTGCCGCAAAGGCGCCTTGTGAATGAATTCATCATCACGAGATCGATTTCAGAGTATCCATGCGGCAACGAAGACTATCGTCGCGGCGCACAAGATCATCTATATTATAGCCGGCAGAAGTCCCGGAGCCCGCCCCAATGCTCATGAGAGCCCCGCTCGATATCCGCAGCCTCGTCGAGGCGCGCCGGCCGGGCTATACGCTCGAGGCGCCCTTTTACAACTCGCGTGAGGTGTTCGACCTCGACCTCGACGTGATCTTCGGGCGTCATTGGCTTTTCGCCGGGGTCGAGGCCGAGGTGCCAACCCCTGGCGATTACCGCAAGATCGACATCGGGGCGCAGTCGGTGATCCTCGTGCGCGGGGATGACGGGGAGATTCGCGCCTTTCACAACATCTGCCGGCATCGGGGCGCGCAGCTCGTAACGGCCGAGCGCGGACGCGTGATCCGCTTCGTCTGCCCCTATCATCAGTGGACGTATAAGCGCGACGGCACCCTGATCAACGCGCGGCAAATGGGGGCGGATTTCGACAAATCCTGCCATGGGCTGAAACCCGTGCATTTGCGCTCCATCGCCGGGCTTTTGTTCATCTGCCTTGCCGAGAAGGCACCCGACGACATTGGCGAGCTCGCGGCGGCGGTCGAGCTGCGCCTCGCCCCGCATGATCTGCGCAACACCAAGATCGCCGCGCAGATGGATCTCGTCGAGCATGGCAATTGGAAGCTCACGATGGAGAATAATCGTGAGTGCTACCATTGCCAGGCCTCCCACCCCGAGCTCCTGAACTCGTTCAGCGAATATTCCGTCGGCTTCGACCCGGGCGCGGCGAGCGGCCGGCAGCAGGAGGAAGCCAACGCCTATGCGGAATTCGCCGCGAAGACCGTCGCCGATTGGGAAGCGATGGGCATTCCGTCGAGCCCGGTCGAGCATTTGAAGGGACGCCCTTCCGCGTTCCGCACCGAACGGCTCGTGCTCGCGGGCGAGAATGAATCCCAGACGATGGATTCGAAGGTCGCTTGCAAAAAGCTCATGGGCACGATCACGCAGCCGAAGCTCGGCGGCTTGCACATCCACACGCAGCCGAACTCCTGGCATCACGCCATGAGCGACCACGCGATCAGCTTCTGCGCCTTGCCGCTCTCGCCCGACGAGACCTTGGTGCGCACCACCTGGCTCGTCCACAAGGATGCGGTCGAGGGCACGGATTACGACCTCGACAATCTCACGAAGGTCTGGAAGGCGACGAACAGCCAGGACGCCGCCCTCGTCGAGCGCACCCACGCGGGGGTGAAGAGCTCGGCTTATGAGCCCGGCCCCTACTCGCCCTTCACCGAATACCAGGTCGATGATTTCGTCACCTGGTACATCGAACGGCTCCAGGCCCATTTCGCCGGAGTGTGAGGAAGCGCCTCACCTCTCCCGCATCACCTCTCCCGCAGGGAGAGGTCGAACTCCGAGCCGGAGGCGAGGAGCGGGTGAGGGAGGCAACGCTCACCTTGCAAGGCAGGCGCCAGCCGCCCTCACCCGGCTCGCTTCGCGAGTCCGACCTCTCCCTGCGGGAGAGGTGAAGCTACGGCAGCCATTCGAGTCCCAAGCTAGCTGAGATCGCGTATTGCACGCCGGCCGGGTTGGTCAGGACCTCATTGTTCCAGAACCGGAGGACCTCGAAGCCGCGATCCTTCAACCAATCGTCTCGCCGCTGGTCATATCGGTTCGCCGCGTGCTGGCTGCCGTCGATTTCGATGACGAGCTTGCGCTCCATGCAGACAAAATCGACGATGAAACGGCCGAGTTTGGCTTGACGCCGAAACTTGAATTCACCGAGACGACGATTGCGCAGCATCGACCACATCCGCTTCTCGGCGTCGGTCGGCTCGCGCCGCATTTGCCTTGCTCGATCGAGAAGGAGATCGTCGCTCATCGAGAACCTACCAGACCCACGCGCCCACCTCTCCCGCAGGGAGAGGTCGACTCCGAGCCGGAGGCGAGGAGCGGGTGAGGGAGGCAACGCTCCCCTTGCAAGGCAGGCGCCAGCCGCCCTCACCCGGCTCGCTTCGCGAGTCCGACCTCTCCCCGGCTGGAGAGGTGGGCGCCTCAGAAGGACACCACCAACGACACGTCGCCGCGTTGGCCGAGGGGGCGCGGGTCGAAGCGGATGTGGGTGAGCTGCCAGCCCCAATCGAAGCGCAGATCGACATAGCGGTCGACGGTGTAATGAAAGCCGGCGCCGGCGCTCGCCAAGGTCGTGCTCGCGTCCTCGTTGAATTGGGGCACGATGCTCCAGACACGGCCAATATCGTGGAAGACGAAGAATTGGATGCGGTCGTTCCACGGGTTGTTGCCGCCCGTGAGCGCCGTGATGCTGAAGGCGGGTGCCCGCAGCTCGTTCGACACGATCCAACCCTTGTCGCCCTGGATGAGGTAAGGGTCATAGCCGCGCAGCGAGCCGACGCCGCCGAGGCTCAACTCTTCGCTCGGCAGAAGCGCGCGGTTTGAATCCTGCACCGTGGCCTTCACCGACCAGATGAAGCCTTCGGGCAAGAGGCCGAATTTCGGGATCGGCGTGAGGCGCTCGCCCACGAGCTGGCCATAGGCATATTCGGCGCGCGCCCCGGCGCGCCCCGCCTGGAAGGCCGCGTCGTTGTTGTTGCGCGTGATCTTGCCGGGGCTGTAGTAACCGTCCGCCGTGAGCGAGGTCGAGCCATAAGGGTCGACATAGGTCGCGCTATATTGCCCGACGAACTGATCGACCTCGGTCGAGGTGTTGTTGATCTGAATGCCGCCGAAGGCGAGATTGTTATTGGTGCGCTTGAAATCGAAGCCGAACTGAGCTTCCTCGGTGAAGCCCTCCCACACCGGCAACCGCTTGATGTAGCGCGCGCTCAACTGATCGGTGATGCCGATCTGGTTGAAGCTGTTCGCCAGGCGCGGCACCGATTGGGCGTGCAGCCCGAAGATGCTGATCTTGTCGTCCCAAGGGAGCGGCGCCGTGTAGTTCCAGGATTCCGAGAGGAAGCGCGGATCGTGCGGGCGGTCCGGAAGGTCGGGATTGCCCGTAAAGAGGTCGTTGCTCGCGCTGACCTGAAAGCCGAGCTGATGGTCGAGCCCGAACACGTTGCCCCAGCCGAAGCCGGCATTGAGGCGGTCGACGCCCACCGATTTCGTGCCCTGGTCGTCATAGCCGGCATAGAAGCGCACCGGCAGGCGATCCGTCGTTTTGAGCACGACATCCGTCTGCCCCGCCTGCTCGCCACGTTCGTAGACGATCTCTACCGTGCGATAAGGGCTGTCGTTGAGGAGCATCTGATCGACGAGAAGCCGCGAGCCCACCACAGGGTCGCCGGGCTTCAAATGCACCTTGCCGATGAGGATCTCGCTCGAGAACCAGCGGTTGCCTTCCACACGCACCTTGCCGACCGTGAACTCGACGACGGCGAGCTGCACCACGCCGTTGTTCACGTCCTGCTCGGGCACGATGACATCGACGAGCGGATGGTCCTTGGCGCGATATTGCTTCACCACCTCGCGCGTGATCTCGGTGATGCGCGCGAGCGTGAGCTTCTGCCCGATGAAGGGCGTGACGGCCGCGAGGAAGGCCGGATCGTCGAGAAGCGGCAGATCCTTGATCTCGACGCCCTTCCCCACCGCGCCCTTCTTCACGACATTTTGAACGCCCGGCACGAAAACGAGCGCCTTCACGGCCGGGATGATCGTCTTGTTCGCGGCGGGTCCTGTCGGCAGATCGGTCGGCAAGGGCGGCGCGGGCGCCGCCTTCGGCGGCGGCGCCGGCACGGGCTGCGGCGCCACATCCTTGTAATTTTGCGCATGGGCGCCCCGCGGGGCGAAGATGAGCGCTGCCATGAGCCCAAGGCCCGCCAGGCGGAGGAAGGCGAGTGGGCGAGCTGATAGGGGGATTTCGCGGCGAGCCAGCATGGTCTATCGATAATGTCTAATTAGCTCATTGTCGAGAATGAGTGAGCGGCTTGCCTACCCTAACGTTACCCTCGCCCGGGCCCCCACCTCTCCCGCAGGGAGAGGTCGAACTCTGAGCCGGAGGCGAGGAGCGGGTGAGGGAGGCAACGCTCATCGTGCAAGGCTAGTGCCAGCCTCCCTCACCCGGCTCGCTTCGCGAGTCCGACCTCTAATGCGGGCCTGCGGGAGAGGTGATCAGCGGCAGAGGTTCGCGCGGGTGCGGCAGACCTCGAGGAAGCTCGAGTTGAAGCTGATGAGCGCGCCGAGCGGGTTGCCGTTCTCGTCGAGTGTCGGGGTGCTGAAGTTCTTCTTCATCGTCGATCCGCCCGAGGTTTGCGAGCCGCTTGTATCCGAGGCTTGCACGATGAGGCTCGCGAGCACCGGATCGGTGAAGGAGAAGACCGGCGCTCCATTGCCCTGATCCATGCTGAAGGGCACGGGCGGGAGCGAGTTGTTCGCCGCCGTCACCAGGAGCGTGCCGGGCACGAAGGTGATGTCGAAATTCGGCGAGCTCACGCCGCCGGCGAAGATCTGGAAGCTTCCCGGCGAGCCCGCGGGCGCATTCGTCGTGAAGCTGAGCATTGGCAATCGCGTGCTTGGCGAAGTTTTGCGCCTTCACGGCACCGCCTTGCCGATCCCCGCCGATGAGCACCGTGCCGCCGGCGCCCGTGCCGCTCGCGTCGATCACGGCGTGCTTGCCGAGCGTCACGTCATGGCCGGTGACGATCACGCGCCCGCCGTGACTTGCCCGTCGTGCCGAAGCTGCACGTTGCGCTGATGCGCGCCGGTCACCTTCGCGAGCTTCGCTGCCTTGATGGTGACGCGCCCGCCCGAGCCATCCTGGTTCTGCGCGAAGATGCTGCCGCCGGCGAAGACGCTGCCGCCTGCCGTGAGCCACACATGCCCGCCGCGCATCGCGCTGCCCGTGGCGCGAATCATGCCGGAGTGATTGCCCGCAAGCGCATAGACATTGCCGCCTGCCGCCTTGAGCTCGGCTTGCGCGGCCGCGATCGTGCCTTTGTTCCTCACATCGCCCTTGCCGTAGCGCACCGCCATGTGGCCGCCGCCGACCGACATGTCCTTGAGCAGCACCTCTTGGCCGGCGCCCAAACCCACGGTGCCGTTCGGCGCGTTGATCGAGCCCGAATTCACCACCGAGCGCGCGATGAGGAAGACATCCCCGCCCGAGGACGAAATCGAGCCGAGATTCTTCACCATCCCGTCGCTCGCGCCCTTGCCCTCGAAGCGCAAGGTCTGGCCGGCCATGAAGTTCTGGTTCGAGATGTCGAGCGAGGAGGCAACGAAAGAGCCCCCCGTCGTGATCACGCCGCTCTTGCCGACGACCACGCCTTGCGGATTCACGAGATAGACAGAGCCCGTGGCGGAGAGAGTGCCGAAGATCTGCGACAGCGAGCCGCCGGTGACGCGGTCGAGCGTCGCGCCCGCGCCGTTGTTGATCTTGACCGTGCCGCTCTTGCCGATCGAGAAACTGTTGAAGTCGATGATGCCGCGCTGGCTCGATTGCGTGATCGTCTCGGTGAGGCCTTGCGTCCCGATCGAACCCGAGCCTGCGACAAAATGCCCACCTTGCGGGAGCATGTTGGCTGGGACGGCGACGGCAGAGCCCGCATGCGACGGCGCGGCGAGAAGAAGCGCCGTGATAGAGGTGCCGGCGAGTAGCGGGGAGCCGACGAGGCGCAAAATGCGTCCGCGGCTTTTCGGGTCGAGCGGCAAGTTCGGCACGAGAAGCCCCCTTTCGAGTCGAGCGAAATGAGCGCGTTGGCGTTCCACTCTTCGACTTGGTTAGCGTAGGACCCTCGAGGCGTAAAGCTAAAAGCTAATTATGCGCAAACTTTGTCAAGCGACCCTATCGTCATGCGTGACCTTGGACCTGTTCCGAAAATTACCCCGCGGAAGAGAGGCGTGGATCACCGGACCGAGTCCGGTGATGACGATGCGCAAAAGCCTATCCGTCATGACCGGGCGTCGGCCCGGTCATCCGCGCCTGCTTCTGCAGCGTCAGTAGTCCCACTGTGTCATTCCCGGCCTCGCGCTCCGCAAGGAGCGCGAGGGGAAGGGAACCCATCCTTCCCCACCGCTCCTGGCCCCCCTTCCCTCGGCTCGCTTCGCTCACCTCGCCGGGGGTGACACAAATACCGGCGCTAATGACACAGCGTGAGGAGCGGCGATGACGAAGCGGTGCGCTTTACCGGCTCACGACCTCTTCGCGCGGGAAGTCGAAGACTTTTCCGGTCTCCGCCCATTCGGGGTCGGTGAGCTTCACGAACCAGGGCGCGAGGTCTTGCGGCGTCTTGAGCGTCATCGGGTCCTCGCCCGGCATCGCTTCGGCGCGCATGGCGGTGCGAAGCGGGCCGGGGTTTAAGAGCATGACCCGGATGGGCGTGGTCACGGTCTCGGCCGCGTAGGTTCGCGCCAGGGCCTCGAGCGCGGCCTTCGAGACCGAGTAAGGCCCCCAATAGGCGCGGCACGCCGTCGCCGCGCCCGAGGAGACGAGCACGACACGCCCGTTTGGTGACGCGCGAAGGCTTGTGTCGACGGCACGCAGCAAGCGCCAATTCGCCGTGACGTTCACCGCCATGACGCGCTCCCAGGCGGCGGGCTCGACATGGCCGAGCGGCGTGATCGGCCCCAAGAGCCCGGCATTGCCGATGAGGATGTCGAGCCGTCCCCAGCGCTTGGCGATCGCCGCGCCTAGCCGGTCGAGGGCCGCGAAATCGGTGAGGTCCGCCGGCACGAGCGTCGCGCTCCCCCCGTCGCGCTTGATGGCGTCGTCGAGTTCCTCGAGGCCACCGACCGTGCGCGCCAGCGCGACGACATGGCAACCGGCGCGCGCCAGGGCGAGTGCGGCGGCGCGCCCGATGCCGCGCGACGCACCCGTGACGAGCGCGACGCGCCGCGGATCCGTGGAAGCCTCGGCCATCTCAGCGAGGCGAGTTCACGCGCAAATGCCCGCCTGCCATCACCCCGCCTCCGCCAGCAAGGAGAGCTGCTTGGGGCCACCCTGGCCGAAGCGGCCGGACGTGCCGTCCACATCGGAGAGCGGCGTCGGATAGTCGCCGGTGAAGCAATGGTCGGTGAATTGCGGCCGGCGCGGATCGCGCGCCTTTTCGCCCATGGCGCGATAAAGCCCTTCGATCGAGAGGAAGGCGAGGCTGTCGCAGCCGATGTATTCACGCATCTCCTCGAGGTCATGCGTCGCGGCGAGAAGATTATCGCGAATGGGCGTGTCGATGCCGTAAAAATCGGGAAAGCGGATCGGCGGGCTCGAGATGCGGAAATGCACCTCGCTCGCGCCGGCCTCCCGCATCATGCGCACGATCTTCACCGAGGTGGTGCCGCGCACGATCGAATCATCGATGAGGACGATGCGCTTGCCTTCGACCACGGCGCGGTTGGCGCTGTGCTTCATGCGCACGCCGAGCGCACGGATGCTTTGCGTGGGCTCGATGAAGGTGCGCCCGACATAGTGGTTGCGGATGATGCCGAGCTCGTAAGGGATGCCGCTTTCCTGGGCGAAGCCCAAGGCGGCCGGAACGCCCAAATCGGGGACCGGCACCACCACATCGGCAAAGGCTTGCGCCTCGCGCGCGAGCTCCATGCCCATCGCCTTGCGCAAGCTGTAGATCGGGCGCCCGTTCACGATCGAATCGGGCCTCGAGAAATAGATGTATTCGAAGATGCAAGGGCGCATCGGCTGCGGCGGGAAGGGGAAATGCAATTCGATCCCCTCCTGCGTGATCACCACGACCTCGCCGTTCTTCACATCGCGCACATGGCGCGCCCCGATGATGTCGAGCGCGCAGGTCTCCGACGCCAATATGTAGCGCCCGTCGAGCTCGCCGATGACGAGCGGGCGAATGCCGAGCGGGTCGCGCGCGCCCACCACTTTCTTGTTGGTGATGCCGACGAGCGCATAAGCGCCTTCGATCTGGCGCAGCGCGTCGATGAAGCGATCGATGAAGCGGTTCTTCCGGCTTCTCGCCACGAGGTGCAAAATCACCTCCGTGTCCGAGGTCGATTGGCAGATTGCCCCGTCGCGAATGAGGCCTTCGCGCAAGGTCAGCCCGTTGGTGAGATTGCCGTTGTGGCAGACCGCGAAACCGCCGCCCGTGATCTCCGAGAAGAGCGGCTGCACGTTGCGCAGCACGGTCTCGCCGGTCGTCGAGTAGCGGTTGTGGCCGATGGCGCTCGCGCCCGGCAAATTGGCGATGACGCGCTCGTCCGAGAAAGCGTCGCCGACAAGGCCGAGCCTTCGCTCGGAATGAAAGCGCATCCCGTCGAAAGTGACGATGCCGGTCGATTCCTGGCCGCGATGCTGGAGCGCATGTAGGCCGAGCGCCGTGATCGCCGCGGCATCCGGATGCCCGAAAATTCCGAAGACGCCGCATTCCTCGCGAAGCCTGTCGGCATCATCCTGCATGAGGAGCTCCGAAATTTTTCAAGCCGCTGCTGAAAGATCCCTCAGGTCCAGCCGACCTCGAGAGAATCAAAGGATTCGCTCCCGGGTCATATGAGCACGACGCGTGAAATTGCATAGGCCCATTTCGGCCCTTTTCGGCCCCCATCCACCGCTACGCAAGCCCTTCAAGGCTTCGCGGGGGGCTTGGGCGCGCCCGAATCCGGTTCCGCGGGCCCCGGAGCCGCTGCGCCCGAGGCATCGGCGGCATCGACCTTCTCGCCCTTGCCGAGCCCCTTCATCATGGCGGCGCAAACCCTTCCCATCGCGCTTGCCGGGTCTTCGCATTGCAAAAGCCCGACCAGGCTCTCGCCCGCCGGCTCGAGGAGCGGGCGCACGCGCAAATCCTTCATCCACACCGGCTGATTCTTTTCCGGCACGAGCCAGACGAAGAAAGCGAAGGCAACGAGCGCGATCAGGGCGCCGCGCGCCGCGCCGAAGAGAAAGCCGAGGCTTCGATCCAAGGGGCCGATGCGCGAATCGAGGATGAAATCCGAAATCTTGACGGTGAGCAGAGCGACGACGATGAGCGTAATGAGGAAGACGACCGCGATCGCCGCAATCAGCGCGATCGTCGAGTTGCTGATGTATTGCTTCGCGTAAGGCAGAGCCTGCGGGTAGAGCAAATAGGCCGAAACGGCCGCGGCAACCCAGGAGACGATCGCCAGGACCTCCCGAGTGAAGCCCCGCACGGACGCCAGGAATGCGGAAATCAGGACGACCGCCAAGACGGCGAGATCGAGGGGGCTTACAGGCATCTGCGCAATTCCCGCTTTCCAAAGCTGATCATGAAGCCGCGGCACCTGAGAGCCGCGCGCCTCGCGTGTATAGCGGCTTCCGAGAAAGCCGTCATCTGCGGCAAGGAGTGCGGCAAGCCCTGAGAAAATCCTCTCATCTTGGGTTCTCCCGGCTTGCGGCCCTTTCCCCCGCCAATCGCGCCACAAGATCGCCGATGGTCGCGACGCTTTCGAGCGAAAGCCCGGCCGGCGCCCCTTCCAAACCGGCTGACGGGAAGAATCGCGCGGCCAAAACCGAGCTTTGACGCCTCCTTCAAACGCGCCGCCATTTGCCCCACCGGCCGTATGGCCCCCGATAACGCGACCTCCCCGCAAATCACGGTGTCATTCGCGATCACCGTGCCGGTGAGCGAGGAGATGAGAATAGCGGCAGCCGCAAGGTCGGCCGCCGGCTCGACGATGCGCAAGCCGCCGGCCACATTGAGATAGATGTCATAGCCGCCGAATTTGAGGCCGCCATGCGCGTCGAGCACCGCGAGCACCATGGCGAGGCGGTTGCTGTCCCAGCCGACGACGGCGCGCCGCGGCGTCGTCAAGGCGCTCGGCGCGACCAGCGCCTGCATCTCCATCAGCAAGGGCCGCGTGCCCTCCATGCCGGCGAAGATGGCGGCGCCCGCCGCATGCTGGTCGCGCCCCGCGATGAAGAGCGCCGAAGGGTTCGCGACTTCCGCGAGCCCCGCCCCGGTCATCTCGAAGACGCCGATCTCGTCCGTCGGCCCGAAGCGATTTTTCGAAGCCCGAAGGATGCGGAAGTGATGCGCCCCATCGCCTTCGAAGGAGATGACCGCATCCACCATATGCTCGACGACGCGGGGGCCCGCGATCGCGCCATCCTTGGTCACATGGCCGACGAGGATCACGGTCGCGCCGGAAGACTTCGCATAGCGGATCAAGGACTGGGCGCAGGCGCGCACCTGCGTCACCGTTCCGGGCGCCGAATTCGACAAGCGAGGACCACATCGTCTGGATCGAATCGATGATGACGAGTTGCGGCGCCGTCCCGCGCGACAAGGTCGCGATGATGTCCTCGACATTCGTCTCCGCGGCGAGCGCCACGGAAGAGCCCGCAAGCCCGAGACGCTCGGCCCGAAGCCGCACTTGCGCGGTCGCCTCCTCGCCGGAGATGTAGACGACGCGGCCGCCGGCGCGCGCGAGCGCCGCGGAGGCCTGGATCAGCAGCGTCGATTTGCCAATGCCGGGATCGCCGCCGACGAGCAGCACCGAGCCCCTAACGAAACCGCCGCCGGTGACGCGGTCGAATTCGGCAATGCCGGAAACGGTGCGCGCGGCCTCGGCCGTCTCGCCTTGCAGCGCCTCGAGCTGAAAGGGCCGCCCCTTGCCTCGCGGCGATGAGCTCGCGCTCGAAGCGCCGGGCACGGGCGCCGTGCGCGGCGCATTCTCCTCGGCGACGGTGTTCCAGCCCCCGCAAGCATCGCATTTGCCTTGCCAGCGCCCGTAAACGGTGCCGCAAGCCTGGCAGACGAAGATGCGTTCGTGACGGGCCATGGGTTCAGAATATGCTGATGCGTGCGCATGAATTCGAGGGAGACCTCGCCGCGGTCGCCTGGTCCCTTGCTCGCGGCTGCGGCGTCGAGCCCCTTTGGTCTTGGCCCCAAGCCGGTGGGATCGTGCGTCCGCTCATCGCCGATACTCGCGTTCGAAGCGCTGGCCGAGACGCGTGAGAACTTCATAGCCGATGGTGTCGGCGCGCCTGCCCACCTCGTGGACGGGCAGTTCCTCGCCGATCAAGACGGCCGGATCGCCGCGCTTCACCGCGTCCGGTGGGACACCGGTCACATCGACGGTGATCAGATCCATCGAGACCCGCCCGATAAAGGGACAGCGATACCCCGCAATGATCGCTTCCGCGATCGAGCTTTTGGCCTTGAGCCTCGCATCGCTCACGCTCGCGCTACGCGGATAGCCATCCGCGTAGCCCGCCGAAAGCGTCGCGATCCGACATTGTTCGCGCGCCGTCCATTGCGCGTTGTAACCCACGCTCTCGCCCTTCTCGATGACGCGCACTTGCACGACCGGCACGGTGAGCGTCACGACATGCCGCATCGGGTTTTCGCGTCGCGGCGTCGGGTTGCCGCCGAAGAGCGCATAACCGGGGCGAGCGAGATCATGATGCGCGTCGCGCGAAAGAAAGATCCCGGAAGAATTGGCGAGGCTTGCCGGAATCTCCGGGCACAGGGCTCGCGCTTGCGCGAAATCGCGCATCTGGCGCGCATTGAGAGGCTGATCCTCATCCTCCGAGGCAACGAAATGGCTCATCACCAGCGCCAGCGGAAAACCGAGCGCCGTTTTCGAGGAAGCCGACATCATCGAAGCGAATTCGTGAAGCGACAGGCCGAGCCTGTTCATGCCGGTGTCGATATGAAGCGCGGCAGGCCCGCGCCCGGCATCGCCAGCGATCGCCGCGTTCCATTCGGCAATTTCGGCCGCCGATCCGAGCACCGGCCGCAAGCGGTGCGCGAGATAAAGGGCGCCCTGCCCCGCCGCGAGGCCGTTGAGGATGTAGATCGTCGCCTTCGGGCATTTGGCGCGAAGCGCGATGCCTTCGCTCGGCACCGCCACAAAGAAGGTGTCACAACCGGCATCGGCCAAGGCAGAGGCCGCCTCGAGGAGCCCTGTGCCATAGGCATCGGCCTTGACCACGGCGGCGCAGGCGCCAGGCGCGACCAGGCTTCGCAGCCGTCGCCAGTTCTCGGTGATCGCCGAAAGATCGATGTCCAGAATGCCGCTCGCGCGCGCTCCCATTTTGCGAGCCTCGCCCGCGCTCTCGGTCATGCCTCTTCTCCGGCCCGAGGCCGCTTCAGGGGGCGCGACACACCGCCTCGATGTTGTGGCCATCGGGATCGAGCACGAAGGCACCGTAATAATGCGGATGATAGTCTGGGCGAAGTCCCGGCTTGCCGTTGTCGCTTGCGCCGGCGCGAAGGGCGGCCGCATGGAAGGCGTCGACTTGCGGGCGCGAGCCCGCTTCGAAAGCGACATGAAGCCGCCCGCGGAGCGCACTGCCCGTGCTGATCCAGAATTGCGCCCGAGGCTTGCGCCCGAAGCCCGCATGCGCGTTCCCACCCGCCTTCTGCGGCGGTATCTCGACGATCAGCTCGAGGCCGAGCGGCTCGAGCGCCTTTTTGTAGAAGGCAAGCGAGCGTTCGAAATCGCTGACGGAAAAGCCGACGTGATCGAGCATGGCACCTTCCAACGCCCGAGGACATACAAGGGGGCGCGGCGATCGCCAAGTTCTAATCTCGAAGCCGTATCAGCAAACCAGACCGCCCTACATCCGCTCGGGCAATCCCTCGTCATGGGCGAGGTTCGAGAAGCGCGTCACATCGGCCTCGAATTGCACCTCGACGGTGCCTGTCGGGCCGTGGCGCTGCTTGCCGATAATGATCTCGGCCTTGCCATGGGCCTGCTCCATCTCGCCCATCCATTTCAGATGCTCGTCGGTGCCTTCGCGGGGCTTGGTGTTCTTGAGGTAATACTCCTCGCGATAGACGAACATCACCACATCCGCGTCCTGCTCGATCGAGCCCGATTCGCGGAGATCGGAGAGTTGCGGACGCTTGTCTTCGCGGTTCTCCACTTGGCGCGAGAGTTGCGACAACGCCACGATCGGCGCGTTCAATTCCTTGGCGAGCGCCTTGAGGCTCGTGGTGATCTCGGTGAGCTCTTGGACACGGTTGTCGGCGCGCCGCGTGGAGCCCGAAAGAAGCTGCAAATAATCGACAAAGAGCACGTCGAGGCCGCGCTGGCGCTTCAGCCGCCTCGCGCGGGACACGAGCTGGGCGATCGAGATGCCGCCGGTCTCGTCGATATAAAGCGGGATCGTCTGCATCTCGCGCGCCGCTTCCGTGATCTTCGAGAATTCGAAGACGCCACGCCGCTCGTCCTCGACGATATCGCCGCGCCTGATCTTGTAGGAGGCCACGCCCGAGCGCTCCGAGATGATGCGGGTCGCCAGCTGCTCGGCCGACATTTCGAGGGAGAAGAAGCCGACGACGCCTCCATCGATCGTCTTGAGGCGGCCCTCGGGCTGCGCCTCGGCGCGATACGCGCGCGCGATGTTGTAGGCGATGTTGGTCGCGAGCGCCGTCTTCCCCATGCCAGGGCGACCGGCGATGATCACGAGGTCCGAGGACTGCAAACCGCCCATCATCCGGTCGAGATCGGTGAGGCCCGTGGCGATGCCCGAGAGCTTGCCGTCGCGCCGATAGGCGGCGGCCGCCATGTCGATGGCGCGAGCCGCCGCATCGGTGAAGCGGATGAAGCCCTTCTCGTAGCGGCCGAGCTCGGCGAGCTCATAAAGCTTCCTCTCGGCGTCCTCGATCTGCGCCTTCGGCGGCATCTCGACGGGCGCGTCATAAGCGATGTTGACGACCTCGGTGCCGATGCCGATGAGCGAGCGGCGCTGATGGAGCTCGTAGATGATGCGCCCATATTGCTCGGCATTGATGATCGTGGTCGCGTCCGCCGCGAGCCGCGCGAGATATTGCCCCATCGTCACGCCGCCGAGATCGGCATCGCCGAGATAAGTCTTGAGCGTGATCGGCGAGGCAAGCTTGCCGGCCCGGATGAGAGACGCCGCGTTCTCATAGATGCGGCGATGGATCTCCTCGAAAAAATGCGCAGCGTCGAGAAAATCCGCGACCTTGTCGAAGGCCTCGTTGTTGATGAGGATAGCGCCGAGCAAAGCTTGCTCGGCCTCGACCGACCGCGGCGCTTCGCGGTATTCGGGCGATTGAGGAGAGACGGCTTTGAGCGCGACGGCGTTCGACATGGGAGCTCGGGAATCAGCGCGAATCGGGTAAGATATTTCGTATCACCGATTTGGGCCAAAAGCCGGGCATGGGCGACGGCGTTACCGCAATCCACACGCCTCGAACGTCGAATTTAATCCTTGACGGATCGGCCTTGCCGCCGCAGGCGCAAGTGCCGCGACGAGGCGCCGCGATCAGAATTTGATCTGTGTGTTCAAGCCGAGGACCGTCGCATCGCGGATCGGCTTGCCTATGTCCGGGCCGCTTGCGGCAAGCACATGCCCGCTCGGATGAAAGAAGTGCTGCACGTCGAGGTCGACCGTGAGCCACGCCGTGACATTGATCGTGTAAAGGGCTTCGACCATCACCTCCTGATCGCGCACCGGCGCAAACCCCGTCGCCGGAAAGGCGAAGGCGGGCGGATTGCCCGCGATCGCGGCTCCGGCCGCGAACAGGCGGGTGTCGCGATCGAAGGCGCGGGCCGCGTCGCTGATCCGGTTGTAGGCGGCACCGAAACCTATGAGATCGGTTGGCCGGCCGGGAATTAGCCCGGTGAAGGTCAGGCCGCCATCGGCATAGAAATCGACGAGGTTGCGGTCGCTTGGGCTTGCTCCGACACGAAGGAACGAGGCGAGCTTGTGGAGGCCGTCCTTCTCGCCGGGCAGGATCGTCTGATCGATGACGCCATAGACGCCCCAATCATCGCCATGGCGCTTGGGCGTCCCCGTCGAGGCCGGATCGGCAAGCGGAAGGCCGGTGTTGTCAAATTCCAGATCGTTGAAGCGATGCGCGGCCTCAAACCAGCTTCCAACCTTATAGGTGCCGGTTCGCTCGACACCCGAATTGGGATAAGCCGTCGAGTAGGCGGCTTCCGCGATGTAGAGCGTGCCGCCATTCAGGTTGAACGTTGTGCCGTATCGGTTCGCGAGCTGCGGGTTGGGATTGCTCCTCCCCGCCGGATCGCCCGTGTAGGCACCTGCCATCAAGGTCAGGGCGTCCGTGAAGCTGTATTTCAGGCGCGCGCCCGGTCCCGGCAGCGGGTAGGCGGGGCCGCCGCCCGGGAAAATCGTCGCCATCCAGCTCGGAAATCCGAATGTGCTGTTGATGAAGGCGGTGGCCGTGGGAGAGGTGATGAACTCGTCGTCCACGCCGAGCTGGCCCGCTCGCAAGCTCAGCTTCCCGTCGAGGAAGTGCCGCTCGATCCACACGGTACCAAGGCGCGTCGTCGCAAGCTCCTCGAAGAAGGTGGCCGAGGCAAAGCTGCCGATCTCGCGCGTCGTGATCGGCCTGCCCTGCATGGAGTAAAGGGAGGCATGGAAGAATGTGTCGTCGAGAAGGTCGAGCTTCGTGAACTTCCCAAGGTCGATATCGATCCAGGGATAGATCTGCCCTTCTCCAATCGGCCCGCGCTTCAAGCCGCCTTTGACGTTATCGTAAACGGTCGCGTTGTATTGGAGGCAAAGCGTGATGCCGGCATCTTGCGCCTTTTTGCGCATCCCGCCGATATCCCCCAGAAGATAGCTCGCGTTCCAATCGAAGTTCGCGGGGTATTGTGCGGGCCCTTGCGGCGCATCGCACGGGCCGGTGTCGGCGAAGGCCCGCGTCGCCGGGAGCACTGACGCCGCCGCGGCCAAAAAGATCACGGCCGCGCACGTTCCTGCCGCCAAGCTCGGGAGCCCGCCCCGCGCCGCATCATGAGCCTCGCCACACACGAGCATTCTTTCAGGAATCTGCAATTTGATGCCAATCGACGGAGCGAAATACCCACTACCGGTTCCAAGACAATATTAAAATGCGACCCATCTTACATCGCCAATGTTGAATTTCAGGGAAACAAAATTCGAAGCACATTCCGAGGTTCTCACTTTTGCAATCTCGTGAGCATTTTCTTCCGCTTTTTGGCGGCGCCACGTGGAACGCCTGGAGGACTTGGTCAGCCGCTCGTCCATGCTCATCCGCGTCTCCTTCACCTATTCGATTGCGGGTCTCGCATCGCCGAGATCAGGCTCGAACGCGCGATCGCCCGGTATCCGCTTTTTTCGGCGATTGTGCGCATCCCGTGTTGCAAATTTACCGCCGAAAGGGTTCGTTATTTTTTGTTTATGCAAAACCTCCCTTCCACCTATCGAGAATTTACATCGCTCCTTGGAAATTGCCTCGGACGCGTAGTTTATCCGGCTCGACCGGCGCTCCGCGACGATTTGCCGAGGAGCCCCTTCGATGCACCGCAAATTTTCTCTCGCTGGTTGCCTGCTGGTATGGCTGGCGGCCGCCTCCGCGCATGCGGCGGATGCATCTTCCGCACCGCCCGGCGCAACCGCGGCGCTGGCTCAGCCGGGACCGCCCGACCTCAACGCGCTGGGTGACAACGTATTCACCCGTTTCGTCAATTATTATAAGCTGGAGTGGGGCGTAGCGAGCCTGCCTGCCGACCCCAAGGCGCCCCCCTCCCGTCGAGCCGAAATCCCCCCCGCGCCGGAATCATCGCCCCCGATGCCGTTCACCGAATGGCCTTACGGCGGTTCGACGAACCTTGGCGCGAACCGGCCATCCTCCGTTGACAGCCCGCTGATGGTGGCAATCGCCAACACCGCCGTCGGCCAATGGATGTCGGATAACCACCTGCAGCTTTACGGCTGGATCGAAGGCGGCGGGAACATCAGCACCAATCATGTGCATGGTGGCAATGCGCCTGCGGGCTATAGCTATCGCCCCAACACGCTCCAGCTCGATCAGGCGGTGCTTTATCTCGAGCGGACGCCAGACACGGTGCAGAAGGACTCTATCGACTGGGGCTTTCGCATCTCTGGCATCTATGGCGAGAACTACCGCTACACGACGGCTTACTCGTTGTGGAGCTATCAGCTCCTGAAGCGCGACCACATCTATGGCTATGACGCGCCCATGGTGTATGGCGAGATCTTCATCCCGCAGATCCTCGAGGGATTAATGATCCGCGTCGGGCGTTACATCTCGATTCCGGACATCGAGGCGCAGCTCGCGCCGAACAACTACATGTATTCGCACTCGATGACCTACACCTTCGACCAATTCACCAATACGGGTATTCAAAGCACGCTCGCGGTGACGAAGAATGTGTATCTCCAGCTCGGTGTGAATATCGGTAACGATACGATGCCGTGGAACTGGAACAAGAAGCTCCCCAATCCCGATCCCAACCCGCTCTACCCGAAGTCGACCTTCCTCAAGGATGCGGGCGCGACGCCGTCATTCACGGGTTGCTTGCGCTATCAGACCGACAGCGGCTACGACAATGTCTACTTCTGCGCCGACGCCATTAATAGCGCGACGTATGGGTACAACAACCTGCAATGGTACGGGATGACCTTCTATCACAAGTTCAACGATGAATGGCATCTCGCGGTCGAGATCTACAATACTCACCAGGACAAAGTGCCGAACTTGAATAATCCGATCGCGGCCGCCGCCATCGCGGCGGGGGGAACACCTTTCTCCACCGGGCAATACGGTTTGTTCTTCAACACCCCGAACGCCGCCCAATGCAAAAACCCGCTAGTGGAGAGATGCACGGCCTCGGTGCAGACTTTCCTCGCCTACCTGAATTATCAATTCACGGCGCTCGACAATCTCTCCTTCCGTGGCGAATTCTTCAACGACCAAGAGGGACAACGCACGGGCACGAGAACCCGCTATATCGAGACGGGCATCGGCTTGCAGCACTGGTTCTCGCCGCAGCTCGAGCTTCGTCCGGAGGTGTCCTATTACCGGGCGCTCGACCGGCCGGCCTTCAACGGCAACGCCGATAAGGCGATTGCGCCGAACAAGAAGAACGCGATCATCGGCGCGGCCGACTTAATCTGGCACTTCTAGTCGAGAGCACGTCGGTTGGAGCAGGGTGGCGGCAAGGAGGATGCCAACATCCTCACTTAGCGCGAGTGCGCAAGAGCCTTGGGTTACCGATTTCCAGCGCTCCGGCCCTCGATCATGCTGGCCTTCGATGGAATCGCCGGTTCCACTTTTCCGTGAAGGCTGGAATATGCCGTACCCCCATAGGCGCCATCGCGCGACGCGCCATGCTGCTGCGTGGCCGCCCCGTCATCCGAGGAGGTGGCCTTCGGCCTTTCCGGCCCCCTTAGATCTCCGCGTGCGGCCCGGCTTCCGCCAGCGCCGCGCCGACCTCGAGGCCGAGATCTTCGAGGCTCGTCTCCTCGCGAACGGCGATCACCTCGCCGCGCGCCTGACGCTCGGCCTCCTCGGCGCTGCGTGCGACGTTCACGGTGATCTTGACGTCGACTTCCGGATGCAGATGCACCGGAACCGTGTGCAGGCCGAGCGCCTTGATGGGCGTGTTCAAGACCACCTGCTCGCGCGCGACCTTGAAGCGCGATTGGGCAAGCGTTTCGGCGATGTCGCGCGGTGAGACCGAGCCGTAGAGCTGGCCGCTCTCGCCGGCTTGGCGGATGAGCACGATGACGTGTCCGTCGAGCTTCTCGGCGACCGCCTTCGCCTCTTGCTTGAGCTCGAGATTGCGGGCCTCGATGTCGGCGCGCTGCGTCTCGAAGCGCTTGCGATTGGCGTCCGTGGCGCGCAAGGCCTTCTTGCGCGGTAGAAGAAAATTGCGCGCAAACCCGTCCTTGACGCGAACCACATCGCCGATCTGGCCGAGCTTGGCGACACGTTCGAGCAAAATGACTTCCATGTTGTTTCTCCTTCGAAGGTTCAGCGTTGAAGAGGCGTATCAAGAAAGGCCGCGAGGCGCGGAACGAGCGAGCGAGCGGACACGCAAGGAAAGCACCATGTCCGCAAGGCCGAGAAGCGCGAGAGAAAGAAGCGTCCAGGGTTCGGCGATCAAGATCATGGCGTAACCGACACCGAGAACGAGGGGGCGGATCGCGATGCGTCCGATAAGCACATGCGCGGTTGCGAGACCCTGCATGGCCAAAAGCATGAGGACGGCGCCCGCGGCCGCGATCCCGACGAAGCGCGACCAGCCGGCAAAGAAGACAAGCACAAAGCTCACGGCAAGCCCGATCAGTGTCGGCGCGGGTAGAACGAATTCGCGCGCGATGCGCGGAAGCGGGCGCGACAACCGGCCGGACAAGGAAACGAGCTTCGCCGCCACGAGAAGAATGAGCAGAGACAACAGGGTGGATGCCGCCGCCGCGATGCCCGGGACGAAATACGTCGCCATCAAGCTCGCGATGCTCTCGACGGAGAGCGTATTCGCGCCGACCCCCGAGAGCTCATCGATGCTGTCGCCCAGGCCGATTTTCAGCGCCCCTTGCACCAGCTCCTCGATGGCCGCGCGGTAGGCGTCATATTCGGGGCCGAGGGTGAGCGCGAGGCCGAAGGTCAGCACGACCGAGAGGCCGGCCGCCCAAATCGCCAGCGAGCCGAGCGGATACCAATGTCGCGCGCGTTCGCTCCCTTGGGCGACGCCGCCCGCAGGGGCCTCCCGGGCGAGAAGCGAGAGATAGGCGAGCCACCAGGACGGCAGGGCGAAGCTCACGGCGAAGAGGATGCCTGTGAGAGGCCTGAACACGAAGGCGACGGCGAGCGCGCCTACCGCGCTCGCGACGAGCCCGGCGCGATGGTTCCAGCCGAGCGCGACGATGGCCACGGGCAGCGGCGTCAAATAGAACAAGAGGACGCCCAAAAGCGAGACGCGGATCACCGTCGCGAACAGCACGGCCGAGACGAGCCCGGCCCCGACGCCCATGAGGATATCGCTACGTTTCATTGCGCTGTCCCGCTGCTCACGGCAGGGTTAGAGGCTTTCGCCTCAACCGATCCGGAGGAGTTTCACCGCCGGGTTGAGAAGGCAGAGAGAGGCGCTCGGCGCCTCCTTGGAGCATGACGAGCTTGGCGCCGCCATCATGCCCTGAACTCGAGGTCCGGCATGATCTTTCCAGATCATGCCGGGGTCGCTTCAGCGAATGACGTAAGGCATCAGCCCGAGGAAACGCGCCCGCTTGATCGCGCTTGCCAGCTCGCGTTGTTTCTTTTGCGAGACCGCGGTGATGCGCGAAGGCACGATCTTGCCGCGCTCCGAGACGTAGCGCGACAAAAGCTTCACGTCCTTGTAATCGATCTTCGGCGCGTTGGCTCCCGAGAAGGGGCAGCTCTTGCGGCGGCGGAAAAAGGGTCGGCGAGAAGTCGACGTCGTCATGCCTCGACCCTCCCCTCGCTTGCGACATGCGCACCATGGCCACTGTCGGAATCGCGCTCGCGGCGCGGTCCGCGATCGCGGAAACCGCCGCCGCCGTAGCCGCGGTCTCCAAAGCGATCCTCGCGGTCACGCCGATCGTCGCGCTTCTGCATCATGATCGAGGGGCCTTCCTCATGCTCCTCGACGCGCACGGTGATAAAGCGGATCACATCCTCGCTGAGCCGCATCTGACGCTCCATCTCGGCGAGCGCCGCGTGCGGTGCGTCGAGGTTGAGAAGCGTGAAATGCGCCTTGCGGTTCTTGCGAATCTTGTAGGCGAGCGATTTGACGCCCCAATACTCTTGCTTCGCCACCTTGCCGCCCGCCGCCTCGATGACGGACTTATACTGCTCGATAAGTCCCTCGACCTGCTGGGCGGTCACGTCTGGGCGCGACATGAAAATGTGTTCGTAAAGCGCCATGTTAGCCTTTCCTGAAGTGCCGCCGGACGATCCGGCGGCTCGACCGCTGCCACGGCGCGAAGCCCTTCGAGCAACCTTCCTGGAAAGGCTTAAAGCTCGATGTCCACACGAAGGCGGAGACACGGGGAGACGGAGCGATAGGCTCCTGCCGCCCACAATCCGTCCCGAGGAAACAGATTGCGGGAAGCCTCCCGTTCAGCCTCCGGCCGAGGCATTGCGGACCTGTTCCTATCCGAAGTCTTCGCTCATGGGAAGAGGGGCGAGGCGCTCGCCTCGAGCCTCTTCCGGAAAGCGGAAACGCAGCTTTTGAGGAAATTTCCTGCTCAAGCTGAAATTCACAGCATGAGGGAAGCCGGGATTCGCCAGTTATGCTCTTGCGCGGCCCTCTCGAAAAGCGTTGCGCGTGGCGCCTTTCGGGTGCACGAATAGGTCGACATCCCAAGATGCGGCAAGGCCGGGCAAATGCCGCTTTCCCTTGCCGCATCGGCCTTCCGGCATCGAGAGGAGGTCAGCATGGCTGACCGTTGGACCGAGAGCGAGGCCAATCGGACCGCGCAAGTGAGCGAGGCAGAGGGAGCCAAATGGGTCATCACGAGGGGCGTGGCGCTCGCCCTCGTTATTCTTCTCGCGCTCCTCGCACTCAAGACGAGCTGAGCGGGACGCGCTTCTTGAAAGCTTGATCCTAAAATCGGGCGCGGCCGCCGCCTGGAGCATTTCCTCGCTAAAGCTTGATCCTTCTGGAAACGGGCTTCATCCCCGGATATAGGCTGCTTGGCGCATCATCCGCAAGGAACAGGTTTGTCCGCCTCCTCTCACAATGACGCCGCAACCGCGCCGCCCACGCCCTCGACGACACGGCTTTTCTTCACGATCTTCCCCTCGATCATGCTGCCGATGTTTCTCGCGGTGGCGGATCAGACAATCGTGGCGACCGCGCTTCCGGCGATCGCCGGCTCGCTCGGAAGCGTCGAGCAAATCTCCTGGGTCGTGATCTCCTATCTCGTCGCGGCGACAATCGCGGCTCCCGTCTATGGGCGCTTCGGGGATGCCTTCGGGCGCCGCCGCGTGATGTATGTGGCGCTCGCGATCTTCATCGCCGCATCCGTGCTCTGCGCCTTGGCGCCGAGCGTCATTCTCCTTTCGCTGGCGCGCCTGCTGCAAGGGCTCGGTGGCGGCGGCCTGATGACCTCGTCCCAAGCGCTGATCGGCGAGACCATTCCGCCACGTGAACGCGGGCGCTATCAAGGATATCTCGCCGCGGTCGTCGTCTCTTCCTCGACCTTCGGGCCGGTGGCCGGAGGTTACCTCACCCAGCATTTCGGCTGGCAATCCGTGTTTCTCGTCAACCTCCCGATCGGCGCCTTGGCCGGTCTCCTCATGCTGCGCCTGCGTGCTCGGAAGGGTTCCGACGAGGATTGGCATTTCGATGCCAAGGGGCTTGCCTTGTTCATCCTCTTCGTCGGGCCGACGCTGCTCGCGATTGAATTATCGCAGCGCTTCGACGCTTCGCTTGCGCCTGAGCTCGTCGGCCTTGCGCTCTGCGCCATCGGGGCGCTCATCTTGCTGGTCAAACATGAAAAGCGGACGGCCTCGCCTCTCCTTCCGATCTCGCTCTTGAGTAAGCCCGCGATCTGGCGAAGCGACGCGCTCGCGGCCTGCCACGGCGCGGCTCTCGTGTCGCTCATCACCTTCCTGCCGCTTTATCTGCGCGTGGTGCGCGGCGCCTCGGCTTCCGAAAGCGGCTTGTTGCTCTTGCCGCTCACGGCGGGCATCGGTTTCGGCTCCCTCGTCACCGGGCGCCTCGTGTCCAAGACGGGGCGCACATTCGTATTCCCCTCCTTCGGGCTCATCATCTCGCTTGCGACGATCGTCGCGCTTGCGCTCGCTTCGCCCTTTCTCAGCCCGCCGCAAATATCGGGCTTGCTCGGCGTCAACGCCCTGTTCATGGGGACCGTGATGGGGGTCGTGAACGTGACGGTGCAATCGGCCGCCGGCCCGAGGATGCTCGGCGCGGCCGCGGGCTCGGTCCAATTTTCGCGCTCGGTTGGCGCGTCGATCGGGACGGCGCTTGTAGGCGCCGTGCTCTTCCTTTCGCTCGCCATCGCCGATCGCGAGGCCGCGGGCTTATTGGGTACGATGGTCGAGCGCGGGCCGGAAGTGCTCGCGGGCTTCGATGCCGCCCATCGCGCCGTGATCGAGCAGGAAATCGCTCACGCCTTCCGCGCGGCCTTCCTCACGGTCGCCCTGTTCACGACAAGCGCCCTGGTGCTCGCCTGGAGCAATCCGGCGCGGCGAATTTGAAAAATAGCGAATAGCGAGTAGCGAGTAGAATAGTCAGCAGTGAAAAGTGAGAAATCGAGCGAGGCGAGCACCTACTTGCTACTCGCTATTCCAAATCCTCCACCTCCGCCGTCGTGCCGTAAACGCGTTGCGCAAGCGCGGCTTCCATGAAGGGATCGAGATCTCCGTCGAGCACGTCGGAAGGCGAGGTCGAGGTCACGCCGGTGCGAAGGTCCTTCACGAGCTGATAGGGCTGCAAGACATACGAGCGGATTTGGTGTCCCCAGCCGATATCGGTCTTCGAGGCAGCATCCGCACTGGCCTTTTCCTCGCGTTTCTGCAGCTCGGCTTCGTAAAGGCGGGCGCGCAGCATCGACCAGGCGGTGGCCCGGTTCTTGTGCTGCGAGCGCTCGGATTGGCAAGCGACCACTATTCCGGTCGGGATATGGGTGATGCGTACTGCCGAATCCGTGGTGTTGACGTGCTGACCGCCCGCGCCCGAGGATCGATAGGTGTCGATCCGGCAATCGGATTCATTCACCTTGATGTCGATCTTGTCGTCGACCACGGGATAGACCCAGATCGAGGCGAAGCTCGTATGCCGCCTCGCGTTCGAATCGAAGGGCGAGATGCGCACGAGGCGGTGAACGCCCGATTCGGTCTTCAGCCAGCCATAGGCGTTCTTGCCCTTGATTTGCAGCGTGGCGCCCTTGATGCCCGCTTCCTCGCCATCGGCGATGTCGACGATCTCGACCTTGCATTTGCGGCGCTCGGCCCAGCGCGTGTACATGCGCATCAGCATATTGGCCCAATCCTGGCTCTCGGTGCCGCCGGCGCCCGAATGGACCTCGAGATAGGTGTCGTTGCCGTCCGCCTCGCCGGAGAGGAGCGTCTCGACTTGCTGGCGCTGAGCACGATGCATGACGGAGGCGATAGCCTTCTCACCCTCGACGATCGATCCTTCATCGCCCTCCCCTTCGCCGAGCTCGATAAGCACGCCGGCATCATCGAGCTCGCGCTCGAGCGTCGAGATGGCCTGGAGGCGCGTGTCGAGGTCGGTGCGCTCGCGCATCACCTGCTGCGCTTTTGCGGGATCGTCCCAAAGCGAGCCGGTTTCGGCGAGCGCGTTCAGCTCGGCAAGACGCTTTTGCGCTTTATCCCAGTCAAAGATGCCTCCTCAGCAGTCCGATGGACTGCTTGGCGGCTTCGAGCTGATTCTCGGTCTCGGCACGCATGAAGGGGCCTTGAGGATTTGATGCTTTGGGGAACGCCAGGGAGGAAGCGGAGATAGTGAGGTGCCAAGCCGATGTAAACCCGAGCCTTGGCGTCTCAATAAAGCCCGCCCGTGCCCGCGCCGACGGCCCTGTCGGCTTCAGGCGACACGCCGGCCGACTTCGTGCCGACCCCGCCGCCGGCAAAGAAGTCGGGAGGTGCCTGGCCCGGCTTGAACGCCTCCATCAGCGTGCCGGCGTCGCTCGCATTGGCGCGCAACCCCGTCGCCACACTGACGCGGATGAGCTTGATGCCCTCAGGCACGCGGAAAGGCGTGTCCGGCTTGTCCTTCAGAGCCATTCCCATGAAGTCGCGAAAGATCGGGGCTGCATAAGTCGCGGCCTGGGCATTCTCGCCGTCGCCCAGCGAACGCGGCTGATCGAAGCCAATATACACGCCCATCGCCAGATTGGCCGTGAATCCCACGAACCAAAGATCCTTCGCTTCGTTCGTGGTGCCCGTCTTGCCTGCGATGTAGGTGCGCCCGAGCGCCTTGATCGAGACGCCTGTGCCGCGCTGAATGACGCCCTGCATCATCGATGTGATCTGATAGGCGGTCATGGGATCGATGACCTGCTCACGCTTGTCGATGAGCTTGGGCTCCGCCTGGTCGTGCCAATCGTCGGCATCGCAAGCCGAGCAGATGCGCTCGTCATGCTTGAAGATAGTGTGGCCCCAGCGATCCTGAATGCGGTCGATCAAGGTCGGCTTGATGCGTCGGCCGCCATTGGCGAGCATCGAATAGGCGGTCGTCAGCCGTAGTACCGTGGTTTCCCCCGCGCCGAGCGCCATCGGCAGGTAGGCTTTGAGATCGTCGTAGATGCCGAATTTCTTGGCATATTCAACGATGAGCGGCATGCCGATGTCCTTGGCGAGCCGCACCGTCATCAAGTTCTTCGAATGTTCGAGACCGTAGCGCATCGGCTTCGGGCCGGCGAAGGTCGGCTCGAAATTCTCCGGCCGCCACGGCGGCAGGCCGGGCCCTTGGTCGATCTCGATCGGGCCATCGACGATGACGGTCGAGGGCGTGTAGCCATTGTCGAGGGCCGTGGCGTAGACGAAAGGCTTGAAGGCGGAGCCCGGCTGGCGCAACGCCTGGGTAGCTCGGTTGAACTCGCTTTGGCTGAAGGAGAACCCACCGACCATGGCGAAGACGCGACCGGTCCAAGGGTCCATCACCACAAGCCCGCCGGAGATCTCAGGGATTTGCCGCAAGCGGTATTGGCCGGGCTTGCCGTCGATCGGCTCGACATAGACGACATCGCCGTCCGAGAGGACCTCGCGCAGCTTGCCCTTGCGCGACCATCTCACATTGTCGCTCGTGATCGTGCCAGTCTCCCTTTCGGCGGATACGGCGCCGCTTGCGAGCTTGCCCGGCTGCATGCCGATTTTGGCGGAAAGATCATTGGCGTCGAGCACGACGGCGAGCTGCCACGGCTTCACATCGGTGAGCACCGGAACCTGCGCGAGAGCTTCTCCCCAATCGCGTCCGAGGTCGATCTTCTGGATCGCCCCGTGCCAGCCATGCGATTCGTCGTAGCGGACGAGCCCATCGACGAGCGCCTTGCGCGCGATGAGCTGCATCGCCGGATCGAGCGTCGTGCGGACCGAAAGCCCACCTTCGTAGAGCTGTGTCGAGCCGTAGCGGTCGGCAAGCTCGCGGCGCACCTCCTCGGTGAAGAAGCCGGCGGCGACGTTGTTCGGCGAGACGTTGCGCAAGTTGAGATGAATGTCCTCGGCCTTGGCCTTCTCGACATCCGCCCGTGAGGCGAAGCCGTTCTCCGCCATGCGATCGAGCACCCAATTGCGGCGATCAATCGCGGCATCGTGCCTCTCGAACGGATTGTAGTTGCTCGGCGCCTTCGGCAGTGCGGCGAGATAAGCCGCTTCTCCAAGCGTCAGCTCATGCACGGATTTGCCGTAATAATTGAGCGCGGCCGCGGCGATGCCGTAATTGCCGAAGCCAAGGTAAATCTGGTTCAGATAGAGCTCGAGGATCTTCTCCTTCGTATAGGTCGCCTCGATGCGCAGCGCGAGCAGCATCTCCTTGAATTTGCGGTCATAAGTCTGCTCCGAGGAAAGCAGAAAATTCTTCGCCACCTGCTGCGTGATCGTGGAGGCGCCCTGCTGGCGACGCCCCTGGCGGGTGAAGTTCGCGATGATGGCGCGTGTGATGCCCTCGGGATCGACGCCGTTATGGCTGAAGAAATTCTTGTCCTCCGCCGAGATGAAGGCATCGATCACGAGCTTCGGCACGTCCTGGACCGGCAAATAAAGGCGCCGCTCCTTCGCGTATTCGGCAATCAGGCTGCCGTCGGCCGCGTGCACCCGCGTCATCACCGGCGGCTCGTAGTCGCGAAGCTGCGTGTAATCGGGAAGATCCTGGGAGTAATGCCAGATCAAGAAGGCGGCGCCCCCGGCTCCGACAACGAAGACGACCGTCGCGGCGGCGAAAAGAAATCCGAAGAATCTGATCAATGATCGCATGCGTTGAACGTTCAGCCACTCATCGGGCGCGCGATTTTCGACCCCGCCGCGTCCATTCGGGAAAGCTTGTCCTTGCCGCGAAAACTTCCTGAGGCCGACGGGGCTTGCCAAGAAGGCCTCTCGACCGCCCCGACCTCATAACCGAGGGACGGTGAAAAATCCGTGGCCCTTCTGCAACAGTCTGGTGCGCGCGTGGGGCTTTTGTGAGGCGGGCGGCGAGCATCGAGACCGGCACCGAGCTCGCTACGGCACGTATCAGTTCGCCTGCGCGGCAGCGCCCGGACGATCCGGCAAGCGCGCTTCGATCGCCCCCGCGACGGCGCGCGCGGCTTCCTCCCGCCATTGCGGGGAAGAAAACGAAGCCCGATCGGCGTCGCTCGAGAGATAGCCGAGCTCGACGAGCGCGGAAGGCACATCGGGCGCGCGCAAGACCAGAAAGGCCGCCGAGCGCAGCGGGTTCTTGTTCAGGCGCACATGGGACTCGAGCGCTTGCACGAGCTTTTGCGCGAAAGCGACAGAAAGGATTTTGGTTTCCCTCCGCATCAGGTCATCGAGGATCGAAACAACCTCTTCATCGTTCTCGCCCGAATCGAGACCTGCCTGCTGATCGACGCGGTTCTCCTTCTCGGCGACGCGAGCGGCCTCGGCATCACTGGCGTGATCGGCCAAGGTATAGACCGTCGCGCCCTGCACATTGGCGGGACCGGTGAGCGTGTCGGCGTGGATCGACACGAAAAGGGCGGCGTTCTGGTCACGTGCGAAACGCACCCTGTCGGGAAGCGAGACGAAGGTATCGGTGCTGCGTGTGAGCGCCACGCGAACGTGACCGCGGCGCTCGAGCTCACCCGCGAGGGTCGTCGCAAATGCGAGCGTGATCGTTTTCTCGACTTCGCCATTGCCGCCCATCGCACCCGGATCGAATCCGCCATGGCCGGGGTCGATGACCACGAGCGGGCGCGTGTCCTTCAGCGGCGACGCGGCTAGTGGCGTCGCCGCCGCCACGCTATTCCCCGCTCCCGCGGAGGGGGTCGATGATGCGCGCGAAACCCCGGCAAGCTCGTGGAAAGCCTCGCGATCGAGCCGCTCGAGCTCGATGGTCACGGTCGTTCCCAAATCCTTGAGAAGCGGCGTGTTCACCACGGAGGCGACATGCGCCGGCGCGGCAAGATCGATGACCATGCGCGAGCGCCCGAAGCCAAAAAGGCCGAAGCGGAAGGATTTGACGAGCTCCCGTTCCGCTTTCCCCGGTATGGGCAGGCAGTTGAAAATTCACCTCGGGCAGATCGAGCACGAGACGGTCCGGCTTCTCGAGGGCGAAGGGCGTGGCGCTGAGCGGCTGGGACGAGATGAGGATGAGCTGAGTTCCGGAAGCGGTCTGCTCGAGCTTCGCTCCGACGACGACGGGGCGGGTCGCCACCCCGGTCGGGTCGGCGGCAGTCGCGGGCGGCACCACGAATGCGGAGGCCCAACCCGCGCCCAGCAAGGAGACGAGCGCCAAAAAGCCTTGGGCCCGGCGCTTTTTGGCCTTGCGGAGCAAGATTGCGAGGGGCGATACCAAAATGGCTCCCTTCATCGGCGAGGGTCTCGAAGCGGCAATTCTCCCGCCCGCGGTCGGGACCCGATCAAGCCCTAGATGATTAAGTAGCGCTTCTTCAACAAGGATTAACGGTCCAATCTCCTTAATGGCGCGTTTACCTCGACTTTGTGGCCCCGACGCCACATCTGGCGAAGCTTGCCAAAAGCCCCTACCTAAGTTTAAGCAGGAACGAACTGTCGATTCTCCGACGTCGCCGGGTTCGAGCGAATCCGTGGGCGGGAGGTGGTCGCGGCCCGAGGGCGTGAAGTGGCCGCCCTCGGCGAAATGCCGATTTTTCCGCATCGCCCGACCGCCGGGACGCCGGAAGACAGCTCAGCCGCCCTTCCAGGGCGACGTTGGATGATTTGGCCGCCCACATCGGCGCGGCTTGGGACAATGACATGATGTCGGCGTGGCGTGGCAGATTGGGAGGGGGGATCGTTTCGGCGATCCCGACTTCGTTCGCTACGCGTCGGGCGCCGATCGTATCCACACCCGCTCCCGTCCTGTCTCGAGCTCATCTGAGGTCGGCGAAAGGTGAGGCGGCCAACTCCTTGCATCGCTTGACTGACTTGCTGCTCGCAGCGCGGCGCCAATGGCGCGCCTCTTTGCCGCGAGCTGGACAACATCGCGCCGAAAACATCCGGCGCTCACGAGAAAGATACACTCAATGGCCAATAAGATGCTCATCGATGCCGCCCATCCCGAGGAGACGCGTGTCGTCGTCGTTCGCGGGCAGCGGGTCGAAGAATTCGATTTTGAATCAGCCCAGCGCAAGCCTTTGCGGGGAAACATTTATCTTGCGAAGGTGATGCGAGTCGAGCCGTCGCTCCAGGCGGCCTTCGTCGATTACGGCGGCAACCGGCACGGTTTCCTCGCTTTCAGCGAAATCCATCCCGATTACTATCAGATCCCCGTCGCCGATCGCGAGGCGCTGATCGCCGAGGAGGCAAGGTCGGCACGCGAATCGGACGATGACGAGCCGGGCCCGCGGCGCAACCGTGGCCGCCGCGGAGCCCCAGCTGCCGCCCGCCACGATGGCGCCGATTCAGTCTCGGCTTCCGAAATTGCCGCGCCCGAGGAGAGTTCGGCCGGGACACCCTTTGCCGAAGAGCACGAGGTCGAAGGACGCAACGCGGCTTATGAAGCCGCCCCCGCCGAGGAAGCGACGGGCGACATGGCCCCGCGAAACGAAGCGACCGCCGAAGCCGAAACGCAGCCGGTAAGCACGGACCTCGGCGAAGGTGCGCCAGTCGGGGCGAGCGCCGAAACGGCGTCGGCCCCGCAAGCGGGGGCTGATGAGGGGACGCACCCTGCCCTCGCCTCGGACGAAGCCACGTCCGCCAATACCGGCTTCCCGGATGGCGGTACGGGCGAAACCTCGGACTCGCCTGGGCCTGCGGCGGAGCCCGTGATCGAGCAGCTCGGCGCGGGCGACGGGCTCGAGGAAGTGCCCGAGCGGCGCCGGCCGGTAAGGCGCAACTACAAGATCCAGGAGGTGATCAAGCGCCGTCAGATCCTCCTCGTCCAGGTGGTCAAGGAGGAGCGCGGCAACAAGGGTGCGGCGCTCACGACCTATCTGTCGCTGGCCGGACGCTACTCCGTGCTGATGCCGAACACGGCGCGCGGCGGAGGTATCTCGCGCAAGATCACCAATGCGCCCGATCGCAAGCGGCTGAAATCCGTGGCGCAAGAGCTCGACGTGCCGAACGGCATGGGCGTCATCGTACGCACCGCGGGCGCGGCCCGCACCAAGGTCGAGATCAAGCGCGACTTCGAATATCTCCTGCGGCTGTGGGAGAATGTCCGCGAGCTCACGCTGAAATCTTCCGCTCCGGCGCTCGTTCATGAGGAGGGCTCCCTCATCAAGCGCGCCATCCGCGATCTCTACAACAAGGATATCGACGAGATCCTGGTGGCCGGCGAGGACGGCTACAAGGAAGCCAAGGACTTCATGCGCATGCTCGCGCCGAGCCATGCCAAGGCGGTCAAGCTCGACAAGGAGACGGAGCCGGTCTTCGCGCGCTTCGGGGTCGAGCGGCAGCTCGATGCCATGTTCTCGAACATCGTGACGCTGCGTTCGGGCGGCTACATCGTCATTAACCAGACCGAGGCGCTCGTCGCGATCGACGTAAACTCGGGCCGCGCGACGCGCGAGCACAATATCGAGGACACCGCGCTCAAGACCAACCTCGAGGCGGCCGAGGAAGTGGCCCGCCAGTTGCGCCTGCGCGATCTTGCCGGGCTGATCGTGATCGACTTCATCGACATGGACGAGAAGCGCAACAATCGTTCGGTCGAGAAGCGCCTCAAGGATTGCCTCAAGAACGATCGCGCCCGCATCCAGATCGGAAGCATTTCCCCCTTCGGCCTTCTCGAGATGTCACGCCAACGCATCCGTTCGGGCGTGGTCGAGGGCTCCTCCACGCTCTGTCCGCATTGCGCCGGCGCGGGGCGCGTCCGCTCGACGCCATCGGTGGCGCTCCACGTGTTGCGCCATGTCGAGGACGCTCTCGTGAAGAACGCCTCGCGCAATCTCACGGTCAAGACGCGCACCGATATTGCGCTTTACATCCTCAATCAGAAGCGCCGCCATTTGCGCCAGATCGAGGACCGTTTCGGCATCTCGGTAAACTTCCTCGCCGACGACAAGCACAACGGCGTCGATTTCTTTGCGATCGAATGGGGAGAGCCCGTATTGCCGCTGGTGGAGGGATCAAGCCTCGATGCGCAACCGCGTCAGCTCGCCGCCCCGCGGGTCGACGCGGAGGAGGATGCCGAGGAGACGACCGACGCCGATGCTCCCGTTCGCGAGGCGGGCGAGGAACGTTCGGCCGCGGAGGGCGAAGGCTCCCAGCGTCGCCGTCGGCGTCGGCGGCGCCGCCGTGGCGGGGCCGAGCGCGAGGCGGAGGGCGGGCAGCCCCACGCGGCGAGCGGGCCTCACCATCACGCACCGGCTTCCGACGAGGAAGAGAGCGATCACGAGGGCTCGGACACGGTTGAGGCCGAGGCCGGCATTGCCCCGCGGCCAGCGAACGGCGCCGAGCCGCCGCGCAAGCGTCGCCGCGGTCGCCGCGGCGGCCGGGCTCGTCGCGACGAGGGCGATTTTGATCCCTCGGTGGAGGCTGGCGTCCAAAGCTCGAGCGCGCCAGGCGAACGCCACATGCCCGCCTTCTCCTCGCAAGACGAGCGAGAGGCGGAAGGCGGCCCGCTTGTGACTCAGGAGCTCGGGCACGAGGATACAACACCAGCTGCGGCTCTGGAGCCGCCAGCCGCTGGCGGCGAGCCGTGGAACGGCGCTCAAACGGAGCCGCGAGACGCGGCGACGCAACCTGAAGATGCCGCGCCCGCATCCACCGAGGAAGGGCTGGCGGCAAGCGCGGAGAAGGGCGGCCGGCAGCCTGAAGCCACCGCTTTCCCGGCTGAGAAGCCGACGGAGCCCGTCCTGTCCTCGACCTATGATCCCGCGCGCGCCAAGCGTGCCGGCTGGTGGTCGAAGGCGCGCTCCGCCATGAGCGGCAAGGAATAGGACAAGTCACTTAAGAGCAAGCCCCGAAACCCCAGTGGCGGCGTCTGTAACGGGCGCCGCTGCCTTTCAGGCGCCGCGGCTCATGTCGCGCGAGCCCCCCGTGCACAAGTTTGCCTGACGTCACCACCAATTGAAGCTGGCGCCGAAGCGCAGGCTGTTGAGCAACCGCGTGCACTCACCCGCCGCGCCCCGCCAACCAAGGCCCCGGAGCTGTTCGCTCAACCCGACGCGCCCGGCAGGCGCGCCGAAATCGGTCGAGGTCGAAGTGCCATGGGCCAAGACTAGACTAGACCGCTTTTTTCTTGACATGCGAATCCAGCGCCTGCCGGCATCAGGGCCTGCACGCTCTAAGCTTTATTAGAGAAGCCTAATATTTTTGAAATGCGCGGCGCTCGCCGAGCGCGATCGGCCTCGCGCGCGCGTGTCCGGCTTCAGTGCAGGATCTGGCTGAGGAAGAGCTTGGTGCGTTCGTGCTGCGGGTTCGAGAAGAACTCCGCGGGCGCGTTCATCTCGACGATCTGGCCCTGATCCATGAAGATCACGCGGTTCGCCACCTGGCGCGCGAACCCCATCTCGTGGGTGACGCAGCACATCGTCATGCCCTCTTGCGCCAGCGAGACCATGGTGTCGAGCACCTCCTTCACCATCTCGGGGTCGAGCGCGGAAGTCGGCTCGTCGAACAACATGATCTTCGGGTTCATGCACAAGGAGCGCGCGATGGCGACACGCTGCTGCTGGCCGCCGGAAAGCTGGCCCGGATATTTGCTCGCCTGCTCGGGGATCTTGACCCGGGTCAGGTATTTCATCGCCACCTCCTCGGCGTCCTTCTTGGGCATCTTGCGGACCCAGATCGGCGCCAAGGTGCAGTTCTCGAGAATGGTCAGATGCGGGAACAGGTTGAAGTGCTGGAACACCATGCCGACATCGCGGCGCACCTCATCGATGCGCTTGAGGTCGTTCGTCAGCTCATGCCCGTTGACGACGATGCGCCCCTTCTGATGCTCCTCGAGCCGGTTGATGCAACGGATCATCGTCGATTTGCCGGAGCCTGACGGGCCGCAGATCACGACGCGCTCGCCGCGCTTCACGTCGAGATTGATGTCGCGCAGCACGTGGAAATCGCCGAACCATTTGTTGACGCCCTGCATGAGCACCGCGGATTCGGCTTCGCTATCCGGCTTCGGCGGCTTCACGGTCGCGGCTTGGGTCATGGACATCTTTGGTGTTCCTTCAGCGTTTATGGGCGACGGAGAGACGCATCTCGACCGCGCGGGAATAGCGTGACATGCCGAAACAGCAAATCCAATAGATAATCGCGGCGAAAAGATAGCCCGTGGGCCCGCTCACCGGGGTTGCCCATTTCGGGTCCTCCACCGCGACCTCGACCGTCTTCAGGAAGTCGAACATGCCGATGATGAGGATGAGGCTCGTATCCTTGAAGCCGCCGATGAAGGTGTTGACGATCCCCGGAATGGTGATGCGCAAGGCTTGCGGCAGGATGATGAGCCGCATCGACTGCCAATAGCCGAGGCCGAGCGAGCTCGCGCCCTCCTGCTGGCCTTTGGGGATGGCTTGCAGGCCGCCGCGCACGACCTCGGCCATATAGGCGGCCGAGAACAGCGCGACCGCGATCAACGCCTTCACCATCAGCGCCGGATCGAAGCGTTCCGGCAAGAAATAGCCGAGCATGACCTTGGCGACGAAGAGGACGGTGATCAGCGGCACGCCGCGCGCGACCTCGATGAAGATCGTGGAGGCGATGCTGATCACGGGAAGCTTCGAGCGTCGGCCGAGCGCCAGCAGGATGCCGAGCGGCAGCGCCGCGACGATGCCCGCGCTCGAGATCACCAGCGTCACGAGGAAGCCGCCCCAAAGATCGGTGTCGACGACCGGTAAGCCGATCAAAGGTAAGCCGTAAAGCAGGCAGAAGGCCGCGACCGGGAAGAGCACGAAGAAGTAGAAGGCGCCGAGATCGCGGCGCGGCGCGTCGATCCACAGCACCCAGCCGAGGCCGATCGCGCCGAGCACGAAGATGATGTCGACGCGCCAGCGCTGCGGGATCGGGTAGGACCCATAGGTGAAATAGGCGAGGCGCTCCTTGATCATCGGCCAGCAGGCGCCGAGCTCCCGGCCCGTATGGGCAAGGCAGGCCTCGCGATCCGCGCCCGTCCAGGTCGCGTCGAAGAGCGCAAAGCTGACGAATCCCCAGATCACATAAAGCGCGAGGGCGCCGCAGATGATCGTCAAGGCGGAGTTGCCGAGGCTGCTGAAAAGATGCGCCCGCAACCAACCAATGAACCCCGTGGTCGAGGCCGGCGCCACCTGCGGCTCGACCGGCATCGCCGAGACATAGCCCTCGAAAGAGCGCGCTTCGGAGACCGGTATCTCCGGCGTGGGGATTGAGGGATCGGTGACGGCCGACATCGCTTCCCCCCTTACCGTTCGACGAGCGCCATGCGGCGATTGTAGATGTTCATGACGAATGAGGTGATGAGGCTCAGAGCGAGATAAACCGCCATCGTCATCAGCATGATCTCGATCGCCTTCGCCGATTGGTTCAGCGCGGTGCCGGCGAAGATCTGCACGAGATCGGGATAGCCGATGGCGACCGCGAGCGAGGAGTTCTTGGTGAGGTTGAGAAATTGGCTGGTGAGCGGTGGCGTGATCACCCGCATCGCCTGCGGGATGACGACGAGATTGAGCGTCGGCTTTTGGCGAAGGCCGAGCGCATGCGCCGCCTCGATCTGGCCGCGCGACACGGCCTGGATGCCGGCTCGAACGATCTCCGCGATGAAGGCGGCCGTGTAGAGCACGAGGCCGAGCAGCAGGGCGACGAGCTCCGGATAAACCTGCAAGCCGCCCGAGAAATTGAAGCCTTTCTGCACCGGCACGTCGAAATGGACCGGCCGGCCGGAAAGTAAAAAGGCGAGGAGCGGCAAGCCGATGATCGAGACGAGCGCGACGAGCCCGATCGGATATTGTTGCCCCGTGCTCTCCTGCCGGCCCTTTGCCCAATGGCGGAAGGCGAAGGCGAAGAGAATGGCGAAAAGGAGAGCGTAGAAAATGTTTTCCGCCCCTGGCCCGAAGGACGGCTCGGGAACGGTGAGGCCGCGGTTGCTGAGGAAGAAACCCGCGCCGAACGACAAGGCGTTACGCGGGTTGGGCAAAGGCTTCAAAACGGCGTTGTACCAGAAGATCAATTGCAGAAGCAGCGGAATATTGCGGATCAGCTCCACATAGATTTGCGCGACCTTGGCGACGATCCAATTCGTCGACAGGCGAGCGATGCCGATGATGAAGCCGAGGATGGTCGCGAGCACGATGCCGATGCCCGAGACCAGAAGCGTGTTCAGGAGGCCGACCAGGAAGGCGCGGCCATAGGTCGAGCCCTCCTCGGAGGAGAAGGAGATCAGATGCTGGTTGATGTCGAAGCCGCCGGGCGCGCTCAGGAAATCGAAACCGAAAACCTGGCCCTTCGCCGCGAGATTCGCGCGGGCGTTCTCGATCGCCGAATAGAGCAGGAAAGCGACGATTACGACGAGCACGCACTGCCAGAAAATTGCGCGATTCCTCGGATCGTTGACAAAGCTCGCGCGGCCCGGCGCGCTGAGCGCCGCGGCACCCATCGCGCTTGGCGATCCGATTGGCGATCCGACTGTGCTCATCGGTTCTCCGTCACGGCTCTCGAGGAGCCGGCCGGCGCCCGGCGCCGGCCGGCTGGCGCTTCACCGGATGGGCGGAGCGTATTGCAGGCCGCCCTTGGTCCAGAGATTGTTCAAGCCGCGCGGCAGCTTGAGCGCGGATCCGGCACCGACGTTGCGGTCGAAGACCTCACCGTAATTGCCGACTTCCCTGATGATGTTGACGGCCCAGTCGTTGGGGATGCCCAAGCCCTCGCCGAACTTGCCCTCGACGCCGAGCATGCGCTTCACCTCGGGGTTGGGCGACTTCATCATCTCGTCCACATTCTTCGAGGTCACGCCGGCTTCTTCGGCGTCCACCATGGCGAAATGCACCCAGCGCACGATCGTGGCCCATTGCGAATCGCCCTTGCGCACCGAGGAGGCGAGCGGCTCCTTGGAGATGATCTCGGGCAAGATCACATGGTCGTCAGGAGTGGCGAGCTTGACGCGCTCGGCGGCAAGGCCGGACGCATCCGTGGTGAAGGCGTCGCAACGGCCTGAATCATAGGCCTTGACCGTCTCCTCATCGCTTTTGAAGGCGACGACCTCGTATTTCATCTTGTTGGACCGGAAGTAGTCGGCAAGATTGAGCTCGGTCGTCGTGCCCTGCTGAACGCAAACCGAGGCGCCGTTCAGCTCGAGCGCCGAGTTGATGTTCATCTTCTTGCGGACCATAAAGCCCTGGCCGTCGTAATAATTGGTCGCCTCGAAATCGAGCCCTTGCGACGAATCCCGCGACAAGGTCCAGGTGGTGTTGCGCACCAGCACGTCGACAGCGCCCGATTTCAGCGATTCGAAGCGGCTCGTCGCATCGAGCGGCACGAACTTCACCTTGGTCGCGTCGCCGAGCACGGCGGCGGCAATGGCTCTACAGTAATCGATGTCGAGTCCTGCCCAATTACCTTGAGCATCGGGCAGGGCGAAGCCGGCAAGACCAGTATTCGTGCCGCAAATAAGCTGTCCACGTTGTTTTACCTGGTTCAGCGTCTGGGCATCGGCGCCGCTTGCGGCGAAAGCGGCGGCAAGGCCAGCGGTGATCACAGCGAGAAAATGCTTCATGAATGATACGCCTCCAATTTCAGGTCGGCGCTCGGAGCGGCAAGGCATTGCGCCATGACCAAGCTGTTTATCCATCTCATGCAGTTTTCACGAAGCGGTCAAGCCCAAAGCGTCAACCTAGCCCTTCTGAGGCATGGCGGCCTGGCCGCGAGATCGACGGTTTCGCCTTCTCATGGCCTGAGGCGAGACGACTTGACGCCACCTTGCCTCTCCCCGAACAGTGCGGCGCGACAATCGATCGAGCGGCGCTTGCCGCCGCCGAGGAAAGAGGAAACCAAGATGGCCGCGGATTCGGGCAAGGGCACAAAAAAATACAAAGCGCGCACGCGCGTCGTCGTCGCGGGGCGCGATCCGGCGGCGCAGCACGGCTTCGTCAACATGCCGGCCTTCCGCGGCTCGACGGTGGTTTATCCGACGATGGACGCCTTGATGCACCGGCGCGGCCGCTTCTCCTACGGCACGCGCGGCACGCCCACCACCGAGGCGCTCGAGGGCGCCTGGAGCGATATCGCGGGCGCCGCCGGCACCGTGCTCGTCCCGTCAGGCCTTGCGGCCTGCGCGCTCGCGCTGATGAGCTGCCTGAAGGCGGGCGACCATCTGCTCGTCACCGATTCGGTCTATCGCCCGACGCGCAATTTCTGCAATACGGTGCTGGCGCGCTTCGGCGTCGAGACCAGCTATTACGATCCTCTCGTCGGCTCGGGCATCACCGCCCTGATGAAGCCGAGCACCAAGGTCGTCTTCACGGAGGCGCCGGGCTCGCAGACTTTCGAGGTGCAGGACATCCCGGCGCTGAGCGAGGCCGCGCATGCGCGCGGCGCCGCGCTCATCATGGACAACACCTGGGCGACGCCTTTCTTCTTTCCGCCGCATGAGCGGGGCGCCGATATCGCGGTCGAGGCCGGCACGAAATATCTCGGCGGCCATTCCGATCTCCTGCTCGGCCTCGTTTCCGCCAATAGGGAATATTGGCCTCGCCTTCGGGAAGCTTTCGACGCCATGGCGATCTGCGCCGGGCCCGAGGACGTGTATCTCGCCTTGCGGGGCTTGCGCACCATGCGGCTTCGGCTGGACGAGCAGGAGCGCGCGGGGCTCGAGATGGCGCGCTTCCTCGAGAAACGGCCCGAGGTGAAGAAGGTGCTCCACCCTGCCCTGCCCTCATTCGAGGGGCACGCCATCTGGAAACGCGATTTCCTCGGCGCCTCGGGCTTGTTCTCGATCGTGCTTCATCCGGCGCCGCCAAGCGCGGTCGCGGCGATGCTCGATGGGCTGAAGCTTTTCGCGATGGGATATTCCTGGGGAGGGTTCGAGAGCCTCATCGTGCCCTTCGATTGCAAGGACTACCGCACCGCCACGACATTCGACCCCGGCGGGCCTTGCTTGCGCTTGCAGATCGGGCTCGAGGACACCGAGGATCTCAAGGCCGATCTCGATGAAGGATTTGCCCGGATGAAGGCCGCCGCGAAGTGAGGCCGGGCGAAGGGCGAGGCCCGCCCCTCACCATTTCAAGCTGATCGAGCCGATGCCATAGCCTGCCGCGGCCACCATCGCGATGGCGAGCGGATACCAGGTGGCCACGAAGAGCGGGGCGTCGTCGGTGCAATTTGCGGCGTAAAACGTCGCCGCGATGGCGCTTGCCGCAAGGCCGGCCACGGCGCCCGCTAGCCCCGGGTGCATCGGTGCGCCTTCGCGAAGCGCCAAGAGAAGACAGGCGAGCGGCCCGATCGCCAACAGCGGAATGAGGGTCAGGCAAAAGCGCGAGTTCGCGCCTATGAGGCTGGGCGCCCAGGTGGCGGAAGGCGTCATCGCCAATTCGGCAATCACGGCAAGCGCGAGGAGAAGCGCCGGCACTGCGAGCGCATATCCCCAACGCCGCACGGGCACGCCAGGGCGTGCAAGGCGCGAGCACAGGCCGACCGCCGGCACCGCGAGGCTGAGCGTCACGACGAATTTGAAGAGGAAGGGCGCGCTCTTCACCGCTTCGTCGATATCGGGCCGAAAGCCGATCGCGAGAAAGAAGAGGCCGCCCGCCACGATCGCGCCGAGCGCGACGGCCATGCCCAGCACGAGGCCGAAGCGCTTGCGCGTCGAAGGCTCGTCCGAAACCAGCGCGTTGATGAATTCCTCGGTTCTCACTTCCTGTCTCTCACTTGATGTCTCACGCTTGCATCTATGACCTTGCATCGCGCCGGTAACGGGCAGCGAGCGTCTTCAAAGCCCGGTGGAGCGCCACACGAACGGCTCCCTCGCTCATCTTGAGACGATCGGCGACCTCGCGAATCGACGCGCCGTTCACCGAAACCGAGCGGATGATATCGCTTTGGCGCGGATTCAGCGTGGCCAGCATCCTCTCCACATCCCTCGCGTCCTCGTTGCCTCCCGCGGGCTCCGCCGGAAGTTGCTCGATGACGTCCTCGATCGGAATTTCGGTCTGCCGCCCTCGGCGGCGCAGCATGTCGATGGCCTTGTTCCTGGTGATCGCGGCGACCCAGGGGCCGATCGCCCGGCTCGGATCCCATGTATGGCGCTTGAGGTGAATCGCAAGAAGCACCTCCTGGACGATATCCTCATGGTCCCCGCCAGGGGCGCCAACGCGCGCGAATTGGCGTCGCGCCGTGGCACGCAAAAAGGGCGCCACCGCCAGGAGAAAACGGTGATAGGCAGCGCTGTCTCCCGCGATCGCACCCCGCATCAAAAGAGCCCACTCCTCTTCGCGCTCGCCAAAATTCATATTACACCAGGGTCCTACGTCGCGGGCCGTCTCATTGTTACTCGCCCCTTCGAGAGCTTGCGACAGAGCGTTCCATAACCGGCTACCCTCGCAATCTGAAATGATCGTGAACGGTGTAACATTAGCGCACTCCTCTCCGAACAGGCAGGGGTGGGCCATTGTCGGCTCATCTTCCAGGGAGAGCATAAATGAACAATCGTCACTTGACCCTTGCGCTCGCGGCTTCGCTCGCCTCCACCCTCGCGCTTTCGTCCATCCCCGCCTCGGCGCAGGACGCCAACATGGAGAAGTGCTACGGCGTGGCGCTGAAGGGCCAAAACGACTGCAAGGCCGGCAAGCATGACTGCGCCCATATGTCCAAGGTGAGCTACGACAAGGCTTCCTTCAAGCTCGTCCCGGCCGGGACCTGCGCGAAGATCAAGACGCCGAAGGGCCACGGCTTGCTCACCCCGGCCTGATCGCCCTCCTGGACCGCGAGATTTCCTCAACGCTGGAGCTTCAACATGTTCAAGACCACCGCCGTTGTTCTCGCGGCATCGGTCGCGGCGGCGCTTACTCTTCCAAGCGTCTCGGCATCAGCCGCGGACGCCAAGGAGAAATGCTATGGCGTCGCCCTCAAGGGCCAAAACGATTGCGCGGCCGGGCCGGGAACGACCTGCGCCGCCACCTCCAAGGTCGACTACCAGGGCAATTCGTGGAAGCTCGTCCCCAAAGGGACATGCGCGACCATGACGACGCCCTTCGGTCCGGGCTCACTCACCCCGGTCAAGCGACCCGCGTGAAACGAACGGCGACGGGACGAAATTCCCGTCGCCGCTCCACTTGCTGCTCATCCGGAGTATGCCTCCATGATCGATGCGCCTTCGCTGCCGTTGTGTGCCGGGGTCGGATTCAAGCCGGAGCATTTCGCCGCCATCGATGAAGCGTCACAACCGGTCGGGTTCTTCGAGGTCCACGCCGAGAATTACATGGGCGCGGGCGGCCCGCCGCACGCGATGCTCAAAAGGTTGCGCGAGGACTACGCCCTCTCGATCCATGGCGTCGGCCTCTCGATCGGCTCGATGCAGGCTCTCGATCGCATCCATCTCGCAAGGCTCAAAGCGCTTTGCGACCGCTATGAGCCGCAGAGCTTTTCCGAGCACCTCGCCTGGTCGAGCCACGACAACGTCTTTCTCAACGATCTCCTTCCCCTGCCCTATACGCAAGCCACGCTGGCGCGCGTCGTCGAGCATGTCGACGAGGTGCAGAGCTTCCTCGGCCGGCGGCTGCTTCTCGAAAATCCCTCGACCTATCTGATCTTCGAGGAGAGCACGATGGCCGAGGCCGACTTCCTTCGCGAGGTGGCGCGGCGCGCCGGTTGCGGGCTTCTCCTCGACGTGAACAACGTTTTCGTTTCCGCGACCAATCACCGCCTCGACCCTCGCGACTATCTCGCCTCCTTCCCCTTGAACCGTGTCGGCGAAATTCATCTGAGCGGCCACGCCGCGACCACCGACGAGACAGGCGCGACGCTTCTCATCGACGCCCATGACTCGCCCGTGACGGACCCCGTTTGGGCGCTCTACGAGGAGGTGATCGAGAAGATCGGCCGCGTCGCGAGCCTCGTCGAATGGGACAACGACGTCCCGGATTGGCCCGTGTTGCGGCGTGAAGCCGAGGCGGCCGAGACAGTGCTCAATCGCGCGTCGCGCAAAGCCGCGGCGTGAGGCCGGGCACAATGTCGACCGCGACCCAATCGCGCTTCGCCGGCTCGCTTCTCGACGGAGACGGCAGCGTTCCGGCCGGGCTCAGCTCCGCCACCAGCGCCACGCCGACCCGTCGCTTCGCGATCTACCGCAACAACGTCCTGTTTGGCCTTTCCGGCGCCTTGGCGGCACGCTACCCGGCGACGGAAAAAATCGTCGGAGAAGAATTTCTCGGCGCCATGGCGCGGGAGTTCGTGCTGCGCCATCCGCCGCGCTCGCCCGTGCTGCTCGACTACGGCGAAGGCTTTGCCGAATTCGTCGAAAGCTTCGAGGCGGCGAGCGAGCTCGCCTATTTGCCCGACGTCATCCGCTTGGAAGATTTGCGCACGCGCGCCTACCATGCGGGGGATGCGACGCCGCTCTCGGCGCAAGACATCGCCGGTGTCGCGCCGGAAAAGCTGAGCGATCTCGTCTTGAAGCCGCATCCCTCCGCGGCGGTCCTGCGCTCGCCCCATCCGGTGGTGACCATTTGGGCCATGAATTCGGGTGAGGCTGAGCTCGGCCCGATCGAGAAATGGGCTGCGGAGGACGCGCTCGTGGTGCGCCCGCACCAGCTCGTCTATGTGCACCGCCTCCCCGCCGGCAGCGCGGCTTTCCTCGAGGCCCTCGCTTCCGGCTCGCCGCTCGGCGAAGCCGTCGAGGCCGCAATGTCGCAGAGCGCGGAGTTTGACCTTGCTGCGAATCTCGCTGGCGCAATGAATGCCGGCGCCTTCACGGGCTTTCATCTCATTTCATGAGGCAGGCGATGCCGATATCCGGGACGATGCAATCTGGCGCGCCGTTCGTCGCCAACGGCCTCGCCGGAATGATACGGCGCTTTATCGGCATCCTAGACCGCACCCCCTATTCGCTTCTGGCCTTGGCGGCTCGCATTTTTCCCGCGGCCGTCTTCTGGCAATCGGGACAAACCAAGGTCGATGGTTGGCATCTTTCGGACAACGCGGTCGATCTTTTCCGCGACGAGTACAGGCTGCCGGTGATCGATCCCACGATCGCCGCCTATCTTGCAGCCTTCGCCGAGCATTTCTTTCCGGTCCTGCTCGTGCTTGGCCTCGCGAGCCGTCTCGCGGCGCTCGCGCTTTTTTTCATGACGCTCGTGATCGAGGTCTTCGTCTACCCCGACGCCTGGCCCACTCACGGCGTCTGGGCGACGTGCTTTCTCGTCGTCATCGCGCGTGGGCCAGGCGTCTTCAGCCTGGACCACCTCATCGCACGCCGTTTGGGGCGATAAACGACAGGTTGATGCGAACTTCATAGAATGAGGACAATGGCCCATGTTGAATAAGCGTCATCTGATGATCTTAGGCTTCCTCGGTATCGCGAGCTTCGCAGCTGCGGCGCCCGCAATAGCGGCGGGCCCCCAGATCAATGCCACCATCACCGGCCTTGCGTTGCGCGGCTACGATCCCGTCGCCTATTTCACCGACGGCAAGCCGGTGCTCGGGGACTTCAGCATCACCGCTCAATATGACGGCGCGACCTACAGATTCGCTTCCGAGGCGCATAAGGCGCTTTTCGTGAAGGAACCGGCCAAATACATTCCGCAATTTGGGGGCTTCTGCGCTTATGGCGCCGCGGCGGGTTACAAGGTCGATGGCGATCCCACTCTCTGGAAGATCGTCGACAACAAGCTCTACCTCAACATTGCTCCGCCTGTCGCTGCGCGCTGGAAACAGGATATCCCTGGCTACATAAAGGCGGCGAATGAGAAATGGGCAACGATCAAGGACAAGGCGCCGGCTGATCTGCAGTAACTCGCCAGGCTCCACTGGAATCGACGGCGTCGTAGGGCAATCGTCAAAACTAACGAGCCTTCGGCACCCCTAAAAAATAAAGCCGCTGCGGCGCACTTGCCGCGGGTGGGCCTTTTTCGGCCACAAGTTCGGGTCCCGGTACGCGCGAAGCAGCGACATCGCTGAATGGCGGATTGGACGGGCATGGGCTATCAAGCCCCCATGCATCGTTTCCGCCGCGTCCTGTGGACGCTCGTCGCGCTGATCTTCCTTGGCCTTTCCTGGCTTTGGGATCATCTGCATCCGATCATCACCTTCCTCATAAGGCTCATTCCGCTCGAGGGGGTGAAAGAGGCGGTGCGGCGCTTCATGGAGCACCTGCCACCCTACCCCACCCTCGTCGTGTTCCTGATCCCGGCGATCGTGCACGAGCTCATGAAGGTCGGGGCTTTCTTTCTCTTTCACCGGCACCAGTGGCTCGCGGGCGCGCTCACCTATGCCGCGGCCGATGTCCTCGGCATCGCGCTCGTCGCCTTCCTCTTCGAGACCTGCAAGGAGAAATTGCTTTCGATCCCCTGGTTTGCCTGGTGCTACGCCTGGTTCGAAAAGGCCCATCTCTGGGCGCATGCGCAAATTGCCCCCATCAAGGCGTATATCCATCAGGCGCTGGTCGAGGCCGGCCTCGTCGGACGTCGCGCAGGCATCATCGCCAAGCTCGTGGCGCTGTGGCGCTACGAGCGGCGGCGGCGCCGGGGTCCCACCGCTGCTTGAGCCGCCGGCTTTCCCTCTTCCCTCGGCTCGCTTCGCTCTCGCCGGGGGTGACACGCGGGGGCGCAGCACAACCGTGTCATTCCCGGCCTCGCGCCCCGCAAGGGCGCGAGGGGAAGGGAAACCATTTCCCAACGCTTTCTGGGCTTCACAGCGCTTTCTGGGCCCCCTTCCCTCGGCTCGCTTCGCTCACCTCGCCGGGGGTGACACACGGGGGCACAACCGTGTCATTCCCGGCCTCGCGCCCTGCAAGGGCGCGAGGGGAAGGGAAACCATTTCCCAACGCTTTCTGGGCTTCACAGGTGAGCGCTTTCTGGGGCCCCCTTCCCTCGGCTCGCTTCGCTCACCTCGCCGGGGGTGACACGCACGCGGGGCACCAACCGTGTCATGTCCCGGCCTCGCGCCCTGCAAGGGCGCGAGGGGAAGGGAAACCATTTCACAACGCTTTCTGGGCTTCACAGCGCTTTCTGGGCCCCCTTCCCTCGGCTCGCTTCGCTCACCTCGCCGGGGGTGACACGCGGGGGCTAGGCCCGCGGATGGGCGTTGCGATAGGCGTCGAGCAGCCGATGCGTGTCGACGGCGGTGTAGACCTGCGTCGTCGAGAGTGAGGCGTGGCCAAGGAGTTCCTGGATCGCGCGCAAATCCCCACCGCGAGCCAGAAGATGGGTGGCGAAGGCGTGGCGCAACGCGTGCGGCGTCGCGCTTGCGGGAAGGCCGAGCGCGCCGCGCAGACGCGCGACCGTGCCCTGTATGACGCGCGGCGAAAGCGGTCCGCCTCGCGCGCCTCGAAAGATCGGGGCGTCGGGCTTCACCGCATAGGGGCATTGGGCGAGGTATTCGCGCACCCGCTCGCGGACCTGCGGCAGAGCCGGAACGACGCGCATGCGTCCCCCCTTGCCGAGGACGGTGAGGCTGCCCTCTTCGAGCGTCGCAAGATCGCGACCGCTGAGCGCCAAGGCCTCCGAGATACGCAACCCACAGCCATAGAGAAGCGCGAGGACAGCCGCGTCGCGGGACGCGATCCAGGGCGCGCGCACGCCATCCTCGCCAAGTTCGGGATCGCACAAGGCGCGCGCGGGCGCGGGCGCGACGGCGCGCGGCAAGGAGCGGGGCGCTTTGGGCGCCCGGATCGCGAAAAGCGCTTCGCAGCGAACGCCGGTTTCGCGCTCGAGGAAGCGCGCAAAGCCGCGCAAAGCCGCAATCTGCCGGGCGAGCGAACGGTTGGCGACGCCTGATTCTCGCCGCATGGCCAGGAAGCCGCGGATATCGGCGGGGGACAATTCCGAAAAATCCGCGCACGCGCGCGCAACGCCGCAGCTGGCACAAAAGTCGAGGAATTGGCGCAGGTCCCGCCCGTAGGCTTCGACCGTCTTCGGCGAAGCTCGCCGCTCTTTCGAGAGCGCATCGAGCCAACGTCCCAGGAGTGCCGAAGCACCCTCGGTTGAACGCTCCTTTGCGCCTTGCGCAGCGATCATCACGGGTCTCCGAGCCTTTGCGCCCGCGATTGTGGCCCATAATGCCTAATGCAAGCTTGCCGCCGCACCCATCACCTCCGCTTCTTTCGCCAAGCCTAAGCGAGGACGCAAACGACGTCTTCCTCAATTTCAAGGCGATGAGCAACCTCACCTCCGTCGCGAACACGCCGAGCCAGACGGCAACGGCGAGCGCCCTGCAGGCCCTCGGCTCGGGCGCGCTTTTCAACGCGGTGATCGGCCAGAGCGCGGCCGGCGCCCGACAAGCCTTCGACGCGCTCTCGGGAGAGATCCATGCGAGCACAGTGACGGCGGCTTACGAGGATGCGCTCTTGCCGAGCGCGGCGATCCTCGACCGTTTGCGCGAGACGATCACGGCGCCCGTGCTCGGCGCGGCCACGAGCATGACCGGCGCCTACGCCTCCGATCTGCCCTCGGGCAAAGGGCCACGCGTCGCGCCCGTTGCGGTGCAGTTGTACCAGCCGCGCCTCTTTGACGTATGGGGCCAAGGCTTCGGCGATTGGGGTCGCGTCAGCGGCGACGGCAACGCTGCCTCCCTTTCGCGCTCGACCGGCGGCTTCGTGCTCGGCGGCGACGTCTCGGCTTCGGGCGTGATGGGCGGGGACTGGCGCTTCGGCCTCGCCGGCGGCTACACGAATGATCAGATCAGCGTGAGCCAGCGCGCCTCCTCAGCGACCTTCGAGAGCGTCTTTGGCGGCGCTTATGCGGGCGCGAGTTTCGGCGCGTTACAATTGCGCGCCGGCGCACTTTACGCCACGAACTCCACTTCGACCTCGCGTTCGGTGACCTTCCCCGGCTTTGCGGAAACGCTCTCCTCGAGCAATGGCGGCTCAACCGCGCAAGCCTTCGGCGAAGCGGGATACCGTATCGAGCTCTCGAATGTGAACCTCG
>CAWCDW010000007.1:137500-412676 GCA_963794475.1 uncultured Alphaproteobacteria bacterium
TCGCGAGCCCGAATGTGGACCCCGGATTGTTAAGCTATGCGCCCTCCGGGCTTGGCCCTTTCTCTTCCCTCGATGTGAAAGTCGTGCCCGAGAATGTCGCGGTCGTGCCGAAGCTCGATGAGGGGGCTGCCAAGATCGGCGGAACGGAACGCCTCATCATCGCGAGGCATGGCGACAGCTTCGAGCAGGTGCTGCGTAACAACGGGGCCACCACCGAGCAGGTCAAGCAGATTCAGTCGATCTTTGCGCCCAAGACGCGTGACTACACCGTTTCGGTCGGCCAAAAGCTTCGCCTCCTGGTCGCGGGAGGAGGCCATGGCGCGCACAAGGAGGACGAGCTGCTCCGCGTGATCGCCTATGGCGACGATGGAATCAGCGCCATCGCCGCCATCGACGATGACCACATCTTCCGCGCCGTGCTTCCTCCCGCGAAGGTGACGAAAGCCGCGCTCAATCCGGCGCAGGGCACGGATGATGAGGATGACGGGGACGACGGGGGCCCGACCCTCTATGAGAGCCTTTACGAGACCGCGTTGAAAAGCGGCATTCCAAGGCCCGTCATCGATGAGCTGGTCCGCATCTTTGCCTATGACATCGATTTTCAACGAAAGGCGCAAGAAGGCGATGGCTTCGACGTTCTGTATGTGAAGGATGACGACAATACCGACGTCGATCGCGGTGACATTCTCTACGCTTCGCTCACGACCGGCGATGAGGTGCGCAAATTCTACCGTTTCCAGACCCGGGACGACGGGCTCGTCGATTATTTCGATGAACTCGGAAAATCGGCGAAGAAGTTCCTGTTACGCAAGCCCATGACGGGCGGTCGATTTTCCTCTCCTTTCGGCTATCGTTTCCATCCCGTGCTCGGCTACGGCCGAATGCACACGGGCGTGGATTGGGCGGACAAGGTCGGCAGCCCCATTTTCTCCGCCGGCAATGGGACGGTGCTCAAGGCAAGCTGGGATTCTGGTTATGGCAACCGCGTCGAGATCCAGCACACCAACGGCTATGTGACGACCTATAATCACATGTCGGCCTTCGCCAAGGGAATCACGCCCGGCACCAAGGTTCGGCAAGGGCAAATCATCGGCTTTCTCGGCTCCACGGGCCTCTCCACCGGTCCGCATTTGCATTATGAGGTCATCGTCAACGGCCATTTCGTCGATCCTTTGAGAATCAAATTGCCGCGCGGCCGCGAGCTTGATGGCAAGGTGCTCGCCGATTTCAATCGCGAGCGCCAGCATGACGATGACATCCTCGGGAAGCTCGCCGATCCCGCGAGACTGGCGCAGAACAGCGCGAATTGAGGCAAGCTCCGGAATTGGCTAAGCCTTGAGACGAGCCACAACGGGTCGTTCGCCTATTGGCGATTCGAGCGAGGTTTGCAATTTATTGAGCACCAGTCGGCGCTCTCGGCTATCCGAGAAGCCCTCCGACCCTCGTCTTGAGCGGATTGCTCGAGAGGGCCTCTCGGTCCGGCGTGTCCGGTCGAGGCGGGTCCGACGCAAAGGCGTCCCAAAGCTTTCTGATCTCGGCTTCCTCGATGCCCTCGAGGATGAGAACCAGGCGCGTGCGGCGATCCGCGTCCGGCCATTTCGAGAGCCGCACGGGCTCATGCATCACCTCCTGCACCCCGTGCACGACCAGCGGCTCATCGGGACGCTCGGCGAGAGCCACGATGCCTTTGAGGCGTAGCAATCGCGCGGGCTCGATCGACCTCAAAAGCTGAAGGAAGAGATCGATCGCGGCGGCCTTCACCGGCGTCTCGCTCGTCAGGCAAAAGGCCTTGATGCGCTCGTCGTGGCGGTTTTGATCATCGCCATGCCTGTGAGCCGCGTGGACATGGCCAATAGGGTGAGAAGCAGCATGAGAATGCGCATGAGCATGATCGCCGCGATGCTGCGCGTGCGTCCCCTGACTTCCTTGAGGCTTGTCTTTCTCCTCCTCCCGCGCAAGGAGCGCATCGGCATTCAGCCAGCGCCCGACATCGGGCGTCTTTTCATCCGCAGAATAAAGCCCGGCACGGAGCAGGGCATCAGCGTCGAGCTCATCGCGCTTCGCATCGAAGAGCGGCGCCGAAGGATTGAGCTGTCGCAGCCTTGCGGCGAGCCTCGAGGTCGAGGCGCGCGGGGCGAGATCGGACTTCGTCAGCACGAGCCTGTCGGCCATCGCAACTTGGCGGCGCGCCTCTTCGTGGCCGTCGAGCGTTGCCGCTCCGTTTATCGCATCGACGACTGTCACAACCGAATCGATGACGAAACGCCGCGACAAGTATGGGTGCAGCATGAGCGTGTTGAGGATGGGCGCGGGATCCGCGAGGCCGGTCGTCTCGATCAGCACCCGATCGAAGGCGCGCATGCGCCCGTTGTCGCGTCGGCGCAAAAGATCCTCGAGCGCCCCCACAAGCTCGCCCCTGAGGGTGCAGCACAGGCAGCCCGAGGAGAGCGCGATCATTTCGCCCTCCACGCCCTCGACGAGCAGATGATCGAGCGCGACCTCGCCGAATTCGTTGATGAGCACGACAGCGTTGGCGAGCGCCGCCTCTTTCACCAAGGCATTGAGGAGCGTCGTCTTGCCGGCTCCGAGAAAACCCGTGAGGACATTGATTGCAATCGGCTCTGGAGCCCGCATCGATCTTTTGCCTTCTCCTGACGAGCCTTCATCCGCGCCACTCTCGCCTGGGAATCGGGGCCGCGCGATATCTCTCGCGCCTCGCCGGAAAATCCGAGACCCGAGCGGAAATCAGTTGATCGCGGCTTGCGGAACCGTGGCGGCGCGGCCCTTGGCCTTGGGGTCGTTGCTGTTGCGGCCACCCAACTTGGAATGCCCCGCGGGATGAGAGCTCGCCGCTCCCTGGCCTTTCCTCGCCGCAAGCCCATGCTCGGCCCGCTTCGATTTCGCAGCAAGCTTTTGACCCTTCTTGATACGCGTTGCCCGCGCCACCTTTGCAATTGGCTTCTCCGCCGACTTGCTCGCGAGATCGCTATGCAAACGCACGGGAGCCACGTCGTGCTTGAGCTTTCCGGAAATCGCATCGGCCTCCGCTCCACCGGATGGCGCGAAGGCCGCCGCGGAGCCGGGAAGACTTCCTGGCGCCAATCCGGCCTTGGCGGCCGCGCTCGGGTTCGCGGCCAAGGCGGCGAGCGTGCCCGGTGGCTCGACTGCGTTGGCGGAGCCGGTCGAGGGGCCGACGAAAACGGGCTCGGGGTCGAAGGCGATCGGCGTCGTCGGCGACGCGGTCTTTCCACCCTCGCCGCAACTGCCCGATTGATGAAGCAGGGTCTCGAGTGCGAGATTGTTGGTGCTCGGCTGGGTTCCGCAAGGGGCGACTTCCGCCTCCGCCTCCTGTTCCCAAGTCACGGCTCTGCGCCGACCATGGCGGCCGCAAATTTGCCCATGCATATCCGGCGGAGCGCCGCCGACGCGCACGAGATCCGTGATGCTTGCCGAACGGCCCCAGGTCGAGGAGGCAAATCCCTTGTCGAGAAGAGCGGCTGTCACGACGGAGCGTACGCTCGCCGAAGGCTGGCCGAGCACGACGGCAATCAGCCGGCGGCCGCCGCGCTGTGCGCTCACCACCGTGTTAAACCCTCCCGCGCAGATGAACCCCGTCTTCATGCCATCGGCGCCGGCATAGCGCCCGAGCAGCCCGTTGTAAGTGTGGAAGACACGGCCATCGAGCGAAATCGCGCCGATGCCGAAATAGTCGCGATGCTCGGGAAACTCGGTGAGCAAGGCGCGGGCGAGAATGGCAAGATCCTGCGCGGAAGAATGATGCGCCAGATTGGGCAAGCCATTCGGGTTGGCGAAATAGCTGTCGGCCATGCCCAGCCGCTGAGCCGAGCGATTCATCATGCTGGCGAAACCTTCGACGGAGCCTCCAATCCCTTCGGCAAGCGCGACCGCGATGTCATTTGCCGATTTGACGAGCATCATCTTCAGGGCGTTGTCGACGGTCAGCACCGTCCCGGGATGAAAGCCCATCTTCGAGGGGGCTTGGCTTGCCGCATTCGCGCTTACCACGATCAGCGAATCGGGCGAGAGCCGCCCCGCCCTCATTTCATCGAGCACGACATAGGCGGTCATCAATTTGGTGAGTGAGGCGGGGTACCAAGGCTCGGTCGCGTCTTGCGCCGAGATCACCGCGCCCGTGTCTTGATCGATGACGATCGAAGGCGTGGCGTGCGCCTGTGCGATGCCGAGGGCGAGAAATGCCTGAACCGCGCATAGGAGAAGCGCGCAGAACGCAAGGGAGCGGAGAAGGCGGCGGGTCAGTCGCGGGTTGTCATGCATCAGAGGTGAGCGGGGATTTGCAAGGTGCTGAAACATTGTCCGAATTATCCTCGATCCCGAGGGCGCCCCGCCGCCATGCAACTCGGGCGCCGGTTTTTCCAGCCGATCCTTTGTAGCTTCCACGGAGGGCTTTGGCTAGGCAACGGGTAGAAACCGGGTCATAGACGCCAGGTTCCCCCGCAGATTTCCCGCCATGTTCCCTCATCTTTGGATCCCCATCACTCTCATTGCCTCTTGCGCGCAAACGGCCCGCAACGCGACGCAGGCTTCGCTCACGGCGACGCTCGGTCCCGTGGGCTCGGCGCAAGTGCGTTTCCTTTACGGATTGCCCTTCGCGCTCCTTTTCCTGGCGGCCCAGCTCATGGTCTCGCGCGAAGCCCTTCCCGCGATCGGTTCGCAGACCGCCGTTTTCGCGCTGGCTGGCGCATCGGCGCAAATCCTCGCGACCGTCCTGATGCTCGCGGCGATGCAGATGAAATCCTTTGCCGTGACCACGGCGACCACCAAGACCGAACCGGTGCTGGTCGCGATCTTCGGTGTCGTGATGCTCGGCGACCGGCCGAGCCTCGTCGCCTGGGGCGCCATCTTGATCGCGACCTCGGGCGTGATCATCATGTCGCTTCGGCCGGCGAGAACCACGGGTGGCGGCGGCCTTCTCGATCGCGGGGGCGCACCCGCGATCGTGATGGGCGTCTTCAGCGGCGGCTGTTTCGCCATCGCGGCGATTTGCTTTCGCGGCGCCATCCTGGCCTTGCCGGACGCAAGCTTGCATCTGCGGGCGACGCTCGTGCTCGTGCTGGGCCTTGGCATGCAGACCGTGATGCTGCTTGCTTACCTCACCGCATTCAACCGGCCCGCCCTCTTCAAAAGCTTTTCGGTCTGGCGGGTTTCGCTCGGCGCCGGTTTCTTCGGCGCGCTCGCCTCGCAATTCTGGTTCCTCGGCTTCGCGCTGACGAGCGCGGCCAATGTGCGCACGCTGGCCCTCGTCGAGGTCTTGCTAGCCCAGCTCGTGCAAGGGCGTTTGTTCGCGCAGCGCGGAACACGAGAGGACCTTATCGGCATGGCCCTGATCGTTCTCGGCGCGGGCGCTCTGATTGTTGCCACGGCGTAGGGCGCGCGATGCCCGGAAAGATCGAGGCCCCCGCGCGCCGCCACCCTCGATTGGGCCTCTTGCGCCGATGCATTGGCCGATGGTTGCCTGCAACTCTAATGCTCCCTAGATCATCCGATAAAACTGCCACTCAATTCCCGGACCCTTCCATGCCGCACATCCTTCGTGATCTCGCCGCGAGTGTTTTCGCCTTCGCTCTTTCGCTTCTCGTTCCGCTTGCGGCCTCGGCGGCCGAACCCACGGGGGAATGGCTCATCGAAGATGGGGACGCGCGTGTACGCATCGCCGCTTGTGGGGCCAATCTTTGCGGCAGCGTCGCTTGGATCAAGGAGGGTTCACCGACCGTCGATGTCAACAATCCCGACCCGGCAAAGCGCTCGCGCCCCCTTCTCGGCAGCGAAGTTCTGCTCGGGCTCAAGCCAAGCGGCACGAACGAATGGACCGGGTCGCTCTACGATGCGGAGAACGGGCGAACCTATGTCGGCAAGCTCACCATTGTCGATGAACGTCACATCAAGGTCGCGGGATGCGTTCTCGGCGGGCTGATCTGCGAGACCCAAACCTGGACTCGCACCCGATAGCCAGATGAAGACGACGACTCGCCTTCTTCTCCGCCAAACCTCTTCCGAGGCGATGAAGTTCAGGCGCGGGCGCGCTGATTGAACAGCACTTCTCGCACTTTCGGATCCTGCATCGATCCCGGCGGGTTGCGCGCTTCCTCGGCAACCTTGAAGCCGCGCGCGACCGCAGGGCGTGCCGTCAGCGTGTCGAGCCAGCGCTTCACGTGCGGGAATTCGTCGATGTCGATCCCTTGGCGCTCATAACCGCGCGCCCAACCCACGCAAGCCATGTCGGCAATCGAATAGGCGCCCGCCAGGAATTCGCGATCTGCGAGGCGGTTGTTCATCACCCCGAAAAGCCGATGCGTCTCATCACCGTAGCGCTTCACCGCATAAGGGAGCTGCTCGGGCGCATAGTAGCGGAAATGATTGTTTTGGCCGAGCATGGGACCGAGCCCGCCCATCTGCCACATCAGCCACTGTTCGACCTCGACGCGGCCACGCTCATCCTTGGGATAGAATTGTCCGGTCTTGCGACCGAGGTAAAGCAGAATGGCGCCCAACTCGAATATCGAGATCGCTCGACCGTCCGGACCTTCGGGATCGACGATCGCCGGCATGCGGTTGTTGGGCGAGATTGCGAGAAATTTCGGGTCGAATTGATCGCCCTTCCCGATATTGACGAGATGCAGCTCGTAAGGGAGCCCGCATTCCTCGAGCATGATCGTGATCTTCCACCCGTTCGGCGTGGGCCAATAATAAAGCTCGATCGGTTTGGTCTGCGCCATCTCGCTCTCCTGCCGTCGCTGCCGCGATGCGTCTCGAAAAACCGGGCGGCCTCCCGAACGATCCCGGCGGTCGATAAGCTCGAGCCTGATGACACTCTGGTGAAGCCATCACGCTCTCGCGGATACTTTGAAAGCTAATTGCCGGTCGCGTGGTTGGGAAGCGGTCGCCGCCGTTCGGAACGACCAAAATCGGGCTGGCCACTCCAGCGTTCATCTTTGTTCATCATATGTTCATGATCCGTCTGGCCCACTGTTGGGGTCAGTAACGACATCAGGAGTAAGACCCATGTTGAAGCCTATCCTTAGCGCCGCGGTCGCGGCCTGCGTCCTTTCGTTCGGCCTCGCGGCCGCGAGCCCGGCCCAAGCGCTCACCATCAAGGAGTGCAGCGCCAAATACAAGGCCGCGAAGGACGCCGGCTCGCTCAATGGCCAGAAGTGGAATGATTTCCGCAAGGCCGAATGCGGCGCTGAAGCCGCCGCGGCACCGGCTGACGGGACCGTCGGCGCGGCGCCTGCAGCCGCTGCGCCGACCACCACGGCCGCAGCCGGCAATGTGGTGTTCCCGAGTGCCATCTCGCCGAAGTTTTCGACCGAGAAACCCGGCCAGCAACGCCGACACACCTGCAGTGAGCAATATCAGGCCAACAAGGCAAATGGCGGCAATGGCGACCTGAAGTGGATTCAGAAAGGTGGCGGCTACTGGTCCCAGTGCAACAAGCACCTCAAGGGCGAAGCCTGAGCCGTTTCAAAAAGGCGTTTCCGCTCGACAGGCGCCGGCACCCACCTCTTTCTCGACGCTCGCGAGAGAGGTGAGGCCGGCGCCTAGCCTTCAAGCGCCGATGAGGCGTAGGCCCCTCTCGGCAAAATAGCGGTCGAGCGCTTCCGGAGAGCCCGAGGCATCGGCGAGCGCCACATAGGTGTCGGGCCGGAGCAGGTAGAGCGCGTCCCGGGCAAGGCCGGCGCGCTTTGCCTCCTCGCCCCATTCGAAGACGGTGAGCGCCACCTGATGCTCGAAGCACCAGCGTGCTAGCGCCGCACTGGCGCTCCCATAGATATGAACTTGCCAAGTCATTGTGGCGAGCGTCGAAAAATTATCGTCACCGTCGCCTGCGACCCACGGCAAGCGGTCGCCGCCACGGACTTGACCCGCCGAACCTTGGCTGAGCGGGCTTTGGCGATAGTTGATCATGATCTGCGAGACGGTTCGAAAGAGGAATTCGCGCGCCCATCCGAACTGCACGAGCCTCGGGATCAGCACGGGCGCGACGCGGGTACGCAAAAAGTCAGCGATGCGCCCTTCGGCGGTCGCGAAGTTGAACACGCGGTCCGTCGTGGCGACCAGCCGCCTCGCGAAGCCGATGCGCTCGGCCTCGTAGCTGTCGAGGAGCGTGTCGGGCGCGCGGCCGCCGAGCACCGCCGCGAGCTTCCAGGCGAGGTTGATCGCATCGCCGATCCCGGTGTTCATCCCCTGGCCGCCGGCGGGACTGTGGATATGCGCGGCGTCGCCGAGAAGAAAGGCGCGCCCCTTGCGGAAATGCTCGGTCACGCGATGATGCACGCGATAGGTGGAGAACCAGTTCACCTTTTCGACATTCACCTTGAGGTGCTCGATGGCGCGCTCTCCTACATCCCCGAACGCGAGATTTTCGGCGTGCTCGGCCCGCTCATCGCGCACGGTGCCGATGAGGCGCGCTCGCCCCTCACCTGCCAACGGAAAGACGCCGAGGAAATCGGCTTCATCGAGGTCGACATGCAGCTCGCCATCGAGCGGAGGCCCGGAGGCCTCGATATCGGCAACGTAGAAAACCTGCCGATAAGTCCCTCCCGGAAACCCTGTCCCGATCGCTTCGCGCACGAGTGAGCGGGCGCCGTCGCAGCCGGCGATGTAGCTTGCTTGCGCGGTTTCCTCTTTCCCGTCGGGCCCCCGAAGGCGCGCGACGACATGCTCGCCTTCCTCGGCGAAGCCCATGAGCTCGGTGCGTCGCTCGACAAAGACGCCGAAGGCGCCAAGGCGTTCGATCAACAGGCGCTCATGCTGATCCTGCGGAAATATCTGGAGGAAGGCATAGGGCGTAAGGTCGGCGCCGACGGTCTCGAAGCGCAAGCGAGCCGCCCGCTCCCCCCGCACCCATAGATTGACCGCGGGGACTTTGTTTCCTTCCGCAAGCACGGTATCGGCGAGATCGAGCTGGCCGTAGAGCTCGAGCGTGCGCGCCTGGACCGCCAAGGCGCGCGACGTCGTGCCGGGCTCTGCCGCCTTGTCGATGAGCCGAAGCTTGACGCCAAACTTGGCGAGCCAAAGCGCCAAGACGAGCCCCGTGGGGCCGGCCCCGACGATGAGAACGTCAGAGCGCATGCTGTCCTCCTTGATCCGGGCGCGGCCGGGGACCGCAGAAGACCGGCGGCTTGCGCGAAAACAGGTCCGCGCCTCCCCGGTTCGAGGGTCAGTCGGCCCGATCGCCCTCGACGCGTCGAGCAATACGCCCGCAGGCAAAACCCCCCACGGCACAGGCGAGAATGCCGGCGGCGATCGGGCGCAGCGGCGATTCACCTCGGTGGTGCGCGACAGCGACCATGAAGAGCGCCGCGAGCAACGCCGCCGTCACCCACAACATCCATTGCAGCGCGGAAAGGCAGCCCGCGAGCACGGCTCTGGAAAGCGGCATGCTCATTCCCACCACACCTTCGGCAAGACCATGCGACCGGCGGCATCCTCGATCACTTGCCCAGCGGCGAACAAGGTCTCCTCGTCGAAGGGGCGCCCGATCAATTGCAGGCCGAGCGGCAGCCCCTTGCGATCGAGGCCCGCCGGGACGGAGATGCCCGGCAGCCCCGCCATGTTCACCGTCACCGTGAATACGTCGTTGAGGTACATCTCGATCGGGCTCGCCGTCGCCTTCTCCCCGATGCCAAAGGCCGCCGTCGGCGTGGCTGGGGTGAGGACCGCATCGATGCCGGCCGCGAACACATTCTCGAAATCGCGCTTGATCAGCGTGCGTGTCTTCTGGGCGCGCAGATAATAGGCGTCGTAATAGCCGGCCGAGAGCACATAGGCGCCGATCATCACGCGCCGCTTCACCTCGCGCCCGAAACCTGCCGCGCGCGTGTTCTCGTACATCTCGATCACGTCGCGCCCTTCGACGCGAATGCCGTAGCGGACCCCGTCATAGCGCGCGAGGTTCGAGGACGCTTCCGCTGGCGCCACGATATAATAGGCCGGCAAGGCGTAAGCGGTGTGCGGCAGCGACACGTCGACGAGTTCCGCGCCTGACGCGGCGAGCCAGCGGGCGCCTTCGGCCCAGAGCCCTTCGATCTCCTCGGGCATGCCCTGCATCCGATATTCCTTCGGAATGCCGATCTTCAGCCCTTTCACGCCGCGCGATACCGCCGTCTCGAAATCGGGAACCGCGAATTTCGGCCGAGGTCGAATCGAGCGGATCGGGTCCCGCCATCGCTTGCAGCAGGATGGCGCAATCGCGCACCGTGCGCGCGATCGGCCCTGCCTGATCGAGCGAGGAGGCAAAGGCGACGGTGCCGAAGCGCGAGCAGCGGCCATAGGTCGGCTTGATGCCCACCGTGCCGGTGAAGGCGGCGGGCTGGCGGATCGAGCCGCCCGTGTCGGTCGCGGTGGCGGCAAGGCAAAGCCGCGCCGCGACGGCCGCCGCCGAGCCGCCCGAGGAGCCGCCCGGCACCAGGAGCCCTTCGGGCACGTTGCGCTCGGCCATCGCCTTGACGATTGACGCGCGCGCGCGCGCGCCATCCCAATTGGGCGGCAGCCAGGGCGAGACGACGGGACCGAAGGCCGACGTCTCGTTGGACGACCCCATGGCGAACTCGTCGCAATTGAGCTTGCCGAGCATGACCGCGCCGTCTCGCCACAAATGGCTGGTGACGGTCAATTCATAGTCCGGCGTGAAAGTTGCCCAATATGGCGGAGCCTGCCGTGGTGCGCACACCCTTGGTGCAGAACAAATCCTTGACGCCGATCGGCAGGCCTTCGAGGGGCCGCGCCTCGCCGCGCTTGATGCGCGCTTCGCTCTCGGAAGCCTGGGCGAGCGCATTCTCCGGCGTCTCGAGCACATAGGCGTTGAGGAGACGCGCCCGCTCCACCGCCGAGATATGCGCGCGGACAAGCTCGGATGCCGAGAAGCGCTTTGCTTCCAGCCCGTCACGGGCCTCGGCCAGGCTAAGCTCGATCAATTCGCTCACAATCGCTCCGCATCAAGTTGGCCTCTGATATCATGGCGTCAAACGGAATTGCCATGATGCTCTCGTTTATGGATCGCGCATGATCTTTTTTGAGAAGACAGGTCCCCGATTCACTCGGAGCATGCCCGACGCGCGGGAAACCTGACGAAAGGCTACAGCCTCGCCGGGCTTGGCGCGAGCTCCGCGCCTATTCCACCACCTTCGGCACGACGAAATAGTGGTCATCGCTGATCGGCGCGTTGGCGATGATGGCATCGGCCGACGTCGCCCTCGGTCACCACATCCGCGCGTTGCTTGAGCCGCATCGGCGTGACGGAGGTCATCGGCTCGACGCCTTCGACGTCAACCTTCGCCAATTCCTCCACGAAGCCCAAGATGGCGTTGAGCTCGCCTTGCATGCGCTCGACCTCTGCGTCGGGAAGCGCGATGCGCGCGAGGTGAGCCACACGCTTCACGGTCTTGGCGTCAACGGACATAGCAGGGGCTCCGAAGCGAAAACGGCTCGCGGGGAAGAACGTCGCGAATAACAGGCACGCTCGCTCGTCGCAACCCGACCCGCGTCTTCAAACCTCGAACGCCGTGCCGATCTGCGGGACCTTCACTTCGATGTGATCGCCATGCGTCGACATGATTTCGATAAAACGATCGGCGCTTTGGTCGAGAATGGGGAAAGTGCCGTAATGGCAAGGAACGGCAATTCTTGGCCGCACGAAACGATGCAGCGCGAGCGCCGCGCTCTTGGCGCCCATGGTGAAGCGATCGCCGATCGGGACCATCGCGATCTCGGGCCGATAGAGCTCCGCGATCAGCGCCATGTCGGAGAAGATGTCCGTGTCGCCCATATGGTAGACCGTCGGCTCTCCCTTCGCCTGCACGACGATGCCGTTCGGATGCCCGAGCGGGATCGAGACGCCATCGTCGGGAAGATTGGAGACGTCCTCGCCGCGGAGCGCCCGAAGGCCCTTCGCGCTTTCGGCAGCCGAATGATAGGCACGGGTCAAGGTGACGGAAAAAGACCCCACGTCGATCGTGCCGCCGGTATTCATCGGGTCACATTTCGTGACGCCGCTCGCCGTGAGCCAGTTGGCGAGCTCGTAATTGGTGATCACCATCGCGCCGGTCTTCTTCGCGATCGGGACGGTGTCCCCGATATGGTCGGCATGGCCGTGCGTGATGAGAATATGGGTCGCCCCCTTGATCGCCGTATCGCGATCGCCCTTGAAGCTCGGATTGCCGGTGAAGAAGGGGTCGATCAGCACGACCTTGCCACCAAACTCGAGGCGGAAATTGGAATGGCCAAACCAGGTGATCTTCATTTCTGCGGAGCTCCGGCTTCGGGACGCGGAAATTAGCCGCTTCGGACCAACGGGGAAAGCCGTCCTTTTCATGGGTCTTCGCGCCTGGGTCCGATTCCCGACGAGCTTGCGCCGTGCTAACGCTCGCCGATGTCCGGCAAGCTGGTCGAGATCGAGATTTTGGCGACGTTGCCGCGCCATGCGAGGCTGATGGGCCTCGACATCGGTGCGAAGACGATCGGCACGAGCTTGTCGGATGTGGAGCGCATCATCGCCTCGCCGCTGGAGACGATCATGCGCAGGAAATTCACGAAGGATGCGCAGGAGCTGGTAACGCTCATCGCGCGTCACGGGGTGGGCGGCCTCGTCCTGGGCTTGCCGCGCAACATGGACGGGACGGAAGGGCCCGCCGCGCAATCGGCGCGCTCTTTTGCGCGCAACCTCGCACCGTTGGTCGAACTCCCTCTCGCCTTCTGGGACGAGCGCCTGTCGACGGCCGCCGTCACACGCACGCTGATCGAGGCCGATCGTTCGCGTGCGCGTCGAAATCTCCTCGTCGACAAGCTCGCCGCCGCTTACATCCTCCAAGGCGCGCTCGACCGCTTGAATCGGCTCGGTGCGACCTATTCGTAAGGGCGAACGCCACATGGCGTATTGTAGATCGCCGAATGGGGCGGATCGTCACAAGGCGAGAATCCAATCGGCACGAACGCCACCGCATAGGGCCCGCAGGCATAGGCAAGCGGCCAGGCGAAGGGCCGATAGGCCATCACGTCGAGGGACGCCGCGCGTCGACGCACCACCACGACTTTCCCGCGTCGAATGGGGGTGGGAGAGCTTGGCGCGCGGGGCACGACATTGCGCACCGCCGTCCTGGGCGTGGGCAAGGTGATGATTTGCGGCGGGGCCACAAGAGGCGGTGGCGGGAAAGGCCGGTAACCATACCCGCCGAAAGAGGGCTCCAGCGGATAAGCCTCGTCGCTTTCCTGTGGAACCGGCACCGGCACACCGACGACGCCGTTTTCGATGCCGATCACCCGCGGTCCCCGAAAATGGCGCCTCACGACCCGCTCGCGCCGCATCTGATGATGCAAGGCATGAAATTGGCCAACCCCGGCTGACGAATTGCGGGATGCGACCACGACCTCTTGCGCCAGAGGCGAGCTCTCGGCGCGAGCCTGGCATGCCGCCGTCACGACAATGAGCGCCAGCCCCGAGAGGACCGAGCCCGCTAATTTCCCGTGCATGATCTTCGGCATAGGCTCCCTCTCCTGAGCTGCGACGGCAGCATGGCCGAAATATCGGTAAGAAGCGCCTACTTCACGCGCAAAATCTGAGACCAAGCTTTCCAATTTATAACGAAAAATACACGAATAGCTTTGCATTATCCTTTGCCGACGTCGGCTTCTACATATGCATGCTTTGGTCCTACATTCCGGTCGAGACGGATTATGAGAGCGCTCGCAAAAGACGCATCGGCTTCGGCTCGCAAGGAGCTTATCGCTCATGTGAAAGCGTCGTCCGTTGCCCGGCGCGCAGCGGCCGGAACACACGGCAGATTTGACGCGACCCCACAAGAAATCGCCCATTATATCTCGCAGATTTCGGCCGAGCTTTCGACGATGGCCCGCAGGAGCGACCTCGGACTTCTCGCCTATTTCCTGCAAATGGCGCATGCGGAAGCCCGCGCCCTCTCGCGAAAATTCGAGCATCACCACGCCCGCCATTCATGACGGTGGAGCTGCGGCGGGCAACACCGTCGCACGCGAAAAGGCCTTGAATTTCCTTCAGCGGCGGCGCGGAGGCGGCGGCTCCAGCGCCGGCCGGATCATCGCAAGAGCTGCACGAGATCGCCGGCCATTCGCGAGATGCGTCCTTCGAGCTCGAGCTCGAGGAGGGTGGCGCGCACGGCGCTCGCCGGCAGGCCGCAGCCGCGTACGATGTCATCGAGCGCTGCCGGAGAGGCGCCGAGTACGTCGAGAACGCGTTCCATGAAGTGATTTTTCTGGTCCCCTTCGTGACGCTTCCCCTGCGGATCCTCGTCAGGCTCCGACTCGGCGGCGCGAACCGAGCGAATTTCCCCCTTCCGGATCTTCGCCCGTGGCGCCGAGGCTCGTTCGCCGAAAAGATCAAGCTCTTCCCAGAGCGGCTCTTGCGCATCGCCGGGTTCCTCCGAAAGGCCGCTCGGAAAGCTCGGAAGGCTCTCGGCGATGATCGGCGCCAGCACTTCGGTCACATGCTCGCTCGAGGTGACCAGTGTCGCACCCTGCCGGATCAAGTCGTTCGTGCCCTCGGCTCGCGGATCGAGCGGAGAGCCGGGCACGGCGAACACCTCGCGTCCCTGCTCGAGGGCGAAGCGGGCGGTGATCAATGATCCCGAGCCGCGCGCCGCCTCGATGACGACGACACCATGCGAAAGGCCCGAGACGATGCGGTTCCGCCGAGGAAAATCGCGTCCGCGCGGCTCCCAAGTGAGCGGCATCTCGCTCAACGCTACCCCGCTCTCGACGAGGCGCTCGAGGAGAGGGCGGTTCTCGTTCGGGTAGATGCGCTCATGCCCACCCGCGAGCACCGCAACCGTGCCAGAGGCGAGTGAGGCCCCATGGGCGCGCGCATCGATGCCGCGCGCCAAGCCAGACACAATGGTGAAGCCCGCCTCGCCGAGCTCTCGCGCGAGCCGCTCCGCGAAGCGCAGCCCAAGCGCCGAGGCGTTGCGCGAGCCGACAATGGCGATCATCGGCCGGTCGAGAACGGCGCGATCGCCGCGCAGCGCAAGCAAAGGCGGAGCGTCGGGCGTCGCGGCAAGCGGCGCCGGATAGGCCTTCTCCGTCACCGCGATGAAAACGATGCCTTGCTTCGCCGACGCCTCGAGCTCGTTTTGACCCTCTTCATGCGTGCACACATGGAGCGTGCGACCTCCCTCGCGATGAAGCCGCGGCAATGCGGCGAGCGCGGCGGCAGGACTACCGTAACGGTCGATGAGCCCACGGAACGTTCGAGGGCCGACGCCCTCCGAGCGAATGAGCCGGAGCCAGGCGAGCCTCTCCTCATCGCGCAGCGAGCCGGCACTCGCCCAATAGCTCACGATTTCGACCCGATGCGGGTTTCCTCGCCGGCGAGGAGGCGGCTGATGTTTGGCGCATGCTTCATCCACAAAAGAGCCGCAAGAAGCGCGAAGACCAGCGCCGCCGGGAAGAGATGAAAGGCGAGCAGCGCCGCGACGGCGGCGAGGCTCGCGAGGAGCGCGGCGAGGGAGGAATATCGCATGATGAAGGCCACGGCGAGCCAAACCACCGCGAAGGCGAGCGCCGCGGGCCAAAACAGGCCGATCAGGCAACCGAGAAAGGTGGCGACACCCTTGCCGCCCTTAAAGCCGAGCCAAACCGGGAAAAGATGCCCGAGGAAGGCCCCGCAAGCCGCGACCAGCGCCGCTGGCGGGCCGAGCTCGGCGCCGATGACAACCGCCGCCGTTCCCTTGAGCATGTCGCCGAGGAGGGTCGCGGCCGCCAAGCCCTTCTTCCCCGTGCGCAGCACATTGGTCGCGCCGATATTGCCGGAGCCGATGCTGCGCAAATCAGGGCCGCCCGCGAGGCGCGTCAGGACAATGCCGAAGGGAATGGAGCCCAAAAGATAAGAGATGATGAAGGCCGCGACCAGTCCGATCCAGGACGCCGGCGCATCGCTCGAACCCGCCACTTCGCGCCTCCCCATCGCTCAGCGCCTGCGATTTGCGCCAAGATCACGCCGACTGTGTCTTGAGCACGGCCCGTCGGGCCATGTTCCACCGATTCTAAAGCATGATCGCGCCGGGATGGGAAATATTTTTCCGGGCCCTAAGACGGGTCGAAACCGTGCGCGAGTGGATACATGCCGCTAAAGCCCCGGCAGCGAGCCCGCGGCGGCGTGAATGACCTCGCCGCCGACGAGCGTCGCGAGCACGCGCCCTTGCAGACGCGCTTCGTCAAAAGGCGTGTTCTTGCACAACGACGCGAGATGAGCGGGATCAACAACCCAGGGCTCGTCCGGGTCGAAGACGATGAGATCGGCGCGCGCGCCCCGAGCGAGGCTTGCCGGCGGCAGGCGAAAGGCAGCGGCGGGCCCGCTCGACAAGGCGGCCAAGAGACGAGGCAAGGCGATCTCGCCCGAATGGACGAGACGCAAGGCAGCGGCGAGCATCGTCTCGAGGCCGATCGCGCCATCCGCCGATTCGGCAAAGGGCTGGCGTTTCGTCTCGACATCTTGCGGATCGTGATCCGAGACGATGGCGTCGATCACCCCTTCCGACAGGCCGGCGACCAAAGCCTGACGATCCCGCTCGGAACGCAACGGCGGGGAAATCTTGAAGAAGGTCCGGTAGTCGCCGACGTCGCTTTCGTTGAGGGTAAGATGGTTGATGGAGACGCCGCAGGTGACGGCAAGGCCTTCTTCCTTGGCGGCGCGGACCGCTTCGAGCGATTCCCCGCAAGAAATCAAGGCAGCGTGATAGCGTGCGCCCGTCAATCGAACGAGGGCGAGATCGCGCATGAGCATCACGGTTTCGGCCACCTTTGGAATGCCGGGAAGGCCGAGCCGCGACGCGAATTCCCCCTCGTTCATGACGCCTTCGGCGGCGAGATTCGCGTCCTGGGTGAAGTGCGACACGATGGCGTCGCGATCGCGCGCGTAGAGCAGGGCGCGACGCATGAGCTGCGCGTTCATCGCGCTTTTATGGCCATCGCCGAAAGCCACGGCACCGGCCTCCTTGAGGAGGCCGATCTCCGTCATCTCCTGTCCGGCGAGCCCCTTGGTGAGCGCCGCACAAGGCAGGATGCGCAAGGACGAAGCGGCGCGCGCCCGCCGCAAGATGAAATCCACGATCGCCGGATCATCGACCACGGGATCGGTATCCGGACGGCAGATCAGGGTGGTGATCCCGCCCGTGGCCGCGGCTCGGCTCGCCGAGGCGAACGTCTCGCGATGTTCGGCGCCCGGCTCGCCGACGAAGGCCTGAAGATCAACGAGGCCCGGAGCCAGCACGAATCCGCGACAGTCGATGACGCGCATCTCCTCGTGCGTCTTGCCTGAAGGGGCCTGCGCGAGATGCGCCCCACCATCGACGATCACGCCCTCGGCGACGAGCACGCCGCCGCGAAGCTCCCGCTGCGTCGCCGGATCGACGAGCCTGGCATTCGTCAAAAGCGTGGTCCCCGGCCGCGCGGCCTTCGCGCCTTCCTCACCCATTGGGCAGATGCCTTGCGAGCGCCTCGAGAACCGCCATACGCACGGCCACACCCATCTCGACTTGCTCGCGCACCAGCGATTGCGCCCCGTCGGCGACGTCGGAGGCGATCTCGACGCCTCTGTTCATGGGGCCCGGATGCATGACGAGAGCGTCGGGCTTGGCGAGCGCAAGCTTCTCCCGATCGAGCCCGAAATACCGGAAGTATTCTCGTACCGAAGGCACGAAGGCGCCGCTCATTCTCTCGCGTTGCAGGCGCAGCATCATCACGATGTCGGCGCCCGCAAGGCCCCGGCGCATGTCGGACGCGACTTCGACACCAAAACGCTCCGCCTCCGCCGGCATCAGCGTCGAGGGCCCGACAAGCCGCACGAATGCGCCGAGCGCCGAAAGGCAGATGATGTTGGAGCGAGCGACGCGCGAATGGAGGATGTCGCCGCAAATGGTCACCACGAGCCCCTCGATCCGCCCCTTGGCACGACGGATTGTCAAGGCGTCGAGCAGCGCTTGCGTCGGATGCTCATGGGCGCCGTCGCCCGCGTTCACCACCGAGCAATCGACCTTCCGGGCCAACAAATTCACGGCGCCGGCCGCGTGATGGCGCACGATGATGATGTCGGGGCGCATCGCATTCAACGTGGCGGCGGTATCGAGAAGCGTCTCGCCCTTCTTCACCGAGGAGGAGGACACCGACATATTCATCACGTCGGCACCTAGCCGCTTTCCGGCGATCTCGAAAGAGGACTGCGTACGCGTCGAGGGCTCGAAGAAGAGGTTGATCTGGGTCCGCCCTCGCAAGGTCGCTGCCTTTTTCTCAACCTGGCGCGACAAGGCGACGTAGTCTTGCGCGGTATCCAAAAGCGCTGTGATGTCGGGACGCGACAGGCCTTCGATGCCGAGAAGATGGCGATAGGGATAAAGGGATCGGCCGCTCATTAAAGGCGCTGCATAGGTGAAAGCGAGCCGGGGCGCCAGCCTAGCCAGCCAAAAATCCACAATCCTTCTGATCGACGCTTTGCGCCGATTTACCGGAGCGGGTCGTGCCGCCGACCGTCATGGAGAAGCCGGCATTCGGCAGAAAGCACCTTGCGGGCTATTTCGTCACGGCCCCATGCTCCTAAGTCGGTGAGATGATGTTTCTTTTGGAAAGTCATCGAATGTACGAGCAGGGCCCGCCGAAACCCTCCTTGATGACGAGCAAGATTCGGCTCAACTTTGCATCTCCGACGCGTTGTCCATGCTTATGAAGGCGCCATCTCCCGTGACCCTCGAGGCTTTCAGGACCCACGAAGTCTTCAACCAGACGCCCGCTTTCGTCGGTGTCAATCTGGCCGCGCTCGACAAGCCTTTGCTCGGCGCCCTCGAAGCTTTCGGTGGCCCCGGTGATACGAGGAGCGCCGTGTCACACGCGGCAACGCTCGGCACGGCCGCGCATTTCGAGCTTGCGCGTCTCGCGAATGAGAACCCGCCCAAGCTCAGGGCTTTTGACGCACGCGGCGAGCGCCAAGACTTCGTCGAGTTCCATCCGGCCTATCACGCGCTGATGCGCCACAGCATCGGGGCGGGGCTTGCTTCCTCGACCTTCGAAGCTGCCGCGACGACAATCACTTCGTCGGGCGGAAGGCTCCGCGGCAAAGGGCATGTCGCGCGCTCGGCCCTGCACTACCTCACGAGCGGGGTCGAGGCCGGCCATCTCTGTCCCGTGACCATGACTCACGCCGGCATTGCCGCGCTCGCGGCCGCGCCCGAGCACCTCATGAAGCTGATGCCGCTCGTCTCCTCGCGCATCCACGACGCTTCCTTCAGGCCCTTCTGGGAGAAGCAAGGCGCGACTTTGGGAATGGGCATGACGGAGAAGCAAGGCGGCAGCGATGTTCGCGCGAACACCACGCGCGCGGAGCGCGTGGCGAAAGACGAATATGAGATCACCGGCCATAAATGGTTTCTCTCGGCTCCGATGTGCGATGCCTTCCTTGTCCTCGCGCAAGCCGCGGGCGGGCTCACCTGTTTTCTCATGCCGCGATTTCGCCCCGACGGCACGCTCAACGCTTTGCGTCTGCAACGGCTCAAGGACAAGCTCGGCAACCGGTCGAACGCGTCCTCCGAGGTCGAATTCGCCAACGCCTTCGCCTGGCGGATCGGCGAGGAAGGCCGCGGCGTGCAAACCATCATCGAAATGGTGCAGCTCACGCGATTGGATTGCATCAGCGCCTCCGCCGGCCTGATGCGCATGGGCCTCGCGCTCGCCATGCATCACGCGCGCCATCGCTGCGCCTTCCAGAGAAAGCTCGTCGATCAGCCGGCCATGCGCTCGACGCTCGCCGACCTCGCTCTCTCCCTCGAAGGCGCGGCGGCGATCGTGCTCAGGCTGGCCCAAGCCTTCGATCGCGCGGGCGAGGATGCGTCGCAGGCGGCCTATGCGCGCCTGATCACGCCGGCGGTCAAATTCGCGGTCTGCAAAGCCGCCCCCGGCTTCCTATACGAAACAATGGAATGCCTCGGCGGCAACGGCTATGTCGAGGAGAGCCCCCTTCCCCGACTTTATCGCGAGGCTCCCGTCAATGCGATCTGGGAAGGCTCCGGCAATGTCATGGCGCTCGATGTTTTGCGCGCCGCGAGCCGCGACAGCGATGCGGCGCGTGGCGTGCTTGCAGCGCTCTCACGGGAGACGAGAGGGCTGCCGGGCGTCGAGGCATCGGTGCTACGCGTTGAGACCGCTTTCGCACGAAGCGACGCGGAAGTCTCGGCGCGCGTCGTCACGCAAGAGCTTGCGATGTTGGCAAGCGTCGCGGCGCTCGCGCAATGCGCACCCGCAACGATCGTCGAGGCTTTCGCCCGCACGCGCCTTCTCCGGTCGAACGCTCTCTTTGGCACGGCCGATCTCGCGAGCGAATGTGAGGAGCTTCTCGAACGCGCCCTGCCGGTCGGATGAAGCTTCAACGCATTTCCGTTATGTAAACGGGCAAATGATTCGCGCGCTGAAACGCGGCTCGCCCGCGCCGCTCTCGTTTCCCTCCTTACGAAGGACGAACCCATGATCAATATCCATACGCATCTGTCGCCGATCATCTCCATCATCGCGGGCGTCGTGATCTTGCTGATGCCGCGCCTTCTCAACTACATCGTCGCGATTTACCTCATCTTGATCGGCATCATCGGGCTCGATCTCGTGCGTGTGTGAGCCGCGCCAGGCTCCAAGGCGACCGAGCGAGGCCGATTTGACTTCGCTCCTGGACCTCACCATGTTCCGCCCTCTTCGCGAACCCACTACCTGAAGCTGCGCGCTCACCATCAAGCGCGCCTGGCCAAACGGACATCATGAAAGTCGTCGTCGTCGAATTGCCTGCGAAGGCGAAGACCATCAATAAATATCTCGGGCGCGGATATCAGGTCCTCGCTTCGTTCGGGCATGTCCGCGACCTGCCGCCAAAGGATGGCTCGGTCGATCCCGAGCATGACTTCGCCATGAAATGGGAAGTCGAGGCGAAGGGCGCCAAGCACGTCTCCGAGATCGCGAAATCGGTCAGGGGAGCGGAGGGCCTGATCCTCGCGACCGACCCCGACCGCGAGGGAGAAGCGATCTCCTGGCATATCGTTGAAGCCTTGACCGCGAGGCGTGCGTTGAAAGGCGTGCCCGTCGAACGCGTCACCTTCAATGCCATCACGCCCGACGCGGTGACGAAGGCGATGTCGCAGCCGCGCGCCATCGACCAGGCGCTTGTCGATGCTTATCTCGCGCGGCGCGCGCTCGACTATCTCGTCGGCTTCAACCTGTCGCCCGTGCTCTGGCGCAAGCTTCCGGGCGCGCGCTCGGCCGGGCGCGTGCAATCGGTCGCGCTTCGCCTCGTCTGCGATCGGGAGCTCGAGATCGAGCGTTTCGTGCCGCGCGAATATTGGTCGATCGCCGCGCAGCTGCAGACACCGGCGGGCGCCTCCTTCGAAGCGCGCCTCGTCGGCGCCGATGGCAAGAAGATCACGCGGCTCGATGTCGGCACGGCGGCCGAGGCCGAGGCCTTCAAGGCCGCGCTCGATGCGGCGAGCTTCCGCGTCGGGCAAGTCGAAGCGAAGCCAGGCAAGCGCCACCCTTTTCCGCCCTTCACCACCTCGACCTTGCAGCAGGAAGCCTCGCGCAAGCTCGGCCTCTCGCCGGCAGTGACCATGCGCATCGCGCAACGGCTTTATGAGGGCGTCAATGTCGATGGCGAGACGGTCGGACTCATCACTTATATGCGCACCGACGGCGTCGACATGGCGCCCGAAGCCATCACGCGGATAAGGCGGATGATCGAGACCGAGCTCGGCAAGCCTTATCTGCCGGCCGCGCCTCGCCGCTACGCCAACAAGGCCAAGAACGCCCAGGAGGCGCATGAAGCGATCCGTCCGACCGATCCGGCTCGCCACCCGAAACAGGTGGCGCGGTTGCTCGAGCCCGATCAGGCACGGCTTTACGAGCTGATCTGGATCCGCTCGGTCGCGAGCCAGATGGAGAGCGCGACGATCGAGCGCACCACGGCCGATATCGTGGCGGAGGCCGGAACACGAAAGCTCGAGCTGCGCGCCACGGGTCAGGTCGTCACCTTCGACGGTTTCCTCAAGCTCTACCAGGAAGGGCGCGACGAGGAGCCGGAAGACGAGGAGAACCGCCGCCTCCCGCCGATGCGCGCCGGCGATCCCTTGAAGCGCGAGCGCATCGACATCGCACAGCACTTCACCGAGCCGCCGCCTCGTTTCTCCGAGGCGAGCCTGATCAAGCGAATGGAGGAGCTCGGCATCGGGCGGCCGTCGACCTATGCCTCGATCCTCGCCGTGCTGCAGGAGCGCGAATACGTCGCGCTCGAGAAAAAACGCCTCGTCGCGGCCGACAAGGGGCGCATCGTCACCGCTTTCCTCGAAAATTTTTTCAAGCGATACGTCGAATACGACTTCACCGCTTCGCTCGAGGAGGACCTCGACCGCATCTCGAACAGCGAGATCGCGTGGAAGGAGGTGATGCGCCGCTTTTGGCTCGACTTCTCGGCGGCGATTGCGGGAACCAAGGAATTGCGCACGGCGCAAGTCATCGATGCGCTGAATGAGGCCCTCGGGCCTCATATCTTCCCCGACAAGGGGGACGGCGCAAACCCACGCGCCTGCCCCTCTTGCGGCGCAGGGACCTTGTCGCTGAAGCTCGGCAAGTTCGGCGTGTTCATCGGGTGCTCGAATTATCCGGAGTGCCGTTTCACCCGTCAGCTCTCGGCCGCGGGCGTTGCGAACGGCAAGGGTGCGAACGGGGAGCCGGGTGGAATTGCGAACGCCGTGCAAGCGCTCGGCAAGGATGAAGCGACAGGGCTCGAGATCACCTTGCGCGACGGGCGTTTCGGCCCCTATCTGCAGCTCGGCGACGGCGAAAAGCCAAAGCGCGTGAGCGTCCCCAAAGGGCTGGACCCTGCCGCGGTCGACCTCGAAAAGGCAACGAAGCTTCTCTCTTTGCCTCGCGAGGTCGCCAGACACCCCGAGAGCGGCGAGCCGATTCTCGCGGGGGTCGGACGCTATGGGCCTTATGTGCAGCACGGCAGGACCTTCGCCAATTTGGAGAAGTCCGACGATGTTTTGGAGATCGGCGCCAACCGCGCGATCGATCTCATCGTTGCACGCGAGACCAATGGCCCCGGTCGCGGACGTTTCGGGGGAGGCGCTCCCGCAGGCCGGGTTCTTGGCGACCATCCCCAGGGCGGGCCGGTGACGGTGCGGCCGGGGCGCTTCGGGCCTTACGTCAATCATGGCAAGCTCAACGCCACCTTGCCGAAAGGACTCGATCCCGAGACCATCGGTCTCGACGGGGCGCTTGTGCTTCTCGACGCGAAGGCGGCCGCGGGAGGAGGCGCGAGGCAAGGGAAAGCAAGGCGCACGCCGGCGAAACGCGCCGGCGCGAAGAGCACGACGCCCAAAAAGCGGAGGGCAAAAACCGTGGCGCGCAAAACCGCAACGTCAAAATCGACGGCGCCCAAGAAGGGAGCAGGCAAGGGTTCAGGCCACTCGATCGGTAAGGTCGCGCCGGCCTCGGTCAAGGCTTCGCGGAAGCGCGACTGAACTCGAGCGTGCAAGTCTTCGATGCCGCCGTGGTTCCTGGGGCGACGCTGCGTAAGTGCCGAGTTCCTGAATTAGATAATGGCTAAGAAGGACCCTCGCGGCCTCGTTGAACTCCATAAAGACAAGCTTTAAGAATCATGCTAAATAGCTAGTTAGCGTCCAATTGTGACGCGGCCCGCCGGCGCCCGATGTCGCAATGTTCGTATGCGTCATTCCGGTCTGTCGCGCGATGTGAATGAGGCTTTGTTCGCGCGCTTTTTCTTCGAATTTCGGCGCGAAACCCAGCTCTTGATTCAAAAAAAGCGCGAATGCGAGGCCCGTCAGGGCCTTTTCCCGCACAAACCAAAACAGGGAAGAGAAACGATGCGCTCGAGGGGTTCATATGTCTTGTCTGGGTTGGGGGCCTGTTCCTAAAGGCGGGGATTTGCGCGGAAACTCGCGCTTAGGCCCCTGCGCCGGTGGCGAGCCCTCGCCAGGGTTGATTTCATCCCTTTTTCACCAACGAGCCCGCCTTTGGCTCTCAGGCACGGCCCTTGCGCTTGTGGCCTCATCGCCCGCCTTTGCCACGGATTTCATGGTGAACAGCGATGCCACCCTGCGCGCGGCGCTCACCAATGCCGTGGCCGGTGACTCGATCACCTTCACCGCCAGCATCTCAACCGTAAGTGACCTTCCGGCGATCACGCAAAGCATAACAGTCAACGGCAATAACTTCACGCTCTCCGGCGCGCAGGTGCCCGGCACCGCCAATGGCAATAGCGCCCTCTTCGTCTTCTCGGGCACGGTCGCGATCAACAACCTCACGATCAGCCAAGTGACCGCGCAAGGCGGAGCGGGCGGGCATGGCGGTGGCGGCGGCGCGGGTCTCGGCGGCGCCTTGTTCGTGGGCGCTCAGGCCAATGTGGCGGTGAGCAATGTCTCCTTGCTCAACAATGTGGCGCAAGGCGGCAATGGCGGCGCGGCCGCGGGTGTCATCGGCGGGGGAGGCGGTGGCGGCGGCGGATTGGGCGGTGCCGGCGGCAACGCCGCGAGAACTGGAGGCGGCGGTGGAGGCGGCGTCGGCAATCCGGGTGTCGGCGGTTCCGGAAGGACTGCGGGCTCGAGTGGAAACCTCACGGGACAAAACAGCGCCATCGTGGTCGATGGCGCCGGCGCCAATGGCGGCGGTGGTCTGGGCGGCACCCCTAATCATCCCGGTGCGGGTGGTGGCGGAGCTGGCGCGACGCTCTCAAGCAACGCGGATGGCGGAGCCGGCGGCTTCGGGGGCGGAGGGGGCGGAGGGGCCGGTTCAGGCAATGGCGGCGACGCGCGCATACGGCCCGGAAATTTCACGCCGCTTGCCGGCGTCAGCACGTTCAACTTGGCGTCTCCAGGTGCCGCGGGCAATGGAGGTTTTGGAGGCGGTGGCGGCGGCGCGGGCGGCCGAACCATAGTCACCGGCGGCGGCGATGGCGGCTTCGGCGGCGGCGGCGGCGAGGGTAGAAACGCCGCCGGCAGCGGCGGTGTCGGCGGAGGCGCTGGCGATGCGGCCGCTGGCAATGGCGGCGGCGGCTTGGGAGCGGGCGGCGCGATCTTCGTGCAGCAAGGAGGCACGTTGACGATTGCGGGCAATTTCACCGCGAACGGCAATTCGGTGCTCGCGGGAACGGGCGGCGGCGGCGGCGCCGGAAACGGGCTCGCGCTCGGCAGCGGCATCTTCCTGCAAGGCAACAACACTATATTTTTCCAGCCGGCTGCGGGCCAAACGCAGACGGTCGCCGATGTGATCACCGACCAGAACGGTAGCCTCGGCAGCGGAGGCAGCGGAGCCCTCACGTTGAACGGCGCGGGCACGCTCGTGCTTTCGGCCGTCGACACCTACACCGGCCCGACCACGGTCACCGTCGGCACCCTCGCGGTGACGGGATCGATCGCGAATTCGATCGCGACAGTGTCGAACGGCGGCACGCTTGCGGGTTCAGGAACGGTGGGCGGCCTCCTGGCGCAATCAGGGGGCACCGTCGCGCCGGGAGCGCTCACGCCCTTCACCACGCTCAATGTCACGGGCAATGCCAGCTTCGCGCCGGGTTCGACCTTCCTCGTCAACATCAACCCCGCCGGCCAGAACGATAAGCTTCTCGTCACCGGCACGGCGACGCTTGACGGGTGGCACCGTGCAAGTGCTGGCCGGCACCGGCACGTTCTCGCGGACGAGCCGGTTCATCCTTCTGACGGCGAACGGGGGTGTCTCGGGCGCTTTCGCCAACCTCACCACGAGCACGAACCTCGCCTTCTTGTCGCCGGTGCTCAGCGAAGACGCCAATGATGTCATCTTGAGCTTCACGTCGACGCCGCCCGGCGCCTCGCCGCCACCTCCCGCCTTTCCTTCGGTCGCCGTCACGCCCAGCCAAAAGTCGACGGCCGCGGCCGTGCAGGCGCTCGGCTCCGGGCCGATCTTCAACGCGGTCATCGGCCAAAGCGTCGCCGGCGCTCTCCAGGCGTTCAACGCCCTCTCGGTGAGATTCACGCAACCGCCGTCTCGGCGGCCTTCGAGGATGACCGCCTGCCGCGCGAGGCGGTCCTCGATCGGTTGAGTCAGCCGCTCGCGACGCCTCTTCTCGGCGTTGCCTCGACGATGACGGGCGCCTACGCGGCCGATCTTCCAACCCGAAAGGGTCCTCCCGTCGCGCCCATCGATGTGCGCATGTACCAGCCTCGCCTTTTCGACCTTTGGGGCCAGGGCTTCGGCGATTGGGGGCGCGCGAAGGGCGACGGCAACGCTGCCTCCTTCGACCGGTCAACCGGCGGCTTCATCATCGGCGGCGATGTCTCGGCAACCGGCTTTGCCGGAAGCGAATGGCGCCTGGGTGCCGCCGGCGGCTACACGGACGACACGGTCCATGTCGGCCAGCGCCTCTCCTCGGCGGATTTCGAAAACGTCTTCGGCGCCATCTATGCCGGCGCAAGCTACGGCGCCATGCATTTGCGCGCCGGCGCAATCTACGGCTCGAACAGCCTGTCGACGAGCCGCTCCATCGTCTTCCCCGGATTTTCGGACACGGCGGCTTCGAGCAGCGGCGGCACGACCGCCCAAGGCTTCGGCGAAGCCGGATATCGCGTGAATGTTCCGGGCGTAAGCTTCGGCAGCTTCGGCGTCTCGCGTGTGACGCTCGAGCCGTTCGTCGGCGCGGCGGCCATCGATATCCACCTCAACGGCTTCAACGAGATCGGCGGGCCGGCGGCGCTCACCGGCCTTGCCCGCAATTTCGACTTCGCCACGACGACCTTGGGCTTGCGCGCGCAAGGCGTGATCGACGCGCCCTTACCGCTCACCGCGCATGCCCTGATCGGCTGGCGTCGCGCCTATGGAGACCTCGTGCCTTCCGTCTTCCTCGCCTTCCAGAACGCCTCGCAGAGCTTCAGCGTGTCCGGCGTGCCGATCGACCGCGACGCGCTTCTCGCGGAAGCCGGGCTCGATTATGCGGTGACCTCGGCCATCAAGATCGGCGTCTCATACTCCGGTCAATATGGCCGCAGCGCCTTCGACAACGCCTTCAAGGCGCAGCTCGACGTGAGCTTCTAGTCGACAATCTCCCGCGCGGAGGGCGCTTCAACTCCCGGCTGCCGAAGATGTACCGGGCGGAAAATGACAGGACTGCGTGAAGGCCGCGAATGGAGAGGCATGGCCTTTACGGCGCCGCCATGCGACAAGGCCTGATAGCTCTTTGCGACGGACGACCGCTTGCCCAAGAGACCTCGAGCGCGCGCGACCCCCGCTTTGCCCTCGCGCGACGATATCCTCGCCTACCTTAAGCGCGAGAGCGAGCGCGGCGCCGCGATCGGCAAGCGCGAGATCGCGCGCGCCTTCGCGGTCAAGGGCGCAGATCGCATCGGGCTGAAGGCACTCCTCAAGGACATGGAGGCGCAAGGCCTCCTCGATCGTCGCCGCAAGGCCATCTCCGGCGCCGGCGCCTTGCCGGCGACCCTCGTCGCGGTGATCTTTGGCTCGACGCCGGATGGTGATCTCGTTGCGACGCCCGCGGATTGGAATGTCGAAGCGCAAGGCGCGGCGCCGCGCATTCTCATTCACCTTCCGCGACGCGCCAAAACCGGAGAAGCGGCACCCGGCCCGCGCGACAATGTGCTGCTGCACATCGAAAAAAGCCGCGCCGAGCGGGATTTCCCCTATGTAGGCCGGGTCATCCGGGTGATCCCGCAAGAGCGTATTCGTACGCTCGGCATCTTGCGCATGCAAAAGGACGGATCGGCGCGGCTCGTGCCGATCGACAAGAAGGCACAAGGGCGCGAACTCGCGATTTCCGAGAGCGACCTCGGCGAGGCGCGCGACGGCGACCTCGTCGCCGTCGCGCTTCTCGACAATGGAGGTGGACGACGAGGCCTGGCGCGCGCCCAGGGCCTTCCCCGCGCGAAGGTGCGCGAGCGCCTGGGCTCGCTCGGCAGCGAGAAGGCGGTGAGCCTCATCGCGCTCTATGCCCACGCCATTCCGCATGCGTTCTCGCCCGCGGCGCTCGCCGAAGCTGCGCGCGTTCGGCCGGCAAGCCTCGAAGGCCGGGAGGATTGGCGGCCACTCGCCCTCGTCACCATCGATCCGCCCGACGCCAAGGACCATGACGACGCCGTGCACGCGCGCGCCGATGACGACCCGCGTAATCCCGGCGGCTTCGTGCTCTCGATCGCGATCGCGGATGTGGCGGCGTATGTGCACCAAGGTTCCGCGCTCGATCGAGAAGCGCTCGAGCGCGGCAACTCGGTTTATTTCCCCGATCGCGTGGTGCCGATGCTTCCTGAGCGTATTTCGAATGATCTGTGCTCGCTGCGCCCGCACGAAGATCGGCCAGCGCTCGCGCTCGAAGCCGTCATCGACGCGCAAGGTCGCAAGCTTCGCCATGCCTTCCACCGTGTGATGATGCGCTCGGTCGCGAAGCTCGCTTATGACCAGGCGCAGGCCGCGATGGACGGAGCGCCCGACGACACCACGCGCCCGCTTCTCGGAGAGGTCATCGCCCCGCTCTACGCGGCCTATGGCGCGTTGAAGATGGCGCGCGCGGAGCGCCAGCCGCTCGATCTCGACCTTCCCGAGCGCAAGCTTTTCCTCAAGCCCGACGGCACGCTCGACCGCGTCGTCGTGCCGCCGCGTCTCGAGGCTCATCGCTTGATCGAGGAACTCATGATCCTCGCCAATGTGTGCGCCGCCGAAACCTTGGAGCGCGCCCATATTCCCTTGCTCTACCGTGTCCATGACGAACCTTCGGCCGAGAAGCTCGAAGGCTTGCGCGAGGTGCTCGCCTCGATCGGCATCAAATTGCCGAGGCAAGGCGCAATGCGGCCAGGCCTGTTCAACACGATCCTCAAGCGCGTCGAAGGGACGCCGCATCAGGCCTTCATCAACGAAGTGGTGCTCCGCACTCAGGCCCAGGCCGAATACGCGCCTGAGAATTATGGCCATTTCGGCTTGAACCTGCGCCGCTACGCGCATTTCACCTCTCCCATCCGCCGCTATGCCGATCTCATCGTGCATCGGGGGCTCATCGGCGCGCTGCACCTCGGGAAGGACGGGCTTTCCGCTTCGGTCACGGTCGCCGCGCTCGCCGAGATCGGCGCTCGCATCTCGGCCGCCGAGCGGCGTGCCATGGCGGCCGAGCGCGACACGGTCGACCGCCTGATCGCCGCCCACCTTGCCGACGAGATCGGAGCCGTCTTCGACGCGCGCATCAACGGCGTCACGCGCGCTGGCCTCTTCGTGTCGCTGACGGAGACCGGCGCATCGGGCTTCATTCCGGCTGCGACGCTTGGGGGCGAGTATTTTCGTTTCAAGCAAGCCGAGCACGCCTTGGTCGGGGAACGCAGCGGCGCGAGCTTCCGCCTCGGCGACAGGGTCAGCGTGCGCCTCGTCGAGGCGGCACCGGTCGCGGGGGCTTTGCGCTTCGAGATGCTTTCAGACGGCACGCCCACGCGTCACCGCCGGCACGCGCCGCCAAACGAGAGCCGACGCTCCGGGCGTGCGGCCGCAAGGACGAGCGGCGGGGCGTTAGACACGCCGCGCCACCTTCGTCGATAGGCGCTTCTCCTCCTCCTTTTATTCTTGACGCTTACTCGCTTCACGATGTCTAATTAGATCACCTTCTGGTGATTCGTCGCGTTCGACAGGGTTGCGTCCGTTCGATGGAACGCTCAGACCTCGGGGAACCGATGCGACAATTGTCCTTACCTTCACAACAAGATGGGGTGCGCAAGCGCCTTACCGATCCCGAAACCATCGTCACGGCGGTCGAATTGCTGCGCGAGGCTGGTTACACGGAGCTTGCCATCTGGCGACACTTCATTGACGCTTTCGCTGTCGACCTCGACGCGCTCTCGCTCATCCTGAAAGAGCTGTTCGGCAATGCGCAGACCCGGCGCGAATCCCGTCCGGTGAGGTCGCTTCCCTTATCACCCGGTCTCGAAAAAACTCGACTGACGCGAGTCGCTTGAGGCGGAACCGCTCGCTTGAAAATACGTCATTCGGTTTGTTCCGGATCGGATTCTGGTTCAGCCGCGCGACGCGGCCGAGGCGGGTAGTCGGGTCCGCGGATCGCGCGTTGCCGCCACGAGATCCTCGAGTTCCCGCCGCGTCGGCTGGGTGCCATCCAGCCTGAAGCGATGAGTGATCCAAGGCGCGAGCACACGATCAAAAAACGCCTGTTCATCCGCATCGATGGCGCAGGCGAGCGCGCCCTTCCAGGCGGCCTGGGCATTCGTCCCCGCGAGCGCGAATGCCCATGCGCTTGTCATCTTCACGAACCAGCGCGCGTCGGGACAGGCCTCGTCTTGCTCGTTGAGATTTCGAATTTCGCGTGCGCGGAGTGCCACCCTGCTAGCGATTGAGGGCACCCGGGCAAGATCATCGCCGTCGCCCGATGGCGTGCACAGATCGAGCGTCATCGCGTCTCCTTCGTCCCACATCCGCGCGAAGCCCGAGGGCCTTTCCCGGCGCGAGTCGCGAGCGAGCGTGCAAAGGCGAAGCTGCGCCTCGAAAAACGTCAGGATGTATCGTTCCGGGCTCTCGCGCAGCGGTGCGCGGGCTTGCTCGCGCGAAGAGTGCGAAGCCACGCGCGCTTGCGCACCGAACGCTCGGCGCGGGTCCTCCGCCATAACTCCGAATTTCGCGATGATGATGCCATCTTCGGCAAAGCCGCTTTTCCGATCCACGACCCTCGAAAATGCGACCGCGCCCCCAAGCACCTCGGCGAAGATCTCCGCGGCGCGGCTGGCATCCTCCCGCGAGGGAAACAACATCTGCGGTTGAACGCTGAGCCGCCCATCCTGGCTTTGAAAAACCGCTATGATGCCGAATTCCGTCACCCTGGACATGATGGCCTCGCGGGCTTTGCGGTCGATTGATTCGTTCAGGTAAGATCGTCCTGTTTATTGCTTGACCTGTCACCTATTTTTCTTCGTGCAAGGAGCATCAATTGGGATGGTCCTGATAGTTGCACGTTCTATGCTTCAAAACACCACCAATCAGCTCACCGATCGGCTGGAACCCTTGAGGCCAGATCACCTTTTATCCGAGGCCCTTCAAATCCATTGAAAACAGCTGATTTTTTTCGCGTGACCGCGATTCGGCCTGAACCGATGACGCAAAGCAGGCCCCTCTCGAGGCTCGTTCCGGTCCGCTCGATTGAAACATACCAACCGAATGGGAGTTTGGCATTCCGAGCTTTGCGTTCCCGACGGGAAGGCGAGCTTCGATGCGCTTTCCTTCGAAGCGCGTCGTTCTCTCATGGAGGGAGATTTGATGTCGGGCAAGACAGGATGGGCCAAGACCGGGATTTCGGGCCTCGATGAAGTTTTGTCGGGAGGCTTCTCGCGCGGGCACGTCTTTTTGATCGAGGGCGAGCCAGGGACCGGCAAGACGACCTTGGCCCTCCAATTTCTTTTGGAGGGCGCGAAAGCGCAAGAGCGCTGTCTCTACATGACGCTTTCCGAGACGGCCGACGAGCTTCGGGAAGGCGCATCGTCTCATGGTTGGACGCTCGGCGAAAAGATCGAGGTTTTCGAGCTCATTCCCCCTGAGAGCGTCCTCGATCCCGAGCAGCAACAAAGTCTCCTCTATTCATCGGATCTCGAGCTGGGCGAAACGACGAAGCAGATTTTCGATGTCATCGAGCGGGTCCGGCCTTCGCGCGTAGTGCTCGACAGCCTCTCCGAAATCCGCCTTTTGGCGCAAAGCTCCCTTCGGTATCGGCGTCAGATCCTCACGCTGAAGCATTTTTTCTCGCGTCTGAAGACGACTGTACTCTTGCTCGATGACCTCACGGCCGAGGAAGCCGACAAAACCGTTTACAGCATTGCGCATGGCGTCGTGCGCCTCGAGGAGCTTGCGCCGAGTTACGGGGCGGAAAGGCGGCGCTTGCGGGTGCTGAAATATCGGGGCCAAAAATACCGGGGCGGCTACCATGATTTCACCATCAACACGGGAGGGATCGTCGTTTTTCCACGTCTCGTCGCCGCCGAATATCGCAAGCCTTTCGCCCGTACCTTGCTCTCGACCGGCATCACAAAATTTGATTCCCTTCTCGGGGGCGGCATCGATTCGGGCTCCAGCACATTGATCCTCGGCCCCGCGGGGACCGGCAAATCGCTGATCGCGCTCACCTTCGCCATGGCGGCGATCAAGCGCGGCGACAAGGCCGCCCTCTTCATCTTCGAGGAGGAGCTTGGCCTCCTGTTTGATCGGACGAAGACCCTCGGGATGGATCTCGAAAGCCTTCGCGAACGCGGGAACTTGATCATTCATCAGATCGATGCGTCCGAGCTTTCACCCGGCGAGTTCTCGCAACGGGTTTGCCAAAGCGTCGTCTCACAGAACGTCAAGTCGGTCGTCATCGACAGCATTAACGGTTATCAGGCCGCCATGCCGGAAGAGAACGCGCTCATCTTGCACATGCATGAGTTGCTGCAATTCCTGAACCGTCACGGCGCCTCGACATTCATCACGGTGGCGCAGCACGGGCTCATCGGAGAAATGCATTCCCCCGTCGACGTGACCTACCTCGCCGACACGGTGATCCTGCTTCGCTATTTCGAGGCGAAAGGCGAGGTTCGCCGCGCCATATCCGTCATCAAGAAGCGCTCAGGATTTCACGAGGCGAGTTTGCGTGAATTCCGCATCGACAAGAAAGGCCTGAGCTTGGGTGAGCCCCTCGATGCTTTTCATGGCGTCTTGCGCGGCGTGCCGATGTTCAACGACGACACCGCGCGTTTGCGAGGCAAGGAAAGTGAGTGAAGCAGGCCCGCTCTCCGAGCGCGCGATCATCTTGGCCCCGAATGGCCGCGATGCTCAGATCGCCGCGTCGATCCTGAGGGAGGCCGGCCTTTTGGCGGACATATGCACCGATCTCGTCAAGCTGCGCGAGGAGATCGAAGCGGGCGCTGGGATGGCGGTGATCGCGGATGAAGCCATACGCCACGCGGATCTGCGGCCATTGGCGAACTTGCTGGCTCGCCAAGCCGCTTGGTCCGACTTTCCCGTCGTTCTCTTGACTTACCGGGGCGGCGGCGGCCCCGAGCGCAATCCGACCGCGGCAAGGCTCGCCGAGCTCCTCGGCAATGTGACCTTTCTCGAAAGGCCCTTCCATCCGACGACGCTCGCCAGCGTCGCGCGAGCCGCCATTCGCGGGCGGCGGCGTCAATACGAGGCTCGCACGCGCCTCGAAGAGCTCACCGAAGCAGAGCAGCGGCTGCAAAACGCGCTCGAGGCGGGTGAGCTTGGCTCCTGGACCCTGAATGTCGAAGGCATGATGCTCGAGGCTTCGGAAGGCTGCCGCGCGCATTTCGGTCGCCAGGATCAAGAAAGCTTCTCTGCCGATGAGCTTCTCGCTTCGCTCCATCCCGAAGACGTGGCACGCGTGCAGGCCGCCCTGGCGCGCACCTTTCGCACCGGCTGCGACTACGCCATCGAGCATCGGATCATTTGGCCCGACGGAACGGTGCATTGGATCGACATGCGAGCCCGGGTGCTCAGGGACGGCCCCGGACGGATCGACCGGCTCGTTGGCGTGTCCTCCGACATCAACGCGCGCAAGATCGCCGAATTGGAGCGGGAGCGCTTGCTTGGCGAGCTCGAGGCCGAACGCCTGGCGCTTTCCGAATTGACGCGCACCCTCGAGGAGCGGGTCGAGGCCCGCACCGCGGAATTGCTTGCCGAGGTCGCCGCGCATGAAAAGGCGCAAGAGCAGCTTCTCCAGTCGCAGAAGATGGAGGTGGTCGGCCAGCTCACCGGCGGCGTGGCCCATGATTTCAACAACCTCTTGATGGCGATCACCGGAAATCTGGAGCTTCTTCGCAAGCGATTGCCGAATGACCCGCGAAACCAACGGCTGGTCGATGGGGCGATGCAAGGGGCTCGTCGCGGCGCTTCCCTGACGCAGCGCATGCTGGCCTTCTCGAGGCAACAGGAATTGAAGACGGGTTCGGCCGACATGGCCACTCTTCTGGTCGGCATTCGCGAGCTTCTCGAACGCACGCTCGGCCCCCAGATCGCCTTGACCATCCAGGCGCCACCTGGCCTGCCACAAGCGCAAGTCGACGCCAATCAGATCGAGCTTGCGATCCTCAACCTCGTCATCAATGCGCGAGACGCCATGCCCGGGGGCGGGGAGATCAAGATCAGTGTCGCGGAAGAGAAAGATGGCGCAAAGGACGGGTTGCGCAACAGATCCTATCTCCGCGTCGAGGTCGCCGACACCGGCTGCGGCATGGACGCGGCCACGCTGAAGAAGGCGGTCGAGCCCTTCTTCTCGACCAAGCCCCCCGGCAAGGGGACGGGGCTCGGGCTGTCGACGGTGCATGGGCTCGCGGTGCAGCTCGGCGGATTGCTCGAACTTGCAAGCGAGCCCGGAAAAGGAACCATCGCGACCTTGTGGCTTCCGATCGCGACAACTCGGACTCCGTGGAAAAGCCGGATATTTCGGAAATTCGGCAGGGTCCCAAAGCGACCATTCTGGTCGTCGAGGACGACCCGCTCATAGCCATGAGCACGGTGGATATGCTCGAGGACTTGGGACACACGGTCGTTGAGGCGAATTCGGGAAAACGGGCGCTCGAGATCCTGGATGCGGGTCGGACCGTCGACCTGATGATGACGGACCAAGCCATGCCGGGCATGACGGGAATAGAGCTCGCGAGGCTCGTGCGCTGCAAGCATCCGAACATGCCCGTTCTCCTGGTGACGGGTTACGCGGATTTCCCCGCTTCCCAGAAGAACGCTTTGCCGCGCCTGTCGAAGCCGTATCAACAAGCTCAGTTGAAAGCGGAGATCGATCGGCTCTTGGAGAGCAAGCAATAGGGCTCTCGCGTCGATCGCAGGCAGGCGGCAACTATAGTATCCTTCGCTGCGATCTCGCCTTCAGCGAGCCTTTTCATGCCGACAGGAGGATGACAATGAAACGACGGACCTTCCTCGCCGCCTCGGCCGCAAGCCTCGCGTTTCCTCTGGTCGGGCGCGCGCAAAGCGCCGGCGCCGAGCTCAAATTCATTCCGCAGGCCGATCTCGTCGTTCTCGATCCGCATTGGACGACGGCCTATGTGACGCGAAACCACGGATTCATGGTGTTCGATACGTTGTACGGAACCGACGGCAGCTATCAGCCGTCCGGGCAGATGGTCGAGGGGCACGCCACCGAGAACGACGGCAAGGAATGGAGGCTGACGCTTCGAGACGGCCTCAAATGGCATGACGGCGAGAAAGTCCTCGCCCGCGATTGCGTGGCAAGCATCCGCCGCTGGGCGGCGAAAGACGCATTCGGTCAAGCGCTCCTCGCGGCGACCGACGAGCTTTCGGCGCAAGACGACAAGACGATCCGCTTCCGCCTGAAGGCCCCCTTCCCTTTGCTCCCGGCGGCTCTCGGCAAATCCAGCACCTATATGCCGGCGATGATGCCGGAGCGGCTCGCGAAAACCGATGCTGGCACGCAAATCACCGAGATGATCGGCAGCGGGCCTTTTCGTTTCAAGGCGGATGAGCGCGTCCCTGGCGCCCGCGCCGTCTATACGAAATTCAACGACTACATCCCCGTCAAAGCCGGTAAATCCGATTGGACGGCGGGACCGAAGGTGGTGCATGTCGAGCGCGTCGTGTGGACCACGACGCCTGATCCCGCGACCGCCGCGGCAAGCCTGCAATCGGGAGAGCAGGATTGGTGGGATTACGCGCTTTCGGATCTTCTGCCTTTGCTGCGAAAGGACAAGAAGCTGAAGGTCGTCGTGCAAGATCCCACGGGGCAAATCGCCATCATGCGGATGAACCATCTCGTGGCGCCCTTCAACAACGAGAAGATTCGCCAGGCGATGATCGGTGCGGTCAACCAGGCGGATTTCATGTCGGCGATCGCCGGTGACGACAAATCCATGTGGCGCACCGGCGTCGGCGTGTTCACGCCCGGCACGCCGATGGCGAACGACGCCGGCATGCAGGCGCTTACCGGCTCTCGGGACATGGCCAAGGTCAAGGAAGAGCTGAAAGCCGCGGGGTATAATGGTGAGAAGGTGGTGTTGCTCGCCGCAACCGATTTTCCGGTGCTCAAGGCCATGTCCGACATCGGCGTGGATATGTTGCAAAAGGCCGGGATGAACGTCGATTACGTCGCGACCGACTGGGGCACGGTCGTGCAACGGCGCGCCAGCCGCAAACCCGTGGACCAGGGCGGCTGGAACGTCTTCTTCACCGCCTGGGCGGGTTCGGACATGCTCAATCCTGCAGGCCATCTTTCGCTTCGCGCCAATGGCGACAATGCCTGGTTCGGCTGGCCGAACGACCCCAAGATCGAGGACCTGCGCAACCATTGGTTCACCGCGGCCGACCAGGCATCACAACAGAAGATCGCAGCGGAGCTGCAGCAGGAGGTGTTCGTCGACGTTCCCTACATTCCGCTGGGGCAGTATCTCCAGGCGACCGCGTTCAACACGCGGCTTTCGGGCGTGCCGAACGGGTTCGCCATTTTCTGGAACGTGCAGAAGGAAGGGTAGCGTCACCCTTCCGCTCGTACAACCCCGTGTCACCCCAGGCGCGGCTCGCGTAAGCGAGACGTGGGAAGGGGGCCATACGGTGTGGAATTTGGTTCCCTTCCCCTCGCGATCCTTTGGATCACTCGGCCGGGAATGACACAGACCCCATCCCCCTCGCGATCCTTTGGATCACTCGGCCGGGAATGGCACAGACCCCTTCCCCCTCGCGATCCTTTGGATCACTCGGCCGGGAATGACGCGCCCTCTTGCGCTTAGCGTTCTCCCTATGAAAAAGAAGGAAAGTTAGCCTGTTCAAGGGAAAGCTGCTTCGCTAAATTCGATTCTCCCCGTCGTCCAACATCGGATCGACGCAAATGAGAGCTCCGTGGCCCATCGGGGCGCCCGCGCTCCCAAAAAGCTCAGAGCTCACGAGATGACAAGCCGAGCTGTTTCCTTGTCAATAATCCTCGCGACCGCCGAGGCCCACCGCAAGGCCAGCCGCCTCGCGCAAGCCGACGCGCTTTGCCGCGAGATACTGAAGGTGAGGCCGGATCACCCCCCCACCCTCCAGCTCCAGGCACTCATTGCACATGACGAGGGAGATCTCGCGCGAGCGATCGAGCTCATGCAGCGGGCCATCTCTCTCGAACCGCGAAATCCCTCTTCTTACTACAATCTCGCCGAATTGTACCGCCGCGCGGGTCGACTTCGACGAGGCGCTCGGAGCAAGCCAGGAAGCGCTTGCTCTCGAGCCGGAATCGCCAAGGGCATTCATGTCGATTGGAAGTACTTATGCCGCACTCGGCCGACACCAGGAGGCGATGTTCCACTTGCAGCGAGCCATCGCCATCGCGCCGAATTATGCGCTGGCCCATTTCAACCTCGGCCACGTTTTCGATGCCTTGGGCCAATTCACCAAGGCGATCGAGTCCAAGAGCGAAGCGGCTCGCCTCGATCCCTCCTTCCCCGAAGCCTTCTGCAGTCGCGGCATCACGCTTTACAAAATGGGATGCCGCGAAGAGGCGCAGGCCGATTGGAAGCGCGCAATCGCGCTCAACCCGAGTCACGCGGACGCCCATACGAATCTGGCAATCAGCGAACTTCTTCGCGGGAATCTGGCGGAGGGCTTTTCGCGATATGAATGGCGTTGGAAGGCAAAAGACAGTCAATCTCGGCCCAAAATGCCAACGCCTTGGAAAGGCGAAGACCTTTCCACGAAGCAGCTCCTGGTGCACGCCGAGCAAGGCTTCGGCGATGCCATTCAATTTTGTCGCTATTTGCCGCTGTTGCGCGAACGCTGCGCCAAGCTCTCGCTGAGCGTGCAAGAGCCTTTGCGGTCGCTGATCGCGCACAGCATGCCGTGGCTCGATGTTTGTGACGGAGCACACCCCCCATCCGACGTCCAATCCACTCTTCTCAGTCTCCCGCATCTGTTTAAGACGACGCTCGACACCATTCCGGCGCCGGCCCCCTACATGCACGCCCCTGCTGACGCGATTTCTCGCTTGGCTCTCATCATGGGAGGGGGACCCGAGCTCAAGGTCGGCCTCGTCTGGGCCGGCAGCCCTAAACATTCCATGGATAAGGATCGCTCGATACCCTTTGGGGCCCTCGCACCGATCCTCGCCGTCAAAGATGTGCGCTTCTTCAGTCTTCAAATCGGTCCGACGGCGCGCGACGCTTCGGCAAGCGTCACCGATCTGGCGCCAGAGCTCACCGACTTCGCGCAAACCGCAGGCGCCGTCGCCAATCTCGACCTCGTGATCTCGGTCGACACCGCCGTCGCGCATCTCGCGGGCGCGATGGGAAAGCCGGTGTGGATCATGCTGCCCTTCGTTCCGGATTGGCGCTGGCTCCTCGAGCGCGAGGACAGCCCCTGGTATCCGACGGCGCGCTTGTTCCGTCAGAAGCCACTCGGCCAGTGGGGACCGGTGATGCGGGGAATCGCTGATGCGCTGGCCATGCTCGCGCAAAAGCCCGCCGCGGCACGGCGGGTCGCGCGCAAGCCGCGTCCGGAAAGGGGCTGACCGCTCCTCACACACTGGGCGCAGTCGTCGTTCAAAAAGCGACGCTGCCCTCCGTTGCGGAACACATAAGCAGGAGAAACGGGTTGATCGTCACGGCAACCGATGCAATCTTGCGGCAATCTCCATCATCCTTTTTTACTGCGCTCACCCGTGAGGTTCGTCATGTGTCGAAACATCAAGACGCTCTACAACTTCAAGCCGCCGGCCACGGAAGAAGAGATCCGCGCGTCTTCATTGCAGTTCGTGCGCAAGCTGAGCGGGTTCGCGCGGCCGTCCAAGAGCAACGAAATCGCGTTCAACCGAGCCATCGATCAAGTGGCGAGCGCAGCCCGCGAATTGCTCGATTCCCTCGTCACCAATGCGGCGCCGCGCGATCGTGACGTGGAGGCTGCGAGGGCGCGTGCCAGAACCGCGCACCGGTTCTCCTCTTCCGAGTTGCGGCGCGCCATTTGAGAATTCCAGAGCGGCACCGCTCGTCGGATAATTGGATTGTAGGCATCAGGCGGGCGCAAAGCGCCGGAAGGCAATATCAGGCGAATGCTGACGGCTTCGCCTGAGCCGAAGCCCAGAAACCTCAAGCGGCTTTCGGCTGTGCCAGTGAGGGTCATGGGTTTATCGCAGAAAGCGTCTATCTTCTTGCTAATAGGAGGATCGTCACATGAAAAAGTTCTTGGTCTTGTACATGGCGAATCAGCAGGATTTTGAGAAGATGATGAACAGCTCCACTCCCGAACAACAAAAGAAGGGGATGGACGCGTGGATGAAGTGGATAGGCGACCACAAGGCATCCCTCGTCGATTCCGGTGCACCTTTGGGGAAAACCAAACGGGTCGACTTCGAAGGGCGCCTCGGACACGAAGAACGGCCTCGGGGGCTATTCGATCGTGCAAGCCAACTCGGCCGACGCGGCGACCAAGATTTTCGGCAAGGACCACCCGCACCTGCAAATGCCCGGCGCCTGGATCGAAGTCATCGATATCGTGCAGCTTCCGGGGATGTAGAAGCCTCGCCTGAACTTCGGCGAAAGGGCCGCTCACGCTGGGCGGCCCTTTTTTCGGTCGAGCGCCTCAACGGAGTTCCTGATCGCCGTCTGCCGACCGAGCCGGAACGGCGTTTCCGCAACCGTCCCGGCAGAGGCGGGCTCGGTCGCGACCGTGACAACGCTGCTCGCGGAGGCACTCGCAAAGGGAGCACCCGGGCGCGGTCCCTTCGGCCAGGATGACGGGACTCTTGCGGAACACATATAGAACTTGTAAAGGAAGTTCGTGATTTGTTTTCTAGGCGTTCGATTCGATTCCGCTTTCAGCCAGGGACCCCGCCATGCTCACGCGCAAGCAGCTCGAACTCCTCAAATTCATCAATGAGCGCTCTAAAGACAGCGGTGTACCCCCCTCCTTCGACGAGATGAAGGAGGCGCTCGATCTGCGCTCGAAATCAGGAATCCACCGGCTGATCTTGGCGCTCGAGGAGCGCGGCTTCATCAGGCGGCTGCCGAACCGGGCGCGCGCGCTCGAAGTGCTGAAGATGCCGGACGCGGCCTTCGCCCGGCAGCGCGGCAGCTTCAGCCCGAATGTCATCGAGGGCAGCCTCGGCAAGGTGCGTCAGGCGCCGGGCCCTGAGGAACGCCGGCACGCGAGCGTCGCCATACCGATCATGGGACGGATCGCCGCCGGCACGCCGATCGAGGCCATTCAGACGCGCAGCCACACCATCGCGGTGCCGAGCGAATTCCTCGGTCAGGGAGAGCATTTCGGCCTCGAAGTGCGTGGCGATTCGATGGTCGAGGCGGGCATCCATGACGGCGACACCGTCCTCGTGCGCAAGCAGAATACGGCGAATTCCGGCGACATCGTCGTCGCGCTCATCGATGATGAGGAGGCGACGCTCAAGCGCTTCCGGCGCAAGGGCTCCTCGATCGCCCTCGAGGCCGCAAACCCCGCTTATGAGACACGTTTGCTTGGGCCTGACCGGGTGCAGATTCAAGGCAAGCTCGTGAGCCTCATCCGCCGCTACAATTGAGTTGGCGGAGCGGCCTTCCCGCTCATCCCCGCGAAGGTGGCGCTTCGCTCGTCGAGTCTGGGCTCCCGCTTTCGCGGGAGTGAACGGAGATGGGGTTACACTGACCTCTCCACTCTCGCTCGCGAGAGCGCGGATTTGCACGCGCTAGACATTCGTCAAGGCGGCGGGCGCGCCGAATTTTCCTGACCGCATCGGCTTCAGGACGAAAACGGCGAGCAACACCACGGCAAAGTTGGTGAGCGTCGCGGCAAGGAACACGCCGTGCCAGCTTCCCGTGGCATCCTGCAAGAGATTGGCGAAGGGCACGAGAAAGGCCGATGTGCCCTTCGCCGTATAAAGCAGGCTCGCGTTCGTGGTCGCGAATTTCGGGCCGAATGTGTCTGTCGCAGCCGAAGGGAAAAGGCTGAATATCTCACCCCAGGTCAAGAAAATGAGGCCGGCAAACATGACGAAGGCCAAGGGGCTTGTCCCGAACAAGTCCAAGAGCCAATAGGCAGCCCCACCCAGCGCGAAGGCGATCGCCATCGTATATTCGCGCCCGATGACATCCGAGACCCATCCGAAGAAAGGACGCGCCAAGCCGTTCATCACGTTGTCGACGATGAGCGCGACGGTGAGGGTGGAAACGCCGAGCCAAAGGGAAGTGTCGGCGATGCCGTAGCTCTTGGCGATCAGCGCGATCTCCGCCGTCGCCGTGAGGCCGCTCGCCGACACGGCGACGAACATCACATAAAGGACCCAGAAGATCGGGCTCGCGAGCACCTCGCGCGGCGCGAAGCTTCGCAAGGATTGTCGCAGCTTCGGCGAACTCACCGGTACGACCTCGCCTGGCCTTGGCGGTCGCAGCGCGAAGGCAAGGACGAAGGCCACGGTGCCCTGCGCGACGCCGAAAATCAGAAATGTCGCTTCATAGCCGCGCGAGGCGATCAGCATGCGGATCGGAATGACGGTGAGTGCGGCTCCGGCACCGAAGCCGGCCGCCGTGAGGCCGACCGCCAGTCCGCGCCGATCGGGAAACCATTTCACCGCATTGCCGATGCAGGTCGCGTAGATGCCGCCGGCCCCGACGCCCGAGAGCGCGGCCGCGACATAGAGGAGTGAGAGCGAGTCCGCGATCGAGTTGAGGCCCCAGCCGAGCGCCACGAGGAGAGCTCCGCTCGCGACCATCAAACGCGGGCCGCGCTCTCCCAGTCGATCGACGATGAAGCCTTCGACCGGGGTGAGCCAGGTCTCGATCGCAACAAAGATGCTGAAGGCGAGCTGGATTTCATCGGCTCGCCAGCCATGGGCCTTCTGTATCGGGCCGACGAAGAGCGTCCAGCCGTATTGCAGATTGGCGATGAGCGCCATGCACAAGATGCCGATGGCGAGTTGCCATACCCGTCGTGTGCCCGCCTTCGCGAGTGGCACTTGTGAGGACATTTCAGCTCCCCGCCGATGCGCCGTCACCCACTTGGGGCGCGCTTCTTTGGCGCGCTCCCTCGTCACTTGACCTCGTTAATCACCTCTCTATCCCGATAGTCCTCGCCGAGACTCGCTGCGTGCGCGCTTATCCTGGAACTCCGCGCAGGCCCTGAGGTTTCGAGCCGGGGTCCAGGTTTTTGCCTGATAGCAAGGGGGCGCGCTTCTTGCGTCCCATTGCCACTAGACGCCGTTCCTCGAGCGATGCGCAAAAACGGTGGGCGTTTCGATCATCGCGTCACCCGCTATTCGGCGGCGAGCGCCATCGGCTCCCCGAGCGCGCCTGAGGCCTGCACCTTTGCGATGCGGCGCCGATCGAATCTCAGGACATCGCGCAAGATCTCGTCCGTGTGCTCGCCGAGCAAGGGCGAACGCTTCACCTCGCTCACTGAATCCGACATCTTGATCGGGTTGCCGACGGTGAGATATTTGCCGCGCGTCGGGTGATCGACCTCGACGATCGTGCCGGTCTTGCGCAGCGATTGCTCCTCGGCGAGCTCCTTCATCGAGAGGATCGGCCCGCAAGGGATGTCGTATTTGTTGAGGATGTCCATGGCCTCGAACTTGGTCTTGGTCATGGTCCATTGCTCGATGGTGTCGAAGATCTGCTTGAGGCGCGGCAGGCGCGCGGCGGGCTTTGCGTAATCGGGATCGGTCTTCCACTCGGGCTTGCCGATCACGTCGCAGATCGCCTCCCAGACCGGCGCCTGCGTGATGAAATAGATGTAGGCGTTGGGATCGGTCTCCCAGCCCTTGCATTTCAGGATCCAGCCCGGCTGGCCGCCGCCTGAATCGTTGCCGGCGCGCGGCGTCGCGTCGCCGAAGGGGATGTTCTGCCCGATATTGGCTGTATTCCTTGAGGGGCCCATGCTCGAGGCGCTGCTGGTCGCGCAGCTTGACGCGGCACAGGTTGAGAACGCCGTCCTGCATGGCGGCGAGCACCTTCTGGCCCCGCCCGGTGCGGTTTCGCTGGTAGAGCGCGCAGACGATGCCGAGCGCGAGATGCAGCCCCGTGCCGCTGTCCCCGATCTGCGCGCCGGTGACGAGCGGAGGCCCGTCGAGAAAGCCCGTGGTCGACGCCGCGCCGCCGGCGCATTGGGCGACGTTCTCATAGACCTTGCAATCCTCGTAAGGGCCTGGGCCGAAGCCCTTGACCGAGGCCACGATCATGCGCGGGTTGAGCTTGTGGATGTGCTCGAAGCTCAGACCCATGCGGTCGAGCGCGCCGGGCGCGAAATTCTCGACCAGCACATCGCATGATTTCACCAGCGCTTCGAGAACCGCCTTGCCCTCGGGGTGCTTGGAATCGATCGTGATCGAGCGCTTGTTGTGGTTGAGCATCGTGAAATAGAGGCTGTCCGCGTTCGGCACGTCGCGAAGCTGGCCGCGCGTGATGTCGCCGATGCCCGGCCGCTCGACCTTGATCACGTCGGCGCCGAACCAGGCGAGAAGCTGCGTGCAGGTGGGGCCGGATTGAACATGGGTGAAGTCGAGGATGCGCACGCCGTCGAGCGCCTTGCCGGCGCCGCCCCAGGGCTTGCGCGACGGCGAGCGCGGCGTCGTGCCGGTCGCGGCAATGGCCTTTGTCCTCGTCACCCGCTTGTTGGCCGATCGCGCCACGGCCTTGGGTGTCGGGCGTTTGGCGGCACGTTTGGCGCCAAGCTTCGCTTTGGCGAGCGCCTTGCGGGCCGGAGCTTTCGGCTTGGCGGCCTTCTTCACGGCCGCCATCCTCGCCGCGCTTTTCTTCGGCGCGGCCCCCTTCGGCACAGCTCGCTTCGGCGCGGCTTTTTTCGCCGTCTTCTTGAGGGCCGCCCGCCTCGCCCCGGTCGCCGTCTTTGCCGTCTTTGCCATGGAAATGATCTCCCGCTTCATCACTTGTACATCGTCTGGTTCTTAGTGCCGGGCGCGTATTCATTCGGGTCGACCCAGATGTTGACCACGGCCGACTTGCCGGTTTTCGCGACACGTCTCGCGCGCCTCGCGCAAGGCGGGCGCGATCTTCGCGGCTTCGCGCACCTCAACGCCCCACCCGCCCCACATCTGGGGGAAAACGGAGAAATTCCATGTCGCCGAGCTTGTTGCCGATGTTGCCGCGCTGCGCGCCATACTTGGCGAGCTGGCCATAACGGATCTGATTCATCGCCGAGTTGTTGCCGATGACGGCGATGTAGGGTGCACCGAACCGATCGGCGGTCTCCATGTCGAAGGCGGTCATGCCGAAGGAGCCGTCGCCGTAATAGCAAAGCACCTCCTTCTTCGGATGGGCGAGCTTCGCGGCGATGCGCGAAGCCAGTGCCGACGCCGAGCGAGCCGAGCGCGCCCGGGTCCATCCAATTGCCCGGCCCGCGCGGGCGCACCGCCTGCGCCGAGATCGTCACCACGTCGCCGCCGTCGCCGATATAGATCGTGTCGTCGGTGAGGAATTCGTTGATCTCGTAAGCGACGCGATAGGGATGGATCGGCGATTGGTCGGAGGTGAACATCGGCATCAGCTTTTGTGTCGCTGCCTCCTCCGCTTGCGTGAGCTCCTTCATCCATTGCCGGCGCTGCTCGCGCTTGTCCTTCTTCAGACGGCCGGATGCGGCTTGCAGCACCGCCGCAAGGACGGCGCCCGGGTCGCCGACGATGCCGAGCGACACGTCGCGGTTCTTGCCGACGGTCCTGTAGTCCATGTCGATCTGCACGAGCGTCGGCACATTGATGCGCTTGCCGTAGCCCATGCGGAAATCGAAGGGCGTGCCGACGATGACGACGACATCGGCCTTGCCGAAGGCCAGCGAACGCGTGCGGTCGAAATGATGCGGATCGCCGGGCGGCAAGAGGCCACGGCTCGCCCCGTTGAAATAGCCGGGAATGTCGAGGCCGCGCAGAAGCGCGATCGCCTCTTCATGGCCGCGTGCGGCGAAAACCTGTTGGCCGAAGAGGATGGCGGGCCGTTCGGCATTCACCAGGATATCGGCGAGCCTCTCGATATCGCGCGGATCGCCGCTCGATTTCGTCGAAGCGCGATAATGGCCGGGCTTCGGCAGCACGGCCTTCGAGGCATCGATCTCGCGATCGAGCACGTCGCGTGGGATCTCGAGATAGGACGGCCCATAGGCGCCCGCGAAGCACTCGCGCGCCGCCATCGCGATCATGTCCGCGACGCGCTCGGTCGACATCACGGTCGAGGCGAATTTCGTGATCGGCTTCATCATGTCGACATGCGGGAGATCCTGAAGGCCGCCCATCTTCCATTGGTTGAGCGCGCTTTGGCCGCCGATGTGAAGCACGGGGCTCTCCGAGCGGAAGGCGGTGGCGATGCCGGTGACCGCGTTGGTGCAGCCGGGGCCCGCAGTCGTCACCACGCAGCCGAGCTTGCCGGTCTGTCGCGCATAGCCGTCCGCCGCATGCGCCGCCGTCTGCTCATGGCGCACATCGACGATGCGAATGCCTTCATCGAGGCAGCCGTCATAGATGTCGATGATGTGCCCGCCGCAAAGCGTAAAGATGGTGTCGACGCCTTCGGCCTTGAGCGCCTTGGCGACGAGATGGCCGCCCGAAATGACGTTGGCGTCGCGGCTCTTCTCCTTGAGCGTGTCCTCGGCCGTCGTTCGGGCCGCGGCCGATGGCTTCTCTTGAGCTTGTGGCTTCGTGTTCTGTGCGGTGCTCATCGACATGGCCCTTTTCGTCTCCTCTGGATTTCGTCGGACGGCCGATCGGCGAAGGCGGCCTCGGAGCCCGCCCTTTAATACTTTCGCGATTATCCGACCTTGCGGCGCCTTCGCTCCTCGGCCCCTTGCTGGAGGCCGTCGAGGAATTCGCCATGAAGCTCGACGTGCCGGGCAAGGCCGAGCGTATGCTCTCGGACCAGGCGCTCGGCGAGATCGGGATCGCGCTTCTCCAGCGCCGAGATGATGTTCAAATGCTCGACAATGGAACGGCGCGCGCGATTGTCCTGGCGCATGGTCACGGCGCGCACCGCCCGCATATGGATGAAGAGATTATCGGTGAGCTCGCTCATCAGGCCGCATCCACCCATGCGGATGATCGCCTTGTGAAAGGCCATGTTGGCTTGCGAATACTCGTTGATGTGCTCCGACGGGTTCTCCTCGAATTGCGCAAACAGTTCGCGTAAAGTCCGCAAATCGCTCTTGCTCGCCCGCTCGGCCGCGAAGCGCGCAGCGAGGCTTTCGATCGCGGCCCACACCGTGATCATCTCGATCACCTCGCGCTTCGTCTTGCGCACCACATAGATGCCGCGGCGCGGGACCGTGCGCACGAAGCCTTCCTGCTCGAGCACGCTCAGGGCTTCGCGGATCGGCGTGCGGCTCACGCCGAGATCCTCGGACAATTGCCGCTCGTCGAGGCGAATCTCGCCAGGCCGGCCGTAGATATCCATTTCGGTGATGGCGCTCTTGATGGCGTCGCAAGCAAGGCGCCGCAAGCCGACGCTCACATGCAGCGGCTCGACCTTGAGGCGCGGAAAAGCGCTCGCGTCAGGCATTTCGGGCGTTCCTCTCAGTCACACGTGTTTTGTATATGGTATGCCACGGATGCTCCCAGTCAAGCAGCGGCAAGCGCGCCACCCGATGGCGCTCGATCATGCTCTAAGGGTTCAAGTCCGATGCATAAATCAAGATCCTCGCACTTTCCTTCCTGCTTCCCGACATCGCAGAGCCTCGACCGAGGCGAACGCGGGGGCCCCCCGGTATCGACCCGTAGCGGTCGAAGGAAAACGTCGTGGAGATCAAACGAAATGGCCACACCGCATGCGCCCGAATTCGCGCGCGAGCGTCTGGCGCGGCTCGTGACGGCTCATCGCGATGATCCGCTCGGCACCCAATCAGCTTGGCGGAGAGCACACCGAGCAGGCCGACGATGCCGTCGCCGACGACTGACTGGAGAAGGCATCGGCGAGCACTGGCCAGCCGAGCGTCCCGCCGTACAGGCCGTTCACTGCGACAGACGGTTCGGACGCCTACGCATCGGCGCCAGTCTGACCGGTGGTCGAATCGGCGGCTCAGAGTAGGCCGGGAAAAGCCGTTCACAATACTTGACAAGTATCCACCCGCGGGTGAGCATATGATCATCAAAAGAGCATTTGCTCATCATACCTCCGGGCCGAGGCTTGGATGAGTCAAAGATTTCGCGCTTCCTGCTTCTTATTCACTTTTGCGCTCGCCTTTGTATCGGCTCAAGCGCGGGCGCAGCCCGCGCAGGGCGGTCCTCCGGCCGTAGGCGTGGTGCGGGCCGAGCGCCAGCAGATGACGCAAAGCGACGAGTTCATCGGCCGGATTCAGGCGGTGAATCGAGTGGCGCTCGTCGCTAGGGTGACCGGGTTTCTCGAAAAGCGCCCGTTTGTCGAGGGCACCGAGGTCAAAAAGGACGATCTGCTCTACCTGATCGAACAGCCGCCCTTTCAAGCGCAGGTCGATGCTGCGAAAGCCAGTGTGGAGCAGCTACAGGCGCAGCACCGTAACGCCGAATTGACCCTGCAGCGGGCTCAGTCGCTGCTGCAAACGCCGGCGGGCCAGCAATCGAATGTCGATGCCGCGCTCGCCTCCGAGCGCTCCTTAGCGGCGCAGATCGCCGGCGCTCAGGCGCAGCTGGAAACGGCCCAGATCAACCTTGGTTATACCGATGTCCGCGCGCCGATCGATGGTGAGATCAGCGCGACCCAGGTCACCGAAGGCAACGTCATCTCACCGACCAGCGGCACTCTGGCGACCATCGTCAGCCAGGATCCGATGTACGTGATCTTCCCTATCTCGCTTCGCACCGGGCTCGATCTGCGCAACCGCTATGCGAACAAGGGCGGCTATAGCGCGGTCGTGATCAAGCTTCGCCTCCCCGACGGCCGCATATACGGCCAGGACGGCAAGCTCGATTATGTATCGCCAACCGTGGCCGAAAACACCGACACCGTCACCTTGCGTGGGGTGATCCCCAACGCACTGTTCCCGGGCATGAAGTCGGGAGAACGGGGCGCGCGTGAGCTGGTGGACGGCGAATTCGTTACCGTGCTTCTCGAAGGCGTGCAGCCGATCACGGTTCTGGCGATTCCGCGCGCCGCCGTCCTGTCCGATCAGCAGGGCGATTTCGTCTACGTCGTCGATGCGCAGAACAAAGCGCAAGTCCGCCGCATTCAGCTCGGCCAGTCGACCCCGTCCACCGCGGTGGTGACAAACGGATTGAACGAAGGCGAACTGGTGATCAGCGAAGGCTTGCAACGTGTCCGCCCTGGCCAAACCGTGTCGGCGGAGCCGGCGAGCCCGCCGCCGGCAATATCACCCCCGGCCCCCGAGGCGGGAGCAAAACCGTGATCTCGGCGCTCTTTGTCGACCGCCCACGGCTGGCGGTCGTCATCGCGGTGATCATCACGCTCGCGGGCCTGCTTGCCGTGACTCGCATCCCAGTCGCGCAACTGCCCGACATCGTGCCGCCGCAGGTGCAGGTTTCCGCCGTCTATCCCGGCGCTTCGGCTGCTGTCGTCGAAGCCAATGTTGCGCAGCCGATCGAGGCGCAGGTCGTCGGCGTCGACAAAATGATCTACATGAAGTCGACCAGCGCGCGATGATGGCTCCTACAACCTGACCGTCAGCTTCGACCTCGGCACCGACCCCGATATTGATACCGTCAACGTGAACAACCGCGTGCAGACGGCCCTCGCGCAGTTGCCCTCCGAAGTCCAGCTGGAGGGCCTCACGATCCAGAAGAAATCATCGGCGGTCCTGCAATTCCTCTCGCTCTACAGCGACAACGACAAGCAGGACCCGCTGTTCATCACCAACTATGCGATCATCAACATCGTCGATGTCTTGTCGCGGGTGCCGGGCGTCGGCCAGGCGCATATCTTCGGCGCGCTCAACTATTCGATGCGCATCTGGTTCGACACGCAGCGCTTGGACAATCTGCACTTGACGCCGGCCGACATCATTTCGGCTATTCAGGCTCAGAACGTGCAGGCGCCGGTCGGCCGTATCGGGGCGCGGCCGATCGGCCATGACCAGCAATTCCAGATGAACATCCAAACCCAGGGGCAACTCACGACCCCGGAGCAGTTCGGCGACATCGTGCTGCGCGCGAACCCCGACGGCTCGCTCTTGCGCCTGCGCGACGTCGCACGGGTCGATCTCGGCGCCCAGAACGAGGATGTCGAAGGCCGGTTCAACGGGGAACCGGCAGTCGCCATCGGGCTCTATCTCTCGCCAGGCGCCAACGCGGTCAGCACCGCTTCGGCGGTCATCGCGACAATGGACCGCTTGAGCCAGCGGTTCCCGCCCGGACTCAATTATGTCGTCAACTACGACACGACGACGTTCATACGCGCGACCGTTCGCGACGTGCTGATTACATTGGCGATCGCGTTCACGCTCGTTGTGATCGTCGTCTTCTTCTTTCTCGGCAGCCTGCGCGCAACAATTATCCCGGCCGTCGCGGTGCCGGTCAGCGTCATCGGCAGCTTCGCGGTGCTGCTTGTGGCCGGGTATTCCGTCAATACCGTATCTTTGCTGGCGATGGTGCTCGCCATCGGCATCCTCGTCGATGACGCGATCGTGGTGGTCGAGAACGTCGAGCGGGTGATCGAGGAAAACCCGAATCTGTCTCCCGCCGATGCTACGAAAAAGGCGATGACCGAAATCACCGCGCCCATCATCGCCATCACGCTGGTGCTGCTTTCGGTGTTCGTGCCGGTGGCGTTCATCCCTGGGATCTCCGGGCAATTGTTCCGCCAGTTCGCGGTGACGATCAGCATCGCAATGCTCATCTCCGCGATTAACGCGCTGACCTTGTCGCCGGCGCTCTGCGCGATCTTCCTGCGCCATCGCGGCAGCAGGCGCGGTCCGCTGGGCTGGGTGTTGCAGCGCATCGACAACGTCCGCGACGGTTATGCCGCCGCGGTGCGCCGCCTGGTGCGCGTCTCGGTATTTGGCGTCGCGCTGATCGCGGCCAGCGCCGCGGCGATCTGGGCGCTCGCGCTGCGCACGCCGACCGGGTTTCTGCCTGAAGAGGATCAGGGCGCCTTCTTTGTAATCGTTCAATTGCCCGACGGCGCCTCTGTCTATCGCACCCGGGAGGCGGTCAGCCGCGTCACCAAGCTGCTCCAGCAGATGCCGCAAATGGACAAGGTGTTCGCGATCATCGGCTTTTCGATCATCGACGGCGTCAACGAGCCGAATGCGGGTTTCATCGTCCCGACTATTGAAGCCGTTCGCGGACCGAGCGGGCGCGGCGAACTCGGCGCAGGCGCTGATCGGCCGAGTTTTTGCGGAAGGCCAGCAGGTGCGCAGCGCCAATGTGATCGCGTTCAACCTGCCACCAATCATCGGGCTCTCGACGACCGGTGGGTTCGAATACGACCTCGAGGGGTTGGAAGGGCAGGAGCCGGCCGCAATGAACAGCGTCATGCAGGCCGTTGTCGCCGCCGCGAACCACGACCCTAGCCTCACGCGCGTCTTTTCGACCTATACCGCCAGCAACCCATCGATCTGGCTCGACATCGACCGCGAGAAAGCACAGGCGCTGGGGCTCGGGATGAACGATGTGTTCGGCGCGCTGCAGGCGACGCTGGGCGGCATGTACATCAACAACTTCAACCTGTTCGGGCGGGTTTGGCAGGTCAACATCGAAGGCGAGGCCGCCGCCCGCAACGATGTGCGGGCGTTGTGGCAGATTTATATCCGAAACAAATCCGGCACCGACGTTCCGCTGCGGTCGATCGCAAATGCCCGGGTCGTCGTCGGCCCGCAGGTCATCACCCGTTACAACAACTACCGCGCGATCCCAATTCAGGGCAGCCCCTCGCCAGGGGCCTCGTCCGGGGCCGCGCTCGCGGCAATGGCCGAGGTCTCGGGCAAGACATTGCCAGCCGGCTATACCTACGAATGGACCGGAACGGCGTACCAGGAAGTCGCGGCTTCGGGCCAAACCGGGGCGATCCTGGGCCTCGCGGTGCTGTTCGCGTTCCTGTTTCTGGTCGGCCTTTACGAAAGCTGGATGATTCCCATCCCTGTGCTGCTGTCGGTCCCGGTCGGTGTCTTGGGCGCGTTTCTCGGCATCCTGATCTTTCATCTGTCGCTCGACCTCTACGCCGAGATCGGCCTCGTGGTGTTGATCGCAATGGCGGCTAAGAATGGCATCCTGATCGTCGAATTCGCGAAGGACCAGCGCGAGCGGGGCATGGGTATTCAGGAAGCTGCGGTCCTGGGCGCGCGGATGCGGTTTCGCGCGGTTATGATGACCTCCTTCGCCTTCATCTTCGGCGTCTATCCGCTGGTCGTCGCAAAGGGCGCTGCGGAGATCAGTCGGCATGATGTTGGTACACCAGTGTTCGGCGGCATGATCGCGGCCAGCGCAATCGGGCTGTTTGTGATCCCAATGCTCTATGTCACGTTCCAAACACTGCGTGAGCGTAGCAGCGCCCGGTTTCGGCGCGCGGAGGTGCCTACCGACAAAGGAACTCGAGGGCCCGTTCCGCAGATGGACCCCCCGTCCTAACCATCCGTTCCGAGCGGCGGCTGTGTGACGAGGCCCACCGCAATCTGGTCTATCGCCGGTTCTGCCGGTGCGGCCTTGCCGGCTATGTACCAAGCGTCAGATGTTGCCCACCAAAAAAATCCGCGCCTGGTCCTGGCACGTTGGCGCCCAGCCCACGCCTGATGACCGTCCTCGGATTTCTTCCGAGGACCCGTCACGGCTATCCTCGTCCTTAGTCTTCAATGGCGTCGTAATTCGGCGCGCCAGCTGCCTCAGCGTGTCGCGAAATGCACCATCGTCACGCCGCCCGTCGCGTAATTCGGCACATCGCCGGCGACAGCCTTGCCCTCTTTCGATTGCAGCGCGGCCATGAGCGCGGCTTCGTTTTCGAACTCGGCTTCGAAAATGCAAAAAGGCGCCTTTCCCGGCCCGAGGGGCTTCGCGTCGAAAGAGTAGCGGCTGGCCTTCAGGCCAGGGAGCTTGTCGGCGAGTGGCACATGGGTCTCGACATAATATTTGCGAAAGTGAGCCGGGTCCTTCGGCTCATTGTAGAGAACGAGAAGCTTGTGCATGAATTCCTCCTGATCGCACGAAATGCGTAATGACTTGTCTGATCAATATCTTAATCAGACACACAGCATAGCTGGGTCTCGGTGTGGGTCTCGCTGCAACAAATAGCACGGCACGATGAGCTACCACAGGGTCGGTGGAGTCGCGCACGCGTGTATGCGCGCCGCATCGCTACGCGATGCGAGCGTCTTGGATTTATCTTGGATCTTGGATCTTGGACTATCTTGGATCTCGAAGAAAAAACTTGGACCTCAGCAGGCTTTTTTGTTCGGCGCAGCACGGGGAGCACTTGCTCGAGCTTGAACTGTGAAAAGGAGGAGCCGATGACCGATGCCATCAATCCCGCTCGACTGATGAGGTCACCGATGGGGAGAACACCTCGATACACCATCGATGATTGGCCAAGGTCATGGGCCGGTCGATGCATGATGTGCGTCGCATCCTCAGACTCGTGGGCGAGCCGCGATCCCAGCGGCGATGAGGCCGTATTCAATTCGAATGCCACTCGCGGCCGCCGTCCGAGCCATTCAGCATTGTGCTGTTGAAACGGACGAGCGCGGCGGTTGCAATGGCCTCCTTTATTTGAGCATCGGTCGCACCAGCTGCTTTTGCCGCTTTAGTGTGAGCGAAAACGCAATATGCACAAGGAATTTGTGCTGCCACACCGAGGGCAATGAGTTGCTTGGTTTTCCCGTCCAAAGCTCCCGTGGGATTCATCACAGCCAAGTATTCGTCCCATAGCGGCTTCAGTGCCTGGTCAGGAAGTGTCTGTTTCATCCATTCAGGGGGCTCCTGAGCGCTGACGCTTGGTTCCGTTGCCAAAGCCAACAACAGCGCTAGACCGGCACTCGCTAGTAGAGTTCTCATGACTGCTCTCCCTTGGAGTAATATTGAGGCGCCACCGATCGCGACACTGAGGCGCTTGGACACCCTTTGGGTTGGCGTGAACTCAAACCGTCCACACGCCATCACCCCGCCGCTTCACCTCGACCAGATCACGATCATCACTCACCCTCGAAACAAACCTCAACGCATCGTTGATATTCATCCCACGCCTATGAAGCCTCTGCCGCAACGTTCCGGATTGAGCCCATGCGCCAGAGCCAGCTCACAGACCCCCCGCACTCCCACCCGGTTCCATACTCATCATACACATGCTTCTCCGCATCCGACATGCCCGATTTCTTCCATCGCTGCAGCCGTTCAACAGCCGCATCGTCCGCACCCTTCGAGCTCAGCCGAGATACCCCCCACCGCCCCCATCTCCAAGCCATTCGCCGCGACGTCGAATCGATCATCCCGGCACTTGCGTCTCGGCGCGACGAGCCCCGTTTCATTTCGCCCTATCCGAAAACCTCGGCATAGACCCGCAGCCAATTACCGGCGGTGATCTTTTCGCACTCCTCCTCGGTGAAGCCGACGCGCTTCAGCTCCTCTTGCACCTTACCCAGATCCGAAGGCCGGGTCAGCCAGCGGGGATCGGAAATCGGATCTGCGTTCGCGGCGGAGCCCGCGCCGTAATTGACGCTGCGCGACCAGCGCCCCATGCGCATCCAATCGAGATAGGCGCGATTGCCCTTGTGGATGAGGTCCGTGCCGATGCCGACGTGATCGATGCCCGCGATGTCGACGGTTCGCGCGACCATCTCGCACCAGCTTTCGATGCTGTCGCAAGCAGCGACCGGGGTGATGTTGCGATAGGTGACGCAACCGATGATGCCGCCCTTCTCGCCCAACGCCTTGATCACCGCATCCTTCTTGTTGCGCCGGTGGGGGAAGAGCGAATCGGCATTGGCATGCGTCACCGCCACGGGCTTTTGCGACCATTCGATCGTGTCCAGGGTTGTCTTCTCGCCGACATGGGACAGATCGACGAGAATCCTTGAGCGGTTCATCTCGCGCACCACCTCGCGGCCGAAGCGCGAAAGCCCGCCGTCGACCTCCTCGTAACAGCTTCCGCCGAGCTCATTTTGGTTGTTGTAGGTGAGCTGCATGACCCTCACGCCAAGCTCGGCGAAGAGCTCGACGTAACGGATGCGGCCTTCGAGGCAATTGCTGTTCTGAAAGCCGAGGAGAAGGGCGACCCGATCGCTCTCGTGAGCCTTGAGGATATCGGCGGTCGAGCGCGCGATGAGAACGACATCGGCGCATTCGCGCGCGAGGTCTCGCCATTGCCCAAGCGCATCGAGGGATTCGAGCGCGCCCTCCCAAAAGCCGAGCGTCGGCGTCACGCAAGTGAAGCCCCCTCGCCGCAATTCCTCGAAGACTTCACGATCGTAAAAGCCGCATTGCAGGCCGTCGATGAGCATCGTCTTCTCCTTGATGCAGCTCGCAAGCGGATGCGGCGAGCACCGCCTTTTTAGTCGTTGTCGATCTCGCCTGCACCGGCGCCGCTTGCGCGCGATTTCGCGCTCGCGGGCACATAGGTGAGGGCCTCGAAGGCTTGCAGCTTCGCCCAGCAGGCTTCATCGATCCTTGCTCCGCCGCCGGCCTCGAGGGTACGCCGCAAACCTTTCGACCCATCACCACCATCGAAGGAGGAGAGGCTCACCTCCCCGGCTTTGTTTGCCGCGAGCGCGCAAGGCTCGCCCGAGATGACCGTGACGCCCAACGGCCAGAGCCGAAGCCTCACCCCTTTCCAGGCGATTTCGACTTCCCGATCGGCGCGGGCCGCGAAAGGCAGAAGGAGGACCGGCGAGATGAGGCGCTCGATCATCGCGCCCGCAATGCCGAGATCGGAGAGATAGGCGCCGGCGCGGACCGGACAGAGCGAGGCGTCGGGACGCGCCGGCCTCAAGGTCGCGCCTTCGAGAACAGGAGGCGTCTCCCAGGCGCGCGTGGAAAGCAGGTTAACCAACGGCGCCTCGAAGGGAAGGCCGAGCCGCGCGAGAAAACGGGCCGCTTGCGCTGCCTCTTCGGCGAGCCCCCACTCCATTCCCGCGCCGCGAGCCGCCTTGAGGATGGTGGTCTCGATCTCGTTGAACGAGACGATCATTCCCCATAAACCCATCGCTCGGTGCCCTCGGCGGCGAGCTCGTCGGGAAAAGGCGCGCCTTGAAACAAAGTGATGCGCACCCATCGGTCCGAACGCGGGTCGAAGCGCGTGGCGCCGAAGAAGGCAAGCTTGCAGCGCAAGAGATCAATCGGCCTCATCCGCGCCTCGATGAGGTTGTCGCGGATCTCCGAATAAGGGTGCCTCTGGGCGATCTGGATGCGGCGCACGGCATGGCGGTGCTCGGGATGGGCGAGAAGAAACGACGCAACGCTTGTGCGCCCCTCCTCACGCTCGAGCGCAACCGCGAGCGCCGCCACCTCGCGCGCGATGGCCAAGGGCTGCTCACGCTCCATGCCGGGCTCTTCGAAGCGCTCGCCAAGGCGCGGCTCGAGCTTCTCCTCGGACACATACCAAAATCGCGCGCTCGATCGGCCTTGCGAAAAATCGAGCTCGAGCGCCCAGGCATAATCGCGCTCGATCGAGCGCCTGAGCTCCATGCAGATCATCCTCCCGTCGATGCGGAAGCTTGTCGTCTCGTCGATCGACATGGTGTCGGCGAGATCGTCGACGAGATCGGCATGAGGTTCGATGAGAAGCGTGACCGTGTATTCCTGGCCTTCGAGCGTGAGATTTTCTTGCGCGAAACGCCAAATCGCCTCCCAGGGCCGGGGCGCCGTGAGGACGCGCTCGGTCGCGAAGCGATCGAGCCTCGCAAGATCGTCGACGAGCTCCCGGATGCGTCGCGCTTGAACCTCATCGCTCGTCGTCCAGGCAGCGAGCCGGCGGCGTGAGCTTTGCAGCGCGGCGCGAAAAATCGCCGCCGATTTTCCGTTCCCATGACTGAGCTCGCGCACGCGCGCGAGCGCGGTCTCGCGCGCCGTGATCCACCGATCGAGCAAGGCCGGGTGCTTCACGAGGAAAGGCGCCATGCCGAGCCCCGTCGCGTTGCCGATGCCGAAACGCCGGCGAAGGCGTCGGTCGAGCGTCACCGCCTTCACCCCTCCTTGCAAACGCGCCAGATGCTCAACGAGATCGAGGGTGAAGAGGCGGATGAGATAGACGGTGAGCATCTCGGCACGGAAGGGCGCGGAAAGCTCCGGCCAGTCCGCGATCTTGTCGCGATCGGCAATGCCGAACTTGCCGTTGCCGTAGACCGCGGTGGTGCGCATCAAATAGCCGACGCCCTCGACCGAGGCCTCATCGGGTTGGCGTCCTTCGGCGAGCGCGTCGAGCACATGATCGAAAAGGCGCACGCTGCGATTGGCGCGCGCGAGCACGAGCTCGGTCGCAAGATAGCGCCCCGCTTCTTGCCTCGGCACGTTGGCGGCAAGACGAGCGATGTCATGCGGCGTGGGAATGCCGTCGAAAAGCACGAAGGTCGCGTCCCAGGCTTCCGCGATCACGCGATCCGTGCGCTTCTCCGGCGCGAGCTCATGGCCGAAGGCGACGAGGCTGAGGACGCGGCCCTTGATTTCCACGGTGTAGATCGCCGTGCCGACGCCGCGTTCGTCGATGTGGAATGCATGTTTCACGACGCGCCAGTCCTCGTCGCGTATGCGGCGCAACAAGGCGCGAAGAAAGCTCAGCCGCGTCTGGTGCGCGCTGCCGAGACGGGCAAGCCGCATCACCTCATCCGGCGGCCGCAGCGAGAGCGCCTTCGGCAGAGGCTCAACCGTCATCGCGAAGCCTTGCGGCAAACGAGATGCACATGGATGTAATCCATGCCATGCCCTTCTGGCGCCGTCGCGACGGCATCCCGGTAACGGGTGAAGAAGCTGTCGAGGATGCGCATGCGCTCTTGTGGCGGACGCGCTTCTGACAGCCCCGCCGCGAAGGTCGGCTCGCTCCACGAGCGAAGCGTCGGGATATACTCGTTTGCGAATTTCTCAGCCTGCTTGTGCTCGGCGAAGGCTTTGGCATAGGGGCAGACGAGGTGTCGCGCCTCGACGTGCTCGAGCCGAAGCCCCGCCCGATGAGCGGCGCTCGTTTCGTCTTTCAAGGGAGCGACGAACTCCTCGACCGTGCGATAGACCTGCGGGAAGTTGGTATTCGCGTATTCGGCCTCGGTGATCGCGCCTTCAGCCGCGAGCTCTCGCCAAAGCCGGCTGAACATATCGAACATGCTCACCCCGCCCGTATGGCCGAGATAGCGCCCCTTTTCGTCGATGCCGAAATTGAGGAAGACGAGCCGTCCGCCGGGGACGAGCTCACGGGCCCGCAATGCAAGAAGATTCGCCCATTCGTCGCGCCCGACCGCCTCATAGGCCCTGCGCTCGGCACCGCTCGCACCCACCATATGCACATGGTCGGTGATATTGCAGGGCACCTTGGAGACGTAATGCGAGGCGGTCGCCGAGAAGGCGAGGTTGAGGCTTTCGGCGGCGAAGATCTTTTGATGAAAGGAAGTCCCGGAGGCGTAGGGGTAGATCTCGTCGAGCATTGCGTAATAGCTCTCGATGTCGGTCTGGTTGTGGATCGTGCGGAAAAGTTGGCTGAAGTCATTCCGGGGAAGATCGGTGTAGACGATCTCGACAGGGCGCGACGGAAGCTTGCGACGCAGATGGCCGAGCACCTCGCGCCACATCCCCATCGAGGTGCCACCATCGGCGCAGCCCATGTCGGCGACCCGCACCCGCCTGCCATCATCGGCGAGCCCCATCCGGTCGATGGCGCCGATGATCAAGGGAATGGCGAGATTGATGACGTCGCGCGCGCCGGTCGTCGCCTTGGAATAGTAGCCCGCGCCTTTCATGGCCATGAAGCCGGCGGTTTCGTTCATCGTCATTTTGCCTCTCGGGCGCCAGCAAGCGCGCTTACCTTTTCGAGAATATTCGGATCCACCGCGACGCCTTCGCGTCCCGCCTTGGCTCGCGCCTCGCGGCGCCCCTTTCCCGGCACATGGGCGGAGCTTTCCTCGGTGAGCGCCTCCACGAGTTGGGCGACGCGTGCCATGAAGGCGCCGTCCGAGGCGGCGTCGGGCGCGATCGCGATGAAGCATTGTCCGGTTTTGGGAGGTCCACCCGCCGTGCCCGAGAAAGGGCTCGCCCTCGCGCCGATCGTCGCTCCGGTGAGGCATGCCGCCATCACTTCGACGAGGAGCGCGGAACCGACGCCCTTATAGCCGCCAGCCGGCAGCATGGTGCCCTTAAGACCGATATTCGGATCGGTCGTCGGCTCGCCCTCGGGACCAAGCGCCCAACCGAGCGGAATCGGCTTGCCCTCACGCGCTCGCTTCGCCACCTCGCTCTTGGCGACGACGCTCGCGCTTTGATCGATCACGATCGACGCGCCGCCTTTCCCATCGGGAACGGCGATCGACCAGGGGTTGGTGCCGAGCACCGGTTTGCGCCCGCCGGACACCGCTATCGAGGAAGGCGCATTGGTAAAACCGAGGCCGAGGAGCCCCTCTCCCGCAAGCCTCTCGGTGTGATAACCGAGCACTCCGCAGTTATAGGAGTTGTGGATCGTCAATAGCGCGATGCCTTGCGAACGCGCGAGCGGCACGAGCGCCGCAAAACCCGCGTCGATCGCAGGATGCGCAAAGCCCGAGCCCGCATCGACCGCAATGATGCCGGGCGTCTCCTGACCCACTCTCGGTACCGCCGAGCCGACCACTTTTCCGCAAGCCAAATGCTCGCAATAGGTCGGAAGATAAGCGAGGCCGTGCGAAGGAATGCCGTCGCGCTCCGCGGCGGCGATCGCCTTGGCGAGGCTCGAGGCGGCTTCCTGCGTCGCCCCCGCCTTAGTCAGGGCGTGGCGCGCCAGGTCCTCGATCTCGGTAATCTTCAATGTGCTCATCGGCTCTTCATGGGAAAACGAACGCGACGGGACCAATTCTAAGCGCGAACCCAAGGGCCGGCAAAGTCATAAAGCTCGTATTCCGCGGGACTTCAGCGCCCGGGGCCTGAAAGGCGTCGGGAACCCGTCCCGGCTCCGAGGCGTTCACCGGCTAGTTCCCGCGCGGCGTTCAGCGCTCGAGAAGCGGGAAGACGGGCGCTCGCGTTGAATTTTGCGCCTGCGCCAAGCGACATCAAGCCACCCGAAGAGCGGATCCGAAGCCGGCGCGGGCGAGTGACACCGGTCGAGCGGACCATCATCGGCCTCGGACAGGAAGGGTAGGAACAAAGAGCGAAATTGATGTCGATCGAGCACCTGCAAATCCTTCCGTCTAGCTCGCCGCGTCTCACGGCGGAGCGCGAGGGGGCGATGCTGCACGCGATGCTCTCGGGCTCATGGACCGCGGACCACGCGCTTGCTATCGAGGATTGCGCCTCAAGCCTGGTCGAAAAGGCAAAAGCCCAACGCCAAGTGGTGCTCGATCTCAGCCGCGTCGAACGGCTCGATACGATCGGCGCCTGGGTGATCGACCGCACGCTCCACAATTTGCGCAGCAAGGGACGCCGTGCCGATCTTGTCGCCGCGCGTCCCGAACATCGCACGCTCCTCGGCGAAATCGACGCCCATGGCTTCCAAAAGGCCCCGGCACGCGACGAGCACAGCCCTCCCGAGCTTCTGGTCGAGATCGGGGAAGGCGTCGCGGGAGCGGGAAACAGCCTGTTCGCCGGCTTGAGCTTCCTTGGTGAGTCCGTGGTAGCGATCGGCCGCATCTTGAGTTGGCGCGGGCATTTTCGCGCACCCGCCTTCATCCATCAGATGGAGCTCATCGTTCTGCGCGGCGTGCCGATAATCGTGCTGATCTCATTCGTTGTCGGCGGTATCATCGCCCAGCAAGGGATTTTCCAGCTTCGCCGCTTCGACGCCGCTGACCTCGTCGTCGATCTCCTCGGAATTCTGACCTTACGCGAGTTGGGCGTCCTGCTCGCAGCGATCATGGTCGCGGGCCGCTCCGGATCGAGCTTCACGGCGGAGCTCGGGGCCATGAAGATGCGCGAAGAGATCGATGCGCTGAAAGTCATGGGGTTCGACCCCATCGATGTGCTCATCATTCCGCGTCTTCTCGCTCTGGTCATCGGCCTCCCGATGCTTGCCTTTTTGGCCGATATGGCTTCGCTCCTCGGCGGCATGCTCGTTGCATGGTTCTATCAGGGGATTTTCTTCCCGGCCTTCCTCGACAAGCTGCAAGCGGCGATCGGCATGCACACCTTTCTCGCCGGGCTCATCAAAGCGCCCTTCATGGCGCTCATCGTCGGCGTGATCGCCTCGACCGAGGGACTGGCCGTCGAGGGCTCGACCGAGGATCTCGGGCGCCATGTCACGGCCTCCGTCGTGAAATCTATCTTCATGGTCATCGTCGCGGATGGTCTGTTCGCCGTCTTCTTCGCGGCGATAGGCTATTGAGGCGCGCCATGCTCGATCGGCCCGCGTCGAAGGCGTCCGACTGGCAAGCCGTGATCCGCGTCCGGGGCCTCGAAGCCGGGTTTGACGATCACCTCGTCTTGAAGGGCGTCGACCTCGACCTTTATCGGGGTGAGATTCTCGGGCTCGTGGGCGCTTCCGGAAGCGGGAAATCCGTTTTGACGCGCAGCATTCTCGGGCTGATTCCGAAACGGGCGGGCACCATCGAGCTCTTCGGCGAGAACACCGATGAGATGTCGCCGCAAGAGCGCCGCGCGCTCGAGCACCGTCTCGGGGTGCTCTTTCAGTTCGGTGCGCTGATTTCCTCTATTACCGTGAAGGAAAACGTCCAACTCATGATGCGGGAGCACCTCCACCTCTCCGACCAGCTTTTGGAGGAAGTGGCGATGCTAAAGCTCGACATGGTCGGCCTTTCGTCCGATGTGGCGGACAAATACCCTTCCGAGCTTTCGGGCGGCATGGTGAAACGTGCCGCCCTGGCGCGCGCGTTGGCGCTCGATCCCGAAATTCTCATTCTCGACGAGCCCACTTCCGGTCTCGACCCGGTGGGCGCGGGGGAGTTCGATGAGCTCATCGTGACGCTCCGAAAGGCTCTCGGCCTCACCGTGTTCATGGTGACGCACGACCTCGACAGCCTGCACGCGATTTGCGACCGCATCGCAGCGATCGGTGAAGGGCGGATCATCGCGACGGGCGATATGGACGCCATGCTTCGCATTGAACATCCATGGTTGCGCGCCTATTTCCGCGGCAAGCGCGCACGCGGAGCCAGCGACGCTGCTGCGGTCGCGGAATAGCGAGCGGTTATTTTCGATTTGGCCCTCTCACAAGAAAAGGGCGGAGAGTTGCCTCTCCGCCCTCATTGCCTTTTAAATTCAGGCCCTAGTCGCACACTTCCTCGCGTCGGAACTGCCAACCGTAGCCTTCCACCCAAACGCGGTGCCTGATCACACGGCAATCCTCGCCGTAGACGGGGCCTGGCGCATAGGTGGTGCCGGGATAGTAGCCATTATAATAGGACTGCGAGGCCAAGGCCCCACCAGCGATCGCACCAGCCGCGAGGCCGGCCGCCGCGCCGCCGGCAATCGCGGCGTTACGGCCATGCTCTGCGTTCGCCGGCAAGCTGGCGGCACCGAGAGCAAAGAGGCCGGCACATGCGCTCATCAACGTCGTGCGCATATTCATGACACAGTCTCCTTTCGAATGACCCACGGGCTCACGCCCGAGGTTGTGCAAGGAAACGCTGGCGCGCCGGAAGGGTTCCGCGATTTGTCGGCCGCGCCGAAACAGAGCGCAGAGTTTCTTTTGAAAATTCAACAAGTTTTACGCAAACTTCGCGTCTTCTTCGAACACGAAAACGTGAGTTCGGCGGAGCTAGTTCGAAGCATCCCTGTCGAGCGACGATCGGAACCTTAGCGCCGGACACTGGTTTCGAAATTCATAAGTGCCGCGAATGGGCGGGCGTTCTTCCGCACTTTACGCGAGCGGGAAGGAAGGAGAGACCGAGATGGCCAGGAAATATTCCAGCGGCGCCTCGAAGAAAGTCGAGAAGGCGATGCATGAGCGAAAGAGCGGAACGCTCAAGAGCGGCCGAAGCGGCAAGACGGTGAAAAGCCGCAAGCAGGCGATCGCCATCGGCCTCTCGGAGGCCCGCCGCGAAGGCAAGAAGGTGCCCGCGAAGCGCAAATCGAGCCGAAAATCGAGCAGCAAGTCTAAGTAGGTGAGCGCCGCGAGTGCTCGCCCAAAAATCGGACGTCCCTCGAGAAGAATCTAAAATCTAATTATTTCGCCTGCGAGACAGGCGTCGAGACTTGCTCCTGGTCGAGCGCATAGATGTCGTCGCGAAAATGCACGGTTCCATCGCTACCGGCCCATCCATCGAGATAGAGCCAGACCACAGGCACATTCTGTTTGACCTTGATGATTTTTTTGTCTTCCTCCGTCACGAGCTTCTTGATGGCGGCGACGTTCCAGCCTTCGCCTTCCGGTCCGGGCGCGCCCTCGAGGAGCCAGGCCGCGAGATCATAAATGCCATCGACCCGCACGCAGCCATGCGACAGAAAACGATAGTCTCGGGCAAAAAAGCTCTTCGCCGGCGTGTCGTGCATGTAAACTGCCTGGTTGTTCGGCATGTTTACCTTCAGCGTTCCCAGTGAATTTTTCCGGCCCAACTCCTGACGAAACGTAAATTCAGTCGCTTCATTGGAGGACCAATCGATGGCGCCGGGGTTCACCTCGCGGCCTCGCGCGTCGAGCATTCTGATGTTCATGCGCGACAGATAGTGCGGGTCCTTTGCCATTTTTGGGATGACCTCGTTCTTGATGATCGAGGCCGGCAAGGTCCAGGTCGGGTTGACGATGATGTCGGTGATCTTGGCTTGCACCTGCGGCGATTGATGATCGGTGCCGCCCACCACGGCGGCATAGCGATGCACGACGCGCCCACCTTCCACCTCTTCCACCGCGGCGGCCGGGATGTTCACGTCGACGTAACGCTGGTCGAATGGGAAGTTCTGAACGATGGAAAGGCGATGCGCGCTTGCGTCGAGCTCCTTGGCGCGCTCACTCGCCGGAACATTGAGCGCCGCGAGCGTGGTCTCATCGAGGACGCCCGTTTGGCGAAGCCCCATCCGCGCCTGATAATGCTTGAGACCCGCCGCGAGCGCCTCGTCCCAAGGGGCTTGTGCGGCCGCACCGTCCCTTTGCGGCAGATCGCCTTCGGTTGCGAGGCGGTTGCGCAGTGACGCGAGATCTTGCGGCGCCCCCTGCCCATGTTTCAAAGGCTTCGAGAGCGTCGGCCAGCCACCCTGCTGCGCAATGGCGGCATAGCGCTGCGCCGCGGCAGCCGTGCAAGCAGCCGTTTCCGCCGTCACGCTGGGCGTGGGATCATCCGAGATGGCGTTGCCGCCTTTGAGATCCTGATCACCGGCCTTACGCGCGCCGTGTCGTGAAGCCATCTTTTTCACGAGCTTTGCCTCCGGTTGAACCGGCGCGCTGATCGCCGTCGGCCTGCCCGGAGTCGTCGGCCGGTTGCAATCCACGGAAGAGGCCGACGCCGCACCTGACGCAGGTTGGCCGGTTGCGGGATACGGCGCCACGGGCGAGGCGCTCTGATCCGCGGAGGTCGCCCGCGGCGCCGCGCCAGCGCCCGTCGGCGCCTCGGCTCGTCCAAGGGCGGGAAGGGCGATCGTGAGAAGGGCGGCAAGCGCCGTCTGTGTCACAAGCCGCGCCCCGCCCCGACTAGAATCGCGACCGAATCCCGAATGAGTTTCCTTCAGCATGCGCGATCAAGCGCAATCGGACCATAAAGGTTCCGCAGCTCCGATCGCGACCCGCGGCACTAAGCTCGCCGTCTCTCGGCAGGGTTAACGATTTCCGAACATGCGATCCGCACGCTTTTGCAGGATCTCAGGTCTGCCCGAGGAGGCACAGCCTTGAGGTGCGGCGTTTGACCTGATGACGAAGACAAGCGTGCGGCGCGGCACGCCGCCATCGGCGTCCTACCCGAATCAGGGTTGCCGATCGGCTTGTGTCGACGCTTGTTTCGAGGAACCGTCAGCGCTTGGAGAGCCCAAACGGGTTTTCCACACTACACACGAGAAATTGATCGAATGCTGAAATTCAGCCATCTTAATCCAATTTTTGCACCAGATTACCAACTTATTCCAGTATGTGTCCCCGTTTTTCCGAAAAGAACAGGGCGCGGCGGACCACGATTTTGCCAAGGCACTTTCGTTTAATTACAATCTATGCCAGTACAGGGTGATAATAGATCGCTAATGGAGGATATAGACGTGGCAGACCATACGGGCACGGAAAGGGGCGGCTTGGTCGGCATGACCGCAGATGTGGTTGCTGCCTATGTGGCTCAAAATACGCTGCCGAGCACCGAGCTCCCGAGTTTCATTCAGCAAATTCACGCCACGCTCCAGCAGGTCGCAAGCGGCACTCAGCATATCGCTGATCAGCCCTCGACGCCCGCTGTGCCGGTGAAGAAATCGGTGACGAAGGATTACATCATCTGCCTGGAAGACGGTAAAAGATTCAAGTCATTGAAGCGTCATCTTCGCAGTTCTTTCAACCTCAGTCCCGAGGAATACCGTAAGAAGTGGGGTTTACCTTACGATTATCCGATGGTCGCTCCCAATTACGCTCAAACTCGTTCTCAACTGGCCAAGAGCATGGGGCTCGGCAATCTTCGGCAAAAGGCCAAGCTGGCCGCCTCCTCGACGCGCGGCGCCCGGAAGGCAGCGCCGAAGCGAGCGGCCAAGGCAGCCCGCAAGCCATCGCGGAAGTCCCGCTGAGGGCACCGTTTTCCGAGCCGCGGCGGCGCGCGAGTGAGCCATCGCCGCGGTTTTCTTAGCTGTCGGACCGTGTGCTGGCGCGCCGCTTCCGCCGCACGCGGCGCTGGCGGGCGCTTGAAGCTTTCGAGCGGCTCCGCTGCCAAGCCCTTGACTTGCCAAGCCCTTGACTTGCCAAGCCCTTGACTTGCCGAGCCCTCGACCCGGCAAGTTCACGACCACCCGCCACGCCCTCGAGCCGCCAGGCCCTCGACCCGCCTATTCTAAAGCTACGCCCGGAGGTGACTCGGCAGCATTTGACTTGGCACCCGCCGGCGCGGCCAGAGGCGCCGGGTCCACGCTCCCTCCAGCCTTTTCCGATCTCAAGCTTCGCGTTTCGTCCTCGCAACGCCCTTGCGTCAGCGGATGATAACGCTACTGTAAGGCGGTAGATGCCATGCGTCAGGGTCACTTCGACGCCGCGCGGAAGTGACCATGCCGCGCGTGGGGACGAGCGGGGTGGGCAAGCATGCGCGAGAGCGCCGAAGCTGAATGTGCACTCCATCGAAGCCTTTGCTGGCCGCGATCTCGGCCTGTTTCGTCGCGGCCAGCACCGCCGCTTGATCCGTTTCGCCGCCTGCGCAATACGATGACGCGACGATGACGGGGAGCCGAGCTTCGAACGTGCCCGACAGCGCGCAACATTTTCCCAGCGATGTGCCTTACCTCGTCCGCAAGGTTCTCGAGCCGACGACCCGCCTGCGCGCCGGCTCGCTCACGACCGTCCTTCCGAACGGGCGCAAGGTGCATCTCGATAGCGGCGCGCCTGGCCCGCAGGCCGAGCTCATCATCAAGGACTACAACTTCGCGCGCCGCCTCCTGGTGTCCGGAGAGGTCGGCTTCGGGGAAGCCTATCTACAAGGAGAATGGGAATCGCCAAGCCTGGAGACGCTCATCGAGCTCATGAGCGTGAACCGCAAGGTCATCGACGAGGTCATGCCGGGGCGCTTCATGCAAAGGATGCTCCAGCTTCTCGTCCATGCGCTCAATCGCAACACGCGTTCCGGGGCGCGGCAGAACATTCGCGCGCACTACGATCTCGGCAACGCCTTTTACGAGAGCTGGCTCGACCAGACGATGACCTATTCTTCGGCCGTCTTCGCGCCGGGCGATAATGATCTCGCCGCCGCGCAGGAGCGCAAATATCGGCTGCTCGCCGACCGCGCGGGCGTGCGCCCGGGCGAGAATGTGCTCGAGATCGGTTGCGGATGGGGCGGATTTGCCGAGTTCGCGGCGCGCGAGCTCGGCTGCAAGGTCACCGGCCTCACCATTTCCAAGGAGCAGTTCGACTTCGCGACGGAACGGATGCGCAAGGCGGGGCTTGCCGACCGCGTCACCATCGCGCTGCGCGACTATCGCGACGAGCAAGGCATTTTCGATCGCATCGTCTCGATCGAGATGTTCGAGGCTGTGGGCGAAGGCTTCTGGCCGGGCTTCTTCCGCCAGATGCGCGAGCGGCTGCGCCCCGGCGGGACGGCCGGATTGCAGGTGATCACCATCGCCGAATGGCTGTGGCCGAGCTACCGCCGCGAGGTCGATTTCATCCGCCGGTACATTTTCCCCGGTGGCATGCTTCCCACCGCCAGCATCATGCGAAACCTCGGCGAGAAATACGGCTTGCCGATGCTGAACGAATGGGCCTTCCGCCAGGACTATGCGGCAACGCTCGCCCAATGGCGCGAACGTTTTCTCGCTGCCTGGCCGAAGCTCAAGCCGCTCGGCTTCGACGAGCGCTTCCGCCGTATGTGGGAATATTACCTCTCCTATTGCGAAGGCGGCTTCCGCGGCGGCTCGATCGAAGTACGGCAGATGGTGTTCGCACGCCCCGAATAGGCTTTTCGTGACGACAACGCGCCGAGCCTCAACGCTCGCGGCGACCGCGTCCCACGACCCGCGTGAGCAGCCGAAAATAAAGCGAATAGGGCAAGCTCCGGGTGAGTTTGGAAATCCAGGCGAGCCGCCTTGGAAAGGCGATCTCGAAGCCGCCTTTTGCCATGCCGTCCGCTATGCGGCGTGCGGCCTCCTCGGCGCCCATGAGGAAAGGCATCGGGAAATTCTTATCGGCGGTCAGCGGCGTCGCGACGAAACCCGGGTCGACGAGCTGCAAATTCACGCCCCAGCCATCGCAATCGAACTTCAGGCTCTCGCACAGATGGATGGCGGCGGCCTTAGAGGCGCCGTAGGCCGCCGCCGTCGGCAATCCCCGATAGCCGGCGAGCGATGCCATGACGGCGATCTGGCCGCGCCTGCGCTCCCTCATGCGCGGCAAGAGGGCGGCCAATCCGTTGAGCACCCCGAAGAGATTGACCTCGAAGGTTTCCCGAAACACCGCGACATCCATATTCCCGCTGCCCCGGTCCGGGGCGATGCCGGCATTGAGGAAGGCGAGCGCGATCGGCCCATGGGCGAGCTCGATCGCCGCCACCGCGCGCTCGATCGCGGCCGCATCCGTCACGTCGCAAGGGTGGCCGATGATGCGTCCCCCCCGCCCCTTGGCCTCGCCGGCGAGCGTATCGAGCGCGTCCGCGGAACGCGCGCTCGCCGCGACGGTGAAGCCACGGCGCGCGAGCTCGCGCGCCGTGGCGCGCCCGATGCCGGAGCTTGCTCCCGTCACCCAGGCAACCCCATCGGCGGGTTTGGCGCGGTAAATCATGGCGATGCTTCAGGCCTTTCGTGGAGACGCGCCTCATTGCCCCAAGGCGCGGCCATCCTCGCGTCGCCGATGACATGGCAGCGGCGTGAAGGCAACCGGCGCCGTGGGAGCCGCGCCCGGCGGTTTCTCTCGCACATCCGCGCGGCTCCTGCTATTTCGGCACGAGCGGCCGGCCCATCGCGGTTTCCGCCGGTCGGCACGTTTGCCGGATAAATCTGAAGGGGTGCGACCATGCCGACCGATCTCTTGTTTCGCGCCGATGCTTATGGCCGCGAGTGCGCGGCGACGATCGTCACGGTGAACGAGCGCGGCGGCATCGTGCTCGACAGGACCGTGTTCTACGCGCAAGGCGGCGGCCAACCGGGCGACAAGGGTGTGATCGAGGTCGCCGCGCAGCCGATCGTCATCGCCACCACGGTCTATGATCAGGCCGACAAAGGCATCGTCGTGCATGTGCCGGCGGAGGGGCAAGCCATGCCCTCCCCGGGCTCGGCCGTTACGGCAAAGCTCGATTGGGAGACGCGTTTTGCGCGCATGCGCATCCATACGGCGCTGCATCTTCTCTCCTGCGTCCTCCCCTTCCCCGTCACCGGGGGCGCGATCGGCGAAGGCGAAGGCCGGCTCGACTTCGACATCCCGGACGCCGGGCTCGACAAGGAGGAGCTTACCGCGAAGCTCCAGGCGCTCGTCGACCGGGACGCCAAGATCGGGCAACGCTGGATCACGGATGAGGAGCTTGCGGCCAATCCGGGGCTCGTGAAAACCATGTCGGTGAAGCCGCCGATGGGCTCCGGCAAAGTGCGGCTCGTCGAGATCGAAGGTATCGATCTTCAACCATGCGGCGGCACGCATGTGGCGCGAACGAGTGAGATCGGCAAGGTGAGGGTCACGGCGATCGAGAAGAAGGGCAAGCAGAACCGGCGCGTGCGCATCGGCCTCGCTTGAGGCGCAAAGCCCGGCGCCGTCCCGGACAGCGGTAATGGAAGAGGCACGATCGTCGCAGGTAGCGCTGGCGCTGAGCCTCTTGAGCGCGCGCGCCGTGCGCGAGCGCGCCCATGAGATGCTGGCGCTCGCCGAGGCCGGCTCCCTTTTCCATTGGCGCGTCGATCGCGCGAAGCTCGATGGCGTCGCAGCCTATGTGCTCGACACGATGCGCCGAAACTACCCGGGCCTCGCGATTCCCTTTCATGCCCGCTGGCGGCATTTCAATGCGGGTGGCGCCGAGCGCTGGGCGAAGCTTGCGGCGAGCACGCCCTGGCGGGATGCCGCAAGCCGCGCGCGTGCCGCCTTCGACCTTGCGATCGTCAGCGTTCTCCTCGACGCCGGCGCGGGCCCCGATTGGCGCTACCGCGCGGATGATGGTTCGCCGTTCTCGCGTTCCGAAGGGCTCGCCCTTGCTTCCTTCGATATGTTCGCGCGCGGCGCTTTCTCGGCCGATCCGCAAGACAAGCTTCGCGCGGACGCCTCGCGGCTTTTTTCCATCGAAGCCTCCGAGCTCGCCGAGGGCTTCCAGGTCTCGGCCGAAAATCCGCTCATCGGGCTCGGAGGGCGCGCGGCTCTTTTGCGGGCGCTCGGGCGGGAGGTTGCGAAAGCGCCGCAGATTTTCGCGACGCGTGACGCCGCAAGGCCAGGCGGTCTCTTCGACCTTCTCGCCGGGATCGCCGCAGCGCCCTCCCGCATCGAAGCGCCCGCCATTCTCGAGACAGTCCTCGCCCATCTCGGGCCGATCTGGCCATCGCGTCTGTCGCTTGCCGGCGTCGCGCTCGGCGATTGCTGGCGCCATCCCGCGCTTCGGCGCGAGGATGCCACGAACGGCCTCGTGCCCTTCCACAAGCTCTCGCAATGGCTCTCCTACTCGCTCATCGAACCGCTTCAGGAGGCCGGAATCGCGGTCACCGAGATCGATGGGCTCACGGGCTTGCCCGAATATCGAAATGGCGGGCTTTTCATCGATTTCGCGGTGCTTTCCTTGAAGCGAAAGGAGGATGCCGCGACGCCTCATGAGGTGAGCTCAGCGCTTGTCGTCGAATGGCGCGCGCTCACCGTGGCCCTCCTCGACGAAACGGCGGGCCTCATTCGTCGTTCGCTCGGCCTCGACGCCACGGCGCTGCCCTTGGCGAAGGTGCTCGAAGGCGGCACGTGGGCTGCCGGCCGACGCGTCGCCCGCGAGAAGCGCGCTGATGGCTCGCCGCCCTTGACGATCATCAGCGACGGCACGGTATTCTGACGAACATGCCGCAACGAGGAAACAACATGGAAGGCGTCACCGTCGTCGACCACCCTCTGGTCGCCCACAAGCTCACCTTGATGCGCGACAAGCGCCGCTCGACCAAAGGGTTTCGCCAGCTTCTCAACGAGATCGGCATGCTGCTTTGCTATGAGGTGACGCGCGACCTGCCGATCGAAATGATCCAGATCGAGACACCGATGGAGACGATGCTGGCGCCACAAATCGCCGGCAAGAAGCTCGTCTTCGCGCCGATCCTGCGCGCCGGCGTCGGCTTCCTCGACGGCATGCTCGAGCTCGTGCCCTCGGCCCGCGTCGCCCATATCGGCCTCTACCGCGACCCGCAGACGCTCACCGCCGTCGAATATTACTTCAAGGCGCCCCAAGACATCGCCGACCGTCTGGTCATCATCATGGACCCGATGCTCGCCACCGGAAATTCGGCGAGCGCGGCGGTCGAGCGCGTGAAGGAGCAAGGCGCCAAGGACGTTCGCTTCGTCTGCCTCTTGGCCGCGCCGGAGGGCATCGCCAAGATGCGGGGCGATCATCCGGACATCCGCATCTGGACGGCGGCGATCGACACGAAGCTCAACGACCACGGCTATATCCTGCCCGGCCTCGGCGACGCGGGCGACCGCATGTTCGGCACGCGATAGCGCCACGGGAGAGGTTGAATGCCTGTATCTTCACCTCTCCCGCAGGGAGAGCTGAGGGCACGACCCCGCTGACCCATTCCGCGCCTCCGGCTCGGAGCCGATCTCTCCCAGGGTTCTAGGCTCGCCCCGCGCCTCCGCCTCGCTTTCGTGCCACCTTCGCGGCAAGAAAGCTCTCCATCGCAAGCTTGGGCTCCGGCGATCGCCAGGCCTCGACGAAAGCCTCGATGCCGGCGTCAACGGCGGCGCTCGGCACGAGCTCTTCCCAATCCAGGATAAGACGCTTTTGCAAGGAGATCGCGCGAGGTCCGCAGGCCAAGAGCGCCTCGAGCCATTCCTCAACCGCTGCGTCCAATTCACCGTCCGGAACGACGCGCTCGACGAAGCCCCAAGCGCGCGCCTCTTCGGCCGTGAAGATCTCCCCGAGAAGCAGAATCTGGCGCGTGCGCCCCCAGCCGATGAGCATCGGCAAGAGCGCCGCCTCGACCACAGAGGGAATGCCGAGCTTGACCTCCGGCATGCCGAAGCGCGCGTTTTCGGAAGCGAGGCGCAAGTCACAGGCCGCGGCGATCTCCATGCCGGCACCGAGCGCAAATCCGTTGATGCGCGCGAGCACGGGTACGGGAAGGCGCCGCAAGGCCTCGCAGCATTCATGAATGCGGGTGATGAAAGCGCGCGCCGTCTCAGGGGTAAGCTTCGCCATCTCCTCGATATCGGCGCCGCCAACGAAGGCGCGCTCTCCCGCGCCCGTGAGCACGACGGCCCGAAGCTGCTCGTTCGCGGCAAGACCTCTCAACGCCTCGGCGAGACGGTTCATCAAGCTCGAGCTGAGCGTGTTCAACTTCGCCTGATTGTCGATGATGACCCGCGCGACGAGCCCCCCTGCCCGCTCCTCGAGCCGCACCCCGACACTGCCGCCTTCTTCTCGCATCGCGTTCCTCGCCGGTGTCGGCGCCATCAGCTCGCCGGCACGAGCTTGATCCGCCGTGTGATCTCGGGCTCGACGCGCGCGGCGCTATAAAGCATCGGCACATATTCGCCTTTCGCCCACTCGGGAGCGAGGTCGCCGTAATGGGGCGAGCGCGGGTCGCCCGACTGGCCGGGCGCGTTGATGCAAACGCTATTGTCCCATTCCCCGACGTCCATCACGAGGCGCACGGAGGCGCCGTGCGTGATGCGAAAGTCGCTCGGCCGGTAGCCCGTGTGCATCGGGGTCGAGCCGCTCCCGCCTTTGGGCAAAGGCCCGACATCCATGCGCGGCGCCGCCGGCAAGGCGAGGATCGACAAGCCATGCTCGAAGAAGCCGTGATGCAACGCACCCCAGCGCCAGCGCGCGGGGTCCGCGCCGAGGCGCTCGCGGCATTCCGCGAAGGCCTCCCCGAGCGTGTCGGCAAGAAGCGCATCGCGCTCGCGCCGCGGCTCGGCGCCGAAGCGAGCGTCGGGCTTTTCGAGCGCATCGAGCATGCCGTCGATATCTCCGGGCAAGAGGAGCTTCGCGAGCGCAGCGTCGCGCGCGAGCTTCGCGAGGAGACGGGGGCGCAAATGGCGCATCCACCAAACCTCGAACAAGGCCGCGGCGGCGCTTTCGGCCTTAAGGGCGCAATTCCAGCCCCCGAGCTGGGAGAGCGCGAGCCTCGTGTCGCCTTCGCACTCGCCGAGACGGGCGAGAAGCCGCGTCAGGCGCCGGGCCGGCATCGAGGTCACATCGGTCTGCAGCGCGCAAGAGGAGGCGATGCTGTCGCCGCTCATTCCCTCGAGCACCTCATGAATGCGCGTCGCGCGCGAGCGCTCCGACCATTCATGCCCCACCGGCAATTGCGCATGCGGCCAATCGGCGGGAAGATTCATCTGGTTCGCCGTCGCGACGAAGCCCTCCTTCGGGTTGAGGCGCACCGGGAGCTCGCTCGCGGGGATGAAGCCGTCCCATTCATGGCGCCCGTCGCCGACCATCGGAAGGAGCCCGTTCCAATTGAGGCGTCTCGGCATTTTTCCGGCCGGAAGCCAAGCGATGTTTCCTTCGACGTCGCCATAGACCATGTTGACCGAGGGCGCGCCCCAATGGGCGCAAGCCTCGCGGAATTCGCCGAAGGTCTTGGCGCGCATCGCGGCGAGGCTCGCGAGATAGGCGCCCGCGCCCGGCTCCTGCCAAACCGAGCGCACCGCGACCGCGAGGCGGCGGCGCTCATCCTCGTAAATCACGGGGCCATGGCGAGTGAATTTCAAGACGAGCTTCTGATCCGGTGCGCCTTTCACCGGAACCGTCTCCTCGACGACGCGCATCGGCTCGTCACCGCCGTCATGGCGATAGCGGTCGGGCGCGCCCGCTTGCGTCTCATAGACGTAAACATCCTCTTGATCGGCGCAGAAGATGGTGAGGCCGAAGGCGACCGTCCCGTTGTGGCCGATCGAGATGCCCGGAACCGCGGGCTCGCCCGCGCCGATGCCGTCGAAATCCGGGCTTTTCAGATGCACGAGGTAACGCAAGGAGGGCACCGCATGGGCGCGGTGCGGATCATTGGCGACGATCGGCCTTCCGCTCGCCGTGCGGCTCCCATGGATCGCCCAATTGTTCGATCCGGTCGCTGTCATTTCCTCGACGACCTCGCCGAGCTCATTGACCTTGCTCCATCGCTCGGCTTGCGCAAGCGTTGCCGCGAGACGCTCGTTGGTGAAGGTGACGCCGGCCAAGGCGAGCTTGAAGACATCGAGCGCCTCGACGTTCAACGCCGAAAGATCGACGCCCTCCGAACGCTTCGCCGTCGTCGGCGGATCGAGATTGGCGCGCAAGAGATCGGTCGCCTCATCGGCGCGCAAAAGAACATTCGCGCGCAGCACCTCGGAAATGGCGTTGCGCGTGAGGCCATGGCTTCGAATGCGCACCACATCTTCCGGCCGCCAGCGCGAGGGGCGCGTGCCGAGCGCGACGAATTCGGGCGGGAGCATCTCAGGCTTTCGTTCGGTCAAAGCCACATAGGCATTGATGCCGCCCGTGAAGGCCTCGCAGATTTCGCGCATATCGGGGCAGCCATAGGCGGCCCATTCGCGCCTCATGTCGCCGCGAAAGAGAAAGAGCCGCGCGGCGCGGTCCTGCGCCAGGAAGCCTGGCCCGAAATCCGCCGCCAACAAGCCGAGCCCGCGCTTTCGCCAAAGGTCGATTTGCCACAACCGGTCACGCGCGGCATTGAAGCCCTGGACGAAAAAGAGGTCGGAAAGGCTGTTCGCGGAGATGTGAGGAATACCCCAACGGTCGACCGCGATCTCCGCCGGTTGCTTCAGCCCGTCGAGGACATGCGTTTCGACGTCGCGAACTCTGCGCTCTTGCATCTGGTGGCCTCACGCGGCTTTCGGTAAGCGCGGATCGATCGGCCTTGCCGTGTCGAGCCCGAAGCAATCCTCGAGAAGATTCGCGGCCGCGAGGATACGCCCTTCCTTGCGCGGCGGGGCGACGATCTGCAAGCCGACCGGCAAGCCGCTCTTGGTCAAGCCGCAAGGCAGCGACAGCGCCGGGCAAAAGACGAGCGTGATCGCATAGACGATGGCGAGCCAGTCGATATAGGTCTCGAAGCGATGGCCGGCGCATTCGGCGAGATAGCGGTCCCCCACCGGGAACGCCGCGCAAATGGTCGCCGGCGTCAAAAGAAGATCATAGCTTTCGAAAAACCGGCTCGTGCGCTGGAAAAGCGCGACCCTTTGATGCTCGGCCTTGGCGATTTCGGCCACGGTGAGCTTCATGCCCTTCTCGATGTTCCAGATCACCTCAGGCTTGAGAAGATCGCGATGTTTCGCGAGGTGGCCGCCGTAAGAGATCGCAAAATTCTGCGCGCGCAGGGTCTGGAAGCATTCATGGGCTTCCGTGAAATCGGGATGCGCCTCCTCGACGATTACCCCTTCCTCGGCAAGGCGAAAGGCTGCCTCTTTTGTGATCGCCGCGACTTCGGGATCGACAGGCGTGATGCCGAGATCGGCCGAATACGCCACCCGCTTCGGTTTCCAGCCAGAGCGCGCGAGCGAGACGAAGCTTTGCGGCTCTCGCGGCAGCGACAAAGGTGCGCGCGGGTGAAAGCCCGACATCGCGTCGAGGAAAAGCGCGAGATCGTCGACCGTGCGCGCCATCGGGCCTTGCACGCCGAGATTCTGGTCGATCTTCGTCTTGGCGTCGCTCGCGCAGCGCCCGACGCTTCCGCGCATGCCGACGACGCCGCAAAAGCTCGCGGGGTTGCGCAAGCTGCCGCCCATGTCGGAGCCATGGGCGAGCCAGGCCGTGCCTGAGGCGAGCGCGGCCGCTGCCCCGCCCGAGGAGCCGGCGGCCGAACGCGTCACGTCATGGGGGTTCTTCGTTGAGCCGAAGACCTCGTTGAAAGTGCTCGCGCCAGCGCCGAATTCCGGCGTGTTGGATTTGGCATAGACGATCCCGCCTTGCGCCTCGATCACCTCGACGACGATGTCGGAACGCTCGGGCACGAAATTCGCGAAGATCGGCGAGCCTTGCGTCGAGCGCACGCCCGCGACATTCGAGAGATCCTTGATCGGCACCGGCAAGCCGGCAAGAAGCCCGCGCTTCTCCGGAGGCACCCGAAGCAAGGTATCGGCCCGCTCGCGCGCCCGCTCCAGGCACAAGGTCGGAAGCGCATTCACCGCGCCATCGACCTCCCCGATGCGCTTTTCGAGCGCGTCGAGAAGATCATGCGGCGAAACCTCACCGCGTCGCAGCTTCGAGACGAGGCTCGATGCCGTCTCGCCGATCAATTCAGAACTCATGCCTTCCCCGCCCTGTTTGCTTTGGCCAGTCCATTGCGGTCGCCGGCCTTGTGTCTTGAACCCCGCCTTCGCGGAGACGAGCGGAGAGGTTCCGCTTTTCCCGCGAAAGCGGGAACCCAGACTTGTAACGCAAGCCCATCCATGAAAACAGCCGCTCGCCGGCCTTGCCTCCATTCGCTGAAAAGGCCCGTCATTCCCGGCCGAACGCTCGGAAGGAGCGAGAGGGGAAGGGAACCCATTCCCCTTGCTCAAGCGCGCGATCTTACCCATCTTGCAGCAGCGGCGCATCATGGTATAGGGGGCGAAGGCATTCCCCGATAGCTCAGTTGGTAGAGCGCGCGGCTGTTAACCGCTAGGTCGTAGGTTCGAGTCCTACTCGGGGAGCCAAATCACCTTTCGCAATCGTTCCGCGCCGTCCGCCATTGTGCTTGCAAAACAGCCGTTTACCGAGAGGGATGCCGCTGCACCATTGAAGCGCTGTGGTGTGGGACCTAGCACAAAAAGAGTTGGCGCACAGGTATGGCGTGCGCAGCAGAACTACAGCGGTTGAAGCCCTTAAGGCGGTCGCCGGAATTGATCATGAATTTCAATCCCAGCAAATAGCGACAAAAGACAAATAGCGGCACGAAAACAGCTGTGAGCATTAGGCATCCGTCACGAACAAGGACGGAGCCGTAAATGTCCATTCATGCCAATGTTGCCGCCGATGATGCGTCGCCTCGCCTAGCTTGGCGAGTCAATCTGTTTTGCAGGGCGGTGGGAATTTCTCGAACGAGCTTTTACGAGCTTGTGAAGCAGAACAAAATTCGGACCGTCATGATCGCCGGTCGCCGACTCGTGCCCGACAGCGAGGCGCGTCGGCTGCTTGCGGAGGCGGCGTGATCCATCATGAACCAAATAAACCGAAACCCCAGCGCGGGTGGCGCTGGGGTTCGGAAGTTTGTTTATTTTATCAATGCGAACACTGCCAACATTAGCCTATCCCGCTGCGATATCCAAGTTTTTCGAGCATCACCAAAAAATTGCGCGAGTTCGACTCTCGCAGCCGGCTCAAGCAAAATTGTCCGGCTCGATCGCCTGTTCAGGCCGAGGATTGAGATCGAGCATCGACAAGCAAATCCGACCGAGGATTGGTTCTTTTACTTCCGGTATATCGGGGGAAAGGGCCGTCATCTCATAGGCAGGTGCCGGGACGTTGGACGTTCTGCGGGATCATGGCTGGCTCACCGCTTCGACCGGTGGGGCAAACCAGCTGAAGCCCTCGGCTGGCGAGCTGATGAACTGTTTGGCCTCGATCCGTGCGCGCCATTGGCTCGCTATGACCGAATGGGGCTCATCTGGATGGTCAAGAGCGAGCGTGTCGTTGACCTCACAGCTACAGGGAGGAGGTTGTCAGGCGGGCTGATGTTCTATCGGAAGTGGCAATCGAACCTTCGTCTATTGTCACCGCAAGCCGCCGAAGAAGTTCATATGCGAACTGCGAAAGCGAGTCGTCGCGCGCGCCCATGACTACGATGCGATCACCACGACGGGCTAACTTGACCAGCATATCGCTGCAGGCGCCGCGGTCTGGAAAAGCAAAGGCTTTTCGGCCGCACCGCTGGATTTCGCGAACAAGATCGCTGCTGCCGATGCTACGGTCGACCGTGCCGCCAAAATAAACGGGCTCGGGCATGACCAGAACATCCTCATCGCGCAACCCGCTTGCGAAGCAGCCCACTAAGCCCTCCCTCATCAAACGGATTGGACCGTAGCCGTGCGGCTGAAACATCAGTAGTATGCGGCCAGGGAACGCGTGCAAAGCTTCTAGCGTAGCTGATATCTTATCGGGGTTGTGGGCAAAATCGTCGACCACGGTTACTTCATTTGCGGTGCCCACGACCTCCAGTCGTCGACGGATGCCCTTGAACTCGCGGAGATGGGCCGCGGCAGGCGCCAGAGCCACGCCGCAGGCCGTTGCGGCACTCAGAGCGGCAAGTGCGTTGGCCACGTTATGCAGTCCCGGAACTTTCAGGTCCACCTCGACAACCTCACCAGTCTCGCGCGCCTTCACTTGAAATCTGATACCAGCCCGCGAACGAACGGGCGGCGAAGCTACGAGGTCGGCTTGCGCAGAATTCAGACTGTAGGTGATTACTTGCCTCGACTTCAGGCCGATCAATAGTGCCGCAGTTTCTGCGTTATCGAGATTCAGCACCACCGTCTGCGCCGTGGCAATGAAACCGCGAAAGAGGGTGCGCAGCTCGTCCAGAGATTTGTGGTCCAAGGAGATGTTGTTCACGACTGCGATGCAGGGCTCGAAAAGCGCAATCGAGCCATCACTCTCGTCCAACTCACTGATGAAAAGCTCGTCACCGCCGATTCTGGCGCTGGCAACAGGTGAGCTCACATCAATGAAGTTCTTCATATCCGCGCCATTCATGATTGTTGGATTCTTTCCAGCGCGGTGCAGAATCCAGCCGAGCATGCCGACCGTGGTAGATTTACCGCTCGTGCCGGCCACCCCGACACCTAAGGCGGCAGAGTTAAAGAGTTCGGCGAGGAGACTCGCGCGAGTGGTAACGGCGGCACCAATACGGCGCGCGGCTTGCACGTCGGGGACGGTCTCCTCCACAGCAGCGGACGTCACTAAGATCTGACTGGCTCGCGTAATGCCACTACCGTCCTGTGGATGAAGCAGCACCCCACGAGCACGCAGAAAATCAAATCTTTCGGCATTGCGCCCCTGGTCGAGCGCCCGGTCCGAACCCTCAACCCAACCACCCCTGGCTCGGATAATCAAAGCGAGCGGCGTCATGCCACTACCGCCGACGCCGCAAAAAAAGTAATCTTTCAGTTGGGCCATTGGCGAAACCTCGAGGAGTTACCGATGGGATGCGTCGGCCGGGCACTTGGATGAGCAAAGAGAGGTGCGGTATCTTTGATCCAGCCGAAATAAACCCACCAATTCTGCGGCATCGAATAGCTCGAACGCTCCAGAAACTCGATTGTTTGTGCCATCACGTTGCGTCAGCGCCAATCTTCGGGCGTGACTTCAACAGCGAAGCGAATCTCGATTTGTCGATCGCCGACCCACCGAGGCAATTACCGCCCAGGATGATCAGCACTAGAAAGCCATAGACCAAAAATCTCGCCCAAGCCTGCCATGATGTTAGTTGGCACATCTCCAAGGGCCACGCCATGCTCAGCGATCGCATGCAGGTATTCGCCGGCGCTATTGTGGTAGAGGATCACATTTCACCCTTTCTCAGCCGCAGGTACGTTCAGTCGGCGCAGGCCCAGCCGTCGCGCCGCGGGTCGGACCCGGCGACCCGGACGTGTCGCCCATTGTGGCCGTTTAGCCAAGCGGGCACTGCCCCTCCAAAGCAGAGGGCGCACGTTGAAGGCACCTTCGGCTGGGAAGCAGACATTCAAGACAGTCAAAGCTTCGGCCGCTCATGACGCGGAGCGGTCATTGAGCCAAACGCTGAATGATCGATTGAGCTTGGCCGCAGATTTCGTGAACGATCTCGCCGGCCGGTTGCACCTTGGACACAATGCCAACGCTCTGTCCGGCCCACAGGGACATCGCATCGATATCGCCTTCAGCATCCGCGGCCGGTGTGTACCGATTGGTAGCGAACGATCTGCCCGCTTAGCGGCGACACTCCGATAGCTTCGCCTTCTCCGGGGCGCTTTCCCGTCGGTGGACGCCCCGCTGCTTCCCACGCTTCAACAGTCTTGTTTCTCAAGGTGCGATGGGGAGCGTCCCGCCAACCGACATCGAACAGATTTTCCAGGAACACGGTGTCGTTCTCGTTCGCGTGCAAAAGGCGCCTTTGATATTGGACGTGAATTGCGACCTCCTCGCTCAAAAGAAAACGAGTTCCAATCCAAACGCCGGCAGCCCCGAGAGCTAAAGCGGCAGCAAGCCCACGCCCATCAGCTATGCCGCCAGCTGCAACGACTGGCGTGGGCGAGACGGCATCGACGACGGCGGGTACGAGCGGCATCGTCGCCACCGTTCCTCGGACATGGCCGCCGGCCTCCCAACCCTGGGCGACTACGACATCAACGCCGCACTCCACAGCTCGTTCGGCGTCAGTTGCGGTGCCGACTGTGTGGAGAACGGTTGCCCCGCGGGCCTTGGCGCGCTGGACCAAGGAAGATGGATCACGCCAGAAGAACGAGATGACCGGAACACCCTCATCAAGGCACACCGCGAGCCGCTCTTCCTGAGGATATTCAAGGTTTAGGTTCACGCCGAACGGACGCGACGTCAGAGCGCGCGTCTCGCGGATTTGCCTTCGTATCGTGTCGGTGTCAGAACGCCAGAGCACCAGCATGCCGAGTTCCGCCGGCATTGCTTACGGCGGCGACCAGTCTGGGACCGACGGCACCTCCCATTGGAGCCTGTATGATCGGCGCTTCAATCCCAAGGCAATCGCACAGAGCCGTCTTCATCAGTCATTTCCATTTGCCAGTGCATAGGCAAGATCCTCCCCTTGAAACATTGCAGATGTCAATCTTGATTTCCGCTCCTGGCCCTGCGCAGACGACGCACTGTGCTCCGCAAAGCAGCCGGTCCGTTCTCGGCCCACCCTAGTCACGGCTGCTTGGCGCCCGCTAGGGTCGTTCCCAACCGGCGCGGCGGTTCCCGAAAGCGGACGCGATGTCGGCGCGGCAACCTCAGCCGTCTTGGGCCGCTAGCAGAGATCGCCGAGAGGACCGGAGCGTAGCGGAAGCACGCCCCCCGGCCCAACGTCACGGCGCCATCTCGCTAGCCGCCAGATTTGCTGGCCATGGCCTTCTGAATTTGAGCCTTGATGGCTTCAAGATTAAAACTCGCGCCCGGTTGCATCGGTGGAAAGTCGATGGCCGTTTGAGCAAGTTTCCCAACTACGTCCTGCACGAATGCGAAGCGCCAGAACTCGAAGGCAAACCATTCGTAATAGTTTATCGAACCGTTGTCTTTGCTATTGGACATTCCAGTGACGTTCAAAAGGATCGAGGCGTAGATTGGTCAGTATTGGCCAGTCCACCTTCTCCGTCGCGCCAAGCCAGCCACCGGGCTGATCGGTGAACCGATACTTAAAGTCGTCAACGCGCACCGCCGACAACGTGCCCTCTGTTAAATAGAAAATTTCGCGCCGAGCCGAAGGGCCCTTGCCAGTGATGAGGTCCAGTTGATTGTAGCCATCAAGGTGTACCTTGAAGTTCTGATCGCCGAGCTTCTTACCGTTCAGCAATTCGGCGGTGATGTTCGGATTGCCAGCAGCCGCTACCAGTGTCGGGAACCAATCTAGTCCTGAGATAATACTGTTTTCGACCTTCCTAGCGGGCACGTGGCCTGGCCAACGGATCATGCAGGGCACGCGGAAACCGCCTTCGAGGGCGGTCCCTTTGCCGCCGGCGAACGGTGTTTGCCCGCCATCCGGCCAGATGAAGTGCGCCGCCCATCCGTCTTATCCGCAAGGACCGTCTCCCACTTGCGGATCTGCTCGATTATCCGTTCGCAGGGCCTATCCTGGCGGCGCCATTCTTAGCCGATCTGCCGAAGGCGCCAAGCAACTTTGGCATTCTCAACGAGGCCGAGAACCGCTTCTACCCCCGCATCCTCGTGGAGACCTTTTCAACCGCGAAACGCATCGTTCTAGAATGCGCCGCGATCGGCGCGTCGCTCCCGAGCCAAATCGAGCAGGTGCTGAAGGAAGGTGCATGCGCGACGCTGCCGGTCGAGGCGCCCTGGCTCCGTTTGAACTACGGCTTCATATTGAAGCGCGGCCGCACGCCCTCGCCCGCCGTCAGCACCTTCATGGCGATCGTGCGCGAGCTGGAGGCGGCTCGATCGCAATAGCCGACGTAAACCTCCGCCCGCGGAATCAGCGAACGGAGGCTTGAATGGAACTGTTGGTCGACCGGCCGCTTTAGGTCGAACTATGCCGATTCGGCTCGTGCCCGTCGAAGGTCCGCTTTTGCCTACTATGCCCCGAAAGCTGCCATTCTGCTTCCGGCCCACTCAGGTCACGGCTGCTTGGCGCCCAAGTCGGTCGCTCAATCGAAGTTCGTCTCTCCTCGAAAGCGGACGTCAACTTGGCTACGGTTACCGACCATCATGGGCCACCAGCAAACATCTCAGGGGGGCCGAACCCGGACCGAGCGACGACAGGACGATTATTCGATCACCCTCGCCAGCGAGGATAGGCAGCAACGGTGGCAATGCGAGGCCGAGTAGCCCTTCGCTCCTGGCGGTCGTGACCGAAAGAGATGCTTCCATCTCAAAAGAGGAAACCTTCCCATCCTCAATTCACTGCCGCCGGGCATTCGGGAAGTGGCTTGGGGCTGGTGATCGAAGCGAGCTGTTCAGATGTCGCACACATCGGCAACTTTAGGACCCGGAATGTATCGAAAAACAGATCTTCCTCATCCTTGCGGGCGAAATACCAGCCATCGGCGAAATAGCCCTGGGCCGTTATCTTCGGCAGTTTGGCCAGTAACGCTGCCTTCACCGCAGTCGCTTCTTCAGCGTGACCAAGGAAGGCATAGCTTGCCGCAAGTTGAAGAAGGGCCAAGCTACTCCGCGACCCTTCCGGAATGCGATTCACCACTGTGATGACCTTGTCGAAATGTCGCGACCAGTAGTAGGCGTGGCGCATCCCCGCGAGGTTTGCCGGGACCATGCGAGGATCGAGACGGAGCGCCCTGTCAGCAATCGCTGCCGCCTCATCCGGGTGCCCTACGTAAGGCAGCACCAGGGCTGCCATATTAAGCACGTTGACGCTGTTGGGGTTAAGCGCGAGCGCTTCTTTAATGAGGCTTTCGCCTTCGGCGAGCTTGTTGTCCGTCGCGTCGTAGTAAGCTAGCGCTGCTTCCGCATCGGCGTCGCCTGGGTCAAGCTCGTATGCCTTTTTGAGGTCAGCTCCCATTGCATTTCGAGCTTCCTTCCAGGGCACCCCGGAATCAGCTGTGAACATACGTAACCAACCTCGGACAATATACGCGCGGGCAAAGCTCGGATCGAGAGCGATCGCCTGATCAAGTGCAGCCAATCCTTTCGCGATGCTTTCCTTCGTACGCTGAGCCTTGCCGGCAACCCCAATCAGGTAGAGGTCATAGGAATCGAGCGAGGTGGGCGGCTTATGCCCTCTGCGTTCAGCCTCCTTTTGAGTAATCGCGCCGACATTGAATGAACCGCCAAGAGCGCCAGCGACGGCTTCGGAGATTTCGCTCTGCACGCTGAAGAGGTCAGCCGCTGGGCCATCCCATCGGTTAGCCCAAACGTGCGAGCCCGTATCTGCATCTATGAGCTGGCCTGTGACCCGGACACGGTCCGCCTGGAGCTGGATCGAACCCTCGAGCACATACGTGACGCCAAGCTCGGAACCCACCTTGCGAATGTCCTGGGCCTTGCCCTTGTATATTTCTGTTGAGTTGCGGGCGATGACATCGAGATCCTTGAAGCGCGAAAGATCGGTGATGATATCCTCAGTGATGCCGTCCGCAAGCCTGCTACCCTCCTCGGTGCCGGCCATGTTGGCGAACGGCAGAACCGCGAGGCTCGGCTTACCATTGGGTGCTCTCCCCCTCGTACTTTCATCCATCATCCAGAACCGGGCACCGCCGACAAGTGTCATCAACGCGACGACGGCGATCGACCACCGCCACGGAAAAATGGATTTGCGGCGCGGCGGCTTGAACTGTCTCACACCATCAAGTCTGACCCGGTAGACCGATATCGGTTCGGAAAGATTTTTTACTTGCCGATCGCCCAGGCTCTCGAACCCAAAGTCTAGCTTCTTCTCAACCTCCTTTGCTACCTTGCTTGAGACACATATCCCGCCCGGCTCGGAAAGCTGTTCCAGACGCGCAGCAATGTTGACGCCCTCGCCAAAGCGGTCTTCGCCCTCAACAATTACCTCGCCAAGATTAATTCCGATCCTTACCTGGATGCGCTCGTCTTCCGGCACATTTGCATTTCGCTCGGCGAGATTCCGTTGCAGCGCCACCGCACACTCGACTGAATCAACAACCGAACCAAATTCAGCAAGCAGTCCATCGCCCATCGTCTTAAAGACTCGTCCGTGGTGGCGCGCGATCTGGGGCTCGAGCACTGCCGTGTGCTCGGCCCTTAACCGCTCATGGGTGCTTCTCTCATCGCGTTCCATGAGCGCCGAGTAGCCAACGACATCGAGAGCAAGGATAACGGCAAGTTTCCGTTCCAACGTTGCGCCTCAGCCGAGTTTAGCGACCACAACAGGACCAGCGCGTCCAACCTGCATCATCAGCGCTCCGCACCGAACCGCTTTTCGTTGATGCCAAAGTTCGCACGACATTCACGTCAGGAACTTTCTTACCACAGTGCTCCGCCAGAACTCCAACTCCCGACCATTTCGAACCCCGACGCAATCGACAACGCTGCGGGAGGGATCACTCGACACGGTGGCGGCGCCGATTCAGATCCCTGAACGCCGAAGACCGCCAGGGTACGAAAGCATCGCTTGGAAAACTTTCGAACCTTTAGGAGGTGACCCGAGAAGGGACTAGCCGCGTCGCGAATGTCCGTTTCGGGTCTCTGCTGAAGGCGGGGGCCTGACAACGAGCCCCAGGGTCTTGTCATTCATCCGGAGTAGAGGCGAGTGGATTCTAGCCGGATGCTCCGTTTCCTCAGGTTGCCTCTGCTGTTCAGGAGACGTCTCATATGGATATTTCCTCCTGGTCAGCTACTGTCGGAACCATGGGAGGGTCAGGTAGACGCAAGCGATCATCGCGCCCACGGGAACCAACCACGCGCATCGTGACCAGTAGGGGCACGAGCGATCCGGCAGGAGTGCGGCGATTAGGCCGATCACGAGGCCGCCGAGTGTCGCCGTGGCGGTCCAGCCATACCACCATATTTCGGACGCCAGGAAGTCCATCGCGGGATCGACGACATCTCGGGAATGGTGCATGCCCAAAAGCACAATGCCCAGTGACGGATAAACGGTGAAAAGCGCAAGACCCCATGCTCGGGCGATAACATAGACCAGCGCAAATGCCGTCCCGTACGTCAGCGCGAACCGGCGGAACGCGGGAGCGAACCTCACGACCCCAAACCCGAGATGTTGTTCAGAACGTGACCAACGAGAAAACTCCACCAGACGATGAAGGCGAGGACAGCGGTCAGGATGGCGCGCGTTTGGCCGACCTCGTTAACGATTGGCCGACGCCAACAGACCCAGTATGCTGGCAGCGCGCCCAAGCCGATGGCGACAAAGTCCTCTTTGAGATCGAAAAGACCTAGCGCGTGCCATTGATGATCGCGTTCGAGGTGTGGCTGGATATCCACCTTGAAGTATAGGTAGACTATTGCGCCAAGAAGCGTGGTGGCCACATAAAGAACAACGATGGCATTGGCGAAATTGGCCGGTGGCACGGCCCGGAAGCGAGCAAAGAATGAACCCCGGGCGCCAGACGGCGTCCATGCCGCCAACGTCTGATGGCTGATCGCGCCGAGCAGCGCGACCGCGACTAGGCCATGCACGATTAAGAGCGCCGTCGTCACAGTGGCTTGTTGTCCTCCACGCCTACGCGAACAGCACCTCGCTGGCGAACGGCTCAGCCGAGCCCGGCCGATACCGCGTCAGGGTGAATTTGGCTTTCTCTCCGGGTTCGACGTCCACCAGAACGTAGTTGTATTCCTCGCGCGGCGGCTGGCCCTTCCAGTAGAGCTCCGGCGGATAGTCGGCAGCCACCTTGAGGGTGGTACGGCCGGGAAGGATCGGATCTTGTTCCGCGCCGCCGCCGCCCAGTAGCAGGTACTTTACGCCATCGACGTCGTAGAGCTCGGTCGTGTGCACGTGCCCGTTGAACACGATCACTTCCATATCCTTGGCGTAGGCCGCGATCACCTTATGAGGATTGTCGGGCTCGGGGATGGGGCCGAGGCCGGCGCGGCAGAACACCGGGTAATGGAAGACGATGAACGTCTTCCTCATTCCCTTGTCCCTGGCCTCGTCCAGCCACTGCTTGAGTTGCTTCATCTGCTCCGCATAGACAGGTCGATCGCCGTCCCACTGCGAAGGCGAGCGGTAGTCGTATTTGCCGGTCCAAAGAAACACGAATCGCACGTCCCTGAAGTCGAACTTGTAGATCAGCCGCTCGGGCGTCACCCCCAAGTTCTTCAGATAGGGCACTGCGGCAAGCGTGCCCTCGATCTTCGGATCGCCCCAAACCTCGTGATTGCCGACCGACAGGAACCATCGCCCGTTGAGACCAGCTGCGCGCATTTCGTCGTCCGGCGGCGGCAGCAGCTTCAGCATCGTGTCGTTGACGCGCTTCCAGTATGGGCTGTCGTTGATGAGATGGCCTTGATTGCCCCACCAGACAACATCGCCGCTGTTGATCACTAATCGGGCCCGACCGGCCTGCACGTGCTGCACGATTTCGCGCGCCACCCAATCGCCGCCCTGGAGCTGGAACATTTCCCGGTGGACGCCGGGAAGCAGTTTCACGTCCTCGACGACGGCCTGGGTGACCCAGCCCTGATCCACAGTCAACGTCATCACCTCGGTCTTCGTCATGAACGGCATGACGACCTGAACAAGGTCCTTGGTGTCCGGGTCGAAAATCATCTTGACGTCGCGCTTGACGACCTCTTCGGCGACCTTCTCCGGCAGGACCAGGCCGAACATCTCAGTGAAGAGCCGGACGAGATCCGGATTGCCGTCCTTATAGGGCAAATACATCATCGGTCGCGAATCGCCGCAGGCCGCGAAGGAGAACCCGCCAGTCGGCGATGTCATCTGCGCTTGAGCCACGGTCGGCAGAAGCGCGCCGCCCAGAACCGGTGCCGTCGCCATGCGCGACAGCATCGCTCGGCGGCTCAAATCGTCCCCTTTGTTAGGCATGTTTTGGCTCCTCCTCAGCTCGAGTCTTCCTCAGCTTGAGAACCGGTGCGACGGCGCCCACCGCATCGCCCGAGCACGAGGCCGCAAGTTTTCCGACGGTGCAGCTTCATATGAATTTAGAATATCGAAAGGGTCATCGGCTGATCGGCATTTCCCCCTTACGCACGCAATAATCGCTCGATTCTCTATCACCTGCTCGTCCCTCGCCAGCAGAGAAATTCCCTTTCTGGTCTTCTTGGGTAAGTTCCTCAGATAATCCATGATCGCCTGCCATTCCTTGATCTCCATGGCGGAATTGGCTCTAGCACCGTGCCGATGCTGAAATCGCCGATATCGAGAACGAGCACTGGGCCCGCAGCTTCGCGCGCCTTGCTCCATTCGGCGATGAGCGACGAAATACGTTGAGTGGGAGCCAAGCGCTCGACAATTGGACCTTGGTCCTACGTTACGGACCCGCCGTTACAAAAACTGCTTCACGGGCTAGCAAGGTCCGGGTTAGGGTCAAGGCTGCCGAAGTAACCACGCATGGTCAGCGTCTGCTTTTCGCAATGCGCGCCCCAGAGCAGACATGCAGCTCTCGGCCCATCCAAGTCACGGCTGCTTCGCGCCCATCCCGGTCATCGGCGTGCTACGTTCGCCAGCCCGGAAGCGGACTTAGCCCTCGGCTCGTAAGATGGCCGGGGTGGGTGGAAAGCGGACCTTCGCTTCGCCCGATCTCGACGCGGCGATCCCCGGCAAGTCGCCCGCCGACGCGCGGGCGTTCTTAACTACGGCTTCCGCCGGAGCGGCGGGTACGATGTCATACGCTCTGGTTTCATTTGCGGCCGGGTGTCCTACCTCTGAACACCGATCGTGACGAGATACTCCCGTGGCATCGCCAGCCCCGCCGGCGTGCGATATTTCTCGTGCATCGCGACGAAGTCCCGTTCAAGGGTGGCTGACCGCGTTCGATGCTGCCTGCCGAGCAACGAGGTATTGCCAGATGAACGATCTGCTGCTGCGTGGAACGCGTATCTGGAGCGGCGGCATCGCCGATATCGCCATCCGGGACGGCCGCATCGCAGCCATCGGTGCGGCGGCCAGTACCGTCGGCGCCGAGGAAATTGTCGATGCGACCGGAACGATCGCGCTTCCCGGATTGGTTGACGGGCATGCGCATCTTGACAAGACGCTCTGGGGCACGCCTTGGCATTCGCACCGGGCCGGCCCGACGGTGCTCGAGCGCATCGACAACGAACGACGGGTGCTGCGCGCGCTCGGGTTGTCGCCAGCGCGGCAAAGTGCGCAGCTGCTGCGTCATATGATCGCTCGCGGCACCACGCATGTGCGGACGCATGTCGATGTTGGGCCGGAAACAAGGCTCACCCATGTGCACGGTGTGATGGAGACCCGCGACGCGCACCGCGACTGGATCGACATGCAGATCGTTGCGTTCCCACAGGCCGGGGTCCTGCGTCAGCCAGGAACGATCGAGCTGCTCGACCACGCCGTGCGCGACGGCGCCGAACTCGTGGGGGACTCGATCCAGCAGGAATTGACGGAAACGCAGCGGGCCAGCTGGATGCCCTGTTTGCAATCGCGACCCGGCGCGGCTGCCGGATCGACATCCATCTTCATGAGCGTGGCGAGCAAGGCGCGCAGACGATCGAGATGATCTGCGACCGCACGCGGGCGCTCGGCCTCCGCGGCCGGATCGCCATCAGCCATGCATTCTGCCTCGGCATGCTGGAGCCGGCGCGGCTCGAGGGGCTGCTCGACCAGCTGCAACAGCTGGGCATCGGCGTAATGACGCACGCGCCTAGCGGCCACACGCCGTTTCCATCAGTTCGGATGCTGGCCCAACGGGGCGTGCGGCTTTTCACTGGCTCGGATGGCGTGCGAGATGCGTGGGGACCGCTCAATACAGGGGACATGCTCGAGCGGGCATACCTCATCGCCTACAATAGCGGTTTTCGCGACGACTCCGGCCTGGAGCTTACTCTGCGCATGGCCACGTTCGGCGGCGCAGAGGAGCTTGGGCTCGACAGCTATGGGCTACAAACTGGATCGATTGCCGATCTGTTGCTTGTCGAGGCAGAAAATGCCGCTGAGGCGGTCTGCACACACTTGCCGCGTCGCCTTGTCGTCAAGCGCGGCCGCGTCGTCGCCCGCGATGGCTGCACATTGCTGCCACATGCGGAGTAAGATGAGGCGCTGCGGTCCAGCAAGCTGACGAGATTTCATCCGTCACTGATGAGTTTAGCCTTGCGGCATTGGTGGCGTGAGGGGTGCGGGGGCTCCACAGGGGCGCAGGGTCGGGATAATGGACGGCGCCATCCTGGCTGGCGGAAATAGGTTGTGAGTCCCGGGCGGATGCCGTAACCGTCCATCGTCCGATTTACGGTTATGGCGGTGTCCCTTGAGGCGGCCTCTGGCAGTATCTCTGCTCGCCGTTCTCGCGCTCGCCCGCGGCGGTCCCGCGGCAGCATTCAGCGCGCACCCCACCAAGCCGATCGAGGAGTTGCTCGACAGCAACGATCCCTATCAGACGTTCAATATTGTCGCGGGCTACGACTTGGAACGCACGCGGCGCGTGGGCTTCGCCCATTGCCTCCCTGAGGTCTTGGTCCGGGTGTCGGGCGAGCCACGGCTAGAGCACGATCCCCGGGTCGCGGATCTCGCGGCCCATGCGGATGCGCTGGTCGCTTCCTATGACTATTCGGACTTCCTGGTGCGCATGGGCCCGGTGCACGACGACCAGGGCACGGGGGACGAGCGCCCCTACGACCTGGTGGTGCGCTTTGACCACGCAAAGATCGACGCTGTGCTCAACGAGCTGGGAGCACCACCCTGGCGGGGCCGCCGCCCGCAAGTGGTGCCGGTGCTCGCAGTCAAGGGATTTTCCGGCACCTATCTGTTGAGCGCGGAAGTGAAGGCTGGCGCGGAGCAACGCGGCTCTCTTGCCGCTGCTGCGAGGCAGTACGGCCTCCCTCTTCGCGTGCCGAGCGAGGCCGAGCTCACCTCCTGGGGCGTCGCGCCAAGTGGAGCGCCGAACCCGCGGGCGGAGCCGCAGGAGGGGCGCGCCCTCGTCGCCGGCACGCTCTATTTCGACGAGACGAAGCCGGGCTGGGTGGGAGCGTGGCAGATGCGCTGGCGCGGCGCCGACTATGCCTGGGGAATCAGTGGCGTAAACTACGACGAAGCGTTCCGCTCCCTAATGCGGGGCGTAGCGCGTGTCGCCTCTGGCCATTTCGCTCCCGATTGAGACGGCGGCGAGTGGGATAGGGTCTCATCTGCCTCGGTCCGTTGCGACTGAGCTTTCATCCCAAGCTTGGCTCGGCCACATTTGAAGAACAGCCCCTTTTGGGACGTAATACCTCGGGAAGATCTCGATCTACCAAATCGCACAATGGTCCCGGCGCCCTCGACGACCCGAGACAGCACGTTTCGTGCGGCGACTCGCCAAACGAAGGCAATCGTCCATTCAGATCATTGACCGCCACAGCGGACGTCGCTCGGATAAACTCCCAAGACCGGCTTCGCCCCAAAGGCGACATCTTGATGGGAGCGGAGGGACCTTCCGCTGTGCGCCCATCCCGGTCATCGGCGTGGTACTTTCGCCAGCCCGAAAGCAGACTTAGTCTTCGGCTCTTAAGATGACTCCGGCGGGTGGAGAGCGGACCTTCGCTTCGTCCGATCTCGACGCGGCGATCCTCGGCACGTCGCCGCCGACACGCGGGCTATACTCCCCTACCGCTTCCGCCGGAGCGGCGGCTCGTATGTCGCCGCCACCGCGTTGACGGCATGAATCCAGATGCCGATCATGCCTTAGCGCCTGCGTCCTGGTTCCGAAACACGGTCTCGCCGGCGTCCGACACCTCGACCCACTTCGGGTGGGGCGTCGCTTCGGCGGCATAGTTATCGTGCCAGTTCCACCACTTGTACGGCGGCGTCTGGGGATAGCCAGCGGGCGAGTCCTCCCAGACCTCCTGTCGGCCCAGGGGCGTAATGTCGAGGTAGCTCCAGGTGGTCCCCATCGCCTCGTCGCCCCGGTTGTTGATGAAGTAGGTTCGGAACACCCGCTCGCCGTCACGGAAGAAGACGTTGTGGCCGTGCCATTCGTCGACGCCGAAATCGGCGTCGAAGCTGTCGGTGATAGTGTACCAGGGCATCCTCCAGCCCATCCGGGCCTTCAGGCGCGCGATGTCCGCCTGCGGCGCCCGCGAGGCGTAGGCAAGCGTGGTGTGGCGGGCGTTCAGGTGGGCGAGGTGCGCCACCTGGTCGGCGCCCAGCGAGCAGCCCCGGCAGGCATGCTCGGGCCAGCCAAACACCCCGGGTTCGAAGAAGGCGCGGTAGACGATCAGCTGGCGGCGGCCCTCGAAAAGTTCGAGCAGGGTCATTTTGCCGTTCGGCCCCTCGAATTCATACGTTTTCTCGACGGCCATCCACGGCATCCGCCGGCGTTCGGCGGCGAGCGCATCGCGCGCGCGGGTCAGGGACTTTTCCTTCACCAGCATCTGCTGGCGCGTCGCCTCCCAGGCCTCTGGCGACACGACCGATGGCGTGTGCATGGCGGGCTGTTCGATTTTCCGGTCGTTCTCAAGCGCCTTGGTGCTGGTCATGAAGGTCTCCGATTAGCCGGGCTGGCTGCTTTGTTGTCGGGCATGATCTTCTCCTAATGTTCGGAGATCAGCTGTTTGCCCCTTCGCTCAAACCCGCCGCCCGGAGATCAGCTTGAGCCAAGGCACCGAATGGAAGACACTCATCAGCAGGTACATCCCAAGCATTCCATTGAGCGGTGATGCATCCGCCGCGGCGGCGCAGACCACATCGTGTGGGCCAGCGCCCTGCATGCCTGCAACGAGGGCCATGATTGTGAAGGTCGGCGCGGCTGCGAGGCATACCCACTCGGCTGCGTCGCCGGCAGCAGGTTCCGCTTCATGTGGCCCGATCGCGCGCATCGTCATGGCCTCTCATTTCCTTTCGTCAGATGTCGTGACCTAAATAGTGACCGGGGTCGAACGGTGGGAGTTACAAGTGTGTCGGGATTCCGATGGATTCGCTGATCGCGGCCGCGGCGCTTGCGCTCGCGCGCGGTGATCCGGTCGGCGCCCTGAACCGCGTTGCCCTGCGCGAGGACGCGCCTGCGCTCGCGCTGCGCGGCATCGCGATGGCGCAGCTCGGCGACCTCGAAAGAGCAAAAGCGCTGCTGCGAAGCGCGGCGCGGGCATTCGGTCCGAGAGAGGCTGTGGCCCGTGCGAGGTGCGTCGTCGCCGAGGCCGAAATCGCGCTCGTCTCGCGCGATCTCGACTTTCCGGCCAAGTCGCTCGATGCCGCGCGGACGACGCTTGAAGCACACAGCGATTGGATGAACGCCGCGCATGCGCGCCACCTCGAAGTCCGCCGCCTCGTTCTGATTGGGCGCCTTAATGAGGCCGAGCGCGCGCTTGCTGACGTCAACCCCGTGCCGCTCCCGCCCGCGTCGCGGGCCGTCCACGCGCTGGTAGTTGCGGGACTGGCGATTCGGCGCCTGCGGGCGAAAGCAGCGCGCGCCGCCCTCACGCAGGCGGAGCACGCCGCGCAGCAGGCAGGTATCCCTGCGCTGATGGCGGAGGTGGAAAGCGCCTCCAGCCTGATGAACACGCCAGCCGCGCGCCTGATCGCGCGCGGCGAGGAACGCCCACTCTTGCTTGAGAACGTTGAAGAGCTCCTCGCGTCGGGAGCCCTCGTCGTGGACGCCTGCCGCAATGTCGTGCGGGACGCGGATATCGTGATTTCGCTCGCGACGCGGCCGGTATTATTCGCGCTTGCGCGCGCGCTGGGCGAAGCCTGGCCCGCAGACGTGCCGAGGAGCACGCTCCTCGTCCGCGCCTTCCGAGCGAAGCACGCCGATGAATCTCATCGGGCTCGGTTGCGCGTCGAAATCGGGCGGCTACGCGCCCAGTTTCGCAGACTGGCCGAAGTGAGCGCGACGAAGGAAGGCTTCTCGCTGATGCCGCGCCGCGCCCGCGAGGTGGTCGTGCTGGCGCCGCCGGTCGAAGAGCAGCACGGCGCTGTGCTCGCTTTCCTCGCCGACGGCGAGGCGTGGTCGAGCTCGGGCCTCGCTCTTGCGCTCTCGACGAGCCCACGGACCGTGCAGCGCGCCCTCGAAGAGCTTAAGGCCGCTGGCAAGGTGCAGTGGTTCGGCCGCGGCCGCGCGCGGCGTTGGATGACCCCGCCCGTACCGGGATTCCCGACAATCTTGTTACTCCCCGGTCCGCTGCCGGGCGACTAGAACGGGATGACTTCATCATCCCGTTCCGGCTATTTGGAGCATGATCTGTTCCGAAAACCGGTACCATCCCGGATCAAGTCCGGAGCAAGCTTTGTCGGGATCATGAGCGAGGATCAATGCATGATGACATCAGCGGCCGAAATTCTCCGTGAGTATGGACCCTTTCGGGGTGTCGACCACGTGGGTGGGGTCACCTTCGACGGCCAGCACGTCTGGTTGGCAGGCGGCGACAAGCTGACCGCCTTCGATCCGGCGAACGGGACGACGCGACGCTCCCTCGATGTCGCAGCGCACGCGGGAACGGCTTTCGACGGTGAGCATCTGTTTCAGCTTGCCGACGATCGCATCCAGAAGGTCGATCCGAAGACCGGTCGTGTGCTCGCAACGATCCCGGCGCCCGGCCGCGGCGGCGACTCGGGTCTCGCTTGGGCCGAAGGGTCACTCTGGGTTGGGCAGTATCGGGATCGGAAGATTCACCAAATCGATCCCCAAACAGGGAGGATTCTTCGCACGATCGCGTCCGACCGTTTCGTCACCGGAGTCACCTGGGTCGACGGCGAGCTCTGGCATGGCACCTGGGAAGGTGACGCGAGCGATTTGCGGCGCATCGACCCACGAACCGGCGAGGTGCTCGAGCGGCTCGAGATGCCGCCTGGAATAAGCGTGTCCGGGCTCGAGTCCGACGGTGGCGATCGGTTCTTCTGCGGCGGAGGTCGCAGCGGCAAGGTGCGAGCCATCCGCCGGCCAAGGCGCGGTTCCGCAACAGCCTCATCATCGGGAAACCCTACGCGCTGACCTCCGCCAGCGCGCATCGACAAAATCAGGATTGCCGCAGTGCCAAATTTCTGTGAGCTTGAGGGACCGCGTTCGCCCGCCATAGCAGCGCGAAGGCGCGCGACGACCTCGACCATACTCGCCAACGCGGCGTGCTTGTTCCTGATCGAGAATGTCCGAGAAGCGTGCCGCTTCCGATAGCAAGCCGCGTTCCCAACGCTCGTGACAAGGCATACGCTGTTGCTGCCTTGAACCGGTCATTTCGCAACGATATCACATGTGCAGCACAGCAAGGCCGGCCGCCGGATGTCTGAGCGGGTCAGAAGCAGCGGTCGGGAAATGCACAACCGAGCGATATGGTAGATGATCCTCAATGCAAAGGAGAGCCAGTGAGGCGGCGCGAATTCATCACGCTTCTCGGCGGCGCCGCAACGTGGTCGATCGGGGGGCCAGCCTGCGCAGAGGTGTCGCCCAACCGCCCGCTCCTCGCAGTCCTCAGCGCGATCACGAAGGAAGGCAATTCGCCACTCAATGCCCTCGTGCAGGGTTTAAAGGAATTCGGCTACGTCGAAGGCCTAAACATTGATATTGTCTACCGTTTTGCGGAGGGGCATTTGGACCGCTTCTCTGTGCTTGCAGCCGAATTGGTGGGGCTTAGGCCTGAATTGATTGTAGCCGCTGTAACTCCGGCCGCAGTGGCGACAAGAGCGCTGACCAAGTCGATTCCGATTGTTTGCCCGTTACTCGCTGACGCCGTCAACCTCGGTTTAATTGCTAGCGATTCGCGCCCCGGAGGGAACGTGACTGGCTTATCGTTCCGCACCGAAGGCCTGACGGGCAAGCAAGTGGAGTTGGCGCTCCAAATGATCCCCGACGCGGTCAAAATCGGCTATTTGGTCAACATCGCCAGCGGTGTCATTATCGACCGCCAAGAATTGGAGAGCACGTGTCAGAGGCTGGCCATCAAAGCTGTTCCTGCCGAGGTTCGTTCGCCCGACGATCTCGGTGCGGCATTTCAGGCGATGGCGAATGAACACGTCCAAGCTGTTATTGTTCTGGTTGACGGTATGCTTTTCAGCGAGCGAAGCAGGATTGCTGCGCTCGCGGCGACCACGCGATTACCGGCGATCTATGGCTTCCGCGATCATGTCGATGCGGGCGGGCTGGCCAGCTATGGGGTCAACCTGTCGGAGAACTTTCATCGCGCGGCCACTTATGTGAACAAGATTCTCAAAGGAGCTAAGCCAGGAGATCTCCCAGTAGAGTTCCCCGCCAAGCTTGAGCTAATAATCAACAACAAAGCCGCCGAGGCAATCGGATTGCCTATTCCCTGGTCAGTCCTTGTGCGTGCTGACGAGGTGATCGGATAGAAATGCTGTTTGCTGCGGTGCATGAGTCCGCTCCTTTCCCATCCCGGTCATCGGCGTGCTACTTTCGCCAGCCCGAAAGCAGACTTAGCCTTCGGCTCGTAAGATGACCGTGGTGGGTAGGAAAGCCGACATGCGGGCGCTTCCCGCTTGCCGATGTTGACCCGAATCGGACAGGAGATGCCTGTTGCCGGATGGGCGCGGCTCAGCGAAGGGGGGTTTTTATCGGCGCTCTAGATTTCCAGGTCTCAATGAGCCTATGTTTGTCGGTGAGCGGCTGCGGGGAGCCGCCACGGACAACCGAGAGCTGGGCGTGCGGGAGCCAAACTCGGAACTCGATGTCAAGATCGAGCTCCTGACCAGGGAGCTGAGCGAAGCACGTGCGCAGCAGGCGGCGACTGCCGACGTGCTCAAGCTGATAACCCGCTCGACTTTTGATCTTCAGCTGGTGCTCGAGAAGCTTGCCGAGAGCGCCGCGCGGCTCTGCGAGGCGGAAATGGCCTTCATCGCGCGTCGTGACGGCGAAAAGTTCCGGTTTGTCACGGCCATCGGGGCCACCCCCGATTCCACACGCGATGCGATTCGATTTCAGGAGACGTTCCTCAATACTCGTGTGTTCCCCACGACTCCCGGACGCGGGACAATCACCGGCCGCATTATGCAAGATCGTCGAGCAGTGCAAATCGCTGATCTCGCTTCCGATACCGGCTACCAACTCACCGAGGCGATCACGATCGCGAAGATACGGACCCTGCTGGGGGTCCCTCTCATGTGCGAGGGCGAACCGATCGGCATCATCAACTTGGCGCGCCAGCGGGTCCAGCCTTTCACGGAAAGTCAGATCGCACTGGTCACGACCTTCGCCGACCAGGCGGTCATCGCGATCGAGAATGCGCGCCTCATCGGCGAAATACGGGAGGCGCTCGAGCGGCAAACCGCGACCGCGGAGGTGTTGCGCGTCATCAACAGCTCTCCCGGCGATCTCGCGCCTGTGTTCGACGTAATCTTGCAGAAGGCGCATAGCCTTTGTGGCGCGTCTCTCGGCAGCCTGCAAATCTATGACGGTGAGAAGTTCCGTGCGGTTGCGGTGCATGGCTTCTCGGGACCTTTGGCGGATTTGTTGCGAGAGGGTTATCGTCCGGGGTCCAACCTGCCGCAACAGCATTTGCTCGAGGGAGCCAGCGCCGCGCAGATCCCGGATCTGGCGGCAGTCAATGACCCGATGGCGCGCAAGGTCTTCGAGCTCAGCGGATTGCGGACCTTGCTATGCGCAGCCCTCCGCAAGGACGATGCTCTCCTTGGGCAAATTACGGCGGCTCGCCCGGAGGTGCGGCCATTCTCCGACAAAGAGGTCGCGCTCCTGGAGAGCTTCGCCGCGCAGGCGGTGATCGCGATCGAGAACGCAAGGCTGCTCGGCGAGCTGCGAGAGCGCCAGGCCGAATTGCGCGTCACCTTCGACAATATGGGTGACGGTGTTGCGATGTTCGACGCCAAGACGCGCCTCGCCGCGTGGAACCGCAATTTCCAAACGATCCTCGACTTGTCCGACACGCTACTCGCACGACGCCCGACCTATTCCGACTTTGTCCGCATTCTCGCCGAACGTGGCGAGTTCGGCACCAACGATACCGAAAAGGAGCTAAGCCGGCGCCTTCAGGACACCGATCGTGAATTGCGCGTCGAGCGCACCCGACCCGACGGTCGCGTGATCGAAGCGCGCAGGAACGCAGTGCCGGGCGGCGGTTTCGTATTGATCTACAGCGACATCACCGAGCGCAAGCGGGCCGAGCAGGCGATCCGCACGGCGCGCGACGCCGCCGAGAAGGCGTTACGCGAACTGCAAGCAACGCAAGCGAGCCTGCTGCACGCTCAGAAGATGGCGGCGCTCGGCCAAATGACCGCAGGCATTGCCCACGAAATCAAGAACCCGCTCAATTTCGTCAACAACTTTGCGGGGCTCTCGATCGAGTTGCTGGACGAGCTAAAGACAGCGGCGTCGCCGACGATCGATGCGCTCGACGATAATCGGCGCGGCGAGATGGAGGAGACGCTTGGGACGCTGACCCGAAATCTGACCAAGATTGTCGAACACGGGCAGCGCGCAGACGGCATCGTCAAGAGCATGCTGGCGCATTCGCGCGACACCAGCGGAGAGCGGCAGCGGGTGGATATCAACGCGCTCGTCGAGGAATCGCTGAACCTCGCCTATCACGGCGCGCGTGCCCATGATCGAAATTTCAACATTAGGCTCGAGCGCGATTACAAGGCGGCGACCAAACCAATCGAGCTGGTGCCGCAGAACATCACCCGCGTTCTGCTGAATTTATTCGCGAACGGCTTCTATGCAGCACACAAACAGCGCGAGAAGCTCGGCGCCACGACGTTCGAGCCGACCTTGTGGGTGACCACGCGCGAATGTGATGGCGCAGTGGAGATCGCGGTGCGCGACAACGGCATTGGCATCGCGTCCGAGGATCGCGACAAGCTGTTCCAGCCGTTCTTTACGACAAAGCCGTCCGGCGAGGGTACCGGGCTTGGCCTGTCGATCAGCTACGACATTGTTTCGCAGGAGCACGGAGGCGCGATCTCGGTCGATAGCCGACTCGGCGAATTTGCCGAGTTCACCGTTACGTTGCCCCGCAGCATAAGTCGCACCACGAGGGGCAAATCGCAATGAGCATCTGGGTGCTCGTCATCGATGATGAAAGCGACGTAGAGATGCTGTTCCGGCAACAGTTCCGGCGCGACCTCAGGCAGGGTCGGTTCCTGATGGAGTTCGCCCTCTCGGCCTCGGTGGCGCTCGATCGGGTCAAGCAGGCGCCCGACGACACCGACCTCATTCTCGTGCTGTCGGATATCAACATGCCCGGAATGACTGGGCTCGAGCTCCTGCCGAAGATTAAGGCCATACGCCCGAAAGTACCGGTGATCATGATCTCCGCCTATGGCGACGCTGATACGAAGCGCCGCGCGCTGGAAGCCGGGGCGCAGGGGCTTCTGACCAAGCCCATCGATTTTGCCGCGCTCAAGGCCGAGATCGATGAACGTATAGAAGAGCATGGACCGACTACTCTCCGATCTTAATGCAAACCGCGATTGCTGGCGCAAGCTTTGGCGCCGGCCCGAGCGAGATTATCGAACAGCGATGTTCTTTGCTGCATTGCGTGAGTAAGCAATTGGCCCTACGCGCGGGTAAGTCGAACTTCCGCTTTAGGGTCCGAGATCTGCCGCGGCGCTGTGCAGCCGTGAAGGTCCGCTGCGACATGTCGACCGCCCAAAGCCGCCGGTCCGGTATCGGCCCACTCAAGTCACGGCTGCTTGGCGCCCATTGCGGCTGGTCCTGGCCAGCGCGCCCGTTCTCGAAAGCGGAAACCATGTCGGTGAAACGCTTTAGGCAGCTTTGGGTGGATTCCGGTCGTTCCGTGGGGGCCAAGCTCGAAAGGCCGCAATGGGTGGAAGCGGCCATAGAAGACCCGAGTCATGTTCAGCTGTTTTGCGCCCGCCCTCGCCGCTCGCGAACCGAATTCGCGCTTCCACAAGCTGCCAATCGCTAAGGCTGTGCCGGTGATAGGTGCTGCATATTCGAGCGAGGCTCAACAAACGCTCTTAGGTCGCAGCCGCCTTGAGGGACTCTTCCTAAAGTGGCCCGGCTCTACCCTTAGACTCGTCTTGAGAGGCCCCAGCCAAGAAGCGCTCATAGATATCGAGTGTCGCCTCGATCTCGTTGGGCCTTTGCGCCGGCCACCAAGCGGTCGTCGGCGTCAGCATGACAGAGACCGTTTTGGGAGCGAGTCGTTTCGCCTGCGGCAGCCCGTCGACGAGCATGTCGTTCGGCCCGGCGCACACGAGCGTCGGGCATCGCAGGAGCCCGATCCGGTCGCTCGTCCGGTAGATATAAGCCGAGCGGTAGGCGCGGCTGTAATGCGGCCCGCTCTGGAGGAGACCCATGACGAAGCGGTGGATGTCGGTGGGTTCGGGGATGCCGAGGCGTCGCGCCGCCGCATAGTCCACGCGATACCAGGGCCAATACATGAAGAGGTCGCGACGCCAGTTCCAGAAGAGCTGCAGATGCAGCCCCCACTGATCCAGGGCCATGGGTGGAAAATACTTCTCCAACAGATCGGCCTGAAAGGCCGATGAGATGAAGACTGGACCTTCGAGGACGACGCGGCCTACACGCGAGGGATGGCGCACCGCAAGCTCCATCGCGATCAGTGCGCCGGTATGGGAGCCCCAGAGATCGACGCTGTCGAAGCCCAGCCTGTCCGCCAGTTCCTTCGCGTCCTCGGCCAACGTCTCGATGCTGACCGCGCGCTCCGGCTTGTCGCTCTCGCCATTGCCGAAATAGTCCACGGCGACGACCTGGTGCGTGCGGGCTAGCCGCTGGATCACCGGCGCGAAGATCTCGGCCGAGCCGCCGCCGCTCGGGAAAAGCAGCAATGGCCGGCCTTGCGTGCCGGCTCGCCGCACATGCAGTAGACCGGCCGACAGCTCAACATAATCGTTCCAGATGCGCCCGCCAGACAGGGCTTGCGTTGCGGGAAGGGAAGAGGCCTTCGTCGCTTGCGCAGCAAAGCTGCCGAGATGAGCCGCCAAGCCGTCCAGCCGGGCGATTTGCAGGACGCCCGCCGCGTCGGATTCACTAACCTCATCGAGGCATAGGGACCAGAGCCTTGCAAAGTTCGCCGGCAAGAGAGCGGCCGCGGTGAAGCTCGCATGCAGCTCATGCGCCGTAGGCAACGCCTCGCCTTCGAAGGCCGGCAACCCTGGATGGACAGGATCGAGGACGTGGCAATCGCGGATATGGGCCCACAACGCTGTCAAATGCGTGCCGTCGGGGTGGGCAGTGAGGTCAGGCGGCAGGAAGCGCCGCGTTCTCCAGGCGCAGGCGCGATCGAGGCCAATACGGACGTCGGCGATTGGCCGGCGGGCGAGCTTGCGCGCTAGACGGTCGGCCAAAGGAGCGGCGAGGTCGAAAGCCGCAAGGGCGTAAATCTCGAGACCCAGCTGGCGGCAGGCCGCCGCAAGGCGTTCGGCAGTCGCGTCGAGCGTTTCCGAGGCGGCCGAGATCGAACCTCCGAGGCCGGGCAGCTCGAGCACGGAGACCGTCCAGCCCGCAAGCGCGTTGCCGAGGCGCGCCGCGACGACCGATGCTCCGAGCGCGAGGCCCGGCAGCACGACGAGGTCCGGCCCCTCACCTCGGCGCCAGACACGGATCTGACAATCGTCGAGGGTGATGTAGTGCGGCCGAGCGGATGCGGAGCGGTCGGTCATCGCGTCGAATTCCGATGCCGGGTCATGCGCCGAGATAGGCCTCGCGCACGCGCGGGTCGCCGAGCAGCTTCTCGGCGGTGTCCTCGATGACGATGCGGCCGGTCTCCATGACGTAGCCGCGTTGGGCGAGGCGCAACACGAGATCGACGCGCTGCTCGACGATAAGAATGGTCAGCGCCTCCTTATGCAAGGTGGTCACAATGTCGGCGAGCGTATCCACCATGATCGGAGCGAGCCCGAGCGAGGGCTCGTCCAGCATGAGGCAACGCGGATGGGCCATCAGCCCGCGCCCGATCGCCACCATTTGCTGCTGCCCTCCCGACAAGGTGCCGGCCTTTTGCTGGCGGCGCTCGGCGAGGATCGGAAAGAGCGCGAAGACGCGCTCAAGACGCGTCGCATAGGGCGCCGCAGATGAGGAAGCCCGCAACGCACCCAATTCGAGATGCTCCAGCACCGTCATCGCCGGGAAGAGGAGCCGACCCTCCGGCACCTGAACGAGGCCAAGTTCGATGATCTTGTGCGGCGCCATGCGATCGATCCGCTCGCCCGCGAAGGTGATCTTGCCGGCATTCGGCCGCCGCAATCCCGAGATCGTCTTGAGCAAGGTCGTCTTGCCGGCGCCGTTCGAGCCCACGAGGGTGACGATCTCGCCTTCGCGGACCCTCAGCGAGACGCCGTGCAGCACCTCGTGCCGGCCATAGCGGAAGCTGAGATCCGAAACCTCAAGCATGCGGGGCCTCGCGGCCGAGATAGACGCGGATCACTTCGGGATCCCGGACGACGTCATGCGGATCGCCCTCGGCGATCTTCACGCCGTGATCGAGCACATAGATCCGGTCGCAGAGGTTCAAAACGACGCGCATGTGATGCTCGACGAGCAGCACCGTCACGCCGCGCTTGCGGATGTCCTTGATTATGGCGACGAGGCGCTGCCCCTCCTCCGGGTTCATGCCGGCGGCCGGTTCGTCGAGCAGCAGCAGCTTTGGCTCGGCCGCGAGCGCGATGGCGATCTCGAGCCGCCGCTGTTCGCCATAGCTGAGGCGGTCGGCTGGCATGTCGCGCCGCGCGTCGAGCCCGCAGAAGGCGAGGACATCGTCCGACTTCTCGCGGATTGCGCGTTCCTCGCGGCGCCATTCGGAGCTCCGAAGGATCGAGCCAAGCCAACCGGTGCGCCCGGCGCGGAAGGTCGCGGTCACGACGTTCTCGGCGGCGGTGAGGCTCGGGAACAGGCTGGTGATCTGGAAGGTGCGGGTGAGGCCGAGCTTCGCCATGCGGTCAGCCGTGTGCTGCGTGCAATCGGCGTTTTCGAACATGATCCGGCCCTCGGACGGAATGAGCGATCCGGCGAGCATATTGAACAGCGTAGTCTTGCCGGCGCCGTTCGGTCCGATCAGACCGACGATCTCGCCTGGCGAGACTTCAAGGTCGACGCTCTTGACCGCGACCAGCCCCCCGAAGCGGCGGGTGAGGCCCTCGACGGCGATCAGTGCGCTGGTGCTCACGGGGTCGCCCGTCCGTCTTTCGGGCTACGCGCTCCGAAGAGCCGCGTCGCGAGGCTGACGACACCGCCAGGCAGGAAGATCACCGACGCGGTCAGGAGCGCGGCGAAGATCACCATGCGCAACGGACCGACCGCGCGCAGGAATTCGAGCAGGCCCACATAGATGAAGGCGCCGATGATCGGGCCGACTATGGTGCCGCGCCCGCCGACAATCACGATGATGATCAGCGCCGCCATGAATTGCAGGCCCATCAATTCGGGCGTGATCACGCGGATATAATGGGCATAGAGCGCGCCCCCGACACCCGCCATCACGGTCGCTGCGGCGAAACCCAAGAGCTTCATCCGGAAGACGTCGATGCCGAGGGAGGCCGCGAGCGCATCGTTCTCGCGCACGGCAATGAAGGCCCGCCCGGTGCGGCTCGTCATAAGAGCGTGGCAGAGATAGGCACAGGCGAGCACGAAGGCGAGCGCCAGGAAGTAGTTCTGGCGCGCCGTCTCCAGCTCGGGCAGCCATCCACCGAAGGAGAAGAAGGGGATGTTCGAGATCCCCATCGGGCCGCGGGTGAGGTCCACCCAATAGGTCGTGACCGTATAGATGATCGAGCCGAAGCCGAGGGTGAGGATTGCGAATTGCGGCCCCCTTATGCGCAAGGCGACATAGCCGATCACGGCTCCGAACACGCCGGCGATCAGGCCGCCGACGACGAGGCCGGTGATCCCTGGCAGGCCGAAGCGTGTCGCGAGGATCGCGGTCGTGTAGGCGCCGATGCCGAAGAAGGCGGCGTGGCCGAAGCTCAATTCGCCGAGATAGCCGGTGATGATGTTGAGGCTCAGCGCCACGAGCGCATAGAGCATCCACAGCACCAGGAGGTGGTGCAGATAGGTGTTGCCGGTGAGGAACGGCAGGACGATGAGCGCCGCGACGCCGCCAGCCGCGCCCAAGTTGCGGCGCGTCATCGCGCGGTCTTCTCAGCCCCGAATAGGCCATTCGGGCGCCAGAGCAGCACCAGGATGATGATGCAATAGCCGATCGCTTCCTTGAAGCCGAGCGAGATGTAATTGCCGGCGAGCGCCTCGACCACGCCGAGCATCAGGCCGCCGACGAGCGCGCCCGAAACCGAGCCGAGGCCGCCCATGACGACGACGATGAAGCCCTTCAGCACCGCCCAATTGCCGACCGTCGGGAACACCATCACGGTCGGGCCGACGAGCGCTCCCGCGAGCGCCGCGAGGCCGCAGGCCATGGCGAAGGTGTAGGCGTGGACGAACTTGATGTTAACGCCGGTCAGCGCGGCGCCTTCGGGGTTCTGGGCCGTGGCGCGCATCATCTTGCCGAGGCTCGAATAGCGGATGAAGGCGTAGAGCGCGCCAATCGCAATTGCGGCGACCCCAAAGATAAGCACACGCTGCTGCGTCACCACGAGCGGGCCCATCTCGAACGTCTCGTCGGCGAAGGGGCTGTCGACATATTTCGGATCAGAACCGAAGAGGAGCTCGGCACCGTTCACGATGAAGAGCGACAACCCGAGGCTGGCGAGCAGGACGGTGAATTCATGTTCGCGCCGCAGCGGCCAAAAATACAGCCGGTTGGCGACGACCCCGAGCAGCGCGACGATCAACGTCGCTGCGACCGTCGATGTGATGTAATCAAGCCCCGCAAGCTTGCCGACATAGAAGGTGAGGAGCGCGCCCAGCATGTAGAATTCGCCATGCGCGAAGTTGATGATGCGCAAAACACCGAAGACCAAGGTCAGGCCCGTCGCGATCAGCACATAACTCATGCCGGCGACGAGGCCGTTGATGATCTGCTGGATGAAGAGGGTGGTGTCCATCTCGGGAGCTGTCCGGCCGCAGCAATGAGGGCCCCGCGGCGAGAGGCGCCGCGGCCTTGAGCGACTAGGCGGCTGGTCAGGTCCCGCCGGCGCCGACGATCTTACCCTTCGCGACCTGGATCAGGTAGATGTTCTGGAGAGCCTGCCCATTGGCGTCGAATTTCACGTCGCCGAGCAAGGTCGGCCAGCTCTCCCCCTTCAGGGTCGCGGCAATCTTGTCGTAGTCGGTCGAGCTGCCGGCCTTGTTCATGGCGTCGGCGATCAGCTCGACCGCCTGGGCGCCCAGCGTGCCGATGAAGGCGGGCTCGTTGGTGAACATCTTGCCGTATTGCGCCGTCCAGCCCTTCAGGATCGCATTGTCGGCGTCGGGGGCATAGAGCGACACGCAATAAACGCCGTTGAGGGAGGGACCCGACAGCTCGACGAGCTTCGGGTTCATGTTGCCGGCGGAGGCGATGATCGTGCCCTTATAACCGGTTTGCTTGATCTGCCGGTAGATGGTTGCGCCCTGCGAGGTGTTGATCGCCGAGACGTAGATGGCGTCGGAATTCAGGCTCTTGAGCTTCGTCAGCGCCGTCGTGAAATCGGCATCGTCACGGTTGTAGAACTCATTGCCCTTCATCTCGATCCCGCACGCACCGAGCAGCCTCTTGTAATTGTCGACCTCGAGGCGACCGTAATCGTCGTTGATGGTGATGAAGGCGACGGATTTCGGCTTGATGTGATTGCAGATGAAGTCGGAATACTTGTCCGACATCATCGTGGATGTGGCATTGAGCCTGAAGGACCACTTATGGCCCTTGGCGGTCACGTCGGGGTGCTGGCTCGAGGTGAACACGGTCAGCACCTTGTCGCGGGTCGCCTCCTTCATGGAGAGGGCGACCGCCGAGAACCAGCCGCCGACGATGGCGTCGACATGGTCCTGCTCGATGGCGCGCTTGGCCGCGCTCACGCCTTCCTCTGGCGTGCCCTTGTCGTCGTAGATCACGAGCTCGAGCTTGCGGCCCCCGAGAATGCCGCCCTTGGCATTGATCGCCTCGGCCATCGCCTTCATGCCCTCGAGGCCGAGCTGGCCATCGAATGCACCGGCGCCGCTGATCGGCACGATCGCGGCGATCTTCACATTCGGCTTGTCTTGCGCCTGCGCGAGGCCGGAGGCCGTGAGCAAGGCGGCCGTGGCCCCGGCCACGATCCAGCTACGTCTGTCTAACATGAGGTAATCCCTCCCGATTGCGTTGACTATTCGGCGGCCTGAGCCTGCGGCCGAAGGAATTGCTGCTGCAGGCGGTCGATCTCGGCGAAGCCGATGAAGTCGATGAAAGGATCATGCGCCATCACCGGCCGCGGCAGATTCTTCGACGAATGGCTCGCGGCGAGCGCCTTGAGGTTCTCCTGCAGTGCCTGTGCGGCCGTCATCAGGGGCACGAGGGCGAAGGTGGCCATGCCGGCGATCTCCTCGACCACTTTCGGCGAAAGGTCGCGCTCGAGCCAGCCGAGTAGCTGCAGAGAGAGCGGCACGCCGCATTGCTTGCGCAGCTCGCGGAGGCCTTCGATCGACTTGAAGCACTTGCTGATCGGCTGGACGATGTCGGCGCCTGCCTGGACGTAGAGCTTGGCGCGGCGGATGGCCTCCTTCTCGTCCACGACGTCGGTGCGTGCGATGATCACGAGGTTTTTGTCGCGCCGCGCGGCGGCTGCGGCCTCGATCTTGGCGATGCCCTCTTCCACCGGCAGCACCTCGACGGCACCGACGCAGATCGGGCAGCGTTTCGGCGCGAGCTGATCCTCGAGAATCACCGCAGCGACGCCGGCCTGCTCGAACTCGCGCACCGTGCGCATCACGTTGATGGCGTTGCCATAGCCCGTGTCGATATCGGCGATGACGGGTATCTTCACCGCGCTCGCCACATTGCGCACGACAGCGAGGTTCTCCGACATCGTGTAGAGCTCGGCATCGGGCTGACCGAGGAAGGAGGCGGAGACGCCGAAGCCCGAGGTCATTGCCGCCTCGAATCCCGCGGCCTCGACGAGCTTCGCGGAGAGCGCGTCATAGACGCCAGCGACCCACACGGTCTTGTTCGATTTCAGGCGTTGGGCGAATTGCGCGCGGTCCATGGGCATGAAAACCTCCGTCAGGCGCTCGGGGATTGCTTGAGATAGGGAACGAGGCCACCGGCCTCGAGCATGTGGCGGTCTGCAAGTGCTAGAGGCTCGAAGGCGAGTTCCCGGCCTTTGGTGTGGTTGCGCACCACTCCATTCGCCCAGTCGACCTCGATGTCGTCCCAGCGCTCGACGAATTTCAGGATGCCGGGGCAGCTCACTTGCGGGAAGCCCATGCTGATCTCGCCACGCCAATAGCCGGGCGAGAAGCTCTCGGCGATCACGCCGGCGATGCCGAGATGGCGCAAGGCCTTCATGGGGGGATAGTGCGGATGACCGTAGCCGAAATTGCCGGCGCCGACGATGAGGTCGCCCGGCCGCACCTTGGAGCGGAACTCCGGATCGTAGGATTGCATGGCGGCGGCGGCCAGTTCATCGATATCCTGGATCTTGATGTTTTTGACGCCGACGATCTGGTCGACGTCGAAATCCTCTTCCCCGAAAACGTAGGCGACGCGCCCACGCAGATTGGGAAGATTGTTCGAGCCGCTCATCGCTCGCTCCTCATAGATAATTGCGCGGATCGGCGATCTTGCCCTCGATCGCAGTCGCCGCGACCGTTGCCGCGTTGCACAGGTAGATTTCGGAATCGGGGCTGCCCATGCGGCCGCGCACGTTGAGCGTGCCCGTCGAGACGGCGCGCTGCTTTGCCGTCATGGTGGCGATACGGCCGAAGCAATAGTCGCAGCTCGGCGAGGAGACGAAGGCACCCGCCTGGACGAGCGTCGTGATGATGCCCTCCTTCGCCGCTGCGGCCATCAGCTCGTTGCTGGTCGGGATGACGTTGAGCGCAAAGCCTGGCTTCACCTGCTTGCCGCCCAGAATCTGTGCCGCGATGCGCATGTCCTCCAGGCGCCCCGAGGCGCAGGAGCCCAGATAGCCCGCCTGGATCTCGATGCCGAGATAGTCGACGAGGTTGCGCGTATTGGCGGGTGTCGGCGGGATGACGATGATCGGCTCGAGTTCGGTGAGGTCGATCTCATGCACTGCCGCGTATTCGGCGTCAGGATCACTGAAGACCGGCTCGAGCTTCTTGCGAGCCCGCGATTGGGCATAGCGCAGCCGTTCCTCGTTTCCGGGATTGACGATGGCCGTGAGCGCGCCCGTGAACATGGCGAGCCCGGTGATCGTCTGAAGTCCCTCGGTCGATAGATGCGCGAGCGCCGGCCCACCGATCTCCAGGACCTGGAAGCGGCAGGAGGCGGGCCCCATGACGCGCACCAGGTGGTGGAAGACATCGCGCGCCATCACGCCCCTTGCGAAGCGCCCCAGTGAGGTTGACGCGCACGGTCGCCGGGACCTTCATCGAGATGCGTTCGCGCACGAAGGCCTCGAGCAGGTTGCGGCGAATGCCCATCGCCAGCGTGCCGAAAGTGCCGAGCTGGCTGATATGCCCGTCGAAATGCACGACGAAGGCGCCGGGCACGGCGTAGCCGACCTCGGCCGCCACCTGGTGGCCGATGCCGCGCCGCTCGAACAGGGGAACGTTGTTGGCCGCGCACCATTCGCGCGTGCCGATATGCAGTTCTTCTTCTTTGGGGGTCGCCGCGGGCACCATATGATCGATGAAGATCGCGTAGCGCTCGGGCTCCGCCACCTTCTCGATACCGAAGTCTTCCTTCATCGACTTGAAGTAGACGTCGGTATAGCCGGGGAAGTCGTAGGCGATGACGAAATCGGGCTTCGCCATGATCTCATCGCCCGCCTTCACATGCTCGCGGCCCGAGACGCGGGCGAGGATTTTCTCGGTGATCGTATGGCCCATGGCGGGTTCCTGTCGGTTCAGCTCGCTAGCCCGAGCGAGCCTGGATTCATCAGGCCTTTCGGGTCCAATGCGGATTTGACGGTTTGGAGCAGCGCCCAGCTCTGTGGATGCAGCACGCTCTCGAAGGGATAATCGCGCGCCACCTGCCAGCTCGCGCCGCCGAGGCCGGCATAGAGATCTTGCGTGCCGCGCCGCAGCTCGACGACGGCCTCTCGCGCCGCGACATTGGCGGGCCGATCCAGCCATGGTTTCACGATATCCTCGCCGACGCTCTTGGCGTGAAGCGGCGTGATCTCGTCCTGCCAGTAGAAAGCGGGCTCGATGAAGAATTCGGAGCCCACTGTCATGGTCATCACGGAATAGACGATACCGTGCTCGCGCATGAACCCACGCTTGCTCCCGAAGTAGGCGTCGTTGGCGGCGACGACCTTCTGTGCGCTCGAGAGCGGGAAGACCGCATGGATAGGCACCCAGCGCTCGCCGTTGAGACCAAGCATGCCACGCACGGGGCCGAAGGGCTTCGAGCGCATCACCTTGGGAACCGAGTTTTCGATCTCGACGCCGCGCCGGTTGCCGATCTCGCGCAGCGCTGCGAACGCTTCGTTCAGCGCCGTCGGCGAATGGGCCTCGGTCACGATGTGGAGCGTGAAATTATGGGCTTTGAGGAAAGCGGTGCCACCGGTCGCGACGTGCGCCGCCGCCTTCAGCCCTTGAGCCTTCACCACATTGCCGAGCATCTTCAGGCCATCGCTGATGCGATTGACGCTCGCCGAGTGCTCGGCCTTGGTGCGGTCGATGCCGAAGCCTTCGGCAACCAAGCGGGTGCGCGCCATCTCGACTTGGGCCGTCGCCATTTTCGCCATCGTCTCGAAGCCGAAGGAAAGATGCCCCTGATGCGCCGGCCGCGGCAGCAGCCTGATGGTCGCCGAGAGCTTGACGCCGAAGGCGCCGTTGTCGCCGAGAAACATCCCGGTGAGATCCGGGCCGCCGAATCGCGTGAAGGGCTTCGCACCCTTGCGGCCGCCCGAGCCCGTGGTGACGATCTCGCCATTGGCCAGGAGCACAGTGACGCCGAGCACGCTGTCGGCGACCGTGCCGTTGAGCGCCGACCCGAAGAAGGCGCTGTTCTGCGACAGCGCACCACCGACCGTGGCGTTGACGCCGGAAAGCGGCCCCCAATAGCCGGGGCGCATGCCGGTCGCTTCGAGTGCCTCGTTGAGCTTCGCCCAGGTGCAGCCGGCCTCGACCGTGACGTAGCCGTCCTCTGGCGCGAGCTCTAGGATGGCATTCATCCGGCGCGTATCGACGACAATGGAATTCGCCTTCGCGGGCAAATAGCCCTTGGTGTAGGACATGCCACCGCCGCGCGGCACGACGGCCACGCCTTGGCTCGTCGCGGCGCGCACCGCCGCCGCTGCCTCACCTTGTGTCGCGGGGAGCGCGATCGCGAGCGGCTCGACGCCGGGCTGCCAGAAGATGTCGTTGGCGTAATAGGCGCGGCTCTTGGGATCGCTGAGCAAACCCTCGGTGCCGAGCGCGCGGTGAAGCTGCGCCACAAGACTTTCATTGGTTTCCTTCAGCGCGGCGACGGGCATGACGGTCCTTAGGCAGCTGTTGTGAGCGGCACGAAGCGGTAGCCCGATCCGTGCCTGACGATGCTTCCGGCATGCGGGGTGCCGAAATGCGAAGGGAAAATCACCGTGCCGCGATCGGCCTCGGCGTCGAGCAGGTGGGCGCGCGTGGCGCGGGCGACATCCTGGTTCTCGCAGAAGCGGCTGTTCCAAAGCGGGCGCACTATCTGCATCGGCTGATGGAAGACATCGCCCGTGAACAGCGCGCTCGCTCCTCCCGAGGAAAGGCGAACCGCGAGCTGGCCCATCGTGTGGCCGGGAATGGCCTCGATGGAGATGCCGGGCGTGAGCTGGTCTCCTGACCGGACCGTGTCAACAAGCTTCGCCTCGACGACAGGCAGCACGCTGTCCTCGATCACCGGAACAGTCTCGGGCGCTTCCGCGGCGAGCGTCGGTCGCCGCACATGGCCGAGCTCGTCGACCCCGAAGATGTAACGCGCCTTCGGGAAGGTCGGCACCCAGCGCCCCTCGGCGAGCCGCGTATTCCAGCCGACATGGTCGACATGGAGATGGGTGTTGATGACGTGGGTCACATCGTCCGGTCTGACGCCCGCCAAGGCCAGGCGATCGAGATACGGCAGATTGAGCTGGTGGAAGCGCCTGAAGGCTGGGAATTCCCGCGTCTTGCCGTTGCCGCAGCCCGTATCAATCACGATTACGTTCTTGCCGTCGCGGACGAGCCAGGACTGCATCGACGACATCAGCTTGCCCGAGGCGGCATCGCGGAAACTCTCGCCGGCGAGCTGTGGCTCTTCTTCGTAAATCGAGGGATCGAACTCGGTGAAGAGGAAGGCGGGATCGAATCCGGGTGTCAGCATCTCTTCGATGCGGGTCACGGTAAATGCGCCGATGCGCGCTTGCAGCATTCTGTCCTCTCAGGGCCTGCCAGAAGATTTCGAAGGCGCCGCGCCTCTTCCCGATTAGGCTTTCAGGCCCGGCTCAAACGCGGGCACTTGATGCTTGGGGGCCATAAGACACAACATTCTGCGCGTGTCAACTTGCGAAATGCATTTCATCATGCGAAATGATCTACGCAGGAGCTTCATGGCGGAGGACGGCATGCCGAAGGACCGTCAGCGAACGGGAGACAAGACGGAGAGGTCAGCCGGCGTTCGCGCAGTTTCGCGAGCGCTCGCTATCTTGCGCACCTTCGAGGGCGGAGCGGCGCTGACGCTAGGCGAGGTCGCAGGGGCCGCGAGCCTCGATAAGGGCACGGCGCGGCGTCTGCTGCTGACGCTGATCGAGGCGCGCTTCGTGACCCAGGAGCCGCAGACGCAGCGCTACTCGCTCGGGAGCGCCATTCGTGCTTTGGCGGCCACTGTGCCCGAGGATGCGGGTCTGCGCAGCGCCTCGAGGCCGGTCCTCCTGACGCTCGCGGCCGAGCTCCACATGACAGTCTTCCTCTCCGTCTACCGCAACGGCCAGGCGATCTGCCTAGAGCGCTTCCACGATCAGCAGGGCATGGAGGTGCGCTGGTGGCAGGTCGGAGGGACACTGCCACTCAATTGCGGCGGAGCGCCGAAATTGATGCTCGCTTTTCAACCGGAAGATGAGATCGAGCGCGTGCTGGCGCAGCCGCTAGTGGCGCTGACGCCCAAGAGCATAGTCGATGCCGACGTGCTGCGCGAGCGCCTCTTGCGCATCAGGAAGCAGGGCTATTGCTTTGCCGTCGACGACGTCGCCCTCGGCCTTGCAGCCCTGGCCATGCCAATCCTCGACAGGGAGGGGGAGCTCCTCTGCGCGATCAGCATGGGCGGGCTGACCCCGCAAATGTCGCTACGCGGGCGGCCGATCCAGCTTGATCGGCTTCGATCCGCGGCACAAGCTATAAGGCTACGCCTTTGAGCCCGCCGCGAGCGAACGCGGAGTTGCCCGAGCCACTGACGCGCCATGGAGGCGGCCAAATCCGGTCGGCCAGACGGCTATAACCGATGACCGCTTTGGGTCGATCGCGGCCACGACGCTGGGTATGCGTGAATGTCCGCTTTGACATTTCGATCGCCCAAAGCCGCCGGTCCGCATTCGGTCCATTCCGGACGTTTGAGCGCGGGTATCGAAGGTCAGACTCCAAGCGTCAGATTTGGACCACTAGCGCGATGTTCCCTCAACCTGTACTGTTCCTTCACCCCAGTATTTACAGGTGGATATATTGACAATACTTCGGGAATGCTCTATTTTAGTTCTCAATTCAACAATGCCTCTATAATCGGATTAAAGTCACCAAGTTATTTCCAAAGTAGAGCGAGACAGAAATGGCCGGACGAAAGCCGGGAACTCCTAAAACAGGCGGTCGCCGGATGAAAACACCGGGCAAGCCATTCCCCATTACGTGAGTGAAATTCAATCGCGGAACTACAAGCCGGGTGTTGATTGGGTGCCGCATGACGCGAAGATGCAAGATCTTGGGACCGGCCGCACGCGGCTAGAGACGCTGCTTTCCCTAGGCTGAGATCCCTGGGTCGTTCCCGATCACACGCTGATGGACGGCATCAACTCGGCCAGGCTGCTGCCGAGATGCTATTTCGATCGCAGGAAATGTGCGGACGGGATCGAGGCCTTGCGGCAGTACCGCGCCGACTTTGACGAGAAGGCAAAGACCTTCAACGACAAGCCTCGGCATGATTGGACGAGCCACTCCGCGGATGCCTTCCGCTACATGGCAATGGCCTACAAGGAGATCGTGCCGGAGACTCCGCCAAAGACGGTCCAGTGGAAACTATTGCAGGAGGCGACGCTCGATGAGCTTTGAGAGGCGCAGGATCGGCCAAGACGACGGGCCTGGGCCTGAGTGTAATGGCAGGCTGATCTGGATTCGCTCGGCTGTAGGCCGATAGTTTCTAGCAAGAACAGACCCGCGCTCTTTCGAGGCGGGTCTTTTACCGGCAGCGCTGGGCTCGCGCTTACCGCAACGGCCGAGTGGGAACCAAAGCCCCGCCGACACCATCATTTGCCTGACGTTTTGGTCGGTCGGGCAGCATTAATGCTGGAAAAGCTCAAGACAATCATTCCACGGCTGATCTGGATCATGTTCGCCTGTATCTCGGGCTGGCATGGAACTCAGACGCTGCGGAGTGATCGGTCAATAGCAGGCGTGGCCAATGTTGTGGTTTGCATCGGATTGGTAGTGTTGGCGGCCAAATGGCCGGCAAACACATATTATTTCGCGGCAGTTCCTATCGTTCTGACAACCGGCATGCTGGCGCTTATTCTTTTTCTCGGAATCGCCTATTTGCCTTTTCTGATTTCTTGACAGTTCTCGCACGGCGCTCCGCTGAAAGAAAAAGCCCCGCCCTTTTGGGGCGGGGAGATAGGGATCTCAATGAAGGAGAATGAGGCTCAAGCCTGCCACGAGCGGCAGCTGGCCGCAAGCGGGGTAATACCACGGCATCATGGAACCCTGCCCGAGCTCCGTGATAGCCCTTCCTAGCCACGGCCAATTTGCAACCCCCCGCAAGTCGGGCCCGTGGCTAGCGGCCTCGTCGGGACCATCTGGCGGGGCCGCTTTCATGATTCCTGCGACGCTCCTCGACTGGCCCTAAAGTCCCCCGATGAGCTCCTGGACGCGTGCCGTGAGGCGAGCGATTTCCTGGCGCAGTCGAGCGTTTTCACGTCGAAGCTCTTCCACCTCTTCGATCGTAGGCGCGTGAGGGGCTTGGCGACGCCGACCGCGTCGCCGTTCGTCCACTGGAGGTCGCACAGGAGCATCACCCGCGCTGCGGAATCTCAAGCGCAAATTCTGTTGGGAGGGCGAACGTCTCATCAACCTCAATGCGCGCCCCGCCCAGGGAGATGTCGCGCACCATGCATTGCCGCTGGACGTGGGCTGCCGCGAGATGTATTGCACTTAGTGTTGTGCACCCTCGATCCCTTGATCGGGCCGCACGTCTGACGCCCGCCAGTCACTTCCAATGCGGCGCGGTTCGCGTCTCAGCCCCCAAATTCAATATTACCTGACCGGCTAGACGGAGGATTTACCATGGCCGACGCTCAATGCCTTTGCGGCGCTCTTAAGCTTATGTTGCGAGAACCGTCAAAACTGGTTGTCGCATGCCATTGTCTCGCCTGCCAGAGGCGGACCGGTAGTCCATTCGGCGTCGGGGCATTCTACGCGATTGACACTGTTGAGATTTCTGGTGGGGCCACCGAATTTGCTCACGTTGGCGATAGCGGTAACAGGGTGCGCAACTATTTTTGCCCAACGTGCGGTTCGACAATCTATTGGAAGCCCGATGCGCTGCCATCAATGATCGGCGTAGCCGTTGGTGCGTTGGCCGCCCCTGACTTCGCGGCCCCAGCGCTATCGATATTCGAGCGGTCGAAACATCATTGGGTGCGATTTGACGGGGAGGTCGAACACTTCCAAGAAGGTGCGATACGAAAATATTCGCCTGATCTGACGAGCCGGTCCGACTCCCGTTAATCGCAGCGTTCGCTCACCACCCTCCCGTGACCTTCGAGCAAAGAGCGCAAAGACGCTGGAGATTGCTCGGAAGGCAATTGAATTTGGCCTTACGCCGCTGGAATTTATGATGGACATTTTGCGGGATGTTAATCTGCCGAATGAGCTGCGGTTTGAGGCAGCGAAGTCGGCGGCTCCTTATATCCATCCTCGGTTGGCACATATCGAGAGCAAGAACGAAACAGCCGTAACCAATGTCGTCTCCCCAGAGCCCACCCCTAGCGAGTGGGAAGAAGAATTTACCGACCAGCGCCCCCACTAACGTCATCTGGGCGCCCTAAGTGGGGCGCTCGCCCTCTTAACTGAGAATGGCAACCTCGCCCTCGGCGTCGCTGCGGAGGGCACCCAAGCTGTAGCCGATGTGCTGTCAGTAGCGGCAGAGGAAACGCGCAAAGTCGAACAGCGGACCCCGGGGAATGACCACGCGCCGCCGCGCCGCCATCCTCGCGGCAACGCTAATCATGCGGATGCCTATTGTGCCTGATGTAGAAGAATTGACGGGGTGCTCTCACAACTTAGAGGGCGCGTTCGTTTCGGTTTGTCGGAGTGGTTTGAATACGATTTCGGTTCGCTCGGTTTGGCGGGCTCGGCTCTGACCGCTAGTCAAGCAACAGATGGCGGCCCTCCAGCTTTCTTGAGACCATCGATCTCGTGATCCTCATCCTTGGACGAGGGGGCCGCGCGGCGGAAGCGGAGCCGAAGTCCTGTAGGCCTCTTCCTGCTTGCGTTCCTGCTTAGCTCGCACTTTTTCGGCGCGCCTACTCGCTGAATTCACCGCTATCCATCCGACAAACATCGACAGGAAGGGGGGCGTCGCGCGAAACCGATCAAACCTTTTAATTGCTGAAAAGAGCCCGACGATGATCAGGAATGGCACGGAGACGATGGCCCAGAAAATCGTAAACCAATCCAGCGGCTCTTCCTTCGGCTTGGCGAAGGGCGGCGAGTTGATACTGGCTCGGCGACGTGGGCGCGTAGGTCGGTGCCGCCGACGGCGGCGTAACCGCTGGCGGTGTCGCGAGCGGCGCAGTCGGTCTCATAGCCGGTGTGGGGGTGGAATTGAAGGAAACCGTGGGCGGAATAACGAAGCCGCGCTTTCCCTCCGGGGCCTGGATAGTCGATTGATTGTAGGGAGCCTCGGACGGCGGGACCTGGACAGATGGTTGATTGTTGGGAGCCTCAGACGGCGGGACCTGGACAGGTGGTTGATTGTTGGGAGCCTCAGACGGGAGCGCTTGAACTGGCGGCGGGATGTAGGGAGCCTGGACAGGCTGGGGCGGCGCACGTCGCTGAGGCGCTCGGCCAAGTGCCCGATCATTCTGCTGTTGCAGAATATAGGGGTTGACCCAGTCTCCGCCAGCCAAGGCCCCCGTCGAAACGATGGTCAAGGCTGTAGTCAGCAAGAGCAGTCTCATTATACTGCTTCCAGTTTCATCGTCCCATCCCACCATCAACCCCGGCGCAGATCGGCAGATAGCTTCCTCCAGCTTCACATTCGCCGTCATTTTTATGGGGCATTTGAGCGACTGGTCGCCCAGGCCCTGTACGGTTGCGCAGGTAGCCCGAAGTAAGTGTGCCAGCGCGCGCGTCAGATTATCGCTTTTCATCCACCGACTTGTCAGGGGTCGAGATGGTGTCCAGCGCCACTTGAGGTGTTCGCAAAGCTCCTTCAGCCGAGCTTGGGCGGCGATCATGGTCTTCATAATTTCCAGCCGCGCCTCGGAGGATTTTCAGCCGCTTGACGCTGGCCAAGCGACCCTCTTCACTAAGTGTAGCATGACGGGCTCCGAATCGGAGCGTCGAGAGCTTCGGTGACGGTCGCCCAAACTAACCAATCGCTGTTCGACCCACGGCATTTTCCCGCCCTTCGCCTGAGACTAAGCTACCAATTCGAACCTAGTCATCTTCGCGACGCAGTGGGCTGGCAGCAGCGTCAGTCCCGGTGACCTGACGACGGCCTAGTGGCTACAGCGTCCCGCGATTTTGGATGCATGTGAGCCGCGCGGCCCTTGCCTGTGCTTTGGCTGGCGACCCATCTGCGCATGGCTGGCCGCCACAGTATTTTGCCCTCACCAACGTACGACAGGCCTCATTGACGCCAGCCTCGCCATGGTTCCATCCTCCCCCATTCCCTTTCGCAAAGGCCGATGGAGCAGACAAAATCAAAGCTAGAGAAGCCGTTCCTAAAATAACAATTGTTCGCATAAGAATTCTCTTTTCTGCGCGTGTTTTCTGAATATTGCGGTAGTATTTTTAGCATTCACAGACAACGCCTCTTTATTGGCAATGTCAAAACGATGCTGAAAGACGCGCCGCTTGCAGGTAGGCTTTTGACGCCATTGGGCGGGAACAGTGCATCGAAGCTCGGGATTGATACCCGCACCCTCGATCAGCCATCTACGGGCCTCGCAGGGGCCTTTGGAGCGGGAACCGTAACGAGACGCCTCAATTAGCCGCGTTGGTCTTGTTGATGGTGGTGGTGGGAGCCCTTCCATCGAGGATCAAGACCGTCCCATCGCCCCTTCGGAAGCAGATGTTGAGATCGAGACGTTTGTGCACCTGATTTCAAAGCCCAGGAAGGGAAGCACCGCGCAGAACTGTTGGCCAATGCAATGGCGCTGGAGCACAAGGTGCAGCAGCTACAGATCGTTACCGCGAAGTGGAGCCTTAGGAGGATGATGATGAAGAAGTTTCTCTCAGCCCTCGTCGTGGCGGTGCTCAGCCATCTGGTTAATGACGCTATCGTAGCCACTCCCGCTTATGCGGAGAGCCTCGATAAGAACGTTCTGGCTATGCATGCTAGGCTCGATGAACTATGCCGTGGCGGGTCACGGGATGATCCCGCGACACAAGTCTCCTGTGATGCGCGCCTGAATTTTGAGCAGACCTTGGCCCAGCTCGGCTACTGCTATGGCATCGGCGACCGCGCCCATGCTGCCTGGCACAAGTGCCAGCGCTGAGGTAGGTCCTTTCCCTCCTCCTCGAAATAGGCCCGCTTTGGCTGGCTGATGTATCCGAGGACGTGACCTCGGCCTTACGCCAGCTTCAGGACATCCGAGGTGAGCTGCGAACTCCTCGAGGCCGCCAACGAGGCTACCTGGAGAAGTGGTCATAGCCCGAGGCAGACGTGCGTGCCGCCCTCGATGTAGGTCGCGCCCCTGACCGAGAAGCTGGCCGACGGCCTGTCTGCGTCGACGTGCAGCCACACCTGGTAAAGGAACCAAGCCCCAGAGCGCCCGGTTGCGGTGTTGGGAGACCTCCAAAAGGGGGAACGAGGGATGAAAAACGCAAAGATATTGCGGGAACACGCTCGGAACGCATTGCAGATGGCCGAGACAGCCTGCGAAGAGGATCGGAAATGCCTCACGGCAATCGCCCACAACTGGATAAAGGCTGCAAAAAGATTGGAGGAGCAATTCGGTGAACCAACTACATCGGCGAAGAGCCAACCGCTACCATCTGCAAAAGGCTGATCGGTCGCTGTCCTGAAGAAACTGGGGGCCATCTTAAGGGAGATCAATGGTTGCAGATACCACGATCTTCAAACGTGTCCTCATCGCCGCCTTGATTTGCACGCTGGTCGCTGCTGTTGCATTTATTCTGGCTTTCTATTTGTTGCACGGGAATGTTGAGTGATAAGCGCCCTTGCTGACATGCGCGTTCACGGTGCACCGGTGCGTGATAATGAAGTTAAGCCCCCGCCCTTGATGGAGCCTCGCTGTTCGACGACATCGAGAAGCTGGCACCAACGAGCCTCCAGCCACACAAGCAGATGCGTGACTAAGCTAGGCCTCTGGAACCCAAGGCTCATGACTTAACAGCAGATATGGGAGAGAACGAGACTTTGGTCGATGTCCAAAAGCATCCTCAATTACATCGGCGGGAAGACCATAACGCAGCACGTCGCTCACGGGTAAGCGACGAGATCGCACAGTGGCTAGAGCGAGTGGGCGCCGGAGAAGGCACGCGACTTTCGCAGTCGCCTTACTTGAAATTCGGAATCTTTAGGGGCTGGCTTTTCGTAAGCTCACCGCAGGAAAACAGTCCCAATGTGGCGCTACAGTGATTCGAAGAACCGATGCGAAACACGACTGCGAATGAGCGATCGCAGACAAGCCGCTGGCGAGGGTGGGTAGCGCGCAACCAGAGCTGGATCAGGTGGTAACCCGACATGGGCACAAGCCGCTGCCTCGACGCGACCCGTCGCTACGCTATTCTCGTGGGATGGAGGTGCCAGTCGAATCCGAAAGTCCGCAATTGCATTGCCTGCGCTTGAGGAGCGTCGATGCAGGAGAAGCTCAAGGCAATCCTTCCACGGCTGATCTGGAGCATGTTCTCATGCATCTCGGGATGGCATGGAATTCAGATGCTCTGGGGTGAACGACCGACAACAGGCGTGGCGAATATTTTGGTTTGCATGGGATTGGTGGTGCTGGCCATTAAGTGGCCCGTAGTCATGTACTATTTCGCCCCCAGTCCTATCGTGCTGAGAACCGGCACCGTGGTGCTCATTCTCTGTCTTGGAATCACTTACTTGCCTTTTCTCCTGGCTTGAGAGATTTTGCATCCTCGCGGCGAGGCGGTGGCCTGACCAGAAACTCGCGGGGCTTGTGGAGAATTCATCGAACCAGTTAGGTCCTTGAGCCATTGTTCTTCTCCCGTGCAGGTCTCCTTCTGGGTGGCGGATGCGTTCGCCCGCAATGATCTCGTCCTTCGGCAGGGAGCGCGGCATCGAGCACATCGCCAACACCCGTCCAACAAGTGAGGGGGAATAGATCAACCCTTTGCCGCTAGTTTTGACCGCTATTGATCTGCGGTCGGCATACAAAAGTTTCTTTGAGCGGGGCGCTAAACTTGCACAAGTCCGGAAGGGTAGCGGTACCTGGGGTCAAAACTTGCAGCAATCGGAACGGGCTTCTACCTACTGGCCGTTGTGTGCGCATCGATTTATCCAGTGTTCGATCGCAGAGCTTTCTCTGGGATCATCGTCGTTCTCCTTGCCCAGCCTTGGATCGAATATCTTCCAAGCGCGTCGCTTCCACTGGCCATCATGCTCAACGCTATTATTATTTTTGGCCTTCTTGTCCTGTTGTCGCTCGTGCCGTCGTTAATTCGACGATTGCAAAAGTGAATTAAACTGGTTTGCGCCGTCTTGGTGCCCACCGAGGCTCAGGACGTCCCCAACTGAATCGTCCTGGCTTGTTTTATCGGACGGGTAGATATGTGGGGCGCCGAGAACGTTGGCCTAAGCAGAGAGCGTTCTCTTCATTCGCTGGACCTGCGAGGCGGACCAAGCGGCCCCGCCACGAGCCATCGGAACTCCGCGGGCGGTCAATTCCTTCGCAATACCAGAAAGCGACGTCATGCCGGCTTGCTCGATCTCATCAATGATTGGTACAATATCGAGCGCCTTTGCCATCGGAGGAGGCCTTCCGGGCCTCCTGGGCGACAAGGTCGGCAACGAAGGCGAAGGTTTCCGCGCTCTAGGCACATTGCAATCGAGGTGGGTAGACCCGAAACAGCTTCACAAGTTCTAAGCACCCGATGGACGATCAGAATGAAATGGGGCGCATGGTCCCGTGCCTGGAACGTGCGGGCCGAGGACCTGCCTAATGCGCGTGATAATATACGACGAGAGCGACCAGTGCTGCTTCGGCCAAGAGGACGAAGCACACCACCGATATCGTCCAGTCCGTGTCCCGAAAGCGCCGCCACAGCGAATTGGGCACGTTTCCGAGAAACTGAAATCTCAAAAAAAGCCTCCCGCATCTGCAATCTGCAAGGTTCATTTTTAGGCAAGGGCGGAAAGGTAAGTCCATCCGTACTTCTACCTACTTGATGATCTGGGTTGCCACTCAGGCTAATTGCCCCGCATTCACCCCACCAGCACCCACCCACCCCTAAGCAAAACCGAAATCGGCAACCCACCCCACCCATGTTCGCTGGTTCCGCGGCGAGCGGACGATGATCGAGGCTTTCACTTCCTCTATGACAGCCAATCTTTCACGAGAGCCGCGGCGCCCGCCAGAATTGAGAGCACGCCGAGGGATACGGCCAGCCAAAAGAGAAGGGACATCATGGTCTTTCTGAAATGACGCAGGCTGGCCAAGGTTGCCCCGCGGCGCAAAAAAAGCCCCGCGCTTTCGAGGCGGGGCAGTGCGCGTAAGACAGGACGATGCCGCCGAGGAAGTGCAAATTCGGAAGCGGCAAGGCCTGACGGGCCAGGATCCCACTGGCTCATCCACACAATGGCCCTCCTCGGCACGGCGGTCGACTGATCTTCTGGTGTAGCTCGCTTGGCGAAGAAAAAGCCCCGCCTCTGAAGGGCGGGGCGACAAGTGAGGGACTTGATGGAGGAAGATGCGTGGTCTCTTTCGCATCGCGCTCGCGACGGTAACGCGGCGATGGCGCCGATCGGTTTCAGCCAGCGCGCCGCGGCGGTGGTAGTAACTTACGAGGCGGGTGGCTTCTCCTCCAGCGCCTTCAAATGAAGCAGGCTGCAGGCCATAGCATTTGGCTCCTGGCCCGCTTTCTCGGCCCACTCGCAGGCCCAGAAAATACATACCCAGGCGTCGGGGATCTTGTAGACCGGAAACTGCTGCGGCCCGTGGCGCAGATAACGGCTGACCGTTTCGATGCAGATCGCGGGCGTTTCAGGTGGGCTCAGGGCTTATGTGGTGAATTGGATGGAAGCCCTGAAACAAAGCCTCTCGCATGGCAAAAAGCAGCCTGTGAGTTCTGGTAGACGCGCAGCGAAGGCACGCAAGCACCCGAAGACACCCAAGCACCGCCGCACCGCGTAACCAGCATCAGGCTATGCCAGGCTCCCTAGGTTCGATCAGGGTGCGATCGTCTTTGTCTGCCTTCGAGCTGTTGACGCGACGCGAAACGGGCCACGCTTTCAGATGGGCAGCGGATGCCGGCAACAGTGTTTCCGTGCCCGCCTTGCCCTCGAGCCACGGTTGAAGTGTCTCCTGGCCAACAAATACCGGCATGCGGTCGTGAAACTCTGACATGAAGGGATTGGCTTCCGTCACGATCATCGTGCATGAGCGGATCGTCTCGCCGGTCTCTCTATTTTTCCAATTGTCCCAAAGACCCGCGACCGAAAGCACTGGGGCTTCATCCCCGGAGATGAAGAACGGCTGCTTGCCATCCGCCATCTGCCGCCACTCATAAAAGCCGGACATCGGGATCACGCATCGTCGCCGCTTAAAGGCGTCGCGAAACATCGGCTTCGTCGCCACCGTGTCGGACCGCGCGTTGAAGGTGGCCGGAACCTGCTTCAACGGCTTCGACCACCAATAGGGGACCAGGCCCCAGCGCATGCGAACGAAATCAAGCCCGCCGCTCTCCTTGGGCAAGAGCACGTCCGCTGGATCGGTGGGGCAGATGTTGTAGCTCGGCTGCAAGTTCACCGGCGGCATGGTGAGGCGATAGAGCGCCACGAGTTCGGGCCAAGAGTAAAGTTGAGTGAAGCGGCCGCACATTCCCGAGACTTTAAGAGAGCAGCTTTACGGATCAAAGCGGGATGTGAAGCCCTCCTGATCGATGGACCTCCATGAGGGGTAGCGCCCGTCAGCGTCCCTCGCCACAAACTCCTTCGCCAGCAGCGCTTTGCCATTGTCATTACGAAAGAAAGCAACCCGCACGACCGGCATTAATTCGTCTGTTTGTTTTGTAATCTCGAAGGACACCAGCCAGCCATCGCCAAACCACTCCGGCGCATCGTGACTTTGGAGTCGAACGAAGTTGCCGTGCTTACTCCTGAGGCTTTCGTCGATGCTCCTACGAACGTGGTCGTCCATGTCGCTCAAATGATTCTGCCACCCAAATCAGGGCGGGGTGGTTACGGTTCTTGATCTTAAGCCACGCCTTGGATCGGCGTGGCTTGTAGGCGCTGTCCGCCCTCTTGCTCACGATCCCTTCCAAGCCAATCCGACAAGCGGCTTCGAACATCGCCGCGCCCTCGCCTTCGAGGTGTTCGACGAACTGCAAACCATCATCGTCTTGGCGGCGCACAAGTGTTCTCGGCCGACGCTTGCGTTCAACCAGCGGGAGATCGCGAAGGTCGGTGCCATCTAGCTCAAGCATGTCAAACGCCAGATGCGTCGCCCAATCGTCCTTCGAACGGCTGTGGAGGGTGTCGAAATCGCTGACGCCGTTTTCGGTCAGCCAGACGACCTCGCCATCGAGGGCGACGGATTCGACGCGCAGCTTGAGCACTGATCGCCCAATCCGAGGGTAACGCTCAGCCCAATCGTAACCGCCTTTTGTTGCGCAGCGAGACGTGATCGCCGACCGGGCGAACGATCAGCCGATAGCCATCATGCATGATCTCGTGAATCCACGGGCCGCGCGAAGGCGGCTTAGGGGCTCTCGTCGGAATGCAGAGGTGAAACGGCGGCGACATGGACGCGCCGAATGTAGGGACAGTTACTCCGTACAAAAGGCCGCCAGCCCATACCGACCCCCGAACGCATCGCTGTTGCTCTGACAACGACCTTGGCTTGGGATGGAAGTCTGGTAAGATGCCCGCGGACAGGGGGCAGGAGGCGTTTACGAGGGGGAACCGATGGCTCCGTCAGTCGGTGGGTGTCTGCGCACATTGGGGATCGGGTCGGCAATTGCCGTGTTCGGACTCGGAGCGGCCACAGCCGGAACCATCGACAAACTGCGCCAGGAGAAGACCATTCGCCTCGCGGTTCGGGACGACGCGCCGCCGTTCTCGTTCAGGAACGCCAATGGCCAGCCGGCTGGCTTCATGGTCGACCTGTGCCGCGTTGTCGTAACGAATTTAACCTCGCAGCTCAATCTTAGCGAGCTGAATGTCGTGTACATCCCGGTCACCGCAGCCAACCGGTTCGAGGCGATCGAATCGGGCAAGGCCGATCTTCTGTGCGAGCCGACAACGAACACGCTCTCCCGCCGCGAACATGTCGACTTCTCGATCGCCACATTCATCGACGGCGCGAGCCTGCTTGTCAGCGGCGACGGTCCGAGCGAGTTCGCCGCGCTGGCCGGCAAGAAGATCGGCGTGCTTGGCGGCACCACCACCGAGCAGAGCCTGCGCGACACATTGGCGAGCACGCACATTCAGGCCGAGGTCATCCCCGCCAAGACGCATGAGGAGGGGCTGAAGATGCTCGACAGCGGCACTGTCGCTGCCTATTTCGCCGACCGGGCGATCCTCGCGTACCTTGCGGCCAAGAGTAACGAAGCCGGCAAGCTGCGCCTCGCCAACAACTATCTGTCGTTGGAACCGTATGCCCTCGCGCTCCCGCGCGGCGACAGCGACTTCCGCCTCGCGGTGGATCGCGCCCTGAGCCGCATTTACAAATCCGGGGGGATCGCAGCCGTCTTCGCCAACACATTCGGCGCGCAATTACAGCCGAGCGACACGCTGAAGACGCTTTATCTCATTTCTGCGTTGCCCGAATGAGCCGTTGGGAGCGGCGCTAATGCCTTGCCGTTTTCCGCCAAAATCCGCGCTGTGGTGTCGCATCCCGTAGGTCTCGGGCCAGGAACAACGCGTGAGGAGAAGCGCGTGATTAAAACAATCGCGCAGATGCCGTTCGAGGACGCTCGCGGAGCTTGAGCATATCACGAGGCGGGCTTCGTTTCTGCCCTCGGCCTTCATCACGGCCTCGCCGAGGTGGTATGCGACCCCGGTGGCGACCAGTCGCTCGCCGACGATCCCACCGCGGCAATCAGGATGACCACCGGGTCACCGAATCCCGCCAACCGTTCCTGTGGTGTGAGCACGCCAGTCAACATCAAGGCCAGGACCGCGAGGATCGCGCGATATCGGCGCGCGGGCGTCCCAACGCGAACAGCGCGACGGCGCTTGGCAGAATGCCGGATGCCACCAGAATTCTGCTGGTCATCACGCCCTGCCTATAGTGTTGCAGCGCTAACCGCGTCCTGAGCGGATTCCAGACTGAAATGGAGCAGCTTCCCGGTAGGAAAGAAGCATCCGGGCTCGTTCCACCCGCCTCACTGCCTCCGTACGCGAGCGCGCGTAATAAAATTCCCGAAATCAACGTCGGCGTTAATCTGACGATCGAAAGCCTCCTGAGATGCATGATGGACGCTGGCGGAACTCCGCAGCCGCCTTCGTGCGAAGCTGGCAGGGAGACTGCCCCGCACCATCGCGTCGGACGCGTGCAACGAGTGGATGATGACCCTGCCCGTGTGCCCGGTCGATGGCCTCGCGCTTCGTCTTGAAAGTTTGCAGAACATGATCAGCATGTCTTCGAACACGTAGTCCTCCACGCGGCTCCCGTGGGGCAGACTTTTCGAACGCGCTTCGATATAGACGTTCGCCATTTGATTTGCTCCCCTTGATGTTGCTTTCGTTCGTCGCAGGATCAAGTTTGGTCCTTCTCGCGATCTGGAAAAATTGTGCCCCTTTTGGGAAGTCGCTTCCGTCAGGGGTAAGCTTGAGCGCTTTGATGCGCGAGAACAATGAGAGCATGTCGCCATTTGTCTGTATATCCTCGAGCAATCGGCGAAACGTCGGAGCCGAAATATGGATGTTGCATATGTCTCAGCATTGTCTGCGCTCGCCGGATCCGTCATCGGCGGCCTGACAACGGGCCTTACAACTTGGTTGAGCCAGCGGGCTCAGGCGAGGGCCGGGCTGATGGCCAGGGACATGTCTCAACGCGCCGAGCTTTTCAGGGATTTCATCAACGCGGCATCAAAAGTGTATGGTCAAGCCATCGTGAGCAGCGAGCCGAAGATTGAGGAACTTGTCGACCTCTACGCCTTGGTTAGCAGGATGCGCACACGTTCCCAGCCACTGACTGTAGAATGCGCGGATAAGGTGGTGCAAATAACGATCGATACCTTTTTCGAACCTAACAAGACTATTCGCGAGTTGCGCGACATAATCAAAAGCGGAGGAGCGTCTATCGATCCCCTGAGGGAGTTCAGCGAGGCGGCGCGGCAAGAACTGCGAGCATTTACTACAGTATAGGAGTATAGGGTAATCTCTGGCGGATGGCGGTCGAACTAAAGCGCTTCTGGGATATCCCGCTCAGCCGCGATACCACGCTTGGATCACGGGTGGCGTATCTCACTTGCTGGGGTGAAGCGACCCCAATGCCGCGATTCCGCTCGCCGACAGGGCAGCCGAACTTAGCCCGCGCTGGCCTGCCATGCCGCACGTGTGAATCGAATCTCGGGAACCGAAATTTCCCAAGCCAACATGGCGCTCGCCACCGCCAGTAAAGCAAAGATGAAGCATAGCCGCTTTATCCGGGTTGCCGGCTGAACTTAGCTGCCTTGTAGCGTTCGTGGCAGCCGCCGCAGTTTTCAAAAACTTTCGGATTAACCGCCTTGAAACTCGCTTCATCTTTCGTTTGTGCGATCGCCTCGGCGACATCCTTGCTGAATTTCGCGAACCGCGCATTGAAATCTGCTTTGTTTTCCCATATCGCCGGCAGAGCGGCAGCTCCGCCGCCAGTCTTGCTGTCGTCTGGAAACAGCAGCTGCGTTTTCTCGGCACCGGTCGCCAATGTTTTTTAAGGATGCCTGCGCGACGGAAATATCAAAGGGAGCGCTACCTTTCGCCATATCAAACAGTTTCTTAGCCGCAATTCCATCATCATGCATCAGGGCACGGTGTTGGGCGATCACGTCAGCAGCCAGTACCGCGCCGTTACCGAATGCAAGTATAATCGCCATACTGGCCAAGCGCTTTATATTCTCGTCTCGCTCCAAGACGGGGTAGCACCGCAATCTTATTTTGGGTCACCCAGAAAAGTGATCACAAAATTGTGATTTCAATTCTGCCGCATTGCAGCGAACGATGCATTTCGCGGCTAGGCGGTGCTGCTGTTCACCGACATACTTGGGAATGAAGTTTCTTTCTTCATGCCCTTGCGTGGCGGAATGCAGACGAAATGGCCGTATCAGCGGAGCGCCACTTGCGCCGTTCGCCCCACTTATTTTTGGTCTTCGCGACTTATTCGGCACACTTGAAACAGAAGGAATATAAAATGGTGTCTGGTCCCTATTCTGCTGCTCTCGTGGAGTGGAGGGAGACGATTGGCGACATTTACAAAGAAATCCGGTCCACTCATGCGCGAGATCCGAGTGGTACGTGGGAGCGGTTTCGGGAGCGACGGGATTTTCTTTATAAGCACCACCAATGCTCGGCTTTGACCGAGGCAGAAAAGCTGACGTTTACGGGATTCGACAACTACTCGTACAACCCCGATCTCTGTTTTGTCGGCCGGGTGGAATATGAAGCCAATGGGGAATGGTACGAGGCAAGTACTTCGGAAGGCGCTTTGCCCTGCCGCAAGATCGCCACCGCGCGTTTCGAACACCGCGGCAAATCCCAAGCTCTGAGCATCTTCTGGCTGGATATCTACGGCGGCGGCATATGGCTTCCGATTGGCGACCAAACAAACGGCGACACAACCTATGCTGGAGGCCGGTATCTATTTGACACCACCAAGGGAGCGAATCTTGGTTTCGGGGACGAAGGAAAGAACATTCTTTTGGACATGAATTTCCTGTACCCTCCTTCCTGCTCCCTCAACGCCCAATGGGTTTGCCCCCTTTCGCCACCCGAAAACAAACTCGCCTTTCGTGTCGAGGCGGGAGAAGTTATTTACCGAGGCGGTGACGCGATGCCGAGGCCTGTCCATGCATCCGATCCCATTACAGCTTAACGGACCGAGAAAAAGCCCCGCCGTGGTCTGATGGGCTGAGTTCATGCTCAGCGGCCTCGCAACACTGCAGTTTTCCCGCTGGCCCTAATTCGGAAATCTTCACGCCAGCAGCAACCAGGCGCTCGCGTAGAGGCAGCAAAATACGACGCGAGTGGCCCCCTCTGCTTGCCACCAGATCACACCCGATAGCGACCAGAGTTAAAACAACAGGAGAACCCGAAAAGAGGCGATTATAACGCAGCTAGTAGTTTCGAGATCCGCAGCGAATTCGGACGGAGCTAGGGAACGCAAAACCGTGCGCCCCCGGCGCGTGAGCAAAAAAGAATGGGTCGGCGGAAATTGCAAGATCAATAGCATGTTGGCGACCCGGCTCAAGGGCGCCTGCAGCTGCCCTGGCGACTTTTTCAGCCCGAAACGTATAGCAAAGATCATCGTTCCGACGGAGATGACGAATAGCAAATGGCAAGCGAAGCCATATAATAGCGCAATGCAAAATCGTCTTGTGCTACTCATCTCGACCATGCACTCGCACATCGGCGTTACACTTTACGCGACCTCCTCGTCTTTGGGGCCTCAAATTCTCGTGAGCATCCCGTGTCCCCACTGGCGCGAAAACAGCGAAGGCTGTAAGCGGTTATGAAGTTCACAACTTTGAGAATTGCTCAGCTGGGGCAGTATGACCCTTCGGGGTCTCGCCTGTTTTGCTGTCGAGCGACCATGTCGCTCTTTGTACGTGTTGAGACTTGCATCGTCGGCGCGCATTATGAGCGCCACTAGACGCTCAGAGCTTAGGGTAGGCTTGGAGGGAAGCCTCGGCCGGCTTTGGCGTTATGGCGTCGTATTATCGGGAAGCGACGCAATTGCCGAGCACTTGGTTCGAGCGACCTGTACTCGAGCTCTTGAAAGAGAGGACGATCTCCCGCTGGAACGGGAGCTCACCTGGTGGCTGTTTTCGATACTGCGCTCGATCTGGCTGAATTACTTAAGTAATCAAAGTTTTCAGGCGGAGTTGCCCTTTTCGCGATCCGACGTGAAGACCAACTTGCTGCCGACGGAACTGCGCCCGCTTTCCCCGACCGAGCGTGAAGCTCTTTTTTTGATTTGTGGCGAACAGATGAGGTATCGAGAAGCTGCAGTATTATTGGGCGTGCCGATCGAGGCCTTAAAGGCAAGACTGGCAGCCGCGCGTGAAGGCCTGGGCAGCTCCACGTTCAGCTCCGCGGAGGAATCCAACTCAGGGACAAAACGCTGATGACCCAGTCGTCATCTGGAAGTCGCCCGACGAATGCTGAGCTGGTCGCCTACATCGACGGAGAGCTGTCGGCGGAGCGAAAAGCGTCGATCAATTCTTGGATCAACAACGACCGCGAGCTCCAAGTAAAACTGCTAGCTTTGGTAAGGGGTGAAAGACTGTATCGCGAAGCATTCGAATTGATTCTCGCCAACGCTCCTCAAAAGAGGCTTGCTCAGATGCTGGCGGCCTTACCTGAGTATGGCGCGAACACAACTGGGCAGAAGAAATCGCCCCTTTTTTATCCGACCCCGCCGCAGCGGCGGCCGCGTGTTCTCGGACTGGTGGCGGGGCTGTTACTATTTCTAGTAGGTGCTGCCGCAGACCAATTCCTTCCAGAACTGCTCGAGGCAGTGGGTATCAACATTGACCAGGAATCCGACGAAGACTGGCGGAAAACGGTTGCAGAATCCATTTCGCTTTATACACCGGAGACAGTTGCCTTCGCACAAAATGACCCGAGCTTAATTGAACGTGAGCTCGCGGCCGTAGGCAGCAAACTCCAACTTCCGTTAACGTTGGATCGCGTCTCCTTACCCGACTTGTCCCTGAGACGGTCGCAACTTCTTGATTATGACGAAAAGTCACTCGGCCAACTCATCTATCTTGGTCAACAAGGGAGAATCGTCGCGCTGTGCGTGTATGCGGACGGCCAGTCTGACGCCGCCCAAAAAACTGAACAGCGGTCCGGGATGAACGTTGTGTATTGGTCATCTCGCGACCACGCCTTCATGTTGGTTGGCCGAACAACAGTGTCCGAACTACAGAGGCTCGCAAATCAAATTTCCCGCCAGCTCGCACTTTAACCCGCAGCCGCCTCTCAGCTGTGGAGGCGACATGCTGCTCTTATCGCATGCCTCACAACCCTGCCGACGCTGGTTGATCGGAACAACGATACATTCTTGCCAACCAGCCCTAGTTGACGATTTGAGAGTCTACGAAAGCGAACCGTTCCGCTCGCTGATCGACTCGTAACCGCGCCCAACAAATTGGATCAGGCAGAAGCCGTGGCCGAAGGGATCGGATAACGTGACGATCTTACCCCAGACTTCGACCCGAATGTCTGTCTCGGCGTGTGCTCCAGCTGCTAGGGCCCGAGAGAGCGCCGCCTCCACATCATCCACGACCACGTCAATATGCACCGGGGTCCAGTGGCGGTCATAGTGGCGGAGGCTTTTCCCCGCCCCGACCGAGCCGTCAGGCTTTTGCAGAAGATACATACGGACCGGCATTCCGCCCAGTTCTGCCGCTCCCGCGCCAAATCGCCGAGTGACAATAAGACCGAACGCTTCCGTGTAAAAAGCAATTGCCAGCCCGATGTCGCTCACGTCGATGTTGACTAGCAAATCCATGGCCAACAGTGTCGCATGACTCGGCCGGCTTGCGAAGCGTCACTTTCGCTTGACTGAACTGACGATGGCGGAGTTCCTCAAGTGCTTCGGCGTGGCGTGCCACGAAGGCAATGGAGAGCCCGCGCCTGCTTCCTGCCCTCAAAGCGACTCTATTGAGTCCGCCAATGGCCAAAACGGTCGCGCCGCTACCCCCGCCCAGAGATGCATAATGGCCGCTGTCGGACTCCGTAGGGGGCCTTGGCGCGAGGGCTGATCGTGATTAAGCTTCTTTGCCACCGGCGCTGGCACTCCACTCGCCGATGCGCCGGGCCGTTTTCTCAGCGGATGACGGGACACCAAAGCACCAAGCATATGTGCAGATGACCGCCGTGAGAATGACAACTGACGTAATCATCATGTGCGCCCTGATTCAATCCGGAGGGCGCGAACGAAGCACCAATTGCGCGCTAGGCAAGCTAATGCCAGCGCTGGTTACCGGAGGCTTAACATCTCCTTGGTTCTCATAATTTGGGTTGCGGAGGCGCCCGGCCACCGGAATCTCCAGCGCTCCGGTGGCGGGTCGACACCCGCCTGATCAACCCTGCTTCCTAGGGCACACTGCTGGTTTCGTAGTGAATCCGTCAGCGAAGACGAAGTGGCGGGGCGCGGTGATTGCAATTTCCAAGGTAAGGTGGCGGATGCTCATTCCGCTAGCGTCGAGCTGATAATGGAGCGGGTGCAAACGCAACTCAGCAGTGTCTGACGCCCGCAGCGCGGCAAGGTAGCGCTCACCGGTGTGTTCTGAATCGACCGCAGTGTATGGCCAAAGAGCTGCGTAGGCCAACGACGCAATATTCTCATATTCCACGCCCCGCCAGATAAAGCGATAGGTAATGTCACTGCTGAGCTTTTCCATAGCGGTCATCCCATAGCTCGTGCCGATGTCCTGCCAGGGATTGAATCGCAATGGCGGGTTGGCCGGGTAGATGCGATCCTGCGGCGGCGAGCCAGTAGCCGGATTCAGCGGTATGATAGTAATATACCAGCCATCGAGTCGCTCGCTGCGCGCACGCGGATCGGCCAACGCCTCCGGCTTCAGGTGGATCTCTAGCCCACCGCCGATTTCCTTTGTGAAGGCTTCCCCGGCTCTTAAATCGACATCCAGAGAGACCTTACGACAGGAAGGCGCCGCCTGCGCGGTCAGGACGCCAAAACAGGCTCCAACAAGGACCGCTGCAGCGAGCAAGAAGCGGCAGGCAAGCGACGCTGCTGAAACCCAACCCAATCTGTCACGGCTACGGCGATCTTGGCCTAGCAAGTCATTCTGCTGACCTCTGGCGCTGGATTTAAGCTTCTTTGCCACAGGCGCTGGCACCCCACTCGCCATTGCGCCGGGCCGTTTTCTCGGGGGACGACGAGATGCCAACCACCAAGCGTATGTGCCGATTACCGCCGCGAGAATGGCAACTGACATAATCATCAATATGCGCCCTGATCAATCCGGAGGGCGCGAACGAAACACCGATTGCGCGCCAAGCAATGTAATGCCAGGGCTCGTTACCGGAGGCTAAAGAGTGCATAGACGAAATAGCCGCTTCCCGTCTGCCCTCCAGCAATACCCTCGCACCCTGACGTTACGGCAAGCTGCGCGGGTCATCCTGAAGCACCCGGTGCGCGCAATAACGGCACCGCGCCGCCCTGCTCGGGTCGATGCGCTAGCCAGATGAACACACCAAGTGGCTCTAAGGTAAACCCGAATCATGGATTGGGCATATGGCTTATTGGGGAACGCGCTTGCCAGCGCGCGAGAAGCCGGATGAAAATATCGCAGCGACGCGAGTGGCTATCGGTTTTGATGCGAGAGCGGCCACGCTGTCTCGTGACCCCGTGATAAGACGCCCGGGCGCTGAAGCAATGCGATCTTTTCTCTTTATAGGTTTGGGTTTGCATCTAGTCTGTTCGACGTTGGCATCTGCGCAGATGCAGAAATCAGCCGGTCGTCGATTGGGGCTTCTGCAAGGGGGATGAGGACCTGATCAGCAAGCGCGACGAACCTCAGCCGGCAATGGGAATTGCGAAGTAGGTCGGCCACCCCCGCATGCTACTTGCGCCGCTTCCTTTTTGGGACCGTGCTGCTCGAGATCCCGAAGGTCTCGGTTCAATTCATGCTCCGCTTCCTGACATCTGGACCAACGATTTGCCACGTTTCATTTTCACATGCGCATAAGCAGCAAGCAGGAGGCCGGCTAGTCCCACAGAGAAAAGCATAAGGCTACCGCCAGATACGCCTGGGATTAGCGCGCAGCGTTCCAAATGTTCGGGGTCGTAAGAGACGATGGCCGCAAATCCAAGAGGAAAGGCGGCAGCATCCTTCGGTGAGTTGTCCACCCCCATCCGAACCCGGCCGCAGTGATACCAATATGGCCCGACTTTGAACTCGGCGACGATTTTGCTCGACTGATGATCGCCCATTCCGACGCGCTCGGATTCTATGATTGTCGCGGGCGCTGAGGTCCAGTCGTAACTCGCCAGACCAGAACGCACGCCGAGAAATCCGACCAATGTGAAGCATACGCCGAACAAAACTCCGACAAACTTGGCGAGTGGGAGATTAGTCACGTTTGGCCCCAAGTGAGTGTCAGCGCCACTCTATTAGTCTCCGGCATTCGCGCCAGCAAAATGTGATTTGCTGGAATTCTTCGGGCAAGCCAGCTTAACCCAAATCACGGCAAACAACGGTCGAGAAGGGAAGAAATAGCCGCTCCAGCCACAAACGACAGCTCAGAGTTCTCATTTGTTGTCTTGCCGATTCCCTTGCGGAAATTCGCCCTTCTGGGACAGAGCGGCAAGGCGACGCGAGCGCATATTCCGCGGTCTGCGTCAAATCGTCTTCGTTTGTATGACCCCTTTTGCCCCGGGAAGCCCAATATCCTGCATCGGCTGTTCTTCACAGATGATTCTCTCGCGGCGGCGCTAGCACGACCGCGCGTCAATCTCTAGTATTCCTTTTCATCGGAGTGAGGTCGGTCAGGTAAATGCCCAATCCTAAATTCGTTATTGCATTTGCGGCGGCTACGCTCGCTTCAACGGCGTGGCTGGACAGTGAAGCCGGCGGCAGTAGTACGGGGCCGGTCTCGATCGACACGCTTGGAGCCGAAACCCTTCAATCGCTGCCGTATGAATGCGAGTGTGAGTTCTACCGAGGTCCAATCGATGGAGGTACCTCCGTCTTCGCGACACGCAGCCACGGGACAGTTGCATTCGCAAAGATCGATGGGCAAATCTTGACGTTACGACGAGGCGGAATGGCTCAGCATTCTAGCTGCTTGAAGAACGTGCGCCAACGCGAGCAATGGATTGGCGGCACCGCCAGCGTGGCCCTCGAGTATCGCGGGACAAGATCGGGAGAAGAGGCCTGTTGGTTTAAGGGCAAAATGCGCGTGACCGTCGGCGGCCGTACGAGCGAAACTGCCGTAACGGGCGCCTGTGGATGTTGATCCCTGCAGGCGGCGAATGGATCCCAGGCCCCGGGTTCTCTGTACTAGGTTAGCGTGCGACTGCACGGGCCGAGAATGCCGCAATGTACATCGGCACCACCTGCGAGAACAACACACCTTCGAACAGGCGAGCGTGGTCTTCCTCGATTGGAATGACGGGGGGCCGGGAGTGCGGCTGCGAAAATGAGAAGGGGGTCGAGGACGCGGCCGTTGACGCGAATGGCGGCGGGAGCTGGGGTAAGGCTGAGGGATCTGAAACTCTCCCTCAGACGATGAAGGCGGTTAACGGGCACATTCGGTTGACAAAGAAGGAGTCCCGCATGGCATCTCTTTCGGTCACGGGTCGACCTCGCGCTCTCGTCACGGGTGCCTCGGCTGGTATTGGTGCAGCTTTCGCGCAGCATCTTGCTCGCGCTGGTCATGATCTCTTGCTGGTGGCGCGTCGGCGCGACCGCCTCGAAGCATTAACCGAACAGCTGCATAGCGAGGCCGGCATCCAGGCGGAGGTGGTCTGCGCGGATTTGACCAACCCGAAGGCAATCGGTGAGGTCAAAGCGCCGGGCGCGGATGATGGAGCACTGACTTCCTGGTCAACAATGCGGGGTTTTGGCGGTTACCAACCATTCGCGTCCATCGCTCCGAAGGTTATCGACGATCTGATCGCCATCCATATCCGCGCCTCCGTATAATGGATTCGTTGGAATATTTGTTGGTAACTTCCCATTTTGGCTAAACGTTTTATCGTGCATTAACAAATTAATAAATTGCGGAAACGAGTCCTACTCGGGGAGCCAGACACCCCCTTTCTATGTTCACTTAAAGCGCTGATCCCAGGGGAAAAATCGCAACCTCGGCGCCATCTAACGTTGCATGTTTTGTTGCACGTTTCTACAAACCGACTCCGCTCGCCAACTCTGGATGCAAAACGGCGACGTGCGGGCCGAACGCAATGGTGGCCGCGAAAGACCTCCAGCAACGCCTACACCCGCAACTTATCGAGTGTAATCGGCAGGTCGCGCACGCGTATTCCAGTCGCGTGATAGACTGCGTTGGCAATCGCCGCTGCTACGCCGACGATGCCAATCTCGCCGAGCCCTTTGACGCCGAGCGGGTTGCTGTCGTCTGGCTCGTCAACGAAGATGACTTTGATGTCGTGCACGTCCGCGTTAACCGGGACGTGGTATTCGGCGATGTTGGCATTGATGACTCGACCGAGCTTGTGATCGATCAAGGTCTCCTCGTGGAGTGCCATGCCGATGCCCCAAACCACGCTGCCCAGGATCTGACTCGTCGCGGTCTTCGTGTTGAGCACGCGTCCGGCCGCAACCGCGCTAACCACGCGCGTGACCCGGATGACACCGATTTCCTCGTCAATCTTCACCTCGGCAAACACGGCAGAATGTGTGTTGTGCGCTCGCGAATTGTCGGATGTGGGGTTAGTGGTTTCTTCTTGCTCGATGCGGTCGACGCCGCCATGGCGCATGATGTCGGCAATCGAAACCGAACCTGACGCGTCTTGCGTGCTGACAATCATCCCGTCCGCCAGCCTGACCTCATGAGGCGCGGCGTTCGCGAGCGGCGAATTCGGCACCTGCTTCGCCAGGTTCAAAAGCTTGTCGCGGATTGCTTCGGCGGTCGTCGCGATCCCGTTCGATACCGAGGCCGCGATCCAAGATCCGCCTTCGACTGGCGAATTCGGGAGGGTCGAATCGCCGAGCTTGATGCTGATATTTTCAAGCGGCAGCCCAAGCATGTCGGCCGCCACTTGCGCCATGATCGTGTAGGTGCCGGTGCCGATATCGGAGGTGGCGCAGGCGACTTCGGCGCTGCCATTGGCCGTAAGCGATATGCGCACCGCGATCGGCATCTGCAACGCTTCCCACATACCGGTCGCCATGCCCCAACCGACCAAGTCGCTGCCGTCCCGCATCGACCGTGGCGCCGGATTGCGCTTGTTCCAGCCGAACGCCTGCGCGCCCTGGCGGTAACATTCCCGCAGCGCCTTGCTGCTGAACGGTCGATCCAGGTGCTGGTCACGCTCCGAGTAGCAGCGCAGACGAAGCTCGAGGGGATCGAGCTTGAGCGCTACCGCAAGTTCGTCCATCGCGCTTTCGAGCGCAAAGAGAGCTGTCGGAGCGCTCGGCGCGCGCATGTCGCATGCTGTGGGCAGATCAAGCCGCGCGAGCTTGTGCGCATACTTGGCATTGGCGCATGAGTAGAGGAAGCCGGACCATCCTGTCTCCTGGCGAAAGTACTCCTCGAATTGCGATGTCACGGTGACCGCGTCATGCGTGATCGCGTCGAGTGTTCCGTCGGCGTTTGCGCCGAGCGCGATCCGCTGAATCATCGCGGGCCGATAGCCTAAGGCGTACATCTGGGGCCGGGTAAGCACCACGCGGACAGCGCGCTTGAGCGCGCGCGCTGCCAGGACCGCGAGCACCGCCTCGTATTGCGGGCGCAGTCCCGAGCCGAACGCGCCGCCCACGAATGGCGACACGACGCGCACGTCCTCAGGCTTCATGCCGAAAACACTGCAGAGATAGCGCTGGACGTTCTGCACGCCCTGGGTCTTGTCGTAGACAGTGAGCTTGCCATCGCTTTCATGGAATACGGTCGCGGCATAGAGCTCCATGGGATTGTGGTGTTCGATGGGAACGTAATATTCGCCCTCGTGACGCACCGCGGCGGCCGCGAGCGCCCGATCTGGCTGGCCCCGCGTTTTTGGCGGCGTGAACAAAGCCTCGGTGGGGTTGGACGGAGGCTTGACCGGGATCGCAGCATCGCGCCCGGCAAACACATCCGTCATGTGCTTCTCCTGCTCGTATTCCACCTGGACCTGCGATGCGGCGAAGCGTGCGACTTCCGAAGTTTCCGCGACGACGAGCGCGATCGGCTGGCGGTCGAACATGATCTTATTGTCGTAAAGCGGCCGGAACGGCGCGCCGGCCGGAGCAACATCGTCCTTGTAGGCTTGATCGGCGTCCGCCATGTGCGGGCGATTCTCGTGCGTAAGCACGTCGATGACACCTTTGACGCGCATTGCCGCGCTTGGGTCTATGCGCGTGATGCGCCCCTTCGCAATCGTTGAGGTGACGACGCTGCCATGGACGAGGCCTGGGAGATTGAACTCGCCGGCATATTTCGCGGCCCCGGTGACCTTCGCAATGCCGTCAATGCGGGACGTGGGGGTGCCGATGTAAGGTGCCATGGCTGTGCTCAGACGATCTTCTTGGATGACTGCGACTGTGGGGTCCCACGCGCCGCTTGCGTGAATGCACGCATAATACAGCGGCGAGTGAGATCGATTTTGAAGGCATTGTGCTCGTAGGGCTTTGCATCGCGCAGCATCCTTTCCGCGGCGCGCGCAAAGGTTGCCTTATTGGCAGGCTGCCCCTGCAGCAGGGCTTCGGCCTGCGGATCGCGCCATGGCTTGTGCGCGACGCCGCCCAGCGCGAAGCGCCCCTCCTTGATGGTCCCGCCGTCGAGGTCGAGCCCGACCGCGACGGACACAAGCGCGAACGCATAGGAGAGACGATCGCGAACCTTCAGATAGGTGTAGTTCGCGGCGAAGCCTCGCGGCGGCAGTTCCACCGCGGTGATGATCTCGCCGGCATTCAGGTTCGTGTCGCGCTCGGGCGTATCCCCAGGCAGCCGGTGAAAGTCCGCAAACGGAATGACACGCTCTGCGGAGGCACCCATAACGTGAACCTTCGCGTCGAGCATTGCCAAGGCCACGCACATGTCTGATGGGTGCACCGCGATGCAGGCGTCGCTCGCGCCCAGGATTGCGTGCATCCGATTGTGGCCGCCGATCGCGGAGCAGCCGCTGCCCGGCTCTCGTTTGTTGCAGGGCGTTGCCGTGTCGTAAAAGTAATGGCAACGCGTGCGCTGAAGCAGGTTGCCGCCGGTCGAGGCCATGTTGCGCAGCTGCTGCGAGGCGCCAGCCATGACCGCGCTGGCAAGGACCGGGTAACGCTGCTCGACGAGCGGATGATAGGCAAGATCGCTATTGCGTACCAAAGCGCCGATACGCAGGCCGCCGCCTGCGACTTCTTCGACTTCTCTGAGAGGCAGCCGGTTGATATCGATCACCATCGTCGGGCGCTCGACATCCATCTTCATCAAATCGATGAGGTTGGTGCCTCCGGCCACGAATTTCGCGGCCGGGTCGCCGGAGATCAGGCGCACCGCGTCCCTAACATCGCCGGCGCGCGCATATTGAAAGTCGATCATGACTGCCTCATCGCTTGTTGGATTGCCGCGACGATGTTGGTGTAAGCCCCGCAACGACAGATATTGCCGCTCATCAGCTCGCGGATATCGTCCGCCGTTCTAGCCCTGCCCTCGGCGATCAAAGCCACCGCCGAGCAGATTTGCCCTGGCGTGCAGTAGCCGCACTGGAATGCGTCATGGTCGATGAAGGCCTGCTGCAGCGGATGCAGCGCACCGTTCTGGGCGAGACCCTCGATCGTGGTGATCTGGGCACCCTCGTACATGACGGCAAATGTGAGGCACGAGTTGATGCGCCTTCCGTCGACCAGCACGGTGCAAGCGCCGCATTGACCCTGATCGCAACCCTTTTTCGTGCCGGTAAGATCGAGATGCTCTCGGAGAAAATCGAGGAGCGTGGTGCGGGGGTCGAGCCCTAGCGCATGATGCTCGCCGTTGACGAACAGGCTCACCGAAACCGCATCCGGCATGGTCGCGCGTTCGTTCGACGAAGCCGCGGCGGCGGAGGGCAAGCCTTGCTCGCTCGCGACAATTTTGCGCTGCCTTGGCTGGCTCAAGGGACCGGAATTCTTCTCTATTCGTTTTTTTGGCATTCTCAACTCCCTGGAGGACTTGGGTAGCAATATTGGTTTGCAGATCGAGAAATTTGATTTGAGGCACGTCGCGGTCTGCTCTCGTCCTACGGAGCTGTGTCGTCTACCAACTCATGTCGGGGTGTTGCTGTCGCGCCTCGACTGCTTGCGCGGATCATCGGCAACATCGAGGTAGTCGAGGCCGAGCGGCCCGATCGCCGTTACTTGCGTGATGTATTCGCCGGATTTGGCAAAGTGGAAATGCGAGGTATTTCCGGGAAGTACGATGACACTACCGGGCGGATAGGCGTTCACCTTGTCAGCGTCGAACTTATCGCCAAGTCCGATATAGAAAATCCCCGACATTACCGTGTAGATGCGATCCTCCGGATGCTTGTGCGGCATCAGTTTGGTGCCGCCGGGCACTCGCACGCGGATCAGGTAGGGGCCGGGTTCGGAGGGGTGGCCGACCAGGACGGCAAGACGCACCGCGGGCGGAAACGCCGGAAACGGTTGCCAATCGATCTGTTCGGGCAGGATCGACCTGAAGACCGCTTGTCCAGGCTGATGCGTGCGGACCATCACACCTCCGGAGCTTCTCGTCGCGGCGTCAACTCCATGTGACCCGGCGCTTGCCGACCCGCCCTCAATCGCGTCGAAGGCAATGCATTGAAGCCGCTGCTAGCTCTCGCAACAACAATGCTCGGTCGAATTATGTCGATCTAGGCGCCGTGGTCAATTTCCTCATCAAAAAACAAGAGAAAGATTTGATGCTCGCCTCCGTTCGTCAGTAAAATGCCGACGCCGTGCTTGGCGTGCGTACTGCGTTCAGGCCGCTTGCCGAACCTTGAGGTCGTCCAGAGGCGGAATCAGGTTGGACGGATCCGAGCGATGCGTGTTCGGCGTAGCGGATCACGCCGTCCGGTCACGAAACGGGGCCGGCATCGGGAGGGTCCAAGTGTCATCACCGTCGCCGAGCATGAGCTCCATGCTCCAATGCACCTCCCCTCAACCTTCAGGCGAGGGGAGCACCACGCAGTCATCGGCGTTGAACTTGAGACCGACGCGGTCGCCTTTGCGCAGACGCGGTCCGTCGCGGTTGGGCTCGATCACCAGGAGGCGACCTTCGGCGCCTTCGAGGATGTAATGGATTTCGGCACCCAGATTGATGACGTCGGTCACCTGGCCGGTGAGCACGTTCTCGCCGGGCTTTTCGGCCCGGGCTTCGGGCGCGACAAATATGATGCGCTCGGGCCTGACGCATGCGCTCAAGCTGCTTCCGACGGCGGCACCCTCGTGATTGATCCAAATGCTCGTGCCGGAACCGGTCGTAAGGCGTGACGAGGCTTGCGCCCCGCCGGAGGCTTTGCCGTGAAACCAATTGGTCCGGCCGATGAAAGCAGCAACGAATGGCGTGCGCGGCCGCGCATAAATCTCGTCGGGCGTCCCTTGCTGCTCGATGCGGCCCCGATTCATGACGATCACGCGATCGGCGAGACTCATGGCCTCGTCCTGATCATGGGTGACGACGATGGTCGTCGAGCCGACGGAAGTCAGGATGCGCTTCAGCTCGAGGCGCAGCTCCTCCCGCAGCTTGGCATCGAGCGCCGACAAAGGCTCGTCGAGGAGCACCAGCTTCGGCTTCGTCGCCAGCACGCGGGCAAGGGCAACGCGTTGCTGCTGGCCGCCGCTCAATTGCCCCGGCGAGCGGCCCTCGAACCCTTGCAATTGCACGAGCCGCAGCATTTCGCCGACGCGTCCGGCAATCTCGGCTTTCGGCCATCCGCGGTGCTTCAAGCCGTAGGCGACATTCTCGGCGACCGTCATATGAGGAAACAGCGCATAGTGCTGGAAGAGGAGGCCCACATTGCGCTCATAGGGGCGCTTGCCGATCATCGAAACGCCTTCGATCTCGATCGAACCTTCGTCAGGTTCCTCGAAACCGGAAATCAGGCGAAGCGTCGTGGTCTTGCCGCAACCGCTCGGCCCGAGCAGCGAGACGGTCTCGCCGGGGGCCACGGTGAAGGTCACCCCATCGACGGCCGCGACTTGCCCGAACCGTTTGACGACCTCACGAAACTCGATGACTGGCGGGGATGAAGATCGCATCCGACTACCTGAACACCCCTTGGCCGATCACCCGATTGAGGCCGACCAGCTTCTCGAGCCCGAGGATCAACGCCAAGGTCACCAGCATGAGCAGGACGGAAGCCGCCGCAATGGTCAGGTCGAAATTGGCGCGCATGCTGCTGATCAGGGCGACCGGCAGCGTGAAAGTATGGGCGTCCGTCAGCATGATGGAAACGGCCACATCGTCCATGGAGATGGCGCAGGCAAATATGGCGCCGCAGAATATGCCCGTGCGCGCGAGCGGGAAAGTGATGTCCCAAAAGGCCGCGCGTTCCTTCGCGCCCAGAATCAACGCCGCCTCCGTCAGTGAACCGTCGATGCCCGAAAGGCCGGCGAGCGTCGCGCGGATGGTGTAGGGCACAGTGATGATGATGTGGCCGCAAAGAAGGCGCACGAACCCGCTGACGACACCGATCCGGGAGAGAAACAACAAAAGCGCAAAGCCGATGACGACGGGGGGCACGATGAGAGGCGACAGGAAGAGCGTGCTCAGCGCTTCCCTCGCGCGGGGGCTCCAGCGATCGAGCGCAACCGCGGTGGCCACGCCGACGCCGAGCGATGTCGCCACCGAGAGGATCGCGAGCTCCACGCTCGTGCCGAGCCCGCGCAGAAAATAATCGTCGGAAAAGAATTTCTCGAACCAGCGCGTTGAGAGCGCAGGAGGCGGCAGCGAACCCAGATAGGGACGCGCGTCGAAAGCCATCACGATCGTCACGATGATGGGGATGAGCAGGAAGCAGGCGATGATGACGATCATCGCCATTCCAAGCCAGCCGAAAAGGTCATCGAGCTTTCGGCCGATCATGCCGTCCGCCCTCGATTTGCCGCGCGCGACATGAGGTAGACGGTCGCGAGCGCGACGATGAACAGAACGATCGAGATCGCCGCTCCGCTTGGATAATCCGCGATCTCGCTGAAGCGGTTGTAGATGAGGTTCGAGATGAACTGCACGCGTCCCTTGCCGAGAATCATGGGGATGACGAAGGCGCTGATCGAGAAGGTGAAGGCAAAGAGGAAGGCCGCCAGAAGGCCAGGGGCGCACAACGGCAAGGTGATCGTGAGATGGGCTTTCCACCCTGGCGCGCCGAGCGTCTGGGCCGCGTCGAAGAGCCTGGGATCGACATTCTGGACCGTCGCCAGAAGAGTGAGCGTTGCCATCGGCACGATGTAGTGAAGCAGGCCGCCCGCAACGAGAAGCTCGATATACCCTCGACTATTCGGCGAGATGCCCATGCCGAGCAAGATCGGCCGCAAGCGGTCCCGCCGCGCCGAGCGTGAGCTCGAGCGCGTAGGTGCGCACCAGCACGCTGAGGAACATCAGCGTGACGAAAGCGCCGACCACGATTTCGCGCCCGCGCGGCGACAGGCGCCGCGTGATCCAATAGGCGAGAGGAAATGCGAGGACGACGCCCGTGAGCGACGCAAGAAGGCTGATGCGCATCGTGTCCAGGAAGAATCCGGCGAAGGAGGGCGTCGAAAGCTCCGCGTAGTTGGCAAGCGTCAACGGAGCTTGTGTCGCCGAGCCGACGCTCCCCGGTGTGAATTGCCGCAGGCTTTCCAAGAAGAGGCCGGCGAGCGGCACGAAGAAAAAGCTCAAGTAAACCGCCGCCCCGGGTGACAGGAGGATCGCGGACGAGCGAATTGCGGATGAGCCCCGCTTCATGCGGCCCGGCCTGCGGGCTCTGTTGCGTCAAGCTCGCCGGTTTCGTCAGAGCAGTGGCGCGATCTCGTTCTCCCAGCGCTTGGTCCAGGCGTCTTGCTGAGAAAGCACCACGTCGAAATCGGGAACATAGACGTATTTGTCCATTTCCTCGGGCGTGAAGGCGAGATGCTTGAGAGCGTCCGGCGTCTTGGCCTTGACGTTGAGCGGCGCCTCGCCGGCGACCTCGGCATAGAGCGTGCTCATCTCCGGGCTGATCGCATGGTTCACGAAGGCCAGGGTCGGTTCAAGGTTCGGGCGATTCTTGAGGATGGCAAATCCGCTTTGATAAAGGAATGTCGGTATGCCTTGCTGCTTCGTCAGCCGCACCACGGGGAAGGATTTGGCGACGGCGGTCAACTGGGGCTCGGAGTAGAAGCCGACCGAGGTCTCTCCGCTGGTGAGCGAGGTCGAGAAATCCGTGTCGGTGACGCCCGACGCGACCGATGTTGCCGGATTGGGCGAGCTTCTTCATGAGCGCCCAGCCCGGATCCATGTTGCGTTCGTTGCCGCCGGCATGCAGGGCGAGCGCCACCAGGGGCAGCATCATGGCCTGCGTCGGGCCCGGCCAGCAAATCTTGCCCTTGAGACGCTTGTCGAACAGATCATCAAGGCTCTTTACCTCGACTGGGCTGGTGTCCTTGCGATAAGCGCAATAGATTCCGCCGACGGCGCGAGGCACGGCGGCCCATTCGCCCTTTCCGTTCTTGACGATGATCTTCTGGGGAATATCGGCGAGGTTCGGCACGGTCTCGACGGTGACCGGGACAAGCCAATCCTCCTTGATCATGCCGTTGAACGAGCCTTCCCAGCCCGCGACATAATCATAATCGGCGTGGGGCCAGGCGGCCTTGATCTTCGGCAGGATGGCGCTCGAGCCGCCTTGGTGCAGCACCCAATTCACCTTGACCTGGTTCTGCTTGGCCTCGATCTGCTTCATCGCGTCGACGACATCGCCGCCCCATTCGACCGCGGTGATCTCGGTGGCGGCGTATGCAGGACGGACCGAGCCCAGCGTATTGCCGAGCATCGTGGCCGCGCCGATCGCGGCTCCTCCCTTCAATGCGTGCCGGCGCGTGATCTGTGTCATGGTGACCTCTCTGTCTCTTGCGATCGCGGTCATCGAGTAGAGGTAAAGGAAGCGCGAGATCGAACCCTCGGAATTCACCATGCATTCGCGCTCTTCGCGCGGATTGCTCGCGGTGAAACTTCCCGTCTTCTTGAATTAATCTCCTCATTTCCTTGCGCGTCAATACTTGGTGTTTTTTACTTGATGCTCATGGGTCGCTCTACCGGCGATAGAATTTCTGCCCGGCTGGGCTCCCGGCCGCGCATTCCCGGGGAGCGTGACGGGAAGGGACGTCTGCGCTTCGGGTGCGTCAAAGGCGCGGGCCGGAGGCTCGCTTCACGTCAGGTGGCATGGAGCGCGAGATTAAAGGTCGATGAAGGCTTCTCGCGGCGAATGCCCGTCCCGGCGCGGTTTGGAAGTTTCCTCATCCCTTTCCAGCCCTTAGCCAATGCGCAATTGCGGTGAGGGCGAGCCCCACTCGAATTTAGCGCACTGCCCGCGTGATCCTGGGCTCAATATTTTGTCTGAGCCTTGGGAGTCACATTATTGTTACGTTGTATTTGATCGATTGGTGCACCATGTTAGGGCATTGGTCAGCAGGACCGGAGCCGTTGGTTCGGATCGATGCTTTCCACAATACGCGTTCAGGTCATGAACGCATTTTCATAATTGGAAATCTATTATGAATGTCGTTGTAAGAACTTACAAAGGTAAGGGCTCGAAAGAGCTATTTTCGTTGCTGGAGACGCACAAGGCTGACGTTGAAAAGCTTATGCGCTCGGTCAAAGGATTCGAAAATTACACGCTAGCCCGCAGTAGTGATGGTGAAGGCGGCCTTTCGATGACGGTATGCCAGGACACGGTCGGTGCTGAAGAGAGTGGCCGCGTTGCGAAGGAGTGGCTCTCGAAGAATGCAGCAAACATTAGCTTCGATGCGCCAAAGGTTTCCAGCGGATCTATTATCATTCACGCCACAAAGCACTAGTCTTCACTGAAGTTGTGCTGCCCGGCCGTGCAATCAGCCGGCCGGGCTTCCGCTCGCTTGGGACCCGCAGCCCGGGGTTGCTTCAAAGCCTTAGCCTGCTGCTCGTTCAGGTCCAGGTCCTACTCGGGAGGGCAACACCTCATAGCGCCGCGTCCTTCCCCGAAAGAGCTGCCGCCTTCTCGTTATAGAGCTCCGGATAAATCCGCTTCAGATTCGCGATCTTCGGCAGGTCGTTGATGACGATGTAGAGCGAATTCGGGTGATGGATGAGATAGTCCTGATGCTCGGGCTCCGCCGGGTAGAAGCCGGCGAGCGGCTCGACACGCGTGACGATCGGCTGGCTGAAGGCGTGCGCGGCGTCGAGTTGCGCCACATAGGCGCGCGCGATGCGCTCTTGATCCGGGCTCGTGAAGAAGATTTCGGAACGGTAGCTCGTGCCGGTATCGGGGCCTTGGCGATTGAGCTCGGTCGGGTCATGCGCCACCGAGAAAAACACCCGGAGAAGCTGGCCGTAAGAGAGCTGCGTCGGATCGAAGGTGATCTCGACGGATTCGGCGTGGCCCGTCGTCTCGGTGCTCACCTGATCATAAGTCGCGGTGCCCTTTTCGCCGCCCGAATATCCCGCGACCACGCGGCGCACCCCCTTGAGATGCTCGAACACGCCTTGCTGCCCCCAAAAGCAGCCGCCTGCGAGAACCGCAGTCTCGGTGCCCGTTGGCGGCGCCGACGCATCGACCGCCGGTTTCGGCAAAGGTCTCGGCTCCTCCTCGCCGCGCGCCGATCCATACGCGACAGCGGCGATCACGCCGAGCGCCAGAAAGGCAATGCGCATCGAACCTCTTGCCGCGAAAGCCATCTTCGCCTCCATTCGTCACCCGTTAAGGGAGATTTGGTGCGTGGTTGCCGGCCGATCAATCGGGCCGCCCGGCGAATTGTCAAATCCCGAAAGCGCGAGCTTGGCACGAAAGCCCTCAGAGCGAAGCGCCTGCCCTTCGCCTTCCGCATCTCTCCCAATGATAGGGTTTGTCGGCGCAATAGCCGAGCGTGCTCAGAAGCTCGGTGACCTTCTGGCTCGCATTGCAGGCGTCGTCGGAATGAGGATCATCCGCCCGCATTCCCTGGCACATCTCCAAAAGGTCGAGCTGGATGCCGATCAAATTCTGGATCGGCAGGGATTGGGCGCACGCTTGCGTCCCCATGGTGGCCAGCGCAAAGCCGGCGACAATCAACAGGCGTGTCATATCCGCCTCCATGCTGATGCTTCGGTCACGCCGCGGTGCTCGCGAGCGGGGCCGATCCTGCAGCGTCCGGGCGGGCGAAATCATCGTGATCTCGCCCGTGAACAAGTATAAGGTTTACGGGGCTCGTGGATAGGGAGGAAGCCATGAGACGCTTCTGCCTTGCCGCTTCCATCGTCGCCGCGATGGCGCTCGCCTCGAGCCGAGCCGAGGCCTTTGTCATGAGCTTTCGTTGGTGCGGCGCTTCGCCGGAGTTCCAGTTGCGCGACGTGCCGAAGGCAACCGCGACGCTCGATTTCCACATGCAGGATTTGATGGTGCCGAGCTATCCGCATGGCGGGGGCAGCGTCCCCTATCGCGGCGAGGCGAGCATCCCTTGCGGCAGCTTGAGCGGATCATATCGCGGCCCTTCCCCGCCGCCTCCGCAAATCCATACCTACCGCTGGACGGTGAAGGCGCTCGATGCCTCGGGCAAGATTCTCGCGACCGCGACGAGCGAACGGAAATTTCCGGAATGAGCCGCCGCGGATGCGAGGCGTGCCCGGTTGCGCTTACGCGAAGCTTTGCCTCCGCGCTGCTTCTCTCGGCCTTGACCGCGCTCGCGCTCACCTCCTTGCCCCGCGCCGCGGCGGCGAATGACGATCTCCCCGCGCTTTGCGCGAGCTTGGGCAATGACGACACTTTGCGCGATTACCAGCCTTCGCTCAGAGGCGGCACGGTGAAAGCCTTCCGCGCCATGTTTCCCGGCGCGAAGATGCCGCTCGATGACGCCGTGCTCCAGGCGCAAGCGAGGTTTCGCTGCATGAACGGCAAGGCCTATGTCTGCTTCGCCGGCGCCAATCTTCCTTGCGGCAAGCTCAACACCTCGCGGCAGAACGAGGGGGCGGAGAATTTTTGCCGGAGCGAGCCCGAAACCGATTTCGTGCCGATGTCAGCGACCGGCCACGACTCGGTTTACTCCTATCGTTGCCACGACGGAAAACCGGAAGTGCTGCGCGCGACTTACGAGCTCGACGAGCGCGGCTTCGCCAAGAGCCTGTGGATGGCGCTGCCCGAGGGGCCTTGAGGTTTCGCGGTGTCTTTCCCGGCTGAGCGCTCCGAAGGAGTGCGAGGGGAAGGGACTCCAACTTCCTTCCTCGCTTCCTGGACCCCCTTCCCTCGGCTCGCTTCGCTCGCCTCGCCGGGGGTGACACTGGTCATGAAGCGTCGCGCTCAGATCCCGAGATACGCCGTTTGCACCTCTTTGTTATTCGCGAGCTCCGCGCTCTTTCCGTGCATGATCACGCTGCCGCTTTCGAGCACATAGGCACGCTCGACGAGCGTCAAGGCTCGGCTCACATTTTGCTCGACGAGAAGGATCGACGTGCCCAGCTTGTGGATCTCCTGAATCTTCTCGAACGTCACATCGGTCATCACCGGCGCGAGGCCAAGCGAGGGCTCATCGAGCATGAGCAGGCGCGGCTTCAGCATGAGGCCGCGGCCGACGGCGAGCATCTGTTGCTCGCCCCCGCTCATCGTGCCCGCAAGCTGGCGCCGGCGCTCGGCAAGCCGCGGGAAGATAGCGTAGACGAGGTCGAGCGAGTGAGCGCGCTCGGGCTTCGCGCGCGGCGCATAGGAGCCGACCTCGAGATTCTCCTCGACGCTCATCTCGGGGAACACCTGGCGGCCCTCCGGTACGTGGGCGATGCCGAGCTCGGTGATCTTGTGCGGCGGCAAGGCCTCAAGATCGGTGCCGTCGAAGGTGATCGCGCCCGAGGTCAGGCGCACGAGGCCAGAGATGGCGCGCAAGGTCGTGCTCTTGCCGGCGCCGTTCGCGCCGAGAAGCCCGACGGCCTCCCCTTCGCCGACCGTGATGCTGACGTTGCCGATCGCCGGCACGGAGCCATAGCTTGCGCTCACCTGCGAAAGCTCGAGCAGCATCAGCGGGCCTCCGGCGCGGAGGCGCGCGCATAGCCGGAGCCGAGATAGGCGCGGATAACTTCCGGGTTCTCGACGATGTCGCGCGGCGAGCCTTCGGCGATCTTCTGTCCGTGGTCGAGCACGACGATATGGCGGGCGACCGCCATGATGGCGCGCATCACATGCTCGACGATGACGATGGTGAGGCCGCGCTTCGCGAGCTTGCCGACGAGCGCCACCGCTTGGTCGATCTCGGAGGGGTTGAGCCCCGCCATCACCTCGTCGAGAAGAAGGAGGCGAGGCTCGGTCGCGAGCGCGCGCGCCATCTCCAGGCGGCGCTGGTCGATCGTCGTGAGATCGCGCGCGTTCGTGCTCTCCTTCGCCGAGAGGCCGACGAATTCGATGGCCTCGCGCGCCTTCTCGCGCGCGGCTTCGATCCTCTTGTCGCGCAGGAAGGCTCCGGTCATGACGTTGGCGAGCACGGTCATCGCGCCGAAAGGCTTCGCCACCTGAAAGGTTCGCGCGAGGCCGTGCCCGCAAATATCGTGCGGACGAAGCCCCACGATCTCCCGCCCGAAGGCCGTGATCGAGCCTGTGTCCGGCCGGAAGAAACCGGTAATCAGGTTGAAGCTCGTCGTTTTCCCCGCGCCGTTCGGCCCGATGAGCGCGAGCGTCTCACCTTCGCGAACCGAGAAGCTCACATCTTGCACGGCGCGCAAACCGCCGAAGCGCTTGCTGAGGTTTTGTATGACGAGCGCTTCAGCCATCGCTGGCATCCATCCTCCCCCTGCAAGGGGGAGGAATGAGGTGGGGGTCACGCAAACGCGTCTCCATCAGCCCGGCACCGCGCGTGCCGGCTGGGCGCGGAAACGGCGTCCCCAGAGCTCGCTGATGAAGCCCATGATCCCGGTCGGCCGCCACAAGATCACGGCCATGAGGATAAGGCTGTAGACCGTCAATTGAATGCCCCCGATCGAGCTGCCGAGCCAGCTTTGCAGCAAGGCCGAGGTCGTCTCGAGAAGCACCGTGCCGATCACGGGCCCCCACAAAGTGCCGATCCCGCCGACGATCGAGACGAGCGCCGCCTCGATGGAGATGCTGAAGTTGAAGGCGGTCGCCGGGTCGATGAAGTAGATGTACTGAATGTAGAAGGTGCCGGCGAGAGCGGTGAGAAAGGCGCTGATCATGTAGATATCGCGCTTCATGCGAGGCGCGTCGACGCCGATCGCCTCGGCCGCGTCCTCATTCTCGCCGATGGCGACGAGGTAATAGCCGATGAAGGAGCGCTCGACGAGAAAAGTGACCGCAAGCCCGACCACGAGCAAGCCGAGCGCGACATAGTAATAGGCGGATTTCGCCTCGAACTGCATCATCAGCGGCGCGTTGCCGAGGTTCGGGATCGTCGTGCCCTCGGCGCCCCAGGCGAAATCGCGAAACTTGAGAAAGACCAGCATCATCACCTGCGCCGTCGCGATGGTGGCGATGGTGAAATAGGGGCCGCGCAGGCGAAAGCAGAGCCAGCCGATCGGCAAGCTCGCGAGCGCGGCGACCACGCCGCCGGCCAGCATGCCGATCCAAGGCGAGATGTCGAAATCGATCTGCAGGATCGTCGAGGTGTAGGCGCCAAGCCCGAAATAGGCGACATGGCCCAAGGATAGCTGCTTGGCGTAGCCGCCCATGAGGTTCCAGGCGGTGCCGATGAAGGCGAAAAGCAGGATGCGGATGAAGATATCGAGCGTGAACGCGCTCTTCAAAAGGAGCGGCAATACCAGCAGAAAGGCGGCAAGCGCGAAAACCGCGAGTGGGGCTAACCCGCGCCACGCCGGCTTCATCGCGCGCGGCCTCCGGCAAGCCCGCTCGGCCGCACCGCGAGTGTGAGAAGAAGCATGAGGAAGACAACGATGAGGCCTGAATCCGCGCCGATGAATTGAATGCCGAGTGATTCGGCAACCCCCATCATGAGGCTCGCGACGAGCGCGCCTGGGATGTTGCCGAGCGTTCCCAGCACCACGGCGACAAAGGCCATCAGCACGAAAACCTGCCCGACGAGCGGATAGGCCGGGTAGAAGGGCATCAAGAGCGAGCCCGCGGCGCCGGCAAGCGCGAGCGCCACGCCGAGCGCCACGCAGAACACTCGGTTCGGGTTGATGCCCATGAGCATCGCCACCTCGCGATTTTGCGCTGCCGCGCGCATGGCCTTGCCGAGGTCGGTTGCGTGCAGGAACACCCAGAGTGCCGCGCTCAGCACCATCGCGAGGCCGAAGGCGAAGAGCTTCGCGAGCGGGATGTAGAGCCCGTTGAAATGAAGTGCCTCGTCCGAATACCAGGTGTGGACTGTCCGGTAATTCGCCGTGAACAGCATGAGCGACAAATTCACGATAAGAAGCGACAGCGCGAAGGTGAGGAAGATCTGCGGCATGTCGTTTTGCCCGAGCACCCGCCTGATGAGGAAATGCTGGATCAGCACGCCGACCACAAAGAGCGCTGGCATGGTGACGACGAGCGAGAGGACGGGATCGATGCCCACTTGCGTCGCCAGGAAGAAGCTCAAATACATCCCGATCATCACGAATTCGCCCTGGGCGAAATTGACGATCTTCACGACGCCGAAGATCAACGTCACGCCGATGCTGACGAGCGCGTAGATGCCGCCGATCAGCAGGCCGTTGATGACGGCCTGGGCGAGAGTTTCGAGCATCGGCTTTTTGGCTTCTTTCAGGTCTTGATCAGCGGCGCCCGCGCGTCCGTCTGCGGGAAGACGCTCGCGAGATCGCCGTTCTGCCATTGCACCCCGACAGGATGGGCGTAAATGTTCTTGCCGTCGGGGCCGAACTTCACCTTCCCGCCCGGGCACATCGCCGCATAACCGCTCGAGATGTCGAGCGCCGCGATGGCATCGCGGACTTTTTGCGGATCGGTCGAGCCCGTGCGCTCGAGCGCCTCGGCGATCATGAAGGTTTGCGCGACGAGCCCGCCCGCATATTCGAAGAGGAACTCGCCGTTGCGCTTCTTGTATTCGGCGTTCACCTTCTGCGCATCGTCGTTCATGTCGTGGTTCCAATGCGCGACGCCTTGCAGGCCTTCGGCGAGCTTGCCGACATTCTTGTAGAAATCGGGAATGACGAAGCCACCGGAGCCGCCGTTGATCGCGATGTTGAGGCCGACTTGCTTCACCGTCCGCACGATGAGGATGAGGTCGTTGAGATAAGAGACCGAGAAGAGCGCGTTGGCGCCCGAGGCCTTCACCTTGTTGATGAGCGGGCTCGCATCGGTGAAGCCCGCCGAATAAGGCTCGAACAAGACGATCTCGACGCCCTGGGCCGGCGCAAGCTCGCGCAAACCGTTCGACGTCGAGGTGCCGAAGGCCGTGTTCTCGAAGATCACCGCGACTTTCGGCTTGTCGTCGACGAGCTTCGCCATCTGCAATTGCGCCTCGGCGAATTGGGAAGCGCGCGCGAAAGGCGTGAAGGTGAAGCGGCGCCCCTTGTTGAGCTGGTCCGAGCTCGAGCCTGTGAGAAGCGGTACCTTGGCGCGTTCGGCGACCTCGCTCGCGATCAAGGTCAAGGCGCTCGCGAAGCAGCCATGGATGGCGGAAAGCTTGTTGTCGGAGATCAGGCGATCGGTCTCGGTGCGCGTGACTGTCGTGTCGCTTTGCACGTCCGACACGATGAGGTTGAGCTTGGCGCCGCCGAGCGATTTGATGCCGCCCGCGTCATTCACCATCTCGACCGCGAGCTTGGCCGCGTTGACGCAGCCGACGCCGATCTGGGCGAGGCTCCCGGTCACAGGGTACAGCCCGCCGATGTTCACGGGATCGGCGGCGTAGCCGCGCATCGGGTAGGCGCCGAAGGCGCCCGCGGCGAGCGCGCCGCCCGCCGATTTTATGAGGAATGCCCTGCGGGTGTTGCGCCTCGAATTCGGATCGCGGGTGTTCCTCATCGTCAATCTCCCTGAACCAGGATGACCGCGGCCGCCGCGCCCCTGGCGAGTTTTGCAAGCTTCGCTCGAACAAGCTTAGCGCTTGTTTTCGCCCACGGCGAGAGTGTTGCAAATTGTATACAAGATTATAGGCAAAGTTGCAAACTTCGTGGGTTTCGACTATTCGGGCTCGGAAAGCGTCATGTCCCCTCCTGGGACCCTCGAAGAGGAGCACGACGAAAAAGGATGAGCGCTCGCGGCCCGCTCAGAGGCAAGCCGGCGATGTCCGCGGGCTCCGCGCCGCCGAAGCGCGCGTCGCGCACGCCGGCCGCAAAGCGCGGCGCGCGTGGACCCGCGATCGCCGAGCTCATCGCCACGCGCCTGGAGGAGGAGATCGTGCTCGGGCGGCGTCATCCTCGCGAGCGCCTCATCGAACAGGAGCTTTGCGACGCCTTCCGCACGCATCGTGCCGATGTGCGCCTTGCCCTCTTCGAATTGGAGAAGAAGGGGATCATTCAGCGCATACCGAACCGCGGCGCCATCGTGCGCGATCTCACGCCAAGGGAAGTGACGGAAATCTACGCGGTGCGCGAGGAATTGGAGGTCATGGCGGTTCGCATCATGCCCCTGCCGGTCGAGCGGCAGGAAATCGAAAAGCTCGAGCACATTCAAAGGGGGCACAGCGCCGCGATCGACAAGGGCGATCTCCTGACCGTCTTTTATTGCAACCTCAATTTTCACCGGAGCCTCTACGCGCTTTGCGGCAACACCTGCCTCATCGAGACGATCGAGCAACTGGCGCAGAAGGTCTACGGCATCCGATCCTACGCCAACGCCCATCCCGGCGCGCTCGATCGCGCGCGCCGCGACCATGTCGCCATGATCTCGGCCTTGCGCAACTCCGATCGTGCCGGGCTCATCGCGCTGACGCGACGCCATCTCGAACCTTCGCCGCAAGCCTATATCCACGCCTACCAGCGCCGCTTCGGGGATGGCGGCATCGGCATGGTCGAGAGGCTCAAGGGATCGTGATGCGGGCAAGGATATCGATGCCAACCTGCCTCGCGGGTTCGCCGAGACGATGGCCATAAGCACCGAAGTATCGACTCGACGGCAGAGGGTAAGTTTCAATGAGCATCGTTTAAGTTGTTTGGTCCTTCGGTGGTTTTGCCCTACGGCGGCGATTCATGATGACCCTTAAGGTAAACGTCGCCAGGAGTATGGAGGAGATAAAATCGCGGAGATCGATATGCCCTCTCGCGAGAGAGACGACTAGCACGATCGCGAGCAACGCAAGGCCTAGTACTATTACCGGCATTTCGATCCATTTGCGAATGAACTCCATTCGTGCTCCGGCGTATGAGACTGCGATGAGAGCAATGTGAGAGGCTAAAGAGGCATTTATGGCGCGGTTTTCAAACTGACTTAATGCTGACTGCGATCATTCTGGGCATTTTGCAGTGCCCCTGGCGAGGCTAATTTTCAGCTGCTAAGCTCCCTCCCCTACGTGGGGTGGCGTACCAGACGGGACCTTTCATGAAACGCCGCACTTTCCTCAAGGCGCTCGGCGCCGCGGGCGCGATCGCGCCGCTCACCACGCCCAATCTTGCCCGGTCGCAGGGCACGAACGTGCTCAAATTCGTGCCACAGGCCGATCTCGGTGTGCTCGATTCCGTTTTCACCACCGCTTATGTCACGCGCAACCACGCCTTCCTCGTCTTCGACACGCTTTATGGGATGACCGAGGCCTATGAGCCTCAACCTCAGATGGTCGAGGGCCACAGCATCGAGAATGACGGCAAGCTGTGGACGCTCAAGCTCCGCGAAGGCCTCAAATTCCACGACGGCCAGCCGGTGCTGGCGCGCGACGCGGTCGCGAGCATCAAGCGCTGGGGCCAGCGCGACGCGCTCGGCGGCTCGCTTCTCGCGGCGACCGACGAGCTCTCGGCGGCCTCCGACCGCGAGATCCGCTTCCGCCTGAAGAAGCCCTTCCCGCTCCTGCCGCTCGCGCTCGGGCGGGGCAGCAACACCATGGCGCCTATCCTGCCCGAGCGGCTCGCCATGACGCCGCCCTCGCAGCAAGTGACCGAAATGGTGGGAAGCGGACCCTACCGCTTCGTCGCCGGCGAGCGTGTGCCGGGCTCGCTTGCCGTGTACCAGCGCTTCGAGGGTTACGTGCCGCGCCCCACCGGAACGCCAAGCTTCACCTCGGGCCCGAAGATCGCGAATGTCGAGCGCATCGAGTGGCACGTCATTCCCGACGCCGCGACGGCCGCCGCCGCCCTTCAGGCCGGCGAGGTCGATTGGTGGGAACAGCCGACGGCCGATCTCCTGCCGCTCTTGAAGCGCAGCTCCGCGATCAAGACCGAGATCATCGACCGCGCGGGAAATATCGGCCTGCATGCGCTTGAACTGCCTTTATCCGCCCTTCGACAATCCGGCGGTCAAGCACGCGCTTCTTGGCGCCATCAACCAAGCGGATTTCATGGCCGCGGTCGCCGGCACGGATCCGCAGATGTGGCATGACAAGGCGGGCGTGTTCACCCCCTCGACGCCGCTCGCGACCGACGTTGGCATGGACGTCTTCCAGGCTAAGCCCGATTACGACAAGGTGAAGCGCGACCTCGCGGCGGCGGGCTACAAAGGCGAGAAGGTCGTGTTCATCGCCGCGACCGACTTCCCCGCGGTCACCGCGCTGTGCGAGATCGCCGGCGATATGTTCCGCAAATCGGGCATCAACCTCGATTATCAGGCGGTCGATTGGGGCACGGTGACGCAAAGGCGAAACAGCCAGGAGCCACCGGAGCATGGCGGCTGGAACGCCCATTGCACCTATTCGGCGGGCTTCGACCTTCTCACGCCAGGGACGAATTTGTCGTTGAACGCGATCGGGCGCGCGGGCTTCGTCGGCTGGCCGACGAACCCGAAGATCACGGCGCTTCGCAACCAGTGGCTCGACGCGGCCGATCTTGCCGCGCAGCAGCGTATCTGCCGCGATATCCAGACGGAGTTCTGGAACGACCCGCCCTATTTCCCCTTGGGGCAGTTCTTTCAGGCAACGGCTTATCGCAACACGATCAGCCAGATTCCGCGAGGCTCCTTCAGCCTCTTCTGGAACCTGCGCAAGTCTTGATCGCGCCGTGCGAGAGGGCGCCCGGCGCGCTCCCCTCGCGTTTCATCCTGCGTGCGGCCCCGATCGCGATCACCGGAACCTTTTTGCCGAAAAGGCGTCCAAGGGCTGAACGCGCTTGGAAGGGCATCGTCATGGCCAACAAGGCATCGGTTCGCGATGCGCAAGACCAAAGAGTGGCAGAGCACCTGATGGAAGCCGGCTTGATCGCCCGGGCCCGTCAGCGAGACGAATTTGCCATTCGCGCGATCATGACCCGCTACAATCGCAGGCTTTACCGGGTCGCGCGCGGCGTGCTGAGGGACGATGGCGAGGCGGAGGATGCCTTGCAAGAGGCCTATCTTCGCGCCTTCGGCGCCTTGGGCGGTTTTCGCCACGAATCGAGCCTCGGAACCTGGCTCACGCGCATCGTCCTCAACGAGGCACTCTCGCGCTGGCGCGGCCGAGGGCCGCGCCTCGAGCCGGTGACGCGTGCCCTGCTCGATGCGCCTGGCGCGCGAATTGTGTCGTTCCCGCATGGCGGGGAAGCCGATCCGGAGCGTGCCTTGGCCCAACGACAAATCCAGCAGGCGCTCGAACGCGCCATCGACGAGCTGCCGAAGAACTTCCGCACCGTGCTCATCTGCCGCGTGATCGAGGAGATGAGCGTCGAGGAGACGGCAGCGTCCCTCGATTTGCGTACCGAAACCGTCAAGACGCGGCTGCACCGGGCCCGCCGACTTTTGAGGCTCGCGCTCGAAAAGCAGATCGGCCCCGTTCTCACGGGGGCGTTTCCCTTTGCCGGACGCCGCTGCGAGCAGATGACCGAGAAAGTGCTCGCCCGGCTGCGGCTCGATGGCGAGAAATCCGGGAACCTTTAGGCGAAGGCTTCATCCAATCCCTGCACGCCGAATTTTTCGGGTCCAAGAGGGAGGATTACCATGCCGATCGCCAGAGTTTTCGCGGCACTTGCCGCCTTGCTGCTCGCCACGGGCACAGCCTCGGCGCAAGGAGCAAAACCCACCGACCCTCAGATCGCCCACATCGCCTATACGGCCGGTGTCATCGACATCAAGGCGGCGAAGCTCGCGCTTGGGCGGTCGAAGAACAAGCAGGTGATCGATTTCGCCAAGGACATGGTGCGCGACCATAGCGCCGTGAACCAGAAAGCCTTGGCCCTCCTCAAGAAGCTCAAGGTCACGCCGGAAGACAACGATACGAGCCGCGGCCTCGTGCAAAAGGCCGATGAGGATCGCGCCACGCTTTCCCAACTGCATGGCGCCGAATTCGACAAGGCCTATGCGCAAAACGAGGTCGCTTACCACAAGAGTGTGAACGGAGCCCTCGAAACCACGCTTATTCCAGACGCGAGCAATCCTGAGCTGAAGTCTCTCTTGTCGACCGGGCTCAAGATCTTCCAAGGCCACGAGCAGCATGCCGAGCATCTCGTGGAGGCGCTTCGGTGAAACTCGCGATTTGCCTCATGGCCGCGGCCATTTTGACGGCGCCGCCTGCGCATGCCGGCGAGGTGATCGAGGTCAAGGTCGGTGACCTCGCCTATGCGCCGGCGAAGATCACGGCGCATGTCGGCGACACGGTCCAATGGAAGAACGGCGATTTCGTCGCCCATACCGCCACCGCGACCGGAGGCGCATTCGATGTGATGATTCCGGCGGGCGCCACCCACCGCCTTCTCCTCAAGGAGGCCGGCAGCTTCCCTTACTATTGCCGCTTCCATCCGAACATGAAGGGCGAATTGACTGTCATGTGAGGCGGTGTGCGATCGCTCTTCTCACCCTCACTCGGCGGCCTCGCGGCGTCCGAGCGGGTAAGGGCCGACATCGTCGCGGAAAGGCTGCGCCAGCATGCGGTCGAGCCTGAGCTCGCGCGGGTCGCGGAACTGCTCGATCCCGATCGTCATGTTCTCATGGCCGGCGGCAGGCTCGGCCCGATAAGTGCCGAACCAGCGGTCCCACCAGGGAAGGTTGAAGCCGAAATTGCTGTTGGTCTCGCACGGCGTGCTGGAGTGATGCACGCGATGCATCTCCGGCGTGACGATCATCCAGCGCATCACCCGATCGAGCGCCGCGGGGAGCCGCACATTGCCGTGGTTGAACATCGAGGTGGCATTGAGCAGCACCTCGAAGACGAGCACGGCCAACGCCGGCGCGCCGAGCGCGGCGACGACGCAGAGCTTGATCACCATCGATAAAAGGATCTCGAAAGGGTGAAACCGCACCCCCGTGGTCACGTCGAATTCGAGATCGGCGTGGTGCATGCGATGCAACCGCCAAAGCACCGGCACGGCATGAAAGAGCACATGCTGGAGGTAGATGGCCAGGTCGAGAAGGATCACTGACGCGAGGATCGCGACAAGGCGCGGCAGCTCGACCGTGTTGAAGAGGCCAAAGCCATGGGTCTTGGCGATCAAGGCCATGCCGACGGCGGCCGTCGGGAAAATGATGCGCAAGATGATCGTGTCGAGCACGACGACCCCGAGATTGCCGGGCCAGCGCCGCGCGCGACCGATGCGCTGAGCGCGCCGAGGCGCCAAGACCTCCCACGCCGCCATGGCGGCAAAAACGCCGGCGAAGGCACCAAGACGGATGAAAGGCTCATGCGTGAGGAAGGGGGGAAGCATGGGCCTATCTATGGCATGAGGCGTGAGGAGTGAAGAGTGAGAGGTGAAAAGTGAGGAGTGAGGAGAAAACTTAACTCATCACTATTCGCCCCTGACTATTCACCCCTCACTTTTGATCCCCTAAATCATCTATCCCTACTCCACCCACTCGTAGAATTTTAATAAAGCTTGAACCATTTGGTCACGAATGCGTGAGAGTTACAATTAGACCAATGCCTTCTACGCTCATTTATGTTAGCGCACTATCGCAGTCGCGGTTCTCGGCATCGGTCGGGACATCCGGGACGGGAAGACGCCGGAGCGCGGCCGAGACAGGCCCGCCGAGCGTAAAACAGCGAGGAAATCAGGTTGAGGCTCGCGACGACAAAGGGGCTTTTTGCCCATTGGGACCGGTTGCGCGGCGAAAGGGCCGCCCCGACGCGGGGCGATATCGATCCCGCCCATCTCCGCAATTTCCTTTCCGATGTCTTCATGCTCGATGCGCAGCCTTGGCAGGAAGGGCGCATCCGGCTCGCGGGAACGCGCATCTGCGAGCTCGTCGGCCGTGAGCTCAAGGGCCAGCGCCTTCCCGAGCTGTGGTTCGAAAGCGAGCGCGCCGAGATCACCCGCCTCATCGGTGCGGTGACGGGCGGCATGCATGGGCTCGTCGCAAGCTTGACCGGCGAGACAAGCCAGGGACGCGAGCTCGATCTCGAGATGCTTCTCTTGCCCGTGCGGCCAAACGCCAGCTCCCAATGCGGCGCGATCGGTTCCTTCGCCGCATCGGCGCTGCCGTCCTGGTTCGGTCAAGATGCGATCACGGCCTTGAGCACGCGCACCATCCGCATGATCGAGCACGGCGCGCGCCCGCGAATTCCGTTCGGCCGCCTCTCCGCTTCGATGGAATCGCTGCGCGTTGCGCGCCAGCATCTCCTCGTCATCCCGGGTGGCAAGAGCGCATGAGAGAGAGCGAGCAGCAAAATAGCGAGTAGCAAAAATGGGGGACCGCGAGGGGAAGCGGTAATCCGTTTCCGTCTCGGACTCTCGCGCCGGACGAGCCCGCGCTTCAGGCCTCCGACAGCTCTCGTGCCTTGAGCGGCTCCCGGTAAATGCCGGTGAAAGCGAAGCCATCGGCGCCGATCCGGCCCCGATACATGCCCGCGCAATTGAAGGGCAGTGCCACCTCGCCCGTGGCATCGACGGCGATGAGGCCGCCCGAGCCGCCGCGGACGCCGAGCTCGGCCACGACCGCTTCGGCAGCTTTCGCGAGCGATTGCTTGGCAAGCCGCATGCGGCAGGCGATCTCATGCGCGGCGGCGTAGCGGATGAAGACCTCGCCATGTCCCGTCGCCGAGATGGCGCAGCTCTCATCTGCCCAGGTGCCGGCGCCGAAGACGGGGCAGTCGCCGACGCGGCCCGGCAGCTTTCCGGTCATCCCGCCGGTCGAGGTCGCGGCCGCGAGATTGCCGGCGGCATCGCAAGCCACCGCGCCGACGGTGCCATGCCTTGCCGCGTCATCGCGTGTGTCCTCGCCCCGCAAGCGCCGCCGCTCGAGCTCCGCTTGCAAGGCAGCGAGACGTTGGGCGGTATCGAAGTAGCCGGCTTCCTCGAAGGCGAGCCCCTGCTCGCGGCAGAAAGCCATCGCCCCGTCCCCGATGAGCAGCACATTCTCGGAGTTCTCCATCACGGCGCGCGCCGCGAGCACCGGATTGCGTGGCCCTGAGATTGCGGCAACCGCGCCGGCCTTGCGTGAGGTGCCATCCATCACGGCGGCATCCATCTCATGCGTGCCGGCGGAGGTGTAGACCGCGCCCCGCCCCGCGTTGAAATGCGGATCATCCTCAAGCGCCATCACGGCGTTCGTCACGGCTTCGAGCGCGGGCCCACCCTGCTTGAGCACGCGATAGCCGCTCATCAAGGCGCGCCGCAAGCCCTCCCGGTATTCGGCCTCGGCTTGCGCCGTCATCGCTTCGCGCCGCAGCGTCCCCGCGCCGCCGTGGATGGCCAAGGAGAATTTCATCATCGTCATCCTGTCCTTTGCTCGCCCCGCGCCCAACGCAGCGCCGCCGTGCCGCCGAGATGGTATCAATCCAACCGATCCCAGAGGGGAAGAGGCAGCCGCGCGGCCCGATCCGCTCGGCCGGGGCCGTGCGCCCTATTGATGCCCTCGCTTGCTGGCAGAAGGCAAGCGGTCGCGTTCGATTCGTTATCGGCACGAACCGATCTCCTTGGAGCTTGCCTTTGGCTCCTGCAACCTTGCTCTCGTTTCCCGGGATTCCCATGACGAAGTTTTCGCGCCATGCTCGGCCTCGCGCCGAATCGCCACAAGGTGGTGCATGAGCCTCGCCGAAAAACGCTTTCCGCTTCTTGCCGATATCCTCACCGATCGGCGTCTCGCGCTCATGCTGGCGCTCGGCTTCAGCTCGGGCCTGCCGTTCCTTCTCGTCTTTTCGACGCAATCGGCATGGCTGCGCGAGGTCGGCATCTCGCGAACCGAGATCGGCCTCCTGAGCTATGTCGCCCTCGCCTACACCTTCAAATTCCTTTGGGCGCCGATCATCGACACGTTCGACGTTCCGGCGCTTGCGAAGTTTCTCGGTCGGCGTCTTGCCTGGATGCTTCTCGCGCAGCTCGGCGTGGCGCTAGGCCTTGCGGGCCTTGCTTTCGGCGATCCGGCCCATGCCATCGCCTGGACGATCGCCAGCGCCTTTCTCGTCGCCTTCATGTCGGCGACGCAAGACGTCGTCGTCGACGGCTGGCGCATCAATGTGGCGCCGCCCGAGCGCCAAGGCATGATGTTGGCGACCTATCAGCTCGGTTATCGCGTGGCTCTCCTTTGCGCCGGCGCGGGCGCGCTTTACCTTGCCGATTTCATAAGCTGGAAGGCCGCCTACCTTGCGATGTCCGCCCTCATGGCGGTCGGCATCACCGCTTGCCTCCTCGCACGCGGCGTGCCTCAAGACGGCGCTATTGCGGCCGCCCCGGCATCCGCGACGAGCGCCCGCCCCTTCCCGTCGCTCGCTTCATCCTTCGTCGAGCCCCTCGCCGATCTCATCGCGCGCAAGGGCCCAATGCTGGCTCTCATCTTGATGCTCGTCGCGCTTTATCGGCTTCCCGATTTCGTCTCGGGCGTGATGGCGAACCCGCTCTACATCGATCTCGGCTTCTCCAAATCCGATATCGCGACGGTCTCGAAGCTTTATGGCGTCTGGGTCGGCATTGCCGGCGCTTTCGCCGGCGGCTTTGCCGTTTCGCGCTTCGGCCTCATGCCGACCTTGATTTGCGGCGGCATCGCGGCCTCGGCTTCTCATCTCATGCTTGCCCTCCTCGCTCAGAGCGGGCCAAGGATCGAGCTGTTGACGCTCGCGATCAGCATCGAGAATTTCGCCTCCGGCTTCGCGGGCACGGCCCTCATGGCCTATATGTCCTCGCTCACCGCGCCCGCCTTCGCCGCCACGCAATATGCGCTCTTGTCGTCGCTTTACGCTTTGCCGGGAAAGCTCGTCGGTGGATTGTCGGGCATCATGGTCGACAGCTTCGGCTACCCCGCATTCTTCGCCATGACCTCGCTCATCGGCATCCCGGTCGCGTTGCTCGGCCTCATCGTCTGGCGAAGCTCGGCAACGCCGAAGCCGGATGACGCCGACGATGCGCTGCCTTCGCACAAAGAGGGCGTGGCGCGCTCTTGAGGGCGCATCGCGTGCGATCGATAAGCCGTGTCCCTAGCCGCCCGGCGCGCGGTTCCAGCCTCGCCCGACGTCACCCAGCCCGACGCAGCCGTCCTTCGTCACCACCACCGTGTCCTCGAGCTTGACGAACCCGCGCTTGGGGTGAGCCATGGTGGTCTCGATCGAGATCACCATGTCGGCCTCGAGCGGGCGGGCTTCGTCGTAAGCCGGATAAGGCACGGGTCCCCTGCTCGTGAGGCGCGGCGCCTCGTGGCTCACGAGCCCCATGCCATGCGCCACGAATTCGAGATAGCCGCGATGGGGCGACGCCTCGACGAGCTCGCGCGCGGAGGCGAAAATCTCGCCTCCCGCGGCGCCTTGCCGGATCGGGCGGCGGGCGCGTTGCTGGATTTCGTCGACCACGCTCAGAAGATCGATGAGCTCTGCATCGGGCTCTCCCAAAATACCCATGCGGCAAAGGTCGCCGATATAGCCGTGGTAATTCCCGCCTGAATCCAGCGAGATGATATCGCCGGCTTCGAGGCGCTGATCGGACGGAGCCCGGTTGAGGCTCGTGCCCGCCGTGATCAGGCAATATTCGAAGGTGAGGTCGCGTGCCACCTCCTCGCGCCGCAAGCGATCGACGAGATCGCGCTTGGTCACGCCGGGCGCGCAGCTTTCGAAAACGGCGAGCATGGAGGCGACGACCCGTTCCGAGGCTTCGCGGAGCTTTGCGAGCTCACCCTTCGTCTTTTGCGCCCGCAGGCGCTCGAGCGGGAAGAGAGCGTCGACGATCTCGCAATTGCCGAGGCCGTCCTGGAGGCCCTTGGCGCTGTCCCACGGCAGGAATGCCGCCTCGACCCCCACCTTGGCGATGGGGCCGCCGAGCCCCTTGATGTGCTCGATCGCCTTGCGGATCGCGCTCGCGCTGTCCCCCGCTGTGGTCTCGACGGTGCGCGGCCAGAATTTCCCGAGCTGTTTCTCATAGCTCTCGAGCCTGTAGCCGATGTAGGCGGTGTTTTCGGGCTTGCCTTTTTGATAGACCAGCACCGGCAGATACCGGCTGACGCCGATCGCGTCCATGTAATCGAAGAAGAAGAACCGATAGCCGCCGAGGAGATACTGCACATTGTGCTTCGAGGTCGCGAGGAGGACGTCGATCCCTTGCTCGTCGAGAAGTGCATCGAGCCGCTTCGTATCGAAAGGGGGAGCTTTCATTTCGGGCGGCGTCGCCTCGCGAGGGCTGGTTTCCTGCTGACGTGGTGCAAGCATCGATCATCTCCTCCACTTTGAGGCTCCCGGCTCGACATTAGCCGCCGATCGCGTGAGATCGGAGCCCTCTTCCGGGATCCATATTCGGGCGCGCGGCGCGATTGCGCAAAGGTTTTCTGCGACGCGGCGCCGCGAAGCTGACCAATGCGTTGCGCATGGCGATCAGCCCTCGATCGATGCGGCCATTCGCGCGCGCATCGCGGCATCGGGAAAGGTCCCGAAGCCCGAAAGCGCGTCCTCGCGCATATGTTCGGGCTTTCCGGTGCCGGGAATGACGCAGGTCACCGCCGGATTTCCAAGCACGAATTTCAAGAGAAATTGTCCCCAGCTTGTGGCGCCGATCTCGCCGGCGAAAGACGGCAAGGGGCGATCCCGCAAGCGGCGCAAAAGACCGCCGCCGCCGAAGGGCCGGTTGACGAGCACGGCGATGCCGCGATCGGCGGCGAGCGGCAGGAGCCGCTCTTCGGCGGCACGATCGTCGAGCGCGTAGTTCAGCTGCACGAAATCGAGCTTTTCGGAGCGCATGATGCTTTCGAGCTCGCCGTAGGCGCTCGATTCATAATGGGTGAGGCCGAGGTAGCGGATGCGCTTTTCGTGCTTCCACTCCCGAAGCGTTGCGAGATGCGTGCGCCAGTCGACGAGGTTGTGGACCTGCATCAGGTCGAGGCGAGAGACGCGCAGAAGCTTCATGGATTGGCGCATCTGGGCGATGCCGGCTTCTCGCCCGCGGATCCAAACCTTGGTGGCGATGAACGGTTTCTCGCGAGGCGACTTCATCTGGGCGAGGAGATCGCCGACGACGCCTTCGGCCGGCCCATACATCGGCGAGGAATCGATGACCGAGCCGCCGCTTTCGAAGAGCGTCTCCAAGACGCCGGCGAGCGGCGCTCTTTCCTCGACGCCCTCCCCGACGTCGAAGCCTTGCCAGGTTCCCAAGCCGATGACGGGCAACTCCTCCCCGGACACGGGTATCTTGCGGCGCTGCATCTTGCCTTGCCCCAAAGCTTGTTCCTTCGACTGTGCGCTCGCGCGTCCGCTCATGACGGTCGCCGAGAAAGCGCCCGCCGCGAGCCCCATGAAAGCTTTGCGCGTCACGCCCGCCGCGCTTTCCTCGTCACGAACTTTCACGCTCATTTCGTTCATGAGCTCGCCTCTTCGACTTAGACCGGAATGTCCAAGCTAACATAGGGGCTGTAGCGCGCGAGCCTTCTCTCACGTCTTCGACGTCTTCGGTCCGATCAATCTCCCAATTTTCCGAGAAGGCACCACTCGCGCATTTGTGTCCAGTGCTTCCGCCGCGGCGTCGGAGCGAGTGCTCGACGCGCTCCGCTCGCCCGCGTTCCGCACAACCGCCCTGAAAAGCACGGCATAGAGCCTGGCGGCCGTGCCCCACCCGACCTTGCTTCGCATGGCTTTTTGCTGAAGACGGCGCCAGTTCCTCTTGTTTTGCCACAGGGCAAATACGCGATCGAGCGTCCGCCGGAGCGCGGCTTCGCTCACGGGCGTGAACTGAAAGCCCGTGGCGACACCCGCCGCAAGCGCCGCTTCATTCGCATCGATCACCGTGTCGGCGAGCCCACCCACGCGCGAGACGATCGGCAAGGTGCCGTAACGGAGCGCGGCGAGCTGCGTGAGGCCGCAAGGCTCAAAGCGCGACGGCATGAGAAGCGCATCACTCCCTGCTTGAATCATGTGGGCAAGCGCCTCGTCATGGCCGATCACGATCGCGACCTCGCCTCGATGACGAGCGGCGGCTTGGCGGAGCCTGGTTTCGAGGCCTTGATCGCCCGCGCCGAGAAGCGCCAATTGCGCGCCGCGCGCCACGAGATCCGGCAGCACCGCGGCGATGAGGTCGATGCCCTTCTGCTCGGTCAATCGGCTGATCACGCCGAAGATCGGCGCGTCGGGCCGCGCCGCCAGGCCGAGCTTCTCGCGCAGCGCCGCCTTGTTCGCCACCTTGAGATCGAGGTCGTCCACGCTGAACCGCGTCGCGATATGCGGGTCCTTGCGCGGCGACCAGACATTGGTGTCGATGCCGTTGCAAATCCCCGTCAGCCCCCGGGCGCGCGCGCGCAGCAGGCCGTCGAGCCCCATGCCTCCTTCCGGCGTGCAAATCTCCGCCGCATAGGTCGGGGAGACGGTGGTGATGGCGTTTGCGAAAAAGAGTCCCGCCTTGAGGAATCCGATGCGGCCGTGGAACTCGACGCCCTCCATGGTTCTGATCGCCGGCGGCAATTCGAGCGCATCCGCAAGAGCGGGCGGAAACAGCCCTTGGAAAGCGAGGTTATGGACGGTGATAACCGTCGCCGGCCCGCCACGCAGGTAGGCGGGCGTCAACCCCGTTTGCCAATCATGAGCGTGCACCAGAGCCGGCCGGTAATCCGGCACCAGCCCCTTGCCAATGTCGGCGGCGGCCTTGGCGAGGGCGCCGAAGCGGAGCGCATTGTCCTTCCAATCGAGGCCGGCGTCGTCGACGTAAGGATTGCCCTCGCGCCGATAAAGATGCGGCGCGTCGAGGACGAAGAGCTCGAGCTTGCCGGCGCGAGCTTCGAGCAGCCGCGCCGGGCCGCCATGCAGATTGTCGTAAGCGTGAACGTTTTCGGCCTTTTCGAGCGCGGCGAGCACGGCGGGATATCCGGGCACCAACGATCGGACGCGGACGCCTTCGCGCGCCAGCGCGAGCGGCAAAGCGCCAGCGACATCGGCCAACCCTCCCGTCTTGACCAGCGGGTAGATTTCGGAGGTGACCGCGAGAACCTTCATCGGCGGGGGCAAGGAAGCGCGAACAATCAGCGATTCGTCAGGCGGTCGATCATCGGTTGGGTGATGAGGCAAATCCCTCTCTCGGTGCGGCGAAAGCGTCGCCCATCGGTATCCGGATCGTCACCGATAACGAGGCCTTCGGGGATGGAGACGCCGCGATCCACGACGACATTTGTCAACCGGGCTCGGGCGCCTATTTTCACATGGGGCAGCACGACGGAGTTTTCGACTTCGGCCCGGCGTTCGATGCGCACACCCGTGAAAAGAAGGGAACGGCGCACCTGCGCGCCGGAGACGATGCAGCCGCCGGCGACGAGGGAATTCTCGGCGAGCCCCCGGTCGCCTGCTTCCGCGCCCACGAATTTCGCGGGCGGCGTGACCTCGGCGAAGGTCCAGATCGGCCAATCATGATCGTAAAGGTTGAGGGAAGGCAAGGCATCGGTCAGATCGATATTGGCTTGCCAATACGCATCGACCGTTCCGACGTCGCGCCAATAGGCTTCCGCCTCGGCGCTGTTGCGCACGCAAGAGCGGGTGAAGCGATGCGCGAACACATTCCCCTGCCGCACCAGGTGGGGGATGATGTCCTTGCCGAAATCCCGACTCGAGCCTTGATGGGCAGCGTCACGCCGCAATTGATCGAAGAGGAAGCGCGTCTCGAACGCATAAATACCCATGCTGGCGAGCGCCTTCTCAGGATTGTCGGGCATGCCTGGAGGGTCCGCGGGCTTTTCGAGAAACGAGATGACGCGGTCGTTCTCGTCAACCGCCATCACGCCGAAGCCGGTGGCCTCGGAGCGCGGCACCTCAATGCAGCCGACCGTCACATCGGCTCGCGAGTGAACATGCTGCTGGAGCATCAGCTCGTAATCCATTTTATAGATATGGTCGCCCGCCAGGATGACCATATATTGGGGGTGGTGGCTCCTGATGATGTCGATGTTCTGATACACCGCATCCGCGGTTCCGGCATACCACATGCTTTCGTTGAGGCGCTGGCTCGCGGGAAGAATGTCGAAGCTCTCGTTGCGCTCGGGCCGGAGGAAATTCCAACCCCGCTGCAAATGCCGGATCAAGCTGTGAGCCTTGTATTGGGTCGCCACCGCGATCTTGCGAATTCCAGAATTCAGCGCATTCGAAATGGCAAAATCGACGATGCGCGAATTGCAGCCGAAAAACACGGCGGGCTTGGCGCGCTTTTCGGTGAGCTCATGGAGCCGGGTCCCGCGCCCCCCGGCCAAGACATAGGCCATCGCCGACCGGGCGACCGGAGCTGAAGGCGGGTGCGGGCCGGCCATGCGCATCCTCCGGTCTCACTTGCGAATTATCCCGTCAGCTCTACCGATCCCCGGGGCGCCCCGAACTCTGGTCTTGAGGATTTAGCATTAAGCTGCGTCCCTGCGGGTCAAAGCCTTTTCATACGAAGCGCACTAGCCAAGGACTTCATGGTAACGTCCCGGTCCCGGAACAGAACGCATTTGTTGATCGCAAGGTTTCATTGCAAGTAGTTTGCGCGACCATAAGGAGACCAGACGACTAAGTTTCATCGTTCACACGTTTGCCAAGTTTTTAGATAGGTACGTGGTCGGACCGCGTCTCCAGGACCTTTTGAAGGCAGATGGTCGAAGTGTTGCGATATCCAAGATGTTCGTAGAATTCGATCACCGCGGTATTTTCCGCTCGCACGAGAAGCTGCATTTTCCATACGCCGCGCCTTTTCAGCCAATCCTCCGCCGCCGCCATCATGATCCGACCCAGGCCTTTGCCCTGATGGTTGGGGGCGGCCGCGACATAGTAGACCCAGCCACGGTGCCCATCCTCGCCGACCATCACGGTCGCAACCACTTCGCCCTCCATCTCCGCGACGAGGAGAGTTGAGTGCGTGTTGCGACGCGCGAAGGCGATGTCTTTGCGAGGATCGTTCCATGGGCGTGCCACACCGGCAGCATGCCACAAGGCGATGACCTTCTCGATGTCGTCATCGTCGATGGCGCGAATAGTAGGCTTCGTCACAAGCTCCCTCTATGAGTAATCGTCCATTTCCGAAACCGCCTGAAAGCAGGGCGGTCCCGAAGCGGCTTAGCGCGGAAGATCGCGCCCCCCGAAAGGAAGGGCGCGAACCAGCCTGATACCGCCCGTTCGGGTCACTCGAACCATTTCGCGTAGATGGCCTTATAGCCTCCCCCCTCAATCGATTGGTGCAGCCATTGATCGACGAAAGCCTTGAGCGCCGGGTCTCGCTGCACCCAATAGGCCTTTTCGGCGAAGTCGAAGGGCTGCTCGGGATGCAGCGCGCATAACACGCCCTGGTGGAGCTTCTGCTGATAGAGGGTCTCGGACGCATCGGTGATCATCACATCCGCCTTCCCGGCGGCGAGCTCATCGAAAATCTTGGTGTTGTCGGGGAAGACCACGATCTCGGCAGTCTTGAGGTTGGCGCGATCGAATTTTTCGTTGGTGCCGCCCGGATTGGTGATCACCTTGACGCTGGCCTTGTCGATATCCTTGAGCGTCGCATACTTGTCCTTGTCGGCGCAGCGCGAGATCGGCGTCTTGCCCTCATGCATATAAGGGATGGAGAACAGGCCCTTCTTCTGCCGATCGAGGGTGACCGAGACGCCGCCCATGGCGACGTCGAAGGCGCCCGCCTCGAAATCCTTCATCAGATTGGGCCAGGCGGTCGGCACGACCTCGAGCTTCACGCCGAGCGCGGCGGCGAGGCTCTGCGCCTGGTCGATGTCGAAGCCCGAAAAAGCGCCGGTGGCCGGATCCTTGATGGTGAAGGGCCTGTAATCGCCGGTCGAGCCGACCTTCAGCACACCAGTGGCCAGGATCGCGTCGAGTTTCGACGCCGGCGCGGATTGCTGGGCATGAGCGAATGGCAGGGAACCAAGCAGAATTGCAACGGACAAGGAGATCGCACGGAACATGAACGCATCCATTCTGGGTGATTGGGATTGCGCATGTCAGCATTTCCGCGAGCGCGCCGCAACCAGCGCTCGCCACCTGGGCGCGCAAAGTCACCCAACCGTCATGCGACTCACATAGGTGTGACACGGCATCGGAATGAGGCAGCTCGCGTGACGCAATCGGCAAGGGCTCTTCGGCGGGAGACGGCGGTCAAGCTGAACCTCGCGGTGCATCGAAGCCGCGCATTCTCACGGGCAGGCTTCTTGGAGCGCCTCTTCACCCTCGCTTTCCGAGGCCTCGTCTATCCGCAAATCTGGGAGGACCCGGTCGTCGACATGGCGGCGCTCGACATCCGTCCGGGCGACCATCTGGTGGCGATCGCATCGGGCGGCTGCAACATCCTGTCCTATCTCACGGCGAACCCGGCGCGCATCAGTGCGGTCGACCTCAACGGCGCTCATCTCGCGCTCGGCCGCCTCAAGCTCGCGGCCGCGCGCCATCTGCCCGATTATGAAAGTTTCCTTCGCTTTTTCGGCAAGGCGCAATCGCGCGAAAACGTGGCCGCCTATGAGGCCCATATCAAGCCGCATCTCGATGCCGCCTCACGCGCCTATTGGGAGGGACGCCGGCTCGACGGCAAGCGCCGGATCTTCGCCTTCACCGAAAATTTCTACCGGCACGGGCTTTTGGGCCGTTTCATCGGCGCGGGGCATCTCCTCGCTAAGGCTTACGGCTGCGACCCCGAAGCCCTGCTCAAGGCCGACGGAATGGCGCAACAGCGCATTCTCTACGAGCGCCACATCGCCCCGATCTTCGACAAGCCTTTGCTGCGTTGGCTCATCCGACAGCCGGCCTCCCTTTATGGCCTCGGCATCCCGCCCTCCCAATACCGTAGCCTTGCGGGTGATCTTCCCGAGGGCATCGGAGCCGTGCTTCGCCAAAGGCTCGAGAACCTCAGCTGCGGCTTCGACATCAAGACGAATTACTTCGCCTGGCAAGCCTTCGGCCGCCGTTACGCGATGACGGGCGATGCCGCGCTCCCACCCTATCTGCAGCGGCAAAATTTCGAGGCGGTGAGAGCCCGCGCCGATCGCGTGCGCCTCGAGCAACGCTCGCTCACCGAGATGCTCGCGGCAAGTCCCGCCGCGAGCTTCGACGGTTATGTGCTCCTCGACGCGCAGGACTGGATGAACGATGAGGCCCTCACCGCTTTATGGAGCGAGATCACCCGCACCGCGCGAAAGGGCGCGCGCGTGATCTTCCGGACCGCGGCCGACGAAAGGCTTTTGCCGGGGCGCGTGCCTTCGCGCCTCATCGACGCCTGGCGATATGATCACGCACGCTCGCGCGAGCTCGGCAAAAAGGACCGTTCCTCGATCTACGGCGCCTTCCACCTCTACCGCCTGGCGGAAGGCTCGGAATGAGCGAGAGCGAAAGCTCCTTCGGCCGGGCTCTGGACGCGGGCGCATCCGGCGTCCTCATGGACCGCATCTACCGCCGCCAGCGGCATATCTACGATGCGAGCCGGAAATTCTACCTCCTCGGGCGCGACCAATTGCTCGCCGGCCTCTCGCCCCCTTCAAACGGGAGCGTGCTCGAGATCGGCTGCGGCACCGGGCGCAATCTCATCAAGCTCGCGAAGACTTATCCCGTTACATTTTGCCATGGGCTCGATGTCTCGGCCGAGATGCTAGCCACGGCTCACCGCGCCGTTTCGCGGGCCGGACTTTCGCACCGCGTCCGCCTCGCGAAAGCGGATGCGACCTCATTCGATCCCCTTGCGCTCTTCGGGCGCGCGAGCTTCGACCGCATCGTCATCTCCTACGCGCTCTCGATGATCCCGCCATGGCGTGTGGCGCTGGCGAGGGCGGTGGACTGCCTCGCGCCGGGTGGCTCGCTCCACATCGTCGATTTCGGCGATCAGGCGGGCTTGCCCGCTGCGTTCCGCTTCACCCTTAATCGCTGGCTCGCGCTCTTTCATGTGAGGCCGCGTGAAACGCTCGCGGCCGAGCTTGCCCAACTCGCGCAAGCGAAGGGGCTGCACTGCGAAACCGTGAGCCGGTTTGGCGGATACGCTCTTTGCGCCGTTATCGGCGCTTTCCCGGCAGGAACCGGCAAGGGGCAAGATAAACCGCCGCCGGGGACGCTTTCACCGCCCGTCGAGTTCATTCATATCGCGAGGTAAAGCCCTGCGTGCGATCGGGCCGTGGGTCACGCCCTCGTCTCATCGAAACGCAACAGGCGGCCGGCATTGGCGAGCACCGCGAAAGTGCCGAGGTTGTGCAGGACGGCAGCGATCAGCGCCCCGTTCGGGCCGAGCGTTCCGGTGGCAGCGGCCAGGATCACCGCGAGCGTCCAGCCGAGGCCGAGCGCGACATTGGCCGCGAGCGTCTTGCGGCAGCGCCGGCTCAGCCGGATGCAGGTCGGCACGCGCCGCAGATCATCGGTGACGAGCACGATGTCGGCGGAGGCCGCGGCGATGTCGCTGCCGCGCGCGCCGAGCGCCATGCCGACGGCGCCCGCCTTGAGCGCGAGTGAATCATTGATGCCGTCACCGATCACCAACGGCCGGTTGCCCGCGGAGACCTCGGCGAGAACGCGGTCGAGCTTGTCCTGCGGCAGCGCCTGCGCCTCGACATCGTCGATGCCGACGAGCGCCGCGATGCGCCGCGCCACCGCTTCACGATCGCCGGTGAGCAAGAGCTGGCGCGGAAGACCGAGCGCCTTGAGCTCGGCGCTGGCAGAAGCCGCCTCAGGCCGCGGCTCATCGGCGAGGAGGATCCAGCCGAGGAAACGGCCGGCGAGCGCGACGCCGACTACCGGGCCGTCATGCGACGGTGGAGCGGGCGCGGCGATGCCGAGGCGAGTGAAAAGCGCCGCCCGGCCGAGCGCGACCTCGAGGCCATTGTCACGTCCGGTCACTCCGAGCCCGTGCAGCTCGCGAATCTCGGCGATGGCATGGCGCCCTTGCGCCGCCACCGCACCCGCGAGCGCGCGGCTCACAGGGTGGGTGCTCGCGGCGCCCAGCCCAGCGGCGACGGCTAGAAGCTCGTCCCGCGATACGCCCGGCACGGGCTCGGTGCCGACGATGTGGAGCTTGCCTTGCGTCAGCGTGCCGGTCTTGTCGAAGATCACCGAGGTGACGTCGGCAAGCTGCTCGAGAAAGCCGACCCCCTTGATGAGGATGCCGTGGCGCGCCGCCACCGCCACCGCGGCAACGGCGGTCGCGGGCGCCGCGAGCACGAGGGCGCAAGGGCAGGAGGCGACGAGCACGGCGAGCATGGCGTCGGTGTTGCCGCTCGCGAACCAGGTGCCCGCCGCGAGGAGAAGCACGAAGACGATGTAGCGGCCCGCGTAACGCTCGAGAAGCCGCGTCACCGGCGGCTTCGAGCGCTCGGCGGTCTGCATGAGCGCCACCACGCGCCCGAGCGTGGTGTCCTCGCCGGTGCGCGTCACCTCGACCACGAGGCGGCCTTGCAGGTTGATGCTACCGGCGAAGACGGTGCCGCCGGCCTCGACCTCGACCGGGACGGATTCCCCCGTGATCGAGGCGAGATCGAGGGACGACGCTCCCTCCCGCACGACCCCATCGGTCGGCACGCGATCGCCCGGCCAAAGCTCGAACCGGTCGCCGGAGCGAAGCGCCTCGGCGGCGACCTCCTCGAGCTCACCGTTTCGGTCGAGACGGCGAGCCCCGACCTTGGTCAAGCGGTTGAGCGAGCGGATCGCCTCTTGCGAGCCGATGAGGCTTCGCTCCTCCAGTACATGGCCGATGATCATAACGATCGGCAAGATCGCGGCCGTCATCAGCTCTCCCGTGGCCCAGGCCGCCGCGAGCGCCATGGCGATGAGCTGATCCGTCACGCCATGCAGGCTCGGATGGCGCAGGCTGTGCCAAGCGGCGCTCAGCACGGGGATGGCGACGAGCGCCGCCGCCAATCCCGCGACCAGGTTGGCGAGTGCGCTGTCATCGGGAAAGATCGCCTCCCATAGGATCGCAACGACGAGGAGGCCTCCCGCAATGAGCGCGAGCGTGAGGCGCATCCCGAGGGACCAGCGCTCGGCCGGGCTCAGCATGCCCTCCGCCGCGACGCTTTCCGGCATGGGCGCGAGAGTGGAGACACTCATGGCACGGCTCCGGGGATTATGAGGCGCGTCGGATTGCGCGGGTCGACCGCGGTGACCTGGCCGACCTTCTTCAAGATGGACCCGATGCGCTCGTTGAAGACTTGGGTGAGCAAGGCCTCGCGCGAGGAGGTCTTCATCGTCTCGGCGAGCGCCGACACCTCCGCCGTTTGGCTCGTGGCCTGGCTCAGGCGCTCGGCGGCGGCCGCATTCGCGCTCACGATGATCCGGTCGTGGTTTTGCTTTGCGTCCTGCGCCTTGCGCTCGGCGAGCGTGCGGGCCTCGGCGATGCGCTGATCGGCGCCTTGAATCGAGGTGAGGACATCCTCATAGGCGCGCTCCGCGCGCGAGCGGAGCGCGGCCGAAAGATCGATGCGGCTGATCTCGACGCCGAGGGCCGAATGGCGATGCGCGAGATCCGAGAGCCTCTTGTTCATGGCCGCCATCAGGTCGAGATGGAGCTGCTGGCGCTGGCCGGCCGCGAGGCTTGCTTCATCCGCCGCCCGCTCCGGGCGCGCCACGAGCACATCGTCGAGTTCGCGCGAAGCGAGAAGCGAGAGCGCCGAGCTCTCGTAAATGCGATAGAGCGCCGCCTCCACATGAGCAACCGAAAGCACGAAGGCCTCCGGGTCGGTGATTTGATAAAAGATATGGGCATCAAGGTGCACTACGCCGGAATCGCCCGTGAGAAAGAAGTCACCGTTGGCGCGCGCCGCCGCATCGTTTCTGAGGCCGAGGTAGTTGTTCTCGGGCGGGCGCGGGTCATTGGCGCTGCCGAGCCGGATCTGCGTATCCCGGGCCGGGATGATCACCACCTGCTCGATCGGATGGGGCCAGGCGATGAGGAGGCCAGCATCGCGCACGCGATTGAACTCGCCGAAACGCAGCACCACGGCACGGCTTTGCGCGGGAATTTGACGGATGTCGCTCACCGCCCAAAGCCCCGCGAGAACCAGCATGCCGAGAAAGCCGAGGCGAAAGACGATCTGCAGGGATTGTGCCCAAGCGCCTTTGGGCTCGGCGACCTTCGGCTCGGGCCCTTCGGGCGCCGCAGCTCCATTGTGTTGCGAGGCGTTCATGTCTGTCATTGCGCGGGCGCCGGATTGAGCGACCAGCCTTGCGTCTGCGGTCCGTCGATCAGCACGCGGAAGGGAGCCGCGTCGGTGCGCAAGAAAATGCGGGTGTTCGGATTGGAGATCCGGTCGAGCGTGTCGAGCGAGCGCAAGAGCGTGTAAAGCTTCGGATCGGTGTTGAAGGCCCGGCTGTAGACGCCCGCCGCCTCTTCGCGCGACTTCGCCTCGATGCTTGCGGCCTCGGCCGTCGCATTGGCGACGAGGATGCGCGCATCGCGTTCGGCGTCGGAGGTGATCTCGGCGGCCTTGCGCTGGCCTTCCGCCATTTGCGCGGCCGCCGCCGTCATGCGCTCGGCGGACATGCGCGAAACCGTAGCGTCGAGCGGGCGCACCGGAAGCGTGAGCCGCTCGATGCCGAGCTGCTGGACGCTGATGCCGTAGGTGTCGAGAAGCTGTTTGTTGAGCTGCGCGGCGAGGCGTTCCTCGAGCGCGGCGATCTCGACGCGGGAGGGATCGGTGTTCACGAGGCTCGCGAGCTCGAAGCTCGAGACCGTCGTCTCGAGCGCCGAGCCGAGGAAGGTGCGGATCTGGCTCGCCGCTTCATTCGGCTGGTTGCGAACGGCGCGCAAATATTGGCGCACATGGTCGGGATCCGCCTCCACGCGCCAGGCGACATAGGCCTCGACCAGGATGCGCAAGCCGTCCTTCGTGCCCACGTCCTGGAGCCCGCTCGAGGTCGTCTTGAGGCGCAAATCGACCGGCAAGACCGTCTCGAAGGGTGGCGGCAGCTTCCATCTCAGCCCCGGCTCGACGAGCACGCGCACCGGATCACCGAAGCGGCTGACGACGAGCGCGTCGCCTGCCGTCACCAGAACCGAGGAAGCGGCAAGAAGGGCCGCGAGGCCGACCACCCCGGCGATCGCAAAACGGGCAAGGGAGGCGAAGGGCTTCGGCTGGCCTGAGCCCTCATCGTCATGGTGGTGGTGGTGACCATGGCCGTGGTGATGGTGATGCGTCATTTGTTCGGCTCCTTGTCGCCGATGTCCTCATCCGGACCGGGGGGCGCGAGCGCGCGGAAGTTTCGCAGGTCGATGACGGTCTCCCCGCCCGCGCCCGTGATGCGGTGATCGAGGAGCGTGATCGGCGCCGTGGCAAAGTCGCGGGTGACCGCGGCAAGATAGCGCTCGAAGAGATAGGGCGAACCGGCCGCGACGAAGGCGCGTTCATCGGTCGCGAAGCGCAAGGCGTCCGATTGCGCGAGGGTGAAGCGCTCGAAGGCCGAAGCCTTGGCGCTCGAGAGCGTCTGGGTCGCGCTGCGCTGGGCTTCGCTCACCGCGGCTATGGCGCGTCGCCTCGCCTCCGAGATCATGGCCTGCGATCTGATGCGCGCGGCCTGGACCTCGTGATAGCTGTCGGCGGCCTTCGCGGGCGGATGGATCGCCTCGACGACGACCGCGACGAGCTCGATGCCCGTGTCGGCGTCATCGAGCGCCGACTGAAGCTCGTGCCGCAACTCTTCGGCGACGCCCTCGCGCTTCTCGCCCAGGGCGCCCAGCAGCGTGCGCGTCGAGAAATAGCGGGCGAGGAGGCGGCCGGCGAAGGCGCGCAGAAAGGCTTGCGGATCGCGGACCCGGTAGGCGCTCGCGAGCGCAGCCTTATCGGTGAGCCCGACACGCCAGATGAGCTCGACATCGACATTGACCACCTGAAACGCCGAGCGGCCGGAGGCGTCGCTGGCGATGAGGTAGCTCGTCTCGGTCGGATGGTTCTGATCCCAAAGCCTGTCGGCGCTCGCCGGCGCCGCTTCCTCGGCGCCGACAATCTCGGACGCGGGCATCCCCGCTTCTCCTTCAGGCGTACCAAGCGAGAGCGCGTGAACCTCGCCGAAGTCGACGCGGCGCACGACGCCGAGCGGCCAGGGCAAGCCGATATGGAGGCCCGGTTGCAAGACCGCGACGGGCCGCCCGAGGCGCTCGTAGATGCCGCGTTGACCGGCGTCGAGAATCGTCACGCCGGAAAGTCCCCAGGCGAAGAGAAGAAGCAGGAGCACAACCGGAAGAAGCGCCGAACGAAGGAAGCGCAGCGCCCAGCTCCGCGACAGATCGATGCCGATCTGCTCTTCGAGGGTCTGGCGCCAGGAGGTTTGCGAGACGAGCTCCGGCGTCAAGAGCGTGGCGACAGCGCTCGAGACGAAGCCCACCGGCTGGATCGGCTCGCGAGCGGGTTGGAAGAACACCGCGATTGAGCGCGCGCCAAGCTCGAGCCCGACGATGATGAGCAAGAGCCGCAAAGCCGGCTCGACGAAGCGTGCCAAGCCGAAACCATAGCCTTCCAACAAGGCGAGCAAACCCTCGACCACAAAAGTGACAAGCGAAAGCCGCAAAAGCCGCTGCAGCGCTGTGGCTTCCGCAAGCCCTGAGCCCGCGGAGCCCGCAAAGGCGCGCTCGGCGAGAAGCAGCGGAAAGGCGGCGACAAGAAGAACGGCGCCGCGCATGAACAGGAAGCGGCTCGGAAGCTCGACCTCGACGGGGAGAGGCCAACGCCAGGCTAACAGCAAGATTGCTAGACCTGCGCCGGCGAGCGTCACCAGCGCTTCCGGGACGCCCGCCAATGTCGCGCGAAGATCCACGCGCGCGGGCAGGCGCGATATAACGAAGGCGAGCGGCCCGGCGAGGTGGTTTTGCGAGAGGCCGCGGCTCGCCGCTTTCTCCTGAAGCTCGACCTGTTCCGGAGCGCTTCGCGCCCGCGCGGCCGAGAGCCGCGCCGAAACGATGCGCGCGACGGCAATAAAGGCGCCCGACAAGAGGGCAAGCGAAGCGCCAACAAGACGCAGGAAGGCCTCGTCATAGCCATATCGGGCTAGAAACCCTCCCGAGAGGCGCAACATATGCGCGAGCGGGAAAAGGCATGCGAGAAGGCTCGAAACGCCGATGATGAAGAGGAGGCGCCGGGCGCGCACGGCTTCGGCGGGCACCGCCTCACGCGGCTCGTCCGTCGACTGCAACGCCGTCCATCGGTCAAGCAAACAGGCACCTCGCCGCATCCGCCGCATGAAGCTTGGGCGGATACGGCGAGGAAATTAGCAAAGCGGCGCGCGAAGCGCCATGCGGCGGAAAAACCGGGCTCCTGACGCATTTCGCTTCGGACCGGGCCTCGCCTCTCCCGCAGGGAGAGGTCGAACTCCGAGCCGAAGGCGAGGAGCGGGTGAGGGAGGCAACGCTCACCTTGCAAGGCAGGCGCCGGCCTCCCTCACCCGGCTCGCTTCCCCTCGAAATAAATCCGAGGGTCACGAGTCCGACCTCTCCCGCGGGAGAGGTGAAGAATTACCGGCAGAGGTTCACGCGCGTGCGGCAGACCTCGATAAAGCTCGAGTTGAAGCTCATGAGCGGTCCGAGTGGGTTGCCGTTCTCGTCGAGCGTCGGAGCCTGGAGGTTGCCCTTCACGGAAGCGCCGCCCGCGTTGCCGGTTTGCGAGCCTGCCCCGTCGGACACCTTGACGACGAGGCTCGCGAGCACCGGGTCCGTGAAGGAGAAGATCGGCGTGCCGTTGCCTTGATCCATGCTCAAGGGCACGGGCGGAAGCGCGTTGTTCGCCGCCGTCACCAGAAGGGTGCCGGGCACGAAGCTGATGTCGAAATTCGGCGAGCTCAAGCCGCCGGCGAAGATCTTGAAGCTTCCCGGCGAACCCGCGGGCGCGTTGGTGGTGAAGCTGAGCGTGCCATCGAGCGCGCTCGGCCCGAGCCCGCCCGGGAATGGCCCGAAGCTCGCGCTGAAGGCTGGGTCGGGCGTGCCCACCACATGCGTCGCATCACGCGCCGTGATGGTGAGCGGGGCCGGTGTGATGGTGCCCGTCGCATTGACGACGGTGAGCGTGTAATTCGCCCCGCCATTGCCGTCGTTCACCGTGAGCGGGCCGAGCACCATGGCGCTGCTTCCGGCATTCGCCGAAGCGAAGCTCTCGGCAAGCCCGCTCACGCTGTCCGTCCCCTTGAGGCCCGACACTTGCGCCCTCACGGTCGCGCTCGTGGTACCGTCGAACACCTTCTGGTCGGTCACCGCCGCGACGGTGAGCTGCGCCGTCTTGATCGTGCCTTGAGCGTTGAGGAAGGTATATGATGTTGACGTTGCCCAGATTGATCTGCGCGCCCATGCCGTTGTTGATCTTGACCGTGCCGCTCTTGCCGATCGAGAAGCTGGTGAAATCGATGATGCCGCGCTGGCTCGATTGCGTGATCGTCTCGGTGAGGCCTTGCGTGCCGATCGAGCCTGCCCCGGCGACGAAGTGCCCGCCTTGCGGGAGCATGTTCGCCGGGATAGCGACGGGCGAGCCGGCCTGTGCCGCCGAGGCCGCGCCGACCAAGGCCGTGCCGCCCGCGAGGCTTGCGAGGAAGCGCCGATGGAAGCCAGTGCCCTTCCGCTCGCTCATTCCCGCGAAAGCGGGAATCCAGACTTTCGGGCGCAAGCCTGTTCCCCGTCTTCCCAAGGAAGCCTGGGTCCCCGCCTTCGGGACGAGCGGAGCACCACCGAAAACATGAAACGACATGGATAGCCCCTAATTGGCTCTTGGATCTCACGCGAAATCGGGCCTGTCTCGCGGCCAAATCGAGCAGTCTATTAGACCTATCACGCTCTAACGGCGCGGTCTAAAACGCACCCTATCTCGCTTCCGGCTTGCGGAGCGAGCCCCGATCATATTTCTCAATTCTGGGCGATGAGCGCCTTCTCGGAAGGCGGAAAATGGCTCCCGCGAAGCCCTTTTCGTGAGGGGTGGGGTGCTCCTCGTCGTGACCGTGGCGAGGGCGGAGCGCGTGAAGATGGCGCAAACGGAACAACACGACGAGCTTGCGAAGATTGCGGCCCGGTTCGCCGCGATGCCGACTTTCCCCATCGCGGTTCGTGAATACACCGTGAGCCTGATGCGGCTGCGAGGAAGCCCAAGGCCCCTCAACAGGCTGACCTCGCACAATGCACGTTGGCGGGTCGCCGCCTATTTGACGTATCTCTACGCCGACCGCGAGCGCTACGGACCTGAAGGTGGCGCCACCTATAGCAACCTCCTGGCGATGTGCGGCCCTCGAGCGGAAATCAGCCCGCGTGTGCTCAAGACCGTGTTGGCGTTGCTGCAACTCACAGGGTTCGTGAAGTCTGTGCGAAGCCAGGCCGACCGCCGCTCGAAAATCTACAAACCGACCGAGCGCATGGCGGATTTCATGCAGCGCTGGATGGAATACGCCACCAAAGCGCTCGATATTCTCGAGCCCCACATACGACGGTCGCAAATGTTGCACGATGATCCCGGCTTCTGTGACCGTTTTCTTGTTTCGAGCGGGCGCGGCCACGTCACTGCTGTCGACTTGGTCGAGCACATGCCGGAATACATGGCCTTCTTCGGTTCCCGCGACGGTGCCGGCGCCGTCCTCCTCGCCGTGCTGCTCGCGGACATCGATGGAACGGCAGTACCCGAGCCGCGCGGAACTTGCGAAGCAATTTGGCTTTTCGAAGACGCAGATAACCAAGGTTTTTTCCGACGGGGAAGCGCTCGGCTATTTCACTCTCGATGGCGCCGCCGCTCCGGCGCCGACGCAACGCCTGCGCGACAGCTCGAACAGGTGGATTTCCCTTGAATTGGCCTTCTATGCCATGCACATGCGGTAGTCCTGAGGCGTCATCTGTCTTGAAGGCGCTTCCCTCTCCGGCAGGGAGAGGTGAAGGGCGCTCCAATATGGACCCTACGTCTATCTTGCGGATCGAATAGGGATCATATTTTCTTCGTTCCGGGCGATGAGCGCCTTCTTAGAAGGCGAAACAGAAACTCCCGCGAAGCTATTCGCGACGGGGGGCGCTTGTCGTCGTGACCGAGACGAGGGGCAGGCGCGTGAAGATGGCTCAAGCAGGACAACGGGACGAGATCGACGAAATTGCCGTGCAGTTCGCTGCGATGCCGGCCTTTCCGCTCGCCGTTCGCGAATACATCGTGACCATGACGAGCATGCGCCAGAGGTTCAGGCTCCTCAACAAGGTGATCTCGCACAATGCGCGTTGGCGCGTGGCTGCCTTTCTGATGTATCTCAGCGCCGACCGCGAGCGGTTCGGGCCCGATGGCGGTGCCACCTACACCAATCTCCTGGAGATGTGCCGGCGTCGCGCTGAAATCAAACCGCGTGTGCTCAAGACCGTGCTCGCCTTGCTGCTGATCACCGGTTCCGTGAAGGTGGCGCGCAAAGAGGACGACCGCCGGTCGAAATTTTATCAGCCGACTGAGCGCATGCATGAATTCATGCGCCACTGGATGGGCAATAGCACGAGAGTGCTCGATATTCTCGAACCGGAAAAACGGCGTTCGCAATTACTGCGCGATGACCCCGGCTTCTGCGACCGGTTTCTCGTATCGAGCGGGCGAGCCCACCTCACGGCCGTCCCCCTGGTGGAACGCATGCCGGAACATACGGCCTTCTTCGGCTCCCGCGACGGCGCCGCGGCAGTAGCCCATGCCGTTTTGCTTGCCGAGATCGATGATTTACCGGTGCCGAGCCGCGCGGAACTCACGAAGCTATACGGTTTTTCAAAGACTCAATTCACAAAGGTTCTTACAGACGGCGTGAGGCGAGGCTATTTCGTGGTGGACAGTGCCGGCGTTCCGGCACCGACATCACGATTACGCGCGAGCTACAGCAAATGGGTCTCGATCGAATTGGCCTTTTACGCGTTCCATATGCAGCCTTCGTAGAAAGAGATTTTTGAAGCCCCGGTTCCTGCCTTTCTTGAAAGCCCGCACAAACTCGCACCTCTTTTGAGCGCCGTTCCGAAAAAACCTCCGGCCGGGCCCTCCTCGTCACCGATCTTCCGCGACTGGTGGCTCCCTCAAAAACTCTTCGAGAGCCCCGCGAGAATCGTGCGCCTTTGCCCGAATTGCGGCGCCGCGACGCCGATGCCCGTGCCGTTGCGCAGCTCATATTTTCGGTCCGTGAGATTGATGACGTCGAGCCGTGCCGTCATCTTGCCAAGGCCCGGCGTATCGAAATCATGCTTGATGCCGGCATTGACCTCAACGTAATTCGGCTGGCGCTGGGTGTTCGCGAAGCCCGAGCGCAGCCCCGAGCCCGAGATCAGATCGGTGGTGAAGACGGTGTCTCCCCAGCGATAGGAGGCGCCTCCCGAGATCGTGAAGCGCTGGTCGTGATCGAGATAGACCCAATGCGACCCGATGAAGGCGAGCTCATCGGCGCCGAAGAAGAACTGGCTCGAGACGATGTTCTTCCCTTGCGCGCGCGAATAGGCGAAATTTCCATAGAGCGAGAGATTGCCGAGCTGGTAGGAGGCCGTGACCTCCGCGCCGTAGACCTTGCCGTGCTGATAATTGAAGGGCGCGAAGATGAGCGCCTGGCCGAATTGCCCCTCATCGATGAGGTCATTGGCGTGCTTGTAATAAGCGTCGACGCCGAGCGTGAGATCGGTTCCGATCTTTTGGATGACGCCCGCATCGAAATAATGAGCGCGCTCGGGCTTCACGGGAGAATCCGTGGTGACGGCCGGGGCACCCGTGGTGTTGGTGAATTTCGAGATCGTCTCGGGCGCGATGAGCTCCAAAGGCGGGGGCGTGAAATAGCGCGCGTAGCCGAGATGCACGCTCGTGCCCTCGAGCGGCTTGTAGACAAGATTGACGCGCGGTGAGAGCTGGTTCCTGTCGATGAATTGGAAGCTCTCATCGAAGCGCGCGCCATAGTTGAGCGTGAGCTTGTCGGCGATCTTCCACTCGTCCTGAGCATAGACGCCGACGAGATAGCCGACCTTCCTGTTGTTGTCCGAGATCGCGAAAGGCGCATCGATCGGGTTGCCGTCGGCGTCGAGCGGCAGCACGGTCGAGAGATTGCTCGAACGCGCTCGTTCCACATCGGCGAAGACGCCGGCCCGGAAGGTGTGCTCGGGATCGATCTGGTAGCTCACGTCGCCCTGAATCCCGTTGGCGAAATTCTCATGGCGCACATTCGATGCGACCCCATTGAACAAGACGTCGCCGACCGGATCGGGAAAGAAATGCGTCAGCGTGTATCGGTTGAACAAGGCGACCTGGAAGTTGAGATCGCCGAGAGATTTCTGCAGCGAAAGAATATTGAAATTGGACTCCTCGAGTTGCTGCTCGCGCAAACCCGCGGAGTTGAAATCCGAAAGGCCGAAGGCCGTGAAAGACGGGGATTGTCCCGGGTTGTTGGGAAGCCGGAATTGGCTCACCGCCGTGCCTGAAATGAAGCTCAAGCGCGTATTCTCGTCGATGATGCCCGAAAGATAGAGGAAACCCCTGCCCTGCTCGCTGAAATCCTTCACCGGATTGAGCGAATGGGTCGGGTTTTCAATGCCGATATTGTTTTGCAGATAGCTTCCCGTAACGAAGTAATCGACCTTGCCGGTCGAGCCGCCATAGGAAAAGCTCGGGAGGAAAGTCTGCCGCTGCCCGCCGTAAAGCGCGACCTCTCCCCCAGGCTCGAGCGTTCCGCTCCGCGTCTCGATATCGACGACGCCGGCCGTCCGATACCCGTATTCGGCGGGCAGCGCGCCGGTGATGAGATCGATGCGCCGCGCAAAGCGCGTGTCGAACAATTGCGAGAAGCCGCTGATCGTCTCCGGAACGATGACGCCGTTGATCCGGTACTGCAGATTCGCGTGGTCGCCGCGCACATGCAATTGGCCGAAGGAATCCTGCGCGACGCCCGGCGCCTGCAGCAAGGTCGTGCTGAGCGAGGCGTTGCTGCCGAGCGGCTGCGTCTCGATCGCTTCTCGGCTGATCTCGTAGTTGGAGGCGCCAACCGCGGTATTGATCTGGTTGCGCGCGGCATCGAGCCTCGCGGCGGTCACGGTGATGTCGAACTGATCGCTTGCACCGACTTCCGTCGTGACGCCCCGTTTCGGGCCGGGTTGCGTTGGGTTCGGCGCACGGACGGGCGTCGTGGTGTCGACGGGTGCGGCGGCATTTTTCCCCTGAGCAGGGTTCGTGGGCGTCTCGCTCTCTTGCGCTTGCGCAAGAGACGAAAAACACGAAAAGGCGAGCGCCACCGCAGCGCTAATCGCGGCGGCTCGGGCTTGGCAGGCGAGGCAAGAAGGGAGAGGCACAAGGAAGCTCCATATACGTTACAACGTAACAATACGGAGCCGCAATTGGAATGCAATAACGTTTCAATTTGCAGCGCCGCTTTGGGCGGCGGAGTGACCGAAACGACACAGAGCGGCTGACCAGCTTCAGCGGAGCGGCAGGACAGCGCCCCCTGCGGATGGACTTCGCCCCGAAGATCGTCTTGATGGAAAACGGCTTGTGGGCAAATGGCGCTTGTCCTGTTTTAAGCGTCGACGACATGAGCGCGACGGCGACGAGAGGGAGGCGATGGGCATGGGCGCTGACGTCTACCAACGTTTGTCGGTCCCGAAGCGGGTGAATGGAGCGGGACTCCTCACGCGTCTCGGCGGAAGCCTGATGGAGGCGCAGACGCTCGACGCCATGCGCGAGGCCGCCGGCGCCTTCGTCGACATCGCCGAGCTGCAAACCCACGCCGGCGCGGCCATCGCCCGCCATACGGGAACCGAAGCGGCGATCGTGACCGGTGGCGCTGCCGCGGCGCTCACGCTCGCGACCGCGGCCGCGATCACGCGCAACGATGTGGCGAAGATGGAGCGCTTGCCGGATACCGAGGGCATGGCGAACGAGGTCATCATCCATCGCGCCCATCGCACCGGCTATGATCATGCAATTCGGGCGGCCGGCGCGCGCCTTGTGGAGATTGGCCTCAACGATCGGGGTGTTGGCGCGGGCGTGCGCGATCTCGAAATCTGGGAAATCGAAGCCGCGATCGGGCCGAAAACGGCGGCGATCGCCTATACGGCGACACAAGCGCTCGCGCCTTCGCTCGGCCGCGTCGTCGCGGTCGCGGAGCGCTTCAAGCTGCCGGTCATCGTCGATGCCGCGGCCCAGTTGCCGCCAAAGGAGAATTTGCGCCGCTTCAACGAGGAAGGCGCCGCCCTCGTCGCCTTCAGCGGCGGCAAGGCGATCCGAGGCCCGCAAGGCACGGGCATATTATGCGGTCGCGAGGACCTCGTCGCCTCGGCTTTGATCCAGATGCTCGACCTCGACATCCTGCCCGAGACCTGGGCGCCGCCCGACGGTCTGCTGGCGCGGCATTTTCCCGAGCGGTTTCCCCATCATGGCCTCGGGCGCGGCTTCAAGGTCGACAAGGAATCGATCGTCGGCCTCGTCGTGGCGCTCGCGCGCTTCGCCGCTTGCGATCTCGAGGCGGAGATCGCGACGCGCCGGAAGCTGCTCGCAAACATCCGGCGCGCCATCGCCGGGCTTGCGCATGGAAGACCGCTGGTGATCGAGGCGGCGAAAGGGAGATATCCGACGCTCGGCATCGAAATCGACGCCGAGGCGCTTCATCTCGACGCCTGTGGCGTGAGCCGCGCCTTGCAGCGCCACGACCCGCCGGTGCATTTGAGCGAACGCCGCGCCTGGGAAGACGTGCTCGTCGTCGACTCGGCAGGATTGCGCGAAGGCGACGACGAGATCATCGCGGCCGCGCTTAGCGCCGTGCTCGACGGCAAAACGGCGAAGGCGCGCGCGAGAGCCAAGGAGAAGACGTGATGTCCGCAAAGCTCTTCGACCTTTCCGGGCGCACCGCGCTCGTCACCGGCTCTTCGCGCGGGCTTGGCCGCGCCATGGCGGAAGGCCTCGCGGCAGCGGGCGCGAGCGTCGTGCTTCATGGCCAGGACGCGCAACGCCTTGCCGCGGCGGCCGAGGCCTTTCGTGATGCGGGGCATGAGGCGCGCAGCATCCGCTTCGACATCGCCGATGAGGCCGCGATCCTCGAAGCCTTCGCGAAGCTCGATGCCGAGGGCGTGACCATCGACATCCTCGTCAACAATGCCGGCATGCAATTGCGCAAGCCCATGCTCGAGCTTTCGACGCAAGAGTGGCGCAAGATCATCGATGCGAATCTCACGAGCGCCTTCATCGTCGCGCGCGAGGCGGCCAAACGAATGGTGCCGCGCGGGCGCGGCAAAATCGTCAACATCGGCTCGCTCACGAGCGAGGTGGCGCGCGCCACCATCGCGCCTTACGCCGTCTCGAAAGGCGGCATCAAGCTGCTCACGCGCGCCATGGCGGCCGAATGGGCGGCGCATGGCATCCAGGCCAATGCGATCGGCCCGGGCTATATGCTCACCGACATGAACAAGGCCCTCATCGAGGACGAGAAATTCGACGCCTGGGTGAAGGCGCGCACGCCGGCGAAGCGTTGGGGGCGCCCCGAGGAGCTCATCGGCGCCGTGATCTTCCTCGCCTCGCAAGCCTCCGATTACGTCAACGGCCAGATCCTCTACGTCGACGGAGGCATGCTTGCGGTCCTGTGAACGCGGCGCGGCTCTTCCATGAGGTCGCAAGACCTTCCCTACCGAACCAATGTCGGGATCGCGCTCTTCAACAGGCAAGGGCGCGTGCTCATCGCGCATCGTTTGCGCAATGACGGGCCGGAAATCATCCTTCCCGGCCACGAATGGCAAATGCCGCAAGGCGGCGTCGATCCGAATGAAGAGGCGCTTTCGGCCGCGCGCCGGGAATTGTGGGAGGAGACTTCGGTCACAAATGCCGAGCCTCTCGGCGAGACGCGCGAATGGATGGCTTACGACTTCCCTCCTTATGACGGGCCCTGGCATCGCCTTTGCGCCTTTCGCGGCCAGCGCCAGCGCTGGTACGCGTTCCGCTTCACGGGCCGGGACGATGAAATCGACGTGGCGCGCGGCGAAGGCGGCGCGGATCCCGAATTTTCTCATTGGCGCTGGGAGCGGCTCGACAAGGTCGCGGCGCTCGTCGTGCCTTTCAAGCGTGAGATCTACGAGCGCGTGGCCTTCGAGTTTCGCGCCTTCGCCGACCCAGCGGAAGCAGGCTGATACCAAGGCGCGAGGCGAGCATGGTTGCGAGCGACAGCTTTGCCGAGTTCCTGCGCGAGCAGCTCTCTCCGCTCGGCCACCTGACGCTTCGCCGCATGTTCGGCAAAACCGGCGTATTCTGCGACGGAGTGATGCTCGGCATGGTGAGCGACAACACCCTTTATTTCCGGGTCGATGAGGATAATCGCGCGGCCTTCGCGGAAGCTGAGGCGTTCCCGCCGCTCAACTATCAGAAGAAAGGTGACACCATCGATCTCTCCTTTTGGCGAGCGCCGGAACGGCTGTTCGACGAGCCTGACGAGCTCTTAGCCTGGGCGCGAGCGGCGCTCGCGGCGGCGCGGCGCGTCGCCGCAAAGAGAGAACGGACAGTGCCGCCGCGCGGATCAAAGCTCTGAAAGATGATCGCGATGCGCGGCCTCACCCGAAAGGCATCGACCAGGTCCGCACATTGGTGAAGCTCTTCATGGCCTCGACCACGCCTTCCTTGTAGCCGAGCCCTGAATCCTTGATGCCGCCGAAAGGCGACATTTCAATGCGGTAGCCGGGCACTTCCCAGATGTTGACCGTGCCGACTTCGAGCTCCTGGATGAAGCGAGTGATGTAATCCATGCGGTTGGTGCATACGCCCGATGACAGGCCGTAAGCGGTCGAATTCGAGACGCGGATGACCTCGTCGATCGCGTCGGGCACCCTGATGATCGGGATGACGGGGCCGAAGGTCTCCTGATGCACGAGCTCGCAATCATAAGGCACGCGATCGACAACGGTCGGCGGAAAAAGCGCGCCGTCGCGGGGAGCGCCATGGAGAAGCTCGGCGCCCCTGGCGAGCGCATCGGCGACGCGCCGCTCGAAAAGCATCGCCGCCGCCTCGTTGATCACCGTGCCGACATCGACGGAAGGGTCCATCGGATCCCCGCATTTCAGCTTCTTCGCCTTGGCGAGGACGAGCTTCACGAAATCGTCGGCGACGCTCTCCACCACGAGAATGCGCTTCACCGCCGTACAACGCTGACCTGAATTCTTCGTTGCGCCCTGGACCGCGAGCTCGGCCGCCTTGTCGAGATCGGCGTCCTCCATGACGATCAAGGGATCGTTGCCGCCGAGCTCGAGCACGAGACGGCGGTAGCCGGCCTTCTCGGCGATGTATTTGCCGACGCGCACCGAGCCGGTGAAGGTGATGAGGTCGCAATCCTCATCCGTGATCATGGCATCGCCCATGGTGCGGGGGTTGCCGGTCACCACGCCAAGCATTTCCGGCGGCAAGCCGGCTTCGTAAAGCACGTCGGCGAGCGCGAGCGCCGTCAACGGCGTGAGCTCGGTCGGCTTCAGCACGACGCGGTTGTTGGTGGCAATGGCGGGGGCGAGCTTGTGGCTCACCATGTTGAGCGGATGGTTGAACGGCGTGATCGCCGAGATGACGCCGAGTAGCGGCAGGCGCGTCGTGAAGATCTTGCGGTTCTTGCCGTTCGGGCTGATGTCGCAGGAATAGATCTCGCCGTCATCCTTGATGGTGAGCTGCGCCGCGAAGGACCAGACATCGAAGGCGCGGCTTGCTTCATAAAGCGAGTCCTTCCAGCACAAACCCGATTCGGCGGTGATCAGCCGCGCGAACTCTTCTCTGCGGTCGCGCAAGATCTCGGCGGTGGTCTGAAGAATGCGCTGGCGCTCGAAGCGCGTAAGCTTCGGCCGATAGGCGCGCGCCTGCGCAAAGGCGGCGCGCACATGCTCAGGCCTTCCCGCCGGAACGGTGCCGATCACCATTCCGTTATACGGGTTGCGGACCTCGACGCTCTCATCGGTTGCGACGAGCTTCCCGGCGATCCGCATGCTTTCCTTGCGAAGGGCAGGCTTCGCTTCGATGTTCATTCATTCACCTCTCGGTCATGCCGATTTTCGTGCGAGCGTCCCGCACTCAACGCTTCGCCTCACGACGCCACATGGTTGAGGGCGACGGCAAAGACATCATAGTTTCGAAGCTCGCGGCCGTGAGGCCAATCGATCTTGCGGTTGACGATCAGCGGCACCGTCTGCTCGGTGAGCCCGCCGTGAGAGCGCAAAGGCTCGGTGAGGCCTGAAAGATCATGGCGATTGGCGCTCGTGCCGAGCACCTTGTGGCGCGTCGACAGCGCCACGAGATCGCCGATCCGGTCAGGCGGCAGCTCGAAGCGCGAAGCCGCCTCGGCATTCGACAGCACGAGCGCGACGCCGTCGAGCGCCGCGAGCCTCTTCGCAAGCGCCGCACCATCTGCGCCTTGCGGCAGATAGATGGTGGCGAAGGAGCCGAGCGCGCCGTGATGAACGACGTAAGGATCGGTGATTGGCAAGATGACCCGCGCCTTGCTCGCGCCGACCCAATGGTCGAACAGATCTTGCAGATAGATCACATCGGGTGAGAGGTCGCGCTTGTGCTTGTCGTTCATGCCGTGATCGGCGGTGAGCGCGAGCACGCAGTTTTGCGCATCGAGCAAGCCGACGTAATGGTCGAGCATGGCGTAGAATGCATTGGCGATCTTTGAGCCCGGCGCAGCCTTGTGCTGCACATAATCCGTTGTCGAGAGATACATGAGATCGGGCCGGAAACTTTCGAGGAGCTTCGCGCCCGCGGCGAACACGAATTCCGAGAGCTCCGCCGAGTATACATCCGGCACGGGCTTGCCGACGAACTCCGTGACCTTCGCGATGCCGTTTTCGGCAAGCGTCGCCTTGTCGGCCTTCTCCGACGAAAAGGCGATGGCGCGCCCGCTCGAAAAATCGAGCCCATTGCCGAGCAGCGTCCGCAGCTTGTCCTTGGCCGTGACCACGGCGACCTTGGCGCCCGCGTCGTGAAAGCCCTGCATGATGGTTGGCGCGCGCATGAAGCGTGCATCGTTCATCATCACTTCCTCTCCGCTCGCGCGGTCGTAGAAGTAATTTCCCGCGATGCCGTGAATTTGCGGCGGCCTTCCCGTGATGATCGAGATGTTGTTGGGGTTGGTGAAGCTCGGAATGACGGAATTCGCGAGACGATGCGTCCCCGTCTTCATGAGCCGGTCGAGATTGGGCGCAAGCCCTTCTTCGATCGCTTTCTCGATATAGCCGGGCTCGGAGCCGTCGATGCAGACGACGACCGTCGGAAGCGGCGGGAAGCGGTAGTCGCGGCCATTCACCGTGACGGTCGAGATGCGCCGATGCTCGTTCATGAATGCCTCGATGGAGCGTTTGTCGGGCCTGAGCGCAAGCCCAGGCGTAAGGGACTCGGATTTCAAGCGGCCTTGGCGGCGGGATCGCTCACACCCATCTCGTCGAGCACCTCGCGCACGGCGGTCAGCGCTCCGCGCATCTCCTTTTCGCCGATACGCCCGATGCAGCCGATGCGAAAGGAATCCGCCACGGTGAGCTTCCCCGGATAGATCACAAAGCCGCGCTCCTTCAGCCCATCATAGAAGCGCTGGAAAATGAAGCGCGGATGGGTCGGCATATGAAAGGTGACGATGATCGGCGCCTGCAATTGATCGGGAAGCAAGGTACGAAAGCCGAGCTCCCGCATGCCCGAAACCAGGATGCGGCAATTCTCGCGATAGCGCCGGCCGCGCCCCTCGACACCGCCTTCATCGGCGAATTCCCGCAAGGCCTGGTGGAAGGCGACGATCACATGAATGGGCGGTGTGAAACGATATTGCCCGGTCTTCTCCAAATTCGCCCATTGGTCATGAAGATCGAGGACGAGCGTCGTCGCCTGGCCCTTCGTCGCGAGGAGCGCCTCTTTCCGGCAGATGACGAAGCCGAGGCCCGGCACGCCCTCGATGCATTTGTTCGAGGAGGCCGCGACCGCATCGACATGGGCCCTTCGCACGTCGAGGGGCAGCGCTCCGAAGGCGCTCATCGAATCGAGGAGAAAGCTCTTTTTGTATTTCTCGGCGAGGGCGCCGATCTCGTCGATCGGATTGAGAATACCGGAGGTCGTCTCGCAATGAACCGCGAAGACGTGGGTGATCGAGGGGGTGCGCTTCAACAGGCGCTCCACCTCCTCGAGATCGGGCAAGGTATCCTCCGGCGTCTCGTGCACGAGCGTGCGGCGCCGCGCAATCTCGAGGATGCGCTTCGCCCGTTGCCCATAGGCGCCGTTGACGAGGAGAAGCACCCTCCCCTTCGCCGGAACGAAGCTCGTCAGCATGGCCTCGACCGCGAAAGTGCCGGAGCCTTGCACCGGCACCGTGACGTAATCCTCAGCCCCCTTCGCGATCTCGGGCAAGCGTTGCAGCACCGCCTTGTTGATGGCGTTGAAACCCGTATCGCGCGAACCCCAGTCATGCACCATGGCCGCTTTCACGCTGCGTGACGTGGTGAGGGGGCCGGGCGTCAGGAGGAAGGGGTCGCCCGTCTCTGAAGCGGCTTTTTGGGGAGGTTTCGAGGCAGTGATGTCGGTCATCGATCGCTTTCCAGGGGCGCGGGGCGCCAAACCGCCTCACCGGCCAGGTTCCGGGCTTCTAAAGCTCTCCACAAAATCAGTCAAGATGCCACATTATGCAACTTTCATGGCAACCGTGTGACGGTCCGATCAGAACATGCGCAGGCAAAAGAGCCCCCCGAGAATGAGCGCGCCCGAGGCGGCACGCACCCGCGTCATCGGCTCCTTGAGGAAGACGACGGCGATCAGCCCGCCGAACAGCACGCTCGTCTCGCGGATCGCTGCGACGAGCGCGATCGGAGCAACCGTCATGGCCCAGATGGCGATCCAATAAGCGGCGAGCGACATCGCGCCCCCCGCGAAGCCGGGAATGAGGAAACCCAGCGCCGGGCGCACGCCTTTCACCCCTTTCCAGAAGAGGCAGATGAGCAGCATCGGATAGGCATCGACCGCGAAAAGCGCCGCGGCATAGGCATTCGGGTCCCCCGCCGCCCGCGCGCCGATGCCGTCGACGATGGTGTAGGCGCTGATGGTGATCGCGGTGAGCAGCGCACAGCTTACCGCGACCTTGCTCGGCGCCATGAGATGGCGATGGCCGCGCAAGGAGATGAGAAGCACGCCAGCGCCGAGAAGCAGGATGCCGACTCCGTTTCCGGTGCTCAAGGGATCCTGCACCACGAAAAGCGAGACGATCGCCGTCATCAATGGCGCCGCACCCCGCGCGATGGGATAGATCTGGCCCATGTCGGCGCGGCGATAGGCCTCCGCGAGGAAGAGGTAATAGCCGAGATGAATGACGACCGAGGCGACGATCCAAGGCCAGGCGGCGGCCTTGGGGAGGCCGGTGATCGGCAAGGCCGGCAGCGCGATCATGCCGCAGGTGAAGCAGATGAGCGTCATCGCCAGAAAAGGGTCGAGCCTGATCTTGATGAGCGCGTTCCAGCCGGCATGGAGCGCGGCAGCGGTCAAAACCGCAAGGAAGACGGGAAGGGTCAGATGCATGGGCGTAGCCTGCGCTTTTACGCCTTGGCCTCGATGACCGGCCAGCGGCGAGCCGCGAAGGCTTGCGCGATCCTTCTCGGCGGCGGTTTGTCGACGATCAGCCCCGCGATTGGCGAAACCGTCGCCATCTTCACGGGCGTTCGGCGCTCGAACTTCGAGTGGTCGACGAGGAGGAAGACCTTCTGGCCGGCCTTCATCATCCGATGGCGCTGCTCGCTCGCAAGCCGGGAATAGTCGGTGAACTCGCCTTCCGGCGAGACGCCGCCCACGCCGATGAAGGCGAGATCGACGCGGAAATGCTCGAGCGCCGAAAGCGTGTCGATGCCGAAGGCGGCTTCATCGTTGGGGTCGATCTCGCCGCCGAGCATCGTCACCTTCACGCCCGAGGAGCGGCATAAGAGGAGCGCGATCGGCAAGCTGTTGGTGAGCACGGTGATGTCCTTGCGTTCAACGAGCGCATAGGCGAGCGCGAGCGTCGTCGAGCCCGAATCGAGGATCACCACCATCCCGTCCTCGACGAAGCTCGCCGCTTTGCGGGCGATCGCCGCCTTGCCCGCCGCGTTGGCCGCCTGGCGCGTAGCAAGTGAAGGCTCGGCCGTGGCGCCGCGCGCCGCCCCGCCATGCACGAGATTGGCGCGCCCCTGATCGGCGAGCGTCTTGAGATCGCGGCGGATGGTCTCTCGCGACACGCCGAGGCGTTCGGCAAGCAGCGAGACGCTCACCGCGCCCGCGGCGTCGAGCGCGTTCAAGATGTGGTCCTGGCGGCTGATGGCGAGCGGCCAATTCATGAGGCTCAACTCCTCGGGCAAGGCGCCGATGTGGCATTTTGTGGCAATTTCTGCAAGGGCGCCCGCTCGAGCGCGCGACGGAGAGCTTGCCCGGCGATCGCCCAAGCGGGGTGTTGCCGACGACCGCACAAACGAGATCGCCCGGTCGAGCCTTGGCCAGCATCATCGCCGGCGGCTCAACGCTCGCGATGCGCGGCGATCAGCTGCTGATATTCGAAGAAGCTGTCCTTGGGGACGCGGTTTTGCGTGTTGAAATCGACATGGACGATGCCGAGCCTGTGCGAGAATCCCGTCGTCCATTCGAAATTGTCGAGGAGAGACCAGAGGAAATAGCCGCCGAGCCTTGCTCCCTCGGCGCGCGCCTTGAGCGCGGCTTCGACATGCTGGCGCACATAGAGGCCGCGAAGCTCGTCATGCACCTTGCCGTCGACGAGCGCTTCGTCTTCCTCGCCGAACCCGGCGCCATTCTCGGTGATGTAGATCAGAGGATCGCCGTAATCTGCATGCAGACGCATGAGCAATCGATAAAGCTCATCGGGCACCACGGGACCGTTGAACGCTTCGAGCGTTTGAGCGCCGGCCTTCGCCCATTCGGCTCCCAAGGGAGAGGAAGGCTCGGCCTTGAAATAGGAGGGCGCGTAATAATTCACGCCCACGAAATCCGGCCGGTTCGCGGCGATGAAGCCCATCTCGGCGCGCGTCGGCGCGAAATCGGGATTGAGCTTGCCCTCGAGTGAAGCCAGAGGCTCAGGGTAGCTTCCCTTGAACATGGCGTCGAGAAACCAGAGATTTTGCAGAGCGTCCATCGTCGCGGCGGCTTCGACATCCTCGGCACGATCGGGATTTTCGGGATGCGTCGGCGTGAAGTTGAGCGAGATGCCGATCTCGCCCGCAAGGCCGAGCTGACGATAGAGGTGGATCGCTTGCGCGCTTGCCAAGAGGATGTGATGCGCCGCGACCGATTGTTGCGCATAGGTGCGCAAGATGTCCGCCCTTTCGTCCCCCACCCCTTCGAGGATGCGGTGGATGGAAGGCTCAATCATGTAGAGCTCGACGAACGGCTCGTTCACCGTGATGAAGCGCTTCACCCGATCGCCGAAGGCATCGAAGACGACCTCGGCATAATGCCCGAACCAGGCGACGGAACTCTTGTTCGCCCAGCCGCCCTGCTCGGCGAGCTTCTCCGGCATGTCCCAATGATAGAGGGTCACGACGGGCTCGATGCCGTTTGCGAGGAGGTCGTCGATGAGCTGCCGATAATGGGCGATCCCTGCCGGGTTCACCTCTCCGGTACCCTCGGGCAGGATGCGCGACCAGGCGATCGAGAAGCGATAGGCGTTGATGCCCAACCGCTTCATGAGCGCGATATCTTGAAGGTATTGCTGCCTGTCGTAGAGATTATCGGCGATATTTCCAGTTTCGTTCCTGCCGATCACCGCTCGCGTGACTTGATATTCATTGGTGTAGACATCCCAATTGGACGCGCCTTTGCCATCGGATTGGTAGCCGCCCTCGACCTGATAGGCCGAGGTGGACACTCCCCAGAGGAAGGCGTCTTTCGGAAGGTGCGCGGCGGGAGCGGCGGCCGCGAGGCAAAAGCCCAAGGCGAGAACCCGCGCGGCTCGCGCGATTTGCCTCTCGATCGAACGCAATTTCTTCTCCCGTGAACTGACGAATCGTGCCGGCCGCCGGCGGAGAGGATATGACCGTAGCGCAGGTCAGCCGGCCATGCCACGCCAAGCCTGACGACGACAGAGCCGACGATAAGCCTCACGAACGGTAGGGCGGATGCAGCGGCAACCGAACAGGACAGCGTCCGTGCTCTCGGGCAAGAATCATTTCCTGGGAATCGAAAAGACCCCGCTGCCCAAAAAATTCATCCGGTTGAGGTTGAGCACTTGCCGCGTCACGAAAGACGGCTTGCCGGTCAGGAAGGACGGCTTGCCGGTCAGAAAGGACGGATTCCCTCGGAGATGATCGTGATCGGGGAGGCCATGATGGTGATGTTGCCACATCCAGGCGTTTCCCAGGCCGCCGGAAAGGCCAAGATGATCGTGCACACGCTTGAGCCGCTCCGGATCGAGCGTCGGGCCGTCGCGGTAGCTTGACGGATCGAGCCGGCCAGGCGGATTTCCGGGACTCATTCCAGACTTCGACCAATCACCCCAGCGCACATATTCACCCCGTTGCGAAAGCGACGCGAGAACGTTGGGACGCGGCGGATTTGTCGGCGGGCCGGCGTGCAAATTCCACGCGTGCCGTTTCCCCTTGTCATCGTCCGAGGTCGGCAAGGGGTGCCCGGAGCCCGTCGGAGGCAGATGCGCATCGTCACGCGTATGGCGCGAGAATAGGGAATTATCGCGGTCGCGCCCGTGGCGGGTATCCGTCTCGCGCGGGAAACGAACATGATCATCCCGATCGCGCGCGAAACGATCATCATCGTCCCGATCGTGGAAGTGATGATGGTGGTGCTCCGCGCGCGGCGGAGGAGGCGGTGGAGGCGGCGGCGGGGGTGCGGGAGGCGGCGGGGGTGGGGGCGGTCGCGGAGGCGGTGGCGGCGGCGGAGGGGGAGCTGGCGGCGGCGGCGGGGACGCCGCGACGACCTCCGGCTGAGGCGCCTCCTGAGGAATGACCGCCAGCTTTTGCAGCCCGCGCTCGATCTCGTTCAGGAAATCGTCGAGCCCGAGCGAGGACCAATCCCAAATGGGCAAGTTGGTGCTGATGCCGTTTGCGGCCGCTTGCGAATCGCTCGGCTTCACATTCGAACCGCCGCTTTGCCCGGTCTTGCTCGTCACCGCGGCGTTGTAGGTCGCGATCAGCCCGGCAGGCGCCTTGAAAGCCGTCGATGGCGGGGCGATCGAGGAAATCGCGCGAAGCGCAAAGCCCGGCAGGTCCACGGTATGGGTGACGCCACCCGCAGACATGGTCATTACGCCATAGCCGAGGATGGCCTGCGTACCCTCCTTGCTCGACTGGCTCACCAGGAGAATGCCGCCGCGCAGGCCGATTGTGGCGAAGGGCGTGCTGATCGTCGCGCCGCCCGTATGCGTCGCTTGGCCGCCGACGACTCGAAGCACCCCCTTGCCGAGCGAGACCGCCATCTCGCCGCGCGCAGCTTGCGGGTCGTAGACGAATTTATCGATCACGATCGACGAATTGGGGCCGATATCGAGCGTGGTCTTGTCGATGAAGACGAGTTGCACGCTGCCGGAAGGCGACGTGTCGATCTTCTCATCCGAGACGACCCGCGCCCCCATCTCGATCACGCGCATGCTTTCCCCCGGCGGCGTTCCGGAGGAGCGCACATTCGCGGCGCCGGCCGTTCCCACGGGATCGGCGCTCGCGAGCGTGGGATCGAGGAGCACGAACGCGGCCACCCCGGTCAGAAGCCATGTGCGCAACGGAATTGAAGGGCGCTCGCCCACCCTCCCCCATGCCTTCGGCAGGAGGCCATTCCGGCAGCGATGGAAACGGGCGTTCGACATGAGCCGCAATATTCGTTCAAGGTCCAGATATGTATTCGATCAGATCACTATCCGGAATTACCGGACTCCTCTCTCATTCACTGCGGCCAACGCGGCGTCATGTCAATTTTTAATCTGAATGTCATTCAAAAATTCATTGGTATGATTGATTTAACCGGCATAAGATTATTCAATAAAGTGAACTCGATAATCGCATAATCTATTCGCCCGGAAATTTTGCTGACTGGGGAGCGGCCGAATACCTCTTTTGTCGTAGCGAACCCGTCGCCGCGCGCGGAAGTCACCCCGATGCTCTCGCTCGCATTGGCCAAGCAAGGGCCGCAAGGCGGGAGGGTTCGTCTTCCGCCCTTCGCAAATCACGTCGCGCGGCTCACGCTCCTCTTTGCTTCGCCTGGCAGAGCGTGACCAGCGAACGCACGGCTTCCTCTTCATCCGTGCCTGCGTCCATCTCGCCTCTGACGAGATGCCGCAGCTCTTTGTTCGTGACGCCGGAATGGATGCAGTCCGGCCGCGCCATCTCGACGAGCCGGGCTTCCCGCTGGGCTGCCCGCGCCGTCATGCCGCACACCCAAAGCGCGGAGACGAGGGCCGCGGTGACGCTCACGAACCAGCGAAGTGCGTCGGATCTCGGTTTTGCGCGCAAATGCGGAGCTTCCGCCGTATAGTTGATTTGCATGGCGACAGATCCCGCGTCGAACCATGGACGTATTGAGCGCTAAGCCAAGTCGATGGCCAAAACCTTCCAAGAATCATTATAATTCTCGGCGTTGAGCGCCTTGTCCGGCGCTTTACCCTTGCCCCTGTGTGCGACCCGCCCGCCCTTTGCCGGAGGGTTATCCCAGCCTGACCGAAATGTAACTTGAAGGCGCGGCGCGCCTGACCCAATTTCCGTGGTCAGTGGCGACTATCTTCCGGTGACGGAGTCACAAATGAACCGCTTCATCCCAATCATCGCCGCGGGCGCGATGTCCTTGGCTTTTGCCCCCGCGGCTTTCGCTCAAGGGCATGGGTCCGAGTCGGGCGGCTTCCGCTCGATCGCGCGGCTTTGCGCCACCGATCAGCAATGGACGACGGACCGCATGGCCGAGCGTCTCGCCCAGCGCCTCAACTTGACGGATCAGCAGAAACCCGCGCTCAAGGCGCTGCAGGATGCCGTCGCCAAGGCGAAGGGCGACGCCAAGGCCGCGTTATGCGCGAGCACCCCGGACCTGTCCACCTTGCCGGCGCGCATGGCCTTCGCGGAAAAGCGCCTTCAGGCGCGGCTCGACGGGATGAAGGCCGTCCAGCCGAAGCTCGAAGCCTTCTATGCGACGCTCACCGGCGAGCAGCAGGCCGAGCTCAACGAGCTGTGGCGCCATCACGGCATGCGTGGCGAGCGCGGCGGCGAAGGCGAGCGACATTGGCGCGGCGGCGGTGATTTCCGTGGGTCCGGCGACGGCGGCCGCCGCGGCTTCGGCGGGGGAGAAGACTTCGATCGGTAGAGGTCGGGCCCTCGTTCGCGCGCGATCCGCACCTGCGCTCAAATTGAAACCGCTCGTCCCCGCGAAGGCGGGGACCCAGCGTTTCCGCAGCGCCTCTCTTAAAAAGTCTGGGTTTCCGTTTGCGCGGGAACGAGCGGAGTGGCGTGCGCGAGACGACGCCCCGTGTCACAAAGCGTGCGTGCGCGTGGCCTCGAAGGGATGATCAATCATTCCTTGCATGGTCTCCACGAAACGGGTCGTACGCGCGAGTTCCGCATGCACCTCGAACGCCTCCTCGTTTGTCCAGCGAGAATGAACGAAGAAAAGGCGCGGATCTCGGGTCGAGCGAAAGGCGCCGATCGCAAGGCAGCCGGGCTCGCTCCGCGCTGCCTGAACTTGCTCCGCGAGCACGCTTGCGGCCGCCGCCTCGCGTCCCGCCCGCACGTGGAAACGTGCAAAAATAAAAAGCTCCATCGAAACCTCCGTTGCCTCCCCAACGCCAACGCGACGCGAGCCTTCCTCGAGGCGGCCTTGCCGGTGAAGCGCGATTTTACCGCCTCCGGAGGCCGGTGATAAACAGGGCGGGCTGCACCATGTGATCGGGGGTCAAGATGAAGCGAAATGTCGTCCTCATCGATGGCACGTGGAACAACGAAGGTGTCGGTTTCGACACCAACGTCGCAAAGCTCGACCCCGCCTATGGTGCGCCCGTAAACCCCTTGATCAAGACCGTAGCGAAGGACGGAGTCCGCCAGCTCTGCTTTTATCACGACGGCGTCGGGTCAGATGGCCCTCGCCTGCGCAAATTGCTGGGAGGCGCGATCGGGCTCGGTCTCAAATCGATCATCAAGGACAGCTACTCCTGGCTCGCGCGGAATTTTGAGGCGGGCGACGAGATCTATCTCGTCGGCTTTTCCCGAGGCGCCTATGCGGTGCGCGCGCTCGCGGGCTTGATCGGCGCCTCCGGCATCGCGCGAGGCGCAAACAAGGACGCGATCGAAGCCGCTTGGCAATTCTATCGCGTGAAACCCCAGATCCGCGCCGGCAGGTCGAGGCCGGGGTTTGGGGACCAGAAGCGCATCATCGCCTACCGCTCGCTCGAACGAAAAGCGGCCTTTCACAAGGAGCGCAGGATCGCCTGCGTCGCGGTCTGGGACACGGTCGGCTCTTACGGCATCCCCGCCGGCATCGGGCTTGCGCCTCTTGCCAGATATTTCGCCCTCGCGGTCTTGGGATTTCACGATACGTACTTCGGCGACCATATCGATGTCGGGCTGCACGGCGTGGCGATCGACGAGCATCGCCGCCCATTTGTGCCCACGCTTTGGACGATGCCGAAAGGCCGAGCCCCGCGCGGCCATGTCGAGCAAACATGGTTTGCGGGCGCCCACTGCAATATCGGCGGTGGCTATGCGGAATCCGGGCTCTCCGACGACGCCTTCGCCTGGCTCGTCGCGCGCCTTCAGGCGCTGACGGCGCTCGATTTCGAGGCAGCCGCCGTCGCGGCCCGCATTCATCCCGATCTCGACGGAGAGGTCGTCGATTCGACGATCGGCTGGCCGATCGACCAGCGCTGGCCGCATTTGCGGACCGTGCTCTCGCCTGACGCGATCGATCACAAGGCGTTCACCAATTCGCCGAACCCACGGGACGAAAACATCAACGAGCGGGTGCATTGGAGCGCGCTCGAGAAGCTCGGACGCCCATCGATCGCTCCCGGCAAAGCCGACATGCCTTATCGGCCGGCGAATCTCCACCTTCCGATCCCTTCAGGGCTGACTGCCGAGAAGACGCCCGAGGAGGAGATCATCTGGGCGAAACAACGATGACGCACACAAGATAGCCAAATACAAAATCGAGCAAAATCATTTTTGTAGGCCCGCGCCCATACAAAATGACGGCGCGATGCCCTTCTCTCTCAATCGGTCGAGACTTCGGTCGATATCGCAGCGCGCTGGGCCAAGTCGAGACACTCGCGCGCGCCATCGATTAAGATCGGGTTAAGGGATTTCTGCAAACTTTGGCGCCAGGGATGTCTCTCAATTGGGCTTTGATGACGGAGGCACCGTGATGACTGCGCGTATGAAATTTTTCGGCCGGAGCGCCGTTCTCGCCTTGGCGCTCGCAGGGACGATGGTCGCGGCCACGACGCCGGCCTCGGCCTGGTGGTGCCGCTGGGGTTGCGGTCCGGGACCGGTGGCCGCGGGCCTCATCGGCGGATTGGCGGTAGGCACGCTCGTCGGCGCGGCGGCCCACCCCTATTATTACGGCCCGCCGCCCGCGTATTATTACGATCCGCCGGACTACGGCCCGCCGCCTTATGGCGCGCCCGGCTCGGTCGCGAAATGTGCGCGCGGCTTCCACCTCGATCCGCAAGGCACGGCCTGCTGGCCGAATTGAAGGCACGGCGGCGCATCGTTCCGCAATGAGCGGCGGCTCGCAAGTGATGCTTGCGAGCCTTTCAGCGTGAGCTTCGGCGTGAACCTTGGCCCTACGGCATCGTGCCGACCGACGCCGCCGTGCTGATCGTCAACAGCAAGATGAAAGCCGCCCAGGAGACGTAAGGGGCCATGAGGTAGGCTGCGCGCCGATCGACGAGCGTGTTGAGCCAAAGGCTCGTGATGACGCAGATGAAAAAGATCGCCATCACGAACAGGGCCGGAATCGGAGCGCGCAAGCCGAAAAACAAGGAAGCCCAGACGGATTTCAGGATGAATTGCGCGATGAAGGCGACGATCGCCGGGCTTCTCGCCCGGTTATCGGGCGAGGCGCGCAAAACGAGATAGAAAGACGACGCAAGGCAAAGCGTCAGCGCGATCCAGATCGCCAAAAAGCGCGGGCCTGTCGGCACGAACCAGGCGTAATCGATCGTCGGATCGAGGCCCGGCATATCCGGCGAAATGAAGACATACCCCCAAAGGCTCGTGAAAACGATGCAGATGAAGGCCATCATCGCGGCCATTGGGCGGCTTGGCGCGCGCCCGGCCCCCTCGAGACACGAGGCGCCCTCGATATCCTGATCGGCCCCGAACTTCCGCGCCCGCAAGACCGCCGGCGCGTCCATGAGCAGGGGGTTGTTCCTCATGAGGAGAGGTTTAGGCGCGCGGGCTTTCCAAGGCAATCCGCCCTTCTTGGCGCTCTTCTTGCCAACGCTCTTCCCCAGGCTTTTGGCGCCCGCGCGACTTCACAGGGGACCCGCCAGCATCGCCTTGCTCAGTTGGAGGAAGGCTGGAAGCTCGGGACATGAGGATGGGCAAGGCTCCCGCGTCGCGCAGGAAAGGCAGGCCGAACCCGGTGCGCCGGGATTGGGCTTCGCCTCGGCCCGCGGCCCGCTCAAGCGCAAGGCGCCGCCGATCACGCTTTGCTTGCTCGTAAGGAGAAGCTCCATCTGCAGAAGCGCCTGTCCCACGCCGGAGGCGATGAGCGAGCTCTCAGAAGGCGCGATCGCCACACGCTCCTTGAAGAGAAGCGCGTTGAGCACGTCCGCCTGGGCAAGAAGGCCGGCCTGGACGCCGGTCGGGAGGCCGGCCTGGACGCCGGTCGGGAGGCCGGCCTGGCTCGCGGCCGCCGGCGCGCCGGCTTGCTGGCAGGTGCTCACGCCCTTGCGGCCGAGAAACCCGATCGCCTCGCCCGTCTTCGTGTCGATCCAGCTCTTCTGCCTGCGGTCCCAGACCAGGATTTGCTTGCTGTCCGGATCAACGGCTCGGGCGGGGTTGTCGGCATCTTGCCGGGCTTGCGTGATCTTCGCCATCAGCCCTTCGCTGGTGACGCGCTCCGAATCAGCCACCTCGAGCTTCGGCGGCGGCGGAATGACCTCACCGTCGCTCGCCTTCCCTCCCTGGAAGCCGACCGCCGTGCGCGTCTTGGAATCGAACCAGGATTTTTGGGCGCAATCCCAATAAAAGCTCTCGCCCGTAATAGGATCATACGCGCGCTCCGGATTCACGAATTGCTGCTTGGCTTGCGTGATCCTCGCCGGTTGCCCGGCGGCGCCCTTCGGATCGGCGATCTCGCGCAGCGGCGGCGGCGGGACGACGCTTGGCGTGGCGGTTTGCGCGTGCACGGCCGCCACGACATTCGGCGGGGCGGCGGGGTATGGCGTCGGCGCGATCTGAGCCTGCGCGACGGGACATATCCCTATCGCCGCCCACACGAGGAGGGCGCGCGAGGTCCTCGTCAGCGGTCGCGACGCTCGCCTGGCGATGTCGCGAAGCTTTCGACGGAAGATGGGTTCGAGAGGCGCCGTCATCGGCATCATCACAGGCCTGAAACCCGACGCTTTTATGAATAGGCGACCAGAATATCGAGCGCTTTTCAACGAAGAAGAGCGCCATATTTCTCGGGCGCGCCTTTTCTGTAACGAATTCCTCGAATTTTGCTCTGAATTTTCCACTCCGGCAAGCCGGCATCCTCCAAATAGACTTTCGAGTTACCTCGCCCCGGCCGATCGGAACCATCGTTCAAGCCCGCTGTTTTCTCGGGCGAGATGTTCGCGAGGGAGCCCGTCATGGTCGGCGCGTCGGAAATTCGGCATCAAGCCCTCGCCTCTCATTCCTGGAGAGAACGGGCGGCGTCGAAAGCCCGGCGAAACAGGCGCCTTGGGGGTTGACCGCATGCCGCCATCCCTCCCGGAGCCCTTCGTGCGTTCCCCCCTCACCGCGGCCGCCGCTGTCGTCGCGCTCGTCTTCCTCGGCTCGGCGCGCCACAGGCAGGAGCACGAAGAGAGGTCCGGCGCGAAAGAGATTCGCGACAATGGGCGTGGAAGGGCGGCCTCGGCGCCTTCCGAGATCCCCAAGAAAGGCTGGAAGGACATTTTTTGGCGCATTTACCGCAATGTGCCGGAGCACCGGATCGTCTCGATCGCGGCTGGCGTCGCCTTCTACGTTCTCCTGGCGATTTTCCCGGCCATCGCGGCGCTCGTCGCGCTTTACGGGTTGTTCGCCGACCCTTCGACGATCAGCCGAGACCTCGACGGCCTTTCCGGCATACTTCCCGGCGGCGCGACCGACGTCATCGGCGAACAGCTTACCCGGTTGACCGCCCAGCCCAACGGCACGCTCGGCCTGGCTTTCATCGCCGGGCTCGCGGTCTCGTTGTGGAGCGCCAATGCGGGAATGAAGGCCCTCGTCGATGCGCTGAACATCGTCTACGGCGAGAAAGAAAAGCGCAGCTTCATCAAGCTGAATGCGGTGTCGCTGCTTTTCACCTTCGGCGCGCTCGTCTTCTCGATACTCGCCCTTGGGGCCATCGCGGTCTTGCCCTTCGTCTTGGATCATCTCGGCCTCGCCACGGCGACGCAATGGCTCGTGAGGTTCGGCAAATGGCCGGTGCTCTTCGTCCTCGTCGCGCTCATCATGGCGGTGGTCTACCGCTACGGGCCGAGCCGCGAACGGGCGCAGTGGCGTTGGATCAGCTGGGGCAGCGCCTTAGCGGCGGTCGCCTGGCTCATCATGTCGCTCCTGTTCTCGTGGTACGCGGCCAAGTTCGGAAGCTACAACAAGACCTACGGGTCGCTCGGGGCTGCCATCGGCTTCATGACCTGGATATGGCTCTCCTCGATCGTGATCCTTCTCGGAGCCGAGCTCGACGCCGAGATGGAGCACCAGACCGCGCGCGACACGACGACAGGCCCTCCCGAGCCGATGGGGCGGCGGGGAGCGTGGGTCGCCGACACGATCGGTTCCCCGAGCGAATGACGCGCTCGCTTCATCGCGTCGCCCCCTCGTGAAATCGCCGAGTCCAATTTAGCTTGTCAGGTGCCTGGTTTTAGACGCTCGCGAAGGCGTTGGGCCTAGCCGGAACGGGCGCCAGCGCTCGCTCGCCAGAGCCGCGTCCGGCGTCGCGATCCCTGGCCGCTTCAAGCAGCGCGGCATCCGAAAAAACCAAGAAAATCAGAGACAAAATCGATCTACTCCCTGAGTAGTAGGATAGATTAGATAGCTGACATAAAGACGTTTACTGATATCGTGCACGCCGTCACGTCTCAACCCCCGCATTAACGTAAATATTCTGTGGCTCGATAACTGCAAATGAGCAGTTAGCGCGGCGATCAATGTCCCATTTTGAAACCGCGAATTCAGACCTTGGGTCATTTAGCGGCTAGATGGAGATATCTGATGCAATTTAGGACAAAGCTTTTCACGGCGGCTGCCATTGCCGCCTTGACTCTCGCCGGCCCCGGCTCGGGTTGGGCGCATGGTGGCCATGGCGAGGGCGGCGGGCATGATGGCGGCGGCCACGACGGCGGCGGCCATGACGGCGGCGGCCATGATGGCGGCGGCCATGACGGCGGCGGCCATGACGGCGGCGGCCATGACGGCGGCGGTCATGACGGCGGCGGCCATGACGGCGGTGGCCATGACGGCGGCGGCCATGACGGCGGTGGCCATGACGGCGGTGGCCATGACGGCGGTGGGCATGGCGGCGGTCATGATGGCGGCGGGCACGACGGCGGCGGCCATGGGCATGATGGCGGCGGCCATGACGGCGGGCATGGGCATGACGGAAGTGGCGGCCGCGAGGGCGGCGGACAAGGCCACGACGGCGGGCACGGGCACGATGGCGGCCATGGACATGATGGCGGCGGAAGCGGACATGATGGCGGCCATGGGCACGATGGCGGCCATGGGCACGATGGCGGCCATGGGCACGATGGCGGCAAGGGCCATGATGGCGGCAAGGGCCATGATGGCGGCAAGGGCCATGACGGCGGCAAGGGCCACGACGGCGGCAAGGGCCACGACGGCGGCAAGGGCCACGACGGCGGCAAGGGCCACGATGGCGGCAAGGGCCACGACGGCGGCAAGGGCCACGACGGCGGAAAGGGTCACGACGGCGGGAAAGGCCATGATGGCGGCAAGGGCCATGACGGCCACGGTCACGAAGGTCATGGACATGACGGGCACGGCGGGCACGGGCACGGCGGCCACGACCATGGGCATGGCCATGGCGGAAATCCAGGCGATCCCGGAGGCAACGGCTCGAACGGAAGCAACGGCTCGAACGGAAGCAACGGCTCGAACGGAAGCAACGGCTCGAACGGAAGCAACGGCTCGAACGGAAGCAACGGCTCGAACGGAAGCAACGGCTCGAACGGAAGCAACGGCTCGAACGGAAGCAACGGCTCGAACGGAAGCAACGGCTCGAACGGAAGCAACGGCGGTTCGAGCGGCACGGGGGCAAGCAGTGGCGCAGGAGCCATTGGTGGCGCGAGCTCGGCCGGCGGGGGTGGCGGGTCTGGCGAAATCACCGGGAGTGGCGGCAATGGCACGATCGCCGACGGTGTGACCGCCGGCGCAACGGCCGGGGCTGCCGGAGTTGCGGCGAGCGGGGTTTCGAATGCAACGATCGGCGGCCGCGACGAAGAGGCGACCGGTTCCCACTCACAGCATTGCAGCTTCACCAGAAAGCATGTTTGGCGGTGCAAGGCCGACTATTGAGAGCGCCTTGCGCCCTCTCGATCCAAAGGATCGCGCGACGAAGAGGCGAAGGATGCCGTGACGGCGTCCCCGCCGAAAAAGACACTTCTTCGGAATGCGTCTGACACTCAGCCTTCAGCATCGATAGACGCTCCCATCTCTCCCTTTGACGTGCGGAGAGATGAGGGCGCCATCTCACGCAGTTCGTGCTCAACTCCGCGCCATCAAGGCACGCGACCTCGTCTTCACGCATCGTGAGGCCTGGCATTTTTCGAGCTCGCGTTGCGCTCGCCCGCCCCATCCATTACGGCGCGCTCAGCGCGTGCGTCTCTGGGCTTGGCGCGTGGGGCGATCAGAGGCGGGCGTTTCCCTTAATGCCGCTTCAACCCCCAACCCTTTCAAATTGCAATCAAATTGTCGGCTTCCCGTAACGCCTGATTCATTCTCGGCGTTTACGTTCCCGTTCCCGCGAAGGCACGCCCCGATGGGGTGCAGCCATGGGATGGAGGCTCGCGGTGCAGATTACCGCTCAATTCGATCAGAACCCGTCGAGCTTGCCCTCGGGATTCGTGGCGGCGGTCAACTATGTCGTGTCCTATTTCGACAGCCTGTTCACCAACAATGTCAATCTGACGATCGCGGTAGGCTATGGCGAGATCGACGGTCAGGCCCTGCAAAGCGGCGCGCTTGGCGAGAGCCTGGCCTATGTCGCCAACGAATCTTATGCCTCCGTCAGAAATGCCTTGCTCGCGCAGAACGCGCCCGGCGCCGACACGCTTCCCGTGAACGCGCCCGCGAACGCCGCGGCCAATCTCTTGACCACCCAGGCCGAGGCCAAAGCGCTCGGCCTCGCCGCGAACAGCCGCGGCGTCGACGGCTATGTCGGATTTGACGCCGCCGCGAACATTTTCAGCTATTCGACGACCGCGGCGCCGCCTTCGAGCCAGTATGATTTTGTGGCCGCCGTGGAGCACGAATTTTCCGAGGTCATGGGCCGGATTTCGGGGGTCGATCAATCGACCCCCACGCCCATGGATCTTTACCGGTATTCGGCACCGAATGCGCGCCAACTATCGTCCGGCGGCGCTGCCTATTTCTCGATCACCGGCGGCGCGACCAATCTCGACAGTTGGAACACGTCCCCGACGGCGGATCTCGGCGACTGGGCGGCGAGCGCCGGAAACGACGCTTTCGACGCGTTCGAGAACCCGGGCGCCTACGACGCGCTCACCGCCACCGACCTCACCTTGATGAACGCGCTCGGCTGGGCGAGCGCTCCAGCTTTGCAAATGACGCTCGCTTCCGACGTCTTCTGGCTCAACGGTGACGGCACGCTCGCCGCCTGGACGGTGAGCGGGCAGCAACAGGTCACCTATCAAGGCAGCCCCGCGACGCCGGATGCCTCCTGGAGCGTCGCCGGGATCGGCGATTTCAACGGCGACGGCAAAGCGGACGTTCTGTGGCACAACACGGGCGGCGAGCTCGTCGATTGGAGCATGAACGGCTCGCAGGTCACCGCGAGCCAGCCCCTCACGCTTCAAGGCCAGATCGCGGCACCCGACGCCTCGTGGAGCATCGCTGGAATCGGCGATTTCAACGGTGACGGCAAATCGGACATCCTGTGGCGCGGCGCGAACGGCGCGCTCATCGACTGGACGATGAACGGATCGCAAATCACGGCAAGCCAGAGCCTCTCCATGCAGGGCGTGCAGGTTTCGCCCGACGCTTCCTGGAGCATCGCCGGGGTCGGAGATTTCAACGGCGACGGGAAGTCGGACATTCTTTGGCGCGACGCGAGCGGCACGCTCGTCGACTGGACGATGAACGGATCGCAAATCGCCTCGAGCCAAACCGTGAGCTTGGGCGGCAGCGCGGTGACGCCCGACGCTTCCTGGAACATCGTCGGCATCGGGGATTTCAACGGGGACGGAAAATCCGACATCTTGTGGCGCGACACGAGCGGCACGCTCATCGACTGGACGATGAACGGCTCGCAGATCACCTCGATCCAAGAAGTCACTTTGCAAGGCAGCCCGGCGGCGCCCGATGCTTCTTGGCAAATCGCGCAAATCGGCGACTTCAACGCCAATGGCAAATCCGACATCTTGTGGCGCAGCAGCGACGGCGCGCTCGCCGAATGGACGATGAACGGCGCGCAGATCGCCTCGACTCAGGAGACCGGCTTGCAGACGAGCGCCGGCGCATCCGCCTGGACGACGCTCGCAAAGCCGACCGATTTCGCCTGACGCGCGCTCCGAAGGGCGTTCCCGCGCCACGAGACGCCTGACGCGCACCCTGCGATCATTTCGGGTGTTCCGGTCTTGCGCCCCCTGTTGTGTTTCCTTGCGGGAGCGGCCAGAGAAGCTGTCAAGAGATGCTTTGCACTTCGCGGTGCCACGAAGGGTGACGGGTTCGCCTGATCGCCAGCCAATCCCGGGCGTCGCCCGACCCAAGGAGAAATGACATGAGGTTCTTCACCCAGGCCGCGGTTGCGCTCGGTTGCGCAGTGCTCGGAACGTCCGCCGCCGGCGCGCAGACAATGCAGACCCATCGAATCCCGGCGGCGCTCGCGATCGAGGCGGCGAGCGAAACAATCGCGGAATGCGCCAAGCAAGGTTACCGTGAAACCGCGGTCGTGCTGGATGCCGACGGCGCAATCATCGTTTCGGTACGGGGCGATGGCGCCGGGATCCACACGCTCGATAGCGCCCACGACAAGGCCTACACCAGCGTCTCGTTCAAGAGCGACACGCTCGCTTTGGCGGATCGCGCGAAGGGCGAGGATTCGATCGCCCCGCTTTCCAAGCTGCCCCATGTCATGTTCTTCGGCGGCGGCCTCGTCATCAAGCTCGGCGACGAGACGATCGGCTCGATCGGCGCGGCCGGCGCGCCAGGCGCCAAGCTCGACGACAATTGCGCCAAGGCCGGCCTCGCGAAAATTCGAGATCGCCTGAAATAAGCGCCGGGGCGTCGGCCCCCGCCCCTCGAAGCCGCAGCCCAACCGAGGAAAGCGGTCGACCGCTCGAGAAATATGGTTTCTCTTCCCCTCGCGCTGCTTTGGAGCGCGAGGCCGGGCGCCTTACTCGAAACACAATCGCCGCGCTCGATTATGGCTGTCCCCCACCGAGAACCTCCTGGAGGAACTCATGCGCAGATTCCTGGCTCTCACATTTCTTTCTCTCGCGTTCCTCGGAGGCGCCGCGGCCATTGCGATGGTCGGCGCGTCCCACGCGATCGCCTGCGATTATCACGGCTCTTGAGCCTGCCCTGCACGGGCATAGCGCCCGAATTGATGGGAAACCCTTCGCCCACGGATGGCGGTTCTCGACTAAGGCCGGGGCCGCGATCCGCGCGGAGCGGGTCGCCTCGAACGGACTCACCGCTCAAAGGTTTCTGGTGAGATCAGTGCCCACAGGATAGTCCCGACACAAAACGCCAGCACAATCCAATCCCCATAAACATAGCGGCGAAAGCGCGCGGCCTGCTTGCGTGTGATGGTGCCGAATCTTCCGCGAGCGCGCCCGGTGCGCAAAGTTCTCGCGAGGTCGAACCCGACAAATGTCGCAAGCACAAGGATCAGGAGAATGAGGGAATTGGCGCGCGACATGCTTCACCCGAAGCTGAGATCGGTCTTGCGATCGGCCGATGTTGGGCACGAGCTCCAGCTCGTTCCAGCCATCGTCGATGACTGATCCTCACACGTCGGGAGCCGGTACAAAACAGAAAATAAGGTGGCCACGAGGTACAGGCCACCGCGTCACCGGTGGGATTGTCCCGGTGAAGCACCTTGCCCGGCGGGACCGCGACCCAGATTTCATCGAGCAAGACCTCATAACCCTTGTCGCGGAGCCGGCTTTGCACGCGCCGACAGTCCGCCGTCGAGCAGCAAGACCCCGCTCCATCCGGCCGCTGCAAGCTCTCGAACCAGGGCGAAAGCGCCGGATCGGCATTGAGGGGCGGCGCGCCCTTGGCCGCGGCGGTGCCGACGAAAAGCGCGAAGAGGACAAGGATCCCGGATCGCTGCTCTCTCATCAGCCGCCGCAAGCCTCGACGCACAAAGCCAAGGCGTGAATAAATTCGCCGCTCAATCAACGATCACCTTTGGGACCGGCGCTTCGTCAAATCCATCGTGCGCAACGCTGAACGCTGCCGAATATGCGTGCTTCCTCTGGTGTATAAAAAAGGCGGCTCGCCCGCCATCCGGTTTATCCCATCTTATCAGATGATGAACTGGTTGCGGTAACCCGGGCGATGATCACAGGGCCTCAGAACGGTAACGTGTAACGCACACCACCGGAATGTCTGTTCGTTAACCTCCGCCGGCTTCGGATTACGGCTAAAAGCCGAATTAATCAGCCCCAGAGGGAGCCGATTAGGCTACAGGTACTGTGAAGTGATCACCCGGCTCCTCTGGTTTTTGTCATTCTGCCGAGGTCAGACCGGATCATGCGCGACGCCCCGATCCGTCCGAGTTGTTTCCGCGCCTCGACGGATCGAAAGCGCGCGAAGCGGCCGAACAAGCGCCCGTGCTCGGGCATCGGCATCGCACTCAGCAAATGGAGGCAACCCATGAATCATCTCGCTGGCAAGATCGCCATCGTCACCGGCGCATCCAAGGGCATCGGTGCTGCCATCGCCAAGGGCTTGGCGGCCGCGGGGGCGGCGGTCGTCGTGAATTATGCGTCCGATAAGCAGGGCGCCGACCGGGCCGTCGCGGATATCGTCGCCGATGGCGGCAGGGCCGTCGCGATCCGGGCCGACATGTCCAAGGCAGCCGAGGTGAAAAAGCTGTTCGAGGAGACGCAGAAGGCCTTAGGGCCGCCGAATGTGCTCGTGAACAACGCGGGCATCTTCGAGTTCGGGCCCGTCCAGGAAATCACCGAGGCGCAATTCCACCGCCACTTCGACATCAATGTGCTGGGCACGATGCTGGCCATCCAGGAGGCGGTGAAGCATTTTCCGGCCGAGGGTGGCAGCATCGTCAATATCAGCTCGATCGCGAGCGAGAGCCCGGTGCCCAATTCGAGCCTCTACGCGGCAACGAAGGGCGCCGTCGACACTCTGACGCTCGCCCTCGCCAAGGAGCTCGGCCCGCGTAAGATCCGCGTGAACGCCGTCGCTCCCGGCTACACCGATACCGAGGGCAACCAGCGGATCGGTTTCGTCGGCAGCGCCGCGGCTGAAGCCATGGTGGCGGCGACGCCGCTCGGCGGCCGCTTCGGCCGCCCCGAAGAGATCGCGCCCGCGGTCATATTCCTGGCTTCCGATGACGCGGCCTGGTTGACCGGAGAACGCATCAACGCGTCCGGCGGCGTGCATTGACGTTGCAAGCCGCCGGGGACGGCCGGCGCCCCGGCATTGGGCAAGACCTACGGTCAGGTGCGCGGCCCGCGCTTTGGCGATCGTGGCATCTTCCCCATTCGCTGAATTGCGGACTCCCATGGCGTGGTAGCGATCTGCCGCATGAAGACGAAAGGCGCCCGTTTAGCCCCGGCCGATCTAAAAATGAGCTAGCAACGTTGCCAGGCATGAGGCTGATATTTACGATGTAGTATTGATTTGGATCTCCATATAAGCATACGAAATTCTACGTCTTCACGATAGAGGTCGCGCCCTGTCCTTGTGACGGGGCTCACATTCTAGCAGAGTTGCGCGGACCGAGAGCTGGCCCATTGAGTTAGGTTGGAAGCACAGCCAGAACGCGGTGCCCAAAACCTGGCGCGGCCGGCAGTATCTTTATCCCCACAGCGAACAAAAAACCCAATTATGCACTTGCCATAACAGGACAGAAAATGATACGAACCCGAGCGACAGGCCGGCGCTAAAAATGATGGTGAACCCCCGGTAACGCCTGCCATGATCGAGGTGGGGGTGGAGGAAATTTCCTCTTTCTCAATCTGGAATTACGAAAAATCGAGAAGAGGCAGTGATTTGGAATTTACACACGTATGCGATTGGCTGAGGGTGATTACCGTCCCGAATTGCCAGAATGCGGTCGCGCGTGAAGCTGACAATTACGATCCGACGAGCATTGCCGTTCCCATGAACAATTCGCGCGGGGTCGTGGCGCTGAAGGGCCGCTTTGAAATAAGAGATGGGTTGAGATTGTTGCACTCGGTCGCCACGACAGGGTGATCGAAATCGATGGGCTGCATCGTGTGCGCGAAGGCGTTTCGGATGGACCTTGATCTTATCTAATTGCGCGCGCGCAACGTGAGTCGTAGACGCCGAGTGCATAGCCTGCGCTGATTTTGTTTGAGAAGGAACCGAACGGCGACTGTTGTATCGCGGAAAAGAGCCCTGAATTTCGCGGTGCTTAGCTTCACGAAGCATGCAGATATTGCCTGCTCAAGGTAGTTGTCCAAAATTGAGGCCATGATCAGAGCCGCTGCCCTTGCCTCCATGTGAGCGAGAGAGGCTATTAGCGTTCCTACCTCGTCGTCCGATGGAAACTCTCTCGAAAGGTCGTGCAGTGACAGCTTCTTCTGTTGGTCAGTGCCAATTGCGCCCTCTGCGGTTCGCCGCGCACTTGGCGCGGACTTTGGGTTGTGGAATGATCGGCTCTCCTTCAGGCGGGGCAGGGATCATTCAATGGCAGAAACAGAAGGCGGCGAAGTGAACCGCCAAACATTAGAAGCATCCTATGATGGGCGTGGGGAAGATGTCGATTCCATGGACGTACAATCGCTGGGGCCGGCGTTAGTGGCCTTCGGAAAACTCATACGAGAAGCTAATTTTCAGATTAACGGTAAGAAGACTACTGTAAAAGTTTTAGTTCAGTCTGATTTTGAACACAAGTGCTTCAACATTAACTTTTGATGTAATAACAAAGTGTTTTGTCTCAAATCGCCTCATTTATTACAGGAGATGAGGTTAAAAATACTGCAAAAACAAATTTTTTGGAGGATTTGGGTGTTATTCTCGGGGCTCCCGGTTTGGGGTTGTTTGGCTATTTGAAATGGAAGCGGGGGCGGGCTGTTACTGAGGTCAGGGAATATGAGGACAAGGGCGTTATAATCGTCCAAATTGGCGACGGGAACGTTGCAAAGGTCAGCCGATCTGCGTTTGAGCTGTCAAAGGTCCCCAACATGCGGAAAGCTGTCGAAGGTGCTCTTAAACCGCTACGGAATCGGTGGCGTTGAAAAGCTTGCTTTTCGGGGAGTAGGGGATGGCCCGATGGAGAGCATCGATCAAACAGAAGGCCCCCGAGATTGTCGCCGGGTTTGATATACCAATCGAGGGGGAGACCCCCGACGTTGAAGATTTGGACGAAGCTGTCGTCGCGTGGCTGCGGGTATATTCGCCCGTGTTCGACGAAAAGGCTCCGAAGTGGCGGTTTCTCTACGAGGAGAAGCCAATTTTTGCCGATATCACGGAAACGACAATCGCGCGGGACGCAATGCGGAGAGGCGGCGCATTCACCAACGATCTCTATAAAGTCAGAATGACCGTGAAGACGCACCTGACACCGACCGGTCAGGAAAATCATGAGTACAAGATCATTGAGGTGCTCAGCTTTTCTCCTGCGCAGACGCAGGTTTCATTGCCACTTCATCCGCCCCCAGATCGGACCACCTAGGCGTTCACATGTCCAAAAGGAGCGATGAGACGTTCTCTGAAGAGGAAACGGCAAAGCGTCGTGATGACGCTATCCGTCGCGCCCTAGCCACACGGCCTACCCCGCTCAAGAATGTCGTCGGCAGCACGGAGCGTACGCGGCGGAAGAAGTCCGTCAAGCGAGCTGGTCCAAAAACGCCAAAATCGCTCTTGACGCGGCGAAGCCTCTTCGTAAGCCGCTCGCGAGACACAAGGTCCTTGATAGGTCAGCCGCTTGCCGGCTGCGCCCTTGATTGCTCGGCGAGTGCGTTCGTTATCATCTACGCCAAGCTTGGCGCGGTTTGAGTAACGGAAATCGAACTCGTGCATATAGGCCTGTAGGTGGTTCTCGCCACAGTGCTGGTAGACGCCGGTCATGCCCCTCTTGAAGATACCGAAGAAGCCCTCAACCGTGTTGGTGGTAATCTTCTCGCCATCCTGATAGCGCACATATTCCTCGCTAGAGTGGTTGACACTCTCGTGCCCGAAGAAGCGCTTGCCGGGCTTCTTGTAGTGATGTGCCTCGTCAGTGTGCAGGGTGCTTTCCTCAAGGATGTTGTTGCCGAGCACGTCGCGAATGGTCTTCTGGCTGAAATCCGTGACGACAGTCGACTTCACACGGCCGCCGCGCTCCACGAGAGGTAGATGACCTTGCGCTTGGTGGACGTGCCGCGCTTGTGCTGCCAGCGCTTCTTGTTGACGAAGGCCATGTCGGGCTTACCGATGAAAGTCTCGTCAACCTCAACCGTCTTGCCGTCGACCGCCAAGGGGATCGTCATCGTCGGCCAGGGTTCATCGCTTCACGGATGCGATGCGCCATGAACCAGGCTGTCCGGTAGGAGCCAAGGCCAAGCATCCGGATAAGCTGGTGCGCCGAGACGCCCATCTTGGACGCGGCCATGAGATGGAAGCCGAGCGGCCACTTGGCGAGGGGATATGACTTGAGCTCAAAGACAGAACCGACAGTGACGGTGAAGGGCTCGCGGCAGGCGTTGCACTGATACAGGCCCGAGCGATGGGACTTGCCCTGAACAAGCGTCGCCTCGATCGATGATGCCACAATGCGGGCAATACGGGACCATTCGGCCAGCGGATCACTTCGAAGTGTTTACGGGCGGCGTCGTCGTCGTGGAAGATCGGGTCGGTGAGGTTCGGAAGTGACATGGTTAATCTCCTAGACGCTGAACGTTAGCCGAACGAGCTTGTTATGTCAAGTGCATAATTCGACAAAAAAAGAACTTGCGCCATGAGAACAAAACGTGCACAATGCGCGCATTGAGCTTCGGGCGGCCTCGTGCCACAAGGGAGAATGAGCCATGGGTCAAGTCGTGCGGCTGGAAGGGGTTTCGGTGGATAAGACGAAGGCGTTGGATGCGGCGCTCTCCCAGATCGAGCGTGCCTTCGGCAAGGGCTCCATCATGCGGCTCGGCAAGGGCGAGAAGCCGGTCGAGATCGAGACCATCTCCACCGGATCGCTCGGGCTCGACATCGCGCTCGGCGTGGGCGGCCTGCCGCGCGGGCGCGTCATCGAGATTTTCGGGCCCGAATCATCCGGCAAGACCACGCTTGCGCTCCATTGCGTCGCCGAGGCGCAGAAGAAGGGCGGCGTCTGCGGCTTCATCGATGCCGAGCACGCGCTCGATACGATCTATGCGAGGAAGCTCGGCGTCAATCTCGACGATCTTCTGGTCTCCCAACCCGATACGGGCGAGCAGGCGCTCGAGATCGCCGACACGCTGGTGCGCTCGGGCGCGATCGACGTGCTCGTCGTCGAATTCGGTCGCGGCGTTGACGCCACGCGCCGAGATCGAAGGCGAGATGGGCGACGTGCAGCCGGGCTCGCAGGCGCGCCTGATGAGCCAGGCTCTGCGCAAGCTCACGGGCTCGATCAGCCGCTCGAACACCATGGTCATCTTCATCAACCAGATCCGCATGAAGATCGGCGTGATGTATGGTTCGCCCGAGACGACGGCGGGCGGCATGGCGTTGAAGTTCTATGCCTCCGTGAGGCTCGACATCCGCCGCATCGGCTCGATCAAGGATCGCGACGAGGTGATCGGCAACACGACCCGCGTCAAGATCGTCAAGAACAAGGTCGCGCCGCCCTTCAAGCAGGTGGAATTCGACATCATGTATGGCGAGGGCGTCTCGAAGCTCGGCGAGCTCGTCGATCTCGGCGTCAAGGCCGGCATCGTCGAGAAATCGGGCGCCTGGTTCTCCTTCGACAGCCAGCGCATCGGGCAAGGGCGCGAGAACGCCAAGCAGTTCCTGCGCCAGCATCCCGAGATCGCCGAGAAGATCGAGGCATCGATCCGGCAAAACGCCGGGCTCATCGCCGAGCGCATCTTGCAAGATACGGGGCCCGAGGAAGAGGGCGAGTAGAGGCCGGCGCGCGCGGCTCGAGGGCGCGCGCGATTTAACTGACGGCGGCGAAGGGGCATCCTGGAGAAGACGGATTCCCTTCCCCTCGCGTTCCGTTGGAACGCGAGGCCGGGAATGACACGGCTCTGTTTCCCCGCTTGCTGTCGAAAAGTAGCCGCCTCCCATCGGGCAAGAGCGCGCGCCGCCGAGCAAGACGAGGCCGGGGTGGCCACCCCTCTCCGGGAACGATGCCCACTGTTCCCGACGCGCCTCCCTGCGCGCCCGACACGTCCTCCTGGACAGGGCAAACACCTGCCCCTAAAACCCGTTCGAGCGCGCTTAGCGCTTTAAAAAACGCGCTCTTACCGCAAGGTTTTGGGAATGACCGGCGTCAACGAGATCCGATCGCATTTTCTCGAGTATTTCGAGCGCGAGGGGCACCGCATCGTGCCCTCCTCGAGCCTCGTGCCGCGCAACGACCCGACATTGATGTTCACCAATGCGGGGATGAACCAGTTCAAGAACATCTTCACCGGAGCCGAGAAGCCGGCTTTTCCGACCGCGGTGACGTCGCAAAAATGCGTGCGCGCCGGCGGCAAGCACAACGACCTCGAGAATGTCGGCTACACGGCGCGCCACCACACCTTCTTCGAGATGCTCGGCAACTTCTCCTTCGGCGATTATTTCAAGGAGCGCGCCATCGAGCTCGCCTGGCGGCTCGTGACCAAGGAATTCGCGCTTCCGGAGCATCGGCTCACCGTCACCGTCTATGCGGAGGACGACGAAGCCCATGCCTTGTGGCGCAAGATCGCGGGCCTTCCCGATAGCCGCATCATCCGCATCCCGACCTCGGATAATTTCTGGTCGATGGGCGACACCGGGCCGTGCGGCCCCTGCTCGGAGATCTTCTACGACCATGGCGACCATATCCCCGGCGGCCCGCCCGGCTCGCCGGACGCGGATGGCGACCGCTTCATCGAAATCTGGAACCTCGTGTTCATGCAGTTCGAGCAGCGCGCGCGGCGGCGAGCGCGTGCTCCTGCCGAAGCCCTCGATCGACACCGGGATGGGGCTCGAGCGCATCTCGGCGGTGCTGCAAGGCACGCATGACAATTACGCCATCGATCTCATGCGCGCGCTCATCGGGGCGGTCGCGGATGCGACGGGCGTCGATCCCGACGACCCGCGCGGCGTGAGCCATCGGGTGATCGCCGACCATCTGCGCGCCTGCGCCTTTCTCATCGCCGACGGCGTCTCGCCCGGCGAATGAGGGGCGCGGCTACGTGCTTCGCCGCATCATGCGCCGCGCCATGCGCCATGCGCATCTGCTTGGCGCGAAGGAGCCGTTGATGTGGCGCCTCGTCCCTGCCCTGCAACGCGAGATGGGCACGACCTACCCCGAGCTCATGCGGGCGGGCGCGCTGATCACCGAGACCCTGCGGCTCGAGGAGACGCGCTTTCGCGCGACGCTGGCGCGCGGCCTCGCCATCCTCGACGCGGCGACGCGCGAGCTCTCGGCCGGCGCGAGCCTCGACGGCGCCACCGCCTTCATGCTGCACGACACTTATGGCTTCCCGCTCGACCTCACCCAGGACGCCTTGCGGCTGCGCGGCATCAAGGTCGATGTCGCGGGTTTCGAGGCCGCCATGGAGGCGCAGCGCCAGCAGGCGCGCGCCGGCTGGACGGGCTCGGGCGATGCGCGCACCGAGGACATCTGGTTCGCCGAGCGGCAGCGGCACGGCGCGACCGAGTTCCTCGGCTATGACGACCCTGAGCGCGGAAGCGGTGGTGAAGGCCCTGTTCCGCGACGGCCGCGAGGTGAAGGCGCTCGCGGCCGGCGAAAGCGGCGAGATGCTCTTGAACCAGACGCCTTGCTACGCCGAATCCGGCGGACAGGTCGGCGATACGGCGGCGATCACGGCACCGGGGATCGCGGCGCGCGTCACCGACACGCAAAAACGCCTCGGCGATCTCTTCGTGCACAGCGTCACCGTCGATCGACGGCGTGCTTGACGCCGGGAACGGAGGTCGCCGTGACGGTCGACGCGGCGCGGCGCTCAGCGATCGAGGCCAATCACTCCGCGACCCATCTCGCCCATGAGGCGCTGCGCCGCGTGCTCGGCGAGCATGTGGCGCAGAAGGGCTCGCTCGTCGCGCCGGACAGGCTGCGTTTCGACTTCTCGCAGCCTCGCCCGCTGACGCACGACGAGCTGCGCCGCGTCGAGGACACGGCGAACGCCGCGATCCTGCAGGACGCGCCCGTCGAGATCCGCGTGATGGCGCTCGACGAGGCGCTCGCGAGCGGCGCGCGCGCCTTGTTCGGCGAGAAATATGGCGACGTGGTGCGCGTCGTCTCGATGGGCGAAGACGGGCAAGGCGCGAACAAGCCGTTCTCGATCGAGCTTTGCGGCGGCACGCATGTCGGGCGCACCGGCGAGATCGGGCTTCTCGCCATCACCTCGGAGAGCGGGGTCGCCTCGGGCGTTCGCCGCATCGAGGCGCTCACCGGCAACGCCGCTCGCGCCCATTTCAACGCCGAGAGCCAGGCGCTCGGCGACATCGCGCACCGCCTCAAGGTGCGCAAGGAAGAGGTCGGCGCCCGCGTCGCCGATCTCATCGAGGACAGGCGCCGCCTCGAGCGCGAGCTCGCCGAGCTTCGCCGCAAGCTCGTCGCCGGTTCGGGCGCGAGCGGCGCCGGCGCGCGGCGCGAAGTCGGCGGCATCCCCTTCCTCGGCCTCGTCCTCGACGGCGTGCCGGCAGGCGAGCTCAAAGGGTCTGATCGACGAGCGCAAGCGCGAGCTCGGCTCGGGCATCGCCGCCATCGTGACGCGCGGCGCGGACGGCAAGGCGACGCTCGCGGTCGGCGTGACGGAAGATCTCGTCGATCGCTGGGACGCGGTGAGCCTCGTCAAGGCCGGCGCGCAAGCGCTCGGCGGACGCGGCGGGGGCGGCCGGCGCGACCTTGCCCAAGCGGGCGGGCCCGACGGCTCGAAGGCCGAGGCGGCGCTCGAGGCGATCGAGGCCGCCATTCCCGCCGCGGCTTGACGGCCTGGCGAGCATGATCCGGAAAAATGGAAACCATTTTTCCGAGAAGATTATGCTCCCCTAATAACTTTGAGCATGATGGCGATTCCACTTGAAGCCATCATGCTTTAACGCATGCACCGAAGGCCTAAAGATCGAAATGAGTGGGAAGCATGACCACATCGCGAATTGTCATGCCGCGTGGCCGCGTCAGCATGAACATGACCACGTTCGCCACTTCGCTGGCCTCCAGCAGGCTTCCGGAGTCTTTGGCTTCCTTCAGCTTCTCAGGCGGCCAATCCGCGAGCAATGCGCTGATGACCGGGCCGGGTGATAGTGAGCCCACGCGAATGCCATGCTTGAAGACTTGGCGTCGCACCGTCTGGACAAAGCAGTTGATTGCCCATTTGGACGACGCATAGACCGGCTCCCATGGCGTCGGAAAATGGGCCGCCAAGGAACTCGTGACGATGATGTCGCCCGTCCGTCGCTCGATCATGTGAGGCAGCACGTCGTGCACATTCTTCATCACGACGTTGACATTCAAGTTCAGCATCCGGTCGATAGCCGCAGTGTCGGCATCGACCAAGTCGCCGCCGATGTAAGTACCCGCATTCGCGTGCAAGATGTCGAGTTGGCCAGCCTTCTCGAGGACGCTAGGCAGCAGCGTAGCGCATTCCTTGGGATCGAGCAGGTCGATGACCAAAGGGATCATGGCATCGCCGTGCTTGCTGCGGAGCGCCTGCAGTGCTGCCTCGTCGCGGTCGACCGCCACCACGCGCGATCCTGCGGCCAACATCGCCTCGGCACTCGCCAATCCGATGCCTGACGCAGCCCCGGTCACGGCGGCAACCTTGCCTTCCAATTCTCTCGCCATGGATCTTCACCTTGACGGGACTACCACGACGCTGCCCGCAGTATCGCATTCAGAACGATCTCGGCAGAACGGACCTGCTTTGGCCACTCTGATCAGGCGGTTTGGGCCAGAACCGAAACTTTCAGCCCTTCCGCTCCAAAGCCGAATTTGGTCAGGCGGCGCGGCTCTCCCTCGCCCCAGGCAGCATTCCGGCTTCGATCAGCGCCTCTCGAATGCGGTGGATTTCTCCATGGGAAATCTTGACCAGCGGCGGGCGTACCACGGCGCGCGGCAGCTTGCCGAGCAGCACCAGCGCCTCCTTCATGCGATTGTGCATATCCACGAACGGGTCGGCGTAAAAGGCGCGTGCGAGGGGGCGTATACGATCGTTGATACGGCGCGCTTCGGCGAGGTCATTGGCTTGCACGGCGCGGAACAGTCGCGCCTGCAGGTCCGCGATCACGCTTCCCGAGCCCGATAGGAGGCCGTTGCACCCCAGAACGAGCGAGGAGAACAACCAGGCACTGTTGGTGGAGAGCACGTTGATCGGCCGGCTCAGTCCCTGCAAGGCGCGTATGGTGATCTCGTGCTGTGGCACCTCGGGGGTCCAGTCCTTGATCGCGCGCAGCGTGGGAATTTCATCCGCAAGTCGCAGCAGCGTGGGCAGCGGATAGCCCTGGCCCGTGGAGAGCGGATACTGGAACGCGATCAGCGGCAGGTCGGTGGCGTCGGCAATATGGCGGAAGTGGGCAATTACCATCTCCGCGGAGTGGCCCAATGTGAAGGGCGCCGGCGGAAAAACAAGCAACGCCGAGGCCCCGCCTTCTGCCGCGCGGCGGGCAATCGCGGCCGCCTCGATGCTTCCATCGGCCCATACGCCATGGATGATCGGCAGTCGATCGCCCACGATGGAGCCGGCAATCTCCATCACCCGGCACTGCTCGTCGACCGTGCAGGAGGCAACTTCGGTCGAGTGCGCATTCACCGTAATGGCGGAAAGGCCTTCGACCTTCGCGATATCCGTCAGGTGAGCTTTGAAGCTCGCCTCGTCGATCGACAAATCCTCATGGAACGGGAGCAGGACGGCGGGGATGACACCCGCGGGCCGGTCATTCGGAAAGCGAGGCATCGGCGGAGCCTCCTCGGGATCGGAGAGGGAACGATAGCTAATGACCAGGCTGCATGGCAATTCGATGGGGTGGCTGCAAGACACGAACCTCATCCGCACTCAGTTTATCGCGCATGCACGTCTCCGAAGTGTCGATAAGAGCAGCGCTCCCCGTCCCCTTTGTGCACCGGCCGCGGCGGATTTCGGCAGGCGCCGCTCAGCAAACCGCCGGCGTTGCGCTCTTCCTGTTCTCCTCGCCTGCGCCCTGCTGTGGCTCCGCATGATGGGCGGCCAGCGGACTAAGCCCCGGCGGTTTCGCCTAATTCCCGTAAGCTTTCTGCGGGAGGGCTCCGCGAGCTCGATGCGCTTGGAAGGCGCGCGCCCTCCTTACGCCGCCCAAGCTTGCCGCAGCGAGCTTCGCCCTATACCAGGGCAGCCATGTCGATGCTCGAGCGGCCGCTGCCCTATTTCACCCGGATCGCCTATCCGGTGATGCGCCGCCTCGTGCTCGAGCACGGCCGGGCGCATCTATGGGGCTATGCGCTCGCCTTCGTCTTCATGGCGCTCGTCGCGGCCTCGACCACCTATTCGGCCTATCTCCTCAAGAATATCATCAACGGGCTGATGATCGAGCGCGATTTTCGCGGCGCTGCGCATCCTCGCCTTCACGATCGCCGGGCTTTACCTCGTCAAGGGCTTCGCGACCTATGGGCAGATCGTGACCATGTCGCGCATCGGCAACCGCATCATCGCCTCGGTCCAGGAGCGCGTGTTCGACCGCCTCATGGAGCAAAACGTCTCGTATTTTCACGATCGGCGCTCGAGCGAATTCATGTCGCGCCTCACCCTCGCCGCGAACGGGGCGCGCGACGTGCTGCAGGCGCTCATCACCTCCATCGGGCGCGACGCCTTGACCGTGATCGGCCTCGTCGGGGTGATGATCATCCAGGATCCGGCGCTCACCGTGATCGCGCTCGCTGGCCTCCCCTTCGTCGGCATCACGCTCGGCAAATTGATCAAGCGCGTGCGCAAATATGTGCTGCGCTCTTTCCATGGGGTGACGCGCATCCTCGACATCATGCTCGAGGCGGCCCAAGGCGTGCGCATCGTCAAATCCTTCAATCTCGAAGCCCTGATGCGCAGGCGCATGCACGACACCGTGCACGAGGTCGAGCGCGCGGCAAACAAGATCGCGGCCATCCAGGCGATGGCGAGCCCCTTGTCGGACACTTTGGGCGGTCTCGCGGTCTCCGGCGTCATCCTCTACGGCGGTTGGCGCGTGATCCAGGGCGGGCATGATCCGGGCGCCTTCTTCTCCTTCATCGGCTCCTTGCTGCTCGCCTATGAGCCGGCGAAGCGCCTTGGCCGCCTCAATCTCGAGATCCAGAACGGGCTCATCGGCGTCACCTTGATGTACGAGGTGCTCGATGCGCCCTCGCTCGAGCCACGCGGCGAAGGCCTGCCGGCGTTGCGCGCGGGCGTCGGACGCGTCACCCTCACCGATGTGAGCTTCGCCTACCCCGGGCGCGACGAGGTGCTCGAGCATTTGAGCCTCAGCGTCGAGCCAGGCAAGACGACGGCCCTCGTCGGCGGATCGGGCGGCGGCAAGAGCACGATCCTCAATCTCGTGCTGCGCTTCTTCGATCCGCGCTCGGGCGAGATCCGGATCGACGGCCAGGACACGCGAGAGGTCGATCTCGCTTCCCTGCGCGCCGCGATCGGCTATGTGAGCCAGGACGTCTATCTGTTTCGCGGCTCGATCCGCGACAACATCGCGCTCGGGAAGCCCGGCGCCAGCGACGAGGAGATCGTCGCCGCGGCCAAGGCCGCCCATGCGCACGCCTTCATCAGCGGTTTCCGCCTCGGCTACGACACCGATGTCGGCGAGCTCGGCACGCAACTTTCCGGCGGGCAGAAGCAGCGCATCGCCATCGCGCGAGCCTTCCTGAAGAACGCGCCGATTCTTCTGCTCGACGAGCCCACCGCCTCGCTCGATCCGGAATCGGAACGCGAGGTGCAAAAGGCGCTCGATGAACTCGGACGTGGCCGCACGACGCTCGTCGTCGCGCACCGCCTGCAGACCGTGGTGCAGGCAAGCCGCATCTACGTGATCGAGAGCGGCAAGGTCGCCGAAGCCGGCACGCATGACGAGCTCATCGCCAAAAAGGGCGTCTACTACAATTACTATGCGCGCCAGACGCCGGAGCGAATGCTCGCGCCCACCGAGCCCAAGCTCGAGGCGCCGGAGCCCGCCCTCCCCGGCGCCGCGTCCGCCGCTCCCGAGCTCAGCGGCTCACGAAAGCCTTGGGCCGCCTTGTCCCGAAGCGCCCGTGAATGACGGCGGTAAAGGCGATCGACAAGACGGCGATCAAGGTGAGCCACCAGGTTTGCGAGCCGACGAGGCCGACGCACGCGAAGGCGAAGAGATTGACGATGGCTCCAACGAGGCAAGGCGCGATGGCTTCGCCGACATGGGCTGCGCTTCTGACCGCGAGCGCGACGAGCAAGGCGAGCGGAAGGGCGCCAAGCAAACCGAGCTCGTACCAGACCTCGAACAGGATGGATTGAGGGGCGCCCGCCGCCAACAACCCGGCGAGCTGGCTGCGCAGGGCGGTGTCGAGCCCATGTCCGGTGAGCAAGCGGAGGGGCTCGCCGAGCACGCTGTCTCGCCACACCTCCCAAGGCTGCCAAGCCGATGTGTCCGCCCCGAAAAGCGCGCGCGCCAAGGGCGTAACGAGGAAAGGCAGCACCGGCGCCGCGACGATGACGAGCGCCAGAAGCCATTGCACTATCTGGATGGTGAGCCGCGGCGCGACCACGAAGGCACCGAAGGCGACTGCGCCGGCGATGAGCGCGAGCACCGCGCCTCGCGGCTCCGTCATGAGCGCGGCGCTCACGGCCACCACCGCCAGCACGATCGCAAAGGCGCGCTCCGATCTCATGAGAAGCCAGGCAAGACCGGGCCAGGTGAGCAAGGTGACGCTCAAGGCGGTGCGCACCAATACGGGCCCTTCTCCGTCGATCGCCGTCTGGGCGTTCGGCACCGTCAATACCCAGATGATGGCCGAGAGCGAGCCGACGCCGGCGCCAAGCGGGGAGAGATAAAGATTGGAGGCTCGCATGCGCGCCGGCATGGAGGCGAGCGCCACGAACGCGAAGAGGCCGACACCCGTCGCCTTCAACAAACGCTCCGAGGCGTCATCGAAGAAAGGCGTCCAGAGGAGCGACAGCCCCGCCCAGAACAGCAGAAAAAGCAAAAGCACCGCCGCTTGCGTCCTGATGAGCTGCCACATGCGCCGAAACGGCTCGCGCCCTTCGCTCTCGATGAGCATCGCCATCGAGAACAAGATGGCGCCGACGGGCGCGATGACGACGACTGCGTGGCGCATGATGACGGCCGCGATCGGCAACAGGGCGACCATGACCGCAAACCCAAGCCGACGCAGAAATCCGACGGCGTCGGCGGCAGCGTCCGCTTGGGTGCCGCGTGGCCGCGTCGGAACGACGGGCCGGCCCGACCTCGTCTTCGGTGGCTTGATCTCGATCTGGGTCATGATTTGCCAGGCGCGAGGATGATCAGCATTTCGCAAAACAGGATCGCAGGAGGCAAGAGGGAGGGTTGTCGCGCCTGCGTCTCGTGCTCATTCGCTCTTGCCGCGGATGAGGTGAATGATGCCGGAGAAATCGCTGCCGCCTTCCCCCCAGGCGGCGTAAAGGCCGTAGAGCTGCGCCGCCAATGCCCCGAGCGGGGTCGCCGCGCCGCTCGCCTGCGCGGCCTCCTGCGCGAGCTTCAAATCCTTCAGCATGAGGTTCGCCGCGAAGCCCGGCTTGTAGCCGCTGTTCGCCGGCGAGGAAGGGACCGGTCCCGGCACGGGGCAATAGGTGGTGAGCGACCAGCATTGACCCGATGAGGTCGAGGCGACATCGAACAACGCTTGATGCGAAAGGCCGAGCTTCTCGGCGAGCACGAAGGCTTCCCCGACCGCGATCATCGAGACGCCGAGGATCATGTTGTTGCAGATCTTGGCGGCCTGGCCGGCGCCCGCCGTCCCGCAATGCACGATCTTCTTGCCCATCGCCTCGAGAAGCGGCTTGGCGCGCGCAAAGGCCGCCGCCTCGCCGCCGGCCATGAAGGTCAAGGTCGCGGCCTTGGCGCCTCCCGTGCCGCCGGAGACGGGCGCATCGAGTGAAAGGAGAGCGTGCTCGCCGGCCATGGCATGGGCCTTGCGCGCGTTCTCCACATCGATCGTCGAGCAATCGATGAAGAGCGTTTCCGGCTTCGCGGCCGGCAAGGTCGCGCTCCACACGTCGATCACATGGCGCCCGGCCGGCAACATGGTCACCACGACCTCGGCCTCCTTCACCGCCTCGACCGAGGAAGAGGCGACGCTGATGCCTCTTTCCTTCGCGGCGTCGCGCAGGAAGGGAACGAGGTCGAACGCCGTGACGCGATGGCCGGCCTTGGCGAGGTTTTCCGCCATGGGAGCGCCCATATTGCCCAGGCCGATGAAGGCTATCGTGGTCATGGCGCGCTCCTGCCGATCATTGGCTCCTCGCCAATCGCATGCTTGGCGAGGTTCTGCCAGGCCGCGAGATCACCGAGCGCCCGCGCGCTCATGGCGCGCTTTCGCGCTTGCGTCTTCGCGAGGCCCCGCAGGCGTTCGCCGCTCTCGCCGCGGACCGGTGCGTCCATGGGCGAAAACAGCCCGAAATTGACATTCATCGGCTGGAAGGAGCGCGCCTTCCCAACGCCGGCCGCCCCTTCGCCATTTCCCGTTTGCGCCACCGGCAAGCCTTCGGCCTCGCTCGCTTCGCTCAAGAGATGCCCGCCCGTGATATGCGCCAAGAGCGCACCGATCGCCGTCGTCTGAGGCGGTGGGGAAAGCGTTTCGCCAAGATGCTCGGCGGCCGTGAAGCGCCCGGCGAGGAGGCCGATCGCGGCGCTCTCGACATAGCCCTCGCAACCGGTGATCTGGCCGGCGAACCGCAAGCGCGGCATCGCCTTGAGGCGCAAACGCGGATCGAGGAGTTTAGGCGAGTTGAGATAGGTGTTGCGATGCAGCCCACCGAGCCGCGCGAACTCCGCGTTCTCGAGGCCCGGAATCATCCGAAACACGCGGGTCTGCTCCCCATGGCGCAGCTTCGTCTGAAAGCCGACGATGTTGAACAAGGTGCCGAGCGCGTTGTCCTGGCGCAGTTGCACCACGGCGTGAGGCTTGACCGTGGGGTTGCGCGGATCGGTGAGGCCGACGGGCTTCATGGGCCCATGACGCAAGGTCTCACGCCCGCGCTCGGCCATCACCTCGATCGGCAGGCAACCGTCGAAATAGGGTGTCGAGGTCTCGAATTCACGAAATTCGGTCTTCGGCGCCGCGAGCAGCGCGTCGATGAACGCCTCGTATTGCGCGCGCGTCATCGGGCAATTGAGATAATCGGCGCCCGACCCTCCTGGACCAGCCTTGTCATAGCGCGATTGAAGCCAGGCCACGCCCATGTCGATCGTGTCGCGATGCACGATCGGTGCGATCGCATCGAAGAAGGCGAGCTCGCTTAACCCCGTCACCTCGCGGATCGCCTCGGCGAGCGCCTGTGAGGTCAAGGGCCCGGTCGAGATGATGCTCGTGCCCCATTCCGCCGGCGGCAGGCCGGCGACCTCACCGCGCTCGATCGTGATGAGCTCGTGCGATTCCAGCGCTTGCGTCACGCCTGTGGCAAAGCCCTGCCGATCGACCGCGAGCGCGCCGCCGGCGGGCAGCTTATGCGCATCGCCCATCCGCATGATCAGCGAATCGAGCCGGCGCATCTCCTCATGCAGGAGGCCAACCGCATTGTGCAGCGCATCATCGGAGCGGAACGAATTCGAGCAGACGAGCTCGGCGGCGTCGCCGGTCTTATGCACCGGCGTGAGGCTCACCGGGCGCATTTCGTGCAGCACGACCGGAAGCCCGCGCCGCGCCATCTGCCAGGCGGCTTCCGAGCCGGCAAGGCCGGCGCCGATGACATGGACGGGCGCGCGAGAGGACATGGGCGCCAAAATCGCGCGCTCTTCCCTATAAAGCAAGACGCCCGCCAGAGGCGGGCGTCAAGATTTTGGAATTCAACGTTGAATCGGGATCAGAACCCGGCGCTCATGCGAGCGGCATAATCCACATTGCCGCGCGAAAGGCCGATGTCGTCGAGCTCGCGATCGGTGAGCTGGCCAAGCTCGCGGAGATTGGCGCGATAACGTCTCCAAGCGGCGATCCGCTTGAGAATGAGTGTGATAACCATGTCAAACCCTCCGGTTTTCTGCGAAGCGCCGTCCCGGCAACTCCGTCCTCAGTCGATGTGCTGATGGAGGGTATATGTGCAATGCAACATGCATAACAACTCACAATGCGGGTCCGCTGTCATGCCAAAATGCATGGCATATTCACTAAAATTTTACCGAACTGCGGAGCAGAGGCCTGCGCGGGCCGACTTCCCTATGCGTTTTTGGAATACCAACGCGCCTTTTTGCACTGCAAAAGAAGTACTTTCCGGCGCTCCACGGCGAATCGCGGCCGGCTTACGGTTTTTGCGACATTGGCGCCACATAGGCGAGGTCGAGATCCCATGGGAAATAGATCCAGGTGTCCTGGCTCACCTCGGTGACGAAAGTGTCCACGGTCGGCCGGCCCTGCGGCTTCGCGTAGACCGTGGCGAAATGCGCCTGAGGCACCATTTTTCGCACGACTTGCGCGGTGCGTCCCGTATCCGTGAGATCGTCGATCACCAAAATGCCCTTGCCGTTCGCATTGGCGCCGGAGGTCAGGCTCGACGCGATGTCCTTGAGCACGGCCAAGCGGGTTTGCCGATCCGATTCCTCGTAGCTCGAGATACACACCGTTTCGATGAGCCGAACGCCAAGCTCGCGCGCCACGATCGCGGCGGGGACGAGGCCGCCGCGGGTAATGCTGACGATGCCGGAGAACGGCGCTTGCGCCGACAAGCGCCAGGCGAGCGCGCGACAGTCGCGGTGAAACTGGTCCCAGGAGACTGGAAAGGCTTTGATCGGAGGTTTCTCGACGGACATGATGCAGGCTCTTTGCCGATTGAAAGTTCGCGCAGTTGCGAATTTTACACCTCAGGGGGCGCCGACGCCATTGGCGCGCAAGGTCGCGAGCATGGTTTCCACCGCCGTTTTTGCGGCCGCAAGCGCTTGCGGATCACGCGAGCGCACCACGAGATTGGTATCGGGGCGCCCTTCATTCGAGAAAGGGTAGCTGCCGATCATCACGCCCTTATGGTCGCGCGCGATCTCGGCAAGCGGCGTGCCGATGTCGCCTTCGCGCATGCCGGCCGGAATGCTGGCCGAGAGCATCTTGCGGCCAGTTTTCAGGCGCGGCGCGGCTTCGTCGAGCATGGCTTGCATGATCTGCGGCACGCCCGCCATCACGATGACGTTGCCGATCCAAAAACCCGGCGCCTTCGACACCGGGTTGGCGACGAGCTCAGCCCCTTGCGGAATTCGCGCCATGCGCATGCGGGCCTCGTTCAGGTCGGCGTTTGGAAAGCGCTCCCGCATCAAGGCGACCGCGCGAGGATCATGCTCGATGGGCACGCCGAATGCTTTGGCCACCGCGTCGGCGGTGATGTCGTCATGCGTCGGGCCGATGCCGCCCGTGGTGAACACATAGGTGTAGCGCCGGCGCAGCGCGTTGAGCGCCGCGACGATCTCCTCCTCGACATCGGGCACGACGCGCACCTCGGAAAGGTCGATGCCGATCATGGTGAGGTATTCGGCGATGTAGCCGATGTTCTTGTCCTTCGTCCGGCCCGAGAGAATCTCGTCGCCGATCACGAGAAGGCCAGCGGTGACGATTTCTGGATCCATTCCGGCTCTCACCCCTTATAAAAACGGCTGGCGCTCGAGGCTGATCGCCCGTCGCCGGAAAACACAAGATTTCATCCTCGCCGTGCGTCATCAGGGGCGCCGCTCAAGCTCGCCGCGCGCCTTCGCCCTGGCGCTCGAAGACGTAGTTCACATGGGTGCGCAAGAGCTGTCGGTAGCCGCGCGCCTTGAGGAAGGGCTCCATATCGGTGTGCCAGCGCCCAACGCCGTCCTCCATGATGATGAGCGAGGGCCAAAGCGCCTCGGCCGCATCATGGAAAAAGGGCTCGAGAATGAGGTCCTCGGCGCCTTCCACATCGAGCTTGATCACATCGATGCGCTCGAATTTCTCTTCGGTCACGAGCTGCACCAGGGTCGTGGCCGGCACCTTCATGGAAAGCCCGTTCGGCGAGCGCACGGCACGCATGCTCGATTCGCCGCGGTTCTTCGTGTCGAGGAACAGCGTGAAATCGCCCGGCTTGTCGGCGACCGCGCATTGCACCGCCTTGATCGTGCCGAACGGATTGAGCCGCATGTTGGCGACGAGTCGCTCGAAGATGTCGGGCTGCGGCTCGACCGCGAGAATGCGGGCGGCGCCTCCGGCAAGCGCGGCGACGAAGAGCGAATAGGCGCCGACATTCGCGCCGATATCGATGAAGCGAAGATCGGGCCTCATCCGCTCGACGAGGATCGAGCGCTCGCGCCGGTCGAAATATTGCGGCGTGAACAACAAGCGCTTCTCGCACATGTTGTCGTAAGGGAATAACCGCATGTTGGCGCCGAAGGCCTCGAAATCGACGGGGCGCCCTCGCATCGCCGTCACGACGCATTGCCGCAGCGCGAACGCCAGCCGGCGCCCGAGCCAGGAATCGGGCATGGCGCGGGTCAGCTCGATCGCGGTGCGTGCGATGGCGCTCGGCGCGAAGGCGCCGAAGGGTGTGTGGTCGGTGCTCACTGTCATCGGCGCGCTATAGCCCGGCGAGGCTTTCGCGGCAAACCGGGGCCACCGAGGGCAGCGGCGCGCTCAATGGGGAGGGGCAATGATCGCGCGTCCGCTCATGCCGGCGATGAGCTCGGGCGCGTCGCCGGTGATCTCTCCGACCACCTTGATCGATTGGCTCACCGGATCAACCCTGCCGCCGACGCGCGTGATCTTTGCCGGATAATTGTTTCCGGTCTCGTCAACATGCAAGGCGAAGGGGTAACCGGGTTGCAGCCAGCTCAGCCAACGCGACGGCGCGACCAACTCGACCTCCAAGCTGCGGTCATCCAAGATATCGAGCAGCGGTTGGCCGGGGCTGGCGTACTGAAATTCGCGCGCCTTCTGCTCGACCGTAATGCCATTGAAAGGGGCGTCGATCGTGCATTTCGAGGCGACGGCGTTGGCGCTCGCGAGATCGGCCTTCGATTTCTGCACCTCCGCGGCGGAAACATCGAGCTCCAATTGCCCGATGGATTTGAGCGCCAGCAAGCGTTGGTTGATGCCATATGTTTTCTCCGCCTGGATGGCGATGGCCTGTGCACGGGCGACTTGCGCGCGCTGAATGACGCAATCGAAGGCGATCAGATTGTCGCCCTTCTTGAAATGCTCACCGAGCTTGGTGCTGATGCGATCGATGCGCCCGGCGAGCTCGCTCGATAAGGTGGTGTATTGGCGTGGCGTGAGCTGGGCGCGGATCTCGGGGGCGACTTCGGGCGAGGTCGAACGCAATTCGTCGCTGGTCTTTTCCTCCACCGTGGCGGCATCGGCCGCGCAAGCCCAACAGCCGGCCGCCCAAAGAGCAAGCGGCAAGGCCCAAAGCAGGAGGTTAGGCCCTTTGCGGCGTGATGAAGAGTGAAACATCTCGGAAGGCCTCGCTCAAAACGTCTCGCCAGCGAGGCCTCGAACTAGCCCTCGATGTGCTCAGCGGCGTTTATCTTAGCCATAAATGAGACCTCTTTTCGACCATGGCACCGGCCTATTTTTCGCGGCCCTTTTCTCCCCTCCAGCAGTGCAGGCCTTCATTGGTCGTCGATTTGCTGGACTTGAGCGACGCTCAAAGTGCCTCCTCCCGCGCCGGAAGCGGACACGCTGCCGGCGGTCCCAGCCTTGGATTCGTTCCAGCCGGGCTCGCTGCCGGGAGCGGGCGAAATATCCGCGTCGACCTTCGGCGCAAGGTCGATGTTGGTTTGCTTGATGGCATTGCCCAGCTCGGCAACGCTGAGCGTCTCGACATCCTGGTGCAGGAAGTCGACGCCGACCGTGGAATAAAGCCTTCCGAGCGCCTCTTGCGCCTCGGCATAGCTTTGGAACAGCCGCAGCTTCGAATCGACCGCGCTCGCTTGTGCCAAGATTCGTTCCAGATCTCCCTGGACGTCGGTCGCGGTGCGGTTGGCGATCTGCGTGTAAAGGCGCTGATCCACGGAAGAGAGCTGCTTCACCCGGGAATATTCCTTGATGGCGGCGAAATACTGCTGATAGGCGATGTGCAGCTTGGCCAAAATCGCCATGTTCAGGGCCTGCCGCTTCAGCACTGCGAGCTTTTCCGCATTTTCCCGTTGCGGGATGACGAGCGGTGCGGTGAGCAGATTGGAGAGATAGCCGGTCACGCGCGCCGCCCCCGCCACCCAATAGTGGTGAACGAGAAAGCTGTTGCTGTCGACGTTCGGATCGGCAGAGAGGGAGATGCCGGGGAGGAGCTTGAGCAAGGCCTTGCGTGTTTCGGCAACGCTGATGCGCGCCTCGTAGCTCGCTCCGCGGATGTCCGGATTGAGCAGGAGCGCCGTGCTTTCCATTTGGCCGACCGGTATCTTCATCGGCTCGAGGCGCATCGAAGCCTCGTTGGGAACCGCGATCGTGTAAGGCTCTCCCGGCGGCACGTTGATGAGCGAGGCGAGCTCATCCTTCGAGATGGCCAATAATTGCTCGTTCGTCTCGAGCTGGCGAATCGCATCGAGCAGCGCCTTTTGGTAGCGAAGCGAATCGATCGGCGATTTCAGCCCCTCGGTCTCGACCTTGCGCGCCGCGGGGAGCGCGTCTTCGGCCGCGCAAATCGCGGCCTTCACGTCATTGGTCAAGCGCTGAGCGGCCGCCGCCCGCCAATAGGCGCGCCGCACGTCCTGCAGCAGGGTTTGCACCGCCTTGCGGCGTTCCTCCTGCGCGATCAGCACCCGGTCTGCCTCTTGCCGAGCAGTGAAATAGCTGACGCCGAAGTCGAGGATGTTCCAGGACAGCGTCAGATCGCCGGTGAAGCGGTTCAGGTCCGACGAGGTGGACGGGACCAATGATTGCTGGCGCGTCTGGATCGATTCGCTCGAGCTTGCGTCGAACCTGTTGCGCGTCGTCCCCGTGCCGTCGATCGCAACCTTGGGCAGGAGGTCGTAGCGCGACAGATCGAGATCGTTCACCGAGAGCGCTTCTTCCATCGCCTTGACGCGCCCGTCGAGATTGTATTTGAGCGCCCGCGCGAAGGCCTCGTTCAAAGTCAGCGGCCGGGTGACCGGCTCCTGATCCGCGAACATCTCCTCCCGGTCGCTTTGGATCTCGCCCCACCTTTCCTCGGTGGTGAAGGGCTTGGGAGTCAATGCGCAGCCCGCGACAATAAGTGCCCCTGCCGCGACGCCCAGGAAACGCGCGAAATTGCGTCTCCCGTTCCGGTCAGGGACGCTCGCCTTGCAGGCAGAGCCCTTCGCCGTCTGGCAATACCGCATGACCACTCTCCACACGAATTAACGCTAATTGCACTGCGTGCGGAAAATGGCGGGTTAACCCTAATATTCCCTTAATCGCCTTTTCATGTCCCTCCTCTGCGCTAATCGACTTAACGTCGGATGCTTTCTCGCGCGAGCTTGAAAATACCTGCCCGCACCCTAAGCTCATGAATGTCGCGAGTCGCGCTAACCTGATGGCCGATTGGTGGATTCATGTCATGACCAAGCCCGTTGAGCATTTCGTCGATTTCCACCTCCGTATGATGGGGGTATCGGCCTTCTTCGTTGCGGCGATGTGCCTTTTGCCTATGAGCGCTTGGGGGTTCGATTTCGGCAGGGTGACGGCGTCCGGAACCCATGTTTGCGGGGGCCCAACGCAGCACCATTGCGTCGTGAGCGGCTCGACCTTTCGAAATTGCATCGATGCGGCCAACTCCCTGAAGGTGCAGGATTGCTGCCGCACCGACCTCGCCTGCTCGCGCGACCCCGGGACCGGTGTGCGGAAGTGCGAAAGTGCTTCGAGCTCGACGAAGTTCACCCTCGATTATTGCGTGGCCTCCGGCGGCATTCATTGAAGCGGCCGACGCGGCCTCGCCGGCACAAATCAGATCGGCTCGACGCTGAAGCCTCGCGGCTTCTCGCCTCGATCGTGGATGTCGAGCAGCGTGCCCGCCGTCTCGTCGAACTTCGCCGTGATCGTGCCGTCCCCAAAGGTCAGCGTCTCGGTGACCACCGTGTCGCCGGCGACCGTCGTGGTCGTCGCCGCGCCGAGCGTCGCTCCCGTCACCGTGCCGAACAGGAGGTTGTCACCGGCCTTGAAGCCGGACACCGACACCGTGGCGCTGGCGATCGGATCGGAGTCGGTGAGCGTCAAGCCGCTGTCGAGAACCGTCGGGCCGGTCTGCCCTTCCGAGAAGGTCGCCGTCACGCCGGCCGTCAGCACCGGCGCCTTGTGCACCGTGTCCAACGCCGTCGTCGCCGTCGAGGTGGTGCTCGGATCGACCAAGGTCCAGGTCACCGTGCGCGCCGTTTCGCCCGCAGCCCCGTCATGCGTCGGATCGGAACCGGGAGCCTCGGTGAAGGCCACGCCACGCAGCGCCGCCTGGTAATCGGCGTTGCTGGGCGTGCCGCCCGTCGACTTCAGCGAGAGCGTGCCCGCCGTCTCGTCGAATGTCGCCGTCAGCGTGCCGTCCGCGAAGCTCAGCGTCTCGCTGACCAGCGTGTCGCCGCCAACCGTCGTGGTCGTCGCCGTGCCGAGCGTCGCGCCCGTCACTGTGCCGAACAGCAAGCTGTCGCCAGCCGCGAAGCCCGACACCGCCACCGTCGCACTCGCCAGCGCATCCAAATCGCTGCCCGTTGAACACGGTCGTCGCGGCCGCTCCCAGCGTCGCCCCGGTCACCGTGCCGAACAAGAGCTGATCGCCGCCCGCAAAGCCCGACACCGACACCGTGGCGCTGGCGATCGGATCGGAATCGGTGAGCGTCAAGCCGCTGTCGAGCAATGTCGGGCCGGTCTGGCCTTCCGATAAGGTCGCCGTCATGCCCGCCGTCAACACCGGCGCCTTGTGCACCATGTCCAACGCCGTCGTCGCCGTCGAGGTGGTGCTCGGATCGACCAAGGTCCAGCTCACGGTGCGCGCCGTGTCGCCGGCAGCGCCGTGTGTGTCGGGTCGGAGCCGGGTGCCTCGTAAGGCCACGCCAGCAAGGCCGCCTGGTAATCGGCGCTGCTCGGCGTGCCGCCCGTCGATTTCAGCGAAAGCGTGCCCGCCGTCTCGTCGAAGGTCGCCGTCAGCTGTGATTCACGCTGCCGAGGAAGCTCAGCGATCCGCGCTGACGCACCGTATCGCATTCGCTTGCCAACCGTCGTGGTCGTCGTTGCGCGCGAGCGTCACGCACCGTCACCGTGCCGAACAACAAGGTGTCGCCGCTCTTGAAGCTCGACACCGACTCCCGCGGAAATGCTCGGCGGCGTGGCAGGGGGCGCGGGCGGCGGCGGCGGCGACCCCGCTGTCAACCCAAGGGAGGCGTTCGTGACCTGGCTCGCTACATTTTGCGTATCGACGAATTGGAACGAGAAGTTGGCGCTCGTCCGCTGGCCGCCACCTGTAGGATCGACGTTGCTCGAGAAAGTGAGTTGCGTCAGCGCCGTGTTGAAATCAGGTATTGACGCAGCGCCACTGTTACCTGTCGCCCTAAACGTGCTACCATCGAAGGTGATCGTGACACCATCCGTGAAGATCTCCTTATTGGTCCCGCTCCCGGCCAGACCTCCGGCGTTGGATCCATTATTGAAGGCGACCGCGTCACCGTTTATGGGATTATTCTCTTGGACAAACACTTCCGTGATGACTTGGTCATTTCCGTCCGTGATATTAGCGCTCTTGAGTACCAGAGCTGGAGCGCTTCCGCCGGCAAAGGTGTTACCTCCCGACACAAATATTTCGTTTCCCGTGCCCGTGGTGGGCGGGACGAGTGCAGGGTTGACATGGACCGGCGTGGGTGACGCGCTCGTCGCGCTCGCGGCATGCGTCGTGTCGTTATGGTGCGGATCGAGCACCATATGCGAGGCAGCCGTGTGCGCGCCCGCCGCGTCGTACATGACGCGCGGCTCCAAGGGCATCAGCCCGGCAAGGGACTGGCGCTTGCGTTTCGCGACGCCCTGCTTCTTTGCAGCGGGCGGCTTCGTGCCACGCGTCTTCATGATAGGCCCCTCATTCACCCGAAAAGCGGCCGCTTTCCGGGCCTCGAAGACGGGAAATCGCATGAAACCACACGGTTCCCCGCAATTAGACTAGCACGTCTAATGAGCCCTGTGCAGCCTTGACACGATCACAGAAACGTGAAGATAATAGCCGATTAAGTCGCCCCCGGCGCTAATTCGTCTCACCCCCCGTCATTCCCGCCCGAGCGCTCCCAAGGAGCGAACCACCCTGTCATGCCCGGCCGAGCGCTCCGAAGGAGCGCACCACCCTGCCATTCCCGGCCGAGTGGCACCACCGTGTCATTCCCGGCCGAGCGCTCCGAAGGAGCGCGAGGGGAAGGGAAACCATCTTCCCCGCCGTTTCCTGGACCCCCTTCCCGCGACTCGCTTCGCGAGCCGCGCCGGGGGTGACGGGGTGGACCGGGGAGCGCGCCGGGGGTGACACGGTGGCACCGGGGAGGCGCGCCGGGGGTGACACGCAGCGGCGGGGAGGGAAACCACTGGTGTCATTCCCGGCCGAGCGCTCCGAAGGAGCGCACCACCCGTGTCATTCCCGGCCGAGCGCTCCGAAGGAGCGCACCACCGTGTCATTCCCGGCCGAGTGCCCGAAGGAGCGCACCACCGTGTCATTCCCGGCCGAGTGCTCCGAAGGAGCGCGAGGGGAAGGGAAACCATCTTCCCCGCCGTTTCCTGGACCCCCTTCCCGCGACTCGCTTCGCGAGCCGCGCCGGGGGTGACACGGGGTGGCACCGGGGAGGCGCGCCGGGGGTGACACGCAGTGGCGGGGAGGGAAACCACTGGTGTCATTCCCGGCCGAGTGCTCCGAAGGAGCGCACCACCCTGTCATTCCCGGCCGAGCGCTCCGAAGGAGCGCACCACCGTGTCATTCCCGGCCGAGTGCCGAAGGAGCGCACCACCGTGTCATTCCCGGCCGAGCGCTCCGAAGGAGCGCGAGGGGAAGGGAAACCATCTTCCCAGCCGTCTCCTGGACCCCCTTCCCGCGACTCGCTTCGCGAGCCGCGCCGGGGGTGACACGGGGGGCAACCGGGGAGGCGCGCCGGGGGTGACACGCAGTGGCGGGGAGGGAAACCACCCGTGTCATTCCCGGCCGAGTGCTCCTGAAGGAGCGCACCACCCGTGTCATTCCCGGCCGAGCGCTCCGAAGGAGCGCACCACCGTGTCATTCCCGGCCGAGCGCTCCGAAGGAGCGCGAGGGGAAGGGAAACCATCTCTCCCAGCGGCTCCTGGACCCCCTTCCCGCGACTCGCTTCGCGAGCCGCGCCGGGGGTGACACGGGGTGGCACCGGGGAGGCGCGCCGGGGGTGACACGGGGTGGCGCCGGGAAGGGACGCCGGGTGCCGGCCCAAACAATCATACGATCGTGGCGTCGAGTTCATTCCACTCTGAATTCGAGCTCTCGATCATTTTGATTTTCCAGGCCCGGTTCCAGCCCTTCAACTGTTTTTCTCGGGCGATCGCCTCCGTCACTTCGCCGTGGATCTCGAACCAGACGAGTCGATCAAGGCCATAACGCGACGCGAAGCCGGGCACCGCTCGGCTCTTGTGCTGCATCACGCGTTGGGGAAGGTTGCTCGTGATGCCGATATAGAGCGTGCCGTTGCGCTTGTTCGTTATGATGTAAACGCAATAGCTCTTCTTCATGCGCCATCCCGCTCCCCCGCTCATTGCACAGTACACTCACGAGGCTAACACGAAAGCGGAAGGGTCTGCGCGGTGAAGCGTGGGTTCCCTTCCCCTCGTGCTCCTTGCGGAGCACTCGGCCGGGAATGACACGGGTGGTTCGCTCCTTCGGAGCACTCGGCCGGGAATGACACCGGCGGTTTCCCTCCCCGCCACCGCGTGTCACCCCCGGCGCGCCGCAAGGCGCGGGAAGGGGGTCCAGGAAACGGCGGGGAAGATGGTTTCCCTTCCCCTCGCGCTCCTTCGGAGCGCTCGGCCGGGAATGACACGGTGGTGCGCTCCTTCGGAGCGCTCGGCCGGGAATGACACGGTGGTTCGCTCCTTCGGAGCGCTCGGCCGGGAATGACACCGGCGGTTCCCCTCCCCGCCACCGCGTGTCACCCCCGGCGCGCCGCAAGGCGCGGGAAGGGGGTCCAGGAAGGCCTTGACGATTGGGGGTTTCGGCGGGCAAATCCTTTTTCATGACCAGTTTCGTCGAAGCAAGCCCGACGGCGACGCGCAAAAGCGGGGAAATCAAGCTTCACGGCCCGGAAGCCTTCGCCGGCATGCGCCGGGCGGGGCAGGCTCGCGGCCGAGGCGCTCGATCTTCTCGTCGATTTCGTGAAGCCCGGCCTCTCCACGGCGGCGATCGACCGTTTCGTGCTCGATTTCGCCTTGGCGCATCAGGCTTATCCGGCGACGCTCCTTTACCGCGGCTATCGCTACTCTGTGTGCACCTCGATAAACCATGTCGTGTGCCACGGCATGCCGAACGACAAGCCGCTGCGCGAGGGCGACATCGTCAACATCGATCTCACCTTCGTGCTCGACGGATGGCATGGCGAATTCGAGCCGCATGTATCCGATCGGCGCCATCGGGCGGCGCGCCGAGCGGCTTCTCGAGGTGACGCATGAGGCCTTGACGCGCGGCATCGAGGCGGTGCGGCCCGGCGGCACGACCGGCGACATCGGCCAGGCGATCCAGGACTATGCCGAGGCCGAGCGCTGCTCGGTGGTGCGCGATTTCTGCGGCCATGGGCTCGGCCGGCTGTTCCACGACGAGCCGAATATTCTCCACTACGGCCGACGGGGCGAGGGCATTCCGCTCAAGCCCGGCATGTTCTTCACCATCGAGCCGATGATCAACCTCGGCAGGCCGCAAGTGAAGGTGCTTTCCGACGGCTGGACCGCCGTGACGCGCGACCGCTCGCTCTCGGCGCAATACGAGCACAGCGTCGGCGTCACCGAGACAGGAGTCGAGGTCTTCACCTTGTCGCCGCGCGGCCTCGACACGCCGGGGCTCGCAAAGCGCGCATGAGCGAAGGCGGAGGCTCAGGCGCGCCCGAGCCGCCGCCGCATTATCTCGGCCATCGCGACCGGCTGCGCGAGCGCTTCCTCAAATCGGGCGCCGAGGCGCTCCCCGACTACGAGCTCCTCGAGCTTCTTTTGTTTCGCGCGCTGCCGCGCCGCGATGTGAAGCCGCTCGCCAAGGCCTTGCTGCGCCGCTTCGGTTCCTTCGCCGAGACGATCGCGGCGCCGCGCGAGCGCCTCCTCGAGGTCGAAGGCCTCAGCGAGGGGGCCGCGACCGAACTCAAGATCATCGAGGCCGCGGCAAAGCGCCTCGCCAAGGGCGAAATCGCCGAGCGGCCGGTGCTCGGCTCCTGGAGCGCGCTCATCGAATATTGCCGCACCGCCATGGCCTTCTCGGAGAAGGAGAGCTTGCGCATCCTGTTCCTCGACAAGCGCAACGGCTTGATCGCGGACGAGGTGCAACAGACCGGCACGGTCGATCACACGCCCGTCTATCCGCGCGAGGTGGTGAAGCGCGCGCTCGAGCTCTCGGCGACGGCGCTGATCCTCGCGCATAACCACCCTTCGGGCGACCCGAGGCCGTCAAGCGCCGATATCCGCGTGACGCAAGAGATCGCGAAGGTCGCAAGCCCGCTCGGCATCCTGGTTCACGACCACATCATCGTCGGCCGCAACGGGCATGTGAGCTTGAAGGAGATGAAGCTGTTTTAGCGTTTTTCGCGAATTGGCGTGATTTGAAGCTCGCGTGCACGCGAACCGGCTTTTGCGCACTTCAGAGGAGGGCCATCACGGCTTTCACGACGGCCAGGATGAAGCCAAAATTGAGCGCGAGGCCGAGTGCCCCGAAGAGCGCCGCGAAGGCCATGATCACGCCGTCGCGCTCGACGAGGGCGAGGCCGATGAGGCAGGTCGAGATCCCCATGGGGATTTGGCCGATGAGAGGCGCGGCGCAGACGAGGCCGATCGAGACGAGAAGCAGCAAAAGCCCCGCCCCGCGCAACTCCCAGGACGCCGGGACGAAGCTCAAGCGGTGGCGCGAGAAGCGCTCGAGCTTGCGCAGCACGGGCGTGGCGCGCGCGAGCACCGCGTCGAGCTTGTCGTGCTCAATCGAGGCGGCAAGCGCGCGGCGCGGCAACCAAGGATGACGGCGCCCCCAGATGATCTGCAAGGCGATGACGACGAGGAGGAGGCCGCAGACGAGGGGGATCGGCGGCGGCAGCGGCAACACATTCGGAAGGCCGAGCACCACCATCAAGAGCGCGAAGCCGCGGTCGCCGAGCGAAGCGACGATCTCGCCAAGCGTGACCCGCACACCGTGAGCATCGGCTGCAATCTCGTTCAAGATGTCGGAGGTGTGACGGGCGAAGTTCACGCGCGAGCGGGCTTTCGGAAGGTTTTCGATGCGGATGAAATGGCGCGACCCCGACGCCCCGGGGGTTCTAGCCGATCTTGGCGCAAAGCAAAAGCCTTTGCACGGTGGCCTTTGTACGATGGCCTTGGCTTGTCTCTTCAAATCACCAGATAAAAGTCGCTGGAAACGCCTTAGACAGCAATGGCGACCGGCAACCAAAGCAGAGGCCGGTACCGAGGATCTCGTTGTGTCACGCCCGTCGTGTCACCCCTGGTACCGTTGCCCATTGTGTCACCCCGGCACCGATGCCCATTGTGTCACCCCCGGCGAGGCGAGCGAAGCGAGCCGAGGGAAGGGGGTCCAGAAAACGGCGAAGGAAGATGGGTTCCCTCCCCCTCGCGTTCCTTGCGGGACGCGAGGCCGGGAATGACACCGTGAAGCGACGCGATCAATTGATGGCGAATTCCTTGTCGCACAGGCGAAGCTCGCAAGGCTTGATCAGCTTCGAATGCGCAACGCGCACCGAGAACAAGGGGCCGTCGAGCTTTTGGGCCCAAAAGCTCAGAAAATCGTGGAGCACGGGAAAGCGCGGCGCGACGTCGTAGTCTTGCCAAATATAGCTTTGCAAGAAACTCGGGTGATCCGGCAACCGATAAAGTATTTCGGCCGTCGTCAAGCCATAGCCGGCGAGCTGCCGGATGAAACCCTTCGAGACCATCCCGTCCTCCTTGAGAGTCGAGCCAAGCTATAACCCTTTGTTACATGCGAAGGTTCCAAGGTTCATCGGGAACCGTGAGACGATCCCGTTTTGACCGAGCACGCTGTCACCAGACCGACACGCAAAAGCCGTGCCGGTTGTGATTCGGTGCACGATCTTCCCACGCGTTTGCCGTGATCACAACAAAGCCCGCGATCACTTTGTCGGTCTCTTTGAAACGAACTGAGCGGCCGCCTGTGAGCCGCTATTCCGCCGGCTGGACCGAGGCGGTCGCGGAAGGCTCGACATCCCGGCGCGGGAAGAGGAGCGCGCCGACGAAGATGAGCGCGCCGCAAATCGCGAGGATGCGATAAGTGCCGGTGAAGCCGCCGGTCGCATCGTGCATCCTCGCCGCCATCGTGACGGCGAAAGCCGCGACCGCGAAGTTGAGGAAGTAACGCACGGCATAGATGCGCCCGCGCAGGCGGTCGGGCGCGTATCTTGCCGTCATCGCTTCATTCACCGTGACCTGCCCGAACTGGCCGAGCATCGCCACCATGGCCGCGCTCGGCGCGGCAAAGCCGAAGGCGTCGGCGAGGAAAAAGAGCCCGACCATCTGCAAGCCGGAGGTGACGAGGAACACCGTGCCGAGCGAGAAACGGTCCATGGCACGCCCCACGGTGAGCTGGGCGAGCGCGCCGACGATGGTGACCGCCGTGGTCACGGCGCCCGCCGCCGTCGCCGAATGCACGACATCCGGGAGCCGCTCCTCGAAGAGCTTGGGGAAGGTGACGCTCGCGACGTTGAAGACGAGGCCCGCCGCGAAAGTACAGAAGAAAAGGATGCCGAACACGCGAAATACAGTAAAGCGTGAATATTCCTTGGCATGGACATTTTTGCGGGTCGAGCGCTCGGCGGCGTCCGGCACCGTCGCCACGAAAGCAGCCCCGATCGCCAAGGCCGCGATGCCCGGCAGAACGAAGGCGAGACGCCAGCCGAAGAGGTCGGTGACGGCGCCGGTGATGAAGGGCGCGGACGCGATCGCGAGATTGCCGAACACGCCATTGAGGCCGATGACCCTCCCCAGCCGCTCGGGCGAGGCGCTCGCGACCATCATCGGCGCGCCGACCGGGTGGTAGATCGAGGCGATGAGGCCGATGGCGCCAAGGCCGATCGCGAGCGCGAGAAACGAATTCGTGGCGGCGGTCGCAAGACAAGCAACGCCCGCGCCGAAGAAGAAGATGATCATCATGCCGCGCCGGCTCCATTTGTCGCCGAGCCAGCCGGACGGAAGCGAGCCGAGCCCGATCAGGACGAAGGCGCCGAGCGAGAGCTGAAGCAGCGAGCCGTAGCTCACCTCGGGAAAGGCTTTCTCCAGCGCGAGAATCGTCGTCGGGTAGATGAGCATGATGTAGTGGTCGAGCGCGTGGCCGAGATTGGCGAAGAGGATGATGCGGCGTCTCACGCTTTCCGGCGCGGCAACACTGGCTGGCTTCTGAACGGACATTGAGAAGGTCTCGCTGGTCACGAAAACTGCGTCATGTTTATACATTGGCAGTCGCAATGCGTCTTGCCATATATCGTTGCTATTCGGACATCGCCATACACCGGCGGGAACAACACGGCCTTCCCTCGCCACCTCGTGTCACCCCAGGCGAGGCGAGCGAAGCGAGCCGAGGGAAGGGGGTCCAGGAGCGGCGAAGGAAGATGGGTCCCCTTCCCCTCGCACCCGGCCGGGCGCGAGGCCGGGGATGACACACGGTGCTGCCCTGAGCACCCCTTCGGAGCGCTCGGCCCGGGATGACACATGCCCTACCCTGACCTTTCTACCCGGGCTCGTCGATCCGGCGACGCATCTCGGCGAGGGCCTCCGGCGTATCCGCGTCGATGAGAATGGCAGGGTCCTCGACCGCGAGCACCCGCACGTCTCCGCGCCCTTGCAGGAGCTTGCGCGCTCCCGCATCGCCGACGAGGGTCGTGACCAAACCGAAGAGCTTGCGCGAGAGAAGCACCGGATTTCCCCATCGTCCGCCGCAGGCCGGCACGATCGCGCCGGCGCAGGCTTCCCTCTCGAAGCTCTCGATGATCCTGTCGAGCGTTGACGCCTTGATGAGCGCCATGTCGCCCAGGCAGATGAGCGCCGCCACGGCCTCATCCGGCAAGGCCGCGATGCCGGCGATGAGCGAAGTGGAGAGGCCTTCCGCATGGCGCGGATTGCAAACCCGAACCAGGTCGAGCCGGTCGAGGCATTCCGCGAGCTTTTCCGGCTCGTGCCCCGTGACGAGAAGGACCGGGCGCGCCCGCGAGGCGAGAACCGCCTCGCAAGTTCTCCGGATGAGCGGCTTGCCGCCGAGATCGGCGATGAGCTTATTCGCGCCCATCCGGGTCGAGCGGCCCGCGGCCAGGATGACGGCGGCGACGCTCATGCCTTCGGCGGCTCGGCGCGCGGTTGCGGCCTCGATTTGATTTCCATGAGGAGGCCGCCGACGCCCATCGCCACCACCTCGGTGCGTCCGACGGGCAAGCCCGCGAGCAGGCGCTGGAGCACCCAATCGAAACCGTTCTCCTTCGGGCTGCGCGCGCAGCCGGGCGCGCCGAGCACCGGCGAATTGCCGAGCTCCGCGATGAGAAGAAGGTTGCCCGGATCGACCGGCATGCCGAGATGCTCGATGCGCCCACCGGCAGCCTCGACCGCGGCGGGGATGACGTCGCGGCGATCGGAAATGGCCGAGGCCCCGAACACGATCACGATGTCGGGCGAAGCGGCAAGCGCGCGGCGGAGCGCCTCGGCGAGCGGCTGCGTCTCATGCGGCACGCGCTCCTCGAAGACGACGACGGCTTCGGCGGGCTCGAGGCGATGGGATAGAATCTCCATCGTTTTTGCGACGACCGAGGGCTTGAGCCCCGGCAGAAGCGTCGAGATCGCGGCGATGCGGCGGCGCGCATAGGGCGCGACGCCGACGAGCGGCGCGCTCATCTGCGACATCGCCTTCTCGAGCGCGCTTCGCGGCACGGCGTAAGGGATGATCTTCACCGTCGCCACCATCTCGCCCACGCTCACCGGGCGAAAAGCCGGCAAGGTCGCCAGGGTGATTGCCTCGTCGACGGCGTTCACGGCATCGATGCGGGCCCGGTCGAGCCGAAGCACGCCGCCCGTTTCAGCAAATAGATTGGCGCGACCGGTGAAAGGCGGCTCGATGCGGATGCCTTCGCCGGCAAGCTTGCGCGCCAGCACCGCGGCGGCTTCATCCTCGTGCACGTCCTCGAGGTCGAGCCTCGCCGCGACGAGTCCCTCGACGCCGGCCGCCTTCAGCTTTTCGGCGATCTCGGGCGTGACTCGCGATCCCTTGCGCAGGACGAACTCGCCCGCCCGGACCGCATGGGCTGAGATCGAACCGACCGCCTCATCGAGCCGAACATGGCCGAACTTCATCGGGCGGCGGCCACCTTGGCGGGGGCGCGAACGGCATCCGTCTTGCGCAGAGCGGCGGTGAGCTGTCCCAAGGTCGCAAGCGCGATCTCGGCGGGCGTCGCCGCGCCGATGTCGAGCCCGATGGGTGCCGCGATGCGCGCGATCTCGGCTTCGCTGAAACCGGCCGCCTGCAGGCGCTCGACGCGCTTGGCGTGTGTACGCTTCGAGCCGAGCGCGCCAATATAGAAGCAATCCGCCTTGAGGGCCGCGATGAGCGCGACATCGTCGATCTTCGGATCATGGGTCAGCGCCACGAGCGCGGTGTAGCGATCGAGCGGATGCTGCGCCAGATAAGCGTCGGGCCAGACCGCGTGGAGAGCCACCTTGGGAAAGCGCTCGGGGCTCGCGAAGGCCGTGCGCGGATCGACGATCGCGACCTCGAAATCGAGGAGCCTCGCCATCGGCGCGAGGGCCTGGCTGATGTGAACCGCGCCCGTCACCAGGATGCGCACGGGCGGAGATTGAACGGTGAGGAAATATTGCCGGCCGTGATCCTCGATGGTGCCGCTTTTGCCGAGCCTGAGCTGCTCCTGCAAGGCAATGGCGAGCGGATCCTTCTTGAGCTGTCCGGCCTTCACGAGCCGCTGCTCCCCGCTGCCGAGATCGGTGACCAGCACCGCGGCGGAGCGCTTGGCGCGTTCGGCATTGAGCGCCGAAAGAAGTGCGATCTTCATGAAGCCCTCACGACCGATCCGATGCGCAAACCGCAAGCCGGCTTGGCACGCCCGCGCCCGCTACTCGAGCTTCTCGACATAGACCTTGATGCGTCCGCCGCAAGAGAGGCCCACGCGCCAAGCCGATTCATCCGCGACGCCGAACTCGAGCATCTTCGACTTGCCGGTCTCGATCACATCCATCGCCTGCGTGACCACCTCGCCCTCGACGCAGCCGCCGGAGACCGAGCCGAGAAAGGACCCGTTCTCGTCGATGATGAGATGGCTGCCGACCGGACGCGGGGCCGAACCCCAGGTCTCGATCACCGTCGCGAGCGCAACCCCGCGATTCTCCTTCGCCCATTCCTCCGCTTTTGCGAGAATATCGCATTCGCTCGCGACCATGTGGCGCCTCCAAGGTATCGGCGCGAAACGGCTTACTTGCCTTTCCGCCACAAATGGGAATCTGTGCGATCCCCTGCCCCTGTGCAAGGGCGTCCCGGCATGGCAGGCCGAACATTCAAGACGCGCTCGGCTGGCTCCCAATGGCTTGGCCCACCGCTTCAAACTCGTTTGCCCGAAATACCCTCTTTGACCCCGCCATTCCCTTTGGCTAAGCCGTGCCCGACCAAAAGTTCCCGCGGCCGCTTCGGCATCGGCGCTCAACCAGGAAAGAACGAAGCTTCATGGCCAACGTGGTCGTCGTCGGCGCCCAATGGGGCGACGAGGGCAAGGGCAAGATCGTCGACTGGCTCTCCGAGCAAGCCGATGTCGTGGTGCGCTTTCAGGGCGGCCACAATGCCGGCCACACGCTCGTCATCGACGGCACCACGTATAAGCTCTCGCTGCTCCCTTCGGGCGTCGTGCGCGGCAAGCTCTCGGTCATCGGCAACGGCGTCGTGCTCGATCCGCAAGCGCTCATCGACGAGATCGAGCGGCTCGCGGCGCAAGGGCTCGAGATCACGCCCGAAGTCCTGCGCATCGCTTCCAACGTGCCCCTCATCCTGCCCTTGCATCGCGAGCTCGATGCCGCGCGCGAAGCCTCGAACGCCGGCACGCGCATCGGCACCACGAAGCGCGGCATCGGCCCCGCTTATGAGGACAAGGTGGGAAGGCGCGCCATCCGCCTCATGGATCTCGCCGAGCCCGACACGCTCGCGGCCAAGGTCGAGCGCCTGCTCGCCCATCACAACGCGCTGCGGCGCGGCCTCGGTATGGAGGAAGTCGAGGCAAGCGCCGTGAGCGCCGCCTTGCGCGCGCTGGGCCCCCGGGTGCTGCCCTATATGGACGCCGTTTGGCGGCTTCTCGACGAGGCGCGCCGGGCGGGTCGCCGCATTCTCTTCGAGGGCGCGCAAGGCGCGCTTCTCGACGTCGATCACGGCACCTATCCCTTCGTCACCTCGTCCTCGACGGTCGCCGGCGCCGCCGCAGCGGGATCGGGGCTCGGCCCCGGCGCCATCGATTACGTGCTCGGCATCGCCAAGGCTTATACGACGCGCGTAGGCGAAGGCCCTTTCCCGACCGAGCTGCACGATGAGATCGGCGCGCGCATCGGCGAGAAGGGCCGCGAGTTCGGCGTGGTGACCGGACGCAAGCGCCGCTGCGGCTGGTTCGATGCGGTTCTCGTGCGCCAGACGGTCTCGACGAGCGGCATCGATGGCATCGCGCTCACCAAGCTCGACATTCTCGACGGCTTCGAGGAGATCAAGATCTGCGTCGGCTACAGGCTCGACGGGCAGGAGATCGACCATCTGCCGGCGAGCGAGGGCGGCCAGGCCCGCGTCGAACCTATCTTTGAAACCTTCGAAGGCTGGTCGCAATCGACCGCGGGCGCTCGGTCCTGGGTGGATCTGCCGGGCCAGGCGATCAAATACGTGCGCCGCATCGAGGAATTGACCGGCGCCCCCGTCGCCATCCTTTCGACCAGCCCTGAGCGCAACGATACCATACTCGTGCGCAATCCATTTGAAGGTTGACTTCGGCGCCGCTGCGCCGGAAACGGTTTGCAATGATTGATTATTATCCGCTTTTGTCGCGCGCGATCGTCAACCTCGGCGAATCGGCGGGGCCGGACGTGCGGCGCGCGATCTATGACCGTGCGCGCACGACACTCCGCTCGCAGCTCGAGGAAATGGACCCCCCGCTTCCAGAAGACCAGATCGAGCGCGAGCGCGCCCAGCTCGAGGCCGTCATCTCCCGCCTCGAGATGGAGGCGCGCGCGCGGGGCAGACCCGCGAAGCTCCCGCTGCGCCACCTGCGATCGGCGCAACGGGCGCACGAGCATGGAGACGAGAGCGAGGCTTCGACGGACGCCGTCGAGGCGGTTCCCGGCGCGCCCCATGAGAGCGATGACGAGTTCCATCACCACGAGGCTTCCGGCGCGCATGGCCATGCCGAGGAGGCCTCGGCGCCGCGATCCTCAGGGGACCGCCGGCGTTCGTTCGGCGATTGGCGCCTCCTCGCGTTCGGGGCCGCCGCCGTGCTGATCATCGGTACGCTTGCCGGCCTCGCCTATGTCATGCGCGATCAGATCGACCCCGCGCGGCGCGAGCAAGCCGAGCAAGCGGCGGCCGCCAATCCGGTCGCGGGGCGAACCGCCGAGCCGGAGGCAAAGAATACGGCGCGCCTTGGCGGCCCCGCGAACCCGCCGGCAGCCGCGCCCGCGCGGTCGCCAGCCACTTCCACCTCCGCCGCGAATTCCACTCCCCCCGCCAGCGCGCCCGTCCCGGATTCCTCACCGCAGATCCCAGTGGCGCAGCGCGCAACGCTCTTCATCGAGGTCGCGGGAGCGGCCGATCAGGCGCCCCGCACGGTGGCGGGCCGCGTCATCTGGAGTTTCGAGAACCTCCCCTCGAACCCGGGCCAGCCGCTCGATCCCGCCCTCGTCGGCGTCGTCGACGTTCCCGATGCAGGCATCGCCTTGCGCATGCAGGTGACCCGCAATCACGACGGCTCCTTGCCGGCGTCCCATCTCCTCGGCCTCGTCTTCACGACGAAGGATTCGAATGTGAAGGACATCTCGCCGGTGCTGATGAAAACGGATGAGACCGACCGCGGCACGGCCTTGATCGGCATTCAGCAGCCGCTCGGGCCCAACCTCTTCGTCATGGCGCTCTCGGCAGCCAATTCGGATGTCGCGAAAAATTTCGATCTCTTGATCAAGCGGGAATGGGTCGAGATCCAGTTTCGCCTCGCAGATCAGCGGCGCGGCGCGCTCGTGTTCGACAAGGGCGTCACGGGCGACCGCGCTCTTCTCACCGCGATCGACGCCTGGAAATAAAGAGCCCGCCGGGCGCGCCTTACGAGACGGGCAAGGCCGGCCGCGCGAGTTCGCGCTTGGCGTAAGCCGCTTTCACCGCATTTTGCACTTTCTCGAAAGCACGGACCTCGATCTGACGGACGCGCTCGCGCGAGACGCCGAACTCCGCCGAAAGATCCTCGAGCGTGATCGCATCCTCGGCAAGCCGGCGCGCCTCGAAAATGCGCCGCTCGCGCGGGTTCAGGACGGATAACGCATCGATCAGCGCGTCATGGCGGTTCGAGGCTTCCTCGGCCTCGACGAGCTTGTGCTCTTGGTTGTCCTCGTCATCGACGAGCCAATCCTGCCACTCGCCCTCGCCCTGCTCGCGCAAGGGTGCGTTGAGTGAGGCGTCGCCCCCGAGCCGCCGGTTCATGTCGACGACATCCTGCTCGGTCACGCCGAGCTTGACCGCGATCTGCTTCACCTGATCCGGGCGCAGATCGCCCTCGTCGAGCGCCGAGATGCGGCTCTTGGCACGCCGCAGATTGAAGAAGAGCTTCTTCTGATTGGCGGTGGTGCCCATTTTGACGAGCGACCAGGAGCGCAAGATGTATTCCTGGATCGACGCCTTGATCCACCACATCGCATAGGTGGCGAGCCTGAAGCCGCGTTCCGGCTCGAAGCGCTTCACCGCCTGCATGAGGCCTACATTGCCTTCCGACACCACCTCGGACATGGGCAGACCATAGCCACGATAGCCCATGGCGATCTTGGCGACGAGACGCAAATGGGACGTCACGAGCTGGTGGGCCGCTTCGCGGTCGCCATGCTCGCGCCAACGCTTGGCGAGCATGTATTCCTGCTGCGGCTCCAGCATCGGAAACTTTTTGATCTCGTCGAGGTAGCGGGCAAGGCCGCCTTCCGACGATAGAATAGGGAGTGCGGCAGATGCCATCACATGACTCCTTGGATAGCCCCCGGGACCGGCGAGCTGTCGGCGGCCCAAAGGCGCCACCAGCTATAAGATATACCGAAAAAAAGTGGCGAAAATGGACATTCCGTCGCGCCTCCCCCCTACTCGGAGGGGGTAGAAAGGCCGCGCAACGCCTTTTTCACCGCCTCAAGAGCGGGCGGTAACCCGCTCTCGAAACACAGCTTCTTTCCCGTCACCGGATGGACGAAACCGAGGAGGGAGGCGTGCAGGGCCTGCCCATCGAGCGCCAGCAACGCCGCCCGGGAGGGCTCGTCGAGCTTGTTGATCTTGGTGCGGAAGCCACCGCCATAGACGGGATCGCCCAAAAGCGGATGGCCGAGCGAGGCAAGATGCACGCGAATTTGGTGAGTGCGCCCCGTCTCCAGCCGGCAGCGTATTCGGCTCGCGAGCGGATCGGAGGCGTGGGGAGGGAAACTTTCCTCCACATATAGGTGGGTGACTGCCTGTTTTCCACGCCCTTCGGCCACCACCGCCATGCGCTCGCGATGACGCGTCGACCGCCCGATCGGACGGTCGACGATCATGGTGTCGGCCCGCGGGCGCCCCCAGACGAATGCCTGGTATTCCCTTTCGAGCGGCCCCTCGCGTCCGTGATCTGCGAATTGCTCGGCCAGGCCCCGATGGGCCTTGTCGGTCTTGGCGACGACCATGAGGCCCGAGGTGTCCTTGTCGAGGCGATGCACGATCCCCGGGCGCTTCACGCCCCCAATGCCCGAAAGGCTTTCGCCGCAATGGGCGATGAGCGCATTCACCAATGTGCCGTCGGCATGGCCCGCCGCGGGATGCACGACGAGGCCCGCGGGCTTGTCGATGACGATGATCTGCGCATCCTCATGGAGGATCGTCAGGGGAATTTTCTGCCCCAGCGGCTCGGAAGGCTTGGCCTGCGGGACCGTGAGCGTGATCGTCTCTCCGCCGCGCAGCTTCAGCGACGGATCGGTGGCGGCGGCCTCGCCGAGGCGCACCGCCCCTTCGCGGATGAGGGCTTGCAGCCTGGCGCGGCTGAAATCGGCGAAATTTCGAGCGAGCACACGGTCGAGGCGTTCACCGCGCGCGTCTTCGGTTGCGATCATGGACATGACGGTCATCGGGGGCTTCTATACGCTTTGCGCGCCTTGCGCTCGGGTCACGACGGCAGCCGAGTCGCGCTCGCTTCGCGCGGCTTTACTCGCGCGCGCCCGGCGATATTCTCGGCTCCAAACCGCGAAGATCCGTCGCGCCTGCAAGGGAAGCGGCATCCCGGGGAGGAAGCATGGCGCTTCTCGAGCTGAACGGCATCGCCAAGCACTTCGGGGCCATCGAGGCCCTCAAGGGCGTCGACATGAGCTTGGACAGCGGCGAGGTCGTCGGCCTGATGGGCGACAACGGCGCCGGAAAATCGACGTTGGTCAAGATCATCGCGGGGAACTTTCCGCCCTCCGAAGGCGAGATCCGGATGGGCGGGGCCATCAAGCATTTCCATAAGCCCGTCGACGCGAGAGCGGAGGGAATCGAGGTCGTGTATCAGGATCTCGCGCTGTGCAATAACCTCACCGCCGCGGCCAATGTGTTCCTCGGGCGCGAGGTGAAGCGACGCCTTGGCCCCTTTCGCCTCCTCGACTACCCGGCCATGTATGCGCGCGCGGCGGAGCTCTTCAGGGAGCTGAAGTCCGAGACGCGCCCTCGCGATCTCGTGAAGCAGATGTCGGGTGGCCAGCGTCAAGCGGTGGCGATCGCGCGCACCCGCCTCTCGGACGCCAGGATCGTGCTCATGGACGAGCCGACCGCCGCGATCAGCGTGCGTCAGGTCGCGGAGGTCCTCGACCTCATTCGCCGCTTGAAGGATCAAGGCATCGCCGTGGTTCTGATCAGCCACCGCATGCCCGATGTGTTCGCCGTCAGCGACCGCGTGCTCGTCATGCGGCGCGGCGCCAAGGTCGCCGACAAGCCCATCGCCCGGACCTCGCCCGAGGAGGTGACAGGACTGATCACTGGCGCGATCCGCACCGCTTGAATTGAACCGCGACGAAAGGACCGCAACAGCGATGTCCACCCAGTCAAGTGCGACCCCATCACCGGCAAGCCATGCCGCGATCGAGGAGGTGACGCACCTGCGCGAGCGCAGCTTTCGCCAAAAGATGCTCACAAGCCAATCCTTCTGGGTGACGGTCGCGGTGCTCACCATCATCGCCGTGATGACACTCTATCAGCCCAACGCCTTCGCCTCGGCCGATAATTTCTTCAACATCACGCGCAACTTCGCCTTCATCGGCATCATGGCGCTCGGCATGACCGCGGTCATTCTCACGGGTGGAATCGATCTGTCGGTCGGCTCGATCATGGGGCTCGTCGGCGTCGTCTGCGGCCTCTTGCTGCAAGCAGGACAACATTTTGCCGTGGCGATCACGGCCGGGCTTCTCGCGGGAGCCGCGACGGGCGCCGTCAACGGCTTTCTCATTGCCTATGTCGGGCTGCCGAGCTTCGTCGTCACGCTCGGCATGCTCTCGATCGCGCGCTCGCTCGCCATCGTGCTTTCGCAAAACAAGATCATCTACCAGCTTGGCCCTTGGGGCGACACGTTCGACGCCATCGGCGGCGGGGACATCTTCGGCATCGCCAACCCGGTGTGGCTGCTCCTCATCATGGCGCTCGTTTTCGGCTATGTGTTCAACTTTACGGCCTGGGGCCGGTATCTTTTCGCCATCGGCGGCAACGAGAATGCGGCGCGCCTCACCGGCGTGCCGGTGAAGCGCATCAAGCTCGAGGCCTATATCGTCTCCGGCATCACGGCCGCCATCGCCTCGGTGATGATCGTCGGATGGCAAGGCTCGGCGATCAACGCGCTCGGCATGGGATACGAGCTTCGCGTCATCGCCTCGACGGTGATCGGCGGGGCAAGCCTCATCGGCGGGGAAGGGGGCGCCTTTGGCGCCGTGATGGGCGCGGCTCTCATCGAGGTGATCCGCAACAGCCTATTGATGGCAGGCGTCGACTCCAATTGGCAAGGTACATTCGTTGGGGTATTCATTTGCTTGGCGGTTCTGCTCCAGAGAATTCGCCAGCGGCCCGCCGAATGAAGCGCGCCCTCGACAATTCACGAAACATTCCGGGAGGATCCGACATGCGAAAGCTCCTTGGTGTCGTTGCCGGCACGGCCTTGGCAGCCGTGACCTTGGCGATTGCGGCCGGCTCGAGCAGCCAGGCGCAAGGCAAGAAATATGTCTTCGCGCTCGTGCCGAAGAACATGAACAACCCGTTTTTCGATCAGGCGCGGGACGGCTGCAAGAAGGCCGAGGCGGAATCCAAGGGCGCGCTCGAATGCATGTATATCGGGCCGGGCGAGCACGGCGGCGGTGAAGAGCAGGTGCAGGTCGTGGACGACCTCATCGCCAAGAAGGTCGACGGCATCGCCGTCTCGGCCTCGAATGCCGCCGCCATGGGCAAGGCGCTCGAAGGCGCGAAGAAAGCCGGCATCCCGGTGCTCACCTGGGACAGCGACCTCCTCGACAAGGACAAGGGCCTGCGCATTGCCTATGTCGGCACGCACAACTACGACATCGGCGTCAATCTCGCGAAGCAGGTGCAGCAGATCAAGCCGAAAGGCGGCGTGATCTGCATCCAATCGGGCGGTGCTGCCGCCGCCAATCACAATGAGCGCATGCAAGGCATTCGCGACACGCTCGCCGGCAAGAAATCGGCGGCGGCTCCGGGAGAACGGCTCACGGGACAGAACGGCTGGACCGAGGCCGACGGCTGCCCGCTCTACACCGATGATGATTTCCCGCGCTCGGTGCAACAGATGGAGGACATCCTCGGCAAATACCCGACGCTCGACGCCTTCGTGCCGACCGGCGGATTCCCGCAATTCATTCCGCAGGCCTATCGCAAGGTGGCCGAGAAGTACAAAGCGCGGATTCAGGACGGCTCGCTCGCGCTCGTCGTCGCCGATACGCTCCCCGTCCAGATGGACCTTCTCAAGGCTGGGCTTTCCGACGGACAGGTCGGCCAACGGCCTTTCGAGATGGGCTACAAGAGCATGATGTTCTTGAAGGACATCAAGGAGGGCAAGCCAGCTCCCGCCGACCCGACCTACACGGGCCTCGATGTCTGCACCGCGAAGAACGCGGCAACTTGCGTCGGCGGAGGAACGTGAGCGTCCCGGCCTCCGTACGAGCCCTCTGAGAATATTGGTCATCGGCCCGGTGCAAACCGGGCCGAGTATTTTTGAGGCCGCAACCTAAGTCTCTTAAGCTCGTATCGGCTCGCTCATCGCCTTCCGAACAAGCGCTCGATATCGGCGAGCTTGAGGACAATGAAGGTCGGGCGCCCATGGTTGCAGACCTCAGCGCCCGGCGTTTTCTCCATCTGACGCAAAAGCGCGTCCATCTCCTCGGCCCGCAAGCGCCGGCCGGAGCGGACCGACCCGTGGCAGGCCATGGTGGCGAGCACATGATCGAGCTTGCGCTCGAGCGCGGCGGCGGTTCCCCATTCCTCGAAGCTGTCGACGAGATCCGTGACCAATTGGCGAAGCTTCCCCACGGCGAGCGCCGCTGGCGCTTCGCGAATGGCGATCGCGCCGGGACCGAAGGGCTCGATGATCAGACCAAGCTCCTCGAGGAGCGTTGCTTGCTCGAGGAGCTTGGCGCAATCTGAAGGGTCGAGGTCGATGATTTCGGGCGTCAGCATGATTTGGCGTTGGACGCCCCGCGTCGATCTTTCCCTCTTCAGCCGCTCGTAGACGAGGCGCTCATGGGCGGCATGCTGATCGACGATGACGAGACCGTCGCGCGTCTGTGCAATGATGTAATTCTCATGCAGCTGGGCGCGCGCGGCGCCGAGCGGAAAGGCTTGCGCATCGGCCGCCGCGGCCGGTTCGAAGTCTTGCGGCTCTACCGCTCCTGAAGGGCGAGAGGCATAGTCGAAGCTCTCCTGCCCTTCCGCAAAGCCGAGGGCGCCCGACATGGCCCCGTCCGAACCCGGGATCGAGGTTCGATCGAACGGCGCGAAAGCGTCGTGGTTCCAGCCCGCCTCGCGATAGGGCGCCCTCCCGAAGCCGCCGCCCGATCCGAAAGCCGCGAGCGCCCGCTCGCTCGCTTGCGTCACCGGCCGAATCCCGGCTCCGCGCAAGGCGTCACCGATCGCGGTCACGACGAGCGCCCGCACCAGGCCGGCCTCGCGGAAGCGCACCTCGGCCTTCGCGGGATGCACATTCACATCGACGGCACGAGGATCAATCTCGAGGTAGAGCGCGATCGCCGGGTAGCGGCCGGCCGGCAAGAGATCCGCATAGGCGCCGCGCACCGCCCCGGTGAGCAGCTTGTCGCGAACAGGTCGTCCGTTCACGAAGAGGTGGATAGCACCCGCGCTCGCCCGCGTATAAGCGGGCAAGCCGGCAAAACCCTTGATCGAGAGACCCTCGCGCGCAAGATCGAGAGCGACGCTGTTCTCGCGAAACTCGCGCCCCATCACCTCTGCGATACGACGCGCAAGGCCCTCCGGCCCTTCTCCGACTTGCGCATAATCAAGCGCCGCGATGCCGTCGCCCGAAAGCGTGAAGCGCGCATTCGGATGCGCCATGGCGAGACGCTTCACCGCATCCGCGACGGCGGTGGCTTCGGCGCGGTCGCCTTTCAGGAATTTGAGGCGCGCGGGCACCGCCGCGAACAAATCCCTCACCTCGACCGTTGTGCCCCGCGCGCGAGCGGCCGGGCGCGGCGGGCGGACATTTCCCGCGTCGACGGAGAGGGCATGCGCCGCGCTTTCCTCCTGGTGCCGCGAAACGATATCGAGACGCGACACGGCCGCGATCGAAGGCAGCGCCTCGCCGCGGAAGCCGAAAGTCGCGATGGCGAAGAGGTCCTCGTCCGAAAGCTTCGAGGTGGCATGACGCTCGACCGACAAGACGAGGTCGTCGGCATTCATGCCATCGCCATCATCCGAGACGCGGATCAGGCGCCGGCCTCCGGCCTCGATGACGATGTCGATACGCGTGGCACCGGCATCGAGCGCGTTCTCAACGAGTTCCTTGACGGCGGCAGCCGGCCGCTCGACCACTTCGCCGGCGGCGATGCGATCGACGAGAACGGGATCAAGGCGGCGAATCGGCATGATGTCGGAAGACCGCTATAGCGCGGTAAGGAGGCGGAGGGGAGGTGCCGTTTTCGAATAAGGCCATTATCCATTGCGAAAAAAGGTGAAATGCCGGTAACTCGCTGGACTCCAGCGCGTTTTCAAAGGTTGCCACGTCAAATTTGGAATGTGGAGAACCAAATTGAATCAACAGTGACCATATTCCCTATCTGCGGCTGACTATGAAATATGGTTGGGCCGATCATCAGGAGCCGGCATCATGCCGATCCGCAATGATCGATAGGCTTGTAATCCATGATCGAACTTTCTCGATAAAATTTCGCTACTCTATCACTTCACGGATCGTAGAAACCTAACTCTCATCCGTGAGCATGGGGGACTGCACCCGTATGATGATCTCGCGAAGCGAGGCATTCAGGTTCCTGCGCCTGGGGGCAACCAATGGAGCCGCGATGCTGACGAGCTGAAAGGGATGGGGCGGTATGTTCACCTGTGCTTTCGTTCCAATCACCCAATGGAGTATTTGGCGCGAAAAGAGGGCCGCATTGGGGACTCGATATTTCTTGAAGTAAATGCTTCCGTTTTGCAATTTAATGGCGTCCTCTTTACATCAGAAGTTTCAAATAAATCTGGCGTGCAATCTGTCCCGATCGCGAACGCTGAGATTGATTATCAGGTCCTTTACACGCGAACGGACTGGTCAGATCCGGGCATAAAACAGCGTCTACGACAGGTGGAAAAGTACGAGGTGCTCGTGCCCTGCTGCATTCCTCTGTCTCTCATAAGGAACATTTAAAAAATGGCCGAAAGACCGATATTTATTCCTGCAAAAGGTGCACAGGGCTTCGTGAGGGAGATTAAACTCAGCATCCCTTGGGCTAGTGGTTTTGCACCATCACAGAAGAAGAAAAATGTAGAGGCCTTGCATCAGGCCGCTGCACTCAAAGGTTTATCACCTCTACTTGAGGTGTCGACAAAATCGGACGAAGTCGCTGGTCGACACCTCAGCGCTTTTCATCTTAAGATTTATAGCGATATCGGAGAAATTCCGCTAGAAAGCGCTTATCAAGGCAGCAAAGTCTTCGAAAGAGGAGGGCCATATACCGATCTTTACGAAAAGGATGCGAGAACAGCAAAGCGTGATCACCGGCTTAAGGAGTTTGGCAGGATTATCCGCTTCGAATTTGAAGGGCATGAGTTCCCTCTTCAACCAATGACCGTCTTCTATGACTGGTTATATCTAACGGCAATATACCCCCATCGCCGATGGCTTATGGACAGACTTACAAGTAAGGCTGGCTACGTTGGATTTACAGATATAGAATTTAACCCTAGCAAGTCCGTCAACTGTCAAGCACGTTCATGCGCTTTATTTGTTGCGCTATCTCAAGGGGGGCTGCTGGATCGCGCAATTGAATCTCCCGATGCGTTTGTTGAAACCATCAAGAGCCATGCGTTTCCCCGTATCGGCCAAGAATCGGGACGACAACTTTCCCTTTAGCGGCCCAGCCCGTGACCTTTGCGCTTTGGACAATCTCGTGCGGACAATACAGATTTTGCGCGCGCGGCGTCACCCGACCGGTTGGCCGACGACGACCACCAACATGCGCTTCGTGTCGAGCAGCCGCTTCGCCACCCTTGCGATATCGGCTGCATTGACGGCGGCGATCTCTTCGTTGCGGCGGTTGAAGTAATCCATGCCGAGATCGTCGAGTTGCGCCTGCAGAAGCTCGCGCGCGATCTTGGTCGAGGTGTCGAATCTGAGCGCGTAGGAACCGGTGAGGTATTTCTTGGCCTTGTCGAGCTCGTCGGCGGAGACATTGCCGCCGGAAAGCCCCTCGATCTCGGCCGTGATCACCGAAATCGATTCGCGCGCGCGCTCGTTCTTGGTCGAGGTCGCTCCGGCAAGGAGGGAGCCGTGCTTGAAAGGCGAGAGGCTCGAATAGACCGAATAGGCAAGGCCACGCTTCTCGCGCACCTCGGTCCAAAGCCTCGAGGTGAAGCTTCCGCCACCGAGAATATGGTTCATCACCACCGCCGGCACGTAATCCTCGTCCTTGCGCGCAAGCCCCGGCAGACCGAAGACGATCACCGATTGCGGCACCGGCAGATCGATCTTGCGCTCCTCCCCTCCCCTCATCACCCGGTCCTCGACCGGGCTGAGCTCGGCGCGTGAAGGCAGATCGGCGAAGACGCGGTCGAGCGCCTCGACAAGCGTCCTCTCGTCGATATCGCCGACGACCGCGATCTTGAGCCCGTCGCGTGCGAAGCCCTTGCGCCGATAGCTCTCGAGATCGTCGCGGGTGATCTGCGGCACGCTGTCCAGCGTGCCATTTGGCGCGAGGCCGTAAGGATGGTCCGGAAAACCGGCCGCCGCGAAAGCGTGGCGGGCGATGGCGTTCGGCTCCTTTGCCTCGTGGCGCAACCTCGCCATGATCTGCGCCTTCACCCGCTCCATGGCGTCAGGCTCAAACCGCGGCTCGTGCAACGAAAGACGCAAAAGCTCGAAAGCCTCATCGCGATTCTTGGTGAGCGTCTTGAGCGTGCCGCTGAAATAGTCGCGATCGGCATCGAAATGCAGATCGATCGCCAAGTCTTCGAGCTTCTCGTGGAAGGCAATGGAATCATAAGGACCCGCGCCTTCGTCGAGCATGCCCGACAAGAGATGGGCGACGCCCGGCTTGCCTTGCGGGTCTTGCGAAGACCCGCCCGCGAAGGCGAACTGAACGGCGACCAAAGGATTGGTGTGATCCTCGACGAGCCAGGCCTCGACGCCGCGTGGCGAAATCACCTTGCGTGCCGCGGTGGCGCGCACTGGGGCCGCCGTCACCACCATCGCCGCGGCCGTCATGGCTCGGTCCCGATCAAATAGCCGGTGACGGAGCGCTTCTTGTCGAGCCAATGAAGCGCCTTTTTCACCTCATCGCCGGGCACGCGCTCGATGAGCTCCGGCCAATTGATGACCTGCGCCACCGTGAGGCCGGTCGTGAGCGCGGCGCCGAAATTGCGTGCCAGCGCCGATTGGCTGTCGCGCTGGTAGATCGCGTCGGCGACGAGCCGCGTCTTGGCGCGCTGAAACTCGGCTTCGGAAAAACCGCCTTCGGCCATTTCGGCAAGCGTCTCGTCGAGCCCGGCCTCGAGCTGTTCAAGCGACACGCCTTGCGCCGGCACGGCGTAAATCCCGAAGAGGTGGTCATCGAGCGCGGTGCCCGCGTACCAGGCGCTCGCCGACACGGCGAGCTTGCGCTCGAGCACGAGGCGCTGGTTGAGCCTTCCTGTCGATTGCGCCCCCATCGCCTGGGCCAGAACGTCGAGGGCTTCGGCCTCGCCGGGCTTCGCCGTCGCGTAGGAAGGCGTCAGATACATGCGCTGCAGCACCGGCTGCTGCACCCGTTCATCAGAAAGCACCACCTTGCGGGCGGCCACGGGCTCAGGCTCCTTGGCCCGCATGCGCGGGGCAAGATCGGGAGTGGGCGAGGCCTGGCCATAAGTCGCCTCGGCCAGTTCCCTGACTTCACCTGCCTCGACGTCACCGGCGACGATCAAGATCGCATTGTTGGGCGCATAGAAGCGCCGGTAAAAGGCGAGCGCATCGGCGCGATTGAGGCTCTCGATCTCCGGTTTCCAGCCGATGATCGGCGCTCCATAAGGGTGGTTCACGAAAGCGGCGGCGGCCATCGCTTCGCCGAGCTGAGACGAGGGCACCGAATCGGTGCGCATGCGGCGCTCCTCGAGCACGACCTCGCGCTCGGGATCAACGACCGCGTCCGTGAGGATGAGGCCGCGCATCCGATCAGCCTCGAATTCCATCAGGATGCGCAGATGCTGCTTGGCGACACGCTGAAAATAGGCGGTGTAATCATTCGAGGTGAAGGCGTTCTCCTCTCCGCCGAGCTCCGCCACGGTTCTCGAGAATTCGCCCTCGGGATGGGCTTTCGTGCCCTTGAACATGAGATGCTCGAGGAAATGCGCGATACCCGTTTTCCCGCGTGGCTCATCCGCGGCGCCGGCCCGATACCAGATCATATGGGTCACGACAGGCGTGCGGTGATCGGGGATCACGACGACATCGAGCCCATTGGCGAGGCGGAATTCGCTGATCGCGACCGCCCCCTCGGCCGCGCCATCGCTCTTGGCTCCCGCCAAGACCAAGCCTGCGGACACCTTCTCGCCCATCACATCACCCATTGACCCGAAGCTTAAAGAACGCAGAACACGCGACCCGCCGAAATTGCAAGCTCGGGATGAAGATCGCGCGCCCAATCATCCTCGATGCTGAATATAGTGAGTCCCGACCGGCGAAACATGCGTTCCGCTCGACCATGCCTCGCACCGAAAGAAGGCCTCGCCCGACCCGGCCAATGCAAACACCGCCCTCACGCGCACCCTCAAGGAGACAGCGCAAGGCCTGTAAAGGTCGATTTTCGCGAAAAGGCAAAAAAGATGCGAAATGGCGTGCGCGACCGTGAGTGCCTCCTCGTCGGCCGACGCTAAGCTATTTACCCAGTAACGTCACTGATCCTTATCGTTCTCATAGCTGCCTTTTTGGCGCTGCGACTGCTCCTTCACGAAAGCCAGGGGATCGCCGCCTTCAGCCGCCTTGTCATATTTGACGGGCGGCCCATACTGCTTCTTGAATGCCGCCTTGTCGGAGGGTTTGCGGTATCCGGCCGGCGGATCGGTTAGATAGCGCCGTTTGGGCTCATAGCCTGGACGGATCTGATCTTCCGACTCGGGGTCCTGCGAGGCGAATTGCTGGCCCTGCGCGCGGATGACGCTGTTAGGAATGAAGCCGTTCTCGTTTTGACGGTTTGTGTCATAGGTGGTCCCGGGAGGCCCCGCGGGCTGCACGGGCGGGCTCGATGACTTCCCCGCGAGCATGGTCCAGACCGAAAGGCGCGTTTCCTCGCCGCCATTGTCGCCGCCCTGGCGCCGGACGACGGGCTGGGCGCTCTCGGCCTTTTCCTTGAGCTTCGCCGCGACATCCGGGTCTGTCGGCCACTCCGGGTTGCGCTCGGCGACGTGCTGTGCCGGCGCGGGCAGATCCAACGACTTCGGCACCACGAGCGGCGCCCGCTCATGGTATTCGATCGGATCCCGCTCGGGCGCCACGATGCCGAGGGTCGTTAGAGCTCCCTTCAACGGCGTGTCGCTGAATATCTGGGCCGAGGCCGGCTTGGCCGAAGCTATCGCGGTTCCCGCAATCGCGAGAACAAGCGTCAGGGCCCGCCGATGAATTGCATTTGCTCGCATGAAACCCATCATTCTAACATCCGCACAATGCCGCTTTGGATACAAACCACCTGCGGCGGAAGCAAGGCATCGCGATCTTCTACCCCGATTTGCCGATTAGCTCCAGCGGAAGGGTGAAAGATAAAGCGTAAGGGGTGAAAAGGCGCGTACCCCTTCCCTATTCCCCCAATTCTGGCGATTTTTCGTCCTTCCCCTCCCTCACGATGATCGATTCGAGAAGGAGGAGCACGACGCCGACCGAAATCGCCGTATCCGCGAGATTGAACGAAAAGGGGAAATCGAGCCAAGGGATAGTCCCGCCGTGCAAATGCAGGAAATCGATCACCGCGCCGTAAATCACCCTGTCAAGCGCATTTCCGAGCGCCCCGCCGGCAATGAGACCGAGCGCCGCTCCCATCAGCCAAGATTTCGTGCGGGTGAGCCAGATGCCGATCAGGACGATGGCGCCGAGCGCCAGCGCGACGAGGAGCCAACGCCCGATTTCGCTGTGCTGTTGAAACAAGCCGTAGGAAATGCCGTGATTCCAGACGAAGGAAACGTCGAGAAAGGGCAAAATCCGGATTTGCGCGCCCTCGGCGAGGCCGATCACGCGCAGGAGATAGAAGTTGCAGGCCTGGTCGAGAAGGACCGTCGCGAGCGCGAGCTCACAGCCGAGCCGCAAGGGCGCGTGCCGCGTTCCTCCCGTCACGCGACTTGCCTTTCGAAGATCGAGGCTTTCGCGCCCGGCGCGCTGCGCGCGAGCGCGCCCTTCGCATCGAGCACATCGCGGCGCATCTTTGCGATGAGCGCTTCCGCGCTTTCGAATTTTTCCTCGCCGCGAAGCCAGTCCACGAATTCCACGATAAGGGGTTTTCCGTAAAGATCGCCGTCGAAATCGAAGAGATAGACCTCGAGAAGCGGGGCGCCATTGTCGAAAGTGGGCCGTCGGCCGAAGCTTGCGACGCCCTCATGCGCGCGCCCATCGACGAGCGCACGAACCGCGTAGATGCCGTGGCGCAGCCGGCAGGATGGATCGAGCCGCAAGTTCGCGGTCGGAAATCCAAGCGATCGCCCACGCTTCTCGCCGTGGCGCACCTCGCCGACCACGAACCAGCGATGCCCCAAGAGCTCGCTCGCGAGAGCGATATTGCCGGCCTCGAGCGCGGCGCGCACGGCACTCGAGGAGACGCGCAGAGCCTCGCTCGTCGCGACCTCGGGCAGGATCTCGACCGCAAAGCCGCGACGCCCGCCCTCTTGCGCGAGAAGCTCCGAGGTGCCGGAACGCCGCGCGCCAAAACGGAAATCCGTGCCGATGACCACCGCCGAAATATCGAGGCGAGCGACGAGCCATTCCTCAATGAAGGAAGTCGCTTCCAGCCTCGCCGTCTCCGCATTGAAGCTGAGCACGATCAAGGCATCAAGCCCGAGCTTGTCAGCAATGAGCGTCTTCTCCGCGAATGGGGTCAAGCGAAACACCGGCGCCTGCGGGCGGAAGAAATCGCGAGGATGCGGCTCGAACGTCAAGACCGCGCCCGGCCGGCCGAGACGGCGCGCGAGCGCAAGCGTCTTGTCGATCACCGCGCGATGGCCGCGATGCAGCCCATCGAAATTGCCGATGGCGACCACCGGCCGCGAAAGCTCGCTCGGCAGGCTCTGCGGATCATGAAGAACGGCGATCGGCATGAGGTTCGGATCGTGGCCGCTACCAGCGCAGCTCGGCGATGACCGCATCGGGTTGCCCCGGCGCATCGGCGAGCAGGCGCTCGAGAGCGGAACGAAGGAGGACGCCTTGCGGCATCAACTCCTTCGCGTGGATCCCCTTGGCGACGAGCAGCGCGCGGGCCCCGATCCCGCTGGCGCCCGCGATGTCGGTTCGCGGCGCATCGCCGATCGCGAGAACACGGCCGGGATCGATCGAGCCGCCGCGGCGCCGCTGCGCCTTGGAAAGCGCGAGCTCATAGATCGGCCGATGCGGCTTTCCGGCGTAGAGCACCTTGCCGCCGAGGCTCTCATAGAGTGCCGCCAGCGAGCCCGCGCAAAGGAGGAGCTCATCGCCCTTTTCGACGACGAGATCCGGATTGGCGCAGACGAACTCGAGACCGCGGCTCGCAAGCTCGCTCAACTGCGCCCGGAAGGGCTCGGCCGAGCGCGCATCTTCCGGCATTGGCCCGGTGCAGAGGAAATATTGCGCATCCTTCGCAGCGACGCGCGGCGCGTCGAGGCCGTCAAAAAGACGGAAATCACGTGGAGGCCCCATATGCAGCAAGGGAACTCCAGGGCGCGAGGCGACCACCTCGCGCGTGAGATCCCCCGAGGTCACGAAATCGTCGAAGGCTTCGCGCGTCACGCCAAGCTGGGCCAAACGCTTCTCGACCGCCTCATGGGGGCGCGGCGCGTTGGAGATGAGGATCACAGTGCCGCCGCGCCCGCGAAAGCGGCGCAAGGCCTCCGCGGCTTCGGGATAGGACTCAAGCCCGTTGTGGAGCACTCCCCAGACATCGCAGAGGACGACGTCGAACCCCTTCGCGAGCGCGCTCAATCCCTCGATGACGGGCGGGGCATAGGTTGTCTGCGGCAAAAGGGCCTCCGCCGAGGTTACAACAAGGGCATTTGCGCTAAAGATCGCGCCCTCTGGCGTCAAGTTGCCTTCGGTCCGAGCTTTCTAAGCCTCGCGGGCAGGACCTCCACCGCGAGGCTTGAAACAGGTTTGAGACAGGACGAAACTATCGCGTTCCGAGGCCTGTAGCGCTAAATTGGGAGATGAACCCGCCGGCAGCGTGCTGCCGGCTCGAGGGCCACACGGGAGCGATCCTGCGTGGCCCTTGTTTTGTCCTGTTCAGACGCGCACTCATCTACGTCGATAGCTTCAACCACTATTTCAGAATGCTCAAACAGCGCCCTGCCTTCAGATGGCTGGACCTGAGGGTGCATTAGGCTATTTGACAGGCGCCATCCGCGAGCTATGGTATGCGTTCGTGCCGCCCGTGGGGCGGCGATTTCATTTGTGGCGCCAGGGCGCACCATCACCGAGCGCTCGCCTTGCAACGGGAGGATAGTCGTGACGACGTCAGCATTATTGCCGACATTCGCGCGTGCGGATCTCTCCTTCGAGCGAGGCGAGGGATCGTGGCTTTACGACACGAAGGGCAATGCCTATCTCGATGCCGGCGGCGGCATCGCGGTGAACTCGCTCGGCCACGCCCATCCCCATCTCGTAAGCGCGCTCGTCGAGCAGGCCCAAAAGGTCTGGCACGTCTCGAATCTGATGCGCATTCCGGGCGGAGAGCGCCTCGCCGAGCGTCTGGTCGCGGCGAGCTTCGCCGACAAGGTGTTCTTCGTGAATTCGGGCGCGGAAGCCAATGAATGCGCGATCAAGATGGCGCGCAAGTTCCACGCGCACGGCGGTCATCCGGAACGCTACCGCATCCTCACCTTCGAGGGTGCCTTCCATGGGCGCACGCTGGCGACCATCGCGGCCGGCGGGCAGCAGAAATATATCGACGGCTTCGGGCCCAAGGTCGACGGTTTCGACCAGGTGAGCATCGACGATTTGGTCGCGATCGAAAAATGGATCGGCCCCGAGAGCGCAGCCTTCATGATCGAGCCGATCATGGCCGAAGGGGGCGTGCGCGTCGTCAAGCCGCAAACCTTGCGCCATTTGCGTGCGCTCGCCGACAAGCACGGCCTCATGCTGATCTTCGACGAGGTGCAGACCGGCGTTGGCCGTTCGGGACGCTTCTTCGCCCATGAGAAGGTCGGCGTCACGCCCGACATCCTCTCCGTCGCCAAGGGCATCGGCGGCGGCTTTCCGCTCGGTGCCTGCCTCGCGACGGAGCACGCCGCCAGAGGCATGACCGTGGGCACGCATGGCACGACCTTCGGCGGCAATCCGCTCGCCATGGCTTGCGGCAACGCCGTGCTCGACGTGGTGCTTGCGCCGGGCTTTCTCGAGGAGGTCGAGCGCAAGTCCCTGCTCTTGAAGCAGCGGCTTGCCGAGCTCAAGGACCGTCATCCCGGGGTTATCGCCGAAATTCGCGGCGACGGCCTCTTGGTCGGGCTTCGCCTCGAGACCTCGAACATGGAGTTCACGAACGCCGCGCGCACCGAGAAGCTCCTCGTCGTGCCGGCCGGCGACAACACCGTGCGGCTTCTGCCGCCGCTCACCATCACGGACGCCGAGATCGGCGAGGTGATGGGCCGGCTCGACGCGGCCGCGACCCGCGCCGAGGAGGCTACGCCTCGCCGGGCGGCGGAGTGAGGCCCGTGCCATGTCTCTTTCATCCCCGTCTCTTCCGCGTCACTTCCTCGATCTTTCCGATTTCACCGCCAGGGACCTGAGAGGTCTCGTCGAGAACGCCCGCGCCATGAAGGCGGGCTACAAGCGCGGCGAGGCGCCGCGCGAGCGCCCGCTCGCCGGCAAGGTGCTTGCCATGGTCTTCGACAAGCCCTCGACACGCACGCGCGTCTCCTTCGACGTCGGCATGCGCCAGCTCGGCGGCGACACGATTATGCTTACCGGCAAGGAGATGCAGCTCGGCCGAGGCGAATCCATCGCCGATACGGCGCGCGTTCTCTCACGCTATGTCGACGCCATCATGATCCGCATGCTGGATCACGCCGCCATGCGCGAGCTCGCCGCGAACGCGACCGTTCCGGTGATCAACGGCCTCTCGAAGATGTCCCATCCCTGCCAGGTGATGGCGGATGTGATGACTTTCGAGGAGCGCAAGGGGCCGATCGCGGGGCGCACCGTCGCCTGGTCCGGCGATGCCAACAACGTCCTCGGCTCCTGGGTGCACGCGGCCTCGCGCTTCGATTTCGACCTTCGCATCGCAACGCCGCCGGAATTGTGCGTCAAGGAGGATCTCGCCCTTTGGGCGCAACAGAACAATGCGCGCATCACCCTCACCAGCGATCCTTTCGAGGCGGTCGAAGGCTCCGATTGCGTGGTGACGGATTGCTGGGTCTCGATGGGCGACGAGGATGAGGGGCGGCGCCAAAACCTGCTGCAGCGTTATCAGGTGAACGACAAGCTGATGCGCGCGGCGAAGACGGACGCAATTTTCATGCATTGCTTGCCGGCACATCGCGGCGAGGAGGTCACCGACACGGTGATCGATGGCCCGCAATCGGTCGTCTTCGACGAGGCCGAGAACAGGCTCCACGCGCAAAAAGGCATTCTCGCCTGGTGCCTCGGAGCGACAGGCCGATGAGCGTGCCCCCCAGCAGGGAGGGGGTGCATGATCCTTATGGAGCCGCGAGCGACCGCATCCTCCCCTTCTCGGTGGACGCGCTCGACGCGCGGGGCCGTGTGGTCAAGCTTGGCGCCTCGATCGATGCGGTCATCGGCCGCCACGCCTATCCGGAATCCGTGTCGCGCCTGCTCGCGGAGGCCGCGGCGCTCACCGTGCTGCTCGGCGCCTCGCTCAAGATCGAAGGGCGATTTCAGCTTCAGACGAAGACAGACGGGCCGGTCAGCATGATCGTCGTTGATTTTCGCTCCCCCGACAGCTTTCGCGCCTATGCGCGCTTCGACGAGAAGAAGATCGCGGCTCTACCCAAGGAGAAGCAAAGCGGCGGAGGCCTCATCGGCCATGGACATCTCGCGCTTACGATCGATCCCGCCGCAGGCGATCGCGCCCGATACCAGGGCCTCGTCGCGCTCGAAGGCCAAGGCCTCGAGGAAGCTGCCCATCACTATTTCACGCAATCCGAGCAAATTCCGACGCGCGTGCGGCTTGCGGCCGGCGAGCTTTACGTGCCGGGTGCGAATGGAAGCGCCGGCGGCCATGGCGCCGGCCCGTCATGGGCGGCCGGCGGGCTCCTGGTGCAATTCCTGCCGAAGGCAAGCGAGCGGCGAAAGCCGCGCGACCTTCCCGGCGGCGATGCGCCGCCCTCCTACGCGGAGGCGCCTCCCGTGAAGGAGGATGACGCCTGGACCGAGGCGCGCATGCTCACCGACACGATCGAGGATCACGAGCTGATCGACCCGATGCTCTCGGCCGAGCGGCTTCTCGTGCGCCTCTTCCACGAGCGCGGCGTGCGCGCCTTCGAGCCGACGATGCTCAAGGAAGCTTGCCAATGCTCCCGCCAGCGTATCCTTTCCATGTTGCGCAGCTTCAGCGATGCGGACCGGCGCGGGATGATCGCCGATGATGGCATGATCACCGTGACGTGCGAATTCTGCTCGGCCCGCTACCGCGTCGCGCCGGAGGAGGTGGCGGAGCCAAAGGCCGACGCGAAGGGGTGATGCCGCGATCTGGAATCTCGCCAGGTCGTTTTACTTCGCTGGCTCACCTGTCCCTGCAGGGAAAGATCGATCCGTCCTCGAGGTCTCCCCTCAGCCGTTCGTCGCGCACCATTGCGCGAGGTCGCGCATGAAGGCAGCACCAGCATCGATTTGCTCGAGCGTGATGAATTCATCGGGCTGGTGCGCCTGATCGATCGAGCCAGGGCCGCAAAGGATGGTCGGGAGACGCGCTCCCTGGAAATGGCCGGCCTCACTGCCGTAGGCGACGGTGACCGGGCGGTTACGCCCGGTGAGCTTGAGCGCCAAGGTCTCGGCGACCGAGCCGGGATCGGGTGAAAGTCCCGGCACCGACACCTCATTGATCGTTTCGACGCGCGCGGGCTTGCCGTGAGCGGTAAGCCGGGGCAGCACGACCTCTTGCGCATAGCGCTCGAGGCGCGCCGGAATCTCGGCGGGATCGAGGCCCGGCACCCCGCGGAATTCCCAGTAAAAGCTGCAGAGCTTCGCCATGATGTTGCGCGCCGTGCCGCCATGCACCTCCCCGATATGGATGCTGGTATACGGCGGATCGAAACGCCCGGTCGGCTCGCCGCGCGCGATCATCTCCTCGCCGATGCGATCGAGCTCGGACATCAGCATCACGGCGCCCTTGATGGCGCTCGCGCCGAGTTCGGGTTTCGAGGAATGCGCCTCGAAACCGTGCACATAAGTGTTGAAGGTGACGACGCTCTTGTGGGCGTCGGCCGGCTGCATCGAGGTCGGCTCGCCGACGATCACGGCACGCGGGCGAGGAAGGTCAGCGCCCAGGCGCGCGATCGGCTCCTCGACGCCGAGGCAGGTCGTCTCCTCGTCGTAGGAAAAGATGAGGTGGATCGGCGTCTTCAGCGCGCTCTTCTGAAAAAGCGGAATATGGGCGAGCGCGAGCGCGCAAAACCCCTTCATGTCGACGGCGCCTCGGCCATAGGCCTTGCCGTCTGCAAGGCGAAGCGCGAACGGGTCGCTCGTCCAGCTCTGGCCGGCGACCGGCACCACGTCCGTGTGGCCCGAAAGGCAAATGCCGCCGCGGTCGGTGGGACCGATGGTGGCAAACACGGTCGCCTTGTCACCCGCCGCATTCGGTATTCTTACGCTCGCGACTCCACGTTCGCGCAGATAGCCTTCGACATAGTCGATGAGGTCGAGGTTGGAGCGGGAGCTTTCGGTGTCGAAAGAGACGAGGCGCTCCAATATCGCGATCACCTCGTCGCGGCCCACGCTCCTGTCGCTTGTCATCGTCTCTCCTTCTCGAACGTCTTCAACGCCGCCAATAGCCGGGCAGGAAGAGCACGACCGCCATGATCACCTCGAGCCTCCCCACGATCATGCCGGCCGCCAAGATCCAATGCGCGGCCGACGGCAGCTTGATGTAATCGGCGGCCGTGAGCCCCGGACCGAAGGCCGGGCCCGCCTTGGTCAAAGCCATGACGGCCGCGGTCAGCGCGCCCCCCGCGCCGAGCCCGGCGAGCGCCAGCGCGAGGCTCAGCACAACGAAGGCGGCGAAATAAATGACTGCGAAGGCGAATACCGTGGTCACCGCCTCCTCGCGAAGGCGCCTCCCGCCATGGGTGAACGGCACTACCGCGTGGGGATGCACGAAACGGATGAAGGAACGGCGCATGCCTTGAATCAGCACGGCGAGCCGGATCGGGCGCAAGCCGCCCGCCGCCGAGCCGGCGCAGCCGCCGATGAGGGCGGCAACGATCAACAAGAGCACGTGGAAATCGCCGCGCCGCCCAGGCTCCCCGGCCTCGAAACCGGTCGTGGTGATGCGGCTCACCACGTCGAATATGGCATGGCGCAAGCCGACCCAACCGCTCTCGAGGCCGGCAAGCGCAAGGTGGGTCCAGGCGAGCGCCACGATGACCGCGGTGACGCCGAGGAAGAGCTGCACCTCCCGATGCTTCAAAAGCGGCTGCAGCTCGCCCTTGAGCAGCATGGCGACCGTGCCGAGCGGCAAGGCCGCGAGCAGCATGAAGATGATGGCGATCCATTGCAGATCGGTTCTTCTGAAGAAATTGAAGGAGGCCGCATGCGTCGAGAAGCCACCCGTCGAGAGGGTCGAGAAGGCATGCGCCACGGCATCGAAGCTCGACATCCCGCCGGCGAAATAAGCAATGGCGCACAGTAGCGTGAGCGCGGCATAGACGCCAAGCACGCGCGGCGCGACGCGGTAAAGCCGCGAGGCTTCCCAATTCGGCCCGTCTGGCATCCAGAAGCCATCGTTCTGGCCTTGCCCATGAGGCAGAAGGCAGATCATGAGGGCGAGGAAGAGCCCACCTCCCATGAACTGGAGAAGCGCTCGAAAGAACAAGAGCCCGGTTCCGGCCGTGTCGAGCGAAGGAAAGGCGCTCGCCCCATTCGTCATGAGTCCCGAGGAGGCCTCGAAGACCGCGGCAGCGAGCGGCATCTTGCTCGAGCCGAGAGCGAAGGGGATGGCCGCGAAGACCACGAGGAGCAAGGCGCTTCCGGTCGCAAACAGCGGCAATTCGCGCGCGCTGAGCGAAGCGTCCTCCCGATTCGACCGGGCGACGAGCCTGAGCCCGATCCCAAGGAAAGCGGCCGCCGCGGCGCAGGCGAGAAAAAGTACCGCGTCCCGCCCGTCGCCGAGCGCGGCCACGGCGGCCGTCAGGACGAAAGAGAAGGCGAGGATGAGCAGCAGGCTGGCGGCGGCGGTTACGGACGGTCGGGGATCCATCAAATCACTCTTGCGCGGGGCGAAGCGCCGCCGCTTCGCCAAAATGCCAGCTTGTCGGGCGTCTGTCATGCATCGAGCGCTGAAACAATTCAAATGCGATGCCGAGCTTGGGCTTCTTGCATCGCGGGCGCCTCCGAAGGAAGCCGGATTGGTAAGCTCGCATTCGGCGCCGTTGTGAAATCATGAATTTTGTGCAGAGCTAATTGCACTCCGCATTCCCCTGCAGTCGCACCCGATCGGCTCACGATTTGAGCGATCGGCGTCATGGCGCGCGACCGGCACCGCGAGGGGCACGGCGACAGTACCTGGAGATGCCCTTATGATCCCCTTGCCTAAGCCCGATAGGCTGATCCCCGCCATACGCTTGGACGCGCGTCGATCGACCCGCAATTTCAAGGACCGGGAGCTTGCGCTGGATCGCGTGAGCGTCCTGCTTTTTGCCGCTCAGGGGTATCGACATGGCGAAGCCAAGCGAGTGGTGCCCTCCGCCGGCGCGCGATATCCATTGGAGCTGACCCTTGCGGTTCGACGCGTTGAAGCGTTGCAGCCCGGCCTCTATCGATACTCCGTGGACCGGCACGGGCTCGATGCCGTGGAAACAAATGGCGACCCTCTCCCGAAGATCGCGGCGGCGACATTCGAAGCGCCTTGGGTCGCGAACGCCGCGGCCGTGCTGCACATCTCCGCCGTTTTTGAACGAACGACGGCTCCCTATGCCGATCAACCGCCGGTCGGGCGTGCCGAAAGATACGTATGGTTAGAGGCGGGTCACGCGGCACAAAATGCTGCCTTGGCGGCTGCAGCGCTCCAGCTTGCCACGGTATTCATTGGGGGGTTCGATGACGAAGCCATGGCGCGCGCCGTACAATCGCCGAATACCGAACGCTCGATCGGCGTAATGCCCCTGGGCTTCCCCCTCTAATCGAGATCGCTCATGCGGATCGGTCATATTGGCGGCGCCGCTCTGGCGATACGACCGCGATGGCGTATTGTCATGGGAGCGCCCATGATCGAAATCGCCATGATCCCACCCACCCGCCTGATCACGCCCGAACGTCGCGAGGACGACAGGCTCGAAGCCTCGATAAGGCCCCAGAGCCTTTCCGATTTCGTCGGCCAGGAACAAGCGCGCGCCAATCTCAAAGTGTTCATCGACAGCGCGCGGACGCGCGGCGAGGCGCTGGATCACGTCCTGTTCGTCGGGCCGCCGGGCCTCGGCAAGACGACGCTTGCCCAGATCGTATCGCGCGAGATGGGGGTCGGCTTCCGTTCGACCTCCGGCCCCGTGATCGCGAAGGCGGGCGACCTGGCGGCGATCCTTACCAATCTCGAAGAGCGCGATGTCCTGTTCATCGACGAGATCCACCAACTCAATCCCGCGGTCGAGGAGATTCTCTACCCCGCGATGGAGGATTTTCAGCTCGACCTCGTGATCGGCGAGGGGCCGGCGGCGCGCTCGGTCAAGATCGATCTCTCGAAGTTCACGCTGATCGGCGCGACGACGCGGGCGGGCCTTCTCACGACGCCGCTTCGCGACCGTTTCGGCATCCCCATTCGCCTCAACTTCTACACCGTCGACGAGCTCGAGTTCATCGTGAAGCGCGGCGCGCGCGTCATGGGTTTCTCCATGTCCGAGGACGGAGCGAACGAAATCGCCAAGCGCGCCCGCGGCACGCCCCGCGTTGCGGGCCGGCTTTTGCGGCGCGTGCGCGATTTCGCCGTGGTCGACAACGCCGACAGCGTCACGCGCGAACTTGCCGCGAGCGCCCTTTCGCTTCTCGAGGTCGATGCGCGCGGCCTCGACCAGATGGACCGGCGCTACCTCACCGTGATCGCTGAGGGCTTCGGCGGCGGGCCGGTCGGCGTCGAGACCATCGCGGCCGCGTTGTCCGAGCCGCGCGACGCCATCGAGGACATCATCGAGCCCTATCTGATCCAGCAAGGCTTTCTCCAACGCACGCCGCGCGGACGCCTGTTGACGCCGCACGCTTTTCGCCATCTCGGGCTCGAGGAACCGTCCGGACGGGAGGTCGCCCAATTCGGCTTATTCGGGAGTGGCGACAACGATGGCTGAGCGGCCGAGCTTCCTGCACGAGTACGCGCTGCGCATTTATTATGAGGACACCGATTTTTCCGGCGCCGTCTATCATGCGAGCTATCTGCGCTTCTTCGAGAGGGGGCGGACCGATTGGCTGCGCGGCACGGGCTTCGATCAGCGCGCCGCCTTCGAGGCGAATCCGTCGCTAAACTTCGTCGTCACACGCCTCGCGATCGCCTATCTGCGGCCCGCGCTTATGGATGACGTCGTCACGATCGAGACGCACCTCGTCGAAGCGCGCGGCGCGAGCCTCCTACTTGCCCAGCGTGCGCTCCGCGGCGCGGAAATTCTCGCGCAGGCCGAAATCACGGTGGCCTCTGTTTCAGGCGGACGGCCGGTGCGCCTGCCAGGCGCGATCTTGCGGGCGCTCAGCGTCCTCGCGGCGCCCACTGGCGCATGATCCGCAAAAATGGCAAGTATTCCGATGCGGCACGGCCGTTGCCCAACAAACATAATCGTGTTCTCCTTCAAGCATCGGCGTTGTTGACGCGCGGGGGCAGCTTGTGGCTTGACTTCGTCCCTCGAAAGCGGCGCGAGTGGACATGAAATCTCGTTGGCGATGGCTTGCCCTCTTGCTGCTGGGCCTCGGCTTTTGCATCCTGGTGACGGCGCCCTTCTTCGAATCCGCGATTCTGATCTTCCTCAAGGATCATCTGGCGAAGTTCGCGCGCCTCGTGGAGGCGAACCGGGTTTTGGCGCTCCTCATCTATATCACGGTCTACATCGCTTGCGCCGCGGCGTCCTTTCCAAGCGCCATCCTGTTGACTTTGATCGGAGGCTCCTTCTTCGGCGCCTTCCTCGGCGCCACCGCCGCGGCCGTGAGCGCGACGCTTGGCGGGCTGTGCGCCTTTACGGCGGCGCGCACGCTCAGCGGCAACTGGTCTCGGACGCTCGGAAGCTTCGACTTTTCGCGCATGATCGGGGCACTCGAGCAGGACGCTGCCTCCTATCTCATGTTCCTGCGCCTGACGCCGATTTTCCCCTTTTGGCTCGTCAATCTCGCCGCCGCCGTCGCACGGGTCCGGCTCACGACCTTTCTGTGGACGACTTTCTTCGGCGTCATGCCGGGCGGTTTCGCCTTCGCGACGGCTGGCGAAGCGCTCGGCGGCATCTTGGAGCGGCGAGCTGGCGCTTATCGCGACTGCGTAGCGCAAGGCTCGAGCATGTGCAGCCTGCACGTCGGGCCTGTCGACCTTGTCGACCCCACACTTCTTCTCGCGCTCCTTTTCCTCGGGACGCTTGCCCTCATCCCCGTCTTGATGAAGCGTATCCCTCGCCTCGCCCGATTTTGCGAGCGTCGAGGCTGGATCCGAGCGACGAGCGGCGGTGGGCCTTCATGAACGAGCCGCTGCGGGCAGACTTATGCATCATCGGGGCGGGCGCCGCGGGACTTGCAGTCGCCGCCGCCGCCGCCGCCTTCGGCGTGCGGACCGTGCTCATCGAGAAGGGCGAGATGGGCGGGGAATGCCTGCACACGGGCTGCGTGCCCTCGAAGGCGCTGATCGCGGCGGCGCGGGTGCCCAAATGGCCCGCCCTGGCGCCAAGGGTCGCGAAAAACCTCGTTTCTCCGGTTCTCGAGCATCAGCGGGTGATGGCGCACGTGAAAAGCGTCATCGCCGAGATTGCGCCAACGGATTCGGCGGCGCGCTACAAGGCGCTCGGTGTGGAGGTGATCAAGGCGCAAGCAGCCTTCATCGATCGGGCGACCGTCAAGGCGGGCGAAGCGTTCGTCAAGGCGCGCCGTTTCGTCATCGCCTCGGGGTCCCAACCCGCCATACCGGAGATCGCGGGGCTCGATGCCGTTTCCTACCTCACGAATGAGACGGTGTTCGCGCTTCCCGAAAGGCCCCGCCATCTTCTCGTGATCGGCGCGGGCTCGGTGGGATCGGAACTTGGCCAGGCCTTCCGCCGGCTCGGAAGCGAGGTGACACTCTTCGATTCGACAAGATTGCTGCCCCATGAGGACGCGGAAGTCGCCGGTATCGTCCGCGGCGCGCTCGAGCGTGACGGGGTGCGTTTGCACGAGGGCATCAGGCTCGCCGCGGTGGCTGCTCCGGCCGATGGCGTGCGCCTGCACTACTCGGATCAAGCCTCGGCCCCGCGGCAAGCGACCGGCACGCATCTTTTGATCGCGGCTGGGCGAATGCCACGGACGCAGGGGCTCGGACTCGAGGAAGGCTGGATCAAATTCGACACAAGTGGTATAATTGTCGACCATGGTATGCGGACAAGCAATCCTCGCGTTTTTGCCATCGGCGATTGTGTTGGCGGTGCGCTCGGCGGTTGGCGCTTCACCCATGCGGCATCGCTCCAGGCAAACCTCGTGATCCGCAGCGCCTTCTTTCGCCTTCCCTCCCGGTTCGACCCTTTGCTCGTGCCGCGTGTGACGTTCACGGATCCCGAGGTCGCCTCGGTCGGCCTCTCGGAAGAGGAGGCCCGCGCCAAACATGGCGCGATCCGCATTTGCCGTTTCCCGCTTGGCGAGACCGACCGGGCGCGCGCCGAGGGCGAGCGGGAGGGTCTCGTCAAGCTTATCGCCTTGCCGAACGGACGTCTTCTCGGCGCGGCGATCTGCGGCAAGGCCGCGGGCGAGATGATCCCGCTCTGGACGCTGGCCCTCAAGGAAAAGATGAAGCTTTCGAAGATCGCAAGCTTGGTCACGCCCTATCCGACGCTGAGCGAAGCCTCGCGGCGCGCCGCGCTTGAGTTCTATACGCCTTTGGCGCGACGCCCCCTCATGCGTCGCCTCCTGGGAGTGCTGCGTAGATTCGGATAGCCATGCATGGATGACATCACCCAGCGCAACACGACTTCCGCGGTTACGGAAATCGCCGCGCTCGTTCGCGCGCGGCCCGGGCTTTCGGGCAAGCTTCTCATCCTCACCATCGCCTTCGTCATGCTCGCCGAGGTGCTGATCTTCATTCCCTCGGTGGCGAACTTCAGGCGCACCTGGCTGACGAACAAGATTTCCGCGGCCGCGACCGCCGCGCTCGTGTTCGACGCAGCGCCTTCCGGGATGGTACCGCCGGAGATCGGCAAAGATCTCTTGAGGCAGGTTGGCGCCCTCACAATCTGGGCGAAGCGCGCCGACTCCCGCATGCTCGTCGCGAGCGTCGACAACCCGCCGCAAGTCGATCTCACCACTGATCTGCGCGAGACGAACCCCCTTTCCCAGATTGCCGAGGCCTTGGGAACGCTTGCCGCACCCGCGGGGCGAATTTTGCGCGTGACCGCGCTCGGCATGGGCGTCGAGATCAACATGACGCTCGAGGAAGATTTGCTGCGGGCCGCGATGTGGGGTTTCGCGCGCAATATTCTCTTGTTGTCTCTCCTGATATCGCTGATTACCGCCGGCCTCGTCTATCTCTCGCTCATCTACATGATCGTGCGGCCGATCAAGCGGCTCTCCGAAAACATGGCTGGATTCGAGCGCGACCCCGAGAATGACGCGCGCGTCATCGCGACGAGCCCCCGCGACGACGAGATCGGCTTTGCCGAGCGCTCGCTCGCGAGGCTCGAGGTCAAGCTCGCCCAGGAGCTGCGCCGCAGCAAGAAGCTGGCCTCGCTCGGCCTGATGATCGCCAAAATCAGTCACGACTTGCGCAATGTGCTCTCCGGCGCGCAGCTCTTTTCCGAGCGCATCGCCGAGCTGAAAAATCCGAGCGTGCAGCGTCTGGCGCCGCGCCTTGTCGATTCGCTGCGCCGCGCCATCGATCTATGCGAAGGCACGCTCGCTTATGGCGCGGACCAGCGGGCGGCGCTGAAGCCCTCCTGTTTCCATGTCGCGCCGCTCGTCGCCGAATGCTGGGAGCTTGCGCTGCCGGTGACCCGGATGCCTTCGACCCTCATCAACGAGGTGCCGGCAGAGCTCGAGCTCAAGGCCGATCGCGACCAGATCGCGCGCGTCTTTCTCAACCTCATGCGCAATTCCTTGCAGGCGATTGCGCCCGCGCAGGGACAAGAAGCGAAAGGCGAGGCGCGCATCACGGTTTCGGCGAAGCGCGACGCGGACATGGCCGTCATCTGGATTCAGGACAATGGGCCGGGTGTCTCGGCGGCGGCACGCCAGAGGCTCTTCGAGCCTTTCTCGATCTCATCCAGCCGGCGTGGCAGCGGGCTCGGCCTGGCGATCGCGGCGGATATCTTGCGCGCCCATGACGGCGACATCAGCCTCGTCGACAGCGTCTATGGCGCGCGTTTCAAGATCAGCTTGCCGGATCATTGATCGGCGTCGCCGCGAGCGAGCGCCGCCGCCCCCATGCGCGCCAGCGCGACGCGCGGCGCCACTTTCGGTTCCCAGCCCGTCTTCATCAACTTTTCCGGTGAAGCGACGAGGTCGCCGAGGAGCTTCGCCCTCATCTCACCCATGAAGGGAAACGCGAGCGCCATATGCGTGAGGAAAGTGGGAACGGCGAACAAGCCCGCGTCGCGCTCGAGCCCCTGTCTGAGGGCCGCGAGCATGGCGGCGATCTCGATCGGCTCGGGATGAGCGACGATAAAAGTCTCGCCAAGATGCGCTCGCTCGACGAGGACGTGGGCGACAGCGGCGCATAGATCGTCGCGATCGACGAGCGAACGTTTGGCCGTGAACGCGCCCATCGGCAGCGGCAGCCTTACCCGCGCAAGGCGCAGCAACGCGTCGAGATTTCCGCTCGGCGCGGAGCCGGCGACGAGCACGGGCCGCAAGATGACGAAAGGGGCACCGATCCGGGCGAGCGCCCTTTCGGCGGCGAGCTTGGCGCGGCCATAGGCGTCAGCCGGACGCGGCTCATGCGCCTCCGTCAATGTGCCGGCGGCACACGAGGCGCTCTGCGCGCGGATGGAGGAGAGGAAGATGAGCCGCTCTACCCTCCCCCGCGCGGCCTCGGCGAGCGCCGCGACGGCGCGATGGTTGACGGCGTCCTGCGTGGCCTCGTCGACACCCCTGGCATGCGCGATCGCGGCCGTGTGGACGATCACGTCGATACCCTCGAGAAGGGGAGCCCAATTTGGCCTTCCCGCAAGATCGGGGGACGAAACCGCCTCGATGCCCTCGCCTGCGGGAGAAGGCCCTCGGCTCGCGGCCCGAACCGCAAAGCCGCGCTCGGCGAGATACGAGGCGAGCGCGCGTCCGATGAAGCCGGAGCCACCGGTGACGAGGACGCGCTTCAAACGGATGTCTCTCGCACCGCAGACGGCCCGGAGATGAGTCTCGCGGCGCTCACCGCCACGACCACCATGGCCACAACCAGCGTCCCCGCGGAGACGGCTACGGAATCCTGCCAGGCGCTGATGAATGCAAGCCCGCCGAGCACGAGATCCAGGACGAAGATCTGCCCCACCACCGCGGCGACGCTCCATCCCGCATCCGTCGCGCGCTGGTAGACATGGCTACGATGGGCTTCCCAGAAAGGCTCGCCACGCGACAGGCGCCGAACGAGGGTCGCCCCCGAATCCCACAGGTAATAGAGCGGCAAGATCAGCGCCGCCGCGAGGTGACCCGCAAGGGCCAAGCGATAAAGGCCGTAGCCGAGGATCAACCCGATCGGCAGGCTGCCGACATCGCCGAGGAAGACACGCGCGACCGGCTTGTTGAAGGGCGAAAAGCCGATGAGCGCGCCGCAGAGCGCGCCCGCCAAGAGTGGGGGCGCCATGCCTTGTGACGCCATCACGCCACCGAAGATCGCCAAGGCGGCAAGAGGGACGCCGCAACCCGCGACGGTGATCCAATCGATGCCATCCATGAAGTTCACGAGATTGACGAACCAGACCCCCGCCAGAACGGCGAGCCCGCGCTCCAGGGCGAGCGGCAGCACGGGAAAAAGCCGCGCGTCGGCGGGAGCCGCGAAGACGACGACGAGGCCAACCGCGAGCACCTGCGGCACGAGCTTGGCGAACGGCCCGAGAGGCCGCAGATCATCGACCGCTCCGGTTGCGGCGAGAAGGAGCGAAGCCGCGAGCACGATCGCAACCTCGCGCGTGGCAGCACTCCCGGCGCTTGCGAAAACGAGGCCTATTGCCGTCGCCAGCACCGTGGCGAGCACCACGGCGAGACCCGCGCCCTGGGGCGTGGGCTCCGCGTGGCTCGAGCGCGCATTGGGCCGCGCCAAGGCGTAGCGGCGCAAGATCGGCATCATGGCGACGACGAAGCCTGCGGAAAATGCCGATGCGAGCGCGAGCGCGAGGATGATCGGGAACGCCATGCGCGAGGTCCTTGCCGCAAAGCGCCGCAAGCGGCAAGCCGGGAAAGGACCGTATGCGATATGGGAAGGTGGTCCCCCGTTGGCGTTCGGCTCGTTTTGCCCTTCTCGACACGCATTGCCAATTCGGGAGGTGACGGCTAGACACTCCCCCGGTCCTTGGGGCGTCGCCAAGTGGTAAGGCAGCGGTTTTTGGTACCGCCATTCCTAGGTTCGAATCCTAGCGCCCCAGCCAGCCATTTCGCTATTCTATATCAATGGTTTATTTCAACCAGGAATCGTGGGGCGAGCACCGGGGGTTAGGAGAGAGCCTCGTGTCTGTCGCGCGTCGGAGAACTGCAGCAAACGGCCGTTTTCGGCGCATTTCGGCGCCCGGTCTCTGTCGCGCATTTTTGAATCTCCGACTTGGGTGACTTCTTCGAGTCCGAGACCGGGTTCGACGATAGGTGCGAAGACCCGGTTCGCATTTCATGATGGGCGTGACAGCGCCAGCCGGGCGTTGATCCATCTCATCGCCTCGAGGCTCACGTGCAAGGCGAAGGGGTCAGTCTTTGTTTGGATGGATCGCCTGATCGGCCGCGCAAATGAGATCGTTCACGGTATCCACGGTATCCCAATCGAGCGGTGTGTAACTTTCCGAGCCAAGAGATCGTAGGCTCCTAAGAGCCTCGTGCAATTCAACCCATCCATCTGTCATGCCCTTGAAGGCTACGTATTTGGGGAGCAACAGCGCGAGGGGACGCAACCGTCGCTCATCGCACCAACGATAAATCAGATGCTTCACGGCATCGAAAAATTCTTCATTCGAACCAAGTTAAGTCATGCGATCAGCCCTCACGCCCAGCTCGGAGCTCGGAATGGGGCTGCGATCGCTGTTCCCCTCGTTCGGGAGAGGCGCTCTGCGCGAGGAGCACCACGAATGTAACAATCGCGCAGAAAGCAAGAGTCCCGGCGATCACGAGGGCAAGCAGCTTCCAGCGAGCGCCGCCGGCCGGAAGATACCTCTGCGGCAGATCAGTCGGCATTCTTACTCCCCGCCATTCCTCAACCTAACCGCGGGCGGCCCGTCCGCCCTCGAATGCGTTTCTTGCCCAGTGTCCGCCGCGGCGGGCGCCAGCCAACGACAGAAACCTCCACACGCTCACCGGTCTTGGTGTTGTGCCAAAGGCCATGTGAAAAGCGGCCCAGGAATGGAGGCATGTACGTTCCGTTGTGATCTTCACACAGGATCTCGCAAATTTCCGCCGGCGGCTCGCCGCTCGACGTGAATTCGGCAAGTCTTTCTTGGCGGGTTGCCATGCCGTTTTCCTTACAATGCGTGCGTCAGAGTTGGGCGACCCCCATCACGCCGGCCGTTTCGGCTTCGCATTCTTCTTCTTCGCGGTCTCCGCCTCGGCCGCGTCTCGCGCCAAGCGTTGCTCGCGAAGTCGGGTCGTCTTGGCGAGCATATTGCTATGACGGCGCTCCTCGTCGGTGACGCGTCGCTCGCTTTGCTGCTGGCGCTCGAACAGGAGGGCAGCACGTTTCGCGGCCTGATTAGGCACGATTTGCTTGCTCTCACTGGTCATCTTGACTTCCTCATCCGCACCCCCGGCTGCCCGCCATTGGTGAACTCGACCGCGGCCCATTCAAGCGCGCTCTGGATCGCGTCAAGGTCGCTCGGCTCCGGCATCCCGACGCCCGTCTCATAGTCTGTTATCAGCGTAGCCGGAACGCGGCGACCCCTGCGAAGGCCGGCGAGCATGCGAGCGGCGCGGCATTGGGCGGGGTCACTTGCGGCGCCGGCCCTGATGTGATGTTGCGTAAGGCAAGGCAAGGCCTGGGCGTGACGGAAATGGTGAGCCCGTGACCGACGCTCTGCCCTCACGCCACTTGTTCGATGGGCGGCACCGACGCACCGGTCATCATCGCGACCGCGTCCGACATGACTGCTTCTTCGGATCGATGACGTCAGGCGACGGCCGAGCCGGTGAATATGGATGCGGTCGGCGACCTCGAAGACATGAGGCATGTTATGCGAAATCAGAATGATCGGCAGCCCACGCTTCTTCACGTCGAGGATCAGCTCCAGCACACGCCGCAATTCCTTGACGCCCACGCCGCCGTCGGCTCATCCATGATGACGACCCGCTTGGCAAACGCCGCCGCTCGCGCAACCGCCACGCCTTGGCGTGGCCGCCCGACAACGTCTCGACCGGCTGATTGATGTTCTGGATCGTCATCGGTCCAAGTCGTTGAGCTTATCGCGGCGCGAACTTTTGCATAGCGCCGCGATCCAGACCGAAAGCATTCTGCCGACAGTTTTCGACTAATTTCGCGCCCGAGGAACATGTTGTCCGCGATCGACAGGGCGGGCGACAGAGCGCGAGGTTCTGGTAGACGGTCTCATTCCTGCTTCGCGCGCGTCGATCGGGGAGCGAAAATGCACTCTCGGCCCGCGAGCCTGATTTCGCCGAGTCGGGATGACCGCCCCGCAGAGCCTTGATCAACGACGATTTGCCCGCGCCGTTGTCGCCGATCGCACGAGGATCTCGCCGGGATAGAGATCGAAGTCCGCATGATCGAGCGCGGTGACCCGGC
>CAWCDW010000008.1:0-517227 GCA_963794475.1 uncultured Alphaproteobacteria bacterium
TCGCGCTCGACGTCACTGCGGAGCGCGCCCAAGCTGTAGCCGATACACTTTGAATAGCGGCAGAGGAAACGCGAAAATTGGCCCGGCAATTAACCGATGTTTTGTCAGCCCCAAGTCTCCCCCTCGGTGCCTTCTTCACTGAGGCACTCGTGGCGTTCAGGCGATAGGCGTAGCCGGAAGCCGAGAAGCCGGATGAGGTGGCCACGTCACGTGACATTTTATCGCCATACGTTTTTGAACTTGGTGGCGCTGAGTTCGGGTAGCGCATCGTGCTCATGATTGATTTGTGCCCGACGTAGTCCTCGATCAGTCGAGTGTCGTGGCCGTCGTCGGCAACTTGTAGCCACAGGCGTGCCGGAGCATGTGCGCATGAACCGAGAAGTCGAAGAGTTTCGATCCGCCTAGCCGTTTCACCATGCGGTTGAGCGCATCGGTGTCATGGGGCCGCCCCGTTCGGTGGTGAAAACAAAGGTGCTCTTTGGCTCCTGTTCACGCTGCAATCGGCGCAGAGCTCGTAGTTCGTCACCACGGATTGGATGAACCGCAGACTTGCCGAGCTTCGCGCGCCGGATGTGCATCTCTGCCCTTCCGAAGTCGATATCGCTCCATTCCAGGTCGCAGCCCTCGGACGCCCGCAGACCATGTCGCCAGACCGCAAGCAGCATCGTATAATCTCGGTGCCCGTAGCGATTGCCCTTGGCGGCCTCGAGGAGCCTCTCGCATTCGGCCTCGGTCAGATACTCGCGTTTGCGGGCAACTGTCCGCTTTTCTGCGGTTGGTGCTTGCTGATTCTCAGGCATGTTCTCCTCGCAGGACCCTCATTGACTATCCGTATTCCAATAGCAAGGCGGAATTGTCGAACGATTAAACTTACCGCAGAAGGGACTCTGAGGTGATGCAAGCGCGAGCGTTACTAGTCGGCTCACTTCGCAGGAGCCTGCGACCCGGCCCAGAATTCAAGGATGAAGCGGTCGGAGAGACATGTTGTCTCTCACCGTCGCACGGCCCATTACGTCTTGGCTGTCCGTAGGATCGAGGTGCAATGCTTCTTCCTGACAAGGAGGCCCTGATCTCACAAGTTCGCGCATGCAAGCTCGGCGCCGATCTGGCCGTCCACCTCCCAGTCGCTCACCATATCGGACTAGTGCGATAGACCCTTTGAATTCTTTTTACTTTTCGCGAACCAGAGTAATCACCGTGTACCAGTTCTGGGTGAACCCTTGCACATGCGTCTTTGGATGAGCCGTGAGCTTCCATTTGGATTTCGCGGTGGAAATAGCTTGCCATTTGACGTGCTGACGGAACAAACCCGCCCTTCCCGGCGACCGGCACCAGTGCCCACATATGCGGGCGACCGAGAATTTGTTTACGTCATCAGGGATTGTATGCGCGTGAAGATCGAGTGCTCGCGCGATCCGATGGCGCGGCTCGCCTACCTTCAGACGAGCGTAAATGAAGATCTTGAGATGGCGTATGTTGCCGACGTCAAGGATGACGTTCGAGAGGTTGTTAGCGCCGCCTTTGCCATCCTGGCGAAGTATCGCCAATCTGGTGGCTGGTTCTACGTCTCAGACGAGATCGCCGTCGCAGCTATCGCCACAGCCGCATTCAGAACAGGCGAATTGATCGTCCAAGTCCCGTTTTCCGTTGTAAGGCAGATCACCATCGCCACCAGTGTCCCTCGGCGAAGCATCGGCAATATCCTCGGCGCCGGAGCGTTATTGCTCGTAAAGAGTTGCATCGCGCTCTTGGTCGCGCTCGTGGCCATCGCCGCCGGAATCCTGTTTGCGATGATCAATGCCATGACGGGCCACCGCTAGGGGCAAAAGAGAGCTAGGACCCGTCAAGCAAGACGGCGCCAGTAATTTGCTCTTCAAGAGCCCATTTCCTTTCACTTATCGCGCCATAGCCGAGCGCGGCTAATCTGCCATCCAAAGTAACAGGAGGACGCAAATCGGGCCCGCGATCGCGACGATGATGGCGGCATTAGTGAGCGTTTTGTCCCACGTGCTGTCCATGGTTAACGAACGCCGGGAGACCGGGTTTGGTTTGCCCTCTGGGCAAGGAAATGCTTCTCAGGCCGTGAAGTTACCCGCCCACCACGGAGCGGTGGCGCCGTTCGGGCCACCGTGCGCGATCCAGGCGTTGGCGCCCCTTGAGGGATGCTCCCCTCGGAAAGCCTTCCTTGAAAAGGGCGGTGTCTTCTCAAAAGAGAACTGGCGCTCGGAGGGATTACGAGCGCCAGCTTCAACAACGGAGAGTTGGAAATCATGCAGCACCATGCTGCGATTCGGAATCCTGCCCGAATGTTGTTGAGAAAACAAGCGGGCCAGAGAGGCCCTTCCACGGAACACCGAGGGCGATCGGCAATTGTCTTGAACGGCTGGCTTTTGCGCAGCCTGGGCTCGGCCCGCGCGCGAATTGCAGGGCGGCGGAGCGGCCCCCGCTGGTGCCTTACGCTGCCGGGGACCCCTTATGGGTTCGGAGATTGCGTTGGCGTTGGCAAGACGGACCGCTGGCGTTGGCAAGGCGGCGATCTTGAGGTCATGAACACGGCAACCGGGGTATTGTAGCTTTGGTTCAATAATTTGGCGCGGTCGGTCATCTGCATGCCGATCATGATGTAGAAGGTGGATGCGATCGCGCTCCGACATTTCGATCATCGAGACTCGCCAGTTGGTTCGGCGTTTGCGTAGTGTGCGCATGTTCAAAGTCGCCGAAAGCATCCCGTAGGGTGGCAACAGACGAAAGATGCATTTTGTTGCCCCTCGGCCTCAGGGAGAGGGGCGAATAGAACAGCGGTGATGGGCTAAATGGCTAGGTTTCAGCAGCCGGGAATTGGCGAGCGACGAAGCGCAGCAGCGAGCGCCAAGGAGGTCGCACAGAAGAGCTTTCGCGCGAGCGCCGATGTGAACGACCCTGAGGTTTTGAGGAAGAGAGCGAAGCGGCTGGAGCAGGCGCAGGCGCGCGACTGTCGTCTGACAGAGCGAAAGCTGGCTCAGGAGACGCAAGATGCAGCCGAACTGGCAGCTCGCAATGCCAAGGAGACGACCGAAAAGGCCGAGCGAGAGGAGCGTGAAGCCTTGGAGCGCGCCGCGCAGGCGAGCCACAAGGCCGCTCTGGAGCAGGAGAAAAAGGCTGAGCGCGACGCCCGCTATGCGGCGCGGAAGGTCCGAAAGCTCGAGCGTAAAAAAGACCCCTTTGGCAAATCTGGTCGCGCACAAGGTGGCATCCGATCTCGTTGAGTTGGCTACACACGCTCTGCAACATCTGACGGGGGTCGAGCACGCGAAGCTCGCGCTCGCCGATCATCAGCCGTCGTTGTCCCTTAACGGATGGCCCTCGAGCCTAACCCAGAAATACACGGCACCAAAGCCTCGCCCTCATCAATGCCCTACACGCCTCCTGAGGGCCGCCTCGCGGCACTGCACGTGGAGGCGGCAACCCAACCCTTTGGACGTCGCCTCGCAGCTCCTGGCGGGGCTTCCAGCTTCCAGGCCTTCGGGTCGACCCTTCGGTGCTTCTCGATGAAAATGAAATCGTCGGAAAAGGCGCAGGCGACGAAGCTGTCGGTCAATCCGTGTATGCCTTCTCGAAATCACCGTCCAGAACGTCTTGAATAGCATCGGCCACGGCCTCCAGCGCCGCTGCCCTAACGATGTGGTCGTGGGCGCCCTTGTGGCCATCCAGTTCCATGGTGATCCCGCGATCCCGCTCACGCATCGACTTCTTCGTTATGGCGTCACGCAGTTGCGCGAGAACGTCTTCGAAGTGGTTGCGCATACTTTTGCTCCTTCGTCGCGTCGCAGGTCCTGATGGCCGTCGTTTGATCGGTATATGCCGCCTGAATGGAGCCGCGCAGATCGGCGTCCGTCAATCTGAACATCAAAGTGAGTGGCCACCCTCTTCGCAGCAACCAGCTGCGCCCCTGTCGATCGGACTCTGCGGCGTCCGCCATGGTGCGCCATCCAATGGTCGCGCGCGACCCCGTGAGGACCTTCGAGGCGGTTAGGGTCACTGCTGGATTCGCGTAGGCGAGTATGCCGAGCCCCGCGACAGGACTCCAGTGTGAGGTCGGCCAACCTCCCCGAACCCCGTTGATGCCTCTCACAAGGGATGGGCGTTCGAAGCTCCAGGCGGGGCTGGCCAACTCCTTGCACCTTGCCGACGGCTTGGAAGCTGGCAGCGCCGCTCAAGTAACGCGGAGGTGAGGTAATGAACATTATCGACCCGAAATGGATCAAAGCTGACCACGAGCGCCAAGTGGCCGCACTAGTTGTCACGTTGCAGGCCTTCGAGCTGATCTCGAACGGGCAGGGAGTCGCAGCGGCGAAGGCAAGGGCTACGCTTGGGGAGATGGAGGCCGGGGCTCGCGCACGCTCGTACGGTTCAGGTCGATGATCTCCGTCCAGCCCCTTTCGCTTCTGGACAGATGAGACCGGCGAGGAGTGCGCACTGACCGTCGTCGGACGGGCTCACCATCGTCGTCAGCGGAGAGGGCGCTCAAGGGGTGTCGGCCCGCCGCCTCCGCTGCAATGCCGCTAGACGGCCTCCAGGAGGCCTGACGTGGTTATTGGCGAGGACGAGGAGGAAATCACCCCCATGAACGAGGCCGACGCTGCCGCCGCCGCCTCGGCGTAGCTGACGCGCTCGTGTTCCGGGAGGCCGCTCTCTTGATGGATGAGCGCGAGTTAGGAACCAATCAATTATTTGCGGCGTAGCTCGTTGTCGCCAACTGGGAGGTGATCGCCATGAAACAACCGGGGCTTCATCAACGCCATCGCGATCGAGACGGGACGATTAGCAAGAAACACGGCAACACCCTCGTCTCGACTTTGCGGCAAACCTACGGACCCGCTTTCGCACCGGGCATCGATGGAAACACCAAGCTGGCCGATGTGCTGCATAAGTTAGACGAGCCATCGCTGACGCTGCTGGTGCGAGATACCAAAGGGACCTGAAGCAAACCTCGGTCCTGCGGCTCCGTGGAATTACCCCAGCATCCTTCCCTAACATGCGCGCCTAGCGGGGGTATAGATCGGCGGTGGCATGAAAGGCTGCTTGCCCGATCAGAATGACGCTCGAGCTCGCAACGATCTCCATCGTCATCAGCACACCCGTTCAAGAAGCTTCGGAGATGAGGCTGAAGGGGTGTCTGCATGCAGTCGGGTGGGGAATTGCCGCCTCAATGTGCAGTGCCGCTGGCGGGCCTCCAGAAGGCGCGTAGGGGCAGTTCGTGAGCTAGGCTTTTGCGAGGCCTCTGGAGCGCACACCGTCGTTGCGCTCTGCTCGGGTGTAGAAACAGTCGAGCCCTGGATGGGTAGGCTTGTCCCCGACCCCTTTGGGTTTCGCGAAACTGCCCAAAATCGAAGTTCCGAAGAGTTCTCGTGCAAAGGACAAAATAATGTTTGAGGGTTTCCAGCTCACGACAGTTTCAACGGGAGAGGTCGATCTTCGTGTCCGGCACGGTGGTTCTGGGCCACCGCTTTTGCTCCTGCACGGTCATCCTCAAACTCATGCCATGTGGTGTAAGATCGCGCCTCACCTGGCGACGGAATTCACGGTGGTGGCTCCCGACCTTCGTGGGTACGGCGACAGCTCCAAGCCCGAGTCATCTCCCAACCATGAAACGTATTCGAAGCGAGCTATGGCTCGCGACGCGATCGCGTTGATGCGTACCTTGGGATTCGATCGCTTCAACGTCGCTGGCCACGATCGCGGTGGCCGGTGCGCCTATAGGCTGGCTCTCGATTTTCCCCAAGCCGTGATCAAGCTCGCCGTTCTCGACATTTTGCCGACCGGCGAGCATTTCCGACGCGCCGACATGCGCTTCGCACTTGGTTATTGGCATTGGTTCTTCCTCGCCCAGCCCTTTCCCTTGCCGGAACGCCTCATCAGCGCCGACCCCGAACTCTTTTATTTTCGAGAAGTGCGCAACCGTGACCACTTCGCTCCTGAAGCTCTGGCCGAGTACCTGCGCGTCATTCGCGACCCAGCGACGGTCCATGCCATGTGTGAGGACTACCGTGCGGGAGCCACATTCGACTTTGCGCTTGACGAGGCAGATCGTGGCCGGAAGCGCATCACTTGTCCGGTTCTCGCTCTCTGGGGAAGTAAGGGCCAGGTAGGTCACTGGTACGACGTAGTTGCCGTTTGGAAAGAATGGGCGACTGATGTTCGCGGCATGCCTATGGAGAGCGGCCATTTTCTTGCTGAAGAAGCACCCGATCAGACCTATGCTGCGCTCCGCTCTTTCTTCCACCGTGATGGCTCGTAGCTGCGTAATCGACGGCCCCCGCACGGGGACGCGCATTAATCGCTCGCTCACTGACCGAGAAAAGGCATGGGCTCGGGCTGTTTCTTCCCTGGCCACCGCCGAAGTGGCCAGGGTAAGGGTTTGAGGACTTACCCGAACAAGAAGTTGGTCGCTTCATTTGAGATAAAGGCCGCTCATAAATTCTTGGCGCGTTGCGGGGTTGTCCCGAAATACTCCGAGCATTCGGCTGGTCACCATGGTCACGCCGTGCTTGTGGACGCCGCGCGTGGTGAGACATCCGTGAGTGGCTTTGACGACAACCCCTACGCCCTGGGGCTCCAAAACCTCGTTCACAACGTCTGCAATCTCGGCAGTTAAGCGTTCCTGAATCTGCAGCCGTTTAGCGAATGCATCCACGACCCGCGCCAGCTTCGAGATTCCGACCACGCGTCCATTGGGCAAATACCCGACGTGAACAAACCCGGTGATCGGAGCCAAATGGTGTTCGCAAAATGATTCAAATGGAATGTCGCGCAGAGTCACCATCTCGTCATATCCAGCGACTTCACCGAAAGTACGCCGCAACATCTGTTCTGGATTCTGATCGTATCCCGACGAACCATTCTTCATAGGCGCGTGTGACACGTACGGGTGTTTCTCTAAGGCCCTCTCGATCGGGATCATCGCCTGCCCAGGCAATCAAGGTGCGCACGGCCATCTCCGCGTCTGCTCGCGTCGGCTTGAGACGATGTACCTTGCCCATCCTGTTTTCTCCGATCGATTTGCTGTAATTGTAATCTGATCCCGCCTTCTTTCGGGAACGCAACCGGTGAATGCAAGGCCAGGATCACGCGGACCATGTGCTGCAAACCTTCAAGACGCAGCGCGAGGCAATCGACTGGGCGCGCAGGCAGGGACATCGTCCCCTTGTCGCTCGCGTTCGATATCTCAATGACAAGAAGGTCCCGGATCACTGGCGGGCAGCTTAATTGAGATGCAGCCTGGCTGTCCTCGACGCGGCGCCGCACCATCACTCGGCGTGGGGACAGCGTAGGGCTGGCAAACAGGGTTGGATGGTTTGTAAGGGCTCCGAAGGAAGAGCCGCTCCCAGACGCGACCACGACACGTCCCAGACGCTACCACGACGCTCCCAAACGCTACCGCACTCCGCACAGTCAGCGGTCGAACCCCCTACGGTCTGTCCGACTACTAGCCGACACGTTAACCCGGGAACATGAAGCGATGTTATATGTCTCGGCAACGGGAGGTGCCCATGCCTCACACGAGACCTGATGTGGCGAGCAAGCGGTTCCTTCGATTTCGCGCGAGGGCTGCCGAATTGCGAAGGATCGCAAGTAGCGCCGATAAGCAAAGGCGAGCCATGGCTCCTCGACCAGCGCAAACGTGTGAGCAGATCGTGGAAGCAGCGGAACGCGGTAGTCAGGAGCCGGATCCACCGGGATCACGAGCTGGAACTGAGTTAGGTGCATCACGTGAGCACGAGAGTTGAAACCGGCGCCTGCTTCTGCGGTTCTGTAGCAGCGGAAGCGCAGGGCGATCCATTTTGGATTTGTTATGACCACGATGACGATTGCCGTCGCGCAATCGGCAGCCCCCTTGCGATGTGGGTCGGATACCGACCGAGCCAATTCCGCTTAATCAGAGGGACGCCCAAATCCTTCTCCCAGGACGAAGGGGTGACGCGCACTTTCTGCTCCGAATGCGGCACGTCCCTCAGCTATCTTGATGAAGGCCTCCCCGACGAGCTTTACCTAGCAATTGGATTTTTTGACAATCCCGAGCGCTTTCCTCCCCACGCTCACGCCTACTGGTGAATGAAATTGACGTGGATGGAATCTGCGGACGGCCTTCCTCACTTGATAGCTATTCGCGCCGACGCGATCCAGCGCTCGGAAACCCAGCTGATCGGTAGAAAGGAGCGGCTCGCCCGTTGACTACTTCAGACGCGAAATCGGACCGACAGTGATACCCTCCCGCTTTCACCATGCGGTTGAGCGCATCGCGTGTCATGGGGCCGCCCCGTTCGCAAATAGGATTGAATCATCCCTTCGCTGTCGCGGGCGACTACCTCGCCTGGCTTGACGAGCTTCTGACGAACAAGGATCTGAAGCAGGTAAATTGCTCCAACGAGCTGAATTGCGGTTATGGCGCCGAACGATACGCTCGAGCTCAGGTCATCCGAAGCGAAGCGCGGCATCCGGGAGAAGCGAGATGGCAGATCCTCAGATCGACATCATCCGAGAGATCCTTGCCTCTCATCCTCGCCCCACGGAACTTAGCGAGCGCCGCAAGCGCCTCGATGCGCTGGGCGGACAATATCCGTTGCCGGCGGATGTGCGCGTTGGGGCGGTGGACGCGAACGGGGTCGCCGCCGAGTGGACGAGCACTCCGCAAGCAAACCCCGCACACGCGATCCTGTTTTTGCATGGCGGTGGCTATATCTCCGGATCGCTCGACAGCCACCGCCACATGATCGCCCAGGCTGGACGGGAGGCGCAGGCTCGCACGCTCGCACTTCGCTATCGGCTCGCGCCGGAGCATCCGTTTCCGGCGGCGCTGGAAGATTCCCTCTCGGGATACGGCTTCTTGCTTTCGCAGGGCTTCAAGCCGCGGCATATCGCGATCGCGGGCGAGAGCGCGGGGGGTGGGCTGGCGGTTGCGACACTGGCGTCGATACGCGACGCCGGCATGGCGTTGCCCGCCTGCGCCTGGTGCAGCTCGCCATGGGTTGATCTCGAGGCCATCGGCACCAGCATGACCACGAAAGCTCCCGTCGATCCCCTGATCCAGAAGCCCTATCTCAAAGAGCTCGCGGCCCTCTATCTGAACGGTGCCGATGCGCGCGGGCCTCTTGTGTCACCCCTCTACGCCGACCTGAAGGGATTGCCGCCGCTTCTCATTCAGGTCGGCTCCGCCGAGACGTTGCTCGATGATGCGGTGCGGCTCGCGAGCGTGGCCGGGTCGGCCGATGTGAGAGTGACGCTCGAGGTCTGGCCAGACATGATCCACGCCTGGCATCTGTTCTACCAGCAGGTTGAAGCGGGGCAGCGCGCGCTGGCGAGCGTCGGCAATTTCATTCGCTCAAAGCTTTCGGGGTGACGCTGGGCATTGCTCGACTTTGACGAGAAAGCAAGACCTTCAAGGACAAGCCTCGGCATGATTGGACGAGACATTCAGCGGATGTCTTCCGCTAGGCGGAAGCTTACATTTCACGCCGTTGCGCTCTCGCTCGCCCCGAACCACGGATGCAATTGCTAACTATCCGTCTTTTTGTAGAATTACGGACAGTTGGGGATTGTTGTATGAGGAAAACATGCCCCGAAGTAGGCAAGCGCCAACCGCAGAAAACCGGACAGTGGCTCGCAAACGTGAGTATCTGACCGAAGTCGAATGCGAGAAGCTCCTAGAGGTCGCGAAGGACAACCGAGACGGGCACCGGGACTATATGATGCTGCTCGCGGCGTGGCGACATGGGCTGCTGGCGTCCAGGCCGGATGATCATCCCGGTAAAGGTCGAGATGGCTGGGTTCGCGGAAAGTGGTGTTCCCGGTGGCCAGGCACAGGGCTTTACCTGACGAAGGCTACTGAGTGTCGACCTCAGCAGCCAACTCCACGATGTGAGCCAGCTCGAGGACCTTGCGGAGGCCGTTCGCGACACTCGCCACCGGATTACCTTGAGGTGGCGACGAATCTTTCCGCGGTTGCGTCGTCCCGGCGCTTGCCGGCGGCAAATCACCATGGGCGTTTTGCTCGTCTGCTGCCGCTCGGCGGCAGGGGCCTGGGAGGATTTCGCGCGGGAATTGGCCGCATGCCGCCTGGCAGCCTGCGTCACCGCGCCGAAAGCGACCGGCGCATTCAAGGAGACCTTCGCTTCCCTTGAAGCGAGCTTTGTCGTGGATGCCGCCGAGGCGTTGGCGTGCGCAGTCTCTTTTGCACTTGGCGTGTGGAGCTCTTTCTGCGCCGGAGCTTGCGGCGGATCCGGCAACGGGACCTTTGGGATTACTGTCGGCAGGGGCACCGGCGCATCTTCCGCGAGCTGAAGCGGGCGCACCGCGGATAGCTGCGCTGCCACTTCCTGGCTCCCCGCCTTCGCCAAGGCCGCATCAGGCTGCTCGCGTAGTGCCAGCGCGGTCTCCTCTAGTTTTTCGGGCGAGACGGCAGTGTCGGCAGCTGATGAAGAGAGGGTTTGATCGCCGCGAGGAACGATGGCAGGAAGTGCCTCGGGGGACACGGGGTCGGCCATCACCGGTGCATCTCCGCGAGCCCCGCTCATTCGGCCAGCTCGCATCGTCATGACGGCGCTAACGCCCGCTGCGACGACTAGAACCGGCAACACGAAAGCGAGCCCGGCTCGCGACCTGATGCGGTGCTCGCTCCTCGAAGATCCTCGCGCCTGGGTGATATCCGGAATCTGCTCTAGCTCGCCGAGATGAATGCGGGCTTCGCCGGCACGGGTCTTGGGAGCGGCCGGCGGCCGCCGTTCAGACCTCAATTCGTCTCCGAACGCTAGCTCCCAACTCGACGTGCCGGCGCTGCCGCCGCCCGACCGATCTTGATTGATGCGTGCGACCTCACGCAATTGCCGCTCGATATCGTCGAAATCGATCGATTGAGCGGTAGTTTGCGACACACTCATTTTTAGCGCTCCCGTCCAGCTTTCTCCTCTACCGGGAATGTGGCATTTAGGCGATGGTCCCGCGGATGGTCGAAGGCGAGGGCGAGAAACTGGCTGAACCAGAAGATGGAGACGAGCTCGCCCAATGAACCTTGCGACGCTGCGGGAATTTTTTCGTCGTGGCCCCGATCATTTATCAAGGGGTCGGACGGCTGGCGGTGCAGAATTTCAAACCGAGTCAGCTCGCCGAGCTCAAGAAGTGGCTTCCGCTTGCGCCGATTGCCGAGCGCACGACGCCTTTCTTGCCATTGCGGCCACGGTCCCGGCCGGTGATGTCAAGGGCATCGGGCGCAAGGCCGTCGATGCTGGATTGGTCGCCGACGACGAGAACGGCTATGCCAGCGTGCGCGGGTCACCTTAGCCGCGACACTTTTGCAGGCCCTCGAAGTTCATTTCGCGGGGCAGCCCTATCTCGAAGCGCTTGTGCTTGCCATCCTTCTTGGTGTCGACATCCGCACCACGTGGCGGCCTGGGCCGGAAAGTTCGTGGTCGAATGCGCCATTGTCATGCTTGGCGCGTCGGTGAGCGTCACTACCATTGTGGCTCTCGGCCCTGCCGTAATCTTCGGCATTGCCTCCATCGTGGCGATGGCGATCGGCACTAGCTACGCGATTTGCCGCATCCTCTGGTTGCCGCAGCGCATGTGGAGATGACCCGAGGTCTTGGATTACAGATCGCGTGGCCTAGCGCCAGATGAGACGCAGATACCATAGCAGCCATCATCATCGCGGCGCGGTTTATCGCTGGTGCTAGGGTCGCGGGCGCCCCATAATGGAGAATGGTCCAGGACTCACCCCTCGTCGTCAGAATTGAGCGAGATTCCGCGCGCGACGGGCGCTTTCGCTGGTTGGTATTCCAAGATGGGAGGATGCGCGACGCGTCCGTTTATTCCTTCGCGACGAAGCGCCAGGCGCGAGTGGACGCGGACAAGTTCGTCCAGAAGCTCAATGCCACCTGGCGAACCCAGAAGTGACGAAGCGCGCAATCTCACGACGCCCGCTATCGTCCGCGGGAACGCAAGCCTCTCACCTGCTCCACGATGCGGATGCCCGACAATAGCGCTGCATCGATCACGCTAGCTGCCTCTTTGCCCAAAGGGGCGAATACCCGGAGCCGCGAAGTTCGGAATTTGACGACTCACTGACTAGGTTTTTTATCAAGCGCGAAACTCGAGGCATGAACACATGACTGCGGATACTCGCTCGAGAGCGCTCGAAGCTTTTCCCGCTGGCATTTCGAACGGGGAATTCGGCCTGCCCGCCGATGCATTGATTGTCGTCTGCAAGGGAGAGGGCGCGCGGCTATGGGATGCGACGGGCCGTGAGTTTCTCGATTTTTCGATGGGGTGGGGATCCTGTCTGGTTGGCCACGCTTGCCCGGAAGTCGTCGAGGCAGTACGCCACCAGGCGACGAACGGATCGAACTTCGCTTATCTCAGTGAGCCGACGTTGCAGCTCGCCGAAGAGATCAGACGTGTCAGCCCCGCCTCCCGGCATCTGCGCTTCTGCGCGTCAGGGACTGAGGCGACAATGTACTGCCAGCGTCTTGCCCGAGCTTTTGCCGGCCGGCCGAAGATACTCAAATTCGAAGGGGCTTATCATGGCGCCAACGACGCCGGGGTCACCAGCTTATTCCCGAGCCGAAATCTTCCCTTCCCGCAACCTGAACACACGAGCGCCGGTACGCCTTCGGTCGACGCCGAGCTGCTCGTCGCTCCCTATAACGATCTGGCCCGCACCGAGGCGATCATCCGGGCGCATCGGCATGAGATTGCGGGCGTTATCATGGAGCCCCTGCAACGTTGCACCCCGCCGGAGCCCGGATTTCTCGAAGGTGTTCGCAAAATCTGCGACGCCACCGGGTTGCTGCTGATTTTCGATGAGGTCGTCACTGGCTTTCGGCTCGCCTATGGTGGCGCCCAGCAATACTACGGTGTCGTCCCCGACCTCGTGGCCTATGGCAAGGCGCTGGGGGGCGGCTATCCGATCGGCGCATTCGGCGGTCGGTGCGACGTCATGGATCTCGTGAATGAGCATCATATCGGCTCGGATCGCTATGTCTGGATGGCATCGACACTCGGCGGCAACCCAATTTCTGCGTCGGCGGCCAATGCGGCGCTGTCCGTGCTGCGCCGTCAGGATACTTACCCGCGGCTGCACGCGCTCGGCCGCTGGTTTCGCGACGAACTGCGTTCCGTGCTGCAGCAGCGCCAAATGAATGCGCAGGTTATCGGGGATGGTCCGCTCGCCCAGATCGTCTTCAGCGATCGCAAGGTCAATGACTACCGATCGACGGCTCGAGGCGACAAGAAGAAGGCGCGCGCCATGATGTTGGGCCTGTTCGAACGCGGGTTGTTCATTAATCCCATGGGGACCAAACTCTATCTTTCCACGGCGCATGACGAGACCATTTGCGCCTCGTTCTGCGACCGCCTCGACGACACCTTGCAGGGCATCCATTAGCTATTTTATGCGGCGAACAAAAAAAGCCCCGCCTATTGGAGGCGAGGTTGAGCAACGAAGGGCGTAGCGAGGAATGCGGCTGAAGCGTGCCACAGCGCGCGGTGCGCCGGAGGCGTGGGATGGTGGGCGAGAGCTGGCGGTCCTACCTTTCCTCCGCCGCGGTCCTCGGCACTAGCCCCCTCTTGCCCAGGGACGGCGACGTTGGGCGGCTTCGTCGTCCTGGACCACCCCGGGCGGGGCCGCTCTCACCCTGCGTGCAAGAAAAAGCGACGCTTTGCTCGCCCCTTCAGCAATCGGAGTGGTGTAGCGGGGTGCCGCGGTTAGCGAAGCGATTCTCCGGGGCGCTTTAGCCGTCCTATGGTTATTCCCATCCCTATGGGTTAGGCCCAGCCACATTGCTATGCGCCCGGTCATTAGGGAGATGGACACTGAACTCTCCCATCCTCGCTGGGGTCCCCCTGACTAAGAAACGGCGGTCAAGTTTCAGCGAGGAGTTTGGCGAGGAGCCGATTTTGTCCGCAGCGGACTTGCCGGCGGCCGGCCTCGAGCAACACGCCAGTCACTTCCGACCGGCAGGCCCTCGCATCTGCGCGTTCTCATAGATTGTCTTGCATCCGCGATGCCGAATACGCCAATTCTGGTTTGGTGTCTTCTGGCGCACGAACGATGCCGAGCAAAAGCCCGCGGACGCGTCGGGGCTACGGCCAACCCGGACCAATATGCCACCTCACTCACTGATGCCGTGCGGATCTGACTGTGACGGGCACAGAGCTAATGCAGGGATTACATGCGCCGGCTCTGCGTGACCTGTTCGAGCGCGAAGCGACGGCAATGTTCAAGATAGGCTGCCTCATGCACGGAGAGTAGATCGACGACACTGCTCCACAGCCATGACGGTGCATCAAGGCTGGTGGTCCTGGTCTTGTGGAGTTCTTTCAGCCACGATGCTCGCGTAGATTTATCCATCTGTCGACCGTGGGCTCTCCCGACGACACCGGCGAGATAAGCCGCGAGCGCCGTGGCATCATCTTGGTTGAGACGATCGATTTCGATCTTCAAATCCTGAGGCATCAGCTCGCGCAGGACGACCGCTTTATCGGGCAGACGTCCCGCCATCATTCGCTCGCCGAGATTCGGTGAGAGGGCCTTGGCGCCGGCGACGACGCGCATAGCATTGTCGGGAGGCATTTGTGCCTCGGGCAAACGGGGGGCGGCGGGAGTGACAGCCTCTTTGACATCGACCAGGCAAAGGCTGGCGCCCTTGCCCTTCCCGACCCGGAGCATGACGGCGTACCGTAAGCGCCCAAGCGAGCTGCAGCCCTTCATCCAATAGGCGGCGTCGATAAGCTCTACGACTTCATTGTCGTCTCGGCTCTGGAGCTTCGTAACCATTTTTTTTAAGTCATCTTGCGAAAAGAGCTTTTCCAGCTCCTGGCGCTCGCGCCGCGTCAGCTCCCAGAACTTCGGGCCAAGTGGAATGACGGGCTTGATCGTGTCAAGACGCTCGGCGGCGAGATGACGCCAGCGACGATGAACGGATTGCTCAAGAAGGGCCTGGATGCTCTTCGGTCGATGGGTTTTATCGTGCTCGATCTTCCCCGCCAGGGCGGCTTCATACCCAGCAACCAGGTGTTCGAGAATCTTCGCCGTCGCCACGCCCGGCAGAGCACACCCCCGTGCGGCCGAGGCAAGAGACAGCCCTAAACGGATCAGGTCGTGCGCCGGGTTGCCAATGACTGTCTGATCGAGATCGCGAATTTGGACTGCCACACGTCCTTTGGCGTCCGCTAGCGGACCGAGATTGCCAACATGACAATCACCGCAAATCCAAATTGCGGGCCCCTCCGGCAATGGTCGTGATCGGGCCTCCAGCCACTCATAAAATTTGAGGGTATTGCCTCGCACATAGGCGTGCGGGGAACGGGCCATCTTGAGGCGACGGACTTCCGTTAGCTTCTGCTCGCGAAGAGATGGGGCTGTCATCTGGATTGTCAGTAAGGCATCAACAGCGCAAGCACCACCAAGATCACCGGCCTTGGGATAGCAATCTCCAAAGGAATGCGCTCTTCCGAAGCCCCATTCATTCGATCAGAAGCGAAGCGTTTGAATAGCAAGTTGGTTCCGCGGTGCCCACGACCTGGCTCTCTCATCCAGGGATCAAAAAAGGGCAGTTGCGGCAACTCGAGCAACTCAGCATCGGTAATAAGTGCCTGCACGAACCTTCATGGCACGGCGTGGCGCTGTGGCCAAAGCTGGGGGGTGCGGAAATCAAGATTCAGCAACGCGACTTCGGAGTGGGCACTCAGGCATCTAGCTGGCGCGGAAATCTGGGACCTCTTCCCACCCTTCTGCGTTCAAGCTTGACGCCGAGCGGCTGGCGACACGTGGCACCTGAGTCTGGCTTTCCAGCCGAGCGGAGTTCAGGTGCGGTTGCATCTGCAGCTATGCGGCACGCCTGCGTATTCTAAAGGTTGGGTTTTCCGGGCTTGTCGGCCCGCTTACATGAGGGCCGCCGCCCAATAGCCGAGAGCGCCAATCAGCGCGGCTGCCGGAAGTGTCAGGACCCAGGCTATGACGATCGAGCTCGCCACGTTCCAACGCACGGCTGAAGAGCGGCGTGCGGCTCCAACGCCGATAACTCCGCCCGTAATCGTGTGCGTCGTCGAAACTGGGATTCCCAGGAAGGTCGCCCCAAATAATGTGATTGCCCCGCCTGTCTCGGCGCAGAAGCCCTGAACTGGAGTGAGCCTGGTTATACGTGAGCCCATGGTCTTTACGATGCGCCAGCCACCCAACAACGTGCCGAGCGCCATGGCGGCTTGACATGAAAGCACAACCCACAGGGGGACATGAAAGTCTCCTGCGATGAGCCCCTGTGAATAAAGCAGGACGGCGATCACGCCCATTGTCTTTTGGGCGTCGTTTCCACCGTGTCCTAGAGAATAGAGCGAGGCTGATATTAGCTGCAATCGACGGAAACGCCGATCGACTACCAGCGGAATGTCACGTGCCGACAACCAAGTCACGGCCAGGACGAGAAGTAGCGCCAGCATAAAGCCGAGCAGCGGGGACAGCACGATGGCCGCTATGGTCTTGCCCAGCCCACCCCAAACCACCGCCCCGATGCCACCCTTGGCAACTCCGGCCCCTACCATGCCCCCAATCAAAGCATGCGAGCTGCTCGAGGGGATGCCAAAAACCCAAGTCGTGATGTTCCAGGTGATCGCACCGATTAGGGTCCCAAAAATGACGTGGGCATCGACGATGTGAGCGTCGACGATGCCCGTTCCCAAAGTGGTCGCGACGTGAAGACCGAAAACCAGGAACGCGACGAAATTGAAAAACGACGCCCACACTACCGCGAGTGCGGGGCTGAGAACACGAGTGGATACGACGGTTGCGATCGAGTTTGCGGCGTCGTGCAACCCATTCAGCATATCGAATAGGAGGCTCAACCCGACCAGACCGACAATGATCGGGAGCGCCACATGGCCTGCCATACTCAAGCCTGCTCGATTATGATGCTGTTCAGCTGGTTGCCGATATCATCGAAGCGGTCCGCGACCTCCTCGAGGTATTCAATGATCTGAGATTGGATTAGGTATGTCATTGGATCGGCGCGCAAGGCCTTAAAAAGTTCACGCCGGCCACGGTCGTACAATTCGTCGACCTCGCTCTCCTTGCGACCGATGGCTTCAGTTTGGGCCGTCAGGCGATTTGCCTCGTCGCCGACCTGGCGCAGAAGCGGAATGCATTCGACGAGGATCTTGGAGAGATCAACGATGGCATCGCCCATTGCGATGGCGGACGGCTCAAAGCTGCGGATTTCAAACACTGTGATTGCCTTTACTGCGCTTTGCATAGCATCGATCGTGTCGTCCATCGCTCGGATCAGTTCGCTGATGTCGCTGCGATCAAAAGGCGTGATGAAGCTTCGCCGGAGCGCTATCAGCACCTCCCGCGTGATGTTGTCGGCCTCGTGCTCCGCCGCGATGACAGTTTGACAGTGTCGCGATATGTCAGGCCCGCCATTCAGAACCTGCCGAAGCGCGAGCGCACCGGCTCTTATCTGTTGAGCATGAGCCTCGAACAGATCGAAAAAGCGCTCAGCCTTTGGCATCAATGCCCGGAACCAGCCCAGCATCCGAATTCATTCTCCAAGGAAATTACTTTCGTAGATACTCGAAGCCGGGTCCGCTCGAAGTGCGCCTCGATTGGGGTTAAATTCGTCGGGCTCGGGCCTTCCGAACTCGCCCTTCACAGCGACGCGCTTTTGCATGGCGCGGAGAGTGCACGCTGAATTTCCAGGGTCATTGCGAGGTCAACGGCTTCCAGAACGTGTGTGGGCCCGTTTAAGCCATGCCTCCCGCCCACCGTTTGGTTCTGATGCCAGAATTCTACCCGGGATGGTGTGCCACGGCCGCCCGCGACTGCAAGCTAAAGCCCTCGCGAGCTCTTCGATCTCTGTTCTGTTGATTTGGCCCATAATCTCACGCTCGTTATCGACATAACTCGATCTGGCGGACCCTGGTTTCATTCCTCAAAAACAGGCCACGTGGCCAGTCCAGGGAATTGATGAGCTTTGGGAGGCAACCCGCCGAGGCGACGAGCAAGGGCCAAGATACTTCCCTTGATTTTTTGACAGCGGCCAGAAACGTGCGGCAATGCTCAAACCGGGCACAGTACCCTGGGCTCAGGTGATGGCGGGCTCGATGCGTTCGATCAGAGCGCGATCATCTTTGTCCGCTTTCGAGCTGTTGACGCGGCGCGAAACGGGCCACGCCCTCAGATGGGCACCTGATGCTGGCAAAAGGGTTTCCGTGTCCGCGTTGCCTTCGAGCCATGGATGAAGTGTCTCCTGGCCGAGGAACACCGGCATGCGGTCGTGGATTTCGGACATGAACGGATTGGCTTCACTCACAATCATCGTGCATGAGCGGATCGTCTCGCCGGTCTCTCTATTTTTCCAATTGTCCCAAAGACCCGCGACCGAAAGCACTGGGGCTTCATCCCCGGAGATGAAGAACGGCTGCTTGCCATCCGCCATTTGCCGCCACTCATAAAAGCCGGACATCGGGATCACACATCGCCGCCGCTTAAAGGCGTCGCGAAACATCGGCTTCGTCGCCACTGTGTCGGACCGCGCGTTGAAGGTGGCCGGAACCTGCTTCAGCGGCTTCGACCACCAATAGGGGACCAGGCCCCAGCGCATGCGAACGAAATCAAGCCCGCCGCTCTCCTTAGGCAAGAGCACGTCCACTGGATCGGTGGGGCAGATGTTGTAGCTCGGCTGCAAGTTCACCGGCGGCATGGTGAGGCGATACAGCGCCACGAGTTCGGGCCAGGAGTAGAGTTGAGTGAAACGGCCGCACATTTTAGGACTTTATGGAAGCAGCGTTACGAATCAAAGCGGGACGTTAAGCCATCCTAATATCGATGGAGCGCCATGAGGGGTAGTTCCCATCAGCATCCCGCACCACAAACTCCTTCGCCAGCACCGCCTTGCCATTCTCATTCCGAAAGAAAGCAACACGCACGACCGGCATTAATTCGTCTGTTTGCTTGGGAATTTCGAAGGATACCAGCCAGCCATCGCCAAACCACTCCGGCACATCGTGACTTTGGAGTCGAACAATATTGCCGTGCTTTCTTTTGAGACTTTCCTCGATGCTCCTACGAACGTCGTTGTCCATGTCGCTCAAATGATTCTGCCACGCGGATCAGGGCGGGATGGTTACGGTTCTTGGTCTTGAGCCACATCTTGGATGGGCCTGCTTTGTAGGCGCTGTCAGCCCTCTTGCTCACGATCCCTTCCAAGCCTAGCCGGCAAGCGGCCGTGAATATCTCAGCGCCGTCACCTTCAAGGTGCTCGACGAACTGCAAACCATCATCTTGGAGGCGCAGAAGTGTTCTCAGCCGACGCTTGCGTTCAACGAGCGAGAGCCCGCGAAGGTCCGCGCCATCAAGCTCAAGAATGTCAAACGCCAGATGCATCGCCCAATCGTCCTTCGAACGGCTGTGGAGCGCCTCGAAGTCACTGACGCCGTTCTCCGTCAGCCAAACGACCTCGCCATCGAGGGCGACGGATTCGACGCGCAGCTTGAGCACTGATCGCACAATCCGAGGGTAACGCTCAGCCCAATCGTAACCGCCTTTTGTGAGCAGCGAGACGTGATCGCCGACCCGGCGAACGATCAGCCGATAGCCATCATGCTTGATCTCGTGAATCCACGGGCCGCGCGAAGGCGGCTTAGGGGCTCTCGTGGGAATGCACGGGTGAAAAGGAGGCGACATGGACGGGCCGAATGTAGGGAAAATCAATCCGAACGAAAAGGCCGCCAGCCTTGGTGGGAAAAACTATGCCCTTACGAGGAAAATTATTTCCAGCCTTGACCGCCTCGGGTCCCAAAGAACAGAATAAGAACTATGTCGCCCTCAGCCCCCAACATTCTCGATCTCATCGGGCGCATGGAAGCCCGCAAGCAAAGGGGCTTTGGCGTCTCGCCACATACCGCACCGCTCATCATCAAGGCGCTGCGACTCTATGCGAGTATGCACGCTGGGGAGCCTGCCAAATATAAAGTGGAGCGATGGGACTCTCAGGACGCGCACGTCGAGGAGATCGTTGCGACCGCCACCCTCATCATGATCGGACATGCGGCCTTTCACGCCGCCATCGAGCAATACCCTCGCTCACGGCTCACGTTGCGCCAGGGGGCTCGGGTTATTCTCAAACATCCTCAGTGAAGCCGACCAGTCAGCCGACAGGCTAGGCCTGCCACGGCGGAGCAAAAATAAGGGCAACGAAGAAGCTCTCAATCGGCTCGGTCAGCCATCAGTTTTCCGGGCCTTTTCTTGATCGGCCCGCCACCTGTCGTGACCCCTCGCAGCCTCTTTTCACGCGCAACCTCTTTCTCAATAGTTGCGTCCCTTGCTAACCTCAGCTCGCGGAGGCGATTGGTCTTCGCAGCATTCGTAGCTGTACGCCGCTCTTCCTCTTGGATAAATCGCTGTTCACGTTCTTTTGCGCGCTCGTCCTTGGAAAATGATTTCTGAGCTCGCCGCTCAAGTTCTTGCTGTGCACTGCTTTTGCTCATTTCAATAGACCTCGTCGAGGCTACTCCTCTGGCTTGAAGCTGCCATCATCTGTTGCAACTTCTGGAAATCTCGCTCGTTCCGATAGGTAGCGGCAGGCCAAGCTCGTAGCCTTTCTGAGACACCTGCGTTCATGAGCCTCTTGCGTCGGGATCATACAGCGGCCGTTCAAAACGCCGCCCTTGACGGACGACTTGCGCTCAGCCGGGCTGCCTCAAAAGGATCAGAGCAATGGCGCAATGGCGAGTTTGAGGTACGCGATCAGGCGTCTCCGCCCGGTATGCCGCGCTGCTCAACCATACAACGCGGGGTAGCCAGCTTGTCCGCCCAAATTCGGAGCTGTTCGGCGACGGCTTTTCCGTATTTTTTCCGTATATGCCCAGGGTTACGTCTCAAAAAAACCTATAAGTTGTTGAATTTATTGGCGCTCCCAAGGGGACTCGAACCCCTGTTTTCGCCGTGAGAGGGCGACGTCCTGGACCGCTAGACGATGGGAGCGCAGCGCGAACCGCCTCTATAGTGCGCTACCGCTCACGCTTCAAGCGCCGCTCGCGTCGGTTGCGTGTCACCCACCGGAAGGGGAGGCAAACGGGAACGAAGTCATGGCGTTGATGGTTAAACGAGCGCACAAGCCCTCGAGGTGATCGTCATGAAGCTCGCCGCTCCGCTTTTCTTGTCCCTTGTCCTGTTGTCGCCCGCGCCCGCCTTCGCGAAAGGCTGCGTCAAGGGGGCGATGGTTGGCGGTGTCGCAGGCCACTATGCCGGACATCACGCGGTGCTTGGCGCCCTCGCAGGTTGTGCCGTGGGCCACCATCGAGCCAGCGAGCGCGAGAAGGAAGAGAAGCAACACCAGAACCCCGGATGACGTGGGCTTCGCTCGCACGAGCCTGGAGCAAGCGGTGAGATCGAGCGCAAGGTTGGGCGCATCCTATAGCCTTCGTTTAACCTCGTGACATCCGATGGGGGACACCATTGTCAAGGTGATCTGTGCCATAGGTCGATCAGGGCAGCTCGGCCTTGATGGCCGCATGCCGTGGGAGGGCGACAAAGCGCCTGAGTACGTCGCCGACGTGGCTCGATTTTTTGAAGTTACGAGAGGGCATGTCCTGATGGCGGGGCCCAGGACGATCGCCAGCGTCCCGGAATTCTCTCGCGCCGATCGTGAGCTTTTCGTGTTGCGCTCGAGCATGGATCCCGAGGAGACTTTGAAGCGTTTCGCGGGGCGCGTCGTTTTCATTGGCGGCGGCCCTCGCGTGTGGAGCGCCTATGCGCGTTTCGTCAGCCATTGGGACATCACGCGCCTTGGCTATGACGGTCCCGCCGATCGCTGGTTCGATCCGAATTGGCTGGTTCGCGGCTCAGCGAGCCGAGCGGAGGCGTGGCCACAAAATCGGTGACGTCGCGAAAGAGTTGCGAGCGGCGGCTCAAGCCTGCGATGTCCCCGTCGCCGCTTGTCCATTGGAATGCGCCTCGTCAGATTCGCTGTCGCGCGCGAGAAGCCGGCTTTCGGCAAGCTCCCCCGCCTCCTCGAGGATCGGATAGCCGACCGAAGTGAGATGGCTGTTGATGCGCTTGAGATCGCGAATGATGTCGAGATGTATGGCGCTCGAAGCGATCGATTCGGGGCGCCCGTCGCGCAGCCGCGCATAGTGGCGATCCGAGGTCTCGCGCTCGGCGGCGCGCACGAGCGCCTTTTCGGCGATCAGCTTGCGGGCAAGCGCCACGTCGCGCGTGGCGAAGACGTTCAAAGCGAGCCGCAGATCGTCCATGACGAGCGCGTGAAATTTTTTGATTTCCTCAAGCCCCTCGCTCGAAAAGGCATAGTTGTTCTTGATCTTCTTCGCGGCGAGCTCCATCAAATTCTTGTCGACGATGTCGCCGACGTGCTCGAGATTCGTGGTGAAGCTCAAGATTTCCTGGAAGCGGCGGCTCTCCTCCTCGCTCAAGCCCGATCTCGAGACGTCGATGAGGTAGAGCTTGATCGCCTCGTGCAGGCGGTCGACCGCATTGTCGGATTTCTCGACCTCGCGCATGAGCCTCACATCGGAGGCCTCGAAGACGGTGAGCGCCTGGCGCAGCATGTCGCTCACCCGATCGCCCATGTTGAGCGTTTCGCGCATCGCGCAGGCGAGCGCCTCGGAAGCATTGTCGAGGACGTTCGGATCGAGATGGCGCGGTGTCGAAAGGTCCTCGAGCTTGCGCGGCTCCGGCACGAGCCGCTCGCAAATCTTGGCGAAGCTATCGGTCAGCAACAGCGACAGGACGGCGGCCGCCACGTTGAAGGCGAGATGAAAATCGATCATCAGCCGGCCGGCATCGATGCCGAGCGTGTCCGACCAATGGGCGATCGGGGAAAGCGCCGGCAGGATCAAGATCACGGCCGCGCCCCTCATCAAGAGGTTGCCGAGCGGCACGCGCCGCGCGGCGGGCGGGGAGCCCGAAAGGTCGAGGAAAGGCGCGATCGCTCCGCCGAGGTTGGCGCCCAGCACGAGCGCGAAACCTGCCTGCGTCGGCACGACGCCGGTGGAAGCCAGAAGCTTGACGAAGAGAACGATCGAGAGGCTCGAATGGGCGAGCCAGGTGAGGACTGCGGCAGCGAACAGAGCGGGGAGGGGTTCGTCAGCGATCGCGCCGATCACGCTGCGGAAGGTCGAGGAGCTTTTCAGCGGGTCGATCGTCGAGGTCATGAGATCGAGCGCGAGCAGCATCAGACCAAGCCCGATGAAGCTTCGCGCGAGCCCGCGCGGCCGCTCGGCGTTCGAGCTCATGAAGAGGATCACCCCGACCGCGACCGCGGCGGACCAGAGCCAGAGCACGTCGAAGGAGAAGATCTGCGCAGCAAGCGCCGTGCCGACATTGGCGCCGAGCATCACGGCGAGCGCCGCCGACAAGCCGATCATGCCGCGCCCGCAAAAGGAGCCGAGAAGCAATGCCGTCGCCGTCGAGCTCTGCACCAGCACGGTCACCACGAGGCCGCTCGCGAAGGCATAGAAGCGATTGCTGGTGAAGGCGGCAAGCAAACGGCGCAGCGCGCCGCCGAGCGTGCGCGTCACCCCCGTGCGCACCATGCGCACGCCCCACAGAAGCAGGGTGACGCTGCCGACGAGGCTCGTGAACAGCTCGGTCCCTTGCATGCCAGCCACTCTCCAAGAGGAACCCGGTCAAAGGCCCCGCCGGAGGTGCCGGCGAGGGCTCAGTTTATGTGACAATTTCATGACTAACCCCCTTGCGTCCCCCTGTCGAGCCGCTCCGTCGCTGCACACCGCATTGCTCGAATGCGCCCGGTGCGCGCTCGGAGCGCCACGGCGTTTCGTAGTTTGCGAACGAGGCGCCGCGCCGACAAGCGATAAGCATTGGCCTCGAGTTTGGCGATCGCGCGGGTTTTCAAGAACGCGCGGCTCCCTCTTCGAGAGAACATGGGTTAATGTGCGCAAAGGCGCAGTCCCGGCACGGCGTGAGAAGGTCGAAACTCGATGAAGCTGTCGTCCAAGGCTGAAGCGTCGCCAATATCCGCGACGGACGAAGCCGCGTCGAAGGCCGCGCCGACACTCGCGGATCTGCGGCGCGAGATCGACCGCATCGATGAAGCGATGCATCGACTCTTGATGGAGCGCGGCGAGATCATCGCGACGCTGATCCGGGTCAAGAAGTCCGATGAGACCGGATCTGCCTTCCGTCCCGGGCGCGAGGCCGAGATGATGCGGCGCCTCGCGGCACGCCATCGCGGGCTCCTGCCGCTCGATACGGCTGAAGGCATTTGGCGCGTCATCATTGGCACCTTCACCTATGTGCAAAAAGCCTACGCGGTGCACGCCGATGTCTCGGGCGGCGACGCGCCGATGCGCGATTCGGCGCGTTTCCATTTCGGCTTCACCGTGCCTTTCCTGACGCATGGCGGCGCCGTCGAGGTGATCGCGGCCGTCGCCGACTCGGCGGGCGATCTCGGCATGTTCCGCTCCGACCAGGGCGCGCAAGCGGGAGCGTGGTGGATGGCGCTCGCCGATCCTTCGGCGCCCAAGATCATCGCGCGCCTGCCCTTCATCGAACGCCGCGACCATCCGGCAGGGACGCCGGTTTTCGTGGTGGCCAAGCCCCTCGCGGATGCGGCCGCGCGGGAACGCGTGCTCATCTGCGTGACCCTCGAGCGCTGGCGCGCGGCCATTCCTTCAACGCTTGCCGATCTTGGCGCGGCCGTCATCTCGAGCGCCGCTACGCCGAACGGGTTGAGCCTCCTCATCGAAGGGCCGGGATTGCTCTCTCCGAAAGAGGCCGCAGCCGCGCTCTCTGGGGCGGGAGCGTCGGTCACGAGCGCGAGCGAGACAGGGTCGCACGCCGAGCGCTTCAGCTTCAAGCCGCAAGCGAAGCCGGAATAGGCTTCGAGGGGCGGGGCTTTGCCGAAATAGGAGAGAAGAGCCGTGTCGTGAATGCCCATCCCGCCCGGGCGGCAGGATCGACTCGACTTGAAGCCGTCATGCTCTAAGAGGACGCGTCAGCTCCAATTCTCGCCAATCAGGTCACCCATGTCTCCGATCACCCTCTCCGACATTCAGGCGGCGGCCGAGCGCCTCGCCGGCCACATCGTGCGCACGCCTCTTCTGGAAAGCCCGGCGCTTTCCGCCGCCGCCGGCTGCCGCCTCTTGGTGAAGGCGGAGGTTCTCCAGCGCACCGGCGCTTTCAAGATCAGAGGGGCGCTGAACAAGATGATGTCGCTGCCGCCGGAAAAACGGTCGCGCGGCGTGGTCGCGTCCTCCTCGGGCAATCACGGCAATGCGCTCGCCGCCGCCGCCAAGATGTTCGGGGTCGCGGCGAAGATCGTGATGCCGGCCGACGCGCCGTCGATGAAGATCGACAACACGCGTCGAAACGGCGCCGAGATCGTCCTCTACGATCGGGCGCGGGAGGATCGTTTCGCCATCGTCGAGAAGCTCTCGCGCGACAGCGGCATGACGAATGTCCCCCCTTACGACGATGTCGACGTGATGTCGGGGCAAGGCACGATCGGTATCGAGATCATCGATCAATGCGAGGCGATCGGGGTCAAGCCGGACGCGGTGCTCGTCCCCTCGAGCGGCGGCGGCTTGTCGAGCGGCACCACCGTCGCCGTCAAGGCGCGCAGCGCGGCAACACAATGCTACACGGTCGAGCCCGACGGCTTCGACCGGATGGCGCGCTCGCTGCAAAGCGGAGAGCGGGAGAAGAATTCGCGCAATGCGGGCTCGATCCAGGATGCGCTTATCGGCGCGCCGACGCCCGGCGCACTCACCTTCGCGGCGCTTGCCGCCAATGGGGCACGCGGCCTCTCGGTGACAGACGATGAGGCGATGGACGCCATGGCCGCACTGTTCCATCATCTCAAGCTCGTGGCGGAGCCTGGCGGGGCCGCCGCCGTCGCCGCGGTGCTCGCCAAGAAGGTGGACTTTTCCGGCAAGGCCGTGGTTGCCGTATGCTCGGGCGGCAACGTGGATGCGAGCCTGTTCGCCGAGGCGATCACGCGCAAGCGGAACTAGCCGGTCACGCGCAGCCTGGTTCGCAATTGCATCCCGTGCTCGTCGGGTCGGGATGCTCCTGACCCTCACCCCCAGCGGCGATGCACCCACATCCACTCGCCCGGACGCTCGCGCACCCATTCCTCGAAACAGCTTTGGATGAGCGCCGTCGTGGCCGTGACATCGTCCTCGCGCGAAGCCCCGCCCCTGATCGGCTGAAGCACCTTCCACTCGAAACTGAAATGCGAGCGCGGCTCGCGCAGCGTGCGCACGATCAAGATCGGCAGCCCGTCAGCCACGGCAAGAAGCGCCGGGAAGGAAGTCGAGGGTGCGGGCCTGCCGAAGAAGGGGACCTCGACGCCGCGCGCCTCGCGCAAATCGCACATCATGGCCACGGGCACACCCTTGCGCATCAGCTTGAGGAAGCGGCGCGGGGTTTGTGGCGATTTGGGAAGAAGCGCCGCCGGGTAGAGCGGTTGGCGAAGGCGTGTCACATAAGCATCGACCCAAGGGTTCTTGATCGAGCGATAGATGCCGGCTATGCGCAAGCCCGCGCGCAACAGGCCGAGCGCGGTCAGCTCCCAATTGGCGCTGTGCAAGGACACGATGACGAAGGACTTGGTGCTTTGCGCGAACTCGCGAAGCGCGCTCTCGCGGGCGACCGCAAAGCGCAGAGGGTCGTCAATGAACGCACGGATGTGAAAGCCCTCGGCGAAATTGCGTCCGAGGTTGTCCCAGACTTGCGAGAGGATCGCGTGGCGCTCGTCGCCGCTGAGCTCGGGCAAGGATTGCGCGAGCTGGGTCGCCGCGCGCCGTTGGCGGGAGCTGAAACGTCCGAGCAGACGCCAGCACCACGCGGATGCTGAGGCGCAAAGCTCGAGCGGCAGGATGGAGGCTAGCTTCGCGATTACCCAGAAGCCCGCATATTCCAGCATGTAGCGGAAGCGATGCGCGGTTAGCCGCACGGGGGGTTTGCGGTCAGAGGAAAGGCTCGAGGACGTGTCGGGAACCCTAGCTTGCGAACTTTCCACGGCTGTCGACAGGACATCCTCCTCTCCAAACCCGATTGGGCGAGAACAGTTCACCTGCCGGGAAAGATGGCACAATCATGGCTGGCCCCGCCTTTGATGCAAAACGCGATCCTGGTTTGCGCGTAAGTCGGGCACTGATTTAAGGCAAACGGCGGAGGGCGACGCGGAGCGTGCCGCGAGGGCCCATCCCTCTCGAAGGCCTTTCAGCTCGCCAACGGCCGTCCGGACAATCCTTCGAGCACCTTGAGCGGAGAGCGCGCCGCATCCACCATGGAAGCGAGGTCGAGATGGAAGGTTTGCTCGAGCGCAAACTGTCCGGCGAGCGCGGCGTGCAAGACCTGGTCGGTGTAGCAAAGCCAGGTCGTTCCGGGCGGAAAACCGATCTCGACCTGGGGCGCGCCCTTCTGGTAGGCGGCGTCGCGCTTGGCTCCATCGTGCAGGGCAAGCATGAGCTGGTCGTAGGGGCTGCGGCGGCTCTTGGTGGCGCCGACCGCCGCGAAGAACCAGGCGCTGAGGGGATTTGGCCGCGGCAGGTTCGGGAGAAATTTTCGCGCAAAGTCCTGGAAGGGTTCACCGACCCGCCAAATGCGTGCCTGGCCAGCGGGAGCGATATTGGTGAAGAGGCGCAGGATCCTGCGCCCCTGCGTGGGCGTCGAAGGGAAGGCGTCCACATGGAGCAGCTTGTCGTCCTTGAGAGGGGAATAGCTGCGCCCCGTGATCTCGACTGGCCGATAACTGGTGCGCGCCCGCTCGAGCCCTGAGACATAGGCGGGGAAGAGCTCGCTCACGAGCCGCGTGGACTGCGAGGCAAAGCGTTCGAGCATTGCTTGCAGCGCCGCGCGATCGGCATCGGCGGCCGCTCCTTTGACGGAGCCGCTCGCCGGGTCGAGGCTGACGTTTTTCGCCTTGCCGTCGGCGACGCTGGGCGAAAGCAGGCAGCGTTCCTGCTCTGCGAGCGTGAAGGCAAGCCGCGGAAAATGAATGACGAGCCCGTCTTCGAGGGCATCGACGGCACGATCGCGCGTCTCGGCCGGGAACGGCCCCGCCCAGCGCTCGATCTCACCCAATTCCAAGGTTCCAGGAATCAAGGCACCACCCCACAAGGTCCTTGCCTCGGTTTTCTTCGTCGGACCAAAGCATCCGAGAAGAGAAAGGCAATAATTGCGATGACATCTCCTATAATGCCGGCAATCTCAATGCTCGTCCATAGCATGGAATGGATGCTAATATTTTCAGTGTCAAAGGATTTGGCGATATATGCCTTCAAGTGCCAGTGGATTGTGATCGGTTACGATCATTCGCATCGTCCCGAGCGAGGATAGATCAATAAAATCCGCGAAGTCAGCGACGCGATCGACAGGTTGGGAACTCGGCCGCTCTCCTAGAGCATGGTGGCTTCAGATGGAATCGCCATCATGCCTTAAGTGTCTGGTAAAGCACAATATTTTCGAAAAAAGGGTGTCCATTTTCCGGATCACGCTCTAATGGGCAACGCCCAGATAGGCGTCGATGACGAGCCGGTCGCGTTTCACCTCGTCCGGCGTGCCGTCGGCGATCTTGCGGCCGTAGTCGAGCACGACCACCCGGTCGGAGAGGTCCATCACCACGCCCATGTCATGCTCGATCAAGGCAATCGTCGTGCCGAATTGCTTGTTCACGTCGAGGATGAAGCGGCACATATCCTCTTTCTCCTCGCGGTTCATGCCGGCCATCGGCTCGTCGAGAAGCAGCAGCTCGGGCTCCATGGCGAGCGCGCGGGCGAGCTCGACGCGTTTCTGCAGGCCGTAAGGCAAGGTGCCCGCGGGCGATTTGCGGATCGCCTCGATTTCGAGAAAGTCGATGATCTTCTCGACGAAGGCGCGGTGCTCCACCTCTTCGCGCAAGGCCGGCCCGAGCCGCAGCGTCTGCCAGGCAAAGCCGCGCTTCATCTTGAGATTGCGGCCCACCATAATGTTGTCGAGGGCAGACAATCCCTGGAACAGGGCGACGTTCTGAAAGGTGCGCGCGATGCCGCGCGAGGCGGCCTCGTAAGGGCGCATGCGGGCTCGCCGTTCGCCCTTGTAGGTGATGTACCCTTCCTGCGGCCGATAAAAGCCGTTGATGCAGTTGAGCATCGAGGTCTTGCCCGCGCCGTTCGGCCCGATGATGGCGAAGATCTCTCCTTTGCGGATGTCGAAGGACACATCACGGATGGCTTTGACGCCGCCGAAGGAAAGAGAGACGTTCTCCACGGCAAGAAGAGGGGACGAAGGCGCAAGCGTCGCGCCAGGGGCCGGGGCATCCTTCACGCCGCCGTCTTTCGCTTCGCCGCCGGAAAGGTTTGTGCGTCCTTGATGGCGACCCGGCCGGAAAGCTCGCCCTTACGCCCATCCTCGAAACGGATCTCGATTGCGATTTCCGCTTGGTGCGAGCCATCGTAAAGGGCGCGCACCAGCGGCGCGTATCGTTCCGCGATGAAGCCGCGGCGCACCTTCTGGGTGCGCGTCAATTCGCCGTCATCCGCATCGAGCTCCTTGGGCAGGATGAGGAAGCGCGCGATTTGGGCTTGCACCGTCTCAGGCTCGAGGGACAGGCTCCGATTCACTTCGGCGACATGTGCCGCCACGATGTCCTGGACCTCGGGAAGGGCGGCGAGCTCCTTATAGGAGCCGTAGACGATGTTGTTGCGCTCCGCCCACGCTCCCACGGCGGACAAATCGATATTGAGCATACAGGTGACGAAATCACGTCCGTCGCCGAACGCCACGGCTTCCTTGATGTCCGGGAAGAACTTCAACTTGTTCTCGATGTATTTGGGAGCAAACAGCCCGCCGGAGTTGAGGCGTCCCACGTCCTTGGCGCGATCGATGATCTTGAGCTGGCCGGACGCGTTCAGGAAGCCGGCATCTCCCGTTCGCACATAGCCGTCGGGTGTCATCGCCTCCGCGGTCTTATCCGGCAGCTTGTGATAGGAGACGAACATGCCGGGCGAGCGGAATTGCACCTCGCCGTTCTCGGCGATTCGGATCTCCACGTGAGGCGCGGGCGCCCCCACCGCATCGGCCTCGATCTTTCCGTCGCTTTGGCAAGTGACGTAGAGGAAGGCCTCGGTCTGCCCGTAGAGCTGCTTCAGGTTCAGCCCGAGGGAGCGATAGAAGCTGAAAAGCTCCGGCCCGATGGCCTCTCCGGCCGTGTAGGCGATGCGGATGTTGGAAAAGCCAAGCGCATTCTTCAGAGGCGCGTAAACGAGAAGGCTCCCGAGCCCGTAGAGAAGGCGTCCGTAAAGCGGCACCCGCTTCCCATCGAGGATGGGCTCGCCGTAACGCCGCGCGACCGGCATGAACGTCCTGAACAACCGATCCTGCACGGCGCCCGCATCCTGCATGCGGATGGTGATGCGGGTCAGCAAGCTCTCGAAAACGCGCGGCGGTGCGAAATAGAAGCTCGGTCCGATCTCCTTGAGATCCTGCTCCACCGTTTCGGCGCTCTCCGGGCAGGCAATGCAGAAGCCTGCCACCATGGATTGGGCGAAGTTGAGGTAGTGGTCGCCCACCCAGGCGAGCGGCAGATACGAAAGGGCGACATCGCGATCCGCGAGCTTATCGAATGCCACCGTCGATGCCGCCGCCGCGATGGCGCGCCCGGACGCGATGGTGACGCCCTTCGGCCGGCCGGTGGTGCCGGAGGTGTAGAGGATCACCGAAATGTCCTCGCCCTTTCCGGAAGCGATCCCGGCCTCGATGGCGGCGGCGAATTTCGGATCGGCGGCAAGCCGCGCCCGGCCGGCCTCGATTACCTTGTCGATGGCCGTGAGCGAAGAAGGGTCGTAATCGGTAAGCCCCTTCGGCTCGTCGTAGACGAGGTGACGCAGGTTCGGCAGGCGCCCCTCGAGCGATAGCACCTTGTCCACCTGCTCTTGATCCTCGAGGACGGCGAGGACGCAGCCCGCATCATCGAGCACGTAGCCGAGCTCATCGGCGATGGCATCCGCATAGACGGGCACGGGAACAGCGCCGAGGGCTTGCGCGGCAAGGAAGGTCCAATAGAGCTTCGGCCGATTGCCGCCAATGATCGCGATCGCATCTCCGCGCTTGACGCCGATGGCCGCCAAGCCTGCCGCATAAGCGCGCATATTCGCCGCAAGCTCGGACCAGGTCCAGCTTTGCCAGAGCCCGAGATCCTTGTGGCGCATGGCGATTTTTCGTCCGCGCGCGCCCGCGTGATGCAGCACGAGCCGAGGAAATGTGTCGAGCTTTTCGCGCAGGTCGGCGGTCAAGTCGCGTCCCTTCGGCATGAGGACGAGGACGCCCTCACCGGCGCCGGGACATTACCGATACTTCTTGCGTCCGCAAACCACTCTTCGGGTTGGACTAGGCCTCGTACGGAAAGGGCCGCGCGCGCCTTGTGCACCAGGGCTTTTCAGCTGGATGTCACTGACGCTGGATTTTTGCGCCTCGGATCGCTCACGCGCTTGCCATCCGAAGAATTCGTTTCAGACCCAAGGTAGTCGCTTCGATGAGTCTTCGCGCTTCACTTGGCTCCGACGGGGCTCGTCCCATCGCCGGGCGAGGGCGCGCCATCCTCGGCGTCGGTCGTGGGTTCCGCGGCACGGCGGGGCCTGCCGCGCCTGGCGCGTGGCGCGGCTGCGCCGGCTTCGGGCGCGGCGGAAGCCGCTCCGCCGGCCTCTTTCGGCGTTGCCGATTCGGCCTCGTCGATATCCGGCTCCGCGGCAGGGGGCGCCGGGCGGACCGGCGCGGTGATGAAGGACGGGAGCGCTTGCTCGTCCCGCGGGGCTTGGCGGGCCGGCCGCTCCAAGCGCTCGCGGCGGTCATTTTCCTTGCGTTCGCCTCCCTGCGGCCCCTGACTCGGCTGGGCTTGCGGCCGGCGATCGGAACCCGGTTGCTCGCCCGCGCCTTCGCCCTGTCCGCCGCGCGCTTGCTGCGGGGAATGTTCAGGTGAGGATGCGCCCTCGTCGCGGCGATAGGGCTCGCGCCGATGGCCATCTTGCCGATAATTGTCGCGACGATTGTCATGGCGATTGCCGTCGCCGCGGCGCCATCCCTCGCGGCCCTCGAAGCGCTGGTTGCGATTATCGAAGCGCTCGCGCGGCGGCGGTGAGAACATCGGCGGCTGATCGTCACCGTCGATCGGGCCATTGCCCGAAGGAGGGGGAATTTGCCGGGGCTGGCCATTGTAGCCGCCGTTCTGCGGGTAAGGCGCCCCCGATGCTTCCAAATCGCCTTCCTCGCCGTCGCCCTCCTCCTCGGTTCCATTTTCCAAGCGGGGTCGATACCCATATTGCGCCTGCATCTGGTCCTGCGCCGCGGCGATGATGCGCAGATAATGTTCCGCATGCTGGAAATAGCTCTCGGCCGTGACCGGGTCCCCGCTGCTTTGGGCATCGCGCGCCAGCTGGAGGTAGCGATCCGCGATGTGCTGCGCCGTGCCGCGCACCTTCACGTCGGGCCCGTTCGACTCATAAGAGCGCGCCAACGGATTGGGACCGCGCCGGTTGCGACCCCGCATGCGCTTGTTTGAACCTGGTCTCATCCAGCCTGTCTCCAATTGTCAGTCACTGCTGTCCGATTCGGGAGGCTAAGCTCGTCGCCCTTGCCGAGATCCGAGCGGCCACTGAGTTCCCGCGGGAACACCATTCGGCGCCGATGAAGATCCGGCCCCCTTGAATTTCTGCTCGCCGACGCAGCGCCGCGCGCAGCGCACCATCGTCAGCGAAGGAATTCCATACGTATGATCCGTGCCATTGGGCGGGTCATTTCACGAGCGTGCAAATGAGCGAACCCCGGTCCCGCTTGCGCCAAGCTCTTTCTTAACAAGCTCTTTCTAAAGCTGCCTTCGTGATGTCCTGGCCGATCCGAGCAGCAGGTTCATCGATGGAACAGCGCCCATTCGGTGGCGCCCAACCGCAATCCCATCCGCCAGCATCGCGTTCCCGCGTCCTCGCCCGGCTCGCGTCAGCAACATGGCGACGATCTGTTCGGGAACGTCTCTTATCCGTTTTGCAACAGAAATCCAAGCGAAATTCGCAAATCGCCCCCAAAAACCAGGCGGCTTCCTTGTGCCCCTTTTGATCACGGCATAACGGACTTCTTCCAGATAGGTCGCGGCCCGCCGCGTTTCAAACCAAGGGGCGTGCGCCGAGAGTTGCAGGCCATGGTCGCTTCCCCAACCGGCTTCATGGCCGCCGGCATTACGCCCGCGCTGATGACACGGCTGATGGAGGCCAGGTCCGCATAAGAGGAAAAGTCGGTAAAACCAAGGGCTTGAAGCAAGGTGCGTGCGTCCTCGAGCTGTCCGGCGCCGATTTCGAGAAAAACGCGCCCATTTCTTGCCAACAAGCCCGCGAGGTCCTTGCCGATCGCCCGGTAGCTGTCGAGCCCGTCCGTCCCGCCATCGAGGGCGAGGCGAGGATCATGGTCGCGCACCTCGACCGCAAGGCCGGGAAGGTCGCCGGACCCTACATAGGGTGGATTCGAGACCACGATGTCAAAGGAGGCGCGAATCGGCTTCGCCCAGTCGCTCGCGAGGAAGCGCGCGCGGTCGGTTGTTTGGTGGCGGTGCGCATTGGCCTTCGCGGTCATCAGGGCGTCGATGGACCGGTCGACACCGAGCAGCAGGGCGTGCGGCAACTCCGTCAGAAGCGAGACGCCGATGCAGCCGCTCCCCGTCCCAAGGTCGAGGATGCGCCAGGAATGGTTTCGCCCGAGCGTCGCCTCACAATGGCGAAGTACCGCCTCGACGAGGGTCTCAGTCTCGGGCCGCGGCACGAGCGTCGCGGCCGAGAGCTGGAACGTGAGACCCCAGAACTCGCGGGCGCCGAGAATGCGAGCGAGCGGCTCTCCGGCAAAACGGCGTGCCGCGAGGCTGGCGAGGCGGGACGCGGCCTTTTCCAGGGGCAGGTCCCCCTGCGCCACGAGGCCGGCGCGATCGAAGCCGCAAGCGGCTTCGACGAGGCAGCGCGCCTCGAGCGCGGCGCCCGGGACGCCCCTGGCGGCGAGCTCTCGGCGAAGCATCGCCAGGGCGCGCTCCGCCGGCTGATCGGCGGTGAAAGCGAGGGCCGGCTTTGCGGTCACGCGGCCTCCTCGACCATCGCCAGAAGCGCAGCTTGGCGCTCGGTGACGAGCGCATCGATCAACTCGTCGAGAGCGACGCCCTCGAGCACCTCGTTCAGCTTGTAGAGGGTCAAGCCGATTCGGTGGTCGGTCACGCGCCCTTGCGGGAAATTATAGGTCCGAATGCGCTCCGAGCGGTCGCCGGAGCCGACTTGGCTGCGCCGGTTCGCGGCGCGTTCGTCGTCGCGGCGTGTGCGCTCGAGGTCATAGAGCCGTGCGCGAAGGATGGCGAGCGCCTTCGCCCGGTTGCGATGCTGGGAGCGTTCGTCCTGGACGAACACCACGATCCCGCTTGGGAGATGGGTGACGCGAATGGCGGATTCGGTTTTGTTGACATGCTGGCCCCCGGCGCCCGAGGCACGCATGGTGTCGATGCGCAGCTCCGTCTCGTCGAGCGCCATGTCCAGATCCTCGGCCTCCGGCAGCACGGCGACGGTCGCCGCCGAGGTGTGGATGCGCCCGGAAGCCTCCGTCTCGGGCACGCGCTGCACCCGGTGCACGCCGCTCTCGAAGCGCAAGCGCGCATAAGCGCCGCGCCCGCGCACCTCGGCGATCGCCTCCTTCACCCCTCCGACCGAGCCCTCGGCTTGCGACAGCACCTCGAAGCTCCACCCTTTCGAGGCCGCGTAGCGCGCGTACATGCGAAAGAGATCGCCAGCGAAGAGCGCGGCCTCATCGCCGCCCGTGCCGGCGCGCACCTCGAGGATGGCGCCTTTCTCATCGGCTTCGTCCTTCGGCAGCAGCATCAACCTTACGCTTTGCCGCGAGGAGTCGAGCCGCGCCAAGAGCTCCGCCTGCTCCGCCAGGGCAAGCTCGCGCATCTCGGCATCGATCGCGGGCTCGGCCAGCATCGCTTCCGTGCCGGCAAACTGCGCCTCGGTCGCGCGCAGTTCCTCGATCGCGGCGACGATCGGTTGCAGCTGCGACAGCTCGCGGGACAACTCGATCGTTTCCGCGGTCGGCGGGTTCTCCGCGAGGCGAAAAACGATCGCGGCGTGGCGGGTCAAGATGGCGTCGAGCTTTGCGGCCGGAAGATTCATGGTGAGGCGTATATAAACGCGCGAGTAGCGAGTAGCGAGTAGCGAGTAACGAGGGGTCCCTGTGAGTAGCTCCCTATCTATTCGCTAATCGCTATTCGCTGCTCGCCTCATTCCCCTACCGCGGCTCGATCGTCACGCCATGGGCTCTCGCCAGGGCTGCGATCTCGGAGCGTAGCGTGCGGTTGCAGCCCAATTCCTGGACGAGAGGCAGGAGCGCGCGGCGCAGCGCGCCCGCGTCGAGGGACAGAAGCATCGCCTTCACCGGGCCGATCGAGGCCGGCGGCATCGACAAGGAGCGGTAGCCGAGTGCGATCAGGGTCATGGCCTCGAGCGGGCGCCCGGCGATTTCTCCGCACACCGCGGCGGAGACGCCTGCCGCGCTGGCCCGGTCGGCGATGCGCATAAGCACCCTGAGCGCCGCCGGCGAGAGCGGATCGAACCGATCCGAGACGCGAGGATTGTCGCGATCCGCGGCGAAGAGGAATTGCAAGAGGTCGTTCGAGCCGACCGAGATGAAATCAACGCGCGACAAGAGCTCGTCGAGCTGGAAAAGCAGCGAGGGCGCTTCGATCATCGTGCCGAGCCGGCAATGGCGCGGCAGCTTGTGCCCGTGCCGCGTCAGATGCTCCTGCTCGCGCAAAACGATGTCGCGCGCCCGGTCGAATTCGTCGACGCTCGCCACCATCGGGAACATGATGGAGATGTCGCGGCCGTCCGCGGCTTGCAGAAGCGCGCGGATTTGCGAGCGCAAGAGGCCCGGGCGATCGAGCCCGATGCGGATCGCCCGCCATCCGAGCGCCGGGTTTTCCTCTTCGACTGCCCGTTGATAGGGAAGGATCTTGTCGCCGCCGATATCGAGCGTGCGGAAAACCACCGGGAGGTCGCCGGCGGCGCGCAGCACGGCCTCGTAAAGCCTTCTCTGCTTCGCCGTGGTCGGCAGCCGCTCGGCGATCATGAATTGCAGCTCGGTGCGGAAGAGCCCGATGCCTTGCGCTCCGGTCTCCTCGATATGGGGCAAATCGACCGAGAGGCCCGCGTTCAGCGCGAGCATGACCTCGACGCCGTCGCGCGTGACCGAGGAGACATCCTTCAGCTTGCGGTATTGCTCCTGGCGCCTGGCGCGCAAGCGCGCCTTCTCGCGATAAGCGGTCTCGACATCGGGCTGGGGACGCAGATGCACTTCGCCCGAGCCGTCGACGATGATCGCATCGCCGTTGTCGGCGAGCCCGACGATGCCTTCGACCTCGCCCACCGCCGCGATGCCGAGCGTGCGCGCCACGATCGCCACATGGCTCGAGGGGCCGCCCTCCTCGAGCACGAGGCCGCGCAAGCGCGAACGGTCATAGTCGAGAAGGGCCGCGGGGCCCATGTTGCGTGCCACGATGATGGCGTTTTCGGGCAAATCCCTGGCGCGCGTCGCATAGGCACCGTCGACGAGCGCCGCGAGAACGCGGTTCGCCAAGTCGTCGAGGTCATGCAAGCGTTCGCGCAGGTAAGGGTCGGTCTGGCGCATCATCCGGGCGCGCGTGTCGGACTGCACCCGCTCGACCGCGGCTTCGGCCGTGAGGCCCGAGGTGATGGCCTCGCGAATGCGCCTTTGCCAACCCTCGTCGTTGACCAGCATCCGCACCGCCTCGAGCACGTCGCGATGCTCGCCGTGATGCACCATGTCTCCACGCTCGATGAGGCTGTCGATAGAGGCGCGCACGCCAAGGACGGCATCCTGGAGCCGCGTCAATTCGAATTGCGGGTCATCGGCTACGAGGTTCTTCACCACGACCCGGGGATCATGCAGGACCACATAGCCGAGCCCGACGCCTTCGCTGAGGCGCGAGCCCTGAAGGCGGACGGGGCGGCGCGCCGCCGTCGCCGTTCCGGGCGAGGCTGCCGTCTGCAGCTCGGCCGAGGCGATCGTCTCGGCGAGCACCATCGCGGTCGTCTGCAGCGCCTCGATCTCATCCTCGGAGTAGAGACGGCTCGTGCGGTTTTGCACGACGAGCACGCCGAGCACATTGCCGAGGCGCAGGATCGGGACACCGAGGAAGGATTGATAGATCTCCTCGCCGGTCTCCGGCTTGTAGGAGAAGGCGGGATGGGCCCTGGCGTTGGCGAGATTGACCGGCTTGGCCTCCTCGACCACGAGGCCGACGAGGCCCTCGCCCGGATTCATCGTGGTGACGTGGACGGCTTCGCGGCGCGAGGCCCTCCGACGCAAAGAGCTCGAGCACGCCGTCATCGCGCGTGACATAGATCGAGCAGACCTCGGCCACGACATTCGCCGCGATCAGGCTCACGATCCGGTTGAGGCGAGCTTGCGCACCGATGGGCTCGGCCATCAATTCGCGCAACCGCCTGAGCAGCAGGCGAGGTCCGCCGAGAGTTGGCCGCATGGTCTGGCTACCTTCCGAGCCGATTCGAGGCCGCCCGCTTTCAGTCACCTGCCCGGCGCCTCCGCGCATCGATGGGCATCACCCGGGCGATGGCGAATCGCGCCAACTCAAGAATTGAACCTGTCCTTATCGCCAAGCAACTGACCGGGCCAAGGGGAATGACTTCGTGGTGGAGGCGAAACAAGGCCGAGGCCGGGCGCGGGACATTTCTCAAGGGCGCTTTAGCGGGGTTACGGGCAAATGCAAAGCCGCGTCGACCCGCCGCTTCGGCGCTCGCGACTGGCCGCCGCTGGGCCGCTCAGCCTTTGTCGAGGCCGTACAGCGAATGAAGCGTGCGCACCGCGAGCTCGGTATAGGCGGCGTCGATGAGCACCGAGAACTTGATCTCCGAGGTGGTGATGGCGCGGATATTGATGCCTCGCTGGGCGAGCGCCCGGAAAGCCGAGGCAGCGACGCCCGCATGGCTGCGCATGCCGACGCCGACCACCGACACCTTCACCACATCGTCCGCGCCCGCGATGCGGGCGTAGCCGATGGCCTCGCGCGCCTCCTCGAGAATCACCATGGCGCGCTCATATTCGCCGGCGGGCACGGTGAAGGTGATGTCGGTCGTGAGCTGATCGTCGGAAACCACCTGAATGATCATGTCGACGTTGATGTTCGCCTCGGCAAGCGGGGTGAAGATCGCCGCGGCGACGCCGGGCTTATCGGCGACGCGCCGCAAGGTGATTTGCGCCTCGTCCTTCGAGAAGGCGATGCCTGTCACCATCTCCTGTTCCACGATGTCCTCCTCGTCGCAGATAAGCGTGCCTGGCTTCGGATTCGGCGGGATCGTCGAAGCTCGACCGTACATAGGTCTTTACCTTGTGGTTCATGGCAAGCTCGACCGAGCGCACTTGCAGCACCTTGGCGCCGAGCGAAGCCATCTCCAGCATTTCCTCGAAGGCGATGCGGTCGAGGCGCTTCGCCTTCGGTACCACGCGCGGATCGGTGGTGTAGACGCCATCGACGTCGGTGTAGATGTCGCAACGATCGGCCTTGATGGCGGCGGCGAGCGCCACCGCGCTCGTGTCCGAGCCGCCGCGGCCGAGCGTCGCTATGCGCCCTGTCTTCTGCTCGACGCCCTGAAAGCCGGAAACCACGGCGATCTCGCGCCGCTCCTCGAACGCCTTGATGATCGCGCTTCCATCGATGGCCGCGATGCGCGCCGCGCCATGCGCGCCATCGGTGGTCACGGGAAGCTGCCATCCCTGCCAGGAGCGCGCCGCCAGCCCCTCGTTCTGTAGCACCAGCGCCAACAGCCCCGAGGTCACCTGCTCGCCGGAAGCGACGACCGTGTCGTATTCGCGCTGATCGTAGACGGGGCCGTTGCGCGTGCCTCGCGCCGCCTCCTTGACCCAGGAGATGAGCTCATTTGTCTTGCCGGACATGGCCGAGACGACGACCGCGACCTCGTTTCCGGCGTCGATCTCGCGCCGCACATGGCGCGCGACATTGCGGATGCGCTCGAGATTGGCGACCGAGGTGCCGCCGAATTTCATGACGAGACGGGACATGGCTGCGGGAGAGCGAGATGGATCGGCTGAGGGCGCTTGATGCGAAGGGCGCCTCCTTGGCCGCGATGCGGGCCGATGTCAAATCAAAGCTTGTGCTTTGCCGAGCGGCGCCGACGAAGCTACAAGGATTGAATGCGTGCCTCTTCCGTAGATGAAGCCGAGGTCGAGCGCTTCGGGCGCCTCGCCGCGACATGGTGGGATCAGGAAGGCCCGATGCGGGCCTTGCACGCCATGAATCCGGCCCGCCTCGCCTGGATCCGGCGGGAGGCAGAGCGTCACTTCGGCCTTGATCCGAGCGAACGGCGCATCTTCGCGGGGCATGGAGTGCTCGATATCGGCTGCGGCGGCGGGCTTCTTTGCGAGCCGCTCGCGCGCTTGGGCGCGAACGTCACGGGCATCGATCCCGCGGGTGAGAACATCGAGGTCGCGAAAGCGCATGCCGGGCGTTCCGGCCTTGCGATCGATTATCGGCAGGCGAGCGTCGAGGAACTCGCCACGCGCGGCGAAAGCTTCGATACCGTGCTGGCCATGGAGGTGGTCGAGCACGTGGCCGATGTCCCGGCCTTCTTGTCCGCCTGCGCGCGCGTGCTCGAGCCTGGCGGAATTTTGCTGATGTCGACCTTGAACAGGACCTTGCGCTCTTTTGCGCTCGCGATCGTCGGGGCCGAATATCTTCTGGGCTGGCTCCCGCGCGGCACGCATGATTGGGAGAAATTCCTGACCCCCGAAGAGTTGGCGCGGCAAATGCGAAGAGCAGGACTTGAGCCCGGAAAAGCCGAAGGCCTCCTCTTCGATCCGCTGCGGTGGGAGTGGCGATCGTCGCGCGACACCGCCGTGAATTACGTGCTCTTGGCACGCAAGCCCGGCGCTTGGCGTGGCTCCCTCGTTCAGGACCGAGACCCATAGGCGTCACACGGCGATCGTTTGGTAAGGAAGAGATCATGACGATGAACAAGCGCGTATTGCTCAAGAGCCGGCCGAAGGGCTGGGTCAGCGAGGCCGATTTCGAATTTGCCGAAGCGCCGGTTCCTCAACCGTCGGAAGGCCAGGTCCTGGTGCGCAATCACTGGCTTTCGCTCGACCCCTACATGCGCGGGCGCATGAACGACACGAAATCCTATGCCGCCAAGGCCGAGATCGGAGAGGTGATGCTGGGAGGCACCGTGGGCGAAGTCCTCGAAACGCGAGACCCCTCCTTGAAGAAAGGGGATTTCGTCGTCGGCGCGCTGGGTTGGCAGCAATATGGGGTGGGGCCCGCGAAGAGCTTTCGGGTGATCGACACCAAGGCGGCGCCCGCGCAAGCCTATCTCGGCGCCATCGGCATGCCGGGCGTCACCGCCTGGATCGGCCTGTTGACCATCGGGGAGCCGAAACCGGGAGAGACTGTCGTGGTCTCGGCGGCGTCCGGCGCCGTCGGCTCGGTCGTCGGCCAGATCGCCAAGCTCAAGGGTGCGCGTGCCGTCGGCATCGCCGGCGGCCCCGCGAAATGCGCTTACGCGGTCGAGGAGCTCAAGTTCGACGCTTGCGTCGATTACAAATCGCCGAGCTTCGTCCAGGATCTCGAGGCGGCCACGCCGAAAGGCATCGACGTCTATTTCGAGAATGTCGGCGGCGCCGTCCTCGAAGCCGTGTCGCGCAGATTTAATATTTTCGCGCGCATGCCGCTCTGCGGCCTCGTCTCGCAATACAATGAGGTGAACCCCGAAGGCGTGCGCAATCTCCACGCTTTCCTCGCCAATCGCGTCAAGCTTCAGGGCTTCATCGTCTCCGACAGATTGGAGCTCTGGCCGCAAGCCTTGAAGGACCTCGCCTCATGGGTCTCGAGCGGCAAGATCAAATACCGCGAATTGATCGCGCAGGGGCTCGAGAATGCGCCCAAAGCTTTGGTCGGCATGCTGAAGGGTGAAAATTTCGGCAAGCAGCTCGTGAAGCTCGTCTGAGGCGGAAAGCTCGTAGGCGGCTTGCGACAAAAGGCAGGGGTGTCGGCCTCTCATTTGCGCCCAGCCTTGTCTTGCCGGGATCGTGGATGGCACCATCCTGCCCCTTGACCGGAGGCTCTCGCGGAAGGCACGAAGCTTGCTGGAGTTTCACCGGGGGCCGGTCTTCGGCCCCGCGAATAGAGGGTCGCGCCGTTCCGGCGGCGGCCGAGCCGGAGGTGGCCATGCAGAGCCAAAGATCACGACGTTTCCATAAGCCGCGAGGCTGGCGCCATGCTTTGGCGCGCGCCGTCAGGGGGGTGTTGGTTCCGGCGCTGCTCGCCTGCGTCGGCGCGGCCTTCCCGGTGAAAGCGCAACAGCTCGCCAAGGTGACCTATGGCACGAACTGGCTCGCCGAGGCCGAGCACGGTGGCTTCTACCAGGCGGTTGCCGACGGGACCTATAAGAAATACGGGCTCGACGTGACCATCGTGCAAGGGGGCCCGAACAACAATCTCCGCCTGTTGATGTCGTCGGGGAAGATCGATTTCTTCATGGGCACCGACATGATCCAGGCGATGAGCGCGGTCGCCGAGGGCATCCCGACCGTCGTCGTGGCGGGCATGTTCCAGAAGGACCCGCAAGTGTTGATGAGCCATCCCGGCGAAGGCCTCGACACTTTCGCGAGCCTCAAGGACGCGCATGTGATCCTGGTGTCGAAGGAGGCCGTCACCTCCTTCTATCGCTGGCTCGAATTGGCCTGGGGCTTCTCGGAGGAAAAGATCGGCCCTTACAATTTCAACCCGGCGGCCTTCATCCGTGACAAGAAATCGGCGCAGCAGGGTTTCGCCACCTCCGAGCCCTACGCGGTCGAGAAGGTCGGCGGCTTCAAGCCGAACGTCTTCCTGCTCGCCGACAATGGCTTCGACACCGTCGCGACGACGATCGAGGGACGGCGCGATTTCGTCGAGAAGAATCCGGATGTGGTGCAGCGCTTCGTCGATGCCAGCGTGATCGGCTGGTATCATTATCTCTATGGCGACAACAAAGCCGCCAACGAGCTCATCAAGAAAGACAATCCGGAGATGACCGACGAGCAGATCGCCTATTCGATCGCCAAGCTGAAGGAATATGGGATCGTCGATTCGGGAGATTCCTTGAAGAATGGCATCGGCGCCATGTCGGATGCGCGCATGAAGAGCTTCTACGAGCAGGTGGCGAAGGCCGGTGTCCTGCCGCAAGGGCTCGATTACAAGAAATCCTACACGCTGCAATTCGTGAACAAGGGGGTCGGCTTGGACCTCAGGCCGAAATGACCGGAGCCTTGAGGATGAGCGCGACGTGAGGCGCCAAGGCCCGGCAAGCCTCAAGGCTTCCACCGCGCGCATCGCCGCGCCGCGCGCAGGCCAGGCGTGCGGCCGGCCCTCGAAACGCGAGCGCGGCCATCCCGGCGCGTTTGCGCCATGAGCGCATCGGCCCTGCCTCTCGCCCGGCCCGCCACACCTGCTCGCGACTCAGCCTCGCGTGGCCCGGGGATGGCGATCGGCGCCGGCGCGCCGCTCGTCACGCTCACGGACGTTTCGAAGGAATTTCCAAACGGCGTCACCGCGCTTGCGGGGCTCGACTTGTGCGTTCGCGCGGGCGACTTCCTCTCGCTGCTTGGCCCCTCCGGCTGCGGCAAATCGACGGCGCTGCGCCTTATCGCCGGGCTCGAGCCTGCGACGTCGGGCGGGATCGAATGGGCAACGGGCGGCGCCGCGACGCGCCCGAGCATCGGCTTCGTCTTCCAGGATCCGACGCTGATGCCTTGGGCGAGCGTCGAAACGAACGTCTTCCTGCCGCTGCGGCTCGCCGGCTGGTCTTTCCGCGACGCGCTTCCTCGAATCGAGGAGTCGCTTTCGCTCGTCGGCCTGCCCGACTTCAAGAAGGCGATGCCGCGCGAGCTGTCGGGAGGCATGAAGATGCGGGTTTCGATCGCGCGCGCCCTCGTCACCCGCCCGAGCTTGCTCCTCATGGACGAGCCTTTCGCCGCCCTCGACGAGATCACCCGCTTCAAGCTCAACGACGATCTGATGCGCTTGAAGCAGGAGATAGGCTGCACGGTGATCTTCGTCACGCATTCGATCTACGAGAGCGCCTATCTCTCGACGCGGATAGCGGTGATGGCGGCGCGCCCCGGCCGCATCATCGCTGAGATCGGCATCGATGCGGCGCTTCCGCGCGAGGAGCATTTCCGGCGTGAAAGCGCCTATCTCGACGCCTGCGCCAAGGCATCGGATGCCTTGCATGGCGCGATGGACGCCAAGGATCACCTGTGAGCCTCGAGCTCCCCCACATCACCGCGCCGGATGATGAGGCCGAGGCGGCCGGAACCTCGCTGGGCGGCCGCCGGCGCCGCAGCATCGCGAGGGCGCGCCTCGTCGGCATCGTCCTGCCGATCGTGGCTTTCTCCTTCGCGATCGGGTTGTGGGAACTTGTGGTGCGGGTGAACGGCATCGAACCCTTCATCCTGCCCGCGCCGAGCGTCGTCATCGCGACCCTCATCAAGGATTGGAGCACGCTCTCGCTCTCCCTTCTCGTCACCTTGCGCACCATGGCGATCGCGCTTTTGCTCGCTACGTTCGGCGGTGTCCTCATCGCCGTCATCTTCGCGCAATCGCGGCTGATCGAGCGTTCGCTCTATCCGTTCGCGGTGATCTTGCAGGTGACGCCGATTGTCGCGATCGCGCCGCTGCTTCTCGTCTATCTGAATTCGGGAACGGCGATCCTCGTCTGCGCCTTCATCGTCGCCTTTTTCCCGATCCTGTCGAACACGACGCTCGGCCTCGCCTCGACCGATCCGAATTTGCGCGACCTCTTCAAGCTTTACGGAGCGGGACGCTGGCGCGAGCTCGTGCTGCTGCGCGCGCCCTCGGCCTTGCCTTATTTCCTCGGGGGCTTGCGCATCGCCGGCGGCCTTGCGCTCATCGGGGCGGTGGTTGCCGAGATCGCCGCGGGGTCAGCCGGCCACGGCTCGGGCCTTGCCTATCGCATCGTCGAATCGGGCTACCGCCTCAACATCCCGCGCATGTTCGCGGCTTTGCTTCTCATCTCGCTCACGGGCATCCTCGTCTACGCGATCCTCGCGCTCGTCTCGCATCTTCTGTTGCGCCGCTGGCACGAGAGCGCACTCGACCGAGGAGGGTGAGGCGACGCGCTTTCGACGCGCGTTTCCGGGCGAAGAACGGCGGCGCCCGCTCAGCGTCGGTATTGCGCCTCGCTCACCTTCTCCATCCAATCGACGGCTTTGCCGTCTAGCTTCTCCTGGATGGCGATGTGGCTCATCGCCGTCGTGGGGCTCGCTCCATGCCAGTGCTTCTCGCCCGGTGCGAACCAGACGACGTCGCCTGGCCGGATCTCTTCGACGGGCTTGCCCTCGCGCTGCGCCCAGCCGCAACCGGAAGTGACGATCAAGGTCTGACCGAGCGGGTGCGTATGCCACGCCGTGCGCGCACCAGGCTCGAAGGTAACGAGCGCGCCGGCGACACGCGCGGGATCGGGCGGGCCGAACAATGGGTCGATGCGAACCGTTCCGGTGAACCATTCGGCCGGTCCTTTGCCCGAAGGCTGCGACCCCGCGCGTTTGATCTCCATAGCCTCTCTCTCCTTGATGGGCGCGGCAAAGCGCGCTGGTCCTCACCCCATCTTTTGCCGTTCGAGGGCCTCGCGCACCGCCTCGACGAGCTTCGCCTGCGGCACGGCGAATTGCGCCGGTCGCGCGGCCTTGTAGGCTTCGTGCGAGGCGATGGCCTTGGCCTCGCGCGCGCCTTCGACGAGATCCTTGATTTCGACCTCGCCCTTCGCCTTCTCGTCGCCGCCCTGAATCACGACGAGCGGCGAACCGCGCTTGTCGGCATATTTCATCTGCGCCTTCATGCCGGCGCTCCCGAGATACATCTCGGCGTTGATGCCCGCCGAGCGCAACGCCGACGCCATGCGCTGGTAATCCTCGACGCGTTCGCGATCCATGACGAGCACGACGACGGGCCCGTGCTCGGCCGCGCCCGTCACGATCGGGCTCTTCACCGCCTTGAGCGCCGAGAACAGGCGCGAGACGCCGATGGAGAAGCCGGTCGCCGGCACATCCTCGCCGCGGAAACGGCCGACGAGGCCGTCATAGCGGCCGCCGCCGCCGACCGAGCCGAACACCACCGGCTCGCCCTTCTCGTTCGGCACCGTGAAAGTGAGTTCCGCCTCGAAGACGGAGCCGGTGTAATATTCGAGGCCGCGCACGACGGAGCGATCGATGAGGATGCGGCTCTCGTCATAACCGCCCGCCCGCGTGAATTGGGCAAGCGCCTTGAGATCGAGGACGGCCTGCGCGCCGGTCGGGCCGAAGGCGACCTTCTCTTCGAGCCAGCTCAGGCGCGCGAGATTCTCCCTCGGCAGCTGGCTGAGCGCCGTATCTGGCTTATAGGTCGTCCTCCCTTCGGGCGCGTCACCCGAAAACCCGAGGAACCGCATCACATTGTCGGCCTGTGCCTGAGCGAGGCCGGCGCCCTTGGTGAAATCGCCGCTCTCATCCTTGCGCCCGCCCGTCAGGAGCTGGAACACGGCGTCGGGTCCGAGCCGGTCGAGCTTGTCGATGGCGCGCAGCACGCCGAGCCATTGCGCGCCGCTGATGACGCCTTGCGCGGAGAGGGCCTCGCGCAGGCCTTCGAGCAATTTGCGGCTGCTGACCTTGATCACATAATCGCCCCGCGCAATGCCCACGGCTTCCATCGCGTCGGCCATCATCATGCACATTTCGGCATCCGCCGCGGGCGAGGGCGCACCGACGGTGTCGGCGTCGAATTGCATGAATTGGCGAAACCGGCCGGGACCCGGCTTCTCGTTGCGGAACACCCAGCCGGCGCGATAGCTGCGGAAAGGCTTCGGCAAGGCGTCGAAATTCTCGGCCACATGGCGGGCAAGCGGCGCGGTGAGATCGTAGCGCAGCGACAACCATTGCTCGTCGTCATCCTTGAAGGAAAACACGCCCTCGTTGGGGCGATCCTGATCGGGCAGGAACTTGCCGAGAGCGTCGGTGTATTCGATGAACGGCGTCTCGATCGGCTCAAAGCCGTAGCGCTCATAGACCTCGCGGATCTTGGCGAGCATGCGTTCGCTCGCCGCGATCTCGGCGGCGCTCCGGTCGGCGAGGCCGCGCGGCAAGCGGGCTTTCAGGCGGTTGGCTTTGTCGGTTTTCATGGGCGCTGTTGCTATCGCAGGGCTTTGCCGCGCGCAAGAAACCGCACGAGAGGTAGGAGCCCGGCGCATTCCCGCAAAAGCGTGAATCCAGACCCGTAATGGAAGAGCAAGGAGGGCTGGATCGCCACCTTCGCGGCGATGAGCCGAAGGGAGTGTCCCCTTGCCCCCTTAGACCTGTCATCAAAATGAGATGCATTTCGGTTCTATCGATGTGCATGCTCGATCGTCCTGATGCTGATTCGAAGAACAAGGTTTCGGCGATCTTCGTTTCCGATCTGCATCTCGGCACAAGGGCGAGCCAGGATCAGCACTTCCTCGAATTCCTCAAGGCCTATGACGCCAAGACGCTCTATCTCGTCGGCGATCTGATCGACGGCTGGCGCCTCAAGCGCTCGGGCTGGTATTGGCCTCAAGGCCATAACGACGTTCTGCAAAAGCTTTTGCGCAAGGCCCGCAAGGGCACCAAGGTCATCTATATCCCGGGAAACCACGACGAGTTCCTGCGCAATTTCCTCGGCCTCAAATTCGGGGGCGTGAAGGTCGTCGATCGCGTGGTGCATCGGACGGTCGATGGCAGGCGCTTCCTCGTCCTGCACGGTGACCAGTTCGACATGGTGGTGCGCCATGCGGTGTGGCTCGCCTCGCTCGGCGATGTGCTGTATGACGTGGCGCTCTGGCTCAACCGGCAGGTGAACGGGGTGCGGCGTCGCCTCGGCTTCACCTATTGGTCGTTGTCGGCTTGGGCGAAACACAAGGTGAAGCAGGCGGTGAATTACATGGGCCGCTTCGAGGAGGTGCTGGTGGCTGAAGCCCGACGCGAGGGCGTCGACGGCATCATTTGCGGGCACATCCATCACGCCGCGATCGAGCATTACGACGGCGTCACCTATCTCAACAGCGGCGACTGGGTCGAAAGCTGCACGGCGCTCGTCGAGCACCTCGACGGACGCTTCGAGATCATCCGCTGGCGCGACGTGGCAGTCGAGGCGCGCGCGCCGCTCCCCACGCCGGCTTCGGCTTCACGTCTCCTGGACGCGGCGGCTTGACGCGTATCCTCATCGTCACCGACGCCTGGGCGCCACAGGTGAACGGGGTGGTGCGCTCGCTCGAGAATTTGTTGCGCGAGGCGCCGCGGCTCGGCGTCGACTTCGCGCTGCTCACGCCCGAGACATTCCGCACCGTCCCGTTGCCGACTTATCCGGAGGTTCGCGTCGCGCTGACGCGTCCGGGCGTGATCGCGGAGCGGATCGAGGCGGCCGAGCCCGACTACATCCACATCGCGACAGAAGGGCCGCTCGGCCTTTGCGCGCGCCTTGCTTGCCTGCGCTCCGGGCGCCCCTTCACCACGAGCTACCACACGCGTTTTCCGGAATATCTCGCCGCGCGTTTCATTGCGCCCGCCGGGCTCACCTATGCCTTGATGCGCCGGTTCCATAATTCGGGCTCGGGGGTCATGGTCGCCACCGCCACCCTCGAGCGCGAGCTCGCCTCGCGCGGCTTCAAACGGCTTATGCGCTGGTCGCGCGGCGTCGATGCCGAGCTTTTCCGGCCGCGCGCCGAGCGCGCCTTCGACCTGCCGCGGCCGATCTTTCTCACTTGCGGGCGCGTCGCGGTTGAAAAGAACCTCGGCGCCTTCCTTTCGCTTGATCTTCCCGGCTCGAAGCTCGTCATCGGGGACGGACCGGAGCGGCGCGCGCTCGAGGCGCGCTTCCCCGATGCGTATTTTGCCGGCGCGCTTCAAGGCGAGGCCCTCGCGGCGGCCTATGCGAGCGGCGATGTCTTCGTCTTCCCGAGCCTCACCGACACTTTCGGCATCGTGCTGCTCGAAGCGTTGGCGTCGGGCCTGCCGGTCGCGGGTTTTCCTGTAGCCGGGCCGCTCGATGTCCTCGGCGAAAGCGGCGCCGGCGTGCTCGATCACGATCTTGGCTTGGCGGCGCTTGCCGCGCTCGCCATCCCGCGCGAGAAGGCCCGCGCCCACGCGCTCACCTTCAGCTGGGAAGCCTCGGCCCGCGAGTTCGTCGACAATGTGCAAAGCGCCCACGCCAAGGACGCGCGTTTCGCGCGGCGCTCTTGGCTTCGCCGCCGCAGGGTGGCGGCGCAGCCTCCTAACTTGATGAGGCTTCAGCGCTGAGCTTCGATCGGCGTCGAGCTCGCTTCAAAGCTTGATCGCCAGCATTGTTCCCCGCCACGAAGGTTGATAAGAGCCGGCCCGGGCGAGGCGGATGGCGCCTCCGGAGGCAGGGCATGGCGCAACCGATGAAACTCGTTGCCGGCAATTCGAACCGAGCGCTGGCCGAGGCGATCGGAGAATATCTCGAGCTCCCCCTCACCGCTTGTTCGGTGCGCCGCTTCGCCGACATGGAGATCTTCGTCGAGATCCAGGAGAACGTGCGCGGCCAGGACGTGTTCGTGATCCAATCGACCTCGTACCCGGCGAATGACCATTTGATGGAGCTGCTCATCATCATCGATGCGCTGCGCCGCTCCTCGGCCAAGCGCATCACCGCCGTGATGCCCTATTTCGGCTATGCGCGGCAGGACCGGCGCTCGACGGGCCGCACGCCGATCTCGGCGAAGCTCGTCGCCAATCTCATCACGCGCGCCGGCGCCGATCGGGTGCTCACGGTCGATCTCCATGCCGGGCAGATCCAGGGCTTCTTCGACATCCCGCTCGACAATTTGTTCTCCGCGCCCGTCATGGTGCGCGACATCAAGGAGCGAATGGACCTCAGCAACCTCACGGTGGTCTCGCCCGATGTCGGCGGCGTGGTGCGCGCGCGCGCGCTCGCCAAGCGTATCGGCGCGCCGCTTGCGATCGTCGACAAGCGCCGCGAGCGGGCCGGCGAATCGGAGGTGATGAACATCATCGGCTCGGTCGAGGGTACGTCCTGCATCCTGGTCGACGACATCGTCAATTCGGGCGGCACCTTGTGCAACGCCGCCGATGCGCTGATCGCCCAAGGCGCCAAGGACGTGCTCGCCTACATCACCCATGGCGTGCTTTCGGGCGGCGCGGTCGACCGCATCATGAAATCGCGATTGCGCGAGCTCGTCGTGAGCGACACCATCGCGCCGACGCCCGAACAGATGAGCGCGCCCAACATCCGCACGCTGCCGATCGCCCCGCTGATCGGGGAGGCGATCGCGCGCACCGCGAAGGAAGAAAGCGTTTCGAGCTTGTTCGATTGAGGGAACTTCCAATGAGCGATCAACGCGATTTCACGCTCGACGAGGTGAAGGAGGGGCTCGCCTCGCGCTCGATCCTGCTCGTCGACGTGCGCGAGCCCCATGAGTTTGCGCAGGCGCATATTCCGGGCGCGGTGAATGCCCCGCTCTCGACCTTCGATCCGGGCGCGATCGCGCCGCAGCCGGGCCAGACGGTGGTGTTCAGCTGCCGCTCGGGCGTGCGCACCTTGAAAGCCATCGCCGCCTCGCGCGCGGCCGGCTTTGCCTATGACGCGCATTTCCCAGGCTCGATGCTCGAATGGACCGCGGCAGGGGAAGCGGTCGAGACGGGGTGAATAATTCGGTGACGGCTTACCATTTCCCCAATTGATCCATTGCCTGGATGGGCGCCAAAAATTCGGTGACAGCTTATCATTTTCCCTATTCATCCATTGGCCTAGATGAGCGCAAAAAAGGGGAATTAGTAAGCTGTCACCGAATTAGCGCTTTACTGGCCCCTCGGCGCTTGCTAACAAGCAGCTAACACCAATTAGACTCAAAAAACGTCTCTTTTCGCCCGAAAATGGGGGCCTTGCGTGCCGACAGCTTTCTTGCGCTCCCCTAGGCTTCGCGTTCGCGCGTCTCACGCCTCCCTTCTCGCCACCACCTCGCTTGCGGCGCTGCTTCTCGGGGCGCCGGCGCATGCCGGCCAGAGCTTCACCAACGCCGGCGTCGCGACCGTCACCAACCCCGCCGGCCAGGCGACCACCTCGATCGTCATCACCGGCTCGACCGTTACGGGCGCGGTGACCAATGCGGGGACGATCGCTCCGGGGAAGGCAACCCCGAACGGCACGACGGCGGCGTTGTTCGTGGCGAACAGCACGGTCGGTGGTGGAATCGTGAACTCAGGCACGATCGACGCGAAGGGCGGTCAGACCGCCGCCGGCATCCTGATCTCTGGCGGCACCGTCTCCGGCGGTATCACTAATACGGGGTCCATCAACGCCACGGGAACCCTTCCCGGTAATGCGGTCAATCCAGGGCTCCAAGCCAACGGGCTGAACCTCGTGACCGGCGGCGTCTTCACCGGCGCGATCGACAATGGCGGGATGATCCTTTCCCAGGGGACGGCGCTACTATCCTTCACCGGAGAAGGCATCTTTCTTCCCACCGTCGCGGTTAACGGAGAGGCGATCACCGCGAGCGGTGGTTCCAACTCCCCGACCGGCGGGCAGATCACCTCGACGATCACCAATACCGCCACGATCGGGGCGACGCTCGCTGTGACGAGCGCCTTCTCCGTCTCCGGCCGGGGTTTTGCCAGTGCCGCTAACAACGCGAACGGCCTTTCCGTTACCGCTGGAGGCGGCTCCGCTACCATCGTGGGGGCGACGGCGGCGGGCGGCAGCATCAGTGGCGGCATCACCAATGCCGGCACCATCACCGCGAGCCTCTCCCACATGGCGGCGCTCACCGCCACCGCAGTTTCGGCGGCACGATCAAACGCCTCCGCCACCGGACTTATCGCCACGGCTTCCGGTGGAGTTGCCAACGCGAGCATGACGGCGGCCGGCGGCGGGAGCATCAACGGCAACATCACGAACTCCGGCAGCATCATGGTGAGCGCTGCCGGCGACACCACCGTCACGGCGCCGGCGAATAGTGTGACCTCGGCCTCCACGAGCGTCTTTGGCCTCTTCGTGTCGGCAAACGGCGGCTCCAGCCCGGTGAGCGCCACGCAGGCCGTGGCGCGAGGCGGGAATTTCGCGGGAAACATCACCAATGCCGGGACGATCACCGCCTCAGTCGTCGCGAGCGAGAACGGTAGCGGCCAAAATTTTGCTACGGCGGGGGCAGTGGGCTTTTCGGCTGGTGGAGGGGTAGGGCGCGGAATGGGCGGCACGCTCACCAGCGCGATCCTCAATTCCGGGACGATCACCGCAACCGCGTCGGGTTCCGGCAACGCGATCGGCGTGTTCGCGCCTGCGACGACAAATATTGTCGATGCGACCGGAATCGCCGCCAACGCCAACGGCGGCGTCAGCGATGCGGCGGGAGGCGGAGCGCTCGTCACCACGAGCATCACCAATGCCGGTCTCGTCAGCGTCAGCGCCAAGGCCGTCGCCCAAATCCTGCCCTTCGCGAGCGGCATCTCGATCTCGGCCAATGGCGGTGTCGCCCAGTCATCGGCGGCGCGAAGCACCGGGGGCGTATTCCGGGGCGACGTTGTCAATAACGGCACGATCGTCGCCAACTCCACCAGCACCGCCACCGCCGCCAATGCCCAGGCCATCACGGCTTTCGCGGGCGGCGGGAGCGCCACGGCCGCGAAATCCAGCGCCGCCGGCGGCACCCTCATCGGCAATGTCGTCAACAATGGGATGATCGCGGTCAGCGTCTCCGGCACGTCGACCGGGAGCATTCCGGCGTCGGGGGTGGGCATCATCATCGGTTTCGGGAATTCGGTCGAGAAGAACGGCGGGGTCGCGACGCCGGGCACGATCATCGGGAGCGTGCTCAATGCCGGCACCATTCAGGTGAGCGCATCCGGCCAGGGAGAAAGGGCGATCGGCATCGCGGTCGGCACGGCGACCAAGGCTATTGTCCATACGGGAGTCTTCACGGGCGCGATCGTCAATTCCGGGACGGTCAGCGCGCTCGGCACCGGCGGGGCCGTCGGCACCGGGATCGCGGTCGTGGTGCCGGTTCCGGGCGGCATCACGAACACCGGCACGATCACGGGGAACACCGCCGCGATCGATCTTTCGCAGGAGATCGGCGGCGCAACCGTCGTGAACCAGGCGGGCGGCGCGCTCGTCGGCAGCGTCATCGGTTCGGGGAATTCGAAGGCCGACGTGCTGAACCTCACCGGCGGGCGCATCGTGCTATCGCCGACGCAAAGCATCGCCGGCTTCGGGACGTATACGCAAACGGGCGGAACGCTTGTTCTTGGCGTGACGCAAAGCACGGTGGCGGGAAGCTTCGCGAGCTTGAGCGCCGGCACGATCAATCTTCGCGGCGGCACGTTGGAATTGGCACCACAAACCAACAGCCTTTTCGCCTTGGCGGCGCAAGGGACGACGGTCTACCGGAATATCGTCGCGGCGGACCCGCCGCTCTCAGGCAACTTCGCGAGCGTCACCACGCCGATCACGCTCTTCCAGGTGAGCCTCTCGCCCGACGCCACGACGCCGAATTCACTCGACGCGACCTTGGCCTTGAGCCCATCGGGCCTCGCGGCGAGCGCGCAGGACCTGACGCAAAGCCTGCGGCTCGGCCTCGACGCGCCGCAAGTGCTCGGCCAAGCGGTGCAGGACCGGCTCGTCGCGAGCGGCGGCGCGCTCGGCGAGGGGGCTTGGAGCGGCGACGGCGTCAAGGGTCCCGGCGTCAGCTCGGCGCCCATCGGCCACGCCAATCTCTGGGCGCGCGGCGCCGACCAATTCGGCAGCGCCTCGGGCACGGGCTCAAGCGCAGGCTACGACGTGAACCGCGCCGCGCCGCTCATCGGCGGCGTCGATTGGCGCTTCGACAACCGCATCGTCGCGGGGGTCGCGGCCACTTATGTGGCGTCCTCGGCGAGCTTCAAGGAGGGCTCACGCACCAATGTGAGCTCGTACCAGGGTGCGGCTTACGCGGGCTGGGCGGGCGGGCCGTGGTACACCCTGGGAAGCGCGGTCGTGAGCCTCAACGATTTCTCGACCTCGCGGCTCCTCACGCCCTTCGGCCTTCCGGGTGAGGCGACATCCTCACCCTCGGGCCAGAGCTACGCCGGCCATGCCGAGGCCGGCTACCATTGGGCGCTTGAGGCCGCGGGCGCGAACGTCTTCGTCACCCCTTACGCGGCGCTCGATTACGTGTATGCCCATATCGACGGCTTCAGCGAGACGGGCGGTTTCGGCGCGCTTTCCGTGAACGCCGCCGACGGCAACTCTTTCGCGACGACGCTCGGCGCTCGCGCCACGACACGCATAAGCTTCGGTGATCACGCCGTCCTGGTGCCCGAGCTTCGCCTCGGCTGGAGCCATGAATTCCTCGACGCCTCGCAAACGCTCTCAGCCTCGCTCGTCGCCGTTTCCGGAAGCACGTTCTCGGCGACCGGCATCAACTTCGGCCGAGACGCCGCGCTCATCGGCGCCGGCCTGAGCCTCGAGCTCTCGCCCGACGCTAAGGTGTTCCTCGATTACGACGGCAGGCTCAGCCAACGCTTGCAGGAGCACTCCGTCTCGGGCGGGTTACGCGTGAGGTTTTAGGCGAGGCGCCGGCGCCCCATCGGCGATGGTGCGGGTGTCTTGAAACGGGAGCTCGAAAGCGCCGGTGGATTCGGTGGATTGCGGTGATAGTGCGCTGCGGCCCTCGGATCCGACTTTTGCTTGAGGACGATGCCCCGCATCACCTCACCAAGCGTGACAACACTGAGAAAAACGCTAAGCGGGTCGACGGAGCGAAGCCATGACACGGCCTCCTTTGTGCCGCGCCGGGCTTCGGAGACGATATTCGTATCGATGAGATACATCGCAAAAGGACATCGCGGCTCGGACGCTCGGCGCGTCTCGCGATCACACGCACGAGGTCATCGTCAAACGAGGGGCCGGCCAAGAGATCATCGACCAGGCTCGGACGTCCTTGCGTAAGGCGGTCGTAATCCGCGGAAGAGAGAATGACGGCTGCCCGTTCACCGCGCAGCGTGATGGTTTGCGGACCCTCACGTTTGGCGCGCTGCACCACCTCACTGAACCTATTCTTGGCCTCCTGGAGCTGCCATTGAACCATTTGTCTTTTCTCGCATTGTAAATTTCTATCTAGACAGTCTAGCAAGAATCGAGAATCTGCCCACTTTTCAGGTCGGTTAAAGCCGCTTTGGTGGCTCGCTTCGGCTCTGCTCCCACGGAGCCGAACCATCGGCAAGATTTCGCCGAGCCCGCGGTCGGTGGATTTGCGCCATGCTGAGCCTGGGGTTGCCGTCTCTCCCGCTTCGCGCCAGATTGACGGCGACGGGGTTCCACCCTGGTCCGCTCCGTTCGATCAGGTTTGCCTGAGCATCGCGTTCGGGTCCCGACGGCGGGGCGGATATCCTTCACCTTGAAAGCGAGCCTTCATCATGCCTCCCATGAAATTCGGCATCGGCCAACCCGCAAGGCGCGTCGAGGATCAGCGCCTGATCACTGGGCAAGGCGAGTACACGAGCGACAAGATCCCGCAGAACGCGGCGCGAGCCTTCGTGTTGCGCTCGCCCCATGCGCATGCGCGTTTCCGCGTCACCGATGTCGGCGCAGCGCGCGCCATGCCGGGCGTGCTTCTCATTCTGACCGCCGAGGACATCTCCCATCTCGGCGGATTGCCGTGCCTTGCTCCCGTCGCCAATGCCGACGGTTCGCCGATGCAGCACGTGCCCTATCCGCTTCTCGCGAAGGATGTGGTGCGCCATGTCGGCGACATGGTGGCGTTCGTCGTCGCCGAGACGCTTGCCCAGGCGCGCGACGCGGCCGAAGCCATCGTCGTCGAATACGAGAACCTGCCGGCGGTCAACGGCATCACGGCCGCGATGAAGCCCGGAGCGCCGCTCGTCTGGCCGGAGCGCAAGGGCAATATCGTCTTCGACGCCGAGATGGGCTCGAAGGAGAAGGCCGAGGCCGGGTTCGCCAAGGCGCATCATGTGACGAAGCTCAGGATCGTCAACAACCGTCTCGTCACGAACTACATGGAAACGCGCGCCGTCGTCGCGAGCTACAATCCTCGCTCCGAGCGCTTTCACCTCAGCCTCGGCAGCCAGGGCGTGCACGGCATTCGCGACGTGCTCTCGGATGCGGTGTTCAAGGTGCCGAAGGAAAAGGTGCATGTCACGACGGGCGATGTCGGCGGCGGCTTCGGCACCAAGGCCTTCTGCTATCGCGAATACCCGCTCGCCGCCGAGGCGGCGAAGCGCTTGGGCCGCGTGGTCGCCTGGGTCGGCGAACGCGGTGAGCACTTCATCGGCGATGCGCAAGGGCGCGACCACATCACCGAGGCCGAGCTCGCGCTCGACGCGAAAGGCCGCATCCTCGGCCTCAAGATCGATGTTCTCTCCGACATGGGCGCTTATCTTTCCGCCTTCGCGCCCTTCATTCCTTCGCTTGCCGGGCTCATGGCGCCCGGTCTCTACGACATCCCGGGCACTTACTTCCGCTTCCGCGGCCTCTACTCCAACACGCTTCCCGTTGACGCGTATCGAGGCGCCGGGCGGCCGGAAGCCGCCTACCTCATCGAGCGGCTCGTCGATCTCGCGGCGCGCGAGATGGGCATCGCGCCCGATAAGATCAGGGCTCGCAACTTCATCAAGCCGAAGCAGATGCCCTACAAGACAGCGATGGGCCGCGTCTACGATTCGGGCGAGTTCGAGGGCCATCTCAACCGCGCCCTGGAGGTCGCCGGCTGGGCGAACTTCAAGGAGCGGCTGCGTGCTTCCAGGAAGCGCGGCCTGATCCGCGGCATCGGGCTTGCGAGCTACATCGAGATTTGCGCCTTCGGCGCGGCCGAGGACGCCGTGGTGCGCATCGAGAAAGACGGCTCGGCGACCATCCTCATCGGCACCCAATCGAACGGGCAGGGGCACGCGACCGCTTATGCCCAGATCGCCTCGCAGCACCTCGATCTGCCGCTCGACAAGATTGCTCTCGTGCAAGGCGATTCGGATCAGGTGAAGACGGGCGGCGGCACGGGCGGGTCCCGCTCGATTCCCGTCGGCGGCGCGGCCGTCGCGGCCGCGGCGACCGTGCTTGTCGACAAGCTCAAGGGGCTCGCCGCCCAGGCGCTGGAGGCCGCGCCCGGCGATCTCGAAGTGGCGGACGGGACGGTTCGGGTGGTGGGGACCGACAAGGCGCTCGGCTTTGCCCAGATCGCCTCTCTTCCCGGCGTCAAGGCGAGCGATGTCGCGGCTGACGGGAATTATCTTCCGGCTGAAGGCACTTACCCGAACGGCACGCATATCTGCGAGGTCGAGATCGATCCGGAGACCGGCCAGACGAAAATCGTCGCCTACACCATCGTCGATGATTTCGGCGTGGTGCTGAACCCGCTCCTTCTCGCCGGCCAGGTCCATGGCGGCATCACGCAAGGCATCGGCCAAGCGCTCCTCGAGCGCACCGTTTACGGCGAGGATGGCCAGCTCGTCACCGCCTCCTTCATGGATTACGCGGTGCCCCGCGCCGAGGACGCGCCGAGCTTCGCCTTCGAGACGCGCAATGTGCGCTGCACCACGAACGCGCTCGGCGTCAAAGGAGCGGGCGAAGCCGGCACCATCGCGGGAGCGGGCACCGTCATGAACGCCGTCGTCGATGCGCTCGACCGCGCCTATGGCATCCGCCATATCGACATGCCGGCGACGCCGCTTGCGATCTATGAGGCGATCAGCGCCGCGACGCGCGCCAAGGCTGCGTGAGCTTTGCGCCCGGCGGCGCGCCTTCGCGCATGTCGGGCACATGCGGTTGAGGCCTCGCCGAGCCTCGACTTAGTCGGGCCGCTTTTACTGGGCGCTTTTACCGTGTCTTGGCGCTTCTCGTAGCGCTATAAGGCGCAATGCATCGGCGCGTTGCGTGCATCGTGCTGGGGTTCGGCATCACCGTCCTGTCGTTCGGCGGAATGACGGGGCAGGCCCAGGCGGTCGAGCTTCAGAAATTCGATCCCGGCCAGTGCCGGGAGCAGGGTGAGGATTGCGCACGCAACTGGTACGCCGAATATTCGGCGGGCCTCCTCGCAGAGTTCAAATATTACGCTGGCGAGGAGGATTTCCTCGCCGAGATGCTGGCTGACCCTCAAGAAACGTTGTTGACCGCCAAGCTCTCGCTCATCCTGATCGAGGGGGGCACGAGATACAGCCAATGGGCCGCGCTGACGGATGAGGCGGTGGCGAGGAAGGCGGGGCTCGACATGCCTCGCTATGCGGCGATTGTCGGCGTGTGCCGCGACGCGATCTCGGATATGCGAAGCGCGCTTTTCGACCTGCGCCAACATCGCGACAAAGCGCGGCTCGAGACTGGGCAGTATCTGAAGAACGCGCTCGCTTGCGAGAAGGCTTTCGCGCTCCCTCCCGTGATCTCGAAGCTGAGGGGCCACGGTGGAAGCGAGCGCCAGGAGGCGCTTCCTATGGCCGGCGCTCCCCTGCGGATCACGCCGGGAGCGCGGCACCCCTGAGCACGATTGGAAAAGAGGAAAACCGGTCTTTCCGGAAAACTCTCTCAAGTCATTGAACCGAAGCTTGAACGTTGGCGGCTCAAGTAAGATAGTCGACAGGATAGAGCCGGCCGATCGATTTTATTCTATTGACCGAAATCATGTATTTTTGAAAAATGGCTAAGTTTTTTACTGTGATCAGGGCTGGAGCATGCAACCGAGGGAACGGTTGGGGGGTTTAACCACAAGCGGGATGCGTGCCCTTGAACGGCGCCATCCGTCGACGTCGACCCCAAATCCCTCAAAGAATAGGCACGAGCAGGAAAGCTTAGGTTCATGCGCAAGTTTTTGAAGACGAAGCACGCCTCGAACTCCAGACGCGGCGAAAGCCCACGCAACGCGGCCATGGCCGCGCGCCAGGTCGGGACCGCCCACCAGATCGCGATGCCGCGCAAGGCCTTGCCGGAATCGCTCGATACGCCGACGGATTTGTCGAAGGACGCCGTCGCGGCGCTCACAAAATCCATCAACGCTCTCCTCGCGGACGCATTCGCGCTTTACCTCAAGACCAAGAATTTCCATTGGCACATGAGCGGCCCGCATTTTCGCGATTATCATCTTCTCCTCGACGAGCACTCGGATCAGATTTTCGCCACCACCGATCCGCTCGCCGAGCGCGTTCGCAAGCTCGGCGGCAAGACCTTGCGCTCGATCGGGGACATCGGCCGCACGCAGCGCCTGCGGGACAATGACGCCGATTTCGTGAGCCCGCGCGACATGCTGCTCGAGCTTTTGCGGGACAACAAGGCGATGGCGGAAGCGATGCGCGAGGCCCATGATCTCTGCGACAAGCATGAGGACGTGGCGACCGCGAGCCTTCTCGAGGTCTATATCGACGAGACGGAACGTCGTACCTGGTTCCTCTTCGAGGCGAGCCGAGACGCCGACGACACCGGCCATTGAGGGCGGTCGGCGCTAAGAGGCTCGCCGCAAAAACGATCGAGCCTCGACGTTTGTCCCGATTACGTTCCTAACGGTAAGCGGACGCGGCGCGCGGTCGCGGCGTCGTCGTCCGCGCCGCGCGTATCGAGTTCCTGGCGCGCGCTCGACAAAGCATCACCGAGTTCGGCCTTGAAGCGCACGAGCGGGCGCCTCGCTCCGTGCGTCAAGAGGATGCGCCGGACGGCGGGACGCGCGCCCACGATATAGACCTTGGCTTTGCCGCGCTTCGCTTTGCGCGCGAAGCCCTCAATGGTGGCGGCCGCGGTCGAGTTCGATCACCGGCACGGCCGAGAAGTCGACCACATAGGCCTTCGGATGCTCGCCGATCCGATCGAGCGCCGCGGCGACGCTCGCGGCCGCGCCGAAGAAGAAGGCGCCGGAAATCCGGTAGACGAGCACGTCCGGGTCGGTCGCGAGGGAAACGTCGTAAGGTTGCCGGCCGCCTTTGTGCACGTCATCTGCCTTGTCGTCCTCGATGAGGGGCGCCTCGCTCTCCACCTCGACCGCTTGCGCCATGCGATGCAGGAAGAGAAGCGCGCCGAGGCCGAAGCCGACCAGGATGCCCGTGGTGAGATCGCGGAACACCACGATGAGGAAAGTCGCGACGAGCACCAGCGCATCCCCGCGCGACGCTCGCAGAAGCGTCGCGAACGCAGTCTTCTCCGCCATGTTCCAACAGACGACGGCAAGCACCGCGCCGAGCGCCGCAAGCGGGATGTAGCTTGCGAGCGGCGCCGCCACGATCATGAACAACAGCACGAAGGCGCAATGCAGTATGCCGGCGATGGGACCGCGCGCGCCGGCGCGCACATTGGTCGCGGTGCGCGCGATCGTGCCTGTTACGCAGATGCCGCCGACGGCGGCGGACGCCATGTTGGCGATGCCCTGGGCGACGAGCTCGGCATTGGACCGATGCCGGCGCCCGGACATGCTGTCGGCGACCACGGCCGAAAGCAGGCTTTCGATCGCACCGAGAAGCGCGAAGGAGAGGGCGGCCGGCAGCACCTCGGCGACCTCGGCGAGCGAGAAGGCGGGTAGGTGCGGGGACGGGAGGCTTCGCGGAAGCTCGCCGAAGCGCGTGCCCAGCGTCTCCACGGGCAAGGTGCACAGAAAAGCGAGGAGAGACGCGAGCCCCGTTGCAATGAGAAAAGCGGGCCAATGCGGCCGCCAGCGGCGAAGCGCGACGATGACGCCGATGGTGAGAAGCGACACTGCCACCGTAGCGGTGTTGACGCTCGGCAGCGCGGCGCCGAGCGCCTCGAGCTTGGGAATGATGGGGCCGGGCTCCGCGCCTTTGAGGGAGAGGCCGAGAAGCTCCTTGATCTGGCTCGCGAAGATGATGAGCGCAATGCCGGAGGTGAACCCCACCGTCACCGGATAGGGGATGTATTTGATGAAGACGCCGAGGCGCAGAAAGCCGATCGCGACGAGGATGCCGCCGGCAAGGAAGGTGGCGAGGATTAGCCCGTCGACCCCGTGCTGTTGCACCGTTGCCGCGACGAGCACGATGAAAGCTCCGGCGGGGCCACCGATCTGAAAACGGCTGCCGCCGAGCGCCGAGACGACGAAGCCGCCGACAATCGAGGTGTAAAGCCCACGATCGGGCGTGACGCCCGAAGCGATCGCGATTGCCATGGAGAGCGGCAGCGCCACGATGGCGACCGTGAGCCCTGCGAGCGCATCGGCGCGCAAATTGGCAAACGTGTAGCCTTCACGCAAAACGGTGACGAGCTTCGGCGTGTAGAGCGCGACGAAGCTCGGAGGCCGGAGCGAAGCGCTCGTCATTTCAGCTCCTGCCGCTCGCTTCCGTGATGCGCTTCAGGCGGACGCCGCGTCCGCCCTCGTGGCTCGCCTTGTTCTCGCCGATGAGCTCGATGCCGGCCCGATCCAGGGCCTCGACCACCTTGGTCAGCGTATCGATGACGCCACGCACATTGCCGTCGCTCGCCTCCATTCGCTGGATGGTCGGAAGCGAAATGCCGGAGAGCTCGGCAAGCTCCCGCTGATCGATGCCGAGCAACGCCCGCGCGGCGCGCATCTGAGCCGAGGAGATCATGTTTGGTCTCTATGTTATCAACGATTGAATATTAACATTGATACAAAAAACATCAAGATAGGGATGTTGAGCATCGATCGGTCGCAGCCAGGGTAGAGCCATGGCCGCAGGCGCGATCATGCTTCGGGAGCTTGAGGGGGCCAAGCCCGGCTTTGTTGCGAGCACCTCGGCCGACCGAGATTCGCGCTTGCGGCGGACGCGCGAGCCGCAGCCTCTTTAGGGTTAACGCTCCATTAAACACCGCACGCCATTGATTAAAGATCGAATCGCGGCGGCGCCTCGTTGGCGATTCGGCTCCTCGATGCGGGAAGTGCGATGGGTCGGCATGTAGCGGTGCTCATGGGAGGCTGGTCGGTCGAGCGGCCCGTCAGCCTCAATTCGGGCAACGCTTGCGCCGATGCGCTCGAGGCCGAGGGCTATCGCGTCACACGCATCGATGTGCAGCGCGACATCGCCGAGAGACTCACGCGGCTCAAGCCCGACATTGCCTTCAACGCGCTGCATGGGCGCTTCGGCGAGGATGGGACGATCCAGGGCCTGTTGGAGATACTGCGCATCCCCTACACGCATTCCGGCGTTCTCGCCTCGGCGCTCGCCATCAACAAGGTCAAGGCCAAGGTCATGATGGCGGCGGCCGGCGTGCCGGTCGCGGTCGGCACGGTGGTCTCGCGCTTCGAGGCGGCGAAGCGCCACGTGCTTGACCCGCCCTATGTTCTCAAGCCCACCAATGAAGGATCGTCCTTCGGCGTGGTCATCGTGCGCCAGGGCCGCGAGCACCCCCCGCAAGAGATCGCGCGCGACGATTGGCCCCACGACGAATGGCTCCTCGCCGAGAGCTTCGTCGCCGGGCGCGAGCTCACCTGCGGCGTCATGGGCGACAAGCCGATGGACATCATCGACATCCGTCCGGCGACCGGGCTCTTTTACGATTACGACGCAAAATACGCCGAAGGCGGCTCGATCCATGTGATTCCCGCCGAGCTTAAACCGAATATTTACCGAGACATTCAACAGTTCGCGTTAACCGCGCATCAAGCACTCGGCTGCCGGGGCGTGAGCCGTGCCGACTTCCGTTACGACGACACGCCTCGAGGATCGGGCGCCATCGTCTGTCTCGAGGTCAACACGCAACCCGGCATGACGCAGACGAGCCTGGTGCCGGACATGGCGGCTCATGCGGGCATGAGCTTTCGTGAGCTGGTCAGGTGGATGGTGGAGGACGCGTCCTGCGATCGATGAGCGCCCTGGCGGATCCCTTCACGAGCCCTTACGCCGTTCCGCGCCCCGTCTTCTCCGGCGCGACGGCGGGGGTCTTCGCGCGTCCGAAGGCGAAGCCCGCCTCGCGCCGCACGCCCGCGAGCAGCTCGGCGGCAACGCGCATTCCGCGCTTTGCCGGCACCTTCCTGCTCGCGGCGCTGTTTGTCGGCGTCGGCGGTTTCGGCGCCTTGCGCGGCGGAGAGCTCGACGCTTTTCTTGCGCAAAACGGCTCGGTCAAGGAAATCCTGGCGCGCGCCGCGGGCCTCGGCATCACCACGGTCGAGGTCTCCGGCGTGTCGCGGCTCTCCCCGGCGGAGGTCGTCGCGGCCGCCGGCATCGACGGCAAAAGCTCGCTCCTTTTCGCCGATGTCGGGGCCTTGCGCGAGCGGCTGAAGGCAAACCCGATGATCGCGGAAGCGAGCGTGCGCAAGCTCTATCCGCATGCGCTCACCATTTCCGTGACGGAGCGGCAGCCTTTCGCGCTTTGGCAGAAGGACGGCGAAGTCTCGCTCGTCGCCGTCGACGGCACGCCGATCGATGCCCTGCGCGACGAGCGTTACGTCGACCTTCCGCTCGTGGTCGGCGAGGGCGCGAACGCGAAGGTGAAGGATTTCGCCGCCCTTCTCGATACGCAACCCTTGCTCAAGCCGCTCGTGCGGGCCGGCAACTGGATCGGCCAGCGCCACTGGGAGCTCCAGCTCAAGAGCGGTCTTACGGTCAAGCTTCCGGAAGCGGATCCCGCCGCCGCGCTGGCCCGCTTCGCCGGGCTGATGCGCGATTACAAGCTCACCGAGAAGGCTCTCATCCTCGTCGATCTTCGGTTGCCCGACCGCGTCGTCTTCCGCCTCACCGCGGAAGCCGCGGCCGAGCGCGACGAGGAGATGAAGAAGCGCCTGCCGCCCTTCAAGGGAGAGCCGGGATGAGCCTGCGTCACGGGCTCACGCCGCGCGTCAAGCCGGTCGGGCCGCGAAAAAGTTCCGTCGTCTCCGTGCTCGACATCGGCACGAACAAGGTCGTCTGCCTGGTTGCGCGGCTCGACCCGATGGAGGCGAACGCCTCGTTGCGCGGGCGCACGCATATGGGCCAGATCCTCGGCATCGGCCACCAGCGCTCGCAAGGGCTGAAGGCGGGGGTGGTGAACGACCTCGAGCTCGCCGAGGAGACCATCCGCCAGACCGTGCACGCGGCCGAGCGCATGGCCAAGGTCCAGGTGAAATCGAGCATCGTGAACATCTCCGGCGGGCGCCTCTCCTCGGAAGCGCTCGAGGGGCGCGCCGACACGCGGGGGCGTCCGGTGAGCGATGGCGACGTGCGCCTCGCCTTGGCGCGAGCGAGCGCCAACGCGTCGCGGCCCGGCCGGGCCGTGATGCACGCCTTGCCGACGAGCTTTGCGCTCGACGACGTGAGCGGCGTGCGCGATCCGCGCGGCATGGTCGGCGAGACGCTGGGCGTCGGCATGACGGTGGTCTCCGCCGATGTGACCGCGGTTCGCAATCTCATGCTCGCCGTCGAGCGTTGCCATATCGAGGTCGAGGGTGTGGTCGCCTCGCCTTTCGCTTGCGGTCTCTCGACGCTCGTCGACGACGAAGCGGAGATGGGCGCGGTCGTCGTCGATCTCGGCGCCGGCACCACGACCATCGGCGTTTTCGCCGGCGGGCGGCTCGTGCACGCCGATGGAGTCGCGGTCGGCGGCAATCACGTGACGCTCGATGTGGCGCGCGGCCTCTCGACGAGGCTTTCGGCGGCCGAGCGGCTGAAAACGCTTTACGGCTCGACCATCGCCACGGCCTCCGATGAGCGCGAGACGATCGCGGTGCCTTCGGTGGAATCCCACGAGATGAGCGAGGAAGCCCATATTCCGCGCGCCCAGCTCGTGCGCATCATCAAGCCGCGCGTCGAGGAGATCCTCGAGCTCGTGCGGGATCGCTTGCGCAAATGCGGCATCGCGCCCGAGGGCCGCCGCTACGTGCTCACCGGCGGAGCGAGCCCAGCTCACCGGCCTCGCCGATACGGCAAGCCGCATTTTGTCGAAGCAGCTCCGCATCGGGCGGCCGCTCGGCGTCAAGGGATTGCCCGAGGCCGCCAAGGGGCCGGCTTTCGCCGCCGCCATCGGCCTTCTGATCTATCCGCAGATCGCCGATGTCGAGCATTTCGAGCCGCGCGGGGAGAGCGGCATGCTGGCCGCCGGCGGCGACGGCTACTTCGCCCGGGTCGGGCGCTGGATCAAGGAGAGCTTTTGAGGGCGCGGCGGGCACAGTCCGGAGCGTGAAGAGAGACTGGAACAGGCGTTCCGTCGGGACGCGCAGAAGATGAGGCCAAGGTGATGACGATCAATCTCAAAGCCCCGGACATCCGGGAACTGAAGCCCAGGATCACCGTGTTCGGCGTCGGTGGCGCCGGCGGCAACGCGGTGAACAACATGATCGAGAGCGGCCTCCAAGGGGTCGAGTTCGTCGTCATGAACACGGATGCGCAAGCGCTTCTGATGTCCAAGGCCGAACGCGTGATCCAGGCGGGCCTCGTGGTGACGCAAGGCCTCGGCGCCGGCTCCCATCCCGAGGTCGGCCGGGCCGCGGCCGAGGAGGTGATGGAGGAAATCCGCGATCACCTCGTCGGCGCGCACATGACTTTCGTCACCGCAGGCATGGGCGGAGGCACCGGCACCGGCGCCGCACCCATCGTTGCCAAGGTCGCGCGCGAGATGGGCATCCTCACGGTCGGCGTGGTGACGAAGCCCTTCCAATTCGAGGGGCAGCGGCGCATGCGCGTCGCCGAGCAGGGCATCGCCGAGCTGCAGCAGAGCGTCGATACGCTGATCGTCATTCCGAACCAGAACCTGTTCCGCGTGGCGAACGAGAAGACGACGTTCGCGGATGCCTTCGCCATGGCCGACCAGGTGCTCTATTCGGGCGTCGCCTGCATCACCGATCTGATGGTGAAGGAAGGGCTCATCAATCTCGACTTCGCCGATGTGCGCGCCGTCATGCGCGAGATGGGCAAGGCGATGATGGGGACGGGCGAATCCTCCGGCGACAAGCGCGCGCTGCAGGCCGCCGAAGCCGCGATCGCCAACCCGCTGCTCGACGAAACTTCGATGAAGGGCGCCCGCGGCCTCCTGATCTCGATCTCGGGCGGTAACGACATGACCCTTTACGAGGTCGATGAGGCCGCGACCCGAATCCGCGAGGAGGTGGATCACGAGGCCAACATCATCGTCGGCGCGACCTTCGATCAAGCGCTCGAAGGCGTGGTGCGGGTCTCGGTGGTGGCGACCGGCATCGATCAGGTGGCCAATGTCGTCGCCGGGAGCGCGGCCGTGCCGCCGCAGACGGCCGTGCAGCGCATCTCGGTCGCGACCGAGCGTTTGCGCCAGGAAGCGCGCGTCCCCCTCGCGGAGCCGGCCCCTGTTTTCGCGCCCCCGATTCAACCGCACCCCGCGGTCGAGGCGGAGTTGCCGCTTGCGGCGATGCCGGAAGTCTTGGCCGGTTCGCGTTTCGTCGAGCCGCTGCCGGAAGATGTGCGCCCCGCGGCCGAAATGACGGAAGCCTTCATTCCGCCTCAGCCCGAGCGGCCGGTCGTACGGGCTCCGCGCATGCCGCGCGTCGAGGATTTGCCCCTGCCAGGGCAAAACCAGCTTCGCGCCGCGAAGGGCCTCGCTCGTCCGGTGCAGCCGGCCGAGGCGAAGCGCATGACGCTGTTGCAGCGCCTAGCTGCCGTCGGTCTCGGCCGGCGCGAGGACGCCCATGAGGACGAGGCGCCAGCCTCCCCGGTCGCGCAGCACCCCCCCGTGCCGCGCCAGATCGCCCCTCCCGCACCGGCGCCTTCCGCTGCGAGCGCTTCCGGGCGGCGGATTCCCGTCCCCGCGCCTGCGCCTGCGCCGCGGGTGCCTCACGGACTCGATCAGCATGGCCGCCCGTTGCAGCAGCGGACATTCGAGGACGATCAACTTGAGATTCCAGCCTTCCTGCGGCGCCAATCCAACTGAACGGAAACCGCGATTCGAGGAGCTTGGGAGGATGAAGGAGAAGCCTGACGGCCGCCCCGGAAAGGATCCGAACGCCTTTTTTTGACCGCGTGGATCGGCAAGCCGATCCACAAATGCCCGGATTCAGCCGCGTTTAGCCGGCATTCGACGGCTCGCGAGAGGGATTCGCGTCTTGCATCAAATCACTGTAAACAAAAGATAAATGCCTGTAACACACTGTAAGAAAGAGTGACTTGGCGCCGGTTCGTGGCGCGTCTAAGGTCCGCAACCGAGACATGATTTTGACTCGATGATGGCGGTGCGTCGATTGCATCCGCTCCTTCCCAATACCGGCAAGGTGTCCATCTCGGATGCCGTCAGAGACCGGTTCGGACCAGAGATGACTTGATGCGACATGATGCTCAACACACGGTCGAGCGGCCGGTCACGGTTGAAGGGATCGGTGTTCACACCGGCAAACCCGTTGCCCTCACCCTTCGTCCGGCGGGTGCGGGCGTAGGCATCAAATTCATCCGCAGCGATCTCAAACCCGGCATTTCGATTCCGGCGCGTTATGATTCGGTTTGCGCGACCGATCTGTGCACGGTGATCGGGGATGCGTCAGGCGCCAGCATCTCGACGGTGGAGCATCTTCTGTCGGCGCTCGCCGCCTTCGGTATCGATAATGCGATCGTCGAGGTCGACGGGCCCGAGACGCCGATCATGGACGGCTCGGCCGCGGCTTTCGTCGATGCGGTCGAGGAGGCGGGCTTGCTCGAGCTTCCAGCCCGCCGGCGCTACATCAAGGTGCTGCGGAAAGTGCGGGTCGAGAACGGCTCCTCGTTCGCCGAGCTCTCTCCCGGCGTCAAAGGCCTCAAGGTCGACGTCGAGGTCGATTTCGAAAGCCCGGTCATCGGGCGCCAGCGGACGCGATTCGATCTCACGCGCGAGGCCTTTCGGCGCGAGCTGGCGCGGGCGCGCACCTTCGGCTTCGTCAAGGATGTCGAGCGGTTGTGGAAAGCCGGCATGGCGCTCGGCGCCTCGCTCGACAACACGATCGCGATCGGCGACGAGCGCGTGCTGAACACCGAGGGCTTGCGTTACCGTGACGAATTCGCGCGCCACAAGGCGCTCGACGCCATCGGGGATCTGACGCTTGCCGGCTTGCCGATCATCGGGGCATTCCGCTCTTATCGTGGCGGCCACCGCTTGAACATCGGCGTGATCGAAGCCTTGTTCGCCGATAAATCGACCTATCGGATCGTTGAAGCGGCGGTGCCGGCGATGAGCTCGCATCGTGGCGACTTTGTCCCCGCCGGCATCCCGGCGGCGGCTTTCGCTCCCGACATGAGCTGATCGCGCCTGCGTCACCCGCTCCGTTCCTCGTCCTGCACGCTCGCAAGCGAATAGAGACTCGAGGTGCCGGCCTCGACGCTGGCGCGCGCCGACGAGGTGACAGAATAAGGCGCGCTCCTCATACTCGCCCCAAATCGAAAACTTGGAGGCAATCTGCCTTAAAATCGTCACTCTAATGACGCCCTTCATCCTTTCATGGGAGACGGTTGGGGGCTTGAAAAAAAACGCTAACCTCATGCCCTTCGCACAAGGCGATCGCTTGGCGAAAGCGGATGACGAGGGATGCCGATTTGTGTAAAAGGCGCTCGGCGCGGGCGCAGGTCACAGGTGGACAGACGAGACATGCTCATCGAGAGGCAGCGATTTTCCGGGAAATTTGCATTGGCGATGCGCGCCGCCGTGGTGTTGGCGGGTGCGATGACGCTCGTCGGATGCGACACCGTTGCCGATTCGATCGAGAATTTCAATCTATTCAGCGACAAGAAGCCTTATAAGCCCGAGGTCCTGAACGACATTCCGCCCGACAAGCTCTACAACGACGGCCTCGGCCGCATGTCGAATTCCGATTACCCGGCCGCGGCGAAGAAATTCTCCCAGATCGACAAGCAATATCCCTATACCGACATTGCCCGCAAAGGCCTTCTGATGACGGCCTTCACGCAATATCAGGGTAAGCAGTATGATGAGGCGGTGACGAGCGCGAAACGCTACATCGAGCAAAATCCGAAAAGCGAAGACGCGGCCTATGCGCAATATCTCATGGCCATGTCCTACTACAATCAGATCCCGGATGTGTCGCGTGATCAGGACCGCACCGAGAAAGCCGCCCAGGCGCTGCAACAGCTGGTCACCACTTACCCGAATTCGGAATATGCCCCCGATGCCCGCTACAAATTGCAGGTCGCATTGGACAATCTCGCCGGCGCGCAAATGTATGTCGGCCGCTTCTATCTCGAAAAACACCAATATTCGGCGGCCATCAATCGCTTCCGCCAGGTGATCGCCCACTACCAGACGACCCGGCATGTGGAAGAGGCGCTGGAGAGGCTGACGGAAGCCTATTTTGCCCTCGGCGTCACCAATGAGGCCCAGACGGCCGCGGCAGTGCTCGGCCATAACTTCCCGGATAGTCCTTGGTACAAGGACGCTTATAAGCTTCTCCAGACGAATGGCCTCGAACCGCGCGAGGACAAGGGCTCCTGGCTGAGCCGGGCGATGGAAGGCTTCAAGAGCATCGCCGCCTTTTAAGCGGGTGCGCCCATGCTGGTCCGCCTGTCGGTTCGCGACATCGTCCTGATCGACAGGCTGGATATCGATTTCTCGGTCGGGCTCTCGGCGCTTACCGGCGAGACGGGCGCTGGAAAATCCATCCTGCTCGACGCTTTCGCCCTTGCGCTCGGCGCGCGTGGCGATGGTTCGCTCGTGCGTCATGGCGCCGAGCAGGGGCAGGTGACCGCGGCCTTCGATCTTGCTCGCGACCATCCGGCGCTTCGCCTCGCGCAAGAGGCGGACATCGAGACGCGGGACGGTTTGATTTTACGCCGCGTACAATATGCCGATGGGCGCACCCGCGCCTTGATCAATGACCAACCCGTCAGCGTGCAAACCTTGCGGGCGCTGGGCAACGCCATCGTCGAGATTCACGGCCAGCATGACGAGCGCGCCTTGCTCGACGGCGCGACACATCGGGCCCTTCTCGACGCCTTCGGCGATCTTGCCCCGCAGGCCGAAGCGACCGCGAAGGCGCATGCGGCGCTTTTTGCCGTCACGCTCGCCGCAGGAAAGGAGCGCGAGCTCGTCGCGGCGGCAAGGCGCGATGCCGATTATCTAAAGCACGCCCATGAGGAGTTATCGCGCCTCGCACCCGAACAAGGCGAGGAGGAGGCCCTGGGACGCCGCCGCACGGGGATGCAGCAGGCCGAGAAGATCGCGGAGGATCTCGCCGAGGCGCATGAGGCCGTGGCCGGGCAGAGCTCGCCTTCGCCCGCCTTGTCGGCGCTCTTGCGGCGCCTCGAGCGCCGGTCCGACCAGCTCAGAGAGCTCATCGAGCCGATCGCGAGGCCCTTGGGCCTGGCGCTCGACCAGCTGGAGGAGGCTCGCCTTGCGCTCGAGGCAGCGCTTGCGGCGACCGCTTTCGACCAGGGCGAGCTCGACCATATCGAGGAGCGGCTTTTCGCCTTGCGGGCGGCTTCGCGCAAATACGGGGTCCCGGTCGATGTGCTGCCGGAGCAAGCAAGCGAATTCGCGAGGAAGCTCGCCGCCATCGATGCCGGCGAGGAGCGCCTCGCCGCGCTCGACCGCGCGGTCGCGGACGCCACCGCGGCTTATGAAAAAGCGGCGATGAAGCTTTCGGCCGGGCGTCTCGAGGCCGCCCGCAAGCTCGATCGCGCGGTCACGGCCGAGTTGGCGCCGCTCAAGCTCGAGCAAGCGCGGTTCACGACGAGGATCGACACCGACCGGAGCGCGCGTTCTCCTTTGGGCATCGATCGCGTCGAATTCCACGTGCAGACGAATCCCGGCACCCTTCCGGGCGCGCTCATGAAGGTCGCGTCGGGAGGGGAATTGTCCCGCTTTCTTCTCGCCTTGAAGGTCGTGGTGGCCGATCGCGGCTCGGCGCCCACGCTCGTCTTCGACGAGATCGACGCCGGCGCGGGTGGCGCCGTCGCCGATGCCATCGGCCAGCGGCTCGCGCGCCTTGCCGAGCGCGTGCAGGTGATCGGCGTCACGCACGCGCCGCAGGTGGCGGCGCGCGCCGAGCGCCATTACCTCATCACCAAGGCCTCGGCGGAAAACGGAACGCGAAGCGTGACGCGCGTCGAGGCGCTCGATGCCGCAACGCGACGCGAGGAGATTGCCCGCATGCTCGCCGGAGAGACGATCACGCAAGAGGCGCGCGCCGCGGCCGCACGCCTGCTCGGCGCCTCGCCGACGCCGCGCCGCCGCAACGCCAAGGCGGCCTCGGCGCGAGCGGGCTGAGCCCGGCCATGGCGAAATCCGCGAGCGCCCCGGGCCTGCGCGCGAAAGCCGTCGGCGAGCTTTCGGAAAGCGACGCTCGTGCCGAGCATACGGCGCTCGATCGAGAGATCGCCGAGCATGATCGGCGTTATCATCGGGAGGACCGCCCGACGATTTCCGACGCGGAGTACGACAAGCTGCGACGCCGCTACGAGGAGGTCGAGGCGCGCTTTCCCGCGCTCGCCGATGAAGAGAGCCGCTCGCGCCGTGTCGGCGCGCCCCCTTCGGAGAAATTCGCGAAGGTGCGCCATCGCGTGCCCATGCTCTCACTTGCAAACGCCTTCACGGACGAAGAGGTGCTCGAATTCGTGGCGCGGGTGCGCCGCTTCCTCGATCTCGATGCCGCGAGGACGCCGGCTTTTACGGCGGAGCCGAAGATCGACGGGCTCTCCTGCGCCATCCGCTACGAACGCGGGCGGTTCACGCGGGCAGCGACGCGCGGCGACGGGGAGGAGGGGGAGGACGTAACGGCGAATGTCCGCACCATCCGCGCCATCCCCGAAAAGCTCGACGGCCATGACGTGCCCGAGGTGCTCGAGGTGCGCGGCGAGGTCTATCTCCGCCACGCCGATTTCGCCAGAATCAATGCGCGGCAGGCAGAGCAGGGAAAGCCGGTTTTTGCCAATCCTCGCAATGCCGCGGCCGGCTCCTTGCGCCAGCTCGACCCGGCGGTGACGGCGCGTCGGCCGCTGCAATTTTTCGCTTATGCCTGGGGGGAAGTCTCGGCCTTGCCCGCCAAGACCCAATTGGGGGTGGTCGAGGCTTTCGCGCGCTTCGGCCTGCCGACCAACCCGCTGATGCGCATCTGCCGCACGCCCGAGGAGATGCTCGCCCATTACCGTTCGATCGAGGCGCAGCGCTCCTCGCTCGGTTACGACATCGACGGGGTGGTCTACAAGGTCGACGACCTTGCCTTGCAACGCCGCCTCGGCTTCGTCTCGCGCTCGCCGCGCTGGGCGCTCGCGCATAAATTCCCAGCCGAGAAGGCGACCACTGTCATCGAGGCGATCGAGATTCAAGTCGGACGCACCGGCGCGCTCACGCCCGTCGCCAAGCTTCGACCGGTCACGGTCGGCGGCGTCGTTGTCTCGAACGCGACGCTGCACAACGAGGAAGAGATCCAGCGTAAGGACATCCGCGTCGGCGATACGGTGACGGTGCAGCGCGCGGGCGACGTGATCCCTCAAGTGCTCGGCTTCATCGAGGCGATGCGTCCGAAGACGGCTGTGCCTTACGAATTCCCGAAGCTCTGCCCGGCTTGCGGCAGCCATGCGGTGCGCGAGATCAACCCGCGCACCGGCAAGGAGGACGTGGTGCGCCGCTGCACCGGCGGCCTCATTTGTCCGGCGCAAGCAGTCGAGCGCTTGCGCCACTTCGTTTCGCGCAACGCCTTCGACATCGAGGGCTTCGGCGCGGAGCGCATCGAGCTCTTCTACAAGGACGGCTTGATCGCCCGCCCGCAGGACATCTTCACGCTCGAGGAGCGCGACAAGCGCTCGACGCGCCGCTTGATGGAGCGCGAAGGCTTCGGCGAGACGAGCGCGCGCAATCTTTTCACCGCGATCGCCGCGCGTCGCGAGATCGCACTCAACCGCTTCATCTACGCGCTCGGCATCCGCCATGTCGGGGAAGCGACCGCGAAGGAGCTCGCGCGGCATTTCGGCTCGGCACAAGTGCTCGAAGAGACCGCGCTCGCGGCGCAGGACCGCGATGGCGAGGCTTGGAGCGACCTCACCTCGATCGAGGGCATCGGCGAGGTCGTGGCCGAGGCGCTCGTCGATTTTTTCGGCGAGCCGCACAATCGGGAGATCGTCGATGAGCTTCTGAAACAAGTGACGGTGACGCCGCTCGAAGCTCCGGCGGAGAGCTCGGTTGTCAGCGGCAAGACCATCGTCTTCACCGGTTCGCTCGAAAAGATCACGCGCGAGGAGGCGAAGGCCATGGCCGAGCGCCTGGGCGCCAAGGTCTCAGGCTCGGTGTCGAAGAAGACCGATCTCGTGGTCGCGGGAGCGAGCGCCGGCTCGAAGCTCGCCAAGGCGCGCGAGCTCGGTATCGAGACCATCGACGAGGAGGCCTGGCTCAGGCTCGCCGGTGGAAGCAGCGACTAGCGCCGCTCGCCTCCCGCTCCCGAACGGAAAGACGCTCCCTTCATGGTCCGCCCAACAAGGCATCGCTTACGCATTATTCACGACGAGGACGTGCTCACTGAGGGCCTCCAGGCGCTCCCGCGGCTCGACAAGCGATGGCGGGCTGTGATCAAGGGTTGCGATCGTCCGCCCTTGCGCCGGCGCGAGGGCGGCTTTCCCGGCTTATGCGCCATCATCGTCTCGCAGCAATTATCGGTCGCGAGCGCCAATGCGATCTGGGCGAAGTTCACATCGCGCATCTCTCCCTTGACGCCGGAGGCGATGCTGGCGGCCACCGACGAGGACCTTCGCCTCACGGGCTTGTCGCGGCCGAAGCAGCGCAGCTTGCGGGCGCTCGCCGCCGCCCTCGCCGAGGGCTCGCTCGCGCTTGACGCGCTTCATGCCGCGACGCCCGAAGAGGTGCACGCCGCCTTGACGACGGTGAGCGGCATCGGACCGTGGACCGCCGACATCTATCTCATGGCATGCATTGGCCATGCCGATGCTTTCGCGGCCGGTGACCTTGCCTTGCAAGAGGCGGCGCGTCACGCCTTCGGCCTCGAGCGGCGACCGAACGCGAAGGAGCTCGTGGCGCTCGCCGAAGCCTGGCGGCCCTGGCGCGGCGTCGCCGCGCGCGTCCTGTGGAGCTATTACCGCGCCGTGAAACGGCGGGAGGGGGTGACGGGGTAACGAGCGAGTAGCGAGTAGCGCGAAGGTTAAGTTTCTATTCGCTACTCGCTATTCGCCCCTTACAATTCCGTCCGCAACCGCCACAACTCCGGGAACAGCACCACGTCGAGCATCTTGCGCAGATAGGAGACGCCGGCGGTGCCGCCCGTGCCGCGTTTGAATCCGATGATGCGCTCCACCGTGGTGACGTGGCGGAAGCGCCAAAGGCGAAAAGCGTCCTCGAGATCGACCAGCTCCTCGGCGAGCTCGTAAAGATCGAAATTCTTTCCGGGCTCCCGGTAAATCTCGGTCCAGGCCGCTTGCACGCTTTCATTCGGTGCGAGCTTCTCGCTGAAATCGCGGCGCAGGAGCGAAGGTTCTATGGAGAACCCGCGACGCGCCAGAACGGCGATCGCCTCGTCGTAAAGCGAAGGCTCGGCGAGCACCTGTTGCAGCTCGGCGGAGACGGCGGGATTTCCCGCATGCGGGGCGAGCATCGCCCGGTTCTTGTTGCCGAGCCGGAACTCGATCTCGCGATACTGGAAGGATTGGAAGCCGGACGAGGTGCCGAGGTAAGGGCGAAGCACGGTGTATTCGCTCGGCGTCATCGTCGCGAGCACGCTCCACGCCTGGACGAGCTGCTCCATGATGCGCGAAACGCGCGCCAGCATCTTGAACACGGGCGGAAGCTCGCCGGCGCGCAAGCCTTCGATGGCGCCCTTGAGCTCATGCAGCATGAGCTTCATCCACAGCTCGCTCGTCTGATGCTGGATGATGAAGAGCATCTCGTTGCGGTCGGGCGAGAGCAGGGTCCTGCGCCTCGAGGATGCGATCGAGGCGCAGATATTCGCCATAGGATATCGTGCTTGACGTCGCGCCCACGGGCGCCTTCGCGCCGGGCGCGGCCGTGTTGTCGCGCGTCTCGTTCATGTCACCGCCTGGCGCTGGGCGAGCGCCTCGTCCTTGAAGGCGCCACGCTCGAGAATATCGGCGATCGCGGTCACCGCGTCATGAATATCGACGTAGCGCACATAGAGCGGCCCGAAGCCGAAGCGCATGACATCAGGCGCGCGAAAATCGCCGATCACGCCTCGCTGGATCAGGGCGCGCATCACCGCATAGCCCGCCTCATGCGTGAGCGAGACGTGGTTGCCGCGCCGTTTCGCGTCCCGCAACGTCGCAAGCCCGCAGCCGAGCCGGCTCAGGCGTTCGTCGTGAAGCGCGATCATCAAATCGCCGAGCGCGCGGCCCTTGCGTTCGACCTCGGGCATCGAGACGCCGTGCGAAGGCGTCGAGCGCCTTCTCGAAGGCCGCCATCGACAGCATCTGCGGCGTCGAGCACAGCATATGACGGATGCCGTCGGCGCGCCGGTAACCGTCGTCGAAGCGAAACGGCTCAGCGTGCCCGAACCATCCGGTGAGCGGCTGGTCGAGGAAGCCGAGATGCCGTTCCGCAACGAAAATATGCGAAGGCGCGCCAGGCCCGCCATTCAGGAATTTATACCCGCAGCCGACCGCGAAATCGGCTTGCGTCTCGTCGAGCTGCAAATCCACGGCGCCGGACGAATGGGCGAGATCCCAGACGATGAGCGCGCCCTTCGCATGGGCCGCTTGCGTCACAAGCGCCATGTCCTGCACCTCGGCGCTGCGGTAGTTCACATGCGAGAGGGTGACGACGCCCGTGTCGGCGTCGACCGCTTGCGCAACCTCACCTGCCGGCACGAAACGCGCCTCCTTGCCGAGAAGCCGCGCGACGCTGTCGACGATGTGGTTGTCGGAGGGGAAGTTGCCATGCTCCGCGAGGATCACCTTCCGATCCGGCCGCATGCGCGCCGCGGCGACGAGAAGCTTGAAGAGGTTGATCGAGATCGATTCGGTGACGGTGACCTCATGGGGCTTGGCGCCGAGAAGCGGCGCAAGCTTCGCACCGACGCGGGCGGGCGACGCATACCAGCCGGCCTCGTTCCAGGAGCGGATGAGGCCTTCCCCCCATTCGTGCTCGACGACCTTGGCAACATGCTCGGCGACGCCGCGCGGCAAGGCGCCGAGCGAATTGCCGTCGAGATAGATCAGCTCTTCGTCGAGCTTGAAGCGAGCCCGGCAGGCGCGAAGCGGATCGGAAGCATCGAGCGCCAGGCAATCGTCGCGGGTGATCGGCATTTGAGATCTCATGAGGCCAGCCGACGATTTCGGCTGGAAGTGGGATATTTTAAGCTTGAAGCAATGCGGCGCAAGGGGACGTTCGCGCAATACTAAGGGCGAGGCGTCTTTGGGAGCTTGCGGAGGCGTGCGTCTTGGCCGACAACATCGGATTCCCATCTCGCGCGAGGGAGGTCTCCCATGGCCGATGCAACCGTTTCAGGTAATGCGCGAGCGCAAGCCGCCGCTCCGGCCTCGCCGCAGGCTCCCCTCCTGCCGATGATCGAGCGACGCCGGATTGAAGCCGAGATGCTCAAGGAGGTCTACGACACGCTCAAGGAAAGCCATGGGGTCGAGACGGCGAAGGCCACGATCGCCGAGGCTGTGCGCCGCTCCTCAAAGGCGCAGGCGAAGCGCTTCGCCGATAAGGCCCGCACCACCGAGGGGCGTACTTCATTGGCGAGCTTCGTTTCGCTGCGTCCGCTCTGGACGATGAATGGCGCGCTCGAGATCGAGATGATCGAGGAAACGCGCTCGAAGCTTTCCTACAACGTCACGCGCTGCCGCTACGCTGAGATGTACAAGGCCATGGGCCTCGGCGAGATCGGCCATCTGCTCTCATGCCAGCGAGACGGCACTTTCTGCGAAGGCTATGACGAACGCCTGAAGCTCACCCGCACCCAGACCATCATGCAGGGCGCGAGCCATTGCGATTTCCGCTATGTCTATGAAGATGAAGGGGAACGGTCGGCGAGTGAGGGCGGCTGATACGGCCGGGCCACCATTCGGTGCGCCATTTTGGCTGGTCGTGAAGATTGCGCTAGCTGAGAAACGAAAAATATCACGGTTTCGTTGGATGACGATATCTACCGGCGTGCTCACATGATCGCCGCCCGGAAAGGGACGTCGATGTCCGCGCTCGTGAAGCGCTTCCTGACGCAGCTTGGTCCCACGATAGCGATGCCGAGCGGTTGAAGCCAAAAGAGCGTTTGCTTCGCGAGCGCATCACCGAATTTCGGGCCTCGGACAGGCTCTCCCGCGACGATATTCATGGGCGGGCCGAATGAAAGCACGGCCCTTCCTCGATGCGTATTCGTCGGCGGCTTATCGCCCTTAAAAATTCGAGTCGAGGCCACAGCCTTTAAGGGTGCAGCGGGGCGTTCCGCAGCTTGCCAAAGCCGATGCCGCGAGAAGCCCAAGCAGCGCGAACGCAACCAGACGCAGGCGACCGGCGCGTGCGCTTCTCGTGCTCCCCAACGCGCCTCGCATGGGTGCCATGGCGTCTCCCATCCTTCTTGATCATCGTTCCCGCCCGATGGCCGCCGTCGGGAAGAACTCACCTGAAAAAGCCAATCTCTTCCGGCCCGCAGCCCTTCTCTTGCGTGATGCGCGGGCGCCGCTCAACCGCGCGCAGGCCAGCTCACGAAATCTTGGGTGGGTTCCGCGCCGAAAAACGGCTCGCCAGCGGATTTTGGTGAACTCGCGAGCGCTCAGCGATTCAGCCATGCATCGAGAGCATTGAAAGGCGGTCCTAGAACATGCATATGCGCTCATCAATGTGGATATGCACGTAATGACGGCCGTCCCTTCGCCTTTCACCTATTGCAGCGCCGCCGCGCTACGCATGGCGGCGCGACGTGTGTCGCAATTCTATGACGGGTATCTCGCGCCGGAAGGGCTCAAGGTCTCACAATATTCGGTGCTTTCGATCGCGGCGCGTCGCAGGGAAAAGCCGCCGACCGTCAACGAGCTCGCCGAGGAGCTCGGCATGGACCGCTCCACGCTTGGCCATAATCTACGCCCGCTCGAACGCGATGGCCTCGTCGCGCTCGAAAGCGACGCGCAAGACAAGCGTGTGAGACGCGTCGTGGTCACGGAGCTCGGCCGCGCCAAGCGCCGCGCCTGCCGCGAGCTCTGGGCGCTCGCCCAAGGGCGTTTCGAGGAGGTCTTCGGCTCCGCCCGCGCCGCCGAGCTCGGCGTCCTCCTCGCCTTCATCGCACGCGACCTCGAGCTTCGCGTCTCCCCCGCTGACCGTTCAGACGAAAGCGCCCAGCATGTTCGCTAAGAGCCTTTCCGCCGCCCTCGCCAGACGCGGCATTCACTACGGCTGGGTGGTCGCGGCCGTGACCTTCGTGATGCTGCTCACGACCGCGGGCGCGATGGGGCTGCCCGGCGCGCTCATCTTGCCGCTCAATGCGGAGTTTGGCTGGGGCACCGCGGCAATCTCCTCGGCGCTCGCCTTGCGGATCATGCTTTACGGGCTGATGGGGCCCTTCGCGGCCGCCCTGATGAATCGCTACGGCTTGCGCAATGTCGCAATCACGTCCGCGCTTCTCATCTCGCTCGCGCTCGCGGGCGCCTCGCTGATGCGCGAGTTCTGGCAGATGATGGTGCTCTGGGGCATCGTCGTGGGAATCGCGACGGGACTCACGGCGCTCGTGTTCGCCGCGACCGTCGCCAACCGTTGGTTCGTGAAGAAGCGAGGCTTGCTTGTCGGCGTGCTCTCGGCAAGCAGCGCCACGGGCCAGCTCGTCTTCTTGCCGCTCGGCGCCTGGCTCGCCACGCATGTGGGTTGGCGCGCGGCGCTTCTGCCGGCCGGTGTCGGCGTGCTCTTCGCCGCCCTCCTCGCCATCCTGTTTCTCGCGGACCGGCCATCCGATATCGGGCTCAATGCCTATGGAGAGGAAGGGCCTGTCAACGCGGCACCGACCGGGGGCGGCAATGCGGTATATGCGGCCTTCGCCATGCTCATCGAAGCCTCGCGCCAACCGGCCTTCTGGGCGCTGTTTGCGACGTTCTTCATTTGCGGCCTCTCGACGAACGGGCTCATCCAAACGCATTTCATAGCGTTTTGCAGTGATTTTGGCATGCCAGCCGTCGATTCGGCGTCGGTGCTCGCCATGATGGGCGCCTTCGACTTCGTCGGCACTATCGCTTCGGGTTACCTTTCGGACCGTTACGACTGCCGCTGGCTGCTCTTCTGGTACTACGGCTTGCGGGGGCTTTCCCTGCTTTGGCTGCCTTCTTCCACCTTCAGCATCTTCGGCCTTTCGATCTTCGCCATGTTCTACGGGCTTGATTGGATCGCCACCGTGCCGCCGACGGTGCGCATTGCGGCCGGCGTCTTCGGGCGCGAGAGGGGCGGCCTTGCCTTCGGCTGGGTATTCATGGGCCATCAGCTCGGCGCGGCCGTCGCGGCGTTCGGCGCGGGGTTGTCGCGTAGCGAGCTTGCGACTTATCTGCCGGCTTTTTACGGCGCGGGGGCGGCCTGCCTCCTCGCGGCGCTCATCGCGCTCCTTGCGAAGCCGAAGGGGGCGAAGTTGACACTCAACAGGCCGGTGCCCCAGCCGGCGTGACGGGCGGCTTTCAAGCGCGGCGGGAGATTTTCATGCAACCGCTCTTTCTCGAGGATCTCAGCGTCGGGCAGAAATTCGCGTCGCGGCCTCTAAAGGTCGATGCCGATGCGATCAAGGCCTATGCGCGCGAATTCGATCCGCAACCCTTCCATCTCGATGAGGAGGCGGCCCGCCAGAGCTTGTTCGGCGGCCTTGCGGCGAGCGGCTGGCATACGGCGAGCCTCACCATGCGGCTCATCGTCGAAAGTGTGCCGCTCGCGGGCGGCGTCATCGGCAGCGGCGGCGAGCTTTCCTGGCCGCGGCCGACGAAGCCCGGCGACACGCTGCGCGTCGTCACCGAGGTGCTCGAGATCACGCCGTCGCGCTCGCGCCCCGATCGCGGCATGATCACCATGCGCTCGACGACGCTCAATCAAAATGACGAAGCGGTGCAAGTGTTCACGCCGAAGGTCGTGGTGCAGCGTCGCCAGGTGGGCGCGTGATCATCATAGTAGGGTCGCTACGATTCTCGGAGCCGTCATGCGTGTAGATCGAGCTTTTGGACGCGAGTGCGAAACCCGCGGCCGTGGTTGACGATGTCGTGCGAGGAGAATCCGCGAATCACCCAGCACGGCAAGAGACAAGCTATCATCATAAGCTTCAAGGAGTGGGAGCGCTTATCGCAGTCACTCCTCGGCCAACTCCTGATGTCCGCGCCAGTCAGTCAAAACGATCTCCCGACCCGCAATCGCGCGCCGTTCCGTACGACTGATCTCTGAGACCGCGACCCATCGTCGACGTTTCACAGCACAAAGCGGCTCGCGTCGGAATTCTTGGCGAGATCGGCGACGCGCTCGCGCACGTAGCTCGCGTCGATCGTGAAAGTCTCACCGGAGCGGTCGGACGCGGTGAAGGAGATCTCGTCGAGCACGCGCTCGATGATCGTCTGTAGGCGACGCGCCCCGATATTCTCGACCGCCGCGTTCACCTCGAAGGCGAGGCGCGCAATCGCCGCGATGGAATCCTCCGAGAAGCTGAGGCTCACCCCCTCGGTCGCCATCAGCGCGACGGATTGCTTGATGAGGCTCGCTTCAGTCTCGGTGAGGATGCGCACGAAATCGGCCTCCTCGAGCGGCAAGAGCTCGACGCGGATCGGCAAACGGCCTTGCAGCTCGGGCAAAAGATCGGCCGGCTTCGACAAATGAAAGGCTCCCGAGGCGATGAAGAGGATATGGTCCGTCTTCACCGTCCCGTGCTTGGTCGCGACCGTCGTGCCTTCGAGGAGCGGCAGGAGATCGCGTTGCACGCCTTCGCGGCTGATATCGGCGCCGCCGCGCCCCTCGCGGGCGCAAATCTTGTCGATCTCGTCGAGAAACACGATGCCGTTGTTCTCGACCTCGCGCAGCGCTTCTTGCACCACGGCGTCATTGTCGAGAAGCTTGTCGCTCTCGTCGGCGACCATCAAGCCGCGCCCCTCACGCACCGGCACGCGGCGTGTCTTGCTGCGTTGGCCGAGCGCCTTGCCGAGCATGTCGCCGATCGAGATCGCGCCGACCGAGGCGCCGGGCATGCCGGGCAGCTCGAACATCGGCATGCCGGCCTGGCCCGCGTTCACTTCGAGCTCGACCTCCTTGTCGTCGAGCTCGCCGTCACGCAGTTTCTTGCGGAAACTGTCGCGCGTTGCGGCGCTCGCATTCTTGCCGACGAGCGCATCGAGCAGGCGCTCTTCCGCCGCGAGCTCGGCCTTGGCGGTGACGCCACGGCGCTTCTCGTCGCGCACCAGCGAGATGCCGATCTCGACGAGGTCGCGCACGATCTGCTCGACATCGCGTCCGACATAGCCGACCTCGGTGAATTTCGTCGCCTCGACCTTGAGGAAAGGCGCGTTGGCGAGCCGCGCGAGGCGCCGCGAAATCTCGGTCTTGCCGCAGCCCGTCGGCCCGATCATCAAGATGTTCTTCGGCAGCACCTCCTCGCGCATCGCGCCGTCGAGCTGCTGGCGACGCCAACGGTTGCGCAAGGCGATGGCGACGGCGCGCTTCGCGGCGCCTTGGCCGACGATGAAGCGGTCGAGCTCCGAGACGATTTCGCGCGGAGAAAAGGTCGTCATCGAGGCCTCATCGAATTGGCTCCGTATCATGGAATTTGCGGTAATCGAGCGTCAGCGCGCCGCCGTCCGAGGTGTCGAGGATGTCGACATAGCGCTCATCGAAGCGAAGATCCGCATGCTCATAGCCGCGCCGCGCCCGGATCATTTGCGCCGAGCTCTCGTCGAACCCCTCGATAATGATGACGAAGGCCGCGCTCAGCCGGGCCAAATCGGCGGGTGTGAGATTGAACAACGGGCTCTTTTCGTCGATGCGGTGGAAGATCGTCCAGCTGAGCATGAAGACGGGGCTCTCCCTCCTGAGCAAGGGAAGCTCGGAAATCGCCCTGAAAGGGCGGCCATCGTCATCGGCGGCGCGGATGACCCAGAGCTTGGCGGAAGCGTTGCTGATCGTGTTCTGCCGTTCATTGGCCATGCGGATCATCAAGGTGCGATGGCCCTCGTACTTGGCGACCACCATCTTGTCGGCGAAGAGCACGCGCGCCCGTGGGCGAGCGAAGCGCGCGAAGATCAAGCCGGTGAGCACGCCCGCATAGAACAAGCCCGTGAACATCTCGAGGCTTGCGACGATGTGGCCGTAATGAGTCTGCGGGTGCAGATCGCCATATCCGACCGTAGCGATGGTCTCGATGCTGAAATAGAGATCGTAAACGTAGGAGCCGCGCGGCACATTGGCGACGGGATCGTCGCCGAGCCAATAGGCGAAGGCGAAGGCGGCGTTCAGAACAAGAAAGACGACGGCGGCGCCGAGGACGAAACGCGGCCAGGATGTCGTCATGCTGCGGTGGCTGAAATCGTCGAAGAGGCGCTTCTCGAGCCCCTGCGTGACCGCGTCGCGATCCCCGACCCGCACGGTTCGGCGGCGAGCCTCGTGCCGAGGCCCGTTCGCCGTTCGGGATTTCAGCGGGCGCGCCATGCCGAGACAATGCGGAGCGTCGCCAAGGCGGTCAGCATGCGAGGCCCTCGATGACGACATTGGCGTTGGTGTAGACGCAGATCTCGGCCGCGATGGCGAGTGATTTTCGCACGATCGCCTCGGCGTCGGCCTCGACGTCCATCAGGGCGCGGGCGGCCGCAAGCGCGTAGTTTCCGCCTGAGCCGATGCCCATCACCTGGCCCTCGGGCTCGAGCACGTCCCCGGTGCCGGTGAGAAGGAGGCCGACCTCCTTGTCGGCGACGAGCATCATGGCCTCGAGCCTTCGCAAATAGCGATCGGTGCGCCAATCCTTGGCGAGCTCGACGCAAGCGCGCATGAGCTGGTTGGGGTATTGCTCGAGCTTGCCCTCGAGCCGGTCGAAGAGCGTGAAGGCATCCGCGGTCGCGCCCGCGAAGCCGCCGATCACGTGCCCCTTGCCGAGCCTGCGGACCTTGCGGGCATTGGCCTTGATCACGGTTTGGCCAAGGCTCACCTGACCATCCCCGCCGATGACGACGCGCGCGCCTTTGCGCACCATCAATATAGTGGTGGCACGAAGGCGCTTGCTCTCGCGCTCGGTTCTCTCTGTCATTCTTCGCGTCATTCTCGGTGAAGGCCCTTCGACGAAGGCTCGTCGCAACGGGAAACTATTTCATGGGAGGATCACTCTCAAGCCGACGATCCGAACGCGGCGTCCGCAAGGCCCAAGCATCAGGCCCGGACTGCCGCGCGAATGTCACGGCGCCGGCCGCACGGCGAGCCGCCAAGCGCTCGGCTTCGCCTTACGCCGGCTTCGCGGCCTGGATCGCCGTCCACAGACGAAGCGGCGTTGCCGGCATGTCGATCTCCCGGATGCCGAGGTCGGCGAGCGCATCGAGAACCGCGCTCACCACCACCGGCAGCGAGCCCGAGCAGCCGGCTTCGCCGCATCCCTTGGCGCCGACCGCATTGGTCTTTGTCGGAACCGGGTGGTGCAGAATCTCGAATGTCGGCGTGTCGACAGCGCGCGGCAGGGCGTAATCCATGAAAGAGCCGGTGCGCAACTGGCCCTCGGCGTCGTACAGCGCGTCTTCCATCAGTGCCTGGCCGAGACCCTGCACCGCGCCGCCATGAATCTGGCCCTCGACGAGCATCGGGTTCACCACCGTGCCGAAATCATTGACGCTCACATAGCGATCGATATGCGCCTCGCCCGTCTGCGGATCGATCTCGATCTCCGCGATGTGACAGCCATTGGGGAAGACGCCGGGAACGGGCGCGCTCATTTCCGCGTGGTCGAGGGTGCGCGGTACATCGGCTGGAAGGTTGGTCGCCTGGCGCAGCCGCGCCGCAAGATCGGTGATGCCGATCGAGCGGTCGGTGCCGGCGATGGTGAAGCGCCCTTTCGCGAATTCGATGTCCTCGGCACCCGCCTCGAGCAACGCTGCCGCCGCGAGCTTGCCGCGCTCGATCACCTTGTCGAGCGTGGAGATGATCGCCGTGCCGCCCACCATGATCGAGCGCGAGCCGCCCGTGCCGCCACCGCCCGGAAGCAGATCGCTGTCGCTCTGGTCGAGGCGGATGCGCTCGAAGGGCACGCCGAGCTTGTCGACGACAATCTGAGCGAAGGCCGTCTGATGTCCTTGCCCATGATCATGCGTGCCGCTGAAGAGCGTCACGTCTCCATTCTCCTCGAAGCGGATGCTGCCGAGTTCGCTGCCCATGGCGGCCGTCATCTCGAGATAGGTCGAGATCCCACGGCCACGCAGCTTGCCGCGCTTGCGGCTCGCGCGTTTGCGGGCGGCGAAGCCCTTCCAATCGGCGGCTTCGAGCGCCTCATCCATCAAGCGCTCGAAATCGCCGCAATCATAGGTCTGGCCGGAGGCAGCCGCGTATGGGAAGTCCTTCGGGCGGATGAAGTTGCGACGGCGCAAGGTGACGCGGTCGATGCCCATCTCGGTGGCCGCAAGATCGATGAGCCGCTCCATGAAATACACGCCTTCCGGCCGTCCCGCGCCACGATAGGCGCCGACCGGAACGGTGTTGGTGAGCACGCACCGCGTCGAGACCTCGATGCATTGCGTGCGGTAGGGGCCGGCGACATTCTTGACCCAGTTCAAGCTCGGGATCAGCGGCCCGAAGCGCGTCAGATACGCGCCCATGTCGCCGAACCCCGTGAGCCTCACCGCGAGGAAGCGGCCCTTGGCGTCGAGCGCGAGCTCACCCTCGACTTCCTGGGCGCGGCCGTGATGATCCGAGAGGAAGCTGCCTGACCGATCATTCGCCCACTTGATCGGACGACCGAGAAGCCGCGCGGCGTGCAGCATCGGCACATATTCGGGATAGACCGAGCCTTTCATGCCGAAGGAGCCGCCGACATTCTTCGACACGATGCGCACCTTCTCGGGTGGCACGCGCAGCACCTCATTGGCGAGCTGGGCACGCATGCCCAACACGCCCTGCGTGCATACCGTTAGCGTCCACCGGTCGCCCTTCGCGTTATACGACGCGATCGCGGCGCGCGGCTCCATGGCGTTCACCACCACGCGATTATGCACGAGGCGAAGCTTCGTCACATGGGCCGCCTTGGCGAAGGCCTGCGCCGTCTTCTCGGCGTCGCCATAGTGGTAGTCGAGCGCCACATTATGGGCGACACCCTCGTGAAGACGCGGCGCGCCGTCCGCGACCGCCGCGCGCACGTCGACGACGACGGGAAGCGGCTCGATGTCGATCTCGATGGCCTCGGCCGCGTCGCGCGCGGCGACCGGCGTCTGCGCAATCACGCAGGCGATCGGCTCCCCGACGAAGCGCACCCTTTCGACGGCGAGCGCCGGCCGCGGCGTCTTGTGCAGCGGCGTACCGTCGCGATTGGTGGCGGGCACCCCGCAATCGAGCGTGCCATACCCCGCCTTTTGCAGATCCTCCCCGGTCACGACGGCGAGGACACCGGGCATCGACTTCGCCGTCTCGATGTCGATCCGGCGGATCACGCCATGAGGATGGCGGCTGAGCGCCATCGCGGCGTAGGCTTGGCCCGGCATGTTGATGTCGTCGGTGTAGCAGCCTTCCCCGCGCACCAGAACCGGATCCTCGCCGCGCCGCACGGGCTGGCCGACGCCGAATTTCATGGCGGCAAGCTGATCGGCGTCATGTACGGTCATCGGACAATCCTGTTGGCTTCAAAGGTGGGACGGGCGGCGCGCCGCGGATTTCCCGCCTCGCCGAACTCGCTGACGCAGCCGCTAAAACGCGCTTGCTTTCGAGAAGCTCGGCGGCTCGACCCTTCCGCCTATACGGTATCGCGTCACGTTCTTCCACGCCACGGGCCGACAGGCTTCCATGCCAAAAACGCAGAAGAGCGTGCACGAAAGAAAAGGATACTTGGGGAAAGGGCGTTTCGTGGCGCCGGCCTGCGCCAGCCGGCGCGCTTAGGGCGCGGAGGGCCGCCTCAGCATGGTGAGAAATTTCATCTGCTCGTTGCGGTTTTCCTGGAAGACGCCGGTGAATTGGGTGGTCACCGTCGAGGCGCCGGGCTTTTGCACGCCGCGCATCGTCATGCACAAATGCTCAGCCTCGAGCATGAGCGCGACGCCACGCGGCTTCAGCGTCGCCTCGACGGCCCGCACGATCTCGGCCGACATGGTCTCCTGGGTCTGCAGGCGGCGCGCGAAAACGTCGATGACGCGCGCGAGCTTCGACAGGCCGACGACCCCGCTGCTCGAGTAATAGCCCACATGAGCCTTGCCGAAAAATGGCACCATGTGATGCTCGCAATGGGAGAAGAACGGGATGTCCCTCACCACCACGAGATCGTCATAGCCGCCGATCTCCTCGAAGACGCGCTCGAGCGCGTGAGCCGGATCCTTGTTGTAGCCCTCGAAGAGCTGCTCGTAAGCCTTGACGACGCGGCGGGGCGTCTCGACGAGGCCCTCGCGTGTGGGGTCATCGCCGGCCCAGCGTATGAGGGTGCGCACCGCCGCTTCCGCCTCCTCTCGGCTCGGGCGGCGCAGCGCCGAACTGTCGTTGTCCGCTTGCGGCGGGCGAATGGGCAAGGTCTTAACCGTGGAATCCATGCGGAGCCTTCCTGATATCGGTGGGTTCTCATAGCCTGCATCGCCCATTTGGGCCAGCCCGGCGGATCGGCGCGCGCATTCGGTGGCGTTGAAAAGAACCGGCAAAACCGCCACCGGGCCGCGGACCGGCATTTTGGCACAACATCCCCAACCCTGGAGCGGGACGGGGAGTTTAACCCGTCTTTCGCGCCATCTATATAGGAAGGGCGCCGGCGGCCCGCCAGCCGTGCGGCGCACGGTTTTGCACCGATGCATGAGGGAAGTCCGGCTTTCGATGTTGAACGATATCTATAACGCTAAAATCCTGTCGTTTGCGGCCAATATTCCGCGCTTGGGGCGGCTCGACCATCCACAGGCGAGCGCTACCGCGCATTCGAAGCTCTGCGGCTCGACCGTCACGGTCGACCTCTCGATGGAAGGCGACAAGGTTTCGGACTTTGCCCATGACGTGAAGGCTTGCGCGCTCGGGCAGGCTTCGTCATCGATCATGGCGCATCATGTGATCGGCGCGACGGCCGATGAATTGCGCACGCTGCGCGAGAGGATGCGCGCCATGCTCAAGGAGAAAGGCCCGCCCCCTTCGGGAAAGTGGAAGGACCTCGAGATTCTCGAACCGGTGCGCGACTACAAGGCGCGCCATGCCTCGACGCTTCTCACCTTCGACGCCGTGGTCGAGGCGATCGGCAGGATCGAGGCGGAGCGTTTGGGGACACCGACGCGCCGCGCATGAAGCGTTCTTAACCGGGCTCGCGCGGGCCTTATCTCTCGACCACGGGTGTGGCGACGCCGAGCAACGCCTCGCTCTTGTTCACGGAAAGGCTCGTCAGCCGGTAAAGAATGAAGCCTGACTCTTGCGAGGGGATCGTCGCGAGAACCTTGCCGAAAATGTCCCGGATCTCGCCCAGGATTTCACCCGCCGCGACGGGGTCGGAAAGCTCCTTCGTCGGATACCATAATCCGCTCGCGGGCGCGGGCGGCACCCACATCCTCACCACCTGCGGTCGCTCTTGCGCCGCCGGCGGCGCGGGCCCGACGACCATGCCGAGATGCTTCATGACGCGCTCGACGCCGGCCGTCATCTCAGCGACGCTTTCCTCACCCCAGAGGCCGTTGCCGCTCACCTCGGCGATAATGCCGGGCACGCCGATCTTGTGGGCCGCGTTGATCGTGTAGCCTTCCCCGCCTGCGGCGACGGCGATCGACAGGCCGAAGGCCGAGGCAAGCGCAAGCGAAGCCTCGCTGCCATTCGGAAAGAGCGAGAAGGGGACGAGCAATTCGTCGAGGTCGCCGCCATGCAGGTCGAGGTAGGCGTCCACCTCCGGGTAGACATTCGCCACCAGCCAATGCGCGAGGCGCTCGCTTGCCGTCCCGTCGGGCTTGCCGGGAAAGACGCGGTTAAGGTTCTTTCCATCCTCGGGCATCACATAGATGCTGCGCCCCATGAAGCCGCGCATGTTCAGGATCGGGAGCACGATCAACGTTCCCCGCAGTTCCTCCGGGCGCAGCCTCATCAGTCGAAGCGCCGTCTCGATCGAGCAGAATTCCGAGCCGTGCACGCCGGCGGTCACCAGCAGGCGCGGCCCGGGTCGCGAACCCTCGATCACGGCAAAAGGGATCTCGACCTCATCGGTCGCGCGGACGGCGCCGTGCTCGACGCGCGGCTTGCCGGTGCGAAAAGGCGGAAGTTTCGTCATCGTCGCGCACTCCCTTTTAATTCGGTGACAGCTTATGAATTCCCCAAACACAAAATGGGAAATTAGTAAGCTGTCACCGAATTGAAACTAGAGGCCGCTTAAGCTGAAGGAGTAATTGACGGTCACTCCGGCGTGGAACTGGTCGGGGGAGCCGAGTTTCTTTACCAGCGGGCTCTTGCCGGCATCGGCCACGAGGCGATCATAACCGCCATACGCGACCGCTGACCATTGCTTGGAGAAATCGTAGGTCAGGGAAGTCCCAAGGCCGGCGGATTTCAGGCCACCTTCCGGCTTGAAGGGAGTGACCGAGCCGTTCTGCACGGAATCGGTCAAGGTCACGCCGAATTGCCTGCGCATGAAATCCTGATCGCCGAGACTGAGCCTCGGCCCGAGCGCGAAAGTCGCGGCGCCGAAATGCAAGAGGTAATCGACTGCGGCATCCGCGACGAAGCCGTTGCCGGAGCTCAAGCCGTGGCGGATCTCGACACGGGCGCGAAAGGTGTCTGGGATGGCCCAGAACTCGGCGAAAACCCCGGCCTCGATCATCCAGGGAACATCATGAATGCCAAAGAGTCTGCGGGGGTCGTCGTTGCGATAGCGCCCAAGCTCGTAGGCGGCGACCGGCCCGACGCTGAAGCCGTGCGCATCATACACCGAGAAGTCCAGCCCGTCGTCGGGCGAGCTCCATTCGCGGGCGTCCGCACGGCGCAACGAGACGGAAGGATAGCCGAGGAAGCTGTAGCTCTTGGCGCCTTCCCAGTCCGGCAAAACACCGGCGTTCGCCTTGAGCGTAGCGACCCAGCCGCTGTCGAGGGAAGAGGTCGCGGGAGCGGACGGCAAATCCGGAGCACCTGTCTGCGGCGTGCCAAGATCGGCCGAAAAGGCCGGGTTCAAGGTTGCGGCAAATAGAAGGGCGCATAAGGAGAGCGCTGCGCCGCCGGGCACAAGCTGAATTCGGGCTGGCGCATCAAGACGGTCGGCGACTGCGCGCCGGGCAAACTTCAACCTGGGTCTGGAGATACTCGCGACCGTCGGACATGCCGTCTTTTTAGACAAGCCTCACCGCGTGATCAACCGACGATCAGCCTCAACGCGGCCCGAGATCGGCGGCACTTTGCACGACCACCTCCTCGCCGCGCGCGCTGAGCGAGATCGTTCGCGTGGCCTTGCGCAACAGCTTCCGCAAGCGCCGCTCGTCCTTGGCGTCGAAGCCGACAAGAAGCTCGCGCTCGACACGGGAGCGAATCTCGGCGATGCGGTCGAGCTTGGCGCGGCCCTTCGCCGTGAGCTTCGCCGCCACCCGCCGCTTGTCGCCGGCGACGGCCGAGCGGCTCACCAGGCCGGCTTCGGCCAAACGTGTGAGCGTCTTGGACACGGTCGGCGCCCGCACGCCGAGCCGGTCGGCGATTTCACCCACTTCGAGGCTTTTTTCGCCCCCGAGCGCAAGCAGGAGCACATCTTGCCCGGCAAACAGCCCTTCCTCGGCAAGCAGCGCCGCGGTTCGGGTCCGCATCATCCGCGCGGCTGTCGCAAGCGCAATGGACACGGGCGCGTCGTCATGGCCGGTGAGCACCGCCTCGTCATCTTCGCCATGCGTCGGGTTTGTTTCCGTCATCGTGATCTCCGAACGCTCCATTCCGCCAACCACCCCCAGTTATCCAAATCTATATTCACGCCGCGCTTCTGTGATCAATCGCCTGGGCCCGCGTGGCCGAGGCCTGGCTTCCGCCGGAAGCACGCCAATGACCTGTCGCCAATTTCAATCAAATAGAGCAAGCGTCACGGCGAGCAAGTGTGTCGGCTAGCAAAACTATCACTATTCGCTCTCACGCCGGCGCGCGTTGCAAGGCGGCTTCAAGTCGCGAGGCGACCGCGAGCGCCCGATCGTCCCGACCAAAAGGCGCGATCACCTGAACCCCGACCGGCAGACCGCGCCCGTCCTTGCGTCCCGGCACATTGACGCAAGGGACGCCCAGCAAGGTCCATAGCCGGTTGAATTTGGCGTCGCCCGTCGACGCGAGGCCCTCCGGCGCGGGGCCGGGCGCCGAAAAGGTGATGACGGCGTCGACGTCCCGGAAGAAATCATGCGCCGCGATCCGCGCGCGCTTGCCGGCACGTCGCGCCTCGTCGAATTCCTGGGGCGAGATGGCTTCGGCGGCGCTGAGCGCCTCAGTCAGCTTGGGGGGGATCGATGCGCGATGCGTCTCCCATTCCCAGGCGAGCGAACGCAAGGCTTCCCCGTCCCCGATAATCGGATGCAACCGCCACGCCGTCGCGAACTCGGGTGGATCCTGGATATCCCGCACCTTGGCGCCATCGCGCTCGAGCGCCTCGATCGCGGCTTCGAGCGCTGCGTCCGACGCCGGCTCAACCTCTCCGGCGAAGCCTTGGCGCGTCACGGCGATGCGCGTCGCGCCCGCATTTCCCGACACGCTGAAATCACGGCCGGTGAGAGCCGAAAGAGCGAATCCCGCATCGGCCACCGTCGCGGCGAAAAGCCCGGCGGTGTCGAGCGAGATCGAATAGCATTTGATGCCCATCGTCGGCAGGAGCCGATAAGACGGCTTGATCGCCGCCACCCCGCAATAAGAGGCGGGGCGGATGACCGAGCCCCCGGTTTGCGTGCCAAAGGCGATCGGCACCATCCCGGCCGCGACCGCCGCCGCCGATCCCGAGGAAGAGCCGCCCGGCGTATGCGCGTGATTATGCGGGTTGCGCGTCGCTGGGGGGTCGCCTTGCGCGAAGGCGGTCGTCGCTGTCTTCCCCACGATGCTGGCGCCGGCCTTGCGCGCCAGCATGACGAGCGCCGCATCGGCCTTCGGCCGCCACCCCGCATAAATCGCCGATCCCATCTCCGTCGGCATGTCGGCGGTGTCGATGATGTCCTTGACGCCGATGGCGATGCCGCTCAACGGCCCCACGTGCTCGGCACTTTCGCGGCGCGCCGCCGCGCGGTTGAGGGCGACGAAGGCGCGGATGTCGCGATCGAGATTGTCGATCGCCTCGAGGCTTTGCCGGATCGCGCCTTCAATGGTGATCTCGCCCCGGCTCAAGCGGGTGCGCAACGCGACAGCCGACAGCATCATCTGCATCTCCGAAAATCGGCGATCCGCGAGGCCTCACATTTCGTGCGCGACGCTTCGCGGGGGCGCCTCTCAAATTAGGGCGGCATTAACCGTTACCCTTGGCAAAGCGTCAACCGTTTGGGCCGCATTTATCTCAAAATCTAATTCCCTGGAGTTTGAGTTCATGGTGGGCGCAGGGACATCGCGGCGTCGAGCCGTGCTCGGCGCGATAGGCCTCATCGTTCTTGCGCTCGCGAGCTGCGGCAGGGCGCCGCGCGAAGCGCGCCCGGCCTGGCGAGACGAGGCCGAGCGCGCTTGCCTACGCTCCGGCGTCGTTCGGGAAACCTCCTATGTGACGCGCGCTCCCGCGATCGACGGGCCGGGCGCTTGCGGCGCGCTTTCGCCTTTTCATGTCGCGGCCCTCTCGGACGGCAAGGTCGGCCTGACCTTTCCGGCCTCGCTCGCGGGGCGCGGCCACAAGGCCTATGCGGCGACGCTCACTTGCGAGATGGTGCCGGCGCTCGAAAGCTGGATGGCCGAGAAGGTGCAGACGGCCGCGGCCGCCGTGTATGGCGAACCCGTCGTCGAAATGCATTCGCTCGGCTCCTACTCCTGCCGGCGCATGAACAACGGTTCGGGCACCAACATGATTTCCGAGCACGCCTTCGCCGACGCCATCGACGTGTCGGGCTTCACCCTCGCCGATGGGCGCGAGGTGATGGTGAGGACGGGCTGGCGCGGCGCGCCGGAAGACCAGGAATTCCTGCGCAGCGTCTTCGTGGGCTCCTGCGACATCTTCCATACGGTGCTCGGCCCCGGCAGTGACGGCCATCACGAGGACCATTTCCATCTCGACCTGATGCGTCACGCTGGCGGGCACCACATTTGCCGCCCGGTCATCAAATTCACGCCGCGCACGGCAGCACCCCTCGAGGGGCCCGTGCAAGCGCCGGTCCCGCCCGGGCAATTGCAGCAAGAGCCCGAGGCCGACGATCCGTACGCGCTCGACGACACGACGCCCACCTCGCGCGGGGTTGTCGCCTCCCGCGAACCGCCGGTGGAGGAAGCTCCGCTGGCCGCGGCGCCGCCACCGCGCCCGATGCTCGCCGCCGCGGTGCGCCCGCAGCCGGTCTATCCCGCGCCGCTTCCGCCGCCGCGCGCGCAGGCGCCAAGCGAGGACCAGCAGCCGCTCGTCGTGGCGCGCAAGGGTGACAGGCTCGATCGGGTGGGCATGGCCGAGCGCGCTTCGCTTGGCGGATCGAGCGGCGCGGCAGGGGCCGGCGGCACCGTGATCGCCAAGGATGCGAGCCGGCTTGGCGCCGGCGAAGCCTCGGCCCAGCCGATGCGCTCGGCTTACGCGGCACTTCCGCCACGCCCGCCGGCGTCAATTCCGCTCGCCGCCCAGAACCCGCCGCCGCGACCGCTCGCGCAAAGCAGCGTGCCGCCGGGATGGAGCATCGGGGCGCAACCGGTCGCGCGGGGGTCGGCCGGCCGAGGCGTCCCCGAGCCATCAGCGGCGGATGGGGATCCCGACGAGTAAAGGCAGCTGGACGGACGCCCGCCATCGAGCTTGAATCCGAGCTCGAGATGGTGGAAGCCGACAAAATGGCGGTAACGATCTTTGGCAGGCTCCCCGATGGAAGCGAGATCCGCGAAGCGCGTCTCGCCACGGCGTCGGGATGCGAGGCGCGCATCCTGGAGCTCGGCGCGACGTTGCGTGATCTTGCCGTGCCGCTCCAAGGGGGCGCCCTGCAGGGCGTCGTGCTCGGCTTCGAAACGCTCGAAACCTATGAGGGGCATTCGCATCATGCCGGCGCCATCGTCGGCCGCTGCGCCAACCGCATTGCGCAGGGCCGCTTCAGCCTCGACGGTGTCTCCTATCAATTGGCGCTCAACGAAAAAGGCAAGCATTCCCTGCACAGCGGCCCCGATGGCTTCGGCCGGCGTCCGTGGCGCATCGTCGAGCACGCGCCCGATCAGGTGGTGCTCGCGCTTTTCTCGCCGGCGGGCGACCAGGGCTTTCCTGGCGCCTTGACGCTCTGGTGCCGCTATCAGCTTCGCGAGCCCGCGACGCTCGCGCTCGAGCTCATCGCCACCACGGATGCGACGACGATCGTCAATCTCGCCCATCATCCCTATTTCAATCTCGACGGCAGCGAGGACGCGCGCGACCATGAGCTGATGATCGCGGCCGATTTCATCACGCCCGCGGATCGCGAGCTCATCCCCACGGGCGAAATCGTCTGCGTCGCCGGCACGCCTTACGATTTTCGAGCGATGCGCCCGCTTCGCCCACGACCCTCGGGAGCGGCCAAAGCATTCGGCTATGACACAAATTTCGTGCTCCGCCGCGCGGGCGTCGCCGGCGCAAGCGGTGCGGTGCTCGCCCATGCGGCGACGCTCGCAAGCCCACGGAGCGGCTTGGCGCTCGAGCTTTGGACGAGCGCGCCCGGCCTTCAGCTTTTCGATGGCCACGACATGGCGTTCGCCGCGCTTGGCCTTGGCGGACGCCGATACGGGGAGGGGGCTGGCATTGCGCTCGAGGCGCAGCATTTCCCCGACAGCGCCAATCACGCGCATTTTCCGAGCACCGCCTTGCGCCCCGGCGAAATCTGGCGCCAACGCACGGAATATCGCTTTCACCCCATTCAACGCTGAGGAAGGACATCAATCGGATGCGCATCAAAGTCTTGGACGGCGACCAGATGACGCCGGCGCAGCGCAAGGTGGTCGCGGCCGCGATCGCGGGCAGGCGCGGCGTCGCGCCGCCGCCGCTCCTCGCCTGGCTGCAAAGCCCGGAGATGGCACAGCGCGCGCAGCATCTCGGCGAATTCGTGCGTTACCAGACGACGCTTCCCCCGCATCTCTCGGAACTTGCGATCCTCGTCACGGCGCGCTTTTGGACCTCTCACTATGAATGGTACGCCCATAAGCGCGAGAGCCTCAAGGCGGGGGTCGATCCGGCTGTGATCGATGCCATCGCCAGGCGCGAGAGGCCGCGCCTCGACGATCCGAAGGCGCGCGCCGTCTATGAATTCAGCCGAGCCTTGCACGAAACCCATGGCGTGCCGCAGCCCCTTTTCGCTGAGGCGTTGGAGGCGCTCGGAGAGCAAGGTGTCGTGGAGCTCATCGGCATCCTCGGCTATTATACGCTGATCTCGATGACGCTGAACGCCTTCGAGATCGGCTTGCCAGAAGGCGAGAAGACCGAGCTCAACGCTTGAGTCGAGGGGGTGCGCCAGTCTCTTGGAACATTAGCGTTAAGCCTGGCGTTAGGAGATCGTCGCTTAGAGCTAATTAGATGTTAGTTTGCCTCGCTCATTGAGCGGCCCTGGGCGTGAGCAAGCTTGAGCGAGGCCTTGAGTGTTAGCATCGTGAGGCCGAAGCAGCGGAGGAGGTAGTATGGTCATGGCTGCCCAAATGTCGCCATCCTGGACGCGACGCGCCCTCATCGGCTTCGGCGCAGGCTTTGTCACGGTTCTCACCTTTTTTCAGCTCGGGTTCTTGCTTCTTTATGCAATCGGAGCCGTGTCCGATCCGCCACCCGACATGACGCCGACCAGGCCCTTCGGCGTGCCATCGGTGTTGTCCGGCGCCTTCTTCGGCGGCCTATGGGGCATCCTCTTCGCCTTCCTCGAGCCGCGCTTCCCGCGGGGGATGGGCTATTGGATCACCTCGCTTCTCTACGGCGCCGTCATCCTCGATCTCGGTTTATGGTTCGTTGTCGCCCCGCTGAAGGGCTTCTCGTTGGGGTTCGGCTTCGAGCCCCGCGACGTCGCGATCGCGGTTTTTCTTCAAGGGGTCTGGGGAATCGGCATGGGAATCCTTTATAGGCTTGTCGTTCCATCAACGCCGCGCGGATGACCCTTTCGGCGCCGTCGCGGTCTCGCGAGGGTGCCAGCGCATGAAAATCACCGCGATCAAGGCCTACCGGGTCGAGCTTCCCGTTCGGGAGGGTCGCTACGCCTGGTCGAATGACAACAGCGTTTCCGTGTTCAATTCGACGGTCGTTGCGGTCGAAACCGACGCCGGCATCACCGGCTATGGCGAGTGCTGTCCGCTTGGCTCCGCCTATCTTCCGGCCTATGCGGAAGGTGTGCGATCAGGCTTGCGCGAGATCGGCGACAAGCTCATCGGGCTCGATCCGCGCAGGCTCAGCCTTCTCGACCTGAAGCTCGACGCGGCGCTGCGCGGCCACCCCTATGTGAAGGCGCCGATCGACATCGCCTGCTGGGACCTGCTCGGCAAGGCGGCGGGCCTGCCGGCGCATCTCCTGCTCGGCGGCGGCGAAACAGCGGCCGTCGACCTCTACCGCGCCATCTCCCAGGACGCTCCCGAGGTCATGGCGAAGCGCGTCGCTGGCTACCGTGCCGAGGGTTACACGAAGTTCCAGCTTAAGGTCGGGGGCGATGCCGATGTGGACATCGAGCGGATCGTGGCCTGCAGAGCGGTGCTCGAGCGCGGCGAGGTCCTCATCGCGGATGCCAACACGGGCTGGACAATGCATGAGGCGGCGCGCGTCGTGAACGCGGTGCGACACCTCGATGTTTATATCGAGCAGCCTTGCCGAGGCTATGAGGAATGCCTCGCGGTGCGCCGGCGCACGAGCCTGCCCTTCATTCTCGACGAAACAATCGACGGCATCGACATGCTCTTGCGAGCCCTGGGCGACGGGGCAATGGACGCGATCAACCTCAAAATCTCCAAGGTCGGCGGATTGACGCGAGCGCGACTGATCCGCGACCTTTGCCTCACGCGCGGCGTCGCCATGACCATCGAGGACAGCTGGGGCGGCGACGTGACCACGGCCGCGATCGCGCACCTCGCCGGCTCGACCCCGAGAGAATTCCTCCTCTCGGCGACGGATTTCAACAGCTATGTGTCGCGCAAGATCGCCGACGGCGCGCCGAAGCGATCGCAAGGAAGGATGGCGCCGTCCGACCGGCCGGGCCTGGGCGTCGAGCCGCTCATGAACGTGCTGGGCAAGCCGGTCGTGGAGATCGGCTCTTCGAGCCGAGCCGCGGGACGTGTGCCGAAAATGGGGAAGGCCGCCCGCCGGCGCTAAACGGCTTCTCACGCCGCCTCGCCTGCGAGCCCCCCTTGCGCTATATCGACGAAAGCGGCTGACGCCGCGGCTCCGATACGAACGGTTTCCCGTGCACGTCAGCCATCTGCAATACCTGCCGATCGCGCCGCTTTTCTTCGCGCTTCTCGTCGGCGCCTTCGCGCTGCTTCTCATTTTCATCCAGCTCGGCATCTTGCGCTATGCCTATACACGGCTCGGTGTGAGCTCGGGCACGGCGCTTTTTCTTCTCTTCGCCTCGCTTTTCGGAAGCTACATCAACATTCCGGTCGCTCAGCTACCGGGTCAGAACATCATGGCCGGGCGGGAAGTGACCTATTTCGGCATGCGCTATGTCGTGCCCGTCATGGTGGATTGGCCCGGAACCGTAATCGCGGTGAATGTGGGCGGCGCGGTCATTCCCACGATCTTGTCGTTCTACCTCCTCGGCAAGAATCAGCTCTGGAGCGCCGGCTTCCTCGCCGTCGGCTGCGTCGCCGTCATCACGCATATGATGGCGACGCCGGTTCCAGGGGTGGGGATCGCGGTCCCGATCCTCGGGCCGCCGATCGCGGCGGCGATCACGGCCATTGTCATCTCCTGGCGGCATGCCGCCGCGCTCGCCTATGCGGGCGGAAGCCTCGGCACCTTGATCGGGGCCGATTTGCTCAACCTCTCGAGCATCGAGGGGCTCGGCGCCCCGGTCGCCTCGATCGGCGGGGCGGGCACCTTCGACGGCATTTTCCTTGCCGGCATCATTGCCGTCTTGATCGCGAGCCTCACCGGCCGGGGAAGCGCGTAAGGGCACCGGGTGCCCGGGCGCACCGCCCCATAGCCTGGGTGGGTATGAGCGCGGGAAGGCTCTGCGCGGAATGAATCCGTATTCGCGAACGATGGAAGGCGTAAACGGATAAAGATGATACGCAACGTTTGTAGGAATATCTTCAATCGATTTCTTTGCCCGCACTCCAAATATCAGGAAAAGCCATGGCTGAAATCTCCCCGGATCTCTTCATCAATTCGGTACTCGGCTACCAGAAAACGGCGGCTCTCAAGGCGGCCTTAGCGCTCGACCTCTTCACGGTGATCGCGCAAGCGGATGGCGACCTCGAAGGGGTCGCCGCGCAAACGGGCGCATCGGTGCGCGGCGTGCGCATGCTTTGCGACTATCTCACGGTGCAAGGCTTCCTCGAAAAGGACAAAACACGATACCGGCTTACCGAGTCGACACGGCTTTTCTTGACCAAGACCTCTCCGGCCTTCATGGGCAGCGTCATCGATTTCCTGGCGGCCCCGGAGATGATCTCGCTCTGGCTCGAAGGCGATCCCGCTTCATTCGTCAGGAATGGCGGCTCGACCGGGCTCGCGAATATCGCGTCCGACCACCCCGTATGGATCAAGTTCGCCGAGGCGATGGTCCCCTTCGTGCGTCCCGTCGCGGTGGCCTTGGCCGAAAAGGTCGCGGCGTGGCCGACCCCGCCGCGCCGAGTGCTCGATATCGCGGCCGGGCATGGCGTCTTCGGGATCTCGGTGGCGCAGGCCGTGCCGCAAGCCGAAATCACGGCTATCGATTGGAAGGCCGTGCTCGCCGTCGCGAAGAAGAATGCGCAAGCCGCCGGCCTCGCCGATCGCTACCGCACGCTCCCCGGAAGCGCCTTCGAGGTCGATTGGGGGGAGGGTTTCGACCTCGTCTTGCTCACCAACTTCCTCCACCATTTCGACCAGAAGACTTGCGTCGGCCTCCTCGAGAAGGCGCGCAACAGCCTGAGGCAGAAAGGCCAGGCGCTCGCGGTGGAGCTCGTTCCAAACGAAGATCGTGTCTCACCGCCTTTTCCGGCGATGTTCTCTTTCATGATGCTGGGCTCGACCCCGGCTGGAGACGCGTATACGGCCCGTGAGCTCAAGGAGATGGGCCGTCGGGCCGGGTTTGATAAGATCAGCATCGAGCCCGTGCCGCCGACGCCTCAGAGCCTCGTCAGCTTCGAGCAGGCGTGAGGGCGCGAGCCTTGCGCCGCGGACCCATGGGCACGCGCCGGGACCCCCCCCACGAAATGTTGGGGAGGGTACGGGTGGGAGGCAAGGCCGCTTCGATAGCGATAATTATTGGCCTCTTCCCGAGACGACGCCGGGGCAAGCTAAACCGCCTTCGCGCCTATCTTGACCCGCCCATTCGCGCCGGCACCGGCTCGGAAACGCAAGATCATCCCGCCGCGAGCGCGAGGTCGTCGCGATGGATGACCTCGGCGCGGGCGCCCGCGCCGAGGATCGACAAAATTTCTTCCGTGCTGCGCCCGATGATGCGCTTGGCGTCCTCCGCGTCATAGCCGACGAGGCCGCGTCCGACTTCCCGGCCGCCGGGCCCGCGGATCAGCACCGCGTCGCCGCGGGTAAATTCGCCCTCGATCCGCTTGACGCCGGCCGCGAGCAGGCTCTTGCCGCCTTCGAGCGCCCGGACGGCTCCGGCATCGATGACGAGCACGCCCTTGGGCTCGAGCGTGCCGGCGATGAAGGTCTTGCGCGCGGCGCGCGGCGTCGAGCTCGTCAGGAACCAGGTGCAAGGTTGTCGCTCGGCGATGCGCTTCAGCGGGTTGGCGTGGCGTCCGTTGGCGATCACCATATGCATGCCGGCGCCCGTCGCGATGCGGGCCGCCTCGATCTTCGTGCGCATGCCGCCGCGCGCATATTCGGACGCCGGCGAGCCGGCCATGTCCTCGATCCGCGGCGTCACGCGCTCGACGATCTCGATGAGCTTCGCCTCGGGGCGTTCGCCAGGCGGGGATTCGTAGAGCCCATCGACATCCGAGAGCAGGATCAGGCAATCCGCTCCGGCCATGGTGGCGACGCGCGCGGCGAGGCGGTCGTTGTCGCCATAGCGGATCTCGGCGGTCGCGACCGTGTCGTTCTCGTTGACGACCGGCACGGCGCGCAACTCGAGAAGCTTGCCGAGGGTCGCGCGCGCATTGAGATAGCGGCGGCGTTGCTCGGTGTCGCCGAGCGTCAAGAGCACCTGGCCAGCCGTGATCCCTTCATGCGCCAGCGCCTCGGCCCACACGCGTGCGAGCGCGATCTGCCCGACGGCGGCGCAGGCCTGGCTTTCCTCGAGGCGCAAGGCGCCGTTCGAGAATCCGAGCACCGTTCGGCCGAGCGCGATCGCGCCTGAGGAGACGACGATGACTTCCGCGCCCTCCGCCACAAGCTCGCCGATGTCCTCGGCGAGCGCGGCAAGCCAGGCGCGGCGCAGGCGGCTCTTGTCGCGGTCGACGAGAAGCGCCGAGCCGACCTTGACGACGACGCGCCGGAAGCTCGCGAGATCTGGCGTTGCGGGCATGGCGCTCGATTGACGTTCGCGCACCCAGGAGTCAAGCGTCGGTCGGTGCGGCGGGGTTCTCGACTTCGTCCCTGCGCGAGACCGGAACATGCGCCGCGAGCGCGCGCAAGGCGTCCACGACGCCGCGCCGCGTGACCGACGAGAGGATGAGGGGCGCGCGCTTCGCGGCTCTCTTCAGCCGCGCGGCTTGCCGCTCGAGCGCGGCCTCATCGAGCGCATCCGCCTTCGAAAGCGCCACGATTTCCGGTTTCTCCGCGAGGCCTTGCCCGTAGGCTTCGAGCTCCGCGCGCACGGTCGCGTAGGCTTGCCCGGCATGTTCCGAGGTGGCGTCGACGAGGTGGAGCAGCACGCGGCAGCGTTCGACATGGCCGAGGAAGCGGTCGCCGAGGCCATGACCCTCATGCGCGCCCTCGATCAGGCCCGGAATATCGGCGAGCACGAATTCGCGCCCGTCGCTGCGCACCACGCCGAGCCCCGGATGCAAGGTGGTGAAGGGGTAATCGGCGATCTTCGGCTTTGCCGCCGTGACGACCGACAGGAAAGTCGATTTCCCGGCGTTCGGCAGGCCGACGAGCCCGGCATCCGCGATGAGCTTCAGCCGCAGGAGGATCACCATCTCCTCGCCCGGCTGGCCGGGATTGGCTCGTCGCGGCGCGCGGTTGGTGGAGGACTTGAAATAGGCGTTGCCGAAGCCTCCGTTGCCGCCCTTCGCGATGCGCACGCTCTCGCCGACCCGGGTGAGATCGGCAAGCAGCGTCTCGCCGTCCTCGGCGAAAACCTGGGTCCCCGCCGGCACCTTGAGCACCGCGTCGGCGCCGTTGGCCCCATGACGGTTCCTGCCCATGCCATGGCCGCCGGTCTTTGCCTTGAAATGCTGCTGGTACCGGTAGTCGATCAAGGTGTTGAGGCCATCGACGCAAATCACGACGACGTCGCCACCCTTGCCGCCGTCCCCGCCGTCAGGGCCGCCGAACTCGATGAACTTCTCGCGGCGAAACGAGACGCATCCGGCTCCGCCATCGCCGGAGCGGATGTGGACCTTGGCTTCGTCGAGGAATTTCATGGAGGCCGTCTACCACATCCGCGCCGCGCTCGTTACACCTCTGCCGCAAGACCCACCTCTGCGGCGGGGCGGAGTCGAGGTGAACGTCGATCATTAGCCACCTCCCTTCTCTCGCGAAGAGCGCGGGAGAAGTGAGCGCGCAGCGCCTGCGCTATTGCCGCACGACATCCGTCGGCACGGCCTCGGCCCGGAAGGCCGCGGCGATCAGCGCCTTGGTGTAGTCGGACTTCGGGGCCTCGAAGATGGCGTCCGCCGTGCCTTCCTCCACCACCTTGCCGTCGCGCATGACGATGACGAAATTCGCAAGCGCGCGCACGACGCGCAAATCATGGCTGATGAAAAGATAGGCGAGGCCGCGCTTCGCCTGGAGCGCGCGCAAGAGATCGACGATCTGCGCTTGCACCGACATGTCGAGCGCCGAGGTCGGCTCATCGAGTAGAACGAAGCTTGGATCAAGCGCCATGGCGCGCGCGATCGCGATGCGCTGGCGTTGCCCGCCGGAGAATTCGTGCGGGTAGCGATCCATGGTGGCGGGATCGATGCCGACATCGCCGAGCGCGCGCGCCACCACGGCGCGCCGCTCGGCGCGGAGCATGTTCGGTTTTTGCACCGCAAGGCCCTCCTCGACGATCGAGAACACCGAAAGCCGAGGCGAAAGCGAACCATAGGGGTCCTGGAAAACGACCTGCATCTCCTTGCGCATCGGCCTCAACGCCTTCGAGCGAAGCCCTTCGATATCGCGCCCGAGGAAGACGATGCGCCCCTTGGAGGAGACGAGCCTCAGCAAGGCGAGGCCGAGCGTGGTCTTTCCCGAGCCGGACTCCCCGACGACGCCGATCGTCTCGCCGGCGCGAACTTTCAGCGAAATGCCGTCGACCGCTTTCACATGATCGACGGTTCGGCGCAGAAGCCCCTTCTTGATGGGGAAATAGACCTTCACATCCTCGCCGCGCATCACCACCGGGGCGTCTTTGGGGACGGCGGCGGCGCGGCCTTTCGGCTCGGCGGCGATGAGCATGCGGGTGTACGGGTGCTGCGGCCTGTCGAAGAGGGTGGCCGTGTCGCCTGCCTCCACGATCTGGCCCCGCTGCATGACGCAGACGCGGTCCGCGATGCGCCGCACGATGTTGAGGTCGTGGGTGATGAACAGCATCGCCATGCCGAGCCTCTCCTGCAGCGCCTTGAGGAGCGCAAGGATCTGCGCCTGCACCGTCACGTCGAGAGCGGTGGTCGGCTCGTCGGCGATCAGGAGCTTGGGCTCATTGGCGAGCGCCATGGCGATCATCACGCGCTGACGCTGCCCACCCGAAAGCTGATGCGGGAAGGCACCGAGCCGGCTCTTCGCGTTGCGGATGCCGACTTCCTCGAGGAGCGCAAGGGTGCGCTCACGGGCCTTGCGGCCTTCGATGCCCTTGTGCAGCGCCAGAATCTCGCCGATCTGGCGCTCGACCGTGTGCAAGGGGTTGAGCGAGGTCATCGGCTCCTGGAACACCATGGTGATGTCGTTGCCGCGCACATCGCGAAGCTCGGACTCGCTCGCTTTCAGGAGATCACGGCCGCTAAACCAGATTTCGCCCGAAGGATGATGCGCGGCGGGATAGTTGAGAAGGCGGGGGATCGACAGCGCCGAGACCGATTTTCCCGAGCCCGATTCGCCGACGATGGCGAGCGTCTCGCCCCGGTCGAGGGAAAACGATACGTGATCGACCGCGAGCGTCTCGCTTTCGCCTTGGCGGAAGGCGACCGAAAGATCGCGAACGTCGAGAAGCTTGCCGCTCATGGCTTGGGACCTTTGGTCTCGGTATCGAGCTCGGCGAAGCGACTGTCCGAAGGGTCGCTCACCTCGATGTTCGAGAGCTCGCGCAAGCGACGATCGTAGGAGAGGATGAGGCGACACCCGGAAAGGTTGGCGCTCGCCACGTGGAGGCAATCGGCGAGCGGCGCCATCGAGCTTGCGCGAATGCGAGCGGCTTCAATTAGCACATCACGGCTCAGGGGCACGCGCTCGATCAGCGGCTCATCGTCGAAGAGGTCGAGATACGCTTTTTCGAGCAAGGGGTCGTCCTTGGCGATCGGTCCGACGAGCACTTCGCTCAAGGTGAGCTCGCTCGTCACGAGCTCGAGCTTGCCGCGCTCGGCGATTGCGAGGAGTCGGGCCGAAGCGCCGGCGCCCGCATCGGTGCGCTCCATCATGCGGATCAGCACATTGGCATCGAGGTAAGCGCGAATTACGGTGACCGTGCATTTAATTCCAGGATGAGGGCACGCTGATCGCGCCCCACGTGACTTAAGTGCACCGTCACCGGAACCAGCGCGATTTCCGTGTATCCGCATTGCGCTCACACGCCCTTCCGCGGGTCGAAGGCATCGCGCACCGCTTCTCCGATGAAGATCAGGAGCGACAACATGGTCGCGATCACGATGAAGCCGGAGAGCCCAAGCCAAGGCGCCTGAAGATTCGATTTGCCCTGGTTCAGAAGCTCGCCGAGCGAGGGCGAGCCCGGCGGCAGGCCGAAGCCGAGGAAATCGAGCGAGGTCAAGGTCGAGATCGAGCCGTTGAGGATGAAGGGGAGGAAGGTGAGCGTCGCCACCATGGCGTTCGGCAGCACGTGCTTGTGCATGATCTTGAGGTCGCTCAAGCCGAGCGCGCGAGCCGCGCGCACATATTCGAAATTGCGAGCCCGAAGGAATTCGGCGCGCACCACGCCGACGAGCGATACCCAGGAGAACAAGAGGAGGATGGAGAGCAGGACGAAGAAGCTCGGCGCGATGAAGGATGAGACGATGATCAAGAGGTAAAGCTGCGGCACCGAGGTCCAGATGTCGATGAAGCTCTGGAAGAGAAGATCGGTCCAGCCGCCGAAATAGCCTTGCAGCGCGCCGGCGGCGACGCCGATGACGGATGACGCGATGGCGAGCACGAGGCCGAAGAGGACCGAGAGGCGAAAGCCGTAGATCAGACGCGCGACGACATCGCGGCCTTGATCGTCGGTGCCGAGCCAATCCCACTCGATGTCGCGGCAGCCGAGCGTTTCAGGATCGCGCCCCTTGTTGCGCTCGAGCCGCGCCGCGAGCTTCCGGCATTGGGAATCCTCGAGCATCCAGGTCGGCGGTGAGGGGGCCGGCGTCGGCAGGTCGAGGTTGTGCGTGTCGTAGGAGAAGCGGATGGGCGGCCAGATGGTGAAGCCGTGGGCCGCGATCTCATCGGCGACCACGGGATCGCGGTAATCGGTGACGGGAAGGAAGCCGCCGAATTTCTCCTCCGGATAGTCGACGAAGATCGGGTAGAGCCATTCGCCCTTGTAGCTCACGAGAATCGGCCGGTCGTTGGCGATGAATTCGGCGAAAAGCGTCACGATGAAGATCGCAAGGAAGATCCATAACGACCAGAAGCCGCGCCGGTTCGCCCGGAAATTCCGCAAGCGCCGCGTGTTGATGGGCGAAAGCTTGAGGATGCCGGAAGTGGGCTCTAGCGGGGCGACGGGCCGGTCCTCGGTCGAGGGCGGAACCGCGGGCGCATTCTCGTTCATCGAATGGGGCCCCTCATCTCATGTCTCTCGCGTCTCGAAGTCGATGCGAGGGTCGACCCAGGTGTAAGTGAGGTCCGAGATGAGGCCGACGACGAGGCTCACGAGCGAGAAAATGTAGAGATTGGCGAACACCACCGGATAGTCGCGGTTGACGATCAATTCATACGAAAGAAGGCCGAGCCCATCGAGCGAGAAGATCGTCTCGATGAGCAGCGCGCCCGCGAAGAAGGCGTGCACCACGGCGCCCGGAAAGCCGGCAATCACGATCAGCATGGCGTTGCGAAAGACATGCCCATAAAGCACGCGGCGCTGCGAAAGCCCCTTCATGCGGGCGGTGAGCACATATTGCTTGCGGATCTCGTCGAGGAAGGAATTCTTGACGAGAAGCGTCGTCGTGGCGAAGGCGCCGAGCGCCATCGAGGTGATCGGCAAGACGATGTGCCACAGATAGTCGAGCGGTCTTTGCCACCAGGAAAGCTCGGCGAAATTGTCGGAGGTGAGGCCGCGCAACGGGAAGATCTGGAAGAAGGAACCGCCGGCGAAGAGGACGATGAGCAGGATGGCGAAGAGGAATCCGGGGATCGCGTAGCCGATGATGACGACGGCGGACGTCCAGGTGTCGAAGGGCGTGCCGTCGCGCACGGCCTTGGCGACGCCGAGCGGAATCGAGATGCCGTAAGTGAGGATGAGCATCCACAAGCCGAGCGTCATCGATACGGGCAGCTTTTCCTTGATGAGCTGCAGCACGGAAGTGTCGCGGAAATAGCTCTTGCCGAAATCGAAGCGCAGGTAATCCCAAAGCATCTTGACGAAGCGTTCGGGCGCGGGCTTGTCGAAGCCGAATTGCTTGTTGAGCTCGGCGATGAATTCGGGATCGATGCCTTGCGCGCCGCGATAGGCCGATTGCCCGGTCGCTTGCGCGCGGGCCGCGCTCGAGAAATCGCCGCCCCCGCCGGAGACGCGCGAGCTCCCGGCTTCATTGCCTTGCAATTGCGCGATGATGCGCTCGACCGGGCCGCCCGGCGCGAATTGCACGATGACGAAGGCGATGAGCATGATCCCGAACAAGGTCGGGATCATCAAGAGGATGCGTCGCGCGATATAGGCCAGCATGAAGCTTCACGCTAAGGTTGGAGCGCGAGACGAAAGCGACCTTGCCGTGCGTCCCTTGCTGTCGGCGCCGGATCTCGACAAAACGCAGCCCCTTGCCGCAAGGATCATGCGCCGACCTCGGCCAAGGCAAGCGCCGTTCACGGCGAGACGCCGATCCTTGCCGCCTTCGCGGCATCGAACCACCAGGTGTCGGGCGCGCCCGTGCCGAATTTCGGTCGCGTCTCGGGGCGCGAGAACATCGTCCCAATAGGCGAGCAGGGTTTTGTCGTTGTACCACATCGGCACCCAATAGCGCCCGGCGCGCAGCACGCGGTCGAGCACGCGGCAGGCGATGGTCAATTCCTCGCGCGTCTTGGCGGCGCCGATCTTCTCGATCAGCATATCGACCACGGGGTCCGAGATGCCGGCGCGGTTGCGCGAGCCGGGATTTGCCGCCGCCTCCGAGCCGTAGACGACGCGCAAATCATCGCCCGGCGTGCGCGAGCCGCCAAGCCGCATGCTGACCACGTCGAAATCATATTGGTTCATGCGTGCGTTGTACTGCGCCGCGTCCACGATGCGCGAGGTCGCGGCGATGCCGAGGCGGCGCAGATTGGCCTCGAACGGCTCCGTATGCGGCTGCAGCGCGGGCGAGGAATCCAGGAATTCGAAGGCGAAGGGCGTGCCGTCCGGCAGCTTGAGCGTGGTGCCGTCGCGCTTGCAGCCGGCCGCGATCAGGAGCTCGTCGGCGCGTCGCAACAGCTTTCGGTCGGAACCCGAGCCGTCGGAGACCGGCGGCAGGTAAGGCTCACCGAAGCATTCTTCCGAAACCTTGCCGCGCAAGGGCTCGAGAATGGCGAGCTCCTCCGGCCCCGGCTTGCCGACGGCCTTGTTCTCCGAATTCTCGAAGAAGGATGTCATCCGCTGGTAGAGCGAATACATGATGTTCTTGTTCGTCCATTCGAAATCGAAGGCGAGGCCGATCGCTTCGCGAATGCGCGGATCCTTGAACATCGGGCGGCGCAAATTGAAATACCAGCCTTGCGGCCCCGCCGGCAGATCGTTCTGCAGCGCCTCCTTCTTGACGCGCCCTTCGCGGATCGCCGGGAAGTCGTAGCCCGTCGCCCAGATGCGCGAGGTGAATTCCTCCTGGAAATTGATCTTGCCGGCCTTGAAGGCTTCGAATGCCACTTGCCGGTCGCGGTAATATTCGAAGCGCATGTGCTCGAAATTGTTCGTCCCGACATTCACGGGCAGATCCTTGCCCCAATAATCGGCGACCCGATCGAATTCGATGAAGCGGCCGGCATCGAAGCGCCCGACCTTGTAAGGGCCAGAGCCGAGCGGAGGCTCGAGCGTCGAGGCCTCGTAGTCACGCGTGCTCCAATAGGCTTTCGAAAAAATCGGAGAGGAGGCGATGATGAGGTGCAAGTCGCGGCTGCGCTTGTCGGAAAGGGTGACGCGAACGACGTCGTCGGCCTCGGCTTCCGCGCCCAGCATCTGCGTGAGCACGGCGCGCTCGGTCGGGTGGCCCTTCTGCTTCAGCGTCATCAGCGAGAAGGCGACGTCTTGCGCGGTGAGCCGCGAGCCGTCGTGGAAGCGCGCCTCGGGCCGCAAGAGGAAGCGGTAGGTGAGCTTGTCGGCCGAGACGCGGACGCGACGCGCCACGAGGCCGTAAAGCGATTCGGGCTCGTCGGCGCCCCCGCTCATCAGGGTGTCGAAGGTCGCGTCCATGCCGGCTGCGCCGTCACCCTTGAAGGTGTGGATGTTGAGCGTGTTGAAGGTGTCGAAGTTCTGGTTGCCGGACTCGACCCGCAATTGCACCACCAAGGTGCCGCCCTTCGGGGCATCGGGGTTCACATAGGCGAATCGTTTGAAATCCGGGGGCTCCGCCAGGTCTCCGAACGAAGAAAGCCCATGCGTCTCGATCTCGCCTTCCACCGCGCGGGCGATGAGAGGAAAGCGCCAAAAGGCCGCGGCGAGCGCAAACCGAGCCGCATCGCGCCGCGTGAAAGCGAATTTCATGGCGTTCCCCGCCTCCAATCGGAAAAACCGGCCCCCCATCGCATTCTGCGATCAAACGCCAGAATGCGGCAAGCCGATGTCGCCGCTGCGGGAACTGCGCCTTACCTCTCCCGGAGTGAGAGGTCGGAGCGCCGCGCAAGCGGCGGTCCGGGTGAGGGAGGCAGCACCAACCTTGCAAGGCGATCGCTGCCTGCCTCACCCGGCTCGCTCCTTCGGAATAAATCCGAGGGTCACGAGTTCCGACCTCTCCCTGCGGGAGAGGTGAGGCAACGCCAAGCCCGGCCTATTGCTTCGGCGGCTCGGCCGCGGGAGGCTGCTGCCCCTTGCCGGGCTGCTGCTCGTCTTGCGCCGGGGCTGCGCCGGCTGGCTCTTTTGCCGGTGGGGCGGCGGGGGCGGCCTGGGCGGTCACGGCGGGCAAGGGCTCCGGCGTGTCGGAAAGCGTGCGCAGATAGGCAAGGACATTGGCGCGGTCCTCCGCTTTCGGCATGCCGGCGAAGGTCATCTTGGTGCCCGGCATGTAATCCCTCGGGCCCTTGATGAAGTTGAAGACGGCGTCATAGGTCCATTTTTCGCCCTTGGCGCCCAAATCTCGATTGGCTTGCGAATAGTCGAAATCCTTATCGGCGGCGTGCACGCGCCCCACGACCCCATATAAATTCGGGCCTGTCGTCTTCGACGGCTCGCCCTTACCGAACGAATGACAGGTCGAGCAGATCACGGCGGCTTTCTGGCCGGCCGCGGGGTCGGCCTTCGCAAGGAGCTCGGGAAGCGGCAGCGTCGGCTCCGCCGCCGGCGCGCCGCCCTTGCCTTCGGGAGCGGCGGAGGGGAGGTCGTAGCCCGGGATGGCGGGTTTGGCGGGGGTGAACAACCCGCCGGAGACGACGGTCAGCGCCATGACGAAGAGCAGGGTGCCAAGCACCGCACCCGCGATCTTGTTGAATTCGAAGGAGTCCATCCTACCCTCGGTCTTTAGCGGCTCTCCCAAGGCCGCCTCCGGCTGGAGGAAGCCATGATCTCGCCACACGCCATAGCCGCATTGCGCCCATCCGCGCAACTCGTATAAGCCGGTTGCGGGATGCTACTTTTCGCCGCTTGCGGGCGAGGGGCTCGGCATCTCCCGGCGGAGCCCGCCGCGCCCACCGGAACCGAATATGCGAGACCCCATCATTCTCATCCCCGCGCGGCTCGCGGCGAGCCGCCTGCCGGGCAAGCCCCTTGCCCCGATCGCCGGCGAGCCGATGATCGTGCACGTCTGGCGGCGCGCCTGCGAGGCTGGGATCGGCCCGGTTCGGGTGGCGACCGACAGCGGCGAGATCGCGGAGGCCGTCCGGCGCGCGGGCGGAGAGGCCGTGATGACGCGCGAGAACCATCTGAACGGCTCCTCGCGCATCTTCGAGGCCCTCGAAAGCCTCGACCCGAAGGGGCGCCACGACGTGATCGTCAACCTTCAGGGCGATTTGCCGACCATCGATCCTCGCGCCATCGCCACCGCGATCGAGCCGCTCGCGGACCCTCGCGTCGATATCGCGACGCTCGCCTGCGTGATCACGCGCGAGGAGGAGCGGGCCGACCCTTCCGTCGTCAAGGCCGTCGGCTCCGAGCTTTCACCCAAGCGCCTGCGGGCGCTCTATTTCACGCGCGCCACCGCTCCGAGCGGGCCGGGGCCGCTCCTCCACCACGTCGGGCTTTATGCCTATCGGCGCGCCGCGCTCGAGCGCTATGTGGCGCTGCCGCCCTCTCCGCTCGAAGTCAGGGAGAAGCTCGAGCAGCTGCGGGCGCTCGAGGCGGGAATGCGCATCGATATCATGCTCGTCGACGACGTGCCGCTCGGCGTCGACACCCAAAAGGACCTCGATCGCGCGCGCGCCGCGCTGGAGCGGCGCGCCCCTTCCGGAGAGAGCCCGTGAAAAAGATCATCTCATATCAAGGAGAGCCCGGCGCAAACTCCCACATCGCTTGCGAGGAGGTGCATCCCGGATGGGAGCCCTTGCCTTCGCCCACCTTCGAGGACGCCTTCGCAGCGGTCACGGATGGCGCGGCCTCGCTCGCCATGATTCCGATCGAGAATTCGGTTGCCGGACGCGTCGCCGACATCCATCATCTCTTGCCTCGCTCGGGGCTGCACATCGTGGGCGAGCACTTCCTGCCGATCCGCTTCCAGCTTTGCGCGCCGAAGGGCGCGAGCCTGAAAAGCGTGAAAGACGTCTACAGCCATGTGCATGCGCTCGGCCAATGCCGCAAGATCATCCGCAAGCTTGGCTTACGCGCCCATGTGGCGGCCGACACGGCGGGCTCGGCGCGCGAAGTCGCCGAGTGGAACGACAAGGCGAAGGCCTCACTCGCGACGAGGCTCGCGGCCGAAATCTACGGTCTCGACATCCTCATGAACGATGTCGAGGACGAAAAGCACAACACCACCCGTTTCATCATCCTGTCGAATCGGGACGAGCGAGCCCCTCGCGGCAACGGCCCGACTGTGACGAGCTTCATCTTCCGCGTGCGCAATCTCCCGGCCGCCCTTTATAAAGCGCTCGGCGGCTTCGCCACGAATGGCGTGAACATGACCAAGCTCGAAAGCTACATGGTCGAAGGGCAATTCTTCGCCACCATGTTCTATGCGGAGGTCGACGGCCACCCTGACGATCTGCCGCTGCAGCGGGCGCTCGAGGAGCTCGAGTTCTTCTCGCGTGAGTTCCGCATCCTAGGCGTCTACCCGGCGCATCCCTTCCGCGACACGTTCAAGGAGGTACGCGAGTAGCCCGCCATGCCCCGTCTCTTCACCGGTCTCGAAATTCCCGTCGGCGTCGCTGCCGCGCTCTCCTCTTTGCGCGGCGGCCTTGCGGGCGCGCGTTGGATCGACGCTGCGAACTATCATGTGACCTTGCGCTTCGCCGGCGACATCGACGGGCGCACGGCCGATGATTTCGCGCATGGGCTTGACGCGGTGCGCCCGCGCGCCATCGAGCTCACCATCGATGCGCTCGATGTTTTCGGCGGCGACAAGCCGCGCGCGCTCGTCGCGCTGGTCAAGCCGACGGCGCAGCTCGCCGCGCTTCAGGCCGAGCACGAGAGCATCGCGCGCCGCGCCGGCCTGGCGCCGGAAACGCGCAAATTCACGCCGCATGTGACGCTGGCGCGTCTGCGCGGCACGCCGGCGGAAGCGGCCGCATTCTTCATCGCCTCGATGGGGCGCTTTCCGGTGCAGCGCTTCAGCGTGCCGCGCTTCGCGCTGTTCTCCTCGCGTGCCTCCGTGGGCGGAGGGCCTTACGTGATCGAGGCGGCGTATCCGCTCGCGGGCTCGCCGCTCGGCCAGGAAGCATAATTCGGTGACAGCTTACTATTTCCCCGATTTGACCACTCAGCTCGCCAAGCGATTGGAGTATTTGGGAATTGGTAAGCTGTCACCGAATTACCATCATCCCTCGATCTTCGAGAAATCCGCGACCTCATGCACGGCGCGGCGAAAGCCCGAAAGCAGCTTGAGCCGGTTCGCGCGCAGGTCAGCGTCGGGGTCGTTGACGGTGACCTTTTCGAAGAAGGAATCGACGGCGGGGCGAAGCTCGGCGAGCGCCGCCATCGCCTCGGTGAATTCTTCCTTGAGCCCATGCTCGCGAGCGTGGTGCGAGGCTGCGTCGAGCACATGAGCGAGCACGCGCTCTTCCGGAACGCCGCGCGTTTCAATGAGAGAAAGCTCGGGCGCGGCGTCAAAGGAAACGCCGTCCTTCTTTTCCTCGATGCGCAGGATGTTGGCGGCGCGCCGATAGCCGGCGAGGAGATTCTTGCCGTTCTCGGTGCCCAGGAAGGCGGCGAGCGTCTCGATCCTTTTTGCCACCATCAAGAGATCGTCGTGGCCGGGCAAGGCGAAGACCGCATCGACAAGATCATGGCGCGCGCCTTTCTCGCGTAGCAGGACCTTGAGGCGCTCGGCAAAGAAGGAGAGGAGATCCTCGACCATTTCCTGGCGCCCGGGTTGGCCCATCACCGCGAAATGGCGCTCGAGTACGGGCGCGAGCGGCAACCTCACGCCATTCTCGAGCACGAGACGGATCACGCCGAGCGCCGCTCGCCGCAAGGCGAAAGGATCTTTCGATCCCGTCGGTTTCTCGTCGATCGCCCAGAAGCCGACGAGGGTATCGAGCTTGTCGGCGAGCGCGACCGTGATGCTCGCGGGGTCGCTCGGCACGCGGTCCGAAGGGCCGAGCGGCTTGTAGTGCTCCTCGATCGCCGCCGCGACCGAGGCCGGCTCGCCCTGCAGCGCCGCGTAATAGCGCCCCATGAGGCCTTGCAATTCGGGGAATTCGCCGACCATCTCGGTGACGAGATCGGCCTTGGCGAGCATTGCCGCGCGCTCGGCGAGAGCCGGGGCGGCCCCCGTCGCGACGCAGAGGTCTTTCGCCAGCGCCGCAAGACGCAAGACGCGCTCATATTGCGTGCCCAGCTTCGCGTGGAAAACGATGTTTTGCGCCTTGAGCTTGGCGAGGCGCTGGTCAAAGGGCTTTGCGCCCGATCCTGCCTGATCGGGCAGCGGCTTCTGATCGGTCTCCCAAAAATATTTCGCATCCGCGAGGCGCGCGCGCACCACACGCTCGTTTCCGGCAATGATCGCGGCGCCGCCGTCCGCGGCTTCGAGATTGGCCGTGAGCACGAAGCGATTGGCGAGCCCGCCCGCGGCATCGCGCAAGACGAAGCATTTCTGGTTGGCGCGAATGGTGGCGCGGATCACCTCCGGGGGAATTGCAAGATACGCCGCGTCGAAGGAGCCCATCAGCACGACCGGCCATTCGACGAGGCCGGAGACCTCATCGAGCAAGGCTTCATCCTCGACAATCTCGAAGCCTGCCGCGAAGCTGAGGTTTCGCGCCTCATGCGCGATGATGTCGCGGCGCCGGCGGGCGTCGAGGATGACCTTCGCCTTCTCGAGGCTGGTCACGTAATCGGCGAAGCGACGCACTTCTATCGGCTTCTTCGGCCCCATGACGCGGTGGCCAAAGGTCACGTCGCCCGAGGCAATGCCGCCGACGTCGAAATGCACGACCTCCGGGACCTCGGTCTCCGGGCCGAATGTGCACAAGATGGAGCGCAGCGGGCGCACCCAGCGCAGCGAATCCGGCGCGCGCGATTGCGGGCCAAAGCGCATCGATTTCGGCCAGGGAAAGCTCGCGATCACCGCAGGCACGATCCGCGCGATCGCGGCGATCGTCGCCTCTCCCGGCTTTTCGATGCGCGCGGCGTAGAATTCGCCTTTCTTCTCATCCTTGACGACATGGGCTTGTCCGATATCGGTGAGGCCCGCGCTCTTGAGGAAACCCTTGACTGCAGCCTCCGCGGCGCCGACGCGGGGACCCCGGCGTTCCTCCGTGGCGTCGGCGCCCTTGACCGGAAGCCCTGCGACATGGAGCGCAAGACGCCGCGGCGTCACATGCGCGATCGCGCCTTCGTAGAGGAGGCCGCGCTCGACGAGCGCATCGGTGACGAGGCGCTTCAGCTCCTCGCCGGCCCGTTTTTGCATTCGGGCGGGAATTTCCTCGCAGAAGAGTTCGAGCAGAAGATCGGGCATGGGAGAGGACGCAATCTCGAGAAGCGGATGGGTTGATCGTCAGGCGCAAGAGCGTGCCCCGGCGCACGCAAAGCCCGCGCTTGGCCCAGACCACGACGACAAGAGTCAAGCTCTAAAGCCATTCCGGCGTGAAAGGAATCGGAAAAGCTGCGCGCGAGAAGACCAGGTTATGACGCACCCCGAATTTGACGAAGTAGTGTGCGCCGCAACACGCCCACACGGACGAGCGCGCCCCTTTTGCTCCCCTCCGGCTGCCCCTCTTCCGCGTGTGAGCCATAGAATCAGGTCCGATAACTCACGTTATGCTGTGTTTTTGAGCTATTGAACGACCGTGGCTCGGACCAATCAGCTTCACGCGAGATGAAGTCGCCGAAGGGATAGCTCAGAGCAGCCGCTTTTTTTCAGCCTCTCGGTTCTAGCGATTGCGTTCGACCGCAAAGTCCACGGCTTGCGCCAACGCTCGGCGCATCTCCACGTCCGGATAGATCGACAGCGCTTGATGAGCTTCCTCGGCGAAGCGGGTGGCGCGCGCTGTCGTCGCCTCGATGGCGCCGTGCCGGCGCAAAATCGCAATGGCCCGTTCGAGATCGCCGTCGCGGATGTCGCCCGCCTCCATCGCCCGCCGCCAAAAGGCGCGCTCCTCGCCATCGCCGCGCTCGAAGGCGATGATGACCGGCAGGGTGATCTTGCCCTCGCGAAAATCATCCCCCACGTTCTTGCCGATCTCTTCGGATTCGCCGCCGTAATCGAGCGCATCATCGATGAGCTGGAAGGCTTGGCCGAGCGCCATGCCGAAACCGCGGCAGGCGCGCCGCTCCGCCTGACCCCGTCCCGCGATCGACGGCCCGACTTCGCAAGCGGCGGCGAAGAGCTCGGCTGTCTTCGCGGCCGTGACCGCGAGATAGGCGCTCTCATCGGTCGCGAGATTCTTGGCGGTCGCGAGCTGCATCACCTCGCCTTCGGCGATCACGGCCGCTGCGCTCGACAAGATGTCGAGCGCGTCCATGAAACCCGCCTCGACCATCATGCGGAAGGCCTGCCCCAAGAGGAAATCGCCGACGAGGACGCTTGCCTGATTGCCCCAAACGATGCGGGCCGTCTTGCGGCCGCGCCGCAAATCGCTCTCGTCCACCACATCGTCATGAAGCAAGGTAGCCGTGTGCATGAACTCGACGCTTGCGGCGAGCTTCACATGGCCATCGCCGCGATAGCCGTTGAGCATGGCCATGGCGAGCGTGAGCATCGGACGAAGCCTCTTGCCGCCGGAGCTGATCAGATGGTTCGCGACCTCCGGGATCAGCGCCACTTCCGATCCGGTCCGTGACAAGATGAGATCATTGACCTTGGCGAGCTCGCGCGCCGTGAGCTCGGCAAGCGGCGTGATGCTCGCCAGGAGCGCAAGAGCCTTTTTGACCGGAACAGCGAGATTCAAGGCGATCGGCTCCTCGTGGCTCGTCGGCGAGAGCTCGCCGATGCGCGCACTTCAGGGGAAACATATTGCGACTAATGCTTCACGTGTCGCGCGGCAAGCGGGCCGAGATCGCAAAGAAGCGCGCGAGGCCTAAAAAAGCCCTGACCTTGCCGGGCCGATGTGAAAGTTGCACGGTCTCGCCCGCGCCGCAACGCAGCGCTTCGGCGTCCGCACCGAAGCATGCGTTCTTTGGGCTCGAGGATGGCGATGATCGAAATAATGCGTACCAACGACGCCGTTGCGCTCTCGCTCGCCGAGGCGCTGCTCGGCCGAGCGGGAATCGAATGTTTCGTCGCCGATCGCCACATGAGCGCGCTCGAGGGGTCGATCGGCGCCTTTCAGCGCCGCTTGCTCGTCGAGCGCGAGAGCGAGGCCAAGGCCCGCCGCATCCTCACTGAAGGGGGGCTCGGCGACTATCTTCGTCAAGGCTCGACGTGACCGCCGAAAATACAGAAGCCTTTGACGAGAAAGGTTTTCTCGGCGGTCGCGTGCTTTTGCGTCAACTCCGCCTCGGGCATCGCTCCGGCACGGATGCAGCGCTCGTCGTCGCGGCGGCGAGGCCCGATGCTCGAGGCCGCATCGCCGACCTGGGCGCTGGAAGTGGGGCCATCGGCCTTTCACTCGCGGTCCTCAAGCCGTCGCTCCAAGTGACGCTCATCGAGCTCGACGCCGAGATTGCGGCGCTCGCCGCCGAGAGCGTGGCGTTGAATGGCTGCGCCGAGCGGGTGCGGTCTCTCTTGGCAAATGTGGAGGAGCTCGCCCATTCCGCGCGCGCGCGCCGCGAGCTCGGCGCGCCTTACGATCTCGTCGTCGCGAACCCGCCCTTCACGAATGCGCGAGCTTCGCAATCCTCACCTGATTCCCGTCGTGCCCTGGCGCATGTGGCAAGGGAAGGCGCGCTCGCACGCTGGATCGATGCTGCTTACTTCCTGCTCAGGTCGAAAGGAGTGCTGATCGCGATTTACCGCCCGGACGCGATGGGGGAGGTCTTGGCGGCGCTTCTCCCGAGATTTTCTGCAGTCTCGCTTCGCCCGGTGCATGCGCGCGCCGAGGGCGTAGCCACGCGAGTTCTGATCCGCGCCCAAAAAGGCGGTCGTGCGCCACTCGCTCTTCTGCCGCCTCTCGTGCTTCACGAAAGGGACGGGAACTCCACCCCGCTCAGCGCGGCCATCCACCGCGGCGAGGCCGAGCTCGGCTTTATGCCGGACCGGCCCTGCCACGGCGCTTAAGCTTTCGCCTGATCGTTACGGGCAGAGCCGCACGAGGGCGTAGACGTGGCGATAGCCGTTCCACACCCATTGCCGGCGCAGATAGCAGCCAGCGGGGTAATAATCGTAATAGGGGTAGTCGTAGTAATCGTACGGATAGGCACCCGCGTAGGCGAGCCCGGCACCCAGGCCGAAGAAGGGGAAGAAGCCCCGGTGGAAGTGATCGTGCCGGAAGGCGAACCCGCGATTGACGAACCCGCCGTGGAACCCGCCGAAGCCCCCGTGAAAGCCGCCGAAGCCGCCGTGGAATCCGCCCCCGTGGAATCCGCCCCCGTGGAAACCGCCGCCGTGGAATCCACCGCCTCCGCCATGGAAGGCCTGCGCCGGGGCGACAGCCGCTCCTGCGAGACCCAGCGCCAAGGCGGCACTCATGATCAATTTTCGAAGCATGGCACGACCTTTCGATGAATCACCGACACGCTCTTTAGGGCGTCATCGTGCCGCCGCATCGGCAACACCCCGATGCCCTTTGGATGCCGCAGGCTCGGCGAGCCGCCGAGGCCATTCGGTAATCTGGACGCCGTAGAGAGCGCTCCGTCTCCCAATATAAGGAGAGCTTTGCCGCTCACAACGAAATTACGAAAAATTTGATCGGATGAGCGTCGCGCTCGGCAAGTCGATAGGACCTGAAGACGGAGATTCGGTTCGAGCGCTTGCCGGGCCAAAATTCGTTTCTGTAACAAAAACTTATCGTTCATCCGGAGGATGCGACGCGTTTCCACCGACGCCGCTTCATGGCTTTCCGGAAGCCTCGTGAGCGAGGCTCACGAAAATGTGCTGGGCCTCGCCGATGCGCGCTTGCGTTCGGCGCCGCAGGGGCGCTTTCGCCCTAAACAAGAAACGCGCCCGTGACGGCGCGTTTCCACTTTCATTCGGATGGCGATAAGCCGATCAGCAAACCCACACGCGACGCGGCCCCCAAGCGGTCGCACGCCAGCGCCAGCATCCGCCATACACCACCGGGCCGCCCCAGGCATAACCGGGACCCCAGCCCCAGCCGCGATGCCAACCGCGGTGCCAACCATAGCCGTGCCAGCCGTAGTGGCGCCAATAAACAGGCTGCGCGGTCGTGCCTTCCGTCGAGGTCGCCACGGCGGGAGCGATGGCAGCGGTTGTGGGCACGCCGGCGAAGGCTTGCCCGATGCCGACAGTGAAAGAAACCGCGGCTAGGGCCGATGCCAGGGTCGCGGCTTTGAGCGTTTGCGCTAGCTTCATTGTACGCATTGGAGTCTCCTTTGCCTCAAGAGAAACGGACCGCCTGAAGCGGCTGCGCCCTCTTCCGCCCCGCGACCTGAAGTATGAGGCGCGACCTGACTATTTCAAGGCGCGCCTGAACACAGGCTTAATTCACGACACGGATATCGTTCATAAAAGCCTTTCGCGAAGAGATGAATTGTCGAGGGTTTGAATTTGATCCGAGTTCAAGCGTCACAAGGACGTGATCTCTTCCTTTCAGGAAAGGGCGTGAACGTTTCACAAAGCGAGTATCTCGCACCAAAACTGTTTTTAGGGTGACGCGTCGTCTCGCTTGTTGTGCGGTTGAGGTCGCCATGCCATGTCCAGGCCGAAGTCGACGCCCCCGACCTTGATCCGACGGCGGGCGATCCGCTAAGCCGAGCCCTCCATGATTACGCAAAGGCCGAGCTTGGCCCGGTCTTGGCGATCAGCGAATGAGACCGTCCCAGCGATGACCGAAATGCAAGCCGCGCCGCGCCCGATGAACCCCGTCAGAAGCTTCCAGGATCTCATCCTCACGCTTCAGCAATTCTGGGCGGGCGAAGGCTGTGTGATCTTGCAGCCTTACGACATGGAGATGGGCGCCGGCACCTTTCATCCGGCGACGACGCTGCGCGCGCTCGGCACCAAATCCTGGCGCGCCGCCTACGTGCAGCCGTCACGCCGGCCCAAGGACGGGCGCTATGGCGAGAACCCGAACCGGCTCCAGCATTATTACCAGTTCCAGGTGATCTTGAAGCCCAACCCGCCCGATTTTCAGGATCTCTATCTCGCCTCCCTTGAGGCCATCGGCATCGATCGGCGCATCCATGACATTCGTTTCGTCGAGGATGATTGGGAGAGCCCGACACTCGGCGCCTGGGGGCTCGGCTGGGAATGCTGGTGCGACGGCATGGAAGTCTCGCAATTCACCTATTTCCAGCAGGTGGCGGGTTTCGAATGCGCGCCGGTGTCGGGCGAGATCACCTATGGGCTCGAACGCCTTGCGATGTATGTGCAGGGCGTCGACTCGATCTTCGACCTGAATTTCAACGGCCGTGAAGGCGAGGAGAAGGTCACCTATGCGGATATCTTCCGCCAGGCCGAGCAGGAGTATTCGCGCTTCGATTTCGAGGCGGCGGATACCGATCTGCTGATTCGCCATTTCAAGGATGCCGAGGGTGAATGCCGCGCTCTTCTCGCGGCTGGAGAGCCGCGGGCCGGCAGCAACGACGAGAGGCATCTGATGGCCTTGCCCGCCTATGACCAGTGCATCAAGGCGAGCCACATCTTCAATCTTCTCGATGCGCGCGGCGTGATCTCGGTGACCGAGCGCCAAAGCTACATCTTGCGCGTGCGTGAGCTCGCCAAGGCGTGCGGGGCGGCCTGGCTCAGGACCGAGGGCGGCGGCTTCGTTGCCGGCGCCTGAGCGGGAAGGCCCAAGCCAAACGCGAACCGCGTCGAGCCCCCGAGGTCACGCCCGTTGGACCCACGGCGCTCCGAGGCAACTTGCCGAGCGGCACGCTTTGAGCCATCACTCGCTCCTTTCCTACGAACTCTCAATTCGGAGCACGATCCATGACAAGCCCGCAAATCGCTGGCCAGGAACCCATCGCCGTCCTGGTGAAAGCGGGACAAAGCTATTGGTGGTGCGCTTGCGGCCAGTCGAAGAACCAGCCTTTTTGCGATGGCTCTCACAAGGGATCGAGCTTCACGCCGATGGAGTTCAAATCGGAAAGCGACCGCACCCTTTATTTCTGCGCCTGCAAGCACTCCAAGCACGCACCGCTGTGCGACGGCACGCACAAGACGCTTTGAGAGTCACAAGAGAGGGGAGGCCGGCATGGCGCGGTTGAGCGGTAAGACGGCGCTCATCACCGGTGGCGCCTCCGGCATCGGCCGCGCGACGGCGTTGATGATGGCGCGCGAGGGAGCGCGCCTGGCGATCGCGGATCGCGACGGCGCGGGCGTGGCGCGTCTCGCGAAAGAGATCGGCGCCGAAACGCTGCCGATCGAGATGGATGTGACCGAGAGCGCTCAATGGGCCGACGCCTTGGCGCGCATCGAAAAGCATTTCGGCGCGCTCCAGGTTCTGGTGCATTCGGCGGGCGTTGGCGGCATCGGCACGATCGAGGATACGACGCCGCAGGAATGGCGGCGTGTCCACGCGGTCAATCTCGATGCCGTCTTCTACGGCACGAAGGCGGCCCTCCCCTTGATGCGCCGGCATCCGCCGGGCTCGATCGTGATCCTCTCCTCGATTTCCGGCATCGTCGCCGCGCGCAACCTCGCGGCCTATAATTCCAGCAAGGCCGCGGTTCGGCATCTGTCGAAATCGATCGCGCTGCATTGCGCGCGCCAGGGCTACGGCATTCGCTGCAATTCGGTGCATCCGACGTTCATCGATACGCCCATGGTCCAGGGCATGTTCGCGTCGCTCGGCGGCCCTGATGCCGCGCGTGAAAAGCTCGGCCGGCAAATCCCACTCGGCAGGATCGGTGAGCCCGACGACGTGGCGCACGCCATCGTTTATCTCGCGAGCGACGAATCGAAGCTCATGACCGGTTCCGAGCTTGTCCTCGACGGCGGCCTATCGGCGATGTGAGAGCCTCGACCGCCTGTTGAAGCTCCGCCATCGCGGCGATCACGCGATGGGCGCCGGCGGCCTCGAGGCGCTCGCCATGGCCGCCCCCGCAATGGCGTCCGCCCGTGAAGCCGATGACGCGCATGCCGGCGGCGACGGCCCCCTTCACGCCCGGCACCGAATCCTCGATGACGATGCAGCGTTGCGGCAGCTCCCCCATTTCACGTGCCGCGTGCAGGAAGATATCGGGCGCAGGCTTTCCATTCGCCACGAGAGCGGTCGAGAAGCGAGCGGTTTCCGCGAAAAGATCATCGAGCTTCGTTACGGCGAGCGACGCAAAAATCCGCTCCGGCAAGGAGGATGAGGCGACACAGCGAGGCAGGGGCATCGATAGAATCGCTTCCCTGACTCCGAGAATCGGCTCGAGCTGATGCGCATAAGCATCATCCTCGCGACGGATGACGAGGTCCTCAAAGCCATGCGGCAGTGCGCCGCCGCGTTCCCGCGCCACGCTCGCGAGCATGTCCTTGATGCTGACGCCAGCAAAGCGCCGCGCGGCTTCCGCGGTGTCGATCTCGACGCCGATCTCGCGCAGGGAGGCGGAAGCGACGCGCGCGAAAAGGTATTCGGAATCGACCAGAACCCCGTCGCAATCGAAGATCAGGAGAGCCATGGAGGCATGACCGTGCGAGCTATCTCCCGGTTCGGCTTGGCGGGGCGGGAAAATTGTTTGACCGGGCGGGGATTCGCACCCGGAGAGAGCGAATTTCCAAAAGGGTCATTCCCGAGCGACGACGCCCTGCATAAAGGCGCATTGGAAAGCCATCGACCTTCGCGCGGCTCAGTTCAGCTTCGACTTGACCTCTTCGAGGCTTTTCGTCAGCAGGCCGAGCCCCGCTGAGCCTTTGGAGCGGTCGCGCAGGATCGCCTCGCTCGCGCGGATCGCGGCCTCGGCCGCGGCTCCGCGCACCTCGCTCATGGCCTCGGATTCGGCCTGGGCAATCTTCTGCTCGGCGGCCTTCTGTCGGCGCGAGACGAAGTCGGTAAGTTTCTCCGCAGCCTCCTTGGCGAGGCGCTCGGCATCGACCTTGGCTTGCGCGATGATCCCGGCGGCCTCGCCCTCGGCTTCCTGGCGGCGCTTCTCATAGGAGGCAAGGAGTGCTTGGGCCTCCTCGCGCAGGCGCTTGGCCTCGGCAAGCTCGCCGGCGATGCGCGCGCCTCTCTGGTCGAGGCCGTTGACGAGCGCCTTGAAGGCACCGAGCCAGGCGGCGAGCCCGAGAAAGATCAGGAAGGCGACGGCGACCCAGAACTCCGGATCGGCTAAGAGATGCGGCATGGCCTGTCCCTTCAGCTCTTGCCGGCAGCCGAGAGGGCCGAGGAAAGCTCGGCGCCGCTTGCCGGCTGGCCCGTGAGCCTGCCCACGATCGCGGCCGCCGTTTCCTGCGCGATGGCGCTCACATTCGCCATGGCGGCGGCCTTGCGTGCGGCGATCTCTTTGTCGGCGCTCGCGAGCTTGGCGGCAAGATCGGCCTCGACCGCCTTGCGCTTCGTTTCGCTGTCGGCATTCATGGCATCACGCGTCTCGCGCGCGATGCCTTGAGCCTTGTCGCGAGCCTGTTCGAGAGCCTTCGTGTGTGCCGCAGTCGCCTCGTCGGCACGCGCCTTGGCGGCCGAGGCTTCGTCGAGATCCCGCGCAATGCGGTCGGCACGCTCGGCGATCGTGCCGCCGACGCGCCTGACGACCACCTTGGAGACGAAGAGGTAGATCGCGCCGAATGAGATCGCGAGCCACAAGAGCTGCGAGGGGAACGTCTCGGACTCGAAAGGCGGGAAACGCCGACTTATGCTCCGCCTGCGTCTCGGTCGCGGTTTGAGTTCCGGCCGCCATGGCACTTCCAGCTCGGGATTGAACACAAGGTCGAGCGCGCGAAGCTCGACGCGCCGTGAGGAGTTGCTCAGAGGACGAACAACAATAGCAGCGCGATCAGCAGGGAGAAGATGCCGAAAGCCTCGGCAAGGGCGAAGCCGAGGAAGAGGCGGCCCTGCTCGCCGGGTGCGGCAGACGGATTGCGCAAGGCGCCCGAAAGAAACTGGCCGAAGACGCTTCCCACGCCGATGGCAGCGCCGCCCATGCCGATACAAGCAAGTCCGGCGGCTATGTATTTCGCAGCGATGGGATCCATGAGTTGCTCCTTATGTAATTTGGCAGCGAGAAAGCCGCATGGCGCGGCTTTGTCAATGGTGAGGATGCAGTGCGTCGTTGAGATAGATGCAGGTCAAGATCGTGAACACATAAGCCTGCAGAAACAGCCACGAGCGCTTCGAGCGCGACGAGCGCCACCGTCATGGCCAGGGGCAGCGGGAGAGAGCACCGCCCAGAGCCCCGCGCCCAACAGGATGGCGACGAAGCTCGCGATGATGCTGAGCGCCATATGGCCCGCCAGCATGTTGGCGAACAGACGCACCGAAAGGCTCAAGGGCCGCGACAGGAAGGAGATCATCTCGATGACGACAATCAGCGGCAGGAGCCAGCCCGGCACGCCGGAAGGAACGAAAAGCTGGAGGAAGCTTCAGCCCGTTCTTCCAGAAACCGTAGCCAATGACGATGATGAACACCAGAACGGCCAAGCTGGCGGTGATGATGATGTGGCTCGTCACCGTGAAGCTGTAGGGCACGAGCCCGATGAGGTTGCAGACCAGCACGAAGGCGAAAATCGAAAAGATGAAGGGGAAGAATTTCATGCCTTCTTCGCCGGCCGATTGGCGCACCGTATCGGCGATGAACTCGTAAATCGTCTCGACCCCGGATTGGAGGCGCCCGGGCACGAGCGCGTTGCCGCGCATGGCAAAAAGCGTCACGCCCGCGATGATCGCGAAGCACAAGAGCATGTAGGTGGCCGAGGTGGTGAAGGCGAAATGATACCTCCCCAAAGTGCCGAGGCTCTTCAGCGTCGAAATTTCGAACTGCTCGGTCGGATTCATGGATCTATCCGCTCGCTCCACACATCAGGCTCGCAGGAACTGCCAACGCCAACGCGTCGCCGGCGCGCCGGTCATCATCGGTTTGGCGTTACTGCGGCTTTCCGAGCCCGGCGGCGCGAATTGCGTTGACCACGCTTGCCGCGAAACCGAGCAGGAAGAAAAGAATGAAACCCCAAGGCGACGTGCCGAGAAGCCGGTCTGCCCCATATCCAAGAGCGGCTCCGACCGCAAGTCCCGCGACGAGCTCGGCGGAGATGCGGACGGCCTGGCCCAAGGATTTTCCGCTCGCGCCGCTTTGTGCCGGCGGCGATGAGGCCGGCTCGCCCGGCCGCAGCTCCTTGAGCCGCGCCTCGAGCGCGGCCCGGCGGTGATCGAGATCGTCCTTCGAAGGCTCACGCATGCGCCATTGTTCACGGCGAAGGACGCTCCCTGTCAATGGCGCTGCGGCTTTGGCTTCGAGCTGGTGGGCTCCGCGCGTCGCCTCCCGCAGGGAGAGGTCAACTCCGAGCCGGAGGCGACGCGGCGCTCCGACCTCTCCCCCAGGATAGGTTAATCGGATAACGATCAGGTCCTTACGTATTAGGAGAGGCCGTTTCTCAGCTTTGCAGTTTCGAGCTGAGGCTTCTTGAGACGCTTTTGATGCGCCTTGCCCCTACTCCGCGGCGAAGCGCTCCGCCGTCTCGAGATCGACCGAGACGATCTGTGATACGCCGCGTTCCGGCATGGTGACGCCGTAGAGTCGATCCATGCGGGCCATGGTGATCGGGTTGTGCGTGATCACCAGAAAGCGCGTGCCGGTCTTGTCGGCGATGTCTCGCACGAGATCGCAGAAACGCTCGACATTGGCGTCGTCGAGCGGCGCGTCGACCTCGTCGAGCACGCAGATGGGCGAAGGGTTCGTCAGAAACACCGCGAAGATCAGGGCGGTGGCGGAGAGGGCCTGCTCGCCGCCCGAAAGCAGCGATAGCGTCTGGGGCCGCTTGCCCGGCGGATTGGCGACGATCTCGAGCCCGGCCTCGAGCGGATCCTCGGATTCGACAAGCTGCAGCTCGGCCGAGCCGCCGCCGAACAACGTCTTGAACAGATTTTGGAAATGCCCGTTCACCGTGTCAAAGGCGCCGGTCAGCCGCTCGGCGCCTTCGCGGTTCAGGCTCGCGATCGCCTGGCGCAGCCGCTTGATCGCCTCGGTGAGGTCGTCGCGTTCTCCCCCGAGCTTGGCGCGTTCCTTTTCGATCGTGCCAAGTTCCTCATCGGCAAGCAAATTCACGCCGCCGAGCCGCTCGCGCTCTTGCTTTTGCGCGGCCAGGCGCTCCTCGATGCCGCGCCCTTCGGGGAGCGGATCGTCGAGCGAGACGCCGGCAAGCTCCGGCAGGCCGGCGAGATCGGTTTCGAGCTCTTCGCGGACATTGGCCAGGAGGGTCTGGCGCCTTTCCGTGGCTCCCGAGAGCCGTTCTTCCGTGCGCGCCTTGGCTTCTCGCGCCGCCGAGAGGCCATCGCTCGCGAGCCTCGCGGCGCGGTCGGCCTCGCCTTGTTCCGTCTCCGCAAGTGCGAGCCGATCGGCGGCGGCGCGCCGCGCGGCTTCGGCTTGCTCGAGATCGTAGAGAAGCGCGCGCCGCTTCTCCATGAAAGCCGCTGGCGCCTCGTCGAGCGCCGCCATGGCGGCCTCGGTCTCGCGCCGGCGCTCGGCGAGATCGCTCATCTGGGCCGTCGCGCGCGCCTTGCGCTCCTCCCAGCCGGCGCTTTCGCTGGCGATGGCGCGTAAACGCTCGGCGCGCAACGCGCTTTCACGGCGGGCCGTGTCGAGCTCCGCACGCGCCTGCGCCACGATGTCGCGCTTGGCTTGCGCTGCCTGGCGCGCCGAAGCAAGGGCGGCCTCGAAGCCGCCGAAGGCGGGCATCGCAGCCAGCGCGGATTCGGTTTCATGCACGCGCCTCTGCGCATCCGCCACGTCGCCTTCGAGGCGGCGCCTAGCCTCGCTCGCGGTCGCGATCGCGGCGGCAAGCCCGGCCGATCGGCGCTCGGCCTCGCTCAATCGGCCGCGCGCCGTATCGACGTCGCGGCGAGCTCCGCCCATGGCACCAATGGCGCTCGTCTCTCCTTCGGCCGCCTGCTTCATTTCCGCCGCGAGGTGCTCGGCCTCGGCGCGAAACTTCGCGAGGCTCTCACCCGCCGTGACGCCCTCGGCCTCGATCTCGCCGAGCCGATTGCGCTCGGCCAACCGCCTCGCGGCGGCCGAGGGGGCGTCCGCCGCCGTCGTGAACCCGTCCCAGCGCCAGATGTCCCCCTCGCGCGACACGAGCACCTGGCCCGGCCGGAGGGCGGAGCGCAGGGCGTGGCCTTGCGTCTTGTCGACGATGCCGATCTGCTCCAGCCGTCGCCGCAGAGCCGAAGGCGCTTGCACGAAGGCCGAGAGCGGCGCGACGCCGAAGGGCAGCGGCGCATCCCCATCCGGCTCGATCAACGCCCAATGCGTCGGGGCCGCCGTATCGGTCGAGGCGTCGAGGTCTTCTCCCAAGGCCGCGCCGAGTGCCGTCTCATAGCCTTTCTCGGCGATGACCTGGTCGAGAATTGGCGGGTATTTCGTGCCCGACGGCTCGAGCAGCTTGCGCAAGGTGCGCGCCTCGGTCTCGAGACGTTGCGCCTCGCGTTCGGCGGCGGCGAGCGGAACGCGGCCGCGCTCCTCGGCCTCGCGCGCCCTCGCATGAGCCTCGCGCGCGGCGCTGAGCTTCATCTCGCAGGCCGCGAAGATCTCCTCGGCCGCGGTCACCTCGGCGCGCGCGCCATCGAGATCGGCAAGCCGCGATTTTTCGCCCTCGAGCCCTTCGAGATCGCCGAGCACGCGTGTGAGCTCGGCTGCGAGTCGCGCCGCGCGGCCCGTCTCCTCCTGCGAGGCGCGCGCTGCGGCGGCGCGCGCGGCCGAGGCTTCGGCCACGGCCTTTTGCGCCTCCGCCAAGGCGGCATCGCTCGCCGCAAGCTCGGCTTCGGCGACTGAAAGGCGCTCGCGCAGCGGCGCTTCCAACGCCTCGTTGCCGCCTTGCGCCTCCTCGAGCGTCGATACTTCCGCCAGGAGGCGCTTGAGATTGGCTTGTGCATCGCCGAGCAAAGCCTCGGCGCGATCGATATCGGCGCAAGTTTCGGCAAGCCGCCGTTCGAGCTCGGCCCGGCGTTCCTTCACGCGGCGCTCCTCGCCGTCGAGCGCCTCGCGCGCGATGAAGAGGCGCTGCAAAACCGAAGCCGCTTCGGCCTCGGCTTCGCGCAACGGGGGAAGGGCTGTAGCGGCGTTCGCCTGCGCGGTCGCCGTTTGCGCCTGGAGGTGCGCCGCTTCGGCGAGCGAGGAGGCCGCCAGCGTGAGCGCATGCTCGGCCTCGAGCACGGTTTTCTGCGCTTCCGCCATCGAGATCAGGGCCAGGAGTGCTTGCGTCTTACGAATGCTCGACGCGAGCGAGCGGTATTTTTCGGCCTGTCGCGCCTGGCGCTTGAGGCCGTCGATCTGCTGGTCGAGCTGGCCGAGCACATCCTCGACGCGCTTGAGGTTGGTCTCAGACGCGTTCAACCTGAGCTCGGCCTCGTGACGGCGCGTATGCAACCCGGCGATGCCGGCCGCATCCTCGAGGATACGGCGTCGCGCCTGCGGCTTTGCCGCGATGATCTCGCCGATCTGGCCTTGCCTCACGAGCGCGTGCGAACGCGCGCCCGTCGCCGCGTCCGCGAACAGGATCTGGACGTCGCGCGCGCGCACCTCGCGCGCGTTGATGCGATATGTCGAGCCCTTCTCGCGCTCGATCTTGCGGGCGATTTCGAGCGTGTCATGCTCGTTGAAGGCCGCCGGCGCGCTGCGGCTCTCATTGTCGAGGGTGAGCTGCACCTCGGCCGTCGAGCGTGGCGGCCGCAGGTTCGAGCCTGAGAAGATGACATCGTCCATCGCCGCGGCGCGCAGGTTCCGCTGGGCATTCTCGCCCATCACCCAGCGCAGCGCCTCGACCAGATTGGACTTGCCGCAGCCATTAGGCCCGACGACGCCGGAAAGCCCGTCCTCGAACAGGATTTCGGTCGGCTCGACGAAGGTCTTGAAGCCCGCGACGCGCAGGCGAGCGAGCTTCATGGCTCAAGCACCTCCGTCATCTCGCGACACCAAGGGGGAGACCTTCTCTCCGCGTCAGGAGTTGACGATCGGAGCGATGATCTTGTCCATGGCCTCAAAGCTCATCTCTCCGTCGTATTTCTTGCCGTTGATGAAAAAGGTCGGCGTTGCATCGACGCCGAGAATCGTTCCGGCCCGCGAACGAACCGCTTCGACGCCAGCACGAATCTCCTGATTCTTCAAACACTCCTCGAAGCTTTTCTGTGTGAAACCGGCCTGTTTCGTCAGCGCCGCCAAGGCATCGACCGGTTTCTTGACGAAGGCCCAGTCGTTCTGCTTGTCAAACAAGAGGTCGATCATGGCATAGTATTTATCGTCGCCGGCGCAGCGCGCCAGCATGAAGCCCGCCGCGGCCAAGGGGTCGAGCGGAAATTCACGCAAGGTGAAATGCACCTTGCCGGTGTCGACATAGGTCGATTTCAGCTTCGGCCAGGTATCCCGGTGAAAAGCGGCGCAATGGCTGCACGTCATCGAGGCATATTCGATGATGGTGCACTTGGCGTCGGGCGAGCCGAGCCAGACATCGCCCAGCGGACCCGGCATGGCGAGATCGGCGGGGGCCGGATCGGCGGCGCGCGCCGGGCCGGGCATAAGCTCGAGGCCCGCAATGCTCGCGAACGCGGTCGTGCCGAGAAAGTGGGTGGCTTGGCGACGGGTGAGCATGGATGGGCACTCCTTTGAAACTCGGGGATTTCGCTTTTGGCCTCGTTCGAGCCTGATCCGGAAAGCGGCTAGCCGGTTTCCGACGGATCATGCCCGTGCAACAGGCGCGAGCCTGATGGCTAATCGACTTGACGCCACCGTGGTCTAGCACGCGTGAAGGGGAGAGACGAGAGCGCGAGCCTTGCGCGGCTCTCAGGCCTGCTTCCCGCTTTATCGCTTATGCGGTTTTTAGGCCAAAATTGAGTCACGATCACGTGCGCCGAAAAGGGTGCATTGGCTTCATCGTTTCGCCAGCACGAGGGCGCCGAGCTCCGCCAGGGCGAGGCGCAGCGTGTCGTCCGAAATCCCGGCGGCCATTTCCCGGCCTTTCGCCAGCGCCTGGGCGTCGGGGGGTTTTTTTGCCGGTTTCGGTTCAGCCTTCGAGCTCACGCGGCCTTGGCGAATCGCAAGCTTCCCGGCGCAGCGCCAACCGAAATGGCTGTTGATGCGTTCGAGAATCACGGGAGCCAAATGCTGGACCTCGAGGCCGTACGCCCCCTCGACACGCATCACCAAGGTGGCGGGCCTTCGCTCATCGACATCCGTCCGCGCGCCGCGCGGCCATTCGAGCGCGACGGGCTCGCACACCTTGGCGAGCCGCTCGCCGACGATCTCCGGCCAGGCGAGCACCACATCGGCCGCCGCGAAGCCGCGCGCGGCGAGCGTCTTGCCGAGCGCAGGTGCCAGGAGATCGGCAAGAGGCCGGCCGATCTGGCGCGGCCGGCGTCCGCCAGGTGACTGGGTCAAGGAGCCGCCTCCCTTCGAGCTTGCAAAGTTACGGGCGCCGGTCCTCCGCGTCAAAGCGCGCTGCCTCGCCCGTTTCGTCGCAGCACGGCCCAGCCGACCGCGAAGATCGAGGCGAGCGTCACCAACACGGCCGCCGCGGCGTCCGACGCGAAATGGCCGCCGAACGCCATGCGGAGCGCCGCGACCGCGACGGTCACAAGGCTTGCGAGCGCAAGCGCGGGGGCGCGCCACGGCGGGGGCAGGAGCAACGCCGGCGCGAGAAGCCAGGTCGCACCCGCGACCTCGCCGGAAGCGAAGGAGCAGTTGTGAGCGCAGGCGCCGTCGACCGCATACCAAGGCCGGAAAGCGCTTGCGCCGCCAAATTCGACGATCTGCGCGGGGCGAGGCCGATGCGAGACTTCCTTGAGCACGCCATTCACGGCGAGGCCGGGCCCGAGAGCTAAGCTCAACGCGAGAAAGAGGAAGCGGCGTCCGGTCAGGATGCCGCCGGGGCGAGGCTTTCGCTTTCCGAGAAGGAAGGCGAGGCCGCTGAGCGCCAGCACGATTATCGGCAGGTAGTAACCGAGCTCGCGCAGAAGGATGAGGGTCGTTTCCGAGCGTAGCGCAAAGCCCTTGCTCGCGCCTGCGTAGAAGCCGCGCGCGAGGGCCACGTCGAGTCCTGGAAAGACTGCGGTCGCAAGCATGAAAGCCGCGAGAATGAGCGCCGCCAGGAAGGCCGCCACGCTGAGCTTGCTCCAACAGGGCAAGGGGAGCTTTCGCGAGCCTTCTGAGTGCGGGCGCGATCTTGCTTCGGCCAATGCCGTTCCTCGAGCCGGGATGGGTCCAAACGGGTTCACGCCGGTCGCGAAGCCGCGCGACAATTCACGGTTATCGCCGAAGGGCGCCGCAAGGCGCGCCCCTCCCGCGCATCATGTCTTTTTCGCCGTAGCGGCCGGTGCCGGGTTCTCGCCGGCGCGGCCGGACACCAGGAACTCCCAAGGCGAGACTTCGCTGCCGCGCGGCACGACGACCTCGATCAGGCAAGGCGCATCCGCCGCGATGGCGCGCGCGAGAACCGGCTTCAGCTCCGCGGGGGAGTGCACGCGCTCGCCTTTCACGCCGAAACTTTCCGCGAGCTTCATGAAATCGGGGTTGACGAGATCGGCCCCGATGACGCGTCCTTGATAGCGGGTTTCCTGATCGCGGCGCACATTGCCGAAGCTTTCGTTGTTGAACAGCACGGTAACGAGGCCGATGCCGTATTGCACCGCGGTCGCGAGTTCCTGCACCCCGAACATGAAACCGCCGTCGCCGGTGATCGAGACCACGGCTTTGTCCGGATGGGCGACCTTGACGCCGAGCGCCGTCTGAAAGCCGGCGCCGAGCGTGCCCTGGAAGCCCTCCGACACGTAGGTACGGGGCGCGTAGACTGGGAAGCTCGTATAGGAGGCAAAGCCCGCTTGGCACAGCTCGGTGACGAAGTAACCGTCGCGCGGCAGCGCATCACGGATCACCTCGAGATAATCGACCTGCGGCTGCACCTTGCGCAGGGCCTTCGCCGCCTTGGCCTTCGCGGCGAGAATGGCCTTGCGATTGTCGCGGCGCGGCCGCTTGAGCGAAACGAGCGCGTCGAGGAGCGCGCGAGCGCCCGCGGCCGAATCCGCGACGACACCGGCATGCGGCTTCAGCCGCAGCATCTCGGTCGGATCGATGTCGATGCGGATGAGATAAGGGGGTGCTTGCGGCCGATCGATGAGGCGCGTCATTCCGGTCCAGCGCATATAGGCCATCTCGGCCCGTGTGCCGATGGCGACGAGCGCGTCCGTTTCCTCCCAAAGCAGGCGAGCCGCATAGGCCGAGACGCCGAGCGGCTCGGCCTCCGAGACGATGCCGCGGCCGCCACGCATCGCCGACACCGGCGCGTCGAGCGCTTCGGCGAGCGCGCGCACCTCCTTTGCTGCATGCTGGGCGCCGCTGCCGACCATGATCATCGGGCGCTTGGCGCCGACGAGAAGCGCAGCGGCGCGCGCCAGGGCCTCGGGGTCGGGATCGGGAGCGGCGTCGAGTCTTGCCGGACCCTCGAAGAGCACCTGCTCGCGACTTGCCATCACGTCCCATGCCATCTCGACCGCGACCGGGCCCGGCCGGCCGGAAAGCATGTGCCGGAAAGCCTCGCTCATCACGCGAGGCACGTCGGCGGGCCGCTCGATGCGGGCCGCCCATTTGCACAAGCTGCGCAAGGTCCCGAGCTGGTCGGGTATCTCGTGCAAATGACCTCGCCCGCGGCCGATGAATTCGGAAGGGAGCTGGCCGGTGATGCACAGCACCGGGGCGCAGCAGGCCCAGGCGGTGGAGATGGCGGCCGTGGCGTTGAGCACGCCGGGCCCCGGCACGACCGAGAAGACTCCGGGCCGACCCGTCGAGCGCGCATAGCCGAAGGCCATGTAGGCGGTGCCCTGTTCGTGGCGCGCCCCATAGGTCGTGATGCGATCGCTCGCCTGGTAAAGCCCATCGAAGAGCGGGTACATTTGCGCGCCGGGAAGGCCGAAAACGGTATCGACGCCATTCTCAACGAGCGAGCGCACGATGGCCTCGCCGCCCGACAGCGGAGCATCGTTGCGGGCACGCGCGCGTTGCGCGCTTGCCTGCCTCCCCGCGCCATTCGCCTTGCCGGGGTCCGTCTTCCGGGTGCTCATCATTTTCTGCAAGATCGGCTCCTTGGAGATTCAAAGAACGCCCCGACATGCCGGGCACGTGTAAGCATCGGCGTCACGTCGACCAATTGTGCATGAAATCACCGTAAAGGGTGAGGCCCCCACAGGCGAAAATCGTCTGGCCGGTAATGTAGGAGGCGTCATCCGAAGCGAGGAAAGCGAAGACCGCGGCCATCTCTTCCGCCGTTCCGGCTCGCCCCATCGGAATGTGGCGCTCCACCCGCGCCTTCGCCTTGGGGTCGTTGCGCCAGGCGTCGTTCATGTCGGTGAGGATGGCGCCGGGCGCGACGGCGTTCACCCTTATGCCGCGATCGGCGAATTCGAGCGCGAGCGTGCGCGTCAGATTGGCAAGGCCGCCCTTGCTCAGCGAATAGCCGAGGAAGCCGGGCTTGGGAATGATTTGATGCACGCTCGAGGTGTTGATGATCGCGCCACCTTCTTGCCGCGAGAGGAAATGGCGAATGGCCAGTTGAGCGCAATGAGCCGCGCCCAAAAGATTGACGCCGAGCACGTGCTCGAGCCCGCGTGGGTCTGGCGCATCGCCCGGAAGCTCCTGCTGGATGCCTGCGTTGTTCACCAGGACATCGAGCCGGCCGAAGGCCTCGAGCAGCGCTTCGAACATTGCCTCGACGGCGGCAAAGTCCGACATGTCGGCGCGCGTGACGAGATGGGGCCGCTCCCCATGCCCGGCCTCGCGGCTCGCCGCGCGCGCCGCCTCCAGCGCCTTGCGGGCTTCTTCCTCATGGCTTGCGTAGTTGATCGCGACCGTCGCGCCTTCCGCCGCGAAGCGTTCGGCGACGGCGCGCCCGATGCCGCGCGATCCCCCGGTGACGAGCGCGCGGCGGTCGAGAAGGCGGGCGGGAAGAGCGGTCATGGTCGTGGGCCTTGCCTGTCGCTTGCGTGCCTTACGTCTTCGCCTTGCCTGTCGTGCTCAGCGAACGCCGACGGCTCGGACGAGAAGGTCACCCATGCCACTTGGCTCGCGGGGCGCGCATGGCCTCAAGCGGCTTCCTGGGTCGCCGCGCCCACGAGCCTTCGCGCCTCATCGGCGGTGAGCGGCTGGCCGAAGATGAAGCCCTGGGCATAGTCACAGCCGAGTTGCGAGAGGAGCACGATCTCCGATTCGGTTTCGGCGCCTTCGGCGACGGTGGACAGGCCGAGATCTTTCGCGAGCGACACGATGGCCCGCAAAATCTTGTCGGAAGCGTGCCCGGATTGATGCACGAAGGATTGATCGATCTTCACCGTGTCCAGCGGAAAGCGGTGCAGATAGCTCAAGGACGAATAGCCGGTTCCGAAATCGTCGAGCGCGATGCCGGCGCCGAGATCGCGCAAACGCGTCAGAATCTGCGTCGCGTATTCCGGATTCTCCATCATCAGGCTCTCGGTGACCTCGAGCTTCAGCGAATTCGGCGCGATGGCAACGCGCCCGATGATCGCTTTCACCTCCTGGACGAGGTCGTGCCGGAAGATCTGGCGGCTCGAGATGTTGACGCTGGCGAAAATGGGCGGGTCGACATCGAGCGCGCGCTGCCAGGCGGCGAGTTCGTGAACCGCGTGCTCGAGCGCGAAGACGCCGAGGTCGGAGATGAGGCCGTTCTCCTCGGCAAGCGAGATGAACTCCTTCGGCGGAAGGCGCCCGAGGCGCGGATGATCCCAGCGCATCAGCGCCTCGAAGCCGGCGATGGTCCGATCCTCGAGGCGCACGATCGGTTGGAAGACGATGCGGATTTCGTTGCGATCGATCGCTTGGCGAAGATCGGAGACGAGCAGCAGCCGGTCCGGCCGATCGATACGCAGCGAAGGCTTAAAAACCTCGATGCGATCGCCGCCGAGACGTTTGGCATGCAGCATGGCGAGCTCGGCATTGCGCAGAAATTCCTCGGCCGTCTGCTTGCCGTCGCGATCGACGAGCGCAAGGCCGAGCGAGGTGGTGAGCGCGATCTCGCGATCCTTGTAGGGGAGCGGCGCCGCAAGCGCGCGGCGCAACCCGTCGGCGAAGAGCGTGATGGCCTCGGCCTCGCGTTCCGAGAACAGGAGCACCGCGAATTCGTCGCCCGAGATCCGCGATAGCGTGTCTTGCGGGCGCATCAACCGTTCGAGCCGCCGCGACAAAGTGAGAAGCACGCTGTCGCCGACGCTCAGCCCGACCGTCTCGTTCACCTGCTTGAAACGGTCGATATCGATGGTGATCAGCGTGGGGCGCATGGCCTCGTCGGTGCGCGACAGGATGAGGGCGTTGGCGACGCGGTCGAGGAACAGCTCGCGGTTCGGCAGCCCGGTGAGATTGTCATGCACCGCGTCGTGTAGGATGCGTTCCTGGGCCTGGCGCGCCTCGGTCACGTCGGCGAGCGTTCCGGCGATGCGCACGACCTCGTTGTTGTCACCGATGACGGGACGCGCCTTGAGCTGAAACCAATGGTACTGGCCTTCCGCGTCGCGCAGGCGAAGATCGACGTGGATGCGGCCGCGTCTTTGCTCGAGCACATTGTCGAGCGTGGCGCGATAGCTCTCGCGGTCGAAGGGGTGCATCACGTCGAGCCAGCCCGCGGCCGGGCCGCCGAGCGCGCCGCGCGAGAGGCCAAGCTGCATTTCGACCTCGGGGCTCACATGCACCTTGTCGCCGGAAACGTCCCAGTCATAAACCGCATCGCCCGAGCCGGTGAGCGCCAGCGCCTTGCGTTCCGTGGTCCCGGGCGCGCCGTTCAGATAGCCGCCGCCCGAGAAGGCATGTTGCATGACGGTGAGGCCGATAAGGAAGACGATGAGCGCAAGCCCGCCGAGCAGCATCGGCGCGGCCAAATCATTGTCGATCTGCCCGGTGACCACGAAGGCCGCGGCCACGACCCAGGCGAGCAGCATCAGCCAGGTCGGAATGAGCGCGATGGCGCGGTCATAGCGTTGATGGATGGCGAGGAAGACGATGAGCAGGAAACCGATCGAGGAGACAGCGGCAAGCGAGATGCGCGCCACGCCCGCCGCCACCGGCGCGTTCACGGCCGCAAGGCCGATGAGGGCGAGGAGGAAGAGGAGCCACAGCGCCATGATGTGGCTGTAGCGCACGTGCCAGCGGTTGAGGTTGAGATAGGCGAAGAGGAAGACGAGCGTCGTTGCCGCGAGCGTCGCTTCGGCCGCCGCCTGGTAGACGCTCAAGCCTTCGGTCGGCAGGCCCGTGAGCTTTTGCACGAAGCCGAAATCGATGGCGATGTAGACGAAGACCGACCAGGCAAGCGCCGCGGCGGCGGGGAACATCACGGCGCCCTTGACCACGACGATGATCGTGAGAAACAGCGCCAGAAGGCCGACGATGCCGATGACGATGCCGCGATAGAGGGTCAACCCGTTCACCTTCTCCTTGTAAGCGTCCGAATCCCACAGATAGAGCTGCGGCAGATCCGGCGTCGCGAGCTCCGCCACATAGGTGACGGTGGCGCCCGGATCGAGCGTGATCAGGAAGATGTCGGCATCCGACGCCGGTTGGCGCTCGGGCGAGGAGCCTTCGCTCGCCGTCACGGCGGTGATGCGCGTCGAGCCGAGATCGGGCCAGATGACTTGCGAGCCCGTGAGTCGCGAATGCGGCGCCACGAGCAAGCGGTCGATCTGCTGGTCGGAATCGTTGTTGAGCGCGAAGGCGATCCAATCGGGCCGCGAGCCGGCGGTGCGCGCCTTGACGGCAATGCGGCGCACGATGCCGTCGGCGCCCGGTGCCGTCGAGATCTGGATGGTATCGCCGCCCGGCGAATGGAAATATTGCACGACCTTCGTCATGTCGATCGCGGCCGTATCGGGGTTGACCCGGATGGCATCGACGGCGCCGGCAGGCGCGGGCCAAAGGCAGGCGGTCGCCAGAACGAGCGCGGCTGCGAGACAGAAGAGGCGGCGGATGATCGCGCTGAGGCCGGACGAATCCGTCAACTCGGTCAAGCCTTTCATAAGGTTCAGCTCCGTCAGGTGGATCGGCGCCGCAAGACGCTTCACGATGACGGACGCTTGTCGATGTTTTCGTGGCTCGGACGTGGCATCGGGGGAGAGATGGGGTCGGTCGACAAGATGGCATAAAGCACATGGTCCTGCCAGCGCCCGTTGATGCAAAGGTAACGCCGCGCCAGCCCCTCCTTGCGAAAGCCGACCCGCTCGAGAAGACGGATCGAGGCTTCGTTATGGGGCAGGCAAGCGGCTTCCACCCGCTGCAGCCCGAGGTGCCCGAAGGCAAAGGAGAGCGCCAAGCGGACCGCGGCCCCCATGTGCCCTTGCTGGGCGTAAGGGGCGCCGATCCAATAGCCGAGCGTCGCCGCTTGGGCGACGCCGCGGCGCAGGAAGCCGAGGGTGAGCCCGCCGATGAGCCTTTCGTCGCCTTCGCGGATCAGGAAGAAGGGATAAGCCTCGTCGCGCCGCATCTCCTCGGCGTAGCGCTTGATGCGGCGCCTGAAGCTTTCACGCGACAATTCATCGGCCGGCCAAATGGGTTCCCAAGCGGCCAGGAAGTTCCGGCTCTTTTCCCTGAGCTCGGCCCATTCGGCATGATCGGAGAGGCGAGGTGCGCGCAGGCGCAGATCGCCGCTCGCCAGCGCCGGCGCCTCGGCCATCGGGTCCGAGAAGCGAAAGAGCGCCATGTCAGCCTCCGGCGAGCCGCAAGGCGGCCGGCGCCGGCGGGGCCGGCCGCAATTGCTTGGCAAGCGCGCTCAGTCGCGGCAGCTTCTTCAAGGGCCCGACGGCCGCGACCGACATCGGCGTGCGCAGCAAGGCCTGCCCCGCGGCGCGCACCTCCTCGACGCTGAGCCGGTCGATGCGCCCGGTGAGCTCCTCGCGCGACAAGACGCGCCCGTAGGCGAGGAGCGAACGTGCCATGAAGGAGGCACGCGGCGCCGCCGCCTCTTGCGCCGAGAGGAGGGCCATCTTCGATTGGGCCTTGGCGCGCCGGATCTCCGCCTGCGTCAGATCGTCGGCGGCGCGCCGCAGCACGTCGAGCGTGACCAAGGCGAGCTCCCGCGTCTTCTTCGGATCCGTGCCGGCATAGACCCCGAATGCGCCCGTATCGCGATAGGGGGCGTGGAACGCGTAGATGGAGTAGGCAAGGCCTCGCGTCTCGCGGATATCCTGGAAGAGCCGCGACGACATGCCCCCTCCCACGGCGCTCGCGAACACCTGCACGGCGTCGTGAGCCTCGTCGAGGTAGGAGACGCCGCCGAAGCCAAGCATCACATGCGCCTGCTCGGCGCGGCGGTCCTCGCGCATCTCGCCGCCGAGATAGCGCGCCTCGGCCTCGAGGGGCGGCGCCTCTTGCGGCAAGCGCGCGAAGAGGCGCTCGACCTCGTCGGTGAAGCGCTCATGCTCGACTTTTCCGGCCGCCGCGACGACGGTGTGGGCGGTTTTGTAGTTGCGCGCGAGGAACCGGCCCACGGCACTGCGATCAAACGAGGTGACGCTGTCGGGGGTGCCGAGGATGGTGCGCCCGATCGCCTGCTCGGGATAGGCGGCCTCGGTGAAATAGTCATGCACCAGCTCTTCGGGCGAATCCTTGTAGGCGCCGATCTCCTGGACGATCACATCCTGCTCGCGTCCGAGCTCCTCGGGATCGAAGCTCGGCTCGAGAAGGATGTCGGAGAGGATGTCGAGCGCAAGCGGCGTGTCGGCGGCGAGCACCTTCGCCACGAAGGCGGTCTGCTCGGGTGAGGTCATGGCGTTGAGATCGCCGCCGACCGCCTCGATTTCCTCGGCGATCGCCTTGGCGCTGCGCCGCGCGGTGCCTTTGAAGGCCATATGCTCGAGGAGATGGGCCATGCCATGCTCCTCGGGCCGTTCGTCGCGCGAGCCGGCATCGATCCAGGCGCCGAGCCGCACCGTCTCGACGAGCGGCATCGGATCGGTGGCGACGCGCAAGCCGGACGGGAGGGTGGTCACCTTGATGTCGCCCGGCCCCTCTACCGTGCTGCGTTTTGCGGTCATCGCGACGCTCCTTGACGCATTTTGGCCGACATCCATGTCACGGAATGCGCAAAGACGCGAGATGAGGGCTTTTTGCGCGGGGCGCGAGCGGGAGAACGCCGCATCTCAGCCTCCTCCGGCCGGGGCGGCAAGCGAAGCGCGCGCCCGCGCCTGATTTTCGATGCAGGCCTCGACGGCTTCTCGGTCATTGCGAAGCACGATGACGCGCTCCTTGCGAGCCATCAGATCGGCAAGATGCGCCGGCAGCTCGGGGCGCACCCCCGTGGCGGCCTCGACGGCATCGGGAAACTTCGCCGGATGGGCGGTCGCGAGAGCGATCATCGGCGTTGCCGGATCGCGCTCACGCGCGCGCTTTGCCGCATGCACCGCCACCGCCGTGTGCGGATCGAGAAGGTAACGGGCCTTTTCCCAGGTTTCGCGCATCGTCGCGGCCGCTTCCCGAGCCGTCGTCCGATAGCCGTCGAATTCGGCGCGGATGAACCCGAGCACCTGAGCGGGGATCGAGAAGCCTCCCGATTGCGCAAGCGAATCCATGGCGGCGCGCACGGCGGCCGCATCCCGGCCGTGAGCTTCGAAGAGGAGGCGCTCGAAGTTCGAGGAAACCTCGATGTCCATCGACGGTGAAGCGGTTGCTACCACGCCGGCCTTTTCATAGCGCCCCTTCGCCAAGGCGCGCGCCAGGATGTCGTTGTCGTTCGTCGCGACGACAAGGCGCGCGATCGGCAAGCCCATGCGCTTGGCCACGAAGCCGGCGAGCACATTGCCGAAATTCCCGGTGGGCACGGCGAAGGAAACGGGCCGATGCGGCGCGCCGAGCGCGACGGCGCTCGTGAAATAATAGACGACCTGCGCCACGATGCGCGCCCAATTGATGGAGTTCACACCGGCGAGCGAGAGCCGGTCGCGAAAGTCATGATGGTTGAACATCGCCTTCACCAGCGCCTGGCAATCGTCGAAGGTGCCTTCGATGGCGATGGCGTGCACATTCGCCGCCATGGAGGTCGTCATCTGGCGCCGCTGCACTTCGCTGATGCGTTCATGCGGGTAGAGAATGAACACATCGGCGCGCCGCGAGCCCGCGAAGGCATCGATCGCCGCCGAGCCCGTATCGCCCGAGGTCGCCCCGACGATGGTGACGCGCCGGCCCTCGGCCTCGAGCGCCGCGTCCATGAGGCCGGCGAAAAGCCGCATCGCCACATCCTTGAAGGCAAGCGTCGGTCCGTGAAACAGCTCGAGAACGAAGAGGTTGTCGCCGATCTGGGTGAGCGGGCAGACCGAAGGGTGGCGGAAGGCCGCGTAAGCGGCGTCGACCGCGTGTTTCAGGGACGGCTGCGCCACCTCGTCATCGACGAGCGCGCCGACGATGGTTTCGGCGGCCTTGGCGTAGGATAGCCCGGAAAGTCCGGTGATCCGAGCTTTGCTCAGCGTCGGCCAGCTTTGCGGCACATAAAGGCCGCCGTCGCGGGCAAGCCCCGCGAGCAAGGTATCGGTGAAGTTGATCGCCGGAGCCGCGCCCCGGGTCGAGATATGAAGCACGTGGGATTTCCCAAAGCTTGGACGGGCTCTTTTAGCGCGGGATGCGTTTGGAGGGAATTAACCGCGCCCGCGCATCGCGAGACCTATGCCTTGCGGCCTTTGCCCATGGCAAAGGCGACGAAGACGCAGATGAGCACGAGCGCGAGCCCAAACCAGGTCACGGCGTATTGGAGATGATCGTTGGGAAGCGCGATGCGCGTCTGCCCGCCCCGCGGCAGGGCGGCCTTGTCGGGCGCCCGATCGGCATCGACGATCACCGGCGCCACCCGCTCCAAGCCATAGGCCTTGGCGATCAAACCGGGATCGCGCGAGAACCAGACGTTCTTCGCCGCATCGTCCGGCGGGACGAACCAGGCGCTTGCTTGCGGGAAACGGATCAGGCCCGCGACGCTCGTCTCGCCTTGCACCTCGCTGTCTCGCCTTGTCGCCGGGTCCTTTTTGTCGAGGGGCACGAAGCCTCGATTGACGAGGACGCGGGCGCCGTGCGGCATCTCGAGCGGCGTGAGGATGTCGTAACCGAGAGCCCCGTCATCCGACCCCGAGCTCACGAGATTCGCCTGGAGATGCGCCTCCTTGTCGTTCAGGAAATGCCCGGTGAGGCGCACATGGCGATATTCATCGGCTTGAGGCGAAAGCCCGCTCCAGGCCTCTTCCGGCGGAAAAGCGGCAGGCGGCGCGCCGACGCGCGCGTCGATCGCTGCGATGAGGCTTTCCTTCCAGGCCTTGCGCTCGAGCTGCCAGACGCCGAGGCCGCACAGGAGGGCGACGCCGAGAAAAGTGAAGAACGCCGGTACGAAAAGGCTTTGCGGTTTGCCGGAACCTGGCTCCGGAGCCAGCCCGGCGCGGGGTTCGCGCTCGCCTGTGACGCTTTCTGGAAGCGTGCTTCTACCCGCCATGCACGGCGGCGCCGCCGCCCGTTCCCCAGACATAGATCGCAGCGAAGAGGAAGAGCCAGACCACGTCCACGAAATGCCAATACCAGGCCGCGAACTCGAAGCCGAGATGCTGCTTCGGCGTGAAATCCCCGCGATAGGCGCGCAACAGGCACACGCTCAGGAAGATCGTGCCGATGATGACGTGAAAGCCGTGAAACCCCGTCGCCATGAAGAAGGTGGCGCCGTAGATGTTGCCTTTGAAGCCGAACTCCGCGTGGCTGTATTCGTAGGCCTGGACGCAGGTGAAGGTCGCGCCGAGCAGGATGGTGAGCCACAGGCCGGTCTTGAGCCCCTGGCGGTCATTATGCAGCAAGGCATGATGCGCCCAAGTCACGGTCGTGCCCGAGGTCAAGAGGATCAGCGTGTTCAAGAGCGGCAAGTGCCAGGGATCGAAGGGCTCGACGCCCTTGGGCGGCCAGACGCCGCCCGTGAAGGCCGCTCGCGCATAGTCGATCTGGTCGCCGGTGAACAGGCTCGCGTCGAAGAAGGCCCAGAACCAGGCGACGAAGAACATCACCTCGGAGGCGATGAACATCATCATGCCATAGCGGTGATGGAGCTGCACCACGCGCGTGTGCAGATGCAAGTCCTGCGCCTCGTGAATCACGTCCGACCACCAGGCGATCATGGTGTAGACGATGCCGATGACGCCGGCGCCCGCGATGTAGGGGCCGCAGCGCATGCCGCCGAGCGAGAGCCCGTGCATCCACATGATGGCGCCCACGGCGCCGAGGAAGGCCGAGATGGCGCCGATCACGGGCCAGGGGCTCGGGTCGACGAGGTGATAATCGTGGTGCTTGGCGTGCGCGTCGGCCATGGTTCTCTCTTTAAGCTTCTCAGTTCAGGCGCGTCGCGGCCACTGTCGAGGTTTGCGACTTGCCGGTCTTGGAGGCGAAAAACGTGTAGGACAGGGTGATCGACGTCAAGGCGCGAATGTCCTTATCCTTGGCGAGCGCCGGATCGACGAAGAAGACGACCGGTAAATCCTTACTTTCATGTGGCTTCAGCACCGTCTCGTCAAAGCAGAAGCAGCTCAACTTGTTGAAATACTGAGCCGCGAGATCGGGCTGGATGTTGAAGGTGGCGACTGCGGCGGCCGGCTGGTCGCTGTCGTTGGTGACGTGGAACTCGACCGTTTTCGTCTCGCCGAGATGAAGATGCACGAAAGGCGTCTCGGGCGTGAAATCGAAAGCGAGGCCCGGCGCGACATTGGCATCGAAGCGCACCACCATCATCTGGCCGAGGCTCCTCGCGGGGGCTTGGGTCGCGACGAGCGGCGTCCCGGAAAAGCCGGTCGCGCGGCAAAAGAGGCGGTAGGCGGGCACGGCCGCGAAGGAGAGGCCGAGCATCGCGGCCGCGGCGCTCACGGTCAGGATGAGCGTGCGCCGCGCTCCGCGCGAGCGTGCTCCTTCTTGTGTCCGCGGGCTCACGGCATGACTCATGGCGTCACGAATGCAGCGCGTTCAAGGCCGCGCCCTGCTTGACGATGGTGATGGCGTAGAACAAGAGCACGAGCGCGCCGAGCACGAGCGCGAGAGCGAGCGAGCGCTGTCGGCGCCGGCGCTTCTCCTCCTCGCTCAAGATAAGGCCGTTCTTGACCTCGCGCATCACCACGTCCCTTGCGCCAGCACGAGCGCGACGACACGCTCGATGAGAAGGACGCCGAACAGGGTTGAAAGATAAAGGATCGAAAATCCGAAAAGTTTCTTCGCCGCGAGGTCCGCCGCCTTCTCGTCGCGTTCGCGATAGAGCTTCACGGCAAGGTGCAGCATGCCGGCGCCCATCAGCAGGGCGACGAGGCCATAGGCAAGGCCGCCAAGGCCAAGAAGCGCGGGTGTCAGCCCGACCGGAACCAGGAGCAGCGTGTAGATGAGGATCTGCGCGCGCGTCGCGGAGCGCCCCGCGGCGACCGGCAGCATCGGCACCTTGGCACGCGCATAATCCTCGGAGCGGAACAAGGCGAGCGCCCAGCTATGCGGCGGCGTCCACAGGAAGATGATGGCGAACATGGTCGCCGCATCGAGCGTGAGGTCGCCAGTCGCTGCCGCATAGCCGATGACCGGCGGCAAGGCGCCGGCCGCTCCGCCGATCACGATGTTCTGCGGCGTCGAGCGCTTCAGCCACATCGAGTAGACGACGATGTAGAAGAAGATGGTGAAGGCGAGCAGCGAGGCGGCCGTCCAATTCGCGGCGAGGCCGAGCGTGATGACCGAGCCTCCCGACATCACGAGGCCGAAGCCGAGCGCCGCCTCACGCGTGATCCGGCCCGCGGGAATGGGCCGGTTCCGGGTGCGGCTCATGAGCGCGTCGATATCGGCGTCCCACCACATGTTGAGGCAGCCGGCGGCGCCGGCACCCACGGCGACCGCGAGGATCGAGATGAAGGCGATCACCGGATGCGGGCGCGAGGGGGCCACCATGAGCCCCGCGAACGCGGTGAACACGACGAGCGACATGACGCGCGGCTTGAGCAGGGCGAAGAAATCGCCCGGCGTCGCAAGCGAGACCGTCGGCCCGGATTCGCTCCGGCCGCTCCTCGCGATGGCGTCCGTGGCGAGCGTCATTGGTCAACCCGAAACCGGCACGGCGGGCGTTCAATGGTCCCCGCCCGTGATGCGCGGCAGCACTTCATATTGATGGAAGGGCGGCGGCGAGGGCAGGGTCCATTCGAGGGTCGTGGCGCCGGCACCCCAAGGGTTGTTGCCGGCCGGCTCCTTGCGGATGAAATAGGCGTAAAGATTGGCGAAGACGAAAAAGATCATCCCCGCCGCGAAGATGTAGGAGCCGATCGACGCGACGAAATGCCAATGAGCGTAGGCATCGGGATAGTCGAAATAGTGGCGCGGCATGCCTGCAAGCCCAAGGAAATGCATCGGGAAGAAGGTCACGTTCGAGCCGATGAAGGCGAACCAGAAATGCGTCTTGCCGATCCAATCGGGGATCACATAGCCGGTCATCTTCGGGAACCAATAGTACCAACCGCACAGGATGCCGAACACGGCGCCGAGCGACAGCACGTAGTGGAAGTGGGCGACCACGTAATAGGTGTTGTGCAGCACGTGATCGACACCGGCATTGGCGAGCACGACGCCCGTCACGCCCCCGATCGTGAAAAGGAAAAGGAAGCCGATCGCCCAAAGCATGGGTGCGGTGAGGCGGATCGAGCCGCCCCACATCGTGGCGATCCAGGAGAAGATTTTCACGCCCGTGGGTACGGCGATCACCATGGTGGCCGCGGTGAAATACCGCTGCGTGTCGAGCGAAAGCCCGGCTGTGAACATGTGGTGGGCCCAGACCACGAAGCCGATCACGGCGATCGCGACCATCGCATAGGCCATGCCGAGATAGCCGAAGATCGGCTTCTTCGAGAAGGTCGAGATGACCTGGCTGACGATGCCGAAGGCCGGCAGGATCATGATGTAGACTTCGGGGTGACCGAAAAACCAGAAGAGATGCTGGTAGAGGATCGGGTCGCCGCCGCCCGCCGGGTCGTAGAAGGTCGTGCCGAAGTTGCGATCGGTGAGCAGCATCGTGATGGCGCCGGCCAGCACCGGCAGGGCCAGCAAAAGAAGGAACGCGGTGACGAGCTCCGACCAGACGAAGAGCGGCATGCGGTGCAGCGTCATGCCGGGCGCACGCATGTTGAGGATGGTCGTGATGAAGTTGATGGCGCCGAGAATCGAGCCGGCGCCCGCGGTGTGGAGCGCCAAAATGCCGAAATCGACCGCTGGGCCGGGGTGGCCGAGCGTCGAGAAGGGCGCATAGAGCGTCCAGCCCGCGCCGACGCCGTTGGCGCCCGGCGCGCCCTCCATCTGTGTCGAGAGCAGGAGGAGGCACATGCCGCCGGCCGTGAACCAGAAGGACAGGTTGTTCATGCGCGGGAAGGCCATGTCCGGGGCGCCGATCATCAGGGGCACGAACCAATTGCCGAAGCCACCGATCAAGGCCGGCATGATCACGAAGAAGATCATGATCAGGCCGTGACCCGTAACGATCACGTTGTAGGCTTGCCCATCGGCGAATAAGTGATGCCCCGGCGATTGCAGATTGATGCGCATCAGGATCGAGAAGGTGCCCCCGATGAACATGCCGACGATCGCCAAGGAGAGATAGAGCGTGCCGATGTCCTTGTGATTCGTCGAGAACAACCACCGCCGAAGGCCGGTCGGATGCGCCGCGTGGCTGTCCGAGGCCGGATGTTCGGCATGGGGGTTGAAAGCTGCGCCGTAGGCCATGGCGGGTTTCCTTCAGCTAGTCGTGCGGCCAGTCTTGCGATGTAGGCGGTCCTGACCGCCCTTCAGTTTCAAGGCGCGAGAGTTCCAGCGTCGGCGACGCGGGCGGGCGAGGCGCCGTTCGAGGCGAACTTCGCCTTCGCCCCCTTCAACCATTCGGCGTAGCGCTCGGGAGAAACAATGTGGAAAGCGAGCGGCATCTCGGAATGCTGATCGCCGCAAATCTGCGTGCATTGGCCGTAATAGAGGCCTTCCTTGTCGACCTGGAACCAGACCTCGTTGTTGCGGCCAGGAATGGCGTTCACCTTCACTCCGAAGGCTGGAAGATTGAAGCCATGGATCACGTCGGTCGATGTGACCTCGACCTTGATGATCTTGCCGACCGGCAGCACGACCTCGTTGTCGACCGCGAGCAACCGGGGCGCATCCTCGGGCGAGGTCCCCTTGGCAATGAGCTCGCTCCGCTCTTTCTCATTGAGCATCCTGGACACGATGGAGAAGCCACCGCCCTGATCCTTCGGATAATCGTAGGTCCACAGCCATTGCGAGCCCGTCGCCTTCATCACGATGTCCGGCGGGCGGCGGGACGAGCTTGTAGCGCAAGAGGCTGAAGGAGGGGATGGCGATGCCGACCAGAATCATGACCGGAACGATCGTCCAGATGATCTCGAGGAAGGTGTTGTGCGTCGTCCGGCTCGGGACGGGGTTGCGTGACTCGTGGAAGCGAAACAGGGCGTAGAGGATCATCGCCAGCACGAAGACGGTGATGAGCGTGATGATCACGAGCAAGCCGTCATGGAGCGAGTTGATTCTTTCCCCGATCTCCGTCACCTGCGGCTGCAGGCCCAGTTGCCAGGGGCGCGGCTGGCCGATCGCCTCGGCGCAGGCGGGGCTCGCAAGCAGCGCCGCGGCAAGGCTCGAAAGCGCCGTCTTCGCGCCTGCCCTGGCATTCATCGACATTCTGTTCCTCGTCATGACCATTGCCCGATCGGTCCGCACGCCCCGCGCCGAGCGCGGCGGTCGAGCGGCTCCCCTCGCGCGTCAAACCACAAACGCGTGCGGGGCGCAACGCCGCCGTCCCCGCCTAATTGCCGCATCCAGGGCCCGGTTTCAGAGGCTGGCTCCGGGTCGGGAAGCTTCGAGCCGCAGGGGCGATGCCGCCACACGGTTTCCTTGACAGCGACAAAATCGCATGGTCCGAACGGCGGCAGCGGCCGCGCCGCTGCCGATCCGACCCGATCCGAGGAATGAGGCCGCAATGAAACGACCGAGCTGTGGGCTTGATGCTAGGAGCCGGCACGGAATCATCGCTTCCATCACAGCTTTCGCGGTCGCGGCAGGCCTTGGCATCATGGTCGGCTTCCCGGCCAAGGCCGAAGGCGTCATCAAGGCGACCAATGGCGATTGGGAGACGCGCTGCGACACGCCCACGGGGGCCAAGGGCGAGCAATGCGCGATGATTCAGAACGTGGTGGCGGAGGACCGGCCGAATATCACGCTTCTGGTGATCGTGCTGAAGCCTGTGGACAAGAAGAAGCCTTTGTTGCGGGTGGTGGCGCCGCCCTTCGTCTTCCTGCCGACCGGGCTTGGCCTCAAGATCGATCAGGTGGATGTCGGCCACGTGCCTTTCGCGCATTGCTTCGGCAGCGGCTGCTTCAGCGAGGTCGAGATGGACGAGAAGCTGATCAGCCAGCTGAAAACCGGCACGACGGCGACCTTCATCGTCTTTCAATCGGCCGATGACGGGGTTGGAATTCCGGTCTCGCTCAACGGTTTTGCCAAGGCGTTCGACAGCCTGCCCTGAGGCGATCCGGGCGCGGCTCGATCCCGAGATCGCGAAAGGCGCTCGGGAACGGTGACGAGGTTTTTGAGGGTTGAAAGAGATGATACGCGGATTGGGGTCGAATCTCGACGGTTTGCGGTGGCGCTGGGCGCGGCCGGGCACGGCACGCCTGCCGGCCGCGCTCGCGCTTTGCGCTTGCCTTTCGGCTTGCGGCTCGCTCGGCTTCGGGGGCAGCTCCGACGAGGACGCGCCGGCTGCGCCGCCCTCGCCGACCAAGCAATTTCTGGAAAACCTGGCGCTCGGCGGCCCCGCGCCCGCGACGACACCGGCGCCCAACGCGCAAACACGCTTTCCCGACGCGGTGAAGCAAAAGGAAGAATTGGATTGTCCCGTCCTCGACGTCGCGGCGAACGGGGCGGCGATGCGGGATTTCGCCGGCGGCTCGGAGGCGGGCGCGCAAGCCTTGCGCCATCAGATCTCGATCACCAATCTGGCGCGCGAGTGCAAGGACGCAGGCACGAATATCAGCATGAAGCTCGGCGTCGAGGGCTCGGTTCTTCTCGGGCCTGCCGGCTCGCCAGGCACCTTCACGGTCCCGCTCGTCTTCGAGGCGCGCATCAAGGACAAGGTGGTTGCCACACGCCGTGAAGTCCTTTCAGTGACAATTCCGTCCGGCGAGACGCGCGCCTCCTTCAATACGGTCGTCAACGATTTCGTCATTCCGAAGGATGACGACACCGATGTTTTCGTCGGCTTGAACCAGGGCGGCGGCGCTGGACCGCGTGTTGGCGCGCACAAGCGGCGGAAGGCGAAGAGCTGACGCGCATTCAGCGCCGCCGGTCGAATTCTCATCCATCCATGATTTGATTTTCTGGCCGCCTCTTGGCCGTATTTCTTATCGCGGTCGCGACGATTGCTTCGCGACACGAGATGACTTCGAGCTATACTTGTCGGCGCGTGCTCATGCTGGTGCGGCTTCCCCGACTATGCCACACTTCCTTTCCGCGCCCGCCATCCGCATGGCGAAAGGATGCGGGCTCGCATATTCAGGGAGCGTGACATGTCCGAGGAAAAGACCGTTTTGCCGCATTCGCGGCGTGACTTCTTCCGCACGGCCGCTGCTTCTGCGGGCGCCGCCACGGCGCTTCTGGGAGGCTTGAGCCTTAGCCCGGCCCTTGCGGCAAGCGCCGTGGGCCGGTCCGACAAGCCGCTCAAGGCGGCTTTTTCCAACGCGGGCTTGCAGGCGACCTGGTGTGCCCAAGGCAAGCAAGCCGCCGAATATTGGGGCAAATTGTTCAATGTCGATGTGACCTGGTTCGACGGCGAGCTTGACGCCGTGAAGCAGCGCGCCGCCATCGACAACATGGCTTCGCAAAAATGGGATTTCGTCGCCATCCAGGCGTTCGGCATCGGCACGCTCACCGCGCCGGTGCAGAAGATGATCGACGCCGGCATTCCGGTGATCGACATGGACACGCTCATCGCTCCCCTCGACCAGATCAAGGTGCACAGCTTCCTCGCGCCCGACAACGAGTTCATGGGGGCGTCCGTCACCCAGGCGCTCGTCTCGGCGCTTGGCGGCAAGGGCAAGATGATCATGACGCAAGGCGCGCTCGGCCATACCGGGGCGCAAGGGCGCGCCAAGGGCTTCGAGACGGTGGTCAAGCAATATCCGAACATCGAGGTGCTCGACACGCAGCCCGCCGATTGGAGCGTGTCGAAGACGGCGCAGCTTTGGGAGACCTATCTCACCAAATATCCGCAGATCGACGCGGCCTTCTTCCACAATGACGACATGGCGCTCGCCGCCTACAACGTGATGAAGGCGCATAACCGCACCAACATCCTGATCGGCGGCGTCGACGCCATGCCGCCCGCCATCCAAGCGGTGTCGGAAGGACGGATGTACGCGACGGTGCGCAATCCCTCCTGTCGCATCCATGGTGGCGCGATCATCGCCGGCGTCGCCGCGGTGAACGGCGAGAAGACCGATCAAGGCATCCCAAAGAACATCGTCACCGACGGGCCGGTGGTGACCAAGGCCAACGCGGCCGGGATGCAATGGATGGAGGATCACTTCCTCATCTGAGGCCAGGCGATGGGCACGACCGCCCCGGTCATCGAGCTCGTGGGCGTCTCCAAATCCTTCGGCGGCGTCGCGGCCTTGCGCGATGTCGGCTTCGTCCTCGAGACCGGTGAGATCCATGGTCTCGTCGGGGAGAACGGGGCCGGCAAATCGACGCTGATGAAGATCATCGCCGGCGTGCACGGGGATTTTATCGGCGAATTGCGTCTCGACGGGCGCGAGGTCCGCTTCCGCTCGACGCGCGATGCGCTCGCCGCCGGCGTCGGCATGGTGCATCAGGAATTGAGCATCGCGCCCGATCTCAGCGTCGCCGAGAATGTCTTCCTCGGCTCGCAACCGGTGAACCGAGCCGGCATCGTGCAATGGCGGCGCATGGCGGACGAGGCGCGCCGCCTGCTTGCCGGACTTGGCCTCGACATCGATCCCGGCGCGCGCATCGGCGATCTGCCGATCGGCCTCCAGCAGATGGTCGAGATCGCGCGCGTGCTGTTTTCGGGCGCGCGCATCATCATTCTCGACGAGCCGACCTCCGCTTTGTCGCCGCCGGAGGTCGAGCGCCTGTTCGCGGTGTTGCGGCGCTTGCGCGACGATGGGCGCAGCATCGTCTTCATCTCGCATTTTCTCGACGACATTCTGCGCGTCTCCGACACCGTGACGGTGTTCCGCAACGGGCGCAAGATCGCGACGACACGGGCTTCGGAGACGAGCAAGGCCGCCCTCATCGAGCGCATGATCGGCGCCGGCCATGAGGAGCTCGGCGAGAGCTACCGCGCCGATATCCGCCTCGACAGTCAAAGCGCCGCCCCGGTTGTGCTCGAGGCTCGCGGCCTCTCGCTCGGCCGGGCCTATCGGGAGGTCTCGCTCGAGCTTCGGGCGGGCGAGGTGCTCGGCCTTTACGGCTTCATGGGCTGCGGCCAGATCGAGCTCGTGCGAAGCCTGTTCGGCAAGCTGCAACCCGACGAAGGCGCCTTGCGCGTCGCCGGGCGCGAAACGCGCTTCGCGAGCACCTCGGCGGCGCGCCGCGCGGGCATCGCCTTCGTGCCGGAAAGCCGGCGCGCGATGCTCTTTCACGCCGAACCGCTCTACAAGAACACCTCGGTGAGCACGCTCGAGCGGATCTCGCGGTTTCTTCTGAAACCGGCGCGCGAGCGCGAGATCGCGCGTGCCCAGATCGAGAAGCTGCAGATCAGGCCGCCGCGCCCCGACGCGCTTCTCGGCTCATTTTCGGGCGGCAACCAGCAGAAGGTGGGCCTCGCGAAATGGTTGAGCTTTCCGCCGAAGGTCCTGATCTTGAGCGAGCCGACGCGCGGCATGGATGTGGGCGCCAAGGAGGATGTGGTGCGGATCGTGCGCGGCTTGCGCCAGGATGGGCTCGCCATCCTGGTCGCCTCGACCGAGCCCGAAACGGTGCTCTCGCTCGCCGACCGCGTCATGGTGATGAAGAAGGGCGCCGTGGTGCGCGAATTCAAGAATGAGGTGATCAGCAAGGATCGCCTGCTCGAGGCGGCGTGAGGCGAGGACCGAAGGGCATGAACGCATCGCTCACCGACGAGAAAGGTCGAGCCCGGCGAGCGGGCATCGGGGCGATTATGCGCGGCCAGATGCGCAACATCGCGCCTTTTCTCACGCTCATCTGCCTCGTCGCCTTCTTCGGCTTCGCCAGCCCCTCCTTCACGACGCTCGACAACCTCGGCAACATCCTGACCCAGGTGTCGGTGACCGGCATCATCGCGGTCGGCCTCACCTTCGTCATCCTGTGCGCGGAGATCGATCTGTCGATCGCGAGCGTGGCGAATGCGACGGGCATCGTCGTCGCCTATTTCACTGCGCAGGAATCCTATGTGAACATCGCCAACCTGCCGCTGCCCGGCGCGGCGGCGATCGTGCTCGCGCTTGCCGCGTGCCTCGGGCTTGGCCTCCTCAACGCGCTCGGCATCACCCTCATCGGCATTCCCTCCTTCATCATGACCCTCGCCATGATGCAGATCGGGGCCGGCATCTCGGCGCTCCTCGTGCGCGGCCAGATCGCCTACAAGGTGCCCGATCTCGTCGCGACCTTGGGCGCGGGCTCGATCGGCGGCATACCCTGGATCGTGGTGGTCGCCGCGGTGCTTTTGCTCCTCGGCCATCTCGTGCTCACCTACACGCGCTTTGGCCGCTACGTTTACATCGTCGGCGGCAACCGCGAGGCCGCCGAATATTCGGGCCTCAACGTCAAGCTCATCGTCGGTACCGTGATGGTGATCTCAGCGGCGTGCTCAGGCATCGCGGGCATGCTCGGCGTCGCCCATTTCGGGAGCGCCCAGCAGAACGAGTTCGACACCTACCTCCTCGATGCCATCGCGGCGGTCGTCGTTGGCGGCACGAGCCTCTTCGGAGGGCGCGGCGGCATCGGCAACACCATTGTCGGCCTTTTCGTGCTCGGCGTGCTCAACAACGGCCTCGACCATGTGAAGATCGATTCCTTCCTGAAGATCCTGATCCGCGGTCTCATCCTGCTCGCGGCGCTCATCATCAACGTCTACGCGCAAAGGTTGCGCGAAACGGCCGAGGATTGAGCCTCGCCGCGAGGCTTGGCAGGCGGCGCTCGTGCGATGCAATTTATTCGAAGCCGGGTCGCCATGTGTTCGCAAGGCGCGCCGCGTCGACGACGGCCTCGATCGATGAGAAGCTTTTGGCATTGACGAGGAGCGCGCGGGCGAGGCGGAGCGCGCGAGCTTCGCAAGTGGCGCGACGCGCCCTGTCCTCGATCCACTCGAAGTCGATATTGTGCGCCAGGCCGAGGATACGGCGCACGATCTTCGCTCCCGCGAAACCGATGGCGTCGCTGAAAAGCCGGTCCATATAGTCTTGCCGCTCGATCTCGAGGCGCCCCTCGCCGAGCGTCCCGAGAAAAAGGCTTGATGGATACGCGTCGCCTTTCGCCTCCTTGCGCCAGAGCTCGAGGAATTTCACGCGAAAGCGGCGCCAGATCTCCGCGGCGGTCTCGAGCACCCACTCGCCATGAGCGCCGCGTTCGCCAGGTCTCTTCTCATGGCCCTCGTTCGCCAGGAAATTCATCAGGAGATTCGCGACAAGCGCCCCGATGTCGAAACCCATCGGGCCGTAAAAGGCGAATTCCGGATCGATCACCCGCGTGTTGTCATGCGTCACCATCACCGAGCCGGTGTGCAGGTCGCCATGGATCATGGCCTCGGCGCTGCTCAAGAATTTCAGCTTCAGTCGCGAGATCGCGACATGGAGGTCGAGATCGGTGCGGAATTCTTGTGCGATGGCATCGAGAAAGGGCTCAGTCCAGCGATTTTGCTCGGCGAGGCGATAAGGATCGGTGAAGATGAGATCCTCGGTTATCTTGCAAAGAGCGTGGTTCCCGGCGAAGTCGGCGATGCGTCTTTTTTTATTGGCCGCTTCGAGCGCGAGGTCAGAAGTGAAATACAGGGTGCGCGCTAGGAAGGTGGAAAGGTCCTCCGCAAGACGAGGATAGCGCGTGCCGGCGATCAGCCCGCGGCGCAATATGATGTGAGGCTCGAGAAGCTCCATGACGATTAGCTTCATGTCGTCATCGAAATTAATGATCGTGGGAACGAGCCCGGGCGCGAGCTCCGCCTGCCGCGCAAGCGCGGCGTTCTCATAATTGGCCCGCGACAATGGCAGCGGCCAGCTCTCGCCAACAAGGCGAACGAACGGAAGAGCCTGCTTCACCGCGACCCCGCCTTTCGTCCCCTTGACGATGAAGACGAGATTGAGATTGCCGTCCCCGACTTCGCGCACCCGCCAGCCGGCGCGGTCTCCGCCGAGCTGCTGCCCAACGGCCGGAATGCTTGCGAGATAGGCAGGAAGATCGGTCTCGGACAAGCGCCGATATCGTTTGGTCTCCGCGCGAGCGCCTTTCATGGTTCACCTGGGCAATAGTGAGTAGTGAAGGGTGAAGAGAGAGTTTGATAAGATAAAGCCGCTCACACTTCACCCTTCACCGCTCACTTCTCCCCACCCGTAGCGAAAGGTCGGGAGGCCCGATGTCGGGTTGCGGCCGGCACGTAAGCGGCGAAAGCCGTGCTTTTCGTAAAAGGCGATGGCGCGCGGATTGTCTTGGTTCACATCGAGCCAAAGCCCGCGAGGCGAGAGGCGCTTTGCCTCGTCGATCAGCGCTTTGCCGGCGCCCTTTCCCCAATGATCGAGAGCGACGACGATCTGGTCGAGCTGGCGAAGCTTCGGCGAGAGCGCGATGAAGCCAAGGATGCGTCCCTCCCGAGAGCCGGTCGCGCAGCGCATCGCGAAGCCCAGGCCCTCCAGTTGCGCGAGATGGGCGCGGAACCCCTCGCGCCGTTCGCCGAAATCGATCGCCGGCATCGCCGCGCGCCATGCCGCGACCCAAAGATCGAGCATGGCTTCGCGATCTCCCTCGGCGGCGTCGCGAAGCGCGAAGGCTGAGCTTTTCGATCGTGAGGGCATCTCTCTCATGCGGCGCCGGCGGTCGCGGCAAGAGGGAGATGGCGTCTCAACGCATCGTGCCCGCGCCGATAGGCCGGGGCTTGGTGGCGCGAGGCGGGAGGGAGCGATGCATCCCTTATGCGCTCAACGATCCGTCAGCTTCAACTCGATGCGGCGGTTGCGCTTGAAGGCATCTTCCGTATCGCCGAGGTCGAGCGGCTGGAATTCTCCGAAGCCTGCCGCGAGGAGATGCTCGGGCGGCAGGCCTTGCGATTGCAGGTAACGCACCACCGCAATGGCGCGCGCGGCGGAAAGATCCCAGTTCGTGGCGAATTTCCCGGTTCCCGAAAGCGGGCGCTTGTCGGTGTGGCCGTCGACGCGGAGCACCCAGGGGATGTCGGGGGGGATATTCGTGATGATCTCGCGCATCGCGGTCGCGATCTTGTCGAGTTCGGGCATGCCTTCCGGCTTCAGATCCGCCTGGCCGGGATCGAAGAAGACCTCCGATTGGAACACGAAGCGGTCGCCGACGATGCGGATGTCGGGGCGGTTGCCGAGAATGTCTCGCAGCCGGCCGAAGAAGTCCGAGCGATAGCGCGCGAGCTCCTGCACCTTTTGCGCGAGCGCGACGTTGAGGCGAGAGCCGAGATCGGCGATGCGCGTCTGCGCGTCCTGCTCGCGCGTCTCGGATGCCTGGAGCGCGGATTCGATCGCCGCCAGCTGACGGCGAAGCGCCGCGATCTGCTGGTTCAGCGCATCGATCTGCGAGAGCGCTCGGTTGGTGTCGGCCGTCTGCGCCTCGAGCGCGCTCTGCAGCTGCCCGGCTCGGCGCTCGGCCGCGTTCGCGGCACCGCCGCCCACGTCCATCTGCCCCTGGAGCCGCGCCTGATCGGCCTTGGCCTGGTCGAGCGTGGCTCGCAGCGCCCCGATCTCGGCATCCGATTTCGAGCCTTTCGTCTTCTCGAGCGACAACAAATCGGTCAGCTCGGCGATCTGGCGGTTGAGGCGGGTGAGCACGGTGTCGCGGCCGTTCACCTCTTGCGAGAGCACGACTTGCGCCACCGCGAAGATCGATAAGAGAAAGGTGATGGTCAACAGCAGCGTCGACAGCGCGTCGACGAAGCCCGGCCAATAGTTGATTTCGCGGGGGTGGCGGCGGGTGCGTGCGAGTGCCATGGGCAGCCCTCACTCTCTGCGGACGGGCTCGGAAGCAAGCCGGTCGAGAAGGCGCTCCACCTTGCGCTCGCGCAGCGCTTGCGCCTCCACCCAATCGCGGATCATCTGCTGCTCCGAGCGCATATGCTTGACGAGCGCCTGGATGCCCTCGGCGAGGTTCGCCATCGCCTGGGTCGTGGCCCGGCTCGAATTGTCGGCGCCGACGAGCTGCTTCAGCTCGGTGAGGGCGTTGAAGACGCCCTGGATCGCCGGAAGCTCGCCGCCTTCCGAGGCGAACGAGATGCGTTGCGCGAGACGGTCCTCGACCTCGGTCGCGAAACGCGCATGGGCGCGCCCGACCTGGAGATCGAGAAAGCCGAGGACGAGCGAGCCCGCGAGGCCGAAAAGCGATGACGAGAAGGAGATGCCCATGCCGGCGAGCGGCGCCGCGAGGCCGCTCTTCAGATCTTCGAAAAGCGCGCCGCTCTCACCGCCCGAGGTGTGCATGGCGCCGATCACGCCGCCGATCGAGCGCACGGTTTCGAGCAAGCCCCAGAAGGTGCCGAGAAGGCCGAGGAAGACGAGAAGCCCGGCGAGATAGCGCAAGATTTCCCGGCCCTCGTAAAGCCGCGCCTCGAAGGAATCGAGCAAGGCGCGCTGGTTGAGAGGGGTGAGGCTTTTGACCGCGCCGGTGAAGGCGCCTTCGAGCGGGCCCAGGAGATAGGGCTTGAAGCGCGACGAGGACGCGCCCGAACGCAGCTTGACGTTCGCCCAGCGCACCTCGCGGCCGATTTGCCACAAGGCGTGCAGAGCAAGCACGATCCCGGCGAGGAGTGCGGTGATGATCACCGCGTTGAGCACGGGATTTGCAAGAAACGCCGTGACGATGCGCTCTTGCAGAAAAGCCACCGCGATCCCGCAGAGGATCAAAAACACGATCACGCGCCCGAAATAGGTTCCCGGGCGGCTCAGCGGGGCGACGGGCGCGGGCAACGACGTCGCGGGCCCGGAATCGACCATTGAGGAGGCTCCTTCGTGCTCGGCGCATCATGGCTGCGCCGGAGAATGGGATCAAGGGCGGCCCAATTACGGGTCAATTAGCGGCAGCTTTGCCGCGCGGCAAAGCTTCGGGTGAGCCCTGACACGACGCATACGGGAAGAAGACGGGAAAACGGAAAGCCGCGGGTAATCCTTGCCTTTTTTGATTTTGCGGTCATCGCGCCTTCTCGCGGCGAACGGCGTTAAGGGGCCGCGAAGCGCTCAATGGCTTGGGCATGGCCTCGTGGCGATTAGCGTTCCCATGAATTCACGTTCCGGTTCTCTGATTCGGCCAGGGCCGCGCCGGCCCGGGAGTTCAACGGAAAGATTGCAGCAACGATACGACATTTTCACGGCAGGCTTGTTGCACCGGGCTCAACGCTAACTTCCTTCGATAACCGGTCAATCCTTTCGGCTTTCGCCAGACGCGTCGGGAAGGGTTCGCGTCGACGCGCCATCCGTACCCTATGCGGCTCCCTTGAGAATCGCGCCGAGCTCCGCATGCATCGTTTCGTTGCCGCAAATCACGTCTCTCGAGTCGACGAGTAGCTTCTTTCCGTCGAGCGTGCTGAAAAGCCCGCCCGCCTCCCGCACCAACACCGAGGCCGCGCCGAAATCCCAGCTATTGAGGCCACGCTCCCAGAACGCATCGAGGCGCCCGCAAGCCACATAGGCGATGTCGAGCGCCGCCGAACCCAACCGCCGCGTGGCGGCGGCGCGCGCCATAACGGCGCCGAGCTCTTTCAGAAAATGGGGATGGCCGCCACGTCCAAGGTGAGGCGTCGCGACCCCGATCAGGGCCTGGTTGAAATCGCGCCTGCCGGCGACGCGGATGCGGCGGTTGTTCATGTAGGCGCCCTTGCCGCGCTCGGCGACGAACATCTCGTCCTTCGCCGGGTCGTAAACGACGCCGGCCACGAAGTCTCCGTCACGCTCGAGGCCGATCGAGACGCAAAACTGCGGGATGCCGTGCAGGAAATTGGTGGTGCCGTCGAGCGGATCGACGTGCCAGCGGTGCGCGCCATCGGTGCCGGGGATGTTGCCGCCCTCTTCCATGAGGAGACCATAGGTGGGACGCGCCTTCGCCAGCGCTTCGCGAATGATCTTCTCGGCCCGGCGATCGGCGGCCGAGACGAAGTCTCCCGGACCTTTCATCGAGACTTGCAAGGCCTCGACCTCGCCGAGATCGCGCCTCAGGCTCTTCGCGGCCTTGAGGGCGGCGTCGGTCATCACGGAGATGAAGGGCGAACGGATCATGTCGGCAAGACCGAAGCTCGAGGGATGCGGAATGATGGGCGGTCTTCCGCCGGGATGGGGCGCGCCTGGCTCTGTGCGCGCGGATCAAAAGCCCGTCAAGGACTGCAAAATCGCGTCAAGGACTGAACGTGCCAAGCTGGAAGGCGCTGAGCCGCTGGCGCACGAGGCCCAAGGCTTCTTCCCGTTGCTTGGATGAGAGATTCTCCGTGGCCTTGTCGAGCCAAGGATCGTCGCGCCCGGCATGCTTGGCGAGCATGTTCCACGCGGCGGCCTCGACGAGATCGCTCTTCACGCCATGACCGACCACATAAAGGCGCGCCAGGCGATTTTGCGCGATCGGATTGCCGCGTGAGGCCGCCCGGGCGAAGAGCTTGGCGGCGGCGTCTTCATTCTTCGCCACGCCTTCCCCGTTGAACAGCATGATGGCGTATTCGATCTCGGCGGGCTCATAGAAGTCGCGCGCCGCCTGCCCCATCAGGCGCGCCGCGCCCTCCGGATCGACGGGCGTTCCCTTGCCGTCGCGCATCAGGGTCGCCAGCGCATATTCGGCCTCGGCCACGCCGGCATCCGCCCCTTGGCGAATAAGCTTCACGGCGCGGGCATCGCCTTCCGCGGTTTTTTCGTTGAGGGCGAGAAGGCCGAGGTTATACGCGGCCGAATCCTGCCCTGCATTTGCCGCCTGCGTCAGCAACGCCTTCGCGCGGGCCTCGTCCCGCGGCACGCCGCGCCCTTGTAGCACCATCATGCCGAGCGCGTAGGCGGCGTTGCGATCGCCGCGCTCAGCCGCGAGCGCAAACCACTCCGCGGCCTTTCTCAAATCGGGAGCGACGCCGAGGCCGTCGCCGGTGAGTTCGCCGAGAAGCGCCATGGCGGCCGCATCGTTGTGATCCTGCTCGACCCTTTTTGTCGCCTCGCTGAAGGCGTCGCGATAATGGCCGCGCTGATAGGCGCCGAAAGCGAGATCGGGGGCTTCGCCGGCCGCCGCGAAGGCGTGTGAAGCCAAAAGGCAAGCGAGCATCCCCGCGCCCGAAAGGCATCCCAATCGCCGGGTCGGCTTCATGCCGGCGTCCGATGAGCGAGGCGCCGCAAGGTGGAAGTCGCGGCGGCCGCCGGACCCTCGGCGTGCGACCATAGGACCTCGCCGACGGCGACGAATTCGGCGCCGGTCGCCGCGAGATCGTCGACCTCGTCGAGGCTTCCGGCGAAGGCGACGCAGGGCGTCTCGAAAATGGACGACCACCAGGCGGCGCGATCGATGACGCTCGACAAAGGCGGCCGGCGCCCGTCCGGGCTCTGTTCGCCGAAGAGGACGTAATCGGCGCCCTTCTCGGCCGCCAGCATGGCGTCGTCGCGAAGCCGCAAGCCCCCCATGCCGACGATGCGCTCCTGGCGCTTCAAAACGTCGAGGGCGGCGTCAAGCCCAGTCGGGTCCCGAAGGTGCACGCCATCGGCTCCGGCGCGCGTCACGATCTCCGGACGCTCGGCGATCAGCACCGCCGTCCCCTTAGCCTGGGCCACGGGCGCGATGAGCTTCACCGCATTGACGAGGCTTCGCTCGTCCGCATCGGCGAGATCGAGCACGAGCGCCGCCACCTCGCCGGCGGAGAGGACGGCCCGCAACGGCGCAAGGAAGGCCTCGCCATCCGAAATCCTCGGGCTGAACAGCATCAGGCGGGGAGAGCTCGCGTCCATGAGGGGGTGGTAGCTTCAAGATCGCGCCGCGGCGGAGGGGAGCGTGTTCCCTCGCCGATGATGGTGGCGAAAACGCGGCTTCTCGTCTCGCCTTATCCTTCCCGGCCGCGCGCTCCGCAAGGTGCGCGTGGGGAACTTGGGCGTGCTTGCCCGCGCCAGGCCTGCCTACGCCGCTTTCTCGAGGTCTTTCTTCCATTGGCCGAGCGTCGCAAGCCCGTTCATCTTGGCGCGGTGCGTGAAGGCCTTCTGCGCCGCCACCACATTGTCGGATTTGCCGGCCCAAGCCTGTTGCGGGGCCGCCTGCAGCGCACGGCCATAGCTGAAGCTCAGCTTCCAGGGGAAACCGCCGATACGGTTCATCGCGTCGAGATGGGCGGTGGCGTCGATATCGGACTGGCCGCCGGAGAGGAAGGCGATGCCGGGGACGGCCGAGGGCACGCAGCGCTTGAGCACGCGAAGCGTCGCCTCCGCCACTTCCTGCACGCTCGCCTGTTTCGGGTTTTTCTTGCCCGAGACGACCATGTTCGGCTTGAGCACGCTGCCCTCGAGCACGACATGGGCATAGAAGAGCTGCTGGTAGACCTCCTTCAGCACCCACTCGGTCACGCGCTCGCAGGTCGCGAGATCATGGCCACCGTCCATCAGAACCTCCGGCTCGACGATCGGCACGATGTCGGCCTCCTGGCAAAGCGCGGCGTAGCGGGCGAGCGCATGGGCGTTCGCCAGGACGCAGGTGTAGCTCGGCTTGTGCTCGCCGATGTCGATCACGGCGCGCCATTTCGCGAAACGCGCGCCGAGCGCGTGATACCCTTTCAACCGGCCGGCGAGGCCATCGAGCCCCTCGGTGACGGTTTCACCCGGGCAGAAAGCCAGCGGCTTCGCCCCGGCATCGACCTTGATGCCGGGAATCGCACCCGCATCCTCGATCAGCTTGACGAGCGGCGTGCCGTCCTTCGCTTTCTGGCGGATGGTTTCGTCGAAGAGGATGACGCCCGAGACGTGCGCCTTCATCGCTTCCGTCGAGCGAAAAAGAAGCTCGCGATAATCGCGGCGGTTCTCTTCCGTATTGGTGACGTTGATCGCGTCAAATCGCTTCTGGATGGTGCCCGAGGATTCGTCCGCCGCCAGAATGCCCTTGCCGGGCACCACCATATTCCGCGCCACTTTCGACAATTGCTCGAGATTCATTGTTCTTCTCCCATCAAGAAGCGAGGCGGCACGCCGCCTCGACGCCTCGGTATCTCGTTCTCGCCGCTTTCAGGGCCGCGCGGCCCGCTCGACGCGTCAGCGTCACGCCTTGCGCAATGCCTCTACTCCAGGGAGAGCCTTGCCCTCAAGCCATTCGAGGAAGGCGCCGCCCGCCGTCGAGACGTAGGTGAACTCATCTGCGACGCCCGCCCGGTTGAGCGCCGCGACCGTATCGCCGCCGCCGCCGATCGAGGTGAGCCTGCCGGAGGCCGTCAACGAGGCCGCTTCCCGCGCGATCGCCACGGTGCCCTCATCGAAGGGCGGGAGCTCGAAGGCGCCGACGGGCCCATTCCAGACGAGGGTCGCGACAGTGCGCAGCTTGGCCTTGATCGCCGCGATCGAGCGCGGCCCGATGTCGAGGATCATCTCGGCGGGCTTGATGTCGTCGAGCGCAGCGACGCGATGGGGCGCCTGCGCCTTGAATTCGGTCGCGACCACCGCATCGCCAGGCAGCATGATCTCGCAACCGCGAGCCTTGGCCGTCGCCTCGATGTCGAGCGCGGCCCTCGCCAGCTCGTGCTCGCAAAGCGAGCGGCCGACCCCGACGCCGCGCGCCGCGAGGAAGGTGTTGGCCATGCCTCCCCCGATGATCAAGGTCTCGACCTTGGCGCAGAGATTGCCGAGAAGCTCGAGCTTGGTCGAGACCTTGGCGCCCCCGACGATGGCGGCGACCGGGCGCCGTGGCGCTTCGAGCGCCTTGCCGAGCGCGTCGAGCTCGGCTTGCATCGCGCGCCCCGCGCAGGCGGGCAGGAGATTGGCCAAGCCCTCCGTCGAGGCATGGGCGCGGTGAGCCGCCGAGAAGGCATCGTTGACGTAAGCGTCTCCGTTCGCCGCGAGCGCCTTGGCGAAGGCAGGATCGTTCTTTTCTTCGCCCGGATGAAAACGCGTGTTCTCGAGCAGCAGCACGTCGCCGTCGCGCAGCGAAGCGACGGCCGAAGCCGCGCCTTCGCCGACGCAATCGGGCGCGAATTTGACCGGCCTTCCCAGCGCGCTTTCCAGCGCGCGCGCCACGGGCTTCAGGCTTTCCTTCGGGTCGGGCTTGCCTTTCGGGCGGCCGAAATGAGCAAGAAGCACCACCTTGGCGCCCTTCCCGGCAAGCTCGTGGATGGTGGGCAGCACGCGTTCGATGCGGGTTGCATCGGCGACCTTTCCATCTTCCATCGGCACATTGAGGTCGAGCCGCAACAGAATGCGCTTTCCCTTCGGATCAAGCTCGTCGAGCGTGCGGAACGAGGTCATGTCTCGAGAAGTTCCTCAAGGGCGTCGCGCGAAATTCCAAATAGCCAGGCCGCCGATCGACCCCTGAGCTCAATGCCCGAGCGCGGGCACGAGGCCTGGAATGCCGAAGCGAAGCGCAAGCAGCATCACGAAGGCGCCGATCAGCGCCGCGACCAGCGCCACGACGAAGATGGAGCCGGCGCCGGGAAGGCCGCGCACGCGCCCCTCGAGCGCCTTCACATCGGCGGAGCGGGCAAGCCCGCCGAAACGCGTCAAGGTATCCTGGAAGGTTGCCTCGAGCCGCAAGAGCAGCGCCTCGCTGCGCGCGAATTTCTCCTCGACGCGGGCAAGCTTCTCCTCGACGCGCGAAAGCTGGTCGAGTCCGCCGCGCTCGGAAAGCGGCACACCCGCCGCGGCGGGTTGCGTCGCTGCCACAGCGGCAGGGGACCCGTAGACGGGCATCTCACGCTCGACCGGGTCGATCGACGGTTCGCGTTTCGCGGTATCTGACATTTGCACAACCTCGTTGCGGCGAAACCCTCCGGTTCCCCCCGGGACTCTTAGATCAGCTTTCCCATCACGACGGCCGTATCGGCCATGCGGTTCGAGAACCCCCATTCATTATCGTACCACGAGAGCACCCTGACGAAGGTGCCATCGATCACCTTCGTCTGGTCGAGGTGAAAGGTCGCGGAATGCGGGTCGTGGTTGAAATCCATCGAAACGTTGGGCGCGGCCGTGACGGCGAGCACGCCCTTCATCTCCTGCTCGGACGCCCTTCTCATGGCTGCGTTCACCTCCTCGGCCGAAGTCTTGCGCGAGGCGACGATCTTGAGGTCGATGAGGGAGACGTTGGGCGTCGGCACGCGAATGGCGCTGCCGTCGAGCTTGCCCTGCAGCTCGGGAAGGACGAGGCCGAGTGCCTTGGCGGCGCCCGTGGTCGTCGGAATCTGCGAGAGCGAAGCGGCGCGCGCGCGGTAAAGATCCTTGTGCATGGTGTCGAGGGTCGGCTGGTCCCCGGTATAGGAATGCACGGTAGTCATGTAGCCGCGCTCGATGCCGATCGTGTCGTTCAGCACCTTGGCGACCGGCGCGAGGCAATTCGTGGTGCAGGAGCCGTTCGAGACCACGAGATGCTCCGGTTTCAGCTTGTCATGGTTGACGCCGAAGACCACGGTGAGATCCGCGCTCTCGCCCGGGGCGGAGATGAGCACGCGCTTGGCGCCGGCCTCGAGATGGGCCTTCGCCTTGTCTTTCGCCGTGAAGATGCCGGTGCATTCGAGCGCGATGTCGATCCCGAGCGCCTTATGAGGCAGCTCGGCCGGGTTCTTGATCGCCGTGACCTTGATCTTGCCCATGCCGACATTGATCGTGTCGCCGGAAACCTTCACTTCGTGAGGGAAGCGGCCGTGGACGGAATCGTAACGCAAGAGATGCGCGTTGGTTTCAACCGGGCCAAGGTCGTTGAGCGAGACCACCTCGATGTCCTTGCGGCCCGACTCCACGATGGCGCGCAGGATGTTGCGGCCGATGCGGCCAAAGCCGTTGATGGCGACCTTCACGGTCATGGAAGCTACCCTCTCTTGTGTGTGATGATCCGACAGTCGCCATAGCCCATGACGAAATCCGCGTCATCGGCGCGCCGCGAGCTTCTCGATCGCGGCGGCGGCGACGTTCTCGGCCGTGATGCCGAAATGCGCGTAGACCTCTTTGTACTTGCCGCTCGCGCCGAAGCTGTGCATGCCGATGAAGGCGCCTTCCATGCCGATGATGGCGTCCCACCCCTGACGGACGCCTGCCTCGACGGCGACGCGAACGGGGGCGTCGCCGATGACGCGGCGTCGCGCGGCCTCGTCGCGCGCGAAGAAGAGCTCGAAGCAAGGCACCGACACCACGCGCGCGCCGTGGCCTTGCGCCTTAAGGAGGTCGCGCGCCTGCATCGCGATCTCGATCTCGGAGCCCGAGGCGAACAGGCTGATCTTGGCCTCGCCTTCGGCCCGCGCGATCTCATAAGCGCCCTGGGCGCAGAGATTCTCCTTGCCCGCCTCGGCGCGCGCCGGCTTGAGGTTCTGGCGGGTGAGCGCGAGCAGCACCGGCCCATCCTTGTGACCAAGCGCGATCTGCCAGCACTCCGCCGTCTCGATCGCATCGGCCGGGCGCAAAACCAGAAGATTGGGCATGGCGCGCAACGCCGCGAGATGCTCGATGGGCTGGTGCGTCGGCCCATCCTCGCCGAGCCCGATCGAATCATGCGTGAAAACATAGATCGCATGCGCTTGCGAGATCGCGGCGATCCGGATGGCGGGGCGGCAATAGTCGGAGAAGACCAGGAACGTGCCGCCGGCCGGGATGATGCCGCCATGCAACGCAAGGCCGTTCATCGCCGCGACCATGCCGTGCTCGCGGATGCCGTAATGCATGTAGCGGCCGGAAAAATTCTTGGGCGTGATGTTCTCGAGCGGTTTCACCTTGGTGTTGTTCGAAGGCGTGAGGTCCGCCGAGCCCACCACGAGCTCCGGCACATGCCGAACGATGGCCTCGAGCGTCGCCTCGCTCGATTTGCGCGTCGCGATCGCCGGCTTTTCGGAGGCGAATTTGCGCTTGAGATCGTCGAAGGCCTGATGCAGCGAGGCGAGCGGCTTGCCCGCAAGCCGCCGCTCGAATTCGGACCGCTTCTTCGGGTCAGCCGCGTTTAGGCGATCTTGCCAAGCCTGTCGGGCACTCGCACCTTGCGCCCCGACCTTGCGCCAGGCGTCCAGAATTTCCTTAGGCACCTCGAAGGGCGGCGAGGTCCAGCCGAGGTTCTTCTTGGCGCCCGCGGCTTCCTCGGGCCCCAGCGGCTCGCCATGCGCCTTGCTGGTGCCGGCCTTGGTGGGCGCGCCATAACCGATGATGGTCTTGCAGGCGATGAGGGTGGGGCGGTCGGAGGCCTGCGCGGCCGTGACCGCGCGAACGATCGCCTGCGCGTCGAGCCCGTCGACATGGGAGGCGTTCCAGCCGCAGGCCTTGAAGCGCGCCACCTGGTCCACGGAATCCGAAAGCGAGGTCGGCCCGTCGATGGTGACGCTGTTGTCGTCGTAAAAGACGATGAGCTTGTTGAGCTTGAGGTGGCCGGCGAGCGCGATCGCCTCTTGGGAGATGCCCTCCATCAAGTCGCCGTCCGAGCACAGCACATAGGTGCGATGATCGACGAGCGCATCCCCGAACTCCGCCGCCATGATGCGCTCGGCGAGCGCAAAGCCGACCGAGGCGCCGATGCCCTGGCCGAGCGGCCCCGTCGTCGTCTCCACCCCCGCGAGCGTATGCCCATGCTCGGGATGGCCCGGCGTCTTCGAGCCGACTTGGCGAAAATGCTTCAGGTCCTCGATCGAGATGTCGGGGTAGCCCGTGAGATAGAACAGCGAATAGAGAAGCATCGAGCCGTGGCCGGCCGACAGGATGAACCTGTCCCGGTCGGGCCAATGGGGCGCGCTCGCATCGAATTTCAGGAAACGGGTGAAGAGCGCGGTCGCGATCTCGGCGCAACCCATCGGCAAGCCGGGATGCCCCGATTTCGCCGCTTCGACGCCGTCGATCGAAAGCGCGCGGATGGCATTCACCATGCCTTTGTGCAGATCGTCAGCCGTCATGATGAGCACCGGGTCCGATGAGCCTTGCGTGATAACATCTCATGGAAACGAGTCAAAGCCCGGTAAGGCTCCCGTCGCGAGCCGATTAAGCCGATGAAGAAGCCGTATCGGCTTTCCACGAGGCATCCGATTGACGAAACTCTCATGCGTTGCGTAAGGTTGCAGGTGCATCACGCGAGAGATATTCGTGATTCGCTCCACCCACCGGGTCCCACGGGTTATGGATTCCCGCAAGGGGTGGAGCGAGCCTCGTTGCGGAGGGTCGCCGCCCATGACACCAGCCGAAGCTCCGCTTCTCGACCAGGCGCTCGAGCGGCTTTCGGCCGCGCTCGATCGCCTCGAGCTCGCGGCGACCGCAAGGCTCGATGCGGAGCACGGGCTCGAACCGCTCGAGACGGAGCTTGCGGTCATGCGTGACGATCGTTCACGGCTCGCGGTCGAGCTCGACGGCGCTCTCGCGCGCAACGCCAGCCTCGAGCACGCGGCGCGCGAGATTTCGCAGCGCGTGGGGCGCGCCATCGGCAGCATCGAGGCCGTGCTTGGCGACACCCCTGCGAACGGACGCGAGGCGGAAGGCGGGGCGACTTGACCCAGGTCACCGTAACCATCGCGGGACGCTCCTACCGCATGGCCTGCCAGGATGGTGAGGAGGGGCATCTCGAGGGGCTGGCGCGTGCCTTCGACGCGAAAATCGCCGACATGCGGCGGGAGTTCGGAGAGATCGGCGACATGCGGCTTCACGTCATGGCGGCCCTGACCTTCGCCGATCAGCTTTCCGAGCTCCGCGAGCGGGTGAAGATGCTCGAAGGGCAGCACGCGCGCGCCGAGGAGGTGGACGCCGAGCGTCTTGCGCAAGAGGAGGCGCGGCAGCGCGATCTCGCGGTCAAGGTGGGCACCGCCGTCGAGCGCATCGAACAGCTCTCGGCGACACTCGCCTCGAAGCCGCGCTGATTTCTTTTGCTTCGGCGAAGGCGGGCCCGGCCGTCAACGCATGGCCGCGGCATGAAGCTGTGCCTCTCTCACGCAACCGTGATTTCTACCCTGAATTTTTCGCTTGAACCTGTACGCGATACAGAACCGATAGTGTCCCGGCGATCATGGCATGGGACCCAGACATAATGAACGAGACGATACAGCGCCCGCTGCGGGAAGCAGCGCGAGATGCCGGCCAACCGGAAGCCTCCATGCGCAAGGCTGAGCTCGTTTCGCTGGGGGGAATTTTGGCCGCGCTAGGCGCCGCGTCGTGCTGCGTCGTTCCTTTCACGCTGTTCACGCTCGGCATCAGCGGGGCGTGGATAAGCAATCTGACGGCGCTCGAACCCTACCAGCCGATTTTCGCCGCAACCACCTTCGGCTTCCTCGGCTACGGCTTCTACCTCGTCCACCGCAAACGGCAGGTGGCCTGCGCCGAGGATGCGTATTGCGCCAAGCCGAGCTCGGGCCGCGTCGCCAAGATCGGGCTTTGGACCGCGACAATCCTGGCCGTCATCGCGCTTGGATTTCCGAGGATCGCTCCGTTGTTCCTCTAATCGATCCAATCTCTAATCGACCCACCTGGAAGGAGACAGATCATGTTACGCCCCGTCCTTGCCGCCGCGCTTCTCATTGCGCTGTCGCCTCTGGCTGCGCGCGCGGCCGAGAAGACCATTGTCCTCGATGTCCAGAACGCGACGTGCGGGCTCTGTGCGCCGATCGTCAAAAAGACCCTCTCGCGCGTGACGGGCGTGAAGGCGGTTCAGGTCGCCGAAGCCACGGCCAATTCGGACGCCGTGGCCACCGTCACCTTCGATGATGCGGCCGCGGACGTCGCAAAGCTGATCAGCGCGACGACGAATGCCGGCTATCCCGCGCACGTCATGAACTGAGGCCAGCCGAAAAAACCATGGCATGCGCATTCCAGGAACGAGCCCATTGGGCGATGCGAGGCATTGTGATGCGCTCTTCAGGCGCGCCGCCGAAGGGTCTCAACGAGAAAGCGACTCGCGATGACCACATATGAGTGCTGCGCCGCGGGCACCCTAAAGTCCGGCGGCGAGTACGATCTCGCGGTCGTCGGCGCGGGCTCGGCGGGATTTTCGGCGGCGATCGCGGCGGCCGAGCTCGGCGCCAATGTCGCTCTCATCGGCCAGGGCACCGTCGGGGGAACATGCGTCAATGTCGGCTGCGTGCCCTCGAAAACGATGATCCGCGCGACCGAATCCCTCCATCATGCCGAAGCCGCGTCGCGTTTTGCCGGTATCCGGGCGCACGGCCAAATCACCGATTGGCGCGCGGTGGTGCGCCAGAAGGACGAGCTGGTATCGTCGCTCCGCCAGGCCAAATACAGCGATCTTCTTCCCGGCTACGACACCATTGCGTATCGTGAAGGCGCGGCGCGCCTGACAGCCGACGGCGTCGCCCTCGATGGTGAGCCGATCAAGGCCCGTAGGGTGATCATCGCGACGGGCGCGGCTCCCTCGGTGCCCGCGATCCCAGGGATCGAGACGATACCCTATCTCACCAGCACGAGCGCGCTCGAGCTCGAGCAATTGCCGGCATCGCTCATCATCGTCGGGGGCGGCTTTATCGGCTGCGAGCTCGGTCAGATGTTCGCCCGTGCCGGCGTCAAGGTGACGATCGCAACCCGCCACCGCTTGCTGCCGAAGGCCGAGCCCGAGATCGCAGATGCCTTGGCGCGGTATCTGATGGAGGAGGGCATCATCATCCGCCACGGGCTGACCTATCGGCGGATCGAGCAATTGCCGCAGGGCGTCGCCCTGTCCGTGCTGAGCGACGGCCGCGGCGAGGCGATTACCGCGGAGCGTGTTCTCGTCACCAGCGGGCGCCGGCCGAACACCGAAGGTTTCGGTCTCCGAGAGGCCGGCGTTGCCCTTTCGTCCCATGGCGGCATCGAGGTCGATGATCGGATGCGGACCTCGAAGCTCGGCGTCTATGCGGCCGGGGACGTCACGGGGCGCGACCAATTCGTCTACATGGCCGCTTACGGGGCACGGATCGCGGCGGAGAACGCGCTCAACGGCGACAGCAAACGCTATGATGCGAGCGTCATGCCTGCCGTCGTGTTCACCGATCCCCAGGTCGCGAGCGTCGGCTTCACGGAGGCCGAGGCGCGCGCGCAAGGGACTACGGTAAAGACCTCGACGCTCAGGCTGAACCATGTCCCGCGCGCGCTCGCCGCTCGTGACACGCGCGGCCTCATCAAGCTCGTGGCCGAAGCCAGGAGCGGCAGGCTTCTTGGCGCGCACATTCTCGCGCCCGAAGGCGCCGACAGCATCCAGACGGCGGCACTGGCGATCAAGACCGGGCTTACGGTCAAAGAGTTGGCGGAGACGATCTTCCCCTATCTCACGACGGTCGAAGGGCTGAAACTCGCGGCGCAAACCTTTGAGAAGGACGTAGCGAAGCTGTCCTGCTGCGCCTGACGGCCATTTTTTCGGTGACAGTTTATCAATTCCCCATTTACTTCGTGTCGGCCGGAGGACCATCGCGAGGCGGGCAGGCCGAAATGGGAAAAAGTAACATGTCACCGTTTTGGCTCGAACAGCGCATCGATGATCGGGCATTCGGGGACCTCTTCGCCGGTGCATTGCCGGGCCAGAGCATCGAGAACCGACTTGAGCTTCGTTAAATCGGCGATCTTTTGCTGGACATCTCGCGCGTGTGAGCGCGTCAGCGTTTTGACCTGCGCGCAGGTGTAATTGCTGCCATCGACCAAGCGCAGCAATTGGCGAATTTCCTCGATCGTGAAGCCAAGCTCGCGGCTGCGGCGCACAAAAGTGAGGCGCTTGATGAGATCATGCCCATAGAGGCGATGCCCGCCCGCGCTGCGCGGCGGCGGCGGCAAAATGCCGATCCGCTCGTAATAGCGGATCGTCTCCATGTTGCAGCCCGAGCGCGCGGCCAGCGTGCCGCGGGTCAGCAACTCTAATCTTTCCCCGACGCCCGTCGCCATCACGCCACCTCATACCTGTAGTTTGTACAGGCGGCATAAAGCGGATCGACTCTGCTGGCAATCGAACACGGCGTCGGCAATCCGATCACCGCGCCGCCCGCTCCCGCTCTTTTCCAGAGCATGAACCGCACAGAAGACGTGCTAACTAAACCGGACACATCGCGCGCCACCTGCAACGCACTGCCCCGACTTTGACGCCCGCGGCCATTGTGACTATATGCCCGCGAACTCCGCGGGAGACGGGCCGGCACGCCATGCCGGGGCAAAGCCGTCGCGACCGCGGGCCTGCAACCTTTAACGCTTCACCACCAAGGCAGGGGGTGGCGTTTCATTGGAGCAGTGGCATGGCGAAGAAAATCGCAGGCTACATCAAGCTGCAAGTGCCGGCGGGCGCGGCCAATCCCTCCCCGCCGATCGGCCCCGCGCTCGGACAGCGCGGCTTGAACATCATGGAATTCTGCAAGGCCTTCAACGCGAGGACCGCGCAGATGGAGAAGGGCACGCCGATCCCGGTGGTGATCACGGCCTATCAGGACCGTTCCTTCACCTTCGAGATGAAGCTGCCGCCGATGTCCTTCTATCTGAAGAAGGCCGCGAAGATCCAAGGCGGCTCCAAGACGCCTGGCCGCGGGACGGCCGGGCAGGTGACCAAAGCGCAAATACGCGAGATCGCGCAGACCAAGCTGCCCGACTTGAATTGCGACAGTGTGGAATCGGCGATGGCCATGGTCGAGGGCTCGGCCCGCTCCATGGGCCTCGAGGTTGTGGGGTGACGAGATGAGCGTGGGAAAGCGTCAGAAGGCTGCGCTCGAGGGCATCGACCGCACCAAGCTCTATCCGCTCAACGAGGCGGTGAAGCTGGTCAAGGAAAGAGCCAAGGCCAAGTTCGACGAGACCGTTGAGGTCGCCATGAACCTCGGCGTCGACCCGCGTCATGCGGATCAGATGGTACGCGGCGTATGCCAATTGCCGAACGGTTCCGGCCGCTCGGTGCGCGTCGCCGTCTTCGCCCGCGCCGGCAAAGCGGAGGAGGCGAAGGCCGCCGGTGCCGATCTTGTCGGCGCCGAAGACCTCGTCGAGAAGATCAACGCCGGTGAGATCAATTTCGACCGGTGCATCGCGACGCCCGACCTGATGCCGCTCGTCGGCCGGCTCGGCAAGGTGCTCGGCCCACGCGGCTTGATGCCGAATCCGCGCGTCGGGACCGTGACGCCCGATGTCGCGGGCGCGGTGCGCGCCGCCAAGGGCGGGGCGGTCGAGTTTCGCGTGGAGAAAGCCGGCATCGTGCACGGCGGCGTCGGCAAGGCCTCCTTCGAGGCCGACAAGCTCGCCGAGAACATCCGCGCCTTCGCGGATGCCGTGGTCAAGGCGAGGCCAACGGGAGCCAAGGGGCATTATGTGCAGCGCATCGCCATCTCCTCGACCATGGGACCCGGCGTAAAGGTCGATCCCGCGAGCGTGACGGGAGCGTAACGCAGCTTCCTTCTCCCGTTCACGGGGAGAAGGTGGAGACGAAGTCGAGGCGGATGAGGGGCGTTGTTGAAATCCACAAACGCCCTCAGCCGCCCTCCCCTCAAAACGAGTCCGAGGGTCGGGCACCTTCTCCAGCAGGCGGGAGAAGGCGGCGCGCAAAGCGCATGAAACCGCTTCTTCCGCCCTCGACCACAGCCTGGGTGCTGACGGACGGCAAGGCCGGGGACACGGCCATCTGCTTCGGCGTGGTCGAGGCGCTCGGCCTTGCGCCCGTGCTTCACAAGATCGCGCCGCGACCGCCTTGGAGCTGGGCGACGCCTTTCGGGCCCATCGACCCGAAGGAAGCCCCGCATCGGCCGCAAAGCCCGATCGCGCCTCCTTACCCCGACCTCATCGTCGCTTCCGGCCGGCGCGCCGTCCCTTATGTCCGGCGTGTGCGCGCCGAGACGGCCGGGCGCACCTTCACGGCCTTCATGAAGGACCCTTACACCGGGGTGAGAACCGCGGATCTCATCTGGGTTCCCGAGCACGACACCCTCAGCGGACCCAATGTGATCAAGACGCCGCTCACGCCGCATCGGGTCACGGCGGCGAAATTGGCCGCGGCCCGCGCCGAGCCGCTCGCCATCCTCGCGCGCCTCCCGCGCCCGCGCGTCGCGCTCCTCATCGGCGGCAACAGCGTCAATCACCGCTTCACGAGAGCCGATATCGCCGCCCTCTCGGCAAAGCTCGACCGGCTCGCGCAAGGCGGCAATTCGCTCATGGCGACGCTGTCGCGCCGCACGCCCTATCGCTTGCGCCAAGCGATCGCCGCCGTCGTCGCGAGGCAAGGGGGCTATCTCTGGGATGAAACGGGCGACAATCCCTTCATCGCGCTGCTGGCGCTCGCCGATGCGGTGGTGGTCACGGCCGATTCGGTCGGCATGGTGGGGGAGGCCGCGGCCACGGGCCGTCCGGTGCTGGTCTTCGAGCCGAGCGGCGGGCACAAGAAGGTCACGCGATATCTTGACGGGCTTCGCGCCAGGGGAATTGTCCATAACTTTACGGGACATCTTGCGGGGACACCCTACGAACCCCTAGATTCGACGTTTGCGGTCGCTTCCCTTATTGCGGAGGCGTTTCGTCGGCATCGCAAGGCGCGCTGAAGACAGCGCTCCGGGGCGGCCGGCGGGCGTCGCCGACCCGATCGCCCTAGGAGAGAGTGTGCCGCAGCATCATACGCCTCTTTTGATCGTCGGCTCCGGTCCGGCCGGTTACACGGCGGCGATCTACGGCGCCCGCGCGCTCTTGAAGCCGATCCTCGTCTCGGGCGTGCAGGAGGGCGGCCAGCTCACGATCACCACCGATGTCGAGAACTACCCGGGCTTTGCCGATGTGATCCAAGGCCCTTGGCTCATGGAGCAGATGCGGCTTCAGGCGGCCCATGTCGGCACGACCCTCATTTCCGACCACATCGTCTCCGCCGAGCTCAGGACTCACCCCTTTCGCCTCAAAGGGGATTCGGGCGATATCTACACGGCCGATGCGCTGGTCATCGCCACCGGGGCCCAGGCCAAATGGCTCGGGCTGCCGTCGGAAGAGCGTTTCAAGGGTTTCGGCGTCTCCGCTTGTGCCACGTGCGACGGTTTCTTCTTTCGCGGCAAGGAGGTGGTGGTGGTGGGCGGCGGCAACACCGCCGTCGAGGAGGCACTCTATCTCTCCGCCCTTGCCGCCAAGGTGACGGTGGTGCATCGCCGCGATGCCTTCCGGGCCGAGCGGATCCTGCAGGAGCGCTTGTTCGGCCGGGCCAATGTCGAGGTGATCTTCGACCACGTGCTCGACGAGATCGGCGGTGCCGAGGAGCCGCTCTCGGTGACGGGGGTGACGCTGCGCCATGCGCGCACCGGCGCCAAGGCGCGGCTCAAGGCGGATGGCGTGTTCATCGCCATCGGGCACGCGCCGGCAGTCGAGCTTTTCAAGGATCAATTGCGCATGACGGCCTCGGGCTATATCGCGACCGAACCCGGCTCGACGGCAACCAGCATTCCCGGCGTCTTCGCCGCCGGAGACGTGACCGACGAACGCTATCGACAAGCCGTGACGGCGGCCGGGCTCGGCTGCATGGCCGCGCTCGACGCGGAGAAATGGCTCGCCGCGAGGGAACAACAAAGAACGGCGGCGGAGTAGTCGTCGCCGAAATCGAGGGGCGTGCCGCAGTGGACTGGGATCGTTTGCGAATATTCTGCGCGGCCGCCGAGGTCGGCAGTTTCACCCACGCGGGTGACATGCTCGAGCTGAGCCAATCGGCCGTGAGCCGTCAGATCGCCGCGCTCGAGGAGGAAGTCGGCGTGCCGCTCTTCCATCGCCACGCGCGCGGCCTCATCCTGACCGAGCCTGGCGAGACCTTGTTTCGCACCGCCCTCGAGATGAAGCTGAAGATCGAGACCGCGCGGGCGCGTCTCGTCGATACCCGCGAGAAGCCGAATGGGCAGTTGCGCATCACGACCACGATCGGTCTCGGCACTTACTGGCTGACGCCCCGCCTGGGCGAGTTCCTGGACAGCTTCCCCGACATCCGCGTCGAGCTGTTGCTGATCGATGAGGAGCTCGATCTCGCCATGCGTCAGGCCGATGTGGCGATCAGGCTGCGTCTGCCGGTGCAATCGGACCTCGTGCAGCGGCGGCTCTTCACTGTGCATTTCCACGCCTATGCCTCGGCCGAATATGTGAAGCGCCGTGGCATGCCGAAGACGCCGGAGGAGCTCGATGCGCACCGCATTGTCGCCTATGGCGGTTCGGCCGCGAATTATCTCCTCGACACGAGCGTGCTGCCGACGATCGGGCGCGATCCGCGCCATCCCCGCCCGGTGGCGCTCACCGTGAGCAATGTGTCGAGCGTGAAGCGGGCGGTGGAAAGCGGCTTCGGCGTCGGCATTCTGCCGGACTACCTCGTCGTGCAGAACTCGAACCTGGTACGCGTGCTCCCCGAAAGCGAAATGCCCTCGCTCGATACGTATTTCGTCTATCCGGAGGAGTTACGCAACGTCGCACGCGTCCAGGTCTTCCGCGACTTCATGATCCAGAAGGCGCAACGCTGGTCGCATTAGCCTTCGCCGACCTTGGAGCAAGATGACTTTAAATGGGCCCTTGTGCTTTAAGTCATTAATGGAGCATAATATTTTTTGAAAAAAAGCGTGTCCATTTTTCCCGATCATGCGCTAGCGATCACACGAGAGCGGCCTCGACCTTTCCCTTTCGCTCGAGCCAGGAAGGTGTCGGCAATCCCTTGCTTCGTAGGAACTCGGGGTTGAAGAGCTTCGACTGGTAGCGGGTCCCATAGTCGCAGAGCACAGTCACGATCGTGTGCTTGGGGCCGAGCTTCTTCGCGAGGCGAATGGCTCCCGCGACATTGATGCCCGATGAGCCGCCGAGGCACAGACCTTCATGCTCCAAAAGGTCGAAGACGATGCGCACCGCCTCTTCGTCCGGGATCTGAAAGGCGGCATCGACCGCGAGGCCTTCGATATTCTTGGTGATGCGGCCTTGGCCGATGCCTTCGGTGATCGAGGAGCCGGAGGCCTTGAGCTCGCCCGTCGTGTAATAGCTGAAGAGGGCCGCGCCCATCGGGTCGGCGATGCCGATCGCGATACCCTTGTTGCGTTCCTTCAGCGCAATCGCAACGCCGGCGAGCGTGCCCCCCGTGCCGACCGCGCAGATGAAGCCGTCGACCTTGCCGCCGGTCTGCTCCCAGATTTCGGGGCCCGTCGTCTCGACATGCGCCTGTCGATTCGCGATGTTGTCGAACTGGTTCGCCCAGACGGCGCCGTTCGGCTCGCTCATGGCGAGCTTCTCGGCGACGCGGCCCGAGACCTTCACGTAGTTGTTCGGGTTGGCGTAGCCCACCGCGGGCACCTCGATGAGCTCGGCGCCGGCAAGTCGGAGCATGTCCTTCTTCTCCTGCGATTGCGTCTCCGGAATCACGATGACGGAGCGCAGCCCAAGCGCGTTGCCGACGAGCGCAAGGCCGATGCCGGTGTTGCCGGCGGTGCCCTCCACCACCACCCCGCCGGGTTTCAGCGCGCCGCGCGCCATCGCGTCCTTGATGATGAAGAGGGCGGCCCGATCCTTCACCGATTGGCCGGGGTTCATGAACTCGGCCTTGCCGAGGATCGTGCAGCCGGTCATCTCCGAGGCGCGATTGAGCTTGATCAGCGGGGTGTTGCCGATCGCTTCGATCACATTGGCGCGGATGCTCATGACGTTCAGTTCCGTTGCTCGTCGCTCATGGTTTCGTCGAGCATAGTCGCGAAGCCGCGACACAGCGAGAGGCGCGAGTTGGCGGCAGACCGTCTATTTTCGGGTGAGCTGATCGGCAGAACGCCGCCTCACGCTTCGTCGAAATCGAGGCTCACGGCCGGCGAAGTGGGGCGCGATTGGCAAGCGAGCACGAAGCCTTGCTCCATCTCCCAGGGTTCGAGCGAGTAGTTGCGCATCATCCTGACCGTCCCGGAGACGAGCTTGGCGCGGCAGGTGCAGCACATCCCGCCCTTGCACGAGAAAGGAAGCTCGAGGCCCGCGCGCAACCCCGCGTCGATCACGCCCTCATCGGCGGCGACCGGAAAGCTGTGCGTCACGCCGTCCAGCCTCACGGTCGCGGTTGCGACGGCATCAAGCGTTTGGCGTGGCGCTGCGCTTGCGCTGGCGCCGGCGCGCGCCACCCGCGTCGAGGGCGGCGGTGATGCCGGCGTGAAAAGCTCGAGATGGATGCGATCTTTCGGCACGCCCAGGCCGGCAAGCGCGATTTGCGCCGTCTCCATCATGGTTTGCGGCCCGCAGAGGAAGGCATGATCGATCCTGGCTTCCGAAAAGCTTGCCCGCACCAGGGCCGTGATTTTTTCGGCATCGAGGCGCCCGTGGAGCAGCGGCAAATCCTGCGCCTCGCGCGAGAGCACGTGATGGACGGCGAGCCGGCCGAGATGGCTGTCCTTCAGATCCTCGAGCGCGTCCTTGAACATGATGTCGCGTGACGAACGGTTGCCATAGAGCAGCACGAAGCGGCTCTGCCTCTCGCGCGACAGAATCGATCTGATGTGCGAGATCACCGGCGTGATCCCCGAGCCGCAGGCGATGCCGAGATAGGCAGCGGCGCCTTGCCGATTGGGCGGGGCGGTGAAACGGCCCATCGGGGTCATCACATCGAGAGTGTCGCCGGGCTTGAGCGCCTCGTTTACATGGGTCGAGAAGCGCCCACCGTCGACCTTCTTCACCGCCACCCGGAGTTCGCCGTCGTCGAGCCCCGAGCAGATGGAATAGGAGCGCCGCTCCTCCTCGCCTTGAAGCGTCGCGCGCAAGGTGAGGTATTGGCCGGGCTCGAAGGCGTAAGCGCTGGCAAGCTCGGGCGGCACCGCGAAAGCGATCGAGACGGCGTCTTTCGTCTCGCGGCGAAGATCGGCGATCGTGAGGCGGTGGAAATGCGGGGCGCTCATCGCAAGCCGTCGCTTGTCACGAATTCAGCAAAGGTCAAGCGCGACCTCGCGTTCTTGCGGGCGAGCTTCGGAGCTTCCCTTGGTGGGCCACGTCATGATGGGCCCGGATGACGGCGCCCGCGCATGACGACTGGGGCGGCCACCCAAGCCTTCCTTCGCCGGGTCGCCGTCAAGGGCGCGAAACTCCGCCCGCAAGCATATGCTGCTCAGATGCATTTGAATTGATCGAAGGGCTCGCGGCAGGCCTTGCAACGCCACAAGGCTTTGCAGGCGGTCGAGCCGAATTCCGAGATGCGCTCGACATCCTCGGAGCCGCAACGGGGGCAGCACAGCGCCTCCTTGCCGAACAACGCGCCGCGCGAGGACGAATGAGCGGGGGGCGCGATGCCGTATTTCAGCAATTTCGCGCGCCCCTCATCGCTCATCCAATCCGTGGTCCAGGCTGGTGAAAGGACCGTCGTGATCTTGCGGTTCGAGAACCCGGCTTTTTCGAGCGCGAGATCGGCCTCGAGCGCGATCATGTTCATCGCGGGACAGCCGGAATATGTGGGCGTGATCACCGCCTCCACGCTTTCGCCTTCGATCCTGACTTCGCGCAGGATGCCGAGATCGGTGATGGTGAGCACTGGAATCTCGGGATCATGGACACAGGCGAGCGCCGCAAGGGCGCGCTCGCGCAGCGCTCGCGCTTTGCCGCCGCGCGGCGCCGCGCCGTCCTCGATCTCGTGGTTTTCCCGATCCGGCATCGCCCTACCATGTCGCGCCGGGGTGGGTTCTTTGCAAGTATTGAAGCTCGGCCAGCACGTGTCCGAGATGCTCGGAATGTCGTCCCTGCCGGCCGCCCGTCTGCATCCAGCCGTCGCGCGGGCGCGCCAGGGTCGCTTCGCGGAGAACCCGGTCGACCGCTGAGTCGAACCTGCCCTTGAGCGTCGCCGGATCGACGGCAACACCGGCAGCGATGAGGCCGCGCTCGACCGCATCCGTCTCGAAAAACTCGCCCGTATAGGGCCATTCTTCCGCGAGCGCTTCCTCCATACGGCGATGGCTCTCGGGCGTGCCATCGCCGAGGCGCACCGTCCATTCCCTGCAATGGCGCAAATGATAGGCGATTTCCTTGACGGCCTTCGCCGCGATGGCCGAAAGCGTCGCATCCTTTGAGCCCGCCATGGCTTCCCAGAAGGGGTGCATGAAGGCCGATAGGAGAAATTGCCGCAGGATCGTCATGGCGAAATCGCCATTTGGCCGTTCGACCATCAGAAGGTTGCGATAGGCGGTGACGTCGCGAAGATAAGCGAAGGCATCCTCCTCCCGCCCCTTGCCCTCGACTTCGCCGGCGTAGACATAAAGAGCGCGAGCCTGGCCGATGAGGTCGAGCGCCAGATTGGCGAGCGCCAGCTCCTCCTCGAGCACCGGCGCGTGTCCGCACCATTCGGAAAGGCGATGCCCGTTGATGAGCGCCGTATCGGCGAGCCGGAGCGTGTAGGGAAGGAGGGGGTCTTCGCTCATGCGGGAAGGCCTGCGGTTAGCCGCTGCGGTGTTGCAGCTCGAGCGGTGCATCGTCGTCGCGGTTCGCGCCGGGCTTGGCTTCGGTGATGCCGATCTTGCCGACCTCGCGCGCGAGCCATTTCTCGAATTGGCGCGCCTTGTCGGCGAACAAGACCGCTGCCGCCTTGACCGATTTGCTCACCAATTGCTGATAGCGCGTGTCGAGCACCTCCTCGAGCCGGATCAGGTCCCCGGCCGAGATGTCGGCGCGCGTGCGCACGAAATCGCGCAAGACCTCGAGATCATGGCAAAGGCCGAGCCGGTCGCGCAGGCGCTTCAATTTGGCGTGGCGCGCGGCGATCTTGCCTTTTACGCCGAGCGCGAAAAAAGCGAGATGATTTTGATGATCGACGCAGGCCTTGCGCAAGAGGTGGAGGGCCGCCTCCTTGCCTTTCTCGAGCGCCCTCGCGTGGCGGCGCGCCCGGCGATAGGTTTTCACCGCGCCCTTGTGCAGGTCGCGACCCTCGCCCTTGATCGGCAAAGCCCGCCAAACGGCGCCATACCGCGCCATACGGTCCCGGTCTCGCCGGCGGGAGCGCCGGTCGAGGCTCGCCGAGGCGGCGCGGTGATGGGCGGAGAGAACCGGGTTGATGCGAGAAGCGACGTCGCCGAGCTCGCCCGAAAGGGTTTGCAAGGTCTTGAGCATGACGGTCGCGTCGCGGCTATGGCCGAGGCGACGGCGCAATTCGCCGGTGACCTCGCGCGTGTCGTCGGCGAGATCGGCAAGCGCGGCGGGCGCGAGGCGCAAGAGCGAACGCAGACGCTTGAGCTCGCGGCGGGACTTATGGACGACCGGCTCCGTCAGCCGCCCCCCTTGCAGGACGCTGGTCAACCCGCCGAGAACGCGCAAGATCTCCGCCGCCCAGACGGCGAGCCACGGATCGCCCGGCCTTTGTCCCGTCGCATCGAGCATGGGACCAAGCTTAGCCGAATGCGCGCCGGCGCGCGAGATGGGAAAGGCTCAAAGCGCGTCGGCGGGCTTGACCGGAAACCCCACGCGGCGAATAAGCAAAAGGTGAACGGCGCGGGTCCTCATGAACTCACCTCTCGATCATAAAAAACTGCTGAAAGGCGCGACCGGCGATTGGGAAATCGTCATCGGCATGGAGATTCATGCCCAGGTGACGAGCCATGCGAAGCTTTTCTCCGGCGCCTCGACGGCTTTCGGGGGCGAGCCGAACGCGCATGTCTCCTTCATCGACGCGGCGATGCCCGGCATGCTGCCCGTGATCAACGAGGAATGCGTCCGGCAGGCGATCCGCACCGGGCTTGGCCTCAAGGCGAAGATCAATCATCGCAGCGTCTTCGATCGGAAGAATTATTTCTATCCCGACCTGCCGCAAGGCTACCAGATCAGCCAGTACAAATCGCCCATCGTCGGGGAGGGGGAGGTGATCGTCGACACCGCGGACGGCGGGCGCATCCGCGTCGGCATCGAGCGGCTGCATCTCGAGCAGGACGCGGGCAAATCGCTGCACGATCAGCACGCGACCTTGAGCTTTGTCGATCTCAACCGCTCGGGCGTCGCCCTCATGGAGATCGTCTCGAAACCCGATTTGCGCTCGGCCGAGGAGGCGCGCGCCTATGTCACGAAGCTGCGCACCATTCTGCGCTACCTCGGCACCTGCGACGGCGATATGGAGAAGGGTAATTTGCGCGCCGACGTGAATGTCTCGGTCCGCCGCCCGGGCGAGCCTCTCGGCACGCGTTGCGAGATCAAGAACGTCAATTCCATCCGCTTCATCGGCCAGGCCATCGAGGCCGAGGCGCGCCGGCAGATCGGCGTTATCGAGGATGGCGGGTCGATCGAGCAGGAGACGCGCCTATTCGATCCCGTGAAGGGCGAGACGCGCGCCATGCGCTCGAAGGAAGAGGCGCATGACTATCGCTACTTCCCGGATCCGGACCTTCTGCCGCTCGAGTTCGACCAAGCCTATGTCGATGAGCTCGCGGCGCATTTGCCCGAGCTCCCGGACGCGAAGCGAGCCCGCTTCATGAGCGAATACGGGCTCTCCACCTATGACGCCTCCGTGCTCGTCGCGGAGCGGGCGAATGCCGATTATTTCGAGGCCGTCGCCAAAGGGAATGACGGCAAGAGCCGGGACGGCAAGGCGGCGGCGAATTGGGTGATCAACGAGCTCTTCGGGCGCCTCAATAAGGAAGGCAAGGAGATCGACGCCTCACCGGTCTCGGCCGCGCAGCTCGGCGCTCTCGTCGATCTCATCGGGGAAGGCGCCATCTCGGGGAAAATCGCCAAGGAGCTGTTCGAGATCCTGTGGAGCGAGGGGGGCGACCCCCGCGAGCTCGTCGAGGCGCGCGGCCTGAGGCAGGTGACCGACATGGGCGCCATCGAGGCGGCGATCGACGCCATCATCGCGGCCAATCAGGACAAGGTCGAGCAGGCGAAGGCCAAGCCGACCTTGATCGGCTGGTTCGTCGGGCAGGTCATGAAATCGACGGGCGGCAAGGCCAATCCGCAGGCCGTGAACGAGCTTTTGCGCCGCAAGCTCGGGATTTGAGCTTAAATTTCCCAGTCGTTGGCTTGACCCGAAAGGCGGACTTACGCGTCATCGACCTGTATTCAAGGGCTGAACCTGCCCGTCGCAGGAGCGGCCACGGGAACCTTCGACGGCTTTTCGAATAAGGAAAGGGTCTCTGGGGGTTTTCAGGATTTCAGCCTGGGTTCACAATTCCTCCTCCAATGTCGGTTTCTACTTCCCTTGCCGCGCTCTGCCGCCGCCTTCCAGGCGTGGCACGGCGCGAATTGGCAACGAGGTTCGCGATGACAGGGATGGGCTCTCGGTTTTCAGTGGCGGCGTTCGCCTTCGCCTGCGTTTTGACGGCGATTCCGGTTTCGGCGGCGCCCTGCCCGGGCTTCGGAAGCTTCGATAACTGGCTTTCAGCCTTCAAGCAGGAGGCCGCCTCCGCGGGCGTCGGCCAACGCGGTCTTGCGGCGCTGAACGGTATCACGCCCGATCCCGCCGTGGTCTCGAGGGATCGCGGCCAAGGCGTCTTCCGCCAAAGCTTCGAGCAATTCTCCTCGCGCATGGTGAACAGCTACCGTTTGTCGCGTGGCGCGAGCCTGATCCGGCAATATGCGGACACTTTCAACCGCATCGAGCGGCAATTTGGCGTTCCAGCGCCGGTCCTGGTCGCCATCTGGGGGCTGGAGACGGATTTCGGCGCGGGAAACGGCAATTTTCCGACGATCCGTTCGCTCGCGACGCTCGCCTATGACTGCCGCCGCGCGGATATGTTCCGCGCCGAGCTGATCGATGCGCTGAAGCTCGTCGATCGCGGCGATTTGAGCCCAGGCGAGATGCGCGGTGCCTGGGCGGGCGAGATCGGGCAGACGCAATTCATGCCTTCCTCCTACATCAAATTCGCCGTCGATTACGGCGGCGGGAGGAACCTCATCCGCAGCGTTCCGGACGTGCTTGCCTCGACGGCGAATTACCTGAAGAGCTATGGCTGGCAGCGTGGACAGCCTTGGGGTCCCGGAACCGCGAATTTCGGCGTCATCAAGGAGTGGAACAAGGCGGATGTATATTCGCGCACGATCGCCTATTTCGCCGACCGTCTCGCCGCCATGACCGGACAGGGCAGGGCGGAGAACGATTGAGCCCCCTCGCGCCCGCTCCTTCGCTGACGTAAAAGAGCCGCCTGCGGCAAAACGGTCCTCGTTTGCCGATGACGATATCATTCCCGTGAAGCCACACGCTCCAAGCTCCGCCGAGACATCGTCGCAAAAGCGTGCCCCTGGAGAACTTCAATTTCTCATCAGGCCGGCGCGGCGCGGGGAACTTGGCCTTGTCCGCGACCTTCTCGTCGAGACCTGGCACGACACTTACGACGCGATCTACGGTGTCGAGCGCGTGACGAAGATCACGAATGAATGGCACGCCATCGACCGCCTCGAGCGCGCGCTCGGGCGTGAGGCTGACGCCTTCCTCGTGGCCGAAGCCACTGAGGGCGCCATCCTCGGCACGGCATCGGCGACGCTCGGCGAGAGCGGTCTCGTGACGCTCGGCCGCCTTTACGTGCGCCCGGCGAGCCAAGGCCAAGGCCTCGGGGCGGCGATGCTTCGCGCATGCGAAAACTGGTTTCCCCAAGGTCGGCGCATGCGCCTCGAGGTCGAGACGAAAAACGCGAAGGCGAGAGGTTTCTACGCGAAGCAAGGCTTTGCCGAAGTGCCCGACCTTTCGCCTGGCGCAGAAGATCGGAACATCTTGTGCGAGAAGCCGATCGGCTCGCGCCGTGTGGCTTCGGCGGTGGCGCTGACCATCCGCCCGGTGCGCGACGAGGACGCGCAAGAGCTCCTTGGCCTGATCGCGCTTTGCTTTGCCGAATATCCGGGCTGCCTTGTCGACCCGCATGACGATCTCGCCGATCTCGTGAGGCCGGCCGCCGCGGCGGCTGAAAGGGGTCGGCGCTTCTGGGTCGTCGAGGATGGCGCGCGGCGCATCGGAGCTTGCGTGAGCCTCGATTTCCCTCGGGCCGAGACGGTCGAGCTGCACCGCGTCTATGTCCGCCACGACATGCGGCGGCGCGGTCTTGCGGGAAAGCTCGTCGCGCTCGCGGAAAGCGAAGCGCGCGCGCAAGGCGCAAGGCATGTGTTCTTCTGGTCGGACACGCGCTTTCGCGGCGCGCATCGCTTCTACGAGCAGCTCTCATACCGTCGCACCGGTGAAGAGCGCGAGCTCGGTGATGTTTCCCATTCGCGCGAATACCGCTTCGAGAAGGCGCTTTGACCTCGCTTCAAATCGCACGACGCATGAGCTTGAAGGAGATGCCTTGGATCAGCATGGCCGTGAGGCCGGCGGCAAGGAAGGCGATCGGCACGCTTGCGCGCGACAGCAAGAGGCTGAGAACGGCAAAGAAGGCGGCAAAGCCGTAAAGCCCCATGAGCAGGCCGCGCAGCACCTGGCGCGCGGCGGCCGCGCCTTGCACCTGATGGGCGAAAACCGTGAGCACGGTCGCGAAGATGGGGAAGGTGGCAACAAGCCCGCTGAGGCGCGGGCCGAGCGTCGAGGCGCCGGCCGTGACCGCGACCACGAGGGTCGTCGCGACCGCCATGCGCGCCGGAAGGTCCCAGATCGGCAAGATGGCGACAACCCGGCGGATCGGTTGTGGCGGCATGGCGCGAAGCGCAAGCGTCAAGGCCGCGAGCGCGATGAGAAACAGCGCAAGATGCGGCAAGGCGAGCGCTTGCAAGCTGATGGCGCCGATCACGTAGGCGCCCGTGCCGGCGCAGAAAGCAAGCGGCCAGCGTGCACGCTCGGCCGCCAGGAAGTAGCCAACGCCGAAACAGGCCTGCGCGGCCGTGCCTGCGAGCGAACCTGCCGCCGCCTGCTGGGCAAAGTCCGGCCCCTGGTCGAGCGTGAGGAAGAAGGCCACCGGGCCGGAGGTCAGAGGCAGGCCGACGAGCCAGCCGCCGATCGCCTCACCCCAGCGGCGCCCCGCAAGGCTCGCCGCGAGGATGAGAAGGGGCGTCAGCGACAGCTTGAGCGCCAAGGAGCTCATCGCCCACCCTTGCCACTCGCGCTTCGGCCGGCGGGAGCGAAGAGGACTTGCGCCTCGCGCCTCGCGCCTCGTCGCGGCGGGGCGCCGAGGGGAGCCTCCGAGAATTTTGACATCGCGTGGATTCCGTCATAGATGCATCGCGTCACGCGGGCCTTTTCGGCCCGCGCGGCTTTTCGAGCACCCGCGATCAGGTGAGCCTCGCTGCGAGCTTGGTCTGTCGTCCCGGGAAGCGCAAGCCATCGTGCGAGCGCGGCACCGGGAAGAGGAGGGCGCGATCCGTCGCGGGTTCCTTGCGCGGCCGTTCCTTCGAGCGGTGCGGGCGGGTGCCCGCATCGAACCGTCTCATGCCGAAGCATCGGCCCGGCCGAATAGGATACGCGATGAGCAAGCGTCACAGCGTCAAGCACAAGATCGACCGCCGCCTGGGCGAGAACCTCTGGGGTCGCCCGAAGAGCCCGTTCAACCGGCGCGAATACGGCCCGGGCCAGCATGGCCAGCGGCGCAAGGGAAAGATTTCCGACTTCGGCACGCAGTTGCGCGCCAAGCAGAAGCTGAAGGGCTATTACGGCAACATCTCTGAGAAGCAGTTTCGCCGTTATTACGCCGAGGCCATTCGCCTCAAGGGCGACAGCGGCGAGCAACTCATCGGCCTTCTGGAGCGCCGGCTCGACGCCGTCGTCTACCGCTCCAAATTCGTACCGACCGTCTTCGCCGCGCGGCAGTTTGTCAATCACGGCCATGTGAAGGTGAACGGCAGGCGCGTCACGATCGCGAGCTATCTGGTCAAGGCCGGTGACGTGATCGAGGTCAAGGAAGCCTCGAAGCAGCTCGTCATCGTGCTCGAGAGCGTGGCGCTCGCCGAGCGAGACGTGCCCGAGTATATCGAGGTCGACCACAGCAAGATGACGGCGAAGCTTGCGCGCGTGCCCACGCTTTCGGATGTGCCTTATCCGGTGCAGATGGAGCCGAACCTCGTCATCGAGTTCTATTCGCGCTGATCTGATCAACCTTCATCACGCCGGCCGGACCTTCGAGTTCAGCCCCGCTCGCACAGGCAAGCGGGGCTTTTCTTCATGAGCCTTTCGCCAGCGCATCGAAGGCGAGGAGCCGGCGCAGCAGGCTCTCCATCTCGCCGAACGGCACCATGTTCGGCCCGTCGGAGGGCGCCTTGTCGGGGTCGCGATGCGTCTCGATGAAGACGCCCGCGACGCCGACCGCCACGGCCGCGCGCGCCAGCACCGGCACGAATTCGCGCTCACCGCCGGAGGATTCGCCGCGTCCGCCCGGCTGCTGCACCGAATGTGTCGCATCGAAGATCACCGGCGCGCCCGTGCTTTTCGCCATGATCGGCAACGAGCGCATGTCCGAGACGAGGGTGTTGTAGCCGAAGCTCGCGCCGCGCTCGGTAACGAGGATGTTCGGGTTGCCGGCGCCGGCGATCTTGGCAACGACATTCTTCATGTCCCAGGGCGCGAGGAACTGCCCTTTCTTCACATTGACGACCCGGCCGGTGACGGCGGCGGCGACGAGAAGATCCGTCTGCCGGCAGAGGAAGGCCGGGATTTGCAGAATGTCGACGACCTCGGCGACCGGGGCGCACTGCGCAGGCTCATGCACGTCGGTGAGAACGGGAACGGCGAGCTTTTCGCGGATGTCGGCGAAGATGGCGAGCGCCTTGTCGAGGCCAAGGCCCCGCCGCGCGGCTAGCGAAGTGCGGTTCGCCTTGTCGAAGGAACTCTTGAAGACGAAACCGATGCCGAGCTTGCGGGTAAGCTCGTCGAGTGCGCTTGCCATGTCGAAGGCATGCTCGCGGCTTTCGAGCGCGCAGGGGCCGGCGATCAGCGCGAGTTTGAGCAAATTGCCGAAGCGCACGCCTTGCGCCGTCACGACGGGATTGACGGAGGCGGGGATGGTCGCGGTCATGAAGGGCGTATAACGTGGTTGAAGCCCATAGGCGAGGCGCCTCCGGCTGATCGGGTCCCCCAGGGGCCAGCGGCGGCAGGCCGGTCTAAAAATTGTGAGCGGTGATGAGGCCATTTCGATGCGGAGGGAAACTCGCGTCGGGCCGCATCGGGAGAGAGCCCGGCATGGATACGTTTTCCAAGATGACGCCCATCGAGGGGATCGAGACGGTGGCCCAAGCGCTCGCCTTGCATGTGCGGCGCGCCAAAGCCTTCGTCGTGCTCACCGGCGCCGGGATGTCGACCGAATGCGGCATCCCGGATTTCCGCTCGCCCGGCAGCCCCTGGCTCGACAATCCGCCCATGCCTTTCGACCGTTTCCTCGCGAGCAAGGACGCAAGGCGCGAAGCCTGGCGGCGTAAATTCACGCTTGATGATCACCATAAGGGTGCGGCGCCAGGCGTTGGACATCGCGCCTTGGCGCGCCTCGTGAATGAAGGCTTCGTCGAGATGGTGATCACGCAAAACATCGACAACATGCATCAGGCCGCGGGCATTCCCGCCGACAAGGTCATAGAGCTGCACGGCAACGGCACCTACGCGCGTTGCCTCGATTGCGGGAGGCGCCACGAGCTCGCTTTCTGCCGGCGTATGCTCGAGGAGGAAAATCGCGCGCCCTGTTGCGAAGCCTGCGGCGGCATCGTCAAGGCGGCGACCATCTCCTTCGGCCAGGCGATGCCGCAAGAGGAGATGCGACGTGCCTTGCACGCGGCCGGGAACGCCGATCTTGTTCTCGCCATCGGCTCGTCGCTCCTCGTCTACCCGGCGGCGGGCTTGCCGCTCGTCGCGCGCGACAACGGAGCCGTCTTCCTCATTCTCAATCGCGGCGAGACGGGGCTTGATCACGAGGCGCATGAGCGCTTCGATGTCGAGGCAGGCCCGGTCCTCGCCCGCCTCGCCTCGCATCTCGCGCGGCGCGTCAATTGAGGCCGAGGAGGGTTATTCCTTGTTCGAAACCCCAAATTGGGGCTTTGTTTCGGCGGCGGCAATGGTAGATTATAGTGCGAATCAGTATTGGGCCCGTCTGACCTGGTAGTCCGATGAGCAGCGACGTCCCGGAGTATCGCCCGAGATCGAATGCTTCGAGCAGCGGCTCTTTCGGCGACAAGACGACGCGGGAGGGCAATGTGGGCGAGGCTTTGCAGGACAACGGAAGAGCGCGGCTCGAAGGCGCCGATGAAGCGGGCTTCGTTACCGTCCAACCCATTCACATCGAAGGCGTGGTCAAATGGTTTGACGCCGTGAAGGGCTATGGCTTCGTCAAGCCCGATCACGATCTTCCCGATGTGCTCTTGCATGTGACCTGCCTCAGGCGTGACGGTTTCCCGATCACGATCGAGGGATCGCGCGTCGTGCTCGAGGCGGTCCGCGGGCAACGCGGCTTGCAAGCCTTGCGTGTGCTCAAGGTCGAGCCGCCGAAGCTGCCTCACCCCTCGGAGCTTCCGCCCGCCCGCACCCACAGCCAGGTGATTGCGTCGAGCGCCCTCGAAGGGGTGACCGTCAAATGGTTCAACCGGGTGCGGGGCTTCGGGTTCGTGAGCAAGGGCGAGGGCGCGCCCGATATCTTCGTGCATATGGAGACCTTGCGGCGCTTCGGCCTTGCCGAATTGCGGCCCGGCCAGCAAGTGCTCGTGCGCTACGGGCCAGGCCCGAAGGGGTTGATGGCAACGGAGGTGCGCCTGCCCGAGCATGGCGCGGTCGCCGCATCCCATTAGGCGGGAGGGGCCGAGAAGGCCGGCGCCGCCCCGCATTTCCTCCTTTTATCTTTTCGCCTAACCTTCGCGGCAAATCAGATGCCGACCGTCCGGTCATGCGCCGGCGCGTGACGTTTCACCGGAGATTCCCGAATGAGCCTCATCTCGATCTGGCGCCTCGCCTCGGGCGAGGTGATGAGGCGTGCCGAGGGCCGAGAGCGTGCCGCGCACGAGCGTCGATGCGGGCCTTTAGGCAGCGTTTTTGCCTTCATCGCCCTGTGGCTCGCCTTCGCTTTGCCCGGGTTCGATGCGACGACATCGCCGGCGCGCGCCGCCGAGCCGCCGCAACGCCTCGAGATCGTCTCGGCCAATGGGCCTCATGTCTTCGAGGTTGAACTCGCCCGCAACCCCGCTGAGCGCGAGAAGGGCCTGATGTTTCGCCGCTACATGCCGAAGAACCGCGGCATGCTCTTCGATTTCAGCAATCCCGAGCCGGCCACGATGTGGATGGAGAACACCTATATTCCGCTCGACATGCTCTTCATCCGCGCGGACGGCACGGTGGCGCGCATCGAGACCAACACCGAACCTTTATCGAGGCGCGTGATCGCCGCAGGCGAACCGGTGCTCGGCGTGCTCGAGCTCAACGGCGGGGTCTGCGACGAACTCGGCATCAAGGCGGGTGACAAGGTGGTGCACCCGATGTTCAAGCCGCGCTGAGAAGGTTGCCTCGAACGCAAGTTCGAGCAGCCTCACCAGCGTGCCCTTCTCACGGCGGCGCGCTCACGAAAGCCACTCCGGCAGCCGGTCGAGCCCGATGAGATGATCATAGCTCGGGCGGGGCCGCACCACGGCGAAACGCTCGCCCTTCACGAGCACTTCGGGAACCAGAAGTCGCGAATTATACGTCGATGCTTGCACGGCGCCATAAGCACCTGCCGACATCACGGCGAGGAGATCGCCCGGACGCGGCAACGGCATCGTCCTTTTTTGCGCCAGATAATCGCCGCTCTCGCAGACCGGCCCGACGACATCGACGGTTTGGCGCGCCGCGTCAGGCGCGGGCTCGATGACGTTCACCACGTCATGATAGGCCTCATAAAGCGTCGGGCGGATGAGATCGTTCATCGCCGCGTCGACGATCACGAAGCTCTTGCCCGCGCCTTGCTTGACGTGAAGCACCCGCGTCAGCAGCACGCCTGCATTGGCGGCGATCAGTCTCCCATGCTCGAAGATGAGCTTGAGGCCGAGCTTGCCCGCGTGTCGAAGGATCGTCCGCGCATAGGCATTGGGCTCGGGCGGCCGCAGATTGCTGTGCGGGTCATAGACCACGCCGAGGCCGCCGCCGAAGTCGAGATGCTCGAGGCGGTGGCCATGCTGGATGAGGTGAACCGCTAGCGAGGCAAGGCGCTCGGCCGCCGCATCGAAAGGCGCAAGGTCGATGATCTGGCTGCCGATATGCATGTCGACGCCGGTGATGGAAAGTCCGGGCAACGTCGCGGCCCTGGCGTAGACGCGCGGCGCCTCGACGATCGGGATGCCGAATTTATTGGCGTAGGTGCCGGTCGAGATCTTGGCGTGCGTGTTGGCGTCGATATCGGGATTGACGCGGATCGAGATGCGCGCCGTGCGCCCGCGAGCGCTGGCAAGAGCCGACAACTGCTCGAGCTCGGGCTCCGATTCGACGTTGAAGCACAAGATGTCCTGATCAAGGGCATAAGCGATCTCGCCTTGCGTCTTGCCGACCCCCGAGAACACGATCTTTTCGGGTGGCACGTCGACCGCGCGGGCGCGGCGCAGTTCCCCTTCGGAGACGACGTCCATGCCGGCGCCGAGACGGGCGAGCGTGGCGAGCACGGCCTGATTGGAATTGGCCTTCATGGCGTAGCAGACGAGCGAAGGCACATCGGCAAAAACGCGCGCGAAGGCGAGATATTGCTCCTCGAGACCGGCGCTCGCGTAAAGATAGACCGGCGTGCCGACCTGCGAGGCGACATCGCGCAGGTCGACCTTCTCGGCGTGCAGCACGCCGTCGCGGTAGCCAAAGGAACTCATGGATCGTCTCGTCTCAGCGGCTCATGGGACGGCTCAAGCGCGTTATATCGACGAATAGGCAAGAGTCGACCCAATCGGGCGGCTCGCCATCCGCCAAGCTTCGCAAGTCGCGATTGCGCCGTGCGTCGCGAGCGAAAATCGGCGCGGCCTGGCGCCTCACCGTTGCCAATCGGGAGCCCAGGCCGGGGAGACGATGCGGCCTTGCGGGCTGGCGAGGCCGAAGAGCGCACCCATCTCCACTTCGTCGAGGGCAAAATCGAAGATCGCGATATTCTCGGCGATGCGCTGCCGGTTGGCCGATTTCGGAATGGCGATGACGCCTGGTTGCTGCACCTGCCAGCGCAGGAGCACCTGGGCCGGCGTCTTGCCGTGCCGCTCGGCGATCGCCGTGACCTTCGGGTCGGCAAGAATGTCGCCGGCGCGTCCCAGGGGACAATAGGAGGTGAAGGACACCCCTTGCTGACGGCAAGCGGCGATCAGCCGGGATTGATCGAGCCTTGGATGGTATTCGCATTGATTGGTGGCCACCGGTTCTTGCGAAAGCGCCACCGCTTCCGCGATCAGCCTCGGCGTGAAATTCGAGACGCCGATATGACGGGTAAGGCCCCGGCGCTTTGCCTTGGCGAGCGCCGCCATCGATCGCTTCAGCGGGATTTTGGGGCTCGGCCAATGGATGAGCAGAAGATCGACATGATCGAAGCCGAGGCGCTTCAGGCTCGCCTCGGCCGAGCGCTCGAGCTTGCCCTCGTCGATATCGTCGGGGCCGACCTTGGTGGTCAGGAAGATCTCGCCGCGCGGCACGCGCGAAGCCCTGATGCCTTCACCCACGGCTTCCTCATTGGCGTAGACGGCGGCCGTGTCGACATGCCGATAGCCGCTCTCCAAAGCCCACGTGACGGCCTGCGCGCACTCATCTCCCCTCGCGGCCCAAGTGCCGAAGCCGAGGCTCGGGATCGAGGCACCTCCCGCCTGAACATTGTGCATCGTCATCTTTTTCTCCGAGGATCGTTATTTCTGTAACGGATCGTGTTCACGTATCGTGGCCATGACGTCCGGCGTCTTCCAGCCGAGATGCTGGCCCGAATCGACCGCGATCATTTGGCCGGTCACATGCTCCGCCTCGCTGAGATAGAGCACCGCGGCCGCGATCGCCTCCGGGCGCACACGCTCGCCGAGCAATGTCGCCGCCGCCTCGCGCAAGACGCCCTCGTCCCCCTCGCGCGCATTGGGGAAAGTCGGGCCAGGCGCGACCGCGTTCACGCGGACCGTGGGCGCGAAGGCTTGCGCCATCATGCGTGTCGCGGACCATAAAGCCGATTTGGTGAGCGCATAGGAAAAGCAGCGAGGGTCGGGTTTCAGCACGCGCTGATCGAGAATGTTGACGATCGCTGGGCGCAGGGATGCAAGCGCCCGATCGGCGAAGTCTCGCGAAAGAATGAGCGGGGCGCGCAGGTTGACGGCAAGCTGCCGGTCGAAGCGTTCCGCGTCGAGGGTCCGGACATCATCCTCCTCGAAGAGCGCCGCATTGTTGACCAGGAGGCGAAGCTTGCCGACCGCGCGTTCGGCCGTGCCGATGAGGCCTTCGACTTCGCGCCTGTCCGCAAGGTCCGCCTTGATCACATGCGCCTTCGCGCCCTTGCGCGAGAGGCGCTCCGCGAGGGCTTGCGCCTGATGCTCCGAGCCGTGGCAGTGGATGGCGACACCGAAGCCTTTTTTGGCGAGCGCCTCGACGATCGCCTGGCCGATGCGCCGCGCGCCGCCCGTGACGAGTGCCGACCCCGCTGGCCTTGAGGAGACGCCCGTCATTTCGGCTCGATTCCCTTGCCCCGCAAGCGTCGGCGCTCCAAGGCCTTGGCGACGCGCAAATAGCGATAGAAGGCGAAGTTCATGGCCGTCATAAAGCCGTAGATGCCGCGAAGGCAGTGACGGCGGCCGAAGTAGGCCTTGAGGAAGGCTCCGGGGAATTCAAGGAAGACGCGAAGCGTCGTCACCTTGACGCCGCGCGCCTCGAGATCACGCACCTGCGCATCCGTATAGCTGTTGAGCTTCTCGAGCTGATGGCCGAGCGAACGCACCGAGATGTGGCGTATGCGTCCCTTGAGCCGCGCCACCCTGGCGCCCGGGACGAGATCGACCCGGTCATGCACGGGGGAGGGGTTGTAGCTTCCCTTGTCGCGACGATAGAGCCGCACGGGGGTGAGGGCGTAGCCGAGAGGATGCGGCTCGTCCTCCCCGGGGAAAACCTCGTGGATGGCGATCTCATAAGCGTCGGCTTGCGGCTCTCCGTCGGCGAAGAGCGCGGCGATCTCGGCCCGAAGCGGCGGCGACAGCACCTCGTCCGCGTCAAGATTGAGGAGCCAGGGATGGCGGCACTCCCCCTCGGCAAATCGCTTTTGCGGGCCATAACCCGGAAAGGGGTGCTCGATGAGGCGCGCGCCAAACTCGCGAGCCACGTCCTGCGTGCCGTCATCGGAGCCTGAATCGACCACCACCACATCATCGGCGAGACCGCCCAGCGCCTCGAGGACGAGCGGCAGCCGATCGGCCTCGTTGTAGGTGATGATGAACACCGAAAGAGGGAGCATGACCCGCGACTTGCTTGAAGGATGCGTCGAGACGATTTCAGGGATCTCCTTGTCTTGCGGCGGAACCTCGCTCGAGGGAGCGCGGGCGAGATCACGCGTTAAGCGAAGCGCAATTGGCATGTTCACACCGTGTGGGCAAGCAGCCGCCCGGCTGATCCAGGCGGGCTCGCGCGCGGTCGCCCTCCTCAAAAAGGGGCGGACGAGCCGATGCCTAGGGCCGCGTGGCCAGCCCTGGTGGTTAGCGTAAGGTTAAGCGGCGTCCGGCCGCCTTTCCGACGGCGAGGTCCGAGGCGGCCGAGCTTCGTAATTCTGGATAATTAGAATTTAGATCAAATATTTAGCATCACATTTTCCGATAAATTAGCGTTTGGCTAGCGCTCAGAGGGTTAACGGTCGCTTAATTTGCATGCCTCATCGACCAACTCATGCCCTGTGCGCAACACAATCTTGTCACAATCCCAAATTCGCTTGTTGCAGCGCAAGCACAGCCATCGAATTAGGATTGAGCTAGAAGCATCTTAGAATTCGGGACGGTTGGAATTAGCGCCGTTAGGCCGAACCAATCCTCCGACCGTGCGTTCAAGGCGGCCGGAGCTTCTGATGAGGAGAGCTAGCATGAAGAAGTTTCTTTTGGCGACGACGGCCTTGGCAATGTCCGGCATCGCGGCTTCGGCCGCGGATTTGCCGAGCCGCAAGGGCCCGCCGATCGCTCCGGCCTATATTCCCGCCTTCACCTGGACAGGCTTCTACGTGGGTTTGAACGCGGGCGGGGTGTGGGAGAACAACGGCAACTCGCTGCCGGCGGGCGCGATTCCGGTCACCGGATTCGCGACGAGCAACAACAACCGCGCCGGCTTCATCGGCGGCGGCCAGCTGGGCTACAACTACCAGTTTGGCGCGGGGCAAGGCGTCGTCGTCGGTGGCGAGGCCGATATCCAGTTCGCTGATCTCGGCAACAGGAACAATCAGGTTCCCTTCACCTTCGTGAACACCCCGGGCACGACCTTCCAGACTACGGGGTCGAGCAATGGCAATTATCTCGGCACGGTCCGTGGGCGCGTCGGTTATGGCTTCGACCGCGTGCTCTTCTACGGCACGGGCGGTCTTGCTTACGGCGATGTCGGTGGAAACCGTAACGCCACAGGCGTCGCCACCACCACTGCCGGAGCGGTGAATCCGTTCACGGGCACGGTCGCGGCCACCACCGTCACCACCCCCTTCACCACCACGGGCTCGAAGACTCGCGTCGGTTGGACGCTCGGTGGCGGCATCGAATACGCCGTGTGGCAGAACTGGACCGTGAAGGCCGAATACCTTTACTACAACCTGGGTCACAGCAACACGACCTCGCTGCCGTTCCTCGTCTCCGCCAGCAACAAGGACAACACGGGCAACATCGTTCGCGCCGGCGTGAACTACAAGTTCTGGTAAGCCATCTTCTAGCCGTGAAGAAAGCCGGCGGGTCCCGAGCCCGCCGGCTTTTTCTTGCCGAAAGCGTCGGACGATGTCGCAATGGGCGCCGGCCCCCATGCGTGTGGCGCCGCTCACTGCGGCGGCGTGCCGTTCGCCAAGAGCACCTCTCCGGAAAAATAAAGCGAGCCCGCGAGCAGGATGCGGGGGGGCACATCCCAGACGCGAGCAGCAATCTTTTCGAGCGCCGCCTCGATGCTCGCCGCCGCCTCGGCCTTAAGCCCCGTCTCGCGCGCGAATTCGACGACTTCCTGGGGCGGCCGGCCGGCGGCGCTCGCCGCCATCGGCACCGCGAGAAGCTCGGCTACCAGCCCGTGAAACGGGCGCAGGAAGCCAAGCGTGTCCTTGGTCGACAGCATGGCCGCAATCATCACCAGGGGGCGGGGGGAATGCTGCTCGAGATCGCCCATGGCGGCGGCGAGCACGCGCCCGCCGTCCGGATTGTGGCCGCCATCGAGCCAAAGCTCGGCGCCCTGCGGGATCAGGGCGACGAGCTTGCCTCGCGTCAGGCGCTGAAGCCTCGCCGGCCATTCGGCCGAGAGAAGGCCGCGCTCGAAATGGCTGGCTGTGAGGGGCACGAGCTTCGCGGTGCGCAAGGTCGCGATGGCGGTCGCCGCGTTGATGTGCTGGTGGCGGCCGGGCAGGCGCGGCAGCGGCAAATCGAGAAGGCCCGCCTCATCCTCGAAGACGAGGCGGCCGTTTTCCTCGCGGATGTGGAAATCCTCACCGCCGAGGACGAGCTTCGCGGCGCTTCTTTCCGCCTCGCGCCGCAGCACCAATTCGGCTTCCGGATAGTCTTGGGGCGCGATGATGGCGGGCGCGCCGCGCTTGAAGATGCCGGCCTTCTCGCGCGCGATCTCCTCGAGTGTCGATCCCAGCCACTCCTGGTGGTCGAGGCCGATCGAGGTGATCACGGTCGCGGCGGGCGTACGCACGACATTGGTGGCATCACCGCGTCCGCCGACCCCGACCTCGAGCAAGGTCGCGTCCGCAGGATGGCGTGCGAAGAGCAGAAAGGTCGCGGCCATGGTGATCTCGAAGAAACTGATCTCGCCGCCCGCGTTGATCCGCTCGCAACGTTCGAGCGCTTCGATGAGCTCGTCTTCTCCCACGAGCTCGCCGGGCGCGCCTTTGCGGGCGAGGCGAATTCGTTCGTGAAAGCGCACAAGATGGGGAGAGGTGTGCACATGCACCGACAAGCCGGCCGCCTCGAGCGTCGCCCGCAGGAAGGCGACCGTCGAGCCCTTGCCGTTCGTCCCCCCGACATGGATGACGGGCGGCAAGCGCAGATGCGGATCGCCGAGCGCGGCCAGCAGCCGCTCGAGCCTTCCGAGCGACAAATCCAACTTGCGCGCATGCAGATCGAGGAGACGCTGCAGCACGACATCCGATGATGGTTTCATGGCGGCCTGGCCGGTTTCGTCTCGCTTTCGCGAATTCAATTGGAATAGCGTCCTGGCGCGGCTTCGCAAGTCGGGCGAGCCATGCGTCGCGATGGGATCGCAACCGCGAAGAATGAATGCGCGAAAGCCTTATTCGGCAACGTTCGCGAGCGCTTGCTCTTCCGCCGCGGGCATGGTCGCGAGCTTCGGCGCATGCATCAAGAGGCGGCAAATTCGGCCGAGCGTCGCGCGCATCTCGGCGCGCGGGACGACCATGTCGACCATGCCGTGCTGCTTGAGATACTCGGCTTTTTGAAAGCCTTCCGGCAGCTTCTCCCGAATGGTCTGCTCGATGACTCGGGGTCCGGCGAAGCCGATGAGAGCGCCGGGCTCGGCGATATGCACATCGCCCAGCATCGCATAGGAGGCGGTGACGCCGCCGGTCGTCGGGTCCGTCAGCACCACGACATACGGCAACCTCGCCTCGCGCAGCTTGCGAACGGCGACGGTGGTGCGCGGCAATTGCATGAGCGACAAGATGCCTTCATGCATGCGCGCCCCACCCGCGCTCGCGAACAGGATGAGCGGGGTGCGCCGCGAGATCGCGGCATCGACCGCGGTGATGATCGCCTCACCGGCCGCCATGCCGAGCGAGCCGCCCATGAAGTGGAAATCCTGAACGGCCACGGTTACCGGCATGCCTTCGAGCGCGCCTCGCACGACCTTGATCGCATCCTGAAGGCCGGTCTTCGCCTTCGCCTCCTTCAGGCGGTCCGAGTAGCGTTTGGAGTCTCGGAAGCGAAGTGGATCCAACGGCACCTCCGGCAAGGGCACATCTTCTTGCGAGCCTGGATCAAGCGTGATCGACAAGCGCTGCGCGGCCGTGATGCGCATGTGATGGTTCGAGCCGGGAATCACCCAGAGATTGGCTTCGACATCCTTGTGAAAGACCAACTGGCCCGTCTCCGGGCATTTGATCCACAGATTTTCGGAGGTTTCCCGCCGCAGAAGGCTGCGGATCTTCGGGCGCACCACCGTGGTGATCCAGTTCATCGGCCTATCCATCGTGTGTCCCCCGCCAGCTGGCGAGGAGGATTGAAGATGGCGCTATAGCACGTTCCGGAAAAGACCCTCCAGCGTCGCCAATCTCGAGCCACTCGGCGCTGCAGGTTGGGCGCGGCCTGTTCAAGCCGCCTTGCGCACGCTCGCCACGCCTTTCGCCAAGGAGCGCACGAGAGCCACGACCGCGTCGACTGTCCCCGGCGTGGCGCGACCTTTTGCATCGAGCGAGGTGCGCACCGCCTCGACGAGCGAGGAGCCGATCACGACGGCATCCGCGGCTTCCGCGATCGCCGCGGCGTGCTCGGGCGTCTTGACACCGAAGCCGACAGCGACCGGAAGCGGGGTGTGGCGCTTGATGCGCGATACCGCCGCCGCGACGGCGCCGAAGTCGGGTGTCGCCGCTCCGGTGATGCCGGTGATCGACACGTAGTAGACAAAGCCCGCGGTGTTGCCGAGCACCTTGGGGAGCCGCTTGTCGTCCGTCGTCGGCGTAGCGAGACGGATGAAGGCAAGGCCCGACTTCAGCGCCGGCAGGCAGAGCTCATCATCCTCTTCCGGCGGCAGATCGACGACGATGAGCCCATCGACTCCCGCCGCCTTGGCGTCCTCGAGAAAACGCGCCACCCCGTGGATGTAGATCGGGTTGTAATATCCCATCAGGATGAGCGGCGTCGCAGTGTCGTGCTCGCGAAAGCTGCGCACCAGCGAAAGCGTCTTGACGAGCGTCTCTCCCGCCCTGAGGGCGCGCAACCCCGAGGCCTGGATGGCGGGGCCGTCTGCCATCGGGTCGGTGAAGGGCATGCCGAGCTCGATGATGTCGGCACCCGCTCTGGGCAAGGCTTTGACGATCTCGAGCGAGGTCGCGTGATCGGGATCGCCGGCGGTCACGAAGGTCACGAGCGCGGCACGCTCGAGCGCGCGGCATTGATCGAAGCGAGCCGAGAGGCGGGCCGTCATGACCGGCGTTTCTCGAGTATTTCGGCGACCTGCGGCACGTCCTTGTCGCCGCGGCCCGAAAGGTTGACGACCATAAGATGGTCGCGCGGCAGTTTCGGCGCGAGCTCGATGACGCGCGCCAAGGCATGGGACGGCTCGAGCGCCGGAATGATGCCCTCGAGCCTCGACAGAAGCTGGAACGCGTCGAGCGCCTCCTCGTCGGTCGCCGAGAGGTAAGTGACGCGTCCGGCCTCGTGCAGCCAGGCGTGCTCGGGCCCGATGCCTGGATAGTCGAGCCCCGCCGAGATCGAATGCGCTTCGGTGATCTGGCCATCCGCATCCATCAAAAGATAGGTGCGGTTGCCATGCAGGACGCCCGGACGCCCGCCAGCGAGGGAGGCCGCATGCAGCCCGGTCGAGATGCCGTGTCCGGCGGCCTCTACGCCGTAGATCGCAACCTCCGGCTCGTCGAGGAAGGGGTGGAAGAGGCCCATGGCGTTCGAGCCGCCGCCGATGCAGGCGATGAGCGAATCCGGCAACCGCCCTTCCGTCTCCCGCATCTGCTCGCGCACCTCCTCGCCGATCACGCTTTGGAAATCGCGCACCATCATCGGATAGGGATGAGGACCAGCGACCGTGCCGATGCAATAGAACGTGTCGGCCACATTGGTCACCCAATCGCGCAAGGCCTCGTTGAGCGCGTCCTTCAAGGTGCGCGAGCCCGATTGCACGGGCACGACCTCGGCGCCGAGCATGTTCATGCGGATCACATTGGGCTTTTGGCGCTCGACATCGACCGCGCCCATGTAGACGACGCATTCGAGGCCGAAGCGCGCACATAAGGTCGCCGTGGCGACGCCGTGCTGGCCGGCTCCCGTCTCGGCGATGATGCGCGTCTTACGCATGCGGCGCGCGAGCAGGATCTGACCGAGCACATTGTTCACCTTGTGCGAGCCGGTGTGGTTCAGCTCTTCGCGCTTCAAGTAGATTTTCGCTCCGCCGAGATGGGCGGTGAGGCGCTCGGCGAAGTAAAGCGGGCTCGGGCGTCCGACATAGTGCTTGAGGAAGCTGTCCATCTCGGCGCGAAAAGCCGGGTCCGCCTTGGCTTGCGCATAGGCGCGCTCGAGATCGAGCACGAGGGGCATCAAGGTCTCGGCCACGAAACGGCCGCCGAACAGGCCAAAGCGGCCGCTCTCGTCAGGACCTGAGCGGAATGAGTTCGGCTTCGTCGCGACGGACAAGGCGTCTCTCCTGCTTACCTCAAATGGCGGCCGCGCGCGCGGCGCGAACGAAGGCCGCGATCATCCCCTCGTCCTTTAGGCCGGGCGCGCGCTCGACGCCAGAAGAGACATCGACGCCGGCCGGTCGCGCCACCCGGATCGCCTCGCCGACGTTGCCGGCATCGAGCCCGCCCGACAGCATGAGAGGCGCGGGCGAGACGAAGCCATCGAGCAAACGCCAGTCGAAGGCAACGCCGTTACCGCCGGGCAGCGTGGCTTCGGCCGGCGCCTTGGCGTCGATGAGGAGGCGGTCTGCCATGGAATAGGCTTGCGCCGCCTCGAGGTCGTCGCGCCGCGCGATCCCGACCGCCTTCATCAGGGGACGGTTGAACTTGGCGCGCAAATATTCAATCCGCTCGGGCGCTTCGTTGCCGTGCAGCTGCAAGAGATCGGGCCTCAGCGCATCGATGATGCCGGCAATCGCCTTCTCGTGCGCGTCGACGGTGAGCGCTACGATCGCGGCGCGTCCGCGCACAAGCTGCCCGAGCGCGGAAGCTTCGCGAAGCGAAATATGGCGCGGGCTCTTGGCGAAGAAGACGAAGCCGACCATGTCGGCACCGGCCTCGATCGCGGCTTCGAGCGAGCTTTGCGTCGAGAGCCCGCAGATTTTCACGAGAAGCGACATTTTCAGCTTCGATCCGAGACGCTCGCGGGCGGGCCGCCCGCGCCCGGGACCTCTATCACATTCGTGACCTCCGGATCGAGCGGCGCCGGACTACGGCGCGTGGGAGTTGCGAAAGGGCCCAAGCTTTGTTTCTTCGACGAAGTGATAAGGCGACGCTGATGGACTCGATAGGCAGCGAGCGCCTATTTTCGCCAAATTGTCCGAAAAGGGCCGCGATTCGCGCAATTTTGCATTAGGGAGGGACAGCTTCATGAGCGTCACCGCCATGACACCGGGCTCGGACATGCAAATCCGCCCGATGACCCCCGCGGAAAGGAAGGTGATCTTCGCCTCCTCGCTGGGCACCGTGTTCGAATGGTACGATTTCTATCTTTACGGCACGCTTGCCGCGTTCATCGGCGCGCAGTTCTTCAGCCCCTTGAGCGTGACGGGCAAGACCTTGGCGGCGTTGCTCGCCTTCGCGGCCGGCTTCCTCGTCCGCCCGCTCGGCGCCCTCGTTTTCGGTCCGATCGGCGATCTCGTGGGGCGCAAATACACCTTCCTGATCACCATCGTGATCATGGGATTGTCGACCTTCCTGGTCGGCGTCCTGCCGGGCTATGACAGCATCGGCGTGCTCGCCCCCGTCATCCTGGTGGGCTTGCGCATGCTCCAGGGTTTGGCGCTCGGCGGCGAATACGGCGGGGCGGCGACCTATGTCGCCGAGCATTCCCCCCAAGGGCAACGCGGCAGCTACACGTCCTGGATCCAGACGACCGCGACGCTTGGCCTTGCGCTCTCGATCGCGGTCATTCTCATCACTCGACTGTGGATGGGCGATGCGCTTTTCGCCAGCTGGGGGTGGCGCATACCCTTCATCGTCTCGGCGGTGCTGGTGGGCATCTCGGTGTGGATACGCCTGCAATTGCAGGAATCACCCGCCTTCAAGAAAATGAAGGAAGAGGGCACCCACTCGACCGCGCCGCTCGCGGAAGCGTTCGGCAGGTGGAGCAACGCGAAAGTCGCGCTCCTCGCCTTGCTGGGAGCGACGATGGGCGAAGCCGTCGTGTGGTACTGTAACCAATTCTACACCCTGTTCTTCCTCGGCAATACGCTGAAGGTGGGTCTCGTCGATGCCAATGTCATGGCCGGCATCGCTCTTGTGATCGGTGCGGTCTTCTTCATCATCTTCGGCAGGCTGTCTGACAGAATCGGCCGCAAGCCGATCATACTCGCCGGCTGCCTGCTTGCCGCCTTGACCTATTTTCCGATCTTCAAGGCCATCACGCATTTCGCCAATCCGGCGCTCGAAGCGGCCATCGCGAGCGCGCCCGTCACCGTCATCGCCGATCCGGCCGAATGCTCGTTCCAGTTCAACCCGGTCGGCACGGCCACCTTCCGCACTTCCTGCGATCTCGCCAAGACGGTGCTGGCGGCGAACTCAGTCGCCTACAAGAACGAGGCCGCGCCCGCCGGCTCGATCGCCAAGATCAAGATCGGCGACAAGGAATTCTCCTCCTTCAACGGCGTCGGCATGGCCGCCGACGAGTTCGCCGCGAAAAACAAGGCGTTCGCGGACGGCGTGGTCAAGGACATCCGCGCCGTCGGCTATCCGGCAAGCGCCAATCCCAATGAGATCAACCGGCCCATGGTGGTCCTCCTCCTCATCATCTTGATGGTCTATGTGGGCATGGTCTATGGGCCGATCGCGGCCCAGCTCGTCGAGCTTTTCCCGACGCGCATACGCTATACGGGCATGTCGCTGCCGTATCATATCGGCAACGGCTGGTTCGGTGGCTTTCTGCCGTTCCTCGCCGCCGCCATGGTGGCACAATCGGGCGATATTTATTTCGGCCTCTGGTACCCCATCGTCATCGCGCTTATTTGCTTCGTCGTCGGCTTGGTCTTCCTCCCCGAAACGAAGGACCGCGATATTTTCACCTACAAAGGCGAGTAGCGACGCGCTCGGCGAACAGAGGGATATCACGGCCGGGGGTCCTCCCCGGCCGTTTTTTTCGTATCGAGATCCGTCGCACGCGCGTCGAAAATGGCCGCCGCGCCCCGACGATTGCGAATAGATCCTTAATCGGCCGCTTCGCCGCGTGGCCCAAGGAATTCACATTCGGGGTGTCGGGTGAACAAAGCCGCGACGAATCGCCATTTTCGATTCGCGCTTGATCGCGCGACAAATGACAAGCCCGCAAGCCCGCAAAATTTTGCCTTCGTGAGGGATGGTTAACGGAAACCCAAGGCCCGGCCTTCCGACAATCCTCGATCGAGTAACGACCAGCACCGGACGAGAACACAGCCCAAACGAATCGGCGATTCGTCGTAAGAACGGAGGAGGGGCGATTGTTCTGGCAGGGTAATCCGGCTGCGACCTTGCTCGGTGGCCTTCGCCGATTCTCGAAATCTCGGGCCTTCGCGGCAGCTCGGCAAATCCCTCTCGGATCGAGATTCTCCAAGCCGGCGGCGGTGATCAACGAGGGATGCGGCAACGTTTTCAGGCTCGGTGCGCTTTCACGGTGCGCCATCGTGCCGTTACGAAACGCCGTGCCACCAACCCCGCAACCTCGATCATGGATGATGCCGCCACCGCCCGTTTTGCGAGGGTCCGTTTTTGCCCGCCGGAGCTTCCTGCCGTGCGCGGTCCTTCAGCGGCCCGAAAGCGCGATCGCCTTTGCCTCGGCCACCGAGGCCCCGCTGCCATCCGTCAAGGTGATGCGCGCCGGAACGAGGAAATTCGAGCCCGGCGCCTGCACGAGAGCGACCGCTATCCGATAATCGCTCATTTTCGTGGTGAAATCATCGCCTTCGACACTATGGCCCGCGATCGGCACATAGCTGGCCGTGCAAATCAGTGCCTCGCCGGCGAGGCCAGTCTTCTCGAGGCCGCGATAGCTCATCACGAGATCGAAACGCCGCCGACCATCGTAGATTCGAAGCTTCCTCTCGCAATTCGCCCGGTCGAGCCCGTTTGTGCCCGAAACCGGCAGGAACATGGCGCTCAACGGGTCGAGCAGCCCTTTCTGCTCGGCTTCGGAGAGCGGCGCGAAGGCCGGCAGCGAGCGCGGATCGTAGCCGATGGCCGTGCTGTCCTTGAACAATCCGCCGGACTTTTTCTTGACGATGTGAACGCTCTGCAACTTGTCGCCTGCGAAGGTAAAATTACGCGTTTCGGAGAGCGAGCGAACGGAGTAATCGAGCATCGCCGACGCTGGAGAAAGCCCCCGCGGCGATATGGCGCCGGAGGTGCGCGCGAGGGCAGGGCCCACCGCGAAAGAGTGCGCCGAGGGGCTAGGCCGGAACGAAAGGGCGAGCTGGTAGCCGGCGCCCGTCGAGCTGTACTGAACCGTGGCCCGGCCGACGTCGAAGGAGAGGAGCCCGTCGTATTCCACGTCATAGGTCACGACGATCGAAGGCGAGGTCGCGCCGGCGCTGGTGAGGGCGATCCCGAGTGCGAGCGCGGCGCCGACGATGACCCGCCTTGGCCCGACCGGCAAGAGGCCGCCGGCTGATTTCATTTCCCCGTTCCCGCCTCGGCGCCCAACGTTCGTGCTTGCACTTTCTCGGCGCGAGGCCGCGCGCTCACCGCTTCGATTTCAAGCATGCCGAACAACGTCCGCACCGAGACCTTCACCGGCACGAGAAGCTGCGTGCCCGCGACCGGCGCCAGCATCACTTCCATTTCGCGGTTATCGGCCATGTAGCTCGTCGCGCGCAGCGAGGTGCGGTGGCCGGCGATCGGCGTGTAGCGCGCCGAGCAGACGAGGGCCGGGCCGGAGTAGCCGGTGAAAGAGGCGTTGCCCATGCGCGCATAGCTCAAGGTCACGTCGAAACGCGCCACCCCGTCGAATACGGCAAGCTTGCGGTCGCAGCCCGAAGGGTCGAGGGGCTTTTCGGGACGCGGCGTCGGCATCACGAGCGCGCTGATCGGATCGAGCACATCGATCTTGTTGGCTTCGGTGACCGGCACGCGATCATCGAACACATCGACCGGCGGCTTGACCTCGAGCCCGGCCACCGTCCCGGCTTGCAGCGCCATGCGCACGGTGCGCACCGCGTGGCCGTTCGTGGTGGTGATGGCATAGGAGACCGGGGTCGGCCGCGCACCGATGATCGAGCCCGCCGCTTCGGCCGCGCCGCGCGCGCCCGTGAGCAGGCCGGCGATGCCGGAAAGCCGCATGGCGAGCCGGGCGCGGTAATTCGCGGGCGTGCTCGCGAGCGTCAGCGAGGCATCGCCGACGGACAGGCCCGAAAGCGCTATCGTATAGGCCGTGCTCAGCTCTTCGGCCCGAGCTTCGCCATGGGCGCCGGCGAACATCACCGCGGCGGTGAAAGCGCCGATGAAGCGTCCCCGCATGGCGAATCTTGACGTGCCTTTCATCTCTCACCTATACACCCCGCCTGAAGACGTCATTCACAAATTACGGTGAGGCATCGGTTCGTCGCAGCGATTCGTCGCGGCGACCCGCCTTTCAAGGGCGATGCCTCTCGATTTTGTCCGAAGAAAGGAACCGCCATGTCTCGCCGATGCGAGCTGACCGGAAAGGCCGTCCTCGGCGGCCATCTCGTAAGCCACTCCAACCGGAAGACGAAACGCGTCTTCCGGCCGAATCTCTGCGCCGTGACCCTGCAATCGGAAGTGCTCGAACGTTCCGTGCGGTTTCGCGTAAGCGCCAATGCGCTGCGCTCGGTCGAGCACCGCGGCGGCCTCGATGCTTTCCTCGCCAAGGCCTCGGAAGCGCAGCTTTCGCCCAATGCCCGCGCCTTGAAGCGCGAGATCGCGAAGAAGGCGGCGCAGGGCTGAAGGCTCGACGGGCGGCCGGGCGGCTTGTTCCGCCGCACCGGAACGCAAGCGCTATTCAGCCGCTATTCAGCCCCAATGCGTAATTATCTGCGTCACGGGTTCGAGTTGCCGATTGCTCGGTGGCTTGAAGCGGTAGACGGCGCATGGCGCCTGGCCATGTGATCTAGTGTTTGCAGACTTGGCTTGCAGACTTGCCTTGCAGACTTGGCTTGCTCGCTTGGTTTCATCGACACGCTAGGCGCCCTTTGGTCGAAATTGAGGGAACTCCATGAGAAATTTGGCAACCACTCTCGTCGCGGCAGGTGCGCTCGGCATCGCGTCTCTCGCATCGACAGCGCCGGCGCAGGCGCAATGGCATTGCTGGAACTGCGGCGGTGCCGTGGCAGCCGGCGTGGTCGGGGGCACCTTGCTCGGCCTCGGCGTGGGTTCGGCGCTCGCCGCGCCTCCCTACCAAGGGCCCGGCACGCTCGCCCCCTACCAGCCGTATCCGCCGCCGGCCTATTACGCCGGGCCTCCCCCGGTCGCTTATGCGTGCCATTACGTTCGGGTGCGCGATTACGACCCCTACGGCAATCCGATCTTCGTGCGCCAGCGCGTTTGCGACTGATCAAACGATTTTGCTTTGCGTGTGATGAGGGGCGGCCTGGTGCCGCCCTTTGTCGTTTGCGGCGAGAGCCTCGTTTCACTTAAGAATGGCGCGGCCCGCCGCAACAAAATCCTCGAGGCAGAAATTTCGGAGCCGCGCATGAGTTTGTCGAATTCGACGGGTCCGGTCTTGTGGGACATCGACGAGCGCGGCGTCGCGCAGGTCGTCCTCAACCGGCCCGAGGTCAACAATGCCTATGACGGCGGCCTCGTCGAGGGATTGCTGCGCGCCACCGATGCGCTCAAGGACAGGGCCGGTCTTCGCCTCATCGTCATCAAGGGCAACGGCCGGCATTTCCAGGCGGGCGCCGATCTCAAATGGATCGACGCCGTCGCCAAATCATCGCGCGACGAGAATCTCAGCGCTTCGCGCGCCACCGCCGAAGCGGTGCGGCGGCTCAATCTTTCGCCAGTGCCGACGCTCGCTCTCGTCCAAGGCGGTTGCTTCGGCGGCGGCACCGGCATCATCGCGGCCTGTGACGTGGTGATCGCCGCCGACAACGCCATGTTCTCGATCTCGGAAGTGAGATGGGGTCTGACCGCCGCCATCATTCTTTCCCAGCTCATGCACGGGATCGGCCTTCGGCAATTGCGCCGCTATGCGCTGACCGGCGAACGTTTCGGAGCCGAAGAGGCGCGGCGCATCGGCCTCGTCCACGAGGTCGTCGCGCTTTCCGAACTCGAGGCCGCCGGCACGCGAATGATCGGCCATTTCCTCGAAAATGGCCCCGCCGCCATCAGCGAGACGAAGATGCTGGCGCTCGAGCTTGCGGGCGCGAAGATCGATCAGAAGGCGTTCGATCGCCTCGTCGAGCACCACGCCGCCAAACGCCAATCGAAGGAGGCCGCCGAAGGGCTCGCCTCTTTCGCCGAGAAGCGATCCGCCCGTTGGGCGGGGGCACCGACCGAGAAATAGGCGGGGAGCCGTGTTCGCCGATAGCCAGGAGCGCCCGAGGAAATCATCGCGAGCGACTTCGACTCGATCACGAAAATATGACTCAACACGCGACCACTGATTCGGGCGCGATCCGTTCCGCCGATGTTCCCCCCTTGCGGTATGGCGACCCCCATGCTGAGATCATCGCGATGAAAGGAAGCGCGAGGGGCTCCTCCCTCGAAGGCAACGGCGGGACCCGAATTTGGCCCTCAGGGCCGCTCGACGTGCCGTTCGCCCATGATTTCGCCCAAGCACGATCCCGAAAAGGCGCCAAGCTTCGGATAAAAGCCGTCGCGAAGGCAAAAGGATAAACGGGACAGACGTGTCGCGCCGGGTCAAGCTCGACGCCCCCCGCTCAGGAACGCGTCGATGACGATGATCTTCAAGCGCTTCGCGCGCGCCGATCGGGCGAAGGGCGTCACCGCCGTCCTCGGCCCCACCAATACGGGCAAGACTCATCTTGCGATCGAGCGCATGCTAGCGCATGGCGCGGGCGTCATCGGCCTGCCGCTGAGGTTGCTCGCCCGCGAGGTCTATGGCCGCGTGGTGGAGAAGGCGGGCCCGGACGCCGTCGCGCTCGTCACCGGCGAGGAGAAGATCAAGCCGGAAAATCCCCGCTACTGGGTCGCGACGGTCGAGGCGATGCCGCGCGACATCGAGGCGCCTTTCGTCGCTATCGACGAGATTCAGCTCGCGGCCGATCTCGATCGCGGCCATGTCTTCACCGACCGGCTGCTCAACGCGAGAGGCACGCAAGAGACGCTGATCATCGGCTCTTCGGTGGCGCGCCCGCTGGTCGAGAAGCTCTTGTCGGGGGTCAATGTCGTCACCCGTCCGCGCCTCTCGAAGCTCAGCTTCGCCGGCGAGAAGAAGATCACGAGGTTGCCGCCGCGTTCCGCCATCGTCGCCTTCTCCGTCGAGGAGGTCTACGCCATCGCCGAGCTCGTTCGCCGCCAGAAAGGCGGGGCCGCGGTCGTGCTCGGCGCCTTGTCGCCGCGCACCCGCAACGCCCAGGTCGAATTGTTTCAAGCCGGCGATGTCGACTACATCGTGGCGACGGATGCGATCGGGATGGGCTTGAACCTCGACGTGGATCACGTCGCCTTCGCGGCCGACCGCAAATTCGATGGCCATCGCCATCGCCGGCTGACGCCAGCCGAGATGGGCCAGGTCGCCGGTCGCGCGGGCCGCTACCTTCGCGACGGCACTTTCGGCTCCACGGGCCGCTGCCCGACCTTCGACCCCGATCTCGTGGATGCTTTGGAGAACCATCGCTTCGATGCGCTCGAATGGTTTCAATGGCGCAATGCCGACCTCGATTTTTCCTCACTCGATGCGCTGCAAGCGAGCCTTAACGCGATGCCCACCGAGCCGGGCCTTTCGCGCGCGCCCGCGGCCGACGACGTGATCGCGCTCGAAATCGCGGGGCGCGACAAGAGCGTGCGCGAAAGCGCCGCTTCTCCTGTCGAGATCGAGCGGCTTTGGCAGGTTTGCCAATTGCCGGATTACCGCAAGGTCGCGGCGCACGCGCATAGCGAGATGGTGGTGACGCTCTTCGGATTTCTCGCGGGCGGCGGGCGTGTTCCGGATGATTGGCTGAGGCGCCAGATCGCCGCCGTCGACCGAACGGACGGCGACATCGACACACTCTCGGCGCGCATCGCGCAAACGCGCACCTGGACTTTCGCCGCCAACCGGCCCGACTGGCTCATTGACCCGGAGCATTGGCAGGGCGAGACGCGTCGGGTAGAGGACAGTTTGTCGGACGCCTTGCACGAAAAGCTGGCGCAACGCTTCGTCGATCGACGGACGAGCGTGTTAATGCGCCGCCTGAAAGAGAATGCGATGCTGGAAGCCGAGATTACCGCGTCGGGCGACGTGCTCGTCGAGGGCCATGATGCGGGGCGCCTGCAGGGCTTCCGCTTCACCTTGTCGCCGGAAGCGAGCGGGCCTGACGCCAAGGCGCTGCGCGCCGCGGCGCTGAAAGCGCTGTCTCCCGAATTCGAGACGCGCGCCGCGCGCTTGTCGGAAGCGAAAGACGATGCGATCGTGCTCGCGAGCGACGGCGCCGTGCGCTGGCGTGGCGAGGTCGTCGGCAAGCTCGTCGCCGGAGACAGCGTGCTCAAGCCGCGCGTCACCGCGCTTGCCGACGAGCACATCTCCTCACCCGCTCGCGAGAAGATCGACAAGCGCCTCGCCTTGTGGATCACGGCGCGCGTCGAGAAGCTGCTAGGCCCTCTGTTCGCGCTCGAGAACCCTGCCGATCTTGCCGGGGTGGCGCGCGGCATCGCCTATCAGGCAAGCGAGGCGCTCGGCGTGCTCGATCGCGCACGCGTGGCGCAAGACATGAAGACGCTCGACCAGGAAAGCCGCGCCAAGCTGCGCGCGCTCGGGCTGCGCTTTGGCGCCTATCACATCTATCTTCCCGCTTTGCTGAAGCCCGCGCCGCGCGCGCTGGCGACGCAGCTTTACGCGCTTAAGCACGGCGGCTCCGAGCTCGTCGGGCTCGATTCGATCCTGCAGTTCGCATCCTCGGGACGCACTTCGTTTCCGGCCGATCCGGAAGCCTCGAAAGCGCTCTACCGCGTGGCGGGCTTCAGGCTTTGCGGCAAGCGGGCGGTCCGGGTCGACATTCTCGAAAGGCTTGCCGACCTCATTCGCCCCGCCGTGCAATACAGGCCCGGCCTCACGCAAGGAACACCGCCTGCAGGCACGGCGGATGGCGACGGCTTTGTGGTGACGGGACAGATGACATCGCTCGCGGGCTGCGCCGGCGAGGACTTCTCGGCGATCCTGACCTCCCTCGGCTATGTGGCGACAAAGCGGCCCGGCCCCGCCATAACAGTGCCGCTCGCGGCGCTGCCCAAGACCAAGACGGAAGCGAAACCCGAGCCGACACCTGCGGCGCTTCAAGCAAGCACCAACGCCGAGGCGGCGTCCGAGAGCCCTTCGGTTCCCGGGCCCAGCGATGATGAGCCCTTCCTTCCCGGCATCGTGCCTGAAGCCAACGAGGCTGGCGCGGCGTCGTCCGCTCCTGAACCCGCGGCTCTTGCGGCGACCGGAGAATTGCTCGATGTGAGCGTCACCGCGGCAAAAGCCGATGCCGCACCGGCCCCGCCGACAGCTTCGACCGCCGAACCCGCCAACGTCGAGCCGGCGAGCGCGGCTTCCGCTGTTCCCCAGGCGGCTGACGGCGAGCCAGCCGCCAGCGAACCCGCCAGCGACACGCCGCCAGTCGCGAGCGCCGAGCCGGCCTCGCCAACGCCTAGCCAAGGGGAGGAGGCGCAGGGGGCGCCTTCGGCGCAGGCCGAGCCGGGCGCGTTAGAGGCCGAGCTGATCGAGGTTTGGCGTCAGCAGCGATCCGCTCATCCTCGCCAGCGTTCCCAGGCGCAAGGCCAAGTCGCCGGGGAGAAACACGGGCGGCGGCGGCATGATCGTGGCGGGAGAGCGGGCGCGCCGACGGGCGCCGATGGTGTCTCGACTTCCGAGAAGCCGGCCGCCGCGGACAGGGCGCGCGAAGAAGGGCGGCCTCAGCGCGACGTTCGCGCCCATGCCGGCGAGCGTCCGCCGCGACGCGATAAGCGTCACGGCCCGCGCCCGGAGCATGGTGCGGATGGCCAGAAGCGCGAGGGAGCCCCGCGGGCGCATGTTGGCACGCCGCGCCCGGACAAGCGCGCGCAAAAGGCGATCGACCCCGACAACCCCTTCGCCAAGCTCATGGCCCTCAAGGCGCAAATGGAGGAAGAACGCCAGCGATGAGCGATGCTTCGCGCTGAATGGCCGAGCTCGACAGCCAACGGCTCGACAAATGGCTCGTGGTCGCGAGGTTCGCGCGGACACGCTCGCTCGCGCAAACCCTGGTTCAGCAAGGGCATGTGCGGCTCGACGGCAAGCGCGTCACGGATGGTGCCCGGAAGTTGCGGGCGGGCGATGTGCTGACCCTTGCGCTCCCGCACGCGACGACGGTGGTGCGCGTCAGGGCGGGTGCTGAAAAGCGCGGCTCCTTCGCGCTGGCGCGCGAGCTTTACGACGTGCTCGGCCCCAGCTGACGCCAGGGTCTTGCCGTCACCCGCTTGCGGGCAATTCCCGCATCATCCTCCTATATGTTATTATGGGGGTGGTGACGGCACTGCCCTTAACCCGCGTCATACGGATTGCCCGTTGCGGCGAGGGGGGCGTGAAGGCCACGAGGACCGGTCGATGTATACGCAAGGCTTGAACAGCATCGAGTCGCACTCAACCTCTGCGGCCGATGCCGAGCGCGAGGCGCGTTTTCAGGCGCGCATCGACGCGGATGAGAAGATCGAGCCGAATGATTGGATGCCGGCGGCTTATCGGCGCACGCTCGTGCGCCAAATCTCCCAGCACGCTCATTCCGAGATCGTCGGCATGCTGCCCGAAGGCAATTGGCTCACGCGAGCGCCGACGCTGAGGCGCAAGGCCGCCCTTCTCGCCAAGGTGCAGGACGAAGGGGGCCACGGCCTTTACCTTTATGCCGCCGCCGAGACGCTCGATGTGACGCGCGAGGAACTCGTCGAGCAGCTTCTTTCCGGCAAGGCGAAATATTCCTCGATCTTCAATTACCCGACGCTCACCTGGGCCGATATCGGCGCCATCGGCTGGCTCGTCGATGGCGCCGCGATCATGAATCAAATCCCGCTCTGCCGCTGCAGCTTCGGCCCATATGCCCGCGCCATGATCCGCATCTGCAAGGAGGAGAGCTTTCATCAGCGCCAGGGCTACGAGATCATGTCCACGCTCGCGCGCGGCACGCCGGAACAGAAGGCGATGGCGCAAGGCGCGCTCGATCGCTGGTGGTGGCCCTCGCTCATGATGTTCGGCCCCTCGGACAAGGAGAGCCAGCATTCCGATACGTCCATGCGATGGAAAATCAAACGCTTCTCGAACGATGATCTGCGCCAGAAATTCGTGGATGCGACCGTGCCGCAAGGCCTTGCGTTGGGCCTCGTCTTTCCGGATCCCCAATTGAAGTGGGATGAGGCAGCGGGCCATTTCGGTTTCGGCCCGATCGACTGGGAAGAATTCCGCCAGGTGGTTGCCGGCAACGGGCCGTGCTCGAGCGACCGGATGCGGGCGCGTCGCAAGGCTCATGCGGACGGCGCCTGGGTGCGCGAGGCCGCGCTCGCGCATGCGGCAAAGCGCCGAACGCGCGAAGCGGCCGCGAAGCTCGCCGCGGAATGAGTTGGTGCAGGCCTTTTTGCTTGAACCTTACCGGCGTGCGCTTGGCGTTGCCGCCGCGACCACGGGATGCCCTTTATGACCGAAGCGAATTGGCCGCTCTTTGAAGTTTTCATCCGCTCGCGCGGCGGCATGAGTCATCGCCATGTCGGCTCGCTGCATGCGGTCGATGCCGAGATGGCGCTTCAGAATGCGCGCGATGTCTATACGCGCCGGGGCGAAGGGTTGTCGATCTGGGTCGTCCCTTCAAGCGCCATCAAGGCCTCCGATCCCGGCGATAAGGACATGCTGTTCGAGCCGGCGACGTCAAAAATCTACCGGCATCCCACATTTTATGAAGTGCCCGAGGATGTTGGGCATATGTGAGACCCTTGGAGCGGCATCCTTCTTGCTTCCGCATTCTTGCCCATTCTTGCTGGCTACCTTGGACGAGAAGGCGAGAGCCACTGGCGGCCCTCGTCAACTGTGCTATTTTATAAACGGGGCATCGGAGTGAGGCTTTGCAAGAGCCGTCTGCGCAACCCACGCCCGTGACGCCGGTCCCGGCCGACGATATTCTCGAACGCGGCCTGTCGCGCCTCTCGCTGCGCGCCGGCTTTGCGCTCTGGTGGGAGAGCCTCTGGCCCGCTCTGGTGCCGCCTCTCGGCATCGCGGCGCTTTTCGTCGCGGCCTCTTGGCTTGGCGCCTTGGCGAGCTTGCCTTCATCCGCGAGGCTCCTGGCTCTGGCGGTTTTCGCCGTCGCGGGCTTGGCTTCGCTCATACCGCTCGCTCGCATCGCTCCGCCCGGCACTGCCGAAAGGCTTCGCCGCATCGACCGCGATTCGAACGCGAAGCATGGGCTCGCAAGCGCTTGGACCGATCACCTCGGCGCGGGCAAGGCGGATGGCGCGACGCGCCTGCTTTGGGAGGCGCACCGCCGGCGCCTGGGAGGCGCGCTTTCGGCCGCGCGGGTCGCCTGGCCGCGCCCCGGAATGGTGGGGCGGGACCGCTACGCCTTGCGGACGGCGCCGCTCCTGATCCTCGCCGCCGCCTATTTCGCCGCCGGTCCCGACCGCCTCGCAAAGGTCGCGGCGGCGCTCGATCCCCGCGCTTCCGGAGGGGCTTCGGTCGAAGGCCGCATCGATGGCTGGATCGATCCGCCGACCTATACGCGCATGCCGCCTCTGGTGATCGACTTCGCCAAATCGCAGGATGGGGACCTCGCGTTGCGGGCCCCTGTCGGCTCGACCTTGGTGCTGCGTTGGCCGGAAGGCTCGGGCGTCGCGGCGCAACCGACGCCGGCGCTGAAGCCGCAGCAGCAGACAACCGCTTCGGCGGGCGTGAGCGAGACGCGCTGGCGGATCACCGGCGACGGCGCTGTCACGGTCACCGGGGGGGCGCGTGAAACGCGCCTTTCGATCGCCTCGATCCCGAACGAGCCGCCGACCATCCGTATCATCGGCGAGCCGAAGACCAATATTCGCGGCACGGTCACCTTGAGCTACGAAGGCTCGGACGAATACGGCATCGCCTCGGTGGAGACGCGCTTCGCCGAGCCGCGCTGGCATGGGCGGCCGATGGCGAACGGCCATCCTCTCGTCGAGCCGCCGATGGCGAACCTGCCCCCGCCGTCGAACCGACCCGGCGCACCGACGTCGCGCGACACCTTCGATCTCTCCTCCCATCCCTGGGCCGGCGCGGATGTAACGCTCCGCCTTTTCGCCAAGGATGAGGCGGGGCTCGAGGGCATGAGCGATCCGGTGAGCCTCACGCTCCCGGCCCACCCGTTCACCAAGCCGCTGGCGCGCGCGCTCGTCGAGCAGCGCCGCAAGCTCGCGCTCGACGCCGACAGCCGCTCACAAGTGCTCGAGGCGCTTTACGCGCTGATGATCGCTCCGGAAAAATTCATGCCGGAAGCCGGCGTCTACGTCGCCTTGAGATCGATCGCCCAGAGCCTGTCATCGGCCGTGAACGACGACCAGCTTCGCGACGTTGTCGCCAATCTCTGGGAGCTCGCGCTCGTCATCGAAGGCAGCGGCCCAACGCGCGCCCTCGATGCGCTGCGCGCCGCCGAGAACGCCTTGAAGGATGCGCTCGCCAACGGCGCCTCGAAGGAGGAGATCGAGCAGCGCATGGCCGAGCTTCGCCAGGCGCTCGATCGCTATGTCCGCGAGCTCGCGGAACGGGCGAAGGAGAATCCCAATTCGCGGCAGGCCGACCGCAACATGAAAATCCTGAGCGAGCGCGACCTGCAGTCGCTGCTCGACAAGCTCGGCGAGATGGCGAAGAACGGCGAACGCGACCGCGCCCAGCGCATGCTCGATCAGCTCAAGGATTTCCTCGACAACCTGCAAACCGCGGAAGGCGAGCAGGATAGCGCCGAAGATCAGCAAATGAGCCAGGAAGAGCAGGCGCTCGATGAGATGAGCGAGCTTCTGCGCAAGGAGCTGGAGCTCAGGGACGATACGCAATCGGCCGATCGCCAGCGTCAGACCGGCAAGCAGCCGGGTCAGCGGCAAGGGCAGCAGAAGCAGGGTCAAGGTCAAGGTCAAGGGCAGCCGGGCCAGCAAGGCCAGCAAGGCGATCAGGGCCAAGGTGGCCAGGAACAGGCGCAGCAGGGGCAAGGCCAGGGCGATGGCCTCGGCGGGCTCTCGGAGCGCCAGCAGCGGCTTCGCGAGCGCCTTCAAGAGCTCGGCCGCAAGCTCGGCAAGATGGGCTCGGACGAGGCGACCAAAAACCTCGGCGAGGCCGGCCGTGAGATGCAGGGCGCCGAAGGCGCGCTCGGCGAGGGAGATGCGGCGGGCGCCACGGGATCCGAAGGCCGCGCCATCGATGCGATGCGCAAGGGCATGAACGCGCTGAACGACCAGCTCGCCCAACAGCAACAGCAGCAAGGCGGTCAGCAGGGGCAGGATGGGCGCGGCCGCGGGCGCTCGCGCACGGCGCGCACCGGCGTCGATCCTCTCGGCCGCGGCGTCGACCGCGCCGACGATGACGCCAATGACGAGGGTTATGATAACGGCGCGCCTAACGGAAGGAATGGCCTGCAAGGCAACGTCGCCGAAAGGGCGCGCGAAATCCTCCAAGAGCTGCGCCGCCGTCTCGGTGACACCTCACGTGCGCAAGACGAGCTCGATTATATCGAGCGCTTGCTGAAGGCGCCGTAAGCGGGGAGCGGCGCACGGCCGCGAACGCCTCACCTAATACGGAAACGGCCAAGTCCTCAGCTTTTGCTTGCCCGTCGCCCACAACCTTGCAAGCCCATGCGGCTCGAGCGCGAGGAAAAGAATGATCAGCGCGCCGGTGATCACGAAGGTGAGCTGCTCGACGGTCGCGGGGGCCACGGTGAGCCCGACCGCGGGGAAAGCGGCACGCAGAAGGATCGGCAGGATGTAGATCAGCGCCGCGCCGAAGAAGCATCCTATCAAGCTGCCGAGGCCGCCGATGATCGCCATGAACAGGATCTGGAAGGATTGCTCGACGGAGAACACCTCGGGCTCGGCGCTTCCTTGCCAGAAGAACACCAGCATCGCGCCGGCGACGCCGCAATAGAAGCTCGACACCGCGAAGGCGAGGAGCTTCGTCGGCAGGAGCTTGATGCCCATGAGCTCGGCGGCGATGTCCATGTCGCGCACGGCCATCCAATTTCTTCCGACGCGTCCATGCACGAGGTTCGAGGCGATGACCGTCAAGAGGATGACGATGCCGAGCGTGGCATAATAACGGGCCAAGGGCGACGCGGTCGCGCCGGTGAGCGGGACGCCGAAGAGGCTGCGCAGCGGCACTTCGATGGCGCCCGAGGTGTTGTAATTCACGAGCCAGGACGTGCGCGTGAACACCCATTGCAGGAAGAATTGCGCCGCCAACGTTGCGACCACAAGGTAAAAGCCCTTGATGCGCAGCGATGGCAGGCCGAAAACGGCCCCGGCGAGCGCCGAGAACATGCCGGAGGCGATGATCCAGACGAGGATGTTGACGCCAGGGAAGAGGCTGGTGAGCTTGTAGCAGGCGAACGCGCCGACCCCCATGAAGGCGCCCGTGCCAAGCGACAACTGCCCTGTATAACCGGTGAGGATGTTGAGCCCGACGGTCGCGAGCGACAAGACGAGGAGGGGCACCATGATCACGTCGAGAAAGAAGGGCGAGCCGAGCAGCGGAATGACGATGATGGCGATGGCAAGGATAAGCGCGAGGCCTATTCGATCCTGGCGGATCGGGAAGACGGCCATGTCGGCCGCATAGCTCGTCTTGAACTGGCCGGTCTCGCGGTAGAACATCGTTCAAGGTGTCCGGTTCGTGCTGGGCGAGCGACACGGGAAGGGAAACGGCGCATCCGGCGTGCCGCGCCGAGCCTCGCTTTCATCCTACGGGCATTTCCTTGTTGTTCGGTAGGCCCTTTTCGTGGCAAGCGGGCGCGGAATTGATCTTGGCCTCAGCGCCGCGCCGGCGACAGGCGCGGGGGAAAGCTTGATATGCTCGAACAGGAGTTCGATCGTTTCGCGCAAGAATATGAGCAGCTTCATGCGAGCGTGCTGGCGCCGAGCGGTGAAGGCCCCGAGTTTTTCGCGGCTTATAAACCAGCCGATATGCGCCGCCACCTCGCGGCGTCAGGGGCGCCGGGCGCTCCCTTGACGCTTCTCGACTTCGGCTGCGGCGTCGGCGGCTCGCTGCCCCATCTGCGTCGCGAATTTCCGGATGCCGAGCTGATCGGCGCCGACGTGTCGCGCAAGAGCCTCGACATCGCTGAACGCCGATATCCGGGCCTTGGGCGGCTCATCGGCTTGAGCGAAACGGACGCGATGCCCTTGCCGGAGGCGAGCGTCGATGTCGTCTTCTCGGCCTGCGTCTTTCATCATATTCCAAGGGCGGAACATCACCGCATCCTTTGCGATCTTCATCGCGTGACGAAGCCTCGCGGCTCCTTGTTCATCTTCGAGCACAATCCATTGAACCCCCTCACGCGCCGCGTCGTGGATGCTTGCGCGTTCGATGAGAACGCCGTGCTCATCGGCGCGACGGAGCTCCGAAAGCGTATCCTGGCGGCGGGGTTTCAGGATGCGAGGATTTGCTATCGCATCTTCTTCCCCCATGCGCTGAAATGGTTGCGGCCGCTCGAAAACGCGCTCACCTGGTGCCCGCTCGGAGCGCAATATTACGTCGCGGCGCGCCGAGCCGCGTGAGAAATCGGGGCAGCGAGCGCTTAGTCCGTTCCGCCCCATCGTCGCTCAAGGCCAGGTTTTCCACGGCGCGCGGTTTTGCGCCCACAGCTCCTCGAGGAGGCGCTTCTCGCGCAAGGTATCGACCGGTTGCCAGAAGCCATGATGGCGAAAGGCGACAAGCTCGTTGCGTTTCGCGAGCCGCTCCAAGGGCTCGCGCTCCCATACCGTTTCATCGCCCTCGATGAGATCCATCACCGAGGGCTCGAGCACGAAAAAGCCGCCATTGATCCAACCGATCTCGTCCCGCGGCTTCTCGCGAAATGCCGACACACCGCCATCCTCGGAAAGCTCGAGGACGCCGAAGCGGCCCGGAGGCTGCACGGCGGTCACCGTCGCCGGTTTGCCATGCTTGCGGTGAAATTCGGTGAGCTTGCGCAAATCGATATCGGCGACGCCGTCGCCATAGGTCATGATGAACGTCGTCTCCCCGACGAAGGGCCGCACGCGCCTGAGCCGCCCGCCGGTCATCGTGTCGATGCCGGTATCGATGAGGGTGACGCGCCAGTCCTCAGTAACGCGGTTGAAGAAATCCACCTTGCCGGTGCCGAAGTCGTAAGTGACATCGCTTCGGTGAAGCGCGTAATTCGAGAAATATTCCTTGATGTAATACCCCATGTAGCCAAGGCAGATGACGAAATCGTTGAAGCCCTGGCTGCTGAAATTCTTCATGATGTGGAGAAGCAGCGGCAGGCCGCCGATTTCGATCATCGGCTTTGGCCTCACCCCGGTCTCCTCACTCAGCCTCGTGCCGAATCCGCCGGCGAGCAAAACCACTTTCATGAGAGGGCTCCGGCTTTAAGTCCGGCGTCAGCCGCCGGAGGCCTTTTGAGGAAGGTCGAGACGTGTCACCTTGGCATCGCTCGCGGCGAGCGGCGATGTCTCGCCCGCGCCTGTCTCGCCCGCCTCCCTGCCATGGTCGATGACATCATCGATGATGACGAGCGGCATGGGTTTCACGTTCTTGAAAATTCGGCCGATGTATTCGCCAATGATTCCAAGGAGAAGGGCGTTGAGGCCGATTGAGAAGAGGACGAGCACGCTGATGCTCGCCCAGCCTTCCGGCCACTCCGCGCCGAAGCTTCGGGCGATGAGGAAATAGAGCGCGCCGAAGAAGGCGAGGCCGCACATCACGAAACCGACCGCCGTCGCCAGACGCAAGGGGACGATCGAGTGATGCAGGATGCCGTCGAGCGCGAGGCCGACGAGGCGCCAAAAGCCGAATTTGCTGGCGCCGCGCAGTCGCGCGGCCCGGTCATACGGAATGCCGATCTGGCGAAAGCCCATGGCCGCGATGAGCCCTCTCAAATAGGGCTGCTGATCGCGCACATGGCGAAGCTCCTCGATCACGCGCCGACTGATCAAGCGGAAATCGCCGGCGTCATGCGGCAACGCATCCTCGCTCAAGGCGTCGATCAGTCGGTAGAAGATGCGCCGCGTTCCGAAGAGAAGCGCATTTTCCTTCGGCCGATTGCCGCGAATGCCGTAGACGACCTCATATCCCTCCTCCCAACGGCGCAGGAATTCGACGATGAGCTCGGGAGGGTCTTGCAGATCGCAATCGAGCTGAATGGCGGCCTCGCCGCGCGCATTCACGTAATTTGCGAGGATGGAGCGCTGGAAGCCGAAATTGCGCGAGAAGCGGATGGCGCGCACCCGCCGGTCCTCGAGCGCCAAGGCGGCGAGCCGCTCGAAAGTCCTGTCCTCGCTGCGATTGTCGGTGAACAGGATTTCGTAATCGTAGCGATCCTCGAGAGGCGCCATCACCGCCCGCACGCGCTCGTAGAGCGGACGCACGTTGTCCTCTTCGTTATAGACCGGAACGCATATGCTGATCAGCTTGCGAGAGGTCATCGGATCATCGTTCCGTCCAGGCTCGACGCGTGCCGCCGGCGTCGAGCGTTTGCAAGGTGAGCGCCACACCCTCACTTAAACCGATGGAGTGCCGGAAACCGCCCGCATGCGCAAGGAGGGAGCCGTCTCCCACCATCCACATCTGCTCGTCGGCGCGATGCGCTCGCGCTCCGAAGTCCAGAAGATCCGCCGGCGCGCCCATTTGGCGGGCGACTTCCTCGGCCATCGCTCGCACCGTGACGGGCTCGCCCGTGCACAGATTGAAGGGGCCGAGCCGTCCCTCGAGCGCGATCTCGGCCGCGCGCAGAAGGCCTTTCGCCGCGTCCTCGACATGGAGAAGGTCGCGCCATTGCAGGCCGGAGGTGAGATCGACGCGCTCACCTCGGGACAGACGTTCATGCAGATAAGGCAGGAGGCGATGCGGCGCCTCTCCGGGTCCGAACACGCCGAAGAGCCGGACCCATTGAAAGGGCAATCCGAGCGAGCGCGCAAGAGCAGCGCCCCATCGTCCTCCCGCCGCTTTCGAGGCGCCGTAGAGGTCGCTAGCGTCGAGAGGGTGGCTTTCGCGAATGCGCTCGGCCTTCACCACGGGCCCATATTCCGACGAGGAGCCGGCGTAAACAAAGGCTCTCGCTCCCATCGCGGCCGCGGCTTCGACCCAGGCGCCGGTCCCTTCGACATTCGCGTGAAACATTTGCGCGCGATCGCGATCCTGCGGGCGAATGCCGTAAGCGGCGCAATGAAAGACGACGTCCGCGGCCTCGCCCCGGAGCGCCTCGACGATCAGCGCGGCGCTCACCGCCTCGAGCCTGAACTGCCGCTCGGCCGGCGGAAGCGCCGAGGTCGCGCGTCCCAGCGCGACGACGCGCTTGCCGCATGCGCGCAGATGCGCGACGAGCGCCCGGCCGATGAAGCCGCTTGATCCTGTGACGAGCGCCGTGGCGAAGCTCATCCGTCAAGCTCGAGAAAGGCTTCGATCTGCCGCGTCACGAGGCCGCTTGCCCCCGAGCCGTCGCGATGGAAGCCGCGATACCATTCGGCGGTGAGCCCGATGGTGCGCTCGAAGCCGAGCCGAGGCCGCCAGCCGAGAAGCATCATCGATTTGGCGATATCGAGCTTGAGGAAATTCGCTTCCTTGAGCGGGGAGGGCACGATCTCGATGCGCGCGCTCTCATCGCCATAAGCTTGGGCGAAGCTTCGCGCGAGGCGCTCGACATCGACCTCATTGTCGCGGCCGGGACCAAAATTCCAGGCGTCGGCGGCTTGCGCGGGATGCGCGATAAGCCGATGCGCGAGGGTGACGTAGCCGCCGACCAGCTCGAGCACATGTTGCCAAGGGCGGACCGCGTTCGGGTTGCGCAACACGATCGGCTGTCCGGCGTTGATGAAGCGCACGATGTCGGGAACCAGGCGATCCTCCGACCAATCGCCGCCGCCGACCACGTTGCCGCCTCGCGCCGTGGCGAGCGCGATGCGGTTGCCGTCGAGCGGAAGCAAGGCACGACGGTAAGATCCGGCGACGATCTCAGCCGCTGCCTTGCTCGCGCTGTAAGGATCGGCGCCGCCAAGCGGATCGTCCTCCCGATACCCCCAGACCCATTCCTTGTTGTCGTAGACCTTGTCGGTGGTCACGCAGACGATGGCGCGCACCGAGGCGCAGCGGCGCGCGGCCTCGAGCACATGGGCGGTGCCCATGACGTTGGTGGAGAAGGTGGCGAGCGGATCGCGATAGGAGCGGCGCACGAGAGGCTGGGCGGCAAGGTGAAAAACGACCTCCGGCTGAAATTCGCGAAATTCACGCTCCACCAGCCCAAAGTCGCGGATGTCCCCGATGCGCGAGCGCATCTCGTTGCCGACATCGGCGGCCTCGAAGAGATTGGGCTGGCCATTGCGCTCGGGCTCAAGGGCAAGCCCCGCGACCTCGGCGCCGTCGCGTTTCAGCCAGGCGCAAAGCCACGCGCCTTTGAAGCCGGTGTGGCCGGTGACCAAAGCCCGGACGCCGCGCAAGGAAGGCAAATTGCTCATCGGAATTCGAGGCCTCCGCTTGACGCCAGAGCCCGCGCGACAACCGCAGTTTCGGCCTGCAACTTGCGCGCCTGATAGATAGAAAGTTGGCGGGGATCAATCCTTTGCCTGCCGCTTGTGCCAAAATGAGACTTGAACGAACGACGAGCCGAGAGCTCAAATCCGTTCGATGATCCTTTCGCCGAAGAGGCCTTGAGGGCGAAACAAGAGGAAGACGAGGGCGATCACATAGGCAAACCAGCTGTCGATGCCTCCACCGAAAAGCGGCCCCCAATAGAATTCGGCGAGCTTCTCGCCGACACCGATGATGAGCCCGCCTACGATGGCACCAGGCACCGAGGTGAAGCCGCCGAGGATGAGCACCGGCAGCGCCTTGAGCGCGATGATCTGCAGCGCGAAGGAGACGTTGGAGCGCGCCCCCCAGAGAATGCCCGCGACCAGCGCCACGATGCCGGCCGCGAACCAGACGACCACCCAGATCTGATCGAGCGAGATGCCGACCGAAAGGGCGGCCTTGTGGCTGTCGGCGACGGCGCGCAGCGCCCGCCCGATCCGCGTCGATTGGAAGAAGAAGGCGAGTGCCCCGATCAGGACGCCGGCGATCACGGCGGCCGCGATGTCGAGCTTCTGGAAGCTCACCACGCCGCCCAGCATCCTCGCGTCAATCGTCCCTTGCGGGAGATGAAGCTCGGCGGTGATCATGTTTTTCGGATCGCCGCCGAAGACAAGCTCCCCCACGCCGATGAGCACATAAGTGAGCCCGAAGGTCGCCATGAACAAGATGATCTCGGGCTGGTTGACGAGAGGGCGAAGCACGAGGCGCTGCACCGCGAAGGCAAGCGCGAGCATCACGAGGAGCGTGAGCGCCAAAGCTACGACCGTCGGCACGCCCTTCTCGTGGAGGCCGACGAGCGTGAGCCCGGCGAAGACCACCATGATGCCTTGCGCGAAATTGAAGACGCCCGAGGCTTTGTAGATGAGGACGAAGCCGAGCGCGATGAGCGCGTAGAGAACACCGGCGACAAGGCCTTCCCAAAGCGTCTGCGCCAGGAGATCGGGGGCACCCGCCATCTGGACAAAGGGGTCGATCAGGACGGCGTAGAGGAAGTTCATCAGCGCCGCGCCTCCCGGGAACCACCGGGGAAGCTTCGTGAAATTAGGGCGCGGGAGTCAAGCGAGCAGCGAGTAGTAAGTGACGAGTTCACACTCTCACTTTTCAGCCACCCTTTCTACTCGCTATTCGCCATTCGCTACTCGCCCTCTAAACCGCTTCCGCTTCCTTCATCCTGACCGCCTTTTTGCGGTCGTTCGGATCGAGGATGAGCTTGCGCAGGCGGATCGACTTCGGCGTCACCTCGACCAGCTCGTCGTCCTGGATATAGGCGAGCGCCTTCTCCAGGGTCATGCGGATGGGCGGGGTGAGGCGCACCGCCTCATCCTTCGAGGTGGTGCGGATATTGGTGAGCTTCTTGCCCTTGAGCACATTGACCTCGAGATCGTTGTCGCGCGTGTGCTCGCCGACGATCATGCCCTTGTAGACCTTCCAGCCGGGCTCGATCATCATCGGGCCGCGGTCCTCGAGGTTCCAGAGCGCGTAAGCCACGGCCTCGCCTTGTTCATTGGCGATCAGCACGCCGTTGTGGCGCCCGGCGATCTCGCCCTTGAAGGGCGCATAGGCGTGAAACAGCCGGTTCATCACCGCGGTCCCGCGCGTGTCGGTCAGAAGCTCGCCCTGATAGCCGATGAGGCCGCGCGTCGGCGCGTGGAAGACGAGGCGCAGCCGCCCGCCGCCCGAAGGGCGCATCTCGACCATCTCGGCTTTGCGCTCCGACATCTTCTGCACGACGATGCCGGAATGCTCCTCGTCGACGTCGATCGTCACCTCCTCGATCGGTTCGAGGAGCTCTCCCGACTCATCGCGCTTGAGGACGACTTTGGGGCGCGACACCGAGAGCTCGAAACCCTCGCGCCGCATCTGCTCGATCAGGATGGCAAGCTGCAGCTCGCCGCGGCCGGCGACCTCCATCGCATCCTTGCCGGGCGCTTCCGAGACCCGAAGCGCCACATTGCCCTCGGCCTCCCGCAACAGGCGGTCGCGGATGACGCGGCTCGTCACCTTGTCGCCCTCGGTGCCCGCGAGCGGGGAATCGTTGACGAGGAAGGACATGGCGACGGTCGGCGGATCGATCGGCTGGGCATGCAGCGGCTCCGTCACCTCGAGCGCGCAGAAAGTGTCGGCGACGCTGCCCTTGCTCAAGCCCGCGATAGCGATGATGTCGCCCGCTTCGCCGACATCGATCGGCTGGCGCTCGATGCCGCGGAAGGCGAGGATCTTCGAGACCCGCCCTTGCTCGATGAGGCTCCCGTCATGGGAGAGCGCCTTGATCGTCTGGTTCGATCTCACGATTCCCGAGCTCACGCGCCCGGTGATGATCCGGCCGAGATAGGGATTGGCCTCGAGGATCGTGCCGAGCATGCGGAAAGGCCCTTCCTCGACGGCGGGCTCTGCCACGTGCCGCAGCACGAGGTCGAAGAGCGGCGCCATGCCCTCGTCCTTCGGCCCTTCGGGAGAGAGCGCCATCCAGCCTTGCTTCGCTGAGCCGTAAAGGATCGGGAAGTCGAGCTGCGCGTCATTGGCATCGAGCGCCGCGAAGAGGTCGAACACCTCGTTCACCACCTCGGTCGGGCGCGCCTCCTGCTTATCGATCTTGTTCACCGCGACGATCGGCTTCAGGCCGATCTTCAACGCTTTCGAGACCACGAATTTCGTCTGCGGCATGGGGCCTTCGGCCGCATCGACGAGCACGATCGCGCCATCGACCATGCTGAGGATGCGCTCGACCTCGCCTCCGAAATCGGCGTGGCCCGGCGTGTCGACGATGTTGATGCGCGTGCCTTTCCACACCACGGACGTGCATTTGGCCAGGATGGTGATGCCGCGCTCGCGTTCGAGCTCGTTCGAATCCATGACGCGCTCGGCGACGCGCTGGTTCTCCCGGAAGGCGCCGGATTGGCCGAGCAGCTTGTCGACGAGCGTCGTCTTGCCATGATCGACATGAGCGATGATGGCGATGTTGCGCATGTTCATGGCAGGACCTGAAACGATAAAGGCCCCCGGCTCGGCGACCACGAGGCCGAACGCTCCGGAGGCATGGAACAGACTGAAGCTCTATATAGGTAGGCTCAATCCCGCAAGCATCTTCGCTGCGGTGCACAACACCGCGCTCGAGTGTCGCGGATGCGTCGTCAGGCCGAAGGCGCGGCGGAACCCGCGAGGCGCGTCACGTAATCGGCGATGGCGAGCGAGGAGGTGAGCCCAGGCGATTCGATGCCGTAGAGATTGATCAATCCCTCGACCCCGTGAACATCCTTTCCTTGGATGACGAAATCCGGCGTTCCGTCGCCATGTGCCGGAATCTTCGGGCGAATGCCCGCATAGCCGGGGACGAGCGCCTCGTCCGGAAGCCCTGGCCAATATTGTCGGATCGCGGCGTAGAAACGCGAGGCGCGCGCCGCGTCGACGCTGTAGTCGAGCCGCTCGACCCATTCGACATCAGGGCCGAATTTGGCCTGGCCGCCGAGATCGATCGTGATATGCACGCCGAGCCCGCCAGGCTCGGGCACCGGGTAGATGAGGCGCGTGAACGGCGCGCGGCCGAGAAGCTGGAAGTAATTGCCCTTGGCATAGCGCAAAGGCGGGATGGTCTTCGGTGGCAAGCCGGCGATCGACGCGGCGATCGCTTGAGCTTCGAGCCCGGCGCAATTCACGAGGAGGCGAGGCGCGAGCGTCGTGCCGGCACCCTCCGAACGGACATCGATGATGACGCCGTTCCCGTCGACGCGGCCCCCGGAGACGGTGCTCCCATAGGCGATCATCGCGCCCTGCGCTTGCGCATCGCCGAGCAGCGCCAGCATATAGGCGTGACTGTCGAGAATGCCGGTCGACGGAGAGAGCAGGGCACCCGCGCAAGCAAGCGCTGGTTCGAGCGCCTGCGCCTCCTCACGCGAGATGAGCGTGATGTCGTCGACGCCATTGCCGCGCGCCGTGGCGAGCACGCGCTCGAGCGAACCGCGCTGCTCCTCGCCGATCGCGACGATGAGCTTGCCGCAACGGCGGTAAGGGATGCCATGAGCGTCGCAATAGGCGTAAAGCGCCTTGCGGCCGGCGACGCACAGACGCGCCTTCAACGAGCCTTTCGGATAGTAGATCCCGGCATGGATGACCTCGCTGTTGCGCGAGCTCGTGCCGGTGCCGATCGTTATCTCCTTCTCGAGAATGATGGTCTCACGTCCGGCAAGCGCGAGCGCGCGCGCCACCGCGAGGCCGACGACGCCGGCGCCGACGACGACCGCATCGACCTTCTCGATAGCGCCGTTTCCTTCCATGGCGGTGCTGTGGCCGAGAAGCCGAGGGTCTGTCAAACGCGCTGCTGTCTGCGTTCAACTGCGAGAATGTCTCGACGCAATCGTCGCGGTTGAATTGACATTGGCGTCGAGGCTCGGGTCGGCGTCCGAAGTCCCATCGGCGCCCTTGAAGGATGGGTTTTAACTGGTTATATTACAGGCTATATTATTGGAGTTCGCGTTGGAAGCCTCGCAGAAGCGCGCCATTCGGAATTATCGTGCTCGCCTGGGCAGGCGAGGGCTCGCGCGTTTCGAGGTGCTGGGGCGCGACGCGGATCGCGATCTGATCCGCTCTCTCGCACGCCAGCTCGCCGAAGGCGGTCCCGAAGCTTCGCGCCTGCGCGCAGCGGTCAGCCGGAGCATCGCCGGTGAGCCACCGAGGAAGGGGGGCATTCTTGCGGCGCTGCGTCGCTCTCCCCTCGTGGGGGCCGATCTCGAGATTAAGCGCCCCCGAGACGAAGGGCGCAAGATCGAGATCTGATGCGCTATCTGCTCGATACCAACATCATCAGCAACATCACGAAGGTGTCACCTTCGGACAAGTTGCTGGCGTGGATGAAGGAGCAGAACGACGATGATCTCTACATCAGCTCGCTGACAGTCGCAGAAATTCGGCGCGGCATATTCGAGAAACCCGCCGGCAAACGGCGCAATCAGCTTGAGGCATGGTTCAGCGGGTCGGAAGGGCCGCAAGCCCTCTTCGCTGGTCGCGTGCTTTCGTTCGACGAGGTGGCCGCGCTGATATGGGCGCGCCTTATGACTGAGGGCAGAGCCAAGGGACAGCCACGAAGCGCGCTCGATACGATCATTGTTGCCGTTGCGGAAGCGAATGGTTGCATCGTCGTCAGCGACAATGAGAAGGATTTCGTCGGAATCGAGATGATCAACCCACTTCGAGGAACCTAACGATGACCAACATTCGCTCGATCCACATGGTCAAGTGGCACGACCAGCCCTTTGGAGTCGCCGCGCTTGGCGAGACGATGTGAAGCAGAACGGTGAAGGCTTCGACTATGTGATCGTCGGCGCCGGCTCCGCCGGCTGCGTGCTCGCCTCGCGCCTCAGCGAGGACGGGCGCTTCACCGTGCTTCTGCTCGAGCACGGCGGTTCCAATCGCTCGGTCTTCATCGACATGCCGAGCGCGCTCTCGATCCCGATGCATATGGCGCGCTATGACTGGGGCTATGTGAGCGAGCCCGAGCCGCATCTCGGCGGCCGCCGCCTCCATTGCCCGCGCGGCAAGGGGCTTGGCGGCTCGTCTTCGATCAACGGCCTCGTCTATGTGCGCGGCAACCCGCTCGATTTCGACCGCTGGGAGAGCGAAGGGGCGGCGGGTTGGAGCTATGCGCGCGTGCTTCCCTATTTTCGCCGCGCCGAAGGCCGGGCCGAAGGAGGAGACGCCTATCGCGGAGCGGACGGGCCACTCAAGACGCGTTACGGCACGCTCGAAAATCCGCTTTATCGCGCCTTCATCGCGGCGGCGCGCGAGGCGGGCTATGGCGAGACCGAGGACATCAACGGCTTCAGGCAGGAGGGCTTCGGCCGCATGGACATGACGGTTCATGGCGGCATGCGCTGGAGCGCCGCGCGAGCCTATCTTCGGCCCGCCATGAGGCGCCCGAATCTCGAGGTGCGGACGAAGGCGCTCGCGTCGCGCATTTTATTCAAGGGGCGTCGAGCCGTCGGCGTCGCCTATTGGCGCGGCGGCATCGAAGAGACGGTCGTGGCGCGCCGCGAGGTCATTCTCGCGGGCGGCGCGATCAACACGCCGCAACTCTTGAAGCTCTCCGGCATCGGGCCCGCCACGGAATTGCGCACGCACGGCATCGAGGTCGTGCGCGACCTGCCGGGCGTCGGCGAGAATCTCCAGGACCATCTCGAATTTTATTTCCAAGTCGCTTGCAAGGAGCCGATCACGCTTTTTTCGTCCACGGGCACCTTGGCGAAGGGATGGGTCGGCTTGCGCTGGCTGCTGCGCAAGGACGGGCTCGGCGCGACCAATCATTTCGAGAGCTGCGGCTTCATCCGCAGCCGGGCCGGTGTTCGCTACCCCGATATCCAATATCATTTCCTGCCGCTCGCCGTCTCCTATGACGGAAAATCGCTTGCGACCGAGCACGGCTTCCAGGCGCATGTCGGGCCGATGCGCTCGAAAAGCCGCGGCTGGGTGCGGCTTGCATCCGCTGACCCGCGTGACAAGCCCCTTCTCTTCTTCAACTACATGAGCCATCCCGACGATTGGACGGAGATGCGCGCTTGCGTGCGGCTCACGCGCGAGATCTTCGCGCAACCCTCATTCGATCGTTATCGCGACCGCGAGATCCAGCCGGGCGCAGACGTGGTAGGCGATGCGGCGATCGACGCTTTCATCCGCGCCAAGGTGGAGAGCGCCTTTCACCCCTCCTGCACCTGCAAGATGGGAACGAGCGACGATCCGATGGCGGTCGTCGACAATGAGACGCGCGTAATCGGCGTCGACGCTTTGCGCGTCGCCGATGCCTCGATCATGCCCTCGATCACGACCGGCAATCTCAACGCGCCGACCCTCATGATCGGCGAGAAGGCGTCGGACCATATCCTCGGCCGCGAGCCGCTGCCGGCCTCGAACGCGCCCGTCTACGTGGCGCCGGATTGGGAGACGGCGCAACGGTAGCGAGTAGCGAGAGCGAGGAGGAGTAGTTAGAGGTGGGTTGGTAAGCAAACCAATAACTACTTGCTAATCGCTACTCGCTATTTCGCTACTCGTTCCTCGTTCACAAATCCCGTTCCGCTTGTTCCAAAAAGCGCCAGGCATAAGGCGCGAAGGAGCGTGCGACCTCAAGGTGGAAGGCGGTCTCGGCCACCCGCCACAACACGATCTCGGACTTTTGCAGGAGCGTGCGCGTGCACATGCCGACCGGGAAGGCGTGGCGGTGAAGATCAAGCGGGCAGCCCGCGTTCAAAAGCAACGCCGCAGGCTCGCCCGAAACCTTGAAGCCCACCTGCCGGTGGCTCACATCGACAAGCGAATAGGGGAGGGGCGCGAGCGCCACGGCCAGTTCGCCGATGATGGACGAAGCCTCGTCCTCTTTCGCGAGCAGCAGCCATTCGTCCGGCCCCAGCCAGAGCGCCGCGCGCTCGCCCAATACCGCCGCCCGGCAAGGCTCCATCGCCGGCTCGACGCCGAAGGCCGCGGCGACCCGGCCGATCGTGGAGATGCGGCCCCGATAGATGAAGCGCGACATCGGCGGGAGGAGGGAGAGGGCTCCCGCGCCGCTGCTGGCGGTGATGGCCTCGAGGACGCCACGACGGGCCGGGAGAATGTCAGGCATCGAGCCTTTTTCCTTCCGGATCGAGGAAGACCGGGCTCGTCACCACGGCCTTGATCGCGCCTTCCGGCATCGGCACGTAAAGCGTCTCGCCCATTCGCCGGCGCCCGGCCGCGACCATGGCGAGCGCGATGCCGCGGCCGAGCGCGGCGCTGAAATAAGACGACGTCACATGTCCGATCATCCTCTGCCCGCTCGATTTCCCGCCGCTCGACGGCCGGGAGGCCGGCGGAATTTCGGCGACGATTTGCGCCCCCTCCTCGAGCACGAGCTCGGGGTTCTCGGGGAGAAGCCCGACCAATTGCTTACGGTTGGGATCGGCCATCGCGGGGCGCGCGAGCGAACGCTTGCCGACAAAGTCCTTCTTCGCCTTGCCGATTGCCCAGGCGAGGCCAACGTCGTCGGCCGTCACGGTGCCGTCGGTGTCCTGGCCGATGATGATATAGCCCTTCTCGGCGCGCATCACATGCATCGCTTCCGTGCCGTAAGGCGTGATGCGGCGCGAGAAGCCGGCGTCGAACACCGCGTCCCAGATGGCGCGGCCGTAATCGGCCGGAACATTGATCTCGAAGCCAAGCTCTCCGGTGAAGCTCACGCGGAACAAGCGCGCGGGCACGCCGCGAACATGGCCTTCGCGCACGCTCATATGCGGCATGGCCGCGGAAGAAATGTCGATATCGTCGACAAGCCGCTCGAGGATTTTACGCGAATCGGGCCCTTGCACGGCGATCACCGCCCATTGCTCGGTCGTCGAGGTGAGCCAGCAATCGAGCCCCGACCATTCGGTCTGAAGGAAATCCTCCATGTGGTTCAGCACCTGCGCCGCACCGCCGGTCGTGGTGGTGACATGGAAGCGATCGGCGGCGAGGCGCCCGACGACGCCGTCGTCGAGGATCGAGCCGTCCTCGCGCAGCATCACGCCATAGCGGCAGCGCCCCGGCTCGAGCTTGGTCCACGGGTTGACGTAGATGCGATTCATGAACTCCGCGGCGTCCGGCCCGACGATCTCGATCTTGCCGAGGGTCGAGGCATCGAAACAGCCTACCGATTGGCGCACCGCCTGGCATTCCCGCGCGACGGCCCGATGCATGTCCTCGCCCTTGAGCGGGAAATAGCGGGCGCGCTTCCATTGCCCCACGTCCTCGAACACGGCCCCTTTGGCGCTTGCCCAATCATGGGTCGGCGTCGGGCGCGCGGGATCGAAGAGCTCGCCGCGTGCCGCGCCCGCAAAGGCGCCGAAGGTCACGGGCGTGTAGGGCATGCGGAAGGTGGTGAGGCCGACTGCGGGCAGGGGCTTGTCGAGGGCCGAAGCCGCGATGCCGAGCGCGTTCATGTTCGAGGTCTTGCCCTGGTCGGTCGCCATGCCGGTCGTGGTGTAGCGCTTGATGTGCTCGATCGAGCGGAAGCCCTCGCGCACGGCGAGCTTCACATCCTTCGCGGTCACATCGTTCTGGAAATCGACGAAGGCTTTCACGCGCCGCGGCGAGCGGGGGTGCGGCAAGGGCTCGAGGCGGCCAGCCGCCGAGGTCCGTGGAAAGCGGCACCGGCGGATGCGCCGCCTCGATGCCGCCGCCCACCGCGTCTCGCGCCGCGGCTTCGCCGGCCGCCACGCCGTCGGCGATCGCCGCGTCGAGGCCGAAGATGCCCCGGGACGCACCGGCGCAACGCATGCCATCGGCGCCGCCATCGGGAAGGAAGGCGTTCAGCTTCTCCTCGAAACGCAGCTTGCCGCGTGCTTGCGAGAAGAGATGGATGGTGGGCGTGAAGCCGCCGCACATCGCCACGAGGTCGCAGGCGAGGCGCGTGCGCGCGCCGACCTTGCCGTCGCGGCCGACGGGCGCGATCTCGATCGAGGACACCTTGTGCCGGCCGCTCGTCGCGCAAATCGTGGTGGCTTCGAGAATGCGAAGCCCGGCGGCACGGGCTCGCGCTGCCCAAGGCCCCGACACCTCCTGGCGGATGTCGACGATCGCCGCGATCTCGACGCCGCCCGCGGCAAGCTCGATCGCGGCGCGGTAAGCCTCGTCATGGGCGGTCGCCACCACCGCGCGCGAGCCGGGCTTGACGGCGTAGCGCGCAAGATACTGCCGCGCCGCGTCGGCGAGCATGATGCCGGGGCGGTCGTTGTCGGGAAAGACGAGCGGGCGTTCGAGCGCGCCCGTCGCGAGCACGACCTCCTTGGCGCGCACTTGCCAAAGCCGCTCGCGAGGTCTTCCTTCGGACGACGCCGGCAAATGGTCCGTCAGGCGTTCGACGAGGCCGATCATGTTGTGCGGGAAAGAGCCGAAGGCCGTGGTGCGCGACAGCCATTTCACATTCGGCGATTGCGTCAGCGTCGAAACGGCATCGGCGAGCCAGGCGGAGGCCACCTTGCCGTCGATCGCGGCTTTCGTTTCGGCAAGCAGCGAGCCGCCGAGCTCCGCCTGCTCGTCGCACAAGATGACGCGGGCGCCATGGGCCTCCGCGGCTAGCGCGGCCGCGATGCCTGCCGGGCCGGCCCCGATGATGAGCGCATCGCAATGGGCGTAGCGCTGCGCATATATGTCCGCATCCGGCAGTGTCGGTGCACGCCCGAGGCCGGCCATCGCGCGGATCTTCGGCTCGTAAAGCCGCTTCCAGGCCGATTTCGGCCACATGAAGGTCTTGTAGTAGAAGCCGGCGGGAAAGAGCGGCGAGAGCACGTCGTTCACCGCGCCGAGGTCGCGACCGAGCGATGGCCAATGGTTCTGGCTTTGCGCCTCGAGTCCGTCGGTGAGCTCGACCTGGGTGGCGCGCAGATTGGGGGTGAAGCGCGGGCCGGACCCGATGCTGACGAGTGCATTGGGCTCATCCGACCCCGCCGCCAGGATGCCGCGCGGGCGGTGATATTTGAACGAACGCCCGACGAGATGCACGCCGTTGGCGAGCAAGGCGGAAGCGAGCGTATCGCCGGCGAAGCCTTCGTAAGCCTTGCCGTCGAACGAAAAGCGCAACTTGCGTGCCCGATCGATGCGCCCACCGGACTCAAGGCGAAAGGGAGCGCTCATGCGTCCCGCATCCCTTGGCGCGCCTCTTCGGGCTCGGCAGGCGTCGGGCGTTCCTCGCCGATCTTGTAGGTCGCGGCGAAGCGGTCGGTTGTCGTGTCGCGCAATGCGTTGAAGAAGCGCCCGCAGCCATGCAGGTGACGCCACCGCTCGGCATGCATGCCGCGCGGATTGCTGCGCCCGTAGAGGAATTGGCCCCACGCCTTGTCGCCGAGCTCCGTAGGATCGGCGGGACGCGCGATATGAGCCTCGCCGCCGTAACGGAATTCGAGCTCGGGCCGCTTGCCGCAAAAGGGGCAATCGATCAGCAGCATGGGATCTCCCGCGTCAAATCGCGACCCTTCCGGCGTGGATTCCCCCGCCAGGCAAGCCTGGATTTTTGCGCATGAGCGGAGGGGCGGGGTTGAGCGGATTTCCTCTATCCGCTCTTTCCCGCGAATCCGCGTCAGCGCCGGAACAGCTGGTTCCCTGCCTTCGCGGGGATGGGCGCAGAGGTGCGTGGTGGCGGCCGCGCATCAATGCGCCACCGCTGCCGCGGCTGCCTCGTCGATGAGGTAGCCGTCGCGAAAACGATCGAGGCGGAAGGGCGCGTTGATCGCGTGCGGCTCGTCCTTGGCGAGCGTCCAGGCGAAAAGATGGCCCGAGCCAGGGGTGGCCTTGAAGCCGCCCGTGCCCCAGCCGCAATTGACGTAAAGGCCGGCGACCGGCGTCTTGCCGATGATCGGCGAGCGATCGGGCGTAACGTCGACGATGCCGCCCCAATTGCGCAGCATGCGCAAGCGGCGGAACATCGGGAAGAGCTCGCAAATCGCCTCGAGCGTGTGCATGGGCACGTGCAGGCCGCCGCGCTGGGTGTAGGACACATAGGCGTCGGTGCCCGCCCCGATGACGAGCTCGCCCTTGTCGGACTGGCTGATATAGGCGTGGATGGTGTTCGACATCACGACGCAAGGGAAGATCGGCTTCACGGGTTCCGAGACCAGCGCCTGGAGCGGATAGCTTTCGAGCGGCATGCGCAGATCCGCCATCGCCATGACGGTGCTCGTGTTGCCGGCCGCGACCACCCCCACCTTGCGCGTCTCAATCGCGCCGCGCGTGGTCTCGACCGCCTCGACCGCCCCGCCGACGCCGCGCCGGATCGCCGTCACCCCGCAATTCTCGATGATGTCGACGCCCAAGGCGTCTGCGGCGCGCGCATACCCCCAGGCGACCGCGTCGTGCCGGGCGACGCCGCCGCGCCGCTGCAAGGCGGCCCCGATCACCGGGTAGCGCATGGAAGGCTCGATGTTGAGCGGCGGGCAGAACGCCTTCGCCTCTTGCGCGCTCAACCATTCATTGTCGACGCCGTTGAGGCGGTTTGCGTGAATATGGCGCTTCAGGCTTTGCTGATCATGCACATTGTGCGCGAGCATCATCACGCCGCGCTGCGAGAACATGACGTTGTAGTTGAGCGCTTGCGACAACCCCTCCCAGAGCTTCACCGCATGGTCGTAAAGCGCCGCGCTTTCGTCGAAAAGGTAGTTCGAGCGAATGATGGTGGTGTTGCGCCCGGTGTTGCCGCCGCCGATCCAGCCCTTCTCCAGCACCGCGACATTGGAAATGCCGAATTCCTTCGCGAGATAATAGGCGGTGGCAAGCCCGTGGCCGCCGCCGCCGACGATCACCGCGTCATAGCCGGCCTTAGGCTCGGGCGAACGCCATTGCGGCCGCCAGCTCTCGTGGCCGGCGAAGGCGTGCCGAATGAGGGCGAGCGCGGAAAATCTCTGCATCCCTTGACGGACTTTCAATTCGATGAGGCTTGATCTTCGCCGAAGCGTGAGCCGCGAGCAAATCTTTCGCGCTCGGCGAAAGGGCAAGCCCCGAAGGAAGGCGGCGAGCGAGGCATGAGCGGCGATGCGGGCGCAACCCTGCCTTCCTCAAAGCCTCTGGACGAAGGGCTCAATCTTTTGCATCACGCTTTGCACAAATGCGAAGGGAGTGCCTCGATCATGAAAAACAGTGAAGAAATTTGGCGGCTCGTCGATGCCAAGAAGCAAAGCTTCATCGCGCTGAGCGACCGGATCTGGGGCATGCCCGAGCTCTGCTACACCGAGAAGCGCTCATGCGCCGAGCATGTCGCGGCGCTCGAGGCCGAGGGCTTTCGCGTGACCCGCGATGTCGCGGGCATCCCGACGGCGGTGGTCGGGGAAGCCGGCGAAGGCGGCCCGGTGATCGCGATCCTCGGCGAATATGACGCTTTGCCGGGCTTGAGCCAGGAGGCGGGCGTCGCGGAACCGCGCCCTGTCGAGCAAAACGGCAACGGGCATGGCTGCGGGCATAATCTTTTGGGCTCGGCTGCGCTACTCGCGGCGACCGCGGTCAAGGACTACCTCGCCGCCAACGGGTTGAAGGGGCGCGTGCGCTATTACGGCTGCCCGGCCGAAGAGGGCGGAGCTGCCAAGGGCTTCATGGTGCGCGCCGGCGCCTTCAAGGACGTGGACATCGCCATCTCCTGGCATCCGGCGTCGTTCTCGGGCGTGAACGAGCCGGAATCGCTGGCCAACACCCGCATCGACTTCACCTTCACGGGGCGCTCCTCCCATGCGGCGGCGGCCCCTCATCTCGGGCGCAGCGCGCTCGACGCGGTCGAGCTCATGAATGTGGGCGTGAACTACATGCGCGAGCACATGCCGGATGGGGCGCGCGTGCATTACGCCATCCTCGACGGCGGCGGCGTCGCGCCGAACGTGGTGCAGGCACGCGCCAAGGTGCGCTATCTCATCCGCGCCAAGGATTTGACCGAGCTCACCCCGCTCGTCGGGCGCGTGCGAAAGATCGCCGAGGGCGCAGCCTTGATGACCGAGACGAGCGTCGAGACGCGCGTCGTGAGCGCCGTTTCCAACCTTCTCGGCAATGAGCCGCTCGAAAAGCTGATGCACGACAACTTCATGCGCCTTGGGCCGCCGGATTTCGACGAGATGGACCGCGCGGTCGCCGCGAAGTTTCAGGCTACCCTCACCAAGGAAGATATTGCCGCCGCGCATCGCCGCCACGGCCTCAAGATCGAGTCCGGCAAGGTGCTGTGCGACACCATCGTGCCGCTCAATTCGGAAGGGGCGGGCGGCGTCGGCTCGACCGATGTCGGGGATGTGAGCTGGGTGGTGCCGACTGTCCAAGCACGCGGCGCCACTTGCGCCATCGGCACCCCCTTCCATTCCTGGCAATTGACCGGTCAGGGCAAGACGAGCTTCGCCCATAAGGGGCTCGTGCATGTCGCGAAGGTGATGGCCGGCACCGCGATCGATGCCATCCGCGACAAGGATGTGATCGCGCGCTCGAAAGAAGACCTGCGCGCCCGCACGCAGGACACGCCTTACGTCTGTCCGCTGCCGCCCGAGGTGAAGCCCGCGCTCGATATGAGCGTTTCGGCGTGAGGGAGCGCTGATCGCTAGCCGCCCCCTTCTCCCGCTCTTCGCGGGAGAAGGAGGCGCGCGCTGCTCGAGCGAACCCGCCTTATTCCTCGCCCGGTCCCACGCGCCTCGCTATCTTGACGCGAGAGCGCCGCGCCTTGGAGGCGAGGCGCCGCTCTTTCGAGGCGCGCGGCGGCTTCGTCGGACGGCGGGGTCGAGGCGGGGTTGCGGCCCTCCGGATGAGCTCCACGAGCCGCTCCAAGGCGGCTTCGCGATTGCGTTTCAGGCTGCGGTGAGCTTGCGCCTGGATGACGATGACGCCCTCTTGCGTAAGGCGGTTTCCCGCGAGCTTCATGAGGCGAAGCGCCACATCGGTCGGCAGCGAGGGCGAGCGCCGTGCGTCGAAGCGCAACTGCACCGCGGTCGAGGAGGTGTTGACGTGCTGGCCTCCTGGGCCGGAAGCGCGCACGAAGCTCTCCGAGATCTCGCTCTCGTCGATCGCAAGGGAAGAGGTGACGACGATCATTGCGCCATTCCCTCCCGATGCCGGCTCTCGACGCCGCTTGCCGGGACATGGAGCGCTTGCCAACGGCCGGGCGACATCCCGAAGGCGCGCCCGAAATGGCGCGTCATATGGCTCTGATCGGAAAATCCGGACGCCTGCGCGGCCTCGGCGAGCGAATCGCCCGCGCGGATCATCGATTTCGCGCGATCGAGGCGGCGCATCGTCAAATAGCGATAAGGGCTCGTCCCGAGGCGCGCCCGGAAATGGCGCGCCAGCGCGTAGCGCGTGAGGCCGGTGATGCCCTCGAGCTCTTCGGAGGCAACGGTGCGCGTGAAATGCGCGTCGAGGAATTGGCGCGCCTTTTCGACCGCGAATGCACAACTCGCATGAGAGCTGGAGGCTTTTCGGGCCGAGCCGTCGAGAGCCAGCAAGGCTTGCGCGATGGCGAACAGAGCCTGATCCCTTTCCAAGGCTTCCAAGGGACGGCCGAGATCATCAAGCGCGGGACGCAAGGCGTCGAGCAAGCGCGAAGAGACGGAGACAGGACAGCGCAGGAAGGGCAAGCTGTTTGCCGTTTCACGAAGCGCATCCCTCACGAGGCGCGGCTCGATGTAGAGCATCTTGTAGCGAAAGCCGAACATGGCGCCCGCGCGTCCGTTATGCATCTCGTCGGGGTGGATCACCACGACGTTGCTCGCGAGGCTGTCGAAGCGCGCGCCGCGGAAATCGAAGGACTGCACGCCGCTCAACGTGTAGCCGATCGCGTAGGTGTCGTGGCGATGCAAATCATAGGCGTGGCCGGCGAAAGAGGCTTCGATGCGGGCAATCCCCGCTTGCGCCGGGGCATGCCGGATCCAATCGGCGCGTGAACCCCCGCACGATCGTTCAAGACGCGACTTGCCTTGCGGGGTCACATTCGTGCTCATGCGCTTCGATACCAAGATTGCCATCGCGGTGCGAGATGATCTCGCAAGCTGGCAAAAACTCAACGTCGCCTGTTTCCTCTCCGGCGGCCTTGTCGGATCGTATCCGCAACTCGCTGGCGAACGCTATGTCGACGCCTCTGGGCAAGTCTATGGCCGGCTCGTGAGGCAGCCTATCCTCGTGTTCTCGGCCTCGGCCGAAGAGCTGCGGAGGACGCTTCGACGCGCGCTCGAGCGCGGGCTCACGCCTTCGATCTACACGAAGGAGCTTTTCGCCACCGGCCATGACGCCGCCAACCGCGCCGCGGTCGCCTCGGTCTCGACGCAGGCTCTCGACCTCGTCGGCCTTGGCCTTCACGGGGACCGCAAGGAGGTCGACAAGGTCACGAAGGGCTTGGCGCTGCATTCCTGATAGATCGGGGCGGGTGCGTTGTGGCCGATGAGGCAGCGGATCGGCGACGTGCCGTAAGGGCGATATCATAGCGCGCTTCGCAGATCCTCGAGCATCACCAAGAGAGTCATCGGCTCGAGGGGCGACGGATCGAAGCCCAGCGCGATGTAGAAAGCCTTGGCCTCATCGGAGATGGGGTGGACGATCAAACCCCTGATGCCGAGCGTGCCTGCGGCATGGATGACCCGCTTGACCGCCATGCCCGTCACGGAAGCTCTGGCGCAAACGAGTAAATCGGTCCAAGATTTCGGGCTTCGCGAGCCATTGCGCGAAGACGCCAACGGAGTTCGAGCCCGCAATTCCGGGGCCCGCCCTTCCAGAAGGAGAGCACGATGCGCGATCTCGACGAGCTGAGCATAACGGATGCCGTCATCGAGCAGATGGCCGGGACGCCGGACGCGAGGCTGCGTGAGGTCATGGCGAGCCTCGTGCGTCACCTGCATGATTTCGCCCGCGATGTGCATTTGACGCCGCAGGAATGGTTGCAGGCGATCGGCTTCCTCACGGAGGTCGGACAGGCCTGCACGCCGGCGCGACAGGAGTTCATCCTCCTCTCGGATGTGCTGGGCTTGAGCGCGCTCGTCAATCTGATGCACGACAAGACGGCGGTCGAGCAGGGGACGGAAAGCAGTCTCCTCGGCCCGTTCTACCGCCAGGACGCTCCGGCCCTTGCGCTTGGCGACACGATCGCCGCGAAGGCTCGCGGCAACGAGCTCCTCGTCCACGGGCGAGTCACGGATCGCCATGGCAAACCGTTGCCGCGCGCCTCCTTGCAAGTTTGGCAGACGGATGAGGAGGGCGTCTACGACTTGCAGAAAGGCCGCGGCGAGGCGATGGATATGCGCGGCAACTTCCGCTGCGACGGCGCCGGACGCTTCCATTTCCGCACGGTGAAGCCGCTCGGCTATCTCATCCCCATGGACGGCCCGGTCGGTAAGCTCGTGCACGGCCAAAACCGGCATGGGTATCGGCCGGCGCATATCCACTTCCTGGTGAGCGCGGATGGTTACCGCGAGCTTGTCACCTCCCTCTATCTCGCCGATGACGCGCATATCGATTCCGATACCGTGTTTGGCGTCTCGAAGGCTCTCATCACCTCGCCGCGCGACGACGAGCCCGAGGCGCCCCTGAAAGGCATTCCCTCGATCCGCTATGATTTCCGCCTCGGCATCGCGGCCGCCGATGGAGCCGGACGCGTCGGCGCGGACCCTTCGCAGATCATCCCGGCGCATTGACGCGCGGCTCGCTCTCGCGCCGCGCTTCGCCTTGGCAAGACCTCATCCATGATGCCTCCTCTCCTCGCGACGACGGTCGTCGGCAGCTATCCGCAACCGGAATGGCTGGTCGATCGCGAGCTTCTGCGCTCGCGCCTCGTGCCGCGGCTTGCCGCGAGCGAGATCTGGCGTGTGCCCGAGCCCCATTTGGAAGAGGCGAAGAACGACGCCACCGTGCTCGCCATTCGCGACATGGAGCGGGCGGGCATCGACATCATCACGGACGGCGAGATCAGGCGCGAGAGTTATTCCAACCATTTCGCCTTGGCGCTCGACGGGGTGGATGCCGAAAATCCCGCCGAGGTCGTGGGCCGCACGGGCGTGAGGACCTTGGTACCGCGCGTCGTCGGCCCGATCCGTCGCTCGCGCCCGATCGAGCTTGCCGATGCGCAATTTCTCATTCGCAACACCGCTCGCGCCACCAAGGTCACGTTGCCCGGCCCCTTCACCCTGTCCCAACAAGCGATGAACGAGCATTATGCGGATGACGCCGAGCTTGCGCTCGCTTATGCGGGCGCGGTCAATGCCGAAGCGCGCGACCTCAAGGCAGCGGGCGTCGCTGTGATCCAACTCGATGAGCCTTGGCTGCAGGCGCGCCCGGAGGCGGCGATGCGCTTTGGCGTCGCCGCGATCAACCGGGCGCTCGAGGGCATCCAAGGGGAGACCGTGGTGCACCTGTGCTTCGGCTACGCGGAGATCGTGCGCGATAAACCTGGCGGATATTCCTTTTTGCCCCAGCTCGCCGATTGCATCGCCGATGCGATCTCGATCGAAGCGGCGCAGCCGAAGCTCGATCTCGGCGTGCTGCGCGACCTTGCTGGCAAGACCATTTTGCTCGGCGTGCTCGATCTCGGATCGCGTGAAATCGAAAGCGCGGAAGAGGTCGCGTCGCGCATAAGGGGCGGCCTCGCGTTCCTCGCGCCCGAGCGCCTCACGCCCGCACCCGATTGCGGGATGAAGTATCTGGCGCGCACGCAAGCCTTCGGCAAGCTCAAGGCCCTGGCCGAAGGCGCCGCTCTCGTGCGCCATGAATTGGCTGGCTGATCGCGGCCCGAACCGCTTCAACTCCCCGACAAAGGAAGAAAACGATGCGACTGATGTCATTTCGCCGCGCGGATGGGACGCCGAGCTGGGGCCTCGTGGAGGGCAAGGAGGTCGTCGATTGCGGCGCGCTCGCGCCAACCCTTCGCGCGGCGCTCGCGAGCGGAAAGATCGGCGCCCCGCCACGAGGCGCGCCGCGCCATGCGCTCGACGCGATCACCTTCCTGCCGCCCATCCCCGACCCCGAAAAGATCATTTGCGTCGGGCTCAATTACCTCACGCATATCCGTGAGGGCGGGCGTGACGTGCCCAAACAGCCGACCATCTTCACGCGGTTTGCCAACACGCAAATCGGCCATCTGCAGGCGCTGATTCGACCGGCGGCCTCGGAGACGCTGGATTTCGAAGGCGAGATGGCGGTGGTGATCGCAAAGCGGTGCCGCCACGTGAAGCGCGCCGACGCCATGACCGTGGTCGCGGGCTATGGCTGCTACAATGACGGCTCGGTGCGGGAATGGCAAAGGCATACGAGCCAATTCACGCCGGGCAAGAATTTTCCCGCGACTGGCGGTTTCGGCCCCTGGATCGTCACTCCCGACGAGGCCGGCGACATCACCAAGGCGACGCTTACGACGCGCTTGAACGGCGAGGAGACGCAGCGCGCCACCATCGACGATCTCGTCTTCGATGTGCCGGCGCTTGTGGAATACTGCTCCACCTTCACCATTCTCGAGCCGGGCGACGTGATCATCACGGGCACCACGGGCGGCGTCGGCGCCTACCGCAAACCGCCGCTCTGGCTGAAGCCTGGTGATGTAGTCGAGATCGAGGTGAGCAGCGTCGGCGTGTTGCGCAATTTCGTGGTGCAGGAGGGCGCCTCGGCCCTATGAGCGCTGCACACCGGTGCCAAGGCGTTCGCGCGCGCAGCCGAATCGAAGGCGAATTATAACATACGTTCTCATATCAATAACACTGAATGTTATTCGACCTTGTGCACAGAACAAAAGCCGGAGGCGCGAGGGTTCGTTGATGCGGTCCCGCACGACGCAATGGTGAACGGCTATCTTTTCGTCACGGCGCCAAAATTTGGCGCGCTGGATGACGCATCGGCTTGTGATCGTGGCAGGCGCTTTGTCCCTTTAGAGGTAGCGCGCGTCGGATTGCCGTGAATTGCACCTGCCGCGCGCCTCGATTATTTGCCGCCTTTCGGCGCAAGGGGGCGCAACGCCCTCGCGCGCGCCAGCAAACAGGGGGCACCCCGAAATATCCGGCGGTCGGCAAGGTTAATTTGTTGACCGTCTGCCCTGGAATTTCCTAACTTCTGTTAATAGTCCGTTAGGGATAGGGCAAGGATGGCACCTCTAATGCGCAACGCAGGGCTATTTCGAGCCGGCCAGCCGACCGTCGGGCCTGCGTGGGTCGTTACCCTTCTGGAGCGCTTGCGGAATCTCGCCGGCGTTCGTCCTTTCGCTTCGAGATGGCGCCTGCTCGCCGCCTCGCTCGCGTCGTGGCCCATCCATGGCCGAACGGTTTCGGCCCCGCGCCTGGCGCTTGCCTTCCGGGGAAAGCGAACCGCTCGGCACGGATCCTGCTAATTCGCCTGAAAATTCCGAGTTCTGTTCAACAATGAGAATAAAGAGGCGAATGGTGGGCGAGTTGGGTCAAAATGAACCGGGCGCGAACCTTGCTTGTCAGGCGGGGGGACCTCGAGATGCTGAAGTTGCGGGCGCTTCGCCGGCCCGCGCCGGCGGGCCACTGCTTCAAATCGTGGCCGGCTCGCGGCCGCAAACAACCGCGACCGTCTTTCTCGGGGGCGGCGGCTTGTTCCAGGAGGGCCTCACCTCGATCCTGGGCGACACGGATTTCCGCATCGTTGCCGCGGCTCGCAAGGCCGAGGAAATCACGCTCACCCTTTCCCAAGATCAGCGTCTCTTGCTGATCGTCGATGCGGGCGATGATCTGAGCTTCGCGGCGGGAGAAATCGAGCGTTTCAAAGGGAGATTTCCTGCCGCTCGCGTGGCCGTTCTCACGGACGCCGATCAGATCCGCAATTTGCTGACGCTGTTTCGCGCGGGTGCCCATGCGTGCTTCGCGAGAGGGGTGACGCGTGACGTCCTTCTCAAATCGCTCGAATTGGTAGTGCTTGGAGAAACCTTCCTGCTGCCTGGCGTTTTGCCGTTAGTCCCCGACGCACGAGAGAGCGCGGCCGCGACAGCACCGGCGCCGAATAAAGGGACGACGCTGTCGGCACAGGAGAAATGCGTGTTGCGTTGCCTCGCGGAGGGACATTCGAACAAGGTCATCGCGAACAAGATCGACATCGCGGTCGCGACCGTAAAGGTCCATGTGAACTCCATCTTCCGTAAGATAGGAACGAGCAACCGCACGCAGGCCGCCATTTGGGCGAGAACCAACATTCCGCAAGAAGAACCAGCGGAAAATCGCGCGATCCTGCCCGCGCCCGCCTTGGCCCCCGCGGCGCCTCTCGAGGACAAGGGGGCAACAGAGGCGGCCGCGACAGTCTCGCCGCCTGCTGCCGCGCCAAGGCGCCTTTGTGAGCTCCACGCAGGGTCCGCCCTCAAGGAGAGACCGGGCCGCCCCGCGTCGGTTGAAAGGGGTGCCTGCGGCTCGAAACAGGAAGGCAAGACAGGCGTGAGGCGCCAATCATTTGACGAGGAACTCGATCGGCGCGCCCAAAGGCGCCTTGCCGAAGAAGAGGAACGTCACGCCGAATTCGTGGCCAGGACAAACCATCTGCGTGAGCTGCGAAAAGCAAGGGAAGATGCCGAGCGCAAGACCGCGGATTGCGCGTCGGCGAAGCTCTCGGCCGTGCCGGACGAGATCCCAGCCCTCATGCCGCTCAAAACCTCCTCGGCAAGCCCCGACGAGCGCGGCTCACAACATCCTGGGATTGGCCTGGCATAGGGCGACGACGCTGCGCAACGTGTTCTGTTTGTCCGTCCCCGTGTAATATTCGTTGCGGACGAGACGGCGCAGCTCCTCATTGGTGATGGCCGTATGCGTGCATGCCGGGCGGGCCATTTCCATGAGTCGGGATTCGCGCTGCCCCGCCTTGGCGGTGATGACCAGCATGGCTCCGCCGGAAAGTGAAAGCGCGACGGCGACGAGCGAGGTCATCGCCAGCGAGCGCCGATGAGCCCGCGCGACAGCCGCCGGGCGCGGTTGCGCGAATTGCACGCCGCCCAACCATCGGCGAAGCCGCGCGTCGCGTGCAGCTCCCGATTTCGCGCGCGGTCGAGCCAGCGGTTGCGGAAGGGGCGAGGAGGTCGAGGCCAAGGCGTCGCGCACGCTCGGGAATAACACGTTGTCATCAGGCACCGCGCCGAAGCGGGCGAGGATCTCCACGCCTTCCCCCATCGGCACGGGGGGTTCACCGGACTTCGCCAAGGCGACGGCGCCTTGCCCATCGCCCTCGAAGTGAGAGGCAAGCGAGATGGCGTGCTCCTTGTTGAGCGCCCGGATCGCGGCTTCGGCGCGAGCCTCACCTTTCTCGGTGCGCGAAAATGCGAGCGCGAAGAAATAGATCATTGGGGCTATTCCCTCCTGCCGTCGGCCTTGGCGCGGTAAGGATGCCCACGATGAAGCCTTGGTGGGCGCCCGCAAGCGCTTCCACGCCGTCAGCTTCTCTCGCCGCCCCGCCGCGCTGGCGTTTCGATAAAGCTCGTAAGGCCAGGTAGCACGGGCGGGACTTTAACGCCTGCGCGCCCAAGAGTCACGATCCTTGTCCGAAGCATTTACTGGCAGTCCGAAAGGAGCTTCGGCCCCGATCTCAATAATCGATGCGCAGACGAGAGAATTCTCCGAAAATGGAAGAAATATGCTGACTTTCAAGTAAGATATGCGTTTATTCGACCTCGGCGAAATTTCCCGGCGGATCATGGGTCACTTAGCTCTTCTCTTCACGGAGCAGGGTGACGCTGCAGGGTCTTCCCCGAGTGCCGGGTTCGCCGATTCGATGAGCGGATGGGTGGCGTCCCCCGAGTTTCTCGATTTGAGCTAACCCCTCGAGCCGCGAGAGCTGCCAGATATTCATTCGCGATCGACCGAAGTCTCGAACCCTCACCACAAGACGATTGCAAGTGTCGATTTCGATTCAACGTGGAATGGCAAGCGCTCGATTTAAAAAATCGAAACAACACAACAAGAGAATCATCCTAATCAATTCGAGCGGCGAACAAAAAACGCCAAAACGAGTTCATTTATGCTTAAAAAAAGCTAGGCAGCGCGCGGATGGTCGCGTATGAATTTGAGAAATAAGGACCGCTGGGGGTTATGTGCGGCCGACGTGGCTCTCCGGAGGAGGAACCAGCTATGCCAGCGAAATATCCGACGAAATTCGATCATCCCAAGCTCGCGGAAGCCTTCGACCTGCTTCGACAAGGGCGCATGGACCGGCGCGAATTCGTGCGCGTCGCAGTGCTGCTGGGGACCTCGGCCGCGACGGCCTACGCGGTAGCCGGCCTTCCGTCCCCCGCCTATGCGCAAAGCACGTTTCCTTTCCCGGCGGATGATCCCAAGGCCAAGTCCGGCGGCATTTTGAAGATCGCCATGGAAGTCCAGAAAATGGACGATCCGGCGACTTATTCCTGGGTGCAGATGTCCAATCAGACGCGCCACACGATCGAATATCTGTCGATGACAGGACCCGACAACATAACCCGTCCGATGCTCGCCGAGAGCTGGAAGCCGACGGAGGATCTCAAGACCTGGACTTTCAACCTGCGCAAGGGCGTGCTGTGGCATAATGGCGAGGAGTTCACGGCCGATCACGTCGCCTGGAACATCACCCGATGGCTCGACCCGAAGACGGCCTCGTCCAATGTCGGCCTTTCCTTCGCGAGCGCCATGGTCGAGGACATCGGACGAGAAGGACGCCAAGGGCAAGCCGCTCAAGAGGATGATCAAGGGCGCGCTCGAGGTCGTCGACAAATACACGCTGCGCCTAAACTTGAACAAATCCGTGCTTTCGGTGCCGGAGGATTTCTACAATTACCCGACCGCCATCTTGCATCCTTCCTTCAAGGCGCCGCTCTCCGGCAATATGATCGGCACCGGCCCCTTCGCCCTTGCCGAGCTCAAGGTCGGCGACAAGTGCATCCTCAAGCGCGTGAAGAAGACCAGCGACGGCAAGGATTTCAAATATTGGGGAGGGAACGTTTATCTCGACGAGATCCACTACTACAATTTCGAAGCCGACAATCAGCTGAGCGCTTTCGCCTCCGGCGATGTCGATACGCTTTATGCCTTCGGGGTCGAGCAGATCGACATGGCGAACTCGTTGCCCGGCACCATCCATGTGGCCCGCACGGCCCAGACGATTTGCTGCCGCATGAAGGTGACGCAGAAGCCGTTCACCGACAAGCGTGTCCGGCAGGCGATCGTCAAGGCCGTGGACAACGCCGCCGTGAAGACGCTCATCTACGCGCAAGGCGGTGATATCGGCGAGAACCACCATGTCGCGCCCATCCATCCCGACTACGCGCCCCTGCCGCCGCTGAAGCGCGACGTCGCCGCGTCAAAGCAACTTCTCCAGGAAGCCGGATTCGGAAATGGACTGGAGGTGAGCATCGATGTCGGCAACACCGATGGCCCCTGGCATCAGACGGCTTGCGAGGCCATGCGCGACCAGATGAAGGAGGCTGGTATCAATCTGAAGATCAACGTGATGCCGGCCGCCAAATATTGGGAGATTTGGGACAAGACGCCGTTTGGATGCACGGCATGGACCCATCGTCCGCTCGGCACGATGGTGATGTCGCTCGGCTACAGGACGGGCGCTCCCTGGAACGAGAGCAGCTATTCAAATCCCGAGTTCGACAAGGCTCTCGATGCCGCCGAAGGGGTTCTCGATCCCAACGAGCGCAAAGGAAAGCTCGCGGTGGCGGAAAAGATTCTCCAAGACGACGCGGTGATGATCTTGCCGCTCTTCCGTCCGGTCTACACGATCGTCACCAAGAACGTGAACGGTTATGAGGGTCACCCGACCCAGTATCACCAGTTCAACAAGGTGTGGAAGGCTTGATGCTCGGCGCCGGCTCCGGGAGCTGAGCTTCCTTGAACCGACGCTGCGAGCCCGAATGCGCGCCTGTGTCATGACTCAGGGCGCACAGCAGTTGGGTGCCGGGACTGCTCGCGAAGACAATGGCGGCCAAGCGCCGGTCGCGATGAAAGGCGCGAGCGTTCTCGCCCCTGGCAGCGGGGACGGCTTTCCGCGATCGAGAAAGGCCATCCTTCCCGCCGAACGCCGAGGCGCCTCGCTGTGCCTGAGTCAATGTGGAGCGAGCCCATGCTCAAGCTGATCGCCAGCCGCCTCTTGCAGATGCTGCTGATCATGGGAGTGGTCTCGGCTCTGTTGTTCTTCATCTTCGACAGCGACAAGTTCAAGAAGCAGATCGCCGTCGCCGAGCTCGGCGGCTTTGCGGTCTCGGCCCTTTCCGATCAGGACTATCAGGGCTGGCTCGAGCGAAAGGGCCTCAACGTGCCCTTCTACGAGCGCTATGCCAAATGGGTCGGCGGAATCCTGACGGGCGATCTCGGCAAATCCTATCAGACGAACGAGCCGGTCGCGACGCTCGTGCTCGAGCGTCTCAAGAAGACCGGCATCCTCGGATTCTGGGTCTTTGCCCTCATGATCCCCCTGTCGCTGACCTGCGGCATCATCGCCGGCATGAAGGAGGGTTCGGCCCAGGATCGAATCACGTCGTTCATCTCGATCGTGACGACATCGCTTCCCGAGATCGCGACGGCCGTGATCTTGATGTCGGTCTTCGCGCTCTGGCTCAAATGGTTTCCGGCGAATTCCGCCATGGTGGGCGGCTGGAACGGGTTGGCGCTGGTCCTGCCGGTCATGACGCTCGTGCTTTACGATTTCGGCTATGTGGCGCGCATGACGCGCGCCTCGATGGCCGAGGTCATGACCTCGCAATACATCCGCACGGCGATCCTCAAGGGCCTGCCCTATCGCCGGGTGATCTTGCGCCACGCCCTGCGCAACGCGCTGATCGCGCCCTTCACCATCATCGTGCTGCAGATGAACTGGCTGCTCTCCGGCGTCGTCGTGGTCGAGTTCTTCTTTCAATACGCGGGCTTCGGCAAGCTTTTGCTCGATGCGGCGCTGTTCGGCGACATCTATGTGATCCAGGCCGCCACCTTGGTCGCCGTGTTCGTCGCCGTGCTTTCCCAGATCATCTCGGATGTGGGCTACTCCTTCCTCAATCCGCGCATCCGTTTCAGCTGAGGGAGAGAGACCGTGGCCGCCATCACCTCGATCCCCGTCTCACCGACCTCGCCTTCGCTCCTGAAAACATTGCAGCAGCCGCGCGCGGTGATCGTGCTCGTCTTGCTGATGTGGGTGCCATTGACCTTGAACGTGATGCTCGCCGGCTCGATCAACGAGACGGCGCGGCCTTATCTGCTGCTGCCGGCGATTCCGGCAGCCTTGATGCTTTACGGCATCGCCGTCCTGTCCTGGCGGGAGTCGCCGATCGCCATCATCGGGCTGACGCTGATCTTCTTCTGGCTCATCGTCGCGGTCGCGGTGCCGTTCCTGCCGCTCGTCGACCCCGACAAGCCGATCGCCCCGTTCGCGCCGATCGGCGCCGTGAAGAACAACCACTATTTCATCCTCGGCGCCGACTTCAAGGGAAGGGACATGCTGGCCCGCGTGCTCTGGGGATGCCAGCGCGTGCTCGTCTGGGGCGTCACCGCGACGCTCGTCGCCTATATCGTGGGCTGCATGTTCGGGCTCGTGGCGGGGTATCTCGGCGGCTGGTGGGATCAGGCCATATCCTTCATCGCCAATGTGCTCCTCTCCTTCCCGGTGATGGTCCTCTTCATCCTGATCATGAATTACCTTGGCGCGAGCGGCTTCAACATCGTCATCGCCGTCACCTTCGCCTCCGCGCCGGCGATCATGCGCATCGTGCGCGGCCTCACCTTCGACACCAAGAACCGGGACTACATCTTCGCGGCGCAGACGCGCGGCGAGCACCCGTTGCGCATCATGATCTACGAGCTTTTGCCGAACGCGCGAGGCCCGATCATCGTCGATGCCTGCTTGCGGCTCGGCTACACCACGGTCGCCATCACCACGCTGACGTTCCTTGGGCTTGGGCTCCAGCCTCCCGATCCGGATTGGGGCTTGATGATCAAGGAGGCGGCGAATGTCGCGAAGTCCCCGCAGTTCGCCTACATGCTGCTCATTCCGGCGCTCGCCGTGTCGAGCCTGATCCTCGGCTTCAACCTGATCGCCGACGGCTTGCGTGAAATGAGCCTGCGCGACTGATGAAGCGGGAAAGGGAGGAGCGATGGCCGTGAGCAAAGAGACCCCCGTCCTCGAATGCCGCAACCTCTCGATCTCCTACTACACGCGCGCCGGTGAGATCCCCGCGGTCGTCGACTTCAACCTCAAGCTCATGCCGGGCGAGGCGCATGGCATCGTCGGCGAATCGGGTTGCGGGAAATCCACGGTCGCCCTCGCCATCATGAACTTCATGGGGAAGAACGGCGGCATCGTCGGCGGCGAGATTCTCTTCGAAGGGCGCGACATGCGCACTATGTCGCCGGAAGAGCTGCGCCGCATTCGGGGCTCGAAGATCGCCATGGTCTACCAGGAGCCGATGGCGTCCTTGAATCCTTCGATGAAGCTCGGCGAGCAGCTTGCCGAGGTGCCGATCTACCACGAAGGCGTCTCGCGCGAGGAGGCGATCGAGCGCTCGCGAAAGATGCTCGCCTCGGTGCGCTTGCCCGACCCGCAACGGATCATGAATTCCTACCCGCACCAGATCTCGGGCGGTCAGCAGCAGCGCGTGGTGATCGCCATGGCGCTTTTGTCGAACCCGAAGCTCCTCTTGCTCGACGAGCCGACGACCGCGCTCGACGTGACGGTCGAGGCCGGCATCGTCGAGCTCATCAAGGAGATCTCGGCGAAATTCGGCACCTCGCTGATCTACATTTCCCATAACCTCGGCCTCATCCTTGAGACCTGCAGCCGGATCACCGTGATGTATTCGGGCGAGGCCGTAGAGAGCGGCGACATCCAAACCGTTTTCACCCGGATGCGCCATCCCTACACGCGCGGCCTGTTCAGCTCGATCCCGGTGCCGGGCGCCGACAAGAACATGCGGCCGCTTCGCGCGATCAGGGGCCAACTGCCGCTGCCTTTTGCGCGGCCGAGCGGCTGCTACTTCGGGCCTCGCTGCGATCACTTCGTCGCCGGGCGTTGCGACCAAGGAATTTTGCCGATGCTGCCCGTCGCGGCCGGCTCGTCCCATCTCGTGCGCTGCGTTCGCTTCAACGAGATCGATTGGAGCGTCGCCGCGGCCAAGGGCGAGCAGCACGATCCGGTGGCAACCGGCGAGGTCGTCCTCAATGTGTCGGATATGTCGAAGCACTACGCGATCGAGGGCGGCGGCGCCGTCCTGCTTGGCGCCAGGAAGACCGTCAAGGCCAATGAAAATATCACCTTCCGCGCGCGCGAGGCGGAGACCATCGCCATCGTCGGTGAATCGGGCTGCGGCAAAACCACCTTCGCCAAGGTGCTCATGGGGCTCGAGGGCGCGACGACCGGCAAGGTTCAGCTCGGGGAAGTCGATCTCGCCAATCTGCCGGTGCAAAAACGCAGCGAGAAGGTGATTTCCCGCCTGCAGATGATTTTCCAGAATCCGTTCGACACGCTCAACCCGAGCCATTCGATCGGCTCGCAGATATCACGCGTGATCCGGAAGTTCGGCGTCGAGCGCGACCCCGCCAAGGTCGAGGAGCGCGTCAACCAGCTCCTCGACATCGTCAAGCTGCCGCGCGATTTCGCCAAGCGCCGCCCTCGCCAGCTTTCGGGTGGGCAAAAGCAGCGCGTCGGTATCGCGCGCGCTTTTGCCGGAGACCCGAAAATCGTGATCGCGGACGAGCCCGTATCGGCTCTCGACGTGTCGGTGCAGGCGGCGGTGACGGGCCTGCTGACGGACATCCAGCGCGAGAACAGGACGACGCTCCTGTTCATCAGCCATGATCTTTCCGTGGTGCGCTATCTCGCCGACCGTATCATCGTCATGTACCTCGGCAAGATCATGGAAAAGGGCACGACGGAGGAGATTTTCTCGCCGCCCTATCATCCCTACACGGAGGCGCTCCTGGCGGCGGTGCCGATCGCCGACACCAGCGTGCGGAAGCGCAAGATCGTGCTTTCGGGGGAAATTCCTTCTCCGTCGAATCCACCTCCCGGCTGTCCCTTCTCCACCCGTTGCCCCTATGCGATGAAGGGCATTTGCGACACGCTCGCACCGCCGCAACGCGAGATGGCGCCGCGCCACATCATCGCTTGTCACCTCGACGAGGCGACGCTGCGCGCCATGCAGCCGGTGATCACAATCGAGCCGCGAGAGGCGGCGGCCGAGCTCGTGGCGCAAGCCTGATCCATATCGGATCGGACGCTAGCGTAGCGCCTGACCTGCATGCTATGGCCTGCCAGCATGCCAATCGATTCCCGTCTATTTCGCCTCGCGCATCGGCTGCACGACCTCGGCCATGGGTACTCACTGGATCGGCTTCGATAAGGCCTAAGATCCGTTGATGGAGGAATTCGACTTCGTCATCATCGGCGCCGGTTCGGCCGGATGCGTTCTCGCACGCCGCCTCGTCGATGCCGGGCACAGCGTTTGCTTGCTGGAGGCAGGACCTGAGGATCGCTCGATCTGGATCCACCTGCCGATCGGCTACGGCAAGACCATGTGGCATCCGCGTTTCAATTGGCGCTTCGAGACGGAGCCCGACCCCGGCATGAAAGGGCGCAAGATCTATTGGCCGCGCGGCAAGACGCTCGGCGGCTCGAGCGCGATCAACGGCTTGATCTACATTCGCGGGCAGTGCGAGGATTATGACGGCTGGGCCGCGGCCGGCAATACGGGGTGGAGCTTCTCGGAGGTGCTGCCTTATTTCGTGAAGTCGGAGAACAACGAGCGCGGGCCCGACAATCTGCATGGGACGAGCGGGCCGCTCTCCGTCTCCGACATCGGCGCGAAGGATGAGCTCATCGAAGCTCTCGTCGCGGGCGCGCAACAGCTCGGCATTCCGAAAAATCCGGATTTCAACGGCGCGACGCAGGAAGGGGCCGGGTATTACCAACTCAACACGCGCCGCGGGCTTCGTTGCAGCACCGCGGTCGGCTATCTGCGCCCGATCAAGCGCCATCCGAAGCTGAGCGTCAAAACAGGTGCGCTTGCAAGCCGCATCCTTTTCAACGGCAGGCGAGCGAAAGGCGTCGCTTATGCCTGGCGGGGCCGCGAGCAGGAGGTGAGGGCGAGGCGCGAGGTCATTCTTAGCGCCGGCGCCATCCAAAGCCCGCAGCTTTTACAGCTTTCCGGGGTCGGCCCGGCCGATCTTCTCGCCGAAACGGGCGTCCCGCTCCTCCATGCGAGCCCAGAGGTCGGCGAAAATCTGCAAGACCACCTACAGATTCGGCTGATCTACCGTTGCACCAAGCCGATCACGACGAACGACCAGCTTCGCTCGTTGATGGGGCGTGCCCGCATCGGCTTGCAATGGCTCATCTCCCGCTCCGGCCCGCTCGCCGTCGGCATCAACCAGGGGGGGATTTTCGCGCGCGCCTTGCCCGAATCCCGTCGCCCCGACGTGCAGTTCCATTGCGCCACGCTGTCCGCCGACATGGCGGGCGCCAAGGTGCATGAGTTCTCGGGCTTCACGCTTTCCGTCTGCCAGCTTCGGCCGCAATCGCGTGGCTACGTTCGCCTGCGCTCGTGCGATCCGGCGGAGCCGCCCGCGATGCAGGCTTGTTACCTCTCGACAGAGCTCGACCGGCGCACGGCGGTCGCCGGCATCAAGCTCGCTCGCGCCCTTGCGGCGACGCCCGCCGTGCGCCCCTATGTGGCCGAGGAGGTGAAGCCCGGCCCGGCGATCGGAAGCGATGACCAGCTCCTCGACTTCGCGCGAGAGACGGGCGCGACGATCTTTCATCCTTCGGGCACTTGCCGGATGGGATCCGATCCCGGCGCGGTGGTTGATCCTCGGTTGCGCGTGAAGGGCGTCGAGGCGCTCCGGGTGGTCGACGCCTCGATCATGCCGACCCTCGTTTCGGGTAACACCAATGCAGGCGTGGTGATGATCGCGGAAAAGGCCTCCGACATGATCTTGGAGGAGGCGCGCTAGCCGAAGGAAGATGCGGGCCTGGAAATCTCGCGATGCTCGCGTCGGTCTCGACCGCTCCCAAAGCTTTGCGCACACCCAAAGCTTTGGCATTGCTCGCAGTGGGGGTTTGCGGATAGTCTTGCCTTGCGCTTCAACAAGGGGACGGGGCTTCGAGTGGCTTTCGCATTTCGAAGTGTTGCCAGAGCGTCGAGCCGATTTGCCGCCCATGCGATGCTGAAGACTTGTGCGCCACGAGGTCAAACAGCGCGCGGGCTTGCGCCCAGGCTCGAGCCTCGCGAGAAACGCGACAGCGGCATGTGCAGGCTACAGCCGAAAAATCTCATGTTGGCGCCTTTGAAGTTTGTTCAGCGCCTTCAGGGAGAATAAGAATGATTCGCAAAGCAGGGAAGCTTTGGTTTGCCGCCTGCGGAGCCCTCGCATTCTTCGCGATGACGGCCGCCGAGGCGCAAGACTCCAATGAGCAGCAAGTGGCGCGCGGCAAGTATCTCGTCGCGGTCATCGGCTGCGGCGATTGTCATACGGCCGGATATTTCTTCGGCAAGCCGGATATGCCACATGCTCTCGGAGGCTCGGACGTCGGTTTCGAAATTCCGCAGCTCGGTGTTTTCGTCGCGCCCAATCTCACCTCGGACCCGGAGACCGGGCTTGGTGATTGGACGAGGGAGCAGATTGTCGCCGCCCTGCAAACGGGCAAACGGCCCGACGGCCGCGAGCTTGCCCCGATCATGCCCTGGCGAGATCTCGCGAGCCTGACGCGCGAGGACGCCATGGCCATCGCCGCCTATCTCAAAAGCCTGCCGCCCATCAAGAACAAGGTTGCGGGACCTTTCGGCGCCGGCGTGCGGCCGACGGTGCCGGTGATGAAGATCGTAGCGCCCTGATCGGCAAACCGGAGAAAGCCGGCGGGCGAGGAACGTTGAACTCTCGGCAGCGCCGAGATTTGCAGGAGGTCGGCTATGTCAATGGATCGCCCGGATGCGGATCGACTTCGCAGCACCGTCACGGCCTCGATGCAGGAGCATTGGGTGCTGTTCCTCGTCGAGGGCATCATCCTTGTCATTCTCGGCCTTGCGGCCATCGTCGTTCCGCCGCTCGCAACCTTGGCGGTGGCGATTTTCCTGGGCTGGCTTTTTCTGATCAGCGGCATTGTCGGGCTCGTCACCACCTTCTGGATGCGCCACGCGCCCGGCTTCTGGTGGTCCTTGCTGTCGGCCGTGCTCGGTATCGTGGCAGGCGTCGTGCTCATCGGCTCGCCGGTTAGCGGCGCCATTTCGCTGACCCTGGTGCTCATCGTATTTTTCATCATCGAGGGTGTCGCTTCCATCATGTTCGCGCTCGAGCACAGGCGGGAGCTTTCCGGACGTTGGGGCTGGATGTTGGCGAGCGGCATCGTCGATCTCTTTCTTGCCGGCATCATTTTCGCCGGCCTGCCGTTGAGCGCCGCATGGGCACTCGGCCTTCTCGTCGGCATCAATTTGGTGTTCGGCGGCTCGGCGCTCATCGCCATGGCGCTGCACGCCCGCTCACCGGATTCGCGCGGCGCGACATTCGCGAGCTGAAGACAGATACGCAACGCGCGATTTTTGGGATAAGATCATGTCTCGGGCAGGGCGATATCCTTCAGTGATGCGATTCCACTGAATGATCACGCGCAGGGAGAAGGTCATGAAATCGAGAGCTTTGGGTCGCGGGCAACGGGTTCGATGCCTTCTCGCGGCGGTTGCGCTCTTCGCGCCAGGAGCAGCCTTTGCGCAATCGACGCTGCCTTTGGGCAACATTCCGCCCGCGCCGGTCGGCCATCGCCAGCCCACCGCGCGCGATGTGCCGAGCAACGACAGCGTGAAGGCCGCGCCGGGCCCGGATGATCTCAAGACGCCGCAGGCTGGCAACGGTGAGCCGTTCGGGCCGGCCTTGAAGGCCTTGCCCAAGCTCGACATCAAGGCGACCTGTCGCCGCGCACAACCCTTGTCGGGCCAGCAAAACGCCTATCAGGGTTGCGTCAACGATGAAACCGACGCGCAGCGCGAGCTTTCGCGGACCTGGTTCGACTTCAAGCCCGGCCCGCGATCGACCTGCACGCAGGAAACCAAAATCGGCGGCGCGCCGAGCTATGTGGAGCTTCTTACATGCCTACAGCTCGACAAACAGGCACTCGAGGCGCAGATCGAGAATAAAAAGCAGCTCAACGTGCCTCAGACCCCGACCGAACCGCCGCAATAGGAGAGCTTCGGCGATGCTCGATGAAGCCCTCATTACCATTCCGGCGCGGCGCGGCAAGGCCGCGCGGGTGCGGGCGGGCCAACAAATCGCCGTGATCAACACCCATGGCGAGCAGGTCGTCGATACCTGGGCGTTCGTCGGCGAGGATCTTCACGAATTCATGTCGATGGAGCATACGCGCGCGGCGCTCGGCAAGCTCATCCCGAGAAGGGGCGACGTTCTTTCGACCAATCATAGGCTCCCCATCCTGACGATCGTGGAAGACACCTCGCCCGGCGTTCACGACACGCTGATCGCGGCCTGCGACGTATGGCGATACCAAGGGCTCGGCTGCAAGGACTATCACGACAATTGCACGGACAATTTGCATGCCGCGATGAAGGAGCTCGGCCTGCAAGCTCCCGAGACGCCAAGCCCGCTCAACCTCTTCATGAACATTCCGTGGAAACAGAATGGCGAGATCACGTTCGAAGCGCCCGTCACCAAGCCGGGCGATACGGTGACCCTTCGGGCGGAGCGCGACCTCATCATCGCCTTCTCCGCCTGCCCTCAGGACATGCTGCCGATCAACGGCGTGGGGAAGCGGCCGACTGAAGCCCATTTCCGGATCTTCTGACCGTCGAGACGCTCGGACCGAGCAAGGCATAATACTCGGGAGAGTTCGTTCTCGGACAACATTTCAAAGGAATATCCTCCTCCTCTCGATGCACGACGGCATTGACTTCTCGTCGACAACCTGACCAGCATTTCGTTCTGCGCGCCCTCCCTTGTGTTTTAAGGCATGCAAGCTCGATACTTGCTGGTCGACGGGTTTGTCCGGATGGCGCTTCGCGAAGTCGAAGCTTGGAAAACGAGGGAGCACACTCATGAAAACCCTGTCGAGGACTCGATCCTCCTTGCTCGCGCTCACCGTTCTCGTGCTGGGTGGTTTCGCTGGCGGCGCGCGGGCGGACGCGCTCGACGACATTACGAAAGCGGGCACCATCAACGTCGGCGTGTTTGCCGATTTCCCGCCCTTTTCCTCCGCGAGCGCCGATATGAGCCTGAAAGGCTATGACATCGACGTGGCGCAGATCATCGCCGACACTCTCAAGGTGAAGTTCAACCCGGTCAGCGTCACCGGTCAAAATCGCATTCCGTATCTTACCGAGCACCGTGTCGACATCCTGCTCAGCGTCGGACAAAGTCCCGAACGCGAGAAGGTGATCGACTTCACCGCCGCCTACGCGCCCTATTACATCGCGGTGATCGGGCCGCAGGCGATGAAGGTGGAAGGCAAGGCGGATTTGGCGGGCAAATCCATCGCGGTAAATCGCGGCACGCTCGAGGACAGCTCGCTCACCGAGGCGGCGCCCCCCAACGCCGACATCAAGCGCTTCGACAACTACAACTCCGTCATCCAGGCGTTTCTCTCGGGCCAGGCGCAGCTCATGGCCGTGGGCAACGATGTCGGCGCGCAGGTTCTCGCTCGGCAAGTGACGCTCAAGCCGGAACAGAAGTTCCAGCTGATGACCTCGCCCGACCACATCGCGCTCAACAAGAACGAGCCGCGCTTGAAACAGGCGCTCGACGCCATCATCGCCAAGCTCATTGCCGACGGCACGCTCAACAAGATCTCGGAGAAATGGCTCGGCAAGCCGCTCGATCCAAAGGACCTCTGAGCACAAGCCCCCGACTGAGCATGACGCAAATCGGGAGCCGTCTTGCGGTCGTGCGCGCGTCGAGGCCAAGAGGTCGGATGAAAGCGCGCCTTCCCGTCGAACCGTTTCCGGACTGGTGAGCTACGTCCTCGATTTCGGGTGGCTGAGCCAGGCGCTCGAACCCATTCTTCGCGGAGCGCTCGCGACGATTTTTCTGACCGCGGTCACGGGTGTGGTCGGCACGATCTGCAGCATTCTCGGCGCGATGGCCGCGCGTAGCCGCTTCTCTACATTGCGTGGCGCCGTCGATGCTTACGTGGAGCTGATCAGAAACACCCCTTTCCTAGTCCAGCTCTTTTTCATTTTCTTCGGCCTGCCGAGCCTCGGTCTCAGGCTCGACGCCACCGTGGCCGCCATTCTGGCGATGACCATCAATTTGTCGGCCTATGGAACAGAGATCGTCGGCGCGGGACTGGACGCCGTCTCTCGGGGACAACGCGAGGCCGGCCAGGCATTGGGCCTGCGGCCACGTCAGGTGTTTTTCAAGATCGTGCTTCCGCAAGCCTTGCGCGTGATCTTCCCGGCACTCACGAGCCAGGTCGTGATCATGATGCTGGAATCGGCCGTCGTTTCGCAGATCGCGGTGCGAGATCTCACCTATGAGGCCGACATGCTACAGGCGCGCAGCTTCCGCGCCTTCGAGACCTATCTGGTCGTGACGGGGGTCTATCTCGGATTGAGCATCGTGCTCAGGCGCGTGATGGTCACGGGCGGCCGCAAGCTGCTTGCCGGCGGGGTTTCCTGATGGATTTCACCTTCTGGGACATTCTTCGGAATCTTCTGCTCGCCGCCCGCTGGACTGTGCTCCTCTCGGTCGTCGCCTTCACGGGCGGGGGCATCGTCGGTCTCGGCATTTTGCTGGCGCGCGTCTCCTCGCGGCGCTGGCTCAGAAGGTTCGCCGAGCTCTACATCGGCTTGTTCCAAGGCACGCCGCTCTTGATGCAGCTCTTTCTCGTATTCTTCGGGCTGCCGCTCATCGGGATGCGCATCGAGCCCTGGTCCGCCGCCGTTGTCGGCTTGACGCTCTGCGCCAGTGCCTTCCTTGCCGAGATCTGGCGCGGCGGTGTCGAGGCCATTCCGCTCGGCCAGTGGGATGCCGCCAAGAGCGTCGGCCTCCATTACGTCGAGGAGATGCGCCTCGTGATCTTGCCGCAGGCTTTTGCGATCACGCGCGCGCCGATGGTGGGTTTCCTGGTGCAACTCGTGAAGATGACGGCCGTCACCTCGATCATCGGCTTCGAGGAATTGATGCGGGCCTCGAACGCCATCAACAACGCGACCTTCGAGCCATTCACGGTCTATGGTCTCGTCGCGCTCATCTATTTCGCGATGTGCTTTCCACTGACGCGCTATGCGCGCCATCTTCAGTTGCGGATGCGAAGCTGAAAGGCCTTGGCCGTGACGGTGCTCAACGCCAATGCCGCCTCGCCACGGGCGATTTGCAGGACGCGTTCGCCGTCGAGCAATGGCGGAAACCCATCTGATTTCGTGATTGTTCATATGACAAACATTCGTTTGCTAAAGTCATCGAAATCCACCAACGCATCGGCGATCAGCTCGCGACATGCGACCGCGCCGCTTCGAGGGTGACGGTTTGAAGGAATGAAGACGATGAGTGCTGACAAAACCGTCGCGTTCGGGCTGCCGGCGCTATATTGTGACGCTGTTGGTGTCGATGACCGCGCGTGGGATTTCGAGGCGTCAGCCGCCGCCGGCCTCCGCAAGCTTGGTTCTAGCGATATGGCAATGGCTCGGCGCCACCGCGCCCCGCGAGCAGGACCTGAGAGCGAGCCGGGTTGACCGAAGTGACGCAATTCATCGATGCCCTTCCGAAAGCCCGAGCGGAGGCGGCGGCACGATATCGCCGCGGCGCGCTTCTCGTCGCCGGCGCGGCGGCCGCCTGGAGCACCGCCGGGCTCATCACGCGCGCGACGACGACCGATGCCTTCACCACGCTCTTTTGGCGTTCGCTGTTCTCGACGCTCTTCCTTCTCGTCTACATCGCGCTGCGCGATCGGCGACACGCGCTCGGCGCCTTCCGCGGGCTTGGCCTTCCGGCGCTCGGCATTGCCGTGTCCTTCGGCACGTCGATGATGTGCTTCATCGTCGCGCTCAAGCAAACCTCCGTCGCGAACGTTCTCATCTTCCAAGCCGCGGCGCCCTTTGTCGCCGCGGTGCTCGCTTGGCTTTGGCTCCGCGAGCGCCTCTCGCCAAAGAGCGCGCTTGCGATCCTCGCCACGGTCGTCGGCATCATGGTGATGGAATCGGACTCGCTCGCGAGGGGGCGCCTCTGGGGCGACCTCTTTTCCGCCATCATGGGCTTCAGCTTTGCCGTCATGATCGTGCTCGCGCGGCGACATCGCGATGTCTCGATGACATCGGCGATGTGCCTCGCGACGGCGCTCACCTGCCTCGTGACCTTGCCATTCGCCGAGCTTGCTGTGGCACCTGGCGATCTTGCGCTGCTGGCCTTGTTCGGCGTCGGTCAAATGGGGCTCGGTCTCGTCATGTTCACCGCGGGCGTGCGCCTCATCCCGGCCGCGGACGCCGGATTGATCACCGTGCTCGAGGTGATTTTGGCGCCGATTTGGGTGTGGCTCGCCTTCGGCGAAAACCCGGGCGTGCGCGCGATGCTCGGCGGCGTCATCGTGCTCGGCGCGGTCATCGCCCACACGCTCGTGGAAAAACAGGCGACCGACGCCACAGGAGCATGAGGAGGGCGGCATGGCGGCATCATCGGTTGCGGTGATCGGCAACGGCATCATCGGCCATGGCGTCGCCGAGGTGTTTTCCAAGGCGGGTTGGCGCGTGACGCTCATCGGACGAAGCGACGCTAGCCTTCAGGCCGCGCTCACGAAGATCGGCGACAGCCTCGCGATGTTCGTCACCCATGGGCTCGTCAGCGAAAAGGAGGGGATCGCTGCGCTCTCGCGGATCAAGACGACGACGCGTCTCGATGAGGCGGCCGGCGCCGATTTGGTGGTCGAGGCCGTGCCCGAGGACATGGCGCTGAAGCGCGCGATCTTCGGGCGGCTCGAGACGATCTGCGGGGGCGAGGCGGTGCTCGCGTCGTCGAGCGGGCATCTCGTCAGCGAGCTCGTCGAAGGCGAGAAAGGCAAGCGCGTCGTCGCGGCGCATTTCTGGTATCCGCCGCAGCTCATCCCGCTGGTCGAGGTCTGCGGCGGTCCCGAGACGGCGCCCGCCGTGGTGACCCGAACTTGTGAGATCCTCAAGGAGGTCGGCAAGGAGCCGGTGGTTATCGACAAGGAGGTGCCGGGATTCATCGGCAACCGCATTCAGTTCGCGGCCCTGCGCGAGGCTTGGTCGCTCTGGGCCTCGGGCGTCGCCTCCGCCGAGGCGATCGATGCCGTGGTGCGCAACTCGATCGGCCGCCGGCTCGGCGTGACCGGGCCGATCGAATCCGCCGATGTCGGCGGGCTCGACACCATGGTCGCCTTCGCCCGCTTCCTGCAACCGAGCCTCGATGCCTCGCCGTTGCCGCCGCCCACGCTCGATCGTCTCGTCGCCGAAGGCCATCGCGGCGTGCCGAGCGGGCGCGGCGTCTATGATTGGTCGCGGCGCGATGGCGCGCGGCTCATCGAGGCGCGCCGGGAGGAGCTGATCCGCTGGCTCAAGGCGGACCGCGCCGCGCGCCGCTCATAGGCGCAAAGGTAAAGCGAGCGGCCCGGCGTCCGATGAAGCGTGGTTCACGCCGAGGCGCGCGATGGCGGACGGCCAATTTGCAGTTGACGGCGCAGCTCGGTGATGAGCCAGCGCCCCGCACGGCCTGGCGGACGGCTTCGTTCATGCATCACGTGGAGCTGGAAGCTGAATTCCCGGCCGCGATGCTCGGCGATCTCGAGTCTTCGTCAGCCGCCCCGCGGCGATATGCGCCTCCACCAGATGAGCGGGCATGTAACACCACCCGAAGCCATCCAGCAGATATTGGAGCCGGGTGCTCATGTCTGCGAACCGCCAGATGCGCCGACCGAGAACATTGCCCTGGAAGCCCGCGGTGAGCGGCGTGCGATCCGTGATGACGAGCTGCACATGGCGCTCGATCACCTCACGCGCGAGCGGGTTCGGCTCTTTCGCCAGTCGATGATCCGACGCCACGACGGGGATCATCGGGTTGGAGGCGAGGAACTCGCCGATGAGATCGGCGGACGCGCCAGTGGGGAGCGGCATATAGATGCCGAGCCGAGCGACGCGATCGCGCAGTCGTTGTTCGGCGCCGCCAAGACCCTCCGTGAACAGCGTCACGGGCAGGCGCGGAAATTCATGGCTCAATGCCTTGAGACTTGCCCGAAGCGCATCCGCGGGCAAAACGGCGTCCACGGCCAACGACAGTTCCGGCTCGACTTCCGAGACGATGCTCTCGGCGTGGGCGCGCAGGCTTTCCGCGCTTGAGACGATTTCACGTGCATCGATAAGGAGAGCGCGTCCGGCCTCGCTGAGTTTCGGCGTGCGCTCGCCGCGATCGAACAGCATCACACCGAGCGTTGCCTCGAGTGATTGGACGGATTGGCTCACCGCCGATTGTACGCGGCCGAGCTGCCGCGCAGCGGCCGAGAAGCTGCCGCTGTCAGCCACGGCGATGAGAATACGAAGCTGATCGAGGGTAAGCCGGTCAAGCATGATCCATCAGATCCAATGATGGATCATATCACATTTTTGCCGATTTTAAAGATGGATTTGGTCGCCTCTATATGCGGGGCATCCCAAACGGTACGTCTCAATGGAGTGTCCCATGAGCAAGCTTCTCCTCGTCACCTCAAGCCTCTTCGGTGATCAGTCGAAATCGGCGCAAATCGCTCGCGAGTTCGTGGAGGCGTGGCGCGGCGCCCATCGCGGCACGCAGGTGGTGGAGCGGCCGCTGACCGCGGACGGAATTCCCCATCTCACCCTCGACGCGCTGAGCGCGTTGATGACGCCGTCGGATCAGCGCTCAACCGAGCAGAGCGTCAGCGTCGCATTTGCCGATCGCCTGATCGAGGAACTCGAGGCCGCCGACACCATCGTGCTCGCCGTGCCCATGTACAATTTCTCGATTCCCTCGACGCTCAAGGCGTGGATCGATCACGTGGCTCGCGCCGGCCGCACCTTCCGCTACACCGCCGCCGGCCCGGAAGGTCTCCTCAAAGGCAAGAAGGTGTTCGTCGTCACCGGTCGCGGCGGCTTCTACAGCGGCGACAGCCCGGCGAAAGTGTTCGACTTTCAGGAGCCGTACCTGCGTGGCGTCCTCGGGTTCCTCGGCCTCACCGACGTGACTTTCATCCATGTCGAAGGCCTCAAGGTCAGTCCGGAGGCTGCCGAGCAGGCAATCAAGGGCGCGCGCGAGACGATCACCGCGATCGCCGCAATTCCGCAAGCGGCGGCGGCCTAGCCGCGGTTTCCCCGTCAATCGATCAGATGAAGGATTACGCTCATGTTTAAGGCGTCGCATTATTTCGCCCTCGCAGGACGCGCACTTATCGCCCTGCCCTTCCTCGTAAGCGGCATCGCGAAAATCGCCGCGCCCGCGGCAACGCTGGCCTATATAGCATCGGCCGGCCTGCCATTGCCGCTGGCCGGCTACGCGATCGCGGTCGCCGTCGAGGTCGGCGGCGGTCTGCTGCTCCTGTTGGGAGTCAATACTCGTGCCTTGGCCGTGGTCATGGCCGTCTTCACACTGGCGACGGCCGCCGCATTCCACACGAACTTCGCCGATCAGAACCAGATGATTCACTTTCTGAAAAATCTGATGATCGCCGGCGGCTTGCTGCAGGTGGCGGCCTTCGGCAGCGGCAGGTTCAGCGTCGACGCAAGGCATCACCGGGATACTCGCTTCGCCGTAGCGAACGCGTAGCGAATGACGCTTCGAATCCGGTGGCGCGAGGCGCATGGCGGGTTTAGTCTCGCCAGCGCCTCGCCGCATGGCGTGGTGAACTCGTCCGGGCGCTCCCCTGGCAGAAAATGTCCGCAGCCCTCGCCCTTCGCGCTACTCCATACGTGGTCGCCGAGCGTCGCGCCCACCGCCCGCCGGCACGGGCATTGAAAGCCGCTAAACTCACCTTGAACGATCTCCGCCAGGCGCGTTCGCGCCGTCACAAAGCATCGGCGAACGGAAACTGTCTCGCCGTCCGCATGAACCCGGGCGGCGATTACCCGAGCCGTGGTGCCAAGGAGGTTTGACAAATGCGCAAGACAAGAACGCTCGCGGAGCTCGAGATCGATCGCCGCCGGCTCTTGCGTGGCGGCGCGGCCGCCACCCTTGCCGCCACGCAGCTCGGCTTCGCGCCGCCCGCGACTGCGCGCGAGGCAAACAGGAAACCCAAGAGAGCCGCGGCGATCAAAGTGGGGGGCAACAACTCATTCGCTTCGCTCAGGCAGATCGACGCGGGGCTCTTGAACGTCGGATATGCGCAAACCGGCCCGGCCGACGGGCCGGCAGTCTTGCTCCTGCATGGTTGGCCCTATGACATTCACAGCTATGTCGACGTCGCGGCCTTGCTGGCTTCGGCCGGCTACAGAGCGATCATCCCCTATCTGCGCGGCTATGGCACGACGCATTTTCTGTCGAGCGAAACGCTTCGCAACGGGCAGCAATCCGTGGTCGCCTTGGATATCGTCGCTTTGATGGATGCTTTGCAGATCGAGAAAGCCATCCTCGCCGGCTTCGATTGGGGCGCGCGCACCGCCGACATCATCGCGGCGCTCTGGCCGGAACGCTGTAAGGCCCTCGTTTCGGTGAGCGGTTATCTGATCGGCAGTCAGGAAGCAGGCAAGATACCGCTGCCGCCAAGTGCCGAGCTTCAATGGTGGTACCAATATTATTTTGCGACAGAGCATGGCCGTGCCGGCTATGACAAATACAGGCATGATTTCAATAAACTGATCTGGCGGCTCGCTTCGCCGAAATGGGAGTTCGATGACGCTACCTTCGATCGGAGCGCCTCAGCCTTCGACAATCCGGATCACGTTGACGTCGTGATCCACAATTATCGCTGGCGGCTCGGCCTCGCGGAGGGGGAGCCGAAATATGACGAGCTGGAAAAGCGGCTTGCCCAGAGCCCCGTTATCAGCATCCCCACCATCACACTCGAAGGCGATGCGAATGGCGCGCCGCACCCCGACAGCGCCTCTTATGCCAAGAAATTCTCCGGCAAATATGCGCATCGGATCATCAAAGGTGGCGTGGGCCACAATCTTCCGCAGGAGGCTCCGCAAGCTTTCGCCGAAGCCGTGCTCGAGGTCGGCAAAAGCTGATCGGCCCTGCGCCCCTAGGTCCGGTGTCTTTGGTTCGATGCCGACCCTGATTCACCATTCGAGAAGAGGACCATTCCGTGACGCAACGAAACCAAGATTAGGCTTGCGTTCGGCTATGAGGCGCTCGACATTGAGATGAAGTCTCAGGAGGGCGGCGCCGCGGTTTTTCTTCGCGGTTGCTTCACCGGTTCGTCTTTTCAAGTAGCTATTGTTGCGGGACGCAATCAACGGAGGTTCCCATGATCCGCAAAGCGAAGGCGGTTTGGCGCGGCACGGGTCGCGCGGGCAGTGGCGATCTTTCGACCGAATCCGGCATCCTCACGAAGACACCGTATTCGTTCAAAACCCGCTTCGAAAACGAGAAAGGCACCAATCCCGAAGAGCTCATCGCCGCCGCGCATGCCGGTTGCTTCACCATGGCTCTCGCATTCGGAATGCAAGCCGTTGGCCTGACCCCCACCGAGCTCGCCACCGAGGCCGCAGTCACGCTCGAGCAGGAGGGCAAAGGCTTCAAGGTCAGCCGCTCGGCTTTGACCTTGCGTGCCACGGTGCCGAACCTCGACGAAGCGAAGTTCGCCGAATTGGCCAAGGACGCCGAGAAGAATTGCCCGATTTCCAAGGTGCTGAACGCCGAAATAACACTGGACGCGAAACTCGTCTGAGCCTTTGCGCGGCGAGAGCATAACCGCCGTCGCCCTGGTTGGAGCCTCGCCGCGAGGGCTTGTCCTGCAACGCCCCGGGCATCGCCGTGCCCTTCGATGCGATCTGTTGCGCTCTGGCGGAAGTGAGCCGCCGGCCCAGAGCGACAGCCTGGGACAGCCGCCAACAAGGCCGGTTGGGCGAGACTTCAGCGCTCAAAACGCGGGACACCACGAACTCACTGCGCGGTCACACCGAGGCGATCAAGCAGAGCGGCCGTTGGACAGCCGTCAGGTAGGAATCCAAACTTGGCTTGCACCTCGCGTACCGAATCCCTGAGATCGAAATCGAAGCGTCCCTGGAAATCATGAACATCATAGCCGAGCGCGGCCAGTTTCTGCTGCAGGCCTATTCTTTCTGGTAAGGTAAGCTGGCGGTCTTCCGGCGGCCAGGGTGCGCGAATTGGGCCTTCACCGCGCATTCGGTTTGCCAGTTCGCCTGCCGCCAGGGCATACACGTCCGAATTGTTGTAACGCTTGATGGCAAGGAAGTTTTCGGTGACCAGAAAGGCCGGCCCCGACGCGCAACTGGGAAAGAAGAGGATCGCGTCGCCCATTGGCGGGTAAGCGCCGCCATCGGCGCGCATGACCCCGAGATTGGCCCATTCCTGGAACGAAGCGCGGCTGCGGCGATAGTCGAAATTCGCCGGCGCCACGACCTCGAAGCCCCAGGGCAGGCCGGGTTTCCAGCCCGCCTTGTTGAGGTAATTGGCAATCGAGGCGAGTACATCGGGGACGTTGGTCCAGATATTCGGCTTGTCATTGCCGGCAAAAGCGGCGGCGAATTTAATGTAGGTTGAAGGCATGAATTGGGGCTGGCCCATTGCGCCCGCCCATGAACCGAGCATTTGGTCGCGAGAGAGGTGGCCGTCCTGCAAAATCTTCAACGCCGCGATGAGTTCATCCCGGAAAAAGGGATCACGATAATGAGCTTGCGCGAATGTCGAGAGTGATCGGATGACGTCCCAGCGGATCGGCTCGACGCCAAATGACGTCTCGATGCCCCAAATGGCCAAGATGACCCAACGGTCGACGCCGAATTTCCGCTCAACCGCGTCGAGGACTGAGGATTGCTGTGTGGCTTGGCGGAGCCCCGCGTCAATGCGTGCCTGCGAAGCCATGGTGTCGATGTATGATCCAACCGGTTTGCCGTACTCTGGCTGATTGCGTGTGAGCGCCATAACTCGCGGGTCAGGAGTGACCCCGGCGAAGGCCCGATCAAAGGTTGAGCGTGTCACGCCTTTGCGTTCGGCCTCAGGCCACAATTCCTGCAGGAAGGCTTCGAAGTTGGCATTGCTGGCGGTGGAGCTGGGCTGCGCCGCGGCGCCCCAAATCCCGGGGTCGCAAACCACCGACATGACAAGGACTGCCGCGAGCAATGGCGATCGCAGCGCCCACTTCCGGAAAATATTGGGAATCGTCAAATGAGGCACTCAAGAGGTCCGGATCGGTGGAAGAGGGCCAAATCGCGACGACCAATGGTAAGGTCTATCGCGGCGGCTCGGCGGAGTTCGACAGGTCGGGCGTCGCTTCTCTCGCTGAGAGAAAGTCGCGCTGTGGCGCTCGAGATCGTTGAGGCCGGCGCATTGTGCGCGGCGCTTGGATGAGTTCATTCCAACCCTCCTTGTTCCTCCTTTGAACACCGGGTTCGTGGCGCGAAGGTGGTTCCTCCTTAATGGCCTTTCTTCACAGTCTACGCTGATCCTCTTAAAATGCCTCCCGACGGGTTCGCAGCCGACCTTCTTCGCCGTCGGCCTAAGCTTCCGCCGTGAAGGTGGATATGCGAGAGGCGTATCCCATGTTCCGAAGGACGGACGGAGGACTGACACGTGACGCAGCTTTCAGATCTCGGTGTGCTCGGCCTTGCGGTCATGGGCGCCAATCTCGCCAGGAACGCCGCGCGAAAGGGCTTCGGTGTCGCGCTCTACAACCGGCACGGCGGTCGCACCGACGATCTCGTCACCCAGTTCGGCCATGAGGGACGCTTTACGCCCACCAAGGACCTTAAGGCGTTCGTTGGCGCCTTGGCCAAGCCGCGCGTGATCATCATCATGGTGAAAGCCGGCAAGCCGGTCGACGATGTGATCGATGAGCTTCTGCCCTATCTCGAGCACGACGATATCGTGGTCGACGGCGGCAACTCGCTTTTCACCGATACCGACCGCCGCTTCACTTCCCTGAAGGAAAAGAAGATCCGCTTCATCGGCATGGGCGTGTCGGGAGGCGAGGAGGGTGCGCTCGAAGGGCCGAGCATGATGCCCGGCGGTGAAAAGGATGCGTATGCGCGCATCGAGCCCATGGTGACCCGGATGGCGGCCCAGGTGGATGGCACGCCATGCTGCACTTACATCGGCATCGGCGGAGCCGGGCATTTCGTGAAGATGGTGCATAACGGCATTGAATATGCCGATATGCAATTGATCACCGAGGCCTACGACCTGTTCAAGACGGTCTACGGGCTCGACGCCTCGACGATCGCGACGATCTTCGATGAGTGGAATACCGGCCACCTCGATTCCTACCTGATCGAGATCACGGCGGCCGTGTTGAAAAAGCGCGACGAGAGGACCGGCGGGGCGCTCATCGATGTTATCCTCGACGAGGCCGAGCAGAAGGGCACGGGCCGCTGGACGGCGCGCAACGCGCTCGATCTCGGCGTGCCCCTGACCGGCATCACCGAAGCCGTCTACGCCCGCGCGCTTTCGGGCCAACGTCCGCTTCGCGTCGAGGCCGAGAACAGATTTCCCCGCAATCAGGCGCCGGTCCGCAAGCCCGAGCAGGCCGATATCGATGCCATTCGCGACGCGCTCTTCGCCTCCAAGATCGTCGCCTATGCGCAAGGATTCGAGCAGATGGCGGCGGCCTCGAAAGAATATGGCTGGGATCTGCGCCTCGGCGAGATCGCCACGATCTGGCGAGGCGGCTGCATCATTCGCGCCCGCTTCCTCGACCGGATCGTGGAGGCCTACAAGGCCGACGGCGCGATTTCGAGCCTTCTCTTGCAGGATTATTTCCGGGATGCGGTGCAGCAAGCGGAGGAGTCCTGGCGCCAGGTCGTCGCGCTGGCGGTCGCGCATGGCGTGGCGGTGCCGGCTTTCTCGTCCTCGCTCAGCTATTACGATGGGCTGCGCCGCTCACGCGGACCCGCCAATCTGATCCAGGGTCTGCGCGATTACTTCGGCGCCCATACCTACAGGCGTCTGGATGCCGCGGGCTCGTTCCATACGCGTTGGAGCCAGGATGGAAAGGAGGTGCCGGTAAAGTAGCGAGCATCGCCTGCGCACGCGGCCCGCGCGCTTCGGCTGCCGCCTCGGGCTCTGGTGCTAGCCTTCGCCCCAGCCTCCGTTCGGGTCACTCGTTTACTCGCCGCGCCGATGCTTCGCTGCCATATCAGAGCTGCATCCGAGCGCCTAACCCCTCAAATGGCCTTCGATGAGGGCATCGGCCGCCCAAGGCAAAACCGCGGCGGGTCCCTTGCGGCCGCCCAATGTTTGACTGCTCGCATAAGCACCTTCGATCAAAAGGAACAAAGCATCCGCCAACTGCGCCGGACGAGGAGCACCAATGGCCTTGCTCAAGCTCAATAGGCGTCGCCGCATCTCTCGCTTGTTCTGCTCGGCAATTTGATGCCCAGGGTGAGACGCGTTTGGAAATTCCGCGGCGTAGTTGATGAACGGGCAACCGCGATAGCCGGGCGTCATCGCCCGACTGGCAACATAGCTGACGAGCGCCCGTAGCTGTGCACGCGCATTATTTTGTTGTGCCGCCATGATCCGATCGACAATGCGCCAGTACTCGGCATTGCGGTTCTCGAGATAGGCGACGATCAAATCGTCCTTCGACTCGAAATTCCTGTAGAGGCTGATTTTGGCAACGCCCGCCTGCTTGACGATCGTCTCGACCCCTACCGATCGAATGCCCTGACTGTAAAACAAATCGGCCGCCACCTCGAAAACTCGCTCGCCCGCCGGCTTTTCGCCTCTCACACGGGCGGTCACTCTTGGTGCTTGGCGCGCGCGGTCGCTCATCGGCTCACAAGTTTGACATGTTACCGACCGGTTCGTAACATGTGACTTGTCCGACATCAATGGGCAGCGGGCACGGAGAAAACCCGAGATGAAACACTTTCTCTTGGAGGGACAGCACCTTGTTCCCTTCGAACAGCGCGCGCCCGCCCTCATCGCCGCGCATCGTCAATTCCTGCAGAGCGGTTACGAAAAAGGCCGCTTCTTGCTGTCCGGTCCTTCCATCCCGCCCTCCGGGGGGATCCTCATAGCCCGCGCCGCGTCGCTCGAAGAATTGAATGAGTTCTTGGCCGACGAGCCTTACTGCAAGGCGAAGGTGATGCGCTTCAGCCGGATCACCGAATTCGACCCGGTGCAGCACCAACCAATTCTGAGGGACTGGTTTGGAAAGTGACGACGCATGATGTCCGCTCCCGGTCAATCGCGTTCTTTTGACGACGACGGACAGGGACTACCCGCTCTACATGCGCTCGCGGATAAGCAGGGCCCGCGGCATGACGCGGTTCGGGCGCAGCGCGATGATCAGCACGCCAATGAGCGTGATCGCCGCGCCGCATCATTTCCATCGTTGCGAATGCCACCTGTTCAGCTCCCATGCGCCCACCCTTTTTATTTTGGATTGGGTCCTCTCAAGATTTGATGGGACTGCTGCAACAGCACAGCTTGCCCAACACGGCTTTAGCTGCAGCTGGGTGTTCGGGTTCTTACGCGGGCGGAGCCAAAAGCCTTCCGGGCCGCACAGATTACCTCGGAATAATAGCACCGAGTGACTCAAAGTAAGCCTATTATCGAGCTCGCTACTCCGCGATGACTGATAGGCCTTGTTTCTCGCTTCGGAGTCGTGTGCGGCCACTCGCCGAAAAGGTGTGCGATGCTTCGCAAATTGATTACGACACTCTTTGTAGCGCTTGCAGTGTCGGTTGCCGCGTTTACGCCGGCCGAGTCCCGTGGCGGTTTCGGCGGTGGAGGCTTTCATAGTCGGTTTGGAGGATTTCGCGCCGGCGGATTCAGCGGCGGTTTTCATCGAGGTTCTGGCGGCTTTCATCCGGGATTTGGCGGCAGCGTCCGACACCGATTCGCCGGTAGCCCCCGTCATCGCGTGTGGGGACGAGGGTGGGCCTGGTGGGGTTATGGGGCGGGATCTCTCGCCTATGCCAATCCCTATTACCCATATGACAGCAGCTACACTCCCAAGTACGAGGACTCCTCTCCCGATAATGACGACGTCAGCTCCTATTATGACATGCCGTATCCCTATTTTGATGGAGGCTATTGGCGACGCGGGCGGAATTTGAACCGCTATGGGCGTTCAAACGGCGACCTTGGGGAAGGGTGGAGAACGTGCCCGATAAGCCCGCAGGGAAGCTGTGTCATCAAAATCCCCTGATTGGAAATCGCACGCCGCCTGAGGAAAGACATATCTCCGACTTAGCCTCGCGCTGCGGTCGGGTTCCTCTGCGGACTATCTTCACTCCCGTGAGCATGAGCAGCTGCTTTCGCGTAATCTGACGCCACGAAAATGCGCTGGAGACTCTCGTGACGGCGGATAAAGCGTCTCGGGTTCAGGCAGGCGCGATCGAACCTTGGCTGCCTCGTCGGGCAAAACCACAAGCATCCGTCGAATCTCTTCGGCGGACGGCGAGAATATGAGGGATCGGTGGTCCTGCGCTCGACTTATGCGTTTTGGTGCCGCCGCGTAATATTTTATCATTCGCAACCCGATGGCTTTCGCAAATTCAATCGCTCTTACGGAAGAGGAAAGCCTTTCATGAAGATAACTGGCGTCGAGATGCTCGATGCAGGGCGTGCGACGCGCGTCACCTGGGACGACGGGCACAGCGCTCGTTTTCACGCTCTTTGGCTCCGCGACAACGCGCTCGATCCCAAGACACGCAGTTCCCGCAATGGCCAGCGCCTGATCACCGTGCTCGATATATCGCCCTTGACCACGATCGGATCGGTCGCAGTTGCCCCGAACGGCGACCTGTCAATCACTTTCGCGCCGGAGGGTCACGAGACCGTGTTCCCGGCCCAATGGCTGCGCGAGCGCATCTATGACAAGGCCGCAGTAAAGGGTTGCGGCTGGGTACCGCCGGAGGTTGAGCTTTGGGACGGGGCCCTGCAAAAACAGGTGCCGACGGGCTCCTATACGCAGCTTCGAACGGACCGGCGTGCTCTCGGAGAATGGCTCGCAGCGGTGCGGCGCTACGGCTTCGCCATGCTGACCGAGGTGCCGCGCGAGTCGGGAAGTCTCTGCGAGGTCACCGACCTGTTCGGCTTTGTGCGGGAGACGAACTACGGACGCTGGTTCGAAGTTCGGGCGGAGGTGAATCCCACCAATCTCGCTTACACCAACCTCGGGCTCCAAGCCCACACGGACAACCCGTATCGCGATCCGGTGCCGACGCTGCAGCTTCTGTCTTGCCTGGAGAACACGGTCGAGGGAGGCGATTCCATCGTCGTCGACGGGTTCATGGCGGCCACGCGGCTACGCCGGGAAAACGCCAAGGGCTTCGATCTTCTCAGCCGCTACCCGGCGCGCTTCGAATATGCTGGCTCATCGCAGGTGCGCCTGCGCGCCAAACGGCCGTTCATCGAGCTTGGTCCGGATGGCGAGATGATCGCCATCCGCTTCAACAATCGTTCGACGGCGCCTTTTGTCGACGTGCCCTATGAGGAGATGCCGGATTTCTACGCCGCCTATCGCCAGTTCAGCGAAATTCTGGAGGACCCGCGCATGGAAGTGACGTTCAAGCTTACGCCCGGATCGCTCTTCATTGTAGACAACACGCGCGTCATGCACGCCCGCGATCAATTCTCCGGCTCAGGCCAGCGCTGGCTTCAGGGCTGCTACGCTGACAAGGACGGGCTGCTTTCCACCCTTGCCGCGATCGAGGCTGAAGCAGTCCGCGAGGTGGCGGCATGACGCTGCCCACGCTCGACACCAGGACCATCGTGCCGTTCCTCGCCGACATTTTCGAGCGGCGCGGCGCGGAGGAATATCTTGGCGAGCCCGTGTCGATGGCCGAGCATATGCTCCAGAGCGCCTGGTTCGCCGAGCAGGCGGGTGCTGGAGATGAACTCGTGGCGGCGGCACTGCTTCACGACGTTGGCCATTTCACGAGCGAGTTTGGCGCCTATTCGCCACAGGACACCGAAGACAAACATCACGACGACGCAGGGGCGGAGGTGTTAGCCCCCTTTTTCCCGCCTGTCGTGAGCGAGTGCGTGCGCCTGCACGTCGCCGCCAAGCGCTATCTCTGCGCCACCGACCCGGGCTATTTTGCCAAGCTCTCGCAAGCATCCGTTCACACCCTCTCCCTGCAGGGTGGACCGATGAATGAGGATGAGGTTGCCGAGTTCCGCTCCAACCCCTTCCACATGGAAGCGGTGCGAGTGCGGCTATGGGACGAAGCGGGCAAGGTTGCCGGCATGAGGACGCGGGCTTTTCTCGACTATGCTCCTCTCCTCCAGCGCGTCGTCGATCGTTTCCGCGAGATCGAGCATGTCCGCTCGAAATAACCACAGGGCGACCTCGCGCAAACTCGCTACATATCGTTGATTTTGCTGGCGCGCCCAAGGGGAATCGAACCCCTGTTTTCGCCGTGAAAGGGCGACGTCCTGGACCGCTAGACGATGGGCGCGTGCGGCCGAGGCTATAAGCGCGGCACTGGCAGCCTCGCTGCGCCATCTCCGTTCGCCGCGTCGGAAACAAAAGCCGATAAGATGCTGATCGGACACTATGCCTGCCGCAACTTTATGGTCGGTTTGTCGCTCGCCCGAGATGGCCGAGAGATGTCCGCGCGCGGGGCATGCGGCGTGACGTCGCCTAAAGAAGCGCCTGCATCTCCACTTGAATAGGTCAGGCGCACGAGTTCATTGCGCGGTGATCGTCGCGAAGTCGAGGCCCCCTCACAAAGGCTCAGCCTGCCGTTGTTGTCGCGAGATTGCGGCTGATGGCTGGGTTATAGCCAAGCAAGAGCACGATCAACATGCCGATGAAAGCGCATGCGGCAAGAAAGATCAGACCGGCGACATCGCTGCCGGTATAATCTCGCAGGAAACCAAAAGCCTGCGGGCCAAAATATCCGCCTAGATTGCCAATTGAATTGACGGCAGCGATGCCGGCGGCCGCGCCAGCGCCACTTAGAAATGCCGTCGGGAATGTCCAGAAGATCGGTAGAACGGCGAAGAAGCCAAATCCGGCAATGCAGAGGAACAGCATCTTTATCGTCGGATCGTCGGCGGCGGAAGCGAGGCCAAGGCCGACGATAATGAAGAGGAATGCGATCACCGCATGCCACTTGCGTTCGCTCGTACGGTCGGAGTGCAATCCCCAGATTATCATGCCAAGGGCGCCGACGAGGTAGGGTACTGCCGTGATGAAGCCGGCCGCCACATTCGAAACGCCGAAAGCCTTGACAATCTGCGGCAAGAAGAAGCTCAAGCCGTATTGGGGAATATTGCAGCCCATATAGACAAGACCGAGCGCGATAACCCGCCAGTCCATCATCGAGCGAAACCATGAGAGATCCAGGATGCGCTCGCGCTCGGCGCGCTCACGGTCGAGCCGGCCCTGCAGCCACTCACGCTCCTGCGGTTCGAGCCAGTGCGCGTCGATCGGGCGGTCGGTCAGATAGAAGAGGACCGCAAATGTCATGATCAATGCTGGCACCGCCTCGATCAGAAACATCCATTGCCAGCCGTGTAGCCCGGCGACACCTTCCAAGCCGAGGACGAGGCCGGAAATCGGCGCGCCGATGACCGTCGATATCGGAATGGCGAACATGAACCAACCAACAATGCGGGCGCGGTATGCGGTGGGAAACCAAAGCGTGAGGAAGAAAATAATGCCGGGAAAGAAGCCCGCCTCCGCGACGCCGAGGAGTAAGCGGACGATGTTGAAGCTGAGTTCTCCCGTGACGAAGGCCTGCGCCCCGGAGATGATACCCCAGGTGAACATGATCCGGGCGATCCAGCGGCGCGCACCAAAGGCATTCAACGCAAGGTTGCTCGGCACCTCGAAGAAAAAATAGGCGAGAAAGAAAATTCCTGCCGCCCCGCCGAACGCCGTTGCGGAGAGATTGAGATCGGCGCGCATGCTCGTACCGGCGAATCCGACGTTGACCCGATCGAGGTAAGCGATGAAATAGCAAAGCATGAGAAACGGCACGAGCCGCCACGTCACCTTGCTCATCGTCGTGGATTCGATATCGCTCGGCATCACCGCTCGGCTGTCGACCATCAGAGGTTCCTCGAGGTTTGGTTGCTTGCTGAGGTTAGGCTATCCGAGACCCTCTGACGCAGCAACACGCACAGCCGGGTACTGACTCCCAATCGCGACGCCCTACGGCCGCTCGCATGGGGAAATCGTCGAGCTGGAACCAATTCTTCCGGCCACGCGTTCGAAAGCCGGGTAACCGTTGGGCGAAGCCATGTACCAGTCGAATGAAAGCCTCATCGTCATACTGGTGGTCGGCATCATTGCCGGCTGGCTGGCGGGTCAGATCGTGCGAGGCGGCGGCTTCGGGCTCGTCGGCGACTTGATCGTCGGGATCATCGGTGCGTTTATCGGCAATTGGTTGCTGCCACGGTTGAACATCCATTTTGGTGTCGGGACCGTCGGCCTCATCGTCAACGCCACGATAGGCGCGATCGTGCTTCTCCTGCTCATCCGATTGTTTGCGGGCGGCGGTCGCTTCGGCGGCGGTTGGGGAGGCCGGTTCGGTCGCCGGGGCTGGTAGTAGCAAACCTCCTGCGGCGCGATCCGCTCGACAGCGTGCTTCTCTATGGATTTAAGCCGTTGTTCGGCTGCGGAACTTTTTGCCTCTCGAGCTGGCGAAGTCATTTAATTTCTACAGCCCCTTCAGGACCGGGCTCTCTTTGGCGCGCCCAAGGTCCTGCGGGACACACTCCGATTCATCTGCCCTGACGAGGACTGGTTTTGGCTGTTGACCATTATCAAACGGATCTGAGCTCAGGCGAGGCCAAAGTCAGAGAAGCATCATATTGTCACAAGTGAGGCTACCCTGGCTCAGGTCAGCTTGTGCTTCGTGCACCATCTCCAGTAAGCATGCGAAGCCTTCCTAACGGCATCTCGCCTCCGAAACTCAAACAAGGAAACAGCATGCGCCTCAAGGATAAAATCGCGGTCGTCACCGGAGCCGCACAAGGCATCGGGTTCGCCTGCGCGGAACGCTTTTTGGCTGAGGGTGCAAGGGTGGTACTTTCCGACGTCAACACCGGTAAGCTGTGCGCTTCGGGGAAGCGCCTGGGCGCCGAGTTCGTGGTGGCCGACGCCAGCCTTAAAGTCGATGTCGATCTTCTGATCCGGCGCACGATCGAGATCTATGGCCGGATTGATATCCTGGTATCCAATGCAGGCGTTACGAGCCTCGCCGAATTTCTAGACGTTACGGAAGAAGAATACGACCGGGTGCTCCGCATTAATCTGAAGTCGCAATTCCTGTGCGGCCAAGCGGCCGCCCGTGAAATGGTTCGTCAAGGCAAAGGCGGCGTGATCATCAACATGTCATCGGTGAACGCTGTGCTCGCCATAGCCAATCAGGTCCCCTATGTCGTCTCGAAAGGCGGTTCGGGACAGCTCACCAAGGTGATGGCGATCTCGCTCGCGCAATACAACATCCGTGTTGTGGCGATCGGACCTGGGACAATCCTTACCGACATGGCGCGCGACAACGTGCTCAGCAGTGACGATGCGCGCCGCCGGGTGATGTCGCGCACGCCACTTGGGCGTGGCGGCGAGCCTTCCGAAATCGCCAGCGTTGCTGCCTTTCTAGCGAGCGACGATGCGTCCTATATCACGGGCCAGACGATCTATCCGGACGGCGGGCGCCTGGGGCTCAATTATACAGTGCCGGTCACAAATTGACTGAATACTTTTTCATTTCAAAACCCCGCTCGACCAGACCGGAGCCAGAAAGAGTCTCAAATCGACATCGGTAGCGAAGGTCGGTTGCGGTGACCGGATCACCGCCGCATGCCGCGACAAAGTAGCGCTGGAATCAAGGTCGTTCTGCAATAGTTTTTCTTTGAACGGACCTCGCTGGGCGGTAGCCTCTTGTCTTGTGTAACTAACGTGCGGCACATCTGCTCATGGACGAAATTGAGGGCAGCCGCCGCAGCCCCAGCGCCGAGGCGGTGGTGCAAGGCGTTGAGCGGTCGTGGCAGCGACATATGATCTGGCACGGGTCTTCCGTCTTGATTCGACACGAGACAGATTTCAGGATGGGTAGCGCTGATCTAAACATGATTAGCGCTTCCTTCGTCTGAAACAGCCGTCCCGAGCCCAAGCACGAGTTTTTGGGTAACATGCATGCGGTCGCGTTTAAGCGGATCGGATGTCGACGCGTCGAACTAACACGGGAGAGGTGATCCATGGATATGGTCATCAATGGACGAACGGTGGAGTTCTTGGTGGATGCGCGCACATCTTTGCTCGATCTCTTGCGCGATCATCTCGGCCTGACCGGCTCGAAGAAAGGCTGCAACCAGGGTGCTTGCGGAGCCTGCACAGTCTTGGTTGACGGTGAGAGGATCAATTCCTGCTTAGCGCTCGCGATGCAATACCAGGGGAGGGCAATCACGACAGTTGAAGGGCTTACCCCCGACCACGACCTGCATCCGCTGCAAGGCGCCTTCGTCGAGCATGACGGGTTCCAGTGCGGCTATTGCACGCCGGGGCAGTTATGTTCTGCCGTAGCAATGATCAGCGAGGCTGAGCGCGGGCTTCCGAGCGTCGTGACCGAAGATTTGTCGGCCGATACGATGACGCTGGACCACAACGAAGTTCGCGAACGAATGAGCGGCAACCTTTGTCGGTGCGGTGCTTACAACGGCATCGTTGAAGCGATCGCGGCCAGCATTGAGAAGGTGGCGTCATGACCCCCTTCACCTATGCGCGCGCCAATGACGCGCCCGATGCCCTGCGCCTGATGGGAACGAAGACAGGCGCCAAATATCTTGGCGGGGGTACCAATCTCGTCGACCTGATGCGCGAGAGGATCGAGCGGCCCAGTATGCTCGTCGACGTGACCAGACTCTCGACAGCGATCGAGGCGAGGGATGGCGGCGGCCTTTTGATCGGCGCAGCGGCGACGAACACAGCGCTTGCCGGTAATCGCATCGTCCGCCAGCATTACCCGATGCTTGCCCGGGCTATTTTGGCTGGCGCCAGCGCGCAGATTCGGAACATGGCGACGGTTGGCGGCAACATTCTTCAACGCACGCGCTGTATCTATTTTTACGACGATGCCGCGCGCTGCAACAAGCGCCTGCCCGGCATCGGCTGTGATGCGATCGACGGCTTCAATCGCATGCACGCGATCCTCGGCGCCACGCCCGTCTGCGTCGCAACGCACCCTTCCGACATGTGCGTGGCGCTGGTCGCGCTCGACGCCATCGTTCACATGGTTGGCTCCAATAGTCACAGATCGATGCCGCTTTCCGATCTTCACCGATTGCCGGGAGGCCGGCCCGATGTCGAGACCGAGTTGAGGCCCAATGAGCTCATCTCGGCGGTCGAGCTGCCCGCGCCACTCACCGGACGATCGACCTATCGCAAGGTTCGTGACCGCGCCTCTTTTGCTTTCGCTTTGGTCTCGGTCGCCGCGGCGCTTGACGTGGCGGAGGGTAAGGTCCGCCACGTGCGGCTGGCCCTAGGCGGAGTTGCAGCCAAGCCCTGGCGCGCTTGGAAAGCCGAGGAGGCATTGCGCGGCCAAGACGCGTCTGAGACCAATTTCCGCGCCGCAGCCGAGGTTGAACTCGCCGACGCGGCCGGGTTGCGCCACAACCAATTCAAGATTGAATTAGCAAAGCGCACGATCACCGCCGTCCTTGGCGAGCTCGTGGGAGAAAAGAAATGAGCACCCTCAAGGACACCGCCCAAAAGGCCATGCAGACCGCGCTTAGGCTTACCCCGGACAAGTGGCTTCCCGGAGGCAGGCCCGATCCGCTAATGCACAAGCACGGCCTGATCGGGGCACCCATAACGCGAGTGGATGGCGCGCTCAAGGTGCAAGGCAAGGCGCGCTTTTCCGCCGAGGTGGCGATAGTTGGACTGACCTACGCGGGGTTGGTTCACAGCACCATCGCGCGCGGACGGATCGCGCGCATTAGCACCGAGCACGCCGAAAAGGCGCCAGGCGTCGTGTTGGTGATGACCTACAAGAACGCTCCGCGGATGAAGGCGCCCGCGCTCTTCGGCACGTCACCATCCGCGGCTGGAGCGAGTAGCCTGCCGATCATGCAGGATGCAAGCATCCACTGGAACGGTGAGACGGTTGCGCTGGTGCTCGCGGAGAGTCAGGAGCAGGCCGATCATGCAGCCTCGTTGATCGGGGTGACCTACGAAGCCGAGCCGGCGGTCACGTCGTTCGAGCTCGCAAAGGCCAAGTCTTATCCGCCCGAATCGATTCTCGGCGAACCCTCCGAACTCAAGATCGGCAATGCCGAGGCGGCGCTCGCCGCTTCCGCTGTGACTGTCGACCATATTTATCGCACCCCGCGCCACAATCACAATGCGATAGAGCTTCATGCTGCGACGATCACTTGGGAGGGCGATCGTCTCATCATTCATGACGCGAGCCAGCTCGTGAACGCGACCGCATCCACGATCGCGGGTGTGTTCGGTCTCAAGGATGATCAAGTCCGCGTGATCTCGCCTTATGTGGGCGGCGGCTTCGGCGGGAAATGTCTCTGGGATCATCAGATCCTGGGAGCGGCCGCCGCGAAGCTCGCCGGCAGGCCGGTCCGCATCATGTTGTCGCGTGAAAGTGTGTTTCGGCTTGTCGGCGGGCGTACCGCGACCGAGCAGCGTGTGGCGCTCGGTGCAAAGGCAGACGGCACCCTCGCTGCCTTGATCCATACTGGCGTCGCGGCGATGACCCCCCACAACGCCTGCCCGGAGCAATTCAGCTTCCCGGCCCGCCATCTCTACGCTGCCGACACTATCTACGTTGCGCAGGAAGTGGCGGACATGGACATGCTCGCCAATACTTTCATGCGCGCGCCGGGAGAATCGATCGGCACTTTCGCCCTCGAATCGGCCATCGATGAACTTGCGGAGGCCATGAAGCTCGATCCCGTCGAGCTGCGCCGCCGCATCGAGCCCGAGAAGGACCCCACTTCGGGCGCCGAATTCTCATCGCGCCATATGGTGGAGGCTTATGCGAGGGGTGCGGACCATTTCGGCTGGAGCAAACGCAATCCAATTCCGCGGTCGCATCGCGAGGGCGAGTGGCTGGTCGGCATGGGCTGCGCGACCGGCACCTACCCCTATTACCGCTTTCCAGGCGCATCGGCGCGGATCACGCTGAAGGCTGACGGAAGCGCGATCGTCGCCATGGCCAGCCATGAAATGGGCATGGGCACCGCGACGGTGCAGGCGCAGGTCGCCGCCGAGCGTTTGGCGTTGCCATTGGAGAAGGTGACCTTCGATTACGGCGACACCACTCTCCCGAGCGGAACGGTCGCCGGCGGCTCATCGCAAACGGCCAGTATTGGAGCGGCGGTGATCGCCGCCTTCGAGGAACTCGTGCCGGAGCTGTTGAAGCTTGCCGGCAACAATTCGACATTGGCGGGACTCAAGGCGGGCGAGGTCGAGTCGCGAGATGGCGGCCTTGGGAAGATCGACGATCCGGCCCGCCACGAAACCTACACCTCCATACTCTCACGCGCGAGACGGCAGGAAATCGTCGCCGAGGCCAAGGCGGCGATGCCGCTCGAATTGCAGAAATACTCGATGCATTCGTATGCGGCACAGTTCTGCGAGGTACGGGTGAACGCGGTCACGGGGGAGACTCGCGTCTCACGCTTCCTTGGCTCTTTCGACTGCGGGCGCATTCTCAATGCGAAGACAGCGGCCAGCCAATTCAGGGGCGGGATTATCATGGGTCTCGGGCTCGCGCTTACCGAGGAGGCACTATTCGACGAACGCAGGGGAAGGATTATGAACCCGAGCCTCGCCGAGTATCACGTGCCAGTGCATCTCGACGTGCCGGCAATCGACGTGATCTGGACCGATATTCCCGATCCGCACAGCCCAATAGGAGCACGCGGCATCGGCGAGATCGGCATCACGGGCGTTGGAGCAGCCGTGGCCAATGCAATCTACAATGCGACAGGGAAGCGCATCCGCGACCTGCCGATAACGCTCGATAAGCTTCTCTGAGAGTGTTCTCATGGCAGGGGCAATGTTACGTGAACGCGCTTGGTGGCTCGATTTTGATGGCGGACGATTACCATCTCGTCCGCTCGTCCGGCGATCGTTCCGCACAGGATGGTTGAGGTTTCAGTTCACGCTCAGCTATCGCGAGGTTGAGGGGCATTGTCACGTTATCGACGGCGAGCGCAGGAGTGGGAGACGTCCTGACCTCAGACCGCTACGCCGACAGCCTCGCGCCAAGTGGCGAAGCCCGCCGTTCGGAGTTCTCGATTGGAGTTGGCAGACGGGATGGCGACCGGTATTTAACGTATTGCAGACACCGGCGTGAGTGGACAGGAAATGTTGGGCGGATCCCGGTAATCTGAACCCTTGCGCCTTGCGCTCGCCACGCGAGCTCTCAAGTCGGTTGCTCGTTCGTCGACCTCGAACGTGCTTTTTGGACAGCCAGGTTCGGCTGATGCTGGTGCATCGGTGCACGGGCGATCGGTAGCGGGCGAGGCGGGCCTCATCTTAAAGGGCGTGGTCGTCTCGACGCAGATGCCGCGCTTGAGGGGTAGCAGGTCTCCCGCCCACTCCGGCCTCAAATCACGAGCTTCACCCCCACAATCGCGAGCACGATTGCAAGCGATGGTCGGATCACCCATTCCGGCAACCGGGCGGCGAGGAGGCTGCCGATCAAAACGCCCGGGACCGAGCCGATCAACAAAGTGCCGAGCAGATGCACGTCGACCGAGCCCATGATGAAATGCCCGATGCCGGCCAGCAGTGTGAGCGGGACGGCATGCGCGATGTCGGAGCCGACGATGGTCCGCGTTGGCAGGCGCGGATAAAGCGCAATCAGGGCAACGACCCCGATGGCGCCTGCACCGACCGACGTGAGCGAAACGGCGAGGCCAAGCGCCGCCCCGGCGGCGATCGTTAGCGCCGCGACGCGCTTCGGTGAAAGCGAGGCGAGGATCGATTTAAGATGCGAAAGGATCCAATCGCGAGCAAGCAGGCTGAGCGACGTAATGACAAGGACCGTTCCCAGCATAACGGACAAGACCGTCGATGCACCGGGGCTCACGAGATTGAATTTCGAAACAAGGAAAAGGGTTGCCGCGGTCGCGGGTAGGCTGCCGGCAGCCAGCCTCCCGACAATGCGCCAGTCCACAGTCTTGTTATAGCCGTGGACCGTCGATCCGACAGTCTTTGTGACCGACGCGTAGAGGAGATCCGTACCCACGGCCGTCGCGGGATGAATACCGAAAAGAAGAACGAGCAGTGGTGTCATAAGAGAACCGCCGCCCACTCCGGTCTGGCCGACGAGCAGCCCGACCAGCAGGCCAGACAAGACATATCCCAGCTCTGTTGCGCTCAGCATGGACTGACTCTGACGCAGCGGTGGCTTGTTGGCGAGATATACGGCCGAGTTCCCCTGTCCCTTCTCTTTTGGGGCGGGTTAGTGTCAAGCGCTTTCGAGCTCTTCCGTCGATCTGGCGGTGGTGTCGCTCGCAGAATCCTCGCTTCTCTTCGCGATCGGCGTGCAGGCCCTTACCGGAAACTCTAGCCGAAAGTGTGGAGCGGGACATAGGTAGGGAGACGAATTCCCGATCCGACCGGCAAGCCGAGCGCGTCGGCGAAGCCCCTGCGGAGCCCGCAGACGGCCATCTCGATCTCCGCGCTATGCGCCGCGGCCGCTGGCGAGGCATAGAGGCGGTTTCGAAATTGGTTGTCAGGCGTGCAGCTCATCGCGCAGCGCCTTGGCCTCCTTCAAGTCAAGCGTGTCGAAGCCTTCGGTAAACCAGCCATAGATCGGCGCGAGGCGGTCGGGCGCCTCGCTGCGCCAGCCCTGACCCCGCCACAAACGAGCCAATCTCGTCGCGGCGCGCAGCTCCCAGGACTTTGCCTCCTGCTCGCGGGCATGGCGATAGCGCGCTCGAAATGTGCCTCCGCTTTCACCGCGTCGGGCTGGGGCGACATCACCTGCGAATACTCAGGCCACCGCCCGCGATTATTATCGTCAGAGGTGATGGTAACGGCGCCCACGAGTTCCGCTTAGGGTCGAGAGCTGCCACAGCGCTGAACAGCCGTGAATGTCCGCTTCGACATGTCGATCGCCGAAAGCCGCCCGTCCGCTCGCGGCGCACCCAAATCACGGCTGCTCGGCGCCCAGATCGGTCGTGCTGTGCGTATCGCAGCGCGCCCTTTCGCGGCCGAGTTATGAGGGGCATCCGTTCACAGTGAGCTCAAGCTCTCTCGATTAAGGCGGGCGCCTATCGGTCTCGGACGAGGCGGACGCTGCCAACTCGGCTGCGTTTGGGAGTCGTAGTTTCGGACTACCCACGCCGGGCCCGGTCAGGGTGCAGCGCCGGACGCTGAGGTCAACGATAAACGGTTGTCTTCCTCAAGAACGGGCGCCAGCCTCATTTCCTTCAAGTAGATTGAGACCAGCGCCAAGCCCGCAAGTTGCTAGTCAAGTCTCGGCGCAACGGTGATGGTCGGATTCTTCGATGGGCTGTAAAGCAAGGCACAGCCGCGAGCGCCGCGGTGACTTGGCTCTTGCGGGCCTGGCGCGAACAACACAAGCATTCTGCCTCGAGGTCGGTCGCATCACTCGGGCTCGCCAAGAATCGGGACGGAAACCGAGTTTCTTCTCGGCGAAGAGAAATCGGGTCCGCCGCGAAGGCGAGATCATTCGTCAGCATTTTCGATAGTCTCCTCAACGTTGGCCTCGATCATGGGGGGCGCGGTCATCTGGGCGAGGGCCCGTGATTCCGTTGCAGCAAACTCCACCGTCACGACGGCATGTGATTCCGAGAAGCGGCGAAGGGCTGCGAGAAGCCGCGAGCGAAGGTCCAAGTATTCTTTGCTAACCGAGATGTCCGCGACCGCCGGCCCGGTCTTCGAAGCCGGCCGGTGGCGCACTTGCTGGCGCGCTATTTAAGCGGCCTGGCGAGCTCGTCTGCCTCGAATCTTCGCAGATGTCGGATGCCAGAAGTCAAAGCGCTGGCAGCGGCGAACGTCGCCTGCTTAGGTCTGACCAGCCGCTTCCAAAATCAGCTTCGCAATCGTATCAGACTGCGATATCAGCGAAACGTGACTCGCCTTGACCTCGATCGTTTTCGCGCTCATGCGCTTAGCCATAAAGCGTTCGAGATCGGGATTGATGGTCCGATCGTCCGTAGAAACGGCATACCAGCTTGGCTTCGACCGCCAGGCCGCGTGCGTGGTTTTGGCGACAAGCAGGGCCCTCTGGAACGGCCACTGAACCGCGTAGAGCGCCTTCGCCTTCGCTTCCGGCAAGTCACCCGCGAAATCACGCATGAAAGCCTCCTCACTGAGCCGTCCCTCATCGCCATCGAAAATGATGCCGGCCGACGCAGGCGGCGTCGGAAACTTCTTGGCCAAAGCTGTGTAATCTTCGCCAGCGTCCGGCGCTCGCGCAGCCACATAGACAACCGCCGAGACGTTTGGATGCACGCCGGCGTCCGTGACGATCATCCCTGAAAACGAATGCCCGGCCAGAACCGTCGGCCCATCCTGCCGCGCAAGCACGCGCAGGGCTGAAGCGACCGCTTCAGGCAGCGTCGTCAGGGGGTTTTGCACAGAGGTCACGTTCAGCCCCGCAGCCTGCAATCGCGGAATCACCTCGGACCAACTTGATCCGTCGGCAAAAAGACCATGCACCAGGACGACATTTTTCGCCTTAGGCGCGGTCTGCGCGAAAGCGCTACGTGACAGAAGCGAACGAGCTGCGGTCGCAGCCGTTAAGGCGACGAAAGTACGCCTATCCATGAGACGCCTCCGTTTAGTTGGATTTCGGATCCACAGCAATTTCGTCGCGCGTTTGGAAAGCCTAGGGGCCGACACCAGCATCGCAAGCAACCGTTCTCGACACATTCAAGAAAACCCACAGGCTCCACATTTCCGACCGGGATCGCCTGTGACGCATATTGGCAAATTTAAGTTTATTCAAACGCTCAACGCATAGCTGACGTGAGTGTGGGATCGCGTTTCCATACCCATCTAGAGTGGGGCTGGAAACGGAGTTTTCTACCATGTTGCACATCCAGAAACGCCTATGTGAGGCCATATTCGCTTCAGCGCTGATTCTGGCCGCAAGCGCTGTAAGCGCAAGTCCTGCATGGGCAAGCCGACACGGCGGCGGCGGGCGCGGCGGCAGCGATATCGAGCACGACTACAATGCCGACCACGACGGCATTTACCAGGTGCAGCGGGGCGATTACGTCTGCAATTCCCGTGCGGCCTGCGGCGGTCCTGCGGCTATCCCCATGAACCGACCGGGTTGGTTTTATCTGCCTGGCGGATATGCAAGGCGCTGACCTCGCTTACGTTGTGATGGCGAACCCGCTGATGGGCTTCGCGTGGTGAAGGGTGGGCAAAGAGAAGGGCCGGCGCTGCGCTTGGTAGGCCGGCCCGACGATCACATTAAAACACTCGCGTGATGTTCCGGAACGTGCTGGGACAGGCCAGAGCCATCCAAACCACGATCATGCAGTTCACCTGGCCAGAGAGCTGAGCGGGAAAATTCCGAAACTAGGGCCCGCGTCGCGCGAGCACCACCTCCGGTGAAATGGAATGGGCGATGGGCGAGCGGCAAGGCTGGGGAACTACGAAAGGGGCTCGGCGCGTCCAAAAAAACGGACCTAACAGGCGTCACCTCGGTTCAGCGTCCGAAGGCGCGCAGGTGAAGGCCACCGGGCTGACACGGGACGAATTGCGGCAGGTGGAGAAGACCGTCGCCAGCATGGTCCGCGACAACCTCATCAGCCAGGCCTGCGCCGCCAAGGACCAGCGCGTGCATCAACAATAACCTTGAGTGAGCATCGAACCATGCCCGCTTCGCGCCCATCCCGGTCATCGGCGTGCTACTTTCGCCAGCCCGAAAGCGGACTTAGCCCTCGGCGCGCAAGATGACCGCGGTCGGCCAAAAGCAGACGACGCCGGTGGCGAAAATTTTTTGCTTGCGCTGTTTATAAATAAGCGCTTCAATAAACAAACAAGATCATCGCAGGCACCGAAAAGCGGTGAGCGGTGACGAGGAAGCGCCAATTGTCGAACACTCGACCGAATGGTCGATTGGGCGGTGCGTTCATTCGAGCGGCCACCGCAATAACCCGGCACAACTCGACGAAGGAGGCTAGCATGAGGAGAGCCTTGATATTGAGCGGACTGGTCGCCGCCGGACTGGTGGCCGCAGCACCCATGGACAAGGCGCAGGCACAGGCGAAATCGCTGACATTATGCTGGGCGGCCTGGGACCCTGCGAATGCATTGGTCGAACTTGGCAAGGATTTCACTGCCAAGACCGGCATCGAAATGAAATATGAGTTTGTCCCGTGGACCAGCTACGCGGACCGCTTCCTCAACGAGCTCAACACTCACAGCAAGCTGTGCGATCTTATCATTGGCGACAGCCAATGGATCGGCGGCGCGGCCGAAAACGGCCACTACATCAAGCTCAATGATTTCTTCGATAAAGAAGGAATCAAAATGGAAGATTTCATGCCCGCGACAGTTGTGGGCTATTCCGAGTGGCCAAAGAATACTCCGAATTACTGGGCGCTACCGGGAATGGCCGACGCGGTCGGCTGGACCTATCGTAAAGATTGGTTCTCACGTCCCGAGATCCAGGCCGAGTTCAAGAAGAAGTACGGACATGACCTAGCCCCGCCCCAAACGTACGACGAACTCAAGCGGATTGCTGAATTCTTTCAGGGACGGGAGATCGACGGCAAGAAGGTCTATGGCGCCTATATTTTTACCGAGCGAGGCTCCGAGGGCATTACCATGGGCGTGACCAATGTGCTGTACGATTACGGTTTTGAATATGACAACCCGAAGAAGCCTTATCAGATGAACGGCTTCGTCAATTCGCCAGGCGCCGTGAAGGGCCTCGAATTCTACAAAGAGCTCTACAAGTGCTGCACGGCACCCGGCATGAGCAACGCCTATATGTCGGAGGGCCTGGATGCCTTCAAGTCCGGGCAAGTGGCGATGCAGATGAACTGGTTCGCCTTCTTCCCCGGCCTCTACAAGGACCCGAATGTGGGCGGCGACAAGATTGGATTCTTTGTGAATCCAGCGGTTACGCAGCAATTCACGCAGCTCGGCGGGCAAGGTCTCTCGGTCGTCTCCTATTCAGACAAGAGGGATGATGCCCTGCAGTATGTGAAATGGTTTGCACAACCGGCTGTGCAGCAAAAATGGTGGGATCTCGGTGGCTATTCGGCCCTCAAGGCCGTGGTCCAGGCGCCGGGATTTGTGAAGAGCGCGCCCTTCGCGGCGGACTTTCTGAAATCGATGGAGATCGTGAAGGATTTCTGGGCGGAGCCCGCCTACGCGGAGCTGTTGCTCGACATGCAAAAGCGCGTGCACGACTACGTCGTCGCTGACAAGGGAACCGCCAAGGAGGCGCTCGATCTCTTGGTCAAGGATTGGGAAAAGGTCTTCAAGGAAGAAGGCAAGATTTAATCGAGCGCTGCTCTTTCCAAGTCGCATATCGGGCTCAACGTTGCTGTATGCTTGGCAACGTGGAGCCCGCCTTCAGCAAAGTCCTCCCGAGTGAGCAGAATGCTGGAATCGCGCCCCGCAGGCACTCTGGTTGAGCGAGCAGCCGGCATGACCCGGAAGTCGATCGCGAATGGTGTCCGCGGGCTGTCCGACCGCGCGATCGCCTGGGCATTTATCACGCCAACCATCGTCCTGCTGCTGGCGATCAACATCTTCCCGTTGTTCTGGGCCGTTCGGCTCTCATTCACGAATTATCGGGCGAATAGGCCGAATGCACCGCTGAGGTGGCTGGGCCTTGAGCATTATTCCGACCTGCTCAGCGACCCTGACATCTGGCATGCCATGCAAGTGACGGCACGCTTTGTGTTGTCCACAGTCGCTATCGAGACGCTGCTCGGCTTCGCGCTCGCCTATCTCATCGATCGCAAATTTAAGGGCCACGGGATGTGGACGACCGTCATCCTGATCCCGATGATGTTGTCTCCGGCGGTCGTCGGCAATTTCTGGACCTTCCTTTACCAGCCACAGATCGGCCTGTTCAATTACATCATTTCCTTCTTTACCGGTATCAATCCGTCCTCTTTCCAGATGATCGGCGATGTGCACCTGGCGCCGTGGTCCATCGTCATCGTCGACGTGTGGATGTGGACACCTTACGTCATGCTGATCTGCCTTGCGGGTCTACGGTCGATCCCCGATTACATTTACGAGGCAGCCGAGGTCGACCGCGCATCAAAATGGCGTCAGTTCTGGTCGATTACCGTGCCCATGGCGCTGCCCTTCATCATGCTCGCCGTGCTGTTTCGCGGCATCGAGAATTTCAAGATGTTCGACATGGTCAATCTTTTGACCAATGGCGGCCCTGGTTCAACGACCGAGCTCGCCTCGATCACCTTGAAACGCGAAGCCTTCGAGAAATGGACGACGGGCTATTCCTCGGCCTTCGCCATCATCCTGTTCGTGACGATATTCGGCCTCGCCAACATTTATGTGAAGGCGCTCAACCGGGTGAAGCAGAAATGACAGGCAGCACCGTCGCTCATTCGATCGTTGAGCCATCTCGGCTCGCCAAGCGGGCGGCGGTCGTGATCGTCATCCTCTATGCGCTCATCTCGATGATCCCGCTCATCTGGATCGTGCTGACGAGCTTCAAGACACCGCCTGATTCGATCAGCTATCCGCCCAAGATTTTGTTTCAGCCGTCGTTAGAAGGTTATGTCAACCTTTTCACGACGCGTACCCGCCAGACGTCAAGCTTCATCGCCACGCTGCCGCCCGCCGAGACTTGGTACGACCGGCTGGTGCGCTCGCGCAACATGGTGATCGCGGGTCCGTCCAAATACCTGCCGCGTTACATCAATTCGCTCATCATTGGCTTTGGATCGACCTTCCTGGCGGTTGTCCTCGGTACTCTGACAGCCTACGGCTTTTCGCGCTTCAAAGTGCCACTCAAGGACGATCTCTTGTTCTTCATCCTGTCGACCAGGATGATGCCTCCGATCGCCGTCGCGATTCCGGTCTATCTGATGTATCGCGAACTCGGCCTGACCGACACCAAACTCGGCATGATCCTCCTCTATACAGCCGTAAACGTCTCGCTTGCCGTGTGGTTGCTGAAGGGCTTCATCGACGAGATTCCGCGCGAATACGAAGAGGCCGCCATGATCGACGGCTATACCCGGCTGCAGGCGTTCCGAAAGGTGGTCCTGCCGCAGGCGGCGACCGGGATCGCCGCGACCGCAATCTTTTGCCTGATCTTCGCCTGGAACGAATACGCCTTCGCGGTGCTTCTCACCTCGGGCGAGGCGCAGACTACGCCACCCTTCATCCCCTTCATCATCGGCGAAGGCGGCCAGGATTGGCCAGCGGTCGCGGCGGGCACAACGCTGTTCCTGATCCCCATCGTCGCCTTCACCATACTGTTGCGTAAGCATCTGTTGCGAGGGATCACCTTTGGAGCCGTCCGGCGATGAGCGTGTCAGTGCAAAGACGCCGGGCGCGAACAGAAGCGCTACGACGGCTCTTTCGTCGCGGGCCGTGGGAGAACCTCGCGACCGGCATCATCGCGCTCGGCGTGATCATGCTGTGCCAGCCGTTCCTGCTCGACATTTACAGCTATTCCTTTGTGACGATCCTCACCGGCACGGTCATGTTCATCATTGTCACTAAGTTCCCGGATTGAGGGCGAAAGGCCATGGCGGAAATCCAGGTCGAAAATCTTCACAAATCCTTCGGCGATTTCATCGCCGTCAAAGGCTCGACCTTCACCGTGCGCGACGGCGAGTTCTTTTGTCTGCTAGGGCCGTCGGGATGCGGCAAAACGACAACACTCAGGATGATCGCCGGCCTCGAGCTTCCGACATCCGGTCGCATCCTACTTGACGGTTTGGATGTTTCCTTTCTGCGCGCGGCGCAGCGCGACATTGCCTTCGTGTTCCAGCTCTTCGCCCTCTATCCCCATATGAGCGTGCGACAGAACATCGGTTTCCCACTGAAGAGCCAGGGCATGGACCGCGCCGAGATTCGCGGTCGCGTTGCAGAGGCAGCACAGACTTTGCGCATCACGCATCTGCTAGATCGTTCGGTGTCCGGTTTATCCTCCGGCGATCGACAGCGCGTTGCCCTGGGACGGGCCATTGTGCGACAGCCCAAGGCCTTCCTCATGGACGAACCGTTAGGCGCGCTGGATACTGAATTCCGGCAGATCATGACCGGCGAGCTGCGGGCGCTCCACGACCGACTGGGAGCGACCACGATCTACGTAACGCATGACCAACTCGAAGCGATGGCCATGGCGGACAAGATCGCGGTGATGAACCACGGCATCATCGAGCAACTTGGCACGCCCCGCGACATCTACGACAAACCCACAAGCCTGTTCGTCGCGAACTTCATCGGTTCCCCCGCGATGAATTTTTTAACCTTTCGCGGTCGCCTCGCGAAGGGCGCCGAGAAGGTCCATCTTGATGGCGGCGAGATCAGGGTACCGACGGTCCATGAGAACCTTGGCGAAGATGAGTTCATTCTCGGCGTACGGCCGGAACAGGTTCAGCTCACGGACGCAGGCCCGTTGCGGGGCGTCGTTTTTGGAGTGGAGTATCTGGGCACCACGCAGATTGTGACCGTGACCACCCCGCATGGCCCCTTGCGGGCCAGAGTATCGGCCGACCTCAATCTACACGTTGGCGAACGCATCGGTCTCGCCTTTAGGCCGGAGAAGCTTTCTCTTTTCGACAAGGCGAGTGGACGCGCGATCTCGACGGCTCTGACGGAGGTGCCCTCTCATGGCTGATGTCGGTCTCGAAAGCGTAACCAAGCGGTTTGGCCAAACGGTCGCTATCGACCACCTGTCGATCAAGGTCGACGACGGTTCCTTCGTCGTGTTGCTCGGGCCGACGGGAGCCGGAAAGACGACGACACTGCGCCTGATCGCGGGCCTCGAAACGCCCGATAAGGGACGTGTTGTTATTGGGCGGCGCGAAGTTACGAAATCGCCGGCGGCCGCCCGCGACGTGGCTTTCGTGTTCCAGCAATACTCACTCTATCCGCACTTGTCGGTTTACGACAATCTCGCCTTTCCGCTGCGTTCGCCGACCAGGCAGATCCCCGAGAACGAGATCAAACGTAAGGTAACGGAAACCGCTGCGCTTTTGCGAATTGAAGCAAAGCTCGGCAACCGAGCGACGAATCTCTCGGGCGGCGAGATGCAACGCGTGGCGATCGGCCGCGCGCTCGTGCGCCGGCCCGCCATCTTCCTCATGGACGAACCTTTGTCCTCCCTCGATGCGAAGCTTCGCGCCGAACTGCGACTCGAGCTCAAGCGTATCCAGGTCGAGCTGGGCGCGACCTTTCTCTACGTAACTCATGATCAGATCGAGGCCATGACGATGGCGACGAAGATAGGCGTCATCGAGTCCGGCCGCATCGCGCAAATTGGCACGCCGCGCGAGATCTACCAGATCCCAAACAGCCTCTATGTCGCGGGACGCCTGGGACAGCCATCGATCAACCTCCTGCCGCGGCGACTTTTGCCCGACATACCGGCACCTCCGAATGCGGTGACCATCGGCGCGCGAACCGAGCACCTGCGCATCGTCAAAACACAAAAGGCCACAGCGCACGGTCGCGTCACTTGGATCGAGCATCTTGGCGACCAGAACCATCTGCATATCAAGATCGACCAGCATGAAGTCGTCACGCTCGCCGACCCGGATGCCGCGCTTTCTGTGGGAGACGATGTCGGCGTGAGCTTGGTCAGGCCATTGTTTTTCGATGCGGCCGGCATCCGCCTGGCGAATGAGGGATGGGAACATGCATAGCGCGCAAGCGGGCCTAGCGGATGGAGTCCTGAAGCTAGACGCGGAATGGAAACGCCGGCTCGTCGCGGCAGTTGCGAGCAGCATCATCGCGCATGCGGATGAATTGACGGCGCTCAACTCCTCTATCGGAGACGGGGATCACGGCCACAACATGAAGCGAGGCTTCGAGGCAGTGCTTCAGGATATCGATGCGTTGGCGGCCATGAAGCTGCCCGATCTTCTCAAGGCGATCGGGACGAAGCTCGTGATGAATGTCGGCGGTGCCTCGGGACCACTCTACGGCACCCTGTTTCTCGCCCTCGGCAAGGAACTGCCAGCCGAACCTTCGAGGGCCGACGCGGTGACGGCGACCGCGGCCGCTGTCGCGGCAGTCAAAGCGCGAGGCAAGAGCGAGATCGGCCAGAAGACGATGCTCGACGTGCTCGTGCCGGCGTACGTGGCATTTGCAGAGGGCGCCAATGTCGCCGCGATCAAGGAAACCGCGATGTGCGCAGCCGAAACCACCATTCCGATGAGGGCGTCGCGTGGACGCGCTTCCTTTCTCGGCGAACGTTCGATTGGTCACCTGGATCCCGGCGCGCGCTCCGCATGTCTGGTAATCGCGACGCTTTGCGATGAATTTGGAGAGATCTGATGGCCAATGTGGGCATCGTCATCGTATCCCATTCACCGAAGGTCGCCGAGGGCGCGGCCGATATGGTACGCCAGATGGTTGGTGAAGACGTCCCCCTCGCCTGGACCGGCGGCAATCCGGCCGGCGGCCTCGGAACCAGTTTCGAGGCGATTACCGACGCCATTCATCGTGCCTGGTCGGAGGCGGGTGTCGCCATCTTGGTGGATCTCGGAGGCGCCGAGACCAACAGCGAGATGGCCGTCGAGATGCTGCCCGACGGCAAGCGAGGCCGTGTCGTCATTTGCAACGCCCCGGTTGTCGAAGGGGCGGTGATCGCCGCGACGGAAGCCTCGGGCGGCGCGAGCCTTGCCGCTGTGCGGCGCACGGCCGAGGAGCTGTCGCCATGATTGCGATCAGGCAACGTTTCGCCTTGAGAACGGCTTTCGGCGCATCCGGGAGCGCCCGACGCCATAACGCTGAGAGGATCGAAGCTTCGCATGGATGAGATTACCGCGACATTTTCATTGCCCTTGACGAACTCGATCGGGCTGCATGCTCGTCCCTCGGTGAAGCTCACCAAGCTCGCCAAGACCTTTGCGGCGCATATCGAAATCGCGTTGACGGCGAATGGCCCCTGGGTCGATGCCAAGAGCATCGTCAAAGTCATGGCCGTGAAAGCGGCGAAGGGCGCCACCTTGCATATTCGCGCCAGGGGGCATGACGCGCGCGCCGCGCTCACGGCGCTGATCGAGCTGATCTCTCATGGGTTCCATGACGACGAGTTGAATCACGGCGAGGGTGGCCATGGACGAGCCCATGGGTGAGCTTCGTCTCATCGGCAGGTCTGCATCCGCAGGCTTCGCGGTCGGTCCGATCGCGCTCTTGTCCCGCTTTAACGTGATGGTTCGAAAGGGCGGCGAGCCGGCGGCGGAAGCGGCCGCTTTGCGAGACGCAATCGCGACCGCGCTCGAACATTTGTCTCAGCTGGCGGCCCACGCAAAGAGCGATGGCGCGGACATCCTCGCATTTCAAATCGCTATGCTCGAGGACGAGACGCTCGCGGCGCCCGCCTTCGCAGCAATCAGCGAGGGCGCAAGTGCTGACCGAGCTTGGCGCACAGCCCTCGACGCGGAGATCGGCGGTTATGACAACGCCGAGGACGAGCACTTTCGTGCACGCGCCAACGATCTGCGCGACATATGCGAGCGTGTGCTCTCCGCCTTATCGGGCGAAGTGACAGAGCCGAGTGCGCCGTCAGGCGCGATCGTGATCGGAGAAGATTTGACCCCGTCACGTTTTCTCGCGACTGATTGGGGCGCTGGCGGGGGCATCGCGCTAACGCGCGGCAGCGCCTCCGGTCATGTGGCGACTCTCGCACGCGCTCGCGGCGTCCCAATGATTATCGGCCTCGACCTCGACCTTGGATGCATCGGCGGCCGGGGCGAAGCGCTGATCGACGGCGAAAGTGCAACCTTATATCTCCATCCGACCCCCACCACCCGCAAATCCTTCGCCGCGCGTGCCAGGACCTCGGACCGGGCTCGCGAATCGGCGGAAATCTTCAGAATGCGGCCTGCTTTGACAGCCGACGGAACTCCAATCGCCGTTCACATCAATATCGCCGATCCGATAGAGATCGAAACTCTTGATTCGGGGAGTTGCGACGGGATTGGACTGGTACGCACCGAGTTCCTCTTCCATGGCAAGGACAAGTTGCCGGACGAGGAGGACCAATATCTCGCCTACCGGCGGCTTGCCGAATGGTCCCGTGGCAAGTCCGTGACCATTCGAACCCTCGACGCCGGCGCCGACAAGCCGATCCCCGGCCTCACGATCGCTGGCGAAAGCAATCCGTTTCTCGGCATGCGCGGCGTTCGATTGTCGCTCGCAAAGCCCGAGCCGTTTCGTGTGCAACTGCGAGCGCTATGCCGCGCAGCAGTTCATGGCGCGATCGAAGTGATGCTGCCGATGATCACCGTGCCGAGCGAATTGGCGCTGGCACGCCGAATTCTGGACGAGGAGTGGGCAGCGTTGAAGGCGGCGGGCATCGCTTGCCGTCGCCCGCCTCTCGGCATCATGGTGGAAGTGCCCGCTGCGGCCATCGCGATTGACGCGTTCGATGCGGCCTTCTATTCGATCGGTTCGAACGATCTCACCCAATATGTCATGGCGGCCGCGCGCGATCTTGATACCGTCGCCGCTCTCAACGACCCGGTCAACCCGGCCGTCCTGCGCCTGATTACGCAGGTCACGGCGCATGGCGTCGCCACCGGCAGAAAGGTGAGCCTCTGCGGCGATGCCGGTGGCGAACCGAAACTCGTCAAGGCGCTGTTGAACGCCGGGCTGCGCGCCCTTTCAGTTGCTCCGGTCGCCATTGCACGCACTAAGCAAGCGATCGCAGCCGTCGATCTTTCCGGGGGGCTTGGATGAATGACGCCCGGGGCCGTGACGAAAAAGCCGCTTACGTTGAGGCCTACAAGACTATTCTTCGCAAAATCCTCGATCAGCGACCTTCCGGCACACGGCAGCGGCTCGCGACCGCACTTGGAAAGAACCGCAGTTTCGTCTCGCATATTTCGAACCCGGCATATCCCGTCCCGATTCCGGCACCACATCTCGAAATCATCTTCGAGATTTGTCATTTTTCGCCAGGTGAAAAGCGCGCCTTCATTGAGGCGTTCATGCACGCGCATCCGAACCGACTGAAGCAGGTTCGCGCGGGGCCGAGCTTGCGAATTCTGAAGCTCGAGGTTTTTGACTTCGGCAATGCGAACAAGAACCGTGAGTTCGACGAGCTCGTGCGTGAAACCGCGCGCCGCTTGGTGCGCCTGATCCGACGCAATGAGTGAGCGCATGACAGCTCCAAGTGTAATTGCTCACACGATGTGCCGGATGCTCAGTGAGGGCTTCGGCCCCAAAAAACTTCACGGGAAGAGAAAATGAAAAAATTTCTCAATTCACCCCAGCGCTTGCTCAGGGAAAGCCTCGGCGGCTTCGCGGCAGCGCACGCGGACATCGTCGTTGTCGCCGAAGACCGCAAATTCGTTCGCCGTAGGGCTCTGTCACCGGGCAAGGTCGCGCTGATTTCGGGTGGCGGTTCGGGGCATGAGCCACTCCATGCCGGCTTCGTCGGATTCGGCATGCTAGACGCGGCCTGCCCCGGGCAAATCTTCACCTCGCCCACCCCGGATCAGATGGCTGCAGCGGCCGAAGCGGTCGATCAGGGGGCGGGAGTGGTGTTCATCGTGAAGAACTACGAAGGCGACGTGATGAATTTCGAGATGGCAGGGGAAATGACCAGTGTTCCCTGCGTGACCGTCGTCACCGATGACGACGTCGCAGTCGAAACCTCGAGCTATTCGACGGGCAGGCGCGGTGTGGCGGGCACGCTCGTCGTAGAAAAGCTGGTCGGTGCCGCGGCCGAGTTGGGAATGCCACGCGACAAACTAAAGGAGCTTGGCGATGCTGCAAACCGGCGAACGCGCTCGATGGCAGTCGCCCTGACGTCGTGCACGGTTCCCGAGGCCGGCACGCCGAATTTTCATCTCGGCGACGAGGAGATGGAGATGGGCGTCGGCATCCACGGCGAACCGGGGCGGCGGCGGGTCAAGCTCGCATCCGCTGAGGCGATCGCCGAGGAATTAACAAAAGCAATACTGAGCGATCTAGCGCCGAGGCAAGGCAGTGAAGTTATCCTGTTTGTCAATGGATTGGGCGCAACGCCGCCGATCGAGCTCTACCTCATGTATCATGAAGCGGCCAAGTTCATTGAGGCTGCCGGACTCAAACCGTCACGCTCCCTTGTCGGCTCGTACGTGACGTCCCTCGACATGGCAGGCTGCTCGATCACGGTTTCGTTGCTTGAGGACGACGCAGCGCGACTTTGGGACGCGCCGGTCCATACGGGCTCCCTGCGCTGGGGGACGTAAAGGACATATGCGAAGAATGAGTCCTTAGTCGGACTGCGGTTCGTGCGGCACCTGCTGAACGGCAGCTTTGGGTCGAGAACTCCGTAACGCTATGCCGGCGCGAATATGCCCTCCGAGGTTCCAACCGCTCGAAAGGCGCCATTCCGATATCGGCCAAATCTAGTCACGGCTGCTTCGGGCCCATTGCGGCCGGTCCTGGCCAGCGCGGAGGTTCTCGAAAGCGGACGCCATGTCGGGAGTCGCTTTCGGCTGCCATGGGTGGGAAGCGGTGATTCCTGCGGGGCAGTTGCACGCTTCCGGCCCGACTGAAGGACGCCGCCCCCGAGGCGGATGGCGGCCATGGCGACAACGCGAAAGACCCGCCGGCCGAAGGTGAAGAGTGTGATGGCGCCGCTCAGCATCCCAGCAATGCTCGACTGAAGCAGCGCCGTACCCTTGGCGAAGGCGACCTAATAGAAAGCTGTCGCCAGCAGCGACATCGCCGGCGTGATTGCGACGGGGCCCGCTTCACGAAGATGAAGTTCAAGCCCAAGATCAACCCGAGCAGGACGAACGTCACGTAGGCGATACGAGTCCGCCTACGGCTGCGGTGCCCGGGCCGGCGGCAGATGCGGCTCAGCGGGTCATGATCGTCAGACCGAGCGCGTGATGCCGCCGTCGACGCGGATGTTCTGCCCGGTGATGTAGCCAGCGCCCTCCGTTGCGAGGAAGGCGATCGTTGCCGCGATCTCGTCACACCGGCCATAGCGGCCCATCGGCACGCTCTGCCGCCGTTCCTCGGTGGGCGGCAGGCTGTCGATCCAGCCGGGCAGGACGTTATTCATGCGCACATTGTCGGCGCCGTAGGTGTTGGCGAAGATCTTGGTGTAGGAGGCGAGGCCCGCCCGGAACACGCCCGACGTCGGGAACATCGAGCTGGGCTCGAAGGCCCAGGCCGTCGAGATGTTGATGATAGCGCCGCCCTTCTGCGCCTGCATGATCGGCGTCACGAGGCGCGTCGGGCGAATTACGTTCATAAGGTAGACATCGAGCCCCGCGTGCCATTGCTCGTCGGTGATTTCGAGGATCGGCGCACGCGGGCCGTGCCCGGCGCTATTGACGAGAACGTCGATACGGCCCCAGCGCTTCATCGTGCCATCGACGAGGCGCTTCAGATCGTCATTCGACTGGTTCGAGCCGGTGACGCCGAAACCGCCCAGTTCCTTCGCCAGCGTCTCGCCCTTCCCCGACGAGGAGAGGGCGGCAACCTTGAAGCCGTCGGCCGCCAGGCGGCGCACCGTCTGGGCTCCCATGCCGCTGCCGCCGGCGGTGATAATGGCAACTCTCTCGGTCATGTCGGCTCCTCGTTCACAACCTGAGCGCTTGCGCGGCCAAACTGGCTCTGCTGCACCCCAAACTATGGCATCTGTAGCCAAGCTCGACTATGGAGATGTTCAGTGTTGAAGGTGTAGGAAATCTACTGGATGGAGGAGCGTCGCGGCCGATTGCCGGCGTTGAACGCACTCCGCGCCTTCGAGGCGTCGGCGCGGCATCTGAACTTTCGCCTCGCGGCGGAGGAGCTCGGCGTGACGCAGGGTGCCGTCGCGCAGCATGTCCGCGGACTTGAGGCCGACTTGGGTATCAGGCTCTTCAACCGGCTCCCGCGGTCGCTCGCGCTCACCGACCATGGACGGGGCTATGCGTCGCATCTGCGACGAGCCTTCGAGCTAATGCGGGAGGCGACGGCTGCATTGCGCCCCGAGACTTCACACGTGACGATCAGCGCTACGCCGAGCTTCGCCTCCAAATGGCTCATCTCGCACCTGCCGAAGTTTACGGAAGCCCATCCAGACATCGAGCTGCGCGTCCTTGCTACGGAAAACTTGTCCAACTTTCACTCGGACGGTGTCGACATCGCGGTGCGGCAGGCGCGACCACCATTCGGGCCCGGCCTTGTGGCGGACCTCCTCTTCGAACAGGAGGTGGTCGCGGTGTGCAACCCGTCGCTGCTCGGCCGCCCGCCGCGCAAGCTCGCGCCGGAGGACCTCGATCGGTTCACGCTCCTCAACGACGCGCACGACCTATGGCCCGAATTTATCGAACGCGCTTTGAAGCGTCCCGTCCCGGCCATCCTGAAGCGCGCCCGCTTTAGCCAAACGTCGCTCGCCATAGACGCCGCGATCGCCGGCCAGGGGCTTGTGGTGGCGAGCCGCTTCCTGGTCGAACAGGATCTTCAAGCGGGCAGGCTTCTCCAGGCCTTCGACGCAGTCATGCGCGGCGCACTAAACTTCTTCGTAGTCACGCCCCGCAAACCTCGTCATCCGGCACCCACGGCCATGGTGCGGGAGTGGCTATTGGCCCATTCCGAACGAGATTTGAGTGGCCGCTTTGGGTCGAGAGCTGGCACGTGACTGTGTGTAAGCGAATGTCCGCTCCAGCGTTTCAATCGCCCAAACCAGACGGTCGGCTTCGGCCCACCCAAGTCACGGCTGCTTGGCGCACATTTCGGTCACTGTCGCCGCTTGGTCGACCCCTGAAAGCAGACAAGGCGCCTCGGGACCCGACCGGCCGAGTTGGGTGGATTGCGACGGTCCGCTCAGCGACGGCGAAACCAAAAACCGGACATTCGTCTTTCGGCTCGATTTGGCCGGGAGCGGCCTGTCTGCTCTCAGGGGCGTAACGCGGCAAACCGAACGCAAACGGCGGGCAGGTGCTTCGGCAGCTGCCGACCCAAAGCGGACCCTTGTCCGCGAGCGGGCGATCCGCGAGCCGGCATCGGCCCCGGACCGACTAGGGGGGCAGCCAGGCGCGTCACCGCACGTACCCCCTGAGTTTGGAATAGACCAGGCCGAAATAATGTTCGAATCATTCCTGATCTTCGTAACATTCCCCTGGGGAGAGTTGGATGGACCGGCTCGAAGGCATCAAAATATTCGTGCGCGTCGTCGAGAGCGGGAGCTTTTCGGCGGTCGCCCGCGAGCTTGGAACGGGGCAGCCGGCGATCAGCAAGCATGTTGCCGCGCTCGAGGAACGTCTTGGCGCGCAATTACTCATGCGTACCTCCCGCAGTCTGAGTCTGACCGAGGCCGGGCGCGATTTCTACGAGTTCGCAGTGCCGCTGATCAGCGATCTCGAGGCAGCCGAATCCCGGATCGGCTCAGGCCAGGCCTCGCCGTCTGGCGTGGTGCGCGTCACCGCCGCGCCGGGCTTCTCTTGCCGCTATATCGTGCCGAAACTACCTTCGTTCCGCGCGCGCTATCCCAAGGTCGTAGTCGAGATGCTGGTATCCGAGCGGACGAGCAATCTCGTCGAAGAAGGCATCGACCTCGCCATTCGTAATGGCGCCCTTTCGGACTCTAGCCTTGTCGCGCGCAAGATCGGCGAGTCCGCCGTCGTTGCCGTCGCATCCTCAGAGTATCTGGATCGCAAAGGAGAGCCCACGCGCCCCGGGGATCTCGACCACCACGAGGGCGTGATTTTTGTCTCACAGGATGGACCGCGACCCTGGACCTTCGCTAGCCGCGCCGGGGTGATATCCTATCAGGCGGCGGCATCGTTTCGCAGCAATGATGGCGAACAGCTCCGCGCCGCGGTCCTTGCCGGCCTCGGTATCACCCAGGCGCCTTACTGGCTTTTTGCGGCCGACATACGCGCCGGAACCGTTCGGCGAATCCTGCGCGATCGTGAGCCGGCCAGAATTCCGATCAGCGCCGTGCGACCCGCGTCCCGCCGTCAGCCCAGCAAAGTCGCCGTGTTTGTTGATTTCCTGACCGAGCTGCTCGCCGAAACGGACGACTGAATCTATTCCCCAATGGGATCAATTCTATCCGAACTGAACGTCTAATTCCTCCTCCAAGGAATCTATAGTTTTCGCATTAGCGGGAAACAAACATCGGGAGCCAGCCATGTCCAAGGATATAACCAACGATCTACCGCCAACCATCGCCCGCCACCTCGTTGCGTGCAACGGCCACGATATCGATGCCTGGATGGCGACTTTCGATCCGGATGCTTTGGTCAATGATGTCAAGCGAGAATTCGCCGGGGCCGAGGCGATCCGCGCTTTCGCGGCGAAAGAGATCTTCGGCGACCGTGTCACCTTCACGCCCTTGCGGGCCGTCGATCGTCACGGCGACATCACCGTCCACGCACGCACCGACGGGTCCTACGACAAAACCGGCCTGCCCGACCCATTGATCTTGAGCCTCTACTTCAGCCTCCGGGAGGAGCGGATCACCCAGTTGATCATCATCCACAACAAGGCGAGGGCCTAAGCATGACCACTCCCTATGGCCCAAAGCATCGATTTCATTGAGATGCCTAGACGTCCGAAGTTCGAGGAAAGGCGGACATGACGCCGACACAGCAAAACCGACGCGATTGACCCAAACCGGAAGTAAATCGCCTCGGGGAAAGGGCTGAAATTTCGCAGTATAGCAGGCCATCTGCCGCCCCCGCGCTGGTGGTAGTTTTCGGTCGAGCAACGACATTGCAGTTGATACTGCTGCCAACGAGGTCTTGTCTTGTGGCTGACGGCTACGGCAACCGACGTGTCGCCGTGTTCGACTCAGAAACCGGGGCGTACAAGCGCCACTCTGGGGAAGATCAGTCGTCCGTGTTCGGCGAGCAGCTCAGCCAAAAAGTCAACAAAACGGCGACTTTGCTGGGCTCGAATGGGTAGTGGCTCTTACCTTTTATTTGTAGAGCCAAGGCTTGTAGGCAATCTCGATGTTGTATCCGTCCGGGTCGCCGATGTTTGCGGCGAAGTAGTCGGTACGCCATTCGGGCCGAAGGCTCGGTTCCTTGATTGAAGTAGCTCCCACGTCTATCGCCGCCTTGTAGCTGGCCCTGACAGCGTCCGCGCTCTTGGCGGTGAAGGCGACGTAAAGGTCTTTGGCGACTTCGCCATTCTTCAGCCAGAAACCGGGATCGCTATTGATGGCGAAACCAAGGAGTTGATCGAACTTGTAAGGCATGTCGATGCCAAGCGGCTCAAGCACCTTCTTGTAAAATTCGCTCGACCGATTTAGATCCGAGACGGGGAGGTAAATATGGTCAATCACGGCATTCCTCTTTCGTTTCACTGTGACAGCCCCGCAGAGCCGCGCAAGCTGTGCGTCGGACCTCTGGGTCACGTCGCCTTGCACGGCGATGGCTCGCCCGCCTTGCCGGTGATTTCATGCACCACCCGTTCCGCGCCTTCATGATCGCGCGCATAGTTCACAACCACCGTCGCGCCTTCCGCGCCGAAAGCTTTTGCAATACCCGCTCCGATTCCTTTTGAAGCGCCTGTCACGATCGCAACCTTATTGTCGAGCCGTTTCATGGCATCACCTCCTTCGTCGTCGGCGATCCAAAGCTATTAATTCCACCAAGCGGGCACTAGGCATTCAGCTGGAATAGCATCGACGCCATTGGGGAATGAATTAGGGGTCCGTTTCGGCAAGCAGCTCAGCCGAAAGTCAACAAACACGGCGACTTTGGCCTTCTGAGTCACTACGCGATCGCGGCCGCGAAACAGCGGGGAATACAAATTCATCGCCGACGAAGGAGCGTCCAATGGTGCAGTTGGTTGTTACTGGACCAAGGTGGAGACCCAAGCGGACCCCGGCATGCCGCTATTGTGGTTTCCGCTGCGCGATACGTGCCAAACACCCTGCGCGCTACTGCCGACGAGGTGATCGGGTGCTTTTTTGCTGCACCGCAGTTGATGTCGGCCCCTGGCCCTTCGCAGATAACTGTACTGTGCGCCGCAAATGTCCGTTATGGGTCGAAGAGCCGCCACAACACTATGTCGGCGAAAATGTCCGCTTCGACATATTGATCGCACAAACCAGGGTCCGGTGTCTGCCAACCCAAGTCACGGCTGCTTGGCGCCCATCGCGGTCGTACCGAAGGGGATCGCCAACTTCAAAATCCAGACATCGCGGTCGCCACCCCTAGCCTCTCGACCGGTCCCTTGTTCGGCGATCGTTTCGCTGTCGCTTGGAGGGAGCGTTTCCTCTCCAAGCTAACTTAGCAAAGCCGAGCGGCCTCCTCTGCCACAACCAAGGCGATCAGGACCGAGCGCGAACCATCCATCCAATGCACCAGATCTCTCGACATCGACAAAGGCTTGTCTGTATGATGCAGGCGCAGTGCCGGGCGCCGATAAATCTGCCGGCGCCGATGACGCTGGTTTGGCCACACCTACTCGCGACATCCGGCTGCGGACATGAACGCAATCGTCCTCATCGCCCTGCGTCGGCCCTACACCTTCGTCGTCATGGCCATCTTGATCCTGCTGTTCGGCACAGTCGCTGTGTTCAAGACACCGACCGACATCTTCCCGGCGATCAGCATTCCAATCGTCGCAGCAATCTGGACCTATACCGGTCTGTCTCCGTCAGACATGTCGGGGCGGATCGTCTACTATCACGAGCGGACGCTGACGACGACGGTCAGCAACATCGAACATATCGAGAGCCAGTCCTACTACGGAAGCGGTATCATCAAGGTCTACTTCCAGCCCGGCACAAATATCGCCACCGCGCAGGCGCAGATCACGGCCGCCTCGCAGACGGTGCTCAAGCAACTGCCCTCTGGCAGTTCGCCGCCCGGCATCCTGGAATTCGATGCGTCGTCCGTCCCTGTTCTCAATCTCCAGATCGCGGCGGACAACATGACGCCGTCCGAGGTCAATGACCTTGCGACAAATCTGGTCCGGCCTGCGCTGATCTCGGTTCCGGGCGTGGCCATCCCGCTGCCCTACGGAGGCATCCAGGAGTACGTCGAGGTCGATATCGATCAGTCCAAATTGCTGGCGCATGGATTGAGCGCGAAGGACATCGGCAATGCCCTGGCGTCTCAGAACATCGTCCTGCCGGCTGGCGACCAGAAGATCGGTCCATTCGATTACACGGTCATCACCAACGCGACACCAGTCGCGATTGACACGTTCAACAAGTTGCCGATCAAGCAGGTTGGTAACGCCGTCGTTTCCCTGGGTGATGTCGCCTACGTCCACCAGGGCGGCCCACCTCAGCAGAACATCGTCCTGGTGAAGGGGCAACAGGCCGTCCTTCTCACCATCCTGAAGCTCGGGGGCGCCTCCACGCTCGACGTCGTCAACGGCGTCAAAGCCAAGCTGCCGACGTTGCTCAAGGCCCTCCCCCAGGGCGTCACCATCACGCCTCTCAACGATGCCTCCGAATTCGTCAAGACGTCAATCGGGGACGTTGTGCTGGAGATGGTCATCGCAGCAGTTCTGGCGGGCATGGCGGTTCTGATGTTCGTCGGCAGTTGGCGCTCCACTCTCATCGTCGCGCTCTCGATCCCCCTTTCGATCCTAAGTTCGATCCTCGCTCTGTCCTGGCTGGGACAGACCATCAACGTCATGACGCTAGGCGGGCTAGCCCTCGCGGTCGGTGTCCTCGTCGACGACGCCACCGTGATGATCGAGAACATCAATCGGCACCTCGACGAAGCGGGAGAGGGGGAGGCGCCCCCGGACCTGTCCGAGGCGATCGTCGCAGCGGCCAACCAGATCGTGGTGCCGACCTTTGTGTCCACGCTATGCATCTGCATCGTTTGGCTGCCTCTGTTTCAAATGGGGGGCGTAGCCGGCTACCTGTTTCTGCCGCTCGCGGAGGCGGTCATCTTCGCGATGGTCGCGTCGTTCATCCTTTCCCGCACCCTGACACCGACCGTCGCGAATTGGCTGTTACGCGGTCAGGTGGCCGCGCAGCGGGACCCCGACCGCGCCAATAGGCGGCCGGGCGTGTTCGCGCGATTCCAGAGGGGCTTCGAAGCGACGTTCGAGCGTTTCCGGAGCGGGTATCGAGATACGCTGGGGCGGTTGGCCGACCGCCGCAACGCCTTCGTCAGCCTCTACCTCGCAGTCTCCGTGGTTTCGCTGTCGCTGCTCCTATTCGTCGGAGAAGACTTCTTTCCCGGGATCAAGTCGGGCACGATGGCCCTGCACGTCCGCTTCCCGGCGGGCACCCGGATCGAGGAAACGGCCAAGTCCGCGATCCTGGTGGACGGCCAGATACGCGCCCTGCTGCCCGGTCACGTGACCGGGACGCTTGCCAACTGCGGCCTGCCTGTCAGCGGCATCAATCAGGCGTACAGCGCCAACGGTACGATCGGGACGCAGGACTGCGACATCACGATCTCGTTGGACAACCAAGCCTCGCCGGTCGCGACCTACAGGCAGGTTCTGCGGACTGGACTGACCGAGCGATTCCCCGGTACGGAATTCAGCTTCCTGCCCGGCGACATTACAGCCCAGATCCTCAACTTCGGCTTGCCCTCGCCCATCGACGTGCAGGTCAGCGGACGTGACCTGCAGAGCAACTTCGACTACGCGGCCAAGCTCGCCGCCAGCATGCGGAGGATTGCCGGCATCGCTGATGTGCGGATCCAGCAGATCATGGGTCAGCCGACGCTGTTGCTCGCCTCGCAGCGGCGATTCGCTATTGGCACCGGACTGACCGAGTCCGATATCGCCGGCAATGTTCTCTCGACGCTGTCAGGAAGCGGCCAGACCGCAACGACCTATTGGCTTGATCCGACCACGGGCATCTCTTACCTCGTCAATATCCAGCTGCCGCAGAGCCAGATCACAAGGGTCAGCGACCTCCGGCTTATCCCGGTCGATAACGGCAACGGCAACCCGGGTAATGCACCGATCCAGATCGTGGGTGGACTGTCGTCGATCAGCACGACCGGCACCCCAGGTGTCGTGTCCCACAACAATATCCTGCCGGCGATCGACATCTACGCCAATGTCGAGGGGCGGGACCTCGGGGCGGTGAGCCGGCAAATTCAAGCGGCCATCGACCAACTCGCCCCGCAGCTGCCGCGGAACGCCGACGTCACGCTAAAGGGCCAAGCGGCGACAATGAACTCCGCCTATACCCAACTCCTCGCCGGCCTTGCCGTATCGATCGCCCTCATCTACCTCGTGATCGTGGTCAACTTCCAGTCCTGGCTCGACCCGTTCATCGTCATCTCAGCCCTGCCGGCGGCCCTAGCCGGGGCGACGTGGAGCTTGTTTTTGACGGGCACGACGCTGTCCGTGCCCGCCCTCACGGGCGCAATCCTCTGCATGGGGACGGCGACTGCGAACACGATTCTCGTGGTCGACTTCGCCCGGAATCGCTTGGCCGAACACGGCGATGCTGTCAACGCCGCGCTGGACGCCGGCTACGCCCGAATCCGACCTGTTCTGATGACGGCATTGGCCATGATCCTCGGCTTCCTGCCGATGTCGCTAAGCAACACGCAGAACGCGCCTCTCGGACGGGCGGTGATTGGCGGCCTGATTGCCGCCACGCTGACGACCTTAGTATTCGTGCCGTGCGTCTTCGCCATCCTTCACCGATCCAGGCCACAACCGGGGACATCGGCATGAGCGCGAGCGGATCCGGCCGCACCCGCTTCTGGGTCGTGGCGGCGATGGTTGGCCTCGCTGTCGCGGTGGCGCTCGCCGGCTACGGCATCTGGTCGCGCCACGCATCGGTCGCACAGCTGCAGCAGCTCGCCGACGACGCTGCCCTCCCGCGCGTGCAGTCAGCCTCGCCGAAGCCAGGGCCGGAAGAGGACAGTTTGACGCTGCCCGGCGAGGCCGTAGCCTGGAATGAGGCGCAGATCTATGGGCAGGTCAGTGGTTACGTCTCACAATGGCTGAAGGATTACGGCGCCCCGGTCGAGAAGGGCGAGGTTCTCGCTACGATCGACACGCCGGGCCTCGACGCCCTGTACGAGGCCAGCAAAGCGCAACTGGCTGCCGCGCAAGCGCAATTGAACATCGCCGAACTGACAGCCAAACGCTACAACGAACTCACGCCGGGCGCAGCGATCTCGCAGCAGACGATCGACAACATGAACGCCGCTGCAGAGGCGCAGAAGGCTCAGGCGGCAGCTGCCCAGCAGAACGTCAGCAACTACGAGGCGCAAATCGATTTCAAGAAGATCCGCTCGCCCTTCGCCGGCATCGTGACGGCGCGACGTGTGAACGTGGGCGATTTCATCAATGCTGGCGGAGCCGATGCGACTCTCAAGAGCACGGCCCAGCCCCCGTTCAGTATCGGCGACGTCAGCAAGTTGCGCGTCTTCGTGTCGGTACCGCAGGAGTACGGTAGCAATCTCAAGCCCGGCGTCAGAGCAGAACTGCAATTGCCCGGCAACCCGGGCAACCCGATCACGGCGCAGTTCCTGACAAGCGCGGGCGCGGTCGAGCGAGCAACGCGGACGATCGTGACCGAGTTCGTCGTCGATAACCCGCAGCAGGAGGGCCTTCTGCCGGGAGCTTACGTCAACGTGAAGCTGATGCTGCCGGGCAATCCCAACGTCCTGATCATTCCCTCTCAGGCTCTGCTGTTTCGGGCTGCCGGGTTGCAGGTCGCGGTGATCGAGGGTGGAGATCATGTACGCTTGCAGAATGTCACAATTGGCCGCAATCTCGGTTTGGACGTCCAGGTCGTTGCCGGGCTGAAGGCAACCGACGCAATCGTCGCCAATCCATCGGTGGCGCTGCTTGACGGCCAGCAAGTCAAGGTGGTGCAGGCCGCCAAGGGCTACGAGCCGGGCGGCGATCAGTCGCTCACGGGCCAGCCAACCCAAGCCACTCCCGGCGAACCGACACGAGAGAGCTCCAAAGCCACCCCGCAGTGAGGCAGGGGCATTTTCGCCCCGAGTCGCCCATTCGCACACTATCGCTGGTGGCACAGATAGCTCGGTACCCTTGCCGGTATCGGACTACCTCGCGTCCGCTCCCTCCGACGACGAGCCCACGAAGGCGTAAGGTTCCACCTTGTGCAATTTGAGACGCACTTAAGGAGAGCCGGAAGGCACCTAGTTCGCAAATGTTCCAACTGTCGCAACCATGGAGTAGACCCATGCAAGAGGACCTCCTCGTCAGCCGCGAGACGCACATTCCCGGCGCCGCCCGCCCTTGTGTTCGCCTTCCTGTCCGATCCGGAGAAGATCCTGCGCTGGATGGGAACGGAGGCGCAGGTCGAGCCACAGCCTGGCGGACTTTATCTCGTCAATGTCACCGGAGCTCGCGTCGCCCGCGGCTCCTTCCGCGAGGTCGTGCCGGTGCACCGCCTGGCCTACAGCTTCGGCTGGGACGGCAGCGAGGTGGTTCCGCCGGGGTCGAGCCTAATCGAGATCGACCTGACATCGAGCAGCCGGACGGAACGCTACTGCGCCTGACCCACTCCGCCCTGCCCAATGCCGAGCAATGCGCCGGCCATTCGGAAGGGTGGGCCCATTACCGGCTGACCGAGCTTGTAGTCGGACGCGATCCGGGCCCGGATCCTTGGCACGACCGCACTGGCAAGGGAGCAACTGCGTGCTAAACCAGCTCACGACCACCAGCCAACATCTCGCGTCGGCGCCGACGACCCGCCAACCAATACGCCGATGGGAGCCGCAAGTGTAGTTTCTCCACGCAATGAAAACACCCGCAGGCTGTTCCGAACACCTTGAGACTGAGCCTAGGGGTTGGCTTTCTTGTCAAATGCTGCCCGTGCACGGGTGATGTGCTTCACATGCCCACGCGCCCAAGCGCCGAGCGGTTCGACAGCATCCCACAAGGAGCGCCCAAGCGGAGTTAGCTCGTACTCCACGCGCGGCGGAATCGTCGGGAATTGTGTGCGCTTCACCAGGCCGTCCCGCTCCAATCCTCGCAGCGTCAGAGTAAGCATTCTCTGCGAGATGGCGCCGACCATCCGTTTGATCTCGTTGAAGCGCTTTGCGCCATCGCCCAGCAGCACGATGATCAGGACGCTCCATTTGTCGCCGATACGCGCCAGCACCGAACTCACGGCACGGCAATCCTCTCTCTCGCGATCGGGAAGCTCGACAGTTACCTTTGTGTGCTCAAGTACCAAGTCTGTGCCTTCTTGCGCAGCCTAACCGCGGTAACCATCCTAGGCCAGGTCACAATTCTATACCAAGGCCGCCAGCAAGGAGCGCAGCATGACCGTTCTCTCCGTGATCGTCGGGAGCACCCGCCAGGGTCGCTTTTCGGAAAGGCCGGCGCGATGGATCCTGCAACATCTCAAGCAGCGCACCAGCATCGACGCGCGGTTGCTCGATCTCCGGGACTTCCCGATGCCCTTCTTCGACCAGCCGATGCCGCCCGCAATGCCGGGCCGCCCGCCTTACGAGAATGAGGTGGTCAAGGCATGGACCGCCGAAATCGCCCGGTCGGACGGCTTCATCTTCGTCACGGCCGAATATAATTACGGACCCCCCGCGGTGCTCAAGAACGCACTCGACTGGGTTTATCCAGAGTGGAACCGCAAGGCGGCGGCGTTCGTGAGCTATGGCAGTGTCTCGGGCGCGCGCGGCGTCCAGCAGCTCCGCGAGACCGCGATCGAGCTGCAGATGGCTCCGGTTCGCTCGTCCGTCCATATCCCCGTCGCAACCCTATGGGCGCACTTCCAGGGTGGCGATGTGGAGACGGGCCTCGCGGAGCTCGAGGCATCCGCCAAGACAATGATCGACGATCTGCTGTGGTGGACCGCGGCTTTGAAGACGGCGCGCGCTAGCGCGGCCTGACCGGCCATTTCTGCGGCGACGGCTGCCACGGGTCTGTCCACGCGCGTGAACGGCAACGAAAGTGCAATTTCCCACCAAGTTTCGCGCCCAGTTTCTGTCGCGCATTTTTTCAATGTCCGGGAGTCCGTAACGCCTGGCAATAAGCGGCCTTCATCGACGACTATCACAACGACTGTAGCTCCGTCCGTGTTTCAATCGAAGGCAGAGGTCCGCCCCCGATCTTGGCCTCAAAACCCCGTAACCGCTGATAAATGGAAATCAGTTCGACGATCGTGCTCCACGAATTGACAAGATACTGAAACGAGGTTCTGACCTGGGTGAAGGCGTTCAGGATCTGGTTCATCGAGCCGAGTGTGATTTTGCCGGCAATGATGGTTGGTCCGAGCAGGATGTAAGGAAAAATGACGTCGGTCTGCAAATAAACGATGCGGCCGATGTTGAAGTACATGAAGTTCAGGTAGAGCCGGAAGTAGTTCCGGCGAATGGCACCAAACAGCTCGTTCACGGTCGGTGGATCGGCCCGGACCGGATCATCTTCGCCGAGCACGAGCTCCTTGCGATAGGCCGCTTCGACCCGCTGGTTGAAAAACTCGATCCCGGGCAGCCGGATGCCGATCAACGCCAGCGCGCCGGTTCCGATTACCGACCAGATCACTGCGGCGAATACCAAGGGATAGGGGATCGAGCCGATCAGCGGCAGCTCCGTGACATTGCCGGATAGCTTCAGCAGAACTGGCAGGAAAGCTAAGAGCGTCAGCACGGCACTGATCAGATTCACGCCAAGACCTTCCATGGTGGTCGCAAACCGCATGGTGTCCTCCTGCACCCGCTGCGAGGCGCCCTCGATGGCGCGAAGCCGTGGCCAGTTTGCGATGTAGAAGTTGTTCATCGCGGTCCGCCAGCGGAAGATGTAGTGGCTGACGAAGAATCTCGTCATCACGCCGACCACGACTGCGACCAGGGCGATGCCGGCGAAGGTCGACAGTTCGCTGTAAAACTGCTCGACGCTGACCGGCTTTGATTTGGAAAGCGCGGCCTGCACGAGATCGTAGAACGGCCCGTACCAGCTATTGATGGCGACGCTGACCTGAACCTGAAAATAAGAGGTGAACAGGATCAGCGCGGAACCGAGGATGGACCACGGCGCCCAGGGATGCGGCGACAACGCCATCCAGGCGCCCGCGAAGATGGCGACGCAAAGGGCAAAATAGAGGTTGAACCAAAGCGACGGCGCCGACCAGAATATCTCCACACCGACACGTCCGGGCGAAGGCGACCCGATGAAATTGCCGGCGGAGCCATACCAGAACGCTATCGCCAGCGCCGTCCAGACGATGGCCGACAGAAAGAACAGACTGGGCCGGGGGAAAAATGAAACGAACATCGTTTGTATCCAATCTCCGGTCAGAGGATTGCGGTTCCTTCGTCGGACACCGCGCATGCGCGAAGCGCCCGAAGCTGTAGGGCGCGCAAAGCCCAGTATGCCCGCAATTCCAGTAATAAGCTGGGTACGGCACCGCGCGCCTTTGCCAATCTTAGGAATTCATCACGCTCAGACCCGAACCTGTCGAACCGCAAGGGAAGCTGCGATCCACGAAGTGGAAGCAATATGGTCGGGCCACATAACGGCCTAACTGGGCGAATACGGCCCGCTTGGGCGTAAGTCAGGATCATTCATGCGTGCTGTTGCTGCGGACGACGAGCCTCGGCTCATTCCCCACTTCATCCCGCTGCTAAGACCTTACCAAGGTTCCCTTGCCAGGATCATGCGGCGGCGAGGGCGGATGGATAAGCGAGCGAGGGCGCTGTTCGCTGGCGCGGAAAGGAGCGCCGAACGCCTGGTCGGTCAGCTTCGAATGGCAACGTCGCTGAGCTTGGGTCTGCTTTTCGCCATCACTGTGCTTGCGCGTGCTGGGCACACTGACGCCGTCCTACCCATGCAGATAGTCGCCGCCACGGGCACGCTCGGCGCGTATCTGGGGCTGGGAGCGCTGTCCTATCGACTCGCGGTCCAGCACCGATTTAGGCCGTGGATGCCTTGGGCCTTCGTGACTGGCGATGCCGGATTCCTGCTGCTCAATCTCGGTCTGAACGTCTTCACTAGGGGAATTGGCGGCAACTATATTGCGGTTGTCCCAACGCTTTGGTTCGCGCCAGTGGTGCTCGCCTTCAGCGCGTTGCAGTACAATCCGGCGCGGCTCGCCTATGTGACCGTATTGCTGGCGGGCGGCTTGCTTGCGATTGCAGCCGCCGGCGTCCCCCTGGAGGCACTTGGCGACACCCCCCGCCCCGTCCTCGGTCGCTTCTTTGACGGCCCACCAAATACGATGCGGCTCGCGATGTTCGTCGCCGCCGGTGCGGTCCTCGTCGGCGCGGCAGCACGAACGCGATCGCTTTTGCAAAGCACAATTGACGAGACGCGCCGTCGCGCAAACCTCACCCGCTATCTTCCCGCCGAGATCGCTGACCAACTCGCAGAGAGCGGCCTTTCGGCATTGTGGCAGGGGCGTCGCCAGACCATCGCGGTGATGTTCGTCGACATCCGTGGCTTCACCCGGCTCACCGAGACGATGGACCCGGCCGCGACTGGCCGGCTTCTTGCAGATTTCCGCCATTTCGTTGCCGCGGTCGCGACGCGCCATCAAGGGGTGGTGGACAAATTCATTGGCGATGCTGCGATGCTGGTATTCGGTCTGCCGTCATCGCGCCCGAACGACGCGCGCCGCGCGCTCGACTGCGCCCTGGCCTTGCTCGCCGGGGCGCCGGGCGAATGGGCCCGAGATGCCCACACGATGGGCTGGAGCGACGCACTCGAGATCGGCATCGGCTTGCACGTCGGCGACGCCTTTTGCGGCGCGGTCGGCGACGAGGCGCGCCTGGAGTTTTCGGTCCTCGGCGATACGGTCAACGTCGCGGCGCGGCTCGAGCAGGAAACAAAAGCAGTTGGGCTGCGGCTCGTCGTCTCCCGCGACGTCCTTGCTGCAGCCGAGGTAACGCCGGATGGCGCCGAATGGCGCACGCTCGGACTACGTAGTCTGCGAGGGCGTGCGCAGCCCATCGATTTGCTTGGCGCGCAGCCATTTCAGCGCCGCGGGAAATACGACTAATCTAGAACGGATAAAGGAAGCCATCACAGCAACGACACATGCCTCGCCGAAACCTTCAGTGAAGAGGGCAGCGGCCGCGTACTATTTGACCTCGCAGTCCGTCGTCTCGAGATAGCGCATCAGCGTAGTCATGTTCTCAGACCATGCGGGATCGCGCCGGTCTAGGATATTCAGTCGGTCCATGCGGATGTACCGAAGGGAACATCGGCCTCAAATCGCCACCAGCCGGGCTGGGTCGGGAGCCGCCGTCGATGCTCCGGGGGCCAATGTCAGCTTTTCGCCGTCAGTCACCCGAAAGCCGTCATTCCGCTTCCGGCCCGTCCAAGTCACGGCTGCTTCGCGCCCTAGCCGGTCGCTCGACCGACGTTCGTCCCTCCTCGAAAGCGGACGGTTGGCTCCGGTTATCGACCATCATGGGTCGGAAACAGACATGCCCCGCTGACGTCAAATACCCCTAGTTGTATCAGGCGCGAACGTCTATGGTGCGGTTCGCGTGGGACCAACCTTCGGAAGGCGAGCACTCCATGCGATTTTCCGGCGAAAGGTCATTGTCGCGACGAGGCTTTTGCCTCTGCTGCGTCGGCGGCGCGGCTTATGCGGCAACGGGGGAATGGCTCACGCCTCGCGAAGCATTTGCAGAGGCGCGAGGGCTCGTCAGTATGTTCAAGGACAATGCCGCGGTAGCGTTGATCGCGACGCATAAGTTACGGAATAATATCAGCGTGCTTGAGGGCTCCGGCGGCAATATCGCCGTTCTGACTGGGCCGGATGGCAAGGTGCTCGTCGATGGCGGCATCGGCGCGTCGCGTCCCCAACTCACCAAAGCTCTGGCGGATCTCGGCACCGATCCCATTTCGCACCTGGTCAACACGCATTGGCATTTCGATCACACCTCTGGCAACGAATGGCTGCATGCCGCGGGCGCGAGGATTATCGCCCAAGAGAACACGCGCAAGTATCTGTCCGAAGTCCAGCGCGTCGAGGACTGGGACTATAATTTCCTTCCCTTGCGCGAGGGCGGAATTCCCAGCGAGGTGTTTGCGGCCGAACACACGCTAAAGCTCAACGGCGCCACCATTCGACTGAAACGTTACACGCCCGCGCACACCGATAGCGACATCTCCGTGACCTTTGGCGAGGCGGACGTCCTGCATACCGGCGATACCTATTGGAATGGCATTTATCCTTTCATAGACTATTCGACTGGTGGCAGCATCGACGGAATGATCGCCGCTTCCGACGCCAACCTTGCGGCAGCGACGAATGAGACAATCGTCATTCCGGGACATGGCGGTCCCGTCAGCAACAAATCCGAGCTCCGGGAATTCCACGATATGCTCGTCGCCGTCCGGGAAAATATCGCCGCTCTCAAGAAAAAGGGCAAATCGAAGGATGAGATCGTGGCGGCCAAACCGGGCGCGGCTTTTGATGCCAAATGGGGCGGTGGTCCCATTGACCCCGGCTTTTTCACCAGATTGGTTTACGAGGGCGTTTGACGACGCTCGACCAGCGCGAGAACCGAATTTCATAGTCGAGGGGTATGTGACATGAGCTTTGTCAAAACGAAGGACGGCGTCGAAATCTATTACAAGGACTGGGGCAAGGGTCAGCCCATCGTGTTCAGCCACGGCTGGCCGCTGTCGGGCGACGATTGGGATAACCAGATGCTGTTCTTCCTCAAGCAGGGCTATCGCGTGATCGCCCACGATCGCCGCGGCCACGGCCGCTCCAGTCAGGTGTTCGATGGTCACGACCTCGATCACTACGCCGACGATCTTGCTGCCGTAACGGCACATCTCGATCTGAAGAACGCCATTCATGTCGGACACTCCACTGGAGGCGGCGAAGTGGTGCGCTATCTCGCGCGGCACAGTGACAGAAGCTTCGTCAAGGCTGCGATCATTTCGGCGGTGCCGCCGCTGATGCTCAAGACGGCCGCCAATCCAAACGGACTTCCCAAGGATGTGTTCGACGGATTGCAGGCGCAGCTTGCGGCTAACCGATCGGAGTTCTATCGCGCTGTGCCGGAAGGGCCGTTCTACGGTTACAACCGGCCGGGTGCGAAGAAATCGGAAGCGATCATCGCCAATTGGTGGCGACAGGGTATGATGGGCGGCGCCAAGGCGCATTACGACGGCATCGTCGCGTTCTCGCAGACGGATTTCACCGAAGACCTGAAAAAGATCACGATACCGGTGCTAGTGATGCACAGTGAGGACGACCAGATCGTTCCCTATGTCGCTGCCGGTCCGCTGTCGGCGAAACTGCTGAAACACGGCACGCTGAAAACCTACAAAGATTTCCCGCACGGCATGCCGACCACACAAGCCGACACGATCAATGCCGATCTGCTGGCGTTCCTGAAGGCTTAAATTTCGAGTCCGTAGTGTCCGGGCTGGCCGCGGAGCACTGCGGCTCGCTCTCGCCTGAGGTCCGCTCGGGTCCGCTAACCGCCGAAGCAACTGCGCGCCGTCAATGTCGGCTTTTCGCAATGCGCGCCCCAGAGCAGACAGGCGGCTCTCGGCCCATCCAAGTCACGGCTGCTTCGCGCCCATCCCGGTCGTGCTGTGCGTGTGTCATGCGTCCCGATAACGGACATACCACTCGATCGGATCTTGCTGCCGACTGTTCGCTCTCAAGGACAAAGCGACGCACGCGCGCTCGTGGAACGGCCTGTTGGTCCACGATTGCGCGTGACTTAACGCGTTGTGGTCGGGCAAGCTTCGGCAAACCTATCCCTTGACCGCAGGTGTCGGGGGCACCGGCAGGATGATCTCGGAAGCGATATTCCACTCGTCCGACACTCTTATCCAATTTATGATCATCAAAAACGGCTTGGGCGTGCCGTCCTGTCCCGCATATGACACCGTTATCGTCATCGGTGCATAGGACTCCGCGACATCTGGCGTCAGTCCGACGACTTTCAGCCTGGTGAGGTCGGGTGTGAGTATGACAGGCCCGGAGGCCGCGATATCGTGCAGCTTTTGGTCAACGGCGGCGTTGCCCCAGAATCCGGCCCAATTGCCTTCTGATGGCACCGCGCTCTTGGCCACCAACAGGACGGAGGGCGATTGCCAGAACATCGAATGCAAGGTCGCAAGATCGTGCCGATTTGCCAATTCCATGAGCGTGCCAAAACGCGATTTAATGGTATTCAAAGCCTGCGCGTCCAGCGGCTCCTTGTACGTGTCTGGCGCGGCGGAGGCAGAGCCCACTGCCAAAACGGACAGGGTTAGGGCGGCTGAGAGAATTGTCTTTTTCATGTGTGCTTGTCCTACGTTGCGATACATCTGCTGAAGGATGCTCGTGCGTGTGGAGACTTATGCGTGTCCTGCCGCTTCGAGGGCGAGCCTGTGAGGAGCTTGTTCCGAGTAACCGTCAGGCGGCCGGGCGATAGCGCTCGGCTGCATGGGCCTGCATGAAATTAGGAAGCATCGCCTGTCGCGCGGTCTCGAGCGCGCTCCATTGGTTGGCGTCGGGCAGTGATGGTATCGTCACCGTCTCACGTCGGTCGAAGCCGATCAGGGCGGCGTCCACCAGTTCCCCGGCTTCCATTGCGGCCGGCAGTGCATTCACGTCACGGCCGGAGCGTTCCCAGATTTCGGTGCGGGTGACGGAGGGGAGTACGGCCTGCACGTAGATGCCTTTAGGTCCGAGTTCGAGGTTGAGGCCCTGGGTCAGAAAAAGAACAAAAGCCTTGGTTGCCCCGTACACTGTAAGGCCGATTTCCGGAGCGAGCCCGACGATCGAGGCAATGTTGATGATCGCCCCTTGACCGGCGACTGCGAGACGCGGCGCAACGGCGTTAGCCAGGCGTGTCAGCGCGGTCACGTTGAGCGCAATCAGCTCTGCGATATCGCTGCCGCTCTGGTCGAGGAAATTGCCAGGCATGAGGGCGCCAGCGTTGTTCACCAGCACTCCGATCCGCTCATCCTCGCGTAGCCGGCTCTCGACACCCTTCAGATGCTGCTCTTCGGTCAGATCGGCTTGAAGCACATCGACCGAAACATTCGCATCCCGGCGAAGGCGATCGGCGAGTTTCTCCAGCCTGGAGGTATTGCGCGCCACCAGAACGAGGCTATGGCCGCGACGCGCGAAACGGTCGGCATAGACGGCGCCAATTCCGGTCGAGGCACCAGTGACGAGGACGGCGGGTTTCAAGCTCATTGAAATACGCTCCTGCAAGGTTTATTCATGACGGCGGTCATGTTGCTGTTTACATGACATCCATCATGAATATAGTCAAGGCGCGAGGACCAAAATTATGAGAGTGAGCCGCGAACATGTGGCAGAAAACCGACGTGCGATCCTCGAAGCGGCCAGCCGGCTGTTCCGGGAGCGTGGTTACGAGTCAGTCACGGTTGCGGAGGTGATGAAGGTCGCTGGACTCACTCATGGCGGCTTCTATGGATATTTCGCTTCCAAGGAGCAGTTGATCGCTGCTGCACTGGCGGACGTGTTCTCGAAGAGGCCGGAGCCTTCAGGCGATTTGGCGTCCTATGCCGCCGGCTATCTGTCGGCGATCCATCGTGACAATCGGGCAGGCGGATGTCCCACCTCGGCCTTGGCCGCGGAAACGATCCGCTTGACCGGTGAGCCGCGAACAGAGATGACGACTGGCGTCAAACGACAGATTGAACGTCTCAGCCAAATCGCGTTTGGCGAGACTGAAGCTCAGAAGCGCCAGGCGGCTATTGGAAGCTGGGCGACGATGGTTGGGGCGATGATCCTGGCGCGCGTGAGTGATGACCCCGCGCTTTCCAGCGAAATACTTAAACAAACGAAGAGCTGGCTGGCGAAACAGATCCAAAAACGCGGCAGCGCGATTCCCAGGTCGCCCGGTGCGCGCAGAGGCAGCGGGAGAAGTGGTTCCGGCGCGTCGTTCGAGCAGCCCGGGAGTTCCAATTGTTCCGGTGGGTCTCGCCGGAAAGTCCGTACCCCGTGATCTCCCTCCAAAACCAGGCGAACAGCTTTCGGTTAGACCATGCTGCAATGGAGCCTACGCTCGCAGGAATCGCAAAGACCTCACGACTACGACAGCTTCAGATTATGGTAGGGTCCGATTCCGAGTCGCGGCTGCTTGGCGCCCATTGCGGGCCGCGACACACCATCGACAGCCCGCCTAGCAAGTAAGATCGACTTGCAAACCGGATGACATCTACGTCGCGTTCCATTTGGCGACTGCGTCAAAGCGCCATCGAAGCCTGGCTCGGCTTGCCCCAACCACGATCCAACAGCTTATCGGCAGCTGTGACAGATGCGCTTCTGTCATCTTATCGAATTCAGAAGGGGAGCCTGTAAATCGCTTCGACCGTGTATTGGAAACCGTGCGGATGGCGCTCTCGTTGGGATTGACCTTGCGCTCATCAGGAGCGCCGTGGCGGGCTATGAAAGGATGGAATCGAGGAACACGTAGAGCGCCGCGATTTTGCCGTCGCGAACGATGATCACATCCATGCCGGTGTATTCGGGCGCTTCGCCGCGTGGGCCGGAGCCCCAGGCCAGACGGCCGGCATTGTGGAGAGCCTGCGGTTCGCCGTGCGGCGTGTACACAAAGTGCGGGTGGGTCGCACGGAGATCACCAGCAAATTTGTCGAGGGCTTCACGCCCAACAAACGTACCGGGCGGCACATAGAGCACACAGTCTTTGGTATAGAGCTCGTCGATCGCCGCGCGGCGACGCAACACCTCGCCTTCGCCGAAGACCTCCTGAAGGTTGCGGTGAAGGAGTTCGTGAATAGGGTCATTCACAACATTTCTCCTTGGCTATGAACCTTGGCATATACCCTAGCCGCTTTGTGAGCAGCCTGCTCAGATCTGGGCTTGTCCGCCGGGACGGTCGAGGCCATGTAGTCGAGCAAGGCCTCCTGCTTCGCTGCGTTGGGGCCGGCCAGGCCGACGAGGCCCCGTGTCTTGATCAGGCCGGGCTGATGACATTCACCCGGATGCCGCGAGACTTCAGATCGAGCGTCCAGCTCCGGCCGAAGTTGCGCACCGCGGCTTTCGAGGCGTTATAGACGCTGAACGCCGGGGTGCCCTTGATGCTGACGTTCGAAGCGGTGAGGATCACCGAGGCCAGTCACACACAACCCAATAGAGTTGACTTCGCGCAGACGGCACAAGACTGGCTCGAGGTCAGCAGACTGTGGACGAACACCGTCGAAGAAACCAAAGACAGATATGGCGTTGAGGTAAGATCACCAGCCATGCCGCAGCCCACCGGTTCTCATATCGGCGAGAAGTGATGGAAATTTTTGTCGAGCGTCACCAGTGTTCGAAATCTGACGCTCGGTCACCGTAGCCCGCGTGTGCGCTTTCGACCCAAGTCTATCGTCGGGAGGCTTCCGAGCAATTCCAGAAACACTTTCGTCGCGCTGCTTCACCGGCAGGATTTCGCGCGCCAACCCTTTGGCTCGGCGAAGCCTGATATAAGTAAAGGAGAACAGTGACGAAACCGCGGAAGCGACAGCGGGCCGAGTGTTTAGGTTTTTGCCAACTGCGCTCACTTGGGGCGAAGGAGGCGCCAGTCGCTGACAAAAGGATTTCGAAGATGCGAGAGGGAAAAGCTCTGATCTCGGCTGCCTTGGTTGCAGCTTTCGTGGCGTTCTCGTTCCCCCTAACCTTGTGGGCAGGCGACCAGGCTGGCCGGCACCATCTGCGACATCGCGGTGGTGCCGTTTGGAAGGGATCGGTCGCCAGAGCTCGCGCGCCACGAGGGTTTAGCGCGACCGAGGGCGACGCCAGGCCGTGGTCAAATTCGCGGCCTTATAACTACGGCCCTGGCGATGTTTATGGCTTTGGTGCTGCCCCTTCCAGCATCACCAATTTCCCATACGGCAATCCCTATAGTCGCGGTTCTGGTGGCTGCTGCCATGGCCGGAACTAGCGAGTCCGCTCGCGTGGATTCGATAACTTTGTCAGCTCTCGGCCAACCCAAGTCACGGCTGCCTACCATCATGGGCCACGGGCCCTTACGGCCGCAGACATTCTATTCGATCACCTCGTCGGAGAGTTGCTGAAATTGCAATGGGATTTCGAGGCCGAACGTCTTGCAGTTTTGAGATTTATGGCCAACTCGAATTTGGCCGGCTGCTCAACCGGCAGATCGGCGGGTACGGCCCCCCTGAGGATTTTGTCGGCGTAGACCGCAGCCCGGTAGAGATCGTCTAGTTCAGCTCTACCTGGATCAGTGTGAGCCCACGGGGAGTGGCTGCGCCCAGAGGCACGAGAAGTTGCCACCACCGACGTAGACGCAGTGGTCCATTGGAGGAACCGGGTCCACTGGCAAGCTGGCAAGGCAGCCTGACAGGAGAAGGCTGAGAGCTATGGCGGCGAGCAGACGCATGGTCGTCCCTCCTGGCGCACGATTTATGCGCGTTATGCGCGGAGGGTCTTAAGAAATCTTTGGTCGCTCTCTCGTGGCGGCGCGGGGGATATCGGGCGACCTCGTTCCACAAGGCAATCCCGCGCAACCGCAGAATGGCTCTGTCGAGTTGCGGCTGCGCATTATTTTCAATAGCGGCAAGAGCACAGAGTGGTGGCGATACCGGCATAGGGCCACGTTGCCCGAGTGTCGCCTTGGCCTCGCAGCTCAGCCTCGCGCGCTAGGAGGACAACCTTTCCATGGGGCAACCGTTCGATGGAGCGGATACCAGAGTTCCCTAGATTCGCGCCATGACGATGCTCCGGCATCCATGACCTACCTGCTCAAGGCGTTGAGCTCAATCGGTTGCCGAGCGCGGCTAAGGCGGCAGCGCGGCCGCCTGCTTGCTGAGCGAGGCCCCCGAGTCGCGGCCTCGAATCACTTGAGATATATGCAGGCTGTTTCCAGAGGATGGGTGATACACTGCGCCTATGCTGCAGCCGGTGGTCAACATCATGGTTCCTGCCGCGCCGGACACGGGATCGTGTTCACAGTTCTTTCGTTCGGGTTAGCACAGGGGTATGCGGCGGCCAACGAATTGGTCCCCGAATTTTTCCACTTTAATTAGCAGGGAGCAACCGCGTCCCGGTGCTGCGCTAAAGTTGTAGGGATCGTCATATGCAGGCGATGCCTGAGTGGACGTTGCAGAGTCATATGAAGAGGATGTCTGAGTCGTGCCCTGATCGTCCGGGGATGTTGCGTAGGCATAATCGTAGGCCGAACCGGTGTAACCGGCGCCGAGAAAACCGATTGCGAACGGCCCCACGAAGCGGTGACGGGGGAAGAAAAATCGTCGATCATCGGCAAACCGGCGGCGTAAGAACTGGCGACTGACGAAGCCCCTGCGGTTGAGAAATGGAGAGCGGAATTGGCCCTTATGCATAAACACAACTGGGAAGTGGCCAACCCCCCGCATTATTCCGCCACCGTGAAACCCGCCGCCTCGGAACCCACCAAGTCCGCGAGCTTCGGCTGGCGCCAAGAATGCCATAGTGCCGAGGCTGAGGGCGGCCGCCGCAATCCGTAATTTATGAGCGAGCATCATCGCAATTTCCTCCCTTTACGGCATGATGACAGCGCTTGCGTCCCAATACAGGTAACACTCCGCCCAATTGAAATATTCGGGACTATGGCCGCCCGTTTTACGCAGAGAAGTTCCTTGAAAAACTCAATGAAACATGGCTGGGCAAACCATAATAAGAAGCAACCCATCCCCGCGTGCTCACCAAGGCGTGCGCTTACCACCACCTAGAGAATAGTCCCAACGCAACGACGACACTAGAGAATAGTCCCAACGCGACGACGACAGCTGCCACGCACAAAACGATGGCGAGAAGTCGCCGGTTGGGCTCGGGCCGTCGGTCGTCCTGGGGCATCCGCAGAGCAGGGACTTCGAGAACAAAAAAGCCCCGCGCTCTTACGAGGCGGGGCTAGTCCATTCGGGTGGGCGCGACATTTTAAGCCCACGTAAACATGTCGCTCGCCCTTCGCGACAGCGCGGAGCACCGCGCCGCTGCGGACGGAAGTATCGGCACTTCGGGTTAGCGGGGACTTAAGGCCACTGACTGTGTTCGGGCCTCTTTAACGGCAGGCTACCCACCTGCGACAGACGCCGCCGTGGTAACCGCCCACGCAGCGTCGGCCGCTGACACAGCCATGCACTGGGCCCCGCCTCACCACTGCGGTATGACGTTGATAATAGGCAACATAGGCAAGCTTGCCAGCGCTGCCATGGCTAGCCGACACTTCAGCCGGGCTCGTAGCCTCCGTCATAGGGGTGGCTATTGCCATGTGCTGTAGACCAAGAAGAAGCGACGCACCCAGTGCTAGGCTGAGAAGCTTATTTTTCATCTGTAACTCCCTTATACAGAAATTTACTCGCGATCCCGTTCTTTACCATACGGAAGCGCCATCGTAGCCGAGCAAGGCCAAGGCCCGCAGCATCGAGCCCGCGCGATCGTCTCCGTCGCGCTCTCGCGCGATGCCAGGCACAGCGTCGTTCCGGACATTGGAAAATGCGCGACCGCTTCTGGCCACTCCCGGCGGTAATGAACGCTCTCCAGGCTGCGCGGGATTAGGTTCGAGATTGTCAATCCGGTCCTTACAGAACATGGCGGTCGAATATTCAAGCTCATGGGCGGTGGGTTGCTGGCTGAGTTCCCCAGCGCGGTTCAAGCCGCGTGCAGCCATCGCTATCCAGGAGCGAATGCGCGACCGGAATAGGAAATGCGCCGAAGGAGAGGCGATCGAGGTCAGGATCGGAGTTCACCAGGGCGACGTGGTTATCGAGCGGCGTGATCTCTTGGGCGATGGGGTGAACGTCGCAGCGAGGCTGGAGGCAATTGCTGCGCCTGGGGGTGTTTGCATCTCGGCACGGTTTTACGACGACGCCACGGGCAAGATCGACTTGGATGCCGAAGATATGGGCGAACAACAGCTCAAGAACATCACTCGAGGCTCAGGAGACGGTTCGACAAGTCCGCCAAGCGTATCCCGATTTCACAATCTCGAAGATGACGGCGATCATGCCGCATCGAGGCGACTATGCTGTGCGTTTTGCTGAGGCCCTCCGCAGGGCCGGCCTTCCCGAATGAGCGCGCGCCGCCGTGCTGTGATCGTGGCGGGCCAAGCCATTGCAAAACTCACCAGTAGCGGAAACGCGGCCAACGCATTTTTCACCCTGATCGATCCGACATCGCAAAGGGGCGTGGAAACCCTGGCTTGCCGCGGCCCAGGCCTGGCTTCGCCTCAAACCACGTTACAACGGGCTGTCCTTGGCAAAATTCGGCCGGCGCTTCTCGCGCAAGGAGGCGAGACCTTCGCGCACGTCGGGTCCCTTGAAGCCCAGGAACTCTAGGGCGAGCGAGGTGTCGAAGCTCGGCCCGGCGAGCCTGAGCCAGTTGTTTAGCGCGTATTTTGTCCAGCGGACGGCGCTCGGCGATCCGGCCGCGAGTCGCCGCGCGATCTCGAGCGATTTCGCGTCGAGCTCGGCATCCTCGACACAGAGCGAGATGAGACCGATGCGCTCGGCGCCTTCCCCACTCAAGGGCTCGCAGAGCAGCAAATGGTATTTGGCCTTGGCAAGCCCGCAGAGGAGCGGCCAGACAATCGCCGCATGGTCGCCCGCCGCGACGCCGAGCCGCGTATGCCCGTCGATGATGCGGGCCGATTTCGCCGCGATCGACACATCGGCGAGGAGACCGGCCACGAGTTCGGCGCCGACCGCCGGCCCCCGCATCGCCGAGACTATCGGCTTGCTGCAATTGATGATGTTGTAGACGAGGTCTCGCGCCTCCTTCCAGACCCGGGCTAGCACATCGAAATCTTCCGTCATCGCCTCGACGAGATCGAGATCGCCGCCGGCGGAGAAGGCGTCACCGGCGCCGCGGATGATCGCGGCGGAAACCGAAGCGTCGGCGTCGAGGTCGCGCCAGATGCGCGTCAGCTCCTCATGCATGAGGGCGTCGGCGGCGTTGAGCCTCTTGGGGTTGTCCATGGTGACGCGGAGGATGCGCTCCTCTGGCCGATCGATCTTCAGCCGCCGATAGGCCGTGTAGCGGTCACTCATGTCGCGTCTCCGATCTCATGCCCCGGCTCTTGCCACATCGGGCGGCGGCTGCCCTGCTCTATCTCCCCTACAATCCGGACTAGCACGCGCACCGAGACGGTCCGAGCTCTTTTGAGGCTTGCTGCGGCTGTCCATGTCCTCGACCTTTTCGTCCCGGTCAAAATTTCGCAACGGCCGTTCTTATGGCTTGGAAGGGATCGATCCTAAAAACTCTGAAGTTGTCCGCATCGTCAAGCGCGCTCGTGTGATCGGGGCAACGGATCAGTAAAACCGCTTGGCTTCGTACGACGCCGAATGAGGTTAGCTTAGGGTCACTAGTGCGGGCTCGTAGAATTCCATCCAACTCCGTGTTGCGCCCGAACGCCGATTGCAGCACCCAGTCAAGCCGGCGGCGTTCTTGGCCCAAATTGAGCGCTGCTTTGGATTCATCGGCCGCCGCCTATCGCTCTGCAAGGCGCTTGCGCTTTGGCAGCAGGTTTGGACTTTAGCGACGATCGGGCAAACGCCCAGCGCATTTAGTGGGGAGAAACGCAATGCCGCAACTGCTTGGGTTTTTCGGTTCTACGTTGCTCGCGGTTTGTGCCGGCACAAGCTTCGTCGTGCAACAGGCCGTGAACGCTGAATTGCGGACGGACCTGAATTCGGCGGCATGGGCCGGCTTCGTCAGCTATTTGGGCGGCACCGTGTGCATGCTTGGACTTGCACTGGCATTGCGCGAGACAATGCCTTCAATTGATGTGTTTGCTCGGAGCAATTGGTGGGCCTGGACTGGCGGCTTCTTCGGGGCGATCTACATTGCGGTTTCAATTCTGCTGGTGCCGCGCCTCGGCACTGCGACCTTCGTGGCGCTGTTGATTTCCGGCCAGATGCTCACCTCGCTAATTGTTGACCACTACGGCTTTTTTAATCTTGCCAGACACACAGCAGACCCTTCCCGAATATTTGGCGCGGTGCTCCTAGTAATCGGCGTTCTTCTAATGCGTCCGTAGCTGCTTGGGAGACAACCGGAGATCAACCCGGGCCGAGTTCGCTGACCCGGCCGGGTGATATTGGGCATCTTGACACAGACCAATCCCGCCCTGGCGATCTCCAGAAACACTTCGAGATTATCAACCGCCGACCCGGTGCGAACGGCGGCGATGGTTGACGTTAGGCTCCGACCCTTCCTTAAGGGTCCCAGGCGCGCCCGGCCTCTAAGCAAAACCGAGTGGCGCCTTTTTTGTCTCCCTGATAGCCTTTCTCGCCGCCATTCACTTGCATGCCCTCCCAGCCGGAATAACCGATCGGCTTTGCGCGGTCTGAGAAATATCGGAGGCGAGCACCGAATATAGGAGATTGCGATGAAACTATACTATGCGCCTGGAGCCTGCTCCCTCGGCATCCACGTTATACTTGAGGAGATCGGCAGACCCTACGAGCTGCAAAAAGTCGACTTGCAAAAGCAAGAACAGTACGCGGCGGATTTCACCAGGATCAATCCAAAGTCAAAGGTTCCGACACTCGTGCGCGACGACGGTTCGGTGTTGACCCAGTTTCCGGCGATCGCCACTTGGCTTGCGCGAACCAATCCGGAGAAGTCGCTGCTTCCAAGCAACGCAGAGGCCGAGGCTCGCGCCATTGAGGCTATGGATTATGTCGTCTCGACCATGCACATGCAGGGTTTCTCGCGCACGTTTAGGCCCGTGAACTATGCGCCGAGCGAAACCGATCATGAGAGAGTGAAGGCGCGAGGCAAAGAGATTATGGAGAGGGGCCTGGACCTTATGGATAAGGCGTTAGAGGGAAAAGACTATCTCGTCGGCAAATTCACCATTGCTGATGCCGCGCTTTTTTACGTGGAATTCTGGGCTTCTACGTTCATGAAACTGAACTTGCCGAAGAACTGCGCCGCCCACTACGATCGCATGAAGAACCGTCCCGCGGTCAAACGCGTGCTGGATAAAGAGGGGCTCTCTGCCGCAGCTTGAATTCCCGAGGTTGAATGTGGGGATATGAGTTGAGTCTGATCAATCGCGCTGCTCAAGACGGTCAAGGTCGGAATACGACATGACCGCGAACTCTGACGCAAGGCCTGCCTCCCATCCCTCTCGGCAACGACTGCGACTCGAAGCGGGATGCCGCGTGATCAGCCATGAACCAAGAAACAAAAAATCATGCCGAGACCCTTACCTGCCGCCGTCGCTCCCTTGCCGGGCGGACACCTGTCCGGCGAGCGGGCTGGTATTTCGTTGGTGATGGCCTCGGCGATCGTCTGGAGCTTCGGGGGAACGATCGCGCGCTTCCTGACGACCGATGATAGTTGGACGATCGTCTTTTTGCGTTCCATCTGGGCGGCAGCCTTCCTGATCCTGTTCCTCTTGTGGCGCGACGGGCGCAAGACCGTCCTTCTCTTCAAGACAATGGGGTATCCCGGAATCGCCGTCGCGGTCTGTTTCGCAACTGCGTCGGCCACCTTCATCGTGGCGCTCCAGCACACCACGGTCGCTAATATCCTTCTTATCCAGGCGAGCACGCCTTTGGTCGCGGCATTGATCGGGCGGCTTGTGTTCAGGGAAGCGGTCGCGCCCGCGACCTGGGTCGCGATCGCCGCCGTGATCTTGGGCGTGACGGTCATGGTTTCAGACTCGCTCAGCGGGAAGGTCTCCCCGGTCGGCGACATGCTGGCAGTGCTGATCGCGCTGATGTTTGCGACCGCGACGGTCGTAACCCGTCGCTATGCCGGGGTGCGCATGACCCCCGCCTGCTGCCTGGGCTGCCTCATCGATGCGGCTGTATCGCTGCCGCTGGCCGGAAGCTTTGCCGTGTCGACAACCGATATGGCCTTGCTCTTCACCTTCGGCGCGCTCAACCTCGGCTTGGGCATGGCATTCTTCGTCACCGGCGTCAGGCTTTTGCCCGCAGCCATCGCGGCGCTCATCGGGACGCTGGAACCGGTGCTCGCGCCGATCTGGGTCTGGTTGGTGCATTCGGAGGTGCCGTCGCAGCGCACGCTGATCGGCGGCGCGATCGTGGTGGGGGCGCTCGTATCCCACATTCTCTGGCAATCCGTTGGTCACGGCCCGGACAGCGCTTGACTGGCAACACATGGCTTGAGGCTCAGGGAGGAGGAGCTCGAAGCTCGCCATCTCGATCGTTGATCCTGTCCAGACTGAAGGAGTCCCCTTCCGCCCTCGGTTGTTCGCGCCGATAGGCGATGCTGACGGCGTCGTGGTGAGTTGCGTGGCCCGATCCTCTGAATTTTTCCAGAGATGCCCTTCGGTCCCATCACATGCAACTGGAACGCTGCGAGAGCAATCAGCATTCACGATGCTGCCATGTCCGAAACATTCAGCAGCTCACTCGATGAGGGGCTGCCGACTATCGAATGAGAGCCGAAGAGTTGCGGATGCGCGCGGCCAGTGGGACGAGGCAGGGCAAATATCGTTAAGGTCGCGGAGACGTATGATACCCTGGCCCAAACCATCGAGGACATTGCCGAGCAACAGACACGGCCGTGGATACCGGTAGAAAAACCCGCAGGCGCTCCGGCGAGACAATGATCGAAGGTCCCAAGGTTAGGCAGGTGACGGCGAGGTCTTGGCCCGCCCATCGGGTGTGGGCGTCGTGTAACCATGACCGGATAGTCGCCTCATCCGCGGTGCGGGCTCTGGCCAATGGGTGCGGAAGCGCAAACCCGATTCGCTCCAGCTTCGAAGGTCTAGAGCCGCGTGAGAACCCTCGAGACCTGCGTCGCGATCCAGGCGCTACGCGCCGACGCCGTAGCTAGCCTTCTTGGTTTCGTCACCGATGGATACCAGACGCTATTCCTTCGAGCTTCACGCCAGGGCCTGGGATGATGATGAAGCATTTTTATTCTCATTGCTTTCTTACTAGAAGCGTTCTGCACATTCAGTGCCACTGAGGCGAGTGCGGCCAATAGGCGAGGCACCTATCCGGGAGGTGTCCATGTGGGCAGTGGCCGCGGGCTCGTCGTCTATCCAGGAGGCGTTTATCCGGGCGGTGTCTATGGGGGCGGCGTGCATCAAGGGGGCCATAGAGGCGGTGGCTCCCGGAATGTTGGCCCCAACCAAGTCAAGCCGGGTTACGGCACGACGATACCGGGTGGAAGGTGAAAGGAGAATCGCCGCCCGTATTCCACTTGACGAACCAAACGCCCGTCCGTGAGCGCACTCATCTCCACCGGAAATCGGCGGGGATTTGTTTATCGCGCACATGCCGGGCAATTTCCGTTCCTGCTTAACGGTCCTCTAAGTGGCACCGCGTATGTTTTCCCGAGATGGGACGGTTGAAGCAGAATACGCAACATCAGGAACTCGACCACCTTAAATTGGCCTCGCCAGGAGGCCGGTCCCGGAGTTAGACGTTCGGACCTTGGAGGCGACCCCGGCGGATAAGCCGCTCGGATCGTGCGGTTATATACGAGTTCCCTTCCTGTTGCCGCCTCTGCGATCGTCCACGAGTTCGTGACGCTCGAAGTCTTGGCAAGCAAATGGAGCAAGCAATGCAACGCCTTCAGGACATCGCCGCGACGCTCGCGATCCTCGCCGGGCTCGCCCTCATGGTTCTCGCCGTATCGCCCGCCCACGCAGGGGTGCTTGATCATCAACCTCAACCAGCGTGCGTCGGCGGTTTCGACGACGCACGCTCCCCATAAAGTCGCCTATTCAGCCATGAGCGAATCGTCTCGCTAACCACACAGGTTTTCCCCGGCCTCGGCCAGCAAGGGCAAGCCAAATAAGCCAGTCACCCTGCGGCGCGATCTGATTCTATCGAGCCCACGTCCCCTGCGCCGCGTAGCGGCGATAACTCTCGACACGACCCATCATCCCCTCCTTCAACAGTGCTAGAAACGCTCGGCCGCGAAGGCTCCTTCGACTTTGACGTAAAAATTTAAGCGGCGCTGAACCAATGAGGTCGAGGGGCCAGTGCCACTGGAACCCCTAGAATTGTTCAGGCGTTTTGCGGCCGAATGGACCCCAGTGAACATCGAGCCAATGCAACGGCCGTCATGAGGCTCGCGCTCCAATCGGATGACAATGAATTCAGGGTGATTATGCTCCGGGTCGCGCAGGAATGGCTCGGCCTCGCCCGGCTGGCTGAAAAAGCTGCAGCGGCCAAAAGGGAAATTCCCCAACGATCCTGTAGCCTTCGCAGGTGACGGTAGAGGCGGTAATGGAGGATCGTCGGGCCTTGCTTGACGCCCTTGGTTGTCGGCGTCCGAGAGGGCGGTGCTGACGGCGGAGAAAGGTCGTGATGAGCTGCGTTCCGACTGCGGTGATCGCGCCGATGATCACGACCCCAGATGAGCGCGGCGAAGAGGCCATATTCGGTTCCCGCGATTGCGAGGAGATTAAGCGCGGAGCTTGGCTCTACAGGCGGGGGACCTATCGCGAAGGCCCGCAATCGTTTGGTCGTGAATTTTGGCGGGATCGAAGAACTGCTGCGCGGAGGCGACGCGCAGGATCGTTTTTGCGGCCACTTCTCGGTCCACATGAGCTTTCAGGGAGAGGGCCGTGATGATCTCTTCGAAGACGCGTGCGAGTTCTCCGAATTCTTCCGGGGTGAACGCCGATCCCTCTAGGAAACTTCTTATCGGCATAGCCCTAACTGCAGCGGCACGAGAGAAAGCGACCCGGAAACATGCACAGGGCCGCTTACAACAGCGTTAAACAGCAACAGAAATTGCTCGGGATGTGCCGCCTTTTTTAGGGGAACTCGGATTTCCGGCCCGGCTCGGTCCTCTTTAACCAACGCGACGGGGTTGCCCACGAAGTCGTGCATCATGCCGTCGTAGGGTAAAGCGAAGACAACAAGCGCATAAGATGCCGAAAGGCAAAAGTGCTCCGCACTAGAAACCTAGAAGAAGCGATCGCGCAATCGGGCCCGCCCTTTGCGGGTCGGGCGCGGCAAAGGAAAGCATCTACTCGTCAGGCGGCGCGCTGGAGGTTACTGCCCTTGAGCTTTTCCAAAGCCCGGTCAATGGCGCGCAGACGCAAAACCTTTTCACGGCTAGACGCCCCGAGATCAATCGACTGTTCGAATACCGCCTTCCAGGAAATCAGCTCGAATTCATCCATCCGTTGGTAGGCGTCGGAATAAGGGTTCTTTACCAGCCCGTTGAGCATTGTCATGAGTGACATGTGAGCTTACTCCCGTTGAGTTCGGGCAATGCTACTGCTCGACACCGCAGCGAATAATTAACTGCTACGCATCTTCAGAACACTTTAATCGGGAAGTGAGTTCCCTGATCCGCAAATCTGCGGAAGTGCTAAGCGCTCCCACTCGATCGCCCACCAAAACGGCGGTGTTGTCGCCTTCAAAGGGCGAGGCGACATAGAGTTCGGTCGTCCGGGATCGATCGAAATTCTAGCGGCTTTTGGAGAACGACCTCCCAAGGTGAAGGGGCTTATACGAGAGGCTTGACGCTCGGGCGCGCCTTACCCATCGAAATCAATGCACGATGCCGGAATAGCCTAGCAATTAACCATCCGATCGCTTGGGATAGCAGGCTCGAAAACAGGGCTCTGTGTATGGTCATGAGCTGCTCCGTTTGAAACCTAACGGTTTCAGCGGGGAAACGTTCGCGTAGGAAGAGGTGGGATCGGTTTCCGTCACGGTAGCAGCCCCACGCGAAGCGCGAGCGCCCCCTGGTGACGCGTTGGGCAGCGTTCCAAAGAGCAAGGGCCCCGCTGGTATTTTGCACGCCCGACGGGGCCCTTCCTTTCATCTGGAACCAGGGTATGATTTCTAGCTGTCGTAAGGCGAGGGGCCTCCAGACGAGGTGGGGAGGCAACGATGTATGTGACAATTCGCAGATACACGCTCGCGGGCAGCGACAAAGAACTTGTGCGGCGGATCAAAGCAGAATTCGTTCCGATCGTTACCGCCTTGCCAGGCTTCAAAGCTTACCATGTTGTGGATTGCGGGGGCCGTGAGGCAATGTCAATCAGCTTCTGGGACAACAAGGTGGCAGCTGGACGAGGAGCCGAGGCAGCGCGAGAATGGATTTCCAAATCCGCTTTGGGCTTGGTCCCATTCCCGCCTGAGAGGCTGCAAGGCGACGCCGTTCTCGATATTATTGCACCGTGACTTGTGACGCGCCTTGCTTTCGATCGCTTCCCGGTGGCCGGGAATTCAGACTACCGCCACGTTTGACGCGCTTCGTGGCTTCGTGAATGGCTGGCTGGTCGCACTCACATGCTAGCGATGCGCATGGGGATGGCGGCGGCGACGAGCCTTTCCAGCCTCGCACGAAGGTGGCTGCGGAGTCCGCCAGCGGCCGTTGTCCATCTCGGGCGCGTGGGGTAGCGCCGCGACCGTTTCGGCAGCTAGTCGACTCGATAGAGGGCTTTGCGTGCGGGAAGCAAGGCAGCGTCCAGGGCGCAGCGATAGGGCTTCAAGCGGGCAAGCTCGCCGACACGCCGGATTGTCCCGCGAGGCCGCCCGTCGCGCGGGGGGCCCTAGGAAAGAGTGGGTGGCCTGCGGTCGAAGGCAATCACCCTCGGCTTGCCTGAAGGGCCCCCCTTGCGTTTAGCCATCATTCCTTAGGTAGAGTTTACTGCGGAGCCGACCCGATCTGAGGTTCCAATGGGCGATCACAAGCCGCCGCCGCCCGGTCTCTACGTAATTGGCTAGCGAGGCGTCCACAAGCAGCCAAGTGCGTTCATAGCCCCGCCTCGAAGAGGGAACGTGATGCGAGCAGGCGATCACTCATCGCGCGGCACACCGCATGCCGATGCTTCGCTGCCATATCAGAGCTGCATCCCAGCGCCTAACCCCTTAAATGGCCTTCGATGAGGGCGTCGGCCGCCCAAGGCAAAACCGCGGCCGGCCCTTTGCGGCCGCCCAAGGTCTGACTGCTCGCATAAGCACCTTCGATCAAAATGAACAAAGCATCCGCCAACTGCGCCGGACGAGGAGCACCAATGGCCTTGCTCAAGCTCAACAGGCGTCGCCGCATCTCTCGCTTGTTCCGGTCGGCAATTTGATGCCCAGGGTGGGATGCGTCGGGAAATTCCGCGGCGTAATTGATGAACGGGCAACCGCGATAGCCCGGCGTCGTCGCGCGACTGGCAACATAGCTGACGAGTGCCCGAAGCTGTGCGCGCGCATTATCCTGTTCTGCCGCCATGATCCGATCGACAATGCGCCAGTACCCGGCATTTCGGTTCTCGAGATAAGCGACGATCAAATCGTCCTTCGACTCGAAATTCCTGTAGAGGCTGATTTTGGCAACACCCGCCTGCTTGACGATCGCGTCGACCCCTACCGATCGAATGCTCTGACTGTAAAACAAATCGGCCGCCACCTCGAAAACTCGCTCGCCCGCCGGCTTTTCGCCTCTCACACGGGCGGTCGCTCTTGATGCTTGGCGCGCGCGGTCGCTCATCGGCTCACAAGTTTGACATGTTACCGACCGGTTCGTAACATATGACTTATCCGACATCAATGGGCAGCGGGCAAGGAGAAAACCCGAGATGAAACACTTTCTCTTGGAGGGACAGCACCTTGTCCCCTTCGAGCAGCGCGCGCCCGCCCTCATCGCCGCGCATCGTCAATTCCTGCAGAGCGGTTACGAAAAAGGCCGCTTCTTGCTGTCCGGCCCTTCCATCCCGCCCTCCGGGGGGATCCTCATAGCCCGCGCCGCGTCGCTCGAAGAATTGAATGAGTTCTTGGCCGACGAGCCTTACTGCAAGGCGAAGGTGATGCGCTTCAGCCGGATCACCGAATTCGACCCGGTGCAGCACCAACCAATTCTGAGGGACTGGTTTGGAAAGTGACGACGCAGGATGTCCGCTCCCGGTCAATCGCGTTCTTTTGACGACGACGGACAGGGACTACCCGCTCTACATGCGCTCGCGGATGAGCAGGGCCCGCGGCATGATGCGGTTCGGGCGCAGCGCGATGATCAGCACGCCAATGAGCGTGATCGCCGCACCGACGATCATGCGCAGATCGAGCCGATCGCCGAGGAGCAACACGCCGAGCGCGACGGTGAAGACCGGCGACATCAGGATAAGCGGCGCGATCATATTGGCCTCGTAGCGGTTGATCAGCCAGTAATAGGCCGTATGGGCGATCACCGAGACGACCAGCGCCGAGAAGGCGATGCAGCCGAGGAGCTTCCAGTCCGCCTGCAAGGGTGGTCGAGACCTGTCCGCTCTCGAAAAAGACCGACGCTAGGCCTAGCGGCAGGATCGCGCTCAAGCCCGCCCAGGCTTGGAATTGCAAGGCCTGCACGCCCTCGATCTGCTTCATCAATATGGCGCCGAGCGAGCCGGCAGCCGAGGAGAGCACGACGAACATCAGCCCGTTCGAGACAGTAACGCCGTTGGGGTTCCAGATCACCAGCAAGGTGCCGCAAAGGGTCAGCGCCATGCCGAGAGCGCGCCGCCAGCGGATCCTTTCGCCGAGCATCACGATCGACAGGATCGTGGTGAAAGGAAGCCCGATCTGGCTGACGATCGCGGCGGTGGAGGCCGTCGCGTCGCGCAAGCCGACATAATAGATGGCAAAGCTGCCGCCGCCGATCAGGAAGGAGGCGGCGACGAGCCGCAATCGCGGCTGCGGCATTGGAAAGAGCCAAGGGAAGACCGCCAGCGCGATCAGCACGCAACGCATCATCCCATAGCAGAGCGGCGGCACGCCGATCTGCGAGACGACGACCTTGCTGACGATGGAGTTCATTGCCCAGACGAGGCAGACGCCCATTATGATGGCGATGTCGCGGGGATGCATCCGAAACTTCGTGCGAGGGAGCGGAGTGTCTTGATGCAACGGGTAACCGCATCGAGCAAGGCGATCTTCGCATGGTTTCCATCACTTGGCGCTGTGTCCCGAGCTGTTCAGGCTGCCTAAATTGCCGCATGTCGGCTGGTCGCAAGCCCGTTCGCCGCATGCGGAGCAATTCCAGAGGCGACAGTGAGCCACGCCAGTAGAGCCGCGCCGGGGTGCCGGAATATTTTCCGTGCGGGCAAGATAGGGGCTGCCAAAGGTTTTCACCCGGCCGATTGTGAGGGCGTCACCTACGCTCGATGAACCGTCGTGCGCCGCCAACCACGATGGCAACCAAAACAATCCAAATTATTAGGGCGCCAATGCCGAAAGCTATACGCCCGCCAACTTCCCCAAAAATTGCACCGGAGCCACTGAATTGCCGCTGGCCCGGTCCGAAGGCAATCCAGCTGGCCAACAGGCCCATGCCGACGACAATTGCCACGACCATCGCATGATAGGTGAACCTGAGCCAGCGCGGCGCGGTGGCTGGTAAGCCGCGCTCAGGTGCAGTGCTTCCTACAACTGTCTTAATGATGGCCGCGCTTCCGCCCAGGAGAAAAATCATTCCGAATACGAAGCCCAGCCAGCCTGGTTCCTCGCCGTTATGTCTCGCGCTAGGGCCGACAATCGCGGGATACAGGATATAAAATAGGCCCATCGCGGCGGCGAGCAGACCGCAAGCAATCGTCAACCTCGTCGATGACCTTGTTTGAGGGTCCATAACCATTGTGGGCGTGATGCGGAGGCATCTCTTCAATCGGAAATATGTATCATTTCCATCGGTGCGAATGCCACCTGTTCTGCTTCCATGCGCCCACCCTTATTCTTTTGGATTTGGTCGCCTCAATCTGATGGGACTGCATGCAACAGCACAGCTCGCCCACCACGGCTTTAGCCGCGGCTGGGTGTTCGGGTTGTTAGGCGGGCGGAGCCAAAAGCCTTCCGGGCCCCACAGATTACCTCCGAATAATAACACCGAGCGACTCAAAGTAAGCCTATTATCGAGCTAGCTACTCCGCGATGACTGATCGGCCTTATTTCTCGCTTCAGAGTTGGGTGCGGCCACTTGCCGAAAAGGTGTGCGATGCTTCGCAAATTGATTACGACACCCTTTGTAGCGCTTGCAGTGTCGGCTGCCGCGTTTACGCCGGCCGAGTCCCGTGGCGGTTTCGGCGGTGGAGGCTTTCATGGTCGGTTTGGAGGATTTCACGCCGGCGGATTAAGTGGCGGTTTTCATCGAGGTTCTGGCGGCTTCCATCCGGGATTTGGCGGCAGCGTCCGACACCGATTCGCCGGTAGGCCCCATCATCGCGTGTGGGGACGAGGGTGGCCTTGGTGGGGTTATGGGGCGGGATCTCTCGCCTATGCCGATCCCTATTACCCCTATGACAGTAGCTACTCTCCCAATTACGAGGACTCCTATCCTGATAATGACGACGTCAGCTCCTATTATGACATGCCGTATCCCTATTATGATGGAGGTTATTGGCAACGCGGGCGGAGTTCGAACCGCTATGGGCGTTCAAACGGCGACCTTGGAGAAGGGTGGAGGACGTGCCCGATACGCCAGCAGGGAAGCTGTGTTATCAAAATCCCGTGATTGGGAATCGCACGCCGCGTGAGAAAAGACCTATCTCTGACATAGCCTCGCGCTGCGATCGGGTTCCTCCACGCTTCAGTCCCGTGAGCATGAGCAGCTCAGGCGTCCGTCGGAATCTCTTCGGCGGACCGCAAGAATATATGGGCAATCGGAGGTCCCGCGCTCGACGTATGTGCTTTGGTGCCACCATGTAATATTTTATCATTCGCAAGCCGATGGCTTTTCGCAAGTCAATCGCTCTTCCAGAGAGGAAAGCCTTTGATGAAGATAACTGGGGCCGAGATCCTCGATGCAGGGCGTGCGACGCGCGTCACCTGGATGCGACGGGCACAGCGCCCGTTTTCACGCTCTTTGGCTCCGCGACAACGCGCTCGATCCCAAGACACGCAGTTCCGGCAATGGCCAGCGCCTGATCACCGTCCTCGACATATCGCCCTTGACCACGATCGGATCGGTCGCGGTTGCCCCGAACGGCGATCTGTCCATCACCTTCGCGCCGGAGGGTCACGTGACCGTATTCCCGGCCCAATGGCTGCGCGAGCGGATCTATGACAAGGCCGCAGCAAAGGGCTGCGGCTGGGTGCCCCCGGAGGTCGAGCTTTGGGACGGGGCCCTGCAAAAACGGGTGCCGACGGGCTCCTATGCGCAGCTTCGAACGGACCGGCGTGCTCTCGGGGAATGGCTCGCGGCGGTGCGCCGCTACGGCTTCGCCATGCTGACCGAGGTGCCGCGCAAGTCGGGAAGTCTCTGCGAAGTCACCGACCTGTTCGGCTATGTGCGGGAGACGAACTACGGACGCTGGTTCGAAGTTCGGGCGGAGGTGAATCCCACCAATCTCGCTTACACCAATCTCGGGCTCCAGGCCCACACGGACAATCCTTATCGCGATCCGGTGCCGACGCTGCAGCTTCTGTCTTGCCTGGAGAACACGGTCGAGGGAGGCGATTCCATCGTCGTCGACGGCGTTCATGGCGGCCACGCGGCTACGCCAGGAAAACGCCAAGGGCTTCGATCTTCTCAGCCGCTACCCGGCGCGCTTCGAATATGCTGGCTCGTCGCAGGTGCGCCTGCGCGCCAAGCGGCCCTTCATCGAGCTTGGTCCGGATGGCGAGATGATCGCCATCCGCTTCAACAATCGTTCGGCGGCGCCTTTTGTCGACGTGCCCTATGAGGAGATGCCGGATTTCTACGCCGCCTATCGCCAGTTCAGCGAAATCCTGGAGGACCCGCGCATGGAAGTGACATTCAAGCTTACGCCCGGATCGCTCTTCATTGTGGACAACACCCGCGTCATGCACGCCCGTAATCAATTCTCGGGCTCCGGCCAGCGCTGGCTTCAGGGCTGCTACGCTGACAAGGACGGGCTGCTTTCCACCCTTGCCGCGATCGAGGCCGAAGCGCTTCGCGAGGTGGCGGCATGACCCGGCCTACGCTCGACACCAAGACCATCGTGCCGTTCCTCGCCGACATTTTCGAGCGGCGCGGCGCGGAGGAATATCTTGGCGAGCCCGTGTCGATGGCCGAGCATATGCTCCAGAGCGCCTGGTTCGCCGAGCAGGCGGGCGCCGGGGATGAACTCGTGGCGGCGGCACTGCTTCACGACGTTGGCCATTTCACGAGCGAGTTCGGCGCCTATTCGCCACAGGACACCGAAGACAAGCATCACGACGATGCAGGGGCGGAGGTGCTCGCCCCCTTTTTCCCGCCTATCGTGAGCGAGTGCGTGCGCCTGCACGTCGCCGCCAAGCGCTATCTCTGCGCCACCGACCCGGGCTATTTGGCCAAGCTCTCGGAAGCATCCGTTCACACCCTCTCCCTGCAGGGCGGACCGATGAATGAGGATGAGGTCGACCGAGTTCCGCTCCAACCCCTTCCACACGGAAGCGGTGCGAGTGCGGCTATGGGACGAAGCAGGCAAGGTCGCCGGCATGAAGACGCGGGCCTTTCGCGATTATGCTCCTCTTCTCCAGCGCGTGGTCGATCGTTACTGCGAGATCGAGCATGTCCGCTCGAAATAACGACAGGGCCATCGTCGTTCAAGCTCGCGCGAGACAAGCTTCGTAGGCGAGATGCACCATTGTGCGTCGCCTTTGACGCACGATTTGGACGAAAGATTGGGATGGGGTGATCGCCTGCACTCCGATGCAACGATTGCTCGCCATGATCGAATGGGTCTGCTCAAGGGCGAGCGTGTCGTTGCGCTCCCAGCTACGGAGGCAAGGCTGTCAGGTGGGCTGACATTTTTATCGGACAGGCTGATCGTCAGTTTCTACGCGGGACCGGACCGCTCAAGAAGAGCTGCTCTCGCTGGTTCGCTCGCGCTCTTCGATAGAGTGGGAGTAAAGAGGGACGAAAAATCACTTAGCCCGCCGCTGCGATGACCAGTACCACCAGACGGCCGTTGAAGTACAGGCGACTCTGAAGCGCTGATACCCGCCTGGGCGGCCAATGCGAGGCCGAACAGTCGCTTGAAAACGAGGGCCGAGCCGCCCATTTCGCGCGATTAAACAACATAAATTGCATGAGACAGGTCATGTAACCTGTAGAGGAGCCGGAGCCGTATCTGCGCGAAGGAGAGAGCGATGACCGACGCCGCGATTAGCGAGGGTCCGAATGCTGACGCCACCATCGAGATCACGCTCAGTAGGATTCATCAGCTCTTCAACACCTTCGATCCTTCTCCCTTCCATGAACGAGACCTCGATGATGATGCGGAAGCATATATCGTCGATTCCGTCGATGAATTTCCGTTGCAGAAACATTTGCGGCTGATCATCCATTTGCCGGCGGAGCAAATATCCGGCAATACGGATCTGCCGCAGGCCGTCCACAATTACTTCGCTTACCGCCTTCACGAGAGCCAGCGGCATCTCAAACTTTTCTTTCGAAATGGTAGAATTGCGCTGTTCATCGGGCTCGGCTTCCTTATCGCATGCATTGTCCTACGCGAGTTTGTTTTTGCATTTGGGCACGGCGCCGTTGCGGAGATTGCCAGCGAAGGCCTCCTTATTCTCGGCTGGGTAGCGATGTGGCGCCCATTGGAGATTTTTCTCTACGATTGGTGGCCGATGCGCCACCGATGTCGGTTGTTCGCGAAGCTTTCCAACATCCCGGTGATCGTGCGCCCAGCCTGACAGCGGGGGCTGCGCCTCAACCGCCGAAAAAAATTTGCGGAACGATGTCGATTTCCAATATCTCCGTTCGTCGTTTCGATGCCAGGCCGGTGAGGCCGGCTTAAACAACGGCATCTTGCTCGCAGCCGACGGCCTTAAGGCCTCCTCGCAGGGCAAGCGTATTGTGTTCGATGGTCCCAGCCGCACGGTCATCGATGGGCCTTTCACCGAGACCCGCGGGTTGGTCGCCGGCTTCTGGCTCTGGGAAGTCAAGGACATGGACGAGGCGGTCGCCTGGGTGAAGCGCTGGCCAACCCCATGCCAGGACCGAGCGAGATCGAAATCCGGCCGCTGTAAGAGATGGCTGATTTGCGACGAGAACCTGACGCCGGAGATCACGGAAATCCATGACCGGACTGTCCGCCCAAATTCGGAACCGTTCGGCGACGGCTTTTCCGTATTTTCCGTTACCCACCGCTTACGTGCTACCATATCATTGATTTTGCTGGCGCGCCCAAGGGGAATCGAACCCCTGTTTTCGCCGTGAAAGGGCGACGTCCTGGACCGCTAGACGATGGGCGCGTGCGGCCGAGGCTATAGTCGCGGCTTCCCCGAAGAGCAATCCCCGTCGCGCGGAAATCCCAGCGCTGGCGATTGCGCACCGCTTCGTATCGGCATGGCACCTATTCGCTCAAGCGAAAGCGCGTCTTACGAGGGTTTGCTGGTCCTTCTCGTGATCCCCGTGGAAGCTGCCGGCCGGTGAAGGAGATGCCGGTCGCGCGACGCAATCAAGGCACGGGTTCGCGACGCCAGCCTCGCGCAAAAGCCGCTCGAGCGGGCGGTCGAGATAGGCCCACCACCCCTGATTTTCAGGTTCTTCCTGCGCGAAGACGAAGCGGGCCTCGCGCCACTGGCGCAAAAGCGTCGCGAGCTCCTTGTCGGGCAGCGGATAGAGAATTTCGAGGCGTAGCACGGCGGTGTCGTCGATTTGCGAGGCTTCGCGGTGCTTCTCGAGCTCATAAGCAAGCTTGCCCGTGCACATTATGACGCGCCGTACCGTGCCCCGAGGCGCGGAGGTGAGAACACGCTTGAAGCTTTCGCCCTCGCTTATGGCGGATAGCGGCGAGACGGCCTCGGGCAAACGCAAAAGCGTCTTGGGGCTCGTCACGAAGAGGGGCTTGCGCCCTTGGCGCAGAACTTGCCGGCGCAGCAGGTGAAAATAATTCGCCGGCGTCGAGGGGTTCGCGAGCTCGATATTGTTCTTCGCCGCGAGCTGCAGGATGCGTTCGGGCCGTGCCGAGGAATGCTCGGGCCCCTGGCCCTCGAGCCCATGCGGCAGGAGGAGAACGAGCCCGGAAGGCTGCATCCATTTCTCTTCACCGCTCGCGACGAATTGGTCGATGATGATTTGCGCCCCATTGGCGAAATCGCCGAATTGCGCCTCCCAGATCGTGAGCGCGTCGGGGCGCTCGAGGCTCACCCCATATTCGAAGCCGAGCACCGCATATTCCGAAAGCGGGCTGTTGATCGCCTCGAAGCCGGCTTGATCGGCGCAGAGATGCGCGAGCGGCACGTGCCGCCTGCCGGTTTCATTGTCGATGAGCGCGAGATGCCGATGGGAGAATGCGCCACGCACGATGTCCTGTCCGCTCAGCCGCACTCGCACCCCTTGCGTGACGAGGCTCGCGAAGGCGAGCGCCTCGGCCGTCGCCCAGCGCAAAGCGTCTCTCGAGGCCGCGTGCGCGCGCACGAGGCGCGCCACCTTGCGATCGACGTTCAGGCCCGCCGGGATCGTCGCGAGCTTTTCGAGAAGCGCGATCAGGCGCTCCTCGGGCACGCCGGTCTCGGGTTCTTCCTCTCGACCTCGCGCCGGGTCATGGCGCGCCCATTTCCCGCCCGGAAAGCCGCCGCGGTTTGGACGGTGATCGGCCGCGGCCGCAAAGGCCGCCTGCAGCTTGGCGCGATGGCGCTCGGCAAGCTCCGCCACGTCCTCGGCGGTGACGATGCCGGCGTCCATCAATCTTTCCTGGTAAAGGGCGCGCACGGATGGCGCCGCGTCGATCTTCCGGTAGAGCTGCGGTTGGGTGAAGCGCGGCTCGTCGATCTCGTTATGCCCGTTCTTGCGGTAGCAGATGAGATCGATCACAGCGTCGCGCCGATGCCGGTCGCGAAAATCGAAAGCGAGGTCGGCGGCGCGGATCACGGCATCGGCATCGTCGCCGTTCACATGCAGGATGGCGCTGTCGATCGCCTTCCAGGCGCCGGTGCAATAAAGCGAGGTCCTCGCTTCATGCGGCTCGGTCGTGAAGCCGATCTGGTTGTTGACGATCACATGGAGGGTGCCGCCGGTGGTGTAGCCCTCGAGCCCGGAGAGCTGGATCATCTCGGCGATGCTGCCTTGCGCGATCACGCTCGCGTCGGTGTGCAAGATGATGCCGAGGATCTTGCCGGCCCCATCTTCTTCGCGCCGCGCCTCGTCCTGGAGGGCGCGGACGCGCCCGAGCACGACCGGGTTCACCGCCTCGAGATGAGACGGGTTGGGGACGACCGTGATCGAGATTTCGCCGGTGGCGGTCGCCACCTTCCCTTCGAATCCGAGATGATAGGGGACATCGGCCGCGAGCCCATTCGCTCCGGGAAAGGGATGGGCGCCCTTGAATTTGGCGATGAGCTCGACGAGAGGCTCGCCGAAGACATTCGCCATGAGATTAAGCCGCCCGCGATGCATGGGGCCGATCACGATATGGGTCACGCCGGCGCGCGCGGCCTTCTCGATCAGGCGGTGTAAGAGCGGCGCGAGCGCGTCGGCGCCCTCGCCGCCAAAGCGCTTCTTTGTCGGCCATTTGACAGCAAAAAAATTGTCGAACTCCTCCGCCGCGATCAGTTGGCCGAGCGCTGCCCGTCTCGCCGCCGCGGACGGCGGCTCAGACGCGTTCTCGAAAGCCCCGATGAGCCAGGAACGAAGCCGCGCGTCATCGATATGCGCCGTCTCGATGGCGAGCGTGCCCGCGTAAAGCCGGTGCAGCGCCTCGGCGTCCGGCGTCGGTCCGCTTGGCGCATGATCGATCGCCAGCAAAGCCGCGCTCGCGGCTTGCGCGGTCATCGGCGCGCCGTTTGGGTTTCGCGAAGCCGCATCCATCAAGCCCAACGGATCGATCCCGGCGAAGCGATGGCCGTGGCGGCGGTAGGCGGCCGCTAACGCTGCTTCATCGCGAGCGCTCGACCGGCTTTCCGGCGTCCTCGACCCGAAGCGTTGGCGAAATCTCGTCGAGAAGCTGGAAGACGGCGCGCCAACCCGGGTCGAGCGCTTCCGGATCCTTGCGGAAGAGGGCCTCGAGCCCTTCGAAATATTGCGCGGAGGCGGCTGCAAGGGGAGAAGAGGTTCGGCGCATGGCGAGGGTTCGTCGAAAGGGAAGGGGATGGTGGTCGAGCTCGGGCGCTGTCGGTGATCGGCACAAGCACCCGTTGTCGCTCGCGCGACGCGGCTCGATCATCGAGCATGGCGGTTTTCGGCGCGCTTGACAAACGAGGTACGAGGCCCCGCTCGCTCCTCACTTGCCTCCGATACGGATGTCGACCGAAGAGTCGAGATTGCGGCAAGGCCCATCTCTCTCTTGACCCTTAGCCCTCGTTCCTTCACGGCCTCTTCGCCCACGATGGCAAAAGGGAGCGATGGGGAATGGCGATGGCCGGCGGCGCGCAAGGGCATGATCTCACGGCAGGGCTCGCGGGAAAGCGCGTGCTCGTCACGGCCGGCGCCGGTGGGATCGGGCTCGCGATCGTCGAGACCCTCATTCAGCACGGCGCCAGCCTTTTCGTCTGCGACATCTCCGAGCCGGCGCTCGACGCTTTCGCGAAAGCCTATCCGAAAGCAGGTTGGGAAAAGGCCGACGTGTCGAGCGAGGCCGATGTCGATCGTCTCTTCATGGCGTTGAAGACGAAGCTCCGCGGCCTCGACGCGCTCGTGAACAATGCAGGCGTCGCGGGGCCGACCGGCGGCGTCGAGGACATCGACCCCGACGAATGGCGCCGCTGCATCGATGTCGGCCTCACCGGGCAATTCCTGTGCGCGCGGCGCGCCGTGCCGCTGCTCAAGGCGGCGGCCGGCGGCGCGATCGTCAACATGTCGTCTGCCGCCGGGCGGCACGGCTACGCTTTCCGCACCCCCTATTCCGCCGCGAAATTCGGCGTTATCGGGCTCACGCAAAGCCTCGCGAAAGAGCTTGGCCCCGCCAACATCCGCGTCAACGCGATCCTGCCCGGCATCGTCGAAGGCCCACGCATGGAAGGCGTAATCCGCGACCGCGCCGCTCAGCTTTCGATTTCGACAGCCGAAATGGAAAAGCGATATCTCGAGCGCATCTCGCTGAGGCGCATGGTGAGTCCGCGCGATGTCGCGGCAATGGTCGCCTTCCTGCTTTCGGATGCCGGCCGCAATATCTCCGGCCAGTCGATCGGTGTCGACGGGAATGTCGAGACGCTTTGAGGAGGAGGGACCATGTCGACCGTCGCCATCATCGGAACCGGATTCATCGGCAGGGCATGGGCGATCAGCTTCGCGCGCGCCGGCCACGATGTCGCGCTTTGGGACGAGGATCGCGCCGCTTCGGATCGGGCGATCGAGTTCATCGCCGATGTGCTTCCCGATCTTGCCGGCAATGATCTCCTCGCAGGTGCGACGCCCGCGGCTCTCTTGCGTCGCTTGCGCATCGAGCGCGACCTTGCGGCCGCGCTCAGCGGCGCCGCGCATGTGCAGGAGAACGCCCCCGAGCGCGTCGATGTGAAGAAGGCCTTGTTCGCCGAGCTCGATCGGCTTGCGCCCCAGGATGCGGTCATCGCGAGCTCGACCTCGGCCATCTTGCCGTCACGCTTCACCGAGAACCTCGAGGGAAGGCATCGCTGCCTCATCATCCACCCGATCAACCCGCCCTATCTCATCCCGGCGGCCGAGATCGTGCCCGCGCCCTGGACCTCGCCAGAGGTCGTGAAGCAGGCGCGCGATTTCCTCGTCGCGGCTGGCCAGGCGCCGATCGTGATGAAGCGTGAGCTCGACGGCTTCGTCATGAACCGCATGCAAGGAGCGCTTCTCGAAGAGGCCTTCCGCCTCGTCGCCGACGGCTACGCCACGGTCGAGGACATCGACATCGGCATCAAGGAAGGGCTTGCGCTTCGCTGGTCTTTCATGGGGCCGTTCGAGACCATCGACCTCAATGCGCCCGGCGGCGTGCGCGATTATGCGGAACGCTACCACGGCATCTACAAAATCCTGTTCGCCCAGATGCAGCGGCGGGTCGATTGGGAAGGGCCTGTGCTCGACGCGATCGAGCGCGCGCGCCGCGTCGAGCTGCCGGCATCGCAACTCGCCGAGCGCCAGCTTTGGCGCGACCGGCGGCTGATGGCGCTCGCCGCCCACAAGCGTCGCGCGGCCCGCGATATCGGCGATTGATCGGCTCTCAGCATAATCCTCAGCGGGCGCCAGCCTCAGGCTGGCGTTTAAGACGCGGCACCGGCGAAGCGAGAATGATCGCCGCCTGGACGAGAAATCCGCACGCCGCGATCGCGAGGCAAGCTTCCGCGCCGTAGCTCGCGCCGATGAGGGCGCCGATCGCCGCGCCAAGCGGCCGCGTGCCCCAGGTAGCCATCAACATCACGGCGGAAACGCGACCGAGGAGCGCGCCGGGAGTCACGGCTTGCCGCAGCGTGGTGGTGCTGATCGTCCACAACACCGGTCCCGCGCCGATCAGGAAGAAGCTCAAGCCCGCGAGCGCGGCCGAGGGCACCCAGATGGTGAGCAGCATGGCGAGCGCCGAGCCAACGCCGGCAATCGGGCCGATCGCGATCATCGCGCCGAAGGTGATGGATTTCGCGAGGCGGGAAGCGATAAGCGCGCCCGCCACCATGCCGACGCCGTAAGCCGCTAGCGTCGCCCCGATACTCGTCGGCGAGAGAGCGAGCTTCTCGACCGCGTAAGGCACGTAGATCGCCTGCATGATCAGGAAAGAGGTGTTGAAGAACACGGCCGTCAACAGTACAGGCCTCAAGAGGCGATGGGTGAAGAGGAAGTGCGCTCCCTCCTCGAGGTCGCGGCCGATATGGCGCGGCGGCAAGGCCGGCCGCGGCGGCTCGGAAAGCCCGAAGAGCAAGATTACGGCGTAGCTGGAGAACGCCGCCGCGATGCCGAAGGCCGGAGCCGCGCCGATCCAACCGACGAGGGCGCCGCCGAGCGCCGGCCCTGCCGCGAAGGCGATGCTGCGCGCGAGCTCGAGGCGCCTGTTCGCCGCGCCGAGCGCCTGGGCTCCGACCAGGGCGGGCACGAGCGAGGGCGCCGCGACGCTATAGGCAACCGTGCCCGAGGCGCCGATGAAGCCGAGAAGCGCAAGAAGCGGAAGCGTCAGCAATCCGGTGAAGGCGAGAAAAAGCACGGCCAGGAGCGAGAGGCGCGCGCACGCCTTCGGCAAATGCCATCAGGTCGCGGCGTGAGGCGCGGTCGGCGAGAAGGCCCGCCGGGATGGCGAAGAGGAGGAAAGGCAAGGTTTGCGCGGTCTGCAACAGGCCTGTTTCGCCCGCGCCCGCGCCGAAAGCGAAAACGGCGACGATGGGGGCCGCCGCAAGCCCGATCTGCTCGGCCGATTGCGCGAGGAGATTCGACGAGACGAGACGATTGAGGCCTCGCGGAAGCGAGATCGCGGAAGGGGAAGACAAGACCTTGGCATCGGTCGAGGACGACATCGCGCGGCTCCCATTGTCCGTTTCGGCGGTGCGTCTCGCGGACCGCCCTTGCGATGCCTATCTGTGGGCTTGGCATGAAAGCCGCGCTCCGCTTGTTGCCCGGCAATTCGAATTTGTGGAAGCTTCTTGGCAAGGCTTGCGGGGTACGTGTTCGAAACCCATTAAATTGCCGCGCAAGAGGCGGAGTGCGGCGTTGACGAGCGGCCTCTAAATCAGGGTCGAGCATCAATGCCCTCAAGAAAACCGGAGGCTCTCATGCACGCCTTGCCGACAAGCCCTCAAAGCCACACGCCTTCGCGACCCGCGCGCTTTCCCAATGACGAAGCGCGTTGGGCCGCGGTTCGCCGCCGCGACCCCGACGCCGAAGGCGAGTTCGTTTTCGCCGTCTCCACCACCGGGGTCTATTGCCGCTCCACCTGCGCGGCGCGTCCGGCGCGACGCGAGAATGTGAGCTTCTACGCCACGCCGCTCGAGGCGGAAGCCGCGGGATATCGCCCTTGCAAGCGCTGCCGTCCCGATCTTCCCTCGCGCGCCGAGCGCGAAGCGGAGCTCGTCTCGCAGGCCTGCCGCCGGATCGAAGTCGCGGAGGAGGAGCCGGCGCTCTCCGCGCTCGCCGAAAAGGCGGGTTTGAGCCCGCATCATTTCCATCGCGTCTTCAAGCGGGTCACGGGGGTGACGCCGAAGGCCTATGCGGCCGCGCATCGCCAAAGCCTCGTGCAGGCCAATCTCGCTGCCGGCTCGGGCGTGACCGAGGCGATCTACGCCTCCGGCTTCAACTCCTCCGGCCGCTTTTACGAGGCGGTGTCAGGCATGCTCGGCATGACGCCTTCCGCCTATCGCAAGGGCGGGGAGGGTGAGGAGGTCTGCCATGCCATCGGGCGTTCTTCGCTCGGCTGCGTTCTCGTCGCGGCGACGCGGCGCGGGGTGTGCGCCATCCTGATGGGGGATGATCCGGCAGCGCTACGCGCCGATCTCAAGGCGCGCTTTCCGAAGGCCGCGCTCGTCGAGCCGACGCCGGGCTTTGCCGAGCTCGTCGCCGAGGTGGTGCGCTTCGTCGACGATCCGGGTCGCGCGGACGGGCTCAACCTGCCGCTCGACATCCGCGGCACGACCTTCCAGCGGCGGGTCTGGGAGGCATTGCGCGCCATTCCGGCGGGGGAGACGGCAAGCTATGGCGAGATCGCGCAACGCGTCGGCAGTCCGCATGCGGTGCGCGCCGTGGCGAGCGCTTGCGCCGCCAACAAGATCGCGGTCGCCATCCCTTGCCATCGCGTCATCGCCGCCGATGGCGGGCTCTCGGGATACCGCTGGGGTGTCGAGCGCAAGCGCCGCCTGCTCGAGCGGGAGCGCGGCTGATGTCGGCAAGTGAAGCCCGCGTGTTCCGGGGCGGCTCACCAGAGGGGGGGCCGCCCACCCACCGACCGCGGTCGGCCGACACCTTGGCTTCACGCCTCGCCGGGATCGATTGGAACCGCATCGGCGCGGAGCTCAACGGCTTCGGCGTCGCCACCACCGGCGTGCTTCTGACGCCGGGGGAATGCATCGGCATCGCCTCTGGTTACGTCCAGGAGGAAGGCTTCCGCAGCCGCGTGGTGATGAGCCGGCACGGCTTCGGGCGCGGCGAATATAAATATTACGCCTATCCGCTCCCCGGTCTCATCGCCGAATTGCGAACGGCGCTTTATCCTTCTCTCGCCGCCATCGCCAATCGCTGGGAGGAGGCGCTCGGCCGGCGAGGCGACTATCCGCTACAGCATGCGGCCTATCTCGACCGTTGCCATGCGGCCGGCCAGGGCCGGCCGACGCCGCTCCTCTTGCGCTATGGAACCGGCGATTACAATTGCCTGCACCAGGATCTTTACGGCGCGCTCGCCTTTCCGCTGCAGGTCGCCTTTCTCTTGAGCGCGCCGGGCGAGCATTTCACCGGCGGCGAGTTCGTGCTCACCGAACAGCGCCCGCGCATGCAGTCGCGCGCCGAGGTCGTGTCCCTGCGTCAAGGGGAAGGCGTCATTTTCGCCGTCAATCAGCGTCCCGTGCAAGGAGGGCGCGGCGTTTACCGCGTCACCATGCGCCACGGCGTGAGCCGGCTTCGCTCCGGCGAGCGTTTCACGCTCGGCATCATCTTCCACGACGCCGCGTGAGCCTTGGCCCGCAGGAGCGGGTAATGTGCATATTCCACGAGAAAACGCGGAAAGGCCTGGATGGCCACACCTGATCCTCGGAACAAGTCCGAGGACGGTCCAGGATGGATAGGCCGTCCCGCTTCGTCATGCCCGCACTGGGTGCGGGCACCCACGACTTTCTTCCGTTGACGCCCAAGCGTGGGTTGTGAAGCAAGCCGAAGCTCGGCTAATTAGGGCGATGCCATCCCCCTGTCCCAAAGACGCGACCGCATGACGCCGATCATCGAAACCGACGTGCTGATCGTCGGCGGCGGCCCGGTCGGATTGACGCTCGCCATGGATCTCGCGCAACGCGGCATCGAGGTCACCGTGCTCGAGCTGCGCCGGCGCGGCGAGCCGCCGAGCGTCAAATGCAACCATGTCGCGGCTCGCTCGATGGAGCTTTTCCGCCGGCTCGGCGTGGCGCGAGCGCTTCGCGACGCGGGCTTGCCCGCCGATTACCCGAACGATGTCTCTTACCGCACGACGATGCTCGGGAAGGGAGCTCACACGCATCGAGATCCCTTGCCGGCGTGACCGCTACACGGCGAAGGGCGGTCCCGACACCTGGTGGCCGACGCCCGAGCCGCCGCACAGGATCAACCAAATCTTTTTGGAGCCCATACTTTTCGAGCACGCGGCGTCGCTCGAGCGCGTCACCTTGCGCAATCGCGTGGAATTTTCGGGCTTCACGCAAGACGAGGCGGGCGTCACGGCATCGGCGCGCGCGCTCGATACGGGCGAGGCGCTCACCTTCAGGGCGCGATTTCTTGTCGGATGCGACGGCGGCAAATCACCGACGCGGCGCGGCATCGGCGCGAAGCTCCTCGGCGATCCGGTCGTGCAGCGCGTGCAATCGAGCTATATTCGCGCGCCCGCGCTCTTGGCGCTCCAGGAAGGGCCGCGCGCTTGGGTGAACTTCTCGCTCAACCCGCGCCGCAGCGGCAGCGTCTATGCGATCGACGGGCGCGAGACCTTCCTCATTCACAATTACCTGCGCGAGGAGGAAGCCGATTTCGAGAGCGTCGATCGCGATTGGGCCATCCGCGCCATTCTCGGCACGCCTACGGATTTCGATTACGAGATCATCTCCAAGGAAGATTGGTTCGGGCGCCGGCTCGTGGCCGACAAATTCCGCGACGGGCGCGTCTTCCTTTGCGGAGATTCGGCCCATCTTTGGGTGCCATACGCCGGCTACGGCATGAACGCCGGCCTTGCCGACGCGGCCAATCTCGCCTGGCTCCTCGCGGCTGCGCTCAACGGCTGGGGCACGCCCGGCATTCTCGACGCCTATGTCCGCGAGCGCCAGCCGATCACCGAGCAAGTGTCGCATTTCGCCATGAATCACGCCCATGCAATGGCAAAGCAGCGCGGCGCCGTGCCGAGGGAGATCGAGGACGATACGCCGGAAGGCGAGGCGGCACGCTTGAAGCTCGGCCGCCTCGCTTATGATTTGAACGTGCAGCAATATTGCTGCGGCGGGCTCAATTTCGGCTACTACTACGACAACTCCCCTATCATCGCCTATGACGGCGAGAAGCAGCCCGAATATTCGATGGCCGATTTCACCCCCTCGACCGTGCCGGGCTGCCGCACGCCTCATATCCGCCTCGCGGACGGCACCTCGCTTTACGATGCGATGGGGCCGGATTACACGCTTCTGCGACGCGATCGAGCGGTCGCGGTCGAGCCGCTTCTCGAGGCAGCCGCGGCTCGCCTTGTGCCGTTGAAGCTTCTCGATCTCGTCTGCGATGAAGCAGCGCCGATCTACAAGCAAGCGCTCGTGCTGTCGCGCCCGGACCAGCATGTCGCCTGGCGCGGCGATCATGTTCCGGCGGATCCCTTGGCTCTCATCGATCTCGTGCGCGGCGCCATGCCGCGATGAGGAGGTTCATCCCATGTTGACGCCGGAGGCGATCCGCGGCGCCGCGAAAAAGCTCGACCACGCCGAGAAGACGCGCACGCAAATCCGCCAATTGTCGATCGAGCATCCGGGCATGACGCTCGCCGAGGCTTACGCGATCCAGAGCGCCTGGGTCGGGCACAAGATCGCCGAGGGGAGGGTGGTTCGCGGCCATAAGATCGGCCTCACCTCGAAAGCGATGCAAGCGGCGCTCGGCATCGACGAGCCCGATTCCGGCATCCTCTTCGACGACATGTTCTTCGCCGACGGCGGCGAGGTGCCGAGCGAGCGTTTCATCGCGACGCGCATCGAGGCCGAGCTCGCCTTCGTCATGAAGTCGCGGCTCGCGGGAAAGAATTGCACGATCTTCGATGTCCTCAACGCCACGGATTTTGTCGTCCCGGCGCTCGAGATTCTCGACACGCGCATCGAGCGCGTCGACGCGGCGACGAAGGCCACGCGCAAGATCGTCGACACCATCGCGGACAATGCCGCGAATGCCGGCATCGTTGTCGGCGGCAGGCCCTTTCGTCCACTCGACGCGGACATGCGTTGGATCGGCGCGCTCTGTTACCGCAACGGCGTGATCGAGGAGACGGGGCTCGCGGCAGGCGTGCTCAACCATCCCGCGAATGGCGATCGCCTGGCTGGTGCGAAAGCTCGCCGCGCTTGATCTTGCGCTCGAGCCCGGCGAGATCGTGCTCTCGGGCTCGTTCATCAGGCCGATCGAGGCGAGAAAGGGCGACACCATCCAGGCGGACTACGGCGCTTACGGCATGGTGAGCTGTTATTTCGCCTGAGCCGATGTGCCGATAATGCAAGCGTTGCCGGGTCGTACCTACCAACCCTGACACCTGATCGCATGAAACACGATCGAGATTTCTCGGAGCCAAGTTGATGTCCAAACATGGTCGCCTCGCCAGCTTTTCGGCCGCCGGCAAGCCGCGTTACGGCCTCGTCACGGAAAAGGGCATCGTCGATCTTTCTTCGCGCATGAGCAGTCGCTTTCCCACGCTGAAGGATGCGATCGTCGCGGGCGCCTTGCGGAGCCTCGTCGAGGAAGGGGCCAGCCTTTCGCCCGATCACGAGCTCGACGCCGTCGCCTTTCGGCCACCGGTCCCGAGCCCGGAGAAGATCATCTGCGTCGGCGTGAATTATCCGGACCGCAACGCGGAATATAAGGACGGTCAGGCGCCGGCGCCTTATCCGAGCTTGTTCCTGCGCACCGAGCGTTCCTTCGTCGGGCACGACGCGCCGCTCGTGCGGCCGCGCGCCTCCTCGCAGCTCGATTATGAAGGCGAGCTTGTGCTCGTCATCGGCAAACCCGGTCGGCACATCGCCGAGAAGGACGCGCTCGATCATGTGGCTGCGCTCTCGCTTTGCAACGAGGGCACGCTTCGCGACTGGGTGCGCCATGCGAAGTTCAACGTCACCCAGGGCAAGAATTTCGAGGCGAGCGGCAGCCTCGGGCCTTGGCTCGTGCCTTATGTCGAAGAGGCGCAGATCGCCGATATCCGGCTCACCACCCGCGTCAACGGCGAGCTTCGCCAGGACGACCGGACCTCGCGCCTCATCTTCGGCTTTCGCTACCTCATCGCCTATCTATCGACCTTCACCACCTTGATGCCCGGCGACCTCATCGTCACCGGCACACCGACCGGAGCGGGCGCGCGGCTCGATCCGCCGCGCTATCTCGTGCCCGGCGACATGATCGAGGTCGAGGCCGAGGGCGTCGGCCTCTTGCGCAACGGGGTCGTGGACGAGCCGGAGTGAGGGTCGCGGATAATAGTCTCACGCCTGACCACCTTGAACCAAAGGCCTTCGCCACGCTATGAACTCGCCCGGTGATGTGAGTGCCCGCCTGGCTGCCGCACGCCGACCCGAGTGCAATCATGACATCGACCCTCGATCTCCTCTCCGCTCGCCGTTCCGTGGGGCCGAACTTCCTCGGCGAGCCGGGACCTACCGCTTCCGAGCTCGAGACGCTTTTGCGGATCGCCTCGCGCGTTCCAGACCATGGCAAGCTCGCGCCCTGGCGCTTCATCGTCTTCGAGGGAGAGGCGCGCGCAAAGGCGGGCGAGGTGATCGCGCAAGCCTTCGCCAAGGCGAACCCCGATGCCGATGAGAACCGTGTCGCGGCCGAGCGCAAACGCCTCGCGCGTGCTCCGCTCGTCATCGGGGTGGTGAGCCGCGCCGCCTCGCATCCCAAGATCCCCGATTGGGAGCAGGTGCTTTCGGCGGGTGCCGTGTGCATGAATCTCGTGACCGGTGCGCATGCGCAAGGTTTCTCGGCTTCCTGGCTCACGGAATGGTACGCCTATGATCGGCGCGTGCTCGCCGCCTTCGGGCTCTCCCCGCAGGAACGCATGGCCGGCTTCGTGCATATCGGCACGCCGATCTCCGCCTCGCCCGAGCGGCCTCGCCCGAAGCTTGACGAGATCGTCTCCCGCTTCGCATAGAGCCGGTCTCACGAGCGCTCGCGCAAACGATAGGAAGAAGCCCTTGTTCTACCGCACCGACAAGAACGACCATGGCCTGCCGCATAATCCGTTCAAGGCGATCGTGGCGCCGCGCCCGATCGGCTGGGTCACGGCGATGAGCCGAAAGGGCGAGATCAATCTTTCCCCCTATTCCTATTTCAACGCCGTCGGCGATCGGCCGCCGATCGTCGTCTTCTCATCGGACGGCATGAAGGACGCGGCAAGCTTCGTCGAGGAAACCGGCGAGTTCGTCTGCAACTTCGTGACTTACGAGCTGCGCGAAAAGATGAACCTCACCTCAGCCCCCTTGCCGCGCGGGCAAAACGAGATGGCTTTCGCGGGCTTGACCCCGGCGCCGTCCGTCCTCGTCAAGCCGCCGCGCGTCGCCGAGGCTCCGACGGCGCTGGAATGCAAGCTCTTGCAGATCGTGCCCTTGCGCCCGCTCAGCGGCGCGCCCGCCACGAACCACCTCGTGATCGGGCAAGTGGTCGGCGTCCATATCGACGAGAAATTTCTCAAAGACGGGCGGTTCGACACGCTTGGCGCCCATCCGATCATGCGCCTTGGCTATCACGATTACGCGGTCGCGACCGAAGGCTTCACCATGGTCCGGCCGGGCGGCTGAGAGCGCGGCTTAGCCCACTCCAGCTGCCTTCGCAGCCTCAAGAAGGCGCTCAGCCCGCTTGATATGCGGGCGATCGATCATCTCACCGTCCAGGCCGAGCACGCCGGCGCCGGGGTTGGCGCGAAAAGCCTCGACGATCGCCCGCGCCCGCGCGATCGCCTCGGCAGAGGGGGTGAAGGCCTCGTTGATCGTTGCGACCTGGTCGGGATGAATGGCGAGCTTGCCCCCAAAGCCGTCGCGGCGCGCCGCCGCGCATTCGGACGCAAGCCCGGCGAGGTCGCGGAAGTTCACGAACACCGTGTCGATGGGCGCCACCTCGGCGGCTGTGGCGGCAAAGAGCGCCAGCGCTCGCGCCAACCGATAAGGGTCCGTGTAGGCGCCGTCGTTGAGGCGATTGGTCGAGGCCCCGACATCGGCCGAAAGATCCTCCGCTCCCCAGGTGAGGGCGGAAAGGCGCCGGCTCGCGCCCGCATAGCTTCCCATGTTGAAGAGCGCGGCGGCGCTTTCGGTCGCGATCGGCAGGATGGCGATCTCGCCGTCCGGCAGGTCGCTCTCGGCCTCGCGCACCGCGAGCTTCGTCGACAATTGCATGACGTCCTGGCCGCCTCGGGATTTCGGCAGCATGATGCCGTCGGGTCGCGCGGGGGTCACGACATCGAGATCACCCTCGAGCAAACCGGATGCGAGCGGGTTGACCCGCACATAGATGCGCGGGCGCGTCTTTTTCTTGCGCGCCTCGTGGATCGCGTCGCGCACAGTCTTGCGCGCGCCCTCTTTGTTGGTGGACGCGACCGAATCCTCGAGGTCGAGGATCAGCGCGTCGGCGCCCGAGGCGAGCGCTTTTGTGAATTTCCTCTCGCTGTCGCCGGGCACGAAGAGCAGGGAACGCATGGCCGCGTCGGCTCCTTTTCGAGGTTAACGCTTGCGACCTTCAGGGCCGCCCCTCGCTTCCATGGGCCAGGAAAGCTGCCCAAGGCAAGCGCGTGGGGCCGGAGAGCATCGGCGGCGGGCCGGGATGCATTGGAAAGAAACCCACAAACCTCGTCATGATTTGGTATCAAATCACGAATTTTTCGTGAGTGGAATAAGTATTAAAATCGATGACGGTCCCGATGGATAAAGCAAAATTCAGATCACCCAACAGTTTGATTCTCCGAATTCACTTTTTTCGTTTCAAATTGAAACGCATGTTAATGATTTATCAACCATGAATATTAAGAATTCCAAGTCATCGCCACGTGATTCCTTTGAACGGGAGAATATCGATGCCGCTGGAAAGCCGACCACCGGGCATTCGACGGATCGTCGCACGGCCTCAACCCGGCGCTGACGCGGAGCCGAGGGACCTGGCCGAGGACCTCGACAACGTCATGCGCTTGATCCAAGCGCCCAAGCCCCAGCCCGCGGCAGCACCGCTCCTGGCGAGCGATCCTTCCCATCTCAACGCGGCGCTCGAGATGATCAAGCGCGCGGCCCTCGCCATGGATGCGATGGAGGACCACGCCAACGTGGTGCAGGCGAAGGCGCAAGAGCTTGCCGAACGCGCCCATTACGACGTGCGCTCCGCGCGCCAGCAGATGGCGGCGCTCGAGCAGCGCCTGTCGGAACGCGACGCCCAAGCCGAGGAGCTCGAGGCCCGGCTCGCCGAAGCGGAAGAGCGCGCGCAAGCGGCCAATGAGTGGCTCGAGCGCTTCCAGGAAACGATCAACGCGGCCTTCGCCTCGCGACATCAAGCGGTTCCGGGAGAGGGCAGGGTTCAGCTCCGGACCGTGGCGGGCTGATCCGCCTCAGGCGCGAAGCGCCACGCGGGTGTTGAGCAACCGCGGGCTTGCCGAGGGCTTGCCGGAACGGCATGCTCCTCGCCGTCATGCGCCAATTCCTGCATCGGCTCTGCATCTCGACACGCGGGCGCGGCCTCGTCGAGGTGACGGCTCCGATCGCCGATTGGGCGGGCGGGCAAAACATCGTCACGGGGCTGCTCACGGTCTTCTGCCGGCACACATCGGCCTCGCTCCTCATTCAGGAGAATGCCGATCCTGATGTCCGGGCCGATCTCGAAGCGTTCTTCGGAAAGCTCGTTCCGGAGGGCCCGGGAATCTATCGCCACGAGAGCGAGGGCGAGGACGACATGCCCTCTCACATCAAAGCGGCCTTGACGACGACGCAGCTCTCGATCCCCGTCGCCGGCGGCGGCCTCGCGCTCGGCACCTGGCAAGGCATCTACCTCTTCGAGCATCGCGACGCGCCGCATCGGCGCGAGCTCATGCTTCACCTTCTGGGTGAGGGCTGAGCGGCGTCTTCCCAACGCGCGCGGCATCGCGTTTGCGCCGTTTACGCCGCCGCATGTCTTGCGATAGCTTGACCGGCGATTTCGCGGCCGTCCCATCGCCGGCCGCTGCCTGTCACCGGAGGTTGCCATGCCTTTCACCCGTCGCGGCCTTTCGGCCGGCGCGTTCGCCGCGCTCAGCTTTGGCCTTCTGGCCTTCGCCGCCAAGGCCGATCCGATCCATATCGGCATCGCCCAATGGGGCCGCCATCCGCAGCTCGACGCGGTGAACACGAATTTTCGCGCCGAGCTCGCAGCGCTTGGCTTCGTCGAGGGGAAGGACGTTGTCTACGACTGGGAGGTCGCGAATTTCGACGCTTCGATCCTGCCGCAAATCCTCAACAAGCTGAAATCCGCAAGCCCTAAGCTGATCATGACCATCTCGACGCCGGTCGCGCAATCGGCGAAGCAGACGTTGAAGGGCGCGGGCATTCCGATCGTCTTTGCCGCGATCACCGATCCGATCAAGGCGAAGCTCGTCACGGATTGGGAGCATGGGGCCGATGACATGACGGGATCATCGGACCAGCAGAATGCGGGCTCGATCATCGAATTCACGAAGAAGCTGATGCCCGGCATCAAGAAGCTCGGCGTGCTCTACAATCCCGGCGAGGACAACAACCTCTCCGTGCTTGAACGCTTGAAGGGCGCGGCGGCGCCGGCAGGCATCGAGATCGTCGAGGCCGGATGCGACAATGCCGCCGACATTCCGATCCGCGTCGCCGCGCTCAAAGGGCGCGCCGATGCGGTCTTCGTGCCGACCGGCGGGATGATGCAGCCCGCGATCCCCGCGATCTCGGCCGCGGCCGCCCAGATCGCGCTTCCTGTCGTGAACTCGTCCGCGGTCGCGGCTCGCGACGGGCTTGTGCTCGCCGGATACGAGGTGAATTACGACGACGTCGGCCGCGCCGCGGGCGACATCGCGGCGAAGATCCTCAAAGGCGCGAAACCCGCCGATATTCCTCCCGTTCGCGTCGGCAAGGATGATTTCAAGGTCGTCATCAGCGCCAAGGAGCTCAAGAAGCTCGGCATGACCTTGCCGCCGGCGCTCGCCGATTGCCATTGCGTGGTCGAGTGAGGCCAGCGAACGAGCCTCGCTTCGCGCTCGTTTCGAGGAGAGGTGAGGGCTCACGCGTGGCGCGAGCCGGCAGCCCCGTCGTGAGCGAGCCGCGCTCCATGCTCGCCGTGAACGGCTTGCGCAAGCTGTTCTTCCCCGGCACGCCGAACGCTCGCCTCGCCCTCGACGGCGTCACGCTTTCGCTCGCGCCTGGCTGCTTCTGCGTCGTGATCGGCTCGAACGGCGCGGGGAAATCGACGCTGCTCAATGCCATCGCCGGGCAATTCCTCGTCGGGCCGGGCGAGATCATCCTCGACGGCGAGGACATCGGGCGCGAGCCGTTGCACAAGCGCGCCCGCCATATCGCGCGCGTCTTCCAGGACCCGATGACGGGCACGGCGCCGGGCATGAGCGTCGAGGAAAATCTTTTGCTCGCGGCCTTGCGCGCCGGCAAGCGTCGGCTTCGCTTCGGTCTCTCGGCGGCACGCCGCGCGCATTTTCGCGAGCGCCTCGCGCTTCTCGGGCTTGGCCTCGAGAACCGCCTCTCTGACCGCATCGAGGCCCTGTCGGGCGGCCAGCGTCAGGCGGTGGCGCTCGTCATGGCCGTGCTCTCGGCGCCGAAGCTTCTGCTCCTCGACGAGCATATGGCGGCGCTCGATCCGGTCACCGCCGCCCTCGTGCTGCAAGCGACCGCACGCGTCGTCGAGGAGGCGCGCCTCACCACCTTGATGGTGACGCACAACATGCGCCATGCCCTCGACCTCGGCGACCGCCTGGTGATGATGGATCAAGGCCGCGTGCGGCTCTCCTTGACGCGCGCGGAGAAAGCCGGGCTTTCGGTCGAGGATCTCGTCCAGCGCTTCCGCGAAAAGGACGATCGCGTGCTGCTGGCTTCGTGAACTCTTGGCTTCGTGAACTCTTGGCTTCGTGAATCATGGACATCGTCAGAAGCTTCATCGAGCTCATCCCCGTAACTCTGGCGCAGAGCCTGATCTACGCCTTCGTCGCGCTTGCCGTGATGATCCCGTTCCGCCTCCTCAACTTCCCCGATCTTTCCTGCGAGGGCACCTTCCCGCTCGGCGGCTGCGTCTGCGGCGCGCTCCTGGCGATGGGTTATCAGCCGCTCACCGCGATGGCGGCGGGCGTCGCCTCCGGTTTCATCGCGGGTTCGCGCCGTCGCGATGATCGCGCTTCGCTTCCGCATCTCCTCGCTGCTTTCCGGCATCATCGTCATCACCATGCTCTACAGCGTCAATCTGAGGGTGATGGGCCGCTCGAACATCGCGCTCTTCACCTACCCGACGATCTTCGACCTCGTGCACCCCGGCCTCAATGAGAGCCTTCCCGGCAAGATCGCGCTTCTCGGCGCCGTCGCCGCGCTCGTGCTCGGCCTCCTCTTCGCCTTCATGAAAACGGAGAAGGGCATCGCGCTTCGCGCGGTGGGCGCCAATCTCGACATGGCGCAGGCGCAAGGCATCAGCGTCTGGTGGACCACGGTCGCAGGCGTCGGGCTCGCCGCGTCCTTCTCGGCCTTCGCCGGCACGGTGCTGGTGCAGTCGCAAGGCTTCTCCGACGTGAACATCGGCTTCGGCGTCGTCATCAACGGCCTTGCCTCGCTCATCATCGGCGAGCTTCTCGTCGGCCGGCAGACGGTCGCGCGCCAGCTTCTCGCGCCCGTCGTCGGCGCCATCGCCTATTACCAGCTCATCTCCGTCTGCCTCGCGCTCGGCCTCGTGCCCTCCGATCTCAAATTCGCCTCCGGCCTCCTCGTGCTCGCCATGCTCGCCGCCCCGATGCTCTTCGGCAAGGAACGCGCGATGGCGCGCGAGAAGGTGAGCTGAAGGTCAGGCTCGGGTTGGGGCGTCTTCGCTTCGTCATGACCGGGCTTGGCCCGGTCATCCACGCCTCACATCCACGCGGGAAGCACGGAAGGCGTGGATGGCCGTGCCGAGCACGGCCATGACGGAAAGGGGTCGCCACGACGCCGCCGACGCGCCTCTCGATCTGACCACTACTCTCTACTCGCTACTCGCCCTTCATTCCATCAACTGATCGAGGCCGCGCCTGAGGCCGACCTTGTCGCGCACGCGCCTTATCGCGAGGAGCGTGCCCGCCACGTAAGGCTCAGCCGAGGAGCCCGCGTCGTGTCGGATGAGCAGACGCTCATCGGGCGCGCCGAACACGGCTTCGCAGGAAAGCACGAAGCCCGGCATGCGCAAGGAATGCACCTGCACCTCGCCGATCGTCGCGCCGCGCGTTTCCTTGGGGCCCGTGAGTTCGGAAACCGGCTTCGAGGTCGCGGGACGGCGCGCTGCCGAAAGGCGCTCGGCGAGCTCGCGCGCGGTGCCGGACGGCACATCGGGCTTGCCGGCGCTCGCGTAATCGACGACCTCGACATCGGAGACATATTTCGCCGCCATCACGGCGAATTTCGCGAGCAAGGTCGCGGTGATCGAGTAATTGCCGGCCGCGAACACGCCCACGCCCTTTGCCTTCGCGGCCGAATCGATCTCGGCATAATCCTTGGCCGAAAGCCCCGAGGTGCCGACCACGAAGGCGACACCCTTGCCGATGGTCGCGAGCGCATGCTGCTTCACGACATTCGGCTTGGTGTAATCGACGACGACGTCGCAAGGCTTCATCAGCGCGTCCTCGAGCGAGGAGGAGATGGGAAGGCCGATGGGCTTGAGCCCTGCCGCCGCGCCTGCGTCCTGGCCCGCCGATGTGCGCGCCACCGCGCCGACGAGCTCCATGTCGCTTGCCGCGAGCACGCCCTTCACGAGCGCGCTTCCCGTCCAGCCGGTCGCGCCGGCGATGATGACGCGGATCGCCATCCTCAGCCCTCCACGTCGAAGCTGACGCCTTGCGCGAGCGGCAAGGCGGACGAGAAATTCACCGTGTTGGTGGCGCGCCGCATGTAGGATTTCCAGGCGTCGGAGCCGGCTTCCCGCCCGCCGCCTGTCTCCTTCTCGCCGCCGAAGGCCCCGCCGATCTCGGCGCCGGACGGCCCGATGTTCACATTGGCGATGCCGCAATCGGAGCCCGCGGCCGACATGAAGCGCTCGGCCTCGCGCAAATCGGTGGTGAAGATGGAGGAGGAGAGGCCCGCGCCCACATCGTTATGGATGGCGATCGCTTCGTCGAAATCGCGATAGCGCACCGAGTAGAGGATGGGCGCGAAGGTCTCGCGCGGCATCGGGACCGGTCTGCGACGGCATCTCGACGAGCGCCGGGTGCACATAGGCCGCCTCCGGAAAACGGTCGGCGAGCGCGCGCCCGCCGCCATGCACGCGCCCGCCCGTCGAGCGCGCCTCGGAAAGCGCGTGCTCCATGCCGTTCAAGGCCGGATCGTCGATGAGCGGGCCGACGAGCACGCCGGGCTCGCGCGGATCGCCGATGCGCACGCCGGAATAAGCCTTCTTCAAGCGCGCCACGAGCTTGTCATGCACGCCCTCATGCACGATGAGGCGCCGCAAGCTGGTGCAGCGCTGGCCTGCCGTGCCGATGGCCGCGAACGCGATGGCGCGCAAGGCGAGGTCGAGATCGGCCGAGGGCGTCACGATCGCGGCATTGTTGCCGCCGAGCTCGAGGATCGAGCGCGCGAAGCGCCGCGCGAGGCGCGGCGCCGCGGCCCGGCCCATGGCGGTCGAGCCCGTCGCCGAGACGAGCGCCACGCGCTCGTCGTCGATCAGCGCCTCGCCCACGGCGCGTCCGCCGATGAGCACTTCGCACAAGCCCCGCGGAATCCCGCCGAAGCGCTTGCCGGCGCGCTCGGCGAGCGCCTTGACGGCGAGCGCCGTGAGCGGCGTCTTCTCCGAGGGCTTCCACACGACGGGATTGCCGCAGACGAAGGCGAGCGCCGCGTTCCACGAGAAGACCGCGACCGGAAAGTTGAAGGCGGTGATGACGCCGCACACGCCGATCGGGTGCCAGGTTTCCATCATGCGGTGGCCCGGCCGCTCGGTCGAGACGGTGAGGCCGTGCAATTGTCGCGAGAGGCCGACGGCGAAATCGCAGATGTCGATCATCTCCTGGACCTCGCCTTGCCCCTCCGAGACGATCTTGCCCACCTCGATGGTGACGAGGCGGCCGAGATCGGCCTTGGCGGCGCGCAGCTCCTCGCCGAGGAGGCGCACGAACTCACCGCGGCGAGGCGCCGGCACCTCGCGCCATTCGAGGAAGGCTTTCTCGGCCCGCGCGATCGCCGCCTCCACATCGGGGGGTGAGGATTCGGCAAGATGGCCGATCACCTCCCCGGTGATCGGGGAACGGCAGGCGAGCCCTTGCGGCACGAAGGTGGAAGCCGGAACGCCGAGCCGCGTGAGAAGGGTGCGCGCCTCCTCGGCGGGCGTCGTGAGGATGGCATTGAGCTCGTTGGCAAGGGGGTTCGACATCATGGCCTCGAGGGGATGGACCGCTGTGCGAACAGCGATCGGCTGGACGTTCCGCGCCTTTGCGTTTTGCGCTCCTCGACACTAAAGGCAGAATACGCAAACGTTCAACTGGTGGCGTGGCCTTGACGACGGGCCTTGAGCATTCGTGGCTCGAGGAAGAGGGAAGGAAGGCGTGGGTGACCGGACTGATCCTCGGAACGAGTCCGAGGACGGTCATGACGGATACGGAGGTGCCCTTTCCGTCATGGCCGGGCATCGGCCCGGCCATCCACGCCTTTGATATCGCGCGAGACTTATAGCAGGCCGGGCATGACTTCGCACGGGCCGTTCGGAGGCAGGATGGAAGCGTTCGATGTGGTGATCGCGGGCGGGGCGGTGATGGGTTCCTCGACCGCCTATCACCTTCTCGCCGACCCGGCCTTCAAGGGCTCCGTCCTCGTGGTCGAGAAGGACATGACTTATCAGCGATGCGCCTCCGCGCTTTCGCTCGCCTCGATCCGCCAGCAATTCTCCTCGCTCGTGAACATCCGCGTCTCGCTTTACGGCATCTCCTTCCTGAAGCGCGCCGGCGAGGTTCTCGCGGTCGATGGCGAGCGGCCGCAGATCACCTTCCACGAGGGCGGCTACCTTTATCTCGCGAGCGAGGAGGGCCGCGCGATCCTCGCCGAGAACCAGGCGCTGCAGGCGAGCGAAGGCGCCGACATTCTTCTGCTCGATCGCGCCGCGCTTGCCGAACGCTTCCCCTGGCTCAATCTCGAGGGGATCGCTCTCGGCACCTGGGGGCGAAGCGGCGAAGGCTGGTTCGACGGCTGGGGCCTGCTTCAGGCCTTCCGCCGCAAGGCGCGCGCGCTCGGCGCCGTCTATCGCGAAGGCAAGGTGACGGGCGTCGAGCGCGAGGGCGATCGCGTCACGGCGGTCACGCTCGCGGACGGCTCGCGCATCGCCTGCGGCACCTTCGTCGATTGCGCCGGCGCCTCGGGCGGGCGCGAGGTTGCCGCGCTCGTCGGCGCCAAGCTTCCGGTGCATCAGAAGAAGCGCTTCGTCTTCAGCTTCACCTGCCGTGACGAGGTGGCGTCCTGCCCGCTCCTCATCGACACGACGGGCGTCTACACCCGCCCCGAAGGCAAGCCGACGCGCGAGGGCCAGATGTATCTTTGCGGCGCCTCCCCGCCGCCCGAGACCGACCCCGATTGCGATGATTTCGAGGTCGATTTCTCCTTCTTCGAGGAAACGGTCTGGCCGGCGCTCGCGCATCGTGTGCCGGCCTTCGAGCGCATCAAGCCCGGCCGCGCCTATGCGGGCCATTACGACTTGAACCTTCTCGACCACAACGCCATCGTCGGGCGCTTCGGCCAGGCGCCGAACGCCTATGTGGCGCTCGGCTTCTCGGGCCACGGCATGCAGCAATCGCCAGCGGTCGGGCGCGGGCTTTCCGAGCTCATCGTGCATGGAGGCTTCAAGACGCTCGACCTTTCGGACTTCGCGCCTCAGCGGATCGAGGAGAACCGGCCGCTTCTCGAGCGCAACGTGATTTGAACGAGTGGGCGCCGGCGCGACTCTTCCTTCTCCCACCGGGAGAAGGTGCCCTCGCGAAGCGAGGGCGGATGAGGGCGCGTCAGAGGGCGCGACCGACGCGAGGCAGCGGTTACGGTGGCGTGAGCGCTGCAATTGCGCGGCAAGCTCTAATGGCGTAACGGCTCGCAATGGCAGCTCCGAATCATTCGACCATCCTCATCGTCGATTTCGGCTCGCAATGGACGCAGCTCATCGCGCGGCGCGTGCGTGAAGCCAATGTCTTCTGCGAGATCGTCCCCTTCCAGGCCGCCGAAGCCGCTTTCGAGCGGCTGAAGCCGAAGGGCATCATCCTCTCGGGCGGCCCCGCCTCGGTCGCCGAGCAAGAGACGCCGCGCGCGCCAGACATCCTCTTCTCGTCGGGCCTTCCCGTGCTCGGCATCTGCTATGGGCAGATGGCGATGGCGGCCCAGCTCGGCGGCACGGTGGAAAGCGGGCATCATCGCGAATTCGGCCGCGCCGAGATCGACATCATCTCGGAGAGCGCGCTCTTCGAGGGCGTGTGGAAGAAGGGCGAGCGCCACACGGTGTGGATGAGCCATGGCGACCGCGTCACCAGGCTTCCGCCCGGCTTCGCGCAAGCCGCCGTCTCGCCGAACTCGCCTTACGCGGTGCTCGCCGACGAGAAGCGCCGCTATTTCGGCCTGATGTTCCACCCCGAGGTGGTGCATACGCCCGATGGCGCAAAGCTCATCTCGAATTTCGTCCACAACATCGCGGGATGCTCAGGCGATTGGACGATGGCCGCCTATCGCGAGGAGGCGGTCGCGAAGATCCGCGCGCAGACCGGCACGGGAAGGATCGTCTGCGGCCTTTCGGGCGGGGTCGATTCGGCCGTCGCCGCCGTGCTCATCCATGAGGCGGTGGGGGACAGGCTCACCTGCGTCTTCGTCGACCACGGCCTCATGCGCGAGGGCGAGGCGAAGGAGGTGGTCGCGCTCTTTCGCGGCCATTACAACATCCCGCTCGTGCATGTGGACGCCGCCGACATGTTCCTCGAGGCGCTCGCGGGCGTCGCCGACCCGGAACAGAAGCGCAAGACCATCGGGCGCCTCTTCATCGAGGTGTTCGAGCGCGAGGCCAAGCGCATCGGTGAGGACGGCAAGGGCGCGCCCGAGTTCCTGGCGCAAGGCACGCTCTACCCCGACGTGATCGAGAGCGTCTCGGCGCTGGGCGGGCCTTCGGTGACCATCAAGAGCCACCACAATGTCGGCGGCCTGCCCGAGCGCATGAAGATGAAGCTCGTCGAGCCCTTGCGCGAGCTCTTCAAGGACGAGGTGCGCGCGCTCGGCCGCGAGCTCGGCTTGCCTGAAGCCTTCGTCGGCCGCCACCCCTTCCCGGGGCCGGGCCTCGCCATCCGCTGCCCCGGCCCGGTGACGAGGGAAGCGCTCGACACCTTGCGCAAGGCCGACGCCGTCTACCTCGACGAGATCCGCCGCGCCGGCCTCTACGACGCCATCTGGCAGGCCTTCGCCGTGCTCTTGCCGGTGCGCAGCGTCGGCGTGATGGGCGACGGGCGAAGCTACGACCAGGTGCTCGCCTTGCGCGCCGTGACCTCGGTCGACGGCATGACGGCGGATTTCTTCCCCTTCGACATGAGCTTCCTCGGCCGCGTCTCGACCCGCATCATCAACGAGGTGAAGGGCATCAACCGGGTGACGTACGACGTGACGTCGAAGCCGCCGGGGACGATCGAGTGGGAGTAGGAATTTGCCTCAATCACCCGAGCTAGCCGGAGGGGCGGGTTTCACCTTCGAGAATTTGGTCGCCGCGCGTTATTTGGCGGCATTGCTGACCGAGCACACCATGCCCGGCGCCGGCGGTATAGTGACAAAGGTTACACTACAGCAACGCAATTTCGGGGAGCCTCTCGATGATGTGATTGTCGAATTTCAGACGGCATCGGGCGCCTCCGCCCGACTCAGCTTGCAGTGCAAGGCCAGCATCGTCATCAGTGACGCGGCCAGCAATGTTCACTTTCGCGAAATCATCCGCGATAGCATCAAGACGCTCCAAAAAGGTGACTTTCAGGAAAATCGCGATCGTTTTGGAGGCGCAGTCGGTTCGGTGGCCGCCCGCACATTCGATACCCTGACCACTCTGTGCGAATTAGCGCGGGACAGTGACACCTTCGAGCATTTTGCGAAGCGCTTTCTGCCGGGCGGTAATGCTAGCGCCCAACAGAAGAACATGAAGGACATGATCGGAGGGTTAGCCGCCGAAAATCTTGGCGCGGATTTTTCAGAACCATTCCTGTACCGCTTCCTACGCCATTTCGTGATCATCCAATTCGACTATCTCCACGAAGGCGCGGTAGAAAGCGCAGAGGCGATCAATTCCGTACGCCCAGCCTTGCGCGATAGCGATGGTGGCTATGCTGGCGGACTCTGGGCCGTGTTATGTGAGATCGCTAGAGAGGGGGCCGGGCGGTCAGCACAATTCTCGCGACCGGGACTGATAGCTCGTATCGACAGGTCTATTCCCCTAGCTGGCGCGAAGTCGCTTAGAGCTGACCTGACGAAACTTTCCGATCTGGCTTCGGACTGGGTCCGCGACATTGATAGTGATGTGCGGGGTGTGCGCTTGTCGCGTAGCAAGCTGATAGGACAACTCTTAGATCTTCTTGGGCGCGAACGCTTTATTCAGGTGCGCGGTCTGCCCGGCTCCGGCAAGTCGGCTCTCCTTCGTCAGCGCATTGAAATGGATCTACAGAAAGGTCCCGTTCTCTTTCTGAAATCAGACCGGCTTGAAGGAAAGAGTTGGGCCACCTTTGCGCGCGCCGTCGGCCTATCCGAAACATCTCTAGCCGGTCTGTTGGTAGAGGTCGCCGCAGTGGGCACGCCGGTTCTCTATATCGATGGTATCGACCGAATTGGAAAGGAGCATCAGGGCGTAGTCTGCGACGTCGTGCGGGCGATATTAACTGATCCGCTTCTGTGGGAGTGGCGCATTGTTATTTCGCTACGGGACGCGGGCTCTGAGCCCGTACGCACATGGCTCCCGGACCTATTTGAGAAGGGACGGCTAGCCACCGTTGAGGTCAGACCGCTAGATAACGCGGAAGCCAAAGCGCTCGCCAAGGCCAGACCGGAGCTCGCGGTGGTTCTATCCGCCCAGGGCGCCGTTCAGGAAATCGTTAGACGCCCCTTCTTTGCGAAGGTCCTAAGCCAGGCGTTGGCAGCTTCCGGTTCCAGTTCGCGTTTTGCTCCGGCCTCCGAAGTGGATCTGATCGAAATCTGGTGGCTGCGCGGGGGATTCAACGCAACGGGCGCGAGGGCAACGGCGCGACAGCGCGCCATTGTCGAGCTGGCGGCCTTGCGGTTACGCAACCTCAGCGAACCGTTTTTGCTCGCGGATATGAGCGCATCCACCATCGCGGCCCTCGACGATGATCTTGTGGCAGACGGCGTCGTGCAAGTGGTACGCCCCGGTCACAGCGTGCGCTTCTCCCACGACATCTTTTTTGAGTGGGCGTTGTATCACCGGCTCGTGGATCGTAGGGACGCCTGGACTGAGGAGATCAGGCTGGCTGGCGAACCACCGGTGATTGGCCGCGTCGTAGAGCTACTGTCTCAGGCGGATTTTGCCGCTGATAGAGGGTGGGAGGCAACGCTCGGTAAGCTGGAAAAGTCCGGGATGCGGTCACAGTGGACTCGGGCTTGGCTGTTGGGGCCAATTGCTGCGGCTACCTTCGACGCGAGCCGGGATCGATATTATGCGATCTGTGCGAAAGAGGACTTCCGCTGGTTAGGAAAAGTCCTGGTTTGGTACCAGGCTGAAAAGACTATCCCAAACGCCGGAATTTTGGATGGTCGTCTGGGGAGCACTCATCTACAACGCCACGAAATTGTACGTCTAGCTGATGCGTTTGGTTGGCCCTCTGATTTTGGCGCCTGGGGTAGGCTACTACGGCTCCTTCTAGATTACGCCCGCAGCATCCCAGTAGCGCTGGTGCCGAATATCACAATCCTATTTGAGGTATGGGAGAATGCGCTTCGAGGCTATCGCAACGCAATCTCACCCCGGCTACTGGAACAGGCGGCAGCTTGGCTAATCGAGGTAGAGAAACATCGGCACGCTGAACGGCGCCTTCATAAGGAGCGCATGCCGTCGCGATGGGATACATTCGAAGTCTGACCTGGACGATTTGGAAGATTCCCTCAGGTCCCTAGTACTTCGAGGGACTGGCACGCGGCCGGACTTGGTGTCGGCGTATCTCTCAGAGCTGCTAGCGGGCGATCGTCGGTTAGATCGAGTTTTTAAGGACGTTGTGCTCTATTCGCCATTTCTCGCAAAAACGCATGCGGCGCAGCTTGTCGACATCAGCCTGCTGCATTTTCGGCAGGAGCTGCCACAAGCGCGAGCCGATAGGGAGCTTGCCGATCACCGCGCGTGGCAAGAAAGCCGCCATATTGTTTGTAGCAAACCGGAAAGCGAGCGCACCAGAAAGGACAAGCGATATTCGGCGCTCCGCTCTCTATTTTGGGTTCGTCCTTTAACATGTTCGATTGGGACGATCTCGGGGTAGACGAGAACTGGGGGAATATTTCCCCGCTTCACCGCTACGCGAGCCATTTCATGCATTATTCGATCGGCGCCCGCTGAAGCGCTTCGGCTCATCAAGGAACTGTCCAATCACGCCATGACGGCTTGGCGGCAGCTACATCGCTTTGACCCGCAACGACGGGGAACGCCAATACCTCTAGAGCTAGATTTTCCGTGGGGCAAACAGCAGTTCTGGGGGACTGGACGCGAGTATCTATGGGCTCGGGGATTATGGGCGCCAAAGCCACTTGCGGGTGGGTATCAGGCCATGGAGAGCTGGGCCTTGCACCAACTAGACGCAGGACGGTCGGTTGATGCGGTGATCGAGGACATTGTCCGGGGGAACATCCGTCGCGGCCCTCGGAAGTCTCCGTTGCTATCACACTAAAGTCTCGGACAGTGACAGACGTAACCCTCCCGTTATTCACTTCGCAGCGAGTGTGGAAGTATCATCTCTATCGCAAAGTGCAGGAAGGAACCATTGCGTCTTCTAGCATGATCGGCTTTCACCGGCCCAGTGACCGGATACATGCCGAGGCAGTTCAGGCGCTCAACGCTCTAGATTTTCGCCACTACTGGATACGCGATTATCTTCTGTTGCTCCTACTTACAGCAGGCGAGACGCGAGTTAAGTGTGCGCGCGAGGTTATGGAGACGTTCGCAACTAACCTGCCGTTCGAATATGAGGAGGAGAAGGCTAACCCGGATATCATCGCGGAGCTAGCAAAAGAAGGGAAGTTCAACGCCGAGTTTGCTAAGCCAGAAAATTTAAAGACAGCGCCTCACGCCGATGATGACTTGCGGGAGGTTGTCTATATGGATAATCCCCTGGCGCGCGAGCCAGAAGTGAAAGAGATGCTCGCGGCGGGCATAGAGCACCAGCAAGTGCATCTTCTGTGGTTTTGGGCCGACAAGTCGCTCACAGGAATGGAATTGGCCGCTAACACTGATCCGCGACAGGCTATAGAGCGTGCGAAGAAGCTCGACGTCGGCAACTTATTTAATGCCGAGGGCGGGCGTGACGAAGATGATCTCAGTATCCGTCGGGGCGCCGTTGCTGGTGTCGCCGCGGTCGTCTTGAAATATCGTTCGCAGTTTCAGTCTGACGATACCCACTGGGCAAAAGATGTCACCGTCCGCGCCGCTCGCGTGCCTGAGGAAGCCAGTAAGATGTGGATTAGTAATGCGGAAATCCCGTGGCACCCGGGTATATCCGCGGCCCGGGCGCTAGGTTTTCATATCCGCGCTAGGGAAATCGGCTGCGCTGCCGAGGAACAGCTTCTTCGCCTGGTTGCCCATCCACTTGAAAGGGTCGCGCTGGTTGCGATGGAAGTGTGCTTTGGTTTATGGGATTTAGATCCGAGATTGGGGTGGTGTGCTCTGTGGGAAATCGCTCGCCCTCTGCCAAATCTCCATTGAGCCGATGGAGGTACAGGCCTCACGCTCCGATCCCGCCTATTTCGCGAGAACGCGGGTTCCGCGAGCTGATGAAGCAACTGCATACTATGGAAAAGCACAGGTATGGCCGGACTTACCGGAGATGCCACCCGCTTGGCTGGATGATGAACGTGCTGGAACAGGTTCGCAAAAAGATGAGATTGGTTCGGGTCTAGCGGCCGATCGCAAGGCCCCGCGCCGTTGGCGGCGTCCAGACATTGAATTTGAATGGGGTTACGGCACTAAGGTGCTTGCGGCGACGCCAGTTGAGCTCCTGATGAGTAAGCCGCAGGCCCGAGCTCGTCTCCTTTCTTTTGCGCAGGACGCGCTCCAATGGGTCCTTAACAAGATGATGCCTCCCTGGAAGGAGCCGGGAAGCCGAGAGCGCAATCATAGTATCGGGCAATTCGACGATGCGATAGCCGATTTGTTTGCCAGGAGCGCTCTCATGCTCAGCATGGACGAGCTAGAGCAGAGTTTCCTGAAGCCTGTTTTGGCGCTCGAGAACGAGGTCTGTTACGAACTACTGGCGCCATTTGTGAGCATGTATGTCTGCGTGGCGATTTATGGTATTGCACCCATCATGCCGGCTAATGCCATCGACGTTTTCCGCGGTGCTTGGATCGCCTATTGGCCGACCGGGCATTTTCACCAAAATCATATCGCGACGGGGAAATTTACGGCCATAGGCTACCAAGGATGGTCGAGGCATTCCTATTCATTTCGGCTCAAAATGCAGGACGTGCGGCGCGCTTTGCGAACGGGGTTTGGACTGATATCCACGCGGTGATGCCGATTATAGATCCTCTAGTTCGAACCGCAGGCTTTAGCGCCTCAGTGATGTCGGATTTCTTGACGCTGGTGGAGCGCGCGCGGGAGAACTATCCTATCGAATTCTTCGCCGACCAGATGCTTGCTGTGCTAGCCTCGGATAGAGCAGCGTTAAGGGGATGGCGTAGGACGGTTCTACCGGCCCGGATCGCCGGCCTAGTGCAGTCATTCGCGTTTCGCGAGACGCCGATGGCGTTGCCGATCGCACAAAAGCTGCTGCGCATTCTTGACGTTCTGGTAGACATGGGGGATCGCCGGAGTGCCGCGCTGCAGATTAGCGATAGTTTTCGGGAAGTTCGCGTTGATGCGACAGGCAGACTTTGACACGAATTTCGTGAAAGCTCCTCTGATCTGGGATAGGTTGGAGGGAATTACGGTGACACCTTATCATTTCCCCATATCCGGGTAACGACCGGCCCTTACCTGGAACCCAAACTCGGCGCCGAGGGGGCATTGTATATCCCATTGCCATATCCAAAACCCGCTCCTAGCTCTTCGCAAAGGAGCATCGCCATGGTTCGAACGACGGTATTCCGGTTCAACCGGTCGCAAGCGGTGCGGTTGCCGAAGGATGTCGCCTTCCCGGTGGGCGTCAAGGAAGTGGCCGTGCTGCGCGAGGGCAAGCGGCGTGTGATCGTGCCGGCAAGCGCCGTCTGGGACGATTTCTTCGAGGCCCCGGGCACTGAGCTCGGGCCGCGCGACCAGCCGGTGGCACAAAAGCGCGAAAGCCTTTGATGCTCCGCTACCTCCTCGACACAGAATCTTTGCATTCGCGTTCTCAGGGACCGGTCACGCCTTCACAATTGAGTGCACCGTCACCGAATTGCGGCTCATCGCAGCAGATTGCGGCCTCGTCATCATCGGAAGCGGGACGATCGTTCGATGAGATCGATCATGTGGGCTGCCGCGTGTGTGGTCAGCGGGTGAGGGGTGAAGCCCGGTCTCGGCGAGATGTAACCGGCCATTTCGCGCGCGAGTTCCAGTTGCTGGTCTGATGCCGTGGCGAGCAACGTAATCAGCAAATTCTCCAACGCGATGACCCGGACGCGCAGCGCGACCAGATCGGCATTGGTCATTTCCGGAGCTGGAATTCGTTCTTTGTCAGCCGCGGGAGCCACGGCAGGACCAGGACCGGCCCCGCCCTCATTATCCCATCTCGCTAGCGCCTGTTGACGCTGGATGGCCTCGCTGGAGAAATCTGAATTCTGGCGCGCCATCGCAGCCCCTTTCAAACGCTCGTTATATCGGCGCGGGCAGGCGTCGGCGGACAGGACAGAGCCCAGCGACGGCCGCTCGGTTTACCAATACCCGACCCCGGATATGTAGTCGCGAAGCAACTCGTCTTCGTTCTCCAATTCGGTGAGTAGCGCCTGCAGGGCTTCCCGCGCATAGATGATGCCGAGCGGCCGGCGTGCCTCGTCCAGGATCGGAACACGTTGCAGCCCGCGTTCCCTCATCAACGACCAGACATCGTGCAGCGCTTCGTGTATCCGGCAATAGGTGACGTCGCGCGTCATGATGCCGTCAACCCTTGCCGTGCAGCCTGAACCCATGCAGCGGCTGATCTGACCGACGACGTCGGTCTTCGTCAAAACACCGACCATGTCGCCGTGGTCGCACACGGCGATGAGATCAACATGCGGCTTTGACATCAGCTCGGCCGCCTCCTTAACCGGTGCGCCTGCTTCGATCACGACCAGACGCTCGAGCGCGCGTGGCAGTATCTTCTCGACGATCATCCTTCCAGCTCCTCGTTCGCTCTCGTCGGCATCGAGCATCGCGATCAGATTGGCGATCGCAAGAAGCGATCAAATCGGCATCCGGTAGCCGTAGAATTCGTGGTCCTCATTGTAGCCGCCCTGGCCAGCGCCGAGATCGGCGAAGTCGTGGACGAACTCGATTGCCGCGATCCATTTGACCATCTTGAAACCCAGCTCGTTCTCGCAGCGCAGCCGCAATGGCGCACCGTGCAGGACGCTGACCGGTGCGCCGTTCATCTCGTAGGCGAGGATCGTCAGTTCGTGGCGCATGTTCTCGATGCTATGGACGTCATAGTAGCGGCCGCCGTCGGCCCCATCGGCCAGGGAATAGAACACGGCGTAGCGGGCCTCCGGCGTCGGCTTCACAAGATCGAGGATGTGCGCATGGGAACGCCACCCCATTCGGCGACGCCCGACCAGCCCTGGATGCAGAAATGCGTCGTGATCTGTTCCTGTTTCGGCATGGCCTTGAGGTCGGCCAGCGAGAATTCGCGAGGCGACTCGACCAGGCCGCTGACCCGAAGCCGGTAGCTCGCGAAGCTCTCCGCCACGAGATCATCGAACTCCTTGGAGTTGGGCATCGTGCCGTTCGGCCAGAAGAAGGGCGAGATGTCCTTCTTCGTGAGCTGCGATCGCGGGTCCACGCCTTCGGCCAGGCCCATGAGCCAGCCGATCATGAAGGCACCGGCGCGCTGCACGAGCCGCGCGTGGCGGATGGTGAAGGGGGACGCGACGAGCCAGGCTACCGTCAGGATGGCCATCGCGAGGAGGAAGAGCGGGAATCCTGTCCAGGAGGCGTCGTTGACGCCGCCGAACATATGGTTGGTGTTCTGCCGGATGCCGGTGACGAACACCATGGCACCATGCGCCAGGATGAAGGTGACGAACCAAGCGAACGACAGGAAGTGAATCGAGCGCATCGCCTGCCGGTTAAAGACCCGGCCAAACCACCCGAGCGCGTTGGAAATCGCTGGGCTCTGCAACAAGCCAGTGAAGATCGAGACCGGTGCTGCGACGAAGACGGTGATGAAATAGCTGAGTTGCTGGAGACCGTTGTATCGGGTCCAGCCTTCGTCGACCGGAAAATTCAGCGAGGCGTATTGGATCGCTGTGGAGAGTGCGGCCGGGAATACCTCCCAGGTCATAGGCACCAGCCGGCGCCACTGGTCGGTCGAGAAAAGCAGCACATAAAAGGCGACGCCGTTGATCAACCACAGAAGATTGACGGAGAAATGCCACCAGCGCGACAGGCCAAGAGTATGGCGCAGGCCGGGAATGCCGAGCCACATCGGCAGGGTGACTGAATCATCCTTGGCGGTCCAGACGCGGCCTTCGGGTACCGGAACCTGGAACCGGAACCAGTCACTCCCCGGCGTGCAGTCGCGCCGCCAATAGAGCCGTGGATGGTCGGCCAGGATCTGCAGGCCAGCCCGCATGATGAACAGCATAAAAAACATGTTCAGGAAGTGCTGGAGCTGCAGCCACCAGGGGAAGCCGGAGTCAACGACTGGCGCGGGCTGCGCAATGCCGGGATGCTCCCTGATAAAGGCCTCCACGCCCGGACGTTCGCGCAGACTTTGCGCGAGCGCAATCAGGCAGAGCAGGGTCGCGGCGCCGATGGGTAGAGCCCATAACGTATTGACCCAGCGGCTTCCGATCCGGATCCGCGGCGCGATCCCCTGTTGCGGCGGTATCCAGTGATCGAGCCGGATGCGATCATCCGCATCGCTGAGCTTGGCGCGAAGCCGCTCGGGCGAAGGAGAGGGCGGGTTCGTGGGCATTGGCGCGCGCTTCCCAATCTCTCTCGGGCAAATAGCGTTAGTCGCGAAGTTTTTTGAGTGCTGAGCCTTTGTGGAAGGCGATGTGCTCGGTGGTGCTGCTCTGGATCTCGTATTGCGGCGCGTCCGCGCTCGCATGGCGAGTGTAGCCGTTGACCTTGAAATCGCTTGCATGCACGCGAATGATCGTGCCGCGGACGCGTCCGGCTTCGGAGTTCCAACTCACATAATCGCCGACCTTGAAGCGGTGCATGACGATGGTGTCTCCGCTCGGTTTGTCGCAACAATCATGCGCCTGAAAATCGGGCTAAAATAGTACAGTTATCCGCCATCACGGTCGGCTTTCGCTGTCGGCTCAGGATGATCCCGCCACGCGGCTGACAATCGGCGCCTTTGAGCTTGAAAACATGCGCTGACGATCTGTGAGATGCGGTCTGGATTGAGGCGCCGCCGTCCACATAAGCATTACGGCATTACGGTGCTTACCGTTCCCGTATTTGAGCGTCATCGGCAGAAGACGATGTTTGAAAAGGAGCCCTTCAACGTGGAGAAGCTGGCGAATTCACCTTCACGGAATTCCACCGCGTAAAGCGCCAACTCTGGACTACATAGCGGCACCGGCAAGGGGCGAGACCCGGGTAAAATGGCCCCCTGCCGTAAGCTGGTTGCAATGAATACTGTCTTCCGCGAACATTGCAGCAAGGCCAGAGCACACTAGCCAGGATCTCACGTATGGCGGAAGCGCTAGCATTCAAGGATGCGGCGGCAGCGGAGTACAGACAACGCCTTCGCACATGTCACCGCATACTTCATGCCTTTTCTCATACGGGCTGCTCACGTCGCAGCGAGTATGCACGTCCTTGACATCGCCACGGGCACCGGGCTTTCGCCCAGGCGGCCCTCACCGCGGTCGGCCCGACGGGGCATGTGACGGCCGCCGACATCTCGCCGGCCATGGCCGAGAAGGCGCGCCGGCGTCTTGGTCGAGCGCCGAATGCTTCGGTCTCGGTCGAGGACGGGCAGGCGCTCTCGTTTCAGGATGAGAGTTTTGACGCGGTGTTATGCAATCTCGGCCTGATGTTCTTCCCCGACCCGGTGAGGGGGTTGTCGGAGTTTCTCCGCGTGCTTCGTCCTGGCGCGCGCGCCGTCATTTCGGTCAACACCGTGGTTGAGCGCTCCTACAACCATCAGATCAACGTCATCATAGCCCGGTATTTGCCGAGCCTCGAGGAAGCCGTCACTCGTTACTTTCGCGCTCGGCGATGCTTCGCGACTGCAATTACTTTTCAACGAGGCTGGCTTTGCTGATTTCCAAACCGATACTGTGAGGCACACCTTCGTGCTGCCATCATTCGAGGCCTATTACGGCCCCTTTGAACGCGGTGGCGCTTCGACCGGTCAGGCGCTGGCCTCACTTCCGGACGACATACGCCGCGCCATACGTGAAGAAGTGCGACGCGATTTGGCCGACACGGGCGGGCCAATCGAGGCGCAAGCCGGGTACCGCATTGCCAGCGCCCGGCGATGACAGAAATGTCCTGAGCGGGGAAGCAAATGGCAGCAGCGGTATCAAGGGCAGCGCATTTGATAATATCGTGTCGATTGCTCTTGTATCCCGAACTGGGCGCGCGCCATCAAGGCATGTTGAGCGACCTCGGGCCGCTGACGAACGGACTGCCCCGAAGATAGAACCGCAGCAGGCGGTCCGCGTCCCGCGAGATGCCGATCCTGATGCTCTGCCCGATCTCGCCGGGTTCGTGGCCATCGCGTGCCGAGCCACAGCGGGCCTTCCCGGCAAAGATCGAGCCCGTCGAGCCGGCGATCGATCCGCAACGCCGCGGCGAGCCTGTCCCGGTCCGCGCGCCAGATCGCGCAAGCGCTCGATGCCGCGATTGTGCTGCATGATCGGGATGCCTTCGAGCGGCTCGAGCGCCCTGATCAGGACGCCGGCTCCGATCCCGGGCGTCTCGCTCGAGACATTCAGCATGTATGAGATGCCGTAGGCGAGATAGACATAGGCGTGCCCGCGCTCGAGAAACAGCGAGCGATTGCGCTGGCGTCATCCCCCGATAGGCATGCCCGGCGGCGTCGCCGACGACATAGGCCTCGGTCTCGACGATGCGGCCGCTGACGATGCCTTCGGGCAACTGCCCGCACCACCAGCTTGCCGATGAGATAGCGGGCGAGAGCGGCCGTATCGATCGGCAGCTCCGCGCGGGCGAGCGGCGGATGGCCATCCTTACCGCGGCCAGGTTTCAGGGCATCCGCTCGACCCATTGCGCGCGCGAAGGCCCCGGCTCGAACGGATCGCCGAAATACTGGGTCTCGCGGGCCACCTTCCCATCGAGGAACTCCATGATGCTGACGGTGTAGGACGGCCGCCCGTCATAGGTCAGGACATATTCGGTGACCCAGAGATCGCCCGCGCCGATGATCCGCCGCACCGCGAAGCGCTTGCGGTTCGGCTGCGCGGCGCGCGACGACTGGATGTTGCGCCGCCCGCGGATGCGCTCGCCCGATTGCGGATATTCGAGCACCGCGTCCTCGCGGTAGATCTCGTGCTCCGCCTCGAAATCGTTCGCATCGGAGGCGGCCCAGTGGCGATCCAGAGCCGCTCGAATTTCTCCGTCGTCCATAGTCAAATCTCCTTGTCGATGGCCGTCGATGCTGAGCCCTTGGAACTGCTCTGACCGGCCCTCTCGAGAACAAGGCAGAAGACCATTCTTCGCGCAAGGCTGCGCGGCCTTGCAACGGCGTGACCTCGGCCCCGTTGCCGGACGATGTTTCACGTTCGGCCAGGTGGGGTTTGACCCTTTTCGGTAAACCTCGCACGCTTCCTCTCTCATTTCCCGATCCGGAGCGTCGATCACTTTCCCTTCGCTGCGAAGTCCCCTGTTGGACGAACGAGCTCGTTCGGGCTTGACAGGTAACCAAATGGTTCCCTATATAAAGGCAACCAAACGGTTCCATGTTGTCGACATGAACGAGGACGCGCTTTTTCGTGCTTTGGCGGATGCCAGCCGGCGACGCTTGCTTGACCGGCTGCACCAGAAGAACGGCCAGACGCTCGGCGATCTTTGCGAAGGGTTGGCGATGAGCCGTCAGGCCGTCGCCAAGCATCTCGCGGTTCTCGGGGAGGCCAATCTCGTTTCATGGAAGCGGCGTGGCCGGGAAAAACTGCACTTCCTCAATCCTGTTCCGATCAACGAGATCGCCGAACGCTGGATCAGCAAGTTTGAACGCCCTCGCTTGAGCGCGCTCGCCGCGCTCAAGAAGAAACTGGAAGGAGATGTGTGATGACCGACGCGCCCAAAAGCAGCTTTGTCTACGTCACTTATATTCGCACGACGCCGGACAAATTATGGTCCGCGCTGACGAGCGCGGACTTCGCGCAGAAATATTGGCTCGGCGCTCGTCCCGAGGCGCAATGGAAGGCCGGTGGTTCCTGGAAGCTCGTCTTGCCAGACGGGCGGGTCGCCGACACGGGCGAGATCGCGGAGTTCGAGCCTGGCAAGCGTCTCGCCATCCGTTGGCGCAACGAGTTCCGGCCCGAGTTGAAGGAGGAAGGCTGGTCGCTTTGCACGATGGAGATCGAACCCGCCGCCAATGAAGCGGTCAAGCTCACCGTCACCCACAGCATCGAGCGCGAAGCCTCGAAGTTGATCGGCGCCGTCTCCAACGGATGGCCGCAAATCCTGTCCAATCTCAAATCGCTGCTGGAGACGGGGTCGGTCATCCTGCCGCCGAAAAAGATGTGATCATGACCAAAGCCTTCGGTTGGCATCCCGGTGGCATCCCGGTGACAGTGCACTCAATTCAATGGGTGCAACAACTGGCATGCATCGAAGCAGGCGAGCCAAGCGGGAACGACGATTGAATGCGCCGTCGCTTCGCGCCTTGCGCGGCTCTGGGTCCGGCCACCCGGATCCTATGCGGGTTCAGGCGCGCGCCGTTTGTCGCTCTTCGAAATCGGCGATCTGTGCGGCGAGCGCCGCCTCGAACGCCGGCCGCGCCTGGCACCGCGCCTTGTAGGCGACGAGGTTCGGATAGCGATCGAGCAGCCCCTTGCCGTCGATGATCCGCAGCACCGTGGTCATCATGAGATCGCCTGCGGTGAAGCGATCGCCGTCGAGATAGGGCTTGTCGCCCAAGGCGTCGGAGAGGCGCGACAACCGCTTGTCGATCATCTCGATCACGCCGGGCCGGCGCAGCCTCGCCCATTCCTCGCCGGTGGCGAAAATGTCGATGGTCGCGAGCTGCATCAGGAAGGGCTCGACGCTATTGAGCGCCGCGATCAGCCACGCCGTGCTGCGCGCCCGCGCGGCGGGTTCGGCCGGCAAAAGCATCTCGCAATCGCGGCCGATGTGGAGCACGATCGCGCCGCTCTCGAACAGCGAGACGGTGTCGTCATGGTAGCTCGGCACCTGGCCGAATGGCTGTTCCTGAAAATAGTCGGCGGGACGTTCCGCCCTCGCGTCGAGCTTGCGCACCGCATAGGGGATGGCGGCTTCTTCGAGTGCCCAGCGCGGGCGCAGATCTCGGACATGGCCTTGGGCAAAAGGGGGCACCCAGTTGAACGCGCTGATGCGGACAGGGGCGTTGGGATCGACAGGCATGAGCTTTTCCTTTGCTGATTGTTCAGGAGGATGGGGCGATGCCATCGGCGGCGCGCTCCAGCGCGGCGATGTCGATGCGTTTCATTTGCATCATCGCGTCGAAAGCGCGTTTTGCGCGGGCCGGATCGGCACCGCCGATCAGCCGCATGAGCGGGCGCGGCACGATCTGCCAGGAGACGCCGAAGCGGTCCTTCACCCAGCCGCATTGCTCGGCCTCAGGCACCGCCGAGAGCGCGTTCGTGAAGCGATCGACCTCGGCCTGGGTCTCGACGGGTATCTGAAACGAAACCGCCTCGTTGAACCGGAACATCGGTCCCCCATTCAATGCGGTGAACGGTTGCCCCATGAGCGTGAATTCCACGAGCAGCACGTCGCCCGCTTTGCCGGACGGGTAGTCGCTCGGGGCGCGATGAACGGCATCGACATGGCTGTCGGGGAAGAGCGACACGTAGAATTTCGCGGCCGCCTCGGCGTTACCGTCGAACCAGAGGCACGGGGTGATCTTCGACATGGGACTCTCCTTTGACCGGCAACGCCGTCACGCAGCCGAGCTGGCGAAGCTCGCTCCGCCCGAGAAACGGCTGCTCCATGGCACCGTGGCAGCGCTTTTCACCCGGATCGAGGCGTTCTACCAAAGCACCGTTGCGCAACGCCACACGATCGACATGGCCGTGCCTCGATCGGGAACGAGGCCGCAATGAACGCTTGAGGCCCGTGGCGATCACATGCCCGCCGCGAGCGGGAACAACCCTCTACTTCCGCAAAGGCAGCAGCGCCCGGATGCGAGCGTCGCGAAACCAGAGCCCGCCCCAGACGATAATTCCCAGGTAAACGCCGAAGAGGTCGTGTGTGAGGAGCGGGTCCGCGTGGCGCATATGTGAGGCCACCGCGCCGCCGAGAAACCCGGTGAGCAGGACCGCTCCCAGCACGGCTGTTCTCGGAAACGCGTAGAGCGTGGTCGAGACAAGCAAGATCACGCCGAGCGTGGTGAGCGTGGTGGGATCGGCAGGCCAGCCGATCTCGGTCGTCGCGTCGATCACGAATTGCGGATGGAAGAGCTTCATGAACGCGTCCATGAGGCAAAAGGCGATGCTGAGCCCGCTGAGCGCCCAACCGGCCCAGAGCGCGGATGCGGCCTCTTTTGATGATGTCGTGTCGAGATGCTCCGGCATGGATATCGTGCTCACGGCTTTCTCCATTCGCGTTGCGACTTCGGCCCAAGCGGCGAGCCGGCTTCGCTGTCACTCCATCTGCTTTTCGCAATTCACCATCCAGGGCGTGCCGTAGCTGTCGGTCACCATGCCGAAGCGTTGCGCCCAGAAGGTTTCTCCGATCGGCATCGTCACCGTGCCACCGTCGGAGAGTTCCTTGAAGATGCGCTCCGCCTCGGCGGGATCATCCACCGCGACGCTGACGCAAAAGCCTTGCGGCCTCGATGGACCGCGAAGGGGCGCGTCGCCGCCCATCAGCAATCGGCCGCCCACCTCGAGCCGTGCATGCATGATGCGATTGGCGGTTTCGGGAGTTTGCGGCACGCCCGAACCTTTGGGCGCATCGGAGTGGCGCATCATCATCAGGATCTTGCCGCCGAACACTTTCTCATAATGCTTGAACGCTTCTTCACATTGTCCGTCGAAGCTCAGATAGGTCACGAAGTCGGTCACCATGAGGATTATCCTTTCGCCGCGTTGGCCGAGCGAGCATCGCCCCGGGTCGATTCGAGAAGCCGCGCCAGGCCGCCTTATGGCCGGATGTCGGGTTCAACCAGGCGGGCGAGATTTTCCAGCGATTGTTGCCAACCGAGGTAACACGCCTCGACCGGAATGACGTCGGGCACGCCCTCCTGCACGATATGGAGCTCCGTGCCGAGAGACACCTTCTTCAAGGTCACCGTCACCTGGATCTCGCCGGGCAGGTTGGGATCGTCGAACGTGTCCGTGTAGCGAATACGCTCATGAGGCGCGAGCTCGACATATTCGCCGCCGAATGAATGGCCGGCGCCGGTTGTGAAGTTGCGAAAAGACACTCGGAATCTCCCGCCGACTTTCGCCTCCATCGCATGAACGGTGGCCGCAAAGCCGTTGGGCGGCAGCCACTTCGCCATCGCGTCCGGTTCGACAAAGGCGCGGTAGAGCTTCTCCGGCGTCGTGGCGAGGACGCGATGCAATCGAACCGTGTTGGGCATTTCGGTCTCCCTAAATTTCTAAACTTTAAGAAGGGGGCGGGCGCTCAGCCTTGGGGGATCGGCAGGGCCGGCATGATCTCCACCGCTTCGCCGGGGAAGATGGTGAAATGCGGATGTTTCTCGAACATCTTCGCCGCGGCCTCATGCGATGACGCACGCACGAGGGTGAATGCGCCCATCTCGTTGGCGACGTCCTTTGTGCCGCTCTCCGACACGCGCTTCGTCTTGCCGAGCGGGCCGCCGGCGCCGGCGAGCGCGCCCTGATGCTTTTCCATCCAGGCTTTCCAGGCCGCGATGCCCTCGCGTTCCTTGGTTTTGCGCTCCGCTTCGGGAAGCGCCATCCAAGCCGCCATCCGGGCACTATTCTTGCTGCCGAGAAAGATGGCGAGATAGGTGTTGTTTTCGCTCATGACGATTTCCTTTCCTGATGCGTTCGAGGTTGAAACAGAAATTCAATATAGCGGCGCAAATGATCCAGGCTCGAAAGGGCGATCGGTGCGCCGCCCTTGGCCTTGGCCAGGATGAAGGCGCCCTGCAGCACGGCCTGGGTGTGCAAGCCTAGGCTCTTCGCCGTCCATGTTGCGCGGATTTTGTGGCGCTTCATCGCTTGCGCGATGTCGGCCTCGATCTTTGCCGCGTGGGAGCTGATGCTGTCATCGCAAGCATCACGGATTGCCGGATTGGTTTCGTAGATTTCCTGCACCATGGTCCCGACCAGGCAAGTGAATTCCGGGAGCTTGCCGGCGAGGAGCGAGCGGCGAAAATCGATGTAGCCCAGGACCCGATCGAGCGGATCCTCGTGGGCGTGATAAGGCGCGGCCGCAAAGAAGGCGCCCGTCATTTCCGACCAGTGATTGGCCGCGGCGACGGCGAGCGATTCCTTGTCCTTGAAGTGATGGAAAAAGGAACCTTTGGCGACGCCGGCCCTCGCGCAGAGCTCATCGACCGTCGTCGCGACATAGCCCTTTTCGCGGATCACCGCGAAAGCCGCATCGAGCAGCTTCTGCCGGGCGGGCGCCATGCTGCGGACTGGGGTTGGGGCCTTGCTCATCGGACAGTTATACCGACTAGTCGGTATAAATGTCAAGCGAGCGTTTTTCCTTCGCCGGTCCGCGTTCGATTTTTACTGCGATATGCCTGTCAGCGGCGGAAACTGCCCTCGCTCGATTCCGCTCCCACCCGAAATCGCTCGCTGTTGACGGCGTGCGGCGTTGGGGAGTCCTATTGGATGGGAGTCGAAGCCGCCATCACTTCCGCATGCGCGCAAGCCGCGTGACAAGCGCCTCCACAGGCAAGGACATCGACGCCACCTCGTCATCGGCTTGCGCTCCGAGATCGGCGTAGAAGGCTTGCGCGACCTCGTTTCGCCGCCAAAGCTCAAAAGTGATGTGGGTGCATCCGAGGGCTTCGGCGCGCTCGGCCAGCGACAAGATCAGTGCTTGCGCGGCGCCGGCGCGGCGCGCGTTCGGAGAGACGTAAAGATCGCCGATCCACAAGCTGCGGCGCCCCATATGGGCCTCGTAGCGGCGGCAGGCGAGCGCGAAGCCGACCAGATTTTCGGCATCCGTCTCCGCCACCAGGCACTCGAACCACCGCTCGGCGCCGAAGCCGCTCCGGATGAGCGCGTCCGTGCCGTCTCGGGGATCGGGATCCTTCACATGCGCAGCCAGGGCCCGGGCCATTTCGGAAACGGCGTTCATGTCCTCGGGGTTAGCTGGTCTCACGCGCATTCGGCGTCTGTCTCACTGATGCTCGCCAACTCTCAATACGAGGCGAGTTTACAAAAGTTACGCGCTCAGAATACGAAGATGGAGGCTACGGTCCCATGCTTCGCGCAGCCTCGACCTTATCCCGCCCTCACCCTTCACCCGCCGATCAGCTCTCCCTCCTTGCGCAAAACGATCACCGCGCGCAGCGGGGGGTCAACAGGCCGCGATCAAGCGAGGAGCCTGCCCACGCCGCGCCTTCCGCGCACTCCCTCAAAAGCTTCCCTTGATCCCCGCCGTGAACGCATGCGCGTCGAGCTTGCTTGAGAACTCGCCGTCATAGGCCACGAAGAGCCGGACCGAGCTTCCGAGCGCTTGCGTGGCGCTAAGGCCAATGACGGCGCTCTCGCGCCCGAAATTCGTGCCGGTCGTGCTGAAGGTGCTGCCGGGAAGTCCGGCGAGGCTCGCGGTGAGCGTTTGCGCCGCGTCGAGGAATTCGTGCCGCCAGCCGAGCCGTAGCTCGGGGAGGATCGGGTTGAGGCCGGCGAGCGAGACGCTCGTCGTGAGCCGCACCCCGAGATCGGTGCTGAGCGATTCGCTCGAGGCCCCGTTGACCGTGAGCGCGCCGAAGCCGCCGTCTTCCGTGAAGCCATCGATGTGGGTGTGGACGTAGCCGAGGCCCGCATAGGGCGTGATCGCGAAACCCGTGTGCAGAAAGCGGTACCCGGTTTCGGCGTAGCTCGAATAGCTTTGCCCGTTGGGGTTGCTTGTCACGGAGCCGGGCAAGCCAAGCGCCGCGAGCTGGCGTGTCGTGCCGTAGCTGTTCACGCCGAAGCCCGCAATGGCGGTCGCGTACCAGGGTCCGCTGTTCCAGCCGGTGTAGATCGCGCCCTGATAGGAAGAGACATTCGTGTGGCCGGCATCGGCGAAATCAAGCGAGCTCGCGGCGTAGTTCGCCGCGACACCGATCCGCCAGTTTTCCGACAGCATGAAATCCGCCCCGGCGATGAAGCCCGCCGCGTTCGTGCGATAGGAAGGCGACGCGCCGGCCGAAGCGTTGCCGACAACGCCATAGCCGCGCGCCCAGACCCCGCCGCGTTCCGGGTTTTGCAACACACCGACGCCAGGGGCCGCGCCGAGGTTCAGGCCGCCGTCGTAATCGGCGCCGAGAACGAGCCGGTCCTGCACCGTGCCGATGAGCGCGCGCGAAGCGTCGAGCCCGAAGCGCAGGCTTTGCGTGAGATCTTGTGCGTTCGCCGCCAGCGCTTGCCGATCGAGGCCAAGCACGAGGTTGAAGGCATCGGGCGTGTCGGGGGTCACTGAGGCCGTGAGCAGCGGAATCGACGTGGTGATCGAGGCGAAGCGTCCAGTGATCGGCGTCGAGGCCGAGAACACGTCCTTGAAAGTCACGCCGTTGATGTAATTGGCGAGCACGCCTTGGGGGAGCACCTGAAGCGCGCCGCCCAAGGAGATCGTGCCCGCATGGATCGTGGGAAAGGTCCCAGGGGCCGTGCTCGGCGTCACTTGCAGCGCCAAGGTGCCGCCAGGGCCTTGCGTGAAGCTTGCCAGGCCCGTGACCCTGTTGGTCGCGGAAAGTGCGAGCACGCCGCCGTTGAGGCCGAGGCTGTCGCCGCCGCTTCCGAGGATGTTGCCGGCGATCAGGCCGCCGCCCTGCGTGATGCTCGTCGCCCCGCCGGTCTCCTGCGTGAGGTCGATCGCGGCCGTGCTGCCGATGAGCATGCCGGTGTTGGTGATTCCCCCAACAATTGGCGCCGAGGCCCTGATGCCGACGCCGCTCGCGCCATTCGTGCCGAGGGCGCTGATGGCGCCGCTATTCACGATCCCGGCATGCGCGCTCGCCTGTCCGCTATCCAGCTCGATGCCGGTCGCCGAGCTCCCCGCGCCGTCGGCCGTGATCGCCAGCGTGCCGGAATTGACGATATTCCCGGACACATCCGTGGTGGCGGAAGCGGTGCCCCCGAGCACGATGCCCTTGGCGCTGCTGCCATTTTTGGCTCCCGAGACGCTCACCATGAGCACCCCCGTATTGGCGATGCCCCCGGTGACAGGCGCCGAGGCCTTGATGCCGACGCCGCTCGCGCCGTTGGTGCCGCTCACGCTCAGCACCCCGCTATTCATGATCCCCGCATGGATTGTGCCGGGTGCGCTGTCCACCTCGATACCGGTGGCGGTCAGGCCAGTGCCGTCGGCCGAGATCGCCAGCGTGCCGGAATTCACGATGTTGCCGGTGAAATTCATCGGCGCGAGCGGGCGCCCGAAATCCGGCCCGCCGCCGAGCACGATGCCTTTCGCGCTCACCCCGTTGGCGGCCGCGGTGGCGCTCGCCATGATGGTGCCGGAATTCGTGATATCGCCCGTGAGCGTGCTGCCGTTCAGCGTGATCCCGGTGATCGCGAAGGGCCCGGACTTGCTCGCTTGCGCGAAATCGGCCGCGCCGGAGCTGAGTTCCGTGAGGCCGCTGTTGGTGATACCCGCCATCGGGCCGGAGAAAACGGTTCGGGTGATCAGAATTCCGTTGGTCGCCGCAAATCGTTCGCCGGCGAATGGTAATCCGCTGCCAGTGGGAGCAACTAATCCGCCATCGATCGTGCCGGCGTTCTCGACGAAACCGGCGATGCTCGATTGGGTGATGATGAGCCCGCCGGGCAAAGCTCCGGGGAAGATCGCAGGCAATCCCTTCCCGAGATTAAAGGCTGCAATCTGAGCTTGCACGGCCGGCGGTGCGGCGCTGATCCCGCGATTTTCCAGGAACGAGCCCTGCGCCAGGATGACGTTGCCGTTCACCGTGTCGGCACCCATCATGAAAAAAACGAGGTTTGAACTGCCGTCGGCGCCAAACGACTGGATCGTGAAGCCGTTTTCCGTGCCGCAATGGGTCTGCCTGAAGGTCCCGTTGGCGAAGCCCACGAGAAACGGGTTCCCGCTCGCCGTGAAGCAATTATCCGCCCATGCCGGGCTCGCGCCCGCGAGCAGCGCCACCACCGAGGTCGCGGCGAGCCAATGCGGCCGCGCAGTCACTTTTTGAATAACGCTTTGTCGCCTTTTTCCCATAACGCTCCCCCCTTGGACCGGACCGTGCAAGAGCGCTAGCACTTAAACCAACTCTAAGAAAGTCTTGTTGCCAAATCTAATTACACCATCCAAAAGTACGTCTCGCTCGGCAATGGCGTCGCTTTGCTCGGAGCGCAAGGGTGTGCAACGGCAATCGAGGAGCACCGACGTCGTCTTCGCGCATGAGGGCACGGTCGCCAAGATTGTCGGCGATGCGATCCATGTGCTCTTCGGCGCGCCCGGAGATCAGCCCGATCACAACACGCGCGCGGTCGCTTGCTCGCTCGCCCTTGATGAATGCGCCGAAGGCTTTCGTGCGCGCTGGGCGAAGCGCGGCGTGGCGTCCGGGCCCGCATCGGCGTGCACACCGGCCCGGCGATCGTCGGCAATTTCGGCGGCGGGCGCTTCTTCGACTACACAGCCTATGGCGACACCATCAACACGGCGGCGCGCCTCGAGGCCGCGAACAAGGCGCTCGGCACGCGCATCTGCGTGAGCGCGGAAGTGGCCGCGCGGGCGGAAGGCTTTCGCGGCCATCCGGTCGGCGACATGATGCTGCGCGGCAAGACGAAGCCGCTTCGCGCCTTCGAGCCGCTGAGCGCCAAGGCCCATGCGGATCCAGCGATCACGAGCTACGCCGAAGCCTTTGCGAAAATCGAGAGCGGTGATCCCGGAGCGACGCCGGCCTTCGCGGCGCTCATGGGGCTTCGAGCCGACGACGGTCTCGTGAACTTCCGCCTGAAGCGCTTGCTGAACGGCGACTCGGGGACGGTCTTCGATCTCGGTTGAAAGGAGTGCCCGCGCCCGCTCACACCCCGTGACTGCGCGAATATCCACTCGGCGACGGCGAGCGCCAGCCCTCGAGCGCGCCCTCGCGCGGGCGGTAAATCTCGACCTTGAGAGGGTGGCATTTCGCGGCATCGCTCGAATGGCTCGAGCCGCAATCGCCTCCAGGGCAAGCGGAGAGGGCGCCGATGAGATCGATCTCCGCAAAGAACTCGATGAAATCGCCCGGCCGCACGGGGCTCGCCTTCATGAAATACTCATGCGTGTCGCGCGCGTAGCCCGTGCACATGAAGACGTTCATCACGTCGTGGACATGCCGCTCGGCCTCGGGGAGCGCCATCTTCCGGTCGTCGGCGAGCGCGCGCGTCAAATTCGAGTGACAGCAATGGTGATACTCGCTGCCGTTGAGGAGGAGGTTGGTGTAGGGGTCGCAGCGCGTGCCGATGATGTCGTGCACACCGGCGCCATCCGCGTCCCATCCGTACCAATCGAGCGTATCGGCAGTGATCGTCGCCATCGGGCGCATATAGGGGAGCGTGCTCCACAGCCGATCGCCGGTCGTCACATGCGTCGCGTGGATGGCGCGCGTCTTGCCGCTGAAGAAGCGCTCGGAAAGATCATGCGCGTTCCAGAGGTTGAGGTCCCCGACCTGCGGCCCCTCGATGCTGACGATGCGAAAGAAATAGCCGGCGGGCGCATGAAAGCAGCGCGCCTCCCGCGGCGGCACGATCGCTTCGGCGATCTTCTGCGCCCCGAAGCGCGCCTTGCGGTAGAATTCCGCATCGAACTTCGGGAAGCCTTCGCCCGTGTAGACCCTCACCGGAGCGGCGGCGCGACGCGCCTTTGCATCCGACGGTGGCGGCGTCTCGGGCGAGGCTCTCATGACGACTATCCTTTTGTCTTAGCTTCGGAAGGCGGGCGCATCTTGAACGCCGAGCTTAACGGCTTTGTCGGTCGGAAGGCAGCCCCGTTTTGCGTCTTGCCGCGGCTGGCAAGCCGGGCGTCTCCATGGCAGGAGAAAGACACAGCAGCAATGGAGTTCATCGATGGCCGCGGCCAAGCCCGTCACGATCTACGGCATCAAGAATTGCGACACGATGAAGAAAGCGCGTGCCTGGCTCGACGGCCACGGCGTCGCTTATGATTTTCACGACTACAAGGCGCAAGGGATCGAGCGCGCCCGCCTGGAATCCTGGGCGCGCGCGCTCGGCTGGGAGACGCTTCTCAACCGCGCGGGCACGACTTTCCGCAAGCTGCCGGATCGGGAGAAGGAGGGCCTCGGCGCCGCGAAGGCGATCGCGCTCATGCTCAACCAGCCCTCGATGATCAAGCGTCCGGTGCTCGATCTCGGCGGAAGACTTCTCGTCGGGTTCAAGCCGGAGGCTTATGAGACGGCGCTCGGGTAAGCGTGATGGAGCGCGGTTGCGAATCGCGGTCATCCCTATGGCCTTGCCGTCTCGCTCGCTCGATCGAACACCATCAGCACGATCGAACCCGCGGCGGTCTCCACCAAGGCATCGCCGCGAAATCCCGCCTTGCGATAGGCGCGTCGCGCCCGGTGATTGCCGGCGTCGGGATCGATGACGACGAGCGGTGCGCCCGCACGGGTCAGTTCATCGGCGAGGAGCCGCAAGAACCGCGCGCCATGGCCCCGTCCGATCATTCCCGGCTCGCCGATGAAGGCATCGACCGCCATGGCGCCCGAGGGCAGGTGAGCCAAATGGGGTTGTGGCCAGGCATGGACTTCATAAGCCTGCGTATAGGCGAATGCGGCCCCCTCGCAAGACACGATCCATTGCGTCATCTCGGCGGCGTCGAGATCCTCCTCGATGAGTGCGAGCTCCCTCTTCGGCTCGCCCCACCAGCGGACAACTTCAGGAGTGCGGAGCCAATTGGCGAGGAGCGGGAGGTCGTCCCGTGCGAGCGGTCGGAAAGAATAGGGTCGCGAGGGGAACGAAGGACGCGGCGCGACAAAGCGTGGCTTCAAGTTCCGGCCTCCTCGATGTGGTGCGACGGCCTCGGTTTGCGCGACTTGCGACGGCAAACGTCGCGGGCCGCCCATCGGGGCTCATCGCCATCCCATCCTTCGATCGCGAGGCATTCCACGGCTGAAGCAAAGCTTTTCATCAGCTTCAGGGACAAATCGTGGTATCGCAACATGATGCGCATGACCAAACGGACGGGGTATATCGCCCTCTATCTTTGGCTCGCCGGGGCGGCGAGCGGAGCAGGGGGCGCCTTGGCGCAGCAACAAAGCTTTGCCTGCACCAAGCTTTGCTGGGCGCCCGCAAAGGCCAGCGTCACATGCTCGAAGAAACTCAATGCCCAGATCGAATTGACCTCGTACATCTACGCAGTCGAGCACAAGGCCATCGCCAAGGGCAAGGCCATGACATTCTTCGTCGACATGAGGGGCTCGGGCCAAAGCTGCGGGTCGGCGGCGCCGCCGGAAGGATCGCTCTCTGTCGTCGGCTACCTGAACGCGCAGCACGTCACCAGCTTCACCATCGGTGGATTGAAGGTCGGCGACACGATCGAGATCGGCGCCACTGGCGTCGCGGAAGGGGAGAAGAATATTCTCTTCTTCCCTGATCCCACCCAAAAATAATTCAAAGAGCGTGAGCGCTTCGCTTGCTTTTGCGCATTCGCCCGAGCGGCGACAAAGGCTCCGCACGCTTTTCGCGACGCGCCCTATCGTCCGAGGCATTGGCCCCAAGAGTTCTGAGCTCGAGGAGCGCGGCACGCACGATGTCGAACGCCGGCTCCTTGGGCTTATTGCGATGCTCGATCAGCGCAAGCGTGCAGGGAAGCTTCGGCTTGAGGCTTCGGACGATGAGATCGGGCGTGGGTTCGACGACGGCGACGTCGGGCACGATGGACATGCCGAGGTTCGATGCGACAACCCTTTTCATCGCGTCGACGGTGCCGATGTGCATCGGCGTGCGCTGCAAAGGCAGATGCTTCGAGAGCCATTGCGTGACAAGCGCATGGACGGCCCCACGCGGATGCTCGAGCACAAGCGGTTGTCGGGCGACATATTCCGGTGTGACCTCATCGGGTATGTCCGTTTGGCCCGCCGGGAAGATCGCCACCAAGGTCTCCGCCCGTAACGGCGTGATCCGAAGCCTTGCCGCCTTCACGGGCAAGGTCACCAGAGCCAGGTCGATCGCGTTCTTCATGACGTTTTCGACGCTGTCGCGTGTCGGCATGTTGGTGACGAGGAGATCGATCCCCGGATGGTCGCGGCGCAGCTTCTTCAAAATCGGAGGCAGCTGGTAGTTGAGGGCCGTGAGCGTCGTCCCGATATGCACGGAGCCGATCCAGCCGTGGCGGAAGCGGCGCATGGCGTCTTCGGTGCCCTCGCACTCGCGGAAGATGCGGCCGGCGCGTTCGACGAGCTCTCGGCCCGGCGCGGTCGCATAGGCACGCGTTCCCATGCGCTCGATCAGCCGCACACCGAAGCGGTGCTCGAGCTCCCTGATGTGCAAGCTGACCGCCGGTTGCGTGAGGTTGAGCCGCCGCGCCGCGGCGGAAAAATTGCCGAGCGCCGCGACTTCGATAAGTGTCCGCAGCTGGTCGAGGTTCAGACTGCGCATCTCAAAGTGGACCTTATCAAAGCGATCGGAAGATTAAATTTGGCTCATACGCGCATCGCGTGCAACTTGGGGACGAAAATCTGGCTTGGGCAGGACGACGGTAACCTTCATGTTGCTGTCGCTTCGCGCGTCTCTGCCGTTTTCACTTGAGTTCAACATGCAATTCACTCTGACGCGCGTGCTCGCGCTGCCACCAGGAGGACCACGCGACGAAACGGACGTTGCTGCCGGACGCCGTTCTCGAACGCGAACTGACCCATGCAAGAATTATCCGAGCGTCAACCCCACTCTCGCGTGCAGCGCAGGCTCACCGCCATTCTCGCGGCCGATATCGCGGGATACAGCCGTCTCATGGGAGCCGATGAAGAGGGGACGCTGGCTCGGCTGAGGGCGGTCCGTCACGAGCTCGTGAACCCGAAAATCACGCAGCACCACGGTCGGGTCGTCAAAACCACGGGCGATGGCATTCTGGTCGAATTCGCAAGCGTCGTGGATGCTTTGCGCTGTGCCGTCGAAGTCCAGCGGTCCATGACGCAGCGCAATGCCGAGGTGTCGTCGGAAAAACGGATCGATGTCAGGATGGGGATCAATGTCTGCGACATCATATTCGCGGGCACAGACCTCTTCGGGGAAGGCGTCAACGTCGCGGCGCGGCTCGAACGAATGGCCGAGCCGGGCGGCATCTGCGTTTCGAGCCGGGCGAAGGAGGACGCCGAAGGCAAGGTCGACATCGGCTTCACCGATCTCGGCGAGCATGAGCTCAAGAACATCGCAAGGCCGATACGCGTCTACCGGGTGGAAATGGAGGCGCAACCGGTGAAGATGCGCATGGCCCTCGCCCTTCCCGATAAGCCTTCGCTTGCCGTGCTTCCTTTCCCGAACATGAGCGGCGATCCCGCGCAGGAGTATTTCGCCGACGGGATGGTCGAAGAGATCATCATGGCCCTCTCGCGGGTCCGCTCTTTCTTCGTAATCGCCCGCAACACGAGCTTCACCTACAAGGGCAAGGCTGTGGATGCGAAGCAAATCGGCCATGATCTCGGCGTGCGCTATTTGCTTGCGGGCAGCGTGCGCAAGGCCGGCGACCGCGTGCGCATAACGGCGCAGCTGATCGATGCGACGACGGGCAGCCACATCTGGTCAGACCGATACGACGGCGGCGTCGAGGATATTTTCGATCTTCAAGACCGCATCACCGAGAACATCGTGGGCGCGATCCAACCCTCGCTCCTTCTGGCGGAGATCGAGCGTACCAAGCGCAAAAGGCCGGAGAGCCTCGACGCCTACGAATGCATGCTGCGCGCCTATCCCTATATCTGGGCCTTCGACCCGTCCGCGAACGCGACGGCGCTCGATCATCTGCAAAGGGCGATCGAGATCGAGCCGGATTATCCGCCGGCGCTTGCGCTCGCCGCCTGGTGCCAGGCACGCAAAGTCATCTACAACTGGACGCCGGAGCTCGACGAGGCCAAGGCCGAAGGGTTGCGGCTTGCCAAATTGGCCGGAGACGCAAACAACGGCGATCCGATGGTGCTCACGGCCTTGGGCGCCGCGCATTCCGTGATCGGCGATCTCGAGAGAGCGTCGGCCTTGATCGAGAAGGCCGTCGCGCTCGATCCGAATTCCGCGATGGCGTGGAACCGGAGCGGTTGGGTCAATGCCTTTCTCGATCGACCCGAGATCGCCATCGAGCATTTCGAGCGCGCGATCCGCTTGAGCCCCTTCGACCCGATGAACTTCAACTGTTATTTCGGCATTCGCAACGCGCATTTCGCGGCGGGCCGTTACGAGGAGTTGCTTGCCTGGTGCCGAAAAGGCATGCTCGAACGTCCCGAGCTTTTGTGGCCTCTCCGCTCGATGGCGTCATGCCTTGCGCTTCTGGGGCGTATCGACGAAGCGCGCGAAGCCGTCCGGCTTCTTCGGGAAGGCCATCCGGACATAACGATCGCGCAGATCATCGCGATCACGCCCCATCGCGGCGATTATGTGCGCCGTTACGCCGAAGGCCTGCGTCTCGCGGGGCTTCCTGAGTGAGCCTGGAACTTCACTATAAATGGCGTGACTCGCAGCACTCCGTCGGCTGGAGCGATGCCTTCTATTTTTGGTCGCTTGGTGCGCACCTCAACAGGTTGGTCACGCTGATTTCCACCGCTCCATAACCAGACGTGGAATTCGTAAGCAAGCCACGATCATCGTCGACCGGATATTCCGCTTCGATTCGCAACGGATCCGTATCCGAATAACGCACCAATCTGGGCTTCAGGAAGCCAAGGGGATCTCGCATGACAAAATCCGGCATCGGCCATTCCGCCCAATTCTTGAGTTGACGAGGCGGTCGTGGCGGGTTCTGCGCCATCTCCGCTGCCGGGTACCCGATCCGAGAAGGAGGTAGTTGTGACTGCTGGCGTGGTCGGAGCGGACCCTGGAGGCGATCCGCTATCGGTCGCTCTGTCGGAAAACAGGGCATATAAATCTTGAACTGCCGGGGAAGTCGGGCGGACCCTGGAGGCGCTCCACTATCCGCTCTGTCGGAAAAGTGGGCATATGGGTCTTGAGTCGCCGGGGTGAATAATATCGGCTCAGTGGGATCGTCACTCGCCCATGGAATTTGGACTTGCGGCGTAAGTAAGCTTGCGAGAGTTTGAGGGTTAGACAGCGCCGGTTGAGTGGCGAGCGGCGCAAAAGGGGTCCACGCCCCCGTGAGAAGGTCGTTCAAGTTCACTCTGTCACCTGTTGATGTCGCTCTGTCGAAGCAGGTCGAACGCGCCCGGCGCCTCGGTGCGTGTGCTGCTCGTGGTCCTGGGATGGTCGGGTTGTGGCGACCGTTTCGGCCGGGGTCGGCTGCACGTTTCGTGCGCGAGCGAGGGCTTCCGCTGAGGTTTGCGGAATATCGCGCCGCAGCCTCTTACGCCGGGTGAAACGGGTTTTTAGATAAGCGCCTGATCGGCAGTAATTGTCTGGAGGCTAATTCTCAGGGACTGCCCCAAGGCGAAGCGGGGAGCAGCCATCTGAGTTGGATCGGCTTATGCAAAGATAGACCCAGCCACCATGCCGAAATGCAAAGCGCCCGGCAGCTTTTGCAAGCTCCGAGCGCAAAGAGGGCGTCTATCCAACAGAAGCGTCCTTTTTCGGAAAACTTCGAAAAGGTCAAGCAAACTTTTTTTGAACGATAATTTTCTGTCCGTCTTGTCTAACGAGCCGGATCTCAGGCGTCACACGATGAAAGACGCCAGACAAGAACCCACCCATTGACCCTTGCGCCGGGCTTGCTAAGTTTCCGGGCCTCTCGACACCGGTCCCAGCCAAGAATGAGTGCCATCATCGCCGTCGACCGGATCACCAAGCGCTATGGCGGTTTGACGGTCCTCGACGCTTGCGCGTTCGAGGTGCCGCGCGGCTCGATCACCGGCCTCATTGGCCCGAACGGCGCCGGCAAGACGACGCTCTTCAATATCATCGCGGGCGTGACGCGAGCCGATCACGGCCGCATCCTCCTGGACGGCGCGGATGTGACGGGCAAGAAGCCGCACGAGCTCTTCGGCCTTGGCCTCGCGCGCACCTTCCAGATCCCGAAGGAATGGGCGCGCATGACGGTGCTCGAGAATTTGATGGTCGTGCCGCGCCAGCAGGCGGGCGAAGGCATCCTCGCTGCCTGGTTCGAGCGCGGGCGCGTGCGCCGCGAGGAAATGGCGATCCTTCGCCGCGCCGAGGCGACATTGGAAATCCTCGGCCTTTCGGGACACCGCGCGGCGCTCGCCGGCACGCTTTCGGGCGGGCAGAAGAAGCTCATGGAGCTTGGCCGCACCATGATGGTCGATGCCAAGGTCGTCCTCCTCGACGAGCCGGGCGCGGGCGTCAACCGCACGCTTCTTGGCGACCTCGCCCACCACATCGAGCGCTTGCATCGCGAGCACGCCACGAGCTTCTGCATCATCGAGCACGACATGGATCTCATCACGCGGCTTTGCGACCCCGTGATCGTGATGGCCGAAGGCCGCGTGCTCGCGCAAGGCAAGATGGCCGAGATCAAGGCCGATGAACGGGTGCGCGAGGCCTATCTGGGCGCGCCCGTATCCGGAATGGCCGCGGCGTGACGAGCCTGCTCGCGGTCGAGGGTTTGCGCGCCGGCTATGGCGACACGGTGATCTTGCACGGCGTCGATATCGAGGCCGAACGAGGCGAGCTTGCCGTCATCATCGGCCCGAACGGCGCCGGTAAATCGACCTTGATCAAGGCGATCTTCGGCATCGTTGCGACGCATGGCGGGCGTGTGCGATTTGACGGCGCGGACATCACCGGGGCCGCGCCCGAGCGGCTCGTGGCGATGGGCATGGCCTATGTGCCGCAAGAGCGCAACGTCTTTCCGACGCTCACCGTCGCCGAGAATCTGGAGATGGGCGCCTTCAGCGTGCGTGGCCCGCTCGCCCCGCTCATCGAGGCCCAATACGCGCTCTTTCCCGAGCTCGGCCGGCGGCGGCGCCAGCTTGTCGGCGAGATGTCGGGCGGGCAGCGCCAAATGGTCGCGCTCGCCCGCGCGCTCATGACGAAGCCGAAGCTCCTCCTCCTCGACGAGCCCACGGCCGGGCTTTCGCCCAAGGTCATGGCGGAGGTGTTCGGCCACATCCAGGCGATCAACCGCACGGGGATCGGCGTGCTCATGGTGGAGCAGAACGCGCGGCTCGCGCTCGAGATCGCCGATCGCGGCTACGTTCTCGCCGCAGGGCGCAACCGCTTTTCCGGGACCGGCGCCGATCTTCTCGGCAACAGGCAAATGGCGGAGGCGTTTTTGGGTGGGTGAACGGTGGCTAGCAGAGTGAAAAGTGAAAAGTGAAGAGTGAGTCTCACTTTTCACTCCTCACGAATAACAGAGACGACCCGATGGACCTCATCAACCTCTATCTCATCCCCGGAGTCGTGCTCGGCTGCATCTATGCGCTCGGGGCGGTCGGGTTGTCGCTGATCTACGGCGTGCTGCGCTTCGGACATTTCGCGCATGGCGACGTCATGACCTTTGGCGCCTATGTCACTTTATCGGCCGTCGGCGCTTCTTGGCGTGCCGCCGCTCGCGGCCTTGCCGATCGCCATGCTGGTGACGGCGCTCCTCGCCATCCTCATCGATCGCCTGTTCTACCGCCCGTTCCGCGACAGCCCGACGATCGTCGTGGTGATCGCTTCCTTCGGCGTCGCCCTCATGTTGCGCTCGCTCGTCGAGATCTTCTGGGGCGCGGACGACCGAAGCTACGAGACCGGCATTCGCCGGCCGGTCACGTTCTTCGACACGCTCGTGATCGCGCCGCGCCATATCGCCATCATCATCGCGGCCGTGGCGCTCGTCACCGTCCTGCATGTCTTTCTCACGCGCACGCGCCTCGGCAAGGCGATGCGCGCGGTGAGCGATCAGCCGAGCCTCGCGCGGGTCTGCGGCATCGATCTCGACACGGTCTCGCTCTGGACCTGGGTGTTCGGCGGCGGGCTCGCGGCGGCCGCCGGCCTCTTTCTCGCGATCGACACGCAGCTCAACCCGAACATGGGCTGGAACCTGCTTTTGCCGCTCTTCGCAGCGGCCATCCTCGGCGGCATCGGCAAGCCGTATGGCGCGATCGTCGGTGGCCTCGTCATCGGGCTTGCCGAGGAGCTCTCGAGCTTCCCGCTCTTCTCCGAGCGGCCCTTGGTGCCGCCCGACTATAAGACCGGCGTCGCCTTCGCGATCATGGTGGTGATGCTTCTGTGGCGGCCGCAAGGCCTGTTTCGCGGGCGGGCTTTCGAATGAGCGCGCTCTTCGGCTATGGCGAATACGCGGTCTCGCTACTCACCATCGGCGGCATCTATGCGGTGATGGCGCTCGGCCTCAATCTGCAATGGGGGTATGGCGGGCTCTTCAACGCGGGTGTGAGCGGTTTCTTCGCCGTCGGCGCCTATGCGAGCGCCATTTTGACCGCGCCCCCCATGCCCGGCCATTTCGTCGGTTTCGGCCTGCCGGTCATCGTCGGCATCGTGAGCGCCATGGCGCTTTCCGCCGCCGTCGGCTGGTTCGTCGGCCGGATTTGCCTCGGCTTGCAAAGCGATTATCTCGCGATGGCGACGATCGGCATCGCCGAGATCCTGCGCCTCATCATCGACAACGAGATCTGGCTCACCAATGGGTCGCGCGGCATCGTCGCGATCCCGCGGCCTTTCGAGGATTTGCCGGGCGTCTGGCGCGATCTCGCTTATCTTGGCCTCGTCGCCGCCGCGGTAGCGGCACTCTATCTCGCGCTCGAGCGCCTGGCGCGCTCGCCCTGGGGGCGGGTCATGCGTGCCATCCGCGACAATGAGGCGGCGGCCGCCGCTTTCGGCAAGGATGTCGCCTCGTTCCGGCTCCAGGCCTTCGTCCTCGGCTCGATGGCGATGGGCTTGAGCGGGGCGCTCACCGCACATGCCTTCAAATTCATCGGGCCCGACGCGACCTTGCCGCTCATCACCACCTTCCTCGTCTGGGTGATGCTCATCGCGGGCGGGAGCGCCAATAATCGCGGCGCCATTCTCGGCCCGATCCTCATCTGGACCTTGTGGTCGGCGACCGAGCTCCTCACCGGAACGCTCCCGCCCGAATGGCAAATCCGCGGCAGCTACTTGCGCGTTTTCCTCATAGGCTTGCTCTTGCAGGTGGTGCTGCAGCGCTTTCCGCGCGGCCTCCTGCCGGAACGCCCACCGCGCCCGCCGGAGGCCGAGGCGCCTCAAGCCGAAGGGGCTTGAGACGCGGCAACGCCGCTCACAGAGGCGGGTAGACCTTCACCTCCTTGAACGCGCCGTCGATAACCGCCCATTCGCCGATATAGCCCGTGACATCGCCGTTCTTGTCGAAGATATGCGGGCCGGAGGCGCCGATGAAGGCGATCTGCTGGCCGGCCTTGATGGCTTCGACCGCCTTCTTCCACTCGGTGGGCTCGATCTTCGTGCCCTCGGGTCCGGCGATGGCGCGCAGCGCGTCACGCACTTTGACGCGGTCGGTCGAGCCCGCCTTCTCGAGCGCAAGCGCCGCCATCATCGTCGCGTCATAGACCTGCTCGACGAAGAGCTTGTTCGTCATGCCGGGCTTTGCCTTCTCGAAGGCTTCGTTGAACTTCTTGTGCGCCGTCGAATCGGTCGGCGAGGTCGGCGCCGTGCCGAAGAAATTCTTGAGGTTCTCGGCGCCGATCTGCTTGATCATCGTGTCGTCGCGGATGCTTTCGGTGCCGATGAAGGTGTTGAAGAAATTGTTCTCGAGCGCTTGCTTCACGATGGTAAGGCCGCTGTCGCCCGCATAAGCGATGATGACGAGCGCCGGCGCCTTGCTCGCCGCGAGCGTCGCAAGCTCGGCGCGGTAGGAGGGCTTCTTGGTCTCGTGGATCTGGTCGGCCGCGATGGTGCCGCCGGCGGCGGTGTATTCCTTGCGGAACACCTCGGCGATGCCGACGCCGTAATCATTGTTGGCATAGCTGAGCGCCACGGTCTTGAAGCCCTTGTCGAGCACCATCTTGGCGAGCACCTTGCCCTGATAGGTGTCGGACGGTACGATGCGAAACAGCATGTCGTTCTTCGGCATCGTGGTGATCGCTGGCGAGGTGGCGGTCGGCGCGATGAGCGGCACGCCGGCCGCGATGGTGACGCTTCCCGCGGCCGGAATCACCGTGCCGCTGAGCAAGGGGCCGACGATGATCGGAACATTCTCGACCGAGGTGAGCTTGCGCGCCGCATCGACCGCGCCTTGCTCGGTGCCTTGCGTGTCGACGACGACGAGGCGCAGCTTCTTGCCGCCGAGGATGCCGCCATTGGCGTTGACCTCGTCGACCGCGAGCTGCTGGGCCGCGAGCAGCGCCGGCATGAAATTCGCGATCGGCCCGGTGACGTCCATGAGGGCGCCGAGCTTCACCTCTTCCTGCGCGCGGGCGGCGCCCGCAAGGAGCGGCAATGAAATCAGGAGCGCGACAGAGAATGCAAGGCGTCGCGCTTGAGCATGGAGCCGATCGAACAGCATCGCGTTTCCTCTTTTGAACTTCTCTTGCGACTCTAACGCTAATTTGAAAGGAGTCGAGATGGATTCGGACCTCCGCGCGAGGATCGCGACGCGGCGCTGGAGCGAGACAAAAGCGAGGGGAGGCCCTCGATGATCGTCGGTTGGCTGCATGCCGGGCCGACGATGCTCGCCTCTTTTCTCGCTTCTTTCGTCGAGTTCGTCGAGGCCTTGACGGTCGTCCTCGCGGTCGGGACGGTGCGCGGCTGGCGCGACGCGCTCGGCGGCAGCGGCGCGGCGCTTCTCGCGCTTCTCGTGATCATCGCGGTGCTCGGCCCGGCGTTGACGCGCATCCCTCTCGAAAGCGTGCAACTCGTCGTCGGCGGCTTGTTGCTCCTTTTCGGCATGCGCTGGCTGCGCAAAGCCATATTGCGCGCGGCGGGCATCATCGCCTTGCATGATGAAGGCGAGGCCTTCTCGAAGGAGACCGAGCAGTTGCGCCGCCTCAGCGTCGCCCATGGCGGCTTCGACAAGGTGGCCTTCACGGCGTCCTTCAAGATCACCATGCTCGAGGGCATCGAGGTGGTGTTCATCGTGGTCGCCATCGGGGCGGGTGGCGTTGGCCTTCTCGTGCCCGCGAGCCTCGGCGCGCTCGCGGCGCTCCTTCTCGTCATCGCGCTCGGTCTTCTCGTCCACCGCCCGCTCGCGAGCATCCCCGAGAACACGCTCAAATTCATGGTGGGCGTTTTGCTTTCGGCCTTCGGCACCTTCTGGGTCGGAGAGGGCCTCGGCATCAATTGGCCGGGCGAGGATTGGTCGATCCTCGGCTTGATCGCAGGGTTTTTGGCTGTCGCTTGGATCGCCATCGCGCTTTGCCGTCGCGCGCCGGCCTCGGCCGCGATGACGGCTTCGGGATCGTGAGGAGCGCCGAAATGGCTTGGATGAAAACCGCGCTTTCCGAGCTCGTGTCGCTCTTCGTCGAGGACGGGAGCCTCGCGCTCGCGATCCTCATCTGGCTTGCGCTCGCCGGCCTTGTCGTGTCGCGCTTCGAGGGCTTGTCACCCTGGCAAGGAGCCGTTCTCTTCGCGGGACTCGCCTTGATCCTCATCGAGAATACGTGGCGCCGGGCGCGCGGCGACCGAACGAAGCGAGGCGGATGAGTGGGCTGGCGCCTGGCCTGAAAAGGCACCGCACCTGCGCGTCAAATATGGATGGGATGGCCGAGGGCGCGAAGCGAGGCTTCGAGGAAGGCTTCGCTGCGTGTCGGGTGCGGGTGGATGGTGCCCGCGACATCCTCGAGGCGCGCGCCCATCTCGATCGCGAGGCTGAAGCCGCCGCCTAATTCGGAGATGCCGTCGCCCACCCCTTGAATGCCGATGATGAGGTGATTGTCGGCTCTCGCGACCACGCGGATGAAGCCCGCCTCCTTCCCCATCGTCAGGGCGCGCCCGCTCGCCTGAAACGGGAAGACACCGACCTTCGTCTCGATGCCGGCTTCCTTGGCCCCCTCGGGGGAAAGGCCGGCCGTGACGATTTCGGGATCGGTGAAGCAGATCGCGGGAATGGAAACCTTGTCCCAGGAGCGCTTCTCGCCCGCGATGATTTCGGCCACCATCTCGCCTTGCGCCGTCGCTCGATGCGCCAGCATCGGTTCGCCCGTCACGTCGCCAATGGCGTAGACGCCGCGCATGGAGCTGCGGCATTTGTCGTCGATGCGAATGAAAGGCCCTTCCCGGTCGAGATCGATCGCCTCGAGGCCAAAGCCCTCGGTCATCGGCTTGCGGCCGACCGTCACCAGGATCTGATCACCCGCGAGCGTCCGCTTGCGCCCATCGGCGGCCTCGACGACGAGCGCCTCGCCCTTGCCGTTGAGCCCCTTGGCCTTGGCGTCGATCATCACTTCGATGCCGAGCTCGCGCAAGCGCTTGCCGACCGGCCGCGTGAGCTCCGCGTCATATTGCGGCAAGATGCGCGATTGCGCCTCGACCACGGTGACCTTGGCGCCCATCTTGGCGAAGGCGGTTCCGAGCTCGAGCCCGATATAGCCCGCCCCCACGACCACGAGGTTGCGCGGCACTTGCGTCAGCGCCAGCGCCTCGGTCGAAGAGATCACGCGTCCCCCGAAAGGAAGGAAGGGAAGCTCGACGGGGGCCGAACCCGTCGCGATCACGATCTCGCTTGCCCGGATCACCTGAAGCCCGGTCTGCGTCTCCACCTCCACCGTCTTGCCGTCGCGGAATTTTCCCCAGCCTTCGACGGTCTTCACGCCCGCTTTCTTCAAGAGCGCCGAGACGCCGTTCGTGAGGCGCCCGACGATGCCGTCCTTCCAGGCGATCGTGCGCGAAAGCTCGAGCGCCGGCCGGCTCGCGGTGATGCCGAGCGGGTTCTCGCCGGAGGCGAATTGCAAGGCCTTCTCGAATTCGTCGGCGGCGTGGATCAGCGCTTTCGAGGGAATGCAGCCGACATTGAGGCAAGTGCCTCCGGGCTTCTTCGCCTCGACGAGGACGGTGTCGATGCCAAGATGGCCCGCCCTTATGGCGCAGACATAGCCGCCGGGTCCCGCGCCGAGGACGAGAAGCCTGCAAGAGATGTCTTTCATGGTTCAACTCTCCATGAAGATCAGGGCGGGCGTCTCGAGGAGCGCTCTCAGGCGCTGCACGAAGACCGCGGCGTCGAAGCCGTCGATCACGCGATGATCGAAGCTCGAGGAGAGGTTCATCATCTTGCGCGGCACGAAACCGGTGCCGTCCCATTGGGGGCGAACGCTCATCTTGTTGACGCCGAGGATCGCCACCTCCGGATGATTGATGATGGGCGTCGAGACCACGCCGCCGAGGGCGCCGAGTGAGGTTATGGTTATGGTCGAACCTGTGAGCTCGTCTCGTTGCGCCGTGCCGGCCCGCGCGGCTTCGGAAAGCCGGGCAAGCTCAGCCGCGCATCCCCAAAGATCGAGCGCTTCGGCGTGCCGCACGACCGGCACCATGAGGCCCGAAGGGGTTTGCGTCGCTACACCGATATGAACGCCGGCGTGCTGATGCAAGACGCCGGCCGCGTCGTCGAAAAGCGAATTCACCACCGGGTGATCCTCGACGGCGCGCACGAGGGCGCGCATGAGGAAGGGGAGGAGAGTGAGCCTCGGCCGGTTTTCGCGCTTTTCCTTGTTGAGTGAAGCGCGAGTTTCTTCGAGCGCGGTGACATCCACTTCCTCGACATAAGTGATCGCGGGAATATGCGAATGGGCAGCCGCCATTTTCTCGGCGATCTTGCGCCGAAGGCCGACGAGCTTGATCTCCTCGACGGCGCTCTTTGCCTGGAGGGCGCCCAGCCCCGGAAGCCCTGGCCCTCGCGCGAAATAGGCGTCGAGATCCTCATGGGTGATGCGCGCCGCGGGGCCAGTGCCGGGAATTTGCCGTAGGTCGATCCCGCCCTGTCGCGCCCGCAGGCGCACGGCGGGGGAGGCGAGCGGGCGGGAGCCTTCGGGACGCGGCGCGCCAAAGGCCGTTTGCCGAGAAGGCGCGGCGCGTGAAGGCGTCGGACTTGCCGCCGGCGATGCGGTTTGCGGCGCTTCTCGCGTCTCGGCGACCGCCGCTGAAGGATCCGGCGCTGATTTCGCCTTCGCCTTCGGCTTCTCCTCGGCGCGCGCCTTCGCCGGTGCCTTCTTGCGCGCCTCCTCGATGGGGGCCGCGGGCGCATCCTCTCCCGGCACCTTGAGGCGCACGAGATCGGAACCCACCGCGACCACATCGCCGACATTAGCGCCGAGCCAGGTGATCTCGCCTTCGACCGGGGAGGGGATCTCGACCGTCGCCTTGTCGGTCATCACCGCGGCGAGCAACGCGTCCTCGCGGACGAGATCGCCGACCTTGACATGCCACTCGACAAGCTCCGCCTCGGCGACGCCTTCGCCGACGTCCGGCAGGCGGATCACGTGCTCGGCCATTTCACTCTTCCGTCAATCACTCTTCCATCGTTTCAAGGAACGCGCGGCCGACCCGCTCAGGACCCGGGAAATAATCCCACTCCTGCGCATGCGGGTAGGGCGTGTCCCATCCCGTCACGCGCCGGATGGGCGCCTCGAGCTCGAAGAAGCAATTCTCCTGCACCAGCGCGGAAAGCTCGGCGCCGAAGCCGGAAGTGAGCGTTGCCTCGTGGATGATCACGCAGCGGCCCGTCTTGCGCACCGAGACGACGATCGTCTCGAGATCGAGAGGCAAAAGGCTTCGCAGGTCGATGATCTCGGCGTCGATGCCGGTTTCGGCGGCTGCAGCCATCGCGACATACACCATGGTGCCATAGGCGAGGACGGTGAGCGCCGCGCCGTCGCGGCGGATGACAGCCTTGCCAAGCGGCACGCCGTAGTGGCCGTCGGGAACCTCACCGAGCTCATGTTTCGACCACGGCGTTATGGGTCGGTCGTGATGGCCGTCGAACGGGCCGTTGTAGAGCCGCTTCGGCTCGAGGAAGATCACGGGATCGGGATCTTCGATGGCCGCGATCAGGAGGCCCTTGGCGTCCCTCGGGTTTGACGGAACGACCGTCTTGAGGCCCGACACGTGGGTGAACAGGGCCTCGGGGCTCTGGCTGTGCGTCTGCCCGCCCGAGATGCCTCCGCCGGTCGGCATTCGCACGACGAGCGGGCAGGTGAAATCACCGTTCGAGCGATAGCGAAGCCGCGCGGCCTCCGAGACGATCTGGTCGTAGGCCGGGTACATGTAATCGGCGAATTGCACCTCGACGCAGGGGCGCAAGCCATAGGCCGCCATGCCGATCGCGGCGCCCACGATGCCGAGCTCACTGATCGGGGCGTCGAAGCAGCGGTTCTTGCCGTATTTTGCCTGCAAGCCCTGGGTGGCGCGAAACACGCCGCCGAAATAGCCCACATCCTCGCCGAAGACGACGACGTTCTCGTCGCGCCCCATCATCACGTCCATGGCGTCGCGGATGGCCTCGACCATGGTCTTGCGCGGCATGGCTCACACCCCCGCCTGCTGCCGCTGCCGGCGCAAATGCGGCGGCATCTCGGCGTAGACGCCCTCGAACATGTCGCGCACCGAGGGCTTGCCGCCGGCGTGGAGCGTGCCATGGCTTTCGGCCTCCTTTTGCGCCGCGACGACAGTGTCCAGGATTTCCGCCTCGGCCTGCTTATGGCGGGCGTCGGACCATGCGCCGCGGAAGATCAAGTGGTTCTTGAGCCGGATCACCGGATCGCCGAGCGGCCATGAATCGGATTCGGTCTTCGGCCGGTAGGCGGCCGGATCATCGGAAGTCGAATGAGCGCCGACCCGGTAGGTGACGTATTCGATGAGCGTCGGGCCGAGATTGCGGCGCGCCCGCTCGATCGCCCATCGCGCGACGGCGTAAACCGCGAGATAATCATTGCCGTCGACCCGGAGCGCCGGAATGCCAAAGCCGAGGCCACGCGCTGCGAAAGTGCCGGAGCCCCCCCGCGCGATGCCTTGGAAGGTCGAGATGGCCCATTGATTATTGACGATGTTGAGCACCACCGGCGCCTTGTAGGTGGAGGCGAAGACAAGCGCGGCGTGGAAATCGGATTCGGCGGTCGCCCCATCGCCGATCCATCCCGCCGCGATCCTCGTGTCGTGCTTGATGGCCGAAGCCATGGCCCAGCCGACAGCCTGGATGAATTGCGTGGCGAGATTTCCCGAGACCGAGAAGAAGCCGAGCGCCTTTGAGGAGTAGAGAACCGGCATCTGCCGGCCCTTCAGCGGGTCCTTCTCGTTGGAAAAGATCTCGCACATCATGTCGACGAGCGAATAGCCGGCCGCGATCAGGAGGCCCGCTTGCCGATAGGTCGGGAAGTTCATGTCGCCCGGCTCGAGCGCCTTGCGAAAGGCGCAGCTCACGGCTTCCTCGCCCATATGCTGCATGTAGAAGGATGTCTTGCCCTGCCGCTGCGCCATGAGCATGCGCGCATCGAAGCTGCGCAAGGTCATCATATGGCGCAAGCCCTCGAGCAGCTCTTCGTCGGTCAAGAGACCGGCCCAGGGGCCGACCGCCTCGCCCTCCCGGTTGAGCACGCGGATAATCGAGAAGGCGAGGTCGCGGATCGATTCCGGATCGACATCGATCTCCGGCCGAGGAACCGAGCCGGCGCTCGGAATATTGACGCTCGAGAAATCGGGTTTGCCGCCGGGCCGAACCGCCGGTTCAGGCACATGCAAGCTGAGGGGCGCATGGTCGTTCATTCGTCTCGGACTCCCGTTCGGCTTCCCCGCTCGAGACAATCTTGCGACGAGGAATCCTACGCCAAAGCCCTACGCTCGGGAAATATCATTGGTTCGAATGAGAGCATCGCGATCAGCTCGCCATGGGCTTGCGCGGCAGGCCAAGCACGCCCGGCAGCAATTCGAGATGTCGCCAGATGAAGATCGCCATGCCCGCATTCCAAAGGATCAGGGCCCCCGTCGTCGCGATCGCCGCGCCCGTCAAGCCGAATTGATGGACCATGATCATGCTGACGAGCGCGTTCACGACCGTGCTGATGATGAGGAGCACGGCGGCGCTGCGCTCATGCCCGGTCATGTTCATCACATGCAATTGCGAGCCGAGGCTCGCGGCGAACACCTGCCCGATGAGCAGGATGCGCAGCGCCGGGACGCCGGCCTCGTAGCCAGGACCGAACCAAGAGAGGAGAGGGTCGGCAAGGACGGAGAGAACGAGCGCGATCGCGGCCGCGCCGCACAAGGTCCACAAGGCCGATGTGGAGACGAGCACTTGGAGCATCGCCTGGTCCTTGCGCGCGAACAGATGCGAGATGGTCGGTGCGAAGAGGGTGTTGACCGCGGTGCGCGGCAGGGCCGCGAGAAAGGCGATGTTGAAGGCAAGCCCGTAGATGCCGGCATCCGTCGTGTGCCCGGACCAGCCGAGCAGCAAGACACCGGTGCGATTGAGAAGCGATTCGGCGCCCGCGATGATCACCAGCGGAAGTGCGGTGCGCCGCCAGATCGCGGCGCTATAGACGGCGCTGAGCGTATCGAGGACGCGTGGGCGAAGCCGATGCTTGGCGAGACTCGAGAGCACGAGGCCGACGGTCGAGCCCGCGAGCGTCGCCGTCATCACCCAGGGCGCGTCGAGTTTCGCGCCGAAGGCAAAGCTCGCGACGGCGACGATTGCGAGCAGCATCCCGTCGCGCACCATTCGGTCTGGCGCCAGCGCCGAGACGACGCCGCCGAAAGCGCGCACCGCCGAGGATCTGATCCATAAAAGGGCCCAGACCGGCACCAGGAAAAAGCCGACAAGAAACGTGCTTCTGAGCGCCGATGACATGCCGGGCGCGAGAAGCACCACAAGCGTGCCGAGCGCGATGACGCCGGCGCCCACCGCCAGGGCGCGCCGCTCCGCATATTGGATCACACCTTTGAGGAGGGCGTAGGCGCGCTCGGCGCGATACGCGGGCACGAAGCGCAAGAGCGCCACGTCGAAGCCGAGGGCGGAGAAATAGGCGAGCACCACCATCCAGGCGAAGACATAGGTGTAGACGCCGAAGGTGTCCGCGCCGACGAGGCGCGCGATCAGGAGCTGCGAGCAATAGGTCAGCCCGGCGCCGATCACGAAGATGCCGAAGGCGGCCACACCGCCGCGCTTCACCCGCTCGAGCGACGGATCGCCTAGCGCTCCCTCAGCCATGACGGCATTCCTTCGAGCCGCCTGTCGGTGACGTTTGGCTGATCGTCACGACGCCACCGCTCTCAAGGACTCGGCTTGAAATCTCGTCGCGAGCCGCTCCTCGATGCGCGCGGCGCCTTCCTCGAGCGAATGGCGATCGAGCGAATTCACGCGGATCACCGTCTCGCCGCGCTTCTCGAGAAGAGCCTGCAATCGATCGATGATTGCGATGAGCTTGAGGTTGCGCGCGAGATCGAGCTCGAAGAGCCGCTCGGCGAGGCCCTGCGCGCTTTGCCGTGTGCGCAAGCGCGCTTCGAGAATGCCGCGCGGCGCGTCGAGCCGGATGAGGAGATCGGCTTTCGGCGCCCGATCGAGGAGTTGCGAGACAAGCGCCTCATCCTCGTTTTCGCCAAGCAGCATCAGCGAGCTTATCGCTTGGACGAAGGCTTGATCGAAAATCATGAGGCGCTCGCTCGCCGAAGCGCCCTGCCAGGAGCCCGACAAGCGCCTCAGATATTGTCCCAAGCGGAACGACCAAAGCCTGCTCACCGGCGGCAACATCCTCACGAGATCACTTGCCGGGTTGACTTCGCCCGGGACGGCCGCAGGCCGGCGCAAGAGCTTGAGCATCTCGACGAGAGGCCGGCGCAGGCGCTCGAGGACGGCGGTTCTTCGGCGGCCCCCTTCCTTGCTCGCCTCTGAAGCGAGGGGGAGCGCCTTCTCGGCGGGCCGAACGCTCATCGTGAGCTCCACCGCATGACCGCGCTCGCGCAAACGCTCCGCGAGGCACTTGGCGAAAGTGGTCTTGCCGACGCCCGGGGGGCCGAAGAGCTCGATGATCATGCCGCGACCCCGCCGCAAAGGCTCAGAGCTGCCGCCAGATTTCGCGCTTGATTTTGCCGATTACCACCGACAAGGGCTGTTCCGCGTCCACGCACACGACGCGAGCACCAGGGAAGGCAAGGCGGTCCATCGAAGCGACACGGTCGCAGATCACCTCGAGGTCCATGTTGGGCTCGCGCCTTTTTGCCGTCGGCGGCGAGACCATGAGCTTGATGACGAGATCGGGCGGGAGACGGCGCGAGAGCGCGTAAGCGCGCGCCTCGAGGCGCCGCAGGAAGGCGGGCACCGTCGGCAAGCGGGTGAGAAGCGGGCCGTCGTTGAAGCCGAGGATTTCGTCTTGCGGGTAGCGATCGGCGAGCACGACGAGGCCGCGATTGGCGGCGCGACGCGCCGACAAAAGCTTGATCCGCTTCTCGCGAGCAACCACCAGGGCCCATCCCGTAAGGAGCGAAGCGTAGCGGAAACCTGGTGGGCGCGACGAGACGTTGCCGTGGGAAGATCCTTTCGGCTTGGTCTTGAAGGAGCGCTGAAGCATCGGCATCACGAGCTTGAGCGGCCATAAGAGGAGCGAGGGCCGCCCATCGCCCGTGCCGAAATAAATCGGCATGGTGTCGATCTCGGCGCCGAGCCAGCTCCGCATGGTGGAAACGGCGGTGCTTTTGCCGCTGCCATCGACCCCGATCATCGCCACCACGCATCCGCCTCCCGGCGCGCGCCGGTTCCAAGGCCGAGGCCAATGGAGGAGGCGCTTGTTTAAGCCGCCCGCGAGCCAAAGCGCGACACGGCCGAGGCTTCTCGAGCGATATTCGAGCGTGTTGTAACTGCGCTGCCCGGCGAAGTGCGCCGCGACCCGCCTTCGCAAGGGCGCCGGAATTTTGAGATCGCCGCTGTCGTAAAATGCCTCGACTATGCGATCGGAGAGGGGCTCCCCATCCGGCCCTTCGCGGAAGAGCTCGGCCGCGCGCTCGCGCAAAGCGTCCTCATCGACCTCGGCGATCAGCGCTTCGCGATCGAGCGCGAATTTCTCTCGGGTCGCCCCCCAGTGACGCAGCGTGACCGGGTCCGTTCGCCGCAGCTCGAGACAGGCGCGGACCACCGCCAATACGGCCTCGCTCGGGGGATCGAGGATGAAGATCGGCAAGGTCGGGTGGCGCGAGGCGCATGCGAGAAGCTGGTCTTCCCAAGGGATACGATAATTCTTGAGAAGCCGCTCGCCGGTGACCAGACGGAAATGCAAATGCACATGCACGAGCTTGCCGCTCGGCTCGTCGAAGCCGAGGAAGCTCACAAGCGCGGGATGGTCGCGCCCGCCGACCGAGGGAAAGAGCTTGAGCCCGCGCTGAACGAGGAGGGCCTCGACGCGGTGCTGATCTTGCCGCGCGACGAGAAGGTCGAGGTCGCCTTCCCCGGCGAGCACGAGATGCACGCGCCGGCTGCTCTTCCAATAGCAGTAGGAGATGCCTTGCCGATGAAGATCGTTGAGGACCTCCAACAGCAGAGGCAGGATGTTATCGCTCGCCGCGGCGCGGGAGATCGCAGCGGCCTCGTTGACAAAATCCATCTTCGTCATGCTTCCGGCACCTTCGCCTTGCGCGGCTCGTCCTCGGCAGTGACAATGACGGCGGGTTTTGGCAACGACAATTTTGGACGCCAATACCCGGCGGAATTGGAGTAATACTTTTCATATTTGACAAAGTGCTCGCCCACGTCGCCATAGCGGTAACGGGCGTGTTCCCTGAGATCGACCTGGGTGAGGACCGTGCTCGGTTGCACGCGGTTCTCGTCAAGGCAGCCGCTGCTGCGCAACACGTTGACGGCGTTCTGAGCCGTCTCGCGCCGCGTGCTTCCCCATTTGACCACGAAGAGCACCTTGTCGGCCATGCCGGCGAGAAGGCGCGATTCGGTGACGCCGAGGAGCGGCGGCCCGTCGACGATCACGCAGTCATAGCTCTCGCGAAGCTGGTGCAGCAAGCGCGACAATTGATCGCCGGCGAACAGCGTGACGGGATCGACGGGGCAGCGCGTCATCGGCAGATAATCGAGGCCGAGATGCGGCACGCGCTGAATGACGTCGGCTGGCGGAAGATCGTGAAGCAAGAGATCGACGACGCCGCGCTTTGCCCGCGTGCGCAGCGCCCGCTGCACCGTCGGGTGGCGGAAGTCGAGATCGACGAGAAGGACGCGCCTGCGGATCTGCGCGATATAGACCGCGAGACTGACGGCGAGGGTTGTCTTCCCTTCGCTCGGCACGCTCGAGCTCGTCAAGATGATCTTCGAGGCTTCGTGCGGGGTCGTCAGGCGCAAGCCCGCGACGACGGAGCGAATGGCTTCGGTGTAGGCCGAATAGGGATGCCTTAGGAGATATTTATGCGGTCGAATCCTGCCTGTCCGTGAAAGTTGCGAGACGAGGCCAAGGCACGGAAGCCCGAGCGCTTCGACGACTTCCTGCTCGCTGCGCAAGCCGCGGTCGAGCCGTTCCGCGGCGACGGCCAGGAGGCACCCGCCCATCGAAAACAGCACGAAGGCCGGGAAGATGAAAAGCAGCGGGCTCGGCGAGCTCGGCCGGTCCGGAGGCGAGGCGAGCGACAGGATGCGCACATCCGATCCCACGATCTCTTGCTGATAGCGAAGCTCTTTCTGGCGCCGCACGAGGTTGGTGTAGAGCTGGTCGCGCGCCGATCCTTCGCGCTCGAGCTCACGGAGGCGGATATCGGCGTCGCGCTCCTCGCCGGAATTGCCTGGCCCCGCCGCGAGACGCTGTTGCACGGTCCGTTGCACGGCCGCGCCCGCCTGCTCCACCTCTTTCTTGAGCTCGGCGATGCGCTCGTCGAGGCGGGCGAGCTCCCGGTTCGTGACCTCGCGCTTCTGCTCGCTTTGGCCATCGACGAAGAGCTGGACGATGCGGTTGGCGATTGCCGCCGCCGCCGTCGGATCCGTCGTCGTGAAGCTTACCCCGATGACGCGGGAGGTACGTTCCTGGCTCACCCTCAAATAGCGCTCGAGATCATCGAGCGTCGGGGGGGCGACGCGCTTGCCCGCGAGACCGACAGGCTTATCGGCCGCGTCGGCGGACGAGCCCGCGTTCTTTTCGGCGGCATCGGCCGTCGGCGTATCAGGATCGGTGCCGGGCTTTGGCGGGGAAAGCGAGAGCGATTCGGGGTTCTTCGCCAGGCTGTCGACCACGCGCTGAAGATTGTCGTGCGAGGTGAGCATCGTCACTTGCGTGTCGATCGCCGGCTCGTCCGCGAGAGGCGCTGCCGCCGTCTGCCCATTCAACTGGCCGGCTTGCGGCTCGACGACGATTTGCGCTTTCGCGGTGTATTTGGGCGGGATCAGAGACCGACCGCGCCGGCGAGGCAGGTGCCGAGCGCGGCGACGCCGAGAACGAGCCCAAGCCGCCGATACAAGATGCCCAGGAGCTGCCGGAAGGGCGGATCGGCAAGCTGCTGAGGCGGATTCGTGCGCACCGGGCTCGCGGCTTCGGCTTCTCTCGGGCGCGAGGGGACGGAGTAATCGGGCTCGTCCGCCGGGTCGAAATTTTCTGGCGCGAATTTCATGAGTCAACCTTCGAAACGGCAAGAGATGAGCGCGGCGTCGAGCTCGCCCTTGGCGAGACCTTCGGCCAATGAGGGGCGATCGAGTGAAGCGTTAGCCATAGGCGCGAGATTCCCGCATCGGTCGAACGGGTGATCTGAAACCGGCAGGCGCGATGTCCTCGCCGGCCGAACGCAAGGGCAGCGGATGGCCGCCGAGGCTGTCGAGCCAAGCCTGAACCATGAGGACGGCCCATAGCTCGCTCGCCCGGTCGCGCCGGCCGCTCAGATGCTCCTGCCAACAGGCCTCCACGCGCCGCGCGTCGAAAAAGCCGGTGCTCTGGATTTTGGACCGGTCGAGCAGGTCCTGCGCCCAATCGCGCAAGGGGCCGGTGAGCCACGCGCCGATCGGCACGTTGAAGCCCTGTTTCGGTCGCTCGAAGAGCGGCTCGGGAAGATAACGGCGCAAGACTTGCCGCAGCAGCCATTTGCCCTCACCGTTGCGAACCTTCACGGAAGTCGGAAGCCTCCAGGCGAATTCGACGACGCGATGGTCGAGAAATGGGCAGCGCCCTTCGAGGCTCGCCGCCATCGTGGCACGATCGAGCTTCACCAGGATGTCGCCAGGAAGATATCCCTTCATGTCGCGATAAATGAGGCGGCCGACGGCATCGGGAAGCGAAGGCATGTCGTCGCTCTCGCCACCCGCGACCTCGCGCTCCAGCGAGCGATCGGGCGAAAGTGCGCTCGTGCCGATCAGCCGTTCGTAAAGCTCGCCTTCGTCCGCGGCATCGAGCACGCGAGCGATCTTCTGGAGGCTTTCGCTTTTCAGCATGCGCCGCAGCCCGGCGGAAAGCGGGAGGCTTTCGAGAAGGCCGTCCATGGTTTGCGCTCCCAGCAACGTGAGAGCGCGACCCGCCAAGCGGCGCGCCATCGCCGGGACGCGGAATGCGGGAGCGAGACGTGACAGCATGAAATGGCGCGCGTAACCCCCAAAGCATTCATCCCCGCCGTCGCCGGAAAGCGCCACGGTCACGTGCTGGCGGGCGAGGCGCGACAGCAGCAGGGTCGGAATCTGCGACTCATCGGCGAAAGGCTCGTCCCAAACGCGCGGCAGCTCGGGGATGACGGCCAGCGCCTTGTCGGGCGTGAGGTCGAATTGCGTGTGCTCGGTGCCGAGATGGCGCGCCACTTTCGCAGCGTGTCGCGCTTCGTCGTAGTGGCTCTCGCAAAAGCCGATCGTGAAGGTGCGCACGGGGCGCGAGGATTGAGCCTGCATCAAGGCGACGACCGCGGAAGAATCGATTCCACCCGACAAGAAGGCCCCAAGCGGCACATCGGCGACCATCCGTTGCCCGACGACGCGCCGCAAGAGCTCATCGAGCTCGGTCTCGAGGTCGCGCGGATCCAGCAGGAGTGGCTGACGCTGGCCGAGCTCCGCGACTTCGGCGAGCGACCACCAGGGCCGGGCTCGCTGCCGCAGGCGTTCAACGCTCGTGGTTGTGAGCTCATCGGCCCGCAAGGAAAGCGTGGTGCCGGGAGGCAGCTTGAAGACGCCTTCGAAGATGCAGCGTTCATCGGCCGCCCAGCCCCGCTGCAACACCATGGCGAGCGTGCGGGCATCGATGCGCGGCGCGAAGCCGGGGAAGGCCCTGAACGCCTTGAGCTCGGAGGCGAAGAGCAGGGCTCCGTCAGTGAGCGCGACATAGAGCGGCTTCTTGCCCATGCGATCGCGGATGAGGTGCAGGACGCGTTCCTCGCGGTCCCAAAGGCCGATGGCGAACATGCCGGCAAGGCGCGTGAGCGAGGCTTCGATGCCGTATCTCTCGAACGCCTCGAGCATCACCTCGCTGTCACTATGGCCGCGAAAGCGGTGGCCCTGATCCTCGAGTTCCTTCCTGAGCTCGGCGAAATTGTAGATCTCGCCGTTGTAGGTCATGACCAGCCGTTCGCTCGCCGAGAACATCGGCTGGCGGCCGGCCTCCGACAGATCGACGATCGCGAGACGCCGGTGGCCGAAGGCGAGGCCAGCCTCGCGGTCCATCCAGACGCTGCCGCTGTCGGGGCCGCGATGATGCAGGGCGTCCGTCATCCTTTCGACGGCGGCAAGCCGGCGCGGATTGGCGCCGTCGGGGAAGAGCAGGATGCCGACGATGCCGCACATATCATGGGCTCCATTCACGCATCGCGGCGGGCTTTGCAGCTTCGAACCCCGCGACGAGGCAAAGCGAGATCGTGAACCAGAAAAGCGGCTGACGGACGATCAGGTGGAAAATGGCGAAGACGCCAAGCCCGAAGAGTAAGGTGCTCAAGCCCGCCAGCCTCGCGCTGCAGGTCACGAGAAAGGTCGAGAGCAAAAGCCAGACGAAGCTCATCACCGCAAGCAAGCCGCCCTGAGTGAACAGGTCGAGAATCGTGTTATGCGCCTCGAAATTCGGGGCGGCATTGACCTCTGGATGCTCGAGGTTCTTGGGCTCGGTCTCATTGACTCGGGCAGCGACGATAATTGCGGGTATCTGAAGATGCGGCCCGGGCCCAAGGCCGAGCATTCCCGATTCAAGCCCTCGCGATATGGCGCTGCCCCACGAGTTCAGGCGAAGGTTTGCCTCATTCGCGGTGTCCTTGCCGTTGTCCTTCGACAGCTCCTTGGCGAAACCTTCCGCTTGCGTCGCGAGCGAATAGCCGAGCGGAGCGGCCGAAAGCAGAAAGATCGGAAAGCCGACGAAGGCGATCCAGGCTGTGGCGGAACGCAAGGTGAGCAGCGGTCCGAACGAAAGCAGCCAGGCGCGGAATTTGAACGCGAGGAAGACAGGGATGGCGCTCACGAGGACGAGGCTGAAGGTGTCGCTCTTCGAGAGCCGTCCGGCGATGACCGACAAGGCCCCGCAGGCGAGGGCGCAGCTTCTGGCCGCGATCCCCGGCGTCGATTCGCCGAGATAGAGCGACAAAAGCGCATGCGCCGCGCAGAAGAGGGCGAGCTGGTTCGGGTTCTCCGACCAGCCCCGCATCCGGTCCCAATACCAGGGGTCGGTGCCGAGGAAATGGATGAGGCCAGCCGCGTTGGCGAGCTGAAGCGCAAGCGTCGCGGCGCCGAGGATCGCGACGAGCCACGCGGTTCGCTCCAATCGCGCCCGGGCGCCAGGTTCGACCACGGTCAGGACGCTCAACGCGCCGAGGAAGGGATAGGCAAGGGCGTCATGAAGAAAGAGCGAGGAATCGTGACGATCGCCGATCGCGAACCCGGCCAAGGTGCCGATGCATTGGGCGGCGGCGAAGATGCTCCAGAAAACCAAGAGCCGCGAGAGGGCGGGCGTGAGCGGCGGCCCAAAACGTACGGCTTCGCGGGCGACCATCACGACCACCCAGAGCGCGAGGCAAATTTCGCCCGGGCCGATCCCGCCGGCGAGCCTGAGCTGTGAAGTCGTCGACAGCACGAGCCCAAGCGCCAGGAGCGCGTCCAGCGCCATCGCCGTGCCTTCGATCTTCAAGCTCTGCTGCCGGGTCGGCATCATTGCGTCCCCATGATCCGGCATCCATCGCTCTCTCGGTCGGTGCCGAGCTGCGCCGCCGCCCGTTGAAGGGAAGCGAGCTTGGAGCCGTCGCGCTCGGCCAAGCCGATTTGGGTGGGTGAGGTCAGAAGATCCTCATAAACTTCGGCATAACGCTCGACCGTGAGATCGAGACCGAACTCTTGCCTCACCCATTGCGCGGCGCGTGCGCTCATGTTGGCCGCCGCCTCACGCTCGCGCAAAAGATCGATGATCCTTCGCGCCAGAAGGCGAGGCGAGCGCGGCGGAACTAGAAAGCCGCTTGTGCCTTCCTCCACGACGTCGGAGCAACCGGGCATCCTCGTCGCCACGATCGGCAAGCCGGCAAGCGCGGCCTCGAGAAGGGCGCGCGGCACGCCTTCGCGATATTCGGTCGGGAAAGCGAAAACATCGGACATTTGCAGAAGCGAGGGTATGTCGGAGCGAGGGCCAAGCGCCGTCACATAGGCGCGCGTGGCGGTCGATCTCGGCCTGTGAGATCGCCAACGGCCCTTCGCTCTGCCGCGGGCCAACGAGGAGAAATCGCACGCCCGGCCGAGCCTCGTGGACCAAGGCTGCCGCCTCGAGCAGCGTCGCAATGCCCTTCTGCCGGGTCAGGCGCGTCACGGTGATCACGACCTCGCCGTCGCCGAGCCCAAGCGCCTGGCGCAGCTCCGCCCGTGAGGGGCCTGCAAGCCTGGCTCGCTCGAATTTATCAACATCGATGCCCGAGCCGGGGATTAGCCGTCGCGTGCCCTTCCCGAGCAACCGATGCCGCTCGAAGAATGCCATGTCCTCGCGGTTCTGGAACAGCGTCGCCGCCGTCGAGCGCGCGGCGAGCCGATGGAGGTTGCGGTAGACCGGCGACAACGCCAAAGCCTTGACCGAACGTGACGAATAGATCCAGCCGAGCCCGTTGATGGTGCGCACGACACGCATGGCACGCGCCCTTCTCGCCGCAAGAGGCACGAGAAGATTGGGCTTGGTGTCGAAGCTCTGGACCAGATCGGGTCGCAGCTCGGCAAAAAGCTTCGACAACGATCCGAGCGCTGTGCAATCGGCAAACGGATTCACGAATCGGTCGAAACGGAACGGAAAATAGGGGAGGCCGGCCTGGGAGAAAGGCGCGGCCTCCCCGCTCCCCGCCGCGGACACGCGAAAGCCTCTCCGGCGAAGCGCGAGCAAGAAGGGAATGCGGAGGCCATGGTCTTCTCCGCCGATGCAGAGCACATGAGCGGTCAAGGGAGCCGCCTCGCCGTCGCCCGCGGCTCGCCGTCGGCGAGGGCGATCGTTGCCAGGGTCGAAGCCAAGCAACCATGACGGATGATCCAGGCCCATTCGGCCATGATACTCTCCTGAACACTGCTCTATAAGTGAGGCGAAGTTCTTTAATGATTGGCGCCGGCGTGTTCTCTTCGCCTTGCGCTCAAGAAGATTCTCGTCTTTTCATTTCTGCGTCAAATAACCATCCTAATCGGTGGATGGCTAATAAGCACTACCACTGAGTACGGCTCGAAGACGGGTCCCATATTCAGGATTACTCAGAAGGAGCTAGCGCTACGGCAGAGATAAAAAAATATTGCCGCGCTGATGGCACGAAGCCTCAAAAGCCTCAGATTTTGCGGGAGACGGGCCATATTGCCGCCAGGAACCCTTACTTGCCGCAAACATTGTCAAAGACGCGGGACGATCCTCTGCCGCTGCGCCTCGCAAGTGAGCATATTTTGTGAATCCAGCCATATATCACGCGAATGTGATATTATTTGACAAAAGCCCCGGATAAGAGCAAATTCGTCAATCGCGCTGCCCAAATCCGCATGCCTCAAGTCTTACGGAGGCATGAAAAGGATTGGAAATTTAATGCGAAGAATAAACGCGGCGAGAAAACAAATGATACTTGCCGTGTAGACGTTCGACAGGTGTAGGCTAGGTAGTTCGGTTGGGGACTGTTCAGATCTCCGTGCTTTCGGAGTTCCGAACTGCCAATTTTCCTTCAGAGGTTAAGCAGGGGAGGCGAGTATGGACCGATGTTCATTCGCAACGGTCCTGGTGGGGTCGTGCGCGTTGTTTCGCGAGGGTCTCGCACGGATTCTAAGCGCGGCGGAATTCCGCATCGCGTCTGCGACTTCCCACGTGCAGGATGTTGCTCCGGGCTCGCTGCCGCAAGATCAACCGATCTTGCTGATCATCGATGTGGGCACCGACCAAGCCGCTACGATCAAAGATATTCGGCTGTTCAAAGGGCAATTTCCGACGGCGCGCGTGGCGCTCGTCGCCAATCATGATCAGCTGAGCGACAGCAATATCGTCGCGGCATTTCGCGCAGGCGCCGACGCCTATTTCCTGAAGCCGAGCTGCGATACGTTCATCAAGTCGCTCGAACTCGTCATCCTCGGCGAGACAATTCTTCCCTTCGAGGTGCTCTCCTATATCCTGCACCACTACACCGAGGTTCAGACCTTTCCCGAGATAGCCGCGCCTCTGGCCGCCAATGGCGCGGAGCCGAGTCACGCCGCATCCGCGGAAGCAGACAGCAAATACGCGCCGCGGCTGTCGGTTCGGGAAAAATGCATCTTGCGCTGCCTGATCGAGGGCGATTCGAACAAGGCTATCGCTCGCAAGAACGACATCGCCGAAGCCACGGTGAAGGTCCATGTGAAGGCAATTCTGCGCAAGATCAGGGTGAGCAACCGCACGCAAGCCGCCATTTGGGCCATGAACAACAATTCGTTCATCGGCGGAATGAGCACGGACGCAGCGCTAGCGGTGACCAGAGCGGCCGAGCCTTCATTATATCGAGGCTCGATGCCGGCCGCTTCGGAGATGATCGGCGGGGAAGCGATTGCCGGGGGCCAAATGCGCCAGCCCGCGGGAGCGAATGGGGCGAGCCATGTGCATCGCCCGCGCGCCGCCGCGAGAGCGGGGTGGACGGCTCGCTGAGCGATCGGGATCGGATAGGCTCTCGCCTCGCATGCGTGAGCCCTCGTGAATTTTTCGGCTGGCCGAGAATGAAGTCGGGTGAACGTGTAATGAGTACGCCGCGGCGGCGTTTCGGCCTTTCGATGGCCGGATTTATCCTATCGCTGGCAACGGTGCTTGCCGGCGTTGCGGTCGGTTACCGCAGTTCCGCCGAAGAGAGGCTGGCTTCGGCCCGTGTCCTCATGGCCCCGCCTCTCCCCGAACCCAAGTATCTCGAGGCCGCGACCGATCCCGCTTTCGGCACACCCTTCACGCGCGTCACCGATCCGGGGCGTCAATTGGCGCCTGGCCTTGTGTGCGGGCAAGCCTTTTGCACGCATCGCTACTCCAGTTCGCAAGCCTGGAACGCGGATCAGACCTTGCTGGTGATCGCGAACGGCTGTTCCGGTCTCTGCTTTCTCGACGGGCACAGCTACAAGCCGCTCTTCCACCGGAACATACCGAACGAATGCGAGTGGCATCCGACCGATCCGAAGCAGATGATCTGCGTCAGCGGCAATGAAATCTACCTGTGGGCGCCGGTCAGCGACGAGAAAAAAGAAGTCTTCGTTTCCAACGACTATAAAGAGCTTCAATTCGGACCCTATAAGGGAAATCCTTCCGAGGACGGTGACCGCTTGGTTGTCCGTGCCCGAAATCGCGAAGGTGCGCTTGTCGCCTTCGCTTACGACATTTCGACGAGGACTAAGCATCCCGACATCGATCTCTCAAAACTGGTGGGCGAGAATGGATATTGCGGCATTTCCCCCTCCGGGCGATATGTTTTTTGCTGGCAAGTAATGCCGGACGAGACCAATCAGGCCTATGTGTTCACCGTGGACGGGGCGGAGCTTCAGTATTGGGCCGAGAACCACCGGCCAGGCCATGGAGACATGGTTATCGATGCCGATGGGGAGGACGTCTATGTAGGGATCAGCAAAGACGATCCGGACAAATACCATATCATTAAGCGTCGGCTGAGGGACGGCGTGGTCACCGATCTTGCTCCCTTCGGCGAAGGCCAGCACGCCTCGCTTCGCAATATCGGTCGCCCCGGTTGGGTATTCGTGACCTATACCGGCACCGAAGCCGAGCTCCGCAAGAATCCGGGCTGGAGCCCGTTCTACCAGGAGGTCGTCGCGCTGAGGATCGACGGCTCGGGCGAGATCAGGCGAATTGTCCAGACCCGGGACATCAAGAATGATTATTGGAGCGAGGCTCACGCGTCTCCCTCGCCGGACGGTTCACAGGTGATATGGTCCAGCAATTGGGGGAAGGCGGGGGGCCCGGTGGCCGATTACGTGGCGCACGTCGCTTGGCCCGAGGAGGAGCCGAGGAAAGCCGCAATCGTGCGCTAGTCCAAGGTATGATCGGCAACGGCAGGAAATGATTTCGAGAAGAACATCCGCGCAGGACGTTCGAGATGAAGACGCCCGAGCGACTGAAAGCCCTCACGTGTCAAGCGAGCCTTGCAGGATCATCATGTTATTCAATTGGAAGTTCGCCCTCGCCAAGCTCCTGCGCGCCAAATGTATCATGCCGGCAGCCGCGTTTTTTCTCTCGGTTCTTCCGGGCCACGCCGCCTATAAGCTCGATGTCGGCGACGTCCTCGAAATATCGGTGGCCAGAGTGCCTGAGCTGCAGCACCGCGTTCCGGTGCAGCTCGACGGCACCATCTCGTTTCCCGCGCTCGGCACCATCACGGCGGCGGGTTTGTCGCCCTTGGAGGTGCAGGCGAAGATCCAGGCGACTCTCGCGACGCGAGTCTTCCGGGTCAGGATGCCCGATGGTCGCGAGGACGCGATCATCATCGAACCCAATGACGTAATCGCGACGGTTGTCGAATACCGGCCGATCTATGTGAATGGCGACGTGTCGAAGCCCGGAGAGCACCCCTACCGTCCGCAGATGACGGTGCGCCAGGCCGTTGCCCTGTCCGGCGGCTTTGACGTCTTGCACGCGACCATCAACAACCCGTATCTCGAAGTGGCGGATCTGCGCAGCGAATATGATTCGCTTTGGGCGGAGGTCGCCAAGGCCGAGATGCAAGTGGCGCGCTTGCGGGCCGAGCTCGGCGGCAACCAGAATCTCGATCAGAGCGCGGTCGCCGATTTGCCGCTCGCGCGTTCCACGATCGCTGAGATCGTGAGATTGGAGAGCGAAGAGCTGAAGGTGCGTCTTGCTGATTATGAGCGCGAGAAGGCGTATCTGCAGCGCAGCGTCGACCAGACCGCCGCCGAGATCGGCGTGCTTTCCGAGCAAGAGAGCAAGGAGGAGCAAGGCACGGAGGCCGACGCCGACGAGCTGAAAAGGGCGAGCGATCTCTACAGCAGGGGAACCTTGACGAGCACGCGCGTTACGGATGCGCGCCGCGCCGTGCTCTTGTCATCTACGCGCAAGCTGCAGATCACGGCGCAGTTGATGCAGGTGCGCAAGCAGCAGGATGATTTCGCAAGGCAGCTTCAGCGGCTCGATGATCAGCGTAAGATCAAGCTTCTTCAGGAATTGCAGGATGCGAATGTGAAGCTCGCGCAAACACGCGCGAAGCTCGAGGGCGTGCGCGAGAAGCTCGAATACTCGGCGCAAGTGCGATCGCAGCTTACTCGCGCTGCGTCCGGCAGTCCGCAGATCACGGTCATGCGCAAGAGCGAGAAGGGTTGGGGGAGAACCTCGGCGAATGAGGATTTTGAGCTTCAGCCGGGCGATGTGGTCGAGATCGCCTTGCGTTTCGATCAGGCCGACGGGTCGGTGACGCGCCTCGGCAAGAACGGGGAAAAGGCTTCACCGTAAAAACCCCGCCCTGCGCTCTTGCCGCAAGCGTGGGTTTGCGGGTCTTGACCCACGATCTCAGAAATAGCCTTCACGTTTCTTGCGCTCCATCGAGCTTTGGTCGTCGTGATCGATGGCGCGGCCTTGCCGCTCGGAAAGCGTCGAGCGCTGCGTCTCCGCGATCACCTCGTCGAGCGTCGTCGCGCTCGAGCGAATGGCGCCGGTGAGTGGATAACAGCCGAGCGTGCGAAAGCGCACGAGCTCCAGCCTCGTTTGCTCGTTGGCCAGCAACGGCAATCTCTCGTCGTCCACCATGATCAGCATGCCTGCGCGCTCGACGATGGGGCGGTGCTTTGCGAAGTAGAGTGAGACCACCTCGATGTTCTCGGCCCGGATGTAGCGCCACACATCGAGCTCGGTCCAATTGGAAAGCGGGAAGACCCGCATCGTTTCTCCCGGATTGACCCGCGTGTTGAAGAGACGCCAAAGCTCGGGGCGTTGGCCGCGAGGATCCCAGCCGTGGTTCGCCGTGCGATAAGAGAAGATGCGCTCCTTGGCGCGACTCCTCTCCTCGTCGCGCCGGGCGCCGCCGATCGCCGCGTCGAACTTTCCTTCATCGAGCGCCTGGCGCAGCGCCTCGGTCTTCATCACATGGGTGTGCAGGCTCGAACCGGAGGCGATCGGCGAAATGCCGCGTTCGACGCCGGAGGCGTTCACGTGAACGAGGAGCTTCAGGCCAAGCCGTCTCGCCGTCGCGTCGCGAAAGGCGATCATCTCTCGGAACTTCCACTTCGTGTCGACATGAAGCAGCGGAAAGGGCGGCTTGCCGGGCGCGAACGCCTTGAGCGCCAAGTGCAAAAGCACGCTCGAATCCTTGCCGATCGAGTAGAGCATCACCGGATTGCGGAATTCGGCCGCGGCTTCGCGCAAGATGAAGATCGTCTCGGCCTCGAGCTCTCGCAAATGTCGGTCAAGCGTCATGGGCCGGTGCTCCTGAAATCGGCGTTGCTCTCAAGCGCCGATGATGCCGCGGCGCCTGAGCTCGCCGACCACGCGCTCGGCAAGTTCGCCCGCGGTGCCGCTCTGGCTGCGCAGCACCAATTCAGGAGCCGAGGGCGGCTCGTAAAGCTGGTCGATGCCGGTAAAATTCCGGATCTCTCCGGCGAGCGCGCGACGATAGAGCCCCTTGGGATCGCGCGCGATGCAAAGCTCGAGCGGCGCGTCGACAAACACTTCGAGGAATTCGCCTTCCCCGACCATCTCGCGCACCAGGCGCCTCTCGGCGGCGAATGGCGAGATGAAGGCGCAAAGCACGACGAGACCGCCTTCGAGCATCAATCTCGCGACCTCTCCGACGCGGCGAATGTTCTCGACGCGATCGACATCGGTGAAGCCGAGATCCTTGTTCAGCCGACCTCGCACATTGTCGCCGTCGAGGAGCAAGGTGTGCACGCCCATGGTGTTCAAGCGTGCTTCGAGCGCGTTGGCGATCGTCGATTTGCCCGCCCCGGAAAGCCCGGTGAACCAGACGAGCGCGGGAGAATGTCCCTTGAGACGAATGCGATCGGCCTTGCTCACGCTCAGCGCTTGGGGCCGCACCGTGTCCGAACGGTTGAGCCCGTGCAGGATCATGCCGGCGGCCACTGTCGCATTGCTTGTGCGATCGATCAGGATGAAAGCCCCCATCGTGCGGTTCTCCCCATAGAGATCGAAGACGATCGGATGCGAAACCGCGATATTGCAAAGGCCGATCTCGTTCATCTCCAAGGTGCGCGCCGCCGTGTGGCCGAGCGTCTCGACATCGATGCGGTGCTTGATCTCGGTGATCGAGGCGCCGACGCTTCTCGTCGCGAGCTTGAGCAGATAGGCGCGACCGGGGAGAAGATGCTCTTCGCCCATCCAGATGAGATGCGCGGTGAATTGCGAGCCGATTTCGGGCGGGTCGAGCGGGGAGCTCAGCACATCGCCTCGTGAGATGTCGATCTCATCGCTGAGCGTCAAGGTGACGGCATCGCCCTGGAGCGCCTCGTCGAGCTCGTCGCCACCGAGCAAGATTCGCTCGACGCGGCTCGATCGAAGCGACGGAGCCACGGTGATTTCATCGCCCTTGCGCAGACGGCCCGAAGCGATCATGCCGCAATAGCCGCGAAAATTCGCGTGTGGACGGCTGACCATCTGCACCGGCATGCGAAAAGCCGAAGCCGAGGTCGCATCATTCACCTCGACAGTTTCGAGAAATTCAAGGAGCGACGGGCCTTCGTACCAAGGTGTCCGCTCGCTGCGCGCCGAGACATTGTCGCCAAGGCGCGCCGAAATCGGGATGGCCGTGAGCGACTTGAATCCCAAGGGCTTGGCGAGCGCGCGAAAGGCGTCGCCAATGCGTCCGAAGACGTTCTCGTCGAAATCGACAAGGTCGATCTTGTTCACCGCGAGCACGACGTGGCGGATGCCGAGAAGAGACACGATATGGGCGTGGCGGCAGGTCTGCACGGTCAAGCCTTTGCGCGCGTCGACCAGAAGAACGGCGAGGTCGGCGTTCGAGGCGCCGGTCACCATATTGCGCGTGTATTGCTCATGGCCAGGCGTGTCCGCCACCATGAAGGAGCGTTTTTGCGTCGCAAAATAGCGATAGGCGACATCGATGGTGATGCCTTGCTCGCGCTCCGCCTCCAGCCCGTCGACGAGCAAGGAATAATCGATCTCCTCGTCCCGCCGGTATTTGCGGCTGTCGCGCGTGAGCGCCGCCATCTGATCATCGAGCACCAGCTTCTGCTCGAAGAGCAATCGCCCGATGAGGGTCGATTTGCCGTCGTCGACGGATCCGCAAGTGAGGAAACGCAGAAGGTCTCGCCGCTCGCCTGGCGACCCCGATTTTTCCGTCATGCCGTCGCGGGTTTTTGCAACATCACGAGCTACTTCACTTTGGAGGGCCACGGTCATCGCTTTCAAGGAGCTTTATCGCTTCGCGTGCGATCTGCAAAAACGGGAACTCTCATTGCGGTTAATGTTCTCGCTGCCGCTCGCGCCGAGGGCGATCGCCATCCCCCCTCAACTCGAGGCCGCCGCCGCTTTGCGGATTGCGTGCGATGTCGAGTATCCCTTCTCGAGCGGCACGAGCGCCACCCGGCCACCATAAGTTTCGACGATATCACGGCCGACGACGTCCTCGATCGCGTAGTCGGCGCCCTTCACCAGCACGTCCGGGCGTATTGCTTCAATGGCGCGCAGCGGCGTGTCCTCGGGAAAGATCACCACGAGATCGACAGGCGCGATCGCGGCCATGACCACGGCGCGCGCCGCCTCGTTCTGGACCGGCCGGCCGGGGCCCTTGAGCCGCTTGATGGACTCGTCGGAATTCATGGCGACGATGAGCTTGTCACCCATGGCCTTGGCCTTTTGCAGGAGGACGGTATGGCCGGGGTGCAAAAGGTCGAAACAGCCATTTGTCAGGACCACTCGCTGGTGCTGAATGCGCCAGGAACGCGCGATGCCCGCGGCGGTTTCAAGGTCCACGATCTTCTCATCATGGGCGAGAATTGCCGAGGCGTTGATGGCGCGCCGCAGTTCTGTGGCCTCGACGGCGGCCGTGCCGATCTTGCCGACGGCGACACCCGCCGCGAGATTGGCGATTTGCGCGGCCTTCTCGACGGGGGCGCCGGCCGAGAGCGCAAGCGCCAGTGCGGCGACGACCGTATCTCCCGCGCCCGACACGTCGTAGACTTGACGGACTTCGGTCGGCAGATGGACGATAAAGCCGGTCCCCTGGGCATCGCCCAGCACGGTCATCCCTCGCGCGCCTCGCGTGATCACGACCGCTGAACATCCGGTCACCGCGGCGATGGCGTGGCTCGCACGCGCCGCTCCCTCGTCGTTTTCGCAATCGATGCCGGTTGCTTGAGAAGCTTCGAGCGCGTTGGGCGTGATCGCCGTCGCTCCGGCATAACGGCGAAGATCGCGCCCCTTCGGGTCGACGATGACGATCGCGCCGGAAAGCCGCGCCGTGCTCAGCGCCGCCGCGATCGATGCTTCCGTCAGGACCCCTTTTGCATAATCGCTGAGAATGAGCGCATTCGCCTTTTCGATCGCGGCCTCGATCCTTTGCCGCAAATCTTGCGAGAGGGCGGGCGCGACAGGATCGGAGATTTCCTCGTCGACGCGAAGAAGCTGCTGGCCTTGCGCGACGAATCGGGTCTTGAGCGTGGTTCGCCGGCTGGCATCGACGGCAAACGACGCGGTGAGACCGGCTTCGCGGGACGCCGCGGCGAGGAGCGCCGCCCCGGTCGCGTCGTCGCCAATGACGCTGACCAGCGTTGCATGCCCGCCCATGCGCGCGACGTTGCGCGCGACGTTCCCAGCCCCGCCGAGGGCGTGGTCGTCGCGCCGAAACCGGAAAATCGGGATCGGCGCCTCCGGCGAAACTCGCTGGACATCGCCGAAGACGAAGCGGTCGAGCATGACGTCACCGAACACGACGACGCGCAGGCTCCCAAAGGCGGATAAGATCGCGTGCTCTGCCGACAAGGCGCTAATGCCCTCCTGCTGCCGCTGGGGGCGTGATTTGATCCATTTTTAGCGCCCGCTCAAGCGAAAGGCATAATATATGCCCGATGAGGCCGTGCATCTCCTGGATGCGCGCGGTCGTCCCTGAGGGCACCGCGATCAGCGGGTCGGCGAACTTCGCCATCGGGCTCTCGCGGCCGCCGGTCATGCCAGCGGCGATGAGCCCCCGCGCCCGCGCCGTCTCGAGAGCGTTAAGAATGTTTGGGCTTCGACCCGAAGTGGATATTGCGAAGGCGATGTCGCCTGGCCGGCCGAGAGCTTCGATCTGTCGCGAAAAAATGCGCTCAAAGCCGAGGTCATTCCCGCCGGCGGTGAGGATGCTCGAATTGGCGCTCAGGGCGATCGCGGCAATCGCCGGGCGATCCTGCCGATAACGCACGACGAGCTCGCCGGCCAAATGCTGCGCGTCGGCGGCGCTCCCGCCATTGCCGAAGAAGAGGATCTTGCCGCCGCCCGCGATGCAGCTCACCCAGGCATCGAGCATCCGGAGAAAGGCCGTGCCCGTCGCGTCGCGCGTCGCCTCGACGAGCGCGAGGTGCTCGGCAATCTCTTCCTCGAAAAGCTCTGCTTCGGCACGCACCGCCATCCTCACCTCCGCTCGTTCAGCCATGGTCGTGGCCGCCCGGCCGCTGCCGTCAAGAAATGGCCATGGGAAAGCTTCGCCCGACTGAATACAGGACGAGAAATGAACCGTCGAGGCGGTGGGAGCCTGCAGTCAGCCGACGCTGGAGCCGGTCAGGCGAAAAAAGAGCGCGTTCGCCCTTTGAGCTTCATCGCGATGAGCAAGGCCCCGCTAAAGCCTGCGCGACTTCCCGCATGACGCCACTCCAGTCGCCGGCGGATCGTTGCCGGAATAATCTCGCGCTCGGGTACCATGGGCTGTCGGTGCGCTCGAGCAGCCAGCGCCAATCGGGCGCCAAGGGCAAGAGAATGAAGGCCGGTTTGCCCATGGCGGCTGCAAGATGGGCGATCGCGGTATCGACGGTGACGACGACGTCGAGCAAATCGATGATGCTCATCGTGTCGAGGAAATCGCCGACTTCCGCCCCGAGATTGAACAAGGGCGCGCGCCCGTAATACTCGGCGATCGCTTTCTGCGCCTCCCCCTTCTGCAAGGAGAGGAGTGCAATGCCATCGAGCGCCGCGATCGGGGCGAATTCGAGAAGTCGCATCGAACGGTTGAGATCATTGTTATGCGTCGGACGGCCAGCCCAGGCGATTCCGATGCGGCGAAAACCTGGAGGCACGAGATCATCGAGCCGCGCCCGCCAAGCTGCGGTTCGGCGCGCGTCGGCGTGGAGATAGGCGACTTCGCGCACAATCGTCTCGAGCCTTGTGCCGAAGACGCGCGGCAGGCTCGACAACGCGGAGTAGGCGGCAAATTGCGGACAGGCTTCCCAACGATCCAAGAGATCGACGCCAGGATGAACCTGCGAGATCAAGGGGTGAAGCAGCGGGTCGGCCACGACGACGACGTGCGGGCAACGCTCGATCACCTTGGGGATATAGCGGCAGAATTGGATCGAATCGCCGAATCCCTGGTCGGCGATGAGAAGCAATTTGGCCTCGGGCAGCGCGCTGCCATCCCATTGCGGCCGCTCGGTCGGCGGCATAAGAGGCGGGGCGCCCGCGATCTTGAAACGCCATTCATATTCTTCCCAGCCTTGCGCGAATTCGCCGCGCAACAAGAGGGCCTCGGCCAATTGGAAGTGAGGGCCAGCGGCGCCGGGATCGAGCGACAGCGCGCGTCTCGCGCAGGCAATGCTTTCATCGAGCTCGAGGCGCCGATAATGCACGACGGCAAGATTGTGGAGGGTCTGGAGATCGTCGCCGTCGGCCGCGAGCGCCTCGTCGCCGATCCGCACGGCTTCGTCATAGCGACCGAGACGCTCATAGATGGGGCAAAGGCTGCGCCTGAAATTGGTTGCTTCCGGCGACAGCTCGATGGCGCGCTCGACCAATTCGGCCGCGGCTCGATGATGGCCGGCCCGAAAGAGCACGACCCCTTTTTGATGGAGCGCGAGCGGCGAATTGGGGACAGCCGAAATGATGTGGTCGAGCAGTTTTTCAGCTTCCGCCAGCCGGTTCCCTTCGATGAACTCATTGGCGATTTTCAAAAGCTCATCGAGCGGCACCGGCACGCGCGGCATCGCGGGGGTAGCGGGCTGCGACGCGGGGGAAGGCGGCATGCTCATGGCGGTCGTTGCGGAAAGCTCCGGCTTCATCGGCGCCTCAGTGCTGCTCGCCGCCTCCGCGAGCTGGCGCTCGTCACGATCACGGGCTTGCGGCGGCCGGCTCAGCGCCTGCGTGGTTACCCAGGTGAAAGGGGGGTGCGGCAGGCTCGACGTGGGAAGCTGCGAAGGGGGTCCTTCGCGCTTGGGAGACGCCGTCTCCGACCCGCTTTCAAGAAGAGGCGCGGGCTCGCCATGGAGGGTCACTTGCCGCGACGGCGTGGGGGTTTGTCGCCTCATCTTTCGCGCAGAACCTCCTGCTTGTAGCGCAGGAGCGGTGAAATCAGATAGCTGATGATCCGCCGCGAGCCCGTCTTGATCTCGACGGTGACCGACATTCCAGACTCGAGTTGCGCGGTCCTGCCCTCGACCTGCATCTGCGTGCGATCAAGCGCGACGCGCGCCGCATAGGCTGGACCGGCCTGCTTGGTCTCCTCAGACGTGCTTTGCGTCGGCTCCTTGTCACGCGAGTTCTCGGCATTCTTCTCGACGCTCACGGCATCTCGTGACACGCTCAGAACATGGCCATGGAGCAGTCCGTAGCGGGTGAAATTGAAGGTATCCACCTTGATCTCGGCCTCCTGGCCCGGCGAGACGAAACCGATATCGCGGTTCGACACCATGGCTTCGATCTCGAGATTGGCATCGAGCGGCACGACGACCGCGAGCGCCTGGGCGGGGGTGACCACGCCGCCGACCGTATGCACGGCGAGCTGCTGCACCACGCCGTCCACCGGCGCCGTGAGGAGCTGCAGGCCCGCCTTGCGCTCCGCCTTGATCGTGTCCTGGGAGAGCCCCGCGACCTTTTGCTCCGCCTTGGCGAGGTCGTCGAACAAGGCCCGCTGATATTCGGCGTCGGTTTTGGCGCGCGTCTCCTTCAGCACCGATACGGCGGCATCGATTTCATGGCGCCGGCTCTTTTGCACGAGGAGCTCGTTTTGCTGGCCGATGAGATCTTGCAATTCGTTGAGATAGGCGATCTTCGATCCGAGATCGCGGTCGAAGAGGTTCTTGCGCATGTTGGTCCGCTCCTGGAGCGGCGGAATGATCGCTTGCAGCTTGGCCATCGTGGCGGAGACCGTCTCGGCTTCGGCCTCTTTCTGCGCAAGGCCGCGATCGATCTCGGCAAGCTTCGCATTGTGCTCGTTCGTCTGGGTAAGAAGAAAGCGCCGATAAGTCTCGACCAGGGGCGGGGAGGCATCCGGCGGGGGCACGAAATCGTTGAGCGGGTTGGCGTTGCCCGCGGCCGCGGCTTTCAATCGCGCGACGTCGAGCCGCGCGGCGGTGAGGTCGCTTTTCACATGCTCGACCTCCGCGGCGTTGATCGTGGGATCAAGCTCAATCAAGACATCGCCTGCTTTCACCGTGTCGCCGTCGCGCACGTGAATTGAACGCACCACTCCGGTCTCGAAGGGTTGGATCAGCTTGGTGCGATCATTGGGAATGATGCGGCCTGGCGCGCTCGCCACGATATCGACCGTGCCGATCGAGGCCCAGGCGAGCGCGATGCAGAAGAAAGCGATGATCGTCGCGAGGATGGCGCGCCCGAGCGGGGAGGGCGGTGTCTCGACCACCTCGAGGGCGGCCGGAAGGAAGGCCGTCTCATAGTCGCGCCTTCGCGCCGGCCGTTCCGGAAACTTGATGATGTTTCTAGCGGTTGTCATTGATCCCCGCTTGCAGGAAGTGCAGGTTGGCATAGCGGCCGTTCGAGCGAATGAGGTCGTCGTGCGTGCCGTCCTCCACGATGCGCCCGCGATCGATCGCGATGATCCGATCGGCGCGCCGCACCATCGAGAGACGGTGGGCGATGATGAAGACCGTGCGCCGCTCGGCCATCCGCCGCATGTTGTCCTGGATGATCCTTTCGCTGTCGTAGTCGAGCGCGCTTGTCGCCTCGTCGAAGATCAGGATGCGCGGGTCGGTGACGAGCGCGCGTGCGATGGCGATGCGCTGGCGCTGGCCGCCCGAGAGATTGCTGCCGCGCTCGCCGATGATCGTGTCATAGCCTTCCTGCAGCTCCAGGATGAAATCATGCGCGCCGGCGAGCTCCGCCGCCTTGATGACGTTTTCGATCGACATCGCTGGATCGGCAAGCGCGATGTTGTCGCGAACCGAGCGGTTGAAGAGCACATCTTCCTGCAGCACGACGCCGATCTGCCGGCGCAGCCAGGCGGGGTCGATCATCGCCAGGTCGACGCCATCGACGAGAACACGTCCCGTCTCGGGCACGTAGAGGCGCTGCATGAGCTTGGCGATGGTGCTCTTGCCGGAGCCTGACGAGCCGACGAGTCCGACGACCTGACCGGCCTTCATCTCGAAGCTTACGTCGCGCAAGATCTCGGGCCCGTCGATACGGTAGCGAAAGCCCACATGCTCGAAAGTGACGTCGCCGCGGATCGGCGGAAGGGCGACGCGGCCCGACGACATCGCCGGCTCCGGGCGGGCGTTGAGAATATCGCCGAGTCGATCGACGGAGATGCGCGCCTGGTGAAAATCCTGCCACATCTGCGCCAGGCGCAGCACGGGCGCGCTCACGCGGCTCGCGAGCATGTTGAATGCGACGAGCTCTCCGACCGTGAGCTGGCCCTCGATCACGAGCTTCGCGCCGAAGAAGAGGACGACGGCCGTGACGATCTTGCTGACCAGCTGAATGGACTGGCTCGCGATGTTGCCGAGGCTCAGCACGCGGAAGCTCGCGGCCACATAGGCGGCGAGCTGCTCTTCCCAGCGGCGATGCATCTGTGGCTCGACGGCGAGCGCCTTCAACGTCTCGACGCCGGTGATGCTCTCGACGAGGAAGGCCTGGTTTTCCGCGCCGCGCCGGAATTTCTCGTCGAGCCTCCTGCGAAAGAGCGGCGTCGCGCCCGCCGAAATCCCGATATAGAAAGGGAATGCGCCGATGACGATCAGGGTCAGCCAAGGCGAGTAGGCGAGCATTACGCCGAGGAAAACGATCGTGAAGAGAAGATCGATGACGAGCGTCAGCGCCGAGCTCGTCAGGAAATTGCGGATGTTTTCGAGCTCGCGGACCCGCGCGACGGAATCGCCGACCCGGCGCGCCTGAAAATAGCTGAGCGGCAGCGACAGCAAATGGCGAAACAGTCGTGCGCCGAGCTCGACGTCGATGCGGTTCGTGGTGTGCGCGAAGAGATAGGTGCGCAGCGTCCCGAGAATCGCCTCGAAGATGGCGATGGCCACAAGCCCGACGACCAGAACCTCGAGCGTGCTCAAGCCCCGGTGCACCAGCACCTTGTCGATGACCACCTGGAAGAACAAGGGACTCAGGAGCGCGAAGAGCTGCAGGAACAGCGAGGCTGCGAGCACCTCGCCGAGAAGTCTTCGGTATTTGTGAACCGCGCCCAGGAACCACGTGATGTCGAAACGCCGTGAAAGATCCGAAAGCGAGGCGCGGCGGGCCATCAAGACGATGCCGCCGTTCCACAGCGCCTCGAATTCGGCGCGCGACAGCACTTCTGGGCGCGGCATCGAGGTGCGCTGAACCAGGACTTGGTCGTCGCTCACCTTGCCGAGAATGAGGAAGCCGCCGTCCGCGAGCGCCGCGATGGCGGGGAGCGGGGTGCGCGCAAGCCGGTGCCATTTGGTCTTGAAGGCGCGCGCCTTGAGCCCGAGTTCCTTGGCGCAGCGGAGCATTTCCGTCACGCCGAGGCTCACCGAGCCGAAGCGGTGCGATATTTGGCCGGCGTCGGCGGCGACGCCGTGAAGCTGCAGCAGCATGACGAGCGCGCTGAGGCCCGGATCCCTGTCGCTATTCATGGCGATGCTCTCGGCTCAAGCCGCAAGCGGCGCGCCGCCTCACCCGAGGCGGGCGTCCCCCTTGAGAGCTTGGGCATCGAGGCGCGCATTCCTCGGGCTCAATGATGAGGCTTGGACAGGGAACCGAATTCCTCGCCGGTCCCCGTCATCAGCGAAGACGCGACGATGGGAGCGGTGCCATCCCCTCGCGAGTGGAAGCCCGCGGCGATGAATTGATCGAACAGGGCGGCAAGCTGGATCGGGCCAGGAGTTCGACAAGGAACCGGGCGAGGTCGGCGACGTCGTGGAGGTCGTCGCCGGAGGATCGGTGACCTGCAAGGCCTTGGAGGCGGAGGTCGCCGTCTCGCCGGAGGTGGTGTTGCTCGCGCTCACGGTCAAATTCGCGACCGGATGACCCGACCCCGTATAATGTGACGTCAAGGTGAGGCCGGTGAGCGGTGTCCCCGCCGCGGAAGCGCTCTCGGTGATCGTGTAGGTGTAGGAGAGGGTCAAGACATTGAATTGCCGCGAGACCGTGTCTCCCGCCGGCGCCGTGATCGTCTCATAGCTCGGCAGGCCGCTGATCTTCACCGAGACCGTGTCGTCGGAATCGGCGGGGGTCGCGGTGATGCCAAGCCCCACGGAGCCGCCGGCGGTCACGGTCAACGCACTGTTCGCGATTGTCAGGAGGGGCGGTTCCGCGGTTTTCTCTTCGTCCACGGTCAGCGCCTTGCTCGCTTGCGGGGCCGGGTTGCCCGCGAGGTCCGACACATTGGCGGTGACCGTGTAGCTACCGTCGGCAAGCGCGGTGGCTTGCGCCGAGGTCACATTCACCGACCAGGCATTGTTCTGGTCGGTGGTGGTGTAGCGATCCACCACCGCTTGCGCGCTGTTGAGAATGGCGACCGTTACGCTCTGGCCATTCTCGGCTCCGACCGTGGTGCCGCCGATCGCAAAGCCCGAGGCGGCGTTGCTCTTCGTGACGACATTGTTGCTCGCGATCGTGTTGATGGCGATCGTCGGCGGCGTCGTGTCGATTTGCAAGATGCCGGCCGGGTTGTAATTGGTGGCGCCTGAGACATTGGCGTTGTTCGAAGTGGCGTCCTCGATGGTTCCGCCATTGAGATTGAGCGATGATACGATGAGGTCGGCGGTGTTCTGGCCGGCCGCCACCGTGTAGGTGAAGGTCAAGGCGCCCGTGCCGGAGTTGCTGGCGTAGCTCGCGCTTCCTCCGTCGTTGAGAGCAAGCAACGGTGAGCCCGTCACCTTCACCGCCTCGCTGAAGTTGACCGTCAGCGTCACCGTCTTGCTGGCGTCGAGATCGCCATTGCCGTTGGTGATACCTGGCCCCGAGGTCGTGATCGAGCTCACCATGGGCGCAGGCGTGCCGGTGGTCGTGACGAAAGTGCCGCTCGCACCATCGCTGGCCGCCTGGAAGCTCGAGCCGCCAAGCGTCGAAGCCTGGAAGGCGAGATCCGCGGTCTGGCTGCCATTCGAGACCTGCAGCACGCCGGTCGATGCGTTGTAGCTGAACGTCGCCCCTGCCGAGGAGAAGCTCTTCAGGTCGATCTTGTCGCCACTGCCGAAATTCTGAAGCTGCGTCCCCGTGTAAGACGAGGTGCCGACGTTGGCGCCGAAGGACGCGGCATTGTCGACGATCAATGTGCTGCTGCCCAGGAAACTGATCCTCGAGCCGGCACCGGTCGCGGCCGCCAACTCGAGCGTGCTGCCCGTCTGAAGCTGGAAGAGCCCGGTGCTCGAGGGATCGAGCGCGGTCGTCGCATCAAGCGAGCCCGTGATGCTCAAGGTGCCGTTGTCGACGATGCTCGGCGCCGTGTCGGCGCCGCTGAGCGTCCAAACGCCGCCGGCGTCAGCCGCAAGTGTCTGGAAATTGTTGAAGGAGCCGGTGCCGATGCCGCTGATCGCGCCGGTTCCGCTCGCAAGCTCGAGCGTGTTCGTGCTGCCGCCAACCGCGATCTTGCCCGTGAACACCGCACCCGGGTCCACGATGAGCCGGTTGGTGCCGCTGCCCGCGAAATCGATCGCGTAAGAGCCACCCGAGATCGTGCCCGCGTTCGTCACCGTGCTTGCGCCCCCGGTGATGAAGACGCCGAACGAGCTGCCCGAAAGCGTGGCGCCCGCCTGGTTGGTGATGCTTCCCCCGCCCTCGATGTCAGCGCCCGCCCCGCTCGTCGCGGTGATCAGGCCGGCATTCATGACCGTCACGGCCGCCCCTTGCGAGGCGACGCCGGCGGTCTGGCCCGTGATCGAGGCGGAAGCATTGTTGGTCAGGCTGCCGCCGGCTTCGAGACCGACGCCATGCGAGCCGGAAATGCTGCCGCTATTTGCCACTATGCCCAAGGCGCCGCTTGAAAACACGCCGAAACCGCCGCCCGAAATGGAGCCGCCCGAATTGTTCGTGATGCTGCCGCCGCCGCCAAGATCAATACCCGCGCCGCTCGAACCCGTTGCAGTGACAATGCCGCTATTGGTGATCGACCCCGAGGCGCCCGACCCGACGTAGATGCCGTTGCTGCCGCCAGTGATGGCCGCGCCCGAGATGTTCGTGACACTGCCGCCTTTCACAAGAACGACGCCGTCATAGGTTGCGCCGGCGATGCTGCCTTTGTTGGTGATGCTCCCGGCCGCCCCCGTGACGAAGACGCCGAACCAATTGCCCGTGATCGTGCCGGTCGAATTGTCCGTGAGGACGCCGCCATCGGCAAGGTCGACACCGGCGCCGCCCTTTCCCGAGGCGTTGACGCCCCCGCTGTTCGTGATCGTGCCCGCTGCCCGGTATTTGACGTAGATGCCGGTGCTCAAGCCCGTGATGTTTGCCCCTGCCGCATTGGTCACCACCCCGCCGAGGCCGAGGATCACACCGTCATATGTCGCTCCGGAAATACTGCCGTAATTGGCAAGCGTGCCAAAACCGCCCTCGATGAAAGCCCCGAATTTTTGGCCCGTGATGGTGCCGGTCGAGGTGTTGGTGACGTTGCCGTTGTTCTCGAGATAGACGCCGGTGCCCTGCGGCCCTGTGCCGGAAATATTGCCGGCATTCACCACGGTCGCGCTTTGGTTCTGCGTGAAGACGCCGGTGTTCTGTCCCGTGATCGATCCGGATTGGGTATTGGAAAGGCTGCCCCCACCCGACAGCAGCACGCCGTGGAAGACTGAAGCAATGCTGCCGGAGTTGGTGATGGTCCCGGCGGCACCGGTGACGAACACCCCAGCCCCCACGGAGCCGGCGCTCGAGATGGTCGCTCCCGACGAATTGGAGATGTTACCGCCGGCAAACAGAGCCACGCCGTCGTCGACCGTCGCCGTGATGGTGCTCGAATTGATGATCGTGCCGACGGCACCTTGAATGATGACGCCGTCCTCGCCGCCCGTGATCGAGCTCGCGTTGGTGACGAGGCCGCCCTTCCCCAAGGCGATTCCATAAGCGCCGCCCGTGATCGAGGCCTGATTCGTGACCGTGCCCGCGCCGCCCGTGATGTAAACGGCGGCACCGACACCTGGCCCCGACCCGATGGTGCCTTGGCTCGAGATCGAGCCGCCCGCATTGTTCGTCAGTTTGCCGCCGCCGCGCAGAGCCACGCCATCACCCGCGGACGAGGAAATATTGCCGGCGTTGCTGATCGTCCAGGTGGTGCCGCTTGCGCCGTCGATGCCGTCGGCACCGGCACCCGTCGAGGTCACGGTCCCGCTGCTCGTGACATAAAGCGGGTTGTCGGCCGTGCCGAGCACAACCGGACCGGTCGTGCTGCTGCTGATAGTCCGCGACATCGCCCTCTCCTGCTTTCAGGCCAGCAATCCTCGCCCGGCGCGCCGTTACACGTGGTAGCCGAGGCGATCCATGACTGGCTTGAGTATGGGAACGACTGGTTCCAGATGCTTCAGATAATGCCGGTAGCGGAACCGGGATCGGTCGTACACTTTCTCGGTCACCTGCGCATAGCTTGGCGTATGCGGCACCCGACGATTTTCCTGGAAGTTGACGCACCGTTCATCGAAGGGTTCTCCGACGAAATCGAGAATGCGGCGCAAGTTCCCCGCGACATCGTCCACCATGTCCTCGTAGCGCACGGGCAGATAACGCAGCGCCATCTGCGCGCGATAGTGATGCACGAGGTCCATGACGAGAACATAGTGGCGCGCGATCGTCTCGAGCTCGTAGGCGCAGAAATATCCGTGCGTCAGATGGTGCGAGTAAACGGAGAGAATGACGTCGAGCGGGTGACGCAACAAGTGAATGAGAGGTGCGCGGGGGAAGACGCAGGCGATGAGGCCAAGATGCATTTCATTGAGCGGCATCTTGTCGGTGAAATGGGCGCTGCCTGGCCGGACGATTCCTCTCAGCTCCACCTTGCGCAGGTAGATGTCACGCAGCTCCTCGAGCCCACGCCGATTGTCCCCCATCCACAGCTCGGCCAGGGCCTCCGGATAGGATAGGGGACTGCCGAACCAGCGGCCGATCGAATCGCAGCACTCGTTGATGAAGGGAAGCTCGTCGCCGGCCGAGATCCTGGGGTGGCTCGAGAGCGCCTGTTCCATCAGCGTGGTTCCGGAACGCGGGAAGCCAAGGATGAAGATCGGTTGAGCGCGATCCTCGCGCGGCGGGCAAGGCGGCATCAGGCGAAGCCGTTCGCCGACGAAAAATTGCCGCAGCCGGTCGGCCATGTCCCGGGCTTCAGTCTCAAGATAGCGTTTGCCCGCGATCTCGCGTGCCCGACGCTTCGCGGCGTCGAAGCAGGCGAAGGCCTCATCATAACGCGCGAGCTTGTCGAGAATCCGCCCTTTCTCCAAAAGCATGTTGGAGTCGAGGCGTGCGTCCGCGATGTCGCCGCACTTGCCCACTGCCGTGTCGCTTTCGAGCTCCGCAAGCGCGTCGGCATGCTGGCCCTCGCGCGCCAGAAGCGTCGCGCGCGCGACCTTCACGCCCGGATCGTCGGGACGGATCGCGGCGGCGCGATCGAGCTTGTCCCTCGCGGCGGCGAAGTTACCGTCCGCTTCCTCGAGCTGTCCCCAGCCGAAGAGCGTCTGGAATATGTCCGGCGCGGCTTGCGTGGACTTGGTGTAGAGTTCGCGCGCCTCTGCGATCCTGCCTTGGCATTTGAGATTCCAGGCAAGGTTGGCGAGCAGGATCGGATCAGCGTCGCCAGAGAGCTCGAGCACGCGGCGATAATGGTACTCGCCGATGTGGGGACGCTGCGCTTCGGTGAGGATCATCCCCATCAAATTGTGCGAGCGCGGATGAGTGGGAGCGAGCCTGATGGCGTTTCGCGCCTGATGCTCGGCGGCCGGCAGATCGCCCTTCTGGAAAAGGAGCATCGCCAATTCCTGGGTGGCGTCGATATTGTTCGGCTCGAGCGCGACGAGGCGCTGCAGCAAAGCAAAAGCCGCTTGATCCCCGCTGGTGCGCCGCCGCACTTGATAAAGGATCGCGAGCGCTCCGGGGAGGCGAGGGGCTTTGTCCAAGGCCTCTAGCGCATGCTTCTCGGCCGACGCGATATTGCCGTTGGCGAGGGCTTTCGAAGCTTTTCTGACGAGCCGCTCCAACGCTTCCCTCGCATTGGGCGGTGCCACATAATTCGGATCGAGATCGCAACACCGCCGTGCCCGCAGGCCACTGCCGCAGGAACAAAGCTCTTGGGCGGGCAGGCTCGCCGCGGCGCTCGGCACGACCCGTTCCGCCGCGGTTTGCATATCCATCATGTCATGAACCCGGTTTCGCGACGTACCAGTCCCATGGCCAACCGCTCGCGCCACCATGCGACGGTCCGTTCCAATCCTTCACGCAGATCGATTCGGGGGCGCCAGCCCGTGTCCTCGTTGAGGCGCCGGCTGTCGGCGAGAAGAGCGCGAACCTCGGATCCGGCGGGCCGCATCCGTTTCGGATCCTGCACGACCGGGCGCTGGCATTGGGTGGCCTCGAGGACAAGGTCGATGATGTCCTTGACGCTGACTGCCTTGCCGCTTCCCGCGTTGTAGGGCCTGCCGTATTGGATATTCGCAGCGGTGCCGAGCGCCAGGAAGGCCTCCGCCGTATCCTCGACGAAGGTGAAATCACGCAAGGGTGAGGTGTCGCCGGTCTGGATGGCGTTGCAGGAGGGATCGAGCGCCTGGCGAATGATCGTCGGAATGATGGCGCGCTCGCTCTGGCGCGGGCCGAAGGTGTTGAAGGGCCTCAAGATCGCGACGGGAAGCTCGAAGGATCGCGCGAAGGCTTCCGCCATCATGTCGGCGCCGATCTTTGAGGCCGAATAGGGTGATTGGCCCTGAAGCGGATGGCTTTCGTTGATCGGCATGGTGAGCGCCGTGCCATAGACCTCGCTCGTCGAGGTGTGCACCACGCGCAACGCGCCATGCTCGCGTGCCGCCTCGAGCACATTCAGCGTGCCGAGCACATTGGTTTCGGCGTAGCTTTGCGCCGCCGCGTAGGAATACGGGATGGCAATGAGCGCGGCGAGGTGAAAAATGATCTGCTGTCCCTCGGCGAGCCGGCGCACGAAGGCCGAGTCGCGAATATCGCCGCGCACGAGCGTCAGCTTGCCGCGGATTTCGGCGGGCAAATCGTCGAGCCATCCATGATGGTCGAAGGAATTGTACAAGCAAAGCGCCGTCACCTTGGCGTCGCGCTGCACGAGCTTCTCGGTCAGATGCGAACCGATGAAGCCGTCGGCGCCCGTGACAAGAACCCTAAGGCCTTTATACTCCACGCTTCATTCCCCCGGTTGCATGACTTCTTCGTTTGCCAGTGAAGGCTGGGAAACCGCTTGTTGCCAATTCCAGCCGCCGCGGCTTTCGTTCAGCGTCCGCTGCAGATCCTCGTTCGGCAGCAAGTGCCAGCCGATCACGGCGAGCAAGCCGCGAATGATCCACCCGAAATCCGACACCAACGTGCGACGCGGGAAGTAGGCGAGATCGATATTTGCTTTCAACGGAAAGAGGTATTCGCAGTAGAATTTCTCTGGGTCATAATTGTCCGGAAACATTGAGCTTTCGTTCCGAAACAACACCTGATTTGGTCCAAACAGGCCCGGCCTGTATTGCAGAACCCGCAGGTAAATTCCACTGAAGCAATGCGCGAGCTCCAGGCTCTCCGGGCGCGGCCCCACGATCGACATATCACCCTTGAGGATGTTCCAAAGCTGGGGCAATTCGTCGAGCTTGGTCTTGCCGAGGAAGCGGCCGAGGCGGGTGAAGCGTGGATCGTTGTCCACCGTCACCAATCCGGAAGATACGCCGCATCGGTTGTGAAATTTCTGGAACTTGTAGATCCGGAAATGGCGCCCCCTGAAGCCAAGTCGAAGCTGCGAAAAGAAAATCGGCCGGCTGCCGCCCATCCAAATCGCCAGGATGATGGCCAGCATGAGCGGGCTGAACACGATCAGGGCGACGAGCGCGACCGTCACGTCCAAAATACGTCTGACGATATCGGGGGTCCGCGGCGTGCCGCGCTCCGACGCTGCCGTGAGCTGCATGAGCGTCATGGCAGGGCTTCCGCCAACACGGCGCGATCGAGTGCCTTGGCCAGCGCGGCTGTCACTTTCTCGACGTGGTGCTCCTCCATTCGCGGATGCAGCGGCAAGGTGAGCTCACGGCGCGCGAACTCTTCGGTGAGCGGCAATGGCGCGCAGGGAAAATTCTGCCGGTAGAAGGAGGTCTCGTGGATCGGCGGGTAGTGAATGGTCGTCTGAATTTCCGCGTCCCGCAACTCATCGACGACCCGCTGCCGATCGGCCTTCTCGGGCAAAACGACCGGCATGATGTGATGCGATGCGAGATGATTCGAGGCCCGATGCCAGGCCGCGAAGGGCAAGTGCAGATCCGGGCATTTGTTGCTGAGCGAGCGCATGTAGGATTGCGTGAGCTTGCGACGCTTGGCGTTCCATTCGCTCAAGTGCTTGAGCTGCAAGATGCCGATCGCGGCGCGAAACTCGTCCATCCGATAGTTGTAGCCGAGCATGGTGACGTCGTAGGTCGATATCCGGCTGGAGCGCCGTTGGAAGGTGCCGCTCGTCATGCCGTGCCCGCGCATTTGGCGAATCTTGTCGAGCACGTCCTCGTTGGCGGCGAGGACCACCCCGCCCTCGGCCGTCGTCATGTTCTTGTTTCCGTAGAAGCTGAACGCGGCGGCGTCTCCGAAGCTGCCGGCCTGCTCGGCCCCGGCCGCATGGGCGGCATCCTCGACGAGCAGGAGGCCTCGCGAAGTCGCGAAATCTCGCCAGGCGGCACGATCGACCGTGTAGCCCGCGTAGTGCATGAGGATCACGGCCTTCGTGCGCGCCGTGCATTTGGCGGCCGCGTCCGCAAGCGACATCACGGGCAGGTTGAGGCCTTCAATGTCGACGAATACCGGCGTGGCGCCGGCATAAAGCACGCTGTTGGCGGTGGCGACGAATGAAAGCGAGGGCACGAGGACCTCATCGCCACGCCCCACACCCAGACCTTCGAGGATCAGGTGGAGCGCGGCGGTGCAGGAATTCACGGCGACGCAATCTGAGGCTTCGTGCTGCTCGGCGAAGGCGCATTCGAACGCACGAACGCGATCCCCCATGGTGATCCAGCCGCTGTCGATGACCTCGGAGAGGGCCGCCTTCTCCTCTTCTCCCAGTATGGGCTCCGCGACCATCAACATCGGTATCTCTCCTTGAAGACGAAAGGCAACGCTGAGCGTATCGGATGGGCGGCCCTCGGGGACCGGCAAGCCGCCGTCTCGTCGTTTCGAGTGGTCCGGCCTCGACGAGCGATGCCGCCCGATTCCCTAGGCCGCGGCCACGATCTGGAACGCGGGTGGTTGATCGTCCCAGTTGAGCTCTTGCGCCTGCTGGAAGTCCTGAACCCGCCCGACGTCCAGCCACAGCCCATTGTGCTCGAAGGTGTGGACGGGCATCCCGCGATCCATCACACAGAGCATGAGGTCGTCGAAGCCGAAGGGCACGCCCGAGGGGATGTAGTCGAGCACTTGCGGGTCCATGCAATAGACCCCCATGCTGACCATCTGGGAGAGAATGGGCTTTTCCCTGAATTGGGTGACGCGGCCGTTCTGGCCTTCGATCACGCCGTAATCCATTTTGATGGTTCGCGTCGCGGTGGCGATCGTCAAGGCGCTGCCGCGCTGGCGATGATAGGTCGTGAAAGCATTGAAGTTGAGGTCGGTCAAGACGTCGCCATTGATGACGAGAAATGTGCTGTCCAAACGATCACGCAACAAGCTCAAGGGACCGATCGTGCCGAGCGGTTCTTGCTCCTCGGTGTAATTGATCTGCAAATCCCATTGGCTGCCATCGCCGCAAACGGCCTTGATCAAGGCGCCCAGATATCCGGTCGTGATGTAGACATCACGCGTGCCGTTCCTGCGAAGCCATTTGAGCAACAGCTCGAGAACCGGCTTGGAGCCGACGGGCATAAGTGGCTTTGGCAGCACCATCGTGTAGGGCCGAAGGCGGGTACCCTTGCCGCCACACTGAATGACCACTTTCATGTCGTTCTCCTGACCGCTTTACTTGCGGAATCGAGCATTCTATCTTCGTCGTCCAAGTCAGTTCGCAGTATGCGTTCTGAACGGCCCGGATTCGCAAGCGCCAGCGTTGGATGAAGAGGGGAGTTCGGCCGCTTTCAGGTTCCCCTTAAGTCGTGACCGAGGCAACACGACAACGCTATATCGGGGCGGGGCGTTTGCGAGGTGATAAAATGCATTACTACCACCTGCTAGAAGTGTTACGGGTGATACTCACTTGTGGGTAGGGTTTCGAAGAGAAGCGAAGGTCTTCGGGGGGGCTCGCTCAAGCTCTCTAATTTTTTAATATTGCGGCTAGCGTCGCCCCTCGTTGCCGCGCCGATGCGCGGGCGGTCGTCTCGGTGATTTCAGAGGTGTCGGCCAAAAGCAGATTGCGTTTCGGCAATCGTGCAAGAAAACAAGATGATGCGAGTGATGTCGTTGCCGTCGCCAAGGTCTTCGCGTCCCGGCGCAGCAGCGAATTCGGACAGGCTTTGAGAGGCATCGCCGACCGAATGCGAAACGCGAATGTCGTCTCCCCCTGATCTTCAACTCGTGGGCGCCGCGACATGCCTCTTTCGAGATAGTGTCCGGCGGAAACGAAGGCAAATATCGCCGTGCCCGCCCCGTCCTGATTCGAAGCCGCCGAACGAAGCAAATCACCCTTCACCGCCGCTGCTACCGAACATGGCTCTTTGAGCATGCGCCGAAGCCGGCAATGGGCCGGGGCCAAGATGCGGCGTGCCACTGCTTTGGCCGGTGGGGTCTGCGGCGAGAAAGCCTCGTCCGCCGTGCGTCTCGGCGACATCCGCCATCATTGGAACGAGGCCCAGCGGATGGATGAACTCTTCACGAAAACAAGGAAAGCGCCGCGCATCGAATAGTCTTCGCAGCCAGTCGACGACCACCATATGGCGCTCTGAATTGCGAATATAGGGGTGATAGGTCATCCAAATCTCGAGCGAGTGGATGATGCCGATGTCCACCGGGACGAAGCGGCCGCCGAACACCAGGGCGTAAGAAGGAAGCCAGCCGATCCCGGCGTCGCGCTCGATGGCATAGAGCACGGCCGAGCTCGTGTTGGTGCGCAGCGCAACCATGCCGTCGAGGCTGTCGACGCCGAGCAAGCGCTCGTAAGCGCCTTCCGGGAGAAGCGGCGAAACCTGCTGCACGAAGCGATGCTGCCGGGCCTCCTCCAAGGATTGGGGAACGCCGTTTCGACGGGCATATTCCTGCGAGGCGAAAGGATAAGTGTGCAGGTAGCCGAGGCGCGCCGCAAAGAGATCGGGATCGGTCGGCTTGTGAAATTGAATCGAGATGTCGGCCTCGAGCCGCGCGACATCGGTCGAATCCATCGTGCAGCGCAGCTCCATCGTCATGAGGCGATGGGCCTGGGTGAAGGGCAAGAGCTTGGGCAGCACCCAATAGGTGCCGAGGCCTTCGGTGATCGCGACCCTGACGATTCCCCGTAAAGGGTCCTGCCCCACGCTGCTGCGCCGCGCGATGCTCAGCGTGGCGCGTTCCATCGCGCGCACTTCATCGAGCATGAAGCGTCCGTCATCGGTGAGCCTCAACCCCTCCTTATCGCGGGCAAAGAGGCGATAGCCCACCGTCCTCTCGAGCCGGTCGAGGGCTCGCGCGATCGTGCTCGCCGAGACGCCGAGCGTCTCCGAGGCCCGTCGCAAGCTTCCCTGGGCCGTGCAGGAAAGGAAAACCCGCAGATCATCCCAGGAAAGGTCCGGCATGAAAGCCTGTCGCCCAAGCTCCAAATCTGAAGCACCCTGTGTCAATTTTGGTTGCATTCGACGGACCCCCTTTCGCTTATGCTAACGGATCAATGCGAAATTAATCAAATCATATGTTATAAGTTTCGGAGGGGGCCTGATGGACGGTCCGATTTTGAAGCATCGACCGTTGGACCTCATCGCACCCAGCCGCCGCTTCACCGTGCGGCCCGCGACCCTATCCGAACTTGGGCTGCTGATCGATGCGGCGGCGCCTGAAATCCCGGCCATGAAGGTCATCGAGCCGGCGATCCGCCGGGTGTTTTCCTTCAACCCCGAGACTATCCTCGCCGTGCTCGACGACAAGAGGTTGGCCGGGGGATTCGCTTTCCTCTACCTCAACGAAACGGGTCTTGAGCGGCTTCTCGAAGGCGCCTTCTCGGTTGCCGATCCCGACCTTGCTCATCTTGCGGCGCCGGGCGAGGAACCGCGCGGCCTTTACGCCTGGGCGATGTATTTGCCCGGCCAGCGCGTCGCCGCCATGGGCAATATCATGCAATTCATCCGCCGGCCGGGCTTGGCCGAGGTGGACATGTATGCGCGCCCCGGCACCGTCAAAGGCTGGAAATTCATGGAGCGGACGGGGTTTGAGCCGGTAGCCGGGGGGCCAAGCGATCTCTTCGTCTATCACCGTCGCGCGCCCACGCCTTTTGCCTCGCCCGTTCATCGGCAGTTGGCGGGGCTTTCGGAGGCCGTGGCCACCAAGCTTCGCGCGGGCGAGCCCGGCGCGAATGGCGCTGTGCGCGCGCGCCGAATGCAGGTCAAGATCGCGCGCGGCGCCGACGATCTTCTAATGGTTTACGCGATCCGCGCCGCGGTGTTTCTCGCCGAGCAAGCCTGCCCCTATGCGGAGGAATTCGACGGCAACGATCATTGCGCGACGCATTTCATCGGCTTTGTAGGCGGTGAGCCGGCGTGCTGCTTGCGGGCCCGCTATTTTGCGGATTTCGTTAAGCTCGAACGGCTCGCGGTTCGCAAGGAGTTTCGCCGCACGCGCGTGTCCTTCGATGTCGTGCGCACCGCCGTCGAGCACGTGCGGCGCAAGGGCTTCCGCCGCATCTACGGCCATGCGCGCGAGGGGCTGGAAAAATTTTGGGCGCATTTCGGCGCGAAGCCCCTCGCGCCGGGTCGCGACTTTGTCTTTTCCGACTACCGTTATTCCGAGATGATGGCCGAATACGAGGCGCTTCCCGGCGCCATTGGCCTCGAGAGTGGGCCCTATGTGATCGTGCGTCCGGAGGGCGATTGGGATCGTCCGGGCATTCTCGAAAGCTCGACCGAAAGAAAGGCTCGCGAGGCACAAGACAATATCGCGCGCAAGCTCAGGTCGGCGGTGGGAACATGAACCTCAATCCATCGCTGAAGCAACTATTTCCGCGCAGCGCCTTGCTGGTCTCGCTCGATGACGACATGTCGTGCTTCGTCATGTGCAAATGCGCGATGCTGATCGGATGCTGGCATCGCATGCAATGGCCGATCGCTTTCCTGCGGCGCACGGCGGCTGATGGAACGGTGACGGGGCGCCACAAGAAGCAGAGCTTCTCGGAAGCCGGCGACCTCGTCTTCGATCTCGCCGAACCTAGCCCTTGGACCGATCCGCAATTTCGCGAGGTGCTCGCCGATTTCGGCACCGCCTCCGTCACGCTTGCGGGCTCCGGCCTTCATGACGTGCTGCTCGGCACGGCCATCGGCGCGAGCGCGATCGGCATTCCGGCGACGATCGTGACGGACGCCGTGCAAGGACGAGAGCCGCGCGGTGAAGATGGCGGTCGTTCCAACGAGACGCTGTTTTCGCTGCTGGAGCCCTTCGCCTTGCTGGCGCCCACGACGGCCTTCGTGTCGACGATGGCGTCGGGCGTTTAGTCGGGGTGGCGCGCGCCCATGAACTTCGAGGGGCGGGCATCACGGCGCCGGCTCGTAGACCCAGATTGCCGCCGGTTCCGCGAATGTCGCCCTCACGGCGAGGAATAGCCGGTCGAATGACGGGCTGAAGAAGGATGTACGCGCGCCGCGCGGCGTCGGAATGCGTGCGATCCGCTCATATCCTTTTCGCCGTTCGAAAATGTCGAGAAATCCTTCGCCGCAGCTCACATAAATGCGGTGCCGCTTGGTGTCGACGAAGGCGTCGTCGGCGTCCTCGCAGCTATCGGTTCTCGACAATAGCGCGCCGTCGCCAAGGTTGAAGCTCAAGAGCTCCGCCGGGCCACGCGTCACGACGAGGAGGCGTCTTTCTTCGTCGTCGATCGCCATGGGAAAGTTTCGACCGGTTTCCCCGAAGCGCCATCGCGCCTGGGCCGCGAGCTGCGTCTCTTCCAGCAACGCGATATGCCTGCCGTCCGGCACATTCGCGAAGATGCGCGTGCCATCCGTCTGAAATCCTTCAGGGTGACCATCGAGAATCGCGACGCCGGTCTTCGCCCGCGTGCGCGGATCGATGGTAGCGATGGCGCCGTTGCCGTAGCCGACCAGCACGCGATGACGCTCGGCGTCGACGCGAATATTGTCGGCGTCCTCACCGAGATCGATCTGGCCTGAGGGCTTGAGCTCCGTGCCTTGAAAAAGGCGCACCGAACCATCGCCGCCATTGGCGACGTAAAGCGTATCCGTCGAGGGCTCGTAGCCGAGGCCTTGCGGCTCCTTGAGCCCATCGATACGGCGGATGACCTGGCGCTCCTTGAGACCGATCACGCCCACGCTGTCGTTGCCGAGCTCGGCGACGAACAGGCGCTTGCGGCCAAGGTCGACGGCGAGATGGTCAATCCGGCCACTCACCTTGCCGAGCGGGATCTTCACCGACAGCCGAAGTGGTGGCTCCTGCGCCGTCGCGGCAGGGATGCCACCCATGAGCGCGAGTCCAAGCAAGGCAAGGGTAGCGAAACGATGCATCATTCAGCTCTTCTTGAGCGGTCGGTTATCGAGCGTCGCGCGCGTTGCGCATGGCGCGCGGGGCGCACGAGCGCGCCGGTGATGACTGCCTGCGTCGCCGCTCACGGATTTCCAGGCCGGGATGTCTGCGGGAAAGAGGGAGGCCTTCCGCCAGTCACTGATCCATAGATCGTGATGTCCGAGGCCTTCTCGACGAGCTCGACGTCCGAACCCTTCTGCCAAACCGCATAGCAAAGCTCGCCGACGCGCTCGGCGATACAGAGATCGCCGTCGAGGATTTTCCATGTGTTGGAAACCTTCTTTCCCATGGCGAAGCCGTTAATCTTGCCGTCTGATTCGTAGCGGCTCGAGAAATGCGTGCCATCGGAGAAAGTCTTGCCGACGAAGGTCGCGTGGATCTCGCGGCCCAAGAGCTTCCGGTATCCTTGGTCGGCCGGGCTACCCGCTTGGGCAGGCAAGGCGCTTGCAAGGTAGGAGGCGGCGGCGAGCAGGACCGCCGGCCAATTATGTCGGTTCGCCACGGCTCTTCCTCTTGTCGAATCCCCGAAGCCTCATCCCGCCCGAATGTTTGCTTCCTGGCCCGCGGTCAGCCGGTCAAAGAGTTGTTCGACCCGTCTGGTGATGAAGGCATAAGCGATCTCGAAACCGTCGATCACCGCCGGGCAATCATCCCAGCGCTCGACCACCCGACGCTCGTCGACGAGACCGAGGGTCTTGAGGTCGCAGCCGAAGGAAACGATGTGGCTTGCTTGCGCGAGCGCCTTTGCGTTCACCTTCTCCGGCACGCGGTGGCTCGCATCGACGGCGTGCTCCCGCAAGCCTTCGATCACATGCGGTGGAACCTCGGTATCGGGTTCGGGGCCCGAGGTCGTCGCGGCGAGCGCGGCTCCACGGGCACGCGCGAGCCCATTCAAATGTTCGGCCGCGATCAGGCTCTTGGCCGAGCCATGCAGGCAGACGAATGCCACGGTTTTCGGTTGCTTCACGATTTCCTCTCCTGGTGAAAAATTCAACTCGGGCCGTCGAGCGCCGTCGGTTTGTCGCGAAGCCGGTCGCAGGGAACTTGCCGGCTTCCGCCCGGCAAACCGCGCCCATGAACGCATCCGCACAATCACCTGGGTAGCGCATGGCTGCTTCTTCTATTTCACCAACACCCAAGCCGGCTGCAGGATCGGGAAGGCGATCAGCCCGATCACTGCGGTCGCGGCAATGAGCAGGGGATTGCTGATTTTCCAACGGAAGAGCATGCCGAGCGAAACGAGACCGATGAGCGCCGTGACCCAGTCGCCGATCGCGATGCGGCCAAGCAGGATGCAGGCGCCGAGGATGGTGCCGATCGCCGCCCCATAGGCTCCCTTCACGAAACCCTGGACATTCGGGTTGTCGCGATTGCGCGCGAGGATCGGCGCCGCGACCAACACGAAGATGAAGGAGGGGAGAAAGATGCCGATCGTCGACACGAGCGAGCCCCAGAAACCGGCGACCAGATATCCGACGAAGGTCGCGGTGATCACGACCGGGCCAGGGCTGATCATGCCGATCGCGACCGCGACCAGGAATTGGCGCTGGTCGAGCCAGCCATATTGTTGCACCACACCTTGCTCGAGGAAGGGCACGATGACGAGACCGCTGCCGAAGGTGAGGGATCCCGCCTTGAGGAAGAACAGAAGAAGCTTGCCGAGGACGGACGCGTCAGCCGAGGACGCGATCGGGACCGTTGCCGCCATCGCGGCCGGGGCGAACCCCAATGCCGTGGCCTTCGGCGGGCGCCGGAAGAGGCTGCCGTAGTAAAGGATGCCGATGATGCCGGCCCCGATGAAGAGCAGCGCCACTTCGGCCTGCAAGATAACGGTCACGACGAGACAGGCGGCGGCGATCACCCATTGCAGCCAATCCTCCATGCCGAGCTTCGCCAGCCGGTGGCAGGAATGCAAGATGAGCGCGATGACCGCCGGGCTCACGCCGTAGAAGATCGCGGTCACCGGCTTCAATTCGCCGAGATAGATGTAGAGCGCGCCAAGTGCCGCGACGATGACGAAGTTCGGCAGGATGAAAGCCCAGCCTCCGGCCCACGCGCCCCAGAAGCCGGCGCGCAGATAGGCGATATAGATGCCGACCTGGATCGCGAGCGGCCCCGGCAGCGACTGGCATATGGCAATCGCCTCGCGCATCTCACCCTTGCTGAGCCAGCCGGCCTTGTCGACGAGCTCGCGTTCCATCTGGCCGACGAGCGCCACGGGTCCCCCGAAGCCCAAAAGGCCAAGACGCAGGAAATAAAAGACGACTTCGCTGATCCGGCCGCGCGGCCGCGCCACGGCTTCGGTCATCTTGAGCCCGCCGAATGCTTGGGCGGCCAGCTATGCGTCTCGCCCTTCCGCCGCGAAGCCCAGGCGTAGAGCGCGTCATAGATGACGAAGCCGTGCTCCAGCACCTTGTGGTCGTCAGATGAAAGGTCGCGCAATCCCATCGAGATCGCGAGCAGGCCCGCCGATTGCGGTGTGAGATCATGGCGGTCGGTATCGGCCCCGCGCACGATCTTGGCGATGGCCGCCAGCGCAGGCTCGCGCTCGAGCCCGTATTTCGCCATGAAGCTGTCGAAGCTGCAGCCATCGCCCACATGGGTCAGCTCGACATCGGGAATATCGTAAGGTGTCGCCCCGGTTTCCTTCGCGACTCGCTGGACCTCACTTGGCGGCACGAACAGGAACTCGGGCTCCTTATCGATGAAGCGCGCGATCAGCCAAGGACAGGCGATGCGATCGATGACCGGACGCTCGCGTGTGATCCATTTCATGAGCGTGGCTCCTCCTGCGAAGGCCCCCACCCCTGATCGGCGCGCACGGCGCTCATCGGGTCTTGCCTTCCTCGTGAGAGCTACATCATAAATGGAAATGATACAAGTGTTTCATTTCACTTTCATGTGAGATACAATCCACACATGAGCCGTTCAGAATCAGAAATGGGGCAGAGGTGGTTGCTCCTCATTCACCAGCTGCCGGCCAAGCCCGCCTATTTCCGAGTGAAGATCTGGCGGCGATTGCAGGACATTGGCGCGGTCGCGGTGAAAAGCACGGTCTACGCGCTGCCGGCGAACGCAGAGACGCAGGAGGATTTCGGGTGGCTGCTCAAGGAAATCGTCGAGGGCGGCGGCGAGGCGATGGTCTGCGAGGCGCAACTCATCGAGGGCCTTTCGGATGCGCAGGCGAGGGCTCTCTTCGATGCGGCGCGCGATGAAGACTACGGCTCCCTCGCCAAGGAGGCACGCACCCTTTCGGCAAGGCTCGACGCGACCCCGGCGCAAGAGCTGAACGCCGAGGCGCACGCGCAGGTCATCCGGCTGCGCAAGCGGCTCGCTCAAGTCGCGGCGATCGACTTCTTCGAATCGAGCGGCCGCGTGGCGGCCGAGGGGCTGATCGCCGAGCTCGAAGCTCGGCTCACGGAGGACACTATGATCAAAAGGGAGCTCCAAGCTCCATCGCTCCGGCGGGTGGAGCTCAAAGGGCGGACTTGGGTCACGCGCAAGGGCGTGCACATCGATCGTATCGCTTGCAGCTGGCTGATCCGCCGCTTCATCGATCCGGATGCCGTCATCCGCTTCGTCGCCGGCAAGGGCTATCGCCCCAAGAAAGGCGAATTGCGCTTCGACATGTTCGAAGGCGAGATCACCCACGAAGGCGATCGCTGCAGTTTCGAGGTTCTGCTTGAACGCGCCGGCATCGAGGATCCGGCCCTGCAAGCCATCGCCGAGATCGTCCACGACATCGACTTGAAGGACGCGAAGTTCGGACGCGAGGAAGCCACGGGGATCGCGAGCTTGATCGCGGGAATCGCGGCGGCGAACTCAGATGATGAGGGCCGCCTCGCGCAAGGCGCTCCCGTGTTCGATAATCTCTACCAATATTTCAAATCGAAACGGAGAAGATAGAAGATAAAGGCCTTCCTCATTGACCTTCGCCCGAGGCCGGCGTCTCTTCGTCGCGATGGCGTTTCTCCACTCGGAAATCGAGTTCCGTTCCGAGCGCGAAGAGCAAATCCGAAACCTGGTCGATGCCGCGTCGCCCCGCCCCGCGCAAGCTCATCATTTTTTTGATCTTGCGGGGCGTTGTGTCCAATCGGGAGGCCAGCCCATCGAGGGTCACTCCCAGTTCCTGCTCGATGAAGGCATCCGCGATGCATTGCACGACGGCGGCTCTCGTTCTGAGGCGATGCGCGAAGAGAATGTCGGCGTGGATCGCGTTCTCGCCGATGGCCGGCGTCTTCGTGTCGGCGACGCGATAGGTGTCGAGGGCGAGGACAGCCTCCTCCATGGCCGCCACATGGCTCCCGTGGCGTTCCAAGGCGTTCTGATAGGCTTCCAGAACGACGGCCGTCTCCATTTCCTTCACCTTGCTCATTGCGCATCTCCGACGGGCGAGCTCGCAAAGCCCACATCAATCCCTAGCGAAACGCAAAGGCTTCAAAATACTCATCCGAGTTGTTTTAACTGATACGACGAGTTACCCCATTGTGATGGGACGGCGCCGTCACCGAGAGAGATCGGGTCAGCGCCCCCAATTCGACCTTTGAAGCATGTTTGAGGCTCGCCCGATGGAAGCGCAAGAAAGCCCGTCACGCCGATGCGGCTCTTGCACTTTGTGTTGCAAGGTGCTCGGCGTCGCCGTGCTCGACAAGCCGGCGGGCGTCTGGTGCCGGCATTGCCGCCCGAGCCAGGGCTGCGCGATCTACGAGGGGAGGCCGCAGGAATGCCGGACCTTCGGTTGCCTGTGGCTCGCCAACCCGAGCTTTCCCGATGAGCTCAAGCCCGAGCGCTCGAAGCTCGTGTTCGTCCTCGAGGCCGAGGGCAAGCGGGTCATCGCCTATTGCGATCCGGGCTCGCCGCTCGCCTGGAAAGAAGCGGCGAATTACCGCATGCTCAAGAACATGGCGATGAAATCGGTCGAGACCGGAAGGCAAGTGGTCGTTGCGCTACGCGAGCACTACACGGCGATCCTGCCCGACCGGGATGTGGCCCTCGGCATCGTGAAGCCTGGCCAGCGCATCGTCTACCGGGAGGCGGGCGTGGGCGCGGCAAAGCGCCTCGAGCCCGTGGTCGAATAGCAGAGTTGGCGAAAGCGGATTTGGCGAAAGAGACAGGGGGAAGCGGGACATGGGGCTTCCAACGCTCATCATCGGGCTTGCGCTTTTCCTCGGCGGCCATGCCTTCACCATGCATCGGCCGGCGCGCGCCCGGCTCCTCGCCAGGATCGGGGAAGGGCCCTACAAGGGCCTCTACTCGCTTGTCTCGCTTCTTGGGCTGGTGCTGATCATTCGCGGCTACGGCGTCTACCGTTCCTCCGGCATGATCGCGCTTTGGTACCCGCCGGCGTTTCTGCGCCACATCACCTTCCTGCTGATGTTGATTGCCTTCGTCCTCGTTGCGGCCACTTATCCACCTTCGCATATCAAGCGCTGGGTGAGGCACCCGATGATCACCGCGGTGATCCTGTGGTCCCTCAGCCACCTTCTGGTGCGCGGGGATCTCGGCTCCATCTTGATGTTCGGCGGCTTCCTGCTTTGGGGCGTTCTCGCCCGCATCTCGATGAATAGGCGCCCCCCGGACGTCCAGTCCCCGGCCGCGATCCCGGGCGAACCGCGTTGGCGCACCGACCTTGCGGTGGCGGTGGCCGGCATCGCGGCTTATTTCGCTTTCGTGATCTGGGGCCACGCCTGGCTCATCGGCGTCAGCCTCGTTTGAGGTTCCGCACGGGGCTGGGCGCTTGCCGGTGCGGCATCGGTTCGCCCCGAAAGAACTGGCCATTTTCAGCATGTTCGGCTATCAATCGCGCGAATTCGCGAAACAGAGAATCATTGAGATGAAGAAAGTTCATGCCGATCCCAAGTCGGCGCTCGCCGGCATCTTGAAGGACGGCATGGTGATCCTCTCGGGTGGCTTTGGCCTTGCCGGCATTCCCGAAGCCTTGACGCTCGCCTTGCGCGATTCCGGCGTCAAGGGATTGACCGTGGTCTCGAACAATGCCGGCGTTGACGGCATCGGGCTCGGCTTGCTGCTCGAGACGCGCCAGATCAAGAAGATGATCTCCTCCTATGTGGGCGAGAACAAGCTCTTTGCGCAGCAATATTTGGCGGGAGATCTCGAGCTCGAGTTCAATCCTCAAGGCACGCTCGCCGAGCGCATCCGCGCCGGGGGAGCGGGCATTCCGGCCTTCTTCACCAAGACAGGCGTCGGCACCCTGATCGCCGAAGGCAAGGAAACGCGCGAATTCGACGGCGAGACCTATGTCATGGAGCGCGGCATCGTCGGCGATCTCGCCTTGGTGCATGCCTGGAAGGGCGACACGGAGGGCAATCTCGTGTATCGGAAGACGGCCCGGAACTTCAATCCGATGATGGCCACGGCCGCGAGGATCACGGTTGCCGAGGTCGAGCATCTCGTCGACGCCGGCGTGCTCAATCCCGACGAGATTCATACGCCCGGAATTTACGTGAAGCGCATCGTGCATGTCCCGGTGGTCGGCGCGAAACGCGTCGAGCACCGCACAACGCGGCCGCGTCCGGCGGCTGCCTGACGGCTTGATCGAGGAGACGAGAAATGGCCTGGACCAGGGAACAGATGGCGGCGCGCGCCGCCCGCGAGCTGCAGGACGGCTTCTACGTCAATCTTGGCATCGGCATTCCGACGCTCGTCTCGAACTATATTCCGCCCGGGATGAGCGTCGTTCTGCAAAGCGAGAACGGCATGCTGGGCATGGGGCCTTTCCCCTATGAGGGTGAAGAGGATCCCGATCTGATCAACGCCGGCAAGCAAACCATCACCGAGCTGCCGATCACGAGCTATTTCTCGAGCGCGGATTCATTTGCGATGATCCGCGGCGGCCATATCGACTTGTCGATCCTCGGCGCCATGCAGGTCGCTGAGAATGGCGACCTCGCGAATTGGATGATCCCCGGCAAGATGGTCAAGGGCATGGGCGGCGCCATGGATCTCGTGGCCGGCGTCAAGAAGGTCGTCGTCGTCATGGAGCATGTCGCGAAGGACGGGCCGAAATTGCTTCGGCGTTGCACCTTGCCGCTCACTGGCCAGCGCGTGGTGGATCTCGTGATCACCGATCTTGGCGTGTTCTCGATCGACAAGCACGGCACGCGCGGCATGAAGTCTCATCGAACGTGCCGACGGCGCCTCGCTCGACGAAATCCGGTCGAAGACGGAGGCCGCGTTCACAGTCGCGGAACAAGCCAGGGCCGCGTGACGGCGGCGCGGTTGTGCCGCAACCGATGATGCACGAGGGCCCTCGCGTGCAAGGCTCGAGGGGAAAGGCGACGCGCCTCGAAGCGCCGCTCCTTGGATGACGACGCTCAGCGACAGCAGGCAGGCGACGCGAGGCGAAAGCCTCGAGGCCCTCCCTTGGCGGCAGCTCCTGGCCGGGGCAGTCGTGCTCGCGCTCGCGGTGCTCGGTGCCTTCGGGCCCCGCCTGTTGTCACAGGCCTCGCTTGCCGCCTTCATCGAGCGGGGCGCTTGCGCCGAGCTTCACGCGCATTGCCGCGTGAGGGGACCTATCCGCGCTCAACTCTTCCCCTACCCGGCGATCGAGGCACAGGATGTCACGCTCGCGCTCCCGGACGGCCGCACGGAAATCCGTGCCGCAGAAGCGAGGGCGGAGCTGCGCGCACTTCCGCTGATCGCCGGACGCATCAGCGTCAACCATGTCGATCTCGAAAGGGCAGAGATCGATCTCGTCGCTCCGCCCGGCGGAATGCGGCTCCTCACCTCGGCGAATGATGCGGGGGCGGCTTTCCTCGAGGCCATCGCTGCCGCGGACCTTGCCGGCAATCGGCTGACGCGCATCGGGCTCGACCACTCGAGGCTCGTCATCCGCTCGTTCTCCGGCAATCGTGGCCTTGCGGTCGAAGGTCTCTCCGCCTTGGTCGCTTTGCCGCAACGCGGCGGTGACCTTTTCGGGCATTTCGAGGGTTTGATCGATGGCGAGGTCGCGCGATTGCTCGTCGCCGGCCCAAGCCTGTCGGAGGTGACGCGAAGTGAAGGCTCCTCGATCAAAGTCGACGCGATGCTCGGCGATGATTGGCTGAGTTACCGCGGGAGGCTCGTCAAAGCTCCGGACCTTGTCGCCGCGGGCACGATGGAGGTGAGCCTGCCATCGTTGCGGCATGCGCTGACCCCGTTGCGAGGCGTGGGCTGGCCGGCCTTTTTGCCCGACATGGATTTCCATCTCGCCGGCCAAGCCTTCATCACCAGCCGAGGCGCGGATTTCGAAAACGCCGAATTCACGATCGGCCGCTCGCATTTCGCCGGCGGCATGTCGCTGCGCATGACCGGCGATGGAAGGCCCGCCTTGTCCGGAACGATCGCGGCGCCCCTCATTGAGGTTGCCGAGCTTCCCGCGCTGCGGCTGGACCAAATCGTGCTTCCGACCTTCGGGCGGCTGCCGGACATCGACCTTCGCTTGTCCGTGCGTCGCGTGAGAATCGGCGCCACCCGGCTCGCCGAGATCGCGGCTGGCTTGATCCTTGCCGACCGGCGCCTCGACATGACGCTTTCCGAAGGTCTCGAGGGCGAAGTGGGCGCCAAGTTGCACGTCGTCGCGACGCCCGACACGGCAGGGGTGGCCGTGAAGGCGCAAGCTTCCTCGGAGAGCATCGATTTCGGAGGGCTTCTGTCGAGCTTCTCGCCTCATCCTCCGTTGACGGGCATGGGGAGCTTCAGCCTTTCGCTCGAAGGCCACGGCGGCAATCTCGACACGCTTGCCCATGCGCTGAGCGGCAAGGCTAGTGTGCAATTGCGCAAGGGCATCGTCTCCCTGCCCGAAGTCAGCGAGGAGCTTGTCCCACCATTCGGCACCGAAGCTCCACCTGCGGCTTCACCCCCGCTTGGCGCGCGTCGATTTTCCGAAGCGAATTTCGCGGGCGCGGTGGAGCACGGCATCTGGACGGTGAACGACGGCTGGATCGGCGAGGGGCCGTCACAGATTGTCGTCGACGGCACGGTGGATGTCGCCGATCGTGACATCGATCTGTCCTTCAGCGCCGCGGGCGAACGGCATTCCGATTCACCCTGGAGACTGCGCGCCGCCGGATCTTGGTCGGCGGCCAGGGTTTGGCGAGAAACTCCGGCGAGATAGCCGGGCCTCGATCTTTGCAAAACGCGGTGCGTTTGGGCGGTGAGCTTCGCGCTGAGCTTGGCGGGTGCGTTGCGCCACCGATCGGTCTATCATTTGTCGAGCCCCGTGCTCTTGGAGATCAACCGGCGCAGCACCATGACCGAGAGCTCTCACGCCGCAGCCGTCGTCTTCGATCGTTTCGAACGTGTTGTCGATCCAACGCTTTATGAGCCGCTTCCGGCCGATGACCTCATCGGCATGACCGACGTCGTCAATTCGACCGAGGCGATCAAGGAAGGGCGTTACAAGGCGGTGAACATGGCTGGCGCCGCCGCGATCACGGCCGTGATGAATGCCGTTCCCGAGGAGAGCTTTCCCTTCATGTTCGGGGGTGACGGGGCAACGCTCGCCGTGTCCTCGCGGCATGCGGCCGAGGTCCGCGACGCGCTGGCGCGCACCTCGGCTTTCGCGCGCGATGAGCTCGGGCTCGATTTGCGCGCGGCCTTGATCCCGCTCTCGGCCATCCGCAAGGCGGGAGCCGATGTGCGCATGGCCTGGTTCCAACCTTCGCCGGAAGTGCGCTATGCCATGTTTTCGGGTGGGGGGCTCGCTTTCGCCGAGGCGCAGATGAAGGAGGGTCGTTTCGCGATCGAGCCCGCGCCGGCCGGCCAAAGGCCCGACCTCGCGGGGCTTTCCTGCCGCTACATGCCCATCACGAGCAAGAACGGCGTGGTGCTGTCGCTGATCGTCAAACGCGCCGAAGGGGCAAGCGAGACCGACTATGCCGCCGCCGTCATGGACATCCTCTCCCTGCTGCGCCAGCTCGATCGGGACGGCCATCCGGTGCCGGCCGAAGGTCCGCCCGTGCGCTGGGGGTCCCAAGGGTTTGAGCTCGAGGCGCGGGCCTCGCGGCGGAGGGAAACGCTCGCTTGGCGCAAGCTCAAGCTCGGCTTCATCCTCGGGGCGTCCTGGCTGATCCTGAAGGCCGGAATGAGGGTCGGCAGTTTCGATCCCGCCCACTATCTGCGCCAGACGACGCAGAATACGGATTTTCGCAAGTTCGATGACGGCTTGCGCATGACGATCGATTGCAGCGAGGCGACCGCGGACCGTGTCGAGGGGCGGCTTGCCGAGCTTCGCACCGGCGGCGTCCTCAGCTTCGGCGCGTTCCGGCAAAGGCAGGCGCTCGTCACCTGCATCGTGCCCGACCCGATGCACAACGATCACATGCATTTTGTCGACGGCGCTGAAGGCGGCTACGCGCTGGCCGCGCGCATGCTCAAGGAGCAGGCAGTCGGGGTGAAGTGATTGCGGCCGTGAAGCGATCGCGACCGTGTCGTCACGATCCCGCGAGGCCCTTGCGCGGGCGGAACATTTGTGGAACAAAGCGTTCCAGGCGAAGGGAGAGCGATTGCCGGAATTGCGGGCAGCGGTGTCGGCAGTCAAAGGAGGAACGCTTGTCGGTGGAGACTTGGCTGTGGAACACTTGGCTGTGGAAGACACTTGGCGGTGGAAGACTGGTGGGAAATTGGCTCGCGGCTTGCCAGCTGCGTCGGGCCCATGCGAAGTCTCGAAGGCCGGCCCTTCGCGGCAGCGAACGCGTTCGGGGAATGAGGTGAGCGTCATGGCGGGAAGCGTCAACAAGGTCATCCTGATCGGAAATCTCGGCAAGGACCCGGAGGTGCGCCGTCTCAATTCCGGCGATCCTGTCGTCTCCTTGCGGATCGCGACCTCCGAGAGTTGGCGCGACAAGGCGTCGGGGGAGCGCAAGGAGCGCACCGAATGGCATGACGTGGTGATCTTCAACGAGAATCTCGGGAAGATCGCCGAGCAATATTTGCGGAAGGGCTCGAAAATCTATGTCGAGGGCCAGCTTCAAAACCGCGAATGGCAAGATCAGCAAGGCAATAAGCGTCGCTCAACCGAGGTCGTCTTGCAACGCTTCCGCGGAGAGCTGACGCTTCTCGATTCGCGCGGCGGAGGCCCGGGCGCGAGCATCGAGGATGCGGGTGAGGCGGGCGCCGCTCAATTCGGGCGCTCTTCGCCAATGGAGCGCCGGCCGGCGCCGGCGCCTGCGGGCGGCGGAGGCGGCAAATATGCGGGCGAGCTCGACGACGACATTCCGTTCTGACGAGGATCGAATTCGTGGGACGCGGCTTTTTTGAGCGACCGTGCTCGATCGAGAAGCTCGATCAAATGGGTTAGAGCAGGTGGCTTATCGGCCTTAGCCGTCAGCCTACAGCCGCGGTGCAAGGGCCTGAATTCGCGGACTTGGGCGGCGCAGGATCGGCGATCACGATTGGCGCGATAGGGTCAGAGCCGCGACCGCTCCATCCATGATGAATTGCACGGCGAGCGCGGCGAGAATGACGCCGAGCAGCCGCGTGAGCACGATATTTCCCGTGACGCCGAGGAGGCGCGCAAAGCGTTGGGCCAGAAGGAACACGAGGGCGCAGCAGGCGAGCACGGCACCGACGAGCGCGATGAGGATGGCGAGAAGGCGCGGATCCGAACCGGCGCGGCCGGCGAGCAGGATCGCGGCCGTGATCGCGCCGGGCCCCGCGAGCAACGGCATGGCGAGCGGGAAGGCCGCGACATTGCGGATACGATCGATGGTGATCGCGCTCTGCGCCGCCTGGGCCTTGCGCTCACCGCGGGCCTGAAACACCATTTCGAATGCAATCCAGAACAGCAGCATGCCGCCAGCGATGCGAAAGGCGGGCAAACCGATCCCGAGAAGCCTCAAGATTTCCCCGCCGCCAAGCGCGAAGAAGGTCAAGATCGCAAAGGCGATGAGACAGGCCCTGAACGCCACCTGGCGGCGTTCCCCATCCGCCATTCCTTCCGTCAGCGCCAGGAATATCGGGGCGAGGCCGGGCGGATCGAGCGTGACGAGCAAGGTCGCGAGTGCCGAGGCGGTGAAATCGCGGATCATCGCGTCGTCGCTTTCGGCGAATTCATAACGGAATTCTGGCGCAAAGCCATTGAATCGCCCTCCAATCAGGTTACATCCATTCTAGGCCGCAGCGGTCGATTCGGGCCCTTTCCGCGGTCTAAGCTGACTATTTCAGTCTCAACGAGGCTTGATCTTGGCCGAAGACGACGACAGCCCTGCTGCAAACGCCGGGCAAAGCGATATCCGCCCGGTTTCCATTACCGACGAGATGAAGCGAAGCTATCTCGATTACGCCATGAGCGTAATCGTGAGCCGCGCCTTGCCGGACGTTCGCGATGGGCTGAAACCGGTGCACCGGCGCATCCTCTACGCGATGCGCGAGCTCAATTTCACGCCGGATCGCTCCTACAACAAATCCGCCCGCGTCACCGGCGAGACCATGGGCAAATACCATCCGCATGGCAATCTCGCGATCTATGACGCGCTCGTGCGCATGGCGCAGGAATTCTCGATGCGCCTGCCGCTCATCGACGGGCAGGGGAATTTCGGTTCGATAGACGGCGATCCGCCGGCGGCCGAACGCTACACCGAGGTGCGGCTCGAGCGCGCGGCGATGTCGCTGCTCGAGGATCTCGACAAGGACACGGTCGATTTCCGCCCCAACTACGACGGCAAGGAGAGCGAGCCGGTCGTGTTGCCGGCCCGCTTTCCCAATCTCCTTGTCAACGGAGCCGGCGGCATCGCGGTCGGCATGGCGACCAACATCCCGCCGCATAATCTCGGCGAGGTGATCGACGCTTGCGTGGCCTTCATCGACGATCCCACGATCTCGATCGAGGATCTGATGGCGATCGTGCCGGGGCCCGATTTCCCGACCGGCGGCATCATTCTCGGCAAGGCCGGCATCCGCGCCGCCTATCATCTCGGCCGCGGCTCGATCGTGATGCGGGCGCAGACCGAGATCGAGGAGCTTCGCAAGGAGCGCGAGGCGATCATCGTCTCGGAAATTCCCTATCAGGTGAACAAGACGACGCTCATCGAGCGCATCGCCGAGCTGGTGCGCGAGAAGAAGATCGAGGGCATATCGGCGCTGCGCGACGAGAGCGATCGGCGCGGCATGCGCATCGTCATTGAGCTGAAGCGCGATGCGATGGCCGATGTCGTGCTCAACCAGCTCTACCGCTTCACGCCGTTGCAGACGAGCTTCGGCGCCAACATGGTCGCGTTGAACGGCGGGCGGCCGCAGACGCTCAATCTTCTCGATTTCCTGCGCGCCTTCGTCGAGTTCCGCGAAGACGTGGTCAGCCGGCGCACCAAGCACCTGCTCGCCAAGGCGCGCGAGCGCGCCCATGTGCTCGTCGGCCTTGCCATCGCGGTCGCCAATATCGACGAGGTGATCCACCTCATCCGAACCGCTCCCGACCCCAATTCGGCGCGCGAATCCCTGATGGGGCGGGACTGGCCCGCGAAGGACATGGCGCCTCTCATGGCGCTGATCGACGACCCGCGCCACCGCTTGAAGGAGGATGGAGGCTACCGGTTGTCGGAAGCGCAAGCGCGCGCCATCCTCGAGCTCCGCCTGCAACGGCTCACCGCGCTTGGGCGCGATGAGATCGGCGACGACCTGAAGAAGCTCTCAGGCGAGATCGCCGATCACCTCGACGTGCTGCGCTCGCGCGAGCGCATCATGTCGATCGTCAAGGCGGAGCTCGCCGAGGTGAGGGAAGCCTTCGCCACGCCGCGGCGCACGCGCATCCTCGATGTCGAGGGCGAGGTCGATGATGAGGACCTCATCCAGCGCGAGGACATGGTCGTGACCTTCAGCCACGCTGGCTACGTGAAGCGCGTGCCGCTCGTCACGTATCGGGCTCAGCGCCGTGGCGGCAAGGGCCGTTCGGGCATGTCGACGCGCGAGGAGGATTTCGTTTCCCGCATCTTCGTCGCTTCGACCCACACGCCGATCCTGCTCTTCTCCTCGCGCGGCCAGGCCTACAAGTTCAAGGTTTGGCGTCTGCCGCTCGCGGCGCCCAATGCGCGGGGCAAGGCTTTGGTGAACATGCTGCCGCTCGAGGCCGGCGAGGGGATCACGACCGTCATGCCGCTGCCGGAGGAAGAGGCGAGCTGGGACAAGCTCGACGTGCTCTTCGCCACCGCTTCGGGAAGGGTGCGGCGCAACAAGCTTTCCGACTTCGCCCAGGTCAACCGCTCCGGCAAGATCGCCATGAAGCTCGACGCCGGGGATTCCATTCTCGGCGTCGCCATCTGCAGCGAGGCTGACGACGTGCTGCTGACGACGGCGCAGGGCCAATGCATTCGCTTCCCCGTCGGAGAGGTGCGGGTCTTCAAGGGGCGTGATTCCACGGGCGTGCGCGGCATTGCGCTCGGCAAGGGCGATCACCTGATCTCCATGGCGATCCTGCGCCATGTGGAAGCGACGCCCGAGGAGCGGGCGGCCTATCTGCGCATGCGGCGCGCCGTCGCGGGCGAGCCGGCCGAAGAGCAGGGTCCCGCTGATGCCGAGGAAGGGGATGCCGGGGGGCGCTCGCATCCGAGCGTTACGCCGAGTTGTCGGCCGAAGAGGAGGTCATCCTCACCATTTCCGAAAACGGCTACGGCAAGCGATCCTCGGCTTATGAATATCGCGTCACCGGGCGCGGCGGCAAAGGCATCACCGCCATGGTGGTGAATGAGCGTAATGGCCCGCTCGTCGCCTCCTTCCCGGTGGATCAAGCCGATGAGATCATGCTCGTCACTGACGGCGGGCAGTTGATCCGTTGCCCGGTCGAGGGGATCAGGGTCGCAAGACGGGTCACGCAAGGCGTCATCGTCCTCAACACCGCGGAGGGAGAGCGCGTGGTCTCGGTCGAGCGTGTCGGCGATGAGGGCGAAGGTGACGAACCCCTGCCCGAAGCGGAAGGCGAGACGGGCGAATAGCTTGGCCACCTGTCCGGCTCCGCGAACAATGCCAGCGAACAATGCCCAGCGCCCAAAACCGCAAGGATGAGCTGAAGCGCGAGCCGAAGAGGACGGATCACGCTCTTGCGGTCATGAGCGCGCCGAGTGGATATGCGCCTGATTTTCAAGCCTTAGAGCGCGTCTTGAGCTAAATCCGCCGCATGTGGTCCGGCGCCCTTTTTGCGCTCAACGCGCTTTTGAACCTCGGCTTGGCGCTTGCGCTCGCCTGGGCGCTGCCCGCATCGGCCTTCGGCGCCTTCACGGTCTATTTCGCGGCGGCGCTCCTCTTGGGGAATCTCGCTTTTGATTGGGTGCGGCTGAGCGCCATTCGCTTCTATACCCCGCTGGCGCGGACCCGGGAGCCCGCGTTACGGGCGACGCTCGACGTTGCGTTTTTCGCGTCCACCGGATTGGCGCTCGTGCTTGCGGTCATCGCCGCCTTGACGGGCGCCTTGCCGGAGCCAGGCCCGGCATCGCTCGGGGCCCTCTTCGCGCTCACCGCGACGAACGCGGCCTTCGAATACTGGACGGCCTTGTGCCGTGCGCGGTTTGACGCGCGCCGCTACGCGGTCATGGTCGGGGCCCGCAACGTTTTCACCTTCGGCCTTGCGATCTCGGTCGCGCTCCTCAGCGCCTCCTTCGCGATGACTGCTTTCGCGCTCGCCGCCGCCATCTTCCCGTCGGTCCTTTACGGCGTGATGCGGCTCAAGGACAAAGAGGCACTTTCCTCGCTTGCGAGCCCCGCCTTGGCGATGCGCTTTGCGCGCTATGCGACGCCGATGGTGCTCGCCGAGGGTTGCTATCTCCTTGTCGCGGTCATCAATCGCACTTTTCTCGCGCGCGGCGTTTCGCTTGCGGAAACCGGCGCTTATGCGCTCACCTTCGACCTCGCGTTCCGCGCGCTCGCCGTCACGGCCTCGGTGGGCGATGCGGTGCTCTTCCCGCGGCTTGTCGCCAATCTTCATCGGCAGGGCGCGGCGCGCACCCGCGAGGAAATTGCGCGGAACATCGCAGTGATGCTTCTCGTGCTCACGCCCGCGGCGCTCGGATTCGCGCTGGTCGCCGCCCCTTTGGGGCAACTCATCCTCGCCGCACATTTCCGCGTCGTCTTTGCGCGCTACGCACCCCTCGCGGTCGCCGCGGGTTTCGCCTATACGGCGCAAAGCTTCGTGCTGCGCCCTGTCTTTCAGGTCGAGCTGCGCACCGGCGACATTTCGCTTGCGGCCATCGCCGCCGTCGTGGTCGATATCGCCGTGCTGATGCTTTTGCCCGCCGACGGGCTTTTGGCGGCATCGCTCGCCCATCTTGCGGCGATGGGCGTCGGCCTCGTCCTCGTCCTGCGGCGCGCCATCGCGGGACGCCTCGTCGATTGGCCCTTGCGCGACATCGCCAAGATCGCGGTCGGCTCCCTGCTCCTTGTCGCCTGCGTGACGCCGCTGAGCTTCGAGGGGCATGAATTCCTGACGCTCGTGGCGCGCGCTGCCGCGGGTTTCCTGGTCTACGTGGCGACGGTGTGGCTCCTCGACGTCGCCGGCTTGCGCGCCTTCGTCAAGGGGAGTTCAGGTCCGCCGCGAGAGGAGGAGGAGGTCAAGCAAGGTGGAGCGCCAGGAGCATCCCGTATATGAGCCGGTCGTTGAACCGGGAAGCATGCCGGCTTTAAGTGAAATCGCCGTGATGGTGCGGCGCCGTGCGGCATTTTCTCGGCCTTGGAATTGCGGTCAATCCGGGGTCAAATTCTCCCGGGTCAAATTCTCCTTGGCCGCATTGAAGCGCCCCCCTATAAGCGGGGAGTCACGCGGGCGTGGCGAAATTGGTAGACGCAACGGACTTAAACGCAAGTTGAGTGCTCTCCGGGAAACCGAGAAGTAGAACTGCCCAAAGTCGGGGGAACCTGTCAGATGGCAATCCCGAGCCAAGCCCGGCGACGGGAAGGTGTAGAGACTAGACGGGTAGCGCCTAAAGCGTGTCGCTCGAGCCGGCGCACGCCAAGGCGAAGGGATAGTCCAGACCACAAACGCGCTGAGCGCGGCGGCGAAAGCCGTAGCTGGTAAGAAAATCCGTAGGGCAGCAATGCCTGTGCCGGTTCAAGTCCGGCCGCCCGCACCAAACTCCTCCTGGCGATCGAGAGTGCCGGCCCGTGCGGCACCCGCGACATCGATCATCGACGCGGTCACGCCATCTATTTCTTCTCGAGCATGATCCGTCCTTGCCGTTCGACCAAGGCCCGCGCCTTGGCGGCAAGCATCATGAGGAGGCGGGGAAGCTGAACCGTGAGGCGAACATTGTCCTCCGCGACATCGATGGTTCCGCTGGCCGCCTGGCCGAGGACTGCAACGCGGAAATCCAAATGGTCTTGCGTCCATGCCTCGTCGATGACCGAGAGCTTCCCGGCGAAGCTGTCCTTGATGCGTTCGAGCCCGGATCGGATGCGGCGGCTCGCTTCGGCCTTCCCGAGGTTGTGCGGAATGAGCACGATCAGCGGTGCGATGGGATCAGCCATTTGCCAGCCTTACTCAACGCGAAAACACAATTTGCTCATGAAACAATGAGCAATACTTCATCATTCATCGAGAACGCGCGATGAAGCCAGTATGTTCACCAGAATTTTGAAAAGAGCGCTCCAACCGTGATTTGACGGCTGATCGGAAACGTCTCCATGCTGCCCGCTCTCCCCGCGCTTGCGTGGCCAAGTAGCGGGGGGCGCACGATACGACGCCGCGGCCGGGCTCTCCCGCCGGCGCTGATCGGTTCAGAGGGGTTTCGAACCCTTCTCCTCCTCGAAGGTCACGGCCACATTGGCGTTTGCCGACAGGCGCACCCGGTCGCCCTCGACCTCGGCGACGAGCTCGGTCGAGATGTAATGGTGATGGCCTTTGTGCGAGCCTTCGCCGCTGTCCTTCTTGGTGAGCTTGATCCGGTTGCCCTCGAGCTCGTCTACGGTGCCGACGTGAACGCCGTCCGCGCCAATGACTTCCATATGCTCCTTGATCGCTTTCAGATCGGCCATCTTCGTCCTCCATTGCTGAAAGAAGAACGCGCCGCGCCCGCACGAGTTCACTGGCAGGCAAAGCTCCTTTCAGTAGCGCCGCGCCGGGGCAAGCCCTCCTCGCGGATCACGTGATCGGCAGGCCAAGATGAGTTCGCAAGCGGTTCTTCAAATGCACGGCGTCACGCGGCGGCAGCGAGCGCGGCACGTTCTCGGCCTTCACCTTGATGACGTAAAGGCGTGGCCCCATCGCTTTGCGGCGCAGCTCGGCGCGCGAGGCCTCGATCTCCTTGAGGCTGCGCAAAACGCGAGCCTCGAGCCCGCAGGCTTGCGCGACCTTGGCGATATCGAGGCCGTGACCCGTGTGGCTCCTTTGCATTCCGGTCTCGCCGAAATGACCATTGTCGATCACGACGATCGTCAAATTCCTCGGCTTGGCGACGGCGATCGTCGCGAGGCCGCCAAGGCCCATGAGCTGCTCGCCGTCCCCGGTGATCACGAGGACGTTGCGTTCGGGCCTTGCTTGCGCGAGGCCAAGGCCCATGAGCGCTGCGGCGCCCATGGCGCCCCAAAGGTAATAATTCGCGTCATGGTCGCCGGCGGCGTGCACGTCATAGCCGGGCGAGCCGAGGCCGCAGACGACGAGAAGATCGCCGCGATCCTTCAAGAGCGCCGCCACGGCCTCTCGCCGGTCGAGCCCGCGCGAATCCCTCATGGCGCTCACCACTTCTTCCGTCCGAGCATGCGCTGAGAGATCAGCACCGCGACCTGCTGATCGGCCTCATAGGCGAGCGTGGTGGCGGAGCCGACCATGTCAATCAGGTCTTGCGGCGCATCGGCGCGCAGGGTGCGAATCCCGATGGCGTTCAAGGCGGGTTCCGTTGCTTGTCCCATCGGCACTTGCCAGGGGTTGAACTCGGCCCATTCGCCGCGCATGGTGACCAGCATCAGCAAGGGAAAGCGCGAGATGGTCGAAAGCGAAAGCATGTTGATGCAATTGCCGACCCCGCTCGATTGCATCAACACGACGCTGCGCATCCCGCCGAGCCAGGCACCTGCCGCGATGGCGATGCCTTCTTCCTCGGTCGTCAGCACATTCGAGGTGACGTTTTCATCGGCGATGAAGAGCTCGATGAGCTCGGAATGGCCGGCATCCGGCACGAAGGCCATGTGCCTCACATTGGCGCCTCGCAATGCCCGGTAAAGGGCGTGCGGCCAGTCTCGCGTTTCGCTTGCCAGGGTCTTGCGCGCGCCCCCTTCGGCCTTGCGGGCGCGCGCGCCGCCTCCCGCCGCCTTTTTCCCCTTCAACGCCACCCGCCGACCCTCCTGACGATGCACGATTCCCATCTTTGCGCGAACGGCGCCTGAAGGCTAGTTTCTCCGCATGATGCGCGAGCGCAACGCACAGATGGCCGACCCTCTCGATCACCGGGAGATCCGCGAAGCGGTCCGCAAGCTTTGCGAGGGCTTCCCGCCGGAATATTGGCGCAAGCTCGATCGGGATATGGCCTATCCGTCCGAATTCGTCGCGGCGCTCGGAGAAGCCGGTTTCCTTGCCGCCCTCATCCCCGAGGAACAGGGCGGAGCGGGGCTTCCGTTGTCGGCCGCCGCCGCGATCCTCGAGGAGGTCCAGCACTCGGGTGGCAATGGGGGCGCCTGCCACGCGCAGATGTACATCATGGGCACATTGCTTCGCCACGGCAGCGAAGCACAAAAGCGCGCCTACCTGCCGCGCATCGCCTCGGGCGAGCTTCGCTTGCAGGCCTTCGGCGTCACCGAGCCGACAAGCGGCACGGATACGGGCTCGATCAAGACCTTCGCAAGACGCGAGGGCGACCAGTATGTGATCAACGGCCAGAAGATCTGGACGAGCCGGGCCGAGCATTCCGATCTGATGCTTCTCCTCGCGCGCACGACCCCGAAGGAGGCGGGAAAAAAGCGCACCGACGGCCTCTCGGTTTTCATCCTGGACATGCAGGCGGCAAAATCGGCGGGGCTGAGCATCCGCCCGATCCGCACCATGATGAACCATGCGACGACCGAGGTGTTCTTCGATGATGTGCGCGTGCCGGCCGAAAACCTCATCGGGGAGGAAGGCAAGGGCTTTCGCTATGTCCTTTCCGGCATGAACGCCGAGCGCATTCTCATCGCGGCCGAATGCATCGGCGATGCCAAATGGTTCATCGACAAGGCTTCCGCCTATGCGCGCGAGCGCGTCGTCTTCGACCGGCCGATCGGCCAAAACCAAGGCGTCCAATTTCCGCTCGCCAAGGCTTATGCCGCCATGCGCGCGGCCGAGCTCATGGTGCGCGACGCGATCCGCCGGTACGAGGCGGGGGCGGATTGTGGCGCGGAGGCCAATATGGCGAAGATGCTCGCGGCGGACGCCTCCTGGGAGGCCGCGAATGCCTGCGTGCAGACGCATGGCGGCTTCGGCTTCGCCGAGGAATATGACATCGAGCGGAAGTTCCGCGAAACGCGACTCTATCAAGTGGCGCCGATTTCGACGAATCTGGTCCTGTCCTATCTCGCCGAGCATGTGCTCGGCTTGCCGCGTTCCTATTGACGCAACGGCGCGCAAAGGCCGGCTTCACAGCTCCGCGACTCACCTTCCAGACAGAAACACGCCAAGCGAGGTCCATCATGCGAAGTCGATCGATGCTCTCGGTCGTTGGCTGCCACGCGGAAGGGGAGGTCGGCGATGTCGTCATCGGCGGTTTCCTGCCGCCGAAGGGCGCCTCCATGTACGAGCGCATGCGCGCGATGGAGCGCGACTTCGATCACATTCGCCGCTTTCTTTTGTGCGAGCCGCGCGGCAGCGTCTGCCGCCACGTCAACGTTCTCACCTCGCCGATCAATCCCCAGTGCGACGCCGGCGTGATCATCATGGAGCCGACCGAATATGTGCCGATGTCGGGCTCGAACCTCATCTGCACGGTCACGGTGCTCTTGGAGACCGGCATGGTGGCGATGCAGGAGCCGGAGACGGTGGTGTGGGTCGACACGCCGGCCGGCCCTATCAAGGCGGTGGCGCGCTGCGCGGCCGGCAAATGCCGCTCGGTCGAGTTCGAGAACGTGCCGAGCTTCGTCGACAAGCTCGACGCCAAGCTCGACATCGAAGGCCACGGCACCCTCGAGGTCGATATCGCTTATGGCGGCATGTTCTACGCCATCGTCGATGCCGCAAGGCTCGGCTTCCGCATCGAGCCCTCGGAGGCGCGCGAGCTCGCCGTGCTTGGCGAACGCATCAGGCTCGCAGCACGCGAGCAGCTTTGCGTCGTCCATCCGGAAAATCCGGGGATCAGCGGCGTGTCGATCGTGCAGTTCGACAGGCCGTTCGAAGGCGTCGGCAAGGTCACGCGCAACACCTGCATCGTCGCGCCCGGCCGCTCCGACAGGAGCCCGACAGGCACGGGCACTTCGGCGCGGCTCGCCGTGCTCCACGCGAGGGGGATGATGAAGGTGGGCGACGCCATGACCCATGAATCGATCATCGGCTCGCGCTTTCACGGGCGCATCATTTCGGAAACGAAGATCGGCGAGCGGAAAGCCATCATCCCGGCTATCGAAGGGCGCGCCTGGATCACAGGCTTTCACAACTATCTGCTCGATCCCGACGACCCCTATCCGCAAGGCTATGTCGTGTCGGACAGTTGGGGCGTCACGGGGACGGTGACGCAGTAGGCGTGCGCGGCTCGGGCCGAGCCCGCGTTAATCTCGCTCCGGTGCACAATGCAAGGAGACCGCAAGCCGCTGGAGGATGGCCCCGCTTTTTGGTTTGCGCTGCGCCCGCTCTTCCAAGGGGTGGATCGGCCGCTCTAACGGGCCCGGCTCAGCAAAGAGCTGCGCATCCCCGCGGCGAAATGCCGGGGCGTCGATTTACTCGGTGGTCGGCAAATTGCTGGCATCCGACAACCACCGGGCGCGCGAACTCCAGCAGGAGTCAATTGTCGGCGAAACGCCGGGGTCGTCTAAAAGAGAGCCTGCGGGAATGATGATTTCTCGACCGCTGCGCGTGTTGTGGGGAAGTGGTGAGCCGCACAGCCGGCAGAAGGAGGTCGAGAAGCTTCGGGCCTCCGGAAGATCGAAGCGCGACACGTGTTCCGGTCCGCATGTCCAACGGAAAGCGGGTGGAAGAACATACGCGTTCGTAGCAAAGGCGCTGCCGGTTGCGTTGCGGCACCGCGAGCAGTGACACTTCACGAATTTGGTGAATGGAAGCTCAGCTTCGAAGCCGACCGACTTGCAGAGGCATCCCCCGCGCACCACGCTCATGTGTTCTCATCCCCAATATGCAACGGTTGTGTTTGACGCATAAATTCGCGCCGAAGCTGGCGCACTTTCCGGTCACGCGTCAGATCCCCTTTTTGCGCCTCCTTTGCGCGAGCGTCCGCAATCTCAACGCGTTGAGCTTGATGAAGCCGCCCGCGTCGCGGTGATCATAGGCGACCGCGCCCTCCTCGAAGGTGACGAGCTCCTTGTCGTAGAGCGAGTAGGGGCTTTCGCGCCCGATCGTCCAGGCGGAGCCTTTGTAGAGCTTGAGCGTCACGCGGCCGGTGACGGCGCCTTGGCTCTTGTCGATCAGCGCCTGGAGCATCTCGCGCTCCGGCGAGAACCAGAAGCCGTTGTAGATGACCTCGGCATATCGCGGCATGATCTCGTCCTTGAGATGGGCCGCGCCGCGATCGAGCGTGATGCTCTCGATGGCGCGATGCGCCTGTAACAGGATTGTGCCGCCCGGCGTCTCGTACATGCCGCGCGATTTCATGCCGACGAAGCGGTTCTCGACGAGGTCGAGCCGGCCGATGCCGTTGGCGCGGCCAAGCTCGTTCAGGCGGGCGAGTAGCGAGGCCGGCGAGAGCTTCTTGCCGTCGATCGCGACGGGATCGCCCTTCTCGAAATCGATGGTGACGACGGTCGGCTTGTCGGGCGCCGACTCGGGATCGATGGTGCGCGAATAGACATAATCGGGCACTTCGGCCGACGGGTCCTCGAGCACCTTTCCTTCCGACGAGGCGTGCAGGAGATTGGCGTCGACGGAGAACGGCGCCTCGCCGCGCTTGTCCTTGGCGATCGGGATCTGGTTCTTTTCGGCGAATTCGAGAAGGGCGGTGCGGCTCGCGAGGTCCCATTCGCGCCAAGGCGCGATCACGGTGATGTCGGGCTTCAAGGCGTAATAGGCGAGCTCGAAGCGCACCTGGTCATTCCCCTTGCCGGTCGCCCCATGCGCGACCGCGTCGGCGCCGGTTTTCTCGGCGATCTCGATCTGCTTCTTCGCCGTCAGGGGGCGGGCAATGGAGGTGCCCAGGAGATAAAGCCCCTCATACTGCGCGTTGGCGCGAAACATCGGGAAGACATAGTCGCGCGCGAATTCCTCGCGCACGTCCTCGATGAAGATGTTCTCCGGCTTGATGCCGAGAAGAATGGCTTTCTCGCGCGCGCGCTCCAATTCCTCGCCTTGGCCGAGATCGGCCGTGAAAGTCACGACCTCGCAGCCATAAGTTTGCTGCAGCCATTTCAAAATAATCGAGGTGTCGAGACCGCCCGAATAGGCGAGCACCACCTTCTTCACAGCTTTTCTTGTCATGAGAGGCAAATTCCTGGTTGCGGCCGCTTCTACGCATGCCGGCGCAAGGGAAGCAAGGGTCGCTCGCCGGGTGGCGCCGGCATGCCGCGACACGATCCTCGGTCCGTGGCTCGCTGCCCGCCGGCGTTCGAAGAAACGAGCGCCCGCGAAAGCCGGATGTCGGCGCGCCGCGGTCGAGACCAAAAGTCGCACCAGCAAGGGATGGTGCTCTGGAGTATGATTCCTGACGTCGCGTTGATTCGTCTGCGTTGAGGGCGGCCAATTAATGCGAGGTCCATCATGCGCATATTCGTGGTTGCAGCCATGCTAGCGTCCGCCTCTCCGGCGAGCGCTCACGATTACTGGTCGGACGGGCGCAGGGTCGATCCGGTGACCAGGAATCTGTGCTGCTCGGGCGCCGACACCAAGGAGCTCGACCCGTCATTGGTGAAGCAGGAGAAAGGGGGCTATCTGCTTATCGATACGAACGAATTCATCCCGTTCGAGCGCGTCCAGCCCTCTCCCGACAGTGCGATTTGGGTATCGCGTTGGGGCGGGACGAGCAAATGCTTCTTCTACCCCTCGTCGTATTAGACAAGACCAGCGCGTAAAGAGAGCGCTTCGTTCCGTTTCGAGGCTGTGCCCAGGCTCGAGGCCAAGACCCCGCGAAGCGGGACGGCGGAGCCTTCAATACCGCTCTAAGGGGCGGCCGGTGGTCTCGGCGAGCTTTTTCTTGGGTCTCGCGCCGGCAGGCGCATAATACCCTGCCGCTTTCTTCGCCTCGATCTCGACCGACGCATCTTGCGGCACCAGCCCCTCGGGGATCGGTACCCGTTCGACGATCTCGATGCCGGATTTGACGAGCGCATCATATTTCATGTTCGACATCGACACGAAGCGGTCGATGCGCGTGATGCCGAGCCAATTGATCACGTCGGGCATCAGCTCCTGAAAACGCGCGTCCTGCACGCCCGCGACGCATTCGGTGCGCTCGAAATAGGTCGCCGCCGTGTCGCCGCCCTCTTGGCGCTTCCTGGCATTGTAGACGAGGAACTTCGTCACCTCGCCGAGGGCGCGACCCTCCTTGCGGTTGTAGACGATGAGGCCCGCGCCGCCGCGCTGGGCTTCGCGCACGCACTCCTCGACGCCATGGACGAGATAAGGCCTGCAGGTGCAGATATCGGAACCGAAGACATCCGAGCCGTTGCATTCGTCGTGAACGCGGCAGGTGAGGCTGCGTCTCCTATCGGTCAAGGCCTCGATCTCACCGAAGATGTAAAGGCTTGCTCCCCCGATCGGCGGCAGGAAAACGGAAAGGTCCGGCCGTGTCACGAGCTCGGGGAACATGCCGCCGGTCTGCTCGAACAAGGTGCGGCGAAGCCGCGATTCAGGCACGTCGAAGCGCTCGGCGACGCCCGGAAGGTACCAGACCGGGTCGATCGCCACCTTGGTGACTGCGATCTCGCCTGATTTTTTCAAGATTTTGCGGTCGGGCTTCAGGCGCTTCTCGGAAAGTGCCGTCAGAATCTCGGGGAGATTGAGCCTCGCCTTGGTCACCGCGATCGTCGGACGGATGTCGAGCCCCTCGGCGATCTCACGGGCGAAGACATCCTGCACCACATGGCCGAACGGATCGAGCGAGACGATCTTGCCGGGGGCGTGCCATTGCGGATGCGGGCCGATTGTGACGACCGGGCTCGTGTTGGTGAGATCGGGCTTCGCGAGGGGGTTCAGCGCGCCGGAGGACACGGCCAATGCGCGGTAAAGCCCATAAGCGCCCCCATGGGCCCCGATCACATTGCGGTCGGAGGGGCGCGTGGTGGTTCCGATGAGGGGGCCGCGCTCGGCCGCCGTCGCAGCGCCCCAGCGGATGGGGCTGCGCGGCGCGACGGCGCCGGGCTCGGGGTGAGAGGTGAGGCGGATATGTTGCGATCGGTTCGGCGTGGTCATCGCGAAGGACCTCGGCAAGCCGGGCCGTGCGTATGTTCGAATCGATCAGGCCCTCCAGCGGAGCGGGAGGGCCTGCGGCTCGGGCACAACCGGCAAGTTGCAAAACCCATGGTCGCGCTATTGTGCGCCGGCGTCAACTGTCGCCGGTCGGCACCGAATTAACCTTATCTTTGCACCACACCCATCCCCTTGGCGGTGAGCTCCGCCTCGATGAGGTGGCGGGCCTCGGGGTTCTGCAGCTCGAATTCGATATCGATCGCCGTCGTTTTGGCGAAGGGCGAGGCAAAGATTCGGTCGTGCCACACCTCGACGATATTGCCGCCGTGCCTCGCGATGATCGAGGTGATTTCGGCAAGCTCGCCGGCGGCATCGAGCGTGGTCACAGTGAGGCGAACGAGGCGGCCGCGCCGGGCGAGCGACCGGTGCAGGACTGAAACCAAAAGTTGCAGGTCGATATTGCCACCGCAGAGAACCGCTCCGACCTTGCGCCCCTCGAACAGCTCCCGGCGGGTTGCGACCGCGGCAACGCCGGCCGCGCCCGCGCCTTCGGTGAGCGTCTTCTCGATTTCCAAAAGCAGCGCCACCGCATCCTCGATGGCCGCTTCCGGCACGACGAGCATGGCGTCGACCTTGGCGCGCACGATCTCGCGCGTGAGGCGCCCCGGCTCCTTCACCGCGATGCCTTCGGCGACCGAGGGACCCCCGGCGACCGTCGAACGCGCGGCGCCGAGCAAGCCGGCCATCCCCGAATAGAGCTCCGTCTGCACGCCGAGCACGCGGATCTGCGGCTTCATCGCCTTGGCGGCGGTCGCGATCCCGCCGATCAAGCCGCCGCCCCCCACGGGTACGACCAAGGTGTCGAGCTCCGGGACCTCGTTCAGCATCTCGATTCCGGCCGTGCCTTGGCCGGCGACGATCGCGGGATCATCGAAGGGATGGCATAAAATGAGTCCGCGCTCCGCCGTAAGGGCCGGCAGGAGCTCCGCGGCGTCCGCGAAGGTCTTGCCGTGCAGGATCACTTCGGCCCCGAAGCCGCGCGCGCCCATGACTTTCACCGCGGGCGCCGTCACCGGCATGACGATCGTTGCCTTCACGCCGACGCGGCGCGCGTGGAAAGCGAGCGCCAACGCGTGGTTTCCGGCCGAAACCGCGACCACCCCTTTCTCTCGCTCCTGCGGCGTCAGCAAGAGCAGCTTGTTCAGCGCGCCACGCTCCTTGAAGGAGGCGGTGAAGTTCAGGTTCTCGAACTTCAGCCACAGCTCGCAGCCGAACATCTGCGAGAGGGTGCGCGAATGGAGAAAAGGCGTCGGCGGAATGGTCGGGCGGATGCGCGCTTCGGCGGCGCGGATATCGGCGAGGGTCGGCAGCGAAGTGGGCATCGCGCGGCTCCGGCAAGACCTTTCCTTTACACCGGGCGGAAACCGAAGTCGCGGTCGCGGGTCACGCGAAAGTGATCGCGAGACGGAGCCTGTCACCGGCCAGACGCAAGGCGCGACGCTAGTATGGGGCTACGAATCTGGACTGGGGTAGGCTTCATGTTGCTGCAATTCTCACGGGCCGTATTTCTCGCGGCAATGCTCCTCGGCTCGGCCCCGATGCTAGCGCCGCCGCCGGCCTTCGCCGAAAGCGCGACGAGCGAAGGCGCCAAGGCCCTCGCGCAAAGCCTAGCCCCCTATTTCGGCCAATCCGCTTTCGACCGTGGCCTGATCACCATTGCTCCGAAGGGCGAGGCTTACGAGCTCAACTTCGATTTGCAGGGGATCGTTGACGGCTTCGGGCTGCCTTTGCCGAAGGACGCCGTGCGGATCGGACGCTACTCCCTTCTCGTCGCCCCGTTGCCGGACGGCAGCTGGAAGGTCACCTCCGACAATTTTCTGAAGGTCGATATCAAGGGTCCGACGCCACAGGGAGATATGGCCGCCTCGCTTTCGGCGAGCGGCAGTGTCTTCGAGGGCGTCTTTGACCCGAAGTTCGCCGCCTTCCTCAGCTTCACGCAGAAAATCCCGACATTCGATGTGAAGGCGCGCGCGCCCAATTCGGATGTTGCCGCTACGGCTACAGACGTCGAGGCCCAGTTGCAGGGGAAGGGGCTCGCGGATGGTTCCGTGAGCGGCAAGTTCCAGGAGACGTTCCGGCACGTCGTCGAAACGGTTAAAATGACGCCGGCCGCGAAGCCCGACGGACCACCTTCGTCTCCCGTCAATGTCTCTTACGACATCGGGCCGATCACCTATGACGGTGCGTTCGAAAACCTGAGGACGAAGGAGTTTCGCGATCTTTTCGCTTTCCTCATCGCTCACCACGACCAGGAGCTCGTCGCGCTTCAAGATGAGTTGAAGGACAAGATCCTGGCGACGTTTCCCCTGTGGAAAAATATCGACGCGACAGTCAAAGTCGAAAACCTCGCGCTCGACACAGCCCTGGGGCGTTTCGGCGCGAAGTCCGTCGTCCAATCGTTACACCAGACCGGGCTTGTCGCGCAGGCGGCGATGGAGCTCGGGTTCAGCATGGGCGAGCTGAGCGTGCCTCCCGGCCTCGTTCCGGCCTGGGCGGCTCCGCTCGTGCCGACGGCCCTCGACATCGATGTCAAATTTCAGATGAACGACCTCGACAAGATCGCCCACGCTGCCGTTACCAACTTGGATCTGCGGCCCAATCAGTCTCCGGATGCGTCCAAGCTTGCGATCATCGCGACGATGGCAATGGGCAGCGAGCCCAAGCTCACTCTTGCGCCAGGTCATATATCTTCGCCGAGCCTTGACCTTTATTTCCACGGGGAGATGGCGTTGGTGCCGAAGCCCACGGGCACGCTCACGCTGGAAGCCGAAGGGCTCGACAAGGCTTTGTCCCGCCTTCAGGAGGCGGCGAAGAGTAATCCAGGGCTTCAGCAAGCGGTGCTCGGACTCACGGTCGCGAAGGGTTTGGCAAAACCGGGCGCCAATGGCCGGTCGTTCTGGGTCGTCGACTATGGCGCGGATGGCGCGGTCAGCGTCAATGGGAAAACGGTGTCGCCCGCAAAATAAGGAAAGCGATCGTCCGCGAGGACGATAGCGCGCCAAAGGAGCGAGCCGGCCATGCGGTGGCTCCTTGCCGCCTTTGCGCAAAGCGCTCTTCCCGTCCGCACCTTGCCATGATACGCAACTGCGTCAATTCCATCAGGCTCGAGCGATTCGTGAGGGCCTTTGTTTTTTAAGCTGCACGGCAGCCGGAGTTGGCCATGAGTTCCCAACCGAAAAATTCGCTCGCGAAGGACCGACTGGCGACGCGCGGCCCTTTCGTCAACGGCGCTTTCCGCGAAGGGCTTGCCTTCGATGACGTGCTGCTTGAGCCCGCGGCGTCCGATGTGCTGCCGACCGACGTCGATGTGCGCTCGCGCCTCACGCGCCAGCTCAAGCTCAACATCCCGCTTCTCGCCTCGGCGATGGACACGGTCACCGAGGCGCGCATGGCGATCGCCATGGCGCAGATCGGGGGGCTCGGCGTCATCCATCGCAATCTCTCACCGAAGGCCCAGGCCGATCAGGTGCGGCAAGTGAAGAAGTTCGAGTCCGGAATGGTGGCGAACCCGATCACCATCTTCCCCGACGAGACGCTCGCCGATGCTTTCGCGCTGATGAAGCAATATGGGATTTCCGGGGTGCCGGTCGTCGAGCGCGGCCCTGCCGAGCAAAAGGGCAAGCTCGTCGGCATCCTCACCAACCGCGATGTGCGCTTCGCGACGAACCCGCGCCAGCCAGTCGCCGAGCTGATGACCAAGGACCGCCTGATCACGGTTCGCGAGGGCGTCGAGGAGAACGAGGCAAAGCGCCTCTTGCATCAATTCCGCATCGAGAAGCTTCTCGTCGTCGACGAGCACTACCGCTGCATCGGCCTTATCACCGTGAAGGACATCGAGAAGCAGGTCGCCTATCCGAACGCCGCCAAGGATGCCGCCGGACGCCTTCTTGTGGCGGCCGCGACGACCACGGGGGAGGAGGGTGTCGAGCGCTCCGCGATGCTCGTCGACGCCGGCGTCGATGTCATCGTCGTCGACACCGCCCATGGCCATTCGGCCCGCGTGCTTGCCGCGGTCGAGCGGGTGAAGAAATTGTCAAATTCGGTGCAAGTCATCGGCGGCAATGTCGCGACGGCCGAGGGGACGAAGGCGCTGATCGATGCGGGCGCCGACGCGGTGAAGATCGGCATCGGCCCCGGCTCGATATGCACGACGCGCATGGTGGCGGGCGTCGGCGTGCCACAGCTTTCCGCGATTCTCGATTGTGCCGAGGCGGCACGCTTATCCGACGTGCCGGTGATCGCCGATGGCGGCATCAAATTCTCCGGCGATCTCGCGAAGGCCCTCGCGGCCGGCGCTTCCTGCGCCATGGTGGGCTCGCTGCTTGCCGGAACGGATGAGACACCGGGCGAGGTCTTTCTTTACCAGGGCCGATCCTACAAATCCTATCGCGGCATGGGGTCGGTCGGCGCCATGGCGCAAGGCTCGGCGGATCGCTATTTTCAGCAGGAAGTGCGCGATGCGATGAAGCTCGTGCCGGAGGGCGTCGAAGGGCAGGTGCCTTACAAGGGGCCGGCGGCGAATGTCGCGCATCAGCTCATCGGCGGCTTGCGCGCCGCGATGGGTTACACCGGCTCGCCCGATCTTCAGGCTTTCCGGGCCAATGCGCGCTTCGTGCGCATCAGCGGGGCTGGCTTGCGCGAGAGCCATGTGCATGACGTGATGATCACACGCGAGGCGCCGAACTATCCGACGCGTGGGTGAGCGCGTAAGCGAGAGCGCCGGTTCCCACGGCGCTTGAGGGCTCAGTCAAACCGACAAACATCGAGATTTAGCGAGACGGAGCCGTCATGTCCCTTCAAGCCGCCTTGGCGCCGCTCTTCGTGCAGGTGGCGCTCACATTCGGGCTGTTGCTTTGGCTCGCGCCGCTGCGGACGCGCGCCATCACCGGCAAGGAGGTCACGTCGGAGGAGATCGCGCTCGGCGAAAGGGCCTGGCCGCCGCGCCTTCAGCAGATTTCGAACTGCTTCGACAACCAGTTCCAGCTGCCGGTCCTGTTCTACGTGCTCGTGATCCTCGCGATCATCGCCCGCAAGGACGATCTTCTCTTCGTCATCATGTCCTGGCTCTTCGTCATCAGCCGTTTTGCCCATGCCTTCATCCACACCGGCTCGAATGTGGTTCGGGTGCGCGGCACCGTTTATGGGCTTGGCCTTCTCATTCTCCTTATCATGTGGATCATCTTTGCGGTCCGCGTGCTCCTCGGCTGAGCGGCGAGCGCCGCTCGCCGCATGAGGACGTCATGACACCGGCGGCACGCGTTTCGGCCGCGATCGAGGTCCTTGGTGACATCGTGGCGCGTCGCCGTCCGGCCGCCGATGCGCTCAAGGATTGGGGATTGGCGCGCCGCTTCGCCGGCTCGAAAGACCGGGCCGCGATCGCGAGCCTCGTCTACGATTCTTTGAGGCGACGCGCCTCCGCCGCCTGGGTCATGGGCGTTCCCCGTTTTGAGGAAGCCTCGCCCCGCGCCGTGGTCATCGGCACGCTTCGCCTCGCGCGGGGCATGAGCGCAAAGAGCATCGCCGAAATCTGCGATGGATCGCGCTTCGCGCCCGCGCCGCTCACGGCCGACGAGCGGGAAAATCTCGAGGCTGCGGAGTCGAGGCTGGTGGGCGCGCCCGACCCGGTGGCTGGAGATTTTCCCGAATGGCTCGCGCCTTCGCTCGCGAGGGAGTTCGCTGAAGCGTTGGTTCCCGAGATGCAAGCGCTCGCGCGGCGCGCGCCGCTCGATCTGCGCGTCAACGCGCTGAAAGGCACGCGCGAACAGGCGCTGGCGGCGCTCTCGCACCTTCATCCCTCCCCGACGCCGTTCTCGCCGTTCGGGCTGCGCCTCCCCCATGGGGAGGACGGGCGCGGGCCTTCCGTGCAATCCGAGCCCGCCTTCCTCGAAGGCCTCGTCGAAATCCAGGACGAGGGCTCGCAACTCGTCTCGCTGCTCGCCGGGATAAAGCCGGGAGAGACCGCGATCGATTTGTGCGCCGGCGGTGGCGGCAAGACGCTGGCGCTCGCCGCCTTGGCACGAAACGAAGGCCGCATCATCGCGACCGACGAGGATCGGCGGCGCTTGGCGCCGATCCACACTCGTCTCCAGCGCGCGGGCGCGCGGAATGTCGAGGTGCGAACGCCGCGGCTTCGCGGTGATGAGCCCCTCGCGGGCCTCGATGGAATGGCCGATCTCGTGCTGGTCGATGCGCCTTGCACCGGCGTCGGGACTTGGCGGCGGAACCCGGACGCCAAATGGCGTGTGCGGCCGGGCAGCCTCGAGCGACGTCTCGAGGAACAGGAGACCGTGCTCGAGCGCGCCGCGGGCTTCGTCAAGCCTTTAGGGCGGGTCGCCTATATCACCTGCTCGCTTCTGCCGCAGGAGAACGAGGAAGGCGTCGCCTCGTTCCTGGAGCGCCGGCCGAATTGGCGCGCCTTGCCGCGCGAACGCCTCGCGGCCGGCCTTTCGCCCGAGCTCGCGGCGGTCGCTTCATATTCGGCGCGCGAGGGAGCGGGATTGCTCCTCACCCCCGCGCGCAGCGGAACCGACGGCTTCTTCCTTTCGGTGCTCGAACGGATGAGGTGAGGCCGTATTGCGCCCGGCCGGGTTCGTCGGCGGCACGCGTGCGACGCCGCGCATCAAGCCACGCGCAAGCCCGGGTCGAGGTGCTGCGTGGCGAAATTGACCGCGCGGTTGCGGCCGGCCGATTTGGCGCCATAAAGCGCGACATCGGCGCGGCGCAACAGAGCGTCGATGTCGGCGACGCTTTTGTCGGAGTGAGCCACGCCGAAGCTCACGGTGATTTTCAGCGGGCCCGATCGCGTGTTGATGACGGCTCGTTCGATCGCGCCACGCAGTCTCTCGGCAACATCGAAGGCCGCCTTGTCGTTGGTGCGGGGCAAAACGATCATGAATTCTTCCCCGCCGATGCGGCCGATATAATCCGTGGCGCGCAAATTCCGCTCGCAGATGCAGGCGAGCTCTTGCAGCACAAGATCGCCGACGGGGTGGCCATAGGTGTCGTTGATGCGCTTGAAATGGTCGATGTCGAAAACGATGCAGCTCAGCTCGTGCTTCTGCCGGCGTGCGTGAAGGAAGTCGCGTGCCGCCTCGCGCCGCAAGGTACGCCGCGACAATGTGCCGGTCAGGCTGTCGACGCTCGCTACCAGGCGAAGCTCGAGCTCGTCCATCACGAGATGGGTCAGATCGTTGAAGAGCGCGAGCTCTTCGGGCACGAGGTGACGTGGCTTCACATCGATCGCACAAAGCGCGCCGATCGCATGGCCGTCCCGGGTCCTCAGCGGAATGCCGCAAAAGAAGCGCAGGTGAGGCTCTCCCGTGACCGAGGGATGCGCGGCAAAACGGGGATCGTCGAGCGCGTCCTCGACGATGAAAGCCTCGTCCTGCTTGATCACCTCGCCGAAGAACGCCGTGTCGCGCAGCGCTTCGGTCAAGGCCAGGCCTTGACGGGATTTGAACCATTGGCGGTGACTGTCGATGAAAGTCACCGTGACGATCGCCATGTGAAGCAGATTCTTGGCGAGCCGGGTGATGCGATCGAAGGCTTCCTCGGCGGGCGTGTCGAGCACGTCGTAACGGTGCAACGCGGCAACCCGCTCCCGCTCGCTCACCCTGGCGTCGACATTCGTCATCAACCTTACTCCAATTCTGTTCACATTTACTGTCGGTAGCAGCCGAGAGAGACGCGATATCTGAGATCGAGAGCTTCCTTACCGTTATTCAATGCATTTTCATGTATTCGATCATTAGTGAGATGCCGCAATGCTTTACGTTTTGCTAACCGAAAGGAACAAAGGCTACATTTGTCGCCGGGCGACGCTCTCGCGGCACGTCCTCCTCCCGCTTCGCTCGGCTCCGGCTCTGTTCCTTCCTAAGCGTTGGACCCCGGAGAAGCATCGCCGATCGAATATTCAAGAGCGGATGGCTCGGGCGTGATCTCTTCGGTCCGGAGCCGGTCTCACGCCGCCTTGCCGCGCTTGAAGGGAGGCGGAGGGGGTGCTTCCTTGCCGACCGGGGGCAGGGCTTCCATCACGCGCTCGGGCGGGAAGGTCACGATCACCTCGGTCCCTTCGCGCGGTTTCGCCCTCAAGGTGAAGCTGCCGCCGTGCAGGTCGATCAATCCCTTGACGATCGGCAGGCCAAGCCCCGAGCCTTGCTCGGCCGTCTTGATGGCGAGGGAACCGCGTCCGAAGGAGGAGAGCACCAGCGGAATTTCCTCCTCGGGAATGCCGGGGCCAGAGTCCTTGATCGAGATGTATTGGCCGGAACCCGCGGTCCACCCTGCCTTGATCCAGATCTCGCCGCCGGGCGGCGTGAATTTGATGGCGTTCGACAGGATGTTCAGCACGATCTGGCGCGTCGCCCTTTCGTCGGCCCAAAGCCGCGGCAAGTCCATCTCGATCTTGGCGTGAACGGTTTGGTTCTTGGCCTTCGCCCGCAGGGACAACATATGCCTCGCGTCATCGATGATATGCGCGATGCTGATCGCCTCTTCGCGCAAGTCGTAACGGCCGGCCTCGATACGCGAAAGGTCGAGAATCTCGTTGATCAGCGTCAGCAAATGATGGCCGCTCGAATGGATGTCGTTCGCATATTCGCGATAGGCTGGGTTGGTGTGCGGGCCGAAGACTTCCCCTTTCATCACCTCCGAAAAGCCGAGGATGGCGTTGAGCGGGGTGCGCAGCTCATGGCTCATCGTCGCGAGGAAATGGGACTTCGCGAGATTGGCTTCCTCGGCACGCCGGCGCGCCTCGTCGGAATTAGCCTTGGCTTCCTGCACCTCGAGCAACAAGGCCTCCTTTTCGGCGCGCAGCTTAAGGCTCGTCACGGTCGTCTGATGCAGCCGGCTCGAGAAAAGAAGAAAGAAGAGCTGGGCGCCCGCGGCCATCAGCGCAAGGACGATATCGGCCAAGCTCTCCTGAGTGATGGCCAAGGTCGCGAGGCGAATCGAGATCGGCACGAGGCCGAAGACGACTGCGAGCGGCACGGTCTCCGCCAACATGGCGGTCACGGCCGACACCATGATCACGACGAAAAGCAAGAAAAGGCGCGACAGGCCAAAATCAATGGCAAGGAGATCACCAACGATCAGGGACCAGCAGGCGCCGAGCAGCGTCTGCGCGAGGACAAAGCACCAGCGCCAATTCTTCACCTTTTGGGCCGTGTCGAGCGGCGTCGCGAGGAGCCGGCGTCCCGTGGCGACCATCATGGCGAGGCCGATGAGAACGGTGATCACCCAGCGAAGCACGATGGCGGGCTCGATCCAATACACGGCGATCGCCGTGATCGAGCCGAGCAGGATCATCTCCAGCGGCACGGCGCTGATTTGCGCTTGCGCAAACTGGCGAAGCAGCTCGACGTCGAAGGCATGGCCGAGGCCGGAGGTCGAGGCGATGCGCTCGCGCACCGAACGCATCTCATGGGCAAGGCGGCGGCGGGCCGCGAGCGCCTTGCGGTCCAACCCCCGGCCTTGCTGAATTTGTTCGGCGGTCAGGTCACTCATGGAACGCGAAATTCGAAACTCGACATGAAGACATGGTTTTTTCGATCGCTTCACTTTCGCGTGAAAACCTTAATGTCCCGCTCACAAGGTTGGCGGCATTCGCTCATCTTTTTGCTCCTCGGGGGCGTCGCCCAGCCTTCGGGAGCGGCTCTTTCAAGGTTGAGATGACGTTCCAGAATGTTCGTGAGGGCGATCTAACGCTCGTCGATCGGCTTCGCGATCCGGCATCTCGCGCATAGGTTTAACAAGCTTTTACAACAACTTGTGGCTCCGTGCCGGAGGAAAGCGAGGGTCCCTCGGCGTGTGAGGCCTCACGGCGCACATCAAGTTTTTGGCGAGACGCCGGTCGCGCGCCCACATTCGTAATATCCCCGGCCCGTTCTCAACCTTCCTTCGTTAAAATTCGAGAGGCTTTTGCGTCGGTGGGCGCCCTTCATTAAGGATTTCGGAGCGGGCGAGATCGACGATGAAGCAGCGTCGAAGGGCCGCTCTTGTTCGGGAGAAGGCGATGAAGCTCTATGACGGCAAGCGGACGCCGAACGGGCGCCGCGCGCGGATCTTCATCCGCGAGAAGCAAATTCCGATGCCGGAAATCATCGACGTCGACATCGCCAAGAAGGAACATTTGCGGCCCGAATACGCCGCGCTCAACCTCAAGCGCCGCGTTCCGACGCTGCTGCTCGATGACGGCACGGCGATCGCCGAGTCCGTCGCCATCTGCCGGTATTTCGAAGAAGAACATCCTGAACCGCCGCTCTTCGGCAAGGGAGCGAAGGGCAAGGCATTGGTCGAGATGTGGAACAGGCGCATGGAGCTGGGCCTGTTCCTCTCGGTCTCGATGGTATTTCGTCACACGAACCCATTCATGGCCGATCTCGAGGTGCCGCAAATAAAAGATTGGGGCGAAGCGAATAAGGAAAGGGTCGTAAAGGAGCTGCGCGAGCTCGACGCGCACCTCGCGAACACATCTTATATTTGCGGCGAGGCGCTCACCATCGCCGACATCACCGCCGGCGTCGCGGTCGAGTTCATGCGCTTGCCACGCCTCGAGATGCCGCCCGAATGCACGAATGCGGCGCGCTGGTTCGAAGGGCTCAAGGCAAGGCCGTCCTGGGTCCTTTGAGGAAAGGGCCGCGTCCCGCCCGCGCGCCCCTCACCAGATCATCGCATAGGGCAGGAAGCCCACGACATCACCTGGCGCGACCGCGCTCACCTCCTCGGCGAGCTCGGCAAGCCCGTCGGTCTCGGTGAGCGAGGTGAGGATGCCGGCCCCCTCTTGCGGATGCTTGACCGCCTCGACCGTCCCGTCCGGTGAAGCGCGCAAGCTCACGCGCGCATACTCGCGCCGGCCCGGCTTCTTGCGATAGCTGAAGGCGGAGCGCACCTTGAACGGGGGAAGGGCGGTAAGCTCCATGCCGTTCAATCGGGCAAGGAGCGGGCGCACCACATGGCAAAAGGTGACGAACACCGCGACCGGATTTCCGGGCAGGCCGGCGAAAGGGACGCCGTCGATCATCCCCATGGCCACCGGGCGCCCCGGCTTGATGGCGAGCCGCCAGAAGACGAGCTTGCCGATGGCTTCGACGGCCGCCTTCACATGATCTTCCTCGCCGGTCGAAACGCCTCCGCTCGTGAGGATGAGATCATGCCCGGATGCCGCAGCGGAAAGGTTGCTTGCGAGCTCGGTGGGATCGTCCCTCAAGATGCCGAGATCGGAAACCTCGGCGCCGAACCGCTGGAGCAAGCCTGAGAGCAGCAAGCGGTTTGAATCGTAAATCGCGCCATCCGTGAGGGGCTGACCCGGCCGGGCGAGCTCATCGCCCGTCGAGAACAGCGCGACCTTCAGCCGCCGCCTCACCGCGATGGCGGAAAGGCCGACCGCGGCCGCAAGCGCCACGTCCTGCGGCTTCATTCGCCGTCCGGCCGGCAGGAGGACGGCGCCTTGCGCGACATCCTCGCCCGCGTGACGCAGATTAGCGCCACGCCGCAAGCCGGACGGCAGAATGACATGGCTCGCCGTTGCCTTCGCGTCCTCCTGCATGAACACGGTGTCCGCATCCGCGGGCAGAGGCGCGCCCGTGAATACGCGGACCGCGACCCCTTGCGCCGTGAGCCCGGCCGCCGAGCCGCCCGCGGCGATGCGGTCGCGCAAGGGGAGCTCGGTTGCGCCTTGCGGATCGAGGTCGGCATGGCGCACCGCATAGCCGTCGACCGCCGAATTCGCGAAGGGCGGCAGAGCGATCGGCGATAGGATTTCATGCGCGACCACGCGGCCGTCGGCCCGCGAGAGCGGCACCGCCTCTCGCTCGGCGACCGGCTTGATGCGTTCGGCGATCAAGCTCAAGGCCGCATCGACCGGCATGAGCGCGCCGCCGAACGCGAAGCAATCGTCAGTGAGCTGCGCCATGTTTCGCCCTTAGCCTGCAAGGGTGTGCGAGGGCTACGCGGAAAGAGCCCATGAGATCAGCTTGCCCCACGAGATCATTTGGCCTCGCCCGGCGGCTTCGTTCCCGGCAGGAGCCCCTCGGCAAGGCTTTGCGCATGGTCGGAAATCGCCCCTGGCGTCGTCAACCAGATCCGGTCGCGGTGGCGCGCCACATGCTGCAGCGCGCGGCGCAGGTGCCGGAGGCGGAAAGGCTGGCCGACGATATAGGCATGGAGCGCGATCCCCATCACGAGGGGCGCGTCGGCAGCCTGCTCGAGCATCTCGTCGAAATTGTCGATGATCATCTCGGCGAATTCATCAGCGCCCACCTTTCGGGTGACGACGGCCGGAATATCATTGATCTCCTGCGGGTAGGGAACGGCCAGGATGCGCCCGCTGCGTGTGCGCAACCATACGGGCTGGTCGTCCATGCACCAGTCGAGAAGATATTCGTAGCCGGCCTCGTGCAAAAGATCGGGCGTGAGATGGCTTTGCGAGATCCAGGGGCCGAGCCATCCTTTCGGCCTTGTTCCCTCATGGGCCATGATCGTGGTTGTGGTCTCAGCGATCAGCTTCGCCTCTTGTGCCTCCTCGAGCGAGCCTTGGCGTTCGGAGTTGCTGCGGCCATGCGCGATGATCTCATCTCCGCGCGCCCGGAACGCCGTCGGCAGTTGCGGCGCGTAATCATAGAGCGCGGAGTTGACGAGGACGCACGAGGGCAAGGCGAGCGCCTCGAAAAGGTCGAGAAGCCGCCAGGCCCCGACACGATTGCCGTAATCGCGCCAGGCGTGGTTCAAGACATCGGGTTGTTGGCCACCCGGCACGAGCTCGGCGCCCAGGCCTTCACCGAAGGCGAAATGCTCGAGGTTGAGGCCGATGTAGACGGCAAGCCGCGTTCCGTTCGGCCACGCATAGGGCTTGCGCCCGTGCAAGGCGTCGTAGTCATAGCGATTATGGTGCTTGAGCCTCATGAAGCTCGCTTTCCAGCAAGGCCATGATACGGGCCTGACGCGAGCCTCGCTATGGCTTCCTCGATCGGCAGGGCTTTCGCGAGCACGAGATCGCAGATCGCCCCGATATCGTCGAGCGGCACGACCGGAATTGGGGCTCGTGGAAAATTCTGGTCGGAGGCGATCGCGACGATGCAAGGGTCGGAAGGATGAAGCAACTCGCGGCCATTGGCGATGCGAAAGACCTCAAGCTTCGGATGGGCGAGCCTCTTGAATCCCTCGACAAGCACGAGGTCGCAAGGCGACAAGCGCTCGAGAAGCGCAGGAAGGCTCATTTCCGGCTCATCCGTGGCAAGCTCATGGACGAGGGCGAAACGCCGCGCGGAGGACACGATCACTTCGGCTGCGCCCGCCTTGCGGTGGACGAAGGAATCCTTGCCGGGCTGGTCGATGTCAAAATCATGATGGGCATGCTTCACGGTCGAGACGCGCAAGCCACGCGCTACGAACGACGCGATGAGCTTCACGACGAGCGTGGTCTTGCCCGCGCCGCTCCAGCCCGCGATCCCGAGGAGCTTCATGCGCGCGCCTCGAGGCGGCCGTCGTGATCGCGGAGGGCTCCGTCGCTGGCCTTGCGTGCATCCGAGGGATAGAAACCGCCCATGACCATGCTCGATCTCAAGGGCCTCAAATGCCCGCTCCCGGCCTTGCGAGTCCGCAAGGCCTTGAAGGCCATGGCGTCCGGTGACGAGATCACGGCCGCCTGCACCGACCCGCTCGCTCGCATCGACATTCCCAATCTCCTCAACGAGACGGGGGACAGGCTTGAGGCCGTGGAGGAGAACGAGGGCGTGCTCCTCTTTCGTATCCGCAAGAGCCGGCGTGCCCCATGAGCGTCTGCCTCTTTCATGCAAATGATGCTTTTTGGAGCATACTGCTTTTCTAGTGGAACGCGACCTAACCCCCGGCGTATCCTCGCCGAACTCGGTCCGGCGATACACGCTTTCCCTTCAGCGAAGAGTAAAGGCGCGGATGGCCGCGCCGAGCACGGACATGACGATAGTGATTCCAGCGAAACCAACATGCGCTAGAGCGCGCCGGTTCGCGCGATGCTGTCGGCTTGCGCGAGATCGCCCGGCGCGTTGGCGTTGAAGAAGGGATCATAAGGCAACACGGGCCATTCGGCGACCGCGAGCTTGTGGCGCACGGTGAAGAGATCGATCTTCCGCAGACCCTCTTCGAGGAGCGCTCGGCGCAATTCATCGCGGAGGTCGAGCGGCCAGAGCCCGATCACCGGATGGGTGCGCCCGCCTGAAGCCGCCGAGGCGAGCCGTGCCTCATGCGCAACCCGCGCCGCCTCGAGGCGCGTGACGAGATCGCGCGGCAGGAAGGGCGTATCGGTCGCGACGCTCACGACAAAGCGCGCTGCCTTGGCGTGAGCGGCGGCCCAATCGAGCCCCGCGAGCACGCCGGCGAGGGGGCCAGCGAAGCCCGCGATGCTGTCGGCGACGACCGGCAAGCCGAAGGCGGAAAAGCGCTCAGGCTCGCCATTCGCATTAAGCACCAGAGCCTCGCATTGGGGGCGCAGCCGTTCGATCACATGGGCGAGCAAGGATTTGCCGTCGATCTCACGCAGCGGTTTGTCGCCGCCCCCCATGCGGCGCGCGAGGCCCCCAGCAAGCAGCACGCCGACAATCGGCTCACTCATCGTGCGTCGCGCCTTTGCGGCGATGCTTCATCGTCTCTTCCTCGACATAAGCGAGGTTCTGATCGAAGACGATGCGCTCGGCGCCGGAGAGCGCGACGAAGCGCTTGCCGCGCGCCCGACCGATCAAGGTGAGGCCGGCCTTGCGCGCGAGCTCGACGCCCCAGGCGGTGAAGCCCGAGCGCGACACGAGGATGGGAATGCCCATGCGCACAGTCTTGATCACCATCTCCGAGGTCAAACGGCCGGTGGTGTAGAAGATCTTGTCGCCGCCCGCGACGCGATGCTTGAACATGTAGCCTGCGATCTTGTCCGCCGCATTGTGGCGCCCGACGTCCTCCATGTAGACGAGCGGCCGGTCGCGTTCGCAGAGCACGCAGCCATGGATCGCACCCGCCTCGAGATAAAGGGAAGGCGTGATGTTGATCGTGTGGGTGAGCGCGTAGAGCCAGGAGGTGCGAAGCTCGGCGCGCGGCAGCGCGACGCCTTCGATCGCTTCCATCAGGTCGCCGAAGGCCGTCCCCTGAGCGCAGCCGGAGGTCAGTGTCTTCTTGCGCAGCTTGTCCTCGAAATCCGTCTCCACCGGGGTTCGCACGACGACGACATCGATCTCGGGATCATGATCGATCCCCGTCACTTCGGCGTCGGCTTCGAGCATGCCTTGATTGAGCAGATAGCCGAGCGCGAGATAGTCGGGATGGTCCCCGATCGTCATCATGGTGACGATCTCGCGCGAGTTGAGATAAAGCGTCAGCGGCCGCTCGACGACGACGCGCGTCTCGACCGGCTGGCCCGTTTGATCGACGCCCGCGACGGTCTCGCTGAGGCGCGGGTCGAGCGGATCCGGGCGGATCAGGAAGCCGTCGAGGAGATTCGCCTCGCGCATCAAGCGCCAAAAGCCCGATCGAGCGCAGGCTCGCGGTCCACGGCCGAGAGCGCCCACGTCTCGATGGCGGCAAGCTCGGGCGGGAGCCTCGTCCAGCTCTCGCCGACGAAGTCCTCGAAGGTGGAAAGCAGGCGCGAGCTCACCGAAGTGAGCAGCGGCGTCTCGAGCATAACCGCTTGCGCGAGCTCCGCTCGCAAGCCTTTGCCGGCGGCTTCCTGGGTGCCGAATTTGGAGATGATGGCGAGGTCGACGCCGGAGGCGATGCCACGTCCGCCGAGCGCGGCCGCCTCGGCAAGGCCGGCTGCGTCGAGCCTGCATCCCGAGCCGCGCCGAGAGCGCTCGAGAGAGATCGTGACGAGCTTTCCGCTCGCGAGATCCTCGAGCAGCATCGCGGCGCAATCGGTTGCCTGTTTTGCAACATTGTGCTGCACGAGGCCGCCGAGCCTGACGCCGCGCGCCCGCAAGCGCTTAGCGGCTTCGAGCATCAGCCGGTCGATCGCCGCCGCGCGTGTTTCATGCACCACGGCCGCGATCGGAGAGGTGAGTACCTCCATAGGCTGCTCTCCTTCGCCTTCTCGCCGCGCGAGCCCGGATCCTATTCCGCCGCCACCTTGGCGGCGACGGGTGTGACGCGCGCGGCGCAAAATTTGAACTCCGGAATTTTTCCGAAAGGATCAAGCGCCGGATTGGTCAAGAGGTTGGCGGCGGCTTCCGCATAGCAGAACGGCATGAACACCATGTTTTGCGGCACATCGCGATCGGCCCGAACCTTCACCTCGACGGCGCCGCGGCGCGTCTCGATGTGGACGACATCGCCGGGCCGCAAGCCGAAGCGGGCGAGCTCGCGCGGCGACATGAAGGCAACGGCCTCGGGCTCGAGCGCGTCGAGCACCTCGGCGCGCCGCGTCATCGAACCCGTGTGCCAATGCTCGAGCACGCGGCCGGTCGAAAGCACCATCGGATATTCGTCATCGGGGATCTCGTCGGGCGGCAAGAGGCGCGCCGGCACGATCTTGCCGCGCCCGCTCGACGTCGGAAAGCCGTTGGCGAAGATGATCTCGTTGCCAGGCTTGTCGGGAGAGTCGACCGGATAGGTCACCGCTCCTTCGCGCTCGAGCCGCTCCCAGGAGATGTTCTTCAAGGAAGGCATGGTCGCCGCCATCTCGGCGAAGATCTCGGCCGGGTCGGAATAGTTCCAATCAAGCCCGATGCGCCGCGCGATCTCCTGGATGATCCACCAATCCTGGCGCGCATCGCCCGGCGGCTCGATCACCTGGCGCGCAAGCTGCACGCGTCGATCCGTGTTGGTGAAGCTGCCGCCCTTCTCGGCGAAGGCCGAGGCCGGCAAAATCACGTCGGCGTGGAAGCAGGTCTCGGTGAGGAAAAGATCCTGCACGACGAGATGCTCGAGCTTGGCGAGCGCTTGTCGCGCATGCTGCAAATCGGGGTCCGACATCGCGGGGTTTTCGCCCTCGATATACATGCCCCGGATCTCGCCCGCATGCACGGCATTCATGATCTCGACGACGGTGAGACCGCGCTTATGGTCGAGCTCGTGGTGCCAGAAATCCTCGAAGAATTCGATGAATTGCTGTCGATCGACCGGCTGGTAATCGGGATAATACATCGGGATCAGGCCGGCGTCGGAGGCGCCTTGCACATTATTCTGGCCGCGCAGCGGATGTAAGCCCGTCCCCGGCCGTCCCACCTGTCCGGTGATGAGCGCGAGCGCGATGAGGCAGCGGGCATTGTCGGTGCCGTGGACATGCTGGCTGATGCCCATGCCCCAGAAGATGATGGAGGCCCGCGACTTGGCGTAGAGGCGCGCGACTTCCTTGATGGTCGCGGCCTTGACGCCGCACACCGCCTCCATCTTCTCGGGCGAGAATTCGGCGATGCGCTCCTTCAGAGCCTCGAAGCCCTCGGTGTAGCCCGCGATATATTGCTGATCGGTCAAGCCCTCGTTGATGATGGTGTGGAGCATGGCGTTGAGAAGCGCCACATCCGTGCCGGGCTTGAACGCGAGGTGATGGAGCGCGTGGCGCGAGAGCTGCTGGAAGCGCGGATCGATGACGATCAGCTTCGCGCCCTTCTTGGCCGCGTTCTTGATGAAGCTCGCCGCCACCGGATGGTTCACGCTCGGGTTTGCGCCGATGACAAAGATCACATCGGCATCGAGCGCGGCGGAGAAGGGCGCGGACACGGCGCCCGAGTTCAGCCCCTCCATCAGCGCCGCCACGGAGGAGGCATGGCAAAGTCGCGTGCAATGATCGACATTGTTCGAGCCGAAGCCCATACGCACGAGCTTCTGGAAAAGATAGGCCTCTTCGTTTGAGCCCTTGGCCGAGCCGAAGCCCGCGAGCGACTTCGGCCCATGCGCGTCGCGAATGCGCTTCAGCCCTGACGCCGCAACGTCGAGCGCCTCTTCCCAAGAGGCTTCGCGAAAATGGGTGAAGGGATTTTTCGGGTCGACCTGATCGTTGGCGTCCTTCTTCTTTCCCGGAAGGCGAATGAGCGGCCGCGTCAGCCTATCCTTGTGGTGAATATAATCGAAGCCGAAGCGCCCTTTGACGCAGAGTCGGTTCTCATTCGCCGGCCCGTTGCGGCCTTCCGCATAGACGATCTTCTCATCCTTGACGTTGTAGGTCACTTGGCAGCCGACGCCGCAATAAGGGCAAAGCGAATCGACCTTGCGGTCTGGCCAGACGGTGCGCGTCTCCTTCTTGTCGAGGAAGGCCGCGGGCATCAAGGCGCCGGTCGGGCAGGCTTGCACGCACTCCCCGCAAGCGACGCAGGTCGATTCCCCCATCGGGTCGTCGAAGTCGAACACGACCTTGGCTCCCGCGTTCCGGTAGGCCATGCCGATCACATCGTTGACCTGCACCTCGCGGCAGCCGCGCACGCAAAGCCCGCATTGGATGCAAGCGTCGAGATTGACGCGCATGGCGGCGTGGCTCGGATCGGGAGCCCAGCGTTCGGCGGAGGGAAAGCGGCTCGTCGTGACGCCGGTCTTGTCCGCCCAGCTCCATAGCTTCGAGCTCGGGTCGTGGGAGGTCTCGCGAGCCGGCTGATCGGCGACGAGGAGCTCCATCACCATCTTGCGGGCCTTCTCGGCGCGCTCGGTCGCGGTCTTGACCTTCATGCCGGGCGCGGGGGTTCGCATGCAGGAGGCGGCGAGCACGCGCTCGCCCTCGATCTCGACCATGCAGACGCGGCAATTGCCGTCGGCCCGGTAGCCGGGCTCGGGCAGATAGCAAAGATGCGGGATCTCGGTGCCGAGGCGTTGCGCCACTTGCCAGATGGTCTCGCCGGGCTTCGCCTCGACAGGCTTGCCGTCGAGCTCGAACACGATATCGGTCATTCGGCGGCCTCCTTGGGCGCGAATTCCTCGGGGAAATATTTAATCACGCTCGTCAAAGGATTCGAGGCAGCCTGGCCGAGGCCGCAGATCGAGGCATCGCGCATCGCATCGGACAATTCGCCGAGAAGCTCGCGATCCCACGCCTTGCGCGCCATCAAGGTCACGGCCTTTTGCGTGCCGACGCGGCAAGGCGTACATTGGCCGCAGCTCTCATCCTCGAAGAAGCGCATCAGGTTGAGCGCTGCTTCCTTCACGTCATCCTTGTCGGACAAGACCACCACCGCAGCCGAGCCGATGAAGCAGCCGTATTTTTCGAGCGTGCCGAAATCGAGCGGGATGTCTCCCATCGAGGCCGGCAAGATGCCGCCTGACGCGCCACCCGGCAGGTAGGCGCGAAACGCGTGGCCCTCCTGCATGCCGCCGCAGAATTCCGCAATGAGCTCGCGCACGGTGATGCCAGCGGGCGCGAGCTTCATGCCGGGGTCCTTGACGCGGCCCGAAACCGAGAAGCTGCGCAATCCGACGCGCCCATTGCGTCCGTGGCTCTTCCACCACGCGGCGCCCTTTTCCGCGATGTCGCGCACCCAATAAAGCGTCTCGACATTGTTGATGAGCGTCGGCCGGCCGAAGAGCCCGACCTGGAAAGGATAGGGCGGCTTGTGGCGCGGCAGGCCACGCTTGCCTTCGACGCTTTCGAGGAGTGAGGATTCTTCCCCGCAAATATAGGCGCCGGCGCCTCGCCGCAGATGGATGAGAGGGCCGCCCGGCGGCAACTTCGCGATCTCGCGAATGAGGATTTCCCGCGAGATCGGATATTCGTCGCGAAGATAGATGTAGATTTCCGCCGCCTCGACCACATGGGCGCCGATCAGCATGCCTTCAAGGAAGCGATGCGGATCGCTGTCGAGATAGATGCGATCCTTGAAGGTGCCGGGCTCGCCCTCGTCGGCATTCACTGCCATGAGGCGCGGACCCGGCTCCCCGATCACTGAGCGCCATTTGCGCCCGGTGGGAAAGCCGGCGCCGCCGAGCCCCCGCAAGCCGCCATCGTCGAGCGCCTTGAGGAGCGTCTCTTTCTCCATCTCGCCTGCGCGCAAGCGCCGCAAGAGCGCGTAACCGCCCTTTGCGACATAGGCATCGTAGCCCACGTAACCGGCCGGCACATGGGGATGCGTATCCTTGGCCTTCACGGCGGCTTCGACCGCGCCGCGGTCCGCCCTATGCAGAAAATTGTGCCCGACCTCGACGGCGGGCGCCTGATCGCAGAGCCCGACGCAAGGCGCACGCACGACGCGCACCGTCGGCCCCAACGAGCTTTGCAGGTCGGCGAGCAGCTTCTCCGCGCCCAAAAGCGCGCAAGTGAGACTGTCGCAGACGCGGACCGTAATCGGCGGAAGATCGGGCTCGCCCTCCTTCACGATGTCGAAATGCGCGTAGAAAGTCGCCGTCTCGAACACCTCGGCGAAGGAGAGCTTCATGAGCTCGGCGAGAGCCGCGAGATGGCCGGCCGCGATCTGGTGAAAGCGGTCCTGGATGAGGTGGAGATGCTCGATGAGGAGGTCGCGGCGAAGCGGCCGGTCGCCGAGCAGCGCTTCGATCTCGGCGAGCGCCTTTGGATCGACCTGCCGTCCCTTCGGGGTGGGCTTGGCGCGCTTTCGCCCGGCGCCGGGGTGTTCGAAGTGGCGCACCTCGATGGCGTGGTGATCGTTCATTGTAGCTCCGCCGCGGTTCGCCGCTCATCCAGATTCACGCACTCATCCGTTCGCGCGCGGCGAGACGCCGCACTCCGTACGGCGGCATCATTCGCAAAAGCGGTTTCGAGAATCAGATTGATCGTCGGATAATGACCAAAGACAACGCCTGCCGATCGCATTGGAGTCAAATCTCGCTCCGGCTCGCCCCCTAAGCCTTGGGGGTATCAGGATTTCCATTAGAATGGAGCGTTGTCGCCCTGCGATCAAGCGGCAAGTGGAAATGGCAGGCCAGCGGCTGACGTGGTTGCCCGGGGCCGACGGGGCGCTGGTCGCCACTGCAAAAAGCCTCGAATGTGCTCTCTTTCTCCGCGACCCACGGATTTGGTCCGAGGTGAGCGCGGGAGGGGGAGAGGCCCGCTCGCCTTTCGCTACTCACCACTCACTACTCACCACTCCCTATTCGCTATTTTCCATCCGCCACGCTCTCACAAAATATCATCCCGAATGCAGGCCTTCGCATGACCGGGGCCGACCTCGCGCAGGGCCGGTATGTTGCCCGCGCAGGCGGGGATCGCATAGGGGCAGCGGGTGCGGAAGACGCAACCCGAAGGCGGATCGATTGGGCTCGGCAAGTCGCCTTGCAGCACGATTCGTCGCGTGGCGCGGTCCGGCTCGGGCTCCGGCACCGCGGAGATGAGAGCCTCGGTGTAGGGATGCTTCGGCGCCCCGATGAGGCTTCGTGCCGGGCCGACCTCCATCACCCGTCCGAGATAGAGGACAATGACACGGTCCGAGATGTATTCGACGACCGCGAGATCATGGGCGATGAAGAGCATGGCGAGCTTGAGCCGTTGCTGAAGCTCGCGCAAAAGATTGATGATCTGTGCCTGGATGGACACGTCGAGCGCCGAGACCGGCTCGTCCGCGATGATGAGCGCGGGCTCGGCGGCGAGCGAACGCGCGATCGAGATGCGCTGGCGCTGGCCGCCCGAGAATTGATGCGGGTAGCGCGTGAGGGCATCGCGCGGCAGGCCGACCTGATCGAGAAGCGCCATGACGCGCCGGCGCCTCTCCTCGCGGCTCTTGCCGATGCCGTGCACGACGAGGGGTTCCGCGATGATCGACTCGACGGTCATGCGCGGGTTGAGCGACCCGAAAGGGTCCTGGAAGATCGGCTGCGCCTGGCGGCGGAAGGGCTTCAGCGCCTTGTCCGGCAGCTCCGTGATATCTTCGCCGCGAAAGATGATGCGCCCCGCGGTCGGATCGATGAGGCGCAAAATCGCCTGGCCGATCGTCGTCTTTCCCGAGCCCGATTCGCCGACGAGGCCGAGCACCTCGCCTTCTTTCAGCTCGAAGGAGACGTCCTCGACCGCACGCACCGTGCCGCCGCGCGCGCTGAAGTGCTGTGTCAGCCCTCGGACCTCGAGCAAGGGGCTCACACTTGCACCTTTCGCCAGCGCAGGCAGCGGACAAGGTGGCCTTCCCCGCAGGCTTCAAGCGGCGGCAGCTCCGCATCGCAAAGGCCGGGCTCGAACCAGGTGCAGCGCGGATGGAAGCGGCAGCCTTTCGGCAAGCGCCGCAGATCGGGCACGTTGCCGGGAATCGCCGGCAAGGGCCCGCTGTCACGGTCGAGCCCGAGGCGGGGCACCGAGCGCATGAGGCCGATGGTGTAGGGCAGGCGGGTGCCGCGAAAGATGGCGCGCGCCGAGCCGGTCTCGACCGCCTGGCCTGCATACATCACCATGATGCGGTCGGCGATCTCGGCCGCGACGCCGAGGTTGTGCGTGATGAAGATCACCGCCATGCCGAAATCCTTCTGCAGGCCGCGGATCAATTCGAGGATCTGCGCCTGCACCGTCACGTCGAGCGCGGTTGTCGGCTCATCGGCGATCAGCAAGGAGGGGCGGCAGGAGAGCGCCATGCCGATCATGGCGCGCTGGCGCATGCCGCCTGAGAGCTGATGCGGATAGGCGTCGAGCCGTCGGCGCGGCTCGGGAATGCCGAGGAGCTTGAGCATCTCCTCGGCGCGCGCTCGCGCCGCGCGCCGGCTCATCGTCTCATGGAAGCGGATCGCCTCGATGATTTGCTCGCCGATCGTGTAGACCGGGTTGAGGCTGGTCATCGGCTCCTGGAAGATCATGGCGATCTCGGCGCCTCGGACGCGCCGCATCGCGGCCTCCGGAAGTCGCGACAAATCACGCGCGCCGCCGCCCTTCGCCGTGAGGCGAATGGCCTTGGCCGCGACGCGGCCCGGAGCGGCGATCAAGCCCATCACGGCAAGGCTGGTGACCGATTTGCCGGAGCCTGATTCCCCGACGATGACCAAGGTCTCGCCGCGGCCGATGGCGAAGGAAAGATCATCGACCGCGGTGACCGGCCCTTCCTCCGTCTGGAATGTCACCGTGAGATTCTCGACCTCGAGCAAGGCGCTGCTCATGTGCGGCGCCTCGGATCGAACTGGTCGCGCAGCGCATCGCCGATGAGGTTGAAGCCGAGCACGACGCAAAAGATGGCAAGGCCCGGAAAGGTCGCGATCCACCAGGCGGTGAGGAAGTAGTTGTGGCCGTCGGCAAGGAGCGCGCCCCAATCGGGCGAGGGCGGTTGTGCGCCAAGCCCGAGGAAGGAGAGCCCCGCCGTCTCGACGACCACCGAGCCCGCCTGCAAGGTCGCCATCACGATCACGGGCCCGAAGCTGTTTGGCAGCACGTGGCGCAGCATGATGCGCCAGCGCGGCGTGCCGATGGCGCGCGCCGCTCGCACGTAATCGAGCGCCCGCACCGCGAGCACCTGGCCACGGATGAGGCGGGCGTATTGCGGGGTGTAGACGATGCCGATGGCGATCATCGAGTTGGTGAGGCTCGGGCCAAGGGCGGCGACGATGATCAGCGCGAGAAGGAGATAAGGGAAGGCCAGGAGCACATCGACCACGCGCATCACGAGGGCATCGACAGCCCCGCCCAGAAAGCCGCCGACGAGGCCGAGCGCGCTGCCGAGAACGAGCGCGAGGCCGTCGGCGACGACAATCGCGAGCAGCGCCGTGCGCGAGCCGTAAAGCACGCGGCTGAACACATCGCGCCCATATTGATCGGCGCCGAAGAGATGTTGCGCCGAAGGCGGCGCGAGCGCGCTCGCAAGCTCCTGATCGTAAGGATCGTAAGGGGAGAGGAGGGGGGCTGCCACGGTCAAGAAAAGGAAGGCGAGCACGATCGCGAGGCCGAGCTTCGCCTCGTGCCGGCGCAGGACGCGCGCCACCGGCGCGTACCAGCGCTCACTCGCGGCGCCAAGCGACGGATGGGGAGCGGCGATGGTCACGCGCGGCGTATCCGCGGATCGAGCAGCGTGTAGGAGAGATCGACGAGGAGATTCACCAGCACGAAGACGAAAGCGATGAAGAGCGCGCCCGCCTGCACCACGGGATAATCGCGCGAGAGGATGGAATCGACCATCAGGCGCCCGAGGCCGGGAAGCGAGAAGATCGTCTCGGTCAACACGGCGCCGGAAAGCAAAAGCCCGAGCTGGAGCCCGATCACCGTGACGATCGGGATCAGCGCGTTGCGCAACACATGGCGCAAGATCACCCGCGCGCGCGGAAGCCCCTTGGCTCTCGCGGTGCGCACATGGTCTTGCGTCGCCGTCGCCATCATCTCGGCCCGCGTGATGCGCGCAATGAAGGCAAGCGGCACGGTCGCGAGCGTGCAGGCGGGAAGGATCAGGTGGCGAAGCGCATCCCAGAACATCGACGGGCTGCCGGCAAGCGCTGCATCGATGAGGCTCATTCCGGTGATGCGGGGCGGCTCCATGCCAACCTCGGAAAGCCCGCCGATCGGCAGCCAATCGAGCGTGGCGCCGAAGAGGAGAAGGAGCATCAGCCCGAGCCAGAAAATGGGCATTGAGACGCCGAAGAGCGTGAAGGTCATCGCCACGTTGTCGAAGGTCCGGCCTGGCTTGAGCGACGCGAGAACGCCGGCCGGGACGCCGACGAAGGTTGCAAGCGCAAGGGCCGCGAGGGTGAGCTGCAGGGTCACCGGAAAGGCGGTGCTCACATCCGTGAAGGCCGCGCGATTGCTCGTGAGCGAGGTGCCGAAATCGCCATGCGCCGCGGCAACGACGAAGCGCAGATATTGGACGATGATCGGCTGGTCGAGACCGAGCTGAAGGCGAAGCTTCGCCAATTGCTCGGCGGTGCCCCGATCGCCGAGCAAGAGCATCGCCACGTCGCCCGGCAGCACATGCATGGTGAAGAACACGACGGCGCTGACCCCGATGAGCACGATGGTGAGCTGGACGAGGCGCCAGCCGATATAGCGCCAAAGCTCGGCTCGATCGCTTCGCCAGCGCAGGCTCATGCCGATCCGGGCAAAAGGACCGGCCATGCGTCGAGGTTCAATGGGCATCAGGGTCTCATCATGGGATCAGCGCCCCGTGAGGAGGGATTCGCCAAGCTTGTTTTGGGCCGGCATTGTTGACAGCTTTCCGCTCGGCAATCCAGCTCGGCGCCGCGCGGCCTCGAACCGAGCTCAATTCAAGCTTCGGCGTCCGGAATCACCGCCGTCGCATCGACCTCGACCAGCCATTCGGGACGCGCGAGAGCGGAGACGACGATGCCGGTCGAGACCGGATGCACACCTTTGAGCCATTTGCCGACGCTGCGATAGACCGGCTCGCGATAGCGCGGATCGGTGATGTAAATCGTGATCTTGCAGATGTGCTCGAGCCTTGCCCCTGCCTCTTCGAGCAACGTCTTGATGTTGGCCATCGCCTTCTCCGCTTGGCCCGCGGGATCCCCGATGGCGGCACTTTTCGAAGTTTCGAGATCCTGGCCGACCTGGCCGCGCACGAACACCATCGTGCCGCGCGCGACGACTGCCTGACAAAGGTCGTTGTCGAGCTTCTGCTCGGGGTAGGTGTCGCGCGTATTGAACTTACGGATGCGTTTATGCGTCATGAGCCTACTCTGCCGCCACCTTGGTGGGCGATTTCGTTGCGAACCCTCGCCTGACCGCGCTGTCGCCCGGCGGCAGGAGACTTTCCCGTGAAGGACCTTATCGGAGAGCCCGGCGGATTTCGCGCGAAATCAGCTGGCCCTTCCCCGAAGGAGCTTCGATGGAACGCAAGATGAGCGAAGGGCGGCGATTGGGCAAATCTTGTGCCGGCCCGCCGAAGGCATGCCACTCGCGCGCCCGCTCGCCATGAAGGACGACCCAGCTTCCGCGAGACGGTCGCCGGCTTGCGATCAATAGCCTTTAATGCGCACTCCGCCATAGTGGCGCGCGCAACGCTCGATCTGCGCATCCCTGACCGCTTTCGTTCCTTTCGGGCAGGTGCCCGTCGGGCAGAATTTCGCCCGCACCTCGTGCCGGCAGATGTTGTAATAGCTCGTCGGGCCGAAGCCCGCGCCGCCATGGCCGCCGCCGGCGCCGCCGCCGCCGCCTTCGGCGAGGCAAGGTGAGCTTATCGCGACGATCGCCGTTGCAAGAAGGCAGAGGGTCAATTTCGACATCGGCAACCTCCGTGCTTGAGACATATCGAGATTGGCATGTTTCGGGCCAAAGGAATAATCTCGATTTCGTTTTCGCAGCATGGCGGATGCATGACCTTCTCGATTCTCGGATTTTGCCCGCGCAGCGGCATGCTCGGCATGGCCGTCTCCTCTTCGAGCCCGGCCGTCGCCGCCCGCTGCGCGCATGCTCGCGCCCATGTCGGCGTGGTGGCGACGCAAAACATAACTGACCCGACCCTTGGGCCGAAGGGCCTCGCCCTCCTCGAGGAGGGCCTCGATGCCGAGCGTGCGCTCGAGCGCCTCAAGGCTCGAGCCTCCCACATCGAATATCGCCAGCTCGTGCTTCTCGATCGAAACGGAAGGAGCGCGGGCTTCTCCGGAACGAAGACGCTTGGCACCCACGCGCTCATGCTCGGCCGAAACGGCGCCGCCGCAGGCAATCTCCTCAGGAACGCGGAGGTGCCGTCACATATGCTGGCGCGCTTCGATGAGATGGCGGCGCACGACCTCGGCGACCGCCTCATCGAGGCGTTGTCCGCCGGCCTCGGCGGCGGCGGAGAGGCGGGGCCTGTGCATTCGGCCGGCCTCACCATGGTTCGCGACGTCCCTTGGCCGGTCGCCGATCTGCGCGTCGATTGGCATGACGCCGACCCGATCGGCGAGCTCACCAAGCTTTGGCGACACTATAAGCCACAGATGAATGATTATGTGGCGCGCGCGCTCAACCCCGAGCAAGCGCCGTCCTACGGCGTGCCCGGAGAGAAGTAGCCGAAGCGGCTACCCACCCGCGCCTATCCTGGCAGGACGCGGAACAGCGGCTCGCGTCCAAGGAGCCTGCCCAAGGTCTTCATGCGGCTCATAAGGCGCTCGCCCGCGAGCGAGCCGAGCCCCGCGGGAAGCGTGAGCACCAGCCTGCCGCCCTCGAGCATCAAGGAGGTGCGCCCGAGCACTCCCGACATGCCGGCCGAGATCAGCGAGGCGACCCGGAAGGCCGCGCCGAGAACGCGAGCCCGATCGAGCCCGCGCGCGCTCGCGAGCTCGCGAATGCTCGGCGTGCTGCGCGCGTCGGACGAGAAGCCAGCGTGGCGGAAATAGACGGCGAGTGCGAGATAAGCGCGGCTTGGATGATCCACGCCGAAAAGAGGCGCGTGCGCGACGGTGTTGAGGCTTTGCTCGCCCCGATAATCCGGATGCGCGCTCCAGCCGATGTCGCTCAACAAACAGGCCGCGTGACGCAAGCGCGCCTCGCCCGGCGTCTCGTCGAAAGGCAGGGTCGCGAAGAACGCATCGCTCCAGGTGATGAGATCGGCGGCATGCGCGGGATCGCGGGCGCGCGCTTCGTTCATCTCGCTCGCCGCCACGATGAGCGGGTCGGCGCCGCGTTCCACGTCCGTGAGCTGCTCGTAGACGAGGCCCTCGCGCACGCCGGTTGCCGAGATCACGACCTCCTTGGGCTTGCCGATGCGAATAATCTCGTCGAGCACCAGCGCGCCATAGGCGAGGAGGGGACGGCGCGCCACATTGACGGCGGCGATGGAATCCAGCGTATCGGCATTGACGCGCTCGACGAGCTTCACGAACTCGACCGCGTCGCGCACCGGGATGACGTAGCCGTGCATCACCTGGAGCGGATAGGCGCGCTGCCCGATATGCAGGCGCGCGAGCGCCCGGAAAGTGCCGCCGACCGCGTAGAAGGGGCGACCCTTCACATGACGCATCACGGGACAGGATTCGAGCGTCTCGCGGACGATCTTCTCGGCCTTCTTGAGCGAGCCGCCGGCCTCATCCATCAGGGTCAAGCCGCCGAGCTTCAACGAAGTGCCTTCCCCGATCTTCTCCTTCTTGAGCGAGACGAGCTCGAGCGAGCCGCCGCCGAGATCGCCCGCGACGCCGTCGGGCTCGTGCAAGCCGCAGACCACGCCGAGCGCGGAGAGCTCCGCCTCGCGCTCCCCCGAGAGAAGCTCGGGCTTCACGCCCATGAGATCTTGCACGCGCGCGAGAAAATCCGGACCGTTCTGCGCATCGCGCGCCGCCGCTGTCGCGACGACGCGAGCCTGCTTCACGTTCATCTCGGCGCAAAGAATGCGAAAGCGCGCGATCGAGGCGAGCGCCTTGGCCACGGAATCATCGGCGAGCCGCCCCGTGGAGCGCACGGCGCGGCCGAGCCCGCATAAGGCCTTCTCGTTGAATTGCACGAGGGGCGAGCGCGACACCTTCTCGAAGACGACGAGGCGCACCGAGTTCGAGCCGATGTCGACGACCGCGAAGCGCTCCGCGGGCGGGACACGCCCTGGGAACGGAATCGGCAGGCGCTCAGCGCTTTCCGGTCTTTTCAAAGAGGCGCTTCGGCCCTGATTCACGTAAAGATCGTCCACGTCCTGACAGGCTCGGGTTGGTCATGAAGTAGTGATGGGCGTTGAAGGGAGCTTCCCCCGGCTTCGGCACGATCCGCACGCTCGTCCCCTCGGGCGTGAAACGCCAGCTCTGCTGGTTGTCGCGAAGATTGGCCACCATGATCTGATCAAGGATTTGCTCATGCACGGTCGCATTGTCGATCGGCAGCATCGCCTCGACACGCCGATCGAGATTGCGCGTCATGAGGTCGGCCGATGAGATGTAGACATGGGCCTTCTCATGAGGAAGTCCATATCCGCCGCCGAAGCAGTAGATGCGGCCGTGCTCGAGAAAGCGCCCGACGATCGACTTTACGTGGATATTGTCCGAGAGGCCCGGCACGCCGGGCTTCAGGCAGCAAATCCCGCGCACGATGAGCTCGATACGTACCCCGGCCTGGCTCGCGCGGTAGAGCGCGTCGATGATCTGCGCATCGACGAGGGAATTGCATTTGGCCCATATGGCGGCCGGCCTGCCCGCTTTGGCGTGCCCGATCTCCTCCTCGATATGTCCGAAGAGGCGTTTCCTCAGCGTCCCCGGAGATACGCTCATGCGCTCGAGCTCGCCGGGCTCGGCATAGCCGGTGATGAAGTTGAAGATGCGCGCCACATCGCGCGCGATCACCGGATTGGCGGTGAAATACGAGAGGTCCGTGTAGATCTTCGCTGTCGCCGGATGGTAATTGCCCGTCCCGACATGGCAATAGCTCGCGAGCTGGCCGCCCTCGCGGCGCACCACTTGCGAGAGCTTGGCGTGCGTCTTCAACTCCACGAATCCGAAAACGACTTGCGCACCGGCCCGCTCGAGGTCGCGAGCCCAGCGAATATTCGCCTCTTCATCGAAGCGCGCCTTGAGCTCGACGAGCGCCGTTACCGATTTGCCGGCCTCGGCCGCCTCGGCGAGTGTCTTGACGATCGGGGAATCCGATGAGGTGCGATAGAGCGTCTGCTTGATCGCGATGACGTTGGGATCGCCCGCCGCCTGCTGCAGGAATTGCACCACGACGTCGAAGGATTCGTAAGGGTGGTGAACCACGAAATCCTTCTCGCGAATTGCGGCGAAGCAATCCCCGCCGTGTTCGCGCACGCGCTCGGGAAAGCGTGGCGTGTACGGCTTGAACTTGAGGTCTGGCCGGTCGTCCCCGATAAGTTGGGAAAGCTCGTTCAAGGCGAGCATCCCCTCGACCACGAAAGTCTCCTCCCCTGTCACGTCGAGCTCCTCGGCGAGGAAGCTTCGTAAGCCCTCGGGCATGCGCGCCTCGACCTCGAGCCGGATGACGTCGCCGCGCCGCCGCCGCTTGAGCAGCGTCTCGAACATGCGCAAAAGATCCTCGGCCTCTTCCTCGATTTCGAGATCGCTGTCGCGAATGACGCGAAAGCCGCCGAGCCCCTTCACCACATGCCCGGGGAAGAGCTTGTGGACGAACGCGCCGATGATCTGCTCGAGTGCCACGAACCGCGTCTGACCCGTCTGGGAAAGATCGGGAAGGCGCACAAAACGCGCGATCTTTTGCGGCACGCGCACGAGCGCGTTGAGCGGACGGCCATCCCCCTGGCGCACGAGATTGACGCCGAGCGAAAAGGCGAGGTTTGGGATGAAGGGGAAGGGATGCGCCGGGTCGATGGCGAGCGGCGTGAGAACCGGGAAGATATGCTCGAGAAAATGACCTTCGAGCCAATTGCGTTCGATCGGCGAAAGCTCGGAGGCGCCGAGGATGACGATGCCCTCTCCGGCCATCGCAGCGCGCAATTCGCGCAAGCGCTGCTGCTGATCGCTCGCGAGGGTGGCCACCTCAACCCCGATCTTCTCGAGTTGCTCGGCCGGATCCAACCCATCCTGCGAGCGCAGCACGACCTTGGCATGGAGCTGCTCGCGCAGCCCCGAAACCCGCACCATGAAGAACTCGTCGAGATTACTTGCCGAGATCGAGAGAAAACGAAGCTGTTCGAGGAGCGGATGGTTGCGGTTCGAGGCCTCCTCCATGACGCGCCGATTGAAGCGCAGCCAGGACAATTCGCGGTTGACGAAACGCTCGGGCGACTTCGAGAGGTCGGAAACCTGCGCCGAGGGCGCAGCCCTCAGCGCAACTTCCTTTGCCTGCACCAGACGTTCCGCGCCGTCCTCCGGCCGCGTACGCTCGAGCGGCTTTGCAACGGTGACGACCTTCGCCACTTGCCTCTCCCGTTTCTCGCTTTGGCCTTCCCCTCTATGGCTCTCTTTGATGACCTTACTGCGGCGGGGACGCAAGAAGGCTTGGGCCGGCTTTGCCGAACAGGGTTATTATCAAGATTCCGAGAAGCAGCCATCAAAATTCGAGCCATTCACGATTGTAGCTCTTATATGTGCGGCGTCGCGACCATGGCTTTCCCGAAAGGGCGTCTTTTGTGAAAGGGGTGGGCCTCTCCAGAAGCCATTGAACCGGAACATTTTTTCAAGGCTGCCCGATCTCGTGGCATCCCTTCCCCGCGTTAACAGGGTTCATCAACTTGACGCAGCCCGCATCGCTTTTGGCTCTCGCCACCGCCGTCCCGCCCCATGTGGTGGTGCAGAAGGAGGTGGCCGCGCTTGCCCAGGCGGTCTTCGCCGAGCGTTACCCAGGCTTCGATCGGCTGGCGCGCGTCTTCGAAACGTCGGGAATCAGGACGCGCTATGCCGTGCGTCCGACGGATTGGTATCTCTCGGAGCCAGGCTGGCCCGAGCGGACCGCGGCCTATCTCGATGGCGCCGATGCGCTTTTTGCTCGGGTGACACATGACGCTCTCGAGTCAGCGGGCCTTGCGCCGCGGGACATCGACACCATTGTCACGGTCTCCTCGACCGGCATTGCGACCCCGAGCCTCGAGGCGCGCGCCTTGAGCCGAATGGGCTTTCGCAGCGACGTGACGCGGGTCCCCGTGTTCGGGCTTGGCTGCGCCGGGGGCGTGTCGGGATTCTCGATCGCGGCTCGCTTGGCCGAGGCGCGGCCGGGCACCAATATTCTGCTCGTGGTCATCGAGCTGTGCACGCTCGCCTCGCGGCCCGACAGCCTCACCAAGGCCAACATCGTGGCGACCGCTCTCTTCGGAGACGGCGCCGCGGCCTGCGTGTTGCGCGCGGGAGACGGCGGTCTCGCCGAAATCGAAGCCTCGGGCGAATATACCTGGCCCGAGACGCTTGACCTCATGGGTTGGGACGTCGACCCGCAAGGTTTCGGCGTGATCTTCGCGCGCGCCATTCCGCCTTTCATCGAGGCCAATTTACGCGTCGCGGTGGATGACGTGCTCGAAAGGCAACGCCTCGCGCTTGCCGATGTCGACCGTTTCGTCTGTCACCCGGGTGGCGCCAAGGTGGTCACCGCGCTCGAGCGCGCGCTTTCCCTCCCGCAAGGGTCGCTCGACCATGAGCGCGAGGTGCTCGCCGCCTACGGCAACATGTCGGCCCCGACCGTGTTCTTCGTGCTCGAGCGTGTCTTGAAAGAAGGCTTGCCGCCGCGCGCCATGCTCAGCGCGCTCGGCCCCGGCTTCACGGCAAGCCTGGTCTCGCTGAAGAAAGCCGCATGACGGCGGCGCCGCTCGTTCTCGGCTTCGTCACGCTGCAGCGAGGCGCGGAGCTCATCCTCGCCGGGCGAAACACGAGAAGGCTGTTGGCGAAGGGCGCGATCGAGGCGGCTCGCGCGCACTATCCGCTCATCGTCGGCTTGCACGCGGCTTGGCTTCTCGGTCTCTGGTTCCTGGCTTTCGAGGCGCAGCTGCGCGTCGCTTGGCTTTTCGCCTTCGTGCTTCTGCAGCTCTTGCGCATCTGGGTGATCGCGAGCCTCGGCGGGCGCTGGACGACGCGCATCATCGTGACGCAAGGCGCCGAACGCGTGCGCCGTGGACCTTATCGCTTTCTCGCGCACCCAAATTACGTGGTCGTCGCGGGCGAGATCGGGGTTCTGCCGCTCGTCTTCGGGCTTCCCTGGTACGCGCTCGCCTTCTCACTCGCCAATGCGGCCGTGCTCATGATTCGCATTCGCGCCGAAAATGCGGCCTTGCGCATGTCCTCGCACCCGTTTTCGTGACGAGGCGGGGTTTCGCGCGCCGGCTTACGGCTCGAGCTCGGCATCCCAGTAAAGATAATCCATCCAGCTTTCGTGCAGATAGTTCGGCGGAAAATGCCGGCCGTTCTGATGGAGATCATGGACCGTCGGCTGATAAGGTTTCTGGCGCGGCCACATGCCCGATTCGGCGGGCAGCCAATCCCCTTTCAGAAGATTGCACGGCGCGCACGCGGCGACCACATTCGCCCAGACCGTCTGTCCGCCTTTCGAGCGCGGCACCACATGGTCGAAGGTCAAATCCTCCCGGACTCCGCAATATTGGCAGGTGAAACGGTCCCGCAAGAACACGTTAAAGCGCGTGAAGGCCGGGTGGCGCGGCGGCTTCACATAATTCTTGAGCGAAACGACGGATGGCAGGCGCATCTCGAAGCTCGGCGAGCGCACCCGCCGATCATATTCGGAGACGATGTTCACCCGCTCCATGAAAACGGCCTTGATGGCGTCCTGCCAGCACCAGAGCGACAGCGGGTAATAGCTCAGCGGCCGGTAATCGGCGTTGAGCACCAGCGCCGGACAGGCCTCCGGCGAAACGGGAGGCGCCACATGGATGGTCAAGCCACGCTCTCCGAACAGGCGGGACAGATTCGCCCCAACCTCTTTAATCTAGCGGGACAATGACATCCTTGTGAAGGCACAAGAGCGAAAAAACGGTGCGATGTTGCTGGAAGAAAGGCGCTTTCCGGAGAGGCCTCCAGCGCCGCCCGTCCAGCGAACGCGGGAAGCTCAGCGCGTCGGAACGGGTTTTTCGCCGCGATAATCGTAGAACCCTCGCTTGGCCTTCTTGCCGACCCAGCCGGCCTCGACATATTTCACCAGCAGCGGGCATGGCCGGTATTTCGAATCCGCAAGGCCTTCATAGAGCACCTGCATGATCGACAAGCAGGTGTCGAGGCCGATGAAGTCGGCGAGCTGCAACGGCCCCATCGGGTGATTGGCGCCGAGCCGCATGGCCGTATCGATGGCGTCGACCGAACCCACGCCCTCGTAAAGCGTGTAGATCGCCTCATTAATCATCGGCAAAAGGATGCGATTCACGATGAAAGCCGGGAAGTCCTCCGCCACCGTCACCGTCTTGCCCAGCTTGCCGCAAAATTCGCGCGCCGCCTCGAAGGTCTCGTCATTCGTGGCGATGCCGCGGATCAGTTCGACGAGCTGCATCACCGGCACCGGATTCATGAAATGAATGCCGATAAAGCGCTCGGGATTGCCCGTGATCGCCGCGAGCCGCGTGATCGAGATCGACGAGGTGTTCGAGCCGACGATGGTTTCGGGCTTGAGATGCGGCTTGAGGCTCTCGAAGATTTGGCGCTTCAACGGCTCGCTCTCGGCTGCCGCCTCGATGATGAGATCGCAATTGCCCATCGCCTCGAGGGTCTTTGCCGGCGTGATGCGTTTCAGAGCCGCCTTGCGATCGGCGTCGGTGATCGCCCCCTTGGCGATCTGTCGGGCCATATTGCCGTTGATCGTGGCAAGAGCGCTCTCGACGCGTTCGAGCGTCACGTCGTTGACTACGACCTCATAGCCCGCGAGCGCCGACACATGGGCGATGCCCGCGCCCATCTGCCCCGCGCCGATCACGCCGACGGTCTTGATGTCAACCATGCCGTATCACTCGCTATCGCATCATCCGCAAAAATGGAACTGGTTTTTGCAGAAGGAACCTGCACAAAGCCTTGAGCTTTCGCGCGAACTTGGGTTCGGCATGGGCCGAGCCTATTTTCCCAGCTTCCCGAGCTCCGCCGCGAGCTCCGGGACGGCCGTGAAAAGGTCGGCGACCAGCCCGTAATCGGCCACTTGGAAGATCGGCGCTTCCTCATCCTTGTTGATGGCCACGATCACCTTGGAATCCTTCATGCCCGCAAGATGCTGGATGGCCCCCGAGATGCCGACGGCGACATAAAGGTCTGGCGCCACCACCTTGCCCGTCTGCCCTACCTGCCAATCGTTCGGGGCATAGCCGGCATCCACCGCGGCGCGCGAGGCGCCCATCGCCGCGCCCAGCTTGTCGGCGAGCGGGGTGATGACCTCGCGGAATTTCTCGGCCGAGCCCAGGGCGCGTCCGCCGGAAACGATGATCTTGGCCGAGGCGAGCTCCGGCCGATCCAATTTTGCGACCGCCTCGCCCTTGAAGAGGGAAAGGCCGGGATCGGCGGGCGAAGCCACGCTTTCGATCGGCGCTGCGGCGGCACCGTCTCCGGTGGCTGCGAAAGCGGCCGTGCGCACGGTGATCACTTTTTTCTGATCAGTCACCTGCACCGTCTGAATGGCGTTTCCGGCATAGATCGGGCGTTCGAAAGTATCGGGCGAAACGACCTTGATGATCTCGGAGACCTGCATCACGTCGAGGAGCGCTGCAAGGCGCGGCATGACATTCTTGCCGGTCGTGGTCGAGGCCGCGAGGATCGCGTCGTAGCTCGGCGCGAGCGCCTGGAGGAGCGCCGCGAGCGGCTCGGCGAGACGATGCTCGTAGGCGGGCTCCTCGGCGAGCAAGACCTTCTCGACCCCATCGAGCTTGGCCGCCTCCTCGGCGACGGCGCGGCAATCGAGCCCGGCGACCAGGACGTGCACGGGCGCGCCGAGCTCCTTTGCGGGGGTGAGCGCCTTGCGCGTCGCTTCGTTCAGCGTCTTATTGTCGTGCTTGGCGAAAAGAAGCGTCGTCATCTCATATCACCCCGGCTTCGTCCTTGAGCTTGGCCACGAGCTCGGCCACCGACTTGACCTTGGCGCCCGCCTTGCGGCCCGCCGGCTCGACCGTCTTCAGCACCTTGAGGCGCGGCGCGGCATCGACACCAAGCGCTTCGGGCGTCGTTTCGTCGATCGGTTTCTTCTTGGCTTTCATGATGTTGGGCAGCGAGGCGTAGCGCGGCTCGTTGAGGCGCAGATCCGTCGTGATGATCGCCGGCATCTTCAGCGTCAACGTCTGCAGGCCGCCGTCCACCTCGCGCGTCACATCCATCGACCCTTCCCCGATCACGAGCTTCGAGGCGAAGGTGCCTTGCGGCCAGCCGAGAAGGGCGGCAAGCATCTGCCCCGTCTGATTGCAGTCGTCATCGATCGCCTGCTTCCCCAGGATGACGAGACCCGGCTCCTCCTTGGCGATGACCGCCTTGAGGAGCTTGGCGACGGCGAGCGGCTCGGGAGGCTGTTCGGTCTTCACCAGGATGCCGCGATCGGCACCCATGGCGAGGCCGGCCCGGATCGTCTCCGCGGATTGGGCGGGACCGATCGACACGCAGATCACCTCGGTCGCCTTCCCCGCTTCCTTGAGACGCAGCGCCTCCTCGACCGCGATCTCGTCGAAGGGGTTCATCGACATTTTCACATTGGCGAGCTCGACGCCGCTGCCGTCGGGCTTGACGCGGATCTTCACATTGAAGTCGACGACCCGCTTCACGGGGACCAGAACTTTCATAGTCTTCGACTTTCCACTCGAATTCCTCTAACCGCAACCGCAGCCGGCGCCATTCGACCTTGGTCGTGTCTCGCGCGTCAGGCGCCGCAATATCGGTAAATCCCGGTGGTCGAGCGCTGTCAACGCCCGATAAGGGAGGAGGGCGCTATTCGGCGGCAACGATCACCGGTTCTGCCCGGGAATCCAAAGCACGTCCTTGGCGCCAAGCTCGTTGACGAAACGCGCGGCGACGAAAAGGAAATCGGACAGGCGATTGATGAATTTGATCGCGTCCCCGCCGACGCTCTCACCCTTCTTTTGCGCCAAGGCCACGATGACGCGCTCGGCGCGGCGGCAGACCGTTCGCGCAACATGGAGCGCCGCGGCCGCGGGCGAGCCGCCCGGCAGCACGAAGGAAGTGAGGGGAGCCAGATGCGCGTTCAAGGCATCGATCTCGGTCTCGAGCCGCGCGACTTGCGTCGCGAGGATGCGCAAGGAAACCCGGCTGCGCTTGCTTGGCGTCGGCTCGGGCGAGGCGAGATCGGCGCCGAGATCGAAGAGGTCATTTTGGATGCGGGCGAGCATGGCATCGAGCCGCGCATCGTTGTTCGTGTGGAGGCGCGCGAGACCGACGCATGCGTTGGTCTCGTCGACCGTGCCATAGGCCTCGACGCGCAAATCGCATTTCAGCCGGGCGGCCCCGGTCGCGAGCCGCGTCTTTCCCTTGTCGCCCGCGCGCGTGTAGATGCGGTTCAGCACCACCATCGGCTTTTACGGCCTCCGAAAGCATCATCTTGGTGAGCGGAAGGCACTTCTCCCAAACAGATCATGCTCGATTGAAAGCGTTTATGCCAGAAGCGGCCGCTCACCGGCCGCGAACTCATCGACGCGCCGGCCAGTCGACGCCTGGTTCCTCGCCGAGTGAGGCTCGTTTGAGGAATGAAGCGGCGCAAGGTTGGGTAAAGCGCGAGCCCACGCTCGGCTACGGGTCAAGCGCTGTCAAAATGTGTAGCCGATGCGCGCGCCGTAATTGGTGAGGCCGCGGTTCTGCGAGCAGAGGCCGGCATTCGACATATGCTCGACCGTGGCCATCAGGCTCCAGTTCGCCGTGAATCTGTAGCCCACGGAGCCCGACTCGCGAAACGAGACATTGCATCCGAGCGCACTGCGCCCTTCGGGCACGAACGTCCCCGTCTTGCCGTTGTTCACCGAGCCGCCGAAGCTGCCCTCGACGAAGATCGACTTGGTGATGTCGTAGGTCCAGGTGAGCCCGGCATAAGCTTGGCTCGTCTTGCCCGCGAAGTTGACGGTCCCACCGATGCTCGGTCGTGGCAAGAGGAAGTCCCAAGCGCTTCCCGGCATGCTGAAGGGTTTGGCGAAAAGCACCTCACCGTTCAGGTCCGCGCTGCCTTTTTCCGGGCTCGTCGGATCATGCGCGAAGGTGCCAAGCCGCACTTCGGAAAGAAAGAAAAACTGTTGCTGCGGGGCGGGAACTGGCTGCGGAGCAAAATTCGCGGGGTAGCCGAGATCAGCCGCGCGTGCGGTGCCAGCGGCGAGCAAGGCAACGCTAAACACCCCCGCAAGCCCCGTCCTCAGCCGCATTGCCTCACCTGCTCATCAAGCCCAGGTCGCACCATTCGCAACATCGTCCCTTTTGTCGCCGCTACGCGGCGCCCCGTCAACGCCTATAGCGGGCGCTTTGCGCAACCGCAACCGCGCTTCGGTCTATTCCGTGAGCGTGGTTACGACGGTCGGTAAACACCGGCAAGCTTGAGCGGGCCGCTCGATAAACGGCATCGGCCTCGAGCACACGGGCCTTTCGCCTCAATGGCCGCGCCACCAAAGGACGAGAACGATCAGCACGATCGCGACCGCCTGCAGCACGACGCGCAAGCGCATCAAATTCTGCGAGCGGTTCGCGCTTCCGCCACGCAACATATTGGCGAGGCCGAGCAAAAGCACGATGGCGACCGCGCCCGTCGCGACGGTGACGATGAAGGAATCGAGATTCATGCATCGGCTCCGCGTGGCTGGCGAATCGCGCCGCTTTCGGCGCGTGTCACCAAAGCCTAGCACCCAAGGCGTGTGCCATGCATCCCACGCCTCGAGCGAAAGCGAAGCGTTCGCCGTTTCTTCCGCTCGGTGAAACGTCTTCGCCATCGAAATCGCGACAGAGGCGAGCAAATTCCGCCGCGAATCATCTCATCTGTGATAAAAACAGATGTTAGTGATTCGCGGATTCTGCTCGCGACCGATCACACCCACGACCTGCCTTGCCAACATTTTGCCGGAGCCGCGGGATTGCCGACCGAGCCGGATGATCTGCACAAGCCGCTCGGGCTCTCCGCTGATCGGGGCCGAGCCGGCTTTGCGCCTCAGCTTCGCGCGCTCGCCGTCGCGGCCATGGTTGGGGCGGGGATCGCGGCTGTCACCTTTCTTGCGGGCGAGGCCGACCACGCCGGCGAGCCCTTCGCCACGGCAAGCATCGAGCCCGTGGCGCCCTCGAACGCGCGCCCTCCGATTGGCCGAGAAGCCGACGAGAAAGGCGGCGACGACGAGCGCGCGACGACGGCGGCGGCCTCGGCCTCGGAGATCGAAGCCGATAGCGGCGTTGCCGTCGTGCGTCCGGACGGCGCGCCTGCTCCCGATGCCATGGTGATCCGCATTCCCGATGCGCCGGGCACTGCCAAGCTTGCCGCCGCCCCCGATCCTCGCCTCGTCGAGCGAAGCGACTTCGGACCGCTCCCGCGCATCGGCACGGACGGATCGCGCCCGGCGCAGGTCTATGCCCGGCCGGCGCCGAGCCCGGCGAAAGGGCGCCCGCGCATCGCGCTCGTGATCGGCGGCCTTGGGCTCAACGATCAGGCGACGACGCGCGCCATCACCAAGCTTCCTGGCGAAGTCTCGCTCGCCTTCGCGCCTTACGGCGCCAATCTCAAGGCGCAAGCCGCCAAGGCACGCGAAGCCGGCCATGAAATCCTTCTGCAGATGCCGATGGAGCCCTTCGACTACGCGCAGAACAATCCGGGACCGCAGACGCTCACGACCGATGCCGGCGGCGCGCGAAATCTCGAACGCTTGCACTGGGCCTTGGCGCGGGCGGCGGGCTTCGTCGGCATCGAAAATTTTCTCGGCGCGCGCTTCACGGCCGATGAAGGCGCGCTTTCGCCGGTTCTCAAGGACCTCGCCGAGCGCGGCCTCATCTTTGTGGATGACGGCTCTTCGGCCCGTTCGATCACCGCGATCGTCGGGCCGTCGCTTAACCTCGCTGTGCGGCGGGCCGATATCGTGATCGACGCCGCGCCCGACGGCGCGACGATCGACGAGGCGTTGCAGCGGCTCGAGACGCTGGCGCGCGAAAACGGGCTCGCCACTGCCTCGGGAAGCGCGCTTCCGGTCACCCTCGAGCATTTGTCGCGCTGGTCCGAAAGCCTTGCCGGGCGGGGCATCGATCTCGTTCCCGTGACCTCGACGCTCAAGCTCAAGGGGCGCGGCTGACGAAGAGGCACTGCCGACACTTGACAAGCCGGGCTCCCGAACGCGACTCTTGCAGGATGGCCCGCGTAGTTCCCGGCGTGATCATGGATCAGGCGACCCTGCCTTATCGGCGATGCGTCGGCATCGCGCTTTTCAATCGCGCAGGGAAAGTATTCGTGGCTCGAAGGCGCGGCGAAGCGGGCCCGGAACATGTGCGCGGCCCGTATCGCTGGCAAATGCCGCAAGGGGGCATCGACCCCGGCGAGGAGCCCCTGGCGGCCGCCGTCCGTGAGCTTTTCGAGGAGACCAACGTGCGCAACGCGACCTTGCTTGCCGAGGCGCAGGAATGGTTCACCTATGATCTGCCCGCCGCGATGTTGCAGCGCTCCTGGCGCGGCGGCTATCGCGGCCAGACGCAACGCTGGTTCGCCTTCCGTTTCACCGGCGACGACAAGGAAATCGACGTGCGCCACCCGGGAGGCGGCGACCACGCGTCCGAATTCGACGAATGGCGCTGGGAGGAATTCTCGCTCACGCCCGAGCTCATCATCCCCTTCAAGCGCTCGGTCTACGAAAAGGTCGTCGGCGCCTTCGGCCATATCGCCGCGACCACCTGATCGGCTTGCTGAGGTATTGCGGTACGGGTCGGCGCCTGATGGGCTGCCGCGCTTCGACTTCGGCGGAAGATCGAGGCTCAGCGTATCAGGATCGCCCTGAAGTCGTTGACATTGGTGAGTGTGGGTCCGCTGACGACCAGCCGGTCGAGCGCCCCGAAGAAGCCGTAGGCGTCGTGCCGGGCGAGATGGGCAGCCGCGTCGATGCCCTTTTGTTTCGCTAGCGCGAGCACGCCGGCATCGATCCAGGCGCCGGCGTTGTCCTCCGTGCCGTCGATGCCATCCGTGTCGCAGGCGAGGGCCGAGACGCCTTCGAGCCCGCCGAGGCGAAGCGCGAGCGCGAGCAGGAATTCGGCGTTCCGGCCGCCGCGCGGCCGGGATGCCGATTTTTGCGGCCTTGGCTCCGGCGCGCCCGAAGCGGGCTTCACCGTCACGGTCGTCTCGCCGCCCGAAAGCAGCACGCAAGGCCTGCGCGCTGGCTCGCCATGGCGCGCGGCGCTTTCCGCCAAACCCGCCATCACGGTCGCGACCGCGCGCGCCTCCCCCTCGATCGCATCCCCGAGGATGAGAGGCGTGACACCATGGCGGCGTGCCTCGGCGGCGGCGGCGTCGAGCGCCATCTTGGGGGTCGCGAGCATGACGATCTCATGGCCGGGAAAAGTTTCGTTCGGCGCCGCATTCGCCAGAATGGCACGCTCGAGCTTCTCAGAAACGGCGATGCCATAGCGCTTAAGGATCGCGAGCGCCGCTTCGGGCTGTGCCCCGCCGGGAACGGTCGGCCCCGAACCGATGACCGACGGCTCGTCCCCCGGCACGTCCGAGATGAGGTAGGTCACCAGTCGCGCGCGCCGCGCCGCCGCCGCGAGGCGTCCGCCCTTGATGGCGGAAAGCGCCTTCCTAACCGTGTTCATTTCGCCGATCGGCGCGCCCGATTGGAGAAGCGCGAGATTGAGCGCCCGCTTCTCCTCGAGCGTGATGCCGGGGGCGGGCAGGGTGAGGAGCGCCGAGGCACCTCCCGAGATCAGGCAGATGACGAGATCGTCAGGCCCGGCCGACCGGGCAAGCGCGAGGATGCGCGCCGCGGCGCGCTCGCCTGCCGCGTCCGGCACGGGATGCGACGCTTCCACCACCTCGACATGGCGGGTCGGCGCGCGATGGCCGTAGCGGGTCACCACGACCCCCGCGCAAGGATGGGGCCAGGCATTCTCGAAGGCGCGCGCCATGCTCGCGGCGGCCTTGCCGGCCCCGATCACGATGGTGCGGCCCTTCGGCGGTGCGGGCAGGCGCCCCTCGAATTGGCCGTCCGGACGCGCCGCGGCGAGTGCCGCCTCGAACAGGTCGAGGAGAAGGGCCCTGTCGCCCGAGTTGCGCTCGCGCGGCGCCTTGGTCTCAGCGCTTATCGTCGAGGACGTTTCAGGCTCGGCTCGCGCGAGCGCGGGGGCCATCCGCATGCCTTCCTTGCCGGCACGAAAATTGGGCACGACCGGAACGGGAAGCGCCGGGAGGGTCGCGCCCGCCTCATTCGCCAGCCGGTGGTCGAAAATCCGTCGACCTGCGAAGTGCGGGTCGTGAACGGCGTCACGCAAATCCTGGAGCAGGGTGCAGCAGCAATCTCGCGCCTCGAAGACCTTGCGCCAATGGCGCGACGGATGTGCCGCGATGAGCTCACGCACGCGGCGCAAGGTGCCTCCGGGATCGCGACCATCCTCGCGCCACTTTGCCTCGAGGCCGATGGCCTCGCAAAAGCCTTCCCAGAATTTCCGCTCGAGCGCGCCGACGGCGAGCATCCGGCCGTCCGCCGTCGCGTAGAGATTGTAGCGGGGGCTTTTGCCCATGAGGATGCCCTCGCCGTTGCCGAGCCAGCGGCCGGCGGCGAAGCCCTCAGCGAGAGCGAGCGGCATGAAGGCGAAGAGGTTCTCCGTCATGGCGATATCGAGATGGCAACCGGCGCCGCTCGCCTCGCGCGCGCGAAGCGCCAAAAGGATGTTCATCACCGCCGGATAAGTGCCGCCGCCGATGTCTGCGACCAGGGCGGGAGGCACAACCGGCGCATCCGTCGCACCGAAGGAGAGCGAGAGCAAGCCGGCATCGCCGAGATAGTTGATGTCGTGGCCCGCGCGATCGCGCTTCGGCCCGTCTTGGCCGTAACCCGTGATCGAGCAATAGACGAGGCGGGAATTGAGGGCGCGAAGCCTTTCGTAGCCGAGGCCTAAACGTTCCATGACGCCGGGCCGGAACTGCTCGACGAGCACATCGGCGCGGCACGCAAGCTCGAGCACGCGGGCCTGATCGGCCGGTTTCGTGAGATCGGCGACGAGGCTGTTCTTACCACGGTTGAGGAGGGCGAAAAGCGCGCTTTCGCGCCCGAAGCGCGGCGCGTAGCTGCGCATCTCCTCCCCGCCTGGCTTCTCGACCTTGATCACCTCGGCCCCGGCCTCGGCGAGGATCAGCGTCGCCAGCGGACCGGGGAGAAGGGTCGAGAAATCGAGGACGGTGATCCCGGCAAGCGGCTGCATCACTTCACTCTCTCCCGAAAGGCCGCCGGCGGGTCGCTTGCAGCGTGTCACCGGAAACGCACGCGCCGCTCATGCAGCAGCGGAGCGCGCCGCACAAGTCGCGCAAGGAATTTGGGGACGCCTTAGCAAGGAATTTGGGGACGCCTTATATTTGCACCGTTTATTGGCTCGACCTATATAAGGCTTGAGATGGAATTGGTGTATATGTAAGGCGTCACCGAATTCCCGAATTCCAATTCGCGAGCGCTCGCTGTGGCACCCGCCCCGCTAAAGCGGCGGAATGCGCGCCGCGAGCACGGCGGAGCGGCCGTCATCGAGCGCCGCGAGGCAGCGGTCGATCGCGCCTGGCACATCCTGCGGCGCGCGCACGCATTCGCCATAAGAGCCGAAGGCGCGGCCCACGTCCTCGAAGCGCCGCTCCTCGCCTTGACGACCGCTTTCGAGCCTTGACAGGAACATGTCGCTCGCGGCCGCCGCGCCCTTCGGAAAGACCCGCATCACCGAGGATTTCACCGCCTGCCAGCCGCGATTGTCGAGCACGACGGTGAAGATCGGCAGCTGATAGTGCTGGGCTGTCGCATAGACCGAGTTGGGCGTCGAGAAATGGAACGAGCCGTCGCCCACGATCTGCACGACGCGGCGCTCCGGGCGCGCGAGCTTGATGCCGAGCGCCATGCCGCCGCTATAGCCGAGGCCGGCCCCACCGAGGCCCACATAAGTCTCCGGCTTCGTGCGCAGGATTTGCTCCTGCACGGCGAGCGTGTTGCGGATCGCCTCGTTGAGCACGATGTCGTCCTGCGAAAGCTTCGCGCTCAAGCACGCACAAAGGTAGTCGGGCGAGATGGCGTCGGCCTCGCCGGATTTGGCCGCCGCTGCTTGCGCCTTTCGCTGGCGCGCCTCGTTTGATTTTGCAAACCCCGCGACGCGCTTGGCGACGCGGCTCCGATACGCGTCGTCGGCGCGCGCGCGGACCGCCTCGAGCACCTGGCGGAGCACGATCGCGCAATCGCCCTCGATGCGCATGTCCGTGGCGAACCCCCACATCGGAAAATCGGTCTTGAGCGGATCGATGTCGATTTGAATCCAGTGCATCGCGCCGGCAAGCGGCGCATATTTAGGCAGAAAAGGCACGTCGACGTCGAGCAGAAGGCCGAGGTCCGCTCCCACCATCGCCGCGACCGGATCGAAACCCGTAAAGCAAGGGGAATCATGGGGGATGCAAAGATCGAGCGCGTTGTATTCGACGACCCGAATGCCGCATTCGCGGGCCAAAGCCTCGAGCAGCGCCACGGCCTCGCGCTTGCGCCCGAGATAGGCAGTGATCGCGATCGGGTTTTCCGCCGCCATCAGCGCTTCGGCGACGGCTTCGGCACGCGCGGGCTCGACGCCGCCCCGGCGCACCGGCCCGTATTTCGCTTCGGGAAAGCCGTCGGGATGCGGATCGTCGATCATCTCCGCCAAGGTTTCTCGCGGCAGCATCATGAAGACGGGGCCTTGCGGATCGCTTTGCATGAAGGAATGGCCGCGCCGCAGCGCCTCCTTGGCGACGATGCCGGAGGGCAGCGAATATTCCCATTTCACGAAGGGGCGCACGATGCTCGCCATGTCAAAGGGGTCCTGCACGAAATGCACATAGGCATCGCGTGACCCCGGCAGCTCGCCGCGCATGGTGTAAGGAGCGCGGCCGGCGAGCAGCATGACGGGGAGGCGGTAGCGCAAGAGGTTGCCGAGCGCCATCGCGGAATTCGCGGTGCCGGCATCGACATGCACGAGCACGGCCTGGCCGCGTCCGGTGGCGAGCGCATAGCCGCCCGCCATATGCACCGCGACGGTCTCGTGCGGGCACAAGATGACGCGCGGATGGGGGCGGCCCTCCTGCTCCCAGCGCGCCAGCTCCTCGATAATCGAGACGTGATCCGTGCCGAGGTTGCCGAAGATGTAGTCGATGCCGAGGTCGCAGAGGCCCTCGAGGAAATAATGCGCGGCCGATTGCTTGCTCATGAATGCCTCTGGTGGTGCGCCTGCCCTCGGTGGTGAAGCTTCACGACCCGGCCCGAAGCTCGCGCGTCGAACTCTCGCACGACGGCTCCTCTTGCCGCGAGGATGCGAGGCGCGGTTTCCCGCACCTTGAGGATCGAGGCGGCGACGAAAACCTGCGCGACGGCGCCCATTCCGAGAATGGTGCCGAAACCGATGTGGTCGGAGAGCATGCCGCCGACAAGCGGCATGAGCGTGGTGCCGACGAGGACGCCGAAGAAATTCGTCATGCCGAGCGCCGCGCCGCGTATATCGTCCGAGACCGTCTCGCTCACGCAAGTGGCGAGCACGATGGGCAAGACGCCAAAACCGCAAAAACCGCAGATGCCGGCGAGGACGCGCATCGTCGAGGCATCGTATCCCCCGAGGATGTAGATCGTGAGCGCAAGCGCGCTCACGCCCGCGCTCACGAATGCCGCCCGGCGCCTGCCGAAATATTCTGACCCGAGCGGAACGAGGATCTGGCCCGCGGCGCCGGAGAAGCCCCAGATCCCCGCGATGGTCCCCGTCTCCGCGAAGCTGAAGGCGCGGATTTTCGTGAGGAAGAGCGGGTTGAAGCCAACGAAGATCTGCAGCCAGGTGAGGGCGGCGCATCCCGCGACGGTGAGGGCGACCATGGAAGGATCGCGGAAGAGGCCGAGCGCGCGCCGCCAATCCGCCCGCTGCGCCTCGCGTTTTTGCGGCTCGCGCATGAACGCGAAGAGAGCGCCCAGAATGACGAGCGTCGCGGCGCCGATGATGGGGAAGACCAGGCGCCAGCCCCAAAGCGCGGTGAGCCGTGTGATGATGAAGCTGCCGACACCCACCCCGATCAGCGTATAGCCGACGGTGAAGACGCCTTGATTGATGCTCTTGCGGGAAGGCGCCGATTCCTCGTTGATCGTCGCCTGCCCGACCGCCCAACCGACGCCGTCGCCGATGCCGAGAAGATCGCGCACGACGAACATCGAGAGGAAGTCCCAGGCGCCGCCCATGGCCGCCGTCATCACGCCGACGAAGCCGACGGCGGGCAGCAAGATCCGGCGCCGGCCATGGCGATCGGAGAGGAAACCTCCAATCCAGCTCGAGAGCGCCCAGGTCACCGATGTGCCCGAAATCAGGAGCCCCACCTGCCATCCCGCGAGATGAAATTCGGGCACGATTAACGGGAAGATCAAGCCGATGCCGAAGCGATTGAGGCCGACACAGCCCCAGAAGAGCGCAAGCAGCACGACGATCGTGGCCTCGTAGCGGGCGGGCTTCCCGGCCGGCATCGCGCATCCTCCCATTCGGCGAACCCTTGGCCTCGTGCTCGATGAATCGCGTTGAGCCTCGTGGCGGATTCACCTCGCCCTTGGCCGCGACTCTTCCACGAGAAGCGTGCGACGCGCCGGCGGTTTAGGGCTGTTGCATCACCGGCGGCCGAAATTGACACAAGCCCGACGAAGGGTAAAGTTTCGCAAAGCAAGGAGATTGCTCTACGGAGCGAATTTCGCCTTTGGCGCTTGCCTTCGCGCGAATTAGATTCGAAAGCCCCATGACGGAGATGAGCGCGAAAACGATCGGTCCCCTCGCGATCGTCGGCGGGGGCATTTGCGGCCTCAAGCTCGCGCTCGATCTTGCCCAGCGCGGCATCGCCTGCAACGTTTATGAGCGCGCTCCGCAAATTAAGGAGCTCGGCGTCGGCATCACGGTGCTGCCCCATGGCATGCGCGAATTCGCGGCGCTCGGCCTTGCCGACAAGCTTTTGGCGAGCGGCATCGAGAACCGCGAAAGCTGCTTCTTCAATCGCTTCGGGCAGCTCATCTACAAGGAGCCGCGCGGCAAATTCGCGGGCCATGCCTTCGCGGAAGTCGGCCTGCACCGCGGACGCCTGCACAAGGCGCTCTTCGACGCAGCGCGCGAACGGCTGGGGCCCGAGCGCATTCTCACCGATCATGATTGCGTCGGCATCGAGCAGGACGAGAGCCGCGTCACGCTTCACTTCCGCGAGACCTCGACCGGACGTTCCCTCGAGCCGGTGCGCGCCTGCGCCACGATCGCTTGCGACGGCGTGAACTCGGGCATCCGCAAGAGCTTCTACCCCAACGAAAGCCTTGCCTTCGCCGGGATCAACACCTGGCGCGGCGTGACGCGTCACAAGCCGATTCTCGACGGGCGCACCTATATGCGCATCGGCTCGATCCTCACGGGCAAGATCGTCATCTATCCGATCATCGATGATATCGACGGGTCGGGCGATCAGCTCATCAACTGGACGACCGAGATCAAGAGCGACACTTTCGAGAAGAACGATTGGAACGAGCCCGGCAATCTCGACGACTTCATCGAGCTTTACGAGAGCTTCCGCTTCGATTGGCTCGACGTGCCGGAGATGATCCGCCGCTCCGACGTGCTTCTCGAATATCCGATGGTCGACAAGGACCCGGTCGCGCGCTGGACCTTCGGCCGCGTGACGTTCGCGGGTGACGCCGCTCATCCGATGTATCCGCGCGGCTCGAACGGTTCCGCGCAAGCCGTGATCGATGCGCGCGCGCTCGCCGATTGCCTCGCTCGCGACCCTGATCCGAGGCGCGCCTTCAAGGCCTATGAGGACGAGCGGCGCGAGGCGACCGCGAAAGTGGTGCGCGCCAATCGCGAGCACCCGCCGGACTTCATCAACATCAGGGTCGAGGAGCTCGTGGGTGACAAGCCTTTCGTCAATCTCGACGACCACATCACGCAAGCCGAGCTCCGCGCCCTTTCGGAGAGTTACAAGCGGGTCGCGGGGTTTGCGATTGTCGAGGCGGGCGCTGTTGGGGAAAAGGCCACGGATCGTAATTGCCCTTTCTCGGCGCGGTAGAACCGGGCCGACTCGTCAGCCCCGGTCCAGCCTCTCTGTCTCGCTTGGAGCCGTCTCGCTCGGGGATGCTACCTTCGGTATTTCACGCACTTCATTCACTCGTACCAGGTTGACATCGCATGACCGCGCTACGCACCTTTTACCCACCCATCGAGCCTTACGAATCAGGCATGCTCGACGTGGGTGACGGCCATTTCATCCATTTCGAACGATGCGGCACGCGCGGTGGAAAGCCGGCGGTTCTGCTGCACGGCGGTCCGGGCGGAGGCCTCTCGCCGCAGCATCGCCAGCTGTTCGATCCGGATCGCTACGATGTCATGCTGTTCGATCAGCGCGGCTGCGGACGCTCGACGCCGCATGCGGGGCTCGAAATGAATACGACGTGGCACCTCGTCGCGGATATTGAGAGGCTGCGCGAAGTGGCGGGCGTCCAAAAATGGCTCGTCTTTGGCGGTTCCTGGGGATCTACCCTGGCACTCGCCTATGCCGAAACCCATCCGGGCCGCGTCAGCGAACTCGTGCTTCGCGGCATCTACACCGTCACGAGGGCTGAGCTGCGGTGGTATTATCAATTCGGCGTCTCCGAGATGTTCCCGGAGAAATGGGAACGTTTTCAGGCGCCGATCCCCGAAGCCGAGCGCGGCGACATGATAGCTGCTTATCGCAAGCGCCTAACGAGCGATGATCTCGCCACTCAGATCGACGCAGCGAGGGCCTGGAGTGTTTGGGAAGGCGAGACGATCACGCTTCTTCCCGACCCTCAACTCGCGGCGAGCCACGATGACGGTCACTTCGCACTCGCCTTCGCCCGGCTTGAGAACCACTATTTCGTCCACCATTGCTGGCTGGAAGAGGGACAGCTCCTCCGCGATGCCCACCGACTTCGAGGCATCCCAGGAACAATCATACAGGGACGCTACGATATGCCTTGCCCTGCGCGCTACGCTTACGCTCTTCACAGAGCGTGGCCGGAAGCTGGATTCCATTTGATCGAAGGAGCTGGTCACGCCTATTCGGAGCCGGGCATCCTGGATCGATTGATTTGGGCGACCGATTACTACGCCGGCAAGAATTGACACCGTCACGAGCCCCCGCGTCAGCGAAGGTTCCAGCCCTGCCTCTCACGACGCGTAATCCGGCTCTTCCTTGTCGAGGATGCGCCGCCAGGCGTCGAGGTGCAGGCGCGCGTCGTAGCGCTCGCCCCAGGGACCGGTGTGGCGGCGGCGCAAGCGCTCGGGCAGCGCGCGCAGCTTCTGGCCCGTGGACATAGCGGTCACCTGATACATGGCGGTGCGCTCGGCGATGAAGAGCTCGTCGAAGGCATCATGCACGGTCGGCCCAACCACGGTGACGCCGTGGCTCGCCATGATCATGATCGTTCTTTCACCCATGAGATCGGCGATGCGATCGCCCTCGGCATTGTCGTCGACAGGCTCATCGCCCTTCTTGTCGATCACCACACGGTCGTTGAGCGCGAGGTTGTTGTGATGTGCCAAGGCGAATTCCGGGTTCTCGAGCATAGAAATCGCGGTGAGATATCGCGGATGCACGTGGAGCACGCAGGCCGCGGCGGGTTTGCGCACATGGATGCGGGCGTGAATGTAAAAGGCGACCTTGCGAAGCTCGCCGTTGCCGCGGACCACCCGCCCGTCGAGATCGCAAACGATGAGGCTCGACGCGGTAAGCTCCTCGAAGCGCAAGCCGCGCGGATTGATGATGAAGAGCGGCCGATCGTCGGGCCGCGCTTGCGGCAGCATCAAGGAGTTGTGGTTGCCGATCTGCTCGTTCCAGCCGTGGCGCGCGCTGATGCGGAACACGGCGGCCATGTCACAGCGAAGCCGCCACTCCTCGGTTTCGGCTTCCGTCGAGGACAGGGATTTGACGATGGCGGGCATCACGACCTCGCTGATGCGGTTTGTCACGCGCCATGATGGGCTGGCGCGCCCGCCTTGCCAAGCTTTCTCCCGCCCTCCGCGTTGCCCTTCGCCGCACTGAAGCGCCGGACCACATTCTCGAGCAGGCGCGACACCGGCCCCTCGAAGCCCTCGCGCCACAAGCTGCCGCAAAAGGTGATCGAGCCGACGGAGAACACAGCCCCGCCCGAAGGCGTGTCGAAATACACGATCTCGGCCCGCTTGAGCTCGTTCGGCGGCTCGCCCGAAACGGTATGGAGATGCGACAAAAGCTCCTCCGGCACGGTAACGAAAGAGGCCGGCGGGTCCTCCGAGCGCGCCAGAATCACGGCGTTCTCCGGCGTGCCGAGCGCCTTGTCGGCGCGATCCATCTCGAAGCCCGCCGCTCCGCCGCCCGAGAGGCCGTAATCGCCGATGATCTCATCCTCGATGCCCTCGAAGATCCAAGCGTTCGCCGGATCGCGGGACGCCGGCAAGCGCCGATAATGCGTGCCTTCGAAAAGGCCCTGGCCCGAGAAGCCGACGCCGGCGAGCATTTGCGGCGGGCGCCGGTTGCGGCGCCACAAGCCGCCGAACTCGCCGTCGAGCGCGTGGTAGTATTCGCCGGGCTCCGCCGCCCAGGCGCGAATGCCGCCCTCGGCGCGGCGCAGCTCGATCACATGGGGCATCCCCTGCGTGCGCGCGATGCGCCAATAGAATCCGTTACCGCCGAGATAGGCGAGCTTGCCGCCCGCGCCCGTGTAATTCTGCAAGGCATCGAGCGTGCGCAGCGTATGGTACTCGGGATGTGACCCGGTCAGCACGCAAGGATACGGCGCGATGAGCTTTTCGCCCTCATCGTCGAGATCCTCATCGGTCACGATGTCGAAGGCAAAGCCCTTCTCCTCGAGCCAGGCGAGGATATGGGTGTCGGCGGGGAAATGGCGGAGCCCGGAGCCTCGCGCATCGTTGAAAGTAAGGAAGCCCGGCCGCATGGTGAGGATCGGCCGGCGGCGCGAAGTGAAGCCGATGCCCGAGCCATCGGCATGGCGGTTATAGGTCGAGGCGCCATAGATCGGATGCTGATCGGGATTGTGCGGATACGCGCCCCAATCGGCGACGCGTCGGTGATAGGCCTCATCCGCATTGCCGCGCGCGTGGTTGGCATAGGCCTGGTAAGTGAACGTCGAGGCGAGGAAAGCGATCGGGGCAAACGGGCCTTGCCGGGGCGGAAGGACGTAAAAGGGCAACCAATCCTCGCCCGTTTCGCATTTGAGATGGAACGCATAGGCGCCGCTCTTCAAGCCGGACGGAACCGTCCAAGTGAAGCTCGGTTCCCAGCCGCAATCGTCGAGATCGTCGTCATGGAAATGGATGGCGCCATAATCTTGGGGGGCGTGCCGCCAGCACATCTCGCGCCCGCTCCAGCGAGCGCCGACGACTGCACGCGTCGGCAGATTGACGAGCCGGCCATGGCACGCCTGTGGCCCGACATCGGTGATTTCTTGCGTGTCGATGCCGAGGGAAAAATCCCATCCGGCGAGAAGCTGGGCGCCGAGCTCGTGCATCGGCGACAGCGGGCGCGGAAAGGCTTCGATGATGGCGCCGAGAAGCGCCGGGTCCTCGATCTTTCCGGTGAAATGGCGAAAGGGCGCGTCCTTGCGCTCCGCTGCGACGAGCACACAAGCCTTCGAAGGTAAGGCGAGCCCTCGCGCTTGCGATCTCACGACGACGGACGATGTCTGGTCGAGCGCTTGTTGGCCGAGAACCACTCGTCCGGAAGCCGGATCGACGCTGAGCCACAGGCGATACCATTGGCCTGGCTTCATCGGCGTCTCGCCGCAAAGCCGCAATTCGCTCGAGCGCTTTTCGTGCGGTGTGAGGCGCGCCTCAGCGCCGCGCGGCCCGATCGACAACACGACCGCGCCCTCGTCGCCTTCGATCGCAAGGACGGCCTTTGGCTGTGCGTCGGCACGCGGCTCGGCACGAAGCTGGACAAGGGCGGTCAGGGTGAAAGGAAGGCTGGGGTCGCGCTCCGGCCCGCGTTTGACGAGGGCGTATGAGCCGAGGCGGATCTCCTGGCGTCTGCCTTCGAAGCTTTCCGCGAAAACGCGCGACAAATCCTCGAAGCGCATTCCCGGGCCCGCGGGATTGGGATCCCCGCTCATGATCCGCACGAGGCGTGCTCGATAACGGCCGGCTTCGCGCAGGCTCACATGCGTGACGAAGGCCTCGCCCGGACGGTGCGAGAAACGGTCGAGATAACCGGTGATCGGCAGTTCGGCGGCGTTCATCTTGCGCCCTTCGTTGAGTTATCCACGGCGACCGGCGCTGCAGGCGGATGCTTCATGGCCGGGCCGAAAGCTTTAGGCGAGAGCGCCGGCGCAAGCAAAACTTGACCGCGGGCGCGCGCCTCCGCAGACTTCGCGCCGGCTCCCGAACCCGCAGCGCCGGAGGTGACCATGGCACGAACGCTTTCGACACCGATGGGCCTCTTTTTCCCGAAGGGCATTTTGGCCCCGATAGGTTTCTTGGCCGGCCTGGCCTTTGCGCCGCCATCCCACGCGGCGCCCTTCAAATGCCCGCATGTGGGCGGCGACTTCGTTTTCGGCCAGGAGGCGAATGTCAACAGCCTCGACCAGATGACCTCCTCGACGATCTCCACGCGCAATATCGCGATGAACATCTTCGAAACCTTGATGACGCGCGATGAGAACAACCGCCCGATCCTCGATCTCGCCGCCTCGATGGAGGAATCGCCGGACCATCTGACCTACAGCTTCAAGCTCCGCCAAGGCATCAAATTCCACAACGGCAAGCCGCTGACCTCGGCCGACGTCGCGGCTTCCTTCGAGCGCTACAACAAGGTGGGCTTGATCCGCTCCATGCTGGCGAATGTGGATCGTTGGGAGACGCCCGATCCGCAAAGCTTCGTGGTGCATATGAAGAAGGCGCAGCCGACCTTCATCGATCAATTGAGCTCGTTCAGCGTGCCGATCGTCATTTTTCCGGCGGAGGAGAAGGACGCCCCGCCCCAGCAGCTCAAGGCGATCGGCACCGGCCCCTGGGAGCTCGTCGATTTCGTGCCGGGGAGCTTCGTCAAGCTGAAGCGCTATGAAGGCTATGTGCCCAATGCGAGCTTCGAGGATCGCACGGGCTTCGGCGGCTACAAGCAGGCCTGTTTCGACACGGTGACTTTCCGCATCGTCACCGAGCCTGGAGCGCGCGTCGCGGGCTTGAAGACGGGCGAGCTCAGCGGGGTCGAGGATGTGCCGACGAAGGCCGTCGCCGATCTGAAGAACGACAAGAACATTACCCTCCTGCCCTTGAACAATTGGTGGATCCAGATCGCTCTGCCGAACGCCTCGAAGCCGCCGACCGACAATCTCGATTTCCGCAAGGCGGTGCAGGCGGCACTCGACATGGACGAGATCATGGATGCGGCATCCGACGGCAATTACAAGCTCAATGTCGGCTTTCAATATCCCAACCAGCCGACCTACACGGACGCCGGCAAGGAAACCTACAACCTGCATGACCAGGCGCTCGCCAAAAAATATCTGGAGAAATCCGGCTACAAGGGCGAGCCCGTCGTTCTTCTCACCAACCAGGATTACGCGCCGATGTATAATTCGGCGCTCGTCATGCAGCAGCAATTGCAGGCGATCGGCATCAAGGCCGAGCTCAAGGTCACCGACTGGCCGACCTCGGTCAACATGGCGCTCAAACCCGATACCGGCTGGAATTTCTTCTATACCGGCTGGGGCACGCAGCCGGCGCTCGGGCCGCTCGACACCATGGCGTTTTTGGCGCCCCCTTCCTCCCTCTACATGCCGAAGGACGGCAAGGACGATCCCGACCTCGTCGCCGATTGGAACGACATGAACACCAAGACCACCCCCGAAGCCCGCCAGGACGCCTTCGCGCGCACGCAAAAGCTCGTGCTCGAGCGCGTCTACGCCGTGCCTTTCGGCTCCTTCACCAAGGTCCAGGCGACGCGCGCCAATGTGCAAGGCTTCAAGCCGTTCCGCATTCCGCGCCTGTCGAATGTGTGGTTCGCGAATTGAAAACCTCGACGCCAAGTGAATGCCGGTCCGTGTGAAGGGATGAGCCGCCGGGTAAGGCGGCGCGCCATCCCTCTCGGGCCGGCGCCCTTGAGAGGGCATGACGGCGCATCCGGCGAGCGGGGCCGATCGTGACGCGCCTCATCCTGCGGCGCTTTGCGAGCGCGCTGCCGATCCTTTTGATGGTGAGCCTCATCACCTTCGGGCTGATGCGCCTCATCCCCGGCGACCCTTCGGCGGTGATCGCGGGCTTGAGCGCCACGCCCGAGCAAGTAGCGGCGATCCGCTCCGATCTCGGGCTCGATCAACCGCTGCCGATCCAGCTTTGGCGCTGGTATGTCGGGCTCCTGCATGGCGATCTCGGGCGCTCGCTCCTCCTCGGCCAGCCGGTCGTCGAGGCGACCTTCCTGCGCTTGCCGGTGACCTTGGCGCTCTCCGCCTACGCGCTCGTGATCACGCTGCTGCTCGGCCTCGCGAGCGGCATCATCGCCGCGCTTCGGCAAAACTCATGGGTGGATCAGGCCGCCATGGTGGCCGCCATGCTCGGCATCTCGATGCCGAGCTTCTGGCTCGGCCTCTTGATGATCCTCGTGTTCGCCGTCAACCTCCACTGGCTGCCGACCGGCGGCTACATCGCCTTCAGCGACGACCCTGTCGGCTGGCTGCGCACTTCGACCATGCCGGCGATCTCGCTCGCCCTGCTGCAAGCGGGCTTGCTCGCGCGCATCACGCGCTCGACGATGCTCGAGGTGCTCCGACAGGATTATATCCGCACCGCGCGCGCCAAGGGCCTGCCGCGCCATCTCGTCGTCTTCAAGCATGCGCTTTCAAACGCACTGATCCCGATCACCACGGTAATCGGGATCACAGTGAGCCTCCTCATCTCCACCTCGGTGGTCACCGAGACCCTGTTTTCCATCCCTGGCATCGGCCAATTGCTCACCCAAGCGGTGCTCAATCGCGACTATCCGATGGTGCAAGGCGGGCTCTTGATCGTCACCGGCCTCCTGGTGATCGTGAACCTCGTTGTGGACATCGGTTACGCGCTCCTCGATCCGCGAGTCCGGTATGATCCCGCCTGAGCTTCGCGCCGAGGCGCCCGCCGAGGCGGCCGTGGAGGCGCGGGGGCACCGCGGGCGCCTTTTCGTCGTCACGCTCGGCCGCCTCCTGCGTCACCGGCTCTTTCTCACGGGGCTTTGCCTCTTCGGCATCATCCTCATCGCCGCGGCTTTGGCGCCGCTCATCGCGCCCGAGGACCCGGACCGGCTCGCGATGCGCTTCAAATTCCTGCCGCCGAGCGCCGAGCACCCCTTCGGCACGGATAATTTCGGGCGCAGTCAATGGTCGCGCGTGATTTACGGCGCCCAGCTCTCGATCGCCATGGGCCTTGCGGTCGTTGCCCTCAACGCCGTGTTCGGCACGCTCATCGGCGCGCTCGCAGGATATTTCCGCCGTCTCGACAATCCGATCATGCGCGTCAACGACGCCCTCATGGCGTTCCCGGCGATTTTTCTCGCCCTCGGCATCACGGCCGTGCTCGGTCCTTCGACGATCGACGTCGTGATCGCGCTCGCCATCGCCTATATCCCGCGCACGGCGCGCATCGTGCGCGCTTCGGTGATCGTGCTGCGCGAGATGGAATATGTGCAGGCCGCGATTGCCGCCGGCGCGGGGCATTGGCGCATCTTGCGCCACCACATCCTGCCGAACGCCATGGCGCCGCTGATCGTGCAGCTGAGCTTTCTCTTCGCCTATGCGGTCTTGTCCGAGGCGACGCTGAGCTTCCTCGGCCTCGGCGCCGTGCCGCCGACGCCGACCTGGGGCAATATCATGGCGCAAGGGCGCCAATACATGACGGAGGCGCCCTGGATCATCACCATCCCTGGCGTGGCTTTGATGATCACCGTGCTCGGCCTCAATCTTCTCGGCGACGGCTTGCGCGATGTGCTGGACCCGAGACTCAGGGTCCAGCCATGAGCCTTCTCGAGGTCAAAGGCCTCACCACCGCCTTCAAGACCGGGCGCGGCGAGATCACGGCCATCGAGGATGTGAGCTTCACGCTCGCGCAAGGCGTAGCCCACCCCGGGGACGATGTGGATGCCGTAGACCGCGTGGCCATTGAACATGGCAGGGGCAGACTTGGCGTTCGCCTCGTTGTCGGGCGTCGTCTTGGCGCCGCCCGCGGGCGCCTTGGTCAGGTGGTTGCCCATGCCCGTCTGGTCATAGATGATCGAGACGGTGCAGGCGTCGGTGCCGCAGAAGCTGTCCTGGTCGGCCGCGTTCGCGTAGCCGCCGGCGGTGAGGACCTTGATGTCCTTGGTGGTGCCGTCCACCGTCTTCTTGACCTGATAGAGCGGCCCGTCATAGGCCGCGTAGAGAGCCCGAACCATGCTGTGGGCCGCGATGCAGCCGCCGCCGTCGGCAGCGTAGATGTCGCAAGGTCCACCGCTCGGACCGCTGGTGGTCGTCGCCGTTCCGGTGCACGTCCTCGTGGTGACCGGAGCACCGCCAGTCCCCGAGGACACCGCTCCATCGGAGGTGTCCGCCGTGATCTTACAGCCCAGGACGGAGGCGCCCAGGACGGCCAGCAGCGAGAGCTCGTTCCAAAAGTTTTTTGTTCTCATAGGGATAACTAGAATTGTCCGAAACGACGATTCTTGTTACCGAAAGTTCCTCGGCACCGCCAGCCCACACGCAAAAACCCCGCTGACCTGCGACGGCCAGCGGGGTTGGGTACGCGAGGGTGGCGCTACGGCTGCCCTACTTCTTGGACGTGCTCGTGCCTACTGGCCGTACTTGGCGGCCTTGACGTTGTTGAAGATGAGGAGGTCGGTCGCGTTCGCCGGCGAGCCGTTGACGAGGGCGCCTTCGTAGAAGGTTCCGAACGAGTTGTTGCTGTTGTCCCCGCCAACGCCGAGGACGATACCCCCGGCGTTGCCCCAGGTCTTCCCAGACGGAATGGTGCCGTCATAGGCCGTCGTCAGGTCGCTGGCGGTCTGCAAATCGGCCATCCGGAGGGCGTACTTCCCGACCGGCGTGTGGAGGACACCAAACGCGTAGGGAACCTTCATGGACGGGTTCATGCTGTTGGTGTTGCCCGTCGAGGACGCCGAGCCACCGGCCCAGACCCCCCCCTCGAAGTCGCCCATGAACCAGGGACCGGCGCCGGCGCCCTTGTCCCAGTAGCCGGTTCCGAGGAACAGGGTGTTCATCGTGACGTACTTGGTGGGATCGGGCGAGACGCTGCCAAAGTCCCAGCAGCATGCGGCGCCAGCGTGCGTCCCGTCGGCCAGCTCGTCAATCCCCTGGGCCGCGTTGCCCATCGGCACGTTCTTGGCCTTGAAATTCAAGGGAGTCCGATACCCCTCACGGACGTTCATGTAGAGCGCGTAGACCTTGTGTCCGTTGACCGTCAGCGACTTCTTGGTCGCGCTCGACTCGAAGTCCGTCATGGCCGCGTACGTTCCGCCGTTGGAGAGGCCCGCGGGGCCCACCTTGAGGTCGTTGCCGTTCCCGGACTGGTCATACAGCACCGAGAAGGTGCAGACCGAGGTGCCGCAGAACGTGTCCTGGGTGGCGGTGTCGGCGAAGCCGCCGACGCTGCCGATGTCCTTGGTCGTCCCGCCCGTGCCGGTGTTCATGGCCGAGCTGCCGCTCCGGACCTGGTAGAGAGGTCCGATGTACGACTTGGAGAGGACGCGGATCGTGCTGTAGGCGGCCCCGCAGGCGTTACCCGCGGTGGCGTAGATGTCGCAGGGGCCGTCGGTGGCCGTCGAAGTTCCGCCGGTCCCGGTCGTGCCGCCAGTCGCCGACGTTCCGCCCGTCCCGGTCGTGCCGCCGGTCGCCTTGGCGCCGGCCATGCCGCCTGCCCCCGCCTTGCCGCCGGAGCCGCCCGTGGCGCTCGTGCCGCCGGTCCCGGTCGTGCCGCCGGTGCCCGGGTTGGTGCCGCCGGTGCCGGTCGTGCCGCCCGTGCTGGAGGTGCCCCCACTGCCCGTCGTGCCGCCGGTGGCCGTCGTGCCGCTCTTCTGCAGCACGATGGTCCCGGTCTCCTTCGGGGTGGTGCCGGTCGGGGTCAGCGTCAGCTGATTTCCCGACACACAGTACGAATACGTCGTCGTGCCGTCGTTGGTGAGCGTGTTGCCCGACGCGACAAAGTTTCCGCTCGTCTGCGCGGCCGCGGTCACCCAGCCGAGCCCGCCCGACTGGTTGACGGTGGCAACGCAGTCACAACCGCCGCCGCTGGCGTCCGTGCAAGTCACGTCGCTGAAGCCCAACCCGCCGGCGAAGGGTCCCCCAATCCTCGCGCAGGTGGTGGTCGTCCCAGAAAGCATCAAGCAGCCGGGCGGCATCTTGACCTGTGCCGTGCCCGACGTCGTCGTGCCATCGGTGTACGTCCCGTCCGACTTGGCGGTCAACGTCCCGGTCACGGTGAGCGAGCCGGAGATCGTCACGTTGTTGCAAGTACGGGGATCGAGGCCTGCCAGCCCGATGTCCACGTTGCTGTCACTCAGCGTCAAGCACGACGAGCTCACATTCCAGGTGCCGACCACGCTGCCGCCGCAGGCCGTCCCGTTCGGGCACGACGGTCCGCCGCTTCCCCCGGTCCCGCTGTTGGTGCCGCCGGTGCCTGGCGTGCCGCCGCTGCTGGAGCTCCCGCCCGTGCCCGAATTCCCAAGAGAGGAGCTACAGGCCCCGGAAATCATTGCGAATGCGGCCGTCATAGCCAGGAATACTGATTGAACCTTCATCGAAGGGGCTCCTTCCAAGGGGGGACGAATAGGGGGTCTTGAAGTGGTTGTCGCAGGGGACCCGCCGTTGTCATGAAAACCACCTTCCCTCTCGACCTGCCGGCAGGATCCCCGCCTTCGGCGCCCCGGTCTCTCCTGGTTCGCTACGGGCAATCAGCGCCCGGCTGGCGCCGCCGCGGCCTTCCGTCGAGCGTCTTGCGCCCCTGGAAGAAGCCGGGCACGAGTCGCTGACCGAGCCGCATGGCAGCGAACGCCGGGAGAGCTCGCAGGGGGAAGATCAGCTTTCGCTTGCGGGTCGGCGCGAAGCCTGAAATCGCGCGGACCGCGTCGTCGAGCGATGCGGAAGAAAGGCCCTTCATCCGGACCATCCACCCGGGGAGCCTGTCGTCCATCGTGTAGATCCCGGTCTGAACCGGTCCCAGCATGACCTGCTTGAA
>CAWCDW010000009.1:0-174206 GCA_963794475.1 uncultured Alphaproteobacteria bacterium
CCCAGCGCCGCCCGCGCTGGGGTTTCGTTTTATTTGGTTCATGATGGATCACGCCGGCCTCCGCAAGCAGCCGACGCGCCTCGCTGTCGGCACAGAGTCGGCGACCGGCGATCATGACAGTCCGAATTTTGTTCTGCTTCACAAGCTCGTAAAAGCTCGTTCAAGAAATTCCCACCGCCCTGCAAAACAGATTGACTTGCCAGGCTAGGCGGGAGGTCGATCGGCTTCGAATTCGACATGGCACATCTCCGCTTGCGATGGACGCATTTAGCCGCCTAAGTACTCATTCGATGACGAAAAACCACTTAAAAGCTCACAGAACTAGGTTTTCGTGCCGATTGTCTTTAAAGTCGCTCATGTTACCGTGAGCGAGATTCACGATCAATCGCGGCGACCGATCACGGGCTTCAACTGCCGTAGTTCTGCCCACGCAATCATTAACCTCTTGTGCGCCAACTCTTTTTGCGCTAGGTCCAACACAGCTCTTTAATGGTGCAGATTGCCCTTCTCAATATTCGGCCTTCATGGCTTGGATTGCACGGTCTTTCTTCCCAGGTTTTTAAAGGTCCCCGACGCTTCTCCTTTTAGGATGGGGATAGCTTCATTTGCCGCGAGGCCTGCAACTTCGTCAAGGAACCTACAGCCTGTTTATTACGGACAATGAGTTCATCGGTGTCGAATGTTTTTAATTGCAGCAGGCTGATCTCTCTTTTTTCCCAATTGCGGAATTTCCACGGATTAATATGCCACTCATGTTTGGCGGACGTTGAGTGCTTCCAATCAAGGTCCGCAGGCTGCAATAAAGGCGGAACCTGCACGGTCATCTTGCCCGTTAGACTGGCTGCTACCTGCCGGAAGAACACGGGCCCTGATCAAATCTTGCGCGACGTGGTCGCAGATTTCCCTTTTTGCCGCCTCAATCCCGACGCCGACGCTGACAACCCGTTGCAGCGCCTCGGCCAGTGATTCCCATTCCAGCATTGCGCCCTCCGCTGGGCATCCGCAGGGTGGTCGGCGCGGCAGGCTGGTGCGGAGCCAGCTTTTCGCCCCGTCGGGCTAGGCACGTCGATCTCGCTTCAGCGTCGTAACGCAACGATCTTCGCTGATTGTCTGGTTTCACCTTGCTTTAATTCGTCGAGGTGGTCCGCCCACCATTGCGCCATACGAACCCGCTCGTCCCAATAGGCGCCGCGGTTGTAGGCGCGCCGGACCAAGTCCTTCTCGATATGGCCGAGGGACTTCTCGATGGCATCTTTGGACCACAGGCCGAAATCATTTAAAAGCGTCGAAGCCGATGATCGGAAACCATGCGCTACAACCTCGTCTGCTCCATAACCAAGGCGCCGCATCGCGGCGTTGAGTGTGTTCTCCGAAATCGGGCGTTCTGGGCTCCGGGCGCCTGGAAAAACAAGACGGCGATGGCCTGTAATTCCATGCAACTCGCGCAATATGGTCAGGACCTGTTGCGCCAACGGTACGTCGAAGCCACGGCGCATCTTGTCGTTGCGGGCAGGAATTCTCCACAACGCATTGTCGAGATCGAATTCAGCCCACTCGGCGCGCGTAAGCTCACCAGGCCGGGTGAAAACCAGCGGCAGGAGTTGCAACGCAGCTTTGGTTTCGGGTTGGCCGGTAAAGCCATCGACGGCACGAAGGAAAGCGCCGAGCGCAACAGGGTCGAGGATGGCCGCTCGGTGTTTGACTTTCGGGGGGAGCAGGGCGCCACGCAACGCGATGGTGGGATCGTTCGCGGCACGAGCGGTTGCGATGGCGAATCGAAAGACCTGGCCGATGGTCGCGCGGAGCCTGCGTGCCGATTCGAGCTTGCCGCGCCTTTCTACGGTGCGAAGCACCGAGAGAATTTCGGCGGCGCTGATATCAGCAATGGGTCGTTTTCCCAGATCAGCCGACGCTATATCCAATAGCCAAACTGTCTTTTCTAGAGTCCTGTCAGCCTTTCCCTCAGCCTTTTTTCGGGCAACCAGCTCGTCAGCAACCGCCCTGAAGGTGTTGGCCGCTGCGACACGTTTTGTGATCCGTTCGAGGCGCCGTTCAATCGAAGGGTCCTTGCCGTTCCCGACGAGCTCTTTGGCCATGTCTCGCTTCTTGCGGGCCTCCGCGAGACTGACATCAGGGTATGAGCCCAGCGCTAGGGCCTTTTGCTGGCCATGAAATCGGTAAGCAAAACGCCAGAGTCGGTACCCACGAGGATCAATCCATAACTGCAAAGCGCCACTATCGCTTAGCTTGCGCAGCTTGGCGCCGGGTTTTGCCGCTCGAATGGCTCTGTCGGTTAGCACTGTGATTTGACCCGCGTTGGTATCCGAGCGGTTGGGATATCGCCCGGTGTGCCACAATTATACCAACAAAATTGGCCGGTTGCATGCGAATAGTTGCGGATGTCCACGACCAAATACGACGGCAACCCTCTCGGTAACCGGCTGATTTGCAGCACAATGGCGGACGGCGCCGAACGGTCGCGAAAGGTGATTTGGTGCCGCGAAAGGGACTCGAACCCCCGACCCACGCATTACGAATGCGTTGCTCTACCAGCTGAGCTACCGCGGCTTTGGCCGTTCCAGGGAAGGCGGGGCTCTCATACACGAAAGCTTTGGCGGAGGCTACTCGTTTGCCGGGTCACGCGCGCGGAGGCGATGAGGCGCTGGCTTAGGGCAATCGCCGCATGGCGGCCGGCTCTTACGCCCTAGCGCGTCGTCTCGATCGGCGCGCAATCGCGCCGGCCGGAGAAGATGCAATCTTGCAGCTTCTTCATCTCCCACAGGCGATTCACGAGCCAGAAGCCGAGGATGAGGATGAGGAGGCAAATGATCACCGCCAAAAGATTGACGGTGTCGCGCCGGGCTTGCGCATCCTTGTCTTCGGGGCTCGGGCCGGTCGGCTTCGTCATATGACCCTCGAGGCGGGGCGGAGATCACGCGAATCGTGCAAAGCAGCCTAGCACTCTTGCGTCGGGCGAATCATGAGCCCGATCCGTTCATATGGCGCGTTCCGGCCTCGATTTCGATCATGGGGGCGTAACAAGGCCGTGACGCCTCGGGTCGGTGCCCGGGAGCGCGCGCCGCTCGGCCTCACGATCGCCGCGATCTTTGGCTTACTTTCCCGAACCGGCGCCCCTTGGCGCGAGCACGGATGGCACGCTTCATGAAATTCTTCGCCGTCCGCGATCCGTCGCCGGCTCAAGACAAAACCCGAAAACGCCGTCGTTTGGTCTTCGCGCTCGCGACGGGGCTGGTCGCCGCCCTCGTGCCATTGCCGGTGATGGCTCACCCCCATGTCTTCGTCACCACGCGCGAAGTGGTGGTCTTCGACGCAGACGGTAGGGTGGCGGCAATCAAGAACGCCTGGGCTTTCGATGATTTCTATACCGCATTCCTGGAGCAGGGGCTCGACAAGGGGCCGGACGGCCGCTACTCGCGTGAAACTCTCGCCGAGCTTGCCAAGACCAATACGGAAGGGCTGTCGGATGCCGATTATTTCACGTTCATCAAGGCGAATGGACGCAATGTGAAATTCGGCGGCCCGAAGGATTATTGGCTGGAGGACACGGGCAAGAGCCTCGTCTTGCATTTCACGCTTCCGCTCGTCGAGCCGGTGAAGCCGAGCAAGGCCTTCGTCATGCGCATCTATGATCCGACCTATTTCGTCGCCTTCGACCCGGCGCAGGAAGCCGACGCGGTAAAGCTCGAAAACCAAAAGCCGGGCTGCACGCTTTTGGTGCGCAAGCCGCCGCAGAACGATGCGCTGAAGCAGATGCTCTCGCAAATCGACGTGACCCAGCAGCCGACGCTCGAGGACGCAGGGGCCGCTTTCGCCGACAGCATCCTGGTCGCCTGTCCGTGAAGACCCGGCCTCGATGCGCTCGCTCGTGAGGAGAAGACGTTCATGACGCTTGTCGCCGCCGCGCCCAAGGAGCATCGCGTGCTTTTGCGCGTCGGTCTCGCGCTCCTCGCGCTTCTCGTGGCGGCGCTCGTGGTCTTCGGCCTCGGCGCGCTGCTCGTGGGCGCCGTGCCCGTGGCGCCGAAGAATCCCTTCGGCGTCGGCATTCGCGAGGCGGCGCAATCGGGCTCAGGCGTCGGCGGCTGGATTCTCGCAGAGCAGGAATGGTTTTACCGGCAATTGGAGAGCGCGCTGAAGCCTGGGCCCGAGCATCCGCGAATAGCTTTCGGCATGATCCTCCTCGCCTTTGCCTATGGCGTGTTCCACGCCGGCGGCCCGGGCCACGGCAAGGCCGTGATCTCGGCCTATTTGATCGCCAACGAGCAGGCGCTCAGGCGCGGCATCCTCTTGTCATCGGCCGCGGCGCTGCTCCAGGCCCTCGTCGCCATGGGTATCGTGCTCACGGCCGCGCTGATCCTGCACGCCACCGCGATCGGCATGACGCGTCTTGCGGATCATGTCGAGGTGATCTCCTTCATGGCGATCGCACTCTTCGGCCTCGTTCTCACCTGGCGCAAGGCCGCGCCTGTCGCCGCCCTTGTGGCGTCCGAGCGACAAGCGATCGATCGGCCTTACCTTCACGCCCATGCGCACGCCCACGCCCACTCGGACGCTCACGCCGTGCATGACCATGACGCGCATGAGGGGTGCACCCATCATGTGCCGGCGGATATCGTTCAAGCGCAAAGCTTCCGCTGGCGAGATACCGGCCCGGTCGTGCTGGCGGCGGGCTCGCGCCCATGCTCGGGCGCGATCATCATCCTGGTCTTCGCGCTTTCCCAAGGAATATTGGGCTCAGGCATAGCGGCCGTCCTCGCGATGGCGGCGGGCGTCGCCATCACGGTGAGCGCGCTCGCCATCCTCTCGGTCTTCGCCAAGCAGGCGGCGCAACGCCTCGCCGGCGGAGAGGGGCGCTACACTCTCGCCGGCGGAGCCCTCGAGCTTCTCGCCGCCGCCTTCGTGGCGATGCTCGGGCTTGGCCTCCTCCTGACGCAGCTCGGCGCCAGCTTCGGCTTCAATTTCCTCAAGACCTTGCCCATGATCGGCGCCGGCTGAGAAGCCGGCGTTTCCCGGCGGATCGAATTTCAGACGCGATCCCCGCAGTTGTTTGCGCAAGCCCGGCATGATAGCCCCATGCGGATGGGCGCCAGGCGCTTCGCTTCCATTACCGATTGAGGTTTCCCATGGCCGTTAATTCCGCCGAAGGACAAGCGTCAGGCAACTCGCCGAACGGGCAAGCCTCGCAGAACGCCGCGAGCCTGCAATGCCTTGCGCAATACACCAAGGATTTCTCCTTCGAGAATCCGAACGCGCCGCGCTCGCTGCACCCCCAGCAGCAACCGCCGAACATCTCCGTGCAGGTCAACGTCAATGCCAAGCCGCTCGCGCCCGGTGATTTCGAGGTCGAGCTCTTAATCGAGGGGAAGGCCGGCGAGGCGCCGAATCTTCTGTTTGCTTTCGAGCTCGTCTATGGCGGCGTTTTCCAACTCTCCAATATCCCCGAGGAGAGCGTGCACCCGGTGATCATGATCGAATGCCCGCGCTTGCTCTTCCCCTTCGGCCGGCAGATCATCGCGGATGCGGTGCGCCAAGGCGGGTTTCCGCCGCTCTTCATCGATCCCATCGATTTCGCGGGCCTCTATCGGCAACGCGCCGCCGAGATGGCGACGGCACAAGGCCAGCAAATGCCGACCGCGTGAGCGCCGCACGCAAGAGCGCGGCAGCAGGCTCGTAAACGCCGCGCTCGCGGTTCGTCGGTTTCGTTCGCTCTGCGACGGATCGCTTGTTGCGATCTCGCCTTGTGCGGTCATCGCGGCTAGACTCGCCGAAGGCGGGGCCCTCTTTGCCTCGCGCGAAAGGGGTGCGACATGACAGTTTCGCTTCGCGGCTTGCGTTCGTTGCTCGGGGTCGTCGCGCTCGCGCTGACGGTCTCGGCTTGCGGCATCAACACCATCCCGACGCTCGAGGAGCAAGCCAAGGCACGCTGGGCCGATGTGCAGAACCAGTATCAGCGCCGCGCCGACCTGATCCCCAATCTCGTCGAGACCGTGAAGGGTTATGCGGCGCAGGAGAAGTCCGTGCTCACAGCGGTGACGGAAGCGCGCGCCAAGGCGACCTCGATCAAGGTTGACGCCTCGACCATCACCGACCCGGCGAAGCTGAAGGAGTTCCAGGATGCGCAAAACCAGCTCTCGGGCGCGCTCGGCCGGTTGCTCGCCGTTTCGGAAGCCTATCCCGATTTGAAATCGAATCAGAACTTCCTCGCCTTGCAATCGCAAATCGAGGGCACGGAAAATCGCATCGCGGTGGCAAGACGCGATTACGTCGAGGCGGTGCGCCAGTTCAACACGGCGCTTCGCACCTTCCCGACGGCGATCTGGGCCTCGACCCTTTATCGTTCGTCGAAGCCGATGGCCGAGTTCACCGCCTCGGAAGGGGCCGAGAAGCCACCGCAAGTGAAGTTCTGAAAGCTCGGTGCGGACGCTCGACGCAACGGTGAAGCGTGAATTGAGCCTTGTCGCGCAAGACTCGACCCGCGGCGACGGAAAGCCGCGACGCGCGATTGCGCCGCGCGCTCTCCTTGCGGCGGCGCTCGCCGTTTTCGCCTGGCTCATGCCGCTCTCCTTTGCAATCGCGGCCGATCCGGCCTTCCCGGCGCTCACCGGGCGCGTGGTCGACGCGGCGAATCTTCTCACGCCCGACGTGCAGGCACGGTTGGAAGAGAAGCTCAAGGCCTATGAAGAGAAGACTTCCGACCAGGTCGTGGTCGCGACCGTGCCGACGCTCGGCGAGCTTTCGATCGAGGATTACGCGAACAAGCTCTTTCGCACTTGGGGAATCGGGCAAAAGGGCAAGAACAACGGGGCGCTCCTCCTCATCGCGCCAAAAGAGCGAAAACTGCGCATCGAGACGGGCTATGGCGCGGAAGGGGCGCTCACGGATGCGGCCTCGAGCACCATCCTCAACACGGTCATCGCGCCGAAATTCCGCCGCGGCGATTTCGCGGGCGGCATCGAGGCCGGCGTCGACCAGATGCTCGCCATCCTCCAAAGCGATGCCGAGGATAGCGGCCGCAAAGGCGCGGCGAAGCCCTCTTCGCAAGACGACATCGTGTCCGAGCTCCTGCCGCTGGCCATCTTGTTGCTCGTGCTGTTCTTCCTGTTCAGGTCGCGCGTCGGCCCTGATGCGGCGCGCTATCATCGCGGCCGCAACGGCGCCTGGATCGTCACCTCGGGAGGCTTTGGCGGCGGCTTCGGGAGCGGCGGCTTCGGGGGAGGTTTCGGCGGCGGTTTCGGTGGCGGGGGCGGCGGCTTCTCCGGCGGCGGCGGCTCGTCGGGAGGCGGCGGCGCATCGGGAAGCTGGTGAGGGCAACGAATGATCGACAGAACCGACGAGGAGCGCATCGCCGCGGCGATCACCGAAGTCGAGAAAAAGACGAGCGGCGAGATCATGGTGGTCGTCGGGCGCGCGGCGAGCGGCTATCACCTCGTGCCGATCGTTTGGGCAGCCCTCATCGCCTTGGCCCTGCCGATGCTTCTTCTCCTCGCCTTTTCGCTTAGTGCGCGGCGCCTTTACGAGATCGAATGGATCACCTTCGGCGCGCTTGCCTTCGTGCTTTCCTTCGGACGCTACCGCTATCGATTGGTGCCGGGCTGGATCAAGCGCGGCCGCGCCCATGAGGCGGCGCGCGAACAATTCCTGGCGCGGCGCATCTCCTACACGCAAGCGCGCAACGGCATCCTCATCTATGTCGCGCTTGCCGAGCGTTTCGCTGAGCTGGTGCCGGATGCCGCCGTCGCCGAGCTCATCGACGATGCGAGCTGGAAGCCCGTCATCGAGCGCCTCACCGCGACATTGCGGGAGGGGCGCGTCGCGGACGGCGTGATCGAGGCGGTGGAATCGAGCGGGGCGATATTGGCGGCGAAATTCCCGCCCCGCGCCGGGCATCAAAACGAGCTGCCGAACAAGGTGGTGCTTCTCTAAACCGACGCGGCGGCGCTTTGCCGCGACTAAGGTCCCCGAATAAGCGCCGGCACGTCTTGCGGACTTGCAGACGCAAGCTGGGCCTCCGGGCTCCCAATCAAAGGTGCCGATTTTCCGACTTGGTCAAGTAATTGGTCGGGTTAAAGGCCATTCCGTCGTCCTTGCGGCGATACGACCTTTGCGGCCTTGCAAAATCGCCGCAAATTGCCTCTAAACCCCCTCGCGCCATCGCGAACCGCGTCCGCGGCATCGCCCTTCAACCAGGAACGGCCTTCGTCAATGCTTCGCCGCCTCTATGAATGGGCCCTGTCGCTCGTCGAAAAGCCGTATGCCGTCTGGGTTATGGCGGCGATCTCCTTCGCCGATTCGTCCTTCCTGCCGTTGCCGCCCGATTTTCTTCTCATTCCGATGTCGGTCGCGCGGCCGAAGCGCGCCTTGCACTATGCGATCGTTTGCACCCTTGCATCTGTGGCTGGCGCGGTCCTCGGCTACGCGATCGGCGCCTTTCTCTGGGATACGCTCGGCCAATGGCTGATCAGGATTTACGGGCTGCAAGGCAAGGTCGAGACGTTCCGCGAGCTTTATGCGCAATGGGGCGCCTGGGTGATCGTCATCAAGGGCTTCACGCCCATCCCCTATAAGCTCGTGACCATCGTCAGCGGCTTCGCGGGCTACAATTTCACCGCCTTTGTCGTGCTGTCCTTCATCACGCGCGGCGCGCGTTTCCTCCTGATCGCTCTTGTGCTGAACCGCTACGGTGATCAGGTGCGTCACGCACTCGACCGGCATCTCGCGGTGATCGTGAGCGCCGGCCTCGTCGCTCTCTTCGGCGGCGTCGTCGCTTCCCTCTATTTCTTCTGAGTCTACGCCATGGCAACGACCGAAGCCCTCTCGCCTCCTCTTCTCATGACACCCAAGCGCGCCAGCCTAGCGGTGCTGCTGCTCGCGCTCTTCGCCATCGGCGGTGCCTGGTATTCGCAGCTCGTTTGGGGCCTTGCGCCTTGCGAGCTCTGCCTCTTGCAGCGCTGGCCATATTACATCGGCGTGCCGTTCGCGGCCGTGACGGCCGCGCTGGCGTTCAGGGCCGAGCCGGGCAAGCTCGTCGCCATGCTGCTTGCTTTTCTCGCGCTCGTCTTTCTCGTGAGCGCCGTGCTCGCCGCTTACCACGCTGGGGTCGAATGGGGTTTCTGGCCGGGACCTTCGGCCTGCACCGGCCAATATGCGGCGCCTGCAAGCACGGATGATTTTCTTAAAAGCCTCGATGCGGGCGCGGCCGTGCGTTGCGACGAAGCCGCGATCCGCATTCTCGGGTTGTCGCTTGCCGGCTGGAATCTGCTCGCCTCGCTCGCCATTGCGAGTATCGCGGCGCTCGGCGCCAAATCCGCCAAAGCATGATCCGCGAAGGCGTGATCCGTTAGTGTCTAGAAATTGAGGGTGACGCCGCGGACCCACCAGCGCGGCTCGGCTTCGGTGAGAATTTGGGCCGCGAGCGCGGCGTGCGCTTCATCCTCGAAGAGGCCGAAAACCGTCGTGCCGGAGCCCGTCATGCGCGAGAGCACGCAACCTGCTTGATCGCGAAGCCGCAAGCCTGCATCACGCACCACCGGTGCAAGGCCGATTGCGGCCGCTTCGAGATCATTGCCGCAACGCGTGATGGCGGCGAGCCATTCGCCAAGCGTCGTGAGCTGCGCTGAAGGCTCGAACACCTCGGAATTCCCAACGCCAGCCGTTTTTGCAAGCGTTGCGAAAACGCGCGCCGTCTCGAGCCGCGCGCCCGGATTGACCAGCACGCCGAATAGCGCCGGCATGGCGAGCTTCGGGCCCAGAATTTCACCGCGCCCGCGCATCATCCGGCAAACGCCGTCAAGGCAGACCGGCACGTCCGAGCCCGTCTCTCTCGCCGTTTCGACGATCGGCCCGCTCTCGAGCGGCAAGCCGTTTAATCGCGCAAGGAGCCGCAAGGCCGCCGCTGCGTCGGCCGAGCCGCCGCCGAGTCCTGCGGCCGTGGGGAGGTGCTTAACGAGCGCGAAATGGCCATGCCTGAGATTCGGGAAGCGCCGCGCCAGGGCCTTTGCAGCCTTGAGGACGAGATTGGCGTCGGGCGCGCCGGCGCCCTTCGCAAAGCTTCCCGTGACCTCGAGCGAAAGCTCGACGCCGGGCGTGAGCGACAGCTCATCCCCGACCGAGGCGAAACAGACAAGGCTTGCGAGATCGTGAAAGCCGTCCGCACGCCGCCGCTCGACCGCAAGCGTCAGATTGATCTTCGCGGGAGCAAATTCGACAAGCGCGCCTTTTTGGCTTGGCGAGCCGTCGTGAGACGGCTCACCGAGGCTTGTCGGCATGAGGGAAGCGAAGGTGGCGTCGCGCGGAACTAGCCGCCGTCCGCCTTCGTCGGCTCGCTCACCGCCTGCGGCGTCGGCGGCTTGTCGTCGAGCATGCCGGTCTCGATCTTCTTGAGAATGCCGGGCAGGTCCTCGGGCTCCGGCTCCATGTCGCGTGCATGTGCCCATTGGAAGGTCGCTTCGAGCTTGCGCCCGACGTGCCAATACGCGTCGCCGAGGTGGTTGTTGATCGTCGCGTCATTCGGCTTCAGCTCGATCGCCTTTTCGAGCTCGCGCACGGCGTCGTCGTAGCGGCCCAAGCGGTAGAAAGCCCAGCCGAGGCTGTCGATCACATAGCCGTCCTTGGGGCGCAGATCGACGGCGCGGCGCAGCATCTTGAACGCTTCGTCGATGTTGAGGCCCTGATCGACCCATGAATAGCCGAGATAGTTGAGCACGAGCGGCTGGTCGGGAGAAAGCTGGAGCGCCTTCTTGAGATCGGCTTCGGCCTTCGGCCATTGCTTGGATCTCTCGAGACAGATTCCGCGATCGTAATAAAGCAGCCAATTCGACGCGACCGGCGGCCCCGAAAGATCAATCGCCTTGCCGTAGGCATTCGCGGCCTCGGCGAAGTTCTTGTTCGCCCGCAAGGCATCGCCCAGCGCCGCATAGGCTTCGAGATCGTCGGGGTGGCTGTCGATGATCTTGCGCATATGCGCGACGGCATCATCATATTTCTCGAGCGCCACAAGATCGAGACCGATCTGCAGGTCCGTCGATTGCCGCAACGGCGAATTCACCGGCACCTGGCCATAGGCCGCAATCGCCTCCTCGTAGCTCTTGCCGCGCTCGTAGATCTCGCCGAGCGTCACGGCAGCGACGGCGTTCGAAGGATCGAGGAAGAGCGCGAGGCGCAAATAGAGGACGGCGGCGAAATCCTCGCCCTCCCGCCCGCTGCTGGCGGCGAGGCCGAACATCGCTTCGGCCGCCCCTTGCTGAGGCGTGGAAATCAGGCGAGGCGTCGCCGCGCCGCGCTCCACCTCGACGAGCCCCTGCTTGATGAGCGGGTTGCGCGGCGCGTTGCGGTCGAAATCGCCGTAAAGCCGCTTGGCCTCGGTGATGTCGCCGTTACGCGCCTCGAAACGGGCGCGCGCATCGACGAGGCGCATGGTGGTCGGTTCGAGGTCCTGCGCCTCCTTATAGGATTTGCGGGCCTCCTCGATATTGCCGGCGAGATCGTTGATCAGGGCCGTGTGATAGGCGCGATAGGCGCCGATCGATTCGGAACCCTTGAGCCGCGCCAGGACCGTGAGCGCCTTTTGCGTGTGGCCGAGCCCCGCTTCCGACCAGGCGGTCAGCGCGAGCGCGGTCACATCGGATGCATCAGCCCCGCCGAGCTTCGCGAGAAGGTCGCGCGCTTGCTTGAAGTCGCCGATCTTGATGGCTCTGACCGCGAGCGCGAGATTAGCCAGCGTGTTGTGCTGGCCGCGTCCCTGGAGCTTCGAGGCATAGAAGAAGGAGCCTTCGATCTCGCCCGATGCGAGCATCGCCGCGAAGGCGCGCTCCATGAGCTCGGGATTGCCTTTGTCGATCGCCAGCGCGCGCCGATAGAACTTCGATGCCGCTTGCGGGTCATGATCGGCGCCGGCGACGGCGGCGGAGAGATAATCTCCCGAGAGCGTCTCGCTGCTCGCAGCCGCCTGATTCTTTGCGACCGCAGCCGTGGAGCCGATTCCGACGAAGGCGGTGAGCCCCGCCAAAAGCAGGATGGCGGTGCGGGAAGTGCGGAGCCAATGAACCATGGAAAAGCGCTTCTTTCTCGTCGCCGGTCGAGTGCAAGGCGCAAGTGAACGCAGCGCCATTTCCTGCCTCGCACGGTCAACATCGTGTTGCAAGGTGACCTTGTGGCGAAACTGATCTTGTCCTGAAATACCCTCCTCGCCGCTTTTCTGGGCGCGGCGCGAAATCGCCCTGCGCTTTTTTTCGGGCGGGTTTATGGCGCGAGCCCAGATGGGCAGCTCGCCAGGAGCGGCACATCGCCCCGCTCTTCTCACATATTCGAATAATTGGGGCCGCCGCCGCCCTCGGGCGGCACCCAGGTGATATTCTGCGCCGGGTCCTTGATGTCGCAGGTCTTGCAATGCACGCAGTTTTGCGCGTTGATCACGAAGCGAGGTCCGGTCTTTGCCGCCTCGTCCGCATAAACGACCTCATAGACCGCGGCCGGGCAATAAAGCCGGGCCGGTTCCCCGTAGCGGGGCAGGTTCTCGCGAATCGGGATCGAAGGATCGGCAAGCACGAGATGCGGCGGCTGATCCTCCTCGTGATTCGTGCCCGAGAGAAAGACGGATGACGGCTTGTCGAAGGTGACCTTGCCGTCGGGCCGCCGATAGGTGAGCTCCTTCACCTCGGAAATCGGCAAGAGCGTCGCATGGTCCGGCTTGCCGTGGGTCAACGTGCCGAAGGGGCTGAATCCCGCGATGTCGTTCAGCCACATGTCCATCCCGCCGAGCGTGCTGCCGAGCATGGTACCGAACCGAGACCAGAGAGGCTTCACATTGCGCACCTTCTTGAGATCGCGCCCGATATCGGAGGCGCGCCAGGCGTCCTCGTAGGAGGAGAGCTCGTCATGGGCGCGGCCCTCGCCGAGCGCCGCGAACACATGCTCGGCGGCGAGCATCCCCGAGAGGATGGCGTTGTGCGAGCCTTTGATGCGGGGCACGTTGACGAACCCCGCCGCGCAGCCGATGAGCGCGCCGCCCGGGAAGGCGAGCTTCGGTACCGATTGCCAGCCGCCCTCGGTGATGGCGCGGGCGCCATAGCCGATGCGTTTTGCGCCCTCGAAAAGATCGCGAACGAGAGGGTGCGTCTTGAAGCGCTGAAACTCGTCGAAAGGCGAGAGGGTGGGGTTGCGGTAGTTCAGGTGAACGACGAAGCCGAGCGAAACGAGCCCATCCTCCATGTGATAGAGGAAGGAGCCGCCGCCCGTGCGATTGTCGAGAGGCCAACCGAGCGTATGTTGCACGAGACCCGGCTTTTGCTTCTCAGGCGCGACCTGCCACAACTCTTTCAGGCCGATGCCGTATTTTTGCGGATCGCGGCCCTCCGCGAGCTTAAAGCGCGAAACGAGCTCTTTCGTCAGCGAGCCGCGGGCTCCCTCCGCGAAGAGCACATATTTGCCGCGAAGCTCCATGCCGCGCGTGAAACCTGACTTCGCCGTCACATCCTTGGCGATGCCCATATCGCCCGTCGCGATGCCGACGACTTCCCCCTTGTCGCCATAAAGGAGCTCGGCTGCCGCAAAGCCCGGATAAATCTCGACGCCGAGCGCTTCCGCCTTGGTGCCGAGCCAACGGCAGACATTGCCGAGCGAGACGATGAAATTGCCGTGGTTGTTCATGAGCGGCGGCATCAGCATGTTCGGAAGCCGCAGCCGGCCGCCGGGGCCGAGATAGTAGAAACGATCATCCGTGACCTTGGTCTTGATCGGCGTCTCTTCCGAGCGCCATTCCGGCAAGAGGCGATCGATGCCGATCGGGTCGATGACGGCGCCTGATAGAATATGCGCGCCGACCTCCGCGCCTTTCTCGACGACCACGACCGAAAGCTCTTGCGAGGCGGAAGCGGCGAGCTGCTTGAGCTTGATCGCCGCGGCAAGCCCGGCGGGGCCGGCGCCGACGATCACCACGTCGTAATCCATGCCCTCTCGCGGGGTTTTCCGAGCCTCTTCGAGGTTCATGGCGTTGCCCTTTCGCTCCCGGCGGTCAATTCGCCCGCGCTCGATCGATGGACCAAATCGGCGCAAGGCTCAAGGGTGAGGGGCTTTCGCCATACCTCCTCTGCGCTCATCGCCGCGAAAGCGGCAATCCAGGCCTTCGAAGGAAACGCCTGGAAGCCCGGGTGCGCGCTCGCGCGGGCACGAGCGGAAGGGTTGCCGATCTCATTAAATGTCACCGTTGCGCAGGTTTGACGCCGCGCCATGCCGCGATTATCTCCCCCGCATGAGCCTTCGCCCAATCCTCATCTTGCCCGATCCACGGCTGAAGCTCGTCTCCGCGCCGATCGCGAAGATCACGGACGAGACGCGCGCGCTCGCGTCCGACATGTTCGAGACGATGTATGAAGCCCCGGGCATCGGGCTTGCGGCGATCCAGATCGGGGAGCCGGTGCGCCTCATGGTGCTCGACGTCGCCAGGAAGGACGAAGGGCGCCGCCCCATGATCCTCGTCAATCCCGAGATCGTCTGGTCCTCGCCCGAGCGCTCCGTATACGAGGAAGGCTGCCTCTCGATCCCAGAATTCTTCGAGGAGGTCGAGCGGCCCGCCATGGTGACGGTGCGCTTCCTCGACGCCAATGGCGCCGAATGCGAGATGACGGCGCAAGGTGTGCTCGCCACTTGCCTGCAGCATGAGCTCGACCATCTCGACGGCATCTTGTTCATCGACCACATCTCGAAGCTCAAGCGCGACCGCATCTTGCGCAAATTCAAGAAGGACGCGAAGCGCAAGGCGGAAGAGCAGGATGAGGCCGACGGATCGAGGACAGTGGTGGCGTAGGGCTCGCATTTGATGCGAGCTGGTCTGGCAAAATTCCTTCATCGGAAGAGCCGGCCGATCACTCGGCTTCCGGTCAGGGTGGGCGAGGCCAGTGTCGGCCTGCCCACTGTGCCAGATGCGGTATATGCGCTCTAAATCACCAGCGGGCATGCTTATCGAGATTCTCCACCACATCGACTTGGCGGCGAAGTTTGCCGCCGGCCTCGACTACGTAGATTCGGCGCGATCACTTGACCGCCCGGCGTAGAAGGGCCCGGAAGGCGAGAAGTGAGGTCGTTGGTAAAGCTTTTACGCGACCGAGGCGTATACCGAGGAGCACTCTTTGCGCATCGTCTTCATGGGCACGCCGCAATTTTCCGTGCCGACGCTCACCGCCATCGTCGGGGCGGGCCATGAGATCGTCGCCGCCTATACGCGCGCGCCGCGTCCGGCCGGCCGTGGCATGGCGGAACGGCCTTCGCCCGTCGAGCTCGCGGCGAAGCGCTTCGGCATCGAGGTGCTGACGCCGCGAACCCTTCGCGACGAAGAGGCGACGGAGCGTTTTCTCGGCCATGCGGCCGATGTCGCGGTCGTCGTCGCCTATGGCCTGATATTGCCGAAACCGATCCTCGAGCTTCCCGCGCTCGGCTGCCTCAACCTCCATGCCTCGCTCTTGCCGCGCTGGCGCGGCGCGGCGCCGATCCAGCGCGCCATCATGGCCGGCGATGAGGAGACGGGCGTTTGCGTGATGCGCATGGACGAAGGGCTCGATACCGGGCCTCTCGGCCTCGTCGAGCGCGTCGCGATCGGCAGGGACATGACGGGCGGCGAGCTCCATGATCGGCTCGCCGAGCTCGGCGCCGACGCGACGGTGCGGGCGCTCGCGGCGCTTTCACGCCAAGCCCTTCTCTTCACGCCTCAGTCGACGGAGGGCGTGCTCTATGCGACCAAGATCCGCAATGACGAGGCGCGCATCGATTGGCGGCTTCCCGCCTCCGCGCTCCATGATCTGGTGCGCGCGCTTTCGCCTTATCCCGGGGCCTTCTTCGAGGCCGATCTCGGAAAGGGGAAAGAGCGCGTCAAGGTCCTGCGCGCGCGTCCAGCCGAGGGGAGCGGCGCGCCGGGCACGCTCCTCGACGCGGGGCCGACCATCGCTTGCGGAACGGATGCGCTTCGCCTCGTGACGGCTCAGCGTGCCGGGCGAAGCCCGGTGTCGGGCGAGGAGTTTCTTCGCGGCGTGCGGCTCGAGCCCGGTGCGCGGTTCGTGTGAAGAGTTTGCGGCTTGCTCGCGCGACCCCGCTCCCTTAAGTTCGATCGATCCTCGTCGGGGCGTCCTGTCCGTATCCTGCGGGCGGGGCTGAGAGGCTTGACGCCGACCCGTCGAACCTGATCCGGCTCATACCGGCGGAGGGAACGAGATGAGATCGCCGACGAAACCCCTGTCCATCGCAGATGGGCAGCGCGCAAGCTCGATTGGCCTTCGTGCTTCTCGCGTGGCTCAGCCGTGACGAGCGCGTCGGATAAGACCCGGGAACCCGCCGTCTCGGGCCATCCCACGCGAGCGCTGCGCAACGAGGAATCTTGGCGCCTCGTGAAACAAGTCTTCGACGCCTTCGCGAAGCTCCGCGACCGCAGACCCCGCGTCCATTGTCTCACGAACAGCGTCGCGCAGCCCTTCACGGCCAACCTCCTGCTCGCGGCTGGCGCCATCCCCTCGATGACCGCCTCTCCCGAGGAAATCGAGAGTTTCGTCGCGCGTGCCGGCGCGCTCCTCGTCAATCTCGGCACGCTCGATGCCGAGCGCCGCGCTGCGCTTCCGCTCGCGCTGGCCGCGGCCTCGAAGGCCGGTGTGCCCGTCGTGCTCGATCCGGTCTTCGTCGATGCCTCCCCGCCTCGCCTCGCGCTGGCGCGAAAGATTCTAGGACACGGTCCGGCGATCATTCGCTTGAATGGCAGTGAATTTGAGGCGCTCGCCGGCCTTTCGCCGACGCCGCCGCATGTGCGCGACTTCGCCGAGACGAAGCGTTGCGTCGTCGCGCTCACCGGCGCGAGCGATACCGTATCCGACGGAGACATCGTGATTCGGGTCCGCAACGGACATGCTTTGATGGCGCAAGTGACCGGCATGGGGTGCGCTTCTGGCGCGCTCATCGCGGCGGTTCTTGCCGTCACCGGGCGCCCGCTGATTGCGGCCATCTCCGGGCTTGCCGCGATCGGTGTCGCCGGCGAGATCGCGGCCGAGACGGCGCGCGGTCCAGGCAGCTTCGCGGCCGGAATTCTCGACGCGCTCGCCGCGCTCGACAGGAAGGTGCTCGAAGCGCGCGCGCGTATTGAAACGGGAGACGCGTGATGGCCGCCGATATCCGCCTTTACGGCATTCTCGACCCGGCGGCGACGCCGGGCGCCGATCTCGCCTCCCTGGCGCGCCTTGCAGCGAGGGGCGGGGTGACGATCCTGCAATATCGCGACAAGCTCGCCGAAGGGCGCGTCATGGTGGAGCAGGCGCGCGCGATTCTGGGCGCGCTCTCGGGCACGGGCGTGCCGCTCCTCATCAACGATCGGCTCGATGTCGCGCTGGTCGCGGGCGCGCAAGGCGTGCATCTCGGCCAAGCCGATATTTTGCCGCGTGACGCCCGCGCTCAGCTCGGGAGCACCGCCATCATCGGACGCTCCCTCTCGAATGAGGCGCATATCGCGGCGCTGCCCAAGGAGCCGGTCGATTACGGCTGCATCGGCGGCGTCTTCGCGACCGGCAACAAGACGAATGCCAATCCGCCGATCGGCATCCCCGGCCTCAAGCATCTTTTGGGCGTCGCGCGCGAGGCCGCGCCCGGCCTTCCCTTGGGCGCCATCGCCGGGATCACCGAGGCGAATGCGGCGCAGGTGATCACGGCGGGTGCCGACGGCATCGCGGTCATCGGCGCGATCTTCACCCGGCCCGACCCGCTCGCGGCGGCGCAGACGTTGCGGCGCGTCGTCGACGGCGCCCTTCAATTGCGAGCGCGCGGACCCGCGTCGTGAAGCGGCCCCCACTTTCCTTGCGAAGGCGCGGCGTGCTCGCCGCCATCGGCGCCACGGCGCTCGCCGCCCCGGCGCTCGCGCGCGCCGAGACGGCGCGCCGCTGGCGCATGGTGACCTCCTGGCCGCGCAATCTCTCAGGCCCCGGCGTCTCGGCTCGCCGGCTCGCCGAGCGCATCACGACAATGAGCGGCGGAAGGCTCGAGGTCGAGGTCTTCGCGGCGGGCGAGATCGTGCCGGCGCTTTCCGTCTTCGACGCGGTCTCGACCGGCGTCGCCGAGATGGCCCATACGGCCTCCTTCTATTGGATCGGCAAGCTGCCGGCCTCGATCTTCTTCACCACCGCGCCTTTCGGCCTCGATCCGATCGAGCATCAGGCCTGGATCTTCGAAGGGGGCGGTCAGGCGCTTTGGGATGAGCTTTACGCGCCTTTCGGCCTCAAGGCCTTCCTTGCCGGCAACACCGGCCCCTCGATGGGAGGGTGGTTCCGCGGCGAGGTGAAGGGCCTTGCCGACATGAAAGGGTTGCGCATCCGCGTGCAGGGCGTCGGCGCCGAGGTCTACGCTCGCCTCGGCGCCACGCCGGTGACGCTCGCGCCCGGCGATCTCGAGCCGGCCCTCGAACGCGGCGCGATCGATGCGGCCGAGCTTCTCGCGCCGGTAAATGACGTGTCGCTCGAGCTTCAGCGCCAGGCGAAGTTCTACTATGCGCCCGGGTTCAACAAGCCGAATGGAGCCGCGGAGGCGCTGGTGTCGCGCCAAGCCTTCGAGAATCTGCCCGAGGATCTTCGCGCCGTCATTGCCAATGCATGCGAGGCGGAGCATTCGGCGGGGCTTGCCGAGGCCGAGAAGGGCAATGCGGAGGCGATCGAGAAGCTCGCCGGTGAGGGCGTGCGTGTCTCTCTCTTTCCGGCCGATGTGATGGCAGCGGCGCGGACCGCGGCGCGCGACGTCATCGCTGAAACCGGCGCCAAGGATGCCTTGGCCGGCCGGATCGTCGAAAGCTACCGCGACGCGCTGGAGCGCGGCCGCTATTGGGCGAGCCTTCAGGCGGCAATGACGCGCTCGCTGAAGAGCGGCTGAAGCTTCGGGCGGACGCTTTCATGCCGCTTGCATCCGAGCTGCCTGTCGCGGTGACGATCGCCGGATCGGATTCAGGCGGAGGCGCCGGCATCCAGGCCGACCTCAAGACGTTCTCGGCGCTCGGCGTCTACGGCGCGAGCGTGATCACGGCGCTCACGGCCCAGAACACGCGGGAGATTTCCGGCATTCTCGATGTGCCCGAAAGCTTCGTCACCCGGCAGATCGACGCCGTTTATTCCGATCTCGATGTGGCGGCGACGAAGATCGGCATGCTGGCGCGAAAAGAGGTCGTCACCGCCGTCGCCCAAGGCCTGCGCCGCTGGGGTGCGCGACGGGTGGTGCTCGATCCGGTGATGCTTTCGAGCTCGGGCACGCGGCTCTTGTCGGCGGACGCGGTCGAGACGCTCGTGCGGCTTCTCTTTCCTCTCGCCGATCTCGTGACGCCCAATCTGCCCGAAGCGGCGGCGCTTCTCGGCGAGAGCCTCGCCGCCGACGAGAGCGCGATGGCGCGTCAAGGAGAAAAGCTGATGCGGCTCGGCGCGCGCGCCGTCCTCATCAAGGGCGGCCATGGGACCGGAGCGGAAAGCGTCGATGTTTTGCTCGACGAGACGGGCGCGTCACGCCATGCGGCGGCGCGCCTTGCGGCGCGCAACACGCATGGGACGGGCTGCACCCTCTCCTCGGCGATCGCGGCGGGCCTTGCGAAGGGGCAAAGCCTACGTGACGCGGTGGGCTCGGCAAAGCTCTATCTTGCGGGCGCGCTCGCGGCTGCGGATCGGTTGAAGATCGGCTCGGGGAAGGGACCGCTCCACCATTTCCACAGGCGCGGCGAGGCGTAAGGCTGATCGGATCGCATTCGTCGAGCATCAGCAAAGCTTCGCCGTCGTCGCTCCCGTGGCACGCGCCAGGAGCTTCGGATCGACCGCGAAGACGGCGTTCGGATGGCCGGCGGCGGCCCAGACGACATCGAAGGCCAGGAGATCCTCGTCGAGCCACACGGGCGAAGGCGTCGCATGGCCAAGCGGCGGAATGCCGCCGATCGCAAAACCCGTGGCGGCGCGCACGCGCTCGGCATCCGGCCGCTGCAGCGCCTCGCCAAGGAGCCGCGCGGCGGCCTTTTCATCGACGCGATTGGCGCCCGAGACGAGAAGCAGATAGCTTCGTCCGCTCGCGGCGCCGGTGAACAGGAGCGACTTGACGATTTGCGCGACGGCGCAACCGCAAGCGGTGGCGGCCTCTTGGGCGGTGCGGGTCGAGGCCGGCATCAGGCGCGGCGCGATTGCAAGGCCGAGCGCCTTTGCGGCCGCGACGACCTTGTTGACGCTCGGAGGCAAGCTCGGTTCTGGCGCAAGATTTTCTTCCGGCATGCGGGTCTGCCTCTTGGTCATGATCTGGAATCATCAAGGTCATCGGCTTTTCGGGCTTTTCGGAGCCGTGGCGCCGTTAAGCTAACTCGCATGAATCTCTTTCCTCAATCAACGCGGGGGTGCGACGCGCCGCAAAATTCGCTAAACAAGCGCCGGACGTAAACAGGACGGGTCGGAATCCCTTAAGCAAATCGCTTGGGTCTTCCGGCGTGGCCGCGCGGCCCCGCAGGGTCTATGATGGCCCCGGGGAGAAACGCGGACGCCGCATTTCAAGGCTCGCGACAGGTTTGCGGAGGCTGAACGGCCGGGGGACTGGCCACGGGCTTGGGCCGGCTTGGGCCAAGCCGTGGGGTTGAAGGAAGGGTGGAGAGGATGAACGAGCAAAGTGCCGAAATGCCGCGCGCCCTGCCGCCGGATCTGAAGGCGTTGGTCAGGCGCGCCAAGCTCGAGGATGCGGAACGCTCTTCCGTCGTCGCCGAGCTCAGAGGCGCCGAGCAGGCGCGACTCGAATTGCTGCGCGATGCGCTCGAGCCGGTGTTCGCGCAAGTGCCGCCGCAGGCGGAATTGTTCGACCACGGTCTCGTGCCCGGCGAGAAGCCGAGGCTCTTCATCGACATCGTCGCCTTCGTCGAAATGTCCCGGGATCGGCGTTGCTACCGGTTCATCCAGGACACGCGCGCGGGCACCATCGTTCTCGCCGAGAGCGATCGCATCGAGGCGATGTCGCGTCACGTCGCAAATTATCTTGCGCGACGCTTGATCGAAAGGGAGAAAGCCTTGTCGGCGCCACTTCCGAGCGTTCGGCGCGTCGAGGCCGGCGCCGACGGCGTGTCGCTCGACGAGGCTGGCGCGCAGAACGGCGCGAAGACCCCTGCCAAAATCGCCGCCGCGCGCCGCCGGGCGGATCGCTGGCAGCTTCTCGTCACTTTGCTGTTCGGCGTGCTTCTCGGCGTGGCGCTGACGCTGGCGCACGAGGCCGGAGCCTTTGACAACTTTCTGCCGAACGGTTGGTGAGCTCGATGCGCCCCTCGAAACGCGCGCCCGACGAGATGCGCAAGGTGACACTCGAACGCGGCGTCGCGCGCTATGCCGAGGGCTCTTGCCTCATCGCCTTCGGAGAGACGAAGGTGCTTTGCGCCGCCAGCCTCGAGGACCGTCCGCCGCCCTGGCTGCGCGGGCAGGGCCGCGGCTGGGTCACGGCCGAATACGCCATGCTGCCGCGCGCCACGCTCGAACGTACGCGCCGCGAGGTATCGGCGGGGAGGCCCTCGGGGCGCACGCAGGAGATCCAGCGCCTGATCGGCCGCTCGCTTCGCGCCGTGACCGCTCTCGGCGCGATCGGCGAACGCCAGATCGTCATCGATTGCGACGTGATCCAGGCGGATGGCGGAACCCGCACGGCGGCCATCACGGGCGCCTGGGTGGCGCTGCATGATTGCCTCACCTGGATGAAGGCGCGCTCGCTCCTCAAGGGCGAGGTGCTGGGCGACGCGCTCGCCGATCACTGCGCGGCGGTGTCCTGCGGCATCGTGAACGGCACGCCGGTGCTCGACCTCGACTATGCGGAGGATTCCACGGCCGAGACCGACGCCAATTTCGTCATGACGGGAACGGCGGCGATCGTGGAAGCCCAAGGCACGGCCGAGCGCAAGCCCTTCTCCGAGGCCGAGTTCCTGTCCCTTTTCGCGCTCGCCAAGAAGGGCATCGCCTCTCTCGTCGAATTGCAGAAAATCTCGGTGATGTGAGCGCGGCCGAGAAGGGCTGCCCACGAAGCCTTGTCCCGAGAAAGCCTTGTCCTCGAAATCCTCCTCCCTCGATATCGACCGGCGTTCCTTTCGCCTTAGCGCGCGAGGTTGTGGAATTGCGCGCGCCGTTCGCCGACATGACCCGCTTCGCCGTCGCCGAATTTAGCACCCGCCGGCGAGCCAGGATTTGACGCGGCATCCTGAGGTCATCAAGAGACACGAACCAGCTCACGCGAAAAGGAAACGAATGGATGGTCAGAAAACTCGCCGAGCGCGTTGCCTCACTCAAGCCGTCGGCGACCGTGGAGATGACCGAGCGGGTGCGGGCGGCGCGCGCCTCGGGCCGGCAGATCATCCCGCTCTCGAGCGGCGACCCGAACATCGAGACGGATGCCCGCATCATCGCGGCCGCCGAGCGCGCGATGCGCGCTGGCGAAACGCATTACGGTCCAGCGCAGGGCCTGCCGGCCTTGCGCGACGCGATCGTGGCGCGCGAGGCGGTGCGCTCGGGCGTACGCTATGATCCGGCCGACATCATCGTGACGCCGGGCGGCAAATTCGCCCTCTTGACCGCCTTGATGGGCGTCGTGGAATCCGGCGACGAGGTGCTGGTGCCGGAGCCGGGCTGGGTGAGCTACGGGCCCTGCGTGCGGCTCTGCGGCGGTATCCCCGTCGCCTTGTCGATGCTCGATACGATCGACGAAGAGCTGCTCGAGCGCCGCGTTTCGCCGCGCACGAAGGCGCTGATCCTCAATTCGCCGGTGAACCCGACTGGCCGGGTCTTCTCGGCGGAGGAAATCGACCGGGTCGTTGGTTTCGCCGAGCGGCACGATCTCTGGATCGTGTTCGATCAGGTCTACTCGGACCTTCTGCACGAGGGCAGGTTTCCGGCCGCGCAATCGGTGCCGGGCGCCAAGGAGCGCGTGCTCGTCGTCGACAGCTTGTCGAAGACCTTCGGCATGACCGGCTGGCGCATCGGCTACCTGGCGCTGCCGAAGGGCACCGCCAAACCGATCCTGAAATTCATCCAGCACTCGATCTACTGCGTGCCCGGATTCATCCAGAGCGCCGCCATCGAGGCGCTGTCGCTCTACGACGAGCTCGTGCCTGGCTATCGGCGCATGTTTCGCCACAGGCTCGATCTTGCGGCCGAGCGCTTGTCGGCGGTCGACGGGATCACCTGCCGCCGGCCGGAGGCGACCTTCTACCTTTTCCCGTCCGTGGCGGCCGATGACGTCGAGGTGGCGCACCGCTGGCTCGAGACGATCGATGTCGCGACGCTGCCCGGCTCGTCCTTCGGCCCGGCGGGCGCCGGACATCTGCGCTTGTCGCTCACCTGTTCCGAGACCGATCTCGATGAGGCGCTCGACCGCATCGCCCGGGTCGGTGTCGCGGCTTGAATTCGAATCTTCATTCCATCGTTCTCATCGAGGCTGCACCATGAGATATGCCGGATGTCTTCTTGCCGCCATCGCGACGGCGTTCCTTGCCTGGAGCGGGATCGCTGCCGCGCAGGCACCGCAGAACACGCTCGCGGCCATCAAGGAGCGCGGCAAGATTTTGGCCGGCGTGAAGTTCGACACGCCGCCTTTCGGCTATCTCGACGAGAAGAACGAACCGACCGGTTTCGATCTCGACCTGGTGCGCAAGATCGCCGAGAAGCTCGGCGTCGGTGTCGAGTTCGTCAAGGTCACCTCACCGACCCGGATACCGCTTCTGGTCAGCGGCAATGTCGATCTTGTCGCCGCCTCGATGACAAATACGCCCGAGCGACAGAAGACGATCGACTTCTCCATCACCTATTACACGGGCGGCCAGTCGCTCCTGGTGCCGGCCGAGAGCAAAGTCACCGGCCTCAAGGATCTCGACGGCAAGGAGGTCGCCGTCCAGCAGGGCACGACGCTCGAGAAGAACATCGCGGCGGCCGCGCCGAACGCCAAGGTGACGGCCTTCAAGGACTACAACAGCGCCTGGCTCGCATTGGCCCAGGGCCGCGTCGATGCGCTGACCGGCAGCCTCAACATCCTGCAAGGGTTCCAGAAGAACAATCCGAATTTCAAGATCGCCGGCGACATGTTCAGCGTCGAGCCTTTTGGGATCGGCTTTCGCAAAGGCGATGCGGATTTGCGCGAAGCCGTCAACGCCGCGCTGCGCGATCTCTGGGCCTCCGGCGACTATACGGCCCTCTACCGCAAATATTTCGGCACCGACCCGACCGTTCCGCTCGAGGGTCGCCCGTGAGCGCCAAGGCGTTAGGATCGCCGGCGCCAAATGAGCGGGCGATGAGCTCGCGATGAGCTATCGATTCGATTGGGCGCCGGTCTGGGAAGCCCGCGCGCTCATCCTCGATGGGCTCGTGACGACCGTTCTGCTCTCGGCCTCGGCGCTCGTTCTCGCATCGATCATCGGCCTCGTTATCGGCACGGCGGCTGGCTCGCGCCGTCTCGCAATGCGGATCGGTGCCGGCACCATCGTCGAGCTCACGCGCAACGTGCCGCTGCTCATCCACATGTACATCTGGTACATCGGCCTCGCCTTTTTGAGGCTGCCGCCCTTCTGGTGCGGCGTGCTCGGGCTCGCGATCTATTCGGGCGCCTATGTGGCGGAGATCGTGCGCGGCGGCATCGCGAGCGTCCCGGTGGGGCAAGGCAAGGCGGCGCTGGCCACCGGCCTGACGCCGATCCAGGCGCTGTTCTTCGTGGTCTATCCGCAAGCCTTGCGCATCGTCGCGCCGTCGCTCGCGAACGTCTTTTCGCAATTGATCAAGGATTCTTCGCTGGCCTCGGTCATCGCGGTCATGGAGCTCACCTACCAGGCTGGCGCCATCGAAGGGCAGAGTTTCCGCACATTCGAAATCTACATCACCATCTGTGCGCTCTATCTCCTGCTCGTGACGACCGTGACGCTCGCGCTTCGTTTTCTTCCGGGCGAGCGGGACAATATTTCCGGGATGGGGCTCGCCGGTGCCTGACGTCATCTTGCAGAACCTTCCCTTTCTGATGCGAGGCTTGGCAGCGACGCTCGAGATCGCCGCCGTGACCGCCCTGGGCGGAACCGTGCTCGGCCTCGCGGTCGGCCTGTGCGTCTCTCTGCGCCTGCCGTTGCTTGCCGGCTTGCTACGCCTCTACATCGAATTCGTGCGGGGCACGCCGCTCCTCGTCATGCTCTTCATTTGCTATTTCGCCTTTCCGGCTTTGCTGGGTTACCGCACGACGGCCGAGCAAGCGACGATTCTCGGCTTCATCCTCTTCATCGGCGCTTATGTCGCGGAGGATGTCCGCGGCGGCCTTCGCTCGATCAAACCTGGCCTGGCGCAGGCGGCGCTGGCGACGGGGCTCACGCGCTTCCAGGCGATGCGGCTGATCGTCGTGCCGCTCGCCTTGCGCCGTATCGTCCCTACGCTCTTCAACCAATATGTGCGCCTCCTGAAATTCACCTCCGTCGCCTCGGTGATCGGGGTACAGGAATTCACCGGCAGCGCCATGCTGGTGAATGCGCGCGTCTTCGCGCCGGTGACCCTGCTGGCGTTCGTCGCGCTCACCTATCTCGTTCTTTGCTTGTTGCTGTCGTCGGTCGGGCGTGTGCTCCACGCCCGTCTCGCCGCCTAGAATTCAAGGTTGCAATGCTGGACCCGATCATCGTCCTGAAGGATGTCTCGAAGTCGTATGGCGCTACGCCTGTGCTGCGGCGATGCAGCACCACGGTCGCGCGCGGCGAGGTGGTCGTGGTCTGCGGCCCTTCCGGATCGGGCAAGAGCACGCTCATCAAATGCATCAACGGGCTTGAACCGTACGGGTCCGGCAGCATCAAGGTGGAAGGCATCGAGGTTGGCGCCAAGGCCACGAACTTGCCGCGGCTGCGTACGCGCATAGGCATGGTGTTCCAGCATTTCGAGCTCTACCCGCATATGACGGCGCTCGAGAACATCGTGCTGGCGCAAGTTCATGCCCTGAAGCGGACACGCAAGGAGGCGCAAGCGCGCGCCTGCCGCCTCCTCGATCGGGTGGGGCTTGCGTCGAAGGCGGACGCGAGGCCCGCAAATCTCTCCGGCGGCCAGCAGCAGCGCATCGCCATCGCACGCGCGCTGGCGCTCGATCCTCAAGCCATGCTGTTCGACGAACCGACGTCCGCGCTCGATCCGGAAATGATCACCGAGGTCTTGGATGTCCTCGTCGCGCTCGCCCGCGAGGGCATGACCATGATGGTCGTAACCCACGAGATGGGTTTCGCCCGACGTGTCGCCCACCGCATCATCTTCATGGACCAGGGCGAGATCGTCGAGGATACGCCGACGGAGACGTTCTTCACCATGCCCGTGAGTGAAAGGGCAAAGCTTTTCCTTTCAAAAATTCTCTCCCATTGAGGCCCGAGGCACGATCCCGGCCCGATCGTCTCGAGCACCCGCGCTCGGCCGATTTGAGGAAGGTGGGCGAAGCGCCCATTCGGCGCCTCGCCACGCCTGCCGCCCCGATCAAGCCTCGGGGCTGACGAGCGCGAACATCGCGCCTTGCGGATCGCGGCAATTGATGATCCAGCTTCCGCCAGGCACTTGCATCGGGCCGTTCAGCACTTCGCCCTTCTTGTCCTTCACGCGCTTCGCGGCCGCGTTGATGCCCTTCACATTGAAGTAATAGAGCCAATAGGGGTGCGGCTCTGAGGCCTGTTTGTTGAACATGCCGCCTGCCGGCGCGTCGCCGACGACGAAGAGCTGGTAGGTGCCTCCGGGGCCCATGTCGATGGCCTCTCCCTTCGTCCAGCCGAAAAGCTTCGAGTAGAAATCGAAGGCGCTCTTGCCTTCACCCGCATGCAGCTCGCGCCAGCCGACATGCCCCGTCGCATTCGGCGCGGCTTGCGGTGGCTCCGCGCCGGCCATGCCCTTGAACAGCATGAACACGGCGCCTTGCGGATCGGCGACGACGGCGAAGCGCCCGACATTGGGGATGTCGCCGGGTGCGCGGTGGACCTTGCCGCCTGCCTTCTTCACCTTGTCGGCGAATTGATCCACGTCGTCGGCCGCAATGTAGCCGCCCCATGAGGGCTTGGCCCCCATAGAGGCGGCTTCCTGGGGAATCTTCATCAAGCCGCCGACCGGGGCGTTCTCGGCGGAGAGGATGGTGTACGACATGTCGGGCATGCCGGCGTCCTTCGCATCCCAGCCGGTGACGGCGCGGTAGAAACCCTCCGCTGCCTTCGGATCGGTGGTCATCAGCTCGTACCAGACGAATTTGCCATTGGAATTGGACATCGCTCTCTCCTCTTGCTGCGTTGTTGCGCTTTCCGCCTCTCGAACAATTCAGTCTTCGATCGGCTCTGTCGCGACGATCGGCTTGGTCATCGAGGCGATGCGGAAGATGGGCCGGAGCGCGCCGCGCTCGGCGCTCTCGCGCGCATCGCCGAGCGTCAGCCTCGCGCCCGGCGCGCCGGCTTTTCGTCTTTCCCGTATTCGTCGTGCCGGCGCACGAAATCCATCGTCGTCTTCTCGTTGCGGCCTTTCGGAGCGCGATCGAGAATCATCAAGGCGCCGATCAATTCCTCGTCGCCGCGCGCGTAGCTCGAATAGGTGTGGTACACGGCGCCGGCCTCGTCCTTGATGAAGGCGCTCAGGCCCGGCAGCTCGTCATTCCCGCGTGCCTTCGCGTCGATCTCGCTGAAATTGTAGATGATCGTGCCGCTCGCGAGCGCCTCCTTGGTGAAGGACACGTGGTAATCGAAATTGAAATCGCTGCCGAAGGAAGAGACCCAGGGAAACCGCCAGCCCATGCGCGCTTTATAGCGCTCGATCTCGGCAAGCGGCGCGCGCGACACCGCGATCAACGTCACATCGTGATGCTCGAGATGCGGCAAGGCGCCGTCCAGATGGTCGCAGAGGAATGAGCAGCCCGGGCAGCCAGCGGCCCAGCCCGGACCCAGCATGAAATGATAGACGATGAGCTGGCTGCGACCGGCGAATAAATCAGCAAGCGATTGCTTTCCCTCCGGCGTGTCGAACGCATAATTCGTCTCGACCTTGACCCAGGGGAGGGCCAGCCGCTCGGCGTTGACCTTGTCGCGCAGATGCGTCGCTTCCTTCTCTTTCGCGAGAAGCGCCTTGCGTGCGACGAGCCATTGCTCACGCGACACGACAGGGTGGTGCTGCATTTTCGTCCTCCACTGTTTCGAACTCGGAGGGTCCCGAAGGTCCCCGACGCTTGGCCGAACTCACGAGCCCGCCATGCATGGACCTGCTCCTTGAAGATAGTGCGACGGCGGCTCCTTGACAAAATAGGTTGATATCAACATTATTTGCCTATGTCAAAGCCGGCCGAGCTTTCCTATGAAACCACGCTTCTGGTGCGCGACCATTGCCTCTGCCTTCATATGCAGCGCGCGGCGCGCGCTGTCGCGCGGCGCTTCGACGCGGCGTTTCGGCCGCTCAACCTCACAAACGGCCAGTTTTCGCTGATGATGTCCCTCAATCGGCCGGTGCCCCCTCCGATCGGCGCGTTGGCGTCGCTTCTGGCGATGGATCGCACGACGCTTACGGCCGCGCTGAAGCCGCTCGAGCGCCGCGGCCTCGTCGCGGCCTCGCCCGATCCGAAGGACAAGCGCAGCCGTTTGCTGACGCTCACGCCCGAAGGCCGACGACTTCTCGCGCGCGCCCTGCCGGTCTGGAACGAGACCCATATCGCGGTCGAGGCGCTCCTGCGCGAAGACGCGCCGCGGCGGTTACGCGAGGAGCTGCGCGCGTTGTCGTGAGGCGCTGGGCCGCGGGGATGTTTAGCCGGAGGATGAGGTAAAATCCCCAATGAGCGAAACACACCGAAACGATCGATCCAAGCCAATGCGGCGGGCGTCCCTGCCTACGCGGCTTGCGCATTCGCGTGAAGGGCGAGCTCGATCTCCTAGCGGTCGGCGCCAGCCGCGAGGAAATCCTCGACGATTATCCGTTACTCGAATCCGAGGACATCACCGCGGCGCTCGAATATGCGGCCCGCTAGAGTGACCATCCGGTGCTGCACGTCGCCTGATGCGGTTTCTTTGTCAGCGCACAGCTACGAAGCCGGCGCTATGCTTGCCGCAGCTCTCGTGGATCAATTAAGTCCGGACCCTGGTGTGCCGAACACGCGCTGCCTGTGTTGCTTGCTAAATTCGACCTGGACATGAGGGGCATCCTATCGGTAAGTCGTCTTGCGCCCCCAGGATTTCCAATACTCCGACTTGCTCGGCCGCGGCCGGGAGCGCGCGGTGCCGCTGGTCGGTTCGGGATATTCGAAGGCCTTGACCTTCACCCGGAAGACGAAGGCCACTTCCTTGGCGATGTCCGCCTCGGCGAGACGGCAGGCCCAATGCGCCGGCACCCGGCAGCGCCTTCGGCTGTCGATCATGACGAAGCTCGAGCCTTCCTCCCGGATCTTGATGCGGTGCTCTCTTCCGGCCGGGTCCGCCCCGATGACGACGCAATACAGGCTTCGGCTCCGCCCCTCGCCCTCGGGGTGGTCACATGCCGAGACCGCGCGCGTCGCGCCACGCGGCGCGCCGAATGCTGGCTCCTTCCTGCGCTCGCGAGCATTCGAAGTCATGCGGCCTACTCCCTAGGCCGGATTGCGCTCCGAGGATCGGGCGCTGTGAGGACGACGCGACCGACAATCGTCAAAGCGTTCGAATCCCAAGTATTCGCCTTTAGACCACAGTGTCAGGGAGAGCGCTTGACAGAAGGCATCCCTGTTTTAACAGGAATGGCGGCCCGTCCGGTGCGGGGATGAAGCGAGAGCCCGACAAATGCGCCGGAGGCCGGTCGAGATTTGTCCGTTCGGCCGCCGCCGTTCGACCCGGCGGAGGAAAAATACCTCCGATTTCGATCAAATCGCCCGCAAACGGGATCGAAAGGTAAGAAAACTCCTCGAAATGCGCCTTCCTGGCGCCGCACTTGCCCAGGTTGCGGCAAGGGAACAAATCTTCCCTTCGCGAATTATGGCAAAAGCTTCGAAGTCTCGGCATCCATGCGATAAATTTGCCACGGCTGGCGTTAAATCAGGGCATACTGAAGATTCTGTCTGGAAATGTTCAAGCGAATGCTGCAGATGTCAAGCGTCCTTTTCTTTCGCGACGTAGCAATGATCAGCAACGGAGAATTCACTGTGAGGAAGGTCATGTATTCAGACTGCGTATCCAAGCGACGCAACTTCTTTGGTGGCTTGCGCAAGGGCGTGCTCAAGAGCGCGTTCCTGGCGACCGCCACCCTCGGGCTCCTCGGTAGCTCGGCCTTCGCCGCGGATCTTCCCACGCGCAAAGGTCCCCCGATTGCCCCGGTCTACGTTCCGCCGGCCTTCACCTGGACCGGCTTCTATGTCGGCGTGAACGCCGGCTATGGCTGGACGAACAACAACAACAACAACAATTTGGGTTTCCCCTTCGTCGGGGCCGTGCCCGTAGGCGGCACGTTCATTCCCTTCGCCTCAGGCGGAAGCAGCAATCGCGGCGGCTTCGTCGGCGGCGTGCAGGCGGGCTACAACTACCAATTCGGTTATGGCTCAGGCTTCGTAATCGGCGCCGAGACGGACATCGACTGGGCCGACATCAACCGCAACCACAACAACAATGGGTTGCTCATCGGTTCGTTCACGTTACCGCAATTCCCCGGCACGATCTTCACGCCGTCAAATGGAGCCACCACCGTTCACAACAACAACAACCAATATATCGGCACCGTGCGCCTGCGGGCCGGCTATGCCTTCGACCGCTTCTTGGTCTACGCGACAGGCGGTCTCGCTTATGGCGGCGTCGTGAACAACAACAACCAATTTGGCTCAGCGATCATCGCGACCACCGCGCCCGGCGCCGTCATACCAACCACCGGGGTTATCGCTCTGACGCCGACGCAAACGGTCATCGGCAGCGGCATCACCAGTCATAGCAGCAGCACGAAGGCTGGCTGGACAGTCGGTGGCGGCGTGGAATATGCCTTCACCCCGAACTGGACCGTCAAGGGCGAATATCTCTATGAGAACTTCGGTCACGTCAACAGCGCGCCGGGCTTCTTCCTTCCGGGCGTCGCGACAGCCTTCAACAATTCGAACCGGAGCATCAACGTGAACATCGTGCGGGTCGGCCTGAACTACAAGTTCTGGTAAGCTTTCGGCTCCTCGAGCGAATGCGAAACGGCGGGCGCGAGCCCGCCGTTTTTTGTTGAGGCGGCGACGCTCACCCGATCCGAAGGCGCTGCCCGGCCGCTTTACGTGACGGCCTGTCCCGGGGAAGGAAACGTTCCGCGCGCCAGGCGATCGGGGTCTTGCCCGACCAGCGGCGGAAGGCCCGCGAGAAGGCGCTCGCTTCCGAATAATCGAGCATCGCGGCCACATGGGTCATCGCGAGCGAAGTGTCGGCGAGGAGATGGCGCGCCACCTCATAGCGGGCCTCGTCGACGAGCGCGCGAAACTTGATGTCGTCCCGCTCCATCCGCCGGGCCAGCGTTCGAGGCTCGAGGTGGAAGAGCTCGCTAACCGCTTCCAAGGAGCATCGCCGCGTGAGAACCAGCGTCCGCAAGAGCCGGCGAAGCCGCGCCTCGAAGCTCTCGACGCTCTGGGCCTCGAGCTCCTCGATGTGACTTCTCAACGAGGCCAAAAATCAACGGATGGGCGTCCCGCACCGGATGAGCCAGCCAGTCGGCCGAGAAGACGATGGCGCCGTGCTCGGCGCCGAACCGCAAAGGCGCGTTGAAGACATTCTCGTAGGGCCTCGTGTTGCGCGGGCGCTGGCGCGGCAAGCCGATCTCGATCGGTTGCCAGGAAGGGCCGCACAAGCGGCGCACGACGTTGAACAAGCTCGCGATCGCAAAATCCACGATCTCACGCGCGCCGGGGACCGCATTCTCAAAGATCGTGTAGCCGAGCGAGGCTGTACCTTTCGAGACTTCGAGGATCGGAACGCCGCGCGCATCGTGGAGGTGGAAATGGCGAATGAGATTGTCGAGCGCGCCGCGCACACTCTGAGAATTCTCGATGAGCACGCCGAGATAGCCGAGCGAACGCGTCGAGGATTTCTGGCCGAGAAGCAAGCCGATGTGTCCGTTCTGCGTCGCGCGGGCGGCTTGCTCGACGAGATGCCCGAGACTCAGAAACGGAATGACGTTCTCGGGATCGGCAAGAACCTCCGGGCTCAGGCCGGCGGCGGCGATCACCGCATCCGCATCGGCGCCGAGATCGCGCAGGAGCGCCGGTAGCGCCATCGCCCCGCCGACCCGGATGAGCTCGAGATCGTCTTGCCGCCGCATGAGTTCACCGCCACAAGCGGCAGACCGCGCGCCCCTTCGGTTCACGCTGCCACGATGAACGTTCTTTCTGTAAGCGGCATTACAGGCGATATTGCCTGACGGTGCAATAGTTCAACCTCGCGGGTCTAGTTTAATCTCGCCGGGCGGCAGCTGATTTGCCTCGAAGAACCTTGGCAAACGCCTTGCGTGCGGCAATCGCGAGATACCAGGCGCCCGGTTCCGATCCGCCTTCCACCTGCTGCATGCGATCCCGAACGGCGGCGTTGGAAAAGGCACCGATGAAGCGCGGATGCACCACCGCCTTGATCCGAGGCTCGCGTCCGGCAAGAGAGGGGTTGCGCGTCGCACGGAACAGGTTTTGCCGATACCAGGGCTCGACGCGATCATCGTCCCAGATCTCCCAGCGTGGTGCGTCGTCGCAACTGAAGCCGTGAGCATTGAAACGGCTTTGCCAGTAGGTCGGCCATTGGCAATTGACGTGGTGTTGGCCGGGCTGGCCCGGAATGGCAGCACTGAACAGGATTTCGTCCGCATGGGCCACGATCGAGGAAATCAACGCTTCCGCGGAGGCTTCGGGAAGGTGCTCGGCAACCTCCAGGCACAACACGACGTCAAAGCCGCGCCCGAGAGAGAAGGGGCGAGAGAGATCGACCTCGCCGACCAGCTCTCGCGCGACCTGGAGCTCGTTGGGCTCGACGATGATTCCATCCACGCCGAAGAGATCGGCAACGCCAAGGGCGGCGGCCGCTCGCAACCAGGTGCCGGTTCCGCAACCGACATCGAGCACGCTTCGCGGGCGCCGACGAAAAAGCGCCGACAGCGCGGCGGCGGCTCCATCGAGCGTGTGCAGATTACGGGAATGGTCATAGTCGACGATCATGAGCGGTCGATCCTTAGGAACCATCATCGGCATTCGAGGGCGGTTTTCTTGATAAGCCTAAGCTTAGCGTGACCTTGAATCACCGGGCCTTTGCCTTCCCGCGCGGCGTCTTCGCGCCGGCGGCACTTCAGCTTTTCACGAAGATCTCGCGCGGCAAATCCGCGAGCGGCTCGCACCCGGTTGAGGTGACGAGAAGCGTCTCGCTGATCTCGATGCCCCAGCCCTCCATCCACATGCCGAGGATCGCATGAAGCACATGGCCGGGCGCCAGGACCGTAGGGTCGCCTTGCCGCAAGCTGATCGTGTGCTCTCCCCAATCAGGCGGATAGGCGAGGCCGATCGAATAGCCGATCCGGGATTCCTTCTTGAAGCCGTGACGCGCGATCGCGGCGCGCCAGGCGGCCTCGACGTCATGGGCGGACTTCCCGGGGGCGGCGGTGCCCAAAACCGCCGCCATCCCTTCGAGCACGGCCGTCTCGACCTCGGCGACCTTTTGCGGCTTGGCGCCAAGCTGCATCGTCCGCGCGAGCCCGGCCGTGTAGTGGCGGCAGGCGCCGGCAAGCTCGAGGGCCACCGTCTCCCCTTCGGCGAATCGGCGCTCGCTCCACATGAGGTGCGGCGCCGATGCGTTCTCGCCGGCGAGGATCGTCGGCGGCAGAGCGGTGATGTCGCCGGCGTGACTCTCGAGGCCCCCATATTGCGCCGCCTGGATCGCGCCCACCGCGTCGCATTCGCGCACGCCCGGCGCGATGACATGGTAAGCCGTCCTCACGGCGGCTTCGGCGAGTTTGGCTGCGTGCCGCAGATAGGCGATCTCGGCTGAGGATTTCACGGCCCGGATCCAATTCACCATGAGGTCCGCATCGGCGAATTTCGCATTGGGCAAGGCCGCGACGAGCCGCGCATGCGCCTTGGGCGAATAGTAATAGGCCTCGAGCTCGATGCCGATGCGTCCCCTTCCCCATCCCTTGCCGGCGATCCATTTGCCGATCCAATCCATCGGATGGCGATCTTGCGCCTGGACATGGTCCTCAGGGAAGCCGACGATGTTCTCAGGTTTCATCCACGCCGTCAGCTTTCCTCCCGCCGCGTCCATGGCCCGGCCGATCCAGACGGGCTCGCCCTCGAGCGGCACGAGCACGACTTGCGGCGTGTAAAAGGACCAGCCGTCATAGGCGGTGATATAGTGCTGATTGGCGATATCGTTGACGATGAGAAGATCGAGCCTACGCTTCGACATCTGGTCTCGGATTTTCTCCAGACGCGACGCATATTCATCGCGAGTGAAGGGGAGAGGCACCATGTTCCGCTCCTGCGTTTGGCGGCCACTACGGGTTTGTCCGCGGAAGGAAGGATAGCGCAATGAATTTCGATGCCATCGCCATCGGGCATTCCCCACCTGACGATGTGAACGTCATCATCGAGGTTCCGCTCGGCGGCGAACCGATCAAATACGAGATGGACAAGGCGGCAGGCACGCTCGTGGTCGATCGCTTCCTCTACACGCCGATGCGCTATCCCGGCAATTACGGCTTCGTGCCGCATACCCTGTCGGAAGATGGCGACCCCATCGATGTTCTCGTCGCCAACACGCGCCCGATATTTCCGGGCGCCGTGATCAACGTGAAGCCCATCGGCGTCTTGCGGATGGAGGATGATGGCGGAGGCGATGAGAAGATCATCGCGGTCCCGTCCGGCCGGCTCACCCAGCGCTATGTGCATGTCGAGAATTACGCCGATTTGCCGGCGATCACCTGCCAGCAGATCGAGCATTTCTTCCTGCATTACAAGGATCTCGAGCCCGGCAAATGGGTGAAGTTGAGCGGTTGGGGGGATGCGGCGCAAGCGCGAAAGCTCATCCGCGAGGCCATGGCGCGTTCGAAATGATCAGGGCCGATCGGATCGGCAAGCGGGGCGCGATCGGTTTTTCGATTCGGGGCCATCGTCAACGGATTTGACGGCGCGGTGTTTGCCGCCACCGACCGCGCGTTTCAGTTTTGCGGCCCCATGAGCCGGTGGGAATGCTCGGCGCACAAGACGTGGTTGTGGAGATTTGCGATCCATTGGCGGCCGGAGACGGTGAGGTTCAGATATTTCATGCCGTCCTCGAGATGCATGGCGACGCTGTTCCAGAAGAAACCCGGATATTTCTCGATGAGATCGGCCGGCGAGGCGTAGCCGAGTTGCCGGTTCAGGCCGATCTCCTCGAACTCGAAGAAAAGGGCGTTCGCCTTCCTCGGATACAAGGGATCGCCGAGTTGACCGATGAGGTCGGCGGCTTGCACGAGCCTGGGCTCGAGCGCGCCGTTCGCGGCCTTGGGGCCCGAGCGCGGCGGGAAGCGGGTGGATTCGATCGCCTCGGCCACGCGCTCGGCATCGATGGTCGGCGATTTTCCCAAGCGCTCGAAGACGAAGAGCTTGGAGCGGTCGACATGATAGGGCGCGAGCGACGCGTCTGAAGCGCCGCGCGGCAGCGTGACGGTCTTGCCGCTCTTGTCGATCACGAACTCGGTCTCGGTGTCGGCGCTCAGCACGCCCCGCACATAGCCGATGTCGTGCAAAAGGCAGGCGACGATCAGGTGGTCGTAATCGGTGGGCTCGATGCGCTCGCACAGCGTGCGGCCGCGCATGATGTCGCGGCCCACCATGGTGACCAGGAGGGTATGCTCAAAATTATGATAGAGGGCATCGCTCCGCCCGAGGCACTCGATGGCGCTGCGCGCGAGCGAGCCCAAGCGTTCAGCCACGTGATTATAAGAAGAGCCGAAGATCTCGCGGAAGTCATTGGCCAGAAATTTGCCGATCTTCTTGGCCGCGACTGCCGTGATCGTTTTCATGGTCATCGCTCCCTGGCCTATATGGGCGGTCTATTACAGACCGGCTTCGGCGCGATGACAACTGGTGCGTTTGGCGTGCCTAGAGAACTCCGGTATCCGTTCCGTCGCGCAAGCGCCCCATCAGGTCCGCGTCATCGTAACGCTCGAGGCTGAGCTGCGAGGCGAAGGCAGGACGCGCCGCGCCGCGCACCCAGGCGGCGCAAAGCGCGCCTGCCGCGCACGCACCCATGGTCCCGAAGCCGGAAAGAGCGCCCGCGACGTAAGCGCGCCTTGTCTTCATCGGGCCGACGAGCGGCCAGTTTTCCTTCGTCATCGTATAGAAGCCCCCATAATGGCTCATCTGCCGCGGAAGCCGCCCGAAATACCGCTTGAGGCCGGGGTTGAGACGACTTGCGCCGCGCAGGACGATCTCGGGGAAGTTGGGATCCGTAGCGGGCTCATCGGTGAGCGTCGACGGCGTCTGATTATAGGCCCAGCCAAGCTTGATCCACTGGCCCGCTTCGCCGCCTTCGGGCCGACAGTGGATTGCACCGGGCATCGGCTTTGTCAGCCAACCCGTGGCGGCATCCTCTTGCAGCGTGGCTCGCTCTTCGTCGGTCCAGTCGATGATCTGGCCATCGAGGTCGATTGCGAACGGCATCTTTCGGTCGATGGCGCCCTCAGGGTCGGCAAGCGCGATCTTTTGCTGAAACACATTCACGATCGGCAGCTCTTCTCCCAGCATGGCGGCAACGTCGCCCGCATAGGGGCCGGCAGCGTTCACGACGGTCTCGGCCCGAACTCTCTCGACCCCGTCACGCCCATCGAGCGCGAGGATGAACTCGCTGCCTCTCTCGATCGCGACGACACGCGCGGCTTTGAGCGAGCCGCCACGGGCGCGGACATGCTCGAGCATGAGGGCGCCGAGCTGCTGGCCGCTGATGTCGCCGGCCCGACGAATATGGAGGAGGGTGGCAACGGCCGGATCGAAGCTCGGAAAATGTTGTCGAATGAGGCTCCGGCCTTGAATGACATCGACGCCACTCGGCGCCGTTTCCCAATCCGCCCGCTCGGCGGGCCGATAGGTTTTCGGGGAGCCGGAAGCATGGACGCGAATGCGCGTGGCGCCCTCTTTTGCATATCCGACATCGAGCCTTTCCAGGAGCGGTGCCGGATCGGCCTGCCGCGTCGCCAACACATAGCCGCGGCGCGTCATGTGGATGCGGTTGCGGCTCTCTCTCGCGATCGCTTCCATCAGGTCGATGCTGTAATCGGTGAAGGCGGTCATCGTCGGGTGCGGCCACCAGTTGCGGTAATTCTCGCCCGATGCCGCGGAAGTCAGGCTCATCGGAGGCCTGGCGTCGACGATCAGCACTCCCTTGTCGCGATGACGGGTCGAGAGATAATAGGCGCAGGCGAGGCCGACGATGCCCGCGCCGATCACCACGACCTCCACTCGATCGGTGTTCACGAAGCCTGCTCCTCGATCGGCACGGATCGGCGCGCCCTATGGCGCGCCGCGCGCATGAGCCGCGACCCGGTCAAATGATCCCTTCTTCGGGCATGGGTCTGCCATCCGGCACGCGCGACCAGCCGAGGCGGGTAAGATCAATCGTTTCAAAGCGGCCTTTGAGAATGTGCTCGGCGATCGAAAGGCCGCAGGCCGGCGCATGCATGAGGCCATGGCCCGAAAACCCGGCCGCCACGTAAAAATTCTCGCACTCGCCGTTCCAGGGGCCGATGATGGCATTGCCGTCGAAGTCATTTTGATCATAAAGGCCGGGCATGGTCGTCTTGCACTTCGCCTTCTCGAATTGCGGGAAGCGATGGGCGAGAGCCGGCCAGACCACATCATCAAAATAGTCGTGGTCGATCTCGAAGTTGAAGCCTCGCGGTTCGCGCAAGGTCGGCACCCCGCCCGTGTACCCCTTGCCTTCGGGGCGAAACGCCAGCCGATCGACATCCTTGAGGTAAGGAAGCGGCTCGATCCTTTCCTCGCATTCGAAATAATGCTCGTAGCGTCGAAGCGGCGTGATCGGGACCTTCATGCCGATCATCGCACAAATTTGCTGCGCCCAAGCGCCGGTCGCGTTCACGGCGTGAGCGGGCTTCAGCTTGCGCCCGGATTTCAAGGTGAGCGAACGAAGGAGCCGACCTTGCCGCTCGATTGCCGTAACCTCGTCATCGATCAACTCGACGCCGAGCGACTTCACCTTGCGCCGAGAAGCCATGAGCACGGCGTAAGGATCGAGCCAGCCGTCATTATGCGATTGGACGGCAGCGCCGAGATCATCCACCCGCATCGAAGGGAAACGTTCCTTGAGCGCGTCGGGAGCGAGCCACTCCACATTCACTTTGTGTTGTTTTTGCCTTTCGAAATTCCGTGCCAAGGTCGCGACGCCCCTTGGCGGGACGATGAAGAGATAACCGCCCTTCTTGAAACCGATGTCGGCGATATCGCCATTCACCGCCATGAGCTCATGAAACCTCTCGTAGACGGGGATGCTATGGTTCGAGAGCTCGATGTTCTCAGGAAGCGTAAAAAGGCGCCTGACCCCGCCCGATGCTCGCGGCGTCGAGGCCAACGCATAGGACGGGTCTTTCTCGATGACGGCGATCCGGCAATTCCCGTCCATCGTTCGAAGCGAGTAGGCAATGGCCAAGCCGATGGCGCCGGCGCCGATGATCGCGACGTCAAGCTTACCGGAGTCGCGAGCGGCAAGGTTCCCAGGGGGCATCATGCGTCCTGCGCGAGTGGTGTCACGGCGTTTTTTCCGCCGATGATGTGATCGGCCATCTGGAGCCTTGGCGCAATCGCATGAAAGCTTCCCCTCACGTCGTCGTCATCGGAGCCGGCACGCTCGGCCTGTGCTCGGCGCTCAATCTTGTCGAAGCGGGCGCCCGTGTCACGGTTATCGACGCGCAATCGATCGCCTCCGGTTCGAGCGGACGTTCGGTGGGCGTCGTGGGGACGCAATTCACCGACCCCTTCGACATCCTTCTTCGCGTGCACGCGATGCGCCAATTCGGCGGATGGGAGCGCCTTGGCCTTGGCTTCCACCACATCGGCTATCTGCGTCTCGCCCGGACGCCTGCGCAGATGCAGCTCTTCGCGCACTCGGTCGAGATGCAGAAGGAAGCGGGATTGAGGTCGCGGCTTTATGATGCACAAGAGCTGCGGCAACTCGTTCCGCATCTCAGCACCGAGGGCCTCGAAGGCGGAATTTTCGGACCCGACAACGGCTTCCTCGACCCCCATGAGATGTGCAACTTCATTGCGGAGAGGGTGCGCGCTCGCGGCGGCGAGATCCGTCAATTCTGCGCGCTTCACGGCGTCAAGCGGCGAAGCGCCGGCTATACGCTCGAGACCGGGAAAGGCCCGCTCGATTGCGACATCGTGGTCAATGCGGCCGGCGCCTGGGCTCCGGCCGTGGCCAGGCTTTTCGGGCAGAGGCTGCACATTTTTCCCGAGCGGCACGAGGCGATCGTGATCCACCTCGACCCGCCGCTCGACTACACGATGCCGATGGTGATGGACCTGGTGAACGGTGAGGGAACGGGCCTCAATTTTCGTCACGAGAAACGCGGTGAGCTGATTGCCGAAATCCACAAGGCGAGCGCCGCCGCCGCTCTGGAAAACCCCGACGATTACAACGAGCAGTTCGAGGACGTTTCGAAGGAGAGGCTCGCCGAGCTTCTCCTCGAACGCTTGCCGGATTTGCCAGGCGCTCGCCTCGGCAGGGGCTGGGCTGGGCTCTATCCCGTCACGGCCGATCATCGGCCCTTCGTCGGCCTTTTCGATGCGTCCGAGGAAAGGCTCGTGACCGCGGCTGGCGCCGGCGGCTACGGCATTCAGCTCGCTCCCGTGATCGGCCAGATCGCGGCCGATTGGGCGCTGCATGGTGGCCCGGTCTCGGCGCCGGGCACAGAGTGCCTGTCACCGACCCCGGACCGGAACGTGCCGGTAAAGTCACACAGCGAGCAGGCTGGACGCGGAATAGGCATTTGCGGCTTGTCGCAAAAGCCAAGCTGAGCCCAATCGCATAAGCCGACCTTTTCGGCGGATCAGCAACTTTGCCGTTAAACCGGAGTCGCTTGATCGATCGAACTGCTGATCCAAAGCGTCGACGCGCCCGCGGACTCGAGGATTTCCAGGAACTCCCAGGACGCCTCGGGCGGGGCCGTTCCGAACGCCACGGGATCATGACGCTTGTGATCGAGATCGAACCAGAGCAGGAACCACGGGTCGATCTTGTCTTGAGGCAAAACCCGGACATCGTCGAATAGCAGGGCCGGTTCGGACCCGCTTTTCGTCCAGCTTCGCTTCTGCTCCTCGACGAGCCCCACGAATTGTTTGACGTAATGATCGCGCACGCCGGCGACCAATCTCTCAAGGCCCGTGAGGTAATGCTGCCGATGGAGGTTTGAAAACGCACGCGCTGAAACTGTCTAATTAGCAGGACGATAGGGGAACGCGCAAATCATCGTGGGCGCCTTCCCCACCATTACGCTCGCCTTCTCCACGATTCGTGAAGCTGGCCGTCTCCGGCATCGCGAGCAGCAATGTGAGAAGCGCCGCTGCCGCGACGATTCCGCCTCCGATGAATGCGGCGCTGTAACCAAGGCGGTCGACGGTAAGGCCCGCGGCCAGCCCACTGAGCGAGGCGCCGATCCCCTGCACCGTCGCAATGGCGCCTTGCGCGACATTATATCGCCCGGTGCCGCGCATCAGATCGGCGATGACGAGTGGCGTGATCGCACCGAAAACGCCAGCCCCGATCCCGTCGAGGAGTTGCACGCCGATCAACCACGCCGCATTGTCGGAGGCTGTGTAGAGAAAGGCGCGAATCGGCAGGACGGCAAAGCCGACGAGCAGCAGGGGCTTGCGGCCGATCCGATCCGCATAATGCCCGACCGCCAGAGCCACCGGCAACATGATGAGCTGTGCGGCGATAATGCAGGACGACATCATGGCGGTCGCCGCCTGCTTGTGGGCGATCGCGAGCTTCTGCCCCACGAGCGGCAAGAGCGGCGCATTCGCGAAGTGAAACAGCAAGGTGCACGCCGCATAAATCAAAAGCGGTCGGCAAGTCAGCAGAATGGAGAGGCCGGACGGTGCGCCGTGCTCCGTGGCGATGCCGTCTTCGGCGCCACGCGCGCGCTCGTGATCGATCGCGTCAGCGGGGATCGACAGCACGGCGAGCGCGGCGAGAACCGCGAACACCGGCACGAGGAGGAAGACAGCGCGTTGCGAGAAGAACCAGCCGATGGCTCCGGCCAAGACGGCGATCGCCACATTGCCCGCATGATCGAAAGCCGAGTTCCGGCCGATACGCCGGGCGAGCTCGGCGCGCACGTAAAGCCCGAGCGTCAGCGCCGCGATCGCCGGTCCGAAGACGTCCCCGACTGTCGAAATCAAGATGTTGGCCACCATGACAGGCCAGAATTCAGGCAGGGCGTAGATAAGGACCGCGCCCCCGGCGAGGAGCGCCAAGGCCACGACGACGAGCAGGCGCTTTGCCCTTGTGGCGTCGATCGCGGCGCCGATCGGCGTCTGTACCGCGATTCCCAGCAGACCCCCCACGGTCGTCACCACCCCGACCGATGACTGACTCCAATGTTGTTGGGTCACGAGAAAGACGTTGAGGTAAGGGCCGAGCGCACCGCGCACATCGGCCATCAAAAAATTCAGCGCGTCGAGCGAGCGCGGATCGAAGCGCCTCCCGGGCTTGCTTGTTCCGGCGGTTGCAGAATGTGTTCGGGCGTTCAAGGGCGACATCGCTCAGCTTGTGACAAGGGTGATGCTAAGCGAGGTGGAGGGCCGCCGCGGCGAGAAAGTCTCCAGCCGTCGACCGCTGGTCCTCGCACCGCCAGGGGACGAGCCATAAGATCGTCGCCAAAGTTACGATCTTGTGGGAACATGGGTCCGCTGATGCTTGTCGCGCGAATGGGCTGGGCGGGTTGAATGAGCGGCGGATAGACAATCGGTTACTTGGTGAGGGCCATCTTGGTTCCGGTATTCATTGGCGGATGGGGACTCGGATCAGCGGTGCTTAGCCGAAACACCGGAGGCAGCTTCGCGGTAAAGCCAAGGGGGCGCAGTCGAATTTCGGAACCATTCGCCCGAGCAAACGTAAGGCCAAAATCACCATCCGGGCTGACCTATCCACGGGGCACATCCGGAAAAAATGAAATGGCGCGCTGCGTCGCCCCGGAGGGTCCAGCGATGTCGGCCAGAGGATTGCGCGTGCTGGTCATCGAGGACGAGGCTTTGATCAGGCTGGAGCTCGAGGACATGCTCGGCGATCTCGGTTGCGAGATCGCCGGCAGCGCGGGAAATCTCGAGACCGCCCTGAAGCTGGTCGATCAAGTCGAGTGTGACATTGCGGTGCTCGACATCAACTTGGCCAATCAGCGGGTGGACGCCGTCGTGGATCGGCTGGTCGAGCGCGGAATCCCTTTCCTGTTTACGACAGGATACGGCGAGCGCGGCCAGCCCGTTGCTCATCCCGGCGCGCCGCTGCTCGAGAAGCCTTATGCTCCCGAAGCCCTGGACGCGGCGCTCGCGCAGTTGCGGTCCGGTCGCAAGCAAAACGAATAATTGGCGTCCCCATGGCTTCTGGTCCCGAGCCCGAAATCGAATCACGGGGCGACCCCGTTTTTGCCGGCGGTGGCGAGCTCGGCAAGCTCATTCGCAATTACGATTGGGCCAAGACGCCTCTCGGGCCGCTGAGCCAATGGCCGCAAAGCCTCAGGACGGCGGTCGGCATCATCCTCGCCTCGCGCCAGCCCTTCTGGATCGGATGGGGGCCGGAGCTCACTTATCTTTACAACGACCCGTACAAATCGATTATCGGGGGCAAACATCCCTGGGCGCTCGGCCGGCCCACCAAGGAAGTATGGAGCGAAATCTGGGCGGACATCAGCCCCATGCTGGATCAAGCCATGACCGGCAGCGAAGGGACTTACGTCGAGCAGCAGCTCTTGATCATGGAGCGGAGCGGCTATCCGGAAGAAACTTATTACACCTTCTCATATAGCCCGATCCGCGATGATCGCGGGCAACCCGCGGGCATCATCTGCGCCAATACGGATGACACGGCGCGCGTCGTCGGCGCCCGCGAGATCGCCCTCTTGGGCGATCTCGCCTCCGCCACGGCCCAGGCCCGCAGCAGGAATGAGGCGATCGCCGCAGTGTCTCGCGTTTTGGCGGACCGGCCGCTCGACCTCCCCTTCAGCCTGATCTATTGGGCCGAAGCGAGCGGCAGCTTTTTGCTCGCCGGTGCCTCCGGCATCGAGCCCGGCCATCCCGCGGCGCCGCACTCCATCGATTTTGATGCGCTACGCCCCTGGCCTTTGGGCCGCGTCCTTCGCAGCGCCGAGCCGCTGCAGGCGCACCCTCTCAAGGGTTCCGCCGAGCTGCCGATGGGAGCCTGGGCGAAGCCTCCGCAATCGAGCGTGTTGCTGCCTCTCAAGATCGGCGCGGGCGGTAGCCCCGGCGTTTTCGTCGCGGCCCTCAACCCATTCCGCAAGCTTGACGCGCGCTACCGCGGCTTCCTCGGCCTGATTGCCGGGCAGATCGCCGCTGGAATTTCCAACGCCGAAGCCCACGCGGCCGAGCGGGAGCGCGCCGAGAAGCTCGCGGAGATCGACCGCGCCAAGACGCAATTCTTTTCCAATGTGAGCCATGAGTTCCGCACGCCGCTCACGCTTTTGCTGTCGCCGGTCGAGCAACTCCTCGCGCAGCCGCAAACGGAAGACACCAAGGCCTCGTTGCAGCTTGCTCGCCGCAATGCGCACCGGCTTTTGCGGTTGGTGAACAGCCTTCTCGATCTCTCGCGCGCCGAAGCGGGCCGTTTGCAGACGCGATATGCGGCGACCGATCTCGCGAGCTTCACGGCGGAGGTCGCCGGCAATTTCCGCTCCCTCATCGAGGCCGCCGGGCTCGCTCTCGAAATCGACTGCGCTCCACTTTCGGAACCCGTCTATGTGGATCGAGACCTTTGGGAGAAGATCATCTTCAATCTTCTCTCCAACGCCTACAAATTCACCTTCGAGGGCTCTATTCGTGTTGCGGTCGCCCCGAGTGCCGACGCCAAGGGCGTCAAGCTGACGGTGACCGATACGGGCGTCGGCATCCCGGCTGATGAGCTCGAGCATATGTTCGACCGCTTCCATCGGGTCGAAGGGCAAAAGGGGCGATCGCTCGAAGGCACCGGCATCGGGCTCGCCCTGGTGCGCGAATATGTTGTGCTGCACGCGGGCGAGGTCGAGGTCGAGAGCGCGGTGGGCGAGGGTAGCACCTTCACGGTGACCTTGCCCTTCGGCAATCGCCACCTCGATCTCAACAAGATCGACGTCTCGGCGGCTCAGAGCGCGGCGCCTTCGAGCCGCGCCTATGTCGATGCGCTGAGCCAGGCCGAAGATGGTTTGGACGCTTTCGAAAATCTGTCGCCGCTCCCTGTCCCCGCCGGTGCTGCGCGCCGCGCACGCCTACTGATCGCGGAGGACAACGCGGATATGCGCGCCTATCTGGTGCGCCTGCTCTCGCGGGACTACGCGATCATCACGGCCGGCAATGGGCGCGAGGCCCTGGCGACCATCAAGGCCGACCGACCCGATCTCGTGCTCAGCGATGTGATGATGCCTGATCTCGATGGCTTTGGCCTCATGGCGGCCTTGAGGGGCGATCCCCAAACCTCGAGCGTCCCTTTCATCTTGATGTCGGCGAGGGCCGGCGAGGAGGCGAGGCTCGAGGGCATCCAGGCGGGTGCCGACGATTACCTCACCAAGCCGTTTTCGGCGCGCGAGCTCGTGGCGCGCGTCGAGGGAAGTTTGCGCCTGTCCCGCGCCCGATCCGAGGCAGCCTCGGCACTCGGCCGAAGCGCAGCCGCGCTGGCGCGCCACGCGGCCGATCTCGGCGAAGCGCAGCGTTTGGCGAAAGTCGGGAGCTGGACATGGGACGCGGCGACCGATGCGACAACAGGCTCGGCGGAGCTTTACCGCATCTTTGGGCTCGACCCGAGAGCCGGAGCCTTCCCCGCTTTCAAGGCTCAGGACGGCACGCTCTACCCGAATGAAAGCTGGGTCACGATCAGCAATGCTATGCAAGAAACGATGCGCAGCGGCAAGGATTACCAAATCGATGTGCCTGCGTTCAACCGGGGCTCGCCGATCTGGATTTCAATGCGCTCCGAGGTGATGCGCGATGCAAAAAGCCATGCGGTTGGCCTCAGGGGTACCGTGCAGGACGTGACCGAGCGAAAGGAGGCCGAGAATCGCCAGCGGCTTTTAATCGACGAGCTCAATCATCGGGTGAAGAACACGCTCGCCATCGTGCAGTCGATGGTCTCTCAAACGCTGCGTGAGAATCCCGATCCCAAGCTTTTCAAATCGACGTTCACGGCGCGCCTCCTCGCGCTGTCCGCGGCTCACACCTTGCTCACGGGACGGACCTGGCAAGCCGCGGAACTGAGCGAGATCGTTGCCGCGGCATTGGCCCCCTACAGGCAGGGCAAGGCCGATCGAGCGCGGATCCATGTCGAAGGGCCTCCCGTCAGCGTTGCGCCGATGGCCGCAATTCCGCTTGTCCTCGCGCTGCATGAGCTCGCCACCAACGCCGTCAAATATGGCGCCCTCTCGCGCCCGGAAGGCAAGCTCTCGGTTCAATGGTCGGTGCAAAGGCCGGATGAAGCTTTGCCCCAAATCAGCCTTGTCTGGAAAGAACGCGACGGCCCTCCCGTGAAGCCGCCGCTTCGCGTCGGGTTTGGCACGCGGCTCATCAAATCCAGCGCGGAGCAGATGGGGGCCGATATTCAAATCGATTACCAACCCGACGGCGTCCACTGCCATTTCGCGCTTGCGAGATTTTTGCCGGAGAACAGCGCTCCCTAGCGAAGCGTGCCGATGCTCGATCGAGGGGCGGGATCAAACGCAAATCAGGCGCCCGGCACCGGCACCAACCCGTGGCGCAGCATGGTTTCCTTCAATCTTGCGGGGTCGGGAGCGCCGCCGCTCAGCAGCGCCGCCATTTCTCGGAAATAGCCCGGGCCGAGAATGCCGGGGCTCAGGATGGCGAGGCATTTCGCCGGGTCTTGCGTGTCGTTGCGAAAACCATGCACGACCCCGCGCTTGATGAAGGCCGTCTGACCCGGACCGATTTCGACGTCGTGACCGTCGATCCGGAACGTGATTACGCCAGTCAATCCGTAGACCGTCTCGTCCCAGCTTTCATGATAATGGGGCACCGGCATACGGGCCTGCGGCTGCACGATCATCTCGAACACATCGAGGCTGCCGCTCGTATCTTCCTTGCTTCGCAAGAAGCGAAGTTCCAGGTCCTTGAAGCGAATGACTTCCGCCATGTCGTCACACCCTTTGGTTGATGAGGCTGCCCGAGCCACCTCGACTACAGCTCAGCCGGAAAGCCGGGCGCGCGAAGATCAGTGTGCAACGCGTCCTCGAGCAATTTCACCACCATGGTTGATGAGGACGCTCCGCCATAGGTTTCACGCGCCCGGATGAAGGCCTGTGTCGTGAGCGCCGCGAGATCGAGCGGCACGCCGAAATCGCGCCCGAGCTTCATGGCGAAGCCGAGGTCCTTGCAGGCGAGGTCGAAGGTGAAATTGATGTCGTAGCTGCCGTTGAGGATAAGCTGCGATTCCGTCTCATGCACGAAGCTGTTGCCCGAGCTCGCCTTGATGACGTGGAAGGCCTGCGCGAGATCAAGCCCGCTGCGCTTGGCAAGCATGAGCGCCTCTCCGGCGGCGACGAGATGCACGAAGGCGAGCATGTTGGTGACGACCTTGATCACCGAAGCGCTGCCGAGGGGCCCGACGTGAAAGATTTCCTTGCCCATGGCTTGGAGCGCTTGACGATGCTCGGCGAGGATATCGGCATCGCCGCCGACGATGATCGTGATCTCGCCGCGCGCGGCAAGATGCACGCCGCCCGTCACCGGCGCTTCCAGGGTCGCGACGCCGTGCGCCGCGGCGATTTTCGCCAGCCGCTCGATTGTGTCTTGATCGTTGGTGCTCATCTCGATCCAGGTCGCGCCGGATTTGAGGCCCGCGAGCACGCCATTCTCGCCGGCGAGGACGCGTTCGGAAATCTCAGGTGACGGCAGGCAGGTGAAGACGGCGTCGACCATCCGCGCCAGCGCCTGGGGCGTCGCGGCCCATTGGGCGCCTTCGGCGACGAGCGGTGCGGCGGCCTCGGCGCAAAGATCATGCAGCGCCACGTCGAAGCCGGCGCGCACCAAGCGCGCCGCGAGCTTGCCGCCGAGCTTGCCGAGACCGATGAACCCGTATCGCATCGCGTCACCCTCTCGCGGCGTTCAGTCGGGCGGCCCGACAGGCTTCGCCGCCGGCACGAGGTGGAGCTCCTCGCCCTCGTAAGGATGCGCCAGCGCCACCGCCTCGTCGAGCTCGACGCCGAGGCCGGGGCTCGCCGGGGGAATGACATAGCCGTCTTCCCAGCGGATCGGCGTCTTCAGCAGTCGCGCCTGGAAACCATCCCAGCGTTCGATGCTCTCCAGAATGAGAAAATTGGGGCTGCATGTCGCGAGCTGGATGTTGGCGGCGCCGACGACGGGGCCACAGTAAAGATGCGGCGCGATTTGCGCGTAATGCGCTTCCGCCATCCCGGCGATCTTCTTGGCCTCGAGCAGGCCGCCGACGCGGCCGAGATTCATTTGCAGGATCGAGGCCGCTTTCGTCTCGAGAACGCGCGAGAATTCATATTTCGTGGTCAGGCGTTCCCCCGTGGCGATCGGAATGGTCGTTTGCGCCGCGACGCGAGCCATTTCCTCAGGAGCTTCCGGCGGGGTCGGCTCCTCAAACCAAAGCGGATCGTAGGCCTCGAGCTTTCGGGCGAGGCGAATGGCGCCAGAGCTCGTGAACTGGCCATGCGTGCCGAACAGGAGATCGCATCTTTTGCCGACGGCGGCCCGGAGCGTCTTGCAGAAGGCTTCGCTCAAGCTCAGGCGCTCGAGGCTCGGCTGGCGCGGATCGAAGGCGGAATAGGGGCCGGCCGGATCGAATTTCACGGCGGTGAAGCCTTGCGCGAGATAGCGCAGTGCTCGCGCCGCCGCAGCATCCGGGTCGCGATAGACGGCGCTGTCCGAATAGGCGTCGGCGCCGGGCTCGTCGGGATAAAGATAAGTGTAAGTGCGCAACCGCTCATGAACCTTGCCGCCCAAAAGCGCATAGACCGGTTTGTCGACGGCCTTGCCGACGATATCCCAGAGCGCCATCTCGATGCCGGAAAGCACGCCCATGAGCGAGATGTCGGGCCGCTGCGAATAACCGCGCCCGTAGACGTTTCGCCAGAGCGCCTCGATGCGGAACGGGTCGGCGCCGAGCACGTGGTGCTCGAACACATCCTCGATCATCGCGATCATCGTTCGCGGCCGAAAGCTCGCGGCATAGACCTCGCCCAGCCCCTCGATGCCGTTGTCGGTCACGAGCTTGAGAAGAATGAAATATCGCCCGCCGTGGCGGGGGGGCGGATTGCCGACGACGAAGGTTTTGAGCGCGGCGATCTTCAAAGCTCGGTCCACTTGCCCTTGATGGAGATTTCAACGCGGGATGATGCTCTTCGGCATGTGGCACGCGGCATGCGCGCCTTGAAATCGGAGCTGCGGATCGATTGCGGCCGCCCGTCCGTCAAGGGCGCCCGCGCCCCTTGCCGATGGGCGCGCTGCTCTTCTTGCGCGTCTTGCTCGAGGCCGCCTTATCGGCGGCGGCCACCGCCTCCGCTTGGCGCTGAGCCTCGTCGCGCGCCTCTCGCAGATGTCGCAGCCGCGCCGTTTTCGCCGCCGTCGAGGTGACGCGCTCGCGCTCGTCGATGACGCGCTGTTGCGCCTGGCGCGCGCGTTCCTCCTGGATCATCGCGCGCCTTTCGCTGCGCCGCGCCGTTTCTTCGGGAGAAAGCGAGCTCCTGGCCATGAAGGGTCTGCTCCGTGCGGCTTTCGGACACGCTAAACCGTTCTGAAGGCGGCGTCATCATGCTTGGGTGAGGAGTGAGGAGTGAGGAGTGAGGAGTGAGGATGATCAGGGGCTCTCACCTGTGACGGTGATCATCGCGGGCTCGCCCTTTTTAACCACTCACCACTCCTTTCTTACTCCCCTGCGCTCTCCGGCTCGAGAAAATATGACTTGATTTTTTCAATTGCTTCTGACTTTTCCGGGACAAAGAGGAGATTCGGCAATATGGCCAAGAAGAATGTCAAGCCCAGTGAACCCACGGGCAAGCTCGTTACTGTCGTTTCGCTGTTGAAACGCAAGAAGGGAGCGACCGTCGAGCAGATCGCCGACGCGATAGATTGGCAAATGCGAGGTGCATGGACCGCGATCTCGAGGGTCCGTCAGCTCGGCTTCGACGTAGTGAGCGTGAAGCGTCATGGCGGCGACCGCGTCTACAGGATCGCTGCCTGAACCCGCGTCGAAGGGTTGAGCGGAGGGCACCCGTGCGGGTGCCCTTTTTATTGGCCCTCTCCTCGTCGTTTTGCCTGTCGCGATGCCCTTGACGCACGCGGCAGCCGCGGGCGCACTCGCACGCCTCTGGCGCCACCATCGGGTTCATTCCATACTCTGACGCGGCCAAGACCAAACCCCGGGCGGGGCGCCGATGAGCTATGGCCCGGCCTGGGAGCTTTGGATCGCCTCCGACGTGCCTGCCGATCTTTCGCGCCTTGACGATCAACGTAAGGACATCCGGATGGGCAAGACCCTTCAGACCGCCGGGATGCCCTCGGTCCGCGCCGCAAGGCAGCCCGCGCTTCTCGCGCTCGCCGCCCTCGGTGTCGTCTACGGCGATATCGGCACGAGCACCCTTTATGGGCTCAAGCAGGCCGTCGAAGCAGGCGGGACGCCGACGCCCGAGAGCGTGTTGGGCATCGTATCGGTGATTCTCTGGTCGCTTCTCCTCGTCGTCGGGCTCAAATACGCCATCTTGATCTTGCGCGCCGACAACCATGGCGAGGGCGGCATCGTCGCTTTGCTCGCCTTGCTCGATGTCAGGCGCGCGCCGAGCGGGAGCTGGCGGGCCTCGTTGCTCGTCGTTGGTCTGATCGGGGCGGCCCTGCTCTACGGCGACGGGGTGATCACGCCGGCGATCTCCGTGCTCAGCGCCGTCGAGGGTCTCAGGATCGACGCGCCCGGTCTCGCGCCCATCGTGGTTCCCATCACCGTCGCCATTTTGGTCGGCCTGTTCCTCGTGCAGCACAAGGGAACCGATTTCATCGGCAATATCTTCGGGCCGGTCATGCTCGTATGGTTTGTCGCCATCGGCCTTCTCGGGCTCACCGGCATCATGCGGGCGCCCGGCATTCTGGCCGCGATCAACCCTTACCACGCCGTCTTCTACCTGGTGCATGTGGGGCCTGGCATCGCTTTTGCCGTGCTCGGCGCTGCCTTCCTCGCGCTCACGGGGGCCGAGGCGATGTATGCGGATATGGGGCATTTCGGCCGCCTCCCCATCCAACTCGGCTGGTTTTCCGTCGTGCTGCCGGCCCTGATGCTCAACTATTTCGGGCAGGGAGGATTGCTGCTCGCGGATCCCAGCGCGGTCGAGAACCCGTTCTATTTGCTCGCACCCCGATGGGCCCACTACCCGATGGTCGCGTTCGCGACCATGGCGACCGTGATCGCCTCGCAATCGATCATCTCGGGCGCCTACTCCCTCACCCAACAGGCGATGCAGCTCGGCTTCTTGCCCCGCATGCGGGTGCAGCACACGGCAAGCCACGAGAAGGGTCAGATCTACATACCCGTTGTGAATTGGCTCCTCGCCGCGGGCACGCTCGCTGCCGTGCTCACATTCGGCTCATCCGACGCGCTTGGCGGCGCTTATGGCATCGCCGTCTCGATGCTGATGGCGGTCACCACGATCCTCGCGGCCCTGGTCGCGCTGCAATGGGGCTACAACCCGGTCCTGGTCGCCTTGGTCAACGGATTCTTCCTCGCGATCGAGCTGATCTTCGTTGCCGCCAACATGACGAAGCTGGTCGAGGGCGGCTGGTTCCCGTTGCTCCTGGCGAGCGTCATTGCGTTCCTCATGCTGACCTGGCGAACCGGGTGGCTCTTGCTGGAGCGGGAACGCGCCAAGCTGCGCCAGCACGAGGCCGAGTTCGTGACCTGGGTGCTCGACAGTCCACCCATCAGGCTTCCCGGAGCGGCGGCGATCTTCACGGCCGCTAGCACGGGCATCCCGCTCGGCCTGACGCATCACCTGCGGCACAATCGGGTCCTGCACGAGCGCGTGCTGCTCATCGCCTCCATCATCACCGACGAGCCGCGCGTGGCGCCCGAGCGGCGCATCAAGCTCGTGCCGGTCGGCGCCGGCATTACCCGGGTGTTGTTCCATTTCGGGTTCATGGAAACACCGGACGTGATGGCGGGGCTGAAGCTCGCCTGCCTCGAGCCCGAGCTCCACGGGATCGATCCGCAGAACATCACCTACTACTTCAGGCGCGTGATGGTGATCCCCGGCAAGGGCCGGGGGATGGCGACGTGGAGGAAATCATTATTCGCCACGATGCATCTCAACGCCAATCTCCCAGCCGCCTATTTTGGCGTTCCGGCCGCCCAGGTCGTGGAGGTCGGTCTCGAGGTCGAGATCTAGAACGTGTCGATTTCGGATTTCGGTGACCGTGCGTCTCGCGGCAACGAAGCCGCGAACAAAGCCCACATTTAAAAATCACCGCATCATCTGGTCGGGCGGAGCCACGCCCCGCATAAGAAGTCTTCCTCCGTGCACGGGTCTCGCAACAAGGAACCTGCGCGTCACCATGATGTTGATGGGCGGGCGCATTATGTGAGCGATGTGTTCGCCGGAACGCTCGTCGGCATCGCCGGCGGTTAGCCGCACGGAAAATCCAGGTGAGATCGCTGCCCGCCATGAGGTCATGGCGGCAGCCGCGCGCCGCCGCACGCGGCTTATCGGAACCCGGCCGGGGGCTTTTCTCTTCCTCTGCTGCAACGATGGATGAGGATCATGCCCAACAGACGAAAGCTCGCTCTCGCGCTCGCGGGCGGCAATGCGCTTGGCGCCTTCGAGGCCGGCGCCCTGGCCGAGCTTAGTCGTGCGAGGCACGACGTCGAGGTTGTCGCCGGTACCTCGATCGGCGCGATCAACGCCGGGCTCTTCCTTGGCGCGCGCGATGGTGATCCCGAGCGAACGCTGATGCGTTTTTGGGAAGAGCTGGCACAGGACGTTTTCGCCTTTTCTCGCAACGAGCAGATCGCAGGGGCAAGCGTGAGCGCGCTGCTTTTCGGCCGGCCGACCGTTTCGCGCAGCCATATCGGATCGCTGCTCGCGCGCCTCGAGTCCATGGGCGCGCTTCAGGATCAGGCGCCACTAGCGCACACTCTCGAGCGGCTGATCGATTTCGACAGGTTCGCGCAAAGCAAAACTCGTTTAATCATCTGCGCGGTCGCGCTCGACCCGGACGAGCCGGTCGTCTTCGACAGCGCGTGCACGAAAATCGACGTTGCCCATTTGATGGCGAGCGCGGCGATGCCGGTGCTGTTTCCGCCCGTCTTCATCGGAACGCGTGCCTATGTCGATGGCGGGTTCGCACGCAATCTTCCGGTCGAGCCTGTCCTGGCGTCGACGAAACCGCCTTTTGACTGCATCGCTCTCGATCTCTTCGGGCTCGGAGGCAAAGTGCCGGCATCCCTTGGGGAGGCTGGCGAGCGGATCCAGAACCTCATCTTCGGCCTACAATCCGAGCGCATCTTACGCGACGCGCAGGTCCGGCGCGATTGCCGTGTCCTTCACGTCGTTTATCGTCCGCCGGAGCCCGAAAGCGTCGTCAAGGCCATCGAGTACTCGCGAGAATCCATCCGGATGCGCTGGAAGGCCGGCGAGGAGGCCATGCGGCGCGCGCTGAGACTTTGCGAGCAGACGACCGCGGACAATCTCATTCGCGTTGAGCACGTCTGACCGACCAGTCACCGGCGCCATCGCGATTTTAAGGCGCGCCCATTTTCTTGGAAGGACGGCAGAGCGCGTGACGGGCCGGAGATCGGCTTTGCGGAGTGGACTCTCCAGCTCAGCCGCGTCGACGATAGCGCGGCCGCCGCATCGCATGGTAAATTAAACCCTGATTACCAACGAACACTGGATGTCGATGATCGATTACCCGCGCGATCTGGTCGGCTACGCCGACAAGGCACCCAACCCGCGCTGGCCCGGGGGAGGGCGGATCGCGGTCAATTTCGTCCTCAACTACGAGGAAGGCGGCGAGCGCTCGGTGCTGCATGGCGACGCCTGCTCGGAGACGCGTCTCGCCGATCTTATTGCGGCACCCGTCCAAGGCGCGCGCGATCTCAATATCGAATCGGCGTATGAATATGGTAGCAGGGTCGGCTTCTGGCGTCTGATGCGCGTTTTTGCCGAACGGCAAGTGCCGCTGACGATCTACGCCGTAGGCATGGCCCTCGAGCGCAATCCGTATGCAGCCGAGGCAATGGCTCGCCAGGGCTGTGAGATCGTCGGCCATGGCTGGCGCTGGCTCGACTATCGAGGCATCGACGAGGCGACCGAGCGCGAGCACATCCGGCTCTCAGTGAAGTTGATCCGCAATCTCGTCGGCGTTCGCCCGGCCGGCTGGTACGTGGGTACGCCCAGTGCCAACACGCGGCGGCTCGTGGTCGAGGAAGGTGGGTTCCTCTATGACAGCGATGCCTACAATGACGATCTGCCTTACTGGACGTACCAGTATAGCCGACCGCATCTTATTATTCCGCACTCACTCGACGATAACGACACCCGTCTGGCGCGCGGTCTTGGCTGGGGACAGGCCGAGGATTTCTTCATCTCGCTGCGCGACAATTTCGATGCGCTCTACAGCGAGGGTGCGTCGGCACCCAAGCTGATGACCGTCGCGGTCCATTGCCGCCTCGCCGGCAAGCCGGCTCGCGCAGCCGCTTTCGCACGGTTCATCGATCATGTCCTGGGACATGAGAAGGTCTGGATTTGCCGTCGCGACGCGATCGCCGAGCACTGGCGGCGGCTACACCCGGCGCGCGGAGCGCTTCCATGACCAAGGCCGATATCGTCATTCGCAACGGCTGGGTCATCGATGGCACCGGCGCGGAGCGCTTCCGCGCCGATGTGGCGATCGCCGATGATCGAATCCTCGCAGTCGGAGGGATCGATCATAACCCGCGGACTCGCGAGATCGATGCGGCCGGCCTGATCGTCGCGCCGGGGTTCATCGATGTGCACACCCATGATGATCGTGCGCTGCTTTCAATGCCCAACATGACGCCAAAAGTGAGTCAGGGAGTTACCAGCCTCGTTGCCGGCAATTGCGGCGTCAGCCTCGCTCCGCTTGCACTCGCCGAGCTGCCCCCGCCGCCGCTCGACCTTCTTGGCAGCGAGACAGGCTGGTTCCGCTTTGCGCGTTTTGGCGCATATGTCGAAGCGCTCCGAGAGTCGCCGCCCGCCGTCAATTACGGCCTGCTTGTTGGCCATATCACCTTGCGTCATCGCGTTATGGATCGCTTCGACCGTGCCGCTCGCCCTTCCGAGATCGCCGAGATGCAGCGTGAGGTGGATGCCGCGATGAGGGAAGGCGCGATCGGCTTCTCGACCGGGCTCGATTATCCCTCCGCGGTTGCGGCGCCCACCGAAGAAATCCTCCCTCTCGTCGCAGCCCTAAAGCCCCATGACGGGATCTATTGCTCGCATCACCGCAACTACTTTGACCGGCTCGAGGAGGCGATCGACGAGGCGCTGGCGATTGGGCGCGAGACGCAGGTTCCCCTCACCATCTCGCACCACCAGTGCACGGGCGCCGCGAATTTCGGCAAGGCGCCAAAAACGCTGGCGGTCATCGACAAGGCGCGGCAGAGCCAGGCGGTCGGGCTGGATGCCTATCCTTACAATGCGAGCTCGAAGACGCTCGACCCTGGCCGAGCGCAGCCTGGGGTCCGAATCATGGTCACGTGGTCGAAGCCCTACCCCGATCTTGCCGGCAGGATGCTCGACGAGATCGCCAATGAGTGGAGCTGCAGCCCGGGCACAGCGGCGGAGCGCCTGCTGCCCGCCGGAGCCATCTATTTCCAGCTCGACGAAGAGGACGTTCGTGCCATCCTCGCCTACGAGCACACCATGATCGGCTCCGACGGCCTGCCGCACGATGTTCACCCGCACCCGCGCCTTTGGGGCACCTTCCCGCGCGTTTTGGGTCATTACAGCCGCGACTGCGGGCTCTTCAGCCTCGAAGAGGCGGTGCGACGAATGACGAGCCTGCCGGCGCGCTGGTTCGGGTTCCGCGACCGCGGCGTTCTCCGACCGGGCGCCTTCGCCGACCTCGCCTTGTTCGATCCGGTGACCGTGAATGACAGGGGGAGCTTCACGGCTCCGGCACAGCCTGCGGAAGGCATCGCGCTGGTGATGGTGAACGGAAGCATCGTTTGGCAAGAGAACCGGCATACAGGAATGCGTCCTGGCCGGATGCTGCGCCGAGAGCCGGGGGCGTGAGGCTTCCGCTCTATTTGGTCGACGCCTTTGCCGACAGAGCGTTTGCCGGCAACCCCGCCGCAATCTGCTTTCTGGAATTCTGGTTGCCCGAGGTGACCATGCAGTCGATCGCGGCCGAAATGAATCTTTCCGAGACCGCGTTCCTCGTGCCGACCCAGGAGGGTTGGCACATTCGATGGTTCACGCCAACCCTTGAGGTCGACCTCGTCGGGCACGCGACCCTTGCCGCTGCTTTCGTGATCTTCGAGCGGGTCGCGCGAGGCGTTGCCGAGATCCGCTTCACGAGCCTCAGCGGACCGCTCGTGGTCCGCCGCGACGGCGCTCTTTTGGCGATGGATCTTCCGGCAAGAGTGCCGGTGCCTTGCGTGCCACCGCCCGGGCTTGTCGATGGTCTCGGGGCCGCGCCTTTGGAGATGCTGGCGGCGCAGCATTATCTCGCGGTATTCGAGAACGAGGATGCGGTGCGCGCGCTCTCACCGCGCATGGATCGACTTGCAACATTGGATCGCGCGGCGGTGATCGTCACGGCGCCGGGCGGAAACTCCTACTCGAGCGATTTTGTCTCGCGATTCTTTGCCCCGGCGAACGGCGTGCCCGAAGATCCGGTGTCGGGTGTCGCTCATTGTACGCTGATCCCTTATTGGTCGCGGCGGCTCGGCAAGAAGCGGCTTATTGCCCATCAGGTGTCGCGCCGCGGCGGCACTCTCGTCTGTGAGGATCGAGGCGACCGCGTCATCGTCAGCGGGCCGGCCGTGCTCGTACTCGAAGGCGCTTTCGTGCTGGAGGCTGCCTGGATGCCATAGGTCGTCTTTCCCGCGGCCGGCGCGCTTCTTCGATAGAGCGGCGCCCGTCCTCATCTTCGCATCATTGTGTTTCTCGGCACCGGGCTCTCGAGCCGGGTCGATCTTCCAGCTGCCGAACATCATGGCAATTGTTGTGAGACGCGTGCTGGGTTACCCCAACATTACTTGCTTGCCCAAAATTACTCACAGATTATGCGGTAGCCTCTCTCCGCTACTGTTTCATCCATTCTGCGGGGCTTCCAAGGAGCTGTGCCGTGGCCATCGAGCGCCTGGAAAACGGGCCGAGATTTTGCAGAGTTCTCACGCATAACGGCATCGCCTATCTCGCCGGCATGACGGCCGATGATCTCTCCGGCGATGTGGTGCATCAGACACAGGATACGCTCGCGAAGGTCGACCGCTATTTGCGCATGGCAGGAACCGACAAGTCGAAGCTCCTGACTGCCGTCATCTGGCTGAGAGACATCGCCGAGTTCGACAAGATGAACTCGGTTTGGGACAACTGGATCGACAGGGATGGCATGCCGGTCAGGGCGACCGTGGAGGCGCGGCTCGCGGGCGATCTCTACCGCGTCGAAATCATGGTCACGGCGGCGATCTGAAAATCGGCCGGTCGAGCGCCTCGCCTTTCGCCGCTGCCGGCCGCGACGGGGGATGGGAGAACGAGCTTGATCCGAGCCGAACTGCAAACGAAGGGAGCCGAGAATGAGCGCTGACACCGAGCATGTTCTTGTCGGCAAGCTGCGTGAGCAACTTGCGGAAGGAAAAATAGAGCGGCGCGAGTTCATGCGCTTCGCTGTCCTTCTCGGGCTTTCGGTTGGCGCGGCCGCCGCCACATCCGGCACGCCGCCGGCTCGAGCCGAAGGCACCCTCCCTTTCGCAGATGATCCGAAGGCCAAGAAAGGCGGCACACTACGCGTTGGGCAGGCTGTCGCCAAAATGGAAGATCCGGCCACCTATAGCTGGAACGAGATGTCGAACCAGACGAGGCCCGTGCTCGAATACATGACGGTCGTCGGACCCGACAATCTGGTCCGCCCGATGCTCGTCGAATCTTGGGACGCCTCACCAGATCTCAAGCAATGGACGCTGCATGTGCGCAAGGGAGTGTTGTGGCACAACGGTGACGAGCTGACTGCGGATCACTTGGCATTCAATCTCGTGCGCTGGACGGATTCGACGCTTGGATCGTCCAACAGCGGATTGTCGACCTTTGGCGCTCTGGCCGAGGACACCGGCGTCAAGAACGCCAAGGGCAAGCCGATGTTGCGGCCTCGCGCGGGCGCGGTCGAGGTCTTGGACCGCTACACCTTACGGCTCAATTTATCGAAGCCGGTGCTGAGCGTCGCCGAGGATTGTGCCGAGTATCCGACGGCCATCGTTCATCCTTCCTTCAAGCCGCCGCTTGCCGAGAATCCGATCGGCACGGGGCCTTTCACCCTTGCCGAGCTCAAGGTCGGCGATCGGTGCATCCTCAAGCGGGTGACCAAGACCCGCGACGGAAAGGATTTCAAATATTGGGGCGGCGACGTCTACCTCGATGAGATTCACTTCTACAATTTCGAGCACGAGAACCAGGTCACGGCGCTCGCCTCCAGCTCCGTCGATCTCATCTATGAGATCAGCGTCGAGGAATTGCAGCTCGCGCGGGCTATACCGGGCGGCCAGATCCTGTCGGTTCCTTCCGCGAACACGCTGTGCTGCCGCATGCAAGTCGACAAGAGGCCCTTCGACGACATCCGCGTGCGGCAGGCGATCGTCAAGGCAGCCGACAACGGCGCGATACTCGATCTCATTTTCCCCGACGGCGGCGCGGTCGCCGAGAACCATCACGTCGCCCCGATCCATCCCGAATATGTCGAACTGCCCAAGCTCAAGCGCGATGTGGAGGGCGCGCGGAAGCTGCTCGCCGAAGCCGGGCACGGCTCGGGGCTCGACCTCACCATCGATGTTGGCAACACCGACGGGCCCTGGCACCAGACTGTCTGTGAGGCGCTGCGCGATCAGCTCAAGGAGGTGGGAATCAATCTTGCTATCAACGTGCTGCCCACGCAGAAATTCTGGGAAATCTGGGATAAGACGGTCTTCGGGGCCACCTCATGGGGTCATCGGCCGCTCGGCACGATGGTGCTGTCTCAGGCGTATCGCAGCGGCGTTCCGTGGAACGAGACGCATTTCTCCGATCCGCAATTCGACGCCGCCTTGGCGGAGGCCGAAGGCCTCATCGATGTTGCCAAGCGCAAGGAGAAGATGAAGGAGCTCGAGACCATCCTCCAGAACGCGGCCATAATGGTTCAGCCGATCTGGCGACCTGTCTACACCATGGCGTCGAAGAATGTGCGCGGTTATAGCGCCCAGCCGGCCCGCGTCATGCATTTGACCAAGGTCTGGATAGGCTGAGGGCGGATATGAGCCGATATCTCACTCTCGCGGCTTGTCAGATGGGCCCTATCCAAAAGCGCACCTCGCGGAGGGAGACGGTCGGGCGTCTCGTCCACCTGCTCGAGAGCGCGGCCAAGGCCGGTGCGGATCTCGTCGTCTTTCCGGAAATGGCACTCACCACTTTCTTCCCCCGCTGGCTGATCGAGGATGAGATCGAGATCGAGACCTATTTCGAGGCATCCTTTCCGGGGCCCGATACCGAGCCTCTCTTCGCCGCCGCCCGCAAGCTGAAGCTCGGCTTCGCGCTCGGCTATTGCGAGAAGGCGGATGAGGGTGGGGAGAAGCGGCGCTTCAACACCATGGACCTCGTCAGCCGCGACGGCGAGGTCATTGGGCGCTATCGCAAGATCCATGTCCCGGGGACGCAGACCGTTGAGCCGGGCTTCACCACCCATCTCGAGCGGCGTTATTTCTTGCCCGGCAATCTTGGCTTCCCCGTCTTCCGTTATCGGGGCACGAATATCGGCCTCGCCATCTGCAACGATCGGCGCTGGCCGGAAACCTATCGCATGTTAGCCCTGAACGGCGCCGACATCGTGCTGCTGGGCTACAACACGCCGCTCATCCTCGAGGAAGCTCCGCAAATGGCGCATCTGCGCATGTTTCACAATCATCTCCCGATGCAGGCGGGCGCCTATCAGAATGCCATATGGGTGGCGGCAGCCGCCAAAGCCGGGTTGGAGGACGGACAGTTCCTGATCGGCGGATCCTGCATCATCGCGCCGAGCGGGGAAATGGCCGCTCTCGCGCAATCGCTCGAGGACGAGATGATCGCGCATCGGGCCGATCTCGACTTCGCGCGCCTTTGCCGCAAGGCCAATTTCGATTTCGAGCGCTATCGGCGGCCCGACCAGTATCGGGCGATCGGCGAGCGCGAGGCCGCTTGTGCACCGCCTGCAAGACCCAAACCTTGAATCGCAGGCTCCGAGGAGGGTGAACTCGGCTTCTTGCCCTGTACGCGGGTGCAGCACACGGCGTTCCGGCCGCCCAGGTCGTGGAGGTCGGTCTCGAGGTCGAGATCTAGAACGTGTCGACGGCTGGCCGCGGGTCGGCGATTTCGGTGACAGTGCATTCTTCGTCGTGACGAAGAAGGCTCGGCCCTCGCCGGTCGCGCCCAAACGTTCGGCGCCCGCGCTCGGCCTCAGCCAGTCATACCGACAGAACGAGCGCCATGATGGAGTTCGTGCTATACTTGCGATTAGGGCAACAGATAATAGAGCCTGAATAGGGCCATGGATAAGCGAGCCCGGAGAACCGCGTAAAAGCAAGGGTGTCGCGATGGACCGCAGGACATTCCTGAAAGCGGTTACCGCCACGACCGCCGCGAGCCTCGCAACTCCCGCCATCTCGCAAGGCGCCGCGGCGCGCACGCTGCGCTTCGTGCCCCGGCAGGACCTGTCGAATTTCGATCCCATCTGGACCACGGCCTATGTGGTGCGCAATGCCGGCGCGCTGGTCTACGACATGCTGTACGGTATCGATGACCAGCTGCGGCTGCAGCGCCAAATGGTTGAAGCCGAAGAGGTGTCGTCGGACGGGCTCACCTGGACCTTCCGTCTGCGGCCGGGCCTCAAATTCCATGACGGCGAGCCTGTGCTCGCGAGCGACGCGGTCGCCAGCATCAGACGCTGGTCGGCGCGCGATCCGACGGGCCACATGATCAAGGCCGTCGAGAATGAACTCGCGGCCATCGATGATCGCAACTTCCGCTGGGTATTGCGCAAGCCCTTCTCGAAACTGAAGCTGGCGCTGGGCAAGAACGCAACGCCATGCTGCTTTATCATGCCGGCGCGGGTCGCCGCGACCGACCCGTTCCGTCAGATCACCGAGTATGTCGGCTCGGGGCCGATGCGCTTCGTGAGAAGCGAATGGGTGCCGGGGGCCCGAGCCGCGTTCGAGACATTCGCTGGTTACGTGCCGCGGCCGGAGCCCGCCTCCTGGCTCGCCGGCGGCAAGCGGATGCTGATAGACCGCGCCGAATGGATCGTGATGCCTGACGCGGCCACGGCCTCGGCCGCGCTGCAGAACGGCGAGGTGGATTGGTGGGAGTCACCGACCAACGACCTGGTACCGCTCCTGCGGAAGAACCGTGGCGTCATGGTCGATATCGCCGATCAACTCGGCTTTATCGGCATGATCTCCCTGAACCACCTTTACCCGCCCTTCAACGATGTGCGGGCGCGCCGCGCCTTCCTCATGGCCGTGAACCAGGAAGACTATATGCTTGCCTATGTCGGGGACGACGCCGGGATGTGGAAGCCATTGCCCGGCTTCTTCACGCCTGGCACGCCGCTCTATAACGAAGAGGGCGGCGACATCCTGAAGGGCCCGCGCGACATCGACGCCGCGAGGCGGCTGCTGGCGGAGAGCGGCTATGCCGGGGAGCCCGTCACCTGCATGGCAGCGCAGGACTTCGCTCCCCACAAGGCTTTCGGCGACGTCACGGCGGACCTGCTCAGGCGGCTCGGCGTCAATCTCGATTTCGTCGCCGCCGATTGGGGGACGGTGCTCGCCCGCAGGGCGCAGAAATCGCCGCCAGGCCAGGGCGGATGGCAGATGTTCCACACCACATTGTCCGGCACCGATTGCACCAGCCCGGCGACCTACCCGCAGATTCGCGCCAATGGCGACGGCGCCTGGTTCGGGTGGCCGAACATCCCGCAAGTCGAAACCGAGGTCGCGGCCTGGTTCGAAGCAAAATCGCCCGATGAGGAGAAGGCCGCGGCGCGTCGCCTCAACAAGGCCGCGCTCGACAATGTGGTGTCGGTGCCGCTCGGCCTTTTTCTGCAGTACCAGGCCTGGCGGCAGAACGTGTCCGGGATCGTTCAGGGCCCGCTGCCCTTCTTCTGGGGAGTGAGCAAGGGCGTTTGATGGCGCCCCCGCGGCGAAGAGAGATCGGCCCTTGCTTGTCGTGCCGAAACATTCGACGTCCACGCGAAGTTGTCGATTAGATTAGGTGCACTGTCACCGAAACTTCCGAAACTAGCGGCTAGCGGCAAATTTGACGGCGGCGCCTTCCTCCGCGTGGAAGAACGTTCAGCTCTCCCCCGTGCGTCGTTGGTCAAGAGCAGTTCCTTCAGTGTAGGCTTGGCCGCGTGGTTGAGTCGTTGCCAATCCGTCGCAGGTACCAGGATGGCAGCATCAGCACCGCGTTTGCTGGCGAGCTACGGGCCTTCCCTTAAGCAGCTTGCGAGCATCTCACTGAAGCGCGCTTTTGCATCTTGAACCGGCCAGGCTCGCAGGGTCATCTCCCCTGCCACTGCCACACTAGTCATACCACGGAGGCGCGGAGGGCACGGAGAAAATGCAGTTTTTTCCGGATAGCCTCCTTGTTCTCAATGCCCTTCGCGCCTCTGGCGGCCGAGAAGGATCCAGGCGGCGATATCCAACACTGTCGCGCAAAGGTGAGGGTGGCGGAGGGAGCGGGATTTCGAACCCGCGATACGGTTTCCCGTATACACACTTTCCAGGCGTGCGCCTTCAACCACTCGGCCACCCCTCCGCAGGGGGGATCGTCATATAGCCTTCGCGCGCCCGCGCGCAACAGCCCTGTCACAAGCGTGCGTGAAAGGGACGGCACGCAAAGGTCCGGCGCGCAATAACCCGGCATTCAATAGGCTTGGACGCCAAGGTCCGGCACTCGAGCGCTTGGCACGCCATGAGCCAGAGCTCGCCCGGTCACGGGCCAATATCGGGCGCGACGATGGGCGAGGCCACTCCCGGCGTACCATCGAAAACCTGTCCCTTCCCGACAAGGCTGCGCGTTTCAACTGCCCCGCGCTTGCGCGCAGGCGCCGATCCAGGCGATATCGCGCGGGCGAATTCTTGAGAATGGGGCAGCGCGATGTCGAGCCTTGTTTCCAAGCGCGAAGGCGTGCGCTCGCCCATTGGCCTTGCCGAGCTCGCGAGCGCCTTCCTCAAGATGGGGCTTTACGGCTTCGGCGGCGTCCTTCCCTTCGCGCGCCGCGTGCTTGTCGAGGAGCGCGGCTATTTGAGCGAGCGCGAATTCGCGGAGATCCTCGGCCTTTGCCAGGCGCTTCCCGGCCCGAACATCGTCAATGCCTCGATCGTCATCGGCGAGCGCTTTCGCGGCCTAGCCGGGTCGGTGACCTGCATCTTGTCGCTGATGACGGCTCCGCTCGTCATCCTCGTCATCCTCGCCGAGCTTTATGCGCATTGGGCGGGCGTCCATCTCGTCGATGCGGCGATCGGCGGCATGGCGCTCGCCGCGGCGAGCCTCATCGGCGGCAACGGCTTGAAGATGCTGCGCCGGCTCAAGCTTCCCCTACGCGAGCTTTCGGTCGCTGGGGCGACCTTCGTGGCCGTCGGCCTCATGCATTTTCCCTTGATTCCCATTGTCCTGACGATGGCGCTCGTGAGCTTCGCGCTTCAGGAAAGGCCTTCAAGATGAGCGCGCCGACGCCGCTCGCCATCGCCAAGCTCTTCGCGCTCCTCTCCGTCGTCGCGGTCGGCGGCGCGAATGGCGTGCTCTCCGAGGCGCATCAGCAAATCGTCGAGACCGAGGCCTGGATGTCGGACAAGGATTTCGCCACCGTCTACGCCATCGCCCAGGCGGCGCCCGGCCCCAACGTGCTTTATGCGAGCCTCATGGGCTGGCGTCTCGCAGGGTTTGCCGGCCTCCTTGCCGCGACGCTCGGCATGAACATGCCGAGCTCGGTGATCGCCTTCGCGGTGGCGCGGCTTAAGCGGCGCTACGGCGAGATCGGGCCCGTGCGGCGAGCTTCCAAGGCTCTCGTCCCGGTGGCCATCGGGCTGATCCTCTCGGCGGGGCTCACCGCCGGACGGGTCGCAGGGCACGGCCCGCGCGACGTCGCGCTCATGCTCGCCGGAGCGGCGGTCTACACTTTCTTCGATTTCAACCCGCTCTGGCTTCTTTCTTCCGGCGCCGTGCTGGGCATGGCGCTCGGCTGAGCGGAAGCCTCAATAGCCCTTGTCGCGGCTCACAACATGCTCGAGCGCGCCTCCTGTCTCGAACCGCTCGATCTGCCGCGCGATCAGGATGCTGATCGCGTCATGATCGCTGATCGCGGCGTTGTGCGGCGAGACATACACCTTGGGATGCGCCCAGAGCGGTGAGGCGGCGGGCAAGGGCTCCGTCTCGAAAACATCGAGCGATGCGCCCTTGAGCGTGCCGGCGTCGAGCGCCGCGAGGATGTCAGCCTCGACCTGCAGGCCACCGCGTCCGGCGTTGAGGAGGAAGGGCCCGCCGAGGCGCCCATCCTTCGCGAGCTTGGAGAGAAGATCGGCGTTGATGATGCCATGCGTTTCGGGCGTGTGGGGCATGAGCACGACGAGGATGTCGGTGCGGGCGAGGAAGGCGTCGCGCTCCTGCGCGCCGGCGAAGGAGCGGATGCCGGGAAAGCTTTTGCGCGTCGCGCTCCAGCCTGCGACGTCGAAGCCGAGGGTTTGCAGCTTTCGCGCCGCGTCGGCGCCGAGCTCGCCCATGCCCATGACGCCGATGCGCACGTCCTTGGCGGCGGGCTGGTCGGGATCCTCCTCCCACCGCTTCTCGCGCTGCTGCCGGTCATAGAGCCGCTGCTGGCGATGATGCAGGAGCACATGCAGGACCACCCATTCGGTCATTCGCTGGGTAAGGTCGGGGTCGACGACGCGCGCCACGGGGACCGAGGGCAGGTTGGGGTCGACGAAGACATGATCGACGCCGGCGCCGAGCGAGAAGATCGCCTTGAGATTGGGGAGGTCCGACAAGGAGCCCTTGGGGTGCCACCAGGTCGCCGCATAGGCGATCGAGCCCTTGTCGAAGCTCTCGCCGAGCACATGCACGGCGCGGCCCGGCAACGCGGCGGCGAGCCGCTTGCGCCAGCCTTCCGGCCGCATTGTGGGGGCGGCGACGAGGATGGCATTTTGTTTCATGAGGGTCGCTCCAAACGTGTGGTGACGAGGCCGTGACGGCGGTTCGGCGCCTTTTCGCCGATCGCATAGGCGGCGCGCAACCTCGCGGCCGCGGCCTCGGCGCGGGCGGCGTCGCGCGCATGCACGACGGCGAGCGGCGTGCCGGGCTCGATCCTCGTGCCGATGCCGGCAAGCCGCGTCAGGCCGACGGCGGGGTCGATCGCGTCTTGCGGGCGCGTGCGCCCGCCGCCGAGGGCGACCACCGCGAGGCCGAGCGCGCGCGTGTCGATCGCGGTGACCACGCCCTCGCGTTCCGCGAGGACCTCGTGCGTCACCGGCGCCGTGTCGAGATGGAGATGCGGCCGCTCGATGAGGTTTGCGGGCCCGCCGAGCTCGACGACCATGCGGCCGAAGCGCTCGGCCGCGGCGCCGCTCGCCAGCGTATCGCCGATCTTGCGCTTGCCCTCGTCGAGATCGGCCGCGATGCCGCCGAGGACCAGCATCTCGGAGCCGAGCGCGAGCACGACCTCGTGCACGCGGTCCTGGCGCCTGTGGCCCGCGAGATGCGCGATGGCGTGATGGGTCTCGAGGGCATTGCCGGCGGCATCCGCGAGCGGCTCGTGCATGTCGGTGAGCAGCGCCATTGTCGGCAGCCCCGCGCCGTTCGCCACATGGACGAGGCTTTCGGCAAGCTCTTGTGCCGCCTCGAGGCTCGTCACGAAGGCGCCGGCGCCCCATTTCACGTCGAGCACCAGGCCGCCGAGGCCCGCGGCGAGCTTCTTAGCGAGGATCGAGGCGGTGATGAGATCGATCGATTCGACCGTCGCAGTGACGTCGCGAATCGCATAGAGGCGCTTGTCGGCCGGCGCGAGCTTGCCCGTCTGGCCGATGATGGCGCAGCCCGCCTTGCGCACGGCGCGGCGAAAAGCCTCGATCCCGGGCTGCGCCCGATAGCCCTTGATGGCCTCGAGCTTGTCGAGCGTGCCGCCCGTATGGCCAAGGCCGCGCCCCGAGATCATCGGCACGAAGCCGCCAGCGGCGGCAACGGCGGGCGCGAGGATCAGGCTCACATTGTCGCCGACGCCGCCCGTCGAATGCTTGTCGAGAACCGGGCCCGGAAGGTCCCAGCGCAGCACCTCGCCCGAAGCCGTCATGGCACGCGTGAGGGCGACGCGCTCGTCGAGGGTGAGGCCCTTGAGATAAACCGCCATGGCAAAGGCCGCGGCCTGGCCTTCGCTCACCTTTCCGCTCGTGAGGCCTTCGATGAAGCGCGCGATGTCCTGCGGCGAAAGGCGCAAGCCGTCGCGCTTCGCCCGGATGATCTCTTGCGGCAGGAAGGAAGCCTTGCTCATCGCCGCCTTTCGCTCCGCCTCAGCGATGCAGGTTGAGGCCATGCTCCATCAGCGCCGCCCAGGTGCTCTCGGCGTTCTCGGCGAAGCGAAAGAGCGAGAGTTCAGGAAGCGTCACCATGCCGTTATCGACGAGCGCGTCGAAAGACACCACCTGGCGCCAATAGGCTTCGTCGACGAGGACGATCGGAAGCTCAGGTTCCTTGCCGGTCTGGCGAAGCGTCAAAAGCTCGAAGAGCTCGTCGAAGGTGCCGAAGCCGCCGGGAAACACGACGAGCGCATTCGCCCGCATGGCGAAATGCATCTTGCGCATCGCGAAATAATGGAAGCGAAAGGTGAGATCGGGCGTGGAGAAGGCGTTCGGCTCCTCCTCTTCCGGCAAGGTGATGTTGAAGCCGATGCTCGGCGCGCCGGCTTCGCTCGCCCCGCGATTGGCCGCCTCCATGATGCCGGGGCCGCCGCCCGTGGCGATGACATTCTGGCGCACCGCGCCATGCGGCTTGAGCGCGCCGCCGCGTTCCGACGCGATACGACCGAAGCGCCGCGCTTCTCCATACCAGAAGGCTTGCCGGCCCGGGCCATCCTCGCGCACCCGGGCGCTGCCGAAGACCACGAGGGTCGAGCGCACCGAATAGGCGCGCAAAGCCTCCTCGGCCTTGGCATATTCGAGGAGGAAACGCGTGCCTCGCATGGAATCGCCCAGGAGGAAATCCTGGTCGAGCGCTGGAATGCGATAAGAAGGGGAAGCGAGCTGAGCCTCGTTTCCCGCAAGGGCGGGGGTCGCTGTCATAGGCGGATAACTGACCGGTGGCGGGGCGCTTGGCAAGTCCGTCCGTCGAGGCCTATGTGAGCGCCTCCCCGCCTTCGCCTCGTCGCAAACCGCAGGAGTGATCGCTTCTCCCAATGCCCAACGCGCTTCATGACCGGATGAACAAGCCTTCGATATCCGCGCTTTCCGATGGCGGAGCGATGGGAGCGGCCGCGGAGCTGCTCCACAGCTTCTTTCATGAGAGCGGCTTTCCCGGCGATCGCGCAAGCATTTCGGCGAATTTGAAACGCATGCTGGCCGACCCGAACCATTGGGCGGCCGCCGCCTATGAATCAGGGCGGATGATCGGCGTCGTGACGGTCACGACGATGCTTTATGTGGAATGGGGCCGGCTCGGCGAAGTCGGCGATCTCTACGTGGTGCCCGAGGCGCGAAAGCGCGGCGTCGCCCGCGAGCTCGTTCGCTCGGCGCTCGATTGGTGCGCCGACCACGGATGTTCGGCGGTTTCTGTCGTGGTGACCGAAAAGGGCGAGAAGGAGGATGGGCTCGGCCTGTTCTACGATCGGCTCGGCTTTGCCTCGACCGGACGCCGCATCTATTCGCGCGTCCTGAAGAAGTGACGGCGTTGGCGCCTCTCACCCTCGTCCTCGGAGGCGCGCGCTCCGGCAAGAGCCGGCACGCCGAGGCGCTGGTCACGTCTCGGCCACCGCCTTGGCGCTACGTGGCGACGGCGCAGGCGCTCGATGCGGAGATGGCCGAGCGCATCGCCTTGCACCGTGAGCGGCGCGACAAAGGCTGGGAGACGCATGAGGCGCCGCTCGCGCTTGCCGAATGCATCGCGCGGCTCGGCGTGCAACCGGCGCCCATCCTCGTCGATTGCCTCACGCTCTGGCTCACCAACCTGATGCTCGGCGAGCATGATTTGGCGGCGGCGGCGGCCGGCCTCGAAGCCGCGCTTGAAGGGGCGGTCGCGCCCATCGTTCTCGTCGCCAACGAGGTCGGGCTTGGCATCGTGCCGGAGAACGCGCTCGCGCGACGCTTCCGCGACGAGGCAGGGCGGCTCAACCAGCGCCTCGCGGCGCGCGCGACCCAAGTGATTTTCATGGTGGCGGGGCTGCCGGTGAGGGTAAAGTGAAGCCAGCCGAGGCGCGGGAACAGGGGAAAGATCGGCATGCCCGAGATGAGCAAGGACGATGCGGCCCGCCACAAGGCGAAGATGGAAAAGCGCAAGGCCGCCCAAGACGCCGAGGTTGCCTCGAAGACGGTGACCGAAAAGGGCCTCCTGATCGTTCACACGGGCGCCGGCAAGGGCAAGTCGACCGCGGCTTTCGGCCTCGCGCTTCGTGCGCTCGGGCGCGGTTGGCGCGTGGGCGTGGTGCAGTTCATCAAGGGCGCCTGGGAAACCGGCGAGCGAAAGGCGCTCGAAAGCTTCGGCGACCGCGTCACCTGGTGCACAATGGGGGAGGGCTTTACCTGGGAAACGCAAGACAAGGCGCGCGACATCGCGGCCGCCGAGCGCGCCTGGGCGGTGGCCCGCGACATGATGAACGACAAGCAATTTCGCCTCATCCTGCTCGATGAACTGAACATCGCCTTGCGTTACGGCTATCTGCCGCTCGACGAGGTGGTCGCGGCGCTCGCGGCGCGCCGCCCCGGCTTGCACATCGTGGTGACCGGGCGCAACGCCAAGCCGGAGCTGATCGAGGCCGCCGATCTCGTGACCGAGATGAGCCTCGTGAAGCATCATTTCGCCGCCGGCGTGAAAGCGCAGGAGGGGATTGAGTTTTAGCGAGTAGCGAGTAGCGAGTGGATTTTCACCGCTCTTTACTATTCGCTATTCTCTGCTCGCCGAGGATCCATGACCCCGTACAACGGTAGCCCTTGATGCCTGCGAAGGCCTTGATGATCCAAGGCACCGGGTCGGATGTCGGCAAATCGCTGATCGTCGCAGGCCTCGCGCGCGCCTTCACGCGGCGTGGGCTCTCGGTTCTGCCGTTCAAGCCGCAAAACATGTCGAACAACGCAGCCGTCACGGAAGATGGGGGCGAGATCGGGCGCGCCCAGGCCTTGCAGGCGCGAGCTTGCGGCGTTTCGCCTTGCGTCGACATGAACCCCGTGCTCCTGAAGCCGCAAAGCGAGACGGGCGCGCAGGTCGTGGTGCAAGGCCGCATCCTGACGAATGCCAAGGCGCGCGAATATCAAGCCTTGAAGCCGCGTCTGCTCGCGGCCGTGCTCGAGAGCTTCGACCGACTGAAGGCGAAGTCCGATCTCGTCCTCGTCGAAGGAGCGGGCAGCGCCTCGGAGATCAATCTGCGTGAGGGCGACATCGCCAATATGGGCTTCGCGCAAGCCGCCGATGTGCCGGTGGCGCTCGTCGGCGACATCGATCGCGGCGGCGTGATCGCGCAGATCGTCGGCACCAGGGCCGTGATCGACGCGGCCGATGCGGCAAAAATCGTGGGCTTCATCGTCAATCGTTTCCGGGGGGATCCCTCGCTTTTCGCCGAAGGGATGCGTGCCATCGAGCGGCACACGGGTTGGCCCGCGCTCGGGCTCGTGCCGCATTTCGCGAAGGCGCGCCGGCTTCCGGCCGAGGACGCCTTGGCACTCGAGCATCGCGAGGCGCGGGGCAACGGCGCCATCATCATCGCGGTTCCCGTGTTGCCGCGAATCTCGAATTTTGACGACCTCGATCCGCTGAAGCTCGAGCCCGCGCTCGCGCTTCTCCTGGTGCGGCAGGGCGAGGCGCTCCCCGGTAACGCCGACCTCGTTCTTCTCCCCGGCTCGAAGGCGACGATCGCCGATCTTCAGGCGTTGCGCGCCGAAGGCTGGGACGTGGACATCGCCGCCCATCTTCGCCGCGGCGGGCAGGTGCTCGGCCTTTGTGGGGGGTATCAGATGCTGGGCCGCGTCATCCGCGATCCGGACGGCATCGAAGGGCCGCCCGGGGAAACCGAAGGCCTCGGCCTTCTCGATGTCGAAACCGTGCTCACGCCGAAGAAGTTCTTGCGCGCTGTCGAAGGCGAAAGCCTTGCCGGCAGCGCCCCCTTCACGGGCTATGAGATGCATGTCGGCGCCACCGAGGGGCCCGACACCGCGCGGCCCGTGCTGCGCTTTGATGATGGCCGCGCCGACGGGGCGACCTCGACGGACGGCCGGGTCAAGGGGGTGTACGTGCACGGGCTCTTTTCAGATCCGCGCCAGCGCGCGGCGCTGCTCGCCGGCTTCGGGGCGTCGAGCTCGGGCGTTTCCTATGAGGACGATGTCGAAAAGACGCTCGATGAGCTCGCCGCGCATTTGGGCGCGCATCTCGACCTCGATCGTCTCCTCAGGCTCGCGCGATGAGGAGCGCGGCGAAGAGCGCATACACGGCGATCTGGATCGCGCAAGCCGCCCGATAGAGCCGAAGCGCTCGCCGGATGTCGCGCTCGGTCGCCGAGCGACGCCCGTTGCCCATGAAGGCGTCCTCGACCGTGACGCCGTCATAGACGCGCGGGCCCGCGAGCTTCAACCCGAGCGCGCCCGCCATCGCGGCCTCGGGCCAGCCGGCGTTGGGCGAGCGATGGCGTTTCGCGTCGCGCAGCGCGGCGCGCATCGCTTCGGCGGGTGAGGCTTCCGGCACGGCGAACGCCGCGAGGGCGAGCCAGAGCGCCGAAAGGCGCGAGGCCGGCAGGTTCACGATGTCGTCGAAACGCGCCGCCGCGAAGCCGAAGGCGCCGTGCCTTTGTGTGCGATGGCCGATCATGCTGTCGGCGGTGTTCGCTGCCTTGTAGGCAGCCCCGCCCGGCAGGCCGAAGAGCGCGAGGTAGAGCGCGGGCGCGACAACGCCGTCGGAGAAATTCTCGGCAAGGCTCTCGATCGCGGCGCGCGCCACGCCCGCCTCGTCGAGCGCGCTCGGATCGCGCCCGACGACCTCGGCGACGCTCGCGCGTCCCGGCCCCAACCCGCCGTTCTCCAGCGCATCGGCAACCGCCTCGACGTGCTCATGCAAGCTTTTCTGGGCGAGAAGCGTCGAAGCGAGGATCACCGTGAGAAGGGTGCCGACGAGGCCGGCCGGCAGAAGGAGCATGATAAGAACGCAGGCGCCGATCGCGGCGGCGAGCGTCACGCCCAAGGCGATCGCGCCTGCCTTGCGGCGCGCCGTCTCATCCTCGCTCTCCTTGTTGAGGGCGCGGTCGAGCAGGGAAATCAGCGCGCCGATCCAGGTGACGGGATGGCCGATCGAGCGGTAGAGAGCTTGCGGATAGCCGGCATAGGCTTCGAGGACGAGCGCGCCGAAGGCGAGGAAAAAGGTGAAGCCGAGGTCCATGAACGTTGCCGCAAGAGTGGAGGAATCGCGGGTGGGCACAGTGTATCACGGCGGCGATCTCGCCGCTGCCCGATTGCGCTTCGCACACGCGCCTCGCCCCTGGATCGACCTTTCGACTGGCATCGACCCGCATGCCTATCCGGTTGGGAAGCTTCCAAAATCGGCCTGGATGCGCCTTCCCGAGCCATCGACGGTTCGCGCGCTCGAAGCCGTCGCCGCCTCGGCCTATGGGGCTCGCGACGCCGACGGCGTCGTCGCCGCGCCGGGAACGCAAGCGCTCATCCAATGGCTGCCGCGTCTCATCGGCGCGCGCCGCGTCGCCATCTTGGGCTTCACCTACGCGGAGCATCAAGCCTCATGGCGTGCCGCCGGCGCATCCGTCGCCACGGTCGACGGGATCGAAGCGCTCGGCGGCCACGATGTCGCGGTCGTGGTCAATCCGAACAATCCCGACGGGCGGCGGATCGCGCCAAAAGCCCTTGCCGAGCTCGGCGCGCGGCTTGCGCGCAAGGGAGCGACGCTCATCGTCGATGAAGCCTTCATGGATGCCGAACCCGTCGCGCACAGCCTGGTGCCGCGGCTTCCGCCCACGGGCACGGTGGTGTTGCGGTCCTTTGGAAAATTTTATGGGCTCGCGGGCCTGCGGCTCGGCTTTGCGATCGCCTCGCCCGAGCTTGCCGGCCGCATTCGTCTGGGCCTCGGCCCATGGGCGGTCTCCGGCGCCGCGATCGAGATCGGCGGCCGCGCGCTCGCCGACACGGCTTGGCGCGCGCGGACGATCGCGCGGCTCGCGAAAGATGCAGCGCGCCTCGATGCCATTCTCGAGCGGGCGGGCTTCGAGATCATCGGCGGCACGGCGCTTTTCCGGCTGGCGCGCCATTCGCGCGCGCACGCCTGGTTCGAGCACCTCGGACGGCAAGGCATCTGGGTGCGCAACTTTGCATCGTCCCATGAGGACCGGCTGCGCTTCGGCCTGCCCGGCTCCGCGGGCGCTTGGCGGCGACTTGAAGCGGCGTTTGGTAAGCGAGTAGCGAGTAGCGAGTAGTAGGGAGAAACAAGCTTTCTCCTCTTTTCACCACTCACTCTTCACTCTTCGCTACTCGCCCTCCACCACTCGCCACTTCATAACCGAATTCCGCCGCCGAGGCCGAAAGCCAGGCCCAGAGGCTCTTGGCCAGCGAGCGGGGGACGGCGATTTCATAGGTGGGCGCCTCGTCCACCTGCCAAAGCTGCACTCCGATATGGGCCGCGATCGTGAGCGCGACGTCGCCGGGCTTGAAGGCTCTTGGGTGGAGATCGATCGCGATGCCCTTGGCCAGCACCTCGCGCGCTTTCGGCCCGCGCAGCCGCAGGATCGCACGCCCGTCGCTCTGGTCGACGATCAAGGCGCGCTTGCCGAGGCCGAGCGTGAGCTCGCGCTCGAATTCTTGCGCGCCTTCGGCGAGCGCCAGCCATTGTTCGAAGCCGGCCCAGATGAAGCTGAGGAACCGCCCGTCTGGGAGTTGACGCGCGGCGATGCGGGGCGTCGAGGGAAGATCGATCCCGTAAGCGCTCCTCACGAGCGCGGCGAGCGCTTGCGATTGCCCGCTGCGAGCGATCACGGTGGCGAGCGAAAGCTCGGCGCGCTCGCACAAGATGAGCCCGGGAGCGCCGTCGGGCCGGCCGTAACGTCCATCGCGAAGGACATCGGCGAACGCTGCGCGCGGGGTCGCGATGAGATCAGCCACGCAATCTTGCTCCTTCAGGGTCGAGGAAGCAGGGAGGGCACACCTCGACGCGAATGTCGGTGCCGCGCAAGGCATCGACCGCGCGCAGCCTCTCGCCCATGCGTTCGCGTCCGCGCTTCAGGAGGCCAAGGCCGATCGAGACGTTCAGCGACGGCGAGAAAGCGACCGAGGTCATATGGCCCTCGTCGTTCTCCGGCGCTCACCGGCGCGTCGAGAGGCGATGAAATGCGCGCCCGCCGAAAGCCTGGCGCTCGGGTCGAGCGGCTTCACGCCGACCAGCACTGGCCGATCGGGGTCGACGAAGCGCCGGGCGTTGCGACATCGCCCGGCCGATGAAATCCTTCCCCATCGCCATCAGGCGCGAGAAGCCGAGATCTTGCGCGGTCGTCTGGCCGTTGAGCTCGCGACCCGGCCGCATGGCCCTTCTCGACGCGCATGACGTTCAAGCGCCTCGAGGCCGTAAGGCGCGACGCCAAGCGATTCGCCCGCTCGCATCAAGGCGCGGATGACCGCGTCGCCATGGCGGCACGGCACGCCGAGCTCATAGGCGAGCTCGCCCGAGAAGGAGATGCGGAAGAGGCGCGCGCGAAGCCCGCCGAGCACCGTCACCTCGCCGCACGCCATGTAGGGGAAGGCTGCGTTCGAGATGTCGTGCCCGCGATCGACGACCGCCTCGAGGAGCTCGCGCGACTTCGGGCCGGCGATCGCATATTGCGCCCATTGCTCGGTCACCGAGACGAAGCCGCACGTCGAGATCGGGCCAAAGCACCTGGTGGCAGAAATCGAGGTGCTGCATGACGGCGGCGGCATTCGCCGTGGTGGTGGTCATGAGGTAATGATCGGGGCCGAGGCGCGCCGTCGTGCCGTCGTCGAAGACGAAGCCGTCCTCGCGCAGCATGAGGCCGTAGCGGACCTTGCCGACCGGCAAGCGATTTCCACGAATTGCAATAGACGCGCTCGAGGAACTCGGCGGCATCGGCGCCCTGGATGTCGATCTTGCCGAGCGTCGAGACGTCGCAAACGCCGACGCGCGAACGCACCGCGATGACTTCGCGGTTGCAGGCGTCGAACCAGCTCCGGTCGCCTTCCTGCGGGAAATATTGGGCGCGCAGCCACAGGCCCGATTCCACGAAGACGGCGCCTTGCTGCCTGCGCCCATTCATGGGAAGGCGTGAGCCGCGTCGGGCGGTGCTCCTTGCCGCGCGCATGGCCCGCGAGCGCGCCGATCGCCACCGGCGTGAAGGGCGGCCGGAAGGTCGTGACGCCCGTTTGCGGGATCGAGCGCTCGGTGATTTCCGCCATCACGGCGAGCCCGTTGACATTGGCGGTCTTGCCCTGGTCGGTCGCCATGCCGAGCGTGGTGTAGCGCTTCAGATGCTCGACCGAGCGAAAGCCTTCGCGCTCGGCGAGCTCGACATCCTTGTCGGTGACGTCGTTCTGGAAATCGATGAAGGCCTTGCCTTTATGCCCGCGCACGCGCCAGAGCGGCGTCACGGCGACGCTTTGCGGCTCGACTTGCGGCACGGTGGCCGGCCGCGTCTGGAAGCCCACCGCCTCGGCGGCCTCGGCGCCAGCCCGGGCGCCGGCCGCAAGGCAGTCGGCGAGATCGTAAGTGCCGCGCGCCGCCCCGGCGACCGCCATGCCGCGCGGCGTCGTCGCCGGGCACGAATCCCGCGATCGTCTCGTCCCACACGGGACGCCCGCCGAGATGCGTCGCCAGATGCAGATTCGGGCTGAAGCCGCCTGACATGGCGACGAGATCGCAGGCGACGCGGCTCGATCGGCCATCGAGCTCGCGGATCTCGACCGCGCGCACGGCGTGCCCGCCGATGGCGCCCGTGACGACGCCGCCCGCGACGAGGCGCGCGCCGGTCTTTTCGGCAAGCGCCGCGCTCGAAGGCTTGGTCTCGGGCCGGGGATCGACGAGCGCCGCGACCTCGACGCCCGCCGCGTGCAAGGTCGGCGATGACGCCTGCCGCATCGTCGTTGTTGGCGAAGACGACGGCGCGTCGGCCCGGCTTCGCGGCGAAGCGGTTGAGATAGGCTGCGCACGGCGCCGGCGAGCATCACGCCCGGCCGGTCGTTGTTGCCGAAGACGAGCGGGCGCTCGATGGCGCCGGCGGCGAGGACGCAACGCTTGGCGACGATGCGCCAGGCGCGCTGACGCGGCTCGAAGGGCGGCGGGGTGCGCGACGTGATCGTTGACGCGTTCGAGCGCCCCATAGGTGCCGTGATCATAGGCGCCGAACAAGGTGGTGCGGGTCATCACTCGCACATCCGGGAAAGAGCGAAGCTCCGCCTCGATGCGCTTCACGAACTCGGGCGCCGCCTCGCCGCCGATGAGGCCGCGCTCCGAAAGCAGGCGCCCGCCGAGCCGGAAATCCTCTTCGCAAAGGATGACGCGCGCGCCCGAGCGCGCCGCGGAGAGCGCGGCCATCAAGTCCGGCCGGCGCCTGAGCCGATGACGAGCACGTCGCAAAACGCATGCGCTTTCTCGTAATGGTCGGGGTCGATCCCCTCCGGCGCGCGTCCAAGGCCTGCCGCGCGGCGGATCAGCGGCTCGTAAACTTTCTCCCAGAAGGAGGCGGGCCACATGAAGGTCTTGTAGTAGAAGCCCGCCGCGAGGATCGGCGAGAGGACGGAGCCGGCGGCCATCAGGTCGAAGGCGAGCGACGGCCAGCGGTTCTGGCTTGCCGCCTCGAGACCCTCGAAGAGCTCGATCGAGGTCGCGCGCGTATTCGGCTCGCGCCTGGCGCCGGAGCGAAGCTCGACGAGGGCGCTGGGCTCTTCCGGCCCCGCCGACAAGATGCCGCGCGGCCGGTGATATTTGAAGGAGCGCCCGACGAGCTTCACCCCGTTGGCGACGAGCGCGGAAGCGAGCGTATCGCCCGGATGGCCGAAGAGCTTGCGGCCGTCGAAGCTGAAGGACAAGGAGCGCGCGCGGTCGATGAGACCGCCGCTCGCGAGCCGCGCCGGCTGGGAAACGCTCGCCGCCGGCACGCTCGCCGCGCTGCGCGACAACGCCTTTCCCATGCTTTCGCTCGTCGAGGTCATCGGCTGACGGCCGCCGCGTCCGGCGCTCCCGCCTTGTACGCGGCCTCGGCCCCGAAGATGTCATGCGTGCGCGTGTCGCGGCTCACGACGATCCAGGCGCGGCAGCCGCCGAGGTGATACCAGAGCTCGCGATGCGGGCCGGCCGGATTATCGCGCGGATAGACATAGTCGAAGAAGGCCGCCATCGTCCGCGCCTCCGTCGGGGCGCCGCTTGGTCGCGTCGCCGTAATAGGCGAACTCGCCGACATCTCGTTCGCCGCAATGGGGACAAGGGATGCGCATCGCTCTTCGCCCTAATGCAGGTTCGGCTGCGCGCCGGTGCCGCTCTCGTTGATGAGCCGGCCGGTCGCAAAACGATCAAGACGCATCGCCGCCGCGACCTCGTGAGGGGCGTCCTGCGCGATGAGATGCGCGAAGCACCAGCCGGAAGCGGGTGTCGCCTTGAAGCCGCCGATGCACCAGCCGCAATTGAGATAGAGGTTGTCGATCGGCGTCTTGTCGATGATCGGCGAGCCGTCCATCGACATATCCATCAACCCTCCCCAATGGCGCAGCACGCGCAGGCGCCCGATCGAGGGGAACATGGCGACCGCCTCCTCCATCACCTCCTCGATCACCGGCAAGTTGCCGCGCTGCGCATAGGAATTATAGCCGTCGATATTGCCGCCGAAGACGAGGCCGCCCTTGTCCGACTGGCTGATGTAGAAATGCCCCGCGCCGAAGGTGATCACCGTGTCGATGAGCGGCTTCACGCCTTCCGACACGAAGGCTTGCAGGACGTGGCTTTCGATCGGCAGGCGAAGCCCCGCCATGGCGGCGACTTGCGAAGAGCGCCCGGCGCAGGCAAGCCCGATCTTCTTCGCCTTGATGAAGCCCTTCGCCGTCTCGACCCCGAGCGCGCGCCCGTTCTCGACCCTTATGCCCGTGACTTCGCAATGCTGGAGAATATCGACGCCGCGCATATCGGCCGCGCGCGCATACCCCCAGGCGACCGCGTCATGGCGAACCGTGCCGCCGCGCGGCTGGAAGAGCCCGCCATGAATCGGGAAACGCGCATTGTCGAAATTCAAATTGGGAACGAGCTTGCGCACGCCCGCAACGTCGAGGAGCTCGGCGTCGACGCCATGCATCCGCATGGTGTTGCCGCGCCGCGCAGCCGCGTCTCGCTGCGCGTCCGAATGGTAGAGATTGAGCACGCCGCGCTGGCTCACCATGGCGTTGTAGTTGATGTCCTGCTCGAGCCCCTCCCACAGCTTCAGCGACCATTCGTAGAAGGGGATGTTGCCGTGCTCGCCATAGTTCGAGCGGATGATCGTCGTGTTGCGCCCGATATTGCCGGAACCGATATAGCCGCGCTCGACCACGGCGACATTGGTGATGCCGTGATTCTTGGCGAGGTAATAGGCGGTCGAGAGGCCATGTCCGCCGCCACCGACGAGGACGACGTCGTATTCGGCCTTCGGCTCCGGCTCGCGCCAAACCGGCTTCCAGCCGGTATTGCCTTTGAGCGCCTGGGAAAGGATGGAGAAGACCGAATAGCGCAAGAGAGCTTCCGTGAGGCAGGCGATGCGGGAGGTGTCGACGGCTCCTCGTCATCATAAAGGAGGAAGCCACGGGTTGCGAGCCGTAACCCGCTTCATTCGCTCTTCCCTATTCGCTACCCGCCCCGGAAATCAAGCAAATGTGAGAGGCTCAGGAGCCGCTCGCCGTTCCCGAGAGGCGGCCTGATCTGATCTCTCGCGCAAGCGCCTCGACATCAAGCCCCGTCGGCCGATCCTCGTTGAGCTTCGGCACCACGGCGCGGATTTTCGCCTGGATGGCGGCGATCTTCGGCGCGACGCGTGCGGGTGCGCGCAAATCGAGCGCTTGCGCCGCCACCATGAGCTCGACGGCCGCAAGCCGGCTCATATGGGTGAAGGCTTCGGCGGTCTTCGTCACGACACGGGGCGCCATCGAGGCCATATCCTCGATGCCGTCGGCGACGGGCCCCGAGAACAGCATCGCCGGCTGGGCAAGGCGCCGGATCTCGGCTTCGAGCGAAGCGGCAGTTTTCTGCACCGTGCCGAAGCCGGTGCGGCTTGCTCCGCGCGGCGTAAGGAAGCGCGGCAGATCGGTCATCCCAGCATTCATCAGCTTGACGATACGCCAGAAGCTCGCGCCGGCGGCTTGCGCGAGCGCGAGCCCGAGCGTCTCGAAGGCGAGCGCGAGATGCGTGACGTCGAAGCCGGCGGTCGAAAGGATGCTGCCGTCATCGTCGACGATCGCTGGATTGTCGCCCGCGCCTTCGAGCTCGAGTTCGATCGCGACGCGCGCGCGGGCAAGCGCGTCGGCGAGCGCGGCGAGGACGGGGGCGCCCGAGCGGAAGGACAGAGGATCCTGGACGCGCCGCGCGGCCTCGGGTTTTTCGAGCTCGCTTCCGGCAAGGAGCTCACGCAGGCGGCGCGCCACCTCGGCAAGGCCAGGCGTTTGGCGAAGCGCGACGGCGCGCGGATCGATCGGGCTCATATTGCCGCGAAAAGCTTCGAGACCGAGCGCCAGCGCGGCAAGCATGGCATCGAGCGTGGTTTGCGCATCGGCGATGACGAGCGCGCCGGGGCCGACGGAGGCGGCATTCGCGTTGATGAGCGCGATCGCATCCTTTGGACGGAGGACGACGGGCGAAAGCCCGGCCGCCGCAAGCGCCTGTGCGCCCGGAAGAATCCGCCCCTCCCGCTCGGCTTCGCCTTCGCCGACGAGCACCGCGAAGGCATGCGCGAGCGGCGCGAGATCGGCGGCGCCGAGCGAGCCGATCGCGGGCACGGCCGGCGTGACGCCGGCGTTCAGGAGATCGGCGATCGCTTGCGGGATCGAGGGCGAGATGCCCGAAGCGCCTCGCGCGAGTCCGGCAAGCCGCGCGATGAGGAGCGCGCGCGTTGCCTCCTTCGGCAAGGCGTCGCCCACGCCCACCATGCGGGCGCGCAAGGTGCGGCGCTGGAAGTCCGCAAGGTCCGTTGCGTCGAGAGCGGTGTCGACGGCGGCGCCGAGCGCCGTCGTGAGGCCATACACCTTCTCGCCGCGCGCCAAAGCCTGCTCGATCGCGCCGCGCGCGGCCGCGAGTTTCGCGTCAAGCTCCGGCGCAAGCTCGACGCGCGCGCCGTGACGCGCCACCGCCACGACATCGGCGATGCCGAGCGGGCGGTCGCCGAGGCGGCAAAGGCTCATCGGCGGCGAAGTCCCGGGCATTCAGGCATGCAGGCGTTCAAGCGCATTCGGCGCGCCGTCAGGCCCGCATCCTTTCGCCCCTCGGGTCGAAGACCGGTTCTGAAAGCCGTGTCGCCTTGCGGCGATCGCCGATGATCTCGATCTCGAAGCCGGAGGTCTCGGTTGCGACCGCCTTCGGCACATAGCCGAGCGCGATCGAGGCGCTCTTCGTATGCGCATAGCCGCCCGAGGTGACCCAGCCGACCACCTTGCCGTCATGCCAGATCGGCTCGTCGCCGATCGCGTCCGCGTCGGCGGCATCGACCTTGAAGGTGCATAACCTCAATTTGCCGCCGCTCTCCTTCTCCTCGAGCGCGGCCGATCTTCCGATGAAATCGCCCTTGCGCAAGCTCACGAAAGCGCCGAGCCCCGCCTCGTATGGCCCGTAGATCGGCCGGTACTCGCGCGCCCAGGTGCCGAAGCTCTTCTCGAGCCGCATCGAGTTGAGCGCGCGGCCGCCGAAATGCCGCAAGCCGAGATCATGGCCGGCCTCGGTGAGAAGCTTGTGCAGCGCGCGCAGATATTCGCTCGTCACCCAGATCTCGTAGCCGAGGTCGCCCGTGAAGGAGACGCGCCCGACGAAGGCCGGCACCATGCCGACGTCCATGCGCCGGAAGGCGCGGAAGGGTGTCGCGTTCGAGGAGAGCTCGTCGCGCACGAGGCGTTGCAAGAGCTCGCGCGATTTCGGGCCGGCGATGGCAAGCCCGACATAGTCCATGGCGCAAGGCCGAAGCGTCACGCCGCGTTCCGGCAAATGCCCCTCGAACCAACGGCGGTAATAATTTTCGGCCGAGAAGGTGCCGATGAGGAAGAAGCGTTCCTTCTCCGGGCGGCACATGGTGAAATCGCCGATGAGCTTGCCGCGCTCGTTCAGCATGGGGGTGAGCGTGAGCCGGCCGACTTCGGGCACCTTGTTCGCCATGACGCGCGACAGGAAGGCTTCGGCGCCAGGTCCCGTCACCTCGAACTTGCCGTAGTTCGAAATCTCGATGAGGCCCGCGCCCTCGCGCACCGCCTTCACCTCCGCGCCGACATGCGGATGCGCGTTCGAGCGCTTGAAGGTGATCTCTTCCTTCGGTTCGGTGCCTTTCGGCGCGAACCAGAGCGCGTGCTCGAGCCCCCAATTCTCGCCGAAGACGGCGTTTTGGCTTTTGAGCGTTTCGTAGATCGGCGTCGTGCGCAAGGGCCTCGCGGCCTCGAGATCCTCGTTCGGGAAGCGGATGCGGAAACGGCGCGAGTAATTCTCGCGCACCTTGGCGTTGGTGTAGGCGAGCGTCGCAAAATCGCCGAAGCGGGCGACATCCATGCCCCAGATGTCGGCGCCCGGATCGCCTTGCGTCATCCAATTCGCGAGCGAGAGCCCGACGCCGCCGCCCTGGCTGAAGCCGGCCATCACGCCGCAAGCGACCCAGAAATTGCGCAAGCCCCGGATGGGGCCGATCAACGGGTTGCCGTCGGGCGCGAAGGTGAAGGGGCCGTTGACGACCCGCTTGATGCCGGCGCGCCCGATGGCCGGGAAATGCTCGAAGCCCACCTCGAGCGAAGGCGCGATGCGGTCGAGGTCGTTGGGCAGGAGATCCTGGCCGAAATCCCAGGGCGTCACCTGTTCGCTCCAAGGTTGGCCGCGGCGCTCGTAGGTGCCCATGAGCATGCCGCCGCGCTCCTGGCGCATGTAGATCTCGCCCTCGAAATCGATGACGTGGAGCTGCTCCTTCGAACTCGCCGCGATCTCGGGCATGTCCTCGGTGATCAGATATTGGTGCTCCATCGCGAGAACGGGGAGCTCGAGCCCCACCATGCGGCCGACTTCTCGGGCCCAAAGCCCGCCGGCGTTCACCACGTGCTCGGCGTGGATCTCGCCTTTCTCGGTGCTCACGTCCCAGGAGGCGTCCGGCCGCTGGCGAAGCTCGGTGACGCGCGTGTGGCGGTAGATTTCGGCCCCGCCGATCTGCGCCGATTTGGTGTAGGCATTCGTCACGCCCCAAGGATCGACATGGCCTTCGAGCGGGTCGTAGAGCGCGCCGACGAAATATTTCTTCTCGATGAGCGGCATGAGCTTCACCGCTTCATCCATCGAGACGAGATCGAGCTGCATGCCGAGATAGCGGCCGCGCGCCTGCGTCATCTTCAGCCAGTCGAGGCGCTCGGGCGTGCCGGCGAGCATCAGGCCGCCGCTGATATGCACGCCGCAGCTTTGGCCGGAAATCTCCTCGATCTCCTTGTAGAGGCCGATCGTGTATTGCTGGAGCTTGGCGACATTCGGATCGCCGTTGATCGTGTGCATGCCGCCGGCCGCATGCCAGGTCGAGCCGGAGGTGAGCTCGGCGCGCTCGACGAGGACGACATCCTTCCAGCCGGCCTTGGTGAGATGATAGAGCACGCTCGCGCCCACGACACCGCCGCCGATCACCACAACCTGTGCATGGCTCTTCATCGCTTCTCGCCTCCATCCTCGGCCGCGCGGGTTTCCTCAACCGACTTGTGACACAGCCGAGCGACATCTTACAATCCGGCGAGCCGCGACTTCCGCGCGCCGCTGCCTGGAGACATCATGAAAGCCATTCTTTGTCGAAAGCTCGGCGGCCCCGAGACGCTCGAGCTCGCCGACGTGCCGGAGCCGAAGCCGGGACTTGGCGAAGTGCTGGTGCGCGTCGCGGTCGTGGGCTTGAATTTTTTCGATACGCTGATGCTTGCGGGCAAATACCAGTTCCGGCCGGAGCTGCCTTTCTCGCCAGGCGCCGAATGCGCCGGCAGGATCGAGGCGCTCGGGCGAAGGCGTGACCCAATGGCGGGTCGGCGAGCGCGTCGCGGCCTTCCCGGGCCATGGCTGCTGTCGCGAGCGCATCACCTTGCGCGCGGAGCGCCTGTTGCGCATTCCCGACGGCGTCACCGATGAGCAGGCGGCCGGCCTGATCGTGACTTACGGCACCTCGCTGCACGCGCTGAAGGACCGCGCCCGGCTCAAACCCGGCGAGACGCTCGCGGTTCTCGGCGCGGCGGGCGGCGTCGGCCTCGCGGCCGTCGAGATCGGCCATGCCATGGGCGCGCGCGTCATCGCTTGCGCCTCCTCGGCGGACAAGCTCGCGCTCGCCGCGGAGCACGGGGCCGATTTGACGCTCGACTACGCGACCCGCGACGTGAAGGAGGGGCTGCGCGCCTTGACCGAAGGGCGCGGCGCCGATGTGATTTACGATCCGGTGGGCGGCGATCTCGCGGAGCCGGCGCTGCGCGCCATCGCCTGGCAAGGCCGCTACCTCGTGGTGGGCTTCGCGGCCGGGACCATTCCCAAAATCCCGCTCAACCTGGCGCTCCTCAAAGGGTGCGACATCCAAGGCGTGTTCTGGGGTTCCTTCGTCGAGCGCGAGCCCGCGACGCATCGCGCCAACATGGATCAGATCTTCGTCTGGACGAAGGAAGGCGAATTGTCAGCCCATGTGCACCATGTCTTCCCGCTCGCCGAGACGGCGGCGGCGCTCGGCGTGCTCGCGCGGCGCGAGGCCAAGGGCAAGGTGCTTGTGAAGGTGGACTGAGGCGACGCGGTTCAGCTCCCGCCTCTCCAGGTGATCCGCCACAAGGTGCCGTTGGCGTCCTCGCTTACGATCAAGGCGCCGTCATGGGCGACGACGACGCCGACCGGGCGTCCCCAGACATTCGCGTCGCTCGTGACGAAGCCCGTGAGGAAGTCCTGATATTCGCCGCGCGACACGCCTTCGTTGAGCTTGATTCGCACGAGCTTGTAACCCGTTCGCTTCGCGCGATTCCAGGAGCCGTGCAGCGCGACGAAAGCATCCCCCTCATAATCGTGCGGGAAGGCCGCCGGCGCCGCTCCGGGCGGGCGCTCATAGAAGGTCATCGCGAGCGGGGCGGAGTGGGGCTGGAGCAGCACGTCCGGCACGCTCACCTTCGAGGCGAGATCGGCGCGCTCACCCTTGTGGCGCGGGTCCTGATGCGTGCCGATGTAATACCAAGGCCAGCCGAAGAAGCTTCCTTCCTTCACCCGCGTCACGTAATCGGGCGGCAAGTCGTCGCCGAGCCCGTCGCGCTCGTTTGTCGAGCACCACAGATCCTTGGTTTGCGGGTGAATGGCGAGGCCGACGCAATTGCGCAGCCCCGTCGCGAAGATATGGCCGGAGCGGCCTTCCGGGTCGAAGACGAGCACGTCGGCGCGATTTTCTTCCCGCCCCCAGGCGGCCCCGAGCGCGTGGCTTGCGATGAAGCCTTCTTCCTGGGCCTCCTCTCCGCGCAAGGTGTCGGCGTCATTCGAGGCCGAACCCACCGAGACATACATTTTGCTGCCGTCCGGCGAGAAGGTCACGTCACGCGTCGTGTGGCCGCCGGTTGGCAAGCTCTTCACCACCACTTCCGGCTCGCCGCGCGCCGAAAGATCACCGTTCGTGTAGGGAAAACGCAAGACGGCGTTCGTATCGGCCACATAGACCCATTTCGGGTCGGGACCTGGCGGGTAGAAGGCGATGCCGAAAGGTTCATCGAGCCCTTGCGCGAACATCTCCACCTTGTCGGGTTTCGCGGCGCCGTCGGCGGCGCGGATGACGCGCACGCGCCCCGCGTAGGTTTCGGCGACGAAGATGTCGCCGTTCGGCGCCACGCGCATGAGGCGCGGGCCGGAAAACCCGGTGGCGAAAGGCTCGACCGTGAAGCCCGGCGGCACTTTCGGCTTGGCGCCCTGCGGCGCTCGCGCCACCGACGGCCCATTGGCGGCGGGCCTTGTGGCGTAGGGCGCCGGCAGATCGGCCGTGGTGAGCTTGCGCCGAAGCCCCGGCTTGTCCGTCGTCCAATCCCCATAGGCTGCCGTGCCGTTGAGAACCTCGTTCTCGCCTTGCGAGCCACTCCCCTGCTGCGCGAGACCGCCCGAAAGCCCGGCGCCGAGAATCAGTAGGGCAAGAACGAGCTTCGCACGCATCGGCTTCTCTCCTTAATGTCGCCGAAGACATAAACATGCCGGGCAAGGATCGCCAGCGCGGGAGCTTTGCCGGTTATCCGGTGTTGCCGCCTCGCATTGCCGAGATTTCGCGTCCGGGCTAAAAGGCGCGACCTTTCACCGAGTTCGGGCTCCGCAGCCCGCGCCGCAAGAGTTCGTGCCCAATGCGCGCCATTCTCGACGTCATCCTTGCCGTTCTCGACATCTACTGGTTCATCATCATCGCGACCGCGGTGCTGAGCTGGCTCGTCGCCTTCAATGTGCTCAACGTCCGCAACGATCTCGTTCGCATGGTCTGGGATACGCTCACGCGGCTTACCGAGCCCGTGTTGCGGCCAATCCGCCAACGTTTGCCGGATATGGGCGGCGTCGATGTCTCGCCGATCATCGTGCTTCTAATCATCTATTTCATCGAGCGCTTCATCGCTTATTACGTCTATCCCAACGTCCTTTAAGCCGCATGGTTGCGCCTGCCGATCACCTGCGCCTCGAGGTGCGCCTGACACCGCGCGCGGCGCGCGATTTTCTCGAAGGCGAGACGCGGCTTTCCGACGGCAGGCGGGTGCTCTCGGCGCGGGTGCGGGCGGTTCCCGAAAAAGGGGCGGCGAACGAGGCGCTTCTATCCCTCATCGCAAGGAGCTTCGGGGTCGCGCGAAGCCGCGTCTCGCTCGTCGCCGGTCATGGCTCGCGGCTCAAGTCGGTGCGCGTCGAAGGCGAGCCTTTGAGCCTTACGGCCGCGCTTGAGGCGTATCGGCAGATTACACCATCGAAGAAGGAGACTGCATGAGCGCGCGCGTCATCGACGGCAAAGCGATCGCCGAGGCGCTTCGGGCCAAGGTGGCGGCGCGGGTCGCGGCGCTGAAGGCGTGCCACCAGGCAACGCCGGGCCTTGCGGTCGTGCTCGTCGGCGACGATCCGGCGAGCCGCGTCTATGTGGCCAACAAGGCGCGCCAGACGGTCGAAGCGGGCATGCGCTCCTTCGAGCACAAGCTCCCTGCCGCCACGAGCCTGACGGAGCTTCTCGCGCTCGTCGAGCGCCTCAACGCCGATGACGAGGTCGACGGCATCCTCGTGCAATTGCCGCTCCCTCGCCAGATCGACGCCACCCGCGTCATCGAAGCCATCGATCCGCGCAAGGATGTCGACGGGCTGCATCCCATGAATGCCGGGCTTTTGCTCGCCGGCGCGCCGGCGCTCGCGCCTTGCACGCCGCTCGGCTGCCTCGAGCTCGTCAGCAGCGTGCGGCCCGATATTGCGGGTGCCGAAGCCGTGGTGGTCGGCCGCTCGATCCTCGTCGGCAAGCCGGTAGCGCAATTGCTCCTGGCGGAAAGCGCGACGGTGACCATCGCCCATTCGCGCACGCGCGATCTTCCCGGCGTCTGCCGGCGCGCCGATATTCTCGTTGCGGCGGTCGGCAAACCGGAAATGATCCGCGGCGATTGGGTGAAGCCCGGCGCCATCGTCATCGATGTCGGCATCAACCGCGTGCCGAACCCGTCGGCGGGGGAAGGGCGCACCAAGCTCGTCGGCGATGTCGCCTACGCGGAAGCCGCGAAGGTCGCGGGCGCGATCACGCCGGTTCCCGGAGGCGTCGGCCCGATGACCATCGCCTGCCTGCTCTCGAACACGCTCGAAGCGGCGATGCGGAGGCGGGGGATTGGCGAGTAGCGAATAGCGAGATCGAGTGAAGAGTAAAGAGTGACATCGCCACTTACTATTCACTCCTCCACTTCTCCTGTTCACTATTTCGCTACTCGCTACTCGCCCCTTCCCCGTTCAAAACGGATAATATTGATACGCCCACGTCTCCGAGAGCGTCTTCTCGCCGAGCTTGAGGTAGCAGCGCAATTCCACTGGGTCTTGACCGTCGACGATGAGGTCGAACTGGGTGCGCCAATGGCCGGGCACATCGTCGGGCACGGGCTCGGTGAAGCGATAGGGGCCGAACGTGCCGCGCGAGGCCGTCACCACGGGTTCGGGCTTCACGCCGTAGGGAAGGTCGCGCAACGGCGCGCCCTCGAACTCGATCAGGAATTTGCGCACGCCCTTCGGGCGCGGCTGGCCCGGCTGTCCGCCGCGCCCGAGGCGCGTCGCGAGGACGCGCGCGAGCGGCGTCGGGAAGGGTTCGTCGGCGAGCCAGTAAAGCCGGTAGCTGAAGGAGAGGTTTTGCCCCGCCACGGTCGGCGCCTTCGGCACCCAGCTCGCCACGATATTGTCGTGGATCTCGTCATCCGTCGGGAATTCGAGAAGCTGCACGGCGCCTTGCCCCCAATCGCCGAGCGGTTCCACCCAGGTCGAGGGGCGCTTCTCATATTTCACGCCGTCCTGATAATGATCGAAATTGCGGTCGCGTTGCAGAAGGCCGAAGCCCCGCGGATTTTCATCGAGGAAGCTCGAGAGCGTCGTGCGCGGCGGATTGTTCAAGGGTCGCCAGATATGCTCGCCGGCCCGCGTCCAGAGCGCGAGCCCGTCCGAATCATGCACGGAAGGGCGCCAGTCGATGGCCGTCGGCTTCGCGGTTTGCGAATACCAAAACATCGAGGTGAGCGGCGCGATGCCGAGGCGCTCGATCGGCGCGCGCGTGTGAAGGTCGGCGTCGATATCCATCACCACGCCCTTGCTGCGGTGCAAGGCGAAACGGTAGGCGCCGGCAAGGCTCGGCGAATCGAGAAGCGAATGCAGGATGACGGGATCGTCATCCGTGGCGGCCGGCTCGATCCAATGCGCCACGAAGTCCGGGAACTCCTCCGGTCCCGTGCCGCCTGGCGTGATCGCGGCGCCGCGTGCCGACATGCCGACCTGGCCGAGCTCGCCCACGGCGCGAAAATAGGAGGCGCCGAGGAAGGTAACCCAAGGCTCGAGCGTCTTCCAATCGGGGCCGTCGCGCGCTTCCATGACCCACAGGCCGGCGAAGGCCGAAGCATCCTTCGGCAAGGAGGCGGCCGGGCTCGAGGGCGGTATGGTGAAATAGTCCGGCCGGTAGAGAATCTCGCGCGCCTCTCCGTTGGTCACGGCATACATGCGCACCGTCTTCGGAAAGTATCGCCCGACATGCTGGAAAGTGATCGGGTAGGCCCCGCCGCCGTCGCCCCAAAGCGCATAATCATAGCGGAAATGGAGCTTGCCATGCGCGTCGTAATCGAGCTTCTGTACGATGTCGGGGCTCGGGCGCGGCGGGGGGACAAAGGGCTGCGCCGCGAGCGCCTTGGCCCGCTCCTTCAAAGCGTCATGCGAGAACGGGGCCGGCGGGCCGAAGTCGAGGGAGGCGGGCTTCGCCTTTGCATCGGCGGCTCCGAGCACGGATGCCGCCATCGCCTGCAACATATGCCTGCGGCTCAGCATGGCGCGCTCAAGAGGGCTTGGCTCAGCGCCCGCGGCCGGCGAACTCGACCCGCAAGGCGCTGCGCACGAACATGACGAGAAGCGCGATGCCTGCGGCGGCGAAAATCGCCATAAGCGCATAGGTGAGGGTCGGGCCGAGCTCGATGAGGCCGGCGAGCGCCCATCCGGCGGCGAGCGCGGCGCCCATGATTTCGGTGCCCACGAGGACCGCGACGCTGATCACCGTGAACAAGCCCCCGCCGCTGTCGCCCGAGCGAGGAACGGACATATTCCGGTTCTGAGCCATGGCTTGGGTTACGACAGGAAAAGCCGATCCGCAAGCTTTGGGGGCGCAAGCGCGCTCAACCAGGGTCAGGGTCGAGCCCCTCGATCGCCGCCACGAGCCGCGCGAGGTCTTCCTCGCGCGACAAGCGATGGTCGCCGTCCTTGATCAGCGTGATGATGCTCTCGTCGCCCGAGAGATGCTCCATCAGCGTCAGGGCGTGGCGCCAGGGCACGTCCGGATCGCGCATGCCTTGCAGGATATGGACCGGACATCCCGTCTGGATCGTGCCGCCGAGAAGCAGGTGGCGCTTTCCCTCCTCGAGGAGATTTCGCGTGACCGGGTAAGGCTCCGGCGAATAGGCGGAAGGCCGCAAATACACGCCCTTTTCCTCGATCTCGCGCCGCGCCTGCGGCGAGAGCTCCTTCCCCATGAGCGCTTCCGTGAAATCGACGGCCGGCGCGATGAGCACGAGGCCGATGGGGCGAAGCTTCGGCGTTTCCTTGCCGAGCTCTCGCGCGGCGAGCAAGGCGATCCAGCCGCCCATCGAGGAACCGACGAGAAGCGGGCGCGCGCCGGCGTGCCGGCGAATGACGGCGAGCGCCTCCGCGAGCCAGCGGCCGATCGTGCCGTCCTCGAAGCGACCCCCCGACACGCCATGGCCCGAATAATCGAAGCGCAGGAAGGCCCGGCCCTTGCGTTGTGCCCAGGCGTCGAGATGGGCGGCCTTGGTCGCGACCATGTCCGATTTGAAACCGCCGAGCCACACCACGGGCGCGCCTTCGCCCTGCCGCGACAGGATCGCGATACGCCGCGCCTCGTCGCCCTCGCCGACGCTCAACCATTGCGTTTCACACATGTGCGCCGCCGCCCCTTTCTCGAATGGTCAACTCGCCTTTTCCTTGGGCCTGTATCCTTGGGCCTATTGCAAAAAAGGAAGCACTAATTTTGCGCAAGAATTCGGCGTGAAAGAAAGGCAGGATGGTTCCGCGCTCCTTCCGGCATCAGGCTCCGGGATCTCGAAAAAGGGGAAATCCATGTATCGGCTTCACTGTTTTGCGCAATCCGGCAATTGCTACAAGGTGGCCCTCATGCTGGCCCTCACCGGCCTTCCGTGGGAACCGGTTTTCGTCGATTTCTTCAAGGGCGAGACGCGGGAAGAGCGTTACCGGAGCGAGGTCAACGAGCAAGGCGAGGCCCCGGTCCTCGAGATCGACGGCAAGCGCATGAGCCAGTCGGGCGTGATTCTCGATCTCCTGGCGCGCGAGACGGGGAAATTCGCACCCGGAGACGAGGACGAGCGGGCGCAGTGCTGGCGCTGGATCTTGTTCGACAATCACAAATTCACAGGGTATTTATCCGTTTATCGTTTCCTGCGGACATTCATGAAGGACACCGATCCCGCCGTGCTTGCCTTCCTCAAAGCGCGCGCCGAGCGGGCTTTTGCGATCGCGGACAAGCATTTCTCGAACCATGCCTTCCTGCTCGGCGAAAGGCCGACGATCGCCGACATCTCGATGGCGGGATATGTTTTCTTTCCGGTTGAGGAAACCGGATTCGATTTCAAGGGGTCCTATCCGTCGATCGATGCCTGGCGCGAGCGCATCAAGGCCTTGCCGGGATGGCAACACCCTTACGATTTGATGCCGGGTCACCCATTGCCGGGATGACGAGTGGACACGAATGGGCGCTCGATGAGCGCCCATTCGCCCGCTTGAGACGTTCAGGCTCACCTTGCATAGCGCAAGACGATGCTCGAGGCGGCGAGCACATGCCCGCGCACCGCTTGCAGGAAGAGATCGCGCGTGAGCCCGGGCGTGAGCGTTCCTGGCGCAAGATCGAGCGCATAGACGCTGAACACATAGTGATGCGGCTGGTCGCCGACGGTTGGGCACGGGCCGAAATAAGTGTTCGCATTCTTTACGTTCAGGCCGCCGACAAAATCCCCCGAGGAGCTAGAGCCCGCCCCTTCGGCAAAGCTGTGCACCATCGGGGGGATGTCGTAGGCCAGAAAATGCACCAAGCCGAGGCCCTTGCCGCCGTCGGCATCGAAGACGACGATGGCAAAGCTCTTCGTGCCGTCTGGGACGCCTGACCAGGCGAGCGCAGGGGAAATGTTCTCCCCGCCGCAATCACCCGCGTTTCCCGCGTTACGCGGCGGAAGAAGCGCGCTGTCCGCGAGCCCCGGCGAGGTCACCGTGAACGAAGGGGCTGCAGCACGTGTCATGGCGCTCGGCGCACCAAAAATCATGAAAACCGCGAGAATAGAGAGTTTTGCGGCCATCCCGCAGCGCCGTCGTGCCGCCGCGATGGGTTTTCTCATCGACATGAGTTGCCTCCGAGGAAGGATCGATCGGAACGCCGCCCTTGCGCTTCCATAACCATGATGGGGGCGCCCGTGAATGCTCCGCTTGCGCAATAAGGCGCTATTTTAACCGTCGATGTGGTAGGAAGCGGCTCGAATCGAAGACCGCCGCTTTGGCCAAGCGGCAACCGGCCAAGGCGGCGACCCTCGAGGGTCGCGAGAAAGCTGCACGCCCACAACGTTGATAACACGCAACGCTGAAAAACCATGGCGCTCGACGTCATCCAGCTCCAGGCCTTCTATGCGAGCCCGCTCGGCCAGGTGGCACGGCGCATCCTGTCGGCACGACTTCGTTCGCTCTGGCCCGATCTTCGCGGCTTCGCGCTCGCGGGCGTCGGTTACGCCAGCGCCTATCTGCCGATCTTCCGCGACGAGACCGACCGCGCCATCGCTCTGATGCCGGCGGCGCAAGGCGTCGCCGTCTGGCCGCGCCAAGGCCCTTCGGCCTCGGCCCTCATCGACCCTTTGATGCTGCCCTTGGGCGATGCTTCGCTTGACCGGGTGATCATCGTCCACGCGCTCGAGGCCTCCGGCAATCCGAAGGAGCTCCTCTCGGAGATCTGGCAGACGCTGAAGCCCGGTGGCCGGATCATCGTCATCGCGCCGAATCGGCGCGGTTTATGGGCAAGGCTCGACACGACGCCTTTCGGCCAAGGCCAGCCTTTCAGCCGCGCTCAGCTCACCGGGCTTTTACGCGAAGCGCTCTTCACTCCCGAAGTCTCGACGGAAGCTTTGTTCGTGCCTCCGCTCAACCGGGCGCTCATCTTGCGCTCGGCCGTGGCTTTCGAGCGCGCCGGACATGCCTTGTCGCTCCCATTCGCCGGCATCCATGTGATCGAGGCGGTGAAGCAGGTCTATCGCGCGCTGCCGGTGTCGCACCAACGCGCGAGGCGCGCGCGGCCCGTGCCGACCTTCGCGCCCACCGGAGCCTTGCCGCCTTGACTTGACGCTCTCGTTCCGGCTTCTGTCCGCGCCCGAACGACCTCAATCGCGCGCTCGGCCGCGAAACCGACCCCTAGCGAGCTAATCTCGTAGCGAACCGATCTTTTAACGAACAGACCCTTGGAGCCTGATGCGGGCGTATCTCGACTTTGAAAAGCCGGTGGCCGCGCTCGAGGCGAGGATCGATGAGTTGCGCTCCGCCGAAACGCCGAAAAACGGCGATTCCGGCGAAGAGATCGGTAGGCTCGAGGCGAGGGCCAGCGAGGCCTTGCGCGAGGTCTATGCGCAATTGTCGCCTTGGCAGAAGATGCAGGTCGCCCGCCACCCGCAGCGGCCCCACTGCCTCGACTTCGTCAAGGGCTTGATCGACGACTTCACGCCGCTCGCCGGCGATCGCAAATTCGGCGAGGACGAAGCCGTCGTTTGCGGGCTTGGGCGGTTCCGCGGAGCGCCCATCTGCCTGATCGGGCAGGAGAAAGGGTCGACGACCGATGCGCGGCTCAAGCACAATTTCGGCATGGCGCGCCCCGAGGGCTACCGCAAGGCGGCCCGCCTCATGGAGCTCGCCGATCGCTTTTCGCTTCCCGTTCTCGCCTTCATCGACACGGCCGGCGCCTTTCCGGGAATCGACGCGGAGGAGCGCGGCCAGGCCGAAGCGATCGCGCGCTCGACCGACGCCTGCCTCGCGCTCGGCGCCCCGAACATCGCCTTGATAATCGGGGAAGGCGGCTCGGGGGGCGCGGTGGCACTTGCCACCGCCAACCGCACCTTGATGCTCGAGCATGCCGTCTACAGCGTCATCTCGCCCGAGGGCGCGGCCTCGATTTTATGGCGAGACAGCGCGCGCGCCGAGGAGGCCGCCTCGAGCATGCGAATCACGGCGCAGGATTTATTGCGGCTCGGCGTCATCGACGCCATCGTGCCCGAGCCCCTCGGCGGAGCGCACCGGGACCCGCAAGCGGCGGTCGTGGCCGCCGGAGAGGCGCTCGAGGTTCAGCTCGGGGAGCTCGGCGGCATGGACGCTGCCTCGCTGCGCGCCAAAAGGGCCGAGAAGTTCCTGGCGATTGGACGACGGCTCTGAACCGGGTTAACATCCCCTACATCATGTTGGCATAGCGTCGAGACTGCCGCTAAGGATCGGTAAAGGTTACTGGGTTTGATTTCGTTCGATTGTGCCCAGCTCCGGCCGCATTGAGGTCGGAAAAGCTCCTCTGACGTATTGTCCTGGGATGGAATGATGTCGCGCACCCAAGCTCGTTTCCTCGCCCAAGCTCGTTTCTTCACCCAAGCTCGTTATCTCGTCGCCGGATTGGCATTGAGCCTTCTTGGCGCCTGCAACGACTCGCAATTTCATTCCTCGAATACGCGCCATTGGGTGCCGCTCACCCCAGAGCTCCTCACGGCCATGCAAGAGAAGGGCATGCACAAGGAGGATTCGATCCTCATCCGCACCTACAAGCAAGAGGCGGAGTTCGAGGTCTGGAAGAAGGATGTGAGCGGCCGCTACGCACTTTTGAAGACTTTCCCGATGTGCCGATGGTCGGGCCAGCTCGGCCCGAAGCGCAAGGAAGGTGACCGGCAGGCGCCCGAGGGCTATTACCCCATCTCGCCCGCCCAGATGAACCCGAATTCGAATTACCATCTGTCCTACGACATGGGATATCCGAATGCCTATGACCGCGCCCATGGCGGCACGGGCAACTATTTGATGGTGCATGGCGATTGCTCGTCGGCCGGCTGCTATTCCATGACGGATCAAGCAGATCGAGGAGATCTACGCGCTGGTGCGCGAGGCCCATTCGGGCGGTCAGAAGGCCGTGCAGATGGAGGCTTTCCCCTTCCGCTTCACGCCGGCCAATCTCGCGCGCCATCGGCTCGACCCGAACATGCCCTTCTGGCGCGAGCTGAAGGAAGGCGCCGATCGCTTCGAGATCACGAAGCAGGAGCCGAAGGTCGGCGTCTGCAACGGCCATTACGTTTTCGATCGCGCGGCGCGCGCCGGAGAGGCCGCGGGATGCGGCGCCGATTCCGACCCCGAGCTCACGAAGCAGGTCGCGGCGAAGCAGGCCGAGGACAATGCGCGGGTCGCCGAGCTCGTGAGCAAGGGCACGCCGGCCGTCAAGCTCGCTTACGACGACGGCGGCCAAAATCCGTCCTTCAGGTTCAAGACCCTCGAGACCAGCCGGCCGGAAGCGATCGCCGAAGGCCCGAACGTCGAGCTTCTCGACCCCAAGGGCGGACTCACCAAGGTCGCGGTGCGCGCGCACGGCTTCGACGAGGATTCGATCGCGGCGGCCGTCAAGGACGTGGGTTCGCCGAGCACGGCGTCCACCTTGGTCGCGACCTCGGCGCCGACCCCGGCTCAAGCGAAGCCCGCTCAGGCGACGGTTGCTTCGGCGACGAGCGCCGCCGCCGCCACCAAGGCCGCGAACGAATCGGCCTCGACGGGCGTTACCGTGATCATGGCGAACGCGAGCCATCAAAACGGCGCTTCCGCCGCCTCGGGACGAGACGCGACCCCCTCGAGCGGCGCGCATACGACGCTTGCGGCGTTCGCCTCGCAGACGACCGAGGCGACCTCGGGCGAGGATCAGCCCTTCTATCAGCGGCTTTTCTCGAAGCTGCCCTTGCCAGGCTCGAGCGGCGCGCAAGATCAAAGCGCGACCAATCCTCAAGACGCGCTCGATCCGGCGGCGCCCTTGCCGCCCGTGCGGCCGGCGACGCTTTCGCGCGCGACGAGCCCGCGCGCACCGGCTTCCCCCCAAGCGAGCCTCACGCCGGGGGTCGACCTTTTCTCCTCGACGGCGCTCTTCGCCGAGCTGCCCCATTTCACAAGGGGCTCGTCCAAGATCTCGCCTGATACGGCCTCGCCGACGACGGCGAACGGATCCGCAGCCGGGGAACCTTGAAGCCGCGCGCGCCTCTCGCAAGCTTCGCCTTCGCCGCGGCTTTCATTCTCGGCGGCTCCGCGGCGGCCCTTGCCGAGCCGCCGCCTCTCCAGGAGATGGACAGGGCTTCCGAAGGCCTCGCGGCAGTGGGGCTTCCCCTTCATTATCTGCAAGGCCGCGCGCTCTACCGCGATCTCGTGAAAAAAGCGGCCGAGCGGGCGGGGCTTCCTCCCGAGATTGCCGATGCCGTCGTGCGCACCGAGAGCCGCTACGACCCGAATGCCACGGGTGCGGTCGGCGAGATCGGCTTGATGCAAGTGCGGCCCTCGACAGCGCGTCTTCTCGGCTTTTCCGGGTCGCTCGAGGAGCTGCGCGAGCCACACACCAATATCGCGCTCGGCGTCGCCTATCTCGCAGGCGCCTGGCGGCTCGCCAACGGGGATCTCTGCACCGCCGTGATGAAATACCGCGCGGGCCATGGCGAGACCCGGTTTTCGGAGCGTTCGATCGATTATTGCTTACGCGTGCGCTCATATCTCGCGGAGGCGAATTACCCGGTCACCGGCGAGGTGCCGAGCCCGACGGCGGGCTTCGTCGACATCGGGCCGCGCTGGGGCTTCGGAACGGGATCGGTCGCGGCCGCGCGACGGCTCGCCTCCCATACGAAGCTCAGGAGCCGCGTCGCCTGGGGCGCTTACGATAGAGAGATGAAGGCGTTCGACGCCCGCGCCCGCGCCGCTTTATCGATCATGATGCGTTGAGGGCCGAGAATCTCTCTCCTTCACGAATCACTGAAGGCCGGTGGCCGCTTGGCGACGAAAGCCGCCATTCCTTCCTTCTGGTCCTTGGTGGCGAACATCGCGTGGAAGACGCGCCGCTCGAAGCGGATGCCTTCGGCGAGCGTCGTCTCATAGGCGCGATTGACGCTTTCCTTCGCCATCATGACGATCGGCAAGGAAAGATTGGCGATCGTCTCGGCGGTTTTCATCGCCTCCGTCATGAGCTCGGCCGACGGCACGATGCGCGAAACGAGGCCGGAGCGCTCCGCTTCCGCCGCATCCATGATTCGCCCGGTGAGCACGAGGTCCATGGCCTTCGCCTTGCCTACCATGCGCGCGAGCCTTTGCGTGCCGCCGGAGCCCGGCATCACGCCAAGCTTGATCTCCGGCTGGCCGAATTTCGCCGTGTCGGCCGCGATGATGATGTCGCACATCATGGCGAGCTCGCAGCCACCTCCGAGCGCGAAGCCGGCCACGGCGGCGATGATCGGCTTGCGGCGCGAAGCGACGCGGTCCCAGGAGGTGATGAAATCCTCGAGATAAGTCTCGGGAAAAGTTTTCCCTTGCATCTCCTTGATGTCGGCGCCGGCAGCGAAAGCCTTGTCGGAGCCCGTGATGATGGTGCAGCCGAGCTGCGGATCAGCCTCGAAGCGATCGAGCGCGTCATTCACCTCGCGCACGAGGTCCGAGTTCAACGCGTTGAGCACTTGCGGCCGGTTGAGCTTGATCACGCCGACCTTGTCGCCGCTCGCGAGCGTATGGCTTTCGACGATGATCGACTCATAGGTCATGTCCCGGCTCCATCTCTCAACCGTTGCATAGCGTGCGAGGAGGCAAAGGCGAGCGCAAGCGGAAAACGCATCGACACGCTTGAATTGCCGCTCTTCGGGAAACTACGCCCGATCCAAAAACGCGAATATTCGCCGAGCGAGCTTCGCCAAATGAGCTTTCCGGGATCGGCACGGTGGGCCACAGCTGATCGCAGTGCGGCAGCCTCTCACCTCTATCCGGCGGGCGCCTCGCGGCGCTTGCGCATCAGCGCCTCGAGCTCTTTATCGTCTTTCGGGATCTGGATGTTGAGCCGCACCAGAAGATCGCCCGCGCCCGATTTGAGCGGCAAGCCCTTGCCTTTGAGCCGCAGCGTCTTGCCGCCTTGCGCGCCGGTCGGAAGCTTCATCTCGGCGGCGCCCCCGAGCGTGGGCACGCGCAAGCTGCCGCCGAGCACGGCGTCGGCGAGCGGCACGTCGACGGAGACGCGCAAATCCTTGCCCGAGACCTCGAAAACGGGGTGACGCTGATAGCGCACCGTCACCAGCGCATCGCCCGGCTCGCCGCCGACGGAGCCGGGCTCACCGAGGCCGCGCAGCCTGATCTGCTTCCCCTGCTCGATCCCGGCAGGGATCGTCACCTCGATTTCGCGGCCATTGCCGAGCGCCACCCGGCGCTTGCCGCCCTTGGCCACTTCCTCGAGAGTAACCTCCATCTCGAAGGTGACATCCGAACCGCGCACGGTCTGACGCTGGGCGCGGCCCTGCGGACCCCGCGCGCCTCCCCGGCCGAATAATTCGGAGATGATGTCCTCCATGCCCGCGGCGCCCGCAGCGCCCGAGCGGGCGCCGGGGCCGGCGCCGCCGAAGTCGAAAGAGAAATGCTCGAAGCCGTCGGGGCCCGCGCCGCCGCGCCGAAATCCGCCGGCCCCGCCGCGCTCCGTGCCGAAACCGTGAAAGCGATCCTTGCCTTCGGCGTCGATCTCGCCGCGGTCGAATTTCGAGCGCTTGTCCTTGTCGCCCAAGATCTCATAGGCGGAATTGGCCTCGGCGAACTTGTCCTTCGCCTTCGGGTCTTCCTTATTGCGATCGGGATGGTGTTGCTTGGCGAGGCGGCGAAACGCCTTCTTGATCTCCGCTTCGCTCGCGGAGCGGCTCACGCCCAGCACCTGATAAGGATCACGCATCAAAAGCCTTTCCGCCTTGCGATCGGAAAATCACCGGCCTGGCGCCCATGATCGAGCCGCGGCCACCAGCCATCAAATCGATACATTTGCGGAATGTGGGGTTCGTGTTGCCGGTGCGCAACGTCGCAAGGGGATTCGAAACTTCCTTTGACGAGCTTCCCTTCCTATGGGAAGCGTCGGCTGATGGCGGACGCGCAGGCGGCGTCAAGCTCCGGCGCGCTGCGAGAGCCCGCGGAGGGAAGGGAACGATGGCTGATCCGGTTTTGGTCGAGGTGACGCGCGGCGGCGCGGTCGAGAGCGAGCATCGCGGCTCGGCGGTGGTGATGGACGCGGACGGGCGCGCCGTGCTGGCGCTCGGCGAGACGGGAAAGCGCGTTTTTCCGCGCTCCGCCGTCAAGGGCCTGCAGGCCCTATGCCTCATCGAGACGGGCGCCGCCGATCGTTACGGCCTCACGCAAGCGGAGCTTGCGCTTGCGTGCTCCTCCCATGCCGGCGAGCCGCGCCACGCCGAGACGGCAGCCTCGATGCTCGCCAAGGCCGGGCGCGATCTTACCTGCCTCGAATGCGGCACGCATTGGCCTTCGAATGAGCAGGCGGCGCGAGCGCTTGCGGCGGCGGGACGCGAGCCCACGGCGCTTCACAATAATTGCTCGGGAAAGCATTCGGGCTTCATCTGCGTGGCCTGCGCCACGAATGTCGATCCGAAAGGCTATGTGCGGCCCGATCACGACGTGCAGCGGCGGATTAAGGGCGTGTTCGAGGAGATGATGGAGCTCAAGCTTCCGGACGCCGCGCGCGGCGTCGACGGGTGCTCGATCCCGACTTACGCGACCCCGCTCGAGGCGCTGGCGCTCGCCTTCGCGCGCTTCGGCTCCGGGGCGAAGCTTTCGCGCGATCGCGCCTCAGCGGCACGGCGCTTGCGTGAAGCGGTGGCCGCAGAGCCCCTCATGGTCGCCGGTAGTCGCCGCTTCGACACGATCGTGATGGGGGCGCTTGGCACCAAGGCGTTCACCAAGACAGGCGCCGAGGGCGTCTATTGCGGCGCCTTGCCCGAGCAAGGCCTCGGCATCGCGATCAAATGCGATGACGGGGCGGGGCGGGCGGCGGAAGCCGTGATGGCCTCCCTGATTTGCGCGTTCGTGCCGCTGACGGCCGCGCAACGGGCGATCGTCGAGCCTTATAGGGACAAGCCGATCGTCAATTGGAACGGCATCGAGACCGGGAGACTTCGCGCGGCGGCGGAGCTCAGAAGAAAGGCGAGTAGCGAGTAGAGAAGGCCCGACTACTCGCAACTCGCTACTCACCTTTCACTCTTCCCCCCTTACTAGCCAGCGAGCGCGCCGAGAATGCGCGCCCAGGACCGCATGCCGTGATGGAAGCTCGAGAGATCATATTTCTCGTTCGGCGAATGCACGCGGTCATCGTCGAGGCCGAAGCCCACGAGGAGCGAATCGAGGCCGAGCATCCGCTTGAAATCCCCGACGATCGGCACGGAGCCACCGCTGCCTATGGTGACCGGGGCCTTGCCCCATTCGGTGAGCAGCGCTTCGCGGGCCCGCGTCAGGAGCGGGCTGTCGGCCGGAAGTGAGATTGCCTTCGAATTCGTGTGGTGGATGAACTCCGCCTTGCAATCGGAGGGCAGGCGATCGCGGACGTATTTCTCGAAGGCGGCCGAGATCTTCGCCGGATCCTGGTCGCCCACGAGGCGGAAGGAGACCTTGGCCGAAGCCTGCGAGGCGATCACGGTTTTCGAGCCCTCGCCCTCATAGCCGCCCCAGATGCCGTTGATGTCGTAGGTCGGCCGGGATTGGACCATCTCGATCAGCATGCGGCCTTTCTCGCCGACCGGCACCGCGAGGCCGATCTGGCCTAAAAACTCCTCGGCCTTGAGGTTGAGCGCGGCCCAATCCGATTTGAGTTGCGAAGGCGGCTCGTGCACGCCGTCGTAGAATCCCGGCAGCAGAATCCGGCCTTCCTCGTTTTTCAGGCCGCCGAGGATTTTCGTGAGAACATAGATCGGGTTTGCAGCGCCGCCGCCGAAAACGCCGGAGTGCAGGTCGCGATCGGCCGCCTTGATCGTCACCTCTTCATAGACGAGGCCGCGCAAGGTCGAGGTGATGGCCGGCGTGTCGCGGTCCCACATGCCGGTGTCGCAAACGAGCGCGGCATCGGCCTTGAGCTCCGCCTTATTGGCTTCGACGAAGGCCGGCAGATTGAGCGAGCCGCACTCCTCCTCGCCCTCGATCAGCAAGGTGAGGTCGACCGGGAGCGAGCCGGTGACGGCCTTCCAGGCGCGGCACGCCTCGATGAAGGTCATCGCCTGGCCTTTGTCGTCACAGGCGCCGCGCCCGAGGATGACCTTGCGGCCCGGCGCGAGCTCGGCGACGCGCGGCTCGAAAGGCGGGCTGTGCCAGAGGTTCAACGGGTCGACGGGCTGCACGTCGTAATGCCCGTAGAAGAGGAGATGCGGGCGTTTCCCGCCATTCTTCGCGCCCGCCTTCTTCGCATGCCCGAGGACGACCGGATGGCCCTTGGTCGGGCGCACGCCGGCGTCAAAGCCGATCGAGGCGACATCCGCCTTCAGATGCTCGGCGGCGGTGACGCAATGCTTCTTGTAGGCCGGATCCGTCGAGATTGAAGGGATGCGCAAAAAAGCGAAGAGGCGCTCGATCGCTGCGTCGAGGTTCTGATCGAGATGGGCGAGGACTTTATCGAGCTCTGACATGACGGGTTCCGATTTGGGCGGCGACGAGGCCGCGATGGGCGCCGCAAGCTAGAGCATGATCCGGAAACGGGAAACCGCTTTTGCGGAAAAAGGGAAAGGGAAAAGGCAAAAGTGAAAAGTGAGAGCGCTGTCACTCTTCACTCTTCACCCGCCCCTCTTTTCACTCCTCACCACGCCCGGCACGCGCTCGATCAGGAAGGTCTGCCGCGTGTCGAGCTTGTGCATGCCGCCATTCGTCTTCGCCACAGCGTGCGAGACGGTGAATTGCCGCAGCGCCAGCCGCTTGAGTTCCCAGGAATCGAAGAAGGTCACGCTCTTCTCGTTCTTCTTCGCCACCAAGGTCCAGTGGTTGTCCGGGTAGCCGATGCCGATGCACGCAAGGCGCGTGTTGTGGGCACGCGGGTTCGCGTCGAGCCAATCGCCGATCTCCGCCCAGAAATCCTGAACCCGGTCGATCTTGCGCCGCGCGAAGGGCCTCGTGACAACGATGCGGCCCTTGAGATGCCGCGTCGCCGCCGCATATGTCTCGGCCGCCTTGAACAGCGTGATCGTGTCCTCGACGCCCGCGCCCTTCCAGATCACCGCCGGAAATTTATGCGCGATGGCGCCGCAGAGAATCGTCATCAATTCCCAGGCATCGTCATCGGTGAAGCTTGCCGGGAAGAGATATTGGAATGCGTTGATGATCGCGTAGAGCCCGCACAGGCCGTCGATCTGCCCTTGGAGGTAAGGCGTGCGGCGCGTGGAGGGCAAAGCCTTGCCGATCCGGCGCGGGCGCGGGAGAGCTTCGCGTTTCTTGCCTCGATACATGTTCCGCACGCGGATATTCTCCGGCCGCGCCATTCGGTAGACCTTATACAGAACGCGTCGAGGGGCGGGAACCCCGCCCGCGATTCACGCCTTTGCGTCAATATGTCGTGCGGCGAGCGCCAGGATGCCAGCCTCTTCACTTGGCGTCAGCACGCGCCTCGGCACGACTACGCCTGCCGCGAGCGTCATCCAAAAAATCAGAAACTGCTCGTGACGGGTGAGCGACTGGACCGTGCTCCAGGAATAAAACGCCCGAAAAGAGCTGCTTGCTTGGCTGAGCGCGTCTTTCGTGATCTCGACGGTCAATTCCTTGTAAATCTCCGGAGAGTTCTGCCGGCGCGCGGTCGCAACCCGCTCTTTGAATTTGCGCCCGAGGATATGCAGCGCGAATTGCCCCGCGAGATAGCCGAGTCCGACGAGCGCCGCGACGAGCCCGCCGAAGCGCTGCATGTCGATGCCGAAGGCGATCGCGATGAATCCGCCGAGAAGGCCGATCGGAAAGGCGCCGAGATAGGACCATCGTGTAGAGTTGCGAACCCGCCGCGTTTTGCTGGCGCGCCGCGCTCATGCGCCAGTAAGCCCGCTCCTCCTCGTCGGTGAGCGAATAGCGCAGGAGGATGTGCGGCGAGCCGTCGCTTTCGGTGGTCATGTTTCTTTACGCCGCAAGACCTGGCGCTGGTTTGCGCGTTCGCTGGGTGGCGAGCTCGATGATCGCGGGATAATCGCCCTTTCCGGTCGCGAGAAGCGGGAGCTTCTCGACGATGATCACCTCGGACGGGATCATCAGCTCGGACGTGCCCTTGTTCTTCGCCTCGCGGATCAGGGTCTCGCGCGTCGCGTCGCCTCGCGTCGTCACCAGGATCAGGCGTTCGCCCTTGCGCGGATCGGGAAGCGCCACCACCGCCGATTGCGCCGACGGCCAAAGCTCGGACACGAGCGCTTCGACGGCCGAGAGCGAGACCATCTCGCCGCCAACCTTGGCGAAACGCTTGGCACGGCCGCGGATCGCGATGAAGCCCTTCTCGTCGACAGCGACGATGTCGCCGGTGTCGTGCCAGCCTTCCGCCGGCGGCTCGATCACGCCGGGGTTGGCGGCGGTGAGATAGCCAAGCATCACATTCGGTCCGCGCACGAAAAGGCGGCCGCCCTGCTCGACGCCGGGCACGGGCTCTAGGCGCATCTCCATCAAGGGCGACAAGCGCCCGACGCTGCCCGCACGGTTCGCCATCTCGGTGTTGATGGCGAGCACGGGCGCGGTCTCGGTGACGCCATAGCCTTCGAGGAGGCGCACGCCGAAGCGCTCCATGTAAAGCGCGCGTGTCGGCTCCTTGATCGCCTCGGCGCCCGCGAAGACGAGCCGCAGCGAATGGAAGTCGTAGGCATGGGCCGAACGCGCGTAGCCGGCGAGGAATGTGTCCGTGCCGAACATGATCGTGGCGTTCGTCTGGTACACGAGCTCCGGCACGATGCGGTAATGCAGCGGGGAGGGGTACATATAAACCGGCACGCCCGCGATGAGGGGCAGGATGAGCCCGCCCGTCAGGCCGAAGGAGTGGAAGACCGGCAGCACGTTGAAGACCTTGTCCTCGCCGCTCACGCCGACGCGGGCGAGCGCTTGCGCCGCGTTGGTCAAGATGTTGCGATGCGAGAGGACGACGCCTTTCGGCGTGCCTTCCGAGCCCGAGGTGAACAAGATCACGGCTGGATCCTCTGGCGAGCGCGTCGCGAATACGCGCGTGTCCGGCAAGAAGGCCCCGCAATTTGTCGAAGCCGCCGATGCCGGCGCGGATGTCTTCGAGATAGATGATGCGCACCATGGGGGCGAGCGCCTCGATCAGCTTGTCGAGGCGGCCCTTCTCGATGAAGGCCCGCGAGGTGAGTACCGTCGTGACCTTGGCGGCCTTGCAAGCCGAGATCACATTCGCGGGCCCCGCGCTGAAGTTCAGCATCGCCGGCACGCGGCCGCTCGCTTGCAAGGCGAAGAACGTCACGACGACGCCCGCCGAATTTGGCAAGAGCACGCCGACGGCTTCGCCGGGCTCCGCGAGCCGCGAGAGCTTGCGGCCAAGGATTTGCGCCGAAAGGATCAGCTTGCGGTAGGTGAGCTTGTTGCCGAGCGGGTCCTCGACGGCGGCGCGCCCCTTCACGGCGCGCTTGCGGCTCGCTTCGGTGAGCGCCGCGAAGAGCGTCTGCTCGGTGGCGGCGCTCAGCACGGCTGCTTCCGCCATGATGTCCTGGAGCGCGACGCCGGCGGCCAGCCGGCGCGCGCGCCCCTTCAGCGCGAGGTCGACGGCGAGCTTTTGCGGCGGCAGGATGGTGACCGTGATCTTCGGGAACCAGGCCTTGCGCGTCTGCGTGCGCCGCAAATAGGAGAAGGGCGAGCGTTCGGCGCCGTCGATACGCACCGGCACGATCACCGCGCCCGCCTTGTCGGCGATCATCGCGGCCCCTTCATAAACCTTCATCAAGCCCCCCGTGACGGTGATGCGCCCTTCCGGAAAGATCACGATCGGCTCGCCGTCCGCGACCGCGTGTGTCAAGGCGCGGGCCGCGAGCGGGCGGGTCGGATCGAGGAGATGCGCCCGAATCAGCCCCATGAAGGGCTTGGCCCACCAGGCATTGGCAATGGTGGTGTCGACCGCGAAGGCGGCGTCGATGGGGAGCGCCACATGCACGAGGGGCCCGTCGATGAGGCTCACGTGATTGGGCGCGATCACCATGCGCGTGCCGGCGGGCGGCATATTGTCGAGGCCGCGCAGCTCGACGCGAAACAAGGTGCTGAACACGAAGCGGCCGAGGTCGCGCAAGCCGTCCTTACCCCAGGCCCGCAAGATGAGCACCATCGCGGCGAGATTGCCGATGGCGAGGACGAAGAACAGCGGGGTGAGCGCGACGCCGGCTTTCTGGGCAAGGGCGAAGACGAGGCCGGCGCCTGCCATGAATCCCGCCGAGATCACGTTCACCGCGGCGACGACGCGGGCGCGCATTTGCGGGGCCGCCCAGGCCTGGACTTGCGCGAAGGAGGGGACGACGTAGAGGCCGCCCGCGAAGGCAAGGCCGAGAAGACCGGCAAGAAGATGCCATCCGCGAGTCGAGAGCAGGAAGGCGACCGGTGAGATAAGTTCGGGCGAGACGGCGCTTTTCACGGCAATCCCCGCGATATCGAGGCAGGAGATCGCCATCAGCGCCGCGCCGAGCGGCACGAGTGCGAGATTAGGGTGCTCGCGCGATGCCTTGGCGGCGACGAATGAGCCGAGCGCGACGCCGATGGCGAAGACCGTCAGGCACAGGCTGATCACATATTCGCTGCCGTTGAAGGCGATTTGCACGAGCGGCGGCAGGAGCACGATCGCCATGAAGCCGACGAGCCAGAACCAGGAGATGACCATGGCGCCGATCCACAGCCGCCGATCGACGCGCAGGCTCAAAACCAGCGAAAGCGTCGAGGCCAGGGGATTGCGGGTGATCTCGAGCTCGCGCGCCGCGGGGCCCGTCGGGCGGATGAAGAGCGAGGAACCATAAGAACCGAGCGAAACCGCGATGAGCAAGAAGGCGACGACGAGGCTCGCTCGCGAGAAAGGCGCGTCGAGGTGGGCCGCCGCGATGCTGCCGCCGATCGTGCCGAGAAGGATCGCCGCGAAGGTCGCGGCCTCGATAAGCGCATTGCCGCCCGTGAGCTCGCTCTCGCGGAGCTGATCGGGAAGGATGCCGTATTTCACCGGGCCGAAGAGTGCAGACAGCACGCCGAACAGGAAGAGGGCCACGAACAACAAGGGGATGGCGTGCCAGAAGATGCCGGCCGCCGCGAGCGTCGCGGCCCCCATCTCGGCAAGCTTCACGCTTTGCGCGACTTTGGCTTTATCGAAGCGGTCGGCGAGCTCGCCGCCGAGCGCCGACAGAAAGAAGGAAGGCAGTATGAACAAGGCTCCCGCGAGCGTCGCGGCGGCGCCTCCTTCCTCTTTGCCGAGCTCGAAGAGCACGATAAGCGCCAGCGTGTTCTTGAGGAAGTTGTCGCCGAGCGCGGCGAAGAACTGGCACCAAAACATGGGCGCGAAACGCCGCGACCTCATCAGCGAGGCGATCATGGCAAGCACCTCCTGCCTTGGCATTTCCTCTTATGTGCCATCTTCATCCTACCTTGTCGTGAACGAAACGAAGGGATATGAACTTTGTTCAAAGCGATTCGTATCGCAAAATTGAACATTGTTCAAGCTGAATTTAAGTGACGGTGATATGCCCGAATCCACTGCTACCCCCGGATCTCGTCGCGTCGAGCTGAAGGAACGCCTGATCGATGCGGCGTCTCGCCTCATCGAAACGCAAGGTCTTGCGAGCCTCAAAGCGCGTCCGCTTGCGGCAAAGGCCGGCTGCGCGCTCGGCGCGATCTACACCGTCTTTCCCGATCTCGACGCGCTCATCATTGCGGTGAGCGCCCGCACGCTCGCCCGTCTCGAGGCCCATCTCGATGAAATTGCGGTTGAAGTGGCGGCCGAAGCGTCTCATCGCGAGGCCGCACGGCGCAGGCTCGTCGCGCTCGCTCTCGCCTATCTCGACTTCGCCTTCGCGCATCGGGCGAGCTGGCGCGCCCTCTTCGAGCACCGCCTGCCCGAAGGCAGGCCGGTGCCCGATTGGATGGTCGCGGAACAGGCGAGGCTTTTCGGCAAGGTCGAGACGCTGCTCGTGCCGCTCGTGCCGACTATGGGCGTCGAGCAGCGCGCCGTCCTGGCGCGTTCGGTGTTCTCGGCGGTCCACGGCCTTGTGCTCCTCGGCCTCGAGGAGAAGCTCGCTGTGATGCCCTTCACGACACTGCGCGAAGAGGTCGAGCGCCTCGTCTCCGCCATGGCGAGGGGGCTCGAGGAGAGGGACCGGTGATGACGCCCGCCGAAACATTCGCCGGCATGACAGCGACTTTGGTCGAGATCGTCGCTCGGGCCCATGCCGAGTGCCTCGAGCCGGAGCTTGCACTTTTTTGCGAGCGCCTGGAGCGCTTGCCGGCACGGTCGAAAACGGTGATCCCTCGGAGCTCGCCGACGAGGGTGCCGGTGTGCCTGCATTTCGCCGCGGCGCTCGAAGACGCGACCGGCAAGGCCGGCGAACTCGCCCACTCGTTGCGCCTCTTGGAGCCCTTCTTGAGCTTCGTGCAAAACCCGAATTACCGGCGCGCTCCGCCCACACCGCGCTTCCTTGCGAATTACGGCTATGCGGTGTTGGCGGGGCCTCCCGACGGCGCGCCTGCGCTCGTCAGCGATCCCGATCTCGCGTTCGGTGTCTTGCTGCTCGGGCCACGCACCGAATATCCGGCACATCACCATCCGGCGGCCGAGATTTATATCCCGCTTAGCCGTGCCGATTGGGCGCAGGCGAGCGCGGCTGGAGAGGAAGCAAAATTCGTGTCGCGAGAACCGGGCTCTGTGATCCATCACCCACCGAACCTGATCCATGCGACGCGCACCCGTGATACGCCGCTGGCGGCGCTTTATCTGTGGGCGGGCGATCTAGCGACTTACGCGCGGCTCGCGGATTGAGCGCATAGCCTTAAGATCGACGCCCCTGCGAGAGATTCGACGAGACGAGATGGCGAAATTCAGCTTCCTGCATGCCGCCGATTTGCATCTCGGGAGCCCCTTCGAGGGGCTGTCGCTCAAGGACGAAGAGCTCGCGCGCCGCTTCGCCGCGGCGAGCCGGGAGGCCTTCCGCGCCCTGGTCAATGCGGCGCTTGCCGAGAAGGTCGCCTTCGTCGTGATTGCCGGCGACATCTATGAGGGGGAATGGCGCGATGCCTCGATCGGCCTCTTCTTCAATCGCGAATTGGCAAGGCTCGATCGCGCCGGAATCGGCGTCTTCCTCCTCAAGGGCAATCATGATGCCGAAAGCGTGGTGACGAAGAGCATCACCTTGCCGGCGAATGTGCGCGAATTTCAAAGCCGCGCCGCCCAGAGCTTCCGGCTCGAGGATCTCAAGGTGGTGCTGCACGGCCGCAGCTTTCCGGACCGGGTGGTCTCCGAAAATTACGCGCTCGCCTATCCGCCCGCGGTTCCCGGCTGGTTCAACATCGGCGTGCTGCATACTTCCTGCACGGGCAGGCCTCCGCACGACACTTACGCGCCTTGCACCGTGCAGGATCTCGCGACGCGCGGGTACCAGTATTGGGCGCTCGGCCATGTGCACGCCCACGAGATCCTGAGCCGGGATCCCTTCGTCGTCTATCCGGGCAATCTCCAGGGCCGCAACATTCGCGAGACGGGCCCCAAAGGCGCGGTGCTGGTGGAAGTCGAGGACGGCGTGGTTCTCGAGGCGCGCCGGCTGATCCTCGACAAGGCGCGCTGGGCGCGGGTCGAGGTCGAGCTTGGCGGCATCGCCGATGAAGAGCTCGCGATGAGCCGTATCGAGGAGGGATTGGGCGCGGTAGCCCGGCAGGCAGACGAGCGGCTCGTCGCGGTCCGCGTCGAGCTTCTCGGCGCCACAGCCCTCGGTCGGCGTTTCGGGGCCGATCGGCAAGGGCTTCGCGACGAGGTCCAGGCGGCCGCCCATCGCCTGCACGAGGACATCTGGGTCGAGGATGTGCGCTTGCGCACGAGCGAGCCGATGGCGATGCGCCCGAAGCCGTCGGCGGAAGGCGCCCTCGATCCCATGGCACTCCTCGCCGGGCTCGAGAACGACCCAAGCTTGCGCATCGAGGCCGAGGCGCTCCTCGGCGCCATCACGAGCAAGCTTCCGACGAGCGCGCTTTCGGGCGATACCGGGCTCGCCGACGATCTCGACACGCTTATGAGCGAGGCTCTGGCGCTCGTGCTCGGACGGCTCGAGCGCGAGGAGCGTTGAGGGCATGCGCCTTCTCCGCCTCGATCTTACGCGCTACGGCGCCTTCACGGATCAATCATTGCGCTTGCGCGAAGACGCGCGGCTGCATGTGCTTTACGGCCGCAACGAAGCCGGCAAGAGCACGGCGCTCTCAGCGATCACCGATCTCCTCTTCGGCTTCGAGAACCGCACCGCCTTCGACTTTCTCCATGCGGCTTCCGATTTGCGGGTCGGCGCGCACATCCGCGCGCGAGACGGCGCCGAGCTCGCCTTCCGCCGTCGCAAGGGGCGTCGCGACACCCTGCTCGATGCGAAGGAGAAGCCGCTCGGCGACGACGCGCTCGCGCCCTTCCTGCAAGGCCTCACGCGCGACGTCTTCATCCGCGCCTTCGGGCTTTCGACCGTGACCTTGCGCGAGGGCGCGCATGAAATGCTGCGTGTCGAGGGCGAGACCGGCGCGACGCTCTTTGCTGCCGCCTCGGGCTTGCGCGAATCCGGTGAATTGCGCTTGGCACTCAACACCGAGGCAGAAGAAATCTTTGCACCGAGGGCGAGCAAGACGCGGCGTTTTTACCAGGCGCTCGAGCGCCACGACGCCGCGCGCCGAGCCATGCGAGAGAGCGAGCTTCGCGTCGGCGATTGGAAGGAACTCAACGCTCGCATCGAGGCCTTGCGGCTTGAGCTCGCCGCGATCGACCGCCGGCGTGGCGAGACCATGGCCGAGCAGGCAAGGCTGCAACGGCTGAAGCGCCTTGCTCCCTTGGCGCGGTCGCTCGATGAGGCCTCGGCGAGGTTCGACGATTCGGGGCCCGTGCCGGCGCTGCCTTCAGGTTTCGCGCAGCGGCTGCGCGCCGCGCTCGAAGCCGAGAGCGCCGCGGCGCAAAGGCATCGCGAATGCGCGGCGTCGATCGAAGAGCTCGCGGGCGAGCGCGACGGCTTGTCGATCGACAAGGCGCTCGTCGCGCGGTCAGGCGAGGTCGCCGTGCTCTTTGCCGAAACGGGCCGTTATGCCAAGGCGAGAGAGGATCTGCCCGGAGTCGATCGCGAAGCCGAGGCGATGCGCGCGGGGCTCGAGATGCTGGCGCGGCGCCTCGGCCTGACACAGGCGAGCGAGATCAAGTCCCGCCAGCCCTCCGACGCCGAGCTTGCTCACCTGCGTGTGCTCTGCCGCGAGGGGCGCGCCATCGAAGCGGAGCTCGCGAGACACAGCGCCGAACTTGCGCGCGAGCGCCAAAACCAGGGTTCGCTGCAAACGGAGCTTGCGGCGGCGGGCGGGGCGCCGATCGACCCCGAGCCGTTACGGGAAGAGCTCGCCGCCGTCGCTCCGACGCTGCGGCGCCTCGAGCAGCGCGCCGAGATCGAGCCGGCGATCGAGGCCGAGGCGAAGGCGCTTGCCGAGGCGGGACGCCGGCTTTCGCCGCCTGTCGCCTCGCTCGACGCGCTCGCCGGCGTCTCCGTGCCCGGACAGCAAACCATCGGACGCTTCCGCAAGGAGCAGGACGCGCACGCCAAGACCTTGGATCGCGCGGAAGAGGAAGCGCGAGCGGCCGAACGCGAGTGCCGCGGCATCGAGGCCGAGCTCGAAAACGTCGAAGGTTCGCGCGCCGTGCCGAGCCTTGCGGCCATCGCGGCCGCGCGCGGCGAGCGCGAGACGCTGTGGGAGCGCCTTCGGACCGCGCTCTTCGGGGCCGCGCTCCCGGCGCCCGAGCGCGCCGCTTCCGTCGCCGCCTTCGAGCGGCAGGCGGCGCATGCGGATCGCCTCGCCGATGAGGCGCTCGGCGATGCGCAGCGCGTCGCCCAGCATGGCTTGCTCACGCAACAGCTTCTCGAGGCGCGCGAGCGGAAGACGAACGCGGAAGCAGCGCTTGCGGATGCGGAGCGTTGCGGGCGCGAGGCGGGCGAGAAGTGGCGCGCCGCCTGGGCCATGTCAGGCATCTCGCCCTTGCCGCCTGCCGAAATGGCGGAGTGGTCGCTCCAGATCTCGGCCTTGCTCGATCGCCGCGCCGACCTCCTCGCGCGTCGCGAGAAGCTTCGGGCGCTCATCGCGGAAGATCGCGCGCTCGCGCCGCGCTTGCGGGCGGTGGGGCGAGCGGCGGCCCTCGCCGACGTCGAGGAGGCGCGAAGCCTCGAGCTCGCGCAGCGCCTCGAGGCCCGTCTGCGCAAGCTCGCGGAAAGCTGGGAGACGGCACGCCGGCAAAAAACGAAGATCGACACCGCGCGCGAGCGAATCGCCGAGCTTGATGGCTCGGCGAAGGAGGCGGAGCGCCGATCCACCGAATGGAAAGAACGCTGGCGCGCTCTTTTGCCGAAGCTTGGCCTTTCTGCTGGCGCGGGGCTCGATGAAGCCGAGGCTGCACTCGGGGCGTGGGGCGAGGCGCCGGATGCTCTCGCGCGGCTCGCCCGGGAGGAACGGCGCATCGCCGGCATGCAGCGCGACAACGCGGATTTCGAGAAGCGCATCACCGATTTACTCTCGGCCTTGGCGCAAGACCTCGAGGGATTTCCTTTCGAGGCCGCGGCCAAGATGCTGCATGAGCGCGCCCAGGCCGCTGCCACGGTTGCGGCGCGTCGCGAGGATTGCGTGAGGCGGCTCGGCATTGCGGCGAACAAGGAGAAGATCGCGAAGGCTGCGCTCACGGATGCGCGCTCGGCGCTCGCTTCCCTTATGACGGAGGCCCGGCTCGATAAGGATGAGAACCTCACCACGCTTCTCGCGCGTCTCGACGCACGTTCGGCTCTCGAAAAAGCCGTGCGCGACAAGCGTGACGAATTGCTGCGCGCCGCCGATGGCTTCGCGGAGGAGGCGATTCGCGCCGAGCTCTCGAGCTTCAGTGCGGAGCTCGCCGAGCAAAGGCTGTCGGAGCTCGAAGGAGAGCGTGCGCGGCTCGATCACGACGGCAAGGAAGCCTTCGCGGCGCTCGACCGCGAGGAACGACACAAGAAGGGCCTTGAAACCGGTGTCGGCGCCGAGGTCGCGGCGCAGATGCGCCGCAACGCGGAAGCCGAATTGGTCGCGGCCGCGCGCGAATGGGCGGTGCTCAAGCTCGGTGCGCTCCTCCTCGGCACGGCCATCGAGCGCCACCGAGAGGCTTCGCAAAACCCGCTCCTGGCGCGCGCCGGCGATTTGTTCCGCGCGCTCACCGGGGGCGCCTTCGCCGGCCTCGCCTCGATTTACGACGAGGATGATCGCCCGGTTCTCGTGGGCAAGCGAGTCGGGGGCGAGAGCATCAAGATCGACGGCTTGAGCGAGGGCACGCGCGACCAGCTCTACCTGGCCTTGCGGCTTGCCTATATCGAAAGCTACGCGGCGAAGCTCGACCCGCCGCCCTTCATCGCCGACGATATCTTTGTCACCTTCGACGACGAGCGGACCGCCCATGGCATCGAGGCGCTCGCCGACATCGGCAAGCAAGTGCAATGCCTCCTCTTCACCCACCACCGCCGGACAGCGGAGATCGCGGCCGCCCGGCTCGGCGAAAGCGTCGACATCATCGAGCTATCATCCCGCAGCTGAAATTACGTAGTGTCGCTAGCGGTAGCGTCCAGGGGCCATCAATGATTACCTATAGGACCTTCTTGCACATCTGGCCCGCTCCATCCGCCGTTTTTGAACGCAGAGCGCCATGCGTTATCCTGTAAGTACCAGCGATGCCGATCCCAGCCTTGGAGAGCGCATGGAATTGCGGCATTGGCTCACAAGGATCTAAGCCCAAGATGCTCCTCCATGGGGAGGAAATCGCGATCGTCATGCAGCAGCAGGTGGTTATGTTCGATACAGAACGTGCCAATAATAATGTCGGCGGTCTTTCGGACCGTGACGCCGAGGTCTCTCAATTTGCGATAGTTCCGGGCAGCACGAGGAGCCAAATTGGTGTCTAAGAGCGGCACAAGGGTATATTGGCGCATTCCGCGTTCGATGCGCGCAGCATGGGCCTCATCTCGGGCGCCTTGGAGAATTTCGAGTAAAATGAGATCGCCGATCAGAAGCGGTTCTCGACTCGCGGCGGCTTCTAGTTTGGCGGTCTCAGGCGTTCGATGACCGCGTAGGTGCGCGATCCACACGGAGCTATCGACGAGAATCACGATTGGCCCAGAGAACGGCCTCGTCGCATCTTGTCCAGGTTGCCTCCCCACCCCAGCCTTTTGAGTTGCGCAAGCGCCTTGACCTGCTTGCGAACACGAACCAGCAGTCGCAAGCCTTCTTCCACCGTGGCGCGTTTAGTCGCCAAACCCGTCGCGGTCATTGCTTGCAACAGCAATTCATCGTCGATTTCGATATTCGTCCGCATCGTCGTTGACTCAGTAATGTGTATTGATCGCTTATCATATACACACTTTCGCACCCCCGGCAATGCTGCGGCGCCCCTATGACTTACGGCTTGAGCTCGGCTATAGCGTTGATCAAGGTCGGTGGGAGTGCGGGTCAATACCTCAAGGAAACGAGGGCGATAGCGTAGAGATGGTGCTCAGCGTCATCCTTCGTGGGCCGCCACTCCCCAATCGAGCCGGTCACCGATAAGTGACCTCGGTTAGGCGGCCAAAAGTTGGTCGTGTCGAGCCCGACATAAGCCAGCGCGCAGCTCCCGCAATTGCCGGAGAGCGCGGGCTCCGATGACTGCTTCGCTTCTCGCTAGTTCCAGCACGCGCCCCGTTCACCATCACGCCAAAGCATGGCCTTCCGAGGTGATGGTGCCCGAGCGCCGCCGCGCCCCGTGCACGATATCCTCGAAGAGGCGATCGACCCATATGGCAAGAAGCGCCACGACCACCGCGCCCTCGAGCACATAGGCCGGGTTCGATGCCGAAAGCCCCTCGATGATCGGCGATCCGAGCGTGAGCGCACCGATGGTCGAGCCGATCGTCGCCGTGCCGATGTTGATGATCACCGCGATGCGGATGCCGTTGAGGATGATGGGCAAGGCCAAAGGCAACTCGACATCGGCGAGCATCCGCAGGCGCGAAAAGCCGAGGCCTTCGGCGGCGTCCTTCACGTCGCGCGAGACGGCGGTCAGGCCGGCGATCGTGTTCTCCGTGATCGGCAGCGCTGCATAGACGGCAAGCGCGACGAGCGTCGGCGGCCCGCCGTAACCGAGAAGCGGCACGGAGATCGCGAGCACCGCGACCGGTGGGAATGTCTGGCCGATCGCGGCGATGGCGTTGATCAGCGGTGCGAACTCGGCGCCGCTTCGGCGGGTGGCGAAAATGCCGGCCGAGACGCCGATAATAGCGGCCGCCGTCGTCGAAGCGAGGACGAGGGCAAGATGCGACAAAACGAGTTCGACGAAGCTTGCGCGCTCATAGACCGGCCGCTCGAGCTGCGGGAAGAGCCAATGCATCGGCGCGAAAAGATGCGGCAGGGCGAGCACGATCGCCATGAGCGCCGCGGCGAGCGCCCAGGTGAGCGGCGATATCCCGAAGGGTCGCGGCATCGCAGTCATAGATGGGCGAGATCGGCGAGGCGGATGATGCCCGCGCGCGCACCCTTGTCGTCGATCACGGGCAAAATCTCGCGCCCGCTCGTCATCATCAATGTCAGCGCTTCCTTGAGGGAGGCGCTTTCGGGGATCGGCTCGCCCTGCGCCGCGCCGCCGCGCGTCATGCGCTCGGCGACGCGCGTCACCGCGAGCACGCGGATCGACATATCGGCGCCGCCGACGAATTGGCGGACGAATTCGTTCGCGGGCTTCGCCACAATCTCGGCGGGCGTCGCGAATTGCACGAGCTTGCCGCTTTGCATCACCGCGACGCGATCGCCGAGGCGCAACGCCTCGTCCATGTCATGCGTGACGAAGACGATGGTCTTTTGCGTCTCGGCCTGGATGCGGCGGATCTCGCCTTGCAGCGCCTCGCGGGTCGGCGGGTCGAGCGCGCCGAAGGGCTCGTCCATGAGCACGATGTTCGGATCGGCCGCGAGCGCGCGCGCGACGCCCACGCGCTGCTGCTGGCCGCCCGAGAGCTGGTGCGGAAATTTCGTCCGAAATGCGCCAGGGTCGAGCCGAAGGAGATGCAAAAGCTCGTCGATGCGCGCTTCGATGCGCGCCTTCGGCCAACGCAGAAGCCGCGGCACCGTCGCGATGTTGTCGGCTACGTCCCAATGCGGGAAAAAGCCCGATCGACTGGATCACATAGCCGATGCCGCGCCTCAGCGTCTCGGGCTTGATGGCGGCGATGTCCTGCCCGTCGATCCGGATCACGCCTTCGTCGGGCCGGATGAGCGCATTGATCAGGCGAAGCGTCGTCGACTTGCCGCAGCCCGAGGGGCCGACGAAAGCGCACAGCGTGCGCGCCTCGATCGTGAGCGTCATTCCGTCGACGGCGCCATGGCCGCCGTAGCGCTTCACCACATGCTCGAGCTCGATCACATTGCCCTCGTCGCGTGCCTATTCGTCACGGCGTCCGCCTCGCCATGCCGAGCAGAATCTGGAAGATGAAATCGACGCCGAGCGCCATGAAGATCGTTGGCACCGCGCCAAGCAGCATGAGATCGAGCGCGCGCTGGCCGAGCCCGAGGAAGACGAAGCTTCCAAGGCCGCCCGCGCCGATGAGGGCGGCGACGACCGCAAGCCCGATCGCCTGCACGGTGACGATGCGAAGCCCGGAGAGGAGAACGGGGAGCGCGATCGGCGCCTCGACGCGCAAGAGGATCTGCCCGCCCGTCATTCCCATGCCGCGCGCCGTCTCGACCACCGAGGCCGGCACGCTCGCGAGCCCCGCGAAGGCGCCCCGCGCCATCGGCAAAAGCGAATAGAGCACAAGCGCGATGATGGCGGGCGCGACGCCGATGCCGGAGATGCCGAGCTGGCGCAGCTTCGGAAAGGCGTCGGACAGCGCGGCGAGCGGCCCGATCAAGAGGCCGAAGAGCGCGATCGACGGGATGGTCTGCACGATGTCGAGCCCGCCGAAGACGAGGGTATGCCAGCGCGGCCGGCGCTGCGCCAGGATGCCAAGCGGTACGCCGATGAGGAGCGCGAGAAGCACCGAAACCAGGACAAGGAAGGCGTGACGCTGGACGGCGTCGGCGAAGGCTTCGCGCCGGTTCGCCGCTTCCTTGGCGAGCGAGAGCTGATCGAAGGCGCCCGAGAGCGCGGCGATGGCGAGCACGGCGACGACGCCGATCACGACGCCGGCCTTGGCCGCAAGGCCGGCGTCGAGGCGGCGCAAGGCATCGCCCGCCGCGAGCACCGCGCAAAGCTCCACGATCCAGAATCCGCCGGCAAGCGAGACGCGCGCGATCGGCGTCGACGTGGCGACGAGGCTCGTGGCGGCGGCTCCCGCGACGAGCGGCAAGACGAGCGTGAGCGCGAGCGCGGCCGCGAGCGCGGCGAGGTGAAGCGCCCGGCTCGGTGGCAAGAACGCCGCCGCCGCGAGCACCGCGCCGCAAAGGATGATGAAGGCGAGGCTCGCCCCGCCCGCGGCCTCGACAAGCGCAATCGGGCGCCCGCTCACCAGGCGGTTCGGCGCAAATCCAAGAAACGAGAGCGCAAGCGCCGCCACCAGGGCCACGAGCACGAGGACGAGAAGGACGCGATTGCGGATCATGCGCCCATCACGCGTCTTTTGCGGCGCGAGCCTCTTTCACACGCGCGCCATTCGCCGCACCTATTTGAGGAGACCTTTGTCCGTGAGATAGGCCTTCGCCACTTGCGCGGCGTCCTGGCCTTCGACGGCGATCTTGGCGTTCAACCCTTGCAAGGCCTCGAGCGTCAGCGTCGCGAAGGCGGGCTCGAGCGCGTCCTTGATCGCCGGGGCGCGATCGAGCACCTCCTGGCGCACCACCGGTGCCGGCTGATAGACCGGCTGCACATTGCGCGGATCGGAGAGCACGACGAGGTTGAGCGCGGCGATCGCACCATCCGTGCCATAAGCCATGGCGGCGTTGACGCCGGAGGTGCCGTCGGCGGCGGCCTTCTCGGTCGCGGCCGTGTCGCCGCCCGAGAATACGAGGAGCTGGTCGCTCTTGAGCTCGAAGCCGTAAGCCTTCTGGAAGGCCGGGAGCGCCGCGGCGCTTTCGACGAATTCCGCGGAGCCAGCGACCTTGACCTGGCCGCCACCCTTCACCCAGGCGGCGAAATCGTCCAGCGTCTTCAGCTTGTTCTTCTCGGCGACATCCTTGCGAACCGCGATCGCCCAAGTGTTGTCGGCGGGCGCCGGCGCGAGCCAGACGAGCTTGTTCTTCTGCAGGTCGAGCTCATGCGCCTTCTCCCAGGCCTTGTGCGCGTCTTTCCACAGAGGGTCGGAATCCATCGAGAAGAAGAAGCCGGCATTGCCGGTGTATTCGGGATAGATGTCGATCTCGCCCGCGATCAGGGCCGTGCGCACGATCTTGGTGTTGCCGAGCTGAACCTTGCTCACCACGTCGAGGCCTTTGTTGCGGAGCAAAAGCACGATCATATTGCCCAGGAGGGCGCCTTCGGTGTCGATCTTAGAGCCGACCGTCACCTTCTCGGCGGCATACGAAGGGGCGGCGACAATCGCCGATGAGAGGGAAGCGGCGAGGAAAACCGCACCCGCCATCAGTCTGCGCGTCAACAACATGGTCATCTCCCGTATTTATCGGCCATTCTCAGCTCGGGCATGTGCGACCGCGCCATCGCGGCCCGCATCCCGAAAGAACTCAATGAGGTTGCGTCCGCAGCTGATCGAGCGGGCCGCCCACCTTGATCGAGCCGGGCAGCGGATGCCCCACGATGGCTTCGGCGAGCTCGGCCGCCTCGATCAGCCTCGGAAGGTCGACGCCCGTGCGAATGCCCATCTCGTGCAGCATGAAGACGAGATCCTCGGTGCAGACATTGCCAGCCGCGCCCTTGTGGGCCGCGAAGGGGCAGCCGCCTAGCCCCGCCACGGCGGCGTCGAAAAGATCGACGCCCATCTCGAGGCCGGCGAGCGCATTGGCGATGCCCATGCCGCGCGTGTCGTGGAGATGGAGGCCGAGGCGAAGGTCGGGATGGCGCTCGCGCACGGCTCCGATCATGCGCTTGATCGAAAGCGGTGTCGCCCAGGCCATGGTGTCGGCAAGCGAAAGGGTCTTGATGGTGAGATGGCTCTCGGCGGCGAGCGTGAGGATGTCATCGATGAGCCCAAGCACCTTCGGGATCGGCACCTCGCCTTCGAAATTGCAGCCGAAGGCCGCCATGATCGAGGCGCGGTCGACCGGAACGCCGTGACGCCCGTAGAGAGCGATGATCTCGCGTTGCGCCTCGAGGTTTTGCTTGAAATCGCGGTTCTGATTGCGCTTGAGAAAGGTTTCCGACGCCGTGAGCGAGATCGAGCCTTGCACATCGAGGCGTCGCGCCGCGAGCGCGCGCTCGAAACCCTTGGCGTTGAGCCAAAGCGCCGTGTAGCGAACCCCTGGCTTGCGCTCGAAGCGCGCCACCACCTCGTCCGCATCGGCCCAGCCCGGGACATTCTTCGGATTGACGAAGGAGGCGACCTGAATCTGCTTCAAGCCCGTCGCCGAAAGCGCGTCGATCAACTCGACCTTGCGCGATGTCGCGATCACGCCCTTCTCGAATTGGAAGCCCTCGCGTGGGCCTTCCTCGTTGATCTCGACGAATTTCGGCAGGTCGGACATCGAAACCTCGTCACTTCCCATAATTCGCGGAAAGATAGGCCGCGATCTCCTTGGCGTCGGCATCGTCGATCGGCGCGCCGAAAGCTTTGATCATCTTCGCGACCTCACCCTCCCAGCCGGCCTTGTCAATGAAGGGTGCATTCATCTGAATATAGTCGAGGCTGTGGCAGGCGCCGCAATTGTTGATCACCGTGTCGCGCCCGTGGCCTTCCTTCAGCGTGATGTCGCTCTCATCCGCGCGCGCCGTTTTGGCTCCCAGAATAAAAAGCCCAGCGGCGAGAATCATGGTCACGGCGCCCATGAGATATCGCGTCGAGAGGGAAGCCGAACGCGTGCGCTTCAGCTCGAGCATGGGAGAATTCCGCTTTGTCATGGTTCAGGCCGCCGTGAGCGCGAGGCGTGCGACGGCATTGTGGTGATAGCCCGCGGGATTGGGGAGCGCCGTCATCGGTTGGCTTTGGCCGATGGCGTTCGTCGCCCTGGCGAGGATTTCGAGCTTGCCCTTGGGAGGACGGCCGAGCGACAATTGCCAAGCGCGGACCGAATAGCGGCCGAGATCAGGGTTGAGCTCGGCGTCCGTCCAGGTCTTGCCGCCGTCCTGCGAGACTTCGACGCTCGAGATGCCGAAGCCCGCGTCCCAGGCGATGCCGGTGATCGTCAGCGTCTCGCCGGATTTCACCTCGGGCGAAAGCGGAGAGGTGATGAGCGAGTTCACCATGATCTCGGTGATAGGCGTGTTCGCCGGGCTTTCCTGCGAAACGAAGCGTTGCGTCGAGGGGAAGAGTCGCGCCGGCACGCGATAGGCAGCCTTCATCCAGAAATTGTCGAGCGGCTTCGTGCGCGCCTCGATCCTGGTGAGGTGCTTCATCCAATAGGTCGCGGTCCATCCGGGGGCGATGAGGCGCGCGGGAAAGCCATTGAAATGCGGCAGCGGCTCTGCGTTCATCTCGTACGCCACGATGGTGTCGGGGTCGAGCGCCTTCCACACCGGCAGGCTCTTGACGAAATCCGGCGTTTTGTCGAGCACCGGCCCGTCAGCTCCGTCGAAGGCGATCTCGATCGTCTCCTCCTTGAGGCCGGCCTTGGCCAGGATGTCCATGAGCCTTGCGCCTTTCCAGCGCGCATTGCCCATCGCGCCAACGCCCCATTGGACCCCCGCCGCGTGCGGATTCGCGAGGCCGCGGCGATTGCCCGAGCATTGGCAAACGGCGACGAATTCCACGGGCTCGTAATTCCTCTTCAAATCCTCAAAGCCGATCTCGAAGGGGGTCGCGGCGCCGTCTCCGCCCACCGCAAGGCGCCATGTCGCAGCGTTCACATTGGGAATGTCGGCGAGATGATAGCGCACGAAAAAAGATTCATTCGGCGTGATCGTGTCCTTGAAGACCGAAAGCGGCGCTTCGTAATTCGGCGGCCGATAGGAGAGCTTGATCAGGGGCGCCTTGCCGGGTAGCGCCTCGAGCTTCGCCTCCGTCGCGACACCGGCGGGAAGCCCCGCATCGAGCGGCGGCGCGCCAGCGGCAAGCGCGGCGGCGCCGGCGCCCGCGAATAAGGGTGCCCCCACCGTGCCGGCCGAAAGGCGCAGCATCTGCCGGCGGTCCATCTCTTTTCTTGGCATCGTTCCTCCTCACCCCCTGTCGAGGAATATCTACCGTCGCGGAGCCCGAAATCCAATTGCCACGAATGCATGGCTCGCAGCGTCATCCGGAAAGCCGGGGGATCCGATGCTCCACCAAGGCCGGAGAGGAGGGGCCGCCGCGTTCGCGGGCGAGGCCCATCGCCAAATCGTGATCGCGGGTTACTGCGCCAGCGTCGGCGCCACCTCGCGCGCCGCCGCCAGCGTCGCCTCGATGTCGTCCTTCGTGTGCGCGAAGGATAAGAACAGATTCTCATAAGCGCCGGGATGAAACAGCACGCCGCGGTCGAGCATGCCTTCCCACCATTTGCGGAAAATCGCATGATCGGCATGGCGCGCCGCGTCGCGATAATTGCGGATCGGGTGCTTCGAGAACCACACTTGCAACACGGGCCCGACGCCGACCACGAAAGCGGGAAGCCGCGCGTCCTTGAGAACGCGCGCCAGCCCCTCGATCAGGGTTTGGGCGCGCGCGTAGATGGCGTCATAGGCGCCAGGCTGCGCGAGCTCGTCCATGGTCGCGTTGGCGGCCGCGACCGCGATGGTGTTGGCGCTATAGGTGCCGGCCATCGACACCTTGCCTTCGGCGACGAGCGCCATGATGTCGCGGCGCCCGCCCATGGCGGCGACCGGAAAGCCCCCGCCGACGCCCTTGGCAAAAATCGAGAGATCCGGCGTGATCCCATAATGACCTTGCGCGCCGGCGAGGCCGAGGCGAAATCCGGTGATCACCTCGTCGAAGATGAGCACGATGCCGGCCTTCGCGGTGAGCTCGCGCATGGCCTCGAGATAGCCGGGCTCGGGCAGGATGCAGCCCGTGTTGCACATCACCGGCTCGGTGAGCACGGCCGCGATATCGGCGCCCTCGCGCGCGATCGCCTCCTTCAAACCCTCGACATCGTTCCAGTTGAGGATGATGAGGCTGCGCTCGATGTCCTTGGGCATGCCGGGTCCTTGCGGCACGGGAATCGGACGATCCTGCGAGCCGGAGATCGGCGGGTGCTTGCTCCAATACACCCCATCCGAGAAGCCGTGATACATGCCCTCGAAGCGGATCACCTTGCTGCGCCCCGTGAAGGCTCGCGCGAGGCGCACCGCATAAAGCACGGCCTCCGTGCCGGTGTTGCACAAGCGGACCTGATCGAGGCTCGGCACCGCCGCGGTGATCTTGCGCGCGAGCTTCGTCTCCTCGGCGGCCGGCAAGGCGAACATCGTGCCTTGTTTCTCGATCGCCGCGATGACGGCTTGCGTTACCTTCCTGGGCCGATGGCCGAGAAGCATCGGGCCGAGGCCGAGAAGGTAATCGACGTAGCGGTTGCCGTCGACATCGACAACATGGGCACCCTCGCCATGGTCGATGAAGAGCGGATGAGGCTCCCATCCCGACCAGGTGGCGCGTGCGGTCGAGTTCACGCCGCCCGGAATGAGCTTTAAGGCTTCGGCGAAGAGCTCGCGGCTGCGGGCGTAGCGATGGGCGTTGGCGTAGGCGAGCGTCAAGCTTGATCCTCCAGCATAGATGCGCCCTTCGAGCCGAGAGCTGGCGCGCGCCGGGCGATCGGGATCGAGGGAGAGGCGTTAAAGGCAGCAACAAGCATGCCACCCGAGCGAGCCAATAATATCAGAGGCTTGGCCGTCAACGGGCGAGGTGAATTCCTCCAATTTTTGGAGGAAGTCCTGCAAGCGCGTGAGGAGGGAAGAGGCCCGCGTCGACGAACTTGTGCCGCCTCGTCTTGCGTTCGCGCTTACAACGGGTTGGCGTTGAAGGTGTTGCAGGCGGAAATCTGCCCGCTCTTCAATCCGGTCGAGAACCAGCGCGTGCGCTGCGCCGAGGTGCCGTGGGTGAAGCTGTCGGGCACGACATAGCCTTGCGTCTCCTTCTGCAAGGTATCGTCGCCGACCGAGGAGGCGGCGCGCAGCGCGTCCTCGACATCGCCCTGCTCGAGGATCTTGAAGCGCTGATCGGCATTGGCGGCCCAGACGCCGGCGAAGCAATCGGCCTGCAGCTCGACGCGTACTTGCAGGGAGTTGGAATCGCGGTCGCCGACGCGTTTTTGGGCTGCCTCGACCTTTGGCAGCGTGCCGATCACGTTCTGGATGTGATGGCCGATCTCATGGGCCACCACATAGGCGATGGCGAAGCGTCCCATCTTGACGCCGAAGCGCCGCTGCATGTCGTCGAAGAAGCCGAGGTCGAGATAGACCTTCTGGTCGAGCGGGCAGTAGAAGGGCCCCGCCGTGCGCTGGCCGGGGCCGCATGCGGTCGACGTCTCATAGCTGTAAAGGACGAGCTTCGGGGCCGGATAGGACTTCCCGGTTTGCTGGGGCAGCACATCTCCCCATACTTTTTCGGTGTTGGCGAGCACCGCCGAAATGAAACGGCCGGACTCATCGGAGGGCGGCCCCGCCGTCCGAGGCTCCTGCTGGGATTGCTGCATTACCTGACCGTCCCCGCCCGAGAGCAGCTCGGCACCGCCGATCAGGATGCGCGGATCGATGCCGAACGCGTAGCCGATGAGGCCGAGCACGATGATCGTGCCGATGCCGAGCCCGCCTCTTCCGCCGGGAATCGGCAAGCCGCCGCCGAAGCCGCCACCGGAACCGCGGACGTCTTCGAGGTTTTCGGACTGATCGCTCTCATCGAGACGCATGGACTTCTCCCTCGCACGTCGGATGGGGATGGCGAAACCTATAGGCTTCCGCGGTGAAATTGAAAATATTTGCCATGCGCTACGCTGTACCTCGATTGGAGAGGATATCTTTGCCGAACCATGCTCCCGGCAAGTAATTCCTTGCTCGGGCCAACATTATTTCCGACAAGTCGTCTCCGCCGAAATGTTCCTGCCGTGTGTGTCCGCCGGTTCGCCGCTTTGTGCGTCCCCTGGTTTGAACGTATGATGCGGCGCTTGGTTGCGATATCGGAACCGGAAGCTTTCGCCGTGATCAGGTCTCTTGTCTTCACCGCGCTGATCGGGCTCGGCCTCGCTTCGCCGGCGAGGGCCGCGGCAAAAACCGTCGAGGTCATCTCCGAGGTCGAGACGCCGATCGAATCCCGTCGCGTCGTGCTCGGTGAAGCCTGCAAATTCGGCGTGGTGCCGCGCATCGTGATCACCAAGCCGCCGGTCAACGGCGCGCTTCTCGTCCAGACCGAGGTGGTGCGCATCCCCGATTCGGATCCGGTTTGCTCCGGCAAGGTGTCACGCGCCGCCGTCATCTATTACAAATCCGTCGTCGGCTATCGCGGGCCGGACAGTTTTTCCTATGAGGAAGTGCCCGATTCCGGCCAAGTCTACGAGATCGACATCACCATCAAGTGAGCCGCTGCGCGACCCCGCAAAAAGCGGGAACCGAGAATCCCGATATGAGCCCTCCCGCGTGCAAAGATCCGGATGCGTGCCATGGCGCGCAGGAGCGGGCTTGAGCCTTACCGAAAGCGGGTCACGAGGCGTCGAGCGCCTTCTTCACCGCCAGGAGGTCGCGCCAGGCGAGGCGCTTATGCGACGGTTGCCGCAGCAGGTAGGCCGGGTGGAGAATCGGCATCGTCGGGATGGCGCGCCCGCCGATCGCGCAGCTCGTCCAGCGGCCGCGGACCCGCATGATGCCGTCCTTCACGCCGAGGAGCGTCTGGGTCGAGGGCGCACCGAGGGTGACGAGAAGGCGCGGCGCGGCAAGCTCGATCTGGCGCTGGATGAAGGGCAGGCAGATCGTCGTCTCTTGCGGCGTCGGCGTGCGGTTGCCGGGTGGGCGCCAGGGGACGATGTTCGCGATATAGACGTGACGGCGGTCGAGCCCGATCGCGAGAAGCATCTTGTCGAGCAAACGCCCGGCGCGCCCAACGAAGGGCTTGCCTTGCCGATCCTCATCGCCGCCGGGGGCCTCGCCGACGAGCATCAGCGCGCTTTGGGGGTTGCCATCAGCGAAGACGAGGCGCGTCGCGGTTGCCTTCAAGGCGCAGCCCTCGAAATTTTCGAGCGCCGCGCGCAACTCGTCGAGCGTGCGGGCCGAAGCGGCGAGAGCGCGCGCGGTCTCGGCGGCCTCGAGCGGCGCGACCGGCGCCGCTCGCGGCGCCGGCATGGGCGCGGAAATCGCTGGGCGGCGCGCCCCGGGGGCGGCACGGGTTAACGCGGGCTCAGGACCTTTCGCGGCTTCGTCAAGGCTTGCCGGCTCGCGCCCCCCGTCACCGGCGCGACGTGCGTCACGCTCGGCAGCGCCACGCGCCGCCTGTCGGCTTTCGGCGAAGCGGTCATGGGGCGCATCGTCGAGCGCCCAATCGGCGCCGGCATCGACATGCCAGCGCAGGATGGTCGCGGCGGTTTCGGGAGCGAGCGGTGAGCCCATGCGGCGAAGTCTAGACCCTTTCGGTGCGCGGCGGATAGGAGTTTTGGCCCGCATCGGGTGTCATGGGATCGTCATGAAAATCCCTTAGCCCCGAACTTCCGGGGACCCGCATCCCGCCGGCTGTATATGGACGGCCGGACGTGATTCTTACGTGCGCTCGTGGCGCATGAGCCTGCGGGCCGGATAGGCTTGTCGCTCGCCTTTGCCCCCAAAACGCTACGCCCGACCGACAAAAGGCCGTCCATGGACATCATCATCTACCACAACCCCGATTGCGGCACTTCGCGCAACACGCTTGGCCTCATTCGCAATGCCGGCGTCGAGCCTCACATTGTCGAATATCTGAAATGCCCGCCGACGCGCCTCCTCCTGCGTCAGCTCATCGACCGGATGGGCCTTGCGGTGCGCGCTGTGCTGCGGGAAAAGGGAACGCCCTTTCACGAGCTGCGGCTTGCCGATCCTTCGCTGAGCGACGAGCAGCTTCTCGACGCCATGATGGCGCATCCGATTCTCATCAACCGCCCGATCGTGGTCTCGCCGAAGGGCGTCAAGCTCTGTAGGCCATCCGAAGAGGTGATCGACCTCCTTCCGCCGCAACGCGGAACCTTCACCAAGGAGGACGGCGAGCGCGTGGTCGACGAGCGCGGCCGCCGCGTGGCGACGCCATGAGCTTCTCCCTTTCAAGGCGTCTCGCCGCCGAAGCGCTCGGCACCGGATTCCTCGTCGCCGCTGTCGTGGGTTCGGGCATCATGGCCGAAACGCTCACTCACGACGTAGCCCTTGCGCTCCTTGCGAACACGCTCGCGACCGGCGCGATCCTGGTCGTGCTGATCACCGGGCTCGGGCCCATCTCGGGGGCCCATTTCAACCCGGCCGTGTCCCTCGTCTTCGCGCTCAAGGGCGAGCTCGCGCCACGCGAGGGGCTGCTCTACACGGCCGCGCAGATCCTGGGTGGCATCGCGGGGACGATCGCGGCGCATCTCATGTTCGCTTTGCCCCTGCTCGATGCGTCGCTCAAGGTTCGGACGGGCGGCCCGCAATGGTTCGCCGAAGGGGTGGCGGCATTCGGTCTTGTGGTCACGATTCTCGCCGGCATCCGCTTCCAGCCCAAAGCGGTGCCTTGGCTCGTCGGGCTCTACATCACCGCGGCCTATTGGTTCACGGCGTCGACTTCATTTGCCAATCCGGCCGTGGCCGTCGCGCGCAGCTTCACCAACACCTTTTCCGGCATCCGGCCGCTCGATCTTCCGGGTTTCATCGTCGCCGAGCTGCTCGGCGCGCTCTGCGCGCTCGCCATGATGGGCTGGCTCCTGCAGCCTTCCCGAGCCGCCGAGGCATCGGGTTTGAAGGCAGCCGCCGAATCGTGACGGCGAGAGGATCGCGCCTCTTATTCGATAATTGTCGAAATAACCGTTGACAGGACGAAAACCGGCGCCTAGCTTATTTCCATGAAAATCGAAAAAGCGGCCAAGCAACTCGAGGCGCTCGGCAGCCCGACCCGGCTGCAAGTCTATCGCATGTTGGTGCGCGCCGGCGATGGCGGGCTCCCTGTTGGTCGCTTGCAGAGCCGGCTGGGGATCGCCGCATCGACATTGTCGCACCACCTGCAACGGCTGATCTTGACCGGCCTCGTCACACAAGAGCGTCAGGCGACCACGCTGATCTGCCGCGCGAGCTATCCCACGATGCACGCCCTTATCGGCTTCTTGGCCGACGAGTGCTGTGCGGACGCGGCGCCGGCGAAGACGCAAGGCCAAGCGGCTTGATGCAAATTTTTTTATCCAGAGTTTCGATAATTCCGGAATTAAAGAAGGAGGACGATATGGCGAAGCTAGACGATCTGCCGGTGGCCGTGATCGGAGGAGGGCCTGTCGGTCTTGCGGCAGCCGCGCATCTCATCGCGCGCGGCTTGCCGGTGAGGCTCTTCGAGGCCGGGGCCCGTGTCGGCGCCCATATCGAGACCTGGGGGCATGTGCGCTTCTTCTCGCCCTGGAGGTACAGTGTCGATCCCGTGGCGCGAGCGCTTCTTTCCGGTCACGGCCTCGCGGTGCCGGATGATGACACGCTCCCGACCGGCGGCGAACTCATCAGCCGATATCTGGCGCCGCTCGCCGCGACGTTGGAGATGGCGGCCGTGATCGAGACCGGAACGCGCGTCACCGCCATCTCGCGCCAAGGGATCGATAAGGTGGTGAGCAAGGGCCGTGAGGCGCGGCCCTTCGTGCTCTCGATCGAAACCGCGAACGGCCCGAGGCTGGCCCTGGCGCGCGCCGTGATCGATGCCACGGGCACATGGTCGCGGCCAAATCCGCTCGGAGCGAACGGGCTCCCCGCCGCGGCCGAACCTTTGTTTTCCGACCGAATCGCCTATGGCATCCCCGACGTGCTGGGACGTGACCGCAACCTTTATGCAGGGCGCAAGACATTGGTGGTGGGCGCGGGACATTCGGCCGCCAACGCTCTCCTCGACCTTTCGGAACTCGCTGATATGGCTCCCGGAACCGAGGCGATCTGGGCGACGCGCGGCACCAATCTCAGCCGCGTCTTCGGCGGTGGGGCGGACGATCAACTCCCCGCGCGAGGCGAACTCGGAGCCGGCCTCAAAGCGCTCGTGGAAAGCGGCCGCCTGGCGCTCGTTGGCGGTTTCGCCATCACGGCAGTCCGCGAAGAGGGCAGCCTTTTTGTCGATGGCGATACGGCGCAGGGGCAGAGAAGCCTGGGACCGGTCGATCGAATCATCGTCGCGACCGGGCAGCGCCCCGATCTCGATCTCACGCGCGAATTGAGGCTCGAGCTCGACCCCTGGCTGGAATGCCCGCGGGCGCTCGGCCCGCTCATCGATCCCAATCTGCATTCCTGCGGATCCGTGCCGCCCCATGGGCACCGCGAGCTCGCGCATCCGGAGCCCGGCTTCTACACGGTCGGCATCAAGAGCTATGGACGGGCGCCGACTTTCCTGCTGCTCACCGGCTACGAGCAAGTTCGCTCCGTGGCCGCGGCCATCGCCGGCGATATGGCGGCGGCGAACGGCGTTGAGCTCGTGCTTCCCAAAACTGGAGTGTGCTCCACGAGAGCGATTACCGTCTCCGGCGTCGCATCCGCGGACGGTTGCGGCAGTCCCGTGGGGGCCGAAACCGATGCTTGTTGCGCTGCTGGCGTCACGGCAAATGCCGCGGGCAAGGCCGGGTGCGGCTGCAAGGAGGCGGCGTGAGCCCGCGACCGAAGGCGCCACATTATCGGGCGGCCGATCAAAAGGGGCGTCGCCAGCGCCTGGTCGCCCTACCGAGAGGATGCGTCCGAAGGGTCAATGGCGCGTCGACGTTCCCGACGTCAGCGCGCTCGAAGGCTCGTCCTCCTCGCCCTTTCGCCGCCGACCACGCGCGAAGGATGCGGCGGTCTTGAGCCGGACGATGTTGGTTTCGAAAGACGCGGGTTGCGGCGGCCATTCGCTCCTGTCGCAGCGCTGCGCCGTCGTCGGCTCGAGGAGCCTCGGCACCTCGCTCGCCGGCACCGCCGGGCTGAACAGATAGCCTTGCACCTGATCGACGCCGGGTTGCGCGGCGATGAGGCGCAACTGGTCCTCGGTCTCGACGCCTTCCATGACGACCATCATGCCGAGTTGCGAGCTCAAGCGCGCCACGCCATGCAGCAGCTTCAGCGAGCGTTCGCTCGTGCCGATGCCCTTGAGGAAGGAGCGGTCGATCTTCACCTTGTCCAAGGGGAAGTTGTGCAAATAGCTCAAGCTCGAATAGCCGGTGCCGAAGTCGTCGAGCGAGATGCGCACGCCCATTTCCTGCAAGGTTTCGAGCGCCAAGCGCGTCGAGTGGGTGTTCTGGAGAAGGGTCGTCTCGGTGATCTCGATCTCGAGCCGCCGCGCCGGCAGGCCCGAAACCGATAGCGCGTGCCGCACCACCTTGGTCACGTCGCTGCGGCTGAACTGCGTCGAGGAAATGTTCACGGCGACGCGAATGTCATCCGGCCACCTCATGCATTCGACGCAAGCCTTCTGCAGCACCAGATTGCCGATCTCGACGATGATGCCCATCTCCTCGGCGACCGGAATGAAATCCGCGGGAGAGACCATGCCCCGCTGCGGATGCGACCAGCGCAACAGCGCCTCGAAACTCGCGATCTTCTGCGTGCGCAAGTTGACGAGGGGCTGGTAATATACGTCGAAGGCGCCGGCCGCGAGCGCGTTGCGCAAATCGAGCTCCAGGTTGCGTCGGGCCTGGGCCTCGACATCCATGTCCTTCTCGAAAAAGCGCCAGGTGCCGCGCCCGTCGGCCTTGGCGCGGTAGAGCGCCATGTCGGCATTCTTCAGCAAGCGTATCGGCATCGATGCCGTCGCGCGGCGCGACCGCGATGCCGATGCTCGCCCCGATGATCACCTGATGGCCGTCGACATCGAAGGTCTCGTTGAGAAGGCTAACGATGCGCCTGGCGAGGGACGTGGCCTGGTCGGCGCGCCGCATCGGCGATTGCACGATGACGAATTCGTCCCCGCCGAGGCGGGCGACGAGGTCGGTGTCGCGCACGACCGTGCGCAAGCGATCGGCCACCGTGCAGAGCAGCTCGTCGCCCTGCGAATGGCCAAGCGTGTCGTTCACCTGCTTGAACTGGTCGAGGTCGATGAACAGGATGGCGCAGCGCTCGCGCTTCTCATGCGTTTGCACGAGCACGCGCATGATCTCCTCGCGGAAATAGGTGCGGTTCGGCAGCTTGGTGAGCGGGTCGTAACGCGCGAGGTGCCGGATCGCGGCTTCCGCCGCGCGCCGCTCGGTCACATCCTCGACGAGGACGACCGAACCGCCGCCTTTCATCGCCTCGAAAGTGAAGGACAAGGAGCGGCCGTCCTCGGTGGTCGCGGTGAGCGGCGTCTCGACGCGCCGCGCCAGGCGTTCCTCGAAACCCGCGGTGAGCCTGCCCACGTCGGCTTCCGCCACGCGCTGGGCGCGCGCCGATTCGTCGAGCAGCGCCTTGACCGAGGCGCCACGATGCGAAGTGTCGGGCGAGGCTCCGAAGAGACCCTGGATGCGGTTGTTCGCCACCACGAGGCCCTTGTCCGCGTCGAACATCATGAGGCCGAGCGGCATGTTGTTGAGGGCGGTGTCGAAACGGTTGGCGAGCAAGGCCACGTCACGCGCCGAGATCAGCGCATCGAAGAGCGTGCGCCGCAGCCGCGCCGAGATCGATTTGATGCTCAAGAGGAGCGGCAGGATGACGACGACGAGGATGAGCCAATAGGCCGTCCCGGCCACCATCAGCGCGAGTGAGAGCGGAATGGCAGCGCCGATGATCTGCGTGTGCACCAGCGTCGGGCTCGAGAAATTCCGTCCCGAGATGCCCGTGAGATAAGCGAGCGTGGTGGCAAAGCTCAAAAGGCGAAGGAACGGATCGGGCGAGACGATGAAGGTCGCGAGGCACCAGGCGCCGATCAGCAACACCGTCGCGGCCGAGCCGGCGACGTAGCGCAGCTCCCAGACCCTCGCGACCTCGACCGTCCTGATGCTCTCGCGCCGCCGGTTGAACCGGCGCACGTCGAGCACGCGCAGATAGCCGATCACCGGCATGGCGACCGCGCAAAGAAGAAGCCAAGCCTCGCCGGTCCTGACCGCGGTGATGACCGCCGCCGCCGCCACCCCGATCGAGCCGATGAAAAGGGTTCTTTCGTCCTGATAAAGGGAACCGACCAAGGAAATATAGATTTCCTTCGGCAATCCCTCTTGTCGGTGGAGTCGGTCCGCCCAAAAAGATAAACGCATCGCACCAATCGTACTTTAGGATCGATGCGAATGTTAGCGATATCTCATTAAGACTTGGTTGGCTTCCACGCTCAAACTCGCGCGAGATCATCAATATTGGAGAGAAAACCTTCGGGAAAAGTCACGAAATCGTGCACAATCGATCAATTCGAGGCGCGATTTTCTTTGACCGAGGCGAATCACTCAACTTTGCCGATGCCTGAGGCCCCGGCCTGCAGGCGGGCGGAATCGCCAGGTCGCGCGGTCCGCTAGCGCCCCGCGCGCGGCTTCGCGATGGGCGCAGGACTCAAAGCCTCGACGGGCCGGCCGAGGCCGGCCGACACGAGGCGGGGCGTCCGGACTTACTGGATTTTCTGATAAGCCTGATCGAAATTGGTGAGTTGCAGCGGCACGCTAATGTTTTCCTTGGTGAGGTTTTGGAAGCTCACGGCGAGCTTTTTGCCGCCCTTCAGCTCGGCCAGGAGCTCGGGCGAGATCGGCGTTGCGGCATAGCAGCCTTTAAGATCGCAGGTTTGCAAAGTGAGATTGAGGGGTTTCTTGTCGTCGATCTGTAAAGTGACGCCGGCAGGGAGGAAGAGGCCGACCGGAATCTGAACCGCAAGGCTCGGCTGATGCGTGTCGGCGGGCACGCGAATGCTCACCGCCGCGACGAGTTGGCCCGTCTTCTGGAGCACCGCGGTCTGCTCCGCCACGCATTCGAGCGCGCCTTGCCGGCCCTCGCTGGCGCAGCGGGAAATCCACTCGCTGGCGGGGGGCTGGGACGAGCCGTCGGCCGAAGCTTGCGGAGCAACGACACCGGTAGCGCCTTCCGCCGCCGGCGCGGCTTGCGAGGCGGCCGCGGCGGGCTTCACCGGCGCCTTGGGCTTTGCTTGCGCGAAGGATGATGCGACGGACGCCATCAGCAGGCAAACGGATCCGGTCAGGAGAAGGCCCTTCTTCATCAATCCACCTGTCAAGGTTTGAACGCTCTGGCCCGCGCTTTTCCCGGCAGAGCGGCGTTTGCCACGAGGCCACCGCTAATTGGCTCTTAGCAAAGTTTTGCGCGCCTGCCACTCCCGATCTTGGCGGCCAAGACTCGCCATAATTAGCGTCGTGAACGGTCGTTCATCAAAAATCGCGGTGGCGCCGCGGCCTCATGCGCAGGTGCAGACAATCGAGCTCCACTGAGCGGAAGGCATTGCGTTTCCGGCGGATTGTGCCTGAATAAGGGAGCTGCGACACCGGAGGCTGAAATGACGGCCTTTGACGAAATGACGTTGCCGGACGGGGAGGCGCGCGAGGTGTATCAACGCCTGGCGCGCTGGCTCGAGGGCGCGTCATCGGCGCTTTTGTCGTCCCGCCGAAGCCAGGCCGAGCTTCTCTTTCGCCGCATCGGCATCACCTTCGCCGTCTATGGCGACAAGGATGCGACCGAACGCCTCATCCCCTTCGATCTCGTGCCGCGCATCTTCGCGCGCGAGGAATGGCAAAGGCTCGAGAAAGGCTTGGTGCAGCGAGTCAAGGCGCTGAACATGTTCCTCGCCGATGTCTACGGCCCGCGCGACATCTTGCGGGCCGGCATCGTGCCTTCCGATCTCGTCTATCGCAATCCCCATTATCGCCCGGAGATGGTCGGCCACAAGATGCCGCATGGCGTCTATGTCCACATCGCCGGCATCGACATCGTGCGCGTCGACGACAAGGATTTCTACGTTCTCGAGGACAATGCCCGCACCCCCTCGGGCGTCTCCTACATGCTGGAGAACCGCGAGGTGATGATGCGCCTCTTCCCCGAGCTGTTCCACGCGCACCGCGTGGCGCCGGTCGAGAACTATCCGGACGCGCTGCTCGCCACCTTGCGCTCGGTCGCGCCGTCGACGGCGAGCGCCGATCCGACGGTCGTGGTGCTGACGCCGGGCCAGTTCAACTCTGCTTATTACGAGCACTCCTTCCTCGCCGACAAGCTCGGCGTGGAGCTCGTCGAAGGGCGCGATCTTTTCGTGCGCGACGACGCGGTTTTCATGCGCACCACCGAAGGGCCGCAGCGCGTCGACGTGATCTACCGGCGCGTCGACGATGATTTTCTCGACCCCTTGGCATTCAGGCCGGATTCGGCGCTCGGGGTACCCGGCCTTTTCGGCGCCTATCTTTCCGGCAATGTCACGCTCGCGAACGCGGTCGGCACCGGCGTCTGCGACGACAAGGCGATCTACACTTATATGCCCGAGATCATCCGCTTCTATCTCGGCGAAGAGGCGATCTTGAAGAACGTGCCCACCTGGCGCTGCCGAGAGCCGGAAGCGCTCACCTATGTGCTCGATCATCTGGGCGAGCTCGTCGTCAAGGAGGTGAACGGTTCGGGAGGCTACGGCATGCTCGTCGGGCCGCACGCCTCCAAGGGCGAAATCACGAGCTTCGCGGCAAAGCTCAACGACGCGCCGGACAACTTCATCGCCCAGCCGACGCTCGCGTTGTCGACCTGCCCGACCTTTTCCGAGAGCGGCATCTCGGCGCGACATGTGGATTTTCGGCCTTTCGTCCTCTCGGGCGCGGACGGGGTGCGCGTCGTGCCGGGAGGCCTCACGCGCGTCGCCATGAAGCCGGGCTCGCTCGTCGTGAATTCGAGCCAGGGCGGAGGCACCAAGGACACCTGGGTGATCGATGGGTGAGGCGGCCAGCGCTTTCATGACGGGCGTAGGCGGCTCGCGCCGCGCTCCCGCCTCGCGGCCTCGGCAGCCGCGGGCGCAAGCGCTCCCTCGTACGCCAGCCATGACTCAGGCGCTCGCTTGGGCAAAGGGCGGGCGAGCGCCCGGCCCGGCGAGCTGAGCGGCCGGGATGCTGTCGCGCGCCGCCGACAACCTCTTCTGGCTCGCGCGCTATCTCGAGCGCGCCGATTACATCGCCCGCGTCATCGATGCGACGCAACGCCTCTCGGCCTTGCCGCGGGCCTATGGCGGGGCGGGCAGCGAATGGGAGAGCGCGCTCGAGACGGCGGGCGCGGCGGATCTTTTCCACGAGCGCGACAAGGAGGCGAAGGCCAATGAGACCGGCGTCGTCGAATTCCTCGTCTTCGATGCGGAGAACCCCTCCTCGATCCGCAATTGCATCGATCTGGCGCGCACCAACGCGCGCGCCGTGCGCACCGCGCTCACCATGGAGATGTGGGAGGGCATCAACAGCGCCTGGCTCGAGCTGAAGCGCTTCGAGGAAAGGCGGGATAAAAGCTGCGTCATGGATCTCGAGGAGCTCGGCCGCTTCCTCGGCTTCGTCAAGCAGACGTCCTTGCATTTCGACGGTTCGTCGAACCGCACCATGCTGCGCAACGATGCTTATTGGTTCTCGCGCTTGGGGCTTTATGTGGAGCGGGCCGACAACACGGCACGCATCCTCGACGTGAAATACCATGTACTTCTGCCGGAAAGCGAGAAGATCGGCGGCTCGCTCGATTATTTCCAATGGACCGCGATCTTGCGCGCCGTTTCGGCGCACACCTCCTATCATTGGGTATACCGGCAAGGCATTCAGCCCTGGCTCGTCGCCGATCTCCTGATCTTGCGGCCCGAGATGCCGCGCTCGCTCACCTCCTGTTACGAGAACATCGTGCGTCATCTTGATTCGCTCGGGCTCTCGCACGGCCGCCAAGGCGCCTCGCAACGCCAGGCGCGCGCCACGCTGGGGGGCCTCGAGAACGAGAAGATCGAGACCATCTTCCAAAGCGGGCTGCACGAATTCATCCTCGCCTTCATCCAGGACAACACCCGCCTCGGCACCGCCATCGCCGAGCAGTATCTAACATGAAGCCCTCACCGACCCCCGCGCCATGCGCCTGAGCATCCGCCATGAGACGCGCCACCATTTCACGCCCGCCGCGAAATCGGTGATCCAGACCTTGCGGCTCACGCCGCGCAACCACGAAGGCCAGCACGTGGTGCATTGGCGCATCGACACGGATGTGGAGTGTCGTCTCAAAGCTTCGCAAGATGCCTTCGGCAACGTCGTGCACGGCTTCAGCGCCTCCGGCCCTCATGAGGCGGTGGCGGTGACGGCGGTCGGCGAGGTCGACACCTTCGACACGCGCGGCGTGGTGAACGGCGCGGTCGAGCGCTTTCCACCTGAGCTTTACCTGCGCCCGACTGGCTTGACGCCCGCGAGCGCGGCGCGAGGGGCCTTGGCCGAAGCCCCGTCGGTCGCCGACGAGAAGGGGACGCTCGATCGGCTGCATGCACTTTTGCGGGCTTTGTCCCCCGCGCCTTCGGCGCGCGGTCGGCAGCGGCAAGAGAGCGGATCGCAATCGCAAATCGGCGAAAGCGAGGAACGGGGCGCGGAGGCCTCCGCGCATCTCTTCATCGCTTGCGCACGCGCGCTCGAGATTCCGGCGCGCTACGTCGCGGGCTATCGCCTCGACGAGACGGGCACGCTGCCCGGCGCGATGCATGGCTGGGCCGAGGGCTTCGTTCCGGGGCTCGGCTGGGTCGGCTTCGATGCCAGCGACGGCATCTGTCCCGATGAGCGCTATGTGCGCGTCGCCATCGGGCTCGATTCGCTCGGTGCGCGAGCGGTCCGCTCGGCTCATGCGGGGGGCGGCGAGCCGGTGGTCAAGGTCAAGCTCGCCGTGACCGAGTGCCGCGCGCGCTTCTAGCGGGGCGGCAGGACGCAGGGCGCTCACACAATGTCGTGAGAAGCGCAAATCCATGGCGAGCTCGTCTTGCCGGCGCGTGAACGGATGTATTTGAGTTGCCGCCGAAGAATTTCGGAGGTGGTTCATGCGTATCCTTCGCCGTATCGCGGCAGGCTTGTTCGCGGAAGCCTTGCTGGTCGCGGCGATCAGCGCCGCGGCCCTTGCCGTCGGGTCGCCCGCTGCCTTGGCGCAAAGCCCGGAGCCTGCCGCGCGCGAGGTCCCGGCGCGCAATCTCAGCGTGCCCACGACCGTGAGCCCGCAAATGCAAAGGATCGTCAACGGGCCCTTGCGGGCGAATTGGGATCTTCTGCCGAAGACGGGCGAGGAATGGAAAGCGCTCGCGGATGCCGGCGCGGCGGCGACGATGAAGAACCTTCCCGCGTGGCGCGAGCATCTTCACGTCAAGGTCGAGCCCGCCGTCATGGACGGCGTCAAGGTCTTCTGGGTGACGCCCGAGGTCGTGGCGCCGGAAAATCGCGACCGCCTGCTCGTCCATGTGCATGGCGGCTGCTATGTCTTCAGCCCCGGCGAGGCGGCGACCGCCGAAGCCATTCTCATGGCCGGCTTCGGGCACATCAAGGTCGTCTCCGTCGATTACCGCATGCCGCCCGAGGCTTATTTCCCCGCCGCGCTCGACGACGCCATGACCGTCTACAAGGCCGGTACTGAAGACGACGGATCCGAAACATGTCGGCTTCATCGGCACTTCGGCGGGCGGCGCCCTGACGCTCGAGATGGCGCTGCGCGCCAAGGCGCTCAACCTGCCGCTCCCCGGCGCGATCGCCTCGGGCACACCCATGTCGGACGTGACCAAGACCGGCGATACGTTCCACACCAATGAGATGGTGGACAATGTGCTCGTCTCGACGAGCGGCTTTTGCGACGCCGCCGCTTCTTTCTACGCCCATGGGCATGATCTTGCCGATCCCTTGCTCTCGCCCGTCAATGGCGACATGCATGGTTTCCCCCCGACGATCCTCACGAGCGGCACGCGCGATCTTCTCTTGAGCAACACGGTGCGCGTGCATCGCAAGCTCCGCAACGCCGGGGTGGAGGCGTTCTTGCAGGTATTCGAAGCGCAAGCCCATGCGGAATATTTGCGCGACGACACCGCGCCGGAGACGAAGGAAGCTTTCGACGAGATCGCCGGCTTCCTCGACAAGCATCTGGCGAAATAGGGACGCACGCCTTTAGCGAGGCCGGGGCTGATTTTGCTTCAAAAACCTGCCGAGCGCATGTGCGTGCGCTGAAGGCAGGGCTCCGCTGCGATTTTGTGGGGGCTTTCCGCGCAATCGTGATTTGAGACGGGCGGGGTCGCGACCTATCTAGCTTGCGGCGACGACTCTCATTTCAAGGAATCGATCATGGTAGATTTGTTTTCAATGGCGCCGGGGCGTCGCGAAATCCTCAAAGCCATGCTCGGCGGCACTGTGCTCGGCGCGTTTTCAGCGGCGCCTTTCGCCGCGCTCGCGCAAACCATGGCGGGCGAGAAGATGAAGATCGCCACGATCGGCGCCGGCCGCGAGGGGGGCACGCTCGGCACCTTGTTCGCGAAGGCCGGCCACCCCGTGATGTTCTCCTCGCGCAAGCCCGAGGAGCTCAAGGATCTGGTCGCGAGCGCCGGCCCGACGGCGCGCGCCGGCACGGTCGCCGAGGCGGTCGAATTCGGCGAGGTCGTGCTGCTCGTCGTCCCTTATGGCGCGGTCGAGCAGATCGGCAAGGATCACGGCAAGGCGCTCGCGGCGAAGCCGCTCGTTATCGACGTCTCGAACCCGATCGCACGCCGCGACGGCGACGATCTCGTGAAATCGGTGGAGCAGCAGGGCGGCGCGGGCCTCGTCACGGCGAAGCTCGTCCCCGGCGTGCATCTCGTGCGCGCCTTCAACGCCATCAACTTCGCGGCACTCTCGAAAGACGCCAATCGGGCAGGCGAGCCGCTCGGCATTCCGATGGCGGGCGAAGACCAGAAGGCGATCGAGCTCGCGAGCCGCCTGATCAAGGAGATCGGCTTCGAGCCGGTGCTCGTCGGCGGCCTCGAGAAAGGCAAGTATCTCGTTCCGGGAACGCCGCTTGGCGGCGAGCATACGCCGGCCGAGATTCGCGAGATCGCCGCGAAGCTCGCGTGAGCCGCGACATGAGAGGTCGACGATGACCTCGATCGATCCGCCGACCGCCGTCGCGCCGCCTCCCGCGGGCGCCGCTTACCGGTTGCTGCAACGGCTCGTCGCGGTGCGGCCCGAGGAAGTGCGCGCCGTTTCCTGGTGCTGGCTCTACATTTTCGCGGTGCTGTCCTCCTATTACATCATGCGCCCGATCCGCGATCAGATGGGGATCGCGGGCGGCGTGAAGAATTTGCCCTGGTTGTTCCTCGGCACGCTCGCCGGCATGGTGCTCGTCAATCTCCCCTTCGCCTATCTGGTGAAGAAGCTGCCGCGCAGCCGCTTCATCCCGCTCACCTACCGGTTCTTCGCGGCCAACATCCTGCTGTTCGCCGTGGCCCTGCATCTCGCGGGCCCCGAAGAGACGATCTGGGTCGGCCGAATCTTCTTCATCTGGGTGTCGGTCTACAATCTCTTCGTCGTCTCGGTGTTCTGGCAGCTCAACGTCGATCTCTTCAGCCCCGAGCAAGGCAAACGCCTCTTCGGCTTCATCGCCGCCGGCGCCACTCTCGGCGCGCTCTTCGGCTCCTCGATCACCGCGACGCTGGCGCTTTATGTGTCGCCCACTTTTCTGTTGATAGGGGCCGCCCTGCTTTTGGAGGCGGCGGTGTTCGCGGTTTCGCGCCTCGCCAAGCTGTCGCCAAGCTTGCGTCAGACCGAGAGCGAGAAGGCCAAAAATGAGAAGCGGAAAGGCGACGAGCGACCGGTCGGCGGTTCCGTGTTCGCGGGCATGCTGCACGCACTCGGCTCGCCCTACCTCCTGAGTGTCGGGGCGTTTCTCCTCCTCTATTCCATGACATCGACTTTCGCGTATTTTCAGCAGCAAGACATCGTCAGCCTGAGCATCAAGGAGCGCGGCGCACAGACCGCCTTCCTCGCTTCGATCGATGTCGGCGTCAATTCGCTCGCCCTCCTGGTTCAGCTTTTCCTCACCGGTCGCGTCGTCGCGACGCTTGGCGTGTCGCTTGCGCTCGCGCTCTTGCCGGCCTTGACCATGGTGGGTTTCGCCGGGCTCGCGCTCGCACCGAGCCTTGGCATGGTCGCCCTGTTCCAGGTGATCAGAAGGGCGACGGATTACGCCATCACACGCCCGGTGCGCGAGGTGATCTACACGGTCGTGTCGCGCGAGGACCGCTACAAGGCGAAGGGGTTCATCGACACCTTCGTCTACCGCGTGGGCGATCAGGTCGGCGCCTGGTCCGCCCCGCTCCTGATGGGGCTGAGCTTGTGGGCCGCGCCCTTGGCCGCTATCGCAATCGCGGCAGTTTGGCTCGTCAACGGGCTCTGGCTCGGCCGGCGCCAGCAGGCGCTCGAGGCCGCGGGGCCGCGCGGTTGAGCTCGCGCGGGGGATGGCTGGCAAGATCATTTTGCGGTTTCTCGGGCAATCACCCTTGCCCCGCCTCAATCGCGCCCATGATCTCGAAGTTGCGGCGCGGTGCCCGATCCTCTAATCTCGCCGGCCTTGCCTGAGCTTCCGGTCGCGGGCGTAGTTCAATGGCAGAACGGCAGCTTCCCAAGCTGCATACGAGGGTTCGATTCCCTTCGCCCGCTCCAGATTTTCCCGACCTACAAGCGACGGTGCCGCCTCCGGAGCGACGACGCGGTCAAGAGACGGCGCTCGATGGCCGGCTGGCGACGCTTTGCGCGATCGCACCATCATTTGCGAGCCATTCGAAGAGCCACAAGGCCGGGCAGCACATGATCAGCATGAGAGCGCCGAGGTCGAAGGTGGCGCGAGCGGTTCCCGCGAAGGTGGCCGCATACCCGCCGATCACGGGCCCAAGGACCGCGATCAGATAGAAGAGCGTGAAGAAAACCCCCATGCCGATGGCACGGGTCTCGGGCACGAGCACGCGGCTCGGCAAGCTCATGATCGGCCCGGCCGAGAGCCCGCTCACGAGGCCAAGCGCAGCGAAAGCCAACACGACCGCGTCGGCACGCGCCGTGACCAGGAGCATCGTTGCAAAAACAAGCAATCCGCCGACGAGAACAAGGCGATGCCGCCCGGTTCGATCGGCCAGCAAGCCCCCCATCGGAACCGAGAGAGCCACCAGCCAGAGCGTGAGGCTCGTCACGGAGCTCGCGCCCTGCACGTTCCACCCGCGCTCGGCAAGCATCGAAGGCCCGAAGCTGAAAACCATGGCGATGGCGCCATTGTAGAGACCCCAGATCAGCCCGGCCACGATCACGGCGAGCAAGGTCGTGCCGCCGGGCCTGGCGGCGCTTGCCGGGCCGGCCGTTTGTGCGGCTGGTGGCGCTCGATAGAGCCCGGCCAGCGCAACCATTCCAAGGGCGACGAGCGCGCTCGTGAATAAAAAGGCCGACGAGACGCCGCCGCTCCCCGCGATGGGAGGCAGCAGGATCAAGGCCATGGCGATGCCGACCGGCCAGGAATTGACGAAGATCGCCATTGCGGTCGCGATCTCTCTGCCCGCAAACCAATCCGTGACCATCTTCGACATCAGCACATTCAGCAGCACGCCGCCTATTCCGGCGAGGAACCGACCGAGGAGCTCGACGTGCCACGTGTGGGAAAGGGCCATGACGAGGCCGCCCACGGTCATCAGCGCGAGGCCCGTCATGACGACGAGCTTGTCGCCATAGCGCTTGCCGATGGCGCCTCCCGGCAAGGCCAAGACAAGGCCCGGCGAAAGATAGAGGCCGATCAACAGGCCAATATCGGCAATGCCGACATCGAGGTCATGACGGAGCATCGGCGCCAGCGCCGCGACGCTTTGAAACTGTAGCGCCATCGCGGTCCTCACCGCGAACAGCAGCGCCAGCACCTTCCAGCGGTCGAGCATGGGCGATCTCCACATGTCCTCGAAGCATGATTCGCAGGGAAAAGTTAAGCCGCGCGTCGTGACTTGATTCGCTTTGCGTCTTCGGGTCGAAGCTCTCGCCGAGCGATCTTGAGATTGTAACGGGTTTGTAAGTTGAGCCAGAACTCCGGGCTGTTTCCAAAATAGAGGCTCAGCCGAATGTGGTTCGCCCTCAATCCACCTATAAATGATACGCCACAATCGCGCCGCTCACTTTCCGCGCGCGGTCGCGAGGGCGCTTCGCGCCGCTTCCCGGATGATGACGAAATCGCTCGAGACGGTGATAAGCTGGAAGCCAAGCTTCGCGAGCTCGTTGGCGCGCGCGGCCGAGACCGCGAAGGCGCCGCAGAATTTCCCGGCCGCCTTGGCGCGCGAAAGCACATGCTTGAAGGCGGCGTCGACCTCCGCGCCCGTCGGATCATAAGAAGCGCCGTTGCTCAGGGTGATCGACAGATCGGACGGGCCGACGAAGACGCCGTCGATGCCGGGCACGGCAATAATGTCGTCGACGGCCGCGATGGCTTCACGCGTCTCGATCATGGCGATCGCAAGCGAGAAATCATTCGCCTGCTTCAGATATTCCTGCGGTGCGAGGCCGGTGAGCGCGAGCGCGCGCGCCGGCCCCCAGGAGCGTTCGCCGAGCGGCGGGAATTTGGTGAAGCTCACGAAAAGCCTTGCATCCGCGACCGAGTTGATCATCGGCGCGATCACGCCGGTCGCGCCGAGATCGAGGAAGCGCGCGGCAAGAGCGAAATTGCCGACCGGAATGCGCCCGATGACCGGCACGCCGATCGAGGAGACGGTGGCGAAGCCGCGCGCCATGGCGTTGTCGTCGAACATGCCGTGCTGGCCGTCGAAGACGACCGCGTCATAGCCCTCGCGCGCGAAGATGTCGGCAAGGACGGGCTCGGCGATGCCGAGCCAGGCCACATGGACAGGCGAGCCGGACGAAATCTTCGCCGCGACGTGATAGGCGCTCGAGATCATGATCTGCTTCTCTTCTTGAGTTGAACTCTGGGCCTGCGGCGGCAGCCGGGCCCTGTTTCGATTGCGCGTGGTCTTGTCGGAAAGCCGGTGCCGCTTTTCCGGATCATCCTTCAGCGTCCGGCCTCGATTTCCGCCACGGCCCTCGCCAAAAACTCCTGTGATTTGGCAGCGATTTCCTGGGCGGTGCGCTCGATGCCCTTCGCCTTGAGATCGGCGATGATCTTGATGATCAGACGCTCGTTATTCGTGCCCAGGAAATCGGGCTCGATCAGCGTGGCTTCGTAGGCCCCTACCTCCGCACCCTTCAGGTCCAACAGGCCCGCGACCCAGGCGCCGAGGAGCTTGTTGCGACGCGCGATGGCCAGGAAGCGGAGCTCCTCGTCATGCGCGAACTTGGCCTCGAAGGCCTCTTCGCGCTTATCGAAGGTGGTCATGAGAGCAACCCTTTCTTGCTCGATGCGCGACATCTCGCACGTGGGGGAGCCGAGATCAATGCGCGGTTCCACGCGAGGATGAGGGCTCGCCGAACACCTCAAGACGCGCAGCCAAGCGAGCCTAGCGCCCCGCCGCGCCAGGAATATGTCGAGGGCCGTCGAGGCGGATCGAGATCTGTGGGCGAGAGCCATGATCATTGTGCCATGCGTCCCGATCGGATAGGTTGCCGCATGTCTTGCGGGGGCGCAGCGCCGATGCAAGTCGGCGCGCTCGTGCCCATATCAGGGGAGGGGCTGGCGCGCCACGACAAAGGAGACCCATCCTTTCCATGGATTATCTCAAACCACGGTATGTCCCGATGAACCGCCGCCGCCGCATTTACGAAGGAAAGGCGAAAGTCCTTTTCGAGGGGCCCGAGCCCGGCACTTTGATCCAGCATTTCAAGGACGACGCCACCGCCTTCAACGCCAAGAAGCATGAGGTGATCGACGGCAAGGGCGTTCTCAACAACCGCATCAGCGAGTTCCTGTTTCAAAACCTCAACGATATCGGCGTGCCGACGCATTTCATGCGCCGCCTCAACATGCGCGAGCAGCTCATTCGCGAGGTCGAGATCATCCCGCTCGAGGTGGTGGTGCGCAATGTCGCCGCGGGCTCGCTGGCGACGCGGCTCGGCATCGAGGAGGGCACGCAGCTGCCGCGCTCGATCATCGAGTTCTATTACAAGAACGACGCGCTCAACGACCCGATGGTGTCCGAGGAGCACGTCACTGCCTTCGGCTGGGCCAATCCGCAGGAGATCGACGACATCATGGCGCTCGCCATCCGCGTCAATGATTTCCTCACGGGCGTCTTTCTCGGCGTCGGCATCCGCCTCATCGATTTCAAGATGGAGACGGGCCGGTTGTGGGAGAACGACATGATGCGCATCGTCGTCGCCGATGAGATCTCGCCCGACAGTTGCCGCCTCTGGGACATGAAGACCAAGGACAAGCTCGACAAGGATCGATTCCGTCGTGACATGGGCGGGTTGATCGAGGCCTATACGGAAGTGGCGCGCCGGCTCGGCATCATCGCCGAGAACGAGCCCATGGTGAGCGCGGGGCCGAAGCTGGTGCAGTGACGAGCCTTACGTGCTTTGCCCATGATTTCGCACGGGGGCGTCGCCGCCCCCGTTTTTACGCGCTCGCCGCCATGGCGCTCGCGCTTTCGACGCTCTGCGCCTGCAACGCCGGTTCCGATCTCCTGGGCGCCGGCCTCCCCTCCGCCTCAGGATGGACGCGGGTGCCGACGCGTGATTGGCTGTTGAACGAGGGGCTGGGGCCGGCGAACATCGCCTATTGCGAGATGCCGTCCTGTCCGCGGCCGATCGTGGTCGCGACCTTCGCGGTCGAGGGCGAGGAGGCGAAACGTCTCTCCCTCGCGCTCGCCGATCCGAGGTCCTTGCTCAAGGCGGAGCGGGTGAAGGTTGCGACGGCTCGTGATCCGAAGGTCAAGAGCAAGCCCGCGTCCGACAAACCGAAGAGCCGGGAAAAAGCCGAGCGCATCGAGGCCGATGGTCTGTCCGGCTACCGCGTGACCTTGTTGCCGGAGGTCGCCGATGGGCATGAGGCCTATGTGGTCGTGCTCACGGCGCGCGAGGGCGAGACGCTCAAGGCCGCGCTTGCCGTAACCACCGATGCCGACGCCGCGCTTCAGGCAGCCCGGGCCGCGGCGAAAAGCTTCGCCCACCTATCGCCGGAGGCCCCCAAAGGGGAGAAGCCGATCGAGGAGATCGCCAAGTGATCGCGATGCGACTCAAAAATGATCGCGATGCGACTCAAAAGTGATCACGATGCCGCTCAAAGTGATCGCGGTGCGACGGGTGAATGAGGGTGCGATGGCTTTCGGCGCCATTCATGGCGCCCATCCACGAGATTCGTGAGCGCTGCGAACGGCCGGGATTGCGCGACGCCAGGGGAAGCATTAGCCCTTCCCCTGTCTTACGCAAACGGAACAGCCCCATGAAAGCGCGCGTCACCGTCACCTTGAAGGATGGGGTTCTCGATCCGCAAGGCAAGGCGATCGAGGGCGCGCTGCGTTCGCTCGGCGTCGAAGGGGTCGCGAGCGTGCGTCAAGGCAAGGTCTTCGACATCGAGCTCGCGGGCAGCGATCCGGCGCGGGCGAAAACGGCGCTCAAATCGGCGTGCGAGAAGCTCCTCGCCAACACGGTGATCGAGGATTATCGCGTCGACGTGATTTGACTTTCGCGCCGATTCGCTTTCACAGCCGGCTACCTTCCATCAGCAGCTGTGGGGCTTAAAATGCATATCCCGAAATTTGCTTACGTGGGCATGTTGGGGCTTACGCTCTGCGCATGCCAGCAGGTTGGCCGGAGCGGCGTCGTTGACCAAGCGGTGGTCAACCCGGCACCTAATTTTCGCACCATTACTCGAACTCATTCGCCCGATCCGGGCAAGTGGGCCTACCAGCGGATCAATAACCGCGACCAATGGCAATGCAGGCCGCTGGCATGCGCCGATAACGGTATTGTGACGATCTCAGTCACCAAAAGTCCCACGCCACACCCCGACCCTGTTGCGCTCGAGAAATTCGCAAAAACCCAACTTCCCGAGGTATTTGAAAAAGCGAATGCCAACCTCGGCAACCTCACGGGCGCCACCCGTCAACTCAAGCTGGTTTCGACAAGCACCGGAAAAATACGCGGCTATTACGCGATTCGGACGGTTGGCGATCTGTCCACCGAAAAGGGACAATTCAAGACGGTCAGTGCCATGATGTTCGTTGACGCGTCATTCGTATTGATTACATCGACAGCGACGAATCTAAGCACCGCGCGAAAGAATTTGGACGATTTCGCCAACGCCATGGAAATCGAGGATCACCCTCCCGAATGAAAGCCGCCGTCATCCGCTTCCCCGGCGTCAACCGCGAAGACGACGCGGCGCGCGCGCTGCGGCTCGTCACCGGCCGTGAGGCGCGGATGGTCTGGCACGGCGAGAGCGAGCTTCCCGCCGGCACCGATCTCGTCGTGCTCCCCGGCGGGTTCAGCTATGGCGATTATCTGCGTTGCGGCGCGATCGCGGCGCGAAGCCCGGTCATGGAGGCCGTCCGCGCCCATGCGAAGCGCGGTGGCCTCGTGCTCGCCATCTGCAACGGCTTCCAGATCGCCTGCGAGGCGGGGCTCTTGCCGGGCGTTCTGATGCGCAATGCGGGGATGCATTTCGTCTGCCGTTTTCAGCATTTGCGGGTCGAGCGCGCCGATACGCCCTTCACCAATGCCTATGCGAAGCATCAGGCCATCAAGGTCTGCGTCGCTCATGGTGAAGGCAATTATGTCGCCGATGATGCGACGATGGCGCGGCTCGAGGGCGAGGGGCTCGTCGCCTTCCGCTATTGCGACGCGCGAGGCGGGTTGAGCGAAGCGGCCAATCCGAACGGCGCGGCCCATGCCATCGCCGGCATTTATTCGGAGAATCTGCGCGTGCTCGGCCTGATGCCGCACCCCGAGAACCTCGTCGACCCCCTGGTCGGCGGCTCCGATGGGCGCGGCTTGTTCGAGAGTCTGGCGAGGGCCTTGGTCGAGGTCGTTTGAGGGCAGTGCCTTCATGGCTGGGCGTCGCCCCGGCCATCCGCACCTGTACGCCCTTAAAAAGGAAGGCGTGGGTGCCCGCGCCAAGCGCAGGCAGGACGCTGGCGACATCGAACCAAATGCGTAAACCGGCTCGCGCATTGACGCGCCGCTTCGCTTCGCCCAAATGAGCGGCTCGATTGAAGCTTCCGAATTGACGAGAATGAACGTGCGCGCGCCCATCTATCCGCCGGCCGAGCAGAACCCGAGCTTTTCGGCGATCGAGAAGGAGATTCTCGAAAGGTGGAAGCGCGAGCGCGTCTTCGAGGCCTCGGTCGCGAATCGTCCCCGCGTCATCGACGGCAAGTCGAACGAGTTCGTCTTCTACGACGGCCCGCCCTTCGCCAACGGCCTTCCCCATTACGGGCATCTCGTAACCGGTTTCGTCAAGGATCTGGTGCCGCGCTACCAGACGATGCGCGGGCGCCATGTGGAGCGACGCTTCGGCTGGGATTGCCATGGCCTGCCGGCCGAGCTCGAGGTCGAGAAGGAGACGGGCGTCTCCGGCCGCAACGCCATCCTCGAATGGGGCATCGCGAATTTCAACGCGGCCTGCCGCAGCTCCGTGCAGCGCTTCACCAAGGAATGGGAGTGGTACGTCACCCGCGAGGCGCGCTGGGTGTCGTTCGAGAACGACTACAAGACGATGGACCTCTCCTACATGGAGAGCGTCATGTGGGCGTTCAAAACGCTCTTCGACAAAGGCCTCATCTATGAAGGCTATCGCGTCGTGCCCTATAGCTGGGCGGTGCAGACGCCGCTCTCGAATTTCGAGACGCGTCTCGACAACTCCTATCGCGAGCGCGACGACCCGGCCCTCACGGTGGCGTTCACGTTGAAGCCGGCGGAGCGCGGCCATTCCGGCTACGCCGAGCCCGGAAAGCTCCTCGCCTGGACGACGACGCCTTGGACGCTTCCGTCCAACCTGGCGCTCGCGGTGAATCCCGCGCTCGACTACGCCGTCATGGAAAGGGACGGCGAGCGCCTCATCCTGGCGCAAGCGACGCTCGAACGCTACGAGCGCGAGCTCAAGGAATACACGCAGGTCAAAACCGTGAAGGGCGCCGACCTCTTGGGGCGCAGCTACGAGCCGCTCTTCCCCTATTTCAAGGACTACGCGCTGGAAGCCTTTCGAGTCTTCCCGGCCGATTTCGTGGGCGTCGAGGACGGCACCGGTGTCGTGCATATCGCGCCGGGCTTCGGCGAGGAGGATATGGAGCTCGCGAGGGCCGAGGGGATACCGATCGTCGTTCCCGTCGACGTCGCCGGGCGCTTCACCTCCGAGGTTCGAGATTATGAGGGTCTCAACGTCATCCATGAGGCCAATCCGAAGATCATCAAGGACCTCAAGGCCAAGGGCGTCGTGCTTCGCCATGAGCAGTATCGGCACAATTATCCCCATTGCTGGCGCACCGACGAGCCCTTGATCTACAAGGCGGTGAACTCCTGGTACCTCAAGGTCACGGCGTTTCGCGACCGCATGGTCGCGCTCAACCAGGGCATCGACTGGGTGCCTTTCCACATCCGCGACGGGCTCTTCGGCAATTGGCTCGCCAATGCTCGCGATTGGAACATCTCGCGCAACCGTTTCTGGGGCGCGCCGATCCCGGTCTGGATGAGCGACGATCCGAAATATCCGCGTACCGATGTCTATGGCTCGCTCGACGAGATCGAGCGTGATTTCGGCGTGCGGCCGCTCGACCTGCACCGGCCGATGATCGATGAGCTGACGCGCCCGAATCCCGACGATCCGACCGGCAAATCCATGATGCGCCGCGTGCCCGAAGTGCTCGATTGCTGGTTCGAATCAGGCTCGATGCCGTTCGCGCAGCTCCATTACCCTTTCGAGAACAAGGAGCGCTTCGACGCGAATTTCCCCGGCGACTTCATCGTCGAATACGTCGCCCAGACGCGCGGCTGGTTCTACACGCTGATGGTGCTGTCGACCGCGCTCTTCGATCGCGCGCCTTTCAAGAATTGCATCTGCCACGGCGTCGTGCTCGGCGACGACCATCAGAAGATGTCGAAGCGTCTGAAGAACTATCCCGACCCGACGGACGTCTTCGAAAATTTCGGCGCCGACGCGCTGCGCTGGTACATGCTCTCGTCGCCGGTGATGTCGGGCGGCGACATCGCGGTCTCGCGCGCCGATATCGGCAAGGCGATGCGCCAGGCGATCCTGCCGATCTGGAACGCCTATTACTTCTTCACTCTCTACGCCAATATCGACGGGGTGAAAGCCAAGGCGCGCACCGATCAGAAGGGCGTGCTCGATCGCTACATCCTGGCGAAGACGCGCGAGATGATCGCGTCCGTGGAAGAACGCCTCGACCATTACGATTTGCCGGGCGCCTATGCGGCGGTGCCGCCCTTCATCGAAGCGCTCAACAATTGGTACATCCGCCGCAGCCGCCAGCGTTTCTGGGCCGAGGGCGTCAGCGCGGACAAACAGGATGCCTTCGACACGCTCTTCACGGCATTGACCTTGATGTGCCGAGCGCTGGCGCCCCTCCTGCCTTTCGTCAGCGAGCGCATCTTTACCGCGCTCACGGGTGAGAAGAGCGTGCACCTCGCCGATTGGCCCGCTGCTGAGAAGCTGCCGCGAGAAGAAAAGCTCGTGCGCCAGATGGATCTCGCGCGCGAGGTCTCCTCGGCGACCTTGGCGTTGCGCGAGGCAAGGCGCTTGCGGGTACGGCTGCCTTTGCGCAAGCTCACCGTGGCCCATCCCGAGGCCGAGATCCTGGCGCCCTTCAAGGACATCATCGCCGAGGAGGTGAACGTCAAGGAAGTGGCGCTGTCGGATGAGCCCTCGGCCCATGGCACGCGCGAGCTCAAGGTCAACCCGAAGATCGGCGCCAAGATCGGCGCCAAGATCAAGGAAGTGCTGCCGGCCGCCAAGGAAGGGCGTTGGGTGGAGCGCGAGGATGGGCGCGTCGAGATCGCCGGCATCGTGCTCGACAAATCCGATTTCGAGATGCGCCTTATCACCCGGGAAGGCGTGGCGGCAGAGCCGATCGCGAAAGGCCAAGGCCTCGTGGTGCTCGACGCCACCATCGATCCGCTCCTTCAGGAAGAGGGAAGGGCGCGCGATTTCGTGCGCCTGGTGCAGAACGCCCGCAAGGACGCGGGGCTGGCCGTCACCGACCGCATCGCGCTCACCGCCAAGCTCGACGGCTCGCTCGCCGACGCCGTGAAGCATCACGCCGACTATGTGATGGGCGAGACCTTGAGTGTCGGGCTCGATCTCGAATCCGAGCCCCGCGGCCGTCGCGTCGAGGACGAGATCGACGGAATGAAGCTCGTCTTCGCGCTCGAGAAGGCCGGGTGAAGTAAGGCAAGGATGCCAGCGCCAAGCGCGGGCAAGCTCCCTGTCCGTCATGGCCGGGCGTTGGCCCGGCCGTCTACGCCTATCCGACTTTGTCTTGGAAAAGAAAGGCGTGGATGCCCGCGCCAAGCGCGGGCATGACGTATCCATCCGCACCGGCCTCCCCGCCAAAATTCACCTTGCGCACCATGAAAAAATGACATAAACATATCCTTATGTCATTTTGAAGGGTCACTATGGGAAATCTGCCCTTGGGAACTTTGCCCTTCGCCGCGATCCTGCCGGTTCTGCGCACGGCGGGCGAAGAGACGCGGCTTCGCATCCTCGCCCTTCTTGGCGAGGGGGAGCTCACCGTCTCCGACCTCACCGAGATCCTCGGGCAATCCCAGCCGCGCATCTCGCGGCACCTCAAGGTCATGGTCGAGGCGGGGCTCTTGCTGCGCTATCGCGAAGGCTCCTGGGTGTTCTATCGCCTAGCGGAAGGCACGAAGGAAGCGGAGTTCTTGCGCCGCATCATCGCCTCGCTCGATCGGAATGATCCCGTCACCGGCGCCGATCGGGAGCGTTTTGCTACCGTTCGCAAGCAGCGCTCCGCCGTGGCGCAAGCCTTCTTCGCCAAGCTCGCTCCCCAATGGGACCTCATGCGCTCGCTGCATGCCCCCGAGCACGCGGTCGAAGCCGCAATCGCTGAGGCCGTCGGCGAGAAGCCTTTGCGCAGCGTTCTCGATCTCGGCACCGGGACCGGCCAAATCCTGAAGCTCGTGGCGCCGCTCGCCACGCGCGCCGTCGGTGTCGACGCGAGCCACGCGATGCTCTCGGTGGCGCGCGCCAACATGCAGGCGGCGGGGCTGACGAATGTCGATTTGCGGCAAGGCGACATCTACGCGCTCTCGTTGCCGCGCGACAGTTACGATCTCGTCGTCATCCATCAGGTGCTGCATTATCTCGACGATCCGCAACGCGCCGTAACCGAGGCGGCGCGGCTGCTTGCGCCGTCGGGGCGCCTGCTCATCGTCGATTTCGCGGCTCATCAGATGGAGCAGCTGCGCGAGACCTCGGGCCATCGCCGGCTCGGCTTCGCGCATGAGCAGATCGCCGGCTGGATGCGCACTTGCGGACTTGAGGCCGCCACGGTTCGCGACCTTGCCCCGCCGGACGGCGATCCGGGCAAGCTCACGGTGACGCTCTGGCTCGGCCGCGATCCGCGCGTCGTCGCCGATGCTCCACCCGCCTTGATGCATGTCGCGTGAGGAGGGCTACGAAAATGACCTCGGCCATCTCGACCACCATTCTGCATTTCCCGGCGGTGCCAAGCCGGGGTTGCCCTCGGTTGTCGGCTATCCTTTGCACTTTGCGGCAGAGAGGCGTGGATGACCGGGCCAAGCCCGGTCATGACGACGAAAATATCAGGCGTCGGAGGTAGCGATGTCCCAGCACAAATTGCCGGTTTCGCGTCTTCCAGGTTCGAGCGGGGTCACGGTCTCGTTCGAATTCTTTCCGCCGAAGACACCGGAGATGGAAAAGACGCTGTGGGAAGCGGTGTCGCGCCTCGCGCCCTTGGCGCCGGCTTTCGTCTCGGTGACCTACGGGGCCGGCGGCTCGACGCGGGAGCGCACGCACGCGACCGTGAAGCGCATGGTGGATGAGACGGCGCTGAAGCCCGCCGCGCATCTCACCTGTGTCGCCGCCGCGCGGTCCGAGGTCAATGAAATCATCCGCGACTATTGGGCGGCCGGCGTGCGCCACATCGTGGCGCTGCGAGGCGATCCGGCGGGCGGCGCGGGCACGCGCTACGAGCCCCATCCCGACGGCTACCATTGGTCGACGGACCTCGTCACCGCCGTGAAGGCGATCGGCGATTTCGAAGTGTCGGTCGCCGCCTATCCGGAGCGCCATCCGGAAAGCGAGACGCTGTTCGCCGATATCGCGATGCTCAAGCGCAAGGTCGATGCGGGGGCGGACCGCGCCATCACCCAGTTCTTCTTCGATAACGATCTCTACTTCCGCTATCTCGACGTGGCGCGCGCGGCGGGCATCGACGTCCCGATCGTGCCCGGTATCGTGCCGGTGCAGAACTTCAAGCAGACGGCCGGCTTTGCCAAGCGCACGGGCGCGAGCATTCCGGCTTGGATCGCGCAACGCTTCGAGGGGCTTGAGGACGATGTGGCGACGCGCCGCCTCGTCGCCGCCGCGGTGTGCGCCGAGCAGGTCGTCGACCTCATCGACCGGGGCGTGACCCACATTCATTTCTACACCATGAACCGCGCCGATCTCGTCTATGCGGTCTGTCATCTCATCGGGCTTCGCCCGGCGAAGGCGGGCGCGGGCGCGATCGAGGTCGCGGCCGCGTGAACTCGAGGCTTTTGCCGATGGCGTTCCTGCCCAACCGTTTCGATCCTTCGAGCGTCGCCGAGGCGCTCGCGCGCGCAGCGAAAGAGCGCATCCTCGTGCTCGACGGCGCGATGGGTACGCAGCTCCAGGCGCTCAAATTCGCTGAAGGCGATTTCCGCAAGGGCCGCTTCGAGGATTGGCCGAAGGACCTCAAGGGCAACAACGACCTGTTGACGCTGACCCAGCCCGAGGCCGTGCGCGACATTCACCTTCGCTATTTCGAGGCGGGCGCCGATATCGTCGAGACCAACACCTTCTCCTCGACCTCGATTGCCCAGGCCGATTACGGCATGCAGGCGCTCGTGCCCGAGCTCAACATCGCGGCCGTCCGCCTCGCCCGCGAAGCCGCGCTGCTTGCCGAGAAACGGGATGGCCGCCAGCGCTTCGTCGCCGGCGCCATGGGGCCGACGAACCGCACCGCCTCGATCTCGCCCGACGTCAACGATCCAGGCTTCCGCGCCGTCTCCTTCGATGATCTGCGCGCGGCCTATGGCGAGCAGGCGCGCGCCCTCGTCGAGGGCGGCGCGCATCTTTTGCTCGTCGAGACGATCTTCGACACGCTCAACGCCAAGGCCGCGCTCTTCGCGATCGAGGAAGTGTTCGACGCGCTCCGGTTTCGCTTGCCGGTCATCGTCTCGGGCACGATCACGGATCTCTCGGGGCGCACCTTGTCGGGACAGACGCCGACCGCTTTCTGGCATTCGCTCGCGCACGCCAAGCCCTTCGCCATCGGGCTGAATTGCGCGCTCGGCGCCAAGGAGATGCGCGCCCATATCCAGGAGATCGCGCGCGTCGCCGACACCTTGGTCTGCGCCTATCCCAACGCGGGCTTGCCGAACGAGTTCGGCCTCTACGACGAAAGCCCGCAAGCGACGGCCGGCATGCTCGGCGAATTCGCGGCTTCGGGCCTCGTCAACATCGTCGGTGGTTGTTGCGGCACCACGCCCGCCCATATCGAAGCCATCGCCGAAGCGGTGAATGGCAAGACGCCGCGCGCCGTGCCCAGGATCGCGCCCGCGCTTCGGCTCTCCGGCCTTGAGCCGTTCACGCTCACGAAGGACATCCCTTTCGTCAATGCCGGCGAGCGCACCAACGTCACGGGCTCGGCGCGCTTTCGCAAATTGATCACGGCGGGAGATTTCGCCGCCGCGCTCGACGTGGCGCGCGATCAGGTCGCGAACGGCGCGCAGGTGATCGACGTCAACATGGACGAGGGCCTGCTCAATTCGCAAAAAGCGATGGTGGAGTTCCTCAGCCTCGTCGCTTCCGAGCCCGACATCTCGCGCGTACCCGTGATGGTCGATTCCTCGAAATTCTCGGTCATCGAGGCGGGGCTCAAATGCCTCCAAGGCAAGGGCATCGTGAACTCGATCTCGCTGAAGGAGGGCGAGGAGAAATTCATCGCCGAGGCGCGCCTTGTGCGCCGCTTTGGCGCCGCGGTCGTCGTGATGGCCTTCGACGAGAAAGGCCAGGCCGACACGGCGGAGCGCAAGATCGAAATTTGCTCGCGCGCCTACAAGATCCTCACCGAGAAGGTCGGCTTTCCTCCGCAGGACATCATCTTCGATCCGAATATCTTCGCGGTCGCCACGGGCATCGAGGAGCACGACAATTACGGCGCGGACTTCATCGCGGCGGCGAGCGCCGTGCGCAAGCGACACCCGCTCGTGCACATCTCGGGCGGCGTCTCGAATCTCTCCTTCTCGTTTCGCGGCAACGAGCCGGTGCGCGAGGCGATGCACGCCGTGTTCCTCTACCACGCGATCAAGGCCGGCATGGACATGGGCATCGTGAACGCCGGCCAGCTCGCCGTCTATGACGAGATCGAGCCCGAGTTGCGCGAGGCTTGCGAGGACGTGGTGCTCAACCGCCGCCGCGAAGGAGCGGGCGCGAGCCCCACCGAAAGGCTTCTCGCGCTCGCCGAGCGCTTCCGCGGCAAGGGCAAGGCGGCGATCGAGAAGGATCTCTCCTGGCGCCAATGGGGCGTGGACAAGAGGCTCGAGCACGCGCTCGTCAACGGCGTCACCGATTTCATCGAGGCCGACACCGAGGAGGCGCGGCTTGCGGCCAAGCGTCCGCTCGACGTCATCGAAGGCCCGTTGATGGCCGGCATGAACGTGGTGGGCGATCTCTTCGGCGCCGGCAAGATGTTCCTGCCGCAGGTGGTGAAATCAGCTCGCGTGATGAAGCAGGCGGTCGCCTATCTTCTGCCCTACATGGAAGAGGAAAAGAGAGCGAGCGGGCTTTCCGCGCGCTCGGCCGCGGGCCGCATCGTGATGGCGACCGTCAAGGGCGACGTGCACGACATCGGCAAGAACATCGTCGGCGTCGTCCTCCAATGCAACAACTACGAGGTGATCGACCTCGGCGTCATGGTCCCGGCGAGGAAGATCCTCGATGTGGCGCGCGAGAAGAAGGCCGACCTCATCGGCCTCTCGGGCTTGATCACCCCCTCGCTCGACGAGATGTGCTTCGTCGCTTCCGAGATGGAGCGCGAGGGCTTCGACATCCCGCTCCTCATCGGCGGCGCGACGACGAGCCGCGTGCACACGGCGGTGAAAATCCATCCGAATTACGGGCGCGGGCAGGCGATCTACGTCAATGACGCGAGCCGCGCCGTGGGCGTCGTCTCGGCGCTTTTGTCGGACGAGCAAAAGGCGCCCTATGTCGCGACCCTGCGCGCCGAATACGCCAAGGTGGCCGACGCGCATGCACGCGCCGAGGTCGACAAGGCGCGGCTCTCGCTCGAGAAGGCGCGCCGCAACGCGCTGAAGGCCGATTGGGCAAGCTATCAGCCGCCGAGGCCCACTTTCGTCGGCAAGCGCGGGTGGCGCGACGTCGATCTCGCCGAGCTCGTTCCGGTGATCGATTGGACGCCCTTCTTCCAGACCTGGGAGCTCAAGGGTCGCTTCCCCGATATTTTATCGGATGAGAAGCAGGGCAAAGCCGCGCGCGAGCTCTACGAGGACGCGCGCTCGATGCTCGAGCGCATCGTGAAGGAGCGCTGGTTTCGCCCGAATGCCGTCGTCGGCTTTTGGCCGGCGAATGCGGTGGGCGATGATATCGCGCTTTATGCGAATGAAGGCCGCGAGGAACGCCTCGCGACGCTCTTCACCTTGCGCCAGCAGCTCGTGAAGCGGGACGGGCGCCCCAATCTCGCGCTTGCCGATTTCGTCGCGCCGCGCGAGACCGGGCTTGCCGATTTCGTCGGCGGCTTCGTGGTGACGGCGGGCGTCGAGGAAACCGTCATCGCCGAGCGTTTCGAGCGCGCCAATGACGATTACGGCTCGATCCTCGTCAAGGCGCTCGCCGACCGCATCGCCGAAGCCTTGGCGGAGCGCATGCATCAACGCGTCCGCAAAGAGCTCTGGGGATACGCCTCCGACGAGGGCTTGTCGAATGAGGAGCTGATCAGGGAAGGCTACCGCGGCATTCGCCCGGCGCCCGGCTATCCGGCTCAGCCCGACCACACCGAGAAAGAGACGCTGTTTCGCCTGCTCGGGGCGGAGGGCGAAACCGGCGTCAAGCTCACCGAGAGCTTCGCCATGTGGCCTGGCGCCTCGGTCTGCGGCCTTTATCTTTCCCATCCGGACGCCCATTACTTCGGCGTCGCCAAGATCGAGCGCGACCAGGTCGAGGATTATGCGAACCGCAAGGGCTGGTCGATCGGCGAGGCCGAGCGCTGGCTCTCGCCAATCCTGAATTACGAGCCCTCCGCCTACGCGGCACAGGTTGCGGCCGAATAGCGCGGCTGCGATAAGCGGTCGCGACTTCCCCTCCAGCAAGCTCGAGCTTCGCGCATGCCGCACCGCACAGAACGTGGCCGCTCTCGTCTTCGTTTCGAGGATGCGCGCTTCCTCATGGGCAAGGGGCGCTATGTCGATGATCTCGAGGCGCCGGACGCGCTTCACGGCGAGGTGCTGCGCTCGTCCTTCGGCCATGCGCTGATCCGCTCGATCGATGTCTCGGCGGCCTCCGCCATGCCGGGAGTGGCGGGGGTCTTCACCGCGGAAGATCTGCGCCAGGATGGGCTCGGCCATCTTTCCTGCGCCGTGAAGGTCGCGACGCTTGCCCCTCTGATCATCCCGCCCCGTCCGGCGCTCGCCGAAGGGCGTGTGCGCCATGTCGGCGATCCGGTTGCCTTCGTGGTGGCGCGCAGCAAGGATGAAGCGCGCGACGCCGCCGAGCGCATCGTGGTCGAATATGAGGAGCTTCCCGCAGTCACGGAGGCGCCCGCGGCGATCGCGCCGGGCGCGCCGCTTCTCTGGAAGGAAGCGCAAGGCAACATCGCCTTCCGCTTCCAGAAGGGAGACCAGGCCGCGGTCGCGGCTGCTTTGGCTTCGGCCGCGAGGATCGTCGAGCTCGATCTCGTCAACAATCGCGTCGTCGCGGCGCCCCTCGAGCCCCGCGCCGCCATCGGCAGTTATGATGCGCGAGAGGAGAGTTTGCGCCTCGTGCTCACCGGGCAGGGGGTGCATGGCATTCGCGACCAGCTCGCGCGGGATGTGTTCCACATGCCGCCCGAGCGCATTCATCTCGTCGCGCCGGATGTCGGCGGCGGCTTTGGCGCCAAGAACTTCCTTTATCCCGAATGGGTGCTGGTGCTGTTCGCCGCGCGCCGGCTTGGCCGCGAGGTGAAATGGGTCTCGGGCCGCAACGAGGATTTCCTCTCCTCCGCGCAAGGGCGCGACAACGTCACACGCGCGCGTCTCGCGCTCGATGCAAAAGGGCGTTTTCTCGCGCTCGACGTTTCGACGCTCGCCAATATGGGCTCTTATATCTCCTCTGCCGGGCCGGGGCCCTCCACCAATTCGTCCTCGACCGCGCAAGGCGGCGTTTACGACATTCCCGCGGTCTTCATGGATGTGCGCGGTGTGTTCACCAACACGGTGCCGATCGATGCCTATCGCGGCGCCGGCAAGCCCGAGGCGAATTACGTCATCGAGCGCCTGATCGATCTCGCGGCTCGCGAGATGAACGTGGCGCCGGCGGAGCTTCGCCGCCGCAACATCATCAAGCGGGTTCCCTATCGCTCGGCGCTCGGCATGCGGATCGAGGAAGGGGAGTTCGCCGCAAACCTCGAGAAGGGGCTGGCGCTCGCCGATCACAAGGGCTTCGCGGCGCGGCGCGCCGAGGCCAAGCGGCGCGGCAAGCTGCGCGGCCTTGGGGTTGCCTGCTATCTCGAGACCTCGCGCGGCCAGCCGGGCGAATCCGCCGGTGTGCGCTTCGAGGCCGACGGCCAAGTCGCGCTCGTTCTCGGCACGCAATCGAATGGCCAAGGGCATGAGACGAGCTTTCCGCAAATCGCTGCCGATCTTCTCGGCTTGCCGATCGAGCGTTTTCGGCTCGTCCAGGCCGACACGCGGCTCGTGCCGAGCGGGGGTGGGCATGGCGGGGCGCGCTCGCTGCACATGGGCGGCGCCGCCCTCGCCAAGGCGATCGACAAGGTTATCGCGAAAGGCCGCGTGATCGCGGCCCAGCTCCTGCAATGCAAGGCGGAAGATCTCGTCTTTTCGGAAGGAACCTTCACTTTCGCGGACGCCAAGGACGATCGCGGCCTCGACCTGCTTTCGGTCGCGCGCGCCGCGCTCGATCCGGCGCAGCTTCCGCCCGGCATGGAGCCCGGGCTCGATTGTCATTTCGACGATCCGCTCGATCTTTTCACCTTTCCCAATGGCTGCCATGTGGCCGAGGTCGAGATCGACCCCGATACGGGGCAAGTGACGCTCGCGCGCTACGTCGGCGTCGATGATTTCGGCATCTTGATCAACCCCATGCTCACGCTCGGCCAGGTGCACGGCGGCTTGGCGCAAGGGATCGGCCAGGCGCTCCATGAGCAGACCGTTTATGAGGAAGGCTCGGGCCAGCTCGTGAGCGCGTCCTTCATGGATTACGGCTTGCCGCGCGCCGACGACCTTCCCGATTTCGGCATCGGCTTCAACGAGGTGCCGACGAAGGCAAATCCGCTCGGCGTCAAAGGGTCGGGACAGGCCGGATGCATCGCGGCGCCGCAAACGGTGATGAACGCCATCCTCGATGCGCTGTCTCCGCTCGGCATCACCCGCCTCGACATGCCGGCGACGCCGCGGCGAATCTGGGAGGCGGTCCAGAAATCGCCGGCCGCGGGAACGCGTCGCAAAAACGATAACTTTTGATATTATATGCGTGACAAACGCCGCTCACGATTTTAGAGCATGCGCCGACGCGCCGCCACAAGCGTCATCACCCGCAAGGAGAGTGCCACGGACGAGCTTCCCGAACGCGATTGGCTTTTCCCGACGATCCTCGCGACGCTCCTCGCCGGGAGCGCGATCTCCTTCACGCTCGCCTATGCGGGCGGCCATATCGTGCAGCATCAGGAGCTGAAGATCTCCGCCGAGCACAGCTCGCCTCGAGGGGGAGCCGAGGAGCCCATGGTGCTGAGGGTGCACGGGCCGAGCGGTGAGTGAGCGCGACGTGGCTAAGCGTTAGAGTCGGACCACTAGCCTTCTCACCTACATCTTTCGGCTATTTCCGCGCCTCCACCACAAGCGCTTGCAACGGCGCTTCGAACGGCCCCTTGCCGAAGCGCTCGGTGATCATGGCCGCGACAGCCTCGGTCGCCGCCTGAAGGCCATTCGGCTCGAGCGTCTCGATTTCCGCGCCGAGCGGTGATCCCTGGCACATGCCGAGGGCAGGGCTGCGCGCATCCGGCCCGTGGCCGGCGAGCGCGACCGTCTCGATCACGCAATCGGTGAAACCGGCGGCGTCGAGATCGGCGCGGATCTTCTTCTCATCGTGGTAGGCGAACGGCACGCGCTCCATGAACCAGGACGGATGTTTCGGGTGGCGCCTTCTCAGGGCCGCGACCGCCACTTCGATGACCGGAACCGTCTCGATCTTGTCCCAGACATTGAAAATCAACCTCCCTCCCGGCCGCAAGACACGCCTGGCCTCAAGGAACCCCTGCACCTTGTCGGGCAAGAACATCACGCCGAATTGGCAGACCACGGCGTCGAAGCTGTCGTCGGGAAAGGGTAGTGCTTGCGCATCCGCCTGCTTGAACGCGACCCGTCTCACGCCCGGTTTCTTGGCGGCGTGATCAAGCATGGGTTGATTGAGGTCGGTCGCCGTGATGCGCACGGCGGGCGCGAGCTTGGCGGCGAGCGCTTGCGTGACGATGCCGGTGCCGGCCGCGGTTTCCAAGAGGGCACCCTCTGTCATCCCGGAAAGCCGCTTTGCCATATCCTCGGCATAGGGCGCAAAAAGCAGCGCGCCCATGTGCTCGTCGTAAAGTTGCGGAATGGAACCGGTGAAGGCCGCGTCATTCTGCGCCATGGATGATCCCTGCCTCTGTCTCGCGCCCGAGGTTCGCGCATCTCGCGGAATTCAGTCCGCTCGTCTATTCTTGGGGCACAATATCGCTGTTGATTTCGGATGAATAGGCGCTACGAGTGAGGCGACATTTCCTGGCGATCGGCACGCATTGTTCGTTTTTGTCGAGCGAGTCCGTGGAAATGACATCAGAGGGAAAGGAAACGCCATGAGCCATTCCGGGAGTTGCTTTTGCGGCGCTGTCGAGATCGAGGTCTCGGGTTCGCCCGAGGCCATGGGCTATTGCCATTGTCGTTCCTGCCGCTCCTGGTCCGGAGGGCCGGTGAATGCCTTCAGCCTGTGGAAGCCCGGGGCCGTGCGGGTCACCTCGGGAGCCGAGCATGTCGCGACCTTCGCCAAGACCCCGATGAGCGAACGCCAATATTGCGCGAAATGCGGCGGGCACCTGATGGCCAATCATCCCCCGCTCGGCCTCGTCGACGTGTTCGCGGCCACGCTCCCGACACTCGCCTTCGTTCCGGGCGTTCACGTCAACTACGCCGAGAGCGTGCTGCCGATGCGGGACGGCCTGCCCAAGCTCAAGGATTTTCCCAAGGAGTTCGGCGGTTCCGGCGACGTTATCGCGGAGTGAGCCGGGCATAATCCGAAAAAAGCGGGCGAGCCGTTTTCAGAGAAATCGCGCTCTACCAGCTGGAAGCCGCTCGTGCCGCCGGCTCATGCCGCTCCCAATAATGGTGAGAATATTGGTCGCGGCACGCCTCCCTCAACCGCTCCTCGGGGCGAAGGTCGGCGCTCGCGCGTCCGGGCGCCAGCGCCGAGAGATCCATGGGCGCGCGGCCCGAGACGATCCATTCGGCCAGCACCTCGCCGATGGCCGGGGCGATCGAAAGCCCGCCCACGCAGCATCCACCCGCGATGAAGAGCCCGCGCACCTTGGGCACGGGCCCCACCACATGCTCGCCGTCGGCCGTCATCGTCGGCAGGCCGCCCCGATGCTCGCGAAGCCCAAGGCCCTGTCCGAGCCTCGCAAAGATGGGAAGCTGCTCGCGCACGCTCTCGGCGAGGCCGCGCAGGACCTCGAGATCGAGCTTCATGTCCTTGATGTCGAAAGAGGGCGCAAGCCGCGCCATGTCGTATTGGATCGGGGCCTTCTCGTAGCCGCCGAGCATGAGCCCGCCATTGTCCGGCCGCACATAGACGTTCGCATCGATGATGCGCGTGATCGGCTGGTTCGGCTCGACGCCGTCGAGAGGCTCGGTGATGAGGAGCTGGTGGCGCGTCGGCACCATGGGAACGCTGGAGGAAGCGAGCGAAGCCACGAGCCGGGTCCAGGCTCCGGCGGCATCGACCACGAAGCGGCACGAAATCTCGCCTTTGTCCGTGCTCACCCCCTCCACCGCGCCGTCCTTGACGGTGATGCCGGTGACCCGCGTGCGCGGCACCAGCGCCGCGCCGAGCTTGCCCGCCGCTTTCGAATAGCCGGCCGGAATTTGCGCGGGCTCGAGGTAGAGGTCGGTCGGCGAGAAAGTCACGGCGCGAATGCCCCGCGTCTCGAGGAAAGGCATCTTTCTTCTCGCCTCGTCAGGCGAGACGAAGTCGAGCTCGACGCCGAGGCGTCTCCCGCGCGCAACCTCCGCCTCGAGCTGCGCTTGATGTTCGGGGAGGCGAGCGATCTTGAGCGCTCCCGGTTGGTGATAGGTCAAGGGCTCGCCGGTGTCCTTCGCGAAGGTCTCGATCTTCCTGACCGCGAGCTTGGCAAGCTTCGTCATGATCTCGCTGCGCCGCACTTGGGACGTGAGCCCCGCGGCGCGCGGCGAAGTTTGCGAGGCGAGCTCGTGCATGTCCACGAGGGCGACCGCGAGCGTTCGCGCTTTCGCCAGATGAAAGGCGACGCTCGACCCAAGCGCTCCTGAACCGATCACGACGACGTCGGTTTCGCTGATCATTTCGTTCCTCGTTCTCGCTCTTTTGCTTCCATCTGACGGCCGGCCACGATCGCAATGGGACGGTCGGGTATTCATCCCAAAATGATCTCGGTCATCGTTTCATATATCTGCTTGCGTATCTCGACAAAGCGGCACCTCCATCTTCGATTATTTTCATCACGCTCGGCGATGTACAAGAGAAGGGTCACTCCCTGAAATACTTCTGGACATTCCCAGGAAGAGTTTGCTTTGATCATGCTTCACGTGAGCAAGCCAATTCTATTCTGACCCGACCGGCGCTGAAGCGAACGGGAGCGCGCCCAAATCGCGAAAGCGAGGGGAAAGCGGCGACGGGTCAAATTCGGCTCACCCAGCGGGAGGAGAGACGTCGATGAAAGGCTATGAGCTCCATCTTTGGGACGAATTCCGCTCCGGTCGCCTGAACCGACGCGAGCTTTTGCGGCTCGCCTCGGTGGCGGGCGTCTCTCTCGCGGCATTTGGGGTCACGGGAACCAGAAGAGCGATGGCGCAAACCGAGCCCAAGCGCGGCGGCACGCTTCGGCTTGCGGCGCAATATCCGGGCAAGGATCCGGAGTCCGTCACGGCCTCGAACGCCGGCGAGGTGTTCACCTATCAGCCCTCCCTCGAATATCTTTGCTATCCGCGGGAGGACTGGACGCTCGATCCGCGCCTTGCCACCTCCTGGAAGGCCGACCCCGATCCCAAGACCTGGGTCTTCACCATTCGCCAGGGCGTCAAATGGCACGACGGCTCGACGCTGACGACCGATGACGTCGTCGCGACCTTCGAACGCCTTCTCGACCCCAAGGTCGGCTCGTCCGCCGGCTCCATCTACAAAGGGGTGCTTTCCTTCGGCAATGTCGAGAAGGTGAGCGATGCCGATGTGCGCTTCCATCTGGACAAGCCGTTCGTCGATTTTCCTTATCTGGTTTCCGGTTTCGCCTATCAATCGGCGATCCTTCCCAAGAATTACGAGATGGGGTCCTTTACCAAAGGCGGCATCGGCACCGGACCTTTCGTGCTCAAGGAATATGTGCCGCATCAGCACGCCGACTACGTGGCGAACAAGGATTATTGGGCAAAGGGCATGCCCTATCTCGACGGGCTGAAGGTGCTCTATTTCGCCGAGGAATCGGCGACCGTGCTCGCCATGCAGGCCGGCGACGTGGATATCTATCCGGTCGTTCCGCTCAAGGGCGGCGAGCCCATCCTCAACAATCCCAACTTCAAGATTCTGCGGCACGCCTCGGCCGACTACCGCTCGATCCATATGCGCGTCGACCAGGCTCCCTTCCAGGACAAGCGCGTGCGCCAGGCAGTCGCCTATTGCATCAACCGCGAGGCGCTCGTGAAATCGCTCTTCAACGGTGCCGCGACCGTCGCCAACGATCACAGCTTCGCGCCGGTCTATGTCGACACGCAACTCGCCAACACCGAAATTCCGCAACGCAAGCAGGATTACGAAAAGGCGAAGGCGTTGCTCAAGGAAGCCGGTGTCAACAGCGTCGATGTCACGCTCACCACCGGCCAATATCTCGAGATGCCCCAATATGCCGTGGCGCTCAGGGAATACTGCAAGCCGGCCGGCATCAACATCAACGTCAATGTCATGCCCATCGATCAATATTATGGGGCGGGCGACAATCAGCCCTGGCTCGTGGTGCCGATGGGCGAGACGGATTGGGCGGCGCGCGGAACGGTGGCTCAGGCCATCATCCCCGAGTTCCCGACCGGCGCGCTTTGGAACTCGGCGCATTGGAGCGATCCGCAATTCGACAAGCTCTTCGCCGATTACAACGCCGAGCTCGACCATCAAAAGCGCCAGCAACTTGCGCTCGAGCTTGCCAAGATCGAGCATGAGGAGCTTCCCGTCATCATCAGCTATTGGATCGAAGCGCAACGGGCGACAACCAAGGCGGTGAACGGCTTCCCGACGGCGCCCGACAACTTCGTCGACCTACGGGCGACCTGGCTGTCGTCGTAGTCGAGCCTTCGGCGAGGCATAACGGGAGCTGCGCGCCGCGTGGGTCGGTTTCTCGTCAAGCGTCTTGCCTTGGCTTTCGGCACGCTCTTTTGCGTCTCGGTCATCCTGTTCCTGGTCGCTCAGGTGATGCCCGGCGACGTCGGGCGCGCCATCCTCGGCCCCTACGCGACCGAAGTGCAGGTGCGGGCGCTCGATCATCAGCTCGGCGTCGATCGCCCGCTCCTCGAGCGCTACTCGACCTGGCTCGCAGGTTTCGTGCGCGGCGAGTGGGGAGACTCCTTCTTGCTGCGCCGTCCGGTCGCGACGATCGCCTTCGACCGGCTCTACAACTCGCTCATTCTCGGGGGCTTCGCACTCCTTCTCATCGTGCCGACCTCCATCGGTCTCGGTGTCCTCGCTGCGCTCAATTACGGAAAATGGCCTGACCGCTTGATCTCCGTCGCCGGCCTTTCGCTGATCGCGCTGCCGGAGTTCGTGACGGGCATTATCGTGCTTGTGATCTTTGCCGTGGAGCTCGGCTGGCTCCCCGCCTCGTCCCATGTCCCCGCCCTCAACCCGCTGGACTGGTTCCGGCAGCTCCTCTTGCCATCCATCCCCCTGATGTTCGTCCTCTTCGGCTATGTTTCGCGCATGGCGCGCGCCGGGACGATCGAGTCGCTGCGCTCGAATTATGTGCGCACTGCGATCCTCAAGGGCCTGCCGAGAAGCACGGTCATTTGGCGGCACGTGCTGCGCAACTCTCTCCTGCCGACGATCACCGTGATCAGCGTCCAGACCGGATATCTCGTCGGCGGTCTCGTCGTGACCGAGACCCTCTTCAACTATCCCGGGATCGGCAAGCTCGTGCTCGATTCCGCCGTCCAGCACGATCTTCCGGTTCTTCAGGCGACCGTGCTGCTAGTGGCGGTGCTCTACATGGCGCTGACGCTTCTTGCCGACGTCCTCTATACCTTGCTCAATCCTCGTGTCCGCCTCGCCGCCTAGCCTCGAGCACGGCGCGTTGCCGGCGCCGGACCCGTCCGACCGGCCGGACGAGGTCGTCGGCGCGGAGCCAAAGAGCGCCGCAATCTTGAGCGCTCCGAGCTTGAGCGCGCGCGGCCCCGCGACCGGGCGCGCGAGGGAAGTGCTCCGCGCCTTGCGGCGCTCGAAGACCTTCATGCTCGGCGCGGCGATCGTGCTTTTCTGGGTGCTGGACGCGATCTTTTGGCCGCTCTTCGTGCCTTATGATCCCGAGGGCCTCGTCTCGCCGCTGACTTTGCAGCCCCCTTCCGCGGAGCATCTCTTCGGCACCGACGATCTCGGGCGCGACATCTTCTCGCGCACGCTCGCGGGCGCGAGGCCGACGCTCACCGTCGCGCCCCTCGCCACGGCGCTCGGGGTGGCCGGCGGAATCCTCGTAGGGCTTTTCACCGGCTACTACCGAGGGATCGCCGATGACATCGCGATGCGCATCGTGGATGCGCTCCTCGCCTTCCCGCTCATCATCATCGCCGTCCTGGTGATGTCGATTCTCGGCCCGTCGATCACCAACGTCATCTTGGTCATCGGCATCGTCTTCACGCCGATCGTCGCGCGCACCGTGCGCTCGGCCGTGCTCGTCGAACGGCAACGCGAATACGTGGCCGCCGCGAAGCTTCTCGGCAACTCGGATCTCTACATCATGTTCGCCGAGATCTTGCCGAACATCATGGGGCCGATCGCCGTCGAGATCACGATCCGTCTCGGCTATGCGATCTTCACCTCGGCCACCCTCTCCTTCCTCGCGCTCGGCATCCAGCAACCCTCGCCGGACTGGGGCCTCACGATCAGCATCGGCCGTGTCTTCCTGCAGACGGCCCCGTCCGAGGTTTTGTTCCCGGCCGCGGCGCTCGCGACGCTCATCGTCGGCGTCAACCTCATCGCCGACGGCCTGCGCCAAGTGGTCGAAGAATGACGGGGCAGGAGGAAGGATCGAGATGCACAACGAAGCGAGCCTTCCCGCATCCGGCGCTCTCGCCATCGAGCATCTGACGATTAGCTATCTGCGCCGCGAGCGGGTGCTTCCCGTCTTGACGGATGTCTCCTTTCACATCGAGCCCGGCGAAGCTTATGGGCTCGTCGGCGAATCCGGATGCGGCAAGACCACGGTCGCCATGGCCGTGATGTGCTATTTGCCCGCGAACGCCCGGGTCGAGGCCGGCCGGATCAAGCTTCAGAACATCGACCTCACGACGGCTGGGCAAGCGCAGCTTCGCAGCCTGCGCGGCAACCGGATGGCGATGGTCTATCAGGATGCCGGCAGCGCGCTGAACCCTTCGCTCACGGTCGGCCGCCAGATCGCCGAGGTCTACCGCTTCCACGGCGGCCTCGACGGCGCCGCGGCGATGGAGGCCGCCGGCGCGATGCTCGAAACGGTGCAGATCGCCGATACCGCCCGCATGCTTCGCCGCTACCCGCATGAGCTCTCCGGCGGCCAGCAACAGCGAGTCATGTTCGCCATGGCGCTCGCCACGAATCCGGACCTCCTGGTGCTCGACGAGCCGACGACCGGGCTCGACACGACCGTCGAAGCGGAGGTCCTCGATCTTGTCTCGCGGCTGCGCAGCAAATTCAGCGCCTCGATCCTCTTCATCAGCCATAATCTCGGCATCGTGGCGCGCATGTGCGAGCGCGTGGGCGTGCTCTACGCGGGACGCCTGATCGAGGAAGGTCCTTCGCGGGAAATCTTCTCCGATCCGCGACACCCCTATACGCTCGGCCTTACGCGCTGCGTCCCCAATCGGATCATGCGCAAAGACGCCCATCGGCTCGACCCGATCGCTGGTTCCCTGCCGCCCTTGGGGCTTGCGGTTCGAGGCTGCGTCTATGCTCCGCGCTGCCCCATCGCGCGGTCGCGATGCCGAGAAGAGGATCCGCCGGCCTTGGTTTCCGGCACGAGCCGCGTGAGCCGCTGCTTTTACCACGCCGAGGTTCCAGCCATCCCACCGAGCGTGGAGGCGTTGCCGACGGCCCGTGCCGACGGCGCCGCCGAAGAGCTATTGCGCGTCGAAGACTTGAGCAAGCGCTACGGCGTCGGCGCCAATCAAGTGGTCGCTCTCGATGACGTTTCGATCGAGCTCGAAGCCGGTGAAATCCTCGGCCTCGTCGGTGAATCCGGTAGCGGAAAATCGACGCTCGCGAAATGCGTGGTCGGCTTGTTGGAGGCCTCGGGAGGCGACATCCATTTTGTCGGCAAGCGGCTTTCGCGGCTGGCCGATTGGCGAAAGCCCGAGCTTCGCCGCAAGCTGCAGATGGTATTCCAGAATCCGGACACCACCCTCAATCCGAGCCATACGGCCCGCCGCATTCTCACGCGCGCGGCGCGGCTCCTCTCGACGGGCAGCTCACCCGCGGATGTGGATGAGCGCGTCGCCTCGCTCGCCGCCGCCGTGCAATTGCGGCCGCATCATCTCGATCTCAAGCCCTCCTTCCTTTCCGGCGGGCTGAAGCAGCGCGTCGCGATCGCGCGCGCATTCGCCGGCTCGCCGGCGCTCGTGCTTTGCGACGAGCCGACATCGGCGCTCGACGTCTCGGTGCAAGCGACCATCCTCAACCTCCTCGTCGATCTGCAGACGAAGCAGCGTGTCGCCTATCTCTTCATCTCGCACGACCTTGGCGTCGTGCGCTACCTCGCCGACCGCATCGCGGTCATGTATCTCGGGCAAATCATCGAGATCGGCGCCGCGCAGGAGGTCTTCAGCCCGCCGCATCACCCCTACACCGAGGCGCTTTTGTCGGCGATGCCGACGATCGACGAGAGCCAGGGCGCGCGAATCAAGCTCGCGGGCACGATGCCGAACCCGGCCAATCCGCCCTCGGGCTGCCGGTTTCATACGCGCTGTCCCCGCTACCTCGGAGACATTTGTCGCGACCGCGAGCCGCCGTGGCAGGAGGGTCAGCAGCGAGGCGGGAAGGCCCATCGGTATCGTTGCCACATCGCGCCCGCCGATCTTGGGCCCGCGCAAAGGGAGATGATCTCGCGCCCCGCGGAAAGCGACAAGCGTCCGGGAGCCTCGCCGTGAGGGCCGCTCGAGGAAGCCGCGCATGAAAAGCCATTTTCGGGTCGTCGTGGTCGGCGGCGGCGTCGTCGGCGTGAATATTCTCTATGCGCTGGCGAAGAAGGGCTGGTCCGATGTTGCTTTGCTCGAGCGGCGTGAGCTCACGTCAGGGTCGACCTGGCATGCCGCGGGGCTCATGTCGCTCTATTCGATGAGCCATTATGCGAGCATGCTCTACAAGCGCAGCCACGAAGTTTACGCGCAAGTCGAGGCCGAGACCGGCCAGGCAGTCGGCTTTCATCGCTGCGGTACGCTGCGCCTCGCCTCCACCAAGGACCGGCTCGACGAATATCTTCATTACATTGATATCGCGGACAGCTTCGGCGCGAAGGCGGAAATCGTCGAGCCCGCCGAGGTGCGTCGTCTCTGGCCGCTCGTCGAGAAAACGAACGATCTCGAAGGCGCGCTCTACCACCGAGACGATGGGCACGCGGCGCCCGCCGATGTGACTCAAGCGCTTGCGAGGGGGGCGCGCCTCCTCGGCGCCGAAATCCATCGGCAGACCCAGGTGACGGGAATCGAGCCTGCGCCAGGCGGAGAGTGGCGGGTCCGCACGCGCGAGCGAGACATCACCTGCGAACATGTCGTCCTCGCCACCGGATGTTTCGCGCGGCAAACGGCCGCCATGGTCGGGCTCGACATCCCGGTCGTTCCGCTCGTGCACCAATATCTCGTGACCGAAGATCTCACCGAGCTCGTCGAACGTCACAAGGAAGGGGCGCCCGAAATGCCGGTCCTGCGCGACGACACCGTGCAGGGCTATGTCCGCGAGGAAGGCAGAGGGCTCATGTTCGGCCCCTATGACCAGAACCCGCCCTTATGGGCGCCCAAGGGCGTGCCGGCCGATTACGCGGGCGAGCTCCTGGCGCCGGACCTCGAGGCGATGCTCCCGCATTTCGAGCGGGCGGTCGAGCGGGTGCCGCGTTTAGGCACCGTCGGCATCAAGACTTGCGTCACCGGCCCCATCGCCATCACGCCCGACAACAGGCCGCTCGTCGGCCCCGCCTTCGGGCTCGAAAATCTCTGGCTTGCCGAAGGCTTCACCGGCGGCATCGCCATGGGCGGGGGGATCGGTCATTCGCTCGCCGAATGGATCGTCGAAGGAGAGCCCGGCATCGATCTTCACGAATTCGATCCCCGCCGTTTCGGCGCCTATGCCAACAAGCGTTACGCAAGCATCAAGAGCCGGGAGGCCTTCGCCAACAATTTCGGGGTCAATTTTCCGGATTGGGAATGGCCGGCGGCGCGCCCGCTCAAGACCTCGCCTTGCCATGACAAGCTGGAGCGGCGTGGGGCGGTCTTCGGCGCCACCTATGGCTGGGAGATCCCGCGCTGGTTTGCGCCCAAGGGCGTCGAGCGCAAGGACCGTCACAGCTATCGGCGCAGCAATTATTTCGAGCCCGTGCGCGAGGAGTGCCGCGCCGTGCGCGAGCGCGTCGGCCTCTATGATCTCACGTCTGCCGCCAAATACGAGCTTTCCGGCCGAGGGGCCGCGGCTTGGCTCGACGGGCAGCTCGCGACCCGCCTGCCGGAACGGGGAGGCGATATCGCGCTTGGCTATGGGCTGACGCCGGCCGGAGGCGTGCTTTGCGAATTCACCGTGACGCGCCTTGATGAGGATCGCTTCTATCTGGTGGCCCCAACGATCGCCGAGCGACACCACTTCGATGTGCTCGCCAAGGCTCTGCCCAGGGACGCAAGCCTGAGCTTGAGAAACGTCACCTCGGAACGCGGAGCCTTCGCCGTCGTGGGACCGGGAGCCCGCGACCTCTTGGCGAGCCTCAGCGATGCCGATCTTTCGAATGCGGCCTTCCCCTGGTGGTCGGCGCGCAGCATCACGGTCGGACTTGCGTCCGACATCCTGGCGCTGCGCGTGAATTATGTGGGCGAGCTCGGCTGGGAGCTGCATCACCCGCTCCTGTACCAAAATCACCTCATTGAGGCGTTCTTGACGAGCGGTGAAGCCCAGGGCCTTTCCCCGATAGGCAGCCGAGCCGTCGAGGCCTTGCGCATGGAAAAGAGCTACCCCGCGTTGTGGCGCGACCTCATGGCGAAGCACACGCTCGTCGAAGCTGGGCTTTGCCGGTTCATTGATGCGCAAAAACCCGGTTTCGTCGGGCGCGAGCCGCTCCTGAAGCAACTCGTTGACGGCGTCTCCCGGCGTCTTGTCGTGCTTCGGATGGCGTCGGGCGAGGCGAACCCTTACCAAAATGAGACCGTCTATCGCCACGCAAAGCCGGTGGGGCGCATCACCAGCGCGGCGCATGGGCACAGCGTCGGAGATTGTCTCGCGCACGCCTATGTGCTCGCCGCGCATGCCGCGGAGGGAACAGAGGTCGAAGTCGCGGTTCTCGGGGAACGGCGGCCGGCCCGCGTCGTGTCGCCTTCGCCTTGGGACCCAAAAAATACCAGGCCTCGCGCATGACGCGAAACGCGATTTGGAAAAGCGAGGATCCGCGAGCGACTGGCGATCGGCCGCGCCGTGATCATGCCGAAGGCGGGGCGGCGAAAAGGACGCGGGCCGCTCGTTACTTCGGCCGCTATCTCGAGCCGGGTGCGGCGCTCGCCGCCAAGAGGCTGCCGGTCGCGAGCTTCACGCGATGCTTCGCCGCGTCCCTAGTCACCCCGCCCCTTGATTCATTTGGGCCATCCAGGCGATTTTCAAGGCCATCGAGCGGAGATTTACCTCAAATCTCCGCTTTTCGTGAACGCTTCCTGCACAGCACGCCGGAACACTCCGGCCGATTGGAGAGTTCCGTCCCGCGGCGCAAAAGGAACACAAGATGAGCACATTGAGCCGGCGTCTGTTTGCTTTGGGCTTGCCGGTCACGCTTGGAGCGTGCGCGCCGCGCCTGATGGCACGCCGCTACCCTCCCCCTCGCTTCGGCTCCGCGCAAGGCTATGGCGCGATCGAGGACGATGGATGGGTGGTGCCGGCCGTGAACACGGCCAGGATCAACCCTGCCTTCCTTCGCCAGGAGGTCGCCTATTCCGGACGTGAGGGTCCAGGCACCATCATCGTCGATCCGGCAAGCCGGCATCTTTTCTATGTGGAAGCGGAGGGGCGCGCCACGCGCTACGGCGTCGGCGTCGGTCGCGAAGGTTTCGGCTGGAGCGGCGTCGCGAATGTGCGGCGCAAGTCCGAGTGGCCGAATTGGACGCCGCCCCCACAAATGATCCGCCGCCAGCCCGAGCTCGAGGAATTCGCGGACGGCATGCCGGGCGGGCTCGACAATCCGCTCGGCGCGCGAGCGATGTATCTTTACCAGGGGAGCCGTGACACGCTTTATCGAATCCACGGCACGAATGAGCCGGAAACTATCGGGACCCGGGTCTCCTCGGGCTGCATCAGGCTAATCAACCAGGATGTGATCGATCTTTATGAGCGGGTGCGCATCGGCTCGAAGGTCGTGGTGCTGGGCGGCGGATCGCCGACGGAGGACGACCTCTATTCGTCGCTCTGATGTTCCGATCCGGACCAAGCTTGGCCCGAAGGCATGAGCTTCCGCTTGTCTCAAGGCTTGGCCGGCGCATGAGGGTTCACGCGCCGGCTACTGCCCCTATCAAAGTAAGCCTATGCCTTAATGGCAGACGCGGACGTAACCGCGATAGTAGCACCGCGGATAGACCTGATATCCATAATCGTAATAGCCCGGGTAGCCATAGCCATAGGCGTAATCGGGGTAGCCATAGCCGCCATAGCCATAAGGGTAGGCTGGATAACCGCCGTAATAATACGGCGCGGTGGCTAGCGCTCCGACGGCCAATCCAGTTCCGAGCGCGGCCGCACCCCATCCCCAGCCGCCGCCATGGTGCCAGCCGCCGTGCCACCCCCAAGGCCGCGCCGACGCGTTCTGCGGCAAGAGCGCGGCTGCGGCCGCAAGCATGAGACCCAATGTCAAAGCTTTTGCTTTTTGCATGACAAACCTCCGTTCCTGAACACCAGATGGATTGGAGAGGCGAGACGGCCCGCACCGCCGTCGCTCGGCCGTGGCTTTGCGCCTCTCGTGTCAACTTCTTGCTGCTACAAGCCGCAAGGAGGCCGGAAGGTTCCCTTCCGAATCCGTAAAGTCCGAGCAGATTTCGGGGAGAATCGCCCCTGACATCAAAGATTTGCCGCCCCTTCTGCGCCAGCGGCACTGCGCTCCGGCGAACCTTGGCGCGGTTGCGAACGAATGTTCGCCAGCGCCATCGGAGGCCGCCGGGGTGGCAGTTCCTGTGAACCGGATAAGATTCAACGCCTACCGGCGATCGACGATTACTCGCGAGTTACCGATTTTCGGGAGAGTCTCTCTGTATTCCCTCTTCGAAAGCGGGAGAAGATCGCGGCTCTTTGCTTCGGAGAGCCTCACCTATTGTTAAGGTAATCGTCGGATAAGGAACTTCATTCGAGATTGACGAGACCCGGTGAAGGGGCCCTTCGGCCCGGTCCGGTCGCTGGCCTCATGCCGAAAAGGAGATCGCGGCGTTGTTTGCTTTATTCAAATCCAGGATTGCGCGCGACCTCACCCCGCGCGAGGAGGAAGCCGCGGCGGCCGTCGCCTACGACTACACGCGCAAGACGTCGAGGACGGTCCTCGCCCTCATCGATGGTTATCGCAACGAGAAAATCGTGCCGCTGGCAGCGGATGCGCTGAAGGCCTTCACCGCCAAGCTCGAGCGCTGCCGCGACGACGAGAATTTCGATCGCGTCGTCGCCCTTCAGGGCGAGTTCGAGGAAACGTTGAAACGGATGACGAAAGAGGCTGTCGCCGGGCTATGGCACAGCTTGCACGAGTGGCAATTCACGCTCGATGGATCAGGATTGAAGATCGAGCTCGATCGCTACATCGCCTTGACTTTCGGGAATATCTTCAGGCACCTCGAAGAGAGAGCGACCAGCGAGGCCAACGCCGTCATCGAACGTATCTCCGGCGAGGCTCTGCACGAGCGCCAAGCCGTCCTCGCGAAAACGCATGGTTCCGCCCCGCGGTGAGCCGCTGGCGAGCGGCGTGAAGTTGCTCGATACATCCTTTTTTCCAGTCGATCGTTTCGCCCCTTGCCCTTGTTCGACCTAATGCCTTTGTCAGGCCAACGAGCACGGCCGTAAGCGCGGCCCGCTAGCGCACTTCCGGTCGCATACCGGCGTTCCAAGGCTCGATCCGGTTGGGACTACGGAAACAGCCGACCTGTCCTGTTTATTGAAATTTGATCATGTCGATGCTGGTCAGGGTGATCTTGTAAACGATCGAGCTTGTCAAAATGTAAGCCGTGGCCTGATCCTCATAGGCGTTAACGCCCGCCATTCCGTCTACCGGCACGACAACATCAAAGCCACGCAGGGCCGCCAAGACCGATGTGAAGAGGACGGCGTTATGCGATGCGGTTCCGACCGCGACGAGGGTCGTGATCCCCTTATCCTTCAGGATCTTTTGGAGACCCGTGTCTTTGTCGCCGATCATGAACTTGTCAACGAACCCCGTTACAACGGGCTCCGTGCCCTTGGGCGCGAGCGCCGGAAGGTAATCACCAATCACCGGATTGGGGAAGGTCGCAGGCGATGGGCTCGGAAACAGGCTGTAGACTACGGTGGCCCCGCTTGTGCGTGCTGCGGCGAGTAACTTTTCAATCTTCGGAACGGCCGCGACACAACGCGGACGCCTTTGCTCGTTGCAAGTCTGCTTGAGCATGTCGATCAATAGAACCGCGGTCGTCTTTGGATCGAGTGTAACGCTCTTGAGTTCGGGCGGTGGTGGGACCGTGACCTTTGTCCATTCATCGATGATGGTCTCGGGAGATGACGGTGCGGCAAAACTGAACAACGCCGTAAGTGTAACGACCAGCAACGCAAGGTTTTTCTTGGACACGGTTTCCTCCGGCCTCTGATATCACAGAGCACCATTGGTCGATCCAACGGGGTCAACCGCGATACCACTCCGCCGCAAATAGGGCGGCAGGCGCCGTTTTCTCGCTTAAAATAGGATCAGGGAGGGAATGCTCGACTATTCATTTGGGAATTGTCTTGCGAAGGCGAACACCTTCGCCCTGCGGGAGGCGATCGGTTCATCCCGGTGGGCAGAATAATCGCAATGCCAGCGAACGATCGTCCAGCCCGGATGGTCTCCTGCCCATCGCGCCAGCGTTGGCAGCGCGCACGTCGCGCAGGTCATCACCGATATTTGCTGATCGACTGCGATGTGCTTGTCTTCGCAAATATTGTTGTTTCCGATCATGCAGACCGTAAATAACAGCTCGAGGAAGTTCATTGCTGCTCCCCTTTGCGTTGCGACAGCCTTAGGGCCTAATTCGCTCCTCCAAGCTTCGGCAGCGCGGAAGGGACATGCCGGAAAAATGGAAATGGATCGGCTTTGCGCAGGCCTGGCCGATGCACCGCGCTGGAATAGCACCAGCAACGATGGCGCAAGCCAAATTCGTGAAACCTCGCGCGCCCGCTCGCGCCATTTGCCCACATGCCGGCTTCCCCAAACGAACAGCGCCCCTTGTCGGCTGCCCTCACACACAAAAGCACACGCGAAAGATTATTGGGAATTTTTCTGCCAACAAGATTTGAAAGTCCCAACTCACCCAGGACAAAAATACCAACGGCATTCGCGCCGCCCCCGCAGCCTGCTCCGGTCTTGTTGCAACCCCGCAACAAGACCATAAACCGCTCCGACGGCTTGCCGGAATTCGGAGGTTCAGCAACGGCACCGCGGCTCGCTATCGCGCAGAACCTATTCGGTCCTTTGCCTCATCCTTCCGGCGCCTCGGAACCGCCCCAGACTGACGTAAGGAAGAATCCTACTCGGTCGCCCGAACCCGCACATAAGAGCCGGGGGCTGCTTCGATTGGCTTCAGCTTTCGACTGCCGGGGTTACGCGCTTTCACCTCGCCACCCGAGAATTCCGAGACCCACTCGTCCCACGCGGGCCACCATGACCCCTTGAAGGCGGTGGCGTTCTGCAACCATTCATCCGCCTTTTTCGGCAAGGTGGAGTTCTGCCAATGTCCGTATTTCGAGCCGGGCGGGCTGACGATGCCTGCGATGTGACCGGAAGCGGCAAGCACGAATTTTATGGGGCCGCCATAGATCTGCGTCGCCGCGTAGGTGGAGCGCCAAGGGGCGATGTGATCCTCGCGTGTCGAGAGGATGAATGTCGGCGTCGTGATCAGGCGCAGGTCTATCGGCACGCCCGCGAGCGTGATGCCGCCGGGCTTCGACAGCCGGTTCTCGTGGTACATGTTGCGCAAGTAGAACGAGTGCATGGCCGCCGGCATGCGGGTCGCGTCGGCGTTCCAATACAACAGGTCGAAGGGGACCGGCTCCTTGCCGAGCAGGTAGTTATTGACGACGAATGACCAGATGAGGTCGTTCGCCCGGAGCATGTTGAACGAGTTGGCCATGTCGTGGGCTTGAAGGTAGCCCCGCTCGCCCATACGCGCCTCCAGCGCCTTGAGCTGCTCCTCATCGATGAACACCGCCATGTCGCCGACCTCGGTAAAATCGACGAGGCTCACGAAGTAGGTCGCGCTTTTCACCCGATCCTCGCCTTTGGCGGCGAGATAGGCGAGGGTGCTGGCGAGCAACGTTCCACCGAGGCAGTAGCCGACCAGATTGGCCCCGCGCTCGCCTGTCGCCGCCTCGATCGCATCGAGCGCCTCGAGCGGGCCTTGCAGCATGTAGTCCGCGAAGCTCTTCTGCGCGAGGCGCTCGTCGGGGTTGATCCAGGAGATGACGAAAACCGTGTGTCCCCGCGCCACCGCCCAGCGAATGAAGGAGTTCTCGGGTCGAAGATCGAGAACGTAGAATTTGTTGATCCAGGGCGGGACGATCAAAAGCGGCGTGCGACGCACCTTCTTGGTGGCGGGGGCATATTGGATGAGCTGCATCAGCTCGTTCTGGTAGATCACTTGGCCGGGCGTTGTGGCGATGTTTTTCCCGGGCCGGAACGCCTTCATGTCGGTCATCGCGATCGAGAGCCGGCCTTTGCCGCGCTCCAAATCCTCGAGGAGGTGCTCGAGCCCGTGCAGGAGGTTTTCACCGCCGCTCCGAAGGGTCGCCTCCAGCACCTCCGGATTACTCGCCAGGAAGTTCGACGGCGCGATCGCGTCCACGAATTGCCGCGTATAGAAGTCGACTTTATGGGCGGTCTTGTTGTCGAGGCCTTCGACCTGCCGCACCGTCGAAAGGATCGAGTCGGCCGTAACGAGATAGCTCTGCTTGATGTAGTCGAAGATCACGTTCTCGCTCCACGCCGGATTGCGGAAGCGCCGATCGGGTAAGGGTTGGTCGGTCGCATCCGCGACCCCGAACATGCGCTGTGCCGCGCGCTGCCACAGCTGCATCTGGCGGTTCCAAAGCCCGATCTGCACTCTTGCGAGCGTCTGCGGATCCGCCAGCATCTGCGATGTAAGGGCCTGGAACGCGTTGCCCACGCTTGCCGGGTCGCTCATGCCGAGATTGGCGTCGGTCGGGCCGCGGGTCAGGAATTCCGCCACGAGCCGCTGGCTGCGCTCCGCGACACGAGCGAGGCTCTCCGAAAATTGGATCGGATCGGGCAACCGAAGTTCGGGAGAAGATGAAGCGCTCATGGAAGGCTCCCATCGGTAGGGCGTTGCTTCCGTCGACATCCTTCAACGGGGTCCCAACATCAAAGCATGGGAGCGCTTTGTGCAAAAGATCAAGTCGTCGTCGAATATACTATCAACCCGAATGTAAAAATCGATGACCGCAGCCGCTTCTCCGAATAACCACATAGATGAGGTAGGCACCTATCCTGACGCCGTGATCGAATCGCGCGCCGCGCCTTATGAGGGGTTCGATAAAAAGTATTCGAGCGAAGGAGACGTTCCGAGCGCGGATTCCAGTGTATTCAGGATCGGGCATGCGCGGCTTTACGGCACGTTAAGCAATCCCATAAAATGTTCTTTTCTCTTGGGGAACGGCCCCATTGATCCTACGTTGACCACCCAAGGAGGCGACGGGATGGTGTCTTCAAACGTATTGCGTCATCACGCATCGGAATGCCTGAAGCTAGCACAGAACGTGAGCGGTGAAGGGCGGGCATGTCTGGTCGCGCTGGCCAAGCGTTGGACGAAGGATGCAGAGGAGATCGAGCGCCGCGACGCGTTGGCGTGGCGTGAGGAGCGCTCATGCGACGCGCGCAGCGGCCCCGAAGACCGAATCAACAACGCGGGGGTGTTCCTTCGGAAGCCTAGTTGCTAACCCATCCGCAATGGCGTCTCGGGAGGGTTCCGTCATCATCTGTCGTTCCCCTATTTGGGAATAGGCACGCAAGTATGAGTACGCGGTGTTGTTGTCGTTCTTCCCCCTCCGACCAATGTTCCTGCGCCAACCTGATCGACTTGTCCTTTTGGACATCTTCCGTTGTCCACATACACGGCTTGCCCCGCTGTAAGGGCGCCCGCGGGTGGTTCTTTCTTCAAGATCTCCACGGCCCAAGCCTGGCTCACAATGGCCGTCGCGAGCAATGCGGCTGCCGCGAACAACATTTTGGTCATGATGCTCTACCTTTATTTTCTACGGATACAGAACGTCGCATTAATCGGATCGCCGCTCAATCAATAGTTCACACGACCAGCTTTCATTATTCCCGCAACATGTCTGAGGGACGTGATTTGCGAACTGTCTTTGACCGCTGGCTTCTGTTCTAGGAAAACACGTGCGCCGGAGTGTGCGGGCCGGAACAGAGAGACGCGGCCGGACCGACCAGCAATGCGGGCTTCGGGTCGCGCCCCGCTCGATCGAAGCTGGGCTCAGGCGGTAGGCGGCGAGGCCGGCATTTGCGGCCCCCGCACGAATTTGGCGCGTCAGTGAGATGCGTCATGCATGAAGGCCCAGGCAGCCCGGCGGGCATTTACGCTGGTGGTCATCCGAGGTTCAGGATTGGGGGTTCAGTCACCGCATATGGGCTGGGGGTGCTCCGGCAACCTCCGAAGGAGAACGATTATGAAAATGCGTTTCATTCTGCCGCTGATGGCGTCGGTGTCTTTGGCGATCCCCGCGGTCGCGCAGACGACCCCGCAACCCGCTGCTCCGGAACCGGCCATGCAGGATCAATCGACTCCAGCGCCAATGGCGAAGCACGGGAAGGCGAAGGCCAAGACCCATAAGAAGATGGCCAAGGGCAAGCACACAAAGGCGAAGCCCGCGGAACCCGCCGACGATCAGGCCGCTCCGCAGTAAGTCCTTCTCGACGGTCACAAGCGCGCAATGGGTATTGCGTTCGCGCCCACCACCGGTCACCCGCGGTGCCGCATTTTGGCGATGCTGGGCGAAGGCGGACTGCCGGCGAAGCGTCGATCCTGCTTTGCAGGAAAACAGCAATTTCCGCGAAGGAATGGTGGAGCTGA
>CAWCDW010000010.1:0-1032475 GCA_963794475.1 uncultured Alphaproteobacteria bacterium
GGGGAGTCGAACCCCTGACCTCTGCAGTGCGATTGCAGCGCTCTCCCAACTGAGCTACAGCCCCGCGGCGCGCGTTCTCTAGGCGTTGGCGACACCCGATGTCAACTTTTGCATCGGCGCCGGGATACCCTGAAATCGAAGCTACCTGCGGCTCAGGAACGCCAGGCGCTCGAAAAGGTGCACGTCCTGCTCATTCTTCAGGAGCGCACCATGCAGCGGCGGGATGATCTTGCGCGGATCGCGCTCGCGCAGCGTCTCGGGCCCGATATCCTCGTTGAGGAGAAGCTTGAGCCAATCGAGAAGCTCCGAGGTCGAGGGCTTCTTCTTCAAGCCGGGCACCTCGCGCACCTCAAAGAAGATACGCAGCGCCTCCTCGACGAGCCGCTTCTTGATGCCGGGGAAATGCACCTCGACGATGTCGCGCATGGTCTCGGCGTCCGGGAATTTGATGTAATGAAAAAAGCAGCGGCGCAGGAACGCGTCGGGCAGCTCCTTCTCGTTGTTCGAGGTGATGAGCACGATCGGCCGCCGTTTCGCGCGCACCGTCTCGCCCGTCTCGTAGACGTGAAACTCCATGCGATCGAGCTCGAGCAGAAGGTCGTTCGGGAATTCGATGTCGGCCTTGTCGACCTCGTCGATGAGCAGGACCGGCCGCTCGGGTGAGGTGAAGGCATCCCAAAGCCTGCCGCGCTTGATGTAATTGGCGATATCGGAAACACGCGCGTCGCCGAGCTGGCTGTCACGCAGCCGCGATACGGCGTCATATTCGTAGAGGCCTTGCTGGGCCTTGGTGGTCGATTTGATGTGCCAAGTGAGGAGCGGCGCCGAGATCGCCTTGGCGATCTCCTCGGCGAGCACGGTCTTGCCGGTGCCGGGCTCTCCCTTCACCAGAAGCGGCCGTTCGAGCACGATCGCGGCGTTGACCGCGACCTTGAGGTCCTCGGTCGCGATGTAGGATTTGGTGCCGGAAAAACGCATGCTCGGTCCCGTTTCAGGCCTCGGTCTCGGGGGCATCTCGCATGAGCGCTCTCGGCCCGCAAGGGTGCCATCTCATCGTGGTGGCGCGCGAAAGCACGCTGAAGCGCTCGTCGCTTGCCGCAAAACCAGCGTTCTCGAAGGCACGATTGCATCGGCCATGCCCTCAACCGGTCAGCTCACTCGCCCGGCGGCATATCAACAAAACGTGACACGCCAATGAGCCGGACAGTGCTATGCGTGGCGGCAGCAGCGTAGTGCTCGGCGGCCAGACTCTAACTCTGTCCGTTCCCTGCGAGCAACGGCGGCATCAAGGCGGGGGGTCACCTGAACTGCTGGAATAGCCTCGATTTCGTTCGGCGGAGGTGTGGCCGTGCTGACGGTCTACGCTTAAATCGGGCCATCGTGAGGCCAGTGCCGCCGTTGACTGAAGCGAATGAACTCAAGCGCGCCGGATACGCCATTCCGGCAGCATACGCCGCGCTCGGTCATTCGTGTGCGCCGCCTTTTTGGCCGAACTGACAGCCTTACGGACGACCCCTATGGATGCGCCTGGCTCTGAAGACCCTGTGTTGACCGCCAGCGACGATCGGCGCGCACGAGATCATTTCCGTGTTGATCCTCCGCCGCCACGCAGGAGCCACTCTTTCAATGGTCAGGAAATGGGGCCAGTTGGAGAGGGGCATGGGGTTGCGGTGCTTATTCCATGCTTCAACGAGGAACTCACCGTGGCCGCCGTTGTGCGGGGCTTCAAAGCAGTCCTGCCCTTTGCCGATGTCTACGTCTACGACAACAACTCCACCGACAGGACGGTCGCAAGGGCGGCCGAAGCTGGCGCCATCGTGCGGACCGAGCGACGCCAGGGCAAAGGCCAAACCGTCAGGCGAATGTTCGCCGACATCCACGCCGACATCTATCTCCTCGTTGACGGGGACGACACCTACGACGCCACGGTCGCAACGCGCGTCGTCGCCCAAATCGTCGATGGCGGCCTCGACTTCGTCAATGTCGCGCGGGTGTCGACCTCGGCGGCGGCGTATCGGCCGGGGCACCGTATCGGCAACGTTTTGCTGTCGCGTTTTGTGCGTTCAATTTTTGGCCGCGAGAGCACCGACATGCTGTCCGGCTACAAGGGCTTGTCGCGCCGCTTCGTGAAGTCGTTCCCCGCAATGTCGAGCGGCTTCGAGACGGAAACCGAGTTGACTGTACACGCCCTGGAACTGCGAATGCCAATGGCTGAAATCGCTGCTCCCTACAAGGAGCGGCCGTTAGGGTCGACGAGCAAGCTCCGGACTTTCCGAGACGGCATGAAAATCTTCTTGCTGATCTGGCGCCTGGTAAAAGATGAGCGCCCCTTTCAATTTTTTGAACTCATGGGCCTGATGGTCCTCGTCTTCGGTGCCGTGCTGGCGGTTCCGATCTTTCAAACCTACTTCGAGACTGGCCTCGTCCCGCGGCTTCCGACCGCCGTGTTGTGCGTCAGCCTCTTGATCCTCGGCTTTTTCAGCATCTTCACGGGGCTAATCCTCGATGTCGTCACCAAGACCAGAAACGAATTGAAGCGGCTGGCTTACTTATCCCTTCCGCCCCCTTCGCCCGCTGGACTTTTCCCGAACTCCTACGGGCCTTGAAGTAAGATCGTGCGGTCTTGGTATTTCTTTGGCCCACCGGCCACGAGTGTTCAGTTAGCCGCGCGTCCAGAAGGGGGTGGCACAGGGAAGACATCTCCGGTGCTGACCCTGCCTCACCGCCGGGATCGTAGCGATCAAGGTGCCTTCGAGGACCTGGCTGCACGAGGGTTGGCGTTACTGTTTATTCTATACGGACTGATCGCAACCGCCTTTCTGACCATAAACATGCCGCCGTTTCAGAATCCGGACGAACCCGCGCATTTCTTGCGAGCCGTACAGATCGCGGACGGCCGGTGGGTAGGGAGTAGGTTTTCATCGACCGATGCGAAGGGTTCACCGCAGGTCAACGCGGGCGACTGGGTTGACGCGGCGGTCCTGACGGCGATGGAACCTTCGAGCATCTTGCCTTTCCACGGAGATAGCCGGGCAACGCGACAAACTTGGGCACCGGGCATCGTTTGGTCCGACAAGCGAGCGATGATCGGATTTCCAAATACGGTCGTATATCCTCCGCTCTTCTACATTCCATCGGCAATTGGCGTGCTGTGCGGGCGCCTGACGCATTTGAGTGTCGCGCAGACCCTCGTCATGTCACGCATGCTGACGGGAGTAGCCGCGCTGGCATTATCGGCGATGGCGATCGCATGCGCGGGAAGCGCCGCCATATGGATCTTCGCGATTTTAACTCTCCCAATGTCGTTGTCCCTGTTCGCTTCGTCGTCGCAGGATGCGCTCCTGCTCGCATGCAGCGCCTTGGCCGGAGCATTGTGGATCCGCATCTTACGGAGCCCAAGCGAGAGGAATGAGAAAGCGTTGGCGGGCCTGGCGTTGGCGCTCGGGCTCATCGCGATGGCACGCCCGCCCTATGTTGCGCTCGCGCTCATGCCATTGGGGCTGATCAATCTTCCTTGGCGTTCTCGCCTTTGGGCGGCTGCATCCGTGATGGCACTTGCAACCGCATGGTCCGGCATCGCCGCGGCCACGGCGTTGACCAATACGGGCGCGCCCGTAGGCGCCGACCCGCAGGCACAGTTGACGCAGCTTTCGAGCGATCCTCTCCTAATCTTGTCCATCGCCTGGGCAACGTTGAAGCAGTATGGACATGCGTACTTCGAGGAGTTTATAGGAGTTCTTGGCTGGCTGGATACGAAATTGGCCCAAGCCTATTATCATGTCGCCGGCGCTGTGATCGGTATCGCCGCGATTGCCTCGACATCGAGACAAGGGGGCGAACGGACAAGCATTCAAAGTCGAATGGCGTTAGCCACAGGTTTACTACTCTCCGCTGGTGGAGTGTTTGCAATTCAGTACCCTGACTTGGACCGAGCCCGGCCATCCGGTCGTGGAGGGGGTCCAAGGGCGGTATTTCCTCCCGCTCGCGCTTACTGGCACGGGTTTATTGCAAATGCCTGGATGGGCGTTGCGGTCGAGGATACGCGGTATTTTGGTTGTGTTGGTGGGGCTATTTCCATTGGTTACGCTCACGATAGTCATGCGTACGGTCATCTTGCGTTATTATCTCCAGTGAGAACGCCCCCGGCCAAACCGGATCGGATAGCGCTCGGCTCGTCGCGGCCGAAACCGATTAGGGAAGCGGTCCTGTTTCTACGTTTTAGCGCCGTCGGCGCTGTCGGATTCATCGTCGATGCCGGGCTCCTACTTTTGCTCGTGCATGCGTTCAAAGCCGATCCAATCGCAGCGCGGCTGCCATCCTTCAGCGTTGCTGTCACGGTGACGTTTCATCTCAATCGCCGCTGGGCGCTCGGTGCGGTCCGCCAGGGCAGCCCGTACGCTGCCTTCGCAACCTATTTGAGCGTTCAAGGCGTCGGGCTCCTGTGCAATATCATCACTTACACGGCTCTAATTCTTTTGCTTCCCGAGACGATCGTTACGCCTCTGGTATGCGTGGCTTTTGCGTCCGCGGCCGCACTATTCGTAAATTACGGCGGTGTCCGACGCCTGGTGTTTAGGAGCGAGGGCGAATGATCGGGGCCGCCCCGTCCCGCAAGAGCGTTCGGATCAAGAAGGCGTGCTCAAGCCGGTGAGCGCGCTCACCACCTCCCGCAAGCCGCGGTCGAGACGTTTATCACGGCGCAAGACGAGCGCGAGCTGGCGCGAGAGGGGCGGCGTAAGCGAGCGGACAGCCAACCCATTGCGATTTCTTTCATTCGAGACCGCCATGCGGGGCAGGACGCCGTAATAGCCGAGACCCGCGCCGACGAGCTCCTTGATGGCCTCGACGCTGCCGAGCTCCATGACGGGCTTGAAGGATGAGCTTCTCCGCCCGCACCATCGATCGACAATCCATCTTGTTTGCGCGCCGGATTCGTAAAGGACGAGCGGCCTTGCGGCGAGAACGGCGGGCGTGACGCGCCGAGGAAGGGGCGGCGCATCGGGCGATGCGATCGCGACGAACTCGTCGTCGAGGACGGGCGTGATCGCCAGCGCCCGGCCGCGGGCCGGCAATGTCACCAGCCCCACATCGAGCGCATTATCCTCGAGAAGCTTGAGAATATGGGCCGTGTTGCCGGTGACGACCGCGATTTCGAGCGAAGGCAGCCTCGCGCGGAGGTCGCGGAGCATGGGCGGCAAGAGATGAATGCAGGCAGTGGCTCCGGTGCCGATCCGCACGCGGCCAAGCGCTCCCGTCGCGTGGCGCGCCATGGCGTCGAGCGCGCCCGCTATCACGGCCTCCATTTGTCGTGCATGCGCCATGAGCTCGATGCCGGCAGGCGTCGGCGTCACCTTGCGCCCGACTCGCTCGAACAGCTTGAGCGCAAAGCGCCTCTCGAGCTGCTTTATCTGCTGGCTCACCGCGGGCTGCGTCAGATGCAGCCTTTCGGCCGCGGCCGAGAAGCTGCCAAGCTCGATGACGTCCGCGAAGGCTCGCAACTGATCGGGATTGAGCGCGCGCAAGGCAAACATCTCCTTATGCAAAGGATAATGAAACGAAATTTTTCTTATGCCAAGAAAAAGCGCAGGATCGAACCCGCGTTTCGGCGAGCTTGCGATCCGGGACGGCGTGGCGAAGGGTAAAGAGGAGGGCGCACGGAGCGACTCTCACGCACGGCACGCGCCATCATCGACGCCTTGCGGGGGAGCCCTCTTCGACGTTGGAAGCGCACGGCAACAGAAGGCAAGGAGAAAAGCGGAGAAATGGCCAAGGCCAAGACCGACGTGACCGTCGAGGACGCGACCGAGACCGACATCGAGGCGGTGCGCGAGATTTACGCCCACCATGTCCTCAACGGCCTTGCTTCCTTTGAGGAGGAGCCACCCGGCCTCGACGAGATGCGCTCGCGTTACGCGCAGGCGTCGCGCCGGGGCTTGCCCTACCTCGTTGCCAAGCGCGACGGGCAGGTCCTGGGTTACGCCTACGTCTCGCCTTATCGTGCACGCTCGGCCTATCGCTTCTCGATCGAGAATTCCGTCTATGTCAGGGACGGCATGGCGGGAAACGGCATCGGCGGCGCGCTTCTCGACGCGCTCCTGGCGCGCTGCGAAAAGGGACCTTGGCGCCAAATGGTGGCCATCATCGGCGACAGTGGAAATGAGGCGTCGATCGCCCTGCATCGCTCGCGCGGCTTTCGCAAGGTGGGCACCTTGAGGGCCGTGGGATTCAAACGGGGGCGCTGGGTGGACACCATGTTCATGCAGCGTGAGATCGGCGCGGGAAGCGCGACCCTGCCGTCAAGCGCGGCGAGCGACGGAGCCGAGGCTTCGTGAGGCGCCGCACGCCTTGATCACACGCTGGCTCGTTCTTTGGCTCGGGCTTTCGCAGCTCATCTGTTGGGGCATCTCCTATTATCTCATCGGCGGCTTCGGCGATCTGATCGCCACAGACCTCGGCTGGAGCCGCTCCCTCGTCTTCGGCGGCTTCTCGGCGGCGCTCGTGGTGATGAGCCTCGTCTCGTCGATGACCGGCCGCTTCATCGATCGCCATGGCGGGCGCGTCGTCATGACCGTGGGCTCCTGCCTCCTCGCGCTCGGCTGCGTCGGCTTAAGCCTCGCGCATGATGTCGTGACCTATTACGCCGCCTGGATGGTGCTCGGCCTGGCGATGCGGGCGACGCTCTACGACGCGGCCTTCGCCTCGCTTGCCCGCATCGGGGGGCCGCAAGCGCGCCGCCCAATCTCGCAGATCACGCTTCTCGGCGGCCTTGCCTCGACGACCTTCTGGCCGATCGGCAACGCGCTGGCTTCGCTGTTCGGCTGGCGCGGCGCCATTCTCGCCTATGCGGGTTTCGCCCTCACGACCATCCCGTTGCATCTCGCCATTCCGAATGCTCAGGGACTGGCCGCAAAACCCGCGCTCTCGGCTTCGCCCGGGCCGGCGCGCAAGGATGAAGGAAGCGGACGCTTCCTTGCGGCTCTCCTCTATGCGGGAACCGCGGCCTTTGCGAATGTCCTCAACTCCGGCATGTCGGCCCATATGATCCCCATCCTCGCGGGGCTCGGGCTTGCCGCGTCGGTCGCCGTGTGGATCGCGACCTTGCGCGGCATCGGGCAATCGGCAGCGAGGCTGTGCGAAATCCTCTTCGGCAAAAAGCTCGATCCTTTCGACCTCAACCTCGGCGCCTGTCTCGCCTTGCCGGTGAGCTTCGTCGCGGGCTTGTGGAGCGGCACCTCCATCGCAGCGGCGATCGTCTTCGCGCTCGTCTATGGGGCCGGCAACGGCCTCCTCACGATCACGCGCGGCACCTTGCCGCTCATGCTCTTCGAGCCGCGCGAATACGGCACCATCGTGGGGCGGCTTCTCGCGCCGAGCTTCCTCTTCTCGGCCGCCGCCCCGCTGGCTTACGCCTCGCTCATCGAGAGTTTCGGTGAGCGGGCGGCGCTCGAGCTTTCGCTCGCCCTGGCGCTTGGCGTGTTCGGCTGCGCCCTCGTGCTGCGGCTTCGCTTCAAGCCGAAACGAGGTTGACGGCGCGGGTCGTCCCGCGGCGGCACGCGCATTTTGCTGGCACCTCTCCCCGTCCCGAGGTTAGAGAGGAACGGCATGAAGCCGAACGCAACTTCGCCGAAAGACGAGCGCGACGCGGGGGAGCCACGCCAGCTCCTGCTCGATCTCGCGGGCGAGCCTCGTTTCCTGGCGGAGGATTTCATCGTCGGGCCGTCGAACGAGCGCGCTTATGCGATGGTCGAGGCTTGGCCGAGCTGGCCCGGCGAAGCCCTTCTCCTCCTCGGGCCAAGAGGTTCGGGCAAGACGCATCTTGGCGCCATCTGGGCGGGACACGCGCATGCCTGGACGGTGCGCCGGGCGGAGCTTGCAAGCGAGAGCCTGCCGCGCCTTTTGGCGCCGCCCGCGCTTCTCGTCGAGGACGCCCATGAGGTAGGCGATGAGGCCGCGCTCTTTCATCTCCTCAACGCCGCGAAGCTGCGCCGGTCGCATCTCCTGCTCACCGCCGTCAACGAACCGGCGTTGTGGAATCTGGCGACACCCGATCTTTTGTCGCGGCTTCGCCTCGCCCCGGTGATCCATATCGAGGAGCCGGACGACGAGCTGTTGCGCATGGTGCTGATCAAGCTCTTCGTCGACCGCCAGCTCGTCGTCGATGCGGGCGTGGTCGAGACGATATTGACGCATGCCGAACGCTCTTTCGCCGGCGCGCGCGCGGCTGTCGAGAGGCTTGATCGGCATTCGCTCGCGACGCAAAGACGCATCACGCGCGCGCTGGCGCGCGAGGTGCTGCGTGAAGCGGATCAAGCGAGTAGCGAGTAGAGCCCTTGCTATTCGCTATTCACTATACAAGCTCGGAGAGGTAGTGGAACGCATCGGTGACGCAAAGGCTCATCCGCCACTCCACCTTGTCCCCGGCGAGAGATAGCGCGAGCCGGTCGATGCGCAGCGCGGGCGCGCCGCGCTTGGCGCCGAGAAGAGCCGCCGCCTCCGCGTCGAGTCTGACCGCCTTCAGCCTTTCCTGGGCGCGCGCGATGGCGATGCCGTAGCGCGTGGCGTAAAGCCCGTAGAGGTTGTTGGGGATCTCTCCTTGCTCGAGCCGCGGAAAGAGCCGCGCCGGCAGCGTGATCCGCTCGGCGATCACCGGTTTTCCGGCAAGCGCGCGCAGCCGGGCGATGCGGATCACGCGCGAGGCAGCCCGGAGCTCGAGCCGCTCGCGCTCGTCTTCGCTCGCCCGCCCCGATGTCACCTCGATGACCCGGCTTTCGGGAAAGGCCACTTCGCCAGCCCCGTCCGGCGCGAGCTTGAAGAATTGGAAGAGGATGCGGGCCTCGTCATGCACGGCGACGAAGGTGCCGCGTCCCTGGTGGCGGACGACGAGCTTCTCGGTCACCATGGAATCGAGCGCCTTGCGCACCGTGCCCTGGCTGACGCGAAGCTCGGCGGCGAGCTCGGTTTCGCTCGGCAGCGCCTGGCCCGGCGCCCAGATGCCGTCGACGAGGCGCTTCACAAAAGCGTCGCGCGTCTGTGCATAAAGCGGCCGCGGGCCGAGCGGCGGGCCCTCGGCGCTACGAGCGTCCTTCGGCCGGCGTGTCATCATTGACATCCTAGCACTCTTATATCTTATACAAGACTTCGCCGATCCTTTCGGGTCGGTGCTGGTGGGTCACGCCCCCGCGCTTTCGGCAAGCGCCGCATATGCGCGGTGCGTTCGAATCTCCCTAAATCGAGCCTTCCCGAAACGCGCCTTCCCGAAACGAGCCTTCCTGAATATCTCGAGGAACATCTCCATGAGCTCCCCCCATTGCCTCGCGCATGACCATAAGGACACGGTCGCCGTGGTCGTTGTCGAAGGTTTGAAAGCCGGCACCGATATGCTCGGTGTCGTCACGCACGACAATTCCGATTTTCGCATACGTGCCCAGCAGGACATCCCGATCGGCCATAAGGTGGCTCTGCGGGACATCAAGACGGGCGACACCATCTGGAAATACGGCCAGGACATCGGCAAGGCCGTTGCGCCCATCAAGAAGGGCGAGCATGTGCACGTCCATAACGTGAAAACCAAGCGTTGGTGAGGAGAAGAAGATGAGCATTGTCGCCGACTTCACCAGGGTGCATCGCAAGCTCGCGCCGGTCAAAGGCCGAAAGATCGAGGCGCCCGCCTTCAAGACCCCGGTCGCGAGGCGCCCTTCCGCCAGCAAGCTCGATTGGTTCATGGGCTACCGGCGCGAGAATGATCGCGTCGGCGTGCGCAACCATGTGCTTCTCCTGCCGCTCGACGATCTGTCGAACGCGGCTTGCGAGGCGGTCGCCAACAACATCAAGGGGACGCTGGCCATCCCGCACGCTTACGGGCGGCTGCAATTCGGCGAGGATCTCGAGGTGCATTTCCGCACCCTCATCGGCACCGGATCAAACCCCAATGTGGCGGCCGTCATCGTCATCGGCATCGAGGAGGGCTGGACGAAGCGCGTCGTCGACGGCATCGCGGTGACCGGCAAGCCTGTCGTTGGCTTCGGCATCGAGACGCATGGCGATATCTCGACGATCGCGCGAGCGAGCTATGTGGCGAAAGAATATGTGCAGTGGGCAAGCGAGCTCACGCGCGAGAAATGCCCGATCTCCGATCTCTGGGTCTCGACCAAATGCGGGGAAAGCGACACGACGACGGGCCTCTCCTCCTGTCCGACGGTCGGCAATATGTACGACAAGCTGATCCCGCGCGGCATTCATGGCGTCTTCGGCGAAACTTCCGAGATCACCGGCGGCGAGCATTTGTGCCAGGCGCGCGCTGCCACCAAGGAACTCGGCAAGCGCTGGTACAAGATGTGGAAAGCCTATCAGGACGAGGTGATCGAGGCGCACAAGACCGATGATCTCTCGGACAGCCAGCCCACCAAGGGTAATATCGCCGGCGGCCTCACCACGATCGAAGAGAAGGCGCTCGGCAATCTCGAGAAGATCGGGCGCGAGTGCAAATTCATCGAGATCCTCGAGCCCGCCGAGGCACCGTCCAAGGGGCCTGGCCTTTATTACATGGACACGTCCTCGGCCGCGGCCGAATGCGTGACCTTGATGGCGGCCGGCGGCTTCGTGGTGCACACCTTCCCGACGGGCCAGGGCAACATCATCGGCAATCCGATCCTCCCGGTGATCAAGATCTCGGGCAATCCGAAGACGGTGCGCACCATGCCCGAGCATATCGACCTCGATGTCTCGGGCGTCTTGAAGCGCACCCTGACAATTCCCGAGGCGGGCGACGAGCTGATCTCGATGATCGTGCGCACCGCGAACGGAAGGCTCACCGCCGCCGAGGCGCTCGGGCATCGGGAATTCTCGATGACGAAGCTCTATCGGAGCGCCTGATCGGGCGGCTGGCCGCAGATGAACGGCGGCCGGCTGAGGCTCGATACGCCGCGTGCCGAGTGGCTCTCCTCTTATGCGCAAGCCTTGGAGAAGGGCTGGTCGCCGGACAATACGCGCGATGTGAGCGCCGAGCAGCTCGCGGCGCTCCGACGCGACCCCTCGGCCTTCCTCGCCTCGCTCGTCGCGCAAGGTGGAGTGATCACCCTGCCTGACGGGAGCACGCGGCCAAGGATTCCCTTCATCAGGCTTTGGCTTTGGGACGGGGAATTCTGCGGCACTATCGGGCTGCGCTGGCAGGAAGGCACGGACGCGCTGCCCCCTCACGTGCTCGGCCATGTCGGTTACGCCATCGTGCCCTGGAAGCGCGGGCGCGGCTATGCGACCGAGGCGTTGCGCGTCGCGCTGGAGCGCGCCGAGGCCGTCGGGCTCAAGCGCGTCGAGATCACGACCGATCCGGGGAACGAAGCCTCTCGCCGCGTGATCGAGAAGAATGGCGGGCGTTTCGTCGAGGAATTCGTCAACGAGGCCTATGGGCCGGAAATCCGTCTTCGCTACGCGGTGGAGCTGAAGGGAAGAGGATGAGCAAGCGCACCCTTTCGCTCACGGAGCTCGAGGCACGCGTCACCAAGGCCTTCACGCGCGCCGGAGCCTCGGGCGCGAATGCGCGCTCGGTGGCGCGCGCGCTCGTGGCCGCCGAGGCCGATGGCCTTCAAGGCCATGGGCTCACGCGTCTTGCGAGCTATCTCGACATGGTGCGCAGCGGCAAGGTCGACGGCCGCGCCGTGCCGCAATCGAGCCGGCCGCGTCCGGCTGTCCTCGCGGTCGACGCGGCGCAGGGCTTTGCCTATCCGGCGATCGATCTTGCCATCCACGAGCTTCCGGCGATCGCACGCCGCGAAGGCATCGGCGCGGCGCCGATCCGCCGCTCGAATCATTGCGGCGTTGCAGGCCACCACGCCGAGCGCCTCGCCGAGCACGGCTTCGTCGCGCTCGTCTTCGCCAATACGCCGAGCGCGATCGCGCCTTGGGGCGGGTCCGAGCCCGCTTTCGGCACGAACCCGATCGCTTTCGCGGCGCCGCTTGCCGGCCGCTCGCCGGCGGTGGTCGATCTTTCGGTGTCGAAAGTGGCGCGCGGCAACATCATCGCGGCAAAGCGCAGGGGCGAGCCGATCCCGAAAGGCTGGGCGCTCGACGCGCAAGGCCGCGAGACGACCGATCCCGACGCCGCGCTCGGCGGCACCATGGTACCCATGGCGGACGCCAAGGGCGCCGCGCTCGCCTTCATGGTCGAGGTGCTCGCGGCCTGCCTCGTCGGCGCCAATCTCGCCTTCGAGGCCTCGACCTTCTTCGACGGCAAGGGGCCGCCGCCGGAAACCGGACAGCTCATCATCGCCATCGATCCGGCGGGCTTCGGCCACGCGCGTTTCGGCGAGCGCATGGCGGCGCTGTGCGCCCAGATCGAAGCGCAAGACGGCGCGCGCCTTCCGGGTGCTCGCCGGCTCCTATTGCGCGAAGCCGCGCGTCGAGACGGGCTCGTCGTCGGCGAGGAGACGATGAAGCTGCTCGATGATTGAGTTCGCGTATGTCAGCGTATGGCTATAGTCCGGATCGCACTTAGGCCGTCTACTAATTTAATGCTCCAGCCACAGCCTTGTTGATGCAAGCTGGACGAATGCGAGGTAGTTGGCCGCGTCGTAATGTAGCTTGCCCGCGAGCCGGTTGTCATGCGCCTCACCGGCGGTTAGCGCAAGTCGAAGTGGCAAACCTTTGTTATCGACGACCGCATAAATCTTGCTGGTCAAGCCGCCTCGGACCGGCCCATTGCTTGTCTTCTGTTCCGAGCGATGCAAGGCCGTGCTGGTGCACTCGGACGATAGACGTGTCGATCATCTGAACGGATGCGTCATGCATCGTGGCCAGCGTTCATGATCCGGCTCGAGACACCAGCCCGCCGCCAGCGGACGAAGCGATTGTAGGGGGTAGGATACGGGCCGAAGCTTCTCGGCAGGTCGCGCCACTTCGCCCGGTGGCAACTCACTTATGGCCGGTGGGTTCGAAGCGCATGATCCGAAGCTCCCAGTTTTGGAGCTTGAATCATCGATCTAGCCGACCTTGGATACCTGCCCATCTCCGCTTCGGCTTGAAAACGAACTAAGGGCCGGGCGTGGGCGAGGGCGGACCGTATTGGCACCCATAGGGGAAGTTATCCCCTTCGATAGACGTGGCCCTTCCCGCCCGCCGACGCCGCGGCCGTCTATGAGTGCGGCGACGAATACTCTTGGGCGGGGCCAACCAAATCGTGCGCGAGCGGGGTCGCCTGCGGCGCAAGAATCTCGAAGGTTCGCCCTTGGTGTATCGCCGGCGCGCCCGACAGGCGACGCGCCGCCGCAACCAGAGCTAAGAGCAGAGTCGCGGCGGCCATAAAGTAAAATAGGCCATCGATACTGAAACGAGCCATGACGCTTGTGCCGATCAGAGGGCCAATGATGGAGCCGAGCCCACTAACCAGGATGAGCCGCCCGCTCACAGCTATAACCCGATCGGAAGGCATGCTGTCGTGCGCGTTCGCGACGCAAACCGGATATAGGGTCGACATGAAGCCGCCGAGCAGCGCCGCGACGGGGAAGACGACTAGCCGGGAATGTGGCAAATTGACTAACGCGATCCCGGCGCCGGCAAAACCAAGGCTGAGCGCGGCCAGCACGATCAGTCGATCAAGGCGATCGGAAAGCTGGCCTATCGGAACTTGGAACACGAGCCCACCGAGAACCGCCACGAGCATGAAGATCGCGATCGTGTCGAGCGCAATGCCTTCGTCCTGCATCCACGCCGGGACGAGGGCGTAGAAGGCGGCGCTCACGAGCCCGGCCACCAGGCAGCCGACCACGGCGACTGGCGCAGCACGGGTGAGCTGGCCGAAATGCAGAGTCGCTGACACGGTCCCGCGAGGCGGTTCTGCGCGCGTCGTGCTCACCATGACCAGCGCCGCAGCAAATAGCGCGGCGATCGCATTGAACGGGGTCGCGGCTTCAATCTTGGCCCGGCCGATCAGGAATTGTCCCAACGCGAGAGCGATGAATGTGCCGAACATGTAGGTCGAGAACACCCGCCCGCGCTGCGCCGGCTCAGCCTTAGCGTTGAGCCAGCTTTCAGTGGCGATAAAGAGGCCCGCGCAACCAAAGCCGATGACCGCGCGCAGGAACAGCCAAGCTATGGGTCCGACAAACAACGGCATGAGGGTGGTCGCGACGACGACCAGCCCTGCGAACGCGGCATAGGCGCGGATATGACCCACTCGCTCGATGATCCGGTCGGAGCGAAACGCGCCCAGCGTAAAGCCGGCGAAATAGCTGCTGAGGACGAGACCGGACATGGTCGGCCCGAAGTCCTCGATCGCCACACGCAGGGAGATAAAGGTGCCGAAGAAGCCGTTGGCGAGCTGGATCAGGCTCGTGGCGATGATCAGCGTCCCAATTTGCGCCCACATCGATCGGCTTTCCCTTTTCCACTGCGGCTCCAATGTTTGGCCGCTTGGGCTATTCCAATGTTGCGTCGGTCCGCCGTCATTCAGACCATCGCTGGAAATGTGGCGTGCACGGATCGTTAAAAAAGCGCGCGCTCGAACACTTGGCGATCCTATGGGTTTCGGTTCTCCGCGCGGGCGGTGAGCTCGGGAAATTCGGCCATGAGCTTTGCCAGCACGCCATTGGTCCAGCCAAATCCAAGTTGCAATTCGTATTCGCCTCCGCCCCCGCCTCCGCTACCACGCTGCTCCGGCCCCTGCTCGACATCGTAACTTTTCTACCAGCACTCCCGAGTGGGAGTAGCCTTGTATATTCTTGCGGAGCCACCGATCCGCAATTTCGTAGGCGAGGTCACGCTCTCCATTTCTGCTCAAACCTTCGATCGCTAGGTACTGTATAGGCGCCCAGCCATTGGGCCGGTCCCATTGCTGACCATTGTCAATAAGAGTCGTCCCGAGACCGCCGGGTTCGAGGAGCCTCTGTCGCAGAGCAGCGGCCATTGCGTGGGCCTGGTCTGGCGTCGTAACTCCGAAATACAGCGGGACCACCGCCGCCGCCGACAGGACGTCGCTTTGACGGCCGTCCTGCCAAAGATAATCGACGAATAATCCGGCCTGCGCATTCCACATTAAGCGTTCTATCGCGGCTCGGCGGGTATCGGCGATCGCACGATAGCGTTGAGTCTCTTCGGGATCGCCTTTCGACCGGTAGGCCTTCGCCAGCGTCTCTTCGAGATGCATCATCAGCGTATTGAGATCGACCGGGGCGATCGCGGTTGTTCGAATGGTCGAGAGGTCCTTGCCGTCGCCAAGCCAGCGGGAACTGAAGTCCCATCCGGATTCGGCGCCGGCGCGCAAATCTTCATAGACTTCCGCGGCCGGTCGATTCGCCCGGTGCGCGGTCTCGATGTCCTCTCGATAGGATTCGTCACGAGGCGTGGCCCGATCATCCCAATACCGATTGAGTAAAGCGCCATCCGGGAGGCGGAGCGCATGCCTGTGCGCCGAGCCCGGGAGGAGTTTCTCCGCGCCTTCCATCCAATAGTCGTATTCGGCCTGCAGCTCCGGGAGATAGTCGACAAAGACCTTGTCCCCATCACGGGCGGCGATAAGTTCGACCATGCAAGAAAAGAACGGCGGCTGGGAGCGGCTCAAGTAGTAACTGCGGTTGCCATTTGGCACGTGCCCATACCGGTCGACAAGCGACGCCATGTTCGCGAGCATGTCTCGCGCGAGGTCATGCCGACCGTCCTGCTCGAGGCCCAGCATGGTGAAATAACTGTCCCAATAGTAGATTTCGCGGAACCGTCCTCCCGGGACGATGTAAGGCCGTCCCAGGGGTAGCAGCGACGAATAGGGCTCGATCTCGTCGGGTTCGCGCCGCAAAACCTGCCACATGTCGTTGACGTAGTCGCTAACGCTTCGATTTGGGCGTCGCTCGTAGACCTCGAAATGTTCCCTCGGCGTCGCAAAGTGGAGGGCGACGAAGGCTTTCAGGTCGAAATTCGGCAATTGTTTCTGCCTCTCGTAGTCCGCCACGATCTGGGACGGCGGCTCATGGGGAATCGCGTCTGCGAAGGTCTTTTGATCAGAGAACAAGCCGGCCATCTCGACATCGCGATAGAGCTCGCCAAACTCAACGGAAGGCGGAGCAGGCAGGCTCGTCGAAAAAGTGGCCGCAGGAATTGAAGCCGAGAGGGAGAAGCCGAAAGCGAGAACGGCGAGGCGGGAACGGCGGTCGACGTAGCCCATCGGCCTTCTCCTCACTTTGGTCACCTTCCCGAGGCGACCCCTGTAGGCGCGCTGTCCGCCCCTCTGAGACTACATGTAAGCACCTGGTCGACGGCATCCGGGACGCCGGAGACTATTGGGTCAGGCTCTTAACGGCTCCGAGATCGGACCGCCAGCTGACGCGAGATCCGGCGTCTTGATCGGTGCGCCATAGCAACCAAGCTGGCCGAAGCCGGTGTCCTCTTGCACGATGAACAGGATATTGGGCGCGCCTGATTTGGCGCGCAACGGATTTGGTACGCAGCGGACGGGGTCAGGCCGGACTCGGCGCATCGAATGTTCGACCGATGACAGTGAGCTGAATTAGATGGGCGGTCGGCAACAGCCCCCGCCGAATGGGGCGGGATAGCACAAAATCCTGTGCGTTGTCTGGGGCGATCGCGTTCGAGCCGCAAAAATCAAGGCCGAACATGTCCGCGAATGCCCAGGGAAGCCACGCGGGAAACGGAGCGCGCCCAGGCCAGCCATTGTCAGAGCTCGATTGAACGACGAAGTCGCCTTCGGGCGGCTTTTTTGTTTGGACTACTTGATCCGGCGATGTCGCCTTGTGGCCCAGAGCTGCAGCGACAGCCCGTTGCTCGTCCTTCCGCAGGTGAGCGTAAAGCGGACTTTTCTCGGGAATCGGCCAACCGACGCGAATGACCCAAGTCGGAAGTCGAACACGCACATACGCTGTGACGCATAAGACCGCGGCGCTCCCCCAATTGTGGTAGATTGTTGTCCTCAGCTGGATGAGCCGATTATCTGGGGAATGTCGGATCAACACGGGAGGAGTAAAATCATGAGCCGCCGGAGCGTTCTTACAATGATGGCCGTTGGCGTGATCGGACTTTGTGCCAGCAACATCGCGAGAGCGGATGAAGTGGTGAAATTCCGCATGTTCTTGCACGCAACCTCCATCCAATCCCAGGAGGTGGGCGATGTCGATGGGCATGCGCTATATGTGGGCCACTTTACCGGTCTCGCTTCGTTTTCTGATGGATCGGTCGGGCCGGGAAACCTCACGTCCACAGCCGATTACGTCAAGGGTGCCGGTACGGTTTCGGGATACTTCAGCGTGACTCCCTCCAAGGACTCCACTCTTTGGATCAAAGTAGACGGAACGGCGAAACCCGAGGGTATAACAACCGTTTTTCCCGCGGCACCAGCCATTGTGGTCGGCGGTACGGGAAGATTTGAAGGTGCCAAGGGGGACGGAAAGTTCCTGGGGGGCGTACGTTTAACGCCGCTTGCGGCGGGCGCAGACTATTGGAATGAATTCGTTATCAATGTGAAGAAATAGAGTGCAAATGTCTTGTATGAATCTTGATGGCCGATTGATCTGCGATCAACAGGGCTGAATTTGAAGAGCCGCCTTCGGCGGCTTTTTATTTGGAGTTACCCGCACCCGCGACTTCCGGTTTTGGTCCAACTCCGACCTGAATAGGCGGGCAGAGCATGTCCGCTCTGCCCAGGTATTTCAGACGCCAACCTGTTCCCCCTATAGCGAGGGCATCCTCTACCTCAATATCGAGGTATCTGACGGCGCTTTCCATTTTGGTATGGCCAAGTAGGAGCTCTACGGCCCGCAGATTGCCGGTTCGACCGGTAGACCAGGGTGGCCTTCGTCCGCCGCAGACATCGCGGCCCGGCGTTTTGGATGACCCGCAAAGCAAAGACATATTCGTTCTCGACGGAGGCCTGCTCGATAGCACTCTCGTGCGAGTTGGCACTGTTGCCAGCGCCGAAATGTATGACTACGCTTTACCCCTAGGTAGGCCCAAACGGTCCGATCGGCCGCACGTTCATGCCCAAGTTCCTTCGCATCGGAGTCCATCAATCGAACGTCTCCGGATACACGTCAAAGGCATGGTGCGTTCGACGGGTTGGCTCGACGGTTTTCCTGAAGTGGGGCGCCGTGGAGGTCCGTGGCGTCGGAGATGGGCGACGGGTTTACTGGACGTTTCCACCGAGGGCCAAAACGATTCGTTGCGGCACGGTGCAGCGTGCCGAAGTCTATGCAAAAACCGCAATCGCGCGGCGACGCAACCATCGCTATGAACTATTGGTTGGAAAAATTGCGATCCGGCGTCGAACCGCCGACAGTGGCGTCGAGCTCGAACAAGCGCTCGCCACGATCCTCTTTGTTGATATCGTAAGATCTACCGAAAAGGCCGCACGGCTGGGCGATTCGCGTTGGACACAGGTGATGGTTCATTATTACGCCGCCGTCCGTAGAGAGCTGAAGGCTTTGCGCGGAAAAGAAGTCGTGACGACGGGGGACGGACTGCTAGCGACGTTCGGCACGCCGGCTGCCGGGGTTCGTTGCGCGAGCGCGATCCGCGAGGCGGTGCGCACGCTGGGGCTAGAGATCAGGGTGGGGCTGCACGCGGGCGAATACAAGGCGAGCGGAGCCGAGGTGTTCGGTCTCGCGTTTCACATCGGCGCTCGCGTCGCCGCTAAAGCGCGTGCCGGTGAAGTCCTTGTCTCGAGCGCGGTCAAGGATCTGATGTCGCAGTCTGGAATCCGCTTTAAGGATCGCGGCATTCACCAACTCAAAGGCCTGCCGGAGCGATGGCGCCTGTACCGGGTTGAGCACTAAGGGTGCCTCTACCACCCGAGTACGAGGTCGCCAAATCGACGTTGATGACCCTAACAGTCACCACACAGCAACCGTCAGCTTCAGCGGGAATGACCCCGGCCCACTAGGATGCTGTCGGCGTATATGATTGTGCCTCCAGCCGCGTCCCCAGAAGTACTCGGCGTGGGTCTCGCCGGTCATGCAACTCATTGACGATGGGCCCCGGCAGGACTGCTTCTGGCCCTAACGTGACGTCCGCATACGTCCTCCGATATGACGGCCGCTTGCGGGAGTGAATATTCGCCGTTCGGCAGACACTCTTCCGCTCCGTGGTTGAATGGGGGATCAGGTTCCGGCATCGGAGAGGCTTGGATAACGCGGCGCACTGTCTTTTTGGTGTCTTGAGACGAGCCTTGTCCTGTGCGAGACATCCCGCGCTCCATTCAACGGCAGAGGGCAACTCATGAGCCGCTACGAACTCGCGCCGGTGCCGCATATCGTAGCGGGGCAAGGCAGTCGCGAGGCGCTCGGAGAGCTTGCGGCCTTGCTCGCGGGTCCCAAGGGCAAGGCGCTTCTCGTCGCCGATCCGGGCCTCGAGGCGACCGGCATGATTGACGAGATCCGGGCCGTGCTCGGAAAAACCCTGGGCGCCGTCGAGGTCTTCTCGGCGTTTTACGGCGATCCCACCATTGCGCAAACGGATGCGGCCGCGAGCTTGGCGCGCGAGAGCGGGGCACGCGTCATCGTCGCGCTCGGCGGCGGCTCGGCGCTCGACCTCGGCAAGGCCGTCGCCGCCATCGCGGGCGAAAGCGGCTCCGCGATCGAGTATGAATTGGGCAAGCGCGATTTTCCCCGAGAGCGCCTGCCCGTGATCTGCGTCCCCACGACCTCCGGCACGGGCTCGGAGACGACGCGCACCTCGATCTTGACGCGCGCCGACGGCGCCAAGACCTGGCTCTGGGGCAATGCGATGCGGGCCGCCGAGGTGGTTCTCGATCCGGAGCTTACGATCGCGCTCCCGCAGGCGCTCACGGCCGGAACGGGGGTCGACGCGCTCGTGCACGCCGTCGAGGCCGCGACCAACCGCAATGCGAACGCGGCGAACAATCTCTACGCCCATGCAGCGATCGGGCTCGCCGCTCGCCATCTCGAGCGTGCCGTGTCGCATCCGAAGGATATCGCCGCACGCGAGGGGATGCAGCGCGCGGCCATGCTCGCCGGCATCGCCATCGACAACGGCAGCACCGGCATCGCCCACAACATCGGCCACGCCATGGGTTCGCTGCGCAAGGTCCATCATGGCCGCGCCGTCGGCGTCGCCTTGCTGGCCGCACTTCCCTGGAACATCGAAGGCGATGACGGGCGCTACGCCGCCTGCGCCGCGGCGATGGGAGCGAAAGCTTCGGCGCCGGCCTTTGCCGAGGCTTATGAGCGGCTGTTGCGCGCTTGCGGCCTCAAGATCGCGGTGGCGGAAGAATTTGCCGGCATCTCGCCGGAACGTCTCGCCCAGCAAATGGCGCGTCCCGAGAACGCCTCGATGCGGGCGACGAACGCGCGCGAGGCAAGCGATGCCGATCTCTTGCTCCTCGCCGAGCGCGTGCTCGGGCAGTCATGATCTTTCCGACCCGCCATGGCCGTGAAAAGCAAAGGCGTTGATGCGCGCATCGAGTGCGCGCATCACGCTGCGAGGAATGGACGATGACTGAGGCTTCCGTCCCGAAAGTCACGATCGCCGCGATCGAGATCACGCAGCATCGCCTCGCCTTCGATCCGCCCTTTCATGCGAGTTGGGACACCAAGCCCCGCCATCATTGGGACGCGACCATCGTGCGCGTGCACACCGACGCCGGATTGACCGGCGTGGGGTCGGGCGATCTGATGCTCGGCTTTGCGGGCCACGAGCATTTGTTCATCGGCCAGGATGCGCTCGCGATCGAGCGGCACTGGCGCGTGCTCAACAACATCAGCTTCCATTACGGGCGGTGCTGGCCGCTGGATCTCGCGCTCTGGGATCTCGCCGGCAAGATCACCGGTCAGCCTTGCTGGAAATTGCTCGGCGGCCTCTCCGACCGCGTGCGCGCCTATGCGTCTTCCGGCACGCTGCGCGAGCCAGCGAAGCTCGCCGATGCGGCCGAGGCCTATCTCGCGCGCGGCTTCGGTGCGCTCAAGATTCGCTTTCATCGTGGCGATTGGCGCAAGGACATCAAGGCGCTCGAGGCCGTGCGGCAACGCGTCGGCACGCGGCTCGAGCTGATGGTCGATTGCAATCAGGGATGGCGCTTGCCGCAGGACACTTACCCGCCCTGGTCGCTCAAGGACGCGGTGACCTTGGCGCGCGAGCTCGAGAAGCTTGGCGTCTACTGGATGGAGGAGCCGCTGCATCGCGGTGACCGCGAGGGCATGCGGCGCTTGCGCGGCATGACGGACATCCGCATCGCCGGCGGCGAGATGACGCGCGAGCTTTACGAGTTCCGCGATCTGATCATTGAAGGCGCGCTCGATGTGCTGCAGCCCGATGTCGCGCTTGTCGGCGGAATCACGGGTTTGCGCCGGGTCGGCCACATGGCCGCCGATCACAATCTCGTGTTCACGCCGCACACTTGGACCAACGGAATGGGCGTGATGGCGAATGCCCAGCTCGTTGCCGGCATGGCGGACGCTCCTTTTCTCGAGTTTCCCTACGATCCGCCCGAATGGGGTCTCGACCGCCGCGACTATGTGCTCGCCACGCCGCTGGACGTCGGGAAGGACGGGTATATTCTCCTGCCCGACCGTCCCGGCATGGGATATGAGCTCGCCGAGGACGTGTTGCGAAAGACGATGATCGGCTGAAAAAAGCCCGATCAGCCTCGCGTTTGCGGACCAGTCCCCAAGGAGAAGGCATGTTCGGATTGAGAAACAACAATGGCGGCAAGCTCCATTCCGCCGTGCCGGAGCTTTGCGCCGATGTGGCGAAGGGCGCGATCTCAAAGCGCGAATTCCTGCGCACCGTCGCGCTCCTCGGCGTCGCCGTGCCGAGCGCCAAGGCTTTCCTCGCCTCGACGGTGGGACTCGATGGCCTTTCGCTCGTCTCGCCGGCCTTGGCGCAAGCCACGCCGAAATCCGGCGGCACCCTGCGCTTCGCGACCGTCGTCCAGGAGATCACCGATCCGGCAATCATCACCTGGATCGAGGCCTCGGACATGTTCCGCAATTCGCTCGAATATCTCGTCGAGGTGGACGCGGACAATGTGACCAAGCCGTTCCTCGCCGAGAGCTGGCAGCCGAATGAGGATCTGACCGCCTGGCGCTTCAAGCTTCGGCCTGGCGTCAAATGGTCGAATGGCGACGACTTCACCACCGATGACGTCGAGTTCAACTTCAAGCGCTGGACCTCGCCGCAATCGAAGTCGAGCATGAAGACGACCTTCAAGACGATGACCGGTTTCGAGAAGCACAGCCCGCTCGAATTCACCGTGCATCTCTCGGCCCCGCTGCTCACCGTGCCGGAATCGCTTTACGCCTATAACGCGCCGATGCTGCACCACCGGTTCGAGGAAGACGGCGGCAACTGGCCGAAGATACCGATCGGCACGGGACCCTTCGAGCTCACGAGCTACGCCGTCGCGCAGCATTGCAATTTCAAGCGCCGCGAGGGTTATTGGGGCAAGCCCGCCTATCTCGACGCCATCGAATACATCAATATCGGCAGCGATTATCAGGCGCAGCTCGCTGCGCTCGTCGCCGGCCAGGTGGATGTCCTCTACCGCATCGGTGTCTCCGAGCTCGACCTCGTGAGCAAGCTGCCCAACGTCAAGCTCTTGCGCGGCCCGGCCGCCAACACGCTCTGCATTCGCATGAAGCCCGCCGAGAAGCCTTTCGACGACATTCGCGTCCGCAAGGCCGTGGTGCTCGCCGCAGACAACCAGAAAATGCTCGACATCGCCGTGCGCGGCATCGGCGTCGTCGCCGAGAACCATCATGTGGCTCCCTTCCAGCCCGAATACGCGAAGCTGCCCCCGCTCAAGCGCGATTTGGCGGAGGCGAAGCGCCTTCTCGCCGAGGCCGGCTACAAGGACGGCATCGACCTCGAGCTCACGCTCGGCAATACGCAAGGCGTCTGGGAGCAGGACACGGCGCAAGTGCTCCAGCAGAACCTCGCGGAGGCCGGGATCAGGCTGAAGCTCAACGTCATTCCGGCCGCTCAGTTCTGGCCGATCTGGACCAAGGTGCCCTTCGGCATGACCTACTGGGCGCATCGCCCGCTCGGCGTCATGACGCTCGATCTCGCCTATCGTTCGGGCGCGGCCTGGAACGAATCCGGCTTCTCCGATCCTGCATTCGACAAGGCGCTCGACCAGGCGATGGCGCTCGTCGATCCGAAGAAGCGCGCCGTGCCCACCGCGACCTGCGAGAAGATCCTCCAGGACGCTTGCATCATGGTGCAGCCCTATTGGCACGACAAGATGACCGTGGTGGCGGAGAAGGTGCAGAACTTCCGCGCCCATCCGGCCGATTACTACAAGATGCACGAAGTCTGGATGCTGTGAAGCTTACGCAACACGCGCTTGGCGTTTGCCCGCGCTCGTCCCCGGGGAGGCGGGGACCGGCACTTTTCGCCCCCGTCGCAAGCCTGGATTCCCGCTTTCGAGGAAAAGGGCGGAAATGATGGACAAGCAAAGCCGCGGCCCGGCGCGCCCCTGGACCCGATAGCCATTCGGGCGAACGAGGATACGCCGCTCCCGATCGAGGAGCGCCTGCCTGAAATCCTGGCGGCGTTGCGTGAGCGCTCCAACGCCGTGATCGTGGCGCCGACCGGAGCGGGGAAGACGACGGTCGTGCCCTTGGCGCTTCTCGCAGAGCCTTGGGCGAAGGACCGCCGCATTCTTCTCCTCGAGCCGCGCCGGCTCGCGGCGCGCGCCGCCGCAAGCCGCATGGCGTCAAGCCTACGCGAAGAGGTTGGCGGGACGGTCGGGCTTCGCATGCGGCTCGGTTCGCGCCTCTCGCGCAATACCCGCCTCGAGGTTGTGACCGAGGGCGTGTTCACCCGCCTCATTCTCGAGGATCCGTCGCTCGCCGACGTCGCTGCGGTGATCTTCGATGAATTCCATGAACGCTCGCTCGATGCGGATTTCGGTCTTGCGCTCGCGCTCGACGCGCAGGCGGGGCTGCGCGAGGATTTGCGCCTCATCGTCATGTCCGCGACGCTCGATGGAGCGCGCGTCGCGACGCTTCTCGGCGACGCGCCGGTGCTGGCGAGCGAAGGCCGGGCTTTCCCGGTCGAGACGCGCCATGTCGGGCGTCCGCCAGGCGAGCGCGTCGAGGAGGCCGTGGCGCGAATTTGCCGCCGCGCGCTCGCGCAAGAGCAAGGCGGCATCCTCGTCTTCCTCCCGGGCCAGGGAGAGATCGCGCGCACGCAAGCGCTCCTGGAGGAGCGCCTCGGGCGCGAGGGGCAAGGCCTGGACATCCTGCCGCTGCACGGCGGGCTCGAACCCGAAAGGCAGGATCGTGCCGTCGCGGCCGCCCCATCGGGCCGGCGCAAGCTCGTGCTCGCGACCTCGATCGCCGAGACGAGCCTCACGCTCGCCGATATCCGCGTCGTGATCGATTGCGGCCTCGCCCGCATTCCGGTGTACGAGCCCGATGTCGGCATCACCCGGCTCGAGACGGTGCGGGTCTCGCGCGCTTCGGCCGATCAGCGACGCGGGCGCGCCGGCAGGATCAGCCCCGGAGTTTGCTACCGGCTGTGGGAGGACGCCGCGACGGCCTCGCTTCCAGCCTTCGCGCCGCCCGAAATCCTCAACGCCGATCTCTCGAGTCTGCTTCTCGATTGCGCCGCCTGGGGCGTCGCCGATCCGACGCGGCTCCAATTCCTCGATCCGCCCCCGCGCGCTGCACTCGCGGAGGCGCGAAAGCTCCTCGCCGATCTTGGGGCGCTCGATGCCGAGCAACGCCTCACCGATCGCGGGCGCGCCATCCGCGCCTTGCCACTGCCGCCGCGTCTCGCACGCATGGTGCTCGAGGCGGCGCGCCTTGGGGCGGCGGACCTCGGCGCTCAGATTGCGGCCGTCGTCGTGGAGCGCGGGCTCGGCGGCACCTCGACGGATCTCGCCGAGCGTCTCGAGCATTTCGCGCGTGATCGCACGGAGCGGGCGCGTTCCCTGCGTTCGCTGGCCGCCCGATGGGCGAAGACGGCGAAAGCCGCAAAGCAAGACGCGCTTGGCGAGCGGCCATCACCGGGCCTTCTGCTCGCGCTTGCCTATCCGGAACGCCTCGCCAAGGCGCGCGGCCGCAACGGCGAGTATCTTCTCGCCAACGGCCGTGCGGCGACGCTCGACCCGGCCGATCCGATGGCGCGAGCACCCTTTCTCGCCGTCGCCGAGATCGCCGGGCGTGCCGCCGCCGCGCGTATTCTGCTCGCCGCATCGATCGAGCGAAGCGAGATCGAAGCCGAATTCGCCTCGCACATCGAGCTTGGCGATGATTTGGCGTTCGACGCCACGGCGCGCGCGCTTCGCCGCCGGCGCCAGCGCCGGCTCGGCGCGCTGCTTCTCGAGGATGCGCCGGCACCGGTCGCGTCCGATGAAGCGACGGCGCTCGCGCTCGCAAAAGGCGTAGCGGCGCTCGGCATCGACAAGCTGCCTTGGACCCAGGAGCTCCAACGTTGGCGAGGGCGCGTGATGTTCTTGCGCAAGGCGCAAGCGAGCACCGGGAAAAATCCGTGGCCCGATCTTTCCGACGAGGCACTCGCCGAGAATGTCGCGCATTGGCTCGCGCCTTTTCTCCTCGGGAAGACGGGCCTTGCCGAAATCGGCGCCCCCGATCTCGCGGCTGCGCTCGACACGCTTCTTCCCTTCGATCTGGCTCGTCGGCTCGAGGACGAGGCGCCCTCCCATTTCCTCGCGCCCTCGGGCTCTCGGCTGCCGATCGACTACGGCGAGGAGGGCGCATCGCTTTCGGTACGCGTCCAGGAGCTGTTCGGGCTTGGCGAACATCCGCGCGTCGCGGGCGGCCGCGTGCCTTTGGTGCTGCATCTCTTGTCGCCGGCGCATCGGCCGATCCAGATCACGACCGATCTTCCAGGCTTCTGGCGCGGCTCTTGGAGGCAGGTCCGCTCGCAAATGCGTGGGCGCTATCCCAAGCACCCCTGGCCTGAGGATCCGCTCTCGGCAACGGCGACGAAGCGCGCCAAACGCAGCAAGTAGCGAATAGGTAGCGAGTAGCGAGTAGAAATACGACCTCGCTCGTCCACTTCTAACGCTCGCCCTTGCTATTCGCTACTCGCTACTCGCCGCTTCCTCCTCACTCTAACCGAGTCCCTCGACCGGGGTTGCGTGCCATCCTTCGGCGCGTCGCTTCCAGAAGGTCTCTCGCAGCTTCATGGAAATCGGGCCGGGGCGGTCATTCCCCATGATGCGCCCGTTGATGCGCGCCGCCGGCATGATGCCGCCAGCGGTCGTCGAGAGAAAAATCTCGTCGGCGTCGAGAACTTCCGCGGCGCTGATCGCCCTGATTTGGTATGAGATGCCGAGGTCGTCGCAAAGCTCGAAGACCGATTTGCGCGTGATGCCTTCGAGAGCGCCGCGATCCGGAGAGAGGACGACGCTGTCCTTCACGACGAAGACGTTGAAGCCCGGCCCCTCCGCGAGATTGCCGTGAATGTCGAGAAGCACGACGGTGTCCACGCCCTTGTCCTCACCCTCGAAGAGCGCACGCGTCAAATCTCCCCAATGGAAATTCTTGACCTTGGGGTCGACGCTCTCATCCGGGATTCTGGGCGTGCTTGCGATCATGAGGTGCGCGCCGCGCGCCTGAACGTCCTCGGGGATCACCCAGACCCAAGGCACCGCATAAGCGACGAGGTGGTTCTCGCAGCTTGACGGCCTGCGGGGTGAGCCGGGCCGGGGCACCCCGCGCAAACAATCCATGGCCACATAAGCCTCGCGCCTTCCGAGAAGCCGCGCGCATTCGGTGATGATCCGCCGAACGTCGTCGATCGTCTCGGCTGGCGCCAGGCGCTTGGCGCGCATGGAGGCTTGAAAGCGCTCGAGGTGATCCTCCAGCCGGAAGAAAACACCGTTCCAGACACTGACCACGTCATAAGTGACATCGGAGCGCCGATATCCCCAATCCGTGACCGGGATGGTTGCTTCTCCGATCGGAACGAAGCGGCCTCTCGCATAAGCCGCTCCAGAGGCGAAGTCGGAGCGTGGGCGTTCGAGATGGGATCGGTCCAACTGCATGGCGGTCATCCCTTGTTTGCCGGTGCGCCGGTCAGGGTGGTGCAAGGCGAGAAGGTGCGATCATATCCTTTGTCAAGCCAAGCCTTGCAACCGGGCTCGGCATATCTTGGCCGAGGGCAAGCGCGGCGCAAACCTCGCCCGCGGCTTGCGACGCCATCACGCCGTTGCCGCCCTGACCCGCATACCAGATGAAGCTCGGCTCCTCGGGGTCGGGGCCGATTACGGCCTCATGGTCGGGCGCGAAACTGCGCAAGCCCGCCCAGCGGCTGGCGGGCCGGCCGACCTTCATGCGGGTGACGCTCTCGATACGGTCGATCGCGAGCGCGATGTCATAGGCGTCGGGTTGAGCATCGCAGGGTTCCGTCGGCACGAGGTCGGCAGGCGACATCATGATGTGCCGGCCTTCGGGCTTGAAATACCAGGTCTCGGCGACGTCGAAGGTCATCGGCCATTTTTGAGGATCATGCTCGGCCGGCGGCGCGAAGGTGATCGCCGTGCGCCGCAAGGGCTTAAGGCCGCGACGCGGTAACCCGGCGCGCGCCGCGACCTCATCGGCCCAGGCGCCCGCCGCATTGATGAAAATGGGCGCCTCGATCGTCTCGTTGCGCGTCGCCGCGCGCCAGACGCGCGAAGAACGCGCCAGGCTCTCGATCTCGGTGCCGATGAATATCTCGGCACCGTTGCGGCGTGCTTGACGCAAATAGCCGTGGAGCAGAGCGTTGGTGTCGAGATCGACGCAACCCGGCTCATGAAGGCCGAGCGTGAATTTCTCCATATGGACGACCGGCACCATCAGCTCGGCGGCTTCCGCCGAAACGAGCTCCCAGGCAACGCCACGCTTCGCCAGATCGGCGGCTTGGTCTCTGAGACTGTCCTCCTCGTGAGCAGCAGCGAGGTAAAGCGCGCCGAGCGGCCTCGTCAGCGCTGCATCGGTGAAGCCTTCCGGCGGTGCCGCATAGAAGCCTGCGCTTGCCGCGGTCAGTATTTGCCAGCTTCGCGGGCCGTAGGCGCAAGAGAGGACGGCCGCCGATCGGCTCGTGCTGTGATATCCGGCCTGGCTTTCCTTTTCGAGAAGCGCGACACGGCCGTGACGTGAAAGCGCGCAAACCGCCGAGGCTCCGGCAATCCCTCCGCCCACGACCATGAAGTCGAAGCTTCGCGCCATGTTCGGCTCGCTCGCCGACTACCGGCGAGCTTCCTTCCGATGAGCTTCGACGAGCTCGGCGAGGCTCTTGAAATGGAAGTCGAGCTGGGGCGGCCGGGCCGGCTCGCCCGTCGCGCCGGTGCCTTTCTTGTCGGAGCGTCGGTCGATCCAGGCTCTGGCGAGCCGCGCCTTCTCTGCCGGCACATGGTCGTGACGCAAGCTCTGCGCGGTGTGCAAGATCTCCGCTCGCCGAATGCCGAGGTCGGCCTCCATATGCTCGATCAGATAGGTGAAATTGCGCGGGTCGGGCTTGTAGGAGCCGATGTCCTCGGCCGTGTAGATGGCATCGAAATTGCACGCCGAGCTTCTTGTTGCTCGCCGCGAAGCTTTGGCGATCGACATTCGAGAGGATGACGAGCTTGAAGTGACGCTTGAGATAGGCAAGCGCTTCGGCGCTGTCCGGAAAGGCCGGCCAAGCGGCGACCGAGGCGCCGAACCGGTCGTTGAGATCGGCATAGATGCGCGCGCCCCAACTTTTCGCGAGCCGGGCGTGGACGACGGCGAGCAGCGTCGAGTAGCGAAGAGACGGCGTCTCTTCCTCTTGAGCCTTCTCTTGCTGGCCGAAGGCATCGAGCGCTTCCTCGCGGGTGATCTTCAGATGGCCTTCGCTCACGAGAGGCTGCAGCGCGTTCCAGATCCCCGTCTCCCAATCGATCAAAGTGCCGTAGCAATCGAAGGTCAGGGCCTTGAAGTCGGTGAGCTTCATCGGTCATCTCCGGGCGTCGTGCGAAAACGACGGGAGATTATCCCGCCCAGGGATATTTGTGATGAGCCAAAGCTGCGACTGGCTTGACCGAACCTGCGCTCGATGACGACGCATCAAGGCCAAGCGTCACGTGACGCCTGCGAGCGAAAATCGCTTGGCGTGACGCCGAAACGCTGCTTGAACAGGCGGTTGAAGGACGAGGCATTCTCATAGCCGAGCGCATAGGCGATCTGCGAGATCGGGTCGCTCGAGGTGAGCAAGCGGTCGACCGCCTCATCGAGGAGTTTCTCCAAACGGAATTGTTTCGGTGTCTTCCCATGGGTTGCGCGAAACAAGGCGTGGAACCGGCTTTGACCGAGACCGGCACCGCGCGCGACATCCGCCACGCGAGACGCGCCACCAAGGTCGCCGAGCCTCTCAGCGGCTTCACGAACGCGAAGCGCCGGAGCCTTCTCGAACGGGGTCGAGGCCATGGGGCGCAAAAGCCGCAAGCCGGTCATGGCGATGGGACCGATCTTTTCGGCGTGCCGAGGGTCGCTTGCGATCTCGGCGCCGAGCAGGGTGAACAAGCGCCACAACCAGGGTTCGATCGCGACGAATCGCGAGGCGCCGGCGCGAAGAACGGGAAGCGGCGGGCCGTCGCCGAAGCCGTCGACCTCCATCACCAGGAGATTGCAATCGCGGCTCGGCACGAAGTCGTGCAGGTGCTCTTGCGGAATGACGGCGAGGCGATTGCTCGACACGACACCGGCGGTGCCCTCGATATCGACCTGCATCGAACCGCGAAGCGGAAAGAGGATCTGGGCGAAGGCGTGACGGTGCCGGCCGCCGCCTCGATAGCTCCGGACCTCGAGGTTGAGCGACATCGGCTCACTTTCCTTGGAAGACGATCATTGCGCTTCAGCGCCTCTAGGATGTCGTGCCCCGCATCCGGTCGAGATCGCTCCTCAGCCGTTCAACATCGCGCCGATGCATGCGCGCGGCCTTGCGGTGGCGGCCCTGGCCAAGCCAAGTGGCAATGCCGCCGATGAGCACGCCGAGGATGAGGGCCGCGAAAACGACGACGAAGAGCGGCACGTCAACCGTGTAGGGCGCATCGGAGAACGGGTCGAAAGAGAGGCTGACATTTCCCCGGTTGCCGACCGCGAAGGCGACCGCCAGAAGCGCGAGCGGCACGAGAATGATCACCTTGGCGAAGCCGCGCATGCTCAGAGCCCGCTTCTCGATCCGAAGCCATGATGGCCGCGTGTGAACTTATCTTCGAGCACGCGCCCCTTGATCATGTCGATGCAAATAGATGCGCGGCGGTCAGTCGCTGCTCCGGCTCTCCGCCTCGATCGCGCCGGCCGAGAGCGAGGCCGTTTTGCGGGCTCGCGGTGCTTTCACGCCGTCCTGGTTGAGCGCCTCGCGAATCTCCTTGCTCGCCTTGAACATCGGCACGCGCTTGGCCGCGACCGGGACGCGCTGTCCGGTGCGCGGATTGCGCCCGACGCGCGAGCGACGCTCCTTGGCCGAGAAGGCGCCGAAGCCCCTGATCTCGACGCGGTTGCCGTTGGCAAGCGCATCCGTGATCGCATCGAGCACGGCATCGACCGCGGTCTCGGCATCGCGTTGATAGAGACCCGGATAGGTTCGCATCACGCATTCAACAAGTTCTGACTTGATCATCGAAGCCCCCGGCAAGTGCCGTCATTCGCCCATGGGCTGCCATAAGGCGAGCAGCCCGCTCGCCGCCTGGCTCTGCACCCGTCCGCTCGTGGCCGAGAGGATTTTCGATGCATTCGCCAAGCCCAATTCCGAGAGTGCACCCATCATGGCCTCTCCGGTCAGACGCCGCAGCCAGCCGCCATGCTCGGCAGTCCAGTTGCGGATCGGAAGAGCGGTGTCAATCCCCTTGTCGCGCTTCAGCCAGTCGAGCGCCTCCTCTTCCCCGCCGATGCCGTCGACTAGCTTGAGGCTCACCGCTTGCGAGCCGGAAAAGACGCGTCCATCGGTGACTTTGGCGAGGGCGTCAGGGTCGAGATGGCGGCGCTCGCGCACCAAGTTCTTGAACCAGGAGAAGGTGTCGACGACGAGCGCGTTCATGGCGGCGGTCGCCTCCGGCGGCGTAACCTCGAAGGGGTTGGGCGAGGCCTTCAGCGGGCTTGATTTGATGATCTCCATCTTCACGCCGAGCGTGCCGAGGAGCTGCGTGACATTCGGGTTCTGGAAGATCACACCGATCGAGCCCACCGCCGAAGAGTTGCGGGCGAGGATGTGATCGGCGGCGAGCGACACCATGTAGCCGCCGGAGGCCGCGAGCGAACGGTCGATCGCGACGATGGGGCGCTTCTCGCCCACCTTTCTCAAATGCTCGTAAATTTCTTCCGATGCGGCGGCGCCGCCTCCTGGGCTGTCGATGTCGAGGAGGACGGCCTTGGCGTTCGACTTCGCCAGGCGGTCGAGCATGCGCGTGAAGTCGGCGTCGTCGAGAATGATGCCGTTCACGCGCACGCGCGCGATATGCGCCACATTCTCGGCGCCGATGCCTGTGAGGCGCGACGCGCCGATGAAGATCGCGATGATCGCAATCAAGCCTGCGACCACGCGCCAAAAGGTCACGCGTCGGCGCAAATATCGGCGCTCGACCATCGCATCGGAGCTCATGCTCATGGCGCTAATCTAATCCTCGAAGAGGTGGGAGAGCAAGGAAGATGAGAGTAGACAAAGGGCAGTCGCGATGCCGCGCGCCGCGCAAATTTTGCGTCGTCGCGCACGTCACCAAGACGAAGCGTGCGCAAGGTCAGGCAAATGAGCGAGGAAGCCGCCGCCAAACGTTGGCTTGCGAAAAGCGGCGTCGGATTGGGCTCTCGATTCAGCCGCATTTCTTCCTCCGCGATCGCAGCTCGAACGAAACGCGAGGCGTCGAATTTTGCGCGAGGCGGCATGCAGCCATGCCGCCTTCGCATCGCGGGTCACTTCTTTTCGTTGGCGCGGCGCAATGCCGCCCCCAGGATGTCGCCGAGCGAAGCGCCTAAATCGGTCGAGCCGAACTGGGCGATCGCTTCCTTCTCCTCCTGCACCTCGAGCGCCTTGATGGAGACGGAGACCTTGCGCGCCTTGCGGTCGAATTGCGTGACGCGCGCATCCACCTTCTCGCCGGCCGCGAAGCGCTCGGGCCGCTGATCGCCGCGCTCGCGCGCAAGCTCGGCACGGCGGATGAAGGCGGTGAGGTCGGTGCCGACGATCTTCACCTCGAGACCGGATTCCTTCACCTCGGTGATCTCGCAGGTCACGACCGCGCCCTTCTTCAAATCGCCGGCCTCGGCGAAGGGGTCGCCTTCGAGCTGCTTGATGCCGAGCGAAACGCGCTCCTTTTCGGTGTCGACGTCGAGCACCACGGCCTTGACCATGTCGCCCTTCTTGTATCCCTCGATCACCTCCTCGCCCGGCCGGTGCCAATCGAGATCGGAGAGATGCACCATGCCGTCGACATCGCCGGGCAGGCCGATGAACAGGCCGAACTCGGTCTTGTTCTTGACCTCGCCCTCGATGACCGAGCCGACCGGATGGGTTTCCTGGAATTCCTCCCAAGGGTTGCGCAGCGCCTGCTTGAGGCCGAGCGAGATGCGGCGCTTGACCGAGTCGATCTCGAGCACCACCACCTCCACCTCTTGCGAGGTCGAGACGATCTTGCCGGGATGCACGTTCTTCTTGGTCCAGGACATTTCGGAGACGTGAATGAGCCCCTCGATGCCCGGCTCCAACTCGACGAAGGCGCCGTAATCGGTGATGTTGGTGACGCGCCCTTTCAGCTTCATGCCGATCGGATATTTCGCCTCGACGCCCTGCCACGGATCGCCCTGCAATTGCTTGATGCCGAGCGAGATGCGCTGCGTCTCGTGGTTGATGCGGATGATCTTGACCTTGACGGTCTGGCCGATCGCCACGACCTCGGACGGGTGATTGACGCGCCGCCAAGCCATGTCGGTGACGTGCAAGAGGCCGTCGATGCCGCCGAGGTCGACGAAGGCGCCATATTCGGTGACGTTCTTGACGACGCCCTCGATGACCTGGCCTTCCTCGAGATTGGCGACGATTTGCGAGCGGCTCTCGGCACGCGTCTCCTCGAGCACGGTGCGGCGCGAGACGACGATGTTGCCGCGCCGCCGATCCATCTTCAGGATCTGGAAAGGCTGCGGCTGGTTCATCAGCGGGCCGACATCGCGCACCGGGCGGATATCGACCTGGCTCCTCGGCAGGAAGGCCATGGCCCCGTCGAGATCGACGGTGTAGCCGCCCTTCACCGACGCGAAGATCACGCCCTGCACCTTCTCATTGGCCTCGAAGGCCTTCTCGAGCTTGCCCCAGCTCTCCTCGCGGCGCGCCTTCTCGCGCGAGATCACCGCTTCGCCGAGCGCGTTCTCGATGCGGTCGAGATAAACCTCGACCTTGTCGCCCACCTTGAGCCCCCCATCCTTCCCGGGGGCGAGGAATTCCTTCAAAGGCACGCGGCCTTCGGTCTTGAGGCCGACATCGATGACGGCCACGTCCTTCTCGATCGCGACGACTATCCCTTCGACGACGCCCCCCTCGATCGCGTTCGACCGCTGGAAGGATTCTTCGAGCAGTGCCGCAAAGTCTTCGCGCCCCGACGCGCGGTCAAAAGCAACTGACATACTATCTCCCAAAATGCCCCTTCAACGGGCATGGCGCCGGCGTGTTCGAGTGATCGGACCCCCTTCCACCGACATTCGCCGAAACGGGCCAAAAGCCCGAATTCGGCGAAATCACCGCTGCGAAGCGGGCCGGCGCGGGCCGGCGGGCAGGAGCATGGTTCAAGTCAGGCAATTCAGCTCAAGCAATTCAAGCTCAGCAAGCTTCAAAGCCTATCGGGCCGCAGCGGTTTCGTCCGCTACGGCCCGTCGAGCGCAATCTACATAGCAACGGGCGCGCCTGAGGGCAATACTTGAGATATAGCGTCACTTCGAATGATTCCGTGCCGTTGTGGGAAAGCCGGAGGGTCTCGGGACGATGCCTCTTACGGTGCCTGGGCATCGTCGCCGGCATCGTCGTCTTGCGGCCGCCCCAAACTCGATCGATGATCGCCATGTCGAGCTTTCCGAAGGAATGAACCATGAAGCTCGCCGGCAAGACCGTGTTGATCACGGGATCGACCGACGGCGTCGGCCGCGTGGTCGCCAAGCGCTTGGCGGCGGAAGGCGCGCGCGTTCTCGTGCATGGCCGCAACCTCGAACGCGGCGAAAGCATTCTCACCGAGCTCAACGCCAAAGGCCGCGCTCACGCGGATTTCCTCGAAGCCGATCTCTCTTCGCTCGCCGAGGTTCGCAAGCTCGCGCTTGCGGTGGACGCGAGCGAAGCGCGCCTCGACATCCTCATCAACAATGCGGGCATCGGCTCGGGCGGGCCTGCCGGAAAGCGCGAGCTGAGCGCCGACGGTTTCGAGCTGCGCCTTGCCGTCAATTACCTCGCGGGCTTCCTGCTCACGCGTCTCTTGCTGCCGAAAATTCTGGCGAGCACGCCTTCGCGCATCGTGAACGTCGCCTCGCTCGGCCAAGCGCCGATCGATTTCGCCGATGTGATGATCACGCGCGGCTACACCGGTACGCGCGCCTATTCGCAAAGCAAGCTCGCGCAGATCATGTTCACCATCGATCTTCACGAGGAGCTCGCGGACAAGGGCGTCACGGTGAACTGCCTGCACCCCGCGACCTACATGAACACCACCATGGTTCGCCAGTCCGGCACCACGCCGTCGAGCACGGTCGAGGAGGGGGCGGACGCCATCATGAATCTCGTGCTTTCGCCAGAGCTCGAAGGGCGCGGCGGCTTGTTCTTCGATCGGTTGAGGCCAGCGCGCGCTCAAGCGCAAGCGTATGACGAAGCGGCGCGTGCCCGGCTGCGCGCGCTCAGCTTGCGCCTCACCGGCCTCGAGGGGTGAGGGCAGCCGGCTCACGCCGGTGGCCGCGTTTTTCGGCAATGATCGCCAGGGCCGCATCGAGCGCCGCCTCGGGCTCGAGATGCGTGGTGTCGATCCGCTCGGCGTCGGGCGCTTGCCGCAGCGGAGCGGTTGGCCGCGTCGAATCGCGCTCGTCGCGGCGGCGGATGTCGGCGAGCACCGCGTCATAATCGAGCGGGGCTCCGCCGAGCACGAGCTCGCGCCAACGTCGCCGCGCGCGTTCTTCGGATGAGGCCGTTACGAAAAGCTTCACTTGCGCATCGGGACAGATCACCGTGCCGATGTCGCGCCCGTCGATGACGGCCCCGCCGGGGCGGCGCGCGAAGGCTCGTTGCAGATGGACGAGCGCGGCGCGCACCGTCGGGTAGGCGGCGACCCGTGAGGCCGCTTCCCCCATTTCGGCGCCCCTCAGCGCCGTGGCGTCGAGCGCCGAAAGATCGAGCGCGGCGGCGGCCTTGGCGGCCTCGGCTTCGGCCTCGAGCGAAAGCCCGCGATCGATGAGGCTCCTCGCCACGGCGCGGTAGAGAAGGCCGGAATCGAGATGCCCGAGACCCAAGCGCGCGGCGACCGCCTTGGCGAGCGTGCCTTTGCCCGAAGCGGCCGGCCCGTCGATCGCGATGATCACCTCGGCGACGCTCCCGGGAATTCGCCCCCGAGCCCGGCCATCATCTCGATGAAGCCCGGGAAACTCGTCGCGATCATTGCGGTGTCGTCGACTGTGACGGGGCGGCGCGACGCAAGGCCCATCACGAGGAAGCTCATCGCGATGCGATGGTCGAGATGGGTGAGCACGTGCCCGCCGCCCGCGGCTTCGCCCTTGCCGCCCTCGATGATGAGGTCATCGGCCTCGATCGCATGCGAGACGCCGCAGGTGGCAAGGCCCGCCGCGACCGCCGCGAGACGATCGCTTTCCTTCACCCGCAACTCGCTCAAACCGCGCAGGCGCGTCTCGCCGCGCGCGAAAGCCGCGGCGATCGCGATCACCGGATATTCGTCGATCATGGAGGGCGCTCGCGCGGCCGGCACGTCGACGCCGCGAAGCTCGCCCGCGCGCACAGCGAGATCGGCAACCTCCTCGCCGCCTTCCTGGCGCGGGTTCATCGGCTCGATCCGCGCCCCCATCTCGCGCAGCGTGGTGAGAAAGCCGGTGCGCAACGGATTGAGCATGACGCCCTCGACCATGACCTGCGAACCCGCCACGATCGACGCGGCAACGATCGGAAAGGCGGCCGAGGAAGGGTCGCCCGGCACGGCGACCGGCGCCGGCCGAAGCTCGGGCTGGCCGGTGAGCGTGATGCGCCGTCCCGTCTCTCCATGGGGCGCGACGCTCACTTGCGCGCCGAAATGGCGAAGCATGCGCTCGGTGTGATCGCGCGAGGCTTCCGTCTCGATCACCGTGGTGAGGCCGGGGGCGTTGAGGCCGGCGAGCAGCACCGCCGATTTGATTTGCGCCGAGGCGACGGGTGTTTGGTATTCGATCGGCGCTGCGTGACGCGCGCCCGAAAGCATGATCGGGCAGCGGCCGCCCTCGGCCTCCGCCACCACTTGCGCCCCCATCATCGTCAAAGGATCGAGAATGCGGCGCATTGGCCTTTTGCGGAGCGACGCATCGCCGTCGAAAGTCGCGCGGATCGGATGGCCGCCGACGACGCCCATCATCAGCCGCGTGCCGGTGCCGGCATTGCCGAAATCGAGAACCGCCCCGGGCTCGGCAAGGCCGCCGATTCCCATGCCGCGCACGCTCCAGCTTCCCTCGGCATGACGCTCGACCGTGGCGCCGAGCTGGCGGCAAGCCTGGGCGGTGCGCAGCACGTCGTCGCTTTCGAGGAGGCCCTCGATCCGCGTTTCGCCGATCGACAAAAGGCCGAGAATGAGCGCCCGATGAGAGGTCGATTTGTCGCCGGGAACGCGCACGCGGCCGGCAAGGGCGCCGGAGCGTTTCGCCGTGAGCGGCCGTGCCTCGATCGATCCGGCGCCGGACATGCGCATCCTCTCCTTCGCGGCGACGCCCTCGAGATCGTGGCGCTTGTCGCGCCGTCGCCGCCCGGCTTGTCGCGCGGGCTCGGCGAGGCGTCAAGCCATGGAAACGAGCGCGGCGGCGTCTCGCGCAAGAGGCGCCGCTCAGTTCCGAGGCGGATGTGCGATGGGAATTGATTAACCCTGTTCATTGTTCGTAGACGGGCTGTTCAGTAACAATAAACGATAAAGTAACGATCAGAACAACATTGTAATCATATACAAAATTTTCCTCTACTCCACCGTCAGGCGCACAACTGTCCTTCACAAAACGACGAGCCGGCTTTCTTGCCCGTCTTCGCCGCGCCCTTTTCGGCAGAGTTCAATCCATGAAATCCTCATCCGCCCTTGCGCTCTGGATCCTGTTGACCGCGGCGGGGGCGCCTTCGACGGCGCTCGCGCAGATTTACAACGGCCCCGGCCACGACAGCACGGCGTTGCAAGCCCAAGGCTCGGGCCTCGGCGGCGGCTTGATCGAGCTTCTGATCACGGGTTCGGCGCCGGGCCGCGCAGGGCCTAGGTCGGCCGCGGCTTCCGTTCAGGGGCGAGACCCGGCAGACGGCAATCCGGCGCCGCCCTTCGGCCCGGCGCCGGAACGCGCCGGCGCGCTTGCTTACGCGCCTCTCGCCCCCGAAGCCTACGCCCATCCGCGCCCCGTGCTCTCGGAGCCCGAGCCGCGCTTTCGCCGCCAGGAGGTGGAGTACCACGGGCCCGAGGCACCGGGCACGATCGTCATCGACACGCCCGGGAAATTCCTCTTCCTCGTCGAGCCCGGCGGGCGCGCCATGCGCTATGGCATCGGGGTCGGCCGGCCGGGTTTCGAATGGGCGGGTAGGAGGACCATCACGCGCAAGGCCGAATGGCCGGGCTGGACACCGCCGTCCGAAATGCTGAAACGCCGGCCCGATCTGCCAACCCATATGGAGGGCGGCCTCGGCAACCCGCTTGGCGCGCGCGCCATGTATCTCGGCTCGACGCTCTATCGCATCCACGGGACCAACGAACCCGAAACGATCGGCAAGGCCGTGTCTTCAGGCTGCATCCGCATGCTCAACGAGGATGTGGTCGATCTTTACGGCCGCGTGAAAGTCGGAACGCGCGTGCTAGTCATCTAGCCCGGATTTCTCATGCTCCCGCGGTCGCGTCCTCGCCGGACAGCCGGGAGAAGGTCTCGGGATAAGCGAAAATGCCGGGGATGCCGCCGGTGTGAATCCACAGCACCGGGCCGCCCTCGCGGAAGCAGCCGCGGCGCGCCAAGCCGATCAACCCCGCCATGGCCTTGCCGGCGTATACGGGATCGAGCGCCAAGCCTTCGCAACGAGCGGCGAGCCGGATCGCCTCCTCGGTCGTCCCGTCCGAGGCGCCATAGGCTCCTGCGCTCCAATCGCCCACGACCTCGACCCGCTCATCCTTCCACAGCGGCGCGATGCCAAGAAGGGCCGCCGCCTCCCGCCCGACGCGGCAAACATCCGCCCTGACGCGCTCGGGCTGAGCATCGACGTCCACGCCGATGACCCGCGCCGCATGGTCGAGGGCGAGAAGGCCCGCCAGCAATCCGGCCTGCGTGCCGGCGCTGCCGCTGCCGTGCACGATCCAGGCGACATCGGGGAGATCGCGAAGGATCTCCTCCGCAGCCGCCGCATATCCCATCGCGCCGAGCGCATCGGAGGCGCCGTAGGGAACGAGATATGGCCGGCGCCCGGCGGCCCTCAGCTTTTCGACGATCGCCTGGAGATGCCGGTTGCGGTTTTCGTCCCAGGGGATGTCGTGAAGGATCGCACCGTAGAGACGGTCGAGAAGGATGTTGCCTGAGCTTTCGTAGCCCGGCTCCGTCGTCGCCAAACGGCCGCGCATGAGCCCGAGATGGCATTCGATACCCATCCGGGCGCAGGCCGCGGCGACCTGCCGCGCGGTGTTCGACTGCACGACGCCACCGCAGACGACGCAATCGGCCCCGGCCTTCACGGCCGCGGCGAGCCCGAATTCCAATTTGCGGATTTTGTTTCCGCCAAGCCCAAGCCCGGTGCAATCGTCCCGCTTCACCCAGAGCTCTTCAAGGCCGAGCGCGGCGGCGAGGCGTGGCATCCTCTCCACGGGCGTTGGCAAATGGGCGAGCGCCAGGCGCGGAAGCTTTCGAAGCGGGGAGAGTGGATCGATCACCGCCGGATAGGCGTCCGCGCGGTCTTGCGGCAACACAAAGTCAGTCACGAGATGCGATGACGAAGCTAGACGTCGCCCGAGAACCCGGAATCATCGGAGGAATTGGAGTCATCGAATGAGCCCGGGTCGTCGGAGCCGTCATCATCACCCTGATCGGAAGAATCATCGCGCGAGGAGTCAAAGGAGGCATCGACGGGGCGATCGCGATCCGAGCTGTTCGCGCTTGCGCCGCCATCTTGCGAAAGCGCATCTTGTGGCTTCGCCGTTTCGCTCGTTCCGACGCCCGGAAGCGAGGTCCCGCTCGAGCCGAAGGAGCCAAGCCCCGACCCGACCCCGGAGTTGAGGCCGAGGCCGGAACGATGCCCGAAGGCGCTCGTCAAGGCATTCGCGAGCACCATGCCGCCTGCGACGCCGGCGGCCGTCGATAAGGCGCTTTGCAAAAAACCACCGCCTTGCGGCTGCGCGCCCAAAGCCTGCCCGCCAAAAGGCTGTCCGCCCAAAGCCGGTCCGCCAGATTGGCCGCCCCAAGGCCCGCCAGGCTGAGGTGCGACACCAGACATCGGCCCGGTCGGCGCAGGTCCGCCCGAGCCATAGGCTTGCGGCGCGTAGCCTGGGCGCGGCGGAGTTGCCTGCGGGGACATCGACGGCGGCGGCGCGCTCGATGCGCCGAAGAGGCTCGAAAGAAAGCCGCCCGATTGCGGGCGCGCTTGCGCTTCCTCCTGCGCCTGCCGCAGCTCGCGCTCGAGCGCCTCGACCCGTTGATGCAGATTGGCGAGCGCCTGCTCATTCACATAGATGGATTGAGCCATCGCGTAAGGCGCGTAGGGCTGGCCCGCGACGAGTTCGCCGATGAGCCTCTCGGCCTCAGGGTCGCGCGGGCGATTTTCGGCGGCCCTCAGCCGCTCGAAGATGCCGGTGATGACTTGGCGCTCTTCGGGGGTCATGGTTGTTGCCTCCATCGCTTCAAGGCAGGTTCGGCTCGATGCTATCGCAAAGCCATCTGGAGCGCCCTTGCGCCGCCGCGTCGGAGAGCCCCATGTCGTCGGGCGCCAGAGCCTCATGGTTGCAACGCGAAAAGTGCCCGATCGATCCTTGGCTCCGCCTTGAACCTTGGCTCACTTAAGTGGCGCCCGTCACGACCGCAAGGGCGAGGCTTGCTCCCCGGGCCTCGGCTTGCTAGCGATGAGTGCAGCTGCGTCGATCCATGTTTGACCGAGCCTCCGCCGGGACTTTGCCTGAATTTTTCAGTGTTTCGGTGTCGGAATGGGTGAAAAGCGAACGCCGGTTTAGCTCAGCTGGTAGAGCAACCGCCTTGTAAGCGGTAGGTCGGGGGTTCGATTCCCTCAACCGGCACCAACCTCCGCATCCTTTGACCCGAATGACATTTCAGCCGCAAGGGTAGGCTTGCATCGACCTCGGCAACTTGCTGTATCAATTTTGGCGCGGCGCGCCTCCCGGGCGACGATTTACAACTCTTGCAGCTCCTCAGGCCTCACCCATTGCAGCTTCCCCTTCAAGGAATGAATCACAACATCCGGATCGCCATCCTTGTTGATTCTCTCGCCGAGCGTGATGAGTGCGCGCCCGCCCTGCTTTCGCTCAACGGTCGCGAAATACGGAAGATCATCCTCCCAGATGTAGCGGTATTTCTTCCGGAGCTCGATTTCTTCCATTTTCATGGATCGTCATCCTTCTTCGCATACATCTCCCGGGGCACGCTCGACGCCTTGGCTCACGAGGGGGAGCCCGACGAAACAATTACCGGGGCCCTGGGATCATTAGAGGCGACAGTGACATTTACACCGTTTTGTAAGTGCGGTTAAATCACGCGATGCATGCCGCGCGCCGGAAGGCGAGGTACGCGTTTCTACTTGAGATGAATGCGCGCCTGTGCGGAACCACGCTGCCGATATATCGCCGCGACATCGCCGACTACCTGGGGCTCACGATCAAAACTGTCTCGCGCACGCTGACGCGGCTGAAAGAAGATGGCGTGGTCGATGTCGCCTCTCGCCGGATCAAAGTGCTCAGTGATTCCAATGATGCTGCAGCATTGTCAGGAACAAGGAGATTGAAAGATGCGACGCAATGGAGCACCCGCCTTGCGGACTGTGTCGGCCAAGGCCGCGAGCTTAATTTTGATCGCATTGGGAATTTGCGCCTGCCAAACTCAATCAGCATCGAGGTTGCCCGGGGGCTCGCAGGAGGCATGTGCTGAAAGAGCCCGCCAAGAAGCGCCCGACAAGCGCATGGGCGTTGATCGTCAAAGAGACCGCTGGTTCATCTACCGCGCTTGTATGAAAGAGGCGGGGTTGAACCCTTGACGCGCCATAGATAGCGCGGCTTCCCTCAGACGGCAGCGTGAGCTCGGTGCCAGGCTGAGGGCATCCGCTAGCAGCCCTTCCTCGACTTGATCAGCCACCACTCCGATCAAGGGTGGTGGCTGATCGCGTAACTGTAATCGGCACAATGTTCGGTGAGCGTGGGCGCACGATCGTTCGGCCCCCGAAGCTGTTGCGGGGCTGATGTTTGTCGCTCACCTAACGCATCATCGGCCGTTACCCACAAATCCAAACGTAGCCTATAGGCGATGGACGCCAGCAGGAACCAACGCCGTAGGGCCACCATCGACCGCGCCAATATCGCCGCCCCGTTCCGTACCAGACCCCGCCGTAGTAGCGGCCGCCGACGCGATACGCTCCGCCCCGATAGACGCCACCCCGATAGACGCCACCCCGGTAGACGCCGCCTCGGTAGACGCCGCCTCGGTAGACGCCGCCCCGATAGGCTCCGCCTCGGTAGACGCCGCCGCGATAGGCTCCGCCTCGGTAACCACCGCCGCGATAGGCTCCGCCGCGATAACCGCCGCCGCGATAACCGCCGCCGCCACCGCGATAACGGGCTAACTGGACATTGGAGGTGGGGGCATCGGCACTAAGCAAGCCCGGGCTCACTGGAGCAGCATGTGCCAAATCGTAGTCGGTAACCGCGAGTAATATGGCAACTGCGAAGGAAAGCGACCAAATTCTGGGCATGAGGGATACTCCCGATTTTGGGTTCTCGAAGGAAGCTGCGAGACGCAGCCGCCAGCCGGATTTCCGCACCTGTCCGCATCCCCGAATATGGTCGCGAATGACCTGTGATCAATCGGAGGGCGATGAAATGGAGCGGTGTGATGAAGGCTTGCCATGCTCATAGACGCGAAACTCCCCAACTGCCATTCGCAGGGAACTTCCCAGCCTCTGTGCGGCTTGTAACGTCAAGGAGTTGGCACGAAAGGCAAAAATACCGCGGCCAGAACGATACGGCGCGCGACGCGACTTCGCTTCTCCAATTGACCTTCGTGTCCCAAAATCCGGAGGTATGTCATGCAAAAAACCAAGGCTTTGACATTCGGTCTCATGCTTGTGGCTGCGGCAGCGCTGCTGCCGCAAACCGCGTCGGCGAGGCCCTTTGGATGGCACGGCGGTGGCTGGCACCATGGAGGGGGTTGGGGTTGGGGCGCGGCTGGGCTCGGCGCCGGGTTGGCGCTCGGAGCGATTGCCACCGCGCCTTATTACGGCGGCTCCTATGCGTACCCGCCCTCTCCGTATGGCTATTATCCCGAATACAGCTATGGCTATGGCTACGCCTATCCGGGATATTATGACTACGGATACGCGCAATACCCTGGCGAGGGGGCCGGCCGCTAGCAGGGGCTTCGGCCCTGCAGATCCCCGGTACCCGGGTGCTCGGTAAGGCGATGCGTGCGACTGACGAAGTGTTGTCCGGTAAATCGCGGAAAAACGCGCGCTCACCGCTAACGATCAGCTCCAGATCAGCCCGAGGATCTGTTCGCGCGTGGCCACGAATTCGGCGCTCGCTTTGATGGAGCGGATGCTGTCGCGCTCGCCGGAAACGCGCGAGAAGCCGACTTTGATTTGCTTGAGAATACGCCCCGGCCGCGCCGACATGACGATCACCTCCGTCCCGAGATAGACCGCCTCCTCGACGCTATGCGTGATGAAGACGACCGTCATTCGGGTGCGGCGCCACACGGCGTGCAGTTCCTCCTGCATCTTCTCGCGTGTCAGGGCGTCGAGCGCGCCGAAGGGCTCGTCCATCAAGAGGACCTTCGGTTCGTTGGCGAGCGCCCGCACGATGGCGAGACGCTGCTGCATGCCTCCCGACAGCTGGTAGGGGTAGTGATTTCGGAAATCCCACAATCCGACGAGGCGCAAGAAGTGCTCGACCCGTTCGTGCCGTGTCGGCCCGTCGATGCCGCGCACCATCGGCCCGAACTCCGCGTTTTGCGCCACGCTCATCCAGGGGAAGAGCGCGGGTTGTTGGAAGACGACGCCGCGGTCGGGTCCAGGGCCGACGATCGGCTGGCCGGCCAAGGTTACGCTGCCGGAAGTGGGCATGATGAACCCGGCGAGGGTCTGGAGAAGGGTGGTCTTGCCGCAGCCGGAGGGGCCGACGACGCATATGAAATCGCCATCGCCGAAGGCGAGATCGATGGCGTCGAGCGCGTGCACCGCCCCTTCCTTCGAAGGGTACTCGATGCTGAGTTTGGAGAATTCGACGAAAGGTTCGGTCACGTGCCTGACAAGCTGCTTCCCCGGCTCCAGCCGCAGGGAAAGACCATCGCCCCTTGCGATCGGGGAAGCGCAAGGGGCGGATCGTCGTTTGGCGACGACATAGGTCTCTTCGCTCGCCCCCTCACGCTTGGCCTTTTGGCAAGAGAGCCCGCGCGTCCTAGGCCTTGCTCGCCTGCGCCAGGAAGGTCGTGTTGATCGCCTTCTGGAACGCGTCGAGCGCGGGGGCCGAGCGGATGCTCTTTTGCGCCACCAGGAAGTCGGCGGTGCTTTTGAGCACGTCGGCGAATTTGCCGGGCGCGCCGGGCTGGCCGAGCCAGTCCGCCGAGAGCTGGCGCTCGAAGGTGACGAAGTCGTACTCGTCCATGTCGCGCTTGGCGACTTCGGGCGTGACGCCCGCCTGCTTGGCGACGATCGCAACGGCGTCGGCGGGCTTGGTCTTGAACATGGTGAGGGCGTTGCCATAGGCGCGCAGGAAGCCGGTCACCGCATCCGGATACTCCTTGCCGAAGTCGCTGCGGCAAACAATGAGATCGGCGATGACGTAGCCTTGCGCGTCGAGCTTCTTCGAGGTCGGAAAATAGTCGCCGCCAGCCTCGAGCATTTTCGCCTTCGCCGGGCTCCAGTAATACCCGGCATCAATGTCGCCTCGCGTCCAGGCCGCCACCGCGGCGTCGGGCTTGAGGTCGAGCACCGTCACGTCTTTTTCCGTGAGCCCATTCGTCTTCAAAAAGCCGAGCACCCGGAAATGCGAGGTCGAGCCGAAAGCGGTCGCGATCTTCTTGCCCTTGAAATCGGCGACGCCTTTGATGTTCGCCGCCTTGCGCACGACCATGTCCTCGGCGGGACCGATATTGTCGACGATCCCGATGAGCTGATACGGCAGGTTCTGGCTGATGCCCGCGGCGGTCGGCGACGAGCCGATGGCGAGGCCGATATCGACGGATTTGGCGGCGATCGCGGTATTGATCTCGGCGCCGCTGCCGACCTCGCTCCAATTGATCGGGCCTCCGGCCATCTTTTCAAACCAGCCCTCGCCCTTGGCGATCATCGTCGGTTTGGTTTCGACGAAAAAGGCGACATTGACCTTGTCCGGCGCTTTGCCGGCCGCGAGCAGCGCTCGTGTCGGCAGGCTCGCCGTCAAGGCGGCGCCACCGATCGCCATGGTCTTCATGAAGATGCGCCGATCGAACGCTCCGGATCCGCTGTGCCTCGACATGTTTTCCTCCCTCTTGCGTTGAGATCTCGAGCTCTCGCTTTTCCGGATATCGGCCGGCGAAAAATCAATCTAATCCTTCCCCGCCCAATGCACAATTCGGTGCTCGACGGCGAGCAGCAGCCGGTCGAGCAGCACGCCCGCGAGGCCGATCGCCAGGATGCCGACGAACACATAATCGGAGCGCAGGAAGCGCCCGGCGTCGAGGATCATCCAGCCGAGCCCCGTGCTGCCGGCGATGATCTCGGCGGCGATGAGCGTCGCGTAGACGACGCCGATCGCAAGCCTCGCGCCGGTGAAGATTTCGTGCAGAGCCGACGGGAAGACGACGTAGCGGAAGATCTGCCACTGCGACGCGCCGAGCGAGCGCGCTGCCTGCAAGCGCTGAAGCGAGACGCTCTTGACGCCGTCCATGGCGGCGATTGCCGAGACCGGGAGCGCGGTCAGGAAAAGCAGGATGATTTGCGAGGTCTCCTCGATGCCGAACCAGACGACCAGCAAGACGAGATAAGCGAGCTGCGGCAGCGGCCGCAAAAATTCGATGAGCGGGCTGAAAAAGGCTTCGATCCGGCGGTTGTATCCCATGGCCAGGCCAAGCAGCGTCCCGGCGACCGCGCCGGTGACGAAGCCGGCCAGCACGCGCTCGAGGCTCAGCCCGGCGTGCTCCCAAATGCTGCGGCTCCGGTAGCCGTTCTCGAGCAAATCAACGAGGCCACTCCAGAGCAGCGCTGGGCCGGGCAGGAAAAGCTCGTCGACCAACCCGCCCGCGGTGAGCAAGACCCACAGAAGAACCAGAATGCCGAGGCTCAGGAGAGTGATGCGGCGATCGCCGAGCCGGCGCCAGGCGCTTGCCACAGGCGACGGCGTCGGGGCGCGCCTCGCCGAGATCGGCAGGGCTTCGTCGTCGGACGGGGTGATGAGGGTGCTCATCGCCGCTAACTCACGCCGCGCCAGTGGACGATCGCGCCGTCGAGCTTGAGAAGCAGTTTGCTGAGCGTCATGCCGAGCACGCCGAGCACGAGGATACCCATGATGATGATGTCGTTGCGCAGGAATCGGCTCGCCGAAAAGATCATCCAGCCGAGCCCGTCCGTGGCCGCCATCAGCTCGGCCGCCACAACCGTCGAGAAGGCGGCCGCGAGCGCAATGCGTGCCCCCGTGAAAATGAGCGGCAACGCCGACGGAAAGACCACGTGGCGAAAAATCTGCCACTCGCCGGCCCCGAGCGAGCGCGCCGCCTGAATGCGCTGCACCTTGGTCGAAGCCACTCCCGCCATCGCGCTCGACGCCACGATCGGGAATGCGGTGAGGTAGAGGAGCGCGATCTTCGAGGCGTTGCCGGTGCCGAGCCAGAGGATCAAAAGGATGAGATAGGAAAGCGGCGGCAGCGGCCGCATGAACTGCACGATGTAATTGCAGGCGGCACGGATTTTTGTGCTGTATCCCATGGCGAGACCGAGCGGGACGCCGGTGAGGCAAGCGAGCACAAAGCCCGCGCCGCATCGCCACAGCGTCGCCGCGCCGTTCTGCCACAAGGTGGTCTCGCGATAGCCGTTCTTAATGACGTCGATGAAGGCCGCGAGAACCTCGCCCGGCCCGGGCAGCAGAACTTCGGGGACGAGCGCCAGCGCGTTGACGAGATACCAACCGAGGAAGACAAGCGCCACGGAAAGGGCACCGAGCCAGCGACCGTTTTGCCACGCCCCTCGCAAGGCCCGGAAAGGGAGCATCCGTTCCCGCGCCGCTCCCGCCGTCGGGCTTTTCCGCGGGCGTTCATCCGACATCCAAAGCCCTCCACGGTCGCCGGCGATCCATAGAGTATTAATTTTAGACGGATTGTTCGAGCAGGGTAAGTGGGGCCGGTGGCTTCAACGCCGGTTGGCCACAGCGTCGGAACTCTGCCGGTCGCGGATCATGCCGGCTCCGCGCCCCAGGAGCGCGGCTTTGCAAACTGACAGCGCCGTGGGGATTTGGGTTTCGCCTCGACGCGCGCGACACGCCGCGCTCGGGCGCACAGGCGACCCTAACCGAGCATAACCGGTTCCCGCGCGCGCCAAATTCCGGATCGTTGCGGAAGGAACGCGGCTCGAGCCGTTTTCGCCCCCTTCAATGGCGCTTGAAGTATTGCACCTCGCGCTCATGCTTCTCGGCCGCCGCTCGGGACTTGAAAGTGCCGAGATTGCGACGCTTCCCGGTCTTCGGGTCCGTCTTGCGCGAGTAGAGGCGATACTCGCCGCTCTTGAGCTTGCGGATCATCGGCGATCCTCCCCATGGTCGGCTTCGAGGCGACGGTGCAGCCCTTCGGTCGCCACCATCGCGAGCACAACGCGGAGCACGAAGTCGCGGTTTCATCGCGTGGCGTCGGAAGGCGGTCAGCCGCGAGCTTTGTGAATTGGTAACGAGACCTGCCCGAACCTTGCCCCTGGCCGCCATATCGATACGATAGGGGCCGGGTGCGACTTGGACGAGATAAAGATCTACACGGAGGCGTCAGATGTTGGGCAGGCTTTCGACCATCGCCTTGATCGCCGTCAGCTTCGCCGTCACGGAAATGGCGGTCTCCCCCGCCGACGCCTATGTGCGCGCATATCGTGGGGGTGTTTACCACGGTGGCGTGTACCGAGGTGGTGTCTATCGGGGCGGTGTCTATCGAGGAGGCGTCTACCGGGGAGGGGCCGTGGTGGTCGGCAGGCCCTACTACGGTGGGGTTTGGTACGGCGCCGGGCGTCGCTATTGGGGCGGACGATGGTGGCCTTACGGGGTCGGCTCATGCTGGCGCCCAAGCCCGATCGGTTACGTGTGGATTTGCTGACGATGCTTGCAATCGCCAAGTAATTCGATGGTCAAATAATCCGACCGCCAAGGCATCGATCCCGCTCCGCGACGCATGGCGGCGTGCCACGGCGATGGTGATCGTGCGCGGGCGCCGAAGCTTCACACGCGCACGAATCTCACCTCGCCGTCGTCTTGCGCGAGGCGCCGCACGATGCCGATGGTCTCTCCGTAATGCAGATGCGCGAGAGTCTCGGCGAGCGCGAAACGGCCTTGGTCCTCCTGCATCGCCCTTTCGAAGATCAAGCTTGCGAGCGCGAAGCCGCTTTGCGGCTCCCGCATATGGGATAGGAGCTCGGCCAATCGCGCCTCGTGATGGGCGCGCAATTGCGCGATGCGCGCATGCAGGCCGTGGAAGGGAAGGCCGTGCGAGGGCAGCACCAGCGTGTCTTGCGGCAAGGCTTCGAACCGGGGAAGCGAGCTGAGATAATCGCTCAAGGGATCGCCCTGCGGCTCATGACCGAAGACGCCGATGACGGGCGTGATGCGCTGCAGGATCTGGTCGCCGGCGATCAGCACATGGGCTCGCGGGCGAAAGAAGGAAGCATGCTCATCCGCATGGCCGCTGCCGACGATCACCCGAAATTCATGGCCGCCGAATTCATGGCTCTCGCCATGGCGAAGCCGGATATGCTGTTCCGGCACGGGGAATTCGCCGCGTTCGATCGCCGCGTCCTGCGCCGCGAAGCGCCTGACCATCTCGGCGCTCAAGCCATGCGACATCAGGAAGCGCTGCATTGGGCGGCCGAAGGCGCGTCCTTGCCGCTCCCGCCGCCAATGGGCGAAGAGCCATTCGGTCCGCGTCGCGTGCAGCGTCGAATCGAAACGCTCGGCGAGCCAGCCCGCGAGCCCGACATGATCGGGATGGCCATGGGTAAGGACGAGACGGCGCACCGGCCGCCCCCCCAAAGGCCCGTCGATCAATTTTTCCCAAGCGTCGCGGCAAGACGGCGCGTCGAGCCCTGCGTCGATGACGAGCCAGCCTTCGCCTTCGTCCTCGCGCATGAACCAGAGGTTGACGTGGTTGAGGCGGATCGGGAGCGGCAGCCTCGCCCAATAGAGATTGCTCGCGACCTCGATGAGCTCGCCCGGCGCGGGCGGCGCATCGGTCAAAAGCTCGATCTCCCGGCTCGTCGTCAAATCCATGAGGGCCTCGATCCCGCAACCCGCGCCTCCTCGCGGCGCAAGCGCCTCTCGTAACCGCAAGATGCGCGCCTGTCGACTTGAGACGAAGCACACAGCGCGCGCGAAACCGCTCATTTGCGCGACGGCCATCTGGCGCGAAACCGCCAGCTCGGCCCCGGCAGCAAGATCGCGCACGCCGGATGGTCAACCGGCGGCGAAATGGCTATGAGAAAACGGGCGGCGGCCCGAGGGATCGCCGCGAGAGGGTCGATGGTGATGAATATCGCGGCGGCGCCTGTCGCCTCCCCTTCGAAGCTCGACGACGCGATCTCGCGCGGCGCGCCGAGGATTGCCTACGTGGCGGCCGAGACGGAGGCGGCGCGTGCGGCGAAGGGCAAGCTCGCCGAGCGTTATGGCGAGCATTCCATCGAAAGCGCCGATGTCGTCGTGGCGCTCGGCGGCGATGGCCTCATGTTGCAGACCTTGGAACGTCTCAGAGGCACGGCGAAGCCCGTCTACGGCATGCATCGCGGCTCGGTCGGATTTTTGATGAATGAATATCGCGAGCCGATGCTCGTCGAGCGGCTCGTGGCGGCGCAGCGCAGCGTCGTCCATCCCTTGCTGATGACGGTGGAAACCGCGGGCGGGACCCAAAGCGCGCATGCGATCAACGAAGTCTTCGTGACGCGCGAGACCTATCAGGCGGCGCGGCTGCGCATCAGCGTCGACGGCAAGGTGCGCATGGACGAGCTCATCGCCGACGGCGTGCTGGTTGCGACGCCGGCAGGCTCCACCGCCTACAACCTCTCCTGCAACGGGCCGATCATCCCGCTCGCCGCGCCTCTGCTCGCGCTGACGCCGATCTCGCCCTTCCGGCCGCGGCGCTGGCGCGGCGCGCTTTTGCCCGATCGCGCCAAATTCGTGGTCGAGGTGCTCGAGGCCGAGAAGCGGCCGGTCGCCGCCGTCGCCGACCACATCGAGGTGCGCGACGCGAAAAAGGTGCTGATCGAGATGGATCGATCGATCGACCTCGTGATGCTGCATGATCCGGACCATAGCCTCGACGAACGCATCATCCGCGAGCAATTCGGGCCGTAGCTCGAGGGGCGCGGCGGCAGCGCCGCCGCCGCGTCATGCCTTCGCTTTCCTCGCGGGAACGGCCGCTGGCCGGCTTGCGCGCGCGTCAGGCGGCGACGGCGTCGAGCTCGATGGCCGTGGCGGCGGTGTTGGCCGGAGCGAAATCGGCCATGAGGGGCTCCTCCCGCTCATCCGGCGCTTGGGGGACGCGCGCCGCAAGGCGGGGCAGGGGTATTTTTCCCGCCCCATCCGCTTCGTCGAGCGTCATCATGGCCTCGGCGAGGCTTCGTGCTTCCTCGCGGGCGGCTTTCGCCTCGAGCGAACGCAGATAGGCGATGAGGCGGCGTGTCTCCTCTCGCCCTTCCGTTTCGAGGCGCGCAACGACGCGGTTGAGCGCGAGGCGCAGGGGCGTCGCCCCCGTGGCCCCGGTCGCGAGCGCTGTCGCCGCCTTCAACTCGGCAAGCGCGATCGGAAAGACCGGCGCCAGCCAGGAAGGAATGCCGGCGCGCTTGAGAAGCGCGAGAAGCGGAGCCTGGCGCTTGTCGCCGAGAAAGCCCGCGACCTTGGCGGGCGGCGTGTCGGTGAGGTCCGCCAGGCAGGCCGTCACGATGTCCAAATGCCCGGCGATCAAGGCGCGAACGATGAAGGCGGGCGTCAAGCGCTCGCCTTGCCGCAGGCAAGCGACCGTCTCCTTGAGGTCGAGGCGCTTGTCGCAGGCGAGCGCCAGCGCGCCTTGCTGGCCGGCATCGCGAAGCATCACTTCGGCGCGCTCGCGGCTGAGCCAGGCGCGCTCGACGACGAGGTGCTTCAGCACGCCGCTCACGATCCCCATCATGCGCTCGCGCACGCGCGCCGAAAGGTCAGCGCGCGTGAGCAGGGCCTCGCGCAACCGCGCATCCGCGCCGAAGCGCTCGAGCATGCGCAGCCATTCGGCTTCGGTCGCGAGCGCCGAGGGATTGCGGATGAGCGTGATGCAGGCGCCGATCGAACCGATCTCGGCGAGCGCCGCCGCGACGGGCAAGGGCAGCGCCTCGCGCCGTGCGATGGCGACTTGCGCCTTTTCCGACCCGAGCGCCGCAGCGTCGACGAGCTCGGCGCGGGAGAGGAGCTGGCTGCGTTCGAGCACGATCGCGGCCGCCTCTCCGCCGAGCCCCACGAGCCCGGTGATGAGATGACGCGGCGCCTCGACGGCGCCGGCGATCGCCTCCGCAAGCGCGCGATGCACGCGAGGCGAGGGATCGTCGAGCATGACGGTGAGCGCGATCTCGGCCTCGTAGCGCTGCTCGGCATCCATCGGTGTGAACAGGAAGGCGCGCGCGAGCGCGCTCGTGGCGTCGGCGCGCGCGCAAGCGGGCGCGATGCGCGCCCAGGTGAGGAAGCGCCGCACGATCATGAGTTTTTGTCTCCGGCGCCGGGCATTCGGAGGCCGCCCTTTGCGCCCGCGAAAGGTGGTTTTCGGCCTTGGCCGCCGGTCGCGGGCAAAAGGGCGAGGAGGCAAGGCTTTCCAACGCCTTCTTCCCGAGGCGCTGGCGCGGGCGTCGAGATCTGACCCCAGGGAACGATCATGCGACGCAAAAGAGGCCTCTTTTGAGATATCAAGCTTTCGGCACATGGCGATGCGCCGTTTCGCGCCCCGAGAGCATCGCGTTTTATGGTAAACCAATCCTTAATCGGCATAGCGCCGCCTCGCGGGCTCCTTAACGCTCGCGCGGGCGTGCGCGGAATTGATTCGACCGTGGCGCCGTGACATTTTGCGAGTGCGAAAGGAGTGACCCGCCATGGCACAAGCGAAGGAAAAGGGCCCCGCGACGGCCGAGCGGCATCCGCGAGGCGGGCTTTATTTCGACGATTTCGTCGAGGGGGCAGTCTATGTCCATCGGCTGACGCGCACCGTCACGCAGATGGACAACATGCTCTTCTCGAACATGACCCTGAACCCGCAGCCGCTCCACATCGACGCGCATTTTTGCGCCACCGAGACCGAATGGGGCCGCCCCCTCATGAACTCGCTCTTCACGCTGGGCTTGATGATCGGCATGTCGGTGAACGACCTCACGGTCGGCACGACGATCGCTAATCTCGGCATGACGGATGTGCGCTTTCCCGCGCCTTTGTTCGAGGGCGACACGGTGCGCGGCGAGACGACCGTGATGGGCAAGCGCGCCTCGAAATCCCGCCCTTCGGCTGGCATCGTCGAGTTCCACCACCGCGCCTATAAGCAGGACGGCACGCTCGTCGCCGAATGCACGCGCCAGGCGTTCATGCTCAAGCGGCCAGCGTGAGGGAGAAGTAAAAAGGGAAGAGTGAAGAGGGAAAAAGGGAGGGCGTCCTTCTCACTTTTCACTCTTCACGTTTCACGAATCGGTGGAGCGGGTGAAGGGAATCGAACCGTCATCAGTTTGGGAAGGAGTCCGATCATGAGCACGATGCGACATCTCCCGAGCCCGATCGCAAAGAGCTTCAGCGAGGCGCTGCGAATCGATACCGAAACCGACAGCTGGATTTTCATCTCGGGGCAAGTGGGCGTGGCAATCCCGCCGGATAACAAGCCCATCAGCTTCGAGCAGGAAGTGCGCGTTACCTTCGATCGCATCCGGGAGTCCCTGCGCAAGCTCGACGCCGACATGGACAAGATCGTGAGCATCAAGGTCTACCTCACGGACCTTTCACCCTATGCGGAATTCTCCAAGGTTCGCGGCGAGGTCTTCCCCCATAATCCGCCCACATCGAGCGCAGTCCAGGTCGCCGGCCTTCTGCTTGGGGCACGCATCGAGATCGACGCGGTCGCCTTTATCGCCAAAGGTGAGACGAGGTAAAGGCCATCCTCACTGGCGGCTTCCCAAGTCCGAGCACCGCGACCATATCCGCGACTTCCCAAAGCCCATCGGTTTCGTCGCCTACGGCTACCTGCGACACTGGGTTGCCGACACCGATTTTAGCAGATTGCGCAAATCTAGCGCATCGTGTCCGATCCGGACACACGAATCGGTGGAGCGGGTGAAGGGAATCGAACCCTCGTCATCAGCTTGGAAGGCTGTTGCTCTACCATTGAGCTACACCCGCATTCGTAAGGCCTGAAGCTTCGCCCGCGGAACGCAAGAAGCACGAACCGCGACCCCTCGCTTCACCTCGGAAAGCCGGGCCAATAGCACGAAAACCCGGTCGCTTGGCAAGCGCAGGCCTTGTTCAAGAAGGCGACCGGCCTGTGATGGCGCCGACTTCCTGTGCGGGCGAGATCGCGCCGGTGGGACGCTTTTTGCATGGTGCCGCGCGACGCCCCGCGTGAATTGACAAAACACGACCGCCTGCGATCATCCTTTGAAAAGTCAGCCTTTCGCGCTTGCCGGGCGAGTGCCCGGATGACGAGAGCCATTCCACGGGAAGGAAGCGTCATGCGGACCCTCAAAGGCCCAGGGCTTTTTCTGGCGCAATTCGCGCGGGACACGCCGCCTCACAACACGCTGGATGGCATCGCGCGCTGGGCCAAGGGGTATGGCTACAAAGCCATCCAGATTCCGACCTGGGATCGCCGTTTCTTCGATCTCGACAAGGCCTTCGAGAGCGAGGCCTATTGCGACGAGATCAAGGGCAAGCTCGCCGATATCGGCATCGTCGTGAGCGAGCTCTCGACCCATTTCCAAGGCCAGATGGTCTCGGTGCATCCGGCCTACGATGCCTTGTTCGACGGCCAATGCCCTGCGCCGCTACGCGGCAACCCCGAGAAGCGCCGCCATTGGGCGGCCGACCAGGTGCGCAAGGCCGCCAAGGTGTCGCGCCGCTTGGGCCTCACCGAACATGTGACCTTCACGGGTTCGCTCGCCTGGCCTTTTTTTTACCCGTATCCGCAACGGCCGGCGGGTCTCATCGAGGAGTGCTTCGCCGAGCAGGCGAGGCGCTGGCGGCCGATCCTCGATCTTTACGATGAGAACGGTATCGATCTTTGCTACGAGATCCACCCGACCGAGGATGTCTTCGACGGGGACAGCTTCGACATGTTCCTCGACGCGGTCGGCGGCCATAAGCGTTGCAACATCAATTACGATGCGAGCCACTACATCAAGCAAGGCATGGATTACCTCGGCTTCATCGATGCGTATCGCGATCGCATCAAGATGTTCCACGTCAAGGATGCCGAGTTCAACCCGACCGCCAAGCAAGGCGTCTTGGGCGGCTACAAGGGCTGGCTCGAGCGCGCCGGGCGCGACCGTTCGCTCGGCGACGGTCAGGTGAATTTCAAGGCCATCTTCGCCAAGCTCGCGGCTTACGACTTTGCCGGATGGGCCGTCTACGAATGGGAAGATTGCCTGCAGCACCCGGAGGTCGCGGCGAGGAAGGGGGCGCAATTCATCGCCGACCACATCATCGAGGTGACGGACAAGGTCTTCGATGATTTCGCCGCCACGGGCGCCGACCGGGCGACGAACATGAAGCTTCTCGGCATCGGGCCCTGACGCATGGTGCATGCGACGAGCGATGCTCGAACGGGCGTAAGGCGCTTGCGCGTCGGCATGGTGGGCGGCGGGCGCAACGCCTTCATCGGCGCGGTGCACCGGATGGCGACGCGCCTCGACGACCTCATCGAGCTCACGGCGGGGGCGCTTTCGTCCGATCCGGAGAATGCGCGCCTCTCGGGCGCCGATCTCAGGCTCGCCCCGGACCGCATCTTTGCCGATTATCGCGAGATGGCGGCGCGCGAAGCGGCGCGGCCGGACGGCATCGAGGCCGTCATCATCGTCACGCCGAACCACCTCCACCACCCGGTCGCCAAGGCGTTTCTCGAGGCCGGCATCGACGTGATTTGCGACAAGCCTTTGGCGATGTCGATGGCGGAGGCCAAAGAGCTCGTCGCCTTGACGCGAGCAAGGAAGCTCGTCTTCGCGGTGACCTTGAACAACACCGGCTACCCGATGGTGCGCCAGGCCCGCGAGATGATCGGGGCGGGCGAATTGGGCGACATTCGCCTCGTCCACGCGACCTATATCCAGGATTGGCTCACCGAGCCGATCGATGCGGCAGGCCAGAAACAGGCCGAATGGCGCACCGATCCTTCGCGCTCGGGCGCGTCGGCCTGCCTCGCCGATATCGGCGTCCACGCCCATAATCTCGCGCTCTTCGTGAGCGGGCTCGAGCTTGGGGAAGTCGCCGCAGACCTTGCGACCTTCGTCTCCGGCAGGCGGCTCGACGACAACGCCCATGTGCTCTTGCGCTTCGAAGGCGGCGCGCGCGGCGTGCTCGTCGCGAGCCAGGTCGCGATCGGCAACCTCAACAATCTGAGCCTGAAGATTTTCGGTGAGCGCGCCGGCATCGAATGGTCAGGCGAAGCGCCGGAGCTTTTGCGGTTCACGCCTTATGGCGAGCCGACGCGGCTCTTGCAGCGCGGCGGTCCCGGAAATTCGCAGGAGGCGAAGCGGGGCTCGCGCATGCCGGGAGGGCATCCGGAAGGCTATGTCGAAGGCTTTGCCAATCTTTACCGCGATGCGGCCGAGGTGATCGCGGCGCGCCGCGCCGGCCGTCCGCCGGATCCGGCCGCCCGCGCCGCGCTTCCCGACGTGCTCGACGGGGCTCGCGGCATCGCTTTCATCGAGGCGGCCGTCGCCTCCTCCCGCAATAACGGCGCATGGACTTCCGCGCGGCTATCCCTAACATAAGTTCGTAATGCGCCGTCCGCTTGGCATCGGTCCGCGGCCGCGCACGTCAAGGGAGGAATGAATGAAGCGAGCTGAAATCCTGGCCGGCGTTTCGCTCTTCTCGATGCTGGCGGCAGCGAGCGGAGCCGCGGCCGCCGACAAATATGTGGTGGGCGTGTCGAACACGCTCATCGGCAATGGCTGGCGCGAGGAGATGATCTGCTCGATCAAGGCCGAGGCGGAAGCCTCAGGCCTCGTGTCGAAGGTGATCGTCGCCAACCGCAACGGCGGCCCTTCCGAACAGATCGCCGATATCCGCAACCTGATCTCGGCCGGCGCCAATGCCATCATCATCAACCCGTCCGATCGCGATGCGTTGAATCCCGTGATCAAGCAAGCGGCGGACAAGGGCATCATCGTGGTCGCGGTGGACCAGGCGGTCTCCGCGCCCGAAGCCTATGTGCTCACCAACGATCAGGTCGCTTACGCCAAGGTCGGCGCGAAATGGCTGTTCGACAAGCTCGGCGGCAAGGGCAATGTGGTGGAGATGCGCGGCATCGACGGGGTTCCGGCGGATGCCGACCGGCACCAGGGCTTCACCGAGGTGCTGAAGGATTATCCCAACATCACCGTGGTCTCTTCCGTTTTCTCCGGCTGGGCGCTGAACAAGACCGCGCAAGCGACCAAGGATCTCCTCGCTTCCGGCAAGCCGATCGACGGCATTTGGACTTCGGGCATCGATTCGACCGTGGTCGATGCCTACAAGACGGCGCAGAAGCCCTTCGTGCCGGTGGTGGGCGCCGACAACAACGGCTTCATCGGCCAGCTCATCGATCTCAAGGGACAGGGCCTCTCGGGCGCGGCGGTGAGCAATCCGCCGGCCGTCGGCGGCGCGGGCCTCGGGCTTGCGCTCGACGTGCTCCAGAAAAAGGAGCATCCGCATGTCGTCAAGATCACGCCGGTCGTCTGGGACAACAGCGACGCGGGGCTTGCCAAGCTCAAGGCCGCCTATAATCCGAAGCTCGATCCCTTCTACAGCGTGGCGATCGATGTGAAGCCCTACACGCAATACGACATGGATCAGATCCTCGCCTGCAAAGGTCCGTGAACCCAAGCTTCGTGCACGGCATGATCTTCGAGGAGGGATCGATTTCGGCCGACGATCTCCATCGCCTGTCGGGATCGATCCTCGGAGGCGGCAGGTGAGCGCGGACGGCAAGCTTCTCTTGCGCGTCACCGGCATCGCCAAGCGCTTCGGATCGGTTATCGCGCTTCGCTCGGCGGCGCTCGAGCTCAGCGCCGGCGAAATCCATGCCTTGATGGGCGCGAACGGAGCCGGCAAGAGCACGCTCGTCAAGGTGATCACGGGCGAGTTCCAGGCGGATGCCGGCGAAATCGCGGTAGCCGGAGGGGTCATGGCCTTTCGCTCGCCCGCCGAGGCGCGCCGCTCCGGCATCGTCTCCGTCTACCAGGATCCTGCGCTCGTGCCGGATTTGACCATCGCGCAGAACATGCGCCTTGCGCGCGTGCCGCTCGAAGCCGTGAGGGGCGTGATGGGCGACCTCGGGATCGAGCGCCTCGATCTGTCGCGCCGGGCGCGCGAGATCGATTATCCGCATCTGCGCCTCATCGATCTTTCGCGCGCGCTCGCCGCGAAGCCGCGCATTCTCATCCTCGACGAGATCACCGCCGCGCTACCGACCGATCTTTCCGAGCGCGTTTTCGCCGTGGTGCGCGAGTGGCGCCGGCGCGGCCATGGCGTCATCTTCATTTCCCACCGCATGGCGGAAGTCGCGGCGCTCGCCGATCGCGCCACCATCCTGCGCGACGGCGTGACGGTCGGCGTGACATCGACGCGCGATGCGGAAGAGAAGATCGTGAACATGATGCTCGGCGCGGAGGTCGCCAAGGCCGCCGCCGCGCCGGCGCAGCGTCTTTTGCACGCGGGCGCCCGCCAAGACCCGCCCGCGCTCGAGGTGCGCGGCCTCACTTATGGTCATGCGCTCTCCGGCGTCTCGTTTCGCCTGGGCGCGGGCGAAATTCTCGGGGTGGCGGCGCTCGAAGGCCAGGGCCAGCAGGAGCTCTTCGATTGCATCGCGGGCGTCCGCCGCGCAGGTTCGGGCGAAATTCTCGCGAATGGCCGAGCGCTCGCGCTTCGCCATCCCGCCGACGCCATCCGGGCCGGGCTCGTCCTCGTGCCGGCGAACCGCCTTCACGCCCTGCTGCCGCAGCGCTCGATCCGCGAGAATGTCGCGCTTGCGTCATTCGGCCGGCTTGGCGCCTGGGGCCCGATCGCGATGGGCGCCGAGCGAAAGCGCGTCGAAAGCGCCGTCGAGCGCTTGCAGATCGACAGGCGCGCTTCCTCGGAAGTGCGACGCCTGAGCGGCGGCAACCAGCAAAAGGTCGTCATCGCGCGCTGGCTCGCGGCGGGGTTTCGCACGCTTCTCTGTTTCGATCCGACGCGCGGCATCGACATCGGCACGAAGCGGCAGATCTACGCGCTTTTGCGCGAGGTCGCGGCGCAAGGCGCCTCGGTCCTTTTGTTCACCTCCGAGCTTCCCGAGATCCGCCTTGCCTGCGATCGGGCCATCGTGCTCTTCGCGGGCCGCATTTCGGGGGAGATGCAAGCGAACGAGGCCGATGAAGCGCGTCTCTTGCGCGCCGCGCATGGCCTCACGCCGCACGAGCGCGCACCGGAGCCCGCCTGATGCGCGCCGCGGGCGCCCTTCGCGGCATCGGCGTTCCTCGCTCGCTCTCGCGCCCTGTGAGAGCGGCGGGCATGCCGCTCCTCTTCCTCGCGTCGATCCTCGCCACTCTCGCGCTCCATCGCGATTTCGGCGCCTTCGACGTGCAATCCCTTGCGCTTGGCGCCTTGCCGCTCGCGATGGCCGCTACCGCCCAGGCCATTGTGGTGATCAGCGGCGGCATCGATCTCTCCGTCGGCTCGATGATCGCCGTGGCCAATGTGCTCTCGGCAAGCCTCATGGAGCACGCTTCGTTTCGCCAATCGCTTGCGCTTGCCGCGCTCGCGCTCGTGCTCGGTGCCGTGCAAGGGGTCATCAACGGCGTTCTCATCGTCATTTCGCGTATCCCCGACATCGTGGTCACCTTGACGACGGGCTTCATCTGGGGCGGCGTCGCGCTCCTCATCCTCGAGAGGCCAGGCGGCGGAGCGCCCGCCGGCTTTCTCGAGATCGGCGCCGGCGCCGAGCTTTCGCCCTTCCTTCCGAACGCGCTCATCTTGCTGATCCTTGCCGTGGGCGTGATCTGGTTGCCGGTTCGCTCGAGCCGCCTCGGCCTTTCGCTTTACGCGACGGGCAGCGATCCCGTGGCGGCTTTTCGCAGCGGGGTCGATCCGCGCCTCGCGCGCATTTTCGCCTATGGGCTCGGCGGAATTTTCTGCGCCATCGGGGGCGTTGCGCTCACCATGACGACGGGGATCGGCGCCCCGCTCGCCGGCGCCTATTACACCTTGAGCAGCGTTGCCGCCGTGGTGATCGGCGGGGTGAGCCTCAATGGCGGGCGTGGCGGCGTGCTGGGGCCGGTCCTCGCGGCGCTGCTTCTCACCTTGCTTCCCATGGACCTCATCTTTCTTAACATCGACCCGAATTACGGCCAGGTAATTCAAGGAACGCTCATCGTGCTGGTGGTCATGGTCGGCGGTTTCGCGGCTTTCATTCAGGGGCGCTCATGAGCCAGGCGCTCGCGCTTTTGCGGGGCCACACGATCCTCGCTCTCATCTTGCTCCTCGCCTTGTTCATTCTCGGCGTCGAGATCGCGCGCCCGGGCACCGTCACGCCGCTTTGGATCTCGAACGCCCTGTTGTTCGCGGCCCCGCTCGCCGTCCTGGGCGCCGGCCAGACGCTCGTCATGCTGACGGGAGGCATCGATCTTTCGGTCGCGAGCGTCGCCACCGGCTCCGCCTATATCCTCGCGACCAACGCCGCGTCGGGCGACGGGGTGGCGCTTGCTCTCGCCCTTTCGCTCGGCCTCGTCGTCGGTATCGTCAACGGCTTGGGCGTCGCGGTGCTGCGCGTCCAACCTCTCGTCATGACGCTCGGGACCGGCCTCATGGTCGGCGGCGCGATGACGGTCTACAGCCAGTATATGCTCGCGAGCCAGCCGCATGTGCCCGGCATCATCCAAACGCTCGGGGCCGGCAAAATCCTCGGCCTTGTGCCTGTCGATCTTTTTCTTTGGGCCGCGATCGCGGCCCTGATGCTCTTTGCCTTGCAGCGAACCGGGTTCGGCCGGCTGCTTTACGCCATCGGGGACAATCGCGAGGCCTGCCACCTTGCCGGCATCAGGGTGTGGCGGGTGCTCTTTGTCGATTATCTGCTTTGCGCCTTTTTTGCCGCTATCGCGGGCCTCGTCCTGGTCGGAGGCACCAACGCGGCCGATCTCAGCCTCGCGGAGGCCTATCTTCTTCCGTCCGTCGCTTGCGTGATCATAGGCGGAACCTCGATCTTCGGCGGGCGAGGCGGGTATTCGGGCACGATCGTCGGCGCGCTCATCCTGACGGTGCTGACGAGCATTCTGACGCTGCTCGACGTTCCCGAACCCGTGAAGCAAATCCTCTACGGGGCGATCATCCTATCGCTCGCCGCCGCCTATGCGCGGTTGACGGCGTAAGCAGCTTTTGTTGGGGAGGGCAGGCGGATACGCGCACCCGCTGCGCGCATGACGAAGTGGGAGCACTTTTCCGAGTGACCAGGCGTCAGGCCGTTCATCCATGGTTTTCGATGGGTCCGACGCTCAAAAAATCAGTTCGGTCCACGGCGAATCGGCTAAGCTCTCGCCCGCGGCTTCTCGCCGCGTCCGATTTCCCCACGTGACGAGCCACGCCCTGATGCCTTCAGATCCCCGTTTTATCTGTGCGCAAGCCGTCGCGCGCGAGGCCGGTAAGCTCATCCGCCGCCGCTTCGAGGACAAATCCTCGTTCAAGCTCTCCTTCAAGGGGCATCAGGATTATCTGACCGAGGTCGATGGCGAGGTCGAGGCGCTCGTCGTCTCGCGCCTTGGCGCGCTCTTCCCGCAGGACACCTTCATCGGCGAAGAAGGCGAGCGGAAGGAATCGGCGAGCGTCTGGGTCATCGATCCGATCGACGGCACGGCGAATTTCGCCCGCGGCATCGCGCATTTCTGCATCTCGATCGCCTATCTCCGGGAGCGAAAGCCGCTGATCGGCGTGATCTACGATCCGATGCGCGACGAGATGTTCGCGGCGCTCGCCGGTGCCGGCGCCTCGATGAATGGAGAGCCGATCAAGGTGTCGGGGCTTGCCGACATCCGCTCCGCCACGCTCGAGATCGGCTGGAACAACCGCAGCGGCATGCCGGCCTTCCTCAAGCTCGTCGAAAAGGTGACGGTGGGGTGCGGCGCCGGAATGATCCGCTCGGCCTCCGGCGCTCTCGGCATGGCCTATGTGGCGGCAGGGCGCATCGACGCCTATGTCGAAAACCACATCAACGCCTGGGACGTGCTCGCCGGCCTCGCCCTGGTGCGTGAGGCCGGGGGCTATGCGAGCGATTTCCTCGCCGGCAATGGCTTGACGGCAGGCAATCCGATCCTCGCCTGCACGCCAAAATTGCGTGACGTGCTGGTCAAGGCTTCAGGGATCGGCGAGGTGGAGTAAACCGTTGCGCCTAAGGGCGAGCGCGGCAAAGATCAGGCGCTATCGTTTTTTGTCTTTGTTCAATCGCGTATTCTTCTCGCGGGAAAAGTTCTACTTTCGCGGATGGGGCACGGGGACGAGGCGCGCATGGACGACGACCTCATCGACGCCAGGAACGAGGTTCGCATCCGCCAGGAGCTGGTGCTCACCGCGCTCGGCAAGCGTCCCGCCGACAAGGCCTTGCGGGTCGGGCGGTTTTTCGACGTGCACACGCGCTCCTGGAATGAGGACTGGGAGATCATCATCAAGGGGCGCCGCATCGCCTTCGTCGGTCCGGCGGGCGCCTATCAAGGCGAGATCAAGGAGCGCTTTCATGAGCCTCGCCTCATGGCCGTTCCTGGTTTCGGCGAGGTGCACAAGCATATCGAGAGCTCGCACCTCACGCCCGAATGGGAGGCAGCGCTCGTCCTGCCGCGCGGCAACACCTGGACGTGCGAGGCGAGCCATGAATTCTCGAATGTCGACGGTCCGCATAATCTCGAATTCTGGCTCGAGGCGCGCCGCCGCGGCTCACCCTTGAAGATCTTTCCGTTGCCCGGCTCGGCCGTGCCGCCCACCGCTTATGAGCGAGGCGGCGGTTACTTCGGGCACGACGAGCAAAGGCAATTCATGGCGGAAAGCCTGATGGTCGCGGGGCTCGACGAGGTGATGGATTGGCCCGCAGTGTGGAACCCCGAGAACCCCTCCTATGACCGGCTCTGGGGCATGATCGAGGCGACTTTCGCCGCGCGCGGCGTGGTCGAGGGGCACGGCTCGGGCTTGCGGGATCTTTCATCGATCAACGCCTTCGCGGCGGCGGGCCTGGCCTCGGACCATGAGGTGCAGACGCCGGAGGAGACCTGGGACAAGCTGATGCGCGGTCTCTTCGTGGAGCTTCGCATCTATGCGATGCCCGAGATCATTCGCTTTCTCATCGGCAAGGGCCTCGCCGATTGGTCGCAAATCGGCTTCACCACGGATGACCGCAGCGCCTCGCACACGCTCGAGCTCGGGGCGAGCGACCATAATGTGCGGCTCGCGATCGAGAGCGGGCTTTCGCCGGAGATCGCCATCCAATGCGCCACGATCAATCCGGCGCGGCACATGCGGCTCACGCCCTATGTTGGAAGCTTGTCGCCCGGCCGCTTCGCGGATGTGGTGCTGCTCTCGGACCTCTCCTTGTTGAAGATCGAGAAGGTCTGGGCCGACGGCGCCCAGGTCTCCGAGGGCAAGCGCTACACGGGCAAGGTGCCGCGCATCGATTGGCCGGCCTGGGCGACGAACACCATCAACATCCACCGCAGGCTGACGGCACAGGATTTCGCGCTCGCCGCTAAGCCGGGACGCGAGACCATGAAGGCCGCCGTCATCCGCCCGTTCCACTGGCATCCGGAGTTCTACACGCTCGACCTGCCGGTACGGGATGGCGAGGTCGAGCGGGACTTCTCGGAGAACATCACCAAATTCGCGATCGTCGACCGCTACTCGGGCGAGGGCCAGGTTTCGAAGATGTTCTGGCGCGGTTGCGGTCCGCGCACGCAGGAGACGGCGCTCGCCTGCTCGGTCGCGCATGATCAGCACAACATCTGGGTCGTGGGCTCATCCGACGCGGCCATGGCGCAAGCGGTGAATGCGCTCGTCGAAATCCAGGGCGGCTGGGCGCTGGTGCGCGAAGGCGAGCTCGTCGCCACCGTGCGCTTCGAGATCGGCGGTCTCATGACCTGCCGAGCCGCCGAGGAGCTCGATGCCGAGATGCAGCATCTCTATGCCGAGGCCCGCAAGGTGGATTGGATGTATGAGCCGACCTTTCGCCCGCGCTGGTATCCGGGTTTCCCGGAGCGCCTCATGTTCGCGACGCTCACTTGCGCGCCGTGGACCTGGGTTCTGGTCGCGCCCACCGAAAAGGTGCCGCAGGGTTTCGTCAATGTGCAAACCGGAAAGACGCATGAGGTGGTCTGGTGAACCGCGATTGGAACCTCGCATACGTCCCTGGCCGGGCGCCGGCACGGCCATCCTCAACGCCTGTTGCCAGACTTTTGTAAGACGTGGATGCCCGGCACAAGGCCGGGCATGACGTCAGCGGGAGCCAGCTGCTAGAGTCCCGAGCTGGCTTAGCGCTTTCGTGGCGGAAGGAAAGATCATGAACGAAGAGGCCGCGATCGAGGCTCGAGAGCCGGCGGGCTTTCTCGATCGGATGTTTCGCCTTTCCGAGCGCTCGACCTCGGTTCCGCAAGAGGCGATCGCTGGCGCCACCACCTTCGCGGCGATGGCCTATATCATCGCGGTCAATCCGGCGATCATGTCGAATGCCGGCATGGATCGCGGTGATCTCGTGATCGCCACCGCGCTCGCCGCAATCTTCGGCTCGGTGATGATGGGGCTTTGGGCCAATCTGCCGCTTGCCGTCGCCCCGGCCATGGGCTCGAACGTGATCTTCACCTATGTGATCGTGAAGCAGATGGGCGCGCCGTGGCAGGGCGCCCTCGCCATGGTCGCCTTCACGGGCGTCGTCTTTCTCATCCTTTCGCTCTCGAAGCTCCGCGAGAAGGTGGCAAAGGATGTGCCCGAGGCCTTGAAGGTAGGCATTCAGGCGGCCGTCGGCACGCTGATCGTCTTCATCGGCTTGCGCGGAGCGGGCTTCATCATCGCCAATCCTTCGACCTATATCGCGCTCGGCTCGCTCAAGAACCCGCCCGTCCTGCTCACCATGCTCGGCATCCTGCTCACGCCGATCCTTGTGGTGCGCAGGGTGCCGGGCGCGCTGATCATCGCGATCGCCGTGATCACGCTCGTCGGCCTCTTTGTTCCGGCGAGCGAAGGCAAGATGGTGACGACGGCGCCTTCGGCCTTGCTCGCCTGGCCGAAATGGCCGGCGAGCACCTTCGGCCAGCTCGATTTCGGATGGCTGTTCTCGAACTTCATCATCGCGCTGCCGCTTTTGTTCTATTTCATCTGCGCCGAATTCTTCTCGACGCTCGGCACGCTGATCGGCGTCACCGGCGCGGCGAATCTGCGCAAACCCGACGGCTCGATCCCGAGCGCCACGGCTGCTTTCGCCACCGACGCCACCTCGAGCATCGTCGGCCCGATTCTCGGCACCTCGGTCGTCACCGCCTACATCGAATCGATCACCGGCGTGCAGGCGGGCGGCCGCACCGGCCTGACCTCGCTCGTCGTCGCGACCTTCTTCGTGCTCGCGCTTTTCTTTTGGCCCGTCTTCGTGATCGTGCCGCCCCAGGCAACGGCGCCGGCCCTCGTTCTCGTCGGCGTGCTGATGATGCAGGGCTTGGCGCGCATCGATCTCACCGATCTTTCAAACGCCATCCCGATCGTGCTCACGCTCCTCGTGACGGTGCTCACCAATAATCTCATCAACGGCATGGCGCTCGGCACCTTGAGCCTTATCCTGATCCTCATCTCAACCGGCCGCGCCCGCGAGATCTCGGGCGTCGTCTGGGGCCTCGGCGTCGTGTTCCTGGCGTTCTTCTACGTCACGACGCGGATATAGGCGGGAGTGCCTATCAGGTGAGCCAAGGCACGATAGCCGCATGCGCACCTCTACAACATCCACTTCGCAAAAACGCATTTGTCCGGGCGGGCTGAGGAGGCCGCCAAAGGCGACACGTTCCTCATTGCGAAGGACGGAAAACCCGCGGTGAAGGTGGTCGCGTGTAAGGCTCGCGAATCCTCTCAAACCCAGCGCTTTAGTTTCATGGCGGGGCAGATATTTGGTTTAATGGCGGGCAGATAAAGGTCCCGGACGACTTCAACACGATGGGCGCCATTGCCATCCGGGAAGTTTTTGAAGGCGAGGCGTGAAGCTGAGCTGTCTCTGACGGGCGGATCCGACGGGGCGCCGCCAGCGGACAAGCGCCTTGCAACGCGCTACATGCTCACCCATGCGCGACGCGTCCTATCGCCCTTCGACCGCCCATGCCGATCTCGGCGAAGGCTTCTACGACCCGGTCGAGCCGGCCGATTTCCCGATGCGTGTCGTGCGCTACCGCGATCGCCGCTGGGCGGCGCGGATCGGGCTCGGGGAGCTCGACGAGGCGGCCTTCGAGAAGCATTTCGCCCGCTTCCTTCCCTTGCCCGAGAATTACCCGCATCCGCTGGCGCTTCGCTATCACGGCCATCAATTCCAGGTTTACAACCCCGAGATCGGCGACGGACGCGGCTTCCTCTTCGCGCAAGCCTATGACGAGAAGGATCGGCTTCTCGATCTCGCGACCAAGGGCTCGGGCCGCACGCCCTGGTCGCGCACCGGCGATGGGCGTCTCACCCTGAAAGGGGGCGTGCGCGAGGTGCTGGCGACGCGCATGCTCGAAGCGCTCGGCGTCTACACCTCGAAGAGCTTCGCGCTTTTCGAGACTGGCGAGCCCTTGGTGCGCGGCGACGAGCCCTCGCCGACGCGCTCGTCCGTGCTCACGAGGCTTTCCCATTCCCATATCCGCATCGGCACCTTCCAGCGCTTCGCCGCCTTCGGCGATGCGATGCGCATCGAAAGGCTCGTCTCGCCACAGCGTGCGCCATTATCTGCCGCAGGCGACGCGGCCGACGACCGGCGATGAGGCGGCTGCCTTTCTCGGTGAAGTCTGCGAGAACGTCGGGCGGCTCTGCGCCCAGTGGATGGTCGCCGGCTTCGTGCATGGGGTGCTCAACACCGACAACATCGTCATTACCGGCGAGAGCTTCGATTACGGCCCCTATCGCTTCCTGCCGAATTACGATCCGGGCTTCACCGCCGCGTATTTCGACGAGACAGGGCTTTACGCCTATGGCCGCCAGCCGAACGCGGTGTTGTGGAACCTCTATCGGCTCGCCGAGACCTTGAGCCTCATCGCGCCGGTCGAGAAGCTGAAGGAGGCGCTTTCCCGCTTCGATGACGCCTTCACCCGCCATCTCGGCGCTTGCGTGACCTGGCGCCTCGGTTTGAAGGCTCGTTCTGAGAACGAGGACAGCGAGCTCGCCGACAAGCTCTTTCTGTTTCTCAAAGCCGCGAGCGCACCCTTCGAGCAAGTGATGTTCGATTGGCGCGCGGGCTTGGCGCGAAAGAATAAAGCGCTCGCGGGGCGGGCGGGCGCCCTCTACCGAGGCGAAGCTTTCGAAGGCTTCGAGCGCGCGCTCGGCAATTATGAGGCGGCACCCTCATCGCCCGCTGCCGAGGCTTATTTCGCGGGCGAGCGCCCGGTCACGCTGCTTTACGATGAGATCGAGGCGCTCTGGGCCGCGATCGCCGAGGGTGACGATTGGAGCGGTTTCGAAACGAAGCTCACCGCGATCGAGCGGGTGAGAGAGGCTCACGGCGTTCCGTAGCGCATGGCCAAGTTCGAGCCTTTCGAGCAGATCAACCGCTGGCGACAGCCGCCGCCTGCGGCTTTTGGCGCTTCGTTGCAGGACCTGCCTCACGGATGGTGTCCTCGCGCTGCTTGCGGCGAACCGCGTCGCCGCCGCCGCGCGTCTCGCGATAAAGCTCGAGGTCTTCGAACTCCCGGGCGTCCGGCTTTTCGATGGCGAGGTCCGAGTAGCTGTAGCGGTCGGGTGCGGTCAGCACCTCGTTGAGGATGGCCTTGCACTTTCGCCAATAGCGCCAGTAGCGCCAAACCTTGACGAGCGACTCGCCGACATAGCGCGGATAGAAGACGAAGGGGCTTTCGATCTTCATGCCCGCGCGGCGGTCGCGCCGGAACTTCAGACGGAAGCCGCCGCCCTCCAGCGGGTGCACGTCTTCGTAAAGCGTCATCAGGCGAAACCAGAGGATCGTCGAAAGCGTGGTCTTCGGCCGCCCGATCGGGCTCGCGGCGCTGCGCCGCAAGACCGTGCGGATATGCTCGGGCGTGTAGAAGGCATCCCAGGCGGCCTGATAAGCCTCCTCCCACTCCCCATCCGACATCTTGGAGTGGTGGGCGACGCGGTGGTCGAGGTCATATTTGTTGAGGTCACCATCCATCCAGATGCCCTTTTGCAAAAGCACCTTGTGGTCCTCGGAGCCGGGAAGCGGCGTGAGGAAGAAAAATTCGAGGAGGTCGAGCGGCAGCTCGCGCTTGATGATCTCGATGTCGTGAAGGATCGATTCCTTCGTATCGGCCGGAAAGCCGAGGATGTAGCCCGCATAGGTGATGGCGCCGTGGTCGCGCCATTTCTGCAGCATCTCGCGATATTCGGTGATCTTGTTCTGCCGCTTCTTGGCCGCGATCAGATTGTCGGGATTGATGTTCTCGAGCCCGATGAAGACGCGGCGCACGCCCGCTTTCTGCGCCTTCTCGATGAAGTTCGGGATCTTGTGGCAAAGCGTGTCGACCTGGATGGTGAAGCCGAGATTCCAGCCTTCCTTTTCGCGGATCTCGATGATCCGGTCGAAAAGCGCTTCCCAATTGCGGTTGCGGGCGAAATTGTCGTCGGTGATGAAGAAGCGCTTGATGCCTTGCGCATAATTGTCACGGATCGTCTTCTCGACATCGTCGGCCGTGCGGTTGCGACTCTTGCGGCCTTGCACATTGATGATCGTGCAAAACGAGCATTGATAAGGGCAGCCGCGCCCGAGATCGATGCTCGACAGCGAGCCCGAGGTGCGCAGCACATGCTTGCGCGGCAGGATGGGCGGCGGCTCCCCCTCGAGCGTCGGCATGTCGTCGAGATGATTGTAGATGGGCTTGAGCGTGCCCGCGCAGGCGTCGCGCAGCACCTCGGCGAGGCGGCCGTTCTCGGCTTCGCCGGCGAATAGCGAGATGCCGAGCGCTTGCGCCTCGCGCAGTTCCGCCGGCATCTCCGGGAGCATTGCGAGGCAGCCGGAGACATGAAAACCGCCGATTGCGACCGGCAGCCCGGCGTCGAGGAACGGTTTCGCAAGGTCGACGGCGCGCGGAAATTGATTGGATTGAACCCCGACGAGCCCGATGAGGCATTTGCCGCCCTTCGCGGCGGATCAGGCGGATGATCTCGCTTGGCCGCACCCGGCGGTTCGTCTCGTCATAGGTGTGCAAGCGAAGCTCGACATTCGTCCCGAGCGTCTTGTTTCGGCTCAACTCCTCGCTCAAGCCGTTGAGGCAGGCGAGCGTGTTCGAGGGAATGGCGGAGCGGACCCATTGGATCGGATAGCCGTCATCATCGTAATGTGTCGGCTTGATCATGACGAAATGGAAAATGTCACGCGCTTGCGGCGCTTTAGCCTCGGCCATTCTTCACAACTTTCGATTTCGAAGGTGATCGGATTCGCGGCGGATCCGGTGGATCCGTAGGCCATGAGCCGGGTGTTGTTGCAAGGCTTCTACAACTTAAGGCCCTCCGTGCCAACATTTCCCTTCGAAACACTTCCCTTCGGCACGCCGCGAGGCTCAAGCCCGACCATCGTGGGGCCCTCCATCCGGCTCCATCCCTTCAAGGGCGAGCCTCAATCCATGCCGATCTCGCGATAGAGCGCCGTCACCTTGTCGATTACATGGCGCTCGGTGAAGCCCGCGAGCACGCGCCGGCGCGCCGCCTCGCCAAGGCGCTCGACGCGCTCGCGATCATGCGCCAGCGCCACCAGGGCGCGGGCGAGCGCTTGCGCATCGTTCGGCGGCACCAATATTCCTTCGATGCCGTCGCGCACCAGCGCACGGCAACCGGGGACATCGCTCGTGAGGATGGCGCGGCCGCAGCTTGCGCCTTCGAGCAAGGTGCGTGGCAAGCCCTCGCCGCCGCGCGAGGGCAGGCAGCAGACGTGATGTGCGCGCCAAACGGCGGCGGCATCGTCCGTGCGGCCATGCCAAGTGACGCCTTCCCCGCGGCTCCAGGCCTCGAGCGTCTCGCGCGAGAAGGCTTTCGGGTTCGTCGCGTCAGGCTCGCCGTAAAGCGAAAGCTCGACTGGCGCGCCTTCGGCACGCGCGCGCCGCACCGCCTCGACCGCGATGTCGATCCCCTTCGACCAGAGCATGCGCGCCACGATCGCGATCTTGAGCGGCGGGACGGCCGGCATCGGGCTTGGCGCGTAGCGGTCCGGGTCGACCCCGGCGCCCCCGACGATGACGACGCGCTCGTCATTGTCCGTTGCGAAGCCGAGAAGCCGCGCATCATCCGGGTTTTCGAGAAGAAACCGTGTCTTTCGCCCGTCGAGCGGCCCGCGCAGGAGAAACCGTGCCGCGAGGCGCGAGGCTTGCGCCGCGAAGGAATTCGAGGCGCCGAGGAAGCCGAGCCCGGTCACGGCGTAAACGCGGCGCTTTACGCCGGCGAGCCGCGCCGCGATCCCGCCGAGCGCGATCGGCCAGAGCGCGATCAGATGCACGATCGCCGGCCGCTCTTCGCGCAAGATGCGCAAAAGGCCCGTGATGGTCGCGAACGCCTGGCCGAGCTCGCGCCGCCCGCGATCGGCCTCGAAAGCGATGACGCGCGCACCTTCGGCTTCGATGGCGGCGCGATGCGCGCGCACGCGACAGATCACGGTTGGCTTATAGCCTGCCTCGTGCGCCGCCCGCAGCATCGGCAGGAAATGCGAGGCGAAGAACCAATCCTCGGTGACGATGAAGATAAGCGTCTTCATCGCGAGCGCGCGAACGGAAATGTGCCGGCAGCGCTTCTCGCCGAAGCCGGCGCCGTGCTTGCGATCCGCCTCATCGCGGTGAAAGGCGCGGCGGCAAAGGACGGGCCGGCGGGTCGCGAGAAAGGGTTATGGGCGGGCCGATCATCGCGCATTGTCATTCGCCTTTGCCTCCCATTCCCGTCTTGCGCGATGGCTTCTTGCCGAAGCGATCAAGTCTCGGTTCATTGATCGAACAGGCGCTTCCTTAAGGAACCGGTTCCCGCTTTCCGCAGCCTGCTCTAAATCGCTTCGGGCGGCCTCGCGCAAGTGCGATGATCTCGAGGCTTTGGCGCTCGAGCTTTGGCCGGTATATGAGCGCCCTGGCCGGCCGGTGCCGGCGGTGTTCCGTCCGGCAAAGGGCGCAGTTGTCGGAACCGGACCGAAGGAGAAGTTTCATGGACCCGATCCCCTATCGTCGCGAGACGCCGGGAACGCAACCGCCGGCTCTTTGGCCCGATTACCGCAGCACCGTCTTGCGCTCGCCGCGAAAGCCCTTGATCGCGCTGCCCCACACGCTTTCCGAGGTGACGGGTCCGATATTCGGCCATGACCGGCTGCAACCGAACGACGCGGATCTCACGGCCCAGCACAAGGAGCGCCCGATCGGCGACCGCATGATCGTCGCCGGTCGCGTGATCGACGAGAACGGACGCGCGGTCGCCGGCACGCTCGTCGAGATCTGGCAGGCGAATTCCGCCGGCCGTTATTTTCATGCGCGCGATTCGCGCGACGCTCCGCTCGACCCGAATTTCACCGGCGGCGGGCGCACCGTCACCGATGAAGAGGGCCGCTACCGCTTCATCACCATCAAGCCCGGATATTACCCTTGGGGGAACCACGCGAACGCCTGGCGGCCGGCGCATATTCATTTTTCCGTCTTCGGCCCGAGCTTCGTGACGCGGCTCATCTGCCAGATGTATTTCGAGGATGACCCGATGCTGCGCTACGACCCGATCTTTATCAGCGTGCCGAGCGAGGTCGGCCGCAAGCAGCTGCTCGCCAAATTCGATTACGAGCTCACGGTGCCGGGCTTCGGGCTCGGCTATCGCTTCGACATCGTGCTGCGCGGGCGCGACGCCACGCCTTCGGAGAGTGACGATCATGCCCATTGAGAGCGGCTGGGCGACCGTCGGCCCGTTCTTTCACGCGGTGCTGCCGTGGAAGGACGGGGGCGTGATGGCGGGGCCAAAGACCAAGGGCGAGCCCGTCACGATCATCGGGCGCGTGCTCGATGCCGAGGAAAAGCCGATCGACGATGCGATGGTCGAGCTCTGGCAGGCGAATGCCGCCGGGAAATACAACCATCCCGAGGATTCCCAATCAGGCGAGATCGACCCGTCCTTCCAGGGTTTTGGGCGCGTGGCGGCCGATGCCGAAGGGGGCTTCACGGTGAAGACCATCAAGCCCGGCTCGGTGCGCGGCCTCGGCAACACTTGGCAAGCGCCGCATATCGAGATCTCGGTCTTCGCGCGCGGCGTGCTCAAGCGCCTGGTGACGAGGCTCTATTTCGAGGGCGAACCGGGAAATGAGCAAGACCCGGTTCTTGCGCTGATCGAGGAGAAAGAAAGGCGCGAGACGGTCATGGCGAAGCCTGACCCGAAGGAGAAGGGCTGCTGGCACTTCACGCTGCGCCTCGGCGGGCCGCGGGAAACCGTGTTCTTTGACGTGTAAGGGATTCGGTTTCCTGATCCCGCTCAGGCGCGGCTCAACTTGCCGGCGGCTTCGGCCAAGGCTTTTGCGGCCCTCGCGCTTCCTCGTACCAGCGACAGGTCTGGAGCACGCCGACATCGTCGAAGCGTCTGCCCGCGATTTGCAGGCCGATGGGCAGGCCGTCTTCGGTATACCCGCAATTGATCGACGCCGCCGGCTGTTCCGACATGTTGTAGGGCACCGTGAAGGCGATGTGGTCGAGCGGTCGGGCGGGGTCGTTCGTGGGGCAAGGAAGCTCCGCCGCGAAGGGCGCGACGGGCGAGACCGGTGATAGCACGTAATCATAGGGCTCGCAGGCCAAGACGGTCGCTTGGCGCGTCGCCATGATCTGGCTGAAATCCTTGAAGGTTTTCGCGCCGCTGAAGGGCTTCGCCGACATCGCCCAAGCGACGATGAAGGGCAGGGCCTTGGCGCGTCGGGCTTCGGGCAAGGCCGAGATGTCGAGATAAGCGCGCATGCGCCAGAAATGATCGAGGCCGTCGAGCATCTCGCGCGTGAAGAAGGGCCGCATCGGCTCGACCGTGGCGCCGTTCTGGGCAAAAACCTGCGCCGCCCTTTCGACCGCCTTTTGCACTTGCGGCTCGACCGGCAAGCCGCAGCCCGCCTCAAGCAGCAAACCGATGCGAAGCCCTTTCGGCGCACGCGCCGGGGCGTCGAAAGCCAGTTTTCGGTAAGGCAGGCTCATATAGTCGCGCGCATCGGGTCTGGAGATGACGCTCATGAGAAGCGCGGCGTCGGCCACCGTGCGCGTCATCGGCCCGGCGACGCGCCCGATGTAGGGTGGATCGACCGGAACGAGGCCGAGGCTCGGCTTCAAGGTGAAGATGCCGCACCAGGTCGCGGGAAGGCGCACCGAGCCGCCGATATCGGTGCCAAGATGCAAGGGTCCATAGCCGGCGGCGGCCGCGGCGCCGGCACCTGACGAGGAGCCGCCCGGGTTTTTCGCGAGATTCCAGGGATTGCGTGTCAAGGGATGGAAGCTCGACAGCCCCGATGAGAGCATGCCGTAATCGGGCATGGTGGTCTTGCCGAGGATCACGGCGCCATCTTCGCGTACCCTGGCAGCCGGCGGCGCGTCGGCGGGCGCGGGCGTAAGGTCGGATGCCGCGGTGCCGAGCGGCACCGGCACGCCTTTCGTTGCGATATTGTCCTTGATGGTGATCGGCACGCCGTCGAGCGCGCCATTCGTCTCGCCATGACGCCAGCGCGCTTCCGATCGGCTCGCGGCCGCCAACGCCCCTTCCGGGTCGAGACGGTAGGTCGCCTTCAGATGCGGTTCGCAAGCCGCGATGTGGTCGAGGACGGCGCGGACGACCTCGACTGGCGAAAGCGTCTTTGCGCGATAAGCCGTGAGGAGGTCGAGGGCGGACAAGTCGTGAAGCGACATGAAGGCAAGGCTCGCAATTCGAGATCGAGATCAAGGGGCTCGAGGCGCCCGGGGGAGCTTCATCCTGCCATGCCGGCCGCCGGGCCGCCACTTGAAAAGAACCCGGCCGCCACCCCAGATGAAGCGGCGCTGAGGGTTGATCGAGGGAGGTTTACCCTTCTCGCGGTCGATCTCGAGAGAGTGAAGTCGTGGTCGGGTCTTTGCCGATGGACAAGGCCCTATGTCGGGGAGAAACCCCGGACTGCCATCCGAGAGGAGATTGCGATGGTCAACTGCTCTTCCGCCACGAATCGAGGGTTGCGCGGCTTTCAGCCGGTCGAGCTCGTGGCGATGATCCTTGGTTTCGTGTTCTTCTGGCCAATCGGCCTCGCCGTCCTGGTTTTCAAGCTATGCGGGGGTCAGTTTCCGCGTTTCGCGGGGGCTGAGTGGCAGGACGGCCCTTGGGCGGGCGGCTCATCCTGGGCGCGCAATTTCTGGGGAGGCTCGCCTTCCTCCGGATGGCAGGGCTGGTCAGGCTCGCGTGGCTCCAACGAGGCTTTCGAGGAATACAAGCGCTCGACGCTCGAGCGCCTCGAGGCCGAGCGGCGCAAGCTCGCCGAGGAAGAGCGCGCCTTTGCCGATTTCCTTCGTGAATTGCGCCGTGCGCGCGATCGCGAGGAGTTCGATCGCTTCATGCAATCGCGCCGCCAGCAGGGCAACGGCTCGACCGGAACCTGACGTCGCGGTTCGGATTTGACCTGAACGAAAGGGCGGCTCTTCGGGCCGCCCTTTGTGTTGGGTCGAGCTGGATGGGTAGGACGCGCAACCCTCGCTTCGCCTGCGAGCCGCGGATCGGTCCCCAAATGCTCACGCAAAAAGAGGGCAATCGCAGCAAGGATTCCGAACCTAATTCACCGACATCTGCAAAGCGTCGCAATACGCTGCGACCGAGAACCGAGTATCTGACGACGAACGATACTTCTGGCGCTTGCGATTTTCCCCGTGATGCCTGAAGCAGAACCGAAGACGGCTTCCTTTCGGTTTGACGCCGGCCTCGAATAAGCGGAAGATTCATTGCTTAATCGGTTGCGTGTTCACTAAAGCTGCATCAATGACCGGAGAATCAGCCATGGCTTCATCGATCAGGTGCTTTTTCGGAATCCTGGCGATCCTCGTCGTCGCGGCGCTTTTTTCGCCGCTTCCGGCCAGCGCGCAAACGCAGGTGGGCACCTTGAATTGCGACACTTCCGGCGGGATCGGGTTGATCATCACCTCGCAGCAACGATTGAACTGCACCTATCAAGGCGTGAACGGCCGGATCGAGGGATATTTCGGCACCATCAGCAAGTTCGGCATTGATATCGGCGCCACCACGCAAGGCGTGCTCGTTTGGCAGGTCTTCGCCCCGAGCACGGATTTCGGCCCCTGGGCGCTCGAGGGCGATTATGTAGGCGCGTCCGGCCAGGCTACCGCGGGCGTGGGCGCGAGCGCCAATGTCCTGATCGGCGGCTTCAATCGCGCCTTCAGCCTCCAGCCTTTGTCGGTCGGCGCGCAAACCGGCCTCAACCTCGCGATCGGCGTCGCCAATATGACGCTCGTCGGGAGACGCGGGCGTTGATCCTTTCCGCGCAAGCGAAGCGGATCACGCGACGCGTCGCCGCAAGGCCGCCGATAGCCGCTCCGCCGTGATCACGAGGGCGAAAATCACCAAAAGGGTCATCGAGACCGTCCTGTATTGGAATAAATTCATCGCCGTGAGCAGCTCGAAGCCGAGGCCGCCGGCGCCGACGAAGCCAAGAACCAGGCTGCCGCGGATATTCTCGTCGAGCCGATAGAGCGCGATGCCAAGGAGCGAAGGCAGCACGCTCGGCACCACCGCGTGGCTGAACACCTGCAGTCGGCTCGCCCCGGTCGTGGTCAACGCCTCGACAGGCCCGACATCCATGTCCTCGATCACCTCGGCAAACAGGCGGCCGAGCATGCCGATCGAATGCACCGAGATCGCAAGTGCGCCGGGGAAAGGGCCAAGCCCGACCGCGGTGACGAAGATCAGCGCCCAGACGAGATCCGGCACCGCGCGGCAAAATGAGATCAGCGCTCTCGAGACGGCGTAGAGCGGCGCCCCCGGCGAGGTGTTGCGGGCTGCCAAGATGGCCAGCGGCAAGGCGAGCAATACCCCAGCGACGGTGCCGAAGAGGCCGATATCCACGGTCTCGAGCGCGGGCCACATGAGATTTGGCAGAGCCGATATGTCCGGCGGCACGGCGCGGCTGATGATGTCGGCCATGCCATGCACGCCGGTGATGAGATCTTGCGGTCGCGCCTGCACCACGAGCGTCGCTTGGGCGATCACGATCAGAAAGGCAAAGACGCCGAGGAAGGTGAAGGTGTTGCCGCCCCAGCGGCCAGGCTCGGGCGTCCCGCGCGCTCTGGCCACGGGCCGGTCGAGGATGGTGTCCGTGGTCGCGCTCACGATGCAATTGCCTCGTAAAGGCCGGCAATTTCGGCGTCCTGAAGGGTGTCCGGCCGCGTGTCGAACACCATCTGCCCTTGGCGCATGCCGATGATGCGATCGGCATAGCGACGGGCGAGGTCAGGCTGATGCAGCACGCAAATCACGCCCAGGCCTTCGTCGCGCGAGAGGCGCCGCAACAGGCGCATCACCTCCTCGGCCGCTTCCGGGTCGAGGCTCGCGACCGGTTCATCCGCCAGCAAGGCGGAGGGACGTTGCGCCAGGGCGCGCGCGATCGCGACGCGTTGAGCCTGCCCACCGGAGAGTGTGCCGGCGCGCTGGCCGGCGAAGGCCTTGAGGCCGACCTGATCGAGGCAGCGCAGCGCATGCCCGGTCTCGTCGCGCGGCAAGAAGCCGAGACTCGAGGCGACCCCGCGATGCCGGCCGAGCGTGCCGCACAGCACATTTGAGAGGACGCTCCTGCGGCCGATCAGCCTCGCCTGCTGGAACACCATGCCGAGCATCATGCGCGCATCCGCGAGCGCACGCCCGGTCAGCGCGGTGACGTCGCGCCCCACCACGCGGATATGTCCGGCGGTCGGACGCAGCAAGCCGGCGATGCATTTCAGCAGCGTGGATTTTCCGCAACCATTCTGGCCGAGGATGACGAGCAATTCGCCGGGCGAGAGCGAAAAGCTGGCACCGTCGAGGGCCAGCTTTTCGCCTTGTGTCGCGTAACGCATGCCGAGGCCATTGGCCTCGATCAGCGTGGAGCTCATGATCAGCTCAGCTTGTTGAGGTCGATATGCAGCACCTTCACGAGATCGCGGATCGGGTCGAAAGCCCCGTCGGTCTGGGGCACCACCTTCACGCCGCTCATCCCCATGATCTTGCGGTCATTCTCAGGCAAGTCGCTGAGATCGAGCGTCTGAAGCACGTTGGTCAGGCGTGCCTTGAAATCCGCGGGTAAGTCGCCGCGCACCGCGATCGGGTCGTTGGGAATCGGCCCGGAGCGCCACAACTCCACGAAGTCGCTCGCATTATAGTGGTTCGATAGCGTCGCCGAGGCGATCTGCTCGCTATTCAACTCGCCGGCTTGCGCCTTGTGGTTGACCAGCGCCTCATAGCTCGCCGCGTGTGAGCCGGCGTAAAAAGCTTTGACATCCTTTTCCGGATCAATGCCGTTCTTGCTCAGCCAATAGGCGGGGAAAAGATGGCCGGAGGTCGATGCCGGATCGGAGAAGGCGAAACTTTTGCCGCGCACTTCGTCGAGCTTGGTCACGCCCGAGCCTGGCCAGGTGACGATGGCGGCCGTGTAGCTTTCGGGATTGCCATTCTTGTCGGCGAAGGTGGCGACGGCCTCGGCCTTGGCGACTTGGTGGGCCAGCACGTAGCCGAGCGGCCCGAACTCGCCGAGCTCGAGCTTACCGCTTCGCATGGCCTCGATCTCGGCATTGTAATTCGTCGCGATGAACACCTCGACCTTGCAATCAAGCTTGTTGCTGATCAGCTCGGCGAGATGATTGTAGATCGGCACCAGCTTGGCCGACGCATCGAACGGCTCGACGCCGAAGCGAACGGTGCCGCCGTTAGGGCAATCCGAGGCGGCGTCGGCGGCGGGCGCGAGGCTGAGGAGCGCTCCGGCGGCGAGGCCGGCAAACAGGATGGATCGCAACATGGATGATTTCCTTCGGATGAGACGAGCCCATCTCGACGCGGTTACGTGAAAGGCTGATGACGCTTCCAAGCAAAATCGGTGGGAAACGAGGCGCGGGACGCGCCGGATGCGGATCAAGCTCCGAGGATCCGCGCATTTCAGCCTTTGTGCCCGCGCTTCCATGAGCTACAAATTAGCGGAGCAAATTGGCCGGCACGGTGCCGAGACAGGCGCTACGCCGGAAAATGATTGGATTTGCAGCAACTTAAGGCCAGAGCCTTGGCGGAATGCTTCGGAGGGTGCGATGAGCATGAGGGCAATTCTCGTTCCGCTCGAGCAAAATGACTACACCCAGTCAGTGCTCGCCTGCGCCCATCTTTTGGCGGGCCGCTTCGGCGGGCATATCCAGGGCTTCGCCTTTTTTCCGATGTATGAGGTCTACGGCTTCGGCGACATGACGCCGCTCTGGGTGACGGAAGGGCGTCCCTCCGAGGAGCTCGCCGGCGAGTCGCGCAAGGTGTTCGACCGCTTCATGCGTCAGGAAGCGCCTTCCGGCGCCGGCGGCGCGCCGGTTTCCTTCAGCTGGCTCACCGAATCCGATCCCGGCGATATCTTCGTCGCGAGCCACGCCCGCGTATTCGATATCACGATTCTCGGACGGCCCGGCTATGACCCGTCGGGGCCGCGTTCATCGACGCTCGAGGCGGTGCTCTTCGAGAGCGGCAGGCCTTGCCTCATCGCGCCGCCCACGCCGCCGCGCGAGTTCGGCGACAACATCGTCATCGCCTGGAACCGCAGCACCGAAACGGCGCTCGCCGTCGCCCATGCGATGCCGCTTTTGCATCAGGCAAAACGCGTCACCATCCTCACGGTGGAGGGCGGCACGGTGCCGGGCCCGAGCGGCGAGGAGCTCGCCAACGGGCTCAAGCTCAACGGCATCGAGACGCAAGCCGTCACGATCAATCCCGGCAAGCGCACGAGCGGCGAGATGATCCTCGACTATTCGGCATCGATCGGCGCCGACCTCCTCATCAAAGGCGCCTATACGCAAAGCCGCCTGCGCCAGATGATCTTCGGCGGCGCAACGAGCCACATCCTCGGCAACGCGACCTTGCCCGTGTTCATGGCGCGCTGAGGTTTGCCAGCGGGTTTCGAGCAGGCGGGATCAGGCGGCAATGAGGCTGCGGAACGAGCGAGAATGAGGCTACGGGATGGGCGGGGTTGCCGGCGGCGTCCAATCCCTCCCGGGCGCGGCGGCGATGAGCTCGCGCGTATAGGGATGGCGCGGCCGCTTCAGCACCTCCTCGGCCCCTCCGAATTCCACGATTTCGCCTTGCCGCATCACGGCGATGTAGTCCGAGACTTGCGCCGCGACGCGAAGGTCATGCGTGATGAAGACGAGGGTGAGGTCGAGGCGGGCTTGCAAATCGGCGATGAGGCGCAAGACTTGGGCTTGCACGGAGACGTCGAGCGCCGAGACGCATTCATCGGCGAAGACGACCTCGGGGTTCATGGCGAGCGCGCGGGCGATGCCGATACGCTGCCGCTGGCCGCCTGAGAATTCATGCGGTTTGCGCGCGAAGGCTTCCGGCTTCAGCCCGACGAGGCGTAAAAGCTCAATGGCGCTCTCGCGCGCCTCGGCGCTGGATTTTCCGCCGAGCCTGCCGGCGCGCGTCAAGATCGCGCCGACGCTGTGGCGCGGGTTGAGCGAGCCATAAGGGTCCTGGAAGATCATCTGTACCTTGCGCCGCGCCCGGGCTAGCGCCTTGCCGCCGAGCTTCGCGAGATCGACGCCGCCGACGCGCACGGCGCCTCGATCGGCGGGAGCGAGCCGGATCGCCACCCGCGCGAGCGTCGATTTGCCGGAGCCCGATTCGCCGACGATGCCGAGGGTGCGCCCCTTGTCGAGCGCCAGCGACGCGTCCTTGAGCGCCGTGACGCTTTGCCCGCCGATGCGGTAGGTCTTGGCGAGGTGCGCGATCTCGAGCGAGGGCTCGGCATCGGGCTTAAGGGCCGAAGCCGGCCGTGGCTCGGCGCGCGGCACGGAAGCGATGAGCTTTTGCGTATAGGGGTGACGCGGCGCATCCAGCACGGCGCGCTTGTCGCCGATCTCGACGATGCGGCCCGCCTGCATCACGGCGACGCGATCGGCCACCTCGGCGACCACGCCGAAATCATGGGTGATGAACAGCACGGCGTGCCCGTGCTCGTCGCGCAGCTCGCGCATCAACTTGAGCACTTGCGCCTGCGTCGTCACGTCGAGCGCGGAGGTCGGCTCGTCGGCGATGAGAAGCGCGGGGTTCATGGCGAGCGCCATGGCGATGACGACGCGCTGGCACTGCCCGCCCGAAAGTTGATGCGAATAGGATTGGGCGATGCGATCGGGATCCGGGAGCCGCGTGTCGGAGAGCAAGGCCTTCGTCCTGAGGCGCCGTTCGCCGGGGGTGAGGCGCGAATGAAGCGTGAAGACTTCCTCGATCTGCTGACCCACCTTCACGGCCGGATTCAAGGCGGCCATCGGCTCCTGGAACACCATGGCGATTTGATTGCCGCGCAATTTGCGAAGTTTCGCCTCGCTCATGTGCACGATGTCCTCGCCGCGAAAGAGGATCGCGCCGGAGGCGACATTAAGTCCCGCCGGCGCGGCTCCCATGATGGCGCCCGACAAGACGGATTTGCCCGATCCCGATTCGCCGACGACGCACAGGATCTCGCCGCCCGAAAGCTCGAAGCTCGCCTCTTCGACTGCGAAGCGCCTGTCGGCGCCTCGAGGCAGCGTCACGCTCAGATCGCGCACGCGCAGGAGGGGCGCCGCCCCTTCGGCCTTCATGCGCGGGAACCCCCCTTGGCGATTTGCTGCAGCGAATCGGAAAGGAGGCTCATGGCGAGCATCAGGAGGGAGATCGCGATGCAAGGGAAGATCACGAGATGCGGGAAGGCGATGGCCATGTTCTTGCCCTCGGCGACCATGCCGCCCCAATCGGGGGTCGGCGGCGGAAGGCCAAGGCCGAGGAAGCCGAGCACGCCGACGGTGATCGCCGTATAGCCGAGCCGCAGGCAGAGATCGGCGAGCAGCGGGGTTGCCGCATTCGGCAAGATCTCACGCGCCATGATGGCGAGCGCGCTTTCGCCTTGCGTGATCGCCGCGGCGACGAAATCGCGGTTGCGCATGTCGAGCGCGATGGCCCGCATGATGCGAAAAACCCCGGGCGCGCTCGCGAAGGTGACGGCGATGACGATGTTTAAGCCCGAGGCCCCGAAGGAGGTGATGATGATGATGTAAAGCACCGTCACCGGGAAGGCGAGCAGCGTGTTGGCGATGAAGGAAAGGGCGGTGTCGAGCTTGCCGCCGAAATAGCCGGCGAGGAGCCCCATGCTCACGCCGACGCTGAAGGACGCCGCGGTCGCGAGGCTCGACCACAAAAGCACGGTGCGCGTGCCGTAGATCAGCCGGGCGAGGATGTCGCGGCCGAGAAAATCGGCACCGAGCCACAGATGCGAACCGTCGGGCGCCACGCTGCCGGGCAAGGCAAGCGGCGCGATCGTCCGCAAAGGGTCATGCGGCGCGAGGATGGGCGCGAAAAGAGCGGTCGCCAAGCTGAGCGCCGCGACCGCAAGGCCGAACAGCGCCGAAGGCGAGCGCAAAAGCGCGCGGAATGTCTTCATGCGGCGGCGCCCACCGTCTTCTCGGAGGGCGTGTCGAAGGTGACGCGCGGGTTGAGCCAGACATAAGCAAGATCGGAAAGAAGCTGCGTCGACACCACGACGACGACCGCGACCATTGTGCAGCCTTCGATTAGGAACACGTCATGCTGGAGGGAGGCCGTATAGAGAAGCGTGCCGAAACCGCGATACGCGAAGAACACCTCGACGACGACCACATTGGCGAGAAGCCAGGGAATGTAAAGCATCACCACGGTCACCGGCGTCACCATGGCGTTGCGCAGCGCATGGCGCAGCACGACGCGCGTGAAAGAGGCGCCTTTCATGCGTGCCGTGCGCACGTAAGCCGACGACATCACCTCCACCATCGAGGCCCTTGTCATGCGCGCCAGATATCCGGTGCCCGCGAGCACGAGCACCGCGACCGGCATGACGAGCTCGCGCCAGGCAAAGCCCGAGGTCATCGGGCTCGCCCCCGGCAAGAGATGCAGCCAGAAGACGAAGATGCCCGAAAGGAAAACGGCGCTCGCGAATTGCGGGATCGAGGTCGTGGCGATGGCGAAGAAGGAGATGACACGGTCAAGGCCCGAGCCTTCGCGCATGCCAGCGAGAACGCCGAGAAGAAGCGCGACGGGCGTCATCACCGCAAGGGCGATGCCGGCGAGAATCGCGGTGTTCTCGAGGTAATAGGGGATGAGGGTCGTGACCTCTTCCTTGAAATGGATGGAGCGGCCCCAATCGCCCGTCACGAAGTGGGCGAGCCAGCGCAGGTAGCGATAGAGGAAGGGATCGAAATAGCCGTTCTCCGTGAGCCAGAGATGGCGTTGGTCAGCCGTCGCGAATTGGCCGAGCACATGGGTTGCAACATCCTCGATGTTCAGCTCCAGCGCCGCGAACACGACGAAGGAGACGGCGAGCATCGTGGCGAGGAGGACGAGAAGGCGGCGTGCGATGAAGTGGAGCATGGCTCATGAGATATGGGTTCGCGAAACCTTCCGCCATCCCTTCGCGAACTGCAACCGTTGCGCGCCGTTTTCACGAGATTCCCTGTCACATCTTCGTCAACTTCAGGCGGAGCGAGCAGGGGATGGCTCCCGCTCGACCGGCCTTCATGCTATCGAGCTGCGACGGGCGCTACTCCCGGCTTCAAGACATCGGTTCATGGCATCAGGCGACAAGCTTCCACCGCGCGGCCTTTCGGTCAGGGTGCGCAAGGCGGCGAAAAAATCGGCGTCCTCCCGCCAATGGCTGACGCGCCAGCTCAATGACCCCTATGTGGCGCTGGCGAAGCGCGAAGGCTTGCGCTCGCGCGCCGTCTACAAGCTCAAGGAGATCGATGAGCGTCATCACCTGTTGCGGCGCGGCGCGCGCGTCGTCGACCTCGGCGCCGCGCCCGGCGGCTGGTCGCAATACGCGGCCGAGCGTGTCGCCGCGAGGAGCGGCGAGGGGCGGGTCGTCGCGATCGACCTTCTCGAGCTCGAGCCCATTGAGGGCGTGACCTTCGTGCGGCTCGATTTCCTCGCGCCGGAGGCGCCGGGCTGGCTCGTCGCGACGCTCGGCGGCAAGGCCGATGTGGTGCTCTCGGACATGGCGGCGAACACGACGGGCCATCGCAAGACGGATCATTTGCGCATCATGGCGCTCGCCGAAGCCGCCGCCGAATTCGCGCGCGAGGTGCTGGCGCCCGGCGGCGCCTTTCTGGCGAAGGTTCTGCAGGGCGGCACCGAGAGCACCTTGCTCGCCTCGCTCAAGCGCGATTTTGCCCGCGTCAAACATGTGAAGCCCGCCGCCAGCCGCGCCGATTCGGCCGAGCTCTATCTGCTGGCGACCGGCTTTCGAGGCGGCGTGAACCCGATGTGAATTGAAGGCGCCCATCCTCGACAAGCAAACGAACGAATGAGATCAAGCCGAGAGCGTCGCCATGCCCCGTCTGCGCCCCCTCGCTCCCAAGAGCCTTCCGGCCCCGCTCGCCCGCTACAGCCCGGCGATCGAGGTGCCCGCGGGCGCACGCCTCGTCTTCGTCTCGGGCCAGCTCGGCATCGATGCGAAAGGCGAGACGCCGGATAGCGCGGAGGCGCAAGCCGAGCTTTGCTTCGCGGCGATCGGCGCGCTCCTCGACGAAGCCGGGATGGCGTTCTCGCACATCGTTCGGCTCAACGCCTTCGTGACGAGCGAAGCCTATCTCGCCGACTACATGCGCGTGCGCGACCGCCATATCGGCGACCCGCCGCCCGCCTCGACCTTGATGATCGTCTCGGGCTTCTCGCGCCGGCAATTCAAGGTCGAGGTGGAATGCGTCGCGGCGAAGGTGGATCGGGAGTAGCGAGTGAAGAGGAATATTGTTCCGCCAGGTAGGCGTTTGGCTCATCGCGCTACGCACTACTCGCTATTCGCTATTCGCCCAAATTCCCCTCACACCGTCAGATACCGCTCCCGCACGCTCGTCTCCGCCGCGAGCGCGGGGCTCGTGCCGCTCCACACCACCTTGCCCTTCTCGAGGACGAGATGGCGATCGGCGATTTTCATCATGGCGTCGAGATTCTTGTCGATGAGGAGAATGGCCTGGCCCTCCTGTTTGAGGCGTGTGAGCGCCGTCCAGATCTCGGTGCGCGCCAGCGGCGCGAGGCCTTCGGTCGCCTCGTCGAGGATGAGCAGCTTGGGGTTCGTCATCAAGGCGCGCCCGATGGCGAGCATTTGCTGCTCGCCCCCGGAGAGCTGCCAGCCGAGGTGGCGGCGGCGTTCGGCGAGGCGCGGAAACAGGCTCTCGACGCGGTCGAGCGTCCAGCGAGGAGCCCCGAAGCGGGAGGCCGCCGTCGCGACGAGGTTCTCCTCGACCGTCAAGGCGGGAAACACCTGGCGCCCTTCCGGCACGAGGCCGATGCCCGCTTGCGCAACGCGAAAGGGCGGCGCGCCGGTGAGCGCGCGGCCTTCGAAGCTCACCGTTCCGCCGTTCGGCCGCAACAGTCCCATGATGGCCTTCACCAGCGTGGTCTTGCCCATGCCGTTGCGACCAAGGAGGGTGACGACCTCCGCGGCTTCGACCGCGAGGTCGATGCCGAACAGCACGCGCGCCGTGTCGTAGCCCGCTTCGAGCTTCTCGACGCTCAGCATGAAAGAGGGTTCCGCAAGCGCCCCATCATGGTTCAGCCCGTCTCGCCGAGATAGGCGGCGCGCACTTGCGCATCGGCTCGCACGGCGTCGGGCTCGCCCGTGGCGATCACCCTTCCGTTGACGAGGACGCTGATGCGGTCCGCAAGCGCGAACACCGCCTGCATGTCGTGCTCGACGAGCAGGATCGTGCAGCGCGCCTTGAGGGCGCGCAGGATCGCGACCAGCGCCTCGCTTTCACTCGCGCCAGCCCCCGCCATCGGCTCGTCGAGAAGAAGAAGCTTCGGTTTGAGCGCGAGCGCGATGGCAAGCTCGAGGCCGCGCTTATCGCCATGCGAGAGCGTGCCGGCGAGTTGTTGCGCCCGGTCGGCGAGGCCGAGAGGAGCGAGCGTCCCCATGGCCTCCTCGTTGAGCCGCGATTCGCGCGCCGCATCGCCGAAGAAGCGCAGGCTCGAGCCCGACCGCGATTGCACGGCGAGCGCGACATTCTCGAGCGCGGTGAAGCGCGGCAGGATCGAGGTGATCTGAAAGCTTCGCACGAGGCCGCGGCGGGCGCGCGCGTGCATCGGCAAGCCGGTCATCTCCTCGCCGTCGAAGACGACGCGCCCGCTGTCGCTCGCGAGCGAGCCCGAGAGCTGGTGGATGAGGCTCGTCTTGCCGGCGCCATTCGGCCCGATGAGCGCGTGCAGCTCGCCGCGCGGAATGTCGAGCGAGACCGTGTCGGTGACGCGCAGCGCGCCGAAGCTCTTGGTCACACGATCGAGCGTCAGCAAGGCCTCAGCCATGGCGGCGGCCCGTGAGCATGCCGAGGAGCCCGCCGCGCGCGAAGAGCACCACGAGAATGAGGAATGGCCCGAAGATCACGCGCCAATGCTCGGTGAAGCCCGAGAGCAGCTCTTCGGTGAGCACGACGAAGACGGCGCCCAAAATGGCGCCGTCGAGCGAGGCCATGCCGCCGAGCATGACCATGATGATGAGGTCGCCCGAGCGCTGCCAGGTCATGAAGGCGGGGCTCACGAATTCGGATTGCTCGGCGAGGAGAAAGCCCGCGAGCCCCGCCATCATCCCTGAGATCGCGTAGGCGGTGAGGCGAAACGGGTAGGGGTTGAAGCCGATCGCGGCCATGCGCGTCTCGTTGTCCTTGGCGCCGCGCAACACGCGCCCGAAACGCGAACGCACAACGGCGCGCGCGAAGAGGTAGACGGCGAGAAGCATCGCGAGCGACAGATAATAGAAGACGCGATTATCGGCGAGAAGGTCTCGCCCGAGGAAGGTCGAGCGGTTCGCGAGCGTCAGCCCGTCGTCCCCGCCATAGGCCTTGAGCGAATTCGCCACGAAATAGGCCATCTGGCCGAAGGCAAGGGTGATCATGATGAAATGCACGCCGCGCGTCTTGAGCGAGACCGCGCCGGTCGCGAGCGCGAAGAGGCCGCTCGCGGCGAGCGCGACGAAGAGCCCGACGAAGCCGTCCTCGATGCCGCTCGCGGTGAGAATGCCGGCCGCATACGCGCCGATGCCGATGAAGGCCGCATGGCCGAAGCTCACGAGCCCACCGTAGCCAAGCGCGAGATCGAGCCCGAGCGCCGCGATGGCGAAAATGATGCAGCGTGCGAAGAGCGCGAGCACATAGCGCTCGGCGCCGAGCAACCCGAGAAGCGGCGCGAGCGCGAGCGCCGCAAACAGAAGCGCCGGCACGACGAGGCGCGCGCGACCCGAAGGCGCGAGTTGCGCCGTGGGCATCGAGGCGGCGAAATCCTGCATCCTCAACCCCGCGCCGGAAACAGGCCGGCGGGCTTGAAGAAAAGCACGGCCGCCATCAGCACATAGATCAGCGTCGAGGCGAGCGCCGGCCCCGCCTGGTTGGCTGCGGAGGACGAAAGCACATGGCGCAAAACGTCGCTCGCGAAGGAGCGCCCGAGCGTGTCGACGAGGCCGACGAGGAGCGCCGCGATGAAGGCGCCGCGCACCGAGCCGATGCCGCCGATGACGATCACGACGAAGGCGAGGATCAGGAGGTTGTCGCCCATGTTCGGCTCGACCGCGAAGATCGGCGCCACCATGACGCCCGCGAAACCGGCGAGCATGGCGCCGAGGCCGAAGATCATCATGAACAAGCGTCCGATATCGATGCCGAGCGCCGAGACCATCGGCGCGTTCGAGGCGCCGGCGCGCAGCAACATGCCGACGCGGGTGTGATTGACGAGGAGATAGAGCAGGATGGCGACGCCGATCCCGGCGCCGATCACGACGAGGCGATAGATCGGATAGAGCAGCCCGGGCATCAAGGGGATCGCGCCCGACAGCGCCTGTGGCATCGGCAGGGCGAGCGAGCCCGAGCCGTAGATCATCCGCACGGCTTCGGTGAGGAAGAGGATCACGCCGAAGGTCGCGAGCACCTGGTCGAGGTGGTCACGCGCGTAGAGATGGCGAAAGATCACCGCCTCGAGAAGGAGGCCGAACGCCAGGGCGCCGACGAGCGCCAGGATGAGCGCCAGCAGGAAATTCTGCGTGAGCCCATAGGCGGTGACGGCGAAATACGCGCCGAGCATGTATTGCACGCCATGCGCGAGGTTGATGAAGTCCATCACCCCGAACACGAGGGTGAGGCCGGCCGCGATCAGGAAGAGGAGCACGCCGAGCTGCAGCCCGTTGAGCGTCTGCACGGCGAGGAGGGCCGTCGACATGAGCGGTTGCGCCCCTCCCTGGGCAACGGTTGCGCGGCGGCGTCGCACGCGTGGCGGCGACAATAAGCAAAGCTTCGGCAAGCGCGCAACGGCGGGGTTCCGCCACGAGGCCGGGAGCGGCGCTGCGAGAGCGCCTGGAGCGCATCGCCAAGTCGGGAAGGCGCTACACCTCGCCCAAGGCCTCGCGGCGGTGGCGGTCGAGCTCGGCGCTGTAGCGGCGCAGCACATGGGCTTCGGTGAGGAGGCCGACGATGCGGCGCGTGTCGCGCGTGTCGACCACTGCGATCGAATCGGTCTCGAGGCGGTCGAAATCGCGCGCCGCTTCCTTGGCATTCATCGAGGGCATGAGCATGTCGTCGCGCTGGTAGGCGAGATCCTCGATGAGCCCCGCCGAGCCCAAAGTGTCGAGCTCATGGGAATGCACGGTCGCAACCTCGACGAGGCCGGCGTAACGGCCCGCCTCGTCGGCCGCGATCACGGTCTTCGCCGAGCCGAGCGGGAATTTCTCGCGGAAGGCCTCGAAGCTCATGTTGTTGCGCACGATGGGCACGTCGCGGCGCATGAGGCTGTCGACGGTGAGCGATCGGATCCAGCCGACATCCTGGGCGCTGCGGATCGACTCGCCGCGCAAATGGAAGCGCCAGGTGGCGAAGGAATAGCCGAAGGTCTCGCGCGCCGTCAGGGAGGCCGCGAGCACGCACAGCATCACCACGCCGGCCATGCCGAAATCGCCGGTGACCTCGAGCGCGAGCACGATCATCGTCAAGGGCGCGCCGATGATGGCGGCGGCAAGCCCGCTCATCGCGGCGACGGCGAAGAGCGGAATGGCCTCAGGCGCCGCGGCGCCGCCGAGCACGAGCAAGCCGCCATAAAGCTTGCCGAGCACGATGCCGAGAAACAGCGAGGCGAAGAACAAGCCGCCGCGAAACCCCGAACCGATCGAGACGGCGGCGGCGATCGACTTCAGCACGACGACGAGAGCCAGGAAGGCGAGGGTCTGCTCGGTGCGGATGGCGTATTGCAGCGCGCCGTGGCCCGCCGAGAGCACCTGGGTGGTGATCTGCGCCAGAAGGCCGAGCACGATGCCGCCAAGCGCGGGGCGCAGCCAGACCGGAATCCAGGCCTGGCGCATCGTCTGCTCGACGAGCGTCACGAGCCGCATGATGAGGATGCCGGCGCCGGCGCAAACGATGCCGAGGAGCAGCATGAGCGGGTAATGGCTGAGATCCACGGTCGGCACCGCGATCGCCACCACGAAGGCGGGTTGCCAGAGCGCGCGCGCGACCAGCGTGCCCATGAAGGCCGCGACCGCGACGGGCGCGAGCGTCGCGATCGTGTAAAGGCCGATGATCAGCTCGAAGGCATAAGCCGAGGCCGCGAGCGGCGCGTCGAAGGCGGCCGCGATGGCACCGGCTGCCCCGCAGCCGACGAGCGTGCGCAGGTCGTTGCGGCGCAGCCCGAAGAACTGGCCGAGCCGCGAGGCGACGCCGGAGCCGATCTGCGTGTAGCCGGCCTCGAGCCCGATGGAGGCGCCAAAGCCGTTCGAGATCACGTTCTGGACGGCGACGATGAAACTGTCCGTGAGCGACAACCGTCCGCCATGGAGCGCATTCGCCTCGATCGGGTCGACCGGGATGCGCTCGCGCCATTGCGAATAGGCCCAGAGAACGACGCCGAGCACGGCCCCGCCCGCGGCCGGGGCGAAGAGTGAGGAGAGGAGCGGCAGGCTAGGCGCGCCGCTCACGCCTGTGTGCGAGTTGACGTGGAAGATCAGGCGATGCGCGATCACCACGATGTAGGACATGCCGCAAACCAAGGCGCCGGCAAGCGCCCCGGCGACCGCCGCGAGCGCGGTAAGCCACACCTCGCTCGTGCGCACCAGGGCGCGCAAATGGTCGGGCGCGCGGCGCAAGCTGAAGGGTGCCCGCGAAATCGCGCGGCCCGCCGCGGTGACGCGTGCATGGAGATGCGAACGAGCCGAGAAGACAGCGTCGAAGTTCATCGCCGTCAAAACAACGCCATGGGTCGGGCTCGAAAACCCGCCCTCGAGGGATTTTCCGCTCCTAAGCGGCTTCCCCCATTGAATGCAACGAATTTTATGAACGGCGGATGACCGCGTTGCGGCGCCTTTGAGATGGGGCGCCCACTTTTTCTGTGGACGGGGCATCGAAGGCGAAACTCGTTGGGCGCGACCGAGCCGCTGCGGCTCGCTTTGGGTCGTCGGGTGCCTTGGGTCGGCCAAGCCTGCTCCCAGGGAAAGCATTTCTTGACCATAATGGTACAATTCCGGGTGGCTGTCGCGGAATCATGCAAATCGGCGACCGAAGCTCGAGCACGGTGCCGGCAAACGCCGCCTCCCGGCTTCTTCCCATAGGAGCAGCGGTATTGGACAAGCGAGGCGACGGTCATGCGTCTCGCGCCGACGGCGTGTCGCGCCACGGGAAGGTCACTTCTTGGAGAGACGCGCCGTGACCTCGATCTCGACCTTCATCTCCGGCTTGAGCAGGCCGGCGACGACAAGCATCGTGGAGGCCGGGCGGATGGCGCGCAGGCGCTCGCCGCAGACGCGCAGCACGGGCTCCTGGAAGCTCGGGTCGATGACGTAGTAGGTGGCGCGCACGAGGTTTTCCATGGATGAGCCCGCGTCGGCGAGCACCTTGGCGATGGTCGAAAAGCAATTTCGGGTCTGCTCGCTCACATCGTCCGGCATTTCCATCTTGGCGTAATCGTAGCCCGTGGTGCCGGCGACGAAGACGTAATCGCCGTCGACCACCGCGCGCGAATAGCCGTAGGCCGCCTCGAAAGGTGAGCCGGTGGAGATCAATCGACGCTTGGCCATGGCATCCTCCCTCGCCGAAGCGGCTGGATGAAGGAGTTTGCCCGGATTGGCAATGGGAGAGTGCCGGCATCTCCGCATTCAGAATTTGTCGGGCCTCGAAGGTTTCCGCCACTCGTCGATGGGGCGTCGGGCTTCGCCTCTCAGGCAAGAGCCGAAAGCGGCGTCGCGACCTCCTCGAGAGGCTTGCGCTCGGCGCGCACCGCGAAGAGGGCGGCGACGATGGCGGCGCCAAGCATCAACACCGCGCCGAACGCATACCCCGCGAAAACCGAGGCACGCGAGCCGCTCTCGATCAGCACGCCGAAGACGAGAGGGGCGACCACGCCGCCGAGCCCCGTGCCGATGGCGTAAAAGACCGCGATGGCGAGCGCGCGAATCTCGAGCGGGAAGGTTTCGCTCACCGTGAGATAGGCAGCGCTCGCCGCCGGCGAGGCAAAGAAGAAGATCACCATCCAGGCAAGCGTCTGGCCAGAGGCCGATAAGAGCCCGGCCGCGAAGAGGGCGCCGCAGGCAAGCAGCAGCACGCCCGACAAGGCATAGGTAGCGGCGATCATAAAGCGGCGCCCGAGCGTGTCGAAAAGGCGGCCGAGGAGGAGGGGCCCCAGGAAATTGCCGATCGCGAACGGCAGGATATACCAGCCGACATCGGCCGAGCTGACCGCGTAGAATTTCGTGAGCACCAAGGCGTAGGTGAAGAAGATCGCGTTGTAAAAGAAGGCTTGCGCCGCCATCAGCGCCAGGCCGACCAAGCTGCGCCGGCGGTGACGGTGAAAGAGCGTGGCGAAGACCTCCTTGAGCGGCGTGTGGCTGCGGGCCTTGAGCCGGATCGCGGCGTTGGCCTCGACCGGCGCGAGCACATGTCCGGCGGCCCGAAGCCTCGCCTCGATACCGTCGGCGACGACCCGGGCCTGCGCCTCCCTTCCATGCAGCGCGAGCCAGCGCGGGCTTTCGGGAATCCACATGCGCATAAGGAAGACGACGAGGCCGAGCGCCGCGCCGATGAGAAAGCAGGCGCGCCATCCCGTCTCGGGATTGATGACGTGCGGATCGAGAAGCACGATCGCCGCGCCCGCGCCGAGGGCGGCGCCGATCCAGAAGCTGCCGTTGATCACGAGATCGGTGAAGCCGCGGTAACGGGCCGGCACGAGCTCCTGGATCGTCGAGTTGATCGCCGTGTACTCGCCGCCAATGCCGGCGCCGGTGAGGAAGCGGAAGAGCCAGAAGCTCCAGCCGCTCCACGACAAGCCGGTGAGGGCGGTCGCCGTGAGGTAAACCACGATGGTGGTGAAGAACAGCTTCTTGCGGCCGAGCCGGTCGGTGAGCCAGCCGAAGAACAACGCGCCCCCGACGGCGCCGAGCAGATAGGCGCTTCCGGCGATGCCCACATCGCGGTCGCTGAAATCGAGCGCCGGGCTCTCCTTCAGCGCGCCCGCGACCGAGCCCGCGAGCGTTACCTCGAGGCCATCGAGGATCCAGGTGATGCCGAGCGCGACGACGACGAGCGTGTGGAAGCGCCCCCAAGGCAGGCGCTCGAGGCGCGCCGGAATATCGGTCGAGAATTCGCGGGGCGAAGCGGCTTGCGAAGCCTCGCGCAACGCGCTCTTCACCTCTCCGTCCTGCCCCATGGCCTGAGCGCCTCTCGATGCGCGGGCGGGAAGATCGCGCCCGATCTTGAAGGATCCGATCCTCGATAGATAGGGGGGATGAGCGCGCCGGCGAGGTCGCGGGCTTGTTCAGACGGGGAAGGCAGCAGCCGGGAAGGACAAGGTTGTGTCACCCCCGAAGCCAAGCGAAGCAGGCCCAAAGAAAGAGGCCCAGATCCTGCTCAAGAAAGGTGGTTTCCCTTCACCTCGCGCTCCTTTGGAGCGCGAGGCCGGGAATGACATTATGCCGTGGTGTCCCCCGGCGAGGTGAGCAAATCGCCTCAACCCGCGCGTCTTTCAATCTTTGCGCTTCGCTTGAACCTTGCGAGGCGAAACGGTGCCGGGTCGACACAAGGTCGGGCGCCGGTCGCGAGCTCGGAGGCGAGCTTTCCGGCGCCGGGTCCGATGCCGAAGCCGTGGCCGGAAAATCCCGTGGCGATGATGAGGCCGGGCAGGCCCTCGACCGGCGAGATCACCGGCACGGCGTCGGGCGTCACATCGATCAGCCCGCCCCAGGCGTTCTCGACCTTCATGTCGCGAAAGAACGGAAACCCATTAGCGATCGTGCTCCTCGCTTCCTCGATCTGGGCCCCGTCCGGCGCGGGATCGAGCACCCGGATATCCTCGAAGGGGGAAGGGGCATCGAGCTTCCATTGTCGCGGCATGCGCCATTCCTCGCGGAAACGTCCGGCGACGCGAAGCTTCAGCTCGTCCCATCCCGTGATCAGCGAGGGCAGGAAATCGAAGAAGAGGCGGAAGGAATCGGGCGTGATATGCGAGATGCTCCCGTTGCGGCGCGACACCGTGTAGCCGCCGTCGAGCCGCTTGCGGAACGAGAAGGTGGAGCCGCCAACCGTCACCTCCGGGCCGCCCGGCATCGGCGCCGTGGCGAAGACGGAACCGAGCATCTTGAGCTGCGGCAGGTCGATGCCCTCATTGCCGAGAAAGAGGCGCGACCAGGCGCCGCCCGCGAGGACCACGGTCTCGCAAGCGATGCGGCCCTTTTCGGTGACGACGCCCGCGACCTTGCCGCCCGCGATATCGAGTCCGCGCACGGCGCAATTCTCGGCGATCTTGGCGCCTTGCCGGCGTGCCGCCTCCGCGATCGCCGGCACCGCCTTTTGCGGCTCGGCACGCGCATCGCTCGGCGTCATGAGCGCGCCGGCAAAACGGCGCGTCGTCCCGGGGAGGATATCGCTGAGCTCGCGCGCATCGACGATGCGCGAGGTGATCTGAAAAGGGCGCGCCGCCTCGAGCCAGGCCTTCTGGCTCGCCATCTCCTTCTCCGTATCGCAGAGATAGAGGATGCCGCAACGGCGAAAGCCGGTTTCCGCCTCGCAAGCCTCGTTCATCGAGGCCCAGAGCCGCTGGCTCTCGAGGCAAAGCGGGATCTCGGCGAGATCGCGCCCCATGGCGCGCACCCAGCCCCAGTTGCGGCCCGATTGCTCGCCGGCCACATACCCCTTCTCGCAAAGCGCCACGTCGATGCCGAGACGCGACAGGAAAAACGCGGCGCTCACCCCGATGATGCCCCCGCCGATGATGACGATATCGGCGCGCGCCGGAATCGCGGCATCGGCGTTGATCTTGTCGATTCGCGGCATCATGAGGTTTGTCCCTCCGGGCGCACAATTTGAAACAGAAGCGCACGTGCCACAATCAACCGCAAGGGTGGCCCGACCCCGGAAAACATGGACTCGGCGCCGTAGACACGCTTCGGCTGGGCAGCCAGCGAGCTTGCCGCTCGATGGCGGATGAGCGATTCCTTCCAATGAGACGGTTCATACTTTATTGTAGGTCTAATGCCTCAAGAAAGAGGAAACCGAAGCCTGGGATGGATCGAGCCTGCCGCTGTTCGTTTGGCCAGATTTCTCCAATCATCCGATCGTGTTTCATGCGCAAACCCACTCCGTCACGGCGTCGTCGCCCCACCGCTTCAGCCAAAGCAATTTTCGTTGTCGGTCGCGACCGCTTCGCACGGATCAGCGCGGTCGAAGGAATTGCATTGACCGACGAGATGCGGGCGACCTTCGACCAATTTGACCGCGAAGGGCTAAGCGCAGATGAGCGCCGTCGGGCTATTGTTCGCCGCTTCGTGCCGTCGCGTTGATGCGGCCAGATGTACGAAAGCGGTCCCGATCCCTATTGTTATCCCGGAACCAACGTCCTCAGGAATCGCCTTGGCTTGCGCGATCAAGCGCAGCTCGACGATTTCGAGGCGCTCGTCACCGCACAGCGCAGTGAAGAACCTTTGCCGGGCGGGCGGCTTGGCCATGCCCACTACCGGGCAATCCATAAACATCTGTTTCAGGATGTGTTCGCATGGGCCGGCGAAGTGCGCACTGTGCGCATAAGCAAAGGGCTCAGCGTGTTTTGTTACCCGGAACATATCGCCGGCGAGATGCAGAAGCTGTTCGAGCGGTTAAGGGCCGCGAAATTTCTCAAGGGGCTCAGTGTGGAGGAGTTCGCGCGCCAATCGGCGCACGTCCTCGCCGAGTTAAACGCAATCCATCCTTTTCGGGAAGGCAACGGGCGCACCCAGTTGGTCTATTTGACCTTGCTCGCCGATCGAGCCGGGCATCCGCTGATGTTGGAGCGTATGGATCCTAAGTCGATGTTTGCGGCGGTGAGCTTCGACGGCGACGAAACACCGCTAGCGACTTTGATTGAAAGCTTGATCGACGCATCAGTGCCCCGACATCCTGCGTCGGGAAGCTAGCGCTTTACCTCAAATCGTAAGCCAAGCCGCGCGACACCTGACTCAAACATGAGAAAACGGAAAGCCGGTCATTGAAGCAGGAAGTGCCGCAAACCCTCCTTGTCGTGTCGGGCGCGACGGCTTATCGGTGAGGGCGATGTCGAACAGCCCTGTGCTCAATCGTGCTCAACCTCGTGTTGGCGAGGCGAGTCATCGCGCTCTCAAGGGCCGCGTCGTGATCGCCACGCATAATTCGGGAAAGCTCACCGAGATGCGCGAGCTCCTGGCCCCTTTCGGTGTGGAAGCGGTCTCGGCCGGCGAGCTCGATCTGCCGGTCCCTGCCGAAACGGGCCATATGTTCTGCGAGAATGCGGCGATCAAGGCGCGTGCGGCGGCCAAAGCGACCGGAATGCCGGCTCTCGCCGATGATTTCGGGGCTTTGCGTCGACGCGCTCGATGGGGCGCCTGGACTTTTTTCTGCCGATTGGGCGGTGAACAAGGATTTCCGGCCGGCGATGGAGCGCGTCGAGCGTGAGCTTGCGCGCCGCTTCGCGCTCTCGCCTCGGGCGCGTCGCGCGCATTTCGTCTCCGCTCTCGTGATCGGTTGGCCGGATGGCCATGAGGAGTTGTTCGAAGGCCGCGTGCACGGCCATCTCGCCTGGCCGCCGCGCGGGGAGCGAGGCTTCGGCTATGACCCGATGTTCCAGCCCGACGGGCACGACGCGACCTTCGGCGAGATGTCGGCGCAAGAAAAGCACGGCATCGACTGGACGGCTGGCGACAAGGCCCCACGCGCGCTCTCGCACCGCGCCCGCGCTTTCGTCGCGCTCGCGCGCGCCTGCCTCGAGCGCCCGCGAGCTTGAACCGATGAGCGCGGCCGCCGCCTTGAAGAAGTCCCGCCCGCCGGCGCATGCCACGCGTGACGCGGGTTTCGGCGTCTATGTCCATTGGCCGTTCTGCCTTGCCAAATGCCCTTACTGCGATTTCAACAGCCATGTGCGCCATGCGCCGCCCGACCAGCCGCGCTTCGTTCGCGCTTTCGAGGCCGAGCTTGCCCATATGGGCGAGCTTGCGCCGGGCCGCGTGGTGACAAGCATCTTTTTCGGCGGCGGCACGCCCTCGCTCATGGAGCCGCGGACGGTCGGCGCGATCCTCGAGGCGATCGCGCGTATCTGGCCGGTCGATCGCAAGGTCGAGGTGACGCTTGAAGCCAATCCGACGAGCGTCGAGGCGGCGCGTTTTCGCGGTTATCGCGAGGCCGGCGTCAACCGCGTGTCGCTCGGCGTGCAGGCCTTGAACGATCCGGATTTGAAGAGGCTCGGGCGCATGCATTCGGTGGAGGAGGCGATGCGCGCCGTCGCCATCGCCATGGCGGCCTTCGAGCGCGTCTCCTTCGATCTCATCTATGCGCGCCCGGCTCAAGCTCCCGACGTCTGGCGCGCCGAGCTCGAAACGGCGATCTCGCGCGCCGGCGAGCATTTGTCGCTCTATCAGCTCACGCTCGAGCCCGGCACCCCCTTCGAGGCCTTGTGGCGCGCCGGAAAGCTCGATCCGCCGAAACCGGATGAGGCCCGCGCCCTTTTCGAGGTGACGCAGGAGGTTTGCGCCCGGCACGGGCTTGCGGCCTACGAGGTGTCGAACCATGCCCGGCCGGGCGCCGAGTGCCGCCACAACCTCACCTATTGGCGCTATGGCGAATATGCGGGCGTGGGCCCTGGCGCGCATGGGCGGCTCGTCGCGCCGCGCGGCCGGCTGGCGCTCTCGACCGAGAAGCGCCCCGAGGCCTGGCTGCGGCAGGTGGCGGCGAAGGGGCATGGCGTGGTGGAGCGCGACATTCTCTCGCGGCACGACGAGGGGGACGAGTTCCTCCTGATGGGGCTTCGCCTCGCGGAGGGGATTGAGCCCGATCGCTTCGCCGCGCTTTCAGGCCGTGAGCTCGCGCCTGAGCGCCTCACGCACCTTGCGGCGCTCGGGCTTCTCGAGAAGCGCGACGGCCGCTTGCGGGTGACGCCTGAGGGCTTCCTCGTGCTCGATGCGGTGGTCGCCGATCTCGCCGGTTGAGGCTTGGGCTTTCCCTCGGAGGCCCTGGCGCATGATCGGGCAAAGCCGGTTTCCCCTTTTCAAGATCGTGCTAGAGCATGGGTCACGGATACGCGGCGTCTCGTCGAGAGGGCGAGGCCATGCGTCGAAGGGATCGTGATGGCAAGAACGAACGGCGCCTCGCAGACGCATTTCGGCTTCTCGACGGTGCGTCTCGACGAGAAGCAAAAGCTCGTGGACGACGTCTTCCGCCAGGTCGCGCGCCGCTACGACCTCATGAACGACCTCATGTCGTTTGGCGTGCATCGCGCCTGGAAGAATGAATTCGTCGCCATGTTGCCGCCGCGCTCCTTCTCTTCCGTGATCGATGTCGCGGGAGGCACGGGCGACATCGCCTTTCGCATCGTCGATGCCGGAGGGCCACGCGTGCGCGTGACGCTCTGCGACATCAGCGCCGAGATGCTCGCGGTCGGACGCGAGCGCGCCGGCGCCGGAAGGGCGGGGCAGCTCGCCTTCGCGCAAGCCAATGCCGAGGCTCTGCCGTTCGCGGCGGCTTCCTTCGACGCCTACACGATCGCCTTCGGCATCCGCAATGTGCCCTCGATCGACAAGGCCCTGGCCGAGGCCTTTCGCGTGCTCAGGCTCGGCGGGCGATTCCTCTGCCTCGAATTCTCATCCGTCGACATGCCGGGGCTCGACACCCTCTACAACGCTTATTCGGCGAGGGTGATCCCGACGCTCGGCAAGCTCGTGGCGGGCGACGAGGCCGCCTATCGCTACCTCGTCGAGAGCATCCGCCGCTTTCCGCGCCCGGCCCTGTTCTCGCGCCTGATCGAGCGCGCCGGGTTTCGCCGAGTCACGCATCGCCCGTTGTCGGGGAATATCGCGGCCATTCACTCGGCCTGGAAATTGTGAGCCTCCGCCCGCCGTGCTGACCGCCCCGATCCATCTCCTGCGTCTTGCGCGCGTCGGCTTCGTGCTGGCGCGCGAAGGCGCCTTCGGCATCGTCGATGAAGCCGCGATCCCGGCGGGCTTGCGACTCGGCGTGAGGCTCGCCCGCCTGGTCGAGCGGCGCGGCGGTGATCCGGGCGCGGGGCTCGCGCACGCCATGACGCGGCTTGGCCCTTCCTATGTGAAGTTCGGGCAATTCCTGGCGACGAGGCCCGACATCGTCGGCGTGCGGGTGGCGGGCGGCCTCGAGCAGCTTCAGGACCGCATGGCGCCCTTCCCGCGCGCGCAAGCGATCACCATGATCGAAGCCGCGCTCGACAAGCCCGTGGCCGAGCTTTTTTCCGAATTCGGCGAGCCCGTCGCGGCCGCTTCCATCGCGCAAGTCCATAAGGCGTGCCTCACCGCGGGGGGCAAGCCGCGCCCGGTCGCGGTGAAGGTTTTGCGCCCCGGCATCGAGCCTCGCTTCAAGCGCGATCTCGCGGATATGCGTTTCGGCGCGCGGCTTATCGAGCGCATCGCTCCCCCCATGCGCCGGCTTCGCCTCGCGGCCGTGGTCGAGACGCTGGCGCGCTCGGTGGCGATCGAGATGGATCTGCGGCTCGAGGCCGCCGCTCTTTCCGAATTCGCCGAGAACACCAAGGACGATCCCGATTTCCGCGTGCCCGGCGTCGATTGGGAGCACACCGCGAAGGAGGTGCTCACGCTCGAATGGATCGACGGCCTGCCGCTTTCCCAAATCGCCGAGATCGAGGCGGCGGGGCACGACCGCGTGGCGCTCGCGCGCGTCGTCATCCAATCCTTCCTGCGCCAAGCGCTGGGCTCGGGCTTCTTCCACGCGGACATGCATCAGGGAAACCTTTTCGTCGACGCGCGCGGGCGCCTGGTCGCGGTCGACTTCGGCATCATGGGCCGGCTCGGCGAGAAGGAGCGTCGCTTCCTCGCGGAGATTCTCTACGGCTTCATCACCCGCGATTATCGGCGCGTCGCCGAGGTGCATTTCGAGGCGGGTTACGTGCCGCACACCCATGCGATCGGCGACTTCGCCCAGGCGCTGCGCGCCATCGGCGAGCCTATCCATCAGCGGCGCGCCGACCAGATCTCGATGGCGAAGCTGTTGTCGTTGCTTTTCGAGGTGACGGCGCTCTTCGACATGCGCACGCGCACCGAGCTCGTGATGCTGCAGAAGACCATGGTGGTGGTCGAAGGCGTCGGCCGCATGCTCGATCCGAAGCTCGACATGTGGGCGACCGCCGATCCGGTGGTGCGCGAATGGATCACGCGCCACCTCGGCCCGGCCGGGCGCCTCGAGCAGGCGGCCGCGGCGGTTCAGGCCTTCGTCTCGGCCGCCGGCAAGCTGCCGGACCTCGTGACGCGCTCCGAGCGTGTCCTGGCGCGGCTCGACCCGCCCGAGCTGCCGGACGAGACGGGCGGCGTGCGCATCGACGAAGCCTCGATCGAGGCGATTGGCCGCGCCGAGGCGCGCGGCCAGCGCCTCTGGCACCTCGCGCTTTGGGTGATCGCGGCGCTGCTCGCGATCCACTTTTTCGTGTAGGACGGAATCAGGCGCGAGGAGCTCGCGCCTGATTTCGAGCGCGAGCGGGACCCCCTACCCCTCCAGCCGCTTCGCCACTTCCTGGCGCAGCTTGCCGAGGTCGGCCGCGAAGAGGCGGATGCCCTCGGCGAGCTTCTCGGTCGCCATGGCGTCTTCGTTGAGCGCCCAGCGGAAGGAACGCTCGTTCATCGACATGCGCGCGATGCGCTGGCGCGCCGCCTGCTCGGGTTCCAGCGCCCGCTTCAAGGGGCTCATGTCCTTGGAGAGCGTCTCGAGGAGCGAGGGCGAGATGGTGAGCGCGTCGCAGCCGGCGAGCGCCTCGACCTGGCCGACATTGCGGAATGAGGCGCCCATCACGGTCGTCTTGTGGCCGTGGCGCTTGGCGTAACCATAGATGCGCTTCACCGAGAGCACGCCCGGATCGTCCGAGGCTTTGAAGTCATGCCCCTCATGCTTCACATACCAATCGTAGATGCGTCCGACGAAAGGCGAGACGAGCGTCACGCCCGCCCTGAAGCAGGCGACCGCCTGGGGCAGCGAGAAAAGCAGCGTCAAATTGCAATGGATGCCCTCCTTCTCGAGAAGGTTCGCGGCCTTCGAGCCCTCCCAGGTCGAGGCGAGCTTGATCAGGATCTTCTCCTTCTCGATGCCGCGTTCCTTATAAGCCGCGATGATCTCGCGCGCCCGGCCGATCGAGCCTTTCACGTCGAACGAGAGGTCGGCATCGACCTCGGTCGAGACGCGGCCCGGCACGATACGCGCGAGCTCGGCGCCGATCTCGATCGGCAAACGGCCGGCCACCGCCTTGACGACCGCCTCGCGCTTGCCGGATTGGCTCTTTCCCCAGCCGATCGCGTCCTTGAAGATGTGCTCATAGGTCGAAAGCTCCATCGCCTTGAGGACGAGCGACGGATTGGTGGTGCAATCGACGGGCTGATATTTCTTGATCGCATCCATGTCGCCGGTATCGGCGACGACCTTGGTCATCTCCTTCAGCTGATCGAGCTTCGAATGGGCGGCCTCGGCCGCGCGCGGCGCCTCGTGCACTGTCTCGATGTTCATGGTAGCTCCTTCCTCGAAATTTCATTCTTAAGCCTGGATCGGCGCCGCGCAACGTCGTGGGCGCGGCCTTCTCTTGCGTCGTCTCACTGCCTATCTGGCGTGGCATGCAACCTGTCGACCTCTTGACCTCGACACCGAACGGCCTGTTCTCGCCGCTCGGCGGGTTTTTCATCGATCCGATGCGGCCGGTCGAGCGCGCTCTCGTGACGCATGCCCATTCCGATCACGCTCGCCCCGGCCACCGAGCCGTCATGGCAACACGCGAAACGCTCGAAATCATGGCGGTGCGCTGCGGGGAGGGCTTCGCAGGCGCCACTCAAGCCGCGGTGCCAGGCGAGCGCCAGGAGATCAACGGTGTCGCCGTCACCTTCGTTCCCGCCGGCCACGTGCTCGGTTCGGCGCAAATCGTCGTCGAGGCGCGCGGCACGCGCATCGTGGTCTCGGGCGATTACAAACGCGCTCGCGACCCGACTTGCGCGCCCTTTGAGGTCGTCCCCTGCGACATTTTCATCACGGAGGCGACCTTCGGTCTCCCGGTATTCCGCCATCCGGACGCCAAGAGCGAGATGCAAAAGCTGCTTGCCAGCCTGCGCCTGTTTCCCGAGCGCGCCCATCTGGTCGGCGTCTACGCGCTCGGCAAGGCGCAACGTGTCATCGCGCTTTTGCGCGCGGCCGGCTATGACCGCCCGATTTATTTGCATGGCGCCTTGGAGCGGCTCTGCGCGCTTTATGCGGCCCATGGCGTCGATCTCGGCGATCTGCGCAAGGTGACGGCCGGACGCTCGCGCGGCGCCGATCCTGTCTTCGCGGGCGAGATCGTGTTGTGCCCGCCGGGGCAAATCCAGGATCTCTGGACACGGCGCTTCCCCGAGCCGCTCAGCGCTTTCGCCTCCGGCTGGATGCGGGTGCGGGCGCGCGCGCGGCAGCGCGGGGTCGAGCTGCCGCTCGTGGTTTCCGATCATTGCGATTGGGATGGGCTCACCGAGACCATCCGCGAGACGGGCGCCGGAGAGGTCTGGGTCACCCATGGCGAGGAGGACGCGCTGGTGCATTGGTGCGGCACGCTGGGGATCAAGGCGCGGCCTTTGCGGCTCGTCGGCTATGGAGATGAGGAAGAGGAGGCAGCCCCTCGCCTCGATGCGCAGCCGGCGACGCCATCATCCTCACCGGAAGAAGCCGCGAACGATTGACGCTTGCGGTCATCGCGAGAGGTCGCCGTCCTCATCGTCTTCCGGGGCCTCGACCACGAGGCCGGATCCGGGGTCGATCCACACGAGCCCGTCGTGCAGATTCTTCACCCCCGGCGTGTTCTCGACGACGACCTTGAGCGCCGCCCGCTGCCGCGCGTCGAAAATCGTGCCGGTGAGGGCGACCGCCCCGTCCTTCACCGCGACGGCGACGCTGTTCGACGGCGCCCATTCCTCCTTGGCGATCTCGGCGAGGATGCGCGCCCTGATTGCCTCATCGGTCATGGTCTCCTCGCGCCTTCGGCTGGCGGCGACGAGCGCCCGCAGAAGATCGGCGCGCGACACCATGCCGATGATAGCCTCGCCTCGCATCACCGGCATGCGCTTGATGGCGTGCTTCTCCATCAAGGCGACGATTTCCTCGATCGGCGTGTCCTCGGCGACGGCGATCACCTCCTGCGTCATCACGCCGCGCACGAAGCGGGCATGGCTTTTGGTGTAATCATGGGCGGCCCGGCCGGGCCCTAGAATGAAGGCGATGAAGCGCGAGCGGTGCTTCTCCGTGCCAAGCTCGGAGCGGCGGATGAGATCGCCCTCGCTCAAGACGCCGATGAGCTTGCCCCCGTCGTCGAGGACCGGAAGCCCGCTCAGATGATAGGCGAGCATCAGCTCGATGGCGTCGCGCGTGCGCGTCGCGGGCGTGACGGAGACCACGGGTGTCGTCATCACATCGCGTGCCAGCATCGAACCCTCCTTGCGGCCGCCCGCCGCATCGGCGGTCAATGATACGGGTCGGCGGCGTCGCGCAGCCCGTCGCCGACGAAGTTGAAGGCGAGGATGACGACGATCACCGGGACCATGGGTGCGAGCAGCCAGGGATAGAGATTGACCGAGGCGAGGTTCTGCGCGTCGTTGAGGAGCACGCCCCAGCTCACGATCGGCGGCCGCAGGCCAAGCCCAAGGAAGGAGAGGGCCGTCTCGCCGAGGATCATCGAGGGGATCGACAGCGTCGCGGAGGCGATCAGATGGCTCATGAAATTCGGGATCAGATGGCGGGCGATGATGCGGACGCGCGAGGCGCCCATGAGCTCGGCCGCCTTGACGAAATCCTCTTCGCGCAGCGAGAGGAGCTTGGAGCGGACCGCGCGAGCAAGGCCCGGCCAATCGAGCAGCCCCAGGATGATCGTGATGCCGAGGAAGACGAGGATCGGGCTCAAATTCGCCGGCAGGGCCGCCGAAAGCGCGAGCCAGAGCGGCAGCTCGGGCAGCGAGCGCAGGATCTCGATGAGGCGCTGCACGGCAGCGTCGACCCAGCCGCCGAGATAGCCGGCGAGCCCGCCGAGCGTCAGCCCGACGACGAAAGAGACGACGATGCCGGCGATGCCGACGGTGAGCGAGATGCGCGCGCCGTAGACGATGCGCGAGAAGAGGTCGCGGCCGAGCTTGTCGGTGCCGAGAAGGAACAGCGTTCCGTCTCGGGGCGGGCAGAAGAGATGGAAATCGGCCGGGACGAGCCCAAAGAGATGATAGGGCTCGTCGCGGCACAAAAAGCGGATCGGCTGCGGTGCCGTCTTGTCGCTCGTGTAATCGCGCGTGAAGGTCGCGGGGTTGAAGCGGAAGCTCTCCGGATAGACGAAGGGTCCTTCGAACTGTCCCTTATGGAAGAGATGTAGCCGTTGCGGCGGAGCATAGAGGTGGTTGGCGCGCCGCTCAGCCGGGGGGTAGGGCGCGATCACCTCGGCGAAAGGGACCGCGAGATAGGTGATCAGCAAGATCACCGCGGCGATGACCGCCGCCTTGTTGCGCTTGAACTTCCGCCAGGTCAGCGCAAGCGAGGATGCCCGCGCCAGCGCATTCTCGCCGCTCAACCCTGGCGCTTGCGGATCGAAAGGAGCTTGCGAGACGAAGCGCTCCTCGAGCGCCGTCGGAAGCTGGGGTGCCCCGTTCGCCGACATGTCGTTCATGGCGCGCTTCTCATACGGCGCGCCCAGCGAAACGGATGCGCGGATCGAGCGCGGCGAGCGCGAGGTCCGAGATCAGCATGCCGACGACCGTCAGCATGGCGACGAACATCAAGATGAAGCCGGCGAGATACTGATCCTGGACGCGCAGCGCCTGCAGCAGGATCGGCCCGACCGTCGGCAGATTCAGCACGAGCGAGACGAGCACCGAGCCGGAGACGAGGTGCGGCAGGATGTTGCCGATATCGGCGATGAAGGGGTTCAGCGACATGCGGAACGGATATTTGAGGAGCAGCCTGCCTTCGGAAAGCCCCTTGGCGCGCGCCGTGACCACATATTGCTTTTGCAGCTCGTCGAGGAGGTTCGCCCGCATCCGCCGGATCATGGCGGCGGTCGCAGGCGAGCCCGATCACCACGGTCGGCACGATGAGGTGAGAGGCGATGCGAGCTGCATCTTGTCCGGCGCTCCAGGCCTGATCCGCGTAGGCGGGATCCATCAGGCCGCCGATCGAGACGCCGAACCAGCGGTTGAGGTAGTAGAGAAGCACGAGCGCGAGGAGGAAGCTCGGCGTCGCGAGCCCGATATAGCCGATGAAGGTGACGAGGTAATCGCCGAGCGAATATTGGCGCACCGCCGAATAGATGGCGATCGGGATCGCCACGATATGGACGAAGATGACCGCCGCGAGGTTGACCACGAGAGTGAGCACGAGGGCCTGGCCGACGACGTCGTTCACCGGCTGGTTGTATTCGAAGGACCAGCCCCAATTGCCTTGAAGCAGGCCGGACCAGCCGTTCGGGCCGGGCATCAGCCCGACCCAGGACAAGATATTGCTGCCAGACCGGCAGGTCGAGGCCGAATTGGTGGCGCAAGAACTGCGGCCTTTGCGAGGCTCGATTGCGTCGCCTTCCGCGCGCAAGCTCCGCGATCTGGTTGGTGAGATAATCGCCGGGCGGCAGCTTGATGATGAAGAAGACGAGCGCCGAGATGGCGACCAGCGTGAGCACCATGGTCACCAATCGGCGCAAGAGGTAGCGCAGCAACGCCATTCCCGATCACTCCGTGAAGAAGAACTCTTCCATGCGATAGACGCCGAAATAAGAGGTCGGCTCGAAGGCGAAAATCGCCTTCTCCGGCACGTTGTGCAGCCGGTTCGAGACCACGACCGGCTGCAGCTCGCGCGTCACCGTGCCGATGCTGAAGACGTTCTTGGCGTCGAGCCGCAGCATTTCCTTCCAGATGCGCGTTTGCGCGCCCGCATCGCTCGTCTCCCGCCATTGATGATAGAGATCGAGCAGCCGTTTGGCGTCGGGGAGATCGACAGCCTCCCCATGCTTGCCGCGCGTCTCCTCATATTCGCCCCAGAGCGGCCAGGAGTAGTTCTCGCCGAGCGCGGGCGCGAGCTCGTAAGGGGGCATCTCCGCGGTCGGGATGGCGTTGTCGAGGCCGGGGCCGGCCACCATGACGGTGCGCCCCGCATAGGAGCGGTTTCGCAGCACGCCGGGCTCCTGCGGCTTGATGAAGAGCTTCACGCCGACATCGCGCCAGAACTCGGTGATGAGCTGCAGCACATCGATGGTGTCGCGGCTGTCGCCCGCCACTTCCACGACGATCTCGAGCTCGCGCCCATCCGGCAAGAGGCGCACGCCCGCGCCGTTGCGCTGCGGTGAGGCCGATGCCGTCGAGAAGGTTGTTGGCGAGCTCGGGATTATAGGTCGCGTTCACCGTCCGGTTCGCTTCGTCGTCGAGCGGGCTTTCCGGCATGACGGTGTTGTTGCCCTCGAGGCCGAGGCCGAACATCATGCGCGTTGTTGATGATATGGCGGTCGATGGCGAGCGAGAGCGCGACGCGGAAGCGCTGATCGCGATTGAGCGCCCGCCAGACGGGATCGTCGGTCGTGAGGTTCGGATAGAGCGCGTAGGCTGAGCCGCGCGCGATCGGCCAGAGCAGCGTGCGGTAATGGTGCTCGGCTTCTCCCTTCCTTGAGCACGGGCACGTCGTACATCGAGAGGCCGCGCGCCAGAAGATCGACCTCGCCGGCATTCGCCTTGGCGCGAAGAGGCTCGCGGTCGCGAGATCGATGAACAAGCCGGTCGATATAGGGAAGCTGGCGGCCCTTCCGGGTCGACGCGGTGGAAATACGGGTTGCGCTCGAAGATGAAGCGATTGGCGGGCGCCCGGGTGACGATTTTCCAGGCATTCAGCGTCGGCATGTCCGGATTGGCGTTGTCGTAAGGGTCGTTGAGCCTGTTGTACAAGGCGGCCCAGCTCCGGAGCTTGGCCTTGCGCGGCGCGCTCGGCAAGCTTGTCGGGCGCGGCGTAACGGCTGTGGAACGGCTTGAGGTAATGGGCGGGCGCGCAGATGAAGACGGGGCGTGGCTGCGCGAGCGCGGGCAGGAAGCGGGGATTGGGCTTGTCCCAGCTGTAGCGCACGTGCCGCTCGTCGAGGACCTCGAAGCGCGGCGAGCTTGCCGTCGACGAAGAAAATCGATTCGGGCCCGGCCGGCGAAAGCTCCTTGTTGTTGGCGATGTCCTCGCAATAGAAGCGGAAATCCTCCGCCGTGAAGGGCTCGCCGTCCGACCAGCGATGGCCCTCGCGCAGCGTGAAGGTGAAGACGCGGTCGTCCTGCGCCTCGACTTTCTCCAGCAGGTCCGGCCGGAGCTTCAGCTTCTCGTCATAGCCGACGAGCCGCGTATAGGTATTGACGGTGATGAGGCGAAGGTCGCGCGCCTTGCTCACCAGGGTGCGCAAATCCCCGCCGTAGCGGCCGATCTCCCGGCCCCTGCCTTTCAGGTCGACGACGAGCGGCGTCTTCGGCAGGCGCTCGGCGACCGGCGGCAACTTCCCGCTTTCAACGAGGGGCGCGAGCATCGGCGCGTCCTGGAAGCTCGCGGGAAGGGAAGGGGTGGCGTCCGGGCCGATGACGACCAAGCTCGTGCCGCCGCCCGCCGCCTCGCTTCCCGAAGCCCCGGGAGCGGCCGCGCGCGCGTTCATCCCGGCAAGGCAAAGCGCGACGACGATTGTCGCCGATGCCAAGCCGCGTCGAAGCGTCCTTTTCATGAGACGAGCTCTGTGAGGCCTTTTGCACCTCCGGCAATGCGCACGAAATGCCCCGGTCCCGCCTCCACCATGTCGGGCCTCGGCCCATCCCCGCGAATGGTGAACGGCATCGGCCAGCTCGACGGCAGGGTGACGCCGTCGCCGGCGATCTTCTCGAAATCGAGCGGGTGATCGAGATCGGCGCTCGGCACGGCCGCGAGCAAGGCCTTGGTGTAAGGGTGGCGCGGCGAGGCGAAGACCTCGGCGGCTGGCCCTTGCTCGACCACGTGGCCGCGGCACATCACCGCGACATCCTTTGCGAGATAGTGGATGACCGCGAGGTTGTGGGAAACGAAAAGAAGCGACAGGCCGAGCTCGGCCTGCAGGTCCTTCAAGAGGTTGAGGATCTGCGCCTGCACCGAGACGTCGAGCGCCGAGGTCGGCTCGTCGCAAAGCAGGACCGAAGGCTCGAGAGCGAGCGCCCGAGCAATGCCGATGCGTTGGCGCTGGCCGCCCGAGAAGGAATGGGGATAGCGCGACAGCGCGCGCCGATCGATGCCGACGAGGCGAGCACAGCTCGACGACGCGCTTTTCGCGCGACGCCGCATCGCCGATGGCGTGCACCGTGAGCGGTTCGCGTCAGGATGTCGTGCACCGTCATGCGCGGGTTGAGGCTCGAGAACGGATCCTGGAACACGAATTGCACGGCGCGGCGATAGGCGGTGAGCTCCGCCCCCTCGAAGGAGGCGATGTCGCGCGGGCCCGAACCATCGTCGAAGAGGACGCGGCCCTCGTCGGGCGTCATGCGCGCCGCATGATGATCTTCGAAAGCGTCGTCTTGCCGGAACCCGATTCGCCGACGATGCCAAGCGTCTCGCCGCGCTCGACCGAGAGGCTGACCCTGGTCAGCGCGGCAACGCGAAAGCCCGCCGCGAACGGCCCGCCGCGTTTGAAGAAGGTCTTCGACACATTCTGAACCTCGAGCACCTTCGTGCCGCGATTGGCGAACAGGTTTCACGGTCTCGGCCGGCGGCTCGCTCGGCACGGCGTCTCGCGCAGCGGAGTGAGCCGCTCCTCCGGCTTGCCGTCCACCTTCGGCACGCAGCGCATCAGCGCCTTCAGATAAGGGTGGCGCGCATCGCGGAAGATCGCCTCGACATCGCCGCGCTCCATGATCTCGCCGCGATACATCACCACCACGTCATCGGCCACATTGGCGACCACGCCGAGATCATGGGTGATCAGCAAGATCCCCATGTCGAATTGCGATCTGCAGGTCCTTCATCAAGGAAAGGATCTTGGCCTGCGTCGTCACGTCGAGCGCGGTCGTCGGCTCGTCGGCGATGAGGATCGCGGGCTGGCAGATCAGCGCCATGGCGATCATGGCGCGCTGGCGCATGCCGCCCGAAAGCTCGAACGGATAGGCGTCAAGCTGCTGTTGGGGGTGCTGAAACCCGACCTTGGCCAGGAGATCGACGGCCAACTCCCGGGCCTGGCGCGCATCCGCCTGGCGATGAATGCGCGCGGCCTCGGCGATCTGGTCGCCGATCGTATGCAGGGGCGAGAGCGAGGTCATCGGCTCCTGGAAGATCATGGCGATGCGCCCGCCGCGGATGTCGCGCATCTCGTCGCCGTTGCGCGGCAAGGCGGTGATGTCGACGAGGTTCTGGCGCACAGGATCGCGGAAGATGATCTGGCCCCGCGTGATGCGGGCATTCTTCGGCAGCAGGCCCATCACGGCCTGAACGGTGACTGATTTTCCGGAACCGGATTCGCCGACGATCGCCAGGGTGCGGCCTCGGTAGAGGTCGAAATTCACGTCGCGCAACGCATGCACGACGCCCGCTTCGCCGGTGAAATCGACGGCGAGGTCGCGGACGCTCAAGATGCGATGGTCGCCGGCCACCCGTGCGTCACTCCCAAAAGCCTCGTTTTCCTTCAAACGAATAACTGCCGGATTGTGACATTTCGTCAAGGGTTGGAGCAACGCGTGGTGAACAGGGAAAGGCGCCGGCGCGTCCTTTTTCGCGGCTCACCGGCGCCCCGGGCAGGGGCATTCCACACACGGAATGGTGATTCGTTTTCGACGGCCTAGGGGTAGGCTTGTGGACGGCACGCAGGTCGAAGGCAGCTCGGTGTGGGCCGTTTGTCGTCCCCGGTGCCCGGCGCCATGCGCCGGTATTTGTAAGAAATGACCGCCGTGGGAGGTGAAATATGTTCACTCTCCGTATCAATGGGGAGGCGCGCGGCTAAGACGGGGAGCCGTCGATGCCGCTCCTCTGGTATCTGCGTGACCAGCTTGGCCTTGCGGCGCCTGCACGGTCCATCTCGAAGGCGAGGCCGTGCGGAAATTCGTAAATTGTAAATTCGGTGACGCCTTATATTTGCACCATTTAGTGGGCGCCAACCCGCATAATGTGAATTGTAGTGTCCTACTCGATCGGCGTCACCGATTGCCCTATGAAGCGCGATGCTGCCTCGGCTTGAACGCCACGCCCAATTGAGCGGCCACGCCGTGCAGCCGGTTGTCGTTCGTCCAGAACTCTGCTCCCGCGGTCAGTTGCGTGGTGGCGAGTAGGTGGGCGTCGATATATCCGATCCCGCGCCCGAACAATGCGTGGCGCTTGATGAAGTGACGAACCTCCGCGTCTGTCGCGACACTGGCATGGGGTAAGTCTGCCAGCGCGCTCAACACGGTTTCGCGCTCACGCAAGTTGCCTAGAGCAAGTTCGCCGATGACAAAGGGGTGCGCCAGAACCATTCCCGTGTCGAGCAGCGCGGCGAGTGCTTTGTCGCCTGCCCGCAGATGGTCAACCCAGACGGACGGATCGGCCAGGATCACGTCGCGCTTGACCGCCGCCGTGAGGGTGCCTTCAGACCGGGCTGGCTGCCGCCCAGGCGTGCCAATCGCCGCGCGCTCTCGCGCTCGATGAGGGATGGGGATATGAGAAGGAATTGGTGTATATGTAAGGCGTCACCGAATTTCTAGAGCATGACGGCGCTACTTAATGCCGGCATGATCCACGGCGCATCTACCTGATGACTCGCGTTCGATAGACCGTGGGATCGTTTCGCTCCAGAAAAGAAAATGGCGGGGGCGGCGTGGTAAAGCCGCACCGGCGATAGAGCGCCTGAGCATCCCGGGTTCCCAAAAGCCAGCGGCGTAATCCCCCCATATCGGGATGCGCCAGGATGGTTTCGACAAGCCATGTACCGAGTTCCCGCCCCCGCTCCGCGGTCACGACGAAAACATCGGCGAGATAGGCGAAGGTCGCGTGGTCGGTCACGGCGCGTGCAAATCCGACCTGGCGTCCGTCGCGGTAAAGACCGAATGCTATCGAGTGCTTGATCGCCCGCTTGATCACCGCGCGCGGAATGCCTTCCGCCCAATGGGACGAGGCCAAAAAATCGTGAATGAAGGTACTGTCGAGCCGCGATTTATCGGTGTCGATCTCATAGTAAATGCCATCGACGGATTTGCCGAGCGGGAAGAAGTTCGGAGACATGACCGCTCCCTGGAATTGGGAGTGAAAAACACTTTTCTGAGGGGTCCGGAGCGGGTCGCGTAAGACCCGCCCGCAGGCAGCGCGAGGCTGCTCACCAGGTTCGTCGTCGCGATATCCGAACGCGCGCGGTCATGCGCGGGCAGATATTGCCAACGTCATCCGTTGTCAACAAAGATAAATTCCTCAATTCGCAATTCGGTGACGCCTTATATTTACACCATTTATCGCATTTATTGAGCGTCAGGCCGCATTATGTGAATCGTAGTGTCTCCTCGATCGGGGACATGAGAGGGAATTAGGCGCCATCGAATTTCGGTGTATATGTAAGGCGTCACCGAATTTCCGAATTTCCATCTACGTCGCCACCGGAATTCGGTGGCGCCTCCTATTTGCACCATTTTATTGGGCGGCAAGCCGCATTATGTGAATTGTAGTGTCCTCCTCTATCGGGGATATGAGAGGGAATTGGTGTATATGTAAGGCGTCACCGAATTCCCGATCCCCCGATGGAAGAGCACGCGATGACCGAAATCCTATGGAACCGCATGACCGCCGAGGCGCTGCGCGACCGGGCCGCCGAAGGGGCGATCGTGCTCTTGCCTGTCGCCTCGACCGAGCAGCATGGCCCTCATCTCGCAACCGGCGTCGATGATTATCTCTGCAGCGAGGCTTGCCGGCGCGCCGCCGCGCTCGTCGTGAAGACGCGCCCGATCGTCGTCGCGCCGACCCTGTGGTGCGGGCTTGCCGAGCATCACGTGGCCTTCGGTGGCACCTTCACGCTGAGCTTATCCACCTATTACGCGGTGCTGCGCGATCTCTGCCAATCGATCCTGCGGGCGGGCTTCGAGAAGATCCTGATCGTCAACGGCCACGGCGGCAATATCGCCGCGCTCAACGCCTTCACCACCGAGCTTGCGCGCGAGCTCAAGGCGCCGATCGCGACGACCACCTACATCATGGGCGGGCTCGAGGAGACGAAAGCCATCCTCGAGGATCAAGACGGCATCCAGCATGCTTGCGAGGGCGAGACCTCCATGATGATGGCGGTGAAACCCGACCTCGTCGATCATTCGCGCCTGCCCGACGCTCATGGCGCGAGCCTCGGCCTTTCGGCCGCGCTGGCGCGGCCGATTCATGTGTGGAAATCCTTCAAGGAGCTCACCCCTTCCGGCGTCATGGGCGATGCGCGGCGCTCGACGCCGGCGAAGGGCGAGGCCATTCTCGAGGCTTGCGCCAAGGGAATCGCGGATCGGCTGCTGAAGGGTGAGCCCTGGGCGTAACGCGTCTTCGGTTGAGCCGCTTCGTCCCGGGCTTGCCCGGAAGCCGGCGCTCCGGCAGCATGGCGCCCCCTTCGGATGGATCGACCCTCATGCGCATCTTCGCGGCCTCGCTCGGAACCGAGACGAACACCTTCTCGCCCATCCCGACCTCCTACGCCAATTTCGAAGCCTCCTTTGCCTATCCGCCGGGGAAGCATCCCGATGCGCCCAAGCACACGACGGCACCGCTTTACGTTGCCCGCAAGCGCGCCGCCGCGGACGGCTTCACCCTGATCGAAGGCTCCTGCTTCTGGGCGGAGCCGTCCGGCACTTGCGGCAAGGCCGATTATGAGATGATGCGCGACCGCATCCTTGCAGAGCTCGAAGCGGCGCTTCCGGTCGACGGCGTGCTGCTCGGGCTGCACGGCGCCATGGTGGCTTACGGCTATGACGATTGCGAAGGCGATCTGATCGAGCGGGTGCGCGCGCTCGCGGGCGCGAGGGCGGTGATCGGCTGCGAATATGATCTGCACTGTCATCTCACCGAGAAGCGCGTCTCGACTGCAAACATCTCCATCCTCTACAAGGAATACCCGCACACCGATTTCCTCGAGCGCGCCGAGGAATTGGTGACCTTGGTGCTTCGCACTATCAGGGGCGAGATCAAGCCGGTCACCTCACTCTACGACATGCGCCTCATCGGCTTTTATCCAACGACCATCGAGCCGATGCGCTCCTTCGTCGACAAGATGGCGGCCTTGGAGAAGTCCGAGCCCCATGTGCTCTCCGTCTCCTTCGGCCACGGCTTCCAACACGCCGACGTGCCCGATATCGGCTCGCGCATGCTCGTGATCACGAACGACCGCAAGGCGCAAGGCGACAAGCTCGCCGCCGCGCTTGCGGGAGAGATCGTCTCGAAGCACGACCGGCTCACACCAAAGCTCTTGTCGCAGGAGGAAGCGCTCGGCAAGGCGCAGGCGCGCAACGACGGCACCACCGTCATCGCCGACACTTCCGACAATGCCGGAGGAGGGGCGGCGTCGGACAATACCGACATGATCCGCCTGCTTCTCGAGAAGGGCGTCACCGATGCGGCGGTCGGCCCGCTTTGGGACCCGGTCGCGGTGCGCTTCTGCTTCACGGTCGGCAAGGGCGCCCGTTTCAAGCTTCGCTTCGGAGGCAAGAGCGGGCCTGAATCGGGCGCGCCCATCGATGCCGAGGTCGAGGTGACCGGGCTTTGTCGCGATGCCATGCAATCCTTCGGCGCGGCCAAGACCAAGCTCGGCGATTGCGCCGCGATCCGCATCGACGGCGTCGAGGTGGTGCTCGTCGCCCATCGCAACCAGGCGCTCGGCCGCGAGCTTTTCACCAATGTCGGCATCGATCCGTCACAAAAGCGCATCGTCGTGGTGAAATCGGCAAATCACTTCCGCGACGCCTTCGGCCCGATCGCCAAGGAGGTTCTCTACGCCGACGGCAAAGGCAATGTGCCGATCAATTGCCGCGACCACCCCTTCACCAAGGTCAAGCGCCCGCTGTGGCCGCTCGATCCGAGGCCGGAAGGCCGCTTTATCCTTTGAGCCAAGAGCGGCCTTTGAGCCAGGCGCGGCCCTGGCTCATGTGTATTGCCATTTTCCCGCTTGCCGCCTCATTCCTTCCGTGAATTAATCCTCGCGCAACCGAAAATGGGAGGATGAAGATGGCAACGACACGTCGGCGCTTCGTCCAAGGAAGCGTGGCAGCGGCGACGCTCATGGCGGCGCCTGCGATCGGCCGGGCAAGCGAAACGCCGGCGGCGGCGAAGACGCTCAAGGCGGTGATGCAGGGAGATTTGCGCTCGTTCGACCCGATCTGGACGACCGCGAACATCTCTTCGTACCACGGCGCGCTCATCTACGACACGCTGTTCGGCGTCGACGGCGACGACAAGCCGCAGCCGCAGATGGTCGAGAGCTTCGGCACCTCGGACGATCAGCTCACCTGGACGTTCAAGCTTCGCGACGGCCTCGGCTTTCACGACGGCTCGCCGGTCACGGCCGCCGATTGCGTTGCCTCGATCCGCCGTTGGGCGGTGCGCGACGGTGCCGGACAGCACATGTTCCTTCGCGTCAAGGATATCAGCGCCAAGGACGACAAGAGCTTCGCCATCGCCTTCAGCGAGCCTTACCCACTGATCCTCGACGCCTTCGCCAAGGCCGGAACGCCCGTCCTCTACATCATGCGCAAGAAGGACGCCGAAACCGACCCGATGCAGCAGATCACCGAATATGTCGGCTCCGGCCCCTTCATCTTCAACACCAAGGAGACGAAGCAGGGCGCCTCCTATGTTTATGACCGCAACCCGAACTATCGGCCGCGCTCGGAGCCCGCCTCGGGCATGGCGGGCGGCAAGATCGCGAAGCTCGACCGCGTGATCTGGGACAATGTCGCCGACGACCAGACGGCCATCGCGGCGTTGCAGAACGGCGAGATCGACTTCTACGAGCTGCCGCCGATCGACCTCATCGATCAGCTCGAGGCGGACAAGAACATCCACGTCGAGGTCTTGAACAAATCCGGTCAGATCGTCTGGTGCCGGATGAACTGGCTCTATCCGCCCTTCAACAATGTGAAGGCGCGCCAGGCGATGCTTTATCTCGTCAACCAGAACGACGTGATGAAGGCGGCCTTCGGCAACCCGAAATACTATCGCGCTTGCGCCTCCTATTTCGGTTGCGGCACGCCGATGGAGAATGACGAGAACACGCAGTGGTTCAAGGAAGCGCCGAACAAGGAGAAGGCCGCGCAGCTTTTCAAGGAGGCGGGTTATGACGGTCGGCCGGTCGTCATCCTACAGCCCACGAATTTCGCGGTCTTCAACACCGCCGACCAGCTTCTCGCTCAATGGCTGCGCGAGATCGGGGTGAACGCCGAGCTCGCCGCCTCCGATTGGGGCGGCGTGGTCACGCGCCGCGCCGTGCGCGAGCCGCCGGAAAAGGGCGGTTGGAACATTTTCGTGACCTCCGCTTCGGGCGCCGCATTCGGCAACCCGATCACGCTCGTCGGCCATCAGGCGAATGGCGAGAAGGGCTGGTTCGGCTGGCCGTCGGACGAGACACACGAGAAGCTGCGCGACAAATGGGCGAAGGCGCAGCCGCAAGATCGTTTGGCGGTGGCGAAGGAGATCCAGCGCAATGCCTGGAACTTCGTGCCGCACGTCTACATGGGGCTTTATCTTCAGCCCGCCGCCATGCGCGCCAATGTCAAGGGCGTAATCGGCATGCCCGAGCTCATTCCCTTCTGGAACGTCGAGAAGACGTGACACGATGAAGCCGAGATCGAGGCCGGTTGGCCTTCGAAGATCGATCCGATGATCGCCTATGTGGGCCGCCGCCTCGCTTCGCTCATCGTCGTCATGGCGCTCGTCGGCGTGTGCGTGTTCCTTCTTCTTCATCTTGCGCCGGGCGATCCCGCGGCGATCATCGCCGGCGACAACGCGACACCCGATCAGATCGCGTCGATCCGCGCGCATCTCGGCCTCGACGAGGCGCTTCCGATTCAATTTCTACGCTGGAGCACGGCGGTGCTGTCGGGCGACCTCGGCGTCTCGATCTTCTCCAACACGCCGGTCGCTACGCTGATCGGCCAGCGGCTCGAGCCGACGCTCTCGCTCGCGCTCGCAACGCTTGCGTTCGCCGTGCCGGTCGCGCTCGTGCTCGGCGTGCTCGCCGCCTGGAAAGCTGGAAGCTCGATCGACCGCGCCTCGATGATCCTCGCTGTCGCGGGCTTCTCGGCGCCGGCCTTTGTGGTCGGCTATCTGATGATCTACGTCTTCGCCGTCACGCTGAAATGGTTTCCGGTGCAAGGCTATACGCCGATCGGCGATAATCTTGCGGACTGGGCGCGTCACCTCGTGCTGCCGGCGCTGACGCTTGGCCTTGCCTATGTGGCGCTCATCGCGCGCATCACGCGGGCCACCATGCTCGAGGTGCTCGCCGAGGATTACATCCGCACCGCAAAGGCAAAGGGGGTGTCGACCGGCCCGATGCTGCTGAAGCATGCGCTGAGGAACGCCGGTGTGCCGATCATCACCGTGATCGGCATCGGGGTCGCCCTGCTGATCGGCGGCGTGGTGATCACCGAGACGGTCTACAACATTCCAGGTGTTGGGCGGCTCGTGGTCGATGCCATCTCGAAACGCGACTACCCCATCATTCAAGGGGTGATCCTGGTATTCTCGGCCGTCTACGTGGTGATCAACCTCGTGGTCGATCTTTCCTACACGCTCATCGATCCGAGGATACGCTATTGACCGAAGCGTCCGCATTCACGGCACGCGAGCTCGCGGCGAGCGCTCCGGCCGCCCTCCGCCGCCGTCACTTCGTGAGACGCCACCCTTCGCTTGTCGTCGGCGCCGTCATTCTTGCCGCGTTCGTGGCGCTCGCGCTCGCCGCGCCTTGGCTTCCGGGCGATCCCTTGACGATGACGCCGGCCCGCCGGCTTTCACCACCCGGAAACGGCTTTCTCCTCGGCACGGATGCGCTCGGCCGCGATGTGCTGGCGCGCACCATCCACGGCGCTCGCGTCTCGCTTCTCGTCGGCTTCCTGGTGGCGACCTTCTCGGTCACGATCGGCCTCGCCATCGGGCTCATCGCCGGCTCGATCCGCAGGGCCGACGCGCCGCTCATGCGGTTGATGGACGCGCTGATGGCGATACCGGCGATCCTGCTCGCGATCGCGCTCGTGTCGCTCACGCGCGCCAGCGTCACGACGGTGGTGATCGCCATCACCATTCCGGAGGTGCCGCGCGTGGTGCGCCTCGTGCGCTCGGTGGTGCTCGGCGTGCGCGAACAGCCTTTCGTGGAGGCAGCGATCGCGGGTGGCGCGCGCCTGCCGAGGATCATCCTTCGGCACATCCTGCCCTCGACGATCCCGCCGCTCATCGTGCAGGCGACCTATATCTGCGCCTCCGCCATCTTGGTCGAGGCGACGCTCTCCTTCCTCGGCGCGGGCTCGCCGCCCGAGATCCCAAGCTGGGGCAACATGATCGCCTCCTCGCGGCTCTATCTGGCGCGCGCCCCTTGGACGATCTTCTCGCCGGGGCTCGCGCTCGCCCTCGTCGTGCTCGCCGTCAACCTCGTCGGTGACGGCTTGCGCGACCACCTCGATCCGCGCCTCGCGCGACGCCTGTGAGGGCGAAGTGAGCGAGAAGCTTCTCAGCGTCCGCAATCTCAAGACGCATTTCTTCAATGCCGACGGCGTGACGCGCGCGGTCGACGGCGTGAGCTTCGATGTCGCCGCTGGCGAGACGCTCGGCATTGTCGGCGAATCCGGTTGCGGCAAGAGCGTCACGGCCTTGTCGGTGATGCGGCTCTTGCCCGAGAAGGTCGCCCGCATCGTCGAGGGCTCGATCCTCTTCGAAGGACAAGACCTCGCCGCCCTCGACGAGAAGGCGATGCGCCAGGTCAGGGGCAACCGCATCGCCATGATCTTCCAGGAGCCGATGACGAGCCTCAACCCGCTCCTGCGCGTCGGCGAGCAGATCGCCGAGGCATTGCGCATCCACACGGGCGCGGATCGACGCGCGGCGCGCGAGAAGGCGTCGCGTATGCTGCGCCTGGTGCGCATCCCGGATGCCGAGAAGCGCCTCGACGATTATCCGCACCAATTCTCCGGCGGCATGCGCCAGCGTGTGATGATCGCGATGGCGCTTGCCTGCGATCCGCGCCTCCTCATCGCCGACGAGCCGACGACCGCGCTCGACGTCACCATCCAGGCGCAGATCTTGAAGCTGCTCCTCGAGCTCAAGGCGCGCACCGGCGCAGCGATCATCCTCATCACCCATGATCTCGGCGTCGTCGCCGAGACCTGCCAGCGCGTCATCGTCATGTATGCCGGGCGCAAGGTCGAGGAGGCCTCCGTCGAGGCGCTCTTCGACCGTCCGGCCCACCCCTATACGCAAGGGCTGATGGCGGCGACCCCACGGCGGGGAAGCGCCGCTGCCGTGCGGCGGCTCGCCGAGATTCGCGGGCTCGTGCCGTCGCTGCGCGAAGAGATCAGGGGTTGTGCCTTCGCGCCGCGCTGCGCGCTCGCCGAAGAGCGTTGCCGCCGCGAGGCGCCGCGCTTCACCGAGATCGCGCCCGGCCACGGTGTCGCTTGCTTCGTGGCGGAGCGTGCCGCCGCATGAGCGCCGCTCCCGGTTCCACCAACGCACCCGAACCGCTTCTCGAGGTCGAGGGTCTCGCGAAATATTTCGCGACGGGCGGTGGCTTGCTAAGGCGCGCCGGACCGCGGCTGCGCGCCGTCGACGGCGTGAGCTTCGCGCTCCGGCGCGGCGAGACGCTATGCCTCGTCGGCGAATCCGGTTGCGGCAAATCCACCGTCGGCAAGTTGATCTTGCGGCTCATCGAGCCGAGCGCCGGCGTGATCCGCATCGATGGCGCGGACGTGACGTGGGCGCGCGGACAAGCCTTGCGAGAATTTCGCAAGCACGTGCAGATGATTTTCCAGGACCCGTTCGCCTCGCTCAACCCGCGCCTCAAGGCCGCGACGATCGTGGGCGAGCCCTTGGAGAATTACGGCCTCTTCTCGGCGCGCGAACGAAGCGACAAAATCGCCGATCTCTTCGCGAGGGTCGGCTTGCGGCCCGAGGCCGCCGACAAATTCCCCTTCGAGCTCTCGGGCGGCCAGCGCCAGCGGATCGGCATCGCCCGCGCGCTTGCGCTCTCGCCCGACCTCATCGTCGCCGACGAGCCGGTCTCCGCGCTCGATGTCTCGGTGCAGGCGCAAGTCCTGAACTTGCTCGTCGATCTTCGCGAGGCGCTCGGCCTTGCCTATCTGTTCATCTCGCATGATCTCGGCGTCGTCGAGCACATCGCGCATCGCGTCGCCGTGATGTATCTCGGCCGTATCGTCGAAATCGGCAACAAGGACCGCATCTTCAGCGCCCCGCAACACCCTTACACGCAAGCCTTGATGGCGGCCGCGCCCGTGGCCGATCCGCGCGCCAAGCGAGAGCGCATCGTGCTCGAGGGTGACGTTCCCTCTCCGCTCTATCCGCCGAAAGGTTGCGCCTTCCACCCGCGCTGCCCTTACGCCTTCGATCGTTGCCGGGCCGAGACTCCGGTCCTCACGCCGCGCGGCGCGGGGCACCTCGCGGCCTGCCATCTGGAAGAGGCTATTTAACCTGCTCGGACTAGCGTTGGTGGCGACGTGGGAAGTCGCGCTGGTCTAATCTCCTGTACCCGGAGCCCGAAGAAATCAGAGTCGAGGCCCGCGGACGAAGCCTATTCCGCCGCGAGGCCGGCCACCTGCACATCCTGCGGCTCCGATACGCCGTCCGCCGAAGGCTTGAGCTCGATGCGGCGCTTGTGGAAGGCCTGGAGCGTGTGGCGATGGCCGATCGAAACGAGCGTGACGCCGGGAAGCCTTTCAGGAAGAAGCCGGTACATCGCCTCCTCGAGCGGCTCGTCGAGCGCAGAGGTCGCTTCATCGAGGAAGAGCCAGTCGGGCTTCGCCAAAAGCGCGCGGCCGAGGGCGAGGCGCTGCTGCTCGCCGAGCGACAAGGTTTGTCCCCAATGCGCCTCCTCGTCGAGGCGATCGGCGAAGGCGGATAGCTGCACCGCCTCGAGCGTCGAGCGCACAAGCGCGTCCGGGAAGGCGTCGGCGGGCGCCGGATAGGTGAGGGCGGCGCGCAAGGTGCCGATCGGCACATAGGGGCGCTGCGGCAAGAGCATCACGCGCGCGCCGCGCGGCACCTTGATCGCGCCCTGCCCGAACGGCCAGATGCCCGAGATGGCGCGAAACAGCGTCGATTTTCCCGCGCCCGAAGGCCCGTTGACGAGCACGCTTTCACCCTGGCGCAAAAGCGCATCCTTGATGCGCACCACCTTGCCGCCTTTCGGCAGCGCGACCTCGAGATTTTGGATGGCGAGATCATCGCCGCCGTCGGGCGCGACCTCGATATGGGGCTTCACCGTGCTGAGCGCGCGCGCCTTCGCGGCCGAGGCCGCAAAGCCCGTGAGACGATCGACGACGGCTTTGTATTGGGCGATCGTGGTGTAGCTGTCGATGAAGAAGGAGAGCGCTTCCTGCACATTCGAGAAGGCGCCCGCCGTCTGCGTCATCACGCCGAGCATCACCTTGCCGGCGAAGTAATAAGGCGCAATGAATATGAAGGGCAGGACGACATTGGCTTGCGAATAGCTCGCCGTGAAGGCCACGACCTTCTTGCGGCAATCGACAATGGACAGGAAGTTGCCGATGAGCGCGCCGAAGCGCCGGCTCAGGCCCAAATGCTCGGTCTGTTCGCCGCCGAGAAGCGCGACCTGCTCGCCATATTCGCGTAAGCGCGCGAGCGAGAAACGGAAATCGGCTTCGTAGCGCTGTTGCTGGAAGTAAAGGCTGATCAACGGGCGCCCGATCAAATGGGTGAGCCCGGTGGCGAGGACGGCATAGACGAGCGCAATCCAGAACAGGAATCCCGGCACGCGCATATCGGTGCCCGGAAAGGTGAAGCCCGCCGAAAGCGTCCACAAGATCACCGAGAAGGAGACGAGCGAGGTCGCTTTCGACAAGATGCCGAGCCCGAGCGCGAAGGTGGTCGTGGTGAAGTCGTTGATGTCCTCGGAGATGCGCTGATCCGGGTTGTCGGTCGAGCTGCCCGTGAGCTGCATGCGATAATGGGCCGAGCCGTCGAGCCAATTGCTCATCGTCTTCTCGGTCATCCAACGCCGCCAGCGGATCGTAAGGTAGGCGCGCATCACGAGCTGCAGGATGGCGCTCGCGATGAAGATCGCCGCCAAGGGACTAAAAACGAAAAGGAGCTGTTTCCAGAACTCGGCCGCGTCCTTTTCCTGGATGGCGTTGAACCAGTCCCGGCCGAAATAGGAAAGGCGCACATTGATCGCCACCTGCCCGAGCTCGATGCCGACGACCGCGATGAGGAGAGAAAGCCCGATCCAGCGTTCTTGCGCCCGGTAGCGAGGCAAAGGCCAGATCCGCGCCTCGCCGATATCGCGGGTGGTGAAATAGGGAAGGGCGAGATGCCAGATATCGCCGAGTGATTTCATCAATGCGCGCATCGGGCGTCTCTCCTGGGGATCGATTCTAACCCTTCGGCCCCGTCGAAATTCATGCCCATTGAACCCGGCTGTTTCATTCCCGGGTTGGGTGCGATCAACGGGCCAATTCGAGCATCAATCCATGTCGTGTCGCAGCGGCAGGTCGCGTGAATCACCTCGAAGCGGCGGATTCAAGGCGGGTCTTCGCCACCTTGGGCCGTCTTCGGCTTATCAGGGGGGAGGCCGGAAGGTCCAGTGACCGTCGCTTGACAATCACGTGTTTGCGCTCGACCGACTGCCATGCCCTTTACGTTGCTGCAAGCCCAAGGAACTGGCGGCAGCGCCCCGTTTGTGACAGAATCTCAAGGCATGGCCGGTTCGCTTCGGTCCGGCTGAAGGTCAAACACCTATGATCCTCGACTTCGACAAGCTCCAGGCTGCCCCCCTCGAACGCGACCCTTTCGAGCATGTGGTCGTCGAGCGTTTCGTCTTCCCTGAGCAATTTCCCAAGGTGGTCGCCGATTTCCCCGAGCTTCCGGGGCCTGGCCTGCACCCGCCGAACGCGGTCGAGCTCAAAGGAGCCTTTGGCGCCATGCTCGAGGAATTTCACGGCGATCGCTTCCGCGACATCATCGCCGAGAAATTCGAGGTCGAGCTTGCCGGCAAGCCGTTGATGGCGACCATTCGCGGCTTCACCCGGGCGCGCGACGGGGGGATGCACACGGATTCGGAAAGCAAGATCATCACCGTCCTCATTTACCTCAACAATTCCTGGGACAAGGAAGGCGGCAATCTGCGGCTCCTGCGCAGCGGCACCGACATCGAGAATTACGCCAAGGAGATTTCCCCGGTCGAAGGCACGCTTCTCGTCTTCAAGCGCTCGGACCGCTCCTGGCATGGCCATCTGCCCTTCGAGGGGCCGAGGCGCGCCATCCAGCTCAACTGGGTGACGGACCGCTTCACGGCCTTCAAGGAGAATGCGCGCCATTTCATGGGCTCGAAGCTCAAGGCCGCGCATGAAACCATCGGCACGCGCGGCTAAAGCCGACGGCGAGACATTGGCGGGTAAGCGCCCGCGCCACCAATAGAGGAGGCCTGCACCATGGCCATGACCCAACCCGCATCGAGCGCCGCGACGTCGCGCTTCCCGTACACGGCGGCCTTCAAGGAGCCGGTGATCGATATCGAGGCGATCAGGCGCGCGCCGGTTTCGCGCGACCCCTACACCCACATGCTCGTCGACAATGTGCTGAACGCCGAGGCGGTGCCAGCCTTGCGCGCCGAGTTCCCGAACATCACGAAGCCGGGCTTCCTCACCATCGATGAGGTCGAGCTTCACGGCAAGTTCAAGCAGCTCATCGACGAGCTCGAGAGCCCCGAGCTCTCCGAAGTGATGTCGGAGCGCCTGGGGATCGATCTGCACCCCTATCCGCGCCTGACGACGATCCGCAAGATCAGCCAGGCGAAGGACGGCCGCTCGCACACCGACGGCACCGCCAAGGTGATGACGCTTCTCGTCTATATGAACGACGCTTGGCAGGATGACGGTGCGGGCCGCTTGCGCGTGCTTTATGGCCCGGACGGCTTCGAGCCCTATAAACTCGAGGTGCCGCCGACCATGGGCACCCTGTTCGCCTTCCTGCGCGCCGACAACTCCTGGCACGGCCACCCGCCCTTCGCGGGCGAGCGCCGCGTCGTGCAGGTCGCCTGGGTGAAGGATGAAAACGAGCTCGCCCGCAAAAAGAGGCGCAACTCTATGGCGCAATTCTTCAAGGGCATTTTCGGCAGGTAGGCCGAAGCCGAGCGGCGCTGCGGGGGACCGCGCCGACCGCGCTTTGTGCTGAACCGGGCGAGGGACGTTTCAGAAAAATGGGCCAGCGCTCTTGCCCCCTCCCCCGCGACGAAGTCGCGGCGGGGAGGGTACGGGTGGGGGGCGGTCGAGGTACGCGCATAGGCCGCGTTGCTTGCGCCGGCGTCGTGTCGGGACGAGGCCAATGAGCATCGTATCGTTGTCGAAGCGGCTTTGCCCCCCACCCGTACCCTCCCCACCACTTCGTGGGGAGGGGGTGCCCGGCGCCGGCGCGTCACTTGCCGGGTGAGGACGCGAGGATTCCGCAAGCAGCTCAGGATATGACCGTACTCCAACGGCCGGCTACGTTAATAGCTTGCTCGGGTGCAGCGCGTGCATTCAAATATCTTGCTCGACAATGCCTCTTAGGCGATATCCAATTCGCATCCACCAAGGTCACTGTAGCAGCGCCCGACAATCGAACACGGTCGGCCGGCTAAATCCCGGCTACCATAAGTAAAACATCACGGGCCGCGCGGGGCGGCCTTTTTCTCGTAGGGAGGTTTTGATGTCGAAACGGCGTTCGAGGATTGGGGCGGCTCTTTTTGCCGCGAGCTTGTGTCTTGGATTCTCTCAAGCCGCGCGCGCCGAGATCAAGATCGGCTTCATCACCTCCATGACGGGGGCGGCCTCCTCGATCGGCATTCCCTATTCGAAGGGCATGGCCACCGGGCACGCCGCGATCGGCGAGGTCGGCGGTCAGAAGCTCACCTATATCCAGATCGATGACGGCTTCGACCCTTCCGCCGCGGCGCGCGCGGCCCGCAAGCTCATCGAGGAGGACAAGGTCGATATTCTGTGCGGCTCGGCGGGAGGGCCGCCCTCGCTTGCGGCTGCCGCCGTTGCGGCCGAAGAGAAGGTGCCCTTCATCGTCATGGCCAATGTGGTGGTGCCGGGCGAAGGCGCGCAATGGTCGATCACCGTGCCGCAAGAGCCTCTGCTGATGGTCACGGCCGATGTCGAGGCGATGAAGAAGGCGGGCATCAAGACCGTCGCCTACATCGGCTTCAGCGATGTCTGGGGCGACCTCGTCTACAACGCCTTGAAGAAGGCGGCGGGGCCCGCCGGCATCGAAATCCTGACCAACGAGCGCTACGCGCGAGCCGACACGAGCGTCACGGCGCAGATCCTGAAAGTGATGGCCGCCCATCCCGATGCCGTGCTCACCGGCGGCTCCGGCACGCCCGGCGCCTTGCCGCATATCGCGCTCTATGACCGAGGCTACACCGGCCCGGAGTATTCGACGCATGCGATCATCAACAGCGAATTCGTCCGCGTCGGCGGCCCTGCCGTCGAAGGCGTGATCGCGCCGACCGGCCCGATGGTGGTCGCCGATCAATTGCCCGATTCCAATCCGATCAAGAAGGTCGCGCTCGATTTCCTCGCCCTCTACAAGAAGGTGAATGGCGAACCCTCGAACGACGCCTTCGGTGCCTATGGCTATGACACATGGCTGATCATCGCCGATTCGGCAAAGCGCGCTCTCGCGAGCGGTGCCAAACCCGGCACGCCGGAGTTTCGCGTCGCCATGCGTGACGCCATGACCTCGACCAAGGAGCTCGTCGGCACACACGCGGTGTACAATTTTCACCTCGGGCAGACCTTCGGCACGGACGAGCGTTCGCGCGTGATGGTCAAGCTCGAAAAGGGCAATTGGAAGCTCATCCCGTAAAGCGCCCTTAGCCGCGAAACTAACGCCCTCGCCAGCCGCTTCCTTCTCCGCGCTCTTCGCGCGGGAGCAGGAGACACCCTGTGGCGGCTCCGTACCGCATTGCGCGCTGCACGCGGCTATTTTAAGCTTGAAACATTTCCCCGTCCTGTTCAGGAGCATTCATGACGGACGCGATCACCCTTGCCCTGGCGAGCACCCTTGCCCTGGCGGACGTTGCGGCCGCCGCGCGCGTCCGGGCTGCAGCTTGAAGGTGGGTACCTCCATGCACCCGATGCGCGGCCCGAACGCATTCAAGCTCGGCATTTTCTCCCTCAACGCCGATGGCGGGCTGGCGCTCACCCGCGTGCCCGAGCGCTGGCTCGCGCTCTGGCCCGACATCGTCGCGGTCGCGCAAATGGCGGATGATGCCGGCATCGAGTTCATCTTGCCGATCGCCCGTTGGAAGGGCTTCGGCGGCGAGGTGAACAATCGCGAATGGTCCTATGAGACGTTGACCTTCGCGGCCGGCCTCGCCGGCGTCACGCGCAACATTGCGCTCTTCTCGACCGTGCATGTGCCGATGGCGCATCCGGTGTTCGCGGCGAAAGCGCTCGCCACCGTCGATCACGCCTCGAACGGGCGCGCGGGCCTCAACATCGTGTGCGGCTGGAATCCGGAAGAGTTCGCGATGTTCGGGCTCGACCTGATCGACAAGCGATACGAGCAAGGGCTCGAGTGGTTCGAGATCCTGTCACGCGTCTATAGCGAGGAGAAGCCCTTCGATTTCAACGGCGCGTTCTACAAGCTCAAGAACGTTTCCGGCAAGCCGCGACCGTTGCAAAAGCCTCGCCCCGTCACGCTGAACGCGGCCTTCTCGCCGCCCGGGCGCGATTTCGCCGCCAAGGCCGCCGATTTCCTCTTCACCACATTCACCGAGATCGACAAGGGACGCGAGCATATCGAGGACATGCGCACGCGCGCCAAGGCGCAAGGACGAGAGGTCGGCGTCTTCACCACCTGCCATGTCGTGTGCCGGCCGAGCCAGGCCGAAGCCGAGTATTATTATCATCACTTCGCGGTCACGATGGCAGACCATGCGAGCGTCGATCACTACATGGGCCAGAAGGAGAAGTTCTCGGGCTCGCACGAGGCCGAGGCTTATCGTTTGCATCGCAAGCGTTTCGCCGCCGGCGCCGGCACCTACCCGCTCATCGGCACGCCGCGCCACATCGCCGAGGAGATGGTGCGCATGCATCAGGCGGGATTTGCGGGCACGACCGTGTCCTTCGTGAACTTCAAGGAGGAGCTTCCCTATTTCATCGCCGAGGTGCTGCCGCTCCTGCGCGAAGCGGGGCTTCGTCAATGATGAGAAAGGCCCATGCGGCTTCCCGCCTGGGGACGTTGCCGAGGCGAGGCATCTAAGGCGATGGCGCCCAATGAGGAGGCCGTCCATCTCGTCGAAGAGGGCGACCCTCGCGACGATCAACGCGCGTTCCGCAGGGCGCTCGGGCAATTCGCCACCGGTGTCGCCATCATCACGGCGCGCCTCGGCGAGCAAACGGTCGGGGTGACCGCGAACTCCTTCACCTCCGTCTCGCTCGACCCGCCCCTCGTGCTTTGGTCGCTCGAATCCAAGGCCCAAAGCCTGCCGGTCTTCCGCGAAGCGAGGCATTTCGCCGTGAACGTGCTCTCGGCGGATCAGGTGGCGCTCTCGACCCGTTTCGCGCGCTCGACCTCCGACAAATTCCAGGCCGTGGAATGGCAGCCCGGCGCCAGCGGCGCACCCCTCATTAAAGGCGTCGCGGCGCAATTCGAATGCCGGCGCGAAGCCGAGCATGATGGGGGCGACCACGTGATCCTGATCGGTCGTGTCGATCGTTTCGCCCGCTTCGACCGCGAGGTGCTCGTCTTCGCGCACGGTCGCTACGGGCTTTCGGTCGACCATCCGGCAATCGATGTGGCGCGGCGCACCCTCGTCGAGACCGGCGACCCGCACCCGCTCGACGATTTTCTCCTGCCGCTCATGTTTCGCGCCTATGAGCAGCTTTCGGGCGCCTTCGAGCGCCACCGCGAGGCGGAGAGGCTGACCATCAACCAGAGCCGGATTCTCGCGTGCCTCGCGGCCCATCCGGGCTCCTCGATCGAGAGCTTGTCGCGCCTCTCTTATGTGGGCCAGGCGACCGCCGAGGACGCGGTCGCAGCGCTCCTCTCCGCCGGACTTGCGGCGATGCGCCCGCCCGGCGTCATCGACATCACGGCAGACGGACGCGCCCGCCTCGCCGGCATCGTTACGCGCGCTCGCGCCTTCGAGGCCGAGAAGCTCGCCGGCATACCTGCCGCGGATGTCGCCGCGCTCCGCCGTGCGCTTGCGGCGCTTGGGAGAGCGAGTAGCGAGTAGAGTGAAAAATGAAAAGTGAAAAGTGAAATAGACAAGATCTTAGCTTCCAGCTTAATTTAACTACTCGCTACTCGCCCTGTATCACCCGCCCCAACGAGCTCGCGCGTATACGGATGTCGCGGTGCGGCGAACACTTGCGCCGTAGAGCCCTCTTCCACGATCTTGCCGCGCCACATGACGAGCACGCGTTCGCAAAGCTTTCGCACCACGGCGAGATCATGCGAGATGAAAAGCAAGGCGAAGGGAAGCTCGCGCCGCAGGCGGTGCAAAAGCGCGATGAGCTGCGCCTGCACCGAGACGTCGAGGCCCGAGACGATCTCGTCGGCGATGAGCAGCTTCGGCGTCGCGCAAAGCGCGCGCGCGATGTTCACCCGCTGCTTCTGGCCACCCGATAGCTGGGAGGGGTAGCGCCCGCCGAGCTCCGCCGAGAGGCCGACCTCGGCGAGGAGATCCTCGGCCCGCCGTTGACGCTCGCTGAAGGGCAGGCGTGGCGCCGCGGCCTCGAGCACTTGCGTCACGATGCTCGCGACCCGCCGGCGCGGGTTGAGGGCCGATTGCGGGTCCTGGAAGACCATTTGCGCCGTCTCGAGGCGCCGCCGGCGCGCCGCCTCGCTCCGGTCGAGGGCATCGTGTCCGCAGAGCTCGATGCGGCCAAAGCTCGGTCGCTCGAGCCCGATAAGGAGCTTGGCGAGCGTGGATTTGCCGCTACCGCTTTCCCCGACCACGCCGACGAACTCGTTCTCGGCGACCGCGAAGCTCACTTCGTCGACCGCAAGAACCTCCGTGCTGCCGAAGAGGCCGCGCCGCGAGCGGTAACGCTTTTTCAGCCCCTCGACGAGAAGCAGTGGCGCGGTCGCCTTCGCGCTTGCGGGCACCGATTGGGTCATGCTCTCGATCGAAAGCGTCAGCTCGGTGCGAAAGCAGGCTGCCGCGCGGCCCGGCGCGACGGCGAGGAGCTTCGGCTCCTCCTTGCGGCAAATCTCGCCGACATTCGGGCAGCGCGGGGCGAAGCGGCAGCCTTCGAGCGCGCCGAGCCGTGCGAGCCCCGGCATCTCTCCGGGCAAGGTGAAAAGCTCGCGCTCGGGCGCGGAAAGCGAGGGAACGGCAAGCTGCAGGCAACGCGTGTAGGGGTGGAGAGGCGAGGAGAGAAGCTCGCGGGCTTCGCCTATCTCGACGGCGCGCCCTGCGTAAAGCACCATCATCTCGTCGCAGAAATTCGCAGCGAGCCGCAGATCATGGGTGATGAACATGAGGGCCGCCCCATAGGTGTCGCGCATCTCGCCCATTAAATCGATGATGCGCGCCTGGATGGTGGCGTCGAGCGCCGTCGTCGGCTCATCCGCGATGACGAGCTTCGGCCGGCTGGCGAAGGCCATGGCGATGAGCACGCGTTGGCACATGCCGCCAGAAAGTTCATGCGGGTATTGCTGCAACAGCTGCGCGGCGCGCGGCAGATGCACCGCTTCGAGCATGGCGCGCGCCTCTTCTCGCCGTCGCACCTGGGACGTGATGCCGAGGCGCGCGAGATGCTCCCCGAATTGCGCGCCGATCGTCATCACCGGGTTCAAGGCGCTGAGCGGCTCCTGCGGGATGAAGGCGATCTCGCGCCCGAGCAATCGGCGTCGCGCTTGCATCCCCATGCGCACGATATCGCGACCCGCGAAAGCGAGGCTCCCTCCAGCGACCGAGAAGCCCGGAGGGAGGAGCTGCGCGACGGCTCGGCCGACCATCGACTTGCCAGCGCCCGATTCGCCGACGAGGCCGAGCACCTTGCCCGCCTCGAGCGCGAAGGAGATGCCGGAAAGAACCGGCAGGCGGCGCCCATCGGGGAGCCGCGATTCGACCGCGAGATTCTCGGCTGCGAGGACGCTCGCGGTCACAGCTCGCGCGCCTGCAGCAAGCGAGGATCGAGGGTGCGTCGCAGCCCATCGCCCAAAAGGTTGAAGCCGAGCACGGTGACGAAAATCGCGAGCATCGGCAGCAGAAGATTCCAGCCGGATTCGTAGAGGGTCTGGCGCGCATCGGCGATCATCTGCCCCCAGGCCGATTGGTTCGCCCCGACGCTCATGCCGACGAAGGACAGAATCGCCTCGACGATCACCGCAATACCCATCTCGATGCTGAGGAGCGTGATGAGGAGCGGCATGCTGGCCGGGAGAATCTCACGCGTGAGCGTGCGCCAATGGCTGAAGCCGACGAGCCGCGCCGCCGCCACATAATCCTGCCGACGCGTCACCAGCACCTCGGCGCGCAGCACACGGCAAAAGCGCGTCCAATCGACGAGCACGATGGCGAGGATGACGCTCGAGATCCCAGCGCCGAGCCCGGTCATCAGCACAAGCGACAGGACCACGGGCGGGAAGGACATCCACACGTCGACGGCGCGTCCGATCAGCCAATCGGTCTTGCCGCCGAAATAGCCGGCAAGATGCGCAAGTATCGACCCGATAAGCATGGCGCCGAGGGAGGCAGCGACCGCGACCGTCATGGCGACGCGCGCGCCGTACAACAGACGCGAGAGAACATCGCGGCCGAGCGAATCGGTGCCGAGAAGATAGGTCGGGTCGCCGCCCGCCGACCAGGCCGGCGGAAGGAGCGTCGCGATCAGGTTTTGCTCTTCGGGATCATGCGGAGCGAGGAAAGGCGCAAAGAGCGCGCAGAACAGGATGATGCCGACGAGCGTTGCGCCCGCGAGCACGCGCCCGGAACGCAGGAAGGCGAGCTCCCTCTTCAAAAAACGCTTGGCCATCAAGTGCTCCTCAAGCGCGGATTGAGCACGAGATAGAGCCCATCGACGATCATGTTGATGAGGAGGACGACGGCAGCGTAAGCGAGCGCGACCGCCTGGATGATCGGCAAATCGGCGTTGCGCACCGCATCGACCATCAGATTGCCGAGGCCTGGATAGGAGTAGATCACCTCGATGAGGAGAGTTCCGCCGAAGAGGAAGCCGAACTGCACGCCCATCAAAGTCAATGTCGGCAAAATCGCGTTCTTCAGCGCATGGCGCAAGAGAATGCGCCCTTCGGAAACGCCGCGAAGCCGCGCCTGGCGAATGTAATCGGCTTGGTCGATCTCAAAAAGGCTGGAGCGCAGGACGCGCATGATCGGTACCGAGAAAGCAAGGCCGAGCGCGGTCGCGGGCAACGCCATGTGCTTGAGAGCATCGAGGAACATGTCGGGGCGTCCCTCGATGAGGGTGTCGAGAAGGAGGAAACCGGTATGGACCGGCCGCGCGAAGCTCGAGGCGAGGCGGCCGGTGAAGGGCAAGAGCGGCCAGACGACGCCGAAGGCGAGGATGAACATCAGGCCCCAGAGGAAGTCGGGCGCCGACATCAACACCGTCGAGCCAAGGTCGGCGGCTTCACCCCGCAACGTGCCGCGCAGATGAAAGAGCAAGAGCCCGCCGGCGAAGCCGAGCCCCGCGGCGATCAGCATGGCGAGCGCGGCGAGCTCGATCGTGGCCGGCAAGGTCTCGGTGATCAGGGAGGCGACGGGGCGGCGAAAATGGATCGAGCTGCCGAGATCGCCCTTCAAGGTCTGGCCGAGCCAGATCGCGTATTGCTCCGGGAGGGGGCGATCGAGCCCCATCTCCTGACGCTTCATCTCAATCTCGGCCTTGGTGGCGTTCGGCGGCATCGACATCGCGGCCGGGTCGACCGGAAGCACGCGCAGCACGACGAAGACGAGAGCGGAGACGACAAAGAGGATCGGGATCGCGACGAGAAGCCGCCTGGCGAAAAGGCCGAGAAGCTGAACGATCATGTCGGCTGAACGGCCATGTCTAGTCGAGAGTCAGAAGAGTGAAGAGTGAAAAGGCACCTCACTCCTCACTTCTCACATCTCACCCTTCACTCATCCCCAAGACATGGTATCGGCGCGCACCCAGCCGTTCCCATACCGGGTGTAGGAGAGGTTCTTCTTGCGCACCAGGGTCTGCACGCTTTGCAAAAGCGGGATCGAGGCGCCGCTTTCGACAGCATCCTTGTTCAGCGCCTTGTAGCCCGCGACGCGCTCGTCGTAATTCGCGACATTGAACAGATCGATCGCGCGCTGGCCGATCTCCATTCCCTTCCAGGCCGAGAACGGCATCTTCGGGTTCAAGAGATAACCGGCGAAGATCTCGGGATCCCCCGTCGCATTGTCGAAGCTGTAGAGCGTGGCCTCCGGAAGCTTGGCGCCGCGGTTGAGCTCGAAATATTTCGCGTATTCGATGACCTCGAGATCGGCCTCGATGCCCACCTTCTTCCACATCTGCACCAGAGCGCGCGCGATGTCGTAATCGGACGGAAAATTGCCGTTGGTCGAGGCGAAGGTGAATTTCGCCGGCTTCTCGGTCGAATAGCCGGATTTCGCCAATAGCTGCTTTGCGAGCTCGGGATCAAAACTGAAACGGTAATCGTCGAGATAGGCGGCGGTGCCCGGCGTCGCCGGTACCGAGAGCGGCACTGCGGCCCCGCCGTAAAAGGCTTGCGAAAGCGCCTTCTTGTCGATCGCGTGATGCGCCGCAAGGCGCACATTCTCATCGGCGAAGCCGAGGTCGTTGCGCACCTGGAGCAGGATGACGCGCGTGATCGGGTTGAGCTCGCCTTCAAGATTGGGCTCGCTCTTTAGGCGCTCCACCTCGCGCACGGGCACGGAGATCGTGAGATCGACCTCTCCGGATTGGGTCGCGGCGACACGCGCCGACGGGTCCTTGATGATCTCGAAGGTGACGCGGCGCATCTTCGGCTTCGGCCCCCAATAGGCGTCGTTGCGCTCGAGCACGATGCGCGCGTTGAGCTGGTATTCGGCAACCCGATACGGGCCGGAGCCGATGGGCTTGTCGCGAAAGCCGTCGACGCCGGTTTTCTCCATGTAGTCCTTCGGCACCACATAGCTTCCGAGAAAGGCGAGCCACTGGGGCGCGGTCGGCGCGGGCGAATCGAAGCGCATCACCGCCTTGGTCGGCGAGACGATTTCGATGTCGCTGACCTTGCGCCAGGAATTCGCGATGTCGACCTTGTGGCCGGCTTTGATCCGTTCGAGGAAAGTGTAGCGGAAATCCGCGGTCGTCATTTTGTCGCCGTTGTGGAAGACGACATCGTCGCGAAGCTCGACCGGAAGGCTTCGGGCGTCGGGCGCGAGCTCCCAGGATTTCACCACGTTCGGGATCAGCTTGAGCTTGGGGTCCTGGTCGAGCGGCTGGTCGAAGACCATCTTGAAGATTGGCTGCGCGTCCGGGACGAAGCGCTGGTTCGGGTCCCAGCTCGGCACATCTTGCGGCCAGCCAATGGTGACGGCGTCGGCCTCGGCGGCACGCGCCTCGAGGCTCGTCGCGAGCGGACGAGCACCGAGAAAGCCGAGCGCCGTCGCGCCCAGAAGCGATCTGCGCGAAAGCGAGTTTGTCATGGAGAAACCTCGACAACGGGCAATTTATTTCAAGCTTAAAGGAGTTGGTTTGGAGGCGCAACCAACCGGCACGTCTCGCTTCAGCGCGCGAGCAAGCGCGCCCCCGGCTTCAACCTTCCCAAGAGCCCCCCGAGCCCGCCCCGGTTCGCGCGCATCAGCACGATCACCACGAGGGCGTAGATCACCATGTCCCACTCGCCGTATTTCGCGAGATAGCTGTTGAGGATCTGGATCGGCGCCGCGCCGATCAGCGGGCCGGCGAAAGTGCCGAGCCCGCCCACCACGGTCATGATGACGAGTTTCGCCATCTCGCTGAAATCGGCGATCTGCGGCGAAAGCACCACGACGTAATGGGCGTAAAGCGCGCCGGCGAGGCCGGCAAAAGCGCTCGAGGCGGTGAAGACCAATGTCTTGACGCGCGTCGCATCGATGCCGAGGCTTTCGGCGCGCAACTCATCGTCGCGAATGGCCCGCATGAAGATGCCGAGCGGCGAACGCAGCATCGCGTACATCAAAGCTACGCAAGCAAGCGTCACCAGCACGAAGACGACATAGGAGCCGCGAGTCGAAATCCCTTCGACGAGCGGCGGCACGGTGAGGCCGAGCTCGCCTCGCGTCAGCGAGTAGGCCGCGGTGAGGAGGATGTGCACCGTCTCGGCGAAGGCCCAGGTGGCGATGGCGAGGTAGATGGCGCGCATGCGCAACACGAGGCGCCCGAGGCAAAAGCCGAGAAGGGCGGAGAATGCCGTGCCGCAAAGGATTCCCACGAAAGGCGGCAAATCGAAGATCGTGGTGAGAAGCCCCGACGTATAGGCGCCGATGGCGGCGAAGGCCTGTTGGGCGAGCGAGAACTGCCCCGTGAAGCCCGCGAGCAAATTCCAGCTTGCCGCGAGGATCGTATAGTAGAGGCTCGTGATCAGCACATGGAGCGCATAATCGGAGGCGAAAGGCGCGATGGCAAGGAGCGCGGCGCCGATCGCCGCCGTGATCGCTGCCGGGCGACGCCAGGCGAGGCCTCCGGGCGCCGTGTCCTTCATCCGAGAAGGCATTCCTGGATCAGCTCGCGCGTGCGGGACGGGGTGAATTCCGCCGCCGGGCCCTGCGCCTTGAGGCGCCCGAGATTGAGCATGTAGACGTGATCGGCCTTCGCCACCGCGTCCTCGATATTCTGATCGACGAGGAGGATCGTCGCGCCGAGCTCGCGCCGCGCTTGCGCCAGGAGATCGTAGACCTGCTCCACGAGCGCGGGGGCAAGCCCGGCCGTGGGCTCGTCAATGAGCAGGAGGCGCGGCTCGGCCATCATCTCACGGGCAACCGACAGCATGCGGCCCTGACCGCCCGACAGATCGCCGGCCGTCGCCTTGCGCCTCTCGGCGAGCACCGGAAAAACCTCGTAGATGCGTTGCAGCCGCGCCTGAAGCCGCCGCTTGTCGCGCCGGAAGGTCCAGGCGCCCATGCGCAAATTCTCCTCGACCGACAAGAGCGGGAAGGTGTTGATCTCCTGCGGCATGTAGCTCACGCCAAGCCGCTTCAAGGCGTGCGGCTCGCGCCCGGTGATCTCCTCTTCACGCAGGCTGATGCGCCCGCGATGCGGCTTGAGGAAGCCGAAGATCGTCTTCAGCAAGGTGGATTTGCCCGCGCCGTTCGGGCCGATGACGAGCGTGAGCTTGCCTTCGGCGACGCTCAACGAAAGCCCTTGCAGGATGTCGACGCCGCTCTGATAGCCCGCGTGAAGATCGTCGACGACGAGTAGCGGCGCGTGAGCCAAGGTCAATTGCCGGCCTTCTCCCGCCCGAAAGCGGAAGAAGGTCGCGGCGCTGTCTCACGGCAATTCATGAAGACTTATTCCGCCGCCTGGGGACGATCGAGATAAAGCTTGCCGCCGGCCTCGAGGAACTCCTTCGACTTCGCCGCCATGCCGGCCGCGGCTTCGGCCTCGCTTACCTTTCCGGCTTCGGCGCCGATGAGCGCGGCCGCCTCCTTGCGCAGATCCTGGGTGATCTTCATCGAGCAGAATTTCGGCCCGCACATCGAGCAGAAATGCGCGACCTTGTGTGCATCCTTCGGCAAGGTTTCGTCATGGAAGGCGCGGGCCGTGTCGGGATCGAGCGAAAGGTTGAACTGATCCTCCCAACGGAAATCGAAGCGCGAGCGCGAGATGGCGTCGTCCCGGACCTGCGCGGCCGGATGCCCCTTGGCGAGATCGGCCGCATGCGCCGCGATCCGATAGGTGATCACGCCGGTCTTCACATCGTCCCGGTTCGGCAGCCCGAGATGCTCCTTCGGCGTCACATAGCAGAGCATGGCGGTGCCGTACCAACCGATCTGCGCCGCGCCGATCGCCGAGGTGATGTGGTCATAGCCGGGCGCGATATCGGTGGTGAGGGGGCCGAGCGTGTAGAAGGGAGCCTCGCCGCATTCGCGAAGCTGCTTTTCCATATTCACCTTGATCTTGTGCATGGGCACATGGCCCGGGCCCTCGATCATCACCTGGCAGCCCTTCGCCCAGGCGATCTTGGTGAGCTCGCCCAAGGTCTCGAGCTCGGCGAATTGCGCCGCGTCATTGGCGTCCGCGATCGAGCCCGGGCGCAACCCGTCGCCCAGCGAGAAGGAGACGTCATAGCGGCGCATGATGTCGCAAATCTCGCCGAAGCGCTCATAGAGGAAGCTCTCGCGGTGCCCGGCGAGGCACCAGCGCGCCATGATCGAGCCGCCGCGCGAGACGATGCCCGTGACGCGCCTTGCGGTGAGCGGCACATGGGCGAGGCGCACGCCGGCGTGGATCGTGAAATAATCGACGCCCTGCTCGGCCTGCTCGACGAGCGTGTCCTTGAACACCTCCCAATCGAGCTTGAGCGGGTCGCCATCGACCTTCTCCAGCGCCTGATAGATCGGCACCGTGCCGATCGGCACGGCGGAGTTGCGGATGATCCAGCCGCGAATGTTGTGGATGTTCCTTCCGGTGGAGAGATCCATCACCGTGTCGGCGCCCCAGCGCGTCGCCCACACCATTTTCTCGACTTCCTCGGCAGCCGACGAGCTCACCGCCGAATTGCCGATGTTGGCGTTGATCTTCACCAGGAAATTGCGGCCGATCGCCATCGGCTCGATCTCGGGATGGTTGATGTTCGCCGGGATGATGGCGCGGCCCCGCGCCACCTCGTCGCGGACGAATTCCGGCGTGATGAAGGCCGGGATATCGGCGCCGAAGCTCTCGCCTTGCGCGAGCGCCTCCGCGGCGCCTTCGGCCGCCGCTTGCCGGCCGAGATTTTCGCGGTGCGCGACGTAGATCATCTCCTGGGTGATGATGCCGGCGCGCGCGAACTCATATTGCGTGACCTTCTGGCCGTCCGCGCCGCGGCGCACCGGCCGCTCCGCCGGACAGGCCGGCACGAGACGCGTCGCGTCGAGGACGCCGTTGTCCTCGGGTTTCACGGCCCGGCCCTCGACGCGCGCATAGCCGCGCTTCTCGATCCAGGGCTCGCGCACGCGCGGCGCGCCCTTGCCGAGATCGATCGTCGCCGTCTCGTCCGTATAGGGGCCCGAGGTGTCGTAGAGCCGAACCGGCTTCTCCGCCGGATCGGAGAGCATCACCTCGCGGAAAGGCACCGCGATATCCGGCCGCCCGGAAGGGCTCGAAAACACGCGCCGCGAGCCCTGGATGGGTCCGGTGGTCACGGTCGCCGGGGTACCGGCAGGCTTGTCGATATGGATGGTCATCGCAGCAATCTCCCCGCGCGCTTGGCGCATCGATGACCGGCTTAAAGGGGGCTGCAAACGTCCAGTCCCTTCGCCGGCATGACCCGGATCAGGTTCGAAGGGTTCGGTCACCTGGAAAATCCATCAAGTGGAGAGTTCCAGGGCTTCCGTCTCAGCCGCAATTCTCGCGGCACCCCTCGGACAGCCTCAATGTGAGCGATTGCGCGCGCTTGTCAATGGCCGGCGCCCGCGAAATCGGGCCCAGCCGATCCAATTCGCTCTTTAACCAGCCTCTGAACACAGCTGCGTATCAACCTTTTCTCTGGCTGGTTCAAATCTCTACCCACGGCATCACGGCCAGAAGGAAGTAGGCGGCGATCTAACTCCGGCGGTATGCCCCGTTCACCGCTTTCCCAGTATGCCTGAATGCCAATTAGGTCCGATTCCTGTAGGGATTGCACAAAGCTCTTTGCTGCGAGTTCCAAGGCTTCAGCATTCGGCGCTGTTGCCATGGTAGCAGAATTTTTGGCGGCAGGTCGAAGGGTAGTAGGGTTAGGTCCAGGCGATGTGATTTGCTCGCGTACGGAAAGAAATTTGCGTATTGTATCTGCGTTCCACTCGTGAGTTGTGTCTGCCTCATGCATCAGTGGAAGTGACTGGCTTCCCCTTGTCGGAGCTATTCCTAAGAGGTGAATTCTAACACCATAATTTTGAGCGATCTGGACGCCAACTCTTACATCCTCATCGCCCGATAAAAGGATCGCATCGCAAACTGCTTTTTGTCGTGCAAGCTCGATGAGGTCCGTGACAATGAGCGAGTCAACGCCTTTTTGTTGCCCAGCAGAGTTGATGAAGCCTAGCCTGACCTTCACATCGTCCAAGCTTGCCAAAAGCGCTTGATCCGCTGTGAGGCGCATCCCCGCAACCGCACCATCGTACCAGTAGATTCGCAGGAGGGAGCACGTGCTGGCTTTTGCGGCCGCAAGCACCTTGAGTTCGTTAATGACTGATGGTGCATCCAAGGCGAGATCGGATCTCGTCTTTTTACTGCCGGTCAGAGCAACGCTGCCTTGAGCGAAGAGATACCCAGCATCAACGAGAACGGCTATGCCGCTGCACAGGCTACCCCTAAAATAGCAAGGGCTCCCGCAGGAGCCCTTTTATGCCGGCACGGCCTCAACAGATAGCAGGACGCACCGGAGTAAACGCAATATGTGCTCCCATACCGAGTGCGTCAAGCATACATGAATTCAGTGAGGCCTTTTTAGCTTCACCTCCTACCCGGAGGCACGGCCTGAGAAATAAATAAAATGAGCGCGTGCTTGTCGCTGTTGCCACCCTCTGTTGACGCTCGGGCACGATGCCCATATCCGATGGGTCGCCAGTCGGCTGGACGGCCGCCGTGCTCACGCGCGGAGGAAAGTCCGGGCTCCATGGAGACACGGCGCCGGATAACGTCCGGCGGGGGTAACCCCAGGGAAAGCGCCACAGAAAGCAAACCGCCTCGCTCTCGTCGCCGCAAGGCAAAAGGACGGGGTAAGGGTGAAAGGGTGCGGTAAGAGCGCACCGCGCGGCCGGCAACGGCAGCGGCATGGCAAGCCCCGCCGGGAGCAAAACCGAATAGGGATGGCGGAGCCCGCAAGGGCTCGGACCTGTCTTCAGGTCTTGCCATCCGGGTTGGTTGCTCGAGGCGGTCGGCAACGACCGCCCTAGAGGAATGGCCGTCACGCCGGCGCCCGCGAGGGCGTCGGCCTTACAGAACCCGGCTTACAGGCCGGCTGGCACCTTCATCCCGGTCGAAGCCGCTTCACGAGTGCGTGCGCGCCGCCCGATGAAACCGTTCCTTAACATTAAGGAGTTGATATCGGGGTCAGGAGAATTCGATCCTTATGGCCGCTCGACGGCGCCTTCCCCTAAATCCGAGCGAAAGCCATGCTTGCCCACCCCCGCGCTTCGGTGCCGAAAGCCCAAGTGGCGAACAGCGCCTCGACAAAAAGCGCTGCCTTGGGCCGTATGAACGCAAGGCCGGCGAGGCTGCGCCATCGGGCGCGACGCCAGAGGGCGCGCAAGGGGCTCGGCGCGGGGTTTTCCGAGGCATTGGCGCGAGGCGAAGAATTGGGCGCTGAGGCTGATCATCCATTCCACCTTCCCGTCCTCCTCCCCGAGGTGATGGAGGCCCTGGAGGCCGAGAGACGCGGCAGCTATATCGACGCTACCTTCGGCGCCGGCGGCTACAGCCGCGCCCTTCTTTCGGCAAACTCCGCGACGCGCGTTCTCGGGCTCGATCGCGACCCCGAAGCCATCCGCGAAGGCCAAGCGCTGGTCGCGCACGCGGCCGGCCGGCTGACCCTCGTGCAAGCGCGCTTCGGCGAGACCGCTCGCGTGGCGCGCGAGCATGGATTCGAGGGGGCCGACGGCGTCGTCTTCGACATTGGCGTCTCCTCGATGCAGATCGACCGTCCGGAACGCGGCTTCTCCTTTCGTCATGACGGCCCGCTCGACATGCGCATGAGCCGCGAGGGGCCCTCGGCCGCTGATCTCGTCGCCACGTCGAGCGCCGCCTCGCTTGCCGATCTCTTGCGGCTATTCGGCGAGGAAAGGCACGCCGGGCGCATCGCGCGCGCCATCGTGGCCGCGAGGGAAGCGGCGCCGATCCGCACCACGCGCGAGCTGCGCCGAATCATCGCCGCGGCGGTGCCTCAGCCCCGCGACGGCATCGATCCGGCGACCCGCAGCTTTCAAGCGTTGCGCATCGCGGTCAACAATGAGCTCGACGAGCTCCTGCGCGGGCTTGTCGATGCCGCGTCGGTGCTGAAGCCGGGCGGGCGGCTCGCCGTGGTGACCTTCCATTCGCTCGAGGATCGTATCGCCAAACGTTTCTTTCAGGGGAACACCGGGCGCGAGCAGCCCATATCGCGGCATCTGCCGACAGCGGCGCGCGCCTTTCGCGCCTTCGCGCCGATCCATGGGCCGATCACGCCCGCCGAGGCGGAGCTTGCCCGCAATCCACGCGCCCGCTCCGCCAAGCTCCGCTTCGGCACGCGCGGTGAATCGCCATTGCCCGAAGGCTTCGCGGAAGCTTGGCTCGGGCCGGTAAGGCGACGGAGGCGCAAATGATCAGGCTTCTCAATGTCGCCGCCATCTGCTGCCTGATCGGCTCGGCGCTTTACGCCTACCGCATCAAATACGACACGCTCTACGACACCGAGGAGGTCGCGAAGCTCGCGCGGCAAGTCGACGCCGAGAAGCTCGCGATCGCGACGCTGCGGGGCGAATGGCAAGCCATGTCGGCGCCCGGGCGCCTGCAAATCCTCGCCGACAAATATCTCGACCTTGTGCCGCTCAACGTGCGCCACACCGCCGTGTCGCCGGCGGATTTGCCGCGCAAAGAGGCCGAGGGCGACGAGATCGGCCGCAAGCTCGACGCGCTCGGCCTCGGCGAGCCGACCATGACGCCGTCGCGAGGCGGCTCGGCGGGAAGCACGCCGACAGGGAGCCGCAAGCCATGAGCGAGACGCAAGGGCGGCGGGGCCCGCAAGAGCCGCCGGTCGAGCCGGCGCGAGGCGTGCGCGGTCTCGCGGGCCGCCTATTGCGCATGCATCTCGACAAGAGCGCCGCGCGCATCGTCCTCGTCGGCCTCGCCTTTGGCGTCACTTACCTCGTGATCGCCTTGCGCCTCGTCGCCATCGGCTTCTCGGGAGAGGAGAGGGGGAGCGCGCATCATGCCTCGGACGTCGTCGCCTCGAATCCGCGGCCCGACATCCTCGACCGCAACGGCGAGATCCTCGCGACCGACCTGCAAGCGGTCTCGGTCTTCGCCGAGCCCAACAAGCTCGTCGACAAGGACGAAGCGGTCGAGCTCATCACCTCGGTGCTGCCCGATCTCGACGCCAAGGCGCTGCGCGAGAAATTCTCGAAGCGCAAGGGTTTCGTCTGGGTGAAGCGCGACATCACCCAGGCACAGCGCGACGAGATCTATCATCTCGGCCTGCCGGGAGTCGGCTTCCTCGACGAGAAGCGGCGCATCTATCCGAACGGGGTCGCCGCCGCCCATATTCTCGGCGCCGTCAACACGGACAACATCGGCATCGCCGGCATCGAGAAATATATCGACGCGCACGGGCTCGACGCCTTGCGAGAGGCGGGCTTGCCGATGACCGCCGAGAGCCTCAAGCCGGTGCAATTGTCGCTCGATTTGCATGCGCAGCACGCGCTGCGCGACGAGCTGCAAAAAGGCATGGAGCGCTATAAGGCGAAAGCCGCCGGCGCCGCCGTCATGGATGTGCGCACCGGCGAGGTCATCGCCATGGTGTCCCTGCCGGATTTCGACCCGAACAAGCCCGCCGAGGCGCTCGACCCGAACAACATCAACCGCATGACGGTCGGCGTTTTCGAGATGGGCTCGACCTACAAGGCGCTCACCACGGCGATGGCGCTCGACGCGGGCAAGATCACCCTGAACTCGAGCTTCGATACCCGCTCGAACCTCCGCTACGGCAAGTTCACCATCCATGATTATCACGCCACCGGCCGCGTGCTCACCGTGCCGGAAATCTTCCTGCATTCGTCGAACATCGGCACCGCCAAGGAGGCGCTGACCGTCGGCGTCGAAGGCCACAAGGCATTCCTGAAGAAGGCCGGCCAGCTCGACCGCATGCGCACCGAGCTCGAAAGCGCCGAACCCCTCTACCCGAAACATTGGGGGGAGCTGAACACCGTCACCATCGCGTTCGGCCAGGGCATCGCGGTCGCTCCCTTGCAAGCCGCGATGGCGGTTTGCGCGCTCGTCAACGGTGGCCATCTCGAGACGCCGACTTTTCTGCGGCGCGGCGAAGCGGAAGCGCTCGCCCAATCGAGCCAGCTGGTGAAGCCCGAGACGAGCGAGGAAATGCGCTACATTCTTCGGCTCAATGCCGAGAAGGGCACAGGGCGCCCGGCCGATGTGCCGGGCTATTTCGTGGGCGCCAAGACCGGCACGGCGCAAAAGGTCATCCACGGGCGCTATTCGAACACGAAGAACTTCACCACGTTCACGGCCATCCTCCCCGCCGACAAGCCGAAATACCTGTTCCTCGTCGTTTACGACGAGCCGCAAGGCACGGCCGAGACGCATGGCTTTGCCACCGCCGCTTGGAATGCGGGCGCCGTGACCGGACGCGTCATCGACCGCATTGCCCCGATTCTCGGAATTCCGCCACGATTCGACCAGCCTCAGCTGCCATTCCCACGCTTGGCGCAAGCGGGAGCGGGAACGAAACCGTGATCGGGTTCTTCGAGGTCGAGACGAGCGAGGCCGGGGCCTCCCTTTTCGCTCGCACGAGCGCAGAGAGGCAGGGTCGGCGATGACGCTCGTCGAACTCTTGGGTGGCGCCTGCCTTCCGGCGGGAGCGAAGGGCTTGCCGACCGCCGGGCTCGCGTTCGACAGCCGCGCCGTGAAGCCGGGCGATCTGTTCTTCGCCGTGGCGGGAACGCACGCGGATGGCCTCGCTTATGCCGAGCGCGCCATCAAGTCGGGCGCGGTGGCGATCGTCGCCGAGAGGGAGCCGGACGCACCGCTCGGCGTGCCCACGATCGTCGTCGCCGATGCGAGAGCCGCGCTGGCGGCCGCCGCGGCGCGCTTCTATCCGGGCGCACCGGAGACGACAGTCGCCGTGACCGGCACCGCCGGCAAGACTTCCGTTGCCGATTTCACGCGCCAGATCGCCACGGCGCTCGGGCACAAGGCCGCGAGTCTCGGCACGCTCGGCGTGATCAAGCCCGGGCATGCAGCCTATGGCTCGCTGACGACGCCCGATCCGATCCTCCTGCATCGCACGCTCGACGAGCTCGCGCGTGAAGGCATCACGCATCTTGTGATGGAAGCTTCCTCGCACGGGATCGAGCAGAGAAGGCTCGAGGCCGTGCGCCTCTCGGCCGCCGCCTTCACCAATCTCGGCCGCGACCATCTCGATTACCACGCGGACATGGAGGCCTATTTCGAGGCCAAGCTCCGCCTCTTCCGCGAGCTTCTGCCGCGCGGCCGGCCCATCGTGGTCAATGCCGACGGGGCGTGGTCCGATCGTTTGCTCGCCGAGCTTGCGGCGCTGAATCTCGCGCCGATCACGGTCGGCCGTTGCGGCAAGGACATCCGCCTTTTCGCGGTCGCGCGCGAGGGCTTCCACCAGCGCCTGTCGCTCGAGATCGCCGGCGCGCGCCGCGAAGTCGAGCTGTCGCTTCCCGGCGAGTTCCAGGTCGAGAACGCGCTCACCGCGGCGGGGATCGCCATTGCAACGCATGAGCAGCCCGAGGACGTGCTGGCGACGCTCCCGGGCCTCAAGGGCGTGCCGGGGCGGCTCGAGCTTGCAGGCGAAGCCAAGGGCGGCCTCGTCTTCGTCGATTATTCGCACAAGCCCGAGGCGCTCGCGAACGCGATCGCGGCCTTGCGGCCCTTCACCAGCGGCCGGCTCACCGTCGTCTTCGGTTGCGGCGGTGACCGCGACCCCGGCAAGCGCCCGCTGATGGGCAAGATCGCGGCGGACAGCGCCGATCGCGTGATCGTGACCGACGACAACCCGCGCTCCGAGGAACCGGCTGCCATCCGTCGCGCTATCCTCGCCGGCGCGCCGGACGCTGTCGAGATCGGTGACCGCGCCGAGGCGATCGGCGCCGCGGTGCGCGCCATGGGTCGGGGCGATGTCGTGCTCATCGCCGGAAAGGGTCATGAGACAGGGCAGATCATCGGCGAACGCACCTTGCCGTTCTCGGATCACGAAGCGGTCGCGGCCGTGGTCAAGGAGCTCGCCGCATGAGCGCGGCCTTGTGGAGCCTCGAGGAGGCCGCCGCGGCCATGGGCGCGGCTCCGCGCGGGACGAGCGCGGCGCCGATCCGCGGCGTCTCGATCGACACGCGCAAGCTCGCGCCCGGCGATCTTTTCTTCGCCGTCAAGGGCGAACACCGCGACGGGCATGATTTCGTGAATCAGGCGATGGAGAGGGGCGCGACCGCGGTCGTCTCGATCGCGAGGAGCTTCGCGATGCCCTCGACCCATCGCCTGCTCGTCGTCGAGGACCCTTTCGAAGCCTTGCGCCGCCTCGGCCGCGCCGCGCGGGCACGCACGAAGGCGCGGCTCATCGCGGTCACAGGCTCGGTCGGCAAGACCGGCACGAAGGAGGCGCTGCGCCAGGTACTCGGCGCGCAGAAAAAGACGCACGCGCCCGTCGCCTCCTACAACAACCATTGGGGCGTGCCGCTCACCTTGGCGCGCCTTCCGCAAGACGCCGCCTTCGCCGTGAGCGAGATCGGCATGAACGCACCGGGCGAGATCAGGCCGCTCGCGGCCATGGCGCGCCCGCACGCGGCACTCGTCACCACGGTCGAGCCGGTGCATCTCGAATTCTTCCCGTCGGTCGCCGCGATCGCCGACGCCAAGGCCGAGATTTTCTCAGGTCTCGAGCCGGGCGGCACCGCGATCATCAATATCGACAATGCGCAATCAGAAAGGCTGAAAGCCCATGCGCTGGCGAGCCCGGCCGGGCGCATCGTCGCTTTCGGCACTTCGGAAAAGGCCGACATTCGCCTCGCCTCGCTCGAGGAAGACGAACGCGGCTCGGATGCCGTGATCGACATCTTTGGCAAGCGTCTCACTTGCCGCATCGGCATGCCGGGCCGCCACATCACCATGAACATGCTTGGCGTCCTCGCCGGCGTGCAGGCACTTGGCGCCGATGTCGAGGCCGCGGGCGCGGCGCTCGCCACGCTTGCGCCGCCCGAAGGTCGCGGCGCCCACGTCGCGCTGCATCCGCGCGGAGGCGAAGCGCTCTTGATCGACGAGAGCTACAACGCCAACCCGGCTTCGATGCGCGCCATGCTCGCCAATCTCGCCCGCCTCTCGCCCGGTCGGAGCGGGCGGCGTGTCGCCGTGCTCGGCGACATGCTCGAGCTCGGCCCTGAAGCCCCACGCTTCCACGCCGAGCTCGTCGAGCCGATCGGGCTTGCGCAAATCGATCTCGTGCATGCCTGCGGCCCGATGATGCGCCATCTCTTCGAGGCTCTTCCCTCGAGCCGCAGAGGTCACTATGCAGCCACCTCCGCCGAACTGGAGCCGGCGGTGGTGGAGGCCTTGCAGGCCGGCGACATCGTCGCCGTGAAAGGATCGCTCGGCAGCCGCATGGGACGCATCGTGCAGGCCTTGCGCACGCGTCACGGGTCTCCTGAGGAAATGTCGAGGCCCTCATGCTGAAGCTGCTCGCGGATTTCTCGCCGTATTTCACGCTCCTCAACGTCTTCCGCTACATCACCTTCCGCACGGCCGGCGCGACCGCGACGGCGCTGCTCTTCGTATTCATGTTTGGTCCCGCCATCATCGACACCTTGCGCCTCAAGCAGGGCAAGGGGCAGCCAATTCGCGATGACGGCCCGAAATCGCATCTCATCACCAAGCAAGGCACGCCGACGATGGGCGGGTTGATGATCCTCTCGGGCCTCTTCGTCGCCACCTTGCTCTGGGCCGATCTGCGCAACCCCTTCGTCTGGATCGTGCTCGGCGTGACCTCAGGCTATGCGGCCGTCGGCTTCTACGATGATTTCCTCAAGGTGACGACGCCAGTCGCATAAAGGCTTCCCGGGCCGGCTGCGCCTTGCCATCGAGACGGTGATCGCGCTCATCGCCACCACGCTCGCCATGCATGTGACGCCGGGGCCGCTCTCCTCCTCCTTCGGCGTTCCGTTCGTCAAGGATGTGCTGATTCCGCTCGGTATCGCCTTCCCGCTCGTGGCGAGCTTCGTCGTGGTCGGCGCGGGTAATGCCGTGAACCTCACCGACGGCCTCGACGGGCTCGCCATCGTGCCTGTGATGATCGCGGCGGCGACCTTCGGGCTCATCGCCTACCTCACCGGGAATGTGATCTTCGCGAATTACCTGCAGATCAATCATGTCCCGGGCGCCGGCGAGCTGATGGTGATTTGCGGCGCCATGTTCGGCGCGGGGCTCGGCTTCCTCTGGTTCAATGCGCCGCCTGCCCAGATCTTCATGGGCGACACCGGCTCGCTCGCGCTCGGCGGGCTTCTCGGCGCCATCGCCATCGTGACGAAGCACGAGATCGTGCTTGCGATCGTGGGCGGCTTGTTCGTGCTCGAAGCCCTTTCCGTGATCGTGCAGGTCGCGTCCTTCAAGATGACCGGCAAGCGCATCTTCAGGATGGCGCCGATCCATCACCATTTCGAGCAGCTCGGCTGGACCGAGCCGCAAGTGGTGATCCGTTTCTGGATCGTGTCGGTGGTGCTCGCGCTCGTCGGGCTCGCGAGCCTGAAGCTGAGGTGAACGATGACGCCCGTCACCTCCATGCGCGGCAAGCGGGTTGCGATCTTCGGCCTCGGCGGTTCGGGCCTGGCGACGGCGCGCGCTCTCGCCGCCGGCGGCGCCACGCCGATCTTGTGGGACGATGCGCCGGAACGGGTCGAGGAGGCCCGTCGCGAAGGCTTCGCGATCGAGGATCTGCGCGACGCGCAATGGCGTCGGTTCGCGTCTCTCGTGCTCGCCCCCGGCGTGCCGCTCACCCATCCGAAGCCCCATTGGACGGTCGAGCTCGCCAAGGAAGCGGGCGTCGAGGTTATCGGCGACATCGAGCTCTTCTGCCGCGAGCGCGCCAAGATCGCCCCCGGCTCGCCCTTCATCGCCATCACGGGCACGAACGGCAAATCGACCACCACGGCGCTGATCGCCCATATTCTGCACCGCGCCGGCCGCGACGTGGCGATGGGCGGCAATATCGGCACGCCGATCCTCGCGCTTGCCCCGCCGGCGCCAAAACGCATCCACGTGATCGAATGCTCCTCCTTCCAGATCGACCTTGCGCCCTCCCTCGCGCCGACGCTCGGCGTGCTTCTCAACATCACGCCCGACCATCTCGATCGGCACGGCACGATGGAAAATTACGCCGCGATCAAGGAGAGGCTCGTGGCGCGAGCCGAATACGCTCTCATCAACTTCGCCGATGAGCCGAGCCGCGCCATCTTTCGCAAGCTCTCCGGCGCGCGCTCTCCCGATCATCTCGCCGCCATGAACGCTTTCGGCGGGCTCAACAATGGCTGCGCGCTGCGTTCCGAGCTCGGTTTCATGCGCGCCGGGGATTGGCGCCCGGTCTACGACCTCAAGGGCATTCCCACCTTGCGCGGCAAGCACAATGCTGACAATGCGCTCGCGGCGATCCTCGCGACGAGCCAATTCCTGCAGGCGAGGCGCGGCGACGGCACGCTCGCGCAGGAGCCCTTATCGAAGGAGCCTTTATCGAGGGAGCTTTGGCCGAACTTCGGCGAGAGGCGCTTCATGGAGGCGGCGCTGCGCAGCTTTCCGGGCCTGCCGCATCGCATGGAAGAGGTCGGTCGCGCCGGCCGCATCTTGTTCATCAATGATTCCAAGGCGACGAACGCCGATTCGGCCGAGAAGGCGCTGGCCTCGTTTGCCGGCGGCATCTTTTGGATATTGGGTGGGCGGGCAAAGGAGGGCGGCATCGAAAGCCTCCGGCCTCTCTTCCGCCGCGTCGAGAAAGCGTATCTCATCGGTGAGGCGGCGCGCGAATTCGCGGCGACGCTCGCCTCAGGCCATGTGCCGAAGCTTCGCTGCGGCACGCTCGAGGTCGCCGTGGCGCGCGCCGCGCGCGACGCCGCGGCTTCGGGCCTGAAGGAGCCAGTCGTCCTGCTCTCGCCGGCTTGCGCCTCTTACGATCAGTTCAAGAATTTCGAGGCCCGGGGGGATCGCTTTCGTGAGCTCGCCCGCCGCATCATCGCAGAGGCGCGCGCCGGGCGCGCCGCCTCTTCTGTTTCAGGCAAGGCCCGCTTGCGGCGACAAGCGGCGCCGGGGAGCTCGGGCCCCTCTCGCCTCGCCGAAGGGAAAGTTTCCGTGACGCGCAAGACGAGCGCAAGGACCTTACGCCCGCGCACCGTCAGCCGCACCCGCAGCCGCAAGGAGAGCTGAGCCATGGCCTCACGCATCGAGAAGGGCGCGCTCACCAATTGGTGGTGGACCATCGACCTTTGGCTCATTGCCGGCTTCGGCATCCTCTTCGTCGCCGGCATCGTGATCGACATGGCGGCGAGCCCGCCGGTCGCGGCGCGCCTCGGCCTGCCCACCTTTCATTTCGTCAATCGCCAGATCGGCTACCTCGCCGTGACTATCGCGGTGGCCTTCGTGGTCTCGCTCGCCTCGCCCCGCGCCGTGCGCCGCACCGCGCTCGTGCTCTACATCGTCTCCATGGCGCTCGTCTGCGCCACGCTGATTTACGGGGCGGAGGTCAAAGGCGCGCGACGCTGGATCAGCCTTGCGGGCATCGGCATTCAGCCCTCCGAATTCGCCAAGCCCGCCTTCGTCATCCTGACCGCATGGCTGTTCTCGGAAGCGGCGCAGCGCAAAGGGGTGCCGGCGGCGATCCTCGGCCTCGCGCTCCTTCCCGCGACCCTTATCCCACTCATTCTCCAGCCGGACATCGGCCAGACCATGCTGATCTCGGTCGTCTGGGCGACCATCTTCTTCATCGCGGGCCTGCATATCTTCTGGGTCGCGGGCCTCGGCGGCCTTGGTGCCGCCGGCGTGACGCTTGCCTATCTGTTCGTGCCGCATGTGACGGCGCGCATCGACCGCTTCCTCAACAAGGGGGCCGGCGACACCTTCCAGGTCGACACCGCGATGGACTCGTTCCTTTCGGGCAGCTGGCTCGGGCGCGGGCCGGGCGAAGGCGTGGTGAAACGCATCCTTCCCGACGCGCATGCCGATTTTCCCTTCGCGGTGGCCGGCGAGGAATTCGGCATCATCGCCTGCATCGCGCTCGTCGCGCTTTTCATGCTGATCGTCATGCGCGCGCTTTACGCGGCGCAGCGCAGCGAGGACCCTTTCTGCCGCCTCGCCTGCGCCGGCTTGATCGCACTCTTCGGCGTCCAATCGGTGATCAACATGGCGGTGAATGTGCAGCTCATCCCCGCCAAGGGCATGACGCTTCCCTTCGTCTCCTATGGAGGCTCTTCGCTGATCTCGCTCGGCATAGCGCTCGGCTTCCTCATCGCCGTGACGCGCCGCAGGCCACGCGCCGAAATGTCCGATCTGTGGAGGCCGCCGCTGCCGCTCGCGGCGAGCCCGATCTGAGATATGGCGCCCTTGATCCTCATCGCGGCGGGGGGCACCGGCGGGCACCTCTTTCCGGCCGAGGCGCTTTCAGAGGCGCTCCAGCACCGAGGCTGCGAGGTCGAGCTCGTCACCGATCGGCGCGGCGAAGCCTTCGCCAAGGACTTTCCGGCGCGACGCGTCCACGCCCTGCCGGCGGCAACTCCATACGGCAAAGGCGGGCTCGGCAAGGCCAGGGCGGGACTGACGCTCGGCCTTGGCACGCTCAAGGCGCTCGCCCTCGTGAAGCGGCGCAAGCCCGCCGCGATCGTGGGCTTTGGCGGCTATCCGACGGTTGCCCCGCTTCTTGCGGCCGGCCTGTTGAGAGTGCCGAGCATCTTGCACGAGCAGAATGCCGTGCTCGGCCGCGCCAATCGCCTGCTCGCGAAACGGGTCGACGTGATCGCGACGGGCTTTGCCGAGATCGGCGGCGCCGATCCGGCGCTTCTCGCCAAATCGCATCATGTCGGGAACCCGGTACGGCCCGCCGTGATCGAGGCGGCGGAAACCCCTTATGAGCCGCCGCGCGAAGGCGGCGTGCTGCGTCTCCTCGTCTTCGGCGGCAGCCAGGGCGCGCGCATCATGTCGGATGTCGTGCCGGCCGCGATCGCGCGTCTCACGGCCCCCGAGCGTGCGCGGCTCCAGATCGTGCAGCAGGTGCGGCAAGAGGATTTCGCGCGCGTGCGCGCCGCTTATGCGCAAGCCGGCGTCGAAGCTGAGGTCGCCCCCTTCTTTCGCGACCTGCCTTTCCACATGGCGCGAAGCCAGCTCGTGATCGCGCGTGCGGGAGCCTCGACCGTGGCTGAAATCTCCGTGATCGGCCGCCCCTCGGTTCTCGTGCCCTTGCCGGGTTCGCTCGATCAGGATCAGGCCGGGAACGCGAGATCGCTCGCCGACATCGGTGCCGCGACGATGCTCGGCCAGGCGCAATTCGAGCCTGAGGCGCTTGCCGATAGGCTCTCGCAAATCCTCTTCGCGCCCTCGCATCTTGCCGAGATGGCGGCGCTCGCCCGCCAGGCCAGCATTCCCGACGCCGCCGAACGCCTCGCCGATCTCGTCGCGAGAACCGCTCGGCTGCCGTCGACGCCGGCGCTCAGCGAGTTCGCTTGAAGGAAAAATGATAGAGATGTGTCCATGAGGTTACCGAACGAGCTCGGCCCTATCCACTTCATCGGCATCGGCGGCATAGGCATGTCCGGCATCGCCGAGGTGCTCGTCAACCTCGGCTACAAGGTGCAAGGCTCGGACGCCGCAGACAGCGCCAATGTGAAGCGCTTGCGCGACAAGGGCATCCCGGTGGCGGTGGGCCACGAGGCCAAGAATCTCGCGGATGCGGCGGTCGTCGTCGTTTCGACAGCGATCAAACGCGACAATCCCGAGCTCGTTGCCGCGCGCGAGAAGCGTCTGCCGGTGGTGCGCCGCGCCGAGATGCTCGCCGAGCTCATGCGCTTCAAGACCTGCGTCGCGATCGCCGGCACGCATGGCAAGACGACGACCACCTCGCTCGTCGCCGCCCTCCTCGACGCCGGAGGCCTCGATCCTACCGTGATCAACGGCGGCATCATCAATGCCTACGGCACCAACGCGCGCATGGGGGCGGGCGAGTTCATGGTGGTCGAAGCCGATGAATCGGATGGCACCTTCCTCAAGCTTCCCGCCGACATCGCGATCGTCACCAATATCGACCCCGAGCATCTCGACCACTTCGAAACCTATGACGCCATCAAGCAGGCATTCCGTTCCTTCGTCGAGAACGTGCCTTTCTACGGCTTTGCGGTGATGTGCCTCGACCATCCCGCGGTGCAGGAGCTTGTGGGGCACATCACCGATCGGCGCGTGATCACCTATGGCGAAAATCCGCAAGCCGATGTGCGCTTGAGCGATGTCGCCTTCAAGGACGGCCAAACGTATTTTTGCGTCGTTATCCACGACCGTATGACCGGCAAGAAGCTTCGCATCGACGATCTCGTCATGCCGATGCCGGGCCATCACAATGCGCTCAATGCTTGCGCCGCCATCGCTGTCGCCCATGAGCTCAAGATCGGGCCCGAGCGCCTGCGCGCGGCGCTGGCGCGGTTCGGCGGCGTCAAGCGTCGCTTCACGCGCACCGGCGAATGGAACGCCATCACCGTGATCGATGATTACGGCCATCACCCGGTCGAGATCGCCGCGGTCCTGCGCGCCGCGCGCTCGGCGACGAAGGGCCAGGTGATCGCCATCGTGCAGCCGCATCGCTTCACGCGGCTCGACAAGCTCATGGGCGAGTTCGCGACTTGCATGAACGATGCCGACGCGGTTCTCGTCGCCCCTGTTTACGCGGCGGGCGAGGAGCCGATCGACGGCGTCGATCACCACGCGCTCGTTACGCAGCTCAAGGCACGCGGCCATCGCCGCGCGCTTGCGATCGAGGGGCCGGTCGAGATCGCGCCCTTCGTGCTCAAGACGGCGAAGCCCGGCGATTTCGTCGTCTGCCTCGGCGCCGGCAGCATCACGCAATGGGCCTACGCCTTGCCCGAGGAGCTCGCCGCGCTTTCGGCGGCTAGATAAGAGGCCGGCGAGGGCGAGCGCCCTCTTCCCCCCGGGCGAAGAGCGTGGGAGAAGGAAGGGCGCGGCGCTGATCGTTAGCCATCCTCCTTCTCCCGCGCCAAGAGCGCGGGAGAAGCAAGGGAGCGCCCTTATCTCTACCCGCTTTGCGGAGCGAGATCCGCCGGCGCGCGTCGTCCTAGCGGTTCAGGCGAGCGCCTGGGCGAGATCGGCGATGAGGTCGGGCGCGTCCTCAATGCCGATCGATAATCTGAGCGTCGCGTCGGTGATGCCGAAGGAAGCGCGTTCGCGCGCGCTCAAGGAGCGATGCGTCGTGCTTGCCGGATGCGCGATGAGCGAGCGCGTCTCGCCGATATTGACGAGATGCGAGAAGAGATTGACGCGGGTGAGCACGTCCTTCGCGGCTTCGGCCGTCTTTAGCGTGATCATGAAGATCGAGCCGAGCCCGTCCGGACAATAGCGGCGCGCGAGGTTGTGGTTCGGGTGGCTCGGCACGCCCGGATAGCTCACGCTCGCCACGGCTTCGTGGGTGCTCAGGAAATTCGCCACCGCCTCGGCATTCTCGCAATGGCGACGCATCCGCAAGGGCAGCGTCTCGATGCCGGTGAGGATGAAGAAGGCGGTCGTCGCCTGCATGCCGGGCCCAAGCTCGCGCAAGCCGAGGAGCCGGCAAGCGGTGGCGAAGGCATTTTTCGGGAAACGTTCCGCCGGGACGATGTTCTCGTAATCCTCCCAAGGCCCGGCGATGAGCGGAAAGCGCTTGTCGTTTTGCCATGGGAAAGTGCCGGCGTCGACGATGAGACCGCCGATGGCCGTGCCGTTGCCGACGAGAAATTTCGAGGCCGAATGAATCACGATGTCGGCGCCATGCTCGACGGGGCGCAACAAGGCCGGTGACGCCAAGGTCGAATCGACGACGAAGGGCAGGTTATGCGCCTTCGCCACTTCGGCGATGCCGTCGAGATCGACCACCTCTCCGGTCGGGTTGACGACGGCCTCGATGACGATCGCGCGGGTGCGCTGAGTGATCGCGGCGGCGATGCGCTCGGGCGTCGGTTCGGCGAAGGCACATTTGACGTTGAGACGCTTGTCGAGGCGCTTCATCAAGCCGAGCGAGCCGCCGAACACCTGGCTCGAGCCCACATATTCCTCGCCCGTGGCGCAAAGCGTGAGGAGCGCCACGAGCCAGGCGGATTGTCCGGAGGCGAGGGCCACGCCCGCGGTGCCGCCTTCGAGCGAGGCAATGCGCCGCTCGAGCGCCGCGACCGTCGGATTCGAGCCGCGCGAATAGGAGAAGCCCTGCCGGCGCATGGCGAAGACATCCGCGCCATGCGCCTGATCCTCGAAGACGAAGCCGTTGGTCTGGAAGATCGGCATGGCGCGAGCGCCTGTCGAGGGGTCGGGCTCGGCGCCCCCGTGCACGGCGCGGGTCGCGAACGCAAGCGGGGAGGGGTTGGTCATGGAAAGGATCTCCGCTCTTTCTCGGGATGGCCTGCGAACGGGCCTGATCGTGCAGGAGCCAAACCGCAATTCACTCGCAAAAGGCCAATTCCTGCCAGTAAATCAGGGACTTCCGACCAGGTTACGCCGAACGACGGGAGAAAATTCATCTCCGAACGGGGGAGAAATTTGGCAATTCCACCTACTCCCGCCGAATTGAATCACGAGCCGCCGCAGCCTACGTTCCGAGTTCTGTTAAACGTCGGCATCGTTCCGTTATAACGAACGGTGTTGGCCGGAGCAATGCTTTCGCCGCGGCCAATTTCGTGGGACGGGCGCGCAAAGCGAGGACGATGGAGAGCCGGGATGGACATCGTCACAACGCTCTTTTTCGATCGAATGCCGCGCGGTCTTTGCCGACAGAAACGGGAGCCTGTGTGATGGCGCTGCCCAAAAGACCCCCCCTCCCCGTGATCTTGATAGCCAATGATCTCCTCGAGGGCGAGGTGGTGTTTCGCACCGCGAACGGCTGGTCGCCGAATTCGCGCGAGGCCTTGATTGCCGGCAATGCGCAAGCCGCCGACGCGCTCGAGGCCGAAGGCCTTGCCGAGATGAGCCGAAACAAGGTCGTGGACGCTTACCTCGTCGATGTCGTTCTCGGCGAGAACGGCCCTCAGCCACGCCATTTCCGCGAGCGGCTGCGCACGCTCGGCCCGAGCATCAGGCGCGATCTCGGGAAGCAGGCGCAAAGCGTGACGAAGACCCAAGGCGTGCCGCATGTATCGCTATGACGAGTTCGACGCGCGCTTCGTGCGTGAGCGCGTGCGCGAGTTCCGGGCGCAGGTGGAGCGGCGGCTCGACGGCTCGCTCACCGAGGACGAGTTCAAGCCGCTGCGCCTCCAAAACGGCCTCTACCTGCAATTGCACGCCTATATGCTGCGCATCGCCATTCCCTATGGCACGCTCTCTTCGCGGCAGCTCCGGCAGCTCGCCTTGATCGGCGACCGATACGACCGCGGCTACGGCCATTTCACCACGCGGCAAAATCTCCAGTTCAATTGGCCCAAGCTCAAGGATGTGCCTGACATCCTCGACCTCCTCGCCGATGTCGAGATGCATGCCATTCAAACTTCCGGCAACTGCATCCGCAATGTCACGGCCGATCACTTCGCCGGCGTCGCCAGCGACGAGGTCGAGGATCCGCGCCCGACCGCGGAGCTCGTCCGGCAATGGTCGAGCTTGCACCCCGAGTTCAGCTTCCTGCCGCGCAAGTTCAAGATCGCGGTGACCGGCGCCGAGCATGACCGCGCCGCCATCAAGGCCCATGACATCGGGCTTCGCCTCCTGCGGCATCCGGTGACTGGCGAGACCGGCTATGAGGTGATCGTCGGCGGCGGCCTCGGGCGCACGCCGATGATCGGCAAGGTGGTGCGCGAGTTCCTGCCGAAGGCCGATCTCCTCGCCTATCTCGAGGCGGTCATGCGCGTCTACAATCTCGAGGGAAGACGCGACAACAAGTTCAAGGCGCGCGTAAAGATCCTCGTGCACGAGATCGGCGAGCAAGAGTTCCGCCGTCGCGTCGAGGCCGAATTTGCCACGCTCGAGGGGCCGAGCGTCAATGCCGATCCCAAAGAGCTGAGGCGGATCGCGGCCTACTTCGCCCCTCCCCCCTACGAGGAGGTGCCTGAGCATTCGGCGAAGCTTTCGATCGCGCAAGCCGCGCATCGCGATTTCGCGCGCTTCGTCGAGACGAATGTCTCCGGCCATCGTGTTCCGGGCTATGCGGCGGTCACCATCTCGCTCAAACCGATCGGCGGCGTTCCGGGCGACGCCACATCCGACCAGATGCGCATCGTCGCCGAGCTCGCCGACCGCCACAGCTTCGGCGAAGTGCGCGTCACCCATATGCAGAATCTCGTCTTGCCGCATGTGCGCAAGGACGAGCTCTTCGCGCTCTGGGAAGCGCTCGACGCGGCCGAGCTCGCGACCGCGAATGCGAGCCTCGTCACCGACATCATCTCTTGCCCGGGCCTCGACTATTGCTCGCTCGCCACGGCGCGCTCGATCCCGATCGCCCAATCGCTCTCGCGGCGCTTCGCCGATGGTGCGCGCCAACGCGAAATCGGCCCGCTCGGCATCAAGATCTCGGGGTGCATCAACGCCTGCGGTCACCACCACATCGGCAATATCGGGATTCTCGGCCTCGAGAAGAACGGGGCCGAATATTACCAGCTCACGCTCGGCGGCGACGCGACCGAGAAGGCCGCGCTCGGCGAGCGGCTCGGTCCCGGGCTTGCGGCCGAGGAAGTGCCGGATGCGGTCGAGAAGATCGTCGGCGTCTATCTCGAAAAGCGCGCGCCCGGCGAGGAATTCATCGCGACATATCGGCGGATCGGCATCGCGCCCTTCCGGCAAGCTTTCGAACCAGCCTTGGAAGGAGCGCAGCGTGGCGTTGCTTGATGAGTTCGGTCTCAAGACCGACGGTTTCACGCGCGTGGCCGAAGGTGCGTCCTTGCCGCAAGGCGATGTGATCTTGCCGCTCGGACGGCTTTTGGCCGAAGGCCGCGAGGTGTTGGCGCGGGGCGACCTTCTCGGCGCGCAGCTGCCGAACACCGCGAAGCTCGACGAGGTTTGGCCTCTTCTCGACGACGTGGCCCTCGTCTCGATCGAGTTTCCCTCCTTCGCGGATGGGCGAGGCTTCAGCCTTGCCAAGGGCCTTCGCCGGCGGGGTTATCGCGGCATCTTGCGCGCCTTCGGCCCCTTGATCGCCGATCAGATGCGTCATGCGCTCGGGTGCGGCTTCGACGAGGTCGAGACGCCCGAAGCGGTGTTCGCGCGTCAGCCGATCGCGCAATGGGCCGCCGCGCTCCAAGCGATCACGCTTCACTATCAGCGAGGCGCCGGCAAGGGCTTGAGCATTCTGGATCAGCGTCGCGCGTCAATGGAGGCTTCCCATGAGCGAAGGCTTGCACATGCGCTACCGGCGTGAAGGGCGTTCCGACGCCTCGATCGGGCATGGCGTCCCGCCGGAAGAATTCGGCCGCTTCGCCAATCTCGGGCTTTTGGCGGTCGTCTTGATCCTCGCGGCGCTCTGGCTCGCGTTCCCGCCGGCGCAATTGTCGAGTGCGCCGGCCACCGGAACTTTGCTGGCGCAAGGGGCGGCCGCCGGCGACTTGCGTCGCTGAAGCCCGCCGGCGCTCGCGTCCCCATTCGCAAATCAGGCGCCTCGGTCATGAACGTCTCCCCGCTGAAACTCGTCGGCGCCGAAAAAGATCGGGTGCGCGAAAATCGGGTGCGCGAAAAAGGTAGCGCGCGCCGCATCGATGCGCTTTCGAGCTTGCCCATCTTCCTGAAGCTCGCCGCCCGGCGCGCCGTGATCGTGGGCGACAGCGAGGCCGCGCTGTGGAAGGCCGAGCTCATCGCGGCTTGTGGCGCCGATGTCGAGATCTTCGCCGGCCGAGAGGGCGCGCGCTTTCGGACGCTTTCGGAAGATCCGCCGGCCGGGTCCGTTCGCGTGCATTCCCGCGATTGGCGCCAAAGCGATCTTGCCGGCGCGGCGCTTGCCATCGCGGATCTTGCGAGCGACGCCGAAGCCGAACGCTTTGCCGACGCGGCGCGGCGCGCGGGCGTTCTCGTCAACGTCGTCGACAAGCCGCGCTTCTGCGATCTGCAATTTGGCGCGATCGTCAACCGATCGCCTCTCCTCGTCGCCATCTCGACGGATGGCGCGGCGCCGGTTTTCGCCCAGGCGATCCGCGCCAAGATCGAGGCGCTCCTGCCGCAAGGGCTCAAGCGCTGGGCGCAAGCCGCCCGCGATTGGCGCCCAGCTCTCACGCGCCTCGGCATCGGCTTTGCCGAGCGGCGCGCCTTCTGGGAGCGCTTCTCCGATCGGGCGCTCGCCGAACCCGGTCTCGAGCCGCAACCGGCGTTGCGTGAGAGCCTGCTCGCAAGGGCGTCGCTTTCGGATCGGGGAGCGTCCAAGAGCGCCGCGTCCAAAGGCCGCGTGACGCTCGTCGGCGCGGGACCGGGCGATCCCGATCTCCTTACGCTGAAGGCGGTGCGCGCGCTCCAATCGGCCGAGGTCATTCTTTACGACCAACTCGTCTCGGCCGAGGTGCTCGACTTCGCCCGGCGTGAGGCGAAGCGCATCATGGTCGGCAAGACCGGCCATGGGCCTTCGTGCCAACAGGGCGAGATCAACGAGTTGATGCTTCGCCTCGCCCGGCAAGGCAAACATGTGGTGCGCCTCAAGGGAGGCGATCCCCTCATCTTCGGACGCGCCTCGGAGGAGATCGAAGCTTGCCGCCGCGCCGGGATCGAGGTCGCGATCGTGCCGGGAATCACGGCGGCGCAAGGCGCCGCGGCATCGCTCGGCATCTCGTTGACGCAACGCGAGCTTGCGCGACGGCTACAATTCGTCACGGGACACGCCAAGGATGGCAAGCTGCCGCCCGATATTGATTGGCGCGCGATCGCCGATCCGTCGGCGACCACTGCCCTCTATATGCCGAGGCGCACCCTTGAGGATTTTCGCGACAAGGCGATCGAGAACGGCCTATCGCCGCAGACGCCAGCCGCCGCGATATCGCGCGCGACGCGCAAGGACGAACGCAAGGTCTTAGGCACGGTTTCCGAGCTGCCCGATCTCGTCGCGCGGCTCGAGCCCGACGGCCCCTTGCTCGTCCTCATCGGGCGCGGATTGGAGACGAAGGCGGATGCGGACAGGATTCCGGCCGAGCAGCCTGAGCGGCGGTTTGTGGCTGGGAGCACGGCCTAAACACTCCTGTCCGAGCCGGCCGCGACACTTCTTATGTCGCTCGGATCACCTTTCGCGGACGCAACACATAAGCACCCTCCCGTCCCCCACTCGGCCGCACATCGGGGATTACCTGTCCTCGGGGGAACCTTCATACCGAGTTGCCATCACGCTCCTGATCGAGCATGAGCTTCTCGCAAGACCGATTGCCACTTCTCCCGATCACGCTCGGACCTCGAAGTCTCGCTCGATGGACGCGACCGACCGCAAAATCCTGACATTGCTCCAGGCGGATGCCAGCCTCTCCATCGCGGAGCTGGCCGAGCGGGTGCATCTGTCCCAAACGCCTTGCTGGAAACGCGTCCAGAGGCTGGAGCAGAAAGGCATCATCACGCGTCGCGTCGCGCTCGTGTCGCCCGAGAAGATCGGTCTTGGCCTCACCGTTTTCGTCGCCGTCGAAACCAATGATCATTCGTCCGAATGGCTCGCGCGCTTCGCCGAGACGGTGTCGGCCATGCCCGAGGTGATGGAACTCTATCGCATGGCCGGCGAGGTCGATTATCAATTGCGCGTCGTGGTCGCCGACATGGCGGCCTACGATCATTTCTACAAGCGATTGATCTCGGCGATGCCGTTGAAGAACGTCACTTCGCGCTTCGCCATGGAGCGCATCAAACAGACGACGGCGCTTCCGGTGCCCGGCGCGCCGGCGCTCGCGGCGAAGAGATAAGATTTGTGGGCAATGGGCCTTTGTGGCTTTTTCCCACGGGTGAAACGAAGTAGGCAAACGCGCGCCGCTTGAATGCGTAGCCTGTGGTCCCGCGCCGCTCATGCGGGCTTTGCCGCAAGTGGCAGCACCCGTTCGCTTTCATCCCTTTACAAGTTTAGGCGAAGCGATGACACCATCGCGCTATGACAGGCGTGCGAGGTCGAACTTCGCCACATCCCGCAAGAGCGCGATGAAGCCTTCGACCTGATGCGCGGCGGTGAGGCGGCCCTTCTCGGCGGTCGCGAGCGAAGCATCGCCCACCGCCCCTTGCGGGTTAAGGTCGGGCGCGATCCAGCCGAAGGCTTGCAGGCCGGTCGGCCGCAAATATTGGAACTCCTTTTCCATCGCTTGCGCCGAGGAGACGAAGTTCTGCGCCTTTTCCTGGCGCACGAGATCGGGCCGGAAATGCAGCATCAGCGAAGTCTCGACATCGCCGGCGTGGATGCCGTGCACGCCTTCGGCGGGCGTGAACAGGCCTTCGGGCTTTCCGAAGCGGCTCCAGGCCGTATGCACCGCGAGCATCTCGCATTTGATGCGCAATTCGCGGGTGACGACGCCGAGAAGATCGGAATTGCCGCCATGGGAGTTCACGATCACGAGCTTGCGAAGCCCGGCGCGCGCCACCGATTCCCCGATCTCGACCCAGGCGCGAAGCGCTGTCTCGGCCGTGAGCGTCAGCGTGCCGGGCGAGCGCAAATGCTCGTTCGACTTGCCGATCGCCTGGAGGGGCAGGATGAGGATCGAGAGCTCCGGCGGAAGCCGTTTCACGAGCTCATCAAGCATGCCCTGGTTGATCGCCATATCGGTCGCGACCGTGAGATGGGGGCCGTGCTGCTCGACGGCCGCGATCGGCAAGACGGCGATGGTGCGTCCCGGATCGAGCGTCTCGAATTCCTTGGTGGTGAGATCGGTCCAATAGAGCTTGCGCATTCTTTCCTCTCGCATCGTCGCCCTGACTACAGCTGCGCCATTGCCTTTCGCATTTTCGCGATGAACGCTTTGCGGGTCGCCTCGTCGGTGCGGTTCATGCCATAGAGGCCGTGAAATTGCGCGCGCGCCTTCACGACCGCGCAACGAGGCAGGTAGCGCATCACCAGCTTGCGGGGCGCGTCGCCCATGGTGAAGGCGCTCAAGCGACCGCGCCCATAGGTGACGATGCCGGTGACGAGCTTCAGATTGGCGAGCAGCGACCTGATGTGGGAGGGGTCCGACATGTCGAAGGAGACGCCGGGCAAGAGCACCTTGTCGAAAAATCCCTTGAGCATGGCCGGTGGCCCAAAGCACCAAGTCGGGAATTGCAAGACGATCGCCTCCGCGGCCCGCAGGCGCGTCACATAGGGCTCGACACCGAGCTGATTTTTCGAAGTGTCGTGATAGCGCCTTCTTTCCTCGGGTCTCATCACCGGATCGAAGCCTTCCGCGTAAAGATCGCAAAGGTCGACCGCGTGCCCTCCCTCGGCGAGCCCTTCGAGCGCCGCAACCCGGATCGCGGCATGAAAGCTCTCGGGCAGAGGATGGCAATAGAGGTAGAGGACCTTCACCCGAAGCGCCGCGCTAAAGGGAACGCGAGCGCGGCTTGAAGCTCCGCATCTTCCCGGGGTTGAGGAGGCCCATCGGATCGACCTCATGCTTGAAGCCGAGCTGATCGGAATCCGCCTTCTTGTGCCGGCTGCCGTCCTCGAGCGTATAGACATGGGGATTGGCGATCGAGATGCCGTTCTCCTCATGCAGGCGGATGATCTCGTTCAGCCGCTCCGTAGTGGTGTAACGCACCACGGGCAAGGCGCTGCATGTCACGCGGCCGGCGAAATGCTGGAACTCGCAATGGTAAAGCACTTCCTCGCCGAACATCGCGTGCATCTCGCGCAAGCTGTCGACCAGCCTGTCCGACGGGAAGAGGCATTGCAGATAAGTCACCTTGCGATCGTGCTTGAGCACATGCAGCGTGGTGTGGTTCCAGGTGTATTCGTATAGCGGCGTCTTGCCCGGCTCTTCCTCCATCAAGGCCTCGTAGGTGATGTGGCCGCGCCCGCGCAGGAGCTCCTTGAAGCTTTGCACCCAGGGCTCGGCGATCATGCAGGCGAGAAGATGCTTGCGATCCGGGCAAAAGGGCTTCAGCGGCCCGAAATAGGTGGGCAGCGGCCATTGGATCGGGGTCGCGAGCTTCTTCACGATCCCGTCGCAGAGCGCGAGCTCGCGGCCGAAGGCGACAGCGTCGAAGAAATCGTCGAAAGCGACGAGGATGTCGATCCAAGGGAAGGCGGGCGCGAGCGGCATCTCGAGCGCCGTGATGATTCCCGTCGTCCCATAGGCATGGTTCACCGCCTGCGCCGCGCTGCCGCGCAGCTCCATGCGGCGGGGCTCCTCCTCGAGCGTCACGATGCGCGCGGCGAGGAGATTGCCCGGCTCGCGCAAGCCTCCATAGGTAATCGAGCCGACGCCGCCCGAGCCGCCCGCGACAAAGCCTCCGATCGTCGCGGTGCGCTTGGTCGAGGGGTGCATGCGCAGCTCCCAGCCATCGCCCTTCAGCGTCATGTCGATGTCGACCATCTTGGCGCCGGCGCCGACGCGCAGCACGCCGGGTTTGTGCCATTCGATGGCGTTGAGCTCGGTGAGGTCGAGGAGCACGCCGCCGGCGAGCGGCACAGCCTGGCCATAATTGCCGGTGCCGCCGCCGCGCGGCGTGAGCGGAATGCGGTAGCGGGCGCAGGCACGCGCCACCCGCACGACATCGGCCTCGTCGCGCGGCACCGCGATGATGTCGGCCGAGAGGCCGTGCAACTGCGCGTTGAGCACCGGGCTGTACCAGAAGAAATCGCGCGAGCGCAGCCGCACCACGCGCTCATCGTCGATCAAAGGCACGTCGCCAACCTCGCGCCGGAACGCGGCCATGTCGTAGCGCGGCGCTTCTCCCCGCGCGGTTCTCGTCCTCGTCGCCGCCTCGCTCATCGGTCCTCCGGTTGTCGCAAGCGGCTTCGCGCCGCGTCTCACGCCTGGCTTTGCGGGATCGTCGACAATCCGCCGGCAGAGTCCATCCATGACATTACATGGCTGAGGTGTTCTAGTCAGGCGCTCTGTCGATGAAAGTGGAGGCGAGCCGCACCCTTTCCCCTCATCCGTGCTCTTTCCGCTTTTGCCGGATCGAGCGGAGTTGATCCTTCCTGATCCTCTTGTGCCGCGAACGAAAGGCGCCCTCGCCATTTGCGCCATTCGATCGCCGCCATCTCCTCCTTGATCCACGTCTTGAAGGCCCGCAGGTTGGGGTGATCCCTGCGCCGTTTCGGATAGACGAGGCTGTAGCTACGCCTCGAGTTCAAGGAGAGGTCGACGGGAATGATAAGCCGACCTGTGCGCAACTCGTCATAGGCGAGGATGTCATGGGTGAGCAGCACGCCCGCCCCCTCGATTGTGGCATCGAGCGCATGGTCGGCGCTGGTGAAACGGAGCCCACGGCTGAGGTCGACACCCGTTATGCCGGCCGCCGCGAACCAATCGGACCAGCCCAGCAGTCCAGGACGGCTGCCAAGCGATTCATCGTGGATCAGGGGCATGCTCCTTAGCGCTTCTCGCGTGCTGAGCGCACCATGCATTTCGAAAAGTTTCGGGCTGCAGACGGGTACATAAGCGACATCGACGAGCTTTTCGACCGCAAGCTCGGGATCATCCTGTGGCTCGGCCGGCATGTTGCGGATCGCGATGTCGACCCCGTCCGCGATGAAGTTGGCGTTGACCATGGAGGATGAGACCCGCGGATCGATCTCGGGATGCGCCGCCGAAAAGCGGTAAAGCCGCGGCGCAAGCCATTTCGAGGTAAAGCCCGGCGGCGTGCTGATGACGAGGGCGCGTTCATTGCTCTCTCGTGCGACTGCCTCCAGCGCCTCGCGAATCTGGCTGAAGCCCGCGCGCAAGCCGGGGTAGAGCCGAAGCCCGGCGCGCGTCAAGGCGATCGAGCGGACGCCGCGCTCGAAGAGCTTGAGCCCGAGAAGTTCCTCGAGGCTTCGGATCTGGTGGCTCAAGGCACCGGCGGTCACATACAGTTCTTGCGCGGCCTTGGTGAGGCTCAAATGTCGCGCGGCGGCCTCGAAGGCCTTCAGCGCGTTGAGCTGCGGCATCGGCTTTTGCATGAGAAAACCTCAACCATCTCTTGAGGTAAAATCCTTTGTCACCCTTAGTGTTCGATGTCAAATAAGGGACGTTACGGATGAGCATCGCTCAACAGGTAGGACGCTCATCGGAGTCATCGGAGTGACCGCCATGGCATACGCATCAGAAAGACATGATTGGTTCGCGGGCGTCACGAATGCCCGTGTGGCGCCGCAGGCTTGCGCCCAACATAAGTCCGGATTTCTCCGGCGGGTGGCCGGCGCGGTCTTCTCATGGGTTGCGAATTTTGCCACAAGGGCAGATGACGCCGAAATGGCAGCCCTCCTCGAAAGATCAGGCTGGCGGCTTACGGACAGCGTCGAGCGCGAGATGCTCCAGCGCCGGACCCATTCGAATTGGAACGCCTTCTATTGAATCGCGGAAATGCGCCGACCCATCGCGGCGCCTGAATGAGACGCGGGGCCGCTTTCGAGCGGCTCCGCGTTGTCGTTGCAAAATGCACTCCCGAAGCCAATCGCCGGCTTGTTTTGCGCATAGGCGCGCGCTCTCCTAAAAGAGCGGGAAACGCCATCAAGGCGGCTTGGCAGTGTTCTTGGCGGGCAACGACAATTTGCGCTCGCCCATGACGGGAGGAAGCGTTGATCAAATTCTTTTACGCGCCGCACACATGCGCGCTCGCTTCGCATATCGCGCTTGTCGACGCGGGAGCGAGCTACGAGACCGTTCGGCTCGATTTCCGCAAGGAAGACCAGCGCAAGCCTGAGTATCTGTCGGTCAATCCGAAAGGCCGGGTGCCTTCCTTGGTGACCGAGCGAGGCGTCTTGACCGAGACCCCCGCCATCCTCGCCTTCATCGCGCAAAGCTTCCCCGCGGCGAAATTGGCGCCACTCGAGGATGCCTTTGCCTTCGCCCGAGTGCAGGCCTTCAACAGCTATCTGTGCTCGACCGTGCATGTCGCCCATGCGCATCGCATGAGAGGCTATCGCTGGGCCGACGATCCGGCGGCCATCGCGGCCATGCAGAAGAAGGTGCCGACCACGGTGTCCGAATGTTTCGGCCTCATGGAGTGTGAGATGATCGAAGGACCCTTCGTGATGGGGAAGAGCTACACCATTTGCGATCCGTATCTCTTCACGCTCTCGCAATGGCTCGATGGCGACGGGGTCGACATCGCGCGTTTCCCGAAAGTGCATGAGCATCGGCGCGCGATGGCGGAGCGGCCGCAGGTGAAGAAGGCGCTGGCGGAAGAGGGCGCTAGCGCCGGGTGAAAATTAGCCGCTGGCCTGTGCGGCGGCTCGTCCGGCGACCCGGCCCGAGAACAGGCACCCGCCGAGGAAGGTGCCCTCGAGCGAGCGATATCCATGCATCCCGCCGCCGCCAAAGCCGGCGGCCTCTCCGGCCGCAAAAAGGCCAGGCAGTGGCGCGCCGCCTGCCGCGAGCGCGCGCCCTTCGAGATCGGTCTCGAGGCCGCCCAAGGTCTTGCGGGTGAGGATGTAGAGGCGCACCGCGATCAACGGCCCGTGCCGCGGGTCGAGCAACTTGTGCGGCTTCGCCGTGCGGATGAGCTTGTCGCCGAGGTAGCGGCGCGCGTTACGGATGGCGGCGATCTGGCCGTCCTTGCAGAACGGGTTGTCGATCTCGCGGTCGCGCGCGGCGATCTCGCGCTCGAGCGCTTCACATGAGATCAGCTCCTCGCCCGAGAGCGCATTCATCGCGGCGACGAGCGCGGCAAGGCCGTTTTTCACCACGAAATCCTCGCCGTGTTTCTTGAAATCTTCGACAGGCCCTGTGGCCTTCCTGCCGATGGCGCGGCGCGCCATGAGGCGCCAGCTCTTGCCCGTGAGATCGGGGTTTTGCTCGGATCCCGACAAGGCGAATTCCTTGCGGATGATGCTCTGGTTGAGCACGAGCCAGGAATGATCATGGCCCGTCCGCCTTAGATATTCGAGCGTGCCGAGCGTGTCGAAGCCCGGATAGAGCGGGCCAGGGAGGCGTTGCCCGCGTGCGTCGAACCACATCGAGGAGGGCCCCGGCAGAATGCGAATGCCGTGCGATGGCCAGATCGGACGCCAGTTTCTCACGCCCTCGACGTAATGCCACATGCGGTCGCGGTTGATCATTCGGGCGCCGGCGTCTTCCGCGATCGCGAGCATGCGCCCATCGACATGGGCCGGCACGCCGACGACCAGGCGGCCAGGGGGCGTGCCGAGGCGCTTCGGCCAGTTCGCGCGCACGAGATCGGCATTGCCGCCGATGCCGCCCGAGGCGACGATCACCGCCTGTGCGTTGAGCTCGAATTCGCCCAAGGCCCCGCGCGAGCTCGGCTCGCCGCGCGGGGCGTCGCTCGGTTCGAGGATCGCGCCGCGCACCCCGTCAATGACGCCATGGGTCGAGGTCAAGCCATCGACACGGTGGCGAAATCTGAAGGCGACGCGCCCTTGCGAGACGGCCACTTGCACACGGCGCGCGAAGGCCCCGACGAGGGCGGGGCCGGTGCCCCAGACGATGTGAAAGCGCGGCACGGAATTGCCGGGACCGAGCGCCCGGCCCGCGCCTCGCTCGGCCCAGCCAACGATCGGGAAGAAGCGAACCCCTTGGGCCGCGAGCCAGGAGCGCTTCTCTCCCACGGCGAAAGCCACATAGCGCTCCGCCCAGCGTCTCGGCCAATGATCTTCGTCACGATCGAAACCCGCCGTTCCCATCCAATCCTGGAGGGCGAGCGCGTGGGAATCGCGTACGCGCAAGCGCCGCTGCTCGGGGGAATCGACGAGGAACAAGCCACCGAGGGACCAGAATGCCTGTCCGCCGAGGCTTTGTTCTCCCTCCTGCTCGACGATGATGACGCGCTTGCCGGCTTCCGCGACCTCCGCCGCGGCGACGAGTCCGGCAAGCCCGGCGCCGACCACGATCACGTCGGCATCGAGCCCCATGCACCCTCATCCTTTCAGCCGTCGAGCGGACCGTTGGGCCGGCTTCGTTTTCCTAAAGATCAAAGCGGCCTTCGCGTGTTCGCTTCGATTGCGCCGACCTGGGCAAATGACGCGTCCGCGCCGGACACCCCCTCCCCCCACGAAGTGGTGGGGAGGGTACGGGTGGGGGGCAAAGCCGCTTCCACAACGATGATCATTGGCCTCGTCCTGAACCGACGCCGGCGCCAGTGAGCTCGCCTGCGCGCGTATCTCGACCGCCCCCCACCCGTACCCTCCCCGCCGCTCCTTCGTCGCGGGGGGAGGGGGCGTGAGCGTTGGCCCGGTTTTCTGAGACGCTGGTCGCGTGCGCTCCCACGCTCCCCCCACGAAGTGGTGGGGAGGTACGGGTGGGGGGCAAAGCCGCTTCGACAACGATGATCATTGGCCTCGTCCCAAACCGACGCCGGCGCCAGTGACCTCGCCTGCGCGCGTATCTCGACCGCCCCCACCTGTACCCCCCGTGCCCTCCCCGCCGCTCCTTCGTCGCGGGGGGAGGGGGGACGTGAGCGTTGGCTCGTTTTTTCTGAGACGCCGTTCGCGTGCTCGCTTCGCTTGTGCCTACCCGGTAGGTGACGCGCCTACTGGACAGCCTCGCCTCGCTCCGCAAAGAACAGATAGGCTCAGTTTGCCGCCTTGAAGACGTTGATCGAGCAGCCGTAGATCGAGACCTCGTCGGCAATGGCAATCTTGTGCCAGCAGCGGCCGGTTTCAGGTATTTCCCTGAAAATATAAGTTCCCGTCTCTTGCCGATCCACGATCTCCTTCGCGTTCGCCGAAACGAGATATTCGAAATAGCTTTGAGCCACCGAGCCCCCGCATGTGTAGATCGTGCGGTCGGCCGTGCGGATCTCGTTGCTCGCCGAGGTCTCCCGCATGCAAGCATTGGAGAAGCTTTGCGCCTCGGGCGACATCTTGGCCTCGAGCCGCATCGCGGGCGTCATCAGGATTAAGCTCAGGCTAGCCAACATCAAGGTGTGGCGGGCGAGGCCGTGGCTCAAGGGTGGCATCTGGGTTCTCTCCGGCATCGATCTCTTAGGAGTGCGGGCGGAGCCGCCGGCACTCTTCACTCTGAATTTCCCGAGCCATAACATCGCGCCAGGGTTTACGAAATAGCCCCTCTTAGCTTTCACGTTTCGACCGCAATGGCGATGCGTCGGAGTTAGCGCCTAGGCTTAGAGCACCTTTCCCAGCCTCGTTTTCAATGGACGCGCGGCTTTTTCAGAAAGGCGCCCCGGTCCGCCGATTTGACGCGAAGCCAGAGGCTGCGGTCGTCGCGCACGATCTCGATGGGGATTTCCGTTCCGGCGGGGCCGCAACTCCAAAGCTTGCGGTAGAAATCGGCGAGGCTTTCGACGCCCTGGTCGCGAATGCTCGAGACGATGTCGCCCTGGCGAAGGCCGGCATCCGCCGCCGGCCCGTTCTCGGCAACATTGGCGACCACGATCTTGCCGTCGTTCTCCATTGAATAGATGCCGAGCCAAGGCCTGGCCGGCTTGTTGATGCGGCCAAAATTGAGGAGATCATCGAGGATCGGCGGCAAGAGATCGATCGGCACGACCATGTTGAGATCTTGCGAGCCGCCCTTTCCGGTGACTTGCTGCACCAGGAGCGAGCCGACCCCGAGCAGCTTTCCGTCCGCGCCGATGAGTCCCGTGCCGCCCCACAAAGGATGCGCGGGAGCGGTGAAGATCGCCTCGTCGAGCATATATTCCCAATAGCCGGCGAATTCCTGCTTGGCGACGATATGGGCGCGCACGAAACGGGGTTGTTCGCCGCCGCCGGCCAGGATCACGGGGTCGCCGGGCTTCGCCTCGTTCGACCGGCCGAGCGCGATCGCCGGAAGATCGAGCCGGCCGAGCGCTTGCACCAGCCCGAAGCCCGTTTCCTGATCATAGGCGAGGGCGTGCGCCGGCGTGAGGCTGCCGTCAGGCCTCGCGAGCCATGTGTTTTCAGCTTCGGTGATCAGATAGCCGATCGTCAGCACGAGCCCGGTGTCTCGGATGACGACGCCGCTTCCGGCCCGCTCCGTCCCGAGGATCGAGGCGGTGAAACCGTCCGCCGGGATCGTCGAATGGACGGTCACGACGGATTTGAGGACATGATCGAGATCCAAGCCTCGCTCCTTTACAATCAAACGAGACGCCTCTCGGCCGATCGCGACGAGAAACGCATTCGCATCCTGAAGGTTCGAGCCGACGCCGCCAGTATGCCCCCCGCATGGTGTTGTTTTCGGGGCCGGCGGGCAAGTCCCTTTTGCCCGTCCATCACCGCTGAGGAACGCCGGCCTCCGGTTGCGAATTGCCGCCTTCGAAGGCCTACGATGAGGGGATAAAATAGACGATCACGCAATCTGAAGTACAAGTTCGAATTATCATTTATTGAGAAAGTAAATCCGAATTTAAAAGGCCGATCGAGGCGCCTGCGCTTGTCGCCTTCCCGAGGGCGAGTCAGGCCCCCAGAGGATGCACCCTCCGCAAGTTCGTGGAGCGCGGCCCGCGATCGGAAGCGAGGTTGGGCGGCAGGGGCCGTGCAAGGAGCCGGTAAGGACTTGCGAGGCTCGCCTCGCGTGTCCCTTTTGATTTGCCCGTTTCCTCTGGCGTCTTTGACGCGTAAGCTTGCGCTAGAAAGCCTGGAACGCAAGCCGATGCCGATCTTTCAATTGCCTTTGCCCGACGGGCGGATCCTCTCGTCGCAAACCCGCCCGCTCATCATGGGCATCCTCAATGTGACGCCGGATTCATTCTCGGACGGCGGCTTGTTCGCGGCCCATGATGCCGCCATCGCCCAAGCCGAGCGAATGGCGCAGGAAGGGGCGGACATCATCGACATCGGCGGCGAATCCACCCGCCCGGGCCATCAGCCGGTCGCGGAGGAGGAGGAGCGGCGGCGCATTCTCCCCGTGATCGAGGTGTTGGCGAAAAGGCTGAAGCAACCCTTGTCGATCGACACGATGAAAGCCTCGGTCGCGCGCGCCGCGCTCGACGCGGGTGCCGTGATTCTCAACGACGTATGGGGCTTGCGCCACGATCCCGACATGCCGAACGTCGCGCGGCGGGCGGCGGCCCTCGTCGTCATGCATAACCGTCGCGAGGTCGACGCGAGCGTCGATATGATGGCCGAGGTGAAGAGCTTTCTCGCGGGCTCGCTCGCGCTCGGCGAAGCCGCCGGCCTGCCGAAGGAGCGCATCCTCGTCGATCCGGGGATCGGCTTCGGCAAGACGCGCGCGCAGAACCTCACTTTGCTGGGAAGGCTGGGCGAGCTCTCCACGCTCGGCGCGCCGATCCTCGTCGGCCTTTCGCGCAAATCCCTCATCGGCCATGTGATCGGCGAGGTGGCGCCGCGCGAGCGCCTCTTCGGCACGATCGCGGCGAATGTGCTCGCCTCGCAGGCGGGCGCGAGCGTCGTGCGCGTGCATGACGTCAAGGCGCATGTCCAAGCGCTGGCGGTCGCGAGCGCCATCGCGGCGGCCGCATGAGGGCCAGCGAAACGCCAAAACTCGCGCATGGGCCCAAGCGGACACCCCCGAAGGTCGAGGCTGCGCTCGGGCTGGGCGGCAATGTCGGCGATGTGCGCGCGGCGTTCGCGCGCGCGCTTGCGGCGCTCGCCGGCACGCCCGGCGTCGAAGTCATGCGCAAATCCTCGCTCTATCGCACCGCGCCTTGGGGTCCGGTCGCTCAGCCGCCCTTTTTGAACATGGCGGTGCTCGTGCGCACCACGCTCTCCCCGCGTCAGCTTCTCGACGTATGCCTTTCAATCGAGCGGCAGGAGGGGCGAGTGCGAGCCGAGCGTTTCGGCCCGCGCACGCTCGACGTCGATATTCTCGCCTTCGGGAAGGTCGTGCTTGCGGACGAGCGCCTGACGCTTCCTCATCCGCGCTTGCTGGAGCGCGCCTTCGCACTCGTGCCGCTCGCCGAGATCGCGCCCGCGCTGACGATCGGCGGCGTCGCCATCGGGCCGGCCGCGGAACGTCTCGACCGAACGGGCATCGAGAGGCTCGAAGGGTAAGCCGGGCGTTTGTCCGGTTCCCTCGCCTTTCACTCGCCTTCGTCGAATTTGCTCGCGACGAGCGCCTCGAGCGCCTCGAGCACCTCGGAGGCTTGCGGCCCCTCGGCCTTTACCGTGATCGAGGTCCCTTGCGCGGCGGCGAGCGTCAACAATCCCATGATCGAGCGCCCGCCGACCGTCTCGCCGAGGCGTGTGACGCTCACCTTGGCATCGAAGCGCTCGACGCATTTGACGAATTTGGCCGATGCCCGCGCATGAAGCCCGCGCTTGTTGACAATCTCCAACTCGCGCGTCAGGGGCGCCGCATCGGTTGCGGCCTTGAGGTTGGTCATGAAAGGGAAGGCCCTCGCGCCTCGAAGAAATTCAAAGCTTCATGGCCAAGCTGCAAGGGAAAATCAAATGGGAGTTCACGCACGGGCGCGTCGGCTTCGGCAAGCGGGTTCGGCGACCGGTCGGCAGGCTGGCGGCGAAAACCGAATCGGGCGAAAGCCTCGACGAGGCGACCCCTTAATGCCCGGCCAGGACCTCGCTTGCCACATTGATATATTTGCGCCCGGCATCCTTGGCGCAGAGCACCGCATCGGCCAACTGCCGCTCACAGCGCACGCTCGCGAGCTTGATGAGCATCGGCAAGTTGATGCCGGCGATCACCTCCACCTCGCGCCCGTTCATCGCCGAGATCGCGAGATTGGACGGCGTGCCGCCGAACATGTCGGTGAGCACGGCGACCCCTTGCCCGCTATCGACCTCGGCGATCTTCTCGAGGATTTCGCGCCGGCGCATTTCCATATCGTCGTCGGGAGCGATCGCGATGGTCGCGATCTGAACCTGGGGGCCCACAACATGCTCGAGCGCCGCTCGAAACTCCACGGCGAGACGCCCATGCGTCACGAGAAGGATGCCGATCATCACGTTTCCGTCAAATACCCGCCGTCCCGACCCGGAAAGTCGAGGTCGAGCGGCTCTCATTATGTTGACGCATTCTTATAAGGCTCACGATAAGGGAGGCTTCATACAATCCAATGCGGCCGGCAACAAGCGGCAAGCACGGCAATGCGACACCATCGACCATGCCCGTCAACTCGTCGCGCTCGGGAAGGCGTTCGGTGTAATCCTTAAGATCGACCAGGAGGCGCAAGACCGCGCGAGCCTCATGCGGCTCGCTCAAGATGCCGAGCCCACGCGCCTCGAACCGTCCGGCGATCGCCGGATGGGGCGCGCCGAGCAGGCGATTCCCGTGGCGCGTCACGAGCACGCGGTCATCGGCGACCCAGGCGGCGAACTCGCCCGCGGCACGCGCCTGCGCCAACAGAACCGAGGCGAAGCTCGACTTGCCGGAACCCGAGGCGCCTCGAATCAAGATGCCGCTCTCGCGGAGGACGATGCAGCTTGCGTGCAAGCTTCGGGCGGTGGCTGCACGCGAGCCCTTGCCGCCAGGATGAAGCCGAAGCTTGGTTCGAGTTCCGTGTTCCAGGAAAGCCTCTTCCGAAAAAGCGCGCCGGGCTTTGCCGGAAGGCGTCTCGGCGGGGTCGGGCTCGTCAGCGCTCATGCGTCACGGCCGCCGGCAGGCGCACGGTGAAGCGTGCGCCGGCGCTCGCGGTTGCGTCCGCTTCCACCTCGGCAGGGCGGCGGTTCTCGGCCCAGATTCTGCCGCCATGCGCCTCGACGATTTGCCGCGAGATGGAAAGGCCAAGGCCCGAATTCTGGCCGAAGCCCTGATTCGGCCGATCCGTATAGAAGCGCTCGAAAATGCGTTCGAGCGCGTGCTCGGAAATTCCTGGGCCCTCATCCTCGACGATGACCTCGATGAAGTCGGCCCGCCGCTCGAGCGCGACGCGCACGCTCTTCTCCGGCGGCGAGAAGGAGCGGGCGTTGTCGATGAGATTGGTGATCACCTGGCCGATGCGGCTGTCATGGCCGACCGTCAAATACGCGTCCTTGCCGAGCGTGCTTGGTGCGACGACGAGCGCGACGGCCGCCTGACCCTTGTGGCGCACATCATTCGCCACTGAGACGATCGCCTTCAGCAAGGCCGAAAGCTCGAAGGGTTCGGCATCCTCGCGCGCGAGCTCGGCATCGAGCCGCGAAGCGTCCGAGATGTCGCTGATGAGCCGATCGAGGCGACGCACGTCGTGCTGGATCACGCTCGTGAGACGCGCCTGCGAATCGGGGGTGCGCGCGAGCGGCAGCGTCTCGACGGCGCTGCGCAAGGAGGTGAGCGGGTTCTTCAGCTCATGGGCGACATCCGCCGCGAAGCTTTCGATCGCGTCCATGCGCTTATAGAGCGCGCGCGTCATGTCGCGCAGCGCGCCGGAAAGATGCCCGATCTCGTCGGAGCGATTGCTGAAATCCGGGATCTCCTGGCGCGACTTGATGCCGCGGCGCACGCGCTCCGCCGCCTCGGCGAGACGCCGAACCGGCCCGCCGATGGTGCCGGCGAGAAGAAAGGAAAGCACCGTCATCACGATCGCGGCGACGAGGAAAACCCGCAAGAGGCCGATGCGCTCGTTCCAGATCAGCGCGTCGATGTCGCCGCCCTGGGTCGACAGCAAGAGCACCCCGCGCACCGTGCGGAAGCGCTGGATTGGCACGCCGACGGAGACGATGGTCTCGCCGGCGCGGTTGAGCCCGACCGAGCTCGAGATCGCTCCCGAAAGCGCGGTCGTCACCTCGCGACCGACCTTGCCGGGAGTTCCCGCATCGTCCTCGGTGCCGCGCACTTCCGGCTTGACGAGCCAGCCGGTGAGAGCGGTCCACAGCCGCGCCAGAAAATGCGGTTTCGCCTCGCGCGGCGGCGGCAGATCGGCGTGCAAGATGCCGCTCAACCCGACGAGCGTGCGCGTGTCGAGAAGAAGCGAGCCGTCGCGGTCATAGATCCGGGCGCGCGTGTGGAATTGCGTGACGACGCGGCGCAGCAAGGGCGCCACCTGCTCGGGATTGATGGAGAATTGCAAGGAGGCGGCGTCATCCTCCTCGCTGTCGGTGCTCTGGCCCGCATGAAGCTGCAGGAGCTTGTCGGGATCGAGCGTGATGGCGTCGTTCTCGACCGTCGCCGAGGTCGCGATGGCCCAGGCGATGACGTCGCCTTGGGTGCTTAATGCCTGCGCCTGCGCGTCGATGAGGCCGGCGCGCAATTGGTTGAGGTACATGAAGCCGAACAGCATCACCGCAAGCCCGGCAAGGTTCAGGAACACGATGCGGCGAGTGAGGCTCGACGACATGCGCCGCGCCGTGCCCGTCGCGAGGCGCGAGAGGCGCGCGCGCAACCGCCAGAGCGGGCCATGCCTCGCCTGGCTCTGCCTTGCGGTCGCCTGAATGGGGTCGCTCGCTGCCGTCATCGCGGTCTAGGGTGCGTCCGCGGAAGCCGTCGCCTGGTCAGCCGGGCTTGCGATCGAGCCTCGCCGAGCCGGATTCGCTGGGTTCTGGCAAATTCCGCCGTCGCTCATGCCTCCTTGAAGCGATAGCCCACGCCATAGAGGGTTTCGATCATCTCGAAGGAATCCTCGACCACCTTGAACTTCTTGCGCAGCCGCTTGATGTGGCTGTCGATGGTGCGGTCGTCCACATACACCTCGTCGTCATAGGCGGCATCCATCAAGGCGTTGCGGCTTTTCACCACGCCCGGGCGCTGCGCCAGCGCCTGCAGGATGAGGAACTCGGTCACAGTGAGCGTGACCGGCTGGCCTTTCCAGGTGCAGGTGTGGCGCTCAGGGTCCATGCGCAGGTTGCCGCGCTCGATCACCTTGGCGTCGTTCTCGCGCGGCGCCGAGCCGTCCTTCGGCTGGGCGCGCCGCAAAACGGCGCGCACACGCTCGACGAGTAGGCGTTGGGAGAAAGGTTTGCGGATGAAATCATCAGCGCCCATCTTCAGGCCGAAGAGCTCGTCGATCTCCTCATCCTTGGAGGTGAGGAAGATCACCGGCATGTCCGTCTTCTGCCGCAAGCGGCGCAACAGCTCCATGCCGTCCATGCGCGGCATCTTGATGTCGAGGATGGCGAGATCGGGCTGGTTTTGCTTCAGTCCCTCGAGCGCGGTGGCGCCATCCGTGAAGGTCTGGATGCGGTAACCCTCGGCCTCGAGCGCGATGGATACGGAGGTGAGGATGTTGCGGTCGTCATCGACCAGGGCAATGGTGGGCATGAGCAAATGTCATCCATTTCCGATGTGGCGAAAGTTTCTCTTCGAGTCTTTCCTCGGCAGGGTCTTTCCTCGGCAAGGTCTTTTCTTCAGCAAGGTCTTTTCTTCAGAAAGTCTCGGACGCGGCAATCTAGGTTGCAGCGGGTCTCGTTTTTGCGGCGGGCACGCAGCGCGCAAATCGGGGCGAGATCAAGGCTAGGCCTCGGCCGGGCCTGTCCCCTTGCTTCAATCACCTAACTATCATAGCGCTCAAAGCCCGCAGGGACAAATCCGCGCCGAGGGTTCGCCGGAACATGGGGGGAACAGAGATGGGTATATCCCGGGGCGAATCGGGCTCACAGGGCTTCAGCGCCCGATTTTTCAGCGGGCAAGCCTGGGGCCGGCGCGGGCTCGTCGTGGCGGGACTCGCCGCGCTGAGCCTCCTCCAGATTTTCACCCACCCGCGCGAAGCCAAGCCCCTGGGCAACGGCGCGGTCGAAATTCGCTATGCGCCCGCGGCCGATCTCGAACGCATTGATCTTTCGCTTTTGCGCCAAGCCACGCGCTCGATCGACATCGCGGCCTATCTGTTCGTCGACCAGGCGCTCATCGAGGGCTTGGCCGACGCGGCAAGGCGCGGCGTGCGCGTGCGCCTTTACCTCGACGGCAGCCAGGAGGCTGCGCGCGAGGGTTTCGGCGGCCGGGCGCGGGGCTTGCGCGGCATCGATCGCATCGAGCTGCGCCTGAAGCCGCCGGGCGCCGACATCATGCACCTGAAATCCTACAGCGTGGACGGGAAGCTTTTGCGCACCGGATCGGCCAATTTTACCTATTCGGGACTGAAGCGCGAGGATGACGACCTCGTCGTGATCCGCGACCCGGCCGCGATCGCCGCCTTCGCTGAAAGCTTCGAGGCGATGTGGCGGCGTGCCGGCAATATGTCGGAAGCGGTCGACGCCTCGCGGTTCTGAGGGCCTGGGGTTGGGTCGACGCCGACCACATGCCCCCTTTGCGCAAACCTCTATGGCATCGCAAGGCGCAAGCGCTATGATCGGCGTCCCGCACGTTCCAACCCCGCATCAGGCTCGACCTTCATGACTCATGTCATCCACCGCAATCTTCGCATCGAGGTGCCGACCGCCGTCGCGGGAGATGGGCCCTACATCATCGACCGGGAGGGCAAGCGCTATCTCGATGCGAGCGGCGGTGCGGCCGTCTCCTGCCTTGGTCATTCGGATCGGGAGGTGACCGGGGCCATCAGCGCGCAGCTCGAGCGCATCCCTTACGCGCACACCGGCTTTTTCAGCACCGAGCCCGCCGAGGAGCTCGCTGCCTTCCTCGCTTCCAAGGCGCCCGCCAATCTCGGCAATTGCTATTTCGTGTCGGGCGGGTCGGAGGCGATCGAATCGGCGCTGAAGATCGCCCGGCAATATTTCGTCGAGCGCGGCGAAAGCGAGCGCCATCACATCATCTCGAGACGCCAATCCTATCACGGCAACACGCTCGCGGCGCTCGCCGCCGGCGGCAATATGTGGCGGCGACAGCAATATCTGCCGCTCTTGATCGAGACCCATCACATCTCGCCTTGCTACGAATATCGCGGCAGGCGGTCGGACGAGAGCGCCGAGGAATATGGCGCGCGCGTCGCCAACGAGCTCGAACAGCAGATCGAGGAGCTCGGCCCATCCTCGGTGATGGCCTTCATCGCCGAGCCGGTGGTCGGCGCGACGCTCGGCGCGGTGCCCTCCGTGCCCGGCTATTTCAAGCGCATCCGCGAGATTTGCGACCGGCACGGCGTGCTCCTCATCCTCGACGAGGTGATGTGCGGCATGGGCCGTTGCGGCACGCGCTTCGCCTTCGAGCAGGAGGGCATCGTTCCCGACATCGTCTGCGTGGCGAAAGGGCTCGGCGCCGGCTATCAGCCGATTGGCGCCATGCTGGTCGCGGACCGCATCGTCGACGCCATTCGCGAGGGCACGGGATTCTTCCAGCATGGCTACACCTATATCGGCCACGCGGCCGCCTGCGCCGGGGCGCTCGCCGTGCAGAAGGTGATCGAGAAGCGCGGCCTCTTGAAGCGCGTGGGCCCGCTCGGCGCCGAGCTCAAGTCACGGCTCGAGGCGCGTTTCGGCAACCACCCCTTCGTTGGCGACATTCGCGGGCGCGGCCTCTTCATCGGGGTCGAGCTCGTCGAGGACCGCATGACGAAGGAGCCTTTCGATCCCGCGCTCGCCGTCAACGGCAAGATCAAGGCGGCCGCCATGGAGCAAGGGCTCATGTGCTACCCGATGGGCGGCACGATCGACGGCAAGCGCGGCGATCACATCGTGATCGCGCCGCCTTACATCATCGAGGAACGCCACATCGAGGAGATCGTCGAGAAGCTTTCGACGGCCTTCGATCGCGCCTTGCCGGCCGCCGCCTGACAACAACCGGATCGAAGATCATGGCTGCTCCGAAGGGGCTCGAAGGCGGGCTCACGAATTACGGCGATCCGGCGTTCTCGGCCTATCTGCGCCGTTCCTTCGCGCGCTCGATGGGATATTCGCGCGAATTGCTCGGCAAGCCGATCATCGGCATCACGGCGACGGCGAGCGGCTTCAACAATTGCCATCGCGGTGTTCCCGAGCTGATCGAGGCGGTGAAGCGCGGCGTGCTCGCCGCCGGCGGGCTGCCGCTCGAGTTTCCGGTGATCTCGCTCGGCGAGGTCTTCCTCAACCCGACGAGCATGATGTTCCGCAACCTCATGGCGATGTGCGTCGAGGAGATGATCCGCGCCCAGCCCATGGACGCCGTCGTGCTCGTCGGCGGTTGCGACAAGACGCTGCCGGCGCTCGTGATGGGGGCGGCCTCGGCGAAGAAGCCCGCGATCGTGCTCGCCACCGGCCCGATGATGACATCGCGCTACCGCGGCGAGCGGCTCGGCGCCTGCACGGATTGCCGCCGCTTTTGGGCGCGCTACCGGGCCGGCGAGGTGAGCGACGCCAATCTCGAGCGCATCGAGCGAGGGCTCGCGACCACGGAAGGCACCTGCGCCGTGATGGGAACGGCGAGCACGATGGCGATCCTGTGCGAGACGCTCGGCCTCATGCTTCCGGGCACCGCGGCGATCCCGGCCGTGCACGCGGATCGGCTGCGCGCCGCGGAGGCCACGGGCACGGCCGCGATGGAGCTTGCCCATTCCGGGCGCACGCTCAACGAGGTGGTGAGCGCAAAAAGCGTGCGCAACGCCTTGCGCGTGCTGCTCGCAGTCGGCGGCTCGACCAACGCGGTCATTCATTTGACCGCGATGATGCGCCGGCTCGGCTTGCCGGTGACCTTGCGCGATCTCGACGCGCTTTCGGATTCGACGCCGGTGCTGGTCGACCTCAAGCCCACCGGCCAAGGCTATATGGAGGATTTCTTCGCCGCCGGCGGCGTCGGCGCCTTGTTGCGGCGCTTGTCTCCCTTGCTCGATCTCGACGCCATGACGGTCACCGGCCAGCCCTTGCGCGACACGCTTCCCGAGGCCGGGGATTGGATCGACGACGCGGTTGTCCGAACCATGGAGAAGCCGGTGAGCCAGACGGGAGGGATCGTCGCCCTGTTCGGCAGCCTTGCGCCGAACGGCGCCATCCTCAAGCGCGCCGCCGCCGATGAGAGCCTCTTCGAGCGCAGCTTCCGCGCCGTCGTCTTCGAGGATCTCGCCGATCTCGCGGCGCGCATCGACGCGCCCGATCTCGACGTGCGGCCCGACGACGCCTTGATCTTGCGCCGCGCCGGGCCGCGCGCCTGCGGCATGCCGGAGGCTGGCTACATCCCGATCCCGCGCAAGCTCGCCGAAAAGGGCGTAAAGGACATGCTGCGTATTTCGGACGCGCGAATGAGCGGCACCGCCTATGGCACGATCGTGCTGCACGTCTCGCCGGAAGCGGAAGCCGGCGGGCCGATCGGCGTGGTGCGCAGCGGCGACCGGATCAAGCTCTCGGTCGGCGGACGCCGTCTCGATCTCGAGGTCGACGCGGCCGAGCTCGAGCGTCGCCGATCCGAGCGGCCGCGCAGCGATGAAGGCGCGAAGCGCGGCTGGCAGATGCTCTATCGCGACCATGTCCTTCAGGCGGAGGATGGCTGCGACCTCGATTTCCTGGCGAGCGCATAGAGCGAGCGCTGCGATATTGTCGGCGTGCGATTCCGATTTCGTCATGAGGCGCATGGAGAGTGCGTGGCAATCGTTGTGGAAGGCCGAAACGCAATGCTTCCGACAGTCGTCATGGCCGGGCTTGGTCCGGCCATCCACGCCTTGCTCAAGCCAGCGTTTCAGCCCGTACCGGTTGGTGAAGCCAGGTACGAGCGCTGGATGGCGGTGGACGCGCACGCAGAGAGCGCTCGTCGCGCCGAGATGAATCGTGCGATCGCGTTTATTAGTCGTGACGTAGACTCGCTCGCCAATTGTCCAATGTCAGCAGACGGGGATGACCGGGCCAAGCCCGGTCATGACGCACAAACGACAAGAGATCGCAGATGAAGCCGGTCCTTGCGGTGGGTTTGATGACGGGCACCGTGCTCGACGGCAATATCGATCTCGCGCTCATCCGCACCGATGGCGAGGAGGTCCAGGAATTCGGCGCCTGGAAGCTCGCCCCGTATGCCGCCGATATTCCGCCGCTTCTCGCGAAAGCGCTCGCCGCCGCGCGCGAATGGCGCTTCGAGGGGCCGGAGCCCGCGATCTTTCGCGACGCCGAAGAGGCGCTGACGCGCGCGCAATCGCGCGCGGTCACGGATTTTCTCGGCGAAGCGGGCCTCGAGGCCTCGCGGATCGCTGTCATCGGTTTTCACGGCCAGACGGTGCTCCACAAGGCGCCGCGGGCTGGCGCCTTGGGCTCGACGCGCCAGCTTGGCGACGGCGCGCTCATGGCGCGCCTCACCGGCATCGACGTGGCCTTCGACTTCCGCAAGGCCGACATGCGCGCCGGCGGCCAGGGCGCGCCGCTCGCGCCCATCTACCACGTCGCTCTCTTGCGCCGCCTCGCCGCCGAGTCGAATTCCGCCGTGCTCAACCTCGGCGGGGTCGGCAATCTCACCTGGTGGGGCGGCGAGGACCGCATCATCGGCTTCGACACGGGGCCGGCGAATGCGCCGATGAACGATTGGATCCGGCAGCATGGCCACGGCGACATGGATCGCGACGGAAGCCTCGCGAGGGGCGGCAAGGTCGACGAGGCACGGCTTTTTAAGCTGCTGCACCATCCTTATTTTTCCGCCCCCTTCCCGAAATCGCTCGATCGCAATGATTTCACCGCCGACATGGCGAAAGGTCTCTCCCTCGAGGACGGCGCCGCGACGCTCACGGCTTTTTCGGCCGCCGCCGTCGGCAAGGCGCTCGACCTCTTGCCGGAACGGCCGCCCCGTCTCATCGTCTGCGGCGGCGGGCGGCGAAATCCGGCGCTCATCGAGGCGATTCGCGCCCGCGCCCGCGTCACGCCCGTGCTCGCCGAAGAGGTCTCCTGGCGCGGCGACGCGATCGAGGCCGAGTGCTTCGCCTTCCTCGCCATGCGGGTGCTGCGCGGCTTGCCGTTGAGCTTCCCGCTCACCACGGGGGTGCGGACGCCGACGCCCGGCGGGCGTTTGGCAAAAGCCAAGGCCGCCGCGTGAATCGCCGCGGCGTGAAGCATGGGGCGCGCTCGCCCGCATGGCCGCTTCAAGAAAGGGAGCTGAGACAAGCCCGATGACGACACATCTCGAACTTGCCCTCACGCCTGGGCACACGCTTCCCGAGGATCATCGCGATGCGGCGCTCGCCGGCCGCGTCTGGCGGCCCGAGCTCGGCGGGCCTTCCGTCGTCGCCATTCGCCCCGATGGCGTTTTCGACATCACGGCGAGCTTCCCGACGATGCGCGATCTCTGCGAAGAGCCGCACCCCGCGGAGACCTTGCGCCGCGCAAAGGGCGAACCGCTCGGCGCTCTCGCGGAGCTCCTCGCCAACACGCCGCCCGAGCGGCGCGATGCCACAAAGCCCTGGCTCCTCGCGCCCATCGATCTGCAGGCCATCAAGGCCGCGGGCGTCACCTTCGCCATCTCGATGCTCGAGCGCGTGATCGAGGAGCGGGCGCGCGGCAACCCCGAAGGCGCCGCCGCGATCCGCGGCGAGATCGTGCGCCTCGTGGGCGAGGATTTCGCCAAGCTCAAGCCCGGCTCGCGCGAGGCTGCGCACCTCAAGGAGGTGCTCGTCGCCCAAGGCGCCTGGAGCCAATATCTCGAGGTCGGCATCGGCCCGGACGCGGAAATCTTCACGAAGTCGCAGCCGCTTTCGGCGGTCGGCACCCTCATGGACGCCGGCATCCATCCCGGCTCCACCTGGAACAACCCCGAGCCCGAGGTCGTGCTCGCGGTGAGCGCGAAGGGCGCGATCGTCGCCGCCGCGCTCGGCAACGACGTGAACCTGCGCGATGTCGAAGGCCGCTCCGCGCTTCTCTTGTCGAAGGCCAAGGACAACAACGCAAGCTGCGCCATCGGCCCCTTCCTGCGCTTCTTCGACAGGGGCTTCGGGCTCGACGACGTGCGCCGCATGACCGTGACCTTGGTGGTCGAGGGCGAGGAGGGCTTTCGGCTCGACGGCGCGTCCTCGCTCGCCAAGATCAGCCGCGACCCCAAGGATCTCGTGGGCCAGATGGTCAACGCGCATCACCGCTTTCCCGACGGCGCGGTGCTGTTCCTCGGCACGGTCTTCGCGCCGGTCGAGGATCGCGACGCCAAGGGCAAGGGCTTCACGCATAAGCTCGGCGACATCGTCACCATCGCGACCCCGCAGCTCGGCCGCCTCGTGAACCGCATGCGCCACACGGATCAATGCGAGCCTTGGGTTTTTGGGGTCGGGGCGCTGATGCGGAATTTGGCAAGGCGGGGGGTGATTTGAGGGGCTATCACCACGCTTACGGAACCAAGCCGGAGCCACGGTGTTGAACCGCACGCCTATGAACCGAAATGGGATCACCATGGCGGAGGAAGCGCGAGCGACCGAGAGCGTGGCGAGCGATCCGGACGAGGAGCGCATTCGCCGCAAAGCCTATGAGCTGTGGCTCGCGGAAGGGAAACCTGAGGGGCGTGATCGCGACCATTGGGAGCTCGCCCGCGAGCTTGTCGCCATCGAGGATTCGCAAAAGACGACGTTGAAGCCGCGCCCGACCGATGATGAGGAGCCCGTGGAACCGCCTCTTGCCTTCCAAAGCCAGGGAGACATGCCGGGCCTGACCGACCAAGGGGAAGGTGAACCGGGGCCGACGCGGGAAGCCGAAGCCGAGAATGCCTCGGCGCTGCCGTTGTCCCGTAACTGAACGGGGGCGACTCCGTTTCCCCTCTTCCCGCGAACGCGGGAAACCAGAAATGCCCGCAAATAGTGGAAAGCCCGGGTCCCCGCCTTCGCGGGGATGAGCGGATTGAATGCAAGATGCACGGTCCGTGAGTTGCCCCACCTCACCCCATCGCCCGCACGGCCTCGTCATGGATCAGCGCCATGATGCGGCGCTTGATCGCGATGAATTCGGGCGAGGTGAGGAGGTCGACACTGCGCGGGCGCGCGAGGTCGATCTCGACCCTCTCCTTGATGCGGCCGGGCCTCGCGGTCATCACATGGACGCGGTCGCCGAGAAGAATAGCCTCGTCGATGTCGTGGGTGATGAAGAGCACCGTCTTGTGCGAATGCTCCCAGATTTGCAGGAGGAGCTCCTGCATCAAGGAGCGCGTCTGGCTGTCGAGCGCGCCGAAGGGCTCGTCCATGAGGAGGATTTCGGGGTCGTTGGCGAGCGCGCGGGCGAGCGCGACGCGCTGCATCATGCCGCCCGAAAGCTGCTTCGGATAGGCGTTCTCGAAGCCTTCGAGCCCCACCTCGGAGATGAAGTGGTCCGAGATGTGCCGCCGCTTCTCGGCCGGGATGCCGCTGATCCGCAGCCCGAACTCGACATTGTCGCGCACGGTGAGCCAGGGGAAGAGCGTATAGGATTGGAACACCATGCCCCGGTCCTTGCCGGGCCGTGTCACGGGGGTGCCGTCGAGCGTGATCCGCCCGCGCGTCGGCTCGACGAGCCCGGCGACCAGACGCAAGAGGCTCGACTTGCCGCATCCCGAAGGGCCGACGATGACCGCAAACTCCTGCTCGGCGACTTCGAGCGAGACATCGTCGAGCGCGAGGACCGGCGCGCCGGTCCTCGGAAAGAATTCGAGCGTGACCTTGTCGAGCTTCAGCTTGGTCATCAGCTTTCCGTCGCCCAGGGAAGAAGCCAGTCGCGCAGGAGCTTGAAAAGCTGATCGGTGATGAGGCCCAAGAGCCCGATCACCGCGATGCCGAGGAAGATGCGATCGGTGAACAGGCCGCGCTCGGAGTTGAGGATGAAATAGCCGAGCCCCTTGTTGGCCGCCACGAACTCGGCGATCACGAGATAGGTCCAGGCCCAGCCGAGCGTGACGCGCAAGGTGTCGACGACGCCGGGCAGAGTCGCGGGTATGAGCACGCGCGTGACCACGGTGCGCCGGTTGGCGCCGAGCGTGTAGGAGACGTCGAGAAGGTCGCTCGACACGTTGCGCGAGACATCGGCGACGAGGATCAGTTGCTGGAACAAGGTGCCGATGAAGATGACGGTGATTTTCTCCTCGATGCCGATCCCCACCCATAAGATGAGAAGCGGGATGAGCGCGCTCACCGGAAGGTAGCGGATGAAATTGGTGACCGGCTCGATCGCCGCCTCGGCGATCTTGAAGCTGCCCATGAGGATGCCGAGCGGCACGGCGAGGATCGAGGCGAGGATGAAGCCGCTCATGATCTCGCCGACGCTCGCCGCGGTGTTCACGGCGAGCGAGCCGTCCTCGATGCCGTCGATCCCGGCGCGCAGGACCTCGACGGGCGTCGGCAGGAAGTCGGATCGCACGAAGCCGCCGTAAGAGAGGAGGCACCACAAAAGCAGGATGGAGACCCCGACCGTCGCGCTTACGGTGAGGTAAACGGAGCGGGGGATCTCCTTCTTGGGCGCCGCGTAGGCCTCGAAGGACGGACGGGGCACCGAGGTTCGATCAGCCGTTGACGAATTTATAGTCGATGATGTCGTCCGGCGTCACTTTCACTTGCAGCTTGCCGTGGCTCGACCATACGTCGATCGCCTCTTGCACGGTGTTCTTGAGCAGCCCCGGCTTTTCCTTCGTGCCGAAGAAGGTTTTGTTGTCCTCGGCGCCGTAGAATTTGATGCCGGTGAGCGTCTCGCCGAAGACCTTGGGGTCCTTGAGCCAGCCGCCCACGCCCTTCGCCATGATCTCGTTCGCCTCGTCGGGATGGGCGCGCACGTAAGCGACGGCCTCGTTCCAGGCGTCGACCACGGCCTTCGTCTCCTTCGGGTGCTTGTCGACGTAATCCGTCGTCGCGGTCACGACATCGGTGATGAGGCCGGGCGTGGTCGAGGAATCGACGAGCAGATGGCCGAAATCCGTCTGCTTGCCGCGCGAGAGCCAGGGCTCCCAGGTGACGGCCGCGTCGACCTTCTTGGCGACGAAGGCCGCGCCCGCTTCAGGCGCGGCCATGTTGACCGTCTTGAGGTCGCTCTCCTTGAGGCCGGCCTTTTCGAGAAGCACATTGAGATAGAATTCCGAGACCGAGCCTTCGCTCACAGCGACGCTCTTGCCTTTGAGGCCGCCGATGGAGCTCACGTCCTTCAGCGCCACGATGCCGTCGCCGCCGTTCGAAATCGTCGATGGCGACGACGTATTTGAATTGATCAGGCTTCTTTAGATACAGGATTCCCGTGTCGACCGTGCTCGCGATCATGTCGATCTTATCCGCGAGCATCGCGGGAAAACGATCCTTCGGGTCCTCCATCACAATGAGCTCGACGTCGATGCCGTGATTTTTGAAGAAGCCTTTGTCGCGCGCGACGTAGAGCGGCCCGTAGCCGACCCAAGTCGAATGCGCGATCCTCACCGTCTCCGCGGCGGCACTACCGGGTGAAGCGAGCGCCGCGACGGCAACACCGCCGATGAGCGCCAGTAGAAATCCGAGATGCTTGCGCATGGACAGAACTCCTCCCTTGTAATTTCTTCCCAGTTTACATGATGAACTAACACCGATTTCTTGTATACCGCCAGGACATCGTGACGATGACGATTTGCTTGCGGTTCCAGCGCGACGGACCCGGCGTTGCGTCTTTCGGAAGTCGCCGCTGCGCGCGGCCTCAAGCCTTCTCCACATTGTAGAATTTGGCAAAGCCGTCGAGCACGCCCGTGACGTTGCGGCGAAACGCCGTCTTCTGGACGATCTGGCCGAGCGGCACATAAGGCACGTCCCGCCACACCTGGAGCTGGTGAGCGATCACGATTTTGCTAGATCGCGTATGCCGCGCGATCAAGGCCCGTTGAGCGTGAGCCCGCCAGCCGCGTCACCGCCATCCGCGTTGACAAGATTCGCGCAAAGGGCGACAAAGCACCCGCTGTCGATCCTCGCGGGAGAGACCGAGGCGGGCATGGTTCAAGTGCTCGTCGAGGCGCCGAAGGCGTAACCGCCCCGGAAACGCTCAGGCAAAAGGGACCGCGCGGAGCTGGCGCTCTGGAAAGCGGCCGGAATCTTTTTCGGCCCACCGAAGGGGGCAAGCCTGCGATCCCGCTCACGTGGTCTCGCAGGTGAAATCTCTCAGGTCTCGGGACAGAGGGGGCGCGCACCGGCAAGGAAGCCGGCGTGCCGCGCATCTGTCGGTGAGCCTTGAGAGTGTCGATGGCCGAAACCACAGCCGAATCCTCCGCCGAGCAGCCCCCCACCGAGGCGCCTGGGGCGGCAGCCGCGCCTGCGCTGAAAACCACGCCCCTCCACGGCGCCCATGTGGCGCTCGGCGCCCGCATGGTGCCCTTCGCCGGATATGAGATGCCGGTGCAATATCCGACCGGCGTTCTCGCCGAGCATCTCCACACGCGGACGAGCGCCGGCCTCTTCGACGTTTCGCATATGGGCCAGGCCTTCCTCATGGGCGGCGACCATGCGACGACCGCCAAGGCGCTCGAAACCCTCGTGCCGGCCGATATCCTGAACCTCGCTCCCGGGCGCCAGCGCTACACGCAGCTCCTCAACGAGGAGGGCGGCATTCTCGACGATCTGATGGTGACGCGCTCGGCCGAGGAGGCGGAGGACGGCGTCTTGATGCTGATCGTCAATGCGGCCTGCAAGGATCAGGACTTCGCCCATATCGCCGCCCGTTTGCCGCAAGGCGTCCGCCTCATGCGCGCCAACCACCGCGCGCTCGTCGCCTTGCAGGGGCCGAAGGCCGCCGAGGTGCTGGCCCGCCATTGCGAGGGCGTCGCCGAGATGCCCTTCATGTCGGCGCGCCAGACGAGCTTCGACGGCTTGGCCTGCCATGTGTCGCGCTCGGGCTATACGGGTGAGGACGGCTACGAAATCTCGATCAAGTCCGCCCATGTGGTGGCGATCTGGTCGGCGCTGTTGCGCGATGGCGCGGTGAAGCCGATCGGGCTCGGCGCGCGCGATTCGCTGCAGGCTCGAGGCCGGGCTTTGCCTTTACGGCCACGACATCGACACGACGACCTCGCCGGTCGAGGCGGCGCTCACCTGGTCGGTGCAGAAGCGCCGGCGCGAGGAGGGCGGCTTTCCCGGCGCCGAGCGCGTGAAGCGCGAGCTTGCCGAAGGCCCGGCGCGCAAGCGCGTCGGCATCCTGCCCGACGGCAAGGCCCCGGCGCGCGAGGGCACGGAGATCCAGGCGAAGGACGGCCGCAAGATCGGCACGGTCACCTCGGGCGGCTTCGGCCCCTCGCTCGGCGGCCCGCTCGCCATGGGCTATGTCGAGGCAAGCTTCGCCGCCCTCGGCACGGAGCTCGACCTCCTCGTGCGCGGCAAGCAGCTTCCCGCGAAGGTCGCGGCCATGCCTTTCGTGCCCAATCGCTACTTCCGACCGCCCGCGGGATCGGCCTCCTGAGCTCGCGAGGCCGGGAATGAAAAATCGAAAACACCGGGATGAACCAAGGATCAGGCGATGAGCGACACCAAATTCACCAAGGATCATGAATATGTCCGCGCTCGACGGGGACATGGCGACCGTCGGCATCACCGATCACGCCCAGAGCCAATTGGGCGATGTCGTCTATGTCGGCCTGCCGGAGATCGGCAAGGCGGTCACGCAAGGCGGCGAGGCAGCCGTGGTCGAGAGCGTGAAGGCGGCATCCGACGTGTTCGCGCCGGTCTCGGGAGAGGTGGTCGCCGTCAACAGCGAGCTCGAAGGGGCGCCGTCCACCGTCAACGAGGATCCGCTCGGCAAAGGCTGGTTCCTGAAGATCAAGGTGAAGGACAAGGCGGAATTCGACGCGCTGATGAGCGAGGCCGAGTACCAGGAATATCTGAAGACGTTGTCCTGACCGCGAAGGTCGAAAGCGATCGACGCGCGCCCGTGTCCTCACTCGCATGATCTCATCCGAAACCGTCGCAGTTTTCCCAAACGCTTGAGCGGAGCCGTTGCCGATGCGCTACCTGCCCCTCACCGATTCCGACCGTGGCGATATGCTCGCCCGCATCGGCGTTAATTCCATCGACGATCTCTTCGCCGACATCCCACGCGACAAGCGCTTGCCGGAGCTGCCGGACCTTCCGCGCCGGCAAGGCGAGATGCAGGTCGAGCGCCTGCTCGGCCGCATGGCTGCCCGCAACGTGCCCGCCTCGAGCCTGCCCTTCTTCGTCGGCGCCGGCGCCTACAAGCACCATGTGCCGGCAAGCGTCGATCATCTCATTCAGCGCTCGGAATTCCTCACGAGCTACACGCCCTATCAGCCGGAGATCGCGCAGGGCACGCTGCAATATCTCTTCGAGTTCCAGACGCAGGTCGCCGAGCTCACCGGCATGGAAGTCGCGAACGCCTCGATGTACGACGGCTCGACGGCGACGGGCGAGGCCGTGCTCATGGCGCATCGCGTGACGCGCCGGAAGAAGGCGGTGCTGTCGGGCGGGCTGCATCCCCATTATGCCGAAGTGGTCGCGCACGCTCTCCGCCATGGCGGGCGACGAGATCGAACGCCTCGCGCCCGATGTGCGCGCGAGCGAGGACATCATCGCCCGCATCGACGCGGAGACCTCTTGCGTCGTGGTGCAGTCGCCGGACGTGTTCGGCAATTTGCGCGATCTTGCGCCGATCGCCGAAGCCTGCCGCGCCAAGGGCGCGCTCCTGATCGCCGTGTTCACCGAGGCCGTGTCGCTCGGCCTCGTTTCCCCGCCTGGCGCCATGGGCGCCGATATCGCGGTCGGCGAAGGCCAGTCGATCGGCAACGGCCTGATCTATGGCGGACCCTATGTCGGCCTCTTCACCGCCAAGGCCGAAATATCTGCGCCAGATGCCTGGGCGCTTATGCGGCGAGACCGTCGATGCGCAAGGCCGTCGCGGCTACGTGCTCACCCTCTCGACGCGCGAGCAGCATATCCGGCGCGACAAGGCCACCTCGAACATCTGCACCAATTCGGGCCTTTGCGTGCTCGCCTTCACCATCCATATGAGCCTGCTCGGCGAGGCAGGGCTGAGGCGGCTCGCGCGCATCAATCACGCGAATGCGGTGAAGCTCGCCGACGGGTTGTCGGGCGTGAAGGGCGCGCAAGTGCTCACTGAGCAATTCTTCAACGAATTCACCTTGCGCCTGTCGCGGCCGGCGGCTGACGTCGTCGAGGCGCTTGCGACGAAGCGCGTGCTCGGCGGCGTGCCGGCCGCGCGTCTCTTGCCGAAATCCGGTCTCGACGATCTCCTGATCGTCGCCTCGACCGAGGTGAACACGGATGAAGACCGCAGAGCCTTCGCCACCGCGCTGAAGGAAGTGCTGTGACGCTCATGACGGCTAGTGCCCTGACATGCGTAGCGGGCCTCGGCTGTGAGACGGCGCGTCGCCTGCGCTCGCTCAACGATCCGGCTGTCACCGAAACGAGCTAGCGCTTGTGTCCCCCTCCCCCCGCGACGAAGTCGCGGCGGGGAGGGTACGGGTGGGGGGCGTTCGAGATGACGCGCGAACCCTGTCGCCTGGACCCGCGCACGCCCCGCGCACGCGCGCTTCGTCGCGACGCGACGCCGGTTGAGCGGCGCCTATGGCGCGCCTTGCGTCTCGTCGAAGTGCCACACGGACATTTCCGGCGTCAGGCACCGATCGGCCCCTATGTCGCGGATTTCGCGAATCACTCCCTACGGCTCGTCGTTGAACTCGATGGTGAGCAGCACGGCCACTCCATTGGGCTTCGGCGCGACGCCAAACGGACCGCGTATCTCGCAGAAGAGGGCTATCGCGTCATCCGATTTTGGAATCACGAGGTCGCGGAAAATCTCGACGGAGTCGTCGAGACAATCCTCGCTGCCGTGGCGCAACGGGCCAGCGCTGGTGCCCCCCTCCCCCCGCGACGAAGGAGCGGTGGGGAGGGTACGGGTGGGGGGCGTTCGAGGTGAGGCGCGAGCGGCCGCCGACTGCGCATGCGTCGCGCCGGGGCGCGGCCAACGATAAGCGCTATTGTGGCGGCAGCGCCCCCCACCCGTACCCTCCCCGCCGCTTCGCGGGGGAGGGGGGCGATCGGCGCTGATTCTTTGTCTCGTAACGGACCGGCGCCTCGGCGAAACCTGGCTGCGCTTCGACAATACGGACCGGCGCTGGCGCCCCCCTCCCCCCGCGACGAAGGAGCGGTGGGGAGGGTACGGGTGGGGGGCGTTCGAGATGACGCGCGAGCGGCCGCCGACTGCGCATGCGTCGCGCCGAGGCGCGGCCAACGATAAGCGCTATCGTGTCGGCAGCGCCCCCCACCCGTACCCTCCCCGCCGCTTCGCGGGGGGAGGGGGGCAATCGGCGCTGATTCTTTGTCTCGTAATGGACCGGTGCCTCGGCGAAACCTGGCTGCGCTTCGACAATACGGGCCACCGCTTGTGTCCCCCTCCCCCCGCGACGAAGTCGCGGCGGGGAGGGTACGGGTGGGGGACGTTCGAGGTGACGCGCGAGCTTCGCCGAGCGAATGCGCATGCGTCTTGCCAAGGCGTGGCCAACGATAATCGCTATCGCGGCGGCAGCGCCCCCCACCCGTACCCTCCCCGCCGCTTCGCGGGGGGAGGGGAGCGATCGGCGGTGATTGCGCACTTGCCGAAATGGGCCACCAACGCCATTCGTCGGCACTGCGCCGCCGCCCCCGATCCACGCGACGAACACATCCGGAGACCCTGATCATGCTCAACAGCCAAGGCCGGTCCACCTCGCCCGGCGAGTCCGCGGCCGCCGCGCATCCCACCTTCACCGGCAATCGCGCCCTGATGCAGGAAGAGCCGCTGATCTTCGAGATCGGCCGCACCGATGTCACGGGCGTCGATCTCGACGAGCCCGCGCCCTTCAAGCCACGCCTCGGCACGCTCGAGCGCAAGGGCGAGATCGGGCTTCCGGGCCTCTCCGAGCCCGAGGCGATGCGGCACTATGTGCGCTTGTCGCAGAAGAATTACGGCATCGACACCGGTCTCTTCCCGCTCGGCTCTTGCACGATGAAGCACAACCCGCGCCTGAACGAACGCATGGCGCGCCTTCCGGGCTTCGGCGACATCCACCCGCTGCAACCGCTCTCGACCGTGCCGGGTGCGCTCGAGCTCATGGGGGAGCTTTCCCGTTGGCTCCTCGAGCTTACCGGCATGGAAGCCGTGGCGCTGTCTCCCGAAGGCGGGCGCGCATGGCGAATTATGCGGCATGATGGCGATCAAGGCCGCCATCGAGGCAAAGGGCGAGAAGCGCAAGATCGTGCTCGTGCCGGAATCGGCGCATGGCACCAATCCCGCGACCGCCGCGCTCATCGGCTTCACGGTGAAGCCCGTCCCGGCGCGCGCCGACGGCACGGTCGATCCCGAGATGGTGAAGTCGCTGCTCACGCCCGAAGTCGCGGCGCTCATGCTGACCAACCCGAACACCTGCGGCCTTTTCGAGCGCGACGTGGTCGAGATCGCGGCGGCGGTGCATGCGGCGGGCGCCTATTTCTATGCGGATGGTGCGAATTTCAACGCCATCGCCGCGAAGGCGCGGCCGGGCGATCTCGGCTGCGACGCCATGCACATCAATCTGCACAAGACCTTCTCGACGCCGCATGGCGGCGGTGGCCCGGGTGCGGGCCCGGTCGTGCTCTCGCATCGGCTCGCCCGCTTCGCGCCGGTGCCGTTCCTGCGTCGCGAGGGCCAGTGGCTCACCCTCGTCGAGCATGCAAGCGACGCCACGGGCGAAGAGGCGCCTTTCGGGCGGCTTTGCGCCTTTCAGGGGCAGATGGGCATGTATGTTCGCGCTCTAGCCTATATGATGTCGCATGGCGTCGACGGCGTGCGCCAGGCTTCCGAGGATGCGGTGCTCAACGCCAATTACGTGAAGGCCTGCCTTTCCGATTTGATGTCCCTGCCTTTCGGAGACAAGCCTTGCATGCACGAGGCGCTTTTCGACGATGCCTGGCTCAAGGACACCGGCGTGACGACGCTCGATTTCGCCAAGGCGATGATCGACGAGGGCTTTCATCCGATGACGGTGTATTTCCCACTCGTCGTGCATGGCGCGATGCTCATCGAGCCGACCGAATCGGAATCGAAGGCCTCGCTTGATCTCTTCATCGCGAGCTTGCGCGATCTCGCCCTGGCGGTGAAGCGCGGAGAGAAGGAGCGCTTCACCGGCGCGCCGTTTCACGCGCCGCGCCGAAGGCTCGACGAGACGCGCGCCGCGCGCCAACCCGTCCTGCGTTGGACGAAGCCGCGGCCCATCGCCGAGGCGGCGGAGTAAGGCCGAAGAGGCAGCTACGCCGCGGTCGCGGGTTTTTCGGCCTCGGCCTGCTTTTTGACGATGAGCCTGTCAAGCGTCACGGCGAGCGCGACATTCATCAGCGCTCCGGCCGCGATGAACAAGGCTGCGCCATGCCAACTCCCCATCGCTTCCACGATCGCGGCGACGATCGGGGGACCGAGCAATTGCCCGATGCCGGCACCTTGGATCAGGCCGCCGAAAATCGGGCCGGACTTGGCGGGGCTCGTAGCGAAGCTTTCGACAGCGCCGAAGCAGGTGCCGGGAATGACGCCGCCAACGATGGCGAAGACGAGGGCGAGGACGTAGCGCAATGTAAAAGGCAGCGTCTCGATGAAAACGCCGGCCGCCGCGACACCCATGATCGCGGCGACGATCGCGATGATGCGCGGACGCGACAAGCGGCTCTTCTCGGCGATGAAGCCGGAGGCGGCGTTGCCGATCATGTTGGCCGCGACGATGAAGGCCGTGAGCAATCCGGCCGAGCTCGCGGAAGCCTCTCCGCTCCTCGTCAGCATCAAGGGCAGGAAGCCGATGAGCGCGAGGAAATTACCGGCATAGGTCAGGAAGCAGCCTGCGAGGAGCAACGGACCCGGCCTCAAGGCCGTGATCAGCCTGTCCCTGAAGCGCATCGGCTTTGGCTTCGCCGGCCATAACGCCGCCGTTGCCGCGACGCGCCCGCGAAAGGCGAGCCAGACCACGGTCGCGTAAGCGAGGTTGAGAAGGGCCGTTGCTTGCCAAAGCTGGCGCCAGCTCCAGGCGCCGGCAAGCAACGCGGCGATGAGCATCATCGTGCTCGTCCCGGCCGGCATGTACATGCCCCAGAGGCCAAGCGCCTTGCCGCGATCGGACGGGCTCGTCTCATTGGCGATGAGTGCCGGCGTCGAGGTGGTCGCGAGGATGAAGCCCAAACCCTCGATCACGCGGCTCGCGAGCAGCGGAAAGGCGCTCGTCGCGAAGGAGCCCGCAAAGCTCGCGGCCCCGCCGAGCGCCAACCCCGCGACCGCGAGGCGCAAGCTGCCGAAACGATCCGAGAGCGCGCCGATGAAGATGCCGCCGATCGCGGCGATGAGGCTGAAGATCGACACGATCAAGCCGATGTCGAAGAGGGTGAGCCCGAGCTCGGTTTCGATCGCCGGGAGTTCCCCGGGCACCTTGCCGATCTGCAGCGAAACGGTGACGCCGATGAGAAAGAGGAGGGCGACGCGTCCCCAGGATGTCCGGGAGGCGCGATGCTTGCGCGACCCGCGAAACGGCGGCCAGAAAACCTTGCTCTTGCCGCGCCGGCGCTGCCCGCTCAAAGCCAACCCTTGAGCTCGCGCCGCACCACCGCCTCGATCACGCCCATTCCCGCCTCGCTGTCGTTCAGGCAGGGAATATAGGTAAAGCGCTCGCCGCCGGCTTGCAGGAAGGCCGAGCGATTTTCCACGGCAAGCTCTTCCAGCGTCTCGAGGCAATCGGCGGTGAAGCCCGGCGCGATGATGGCAACGCTTTTCACGCCGCGTCCCGGCAGCTCGCGCATCGTATCGATCGTATAGGGCTTCACCCATTCGGCGCGCCCGAAGCGGGACTGGAAGGTCAATTCGAATTTCTCCCGCGGCAAGGACAAAGCCGCGCGCAACAGCCGGCCGGTCTCGCGGCAGAGATCGGGATAAGGATCGCCCTTCTCGAAGTAATCGAGTGGAATGCCATGAAAGGATGCGATGAGCCTATCCGGCTCGAAGTCGAGGCCCTTGAGATGGGCGCGGACCGAGGCCGCGAGCGCCCCGATGTAGAGGGGGTCGTCATGCCAGGGCGGCGTGACGCGCAAGACCGGCTGGCGGCGCATCTTGCGCAAAACCTCGAAGGCCTTGTCGCAAGCGGTCGCCGTCGTCGCCGCGCAATATTGCGGATAGAGCGGCACGAGGAGCAGGCGGTCGCAGCCTTCCCGCGCCAGCGCCTCGATCCGCTCCTGCGTCGAGGGGTTGCCGTAGCGCATCGCCCAATCAACGATGATGCGCTCGCCCTCGCCGCCGAGGCGCACTTTCAACCTCTCCGCCTGCGAGCGGGTGATCGTCTTGAGCGGCCCCTCATTGCGTTCCTCATTCCAGATCGAGGCGTAGTCGCGGCCCTTGGGTCCAGGCCTTTTCGTCAGGATGATGAAATTGAGGAGCGGCCACCAAAGCCAGCGCGGGGTCTCGATCACGCGCCGATCGGAAAGGAACTCCTTGAGATAGCGGCGCATCGACCAATAGTCGGTCGCCTCCGGCGTGCCGAGGTTGACGAGGAGCACGCCGATGCGGCTCGATTGAGCCGCAGGACGTAAATCCGGCTCATTGCCGATATTCGTGGATTGCGTATCGCGTCGCATGCATTGGCATTAGGCTGACCCGGCCGCAGTGACAAATCGTCTTTTGTCCCGATCGCGCAGATTGTCTCAGGCGCCGTCGAGAATCCCCGAACACGATCATCATCGTGCTCTTGTCGTTGTGCGACCCTCGGCGCATAAACTTCGCTTCGATGCGAGCCTCGCCGCCGGGCGAGGCGTTTCGGAGAGGCGATATGGTTGCGATCACCCGCAGGCTTTTGACCACCACTTTCGCGGCGACGGGTGTGCAGGCTCTCTTCGGGCGCGGCGCCTTCGCGGCCGACACGGTGAAGTTCACCCTCGTGCTCGTGAACGACATCTACAAGATGGGCGAGGATAAGGGGCGCGGCGGCTTCGCGCGGCTTGCCGGCATTGTCGCTTCCGAGCGGGCGCGCTCGAAAAATGTGCTCGTCTTCCACGCCGGCGACACGCTTTCGCCGAGCCTGATGAGCGGCTTCGATCAGGGCGCGCATATCATCGAGCTTTTAAACGTCTCGAAGCCCGACGTCTTCGTGCCCGGCAATCATGAATTCGATTTCGGCGAGGCCGTCTACCTCAAGCGCATGGGAGAGGCGAATTTCCCGATCTTCGCGGCCAATCTGCGCGACGGGCAAGGCGCGCTGCTGCCAAAGCATCAAGACCGTGCCATTTTCGACCTCTCCGGCCTCAAGGTCGGCGTCGTCGGGCTCGCGCTCGCGGCGACCAAGAAGATCTCGGCCGAGAACAGCCTCGCCTTCGCGCCGGAGATGGACACGCTCGCCGCGCAGGTGAAGGCGTTGCGCGCCGAGGGGGCGGATTTCATCGTCGCCTGCACCCATACGCCGATCGACATGGATTACGAGATCGCCCGTTCCGGGCTCGTCGATGTGCTGCTCACCGGGCATGACCATGATCTGCGCATCGAATATGACGGCAAGGCCGTGATGGTCGAGAGCGGCGAGGAAGGCCAATTCGTCACCTCGGCCGATTTCGAGGCCATGGTCGTGACGCAGGACGGCAGGCGGGTGGTGAGCTGGCGCCCGCATTTTCGTCCGACGGATTCGGCGGAGGCGGCGCCGGACCCGACGGCGCTCGCGATCGTCAAGCGCTATGAGGCGGAGCTTGCCCAACAGCTCGATGTCGAGATCGGCAAAACGGCCGTCGAGCTCGACAGTCGCACGGCGAGCGTGCGCGCCGAGGAAACCAATATGGGCGACCTCATCGCCGATGCGATCCGCGCCTCGACCGGCGCCGATGTGGCGATCACCAACGGCGGTGGCATCAGGGCGAACAAGCTCTATCCGGCGGGCGGCGCCATCACGCGCCGCGATGTGCTCACCGAGCTTCCCTTCGGCAATTCGACTGCGCTCGTCGAGATCACGGGCGCCGACATCATCGCCGCGCTCGAGAACGGCCTCTCGCAAGTCGAGAACCGGCAGGGGCGGTTCCCGCAAGTGTCGGGCATGGCCGTCACCTATGACCCGCGCAAGCCGGCGGGCTCGCGCGTCGCCTCCGTGAGCATCGACGGCAAGCCTCTCGAAAAGCTCGCGCGCTACAAGGTCGGGAGCAACGACTTCATGGTGAAGGGCGGCGACGGCTACGCCGCGCTCGGGAAGGGCAAGGTGCTCATCGGCGGCACGGACGGCAAGCTCCTCGCCAATGAGGTGATGGTCTATGTGAAGCGGCTCGGCACCGTCGAGCTGCGCACGCAAGGCCGCATCACCGCGCTGTGAGCCAAGACCCCGCAAGCTACCGGCAGGGCTTCGAGCATTTCCTTCGCGATCCGAGAGCCAACGGCTGGCTGCGCCAGCCGAGGCTCGTGTCGGCCGCCGCCGCGGCGGTGGCGCTCGCGGACGCGGAAAATAGCGCGGGGGAAGCCGTGCTGCCCGCGCCCGAGGACGTCTTCAAGGCGTTTTGCCTCACGCCTTTGGAGGAGGTGCGGGCCGTGATCCTCGGGCAGGACCCTTACCCGACGCCCGGCCACGCCCATGGCCTCGCCTTCTCGGTGCGGGCCGGCGTCAAGCCTTTGCCGGCGAGCTTGCGGAATATCCTCAAGGAGCTTCGCGCGGACCTCGGCCTTCGCGGCGCGGATCCGCCGGTTATGGGCGATCTTACCCCATGGACCGGGGAGGGCGTGTTGCTCTTGAACACCGCGCTCACCGTCGAGGCGCGCAATGCCGGGGCGCATGTGAATTGGCCTTGGCGCGAAATGACGCGAGAGGCGATCCTCGCGGTGGCGCGCGAGCGGCGTCGCGTGGCGTTCTTGCTATGGGGGCTCAAGGCGCAAAGTTTCGCGCCGCTGATCGACAAGACGCGCCACCTCGTGCTCGCGAGCGAGCATCCCTCGCCGCTCTCGGCGCATCGCGGGTTCTTCGGTTCGAGGCCGTTCTCACGCGCCAATGCCTGGCTCGCGGCCCATGGCGAGCGGGAAATCCGCTGGGGGGTCGTCAGTAGCGAGTAGCGAGTAGTGAAGAGAGGGTAACTACTCGCTATTTCGCCATTCGCTCTCTACTTCAATCGCGATTGGAGTAACCGATCGGCGGCTTGCGCTTGCGGCCGAGAAGCAGAAGCAGGACCCCGAGCACCGCTGCGGCCACGAAGAACGGAAGGGCGAGCGCTCGGGCCAATAGCGGGTCCCAAAGGAAGCCCGGAAGCTTGAGCTTGGCGGCCGCTTCCCAGCCCGCATAGGCGCGCGGCAGCACGGCGTCGACCGCCGGGCCGATCGCGAGAAAAGACCATTCGTTGTTAGCGACGTAGCGCGCTCCATCGTCAACGAAAGCAATGAAGCCGAGCGCCAGGCAGAGATAGCCGAGACCGCGAAGGAGCGCGCGAATCATGACCTATCGATCTCTCCGGAGCCTGAGCGTCTCGAGGCCACGTGCCGCCATGCGCGAAAACCTCAAATCCTTAGGCGCGCGCTCAACTCCCCGCGAAGGATTTCGGGGCCGGGCTCACCGTGACCGCCGAGCCATTGCGTATTTCGAGCACCGCGAGGCCGCGATCGCTTGCGCCGTCGGGGTGGAAGCGGAAGAGCCCGTCCGCGCCCGCGAAGCCCGAGGGGTTCGTGAGCACGGTTTCAGAGAAGCGCTGCGACCCTTGCGTGCGCACGAGCGCTGCCGCAAGCGACAGCGCGTCGTAGGAAAGCGAGGCGATGCGCGAGGGTTCGGTGTTGTAGCGGGCGCGATAGCGTTGCGCGAAGGCGGCGAAACCGGAAGGCTCTGGCGCCGGGAACCAGGCGCCTTGCAATTGCGGCAAGCGAAACAGCTTCGGATCGTTCCAGACCCCCGTGCCGATGAGCTTGAGCCGCTTCAAATCGACCCCGCCCGTGACAAGGGCCTCGAGGATCGCCGGGAGCGTGTCCGCGCCGTCGGGAATGAACAGCGCCTCCGCCTCTTGCAAGGTCGGCGCGAGGCGCTTCACGGTATCGACCGCCTGGTTGTGATCGGGACCGTAATGCTCGAGCGCCACGACGCGCCCGCCCGCCCGCGTCACCGCTTCCTGGAATGCTCCGCTCGTGACCTGGCCATAGGCGGTGTCGGGGACGATCGCCGCGAACGAGTGCTTGCCCTGCGCCGCCGCGTAGCTGACGACGCGCTGGACATCCGTGCCCGGCATGAAGCTCAACAAATAGACGCCGCGCGAAGCGACGCTGGCGTCGGAGGAAAAAGCGATCATTGGCCGTCCGGCCGGCCGGGCGACGGCGGCCGCCGCCTGGACATTGGCCGCGATCAAGGGGCCGACGATGAGCTCGGCGCCTTCGTTGATCGCTTCCTGGGCGGCAGCCGTGGCGCCATCGGAAGTCCCTTTGTCATCCTTGACGATGAGCTGTACATTGGGGGAATTGGCCTCGGCGATGGCGAGCTCGCCGGCGTTCTTGAGCGAATTCGCCGCGACCGCCGTTTGTCCGCCGGCGCTGAGCGGCAAGATGAGCGCGATTTTGACGCCTCCCTGATTGCCCACGGAGGGAACCGCCGGCGTCTGCTCGAAGCCCGGAAGCCCCGCACCCGAGCACGCCGCGAGAAGGCAAGCCACGGCGCCCGCAAGCGCCGGCCGGCGACCGATGCGAGGAAAGTTCGGTCGAAAGGCGCTGGCAGGTCCAGTCGGCGAGGTGTTTTTCATCGAAAAGCCCATGACAAATTTGTTCCCCGCCCGCTGATAGCGCAACATGCCGTCACCTCACCACATTTCTCCTTACGCCCTTTTAACGAAATTCTTAGGCACGCCGGCGGGACGGGCGCAACATCAATCCTTCGATGGCCATATTGTGTCGGGGCGAGGAGGTTGGGCGGCCGATTCTCGCGGCTCGCTACCGATCGCCCCCAAAAAGCCTTATGCAAGGGCCGCGGAATGGGGAGCTGACCTTGTCGGGACGGGATCCTCCGGAAACAAATCAATCTGAAACCGGCTTTTCGGGCGCTTCGGCGCTTGTCTTGCCGAGCCTTCGCTTGCCGAGCCTTCGGCCGGCGACGCTCGGGCCTGGGCTTCACATCGTTGCGACGCCCATCGGCAATCTCGGCGACGTGACCCTGCGGGCCGTCGCGGCGCTTGCGGGTGCCGATATCGTCCTTGCCGAGGATACTCGGGTGACGCGGCGCCTTTTCAGCCATTATGGCCTCTCGACCCCACTCGAAGCGTATCACGAGCACAACGCGGCACGCGTCCGCCCCGCGATCCTCGCAAGGCTCAAGCAAGGGGCGAAAATCGCCCTCGTGTCGGACGCCGGAACGCCGCTCATCTCGGATCCCGGATTCAAGCTCGTCGAGGCGGCGCTGGCCGAGGGCGTCGCGGTGACGGGCCTGCCGGGCCCGTCCTCGGTGCTCGCCGCGCTGATGGTCGCGGGGCTGCCGACCGACCGCTTCTTCTTCGAGGGATTCCTGCCGCAGAAGGAGGTTGCGCGACGCGGACGCCTCGCGCAATTGGCGAGCATTCCGGGCACGCTGGTCATCTTCGAATCACCGCGCCGCCTTGCGGCTACGCTCGAAGATGCGGCGGCGGTGCTCGGCGAGCGCCAGGCCGCCGTGACGCGTGAGCTCACCAAGCTCTTCGAGGAGGTGAGGCGCGGGTCGCTCGCCGAGCTTGCACAAGCCTATGCGCGAGAGCCCCCTCCCAAGGGAGAGGTCGTGATGGTGATCGGCGGCTCCAGCGAATCCGGAAGGCCGATAAAAGCGATGGAAAATCTCGAAGAGCGGCTCGTGAGGGCGCTCGAGGGGCACTCGCTCAAGGAAGCCGTGGGGCGCGTCGCGGCCGACACCGGCTTGCCGCGCCGCGAGGTCTACGCCCGCGCGCTCGAGCTCACGCGAGGGCGCGAGCGGTGAACGGCTCGGCTTCGACGTGAAGGGCGAGGACGCGCCTTTGGCGCGCCGTCGGCGCGCCTTGAAGCGCGGCTTTCGCGCCGAGACCCTGGCGCTCGTCTTTCTCATGCTCAAGGGTTATCGGCCGCTGGCGCGCCGCTTCGGCGGGAAGGGCGGCGAGATCGACCTCATCATGCGGCGCGGCCGCGCGGTCGTCTTCGTCGAGGTGAAGGCGCGCGACGCGTTCGAGGCGGCGCTCGAGGCCATCGGATCCGGCAAGCGCCGCGTCTTCAGCCGCGCCGCCGCTCACTGGCTCACGCGCAACCCCTGGGCCGCAACCTGCGATTTGCGCGCCGATGCGGTGCTCATCGCGCCGCGCCGGCTGCCGCGTCATATCGTGGCGGTGTTCGAGCTCGAGATCGGAGCCTGAGACGTGCCGGCAGACTTCGCGCCTCTCATGAGGTGAGACGCTTCGCCTCAGGGAAGCACGCGGATCACCACCTCGATCTCGACCGTGATGTTTTCGGGCAGCGAGCCCATGCCGACCGCCGAGCGTGCATGACGTCCGTTGTCGCCGAGCACGGCGACGAAGAGATCCGAGCAGCCGTTGATCACTTGCGGTTGTTGCGTGAATTCCGGCACGGCGTTCACCATGCCGAGCATCTTCACCATCTCGACCTTGTCGAGCGAGCCGGCCGCGGCCTTGGCGGCTGACAAAAGGCCAAGGCCGACGAGCTTGGCATGCTCATAGGCTTGCTCGACCGTCACGTCGCGGCCGACCTTGCCCTTGGCGAAGCTGCCGTCGGGATAGCGCGGGCCCTGCCCGGAGAGGAAAGCGAGATCGCCGACCCTTTTATACGAGACGTAATTCGCCAACGGCTTCGGCGTCGCCGGCAGGGTGAGCCCCATCGCCTTCAATTTGTCTTCCGCGCTCATGCGTCGATCCTCCTGAACTTGTTGCCGCGTTTGGGATGCCACCATTTGCCGGCGATGACGACGCCTTGCGAGAGGATGCGCCGATCGCCCGTCAAATGCTCGCCGGTGACGTCCTCATAGTCGAACTTGCCTTCCTTGATCGCGAGCACGGTCGCATCGCCGACGGAGCCCGCCTTGAGCGAGCCGAGCTCGGGGCGCTTCAGCGCCATCGCCGCGTTCACGGTCGAGGCCGCGATGACGCGATCGAGCGGCATGCCGAGGCACAGAAATTTCGACAGCGTCGTCACCTGGTCGAAGGCGGGGCCGTTGATGCACAGCGTATGCACATCCGACGAGATGGTGTCGGGCTCGAAGCCGTTCGCCAGCATGGCGCGCGCCGTCTTGAAGGCGAAGGAGCCCTTGCCGTGGCCGATGTCGAAAAGCACGCCGCGCTTCCTCGCCGCGATCACGTCTGGCTTCACGGTCCCTTGCGCGGTCGCTGGGGAGTTTGGGAAGGGGCGGAACGCATGGGTGAGCACGTCACCCGGGCGCAGGCGCGAGATGACATGCTCGTAGCTCGGCGGCGGATGGTCGATATGGGCCATGAGCGGCATGCCGGTTTCTTCCGCGACCTGAAGCGCGATATCGAGCGCGTGTTCGCCTTGCGTGCCCGAGGCGTGTAGTCCCACGCGCACCTTGATGCCGACGATGACGTCGCGGTTTTTCTCCGCCACCTCGACCGCCTCGAGCGGCGCCATGAGGCGGATCTCCTCGCTCTCTCCCACCATGATCTTGTTCGAGAAGGCATAGATGCCGGCGAAGGAGACATGCAGATAGGCGAGGATGCGCACCTGCGAGCGCTCGATCACATGCTTGCGGAAGCCGTGGAAATTGCCGGGGCCCGCGCTGCCGGTGTCGACCGCCGTGGTGACGCCCGAGGTGCGGCAGAATTCCTCGGCGTCGATGCCGAGCGAGGTGCCGCCCCAATACACGTGGGTGTGCAGGTCGATGAGGCCCGGCGTGACGACATGGCCGGAGACATCCCGAACCTCGGTGCCCGCATTCGCCTCGAGATTGGCGCCCACGGCGGCGACCTTGCCGTCCGCGAAGGCGACATCCATCACGGCGTCGATTTTCTGCGACGGATCGATGACGCGCCCGCCGCGCAAGATGAGATTGGGGTTCATGGAAACCTGAAAGGCTTGAAAGGTGGATGGTTGATTGGGCGGCAGGATAACCGGCTTGCGCCCGCGCACAAGGGCGGATCGTCTCGGCGGATCGGTCGCGCTCTCTAAAACGGTGACATGTTACTTTTGCCCCATTTTCGACGGGCAGCCGCAGCCGATCGGAGCGTGCACGAAGCAGGGGAAAATCGAAGGAGCAGAAAATGGGGAATTGGTAAGCTGTCACCGAAAAAGAGAGTCGCCTAAGAGTCGCCTCAAATCCCGGCATACCATTCGTAGCCGCGATCTTCCCAATAGCCGCCCTTGCCGCCGTGCAGCCCGGCGAAGCTGCGCACGAGCTCGACGCGCGTGACGTATTTCGCCATCTTGTAGCCGAGCTGGCGCTCGAGGCGGAGGCGCAGCGGCGCGCCATGGGCGATGTCGAGCTTCTTGCCGTTCATCTCATAGGCGAGGATCGTCTGCGGATGGGCGGCGTCGGCAAGGTCGATGCTCTCGTAATAGCGGATCGATTCTGGATCATCGCTCAAGCTGCCGTCATTCAAGGTATCGGCGCAGTGGAACACGACATAGTGCGCTTGCGGCTTGACGCCGGCGCGCGACAGGATTTCGGCGAGCGGCACGCCCCTCCATTTGCCGATGCAGCTCCAGCCCTCGACGCAGTCATGGCGCGTGATCTGCGTGCGAGAGGGAAGCGCGCGCAAATCGTCGAGCGAGAGCGAAAGCTCCCGATCGACAAGGCCGTCGACCTTGAGCCGCCAATCGGCGAAATCATTGTCCGCGAGATCGAGATATTCATCGTCCTGCGGGTCGGTCGAGCCATTGGCGCGAAAGACGGGCGAGATGTCGGCCTCGCCATATTCGGGCGCGAGACGGTGAGCGCCGAGGAGAAAGCGCTGCACCCGGTAGGTGAGCGCGTTCGCCGCTCCAAGGAACGAGCGCGCATGCGGCTCATTCGACAAGCGGTCGCAACCCGCGAGCGCGAGCCCGCCGAGCGACAGGGCCGCGGCGAGGATGCCTCGCCGATGCGGCAATTTGCCCGCGCTGCCGGGGGCATGCATTTTCATCGAGGCTGCTCCCCAAGATCGTACCAGCCCGTGATCATCGAGCGGATGTTGTTCCAAACGCCGGAGACGAGCACCATCGCAAGATGCACGATGACGAAGATGACGAGCCCCGACGCGGCAAGAAAATGGATGAGGCGCGCCGTTTGGCGCCCGCCGAAGAGGGAAAGAAGCTGCGGCACTGCGGTGTCGATGCCCGGCGACATTGTGAGGCCCGTCAGCACGATGAGCGGAAACAGCACGAACACCACCGCGAGATAGGCGAGCTGTTGGAGCACATTGTAGCGCTTCGCGGCTTCCCCGCGCGGGAAGCGAAGGCGCAGATGATCGAGGATGTCGGCGCCGATATGGCGAAGCTCCGCGAGGCTCGGCAGAAAGTCGCGCCGGAAATGGCGGCTCGCCAAGCCGAAGATCAAATAGGCAAGGCCGTTTGCCACGAGGAGCCAGGCGAAGAAGAAATGCCACCTCCTGCCAGTCGCGAGATCTTGATAGCTCGGGATGGTGCTCCAGCTCGGAAAGGCGCGCGGCGAAACTTGGCCATCCGTGGTGGAGACGCCGAGGACGCCCGTGGTGTCGAAGGCGTGGCCGAAGAGCATCGTCTCGCCCTTGATGCCGTGCTCGGCGCGCTTCGCCGAGATCGAAATCGTAGGATGCTCGAAATCGGACTGCGCCCCGATATAGAGCGCCGGATGTGCATTGAAGATTTGCAAGCCGCTCATCAGCAAGAAGATGAAGCACAGGGCATTCACCCAATGGGCGGCGCGCACAAGCCCTGAGTGCCGGCGAAACCAGCGCGCTCCGACCGGCGGATCCCGGGTAAGGCTTCGCGTTTCAGGCGCGGCGACGGCGGGGGGCGTCATTTCGCGGGCAAGCATCCTCGTCTCCGGACAAGGTTCTCATGATGAGAACTCTTACGATTGTGATCGCGGCGAGTTTCAGGCGCGTCCAATAACGTTCCGGTGAGGTGAGGGTTCTGCGCTCGCCGCGCGGGCCTCGAACCGGGAGGATTCGCGGCCGAGCGCGATGGAGATTGGCCTTGTCGTCCCGGGTTGGCGCGGGAAATTTTCGCGGCGCGGACCGAACGCCTCATTCGAGACGTTTCGTCCCGGCCCGGCGAGAAAAGGCGCGCGATCGGGGCGCCAAACCCGATCGGCTCACGCCCGAACTCCGCTCATCCTACGTGGTGAACCTCGGCAAGGCCGTAGACGGGCGTTGGCACATTCTCGAGCCGCGCCTTCATCTGCAACGCGAGATATTTCGAGTAGTGGCGCGACTGGTGCAGATTGCCGCCATGGAACCAGAGCGCCTCCTGGCGTGTCGGCTTCCACATGTTACGAAGCTCGCCCTCCCAAGGCCCCGGATCCTTCTTGGTGCTCGAGCCGAGGCCCCAGCATTTGCCGACCTTTTCCCCGACTTCAGGGGAGATGAGCTTCGTGGCCCAGCCGTTCATGGAGCCATAGCCGGTGGCATAGACGATGAGGTCCGCCGCAAGCTCGGTGCCGTCGCTCAACCGCACCCCTTTCGCGGTGATCTCGGTCACGTCGACGCCGCTCTTCAATTTGATCTTGCGGTCGGCGATCAGATCGGAGGCGCCGACATCGATGTAATATCCCGAGCCGCGCCGCAGATATTTCATGAAGAGGCCGGAGTCGTCATCGCCCCAATCATGTATGAAGCCCGCCTTCTCGAGCCTCTGATAGAATTTCGCATCGCGCTTGGCGATCTCCTTGTAGACGGGGACCTGGAAACCAGCGAGCAGCGCGTATGGAATCGAGGCGAAGATCATGTCCGCCTTTTCCGTCGTGATGCCGGCCTTCACGGCGGCCTCCGAATAAAGCGCGCCGAGGCCGAGCTCCATGAGCGTGTCGGAACGCGCCACATGGGTCGAGGAGCGCTGGACCATCGTCACATCGGCGCCATGCTCGACGAGATCGGCGCAGATGTCGTGCGCCGAATTATTGGAGCCGATGACGACGCATTTCTTGCCTTTGTAGGCTTCCCCGCCCGGATGTCGGCTCGAATGGTGCTGCACGCCCTTGAAGCGCCGGACGCCGGGAAACTTCGGAAGGTTAGGCACGCCCGACATGCCGGTCGCGAGGATGAGCTGCTTCGGCTTGAGCGTGATCGTCTTTGTGCCGCGCTTGACCTTCACGGTCCATTCTCGGCGTTTTTCGTCGTACGAGGCGCTTTTGCATTCGGTCGAGGGCCAATAATTGAGCTCCATGACCTTCGTGTACATCTCGAGCCAATCGCCGATCTTGTCCTTGGGCGAGAACACCGGCCAATGTTCCGGAAACGGCAGATAGGGCATGTGGTCGTACCAGACCGGGTCATGCAGGCAGAGCGATTTGTAGCGCTTGCGCCATTGGTCGCCCGGCCGCTCGTGCTTGTCGATGATGAGGGTCGGAACGCCGAGGCGCTTGAGCCTTGCTCCAAGCCCGATGCCCGCCTGGCCGCCGCCCACGATCAGGCAATAGGGCTGGCGCTTGTGGCCGAGCTCTGCCTCCTCGGCCGTTTTGCGGTCGAGCCAGGTGCGCCGCGCCTTCACGCTGCCATGCTCGACGCCTTTTTCGCGCGTGAGGCCGGATTTCTCCTCATGCCCTTTGAGCTCGGTCATCGCCGTGAGCAAGGTCCAGCATTTATCGCCCTTCAGCCGCAGATGGCCGTGGCCACGAGCGACGTGCGTCTCGAAAGTGAACCAGCCCTCGGTGACGCCACCCGCTTCGCTCGCCTCGCCGTCGAGGCGCCAATTCTCAGGGCGCGCGCTCGCGAGCGTCGTTTCGAGCATCGCCGCGATGGCGTCGCGCCCTTCGGCCGTCTTGATGTTCCAGGTGAAGGCCAGAAGGTCACGCCAATAGCTCTCCTTGGCGAACATCAAGGCGGCGCTCTCGGCGTCGCCCCGCTTGAGCGCTTGCCCGAACACGGAAAGCCATTTGGAAAGGCGACGGGTGGCGGCGGTCTCACTCATGATTTCCTCCCCTGGGCGGCGGCCTTTGCGCGCTTAAGAGCGCCTCTTCCCTCGCCGGTGAAGATCGGCGGTGCGAGGCTCCTTCGGTTCAAGAAGCTTCTACAAAGGACCTTCTTTTGGCAAAGCCGCATCGCTTCAGCCTATCACGAATTTCGCCGGCGTGACGGCGCGCGGACGCAGGACCGGGCTTCGGTTTTTGCAGGCGACGTTCGAGCGATCCTTGCTATGCTCGCTATGCGTCGCGGCGTTATCATCGGCGCCGCGGCGTGATGGAAGAAAGGGCGCGGGTGACCGCAACCAAATGGTGCGTCGCCGCGCGGGAAGGCCTCGCATCACCGCGAGGCGAGGGAGAGAGCTAAGATGAACTTGAGCTTCAAGGGCAAGACGGTCGTGGTGAGCGGGGCGGCCCTCGGCTTCGGCCGTGCCATCGCGGAAAGCTTCGCGTCGCTGGGCGCAAGCGTTCATGGTTGCGACATCCTCGAGAAGGAGCTCGCGGCGATGGCGAAAGCCGGCGTCGCCACGAAACGTGTCGACCTCACGGACCGCGCCGCCGCGGCCGCGTGGATCAAGGAGGTCGAGAAAAAAGCCGGCGGGGCCGTCGACATTCTCGTCAACAACGCGGGCGGTGTCGCCGGACAGGGCCCAAAGCCGCTCGAGGAAGTCTCGGACGCCGATTGGGACAAGATCATCGCCATCAATCTCGGCGCCGCCTTCGCCTTGTCGCGCGCCGCGGCGCCCGAAATGAAGAAGGCGAAGCAAGGCCGGATCATCAACATCAGCTCGGGCGCGGGCTTGCAGGCGTCGCTCACGGGCATCCAGGCCTATTGCTCCGCGAAGCACGCGCTCGTCGGATTGACGCGTCAGCTCGCCCATGAGCTCGGGCCCTTCGGCATAACGGTGAACAGCGTGGCGCCGGGCTTCGTGCGCTCGAACCCGGCGACGGAGAAGCAATGGGAGGGTTATGGGGCCGAAGGGCAGAAGGCGCTCGTCGAGCGCATCGCCTTGAAGCGCCTCGGTTCGGCGCAGGATATCGCCAACGCCGTCATCTTTTTCGCTTCCGAGCTTGCGAGCTTCGTCAACGGGCAGGTGCTGAGCGTCGACGGCGGGAAATGAGCCTTCGATCAAGAAAAGGGAATGCGCCATGAGCGACAAGAAAATTCAGAGCGACAAGAAATCGCAGAGCGACAAGAAATCTCACCCCAAGGGAGAGCCCTGGGAATGGAAAGAGCCCGTTTGGCGCGGCATCGTCGAGCGGGCGCGCGCCGGGCGAACCTTGCGGCCGAAAGCCTGGCCGAACGAGGCACCCTGCGCGGTCGCGCTCTCCTTCGATGCCGATCACGAGACGATCCCGCTGCGTGATGCCGATCCGAGCCCGATGCGCATCAGCCAAGGCCAATACGGCAATCGCCAGGGCGTGCCGCGCCTGCGCGCCTTGATGCAACGGGAAGCCATCCCGGTGACCTTCTTCTATCCGGCGGTCTCGGCCCTCTTGCATCCGGACGAGGTGCGCGGCGTCGCGGCCGACGGCCATGAGATCGGCATCCATTCCTGGATCCACGAGCGCAACACGACGCTTCCTTACAAGGCCGAGCGCGATTTGAGCTTCCGCGCCGCCGAGGTGCTGTCGAAGCTCGCCGGCCGCGATCCCGTGGGCATGCGCACCGCAAGCTGGGATTTCTCGGTGAACACCTTGCGCATCATCCGCGAGATGAAGCTTCTCTACGATTCGAGCCTGATGGCGGATGACGAGCCTTACGAGCTTACCGCTGGCGGCGAGCCGACCGGCATCGTCGAGCTGCCGCCCGAATGGATCAAGGATGACGCCGTCTATTTCAACATGGAGCGCTTCTCGGGGTTGAGGCCCTACACCCCGCCCTCGGCGGTCGAGGAGATTTTCCGCGCCGAATTCGACGGCGCCCTCGCGGAAGGCGGGCTTTTCCTCCTGACGATGCACCCTCACATCATCGGCCACCGCAGCCGCGTCGCCCTCCTCGAGCGGCTCATCAAATACATGAAGGCCAGCGGCAAATGCTGGTTCGCGACGCATCGCGAGGTGGCGGAATGGTGCCGGGAGCATGGGGGCGAGAGATAGGCGCCCCGGAGCGTTCGCCGAGAGGGGGCCTGTACAAGGTCATTGGAGCAGCCTGTCGAAGCTTTGCCGTATCTCGGCACGAGCTTTGTTCTAAGGGCTTATAAGCGGCAACCGAAAGGAACTTCGGGGCAAAATCCCGAGGAGGAGCGACCGCGATCGTCTTTCCGATTTGGCCCGGCGCTGTCGGCACTTCACGCCGCGTTCCCGCCTGCAGCCCCGCGATGATCTCCTTCAATCCGCCACGACAAAATGACCTCGTCGTCCTTGCGGCCTGGCGAGGTGAGTTTCTCGAGCGTAATGGCCGCATCAACGATCTTTTGCTTTACCTCTGAAGGCAACGACTTCATGTATCTGAGCGCGTCCGCTCGACCGGCGATGAGCTGGTCGAGACGATGACCCGGCGCGCTCCGATCTTCGCATTTTGCGCCATCGATCTGGATGAGCTCGTAAGCATAGAGCGTGATCAGCACCGCCGTACCCTGAAACTCGTCTTTCTTGGCACTCTCGCCGAGAAGCCAGAGGTCTCGCGCATAGATGAGCGAAAGCAGGAGCCCGCCATCACCGGCGAAGATTTTTGCCTTCAGCCAATCAAGCCCGCGAAGGAAGGTGGCGGCGTCGCGCGGTTTCTAAAAGGCGCGTTGAAGCCCGTTCCAATTCCCCGCCGAGAGCGCATTGAGTTCCGTGTCGGAGGGAAAGGCCACAGGCGGACTTTGCGCCGACGCGCGCGAGACGGGAGACAGACAGAAAAGACCCGCGCAAATGATTAGAAGCGGCAGAGCTAAATAGCGTTCACGCAAATGAGCCTCCCAGTCTCGCGCATATGCATTCTCATTACGCTGCGCAGCCGACGCAAGAGGCCCCATTCGGGGTTTGATCCGGTGTACATGTCGAGGAGGTTCAAGAGGGCGGGTCCCGCCCTATAAGTAGTAGAATTGGTACGTGAAGTTGATGGCTAGATTTGAAATTGATTTTGCTCGATGATGGTGACCGGGTGGACGCTGATGATGGTGACCGGGTGGACGCCGTCTATGAAAAGGTAATGAATTACAGGGAGACGACCATGCGCAACATCGTTCTTGCTTTACCTTTTTTGTTTGCGGCCATCGCCCCAGTTGCGGCGCAAGACACGTCCGGGCCGATGAACGCCAAGGACATCAAATGGGGACCCGCGCCGAATGTCCTGCCGCCGGGCGCCAAAATCGCGGTCGTTTCCGGCGACCCCTTCAAGGACGATCTCTACGTCGTCCGGTTGAAAATGCCGGCGGGCTACAAAATTCCCGCCCATAATCACCCGACCTCCGAATACGTGACGGTGATTTCGGGCAAGTTCAACATCGGGATGGGTGACAAGCTCGATCCCAAGAAAGGCATGATGCTGACCGCGGGCGGGTTCGCGGAAGCCCCCGCGAAAATGAACCATTACGCCTGGGCGTCGAGCCCGACGATCGTCCAGGTGCATGGGCAGGGCCCGTTCGCGATCACCTATGTCGATCCGGCCGACGACCCGAGCAAGAAATAGCAGCAAAATTTCGCGCTCGGCGCAGCGAAGACTCGGCGGCGCCATTCTCCGTCTTGGTTTCGGCAAAAGGCCAGACGGCCATGCCCGTGGCGAACCGCGTCCTGACGGGCAAGAGGCTGGTGTGGGTGGCCGCGACCTAGAGGGGCGGCGCGATCGGCTCACAAACCGAGGCTGCTGTCACCGATGACAGCCGCCCGGCGAGTGTCGCGTCGAAGGAGAAAAGCCGACCCTTGGATTGGAGCCGGTCATGCCGCCGCCGTCGCGGGGCGGTCGCACGGCTCAAAGAAATGATGCGGCGGTTTTCGTATCATCCGTTATGATTTGAGCCGCACACCCCCAATCCGCTTCAAACCCGCCTTCGATTTTTCCTCGAGCGGGGCACGCTTGTCGGCCCGAGCAATAAAGGGGCGTGACACGCATCGAGAGGAGAACGCGACATGGCGACTTGGACTGTCGACCCGAGCTTCTATCCATCTCCACGCATGGCGATGAAAGCCGCACCCGAAAAGATAGCCTACGTCGCAGCCTTCGATCCGGAGCGAAAGACGCCCGATGCCATTGCGGTCGTCGACGTTGATCCGCGTTCCGGCACCTATTCGACGATTGTCGGCACCACGGCGATGCCGAATGCCGGTGACGAGCTCCACCATTTCGGCTGGAACGCGTGCTCGTCCTGCCTCTGCCCGAACGCTCCGCACGCGCATGCCGAACGGCGCTATCTCGTCGTTCCGGGGTTGAGGTCTTCGCGCATCCACATCCTCGACACCAAGCCCGATGCGAAACATCCAAAGATCGTGAAGGTGATCGAGCCCGCAGAACTGGCCGAGCGTGCCGGATATTCGAGGCCGCACACGGTGCATTGCGGCCCCGAGGGAATCTACGTCGCGGCTCTCGGCAATCGCGAAGGCAAGGGGCCGGGCGGCATCTTCCTCATGGATCACGAGACCTTCGACGTGCGTGGCCAATGGGAGATGGACCGCGGGCCTCAGTACCTCGCCTATGACGCGTGGTGGCACCTCGGGCATGACACGCTGGTCACGAGCGAATGGGGCACCCCCGACACTTTCGAGAACGGCCTCGTTCCCGAGATCCTGCTCGGTGCGAAATACGGGCGCCGCTTGCATTTCTGGGACCTGCACAAGCGCAAGCACCTGCAGACCATCGACTTCGGTGACAAATACCAGCTGGTCTTCGAGCTCCGCCCGGCGCACGACCCGACCAAGGCCTATGGCTTCGTCAATTGCGTGGTCAGCCTCGAGAACCTCTCCTCCTCGATCTGGACCTGGTACCGCGACGGCGACAAATGGGCGGTGAAAAAAGTGATCGAGATTCCAGCAGAGCCCGCGAGCGAAGAGCAGTTGCCGCCCATGCTCAAGGGGTTCAAGGCGGTGCCGCCGCTCGTCACCGACATCGATCTGTCGATGGATGATCGCTTTCTCTACGTGGCCTGCTGGGGCACGGGCGACCTGCAGCAATACGACGTATCCGATCCCTTCAACCCGAAGCTCACCGGAAAGATCCGCATCGGCGGTATCGTCTCGCGGGCGACGCATCCGGGTGCCAGGAACGGGGCGCTGAGCGGCGGGCCCCAGATGGTCGAGATCAGTCGCGACGGCCGTCGCGTCTACTTCACCAATTCGCTCTACGGCGCCATCGATCCGCAATTCTATCCCGAAGGCATCGACGGCTGGATGGTGAAGCTCGATGCGCGGCCCGAGGGCGGCATCGCCTTCGATCCGAAATTCTTCGTGGAATGGCCGAAGCCGCATCGGCCGCACCAGGTGCGACTGGAAGGTGGCGATTGCTCCTCCGATTCCTATTGCTATCCCTGAGCGATCCGGGGAGCGGTGCGCCTTGCCCGGTGCGCCGCGCCCGCCGCTCGCCCACTAGCCCCAGATGACGGAGACCTTGCCCTTGCTCGCCATTGCCGGACTTGGGGCCTTTCATGGCCTCAACCCGGCCATGGGGTGGTTGTTTGCCGTCGCGCTCGGGCTGCATCGGCAAAATCGCGCGGTCGTGCTCGTCTCGCTGGTTCCGATCGCGATCGGTCATGCCCTTTCGATCGCCCTCGTCGCGGGCCTGCTGCTCACCACCGATTACTTCGTTCCCCATGGCTTGGTGCGCGCCGGCTCGGCCATCCTGCTGGTGGCCTGGGCCGCCTATCATTGGCGCTACGGCCATCATCACCGGGTGCGCTTCGGCATGCAGGTCGGGCTTTGGGGGCTCGGCCTCTGGTCTTTCCTGATGGCCACCGCTCATGGCGCCGGCCTCATGCTGTGGCCGGCCTTGATGCCGCTCTGCTTTCCTTCCGCGCCCGGGACGGCGGCTTTCGACGGGCCGGTCGCGGCCGCCTTCGCGGGCGTCGGCATTCACGCCGTGACGATGATCCTCACCACGGCGGTTGTGGCCGTGGCAGTCTACGATTGGCTCGGCGTCGGCATCATTCGCAACGCCTGGCTCAATCTGGATCTTGTCTGGAGATTCGCACTCTTTGCCACGGGCGGCTTGCTGCTGGTCGCGTAGAAACGCTCGTGCAGCGGCACCAGCAAGCGCGCGCGTCTGCGGATTTCGATTACAGCACCACCTCGATCAGCGAGGGGCCGCGCGTCGAGACGGCCTCGGCGAAGCTCGCGTTGAAGGCCTCCATCGTCTCCACCCGCGTGCCCGGCACGCCCATGCCGCGCGCCATCGCCACCCAATCGAGATCGGGCCTGTCGATGTCGAGCATGTCGAGCGCTTTGCGGCCGACATTTTGCGCCCCCACATTGGTGAGCTCATGGCGCAAAATCGCATAGGTGCGGTTCGCGAAGACGAGCGTCACGATGTCGAGATTCTCGCGCGCCTGCGTCCACAGCGCCTGAAGCGTGTACATGCCGCTGCCGTCCGATTCGAGCGACACGACCTTGCGGTCGGGGCAAGCGACGGCGGCGCCGATCGAGAGCGGCATGCATAGCCCGATCGAGCCTCCCATGTTCTGCAGCCAATCATGCGGATGGCTCGCCCGCGTCGCCTTGGCGAAGCCTCGCCCGGTCGTGATCGATTCATCGGCGACGATCGCGTTTTCGGGGAGGAGCGCGCCGATGGATTGGCCAAGCGTCTCGGGTGTGATGGCGCCCGTGCCAAGCGTCGCTTTCGCATAGGGGATGATCGGCGCTTTCTCGGCGCGCGCGCCGAGCTCGTCGGCGAGCCATTCGAGCGCCTGCGCGATGTCTTCGGCGCGGCTCGCCAGCAGATGGGATTGGCATTCCTTGGGGACGAGCAGGCTCGGCTTGTTCGGATAGGCGAAGAAGGCGACGGGCGTGCGCGCGCCGACGAGGATGAGGTGCTTCATGCCCTTGAGCATGTCGAGCGCTTGATCGACCGGGTAGGGGAGGCGGCTTGCCGCCACCCTGCCGGCGCCGCGCTCGGTGCGGGCGACGGAGCCCTCGGCGATGAGGCGCGCGCCCGTCTTGGTCGCGATCTTGCCGGCAAGCTCGAGCGCGCCTTGCCGCATCGCCCGCCCGCCGAGAAGGATCACGGTCGGCTCGCCCGAGCGCAACACGCGCGCGGCCTCGGCGATTGCCTCCTTCGCGACCTCTTTCGGTTGCTCGACGCTCGGCACGGGCGCGACCCCGGAGCCCTCGTTCCACGCCGTGTCGGCCGGCAGGATCAAGGTTGCGACCTGGCCGGGCGCGGCAAGGGAAGCGGCGATGGCCGCGGCGCCGTCAGCGGCGACGGATTTGGCATCGGGCGAGGTTCGCACCCAGGACGACACGGTCTTGGCGGCCGATTCGATGTCGGAGGTGAGCGGCGCGTCGTAGCGGCGATGATAGACGGCGTGGTCGCCGACGATGTTCACGATCGCGCTCGAGGCCTTGTGCGCGTTGTGCAGATTGGCCATGCCGTTTGCGAGGCCGGGGCCGAGATGCAACAGCGTCGCAGCGGGCTTGTCCGTCATCCTCGCATAGCCGTCGGCCGCCCCGGTCACTACGCCCTTCGAACAGGCCGAGGATGCAGCGCATCCCCTCGACCCGGTCGAGCGCGGTGACGAAATGCATTTCCGACGTGCCGGGATTGCTGAAACACACGTTCACGCCGCCCGCGACCAGCGTCCGTACAAGGCTCTCCGCTCCATTCACGACTGCACCAGCCCATTCTTGACAAGATTGATGTCCCCGCAACGGGACGAGATGACGAACTCCGGATCGGATCGGACCCGATCAGGAGCCGTCGCGAGCATGGATCGTAGAGGAAGCCGCGCCCGTCGGCAAAGCCCTCAAGGTCGAATCGATAAACGCTCTCCCTTCACTGGCGGTCGGGAGATTGTGCGAGCCTCGCGCTTCGGCGATGCTGCGGGCGAAGCCGTGACCAAAGGGAGATGAAAGGCCGCGATGGAAAAGGATATTCTGGTGTGGGGCTCGGGCGCGATCGGCGGCACCGTCGGCGCTTACCTCAAGCGTGCCGGCCATGACGTGAGCTTCGTCGACATCGTGCCCGAGCATGTCGCGGCGATCCGCGATCCGGCACGCGGCCTTGCGATCACCGGCCCGGTCGACGCCTTCACGGTCGTGGCGCCCGCCTTCGAGCCCGCGCAGGTCGAGGGTAAATGGAAGCGGATCTTTCTTTCCGTCAAGGCGCACCACACCGAGGCCGCATGCCTCGCGCTCAAGCCGCATCTCGCCGAGGACGGCTATGTGCTCTCGCTGCAGAACGGGCTTTGCGAGAGGATCATCGCGCGCGTCGTGGGACCCGAGCGAACCGTCGGCGCCTTCGTGAATTTCGGCGCGGATTGGCTCAAAGCCGGGGAAATCATCTACGCCAATCGCGGCGCGGTGGTGCTCGGCGAGATCGACGGGAAGATGACGCCTCGCTTGGCGAAGTTGCATGAGGAGATGAAGGTCTTCGAGCCCGAGGCGATCACGACGCCGCGCATCTGGTCTTATCTCTGGGGCAAGCTCGGCTATGGCGCGCTGCTTTTCGCCCAGGCGCTCGGCAATCTCGGCATCGCCGATTGCCTGGCGCGCGAGGAACTCCTGCCGCTCTGGCGCCGCCTCGCCGGGGAGGCGGTCGAAGTCGCGCTCGCCGAGGGCGTCGAGCCGCTCGGTTTCAACGGCTATGACCCCGACGCGTTTCGGCCGGGCGCGAGCGAAGATGATGCGAGGCGGAGCGTTGCGGCGATGGTCGCCTTCAACCGGCCGAACGCCAAGACCCATTCGGGCGTCTGGCGCGATCTTGCGGTGCGCAAGCGGCGCACCGAGGTCGATGTGCAGATCGCACCCATCGCCGAGATCGGCAAGACGCATGGCATTGCCTGCCCGGCGGTCGAAGGCCTCGTCGCCATGATCCACGAGATCGAGGATGGCAAGCGGGCCTTGAGCGATGCCAACCTCGTCGAGTTGGCGCGGGCCGCTTCGGTCTAAGAAGGCGCGAATGCCCGCTCCAAGTGTCCGAGCACGGACGACTAAGCGGGAGTGCCTTCCCGGTCATTGCCGCGGTCGGCCGGCGCCGGCCAAGGGGCTTTGACAGGCTCCCCCTGCGCGAATAGCTTCCGCGCCGTCGTCGGCTCAGCGGCGCGCCGGGACGTGCGCGCCGAGCGCCCAGGAGGAAGATTTGAGGGTATTTGCTTTGCTGAGGCGCCCCGGCCTTCGTCGAGGCTTGCTTCTTGCCTTGGCCGCCGGCGCCGCCGCGTTCTCGGCGCTCGCGCCGCGCCCCGCATTCGCGGAAACGAAGACGGTGCGTCTCGCCAAGCAGTTCGGCATCTCCTACCTGCCGCTCACCATCATCGAGAAGAAGGGCCTGCTCGAAGCCGAGGGCAAGAAGCTTGGCCTCGACCTCAAGACCGAATGGCTGCAGTTCACGGGCGGCGCGCCGATGAACGAGGCGCTGATTTCAGGGACGCTCGACATCGTTTCCGGCGGCGTCGGCCCCATGCTCGTCATCTGGGGCAAGACGCGCGGCAACCTCGGCGTGAAGGGCGTCGCCGCCTTGAACTCGATGCCGCTCTATCTCAACACCACTGACGCGAATGTGAAAAGCATCAAGGACTTTTCCGCGAAGGATAAGATCGGCCTGCCCACCGTCAAGGTCTCGATCCAGGCGATCGTCTTGCAGATGGCGGCCGAGAAGGTTCTCGGCGAAGGCAAGGCCAATGCGCTCGACGCCTTGACCGTCTCGATGGGGCATCCGGACGCGCAAGCCGCGATGATGAACGGCAAATCCGAGGTCGATGCGCATTTCGGCTCCGCGCCGTTTCAATATGACGAGTTGAAGGACGCGCGCGTCCACAAGGTGCTCGACAGCTACGAGGTGCTGGGCGGCCCCCATGTCTTCAACGTCATCTGGACGACAACGCGCTACCACGACCAGAACCCGTTGGTGATCAAGGCGCTGCTCGCCGCGCTCGGCGATGCGATGGAGGTGATCAAATCGAGCCCCTCCGAGGCCGCCGCGATCTGGATCGCCGATGAGCACTCGAAGATGGCGCCAGACGAGGTCGAGCGCATCATCAAGCTTCCCGAGAACGAGTGGACGATAACGCCGAAGAAGGTCATGGTCTTTGCCGATTTCATGGCGCGCAACGGCCTCGTCTCCGGCAAGCCCGCGAGCTGGAAGGATATGTTCTTCTCCGACATTCACGACCTTCCCGGAAGCTGAGGCGCCAGGATGAGCAGGGAGCGTCTCGCGGTCTCGATCCGGCGCGGGCAGGGCGAGCGTTACGACGAATTCTCGGTCGAGCGGCGCGAAAGCCAGACCGTCCTCGATGTCGTCACCGAGATTCAGCGCGTGCAAGACGCGAGCCTGAGTTATCGCTTCGCCTGCCGCGTCGGCATGTGCGGCTCTTGCGCCATGACGGTGAATGGACGCCCGCGCTGGACCTGCCGCACGCGCGTCACCGAGGCCGTCGACCGCAAGGGGCGCCTCGTGCTCGAGCCGCTGCGCAACCTTCCGGTCATCAAGGATCTCGCGGTCGAGATGACGCCCTTCTTCGAGAAATGGCGCGACGCCAAGGGCTTTTTCGAGCCCGGCGAGACGCCGCCGCAAGATTTCGTCAAGGTGCCGCCTGCATCTCCCGAACGACAAGCCGCGGATGAAGGCATCGAGTGCATCAATTGCGGCGTTTGTTATTCGGCCTGCGACGTCGTCGCCTGGAACCCCGATTATCTCGGCCCTGCGGCGCTCAACCGCGCCTGGACCTTGCTCAACGATGTGCGCGACGAGGGGCAGGAGGTGCGGCTTGCCGCGGTTTCCGGCCGCGACGGCTGCCAATCCTGCCACACGCATATGAGCTGCACGAGCTATTGCCCGAAAGGCCTCGAGCCGACCTATGCGATCGCCGGCTTGAAGCGCATGGCAATGCGCGGCGCGCTTGGGCGCAAAGGCGGCGAGCGATGAGCGCGACGGTTTTTCTCGCCCAGCGGGTGACGGCGGCGATCCTCGCCTTCCTGGTGGTCGCGCACCTTTCGATGATCATCGCGGCCGAGCACGCAGGCCTCACGGCAGGCGCCATTCTCTCGCGCACCCATCACAATCTCGTGCTCTTCGGTTTCTACGCGCTCTTCGTCATCGCCGCCGCGATCCATGCGCCGATCGGGCTCCGCAACATCATCGCCGAATGGTCGGGATGGCGCGGCCGCTCGCTCGATCTCGCCATGGGGGCTTTCGCGCTGGCGCTCCTCGGCCTCGGGCTGCGCGCGGTTTTCGCGGTGTATTCGGCATGAGCGAAGCGGCTTCCGCCGGGCTCGCCCGGATATCGAGCGAGGCGCGGCCTCGTCTGATGGTGGCGCAAGGCCACAAAAGGCGAGGCTTCGTCGCGGCGCTCTTGCATCGGCTCTCCGGCGTCGCGCTCGCGATCTTCCTGCCGATGCATTTTCTCGCGCTCGCGACCTCGCTCCAAGGCGCGGACGCGCTCGACGCCTTTCTGGCCTTGACGCGCAACCCCTTCATCAAGACGGCCGAATGGGGGCTTGTCACCGCGCTTGCCTTGCATCTCGCGCTCGGCCTTCGCCTGCTCGCCATCGAGTTTCTCGCCTGGCGCGAGCGCAGCGCCGCGATCATTCCGGCAGCTTTCGCCGCCGCCGTCGCGATCGGGCTTCTTTTCCTGCTCAACGCCGGATAGGCGGCTTGAACCTCACGCTCGCGAGTCTCGCCGTGGTCTGGCTCGGCGCCTTCCTCGGCGCGCTCGCGGCAGGCGGCTCGGGGTTCGCCTTCGCGCTCGTCGCCTCGGCGATCTGGCTGCACGCCTTCGATCCGCCGCACATGACGGGGCTCGTGGTTCTTTGCAGCACGCTCATCCAGATCGTTCTTTTCGTGCCGGTCTGGCGCCAGGTCGAGATGGCGCGACTATGGCCCTTTCTCGTCGGAGCGCTCGCCGGCGTGCCGCTCGGCGCCGCTGTCGTGACGCACGCACCGACGGGGCCGATCAAGGCGGCGCTCGGCGCCTTTCTTCTCGCCTACGGAACTTACGCCTTCCTGGCGCCGCGCCTGCCGCGCCTCGCCTTCGGCGGCAAGCCGGTCGACGCCGCGGTCGGTTTCACTGGCGGCGTGCTCGGCGGCCTTGCCGGCTACTCCGGCGTGCTGCCGACGCTTTGGACGCAGTTGCGGGGTTGGCCGAAGGAGGTGGCGCGCGCCGTCTACCAACCCTTCATTCTCTTCGCTCATGCGCTCACGCTCATGAGCCTCGGCAGTGCCGGCATCGACCGCACGACGCTCGCGCTCCTCATCGCGAGCCTGCCGGCGCTGGCTTGCGGGGCGTGGCTCGGCTGGCGCATCTATGGGAGGCTCGACGAACGGCGCTTCCGCAAGGCGCTCGCGGCGCTCATCGCCCTTTCGGGCCTCTTCCTCGTCCTGCCTTGAAACGCATTTCGGGCTGAAGAAGCGTGACAAGGCGGCCGCTTGCTCTTAGATCATGCTCATGCCGGGGCCGCAAAGGCCCGGCGTTTTCGATCGTGCCGGACCTCATCGAGAGTCACGGCATCGACGAGAGGTGAGGACATCGCGATGGAACTCGACCCGCATGAAATCGGGGAGGTCTGCAAGACGCTCTATATCCGTGCCGTAAAGCTTTTGCCGCGCGACGTGAAGGAGGGCTTCGCCGAGCTGCAGCGGCGCGAGACCGACGCAACGGGCCGCGCTATTCTGGGCACCATGGTCGAGAATATCGCGGTCGCCGAGCGCACGCGCAATCTTTTGTGCCAGGACACGGGCATCCCGATCTACAACGTCACCATCGGCAAGAATGTGGTCTTCGACGGCGTGGCCCTCAAGGACGCTATCCGGCGCGGCTGCGAACGCGCGACGCGCGAGCATCCACTGCGTTCCTCCGTCGTGCATCCGATCACGCGCAAGAATGAGCAGACCTCATGCGGCCCGGGCGTGCCGATCATCCATGTCGATTTCGACGAGCGCGACGAGACCGTCGAGATCGAGATGATCCCGAAAGGCTCGGGGTCCGAGAACGGCTCCTTCCTGCAAATGCTCATCCCGGCCGATGGCGTGAAGGCCGTGAAGCGCTTCGTCATCGACAAGGTGATCGAGCTCGGCGGACGCGTTTGCCCGCCCACCATCGTCGGCGTCGGCATCGGCGGCACCTCCGATCTTTGCATGCATCTCGCCAAGAAGGCCGCGACGCGGCCGTTGCGCACCAAATGCTCCGATGCGGAAGGCGCGAAGATCGAGGCGGAGCTGTCGGAAGCGGTGAACGAGCTCGGCATCGGCCCGCAAGGCCTCGGCGGCCGGTCGACGGCCTTCGCGGTGCATGTGGAGGTGGCGGCGACGCATATCACCATGAACCCCGTCGCGGTGAACATTCAGTGCCATTCGGCGCGGCGCGCCACGGCGACGATCACGCCGGGCGGCATCGCCTTTGGCTGAGGCGAAGCCATGACTTGAGGCCGGCGGCCCATTCCCGCGGCCGCCCGGCGACGAATGACGAGCGAGCGCTCCATGACCCATCACACCCTCTCCCTGCCCATCGGCGAAAAGGAAGCGCGCGCGCTCAAGGTCGGCGACACCGTCACCTTGGAGCGCACGCTCTTCGGCATTCGGGACGCGACCCTCATCCATATGTTCGATCGGGGCCGGCGGACGCGGCTCGATCTCAAGGGACACGCCGTGATCCACACAGCGCCCAATGTGCGCAAGGTCGAGGTCACCCCGGAATGCCCGTCCGGCTATGAGCCGGTGTGCATCGGCACCACGACCTCGATGCGCATGGAGCGCTTCACCAAGGAGCTGATGCGGCGCGAAGGCGTGCGCCTCATCATCGGCAAGGGCGGCATGGGCGAGCGCACGCTCGAGGCCTTCCGCGAGATGGGGGGCGCCTATCTCGCCATCGTGGGCGGGGCGGCCGCGCTCGAGACCACCTGGATCGAGGCGATCGAGGATGTCGACATGGATGACCTCAACCCGGAAAGCCTCTGGCGCTTCCGCATCAAAGGGTTCGGCCCGTTGCTGGTCGGCATGGATTCGCATGGCGGCTCGCTCTTCGCGACGGTCGCGAAGGATGTGGCGGCGCGCCGCGCGGCGGTGCTCGAGAAGATCGGAGCGGGCGAGTGAGCGGGGCGGACCCATTCCGATCGGCTTCAAAGCTTCGACACGGACATCCTCATCCTCGGCGCTGGCGGCGCCGGGCTTTTCGCCGCGCTTCATGCGAAGAAGGCCGCGCCCGAGCTCGAGGTGACGATCGCGGTCAAAGGGCTTCTCGGCAAATGCGGCTGCACGCGCATGGTGCAAGGCGGCTACAACGTCGCGCTTGCGCCGGGGGATTCGGTCGAGCGCCATTTCATGGACACGATCGAGGGCGGCAAATGGCTGAATGACCAGGACCTCGCCTGGCTCCTCGTTACCGGCGCGCAACGGCGCATCCGCGAGCTCGAGACCGAGCTCGGCTGCTTCTTCGATCGCAATCCCGACGGCAGCGTTCATCAAAAGGCCTTCGCCGGGCAGAGCTTCGACCGCACGGTGCACAAGGGGGACCTCACCGGCATCGAGATCATCAACCGCCTGATGGAGCAGGTGTGGCGGCGCGACGTGCGGCGCCTCGAGGATCATCGCGCGCTCGACCTCATTCCGGCGGCCGACGGCTCAGGGCTTTGCGGCGTGCTCATGCTCGACATGCGGAGCGGGGAAGCGCGCTTCATCCGGGCGCGCGCCGTGCTGCTCGCGACCGGCGGCGGCCCGACCATGTACCGCTACCACACGCCCTCTGGCGACAAGACTTGCGACGGCCTTGCCATGGCGCTGCGCGCCGGCCTTCCGCTGCGCGACATGGAGATGGTGCAATTCCACCCCACGGGGCTTTTGGCGGGCGAGGACACCCGCATGACCGGGACCGTGCTCGAGGAGGGGTTGCGCGGCGCCGGCGGCTGGCTCACCGACAACACGGGCGAGCGCTTCATGCTCGGCTACGACCCGAAGGGCGAACGCGCCACGCGCGATATCGTGAGCCGCTCGATCATCGATCGCGTGCGCAAGGGGTATGCGAGCCACCATGGCGGGGTGTTCATCGAGATGGGGCATCTCGGCCCTGAGAATGTGCGCCGGCAGTTCAAGGGCATGGTGGAGCGTTGCGCCGATTGCGGCTTCGATCTCGCCGGCGGGGCGCGTCGAGGTGATCCCGACCGCGCATTACATGATGGGCGGCGTCGTCTTCCGCGCCGATTGCTCAACCGACATGGCGCGCCTCTTCGCGGCCGGCGAGGACACGGGCGGCGTGCATGGCGCGAACCGGCTCGGCGGCAACGGCGTCGCCAACTCGACTGTCTTCGGCGGCGTCGCGGGCGGCGAGATGGCGAGCTTCGTCGGTAAGAACAAGGGGGCGCTGCCCGAGCCCGACAAGGCCGTGCTCGCCTCGGCGCTCGAGCGCGCCTTCGCCGGGCTCGGCCGCAAGGGCGGCGATCTCGAAGGCGCGCGGCGCAACCTTCTTTCGACCATGTGGGAGGATGCCGGCATCCTGCGCACGCAAGAGCGCCTCTCGCGCGCGCAATCGACGCTTGAAGGGCTCGCGCGCGACATTGCCGGCATGGGCGCGGGCTCGGCCGATCCTGCCTTCAACCTCACCTTCATGGACCGGTTGAATCTCGAGAACCTCGTGCTCGTGAGCCGCGCGATCGTCGCTTCCGCGCTGGCGCGCGAGGATAGTCGCGGCGCGCATTTCCGCGAGGATTTTCCGCAAACCTCCGAGCTTTCGACCTCGAGTTACACGGTCGCGCGATGGGCGGGCGAGGCGATCTCGACCACGATGGCGCCGGTCCATTTCACGCGCGTGCGGCCGGGCGAAACCCTGCTGCGCGAGGCGGCGGAGTAGCCTCTTACCTCTCCTGCAATTTTGCGGGAGAGGTCGGACCCGCGACCCTCGGGTTTATTCCGAAGGGAGCGAGCCGGTTGAGGGTGCGGCGAGAGCAGAGACTCCCGAAAGGCTTCACTTGGTCTTCGCGCCCGAGGCACGCTTGCTGCAATCGCCTTGACAGGTGTTGAGCGGATTCCGGCATTGGGAGCTCACGCATTGATTGATCTTGGCGAGCTTGTCCTTGGCGACCGGCTCCCAGGGCATGGCGGACCGCGTCCCGCCACATTGAGCGATGCAAGCGTTATAGTTCTTGATGCAATTGTTTGCGCAAACCTGGTCTTGGGCTTCGACCCGCGAAGTCGTGGCCGCCATGGTGATAAGCATCACAAGGAATATCCTGTTTCGCATAAGATTGCCCATGGCTCGATGACGCCCGTGAGAAAGATCAAATCTGGAATAACATACCGACGCACAACCCTCGTTAATGGAAGACGTGGGACAATACTTCATCCAAAGAGGCTTGCCAAAACGGCAGGGGCGAAAGCATTCAAGGTCATCGATTATCGCGCAGAAGCGCCTCGGCGCAGATGAATCCCCAGGTCAAATTGGGACCAAGCGTCGTTCCCGCGCCGAGCGCGCGCGTGCCGATCGGGTTCGCCATGGTGAGGCCGGCCGCATAAAGCCCGGGGATCACGCTCCCGTCCTGGCGCAGCGCTTGTCCCTTCGCATTGGTGCGCACGCCGCCTTTCGTACCGAGGATCGAGCGGTTGAAGCTGATGGCGACGAATGGGGGACGCTCGATCGGTTTGAGCTGCGACGCGGGGCCGCCGAATTTCTTCATCTCCCAAAGGCTCTCGCCGCGCGCGAAATCGGCGTCCTTTCCTTGCGCGCAAAAGCCGTTGAAGCGCGAGACGGTGGCGATGAGCGCGTCGGCCGGCAAGCCGATCTGCTCGGCCAGAGCCGCGAGCGTCGGCGCCTTGATGATCCAGCGGGGCTCGTGACGTGCATACCAGCGGAAAAGCAAGGAGCGCGAGAGAAACCTCGTGTCGGCGATGAGCCAAGCTGGCAGGTGGAGAGGTTCACCGCTCTTCGGGTCTCGCCGGTCGAGCGCCTCGCCCAGGTTGTAATCGGTCTCGCTCGCGAAGCGCCGCGCTTCGCGATCGACAAGGATCGCGTGCGGCTCAGCCTGGAACAAGATCGGCATCCCATGCGGCTTGCCTTCATAGACGGTCGGCAAGCAAGGGAAGACATTCGCCTGATCCATGTGATCGAGCCGGGCGCCCGCGCGCTCGGCCATGAGATGGGCATCTCCTTCATTGCCGCGCGGCGCGCCGAGACGGTCGAGCGGGCCTTTGAAATTTTTCTCCCGCAGCGTGGCATGCCAATCGAACCCCCCAGCGGCGAGCACGACGCCACGCTTCGCGACGATGCGGCGCTTGCGGGAACCGGCGTCCAGCACGACACCCGCAATCGCGCCGTTGCGCTCATCAAGGATGAGATCCGTCACCCGCGCCTTCATCTCGATGCGGCATCCGGCATCGATGCAGCCCTTCAAAAGGCCGGTCATGAGCGCGCTGCCCTGGCCTCTTCTGTCCGTAACGAGCCGATGCAGCAAACGGGGCCCAAGCTTCGCGGCCGCCCGGATCGGATGATGATAGACATCAAAGCCGATCATCTCGTGATAGGTGAAGAGGTGCGGCAAGGTCGATCGGCGAAGCTTCGACGATAGCGGGCCAAGGAGCCTGCGCGAGAGTGGGCGTGGCGAGACCATTCGCCCGTGCTTCTTTCCTCCAAGGCGCTCAGCCATCGGGTCGGGCTCGCTCGTGAGCGCGAAGCGCAAAGGCGAATTCGCCTCGAGGAAGGCGAGCATGCGCGGAGCCGCTTCGACGAAGCTTGCCCAGAGGGGCTCCTCGGCCTCCCAACCCTCGGGCGAGGCTGCTCGCAAATAGGTGAGCGCCTCCTCTTCGCTATCCGCGATCCCGGCTTCGCGAGCGTGATGGTTCGCCGGCACCCACACTCCCGCACCCGACATGGCGCTCGTCCCGCCGAGGCGCTCGGTCTTTTCGAGCATGAGCACGGAAAGCCCAGCCTTCGCGAGCCTGAGCGCCGCGGCGGCGCCGGCGGAGCCCGAGCCGACCACGACGACATCGACGGTCTCATCGAAGCGAGGCGGCGCGCTTTTTTCGGCAAGGTGGGTTTCGGGCACGCGAGCTTGCCTTTCTGCCGGACGATCGAGATTTCGAGGATAGCTCAACGAGTCCGGCTCAACGACCGAATCATGCCATCGGACGCACCTTGCCGGGGACGCCGAAGGGGCATTCGAGCGCGGCACGGTCCCAATGCCCGCAATCGGCGGCTGCCGCATAGGTCGTGGAGAGGAAATCGAGGAGCAAAGCGTCGGGATCTGGCGCGGCCTGGAGCTCGTCGTAGCGCAGAATGAACTCGCCGAGCTTGGGGTCAAAATAGGCGCCTTGCGGGACTTTTTTATCGCGGAAACCCTTGGGCTCCGGATAAGCGTAGGAATAGAACGCGGCGTGCGGAAAGGCGTCGCTGCCGGGCCAGAAGCCGGCGCTGCTCACCTCATGCGAATAGGCCTCGCGCGCGACCGCGTCTGGAAGGTTGGGCACCCCGCCCGGATGGGGCGGAGCCGTCCGCCCGGAAAAGCGGGTCACCGCGAGGTCGAAGCTTCCCCAGAAGAAATGCACGGGGCTCGCCTTGCCGAGAAAACCGCTGCGGAACAGCTTGAAGACGCGGTCGACCTGCATGAGCACGCGCCAAAAGCGATGGGCCGCCGCGGCGTCATAAGCGGCGTGAGCATCGTCTTGCGAGAAGCGGATCGCGTTCGCGATCTCGTTTGGCATTTCATTGATGGACACCATGACACCGAGGCGCGCGAGGAGATCCATCACGCGTCGATAGAAGGCGGCGACCGTTTGCGGCTCGAGCGGCAGCGTCTCGGTTTCGCCCTGGCTCGTGCGGGCAACAAGGCGATGGCCGATGAAATCGAATTCGAGCTCCAGGTTCTCACCCTGGTAAGGGATGGGCGAAGTGCCGATCCCGCGCGCCGTCACATAGAGCGCGGTTTGCCAGCCATGATTGAGCCAGGGCGCGAGCGAAAGGCGCACCTTGCCGATGATTTGCGTCCAAAGCTGCAAGGTGAGCGCAGTGTCACGCCAATTCGCGTAAGCCAAATCCGGCCAAGGGTCGGTATTCTGCATTGAGCTCCTCCCTCGAAGGTCACTCGCGCAAGGTCATCCTTCATCCGTTCCCGCAAATTCGTGCCCGTCCCTGCCGCGCGCCGGACATCGAGCCCGTGCGCTTACCCTCGCGGCCGCGAGCCCGTCGGATCATAAAGGGGGCGCGCGTGAAAGCGTGCCTCGACCTCCTCTCCCGCGACCTCGAGCCGGTAGTTGCCGGCAGCGAGGAATTCATCGGTCACCCCCTTCGCCCAGCGCACATAGCCAAGCCCGACGTTGGTCGCCATCGTATATCCCCATCCGCCGCTCGTGAGCCAGCCGACCGCCTCGCCATCCCTTATGATGGTTTCGCGGCCGAGAAGCACGATCTTGGGATCGTCTACCGTGAAGATCGCAAGTTTGCGCGTGAGCGGCGCCTTGCGCTTCGCGACAAGCGCGTCACGGCCGAGGAAGGTACGGCCGAGATCCTTGCGAAGCGCAAAGGAGAGGCCCGCTTCGTCGGGTGTGGTGTCGGCGGAGATGTCGGCGCCCCAGGCCCGATACGCCTTCTCGAGGCGCAGCGATTCGATCGCCCGATATCCCGCATCCGCGATGCCGTGCGCCTCTCCGGCTTGCGTCAGGGCCGCGTACACGCGCTCGATGCCTTCAGCCGGCACGTGCAGCTCGAAGCCGAGCTCGCCCACATAGGTGATGCGCAAAGCCCGAAGCTTCACGCCGGCGATCTCGATCTCGCGGCAGGCGCCGAAGGGGAAGGCTTCGTTCGAAACATCCGCGTGCGTGACGCTTGTGAGCACGTCGCGGGCGCGCGGCCCCATCAGCGAGAGGCAACCATAATGCTCCGTCACATCGACGATCTCGGCCTCGGCGCGGGCCGGCAGGTTGCGCGTCATCCAGGCGAGATCATGCGTGCGAAAGCCGGTGCCGGTGACGATGAAATAAAGGTCGGGCGCGAAGCGCGACACGGTGAGGTCGCATTCGATGCCGCCGCGCGCGTTGAGCATCTGCGTATAGGCGATGCGTCCCGGCGCCCGCGTCACGTCGCCGGCGCAAAGGTGGTCGAGCGCGGCCTCAGCGCCTTTGCCTCTCACCTCGAATTTTGCGAAGGAGGATTGGTCGAAGAGCGCGACGCGCTCACGCGCGGCGCGATGCTCCTCGCCGACCGACTCAAACCAGTTCTGGCGCCCGTAGCTGTAGACGTCCTCGGGCGTGGAGCCGGGTCGCGCGAACCAGTTCGGGCGCTCCCAGCCGAGCTTCGAGCCGAAGCACGCGCCCTTCGCCGCGAGCGTCGCATAGAGCCGCGAGGTCTTGCGCGGCCTGGCGCTCTCATATTCCTCATGCGGCCAGGCCATCGTGTAATGCTTCGCATAGGCTTCGAGCGTGCGCTCGCGCACGAAAACCGCCTCGCCATGCACTGAAGATGAAAAGCGGCGGATGTCGACGGGCCACAGATCCATCGGCGGCTCGCCGGAGAGGATCCATTGCGCGAGCGCCCATCCCGCTCCGCCGCCCGAGGCGATGCCGAAGGCGTTGAAGCCGCATCCGACGAAGATGTTTCTTGTCTCGGGAGCCTCGCCGAGAATGAAATTGCCGTCTGGCGTGAAGGATTCCGGGCCGTTGATCAAGGTCTTCACGCCGGCGGTGGCGAGCACGGGCGTGCGCGCCAGCGCCTGCTCCATGATCTTCTCGAAATGGTCGAAGCGCGAATCGAGAAGCGTGAAGTGGAAGCCGTCCGGAATGCCGTCGAGCGCCCAGGGATTGGGGTTCGGCTCATAGCCGCCCATCACGAGGCCGCCGACCTCCTCCTTGTAATAGATGAGGCGGTCGGGATCGCGGAGCGTCGGCAGGTCGCGCGGCGCGCCACAGGCTTCGGTGATCAGATATTGATGCTCGACCGATTGCAGTGGGATCAGGATGCCCGCCTTTCGCCCGATCTCCTTCGACCATTGCCCGGCGCAAATCACGATCGTCTCGCAAGCGATGAAGCCTTGCGCCGTCATCGACGCCTCGCGCCCGCCCATCCTTCAGCACGAGATCCGTGACCGCCACATCCTCGATGATGCGCACACTCTTTTGGCGCGCGCCCTTGGCGAGCGAGAGCGTGATATCGGAAGGGTTGGCCTGGCCATCGGTCGGGAGATACGCCGCGCCGAGGACGTCCTCGACATCCATCAAGGGCCACAGGTCGAGCGCCTCTTTCGGGGAAAGGAGATGCATCTCGAGGCCGAAGGAGCGCGCGGTCGTCGCCTGCCGCTTGATCTCGGTCATGCGCTCGGCGTTGCAGGCGAGCCGCAAGCCGCCATTCATCTTCCAGCCGGTCGCCTGCCCCGTCTCGGCCTCGAGCCCGCGATAGATCTCGATCGAGCGCGTGAGAAGGCGCGTGATGTTGGCCGATGTCCGCAACTGGCCGATGAGCCCCGCCGCATGGAAGGTGGTGCCGCTCGTGAGCTTCTTGCGTTCGAGAAGCAACACGTCCTTGGCCCCGAATTCGGCGAGGTGATAGGCGGTCGAGCAACCGATGATGCCGCCGCCGATGACGATGATTTGCGCTTGCGTCGGGAAATCCATCATGTTTCCGGAAGCTCGAGTTCGGCCAACGCGGTGTCGAATTTGACGAGGTGCTCGTCGGCGTAGGCGACGTAATCGATGGCGAGCGCCGAGTGGAGCTCCGACACCATGCCCCACATCGCCTCGCGCAAGAGCGAGGTGGCGCGCATCGCGCGAAAGCGCGCGAAGAGGTCGGCATCGATTTTGTCGGCGAGATTTTGTTGGCCGAAATATAGGGCAAGCAGCCGCTGCTCGAGGGCTGTGTCAAAGCCGTTGTTCGAAGCGAGATTCGCGAGATCGAAGAGGGGCGAGTTGAAGCCCGCATAATCCCAATCGATGAGCCAGAGCCTTTGGCCGTCATCGATGAGATTCCCGGCGAGAAGGTCGTTGTGGCAAAAGGCGATGTCGATGGGGCCGATGAGCCGCTCGAGCCTCGTGGCCGCAGTCATGAGGCGTGCCAGTTGCGGGACGAAGCGGCTTTCACCTTCACGCAGCGTCGCCGCATAGTCGCGCAGGATGTGAAACGGCCAGAACATCAGGATGGGGCCGCGCAAATGCTCGATCATCTTCGTATGGCAAAGGCGGATCAGCTCGGCGATGCGCTCGAGTGTCTTTTCCTCGCGGATGGTCTGCGGCGTGAGCACCTCGCCCTCGACGAAAGCGACGACGAGCGCGCCCGGTGCGTGATGCACCACTTGCGGCGACAGCCCCGCCGCATGGGCCGCAAGCGAGGCCGCGCGCTCATTGAAGCGCATCACCTGATGGCGGGGAATGTCGTCGCCGACGCGCACGACGAAGCGCTCGCCGCGATGGCGCACGAGGAAATTGGCGTTCGTGAGGCCCCCGCCGAGCGGCTCGGCAGTGACCGGGCCGCCCCAGAAGGAAAGGCGTTCGGCAATGCTCCGGGGGTCTTTTTGGGGCAAGGATGCGACCGCCGGAGAAGGCCCTAATCCATCACCGCGGCCTTGAGGATGCAGACCATGCTGGCGCGGCCGGGCTTTCCCGAAATGCAGCGCACCACATGGTTGCGGTCGCAGCGGTAACGAAGCGTGTCGCCAGGTCCGGCGCGGCGCGTCTCGTCGCCTGCCTCGACCTCGAATTCACCCGCTTGCACGGTGAGGCATTCGACCGAGCCGCGCTGGTGCCCTTCGGCTTCGAGAACGCCGCCGGGCTCGGCGGTCACATCATACCATTGGAGCCATTCGACGGTCTTGATCCAGCCGACGATGGCGAGCTTCACCTTGCCGTCCTCGGAGACGAGGATGGGGGTCGCTGCCGCGCGTGTCTCCTCGATGAAGGGCTCTTCGTCGGAAGATGCAAGGAAGCGCTCGATCGAGACGTCGAGCGCCTGGCTCAGCCGCCAGATGGTGGCGAGCGTGGGGTTCGTCTCGTTGCGCTCGATCTGGCTGATGATCGATTTCGCGACGCCCGACTGTTCGGCAAGCTCGGAGAGCGAAAGATTATAGGCCTTGCGCAGCCTCAGGATTGTCTTGCCGAGCTGCCCCGAAAGAGCCTGGGCTCCGGCTTCCCATTCCTTGCCGCGGTCCTTGATCGCGATGGCCATGCGCAAATCCGGTTCGGCGAACGACGTGTTCGTTCCGACCACCATGCCAGCCGCATCCGGGCGGCGCAAGGATGCGCGAGGCGAGAAGCTCGTCCGAAAAAGCGCCGGCGCTCAACCGCTTTTCATCCGGAAAACCCGCCGTCCTCGAGGTAAATCCGTTCTTGCGCCGTCGTCTCTCGGCCGAGCACCTCGTTGCGGTGGGGGAAACGGCCGAAGCGCGCGATGATGTCGCGATGCTCGCGCGCGGAGCGCAAATTGTCCGGAAGGCCGAGCGTCTCGAAGAAGGAAACCGCGCGTTCCTGATCGGCGAGATCCTCCGAATGCACGAGCGGCATGTAGAGGAAGGTCACAAGCTCCTTGTCGCACGCGCGGTCGAAGCCGCGCGCCAGCGCGCGTGAGGTGACGCCGCGGGCTTGCGCATCCGCCGCATAGGCGAGCGGCGTGCCGCGGAAGAGGTTTCGCGGGAATTGGTCGAGCACGATCACGAGCGCGAGCGCGCCATCCGGCGTTTCCTCCCAGCCTGCGAGATCGCCGCGCCGGGCCGTCTCGAGAAGCGCGAGAAAGCGCTCCCTGATCGCGGCATCGAAAGCGTCGTCCTTAACGAACCATTTGTCAGCGCCGGCCTCGCGCCAGAAGGCGATCACGTCGTCAGTGGTGGGGAGAAGCATGACGATTCGAGAAGAGGTTGAAGCTTTGCGGGAGCTCGAGGATGCGCCTCAAAATGGCATGTAAGAGCCCACTCATGCAAATCCAACAATGACGACGGTTGTGGCGCTACGGCGAGATGCTTTGACGTGGCGGCGAGCCTCCCCTAAGAGCCACGCCATCGTATTCCGACGCGCGACCGGCTGACCGCCGAGGCGCGGCCGGCTTCAGAAGGGAATGCTCATGCGTGTTTATTATGACCGGGATGCTGACATCAATCTCATCAAGGGCAAGAAGGTCGCCATCGTCGGCTATGGCAGCCAGGGCCATGCGCATGCGCTCAACCTTCGCGATTTGGGCGTGAAGAACGTCGCGGTTGCGCTTCGCAAGGACTCGGGGTCCGCCAAGAAAGCGCAAGGCGAGAAGCTTCCGGTAATGGAGGTCGCGGAGGCCGCCAAATGGGCCGATGTGATCATGATGCTCACGCCCGACGAGATCCAGGCCGACATCTATCGCGATCATCTCGCCGGCAACATGAAGAACGGTGCCGCCTTGATGTTCGCCCATGGGCTCAACGTGCATTTCAACCTCATCGAGCCGCGCGCCGACATCGACGTTTTGATGGTCGCGCCGAAGGGGCCCGGCCACACGGTGCGCTCCGAATATCAGCGGGGCGGCGGCGTGCCTTGCCTCATCGCCATCCACAAGGACGCGTCCGGCAACGCGCATGATCTCGGCTTGAGCTATGCGGCCGCGATCGGTGGGGGGCGCGCCGGGGTGATCGAGACCTCGTTTCGCGAGGAATGCGAGACGGATCTTTTCGGCGAGCAGGTCGTGCTCTGCGGAGGCCTCGTGGAGTTGATCAAGGGCGGTTACGAGACCCTGGTCGAGGCGGGATACGCGCCTGAGATGGCGTATTTCGAGTGCCTGCACGAGGTGAAGCTCATCGTCGATCTCATCTATGAGGGCGGCATCGCCAATATGAACTACTCGATCTCGAACACGGCCGAGTTCGGCGAATATGTGAGCGGGCCGCGCATCGTGAACGAAGCCACCAAGGCCGAGATGAAGCGCGTGCTCGCCGACATTCAATCCGGCAAGTTCACCCGCGATTGGATGCTCGAGAACCGCGTCAACCAGACCTCCTTCAAGGCGATGCGAGCCAAGATGGCAGGGCATCCGATCGAGCAGGTCGGCGAGAAGTTGCGCGACATGATGCCTTGGATCAAGGCGAAGGCGCTGGTCGACAAGACGAAGAACTGAGCGAGGGGCCGCGAAGCCGAAACCGAGCGTCCGCGGATCTTCGCTTTAACCGAAAGAGCGTCCATGGACGATCGCGCCGGACGGGCATCGGCAAAGGGCAGAAAACTGCCGGATGCGGCACGCTTTCTGCGCTCCTGGGCCGAGCGTCCGCTCCAGATCGGAGCCGTGCAGCCGTCGGGCCGGGCGCTCGCCCGCACCATGGCGAGCTATGTCGATCCCGCGCTGAGCGGTCCCGTCATCGAGATCGGCCCCGGGACGGGGCCGGTCACGGCCGCGCTCTTGCGGCGCGGCGTTGCGCCCGAGCGCCTCGTGCTTCTCGAGTTCAGCCCCGAGTTCTGCGCGCTTCTTCGCAAGCGCCATCCCGCGGCACAGGTGATCGAGGGCGATGCCTATCAAATCGCGAAGACCCTCGCGCCGCTTGGCCTCGCCCCTGCAGCGGCCGTCGTTTCGAGCCTGCCGTTGCTCACCCGCCCGGTGGCGGCGCGTCTCGATCTCTTGCGGCAGTGTTTTGCGCTGATGGCGCAGAGCGCGCCTTTCGTGCAATTCACCTATGCCACCATGGCGCCGATACCTCGCCAAGGGCAAGATTACGCTGTCACGCCGTCGCGACGCATCTGGCTCAATGTGCCTCCCGCTCGCGTCTGGGTTTATCGCCGGCTCGCCAATCCTGGGGTGGCCAATCCTGGGGTGCCCAATCCTGGAGTGGCCAAGTGAGCCCGCGTGAGCGCCTGATCATCGCGCTCGATGTCGCCTCGGCCGAGGAGGCCGAGCGGCTTGTCGCGCGCATCGGCGAGGCCGGCGTCTTCTACAAGATCGGCATGGAGCTCGTTTACGCCGGCGGCCTCTCTCTCGTTCAACGCCTCGTGGGTGAGAACAAGAATGTGTTCGTCGACCTCAAGCTGCACGACATCCCGAACACGGTGGAGCGCGCAACCGCGCAGATCGCGCGGCTCGGCGCGAGCTTCCTCACCATCCATGCCTATCCGCAAACCATGAAAGCCGCGCTCGTCGGCGCCGCGGGGTCGAGGCTCAAGCTTTTGGGCGTGACCGTGCTCACCTCGATGAACGACAAGGATCTCGTGGAGGCGGGATATGCCTCCGGGGTCGAGACGACCGTCGTGCATCGTGCGCGCCAGGCGAAATCGCGCGGCCTTGCCGGCCTTGTCCTCTCTCCCCGCGAAGTCCGCATGGTGCGCGACGTTGTCGGCAACCGCCTCATCCTCGTCACGCCGGGCATCAGGCCGAAAGGCTCGGGCCTTGGGGATCAGAAGCGCGTGATGACGCCGGCCGAGGCGATCGCGGCCGGCGCCGATCACATCGTGGTGGGACGCCCGGTGACCGAAGCCCACGACCCGAAGGCAGCAGCGACGGCGATCATCGCCGAGATCGAGGCGGCCTTGAGCGAACGCGGCCGCAAGGCCCCTCCGGCTCGGTGAAAGCCGGCAGAGGCCGAATGCCAAGCCCTTCGCCCGCCCGGCGCGTGCGCCAGGGATATGCGCGCCAGCGATGTTGACACCTCGAGGATGGCGCACCATAAGCGGCGCGCCCGTCGCCACGCGCCGAACAAGCGGTGCCGGACGGGGGAATGTCCCGAGCGGCAAAGGGGGCGGACTGTAAATCCGCTGGCTTACGCCTTCGTAGGTTCGAGTCCTACTTCCCCCACCACCCTTTAAATCAATGTTGCATATTTTCCTATTATATTTCAATGCGTGCGATTGACCGTCGGCATCTCCACGCGACATGAACGCGACATGGGTAGACCGGGATGGGCGCAAGTCGGCCATCAAAGGCGGCATTCGAACGCCCGCTTTTGGCCCAACTCGGACCACCAGCGGCAGTTTGGTGTGCTGTTAGGGGAATAGCGGACATCCAACGAGCCTGTCCCTTCCGTCGGCGTGCTGCTTTTCGCCAGCCCGAAAGCAGACTTAGGCTTTCGGCTCAGGTGACCGCGGTGGGTGGATTGGCGACGGTCCGCTCTGCGACGGCGCGACCAAAAACCGGACATTCGTCTTTCGGCTGGATAGGGCCGAATGCTGACCGTCTGCTTTGGGCGATTGAAACGCTGAAGCGGACATTGCTTCCGCACAGTCACGAGGCAGCTCTCGACCCATTGCGGTCATTCGGCGGGGTTTCTCAAAGGGCCGAGATTTTTAACGCGCGTTAAGGACGCGCACGGGAAGGAGTGCCATCCGTGAAAGGCAATTCCACCACGAACCACCAGTGAGCGCCTCGTTCTCCCGCCTGGCGGATGAAGTGGTGGCGTCGATCGTATGCCTATTTCGTCGGCTGCCGGATGTACTTTACGTTCATTTTGTCGATCGTCCCGTTGAACCTGAAAGGCATTTTTTTGTGATAGTCCAGCGAAACGGGCGAGCCTAAGGCGATGCCGATGTCGAGGCAGTCGTTTGCCGTGAAAAGCAAGGGCGCGCTGACCGGAACCACGCCGGCACCCACTGATTCGTCATTGACACGGAGAGTGACTCTCAGCGGACCTCCCGGTTTTGGCTCAACATACACGGTCTCAACCTCAATTCTTGCCCTGCCGACGGGGAGCTTTTGCGTGGCGCGGATTTTGGTGCGCATGATGAGGAATAGGTTGTACTCGTAGCAGAGGATCCCACTCTCGACGAATAAGGTGAGGCCGCCGCTGTTCGCGCCCAGTTTGTAAAGCACGCCATTGGCGTCGGCTGGAATCACGGCCTCAATCGTCACGAGGTTTGGCTTGTTGCCCAGAGCTGGTGCGGTGAATTCCGGCATGCGGGTGATGTCGCCGGTGAAATCCCACTCCGTATTTGAAGGCGCCAGACGCAGCTCGGGATGCAGAATCGGGACCCAGAGGGCGCCGCCGACCGGGAGCACTTTATTCTTCGTGGCCTCAATCAGGAACAGCTCCTTCATTTGCGCAAGCTTCTCCGGCATCTTGGCCGCCAGGTCGTCGGCCTGGGTCCAGTCGTCCGTGAGGTGATAGAGTTCCCACACGTCTTTGTCAGGCGTCCACTCTTGGATGCCGGGAGGGATACCCGGAACCCACGGCGGTCGTGGGCCGAACGCACAGGCGATCCAACCGTCGTGGTAGATGGCTCGGCTGCCCATAATCTCAAAATACTGAGTGAGCAGCCGCCCCTCGGCCTTCGGGTTATCGAACGTATAGGCGAAGCTCACCCCGTCGATGGGGTCCTGTGGGACGCCGCCCACTTCCCGCGGCGGGTTGATGCCGACGATCTCGTAAATGGTGGGGACGAGGTCGTTGCAGTGGTGAAATTGCGTCCGTGGCTTCGCGTCCGGCTTGATCTTTGCCGGCCAGCGGATCGCCATGGGGTTGCGTGTGCCGCCGAAGTGCGAAGCAAGCAGCTTCGTCCCCTTATAGGGAGTGCTGCCGGCCCAGGCCCAGCCAGCGTGATACTGGTTGTCGGTCAGCGGCGATCCGAGCACGTCCAAGCCGCCCAAAGAATCGAGCGCCGTGATGTGCTGCTTGACCGTCGACGGTATGCCGTTCTGCGCCAGTAATTCGCTGATCGTGCCGTTCTGACCCTCGGCCGAGGAGCCGTTGTCGCCCCAGATATAGAAGATTAGCGTGTTCCCACCGTAGCCGAGAGCCTCGACTTCGTCGATCAGTCGGCCGACCTGCACGTCCGCGTGCTCGGCATACCCGGCCGCGACTTCCATCAGTCGACGCTGAAAGGGCCTCTCATCCTCTGGAATGCTGTCCCAGGCAGCCATGGTCGGGTCACGCGGCGTGAGCTGAGCTTCCGCAGGAATCCAGCCTTTCTCCTTGGCTCGGTGAAACACGCGCTCCCGGTAGGCGTCCCAGCCATCGTCGAACTTGCCCTTATATTTATCGGCCCACTCCTTCATGATGTGGTGCGGACCGTGGATCGCGCCACTCGCCCAATACATGTAGAATGGCTTGTCGGCCTGGAAGGCTTTGTGCCGGCGTAACCAGCCGATGGCGTCATTCGCCAGGTCTTCGCTCAAGTGATACCCCTCCTCGGGCATACGGGGCGGCAAGACACTGGTGGTGTTGCGGACCAGATTCGGCTCGTACTGCGACGCCTCGCCGGCGAGGAACCCGTAGAAATATTCGAACCCCATGTTCGTGGGCCAGTTCTCAAATGGGCCTGCCGCAGTGGTTTCCATCGCCGGCGTGTTGTGCCACTTGCCGAAAGCGCAGGTGCTGTAGCCGTAGTCCTTAAGGACCTCGGCGGCGAGCGCGCTGCTTTTCGGGATCGTCCCGGCGTAGCCGTCCCAGTCGTTGGCGAGTTCTGCGATCTGTCCGTTGCCAACGCGGTGATGATTGCGCCCGGTAAGTAATGAGGCGCGTGTCGGCGAGCACATGGCGGTGGTATGAAACCGGTTATAGGCGATTCCCTCGCCGACGATGCGGTCCATCGCTCGGGTCGTCACTTCGCCCCCCAAGGTGGTCGGCAGACCGGGGCCAGCGTCGTCGATCAGTACAATGAGAATGTTGGGCGCATCTTCGCTCAGACGACGAGGCTCGACGCGCCGTTTGTAGATTGACTCCTGCATGGTGCGACCGGCGGTGCTAGCCGATGGCGTGCGCGGGAAGGGAAGCAATTCAGCGGATGCGGTTCGGTCTTTGGTCATCGGGATCGCCTCGTCAAGTTTGAGGTCGTAACTCTACCAAGCGCCCAGAGGGCTGCGGTTATCGACCATCATGGGCCACGACCGGAAGTGGCGCGCCTCATTCGATCCATTTCCTCAGCGCCGGCGCGCCCTGGCATGGCGCCTCGCGTGTCCCGCGGCGCTATGGGGCGTTGCCGGTCTGCCGACCACGGCATGAGCCTGAGACATAATCGTTCCTCTGGACATCCACGTCGTGGGCGAAACGTCTGCCGTGAAACCGGCCACGAGAAAAGCACCCATGATCCCGCGCCGCGGATCATTCGAAGGCTTGTTCTGGTCCTGTCTTTCTTCTTTTGATTGACGCCTCGATGACTTTACTCCGCAGTGGTCTGTTGATCACCACGTGTCGGCTCGATCGAGACTTGTAAAGCGGACATTCGGACAAGCGAGCGGAATGCCAGAACGCTAGTCGCTGTCATCAACCGCGCTGGGCATACGCTCCAGGGCTCTATTGATCGTCAGGCGAAGCCGCTCCAGCACGAGGCGGCTCATCGCCAACCGGATGTCACCCTCTCGACACCCGCAATTGATGTGCGCCTTGGTCTTTCCGTTGGTCAGAGTCGTTGATACGTGTTCGAGGGTGAACTCCTGAACTGGTTCGTGCATGGGGGCCCCCATCCCTGATCGAGCCGAGCCAGCTGACCGGCGCCTGCCAGCTCAGGCCATATCACTTCGATAGGACGATGCCCCGTTCCTTCCTCATTTTGTCGAAGACCAACCCGATCGCCCTGATCACCGTCACATTGGGATTAGCCTTGCAGTAGACGATGGTTTCATGCTCGGCTTCGCGGGCGCGGGGGATATTGATGTAGTGTTTCTTCGCCAGGCCGTTATACCAGCCGCTGTACCATGTGGTCATCAGATCGGCGTCTTCCTGGAACGTGCCTGCGAGTTGGGCGCAGGTCAATGCCTGGACATTGATGAAGCCATCGGCGTCCGCGTAGGACTTCAATTCCACTTGGGCATTCGCGCCGGAAGCAAGGCAGGCCATGATGGCTGCGGAAGCGAGCATGAGCAGTCGCATTCTCAGTCCTCCTCGTTCTCCACTTGTGGTCGAGCCGATGTTCGGTCGCTCGCTTGTGTGGTCCTCAGTAAACACGGCGGCGAACGACAACGCCTCGTGGCGCCACGACAGCGCCTCGTGGCGCAACGACGCCACGGTGGACGACCGCAGCCCCGCGTGGGCCAGCGCAGCCGGCGCGAACTACACCGCGGGCACAAACGACAGCTGATGCTTCCGTGGTGCTGAAGGCGAGCAGACCGCCAAGGCAGAGGAGAATGACCATAACCTGTTTCATGGCAGAAAATCCTTATGTGAGATGGATGACACGCAGCTATCGGATCAATCCTGTCCAGGTCTTATTGCCATGTGATGACGTAGGCCCAACAGCAAAACCGTGGTCTTCACCGCCAGCCGATATTCACGACTACAATATCGGCGGCCTCGCGTGAGCGATATCGCCCTTTGGTCCCATACAGCAAAGAGACAAAGAGGCGCCGTCGCCGAAAATGTGCGAGTGCTTTAAGCAAAAACGAAAGGGCAAGCGCGCTTTGCGCGACGATCAGTCACGGAACGCTTATTTCATCGTCGTGGTGGTTTGCATGATCCTTTGGGTCGTATCGTCGCGATAGCGATCATGCAGACCTTTGCCCAGGAGCAAACCCAACATTCCGCCGCCGAATATGACTGCGAATGCAAGGAGACCGTAGGAGCTTACATTCATCGCAACTCGTCCTTGCAAAGCAAGGTTGAACCATAGGTGTGCGAGGTAGCCGAAATCAATCCGGGCGGCAGGCAGAACACTCGATCGACCCTGGTTCGGAAGAAGCCTAGCGTCGGCCACCTTCCTTGCGGCCCCTCTGGAGAAGGGCAGCGGGCTTTTAGCGCTCTGCAAGTCGCAAAGCTTAGTCCAACGGTCGCCATCTAAAGCCCCCCGTGCTTTCTATGCGTGTCGTCGTGAATTGAGGCAACGCCTGGCGGGATTCTCTTTGATTGCGGGTGTTGTCGCGTCGGGCGTCGCCTTGCGGAAGGGCTCCAGTCTCCTGTTCCGGGGCCCTTTTGCTTCTTTGGCTTGGCAAAGCCGGTTTGCATGCTACTGATCGGTCCCTCTCCAGTGCGATGATTTCCAACGGATGTCTGCTCGTGGCCATGATGGTCGATAAGCACAGCCAACCGGACGTTTGCTTTCGAGCGGAGACGAACTTCGGTTGAGCGACCGACCAGGGCGCCAAACAGCCGTGACTTGGGTTGGCCGAAAACTGTCTGTCCGCTTTGGGGCGACAGCTCGGAAGAGCGGACGTTGGGGTAACGATGGACGGGGGTGGTTCGCGAACTACCCAAGAGCGGAACTCCGTACCGGAGCCCCTCTGGAACCGCTCTGTCCCGGGAGCCGCCTTCCATCGGCGATGATCGGTAGGTCGCCTTTGCGTGAATTCACGCCCGCTCTATGGCGTCACCGATCTGGCGCCGTTATGGCTGACCTCTGCTCAACAGGGATCGAGCCGCAAACCCAGCTGAGGTCGCATACTTGGCGTCACGATGGATCAAGATCTGACTGACCGCGCCGTCGATCAAGACCATGAGAGCGCGAGAGATTGTCTCGGCATCGGAATGGCCCTCTTCAGTCACCATTTCCGATAGCCATTGTTCGCAGCGCGCCTTGTGGGTTCGCGCGGCCGTGAGCGCCGGATGGCCATGCATGTTGGCCAACTCGGCCGCCGCGCGCAGGAAGCCACAGCCATTCCATCGCGGCCCTTGGCTTGATCTGGCCAACTTTGAAAAAAACCGTGTCATCCGGTCGGCGACACTTCCCTCGCTGCCTGCCCACTCCTTGAAACGATCGACGGTCGGCCTATCGCGGGCATCGAGATAACAACCGATCAGATCGTCCTTCGATTTGAAGTGGTAATAGAAGGTCTTCTTCGTGACACCGGCCTTCTCGGCGATCGCATCCACACTCACGGCATGCAAGCCCTGGCTATAGAAAAGCTCGTCAGCGGCAGCAACGATTTGATTTCTCGTGAGTAGGCCATCCCTTCGCATGTTCGACACCTCAAGAGCGGGTTGAATTCGCGGGGCGCGGATCAGCGTTCGTGATCGTAGCCGACTGCGCCCGAACCGCAATATGAAACTACACTCACCAGTGAATTTATGTTCTGCGACATCGGCGTAGATTGTTGCTCAGCCGCCTTTGGCCCAAGGAACGAAACGGAGTGCGCGAGATGCCGCATGTTACTGTCACCGTGATTGGGAATGCACCGACGCAAGAGCAGAAATCCGCCCTGTTCTCGAAGATCAGCAACCTCTTGGTAACCGTTCTCGGGCCAGCCCGTAAATTGACCCTCGTATCGGTGCGAACCGAACCTGCCGCGAACTGGTCTGTCGGCGGCGACGAAGCCGAAGACACGGGTCTTGTCGGTATCGAGGCGGTAATCCGCACGGTCGCCGGGAGTTCAGGGGAAAACAGAGCGCGGATGATCGGGGAAACGACGACCGTGCTGCGGGAGGTTTTGGGAACTCCGATCCTGCCGCTTTTTGTCGTCATGGAGGAAATCGCCCCCAAATCCTGGGGCTATGAAGGCAAGACGATCGCCCAAATTCGGGCGGATAAGAACAAATAACGCCAAGAGGCTCCGGCGATTTTAATTTGGCAGGAGATCAATGACATGCCTCGAGAGATAATTACGACCGACCGTATCGCGCCGTCAGTAGGACCCTTTTCCGCCGCTGTGCGTGCTGGAGATCTACTCTTTCTCAGCGGCCAGGTCGCGCTTGATCCAGCGACCGGCAAGCTCGTCGCCGGCGACATCGGCGCTCAGACCGAGCAAATATTCGCCAACATCTCAGCCGTGCTGGAAGCGGCGGGGAAGTCCTTCGACGATGTGATGAAGACGACCGTCTACCTCGCGGATATGAAGGATTTCGGCGCGATGAACACGGTTTACGCGCGCTATTTCCAGGCATCATATCCGGCCCGGACAACGATTCAGGCTGCCGGCCTGCCGCTCGGCGCCGCCGTCGAGATCGAGGTCGTGGCGAGATAGGTGCAAGTGATGCGGACCGCGCGAAACCTGCGAGAACAAACTCGGTTCGAAGATTACCTTCGGCAGTCCAAAGCGAATTCACCGCCGCGCGTCAATTCACATCGACCACCCGCGACGTTGGCTCGCCGAAGGGCCGGTTTCGAGAAGCCATCGACGCCCGTTCTACGACCGGGATGGGCGCCAAGCAGCCGTGACTTGGATGGGCCGAAAGCTGACCGTCTGCTTTGGGCGATTGAAACGCTGAAGCGGACATTCGCTTCCACAGAGTCACGTGGCAGCTCTCGACCCAAGCGGCCCTCATGTCGAGCTTGTAAGCGAGCAAGGCGGCCCGCCCCCTCGCCACTGCCACCACTTCATGCGATGATCGTAACCGAGCAAAAACGCTTTCAAACGGGTCGGTTGCGATGATCACGAGACGAACGCTCCTCGCCACAACAGCTGTCGCGGCCTCTGCTCCGATATTCGGTCTCTCGTCGGCCAGGTCTGCAAGCCCCGGTCGTCCGGGATTCATCGCGGCCAAGGATATCGCGGAAGAAGGCTACATTTTCGGACTGCCAATCGTCATGAATTACGGCGTCATGTACGAGTTTGTGATCGACAAAAACTCAAGCCAATACAAGGCGCCCTTTAACACTATCAAGAACGAGGCCAACGTGTTCACTTACAAGGACACGGCCGTCGTCACGCCCAACAGCGACACGCCCTATTCCCTGCTGTGGATGGACCTGCGCGCCGAACCCATGGTGATCTCGGTTCCCGCGATCGATCGGCAGCGTTACTACTCAGTCATGCTTTGCGACGGCAACACCTACAACTACGGCTATATCGGCACACGTGCCACCGGCACTGATGCCGGCGACTACATGGTGGTCGGACCCGACTGGAACGGAGCGACGCCGGCGGGTATCAAGAAGATGTTCCGCTCCAGCACGCAGCAGTCGATCGCCATCTTTCGCACGCAGCTCTTCGATCCGTCAGACCTCGACAACGTCAAGAAAGTCCAGGCTGGCTACCGCGCTCAACCCCTTTCGGCCTATCTGAAGCAACCTGCGCCGCCCGCCGCGGAGGCCGTCACCTTTCCCAAGATCACCAAGGAACTCGCGAAAAAGAACTTCTTCGAATATCTCGACTTTACGCTGCAATTCGCGCCCCCGGCGCCGAATGAGGCTGAGATCAGGGCACGGCTCGCCAGCATCGGCATCGGGCCGGGCAAGACATTCAACTTCAAGGACCTCCCGATCGAGCAGAAGCTGGAAGTCGCTCTCGGGTTGAAGCAGGGCAAGAGCAAGGTCGACGCCGCGGTCGCGAAAGCCGGCGCGACCATCAATGGCTGGCAGATCAGCGGCGCTCCCGGCGATAGCGCTCACTACAATGGCGACTGGCTGGCCCGCGCCGTCGCCGCTCAGGCTGGCATTTACGGCAACAGTCCAGAAGAGGCGATGTACCCGTTTACGCGCAAGGACGTCACAGGCAAGGCAATCGATGGTAGGAAGAATTACACGCTTACCTTTCCGGCCAACCAGCTTCCGCCCGTGAACGCCTTCTGGTCGGTGACGATGTATGATGGCAAGAGCCAGCTCCTGATCGAGAACCCGATCAACCGCTATCTCATCAATTCGCCGATGCTGCCTGGAATGATAAAAAATGCCGACGGATCGTTGACGCTCTACATCCAGAACAAATCTCCTGGGGCCGACCGCGAGGCGAACTGGTTGCCCGCCCCTGCCGGGCCTGTCTATCTCGTGATACGCCTCTATTGGCCGAAGGAGTCTCCGCCCTCCATCCTGCCCGCTGGCAAAGGCACTTGGCAGCCGCCGGGCGTGATCCTAGCGGCGCATTGATAGATCGCCAAGTCACACGCCGAGGCTGCTCCAGCGAATGACGGATTTTGGCCCTAAAAGCAGAACATATCGAGACCAGAGCCAAAGAAAACGATCGGCGAGACGAGCTAGTACTCCAAGAATGCGACTGCTCACGCTCGCCTCCGCAGCCATCATGGCCTGCCTTGCTTCCGGCGCGAATGCCCAAGTGGAATTGAAGTCCTACGCGGACGCCGATGGCTTCATCAATGTCCAGGCATTGACCTGCGCCCAACTCGCAGGCACGTTCCAGGAAGACGCCGATCTGATGACCACATGGTACAGCGGCTGGTATAACGGCCTGGCGAAGAAACACTACATCAATATCCCCCGCGCGCCCGCGAAGCCGAGCATGAAACCATCGTCTACTGCAAGGCTAATCCCAATGTGACGGTGATCAGGGCGATCGGGTTGGTCTTCGACAAAATGAGGAAGGAACCGGGGCATCGTCCTATCGAAGTGATATGGCCTGAGCTGGCAGGCGCCGGTCCGCTGGCTCGGCTCGATCAGGGATGGGGGGCCCCCATGCACGAACCAGTTCAGGAGTTCACCCTCGAACACGTATCAACGACTCTGACCAACGGAAAGACCAAGGCGCACATCAATTGCGGGTGTCGAGAGGTGACATCCGGCTGGCGATGAGCCGCCTCGTGCTGGAGCGGCTTCGCCTGACGATCAATAGAGCCCTGGAGCGTATGCCCAGCGCGGTTGATGACAGCGACTAGCCTTCTCGTATCCCGTTCGCTCGCTCGACATTCGCGACGCCGCATAAGGGGATCTCTTCCAAAAGCATGGGAGAGGGGTGCCATCTACCCGACCAATGAATTGCCGAGCCACGCCTCGGACAAGGAGCCGCGCACTGTGTTTCGAGCCCATCAGGCAATTCGAAGTCACTAGCATCTCGGTCACCCTGTCGAATGACAACCCGAATGCCTATGCCTCACCTGACAGCGAGGACGCTTCGCTGATGACGATGAAGCGGTTCGTGCCGGGCGACCTGCGCAAGGAAATCGATCGCGTGTTTGCGGACGTGCCGCCATCTCTCGCCGGCGGCAGCTGAGCGCCGACGACATCCGGCGGGTCTACGCCATTCTCAGTCGCGCGCGCCGGTCCCCCTTATTCCTGCGGCCTCGCGCTTGCCAGTTCATCCAAGCATTGCGGCGGGACCGGATCGCGGGAAGCGCGATTTCCCGGAACCTCAGCTCGCATGGCTTAACGACATCGACAAGCGCCGTCCCTGACACGGGACCGATCATCACCTTCAAGGCCGACGGTGTCGCGGATCGTGCCCGCGCATCCCACGCGGGTCCAGAAAAGATTTCCATGTAGAAACATTTTCCGTCGGAGCGTTGCTCCGCCTGTCGCCTGGATTGATTCCGATATCTCAGACACCTATGGTTCAAGCTAGCTTTGCAAGGATGAGTTGCGATGAATGTAAGCTCTTACGGTCTCCTTGCATTCGCAGTCATATTCGGCGGCGGAATGTTGGGCTTGCTCCTGGGCAAAGTTCTGCATGATCGGTATCGCGACGATACGACCCAGAGGATCGTGCAAACCACCACGACAATGATCTCACTGCTTGCGGCACTGGTGCTAGGCCTGTTGATCGCAGACGCAAAAAATAGGTTCGATACAAGCAACAAACAGATTGAGAATGTCGCCGCCGACTTGATGTCGCTCAATCGTGATCTGTTCAAATACGGTCCGGAGGCGAAGAGTACAATTTCTCTGCTTCGGGAATACATCGCCGCGCGAATTGTTGAAACCTGGCCTCAGGAAATCAGGCACGAGCCAGGACTCCCCGATCTGCCAGCCTCGCAACTGCTTGAGAATGTCCAACAGAAATTGCTCAGCCTGGCCCCCCAATCCGAGTCTCAGCGCCTCATTGTGACCAGAGCTTTGAAGACAACAGACGATCTGACAATGACGGGCTGGCTCCAAACCGCGCAGGCAGCAAACGATATCCCGCATCCGTTCATATTTGTCCTGATGTCGTGGCTCTGCGTTTTGTTCATCAGCTTTGGTCTCTTCGCCACTCGCAATGCGGTCGTTGTCGTGGCCCTACTGGCCTGTGCGCTCTCGATTGGAAGCGCGGTTGCGTTGATTGTGGATATGGACCACCCGTTTGAGGGAACGATCGTCGTCTCAGCGCAACCGATGCAGGAAGCGTTAGCCAGAATAAACGCTCCGTGAAACTGCAGCTCCAAAACGCACACGAATACAAGTCCGCCGATTGCTAAGGGGCTCGTTCGTACCTCCTCGTCCTTGCTTTGCCGGCGAGCTTTGCGGTGCGCAGCTCAAGTCTGCAATCCACCCTGACCAGCCGACTGGGCGCCGGGATATTTTGTCCGCTTCGGGAAGCCGACCAAGGTACTCGCATGACCGGATTGGGCGCGAAGCAGCCGTGACTTGGATGGGCCGGAAGCGGAATGCCAGTTTTTGGGCCGAACTGCTAACCATCACACTGGCTCATGATCATCGTGCCTGCCAGCAGGTCCGCCGACATGGCGTCCATTTCGAAAACCACCGCGCCGGCCGGGACCAGCCGCAATGGGCGCAAGAGCCGTCGGCGCCACGCCCTGCTGAAATGTCCGGTTCCAGGTCCGGCTGGTAGGTTCGACCCTATGGCGGACTTGGGTCGAACTATGCCGTTTGAACTCGTGTCCGTCGACCGGTGCCCGCGGCCCTCGCGACCGACGCGGAGGCGGACGGCCAGATCGAGGTGCGGGTCTGACGATGACCACGAGTGAGGAGGTTGGATGGCACGGTCCTCACGCACACGCACTGAACGATAGCGTCCCGGGACGGGGACCTCACGCAGGAAGACGCAGGGCGCCTCGTATCGACCAGCCGATCAGCAGAAGTCCGGTCGCCGCCATCTCACTGCCCGACACCCGCATCGCCACGCGCGCAAGCCGCGAACGCAAGGGGAGCACCAAGCCGGTGAAAGGATCGGCGAGCGATGACGCTACCGGCGCGCCTTACTTTCGCCAGCAAGCTTGACAAGCGCCTGCGAGGTGTCCTCCCGGGCCGGCGCACCCCTCCGGTCGGGATAGAAATAGAGCACGCCAAACGAAACCCGCGGTGGCAGAGCGAAGCGTTCCGCATTCTTCGCGAACCAGGCCTCGAGCTCCGCGCTGGTGGGCTCGCGCAGCGCGGCCACATTCTCGAACTGGAAGTCCATCTTCTACACTAGGCGCCGCTTGATTATGGCGTCATCCTTATCAAGACCCGGAGGGATCGAGGACAGTAACGCTCGACAGCGTCACCGGCTCGGCGAACACGTTGACGACGAGAAGTTCGTATTCCACTTGACCCGAGGCGGACAGCAGCAAGCATCCTCTTGGGCGCTCCTCGAACAGACCCTCATCTCGTTTGAATACCAGGCGTGAGACTGGTAAGGTCGAACATAAGAGAGGCAACGCTTCGATGGCGGATAATCTTGCCGGAACGAATATTTCACTTGCGGGCAATGAAAATAGCCCGCCGCCGCGCAACCTCAAGGCGCGGGTCAAGGACGAACTAGTTCGATTTTTTGTCTTGTTTTTTTATCTTTGGGTTTTGTTCGGTGTTTTCGTAATAACTCAAGACATAATCTTGCGGGAGGAGGGACGGCCGCTCGCGTCGCAAGGCTTCGCATTTATCAACGCGCTTCTTCTGGCTAAAGTGATGCTTGTATTTGAGGACCTCGACTTACGTCGATGGCTGGAGCGCCGACCGCTAATCTATCCGATCCTCTTCGAGACGTCCGTCCTGACAATCCTCTTTCTGTGCTTCCATGTCGCGGAAAAGATGGTCGAGGGTCTTTTCAGTGGCAAGACGCTTGCGGCTAGTTTGCCGCAAATTGGCGGAGGTGGATTCGTCGGCTTAACGAGCGTCGCCACTATCCTGTTTGTCGCCCTTATTCCCTTCTTTGCCTTCAGGAACCTCAAACGCGCACTCGGTAGCGACCGCATGAACGAGCTGGTATTTGGGTTTTCAGCCAAGCGCGAGACGTAGTAAAGGCGGCCGCACGATCCGATCCGAACCTTTCGGATGCTTTCGGCCTCGTCCAGCCGGCGGCGATCAGCAAGTTCTCGCTATAGGGCAAGCCCCAAATAGCCGGCCGGTATTGACGCATGTCGAGGCCGTGTAGTTCACGCCCAAGCGGCCACAAAACCAAAATTCGCCAATGGCCAACAGGGACTATCATGCCGCCCGAAAGACGAAGCTCCTTTCGGAGAAGGAAATCCCCGTAGTCGTCACCACGGGCGGCAGCTTCGTTCAACCCGACCGTAGTAAAACGGTTGCCGTCCTGCGAAAGCCCTATTCGGATCGCGATCTCATCAGGTCATGACATGGCTCACGCTGGCGGAGGGCTAGCCTGGCCATTAAGTAGCTCTCATCAAAAAGAGGCAATCGGCGGGGTCCGATCACGATGAGGACCAGGCCCAACGTCCCAATTCGGGAGCTAAGCCTCCACTTTGACTCGGAATTCTGGTTGCTGCGACCTTCGGACCTTCGGAGGTGAGGTCCGCTCTCAATCGACCGGCTTGGCCTCGACTGTGTTCGCTCCTGATTGCAAACGCCCGACGAAACGAGAGCAACCGGCATTCGCGAAGCTGCAATCTTCGAGACTCCGCCAACTCGTTCGATGAAGTCAGCTTGAGCGCCGATTATCGAAATGAGGTGCGAAGAGTTGCGCATGCGTACGGCATCAATCACGTGGGTCGAGGCGAGCTTCAACATTCGCGACGCTTTTCTTATGTGCTCGGTCTTCCATCGCTAATCAACCACGCGACGGGGCCGGTGAACCTGTAGGTCGTCTCCACGTTTCCCGAATGCAGCCGCTTGCTCTCCAACTCGTCGGCAACAAGTGCCAATTGTCGTATGTCGCTGCGGTTTGGAGAAGGGTCGCCCTCGTCAGGTCTCCCACAGCAAACGACGCACGTTTGCCGGTCCAAGCGCCTTTCCTGGGTACCGGACGGCCAGCAAGCTGATAGGTGATCGGCGCATGGCACCTCCTCTTGCGCCGGAGAATAACCTGTTTGGCACGTAGAGGCGGCGGCTTGTGCCCATGTCGGGTTACCACCTGTTCGCCAGCGGCGTTGCCGTCAGTCGCAGCTGTGGGTCGCGACGGTATTTGGAATCACTCTAGCGCCACATTGGGAGTATTTTCCTGCAGTTACCTTACGAAAGGCTGGCCCCAAGGGGAGCGACTTTGCCCGCAAAATCGTTATGGCGATTGTGGTTCGCGGCTGCCCTCGCGTTTGTCGCTTTCGCGCCGCAGGGGCGGAGCTTCGCCCAAGGTGATTTATCTGAACCGACCTTCGTCGATAGGCCGTGTTCGCTGCCGAATGTGACGCCGGAAGTCCTGCCTCGCCTACGATGCGGCACCGTGGCCGTGCCTCGCGACCACGACGACCCCACCGCCGGGCACTTCAATCTTGCGGTCGTGGTCGCCAAAAGCGCTGAGCAGCCGTCATTGCCAGACCCCGTCGTCTACATCAGCGGAGGGCCTGGCGGCCCGCTGACAATCTACGCGGATTATCAGGCAAGCCATCCCTATGCCCCGGGCCGCGATCTCATCCTCGTCGATCAGCGCGGCACCGGCCGTTCGGAGCCTCGGCTGTGTCCAGAGTTCATAGCCAAAATACTCGAAGCAGACGGCGCTGCAGTCGCCGACATGACCGAAGATCACCTCGCGCGAAGTCGGGCGATGTATCTGGCCTGCCGGGATGCGGCGACTGGGCGCGGCATCAACCTTAATAATTTCGGCACGACCGTGACCGCCGAAGATTTCAATTGGGTGCGTCAGGCGCTGGGAGTCACGCAGTGGAACGTCTTCGGCGAATCCTATGGGACGACAGTCGCCATGACTCTGGCGGCGAAGCATCCTTCGACGTTGCGATCTCTTGTACTTGACTCCGTTTATCCGCCCGATCCGATTCCGCCCCGCCTGACAATTCACGATGCCGCACGCGAGTCCTTTTTTAGGGCCTGCGCGGTTGATTTTACGGGCTGCGCTGCGTCGTTCCCCGACCTTGCCAATACCTATGCCGAAACGTTGGATCGATTGCGTGCGAAGCCTTTGCCGGTCGATCTGCCGCCGCAATTGAAACAGCCGGATAATCGCGTGATGCTCACCAACACGCTCTTTGAGGCAGTTGTTGGCAACCTTCTTTACTATCCGAAGAATTATCCAAGCTTGCCACGCCTGATCGCGGCGGTGCACGATGGCGACATAAGCGGCCTCGGTTCAATCCTGGAGGCCATGGTCATGGAAGCGGCGGAATCCGATATTGCCGACCAAATCGCAGTGGAATGCCGGGACCGTCCCCATCTTCGGATGCCGGTCGTCAAGGACACAAACCCCTTTGATAGGGTCCGCGGGTTTGGTATTTGCGCTCAATGGTCAAACCTCGGCCCGCCGCCGGTCGTTCCCGTCGGCACCACCGTCCCAACCCTGGTGCTGGCGGGACAGTTCGATCCGGTCGCCGGATCGGCGCTCAGCCGACAGGTCGCGGACGAGATCGGCGCGCACGCGCTTTGGGTCGAATTTCCGGGACTCGGGCACAACGTTCGGATTTTCAGCCCCTGTGCAACGGGCATCGTGTCGCGCTTCATTGAGCGCCCCGAGGCGACACCTGACACGTCATGTCGCCTGCGGCGACCGCCGATCCCGTTTCTTTGGAAATCCGAGAAATACTAAAGAGCGGGAAGTCACGCGTTTTGCAGGCCGCTCCGAGCCACGCGCATTCAACAGACCACGTGGTGCAGAAGTCAGGTGCAAATGTCCTCCTCTGGGTCGAGATGCCACGGTGCGAGCGGCCGTGAAATGTCCGCTTCGAAATGTCGATCGCCCAAAGCTGCCGGTCCGGTGTCGGTCCACCTAGGTCACGGCTGATTTGCGCCCATTGCGCCCGATCCTGGCCAGGGCGCCCGTCCTCGAAAGCGGCGCCATGTCGGCGAAACGCTTTAGGCAGCTTTGGGAGCCCGGTCGGTCCGCTTCTGGTGCAATAGCTGCCATCAAGTGAATAGGAGATCCAAGGGAGGCATCATACGGTGGCAGTGGCCAGAAGCGATAGCAGGCACCGCAGCGACGGTGATGGATCGCCATGCCACACGATAAACGTGCGGTTGTGCGAAAATTGCTTAGGAAGCGCGTGTTGGCGTACGCTCTTGGTCGCGCGCAGGGTCTCCAGGACAGACTTGGGCACCACCGCAAATCCGGTACCGGCTGCGACGCAAGCGATCATCGCCTGATACGAGGCAAATTCCATGATCCGCTCGGGCATCACATTCGCGCTGCCTAGCCATTCCTCGATGCGCTTGCGATAGGAGCATCCCTGCGCGAACGCGATGAGCGTCGATTGTCCGAGGTCGGCTGGACCGGACACCTTAGAGATCGCCCTGGATGTCACAAGCACCAGCCGCTCCTCGAAGACACGGCGCGCCTGGAGTCTGGGTGCGGTAAAGGGCTCAGAGACGAAGGCAGCCTCAAGCTCGAAATTCACTACGCGCGTCACCAGTGCCCCGGTCGTTCCGGTGGCGAGTTCCACCACCACGTCGGGATAAACGCTGTGATAGCGCGACAGGATGGGAGCGAGGCGACTGCCGGCCGTGCTCTCGAGCGAGCCCAGCCTGAATACACCCTTCGGCTTGCCGGTGCGCATTTCGCTCACCGTCTCGTCCGCCAGGCGGAGCAAACGATCAGCGTAGGCGAGCAGGGTGTGCCCCTCCGCCGAGAGACGTATGGAGCGTCCCTCGCGGCGAAACAGCCGGGTACCGAGATGTTGTTCCAGCTGGCGGATGCGCGTCGTCACATTGGATTGAACGCGATTGAGTTTGTTGGCTGCACGGATGACCCCGCCCTCGTCAACAACGGTCCGAAAGATCTTCAGGGACTCAAGGTCAATCGTTCTCATAAAGAGAACAATAGAGCAGAATTATTCATTTGTGCAAGCTGATCTGCCAAACCATATCGCGCTGCATGAGATCAGCCCTCGACGTCCAGGCACGCGGCCCGTCGCTTTCGACCGCGGCGGTGTGCGCCATTGCGGCCACCGCCCTGGCCGTGGCCATGGGCATCGGCCGGTTCGCCTTCACGCCGCTCCTGCCGTTGATGGTCCGGGATGGCTCGCTGACGCAGAGCGCGGGCTCGTGGCTCGCGGCCAGCAACTACCTGGGCTATCTGGCTGGCGCCCTGACCGCGAGCCGGCTTGGCCTCTCGCTGCCGACGCTGATGCGCGTAAGCCTCGTCGGCATCGTCGTGACCACCGCGGCCATGGGCGTGTCTGACGGTTTTGCCACCTGGATCATTCTGCGCTTCGTCGCTGGTGTGCTGAGCGCCTGTACGCTCGTTGCGACCAGCGCATGGGCGTTGCAGCACCTGACGCGCGCAGCAAGTTCGAATCTTTCCGGGATAATCTATGCCGGCGTTGGCCTTGGCATCGCGCTCACTGGATTGTTCTGTGTCGCGGCCGCGAAACCGGGCGTCTCAGCTGGCCAGCTGTGGCTGGGGCTCGGGGCGCTAGCGGCGCTCGCGGTCGCCTCGTCCACTCCCCTTCTCGGCCGGCCGTTGGTGACCACCGCCCTTGCGCGTTCGACGTCGCACCCTGACGTCACGCTCGTCTCCTTCAATGGGCTGGTCGTCTGCTTCGGCGTGCTCGGTTTCGGCTATATCCTGCCGGCAACCTTCCTGCCCGCTCTGGCCCGCGAGGTGGTCGACAACCCGCAGCTGTTCGGCCTTGCGTGGCCTATCTTTGGCGCCGCGGCAGCACTGTCCACAATCGCAACCGCGCGGCACTTCGGTCACGTCAACCGCCTGCGCGTCTGGGCCATCGGCCATCTCCTCCTGGCCGCTGGCGTTGTCCTCCCCAGCGTGTGGCTTACGGCGATCTCGGTTGCGATCGCGGCACTGCTGGTCGGCAGCACCTTCATGGTCGTAACGATGATCGGAATACAAGAGGCCCGGGCGCGGGCGCCGCGTAACCCTACCCCGCTTCTCGGTCTGATGACCGCGGCTTTCGCCATTGGTCAACTGGCCGGCCCTGTCGTCTCTGGCGCACTCGACGTCTTGCCGATAGGGCACAGTATCGCCCTCGGTCACGCCCTGCGGCTCGCGGCGTTCGCGCTGGCACTCAGCGCAGCTTACCTCTGGCGTCAGTCGCACCTCAGTGCGGCTCCCAGACAGGCGCACCTTGAGGGCATAGACAGCAGAGTTTCGTTACCCAAAGGATGAGGGAGACGAGCGTGAGCAGTGAAAAGAAAGTTGCCGTCATCACCGGCGCATCGCAGGGCATCGGCGCGGCGCTCGTCGAGGCGTATCGGGGTCGCGGCTACCGGATCGTCGCGATCGCCCGCTCGATCAGACGATCCGACGACACGAATATCCTGGCCGTTCCTGGCGATATCGCGGACCGAAGGACGGCCGAGCGTTCGATCACCGAAGGCGTGGCGCGGTACGGGCGTATCGACACTCTCATCAATAACGCCGGCGTCTTCATCGCGAAGCCCTTCACGCAGTACAGCGAAGCCGACTACGCGGCGATACTCGGCGTCAACCTGGCGGGATTCTTCCACATGACGCAACTCGCGATCGGCGAGATGGAGAAGCGCGGCAGCGGTCACATTGTCCAGATCACGACGAGCCTCGTAGATCACGCGAACTCGCAAGTCCCCTCCGTGCTCGCATCCCTGACAAAGGGAGGCCTTGATGCCGCCACGCGGTCGCTGGCGATCGAATACGCGAAGCGCGGCATCCGGGCGAACGCGGTCGCTCCCGGCGTCATCAAGACGCCGATGCATCCGGTCGAGACGCATCATGCGCTCGGCGACCTCCACCCGCTCGGTCGAATGGGGGAGATCGCTGACATCGTGGACGCCATCCTCTACCTCGAATCGGCCACCTTCGTGACCGGAGAGACCCTCCACGTCGACGGCGGGCAGAGCGCGGGCCATTGAAACTCTCCGGAGCACCCGGGCCGGTATGCACCGGAGGAGACAAAGCGGGCGGCGCACAGGCTCCTGCCCGATGTGCTGCCATTCCACCCCGGGCACCGGCGCCAACCCGGAGCAGCTCTTTGCGGCCGGCCGGCCCGCATCCTTCGAGTCGGCGATGGAGTTCACCGCGCGCAGCATGAAGATCACGCTGCCGACCGATCACGCGGCCGACGCCGGGGTTGATCTCAGCCCCGAAGGGGACGCCTTCCGCTTGGCGGCTCGCCTCTACGTGAGCCTGCTGGGGGGGAACGCGCGACGTCGCGGCGCCTCATCGAGGCGGCCCACCAGGTGTGTTCCTATTCGCGAGCGACGCACGGGAACATCGCCGTCGAAACGACGCGGGTGTGAGAGCGCTCCGACGAGAGCAGACAGTGACCGACTGATATCGGTCCACACGGATCGAGGTGAAGGGACATGATCTACGAATTGCGGATCTACCGCTGCGTGCCGGGGCGCAAGCCGGCGCTGTTGTCGCGGTTCGAAAACGAGACGCTGCGGATCTGGGAGAAGCACGGCATCCACCAGGCCGGGTTTTGGACTACGCTGATCGGCAATAGCAGCCAGGAAATTACCTACATGCTCGCCTGGGACAGCATGGCCGAGCGCGAGAAGCGTTGGGCCGCTTTTCTCGCCGATCCCGAATGGGTCGCCGTAGTTGCCAAGACGGAGAAGAATGGTCAGCTCGTCGACAACATCAGCAACCAGTTGCTGGCGCCGACCGCGTTTTCTGCCGTGAGGTGAGATCGCGGCCGAATCCGTTGAGGAGGTGGAGTGGGGACACCACATATCTTGTACCGTCGATCGAGGCCACCGCTCCGGAGCAAGATATGCACGCGCCACCGAACATCGATCCCCTCACCACCCATTCTGACTTCGACGTTGTACACTGGCTGACAACCGACACGCGCGATGAGCGCTTCATTGACAATATTTTCGCGGAGTTGTGTGTCCGGCTCCAGCGAGCGGGCATTCCCATCACGCGGGCGACGCTTCAATTTCGGATCAACCATCCGCAATGGCTTGGCGCCCGGATCATGTGGGCCGACGGAATGCGCGAAGCCGAGATCGCGAGAGTCGACTACGATGTCACGGAGCGATCCGAGTACATCGGCAGTCCCGCCAACGAAATCCATGACGGCGCCATCGAGGTACGCGAGAATCTCGAACGCGATCCATCGCTTGGCCGCAAGCACGCCCTCTATGACGAGATGCGGGCGAAAGGTCTGACCGACTATGTGGCATGGCCGCTGTACCATACGCTCGGCAAGCGGCACATCGTGACCTTTGCAACCCAGCGGCCCAAAGGTTTCGACGACGCGCATATCTCCGGCCTGTTGAAACTGTTGCCAGCTTTGGCGCTGGTGAGCGAAATCCGTGTCAAGAATCGGCTGGCGCGAACGCTACTCGAAACCTATGTCGGCTCGCATGCCAGCGAGCATATCCTGGCCGGCGCGATAAGGCGCGGAAGTGGGATGACGGTACGCGCCGCTATCATGATCTGCGATTTGCGGGATTTCACCCGAATCTCCGATAACTGGCCGCGCGATTTTGTCATTGATCTTCTGAACAGCTACTTCGACGCGATGTCGGAGCCGATCGCGCGACATGGCGGAGAAATACTGAAATTTATCGGCGACGGTCTGCTCGCCATTTTTCCGCTCAGCGAGCCGTCGGCCTGCGCAAATCTGCTGCATGCCGTGGCGGAAGCCCGCCGGGCCATGGTTGACCTGAACGAAAAGAACAGCGGAGCCGGACGTGCGCCCCTGAACTACGGCATCGGCGTCCACGTCGGAGACGTCATGTACGGCAATATCGGGTCGCGCACCCGGCTCGACTTCACCGTCATCGGCCCCGCGGTTAACATGGCTTCGCGTCTCGAAGCCCTCACTAAACAATTGGGTAGAACGGTGCTGCTGTCCCGCTCGTTCGCCGACTTCGTCAAAAGCGACTTCGATCTCGAACGCGTCGGCGAGTATCCGGTCCGCGGCTTTAACGATCCAATCGAGCTGTTTGCGTATCACGGTTGAATGCCGATCTACGTCAGGCGCCGAGCCTCCCGAAGAGGCGCAGAACTCGACGTAATCAACTCGGCGGCTTCAATTCGGCCTTCAGTTTCGTGGGTGGAGATAGATGCCACCCCGTGCTGCACTATGCCGCGCGAGTACCGATCCCTACGGCCAGGGTGTTGCGATGGCAGCGGGCCCACCCTTGATCGGCAGCGGTGTGCCTTCGGTCAGCGTCTTGTCGTCCCAGCGGAAGACTTGGATTTGCTGCTCCACCATGTCCTGGACCAGAATGGTGCGGCCGTCGCGACTGAAGACTAAGCCCTGCGACCAATGGCCGATCGGCGCGGACGCGACCTGCTTGAGCGTCTTGCCCACCACTGCATAGAGGCCGAACGTGCCATGCTCCTTGAGGAAGACATTCCCCGACGGCTTGGTTGTGCCGTCTTGCGAGCCGACCGCCAGATAGCTGCCGTCGGGTGAAAATTTCAGGCCTTCGGGACTGCTTGCGACCGAGACAGTCTCGACGGTGCGGAAAGGCGCGGAAGTCAAGTCGATCAGGCTGACGGAATCGATGTCACCATCGCCCCGTCCCATGTTGGATACGGCCGCCAAGGTGCCCGAGGCATTTACATCGAGCGTGTAGGGCCGCATCGCGGTAGTGATCGGGCGGGGATCGATCGTAATTTTGCCGCCGTCGATATGGAGAACGCTGACCATGCTGTCGCCATCGCGGCTGACGAGCACATTCTTGCCGTCGCGCGTGAAGGCGAGGCCGCTCGGCCCAGCTTTGGGGTTGCCCAGGTCCGCCTTGCCGTTGGCGACGAGCTGGTGGTCCTTGATCGTGAAGATCGAGACGGTGCCTTCGGTGCGATTCGCGACGAGAGCAAGCGTGCCGTCCGGAGATATGCGCACCACCGTCGCCCCGGTGCCGGCCTGCAGGCTTTGCGCTATTCGCGGCGGCATCGATGTGAGGTCGATGACTGAGACCCGATCATCTGGCCCGATACCGTCCACGCCGCCCGGGTCGAGCTTGGTAGCCGAGGTCACGATGGCGAAGCTCTCATCGGGCGCGACGGCGACGGCCATCGGCGGTCCAACGACGCTGCCCGGCACCTCGATGGTTGCAGTGATGCGCGGCGGATCTTGCGCAAGATCGATGACCGACAGGGAATCGGGAAGAGGAGGCTTTCCGGCTACCTGCTTGCCGCGCTCGAGCACTGTGTGCCCATCATTCGATGAGAGTGCGATATCCGCCATGGTCGATATCGGCGCCAAAATCATCGCTGCGATCGATGCCGCAAGAAACGACGCGATTCTAGACATGTTTCCTCCGCTGCCTTTTCTTTGCCGGCCGGAAGGCCAGGGAGCCTCACACCACGTTCGAGGAGGCGTAGCAAGCCCGCCAAAACCCGTCATAGCCGACAGCTCACCTGCGCCCGCAGAGGCCCGCCCCTTGAGAGGCGGCCGGCATGCTCAACGGATTGCGCTCGACCCTGAAGAGGTTTGAGCCGACGGTTCAGCGTGTTTGTCGCCGCCCACCCAAACCGTCTCGAATTTGCCGTCGAAGATGATCGTTCCGAAGCTGTCGAGAAAAGAGGCCGCGAGCTGGGCCGCCGGGACACTCGACGCGGCGATGCCGCCGCAACCGTTCGTCTGTTTCAGGGATAGGAAGACATCCCTCATTGCGACGATCGGTTCAGCACGCTCGTTTTCAATCACGGCATTGCGATTATTCATGCGATAGACTTTCCGGTTTTCGCGTCCTTTGCAGGTTTCAAAACGTGTTTCACCTACCTGCTCCAACTCCGCTCCACTAGCGATCAGGCGATCGAAAAGCGCTTGGTTGACGTCGATCGTATGGAGGTAGCGGAGATCGTCGTAGCCGGTGTCGACTTGCGCAAAGACGCGGACATCGCCGATACTCACATAGACGATGGGAACATTGGCGTGACGGGGATCGATCGCTGATTTTTCCGAAGAAAAAAAGCCGTGCTGATTGATTGGAGCAAAACCCAGCGCCCGCAACTTATCTACTGGGCAAACCTCGTTGCTGAGGAAGACCGAACCATGAGTGAATTGCACGCTCATTCGCGATAGAAAGTCAGTCCCTATCATCCCGAGCAGCCGTCCGGGAGGGAGGGACGAGAAGCTGGGGCCTTGGAGCGCGAATCGGCCGCCCTCGAAACCGGGCATAGAAAGATCGCTGGCGCCAAGCAATCCGTGCGAGCTCGCGAACACTTTCGCCGTCAGTGAACTTCCGGTCGAGCCATAATCGAGCAGGAACAGGCCGGATACACCCTTTGCGGTCAGGCGAATATATGGCGACGCCCCGTGGGGGACCGTGCTCAGAACGTAGCGTTGCCCACCGCACAGCGATGTTGAAATGTCGGCCGCGTTCGCGCCCTGTGAAACAGCTATCAGTGCGAGCGCAGCTAGTGCGAGGTCAGCGATGGCTGGAAATTTCACTGGCGGTCCAGCGGATAGGGGCCGTCATGGCCAGCTCGGAAGCTTGGTTGAAAATGGCCGACAGGTCAATGCGTGCGGAGCAAGGAGCGACCACACGCGGCCAGAATGAATTCCCACACTCGAAATCGCCCTACCACTGTGTTGCCCGCGCCCTAATCGGCCGCTCAACCGAAGTTCGTCTCTGCTCGAAGGCGGACGTCAGCGGGGCTGGCGGTTATGGGCGTCAAGAGAAATGACCCCGAACTCCAGCCATTGGGCTCTCAGCTTCCTTGTCTTTTAAGGTCAGCGGCAAAGAATTCGGCCGCTTCGACCTTCGCTTCCTCATCCACCTTGGCATCGTATCTGAGCGGTAGGTTGAACTTCTTGCCGAGCTCGGTGGCCTCAGGATTCGTGAACGCGTGCACCGCACCGGGATACTCGATGATCCGATAGTCGGCCTTCGCGGCGTCGAAATCCTACTTGAGTGCGTCGTACTGTTCGCGCTTCACGAAGGGATCGTCCGCACCATTCAGGACGAGGATCTTCGCCTTGACGGTTCCCGGTGCCGGTGCTGGGGTATTGAGACCAAGCGAGGCGTTAAAACCGGCAACGGCGCCCAGGTCGGCACCAGCGCGCGCCATGTTCAGCACGACCGCGCCACCGAAGCAGTAACCAACGGCACCGATGCGCTGGGTATCAACCGAGACTTGCTGGGCGAGTTGGTCCCGCGCGGCGTTAAAGCGTGACTCCATCACCATCGGGTTCTTCATCACCGAGCCCGACAGCGCACCGGCGTCCGTCGGATTGTCGGCGGTCTTGGCGCCGCCGTACATGTCGGCAATGAAGGCCGTGTATCCCTGCTCCGCGAACTTATGCGCCTCGTTATGGATGTGCTTGGTGATACCCCACCATTCATGTACCATGACAATCCCGGGTCGCTTGGTTGTGATGGCGTCGTCGTACACGACGAAGCCCTTCATGGTGGTCTCGGCGTCCGTATAGGTGACGGGCTCTTCCCTGACCGCAGCGTTTGCGTTCGCGACCATTGCGATTGCGCAAAGTGCGCCCACCATCATCGTTCGCATGCTGACCTCCCGCCAATAGTTGTTCCGAGAATGTCGGAAGACGCTTTGAGTTCCCTTTGGGCGGGAAGTGGCGGGAGAGGTCAGCGTCGCTAGCGCTGCTGGCCCGGGCAATCCTGAACGGAGCTGGGGGTCGATCTCGTCGAAGGTCTTCACCCTCTTCGCCTCGTTGGCCTTCTTCAGCTTCTCAGACAACTCCGACGTGTGATCCCACCGCGCGCGGATGCGGCCAGGTCTTCTGGGTGCAATAAAGGCACCCCTATTTTCCAATAGACGACGAGAGTGACGTCGCGCTGCGCAGTATTTGCCCGCGACGGAGCGGGAGGACGGTCTGAGCAGGATACGCGCAACAGTCCCCTTGCAATGTGTGCGTGCTGACGAAGCTCAGACAAAGCGGGGGATCGGCCCGTTATGCGGCGTCGTCCTCTCGCCGAGGTCGATCATGACCTCGTCGACATAGCACCAACCCCATCCTTCCGGCGGATCGTATCCCTCGATAATGGGATGACCCGTCCCGTGAAAATGCTTGGTCGCGTGCCGGTTGGGTGAATCATCGCAGCAGCCGACATGGCCGCAGGTACGGCATAGACGCAAATGCACCCAGGGCGAGCCCATTTTTAGGCATTCCTCACAGCCGAGCGCGCTCGGGGTGACTTCCCGTATGCCCGCCACGTGCTTGCACTCGTTCGGCATCAAACTTCTCCGACATCGCCCTCATGCTAAGACGGGAACGCGAAAAGTTGCAACATGGCGAGGAAGCGAAGGTGCGGCTGACCTACAGTCAACGCGCGATACGGGTCAGCGGTGTGAACGGCCGCTTCCCAGTCCCGCTTGCTCCAAAGCGGGGCAGAGGTTCTCCCCTGAGGTACAACCTATCCTCGGACAGGAGCGCTCCAGCATTAACCGGCGCCGCTCCTTCGGTCAGACCCAGCCACATAGGGACGTGCTTGTAACGGACAAAGTGGCTGCAAGATTATGTAGCCGTCCGCCGTTTCTGACTCGACTACTTTGGCGCTCTTGGTAACTCAGATTACGGCGCCGTCCTTGCGCAGTGCATCGCGCAGATCGGATACGTTCAGGGCGCGCGGCGAGCTTTTGCCTTGCACACACAGAGCGGCCGCCATGCCCATCGCCTGGCCATAGGAAAAACATTGAGCCGTGACCCGCGCCGACGCCATCGCTTCGTGCTCGGCGGATAGACAACGGCCGGCCACCAGGAGCCCCTCGCCTTTCATTGGCACAAAATTGTCGTAAGCGATATCGTAGTAGTCGTCGAGCAACCACTCCAGCCTGGGCTTTTCGCCGGAATGCAATTCGATCGGCCACGCCGAGCGGGCGATGGAGTTTTTCCGCTTGTTGCCGGACACGACATCGTCGTTGGTCAGCATGCCCACGCCCCTGATTTGCCGCGTCTGGCGGACCCCAACCTGGACCCCGGTATCGTTGACAAAGGAGTTTTCGCAGCCGACCAGCCGATCCCTAAAAAAACGCGCATATTCGCGCACCTGTTTACGCCCCTCGATTTCCGCTTCGGTGATGTCTTCCACCAGAAGCGGATTCAACTCGCGTCCGTCTCGGCCGATGATGCGGGTGCAGTTGCAGAGCAATTCATTCGGCCGCGGTGTCGGGAACAAGAACACCTTGGCACGCGGCAGATCGTATTCGCGGCTGTTATGCAGATTGCGGATCATCTGCGACACCTCATCGCCGAGAATTGTGTCCTCGCCGTAATGGGCGCGAAAGCGCGCGACGTCGACGCCCATCAGGCGAAAGATCATTGTGGGGTTCTGAACACTTCCGTCGCGGCCGACAAAGGTTTCGAGGCCGGCGAGCGCAGCCACATCTGCATCACCGCTCGCATCAATGGTGATCGACGCCTCAATGTCGAGGCGCCCCTGCTTGGTCCAGGCCACGACGCCTTCGACATGTTCGCCGTCATTCAAGACGTCGACGACCGTCGAATGAAACAGAACCTTGGCCCCCGCTTCGGCAAGCAGATGGTCGCCGGCCTCACGCCAGACCAGCGGATCGTGCGCCAGCGTAAAGGTCTTCCCGTACCGGACAGGATCCGTGACGCCCCCTCTCGACTTCATGAGATCGAGGAAACGATCAGCGAATCCGAAGACAACTCGCTCGGGCCTCGCAGCGCGATTATCGGTCGCCGCGAACAACCCGCAAACGGTGCCCGAAAGACCCGCGACCGCGGCGCCGCCACAGAAGCCATACTTTTCCAACAGCAGCACCCGCGCGCCTACCTTGGCAGCCGTACAGGCCGCAGCAAGCCCTGCGGCACCGCCGCCGACGACCAGCACATCGGTTTTCAGGGCCTGTTTCGGCCGCTCGTCGGTGATCCGTGCCATGGAACGCCTCGTCCTTCTTTATTCGGAGAGAATTGAGTTCACCACCCTGCCCGCCCGATTCGATAACAGCACGACCTGGCCTTCGCCGCCGGGCGCGTCGCGCCGACGCCTGTTAGGCGCTGCGGCCGCAGGGCCCGAAGCGGGGCCAGACTAGGCGCGAAGGGCAGCCCTCCCGCCAATTCCAAAGTCAAGCGGTGCTTCCCCCCTGGGTTGCCGAACTTGTGCCGTCTGTCAAATGTCTCTTGTGAGGAGCGAGTGCCGGAGCGGGCCTCAGTGCGATGTTGGCAAGATCGCAAAGGGGAGCAGCAATGAATTACCTAGAGTTGATATTTACAGTCTGCGTGATCGGGAATGCCCACCGTTTGCGAAGACAAGATATCGCGGTCGATAAATGTCAGGACTTGCGCGACCTGTGCGATGCCGCGCAATAGCCCAATGGGCAAGGGAAAATCCGGGCTGGACGATCGTCCGCTGGAATAGCGATTTTCTGCCAATAGGGTTGAACCCATTGCCTCTCACGCGGCGAAGGTATTCGCCTTCGCAAGACAATTCCCAAGGGAATAGTCGAGCATGGCGTTTGACAAATTTTGCGATCGGTCTAGCCTAAACTTTATCGTCGGGTGTGGCCGTTACCGAGGCTGCCGACGGCTGAGAGACGCTACCGTACTCCCGCCCCGTGAGGCTTGAGGGAGCAGCGTCATGCCCAACAAGCCACCCACTGATCGACCGATCAACGCCAAGTTGTCCGAGTGGCTAAAGGAAATCGAGGACGCCGAGCGTAACAACTCCGCGCGAGCTCGACCCCAATCTCACCGAGCTGCGGGTCTTTCGGGTCCGGCGGCAGGCGATGGCGGCGCGGAACCGGGCCTCCCTAAGCGCGGCGGAGGGGATGGGGGCCGTGCTGCTCGAAATGGGGGAGACGTACGAACGGATCGCGGAGAGTGCCGAGCAGGGAAGACAGGCACTGGGTCCGCAAAGCTAAACCCCCGCGCGGCCTTCATAAGAGATCGGCCCACCGCCGGCAGGCCTGGAGCACCATGGTTGTAATCCCCGGCCATGCATTCGATCCGGGGCGCGCGCAGTGCGCGTTTGAAGCAAAAGGTTAAGTGTACGCGGTAGCGACCTCGGCAGTCTGGAGGGTTCTGGTACGACATAGTTGTTGAGCGTTGCGTGTCGAAAGTAGGAGCCATGAGTAGTGCCATCGACGGAAGGTCCGATCCAAAAGGTGGGTTGGCACATTCGCCGAACTGGGTTTCTGAAATCGGTTCGGACGAGAATCGGCTAATTGATCGGCCCTCGAATGATGAGGAAGTTGGCTTCGAGCCCGAGGAAGTCGACTTCGAGGTTGAGCGAGTCGACTTCGAGCCAGAGGAAGTCGAACTCCAGCAGGATATCCCGATTGCCGCCTATCGGGGGGCTCGATCGCGTGGTCTCCTCGCCCTCACGGTGATTTCGGTTGCACCGGTGGCCGCTGTTGTGGCGTGGGTGACGGTCGGAAAGCTTCAGCCCACGTGGGCGGTTGCGGCGAGCGCTTACATCGAGAATTCTCCGACTTTTAGTTCTTGGCTTTCCAGGCAGCCGATCAGGCAAGCAACGCCCCTTGTACCGAGCGAGCAGGCGAAACCGCCAGCTGCCCAGTTTATCGTCGGTCGGGGGTCGTCCGGTGGAGCGGGCGAGGCACTTCCGCTGAGCGTTTCACTTAGTGACGGCCCGGCAGACGCGATAATCGTGCTCAATGGCCTTGCGGCTGGCTCGACTCTCAACGTGGGTCGGGCTTTGGGAACCGGCGGCTGGCAGTTGATGGCGGCAGAGTTGCACGACGTGCTCGTGCGACCACCCCAAGATTTTGCCGGTGCGATGGAAGTCGGGCTTGAGTTGCGCCTCGCCAACCACAGCGTAGCCGATCGCAAGACACTGCACCTCGAATGGGCGGCACCCCCAGTAACACAACCAACGATACCTGCCCTCGTTGTACGACACCTGGACTCCGACGAGATCGCAGCCCTGCTCAAACGGGGAGAGAATTTCATTGCGAATGGTGATCTCGCCTCGGCGCGGTTGGTGCTTCAGCGCGCCGCCGAAGCCGGAGAGGCGCAAGCAGCATTGTCATTAGCCGGAACCTACGATCCGATCGCGCTGAAAATGCTCGGGTTCCAAGGTCCAAAGCCGGACATTGAGAAGGCCCGGACCTGGTACCAACGGGCGCGGGAATTGGGATCAACGGCGGCATCCGAGCGACTGCAGTTGCTTGCAGGCCAAGAGCAATGAGGCGAAGCAACTGCGCGCCGTCAGCGTCTGCTTTTTTGCAATGCGCGCGCTAGAGCAGACGACAGCTCTCGGCCAACCCTGGTCGTTTGGACGCGGTCGGCCTAAGGTCAAACTTGGGTCGAACGCATCGCCGCTAACCCGCCGAATCCTCCGTGGAGAAGGTATTAAATAGAGTCGCTCCTTTGGTCGGCGAGCGTGAGGCGTATTTTCCCACCCATCGAAGCTTGATATCGTTGGTGGGTGGTATCTGACAGACCTTAGCGCGGGAGGGCAAAAAGATGTTTGATTTGGATCGATTTGTCGCCGACTGCCGACTTGCTCTTGCAGAGGACCGCTCGCACAAGTCGGTCCGCGAAGTGGTGGCCCGTGCAGTCTCGGACCCCGCGGGTATCCTCAAAGGATTGGGAGAGCCGAAGCGCGCAGAAGTGCAGAAGCTCTACCATTCAGAGGACTTAACAATCCTCAATGTGATCTGGGGACCTCGGATGACGATCATGCCTCACAACCACGAAATGTGGGCGGTCATTGGCATCTACACGGGGCGGGAAGACAACATTTTCTGGCGCCGTATACCAGGCGCCACGGACGGTCGGCTGGAGGCTGCGGGCGCAAGGGCCCTATCTGAGAAGGACGCGGAGCCACTCGGGCGCAACATTATTCACTCGGTGACCAATCCCATTCCCCGGCTGACGGGCGCGATTCATGTTTACGGGGGCAACTTCTTTGGCGCCGTTCCCGTTCGCAAAGAGTGGGACCCAGAGAGCCTCCGGGAGCAGCCTTACAACATCGAGAAGAACTTGAGGTTGTTCGAAGAGGCCAATGCGATCCTTGCGAGCGGCAAGGGCCGCTCATAGTCGGTTCGGGCTCTGGGACGGCCGCGCACCGAGCCGCTTGAATATTCTTGAGATTTGCCGAACATTCGCGCGGCAGAAGTATCAGTATGAACACGCATGCTGGGTCTTTCGAACAAGCGGGTCGCGCTTCGCGCGCCCGGGTCGAGGTAGCGGTGACCGCGGCGGTCGCTCCCGACCTCCGGAGCAGTACACCCTGGTCCCCGCTGGTCCCGGGGCGCGAACCCGGAAAGGGCGGCGGCCTCTCCGGCGGCATGTCGAGAATCGGGGTCAGCGGCTCGGCGGCGAACACCGGTGCGCGCCTTGCGACCCACCAATCGTGGGCCGCTGCGCGTCATCTGGGCCACGGAGTGCGACCAGGCGAACCAGGCGGGTGACCATCGCGGGGGCGACCAACCCCGACGCCGGAGACCAGACGACCGCCTACACCTCGGGCAGTCGCAGCAAAACACCGCCGCCCAGCGGGGGCATGGCGGGCTCCAACCTACCGTTCAACCCCGCCGCGGCGAACCTGACGCAGGCGAGGCAGCGGGGTATGCACGCGCCGAACAACCTACCCCCTCTACAGCGGCGGCGCCAGCTCAACGATCAGCGGAATATCGGTCTAACTAGCCCGTCACCTGCACATCCAGCAGGGGACCATATTGCTGGCTTCCAAAAATATCCCCATCGCCCGGGCTGCCGCTCGGCACTGTCCGACTGATCGTGAATTTGATCGCCAGCGCGGGGTCGAATTGCACATGATCGGTGATCCGCGACGGGGCTATGCCGAAGATGCGACAGACCGCATCCCGCGATAGCGCCCCGCTGCGACAGACGATCTCATAGCTCGCCCGGTCGGAGAAGATGACATCGAAGGTGATGCGATCCACCCCCGCGTTCTTGCTCCGGATCGTCTTGGCCAGGTCGAACAGCCTGCGCGTTGCCATCACACGCCGACCTCAACCATCTCGGTTTCAAACAGCGCTGTGGGGTCATCGACACGCATCGTGTGGTTGATCGTCCAACGATAAGCCGGGCTCGCCGCCATCACTTCGTCCAAGGCAAAAGCAACGCCGCCCGCGGTGCCCTTAACCTGCGGCAAGCGCGCATAGAACATCTGCCGCAGCCCGACCATGCAGACCTCCTCGGCCCTCTCGCGCGAAGGCGCGATCGATTGCACCACGATGCACAATTCGTGACTGGGCTTGTGCCGTAGCGGCTCGAGCGCGCCCATCACGCCATCGCGCCCATACACAGTGTAATGCAATTCATATCCTACATCCCCGAACCGCTCGCGCGCTTGTCGACGCGCCCAGGCGATGACCGCATCGATATTGGCGATCGTGTAAGGGTCGCGTACGCCGACCATCCCCACGAACCGCTCACCCAGCTTGCCGGCACCTTCCAGCTTTACTTGCAAGTTGGCCGCCGGTACGAAGCGCGGGCCCGTGATACGGCAGGTGCGCTCATCGGTACTGCTCGTAGACGCATTCGCTCATGTCGATATGCCCCCCGAGAAAATGTTCGTAATAGGGGTTGGTCCGTTCGTACATTGCATGCCCGGCGACAGAAGCGATCGTGCAGCGCTGCTCGGCGAGGAGGGCGGTCACCTTCACGTCCTCCATCGTGATCTCGCCGAGCACCAATTCCTTTCCCGCGTAGGGTTCTGCGCAGAACGAGGCGCATTCCAGCACCTTTCCGAAATAATAGGCCAGACCTTCGGGAAATCCGGCGCGCAGCGCAGGGGCAGCAAAAATGGCGCAGTCGCTGCTGCGACCGCCGATGATCACATCCGCACCCTGGTCGAGGAGCGCGAGATAAGGATGCACGCCCGCCACCGCAACCACGCGTTCCGTCGCCGCGAGCGTCGCGGCATCGAGCGGCGCCCGCCCGTCAAGCCCTTCGATCGCCTCTCCCGCTTTGACCCGGCCAGCGATCGACGCCTTCGGCACCTCCGAGTAGAACCAGCCGAGACGAAACTTCGACAGATTGTGCTTGTGCGCTAGGTCCTGGATGAGCCGCACGAACAAATCCACTCGGCTATTCGTGCCCGTGTCGCCGGCAGAGCCGATGATCATAGGCACGCCGAGCCGCCGCGCACCGAGCAGCATCAGCTCGAGATCATGAGTCTGCCATGCCAAGGGACTCGAGGACACGTCCGAGCCGAGCGGGCCAGGCCCGATGTCGCAGGAACCGGAGTCGGCGCAAATCAGGTCCGGGTCGCAGGTCAGACCGACTGCAAAGCTACCGGGCTGGATCGGCGCGAAGCCGAGATGCCCGTTCGGGCATACGATGCGCAGTGTCCGGTTCGCGGAGCGCTGATGCTGTATAGAGACGGTCAACACGATCTCCCTGGCATTGCTTAAGCGATCACGAGAAAGCACGCGTCGGACGGCACGGACCAAAACGCCGTGTCGCCTTCAACAAGATCAGCACGTGGGAGCGCACGCGCGCAAATCGTCAGCTCTCCGGCACGCAACTCGTACTCCATCAAGTCACCGAGATATGTCGCGCGGATCAAGGTCGCTGCCGCCGCACCCAATTCGAAATGCGGCGACAGACGCACGCTGATCGGTCTAAAGCATACGCAACTCGCACCATCGGGCGCTTCCCCGCGCACGCCGAGCCGCATTCCGCCGTTCAACCGGGCTACTACGCGATCGCCGTCCCGTTCCACTTCACATGGGAAAATATTCCGAACGCCGACAAAATCGGCAACGAAACGCGTCTCTGGCCGGTCGTGAATTTCCGCAGGTCCACCCGACTGCTCCACCAGGCCGCCCCGCATCACCAGGATGCGGTCCGAAAGCACCAGTGCCTCCTCCTGGTCGTGCGTGACGTAGATCGCGGTGAACCCAAGCCGGCGCTGCAGCTTCTTGAATTCCGCCCGCATCTCCACCCGAAGCTGAGCATCGAGGTTGGAGAGGGGTTCGTCGAGCAGGATCACACCCGAATTGCAGGCGATCGCGCGGGCAAGTGCGACGCGCTGTTGCTGTCCACCCGACAGCCGCGTCGCCGGCCGGTCGGCGAACGCCCAAAGCCCCACCAACTCCAGTCCTCGCCGCACTGTTCGTGCGATGTCGTTGCGCTTCGCGCCACGTGCGCGCAGGCCAAAGGCGACGTTCTCAAACACCGTCATGTGCGGCCAGATTGCGTAGGATTGAAACACCATCGAAACTCCACGCCGCTCAGGCGGCAGATCGATGCCCGCGGTCGCGTCGAAAACTGTCCGGCCATCGAGTACCATGCGACCGGCCGAGGGCGTCTCCAACCCCGCGATGGCACGCAACGTCGTCGTTTTGCCACAACCGCTGGGGCCCAACAGCGTCACCACTTCCCCGCGCCGCGCCGAGAAACTGAGCGAGCGAACCGCTTGAACCGGGCCATGTGCGACGGCCAGCTTTTCCACCGCGACTGCCTCCCCTCTCATATGAAGGCCGACCGGTTGCGCCTGCGCAGCACCAGGCTGACGACGACGAAGCTCGCCGCGAGCTGCACGAAGCCAAGGGCCGCGACATCGCTCGGATTCCCGTTTTCCCAAAGGTCGAACACGGCCACCGACAAGACGATGCTGCTGCTGGAGTAGAGCAGGATGGAGGAGCTCACCTCCTGCATCGCCATGATGAACAGCAATGCCCAGGCCGAGATCATCGTCGGCTTGATTAAGGGCACGGTGACACGCCGCATCGTCGCGAGCCATGTGGCGCCGGCGACCCGCGCTGCTTCCTCCAACTCCGGATGGAGCTGGCGAAGCGCGGCGCTCGTGGCGCGCACTCCGAATGGCAGGTAGTGCGTCACATAGGCGATCAGCAAAATGGCGATGGTTCCGTAAATCGGCAGCGGCAGCCGGACATAGACCCAAAGCAAGCCCAGCGCGAAGACCATCGCCGGCACGCTGAGCGGCACCATGCTGAGCTGATCAAGCACGCCGCGTCCTCGTTGCCGTGTGCGCAGGATGACCCAACTCACCGCAAGGCCAAGCAAGCACACGATCGTCGCGGTGAGCGCGCCAAGAAGCATGGAGTTGCGAGCCGCAAGCCACGTCTTGGGATAGGCGAACAACACATTATCGAAATGCACGGTGCTGAAGCGGGTCAACCGAAGATCGCTCGAAACGAAAGTGACGCTTGCGGCCCAAAGCAACGCGATCAGTGGGAGCGCCGTCGCCAGCGCCACATAGAGCCAAGCGAGCCCGGCACGCAGCCGGCGCGCACGGGGCGGCTTTGTCGGTGGCCGGAACGCCTTACCCGCGATTGTCGCGAACGAGCGCCTTCCGAGGAGCTGTGATTGTGCGAAGGTCAAGAGCGCGGTGATGGCGAGCAAGAGCAACCCCCAAGCGGCCGCCTCTCCGACGCGCGGCGGATAGGTCTCGAGCAGCCGAAAGATCTCGGTCGTGGCGACGTTGAAATCCGCCGGCATTCCAAGCACGGCGGGGACGCTGAACAAGCCAACCGCTTGAACGAACACCAACAATGCCGATGCCAGCGCGGCGGGAGCCAGAAGCGGCAGCGTAACGCGCCCGAGCACCATGCGGGGCGCAGCGCCATGCACGCGTGCCGCCTCCAGCAGCGAGGCATCGATACCGGAAAGCGCATCGGAGATCAGTAGGAACGACAGCGGCATCATCGCCAGCGCACTTACGATGATGACGCCCGAGGGCGAGATCACGTTGATCGTGAAGCCCGGGCCGAGCGCGCCGCGCAGCAAAAGGTTGATGAGCCCGCTGCGCGGAGAGCCGAGCCAGCTCCACCCGATCGCGGTCAGGAGCGGCGTGAGGTAGAGGGGCATCACGATGAGCCGCTCAAGCATCGCCCTGCCGGGCACGCCCGGCACGAGCGCAAGCGCCAGCATGCCTCCTCCAGCGACTGCCGCCACGGTTGTCGTCACCCCCAACAGCAACGTGTTGAGCACGATGTCTAATCGCTGCAGGGGGGCGAAATCCGTCCCCGCGCTCGCCGCCACTGCGGCAAGCAGCGGCGGCAGCACGAGCGCCCCGACGACCGTGGCTGTTGCGATGCCGATGAGACGTTCGGCTCGTATGACGGGGCGGGAGGTCCACCTCGCCGCCAGCCCCGCGAGAACGCTCCCGCCATTCATCCGCAGCACCGCCTCAGTGGAAATACTCCTCAAAATGCTGGGGGAACGCGGCGCTCGCCCTCAAATAGTCATCAAGATCGGTCGGGAGAAGCGGGTGCGTCTCGGCCAGCGGCTTTTGCCCAGCGGGTGGCGGCACATCGCCGCGCATCGAATACATGCCATAGAGATCGATATCCAATAGCGTTTGTCCTTCGGACGACAAGATGAAGTCCATGAACAGCTTTGCCGCATTCGGATGCGGCGCGCCGGCGATGATGCCCACCGGGGCGAGCGTCAACGGCATCCCTTCGGTCGGATAAACCGCTGTCAAACCGGCTTGCTCGGCGGTCGGGCCGAAGGCACGCCAATGGTCGAGAGAAGCACCGATCTGCACTTCTCCTCGCACGATCGCATCGGTCATCTGCGCGCCGGTCGGCATGACCACCGGATGCCGGGCTGCCAACCGTTTGATGAAATCGAGGCCAAGTGCGCGCTCCAAGAGGTAGAACTGGTTGAATTGCGTTCCCGCGGCGGCGTTCTGAATCGCGATCTGGTGATCGGCAAATCGCGGATCGAGAAGGTCGAGCCAAGATTTTGGCGCGTCCGCAGGCGCCAAGACATTCCGATTATAAACCGGGATGACCCCGATCGCCTGCGCCGCCGCCCAGTAACCATCTGCCTTGGTGCCGGCCGGAAAGGCCGCGTATTCGGGAGAATCGTAGCGCATGATCCTGCCCGCACGCGTCATCTCGATCCAGGCAGCCATGTTGGCTGCCAGCAGGATGTCAAAAGTGATGCGCTTTGCGTCGATCTCGGCGTTCACTCGCGCCAGCACGCGCCCCGTCGGCCCCGAATAGAATCCCGTGGCGACATCGAGGAAAGGGTATTTGGCTTTGAACGCCGCCAAGAATTTCTGGAAGTTTTCGCCCGGCGCCGAATCGGCAATGGCAAGCGCGCCCTCCCGGCGCGCCGCTTCGACCATTGCCTGATCGGCGCCATGTGCAAGGCCTGGCGCGAGCCAAAGGAAACATATGAAGACAATGCGGGCGATCATTGCGATTCCTGTTCCCAAAAATCGACTGGGCCGCCCGCCCCGGCAAAGCATAGTCCTGGCTGGCAACGCTCGGCAATCGGCCTCTAGTCCTACTTGTCCAACGCCGCATCGTGTCTTCTTCGGGTTTCTGCAGAACACTTTCGTCGCTTTGAAATCACGTTCGTACGCCGACGGTCGCAGAAATCTTGATTTCTGCAACGATTGCGGGGGAGCTTGTGTCGAGCGTCTTGAGGCGCAAGAAACTGTGTTCTCTCACGGTTGGTTTTGGTCGCCTCGGTCGAAAGGGAATTCACATGCCGGATCGCGAAGCCGCATGTAGTTGCGGACAGCTCCAGCTAACAGTTCGAGGCGACCCCATCCGCGTCTCCATGTGCCATTGCCTCGAATGCCAGCGCCGGACGGGAAGCGCTTTCAGTGTTCAGGCATTTTATCCACGAGAGCAAGTGCGGCTCGCTAAGGGCATCGCCAAACGATACGCGCGTCGAGGAGATAGCGGCAGGACCGTGACATTCAACTTTTGTCCAGAATGTGGGGGAACAGTTTTCTGGGAAATCGAGCAACGCCCCGAGCTGGTCGCAGTAGCTGTTGGGATGTTCGCCGATCCTGAATTTGAGAAGCCCCGTTACTCGGTATGGGAGAAAAGACAACATCCTTGGACAACCGCAATCGCTGAGCAACAAATTGAACATTCGGACTGAGGGACGACAGAACCACCACCGGTCGGCGTATTGGGGTCGGATGCAAAAACTCTTGATTTATGCGACGCTCGGCCGACCGCATTGCGTTCGGGCGCTGCTACGGACGTCATGTCAGCCGTACGAGCCCGGTTCGAAGGTTCAATCGTCCAAAGCCGCAAGTCTGCTCTCGGCCCAGCTCAGGTCACGGCTGTTGTGCGCCCTAGTCGGTCGCTCAACCGAAGTTCGTCTCTGCTCGAAAGCGGACGTCAGGCTGGCTGCGGTTATCGACCATCATGGGCCATAAGCAGAAGTCAACGTGTCCTGACCTCGCAGGTCCTGCGGCTGCAGCCAACTACATCGGCGGACAGAATAGCGGCGAGGCAGCGCGTGGTCATCAGATCCGCGTGTTGCCGCCGCGCTCGACGGTCGGGCGGATTGAGTGTGGTCAAAACTGTGAGTAGTAGGGTTCCGGGCGAATTGCCGACCGCGTCAAGCATTGGTTGGTTTCGCTCCTATGATTGGCTCGTTGGTTCTGTGCAGCGGGCCTCGTTGAGGCGGCGCAAGTCCCGCTTGGCCCGTAGCAGACTTACTAGGCGCAAGAGACGCGCGGTGGGCTGGAGCGCGTCATGCTCGCCGGCTGCCCAGCGGAACACCGTGCGGGCATCAATGCCGAGCAATTGCGCACCGTCGCCGGCTCCAAGCGCCGAAGCTGCTTGCCTTCCCTTTGGGACAAGTCGAACTCGCACGCGTAACGAGCGCGTCGGATAACGCTGCAGAGAGCCGTTGTCGGCAGCCTGACCGGTTTTGGACATTGAAAGGGATCCGTTGTTTGAGGGGCGAGGCGCACTTGCGCCTCGCAATATCCTCGGTGTTAATGAGTGCTGTCTCAGACGGTGGCGCGGTACGATTTGCGCAGCATGGGCGGCGAGTTCGAGGGCCTGTCGGGCTCCTTGTACATGCGCCTTTTGCCGATTCGCAGGGGCTCTGGCCATGAGACGTTTTTGAGAAGTATCAAACCCCTTCGCAAAGCGCTGCTTGATTGCAAAATGACCCTTATCTTGGCGGGGTCGATCTGCATTTTCTGGGTGTGATCACGCGGGTCATCCGCCCTTCGTGCCCGTAGGTCCCGTCCACCTGCCAATTTGCTGGGTCATCGCCCTGCGGCATTTCCGCCAGGACGCGACGCGCCAATGCCACGCGATCGGCGTATTGGGATGCGTACGAGGCATCGCGGGCTGCGCGGTTCACAATCAAGCCGGCCAAAGTGTATCTATGGAGATCGGTCATGATCTCGTGTGATCCCCGGACCGGACCTCCGTCTGCGCCATCGCTCGCAGATTGGCATCGAAATTCCGACAGTGTGTGCTCGTCCTCGCGCCCGAAGCGCGAAGCAGTCGCTGAAATAAGGCCGGCGGCGCGGCGCAATGCTTCGGTTAAGGGGGAGACCATGCGAGAGTTCTCAATTTCGCTGCTCCGGCGTCGGCGGCCCGCTGGCCGAAGAAATTCCCGACAACCAACCCGAGCAATCTCTGCTTGACAAACTGTGCCTTAGGGCCCCCGTGCTATAGTTCGTGGCCAACCCATTTTCTTGTTATTTTCTGCCAAACTGTTGTTTGCAAATGCCGCAGCGAAGCGCGACGCAACGATCGATTACGCAGCTCGCGGGCTTACTGGGAGCGCAGGGTATATTGACGCGGCTCGCGGCCGATCGCGCGCTCAGAGCGGGTATCAAGTTGGAGCCGCTTCTGTCGCGCGTCGGACTGACTGTCGATCAGATCAATGATCCCGAACAACGCATCAGTGTCCGAAAGCAGATCGCATTTTTGGAATTCGCCGCCGAAAAGCTCAACGACGATTTTCTTGGCCTTACTCTCGTTTCGGAGGCGGACTGTCGAGACCTTGGATTGTTGTACTACGTCATGGCATCTTCGGACACGCTTGGAGATGCGTTGAAATCGGTTGCCCGTTACAGCCGCATTGTCAATGAGGCCATTGTCTTTCAGTATCGAGGGGGGCTCCAACCTTCGCAGCGCGTCACCTATTCGGGTATACCGCGACATGCCGATCGTCATCAAATAGAAGCTTCCATTGTCGCGGAGGTCCGCATCGCCCGCCTGCTGACCGGTCGACGGTTCGTTCCCAAGCGCGTCTCCATGGTTCACGTCAGATCAGGAAACACCTCGAAGCTTGCTCATTACCTTGGCGAGGACATCGAATTTGGAAGTGATGTCGATGAGATCGTTTTTCCGACCAATTCAGCGGAATGGCCGCTAGTCGCGCCCGACCCACGGTTGAACAAGATCCTGGTTAAGGTCTGCGAAGAGACCTTGAGCACTCACGAGAGCAACACCAGTGCGTTCCGCACGAAGGTCGAGAATATAATCTCGTCGTCGCTACCCCATGGCCATGCACGGGCGGTGATTGTCGCGAGAAAATTAGGGGTGAGCGAGCGAACTCTGGCGCGTCGGCTCGCCCAGGAGGGCGTTACGTTCATCGAGGTCCTGCAGCAGCTCAAGGCGAGCTTGGCGACCCGCTATCTGGACGAGGGGCAAATGCCGATCTCGAAGATCGCCTGGCTCCTCGGTTTCGAGGAGGTGAGTTCTTTCAGCCACGCCTGCCGGCGCTGGTTAGGCAAATCGCCCCGAGAGCTGCGGTCTCCTTGACCAATTGCGGTTCTAGGAGCGGCCCTCAATCGAGTTGATAGACCCGTAAAGCCAATCCAATTCGATCTTTGATCGGCGCCATCAATCTAACTTCTACGAGCGTGAAGCCAGGGATGCCTCCTCCACTTGCCTGGAAGCCGAAAACAGCTGAGTCCCCCCAACAAGTGCTAAGCGCGTCCAGCAAGGGCATGCTCCATTCCAGCAGGATCTTCAAACGCATCCTTTCCTATGTCGATGCGCACCCAGGAAATCTCCCCCGTGAAGCGGCCATGTGGGGTCTCGTAATCCTCGGTCACCGGTGCCCCGTAGTCCTTGCCGATATCCATGAAATCGTCAGCGGAGAAGAGGAACGGCACTGTGCGCGGAAGGCGTGCTTCGCCTACCTTGTCGCCATCGACGGACAGCGTGCCGAGCCCACCCTTGCCAACCCCACCGCCGTCATATCTGAACTCGTAACGAATGGTATGTCTACCCGGCGCCAATGCTTGAGCGGCGCGCGCATAGATGTGCTCGATGCCGAAGTAGCTGTAGCAATGCGCCGGCACCCCGCCCTTGAGGTAAAGGCCCCAGCCGCCAAAGCGCCCTCCTTGAACAATAATTGCGCCGCTCGCTTTGGCGTCGGGCACCATGATTTCGGCGGTGACCGCGTGCGATTTGTTCTTGATGTTGAGAACGGTGTTCTCGTTCATATGGCTCATGCCAGGGTAGAGCGTCTGCGATGTACGACCGGCCATCAGATCCGGTCGTCCGGCAAGGTCCGAGTTGAACCGCTCAATCCTGCGGTCATCCAACGGAAACACGTTGTATTTCGCGCCTTCCAACAAGAATAGCTGCTGTAGTTCCTTCAATTTATCGGGGTTCTGCGCCGCGATGTTTTTTGATTGCGTCCAATCGTTGGGGGCATACAGCTCCCAAATGTCGTCTTCGAATTTCGGCAGCTTTTCGGTGAAGAGCCAAGGCGTGCTGTGCCTGGTGCAGGCTATCCACCCATCGTGATAAATTCCGCGATTGCCGGCTAGCTCGAAATATTGCGTCGTGTGCCGTTCCGCCGCTTTCGCGTCATCGAACGAATAAACAATGCTCGTCCCTTCAATGGGTTGCTGCTGGATGCCATCCACGAATTCCGGCGCGGGCAGCTTCGCCGCCTCGAGGATGGTCGGCACGATGTCGATCACGTGGCACCATTGATGGCGTAGCTCGCCCTTGGTCTTGATGCCGGCTGGCCATTGCACGAGCATGCCGTTGCGCGTCCCGCCCCAATGGGAAGCAACTTGTTTCGTCCATTGATAGGGTGTGTCCATCGCATGCGCCCATCCCACTGGATAGTGGCAATAGGTCATCGGGCCCCCGATCTCATCGAGATGTGGCAGGACGTCGGCCGCACTCTGCACGATGCCGTTCAGCGCCGCGATTTCATTAAGCGCGCCGTTCGGGCCTCCTTCGCCGCTGGCCCCGTTATCGCCGAGAATGTAAAGGAACAGGGTGTTGTCGAGCGCGCCCATCTGTTGCAGCGCCGCGAGGATACTTCCGACCTGAACGTCGGTATGATCGGCGAACCCGGCATAGGCTTCCATTAGCCGCGCCCCAACACGCTTTTCGTCGGCAGACAGAGTATCCCATGCCTGTATTTCTTTGGGCCGTTCGGTCAACTGAGCGTCCTGGGGGATCACACCGAGCTCCTTTTGCCGGGCGAATATCCGTTCGCGCTGCTTATCCCAACCTGCATCAAATTTGCCTCGGTACTTCTCCATGTATTGTCTTGGAACATGGAAGGGCGCATGGACGGCGCCGTAAGACACGTAGGCGAAAAATGGCTTGTCGGGGGTCATTGCCTTCTGTTCACGCATGTAAGCGATTGCGCGCGACGTCATGTCCTCGCTGAAATGGTAGTTGGGTTCGTCTGGTGTCGGCACCGGCGTGGTGCCCTCGAACAAGGTGGGCTGCCACTGGTTGGTTTCGCCCCCAAGGAAACCGTAAAAGCGCTCGAAGCCGTCGCCGACTGGCCAGCGGTCGAACGGGCCGGAGGCACTCGTTTCCCATACTGGCGTCTGATGCATCTTCCCGAACGCGGCCGTGTTGTAGCCGTTGAGCTTCAATATTTGCGCAATGGTTGCCGCGCTGTCGGGCCGCACCGAGGTGTAGCCGGGGAATCCCGTGGCAATCTCGGTGATGCCGGCCATGTTGACGGAGTGGGGATTGCGCCCGGTCAGCAGGGATTGGCGCGTGGGCGAGCAAAGCGCGGTGGTATGGAAGCGCGTATAGGTCAATCCATCCCTCGCGAGTTGCTCCGCGACCGGCATGTTGCAAGGCCCGCCATAGGCACTGGATGCGCCAAAGCCCATGTCGTCTAGCAACACAATGACGACGTTAGGCGCGCCTTGTGGCGCACGTAGAGGTCGAATTGCGGGGGCTCGCACGTCGCGTGCGTCGAGCGCGAGGGGAGGGTTTGCCTTCTGGTGCGGGATCGGCAACACCGCGCGGCTATCGATCGGCGTCTGCGCTCGGGCGCCTGTAATCGCGCCGAATGTCGCGAGAAGAGCCGTCTTTGCGGAGCCTAGCAGCAGCTTGCGTCGGTTCATGTGATCACTCCCGCCGTTTGCGTGGCAAGCTCATCCCTCGCAGAACACAGCGAGAGTCCGACACGGCCGTCGAGCCGTCGACCGGCTGTGGGTGGCGCGCGGCTGGGTGGTAGCGGCGGCAATAATTCGGCGCGCCCAGGCGCGAGCCACCTTTGAGCACCTTGCGCGGAATCTTGATGTGAGATCCAGAAGCCGTCGACGCTCACCCGATGGACCGGCCCCTTTCTGGAACCTTGGTCCCATGTGGCCTCGGTGTCAAATTGCTCCAGCGAGCAAACCGCTTTGGGTCCGAGAGCTGCCGAAGCGACCGCCCCGTGTCCATGTCCGCTCTCGCCGTTTGCTCGTCCGAAGCCGCCGGTCCGCTCCCGGCCAACCTAAGTCACCGCTGCTTGGCGCGGTAGTCGGTCGCTCACCGAAGTTCATCTCTGCTCGAAAGCGGACGTCAACTTGGCTACGGTTATCGACCATCATGGGTGGAAAGCGATCATTCGCGAGACCTCCGCGACCCACATAGTGCGGTGCGGCCAAGGGCCTGCCCACGCCCCACTGCACCGCGCCCTTGCGTTCGAATTACCTCTCGGCTACGTGAGTTCCGTGAACAGGAGATTTTTCAGTGCGTTGGCTTACCTCGCCATCGGTATTGCCGTGACGCTCGGAGGGGCGGAAAGCGCCAGCGTGCAGCAGAGCCCAGTCACCGCCATTGATATCGCGCTTGAGCCGGACGCGACGATGATGCGGCATGCCATGGCCGACAATGCTCGCCTGCTCAAGGCGTTTCCGAAGGGCTTCGCGCTCGATGCAACACACCATCCGCACGTCACCATGTTGCAGCGGTTCGTTCGCACGGCTGACCTCGACAAGGTCTACGACGCGACCGCCAAGGTTCTGGCCGGCGAGAAGCCGACGAGCTGGAAGTTGAAGGCCTTCAAATACTATTACATCCCCTCGCCGCCGCTCGGCGTTGCTGGCATCGTAGTCGAGCCGACAGACGATTTACTCAGGCTGCAACACGACCTGATCGACGCCGTCGAGCCTTTCACGGTGAAGACGGGGACCCCCGCTGCATTCTTTTCCACCGAGGAGGGCCGGGACATTCAGGAGGCCTTGATCGACTACGTAGCGAATTTCGTAGAGATCGGGGCCGGCAAGAAGTTCAACCCGCACGTCACGATTGGCGTCGGCACCGAAACCTACCTGAAGGAAATACTCGCCGAACCATTCGAGGCGTTCACCTTCTCGCCGGCGTCGGCGTCGGTTTACCAGCTTGGCAGCTTTGGGACAGCTCGAAAAGAACTCAAGGCCTTGCGTTGAACAGTGGACGCCTCCAGCAGCGCCGAGCGAATGGGGGGCTTCGGGGCCAGCAGCTGATTTCCAACCTCCAACGGCCACCTTTTACTCGAAGGGGAAGACCCGTCGCCAGTCGCTCGTCATATCGACAACCGTCCACCCCTTCGCCTTCGCCACTTCCAGGGCCTTCTCGAGTTTTCCCATGGGCGAGCTGTCATAGGCCCATTCTCGGGTTGCGTCAGTGTGGTTGACGAGCAACGCGAAGCGCGCGCCCTTTCCGGCACTCGTCCATTGCAGCATCTCCAGGTCACCGTCCGTATTGCCAAACGATGCGATCGGACGACGTCCAATATGTTTTTGAATGGCAGCCGGTTTTCCGACGTTGTCGTTAACAAAATCCAGCTCGGGAAGCTTGATCAACACCGGCTCGTCGTCTCGCATCACGAACTTCAGTTTGCCGCTGCTGCCGATCACCTGCTCAGGTGGCACGCCGTAGGTTTTCTCGGCGAAGGCTCGCATGAATTCAATGCCGCCCCCCGAGACGATGAAGGTCTTGAAGCCATTGGCCCGGAGATAGGTGAGCAATTCCAGCATCGGCTGGAACACCATTTCGGTGAACAGTTTGCTGGTTTTCGGATGACGCCCTGTCGCCAGCCAATTGTGGACTAACGTCTCAAATTCGTCGGTTGTCAGGCCGAAGTGGGTGGCAGCAACTATCTCCACGAGCGAATGTTCGCCACCCGCGAAGACCCCCTCTATGTCGTGAGCCAGAATAGACTTGAACGGCTCTTTGCTTTGCCACTCCGGGTGCTGCGGCGCCATTGCCTTCACCCGATCGAGGGCGAAGGCGAACTGAAAATAGTAGGGCTGCTCGGACCACAGCGTGCCGTCGTTGTCAAAGGTGGCGATGCGCTCCTCCGGCGCAACGTAATCTATGCTGTCCGCTTTCGTTACGCGCGCGACGAAGTCCACGATGGACTTCTTGGTCGGGCCATCGTTCCAAGAGGCCAGGGGGTCGCCGGTCCCGACTGCGCCGCTTTGCGACAATGTCATCCTATCCTCAGATTTATTCTAAGCGCACCCAGGCGGATGGATTGCTGAACGAGCATAAATTGCATGTCAAGGGTAGGCGACTGCTCTGGGTCGAAAGCTGCCACAATACTATGCCGGCGAGAATGTCCGCTTCGTCATTTCGATCGCCCAAAGCAGACGGTCAGCTTTCCGCCCCAATCGAGCCGAAAGACGAATGTCCGGTTTTTGGTCGCGCCGTCGCAGAGCGGACCATCGCAAATCCACCCATATCGGTCGCCAGAGCCGAATGCCCGCTCTCGGGAAGATGAGTAGCGATCTCGGGCGTCCGATATGGGTCGAGAGCTGCCGCGTCGCAGTGTAGGCGCGAATGTCCGGTTCGACATTTTGATTACCCGAAGCCGTCGGTCCGCTCCCGACCACGCGTTCCTATCGCGCATCGCGGTGTCCCGCTTCCTTCTATCGGCCGACGGCGGCCGTAGAGGAGAAAGGCTATGGGACATTCAGAGTATGATCCGGGCGCCAAAGATCGACGTCCGTGGAACGCCGACCGGAAGTATTGGTGCCAAGCTGACGCTGACACGAAGGGCACTTTCTTGCGCGTCAATGCGGCTGCGAGAATGTCTACGGGGCGAAGGAACGTGATGGTAACTGCCCCAGCAATTGTGCGGATGACTACTGAGTAGATCTCGAATGACCCGCTTCCCAATTTGAACGAACTTGCCGGGCATTGCGACCCCATTCCCGGTATGGAATCTCCGCCTCAAGCGACGCTCGAGATCGCAACAGCCCCATGAGCTCCCACCAGATAAGCTTGAGCACGTCCCACATAAGGCAATTCATCGCGCGATTCGCGGCAATAGGCCAAGCCGCAAGAGACCCAGGAGAAAACACCGTTGGTTCGGCCGGCCAAATGATCAACGCGTTCGTCTGGCAACGTCAGCGTATTCCGCGGGCGGCATTTGATACCTGGAGAAAGGCAGCGGTGGCATAAGCGGGAACCGTTCAGGCAAGTTCTCTGCGATTCCACTAAGGTTCCCGTGAAAAGTCCTCAAGAGAGAGATATCGCAGCAGAACTGAGCGAGAAGACAATCTGCTCGTTGATCATCAGACGTTGTTGATTAGCTGTCGTCTCTGTATGCTAGCCATTGGCAGGGGGTAGAATCGGGACTTTAGATCGTGAGATTGCTTACACGCTTATTGCGGCGTTTGCTAATTCTGTGTTTGGGCGTCTTTACAGTCTGGTTGATCGTGTTCGTGGTCTTCAAAATCGCGGACCGCAGGCTTCCATGGGTTCTAGCTTTGAGCCTGACTTACGGACTAGCGGCCTATGTTATTCTGCCGCGGGTGGTCCGCATGAGCCTAAAAATTCTTCAGCGTCAACGTGTTCCCAGCTTCACGATTACCGGCGATGGGTTGCCCGGCGACCCAGTAAATATCGTGCTTATTGGTACGCTCCAACAGCTTCACGCCGCCTTTGCAACGGCGGGTTGGTCTACGGCTGATCGGTTGGGGGTAGCAAGTTCTTGGCGAATGATCCGAGCGTTTGTACTCAACTCACCTTACCCGAACGCTCCTTTCAGCACCCTCTATCTATTTGGACGAAGCCAGGACGTCGGTTTCCAGGAGCCGATTAATGACAGCCCACGGAAGCGCCATCACATACGTTTCTGGGCTCTCAGCCTCGCCCATTCCGAAGACGATGTGGCAACCGCCAGCTTCTGGCTGAATACCGACAGACCACCGAACGGCGAGTTTGTCCTATGGGTTGGAGCGGGCACCAAAGATACTGGGTTTTCTCTAACTCGTCTGACGTTCCAAGTCACCCACGCCACCAATTCCGATACGAATGCTGAGCGCGACTACATCGTCGATGAGTTGAAAAGAAGCCGACTGATCGGAGATGTCACTTTACATCGGTCCGGAGAACGCTTGGCGAGTAAACACGTCAACCACTACATAACTGACGGTGAGATCGCGTTCGCCGGCTTGATAGAATATTGAGCAGAAGCCGATCGGGATTTGCACTGGAAGTTAAAAATACGTGGCTGGGCAATGTCACGGTACGCTGGATCGTGTCGGGCGAGGCCGTAATATGGTCGCACGGCAACAATCTCTTATTCGGCCTAATCAGAAAATCAGATCGTGAAGCCGCTGGCCTCAAAACGCATTAACTTGACGATACCGCTCGCCGCACTTCGGCATCCGTCCCCGACGCGTTCTCGATCACCAGCGTGCGCGTCGGAAAGGCAAACTCGAATGTCGAGCTGCTTGGCGAGATCCATGATGCGAAGCAGAATCTCCTCTCGCGCTTCAAGCTCGACGGGGTATTCTGTCGTTTCAAGATAGAAATAGACCAGAATGTTGAGGCTGCTTTCTCCGAAATCGTTGAACCTGACGTTGATCTTGTCTTTGTTCGACATCGGATGATCGGCGATCAGTCGTGTGATGCCGGCGACGAACTCTTCCAGCTTCCCGCGAGGCGTATCATAGGTGACCTGGACGAGAAGCCGTTGGCGGCGCAGGAGGCGCAGGCTGAGGTTTTCGACCGTCGCATTGACCACGGAGTTGTTCGGGATCGATATGAGCGAGTTGTCCGATGTGCGGATGCGGGTGCTGCGAAAGCCGACATCCTCGACCGTGCCCTCGGCGCCGGCCACCTTCACGAAGTGACCGACGCGGAACGGCTTCTCGATCATGATGAGGATCGAGCCGAGAAGGTTGGCGAGACTGTCCCGCGCCGCGAGCGCCACAGCCAGGCCGCCCACGCCCAGCCCGGCCAGCACCGAATAGGCGGGAAAGCCCAGCTCGTAAGCCCCCTGGATCAGGATTCCGATGGCGATCGCGATGCCGATGAAGCGCATGGCGAGCCTGATGAGCTGGCTGTCCAGGCTGCGTTGCCGCAGATGCTCCGAAGCCACGATAGCGTCGGCGAGGAAGTTGGCGCCGATCATGGAAAGCCAGGCGGCGCCGGCGTAGAGTGCGCCGGTCTGAACAAAGGTGATGATGACGCGGGGGGCGCCGCCGATTCGCAAAATCGCCAAAAGCAACGGCACCGGCAATGCGCATACAAGGATGATGGCCAGCGGCGTCAGAACGGCACGCCATCCGGGGGCGGACTGCTCGATCCTGCGGCGGGCGAGGCGGCTCATCCAGTAGACGAAGCCGAGGCAGAGGGCGAGCCCAGCGATGAGACCGAGCCATTGCCAGGATGCGAGGCCGATGATCCGGGCATTGGCCCAGGGCGGCAAGGCCAGCATCCAGCGGATCGGCACGATGAGCTCCAATCCGACCGGCGAACTCGAATAGGCGTCGTAGATGGTAGCCGCCCCGCGTGAGCTCATTCGGCCGTAGACGTCGCTCAGTGCGGCTGCCGCGCCGGGCTTGTAAGGAAGGTTCTTTACGCGCTCGTAGAAATCGGGAAGCTGATCCACGGTGCCAGCGGATACAAGGTATTCTCCCGAGCGCGGCCCATTCTCGATTAGGGCGATGTCGATCTCCGTACCCGGCAGACGCCACCGCTTGGATGAAGTGCGCGCCATCGCTTCCTGATCCGGAATGCTCTCGAAAGAAGGCCGCTCGATCCGATCAAGTATTTCCTTCAGTTGAAGTGCCCGTTCGGGCCCGGCCGTATCGCGAAGTACAGGAGGGATGTCGGACAGATCCAGAACCCTTATTGCCTTTGGCGCGGCGGAAAGTATCTCGAACTGCTTCCGCCGTTCGTCGGGCGTGAGGTAAAGTCTCTGGGATGCTGAGTACTCCTGCAATATGTCCTTCGTCCCGAGATAAATCTCGTCCATGGTGCTGACAAAACCCTCCAGCGTAGCTCTAGGACTGGATGTGTCCACAGGCCGCAGCGGATTAACGTCTGCCGCGTTCGCCACGTGCGAGAAGATGGAAATCAACCGAATCAGAGCCACACACAGATAGCTGGCGTGGCGGGCCGAACGTTTCATTAGAGATCCTCCAGCTTACGGCATCTTTGGTCGTGCGGGGGGCAGGATCGCGGCTGGTGGTCCACCTACGGTATGTTAGGCTGCCAGAGAAGCCGGAGCGGGGTCGCAGTGGTGACGGAGCAAAGGCTATGGGACGAAGCGGGCAAGCTCGCCGGCATGAAGACCCAGGCTTTTCGTGGCTATGCTCCTCTCCTCCAGCACGTCGTCGATCGTTTCCGCGGGCTTTGTCAGAGCAACGGCGATAGGTAGGGGCAACGTAGATCACCCAATCTCAAACTTCGATTAAGCCACAAGAACATGCCACTCGGCCAATGCGGCAGAGCGTCTGTGCTTGTAAACGTGACGGTGACAAGATGCCGCTCCTGATTGAAATGGTTGTGGACCTGGGGGTGAAATGAGCTGAATTTTTGCAGTGTCCTCATAAAACGCTGCATCGCGCGCTCTCGTCGTCGAAACGTTTGATGCGAATTTCTCAGCGCGATTGTTGAGACCGCGACCGACCTCCTGACGATCAGAATTGCCGATCGCTTCATCGCCGCGAATAGGCGCGCAGCGAGTTCGATAATCAGCTTGTCATGTTTGGCCAGGAAAGCCGTCCAGTGGCACGATCAATCCGCCGCCCGGCTCATGTGCCAGCGTCGTCATGCCGGTTTCAATGTCCGTCGCGCTGTGAACATAGCCTCGCTGCGACCGCGCGGATGGCAGGCATCAGCGCGTCACCACGATTGCCCAAATGAAGCAGGATCGCGCCGCTCTCGAAGATCGAGATATCTCCATCGGTCAACCACGGCACTTGGCCGAAGGGTTGGTGCGCGATATGCTCGGCATTCCGAGCGCGGAATGGCACGCTCTTGACGCGATAGGGCAACCCGGCCTCTTCCAGTGCCCAACGCACGCGTATGTCACGCACATAGCCCCGCGGCGCCTCGGGAACCCAATTGAAGGTGCTGAGGATCAGGTCGAGCATTCGGAATCTCCTTTTGTCCCGACCTACGACAGCTTTCGGGCACCGCAGAAAGAGGGCCGAATTGCCGACCCTGGGTCGATTCCGGTCAGTCGTCGAGCAGTTAGCTAGCATCGGAACATAGGAGGCCCCCCTGGTGGGCTGGCCCTTGCGCTGCCGCTCAGCTAACATTGAGTTCAGTTGAATCGATGTGCGCAGGTTATTGTCATGGAGCGCGGCATCACTTATTCCGATCGGGGCAAGCCTCTGACTGTCACGCCGGAACTTGCGCTCATTTACAAAACGGCGCCGATTGGCTTGGCATTTCTCAGTACCGATTGCCGTTACCTGATGATAAATGAGCACTTGACGGAGATTTGCGGTATTTCGATTGCCGATCACATCGGGCGGTCGGTGCGCGAGACGGTCCCGCAGGTCGCCGAGCAGGTGGAACATATTGTCCAAACAATCCGGCGTACGGGCGAAGCCATCACCGGGATCGAGGTCGGCGGCCAGAGGCCCGACGGATCCAACATGGACCGCGTATGGATTACGTACTGGCATCCATTGAAAACTCCGGGCGGTGAAGTCGTCGGTATCAATGTCGCCGCCGAGGAAATTACTGAACGCAAGCGTGCCGAAGCTGAACTCGCAGCCAGCCAGGAACTGTTGCGCGCTCTGAATGCAACATTGGCCGAGCGCGTCGAAACCCAAGCGAAGGAGCGGGACCGCATTTGGAAGCTTTCTCAAGACCTTCTCGTGGTGACCGATTCCAGCGGAAGAATCGTCAACGTCAATCCGGCCTGGTCTGGACTAGGCTGGTTCCCTGACGATCTGATCGACGCGAACATCGATCGGCTGGTCCACGCCGATGATCGGGAGCGTTCCAATGTGGAACTCGCGAACCTCGTTGCAGGCCGAAAGACGCGGCATTTTGAGAACCGCATCCTGGGCAAGGATGGCTCCCATCGCTGGCTGTCGTGGTTCGCCGTGCCGGACAGTGGGCTTATTTATGCGGCTGGCAGAGATGTCACCGACCTTAAGCAGGCCCAGGAACAACTCCACGCGCTGCGGCGCCAACTCGCCGATGCTTCGCGGCAGACTGCTATGGGCGCCATGGCCGCTTCCATAGCCCACGAGATCAACCAGCCGCTCGGAGCGGTCGTCGCAAACGCGAATGCTGGTCTGCGCTTTCTCGCGAGAAACCCGTCCGATCTGGTCGAAGCCAGGGAGGCGCTCTCCGAGATCGTCAAGGCTGGTCATCGCGCCGGAGAGGTGATCGGTGGCATTCGAGCCATGTTCAAGAAGGACACTCAGATTAAGGCCTGGTTGGACGTTAATCACGTTGTCCTTGAGGTCCTCGCGCTCCTCGATGGCGAGCTGAAAAATCAGTTTGTCCTTGTCAGCACTGAATTGAGCGAGGGACTCCCTCTCGTTCCAGGAGTTCGCGTTCAATTACAGCAGGTGATCCTCAATTTGCTCAGTAACGCAATCGAGGCGATGAGCACCACAAATTCCCAGCGCGTGCTGCGCGTGTCATCCGAACTTCGCGGGACCGACGATATCTTCGTTGTCGTAGAAGACTCGGGGTCCGGGATCGAGCCAAAGAACATTGAACATATCTTCGACCCGTTCTTCACGACGAAGACTCATGGCATGGGTATGGGCTTGTCGATTTGTCGATCCATCATCGAAGCACATGGCGGTCGACTCACGGCGTCGCCCTGTCCCACGGGCGGTTCAATGTTTCAAATTACCTTGCCGGTCCGGGAGGCATTCGACGGCCGATGACCGACCATCCGGATCCGCAGCCGGTCGTCTTCATCATCGATGACGACGAGTCGCTGCGCGATGGCCTGAAGCGTCTATTGCGGTCAGTAGGCTTGCAGGCCGAAACCTTCGGCTCCGCGCGTGAGTTCGCTCTGAGGCGGCTGCCCGATGCGGCGAGCTGCCTTCTTCTGGATGTCAGATTACCAAGTGTGAGCGGCTTGGACTTCCAAGCTGAGCTTGCGAGAGCGGGAATTCGCATTCCGATCATCTTCATGACCGGCCATGGCGACATCCCAATGACCGTCCAAGCCATGAAGGCCGGCGCCGTCGAATTTCTGACCAAACCGTTTCGCGAACAGGACCTCCTGGACGCCGTTGGCGCAGCACTTGAGCGTGATCGCGTGCGCCGCGAGTCCGAAAAAGCGGAAGCGAGTTTGAGGACACTCTTCGACACCCTGACCCCTCGCGAGCAGGAAGTGCTTTCGATGGTGAGCACCGGCTTGATGAACAAGCAGGTTGCCGGCAAGCTGGGCGTGAGCGAGATCATGGTGAAGGTCCATCGCGGCAATGTCATGCGTAAAATGGGTGCGCGCTCGCTTGCCGATCTGGTGATCATGTCCGAGGTTCTTGGGTACGCCGTTCAAGGAATGGCCATACGTGAACCAAAGTATAGATCCTTCACTCTCCTCAAATCAGTCGCCCTTCCCATATGCTGGGTCAACGTGCTTCTTCGTCCTCCGAAGCATCTTAAGGAACAGCCGGCGTGTCGAAGGTCCCCGTGATTTCAATCATCGACGACGATGAGTTGATGCGTTATGCAACAATGCGCCTGGTCAGGTCGCTAGGTTTGAGCGCCGATACCTTCGCATCTGCTGAAGAATATCTTCGATCCGATCGCATACATGACACATCGTGCCTGATCACGGACATGCAGATGCCTGGTCTAAGCGGAGCCGAACTGCAGCGACTGTTGATAGCCCGAGGTCTGAACACACCGATGATATTTGTGACGGCCTTTCCGGAGGAAGGCGTTCGCGCTCGCGTACTCGATGCCGGGGCGGTCGGCTTCCTGGGTAAGCCCTTCGACGAGGACAACTTGATCGATTGCCTGAGAATCGCTCTCGGAGACCAAGCAGGGCGAAAGCCTTGATCACTAAATACTTTCTTCAGAGGACACCGAAAGGCGCCATAGGCCTTAGGTATACCTATACATTCTGGTAACCGCTTTTTCCCAATGTACAGTAGCGGAAGCGGTCTCGCCCCCTTACAGCTTCTCCACATTATCCGACCGAGACAACGTGTCGGCAGCACATGTGGGAAGAAATACAATGTCCGTCCTATTGCTCGCAATCCTCATCGCGCCGCTGCCTCTCATGCTCGCGATGGCCGCTAGGGAACTCTTGTCGACGCGGGATGTTCTACGCATCGAGCAGCCGGCCGTCAGTTCCTTCAAGCTTCCGCGGGCCATAAGGCTTTGGACGTAGATCAGACCACGATCTCGGGATCCATTCACTGGAGAGCGTCGTGAAAAAATTCTATCTATTCATGGCGGGCGCCGCGGCGCTGTCAGCCCTCTCGTTACCAGCGGCAGCGGTGATGTTCCGGGTGACGCCGGTCATCGACAACCGAGACGGATCGATCGACACGTCTTCCGATTCGCCTCCGGCACTGTCCCCGGAGGGCAAGCCGGTCCGCGTCATCTCGTTGCAAGGATCTGCCAGCTTGGCAAAACCAGATGCGCTTGGGCTTCGCCTCGTTTTGCCGCCGTCGCAGCCCGAGATGCAGGCCGAGCAGCTAGCTGAAACGCGACCGGTCGCCGTGCTCAAGTCATCCGAAGTCGCGCGAAGCGCGCGCCAGCAGCGCGTTGCGTCAGCTCAGCGGACGAAGCGGCCGGCGGCAATGCTGGTTAAGGGAACGTTCGCGATGAGCTCGCTCTACTGAGAGAGCTGCCCCTCGCTTGAACGTTTCGACTTGGGGAGGCATCTCGATGTGCAGTTCTGCAACGAGCGAGCCGGAACTTCCCCGCTGACGGCGCTGGATCTCCTTAATCTGACGCGTTGGGAATAGGAATCCTCCCACCTGCTAACTTTTTGTGCGATGCCGATCCTTGGCGTCGTCCGCGCTGCGATGATCAGTAACATGGACATGGCGTTGGCATTGCGCGTCACAGCACCATTGCTTAGTGCAATAGCGAGCGATTCTCGCTCTCGCTTAGAAGCGAGGATCGCGTTGCAAATGTAACGTGCCCGGCACATCGAAAGGCGCACTCAAAGCAGGCGCCACGTTGGAGGCCATATGGAGGTGCCGAAGCTTTGCGTCGTTCAAGGTGTGCGAGCCTGTAATCTCGTCGTACTCATCCTGGTCGATGAACTCGCCGCGGCTTCGGTAAAGGTCGGGCGGCCATGACGGACCCGATGCTGATTGTCTTCGGCATTTTGGCCTGCGCCATCGCGCTATTCGCCTGGGGGCGCCCGCGCGCCGACATCGTGGCGATCCTCGTCGTCTTGGCTTTGATGTTAAGTCGCGTGCTGACACCGCAAGAGTTGCTGGCGGGTTTTGGCGATCCGGTGGTGATCCTGATTGCTGCGATTTTCATCGTCGGCGAAGGTCTGGTGAACACGGGTGTGGCCCATCGCCTAGGCGAGGCAGTGCTCAAGGCCGGTGCCGGCGACGAGGCCCGTTTGATCACGCTCATCATGTTGCTCGCCGGAGGTATTGGCGCCTTCATGAGTTCTTCGGCAATTGTCGCCATGCTTATCCCTGTGGTTCTGACAATCGCCAACAAGACCGGACTGAACCGCAAGCGCATGCTCATGCCGCTCTCCGTCGCGGCGTTGATCAGCGGGATGATGACGCTGATAGCCTCCTCGCCCAACATGGTCATCGATAACACATTGCGCGAGCGTGGCCTCGCTCCCCTGGGCTTTTTCAGTTGGACTCCCTTCGGCGCGGTCGTGCTTGCAGCGGGCATTGCCTTCATGTTGTGGGCACGCCACCTGCTAAGCACTGTCATGACCTCGCAGGAGGCGGGGAGCGTCTCGCCTAGCGCGCGCGACCTCATTGCCTCCTACGGTCTTGCCGAGCAATGGCATCGGTTGCGAGTTAGCGCCGATTCGCCGCTGATCAATCAGTCGGTGGCGCAAGCAAAGCATCTATACGACCGCTACGGCGTGAACATCTTCGGCTTCGAGAGACAAGCACATGGCAAGCCGCAATTCCTGCCAGCGTTACCAGAGACTGTCTTCCGGCCCAATGACGCAATCTTCATCAGTGTCGATAAAGATAAGGCGCAGCAGCTCATCGAATCACAGCACCTTGTGGAGCTGCCCCAACTAGACGAGCAGCAACGCGGCGAAGCGCTGCAGGACCTCGGAGCCGCCGAGCTGATGCTCGCGCCCGACTCGAAATTGATCGGCAAGACGCTGCACGAAATCGAATTCCGATCGCGCTACCGAGTGACAGCGCTGGCCGTTCGCCACCGTGGTGAGTCCGTGACGAAGAACATCAGCAACCAGCCGCTGGATTTTGGCGACACCCTGCTTGTGGGGGGCGACTGGACCGACATCGGTCAGCTTTGGGATGACCGCGAGAATTTCGTGGTCTTGACCGTGCCTGCCGAATATCACGAGCGCTTGCCGGCCCGGCAGCGCGCGCCGCTCGCCGTTGGTATTCTCCTGGCGATGATTGTTATGATGGCGTTTGAACTCATTCCAAACTCCGCCACGGCGCTGCTCGCCGCCTTGGCGATGATCGCCAGCGGCTGCATCAAGCTGGACACCATCTATCGAATTATCAGCTGGAAGACGTTGGTGTTGATCGCTGGCATGCTGCCATTGGCGACTGCGCTGACGAAGACAGGTGCAACGGCGCTGATGGCTAAGGGACTGGTCGTGGCTCTAGGGTCGCTGGGACCGCTTGCAATGCTGGCGTTCGTTTTTTTGGTCACGGCCTTGGTGGGGTTGTTCATCTCTAACTCCGCCACCGCGGTATTAATCGCTCCGGTTGCTATCGAGGCTGCTCAGACATTAAAGGTTTCGCCCCAGGCGTTTGCGATGACAGTAGCGATCGCTTGCTGCGCCGCCTTCGTGACGCCGGTTTCATCTCCCGTGAACATGCTGGTCATGGAGCCAGGCGGCTATCGCTTCGGCGATTATGTCAAAGTCGGCCTGCCATTGCTGCTGCTGACGATGCTAGTAACCGTCGCCCTGGTGGCGCTGATCTATCCGCTAAGGAGCTTTTGACTTTTGGCTCGGTAAATTGAGAGAGCAAGGATCATGTCAACGAATGAGAGGCAGACCACTCAAGTTCCTGAGGTCAAGCAAGGCAAATACAGCGATGGCCATCCGCTCGATACGGTTCAGTATCTCGAGTGCAAGCTCATCCTGAAGCCGGATCGTTTTACGTCGGCGAAGGCATTCCTTGAATATGGCGACCTCGTGGCCCGGACCGCGAAGGAGTTTGATATCGGCTTCAACAACAAAGGTGTGGTCTTAAGCCCTCAAATCCGGGAAGTACTCTTCATGGATACAGCCGATTTCCATCTCTATAACAATGCTTTCATCTTGCGACGTCGCATCGCCTACGAAGACGGCTTTCCCACGGGCGAGCCCGAGATCGTATTCAAATTCCGGCATCCGGACTTGCAAAAGGCCGCCGAACTCGATCTGCGGCCGGCGATCGCGGGTAATTACCGCATAAAGTTCAAGGCGGAAGCCCTGCCGCTTAGGGATGAGGTTGGAGGATACCGACTGCTCTTTTCACATAACGTGCAGTTCCCCCAGAGTCAGGCGCCTGAGCATGATCGCACATCGATGCGAACCTTGGCGCGTGTTTTTCCGGCTCTTGCAACTCTGAAGCTGCCCGACACTGAATTGGTCCTGCTCGTGAATCAAACCTTTGTCGAGGAGGTGCTGCAGGATCTGGGCGTGCTGGACTTCGGCAAGGGGATTACCGCAAACGCCAATATCGCCATCTGGCGCGAACGAGGCACTCATCATCCGATGTGTGGCGAGTTCGCTTATCAGGCCAAGTTCAAACGTCGGGACGAACTTCATGATAAGGCGATGGAACGCTGTCGGCAGTTCTTCATCGCGCTACAGCAGGCCGGGCACGACTGGCTTTCGCTCGGCACGACCAAGACCGGGCTGGTCTACCGGCTCAAGGGCAATCCGCCTCAAAGCCATGAGTGAGGCGGGTTCACACAATAGTCTCAAGTCGCGGACGGCCGATTAAACCCACCGGCCATCAAGCGGGTCAAGTGGCTGCAAAGGACGCGACAGTCGAGCGCTATTCGCTTGGCAAGGTTAGTCCGCTATTGGGTCCTGAGCAGCCATCGGGGGTCCGCCGACAGCACGTCCGCTACGGGGTTGATAGCTGCCACGACGCAGTTTAGGCGCGAATGTCCGCTTTTGACATGTCGATCGTCGAGAGCCGCCGTTCCGCTATCAGCCCAGCTCGGCCGGGTCGACTGCGTTGCTCATGTCCGTTTTGAGGTCAAACCGGAAGTCGAGCTCAGTCTATCCAGGTCCGTTCTGCTCCCGAAAAGCGGAGATCGCGGGCTTATGAGGTACACGCCTAAAGCAGTTTACATCTTGAGCGGCCGAACATGGTCGAGCCGGACGCGGTCCGTGCTCTCCTGCGACACCGCTGGGAAAAGGACGGGCGCAGGCTTTCCAGCTTTAGCCACGCCATTGCCGGCACGCTGATGGCCATCGCTTCGCAATGGGTCAAAGCGCAGCGAATCAGATTGCGGCCCTCAAAAGCTCTTCGAGCCAAGTTGGGTACGCCCCCCTCCGGTCTGACGGAAAAGAACAAGGTCATGCTGCGCGGCTTCGATGACCCGCGTCTGATCGGCGATTTGATTGAGTTGCTAGAGAGGCTCTGGCACGCGGCGCGTCGCACGCTGGCGACCAGGCACTGGTCCTATCTCGATCTGCAAACTGCGCTTGCCATCGACATTATCGTCCACGTGCCGTTGCGTATGCAAAATTTGATCTCGCTAGTTCGGGGAGCACCTGCTCTTTCCTCAAGGACGCCGCAAGGCGGCACTTCTGACCTTCAGGGGCGATGAGACAAAGAACGACGTTCCGCTCGAGTTCGAGCTGCCGACAGCGGTGCCGAGCGCCTGTGGGTCTTTCGCAACGAAATAGCGCCCGCGGTGATCGGGCGTATTCCCGACAATGATGATCCTAGGGTAGCATTACCGGCTTTATCTTTAAGGCACCCGCTCCAGTACCGTTGGAGGCAGTAGACAATTTGTATGTGCGCTGTGGTGTCAAGAATATAATCCCCCGCTCTGACTGTCGGAAACTATCAACCCAGGCTCGGCGCGTCACGGGTTCCTCAACGCGCCGGCGCGACGCGTCCTCCAATCGCCTTTCCGATGGCTTGCAACAGTTCCGCATGGTTGAGGGGCTTTGGTAGATAGGCAAGTGCGCCAGCGGTCAAACACCGCGTCCGTGTTTCAGGCTGGTCTCGCCCGGTAATGATGATGACGGGCAACTCCCAACCCGCGTGCGCCAGCGCATGGAGCACATCTATGCCGCTCAACCCCGGCATATGAAGATCGAGCACGACGCAATCGGGCCGCCGAGCAGGCAATGAATCCAGGAGCATCTGGCCCGAAGTAAAAGTCGCGACATCGAGATCCGACGCTAGGATCACGCGTCCAACAGCTTTACAGACCGAGTCGTCATCGTCGACCACAGCGATCAGCGGGCGTCCGTTAGCCATTTGGCGACCTGTTGCGTCTCCGAAGAAAAAGGGGTGCCAACTGGCGCACAAGGGATGTTGCCCGCTTCCCAGGAGCGAAAACAAAGATCACTCTGGCGCGGCTAAACTCGCAATCATAGATGGACCTTGGTCTCACCGACGTAGGGCACAATTCACCGGTTGGGAATGGGGGCCGGCGCGATTCTCGCTCTGGCGGTCGTGCAGATGAGGTCGGCAATCGAAACCGTCGCGAGCAGCTTCCTTGCCCTTACACAAGAGGATGAGCCGGTGGGGGCCAAATGTTCCCCAGCGCCTTCGACAATTCCGGACCTTCCAATATATCCACCGCAGCGCGACGAGGATTACGCGACCATGCGTGGGGCAATGTCATCAGTGCGCCGCCCCGTCGGTCGGCAATGCCATACAAAAGGTGGCACCGCGCTCGGGGTTATTGACGGCCCACAGACGACCGCCATGCGCCTCGATAATAGAGCGGCAGATCGACAGACCGAGCCCCAGCCCTTGCGATTTTGTGGTCATGAAGGGCTTGAACAGACAATCTGCAATCTCCGGTTCGATCCCGCTGCCGCGGTCGGACACTGATACCCGTGTCACGAGATGCCCGTCCGGTACGGTGATGACCGTCAAGCCGCGTTCACCCGGCTCATTCTCGGCCATGGCATCACAGGCATTGGCGATCAGGTTCAGGAGCACTTGCTGCAGTTGCACGCGATCGCCCTTCACCGCGGGCAAATCAGATGCGAACCTTGACGCCACGGTGATCCTGCGTGCGACTAGATCGCTATGCATCAGTTTGAGGACATCGGCCACGACTTCGTTAATGTTCAGCGGTCTGATTTGCTTGTCGCTCTTGGCGAACAATGTCCGCAAATGCCGTATGACATCTCCGGCGCGCCTGGCCTGAATCACGATATCCTCCAGGATATCGCGTATTTCGGGCAAGTTGCAGTCCTTGCGCGACAATAGGAGGTGAGCCGCGTCCGCGTTGCTGAGGATGGCTGTCAAAGGCTGGTTCAACTCGTGGGCCATGGCTCCCGAAAGCTCGCCGAGAGTTGCGACTCGGGTTGTGTGCATCAACTCCTGTCGCCAATGCGCCGATTCCCGTTCCGCTATCTTTTCCTGAGTGATATCCACAATCGCCCCTGTCATCCGGGCGGGCCGACCTAGAACGTCGAAGTCCGTTCGTTGTGCCGCACGGATCCACCGCTCGGTCCCATCGGGAAGAACCAAGCGACTTTCCGCCCTGTCCAGTCGACGTTCAGGCTGGGGCTGCTCGAGTGCTAGCCGATCGGCCGTCGAAGCATCCTGGTGCGCCAAGCCCAGAAACTTGTCCGGCCCCACGTCGGACTGGGGGCTCAACCCCATGATCTGCCTGCAGATGTCTGAAACCCAGAGGCGACCCGTTGGAACATCCCAATGCCACAGACCTAGGTTCGCGGACGTTGTGGCGAGCGTCATACGCTCTTCGCCCTCCCGAGCCGCCTGCTCAGCGCCCCGCCGCCGCTGCGCCTGCGCGATCAATGCCGCAATGAGAAAAAATTGGGCTATGAGAAGACTGAATACGATCGCAATTTGCCATCGATACGCTTTCCAGAGCGACGGCTCCTTGAAGCGCACGATGCTGCCTGGCGGCAGATTGGATCTGTTCAAGCCCCACCGCTGAAGTTGCCGCCAATCGACAAAATTGGCGGATGGTTCAGGAGGCAACATGGTCATGGGGCTCTCGCCGGCCAGGACGCGTAGGCCGAGTTGGGCGACCTTTGCCCCCACGGACTCGTAGCTATCCATATTGCCACCGACAATGCCGGTTCCGAGATAGGTTTCGAAAATTCCATAAACCGGCGCGTTTGCGGTCTCGGCGACCTTCCGAGCCACATCTCTCGGGATAAACGCCTGACCCGAACCGTCCTGAAAGAGCACAAGGTACAAGACGATCGTGTGGGTGGGCAGCTGGCTCAATTCGCGCAGCAATTCCTGCATGGGAAGCCCGGCCAAGTAGCGTATGTCTATACGCTCCTCGAACGGGTGTAGCGCGTTGCGAGCTCTCGCCTCCCACGTTCTGTCACGCGCAGAGGTGCCGGTCACAACGACCAAATGTGTGGCATCGGGCTGCAGATGCAATGCCAATGTAAGGGTCGGCACCATGTCGTAACGGCTAATGACGCCCACGACACCGGAGGGGAACGTCCGAGCTCGAACTGCGTCCTCGCTCAACTGAGTAAAAATCAGGGGCGCGTTGGCAAACAGGGAGGTCCGGCGTTGAACCAAAAAATCCAATGCATCAGGACCCGTCGTAATCAATAAATCGATCTTATAGCCGGCATATTTATTTCGAAGAAAGGCTTCCGTCCGCGCGGCTTGTTCCGGCCCGGGAAACCGTTCGGTGTCCAGGAATTCCGTGAAAATATCGAGCACGTCGGGCGAGTGTTGTTGCAACTCCTGGCGAATGGCGGCGTCGCTTATCACCGTTGCCGGTAAGACGCTCTGGTTGGAATGGAGGATCAGCACCCGCTTCGCTGCGTCGGCACGGCATAGCGTTGTCGACAAACACCAAAGCGTAAGCGTTATTCCAATACAAAAGCCATAAAGAATAACTCGTTTGACCCCGCCCCAGCGGCAACCGATGGTGCTTGCTGTTCCCCTACGCATCTTCGCCAAGCTCGTCGCTGGAATGATCCAGAAATCCTAGCGCTCAGAGATCTTCAGTTACGTAGCGTCTTCTCTTCAGTCACAGGTGTCTTTGTCGTCCAAATTCGGGATCCGTCGACCTTTGTTTTTTGCGCTTTGCTGACCCGGTTGTCAATTTTGCACGGAAGGGGCGGCACGATCTCGCCGCTCATTATTCGGCTTCTCCTTGCGCTTTGAGGTCTCAGCGATACGCCTCACGCCATCCTTGTTTCTCCGCAGGATTGCACGCTTCTCGTCCATTGACATTTATAATGGAGGCTGCGCGTCCGACAGTCGTACGGTAACGGGGGGCTTTCAGGAGGCTGGTCATGCGCAGAATATTGTGGTGAAACTTATCAGTCATGTTTAATTCTAAGACTGCAAGGTAAAAGCGCCGCATGTTGAGTGGTGCTACTCATCAAGAGTGGGGTCGAGTGATGAGTGCCGCATTGGACACCATATTCATCATCGATGATGAACCGCCCGTGGTCAGAGCCCTGGAACGTTTATTGCGGGCGGCGGGATACGAGGTGCGAGGCTTTCTTTCGTCGCGGGCGTTCCTGGAGCAGCACGATCCCGCAATTCCCGGCTGCGCTATTCTCGATATCGCCATTGATGGAATGAACGGTTTCGAGCTGCAACAGCTCCTGGCGGATTCCAGGTGCGAGCGGCCCGTCGTCTTCCTCACGGGAAGAGGCGACATCCCGATGAGCGTACGCGCAATGCGAGCCGGCGCGGTCAGCTTTCTGACAAAGCCGGTGAAGGGAGAAGAGTTGCTCGACGCAGTTCGAGCTGCTCTCGAGAAGGACCGCAAAACCAGGGAGGTTCGCGGAAGGCTCGTCGCGATTGAGCGTCGGCTCGCCACCTTGACGCCCCGCGAGCGCGAGGTCCTCAAACATGTGGTCTCCGGCCGCTTGAACAAGCAGATCGCGGCTGACCTTGGAACAGCCGAAAAGACGGTGAAAGTGCATCGGGGGCGGATGATGGAGAAGATGCAGACAAGGTCTGTCGCGGAGCTCGTACGTATCTGTGACCAAGCGGGCGTCGCGCCGATAAGCATCGCGCGCGGCGGTGATCACTTTTCGTGAAAGCACGGCGGTCCGGGAAGTCCTCTGGGCCTAGTCCAAGCGCGATCGTTGTAATGGCCCGCCGGAACGCGACTTCAGCGCATGGGGGGCGCGTAGAGAATTCCGCCTTGCGACCAGAGCTGGTTCAGGCCGCGCGGCACGCCGAGGCGAGAGTGCGAGCCGATGTTGCGCTCGAACATCTCGCCATAATGCCCGACGGCCCGCACCGCTTGCAGAGCCCAGGCATTGTCGAGGCCGAGCCGGCGGCCGAAATCGCCGTCGGCCCCGGTGAAGCGCCTCGCGTCCGGCTTCGTCGAGGCAAGCGCTTCCGCACCATTGTCCGCGCCGATTCCGAGTTCTTCGGCGTCGATGAGCGCGAAGCCGACCCATTTCACGATGTTGAACCATGCGATGTCGTCACTGCGCACCACCGGTCCCAAAGGCTCCTTGGAGATCACGTCAGGAAGAATATCCGTGGACTCCGGTTTGCTGAGGCCGAGACGCTCGGCATAAAGCGCCGATTGATCGGCCGTGAACACGTCGCACTGACCGCTGTCGAAGGCCTTGATCGCATCGCCCAGCGTATCGAAGGCAAGCTCGCGATACGTCATCGAATTGGTGCGGAAAAAATCGGCAAGATTGAGCTCGGTGGTTGTTCCCTTCTGAACGCAGACCGAGGCCTTGTCGAGCTCGAGCGCCGAGGTCACCTGCAATCGCCGGGCCACCATGAAGCCTTGGCCATCGTAATAAATGACCGACGCGAAGAGCAGGCCCGAGCCCGCCTCACGATCGAGCGTCCAGGTGGAATTACGAGAAAGCACATCGATCTTGCCGCCCTTGAGCGCGTCGAAGCGCTCCAATGCCGAGAGCGGCACGAAGGTCACCTTCTTGGGATCGTCGAAAACCGCGGCCGCCAAGGCGCGGCAAAAATCCACGTCGAACCCCGACCAGTTTCCTTGCGCGTCACGGTCCGAAAATCCAGGCAATCCCTGGCTGACGCCGCAGCTCAAGGTCCCTCGCTGCTTGACGGTGTCGAGCGTCGCGGCCCCGGCGACCGAGGCAGCGAAAACCCAAAGCGCCGCGGCCATGCCGAGAAGGCCGATGCTCGGGCTAGCGGTTCGCGCTCTCATGATGACTCCTCGGCTTGGCGTTCGACGACATGCCCAAATCACAGGCTCGCGGCATCACAGGCTCGCGGCATCACAGGCTCGCGGCATGGCGCACGATGACTTTCGTGCCGACATTCACGCGCGAATAGAGATCGACGACATCGCCATTGGCGAGGCGAAAACAGCCCGACGAAACCGATTGCCCGATGGTTTCGGGCTGATTGGTGCCGTGAATGCGATAGACGGTGCCTCCGAGATACATGGCGCGCGCGCCCAGCGGATTGCCGGGTCCTCCCGCCATGAAGCGGGGCAGGTAAGGCTGCCGCGCAATCATCTCCGGCGGCGGCGTCCAATCGGGCCATTCCGCCTTGCGCGCGATCGTCACCTGGCCCGACCATTGAAACCCTTCGCGCCCGACGCCGATCCCGTAGCGCAGCGCCCGGTTGTTGCCGAGGTTGACATACAAGAACCGCTCCGCGGTATGGATCTCGACCGTGCCGGGTGCCGCGGTCGTGCGGAAAAAAACCAGTTGTCGGCGGAATGGACCGTCAGTGATGACGACTTCCTCGGTCGAGACGCGGCCCGGCTCATCGCCGACATCGAGGGTCTCCTGCATCGCCGATGCAGACGCGGCTTGCGACCGTGCGGGCGCGCTGCCGACGAGCCAAACGCCCGTGGCGAAAAGGGCGAGCATCGCGGCGGACCGAAGGGTTCCGGGAGCCCGGCTGTGGGCGGTTGCAGGCATGGTAACTCCTTTGCTTTTTCGGCTCAGCGCTAGGCGGTCTTGCATCTGACGTAGATGAGCGTGCCGTAGCGATCGTTGGTTTCGGGATTGATGTAGCGCACGACGAACATGTTCTCGCTCATCGACAGGATTTCGCGGTCTTGATCGTCGCCGGGCGGGCCTTCGAAGCCGAGATAGGTCTTGCCGCCGGGGCCCCCCTTCAACGTCAACTCATGCGGCGTGGTGTCGTCGGCCACATGCATGATGACGCCGTCCGTCGGGCCCTTCGTGATCACATAAGGCAGCTTGCACTGGGCCCGCGCCATCGCCTCCGTCCGCCCCTTGTCCTTGTCTTGGCGGTAAGAGGCGACGCCCCATTTCCCGACCAATCTGTCGACGGGATAGGCCGCCGGCGTCGCGCGCGGCGGCAGGGCGGATTCGCCGGGCGTCCCCGCGCAACCCGCCAAGGCGATGGACGAGGCGACCAGGAGAAGGGTTCGAGCGCGTTTTCCCCGGATCAGCTTCACGAAGGAGAAGAAGCTTGGCCGCATGAGCATCCGATCGGGACGTTCCGCCCTTTGGGCCGAACGAGCCCTCGTAGCAGACCGTCGCTTCAATAAATCAACTTTGAAAATGCAGCTTGTGGTCGACGCACTTGGGTGCACCTCAAGGAACCAGCGATAGGACGCATCAAACATCGGGTGTTCCCGTCTGTCTGAAAATGCAGCGAAAACCGATATGACTCGTGCCCGTGTCGACCGGGTGTGCGTGACGCGCCGCCGGCCGATAGCGCCGGCAATAGTTGGGGGCGCAGAGATGAGAACCTCCCTTGACGACTTTGCGAGGAATACGCACCGATGAGGCACGTTCCTCACAGCTCTCCGCCTCGGGGTCGCCCCGAGGGTTTGCCGGAGCGCAGCAGTTTTTCGAGGGCTCTTCAGTGTGCCGTGGCGAAAACCAATCGGTCGTCCACTCCCAGACATTGCCGATCATGTCGTGGATGCCGTAGCCATTGGCCGGGAAGGCGAGAACGGGCGAGGTTCGCCGATATCCGTCGCTGGCGAGATTTTCGTGCGGAAACGCTCCTTGCCAAGTATTGGCCAGGTGGCGGCCCTTTGGCGTGAGCTCATCACCCCAGGCGAATTCTGCGCCGTCCCGGCCGCCCCGCGCCGCATATTCCCATTCGGCTTCTGTCGGTAGCGCCTTGCCGGCCCAGCGCGCATAGGCTTCGGCGTCACGATAGGCGATGTGCACGACGGGATGCTCGTCGAGCCCGCCGATCGAGCTACGCGGCCCGTAGGGTCTTCGCCAATTTGCGCCGAATTTGAACTGCCACCACTGCCTCCAATCTCTAAGATCGACGGGATGGTTCGGTGGCGTGAAGACGAGAGAACCCGGCTTCAGCATTTGCGGCAAGGCGCCGGGATAGTCTTTTGCATTGGGCGCGATCTCGGCAAAAGTCACGTATTTCGTGGCGTTGACGAACTCGCGGAATTGCCGGTTCGTGACGGGCGCGCGATCGATGAAGAATGAGTTTACCGTCACCCGGTGAACCGGCGCTTCCTCGGGGTAATGCCGATCCGAGCCCATATTGAAAGTGCCGCCCTCGACGAAAACCATGTTGTGAAGAGGAGGCGGCTCGCTCTGCTGATTTCGCAGCCGCTCTCGTCGCGGAGATCGTGAGGCTCATAGATATTCCCAGAACGTTGAAGCCAAGGTCTGCCGAAATCTACCCCACACGATTTCGATCTTCATCGGGCGACGGCTTCAGAAGCGAAAGCTCAATCCCATAACCGGCCCATATTGGACGACGTTGTAGAGATAGTTGCCTCTCGCATAGTCGATCTTGAGAGCACGGAACCCGGCAAAGGCGGAATAGCGCTCGCCGAAATTGTAGCCCACGCCGGCAAACACGTCTCCAAAGAAATCGGATTTGGCGCTCGTGCCGCCTGCGAAGCCGATTACCGAAGCGAACCAGCTCTCGTTGAAATTGAATCGCACCCGTGCCCCGAGCGCGGGATCGGCCCAGGCCTCGCTCTTGCCGAAAGAGAGAGACGTTCCCGCCCCCGTGTCGAGCTTCAGAATATTGTCGAGCGAGAATCCTCGCACACCCACGAAGCCATCGACGAAGAATTGAGGATCATCGATAACGCGATATCCGGCAGCGACAAGCCCGATCAAAGAGGTGCTGTCGAGCCTGACGCCGAGTCCCAATGTCCTCTGGGTGTCGAATTCCTTGCTCGGGGCAATTTTTGCGAAAATGAAGTCCGCAAGCAGAATGAAGCGCCCGCTCCTGAGTTCCGCCGCGGTCATGAAGGCACCGTTCAGATTTTGCAGGACCTTGTCAAAGCCGATGTCGATTTTCACGGCCGGCAGCGGAGGCAAGGTACGGGCACGGCCGCTAAGGCCCGATGCCCAGCCATATCCCGTAACGGTGAAAACCAATCCCTGGTCCGGAGCCGCGATCGGTTCAGCGATTTGGGGGCTCGGCGTCGAAAGATCGGCGGCGTAGCCATGCTCCGCACCACCCAAGATCAACAATGCCAATATGGCAGCGCTGAAAATGCTGAGCTTTGGTGCTCGCAGGAAATCGAAGATCTCGACGACCATCACCCCTCGCCCTTATGGTTCGTGCAATGTACGAAGAGTATTTCTTGTCACCCCTCGATTTGCAAGCGACTTACCAAAGACGAGAAGGTGCGGGGAAAGCATAGCACGCGGCAATGTGACCTTGGTCCCACATTGGCATTGCTTTTGACCTCGAGTAAAGCCGGACAAAAATGAAGGGATCTTCGTGATCCCTATCACCGCGACGGGCCGCGCGGGCGTTGGAATGCAAGGCGCATCAGCGGCCTCATGCGCGGCTTCTCGACAAAGGCTGCCTCGCTTCCAGATGGCCGCCCCGGCGAAGTGCAATCAAACTTCTGCACATTCTTACCACGGGCCGAAATCGAAGGCATTCTGGTTCATGATCGCGGTCATTTGCTGCTCATTCGCGAGCTGCTTCGCAAACACCATCGCGCGATAATTCGACCAGGCAGCCTGATCTCCGAAATACACGCATTGGCAGATCGTCGGATCGGCATAAACCCAGACCAGATTCCCTCCGTGCGTCTGCTGGACAAATTTGTGGGGAGGCAGCTTCCTCATGGCGGTGAGACGTGCGGGCGTGTTCGCCGGGTTGACCGTAAAGCCGGCGGCTGCCAGCAAGTCTTCCTTCGACTGCACCGCCTGTTGCGTGGATTGGCAGGCCGAGACGAGCAGCGCCGTGGCGAGGGCGATTCCGGGCAAGAGGCGCGACATCATCTGGCGAACTCCGGGGCTGGTGCTTCTTTCAAAAGAGCTGCTGACCGCGGGTCGGCGAAGCTCGGCGAGGCCTAGCGCTTCGTGGCTCGTCGGGTGATTAAAAACAAACTAAGCCGCCAGTGATAGTTGGACCTTCGTCCCATTTGAGCGCCAGTTCGCAATCCACTCAACTGCATTTTCATTTGGCTCTACCGGTGCAGACAAGAGGTGGTTAAAAGGACGGTGGTGCCACTCGTTCTTCTTCTTCACTTGTGCTTGCACTCAGCGTGACATCCGGATGATTACCTCATCCCTCCCCAGGCTTAGTGTCGCGCCGGAGCTTGTGCCCGTCAGGTGCATGATCACACCTGACTTGTTCTCGAGCCACAGCTCACTCGCGCCTGCCGTCTCGAGACCGACCTGGCCCGAGCCTTGCGCATAGAAGCCCGGAAATTGGGAGATATCGTCGAGCTTGTAAACATCGCCCGCGACCTCCGTCCTCGACAAAGCTTCTCCAGGACCCATGATCGTCCCGAGCAATTCGAACCGATATTTCTTTCCGTGGTAAGTAAGCTCGCCTTTGCCCGCACCGACTCCACCAACGAAAGCCTCGGTGAGTTTTACGGTGCCGACCGGCGATAAGCCGGCGATGCTCTGGGACGTTGGAACCACCGTCTGAACAGGCGTTGATTCGCAGCCTCCGACCAACAGCAGGGAGAACAGCACTGAGCCGAGCCGAATATTTGCGTGCCAGCTCATCGTACTTTTCCTCTGTGCGAACACGAGCTTTCGGGCATGTTCATGCGGTGCGTCCTCGTGCTCATCTGCGCTGGCGGACCCACAGGCGTCCGTCATCAACTCAAGGCCTCAATCCCGCCGCATGCATGCAAGCGCGATAGACGAAATAACGGTCTTTCTGGAGATCAGAGCTGCGCTGGCCCGTGTCAGCCACTTCCTGGCGGGCCTTATCGGCGCACGCCTCCCGGGATGCTGGCGCAGGCAACCCCATCGAGCCCGATGGAGTTTGGCACGCCGCAACGCCAACCCCGAGGACCGCGAACAAAATCCAGGTTGCGACGCCGCCCATGGCCGGCCCGCCAAGTAGCCGAGGGGCAGTTGAAGTCGCTTGGGTTCTCGCCTTTTTGCAAGTAAACGCTTCGGCGAAAAGTCTATGATTACTTGGTCCCATTTCCTTTTCCTCGTTCCCCGGATGCGGCGCTGCCTTTTGGGGTCTCGTAAAAAACAGCGTAGCCGCTTCAATGCCGCGCGACTATTGGACCATGGTCCCACACAATGCGCAGGGAAGGAGTGCAATTACGAGACCTGGCAATGCGAGGGCTGATTTGACGCGCTCAGCGCCGCACGTCCCGTAACTGAAGCCTTGGACGCTGCGATCACCCCCAGCCAACGTCTCAGAAGCGGGCTCGGCGCCGAAACATTGCTGACGCTGCCGCCTCATGGCAAAAGGAAACGAGAACCGGGCCAGCGGGTGCAAATACAAATACGGCGTTACGGCGCCCGAACGTCAGGAAGTAGTGATGGTATTTTTGTAGAATAACAGCTAAGGCATAGGAAACCCAGAGAACAGGAGAGTTCGCTTGCGCCGCATTGCCTTTGTCGTCGTCGCGGCTACTCTCGCGATTTCGGTTTCCGCTACAGCTCGAGCGGCAACGGTCTCACTGATTGGTGCCTGGCAATCCTGTAAAGCCGACAGATGCTTGGAGCGCTTCGCCTTCCAGCCCAACGGAAGAGTAATCAAACAACGTGTGGTACTGGGGACTACCGTGACCGCCTATGGCCGCTACAAGCGGCGGGGAGGCATTCTAAAAATCACTTGGACACGCTTTTCACCAAAGCAGGTTTGCCCTCAACCAAACCCGGCAGGCCGATCGGGTTGCAGATCGAGTGCCGAATCTTCCATGCAAGGGCCAGTTCGGTTCAAAGGACTCAATGCCCTCATCTGGAAAATTTCGTCCCAGCCGCTTCGGCTCGTGCGCATCGAGGAATGAGCTTAGCGAAGCGCCGCGAGTGCGGTGATCGGTGCATTTGAACCCGGCGGCGAGGGCCGCCCCAGCGCCGGACTCTTGTCGGAAAATGTCAGCGCGAGCACGTCAAGGTTGGATTTACAAGAGAACGGCCGGCAAAGTTCCGCGGCTCGTCGGACAGCTCGAATTGTGAGGCCCGCTTCCTGCCTATTGGCAAGAGAAGTGCCCAAGCTGCTACGGCGAGCGTGAGCGGAAGCGGCGAAACAAGGATAGCCACCAATATCAGGCGCATTAAGATGAATTCCTGGGCATAGCGGTGACCTCTTGTACATTTTTCGAAAAGTATAGAAAAAGTACCCTATCAAGTAGGTTATAGTACATATCAAGGCTGTTCCTTGATACCGTTAGTAATATCAAGCATGAAATTCATTACGCTCCAATTGGACCTTGGACCTACAGCTCGAAAGAGTGGGTTCAAGCCGGCCCGGCGGTCGCGACCAGCCGGTGCTCTCAGTGCCAGGGCAAGCTTTTCTCGACAGCATTTCGCTCGGAAATTTTCGCGAGCTGCAGAGTACGTTCTCTCAAGGAATCGTAGATCGGCGGATCGCGCATCAACGTCGGCGCAAGCATTGCCATGAAGCTCGCGCCGAGCATCGGCAAAAGCATGGTGACGTCCGCCGTCATCTCCACGACAAGAACGATACCGGTCAGTGGCGCGCGCACAACGCCGATGAAAAAAGCGGCCATCCCTACGACGGCGAATCCCTCAGGTTCAAGGCTGGAGGTTGGGAACAAAACTTGGCAGGATTCACCGAAGAACAATCCCAGTTGGGCTCCGAGCACGAGCATGGGGGCAAACAGGCCCCCCGGCGTACCGGCCGCATAGGAGATCGCGCCGAAGCCGAGCCGGACGAGGAAGATGAACGGGAGGAGGGCGAGCGCATCGGCTCCAAGCAGAGCGCGCTGCGTAAGGGGATCCCCACCCCCGACAAGATCCGGCGCGAACCAGGCCAGCACTCCGGCGAACGCCCCGATGACACCCGCACGCAGTTCGACGGGGCAGCCCTCGAGACGGCCGACCGCCGCGACCGTTGCGAGCAGTAAGCGGTTGAAGGCGACCCCCGCAATGCCGGCCAAGGCTCCGAGCACGAAGTAGAGCGGCCTCGTCGCGGCACCGGCGTGAGACAACACGCGGACATGGAAGTCCGACGCATCGCCGAGCAGCACGCGGGAGACGGAGATGGCGGTCGCGGACGCGCCGAGCGCCGCGATCGCGACGCGCAGCTCGAACCGGCGCACCAGCTCCTCAAGAACAAAGATTGCGCCTGCTATCGGCGCATTGAAGGCGGTGGCGAGCCCGGCTCCGGCCCCGGCGGCAAGCAACACGCGGCAGTCGGGCCAGCCGCGTCGAAACACTTTGCCGGTCAGATGACCGAGAGTGGCGGCCATCTGAACGCTTGGTCCCTCGCGGCCGAGCGCCAATCCGGCGCCGATCGCGAGCACGCCACCAACGAACTTCACGGGTATTATGCGAAACGGTGCCTGCGGCAGCTCCTCGTTCAGTACCGCCTCGACGTGAGGAATGCCGCTTCCTGACGCCTGAGGCGAGTAGAGGCGCACCAATCTCGCCGCTGCGCCCGCCGCGATGGTGCAAGCGAAGCTGACCAGCAAGAAGCCGAGGAAGGCTTTCGAATGGGCCCAGAGGATCACGCTATCGCGCAACTTATCCGCGCGTTCGAGCATGAGCAGGAAGAGCGCTCCCAACAAGCCTGAGGCCGCGCCGATGACAAGCGCCAGAGCGGCGAGCACAAGGAGGCTGCCATGGCCTTCGCCTTCGTCCGCAGGCTTCCGCTTGGGCAGATTCGTATCCAATACCATCAAGCCATGGGGTGCTGACAGAAACGGCCCATGCACGGTGGCCCATGCATGGGTAGCTACATTTCTTTCTGATGACGAGGCTCAGCTTGTGTGCCCTCGACCACGCAGCAGCGTCGGATCAGCTAGTGATAGCTGCTGCCTCCAGCGTCCTGGATCTGGCGGAGAACCTCGTCCAGGTTGAACGCCGCAGGCTTCTGTCGCGGCGGGAATTGCTTGAAGGCTTGGATCTGTTGGGCCACCAGCCCCTGCATCTCGTAGAGCAGATATGCGTGGGAGATCACCCAATCCCAATAGGTATTCGAGTTCTCATCCGCCCGTTCGAAGGGATCGCGGCGCAGGTTAAACATCTTCGGCGCTCTGAGCTTCACGAACGGCTCGAACCAACACATGAGTTGCTTGGCTCTCTGCTCCATCAGCACCAGTTTCCAATCGCCGATGCGAAGGGCCAAGATGTCTCCATCGTCGCTGATGTAGAAGTAGAACTTCCTCGGACCTTCCTTCGCCTCGCCGGTCAGATAGGGAATGAGGTTGAAGCCGTCGATATGCACCTTGAAGGTCTTGTTTCCGATCTTGTGACCTTTGAGGAGCTTATCCTTGATCTCCGGCTCTCCCGCGGCAGCCAGCAGCGTCGGCAGCCATTCTTGGTGGGAGGCAACGTCGTTCAGCACTGTCCCCGGCTTGATCTTACCCGGCCAGCGCACGAAAACAGGCACGCGCCATCCGCCCTCCCAATTGGTGTTCTTCTCGCTGCGGAACGGTGTAATTCCGGCATCGGGCCAGCTATTGTAGTGCGGCCCGTTATCCGTTGAATACATGACGATCGTGTCATCCGCGATGCCGAGCTCGTCCAGCTTGGTCAGCATCCTGCCGATATTCTCGTCATGTGCGACCATGACGTCGTTGTACTCCCCCTGACCACCGCTCTTACCCTTGTGCTTCTCAGCACTGTGAGTCCTGAAGTGCATGGCCGTGGTATTGTACCAGACGAAGAACGGCTTGCCGTCCTTGTGGCATTTGTCGATGAAATCGAGAGCACGGTCGGTGACCTCTTCATCGATGGTCTCCATGCGCTTCTTGTTGAGGGGGCCCGTATCCTCGATCTTCTGCCCGCCTTTCCCGTCCGCCCAACAATGCAGCACACCCCTCGGCCCGAAGCGCTTCTTGAAAGCAGGATCCTTCGGATAGTCCGAGTCTTCCGGCTCCTCCTCGGCATTGAGATGGTAGAGGTTGCCGAAGAACTCATCGAAACCGTGCACGGTCGGCAGAAACGGGTCCTTATCTCCCAAGTGGTTCTTGCCGAACTGACCGGTGGCATAGCCCAAGGGCTTCAGCAGCTCCGCGATGGTCGGATCCTCCGCACGAAGACCGACATCAGCACCCGGCATTCCGACTTTGGTCAGACCGGTCCGAATCGGGTTCTGCCCGGTGATGAAGGCAGCCCGGCCCGCGGTGCAGCTTTGCTGCCCGTAATAGTCGGTGAAGGTTGCGCCCTCATTGCCGATCCTGTCGATGTTGGGCGTACGATAACCCATTTGCCCCCGGTTGTTGTAGCTGATGTTCCACCAGCCAATATCGTCACCCCAAAGGATGAGAATATTCGGTTTGCCTGTTGCAGCCATTTCAATTTGCTCCTTTTGCTCTGCACTTCAGATCGACGGCGCAGTTGATTTTCCACTGAGACTTTCGCCTTCCTTTCAGTCGGCTTTCCGCGGACGTGGCAGTAATTTCCCCAAACAATAGAAGGACATTCGGCATTACGGTCCTCCTTTAGCGAGGTTCGGCCGCGCCCTTGTGCCCTGCGTGCCGCTGTGCCGCTTGCCGCGAAACATCCAATAAACGACAGCCGTGTAGGCGCCGATTACCGGCAGCACGAACAGGCCGGCGCCCCAGAACAAGAAGGACAGGGAAGCTTCCGGCGCAGCCGCCGAAGCAAGGGTAACGTTGTAGGGGATCATGTACGGCCAGAACATCACCGCGAGCGAGAGAAAGGCGGCTATGAAGAGCACGACGGTCATGGCAAACGGCCAAGAGTTCGCGCCGTTGCCGAACGCCGGCGAAAATGCCGACGATCGCGACGCCCCCGATCAGCGGAAAAATGAAACCCCACGGACGGTCGAGGAAGAGGCTTCCCGTCATGCGGGCGCGATCGACGAACGCCAGGACGGCCGCGACGACGAGGATCGCGACGACCGCCTTCGCAAGGAGCAGTATGCGGCCGCGCGCCCAGTCGCGCAGCAGCGGATCTTCGGATTTGAGAACAATCCAGCCGGCACCCATCAGCGCGTAGCCGAGGACGAGGCCAATGCCGCAGATGATGGAAAGCGGCGAGATCCAGTCGAAGGAGCTTCCGGAATATTGCCCGCTTACCACGGGGATTCCGCGGATCATGGCTCCGACTGCGGCGCCTTGCACGAAGGCGGCAATGATCGAGCCGGCAACAAAGCCGCCATCCCACAATCCGGCGGCAATTCCCCGAGCGCGAAACTCGAAGGCGACGCCGCGGAAGATGAGCGCAAGCAGGAGCAGCAGCACCGGAATGTAGAAAGCCGCGAGGAATACTGCGTAGACGGTTGGGAAAGCCGCGAAAAGCGATGCCCCCACCACGATCAGCCAAGTCTCGTTTCCGTCCCAGAACGGAGAGATCGACGCGATCATCTCCGCGCGTAGCCGGGTGTCCCTGGTGGCGCCGAAGAGAATGCCGACGCCGAGGTCAAAGCCGTCGAGGATCACGTACGCGAGTATGGCCACAACGATGACGGCGGCCCAGAATAGCGCAAGCGCGGAGGGCTCCAGGTTCATTGACGCGCTCCCGCTGAAGCGTGCATGGCGACCGCGAGCGGTCGGCCTGGAGTTGCGCTCTCTGGAACCGAGGCATCGTCGCCGGCAGGCCCGTCACGCAAGAGCCGATAGATGAAAAGCAGACCAAATGCGTAGATGACAACATAGACGATGACGTACAGGGTCAGGGACAAGAGAACGTCACGCGTTGCAAGGGACGGCGTCACGGCGTCCTTCGTGCGCAGAAGCCCATAGACCACCCAGGGCTGCCGGCCGACTTCGGCCGTAAGCCATCCCGCGAGCACCGCGATGAAGCCGCTGGGGAAGGCGAGAAAGGCTCCCCAAAGAAACCAGCGCGTCGTCTCCAGCCGGCCACGGAAACGCAAGAGCGTTCCGAACCAGGAGACGGCGAGCATGATCAGCCCCATTCCCACCATGATGCGAAAACCGAAGAACGGGATGAGCACCGGCGGTCGATCGTCCACCGGAAAGGACTCGAGCCCGACCTCGCGCGCTGTCCAATTGCCGGAGGCTATGAAGCTACCGAGCCGCGGGATCTCGATGGCGAAGAGATTGCGTTGCTGATATGGATCCGGAAGACCGATCAGCACCTCGCTCGCCGGCTGCTGGGTCTGCCAGCGCGCCTCGATCGCGGCGAATTTGGCCGGCTGATAGTTGAGCACGTAAATGCCGGTCAAATGGCCGAAGAAGAGCTGAATTGGAATTATGACGGCGACGAACCCGAGACCCCAATGCATCATGACGCGCGCTTCGGCACGATGGACATCACGGAGCGTGTACCAAGCACCGGTTGCCGCGACGCACATGCCGGTCGTCAGGAAGGCCGCCAGCAACATGTGCGGCCATCTCACCCGCATGATCGGACCGGTCGTGATCGCCCACCAATCCGCGGGAATGATCTTGCCGTCGACGATCGCGTGGCCGAGCGGAACCTGCATCCAGCTATTGTTGGCGAGTATCCAAAATGAAGAGAACATGGTCCCAAGGGAGACCATGCAGCAGGCGAAAAAATAGAAGCGTCGCGAAACATATTCGCGGCCGAGCAGCATTACCCCGAAGAACGTCGCCTCCAGCATGAAGGCCGTGAACGCCTCGTAGCCGAGCAACGGCCCTTGGATCGGTCCGGTGCGTTCCGCCAACACGCTCCAGTTGGTCCCAAACTGGAAAGCCATGACGATCCCGCTGACGACTCCCATGCCGAACGAGAGAGCGAATAGCTTCAGCCAAAAGTCGAAGACCCGCCGATAGAGCTCATTTCCGGTCCGCAGCCGCACGCCTTCGAGGGTGGCGAGCCATGCCGCGAGCCCGATCGTGAAGGCTGGAAAGATGATATGGAAGCTGATCACGAAGGCGAACTGCAGCCGCGAAAGCAGAACCGGATCGAGCGCCATGGCTAGGTCCTCATGGTTTCGCGGAGGCGCCGTCGAGACCGAGCACGACGATTTTGGCGGTCACGATCTTCGTCGGCCAGACCGGGTGCGTGAAGCCGATCGCCGCGGCAATCTTCTGCACACCGTCGACCGTATAGGTGATGACACCGCCACCAACTGCGCCGTTGAGCTCCTGGCTCCAAAGCTTCTGACCATTGCTGGCATCGAGCACGTAGAAATGGCCGCCCACATCACCGAAGAGCATGAGCCCCCCGGCTGTAGCGGTAAGGCCGCTGACGATCGGGTAGTTGGATTTCACGCGCCACTTCCAGACGCCGCTGTCGGCATCGGTGGCGTAGAGCCATCCGGCCCAATGCCCGTCCGAACGGCTGAATTTGCCGAACATCGCGAACGGGTTCCATGTCGCCATGCCGGCCCATGGCTGCCCGATCTTCACCGAGCGCAATTGATCGGCATCCTTCGGTGCGGCGGTGTCACACCAATCGACCTCTCCGGTGAACACAAGGTTGGTCCGCGGATCGAACACCGGGCTGTTCCATTCTTCGCCTCCCACTGCGCCGGGGCAGAAATGAACCTCCTGGCCGAGTGTGAAATTTTCGACGACGTTCTCGATCTGCGTCACCGGAGTGCGGTAAAGCAGATTGTTGCCGGCGAGATCGAAGCCGTAAAGGTAACCATCCTTCGGAGCGTCGAGCATGAGCTGCTTGCCGCCCCCTGATTGAATCAGGATGGGGGGATTGGAGACATCCCAATCGTGCCAGTCCTTCGGCACGAGTTTGTAATGGTGCTTGTAGGCGCCGGTCTTGGCGTCGAGCACGACGACGGAGTTGGTGTAGAAATTTTCTCCCTCGCGCACGGCAATCGCGAAGTCCGGGGCCGGATTGCCGCCGGGGACGTATAACAGCCCTGCTTTCGCATCGAGTGTGTATGACGTCCAGCTGCCTCCGCCGCTGATCGGAATGCCGGGGCCGTTCTTCCAACTCGACGTATCGAGCGGCGTCGCGCCCAGCGGCCCGCGCACCGTGTCGCCCTCTACCTTGGGAACGAGGAAGAACTCCCAGACGATCTTGCCCGTCTTCGCCTCCAGCGCGAACATGTGCCCCTTGCCGCCTTTGAAATCTCCGCCTGCATTGCCGACGAAGACCAGGCCGTCCGAGGCAATCGGGGCCGCGGGCACCGACTCGCCGAGTTTGGGATCGGCGATCATGGTTGCCCAAATCAGCTTACCGGTCTTGAAGTCATAAGCGCGCACTTTTCCGTCTTCGCCGCCCCTAAACAGCATCCCGTCGAGATAGGCGGCACCTCGATTGACTGGTATGAGGCTCGGCGGATAGTCCTCGTGAGTTCGCCAATTTTCGATGCATGTGGCCGGATTGATGGAGAAAATGTCGAATTCAGTTGTGCCGATCAGGGCGTTGTCGACCACGATCGGACCGGACTCTGAAAGCGGTGAACTGACCCGTGTCGTAGGTGCATTGAACTTTGAGCTTTTCGACGTTTTTCGCATTGATCTGGTTGAGCTGCGAATACCGGTCTGAGTTCGAGCGTTCTGTTGTAGCTCGGCCAGTCTCCCGACGTGGCCGCCGTCGCTTCGCCTGAAGGCGCCGAGGCGACAGATCCGGCACTTTTGTAATTTGCGTTCGATTCTGTGGTTGCCGTGCCTCCAGGTGCAAAAAAGGTAATGAGATAGTTGCGCGATAGGGCGCCCATGATGGAGATCTGCACAGGAAATGCGTAATAGAGGCCACCGGCGATAACCGCACCGATCACGACAAGCGCGCCGATGAGCGAAAGCAGCTTGGCCCTCACGCTGGCGCCAGGCACCCGTTTGAAAAACCCTTTCCCTACGCTCATGCCGCCCTCCCACGTAACTCTTTGTCTTCATCCATCTTGATGTCCTCGGATTGGCGAAGATTTTGACGCTGGGCGCTATACGAGGCGCAGCAGGACGGCGAAGAAGGCGAACAGGCCGATGCAGACCAGGAGAATGGCAACCGCCAGGACCGGCGATTGCATTTTTTCCGTTGTTGCGCCCGCCCTCATTCCCGCGATCGGGAGGAAGTCCGCGCTCCACAAGTAGTGAACCGTCCAACGGTACTGCCAAATCGAGATGAGAAGCGCGACGATGCCGCTGACGATCAGCGCGAGGCCAAGGTACTTCGGTGCACTTGGATGTTGAGCGACTTGAACGCCGGCCATACTCTCGAAGCGCTCGAAGAACTGAACGATTGCAAAACCGAAACCGATCAATGAGACTGCTGTTCGCAGCCACGACATCATTGTGCGCTCGATGCTCAGGCGGGTGCGGAGCCAGCCGAAATGGCTGTCCGAGGTTACTCGGACCTCGAACCTGCCTGCGCCGGGGTGGGTATCTGGCATGGCAAGTCCCTCATCGCCTGCAATTCATGGGCCTACCTCCGCTCCGCCGTTCCGCGAATGCGCGAGCGCGCGACGCGCAAGGCGAGACCTCGGATGATCAGGTACGGCACGAAGGCGAGGAGCAACGCGATTGCGAGCGCCTCATTGGGATAAAAAGTCTTGAGGACGAGGGCTTGATAGATCACGTCCATCACAAGCCCGAGCAGGATGATCCGTGCGGTCGCGTTCAAGCCCTCGCGCAAAAGTCCTACACGCTCCTGCGGATCGCGCAGCATCGTCACGAAGTATGGAGGGCGCCCTCTCTTTGCGTCTTCCCGGCCGGCATGGACCGCCGCGATTGCGGCCATCAGGGGCTGCAGGACGAAGCGGAATCTCATCGGCGCATCCGTCCTTTCGAACAGGTCTTGCCAAAGCCGTTGAAGAGTGGCGGCAGTCACGCCGTGCCACAAAATGCCCGCGACAAAGAGCATGAGGGCCAGCACGATCACCAACTTCGCCAAGATCCCGAGGTCTTGCGATCCGGCACTGCTCATCGCGCTTCTCCAGAAACCCAGAGAAATCCAAACGACCTATCGTCCTACGCGGGCGACGCATGACGAGCCTTGGAATAGGTGCTGCGAACAAGAATTATCCACGCGCCGAGGGCGAGAGCCACGTCGAGAGACGCGAACGCCAGCAACAGATGGGGGAAGACTCCCGCTATCGCGAGTGGCACCAGCACCAGGGGCACGAATATCAGCCGATCGATCACGGAGGCGGCGACGACTTGCTCTCCACCCGATCGACCGCCAAAAAAATACAGCCAGCCGATCACGACAACGGTCAGCCCCAGGGCGCGCATTAGCCCTTGCTCATCCGCCACAAAAGATCTCTCTATGAACAACGTTTGCGCCAGGCCAGGCCAGATGACGAGCACTGCTCCAATCAAAAGATAGACGAGTCCGTTTACTTCAGTATACTTAGACGGTGTCATTAATTTGCTCGGTTTCGCGGACAGACTACGAAGCAAGCTTATACAATACTGCATTTGGCCCACCGTCCAGAAATTTGCGACCAAAGTTGTGGAAGAGGCGGTCCACACTACTTGGCTCAACCGACGACAATTGCGAGTATTTAGCATCGCATCGAGCCGCCACAATGGGACCTTGGTCCTACGCGCCTGCTGTCCGGGCTCTTTTGAGTAACTTATATTTATGCGCATTGGCGGGAGCATGGCGCTCTCAGGACTTGAAAGGTCATCGGCATGCGGCACTCGCTCCACGCCTACCGGTGGTGATGCGGTGCTCTGGCCGTCAGCAGAAGCGGAGCGATCTTGGGAGCAAATCGAACGACGAGCCCGCCCGGCTTCCCGGGTCGTATCAAGGGATCACAGCGTTTTACGTCGTTGGAACGAGCCGGCGCCGCGGAAATAAAACCCATCGATCAGGTGAAGCCTGAGCTTCTGGTCGCACGCTCGTGGAACATCCTTTGCTCGGTGGAGTCACCCGCGGAACACGCGATCGCTTCGGCGCGCTCGCTTTTAAAGTTGCAGCTTCAGCTCGGATCCGACCTCCGACCTCCGCTTGAGCGGCGTCACGCCGGATCGACCCGATCGCCCGCAGGCTCGGTTTGCCGGACGCGCACCTCCGAGAGATCTTTTTCGAGGAAGAAGTTGAGGAAGACGCGGATGGCGGCGACAACGGCAAGTCGCACCAATTCGTCTCTATTGGGCGCGACCGAGGTCGCTAGTATGTCCGCGGCGAGCTGAAAGGACAGGCCGGCGACCAGCCAGCGCGCGTATTGTAGCCATACCTCCCGCCTTTCATGACCGGCTCCGGATGATGAGAGCATCACCCGCGGGCCTTTCAGAAAGGCTTCCACGGTTCCGATCGCGATAATCGCGAGCGCCATGCCGTCGATAATAAGTATCGCGAACTGCGTAGCCTCGGCGAGATAGTACATGACGATCACCTCAGAGACATCGGAATTTGGCGCGCATCGCTTGCTCGCCGCGCTGGAGGCACCCAATCAAGCTGACAGTCATCATGACGGCGATTTGCAGGGCTCGATGGAGCCTACACGAGCCGGAAGAACCGGGCTCGAGGGGCTCAGCAGTGGAACTTTGGCGATCGATCCGGCAGGATGGGACCAAGGTCCCATTGCGGGGCGCACGCACCTGCCAACATGATCCAAGGCCGCGATCGATCGAAGTTATGATTGAGTGCGGTCGGAAGTTGAATTGCCAACCTGGGGACAACGACCGTCCGTCAGAAATGGCGAGCCGATATGGCTCCGCGGCGGCCGAGATGCCGAAGGATAGTTTGGAGAAGAAAAAATGCGAAAGCTTATGCTCATCTTTGGGGCCATGGTTGCTTGGCATATCTCCGGCGCAAACGCTCAAGTGGAGTTGAAGACTTATGCGGATTCGGACGGGTTCCTGAACGTTCAAGCTTTGACCTGCGCTTAACTGGCGAATACGTTCCAAGAAGATGCCGACCTGCTAACAACATGGTACAGCGGTTGGTACAACGGATTGGCAAAAAAGCATTACATCAATGTCCCCAGGTCCAGAGAGGCGGAGCGCGAAACGATCGTTTATTGCAAAGCCCATCCGGAGGTGACCGTGATTAAAGCGATCGGCCATGTTTTCGACGAAATGAGAACCCAGCGCGGGATTATACTATCCAAATAGCCATGTCGGCCTGCAGGCTTCACTTGTGTTCCCGTGACCTGGCCCATGTCAGCTCGGTAGTACGAGAGATGCGGGGCGGCCGTTGAATGTGCCCTCGTACAGCTAAAGTCGAGTAGCCGACTGCATGCCGCATCTCGCACTTCTGCGCGGGAAAACCGGAACTGCGGCCCGAGCCCATTCCATCGGGTGTCCTGTCCGCGCCCGCTGAAACGAGGAGGTGGATGTGAAAGTGGCATGGCTATCCCTTTTTGCTTTGATCGTGCTTGCAGGTTGTCAAACCACGGCGCGGCACAATGGCGCCGAGCTCGCTCTTATTTGCGCTGATCCAGCCAACCGAACTCCTACACCGGGGAACCTCTATTACGACGAGTGTCGGGCCCTCTATCCGTCCACCCCCGGACAGCTCAGAAATGTTTATCGTCAAAATGCTCCCGCGTTCTAGAGAACGGTCATCGGCGGGAAGAAGCATTGCGCAGGTTCCGAGGGGTGTTCACTAAATGTGACTGAGACAGGTTCGCATGTGGCAGACACGTGGTTCGCAAGAACAAGGCGACTGTCGGAATGGGCGGGGGGCAACCCCGAATGCAGGATGGCCCGCTGCTTGGCCTCTTGTACGCTTCCAAGCCTGCGACCTTCGTTAAGCCCAATCACGAGGAAACAGGGCGGGCTCGTCGCTCCCTACCCGGCGAGGCCGCTCCATGGCAAACTGGCTGTGTTACGGCGGCAGTTCTAGGTTCGCTCCCGAACGCCCATCAATTTGCCTTGGCGAATTTCTTGACCGTCAGCAGGTCCGCCACCCATGGATGTTAGGTAGTGTGGGAGTCAGGCGGAATGTCTGATTGCCCCAAGTAAAAATTCGCGACCTCAAAAAAATCGAAATATCAGAGGCGCAGACGCACGAGAGCCGCACTGTTACGGGATCGCATCGGAGGTCGCCTTGCGCAAAAACGTTCACATCGATGCCGGTGTTTTCCTTAAAGAGCGACAGCAGGACCAAAGCCTAATAGGTGAAACTCCTTTTCTGGAGTTCAAAACGGAGGTCAGCGAGCGAAGAGTAGAAATCCGGGTTTGTCGCCCACCACGGTAATGTGCCCTTTGCAAGGAGTTGTGTCTTCTAACTGAACAACGTCACCAGCATGTAACTGCCTCGTCTCGCCATCTGTAACGGTAATCGAGAATACACCACCTACCACAGTGAATAGCTGGACTGCAGGAGTAGGATGGTTGAGATGGGTGTTCAGGTCAACAGCACCCCAGTGCGCCTCGAATCCTGCGATGAAGGCGCGTGAAACCTGCTGATTGCCTCCGATAGCGATAGGGGCTGCTGGAGGTGCGAAATTTTCCTTGTTGAGATCGACTGTGACGTCTGCGAAGTGCGATTCGTTGTCCGGCGTGCAATGTACTCGCACGTAGGTGAACCGGGAACCATCATCTTCTGCTCTTGTAGTCGAACTCATTGTACTCACACCGAGAACCATCACTACCGGTATTGTTATCAAGATGCCGACTTTGCGTTTCGTCTGCCTTCTGTCCATAGCGCGTAGAACTCCCTCCTCCACAGCGTTGCGCAACTGCTTCCTCAAATCCTGCCCCTTATGGAGTTCAATACGCAAGCCTCCCGAGCATCTTACCATCTGCCTGACAATAAAAGGGCGTCGCCTGATCCCGTACGGCTGCCGCACAAGCAATTTAGGTCGGATCATAGTTCCAAAGTATCTACTTGAATGAACCGGAATCTCCTGCGGGACTAGGGACATGACGATCAAGAAAATGGACCACGTTAGCGTTGTCGTCGACGACCTTGCAGATGCTATCGCTTTTTTCACAGTGCTAGGTATGACGATTGAAGGCGAGGCGCTGGTCGAGGGCCCGTGGGTGGACCGCGTCAACGGGCTCGAAAAGGTTCAAGTCGACATCGTTATGATGCGGACCCCAGATGGGCACGGACGGCTTGAGCTGACGAAGTTTCGCAATCCAAAACTGGTCAAGATCGAACGTGTGATCGCGCCGCCGAACGCGCTGGGCCTCCGGAGCGTCATGTTTGCAGTCGAAAGCGTCGACGACACTGTCGCTCGCCTGCGCGCCATCGGCGGCGAACTCATCGGCGAAGTGGCCCAGTACGAGGACAAGTACAGACTCTGCTACATGCGAGGCCCTGCGGGCATCATCATCGCGCTGGCCGAGGAACTCTTGTGAAGCTCGCCAAGTGGCGCTGTGGGTAGGTTCTGGCACGGCGGCATCCGAGCAGCTCCGGGTGCTGGAAGACGACGCGGGGCTCTGAGGCATCGCTTCATCGCCGGGGCGCCGACTCTGGAGCGTGGCAGTGATGGAGTGCGTCGAGTATTGAACCAGCTCACTGCTCATGTCCGGTTTTGCGGCGGCCGGGCTTGCCGAGCTTCTTCGCAATGGAGCGTCGGTGCGGGCGCATGCTGATGCGATCGGACGAGTAGAATATCGCTTCCGAGATCATCCTCCCGGTCCCGCCGACATCTGCGGTCAAGGGATAGTTCGCCGAAGGTCGCCCCACCACGACGATTAAGGCACGCGCGCTCGTGGACCAACGAGCCGTCTAACAGCGCGCTGCGTCGCTTTGTCCGTTAGGAGCAATAGTCAGTGTCAAAACTTGACCTCCTCCCTAGGCAGAACCTGCGAGTGCGCGTGTGCGAGGGATCAATCACTGCGTCAAGCGCGATGTTCCAGCTTAAGAATTCGTAGACCTCTCTTGAAGCTAATTGCGCTCCAACCACCTCCTCGGATCGCAGATTATATGACCAGCTTGGCGCAGTCAGACACGGTGTCCGGTTCCCAAACGCAAGTGACCCGAGGCACCTTGACCGTCGCCGCTGTGTTCTTCGTCTCGGGCATACCGGCCCTGATCTATCAGTTAGTGTGGCAGCGCGCGTTGTTCACGATGTTCGGCATCAATATCGAAGCCGTCACCGTGGTAATCGCGGGTTTTCTCATGGGACTGGGCATCGGCAGCTTCCTCGGCGGGAGGATCTCCCGCCGCCCCTCGCTCAATTTATTGGTCGCGTTTGGCGCGATCGAGCTCGTTATCGCCGCCTGTGGCGCCATGTCGCTGCGCATCATCGCATTCGTCGGAAGCTACACGCTGGACCTGCCGCCCATCCCCCTGACCACCGTTACTATCGCGCTGCTGTTCGTGCCGACGCTGTTCATGGGCTCCACGTTGCCCATCCTATCGGTCTACCTCGTCCGCCGCTCGCGCAATGTTGGTCAGTCGGTTGGATTCCTCTATTGCGTCAACACCATAGGGTCCGCAACCGCCTGCCTCTTGTGCGTCCTCTTCCTAATGGACCGCATGGGCATGCAAGGCGCAGTGACGATCGCAGCCCTGATCAATTTCATCGTCGGTGCATTAGCTTTATGCGAGGCTTGGCGCGAGCGCGGGCGCAAAGACGCGCTGGCCCGATCGACGGTGCCCGCAGTTGAGCCGGCGCCATCGCTCATGCGCCGGTCAGTGCCGGAACTCGTTTTCGCCGTCCTCTTATCTGGCTTCGTCGGCTACGTCTCGCTCTCTTATGAAGTGGTGTGGTTCAGAGCATTCTCGATCGCCAGCAACACCAGCCCTGCCTTTGCGCTGGTGCTCGGTGTCTATCTGGCCGGCATCGCAAACGGTGCTCTGCGATTGCGCAGTCGGTTCAGCGCTTCACTGCCCCAACCACAATCCATGTATCTGATATCTCTTTGCACCCTCGGCGCCGGTATCCTCGGATACGCTCTGTTGCCGCTCGCGGCCTATAGCGCCACCACGGCGTTCGGCTACTTCTATCCTATGTTGCTGATGATCTTCGTACAGACCACGATTAGCGGCATGATATTTCCGCTCGTCTGCCACTATGGCGTCAGCCCCGACGACAACGCCGGGGCCGGGGTGAGCCTGATCTATCTCGCCAACATTCTCGGATCCGTCGGGGGGACTCTCCTCACCGGCTTCGTGCTGATGGACGCCTTGTCCATTTCCGCCATCTCCGCGTTGCTAGGTATGGTCGGTGTGGGTCTTGCCGGTCTCGTCGCCTGGCGGGGCGGCCTGCCGCGCCGGCGCTGGCAAGCGATCGTTGCACTTGCCGGAATCGCGGGTGTGGCGATGCCGGCGCTGTCTGGCACGCTATTTGACAAGTTCTACGAGCACCTTCTCTCGAATAGCCAGATCGAATCAGGCACTCGATTTGTCGAGACCGTCGAGAACCGCAGCGGAGTAATAACCGTGGACGAGAAGCTAAACGTCTATGGAAGCGGCATCTATGACGGGCGACTGGCCATCGATCTGATGAACGACCAGAATGTGCTAGTTCGTCCGTTCTCGCTTAGCCTCTTCCACCCCGACCCCGAGGACGTGCTGCTGATCGGGCTGGCGACCGGCGCCTGGGAGCAGGTTATCGCCAACCACCCTCAGGTCAAGCACGTCACCATCATTGAGATCAATCCGGGTTACCTTCAGATCATCCGGAAGTATCCCGTGGTGGCGAGCCTACTCGACAACCCAAAGGTAGAGATCGTTATCGACGACGGCCGGCGCTGGCTCAACCGACATCCCGAGCGCAAGTTCGACGCCATTATCCAGAACACCACCTGGTATTTCCGCCCCAATGCGACCAACCTGCTCTCGCAAGAGTATCTGCGGCTCAACGCCGGCCATCTCCGCGATGGCGGGGTCATCATGTACAACACGACCGGATCGGCGCGCGTGCAGCGGACCGGTTGCGCGCTCTTCTCCGGCGTGCGCGTGCTCAATGCTCTGGTGTTGAGCCCGACGTCAATGACACTCGATTCGGAGCGATTGCGCCGGACACTTGCCGACTATCGAATCAACGGCCGACCTGTGCTCGATATCGGGGTCCCGGCGCAACGCGCTCGGCTCGACGAGATCGTCTCCACGCTGACGCCGCCCGCCGCGGGCGTACCGCGCGAGGGAGAGCCGATGGAGAGTTGCGGCGGAATTCTAGCGCGGACTAAGGGATTGGCCGCGGTGACCGACGACAATATGGGTGAGGAGTGGGAGCTTCTCGCCGCCTCAGACCCGCTACTGCAACGCATTCATTCGGCCTTGGGGATTGGGAGCGTCGGACAGCACTAAGGCGCAATCCGACATCCGACGGGGCCCGGCATCGCATCTCTGTGGGGCGGCGGGCGGGCGCAGTAAAAAGGTCCGACGATCTGCTTTTTCAACGGCCGCCTTATGGGCCGCCTAGCGTTCGCGCTGATTTCCGCTTTGCCCCTAATCTGACCTCGCGCGACGTGCGACTTGTTTTCGCAACAATTCTCGCAAAAAAGGAAACTCCCGCCAGGACAGGTTCGTCGTGGACTGCTTACACCACCACCTTCCGATCCAACACAGATCCTTTTTCCGCCTTATCAGCTCGTTTCGCAAGCGAGGCCTTTCCGTGCGGAGGACGCGCCTTTGGGAACGATCGGCGGTTTATCGAGTTATTTAGCTTCTCCGGAATCATGTTCGCGGGGCGCACTTGGTCACGAAAAATCCAACCGCCCAGGAAGGCGCCTGGCTCGCCGGCGGCGGCGAAATGGGTGGGCGTATTCGCGCTTTCGATTGGGCGAAAACGCCGCTCGGCCCTGCTGAAACCTGGTCGCCCGCCCTGCGCGCCACGCTTGGTGTGATGCTGGCCAATCGGTTTCCCCTCCTATTGTGGTGGGGGCCGGACTATATTTCCATCTATAACGATGCGTATGTACCGATCCTCGGCAACAAGCACCCGAACGCCTTGGGCTTGCCCGTTCGAGAATGCTGGTCCGAAATCTGGCCTATTCTCGAGCCGCTGATCGACACGCCGTACAATGGCGGTCCCTCGACTTGGATCGAGGACTTTGAGCTTCATCTCCAACGTCTGGGCATGCCTGAGGAAACACACTTCACGGTCGCCTACAGCCCGGTGCCTGACGACACGGCCTCGCTCGGAATTGGCGGTGTGCTGGCGACGGTGCACGAAATCACTCAAAAGGTCATTGGCGAACGCCGCGTGGGAATCCTACGCGATCTCGGCGTGCAAGCGGTCGAGAGCAGCGCCGAGGATACCTGCCGCGCGGCTGCCGAGATTCTCGACAGCCACGAGAAAGACGTGCCGTTTGCGCTTTTGTATCTCGTCGACCCCGACGGTCGACACGCACGGCTCGCCGCCGCAGCCGGCATGGAGCCCGGCCTAGACGTGAGCCCGCTCGTCGCGCGGCTGGACCCGATCGAGCCCGAAAGAGCCTGGCCGCTGGCGGCCGTTTTCCGGGGCGGGAAAACGGTGACGGTGACGAATCTCGCCGGGCGTTTCACATCTGTTCCTGGCGGTCCCTGGGCCGATCCGCCGCACTGCGCGGTGGTTGTGCCGATCCGCTCAAACAAGGCCAACGAACTTGCCGGGATGATGGTCGCTGGAGTGAGCGCGCACAGGGCACTTGATGATTTGTATCGTGATTTTTACGAGTTGATGGCGAGCCAGATCGGCACCGCGATTGCCAAGGCGCGCGCCTGGGATGACGAGCGCAAGCGCACTCAGGCGCTGGCGGAAATCGATCGCGCCAAGACGGCGTTCTTCTCCAATGTCAGTCACGAATTCCGCACACCGCTCACCTTGATGCTCGGGCCCCTCGAGGACCTCAAGCAAGAGGTCGGCCGTTCGCAATCGGCGCTTTCCATTTCCCAACATCAGCAGCTCGATCTCGTTCATCGCAACGGCATGCGTCTGCTCAAGCTCACCAACACATTGCTCGATTTCGCGCGCCTCGAGGCGGGCCGTATGGAGGCGGCCTACGAGCCGGTGGATCTTTCGGCATTCACGGCGGAGCTGGCGAGCGTGTTCCGCTCTGCGGTCGAGAAAGCCGGAGTCAAGCTCATCGTCGATTGCCCCCCGCTCAGCGAACCCGCGTTCGTGGATCGCGAGATGTGGGAAAAGATCGTCCTCAATCTGATCTCGAACGCGTTCAAGTTCACCTTGGAGGGCGAGATCGAGGTCAGCTTGCGCCAGACGGCCGGGCGTTTCGAGCTCGCGGTGCGCGATACCGGAACCGGCATCCCGGCGGACGAAATACCCAAGCTGTTCGAGCGCTTTTATCGCGTGACCGGCGCCCGGGGACGCACGCATGAGGGCTCGGGTATCGGCCTTGCGCTGGTTGAGGAACTGGCGAAGCTGCACCATGGGTCCGTTTCCGTCGAAAGCCTCTGCGGCCAAGGCAGCACGTTCACGGTCGCGATCCCGCTTGGGCATGATCACTTGCCGGCGCAACATATCGGCGCGAAACGCACACAGGCATCGACGGCGCTGGGCGCTGGGCCCTTTGTCGAGGAAGCACTACGCTGGCTGCCCGATTCGGACGCTCGGAGCGAAGTGAGAATCGATGATTTCACCGCGTCTGAACAGGCCGACACGCCAGATGGCGATCGCGCGCGAATTCTGGTCGTCGACGACAACGCCGACATGCGCGATTATCTCCGCCGGCTTCTTGGCGCGCGCTATCAGGTCGAGGCGGTTGCGGACGGCGAAGCGGCGCTCGCGACGATCGACCAACGTGTGCCCGATTTGGTCTTGACCGACATCATGATGCCACGCCTCGATGGCATAGGCCTGCTCGCTCGGCTGCGCGCCGATGCGCGCACGAAAACCTTGCCTGTGATTTTTCTCTCCGCCCGCGCCGGCGAGGAATCGCGCATCGAGGGCCTTCAGGCCGGCGCTGACGATTACCTCATCAAACCCTTCTCCGCGCGTGAGCTCGCGGCGCGCATCAGATCCGCGATTCAGTTGGCGCAAGTGCGTCAGGAGGCGGAGGAGACACAACATCTCCTCGTCGGCGAGCTCAATCACCGGGTGAAAAACACGCTCGCCAGCGTGCAGGCGATCGTGCAGCAAACGTTGCGCAGCACAAAAAATCCCACGGATTTCACGGAGAGCTTCACCGGCCGCATTCAATCGATGGCAAAGGTGCATTCTCTCCTCAGCAGCACCGCTTGGACGGGAGCCGACCTGCGAGATGTCATCCGCGATCAGCTCAAATTTGGTCCGGTCGATGAATCGCGCTTGACCGCATGGGGACCCCCGGTCAGCCTGGGGCCGCAAACCACACAGCATATTGCTATGATGATGCATGAGCTCGGCACCAACTCCAGCAAGTATGGCGCGCTCTCGACACCCCAAGGATGGATCACCGTGAGCTGGACGGTCGAAGACTCGATGCTGCGCCTGAAGTGGGTGGAGCAAGGTGGCCCGCCAGTCCGGGCTCCGATTAGGCGCGGCTTCGGGACGACGCTGATCGAGCTTGGCGCGCAGGGCGAGGGCGGCCGGGCACGGATGTCGATCGAGGCAAGCGGAATTGCATGGGAGATTGAATTTCCGTTGCCCAAGCTTGAGGCCCCCGCCATGCCGACAAAACCATCGTCGGCGCAACTCATCGACAGCACTCTCAAGGAGAGCGCGCTCAAGCGAACCGACGAAAGGCCGCTCATCCTGGCGGGATGTCGCCTTTTGGTCATCGAGGATGAACCGCTCGTCGCGCTCGATCTCGTTGCCGGATTGGAGGAAGCGGGGGCCGAGATCGTGGGGTCAGCGAGCACTGTGGAGGAAGCCCTCCAGCTTATCGGAAGCGCTCCCATGGACGCGGTCTTGCTCGATGCCAATTTGCGAGGTCGCCCCGTGGACGACCTCGCGGCCGCATTGACGCGCAAGAATGTACCGTTCGTGTTCGTGACCGGGTATGGTCAGGAAAGCTTGCCGCGCTCGTTCAGTTCCGCTCCGATGCTCGCTAAGCCTTTCAGCCGCGACCAGCTGCTACGCGCGGTGGCGCCCCTCGTCCAGCCATCGGCCGCGACACAATTGCGCGCGCGAGCACCCAAACTCTAGCCGCGGGTCTCGGCTCCTTGACGAATTCGCACTCTGTCGGAGTGAATCAAACTTAGCCGATACTGCTACGCATGGCGAGACGAACGAGTTCGGAAACGCTCGCGGCCTGCATTTTCGTCATGACATTCGCGCGATAGATCTCGACTGTTCGCGGGCTGATCTCGAGATCGCGTCCAATCACCTTGTTCGACTGCCCGGCGACGATGCGTTCAAGCACCTGCCTCTCGCGGCGCGTCAGGCTCCGTATCCGAAGCTCGATCTTCCTGGTTTCGGCTTCGCTCGCGGTCGCCGTATTGCCATGCTGGATCGCTGAGGTGACCGCGCTGAGCAGCGCCTCATCGTCGAAAGGTTTTTCGAGGAAATCGAAGGCTCCGAGCTTCATCGCTTCGACCGCAAGCGGCACATCCCCATGCGCGGTCATGATAATCACCGGGAAATGATGCCCGCTCGCCTTCAGGCGCTTCATCATTTCGAGGCCGTCCATCTGCGGCATGCGCACATCCGTCACGACGCAGATGACCTGGAGGGCGGGGAGGGCCTCGAGAAAGGCGATTGCGGATTCGAAGGCTTTGACCTCGAAGCCTGATGTCCCGAGCAGAAAAGCGATGGATTCGCGCATCGCCTCGTCATCATCGATGACATGAAGAACGATATTTTCAGCCATCGCTTGCACTCGACTTCACGGCCGGAAGGGTGAACCGAAAGACGGCGCCGCGCTCTCCGGCGCAATTCGTTTCCAGCCATAATCTGCCGCCATGGGCCTCCACGATGGATCGGCTGATCGAAAGGCCGACCCCCATTCCATGAGGCTTCGTGGTCACAAAGGGCAAGAACAATTTGGCTCCGATCTCTTCCGACAGTCCAGGGCCGGTATCGGCGACCGTAACTTCCACCATGTCGCCGGCCGCGGGCTCGACCGTGATCCTCAGTTCTCCGCGAGGCGAATCCTGCATGGCGTCCATCGCGTTGCGAAAGAGGTTGACGAGCACTTGTTGAATCTGGACTCGATCGACGAGAACGAGGTCGACTTGCGGATCGGCCGTCAGCTCGATCCGGACGCCTCGCTCGCGGGCGCCGACAAGCGCCAGGGCGCTCGCCTCCTCGACGAGACGGACCATTCGCTCGACCCTGCGCTCCGTTTCGCCACGCGTGACGAAATCCCTCAGGCGTTTGATGATCTGGCCCGCACGCAATGCCTGTTCGGCCCCCTTGCTCAAGGCCTCCTGAACGGTCGAGATCGGCGGCTCGCTGCTGCTCTCCAGGAGACGTTTGGATCCCTTGAGATAATTGCTGATGGCGGCGAGCGGCTGATTGAGCTCATGCGCGAGGGTTGCCGCCATTTCGCCCATCGCGGTCAAACGTGACACGTGGACCAGCTCCGATTGGAGTTCCTGCAGCTTCGTCTGTGTCTGTTGGCGCTCGGTGAGATCGCGAATAAATCCCGTAAAAAATCGCTCATGGCCCGAGTGCATCTCGCCGACCGAAAGATGCATGGGGAAGGTTGACCCGTCCTTGCGCCTGCCCGTCACCACCCGTCCGATTCCGATGATGTTGCGTTCGCCGGTCGATTGATAGCGGTTGAGGTAGCTGTCATGACGGCTGCTGTCGGGTTCTGGCATCAGCATTGAGACATTGCGCCCGATGGCCTCAGCGGGTTCCAGGCCGAACAGCCGCTCCGCGGCGGCGCTGAACGAATGCATGATGCCCCGGTTGTCGATGACGATCATGGCGTCCGGAACCGTCGCCAGGATGGATTCCAGATGCCGCTCGCGCGCCCGCAATTGACGCTCGGTGCGCTTTTGCTCGTCGATGTCGAGGAGCACGCCTCTGAGACGCCGGGGCATTCCCTGTTTGGCGACGACGTGCCGACCCCTTTGCCGAAGCCAACGAATCCTCTCGGGCCGCAAAACCACCCGATAGTCGATCGTGAGGTCCCCTCCGCTCGCCAGGCATTCCTCGAGCCCCTGTGAGGCGTGATCACGGTCCTCGGCGTGGATCAAACCGAGAAACTCAGACCAGGTGCCGGGGGCGGGCGATGGCTTTCCGAGGAGGTCTTGCGCCGTGCGCGAGAGGTGCAGTGTTTGCTTTGGCGAATGTATTTGCCATATGCCGATCCCGGCATCAGAAATCGTCTCGGGCAGTTCGTCGTCCGCCTGTGAACGCGAAGCCGCGCCGGAAATGCTCTCGATCTTCGTCATCCGCTTCGCACCCAAGCCGGCCAAGCCGCAACCTAGCTAGCTGTAGAATTCCGATCAGCGCAAGGCTTCCAGCGACCGACCGGGGCGCATCGTTCGGCGCCCCGGCCGTCCCATGCGCCGACCAAGATTGATCCAGCGCAGCGCGTCTCCATTTCTCCTGGTAAGGCTGAGACGCGGGCGCGGGTCACGAGAGACTCGTGACGGCAATCGAATTTGCCCGTCTCGATTTGCGTCTTACTCTCGACGCCTTCGCACCCCTTGAAGGGGAACGAATTCGCGCTCAGGGCAGGCTAGGGTTGGCGTGGCTCGCAACGGGAGTCGTAGAGGCAAATGCTCATTCATGTCGTGGCCGATCAGAGCGAAGTCTTCGCCCTGCTCAGCGCGTCGGCGACCCATGGGATCTCCGAGGGCGTCAAGCGGGTCGACACGCACGGAGCGGCCGTGTTCCTCGCCGGCCCCGATGTTTACAAAGTCAAGCGCGCCGTAAAATTCGCGTTCATGGACTTCTCCTCGCTCGAGAAGCGAAGGGCCGCTTGCGAGGCGGAGATCCGCGCCAACCAGGGCGACAGCTCGCACATTTATCTCGGTGTCGTGCCAATAACGCGAAGCCGAGGCAAGCTGCATCTTCGGGGAGACGGAGAGGTGGTCGAGTGGGCGGTGCATATGCGTCGGTTCGATGAGAACGCGACGCTCGACAAGCTGGCGCAGCAAGGCGCGCTCACGGCCGGGCTTGTGGCGGCGCTTGCTGTCGTCGTCGCCCGCGCCCACTCACAGGCGCCGATCAGGGATTTCGACAATGCCACGGCACTCGACGGCTACATCGTCGAGAATGGCGAAAGCCTTCGTGAAATGGCTGAGATCTTCCCCGTGGAGCGTGTTCGGCGTTTGACGGAAGCTTCGCACGCGCGACTTCTCGCGCATGGCGATCTGCTGTCCGAGCGTCGCAAGGACGGATATGTGCGGCGCTGCCATGGCGACCTGCACTTGCGCAACATCGCGCTGATCGACGGCAAGCCGGCGCTGTTCGATGCGCTGGAATTCGATGAAGCCATGGCCACCGGCGATGTGCTTTACGATCTCGCTTTCCTGATCATGGACCTCTGGGAGCGCGGTTACGAGGAAGCCGCCAATGCGGTTCTCAACCGCTACCTCTGGGAGGACCGAGAACCTCTCTCCATCAAGGGGCTTGCCTTGTTGCCGCTGTTCCTCAGCATTCGGGCGGCGATCCGCGCCAAGGTGATCGGCTATTCGCTGCCTCAACGCGATGAAGGCCAGCGCGCGCAGGCGACGATGGAGGCCCAGCGCTATTTCTCGCTTGCCGAGCGATTTCTGACGGACGAGCCGCCGAAGCTCATCGCGATCGGCGGCCTTTCGGGGACGGGAAAGACGACGATCGCCGCAATGCTCGCACCTCACCTCGGAAGAATACCGGGAGCCGTGCACATCCGCAGCGATATCGAACGAAAGGCGATGTTCGAAGTCGGCGCGATTGAGCGTCTCGGAGAGGCCGGATACACGGAGATTGCGAATGCCGAGGCGTATGCGCGAATGCGCCGCAAGGCAGGGCTCGCTCTCGCGGCTGGTTTCGGTGTGATCGCCGATGCCGTTTACACCGCAATTGAGGAACGGCAGGGGATCGAACGGATCGCGCGGGATCTCTCTTGCGAATTTGCGGGTTTCTGGCTCGAAGCTCCTCTCGAGTTGCGGGTAGGCCGCGTGCAAACTCGGCAGAACGACGCGTCCGACGCGGATGCGTCCTACCTGCGCCGACAACCCGATGCCGAAAGCAATTCGCTGTCCTGGCAGCGCATCGAGGCGACAAGTGCTGCCTCGTCCGTGCTTGGCGATTTGCTCATGCGACTGGATGGACGGGTATGATCGAGCCTCCTTTTGACCCGCCCGCCTACCAACAGGATGCCGGCCGCTCTGGATCGACACGCCAATGCTTACGATGCCGCGCAAAGGCAGCGACGAGGCTGACTTTGCAGATAACGCAATCTCAGAGGCGGACGAGCCGTTCGGCCGAGCGGGCCGCGGCCTCGTCATGGGTCGCATAGACGATGATGCGATCGGCCAGCCGTGCCAGGAGCCGTTTGAGGATTCGCCGGCCCTGAACGCAGTCGAGGTGTTCGGTCGGCTCGTCGAGCAAGATGATCGCAGACGAGCATAAGAGCGCCCGGGCGAGGTTGAGCCTTTGAGCCTCTCCAAGCGATAATTGCTCCTGCCTGATCCAGACATCGAGCCCGCCGAGCTTCTTCGCCCATCCATCGAGCTCGACCACGGCTAGAGCCTCCCAGCATTCCCGGTGTCCGGTCGCGAAGAGATTTTCGCGAATCGTGTCGGCAAGAACACCGGCGTCGTGCAGGCACAGATGCGTCAGCGCCTGGCGCGTGCTGGCGGATGCGCCGGTTCCGTCGAGCGAGAAGCATTCGGCGTGATCGGTACCGAGCCAGCCAGCGATCTCCTTGAGGAGCGTTGTCTTCCCCGATCCACTGATGCCGACAAGCGCGGTGGGACGCCCTGAGATCAAAGTCGTCGTGATCGCCGCGCCGAGACGACGGCCGTCCACAGTTTGGCGCGGCAATCCTTTCAAGACCAACGCGCTCACACCGGCGACATCGGTGACCTCCGGCAGCGCCTGATCGGGACGCGTCGTCCAGCTGTCGAGCGCCTTGCGCGCTGCGCTCTCGCAAATCTTTCCCTGCACCACGCGCGACACGTTCTGCGCCGTCTCGCCGAGCGCGAGCCAAGCGAAGGCGAGGAGCGCGGGAACGAGGAGGGCGGCGCCCCGCGCGCCCGAGCTCCAGGCTACGACGAAGACGCCGAGCGCCGCACAGGGACCCGCGATGCCTGCAAGCGTATCCAGAGCCGCATAGGTCTTCCTCAGCCGCATCGAGCAGGCCGAGGCCTCGGCGAATTCGGCGAAAGCGGGCCTCAGGGCTTCCGCGAGAAAACCCTCGGCCTTGAGCGGGACCACGGCCGAGAGGGAGGTGCCGAGCGAGCGGGCCGCGGCCCATCGGCACTCGCGGGCCTTTCCCCACGGTATGCCTGCCCGCCCGATCACGATGCGTGCCGCGACGATCACGGCCAGTATCCAGAAAAGGACCCAAACGAGGGCGAGCGGCTCGAACCAGGCTGTCGCGGTTGCAAGCAGGGCGGCGGTGGTGCTCAGCACGAGCGTTGGCACGCCCGTGCGCAAACGGGCATAGTCGACATCCTCGACATCATCCATGTAGGCGCAGAGCCGATCCTCGCGAGCGAGTTGCCACGAGACCGCGCGCGTCGAGGGCGCTGCCGCCATGGCGGCGAGCAGCTTTGCGCGTCTTACCGTCTGATCGAGCAGCGCGGCCTGATGGCCGGCAACGCGCTCGCCATATTTGAAGGTGGTTCGACCAAGCGCGAACAGCCGCACGAAAGCCGCCGGAAGATGAATATTGAAAGTCAACGCCGCCGGCCCGAGCCCTGCGAGAGCGACGGCCGCGAGAAACCAGCTCGACACGCCGGCAAGCAGAACGCCGGAGCACGTGGCGCCAAGGGCCATGACGAAGACGAGCCGCCAAGGAGCTCCGATCGATCGAAGCCCATCCTCTTCGGGCGATGAAGCTCCGGCTCGTCTATTCATGGGGCGGCCGCCTTCTCATGAAGCTGCAAGGCGTCCAAGGCGTGGCGGCGCTCAGCGACCGCGATGAGCGCCTCGTCATGCGTCGCCACGATCACCAATCGATGGCGCGCAATCTGCCCGAGGGCTTCCCGCACCCGCGCCGCGGTCTTTTCGTCAAGCTTCGCCGTCGGTTCGTCCGCAAGCACGACACGTTGCGTCAGCATCGCCCTTGCGATGCCGATGCGCATGCGTTGGCCGCCGGAGAGGTTGGCGCCTCCTTCCGCGATGTCCGCATTGAGCCCTCCCGGCAAAAACCGGTCGTCGAGAAGGCCAAGCTCCGCGGTGACCTGGAGAAGCAGCGCGCGTTGCACTTGCGGGCGATTCCAGGTGATGGCTTCGGCGAGCGTTCCGGCGGGCAGATAGATATCGGTTGAAATCCAATCGCGGCGCTCGGTGGGAAGCGGAAACGATTTCCGTGCCTCGTCGCCGCCTGCCTCGATGCCGCTGATCAGGCGCAGCATCGTCGATTTTCCAGAGCCGCTCGGCCCCGAGATCGTCACCAGGCCGCGGAGAGGGAGCGCATTCATAATGACAGCGAAGGCGTCGGAAAGCCGTTTCGCCTCGGCCGAGGAGGGGCTCGTCCGCTCGTCTTGAAAGAACCACTCCAGCTCTTGCGCGGCCGTCTCTCCCTCCGCCTTCAAATGATACTGATCGCTGTAACGGCGAAAAGGCGTGAAGAAATCCGCGGCGACAACGAGAATGAAAAAGCTCTGCCAAAGCGCAAGGCCGTAAAAGCCGGGCATGCGCATGAGGCCGAGATGGCCAAGCCCAAGCAGGACGGCCGCCATCGCGATCGACAGCGAGGAGAAGAAATCGATGATGCCGGCGTTCAGAAAGGCGATCCTCAGCACCCCCATCGTGCTGCCCGCCAAGGCCTGCATCCTCTTCTCGATCTTGCCGCGCTCGCGATCGAGGGCATGATTGGCGAGGATTGTCGGGAGCGCCCTGATCCGATCGGAGAACTGGGCGGCGAGGCGGCCGAAGGCTTTCTCACGAGCGTCGGCCCGCTCGCGCACCAAGCCTCCGACGAGGACGAAGAAAGCGATCATCACTGGAAGGGAAAGCACCAGCGCCAGCGCCGCTTCCCAAGATATGACCGAGATTGCGCCGGCGGCGGTGAGCGGCCCGATCCCGAGCATGAGCCTCGCGACCGCGTGGCTGACGACTAGCGCGGCGAGCGCTTCGGGATGGCGTTGGACACCGGCAATGAGCGCGCCCGTCGGTCGTTCCTTCAGGCGCGCCGGCGATAGGGCGGCGAGCGAGGTTTCCACTCTTGCCCTTATCCCATCGGCCACCAGGGCCTCCGCGCGCGCGCTTTGAAGCTCGGCAAAAAATCCGGCGAGGCTCGAGGCGGCGAGCGCGCAAACCGCGGCCGCCACGGCAATCCGGTCGAGATTCGCATCGACAACGGCGCCGCCGATCAGAACCGAGATGGCAGCGGCGAAAGCCAGGCGGGACAAGGCTCGAAAAACCTGCAACCCGGCCGCAGCCCGCAAGCCGGCTGAGCCGATCCGCCGGGCGAGCGCGAGGGCGTGATCCGGTCGCGCCGCGCGACGCGAGGCTTCGGCGCTCCGCTGCATCCGCGCACCCGCGTCGCGTCGGGAGAGAACCGTGGCTGACATGGCGCGCATCATCCGAGGTCGTCAGCGGGGGAACTTGATCGAGATCAAATCGCGCCGAGAGAGAGAGGGATAACTGGGCGCAGCCGAAAAAGGAGCGAGCCGTGACGAATCCCTTGCTGGTCGAGCTTTCGCGACTGCAGTTCGCGCTCACGGCGATGTATCACTTTTTGTTCGTCCCCCTCACGCTCGGCCTCGCCGTTCTCATCGCCATGATGGAGACCGTCTACGTCATGACCGGGCGGACCATTTGGCGCGAGATGACGAAGTTTTGGGGCCTGTTGTTCGGCATCAATTTCGCGCTCGGTGTCGCGACCGGTATCACCATGGAATTCGAGTTCGGCATGAACTGGGCCTACTACTCCCATTACGTGGGAGATATCTTCGGAGCCCCGCTCGCGATCGAAGGGCTGATGGCGTTCTTTCTCGAGGCGACATTCATCGGCCTCTTCTTTTTCGGTTGGGACAGGTTGTCGCCGCGTGCGCACCTCGCCGTGACCTGGCTCGTCGCGCTAGGCAGCAATCTTTCCGCGCTCTGGATCCTGATCGCCAACGGATGGATGCAGCATCCCGTTGGCGCGGCTCTGAACCCGGACACGATGCGCATGGAAGTGACGGACTTCATGGCCGTCCTGTTCAACCCGACCGCGCAAGCGAAATTCGTGCATACGGTGTCGGCCGGCTACGTCTGCGGAGCGGCTTTCGTGCTTGGCGTGTCGGCCTTCTACATTCTGCGCGGCCGCCACGTTCAGTTGGCGAAGCGCTCCTTCGTGATCGCCTCGGCTTTCGGCGTTGCCTCGGCCTTGTCGGTGATCGTGCTGGGGGACGAGAGCGGCTACACCATCACCGATAACCAAAAGATGAAGCTCGCCGCCATGGAGTCGATGTGGCACACCGAGGCCGCGCCAGCCTCATTCACGGCCTTCGGTATCCCGGACATGCGGGACCGAACGACCCATTACGCGGTCAAGATCCCCTGGGTGATGGGGCTCATCGGCACGCGCTCGATCGACACGCAAATACCGGGAATTTTCGAGCTCGTGCAGAAGGCCGAGGACAATATCCGCAACGGCATGCGAGCCTACGAGGCGTTACAGACGCTCAAAAATAATCGATCCGACGCCCCGGCCCGTGCCGTCTTCGAGGAGACGCGCGACGATCTCGGCTACGCCCTGCTGTTGAAGCAATTCATTGCCAACCCCCTGGAGGCGACGCCTGCGCAGATTCAGGAGGCGGCGTGGTCGACGGTCCCGAGCGTGCCGTCGATCTTCTTCACCTTTCGCTTCATGGTGCTTTTCGCCTTCGTGCTCCTGGCCGTGTTCCTCATTTCGCTTTGGCACACCATGCGCGAGGCCGAGGCGCCGCGTTGGCTCTTTCGCATGGCGTTGCTCGCGCTTCCCTTGCCCTGGGTCGCCGCGGAGCTCGGCTGGTTCGTTGCGGAGTTCGGGCGGCAACCTTGGATCATCGACGGGGTGTTGCCGACTTTCCTCGCGACTTCCGAGCTCGGCGTCCTTGACCTCGTGGTAACCATCATCGGTTTCACGGCCGTCTATGGCGTGCTCGCCGTGATCGAGGTGAGCCTGATGCTCAAGGCCATCAAAGCGGGGCCGGACGCGATCAACGCCGAAGCCGGGCAGTTCGCCAGAATGGCCGAGCGCGGCGCTCCCGCTCTCGCCGAGTGAAGCAACCGCAAGGCCGCAAGGGACACGATCATGCTCGACATGCTCTTCGATTACGCAACGCTACGGATGATCTGGTGGGTTGTTCTCGGTGTTCTTCTGATTGGCTTTGCCACGACCGACGGCTTTGACATGGGGGTCGGCGCCTTGTTACCCTTTGTGGCCAAGACCGACGCGGAGCGGCGCGTCGCCATCAACACCGTGGGGCCGGTCTGGGAAGGCAATCAGGTTTGGTTCATCCTCGGCGGCGGAGCCATATTCGCCGCTTGGCCTGCCCTGTACGCGCTGAGCTTCTCCGGCTTTTACCTTGCGATGTTTCTCGTGCTCTTCGCTCTCATCTTGAGGCCGGTCGCCTTCAAATATCGGTCGAAGCGCGCCAGCGCGGTCTGGCGCAGGAATTGGGACTGGGCGCTATTCGTCGGCGGAGCGGTGCCCGCCTTGATCTTCGGCGTCGCGGTTGGAAACGCGCTACAAGGCGTGCCCTTCCACTTCACCGACGATCTGCGCCCGATCTATGAGGGGACACTCCTGGGCCTTTTGAACCCGCTTGCCTTGCTTTGTGGGTTGCTCTCGCTCGCGATGATCGTCATGCATGGCGCGGCCTGGCTCGCCCTCAAGGCGGACGGGTCAGTTGCCAAGGAGGCCACCCTGCGAGGCGAAAAGGCCGCGCTGGCCACCGCCATTCTGTTTGCCATCGGCGGCGTGCTGATCTTCCTTGGCCTGTTCGGCGGTTATCGGGTCACGAGTGCGATCGCCTGGGACGGGCCGTCGAACCCTCTCGGCAAGGAGGTCGTTTTCGATCCGAGCGCATGGTTGTACAATTTTCGCGATAGGCCCTGGCTTTCCGTTGTCCCCGCGCTCGGCGTGATCGCGCCGCTTCTGGCCGCCAGGGGATTCCACTCACGCCGAACCGTTCAGACCATGATTGCGTCCGCGATTGCGGTCGCTTGCATTATCGCGACCGTCGGGCTCGCCATGTTTCCGATAATCCTGCCGTCGAGCACAAATCTCGGTGACGCGCTGACCGTTTTCGACGCGTCATCCAGCCGAGCGACGCTTCGCAACATGCTCATCGCCACGGTGATCTTCCTGCCGATCGTGCTCGCCTACACGGGCTGGGTCTATCGGGTCCTGCGAGGCAAGGTGGGAGAAGACACCATCAAGAGCGCGGGCTCGACAGCCTACTGAATGACCGGAGCGGAGGCGAAGCGATGTGGTATTTTTCCTGGATTCTCGGTCTTGGCCTCGCTGCGACCGTCGGCATCCTCAACGCGCTCTGGTACGAGCTCCGCGTCGTGCGGGAGACGGACCAGACGACGGCGCCTCCCATGCCGACGCCGTAGAGCATGCTCCGGAAAGGCGGAAGCCATCTTTCCGAAGAGATTATGCCTGAGCGCTTTCTTGATCACGATCAAATCAAGTCTGGGCGACGCCCCTAGTCTCGCGACGCTTACACCAAAAGACTTGCTTCTGGAGAGGGCGCCATGCGGGCTCGCGACGTCATGGCGAAGCCGGTAATCTGGATCACCCTCAAGGCGAAGCTCGGCGAAGCGATTAGTCTCTTGCTCAAATCTCTGACCGCCTAGGCGCGGTCGGAATGCTCGCGCTGCTACGTGGGCGGATAGGTGTAAACACCTAACGCGTGAGTTCATCGAGCAGGCGCCGGAAACCGAAAAGGCCATGATCGTTTGCCTGCTCGGGTCCAGTCTGGCGAGAAAGGTGGCGCGAGCGGCGCTTGGCTGGCAGTGATGAAAGAGAGAGATCCGTCGACAAAAACCTGCGGCCGGTCAGTGTGAGCTCTTCGGGAGAGGGCCGCCGCCAACCGGCCTCCATCCTCGGGGCCGTTCTTGGATGGGCTCGACGAGCTTGAATTTCGTGAAATTCAGTTGGCGATCGGCTTGGCTGGGCTGAGCTTGGCGCGGGGCGGGGCCACGGCCGGTGCGAGTTCATCACCGTCCGTGAGATCGCTCGCAGGCTCGTCATTCGCTCCTGGGACCACCGATCGCAGATTATCGGATAGCGTTTCACGCGATTGCGGGTCGACCACCAAGATCGGAACTGACACGGCCGCCGTCGCGATGTGCCCGGCCGAGTCGGTAACACCGGCGACGAGGCCACCGAGTTGACCGCCAAGGCCCGCGGACCGCGTCGTGATATCCTGGCCCGAAGCGAGCTGCGTGCCGATGAAGCGCACGACCTCGGGCGATTCCGCGAACTTGCCGTGATTAAGACTGTCGCCGCTCTTTAGCTTGGTGAGGTCAATGACGGTCACCTGCAAGCGCTCAAGCGCCGAACGATAAGGCTCCTGCTCGGGGTTGATCGACCCGAGCCGCGCGGTGCCCCCCCAGAATCTGTTCGAGAACGCAAGAGCCTTGTCGTCTTGGGACACGAATAGCGTGAAATGCGGTCGCCGTGGCCCCATATCCTCCGCCTGCGTCCGGGCCACTTCGATATCTACGTCGGGAGCGGCCAGCATGACGTTGGCGATTTTCGCCGGTACCGATCCATGCCGGATCGCCATCTGGCGTAGCGCCTCGAGCGCCACCCAATTTCCCATCGAGTGCGCCAGGACCGCCACCTCCTTCACCTGCGGATCGTCAACGAGAGCCTGGAGCACCTTCTCGAGCGCGCTGCGCGAATAGTTGGCGCTCTCGCGATCATAAGGATAGGCGAGGAGCTTGCCGCGCGAGGGCCAAGTGAACAGTACGGCGATGTCGGGCGCTTCCGAATCCTTTTCGATCTGGGCGAAACGATAGAGGGCGTCGTCGAACTGGTTGTTGTAGCCGTGCACGAAGACCAACACTCTTTTCTGCTTGCGGTGCGCGATCTCCCGATGAAGGGCCGATTTGAAAGTCTCCGAATCGAGCCTCGTAACACTCGCAGTCACGAATTGATGGTTCGGATCGCCCGGGACCTCCGTGGGCCACTCGATTGCGCCCGGCTTGTGATCGGGCGGCACGGAGACGCCGATCTCGACATAGGAGATCTGCCTCGAGCGATCGCCGGTGAATAGGGTGGCGTCATCCGTCGAGTTGCGGCGCGTCGTTGCCACCAGGACAGGAATTACGGTCACGCCCGGGACGGCTTCAACCAACACCGGCACCATCAACCCTGTCGCACGTCCGGCACAGCCGGCAAGTTCGAGCGTCGCGACGAGAAATATAACGTAAATACCGATGCGCCACGGACCGACTCTGAGACACATCGCAGGCAACCTTTGGCCACGCGGAGTATTCAATTGGGCGACAAGCAGGGGGGCAACGTAACGGGTATTTGGAATTTGACTGTACACGCGCGAAGCCAGTTGTCCTAAAGGTTTCCTGGCCGGCCATCATTGTTTTTGCGTTGCATCCCCTATGCCTGGCTCAACCGGACCGTTGGAAGTGGCCACCTAGCTCCGGCCCTTTGGCGTCTGCCGCTTGCTCGGAGAGGGCACGCTCACCCGAATGAGCCGCGAGAAATCCGACGAGAGACCTGCATCGCGGGCTCGCTGGTCGATGTGAGCGAGCGCCTTTAGGTCCGGTAACGGTAGGGTTGTGTCGAGCGCGCCGTGTCCATAGGCATAATCGGGAAGGTAGCCGTTGACGATGAGCCGCCAGTCGAGCGGTAGATCGTTGCCGACTGCCCGCATCATCTTCACCACGGTTGTCGTGCAGTTCGTCGTGAGCGAATTGTAGAATTGCGGAGTCGTCGCAAGCGCGTTGGCATCAGCGACGTATTCAAGAAGAAGCGGCAGCGTTACATCCGGCGGCGCTCTAAGGCGAAAAAGCTGAACGTCTTCTCCACGAATATTCGACCTCACTCCAACCACGTCGCGCTCATCGGCCGCAATTATCGCCAGGGGATTGCTCTTGAACAGATCTCCGAGAGGTGAGAATTCGCCACCCCTGCGACGGCGCACTTCGATCGACCACGCAAGATAATCACCGCCCTCGAAGCCGAAGCTCATGATGACGTGCGCCATCTCCGGTCCTGCCCAATAGGACATGAAGAGGTCGAGGCTCTTGAGCTTCGCGAGGTCGTAGCTGCGTGTTGTCCAGCGTTCGGTGAAGTCATTGTCGCCACGCCATTCGAAGTCGCGGACATTTGTCAGGGTGAGCATGTCGCCCGTGCGCACGCCCGTGACTTGCCTGGCAACATCAGGTGCCCAATCAGCTTGGCCGACTGGCCTTATCGTGCTCCACCAAATTAAGACCGCCACCATGGCAGCGACGAAGGTTAAGCTCGTCCGCAGGCGGGCACGACCGAAGAACGTAACGATCGTCGCGAGACCGAGCATTACAAACAGGCCTGCCGCAAGGTTTCTTGCCCATTCTGGCCCAGGCAAGCGATACCATAGAGCAAGCGAAGTCCAAGCGGTCACGATGGAGATGGCGAGCACAAGAGATGCAGCGAAAACGATCCTCACAATGAGGCGCAAGACGAAACCTATACTGTAATTGTCTACGTGTCTCGGTCGATCACTACTTGCACCTGCCATATTCCATTCCGCTGTTTGTATAATCCATCTCGTGAGCCGCTCGAATTGTTGACCTTCGTCACCCTGCGCCCCCCGCTATGTCAAATCACGGCAACGTCCGGACCAATGATCCAGGCAGCTTGCGCCAGGGTGCGACGGCGAGACCACGTTCGACAGCAACGGATGAGCACAAAGTATGTTTGTCGGACCCGGCTCGTTTATGTGGACTAGAGATTGCCTCGGCCATGTCGGCACAGCGAGCCCTCGCGTTGTTTCCTACCCTCGTCCCGACGACGGTATGCTTTCGTGAAATGGACCCGTCTCATTTCTTGATCGCCTTCCGAGTAGTTGAGGCGTCAAATACGACTTGATCGTATTGCCAGAGGCGCTCGAAGAAACCCAGGGCTCGGCGCATGTCGGCCTCGTCGTGCACGACCATTTCCATAATCTCGGCTAGGGTTCGTTTCCCATCAATGGTGCCGAGCAGCTGATCCTCGAATGAATTGACGGTCAGAAGGAGGTCGGTGAATGTATGGGCCCGGTTGATCAGCACCGCGGCGCTGCCAGGAGGCAGATGCTCCCGAACGCGCACCGTCCACGGCACTGGGATAGGAACGTATTGGCACCAGTCATCGTTGCCGAAGTTGATCGGCTGAGTCGCATCGCTCCGATCATCGCGGTAAGCGATGAAGCTGTGCGAAACCATTGTTCCGCGGAAGAGCTCGACCGCAGCATGCTGCTGTCGAGGGGGCAGTGAGGCTATTCGCGCAGCGTGCGGGCTACGCGACACCAACCCGCATTGCGCCAAGTAGGGAGCTTGTTCGATCCAGCGGCCAAAGGACATGCCGCACCGATCGAGCCATGCGTGGAGCTCCGGGACGGTATAGGCCCGGTCCTGAGGATGGAGGAGCGCATCCGCCATTGCTTCCGGCCTCCGGAAATCCATCGCCCGGCGCAGCACGCCTGAGATCGGGTGGTTCGCGGGCAGTGCATCAAGCGTGGCGTCGAGGTCGCTCAGATCCTTCATCGACGCGCTGATTGCGAGAAGGCGGCAGTATTCTTGCATCATATATATTCCGGCCCGCCCGTAACGCGCGTAGACCATCAGTCGCATCGCGCCGCTCGGCCTCAACACGGTGCGGAGGGAGCGCAGGCCCTGGTCCGGGTCGGGCAGGTGATGCAGCACTCCCGTGCAAACGATCAGGTCGAAAGAACGCCCGATCTCCTGGATGTTCTCTATTGGGAGTTGATGCAGCTCGATATTCTTCAGATCGTATTTGCGCTGAAGATCGCGCGTGTGGCGCAAGCTTGTCTCGCTGAAGTCGATTGCCGTGATACGAGCATCAGGCTCGCGCAGCGCGTAACTTGCCGCCTGAGACGTCCCGCAACCGGCGATAAGGATCTCTTGGCTTTGGCGCGGTTGTTCGGCCGGCCAGATTAAATGGAAAGTGGCCCGCCGACGGTCTGGGTTGTTATAGAGAGCCTGATGCTCGTCGAGACTGGTGAGCGGAGCGGGATAGGGCATCCTTTCGTAAAAGTCGCGGACTGTCTCGCTCAGGTTCACCTGATCTATCTCCTCGGCCGTCGCCGTGCATTTGCTCTCTTCCGCCCATATTCCCCCGAAATCTCGATCATCGACGGGGCATCTCGACTACCGAATTGGCGGTCGCCAAGGGCGCACCCAGCTCTCGTCGGAAAGGCAACCCTCCTTGCTACACTACACACCGAACCGCTTAAGCGCGTGCCTCGAATGCTGAATCAAGTATCGCTTGCTATTGCGTGAGCGCCGTTTTTCTGGGTGCGCCAGAACCGCCGGCGAACGACTGGTCCGCCGGCGTCTTCGGGGTGAATCTTTGGACCGCAGCTCAGGTGTGGCCGCCGTGATTCGAAACCATCGCCAGCACCGCGTCCAAGTTGAACGAAGCCGGCTTCTGGCGGGGCGGGAAGTCGATGAAGTTCTTGATCTGCGCCGCCACCGTGGCTTGCATGAGGTAAAGTTGGGGAACGTGATCAACCATCCAATCGAAGTAGGTGTTGGAGTTGACATCGGCGCGCTCGAACGGATCGCGGCGTAGGTTGTATATCAAGGGGAGCCTCAGCTTTACCAGGGGCTCCGCCCACGCCATCATCCTCTCTGCCCGTTGTACTGCCAAGTTGAATTTGTAATCGCCGATACGAACTCCCACGACTTCGCCGTCGTCGCTGAAATAGATGAGGGCGTTTCTTGGGCTGTCCTTCACGGAGCCGGTGATGTACGGAATCAAGTTGTAACCGTCGAGATGGACCTTGTAGGTTTTGGTACCAATCTGACAGCCGTTGAGTAGCTTTTTGCCCACATCCGGATCACCCGCGGCAGCTAACAAGGTCGGGAACATGTCGATGTGAGACGCGATGCCATTGAACACGGATCCGGCCTTGATCTTATTTGGCCAACGAAGGAACGTGGGCACTCGCCAGCCACCTTCCCAATTGGTGTTCTTCTGGTCCCGGAACGGCGTGTTGGCGCCGTCCGGCCAAGTATCGTTCTCCGGACCATTGTCGGTGGAATACATGACGATAGTGTTGTCGGCGATGCCGAGCTCATCGAGCTTGTCGAGCAATTCACCGACCTGCTCGTCATGGGTGACCATCCTGTCACTGTAGTCGTCCTGTCCGCTCTTGCCGCGGTTCTTATCGGCGAGGTGGGTCCTAAAGTGCATGGCGGTCGAATTGTACCAGAGGAAGAATGGCTGTTCTGCCTTGACCTGCTTCTCCATCCAGGCCAGAGCGCCCTCGGTGATCTCCTCGTCGATCGTCTCCATGCGTTTTTTAGTCAATGGGCCGGTATCCTTGATGGTCTGGCCGCCCTTGCCGTCTGCCAGGCAGTGCAGCACGCCGCGCGGTCCGAACTTTTTCTTGAATTCCGGATCCTTGGGATAATCAGGCAGTTCCGGTTCTTCCTCGGCATTCAGGTGATAAAGATTGCCGAAGAATTCGTCGAAACCGTGCACAGTCGGGAGATATTCATCGCGGTCGCCCAGATGGTTCTTGCCAAACTGACCGGTGGCGTAGCCAAGCGGCTTCAGCATCTCGGCAATCGTAGGGTCTTCCTCATGCAGCCCGACGGTAGCGCCAGGCATGCCGACCTTGGTCAGGCCGGTGCGGATTGGATTCTGACCGGTGATGAAGCAGGCACGGCCGGCCGTGCAGCTCTGCTGCCCGTACCAATCAGTGAAGGTCGCCCCTTCTTGTCCGATGCGGTCGATGTTGGGGGTCTGGTAGCCCATCATGCCCATGCTGTAACGGCTGATGTTCCAGTAGCCGATATCGTCTCCCCAAATGATGAGGAAATTTGGCTTGGTCGACTTCGTTGACTTGGCCATGTGGCGCTCCTTTGATTGACCTGCCTGTGCTCATTGCCTGTTCAGCCGAGTTTCCTCAGCAGCGCCGCTAAACCATGCGCAGCAGCACTGCGAAGAATGCGAATACGCCGATAAAGGTGAGGATGATCGCCACGGCGAGGAGCGGCGTTTGCTTTCCCTCCCGTGTCACGCCCGCGATCACCGCAAAGTTTCCGCCCCAGAGGTAACGAAGCCCCCAGTGGTATTCCCAAATCGAAATCACCAGAGCCATGATGCCGCAGAAGATCAGCGCAAGGCCGAGGTAGCGTGGCGCGTGGGGAAAATGGGCGGGAGCAACTCCCGGCATCTCTTGCATGCGTTCGAGAAACTGGACGATGGTGAAGCCGAAGGCGATCAGGGCTGTTGCCGTGCGAACCCACGACATCATCGTTCGCTCGACGCTGAGCCGGGTACGCAGCCAGGAGAAATGATCTGATGCTGTTGCCTTGACATCGAACCTGGCGGGAATTGCATCGGTGCTAGGGTTGACCATGTCTATTGCGTTCTCTTCAAAAGGTTCTCTGAAACATTTGGCAAAGCATTTCCTTCGGCCTGCTCAATCTCGGTCAGTGTTTCCTGAACAGGCGGCTCCAAGAATGCGACCCGAACGAATGGAGGAAGCGCAGCGCCGTTGGCCACAATGACGCTTGTCGTTCCCATTGGGAGAAATCGACCCATGCGGTCACCGACTTTCATCCGTGGACGCGGCGCCAAGCCGCCAGCGCGCAATACGGTCGATCGGGCCGCGCAGAAATAGGTACGGCAAAAAGGCGAGCCCAAGCGCGACCACTGCCGCCTCGCCGGGATAAAAGGTCTTGAGCACGATCAGCTGGTAGATGACGTCCATGCACAGACCCAGGAGAATGACCCGGGCTGTAGCGATCAGCCCTTCGCGCAGGCGTCGGCCGCGCTGCTTTGAATTGGCGAGGATTGTCCAGGTGTAGGGGGAGCGGCCGTCTGTCGCGTCCTTAATGCCATCATGCAGCGCGGCGATTGCCGCCATGATCGGCTGAAGAATGAAACGAAAAGTCATGGGCCCCCCCGGCCGCTCGAGCAAATCCTCCCAGAAACGGTGGCGAACTTCTGCCGAGGCTCCATAACAGACCAGGCCAACGACACCGAAAGCAATCACAAGCACGATAGCCATATTGGCCAGAATGATTTGAGGCTTTGACGCCGTCTCGGTCATTGCACAGATTTCCTCTTGAGCCGGGCCAATGAGATACGGAAAATTGAGCAGGCAGCGATCGTCTGAAGTGGATATTGAGCCCGATGACGGATCCCTGCTGGACGGCGTTGTAAGAAAGCTGCCTCTCGAATAATCAACCTTCAGCACCCAGTGACCGGCGAGGGCCGCGTAGCGCTCGCTGGGGCGTAACCAATTCCGGCGCTGTCGCTTGGCTGCACCGGAGCGCAACATAAATCTCTCGAGCTAGATGCACCGCGCTTCAAAGCGCAGGCAACGGTGTGCCTGCGATAATGTCAGGCTAAGGTGGGATGCGCATAGGCGCCATTCGGGCGAACACGTAGCCGATAGGTGGAAACACTTATCGGGATATTGTCGCGAGCCGATCAGGCGGCGCACGGCCGTTCCCACCGAACGCGATTCGTCTGGTTATCAGTGTTAGTTGGAGTCTCGCCCAACGATGAGGTGGATCAGCTCGGCAACCGAGCGGACGCCGAGTTTGTCGAGGATGTGGCTTCGATGCAGCTCTACTGTACGATAGCTGATGTCGAGCGCTCTTGCCGTCGACTTGCTGGACTGGCCTTTCACCACCTGATTCATCACTTCGCGCTCGCGTCCAGTCAGCGTTGCAAGACGTTCGGCAAAGCCGTCGCGTGCGGAGGCAACCTGCCGGGCGGCCGCATCCCGCTGCAAAGCATCGTTGATGCTGTCAAGCAGATGCTGCTCGCGATAGGGCTTTTGAACGAAATCGATGGCGCCCGCCTTGATCGTCTTGATCGCTTCGGGGATGTCGGCATGGCCGCTGATGAACACGATCGGGATGCGCGCGCCAATCGCGTTCAATTCTTCTTGCAATTCGGGGCCGCTCATATGCGCCATGCGGACGTCGAGCACGAGGCAACCCGGCTGCTCCGGGTCGAAGGCAGTGCGGAATTGACGGGCGGAACGGAAAGTGGAAGCGCGCAACCCTACCGAACTTACCAGTTCGGCGATCGAGTCCAAGACCGCCTCGTCATCATCGACAATGAACACGGTTGGCTCGGACATGTGTCAGTCCCCTTCGCTCGCGACCGGTAACGTGAATTGAAACACGCTCCCCTTGCCCGCGTGAGACGCGACCGATAGGCGTCCACCATGCGCTTCAACGATCGACCGAGAAATCGAAAGTCCGATGCCTAACCCCAAGGCCTTGGTGGAATAAAAAGATTCAAATACATGCTCCACCTCGTCCGACGCAATTCCAGGGCCGGAGTCGGCGACGCTCACGAGAACGTCGCTCTGCGTGTCCCCGCCAACTCCTACCTCGATCACGCCGTCGGAAATGCCGGCGTTCTCAATTGCCTCGATCGCGTTGTGCGCGAGGTTTAACACGACCTGTTGGATCTGTATGGCATCGCCCACGACCGGCAGCAGGTCCGGCGCAATCGCGACCTCAAGCCGGATATCCACGAGGCGGTTCTCCATTTGCACCAAGCGCAGGGTGTCGGCGACCAATTGGCCGACATCGATCATGGTCATCTCCGAGGGGTGCATTTTGACCATGGCACGCAAGGTATTGATGACCTCCCCGGCCCGAGACGCTTGCGCGCCGATTTTATCAATCAGTTCCTCGAGCTTCGCCGTATCGAATGCACTGCTTGTCGGAAGTCTTCGTCGCGCGGCGAATGCGTAGTTCTTGATCGCAACGAGCGGTTGATTGATCTCGTGGGCGATCGCCACGGACATCTCGCCGGCGGTTCGAATACGAACAAGATGCGCGAGACGGTCGCGGAATTGCCCGGTCTCGAATTTTGCTTCGCCGACTTGTTCCGCTGCTCGCTGACGCGCCAGCATGCTGCCGAAGATTTCACCGACCAATCGCAATCTCGGGATTTTCGCCTCTGGCCAAACACGCGACACACTCACGGTTTCCAGCGAGATCGCTCCAATTGCTTGTTCATTCAGCGCGAGGGGCACCATCAGTAGGGATTTGACACCCAGTTGGCGCAAGACCTGCCTGTCGGGAACCGAGTGGGGCAGCATTTCGTCCACATTGGCCAGATTGACGATTTCCCCCTGAGCAGCTCTTGCGAGAATCCAGGGAAGTCGGTCTCGAGGGACTAGCGCCGGCGGCCCCACCGCAGCTTTCCCCATCCACGTGTGTGTAGCCTTTAATGGGATTCCACCGGCAGCCATCCACAGCGCAATTCGATCTGCTCCGAGAAATTCAGCAATTTTTTGCAGCCCCTCCGTGATTGCACCATCGGCATCGCGATGCACCGCACCGATGGTGGATGCCGAAATTTCCGCAAGCAACCGTTCGAAGGCAAGGGAGTGCTCAATCTCATGTTGCGCACGCCGGCGAGCCCGCCGCTCGAGCAATAATCCGGCGATAAGTGCCGCTTGCGTGAGGAGAACAGCACCAACGGCAATGACCTGCCAACGGTATTCTCTCCACAGACTTGCTGGCCGAAAACGAACCTCGCTTCCCGGCGGGAGCCGCGCTGTGTCAATCTGCCAGCGTTGCAGCTCACGCCAATCAAACACCGGTTTGGAAAAGTTGCCCTGAGTGATCGGAATGTTCGAGGCATTTTCGCCGTCGAAGATGCGCAAAGCCAGCCTCGCTGCTTCTTGGCCAATGGGTCCTGGAAGGAGGACAAAGCCTCCGGTGCCTCCCCGCCCAAAAAAATTTTCCTGACTGATCACGATCGGCCGGTTGGCGACGGAGGCGATGATCGCGAGCGCATCAGGGGGAAGATAACCTGTCCCGCTGCCATCGGTCGTGATCGGGGTGTAGACGATGACCGCATCCTCCGGAAGGGCTGCCACCTGACTTCTGAGCTCGTTCATCGCCAACCCGGTGAGATCCACGAATTCTATCTCGCTCGAAAATCTTGGGATCTCATCCTTGAAATAACGGTAGTAACCACTGTGTTCGAGAGGATCCCCCACCAATGCAATTCGCTTGAGCTGAGGCACCAAAGCCCGGGCGGCCGTCACGGCATCGCTGAGCTTTAGTCGAATGGTCGTTCCGGTAACATTGGGAGGAAGATTCGCGAGAGCTGGCAAATCCTTGTCGATCACGCAAAACACCACCGGCACGTTGGACCCCAGATCGCCCCGCAGGCGTAAAGCAACCTCGAGCGCGAATGCGCCGGTGGCGACGATGGTCCCGATGGGGTGTTGCCGATATTTTTTTTCCACGTAGCTGGACACAAGATTTTCATACCCTGGCTCACCAAAACGGGTGAAATCCAGGTGCTCCGCGTAGAGCGCGATGGGATCTGTTGCGCCGTCGTTCAGCGCCGATCGGAGAGCGGCGTTAAGAGCGATCGAAAATGGACCAAGTGAATTTAACTGATCAAGGATCAGGACGGAGCGCGGCAACGGCTCTGCAGTTGCCGCGAGTATAGTCGCAAGGGTCGCAATAGTGAGCACGACCGCTCGCCAAAGCAAGTTCACAACCCCTCCAAACCGATCGAGAGAACATTCGATCTGAAAGCGAGGTTATACTTGTTTAGCCGGTTTTGCCAGCACAAGCGCCTCCGAAACGAACCTTGGTTTCTCCCATGTCGAGTGCAAATACGGCCTTCTAACCTGATGGTCTACGATGCATCCCTGCAGGGAGTTATGACGACGATAGGAGTGGCCGGCATATGTACTCACACCTATTGCGGTGGCACCCCGGCCGGCAATATTAAAATGGGTCAGTCGTCGAGATCACCATTCTGGCGTACGCGGCGGCGCGGCACCCAACGTCAATTGAGGCGAGGCCGCCAAGAGCATGCCCGAAATCGTCTACATCATAGGCACGACCCCGGTCGAGCGAAGCCGCATCATGGCCGCGCTTGAAAGCGAGCCTGTGGCCATGGTTGCGCACGACTTCGCGGAGCAATTCTTCGTGCAAGTCGCCGCTGCTCCCTCCGGATGCGTGCTCGTCCCGATGGATATTCCAGGCATGGGCTTGCGGGGGCTGATCAAAGAGATCCTGCACAGGGATCTTCCGTTGGCTGTCGTGGTAATCGGACGCGGTTCCGACCTGCCCACAGCGGTTGAACTGATACGCGCTGGTGCATGCGACTTTCTCGAGCACCCATTTTCGGATCGTCGACTGCGATCCGCCGTGCGCAGGGCGATTGGTGCGGAAGCATAAGGTCCCACGAGGGAACTTATCGTCATTCTCTTGTGTGCGAAATCGGTTCTGCGGCGTCGCTCGATGTAGGTGCTTCCACCTACCCGGCTACGTGTTCGCCCGAATGGCGCATCCAGGCATTGGTGTTTAGCCTGCTTTTGCAAAGAGCCCGATCGCCAGATGGCGTAGCTCGTAACTCAAGCCAGTTCAACTTCAACCGCAAGGGCACTCCCATGAAGAACGCTGTAATTGGTATTTGCTTCCTCGCAGGCCTCTTCGCCTTAAGCACAACGGAAGCGTCAGCGGTCGTCTGTGCACGCGGTGTGGTTCGCGCCGGCTGCGCCGGCCCCCATGGTGCAGCCGTCGTTCATCGCGGCGTTGCGGCTCCCGTCGTCCATCGCGGTGTCGTGGCTCCACGAGGTGCCGTCGTCATTCGCCGTTGAAGCCTACCAAACGAGGAGAACGAAAAATGCGACTGCTCACGATTGCTTCGGCAACCATCATGGCCTGCTCTCTATCCAGCGCGAACGCCCAGGTCGAACTGAAGTCATACGCAGACGCTGACGGTTACATAAACGTCCAAGCGCTGACCTGCGCCCAGCTCGCAGGCACGTTTCAGGAAGACGCCGATTTGATGACCACGTGGTACAGCGGCTGGTACAACGGCCTGGCGAAGAAACACTACATCAATATCCCACGCGCCCGCGAAGCCGAGCATGAAACGATCGTCTACTGCAAAGCCAATCCCAATGTGACGGTGATCAAGGCGATTGGGTTGGTCTTCGACAAAATGAGGAAGGAACGCGGCATCGTCCTCTCGAAGTGATGTATTAGGCGCAGGTGCGCAGCCGCGGCACGGTGCTCACGCGCTGATCCGAGGAAGTGATGAACCGATGGTCGAGCCGAGGTCTCGCTCCGCCACGTCGATCGGCCCGCGCCCGGGCTTGCTTTGGATTCCCGGGGGCACCTTTCTCATGGGGTCCGACCGGCACTATCCGGAAGAGGCGCCGGCTCACCAGGTGGCGGTCGATGGATTCTGAATGGACCATTGCGCCGTCACCAACCAGGAGTTCCAGCGCTTCGTCGGGGCGACCCGTTACGTGACACTCGCGGAGCGCCCGGCAAATGCCGCCGATTACCCCGGCGCCAAAGCGGGAGCTCCTCGCTCCCGCCTCCACCGTCTTCAAGAAGGCGCCGCGCGGCACCAGTCTGAGCGACCATTATAGCTGGTGGGCCTACGTTCGAGGCGCCAACTGGCGGCATCCACGCGGGCCCGCGAGCTCGATCAGCGGCCTCGATAACCATCCTGTCGTGCATGTGGCGTTCGAGGATGCGCAAGCCTACGCGGATTGGGCCGGCAAGGAACTTCCCACGGAAGCCGAGTGGGAATTCGCGGCTCGCGGTGGCCTCGATGGCGCAGAGTACGCTTGGGGTGACGAGTTCACGCCCGGCGGCCTTCATATGGCGAATACCCGGCAAGGCCAGTTCCCCTGGCAGAATTTGCTCCAAGACGGCTACGAGTGGACAGCGCCGGTGGGATCGTTTCCGGCAAACGGCTATGGCCTCAATGAAATGGTCGGCAACGTTTGGGAATGGACCAAAGATTGGTATAAGGACAACCACCGGAACGATAGTCCGTGTTGCACCATCCGAAACCCCAGGGGTGGCGAGCGCAGTGAGAGCTACGACGCGCGGCAGCCCGAGATCAAGATTCCGCGGAAGGTGATGAAGGGCGGCTCGTTCTTATGCGCGCCGAATTATTGTCAGCGATATCGACCGGCGGCACGCATGTCGCAGCCGATCGACACCTCGACCTGCCATCTGGGGTTCCGCTGCGTCGTGCGGGACGACAAGAAAATCGAACAGCGCCATCTGGCGAACTCCTGATGAGCCGCCAGGAAATTGTCCGATATAGGGCCAACCCAGAGCCCGCGCCATGAAGCTGATTATGGCCCTGCTTGTGCTGCTGGCGCTCCCTTCAACAGCGCCTTCCGCCGCTGCGGAAACCAACAGCCCTCCGCCCGGCATGACGCAGCAACAGTTCGACACTTTGGTGGACGCGATCAGCCGTGCCGTCGTGACCCGCTTGAAAGAGCAAGGGGTGGCCGTAACCGACAAGCCGGAGAGTGTCACTAACGATGTCCGGGCCGCGCCGCCGGAGGATTTTGAGAATAGGGTGGCAATGTTCATGGCCCGCGCTCGACAGGTCTTGAGCGCTTATCCGGCCCTCGCTTGGGAATTCGCCCGTATTCCAACGGCTCTGGACCTGTCGGGGTCCGGGGGGCGTGGATTGTGGCGCTTCCTACTCATGCTGCTGATCGGGAGCTACGCAGCCATCGGCGCCGAATGGATAGTCCGCCGGTCCCTTGGTGCGATCAGGCGTAAGATGGAGCGACACGTGGTCGCCATGCAAGGTTGGTGGGCGATCCTGCCGCTGGCTGGCCTAATGGGTACAGATGCGCTCGCGCTGGCGGCTGTCGGCATAGTTGGCTATGGCGTTCTCGGGACTTGGTTTGTTGGTGATGACAACCAGGCGATGCTTGCCAGGGACGTTCTGACGGGAGTCTTCGCGTGGCGGCTCTACATGTACGCCTTTCGAAATCATCCTCAGACCGGACCTCAGTGGCGCCCGCCTCGCCGCGATGAACGATGGGCAAGCGGTCAAGGTGTATCGGATGATCTCGACCATCGTTTTAACGATTATCCTCCTACACGCCATTCTGCTCCTCCTGCTGGCGGAGCAATCTCCGAGTGAGACGATAGCGGCCGCGCAAATTCTCGGAAATCTCGTAGTCTTCGCATTGTTCGTTTGGTTCGCCAGGGCCTCAAGGGTAGCAATAGCCAGTTGGCTTTCCGATTTGGTGCGTCTCGAGGGACGGCGTCGGCCCTTGGCCGACTTTCTAGCCCGGCAATGGCACGCCGTGGCGTTGCCATTTTTTCTCTTGCTGCTGATCGCGCAAATTTACGGCGCTATTGATTTACGCTCGACGATCCCTCGCGCCATGGTGCTGACCTTGAATATCGTGATCGGCCTGATTTTTCTCAAAACATGCATTGCTTACATCGTGCGCCTGCATCACCACCGCATTTCAGCAACGGGCCCGATAGAACTGATTCCGTCGGAAGAGCCGAGCGCCGCCGACGTGATTGCCCGGTGCGTCTTTGTAGCCGCTCTGCTGGGCGCGATCGCGTTGGTCGCCGAGACCTGGATCGTGAATGTGCTGGCCCTTGTAAACGCCGATGGTTGGCGCGCCCTAACCCGCGCCTCGCTCACAGCCGCCTTTACGCTCTTCACCGCCTATGTGGCGTGGGAGTTCGTAAAGTTCGCCACATTCCGATACGGCGCCGGGCCGCCTGCTTCCCCAGGAGCCGTCCAGTCAGAGCTGACCCAGCGTCTTTCAGGAAGCGCCTCGCGGCTTGCCACGCTGATGCCGCTCATGCGAATCGCGCTCGCCATTGCAATCATTGTGATCGCAGGACTAGTCGTGTTATCCGAGCTCGGCGTGAACATCACGCCCCTTATAGCCGCGGCTTCGGTATTTGGTCTCGCGATATCCTTCGGGAGCCAGACGCTGGTGCGTGACATAGTATCGGGTATATTTTATCTCGCGGATGATGCCTTCCGGGTGGGTGATTACATTGATTGCGGCAAAGCAAAAGGCACGGTCGAGGGCTTCACGCTGCGCTCGATCCGGCTGCGTCATCAAAACGGACAAGTGCACACGATTCCATTCGGCCAGCTCGGACAGATCACCAACTTCAGTCGCGACTGGACTGGCGTAAAGTTCAATATGCGTGTGGCGCGAAACACCGACCTCGAGAAGCTGCGCAAGACGGTAAAAAAGATCGGCTTGGAAATGCTGGAAGATCCCGAGATAAAGGACGAATTTCTGGAGCCCCTGAAGCTGCAGGGGATCGCCGACATCGCCGACAACGCCATGATCGTGCGGTTTAAATTCACCGTGAGACCTGGCAAGCCTACGGTCGTGCAGCGCCAGGCAATCAGTCGCATGATGGCGGCGTTCGGGCCGGCCGGGATCGAGTTCGTGTAGCACCTCTTCACTTAATCCAATGTGCGTTTACCGGGCATACAGCCACGCTGCATTCTGGTGATCTCACAAGGAAATTGGTGGCGAGGGAATGTTGGTCATCCCAACACCAATAGGGCGCCAGCGTTGTCGTGATATTGCCGTCAGAGGACCTTGTCCTTGGCGATGTGGAGCCGGCGGGCGGCCAGCGCCTCAAGCGTCTTGTATTGGCGAAAGAAATCACTGATCGGTCTTGCAGGGGAACCTCCCCAGCGCTCACCGGCCGGAACATCGTGCATGACGCCACTCGCGGCCGCGATTTGCGCGCCATCGCCGATGCGCAGATGCCCCGCGATGGCACTGTGGCCCCCGAGCGCTACGAAGTCGCCGAGTGTGGTCGAGCCAGCTATGCCCACTTGGGACACGATAATGCAGCTTCGCCCAATGACGACGTTATGGGCGATCTGCACCAAATTATCGATCTTGGTTCCTTTCCCGATGATCGTGTCACGATTGGCTCCCCGGTCGATCGTGGTATTGGCCCCGATCTCCACATCATCATGGATGATCACCGCTCCAACCTGGGGTACCTTGAGATGCCCGTTGCCGCGAACCACAAAACCGAATCCGTCCTGCCCGACCCTCACTCCGGGGTGGAGGATCGCGCGGTTGCCGACGATCGCATTGGTGATGGTGACACCAGGCCCGATTGAGCATTCCCGCCCGATACGTACGTGAGCTCCGATGACAGCGTTGGCGCCGATCATCGTGTTAGCTCCTATCCGCGCATGCGGACCCACGACAGCGCAGGGATCGATTGTGACCCCTCTAGCAATGACAGCGGAAGCATGGACGACTGCGGTTGGAGAGAGTTTTAACGACCCGAAAATAGAGCGAGGACTTAGCGCCTCGGGAAAAAATTGCGCCGTGACCTTGGAATAGGATTCGTAAGGGTTCTTCACGATCAGGCCCAATGTCGAAGCGGGCAAGCTTGAGCTATATTTCGCAACGATAAAGCAGACGCCGGCAGCGGTTCCGGCCAGCGCGGCGAGATATTTGGGATTGTCCATATACGCGAGCTGGTCCGCCCTTGCTGTTTCGAGTGGCCCGACGCTCGAAACCTCGAAATCGACGGTCGGTGCCGGCAGACCGGCGATGTTGGCAATATCGCTGACCCAAAGTTTCTTCGGGGCCGCAAAAAAAGAAGGCTTCGATTTCACGCCGCCAATCCTGATCTAAAGGGCTCAACAAGTTTAGGCGATGTCGCCACAAGGCCTACCACGCTTCGCGCAAAAACAGGTAATGGCCTCTTTGTCACTCCTGGCCCGGCGAACGAGCATTATCTTGCACCGCGCCGCCGGCGCATGATCTCGTGCCTGAAACCACGCGGCCTCGAGATCCCGATCGTCGTCAGTTAACGAGAGCGCTCCGTTTGTGGTGAGCGATATGGGTAAGGGCGGTCGTTCATTGGAGAGCCTAATCAGGGCGATTGTGTGAGTTCCGGCCGCTAGGCATAATCCTTTTGTGGATCGAAAGCCTTTGTCCGGACCATAAGAAATAGGAGGTCATATGGCGTCTCCCAACGCTGGCCGCCGACCTCGGGCCTGTGTCACGGGCGCCTCGGCCGGGATCGGAATGATATTCGCCGAGCGGCTCGCGGCGGCCGGTCATGACCTTCTTCTGGTCGCTCGTCGGCGCGACCGCCTCGAAGTGCTGGCGGAGCGGTTGCGGCGCGACACCGGCGCACGGGCCGAGGTGATCGGCGCGGATCTCACCGACGGGCGCGCGCTCGCCGAGCTCGAGGCGCGCCTGGCCGAGGACGATGCGCTGTCGCTCCTTGTGAACAATGCCGGCTTCGGCGGTTACCGAGCTTTCGTCTCCCTCGATCCGAATACGCTTGACCAGCTCATCGATATCCATGTGCGCGCCATGGCGCGACTCACGCGCGCGGTGGTGCCGGGCATGATCCGGCGTGGCGGCGGCGGGATCATCAACGTCGCATCGTTGCTTGCGCTGAGCGGCACCCTGCCGCCGAATCCGCTGCCGCATCGGGCGACCTATGCGGCCGCGAAGAGCTTTATGCTCACCTTTACTCAGGCGCTCGCGGGAGAGCTCAGGGACACTGGCGTACGGGTGCAGGCCTGCCTGCCTGGGCGAGTGGATACCGAATTCCATAAATTGCAGGGCATCGATACCAGCAAGCTACCCCCAATGATGTCGCCCGAAGATATCGTGACCGGGGCGCTCGCTGGGCTGGCGCAGGGCGAAGTGGTTTGCGTGCCGGCCCTCGCGGACACGGGACTCCTCGATCGGCTCACCGAAGCTCAGCTTGCCGTGTTCAAGGCCGCAGTCTTACCGACGCCTGTTCTAGCACAACGCTATCACGGACCGGCGGACCGGGGCTGAGACCAGGCACGGCAGCAACGCTTGGCCGCGACAGGAGTGCACCACGGCCGACGCTCTTCATATGCCATGACTGTGGTGGGCGGAAAAGGACGAGTTCCTCTTTCGCAACGCGCGTTGGGGTATCGAGCCTCAAATCGCTCGATCCAGAGGAGAAAAGCGAGATGGCGAATCCAAGCGCCGGCATCCTCATGTATCGGTGGAGCGGGAAAGAAATTCTGGTGCTTCTGGCGCACCCCGGAGGGCCGTTCTGGAAGAACAAGGATTTGGGCGCCTGGTCGATTCCGAAAGGTGAGCACGGGCCCGACGAGGAAGCCGCGACGGCCGCGCGCCGCGAATTTCTGGAGGAATTGGGCGAGGCGCCGTGCGGCGCGCTGCTGCCTCTCGGACGCGTCCGCCAGCGCGGCGGCAAATGGGTCGAGGCCTTCGCCCTCGAGGGGGATATCGACGTCGAGAATGTGAAGAGCGACAGCTTCGCGCTCGAATGGCCCCCCAAGAGCGGAAAGATCCAACACTTCCCCGAGATCGATCGCGCGGCATGGTTTTCGCTGCCGTGCGCGCGCGTCAAAATCCTTGCGAGCCAGCTCCCCTTCCTCAATCGCCTCAAGGAGCTCCTGCCGAAGGCCTCGCGTTGAAGAACCTTCATTTCGACCGCATCAGCCAGGTCACCAGCCATGCCTGTCGATTTCGCTTGTGTTAAGGAAAATGAATTTTGCTTGCTTAGCTTCCCCGATTAGCCTGCTCAGCGGAGTGCGGTGCTCAAGAGCGCTGGCCCGGCGGGGGGATGTGGAGCTGACGTGCCGTCGAGGGTTTGGGGAGCTTCGACAAAACGAGCCTCAAGGCGGATGCTCCAGGACCGTGGATGATCAGGCGCCCATCGTCGAAGTTGTTGATGATCGCGCCGTTTCCAACCAAAAGACGCCAACCATCATTATCCCCCATGCGTACGACCGAACGAAGCTCAAGCGCCATTTCCTTCAGCTTGGCTTCGATGGCCTCGTTGTCCATGACATCTCTCCCGAGAACCTCATCTTAAAGCGATCGCGTCGCGGCCTTTTGAGCTGGATCAAAGCCCGACCGAGGAGGGCGGGTGAGATGCAGTCAAAGACGGTTATCGACTGGATGTCGAACCGCGACTGATTTCGGCGAGAGGCTGTCGACCATTGGAGAAGCGGAATGATCGAGCTGCCCGAACATGAGATCGCCATCTCGCAAGGCGAGCGGTTGCTCATCCGGCCTGTGCGCCGTGACGATGAGGCGGCCATAATCGATATGATGGCGATGGCGTCGCCGGAGGACGTGAGATTTCGCTGTTTTGCAGCGGTCAATGACTTCCCGCACGTGGTGGCCGCGCGCCTGGTTAGGATCGACCCCGCGCGCGAAACGACATTGGTGGCCGAATCGACCGCTATCCGTGGAAGGATCATGGGTATCGTTCACATGATCGATGAAAGGGGCGAGCCCGGCGTCGCGGAATACGACATCATGGTCCGGCCGGACCATAAAGGCCACGGCCTCGGTTACCGGCTCATGCAGGAAATTCTTAGCGAGGCCCGGCGAAGAGGATTGAAGGCGGTCGAGGGTTACATCCTCTGCGACAACGAGGCCATGCTTCGCATCGCCAAGGAGCTAGGGTTCAATAAGGTCTCCGTCATCGGCGACACGGTGTGCGTGCGCCATGAAGTTGGGGCACGTCCCGTCCCGGAGAATTGAGCGGCAGACAATCGTCGGGATGGCGCATGCTGATTGCGACGAACACATTAGTCACGGGCAGAGCACCGCGGCGCCTTGCAGACGGCCCTCGCGAAGATCGGAAAGCGCTTGATTAGCGTGTTCGAGCGCGTAGAGAACCGTCGTCGTCCTGACATTCGCCGCTGGCGCGACGAGCAAGAATTCCTGCGCGTCAAGGCGCGTGAGATTGGCGATGGAAACGATCTGCCTCTCCTCCCACAAAATGCTGTAGGGGAAGCTTGGGATGTCGCTCATGTGGATGCCGCCGCAGACGACACGCCCCCCTTTGCGCACTGCCCGAAGCGCCATGGGCAAGAGCTCACCCGCCGGGGCGAAGATGATCGCCGCGTCGAGCGGCTCGGGAGGCGGGTGGCTTGAATAGCCGGCCCAGAAGGCTCCCAACGAAAGAGCAAAATCGCGAGCCCGATCGTCGCCGTCGCGCACGAAACCGAAGACCTTGCGTCCTTGCCACCGACAAACCTGCGCAATGATATGAGCTGCGGCCCCGAACCCGTAGATGCCGATCGAGGTCGCGGGACCCGCGGCCTTGAGCGATCGCCAGCCGATGAGGCCGGCGCACATCAGCGGTGCCGTGGCGACCGGGTCGCTGAAACCCGCAAGGCTGAAGGCAAATTTGGCGTCCGCGACGACGTGAGTGGCGAAGCCACCATCGCGGGTGTAGCCGGTGAACAGCGGCTCATCGCAGAGATTTTCACGTCCCGCGGTGCAATAGCGGCAATGACCGCAGGTATGGCCGAGCCACGGAATGCCGACCCGCGCGCCGAGCTCGTGCGCGCTCACGCCGATGCCCAGGCCATCGATCCTGCCGACGATCTCGTGGCCGGGGATGATCGGCAGCTTGGGATTTGGAAGCTCCCCGTCGAGGACATGAAGATCCGTCCGGCAGACAGCACAAGCTTCGACCCGCACGCGGATCTCACCAGCCTGCGGAGAAGGGTCGGCAAGCTCCTCGAGCTTCAGCGTGCTTCGCGGAGCGTGAAGAACCATGGCGCGCATCGGGCACTCCGAATCTCGGCAAGAGATGCCTACGCGCGAAGCTTGGCGCGCTTTTGATCCCGGTCAAAGAGGCGCTCCCGCGACGGTTTCAATATGGGCCCGTGACATCTGATGCCCACCGTCGACAGGAGGATCCCTTGCTGCAACGCATAACTCTTCATCTCGCGCGCACCCGGGAATACCCCCAAGGTAGCGCTGCCCATGGCTATGATATCGTTGCACCGCTTGACGCGCAGGGGCATCTCGACGCCAAGGCATGGCGCGCGGAGCGCGGACGTTGTGAGGTTCGCCGCTTCTGGGCCGGGGAGCCCGACCGCTTCGGCCTGCTCACGCATCGGCCCGGCGGATCAGGGGGCGCCACATGGACGATCGACTATGGCGATCGCCTCGGCGACGATGCCGAAGAGGAAGGCTATCATTTGAACACTCACCGCTTTCTCCAAGGCGAGTACGTCTCCATCCGAGAGCATGGTGGAGAGCCGATCCCGTTCAAGGTGACGGAGTTACATCAGGCGTGACCGGCCAGCGCCCGGCGAATGGATCATCGGCTCGTGGCCGAACCGCCGCGAGCACATCGCCGCGAGCTCATCGTCCGGAGGATCGCGGATAAAATATCTTGCGCGCCAACCACGCCGTGCCCTTGGCCGCAACAACGAAGCCCACCGCCCAGATGCGTACCATGGTGGCCACGAGCTCTAGCGATGGGCGAGGTGCCGATGGCTTACCGGAGCTCATCATGGGTTTCTTCTCCCGCATCTATTGAGCGCCTGCAACGATCAGCATCCGAGCAGCAGGGTCGCCATCGGTGGAGGCCCAACCTTGCTCACCCATCAAACGCCAAGCTTTTCATAAGCACGCTTCGCGGCGGATTTGCGCGGCCGGACGAGGCGGTGCTCCTCTCGACGGTCCCGCCATTGTCGCGAGCGCGTCGCCAACGAACGCGCGGGGCAAGCGCACGCTCGTCCGTGTCACCTCCGAAAGGCACAGAAAGCACAAGGCTAACGGCATTGTGAGCAGAAAGACTGGCAGAAGCTGAGCTTGCATGTCACCCTCCCTCTCTTTCCTCAATGCGCCATGAGCAGCGGCACGGGGGAGGCCTGAAGCATCTCGCGCGTCGTGCCGCCCATGATCCATTCGCGCCAACGCGAATGCCCATAGGCACCCATCACAATAAGATCGGCGCTGCGTTCGAGGGCTTGCTCGAGAAGGGCTTCGCCGACGCTCTGCTTGCCCTGCTCGACCGCTCGGATCGCGACATTGGTGCCGTGCCTGTCGAGATGGGCCGCGATATCGGCGGCTGCGTAGCCTTCGGCCTGCATCTCGCACTCCGGTTCGACGATGACGAGCTCGACATCGGACGAGGCGCGCAGAAAAGGCAGAGCTTCCGCCACCGCGCGTGCGGCTTGGCGCGTGTCGGCCCAGGCGAGGAGCACGCGGTTCAATTGCGCGCGCGGCTTTGCGCCCGGCGGCAGGAAATATACCGAATGTCCACCCTCGAAGAGCACGGCCTCGAGAACCTCGTCCCAGCCGGAATCAGCATCGTCGCGATAAGGGCAGGTCGCGACGAACAGGTCGCTGCATCGAGCCTCCGCTACGATCCGCCGCACCATCTCGCCGGGGCTCGCGTCGATGCGGCGCAACTCATTGGCCATCGGCAGGCGCGAAAAGCGATCATCGAAACGGCTCGAGGCCTCGGCACCTTGGAGACGCGCCTGCTCTTCCACCTGAACCAACGCGCCGACGGCAGCCCCCGTGGCGTCGCCTGCCGATATCATTCCGTAATCGGGCAGGAGGTTCGTATAAATGCCCGTGAGATGGGCTTCGCTCATCGTGGCGATCGCCTCCGCATGGGCTATGCGCACCTCGTCCTCGCTCGTGTCATCAAGGTGCACCATCAAATCCGCGAAGCCCACAAGGCCACGAGATCGGTGACCGTGCTTTGACGGGGAAAGCCGTTCGCTAATGTCCTGCATGACAATCTCCTGATCGTTTCCTTAGGTTTTCGCGCCGATATCGGGCTTGGCTTGTCTCAGGTGAAAGCGACGCGATCTGCAAAAGATGGCCGCCGGTGCATCACGGCAGATGTCCTTCGTCGGCGAGACTTTGGAGCTTGGAGCGCCGCTGCACCCTGATATGGCGCGCGTCCGGGAGCTCGACCGTGCCCTCCCCCTTGAGCTGGGATAGGGCTCGCGACACGGTCTCCAAGGCAAGCCCGAGATAATCGCCGATGTCGCGACGGGTCATCGGCAGGTTGATCGACGCGCTTCCTTGCGTGCGTTCCTGCATCTCCAAGAGGAAGGATGCGACGCGCTCGGTTGCCGTCTTGCGCCCCAGCAAGAGCATGTGCTGCTCGGCATGATCGAGGCTGCGCGCCGTGAGCCCCCAGAGCTTGCGAGCCACCTCCAGATTGCGCGCCGCGACGGCCTCGAGAGTGCGGCGCTTGAAAATGAGCACGGTCGTCTCCGAGATCGCCTCGGCGCTCAGCCGGTGCAAGCTGCCCGAACTCGAAGCCGAAGAGATCGCCTTCGAGATGAAAGGCTCCGATTTGCCGACGCCCGTCGGAAAGCAGCTTGTAGGTGCGCACCGCCCCCGCGACTACGAGATAGACGAATTCAGCTTCCTCGCCTTCGCCGTAGATCTCCTCATCCCGTCCGTAGCTCATGCTGGCGCCGATGAGCTCGGGGCAATCGGCGAACAGCGGGGCGCTTCGTGCGCTGCCTGCGAGCCCGATCGCCTGGGCACTTCGCCGGATGGCTGTCGCGCTTTGGATGAACATGGGAAACCCTCGATTGCGATGTGACTCGACGCTATCGAGATCCTTCCCGGCGCGAAATTCCGCTTCACGCCTTAAGGGACACCCCTTAGGTAGATCTACTTAAAGGCGCTCGCCGTTCTATTGTCCGCGCAACTAACGAGGCGTCAAACGAGCACCGAGCGGGCATTTCTTGAGCTGTATCAAAACCCGCCGGCCACCGGGGGCGAATATGCGCAGCGAAGCTGACCGAGCTCCGCGTCTGGCAGCGACACGCCGCTCGAGAGGATGCCGACGTTGCTGCGCGAAGTCATGTCCGTGTCACTATCGACACATTTCGTCTCATTTGCACAGGCCATCCTTTATCGGAGCGCTGATTCGGCGTGGTATGGAAGGAGCTTGCGGGGTCGCCGCAATCGGATCGGTATTTTTCGCCTTGGCCCTGATGCGATTCTGCTGCGTGGCCTCGCAGGCGAGTTGAGCCGTCGTCGCCCGGTAGCTTGTTCAGCGCGCCCCTCTGCAGCGCGGGTCGACTTCATCGTTGCTTGTGCATGGAGAACCAGATGAGCATTCGACACGCGGATGAGGCGGAAGTCGGAACCGCGCTTCCCCAGCGAGAGCTGAGGCTGATCGACGCCTATTGGCGCGCGGCCAATTATCTTTCCGTCGGGCAGATCTACCTCATGGCCAACCCGCTGCTGCGCGAGCCCCTTCGGCTTGAGCACATCAAGCCTCGCCTGCTCGGCCATTGGGGAACGACGCCCGGCCTCAATTTCATCTACGCCCATCTTAACCGCCTCATCCGCCGGGACGATCTCGACATGATCTTCATCTGCGGCCCCGGGCATGGCGGGCCGGGCGTGGTGGCCAATACTTATCTCGAGGGCAGCTATTCGGAGATCTATCCCGATGTCGGCCGCGACGAAGAAGGGATGCAGCGCCTGTTTCGGCAATTCTCCTTTCCCGGCGGAATTCCGAGCCACGCCTCTCCCGAAACGCCCGGCTCCATTCACGAGGGCGGCGAGCTCGGCTATGCGCTGCTCCACGCGTTCGGCGCGGCCTTCGACAACCCCGATCTGATCGTCGCTTGCGTCATCGGGGATGGAGAGGCCGAGACCGGAGCACTCGCTGCATCCTGGCATTCGAACACATTTCTCAACCCGCGCCGGGACGGAGCCGTTCTGCCGATCTTGCACCTCAACGGCTACAAGATCGCCAACCCCACCATCCTCGGACGGCTCGGCGATGAAAAGCTGAGGCATTTCTTCACCGGCCTGGGCTACGATCCGTTCTTCGTCGAAGGTCATGAGCCCGCCTCGATGCATCGGCAGATGGCGTCGGTGCTCGACAGCGTGCTGGGCGATATCCGCGCGATCAAGCGATCGGCGCGAAACCGCAGCTCGGACGTCGGGTACCCGCGCTGGCCCATGATCGTGCTGAGAAGCCCGAAGGGATGGACGGGGCCCAAGGAAGTGGACGGGCTCAAGACCGAAGGCTTCTGGCGATCCCACCAGGTTCCGCTCGCCGATTTCCGCGAGAAGCCCACCCACGTTGCAGCGCTCGAATCCTGGATGCGCAGCTACCAACCCGACGAGCTTTTCGACGAAGGAGGCGCGCTCGTGCCGGAGCTGCAAGAGCTTGCCCCTCGAGGCTCAAGGCGCATGGGTTCAAATCCGCACGCCAACGGCGGCGCGCTTAAGCGCGAGCTGCGACTGCCGGACTTTCGGGAGCATGCGACTGTCGTGGCCTCTCCAGGCAAGGTGAACGCGGAAGCGACGCGGCTCATGGGGGAGTATCTGCGCGACGTCATTCGCCTCAACCGGGACAACTTCAGGCTCATGGGGCCGGACGAAACGTCATCCAACAGGCTCGACGCCGTTTTCGAAGCGACCGACCGCGTATGGATGGAAGAGATCCTCCCGGAAGATGTCCATCTCTCGCGCGACGGGCGCGTGATGGAGGTGTTGAGCGAGCATCTTTGCCAAGGGTGGCTCGAAGGCTACCTCCTGACCGGGCGGCACGGATTCTTTTCCTGTTACGAGGCGTTTAGCCACATCGTCGATTCGATGGTCAATCAGCACGCCAAGTGGCTCAAGGTCTCACGGGGCCTTTCGTGGCGGCGGCCGATCGCCTCGCTCAACTATCTCCTCACCTCGCATGTCTGGCGGCAAGACCACAACGGCTTCAGTCATCAGGATCCCGGATTCATCGATCACGTGGCCAACAAGAAGGCCGATATCGCGCGCATCTATCTGCCGCCCGACGCGAATACGTTGCTTTGCGTGACGGACCATTGCCTTCGCACCTACGATCGCATCAACGTCATCGTGGCCGGCAAGCAGCCTGCCCCGCAATGGCTGACGATGGACGAGGCGATCTCCCATTGCGCCGACGGCATCGGCATTTGGGATTTCGCTTCCAACGACAGCGGCCGCGACCCGGATGTGGTGATGGCCTGCGCCGGTGATGTTCCGACGCTCGAGGCGCTTGCGGCGATCAGCCTCTTGCGCGAGCACCTGCCCGCTTTGAAGATTCGCATGGTCAACGTGGTCGACCTCATGGCTCTGCAAAGCAAGGAGCAACATCCGCATGGTCTCGGCGATGAAGCCTTCGATGGGCTCTTCACCGCGAACAAGCCCGTGATTTTCGCGTTTCACGGCTATCCGCAACTCATTCATCGGCTGACGTATAAGCGAGCCAATCACCAAAACCTCCATGTGCACGGCTATATGGAGGAAGGAACGACGACCACGCCTTTCGACATGGTGGTGCTCAACCGCCTCGATCGTTTTCACCTCGCCATGAATGTCATCGATCGCGTAGCGTCCCTCGGATCGGCGGCCGCCCATGTCAGAAAGCTTTTCTCGGACAGGTTGATCGAGCATCGCGAATATGTCCGCCGCCACGGCAAGGACATGCCGGCGATCGCCGACTGGAGCTGGCCAAACTGAACGTGTCGCGGTTTGCCGGCTCGACACAGCTAGGACGACGCAAGCGAAATGAGGGATGGAAGCAAGGCTATGCCTTTTGAACCCAGACCATGGCGCCGCGCCGGCGACGGATGAGGCGGCGGCCCTATGGTTCGGAATCAGAAAGAGGAGGATCGACCGGGCTTTTTTGTCCGCGCCTCCCTTTCGGCGGCCTCCAACTTGGCTTCTTCATCGGCGATCAGCTTGCAAAGCGTTTCGCGCATTTCGGGATTATTTTCGCTCTGTAGCCTCGCGCGGTATCGCCGGAGATTTTCGCGCGCGATGAAGCGTTCCATGGCACCCTCCAGGGTTCGTCGCTCGCAATTTTAAAATTTGCGCCCGCGCAGCCGTGGAGTCCAGCGTGTTTGGAGGCTCCTATCGTCGATCGCTTCGTGATCGCAAGCGTCGGCTAAGGATGTTTCGTGGCGTTCGACCCCTGGCTCGGCGGTGCTTGCAAACACGAGAATCGTGGGCGGCGAGATCCGGCTCAACGGCAAGCCGAAAAGCTTCAGAAGGGCCCTTGCGCATCGCCCGCGAGCACGATCTGAAAAACGAGGATCATTCCCAAGGCGAAGCTTGCCGTCCCGCTCAGCCCTTGCCTTGCCGGGCGATGAAATTCGCAAAGGCGCTCAAGGTCGCCGCGCTCACATGGTGCTCGATGCCTTCCGCGTCTCGTCGGGCGATATCGCAATCGACCCCGAGCGCGCGCAGGAAAGTCTCGACCAATTGGTGTCGCGCGCGACTTCGGTCGGCGAGGTCACGGCCGAGCTGGGTGAGGAAGACGCCGCGATAAGGCCTTTGCGAAATGAGGCCCTCCTCGACGAGGCGCTTGAGCATCTTGGCGACGGTCGGCTGCGCGACACCGAGACGGGCCGCGATGTCGACCTGGCGCGCTTCCCCTCCTTGGCCGATCAGATCGGCGATGAGCTCGATATAATCCTCGACCAGCTCTAAGCGCCGCGCTTCGCGAGCCTGGCGGAAGCTTTCGACTTGAGCGTCAGTGTCGATGAGCGGCGCAAGCTCGCTGACGGTAGGTGGTGGGGTCTTGACCGTCATGCGTTTCAAGATGGTTTCGGGTTTCCTGCTGTGGTGAGATTCTTATAGCATGAGCTAAGAATGTTCACAACGAAGAAACTCGACCAGAGCCGCGCCCGCCTTCATACAAAGAGGACGCGCGAGCTGGGCTGCGCCTAGAACCCCTGCGCTACCCGGCGCCACAGCCCAAAAGCAAGGCCGCAGCGCAATTCGGCTTAGGCCGCTTTCGAAGCCGGCCGTCTCTCGGCGGTCAGTGCGCCATATTTGCCGATGATGACGCCATCCTCCATGACGCCTGCTTCCCGGTCCGCCACCCTCGAGAAGGCGACTGCCCCGCCCAGCACTTCCGCGAATATTTGCGCCGCGCGCTGAGCATCTTCTTCGGAAGGGAAGATCATTTGCGGCTGGACCGCGAGACGCCCATCACGGTCGCGAAAGACCGGGATGACGCCGAATTCCGCTATTCTTGCCATGATATTGCCTGTCGATCGAGTGTCGCCGACGCGTCGTGACAGGAAACGCTTCACCGGGACCCAAGTTCCGCTTGGGGCGCAAGGCGCGGCGCCTCCGGCGAGCGTGGTTTCGGGAGGAATCATCCGAGCTGGGAGGACGATGAGAGTGGACTCGTTTCAGATGTTCGCGCCATCGTGACGAGGCGATGGATGCGCGTTGCGATATACATCGACACTATGCCCAGGAGGACCTTGAGCAGGGGATGGCCGGGCGTGCGGCAACGGCGGAAATATCCCACCACGAAGATCAACGCCCAGACGCTGAGGACGCCGATACATATCTCGTCAGCGGTGATCTCAGCAGAGCGGCCATGAAATGAGCCATGGGGTTTCTCCCCTGAAGCGTCGCCTCATATCATCCCGAGGAGAAATGGGGGAGCAGCGTCGGCTCCGTCTCCGCCCAATTTTGGCCCATCATCGGATGATTGAAGGCAAGGGGCTTCGACCATTTCGCGGCTCGCGCAGGACGTTTTCGCCTTGCGCGAAACGCGCAAGAACACGGGACGCGACGAATGAGACTGTGGTTGATGTTATGGCTCGCCGCTTCCCTCGCAGGCTGCGCGTCCAACACGGGACGCCCGCAAGCGCATGATTTTTCCGGAGCGACGGTCGGCGTGAGCGGTGGCGCCGTCCCGCCATAGCCTCGAGCGTGCTCGCTCCGATCCGCGGAACGGCGGCCCAAGGTTCGCGCCCCCAATCAAGCTCGCCGCGGCTCCGCTATGGTTTGCTCTTAACATCGGGGCGCGGATCCTGCGTGATGAAGCCGTCTTGGTTCGGCATCTTTACTTGCGGCAGGCTCTTGGCATCGAGCACCGCATCCTCGGGAAGAATGTTGTTCATATAGAGAACATAGGCCGAGACCGCGTAGACCTGATCATTGGTGAGGGATTGCGGTGCGCTGAAAGGCATGGCGCGGCGCACATAATCGAAAAGCGTCGTCGCGTACGGCCAGTAGCTGCCAACCGTCTGCGTCGGGGAGCCCTTATCGAGCGTGCCGAGGCCGCCGACGAGCCGGTCGAACCCGCCGACCGCGCCCGGGACGGCCTTGCCCTCGCCTTTCTCGCCATGGCACGCGGCGCAGACTTGCGCGAAGACTTCGCGCCCCTGCGCCACGCTTCCCCGGCCACCCGGCAAGCCCGCGCCGTCGCCGCGCACGTCGATGTCCCAGGCGGCGAAGTCTTGCGGGGCGATCGTGTGACCGATGCCGAGACGCTCGGCCGCTTGCGCGGTCATCTCGGCGCCGGGCGCGACAAGGATCAGGAGGGCGATGAAAAGCGCGCTACGCGACATGGAGCGCCACCTTGCCGTCGGGGTTCACACGCCAGGTCTGAATGGCGTTGTAATGGTAGAAGGAGTTCACGCCGCGCACGTCGACAAGCTCGCCATGGCGCGGCTGAACATAGCCGGTCTCGTCGATGGCGCGGCTTTGCAACAAAGCGGCCGTGCCGTCCCAGCGCCAAGGCGCACGAAAACGCACGACCGCCTTCGCGAGAACCGGCTCCTGCAACTCGGCGTCATGCCAGCTCAGCCCGCCATCGGTCGACACCTCGACCCGATCGATGCGGCCGTGTCCGGACCAGGCGAGCCCGCTGATCTCGTAGAACCCCGGGCCGCCGCTCATTCTTTGCCCACCCGACGGACGGGTGATCACGGACTTCGCTTCCATGATGAAAGTGAATTGGCGGGCTTTTCCGCCGGGCATGAGGTCGGTGTATTTCGAGGTTTCCTCGCGCGTCTCGAAGGGCTGGTCGCCGAGCTTCAACCGGCGCAGCCATTTGATGTTCATGTTGCCTTCATAGCCCGGCAACAGAAGGCGCAGCGGATATCCTTGCTCGGGCCGCAGGCGCTCGCCGTTCTGCCCATAGACGATCATGGCATCATCGAGCACCTTCGCCATCGGGATGCTACGCGTCATCGCCGCCGCGTCCGCCCCTTCGGCGAGCACCCATTGGGCCTGCGGGCCGATGCCGACCTCGTCGAGCAGGGTCGACAAGAGCACGCCCGTCCATTCGCAGCACATCAAGAGCCCATGCGTCTGCTGCACGCCGAAATCCGGGTTGACGTTTTTCCAATTCGGCGTGTTGCCGGAGCATTCGAGAAAGGCGATGCGCGACACGGAAGGAAAGCGCATGAGATCGTCCATGGTGAAGACGAGCGGCCGCTCTACGAGGCCATGGACGAGGAGGCGATGCCGGTCCGGATCGATGGTGGGCACGCCGGCGTGATGGCGCTCGAAGCACAGGCCGTTGGGCGTGATGATGCCAAAGGAATTCTGCAGGGGCGAAAAGCTCGTCGCGGCGGTGTCGGTGACGCGGGTCTCGCGCTGGCGTCGCACGACATCCTTCTCGAAGGGTGACGGCATGCCGTAAGGCGCGCTCAGGATCGGCCGGCCTTGCTCCTTCATCCACTCGGGCACGGCGAGCGGCAGGCCGCCGGCGGTTTGCGCCAGGGCGAGGCTCGGCACCGAGGCACCACCGACAAAAGCGCTGAGCGCCGCGCCTGTCTTCAGGACGGCGCGCCGATCGGGAAGCGGCTTCGATGGCGGGGCGCCCTTCGCCGTGGGTTTCTGGGGCATAGGAGGCCTCTTCGGTCGGCGGGGACGGAATCTCTTGGGTCCTCGGGCGAGGGGATCGCCCGAGCTTCGCGGCAGCATATTCCAGTTTCGTCGGAGATTGGAACGGGGTGGGGGCGCCGGGGGCACTTCGGTCCAATCGGCGAGCGGCGGACACGAGGCGAGGTGCAAAAGCCAAGCTCACGCTAATTGGCGCATCCGAGGTGCGGCGAGCGAGCATTGAGCCTTTGCGGGGCTTGCGTTACGAAGTCACCGCAATCTTCGCGGCTCACGGCGCGAGACATTCATTGAACGGAGAGGAACGCGGCATGTGGCAGCCGAGCCTGCGCTATCCGGACGCTTCGATCGAGATCCTCGATTCGTCCTTCGCGCCGTACCGCATTTTCAGCGCGGCGATCGAGCGGCTCGCGAGCGGCACACGCTGGGGAGAAGGGCCGGTCTGGTTCGGCGACGGGCGTCATCTCCTTTGGAGCGACATCCCGAACAACCGCATCCTGAGATGGGAGGAGGAGACGGGAGCCGTGAGCGTCTTCCGCAAGCCCTCAGGATTCGCCAATGGCAATACGCGCGACCGGCAGGGGCGGCTCATCACGTGCGAGCATGGTGGGCGGCGCGTGACGCGCACCGAATATGACGGCTCGATCACGGTGCTCATCGACCGCTACCAAGGCAAGCGTCTCAATTCGCCGAATGACGTGGTCGTGAAATCGGACAATTCGATCTGGTTCACGGATCCGCCCTTCGGGCTTCTCGGCAATTACGAAGGCCGTCGCCAAGAGCAGGAGCTGCCGCAGAACGTCTATCGCATCGACGGCGTGACCGGAGAAGCGACGGCGGTCGCGACCGATATCCGAGGCCCGAACGGGCTTGCCTTCTCGCCCGACGAGACGAAGCTCTACCTCGTCGAATCGCGCGCGACGCCGAACCGCCTCATCCTTTCATTCGACGTCGCCGACGGAAAAAGGCTCGTCAATCGGCAAGTCTTCATCGATGCGGGGCCGGGCACGCCCGACGGCTTCCGTTGCGATGTCGACGGCAATCTCTGGTGTGGCTGGGGCATGGGCTCGGACGAGCTCGACGGCGTCGTCATCTACAATCCGCAAGGCAAGCTCATCGGGCGCATTCGCCTGCCCGAGCGATGCGCCAATGTGTGCTTCGGCGGCCCGATGCGCAACCGCCTATTCATGGCGGCGGGCCAGTCCCTCTATTCGCTTTACGTCAACACCCAAGGCGCGCCGGGCGGCTGATCCCACCGCGCTCGCGGGACTGGCGCCGTCGCGAGCGGCTCCCCACGGGACAGACCATCTTTCCTTTTCGCATCGGCGGACGCCGGAAGCATTCGATGCCAACCAGTCGTCGAAGGGCGATTCTTTCGACCGCCGAAGGCACGCGGCACAAATCGGCGGCCGCCCCGGAACCTGCGCGCGCCGTTCCCGTTGGCTCGGCAGGGAGATGCCATGACCGAAGGCCCGCGTCATCCGCGCGGCAGCGCCAAGGCGAGGGCCGCGTTCTATCGGGAGAAGGCTGCAACCTTGCGCAGCCGCGCCGCCTCCTCCTGGGACGTCACCCGAGCGACGTTGATCCAGGCAGCGCAGATCTACGAAGGCATCGCCACGAGCATCGAGGAGGCCGGGAACGAACCGCCGCCGCCATCCGATGAGTCGACCTCATAGCCAGCAGCAGGCCGTCGCCGCGTATGTTCAGCGGCTTTTCGCCTTGGACGTGTTTAAGGTCACGGCGGCTCGAACGAGAGCCTTCAACGCCTCTTCGTCTATCTTCTCTCCCTCGCGGAAATCGATGGCGCGCCTCGTGTTCCCGTCAAGGCTGGCGTTGAAGAGGCGCGAAGGATCGCGCAGCGCCGCGCCTTTGGCGAAGGTCGCCTTCACGACGTTCTTGTAAGTCTCGCCCGTGCAGATCAAGCCATCGTGCGACCACACCGGAACCCCTCGCCACTTCCATTCCTCGACGACTGCGGGATCGGCTTCCTTGATCAAGGCGCGGAGCCGGCCGAGCCTCTCGCCGCGCCAATCCCCCAGCTCCTTGATTCGCGCGTCTATAAGCTCGGAAGGAGACTGGCTTTTCCGCGGCCCGCTCTTCGTCATCACCGCTCGTACTCCTCGGTCGACCTCGGACTTTGATATGCGGGCCGCTCCAAGGCCTTCGAGGCCGATGGCAGGCGCGGCATGTTCCACGCGGGTTTATGCAGCGCCGCGGCAGGTGCCGGTCCGACGGCCATCGCCCGAGCGAGCGTCCAGCGCATGGCATAGTCGGATCGTTTGGCGCGCCCGAAAGGATTTGAACCTCCGACCCCCAGATTCGAAGTCTGGTGCTCTATCCAGCTGAGCTACGGGCGCCGCGAGGATCAATATAGCTAATGTTTCCTCAAGGGAAAACTCCACCCGATCGGGGGAGGCGGCGACCGGCTAGCGCCAGGGCGACAGCTCGGGGCGCTCAAGCCCGTGCTATTTTTCGATGCGACGGTTTCCATTCCGCTTTTGCAGAGGGCGAAAGCGCTCGCTCGCATCCAAGAGGAGCGAGAAAGTGAAAAAATCGGCAAAAATTTCCTACCTCGATCGAAGTATCCGCACGGGTGAAGACGATACAGTTGCTTCTCCCGGAGGTAATGATGTTGCCCCTGCGAGCCGCTTTATCTATGATCGTTTTCGAATTTAGGCACGGCATTCGAAGAGCGGTGCGCCGACGATTGGCGCATTGTGCCGGCTGATTCGGCCGTGACACGGGAAGGCCTTTCCGCGTCCGCCATGCGCCGGCTCCGGCGACGGCCGCGAGCCGCCGCTGCTTCGCCTTGAGTGACGTCTCGCTTGCGTTTCGCATTGACCGGGAGCGACGCTGACCATGCGCGGCGAAATTCGGCAAATTCATCCGCGCAAAGGCGGCGGGTCTCCGCAAGATCCGACGCCACGGCGCCTCGCCGCAATCATGGCGGGGGATATCGCCGGCTACAGCCGCCTGATGAACATCGATGAGGAAGGCACCCATGCGCGGGTGAAGCGCATTTTGCGCGAGCTCGTCGAGCCGACGATCGCCGAGCACCAGGGGCGAATGGTGAAGACGACCGGCGACGGATTCATCGTGGTCTTCGACAGCCCGGTCGAGGCGGTCCGCTGCGCTATTGTCATCCAGCAAAGCATGGTCGGCCGCAATGCTTCGCTGCCGGTGCAGCAGGCGATTCTCTACCGGATCGGGGTAAATCTCGGCGACGTGATCATCGATGCGAATGACGTGTTCGGGGACGGCGTCAATGTCGCCGTGCGCCTCGAAGGAATCGCCAATCCCGGCCAAGTGTATATCTCGGGCGGTGTCTACGAGCAGATCAAGCACAAGCTCGTTTGCGGCTATCAGTCGCTCGGAGACAAGCAAGTCAAGAACATCACCGATCCGGTGAGGGTGTACCGGGTGCTGCCCGATCCCGCAGCATTCATGAAGGCGCAGAAGCGGCGCGAGATCGCCTTCGTGGTGCTCGCGAGCATTGTCCTTCTCGCGATCGCGGCCGGCCTCTGGTACACGATGCTGCCGGGGCGCAATCTCGTGGCCGAGCCGGCCTCGGCGCCCGTCGAGGCATCGCTCGCGCCCGCGAAGCCGGCCGAGACCATCGTGACCGTCGCGCCCCCGGCAACGGCACCGCAGCCGCAAGCCGTGCCGCCGCAAGCCTCGCCGCAGCCGGCGCCATCCCAGCCTTCGCCGCAAGCGGCCTCGCCTTCGGTCACGGAACCGGAGATGCAGCGGCTCAACGGCGGCAGCTTTGGCATGGGCAGCAACGAGGATTTGTCGGAAAAGCCGATCCATCAGGTCACGATCAAGCCTTTCGCCATGGCGAAATATCCCGTCACCGTTCGGCAATGGAACGAATGCGCGGCGGCGAAAGCCTGCGCCTTCACCGCGACGGGTGAGGAGGACGCGCCGGTGACGAATGTGAGCTGGAACGATGCCAAGCGCTATTTGGCTTGGCTCGCCGAGGTGACGCATAAGCCCTTCCGTCTGCCGAGCGAGGCCGAGTGGGAATATGCGGCTCGCGGCGGCACGCAAACGAAGTATTGGTGGGGTGCCGAGCTCCAGCCCGGCATGGCGAATTGCAAGAATTGCGTCGCGGTCGCTTCAACCGCGGCCGAGTTGCCGGCCAAGGTCGGCAGCTTCAAACCCAACCCCTTCGGGCTTTTCGACATGGGGGGCGGGGTCGATCAGTGGGTCGAGGATTGCTGGCATCGAAATTATCAGGGCGCCCCGGCCGACGGTTCGCCCTGGCTGGACGGCGATTGCGTCTCGCACGTCATCCGATCCGGCTCCTGGAAGAATGATGCGAGCTATGTCCGGCCGGCCAACCGCGACCATTACGACACGGGTGTGCGCTATCCGACGCATGGCTTTCGCGTGGCCCTGTCGCCTTAGTGCACGCTGGGATGGAATATTGAGTTCGCGGATGATTTAAGTTTGGAGTGCGGGAGGTGGCGCCATGAGGCTCATTCGGCTCCTGATGCTTTCGGCGGTGCTATTCATCGCATCATCATTGTCGGTGTCATTCGTCGCCTTGGCGCAGGGAACGCCGGCGGCGAAGGACGCCGCCCTCTACTTCATCTGGCCGCTCGACGGGGCGGTGCTCAAGGGCCCGTTCTGGTGCCGCTTCGGCCTGCGCAACATGGGCGTCACGCATGCGGGAGACGCTTTCCCGAACAGCGGCCATCATCATCTTTTCATCGATGTGAACGAGCCGCTCGATGCCAACGAGCCGATCCCGCAGGACAAGAGCCATCTTCATTTCGGCGCCGGCCAGACAGAGACCCGCCTCGAGCTGACGCCGGGAAAGCACACGCTTCAGCTCGTCTTGGGTGACGCCAAGCACTACCCCTTCAGCCCGCTTCTCATCTCGAGGAAGATCACGATCACGGTGAAGTGAGGCTTACCCGCCGACCCCGAGCGCGCCTAGCGCACGCCGAATGTGTTGTCATCTGGTTCGGCACTCCTTGGGCCGGTTCGATGCAAACGACATCGGCGCGGGAGCTTACGTGAATGTCGGGGAGCCGCGCGCTGAAAGCTCAGCGTCCGAGGAACCGCGGCTTGCGCTTTTCCAGGAACGGTTCGCATCCTTCGCGGCGGCCAGGGCCACGGGAGCGTTTTCGCATATCCGTTCAGCGAGCGAGAGCGCGTGACTAAAAAGCATCCGCTTTCACGAGGCGATCAATCGAGCCGATGCGGAGCGCTTCATCCGCGTCCACTCTCTCGGCGGTTCGGATTGGCCTTGCGTGCGGCGCAAAGCATGCGCTCTCGAGCACCGCGTCAATGAATGTTGCAGACGAGAATTGGCCTGCCGGGCGCACCCCTCTCGGCTGCCGAAGCGAGTGCGGCCTTACGCCAGCATGGCGGCGAGCAGCAGCGATTGCTGGCCCGCGTTGAAGGCAGTGCCGAGAAGATAGGCGAAGCCGAGAAGAGCGAGAAAGCCGAGGAAAAAGAGACCGAAGAAAATGAACGAAATGCGCTTCGCCAGGATGGAGACATTGGTCATGCCGACCGCCCCGGCGACGAGCGAGATGATGAGAAAGATGATTGCGAATCTGAACATGGAATCCCCGCCTGGCCCAAGCCGGTGAACGTTCTGGGGCCGGCGCGGTTCCACGCCGTCAAGCAATGATGGCGAATTTCAAATTTAGCCAATCGAAGTGGCGATGATGAATATGCTACGTCGGGACGATGAATATTTCGTGACAAATGCATTGCGTTGCCAAATGCAAGGAAGTAGAATCATCGAAATCACATAGATTCGCTGGCCGTGTGCATGCGTAACTCGGCCTCAGTTGATGTCGACGGGTTGGGCAGGGGTTGTCGACGTTTTTGACAAAACCCTAGATCCGGGGAAACGCATGGCCGATCCGATCACCTCGGTGCACTACGCACCCGGCGCCAATATCGTCAACGACACCTACGCGCCAGGAGCTGTCGGCTTCAACCTCGCTGACATTAGCTACGCAGACGATCTGCCTTACTTGCCGGCCGGTGTCGAGGCACTTGCCTGGTTCGGAATGACAGGCGGGGTGACCGACGCCTTCAAGGCCGCGGTCAATTCCTACATCGGCGCCACGAACCTCTTCGGCATTTATCTCGCCGACGAACCCGATCCGTCGAGCGCGCCAGCAGCCAACCTCAAGGCGGAGGCCGATTACATTCACGCGACCTTGCCAGGCGTGAAGACCTTCATGGTCGAGCAGAATCTCGGAACCGAATATCAGCCGGTCTTCTCCTATACGCCGGCCAACACCGATATTGATCTCTTCGGGCTGGATCCGTATCCGGTGCAGACCAACGTCAAAAACAACCTCGACTACAGCATAATCCCACTCGACGTGAGCGTGGCGGAGGCCGCCGGGATACCGCAGCAGCAGATCGTGCCGATTTATCAAGCCTTCGGCGGGGGCCAATACACGACCTACATCTTACCGACCGCCGCACAGGAACAACAGATTCTCACAACTTGGGGCACGGTCATTCCGACACCCGTCTTCGACTACGCCTATAGCTGGGGCGTGCAGAGCGGGGATACCGCCCTCGTTACCGACCCGGCGCTGCAACAAGTTTTCGCGGTTCACAACGCGCTTACGTCACCACCCCCACCGAATTCGCCGCCTCCTCCTCCTGCCGCCGCGACGGTGGTTTCGATCGTGGCGTCCGGAACGGGCATCGATTCAGGCGGCAATGGCGACCTCGATGCCGGAAAGATGGTGACGCTGACGGTCAGCTTCAGCGAGGCCGTCACCGTGACGGGCTCGCCCACCCTCGCTCTCAACGACGGCGGGAGCGCGAGTTTCACGGGTGACTCGGGAATAGGCGCCTTGACCTTCATCTACACGGTATCGGCGGGGCAGAACACGCCTGATCTCACCGTGACGTCGCTCTCACTCAATGGCGGGACCATTCAGGATGCGGCTTCGAACAACGCGAATGTGACTGGCGCCGCCAATTACAATCCCACGGGCACCTTGCAGATCGATACGACGGCTCCGACAATCGCGATCAACACGATCGCGAGCAACAATGTCATTACGAGCAGCACCGCCACTTCGGGCTTTCCGATCAGCGGCACGACGGCCGGGGCGGAGAATGGCCGGACAGTCACCATCGCGATGCTCAACAGCGCACAGTCGGCGGTGGACATCTACACCACGACCGATCAGAACAATGCCTGGTCGGTGAACGTAACCTCGACGCAAGCCGCCGCTCTCGCGGACGGCAGCTACACGGTCACGGCCAATGTCTCCGACCTCGCGGGCAATGCGGCGCAGCAAGCCCGCCAAGCGCTTACGGTCGAGGAGGACAGATCGAGCGAGGCGCCGATCCTGACAATCGCGAACACCGCGTTGAACGTGAACGCCGGCGCTTCGGTGCCGCTCGGGATCACGGTAAGGCCCGTCGATTCCGACGACAGGGTTTCGGTGAAGATCACGGGCGTGCCAAGCTACGAGACGATCACGGCGCCGAGCGCCGACAGCGTCTCGCGCTCATCGCAGGGGCACATTTACACCTATGTCGTCACCGAAGGCGGCTCGGCGGCGGGGACGCCGCTCACTGGGCTGACCTTGACGTCCCATTACACCGGCTCGAGCCATCCAGTTTCGAATTTGACGGTGTCGGCGAGCGACGTGACCACGGGAGAGGCCGCGACCTCGTCCTCTACGACCATCGCGGTGACCGATCCGCCCGCCTCCACGGCATCGACATCCGTTCAGCATTCCGCGGCCTTGTTCATGCAATTCGTGGCCGCTGGTTTCGGCGACGACAAATCGAAAGGCGATCATGCCGCTTCGTGGCTTTCCCATCGTGATTTCGATGGGCACCCATTCTTGTCCCGGCCGCATCACTGAAGGTCGCTCGAGGCAGGCCGGCCGGTTCCGGATCTCGCCCCGTCAGCGATCACACTGTTACGGGATGATCAAAATGGACATTCGGTCGTTGAAAAAATTGGGCTCGTTCAATCGAGCGAAGCCCGACAGCCAAGTGGGCCGAGGTCATAAAGGTCTCGAAGTTCGAATGAATTCAGGGCGTTGAGCCTTCAATTTGTTGGCCGCGCGCAATGCCTGAGAAGAACCGGCTCGTTACGCACGCATGCAAATGATTTGCATTTTGATCAAAGTCGAAAGAATATCCAAAAGGCATCGCGCCGTCGCAGTGGCCTGGATGATCGCGCCTCCTCATCGCGAGGTGACGCGGAACGGCGGCGATGATGCGACGCGCACTCGGTTCTCGTTCGCCGCATTGGGCGTTTTGATAGCCGCATGCTCGCGATGGGGGGCTCCCTGATCGGAGCCATCGAAGGACCCGCCTCGCGAGGCTTTCGCTTTACGCCGGTCGCCGGCGCCGGGGGAGGAAGAAATGCGAAGTATCGGCGTTATTTCAGATACGCATGGGTTATTGCGCCCGCAGGCCCTGGCGGAGCTTTCTGCTTGCGACCTCATCATTCATGCAGGCGATGTCGGCAGGGAGGCGATCTTGGGCGAGCTCGGCGCCATCGCGCCCGTGGCCGCCGTGCGCGGCAACATCGACACGGGAAGCGTGGCCGAGAAGCTCCCCGATCGCGAGGTCGTCGAGCTTGAAGGATGCAAGCTCCTCATCCTGCATGATCTCGCCGAGCTCGAGGTTGAGCTCGATCCGGGAGAAGCCGGCTACCAGGCGGTGATCTTTGGGCATTCGCATCGGCCCCTGATCGAGAGGCGACAGGGCGTGCTCTATTTCAACCCGGGAAGCGCCGGCCCGCGACGCTTCAGGCTGCCAGTGACGATCGGGCGGCTCACGTTATCGCAGAACGAGATCGCGCCCGAGATCATCGATATAGGCGAGCCGCGCGATATGCCGGCAGGCTCGGCGCATCGGCTTTTCAAAGCGGTCGCGCGCGCCGCGAAAGGCGTGCAGGAAGCAGTCGGAAGGACGACGGGCGCCGCGCGTTAGATCGGCGGCGAATGACCGGCTTGCGCGCCGCGTCGGTCGACCAGTGCGCCCAGAGGGCGCGATCAAGTGAACAGTCTTTTGCCGATTGAAGCGAGCACGCGGCCGAGGCGGATTTCACTGACCTCATTTTCATACCCGCCGGTGAATATCTTCGCGATGAGCTTTTGATGGGTCTGCGCGTCCTCTGCGAATTTCACTGCCAGTCCGCCCGGAAAGCTGCGCCGCACCTCGATGGGGACCGACACGTCGCGGGCAAATTCAAGCTGGCCTTTGCTCCTCGCTGCAAGCAGCCCGGCGGCCACTCCAAGATTGGCCCCGCCGAGAGAGATATCGCGAACTTCACAAGGCAAGCGCTCGCCGGACGATAGAACGAGCGTCGCGTGTTCGCTCGAGCCAAACCGCTCCTCCCGGCGTCGCTTCGGCAGCTCGACGCACACGGCGCAGGCAAGCACCAGAACCGCAATATTGAAAATGCTCCAGAACACATTCACGCTATACCCGTCCGTTCCGTAAAGCGGCGAATAGCGGGGGATATTTGCGGCAACGCCAAGCGCAGTCGCGAGAGCGAGGATCGCAAAGGGGAGCAGAAAGTTCCATTGCACCGAGATTTTATCCTTGGAGACTCCCTTCGCCGTCACCTTGAAGGGGTGGCCGAAAGGCCGCACGAGCCCGACCGCGACTGTCCGGACGACGGCGAAGCCAGAAAGCAGTTGCGACACATCGGTCATGACGGGAAGGACACGCAGACGCGCGTAGAATCCCATGTAAAGGATCGAGCCGGCGATCGCGGGCGCGAGCCAGTAAACGAGCTCGGGTATCGTGCTCGAGATCACCGCCGTTCCAGTCCACCAATAGATGGGCGGGGCCGCGATCATCATCAGCTTGAACGGGGCGTTGGAGATCCAGTAGAGAACGCCGTCGAAAAACGAAAATCGGCTGACTAGGCTGATCCGCGCCGGGCCGAGAAAGGACCACCGCGTATAGATTTGCTGGATCGCCCCAAGGCACCAGCGCGCCCGCTGGGAGACATACTCCTTGAGACCTTCCGGCGCGAGGCCCATGCTGAGCATCTCGTCGAGGAATAGGGTGCGATAGCCGTGCTCCTCGAACTTGAAAGTCGTGAGCATGTCCTCGGTGACGGTTTCGACGGCCATCCCGCCGGCCGCAATGAGAGCATCGATCCGAAAAACGGCTGACGTGCCGCAGCAGAAAGCAGCGCCCCAGGCATCCTTGCAGGCCAGCAGCGTGTTGAAGAAGAAGCGCTGCTCGTCCGGCCATACCCGCGCGCAGAGGAGATTGGTCTGAATGGGATCGGGATTGAAAAAATGCTGCGGCGTTTGAACGATGCCCACGTCGGCCTCGTCAAAAAATCCGAGCGTTTTCCTTAAAATATTACGGTAAGGAACAAAATCCGCATCGAGCAGAAGCACGAACTGAGGCCGGCGTCCTTGGCTAAGCGCTCGAGCGAGCCCGTTGTTGACGTTGCCGGCCTTGGCGTGCTTGCCGTTTCGGCGGCTCACATATTCGGCGCCCAATCGCTCGGCGAGTTCTTGGACCCATTGCCGCGCGCCGTCATCGAGCACCCACACCCGCAGGTCGCCATGCTCGATCGCCTTGGCCCCAATGATCGTTCGTTCCAAGATCTCCGAGGATTCATTGTAGGTCGCGATGAAGACATCAACCGGGGCCGCGTGCAGGGGTGAGAGCCGATGCGCTGCCACTTCGGCCGATCGATTGCGATGGCGCGACATGAAAATGAATACGGTTATGGAGCTCAGGACCGACAGGCTTTCGAAAGTGAAGAAGACCCAAGCCCAGGCTTGCTGCCATGGCTCTTGGCCAGTCGGCATCGCGTATTCGTAGCGCCACCAGATATACCGTGCGCACAAGAAGATGCAGACGAGCGACGCCGCGGCGCGCATGAGCTTGGGCGCCTGCTCCGCCAAGAGAAACAAGCTCAGCAGCGCGCCGACAGAAAGAAGCAGCGGCCCCAGGGCGGTCAGGTTCGACATGGCGCTCTAGAAAATGCGCCCGAGGGTGTTCGCGAAAAGCCCACGCTCGGCCGGAGGGAGCAGGACGCGAGCCGTGCGCCCGACCAGGCATTCTCCGCCCCAGGTATCGAGGGCAATGCGCACCGTGACCGTGGGACTCTTTTGCTCGAGTGGAATCGCGGCGAGATTGTGGTCGCCTCCAGTCGCGTCGCCGGTGACCGAAACCACGCGCCCTTGACGCTTCACGCTATCGCCGGAAAGCCGGTAATCGGCCAAGCTGCCGACCACGATATCCGGAAAATATCTTTGCGCCAGCGAAGCGATGATGAAGGTCCGATCGCAATCGACGATCTGCGCCACGGTGTCCCCGGTGCCGAGCCGCTCGCCGTCGGACGCCTCCAATTTCCAAATTATGCCCGAGGTGGGCGCGGGCAGCGGCGCGCTTTGCAGCCTGGAGACACGCTCCACCTCGCTTTGCAGCCTCGCCTCCGTCTCGGCCAGGTCGGCTTGCGCCAGGGCCCGCTCACGATCGAGCTCGCTCAGGCGTATGGTGATTTCGTCCGCACGCTGACCGGAATAGGTGACGTCGCTCGATCCCGCCTCGGAAACGACGCCTTGCTTCAGCGCCTGCTGCTGCGCGCGCAGCGACGCGAGGTGCCCTTGCTGGGCGCTAACCTGGCGGGACGCGATATCGAAATCCGATTGCGCGCTATCGAGATCCGCCGGGGAGGAAAAGCCCGTTTTGGAGAGCGAGCTCTTGCGCGTGAGTGTCCGGTCCGCCTGATCCCGCCGCGCCGTCGCCACGGCGAGCAGGCGCTCGGCTTCCATTTCAGAACCCGCGAGCCGGGCCGAGCTGGCTTCGATGTAAGCGCTCGAACGCGATTGCAAATCGCTTTTGAGATCCCCAAGGGTCCGCTCCTCGACGGCCGCGGCCTCCAGTGTTGCTTGCGCTCGCTTCAGGTGTTCACGAAGATCGACAAGGTGCTGATCGTCGTACAGCACATTGGCGACGATGCCGATGAGATCGCCCCGGTCGACACGGTCGCCGACGCGCTTGGTGTCGATGTCCAAAATTCCATCCATCGGTGCGCGCACCGCGACCGTGTACGCCGAAACGACCGCATTGTCGGTCGTGATCGACGTTTGATCGGACCATATCGCGTAAGCGCCCAGCCCCAGGACGACAAAAGCCCCGCCGAGCTTCGCCAGGCGCGACCAGGAAAAATTTCGACGGGGTGCCGCAATGGCCTCGGGCAGGAAATCAGGCTGCGCCGCTCGTCGCTCCAGAACCGTGGTCATCAAAACAACCCTGCAATGAATTGGGGGATCGAGACAGGAGGCCGTCGCCTCGCGCCGTAATACTGATTACAGCGAGAGTTTATCCTCTCTGACAAAAGGAAGATTTTATCCAAATGATATGTTTTTAACGTTCTGTCCGGTCGCGCTCCCATCGCAACGCGCGAATTCGCAACACGATTACTCTCCTTAAGTCTGCAGGAAGGGCTCCGTCACATCAATAACTTGGCTTTCCCCGACTGTGGTAGCTTCACGCCAAGAACACTGCGAAATTCAGATCAAACTCAGGTCCACAACCATTTCAATCAGGAGCGCCATATCGTCACCAGTCACGTTTACGAGCACAGACACTCTAGCATTGGCCGAGTGGCATGTGCGTGCGGCCTAACCGAAGTTTGAGATTGGGTGATCGACGTTGCCCACGAACACATCGCTGTTGCTCTGACAAAGCCTCATGGGGAATCGGCGCGTCACTCAGAAACGTAATTGACCGGCCGACTTTGCTCGGGGCATCGCGCAAATCGTTCAGTTGGCATGAGCAACACAACGTCTGGCTTAACGGAGGCGACGACGTTCCAGTCGAAGCGGCAGTCTTCCTGATGCATCCAAACCACGCGACTCACGAAATGGGCGAAGTAAGCCGGGAAGTAGAAAGCCGTGAAGGAGTCGCCAATGATCAGGACGGTGGGTCCGGACACGCTGGAGCTGATTGAGGACGGCTCCAATTTGGCATGAAATCCCGAAAGCGTGGTGTGACGGGCCGAATTCGGGAAGCTGCAGAATGTCGGGGCTCATCACCGTCTCGGGGATTGGCGATCGGCCCGCGTACCGCGGCAAATCACCGTCGAGAAGCGTCGCGGATGTCCACCGCACGCCGGCCGGTGGGATGGCGAAATCCGGACGTCCCATTGCCGCGACGACGCGGTTATACGCAATCAAGGCGCCAAGTGCGGTCCAGTGCGTGTCCGTGCGACGATACAGTTGGCCAAGATCTTTTGCGGCGCGCAACGGCGGCCGCAAGTCCACCGCCGCTGCATGGCAACCGCGGAGACCCGCCATTATGAGATCATAGTTGGTAGGCTTGTAAACCGGCACGGCGAGGTCAGGTGCGTCTTCCGGATAGATGTCCGCAGGCGACGGAGCGATGCTCACAACCAGCCGAGAACCCATGGCGCGCAGGCGGTCTGTCAGGTCGCAGGCGAAACTCGCATAGTCGCGTGCCGCGTCGGTGTCGACCTCATGTCCCGTCGATGCAAGCAAGCCCTCAAAAAGAAAGAGGCGGTCGTGCCCACCTTCGAGCACCGACGGGGGCGCGCCTGTAACGCGCCCAAAAGTGCGGTTGCCGATCTTCACCAGCGCCTCGCGGAATGCGAAATGGTCGCCGAGGTAGCGGTCGACACTTTTGGGCCAGCCTGCCCAAGTGCGAGTCTGGGGCCACCCGGGACTCGCCGCCAATTTTCGGTATTCAGCGGCAGAGTAGATGCGGGCTCGCTGGAACGGGATGCACAGCCCCGGAATGGCTATCATCGTGAGTATAAGCACGCCGAGCAGCCGCCGTGGACGTGCCATTAGGGCCATAAAGCAGTCCTCAAAATCTGAAATAGAGGAACGGGCTGAAAGTGCCGGCAGCGATTCGCAGGATCGACAGCCAGAGAAGCGATGCGACGGCAATGTTGTCGGCCCAGGCCGCGCCAAGCGTGGCCCGGAATACCGATCGTCGACAAGGAAGGCCGAACACGGCCAGAATGCCTCCCACCATTAAGACCCATGCCAGCTGAGCGTTCAGCGCAAGAAGGAATGCCGGGTTGGCGGTCGCGCCGGGATTGAGTGTAAGCATCCCACGCCAGATAGCGACGGCGTGCGACAGGTCCGGTGCTCGGAAAAGGACCCAGCCAAACACCACCACAATCATTGCATAGGCCCAGGCCAAAGGCGCTGGCGCGCGAGCCAAGATCCGACCAAGGCCCGTGCGCTCGAGGACCAGGAACGTCCCGTGCCAGAGCCCCCAGAACACGAACGTCCAACCCGCCCCGTGCCAGAGTCCACATAGTAGAAACACGACGACCAGGTTGCGGTAAGTCCGCGCGGTGCCATGCCGGTTTCCGCCAAGCGGAATATACAGATAGTCGCGGAACCAGGTCGACAGGCTGATGTGCCAGCGGCGCCAGAACTCGGTGATCGATCGGGAAGCATAAGGCAGGCGGAAATTGCGCGGCAGAGCGAAGCCGAAGACCATGCCCAATCCCACGGCCATGGCCGAGTAGCCCGAAAAATCGAAGTAAAGCTGCAAGGCGTAGGCGAGCGCACCGACCCAAGCTTCAAGGGCCGGCGGGGTATGGGCCTTGTCAAATACCGCCGAGACCACGGCCGCAAGGGGATCGGCAAGGAGCAGCTTCTGAGCCAAGCCGATCACAAAGATTCGCAATCCTGCCGACACGCGGCCAAGGCTGTGGCAGCGGTTGCTGAGCAGCCGCGCGATAGTTTTATACCGCACGATCGGACCCGCGATGAGCTGCGGGAAGAGTGCAATGTAGAGCGCGACTTCCGAGAGGCTGCGGTTGGCGGGAAAGCGCCTGCGGAAGGTATCGATCAGGTAAGAGAGGCAGTGGAAGGTGAAGAACGAGATTCCAAGCGGCAGCGGGATGCGCGGCTCCGGCGCCTCCTGGCCGAGCGGCGCCAGGATCGTGTTTAGGATATCGGACCCAAAGTCCGCGTATTTGAAGACGGCGAGCACACCGAGGTTCGCGGACACCGCGACCGCCAGCGAAATCTTTCGCGCGGAGGCCTCCCGTGCGTCGATCATGATCGCGGCCAGATAGTTGAACCCGATCATGGCCAACATCAGCAGCAAGAAGCGCGGCTCACCCCAGGCGTAGAAGATGAGCGACGCCAAAATAAGCACCGCGTTCTTCGTCCGCACTCCGGGGGCTGCGAAATAAGCAGCAACGCAGGCAGGAAGAAAGAAGAACAGGAAGGTGGGTGAAGGAAAGAGCATGTCGTCCTTCCGATGCCGAGCGTCACGAAAAGGGGGAGCGCTCTGAAGGGTGCGTTAAAATTCCTATGCAAAGAGCCGCTTTAAAGGAAGTGATGAATTTGACGATGCGATTGGCGATGCAACCCAACCTGCGAGATATCGATGCCTCCCGCAGCGAGAGACCGCGCAGCTCAATGATGCAATCACAAATCTGCGATAAAAGGCCGCCAGCCCATCTGACAGCGTCGCCTCCTGCGAGTCCTCCGATTGCCAACGCAATGCCAGACGGAAAACCCGCAAAGCCCGGATCGGTACGACCTTCGCAGACGACCGGTCGCCAGCTATGGCCAGCTAGGAAAAAACACGCTGGCGCGATGCAGACGTGGGTCATTGAGAACTTTGGCGCGCCCGACAGGATTCGAACCTGTGACCTCTGCCTTCGGAGGGCAACGCTCTATCCAGCTGAGCTACGGGCGCCGGGAATTTGTCTATCCGATAGCCGGTTGGCGGGCAACTCGAAGGGCTGCGCTCGAGGGTCGCGCAAACCCATGGGTCGCGCACAACGGGAAGGCGCAGCCAGGGACGCTTCGTGGAAACGCCACCGGTGCTGGACTTCACGTGAGAATGGCGGCAGACCGCGAGGAGGCGGAGAAAGCTTGCGTTGCAAAAGATGCCCCCTCATCGAAAACCCCCCTGGGCGCGTCAAGAACGCGGTGCCAAACGCCGCAACGGGCCTGGCGAAGGGCACCGCGTCACGGACCGCCCTCGGGCTTTCGCGGAGGCCGGAAAGGGGGAAGACGGGCGCGCGCTCATTTACGGGCTGCACGCGGTCGGCGAGGCGCTAGCCAATCCCAAGCGCGAAGTGCTTCGCTTTCTCGTGACCGAGAACGCCTTGCGGCGTCTCGATCTCGGCGAAAGCGCGAAACCGGCCGTTCGCCCAGAGATCGTCTCACCTCAGACGATCGCCCGCCTCTTGCCGCCCGATGCCGTGCATCAAGGCGCGCTCGTCGAAGCCTTGCCGCTTGAAGCGCCCGCGCTCGAGGCGCTCGCTCCGGAAGGCGTCGTGCTGGCGCTCGATCAGATCACCGATCCGCACAATGTCGGGGCAATCTTGCGCACGGCGGCGGCCTTCGCGGTGCGCGCCGTGATCGTCCCGGGGCGTCATAGCCCGGCGGCGACGGGCGTTCTCGCCAAATCCGCCTCCGGCGCGCTCGAGCATGTGCCGCTCATCCCGGTGCGCAATCTCGCCGATGCGCTGATCGCGCTCGGCGAGCGCGGCTTCCTGCGCGTTGGGCTCGATTCCGAAGGCGAGGCTCCCCTCGACGAAGTGGCGCTTGGCACGCCGCTCGTCCTCGCGCTCGGAGCCGAAGGGAAGGGGCTTCGTGATCGCGTCCGGCAAAGCTGTGACGTACTGGCGCGCATCGAGCTTCCGGGGAGGATCAAGAGCCTGAATGTGTCGAACGCCGCCGCCATTGCGCTCGCGACAGCGTATCGGCGGATAGGAGTAGCGAGTAGCGAGTAGCGAGTAGAGGATCCACTCTCCTCTCTCTACTCGCTACTCGCCATTCGCTACTGGCTCCACGCTCACATCGTCGCGCCGACCGTCCAGGGCACGAATTCGGCATCCCCATAGCCGAGCTCCTCGGATTTTGAGCGCGCGCCGGATGCCACCTCGAGGACCTTATCGAAAATTTCCTGGCCCTTGGTGAGCACCGGGACGCCGTCGACGATGTCGCCGCAATCGATGTCCATGTCGTCGATCATGCGCCGGTACATTTCCGAATTGGTCGCGAGCTTGATCGAGGGCGTCGGCTTGCAGCCATAGGCCGAGCCGCGCCCCGTCGTGAAGGCGAGGATATTGGCGCCTCCGGCCACTTGGCCGGTCGCCGATACCGGGTCGTAACCCGGCGTGTCCATGAAGACGAAGCCCTTCTCGGTCACGGGCTCCGCATACTCGTAGACGGCGTTGAGCGCCGTCGTGCCGCCTTTCGCCGCTGCGCCGAGCGATTTCTCGAGGATGGTGGTGAGGCCGCCCGCCTTGTTGCCGGGAGACGGGTTGTTGTTCATCTCCATGCGGTTGCGGCTCGTGTAATCCTCCCACCATTTGATGCGCTCAACGAGCTTCTCGCCAACCGCCCGCGTCGCCGCCCGCCGCGTGAGAAGATGCTCCGCACCGTAGATCTCCGGCGTTTCCGAGAGGATCGCCGTCCCGCCTTGGCGCACCAGGAGGTCGACTGCGGCGCCGAGCGCGGCATTTGCCGTCACCCCCGAATAGCCGTCGGAGCCTCCGCATTGCAGCGCGAGCACAAGCTCGGAGGCCGGGATTGTCTCGCGCCTGGCCTTGGCCGCGATCGGGAGCATCGATTTGATCGCTTCGACACCGGCCGCCACGGTCTTTCTCGTGCCGCCCGTACCCTGGATGGTGAAGGAGCGGAAGGTGTCGCTCTCGACGATGCCGTAAGCGTCCTTCCAGCGGCCGATCTGGAAGCCTTCGCAGCCGAGCCCCACCATGACCACGCCCGCGACGTTCGGGTTCGCGGCATAGCCCCATTGGGTTCGCTTGAGGATCTCGTAGCCTTCGCCCTTCACGTCGAGCGCGCAGCCGCCGCCATGCACGAGCGCGATCACCCCGTCGACCGTGGGATAATCTCCGAGAATCCCCGAGCGCTCGACCGCCTGCGCCATGAAACGGGCGACCGAGGCCGAGCAATTCACGGAAGTCAGGATGCCGATGTAATTTCTCGTGCCGACCTTGCCGTCCTTGCGGCGAAAGCCTTCGAAAGTGGCGCGCTCCTCCTCAGGCAGGATGTCCACCTTCGGCGCGGCTTCGGCGAAGCGGTAATCGCGCGCGAAATCATGCAACTCGACATTGTGCTCATGCACCCATTCGCCGGGCGCGATGGGTTTGGCGGCAAAGCCGATGATTTGGCCGAATTTGCGCACCGGCGCCCCCTCGGGGATTGGCGCGCTCGCCATCTTGTGGCCGCGGGGCACCCGCTCAAGCCCCATTACGCCTTGAACGAGGGCGCCCGCCGGAACCTGATCGACCGCCACCACGACATTGTCGTCGGCGTGAAGGCGGATGGCGCGGGGTTGTCGGATCTCTTCGTTCATAGCGGCTCGCTCGCTGCTGCGATCCGCGACCATAGCACTAACGAGACCTGCTGCCACTGCGTCAGCGCCAAGGCGCGCCGCGAACCGTACGCCTCGAGGTCAACGGCGCCTTGGCCCGTGAAGCTCAAGGCGAGACCCAGCGCTTGCCCTCACGCGGCGGCGAGCATGTCGCTTCGGTTCGATTGAAGCGCCTTCTTGAGCTTGTCGAGCGCGCGATTCTCGATCTGGCGTACACGCTCCTTCGAGATGCCGAGGCGCCGGCCCACCGTCTCGAGCGTGACGAGATCATCGTCATGCAAGCGCCGCGCCTCGATGATGAGCCTCTCGCGCTCGGACAACATTTCCATGGCATGGCGCAGCCAATGGGCTCGGCGCCGCGAATCGATCGCGTCCGCCACAATCTCATCGGGCAACGGGGTCCGGTCGACGAGGAAATCCTGGCGATCGGACGCATGGTCCACCTCCTCGCCCGGAATCGGCACATTGAGCGAAACATCGGAGCCCGAGAGCCTTGCCTCCATGGTTTCGACATCCTCGCGGCTCACGCCGACCGTCTCGGCGATGCGCTGATGCACTTCGATGGCGGAAACGCCGTCCATCCTTTGGGCTAGCTTGGCGCGCAGCCTCCGGAGGTTGAAAAAAAGGGATTTCTGGGCGGAACTCGTGCCGCCGCGCACGATCGACCAGTTGCGCAGCACATAATCCTGGATTGCTGCCCGGATCCACCAGGTCACATAGGTGGAAAAGCGCACGCCGCGCTCGGGCTCGAAACGGGCGGCCGCCTCGAGGAGACCCACATGCCCTTCCTGGATCATATCGGCGAGCGGCAGGCCGTATCTGCGAAAACGGCTGGCAATGGCGATAACGAGCCTTATATGCGAGGAAACAAGCTGATGCAGGGCTTGCTCGTCGCCATACTCGCTCCAGCGCAGCGCCAGTTCATGCTCCTCCTCGCGCTGGAGGTAGGGGGCCGACATCGCTGCTCGGATGACCTGCTTATGGATGCCCTCGAGATCGGACATCGGCTCCTCCTTCACCGGCGCGCATCTTTTTCCCCGAACCCTGCGGATTGGCGCCGGTCAAAAAAGACGGAACCGTCGGTGATCGCGTCCGCCTCCGCCGCCTGGTCCCATCGGTAGCCAACGCAGGTGCTTGGGGATGGTTTCATGCTAGGGGCAAAATTGCAGCCGATTGCGAGGAATTTTCAGCCGTTCCAAGCCCTGGCACCGGCATGGGTCGCGAAAACGGAGCGCAACGCATGGCCGTGATGTTGCCATGATCGCCGACGTGCTGATGCCGGTCGCGGTCGACACCGCTTATTCCTACCGCAGCCCGCCGGGGCTCGCGCTGCGGCCGGGCGATCTCGTCATCGCGCCGCTCGGACCGCGCCAGACGATCGGCGTCGTCTGGGCGATGAGCGAGGAGGGGACGCGCGAGCACCCCAATCTGAAGTCGCTCATCGGCAAGGCCGATATGCCGGCGCTGCCGAAGGGCCTCGTCGAATTCGTCGACTGGACGGCGCGCTGGACGCTCGCTCCGCGCGGCCTCGTGTTGCGCATGGCGCTCCATGACGCGAGCGGCGGGCCGCCGGATGTGCCGCGGATCGGCGTGAGGCTCGGCGGCGCGGCGCCGGAAAGGATGACGCCCGCGCGCCGGCGCGTCGCTCGACGCGGCCGCGAGGCTCGCGCCCGGCGCCTTGCTGACGAAGCGCGAGCTCGCGCTCGAAGCCGGCGTGAGCGCCTCCGTCATCGACGCGCTTATCGATGCGGGCGCGCTCGAAGCGGTCGCCGTGCCGCCCGAGACCGAGGCGCTTCCCGACCCCGACCGAACGGCGCCGCGCCTTTATGACGCGCAAGAAGCCGCGTCGGAGGCGCTCCGCGCGAGAAGTCCGAAAAGGCGAATTCTCGGTGACGCTGCTCGAGGGCGTCACCGGCTCAGGCAAGACCGAGGTCTATTTCGAGGCGGTCGCCGAATGCTTGCGCGCCGGCCGGCAGGCTTTGATCCTCATGCCGGAGATCGCGCTCACTTCGCAATTCGTGCAGCGCTTCGAGGCGAGATTCGGCGCGCGGCCCGGCGAATGGCATTCCGGCGTGTCACAAAAGCGCAAAGGCCAGCTTCTCGCCGGTCTCGAAGCGGGCGAGACGCGCGTCGTGATCGGTGCGCGCTCAGCCTTGACGCTGCCCTTCGGGCGGCTCGGCCTCATCGTGGTCGATGAGGAGCATGAGCAGGGCTATAAGCAGGAGGACGGGGTCGTCTACCACGCGCGCGACATGGCGGTGGTGCGCGCGAGAACTCGAGGGCGCGCCCGTGGTGCTCGTCTCCGCCACGCCCTCCATCGAGACGCGCGTCAATGCGGAGAGCGGCCGTTACGCGCGGTTACACCTGCCGGATCGGGTCGCAGGGCGCGCGCTTCCCGACATTTCCGCCATCGATTTGCGCCGTTCCCTGCCACCGAAGGACCGTTGGCTTTCGCCTACCCTCGTCACGGCGATGGCCGAGGTGCTCGCGGCGGGCGAGCAAACGCTGCTTTTCCTGAACCGGCGCGGTTATGCTCCGCTCACGCTTTGCCGCGCTTGCGGGCACCGATTCCGCTGCCCGCAATGCTCCGCCTGGCTCGTCGAGCATCGTTACACGCGCTCGCTTCGGTGCCATCATTGCGGCCATCGCGAGAAGCGCCCGGACGCCTGCCCCGAATGCGGCGCCATCGACACGCTCGCCGCCTGCGGCCCGGGCGTCGAGCGTCTCGCCGAGGAGGTCGCTGGCTATTTCCCCGAAAGCCGCGATCGTTGTGCTGTCGAGCGACATGCCGGGCGGCACCGAGCGGCTGCGGCACGAGTTCGCCGAGATCGCGGAAGGCAAGGCCGATATCGTGATCGGCACGCAGCTCATCGCCAAGGGGCATGATTTCAAGCGCGTGGCGCTCGTCGGGGTCGTCGATGGCGACATCGGCCTTGCGGGGAGCGATCCGCGCGCCAACGAACGCACCTTTCAGCTTCTGCAGCCAGGTGGCGGGGAGGGCGGGGCGCGGGGAGACCTCCGGACGCGCCCTCATCCAAACTTATGACCCGGAGAGCCCGGTGATGTTCGCCCTGCTTTCGGGCGACGGCGAGCGCTTTTACGAAAGCGAGATCGCGGCGCGGCGCGCGGCCGGCATGCCGCCTTTCGGCCGGCTCGCGAGCCTCATCGTCTCAGGCGCGCGTGCTGAGGAGGCGCTCGCGCATGCGCGAGCGCTCGTGCAAGCGGCCCATCGCCTCATCGGCAAGGAGAAGGGGCCGGACGCGCCTTTTTCGAGCGGCGCTCCGATGGTGCTCGGCCCGGCCGAGGCCCCGATCGCGGTCATCCGCGGGCGCCACCGCTTCCGCATCCTCGTCAAGGCGTCGCGCGGCGCCGATCTCCAGGCCTTTCTTCGTGCCATGATCGCCGAAGCGGGCAAGCCGCGTGGCGGCACGAGGCTCATCGTGGATGTCGATCCGCAAAGCTTTCTTTGAGGGCCGAAATGGCAAAAACCATCGTCGAGACCGATTGGTCGCAAGCGCTCTCCCCTTCACTCGCCGATGTCGAGCGCCTGGCCGAGAAGGCCCATGCGGGTCTGCCCGAGCGCTTCCGCCGACTTTGCGAAGGCTTGATCATCCGCGTCACCGATTTTCCTGATGAGGAGACGCTCGACGCGATGGGCTGCGAGACGGATTTCGACCTTCTCGGCCTGTTCACCGGGGTTGGGCTCGCGCAGCAAGAGGCCGTGGCGCCGACAGGCCGCATGCCGAACATCATCCACCTTTACCGCCGCCCGCTCCTCGATTATTGGGCCTCCCATGAGGAGACGCTCGGCCATCTCGTCAGCCACGTGCTGATCCATGAGATTGGCCATCATCTCGGCTTCTCGGACGCCGATATGGAAGCGATCGAAAGGGAGGCGGGAGGCTGAGCCGAAGAGCCGTGAAGCGCGCGCCTCACGAAGCCAGACCAAGCCTCAGCGCCGCGAGACGAGCTTCATGCGTCGAGGTTGAGCGGCCCGCGCGGCGCCATTCACGTAGCGCTCGCGAATCTCGCGCGCGGCCTCGGCCTCCGGCAAGAGCTTGGTGCCGGCGAACCAGATTTCGGAGACCTCGCCCTCTTTGTTGCGCACCCGGCGCACGCCTTGGCCATGCGCGCCGCCGCCGATCGCCTGGGTGATCTTCGCCCGGTCCTTGCCGATGACGGTGACCTCGCTCGCGTCGAGAAATGGGTTGAACATCCCCGGCGTCGCGACCATCACCTTGCGGCCCATCGGCACGAGGTCAATCGGGCTCCAAAGCCCCCACCAGCGCCCGTTCCAGGAGGCGAGCTTGCGCTCGGGCGCGCCATGGCGCGCAAAGGCACGCAGGATGTGGACGACGCCTTCGAGCCAGAAATGCGAGAGGCCGTCAGCCGCGTTGGTGAGCACCGAGATAGCGAGGTCCTCCTGCGGGAGGGCGAGCGTGCGCGTGATGAAGCCCTGAAACCCCCCGGAATGGCCGAACCAATCCCATTCGGCGAGCCTGCCGCTCATCAGGCCGAGGCCGTAATACCGTTCGACGGAAAGCTGCGGGTCGCGCCATTGCTTGCGAACCATCTCGCGTCGGCTCTCGGGCGTCAGCACGCTTTTCTTGGCGTGCGCCGGCAATTGACCGAAGAAGCGCACGAGGTCGCGCGCCGTCGAGACGAAGCCCGTCGCCGCAGCGAGTGCACGTGTCGAATTCTTGCCTGGGATGACGACGCGCCGGCCGAGCGGCAGCTTGCCGCTATGCCCGCCCGCCAATATCGCGCCTTGCGGAAGCGGCATGTCGGGCGTCGTCTCCTCGAGGCCGGCCGGCTTCACGATCGCCCGCGTCACGAAGGAAGCGTAATCCTCGCCGCTTGCCGCCTCGATGAGGAGGCCCAAAAGCCCATAGCCGTGGTTTGAATATTTGAACCGCGTGTTCGCATCGAGCACAGGCGGCTCGGCAAGCGCTGCGCGCAGCTCGTCCTCGCTGAGAAAGGGCCGCCGGTCCTGCCATTGGCCCGTGTCCTCGCCATCACGGGTGAGGCCGGCGCTGTGCGAGAGAAGCTGCGCCACGGTTGCCCGAGCGACGGCGCGATGCAACCCCTTCACATGGGCGCCGGCGCGATCGTCGAGCCGGAGCTTTCCGGTTTCGACGAGGTGCATCACGGCCGCGGCGGTGAAGCTTTTCGAATGCGAGGCGACGCGCAGCCGATGGCGGGGCGTCATCTTCTCGCCCGTCGAAAGGTCCGCATGACCGAAGGCATCCTCGAGGACAATGCGCCCTTGATGCGCGATGGCGATCACGCATCCCGGCTGCTCGCTCTCGCGCATCTGATGCTCGAGCCAGCGCGGCATGTAGTCAAGCGCGGCCTTTAGCCATCTATCCATGACCGAGATCCTTTCGAGGGGGTGCCGCCCCACACTCCTATAACCAAGGCTGGCTTCCGCCCAAGGGGATTCCGCGGGGCGACCCTGCCCTTGCTTAACAAAATACATCCGTGCGCGCCGTGGAACTGTGCGCCTCGGCTTTCGGGGGAACCGAATGCGTCTAAAGTCGCAGAAAAATGAACGGAATCGAATGATTTGGAGCCAATTCGCGCATGGACGACGCCCCCCACGAAAGCTAAGCTTTGAAGGCGGCCGACGCGTGCCGGTCGAAAAAACAAAGCGCCATGCCGCAAGGGAGAAAACCGATGCCCTTGAAGACAGGTCGGCCGATGATTTTGGCCCTCACTTTGGCCCTTCTCATGGCCCTCGGGGCGACCGGCCGTCCCAAAGCCCAGGAACCGCACCATTACAGCTTCGGTTATGATCAGCCCCATACGACGGGCTACGGCATCGCCGGAGATCTTTTCGCCGCCAAGCTCTCCGAACTCAGCCACGGCGCCATGCTGATCGATCAATTCCCCGGTGCGCAGCTCGGCCAGGAGCCGCAAATGCTCCAAAAAATCCGCACCGGCGATATCGACTTCATGATTTCATCGACTGCGAACGCGGCGACCGTCTCGCCGGAATCGGGCGTGCTGTCGCTGCATTTCATCTTCCGCTCGGAGGATCAACTGGTGCGCGCAATCGGCGACCCGCGCCTGGTCGCCGCGGTGAAGGAAATGTTCGACGACACGGTGAAGGACGGCCATGTGCTGGCCCTCGCGACGCTCGGCCTTCGCGACATGTACGGCAAGAAGGAGGTGCACAAGGTCGATGATCTGCACGGCGAGAAGGTGCGAGTTCAGGCCACGCCGACCGAGGACACGGTCTTCCCCGCCTATGGCGCGCAAACCGTGCACATGCCCTTCGGAAGCGTTTACACCTCTTTGCAGACGGGGGTCGTGGATTTCGCCGAGAACGGGGTGAACGTCTACGATTCCAACAAGCATTACGAAGTGGCCCCGGTGCTGTCGATGACCGAGCACGAGGCGAATAACAGTGTCATCTGGGTCAGCGACAAGGTGTGGAAGGGCCTCACCGACGAGCAGAAGGGCTGGGTCCAGGCCGCCGCCGCCGAGGTAGGGCAAAAGGAGCCGGCACAGGCGGTGGCGCTCGACCACAAATCGCTCGACAGGCTTCGCAAGCTCGGCGTCAAGGTCGTGACCGATGTCGACAAGGAGAGCTTCATCAAGATCGCCGAGCCGCTGCAGGACAAGCTCGCGGAAGGGCTCGGCCCTCACGCGGTGAAGATCTTGCAAATCACCCGCGCGATCCATTGAGGCGGCCTCGCCGTCCCGGCATGAGAGGCAACGTGCCGGTTTCTTCCGCGATCCCGCTCTCGAGACGGGTCCGAGGCGTTATCGGCGGCTCCGCTTCGGGCATGGCTTGCGCGAAAGGCCCCAGGCGCCTTGGCGAGCGGTTGCGGAAGAGCCACGCTCGATGAAGCCGCCGCGAGAAAAGGGGCACAAGCGACACTGATGGGCGCGCGCGCCGATCTCGTTCACGCGGAAGCCCGGCACCTCAAATGGGCGGCGCTGGACGGGCTCGAACGCGCCCTCATGGTGGCGTGTGGCGTTTGCCTCTTAGGCTTCACCTCCTCGACGCTTCTCGACGTCACGGCGCGCCTTCTTGGCCATCCCCTGCTTTGGCCGCAAGAAGTGACCTCGACCTTCTTCATCTACGGCGTCTTCGTCGGAGCTTCGGTCGCTACGCGGCGCAACGATCATCTCCAACTTTCGGCGCTCACCGAAGCCATGCACGGGCGAACCCGCTCCTTCTTCGAGCTCTTCAACAGATGCGTGGTGCTCGGCGTCGGCATCTGTCTCGTGATTTTCGGCATCGAGAATTTCCGCACCGGGTTCGGCAGCTTCCGCATGCCCTCGATGCTGCCGATCGCCTATCTCTATGCGCCCATTCCGGTCTGCGGCGTGCTCATCGCCCTTTTCAGCCTCGAGCAGATCGTCAACGGCTTGCGCAATGGATTCGGCGACGGAGCAGTCGAGGCCGACAAGCGGTTGCAGGAAGCCGCCTAGCCGTGCCGAACAGCGTGATCCTCATCGTGATGACGGGGCTCTTCCTCGTGCTCGGCTATCTCGGCGTGCCGGTCGCATTCGCGCTCACGGCGGGCGTTATGGTCGGATGCCTGTTCACGCCGATCACGCTGCAATCGATCGTCGGGCAGATGTTCAACGGCATCGATTCCGAAGCGCTGATGGCGATTCCCTTCTTCCTGCTCGTCGGCGAGCTGATGACCTCGGCCAATGTGGTGATCCGCATCGCCGAGCTGTCGCAAGCCCTCGTCGGCCATATTCGCGGCGGCCTCGCCCAGGTCACGACGGTATTCAGCATGTTCTTCTCCGGCATGTCCGGCTCGTCATCGGCAGATGTCGCCGTGCTGAGCCGCACCATGGCCATCCCGATGTCGCGCGAAGGGTATCAGCCGGCCTTCGTCGCGGCTCTCATCGCCGCCGCCTCGACGATCGCCAATCTGGTGCCGCCGAGCATCATGGCCGTTGTCTATGGCGCGATCGGCAATGTCTCGATCGCGGGGCTTTTTCTCGCCGGCATCCTGCCGGGGATCATGGTCGGCGTCGGCCTCATGCTGTTTTGCTATTTCTTCGGCCCTGTCGGCTTTCGCCGCAAGCGCGCGAGCTTCGGCACGCTCATCGGCGCGACGCGTTCGGCCGCGCTACCGATGCTCATCCCGGTCATCCTGCTCGGCGGCATCATCACCGGCTGGTTCACGCCGACCGAGGCCGGCGTGGTCGCCATCACCTACATCGTGGTCGTCGTCATTCCCTTCCTCAACCCGCGCCATCTGCGCGAGGTGCCGCGCGACTTCGTCTCCGCGGGGCTCATTTTTTCGCTGCCTTTGTTCACGATCGCCGCTGCTTCGGCCTTCGGCTGGATGCTCGCTTATTTGCGCGGGCCGATCGTCGTCTCGGGGTGGATCGGCGCGATCGCCGGCACGAACGCCGAGCTGATCATGTTCATGCTCGTGCTCGTGTTCACCATCGTCGGCGATTTCATCGAACCCATTCCGGCGATCATCATCTTCATGCCAGTGGTCAATCAGCTCACGGACACCGCATCGATCAACCCCGTGCATATGGGCATCGTGCTCATTGTGACGCTCGCCTTCGGATTGATCACGCCGCCTTATGGGCTTTCGCTCTTGATGGCGTCGAAATTCGTTGGCGTACGTTTCTCCGGCGCCTTGCGGGCGTCGCTGCCGATCTACGTGATCTTCTTCGCGACGATCGCTTTCACCATCTTTTTCCCGGACGCCGTGCTCTGGTTGCCGAAGAAAGTCTTCCCGGAATCGGTCGGCTGCTTCAAAGCCCCCGGCGGGGACCACTACATTTGCCCCTGACCGCCTGCCGTTTCCGTTGATCTGATCCCGCGCTCAGAGCGCTCCGCCTCGCGGCCTTGCCTTTGCAACGGCTGCGAGCGGAGCGGAGAAAGCGCATGAACATGTCCCTTTCCGAGAAAATCGTCTCAGGATTGGCCATCGCCGTGCTGATCACGGGCTTTGCTTCTTGTGCTTTTCCCAAAATGGCACCCGTGAGCACCTTCCCGCCCTCCTCCGCGAAGCAGTGCTCGCCCCCAGGCAACCCGAGCGTCTTCGCCAGAGGGCCCTCGTCAGAAAGGCAATGCGGCCATGGTTAGGTTCATTTTGAGCTTCGGCATCATGATGCCGGTGATCCTCGCCGCAATCAGCGTCTGGCGTGGCTGATCGCGAGCGTGACGTATCGGGCCATCTCGTCGCACCGGCCGAAAAGCTGAAGCCGGCGAGCCTCATTCCCCGCTGAAACGCGGCGCGCGGCGCTCACCGAACGCCCTCACGCCTTCGGCATAATCGGCACTGTCGAAAGCCGCATCGATGAGCTGACGAAGCTCGCCTTCGCGCGCCATCGCCGTTCCGTCGGAGACGGCATTTAAGATGGACTTGCTGCCGGCGAGCGATAACGGTGCGTTGCCCGCGATCTCGGCCGCGAGCTCCTTTGCGACAGCGAGCGCATCCGTCTTCGCGGTTCGATCCACGAGCCGAAGGCGCATCGCGTCCTCGAAGCCGAAGAGCCGCGCGGTGAACAGAATCTCCTTGGCATTCGTGATCCCGATCCGCTCCACGAGCAGCCGGCAATCGAGAAGGCTATAAACGAGCCCGAGCTTGCCCGCGGGGATGCCGGTTCTGATCGTCTCGTCCCCGACCCGAAGGTCGCAGGCGAGAGCAAGGCCAAGGCCGCCGCCGACCGTGCTCCCGGAAAGGGCCGCGACCACGGGCTTCGTGCAATCGCGAATGGCGAGCGTAGCCTTGTCGCAAATCTCGTCATAGTTCCGAGCGGCCTCGGCGTTTGCGCGAAGGCCGGCAAATTCGGAGATGTCCGCTCCTGCCGAGAAATGGCCGCCGGAGCCAGCCAGGATCAGGCAGCGAATGGAGTTGTTCGCCGAGGCGGCGCGAAAGACGCCCTGCAAGGCTTGCCACATGCTCGAGGAAAGCGCGTTTCGCTTTTCCGGCCGGGCAATCTGCACGATGCCGACGCCCGCGGAATCGAGACTACAGAGGATCCGCGGGTCATCGGATTGGAAGGCGGTCGAGCTCATCCGAGCACTCTCCTCGAGCAATAACGCGGCTCGTCGGCCATTATTGGCCGGCCCGCGAGCCCTGTCATCGGATGATCGACGGAAGTAGTTTTGAGGGGCTTCGGAGATGGTTGGCGCAGAATCGGCGCCGGCGAGACGCTCGCTTTTGGCTCGGCCTTCGAGCCTCGTCCGTTTGCCGTTCCGCGAGCTGGCGCCAACCCTCGGCAATCTTCAGCAGGAAAGCTCTCTGTTCGGCGTCGCCCACAAAAAGCGCGGCGTTTGCGATATCCGACGCACGCGCGCGACACTCCTCGGCTTTTCTTGAAAACCGCATACTTGCCAAACGACGCGCGGCGAAAACGGTTGCTCGCCCGGCCAAAGATGTCCCCCGCGTGTTTGTCTCATGGTTTACCAAACACTAAGCCCTCCTGCAAAATGCGATGGGGCGTCAGTTTGGCACGTACTCCTGGACGAGGTGCGAGGGATCGCAGGATGGCGGCTCCGGACCCTCCAAAAGTCCTCAGTCGCGCGCCGGCTCTACCCGTTCCCCTCTTTCCGACCCTTCGAGCCTACCGCGCGTGAGGCGAGGGCTCGAGCTCCCGCTCTGATCGGCGCTTGAACAGGATCTGGTCGAGACTCCAGGGTCCGGCACCGGCGAAGAAGATGAAGAGAAACACGAAGCAGAAAAGCACAGCCGCATCCCCGCCATTCACCGCCGGAAAGAACGATTTGGGGAAATGCGAGATGAAATAGGCGACGGCCATGTTGCCCGAGAGAATGAACGCGGCGGGACGGGTGAAAGCCCCAATAAGCAGCAAGAGGCCGCCAAAAGTCTCGAGACCGGCCTCCACCCATAGAAGGGGCGTCATCGCCGGGCCGGGCCCCGGAAAGCCGGTGAACTTCTGCAAGCCATGTTCGATAAACAGGAGCGCGGCGACGATCCGCAGCACACTCAGCATATAGGGGGCAAGGTAATCGAGATCGAAAAACGAAGCTCGGTTGATCGCCACGCTATCCTTGAAGTTTATCTTTGCTCTCTCGTTCATTTGGGGCCTCCTACATTTGAGACGCCGCCCCGACGCCGCTTTGCTTTTCCCTTATCTATGATCAAAAGTGGCGCGGCCGTGGATTTAACACGGCGTCGATGAATTCCAGCCATGCTCGGTTCAGGTGGCCCCCGTTGTCCGGAAAACCGGTGGTGGCTTCTTTGGTTCCGTTTTTTTTGTTGCTGACGGCTCTCGGGGCGTGGAGATGCGCTCATGCGACCTTGGGTCGCCAGGCGATCACGCCTTCCGTCCGCGCCCTCACCTCGGGTGAGGCGAGGCAGGTGACGACCGAATCATAGCCGGGGGCGTCGGGATAAGGCGCGACGCGCATCGGAGGGCTGTGATTGGCGGGACAAAGGATGATCGCCTCCTCGGGGCCGATGCTGGAGAGATCCAGAATGACGCGCGAGCGGGTGAGGAGGAAGAGCGGCCGCGCGCCGGTCGGCCGGGCCCGTAAGCTTGCGATCAAGGCCTTTTGGGTGCGTTCGTCCAAGTCTTGCTCCAGCATGTCGATCACGAGAAATGCCGGCTCTTTCGTTTCGAGCCCAGCGAGGAGAGCGGCGAGCGCCCTCGAGGCGGTGGCGCCATCCTCGACAAGCGCGGCGAGGCTTCGATCGACTCGTGCCTTGAGGGCAGGGTCGGCTTCGAGCCGCGCCAGCGCGGCCGCGCTGCCCTGCGCCACGCGATCGAGGCCGAAAAATGCGGCTCCAGGCAAGGCCTCGGCGAGACGCTCGGCAAAGCGCGTTTTGCCGCTTCCCAAAGGCCCGATGATGTAGGTGAGCGGGGGAATCTCGGCGAGCTCGAAGCGCTCGCCACCCCAGGGCCAGGGAAGCTCGAAACCAACGCGAAGCTCGGTTGTGGCTCGGCGCCGGCGCGACAGCGCCGCAAGGGCCGGCTCTTCGCTCTTGGGCAGCGCTTCCCCCTTTGCCGCCGCCGCCCGAAGCGCGCGGATTTGCTCGAGGATTTCGGCGAGCCGCCTCGCCTCGCCTTCGAGCCTCGCCTCTTGCGCCGCCAACATCGGGGCGAGGCTGAAAGCATCGCCGCGGAGCACCCGGGTCACCTGCGCGAGACTGAACCCGAGATCGCGCAGCGCCACGATCTCGGCGGCGCGCGTCATCGTATCGGGCCCATAGGCGCGCCATCCCGCAGCGGTCCGCGCCGGCGCGAGAAGGCCGCGCTCCTCATAAAGGCGAAGCGCCTTCACGGAGATACCGAGCCGACGCGCGGCTTCGGAGGGGGCAAGAAACCGGGCCGAAGCGGTCACGAATCACCTCCCTACGATGGGGTGCTGCCTCTATCGGAGCTGCCGCAGGGGTCGGGTCAAGGGGTCTTCTCCCAATCGGCAAAAGCAGTTCTGTCACCCTGCTTTGGATGCAATTTGGATCCGCGCCAGCTCTGAGAAGCGGCCATCCGGGTATCGGTCGAGATAGGCGCGGAACATTTCGAGATCGGTCGAATCCTTGATGCTGCTCCAGAATGTCAGCTCCACCTCGACGGGTTCGCCCTTGCGGCCCGCAGCCTCGCGAAGCGCCGCAAGTCTCGCCTTCGCCAAAGGCACGAACTCGCCTTCCGGGTAGCGCTCGAGATAGGCTTCCAGCTCGGCTTCGTTCTCGCTGTCTTTCGCGGCTTCCCAGAAGGCAAGCTCCACCGCGAGACCCTCCTCCTTTCCCGGTGAGGTCTGCGAATGGCGAGCCGGCCCGCGCAAAGCCTCTCGTCTCGTCTCGGCGAGAGTGGCGAAAGCGCCATCCGGATAGCGTTGAAGGTAGATCTCGAACTCCTCCGGGTTCTGGCTGTCCTTGATCGAATTCCAGAAGGCGAGCTCGACCTCCGTCGAATCGATTTCCGATGAAAGAACGGAAGATCCGAGGTCCTCGTCGTTCTCGGGCAAGGGGCTCGCCTCCTCCGAGGGCACCTCACCCAATCGGATCTTGAAGGCTCGAATCGGATGCGCGATGTTCTTGACCTTCTGCTCGCCGAGATCCTCGAAGACGACGGTCCGGTGCTTGCGCAAATGGTCCCGGACGCCACGCGAGACGCAGATCCCACCAGGCTCGGCGAGCAATTCAAGCCGCGCGGCGATATTGACGCCGTCACCGAAGATGTCGCCTTCCTTCACCATCACGTCGCCCACATTGATGCCGATGCGCAGCAGTAAAGCCCGCTCCGGGTCGAGCTTTGCGTTTTCGTCGGCGAGACGGTTTTGGATCTCCACGGCGCATTCGACCGCGGCAAGCACGCTGCTGAATTCGGCGAGCACGGAATCTCCGGCAGTTCCCGTGATTCTGCCGCCATGCCCTTGAATCGATCCATCGATGATGACGCGGTGAGCCGAGAGCACCTCGAGCGTTGCCCCTTCGTTGTGCTCCATATGCCGACTGAAGCCCTCGACATCGGCCGCGAAGATCGCGACAAGCTTTCGTTCGAGATGAGGCGCTTCCAATGACTATCCTCCTGCGCGCATACAACCTCGCGACGAGGCCTGCCGTTCCCGGCTTCTCCGCGACTCCTCTGCCGTGGCGTCTGATGAACGGGGCGAAAGCACAAGAGGATCGGTCTGAAGAGGGACGCCCGCCGGCGTCCCACGCTCCCAGAATTCAGCTATGTCCCTGAGGTCCCTATTATGGCAAGTTGAGGAAATTGGGGACTAATTGACGAGCATGAGAGATCGATTGCGTGGCTTACTTCGTCTTGAAATATCTCCACGTCATCGGCTCAATGGTGATTATGGGGACAGGGGCGGGAATCGCGTTTTTCATGCTCATGGCCCATCGAAGCCGCGACGCGACATTTGTAGCGCGAACCGCGCGGGTTGTCGTCCTCGCCGACTTCTTCTTCACCGCGACCGCGATCATCGTCCAGCCCATAACCGGCTATCTGCTGCTTCGGGAAACGGGCATCTCCCTTTCGAAAGGGTGGCTTCTCGCCTCGCTTGCGCTTTATGGCGTCGCGGGCGCCTTTTGGCTTCCCGTCATTTGGATGCAGATACAAATGCGCGATCTCGCGCAGCGCGCGGCTTGCGCCGGCGAACAACTGCCGCCGCGCTACGACCGGCTATTTGCCTGGTGGTTGGCCTTCGGCTTTCCGGGCTTTGGCTCGGTGATGCTGATCATCTGGCTCATGATCGCGAAACCGTCCTTCTGAGCTTGCATAATACCTTGGCGAAGATTGCTAGACGACCCGGCGTCACAGGCCGGGTAATCGTAGGCGGGCCTCTGCCTGCGAGCCTCTCGGTTCTACTTCGCCCGACTTTTGCTCAGTCCGCCCTGGTTCGATCCGCTTGAATGGTGTGGTTGGGCCAAAAGCGGACGTTCTGCGACGGGAGTTGCACCGCCGGTCACGAACGATTGCGGCGAGCCCCAGCCTGACCCATGCATGCGCGTCGACTGCGCGGCGTCATTAACATGTCGGTTTTCGTTACGACCGCAGACTATCATTGATCGCAACGGAACGACGCGTGGGCCAGGAGCGGAAGTTCGTTGGCCGGCACGCGAAGTGACTGATCGGTGCCCCTAATCGCCGCTCCACCGAAGTCCGTCTCTTTCGAAAGCGGACGACAGCTTGGCTGCGGTTATCGAGCATCCTGGGACCACACAATTCTGGTTTGGCCGTGTAGCAATTCAACAGCGATCGGCGTTGCTCCTTGCCCGTCTCTTCATGAAGGAAAACAGATCCTAAAATTCTGGGGCCGGATACGGCGGGATGAACTTTTTTGCCAGCCGCACGTCCGATGGCGGACGGCGCCGGCGCGTAGCGCTCCTCCTGCGCGCAAAACTCCCGACGCGCGTTCGCTCGCATGGTTCCAAAGCGGGCCGGCTTCGGGTAGCGTGCGGTTCGGGTAGTGTGCGGGCGCAGGGGGCAGGTGAATGAACTTATCCGGTATTTTCGCGCGAATTGTTGCCTTGATCGGCGCCACAGTGATCCTGTTTCGGCGGCTGAAGGACGGCGCGAAAGAGCCGGCCTTTGGCAGCAATCCCTCGATCCCGGCAGCGAAACACCAGGGCATTCCGACACTCAAGATGCCGACGGCCAGGGGATGGAGACAAGGAGAGACGCCCGTTGCGGCAATTGGGCTCAAAGTCAATGCGTTTGCGAGCGGTCTCAAGCATCCCCGCTGGCTCAGCGTGCTACCAAATGGCGACGTGCTCGCCGCCGAAGCTCTGAGCGTGGCTTCGTCTATTAAGACGGCCTTCGACTACGCCATGTTCAGCACGATGAAACGCGCCGCTGCCGTGGGGGTCAGCCCGAACCGCATCACGTTGTTGCGCGACTCGGACGGCGATGGCGTGGCCGAGATTCGCGAGGTGTTCCTAGAGGGGCTGAATCAGCCGTTCGGCATGGCGCTGCTGGGCAATACATTCTATCTCGGCAACACCGACGGAGTGGTTGCCTTTCCTTACACGGCATGCGCGACCCGCATCACCGCGCCAGGGCGAAAGCTGACCGAGTTCAAGCCCGGCGGCCATTGGACGCGGAGTCTGCTGGCAAGTCCCGACGGGCTGAAGCTCTTCGTTGGGGTGGGCTCGCTCAGCAACATCGGCGAGAGCGGCATGGCTCTCGAGGAGGGCCGCGCGGCCATCCACGAAATCGATCTGGCAAGTGGCAGGAGTCGGATCTTTGCGAGTGGTCTGCGCAACCCCGTGGGCCTGGCATGGGAACCTCAAACCGGCGCTCTCTGGACTGTGGTCAATGAACGCGATGGCTTGGGCGACGAGACTCCTCCCGACTATCTCACCACGGTGCGTGAAGGGGCCTTTTACGGGTGGCCCTATTGCTACTGGGGGCAGACGGTTGATGACCGGGTGCCGCAGGATTCGGCCGCGGTCGCAAGGGCCACGACACCGGATTACGCGCTGGGCGGGCACACTGCATCGTTGGGCCTCTGTTGGATGCCCGCGGGCACGCTTCCCGGTTTTCCGGCGGGTATGGCCATCGGGCAGCACGGCTCCTGGAATCGCAGCACGCTGAGCGGCTATAAGGTCATATTTGTCCCATTCGAGAATGGCCGCCCGGCCGGGCCGCCGCGCGATATTCTAACGGGATTCCTCGCACCCGATGAACGGGTCTCCTATGGACGACCCGTTGGGGTGGCGATCGGCCCTGACGGCTCCTTGCTGGTGGCTGACGATGTGGGCGATGTAATATGGCGCGTCACGGATGAACGGCAGAGTTGACGAGCCACACGCATGTATCAGCGCTGAGTTTCATGAGCGATCTCATCGGCGGCGGCACTCACTTTGGTTCTTTTTTCCGACATGCGCCTTTGCTCGGTTTCGCGACAGCCGTTGCTCGCGAAGCCGCGCGGTCCTGTCAACCTCTCGTGATGGCGCTCCTCCTCTTCGGCAACGCGCCGGTCGCTGTCCTGATCGGCTCGTCGCGTGGGGTCATTGCTCATTTCGCGAACCACGCGCATCTCTGCCTTGCCTGAAGGCCAAGATCATCCCGGTGTCGACCGCTTCGAGGATGATCTGTGCGCGCCTGAGCCAAGCCTCGCGTCCGCTATTGGCATCGGAGGCTGGGTTTGCCCTTAATGGCATTGTCTGCCATCGGCGCCGGTTGTGCTGAGCCAGCGCACGCGCGAGGTCCTCGACTTCCCTTTTATCCATCCTGCCCATGGTCCCCAGCTCTTCTGGATTAGGCACAGCACAGGCCCCCTCGTTGGCGCCGCGTCAACCTGAGGCGCCGCCGTGGGGCGGCTTCCCATCTCCTTTGCAAACGCAAGCCCGTCATGCTGTCCGCGTCTGAAGGAATCGATGCTGGACGCTCGCGCACCGCCCCCTGTGCCCGAAAGTAATCAGCCTGGGCCTTGAGATCACAGGGCAAAGGGAGGGTTGCATGATTCATGCCGAATGAATGCCGAACGCAGTTTCCCGGTTCCCCGTGCTTGGCGCGGTTCCAACGCGGGAACGGCTCCTCAATCAAGCCGACGACGACAAGGACGGCAGGTCAAAGGTTATGGCGCTGGCGAATAAGACGCGCAGATCGCGTGTTTTATGATGCAAGGGACGACGCCCCACAGGAGGGTGTTCGATGATTGAAGACACGCTCACCAAGGCTGCAATGAGTTCGCTGATGATTGCTGCGGGCGCGGTTCTCACGGGCGTGATGACGGTGCTTCTGTGGGTGGCCGTAATTGAACTTCTAGATTGACCTGATCAAGGATGAATAGATCGCGATGCACCATTTTCAGAAGTTGGTGAATTGGTGGTGCGATTTGCTCGGCGCAGGCTATACCTTCTCTCTCGCTCGATCGGTCGTCGCTTCTACTGAGGTTTGTCGCTTAGGATCCCGCTGTCTGCGCGATCTAGGCGGCAACCTTCCGCCGATTTTTTGGGAAGGGAGGGAGCGGCGAACTTTTCACCAGGCGCAGCGCCCACACGACCTCCAGCGTCATTTCGCCAGCTTGTCCAGCAACGCTTTCGCCCCTTTGAGATCCGTCGTGTCGAAACCTTCTGTGAACCAGCCGTAAATCGATCCGAGGAGATCGCGGGCTTGCTCGCATTTACCCTGGACGCGCCAAAGCCGCGCGAGGCTTGAGGCCGCGCGCAACTCCAGGAGCTTGGCGCTTTGCCTGCGCGCCACATCCAGCGCTCGGTTGAAGCAGCGCTCGCATTCCGATGAATTCGTGAGGTCACCGGCCGAAGCTTGCAGCAGCTCGCCCTTGAGCCGGTGCACTTCGGATTCCTCCCACCGGCTTGCGCCCTTCTCGACAAGGCCGATGGCCTCGTCGACGAGGACCAATCCCTCCTCGATCTGTCGGGCCGCACGAAAGGCGTCGGCGGCTCGCGCCAGACGATTGGGCACCTGATATTGGGATCCTGTGCTTCGCCACTGGCTCAAGCCTTTCCGAAGCTCGGCGAGGCCTTCATCGGCAAAGCCGCGCGCGACGAGCGCCCAGCCCCGCAACATCGTGGCGTTCGCGAGCACGACGACGGATCCGTGCTGAGCTGCAATGGGCTCGAGGAGGGCTGTGCATTCCTCAATGGCTCGAGGCTCGCGACGCATGTAACGCAGCTCGGCGGCGGACCAGAGCGCGTGCACCAGGCTCGGCGGGTGGGCGAGATCGCGACCGAGCGCGAGCGCGAGGTCCATCTGCTGAAGCGCTTGATCCGGGAATCCGAGGAGCGCGAGCGCCCATGCGAGATGCGAACGCCCACACACGGCGGCATCATGCGCGCCATAAAGATGCGCTTGGCGAGCATGTCTCTCGCGCACGTAGATCCCCAGGCCGGCTTCGATATGCCGACGCGTCCCGATCAGGTCGCCTTCGACCATGACGGTTGACCAGGCGGCGTGGTGGGCCTGAAGCACCAGGTCCGGATCGCTCTGATCGCGCGCGATCGCGAAGAGATCGTCGACGAAACGGGTTGCGGCGGCCACGTCTCCTTCCGAGAGGGACACGAGCCACGCGCCCCAGAAGGCGGTATAGAGCTTGGCCGATCGGCCCAGCTGCTGCGCCAACACACGCGCCCGGGAATAGAGCCGGCTGACCTCGGGCGCCGCGGAGGATCGTGTCGCCATCAGCACCGGCCCAAGAGCGATGAGCAAGGCGAGCTCTTCTTCGGCGTGCCCGGCGGCATCGGGGGAAGCCTCGATCAGATCGAGCCCTCGCTTGAAATGCGCGATCGCCTCGACATTCGCCGAGCGATGCGCGGCACGCTCGCCCGCCCGTTGCCAATAGGCGATTGCGCGACGCGTGAGACCCGCTTCACCGCAATGGCGGGCGAGAATTTCGGGCTGAGTGGCTGTCGTCTCGGGGAATTTCTCTTCCAGCACATCCGCGATGCGAGCGTGAAGCTCTTGGCGCTTGGCGCGCAGCAAGGTGCCATAGGCGGCATCCTGCACGAGCGCGTGCTTGAAGAGATAGGTTGTGTGCGGCTGGATGCCCTGCCGGAACAGCAGACCGGCTTCAACGAGGCGATCGAGGGCGGACGCCAATTCTGCCTCCGGCTTGGTCACCACCGCCGCCAGCAAGGCGTGCGAAAACTCCCTTCCGGTCGCCGCCCCGATCTGCGCCACTTCCTTGGCCGAGCCGAGCCGGTCGAGCCGCGCCATCAAGGATGCGTGCAGGCTCGCGGGAACACTCAGGGTCGGGTGCGGCACCGCCGCGGCCAGATGCTCGGCCGTGGGCTCGTTCTCCGCCTCAAGCACCGCCTTCGTCATCTCCTCCACGAACAACGGGATGCCGTCGGTTCGCTCGATGATGTCCTTCCGGATGCTTGCAGACAGCAACTCGCCGCCAACGACACGGTCGATCATCGCGTCAATGTCGCGCTGCGCCAACCGGTTGATGGTCAGCGCCGTCACATGCGGCCGCCCGATCCAGGGCGCCTCGAACTCCGGGCGGAAGGTTACGATCAGCAGCACCCGGAGGTTCCGGATCCGGTCCACGACCCGGCCGAACAATTCCATGGACGTGGGGTCGATCCAATGCGCGTCCTCGAGGATCATGAGGATCGGGCTCTTGCGTGTCAGGGCGTCCATTTGCGCCGTCAGCGCGTCTAACGTTCTCTGCCGACGCTGCTCCGGTAGCAATGCGAGCGCCGGATAGTGTCCATCGTTCGAGAGCGACAGCATCTCGGCAAAGAGCGCAATATCCTCGATCGAGGTCGAGGTCTGAGCTAGCAGGGCTTCGAGTTTATCGAGCTTCGCCTGAGGTTTGTCGTCATGCGTCAGTTCGGCGGCCCGTTCCATCTGGCCGATGATCGGATGAAGCGCGCTGTCGGTATGTTGCGGCGAGCAGAAATAGCGCAGGCGGGTATGCGGCTCGCCGGCGAGCTGTTCCAGCAACGCTGCCGTGAGTCGTGACTTGCCGATGCCGGCCTCGCCTGAGAGCAACACGACTTGGCCTTCACCACTCTTTGCTCTCGACCAGCGCCGCTGTAACAGTTCGGTTTCTTCTTCGCGCCCCACGAGCGCCGTCAGACCGGCGGCATGCAGCGCCTCGAAACGGCTTTCGAGGGAACTCGCACGAACCGCCGACCAGGCTCGCACGGGCCCCGAGATGCCCTTGAGGTCTTTCGACCCCAGGTCCTCAAGCTCGAACAGACTGCCGACTAGTCGTCGCGTGCTCTCGGCAATGATCACCATGTTCGGTTCAGCGATCCCTTGCAGGCGCGCTGCCAAGTTTGGTGTCTCACCCACGATGCCCCGCTCCTGGGCCTCCCCGGACCCAATCATGTCGCCCACGACCACCAATCCCGTCGCAATACCGACACGAACCTGAAGTGGCACGGGTGATTGAAGCGCACTCACCGCCGTGATCAATGCCAGCCCCGTCCGCACCGACCGCTCTGCGTCATGCTCATGCGCCTGCGGATAGCCGAAATAAATGAGGACACCGTCGCCCATGTATTTGGCGACAAAGCCGTCGAACCGAGCCACCGTCGCGGCGACGCATTTATGATAGGTGCCCATGACCACGCGCAGATCTTCCGGGTCGAGCTTCGTCGAGAGCGCGGTCGAGCCGACCAAATCGCAGAACATGACCGTGAGGTAACGACGTTCCGCGCTCTCCCGCGGGGCGGGCTCGATGGGGGCGGAAACCTTTTCCGCGGGCGCGGCGCTCCGATCGCCGAGTGCGGCAATCGCCTTCATCAGCCGCTTTCGGTGTCCGAGCGGCATGCCGAGTTTCTCGAGATCGCCTTCGCTCAGCTCCGGCAGCACCTCGCTGTCGATCTCGTGCGCGCGGAACATCGGCTCGTATTGAGCGAGGCCGAGGCTCCGCAGCCAGCCGCCGACATCCATTAGTCAATCCCTCACACGAGGGAAACTATCATCGGCCACCCAAGAGGAGTGTGTCCAGAGGGTGCGCGAGAAGAGACAACGGCGAAAGCCTGATCCGCCGCACCACGGATTGCATCATTCTGAACGTCGGCTTGGCGAACTTCTATTAAAGGCTCAGGGCCCTCGTCCTCTTCGACCCGTTCACCGGTCCCGATCAATTTTGAGGAGCGAAGAGATGGGCTATTTTTTCTCAATCGCGCGTCCCAATCACGTTTTGAGCACAGGCACCTGGGGAACCTTTCACCTCGTTGATATTTCTTCGCTACGCAAGCACGCGGATCACCACCTCGATCTCGACCGTGATGTTTTCCGGCAATGAATCCATGCCGACCGCCGAGCGCGCATGGCGGCCGTTTTCGCCGAGCACGGCGACGAAGAGATCCGAGCAGCCGTTGATCACTTGCGGTTGTTGCGTGAATTCCGGCACGGCGTTCACCATGCCGAGCATCTTCACCATCTCGACCTTGTCGAGCGAGCCGGCCTCGGCCTTGGCCGCGGAGAGCAGGCCGAGGCCGACAAGCCTCGCATGCTCATAGGCTTGCTCGACCGTCACGTCGCGGCCGACCTTGCCCTTGGCGAAGCTGCCGTCCGGATAGAGCGGGTCTTGTCCGGAGAGGAAGACGAGATCGCCGACCTTCCTGTAGGACCTGTAATTCGCCGAGGGTTTCGGAGTCGCCGGCAGGATGAGGCCCATAGCCTTCAGTTTGTCTTCGGCGCTCATGCGTCCATCCTCACGAACTTTTCCGAGCTTGGCGTGCCGCTATTCCCGGCGATCTGCGTGCACGGAAAGTGGATCAATATCTCCACCGTGCTTTACCGGTCAGCGGCTCGGGATCAAAGAGGTCGACGAGGGCATTTGGCTCGTCAGCTTCACGAGCTACGATCTCGGTTTCATCGACTTGGAGCAGAAACTCTGCAGCCACATTGTGAATGTGTATTTCCTAGAGCTGAGAAATGGCGATATCTACGTCGGATCGACGAATAATCTTCCGCGTATTTTAAATCCGGTTCTGGAGAAAAGCCTCTAAGAAGCGGTTTCTGGGTCATGGGGGTGTTCGGCCCGAACACATGGGTGACATATCGTTCCTAGGACATGGGTGACAACTTCCGGCGGAACGGGTTGTTGAGGGGCCCGTCTCCCTACGCTCCTGCGGAGCTTCGGGGGACACCCTTCGCCCTGCCGATTTCGAGGGCTCGCCACCCGAAGCCCGTCAGGGCGAAGGGTGGCGGAGAGGGAGGGATTCGAACCCCCGATACAGTTGCCCGTATGCCGCATTTCGAGTGCGGTGCTTTCAACCGCTCAGCCACCTCTCCGTTGCTGCAAAGCGAGGGCTGTCACGGCGCTTGCAGGCGAAAGCCCGCTCGCAACCGAGTTGCCAAGCTTCACGGCTGAAGGGCCTCCTTACCCCCCCGTCACGGGCGCCGTCAACGCGCGGCCCCGATCCGCGATGATCTTGCCTGGCGCTTTGGGATGAAGGCTCGTCGCGGCGCGCTTCGTTCGTAGCGCTCCACCAGGCGCGAGCCGCGGGACGGCAAGCAGGCAAGGCAACAAGATCCTGCCTCGGCGATTGACCGAGCCAGGCCCGGTTGCCATCTCGTCAAAGAGGCTGGTTTCATTGCGCCACTTGATGCATCGGCGGACGCCGAGGGGTAGGGTTGGATTTGCCCCGCCGGTTCACTTTGGGGCGCAACGCCGCTCGATGGATGAGATCATTCGCTCCACAGGACAAGGTCGAAACGAGCTTTGATGAAACGCACGGTCATCTTTGCGCTCCTCAGCACGGGCGGCATTGTCGCCGGGCTTCTCGCGCTTTGGACCCTCACCGGGTTCAGCTCCTTCGGCCTTGATCGCGACGATCTGTCTTTCCTGCTTCCGGGCGTGGTGATCACGATCCTCCTCGCCGTCGCGCTCATGGCCGCGATGGTGCACAGCGATCGTTCGGGAAACGACAGGGTCTGAGTGCGCCGGCGAAGCCTTTACCTTCCGCCGATCACTTGGCTTGCTTCTCGCCCCTCACGGCGACGCAGCATACATTCAGGTAGCTGTGGCCGTAGGCCGAGAGATAAAGCTCGCGGCTCACGATCGCGGCAGGGAATTCATAATAGCTCTCGCAGCTTTCGAAGCCTGCCTCCGGCCCGAAGAGCGTTTCAAGGGCCTCGCGCGTGAAGCGCCAATAATCGTTAGGGTAGGCGTGGACAGGGAAGGCGAAATGCGTCTGGATGAATGTCTTGCCGCCCGGCCGCAGCACCTTGCCGATCTCCGCCGCCGCGAGCCATGGCCGTCGGATGTGCTCGAAGACCGAGCAGCCGATCACGGCATCGAAGGCGTCGGTGCCGAAGGCGTCGGATAGCTTCTCGGCGTCGGCCACGACATCGACATCGAGCCCGGCCATGAAATCGGAAGTGACATATTCGGCGCTGGGGTGCGCCCAATGTCGGCGCGTGGTGGGCGCGCCCCCTTCGGTGCGCCTCGTGCCGATCTCCAGCACTCGCGCGCCCTTCTCGCGCGAAAGCCAGGAGACGAAATCCGTGCAGACCGTGTTGCTGCCGGCGTTGAAAGGATCGCGCGCCCGCAAAAGCCTCAGCGAAAGCGCCGCGGTATTGAGGCCGCGGCGAGCAAGGTCCATCGACAGATTCGTGAGACGGGCCGCCCGCCCGCGCACCGCCGACCGCGCCCGCGACGCGATCACCGGATGATCCCGACAGGGACGGCGAGCCGCGTGGCCCGTGACGCGGAGAACGGCGCGTCTTGGCGATCCGCGTCGTCCATTAGGTCATTTCTCATTGAAAATAGCTCTGGAGGAAGCATCAATAAGTCTCTTGCCAGCGCATGCGGACCCCGTGAGATTTGATTGGCTTTTTTTTAAAGAAGAGAGCTGATAGAAAGCTTAGTCAACTTGCGAAATTATTGCTGGAAAAATACAAAAGAGCAAAATTCATGCTTTGCGTCTCTGATATTTTCCATCCACTGCACGTTTAAACATCAAATCAACTTGTCGCAGGCAAGGGCTTTTGGCAAGCCTCGGTTCGGGTAGAATGTTCCGAGTCCCGGGGAGCTCATTCGCCTGAGGTGAGACCATGCGCCGACGCGACGATCCCCTCGCGCGAATGGCGACGGCAAGGTGACCGAGGCGGAGCCGGGTTGGCGCCGGCGCGCCCACAGCATCGCCGCTTTGCGCGCGACGGCGCGAAGCGTCCTGCCTCGGCCGATCTTCGATTTCGCCGATGGCGGCGCCGAGGATGAGCGCACGCTTCGCCGCAATGAAACGGCATTTTCCGCGTTCGGCCTCTTGCCGCGCCCTTTGCGAGGCGCGCCCGCGCGCGATCTTTCGCTCGAGCTCTTCGGCAAGGCCTTGCGTACGCCGGTGCTCATCGGGCCGACCGGCCTCTCGGGGCTCTTCTGGCCGGATGGCGAGCGCGCCGCGGCACGCGCCGCCGCCGGCGCCGGCACCATCTATTGCGCGAGCCATGCCTCGGTCGTGCCTCTCGAGGCAATCGCCGCTTGCGGCGCCTCGCCGCGCTGGATGCAGGTCTTCGTCTATCAGGATCGCGGCTTCACCCGCGAGTTCGCCGAACGCGCCGCCGCCGCGCCGTATGACGCGCTCGTGCTCACGATCGACAATCAGCTCACCGGCAATCGCGAGCGCGACCTGCGCAACGGCTTCACCATCCCGCCTCGCTTCGGTCCCTTCGCTCTTGCCGGAATGGCGTTCAAGCTTCCCTGGCTTTTTCGCATGCATCAGGAATTGAAGCGCATCACCTTCGCCAATTACGTCGAACGTCTCGGGGCGACCGATTTGAAGACGCTCGCCCAGCGCATGCCCTCGCTTCTCGATTCCTCCCTCTCCTGGCGGGATGTCGATGCGCTGAGACGCTGGTGGAAGGGGCCACTTCTTCTGAAGGGAATCCTGCATCCGCAAGACGCCAGTGAGGCGCTCGCACGAGGCGTCGACGGCATCATCGTGTCGAACCATGGCGGGCGCCAGCTCGACGGCGCGGTCGCCGCGCTCGAGGCCTTGCCCGGCGTGGTCGAGGCCGTCGATGGCCGCGTCCCGGTCCTGGTCGACGGCGGCATCAGGCGCGGAAGCGATGTCGTCATCGCGCTTGCGCTCGGCGCTCGCGCTTGCCTCATCGGGCGTCCGCATCTGTGGGGATTGGCGGTCGCCGGCGAAGCGGGCGTCGCGCATGTGCTCGACATCTTCCGGCGCGAGATCGATCGCGTCATGGGGTTATGCGGAATCTCGCGGATCGCGGACATCGGACCCGATCTGCTCATGCGGCGGTAACCGGGGCCGCTTTGGCGGCCTGCTTGACGTCGAGCGAGCCGCGGGTTCCTTTTTTCGAGCTTGAGAGAGGAGGAAAGCGATGCCGAACTTCGCGATCGTCGACAGCCATGTGCATCTCTATGACATCGGCCGCTTTCGCTACGGCTGGCTCGACAGCGCGCCGAAGCTGAAGCGCACCTCTCTTCTCGAGGATTTCGACCGGGCGCGTGGGCGCGTCGAGGTCGATAAAATCGTGTTCGCCGAAGTTGCCATCGATCCGGGCTTGCACCTCGAAGAGGCCGCCTTCATCCAAGGATTGGCCGACAAGGATGCTCGCCTTTCCGGCATGGTGGCCCACGCGCCGCTCGAAAAAGGCGCGGCCGTCGAGGCCGATCTCCTGGCGTTGAAAAAGCACCGCATATTGTGCGGCATCAGGCGGCTCATCGAGACCGAGCGCGACCCCTCAATTTGCATCGAGCCTCGCTTCCTCGAAGCGGTGAAGCTTTTGCCGAAGCACGGCCTCACCTTCGATATTTGCGTCAAGCATTGGGCGCTCACCTACGCGCTCGAGCTCGCACGCCGCTGTCCCGAGGTCACCTTCGTTCTCGACCACATCGGCAAGCCGGATATCCGCCACGGCTTGCGCGAACCCTGGCGAGGCCAGATCCGCGAGCTGGCGGCGCTCGGAAATGTCGTGTGCAAGGTCTCAGGCGTCATCACCGAGGCCGATCACGCGCGCTGGAGCCCGGAAGAGATCAAGCCTTATATCGAGCATGTGATCGATGCCTTCGGCTTCGAGCGCGTGATGTACGGGAGCGACTGGACCGTCTCGGAACTAACGCATCCCTATCCGGCCTTCGTCGCGCTCCTCGACGAGATGCTCGAAGGAGCGAGCGAGGCCGAAAGGCGCCAGCTTTATCGCGACACCGCCATTCGCACCTATCGGCTCGATGCTTGATTCCTGCGGCGCGCTCGCTCCTCCTCGAGGTAGTGCACACGCTCCGAGCGCATGAGGTCATCGACGCTGTCGAGCACGCCCAATCCGTTGGCGATCTGCGCCTGCAAGGCATTCTCCGCCTTGATCACCCCGGCGAGGCGATGAGTCACGCTCTCGATGAGGGCGCGCGGCACGACCACGACACCGTCCTCATCGCCCACGATCGCATCGCCCGACTCGACGGCGACGCCGCCGCAGACGATCGGCAGGCCGATCCGCCCGGGCCCGTTGCGCACGCAGGAATTCGGCGTCACGCCGCGCGCGAAGACGGGAAGCGCGGCCTTGACGATGCCCGTGGTGTCGCGCGCCATGCCGTCGGTGACGAGGGCCACGACGCCACGGTTCCTCGCCATCATGGCGAGGTTGTCGCCGATCACGGCCGTTCCGGTGAAACCGTCCGCCGCCGCGACGATCACATCGCCAGCCGCGGCGAGCGTGAGCGCGCCGAAGATCGCGAGATTGTCTGAAGGGCCGGTTTCACAAGTGAGCGCCGTCCCGATGAAACGGGAGCGCTTCGGATCGATCGGCTTGACGGTGAAGTCGAGTGCGCCACGGCCGTTCATCGCGTCGACGATGTGGCCCGTCTGCGCCTTCGCAAGCGCGCGAAGGCTCGCGCGCGAAGGGCGAGGAAACCGACGGCGCACCGTCAACAAAGGGGGATCGGCGATCATTTCTATCCTCCGCGCATCGCATCAGTCCTCAACTACCACAGCTTGCAGAGCGTCGGTCGTGACGCCGTCAACGTGGCATAATGTGACATATTGACCGGTATTGCCTCCCTCGGTAACGTCCTTCGGCCAACACCAAAATGACAGGACTGACATAAAAACGAGATGTTGCAATGCAATTCACCATCCGAACGCTCGGGGAGGGCTCGATGGCGGGCTCCTCCTGCGGGGAGTTGGGCCGCGTTCGAAGTCGTTTCAGGAGGATTTGAAGATGAAATCAAGAATGATGTGGGCCGCCACCTGCCTGCTCGGTGTTGCGGCCTTCGCGGGCCAAGCTTCGCCTTCGCTCGCCCAATCGAATGTGGTGACCCTCTACAGCGCGGACGGCCTGCATGACGGCACGCCGAGCTGGTTCGGCAATCAGTTCGAAGCCTTCACCAAGGCGACCGGCATCAAGGTGCAATATGTCGAAGCGGGCTCGGGCGGCGTCGTCGACAGGTTGGCGAAGGAGAAATCCAACACTCAGGCCGACGTGCTCGTCACCTTGCCGCCCTTCATGCAGAAGGCGGCGGCGGACGGCTTGCTCCAGCCCTACACGCCGGCGGACGCCGACAAGATCGCGGCGCGCGACAAGGACCCCAAGGGCGTGTTCGTCGCCCTGGTCAACAACTACCCTGATTTCATCTACAACGCTTCGGTGTTGAAGGAGCCACCCAAGACCTATGACGAGTTGCTCGACCCGAAGTTCAAGAAGAAGATCCAGTATTCGACGCCAGGGCAAGCGGGCGACGGCACGGCGCTCATGCTGCAGACCTTCCATGCCTTCGGGGACAAGGACGCGGGCCTTGGCTATCTGAAGAAGCTGCAGGCGAACAACCTCGGGCCTTCCGCCTCGACCGGCAAGCTGACGGCGCTCGTCAACAAGGGCGAGCTTTACGTCGCGAATGGCGATGTCCAGATGAATTTAGCCCAGATGCAGGACAATCCCAATATTCGCATCTTCTTCCCCGTCGGCCCGAGCGGCAAGAAAACCGCCTTTTCGCTCCCCTATTACATCGGCCTCGTCGCCAACGCGCCGAACGCCGAGAACGGCAAGAAGCTCATCAACTTCCTGCTGAGCGCGCAGGCGCAAAGTGAGGTCTCTTCCGTCGGCCAAGGCCTTCCGGTGCGCACCGACGTCCATCCAACGGATGAGAATTTCAAGCGCTTGAACGCTATGCTTGAAGGGGTCGAGATTTGGACGCCCGACTGGGCCAACGTCCTCGCCGACCTGCAAAAGGACGTGGCCAGTTACAACCAGGCGATCAGCGGCAATTGACGGCCGAGATCGCGACCGCGAGGGAGGCGCGGCCGGCCCTTTCGGCCGCTGCCGCGCCTCGCTTCGCCGGCGCGCACGTGAGCGGCATCGGCTTCAAGGAGGTGACGGTCGCCTATGGCGGCCTCGTCGTCCTCGATGCGCTGACGCTCGAGGTGAAGCCCGGCGAGATCGTGGCGCTGATCGGGCCTTCGGGTTCCGGAAAGACGACGGCGCTGCGGGCCGTGGCGGGCTTTGTCCGGCCGCGCTTCGGGCGGATCACGATCGGGGACCGTGATGTGACCGATGTCGCGCCGCACGCACGCAATATCGGCATGGTGGTGCAGAACTACGCCTTGTTTCCGCATATGCGGGCCGAGGAGAATGTCGCCTTCGGCCTGAGGGCCCGCGGCGCGAGTGAGGCCTCAGTGCGCGAGCGCGTGCCGGAATGCTTGCGCCTCGTCGGCATGGAAGCTTTCGCGAAGCGCTATCCGCGGGAGCTTTCGGGGGGCCAGCAGCAGCGCGTGGCCATCGCGCGCGCGCTCGCCATCCGCCCGCAAGTGCTCCTTCTCGATGAGCCGCTCTCGGCGCTCGACGCGCAAATCCGACGCTCGATGCTCGACGAGCTCGCGAGGCTCCATCGCGATCTGCCATCGCTCACCGTGCTTTATGTGACGCATGATCAGTCCGAGGCGCTGACGCTTGCCGATCACATCGGCATCATGCGCGACGGCAAGCTCGTCGCCTTCGGCGCCTCGCGAAGCCTCTACCGCCATCCCCCGAACCGTTTCTCGGCGGAGTTCCTCGGCCGCGCCAATCTCCTGCCGGTCACCTCGCTCGAGCCGGCGGGCGCCGGCCTCGCGCAAGTGCGCTTCGGTGGCACGGCGCTCATGGCAACGAACCCGCACGGCCTGCCGCAGGGCGCGGATTGCCTTCTCTGCGTGCGCCCCCATGAGTTGCGCTTGCGGGAAGGCATGGACGGGGACAACGCGCTCTCGGGAGTTGTCGAAAGCGTTCAATGGCAAGGCGACGCGCATGGCATCGTGCTCGACGTTCAGGGGCACCGGTTGCGCCTCACATCCGCCCCGCTCGGCGAGCCGCCGGAACCAGGGACGAAGCTCGGCCTCGCCTTCGATCCCGCTCAGGTGTCGCTCGTCCCGGAGACGAAGGGTGGCTGATCTTTCGGTCGCCTCCTCGCCCGCGGCACCGCGTCTGCCCAACGGGTCCTGGGTCGCCCCGCCTCTCCTTGTGCTCGCGGCCCTCTTCTTCTACCCGCTCTCCTTGATCTTGCGCCAGGCGCTCTTCGGCGAGGAAGGCGCCTTTACGCTTTCGCATTTCGGCGAGGTCATCGGTTCGCGCCTCTTCCTCGATGGGCTGCACCACACGCTTGTCATCGCGGTGAGCGCGACCGCGGGTTGCCTCGGGCTCGGCTTCATCCTCTCGCTCATCATCGCCTTCGTGCCTTTCCCGGGCGCGAGGCTCGTCGGGCGCCTGATCGACACTTTCATCGCCCTGCCGACCTTCCTCGTGGCGCTTGCCTTCACCTTCATCTACGGCTCTTCGGGCCTCCTCAATGAATCGCTCATCCGGCTCTTCGACCTTTCCTTGCCGCCGGTCGACTTCCTCTACTCGCAATGGGGGGTGATCCTTTCCGAGGTCACCGTCTACACCCCCTTCGTGATGCGGCCCTTGCTCGCCGCCTTCTCGCTCATCGAGGCCTCTCAGATCGAGGTGGCGAGCAGCCTCGGTGCCAGGCCCTTGCGCATCATTCGCCAGATCATCCTGCCCGCCGCCCTCCCGGCCCTCATCGCCGGCGGCAGCTTGTGCCTGCTGCTCACCGTGAACGAATTCGGCATCGTGCTCTTCATCGGCGCGAAGGACGTCATCACCCTGCCGCTTCTCGTCTATGACAAGGCGATCCAGGAGTTCGATTACACGACCGCATGCGTCATCGCGGTCGTGAATGTCGCCTTGTCGCTCGGCCTCTACTCGCTTTACCGACTGGCTGTCGCTCACCTGGCAGGTTCCCGTGCTGGTCTGGTCTAGAGCGGGCCGCCTTCTCGCCTGGGCAACCGCGGGGTTGCTCATCGTCCTCGTCTATGGCCTGCCGATCGGCGTAATCGCGCTCGCGAGCTTCAGCGGCCAATGGAATGACGTGCTGCCGAGCCATCCGACGCTCGCCCACTACGTGAATGCGCTGCGCGGTGATTCGGCCGAGCAAGCGCAGGTGAGCATCATCACGGGGCTCGCGGCGAGCGCGGCGGCGCTCCTTTGCGGGAGCTGGGCGGCGCTCGCGCTGCGTCACCTCGCGCGCCTGCCCAAACGCGTTCTCGACGTGGTGTTCTTCGTTCCGAGCGCGGTGCCTTCCGTCTCGGTCGGGCTCGGCCTGCTCGTCGCCTTCAGCCAGCCGCCCTTGCTCTTGAATGGCACGCGGGCCATCGTGCTGATCGCGCATTTCGTGCTGATCAGCGCCTTCACCTATGGCAACGTCTCCGCCGGCCTTGCGCGGCTGCCGCCGGAATTCGAGCAGGTGGCGGAGAGTCTCGGCGCGCGGCCCTTCTACCGGCTGCGCCGCGTGATCCTGCCGCTTGTTTCGCCTTACCTCATCGCCGCCTTCAGCTTGAGCTTCGCGCTCTCGATGGGCGAGCTCGGCGCGACCGTCATGGTCTATCCGCCGGGATGGGTGACCTTGCCGGTCGGCATTTTCTCCCTCTCCGACCGCGGCGCGATCTTCGACGCCTCGGCGCTCACCATGATCCTCGCGTTCGCGACCCTCGTGGTGCTCATCGGTCTCTCGCGCATTTCGAGCAAGGCGTCGGTGCGTTAAGGGGCGAGTAGCGAGTGGAAGTGAGTTGTCGCGCTTCACTTTTCACTGCTCGCTACTCGCCCCTTCAGCAATCGCCTCCTCGAGAATGTCGAGCGCCCGCGTCATCTCCTCGCTGGTGATGGTGAGCGACGGGGTGAGCGTGAGCACATTGCCCATCGTGGTCTTGAAGGAGAGGCCTCGATCGAGGGCGCGGTAGAGCACGGTCTCGGCAAGCTCCGCGTCGGGCTCTTTCGTTTCCCGGCTCTTCACGAGCTCGACGCCGAGAAGAAGGCCGCGGCCGCGCACATCCCCGATCGCGGAAAGCTTGTGTTTCATCGCGTCAAGGCGTTCGAGCGCCGCCGCGCCGAGCTTCGCGGCATTCTCGACGAGGCCCTCATCCTCGATGATCTCGATCGTGGTGAGCGCGGCTCGCGCCGTCACCGGGTTCTTCTCATGCGTGTAATGGCCGAACGCCCAATCGCCGCCGACGTCGAGAGCGGCGCCTGCAATCACGGCCGCGATCGGCAAGATGCCGCCGCCGAGCGCCTTGCCGAGAACCAGAATGTCGGGAACGACGTCGTCATGCTCGCAGGCGAACATGCGGCCGGTCTTACCGAGGCCAGTCGGGATTTCGTCGAAGATCAGCATGGCGCCGTGCCGATCGCAAGCTTCGCGCACGCTGCGCCAATATTCAGGCGGCGGCAGATAGGGGACGGCGCGCGCCGGCTCGCAAATCACGGCCGCGACATCGCCTTCGCGCGCGAGCACATAATCGACCATGGTGGCGCAAGCGAGATGGCAGCGATCGAGATACGGCCTGCCGTCCTCGTCGCAAGGATGGCCGTAAGGGCAACGGTAGCAGCCGAACGGCGCGACATGCTGGGCGCCCGCCATCAACGGCGCCGCGGGCCCTGCGCGAAAGAGCGCCTCGCCCGAAAGGCTCGCCGCGCCGAAGCCCGCGCCGTGAAAGGCGTCCCAAAAGGAGAGCGTCTTGAAGCGTCCGGTCGCGGCGCGCGCGAGCTTCACCGCCACCTCGACGGCATCCGAACCCCCGGTCGTGAACAGAATCTTCGAGAGGCGCCCGGGCGTGATCGCGGCGAGCTTTTCGGCGAGCTCGAGCGCGGCCTCGCAGGCATAGCGTCGCGGCGCGAAGGAAAGCCGATCCATCTGGTCCGCGATGGCGCGCTTGAGCCGCGGATGCCCATAGCCGATGTGGTGCACATTGTTGCCGTGGAAATCCATGTAGCGGCGCCCAGCCGTGTCCTCGATCCAGATGCCTTCGGCCTTGACGATGGCGTTGAGGCATGGCGTCGAGACGGATTGGTGCAGGAAAGCGCGCGCGTCGCGCTCGAGAAGGGCGCGCCCGCGCGCGTCCAGATGCTCGCTTTGCCAGCGGGCGCGACGATCGGTGAGGTTGGTGTCGCTCTCCGATTGAGAGACGGGATTCGGTTCCCGGCTGTTGCGTCGGGCAAGATCGGGATTTGCGGGGCTCATGGCGTAAGGACGCTATCTTATGGTGATGCGGACGGACAAGGCCTCGAGTCCACGATGACACCTCGGCGACGGGCTCTCCTTCCCGCCGCACCGGCGACCGAGGTATTTTAACCGGGCATGACTGATTCGCTTCTCGACGGGCTCCCCCTTTTCGAGCGGGCGTCGCCGCCTGCTCTGGCCGCGCGCAACAAGGCGCCGTCCTCCTTTGCCGATCTCATTCGCGATTTTCGAGATTTCGGGACGGTGACGACGGAATGTGTCGAGGGTGCAATTCCCTATCTCGTGAACGAGTTCTGGACCGCGGGTCAGCGCCAAGCCCATTCGATCCATGAGGTGAGCTATCGAGCTTGTTTCAAGCCGCAGCTTCCCGCATTCTTCATCGAGCGCCTCACGAGCCTGGGGGACGCCGTCTACGATCCGTTCATGGGGCGCGGCACGACGCCGGTGCAGGCGGCCCTCATGGGCCGGCGTGCGCTCGGCAATGATGTCAACCCTTTGAGCGTCCTTCTCACCAGGCCTCGACTGCGGCCGCCCCCCTTGAGTGAGATCGCGCGAAGGCTCGACGAGATCCCTTGGGACAATGCCCGCCATGAGGGTAGGGCGGAGCACGGCGAGCTTTCGGTCTTCTTCAGCCCGCGCACTTTGCGGCACATTTTGGCCCTTCGGCATTGGCTCATCGCGCGCGCACCGATCGGGGGGACGCCGGATCCCGTCGACGATTGGATCCGTATGGTGGCGATCAATCGCTTGACCGGCCATTCGCCTGGTTTCTTCTCCGTCTACACGCTCCCGCCGAACCAGGCGGTGAGCGCGGAGGCGCAGCGCAAGATCAACACGAAGCGCGGCCAGATACCGCCCGACCGGGATGTGAAGCGGCTCATCTTGCGAAAATCGGCCTCGCTTTTGAGCGGCGGGCCTCTCGCGCCGCATCCCGACCCGCAATTGAACGCAGGGTCCGCCCATCTCACGCCAGCGATCGCTTCGGGCTCGGTGAAGCTTGTCGTCACCTCGCCTCCCTTCCTCGATGTCGTGCAATACGCGCAGGACAACTGGCTCAGATGCTGGTTCGCCGGCATCGATCTTTCCGCCGTCGCGATGCCCCAGCACCGGAACGAGGCAAGCTGGCAGAAGATGGTCCGCGAAACCTTGACCGAGCTCGCGCGCATCCTCAGCCTGGGCGGGCATGTCGCCTTCGAGGTGGGCGAGGTGCGCAACGGAAAGCTCTTTCTCGAGCGCCTCGTTTGGGAGGCGGCGCAAGGGCTTCCCTTCGAGCGTCTTTTCGTCATGGTGAACCAGCAGGAATTCACCAAGACCGCCAATTGCTGGGGTGTGAGCAACAATGCCAAGGGCACGAACAGCAACAGGATCGTGATCTTGCGGCGCCACTGAGCGCGAGCAATTCACGCGCGCCCTTTTTATGCGCCAAGCTCATTACCCGCGGGCATATGCCCGCCGCGGACAATGCCGGCATCCGGCGCTTGCCGACGCTCGACCCGCGTGGCATCGCGGCCGGGACGGCCGATGCGGCGACGGCACCCATTGGTAACGCCCGCGCCATCTACGAGGAAGGCGTGCTCTCCCATGTCAACGCGACGGCCCTGCGGCTGGGCGGCCGGCTGGGCATGACTGTGAAGGCGTTTGTCGACCAGTTGCGCGACGCGTATCGGCAAGGTGTCGACTAACCATGTGCGCCGATTCTCCCGCTCTCGCGATCGTCAGCCATGCCGGCCTTGCGCTATCGGCGGGCCGTGCCGTGGCGCAAGCGGCCGAGGCCGCGGCCCTCGCCGAGGATTGCCGCATGTGCATCGCCATCATCGACGGCGGCGGACATTTGCAACATTTCGTGCGCATGGACGGCACGCATATTGCGAGCATAGAGGTCGCGATCGCCAAGGCGCGTTGCGCGCTGGCGTTTCGGCGGCCCACCAAGGCGTTCGGGGGCACGCCGCAATTGGATGGCGAGGTCGGCCGAGCCGGAGCCGACATTCTGCTTACCGAGGGAGAGGACGCATGAGCACGACAATCGCGGTGGTGGCGGCCGGCGGCATGGGCGCCGCGGTGGGGGCGCGGCTTTCCGAGCGCGGCGCTCGGGTATTGACATCGACGGCCGGGCGCAGCGCCGCGAGCATCGAACGCGCGCGGGAAGCGCGCATGCAGCCGGTATCGGATGATGAGGCCGTGGCGGCCGACATCTTTCTGTCGATCGTTCCGCCCGATCAGGCGGCACCGCTTGCGGCGCGCATGGCCGCGCGTTGCAAGGCGACCGGAAAGGCGCCGATCTATATCGACCTCAACGCCGTCAGTCCTGAAACCGCGGCGGAGGTCGCCCGCATCCTCGCGCCCAGCGGAGCGAGTTTCGTCGATGGCGGCATCATCGGGGCGCCGCCGAAGGGCAATGCGCCAGGACCCACTTTCTATATCTCCGGGCCGGTCGGCGATAGTGTCGAAATCCTGAACCGCTACGGGCTGGTCACCAGGACGCTCCCAGGCGGGATTGGCGCAGCGTCAGCCCTCAAGATGGCCTATGCCGGGATCACGAAGGGCATCATCTCCCTTGGAGCCAGCATGATTCTCGCGGCCGAACGGGCGGGCGTCGACGGTGCTTTGCGGGCTGAGCTCGGCGCCAGCCAGGCGGACGTGCTGGCGCGTTTGAGCAAGGCAATCCCCGACATGTTGCCCAAGGCCTATCGCTGGGTGCCCGAGATGCGCGAGATCGAAAGTTTCATCGGCACGGATTTGCCGGAGAGCCGCATCTACCAAGGGATGGCGGAGTTCTACGCGAAGATCGCAAGCGATGTCGAAGGCGAAAAGGCGCTGGTCGCCAAGCTGACCGGCTTCTTTGTGTGCTCGCACGGCTCTTCGCCTCTTTCAAGGCGAAACGTGGCAAAAAGCTTCGATCGCGATGGAAAATGCCTTTAACGTCGAAGGGCAGCAGCAGATTCAGTGCTGCCTCAACATAGATTAAACAAACGGCAGGCTTCGGGACGTCCGGTATCGAGATCGATATCTTCCAAAAGCCTATTGTTCGTTTTGTTATGACTGACGTGTAGATTTACATCTAGAATTTTCAGGTTAATTTACACGATCAATACAAGGCGCCAATGCGAAGGCGTGCTTCATTCTGACCGGAGTCGCGGCGAGGTTTGCAACCAAGGCCGGTTCTTTCCGATGCATGAGCCTTCGCTACCGCTCACGGTTAGGAGATCCATCCCGCCGTCCGACCCAAACGTCGGCGTTCGGCCGAGGTCAGCTGATATCGCTCATTGGCCGTTCCTCGACCTTGTCCGCTTCGGTGCGGCGCTTCTCGTCGTCTTCGGCCATGCGCGGGGGCTCTATTTCGAGAGCATCGCGCGCGTGCCGGATGCGGGCGTCGGCACGCGTCTCTTCTACCTTCTCACGGGGCTTCATTACGAAGGGGTGATGCTCTTCTTCGTGGTGAGCGGTTTTCTCGTCGGCGGCTCCGTCTGGCGCGACATCGAAGGGCGCCGTTTCGATGCAAGACAATACCTCATCAATCGCTTTGCCCGCATCTATCTCGTGCTGATCCCGGCGCTCGTCCTCGTCTTTTTCGTCGAATTTTTGGGCGGCAATCTCCTCGCGCAGACGCGCTTTTACGCCATGCGGCCGCTGTTCCCTTCGGAGGTCGCCGATGGCTGGACGTGGAGCCAGGTCCCCTGCCATCTCGCCGCGCTGCAAGGCGTCGCGTGCGCGCCATGGGGCGCCGACCCTCCGCTCTGGTCGCTCGGTTGGGAGTGGGTTTTCTACCTTATCGCGCCCGTTCTCTTCGCCATCTGGCTCTTGCCGCTTCGACCACTTCTCAGAGGGATCGCCTTCCTTTGTCTTTGCGCGAGCCTTGGTTCCTTCCTCGGCGTTGGGCAATGGCTCTTGTGGTTCGGCATTTGGCTTTCGGGGGTCGGCGCTTCGCTTGTCGCGTCGCGGCGCGAGCTTCCGATCCTCGTGGGGCTCGCCGGCCTCGCGCTTTGCGCAATCGCGTTCGTTTTGTCGCGCGCGACCCTCGTGCCCGGCCTCGTGGCCGATCTCGGCGTCGGGCTCGGTCTCGCAATCGCGGTCTCTTGCCGCAGAATTGCCAACGCCAGCATCCTCGAGAAGGTCGCGGCGCGCGGCGCCGCCTTCTCCTATTCGCTCTATCTGATCCATCTGCCGATTGGAGTCTTCGTCGGCGGGGTGCTCGAACGCCTCGGCTGGCCCGCGACCTTGATCGCGCCTGGCCTTGAGGCTTACGCGGCTTTCGCGCTGATCGTCGCAATCGCGCTCACTTGCGCCTACTTCTTCGCCCAAATCACCGAAAAGCACACGGCGCGCTTCCGACGTTTCCTGTCTAAGCCATCCTAAGCGGCTTATCGCGCGGCTTGCCTTTGAATGGCGTCACCTTGATGTCGTGTCATCGACACGTCAAACGCCTTCTCGACGCCTAGCGCCATCTCCGGCGACAGATGGGCGCGCTCGTTGAGGAGCTCGAAACCCAAGGCCGTCCTCGCCGACCACGATGGCTCCCCATCGATTACGGCTGCGTACCTTCAAGGCCGAGAAGGCTCGGGCCATACTTGGCAGTCTGCCCAGTTTTTGCGGACGCCGGGTATAGATGCTGACCGCGCCTGATCGACTACGCAGAGGGTGCGGTAGCCATCGTGCTTGACCTCGTGCAGCCAGTTCAGACCGGCAGGCGTTTCCCGCGCGAGGGCGGGAGGGCGGGCGCGATCCGTGTCGGGGGTAAATCGAAGAGGCCAGCTTGGCGGAGATCGAGGCGCGCTGTGATGATGCGGCTGGCGACGTGCTCGGGCTTGGCGTCCGTGGCGCGCTTGATCGCGGCGGCTTCCTTGGTTGCTTCGGCAATTGCTGGCTCCCCATCCCCTTATCCAAAGCAGCATCTCACATTTCGGCGAAGGGGGGACAAGGCGCGGGTCGTGTCTCGTTTGGTTATGACTGATACGGCGCTCGCGCGTGCCGTCTCCATGCGGTATACTTAGCGGAAAACATGGGAGTAGGATCAGCAATGCCGGTCTGCATGATCGTTCGGCGCAAGGGAGATCACAGAGATGATCGGCTTCGCCCGTTGCGTAAAGAGGGTATAACTCTCCTGAAGAAGCATGGCGCGGTCTCGCATCGCTTTGGCTTCTATCAGTCGGGCCCCTACACGGGGCAGATGCTCGCTGTGATCGGCTATCCCGACCTCGAGACCCATGAGCGAGCCGTGCGCGGCATGTCACAGGACGCCGATTGGAAGCGAATTTCGGAGGAGATTGAAAGGCTCGCCCCGCTACAGGAAACATATTTGACCGTCATCACGGAAGAGAATTGACCGTCGGATGGCTGCACTCATATGACCACACAATTCGAACGGCTAATGCGCGCCGCTGGTGCGGCCGCCGCGAAGGTTGGGCGTCGCCGCCTGCCTAGCCTCGGTCCGACTTCGATCATTGTATCACTGGATCCGGTCGAGCTTGGCGCTCTCGAAGTTTGGATCGCTGATCAGCCGGACCCGAAGCCGAGCCGAGAAGAGGCAGCGCGGCGGCTAATCGCCCTGGGATTGGCGAGGAAATGAGACGTAGGCAAAGCCATCTTCCGAGTCCGCAAGGCCGTTTGCTACCTGTCCATGGATGAGCACCCGCAAGAGCAGCGAAGCCACCGCCGACATCAACTCGGCGGCCCGAGCGGGAGCCGTCATGCGGCTACCTCTATCGCGCGGAGATGTCACCGGGGACTTTTGGCCAGCCGTTTGACGACGGTGTGATGCGCGGTCTCCACTCGCTCAATAAGCACCAATTCCGCCCGAGGGCGGTGGCAAATTTCCTCGCTTGTCTTTGATCAACGAGCCCGTTGTCACGGAAAGAAATCCGCAGAGCCAACCGACCAAGGCGACTATCCGATTGCAGATTGCTCGCATGGGTGCATCTCCGCTGCCTCGGAAGAGGACACCCGGAGAACCTAGCATTTCCGCCGAGACACGGCCAATAGTCGGCGGTCGGGGCGCCGGCCCGATTATCCAACGCCATCCTCTGGTGCGCTGGGGGCCTCACTAGAGGGATCGTCGTGTTCCTCGGCGCACCTCAGTGTTCGCGTCAACTCCAACCACGTCAATGCACGAGGATCCGACACTTGGCATCTTAATAGAAATGAGCGCGAGGTCCGCATATTTTTTGAGCAGATAAAGGAATCGTGAATAATCTGTAACTGGACCTCCGATCCCAGCGATGGTGAAAGCATAATTCTCTGGAGGTCACCATGATATCAGCTTGGCGGTCCCCCGCGGTTTTTTTGGTAGTCCTGCTCGTCACCCGAATTGCACCCGCCTTTGCCCAGGCCCACCAGAACGGCAGGGGCCAGCAAAGCACGGCGACGGGTGACGACCCGATCATTGCGTCTCTTCTCAATTGGGACTTCAACCACGACGGAGTTTTCACATGTGAAAACTGGAAGCGATACATGACGCAGCTGTTTAACAATGCCGACCGGCAGAAGCGAGGCTATCTCACCGCTACCGAGTTCGAGGCAATTAAGTCAGCCGATCCAATGTTCGCGAATGCGGATTTCGACTATTTCGATGAGCGGAAAAAGGGACGAATCACGAGGAGCGACTTTGTCGACAGGCCCAGTCCCTTCTTCGTCCGCTACGATACAAAACATACTTGCCGCGTGGCGAGGGCTGAGATCAATGCCCCTGCTCCCGTGGCCGCGTCGTCTCCGAGACGCGGCCGTTCAGGGATGGGCAGAGGCGGCTTTTAGCCCTAACCTTATCATCGCCGCCGCCATCGGCGCCGGCGTCATTGCCATGCCCCGCGATCGAAAGTGTAGCGATGAGACTGGACGCAGTACCATGTCGAGGAGATCGTCGCGAGCGCGAGCCTCATTGCGCTCGGGCAAGCGGCCTTTCGTGCCGCCGTCGAGCATGCCCTCGCTCACGGCTCGCCGTGCCCCAGGGGCCATGAGTGATGAAGTGCCGGAGATGCTTTACCCTCCGGGAGTATTTTGACCGGTATTCGGACCTTGGGCTGGGCGCGCTTGGTCGTGTTGCTGCTGAATTTGCTGCCGGTCTTTTTGTAACGCATCTTTATGAGCTTGGTCGTTTTTAGCCACCGCCCAAGCCATGGCTAAGCCTATTAATCCGCCCACGATTAACGGCATGTCCTGCTCCCTTACCCAGGCTCAGACATCGAACCACGACGAGCCAGCTACCACGAAGCCTTAACAAGCATTACGAGGGGACATAGCAAGCCCAAAATTCCGACAGCAAACGTTATTGCGGCGAAGAGTCCATGCGGGGATTTCAAATGTTGCCTCGAGCCTCTGCCCCGTGTCTGCCCGCGATGATGGGAGCCCTTTTCTACGTGGGCCGCCAGACCGACGACATGGCGCTAGGGGAATGCCGACGACGCCAGCGGCCCGACCATACGTGGTAACTGGACGGCTCATCCGCGATAACCAGCGACATCATGTCCAAGCCAGTCTGCAAATGGCCAGCGTGACGATGCCGCTGAAGCTGCGCTCGGGCTTGGCGTTCGTGCCCGCTTGACCGCGGCCTTCTGAGGCGCCTTGGCGTGCTGGCTTCCCACCGCCAAGGTGTTCTGAACCCGCCAACATTTCATGTTTTTCGTTGAAGGCGATTACGACACCGCAGCCGAAACAAGGCTATTAACCGACCTCAGAAGCTAGCCGCGCCCGAATGAAGGCCGTCAGAGTGGTGTCCGGAACGTCCCCGGTTTCGAAGGCCGCCGCCAGGTCGGCCCGCACGCCTCCGTCCACGCGATAGACATCGATCCAGGCGTCAATCTTCTTGCGAGCCTCAGGGGTATCGGGCTCGGCAGCCAATTTGCGGAGACGCTCCGCGCACTCCTCTGCGTCGGTCATGTCGACAGTGAGCGCGCCAGGGCGGTAACCTGTCAAGCTCGACGACGTCCCCGTCAAGAACACAAAGAACGTGCCGGCTTCGGCTCCGTACATTCTCAAGCTCATCGAAAGAAGGGAGGCCCGCGGGGAACTGGGCTTTCGTGTCTCCCCACAGGATCACGACGGGACCCGGGCCGTGGACTTGCGAGTGGCGGGTGGCGGATTGCCGGTCATAGCGTCGGCAATCAGCTTTAATAAGAGCCAACGCCACCCGAGGGCGGTCGCAAATTCCCTCGCTGCCCTTCGACTTGATGAACTTGGTGATGGCGAGCTGTCATCGCACGGCCTCGATAGGGCTGCCCAGCACCGCCATAGCCTTGGCGTGGCCGTCAATTATCATTGACGCTGACATGGTCGATATTCTGACCAGGGCGCCACGGCGCGTCGCCGCGGAGCGCGAACTTTAAGGGGGTTCAGACCTTAGCTCCACGAGGAAAGCGATCGCCTCGCTCGAACCGGGCTCGAGCCGCATTTCGAATGCGCTCTCGAAGAGCGCGGCATCGTCGATGTCGAGCGTTGCGGATGCGTCCTTTCCCGTGAGCCTCAAATCCCGCGCTCGCGACAGGAGGAGCCTTACGCCCGCCTCGCGCTTGACCATCTGGGGGCCGGCGAGCGAAAGCCGCGTCACCTCGTGAGACCAGCGCCCGCGGCGCGTCATGACGTTGAGGTCGGTGATCGGCCCCTTCACGAGACGCGATGTCACCGCGACATCGCCGATGAAACGAAAGGGCGGCGAAGCCTGGGTGAGCACGACCTCAGGCTTTCCGGCGATGGTCAAGGCGAGGCCCTCGCCTTGGATGACACAGAGCGTGCGATCGATATCGGGGAAGCGCGAGAAGGGTCCGTCCGCGGCGACCCTGGCCATGCTGACGCGCCAGCCGAATTCATCGAGCCCCGCACCTTCCGGCGAAGCGATGATCTCGGTCGTCTCGCCGCCACCATTCTTCCAGGGCATGCGACGATGCTGGCCGGCGCGCAGAATTCTCATCGGTGTCGTCGTCCGCGTTCCGTCACAGCCAGGGACGGCAGGTCGAGATTGTGCTCTTTCGCGCAGGCAATCGCGTCCTCATAGCCCGCATCGGCATGGCGCATCACGCCCGATGCCGGGTCGTTCCAGAGCACCCTTTCGAGCCGCCGCGCCGCTTCCTTCGTGCCGTCGCAGACGATCACCATGCCGGCGTGCTGCGAGAAGCCGATACCGACGCCGCCGCCATGGTGGATCGACACCCAGGTCGCCCCCGAGGCGCAGTTGAGAAGCGCGTTGAGGAGCGGCCAATCGGACACGGCATCCGAGCCGTCGCGCATCGCTTCCGTCTCCCGGTTCGGCGATGCGACCGAGCCCGAATCGAGATGATCGCGGCCGATGACGATGGGCGCCTTGAGCTCGCCCGACGCCACCATCTCGTTGAAGGCAAGACCGAGCCGATGGCGGTCGCCGAGGCCGACCCAGCAGATGCGCGCCGGCAAGCCTTGGAAGGCGATGCGCGCCTTCGCCATGTCGAGCCAGCGGTGCAGATGAGGCGCGTTCGGCATCAGCTCCTTCACCTTGGCGTCCGTGCGGTAGATGTCCTCCGGATCGCCCGAGAGCGCGGCCCAGCGGAAGGGGCCGACGCCACGGCAGAAGAGGGGACGGATGTAGGCGGGCACGAAGCCCGGAAAATCGAAGGCGTTCTTCACGCCTTCCTCGAGCGCCATCTGGCGAATGTTGTTGCCGTAATCGAGGGTGGGCACCCCCATGCGCTGGAAATCGAGCATGGCGCGCACATGCCCCGCCATCGAGGCCTTGGCTGCCTTCTCCACCGCCTTCGGGTCGCTCTCGCGCTTTGCCTCCCATTCTGCGAGCGTCCAGCCCTTCGGCAGATAGCCGTTGATCGGGTCATGCGCCGAGGTCTGATCGGTGACGACATCGGGGCGCACGCCCCGGCGCACGAGCTCCGGGAAGACGTCGGCCGCGTTGCCGAGGACGCCGACCGAGACGGGCTTCTTCTCGCGACGGGAGCGCTCGATGATCTCGAGCGCCTCGTCGAGCGAGGCGGCTTGCTTGTCGAGATAGCGCGTGCGCAAGCGCATCTCGATGCGCGAGGGCTGGCATTCGACCGCAAGCAGCGACGCCCCAGCCATAGTCGCCGCGAGCGGTTGCGCGCCGCCCATCCCGCCGAGCCCCGCGGTGAGGATCCATTTGCCGGAGAGGTCACCGCCATAATGGCGGCGGCCCACCTCGACAAAAGTCTCGTAAGTGCCCTGCACGATCCCTTGAGAGCCGATGTAGATCCAGGACCCGGCGGTCATCTGGCCGTACATCATCAGCCCCTTGCGATCGAGCTCATGGAAGCAATCCCAATTGGCCCAATGCGGCACGATGTTCGAGTTGGCGATCAGCACGCGCGGCGCATCCGCATGCGTGCGGAAAACGCCGACGGGCTTGCCGGATTGCACGAGCAAGCTCTCGTCACCCTCGAGCCGCTTCAACGCGGCGACGATGCGGTCGAAGCTCTCCCAATCGCGCGCGGCACGCCCGATGCCGCCATAGACCACGAGCTCGCCAGGTCGCTCGGCGACCTCGGAGTCGAGATTGTTCATGAGCATACGCAACGGGGCTTCGGTGAGCCAGCTCTTGGCGGAGAGCTCAGGGCCCCGCGGTGCGCGAATGCGGCGAGCGTTGTCGATGCGGGTCATGGGGTTTTTCTTCCTCAAAGCTTCGCGTCGGCGCCAGCAAGCCCCTCGCGAATGCGCGGCAAAAGCTCATGGCCCGCCGCGTCGGCGAGGGCTTCGCTTCTCACGAGCTCTGCCGCCGCCGCGATATCGGGCGCCAGAAACCGGTCCTCCTCGAGGCGCGGGACGCGAGCCCTCACCGCCTCGCGGACCCGCTCGAGAACAGGGCTCGAGCGCAGCGGAGCGTGGAAATCGCATCCTTGCGCCGCCGCGAGAAGCTCGATGGCGAGGATGTTCACGACATTCTCGGCCATGGCGAGGAGGCGGCGCGCGCCATGCGTCGCCATCGAGACATGATCCTCCTGATTGGCGGAAGTCGGGATCGAATCGACGCTCGCAGGATATGCCCGCTGCTTGTTCTCCGAGACGAGCGCCGCCGCCACCACCTGGGGGATCATGAAACCGGAATTCAGCCCCGGCTTCGGCGTGAGGAAGGCGGGAAGCCTCGACAAGGCCGGGTCGACGAGCATGGCGATTCGACGCTCGGAAAGCGAGCCGATTTCACAAAGCGCCATCGCGACCATATCGGCCGCGAAGGCGACGCCTTCGGCGTGGAAATTGCCGCCAGAGATGATCTCGCCGCTTTCGGCGAAGACGAGCGGGTTGTCCGAGACGCCATTCGCCTCGACCGAAAGCGTCGTGGCGGCTTGCCGCAAGAGATCGAGGCAGGCCCCCATCACCTGTGGCTGGCAGCGCAGGCAATAGGGATCCTGCACCCGGTCATCGCCGACAAGATGCGAGCTGCGGATGGCGCTTCCCGCCATCAGGGCGCGAAGCGCCGCGGCGACCTCCGCTTGCCCGCGATGGCCGCGCAGCGCCTGGATGCGCGCATCGAAGGGTCCGTCGGAGCCCTTCGCCGCATCGGTCGACAGCGCCCCGGTGACGAGCGCCGCGCCCAAGAGCTTCTCCGCCTCGAAAAGGCTGGCGAGGGCGAGCGCCGTCGAGACCTGCGTGCCGTTGAGGAGGGCGAGGCCCTCCTTGGGACCGAGCACCAGCGGCGCCATTCCGGCGCGGCGCAAGGCGGGCTCTGCCGGCACGCTCTCGCCATCGATGAAGAAGGCGCCGACTCCCATCAGAGCGGCGGCGAGATGGGCGAGCGGCGCGAGGTCGCCAGAGGCCCCGACCGAGCCTTGGGAGGGAATGAGCGGGATGAGGCCGCGGCGCAGGCATTCGAGAAGATGCTCGACCGTGGTCCAGCGGACGCCCGACGCACCTTGCGCTAGACTCGCGACCTTGAGCGCCATGACGAGGCGCGCGATCTTCTCGGGGATAGGCTCGCCGACGCCGGCAGCATGTGAGAGCACGATATTGCGCTGCAGGGCGGCAAGATCGTCCTTGCCGATGCGGGCGCTCGCGAGCTTTCCGAAGCCGGTGTTGACCCCATAGATCGGCTCTCCCTTGGCGACGATCGCCTCGATCGTGGCCGCCGCCGCCTCGACCTTCGTGCGGCAAGCGGGATCGAGCGCAACATTCGCCCCTAGGAAAATGTCGCGCCATCCGGCGAGCGGCACCGCGCCCGGGGTCAGCCTCGTTTCGGCCGTCATACACCCCTCCAAATGCGCGCGTGCAATGGGTTGAAGCCGAGCCGGTAGACGAGCTCGGCCGGGCGCTCGATGTCCCAAATGGCGAGGTCGCAGAATTTGCCTGCCTCGAGCGTGCCGATCTCGTCGAGGCGGCCGAGCGCGCGCGCCGCTTCGCGTGTGACGCCCGCAATGTTCTCCTCGACCGTCAGGCGAAAAAGCGTGGCCGCCATGTTCATGGTGGCAAGCAGCGAAGTCAAAGGCGAGGTGCCGGGGTTGCAATCGGTGGCGACAGCCATCGGCACCTGATGGCGACGCAAGTCAGCGACCGGGGGTGCCTTCGTTTCGCGGATGAAGTAATAGGCGCCGGGCAAAAGCACCGCGACCGTGCCGGCTTTTGCCATCGCCTCGGCGCCGGCCTCGTCGGTGTATTCGAGATGGTCGGCGGAGAGCGCTCCGAAACCTGCGGCAAGCGCCGCGCCGCCGAGATTCGAGAGCTGGTCGGCGTGCAGCTTCACCTTGAGCCCATGGCGGCGCGCCGCCTCGAAGACGCGCGAAACCTGTTCGGGAGAGAAGGCAATGCCCTCGCAAAAGGCATCGACCGCCTCGGCGAGCCGCTCGCGCGCCACGGCGGGGAGCATCTCGCTGCAGACGAGATCGATATAGGCCTCCTTGTCGGTGATCTCGGGCGGCATCGCGTGAGCGCCGAGGAAAGTGGCGCGCACATTGATGCGGCGCTCCTTCTCGAGCCGCTTCGCGGCGCGCAATTGACGCCGTTCTGTCGCGAGCTCGAGCCCGTAGCCGGATTTGATCTCGATCGTGGTCACGCCTTCGGCGATGAGCGCATCGAGCCGCGGCAGCGCGCTCGCGACGAGCGCATCCTCGCTCGCGGCGCGCGTCGCCTTCACGGTCGAGACGATCCCGCCGCCGGCTCGCGCCACCTCCTCATAGCTCGCGCCGGCAAGCCGCAGCTCGAACTCATGGGCGCGGTCGCCGGCGAAAACGAGGTGAGTGTGGCAATCGATGAGTCCCGGGGTGATCCAACGGCCTTCGCAATCCGTGCGCTCGATGGCCTCGTAGGCGGAAGCCGCGGCTGCGGACCCGGCATAGACGATGCGGCCCTCGCTTTCGGCGATGAGGCCATCCTCGACCACGCCGAGCCCCGGTTTGTCGGGACGAAGCGTCGCGAGACGGGCATTGTGCCAAAGCCGATTTACCCGCATCGTCACGGACGAGGCCCTTTGCTTGCGCGCCGTCAGATCAACGGCTTGACTTGGCCGAAGGGAGCTAGTTTTGTCTATACATAAGCGCCCCGGCGCGACATTGTCCAGCTTCTTGCACGCGGCGTCTTTGGGAAACGACGGATGGCTTCGCTCTTCTTCGACGAGGCACTGCTTCCGCAAGGATTTGCGCGCCAAATCCGGGTGTCGATCGCCGGCGGTCTCATCGAGCGGATCGAGCCCGGCGCCGATCACATCCCGGGTGAGGAGCGCCACGCCATCGGGCTTCCCGGCATGCCCAATCTTCACAGCCACGCGTTCCAGCGCGGCATGGCCGGGCTCGCCGAGGTTCGCGGGCCGTCATCCGACAGCTTCTGGACTTGGCGCGAGGTGATGTACCGCTTCGCGCACGGCATGGAGCCAGAAGATGTCGAGGCGGTGGCCGCGCAGCTTTATGTCGAAATGCTCGAGGCCGGCTTCACCCGGGTCGGCGAGTTCCATTATCTGCACCATGATCGTGATGGCAAACCTTATGCGGATCTTGCCGAGATGGCGGCGCGCATCGCGGCCGCCTCGAGCGAAACCGGCATCGGCTTGACCTTGCTTCCCGTCTTCTACGCGCATGGCGGCTTTGGCGGCGAGCCGCCGAACAGCGGGCAGCGGCGCTTCGTCAACGATCTCGACCGTTTCGCCCGCCTCCTGGAGCAAGCCCGCGTTGCGCTTTCCGGCCTCGAAGGCGCGAGCCTCGGCATCGCGCCTCATTCCTTGCGCGCCGTGACGGCGCAAGAGCTTACGGACATCGTGCCGCTCGCCGAGGACGGGCCGATCCATATCCACGTCGCCGAGCAAATGAAGGAGGTCGAGGATTGCCTTTCCTGGTCGGGCGCGCGCCCGGTGGAATGGCTTCTCGCGCACGCGTCCGTCGACAAGCGCTGGTGTCTCATTCACGCGACGCATATGACCCAAGAAGAGACGCGCGCCGTCGCCTCGGCGGGCGCGGTCGCGGGGCTTTGTCCGATCACGGAAGCCAATCTCGGCGATGGCACCTTCAATGCGCCCGAGTTCATCGGGTTCGGTGGCGAATTCGGCATCGGCTCGGATTCCCATGTTCTCATCGGCGCCGCCGACGAGCTTCGACAATTGGAATATTCGCAGCGCCTGCTCCACCGCGCTCGCAATGTCATGGCAGTCCATGAAGGCCGCTCGAGCGGCCGCGCTCTCTATGAAGCCGCGCTCGTCGGCGGAACGCGTGCGGTCGGCGTGCCAAAGGCGGGGCTCGTCGAAGGCGCGCCCGCGGATATGGTTTCGCTCGATGCCGCCCACCCCGCCTTGGTTGGGCGCTCGGGCGATTCTCTTCTCGACGCGTTCGTCTTTTCGGCGCGCGGCTCGATCATCGATTGCGTTTGGCGAGCCGGCCGGAAGCTCGTGGAAAGCGGGCGGCATCGGCGAGCCGAGGCCGTGCTCGCGCGTTTTCGCGCCACGATGGCGAGGCTCGCTCGCGTGAACGGGCGTTCCCTTCCGGCCCCGGCCGATCTCGCGAACGGCACTCTCCACCAGCGCATTCGCGTGGATCTCGAAGGCAAGATCCTTTCGGGAGAATGGCCGCCCGGCCATCGCGTACCTTTCGAGCATGAGCTCATGGCGGGTTACGCCTGCTCGCGCATGACGGTGAACAAGGTGCTGGCGGGGCTTGCGGCGGAAGGGCTGATCGAGCGGCGCCGCCGCGCCGGCAGCTTCGTGCGCCGCCCGCAATTCCAATCGGCCGTGCTTCAGATCCACGACATCAAGGCTGAAGTATCGGGGCGCGGCCAGGCCTATGCGTATGAGCTTTTGTCGCAGCGCCGCCGCAAGGCGAATGCCGGCGATCGCGAGCTTCTCGCGGTCGGTCCGCACGTCGGCATCATCGCCTTGCGCTGCCGCCACCTCGCCGATGGCCGCCCTTTCGCGCTCGAGGAGCGGCTGATCAATCTCGCCGCGATCCCGGCCGGGGAAGCAATCGACTTCAAGTCCGAGCCGCCCGGCACCTGGCTTCTCGGCCATGTGCCTTGGACGGAGGCCGAACACCACATCTCGGCGATGGAGGCCGACGCCGAGATGGCGCTTCGCCTCAAGATCGCCAAGGGATCGGCCTGTCTCGTCGTGCGGCGCCGCACCTGGCGTTCCGGCGAGACCGTCACGGTGGTTCGGCTGGTGTTTCCCGGCCCCTCCTACCACCTCGTCGCGAGGTTCACGCCCTCGCAACGTTAATTCGGTGACAGTTTACTAATTCCCCATTTCCGCCCAAGCTTATTCGTTTGATTTAATGGGGAAATGAGTAAACTGTCACCGAATTATCCCCCTCTTCCGCTGGGCGACAACACCCCCCACATATCCGTCATGTTCGACGAATTTCATGATGCTGGGACGATTGATACCGGAGCGCCGGCGGAACGCTCGACCGTCGATACCCCGCCGCGCCCTTCGGACGAAGCGCTTCTCGATGCTTATTCGCGCGCCGTCACCCATGTGGTCGACGCCGTCGGAGACGCGGTCGTGCGCGTCGATGTGCGCGACGCGAAACGCCAAAGAGGCGGCAGCGGCTCGGGCGTCGTGGTGGCGTCCGATGGGCTCATCCTCACCAACAGCCATGTGGTCTCGGGGCAACCGCGAGTCGAGCTCGCGCTCACCGACGGCCGAAGGCTCGGCGGCCGCGTCATCGGCGATGATCCGGACACTGATCTCGCCCTGGTGCGCACCGAGGAGCCGGCGCGGCTCGCGAGCGCGCGGCTCGGCGATTCCAAGGCGTTGCGGCGGGGCCAGCTCGTCGTGGCGATCGGCAATCCGCTCGGTTTCGAATCAACCGTGACCGCAGGCGTGGTCTCGGCCTTCGGGCGCTCGATGCGCTCGGCGACCGGACGGCTCATCGACGACATCATCCAGACGGACGCCGCCTTGAACCCAGGCAATTCCGGCGGCCCGCTCGTCTCGAGCGCCGGCGAGGTCGTCGGCATCAACACGGCCGTGATCCTCGGCGCGCAAGGCATCTGCTTTGCGGTCGCCTCGAATACCGCGAGCTATGTGCTCGGCGAACTCGTGCGGCACGGGCGCGTGCGTCGCGGCTTTCTCGGCCTCTCGGTCGATCAGGTCGGGATCGGGCGCCGCATGCAGCTCGCGCATGGTCTCGACCAGGAAAGATGCGTCGTCATCGCGAGCCTTTCGCCGCACGGCGCGGCCGAAGAGGCCGGCTTGCGCCGGGGCGACCGCATTTTGTCGCTCGACGGCGTGAAGGTCACGGGCGCCGACGATCTCTTGCGCCTCCTCAACGCGGATCGGATTGGGCGCACGGTGCCGGTCGAGATTTTGCGCGGCACGGAAAAGCTGCGGATCTGGGTTATGCCTTCCGAGCGCCCGCCGCGCGCGGCCTAGAGGGGCGGTCCGTCGAAAAGCATTGCGGCGATCCGGGATTGCGCCTTGCCGGTTTGCGCAGGTCCTTTATAGATGCCGCCACCTCGGCGGATTTCGAAGGATCAATCGTGAAAATCGAACGGGTTTTTTGCGCGCTCGGGCGCTCCGGATATATGCATCGCGACCTCGCGGCGATGAAGGGTGGCGCGAAGCGCGACGGTTTTCTTTTTCACGGCAAGCCGCTGACGCCAGGCTTTCGCAAGATCGCCGAGCCCGCGACGATCATCTCGGTCATGCTCGTTCTCGAAGATGGACAAATCGCCTTCGGCGATTGCGCCGACGTCATCTTGGCCGGCGCCGCGGGGCGCGATCCCGCCTTCCACGGCGAGGATCATATCGGTTACCTCGAAGGCGAAATCGCGCAAAAACTCGTGGGGCGCGACATCGGCAAGTTTCGCCCGCATGCCGAGGAGATGGATCGCCTCACCCACGCCGGCAAGCCCTTGCACACCGCGCTTCGCTACGGTCTTACCCAGGCGCTCCTTCATGCCGCGGCTCTCGCCCGGAAACTCACAATGGCGGAGGTGATCGCCTCGGAATATGGGAGCAAGATCGCGACGAAGCCCATCCCCATCCTCGCCTCCTGCCACAAGGACGATCCGCTCCAGCTCGACCGCGTGATCTTGAAGCGCGTCGAGCTCTTGCCGCACGCGTCCTTCACCTTGGTCGAGGAGCATGTCGGGCGCAAGGGCGAGAAGCTCATCGCCTTTGCGCGCCAGGTCGCCAAGCGCATCGGCGAGATCGGCGACAGCGATTATCGGCCGCGCATCCATCTCGACGTCTACGGCACGCTCGGCGAATTGTTCGAGATGAAGCTCGAGCCGCTCGCCGACTATCTCGGCCGCGTGCGCGAGGCGGCGGCGCCCTATGAGCTTCTTGTCGAATCGCCGATCATCGCCAGGACGCAAGTCGAGCAGATCGAGAGCTTCCGCGAGGTGCGCTCGCTCTTGAGGCGCAAGGGGATCGCGCTCGGGCTGATCGCGGACGAATGGTGCAACACGCTCGCCGACATCAAGCTCTTCGCCGACGAGAAGGCTTCCGACTACGTGCAGATCAAGACGCCCGATCTCGGCGGCATCAACAACACGATCGAGGCGGTGCTTTATTGCAAGGCGCACGGCATGGGCGCGGGGCTTGGCGGCACGGCCAACGAGACCGACCAATCGGCGCGCATCAGCACGCATATCGGGCTTGCTTGCCGGCCGGATTTCCAGCTCTCGAAGCCGGGGCTCGGCGCCGACGAGGCGATCATGATCCAGACAAACGAGATGGCGCGAACGCTGGCGATCCTGAAGGCGCGCGGTAGCCTCGCGGCTTGATGGCCAGGAGCAATCTGATGACACGCTTCACCCAAAAGGTCTTCCTTCTGGCGTTCACGGCGCTCGCGGCCTTGTTGACCCTTGCCTCCCCATCCGCTCGTGCCGAGGAGACGCCGCATCCGGGCGGAACCGCGATCGCGGTGCTCGGCGCCGATCCCGCCGTGCTCAATCCCGATGTGAGCGTCGGCGTGCCCGACATCTTCACCGGGTGCATCCTTTATGACGCCTTGGTGCGTTTCGGGGAGGGTTTCAAGATCGAGCCCGGCCTCGCCAAGTCCTGGGAGATCGCGCCGGACGGGCTCACCTATACGTTCCATCTCGAGAAGGCGAGCTTCAGCGACGGCAAGCCCGTCACCTCCGAGGACGTGAAATTCACCCTCATCGAGGTGAGCTCGAAATTCGGCGCGAAGTTCAGCACGCCCGGCAAGGCGATCAAGGACATCGAGACGCCCGATCCGCAGACCGTCATCATCCATCTGTCGAAGCCGTTCGGGCCCTTCCTCTTCTCGCTCGCCTGCGAGCAGAATGCGGCCATTCTGCCGGCCCATGTGTTTCGCGATACTGACGTGCTGAAGAACCCGGCGACCACGACGATGCCGGTCGGCAACGGCCCCTTCATGCTTTCCGAATGGGTGCGCGGCGATCATCTGACCTTCGTGCGCAATCCCAATTACTGGCGCGCCGGCAAGCCCTATCTCGATAGCCTCGTGGTCAAGATCATGCCGGATTCATCGGCCCGGATCCTGGCTCTGCAGGCGGGCGAGATCGACTTCATCGACGAATATTATTTCCCGCTCAGCGCCTACAAGCTTTTCAGCGGCGATCCGCGCTTCGAGGTGCATGACGTGAGCTACCCGAGCGACGACCTCATCATCTTCAACACGAGGAACGCACCGCTCGACAAGCCGCAGGTGCGCCAGGCGCTCCTCACGGCGCTCGATCGCGACTACATCCACAAGAATGTCTTCTACGACACGGGCAGCATCGCCAGGAGCTCGATCGATACGCGCATCCCTTGGGCTTACGACCCCGCGGTCGATTACGAGAAGATGTATGCCTATGACCCGGCGAAAGCCGCAAAGCTTCTCGACGAGGCCGGCGCGAAGCCCGGCGCCGACGGCGTGCGCTTCAGCGTGCGGCTTTCCTTCGATACCGGGCGGCCGGAATACACTTCCTTCGCCCAGGCCATCCAGCGCTATTGGCAAGTCGATCGGCGTGAAAGCCGTGCTCGAGGGCGCCGAGCGACCCGTGGTGCTGAAGCGCGTCTATGCGGATTATGATTTCGACGCGACCTTGCAGAACTACACGACCTCGGGGGACCCGGCGCTCGGCATCTCGCGCATCTACACCACGGAATCGATCAACAAGGCCGCGACCTTCAACAACGCAAGCGGTTATTCGAATCCGGAAGTCGACGCGCTCTTCGCCAAGGGGCGCGACGCGGCGAGCCAGGAAGAGCGTGCCCAGGACTACTTCAAGGCGCAGGAGATCCTGGCGCGCGACTTGCCGACGCTCACCATCCACCAACAGGCCGAGATCGACGCCGCGAGCGCCAAGCTCAAAGGCCTCTGGCACGGCGCAAACTATATGTGGTGGGACGACGTATGGCTGGAGCCGTGAACGCCAAGGCTGGCAAGCCCGCCGGCGCGAGCCTCACGGACGGGCGCTCGCGAACTATTGGGCACCCGTCCGATACGAGGACCTGCCGCCCTTCGGCGATCGCCGTGGCGAAGCGCTTTCTCCTCGACAATCTCGGCGCGGCCATCGCTGGCGCCAAAAGCGAGGTGACGCTGATCGCGCTCGAGGCAGCGCGCGCCGCGGCCGAGGGTGGCGCGGGATCGAGCGTCGTCTTCGGCCGTCACGTCACCTTGCCGGCGCCGCTCGCCGCCATGGTGAACGGCACCTCCGCGCATGCGCTGGAGCTCGACGATTTCGGCGGCTGCGGCCATTCGGGCGCGGTCGTCATTCCGGTGGTGCTGGCGCTCGCGGCGCGCGGCCGGATCAGCGGCAAGGCGGCGCTGGCGGCGCTTCTCGCCGGCTACGATCTCGCGGCACGCGTGCTCGAAGGCGCCGGCGGCTATCGCCCGCACAACGAGAAGGGCTGGCACTCGACCGGCACCTGCGGCAGCTTCGGCGCCGCGGCCGCCGCAGCGAAGCTTCTTGCGCTCGATGCCGAGCGCTTCGCGAATGCGCTCGGCATCGCCGGCACCTTCACGGGCGGCATCTGGGCCTTCCTCGCCGACGGCGCGATGACCAAGCGCTTTCATCCCGGCAAGGCGGCCGAGAACGGCCTCACCGCGGCGCTCCTCGCGCAGGCCGGCATGAGCGGGCCGCGCCGCATGCTCGAAGCCGAGTGGGGCGGTTTCTTCTCGACCTATTCGCCGGGCATCGCGACGCCGGAAGCGACCTTGGCCGGCCTCGGCAAGGAGTTCCGCATCGCGACCTCCGGCATGAAGCCTTACGCCTGCTGCCGAGGACTGCATGCCTGTCTCGATGCCCTTTTCGCGATGATGCGCGAGGCCGGCGTCGAGGCTTCGGCGATCGCCGGCATGGTCGTGCACGGCAATGCGCAAACCTGCCGCCAATTCGATCGCCTCGTCATCGGCAATATGCTCGACGCCCAGTTCAGCATGCAATACGCGCTCGCGGTCGCCGCGTTGAGCGGTCGCGCGACGCTCGACCAGTTTTCGCCTTTGCGCAGCGAGGAGCCGGAGGTGCGCCGGCTCATGCGGCTCGTGCAAGTGGTCGATGACCGCGTGCTCAAGATCGGGGAATATCCGCCGCTCGAGCTTCGCCTCACCGATGGCCGAAGCTTCTTGCGGCAAATCCCTTTTGCCAAGGGTGCGCCTGAAAATCCGCTGAGCGACGTCGAGCTCGAGCGCAAGGCGATGTCGTTGATCACGCCGGTGCTCGGCGCCGCGCGCGCCCGGCAATTGATGAGCGTGATCGCGCGTCTCGAGGAGGCCGAGGATTTGCGCGATCTCACCGGTCTTCTCGTGCCGGAGGGCGAGGCGCGAGGCGCCGCATGAGCGTTTACCCTTGATGCGGCGCTTTCTCCTGGCCCGGCTCGGTTGGGCCGTTCCGGTGATCCTCGCGATCCTCATCGTCAACTTCCTGATCATCCACATCGTGCCGGGCGATCCGATCCAGGCGCTCATCGGGGACTTCCCCGCGCCGGCGGGCTATGCGGATCAGGTCCGTCACGAGTTCGGTCTCGACCAGCCGCTCTCGACCCAACTCGGCCTCTATCTCTTGAACCTCGCCAAGGGGCAGCTCGGCTTCTCCTTCGCCAACCGGCAACCGGTGCTCGGGCTCATCCTGCAGCGCGCCCAATTCACCCTGCTTTTGATGCTGCCGGCGCTCGCGGCGGCGGCCATTCTCGGCATCGTGATGGCGCTTGCCGCGGCGCCGCGGGCCGGCAGCCTTTACGACTCGGGTCATCACAGCGTTGAGCCTCGTCGGTTTCTCCTTGCCGATCTTCTGGCTCGGGCAACTTCTCGTGATCGTCTTCGCGATCAAGCTTCACCTCTTGCCCGCCCAAGGCATGTTCTCGCTGCGCGAGCGGCTCACCGGCTGGTCCTATGGGCTCGACGTGCTTTGGCATCTCGTCCTGCCGATGTTCAGCGTCACCATCTATTATGTGGCGATCGTCGCGCGCGTGGCGCGCGCGAGCGTGCTCGACGCCTTGTCGCAGGACTTCGTGCTCACCGCCAAGGCGAAAGGGCTCAGCCGCCGTCATGTGCTGTGGCGCCACGTGCTGCCGAACGCGCTGATCCCCGTGGTCACCGTCATCGGCTATAATTTCGGCTATTCGCTCACCGGCGCCATTCTGGTCGAGACGGTGTTCGCCTGGCCGGGGCTCGGCAACCTCTTCATCACCTCGATCGGCAACCGCGACTACCCGGTGCTGCAAGGCATCTTCCTGTTGACCGCGATCGCCGTGGTGATCGCCAATGTCGCGACCGATCTCATCTACGCGAGCCTCGATCCGCGGGTGCGCACGACCGGGCTTCGCCATGCATAGGATGTGGAGGCGCTTCCTCGCGTACCGCGCGGGCGTGCTTGCCGCGGCCTATGTGCTCGTGTTGGTGCTTGTCGCGCTCGCAACGCCCTTCCTGCCGGGCCCCGATCCCCTGCAAATCTCGAATGAGGTCATGCAAGCGCCAAGCCTCGCCCATATCCTCGGGACAGACGAGCTCGGCCGCGACGTGCTCGCCGGCATCGTGCACGGTGTCGCGGTCTCGCTCACGGTCGGCTTCGCGGCGGCACTCGCCGCGACCGTCATCGGGGTCGTAATCGGGGCGACCGCGGGCTATTGGGGCGGGCTCTTCGATCTCCTCGTGATGCGCATCGCGGAAGTCTTCCAGGTGGTGCCGAGCTTCATCCTCGCGGCCGTAATCGTGGCGCTCTCCGGCCCCGGCCTTACGCGCGTCGTCAGCGTGATCGCGCTTCTTGCCTGGCCGCAGGTCGCGCGCCTCATGCGCGGCGAGGTGATGCGCATCAAGGGGCTTGAATTCGTCGACGCGGTGCGCTGCCTCGGGGTGCGCGAGCCCGTCATTCTCGCGACCGAGGTCATTCCGAACGCGCTCGCTCCCGTGCTCGCGGCTGGCACCTTGATCGTCGCTCAGGCGATCCTGCTCGAAGCCGCCCTCAGCTTCCTTGGCCTCTCCAGCGCGGATCTCGTGAGCTGGGGCCGCATGCTCAACAGCGGCCAGCGCTTTCTTTACAATGCCTGGTGGCTCTCCGTATTTCCCGGCACCGCGATCTTCCTCACCGTGCTCGCCTTCAACCTCTTGGGCGATGCCGTCGGCGCCGCGCTCAACCCGCGCACCGAAACTTAGAAAGATGTCGCAGACCAGGTCACCGATCTTGCAGCTCGAGGATGTGCGGCTCACCTTCCGCACGCGTGATACCTCAGTGCGGGCATTGAACGGGGCAAGCCTCACGATCCAAGAGGGCGAGGCGGTCGGCCTCGTGGGCGAATCGGGCTCGGGAAAATCGACGCTCGCGCGCGCCGTGCTCGGCCTCAATCCGGAGCGCAGCTCCAAGATCGAAGCGGGGCGTATCCTCATCGCCGGCCGCGACGTGACGCGCCTCTCGCAAGCCGAATGGGAATACGAGCGTGGCCATCCCGTCGCGATGGTGTTTCAGGACCCTTTGAGCTTCCTCAACCCGATCATGCGCGTCGGGCGCCAGATCGCCGAAAGCATCGAGCGTCACACGCCGGAACGGCCGGTCGGCGAGCGGGTCTCCGAGCTCCTCGATCTCGTCAGATTGCCGCCCTCGCTCGCTCGCGCCTATCCGCATGAATTGTCGGGCGGCATGCGCCAGCGCGCGCTTCTTGCGGTCGCGCTCGCTTGCGAGCCGCGCCTGTTGATCGCCGATGAGCCCACGACCGCTCTCGATGTGACGACACAAGCGGAAATCCTCGCCCTCTTGCGCGATTTGCGCGAGAAGCTCGGCATGGCCATGCTGCTCATCACCCATGATCTCGGCATCGTGGCGTCGGCCTGCGAGCGCCTTTACGTGATCTACGCCGGGCGGGTTGTGGAATGGGGGCGAACGAAAGAGGTGTTCGCGGAACCCGCGCATCCTTACACCGTGGGGCTGTTTCACGCGGCGCGCGCCGATCGCGACGCGCAAGGGCGTTTCACGACCATCGGCGGGGAACCTCCCGATCTTGGCGAGTCGGCCCGAGGCTGCCCTTTCGCGCCCCGTTGCCCGAAGGCGCTGCCCGAATGCGTGCGCTCGATGCCGGACGCATCCGTCTTGGGCGAAGGCGCGTCGCACGCCGTGCGCTGCTGGCTTTATCCGCAGGCGCAAGACGCCACAGCCGCTGCCGATCGAGCGGGTGGAGGCTAGAATGGCGGCGCCGCTCCTGGCCCTGGAAGGCATCACGCACAGCTTTCGCCGCTCCGGGGGAGCGCTCGTCGCGGCGGTGCACGACGTGAGCCTCAAGGTGCGCCAAGGGGAAACGGTCGCGCTCGTCGGCGAAATCGGGTTCGGGCAAATCGACGCTTGGACGCATCGCGCTCGGCTTGCTTCACCCGGACGCCGGCCGCGTGCTTATCGGCGGCAAAAGCCTCGGCGACATGTCGAGCCGGGAGCTGCGCCGCGAACGCGTCGCGTTCCAGCCGATCTTTCAGGATGCAACCGCCTCGCTCAACCCGCGCCGGACCGTGCGCGAGTTGTTGGGCCAGGCATTGCGGCAACGGGGCGCCGGCGCGAGCGGGTCCACAAGCGTCGCGCTCCTTGAGAGTGTCGGGCTGCGGCCGGGCCGGAGCTATCTCGAGCGCTACCCGCATGAGCTGAGCGGCGGGCAGCGCCAGCGCCTCGCGATCGCCCGCGCGCTCTCCATGGAGCCACGCCTGATCGTTGCCGACGAGCCGCTCTCGGGCGCCGATGTTTCGATCCGCGGCCAGATCCTGAACCTTCTTTCCGATATCAAGAAGGAGCGCGGCCTTTCCTATCTCATGATCACGCACGATATCTCGATCGCGCGGGCCTTCGCGGATCGCGTGGCCGTCATGAGCCAAGGGCGGATCGTCGAGGAGGGGCAAGCGGCCGTCGTGCTGACGAGGCCAAAGGAAGACTACACCAAGCGTCTCCTCGCGGCGGTGCCGCAGCTCGCTCAGTAGGCGTAGTTTGAGCGCGCGGCCCCGCGCGCCGGGTTCGCCCCCTCAAAGCGACCTCAAAGAGAACGCGCGATCAGCATTTTCATGATCTCGTTCGTGCCGCCATAAATCTTCTGGATGCGCGCATCGACGAAGATGCGCGAGATCGGATATTCCTGCATGTAGCCGTAGCCGCCATGGAGCTGCAGGCACTCATCCGCCGTCTCAACCTGTTTTTGCGAGCACCACCACTTCGCCATCGAGGCCGTGACGGTGTCGAGCTCGCCCGCGACCAGCCGCTCGACGCACCAATCGATGAACACCCGCGCGATCATGGCTTCCGTCTTGCGCTCGGCAAGGGTGAAGCCGGTGTTCTGGAATTCGATGATCGGCTGGCCGAAGGCTTTGCGCTCCTTTGTGTAAGCGACGGTGAGCGCGATGGCGCGCTCCATCGAGGCGACGGCGGCCAGCGCGAGGGCTAGACGCTCTTGCGGCAATTGCTGCATGAGCTGCACGAAGCCCTGGCCTTCCTCGGTGCCGAGCAAATTCTCGGGAGGCACGACGGCGTCCTCGAAGAAGAGCTCGGAAGTGTCCGAGGCGTGCAGGCCGATCTTGTCGAGGTTGCGCCCGCGCCGGAATCCTTCATTGCCTTTCGTCTCGAGCACGAGAAGCGATATCCCCTTGGCGCCGGCCTCACCGGTTCGCGCGACGACGATGACGAGATCGGCGAGCTGGCCATTGGTGATGAAGGTCTTTTGCCCATTGATCACATAGGCGTTGCCTTGACGCCTCGCGCTCGTGCGCACGCCTTGCAGATCGGAGCCCGTGCCCGGCTCGGTCATGGCGATGGCGCCGATGAGCTCGCCCTTCGCCATCCCGGGCAGCCAGCGCCGCTTTTGCTCCTCGGAGCCATAGTTCAGGATGTAATGGGCGACGATGGCGCCGTGCACCGAGACGCCGACCGTCATCTCGGGCACCATCGTTTCGAGATCCTCGATCACCGCCGCCTCGTAGGCGAAGCTCGCGCCGATGCCGCCATAGGTTTCCGGCACGCTCGGCAAAAGCGCACCCATCTCGCCGAGCGCGCGCCACGCCGCGCGATCGACCATCTTCTGCTTTCGCCAAGTCTCAGCGTGAGGGGCGAGCTCCTTCCCCAGAAAATCGCGAAACTGATCGCGGAACTGGTCGAGCTCCGGTGTCATCCAGGCCGAGCGATAGGTCATCGCAACCCTCATGCGCCAAGCGAGCCCGCAAACCGCGAGCGTGATGCGCATATGGCGCCGCCGCCATGTTGACAAGCGCCAGGAAGCGGGGAGGCTGGCGCGCTTGACCGATCTTTCGCTCGCGGGGATTCCCACAAGGAGGAAGCCGAGATGACGACGCTGACGCTCGACAAGCTGCGCGCCAAATATGGCGATGCCGATGGCGGCGCCGTTCACGACCCAGAGTTCCGCAAGGTGGCCGAGCGCATTTTCTCTCCGAGCGGACAGCGAAGCTTCCCCTATTCCGGGATTCCCACGTTTCTGCGAGCGCCGTTGCGCAGCTTGGATTGGAGCGCGCCCAACCTCGAAGGGCTCGATGTCGCGCTTCTCGGCATTCCCATGGATTTGGGCGTGACGAACCGCAACGGCGCGCGCTTCGGGCCGCGCGCCTTGCGCGCCATCGAGCGCATCGGCCCCTACAACCATGTGCTGAAATGCATGCCGACGCATGATCTTGCGGTCGCGGATATCGGCGATCTCCCGCTCAGCAGCCGCTTCGACCTCGAAAAATCCCATGCCGATATCTTCCGCCACGCGCGCATCCTGGTCGATGCCGGCGTGAAGCCCGTCTCGGTGGGCGGCGACCATTCCATCACCCTGCCGCTGCTCAAGGCCGTCGCCAAGGCCGGGCCGGTCGGCCTCATCCATATCGATGCCCATTGCGACACGAGCGGTGCCTTCGAGGGCTGCAAATTCCACCACGGCGGCCCGTTCCGTCGCGCCGTGCTCGACGGCGCGCTCGACCCGCGCCGCACCATCCAGATCGGCATTCGAGGCTCGTCCGAATATCTATGGGAGTTCTCCTATGATTCGGGAATGACGGTCATTCACGCCGAGGAGATCGATGCGCTTGGAATCGAAACGATCGTCAAGCGCGCCAAGGCCGTGGCCGGGAAGGGGCCTACCTATCTCACCTTTGATATCGACAGCCTCGACCCCGCCTTCGCGCCAGGCACAGGCACGCCCGAGGTCGGAGGGCTTTCGACGCGAGAAGCGATGGCGATCTTGCGCGGCCTCAAGGGCACGAACCTCGTCGGCGCCGATCTCGTTGAGGTCGCCCCGCAATACGACGCGACCACGAACACCGCCCAAGCGGGCGCGCAGATGCTGTTCGAAATTCTCGAGCCTCTTCGTGCATTGAGATCGGCCGCGACCGCCGCACCGCATTTCCAATCTCAGGGAGTCCAATCGTCATGTCGATCGAGCCTGCCGCCATCGCCGCCGCGGTCGAGAGCAATTTCGCGGCGCAGGTCGAGTGGCTAACGACGCTCGTCGGCTTTCCGACGCTTCGCGGCGAGGAGAGCCCTTGTCAGGATTGGGTGGCGCGCGATTTCGCCGCCCGCGGCTGGAGCGTCGATCGCTATTCGCTCGCCGATGTCGACATGGCGCATCTGCCGGGTTTCTCGCCCGTCATGGATACGGATTATGCGCGCGCCGTTCAGGTGGTCGCCACGATCAGAAGTCCTGAGCAATGGGGCCGAAGCCTGATTTTGCAAGGCCATGTCGATGTCGTGCCGGAAGGGCCGCGCGACATGTGGCAATCGCCGCCCTTCGCGGCAAAGATCCGTGACGGGCACCTCTACGGGCGAGGCGCCGGCGATATGAAAGCCGGCGTGAGCGCCATGGTGTTCGCGCTCGCCGCGCTTCGCCACCTCGGCTATGCGCCGGGCTCGGACGTTTATGTCGAGACGGTCACGGAAGAGGAATCGCACCGGGAACGGTGCGCTTTCGACGCTGGCGCGCGGCTACCGGGCCGACGCCTGCCTCATCCCGGAGCCGACGGGGCAGCGCATCTTGCGCGGCACGGTCGGCGTGATGTGGTTTCGCCTGAAGTTGCGCGGCCGCCCGGTTCACGTGTCGCGCAGCGAAGAGGGGACGAACGCGATCCTCTCGGCCTTCAGCCTCATCGAGGCGATCCGCGAATTCACGAAAAAGCTGAACGAGCGCGCCAAAAGCCATCCCTGGTTCGGCAAGATTCAGAACCCGGTGAAGTTCAATCCGGGGAAGATCAAGGGCGGCGATTGGGCGAGCTCGACGCCTTCCTGGTGCGAGGTCGATTGCCGCATCGCCGTCTTGCCCGGCATGTCCTTGGAGGCGTTCCGCAAAGAGCTGTCGCAAGTGATCATGGAAGCTGCGAAGCGCGACAGCTTCCTCGCCAACAACCTCCCCGAGATCATCTGGAACGGCTTCCAGGCGGATGATTACGTGCTCGAGCCGGGCTCCGATTTCGAAAATACGATGCGCGGGGCCCATCGTGCCGTGATGAGCGAGGAGCCGGCGGAGAGCATTCTTCCGGCCGTGACCGACTGCCGCTTTTATGGCCGCTATTACGGCATACCGAGCCTCGCCTACGGTCCGGCAAGCACGGATGGACACGGCTTCGACGAATTCGGTTGAGCTCGAAAGCCTGAAAAAGGCGACGATCGTCATCGCGCGCTTCATCAGCGAATGGTGCGGATTGCGGCCGATCGCGTGAAATGCTTCGCATCGTCAATTTGCAAAATTATATCCACAACAGTATATGAAAGATAATGAAGCCGCTGCAATTTCTGGGAGACTCGCTGAAGCAGCTAAGAGATTTTCCCGCCGACGCCAGGCACGACGCGGGCTATCAATTGGACAAAGTGCAACGCGGGCACCAGCCCGACGATTTCAAGACAATGCCTTCCGTCGGCAAAGGTGTCGAGGAAATCCGAGTGCAGGACGACGTTGGAATTTATCGAGTCATTTACACGGCCAGGATGCTCGATGCTGTCTATGTGCTACATGTCGTTCCAGAAGAAAACGCGGACCACGGCCCTGCACGATATCCGGCTTGCAAAGAAGCGATATCATGAACTGACGAAGGTGCGTAATGACGAAACCGAAAACATTTGTCAGCGTGTGGGACGCAATCGCCGACACGCCTGACGAGGCTGCCAATCTTCGGGCGCGGGCCGAGCTGATGCAGCAGATCGCAGCCATCATCAAGGCCGAGGGTTGGAAGCAAACCGATGCAGCGGCCCATTGCGGTGTGACGCAGCCTCGAATCAACGATTTGTTACGCGGGCGCGTCTCCCGATTTTCGCTGGACGCGCTGGTGCGGATCGTCACATCCCTCGGCCGGCGCGTGCGAGTCGAGATAGAGGCGGCATAAATAGCCGGCGAGTTCGCGGGTCGAAGGCCGGTTGGCCCTCAATCGCTCCAGCTGAGAACTCAGCTTCCGAGCATCCTCGTCCGCACCTTCAAAAGATGCGCCCGGATGGCGCCTCCCGTGGCTTCGGCGTTGCGGTCGAGCACGGCGAGGGCGATCTTTCGATGGTCGCTCTGGTATTCCTGCCAGCGCGCCGCATCCGTGTGCCCTTGCTTCAGCTTGAGCCAAGGGCGTTCGTGGCGAATGGCGATGACCGCATCGAAGACGCCGATCGCGAGGCGGTTATGCGTCGCGGCGACGAGCTGCTTGTGGAAGCTGCGATCCCAATGCTCCCATTCCTCCATGCCCTTTGCCGCATCGCCCTTGTCGACACATTCCATGATGGCGCGAAGATCGCGCTCCGAACCGTTCAACGTCATCGCCTCGGCGAGGCCTGGCTCGAAGGCGATGCGAAATTCCAGGAGCTCGGCCGGGCTCGTGTCGAGGAGCGGCAAGGTGATCGAGCCACGTGCGGCCTCGGAAGCCGCCGTGACCACCGTTCCATGGCCAACCTTCCGGATGATCTTGCCGACCCGGTGAAGCTCCGCGAGCGCGGCGCGCACGACACTGCGCGAGGCGCCGAACTGAAGCGCGAGCTCGCGCTCCGTCGCCAATCTTTCACCCGGCCTGATGCGGCCCTGGTCGATCTGTCGCTCGAGCACGGCGTGCAATTGGTCGATCTGCCGCCGGGCCCGAGCCCGCTGGCTGCGCGAAGGGAGGATCGCACCAGGCGAGGCTTCCATGGGGCTTGCCGTCCTGCCCGCCGATGGGCAAAGTTGCACGAAGCTGGACCAATAGGGGAAATCGTGAAGCCGCGCAATGCAGCCATGATCCGCATAATTTATGCTGGTGGAAGCGTCGGAAATGCGGGATGCTCGACGAGCTTTTCCCTTGTGGCGCCAACCACTCTGTGCCAATTCTGAACCAACAAAAACCAGGGCGCGGGGCCCTTTCGATAGGTGAGGATGACGCGTTTGCGGAGCATTCCGGCCAGTCGGACATCGTCTGCGGCGCGCATTGCGACGAGCGCGGGCGATCTCGCGCAAGCGTCATCGAGCGCGGCCGGCGGAAGTAGGGCCTCACCTGCTGCGGGCGAGATCGCGGTCGATTGCCGAAAGCTGGTGAAGCGTTTCGCCGGCGGCACCGTGGTCGCGCTCGACGGGGTCTCGCTCACCATCAAGTCGAACGAGTTCTTCACCCTTCTTGGGCCGTCCGGATGCGGCAAGACGACCTTGCTGCGTCTCATCGCCGGCTTCGAGACGCAGGATCAGGGCTCGATCCTCGTGCATGGTCAAAGCCTCGACGGGCTTCCCCCGTTCCGCCGGCCAGTCAACACGGTTTTTCAGAGCTATGCGGTGTTCCCGCATATGTCGGTCGAGGAGAACATCGCGTTCGGTTTGCAGATGCAGCGCCGGTCCCGCGCCCATATCGCGTCCCGGGTCAAGGAGATGCTGGCGCTGGTGCGCCTCGAGGGGCTGGAGAAGCGCAGGCCCGCCCAGCTTTCCGGCGGACAGCAGCAGCGCGTCGCGCTGGCCCGCGCGCTGGCGACGCAACCGCGCGTGCTCCTTCTCGACGAGCCGCTCTCGGCGCTCGATCAAAAGCTACGGGCCGGAATGCAGCTCGAGCTCAAGCGGCTGCAGAATGAAGTCGGCATCACCTTCATCTTCGTCACGCATGATCAGCATGAAGCGCTGACGATGTCGGATCGCATCGCCGTCATGAACGCCGGCAAAATCCTTCAGCTCGGAACGCCCGCGGAGATTTACGAGCGGCCGACCGCACGCTTCGTCGCCGATTTCATCGGCGATACCAATCTCATCGAGGCGCGGCGCGTCGGGCCCACCCGGTTTCGCATCCTCTCCGGCGTCGAGATCGAGGCCGATGAGGCGGGGCCTGAGAGTCGACGAGGTGATCCTCGCGGTGCGGCCCGAGCGCACCGTGCTTGCGGCGCCGGGGCAAGGGCCGCTCGCCGGCACGATCGATGAGATCGTCTATGAGGGGACGGACACCACTTATCATGTCGGCGCTCGCGCCGGGCGTGCGCTTTCGCGTCTGCGAGCAAAACCGCGGCGGGGGCCGCCCGCGCTTTCGCCAGGGTGAGGCGGTGAGCCTCGCCTTGCCGGCAACGCAGTTCGGGTGCTCGTCGAATGAGCAACCTCTCATGAGCGACGCAAGGCAAAGAGCTGGGCTTCTTGCCCCTTCTATCGCCGTGATCGGCGTGCTGCTCGTGCTGCCGCTTGGCCTCATGGCTTTCGTCTCGACGCTCGAGCGCGGCCCGGACGGCGGCGTCATCTGGAGCCGGCACACGCTCGATGCTTATGTGCAATTCCTGTTCGAGCGAGACCTTTTGGACAATCTCGTGGTGAACACCGATTATCTTCAGATCTTCGCACGCTCGATCGGGCTCGCCGCGACGACCGCGGCGCTCACGCTCGCGATCGCCTTCCCGATCGCGTTGTGGATGGCCTTCCAGCCGCCGCAACGGCGCACCTTCCTCCTCTTCGTCGTCACCGTGCCGTTCTGGACGAATCTCCTGGTGCGTAACTACGCCTGGATCCTTCTCTTGCGGAACGGCGGCGTCATCGATCGCCTGTTGCAGGCAGTTGGCCTCACGCATGAGCCCTTGAACGTGCTCTATTCGCCGCTCGCGACCGGGATCGGCCTCGTCTACTCCTTCTTGCCCTTCATGATCCTGCCCATCTATGTGAGCCTCGAGAAGCTCGATCGGCGGCTTATCGAGGCCGCCTTCGATCTCGGCGCCGACCGGTGGCACGCGCTCACCCGCATCATCCTGCCGCTCTCGATGCCCGGCATCGTGGGCGGGCTTATCCTGGTCTTCGTGCCGTGCCTTGGCGCGTTCGTGACGCCGGCGCTTCTCGGCGGCGGCAAATCGCTGATGATCGGCAGCTTGATCCAGCAGCAGTTCGGGCAATCGCGCAACTGGCCTTTCGGCGCGGCGCTCGCCTTCGTGCTCCTAGCGCTCATCTTATGCGCGCTCTTGTTCCACGCGCTGCGCTACCGGCGCGTGGCGGGGCGCCTCGCATGACGCGCGCCGGCGACCTTTGGCGCTTTCCCGGCACGCGCGCGGCCGCCTTCGCGGTGCTCGCCTACCTTTATCTGCCGATCGTCGTGCTCGTGGTCCTGTCCTTCAACGCCAGCGATTCCTCGCTCGCGCGCTGGGAAGGTTTCTCGACGCATTGGTACGCGGTCGCGGCGGCCGACGGCAACATGGTCCACTCGATCGAGATTTCGCTCACCGTCGCCTGCGTCGCGACCTTGGTGGGCACGATCATCGCGACCTTGGCGGCGCTCGCGACCTCGCGCACCCGTTTTCGCGGGCAGATCGCCGTCGAGGCCTTGCTCGGGCTGCCGCTCGTCGTGCCCGACATCGTGGCGGCGATCGCCATCCTGCTTTTCTTCGTGATGGTGGGCATCCAGCTCGGGCTCTTGAGCCTCGTTCTCGCGCACACCGTATTCACCATCCCGATCGCCTATCTGCCGATCCGGGCGCGTCTCGAGGGCCTCGATCCCGCGCTCGCGGAAGCCGCGGCCGACCTTTACGCCAATCCCTGGCAAAGCTTGCGCCGCATCATCCTGCCCCTGATCTGGCCCGGCATTCTGTCGGGCGCGATGCTCGCCTTCATCGGCTCGCTCGGCGATGTGGTCGTGAGCTATTTCATCTCGGGCCCCGGCTCGACGACATTGCCTGTCTACGTCTTCAGCATGGTGCGCATGGGGGTCACGCCGACCGTGAACGCCGTCTCCACCCTGCTGATCGCCGCCTCCGCCTCGTTGCTCACGCTGTCCTACCTGCTCGGCCGCCGCTTCAATTGACGGCCCTGCGCAACAAAGGGAGCCTGCCCATGAAACGCCTGACGAAACCGTTTGTGCTCGCCGCCTGCATCGCGCTTTTGCCCGTGGGCGCCGCCCCCGCGCTCGCGCAATCGAAGGAGCTCCTGCTCTTCAACTGGTCGAACTACATGCCGCCCGATCTTCTCAAGCGTTTCGAAGCGGAGACCGGAATCAAGGTGACGCTCGACACTTATGATTCGAACGAGACGATGCTCGCCAAATTGCAGGCGGGCGGCGCCGGCTACGATGTGGTGGTGCCGACCGGGCCGACCGTGCAGGTCATGGTGCGTGACGGCCTCCTCATGAAGTTCGACGCGAGCACGATGTCGAATTTCAAGAATGTGCGTGCGCCCTTCGACAAGCCTGCGTTCGACCCCGAGCGCGCCTACACCGTGCCCTATATGTGGGGCTCGACGGGCATCGCCTACGACACGGCCAAGATTCCCGGAGGCAAGCTTGACGAAAGCTGGAAGGAGCTCTTCGAGCCGCGCCAGCCATTCGTCGGCCAAATCGGCATGCTCAAGGACGAGAACGACGTGCTCGGCGCCGCTGCCTTCTACCTCGGCTACGATTATTGTTTCGAGAAGCCCGAGGAAGGGCAGAAGGTTCTCGAGCTCCTCGAAAAGCAAAAGCCGGCCGTCAAAGTGTATAATTCCGAAGGCACGGTCGATCGCGTCGGCGGCGGCGATGTCGCCATGGAGCTGATGTGGAACGGCTCCTTCCATCGCGCGCATAAGAAGCTCGCGACCGTCGCCTACATCTACCCGCGTGAGGGTCTGGCGCTTTGGGGCGACAATCTCGCCATCCCGAAAGGCGCCAAGAACGTCGAGAACGCCAAGCTCTTCCTCAACTGGATGATGGACCCGAAGAACGCGGCCGAGGCCACCAACTTTCTCGGCTACAACAACGCGATCAAGGGTTCCGAGCAATATCTCGACCCCTCCTTGCGCGATGACCCGGCGGTGAACACGCCGGAGGAGGATGCGGCGCGCTTCCGGCCCGTGCGCGATTGCTCGAAGGCATCGATCGACCTCAAGGACAAGATCTGGACGCGATTGCTGCGCTGATCCCATGGCGAGCGAGGACTATCCCGACAGCTTCTATGCGCGCACGCTTCGCGAGCGGCGCGCATACCCCGCGCTCGAAGGCGATCTCGACGTCGAGACGCTCGTCATCGGCGGGGGGCTCGCTGGCTGCGCCACGGCGCTCGATCTCGCCGAGCACGGCCATAAGGTCGCGCTCGTCGAGGCGCGGCGCATCGGATGGGGGGCATCCGGGCGCAACGGCGGATTCGTTTCGGACGGGTTCCCGGGCGGCTATCCGGCGCTCGTCGAGCGCGTCGGCCTCGAGCAGGCGCGCGAGCTGCACAAGCTCGCGCGCATGGGCAATCGGCTGCTGCGTGAGCGGATCGAGCGCTATGCCATCGCTTGCGGGCCGATCCAGGACGGGGCGCTGCGCTGCAACATGGCGGGGCAAAGCAAGAGCCTCGCCGAGTTCTGCGAATTCATGGCGAGGAATTTCGACACGCATTACACGCATTGGCCGCGCGAACGCGTGCGCGAGGCGCTTTCGACGGAGCAATATGCGGATGCGCTCTTCAATCCCAATACTTATGCGTTGCAGCCTCTCGACGTGACTTGTGGCCTGGCACGTGCCTGCGTCGAGCAAGGCGCGCAGGTCTTCGAAGGAACGCCGGTGGCTTCGCTTGCCGCGCACGGGGCTCGCAAGGAGGTGCGCACCACAAGGGGACGCATCCGCGCCGACCGGCTCGTCATCACCTGCGGCGGTTATGTCGAGGGCTTGCACAAGACGATCTCGGACGCGACGGTCCCGATCGCGACCTTCGTCATGGTGACCGAAGCTTTGGGCGAGCGGCTGAAGAAGGCGATCCGCGTTCCTTACGCCATCTCCGACATCAAGGTGGCGACCAATTACTATCGTCCGCTTGCCGACACTCGCCTGCTTTGGGGCGGTCGCGTGCTCGCCTGGGAGCGCTCGCCAGCCGAGCTCGCCCGCGCGCTCAAGCGCGACATGGTGTCGTTTTATCCGGATCTCGCGGAGGCGCGAATCGAGGTCGCCTGGGGCGGCATGATGCCGTTCACCCGCCACAAGCTCCCTGTGATCGGGGAGATAGAGCCCGGCATGTGGTACGCAACAGGCTTCGGCGGGCTTGGCCTTGCGCTCACGACCACCGCCGGCCGGTTGATCAGCGGGGCGATCCGTGAAGGCGATTGCGCCTGGCGGCTCTTCGCGCAATTCGGCTTGCCCTACGCCGGCGGCAAACTTGGCAAAATCCCGGCTCAGCTCGTTTATTGGAAGCACCAGCTCGGGGCAAGAATCGGCCTCTCTCAGAGCGCCTGAAGCGTGCCGCGCCAAAGCTTCATCGGGGGTTCGTTGATTGTGAGCTATTGCTCAGGCCGCGAGCATATGATCTCATGTCGAGGCGCGAAGCCTTTGCGGCCCGGCTGGTGCCAGCAGGCCGCAATGCTTCTCCCGCGCATCGAGAACGGATGCCGCCTTGGCTTCGACCCCGAGCTATGAGCTGATCATCTTCGATTGCGACGGCGTGCTCGTCGATAGCGAGGTGCTCAGCTGCCAATGCCTGATGGATCTGCTTCGGCGTCACGAGATCGAGGCCGATCTCGATTTCGTCTTCGAGAGATTCCTCGGCAGAAGCGTGAGGGCGGTCACCGATTATTATGGCGCACAGGGCCGAAAACTGCCCGGCGATTTTTCCGTCGAGCTTCGGGCACGCGTCCGCCGGTCCTTCACGGCCTCATTGCGTCCAGTCCCGGATGTGGCAAAGCTCCTGCGCGGCCTTGACGCATCCTTTTGCGTCGCCTCCTCGAGCGACCTCGAGCGTGTCGAGTTCTCGCTCGCGCTCACCGGGCTTGCGGAATTTTTCGCCGGAAAGATGTTCAGCGCCGAGATGGTGCGCCGCGGCAAGCCGGCGCCCGATCTTTTCCTGCACGCGGCGGCCCGCATGCAGGCCGACCCGCGCAAGGCGCTCGTCGTCGAGGACAGCGTCAGCGGTGTCGAGGCCGGAAAGGCCGCCGGCATGACGGTTTGGGGCTTCGTTGGCGGCAGCCATTATGCCGGACGCGACGGGGCGGCTTTGCTCGAGGCGGCGGGCGCGGATCGGATCCTCGATCGTATGGCGGATTTTCTCTACCCTCGCCGAAAGGTGACGCATGGCGCCATCCGATAGCGAAAGCTCGCGCCTCGACGATGCGGCGCGCGCCGGCTGGCTCTACTTTATCGCCGGCCATACGCAAGATGAGATCGCCAAGAGCCTCAGGGTCTCGCGCGCGACGGCCCAGCGCCTGGTGTCGCTTTGCCTCGCGGAGCGCCTCATCACCTTTAGGCTCGAGCATCCGATCACGCAGTGCATGGAGCTTGCCGCGAGGCTGAAGGACGCCTTCGGCTTGCGCCATTGCGAAGTCGCGCCGAGCGACCCGGCTTCGCCGACCGCCGTCGCCGGGGTGGCGGAGCGCGCCGCCAATCTCCTCGAGGCGACGCTGCGCAGTGAGAAGCCGATGATCATCGCCATCGGAACCGGGCGAGCCATGCGGGCCGCGGTCGAGCAGATCCCGCCGATGGAATGCCCGAACCATCAGCTTGTCTCGCTCGTCGGCAATATCTCGACGGACGGCTCGGCGAGCTTCTTTGACACGGTGGCGCGTCTCGCCGACCTCACCAAGGCGCGCCACTATCCGATGCCTTTGCCGGTTCTGATCTCGACGCAAGCCGAACGCGATCAGTTGTTGAAGATCAATCCGATCACCAAAGTGCGCGCCATCGCCGCCAAAGCGGACTTGCGTCTCGTCGGCATCGGCCAGATGGATCGCAACGCGCAAGTCTATGTCGATGGCTTCATCAACCGCGAGGAACTTCTGGAGCTGATGCGCCTCGGCGCGGCCGGCGAGCTCACCGGATGGGCCTATGACGCCAAGGGCCGCATCATCGATGGGGGCACCAACCGGCGGCTCACGAGCGTGCCCCATCCGGTTCCCGCGAAGGCGCTTACGGTTGGGGCCGCCATGGGTCCGGCGAAGGTTGCCGCGATCCGCGCGGCCTTGAACGGGCGCCTCATCAACGGCCTGATCACGGACGAGACGACCGCGAAGGCCTTGCTCGAGAGCTGAGGCTGCCACCTCCTGACGACGCTTCGCGGATGAGCCCAGTTCGACGCCATGAGCATGTCGTCTCATCCCACGTGATGAATTGGGCGTTCGACAAGCTCGGCGACCTCCCTTCTCTGTCGCGATGTGCGAAAAGCCTCGCTGAGTGGACCGCGGCAAGACTTGACAAGTATTAACCCTGGTGTGAGCATATGATCATTAAAAGAGCATATGCTCATCATTACTCCGGGAGGAGACAGTGAAGCACCTGGTTCGAGCCCTTGTGGGCGCGGCTTCCCTGACGGTCGCCGCCCCTTCCTTCGCCGAGACCACGCTGACCATCGCCACCGTGAACAACGGCGACATGATCCGCATGCAGGGTCTGACGAGCGATTTCACGGCGAAGAACCCCGACATCGCGGTGAAATGGGTCACGCTCGAGGAAAATGTTCTTCGCCAACGCGTCACCACCGACATCGCCACCAAAGGCGGCCAGTTCGACGTGCTGACCATCGGCACCTATGAGGTGCCGATCTGGGCCAAGCAGAATTGGCTCATCCCGCTCGACAATCTCGGCGCCGATTACGACGTCTCCGATCTTCTGCCCAAGATCCGCGATGCCGTCTCGGTCGGAGGCAAGCTCTATGCGGCCCCCTTCTACGGCGAGAGCTCGATGATGATGTATCGCACCGATCTTTTCCAGAAGGCGGGGCTCGCCATGCCCGAGCAGCCGACATGGGATTTCGTCGTCGATGCGGCGAAGAAGCTCACCGACAAGTCCGCGGATGTCTACGGCATTTGCCTGCGCGGCAAGGCCGGTTGGGGCGAGAACATGGCTTTCCTCAGCGCCATGGCGAATTCCTTCGGGGCGCGCTGGTTCGACGAGAAATGGGAGCCGCAATTCAACACGCCCGAATGGAAGAAGACGCTCACCACCTATGTCGATCTGATGAAGGCCGCCGGACCTCCGGGCGCGAGCTCGAACGGCTTCAATGAAAATCTGGCGTTGTTCAACGCCGGCAAATGCGCGATGTGGATCGACGCCACGGTCGCGGCCTCCTTCGTGACGAACCCCAACGATTCGAGGGTCGCCGACAAGGTCGGCTTCGCCTTGGCGCCGAACACCGGGCTCGGCAAGAACGCCAATTGGCTGTGGGCCTGGAATCTCGCGATCCCGGCCGGGTCCAAGAAGGTCGATGCCGCGGAGAAGTTCATCGCCTGGGCGACCGGCAAGGGCTATACCGCGCTCGTCGCCTCGAGGGAGGGCTGGGCCAATGTGCCGCCCGGGACGCGCAGCTCGCTCTACCAGAACCCGGACTACGTCAAGGCCGCGCCTTTCGCGAAGCTGACGCTCGCTTCGATCGATTCGGCGGATCCGAACCATCCGACGGTGAAACCGGTGCCCTATGTGGGCGTGCAATACGCGGCTATTCCCGAGTTTCAGGGCCTCGGCACGACCGTGGGGCAGGATTTCTCGGCGGCGCTTTCGGGCGCGATGACGGTCGATGCGGCGCTCGCCGCCGCCCAATCCTCGACCGAGCGCGAGATGAAACGCGCGGGATATATCAAGTGAGGCGCATCCTCATCGACGAACCGCGGGACAGTCGCGGCGCTTGAAAGCGCCATCGCGAGCCGCGCGGCTCCGCGATGGCGACGATCCGGAAGCTTCGAGTTCTCGCCTCGGAGGAAGCATGGCCACGGAGCAGACGCGCGGTCTTGGCCGTATCTTGATCACGCCGGCCGTCGCCGCCCTCTTCATCTGGATGATCGTCCCCTTGGTGATGACGATCTATTTTTCGACGCTTGCCTACAATCTGCTCAATCCCGGATCCGAGAGCTTCGTCGGCCTCGAGAATTACACCTATTTCCTGACCGACCCTGCCTTCCTCGCCTCGCTCCAGAACACGCTGGTGCTGGTCGGCTCGGTGCTCGCCATCACCGTCGTCGTCGGCACGCTCGTGGCGCTGCTGCTCGATCAGGCGGTGGTCGGGCGCAGCATCGTCAGGCTCATGGTCATCGCCCCCTTCTTCGTGATGCCGACAGTAAGCGCGCTCGTCTGGAAAAACCTTTTGATGCATCCCGTCTCGGGCCTTTTCGCCTGGATCGCGACCTCGTTCGGGCTTCGCCCCATCGATTGGTTCGCCGAGGCGCCCTTGCTGGCGATCATCCTGATCGTCGCGTGGCAATGGCTGCCCTTTGCGACCCTCATCCTGTTGACGGCGCTGCAATCCCTCGACGAGGAGCAGAAGGAGGCCGCCGAAATGGACGGCGCCGGCGCGTTCTCGACCTTCTTCCATATCACGCTGCCCCATCTCGCGCGTCCGATCACGGTCGTGATCCTGATCGAGACGATCTTTCTCTTGACCGTCTTCGCCGAAATCTACGTGACGACCGGGGGTGGGCCCGGCCTGCAGACCACCAACATCGCCTTCCTGATCTACTCCCAGGCCCTCATCCAATTCGACGTCGGCACGGCCTCGGCCGGCGGCCTCGTGGCGGTCGTCCTCGCCAACATCGTGGCCTTCTTTCTCGTGCGCATCGTCGGCAAGAACCTGGAGGCCTGAGGCGATGGCAAGAAAAACCACGCCGGCGCGCATTCTTACCAGCACGATCGCCGCCTGGGTCGTCGGTTTTGTGATCTTCTTCCCAATCCTGTGGATGGTGCTTACGAGCTTCAAGACCGAGCTCGAGGCGTTCTCGACGCCGCCCTCCTTCCTGTTCTTCCATTGGACGACCGAGAACTACGCGGCCGTGCAAGGCAGAAGCGACTATGTGCATCACGCCATCAACTCGATCGTGATCGCGGGCGGCTCGACGCTGATCGCCACGCTGATCGCCATTCCGGCCGCTTGGTCGATGGCCTTCGCGCCCACGCCTCGCACGCGCGACATCCTTTTGTGGATGCTTTCGACCAAGATGATGCCGCCCGTCGGCGTGCTCGTGCCGATCTATCTCATCTACCGCAACTTCGGCCTCCTCGATTCGCGCGCCGGTCTCATCGCGGTCTTATGCCTCGGCAACCTGCCCATCGTCGTGTGGATGCTCTTCACCTATTTCAAGGAGATACCGAAAGACATCCTCGAGGCCGCCCGCATGGACGGAGCCACGATCGGCAAGGAGCTCGCCTACGTGCTCACGCCGATGGCGGTGCCGGGCATCGCCTCGACGCTGCTCCTCAACTTCATCCTCGCCTGGAACGAGGCGTTCTGGACCTTGAACCTTTCGACCTCGGAGGCAGCGCCCCTCACGGTCTTCATTGCCTCCTATTCGAGTCCGGAAGGCCTCTTCTGGGCCAAGCTTTCGGCAGCCTCGACGCTCGCCATCGGTCCCATCCTCGTTCTCGGATGGTTCAGCCAAAGGCAGCTCGTGCGCGGCCTCACCTTCGGCGCCGTCAAATAGAACGCGCATCAACAAGGCGGTTCGGTCATGGGCAGAATCACACTCGAGGGCGTGCGCAAATCCTTCGGGTCGCACCTCATCATCAAGGGCGCCGATCTCGACATCGAGGACGGCTCCTTCGTCGTCTTCGTCGGCCCTTCCGGATGCGGCAAGACCACGCTGCTTCGGCTGATTGCCGGGCTCGAAGACGTGAGCGAGGGCCGCATTCTGATCGACGGCGCCAATGTGGTCGGCGTGCCGCCGGCGAAGCGCGGCCTCTCGATGGTGTTCCAGTCCTACGCGCTCTACCCGCATATGAGCGTGCGGGGCAACATCGCCTTCGGTCTGAAGATGGCCGGCCTGCCGAAAGGCGAGATCGACCGCAAGGTGGAGGCAGCGGCCGCGACCTTGAACCTCACCCCTTATCTCGATCGCAAGCCGCGCGAGCTCTCAGGCGGCCAGCGTCAGCGCGTCGCGATCGGCAGGGCGATCGTGCGCGAGCCGAAGGCCTTCCTCTTCGACGAGCCCTTGTCGAATCTCGACGCGGCGCTGAGGGTGCAGATGCGGCTCGAGGTGACGCGGCTGCAGCGCCAGCTCGGCACCACGGCGGTTTACGTCACCCATGACCAGGTCGAGGCCATGACCATGGCCGACCGCATCGTGGTGTTGAATGCGGGGCGCATCGAGCAATACGGCTCACCCCTCGAGCTTTATGAGCGGCCGGCCAATGTCTTCGTCGCTGGATTCATCGGTTCGCCGCGCATGAACTTCATCGGCGACGAGGCCGCGAAGCGCCATGGCGCCGCGACGATCGGCGTTCGCCCGGAGCATATCAAGGCGAGCCGCGACGGAGAGGGCTGGGAGGGGCTCGTCACCGACGCCGAACATCTCGGCAGCGACACCTTCCTGCATGTCGATGTCGCGGGGATCGGAAACCTCACGGCCCGCTGCATCGGCGAGATTGGCCTCTCGGCCGGCGATCGCGCCCGGCTCGTCCCGGATGCCGCGCATATCCATCGCTTCGACGAGAATGGAAAGGCGCTCCATGCGTGAAGGGCGCGTAAACCTATTGGCTCGTTCCAGCGAAGGCGACCCTCTCCGCTCATCCCCGCGAAGGCGGCGATCCGGCACCTCTTGGAATCGTGCTGCGGTTCTGAATTCCCGCTTTCGCGGGAATGATCGTGGTGTGGCTCAACGCTCATCCCGCCAGGGCGGCGGGTAACCCATCATTCTCTCCTCTGAAAGAAGCGCCATGTATCTCGAGATGTTCAAGCTCACCGGCCGCACCGCCCTGGTCACGGGCGGAGGCCGCGGCATCGGCCTTGCCTGCGTCGAGGCGCTCGCCGAGGCTGGCGCCAAGGTGATCATCGCCGATCACGACGAAAAGACGGCCGAGGAAGGCCGCGCCGCCATGCGCCAAAAAGGCTATGAGCCCGAGATCGTGATGATGGACGTGACGAGTTCGGCGCGCGTGAACGAAGTCGCCGACGAGCTGGCGTCGCGGCATGGAAAGATCGACATCCTCGTCAACAACGCGGGCATCGCGCGCAGCGAAACGCCCGCCGAGACGGTCACCGACGAGCATTGGCTCAACGTGCTAGACGTCAATCTCAACGGCACCTTCTGGTGCTGTCGCGCCTTCGGCGCCCATATGCTCGAGACGAAATCGGGAGCGATCGTGAACATCGGCTCGATGTCGGGCTTCATCGTCAACAAGCCTCAGGAGCAGTGCTACTACAACGCCTCCAAGGCGGCTGTGCACCATCTGACGAAATCGCTCGCCGCCGAGTGGGGAAGGCGAGGCGTGCGCGTCAACGCGGTCGCCCCGACCTACATCGCGACGCCACTCAACGCCTTCGTCAAATCCAACCCCGCCATGTACGAGGCCTGGATCGGCGGCACGCCGATGGGCCGTCTCGGCGAGGTCGAGGAGATCGCTTCGGTGGTACTCTTCCTCGCCTCGGACGCGGCGAGCCTGATGACGGGCAGCATCGTCCTTGTCGACGGCGGCTATACATGCTGGTGAGGTCGGCCGCGCCGGCGAGTTGACATCCGGCTGCGTAATCGGCCCGAATGCGGCCATGCGGCAGGCTTTCATCGGCGTCGATGTCGGCACGACGAGCGCGCGCGCCGGCATCTTCGATTCGAAAGGCGCGCTGCTTGCGACGGCGCGCCACCCGATCGCGCTTTGGCGCGAGACGGGTGATATCGTGGAGCAATCCTCCACCGACATCTGGAGCGCTTGCGTGAGCGCGGTTCACGCCGCCATGGCGAGCGCGAAGCTTGCACCCGCTTCGGTCGGCGGCATCGGCTTTGACGCCACATGCTCGCTCGTGGTGCTCGATCGCGCGGGGCAGCCCATCACCGTAAGCCCCAAGGGAGAGGCGCGGCGCAATGTGATCGTCTGGATGGACCATCGCGCCATCGCCGAGGCGCGTCGCATCAACGACATCGGCGATGAGGTGCTTCGCTATGTCGGCGGCGTGATCTCACCGGAGATGCAGACGCCGAAGATTTTGTGGCTGAAGCAACATCTGCCAGCGACCTATCATGCGGCTGGGCATTTCTTCGATCTCGCCGATTTCCTCTCCTATCGGGCGACCGGGAGCGGCGCGCGCTCGATGTGCACGCTTACCTGTAAATGGACCTATCTCGCGCATGAGAAGCGCTGGAGCGAGAGCTATTTCCAACGCATCGGGCTTGGCGAGCTTCTTGCCGAGAACGGTGCGAAAATCGGAACCGAGATCGTCGAGCCCGGCACCGCGCTCGGCCAGGGGCTGACGGAGGAAGTCGCGCGGGAGCTCGGCCTTCTTCCCGGCACGCCGGTCGCCGCCTCGCTGATCGACGCGCATGCAGGCGGCATCGGCACGCTCGGCGGCCGCGGCTCCGAGGGAGAGGCAGTCGCCATGACCGACCGCCTCGCCTACATCATGGGAACCTCGGCGTGTATCATGGCGACGACAGCGGAGCCGTGTTTCGTGCCGGGCGTCTGGGGCCCGTATTTCTCGGGGATGATCCCGGGACTTTGGCTCAACGAAGGCGGCCAATCCGCGGCGGGCGCCGGGATCGACCATCTCGTGCAATCACACCCCGCCCATGCGCGCGCGGAAGCGGCGGCGCAAGCTGCGGGCCAAAGTCTTCTTGATTTTCTCGAGCGGCGCGCCGCCGCGCGCTTCGGCGAGCGCGGCGAGGCCGCGCTTCTCGCGCGCGATGTCCATGTGCTTCCGGAATTCCTCGGCAACCGCTCGCCTCATGCCGATCCCGACGCACGAGCCATGATCATGGGCCTCAACCTCGATGATGACCTCGAGAGCCTCGAGCGCCTTTTCGTCTCCGGCCTCTGTGGCCTCGCTTATGGTCTCGCCGATGTGGTCGACGCCATGCGCCGTCAGGGCATCGCGTGCGACATGATGGTGATGAGCGGCGGCGCGAGCCGCAGCGGGCTCGTTCGCCAGATCATGGCCGACACGACAGGGCTCACGGTCGCTTTGCCCAAGACCTCCGAGCCCGTGCTGCTCGGCGCCGCCATGCTCGGCGCCGTCGCCGGCAAGGCCTACGCGAGCATTCCCGAGGCGATGCAGGCGATGTCGGGCATTGGGGAATTGACCGGCCCGACGAGTGTCCGAATGGCAAAGTTCCACGAGGCGAAGCGTGCAATCTATGCCCGGATGCGCGAGCTCGACCGTGAAAGCCGCGCCGCGATGGCGGGCGGCGGCAAGCTTTCTTGAGGCCGGCGCCGGTTCGCGCGGGTGGGACGGGGATCATCGCGCGCTGCCGGGAGGCCGAATTCGGCTTGCGCGACGCAAAGCTCAAGATATTGAGTGCGGCGGAAGACCGCGGACGCGATTCGCGAAAGCCTCGCGTCTGCTGAACCATCCCTGGAGCTTCTCTCGACATGGCCACCATCCCCACCGTCAAGATCAGGGTGCGCCGGACGGGCGAAACGCATCGCGGCACGCTCAGCATCGGCGATTGGGAAGCGCCCTGCGTCGTGGGCGAGGGGGGGCTCGTCGCGGCCTCGCGCAAGCGGGAAGGCGATAAGCGCACGCCAATCGGCGTCTTCCCCTTGCGTTACGGCCTGTTCGATCCGAGGGCCGTTCCCGACTTTCCGCGTGATCTCGCCTTCCCCTTCGTGCCCGCTTCGGAGGCGATGATTTGGGAGGAGGAGGGGCCGGACTACAATCGCCTCGTCCTTGCGGCTGGTGAGGAGAGGCTCGACGAGCGCCTGACGCGAAAGCGGGCGGAGCCGCTTTTCGACGTGATCGTGCCGATCGGCTTCAATGACGCCGTGGCGGAAGCGGGCCGGGGCAGCGCGCTATTCATCCACGCCGCGCGCGCCGACATGCGCGGGACCGCGGGCTGCATCGCCGTCCCGCGCGACCAGATCCTCGCCCTCGCCCGGCGTCTCCTGCCCGGCATGATGATCGACATCGATCACGAAACGCATGACGCGGTTTCGCCCTCGCGCGCCTCGAGCGGCGCGCCGATCGAGATCGTGCGCTTCGCTGGCATCGAGCCCGGCCCGAAGCTCATCGTCACGGGCGCAGTCCATGGCAACGAGACTTGCGGCCCGGAAGCGATCACGCGGGTCATCGGGGAATGCCGCGACGGAAAGCTGTCGATCCGACGCGGTGAGGTCACCTTCGTGCCGATCGTGAACCACAAGGCCTATCTCCAAGGCACGCGCGAAGGCGATCGCAATCTCAACCGGGATCTGCGCCCCTATGTCTTGCCGGAATGCCATGAAGACCGGGTCGCCAATATCCTCTGCCCTCTGCTCGCCGGGCACGATGTCCTCCTCGACCTCCATTCCTTCCGCTCGGGGCACGAGCCTTTCGTCTTCGTCGGCCCTGCCGATAATGACGGGGACATCGAGCCCTTCGCCCAGGCCGAAGCCGAAGGGCAGTTCGCGGCGCGGCTCGGACCCTCCCTCATCATGCATGGCTGGCTCACGGCGCATGCGCGAGCGCAACAGGAGCGGGCACGCCAAGGCGGCGCGAACGTCTCGTTTTCCAAAGCGGTCGGCACCACTGAATACATGCGCTTTTGCGGCGGCTATGGGGTCACGGTCGAATGCGGGCAGCATCGCGACCCGAAGGCGCCGAAGATCGCTTATGAGGCCATCCTCAACGCGCTCGCGCATCTTGGGCTCATCGCGGCGCTGGCGCCCAAGCGTAGCGCGAAGCGCGCCATCGGGATCGTCGATGCCGTCTGGTGCTTCGCGGAAGGGGACAGGCTCGAAAAGGCCTGGACGACCGGGGACCCGGTCGCCGCGGGCGAGATCATCGCGCGCCGCGCCGACGGGCAAGCGCTCAAGGCCCCTCGCGACGGTTTCGTGATCTTCCCCAATCCCGAGCCCGAGCCCTTCGTCGAGCTTTTTTACTTCGGCGAGGCGAGCGAGCGCTTCGAGGCGTGTGCCGAGCAACGATAAGCGCGAGGCCGCGTTCTTTCTGCTGCAACCATCTCGGCTAGACCCGGAATGAAAAGGCGCGAAGCTCACCGAATCCTCCCTTGAAAAGACCGTGAAAAGGGGAGGTGAGGAGGGGATCAATAAAGCGCGCGTGATCGCGTCGATCTTTCTTGTCTAGAGGCCGTAGGGGCGTGGGTGGGCGGATCAGCGGCAAGGATTGAGTGAAGAATGGCATCTCTCGCGATCTTCGCCGCGACCTATCTGGTGATGGCCATTGGCAAGCTGCCGGGCTACCGGCTCGATCGCGCCGGCGCCGCGCTTCTCGGCGCGAGCCTGATGATCTGGACAGGCGTGCTCTCGCTCGAGGAAGCTTTTCAATCGATCGACCTCGCGACGATCACACTGCTCCTCGGCATGATGATCGTGGTCGCGAATTTGCGGCTCTCGGGTGTCTTCGAGGTGGTGAACGAGTGGGTCATCGCGCGCGCCCGCCATCCCGTCGCTCTTCTGTCCGGCATCGTTCTCGTGTCGGGGTTCTTGTCCGCCTTTCTGGTGAACGACACGATCTGCCTCGTGATGACGCTCCCGGTGCTCGATCTCGCCAAGCGCTTCGAGCGCAATCCCACGCCCTATCTTCTCGCCATTCCCATGGCTTCCAACGCCGGGAGCGTGGCGACGATCACGGGCAATCCGCAGAACATGATCATCGGCAGCATCGCGCACATCCCTTACGGCACGTTCGCGGCGGCGCTCTTTCCCATCGCCGCTGTCGCGCTCGTCCTCACCACGCTCCTCATCGCGCTTCTGAACCCGGGCGAATTTTTGACGCGCGAGCGGCTTGTCCCGGCTCCCCGGCACCGCCCGCTACTTTTTCATCGAGGGCTTGCACTCAAATCGGTCGCGGTCACCGTCGCGATGGTGGCCTTCTTCTTCGCCGGCGAGCCGGTCGCGAAGGTCGCCATCCTCGGCGGCGCGATCCTCTTGTTCACACGCAGCCTCAAGCCGGAAAAGGTCTATTTCGATATCGACTGGCCGCTGCTCGTCATGTTCATAGGCCTCTTCATCGTGGTCGCCGGAGCCGAGAAATCCCTGCTCGACCGCGACGCGACCGCCGCCGTCGGCCGTCTCGATCTTGCGAACATCCCGATGCTCTCCTTGCTGACAGCGGCGCTCTCGAACCTCGTGAGCAACGTGCCGGCGGTGCTCGTGATGAAGCCCCTCGTCACCTCGCTCGCCAATCCGCAACGCGCCTGGCTTGTCGTCGCCATGGCCTCGACGCTCGCGGGCAACTTCACCCTCGTCGGCTCCGTCGCCAATCTCATCGTGGCGCAGCGCGCCCGCTCGCACGGCGTCGAGATCGGCTTTTGGAACTATTTCAAGGTCGGCGCGCCACTCACCGTGCTCAGCATTCTCTTCGGCATTTTCTGGCTCTGAGGCGGCGCGCAGGAATGGCTTTCCTCAGCGCACGGTTTGATAGCCGCCCTTCACGCCGCGCGGCGAGAGAACAAATTGCCCGACGCTGATCTCGCGCGAGCGAAAGCCGCCCGCGCAGCACAGAAGATAATATTCCCACATGCGGCAGAAGCGCTCGCCATCATGGCCCCTTCGGCTCATCAGCGCCGAGACGGCGGCGCGGTTGGCTTGGAACTTCTCGTTCCACGCCATGAGCGTCTTGTCGTAATCGGGGCCAAAATTGTGCACGTCCTCCACCACGAAAAGCCCGTGCACGGCGGTTCCGATCTGCCCGACGGTCGGCAAGGCGCCGTTCGGGAAGATGTATTTGTCGATCCAAGGGTCGAGGGCCGAGGGCTCGTTCGACCAGATGGTGTGCAGCACGAACAGTCCCTCCTCGCGCAGCAGCCGGCGCACGGTCTCGAAATAGACGCGGTAATTCTTCGGGCCGACATGCTCGAACATGCCCATCGACACGATGTGGTCGAAGGGGCCGTCGGCGCAATCGCGATAATCCTCGAGTCTGGGCTCCACGGAGAGCCCGGCATAGCGCTTGCGGCCATATTCGACCTGCTCTTTCGAGATGGTGACGCCGGTGCAACGCGCCCCGTAGCGCTCCGCCGCGAAGCCCATGAAGGCGCCCCATCCGCAACCGATGTCGAGCACGCGCTCGCCGGAGCGAAGCCCGACCTTGCGGCAAATGAGGTCTAGCTTTCCATCCTGGGATTCATCGAGGTTTCGCGCGTGTTTCCAATAGCCGCAGCTTCCGGTGAGGCGGCGGTCGAAGGTCGCCTCGAACACGTCGACGGGGAGGTCGTAATGGACCTTTGCGACCTCCCGGGCTCGCTGGCGCGTCTGCCGGTTCTGCAACCTCGACATGGCCACCAGAAGGGCGAAGTTCATCGACAGCGGAAGGCGGGCACTCAAGCGAGCGCCGACCACGCGTGCGAAGAACTCGTCGAGCCGCTCGCAGGTGAACCAGCCGTCCATATAGGCTTCGCCGAGGCCCATCGAGCCCTTCGCCAGCACGCGGCCGTAAAGTCCCTCGTTTTGAACCTTGATGTCCCAAGGGTTTCTTCCGTTGATCTCGACTTGCGCGAGCGAAAGGAGATCGCGCACGACCGATTGGGGGTTCATGACTCCAAGCCTCTTCAGGATAGGTGCAACGTGGGCACCCTTGCGTTTGCCACGAAAGGAAGGAGCGCCGCACCGACACCGCGCCCGTGGGTGCGATGTCCTTTCCGCCCTCCCTTCCGCGCGGATTTTATACCCCGGCCCCGCGGGGCTTCAACGAGGAAAGCGCAAACAAGGCTTGGGTCGGCGCTCGCCGAGCGCGGCCCTTACGACACGAGCTCGACGTGGCCGTCTGAGAGCCTGTAAGTGGCGCCCACGACGCGCAGCTTTCCATCATCCGCGTTCGCCTTGAGGATCGGCGCTGTGTCCTTGAGCTTTTCGACATTCAAGACGACGTTTTGTCGGATTGCGTTCGCGAGCTTATCGCCCGGCTTGCCCTCGACCGCCTTCACGGCGGGTGCCAGGCTCGCGACCAGCGATGGAAGGTGGCCGGGAAGCGTGGTGTTGTCCTTGAGCGACTTGATGGTCGCGTCGACGGCCCCGCAAGCCTCGTGCCCGAGCACCATGATCAAGGGCGTATTGAGGATCGCCACGGCGTATTCGAGGCTCGCGATCACATCGTCATTGGCAAAATTTCCGGCGACCCGGCAAACGAAGAGGTCGCCGCGCCCCGTGTCGAAGGCGTATTCGGGAGCGATGCGCGAATCGGCGCAGCTCAAGATGGCGGCATAAGGGTTCTGCCCTTTCGACAACGGCTCGCGCTCATGGCGGAAGTCGTGCCGTTTCGCCACTCCCTGGACATAGCGGGTGTTTCCGGCCATCAGGCGATCGAGCGCGGCATCAGGCGAAACCACGTTCTGCGGCTTCGGCGGCTTTTTTTTTGCCTTGGCGAAGGCGCTCGAGGCGGCGCCTTGTAGCGCAAGGCCTGAGCCCATGAGCGCGAGACTCGCGCCAGCCATTCCCAGGCCTCTGAAGAACCCGCGTCTCGAGGCGCGGCGAGCGGCAATCCGAGCATCGCAAACAAGGCACATGAGCTGCTCCCTTTGCTGTTGTGTTTCGAATGTCCACCCGCTTGGCTGCCGACGCAAGACGCCATGCCGAAATACGCCTCCCCGGTTTCATGCGGCTGCGCAGCGCGCTATAGGCTCGCGCGATGCGCGAAAGGATCTGGTGATGGCGGTCCGTGCCTTTGTGTTCGACGCTTATGGGACACTTTACGACGTGCAATCGGTGCGCGGCCTCGCGACCGAGCTGTGCGGCCCGAAAGGCGAGCTCATCACGCAGCTCTGGCGCTTGAAGCAGCTCGAATATAGCTGGCTTCGAGGCCTGATGGGTGGCGATCAGGATTTCTGGCGTCTCACGCGCGCCTCGCTCGAATTCGCGCTCGAGGCGGCGGGCGTCGCGGCCGATCCGAAGCTTTGCGAGCGCCTCATGGCGAAATATCTCGACCTCGACCTTTATCCCGAAGCCCGCGAGGCGCTCGACGCGCTTGCCGGTCGCAAGCTCGCCATCCTCTCGAACGGCAGCCAGAAAATGCTCGACGCGTTGGTCGAAGCCTCGGGCGTCGCGCCGCTCTTCGCGGATGTGATCAGCGTCGAGCGGGCGAAAACCTTCAAGCCCGATCCGAAATGCTACGCGCTCGTGGAGCCGGCGCTCGGCGTCGGCAAGCAGGAGGTGCTGTTCGTCTCCTCGAATGGTTTCGATGTCGCGGGCGCAAAGTCCTTCGGCTTCAACGTCGCCTGGATCGAGCGCGGCGGCGGACCGACGCCGGGGAGTTCCGATATCGGGCCGGCCGAGCTCTACAAGCTTCTGCGCGGCCGCGCCGAGAAGCTCGGGCCCGGGGCGGATTTTCGCATCAAGGCGCTCACCGATTTGCCGAGCGTGGCAGCGAGGCTGGGGTGAGGAGGAAGACGTAAGTTCCCTTAGCGCCTTTCACCAAGACAAATAGGGTCATCACCAAACGATTCCCAATGAAGCGCCCGTGACCAGAGCGAGGGGCCGTGAACTGGGTTTTGACATCCGATGCCCACGTCAAAAGCGCAGAAGCCGCTGAACATTCTTGCGAAAAACAGCGGCTTTGATCGGTGCGGGGATAGGATTTGAACCTATGACCTTCAGGCTATGAGCGTGGCGGTTTCCCGAGGGAAAGCAACAGCCACGTGCCCTCCAATTTGCCGTTGGTCTGTTGTGAGCAGTCTGAACGGCGCGCTCATCCAACGTTCGACGTTGCACGACCGCCAGCCGATGAAAGGCTTGGTCGAGGCCCCGCGCGGAGCTTATTCATGGCGACGAGCTGCCGATCATCGTAGGGCAAAGCTGCTAAAAGGGGATCACCATGACAAATGTGATAGTTGTCATTGGAGCTGGATCGATTGGTCAAGCCATTGCGCGGCGCGTCAGCGCAGGCAAGCACGTCTTGCTCGGCGATCTTCATCAGGCCAATGCCGATGGGGCTGCAAAAACCCTGAGCGATGCTGGTTTCGACGTGAGCACCGCAACAGTCGATGTATCATCGCGTGCTTCGGTCCAAGCTCTCGTTCAGGCGGCCGCGACGCTCGGCGAGGTCTCCGGCCTTATCCATGCTGCGGGGGTTTCCCCGAGCCAAGCGTCCCCGGAAGTAATCCTCAAGGTCGATCTCTACGGCACTGCGCTCGTGCTGGAGGCATTCGGCAACGTGATAGCGCACGGAGGTGCTGGCGTCGTGATCGCATCCCAGTCTGGGCACCGCCTCCCGCCACTCTCACCCCAGCAGAACGCCGCTCTCGCAACGACGCCAGTGGAAGAGTTGCTCAATCTCCCGATGCTGCAGCCCGATCAGGTGACAAATTCGCTTCATGCCTACCAGCTTTCAAAGCGAGGAAACTCGCTCCGGGTCATGTACGAGGCAGTCCGGTGGGGTAAGCGGGGCGCTCGGATCAACACGATCAGTCCGGGGATTATCATCACCCCGCTCGCGAATGATGAACTGAAGGGGCCGCGCGGCGCGGGTTACCGGCACATGATAAATGTGTCGGCGGCGGGACGAGCCGGCACTCCCGACGAGGTGGGAACGGTGGGCGCACTTCTTATGGGACCTGATGGCGCGTTTATTACCGGCAGCGATTTTCTCATGGACGGCGGAGTCACGGCTGCCTATTGGTTCGGCGAACTCGCTCCGAGGTGACCGGATTTAAGCCCTCAGTCCTTCTTGTATTCGAAAGCGGTTGGTTGGGGGAAAGAATTCATCTCACGCGAACAGGTCGTGCGCGATGGCGTTCATTGCGTGCGCGGGAGTGATCATCGCAGGGATTACAGATGGCCATAGCGATCCATTGTGGTCGCCAGCGAGGCGTGTCCAGCGCGCTCGTTTCCATGCGCCATCCGGGCGACATGGGTCGGCCGATAACGGACGACAGTAGATTGCGCCACGTTGATTTGATTGCTTTTTCCAGGATCCAACCATCGAGATTGCAGCCAAGAAAAAGCCCTCGAAAGCACAATGCTTTCGAGGGCTTAAACTGGTTGCGGGGATAGGATTTGAACCTATGACCTTCAGGTTATGAGCCTGACGAGCTACCGGACTGCTCCACCCCGCGGCAATCTTGTGAAGATCGTATCGGCTAGATAAGCGTTTTGGCGCCAATGTAAAGCGCAGGGCCGGGAATTTTTTGATGCCGGCGCCGGGGTATCTGGCCCATCTCCGATCATGGCGAGCGGAGGAGGATCACCCGTCGGCACGAGCCCCTCCTCCGTCGATCACTCCTGCCGCAATACGCGCCCCGCGACGGCGTCGAGCTTGGCCAGGAGCGCGGGATCGCGCGCTTGCGGGCTCGTCAGGATGGCGCCATCGAGCGCGCGGTGTGAGCCCGCCGGGCACATATCGCGCTCGGCCGGGAAATCGGCTGCGAGGCGCGCGACGAGCCGTTTTGCTTTCTCGGTGTTGGCGTGCATCACCTTCACGACCGAGGCCACGTCGACGGCGTCATGGCCGGGGTGCCAGCAGTCGAAATCGGTCACCATGGCGATCGTGGCGTAAGTGATCTCCGCCTCGCGGGCGAGCTTGGCCTCGGGCATGTTGGTCATGCCGATCACGTCGTAGCCCAAATTCTTATAGGTGATGGATTCGGCATAGCTCGAGAATTGCGGCCCTTCCATGCACACATAAGTGCCGCCGCGCTTGATCTCGATGCTCTCGGCTCTCGCCGCCGCTGCGATGCGGTCTTGCAGGGCCGGCCCGACCGGGTGGGCCATCGACACATGGGCGACGCAGCCCTTGCCGAAGAAAGAGCTCTCGCGTTTCACCGTACGGTCGACGAATTGGTCGACGAGGACGAAAAGGCCCGGCGGCAGCTTTTCCTTGAAGGAGCCGCAAGCAGAGAGCGAGACGAGATCGGTGACCCCCGAGCGCTTCAGCGCATCGATATTGGCGCGGTAGTTGATGTCGGAGGGCGAGAAGATGTGGCCGCGCCCATGGCGCGGCAAGAAGACGAGCTCCGTCGCTCCCATCCGCCCGAAAACGAGAACGTCGGACGGTTCGCCCCAGGGGCTCGCGACGCGCTCCTCGCGCCGGTCGGTGAGGCCCGGCAGGTCATAGACGCCGGAACCTCCGATGACGCCGAGAACGGCCTTGGTCATGCGCTTTCTCCCGAAGCTCCGACGATGCTCCCTCTCGCCGGCAAGTCGTGTCGATCAGTTGAGCTGCCGGCCGAGCCTCTTCGCCGAAGGATGCGTTTAGAGGTCCGGCGTCGAGGGAAGCTCGCGGAGCGGCCGATACAGGAAGGCCGGCAGCTCGCGCCGCCGGCCCGCTTCTTTGGAGAAGGCCCGGTATCGGGCCGGGCGGGGCGCCTCAGGCGTGAACCGCGGCCCACACCTTCTTCTTGACGAAATACATCAGGCCCGCCGCGACGAGGAGGAAGATCATCACCTCGAGGCCGTTCTGCTTGCGCTGGTCGAGCTTGGGCTCGGCGACCCACATCAGGAAGGCCGCGACATCCTTCGAATATTGCTCCACCGTCTCGGGCACGACGGGCTTGCCGTCCGGACCCTTCGGATACTCGACGACGCCGTCCTGGAGCGGAGGCGGCATGGCGATGATGCCGTTGCCGGCCGCGAACACCTCGTTGTAATTCTGCCCCGGCTCGATCTTGAAGTCGGGCGGCGGCTTCTTGTACCCCTGCAGCAGCGCCGAAATATAGTCGGGCCCTTGCGTCTGATATTGCGTCAGCATGCTCCAGAGCGCGTAGCCGATATCGGCCGGGAACCAGTCATAAGGCTCGTAGCTGCGCGCCTTGGCGAGCACCGACATGTCGGGAGGAACGCCGCCGCCATTCGCGAGCTTCGCCATCTGCACATTCGGAAAGGGCTTCGGAAACGGATCGGCCGGGCGGCCGGGGCGCTTGAACATCTTGCCGTTGTCATCGGGCCCATCCGTCACCTTGAACTCGGCGGCGAGCGCCTGGACCTGGCCTTCGGTGAATTCGGGGCCGCCCGGATCGGCGAGGTTGCGGAAATGCATATCCTCCATGGAATGGCAGTTCGAGCAGACCTCGCGGTAAATCTTGTAGCCGCGCTGAAGCTGCGCCGTATCGTAGATGCCGAAGGGGCCAGCGAAGCTCCAGGATTGGCGTTCGGGGATCTTCGGCACGAAGGTCGCGCCTTCGTCTTGCGCAAAAGCCGAGAAGCTCACTGCGCAGCCCAAGGCCGCGGCGGCGGCCAGCAGCAAGCGAAGCCTTTTCATCGTTCCGGTTTCCATTCCTGCGCGGCCGCGGAAAGTTGCCATCGCGCTCATCCTTTCCGCTCGGGCGCCGCGTGGGCGCCGGCCGGCATCGCGGTCGCGCTGCCGCCGAGCACGGACTCGCTGATGGAATTCGGCAAGGGGTTCGGCGTCTCGATCAGCCCGAGCAGCGGCAGGATGATGAGGAAGTGGACATAGTAATAAGCGGTGAGGATTTGCCCGACCACGATGCGGCCAGGCGTCACTTCCTTGGCGCCAATGTAGCCAAGCCCGATACAGACGAGGATGAGCACCCAGAAGAACGGCCGATAGAGCGGCCTGAATCGCGCCGAACGCACTTTCGACGTGTCGAGCCAGGGCACGAGTGCCAGCATCAAGATGGCGCCGAACATCGCCATCACGCCGGCGAGCTTCGCTGGAATGAAGAAGATGTCGGGCATCGAGCGCAAGATCGCGTAAAACGGCAGGAAATACCATTCGGGCACGATGTGGGGCGGCGTCTGGAGCGGGTTCGCCGGGATGTAATTGTCGGCGTCGCCCAGGATGTTCGGCTCGTAGAACACGAACCAGCAATAGACGAGAAGGAAAACGATGAGCCCGAGCGTGTCCTTCACGGTCGCATAGGGGGTGAAGGGCACTGTGTCCTTCGAGGACTTCACGTCGATGCCGGTCGGGTTGTTCTGGCCGGCGACATGCAGCGCCCAGACGTGCAGCGCCACGACGCCGGCGATCACGAAGGGCAGGAGGTAATGCAGCGAATAGAAGCGGTTGAGCGTCGGATTGCCGACCGCGTAGCCTCCCCACAAATAGGTGACGATGGTGTCGCCCACGATCGGGATCGCCGAGAACAGGTTGGTGATCACCGTGGCGCCCCAGAAGCTCATCTGGCCCCAGGGCAGCACATAGCCCATGAAGGCGGTCGCCATCATCAAGAGCAAGATGATGATGCCCAAGAGCCACAGGACCTCGCGCGGCGCCTTATAGGAGCCGTAATAGAGGCCGCGCGCGGTGTGGATGTAGGCGGCTGCGAAGAACATCGAGGCGCCGTTCAAATGCAGATAGCGCAGCAGCCAGCCGGCGTTCACGTCGCGCATGATGTGCTCGACGGAGTTGAAGGCGAGCGTCGATTCCGGCGTGTAATGCATCGCCAGCACGATGCCGGTCAGGATCTGGGCGACAAGCATGAAGGACAGGATGCCGCCGAAGGTCCACATGTAGTTGAGGTTGCGCGGCGTCGGGTAGGCGATGAAGGATGAATGCACCAGACCGCCGATCGGCAGCCTCGCCTCGAGCCATTTGGCGAGGGCGTTCTTGGGGACGTAAGTGGATTGACCGCTCATGGTTCTTACCTTTGTCCAATCGCGCGGCTCGGCGTTGCCCGCGGCCGCGAGGCGCCGCTCACGGCGCGGTGAGCCTCAGCCGATGCGGATCTTCGTGTCCGAAAGGAATGCATAGGGAGGGACCGCCAGATTGGCAGGCGCGGGTCCATGGCGGACCCGGCCGAGCGGGTCATAAAGCGAGCCGTGGCACGGGCACTTCCACCCGCCATACGGCCCCTCCTTGTCGAGCGGAATGCAGCCGAGATGGGTGCAGATGCCGATGACGACGAGCCATTGGTCATGCCCGTCCTTGACGCGCGATTGCTCGGAGGCGGGATCGATCATCTCATGCCAGTCGGCGCTCTTCGATTCTTCGATTTCCTTCTGCGTCAGATGGCGCACGAAGATCGGCTTGGAGCGCCAGACCACATGCATGATCTGCCCGTCGGCGATCGGTGCGAGGTCGACATCGATCGGCGCACCGGCTGCGATCGTCTCGGCGTCCGGGCTCAGTTGACCGATGAGGGGGGCGATCGCGGCGACCGCGCCGACCGCGCCAAAGGCGGCGGTCGCGATGTAGAGGAAGTCGCGCTTGCCTTGATCGACGCTCTCTTGCGTCGCTGCCCCTTGCGCCGTCATAGCCCCTGTCGCCACCTGCAGCTCCTTCCTGTCGCGGCCGGAGAGTCTCCTGGCCGATTGGCCGCCCGAATCGCGTTCCTGGCAAGGGGGCGCGCCGGACATCGACGGATCGCGATTTTCGCTCCGCCGCACAATGCGACCAGAAGTCGCCTTTGGCGTCCTTTGGCATAGGCGCCAAGGCCTGTCCATAGCTTCGCCACGCGAGCGGCCCCGCTCCTCAAATCAGGGGCTTCGACGGCCGGAGCCGCGCAAGGGCGTTGCATTCTTGCCCGCGGTCGCGCCGGCCGGTCCGCGACACCGCAGGCTCGCCGCCGTCCTCCTCGTTGATGCCGGGTTTATGGCCAGCGTCCCGAATTCCAATCGATCCTTTATGCGGCCGTTTCTAGATTCCGGGCCGTCGGCAACGCAAGAGGAGCGTTCATGCGCGGCTCGAAGAGCAAATTGAGGTCAGGGTCAAAGCCGGGCTCGCCGAATCCGGGTCTGTCCTCGCGGCGGCAGGGTTGCGGCTTCGTTGTCGGTCGGGATTCGCGCGGCCGCTGGACCGCGCTCGCAGCCGGCGGTCTCGCCGGAGGCGTGTTCAGGAGCAAGGACGCGGCCATTCGCTACGCGCAAGCGGAGGCGGGGCGAAGGTCGGGCGCGGTGCGCTTCACCGCCTCGCCGCTCGATCTGCCCTTCACCCGCAACCAGATCGGAGGCAGCGAGGGGCTTCCGGCCTGGTGGCGCCTCGATCGCGCGACGCGCGGGGCGAAGTCCTTTGCCGAGCGCATGCCGGTCACGGGCGATGCCGACCGCCGCTGGCTCGCGATCGATCTTGGGCTTGCCGCGGCCTTGGCGGCGCTCTGCCTGACGGTCGCTGTGGTGCTCTCATGACACGTATCTTGTCCATGGGGTCGAGCACCGCGGAGGCGCCGGCCTCGGCGGAAGATGCGGCGGCGCCGCGATCGAGGGCCATTTGGAGGCTCGTCACGAGAGCGCTCGCGCATTTGCGCCTTTCGGCCGGCAAGCCTCGCGAGCGTCCGCTCGCGAACATCAGGGCGCGCCACGCCGCGCTCAGCTTTCCCTATCGGCGCGGTCCTCGTGCGGCCGCGCCCGCGAAGCCCGAGCGCGATTGCGATTGCGTGCCCTGGCAAGGGTGACGCGGCCATCCGACGCATCCCCAAAAATCCTGCCGTCCTGAGATCGGCGAAAGCCCGGCGTTGACAGGATCGCGACGGGCTCCTACCGCGTTTGCCAAAAGCAGGCCCTCTCCTTTTCGCCTGCGGGAGGCGAGCATCATGACCAAGTTCCCCCATTTCATCGGAGGCAAGCGGGTCGAGGGCAAGTCGGGTCGCTTCAGCGACGTGTTCGAGCCCATGACGGGCGAGGTGCGCGGTCAGCTCGCGCTCGCTTCGCGCGCCGAAGTGCGCTCGGCCGTCGAGAACGCCAAGGCGGCCCAGCCGGCCTGGGCCGCGACCAATCCGCAAAGGCGCGCGCGCGTGCTGATGAAGTTCCTCGAGCTCGTGCACAAGGAATATGACGCGCTTGCCGAGCTCCTGGCGCGCGAGCACGGCAAGACCATCCCCGATGCGAAGGGCGACATTCAACGCGGCCTCGAAGTCGTCGAATATTCGATCGGCGCGCCGCAGATGATGAAGGGCGAGTACACGGAAAGCGCGGGGCCGGGCATCGACATCTATTCGATGCGCCAGCCGCTTGGGGTGGTCGCCGGCATCACGCCTTTCAACTTCCCGGCCATGATCCCGTTGTGGAAATGCGCGCCGGCTCTCGCCTGCGGCAACGCCTTCATCTTGAAGCCCTCCGAGCGCGATCCCGGCGTGCCGCTCAGGCTTGCCGAGCTTTTCCTCGAGGCCGGTTTGCCGGCGGGCGTGTTCAATGTCGTGAACGGGGACAAGGAGGCGGTCGACGCCATCCTCACCGATCCCGACATCAAGGCCGTCGGCTTCGTCGGCTCGACGCCGATCGCCGAATATGTGTTCAAGACCGCGACCGCCCATGGCAAGCGGGCGCAATGCTTCGGCGGCGCCAAGAACCACATGATCGTGATGCCGGACGCCGACATGGATCAGGCCGTGGATGCGCTCGTGGGCGCGGGCTATGGCTCGGCGGGCGAGCGCTGCATGGCCGTCTCGGTCGCGGTGCCGGTCGGCGAGAAGACGGCCGACGCGCTGATGAAGAAGCTCACGCCGCGCGTCGAGTCCCTGAAGATCGGCCCCTCCACCGACCCTTCGGCCGATTTCGGCCCCCTCGTCACCAAGGAGGCCCTGCAGCGGGTCAAGAATTATGTCGAGATCGGTGTCAAGGAAGGCGCCAAGCTCGTCGTCGATGGCCGCGGCTTCAAGATGCAAGGCTATGAGAACGGCTACTACATGGGCGGCTGCCTCTTCGACCATGTGACCAAGGACATGCGCATCTACAAGGAAGAGATCTTCGGCCCCGTGCTCTCGGTCGTGCGGGCCAAGGATTACAACGAGGGGCTCGCGCTCGCGAACGATCATGAATACGGCAACGGCGTCGCTATCTTCACGCGCGACGGGGACGCGGCGCGCGATTTCGCGACGAAGGTCGATGTCGGCATGGTAGGCGTCAACGTGCCGATCCCGGTGCCGCTCGCCTATTTCACCTTTGGCGGCTGGAAGCGCTCGGCCTTCGGCGATCTCAACCAGCACGGGCCCGACGCCTTCCGCTTCTACACCAAGACGAAGACCGTAACGTCGCGCTGGCCGACCGGCGTCAAGGAAGGCGCGGAATTCGTGATCCCGACGATGAGCTGAGGCTGCCATTATCGAGGCGCGCATAGAAAGCGGCTCGAGTTAGAGTTAGGGCGCTCGAGCCGACAATCCGTCCGGGGCCAGCGAGGGTGAGATCGCAAGCCCTGACACGTTGAAGACGCGACTCAACGGTGAAGTACTTGACCGACAGGTATCGGCATTGCGTCGAACTTTGAGCTCAGGCGCGGTTTGCGCGCCGGTCGCCCCACCTCGCATTCCATAAGCCCGTCAAGCTCATTGAGCTCGGCGGCGTGCCGGCGTCCCCATTCGCAAAGCGACATGATCACGGGTTCGAGGCTCAGGCCCAGCGGGGTCGCCGAATAGTCGACGCGCGGCGGAACCTGCCGATAAATTTCGCGGTTGACGAGGCCGTGCTCCTCCATCTCGCGCAGCTGCTGAACCAGCACTTTTTGGCTCACATTCGGCGCCAGGCGCTTCAGCTCCGACAACCGCTTCGGCCCGTCGAACAGATGGTAGAGGATGACCGCCTTCCAGCGGCCGGCAATGACCTTCAATGCCCGTTCGGCCGGCAATAACGGGAGACGCTTCATCGGGGCTTTCACAGTCACCTCCTGGTAAGTAGGGCACAAAAGAGTGTGTAGCACCCAACTCGAACATACGGCAAATGCCTCACCGTTGCATCCAGTGAGGCGAGGCCCCCCATGCGAGCCGTCCAATTCCGCCGTTTTGGCGGGCCAGAAGTCCTCGAGCTTGTTGAAGCACCGACTCCGAAGCCCGGTCGCGGACAGGTGTTGGTCCGCATGCGCGCCGCCGGCATCAATTTCGCCGAGACGCTGATGCGTCAGAACAAATACGCGGTGACTCCCGACCTTCCCGCAATTCCCGGGACTGAAGTCGCCGGCACCGTCGAGGCGCTTGGCGATGGCGTGACGACCGTCAAGGTCGGTGCGCGTGTTGCCGTTCCGCTCTTCGCTACGGGAACGGTTCTCGGAGGCTATGCGGATCATGTGGTCGCCGATGCTGGTCTCATCGTGCCCCTTCCCGACGCACTCGCCTTCGAGACCGCGATGGCCTTGATGATCCAGGGCCTCAGCGCGCTCTATCTCGTGAAGCAGATATCGCCGAAGGGGAAATCGGTGCTCATCAACGCGGCCGCCGGCGGCGTGGGTTCGCTTCTGGTCCAGCTTGCCAAACGCGCAGGCGCCAAGACCGTGATCGCGGCGGCGAGTTCCACCCGGAAGCTCGATTTCGTCCGATCGCTCGGAGCCGATGCCGGGGTCGACTACACCAAAGCCGATTGGGTGACGCATGTACGTGCGGCGAGCGGCAATGTTGGCCCGGACATTATTTATAAATCTGCCGGTGGAGACGTGACGAAAGGATGTTTGGAAGCGCTCGCGCCGCTCGGTGAACTGGTCATCTACGGCGCGCTGAACATTCAAGGCTTTCAGTTTGGCATTCCGGAACTGCTGGGCGTCATCTTCAAGAACCAATCGCTGACCGGATTTGCGTTACCCACTTTGCTCACGCCGGAGGGGCTGAAAGCAGGTTTGGCCGAGCTGTTCGACCTCGTTGTTCGCGGCGAGTTGAAGGTGACGATCGGCGCCACCTATCCGCTCGAGCGCGCCGCCGATGCGCATCGTGCCCTCGAAGGGCGAGGCACGACGGGCAAGCTCGTCTTGGTGCCGTAGCCGCGCCGAAAGATTGGCATCGCGATGCGTGTTTTTATTGTCCATGCTCATCATGAGCCGTCGAGTTTCAACGGCGCGTTGACACGTGAAGCCGTCGCCGCGCTCACGGCCGCCGGGCACGAAGTCGTTGTTTCCGATCTTTATGCGATGGGCTTCGACCCGGTGTCCGACCGCCGCAATTTCCTCACGGTCAAGGATCCCGACCGCCTTCGTCAACAAACCGAAGAAACGCATGCGAGCCAGCATAACGGCTATGTGGAGGCATTGCAGGCGGAAATGGATAAGCTCGCCTGGTGCGACACGCTTATCTTCCAGTTCCCGCTCTGGTGGTTCGGTTTGCCCGCGATCCTGAAGGGGTGGGTGGATCGTGTGTTTGCGGTCGGCCGCGCCTATGGCGGCGGGCGATGGTTCGACCGAGGGGTCTTCGCCGGAAAGCGGGCCATGTGCTCGGTGACGGCTGGCGGCCCCGCTCCGATGTTTTCGGAGCACGGAATCAACGGTCCCTTGACCCGCCTGCTCTTCCCGATCCATCAAGGTATTCTGCAATTCGTGGGCTTCACGGTCATGGAGCCGTTTATCGTCCATGCGCCGGCGCGCCTCAGCGATGAAGAGCGCGCCGGCTATCTCGCCCGCTACCGCGAACGCGTCCTCAGTCTTCCCTCCGCGCCTGTCCTTCCGGGCCCGAAAACCGCGGATTACGACGAACGTCTGGTCTTGAAGACTGCGCCACGTTCCTGACCCCTTCAGGGGAAAGCCAGGCGGCCAGGGGCTTGTCCTTTTCGACGAACGTAATTCGCCGAGCACCACTGCTGCTTCATGAGCGATCCGCACGCTTTATGGAAAATTTCCTGATTTTATACCCTTGCGGGGGGGCGAGCTCCCCGCCTTCTCGTAATCCGGTGGACTTGAACCGGGTGGCAATCCGACGGCCCCAACCGCTTTGCTTGCCGTCGCACGCATCAGGCAACATGTCGCGGACTTGCGATTCGACCGTTCGGTCATGACGAAGCGCGCGCGTCCGCGAGCCTTTCCTCGGATCTCTTCGACGTTGCGGACCAACGAATAGCCTGTTTGTTCGAAAGCAGAGGCGAGAACGGACGCTTTCGCATCACAGGCACAGGCGTAAAGCAGCGGGCCTGTCTTCGATGCCAGCGCTTTTCCTTTTCGGCGACTCGGCCCATATTGAGCGCATGGCCAAACGATCAGAACCGTCGCGCCCGGCGAAAGCGGGGAAGGACCCGCACGCCATCATTCATACGCGCGCCAAGGCTTCGAAGCCGGCGGGAAAGCCGCTCGATGAGCATCTTGCCGCCTTGCTCAACCCGGCCCTCAACACCGATGCGGCGTCCTCCGGCTTCGGGGAAGCACCGCAGGCGCGTTTCGAGCCGCCGCTGGCGGAACAGACGGGGCGCCGCGTCGTCATCCCGCCCTCTCCGGATACGCTGATCGGCGCGCCGGCCACGGTCGAGGCCTTGTCGAAGCTCCTCACCGAGGGCGATCCCCGGATCTCCAAGGACCGGCCGTGGATGCCGCATCGCCCGCCGCGTCCCGAGAAGACCGAGGGCGGTATCCGCTTCGCCTCGGTGAGCGGCTACGAGCCCGCCGGCGATCAGCCGCAGGCGATCGCCGAGCTCGTCGATGGCGTGCGCCGCTTCGAACGCGACCAGGTGCTCCTCGGCGTCACAGGCTCGGGCAAGACCTTCACCATGGCCAAGGTGATCGAGGCGACGCAGCGCCCGGCCCTCATCCTCGCGCCGAACAAGACGCTCGCCGCCCAGCTCTACGGCGAGTTCAAGAGCTTCTTCCCCAACAACGCCGTTGAGTATTTCGTCTCTTATTACGATTACTACCAGCCCGAAGCCTATGTGCCGCGCACCGACACCTATATCGAGAAGGAATCCTCGATCAACGAGCAGATCGACCGCATGCGTCATGCTGCGACACGCGCCTTGATGGAGCGCGACGACGTCATTATCGTCGCCTCGGTCTCCTGCATTTACGGCATCGGCTCGGTCGAGACCTATACGGCGATGACCTTCGGCGTGAAGGTCGGCGACAAGGTCGAGCAGCGCCAGTTGATCGCCGACCTCGTCGCCTTGCAATACCGGCGCACGCAAGGCGATTTCGCGCGTGGCTCGTTCCGCGTGCGCGGCGACGTGATCGAGGTCTTTCCGGCGCACTACGAGGATCGCGCCTGGCGCCTCTCGCTCTTCGGCGACGAGGTCGAGAGCATCGCCGAGTTCGATCCGCTCACCGGACAGAAGACGGCCGATCTCGATTACGTGAAATTCTACGCCAACTCGCATTACGTGACGCCGCGCCCGACCTTGCTGCAGTCGATCAAGGGGATCAAGGAGGAGCTGCGCTCGCGCCTCGACGAGCTCGTGCGCTCGGGGAGGCTTCTGGAGGCGCAGCGCCTCGAGCAGCGCGCCACCTTCGACCTCGAGATGCTCGAGACCACGGGCTCCTGCGCCGGCATCGAGAATTATTCGCGCTGGCTCACCGGCCGCAAGCCGGGCGAGCCGCCGCCGACGCTTTTCGAATACCTGCCCGACAACGCGCTTGTCTTCACCGACGAGAGCCATGTCACCATCCCGCAGATCGGCGGCATGTATCGGGGCGACTTCCGCCGCAAGGCGACGCTCGCCGAATACGGCTTCCGCCTGCCGTCCTGCATGGACAACCGGCCATTGCGCTTCGAGGAATGGGAGGCGATGCGCCCGCAGACGGTGCATGTCTCGGCGACGCCCGCCCATTGGGAGCTCGAGCGCACCGGCGGCGTGTTCGTCGAGCAGGTCATCCGCCCGACCGGCCTCGTCGATCCGCCGGTCGAGATCCGCCCGGCACGCTCGCAGGTCGACGATCTCCTGGGCGAGGTGAAGGCCGTGGCCGCGAAAGGCTATCGGGCCCTCGTCACCGTGCTGACCAAGCGCATGGCCGAGGACCTCACCGAATATCTGCACGAGCATGGCGTGCGCGTGCGCTACATGCATTCCGACATCGACACCATCGAGCGCATCGAGATCATCCGCGATTTGCGGCTCGGCACCTTCGACGTGCTGGTCGGCATCAACCTCTTGCGCGAAGGCCTCGATATTCCCGAATGCGCGCTCGTCGCCATTCTCGACGCCGACAAGGAAGGCTTCCTGCGCTCGGAGACCTCGCTCATCCAGACGATCGGCCGCGCGGCGCGAAATGTGGACGGCAAGGTCGTGCTCTACGCCGATCAGGTGACCGGCTCGATCGAGCGCGCCATGGCCGAGACCTCGCGCCGGCGCGAGAAGCAGGTGGCGTGGAACGCCGAGCACGGCATCACGCCGGCGACCATCAAGCGCGATATCGCCGACATCCTGGGCTCGGTTTACGAGCGCGATCACGTGACCGTGGACAAGGGCCTGATCGACGGCGAGGAGGTGGCCGGCAAGGGCCACAACCTCAAGGCCACGATCGCCGATCTCGAGAAGCGCATGCGCGAGGCGGCGGCCGATCTCGAGTTCGAGACGGCGGCGCGGCTGCGCGACGAGATCAAGCGCTTGCAGGCGACCGAGCTCGCCATCGCGGACGATCCGCTGGCGCGCCAGGAATATGTCGAAGGCCGCGCCGGCCGCTACGCGGGCGAGCGCGGCCTTCGGCGACGCCGCGAATTTGCCGGCGGGCGTGGTTCGCGGCACGAGCTCGCGCGGCCCCCGCGAGCGGCCGCACAAGCCGAGAAGCGACGAGATGGGGCCGCATAATTGGGGCGGTGGAGAGGGCTTGCCCAAAACGCGCGCCCGCAAGCCGACGCTCGACGAGATGGGGCCGAGCACCACGGCCGAGGCGCGCTATTCAGGCGCTACGGGGAAGCGGAGGCGGAGGAGGTGATGAACCTCATACGCGCTGAAACTTCAACGAAGGGGCCTAGATCTTCAATTTTCAAAATGATACTATGCCAGCTGGATCAGTAGGATCGACGAATGCGCCACATTAAATTCGCTGATGGCTCTAAGTTAGTCGTAGGCGACTGTTTCAGATTCCTCGAGAAGATGGAAGACGGAACTATAGATTTGACGGTGAGCTCCCCCCCATACTGTATGGGCAAGGTGTATGAACGTGGCAAAGACCTGGGTGATTTTATTGAGTTTCATACGAGGATTCTGCCGCTAATTGCACGAAAAACTAAGGAAGGCGGAAGTATCTGCTGGCAGGTAGGTAATCACGTCTTGGCTGGATCGATCGCGCCACTTGATTTCTATGTTCATCGCATAATGCTAGAGATTGAGGGGATGGCGCTAAGGAACAGAATTGCGTGGACGTTTGGGCACGGCACGCATGCTAGAAAGAGATTATCCGGCCGCTACGAGACTATCCTTTGGTATACAAAGGGCGATCGGTATTATTTCGATCTCGATCCCATTCGCGTGCCTCAGAAATACCCGGTAAGCGATCATATAAAGGGCCTAATAAGGGAGATTTTAGTGCTAACCCGCTAGGGAAAAACCCGTCGGACGTCTGGGACATCCCAAACGTTAAGGCGAAACATGTTGAAAAAACAGCACACCCTTGTCAGTTTCCAGTGGAGCTTGCAAAACGACTCTGTACTCGGAATGTCTCCGAAAGGGGGGCTTGTTCACGACCCATTCACGGGTTCAGGGACTACGGGCGCGGCGGCGGTGATATGTGGCCGGCGATTTGTTGGGGTCGAGAACGAGGTAGCCTATGCAAACATAGCGAAGGAGCGTATACAATTAGCTTTGAGCGGTAAGCTACGATATCGGCGCGAGTTCACCCCGATTATGGCGCCAATTGCGACGCACGCCGTTTCTCAAAGACCTGGCAGCATCCCCGGAAACGCGCTGGAACTATGCAATGGTTAGGAAATCGAGGCGTCACTATAATTGCATAAGAACGGATGCTGGTGATCATAAATTGTACTTATTTGCTGCCCCGGCGTCGGAACTTTACAATATGCTTTCAATTAATAGGCGTTCGGAGGACAAGAATGAGGGCTATCAACGACAGTTTTCGGCAGGTAGAATTAGCGCGATTTCGAAGTTTATCCTAGGTGGAAACACAATCCCTACTGCAATCATAATTTCCCTGGATAATAAAGCTACTTATGACGATAACCAAGGAAGACTAATGATTCCACGTGGCGTTGACATAGGTTGGGTTATTGATGGTCAACATCGTCTATTAGGTGCGAATTGAGCAGCAACCGAAGGGATGGATGTCAACATCCCCGTTATTGCATTCATTGGTCTTTCGGTAGAAGAGCAGATAAATCAATTTATTACGATCAACCGAGAAGCCAAAGGTGTTCCGACCTCTCTATACCTCGATCTCCTAGGTTCATTAAAAAATAAGAATCCTCAAGATATTGCTAAGGAGAGAGCCTCGGATATTGGTGTTCAGCTTAGGCGCGACGAAACATCCTCATTTTTTGAGAGAATTGTTGTTACTCGTCCTCCGCGCTATGGCGAGATTTCGCTTACGAATTTCGTGAGGAAGGTAGCGCCGCTAATTCTCCGCGATAAAGGGTTTCTGGCAACCTATTTTGAAATAGAACAGAGGCGCATTATAGATAATTATTTTAAGGGTATGTACAATGTTTACACTGACGAATTTCGCCGAGACGATCCCATCTTTTTCCGCACCATTGGCTTCGGTGCAATGATGAACGTACTTCCTATTTTTTTCTCGACCTGTCTTGCACAATTTAAAGGTTTTACGGTCGATGACGTGACAAGAGCATTTAAGCAAATGGGCGATCTACCCTTCGATAGCTGGCGCCAGATGGGTAGTGGAAGTCAAGCCGAGATATTAGCCGGCGAAGATGTTAGAACTTCGATTGAGCTGGCTTTTAAGAGAGACAAAGCCGGCGGCGGTGGTATAAATTCGTCTCTGAGTCTTTGTATGCCAAAAAACCGGCATTACTATCAAAAGATCGAACGTCGTCGCTGGGCAGATATCCGACCAATTTGGTCGTCCTACGTGCCAGATTTTTTAGAGGTTGGTGTGCCGCCAAAATTGACATTGAGTGACTTTTTTGTGGGGCAACAACTTGGACCCTCAAATTTGAATGATCCTTTAGCCATTCCTGGAGTACATGAGATCGCTCTTATCGAGGCAATTTTTTTATTTCAAAAGAGTATGCATGTAGCGCGCGCCGTAGAGGTCGCGGCACAGAATGGAATGCACAGTTGGGCGGTTTTTCAGGGTTACCATTCGGCATACTATGCGGCGAAGGGATTTCTTGCCCTCTTAGGTGTGTGCTTCCCTCAGCCTGACGGAAAACAACTCCTCCTAGACTTATTTCCGGTTCAACAAAAAAGAAAATCATCGCATATTACCATAGATCGTGAAGTATTGCTTTCATCGCTCTCCAAGCTGGAACAACATTTATTGTGGGGGTTCTTTGGTCGATTACTCCGTGTAACAAAATTTCCATCAAGTTTCGACAAACATGTCGACTTTCTTTCCACATTAGATCACGAGAAAATTCCAAGATTTCGAAATCGCTTTATATATCACGAAAATCATTGGCCTTGTTCCGACCTGACTGCTGTCCGACGCATTGCCGACTTTGCGTTTCGTGGATCGTTTCCGGGAATCCTTTCCGACAACTTGCAGGACCACCCTTATTTTCTTGCGGTCCTGGAATGGTTGTTCCGTCCCTACTTAGGCTCATGTTTGACGAGCTTGCCCACGCAATACCGGCTATAAAGCCGCATATTCTCTACATGGACTCCGGGGATTGGCCGGACGTAACTAGGATGGTTCGTAGCTATTTCTAAGGGCGGACCAGTGGTAGAAGCCGAACTATGCCCCTAGGCGAACGTGGTCGTATAACCTGAGCTCCATTTGAAGGGGCTTTGGATTAAACTACTGTCGGAATTACGAAAAAGTCTTCGATGAAAGCAGCCTTCTACGAACGTCGCGGCCCGGCGCGCGAGGTCCTACAGGTGGGCGAGCAGCCGACGCCCGAGCCGGGTCCCGGAGAGGTGCGCGTCAAGATCGCCGTCTCGGCCGTGAACCCCTCCGACACGAAAGGGCGCGCCATTCGCTTCGGGGTGAGCACCATGGGCTTTCCGCTGATCATCCCGCATCAGGACGGGGCGGGCGTGATCGACAAGGTCGGGCCTGGCGTCGACGAGATGCGGCTCGGCGAGCGCGTCTGGATTTACATGGCGCAACGCGGCCGGGCTTTCGGCACGGCGGCCGAATATTGCTGCGTGCCGGCGGAGCGCGCCGTACCCTTGCCGTTATCCGCGGATTTCTCCGCCGGAGCGAGCCTCGGCATCCCGGCGATGACCGCCCATTACGCGCTCTTCGCAGGCGGCCCGCTCACCGGCAAGACGGTGCTCGTGCAAGGCGGCGCGGGTGCGGTTGGCTTCTATGCGGTGCAGCTCGCCAAATGGGGAAAGGCCGCCCATGTGGTCGCGACCGTGAGCCGCGACGCGCAAGCCGAGAAGGCGAGGCTCGCCGGCGCCGACACGGTCATCAACTACAAAACCGAGGATGTGGTGTTGCGCCTGCGGCGCTTGCTGGAGAAGGAGACGCCCCTCGATCTCATCGTCGAGGTCGCTTTCGGCGCGAACCAGACGAATGATCTTGCGCTTCTCGCGCCAAACGGCGTGATCGCCGCCTACGCCTCAGACGCCGATCCGCGACCGACCTTGAATTTTGGGGGCTTCCTGGTGAAGGACGCGACCTTGCGCATGCTCATCATCTACGAAGCGCCGCGCACCGCGCTCGATGCGGCGGTGCGCGACATCAACACGCTCATCGAGGAAGGCGCGCTCAAGCATCAAGTCGCGACGCGCTATGGGCTCGACGAGATCGCTTCCGCCCATGAGGCCATGGAGAGCGGCAAGGAGATCGGGAAGATCTTGATCGATGTCGGTGAGTGAAGAGTGAATGGCGAGTAGCGGGTAGTGCGCAAGCGACCTCTATTCGCTATTGGCTACTCGCCCGTCACCCCGTCTGCTGAATTGCCGAGAGCTGCCAGGCGCCGCCGGTCGGCCGCCGGAAGGTCCACACCTCTGTGACCAATTCGGGCTTTGCCGGATCGCCGGCGACGATGCGGCCGGTCGTGCGCTCGACCATCGTGTCGATGATCTCGAAACGCATCGCGACGGTCGCGTAATCGGTTGCGCCTTCGCGCCAGGCTTCCGCGAGATCGCCTTGCAAGAGCTTGCCTCCGGAGACCTTGTTGACGAGCCCTTTCGCCGCGTTGGCGGCGAGTTCCTCCTCGAAATAGGAGGCCATTTCGGCGGTCGTCGTGCGGCGAAGCGCCGCCAGGTCCTCACGCCCATAAGCCGTCTGGATTTCCGCGAGCAAGCGTTCGAAATCGGCGTAATCGGCGGGCGAAATGGCGAGAGGGACAGTCGTTGGGGGTGGCCCCGCCGATCCGCCGACCGGGCCGAGCCCGGTGCGTGCATAACCTGGCGCATTGCCGGCGAAGGCCGCGCGCCGGGCGAAGAAAGCCATGGCCAGGCGCACGAGAAGGAAGATCGCGCCGATCTGCAGGATAAGCCAGAAGACCGAGCCCATGCCGTTGCCGAGAAGCATGCCGATGAGGCCGCCGCCGATGAGGCCCCAAAGCAGGCCCCGCCCGAGCCCGAAACCACCGAAGGGGGAAGGGGGAGCGACGCGCGGCAACTGCCCCGGTTGCGTCATCGAGCGCTGGATCGGGGCAACCGGGCCGGGTGCGGTCGCTGTCGGGCCCGGCAGGCTGAAGGTGCGCGAGCCGCGGCTGCCGAAGCTCAGGCCACCGCCGCCCGGACGTGCATCGGCGGTCGCGGCGCCGAGAAAGAGGGCGCAAATCGCGGCCAGCACGGCAAAACGAAAGGGTGTTTTCGTCATGTCACTCTCACAAAAGCGCTCCTTATCAGGGCGCGCGGCTCATATGGGAACGCGCTTTCGCGGTTCCCAGGGGGTGGAATGAGGGCAATCGGCCTGCCCGTTGCGCTCTCGCGGCGCTCGGCGATCATGATCGCCGACGCGCCGGCAAGGAGAGCTGAATGATCCCGCTGATCGACGTGACGCCGCTTCATGGAGCCGATGGCGTGCAAAGGCGCGCGACCGATGTCGAGATCATGCGGGCAGCGACCGGTTCCGGCTTCATCACGGTCACGGCGGATGCCAAGCTTCTTCCGGCGACGCATGCGCGCCGCGCCGAGATGCTGAAGCTTTTCTCGCTGCCCGCGCCCGAGAAGCGAAGGCTCTGGCGGCAGAAATACGCGCCGGAGCATTCGAACGTCTATCGCGGCTATTTCCCCTTGTTGCCCGGCCCCGCGCAAAATGCCGAGGGCTATGACATGGGGCCGGATGTCGCCCATCCGAGGCGCGCGCAAGCGGGCGATGATCCTTTGCTCGGCGCGACACCTTTTCCGCCCGAGGAGGCGCTGCCGGGTTGGCGTGCCGCGACCGCCGATTATTACCGGGCGCTCGAGACGACAGGGCGCGTGCTCATGGCCTCGCTCGCGCGCGGCATGGGGCTCGACGAGCGCTTCTTCGACGCGGCGTTCGAGGGCGGCAACTCGACGTTGCGCTTCTTGCATTACCCCGAGCGTGATCCCGCCGAGATCGGGGAAGGGGCGATCTTCGCCGAGCACGAGGGCTCGACGCGCCGCGTCATCGGCGGCGCGCATGTGGATTCGGGCTTCGTGACATTGCTCGCCCAGGACGGGGTCGAAGGGCTGCAAGCGCTTGCCGCCTCGGGAGAGTGGGTCGACGTGCCGCCGCGCGAGGGAACGGTCGCGGTCAATTTCGGCGGGCTTCTCGAGCGCTGGACAGGCGGGCGGATCAAGGCGACGCAGCACCGGGTGCTGAGCCCGGGCCGACAACGATTCTCGATCCCTTTTTTCTACGAGCCGCGCGTCGATGCGCTCATCGAGCCCTTGCCGCTCCCGGGCGCCGCACCTTTTGGGCCCTTCATCTATGGCGACCATTTGTGGCGGGCGATGCTGAAATTCCCGACCTACAAGGGCATGGACGGCTTGCGAAAGCCACGCGGCATCCCCACCGCCGCGTGAGGACCGAGGGCGCCGCGCTCTCGATCCGATTCGGAAATTCAGGAATCCTTTTCGCTCGGCAGCGGCGGCCGTCCGAGCAGCTTGGCCATTTCGGCCTCGAGGGAATCGAGATCGGGCGCGTCGTTTTTCGGAAGGCTTGCCGGTTGAGCGGGGGCCGGCGGACGCGGCGTCGGCTTATTGGCCTCGGGTGAGGGGGCAGGGTTTTGCGCCCGCGCGCCTTCGACGGGCTTCGAGGCTGGACCCGATCCCGTGCTCGGCGGCTCAGGCGGACGAGGGGATGAACCCGGCGCGGGAGGCTTCGGCTGAGCTTCCGCGGGCCGCGCGGGCCGGTTCCCCATCGGCATGGACAAGGCCGTCGGCATGGCCATCGCCGCCGGCATCGGCGCGGGTGGTGGTGTTTGCGCGGGTTTCGTGGCTGCAGGGACGGACTTTTGCGCCGAAGGCTCGGGGGCCGGCGGAATCGGGCCGCGCCCCGGTGCCGCGGTGCCGGCGGCGGGACGACGCAATGCCTCCTCGAGCTTGTGCGCCATCGCGGCAAGATCGGCATCGGGGAGGCGGCTGCGTCCGCTGGGCGTCAGGGCGGGAGCGGAAGGCGCGGGGTTCGGGGGCTCAGGACGGCGCGCCCGGTCGGCGTCGGGGCGCGTGGCCGTTTGGGTCTCGCCGCGCGGCGAGGCCGCCGGCGACGCTGAAGGTGAGGCGGACATGCGTTGCGCCACATTCGCGGGTTGCGGGCCTGGAACCGGCTCGGGCGGCACCGGCGCCGGTGCGATGCGTGGCGTCGCCGGTTCGGCGGGCCTTGCCGGCTGGGGCACCTGGGGCACCTCGCGGGGCTGCATGGCGGCGGGCAGCGCCGCCGGTGCCGGCTGTGCCGTCGCGGCTTGGCCGCGCGCCGCTTGCGCCACCCCTCTCCGAATGGTCGGCTCGATCAGGAGGTCATTCGGCCCCCCGATCATCACCAGATGCTCGACATTGTCGCGGCGCAGAAGGATGAGGCGGCGCTGGCGATCGATGTCAAAGGCGTCGATCACGCCGAGGCGCGAACGTTTGCCGCGCTGCGCCCCATCGGAGTAATTCAGGCCCCGCGACATGCGCCGAGCCACCCAAAACACGATGGCGACGAGCGCGATAACCGCGATCAGCCCCAACCCAGCGCTGACCCACAAAGGGGCGCCACTCAAGCTCATGACTCAACTCCTCATCGGCAGCCCGGCTCGCCAGCAAGATCAGCCTTTTGGCGCGAGGGCCGGACCTCCAATCCGAATATCGACGCCCCAAGGAAGGGGGCAAAGCTCTCCATCATCGGTTCAAATCCGAATTTCACGCCATTGCAATGGCTTTTCCGCGAAATTCGAAGGCGACGTCAGGGCTTGCTCGCCGGCTTTCCGGCCAGCGGCGGCTTTCGTTCAATCTAACACGCTTTGGGGGCAAGGTCTCGACAAGGTTAACATTTGGTAAACGCGAACGCCCCAATTCCAAGCGTGAACCGCGCGCTCCGGGCTGAAGCGGGCGAGGAACACCACCTTGCGCGCCATCCGGCGGAATTGCATTTAGGGTTGGCATGGGGACGCCTGGCAAGGGCCATGGCGGGATGCGGGGATTTCGATGCGCGACATGTTCGATGAGTTGTTGCTGAACTTCCTGAGGAATCACGTAAAGGGGGGGAAATTGCGGGTGGTGCTTCCCACCGGCACCACCGACGAGGTCGGTGACGCGCCGCAACCGCGGGTCGCGGTCCGCCTCGCCGATCGGGCGGCGCTGCTTGCGCTCTTGCGTGACCCGGACCTTGCCTTCGGCGAGCTCTTCATGGATGGGCGCCTGCAGATCCTCGAAGGGACTGTCTACGATCTTCTGGCGATCGCCGCGCAATCGGTGCGCAACGTCAAGCCTGTCGCCTGGATCAAGGCGCTGCGCCGCTTGCGAGACGCCGCTTGGCGATTGTTCCCGGGCAATCCCAAGGCAAAGGCGAAGGCCAATGTGCATCACCATTACGACCTCGATTTTCGCCTTTACCGCACCTTTCTGGATGAGGATTTCCAATATTCCTGCGCCTATTTCGAGGATGAGAATCAGACCCTCGATGAAGCGCAGCTTGCCAAGAAGCGCCATATCGCGGCTAAGCTCCTGGTGCGGCCCGGCCAGCACGTGCTCGACATCGGCTGCGGCTGGGGCGGGCTTGCGCTCTACCTCGCCCGCGTCTGCGGCGCGAGGGTCACCGGCGTGACCTTGTCCGAGGAGCAGCACAAGGTGGCGTGCGCCAGGGTCGCCAATGAGGGCCTCGCCGACAAGGTCGACATCCGGCTCATGGATTATCGCGATGTCACGGGCTCCTTCGATCGCGTGGTCTCGGTCGGCATGTTCGAGCATGTCGGCAAGGGTGATTATGCGGCTTTCTTCGACCGTATCCGCGAGGCCATCCCCGAGGACGGCGTCGCCTTGCTCCACACGATCGGTTGCGGCGATGAGCCGGGCCCGACCAATCCCTGGGTGACGAAATACATTTTTCCCGGCGGTTATCTGCCGGCGCTCTCGGACATGACGCCGGTGATCGAGAAGAGCGATCTCATCACCACCGACATCGAAACCTTGCGCCTCCATTACGCCTATACGCTCAAGAACTGGCGCCAGCGCTTCCTGTCGAAGCGCGAGGAGATGGCGAAGCTTTATGACGAGCGCTTCTGCCGCATGTGGGAATTCTTTCTCGCGGCCTCGGAGGCTGCCTTCCGCTTTGACCGCACGCTCGTCTTCCAGGTGCAGATGGCCAAGCACGAGAGCACGGTGCCGATCACCCGCGATTACATCGCAAGGCGCGAAGAGGAGTTGCGCACGATCGAAAAGGGCCTGCCGCCGCTCGCGCCCGTCGATCCGCCGGGCTAAAGCATGATCGGCAAAAGAAGGTGTTGTCGGACATCATTGTGTTTTGCCAACCACCTAGATCGCGATGACAATGTCGAGCCGGCGCGCTCTAAGCCACCGCCGCCGCGAAGGCCCGAGGCGGAGCTTGCGATCTCCTTGGCGGTATTGCGCGCAAGCCTCCGTGCTGTCGGGATGCAGGCTGAACGCCCGGGCTTAATCGAGCGCGCGCCACCCTATGTTCCATTGCCGGCGATCCGCCCGAGATTGGGGCAGGGGATCGTGCTATAGGATCACGACAGAAAATGTCTGATTCGCCTGGAGCATGATGGCGTTAAGTAGAGTGGCCACCATGCTCTGAATCATTAGAAGAGCATATTCTTTTCGGAAAAGTGGCTTCCACTCTTTCCAGATCATGCTCAAGGAAGCAGACGATGGCCGGCGTGACCGCTCCTTCCACCATCCACCGCTCCGATCGCCATCAAGGTCTGGGCTTGATGCTGGTGATCGTCGGGTTGTTGATCGGCGGGCTTTTGAGCGTGCTTTTTGTCTCGCATGGTCAGGCCTCCCCCTTCATCGGGGTGATGCTCGCCTTTCTTTCGGCGGCTGGCGTGTTCTTTCTGTTCGCCTACGCGTTCCGTCTCATGCATTTCGGGCTTGCGCCCGCCGCCAATGACCTCACGCAGGCCATTGCCGATTCCTCGCCCGATGGGCTTTTGATCAGTGGTGCTGGCGGACAGATCGTCTACGCCAACGAGGCCTATCTTGCCTTATGCCAGGGGCCGATGCACGGAGCGGTTACGCCCGTCGAGCGGCTCTTCTCGGGCCCGCCGGAAGTGTCGGAGGCGATCTACCGCCTCGCGCAGGCGGCGCGCCAAGGGCGCCGGGCGGTGGAGGAGATCCGGCTTGCCCAGCCGGTGGGCGCGAGCACGGGCGGTGTCGCTTGGTATCGCCTGCGCGTCCAGCCGATTCCTCGCGGCAAGGGGCAGGGCGAGGCGCTATGGACCGTTTCCGACATCACGCGTGATCGCGAGCGCCAGGAGAACGTCTTCCAAGAGCTGCAACAGGCGATCGACTATCTCGATCATGCGCCGGCGGGCTTCATGTCTATCGATGGCTCGGGCTCCATCGCGTATATGAACGCCACGCTCGCTTCCTGGCTCGATCACGATCTCGCGCAGATCGGCGCGGGCGGCCTCAAGCTCGCCGATGTGGTCGCGGGCGATGCCTCCCCGCTCACCACCCATCTCACCGGCGCGCCGGGCGATGTGGTGACCGACATCCTCGACGTCGACCTGAAGAAGCGCGGCGGCGAGACCGTCCCGGTGCGCATGTTGCACCGCGTGGCCTTCGCGCATGATGGGGAACCCGGCGCCTCGCGCACGCTCGTTCTCGATCGCAGCCCCAAGGGCGCGCAGGACGAGGCGCAGCGCGCCGCCGAGGTTCGTTTCGCGCGGCTGTTCAACACCACCCCTTTCGCGCTCGCGATCGTCGATGCCGCGGGCCGGATCTTGAGCGCCAATGCATCGTTCCTTCGCCTCTTCGGAGGCGCCCTTCGTCCCGAAAGCGGCGAACGGCGCACCATCGCGAGCATCGTGGCCGATGCCGGCCGCTCCGCGATCGATCGGGCGATTTCCGCCGCCGCCGAAGGCCGCGTCACGTCGACGCCGATCGACGCGACGCTTGCTGGCAAGGAGGCGCGCTCGGCGCGCTTCTTCGTGACGCCGGCCGGCGGCGCCTCCGGAAGCGAGGGCGAGGCCGCGATCGTCTACGCCATCGAGACGACCGAGCAGCGCGCGCTCGAAGCGCAATTCGCGCAAGCCCAAAAGATGCAGGCGGTCGGCCAGCTCGCCGGGGGCGTCGCTCATGATTTCAACAATGTGCTCCAGGCGATCATCGGCTATTCCGATCTTCTGCTCGCCAACCATAGGCCGACCGACCCCGCCTTCCAGGACATCATCCAGATCAAGCAGAACGCCAATCGCGCCAAAAACCTGGTGCAGCACCTTCTCGCCTTCTCGCGGCGGCAGACCTTGCGGCCGCAGGTGCTGCAGCTCGGCGAGCTCATCGGCGATTTATCCATGTTGGTGAAACGTCTCGTCGGCGAGACGGTGAAGCTCGACATGCGCCAAGGTCGGGACCTGTGGGATGTGCACGCGGATGCGACGCAATTCGAGCAGGCGATCTTGAACCTCGCGGTCAATGCGCGCGACGCCATGCCCGAAGGCGGAAACCTAGCGATCCGCACGCGCAACGTTGCCGCATCCGAATGCGCGGCCTTCGGTTCGGGCCTCGTGCCCGGCGATTACGTGTTGGTCGAGATCGAGGATGCGGGAACCGGAATTTCGCCGGAGAACATCGAGAAGATCTTCGAACCCTTCTTCACCACCAAGGAGGTCGGAAAGGGTACGGGGCTCGGGCTGTCGATGGTCTACGGCTTCGTTAAGCAGACGGGCGGCTTTATCCTGTGCAATTCCGTCCTCGGCAGGGGCACGATTTTCCGTATCTTCCTGCCGCGCCATGTCGAGGAGGCGAGCGCTTTGCGCGCGCCGGATGATGAAGCGATGCTCGCCCCTTCCGCAGCGGAGATCGAAGTGGCGGCCGCGCTCGAAGCTCCGGCCGTGGATCACACAGGCACGGGCTGCGTCCTCCTCGTCGAGGACGAAGAGGCCGTGCGCAAATTTGCCGCCCGGGCGCTCGCCTCGCGCGGCTACGAGGTCCTCGAAGCCGCTTCGGGCCGCGAAGCCATCGATATCCTCGAAGAGACCGAGGCGTCCGTCGATCTCGTGGTCTCGGACGTCGTCATGCCCGAGATGGATGGGCCGACCTTGATGCGCGAGCTGCGCAAGCGCGATCCGGCGCTCAAGATCATCTTCGTCTCCGGCTATGCCGAGGATGCATTCGCCAAGAACCTGCCGGAAGGCGAGCGCTTCACCTTTTTGCCGAAGCCGTTCACGCTCAAGCAGCTCATCGAGACGGTGAAGACGGCGATCGGCTGAGAATCAATACGCTTTGATCGTCGCCGATCTTTGTTTATGGTCGGCAGGGGGCGTCGATTGCCGGCGGAACAGGATGGCGCGAGGGGCGATATCAGGAGGGCTGACGGCGGGCGCTTCGAGGCGCGCGCCTGGTTTCGCGCTTCTCATCGGCGCCGCGGCGCTCGTTTTACAGCTTCTCCTGTCTCCGTTGCACGCGCCTTTCCACGAGGGCGCGATTTCCGCTCGATCGGCCGCGCTCGCCGAATTGGCGGCGCTCACCGGCGATCCGAAGGTGCTCTGCGCCGATATGGGCGACGGGCAACCGGGCGATCCGGCTCACGACAAGGCGGATTGCCCGGGCCTTTGCTGCCATCTGAGCCACGGGCTCGCTTTTGCGCTTCCGCCGCCGGCGTTCTCGCCAACGGTTCCTTCCCTTATCTCGGTTACAATTTCCACGCCTCACCCGATCCTCCTCGTCGTGAGCGCGCATGCGCCGAGCGCTCAACCGCGCGGGCCGCCTCTTTCCGCCTGAAGATCTCCTGAACCTTGCAAGCGGGCCGTAAGCGCGGCCGGACTTGCGAATCGCCTCTTCAGCTCGGAAACCTCATTATGAAATTGAAGCACAAGCTCGGCTTGGCCGGCGCGCTTGCGGGCGCATTGACGCTCGGCTGCGTCACCACGGGCCTTTCGCACGCGATCGTCGGCGATCGCATCTTTCCCGTCACCCTCGCGATCGACGATCCCGGCGTGGCGGACGAATTATCGCTCCCGACATTCGCGCATTTCACCAACGCGGACGGCTCGATCGAATCCGATTTTTCCTTCGAATACGACAAGCTCATTACCAAGGATTTCGGCGTCTCGATCTCCGACACCTGGACGCATGTGCATCCCGGCGGGGACGGATTCCAAAATCTCTCGCTGGGCGCCAAATATCATCTGTTCAGCGACGAGCCGCATGAGTTCATGGTTTCGGTCGGCGTCAATGTGGGCGTCGGTGGGACGGGCGCTGCCCGGGTCGGTGCCGCTAATTTCTCGACGATCACGCCGGCCGTCTTCTTCGGCAAGGGATTCGGCGATCTGCCGGACAATCTTATGTGGCTGAAACCCGCCGCCATCACCGGTGTGATCGGCGTAGGCTTTCCCGATCCGTGGAATCACACGAACGTCAATGTCGATACGACGAGCTGTGATGTCACGACGGTGCCTTCCGGCATTTGCGGCGTCGACATCAATGTCGACCACCATCCTGTCTTTCTCAACTGGGGCCTGACGTTCCAGTACAGCCTGCCTTACCTCAACGCGCATGTGCGTCAGATCGACGGGCCTGAGTTTTTGCGCCATTTGACGCCGCTTGTGGAGGTGGCGTTCCAATCGCCGATCGCCAACCTCGCTGGGGCGGGCGTCAGGACCACCGGCACCGTCAACCCCGGCATCATCTACTCGGCCGACACCTACCAGATCGCGGTGGAAGCCATGGTGCCGGTCAACAAGGCGAGCGGCAAACATGTCGGCGTGATCGCGCAATTGCATTTCTTCCTCGACGACATCTTCCCGGATTCCATCGGCAAACCCCTGTTCTCGGAGCACTGACATGAAACGCGCAACTTTTCTTACGGCGCCGCTTTTCCTGACTTTAGGCCTTTCGAGTCTTGCCTTCTCGACCGCCGCCATGGCGCACGCGGTGTTGGTCAAGGCCGCGCCCCCGGTCGGCGGCACGGTTTCGGCCTCGCCCAGCGATATCAGGATCACCTTTTCCGAAGGGGTCGAGCCGCGCTTCTCCAAGATCGCGGTGACGTCCGCCGACGGGCACTCCGTCGAGACGGGAGCCGCGAGCATCGATCCGTCAAACCCCGCGATACTCGTCGTTCCGCTCAAGACGGCGCTGCAGCCGGGAAGCTACAAGGTGAATTGGCATGCCGTGTCGGTCGACACCCATGCCACGCAGGGCAATTTCTCCTTCACCGTGAAGCCCTGACAATGGAGATCGATGTCCCGCTCGTCCTCGCGCGCTGGGTGCATTTCCTGTGCCTGATGATCGTGTTCGGGGCATCGCTTTTCCCGCTTTATGCCTTGCGGGCGGGCGCAAAGGCCGAGAGCTTGCGCGCGCTCGCCGTGACGTGGCGGCGCATTGGGCTTTGCGCTTTTCTCGCGCTTGCTTCCGCGGTCGGCTGGGTGGCGAGCTCGCTCGCGACGATGGTCGGGGGCTTTGACGAGATTATCGATCGCGATGCCTTGGCGGCCTTCTTCCTCGAGACCAGCTTCGGGCCGATCTGGCTTTTGCGGCTGGCGCTGCTGCTGGCGCTTGTCTTCGTCATCATCGGGTCGCGAAAAGCGAGAGCGCCCCTCTGCGCCTGTCTTTCCGCCGCGGCGCTCGCGAGCCAGGCTTGGCTCGGCCATGCGGCGATGCGGACCGGAACGGAGCTCGTCATCGAGCTTTCGTCCTATATCGGCCATGTGCTCGCGGCGGGCGCCTGGATCGGTGGGCTCTTGCCGCTCGCGAGCCTTCTCGCGAGCCGAGGATCGGGGCCAGGCGACGCTCATGCAAGCGAGTGCCGAGAGGCGCTTCGCAGCTTCTCGAATTTCGGCATCTTTTTGGTGTGGCTCATCCTTTTGAGCGGCGTCGCCAACAGCGTGTTTCGCCTCAAATTCTTGGGCGACCTCTTCTCCACACCTTACGGCTTCGTCATTCTCGCAAAGGCCTCGTTGTTCGGCCTCATGCTCGTCGCCGCGGCCGTGAACCGCTGGCGGCTTATGCCTCGGCTCGCATGCGGCGAAAACGAAGAAGCGATGCTTCTCGCGCTTCGCCGCAGCATCCTGATCGAGCAAGGGCTCGCCATCCTCGTGCTCGGCCTCGCCGCGATCCTCGGCACCTTGGCGCCGCGTGCGTGAGGAACGAGCAGGCCCGATGCTATAGGCGTTGGCATGAGGTTTTGGGGCGCGGGCCTCGCGCTAGTCTTTGCGCCAGGAGGGGCAGGGTGGTTTCGAGCTCGCGCTCCAAGGTCCAAGGCGGGTTGACCAGAATGAGGCCGCAAGCGCAAAGGCCCCGCTCGTCCTCCGAGGCGCCGGTGTCGAGCTCGATCCTCAAGCTTTCTCCCGGCAATCGTCCAACGAGCCTCGCGAAAAAGTGCCCGACAAGAGTGCGATCCTTCACCGGGTACCAAAGCAGCGTCGAGCCGGATGGCCATTTCTTCACGGCCGCTTCGAGGCCTCCGGCGGCACGCTCGAATTCGTCTTGAGCCTCATAGGGCGGATCGACGAGGACGAGGCCGCGTCGCTCCTTCGGCGGGATGAAGGCCCTCCAAGCCTCATAACCATCGAGCCTCAGCGCCTTCGCGCGATCGCCCGCCGGGAAAAGACGCTCGAGCTTCATGAAAGCGCGCTCCTCGAGCTCGATGGCGAGCAGGCGATCGTCGGGACGAAGAAAATGGCGCACGATCGCGGGCGACCCTGGATAAGAGGAGGGGCCACGTTGCTTTTGCCAGGCTCCGACCGCCTCGAGATAAGGCGCGAGGAAATCCTCGAGCTCGCGCTTGAGCGGGGCGGCGGCATCGATCAGCCGCCCGATGCCGTCCCGCCACTCGCCGGTGCGACGCGCCCTCTCTCCATGAAGATCATAAGCGCCCGGCCCCGCATGGGTGTCGATGACGCGGAAGGGCTTTTCCTTGGAGCGCAGATGGATGAGCATGCGGGCGAGCACCGCGTGCTTCAGCACATCGGCGAAATTTCCGGCGTGGAAGCCGTGACGGTAATTCATGGGCGTCTTTTCGAGCGTTCCGCCATGGGGCGGCGCCGTGGCGCGCGCAACGCGGCTCGCCTCACCGAGGCGGCGTGATCGTGATCTCGCCAGCCTCGCAAGCGTCCGGAGCGGCGCTGCCGCAAGGGCGAAAGCCGGAGAGATCCTTGCCGACGCAAAAACGCACCTCCTCCAATTCGCCGCGCCGGCAAGCGACGCTCACCATGTCGGGCTCGATCGCCCCCGGATTGGCGCTCGCGAAGGCTTGCGCGATCTCGCGAGGCGTGGCGCGCAACGGTTCGGCCGGTGCGACGAGCGTGCGGGGTATCCTGATCTTGTGGAAGAGGGCAATTTCCGCCTGATAGTAGAGCGAGGGTTCGAGCCCGCTGCATTCGCCGTGCTTTCGCCATTCGCCGATCGCGAGCCCCTTGTCCCGGTAGATTTCTCGAGCGATGGCGAGCGAGGCACCGGGCACAAAGTTCCGGGAACGGTCGCAAAAAGAGGGGTAATCGCCGTTCTCGAATTGCGGCCAAAGCCCGTGAACCTGGAAACCGGCGCCGTTATGCGTGAAACATTCGGGCTTTCGCTTGCGTTCGCCCTCGATGTCGCAAAAGCCCGGGGACCAGGAAAGCGAGAAAAGATAGAGGTCGAAATCACCGGCAGCGGAGCCGTTGCGCTCATGCGGGGCTTGTTCACGTGAATTTTGGGCGCTGGCCGCTGCGCCGCAAAACAGCAGAGCCGCGCCGGCAAGAGCGCCGAGTGCGGCACGAATGCGCCATGGCCTCACGATTTGACCGACCTTCGGGTCAGGGGCGCGCCATCTTGCATCCAGGCGCATAGGTGAGGTCGCGATCGAGCCCCAGCGGGCACCAGGTGACGTTCCAGCTCAGGCCAAACAAGCCCATATCCTCATCGACCGAATAGAAGATCTTGCGGGGGCGATTGTCGGAGAACAGGCCGGTCACGCTGCAATAGCGGCGCGGCACGAAATTCGGGCCGCGCGGCCGATAGGCGATCTCGTAAGGGGCATCGAAACCCGCGATCTCGATCGAAGAATCCCAGTATCCGGCCTCGCGCGTGGCGAAGCGGCTCTTGATGAAATCGAGCACCGCGCCATCCGCGCAGGCGGGAATGACCCCGTCATAGGGGTTGACCCGGTTTTCGGCGATGAGCGGCCGTGCCGGTGTGGCGGGGGTGAACCGCGTCAACGGGATATACGGGCCTTGAAAGGGCGCGGTGCAGGCCGCGACAAGAAAAAGCGCGACGACGCCCCCGATTATCCTGAGCCCCATGGCCATATCCTCGAAAATGCGCTTGGCCACCATGCGCATCGCGCAAGCCCGGGTCAAGGCGCGTCGAAGGGTTAGGAATGCAAGCCCGACAAGCGTTGCATCGGCGCCACGCGGCCCCAAGCTTGCCGATGGGGCCATTGCCAGCCGCCGCGGCCGGCCCTATCGAGCCCGCGAGCGGCATGGCCGCCCGTCAGACCGAGCCTTTAAGGAATAGCCCATGCCCCTCACCGTCGCCGTGCAGATGGACCCGATCGAGCGCATCAATGTGGCGAGCGATTCGACCTTCGCGCTCATGCTCGAGGCGAAGGCGCGTGGCCACAAGCTGCTCGTCTACACGCCCGACAAGCTCTCGATGCTCGACGGCAAGGTCATCGCGACGATGCAAGAGGCGGACATTCGCGACGTCGTCGGCGATCACGTGACTCTCGGCAGGGCGAGCCGGGTCGATCTGGGCACGACGGATGTGGTGCTGATGCGCCAGGACCCGCCCTTCGACCTCGCCTATATCACCGCGACTCATTTGCTCGAGCGCGTCCATCCGAAGAGCTTCGTGGTGAACGATCCCGCGAGCGTGCGCAATGCGCCCGAGAAGATCTTCGTCACCGAATTTCCGCAACTCATGCCGCCGACCCTGATCACGCGCGACAAGGCGGAGATCGAAGCCTTCCGCAAGGAGCATGGCGAGATCGTCATGAAGCCGTTGCACGGCCATGGAGGAGCCTCGGTCTTCAAGGTCGCGCGCGAGGACGCGAATTTCGGCTCGCTCTACGATCTGTTCGCCTCGACCTTCAAGGAGGCCTGGGTCGTGCAGCGCTTCCTGCCCCAGGTGGTCAAGGGCGACAAGCGCATCGTGCTCATCGACGGGATCGCCAAGGGCGCCGTGAACCGGGTGCCGCAATTAAACGACATCCGCTCGAACATGGTGCGCGGCGGCGCGGCCGAGGCGGCGCAACTCTCGGCCCGCGAGCAGGAGATCTGCGAGACGATCGGCCCGGCGCTGAAAAAGCGCGGCCTGATCTTCGTCGGCATCGACGTGATCGACGGATTTCTCACCGAGATCAATGTCACCTGTCCGACAGGCATCCGGGCTATCCGCAAGACAGGCGGCCCCGATCTCGCCGTCGCGATCTGGGATGCGATCGAGAGCAAGCTTTGAGGGTGGCGAGTAGCGAGTAGAGAAGTGGAGATTCCACTCGCTACTCGCTATTTTGCTACCGCGTCGTAGGCGCGGACGCCGGATGCGCGAAAAGCCGCATGAGGAGCACGATCGCGGCGAGCGTGGCGACGTAGATGAGCGCCTCCATCCCGGAGGGGTGATCGCTATAGCCGATGAGCGTGTGCAGCACCCGCCCGAGAATGCTCGTGTCGGACAAGATATTCGATGAATCCCAAATCTGACCCGGCAGGAAGGTGATCACATCGGCCTGCTCGAGAAAGCCGACGGCCTGCGAGGCGAGCCCGGCCGCCAGCAAGGCAATGAGCGCGCTCGTCACGCCGAAGAGATATCGGCTCGGAATGCGCACGAGCCCGCCATAGGTGAGGGCGGTGACGCATGCGCCGAGCACGAGGCCGATGATGCCCCCGGCCAAAAGGCTCATTACGGAGCCCGGCGGCGAGGCGATGAAGATGCCGTAAAGGAAGAGCGCGACCTCCGATCCTTCGCGCAGCACGGCGACGGCGACGACGACGGCAAGCCCCGCTAGGGTCGAGGCGCCGCTGCGTACCGCTTCGCCCGCTTGGCGCATCTCGGCCGCGATCTCGCGGCCATGGCGCGCCATCCAGATGTTGTGCCAGGCGAGCATGACGACGGCGATGCCGAGGATCGACGCATTGAAGAGCTCCTGCCCCACACCCTGGAAGGCGCCGGAAATCGTGTTGATGAAGGCGCCGACGAGACAGGCGCCGAAGACGCCCGCGGCGACGCCGCCCGAGATGTAAAAACCGCGCCCGGCGATGCCGCGCGTCACCGCCATCGTGATGCCGATGATGAGGCCGGCCTCGATGACTTCCCGGAAAACGATGATCAATGCGCCGAGCATGGGATACTCATTACTGAACGACGAGAAAACCTTCGGTCGTATCTTCGTGATAATCGTCGAAGAAACGGTAACGTCCGGGCGCCAGCGCGCGCATCTGCAAGGTGATGGCGCCGCCGGCCGCGATCACCTTCTCCACCCGCAAGGTCTTGCTTTCGAACTCGGCAGGCGTGCCGTCGAGATTGATGACCTCGATCGTGAAGGGCTTGCCCGCCGGCGCATGCGGCTCCGCGGGCTCGAAGCGATGGTCCTTGAGGGTGAGTTTCACGACCGCCGTTTCCTGCGCCAAGGCACGCGGCGAGAAGGCGCGCGGCGCGAGGGCGTTTTGGCCGCAAAGGAAGGCAAGCGAAAGGGCGAGGACGCCGAGGCGGCGCGATCTTGCGAGGTGAGGCTTCATTGTCATCTCCAACGAAATCGCCGGTGCGGTCGGGTTAAAACTCGAATTCGAGCTTGGCGTTGGCGCGGTGGCGCTCGAAGTTCACGAGGTCGAGCGAGCGGCCGTCTCCCGTCGCATGGCCTGTGACCTGGCTCGAAAAGGCAATCGACAAGAAGGTCTTGGTGGTGAATTGGACATAGAGTGTCGGCCCCACGTATAGGGCATGCCCATCGAGGCTCCTGAAGCCAAAACCTTCGTAGGCGCGGTAATATTCCACCTCGCCACCCATCGTCACCTTGGGCGCCACCCGATAGGTAAGCGCTCCGGTCACCCCGGCCGTCGCGGTTCGGCTCGTGGCGAGGTCTCCGGAGGCTCTTGCAATATCGGGCTGGTAGAGCGCGTTCACCGCCGCATAGAGGCGGTTCGCGATGAGCTCGGTGTCCGCGATCAAGCGAAATTCGCTGCTGAAATCCCTTGTGCGCACGCCGCTCGTCCCGTCGACACGCGCCCATTCGGGTGTGGCCGTGAAGGTCAAGCCGATCGGAGAGCCCGGACCGCGTCCGATGATCAGATAGCTGAGTGCGCTCGAGAAGCCGCTGAACTGCGTGCGATCGATATTGTCGAGACCCTCGACACCGTTGATCGAATGATTGGTGACATGGGCCGAGAGCTCATAGGCGAAGAACTGGGTAGGCACGCCCTCGAACTCGAACTCCTGCTCGATCATGCGATAGCTGCCGCGACGCTTGCCGAGCGCGGCGGTGGTTTCGAACTCGATCGATTTTTCTCCTTCCTCGCCGATATCGGAGCCGGTGGTGAAGCCGAAGAGATATTTCGTCTCGAGCTCATGATAAGGGTCGGGCGTGGCGGCAGGCTGGCTCTGCGGCTCCTCGGCGCGCGCAAGTTCGCCGGCCGTCAGAGCCAGCGTCGCGATGAGCGCGAGCGCAAACACCGTGCCTGCGGTAAGGCTACGCTTTGCGACGGGCGTTCGAGGATGGTTCCGTACCATGAAAACCTTCGGGCGCGGCTTTTGCTCCTGTCCGCGCAAGCGCGCTAGAGAGGGCAGCGAACCCCGAACGTCAAGCAGTATTGTTCAATATTTTTCTCAATTCCCCGTGACTTATGTCAGTTTTAAATTATTCTAAATTAACATTGAACCTGAAGCTATCGGAACAGAAATGAGTTTTTCGCAATTTTTAGAATGACGATAAATCGCGGCCGCTCAAAAAATTTTTCGCGTCGCGGACCGGAACGGGGCCGCGGCAGGTCCCCGGCTATTCGGAACTCGCAAACATTCCCTCGGCGCCGATGCCGCTCTCGAGCATCAACCGAGCCCTCGCGCGCAGCTTCTCGGTCTCGCTCTTCAACTGGCCGCAAGCGGCGAGAATGTCGCGCCCGCGCGGCGTGCGAATGGGCGAGGCATAGCCGGCGTTGAACACGATCTCGGAAAAGGCCTCGATGCGGCCCCAGTCCGAGCATTCGTAGCGCGTGCCCGGCCAAGGATTGAAGGGGATGAGATTGATCTTGGCCGGAATGCCGCGCAGCAGGCGCACCAATTCACGCGCGTCGGCATTGGTGTCGTTCACGCCCTTCAGCATGACATATTCGAAGGTGATGCGCCGCGCATTCGACAGGCCCGGATAAGCGCGGCACGCATCGAGCAGCATGGGGATCGGGTATTTCTTGTTGAGCGGCACAAGCTGGTCGCGCAGCGCGTCGCGCACCGCATGCAGCGAGATCGCGAGCATCGTGCCGATCTCGGCGCCGGCGCGCGGGATCATCGGAACGACGCCGGAGGTGGAAAGCGTGATGCGCCGGCGCGAAAGCGAAAGCCCCTCTCCATCCGCGATGGTCTCGACCGCCTCCTTGACGGCCTCGAAATTATAAAGCGGCTCACCCATCCCCATGAAGACGATATTCGAGATGAGGCGGGGAGCGTCCGGCAAGGTCCCGCCTATTGCGGCCTTGCCGGCGCCCGGCCAGTCGCCGAGCTGGTCGCGAGCGACGAGCAACTGGCCGACGATCTCGGAGGCATCCAGGTTGCGCACGAGCCGCTGCGTGCCGGTGTGGCAAAAGGAGCAGCTGAGGGTGCAACCGACCTGGCTGGAGACGCAGAGCGTCCCGCGGTCGGACTCCGGAATGTAGACGGTCTCGATTTCCGCGCCCTTGTCTTGCGGCCCCTTCGGCGCCATCCGCAACAGCCATTTGCGGGTCCCGTCGGAGGAGACGTGCTCCGAGACGATCCGTGGGCGCTCGAGGCTGAAGCTTCGCGCCAGCTTGGCGCGCATCTCCTTGCCGACCGTGGTCATCGACCCGAAGTCGAGCGCGCCGCGATGGTAGATCCAGTGCCAGAGCTGGGCCACGCGCATGCGCTCCTCGCGCGCCGGGACGCCGAGCTCCGCGAGCTGGGCCGCAAGATCGGCACGGCCGAGCCCGGCAAGCGAGGCGAGGGGCGCGGCGGGCTTTTCCGGAAAGATTGGCGCGAGCGCGCTCACTTGCATTCCTTCTCCGCCCGATCGAGCGCCTGGGCGATACCGGCCAGCGAGAAGCGGTCGGTCGTCTCGTTGCCGCGCTTCGAGGAGGCCTTCACGACGAGGCTGCCGCCCCGTTTCATCGCAGCAAGCATGGTGCCCTCCTCGGCCGCGTTATGGACGAAAAGGCTCGTGTCCTTGCCGGCGAGCTCGAATTTGTTGGCCCCAAGCACCGCTTCGGCAGGCGAATTCTCCTTAACGGCGAAGCCCATGACGACGGCGATCTCGCCGCGAACCCTCTCATCGGGCCGATAGGAGACGAAAAGATAGCCCGGGTCGCGATTGAGGTTCTTCGGCAGGCGCTCCTTCGGCACCGACAGGGCATAGCAGATCTTCTTCGCCCCCGGCGTCGCATAAGCGACCCAATCGTCGAATTGGCCAAGCTTCAACGCCTGCCCGGTTCCAGGCTTGGAGGATGCGGCGGCAGCCGGCGCCGCCGCTGTTGCTTTTTTTGCCGGAGCGACGGTCGCCTGCGGTTTCGGCTTTACGGGCGCGGCGGCGGCGGGGTGCGCAAGCCACGCAAGCAGAAGGAGGAGAGCGGCGCCGCCGAGGAAACGCAGTGCCGGTGAGCGTAGAGTGATCATGCCTTGGCCCTTATGCATCAGCTATTGGCGTGCGGTTATCTCGCAAAAAAGGGCACATTTTGTCGATGGCCGCCGAACCTCGCGGCGCCAAGCGCGATTTGAACCGTGTTCCTCTGCCATATTCCGGCGTCGAAGGCGAGGGATCAGGCGCGCAAGCGCCGAGTGCGGGCGGTCGCGCACGGTCCGTGGCGCCCATTTGTGCCCGAATCGCTCGGCGATTCGGCTCCCTCGCGAACGGGGTTGAACCTCGTTGTTGGCTGTGTGACATTCCGGACGGGCGAACCTATCCCTGCGACGGGCGAGCGCATGAATTTGGAAATCGCGCTGCTGCTGGCGCAGGACGGCATCGCCAATGGCGCAATCTATGTGCTCGTCGGGCTCGGCATCGTTCTCGTCTTCGTTGTCACTCGCGTCATTTTCGTGCCCTTCGGCGATATCCTCGCCTATGCGGCGCTGACGCTTGGCGCCTTCGAGCGCCATCGCCTTCCCGGAACGATCTGGCTCGTGCTCACCCTTGCCGCCATCGCCTCGGCGATGGAAATCCTCCAGGCGGCGCGCGCCCGCAATCCCAGACGGATTCCTCGCGCCCTCGCGCTCTACGCCTGTCTGCCCCTCCTTCCCGTGGCGCTCGTCGCCTACCTGGCGGGCAGCGAGCTCTCACAACCGGCGGCCATTGCGCTCACCCTCGCCCTGGTTTTGCCGATCGGCCCGCTCCTCTATCGCATCGCCTTTCGGCCGCTTGCCGACGCGCCCGTTCTCGTTCTCCTTATGGTCGCCGTGGCGCTGCATTTCGCCGTCTCGGGCCTCGCTCTCTTCTACTTCGGGCCCGAAGGCGTGCGCACGCAAGCCTTGACGCGCACGCTCCTGCGCCTCGGGGATTTCGTGCTTCCGGGCCAGACCCTCATCATCCTTGCGACCTGCGGCCTCGTCTCGATCTTCCTCTACCTTCTCTGCGCCCATACGACGATCGGCAAGGCGCTGCGGGCGACAGCGGTCAATCGGCAGGGTGCGCTCTTATGCGGGATCAGCCCCGCGCGTACGGGCGCTCTCGCCTTCCTCCTCGCCTCGGGCCTTGCGGGCATCTCGGGTGTAATCGTCGCTCCCGTCGCCACGCTCTATTATGATTTGGGGTTCATCATCGGCCTCAAGGCCTTCGTCGGCGCCATCATCGGCGGCCTCGTGAGCTATCCGATGGCGGCGCTCGGCGCGCTTCTCGTCGGGCTTCTCGAAAGCTACGCCGCTTTCTGGAACAGCGCCTTCAAGGAGGTGACGGTCTTTTCAGCCCTCATCCCGATCCTCGTCTGGCGTTCGCTCGCCTTCGCGCATCAGCTCGAGGAGGAAGATGGCGCGGCCGAGGAAGAAATCGCCGCATGAGCCGGCGCCCGTTTTCAGGAGACGCCGTCGCGACCGCGCCGATCACAGTGGCGATGGCGCTCGCCATCCTTTCCGTCGTGTTCTTCGCTGCCCTCCCGCTCGTGCTCGGCGGTTATGCGCTGACGCTTCTCGACTACATCGCGATCTATGCGCTCGTCACCCTCGGCCTCGTGCTGATGACGGGGTCAGGCGGCATCATCTCGTTCGGCCAGGCCGCATTTCTCGGCATTGGCGCCTATGCGAGCGCCTGGTGGACCACGGCGATGGGAGGATCGCCCTTCGTCGGGCTCGCGATCGGGCTTCTCGCTTCGGGCCTTATCGCCTTGGTGCTTGGCGCCGCCACCTTGCGGCTCGGCGGCCATTTCCTGCCGCTCTCGACCATCGCCTGGGGCATCGCCATCGATTACCTTTTCGGAAACGTCGAAGCGCTCGGATCCCACAACGGGATCGCCGCGATCCCGCCGCTCAGCATCGGCCCGCTCGCGCTCGTGTCGGCCCGATCCTTCTATTACTTCGCCTGGCCTCTCCTCGGGCTCGCTATGCTGCTCTTGTCCAATCTCCTCGATTCGCGCGAGGGCCGGGCCATTCGCGCCTTGCGCGGCGGCAACGCGCTCGTCGAAAGCCTAGGCATCGATTCGTTCCGGGCGCGGCTTTGCGCCTTCGTGCTCGCCGCCCTACTCGCCGCGCTCGCCGGCTGGCTCTATGCGCATTTTCAAAGGGTCGTCAGCGCGACGGCCTTCGACCTCGATGCAGGCATCGAGTTCCTGCTCATGGCCCTAATCGGGGGTGCGAGCCATGTGGCGGGCGCCGCCGTCGGCGCCGGCATCGTGACGCTCTTGAAGGAGGGGATGCAATCCTTCCTGCCGCTCGTCACTGCAAACAGCACACAGCTCGAGGCGGTAGTGCTCGGCGCCCTCTTCATCCTCATCTTGCAGAAGGCCCGCTTCGGCCTCGTTCCCCTCATCCTGCGCACCGTGCCCCGGCGCGCGCCGATGCCCGCCTTCAAGGAAGCTGCGCCCCTTTTGCGCCGCGCGCCGAAATCAAAAGGAACGCCCCTCCTTTCGATCGAAGGCGTCACCAAGCGCTTCGGTGGCCTCATCGCCGTCAACGATGTGGGCTTCGAGGTCGGTGCTGGGGAAATCATCGGGCTCATCGGTCCGAATGGCGCTGGCAAGACGACGCTCTTCAACCTCGTCACCGGCCTTGCCTCGCCCGATGAGGGGCGCATCAGCTTTCTCGGCGAAGACGTCGCGCGCCTCTCCACGCACGCTTTGGCGCGCCGTGGGCTTGCTCGAACTTTTCAGCATGTGAAGCTTCGCCCGCAGATGACGCTTCTCGACAATGTCGCGCTCGGCGCTTACGGACGAGCGCGCGCCGGCTTCTGGCGCGGCGCGTTGCGGCTTGATCGTGCCGAGGAACGTGCCGTGCGGGCCGAAGCCGGGCGGGAACTTGCGCGCGTAGGCCTTGACGCCAAATGGCGCGAGCGCGCCGGCACCTTGCCGCTCGGTGAGCAGCGCCTCCTCGAGGTGGCGCGCGCGCTCGCGGCCGATCCCGCGCTCGTCATTCTCGACGAGCCGGCGGCGGGGTTGCGGCGCCTGGAGAAACAGGCCTTGGCGAGTTTGATCAAGGCGCTGCGGGCCGAGGGAGTGACGGTGATGCTCGTCGAGCACGACATGGATTTCGTCATGAACCTCGTCGACCGGGTCGTGGTGATGGATTTCGGCGTCAAGATCGCCGAAGGCTCGCCCCTCAAGGTGAGCGCCGATCCGCGCGTGCGCGAGGCCTATCTCGGGGCCGAAGCAGCCTGATGCGGGCGGCGACGAGGCCCTATGAGGATGTCGTGGTGGCCGCGCCTGTCACCGTCCCCTACACGCGCCACTCGATCCATTCGGCGCATTGGTTTTTGGCGCAAGCCTTGGCAAAACTGATCAAGGCCGCGGGCATTCGTAAAAGCGCCATCGACGGCCTTGCCGTCTCGAGCTTCACGCTCGCGCCCGATACGGCCGTCGGCTTCACGCAGCATGTGGGGCTCTCGCCGCGCTTTCTCGAGCATGTGCCGATGGGCGGCGCATCGGCCATCGTCCAGTTGCGCCGCGCGGCGCGCGCCGTCGAGGCGGGCGACGCTGAGATCGTCGCCTGCATCGCCGGCGACGCGAACCACGTCGATTCCTTTCGCCTGAACACGGCAAGCTTCAGCCGTTTCGCGCGCGACGCCGTCTACCCTTACGGCTCGGGTGGCCCGAACGGCAGCTTCGCGCTCCTCACCGCTCATTACATGCGCGTTTACGGCGCGCGCCGCGAGGATTACGGCAAGCTTTGCGTCGCCCAGCGGCAGAACGCGCTTTCCAATCCGCTCGCTCTTTTTCGCAAGACGCTCAGCCTCGAGGAATATCTCGAGGCGCGCCTCATCGCCGATCCGATCGGCCTCTTCGATTGCGTCATGCCTTGCGCCGGCGCCGATGGCTTCCTGGTGATGCGCCGCGCCACGGCGAAGAAGCTCGATCTCCCGCACGCGCGGCTTCTCGCCGCGATCGAGCGCCACAACGCCTATCCCGAGGATCCGATTCAGCTTCGCGGCGGCTGGGCGCTCGACCGCGATACGCTCTACGATCAAGCGGGCGTCGCACCGAAGGACATCGACTTTCTCGAGGCGTATGACGATTATCCCGTGATCACCGTGATGCAGATCGAGGACCTCGGTTTCTGCGCCAAGGGAGAGGGTCCGGATTTCGTGCGCCGCCACAGCTTCACCATCGAGGGCAGCTTTCCGCTGAACACGTCGGGCGGGCAGTTGTCGATGGGGCAGGCCGGCGCCGCGGGCGGGCATCTCGGTCTCGTCGAGGCGATCCGGCAATTGATCGGCGCTCCGCTCGGTGCGCAGGTGGAGAGGGCGAGGCTTGGCCTCGTGAGCGGCTTCGGCATGATCAACTACGATCGAGGCCTGTGCTCGGGCGCCGCGATCCTTGCGGCGGAAGGCCGCCGAAAGAGGAGGAAGAAACGGTGAGCGCGGCCCCGATGGAAGTGCGCAGGCCGGGCGGTCAGGTAAAGCGCAGGAACCCGCTGGTCCCGCTCAAGCCGCCGCTCGTTCCGCCTTTCGGGCGCAGCCGCGCCGCGCAAGGGCTTACCGCCGCAGCGGCGCGCGGCCTCTTTGCCTTGCAGCGCTGCGAGGATTGCGGCGCCGTGCAATATCCGCCGCGCGATGCCTGCGTCGAATGCCTCTCGGCAAGGCTGCGCTGGCGCCCCATGGAAGGCGGGGGCGAGCTTTTGTCCGAGACCCTCATTCGGCATGGGCAGGAGCTTTATTTCCGTGAGCGCGCGCCCTGGCGGGTCGGCTTGGCGCGGCTCGATTGCGGACCAAGCGCTATCGTCGCGCTGCATGGCGCTTGCGAGCCCGCCCCGTCGCGGCTGCGCTTGCGATTGGCGCTCGACAAGTCGGGCCAAGCCTTGATGATCGGCTTACCGGAGAAGGACACGCCCGATATGGCAGAAGATCCCCTCATCCGCGAAACGACCTGCGCGCCGCGCGCGCGCAAGGCGCTGGTCACCGATGCCAAGACGAAGCTCGGGCGCGCCATGGTCGAGGCGCTGGTCGCGGCCGGCGCCGATCTCGTCTGGGCTGGATTTGCCGCACCCTGGAAGCCCTCGCCGCATCTCAAGGCTCTCGGCGCCTTGAAGCCGGTCACGCTCGTGCCGCTCGACGTGACCGATGAGAGTTCCGTGCGCGAGCTTGCCGGCAGCATCGGCGGCAAGGTCGACATCCTCATCAACACGGCCGAATATCATCGGCCGGGCTCGATCGGGTCGCGTGCCGGCATCGAGACCGCGCGAGCCGAGATGGAGGTGAATTATTTCGGCCTGTTGCGCCTCGCGCATGGCTTCGCGTCGGCGCTCAAGGCGCGCGCCGCCGATGGCGCCTCGAGCGCGACCGCCTGGGTGAATATTTTGTCGATCCATGCGCTCTCGAATGATCCCGCGCATGGCACCTTCTCGGCTTCGAAGGCCGCCGCATTGTCGTTGGCCCAGGCGCTGCGCGCCGATTTGCAGGCGAGCGGCATCCGCGTCGTCAACGCCTTCCCCGGGCCGATCGACGATGAATGGAACGCACGCGTGCCGCCGCCGAAGCTTTCGCCCGCGGCGCTCGCCGCATCCGTCATCGACGCTCTCGAGCGCGGCCTCGAGGACATCTATCCAGGCGAGGTCGCCAAGGATTTCGTCGCCCGCTTTCTCGACAATCCCAAGGCGCTCGAGCGGGAACTCGCCGGGTGAAGACATGAGCTCTCCCATCCTTGCGCACCTCGTCTCCGACCTTGTGGCGGGACGCATCCAGGTGGTCGATCTCACCCATACGCTGGCGCCCGAGTTTCCACCCATCGTGCTGCCGCCGGAATTCGGCGAGAGCGCGCCGATGCGCATCGAGGAGGTGTCGCGCTACGACGCGCGAGGGCCCGCCTGGTATTGGAACAACCTTTCCTTCGGCGAGCACACGGGCACGCATTTCGACGCGCCCATCCACTGGGTCACCGGCAGGGATCTGCCAAACAACGCCACCGACACGATCCCTCTCGATCGGTTCATCGCTTCAGCGAGCGTCATCGATTGCTCGCGCGAGGCGGCGGAAGACGCGGATTACCTGCTGACGGTCACGAAGCTGCGCGACTTCGAGGAGCGTCATGGTCGCATCTTGCCGAGGTCCTGGGTGCTGATGCGCACCGATTGGTCGAAACGCAGCAACGACCCCGTCGCCTTCCAGAATTTCGACGAGACGGGCCAGCACACGCCGGGACCGGACGTCGAGGCCGTGCGCTTCCTTGTCGAGGAGCGCGACGTGCTCGGCTTCGGCACCGAGACGATCGGCACGGATGCGGGACAGGGTGCGCATTTGCGCCCTCCCTATCCCTGCCATGCGCTGATGCATGGGGCTGGCCGCTTCGGCCTGCAATGCCTCGCTAATCTCGATCTCCTCCCGCCGACGGGTGCCGTGCTGATCGCGGCACCGCTCAAGATCAGGCAAGGCTCGGGCTCGCCATTGCGCGTGCTGGCGCTCGTGGCCGCATGAGCACGCAGACGTTCCCGGCGCTCTTTCGTCCGGCCGAGCGCAATTTGCCGGCGATGCTCGATGCGCAAGCCGCGCGTTTTGGGGACAAGCCTCTCGTCACGGCGAGCGGCACGACGCTCAGCTTCCGCGAGGCACGCGAGCTTGCGGCCGGCTTCGGCGGAACGCTTCTACGTGCCGGCATCACGCACGGCGACCGCGTGGCGCTGATCTGCGGCAACAGCTTGGATTTCGTTACCATCATGCTCGGCGCGGCCTGGATCGGCGCCGTTCTGGTGCCGATCAACACGGGCTCACGCGGGCCGCAGCTCGCGCATATCTTGCGCAATTGCGGCGCGCGGCTCTTGATCCTCGAGGCGGAGTTCCTCGCCGCGCTCGTCCATGCCGAGATCGGCGAAACGGCGCTCGAGACGCTCTGGCTCATCGGCGAAAGCGAGGCGGGCGTCGCGCACGGCCTGCCGCTTCGCCCCTTGCCCGCGCCGGCTTCGCCCGCGCCGTCCGCCGCACATCGGGCCCGGCGACACGCTCGCGATCCTCTACACCTCCGGCACGACAGGCCCGTCGAAGGGCGTCATCTGCCCCCATGCCCAATATTATTGGTGGGGGATCGTCACCGCCGGCATGCTTGGCGTCGAGGAAGGCGACGTGCTCGTCACACCCTTGCCGCTCTTCCACAGCAACGCCTTGAACAGCTTCTACCAGGCGCTCCTCTTGGGTGCGCATGTGGTTTACCTCGAGCGCTTCTCGGTCTCGGGCTTCTTCGCCTCGCTCGCCGAACACAAGGCGACGGTGACCTATCTGCTCGGCGCCATGGTGCCCATGCTGCTCTCGCGTTCGCCCTCGCCGCGGGAGAAGGCGCATGCGGTGCGCATCGCGCTCGCGCCCGGCGTCCCGGAGAAGTTCCGCGTGGAGTTCGCGGCGCGAAGCGGCATCGCGCTGCTCGACGGCTATGGGTCGACGGAGACGAACTTCGTCATCGGCGCGCATCCAAGCGTGCAAAGGCCGGGAATGATGGGTGCGGTCATCGACGGTTTCGAGGCGCGCGTGGTCGATGAGGACGACAATGAGCTGCCTGATGGCGAAGCCGGCGAATTGATGCTCCGCGCCCGTGAGCCCTACGCCTTCGCGCGCGGCTATTTCGGCATGCCCGACAAGACCGTCGAGGCTTGGCGCAATCTCTGGTTCCACAGCGGAGACCGCGTGCTGCGCGAAAAGGACGGCCAGTTCCGTTTCCTCGACCGGCTCAAGGACGCCATCCGCCGGCGCGGCGAGAACATCTCCTCCTTCGAGGTCGAGCAGGTGCTCATCAGCCATCCGGAGATCGCCGCGGCCGCGGTCTTTCCCGTAGGCTCGGAGCTCGCCGAGGATGAAGTGATGGCCGCCATCCTCCGCAAGCCGGAAAGCCCCCTGTCGGAGCTCGAGCTCATCGCCTTCTGCGAGCCGCGCCTGCCGCGCTTCGCTCTGCCGCGCTTCCTCGAATTCGTCACCGAGCTGCCGCGCACGGAAAACGGCAAGGTGCAAAAATTCAAGCTGCGCGAGCGAGGCATCGGCCCCGGAACCTGGGACCGTGAAAAGGTGCAAGCGTCGCCGCCACGTTCGGCGTCACGCAAATGACATGCGCATTGCGGGCGGGGTGCTTTTCGGCTTAGCTTTTAAGTTAGAATCGAACCAGCACGGGGCTCGGGGCCGTCGCCATGTCGCAAGCCGTCATTGGAAATGTTGGATTGTCGGCCGCCGGACCGACCGAGGCCCAGAGCCGCAAGGCCATCTATGCCGCCACCATCGGCAATGTGATGGAGTGGTACGATTATGGCGTATACGCCTATCTTGCCTCGTCGCTCGCCGTGAATTTCTTTCCGAAGGACGACCCGAAATCCGCACTGTTGTCCACCTTCGCGATATTCGGGGTCGGCCTGGTGGTCCGTCCGCTCGGCGGCATCGTCATCGGCCGCATGGGCGACACGCATGGCCGAAAGCCCGCGCTGATCCTGACCATTTTGTTGATGGCGATCGGCACCGTGCTCATCGGCTTCATCCCGACCTATGGCCGCATCGGCATCCTCGCTCCGATTCTCCTCCTCGTCTGCCGGATGCTGCAAGGCTTCTCGACGGGCGGTGAATGGGGCGGCTCGACGGCCTTCATGGCCGAATGGTCGGTCGAGGGGAAGCGCGGTTTCTACACGAGCCTGCAGCAGATGTCGGTCGCCGGCGGCACCTTGCTGGGCTCGGGCCTCGCGGCGATCCTGACCTCGACGCTCGGCGGCGACGCGATGGACGGCTGGGGCTGGCGCATCCCCTTCCTTCTTGGGGGGTTGTTCCTGCCGATCGGCCTATGGCTTCGTCGCGCGGTCGACGAGACGCCTCCCTATCGCGAGGTCGCGAGAGAATATGGCGACGCGAGCGCGCCGGCGCAGAGCAGCGACATGAGGCTCGCGCTCGTTGCCTTCGGCTTCACGGTCCATTGGACGGTCTGCTACTACACCTTCCTGAGCTATATGCCGACCTTCACGCGCACCCAGCTCAAGCTCAGCCCGGCGGAATCCTTGTGGTCGAACACGATCGGCCTCCTGGCCGTCGTGATCTTCGTGCCGATCATGGGGACGCTCTCGGATCGCATCGGCCGCAAGCCCCTGCTGCTTTCGTCCTGCGCCGCCTTCTTCCTTTTGCCGCTGCCCGTCTTCTGGCTGATGCTGCAGGGCTATGGCTTCGCTTTCGTGGCCTCGATGCAGATCGTCTTCGGCATCGCAATCGCGCTCTTCTCGGGGGCGGGACCGGCGGCGATCGCGGAGATCTTCACCACGCGTGGACGCTCGACCTGGATGTCGTCGTCCTACGCGCTCGCCGTCGCGATCTTCGGCGGCTTCGCGCCCCTGATCGCGCAGTGGCTGATCGAGACGACGGGCTCTCCACTGGCACCCGTGAGCTATGTGATGGCAGCGGCGGCGGTGAGCTTCGTCGTGATCTCGCGTATCCCGGAGACGGCGCATGTGCCGTTAAGATGAGCGAATAGCGAATAGCGAATAGTTAAGGGGGGAGGTGCGAATTCCTCGACTTTCTACTCGCCACTCACTACGCGCTATTCGCCCTCTACAACGCCTCCCACACGGCAACTGCCGCCGCGAGATCCTCGATCGCGGCGCCGATCGACTTGAAGGCCGTGATCTCTCGTGGCGAGTTTCGCCCCCTAACATCGCCGCGCCCGAGGGTCGCGAGGTCGCCCACGACATGCGAGGCCGCGATCGCTCCTTGACGGAGCGCGACCGCGACGTCGCCACCTTCCTTGAGGGCCGCTTTCGTGTCCACGAAGAGGCGGGAGCGCCGCAGCGCCTCGTCATCGGCTTCACGCATCTCGAGGTTGAAGGCGCCGACGAGGTCGAGATGCGCGCCTTCCTTCAGCCATTCGCCCCTGATCAAGGGCGTGCGCGAAAGCGTGGCGCAAGTGACGATGTCGGCGGCGCGAGCCGCCGCTTCGAGATCGTCGGTGACGCGAATGAGCGGGTCTCCTCCCGCGCGGCCTCCCATCGGCCCGCTCTCCCGGCTGATGCGTTCGACGGCCTCCTTGGCGCGCGCGGGGTTGTGATTCCAGATCGCCACTTCGCGGATCGGACGCACGGCGCCATGGGCGCGGATGAGAAAGGGCGCGAGAGCGCCGGCCCCGACCATCAAGAGGCGCGAAGCGTCCTCGCGCGCCGCGTAGGAGGCGGCAAGCGCTGAGGCCGCGGCCGTGCGCCAGAGCGTGAGGCGCGTGCCGTCCATCGCGGCGAGCGGCTCGCCCGTCTCGCCATCGAGAAGGATCGTCGTGGCGTAGACGCTCGGGCGCCCGCGCGCGGCATTTCCGGGAAACACCGTCGCGAGCTTGGTCGCGAGATAAGACGGACGCTCTCCGATGCCCGTCCAGGCGGGCATGAGGAGAAGGGTCGCGGTCTCGTTTCCGCGCGCCACCTCATGGTGATGCCGCTCCGGAGCTTCGAGCGTCGCCCCGAAGGCGCGGCGCAACGCTTCGATCAGCGTCGGAAAGCTGAGCGCCGCATCGATCTCTTCCGCCGAAATCACGCGCATAGAATGCCTTTGCTCCAGTCCCCAGGGCCAAAACCGCCGTGCTTCTCTCGGCCAGAGGGCGTGACAGAAGGGTTCGGCCGATGTCAATCCGCGGCAGCAAGGGCCTTTTCGCTTGCCTCACCATGCCGGTTCCGCATTGCTACCCGGGTTTTGAAGGGTTTCCCTTCCGAGGTGCTCAAGAGTATCGTGATGGGACGCCGCAAATGCTCAGGCGCGCGGAACGTTAAGCATGCGACCGCCGCCTTGGCTCGAACAAACCGAGGAAACGATGACGAGTGCTGGGAAAGTGAAAAAGCCGGTCACGGCAAAAGACGTGAAGCGGGGGCCGTCACGGGCGACCAAACCCGCGCGGGCAAAACAGGCAGCGCCCAGGCCCCTGCCGCCAAGATCCGCACCGCCGAGGTCCGCACCGCCGAGGCCCGTGGCGCCGAAGCTCGCGCCCAAGATGACGATCGCCAAGAAGCCGCCGCCCAGGCCGGCGAAACCCCAGGACGTGACACAAAAACCCCGCCCCGCCGCCGGCGAAATGCCGCGCCGGCAGGATGGAACGCAAAGGCCGATGGCGCTTGCCCTGCCGCCCGGCGATTTGTCGCCCGAGATGCGCGCCTATCTCGCGAAATGCCAAGAGAAGATCGGCTTCGTGCCTCATGTGCTGACGAGCTATGCCTTTGACGATACGAAGCTTTCGGCTTTCGCCGCCTTCTACAACGATCTGATGCTCGGTGCCTCGGGCCTCTCAAAGCTCGAGCGCGAGATGATCGCCGTCGCCGTCTCGAGCGAGAACCATTGTTTTTACTGCCTGGCGGCGCATGGCGCGGCGGTTCGCCAGCTCTCGGGAGATCCGGTGCTCGGGGAGCTCATGGCCATGAACTGGCGCGCCGCGCATCTCTCGCCGCGCCACAAGGCGATGCTCGCCTTCGCCAGCAAGGTGACGCTGCACTCGCGCCAGATCACCGAGGCGGACCGGGAAAATTTGCGCAAGGCGGGCTTCTCGAACCGGGACATCTGGGACATCGCGGCCGTCGCCTCTTTCTTCAACATGTCGAACCGGATGGCTTCCGCCGTCGACATGCGGCCGAACCCCGAATACCACCAACAAGCGCGCTGAGGCCGAGAGCTCGCTGAAGCCAGGGAGCCGGCGACGCGTTCACATTCGCGCGAGGTTCGCTTCGAGATGAGGCGGGCCAAGAAAAAAGGCCGGCGGGGCGCCGGCCTACGGAGTTGTTTGGGGATCAACTCAAGCGCGTCTGCCGATCACGGTGGCGATCCCCGGGGGGCTGGGGGGCAAAAGTCCGGGAACCACGCACCGGACCGGTCAGACGACAATGCTCAGCATAGCGCCCAGTGGGGCGTCCGAAGGGCGCGGGTTGGGCGGAAATTGGGCTTTTGCCGCGGGGCTCGAATCTCTCGAGCCGCTTTTGCTGGCGGAACGCGCATGGCGTCGCCGAGCGGGCCTCGCGCCAGCGGCCTTGCGCGGCACCTGCCTCGCGGCTGAATCTGCTTGAACAGGGCGCATCATCGCGCGATGATGCGCTTTACCGGCCTTGGGGGTTTCGCATCAGAAGAGGCGCAATGAGCGATCCCGAACCGATACCCAGCGCCGCGCGGGGAGCGGAACTCGTCCGTTTCCCCGTTGCGGCGAAAGAGCGCATCTCCTTCGATCGGCAGGAGCTGCGGGAAATCTTCAACGTTTACGGACGCAAGGTCGTGTCGGGCGAGTGGCGCGACTATGCGGTCGATTTCCTCAGGGATCGCGCGGTGTTCTCGGTGTTCAGGCGCGCGAGTGAAGTGCCCCTTTATCGCATCGTGAAGGACCCGTCCCTCGCGCGCCGCCAAGGCGCCTATGCGGTGATCACGGCGACCGGCCTCATCGTCAAGCGCGGCCACGAGCTTCGCAATGTGCTGCGCGTGTTCGAGAGACCTCTGCTTCTGGTGAGCTGAGGCTGCTTGTGCCCGAGCCAGCTTGACCCTGGGCCGGCGCAATAATCAGCCCGGCAAGCCGCTCTCGTCATAGCCGATGATCTCATCGGCGTTTCGCGCCTCGAGAACCGGGGGTGCGCTCCAGCGCTGGCGGATGGCGGCGAGATCCTCGAGAAGGGCTTGCCTTGCGCGCGCCAGATCCGACGCGGCGCAGCCGTTCCTCGAGCGTTCGACGGATTGCAAGGGTGATCGTCTCGCCCGTCTGCTGCGCTGCATGCGCGCCAGTCGCTCCGTTTCCGGGTCTTTGATGTTCAAGGACATCGGACGCTCCAAGGCACCTATTCATCGACACAATACTCACCCACGGGGCCTACGGCGGATTATCGCATCAAGACCGGTAATCGCCGTTGATTTCCACATAGGCCTTGGTGAGATCGCAGGTCCACATCCGGGCATGGGCCTTGCCCATCCTGAGGTCGACATCGATCGTGATCTCCTGTCGCCGCATGGTCTTCGAGACCTCGGCTTCGTCATAGGCCGGGTCGCGCCCGCCTTTGTGCGCCACGCGGATCCCATTGAAGGAAATCGATAATTTGTCGCGGTCGGCGGGTTCTCCGGCCTTGCCGACCGCCATCACGACGCGCCCCCAATTGGCGTCCTCCCCCGCGATCGCGGTCTTGACGAGGGGGGATTCCGCAATGGCGCGGGCGATCCTTCTTGCCGAGCGCGGCGAGGCCGCACCGTTCACATTCACCTCGACGAATTTGCGTGCGCCTTCCCCGTCGCGCGCAATCTGCTTGGCGAGGTCTTCGAGGACCTTGTTGAGCGCCGCTTTGAACGGGCGAAGCCGGGGGTCCGCGGCGGTGGATATCGAAGGTGCGCCGCGCTTCCTCGCGGCACCCGTCGCGAAGATCATCAGCGTGTCGGAGGTCGAGGTGTCGCCATCCACCGTCATGGCGTTCATCGAGGTGTCGGCGGCGCGCGCCAGCAGCGGCTGCAAGGCCGCGGCCGCGATCGGCGCGTCGGTGAAAAGGAAGGACAGCATCGTCGCCATGTCGGGGGCGATCATGCCGGCGCCCTTGGCAATCCCGTTGAGCGTCACTTCCGTCTCGCCGAGCTTGACGCGCGCGGTCGCGACCTTGGGGTAGGTGTCGGTGGTCATGATCGCCTTGGCCGCCTCGAACAGGCCGCCCGGCTTTGCGCTCGCGGCAAGCATCTGCATCACGCCTTGGAATTTCGAGGCGTCGAGAGGTTCGCCTATCACGCCGGTCGAAGCCAGGAAGACATCGGACGCCTTGACGCCGGTCGCCTTCGCGGCCAAGGCCGCGGTGAGCTTCACGGCCTCCCTGCCGCTTCGCCCGGTGAAGGCGTTGGCATTGCCGGAATTCACCACGAGCGCGCGCGCTTCGCCGGATTTGAGCATGGCACGGCACCAATCGACGGGCGCGGAGGGGCATTTCGATCGGGTGAAGACGCCGCCGGCCTGGGTGCCCTTGTCCATCACGGCAAGAAGCACGTCGGTGCGCCCCTTGTAACGGATGCCAGCTTCGGCCGTCGCGAAGCGCACCCCCTCGATTTCGGGAAGGTCGGGGTAGGATTTCGGCGCAAGCGGTGAAAGGGTCGCGGACATGTGTGCCCCTGAATTTAGCCCCAAGACAACGTTCCGCGGTCGGCCGGCGGGGTGCCGCCGGACGATGGAGCCGTTGATCAGGCGTGCTCAACAGCTGGCGCGGGAAGTGTCAAGGTTTCAATGGTCCCGCCCGCGAGCTTGAAGATCGCGTCCTGCGGCACGGGTAGCGCGAGCGCCTCCTCGCGCGGGAGGCCGAGATAGAGGCCGCGCAGAAGCCTTCCCGCGAGCCCGTGCGAGACGGCGACGACGGGCGCTGCCCGCTCATCGAGCCAAGCGTCGAGGCGAGCCGTGGCCTCCTCGTAGGATTCGCCGTCGGGTGAGCGGAAATACCAATCAAGAGGCGTGGCGCGCTCAAGTGCGCGCGGCCATTCGGCATGGATCTCCACCGTGTCGAGCCCGTCCCAGGAACCGAGCGAGATTTCGCGTAGGCGCGGCTCGAGCACAGGCTCCGCGCCGGAGAAATGACGGCGCAAAAGCAAAGCGGTTTCGCGAGCCCGACCAAGGGGCTCACCTCCATGGATATGGCGGGATCGACATACGCGGCCAGAATGCGTCCCGCGAGCTCGGCCTGCGCCCGTCCGCGCCGCGTCAGAGGTGAATCCAAGGCTCCCTGGAAACGCCCCTGGGCATTCCATTCAGTCTCCCCATGGCGGACGAGATAAATCGCCCTGCAGTCTTTCGCGACCGCCACGACGGCGCCAAAAGCGCCCGGGACCGCGCTATTTCGGAGGGGCCGCGGGAGCTGGAGTCGTCGTGGGTGCACCAGGCTGCGCCGGCTCGGCGGGCTTATCCGCCTGGACGATTTTTGCCTTCTCGCGCAAGGACATGAGCATGGCTTGCTGGGCTCGCTGCGTGAGGTAATTGCCGATCTGGTCCTGCACCTCCGCGAATTGGGGGGCCGGCTTCGTGCGCTTCTCCTCGACCTTGATGATGTGCCAACCGAACTGGCTCTTCACCGGATCGGAGATCTGCCCGGGCTCGAGCTTGAACGCCGCATCGCTGAATTCCTTCACCATTTTGTCCTTGGTGAACCAGCCGAGATCGCCGCCATCGGCCGCCGAGCCCGGGTCCTTGGAGAACTCCTTGGAGAGGGCAAGAAAATCCTCGCCTTTCTTGGCGCGTTCGGCGACCTGTTTTGCCGTTTCCTCGTCCGCGACGAGGATGTGGCGGGCGTGAAGCTCGGTTTCGGGCGGCAGCTTCGTCACGGTGTCGTCATAGAGCTTCTTGCGCGCTTCGGGCGTATCGGCCTTCGTGCCTTCCTTGAGCATCAGGTCGTCGAGGAGGATCTTTTCGCGGAAATACTCGACCCTTTGCGCGAAATCGGGCGCATCCTGAAGCTTCGCCTCCTCGGCCGCCTGCGCGCCGAGCTTCAGGTCGGCCATGAATTGGATCAAATAATCGCGCCGTGAAGCCTCCGGGACCGATTGGAGCTGGCCGCCGATGTCCTGCTCGGCGATGGTGAGATCGCTCTCCTTGATCGGCGCGCCGTTGACGGTCGCGACGACCTTGTCGGGCGCAGGCGCGGTCTGCGCCAGCGCCGAGCTGACGACGAGCGCGAGCGCACCCAGGACGCCCGCAGCGCCCAGAGCGCTTCTCATGCCAAAAAAGCTCATCGAGCCGAGGGAGCTCCTTGAGATTGTCATCGAACCTGCCTTTTCGCTGTTAGCGCGCCGCCGGCGCGCTTTTCGACCGAATGGGTGCATCCGGTCAACTGAAATCACCTCGAAGCCATCTGGAGCACGGGCTTGTCGCCGAATTATGTCTGAGCCCTCGGTTTTCGTTCCCGATTTTCCGGCTTTCGTTCAGATGCCGCTCGCCAGCGGCGTCGAATTTGCGCCCGGCGAAACGTTGACAAGACGCCCCCCTAGCCCCCACCTGTGAATTGCGGCAAGACATGGTTTTGACACCAGCGCCGTGCAATCAGCACCGTTGAGAGGCTCAAGCGGCGCCCGATATATTCCCGCTCGTACGGAAAGGCCCTGCATGTTTGGCGCATTTGCGAAGAAGCTCTTCGGCTCTTCCAATGATCGGCGACTGAAGACTTACGTTCCCTCGGTCGAGCGCATCAATGCGCTCGAGCAGGATCTCGAAGGCCTTTCCGACGAGGCGCTCGCCGCGCGCACCCGGGCTTTCCGCGACGAGCTCGCGGCGGGCAAGACGCTCGACGACATCCTCGTGGAAGCTTTCGCGACCGTGCGCGAGGCGGCGAAGCGCACCTTGGGCCAACGCCATTTCGACGTGCAGCTCATGGGCGGCATGGTGCTGCACGAAGGCGGCATCGCGGAGATGCGCACGGGCGAGGGCAAGACGCTCGTCGCCACGCTCCCCGTCTACCTCAACGCGCTCGCCGGCAAGGGCGTGCATGTCGTGACGGTGAACGATTATCTCGCCCGCCGCGACGCCGAATGGATGGGGCAAATCTACAAATTCCTCGGGCTCAGCGTCGGTGTCATCGTGCATGGGCTCGACGATAACGAGCGCCGGGCCGCCTATGCCTGCGACATCACCTACGGCACGAACAACGAGTTCGGCTTCGATTATCTGCGCGACAATATGAAATACGACCTGGCGCAGATGGTGCAGCGGGGCCATGGCTTCGCGATCGTCGACGAGGTCGACTCGATTTTGGTCGACGAGGCGCGCACGCCCTTGATCATCTCTGGCCCGACCGAGGATCGCTCCGAACTTTATGTCGCGGTCGATGCCCTGATCCCGCGGCTCTCGGCGAGCGATGTGGATGTCGACGAGAAGCAGCGCGCCGTCTCGCTCACGGAGCAGGGCAACGAGCATATGGAGACGCTTCTGACCGAGGCCGGGCTCCTGGTCGATGGCGGCCTCTACGATGTCGAGAACACCTCGCTCGTGCATCATTCCAATCAGGCCTTGCGCGCCCATAAGCTGTTCCAGCGCGACAAGGACTACATCGTGCGCAACGACGAGGTGGTGATCATCGACGAGTTCACCGGCCGCATGATGCCGGGCCGGCGCTATTCCGACGGGCTGCATCAGGCGCTCGAGGCGAAGGAGCGGGTGCGCATCCAGCCGGAAAACCAGACGCTCGCCTCGATCACCTTCCAGAACTACTTCCGCCTTTACAAGAAGCTCGCCGGCATGACGGGGACGGCGGCGACCGAGGCCGACGAATTCCATGGAGATCTACAAGCTCGAGGTTGTCGAGGTGCCGACGAACGTCGCGGTCGCTCGCGAGGACCACGACGACGAAGTCTATCGCACCAGCGAAGAGCGCACCCGCGCTGTCCTGCGCGAGATCGAGGAGGCGCATGCGAAGGGCCAACCGCTCCTCGTCGGCACCACCTCGATCGAGAAATCAGAGCTTCTCGCCGAGGTGATGAAGAAGCACAAGTTCAAGATGATCGACTTCGCCGACCCGAACAGCCTCGAGCCGCTCTATGCGGCGGCGCGCGAAGGGCGTCCCTCGCGTCTGTTCGCGGTGCTGAATGCGCGCTTCCACGAGCAGGAGGCCTTCATCATCGCGCAAGCCGGCGTGCCCGGCGCGATCACCATCGCGACCAACATGGCCGGTCGCGGCACCGACATCCAGCTCGGCGGCAACGCCGATATGCGCATCCGGCAAACCTTGGGCGCCATGGAGCCTTCCGAGGATCGAAAGGCGAAGGAGGCCGCGATCCGCGCCGAGGTTGCTTCCTTCAAGTCCAAGGTGATCACGGCCGGAGGGCTTTACGTTCTCGGCACCGAGCGGCACGAGAGCCGGCGCATCGACAACCAGATGCGCGGCCGCTCCGGCCGCCAGGGAGACCCGGGAAAGTCGAAATTCTACCTGTCGCTTCAGGACGATTTGATGCGCATCTTCGGCTCGGAGCGCATGGACGGCATGCTGCAGAAGCTCGGCCTCAAAGAGGATGAGGCGATCGTCCACAATTGGATCAACAAGGCGATCGAGCGCGCCCAGGGCAAGGTCGAGGCCCGCAATTTCGATATGCGCAAGAACGTCCTGCGCTACGACAACGTCATGAACGACCAGCGCAAGGTGATCTTCGAGCAGCGCCGCGAATTCATGGGCCAGGAAAGCGTGCGCGAGACCATCGACGACATGCGCCATGGCGTGATCGACGACGTGGCGCAAGCGCATATTCCGCCCGATTCCTACCCCGAGCAGTGGGATGTCGAGGGGCTAAAGGAGGCGGCGCTTAAGGCGCTCAACCTCGAGGCTCCGGTCGCCGACTGGGCGAAGGAGGAGGGCATCAGCGAGGAGATGGTGCGCGAGCGCCTGCGCGCGCTCGCCGATCAAGGCTACGACAAGCGCGTCGAGCAGAATGGCCCCGAGCTGATGAGCTATATCGAGAAGCAGGTTCTGCTTCAGGCGCTCGACCATCTTTGGCGCGAGCATCTCGTTACGCTCGATCAGCTTCGCCAGGTCGTCGGCTGGCGCGGCTATGCGCAACGCGACCCGCTCAACGAATATAAGGCCGAGGCCTTCCAGTTGTTCAACGGCCTGGTGGCGCGCCTGCGCGAGGCGGTCACGGGCCAGCTCATGCGTGTCGAGGTGGTCATGCAGCCTCCGCCGCTCCAGGCACCCCCGATGCAAGCCCATCATCTCGACCCGGTGACGGGAGAGGACGAGATGGCGCTCGCCTCGCTCAATGCCGGCGACCCTTTCCGCGCCGCGGCCTCGATGCTCGGCTTCGACCCGGCGGCTCAGCCGGAGACGCCGCCCGCATCGGCGCAAGCGGCCGTGAGGCAGGCCGATCCGGACGATCCGGCAAGCTGGGGCAAGGTCGGCCGCAACGGGCCTTGCCCTTGCGGTTCGGGCAAGAAGTTCAAGCATTGCCACGGACGGCTCGTCGCCTGAGCCGGCGACGCGATCACCCGCGGCGCTTGCCGCTTTTCGCCTACGCCCAATCCCGGTAAAAGGGCGCTCGAACCAAAGCTTCGATCTTTTGAGGATGAACCCGTGAAGCCGCGCACCCTTTACGACAAGATCTGGGACGATCATCTGGTCGAGGCGCAAGAGGACGGCACCTGCCTCATCTACGTCGATCGCCATCTGGTGCACGAGGTCACCTCGCCTCAAGCCTTCGAGGGCTTGCGCCTCGCGCATCGCAAGGTGCGCGCACCGGAAAAGACGCTCGCGGTCGTCGACCACAATGTGCCGACCACCGATCGCTCCAAGGGCATCGACGATCCGGAAAGCCGCACCCAGATCGAGACGCTGGCGCGCAACGCACGGGAATTCGGCGTCGAATATTTCAACGAGCGCGATGTGCGCCAAGGCATCGTGCATGTCATCGGGCCCGAGCAGGGCTTCACGCTTCCCGGCACCACCATCGTTTGCGGCGACAGCCACACCTCGACGCATGGCGCCTTCGGCGCGCTTGCCCATGGCATCGGCACGAGCGAGGTCGAGCATGTGCTCGCCACGCAGACGCTCATCCAGCGCAAGGCGAAGAATATGCTGGTACGCGTCGACGGCAGCTTGTCGCATGGCGTCACCGCGAAGGACATCATTCTCTCGGTCATCGGCGAGATCGGCACCGCCGGCGGCACCGGCCACGTCATCGAATATGCGGGCGAGGCGATCCGCGCGCTGTCGATGGAGGGGCGGATGACGGTGTGCAACATGTCGATCGAAGGCGGTGCCCGCGCAGGGCTCATCGCGCCCGATGAGAAGACCTTCGCCTATCTTGCCGGCCGACCGAAAGCGCCGAAAGGCAAGGCCTGGGAAATGGCGTTGGAGCATTGGCGCGGCCTGCGTTCCGATGAGGGCGCCCATTTCGACCGCATCGTCACGCTCGACGCCGCAAGGCTGCCGCCCACGGTCACCTGGGGCACCTCGCCCGAGCAGGTCACGACCGTGCAAGGGCGCGTTCCGGTGCCGTCCGAGATCGCGGATGAAGGCAAGCGCAAGTCGGCCGAGCGGGCGCTTGAATATCAAGGCCTCAACGGCGGCGAGAAGATCATCGACATCGCCATCAATCGCGTGTTCATCGGCTCTTGCACCAATGGCCGCATCGAGGATTTGCGGGCCGCCGCGAAGATCGCGGCCGGCAAGCGCGTGCATGAGAGCGTTGCCGCGATGGTCGTGCCCGGGTCGGGGCTCGTCAAGGAGCAGGCCGAGGCCGAAGGGCTCGACAAGGTGTTCATCGCGGCGGGTTTCGAATGGCGCGAGCCGGGCTGCTCGATGTGCCTTGCCATGAATGCCGACAAGCTCGCCCCCGGCGAGCGCTGCGCCTCGACCTCGAACCGCAATTTCGAAGGTCGTCAGGGGTTCCGCGGACGCACGCATCTCGTATCGCCCGCGATGGCGGCGGCCGCGGCGGTCGCAGGCCGCTTCGTCGACGTTCGGGAGTGGAGCTGAGCGCCTTTTGCGCCCGTCGCCGAGCCCGCGCCGCGAGGAAACGTAAGAGCGGCAACGAAGAACCGGATCGCGGGAGACCGCACGCCTCGGTAGCGTGGCGCTTAACGATGGTTCGGGCGAGAGCATAGGCGCCGGGAAGCGAAACCTGCTTATGGCGTGGAAACGGCGGGGCCGGGGTCCGGAGCGGGCGACGGGTCGTCGAGCTTGCCAGTCGAGCGAGCCAAGCGTGATCAATCGCACCATGAGGAGAATGGGCGAAGCTGGCCGCGATCGTGCGGAAGCCGGATTCTACCGCTTCATGGCCACTGAAGAAAATGCGGCGAACGCAGTTTGGGGGCTCGCGAGCGGTGGCTTTGAGGAGAGGGGGTATGCCGAGTTCCTCCGGGCCCAAGTAAGGCGTCTGAAGCTCGGGATTGAAGCAAAAGGGGCCAGGCGATCATAGGGCTTTGGCGTAAACCATTCCGCTATCTGGACCGGGATCTGGCCCGCCAGGCCATGGGTCGCAGCTTTCGCCATGCTACCTCCGTTCTATGAGCTAGAGGCAACTCCTCCAGGGCCTTGGCCCTGCGAAATCCAGCGCAAGAACCGGATCGCGGGGGGCTCCACACCTCGGTAGCGTGACGCCGAACGATGGTTCGAGGTGGGAGCATGCGCCGGAAAACAAAGCCTGCATGCGGTGCGGAAACCGCGCGGCCCGTGCCCGAAGGGGGCGGTGCATCGTCTGGTTTGCCGGCGGCGGGCGAGCCCAACGCGATCAATCGCGCGATGGGGCCGCGCGAATGGGCGATGCTGATTGCGCTTTCGGTGCTCTGGGGCGGTTCCTTCTTCTTCAATGCCGTTGCGGTGAAGGAGCTTCCTCCCTTCACCATCGTGTTCTTGCGTGTAGGCCTCGCCGCGGCCCTCCTGAACGCAGCCCTGCCTTTGTTAGGGCTGCGCTTGCCGAGCGCTCCGCGGATCTGGGTCGCCTTCTTCGGCATGGGGCTTCTCAACAACGCCGTACCCTTCATGCTCTTTGTCTGGAGCCAAACGCATATCGCGAGCGGCCTCGCCTCGATCTTGAACGCCACGACACCTCTGTTCACCGTGCTCGTGGCGCATGTCTTTACCGGCGACGAGAAGCTCACCGGCAATCGCCTCCTCGGCGTGCTTCTCGGTCTCGCGGGCGTGACCGTGATGATCGGGCCGCAAGCGCTCGCCGGTCGCGCCATCGCCGATCTTGGTGGTGACACCCTCGCCGAGCTTGCCTGTCTCGGCGCGGCCTTGTCCTATGCCTGCGCGGGCGTCTACGGGCGGCGCTTCAAGCGGCTCGGCGTCGCGCCCTTGTTGACCGCGACCGGCCAGGTGACGGCCTCGGCCATCCTCTTGGCGCCGATCACGGCCTTCGCCGAGCGCCCCTGGACGCTGCCGATCCCGAGCTGGGCGGGGTTTGGCGCCATCTTGGGACTCGCCGTCTTTTCGACCGCGCTCGGCTACCTCCTCTACTTTCGCCTTCTGTCGACGGCCGGGGCCACGAATCTCTTGCTCGTGACCTTACTTCTCCCGGTGAGCACGCTGGTCCTCGGCACGCTCATCCTGGCCGAACCGATCGTGCCAAGCGAGCTCCTCGGCATGACTCTCATCGGGCTTGGCCTCATCGCGATCGACGGACGCTGGCCGCGACAGGCTCGCGCCTGGATGCGCCGGCGGGAGGCCTGATCACGAGAGCCGCCTGTGAACTGGCGAATTTGTCTGCGTGGCGGCCTGAACCCGCAATTCGTCTGTAAGGTGGGAAGCATAGGGTGCGTATGATCGCGCGGCGCGTCTGCGGCGGGAAGATTAACTATATCATTATATTTGTTGTGGTTAAGGACCATGTCCGCGTTTGACCTAATCCTTGCGGCAATTATAGTAATCGATAAGTAATCGACGCAAAGCCTCGGGAACGATCAGCGAAACAATTCGCGTCGAGACAGGGGGAGCGATCGTGGGTCGAGGTGCGAGGCTCGTACATCGAATCGCGTTGTGTGCGGCGCTGGCCGTGCTGTCCGCGCTCCTCGCGCCCAAAACCGCCCGCGCCGATGGCTGCAACTTCAACGACGTTCTGAACGCCATCGAAAACACCCTCTCCTCGCTGTCCTCGGGCGCTTGCGGCGTGGCTTGCGGGGAGGGGGGCGCCGGTTGCGTCGCGGCCGCCGGCATCGGGGCGGCGCTCGGCGGCGTCGCGGCGAGCCAAGGCCAGGGCTCGGTCGACAATTTTTGCAGCCAGCTGAATACCGGCGTCAGCGATATCGCTGCGATCAACAGCTGGCTTCAGGCGGCCGGCATCGGCGCTGACCTGATCAGCGACGTCGCGAGCCTTGGCGGGGGCGCGGTGGTCAGCGTCGCGCAATGCGCCTGCGACCTCGAGCAGGGCGTCGGTCAGTTGGGCAGCCAGGCGGGCTCGTGCCTTGCGGACGCGATCTGTGGATTGCAACAGGACGTCGGCCTCGGCCCTTGCGCTTGCACGCCTCCATCGCCGGTCGCCGTCGATTGCGGCTCGATTGTCGGCGACAACAACATTCCGGCGGACACCCGGGTCGACGTCACGGCGAATGGAACCCTCGTCACCGATTTGCGCACGGGATGGGACGGCCACAGCCAATATTGCTCGCCGCAGCAGTACCGCTTCTGCCCGAGTCCCATGCAGGTGACCGAGCAACCCGACTACGCGCTCCTCGGGAGCGACCCGTGGCCGTGTCAGTCGCAAACCGATTACTATTGCGCGTGGACCTATGCCTGCCAGTGCCCGGGCGGCACGCATGCCGGCGCGCAATCCGGGCCTCTTTCGCAAATTTGCCTTTGCGACAGCACCGGCTTGGCCGCGGTGCCTCCGGTCAAGTCGACCGTCAATCCGACCGGCTCCATCTGCCCGATCCCGCTGACGGGAATCCCCTGTTACGGCGGCCAGGTCAATGTCGGCGGCAAATGCGTGGCACCGTGCGCCAGCAACGAAGTGAGGACGCCGAACGGCGTCTGCTGCAGCCCCGCCGAAGTTACCGCCTGCGGCACCTGCTGTCCGCCGGGAACGCAGGCGGATCTGGCCAACGGGACATGCTCTCCCGTGCAAACGACGCAGTAGGCGCGGATGAAGGGGCGGGCGCACATTGAGGGTCTGGATCGGCGAGGGCAAGGCCACGGCCCGCGGCCCTGGGCCGCCGCCCTCGCTCTCGCCGTGCCCCTTGCGTTTCTGGCCTTTCCGGCGGCCCGACTGAAGGCGCAACAATCGCAGATCACCGTGATCGCGCCCGGCGAGGCAGCTGTCACAGGTTTCGCCGGCGCGCCGCCGCCCCCGCGGATCGCGCCCGGAGACGATCCCGCGGCGCTGACCTTCATCGACGCGAGCGGACCCTCGCTGAGGATCGTCGACCTTCGCCACATGGGCGGGCCGGCGGCGGCGCAACTCGTCGGCGCCCCGAAGCCGTTCACGGTTCCGGCGTCGGAAATCGGGCAGGTGTTCGGCGTCGCGCTCGACGATGCGTCGCCCCCGAACGTCTACGTGGCTGCGAGCTCCTCCTATGGGCTGCCGATCGTCGCCCCCGGCCCCAATGGGCGCGTCCTCCACGTGCGGAAAGGCGCGCCGAAGGCCGCCTTCATGCCGGGCCTTTGGGGAGCGCAAGGGGGACCCGGCTCGGTCTGGAAGATCGACGGGGCGAGCGCGCGCGTCAGCCTCTTCGCCGACCTGCGGACCGGGAACCGGGTAAATTCCGGGGCTGCGCTCGGCGGCCTCGCTTTCGATCCGCAATCGAAGTCGCTGTTCGTGGCCGACCGCGAGACCGGCCTCATCCATCGTCTCGGCCAAAACGGCGCCGATCTCGGCTCCTACGATCACGGCGTCGCCGGACGCGCCGCGCAGGAGCTGCCGGCCGTTCCCTGGGCGACGCAGCAGCCGATCGATGTCACAAGCCCGCGCTTCGACACCGGCGATCCGGCGACCTGGAATCTCGCGCCCTCGGAGCGGCGGGTCTTTGGGCTTGCGGTCCATGAGGGTCGTCTCTTCTACGCGGTCGCCGACAGCTTGCAGATCTGGTCCGTCGGCCTCAGGCCCGACGGCGCCTTCGGCGACGACGCCGTCATCGAGCTCGCGGTACCTCCCGCGGCGGGCCCGACCGAAATCTCGAAGATCGCGTTCGACGCTCAGGGCAGGATGCTGCTCGCCGAGCGGCCGGCGCCAACCGGCGCCTTCGATCTCGAGACGTTGGCCCGGTCGGCGATCGGCCGCGTCCTGCGATATGCGGTCGTGGGAAAAGCCGCTGGCCGGCGCGTCTGGCAAGAGCGGCCGGACGAATACGCGCTCGGCTTCCCGCACGACTATCGCAACGGCAACGGGGGCGTCGACGCCGGCTACAACTATGATCGCAAGGGCGACATCATCGCGGGGTCGTGCGGCGGCTTCGTCTGGATGTCGGGCGAAGATTTGCGCGAATCCGCCGACGCTGCCCTCGCGGCGCGGCTCGCCAAGTCGGGTCCTGCGCAAGTCAGCGGCCTTCAGGGCGTCGGCGCTTGGCAGGATCGGCCGCGCAACGCGCCGCCGGTCGAGAGCTATTTCGTCAGTTATGCTGACGGCCCTCCCGACGACGCGGCGCGCGGGCAGATGGGCGATATCGCCATCTTGAGAACCTGCGAGCCGGCTTCGCGCGCCGGCCTCGAGGTTCCGGTGCCGCCTGCCAGTGGCGCCATGCCGCCTCCGCCCGGTGTGGTCGCGCCCCCGAGCCGGACCGGGCCGCCGCTCCCGCCGCCGAAAGTCCGCCAGCCGCCGCCACCGCCGCCAGGCTCGTGCCAGCCGGACGAGGTGCGTCGCATCCCGGGCGGCAGCTGCGCGCCGAGTTGCCCGCGGCCCGACGTCCAGATCGGCGGCCGCTGCTGCCCGGTCGCAACGCTCGCGGCCAACGCCGAATGTTCGAACTCGGCGTGCCCGGTGGGGCAGACGGCCATCGGCCCGAGCAATTTCTGCTGCGATTCGAGCCATGTCTACACAGGCTCGGGCGGCGCGCCGGCGTGCTGCGCCGGAGCGGTCGTCAATGGCCGATGCGAGCCGCCGAAGCCGCCCGCATGCCCGCCCGGCGGTCCCGTGACCGCGCAATGCCCGTGCCCGACGGGCTACATTCAAGCCGGCGGCGCGTGCTGCCTTTCGAGCAACGTCACCTCGGCCGGAGTTTGCTGCCCGCCGGGGCAGGCGCCGGGACCGCAAAAGGACGCCTGCGTGCCGATCCTGCACATTCCGATCGGCCCTCTCTGCTGTGCCGCGGGCCGTATCCCGACAGCGAGCGGCGTATGCTGCCCGCCCGCGAACGTGACGACGACCGGGGTCTGCTGCTCGCAACCGCTCGATCCGTCCAATCGAGCCGCGTGCCCGGCGCGAATCCCGAGCATTCCGGCTTGCGCTGCCGGCTACGCGAGGATGCCGGACGGGAGCTGCTGCAACCAGCGCTTCGTCAGCGCCGACGGACGCTCATGCCTCGCCGCCCGGCCTCCCTGCGGTCCGGGCGAGGTCCGCAATGCTCGGGGAGCCTGTGAGCGTCTCGCCCCGCCACCGGTCGTCGTGCCCCCGCCCGTCGTCGCGCCGCCCCGGTGCCCGGCCGGGGAAGCGCTGACGCGCAAGGGACGCTGCGTGCCGGTCGGGCCGCCGCCCTGCCCGCCCGGCCAGAGGCGGATGCGAGACGGCGTTTGCGTTCCGCTCCCCCCGCCGCCTTGCCCGCGCGGACAAACGAGAGGCCCGGACGGTTCCTGCGCGCCGCTCGTCCGCTCGCCGTGTCCGCCCGGCATGACGCGCGCGATCAATGGCGTCTGCGTGCCGCTCGCGCGCCAGCCCTGCCCGCCCGGATTGATGCGCAACCCGCGCGGAATTTGTGTTCCGGCGCCCTGCCCACGGGGTATGATCCGCAACCGGCTGGGTGCATGCGTGCTCTTCCCGGGACGAGGCGCGTTCCCGCCTGCCCCGGGCGAATTCGGCCCGCCGCGAGGTCCGCAATTCCCAGGTCAGGGAGGTGCCGGATTCGGGCCCGGCGGCGGCCTGCCCCATCCGCGATAGGAGGTCAGTCATGCGATTCGTCTTGCCGTTCATCGCCGCCGTCCTCGCCTCGGCTCTCGCGCCGCCGAGCGCCTCCGCGCAGGAGAATCGCGCGCCGACCGAGTCCATCATCAGGGACTATCTCGCCGCCCATCCGGACGAGGTGGGCGCGATCGTGAGAGATTATTTCATCAAACATCCCGAGGCGGTCGCCCAGATTCTGGCCGAGCTGCTCAAGCATCGCTCTCCCGCCACGGCTTCGACGGGCGCGCCCGCCAAGCCCGGCCCGGAGCGCCCCGCCATCCGCGACAACGCCGCGGAGCTCTTTGCCTCGCCGCATCAGGTCACGCTCGGCAACCCGCAAGGCGACGTGACGCTGGTCGAGTTCTTCGACTACAACTGCGGCTTCTGCAAACGCGCGCTTGCGGACACCCTCGCGCTCCTGCGAGACGAGCCGCGCCTCAAGGTGGTGCTGAAGGAGTTTCCGATTCTCGGCCCCGGCTCGACCGAGGCCGCGCGCGTCGCGATCGCGGCGCGCATGCAAGATCCCGCGAAATATCTTGCCTTCCACCAGGATCTGCTCGGCTCTCCCGGCCCCGCGACTGAGGAAAAGGCGCTCGACGCGGCGAGGGACCAGGGCTTCGACATGGCGCAGCTCGAAAAGGACATGAGGAGCGATGAGGTCGCCGCCACGCTCGCCGAGAACATGAAGCTTGCTTCAGCCCTCGGCTTCGCCGGCACGCCGAGCTATGTGATCGGCAAGGGCGTCGTCCTGGGCGCCATTGGCGTCGACGCGCTGAAGGCGCGCGTCAAGCTGGCGCGGGAGACGGCGGGTTCGGCCCCATGATCACGAACGTCGGGCGCGGGTTCGGGTGAAGAAGCCGCCCCCGCGCCGTCGCGCCGTCAGCCACGGTTCCGCGAAGCCATAACGCTACCGGCCACGGTCGCGTCCAGGCCTCGCTCCGCGCCGGGTTCAGCGAAACGCGACCCTCACGATCTCATAGGATTTGCCGCCGCCAGGCGTGTGCACCTCAACCGTGTCGCCGACTTTCTTGCCGATCAGGGCGCGCGCGATCGGCGAGGTGATCGACACTTTCCCGGAGCGCACATCCGCCTCCGTCTCCCCGACGAGCTGATAGATCTTCGTCTCCTCGGTGTCCTCGTCCAGAAGCTTGACGGTCGCGCCGAATTTCACGGTCTTGCCGCTGAGCTTGCTCACATCGATCACATCGGCGCGCCCGATGAGCGATTCGAGCTCCAGAATCCGCCCTTCATTATGGGATTGCGCTTCCTTGGCCGAATGATATTCGGCATTCTCGGACAGATCGCCGAGCGAGCGGGCGTCGGAGATCGCCTGAATGATGCGCGGGCGCTCTTCCTGCTGGCGCGTCTTGAGCTCGGTTTCCAAAGCGAGATAACCCGCTTGGGTCATCGGCACCTTGTCCATGGCAGCGTCGTCCTTTCAGCATAACTTACCGCTCCCCGGGCGGGGAACGAGCCGTTTTCGTGTCCAGAAACGCGCCGAGGCGAAAATGGACCGCGCCCTAAGGGCCGCGGACATAGTCCTGCAGCGCGCGTACGCCGAGGTCGCCACTCAGGAATGACCTAACCCCTCTCGCGGCGGCGACAGCACCTGCTAGGGTGGTATAATAGGGCACTTTATGCAAGAGGGCCGCCCGTCTCAACGAACGGGAATCGCCGAGGGCCTGCGCACCCTCGGTTGTATTGAAGACCAGATGCACGTCGCCGTTCTTGATGGCGTCCACGACATGCGGCCGGCCTTCCAGAACTTTGTTCACTCTTTGCGCCGGCACGCCCTCGGCCTCCAGGAACCGCTGGGTGCCCCCGGTGGCGAGAATTTTGAAGCCGAGCTGATGGAGGAGCTTCACCGTCGGCACGATACGGGGCTTGTCGACGTCGCGCACCGATACAAAAACCGTTCCGGAACGCGGCACCTTCGAGCCCGCGCCGAGCTGGCTTTTCGCGAAAGCCGCGTCGAAATCGGCGTCCAGGCCGATGACCTCGCCGGTCGAGCGCATCTCGGGACCAAGGAGCACGTCGACCCCGGGAAAGCGCGCGAAAGGAAACACCGATTCCTTCACGCCCACATGGCCTAGCCGCCTTTGGACGAGCGCGAACGAGGAGAGGCTTTCGCCTCCCATCACGCGCGCCGCGATCTTCGCGACCGGAACGCCCGTCACCTTGGCGACGAAGGGCACGGTGCGCGAGGCGCGCGGATTGACCTCCAGCACATGAATGACGCCGTCCTTGATCGCGTATTGCACATTCATCAGGCCGCCTACGTTGAGCGCAAGGGCGAGCTTGCGCGTCTGCGCCTCGAGCTCGGTCACCGTCGCGGGATCGAGCGAATAAGGGGGGAGCGAACAGGCCGAATCGCCCGAGTGGATGCCTGCCTCCTCGATGTGCTCCATGATGCCGGCCACATAGGTCGTCTCGCCATCCGAGAGGCAGTCCACGTCGACCTCGATGGCGTCGGTGAGATATCGGTCGAAAAGCAGCGGGTTCTTGCCAAGCAAGGTGTTGATCTGCCCCGTCTTGTCGTTTGGATAACGGGCCTTGATCTCCTCCGGCACGAGGCTCGGCAAGGTGCCGAGCAGGTAATCGTCGAAGCTTCGCTCGTCATGGATGATCGCCATGGCGCGCCCGCCCAGCACGTAAGAGGGGCGCACCACGAGAGGAAAGCCGAGATCGGCGGTGACCAGACGGCTTTGCTCGACCGAATAGGCGATGCCGTTCTTCGGCTGCTTCAAATTCAGCTTCTCGAGCAAGCGCTTGAAACGGTCACGATCCTCGGCAAGGTCGATCGCGTCCGGCGAGGTGCCGAGGATCGGCACGCCGGCCTCTTCCAAAGGCCTCGCGAGCTTGAGCGGTGTCTGCCCGCCGAATTGCACGATCACGCCGTGCAGCGTGCCGTTCCGGCGCTCCTCGTCGATGATCTCGAGCACGTCCTCCGCGGTGAGCGGCTCGAAGTAAAGCCGGTCCGAGGTGTCGTAATCGGTCGACACCGTTTCGGGATTGCAATTGATCATGATGGTCTCGAAGCCGGCCTCCTTGAGCGCGAAGGCGGCGTGGCAGCAGCAGTAGTCGAACTCGATGCCTTGGCCGATGCGATTGGGCCCTCCGCCAAGGATCACGATCTTGCGCCTCGCCGAAGGCCGCCCTTCGTCGCGCGCCTCGCCGGCGAAAGGCGGCGCGTAGCAGGAATACATATATGCGGTTGGCGAGGCGAATTCGGCCGCGCACGTGTCGATGCGCTTGAAGACGGGCCTCACCCCAAGGGCAAGCCGCGCCTCCTTGGCCTCGACTTCGCTCGTGCCGGAAAGCACCGCGAGCCTCGCGTCCGAGAAACCCATCGCCTTGAGGGCGCGGAAGGCGCCAGGGGTCGTCGGCAGCCCATGCGTCTTGATCCGCGCCTCCGTCCGCACGATCTCGCCGATGCGCGCCAAAAACCAGGGATCGATGCGGCAAGCCTCGAAGATCTCCGACGGGTCCATCCCCAACCGCATCGCCTGTGCGACCTTGAGCAGGCGATCTTGCGTCGGCGTGCCGATCGCGGCGCGGATGGCGTTGTGATCGTCGCCCACGCCGAGCCCCGCAATCTCGATCTCATCCAAACCGGTGAGCCCGGTCTCGAGGGAGCGCAACGCTTTTTGCAGCGATTCGGCGAAGCTGCGGCCGACGGCCATCACCTCGCCGACGGATTTCATCGAGGTCGTGAGCACCGGGTCGGCGCCCGGGAATTTCTCGAAGGTGAAGCGCGGGATCTTGGTGACGACGTAATCGATGCTCGGCTCGAATGAGGCCGGCGTCGCGCCTCCGGTGATGTCGTTCTCGATCTCGTCGAGCGTGTAGCCGACCGCGAGCTTGGCGGCCACCTTGGCGATCGGGAATCCGGTCGCCTTGGAGGCGAGCGCCGAGGAGCGTGAGACGCGAGGGTTCATCTCGATGATGATCATGCGCCCATTCGCCGGGTCGATTGCGAACTGCACATTCGAGCCGCCGGTGTCGACGCCGATCTCGCGCAGCACCGCGATCGAGGCGTCGCGCATGCGCTGATATTCCTTGTCGGTGAGCGTGAGCGCCGGTGCGACGGTGATCGAGTCCCCCGTATGCACGCCCATGGGGTCGACGTTCTCGATCGAACAGACGATGATGCAATTGTCCGCCCGGTCGCGGACCACCTCCATCTCGAATTCCTTCCAGCCGGCAACGCTCTCCTCGATCAGAACCTCATTGGTCGGCGAGGCGTCGATGCCGCGCTCCATGGCGACGAAGAATTCCTCGCGGTTATAGGCGACGCCGCCGCCCGTGCCGCCGAGCGTGTAGGAGGGGCGGATAACCGCCGGCAAGCCGACGTAATCGAGCGTCTGGAGCGCATTCGCATGGGCGTCCGGCGACAGTTCCATCACCGGCTCGTTGTTCTCGTCATAGACCGGCTTGCCGCGCTCGTCCTTCTTCTGGCGCAACGAGCCCTTGAGCGTGCGGCCGCGCGGCACGTCGAGGCCGATCTTGATCATCGCCTGGCGAAAAAGCTCGCGATCCTCGGCCTTGTCGATCGCCTGGGCGGAAGCGCCGATCAGCTCCACATCGAATTTATCGAGCACGCCCATCCGCTTGAGCGAAAGCGCGCAATTGAGCGCCGTCTGCCCCCCCATGGTGGGGAGAAGCGCGAAGCCGCCCGGCACCGCCTGGCGCTCGACCTCGATGATCTTCGCCACGATCTGCGGGGTGATCGGCTCGACATAGGTGCGATCGGCGAGCTCGGGATCGGTCATGATCGTTGCCGGATTGGAATTCACCAGCACGACGCGATAGCCCTCGGCCTTGAGCGCCTTGCAGGCTTGCGTTCCCGAATAGTCGAACTCGCAGGCTTGCCCGATCACGATCGGTCCCGCGCCGATGATCAGGATCGTCGAGATGTCGGTGCGTTTGGGCATGGGGATCCAGGAAACAATCGGGCTCGGCAGCGCGCCGATCCCTGCGGCATGCCGCGGCGACAGGATTTCACGCGAGGTTTGGGCTGGCGCGGCTCTATAGCGGGGTTGGGGCAGGGAGGGAAGGCCCGCGCGGCCCTGCCGGCCATGGGGTGAGCGAGCGCCCGAGAGACGCTTGCGATTGCCATTCCCCAAGGTTTTCGTCTTATGGCAAGTGAGCTTACTGAAACGAGCTTTTCGCGATGAGCCTTTTTCTCTTGCGGCGAACGGCGGTTTTCGCGGCAACGCTCGCGGGCGCCTCGGTCGTCATTTTCGTCGTGCTCGACATCTTGCCGGGAAACGCCGCGCTCACCATGCTGGGTCCGGATGCTCCCTCGAGCGCGGTCGCCGCGCTCTCCCACAAGCTCGGCCTCGATCAGCCGGCCTTGGCACGCTATTTCGCCTGGATCTTCGGGCTCCTCTCGGGGGATCTCGGCGTAAGTTATGCCTATGACACGCCGGTCGCCGAGCTCATCCTCGGCGGTCTCGGCGTCAGCTTGCCGCTCGCCGTGATGGCGATGGCGCTCACGGCCCTCATCGCCTTGTCGCTCGGCATTTTCGCGGCGCTGCGCCACAACAGCCTCCTCGACACCGGCGTCATGGGCATGAGCCAGATCGGCATCGCCATCCCGAATTTCTGGTTTGCGATCCTGCTCATCCTCCTCTTCGCGGTACGTCTGCACTGGTTCGCGGCCGGCGGCTTCCCGGGCTGGGCTGAGGGAGTGCTTCCGGCCGTGCGCGCCCTCATCCTGCCCGCGGTCGCGCTCGCCGTGGTGCAGGCCGCGATCCTGGCACGGGTGACGCGCTCCTCGATCCTCGAGGTGATGCGGGAGGATTTCGTGCGCACGGCGCGCGCCAAGGGGCTCACGCGCCGCGCCGCCTTGTGGCGCCATGTGCTGCGCAACGCCATGATCCCGGTCGTCACGATCATGGGCTTGCAATTCGCCAATCTGATCGCCGGCACGGTGGTGATCGAGAACGTCTTCTATCTGCCGGGCCTCGGCCGCCTCATCTTCCAGGCGATCAACAATCGGGACCTGATCGTGGTGCGCGACTGCGTCATGCTGCTCGCGGCCCTCGTCGTCGCGGTGAACTTCGCGATCGACCTCGTCTATGTGGCGATCGATCCTCGGCTGAAGGTGCAGGCGCCATGAACACCGAGATGAGCTTCGAGCGCCGCGCCTTGCGCCATCCAAGCTTCGCGATCGGAGCGGCGCTCATCCTCCTGCTTCTGGCGACAGCCGGGCTTTCGCTCATCTGGACGCCATGGCCGCCCGGCGAGATGGACATTCCCCACAAGCTCGCGCCGCCCTCCGCGGTGCACGTCTTCGGCACCGACTCGCTTGGGCGCGACGTCGCTTCCCTGATCATCGCGGGGGCGCGCAACTCCATCCTCGTGGGCGTGATCGCGGTGGCGATCGGCCTCGTCGTCGGCACGGCGATCGGCACGCTCGCGGCCGCGGTGAAGGGCTGGGTCGAGGACGTGGCGATGCGGCTCTCCGATTTCACCTTCGCCTTTCCGGCGATACTTTCCGCCATCATGCTCACCGCGCTTTTTGGCCCCGGCATCGTCAACTCGATCATTGCGATCGGCATCTTCAACATCCCGGTCTTCGCGCGGGTCACGCGGGCCTCGGCGAATGCGGTGTGGACGCGCGAGTTCATCCTCGCGGCGCGCGTCGCCGGCAAGAGCCGGTTGCAGATCACGCTCGAGCATGTTCTGCCCAACATCTTGCCCGTGATCATCGTCCAGGCGACGATCCAATTCGCGACCGCAATTCTGGCCGAAGCCGCGCTTTCCTATCTCGGCCTCGGCACGCAACCGCCGCAACCCTCCTGGGGGCGCATGCTGAACGAGGCGCAGACGCTCATGTTTCAGGCGCCGCGGCTCGCCATTTATCCGGGCATCGCGATCGCGCTCTCGGTGCTCGGCCTCAACCTCGTCGGCGACGGGCTGCGCGACCTCCTCGACCCGCGCCTGGCGCGGCAGCGCTGATCGTTCCGACCCCAGATGGCGCTCCTCGAACTCGACGATCTCACCGTGACCTTGAGCACCGCGCGCGGGCCGGCCAAGCCGGTGCGCAAAGTGAGCTTTGCGCTCGAACGCGGCGAGACGCTCGGCATTGTGGGCGAATCGGGCTCGGGCAAATCGATGACCGCGCTCGCCATTCTCGGGCTGCTGCCGGAGGGGGCGCGAACCGCCGGGCAGGTCCGTTTCGAAGGGCGCGAGCTTTTGACCCTCGACGAGGCAGAACTCTGCCGCGTGCGCGGGGATCGCATCGGCGTCGTCTTCCAGGAACCGATGACGGCTCTCAACCCACTCCACAGCATCGGGCGCCAGGTTGCGGAGACCTTGATGCTGCATCGTGGCATGGGCGCGGGCGCATCGCGGCGAGAGGCCATTCGCCTCCTCGACCGCGTCGGCATCCCCGACGCGGCGCGCCGTGTCGATGCCTATCCGCATCAATTCTCCGGCGGCCAGCGCCAGCGCGTCACCATCGCCATCGCGCTCGCTTGCGGGCCCGATCTTCTCATCGCCGACGAGCCGACGACCGCGCTCGACGTGACCATTCAGCGCCAGATCCTCGATCTGATCGCCGGCCTTGTCGAGGAAGACAAGATGGCGCTCATCTTGATCTCGCATGACCTCGGCGTGATCGCCGAGAATGTCCGGCGCACGCTCGTGATGTATGGAGGCGCCCTCGTCGAGGAAGGGCCGACGGAAGAGGTGTTCGCGAGACCCTCGCACCCTTACACGCAAGGCTTGTTCGGCGCCCGTCCAAGGCTCGGCGCCGGGCGTGGCGCGAAGCTTGCGACCATCAAGGGCGCGGTCCCCGAGCTTGCCGATATGCCGCCGGGGTGCCCTTTCACCGGGCGCTGCCCGCTCGCCATCGCGGCCTGCGACGCGGCGCTGCCGGCCCCTGTCGAGCTCTCGCCCGCCCATGCGGCGCGCTGCATCAGGCTCGATGTCGCCTTGGGGGGCTCATGAGCGCGCCGCTCCTCGAGCTCGACAAGCTCGTCAAGCGATACGCCTTGCCGCGCGAGGGCCTTTGGGTCGTGCCGCGGCAGGTGACGGCGCTTGCCGGCGTGAGTCTCTCCGTCTTTGCGGGACGAAGCCTCGGGCTGGTCGGAGAATCGGGTTCCGGCAAATCCACCTTGGCGCGCATCGCCATCGCGCTCGAAGCGCCGAGCTCAGGCGCCGTGCGGTTCGAGGGGCAGGATGTCGCTTCTCTTTCGAGAGAGGAGCGAAGGCGCTTGCGGCGTGACGTCCAAATGGTGTTCCAAGACCCCTATGGCTCGCTCGACCCGCGTCGCACTGTCGGCTGGATCGTCGCCGAGCCTTTATGGGCGCAAAGCCTAAACCGCACGCGCCGCCAAGCCGCCGTCGCCGAGGTTCTCGGCTCCGTCGGGCTTCGTCCGGCCGATGCCGCGAAATACCCGCATGAATTCTCCGGTGGCCAGCGCCAGCGGATCGCCATCGCTCGCGCGCTCATCACCAAGCCGCGATTGATCATCGCCGATGAGCCGGTGAGCGCGCTCGATGTCTCGGTCCAGGCGCAGGTCCTCAATCTTCTCGAGGATCTCCAGCGTGATTTCGGTGTCACCTTCCTCCTGATCAGCCATGATCTCGCGGTGGTGGATCATGTCTGCGACCGCCTCGCCGTCATGTATCGCGGGCGCATCGTGGAGGAAGGCTCGCCGCGCGCCTTGTTCCAGGCGCCGGGCCATCCTTACACACGTGCCCTCATCGCGGCGATGCCGAAGCCGATCCCGGGGCGCCGGCGCGAGCGCAAGGGCATCATCGGCAATGGCGCCTCACCGTCGGAAACGCTGAAGGGCTGCCCCTATGCCGACCGCTGCCCGCAGGCACGCCAGCGCTGCCATGCCGAAGCTCCTGCGCTGCGGGAGGTCGAGGGCGGGCGCTGGGCGGCGTGCCATTTCGCCGAGGAGGTGATGGCGCTTCCCGAGCCGGCCTGAAGGCGCATCGAACGCGCAAAGCCCGAGCGATCAGAACCGCATCCGCATGCCGCCCGAGACCGAGTGCTCCTGGAGCCTTGCGCTGAGCTTGCCGTCGTAATCGACGAAGACCTTGGCGTTGGCATTGATATCGGCGCTCAAGCCCGCGCCGATGAGGGCGCTGTCGCGTCCGAAATTGATGCCCGTCGTCGAGAAGCTGCTTCCCGGCACGCCGAGCAGCGAGCCGCTGATCGTCTGCGAGGCATCGAGGAATTCATGGTTCCAGCCGATCCGAAGCTCGGGCACGACGAAGCCATAGGCGCCAACGCTCATCCTCGAGGTGACCCGAACGCCAAGCGTGGTCGCGAAGGAGTTGCTGTCGGCCACGTTCGCGGCGAGCGCCCCGAAGCCGCCCGTCTCATTGAAGCTGTCGCTACGCGCGGCCACATAGTCCAAGGCGGCATAGGGTGTGACGCTGAGGTTCCGGCCAGCCAGGCCTGCCGGCAAGAGCCAGTGATAACCGGCCTCCGAATGCGCCTGGTAGCTTTGCCCCGTGGGGGTCGAGGTCGCGACGCCGGGGAGCCCGACCGACGCCAGTTGCCGCGTCGTGGAAAAATTGTTGATGCTCACCACCCCGCTTCCGAGCGCATACCACGGGCCTCCCGCCCATCCCGCATAGGCGGCGCCTTGGTAGGAGCTTCCCGTCGTGTGCGAGCCGTCGTTGAAGCTCGCGGTGCTTTCGACGTAAGTGCCGGCCAGGCCGAGGACGACGCCGTTGCCGAAACGCCAATCGAAGCCGCCGATGAGCGGCGCGCCGCGATTGAGATCGTAGCCGGTGCCTGCGCCCGAGGCGCTGCCGAACTGGTCATAGCCGCGCGCCCAGAAATCCAATTCTCCGACCGGGGCCGCGGCACGTGTGGTGCGCCTCGCGGCCGCGGCGTTCGGCGGTCCATCGCCCAGCACGCCCCCGCTCGCGACGAGCCGATCCTGGATCGCTTGCGTGAGCACCTGAGGCGCTTCGAGCCCAAGGCGAACATCCTGGGTCAGGTCCTGCGCGCTCGCCGCGAGCACCGTCTTATTGAGCGCTAGGGTGGCGTCGAGGGCGTTGGGGGTGCTGGCGTCAGGCGTGAGCGTGACGCCGAGAAGCTGGGTTGGCGTGGTGATGGAGGCGAAGCTGCCGGTGAGTGTGTTCGTCGCCGCGATGATGTTTCGGAAGGTGGTCGGGGCCGCCGCAAAAGCGAAGAGGCTGCTGCCTTGCGGGATGAGCTGCAAGGTGCCGCCGCGCAAGTTGATGCTACCGGCCGAGACGGTCGGAAAGCTTCCGGGTGCGTTGCTCGTCGTGACGCCAAGGACGAGCGTGCCGCCCGTCTGGTTGAAGGTGCCCAAGCCGGCGATGTTTTGGCCGGGTGCCAGCACGATGCGCCCGCCGGTCAGGTTGAGCACATCGCCATTGGCATTGCCCGAGCCGATGATGCCGCCATTGAGCGTGCCGCCAGCTTGCGTCACCACCGTGGCCCCCCCGACTTCTTGTGAAAGGTCGATCGCAGCCGTCGATCCCGTGATCGAGCCCGTGTTGATGACGCCGCCCGCCACGGGCGTGAGGATCTTGATGCCGACGCCGGTCGCCCCATTCAGTCCGGTCGCGGTGATCGTCCCGGCGTTGGAGACCGCGCCGGTGAAAACGCCGCCCTGCACCACATGGTTGGCCGTGTTGCCGATCTGGATGCCGAAGGCACTCACGCCCGAGCCGCTCGCGATCGCATTGATCGTGCCCGTGTTGGATATGCTGCCGCCGAAGGTGCCTTTCGTCGTGGTCACGCCGTTGACCTGCGTCGGATCGTGAAATTGACCGCAATGCCCGCGGCATTGCCGCTACCGGAGCCCGCGGCGCTCACCGTGATTGCCCCACTATTCGTGATGCTGCCGGTGAAGAGGCCCCCCGTCGAGCTGCTGTTGGCGAGCGCGGCTTTGCCATTTTGCACCTCGTCAATTCCCCCGCCAATCGCGGTCGCGAGAATGCCGACGGCGAAAACTTGGCCGGAATTGGCGCTGTTCGCGGTGATGTTGCCGGAGTTCACGATGTTGCCGGTGAAGGTGCCGCCTGTGGCGAGAGCATTCGCGGTCGGGAGCCCACCGCCTTGCGCGACCATCTGGACACCGAAGGCGCTTGCGGCCTGCACTTGGGAATTCGCGCTGGCGCTCGCCGATATGCTGCCGCGAAGAGCCAGATCCCCGCTGAAGATACTTCCAGCGAAGTTGCCGCCATTTCCGTTCGCCTGTGCGCCCTCCGACGTGAGCGAGATGCCGCTTGTCTGCGCGCCTTGATTCGAGCCGGCGACCTGCGCCGAAATATTTCCCGTGTTGGTGACGCCGCCGGAGAAATTCCCTCCCTGAACCAGGATGCCGGTCGCAAAGGCCGGGCCGGAGGTGGTTTGCTGGCCGTTCACGCTGATGGTGCCCGCGTTGTTGATGCCGCCCGAGAATTGGCTGTTGACGCCGAAGACCGCGATGCCGTTGACATCGGCCAAGGCACCCAGGCCGGTGGTTGTCGTGCTGGCGGTGATCTGCCCATTGTTGGTGACGCCGCCCGAGACCGTATCTTGGCCTATGGAGACGCCGGTGACCTGTCCCGCGCCGTTCGCGCTGATCACGCCGTTTGTGCCATTGGCGATGCCGTTGAAGATCGTGTTCGCCGGGCCGATATTCACTCCCCGGGCAGCGTTGCCGCTCGAATTGATCGTGCCGGTGTTGGAGATGCCGCCCCCGACCGTGCTCGTGGCGATGGAGAGAACGCTCGGCTTTGCGGCGCTGATCGTGCCGGCGTTGCTGACGGTGCCGGTGACGGTCGAACCGGAGATGACGATCGAGGTCGTCGACTTGCCCTGAGGGTTGGAGACGCTCGAGACCGTCGTGCCGGTGATGCTCTGTCCGGCGCTTGCCGGCAAGGGATTGCCGAGAAGGAGGGCGGCGACAGAGGTGGTGGCGAGAAGCGAAGGCGAGCCACCGCGCCTGGAGACGAAGGAAGATAGCGTCACGGAATAGCCCCTCTCGCCTAATGGAGGAACGAGCGGTTGCTCAACTCTCGCTCGGTCGGTTAACGCTAATTATCCGTTGATTGGTTAATTAGCGTTAAACGAGCCTTTGCGAGGTCCGCGTCCAAAGGGGCTTCGTTTCTTTCGGGGCTTTCGTTTGCAGGCTTCGTTCCGCGTCCGAAGATTCGATGGCCGGCAGGCCACATGGGCGTTGAAGGGCCCGGACAACATGCCGCCGCGACCGTGGCGGCCCGAGATTTCCCGCCGAATCTGTGGTCTTCGCAGGGACGCCCCTTAGTTTCTTCGCCCCGCACCTGCTAAAAAGAGGGATGCATGCGCCCTCGCCAGCGATTCCATCCTCGGGGAAGGCCGAGACCGCCTCGGCCGCCGTTTCGCCCGTCATGGCGCAATATGCGGAGATCAAGGCGGCCAATCCCGACTGCCTCCTTTTCTATCGCATGGGTGATTTCTACGAGCTGTTCTTCGAGGATGCCGAGATCTCGAGCCGCGCGCTCGGCATCGTGCTCACCAAGCGCGGTCGGCACAATGGCGGGGACATTCCGATGTGCGGCGTGCCCGTGCATCGCGCCGACGAATATCTGCAGCGGCTCATCGCGCAAGGTCATCGAGTCGCCGTCTGCGAGCAGCTCGAGGATCCGGCCGAGGCGCGAAAGCGAGGCGCGAAATCCGTCGTCCGCCGCGATGTGACGCGTCTCGTCACTCCCGGCACGATCACCGAGGAGGCGCTGCTCGATCCTTCGCGCGCCAATACGCTCGTCGCTATCGCGCGCGTGCGAGCTTCGGACGGGCCGTGGAGCTACGGAATTGCCGCGCTCGATATCTCGACGGGCGCTTTCGAGCTTGCCGAGACCTCCTCGGATGGGCTTGCCGCCGAGCTTGCCCGTTTCGACCCTCGCGAGATCATCGTCTCGGAGGCGGTGCATGAAGATCCCGCGCTCTCGGCGCTTTGGGCGGAGGTTCGTGCGCCCATCGCGCCCCAACCGAAGGAAGGCATCGACGCGGCAACGGCGGCAACGCGCCTCGCCGCCTTTTTCGAGGTCGCCTCGGCCGATGCCTTCGGAGAATTCTCACGCGGCGAGCTCGCGGCGGCGGGTGCCGCCATCACCTATGTCGAGCGCACCCAGCGTGGTGCGCGCCCGCCGCTGTCCATCCCGCAGCGTGCGAGCGAAATGGGCGTCATGCGCATCGACGCCGCGACGCGCGCCAATCTCGAGCTTTCCCGGACCTTGTCGGGTGAAAGAAGCGGCAGCCTTCTCGCCGCCATTGACCGCTGCGCCACGGGCGCGGGGTCGCGCCTCCTCGCCGCGCGGCTCGCAAGCCCGCTCGTCGAGCCGATGGCCGTCGGCACAAGGCTCGACGCCGTCACATATTTCATCGAGAGGCCCGAGCTTCGAGCGGAGATTCGCGCAAAACTGCGGCGTATCCCGGACATCTTGCGGGCCCTTACCCGCATGGCGCTCGATCGCGGCGGGCCTCGTGATCTCGCGGCGATCGGGCAAGCTCTCGAGGAAGCGCACATCGTGGCGCTCGCACTCGAAAAATCAGGCACGGAGGCGAGCGTCGAGCTCGACGAGGCGAGGCAATCGATGCTGCGCGCCGATCCGGCTTTGGCGCGGCAGATCGCGGTCGCCTTGGCGGACGAGCTGCCGCTTCTCAAGCGGGACGGCGGCTTCGTTCGGCAAGGACATGACGCCGCTCTCGACGAGACACGGGCGCTGCGTGATGAGAGCCGGCGCGTCATCGCCGGTTTGCAGATGCGCTACGCCGAGGAGGCGGATTGCCGCACGCTGCGCATCAAGCACAACAATATGCTGGGCTTCTTCGTCGAGGTGCCGCAATCGGCCGGCGAGCGCTTCCTCAAAGAGCCTCTTGCCGGCATCTTCATGCATCGCCAGACGATGGCGGGGGCGATGCGCTTCTCGACGGTCGAGCTCGGAGAGCTCGAAAGCCGGATCGCTTCGGCGGCCGACAAGGCCTTGGCGATTGAGCTCGGCATTTTCGCGCGGCTTGCGGCGAGCGTCGTCGAGGCCCGCGGCGCGCTGGAAGTCGCGGCGCGCGCGCTTGCCGTGGTCGATGTGGCGGCCGCTCTCGCCGAGCTCGCCGCCGATCTCGAATGGGTGCGCCCCATCGTGAACGACAGCCTCTGCTTCGAGATCACGCAGGGGCGACATCCGGTGGTTGAGGCCGCGTTGCGGCGCGACGGCAAGAGCTTCGTGGCGAATGGCTGCGATCTTTCCCCGCCGCCCGAAGAAAGCGCGGGGCGCATCGCGATCGTCACCGGCCCCAACATGGCCGGCAAATCCACCTATCTGCGCCAGAGCGCCCTGATCGCCATCCTGGCGCAGATCGGCTCCTATGTGCCGGCGGCCCGCGCCGTGATCGGCGTCGTCGATCAGCTCTTCTCGCGCGTCGGCGCAGCGGATGATCTCGCGCGCGGCCGCTCGACCTTCATGGTCGAGATGATCGAGACGGCCGCGATCCTCAACCAAGCCTCGGCGCGTGCGCTCGTCATCCTTGACGAGATCGGGCGCGGCACGGCGACCTTCGATGGCCTCTCGATCGCTTGGGCGGCCCTCGAGCATCTGCACGAGGCCAACCGATGCCGAGCCTTGTTCGCCACGCATTTTCATGAGCTCACGGCGCTTGCCGGCCGCTTGCCGAGGCTCGTCAATCTGACGAGCCGCGTGCGGGAATGGCATGGCGATGTGGTGTTCCTGCATGAGATCGTCGCGGGCGCGGCCGATCGCAGCTATGGCGTGCAAGTCGCAAGGCTCGCGGGTTTGCCGGCTTCGGTGATCGCCAGGGCGAAATCGATCCTCGCCGGCCTCGAGCGTACCGAGCGCGAGAAGCCGGCCGCCAAGCTGATAGAGGAACTCCCCTTATTCGCCGCCGCCATGCCTCCCGAACCGCCGCGCAAAACCGACCGGGTTCGCGAGATGCTCGAGACGGTCAATCCCGATGATCTTACGCCGAAGGAAGCGCTGGAAACCCTCTACCGGCTCAGGTCGATCGCACGCGATCCGGACTGAAAGACGCCGATCCCAAGGTCAGCGCTCGTCGGCGCGCGCGATCTTGGTTCTTGGCGCCGAGAATCGTCATTTTCTCCCGCGCCTGATTTACAAGACATCGACGGTGCAATTTTCCATACGTGTCAAGGTCCGCGTCGAAAAAACATGACAGCGCCGGCCACTTCGACCCCCTGTGATGGCGCCGGCCACCAGGAACCGAAGAGTCATGGCGGCGTTTTCGTTCGAGATTGACGGGAGATGCACCATGGACAAGACCATCGTTGGATTAATAGGAGCCATCTCCGCTTTGGCGGGCGCTGACGCGGCCCAGGCTGCGACACTAGCCCCGCCGAATGCGAATGAGGTTTTGACGGCAAGTTCATTCGGGAAGCTCCTCGAGCCCATCCCCAATGCACTTGCCCTTCTGCGGGCCGTCGATGAGGCGAAAGCGAGGAGCGAGGCCGAGAATAGCGACGTGAAACTCGCGCAATTCTACTACTATCCTCATCATCACCACCACCATCATCATCATCACCATCATCATTGGGGATGGGGGCAGCCTCCTTATTATTACCGTCCCCACCATCACCATCACCATCATCATCACCACCACTATGGGCCGATCTTTTATCCCGATCGCTGATAGATCGGAAAAACAGCGCTGGCGAAAACGGGGCTCGAATCACCGAGCCCCAGTTTCGTGTGCGATGGGTTCTCTAATCGTGCCCGGCGATTGCCGGACGGCCCGCGTCGAGCCTCAGCCCGCGCCTTTCTTTGCCTTTGCGGCTCGAAGGATATGGCGATAGGTGCCGTCGAACACGGTGTTCGAGGCCGATGTCCAATGCGTGTCGGCGGACAAGGTTTGGCGCGCCTCGTGAATGCGCCTGGCCTTCAGCTCGCGCTCGGCCGCTTCCTCCTCGTCCATCTCGACCAAGGTAAAATCGGCTTCCTCGGGTATGACGATAATCTGCGCGAAGGGCTCGCCCGGCCTGAAGATATGGGTTCGTCCTTCCGCCGGTGATTTGAAGACGAGGAAGAACATCATCGGCCACCAGTTGCGCAAAAGCGCCGGCACCGCGATCGGCACCGTGTCGGTGCGGTCCGTATAAAAGCGCGGATGGGGCTCGGTCCGAATGGCGAAGCCTTCCCCCGGATTGAGGTCGAGGAGAATTTGATAGGTGTAAAAGTTTTCCCCGAAGTTCCGGAACGGGGGCCACATCACGCCCGTTTCAGGAGCGGGACCGAAATCCCCCTCGAAATCGATATGACCGTCGCGCGTGCTGACGTGGAGTTCGTTTTCATAAGGGTAGAAAAGCTCGATCCCGTATTGGGCGCCTTCGGAAAACGGCATGCAATGCCAGACATATTCGTGGTTTCCGTCGACGCGCGGCTCGCGGTTCCCGGCCCATCCTGGGATCTCGAGCTTGGTGCGGCGCGGGCGCAATCCCTCGACGAAATGCCTGACTTTAACGGTGTGCATGGAGGCTCCCTGACAATTCTCGGCGATCTTTTTCGATGAGGTTGCAGTGCGGCAAGTCAAGCTCACATTTCATGATTTCATCAAACCGTCATCGACGCTCGATACGCCATCCTTGCAGAACGTGTCGAAGCGCTCAAACGTTCACGGGCATCCCGCGAAAGGCCGCTGGACGCCTCCTTCGAGACGATGAACAGACCTTCGGAAGGCTCTCATGTACAATCAGGCAGCAAGGCTCCTTCGCGCCGCGGCGATCGTGACGGCGATGTGCGCCGTGCCATCGCTCTCTCAGGCGGCCGATATCACAGGTGCGGGTTCGACCTTCGTCTTTCCCATCGCGGCGAAATGGGCGGAGGCCTATAAGGCGCAGACGGGCGTGGGCCTGAACTACCAGTCGATCGGCTCCGGCGGCGGTATCAAGCAAATCACCGCCCGAACGGTTGCCTTCGGCGCCTCCGATGTGCCACTCACCGCCAAGGAGCTCGCCGACGACGGCAATTTGCTTCAATGGCCGATCGTGATGGGCGGCATCGTCCCCGTGGTCAACCTCGAGGGCATGGCCGCGAATTCGCTGACGATCGATGGCGCGACGCTGGCAAGGATCTTTCTGGGCGAGATCAAGACCTGGAACGCACCCGAGCTGAAAGCCCTCAATCCGAATGCCAACCTGCCGGCCACGCCGATCCTCGTGGTGCATCGCGCCGACGGCTCGGGAACCACCTTTAACTTCACCAACTACCTTTCCAAGGTGAGCGCGGATTGGAAATCGAAGGTCGGTTCCTCGACCTCGGTAGAGTGGCCGACGGGCCTCGGCGCCAAGGGCAATGAGGGCGTCGCCAACAATGTGGCGCAGACCAAGGGCGCCATCGGCTACGTCGAGACGGCCTACGCCAAGCAGAACAAGCTCACCACGATGAAGATGATCAACAAGGACGGCAAGACCGTCGAGGCCGATGCTCAATCGGTGCAGGCGGCGGCGGCCAATGCGGATTGGGCGAAGGCCGACACCTTTTATTTGATCATCACCGATCAGCCGGGACCCAATTCCTGGCCGATCTCGGCCTCGACCTTCATCCTGATGCCGAAGGAAGTGAAGGATGCGGCGGTAGCGGGCGAAGCGTTGAAATTCTTCGCCTGGGTCTACAAAAACGGCGACAAGGCGGCCGACGCGCTCGATTATGTGCCCATGCCGGCCATTGTGAAGGACCTCGTCATGAAGAGCTGGAGCGAGATCAAGGGGCCGGACGGCAAGCCCTTGGCCGCCATGTGATGGCGCCGCGAACGTAGCTTTGCTAACCAAAGGGGCCGGACGCAATTCATGGGTCCGGCCTCGCGCGCGTTCAGTATCCCGCGACTGACGGCCGGGATGGGTGATAATTTCGGGGATACATGGTCAATATCCCGATGAGTTCGGTAAGCTTTGTAAGTCGCGACCTCGCCGTCAAGCGCTTCGCAGCGAATGACGCTTTCTTCCGTCTCTTGACCCGATCGGCCGCCTATCTCGTATTGACCCTGCTCGGCGGCTTTCTGGTGACCTTGGCGGCCGGCTCCTGGCTCGCGCTTTCGACCTTCGGGGTAAGCTTCTTCACCAGTCAGTCCTGGAACCCCAATCCCGACATTCTCAAATTCGGCGCGCTCGCGCCGATCTACGGCACTATCGTCACCTCGGCGATTGCCATGATGCTCGCCTTGCCGGTGGGCCTCGGGATCGCCGTCTTCCTTACCGAACTATGCCCGCTTCGCCTGCGCCGGGCGATCGGCACCGCGATCGAGCTTCTCGCCGGCGTGCCGAGCATCATCTACGGCATGTGGGGTTTGTTCGTTCTAGCCCCCGTACTGCAAAATTTCGAGAATAATTATCTCGTCCCGGCGCTGACGAATGTGCCGATCCTGTCGAGCATCTTCGCCGGGCCTTCCTATGGTCAGGGCGTCATGACGGCGGGCATCATCCTCGCGATCATGGTCGTGCCTTTCATCGCGGCCGTGTCGCGCGATGTCTTCGAGACCGTGCCGGCCGTCCTCAAGGAAGCGGCTTACGGGCTCGGCGCGACGACGCGTGAGGTGGTACGCAAGGTGGTGCTGCCTTACAGCCGGGTCGGCGTGATCGGCGGGGCCATGCTGGCGCTGGGCCGCGCGCTCGGCGAGACGATGGCGGTGACCTTCGTCATCGGCAACGATCCGAAGGTGAGGGCCTCGCTCCTCGCGCCCGGGACGACTATTTCGTCGAGCATCGCCAATGAATTCGCCGAAGCCAAGGAGGCGATGCATTCTTCGGCGCTCGTGGCTCTCGGACTCGTCCTTTTCGTGATCACCCTCATCGTCCTTGCCGCGGCGCGCCTCATGCTGCAGCGCATGAACAGCCAAGCGGGAGCTTGAGCATGCCGTCGGAAAAGGCACGCCCGAGGTCGTTGCCCGCAAGGCGCAAGTCGGCCAACGCGCTCTTTCAGGGACTTTGCTACGGCGCGACCGCGCTCGGCTTGAGCGCCTTATGCCTTATCCTCGGCTCGCTCTTGTATAATGGGGTCGGCGGGCTGAGCCTGCGCGTGTTCACCGAGATCACGCCCGGGCCCGGCTCGCAAGGCGGCTTGCTCAACGCGATCGTCGGCAGCTTGATCATGACGGTCCTCGGCGTCCTGGTCGGCACGCCGATCGGCATTCTCGCCGGCACCTTCATGGCGGAATACGGCCGTTTCGATCGGGTGACGCCGATCGTGCGCTTCATCAACGACATCCTCCTCAGCGCGCCTTCAATCATCATCGGCTTGTTCGTTTACGAGCTCGTCGTGGTGCCGATGGGCGGCTTCTCGGCGCTCGCGGGCGCAGCGGCGCTCGCCATCATCGTGGTGCCGGTGGTGGTGCGCACCACCGAGGACATGCTTCTGCTCGTGCCGAATCAGCTGCGCGAGGCGGCGGCCTCGATCGGCGCGCCCCGCTCAGTGATCATTCGGTCGGTGTGCTACAAGGCGGCGCAGGCTGGAATCGTCACCGGCATCCTGCTCGCCGTGGCGCGGGTGAGCGGAGAGACGGCGCCTCTGCTATTCACGGCGCTCGGCAACCTCAACTTCAGCCTCGACCTGAGGAGCCCGATGGCGAGCTTGCCGCTCACCATCAATCAATTCGCCTCGAGCGCCTATCCGGAATGGCAGTCGCTCGCCTGGACGGGAGCTTTGATCATCACGGCCGCGGTCTTGCTGCTCAGCATCGCGGCGCGCGTGCTCATGTCGAAGAGGAGCGGGCCATGAGCGTTTCGACGAGTTCCGCGCCCGTGCGTTCAGGTGCCGCGCCGAGCGGCGCCGTCGTTCAGCAACCGGTTGCGCCGACGAAGGATAAGGTCAAGATCGAGAACCTCAGCTTTTTCTATGGGCAGAACAGGGCTCTGAAAGACATCACGCTTTCGCTGCGGGAAAACGAGATCACGGCCTTCATCGGCCCTTCGGGTTGCGGAAAATCGACGCTGCTGCGCGTCCTGAACCGTATTTACGAGCTCTACCCCAACCAGCGAGCCGAAGGCACCGTGCTGCTCGACGGCGAGGATATTCTCGACCCCAAGCAGGACGGGAACGTGCTTCGCGCCAGGATCGGCATGGTCTTTCAGAAGCCCACGCCTTTCCCGATGTCAATTTACGAGAACATCGCCTTCGGCGTGCGGCTTTACGAGCATCTGCCGCGCCTCGAGATGGATGAGCGTGTCGAGCATGCTCTGCGCGGCGCTGCGCTGTGGAACGAGGTGAAGGATAAGCTCCACGCGAGCGGCACAAGCTTGTCCGGCGGGCAGCAGCAGAGATTGTGCATCGCGCGCACCGTCGCGGTGAAGCCCGAGGTCATTTTGCTGGACGAGCCTTGCTCGGCGCTCGACCCGATCTCGACCTCAAAGATCGAGGAGCTCATCGACGAGCTCTCCTCGAGCTACACGATCGCCATCGTCACCCACAACATGCAACAGGCCGCGCGCGTGTCGCAACACACGGCCTTCATGTATCTCGGCGAGCTTGTGGAATTCGGAGATACGCAGACGATCTTCACCGCGCCGAAGCAAAAGCAAACCGAAGAATACATCACCGGTCGCTTCGGTTAATCGGCGGGTCGGCGCTCTCGCTGCTCAAGCCGCGCCCGGCGTTCAAGCGCGGGCAAACCTGCGGCGCGTATCGAGCTTTGATTCCGCGCCTGCGCAAAACAACAGCTTCGCGCAACTTTCACGGGAGATTGCGCGTCCGGGGTCGCGCTCACGGCTCGCTCGGCACGCGAGCGCGAGAATTCAGCGCATCGGCTGCTTCAGCCGACGAAAGTGTCTTGCCGCCGGGTTTCGATGTGTTCCGCCGGGATCTTCTCGCCGCGCGCGGACGCCGGGAGCTGCAGCACGGTCGCGTGCTGGCCTTTGGACAATTGGGTCACGAGCACGCTGCGCCCGCTCGGAAATTCGAGCGCGTCGTGATGCGTGTGCGGCTTGTCCATGTCGACCTGACGGAAGCGCGCCACTTTCTCGCGGAGCTTGCGGGGGAAGAGGCCGAAGGTATCGTCGCATTCAACTTCCTTCTCGAATGCGATCTCGGTGCCCGGAAGCAGGCACACCGCCACGTCGGGCTCGCCGACGGCGGCAAAGCCGCGGGTGGACGAGTTGCTGAAGCTCGTGCTCACCAGCTTGTCACCGACCACTGCTGGTCTCGATGCGATGTGTTGCAGGCTGTAGTCGCACATTGAAGGTCTCCTTTTGATCAAGGGTCCTCGCTGTGAAGGTTTCCGCTCTGCGAAGGGACAGGGTGGTTGTCCTTCAACATCACTGCATCAAAACATGGTGGCGATCTTATGTTGATCAACGGGGGTCATGGAAACCGCAAGAATAACGTTTGCGTGAACACTGCCGTTGCTGAGAAGCCGCGTCCGCAAGTCTACGCCACTCACAAATGCGCATCAAAGCCCGCGTGCCCATTCTCTAATTCGCATCGCCGCCGCAATTGGCGCGGGAAATGAGCCGGGTCGCGGTTTTCCGCGTCTTCGAACCTGGAGAAGCTCTCAATCTCGCATAACGGTGCGCCGGTGCCTTTCACCACGTCCGCGGGAACGCGGCACTCCTCAGGAACTCAAGGCTTGCGCGATTGGGGTACGTCCAGGGAGGGGGTTGCGGGCGTTGTGCCGGCGCCAGGCCTGGTGCCGGCGTCACGTCCGGCCACCGCCCAGTAGATGAAACCCGAGAGCGCGCCCGAGAGGAACAACAAAAGCGCGAGGCGGGCCTCATCGGCTTGCGTCGCGGCGCTGCGCGTTGCCGCGTCGCGGATGGCGGCACTGCCGGCTGCCCTCGCGGCGCGGGCAAGCCAAGGGATCGCCGCGGTGAGCGCGGCCGGGGCCGCGATGTACCAGATGAAGGAGCGAAACCGCGCCACCTCGCCGATCAAGGCCGTGAGCAGCACCGGCACGACGACGATCGCGAGCGTGGCGCCCCAGATGATCTTCGCCGCAAGCTCAAGATAGGAGCCGGCGGGCTCGCCGCGCATCGCATCGGCGCGCACCGCGAGAAGGAAAATCCAGCCAATGCCCTCGAGCACCTTCCGGCCGGCGGGCTCAGCGAGGCCGCCGATCAGGAGAAAGATGAAGCCGGCCGTGATGGCGAGGATGAGGCCGGTGGGCACGAGAATCAGCCGGCGCACGAACATGGACCCATCCTGGGGAACGTTTCAGGTGCAGGCGGGCTCGACCGAGTGGATAGTTCGTGCATCATGCCCCGTGAGCGGGGCGCTGTGAAGCACAGAAACGGGGAGGAGGGTCGGTGCCGAGCCGCCGGGCCTTCGGTTTGTGCATCAGCGATCCCACCAGGACCATTCCGGGTGGAAGCGACGCCAGGCGATCTGGCGATCCTGATATTGCTGCGCGCAACCGCGCCTGTCGCCATGGTCGCAGAGCTGATGAAATCCCAGAATTTCGGCATCGCGCGCATCTTGCGCATGGGCCGCGAAGCCCGATCCGAAGACGCCTCCCGCCGCGAAGAGCAAGGCGCCGACAGAACGTTTGAACATGGATGGTCTCCTCGGTCGTGGTCTTCGAACGAGGCCAAGCGGACGGTGAACAAGCTCGGAAAGGCGCGTTTGCCGGTTCATGGGCCTGGGCTCGCCCCGCAATCACGGCGCGACGATGGGCTTTGCCTTCAGCACGGGCTCGCGGGTCGAAACTTCGGAAAAGGGCGCGCCTTCCTCGAACCAGCTTTTCGGCGCGGGCGCTCCCCAAAGCGTCTGGCGCGTCGGGTCAAGCAGGTTCCAATGAATCGGCTCGTGGTCGGGATCGACCGTGAGGTAGTCGGAGGTGAAGAGCTCGATTCGGTGGCCGTCCGGGTCGCGCAAATACAGGAAGAACGCGTTGGAAATGCCGTGGCGCCCGGGTCCGCGCTCCATCGACTTCAGGAAGCCCGTGGTCGCGAGCACATCGCAGATATGGATGATGTCGGTGATCGAGGAGACCCACACGCCAATATGGTGCAGCCGCGGACCGATACCGTTGGTGAAGGCGATGTCGTGCACGCCGCCCTTGCGATGCATCCACACCGCCCAGAGCTCGCCGCTGCCCTCGGCGGCCGTGTATTCCGTCGTGCGGAAGCCGATCTCGTTGTAGAAATCATGGCTCGCCTGCACGTCGGGCGTGAAGCAGTTGATGTGGTCGATGCGCTGGATCTTGGCGCCGCGGTAGGCGCCGTATTTCTGCAGCATGCACGGCAATTGATCCATGGCGAAGTAAAATTCGAGCGGCATGCCGAGCGGGTCGGTTGTCGCGAGCGTGCGCCCTTGGAAGGGCTTCTCCACGAAACGATGCGGGAGCTGCCGCTCGCCAAAAAACCGGGCGGCCTTGTCGAGCTCTTCTTCCGAGGCGAGCTTGAAACCGAGCGTTTTGATGTGCGGGTCGGGCGATTTGCGCAAGACCACGGAATGATGATTGCGCTCCTCGAGCCCACGCAAATAAAGCGCTTGCGCGCTCTCGTCGGCCACGAGATAGCCCAGCGCATCGACCCAATAGGCCTTGGCGCGCGAAAGATCCGTCGCGCCATATTCGACATGGCTCGCGCGCACGATGGAGAAGGGCGGGTTTGAAAGGGGCTTGCGGATCGGCATTTGGGCGTCCGGAATCAAGGAGGGGGAATCAAGCGCCGATCTTCGAGATCTTGTGATTGTCGAGCGCGATCGCGATGTTCTTCGTCTCCATGTAGAAGTCGAAGGAGTAATCGCCGCCGTCGCGGCCGATCCCGGATGATTTCATGCCGCCGAAAGGCGTCGGCAGATGGCGGACATTGTCCGAATTCACCCAGATCATCCCGGCCTCGACCTTCTGAGCGAAACGATGCGCGCGGGCAACGTCGCGGGTCCAGACATAGGCGGTGAGGCCATAGCGCACGTCATTGGCGATCGCGAGCGCCTGCGCCTCGTCCGTGAACGGGATGACGGTGAGCACCGGGCCGAAGATCTCGTCTTGCGCGATGCGCATGTGCGGCGAGGCGCCGCGTATAAAGGGTGGGCTCGACGTAATTTCCCTCTCCGCCCATGGCTCGGCCGCCGCCGCAGCGCACGCTCGCGCCCTCGGCGCGCGCCTTTGCCGGGAAGCTCAGCACTTTCTCGACATGGCGCGGATGGATCAACGGCCCGATCTCGGTTTGCGGATCGAGCGGATGCCCGACCTTGATCTTGGCGACCCGTTGCGCGAGCGCCTCGGTGAAGCGCTCATGGATCGAGGCCTCCACGAGCGCGCGGCTCGATGAGGTGCAGCGCTCGCCATTGAGGCTGTAGATCATGAAGAGCGCCGCATCGAGGGCACGCTCGAAATCGGCATCGGCGAAGACGACGACGGGGTTCTTGCCGCCCAGCTCGAAATGCACGCGCTTCAAGGTGGCCGAGCCTTGCGCCATGATGTGGCTGCCGGTCGCGGTGTCGCCGACGAAGCCCACCGCCTTGATGAGCGGATGCTCGGTGAGCGCCTTTCCGGCCTCTTCGCCGAGCCCGTGAACGCAGTTGACGACGCCCGCCGGCAACCCCGCCTCGGTGATCACCTCATTCATGATCTCGGCGAGCAGCACGGCCGTGAGCGGGCTCCATTCGGCGGGCTTGTGGACGACGGTGCAGCCTGCCGCGAGGGCCGGCGCGATCTTCCAGGTCGAGAGCATGAAGGGGGTGTTCCACGGCGTGATCACGCCGACAGGCCCGATCGGCACGCGCATCGTGTAGTTCAGATGCGTCGGCGTCGGCAGTGAGAGGCCGTCGCGCGCCGAAGGGGCTCTGTCGGCGAAGAATCTGAAGTTCTCGGCGCCCCGCAACGCGGCCTTCGACATGTAGCGGATCGCCTGGCCGGTATCGCTCGATTCGACGAGCGCGATCTCGTCGGCACGCGCCTCGATGCGGTCGGCGATGGCATGGAGTATGGCGCGGCGCTTGTCGCCGTCGAGCGCCGACCAGGCTGGAAAGGCCGCCATCGCGGCTTTCGCGGCCTCGTCGATCTCGGTCGCGCCGCCTGACGCGACCTTGGCGAGGACGGCATTGTCGGCCGGGGACAGATCATCGAAGGTCGCGCCCGTTCCGGGCTCGGCGACGCCGGCGATGAGGTGGGCGACGGGGGCGCCGCGGAAGCGCGCGAGGTGGCGCTCGGCCGCCGTGATATTCGCGAGGAATGCGTCTTTTGCGACAGGCTTGTTCACGTCGGCCTCCTCAACCTTCGGCTCGCGGCCTTTGACGGCGTGCCTTCACGATCGCATGCATATTGTTCTGCTTGAAGGTCGCGGCCGGATCGATCTCCGCGACATCGAGCGTGATGCCGATCGGCGTCGTCGCGAAGATCGGCTGAAGATGGGCGCAGACGGCCTCGAAGATCATCTTGCCGGCTCTGTGGCGCGTCGCCTCGTCGCGACCATGGCCAATGCGCACGTTCACCGCGACGAAGGCATTGTCGGGATGGCCGTCGGCGATCCGGTAGGCCTCGCGTCTCGCGCAGCGCGTGCGCAAGCCTCCGATCTCGAAGACGCCCGATGCGAGAGCCGCCTCATGCGCCTTGCGCACGAGCGCGCTGAAGCTCGATGCGGTTGTCGAGATTAGCGGAATATTCGATGACGATGTGCGGCAATTCGCTCTCCTCTTGTCGCCGCCGTGCAGCCCCGGCCAATTAGCACGGCGAGCGGCATCGCCGAAACGCGTCACGCGAAGCGCAGGCGCTGGCCGATGCCGAGCCGCTTGCCCTTTTCCAGCATGGCATGGCCGAGCGCGATGTCGGAAAGCGAAAGACCCCTGTGCCAGAAGAGAATGGTCTCGTCTTCGCGTTCGCGCCCGGGCTTGAGGCCGGCGACGATCTCACCCATCTCGGCATGCAGCGTGGCTTCCGAGAGCTTGCCGGCCTCGACATGGGCGCGTAGCGAGCCGAACTTCCCCCCTTTGCACTGGCCCCAATCATCGACCACGAGCTTCGACATGATGTCGGTGAGCGAGAGCTCGACGGCGCTCATCGTGCCGTAGGGCACGACGAAAGCGCCTTCCTCGACCCAGCTTGTCCGCAGCATCGGCTCGGGTTTAGCGAGGCGCGAGGCCTCGACCACGATGTCGGCGCCCTCAACGCAGCTCTTCCAGTCGGCGGTGGCGACGACGCGCTTGCCGAGATCGCGCGTCAGCGTCTCGGCGAAAGCCTCGCGGCTCTCGGGCCGGCGCGAATGGACGCGGATCTCGTCGAAATCGAAGAGATGGTCGAGAAGGCGCACGTTCCAATACGCGGTGCCGCGCGCACCGATATGGCCGAGCACCTTCGAGCCCTTGCGCGCGAGATATTTGGCGCCGATCGCGGTCACGGCTCCGGTGCGCATGTCGGTGATGGCGCTCGCGTCGAGAATGGCGACCGGCGCGCCGTTCCTCGGATCGAGTAGCAGAAGCGTCGCCAGCTCGGAGGGCAGCTTCTCGAGATAGTTGTCGACGAAATCGCCGACGACCTTCACGCCGGCAAGGCCGACGGGCGCGCCGATGGCGCCGCGCAGCACGTTGAAATGGCCACGCGCCACGCCGGGCTCGAGATGCATGCGCGGCTCGATCACCGTTTCCTTTCGGCCTTGTGCCGCAAGGCTCGTCTCAATGGCGGCGAGAATCTCATCGTCGTTGAGCGCGAGCTCCTCGACATCGAGCCGGTTGAGGTAGGTGATGTAGATGGGCGGCATGGAGGGCGCGGAAGACATGCCCACCAGTTACGACGCGCGCCTCGTCGATGGCAAGGCGGCTCGCTTGCGGGGAACGCCTTCTCGCGGGAACCTCGGCTTGGCCGGCAGGCCTCGCGTGAAAGCCGCGTTTAGATCGCGGTGCTCACGGCCGGCGCCCGGTCCAGGGGGTGCAAGGGCCCGTCATAGGGGCGCAAGAGGAAGCGGCGTACCACCGCGAGATAGCCGTCATAGACGAGGCCGCCATTGGCCTTGATCAGCCTTTCGCGATTTTCGCGATACCAGGCGGGGATCTGGTACCACGGCAGGGTCGGGCGCTCGTGATGGGCGGCGTGCAGGTTGTTGTAAAGGTAAAGCAGGCCGAGGATGGGCGCGTTCTCGACGATCGCGGTGCGCTCGAAGACATCCGAGGCGGCCCGGTGCTCGGCGAAGGAGCGCAAGAGCGCGAGCGACACGGCCGGGTAGACGATGCCGAAGAGATAAAGCGCAAGGTTCATCTGGCAGACGAGGACGAGCCAGGAGAGCATGAGCGCCAAGGGCAAAAGATGCGAGCGCCAGGCCCGGCGCGTCACGGGGCTCCCATGCCGCAGGGCTTGCGCCTGCTTCAGAAGGTAGCGCGGCACGACCCAGGCCGGCCCGATGATCAGCCGGCCCGCGAGGGTGGTTTGCAGCTTGAGAAGCGGATGCCAGACGGTGCTGAGCGATCCCCAGAGCCCCTTCGTCCAGTAATAGGACTCAGGATCGTCGAGCGGGTCGGTGAGGCGCTCGTCGCGGTGATGCACCAGATGCGACACGCGATAGCTTTCATAAGGCAGCCAAAGCGAAAGCGCCGGCAGGGCGAGCAAGCGGTTGAAACGCCGCCACCGGGTCGGGTGGCCATGCAGAATTTCGTGCTGCAACGAGCCTTGCCAAGCGACGAGCCAGGCGCCGCAAGGGCAGAGCAGCCACCAGGGAAGCGTCGCTTGGAACCAGGTCAGGGTAAGCCAGCCCCCGTAGATGGTGGCGGCGAGGAGGAGGGTCGGCCATTCAGGCGCCCGTCCGGAGACGGCGTATCGTGATTTGTCCCTGCTTGTCGGCATCCAAGGAGCCCCAGTCGCCCGCCATAGCCACGCCAGAGAGGTTCGCCAGATTATCAAGGATGGTCTGACGACCGATTCGTATCTTTAAGTAATTAATATATCTATACTGTTTTATTCACAAGTGAACAAAACCGGATCGGTGTGCCTTATTGCGTTCAACACAAGTTGATTATCTTCTTCAGGACCCGCCGCTCGACGGCGGTGAAAAAGGGGCCGCGCGGCCCAAGCTCGAGCCTCAGCCCGAGCGAAGTCCAAGCTCGAGCCCCTTTACTCGGCGCCATCGGCAAGTTCAGGCGAACTCATAGGCGCGTGAAGAAGACGTCGGCGCTCTCGACTGTGGCGGCGGCCCTGGCGCAAATCCATTTGCCAAGTCGTGCAGAGACGTTTATGCGTTGAAGCGTTCGACTCTCGTCGGTTCGCGCGCTAGTTTCCCCGTTTCTTTCTTCATAGGGGGCCCGGCCTTGCTATCCGTTTCGGGTGTGGTTCGATCCGCCTTGCGCATGGGCGGGATGATCAGTTTTGTCGTCATGGAGTGCAGCAATGCCGGTTGGGACAGTCAAGTGGTTCAACGCTCAAAAAGGTTTCGGTTTCATTCAGCCTGAGGCTGGCGGAGCCGATGTGTTCGTTCATATCTCCGCCGTCGAGCGTGCCGGAATGAGCAATCTCAATGAGGGCCAAAAGGTCAGCTACGAGTTGGAAAAGGGCAAGCAGGGGAAATTTGCCGCGGTCAACCTCCAAGCCGTCTGATCAGGCTGGCACGCCGCCTCCTCGGCGGCGCCTTCGCCGAATGGGAATTTCGATCGGCCTCGCAGCCCTATGGCGCGGGGCCGATTGTTTTTGGCCGGCCTTCGAATTTCTCGCTTGTGACGCGTTTATTGGGATGTTCCGGTTGAGATGATTCCTCAATGGAAATCGCGGCTCTTGAGAAGCGGGAGGTCGGGCTCGCGCGGGCCGACCCCAGCCGTTTTCGAGGCGGGAAGCTCGGGCTCCGATAAAAGCCGCAGCTCCTCGGTGAGATCGATGAACTCTTCCGCGAGGACATGGATCACAAGGCCCGCGCGTTGCAGGCGCCCGCGCACCGCGAGAAAGCGCGCGGTCATGACCGTGAAGCGGTGCCTGGCGAAGACCTTCGGCCAGACGATGACGTTGGCGATGTCGGTCTCGTCCTCGAGCGTCATGAAGACGACCCCCTTGGCGGTTCCCGGCATTTGCCGCATGAGAACGAGGCCGGCCACGGTGATCTTCCCGTCCTGACGCAGATCTTCGCGACGGTGCTCGCTGTTGCGCAAGGCGCCGAGCCGCGTGAGGCGCTCGCGGAAGAAGCGCACGGGATGCTCCTTCAACGATAAGCCCGTCGTCACATAATCCTCGACCACATGTTCGCAAAGCGGCATGGGCGGGAGCGCGACCCGGGCTTCGGGGAAAAGCTCGTCATCCATTTGCGCGGCAAAAAGCGGAAGCGGGCGAGCCTCCGGATCGGTCGCGCGCGCCGAGCTCTTGGTGCCAAGAGGGGCGCGCGGCCGGGCCTTTCCGACCTGCTTCAAGGCCAAGCCTGCCTGTGAAGCCCGATCTTCCGCCTCCGGCAACGCGCCGACCGCCTTGTCGATGCCGAGCGTGCCGAGTCGCCTTGCCGCCCAGAGCGCTTCGCGCCGGTCGAGCCTGAGCGAGCGGAAGGCATCGGCCTCGGCGAGACGCTCGATGGTGAAGCGCGAGACGCCGCCGAGCGCGCCGAGCCGCTCGATGCTGGCATAGCCATTGCCCCGCGCGGCGACGAGACCCTCGATCTCCTTTTCGCGCAAGCCCTGGATCTGGCGAAAGCCGAGGCGCACGGCAAAGCGATGGCGTGCCTCTTCGGACGCCGGCTCGAGCGTGCAATCCCATTCGCTGAAATTCACATCGACCGGCCGCACCTCGACATCGTGCCTTAGCGCATCGCGCACCAATTGGGCCGGTTGGTAGAAGCCCATGGGCTGGCTGTTGAGAATGGCGGCGCAGAAGACCTCCGGATAATGGCATTTGATCCAGGCAGAGACATAGACGAGCAGCGCGAAGCTCGCCGCATGGCTTTCGGGAAAACCATATTCGCCGAAGCCCTCGATCTGGTTGAAGCAGCTTTGCGCGAAAGCAAGATCATATCCGCGCCGTGTCATGCCGGTGATGAATTTCTCGCGGAACAGATGGACGGTGCCATTGTGCCGAAAGGTCGCCATGGCGCGCCGCAAGCCGTCCGCCTCGTCGGGCGTGAACCTGGCGGCCGTGATGGCGATCTGCATCGCCTGCTCTTGGAAGAGCGGCACGCCGAGCGTTCGCTTCAGCACGTTCTTGAGCTCGTCGGGATCGCCCTCGCCGGGGGCGGGCGAGGGGTAGTGCGTCTTCTCGGTACCATCGCGGCGGCGCAAATAAGGATGCACCATGTCGCCCTGGATCGGTCCCGGGCGGACGATCGCGACCTCGATCACGAGATCGTAGAATTCCTTCGGCTTGAGGCGCGGCAGCATCGACATTTGCGCCCGGCTCTCGACCTGGAAGACGCCGACCGAATCGGCGCGCGACAGCATCGCGTAAACCTTGCCATCGCTTTGCGGGATCGCGGCGAGCGAGATGTCGGAAAACCCATGATGCTCCTTGAGGAAATCGAGACCGCGCCGGAGACAGCTCAACATGCCGAGCGCGAGCACATCGACCTTCATCAAGCCGAGCGTGTCGATGTCGTCCTTGTCCCATTCGATGAAGGTGCGATCCTCCATGGCGGCATTGCCGATTGGCACCGTCTCGTCGAGCCTTTCACGCGTGAGCACGAAGCCTCCGACGTGCTGGGAAAGATGCCGGGGAAAGCCGATGAGGGCTTGTGCGAGCTCGACGGCCTGGCGGATGGCCGGGTTTCCGGGATCGAGCCCGATCTGGCGGATGTGGCTTTGCGCGATGCCTTCGTTGTTGCTCCCCCAGACGGTCTTGGCGAGGGCAGCCGTCACATCTGGCGTCAACCCGAGCACCTTGCCGACTTCGCGGATGGCCCGACGCGAGCGGTAATGGATGACGGTCGCGCAAATGGCGGCGCGGTCACGCCCGTAACGGTCGTAGATGTGCTGGATCACCTCCTCGCGCCGCTCATGCTCGAAATCGACATCGATGTCGGGCGGCTCGCCGCGCTTCTCGGAGATGAAGCGGGCAAAGAGGAGGTTGATCTCCTTGGGGTTCACCTCGGTGATGCCGAGGCAATAGCAGACCGCGCTGTTGGCCGCGGAACCACGTCCCTGACAGAGGATGCCTTCCTCGCGTGCGAAGGCGACCACCTCATGAACGGTGAGGAAATAGCGTTCGAAGCCGAGCTTGGCGATGAGAGCGAGCTCGTCGTCGATGAGCTTGCGAACCTCGTCCGGGATGCCGAACGGATATTTCTCCTTCGGGTAGCGGTTTTGCGCGCCTTCGAAGGTCAAATCCGCAAGGTGCTGCCTTGCCGACTTGCCCGGCGGCACCGGCTCGTCCGGATATTCATATTTGAGCTCGTCGAGGGAGAAGCGGCAGGCCTCTGCGATGCGCAAGCTCCGTGCGAGCGCCTCCTCGAACCCGGCGAAGAGCCGCGCCATGTCCTCGGGCGGCTTGAGGTGGCGCTCGGCATTGATCGTGAGCCGAAAGCCCGCCTCTCTGAGCGTGCATTTTTCACGGACGCAGGTGAGGATGTCGAGGAGCGGCCGGCGCTCGGGCGCGTGGTAAAAAGCGTCGTTGACGGCGACAAGCGGCGTGCCGAGCTTCTCGCCGAGCTCGGCCAAAAGGCCGAGGCGGCGCGGCTCGTCGCCACGATGGCGATGGACGCCCGCGAGAAAGACGCGGCCCGGCGCCTGACGCGCCAGGAGCGCGAGCCGCTCGATGAAATCCTCTTGCAAATCCGCTTCGTCCGGCGGCAGCGCGATGAGCATCTGGCCCTCGCTCGCGGCGAGCACGTCGTCGAAGCCGAAGAGGCACTCGCCTTTCTTCGCCGCAAGATTGCCCTTCGTCAGGAGCCGGCAGAGCCGGCCATAGGCCGCCCGATCGGTGGGATAGGCGAGAGCTTCGAAACCGTCCCGCGTCACGAGGCGGGTGCCGACGAGAAGCTTGATGGGTGGGCTCTTCCTGGCTTCGTCAAAGGCGCGCACGACGCCGGCGAAGCTGTTGCGGTCGGCGATGCCGATGGCGGCAAGGCCGAGCGTCTTCGCGGTCGCGACCATCTCTTGCGGGTGAGAGGCGCCGCGCAGGAAGGAGAAATTCGTGGTGGCGGCAAGCTCCGCATAAGCGGTCATGGCGCGCGCTCACTCAAGCTCATGCGAAGAATCCGTGCACGAACCAACGCGGCGAGGCCGTCTCGCGTCCGTAAAGGCCTTCGCGGTAGAGCCAGAAGCGGCGGCCTTCCTCATTCTCCACGAGGTAATAATCGCGCGTCGGCAGCGGCTCGCGCTCGCGCCACCATTCGGCGGCGATGCGCTCCGGTCCTTGCGCGAGCGCGACCCCATGCATCTCGCCGCGCCAGCGGAAGCGGCGCGGCGCGCCCTCCGGCATCACCGCCAAGACTTGCGCGGGCTCGGCGTGCCGCAAGAGGAGAGGGGGGCGAAGCCGCGGGCTCGCTGGGCGCGGCCAGGAGGGAGACGCATCGGCCGTGGCGCGGCAAATCTCGGCTTTCTCGGGCAGATGGCTCTCGACCGGCTCGAAGCGCCGCACGCTGCGCGGGCCGAGCCGTTGGCGCAAGCCGTCGATGAGCGCGGCGCAACGCGCCGTCCGGTCATTGTCCTCGCCGAGCCCGGCAAGGCCGGATTGGCGCGGATCCATCCGCTCGGCAAGCGTGATGTCGAGGCTCACCGCCTCGAAGCCGAAGCCTGAATCGATGGCCTCGGGAAGCGCCTTTCCGGCTTTGCGCTGTGTGTGAGGAGAGCCCCGGCCCTTGCCGGGCCGCATGGGCTTTCCGCGAGAGGGCATGGGCTCCTGAGCCCCCAGGCGCTCGAGCTTGAGCGCGATGAGGCGTGCGACATGCTCGAAATCGCGCGTCGGCAGCGCAAGCCCGAGATCGAGGCCGAAGACCTCCCCGTCGACGCGATAAAGCGAAAGCCGCAATTGCCGCGCTCCGACCCCATCGCGCCGGAGCGAAAAAACGAGGCCTCTCATGAGGCGTTTCGCGAGCGCGATGATCGCGTCTTGCGTGAAGATCGGCTCGATGAGGCGAATGATCTTGCGATAGGCCGGTGGGGGCGAAAGGAAGAGGAGCGGCTCGGGCATCTTCCCGAGCGCCTGGTCGAGGCGTCTCAGGAGCTCCGCCTCGAAGCGCGCCGCGAAGGGCGCGCGCGGCGCATCGATCAGCGCGCCGATGCGCTTGAAGCCGAGGCGCCGCAGCGTCTTTCTCGTCGCCGGCGCGAGGCGCAAGGCGCCGATGGGCAAATCCGCGAGCGCCTTCACGGCGAGCCCCTTGTTTTCGAGGGCATTGGCGTGCGCCGACGACAAGATGAAGCGCGGCGAAGGATGGAAACGCGAAAGGGCCCAGGCCATTCCCGGCGTATCGGCGACGGCAAGCCGCGGCAAAAGGCCAAAGCGCTCGAGACGACGCGAAAGATCGGTAATGAGCTCGTCTTCTCCGCCGAAGAGAGGAGCCGCGCCCGTGATGTCGAGGAAAAAGCCGTCGGCGCCATTCTCTTCATCGAAAGGGGCGGCCGAGGGCGTGTAGCGCGTAGCCCAGAGCGCCAGATGCTTTAGGGCAACTGCATCGCTTTCCGGATCGGCGGCTTCGACCTGCAGGAATTGAGCCTTGGCGCGCGCATCGCTCACGCCTTCGCCGATATTTATTCGCAAGGCTTCGGCCGCCGCATTGGCGGCGGTAATGCGCGGGCCGCCTGTCGCCTCGGCGGCGAGCACGAAGGGGCGTTCAGGATCGATCGGCCGCTCGCACGACAAGGAGTTGCGGGCACGGGGATTCCGCGCTTGTGCCGCGAGGAAACGCAAGATCGGCCATCGGGGCAGCCAGGCTGAAACGAAACGCGACATGATCCCACTCCACCAACCACTCTCCCAACCGTCCGTTGCGGCAGCGTTCGAGCCTCAATCGCCATCGCCAATGCGCGGGAAGGCCGAAACGGTCGCGCGCGGCCTTGGCCGCTCCGACGCGCCAGCGCGTCGCCGCCGCGCTCGACCCCAGACCCGTCGCCGCGCTGAGCAGGATGAGAGGGAGGCCCGAATTTCCCGCCGCGAGATGCAGCCTTCGGCTCGTCTTGAGATCGAGCTCCTGGCCGATCGCGCCCGCGACGGCGGCCGGAACGGCCGAGCGCAGCGCCTCCTCGAGCGCCCAAAGCGCCTGCACCTCGTCCTCGGTTTCGACCAGGATCAGGCGGGAAGGATCGACGCCGAGCTCGTCGAGCCCGTGCCCGTGAGGATGGCCATGAGCCGCGAGCCCTCGCGGAGAGAGGACGAAGAGCATCGGCCCCTCCGACGGCATGCGCCCGAGAAGCGCCGCGGCAAAACCAAAGGCCGCCGGCAAATCGCCTTCGCTTTCGGGGACGATCTCATGCAGCGCTCCGCCCGCGAGACCGCCTCGCGGCAGATGCGCATCGAGCACGGGAAGCCCGAAAGAGAAGGCGCATTTTCCGGCCGAGGGATTTTCGAGCCTCGGCAGAAGCCGGCGCAAGCCGTCCACGATCTCGGCGCGGCTTCGCTCAGGCGCGAAGGGCAAGGCAGAAGATGGCTTCATGACGCAACAAGCCCGTTCAATCCTCCAAAAGCAGCGCCATGACCGGCTGGCCCGCTCTCCACGCTTCACCTGCACGGGACAAGCGTGGACGATCGGACTGATCCTTCGGACAATCCGAGGAAGGTCATGACGATGAGGGACAAAGCGCTTTGGCGGCGCCCTCAAGCTTATAGAATAGAACAAAATGAGAACAATGCAAGGGGGAAACACGCCCTCTCGCATCGCAAGGCGAGTGAACGACCGAGGGAAGGGCACCCAGAACCGGTGGCGGGAAGATGGATACCCTTCCCCTCGCATTCCTTCGGAATGCTCGGCCGGGTATATACCCTCTTCGCTACTCGCTATTTGCTCAAAACCTTAAGTTCACATTCCCCTTGAACGCATTGTCCGTGGCGCGTTGTCCGTATTGGCCGGAGTATGAGACGCCGACCAAAAGCGCCGAGGTGAGCGAATATTCGATGCCGGCCTCGGCCACGAAGGCATCGCGATCGATCGGCACGCCGGAGACGCTGAAGGCCTGCGCGCCGCCCTGGAAGGTGAGGAGCACCGAGGGCACCATATCCCCATAGGCATGGCGCCAGCCGAGCATGGTCTTCAGCGTGAGCGGCATCGAGGCGAAGGCGAGCTCGCCGCGCACGCCGAGCGTGGTCGTCTGGACGTTGAAGTCGCGCGCGGTGCCCGGTGAGGGCCGAGGTGCCACCCACTTCGGTGAAGCCGTTCTGGTGGATGACGAAGGCGGCGGCGCCGGCGAAAGGCTCGAACGTCACGCGTGAGCCGCCGCCGAGGCCGAGCCCCGCAAATTGGATTCGATATCCCGCCTCGCCGAAGGCCTGCGCCGTGTAGCCGCCATTGTTCGAGGAGAGGGATTCGGAGAAGCCCGGGAAGACCACCTGGCGCGTCGTCGAGGTGGTGTTCGTGCCGTAGAGCGCGCCGACGCGAAGCTGGAAGGCGCTGAAGCTTGCTCCCGCATAGGCGCCGCCGAAGACGCTCTCGAACGTGCCCGAGGAGCCACGCTGGCTCACGGTGATAAAGTCGTTGGTGTAGCCGCCGGCGAGGCCGAAGCGCCAGTCGCCGCCCATGAGGTTCGTGGCCGAGGCATCGCCGCCGAGCACGAAGCCGCCGATCGTGCGCGAAAGCGAAGCGGCGTTGCCGTCGCTCGAGACGCGCCCCCAATCGCCGAAGCCTTGCCCCCAGAGATCGAACATTCGGGGCTGATACATCTGCACCGCGACCGGCGCGAGCGCCGGCCCTTTGCGCGACGGCAGATCGGCTGCGTAGGCGGCGGTCGCCTCGGTCGCGGCGCCGAGCGTCGGCGGCGCAATCGGCTGGTTCAAGCGGTCGAGGATGGCGTTTTGCGGCAAGAGCGCGTCCTCATAGCCCGCCGTCACGACGCCCGCATGCACCTCGCCCGAGAGCGCATCGAAGGCTTGCTGCGCGCCGGCGGCCGATTGCCCGATCACGGCGTTGAAGAGCACGGCCCGAGCCGAGCGCCTGCAGCGCATGCGCGACCGCGATTTGGTTGGGCGTCACCGCAACAGACGCTGACGGGTTGGGCGTGAGGCTGGCGTCAAGGTGAGGACCACGTCCGTGGCGTCGGTGGTCAGGGTGGGCGTGAGGAAGGCGAGGTTCGAGGTGACGTTCGCGAACTGCCCGGTCACGCTTTGCGCCGTGAGGATGGTGAACTTCGTTGCGGCGGTGAGCCCGGTGCCGCCGAGAGCGCTCACCGTGCCGCCATTGAGCGTCGCCGTGCCTCCCACAGCGAGCTTGTCGCTCTGGCCCGCCGCGTTCACGTTCACCACGAAGGTCGAGCCGGAAGCGAATGTCGCGTTTCCGGAGACGTTGAGGGTCGTGAATGTGGTCCCCGGCGTGAGCACGCCAGGGGCTACCGTGCCGCCCGATTGCACCGTCAAGGACTTCGCCGTGCCCGAGCCACCGAAAACGCCACCGCTCACCGTCACGTCCGAATTGCCGATCGAGCCCGTGACGGCGAGCGTGCCGGCCATGACCGTGGTGGCGCCCGTGTAAGTGTTCGCGCCCGAGAGCACGAGAGTGCCGGCACCGTTCACGTTGATGCCCCAGCTTCCCGCATTGGCGCCGCTGCCGCCGGAGCCCGTCTGATCCGCGATCGTATCCGCGATCGTCTGCATGGTGCCGGCACCGGGCGAGAAGGTGAGCGTGCCGTTGCCTTGCAGGAATATCGCCGAGCCGAACGCGGAGCCTGAGCCGCCGTTTGTCGCTGCCGCTGCCGCTGCCGCCGCTGCCGGCCGTGACCGAGTTACCGTTGACCGTGAGGTCACCGGCGAGGGTGAGTGTGCCACCCTGCTGCACAAAGATCGCCCCGCCGGCGCCAAGGCCGCCACCTCCGCCGCCGGGGAACAGCCCGATGGCGCTCGGAAGGCTAACGCCGCCGCCCCCGCCGCCGAAGCCACCCCCTCCGCCACTGCCGCCAAAGCCACCGCCGCCGCCACCGCCAAAGCCGCCGGCGCCGCCGCCGCCTCCCGAGCCACCGCCGCCGCCGCCACCGAAGCCGCCAGCGCCGGGGGCGCCGGACTGGACGCTGCCGCCGCCGCCACCGCCAAAGCCGCCGGCCCCGCCGTTCTGGCCGACGCCGCCCGCGCCACCTACGCCACCGCCACCCCCGCCAAAGTTTGGGATGCCGGCGCCACCGCCACCGCCCGACGTCCCTCCGGCGCCGGCGCCCCCACTGGAGCCACTGCCGCCGCGCCCCGCGCCGCTCACTATCCCTCCTGAGCCATTAGGGTTGCCGATGCCGATGGAGCTTCCCCCCCCAGCGTTCACGCCCACGCCGCCGCCGCCGTCGCCCGCCCCCCCGCCGGGGCCGCCCGTGCCGCCTAAGCCCCCGCCGCCGCCGCTAAAGCCGGTGTTGATTTCCGTAGAGCCGGCGCCCCCCCTGGCGGCGTTGCCGCTCAAACTCACATTGCTCACGGTCACGGCGGCGCCGCTAGCCACGAACAGGGCGCCGCCGAGGCCGGCGCCACCGCCGCCCGCCCCCCGCCGGCGCCGCCCGTTGCCACCGTGTTCTGAATAGCGAGATTGTTGATCGTCACATTCCCGGTAAAGACGAAGAACCCGCGCTGCACCCCGCCGCCATCGAGCGTGGTGTTGCCGCCATTGATGACGACTGTGCTTGCCGTGTTAATTGCGTTCAGCGTCGTGGTGGCCGTCAGGGTAACGTTGTTCTGGATATTGACGGTGAAGGTCTGACCGGCGGCGCCGGCATCGATCATGGCGATCGCGTTATTGAGCGTCGTCGCATCCGTGACATTGAGGACCGTCTGCGCCGAAGCCGGCCGGTCGAGCGCGGCAAGAAGCGCAAGGCCTGAGCACGCAGCCAGAAGCGCACGGCCACGCCGCGTCGAGATCAACGATGTCATGAAAGCCTCTTTGAGCCTTTAGCACTCCCCGACGGGTCGACTCGAAATCCGCCATCAGGGCTTATAACGCAAATTAGCGTTGTAAGACAATGACGCTAATGACCCGTGTCATGCCCGGCGAGGCGAGTGAAACGAGCCGAGGGAAGGGCATCCAGGAACGGTAGTGGAAGATGGATACCCTTCCCCTCGCGCTCCTTACGGATCGCTCGGACGGGTATGACACAGACCCTTCCGCCACGCGCTTCCTTGGAGCGCTGGGTCGGGTATGACACAGCCCTTGCCCCTCATGATCCTTCGGATCGCCCGGCTGGGTATGACATCGTACTGGAAAATGCCTTCACGCGCGCGCCTGAGGCCAGCGCGGCGGATTTCAAGTCGAAGGAAGGGCTCTCGACTTCCTCGAGTGTGAGCACGACGTCGCTGCCGAAAAGCTTCCTCGCCGCCATATGGTCGGCGGGAGAATTGACGGATTCGACGCCGGTGAGCTTGCCGCCGCAAAAGCAGAACACCGAGAACTGGCCCTCTCTCGCGCCGTTCCGCCGCACCGATTTTTCATAGGGGGTCGAAAGCCCGGCGATTTGCAGCTTCCATTTCCCTTGGTCGCTCCAGAACCAGGGCACGCTCGCGTAAGGCTTCGGCTTTCCGGCGAGGCGAGCCGCGACGGAACGGGCCTGGTCGATGGCGTTTTGCACCGATTCGAAGCGCAGCTTCGCGCCGTCCGCGAAGCGCGACGGATGCGTGGAGCAATCCCCGATGGCCGAGATCGCGGGGTCGGCGGTCAGGAGATGCTCGTCGACGACGATCCCATTCGCCACCTCGAGTCCGGCAACGGCTGCGAGCTCGACATTGGGCACGACGCCGATGCCGATGAGCACGAGATCGGCCGGGATCTCGCGCCCGCTTCGTGTCACGACGCCCGTGGCGCGCTTTTCGGCACCCCCGCGTATTTCGGTCACGCTGTCGTCGAAGACGAAGGCGACGCCGCTTTCGCCATGCATGCGCAAGAAGGCCGATGCGGTCTCGATCGACAAGCTTCGCGGCATCGGCCGATCGGCGCTCTCGACCACCGTGACTTCCTTGCCGAGCGCGCGCGCCACGCTTGCGCATTCAAGCCCGATGAATCCCGCCCCGACGATGACGAGGTTGCGGGCAGCCGCGAGCCCCTCCTTCAGCGCGTCGGCATCCGGCCTTGAGCGAAGCTGGAGCACCCCGGAAAGCGTTGCGCCTTCGATGCCGAGGCGACGATTGCGCGCGCCCGTCGCCAGAACGAGATGGTTGTAAGGCAGCGCCTCGCCGGAAGCGAGAACGGCCCGGCGGCCCGTCCTGTCGAGCCGCGCGACGCGCTCGCCGCGCCGCAGCGCCACGTCGTGCTGTTCGAAGAAAGCCTCGGGGCGAAGGCGCAAGGTGTCCAGATTCGCCTCGCCCTTGAGGTATGCCTTGGACAGGGGCGGCCTTTGATAGGGAAGGTCCGCCTCATCGCCTACGAGCGTCACCTTCCCGGCAAAGCCTTCTTCGCGAAGCGACATCGCAACTTGCAAGCCGGCCTGGCCGGCGCCGACGATGACGATCTTTTGCGCGTGCGATTCGCTGGAGCCTTCGCGCGCTGGCGCCTCGTCCTTTGCGAGCATCAAGATCTTTCCGGATTGCGCCGACCGGCACCTTCATCACCCGAAAAGCCATAGAGCATGACCCCCTAAAAGGGGAAGCCTTTTCGCGTCGCGATGGCGCGGCGGCGGCGTAAATCCTTACACCTCCATCGCGTCGAGGAAAGGCGCTTTCGACATCGGCACCGCGCCGTTCTTCGTGATCAGCACCTGCTGCTCGAGCTTGACGCCCTCCTTGTGACCGACCTCGCCGATGTAGCTTTCGACCGAGACGACCATGTTCTCCTCGAACACGCCATCATATCCCCAGGCGGCGAAGTCCTGCGCATAGGCGATGCTCGGCCATTCGTCGACGAGGCCGACGCCATGCACCATCATCATGTAACGGTTCGGCACAAAGGCTTCGGGCACCGGCCAGCACTTCTCGCCGAACTCGCGGAAGGTGAGACCTGGGCGAATGAGCTCGATGTTGAAGAGCACCTGCTCTTGCGCGAGCTCATAGAGCTTGCGCTGCTCGGGCGTCGCCTTGCGGCCGGGGCAGAGAAGCGTTCGCGACACATCGGCGAGATAGCCGAAAGGTCCGACCATATCGGTGTCGAAACCGACGAGGTCGCCCGGCTCGATCACCCGGTTGCCGCTTTCCTGGAACCAGGGATTGGTGCGCTCGCCGGAAGCAAGCAGCCGACATTCGATCCATTCGCCGTCATGGGCGATGTTGGTGTCGTGCAGAAGCGCCCAGAGCTGGTTTTCGGTAATGCCGGGCGCGAGACTTGCGCGAATGCGCTCGATCGCGATGTCGCACACATCCATGGCGAGGCGCAGGCAAGCGATCTCCTCGGCCGATTTCACCGTGCGGGCCTTCTCGATAGGCACTTGCGCGTCGATCAGCTCGACGCCTTCGCGCGTGAGCAAGGCCGCGCCCCAAGGCTCGCATCGGTCGACCGCGAGGCGGCGATTGCCGCCGCCATGGCGGATGACGAGGTCCACCACCTCCTTTGCCCAGATCGCGGCCTTTTCTGGCGATGCGCGAGCCGGCGAGGAAATAGAACCAGGGCGTGGAATTTCGCGTCTCGTCGACGATTTTCGCGCCCGCGGTCACATGCTTCGTGGCGCCGAACTCGAAGAGGACCACCGGCCCTTCGGTCGCGACGAAGACATAGCGGCCGGGCGCGTGCATCGTCCACACCGCCATGTTCCGCGTTCCGGTCGCGTAGCGGATGTTCATCGGGTCGGCGAGCAAGGCGCCTGCCACATCGGCCTTGACGAGCTCGGCGCGCAAGCGGCCGAGGCGATAGCGATCGAGCGCGTTTGTGTCGATCTCGGCGATGCGCGCCTTGATATCGAGGCCGAGCGGAGCGCCAGGCCATTCCCGCGTCGGCAGCGGCGAGGCTTCGCGCCCCATTTGCATGATGCGGCTTTGCCTTGGGTTCTTATTCACCTTGTTGACCTGGCTTCAGGGCCTGATCTTGCAAAGCCTGGCGCGCGAATGCGTGAAATTGCGGCAATCTCCGCGATGTGGGCCGATCCGCGCTATTCAGGCTGAAACGCCGCAGGGGCGACAGGATGCAAGAACCCGGTGGCGGGCCATTGAACGGCAACGCGCAAGCGGCGTAGATGGCGGTGCGACCTTGCGTCGAAACCATCCCCATCCTCAGGGTCGAGAGCGTCCGCACATGATCCTGCTCCATGACGATGCCATTGGCAAACTCCTCGACTGGCCCACGCTCGTGGAGGCGCTGCGTGACGGGCACAAGCGCGGCGTGGACCTGGTCGAGCGGCTCCTCCTCAGCCAAGCCGGCGAAGGGGCGAGCCCGTCGAACCATCTCCTGATCTGGTCCGCTTGGCGTTTCGGCGCCTATTGCGGCGCCAAGCTCGCGAGCGTCTTTCCCGGCAATCGCGAAGGCCTTCCCACCAACGCCACGGTCTTCGTGCTGTTCGACGGCAAGGACGGGCGCCCGCTCGCGACCATCGAGGGTTCGCAATTCACGCTCCGCAAGACGGCGGCGGATTCCGCGCTCGGTGCCTCTTATCTCGCGCGCGCCGACGCGCATTCGCTTTTGGTGATCGGGGCGGGCGCCCAGGCTTATTGGCAAATCCAGGCGCTGCGCGCGGTTCGCCCCTCCCTTCGCGACGTGCGCATCTGGAACCGCACGCGGGCCAAGGCCGAGACGCTGGCGCGCAGGCTCACGCGCGAAGGGGTCGCGGCCGATGTCGCGGCCGATCTCTCAAGCGCCGTGCCGCACGCCTCGATCATCTCGATGGTGACCGCGACGGAAACTCCGCTTCTCGACGGGGCGAAGCTTTCGCCCGGCACGCATGTCGATCTCGTCGGCTCCTTCACGCCAACGATGCGCGAGACCGATGACGAGACCGTGCGGCGCGCGAGCCTCTTCGTCGACACGCGCCGCTTCACGCTCGAGGTGACGGGCGATCTCGCCATCCCGCTTGCCGCTGGTCTGATCCGCGAGAGCGACATTCGCGCCGATCTCTTCGAGCTTGCGCGCGGCCTTCATCCGGGCCGCCAATCGACACAAGAGATCACGCTCTTCAAGAACGGCGGCGGCGGCCATCTCGATTTGATGACCGCGATCGCCGCCTATGAGCGGGCGCGGCCGGGCACCGCGGCGAGCAGCGCTTTGGTATAGGGGTGCTCGGGGTTCGCGAACAACTCGGCCGAGCTCTTGACCTCGACGATTTCGCCCTTCGACATCACCGCGATCCGGTCGCAGATCTTTGCGGCCACCTGGAGATCATCGACTGGCCCACGAGACCGACCGTCTCTCCTTGGAGATGGTGAAGCTCGGGGCGGCCGACCGTCAGTTCGCAGATCGAGGCGAGCGGGGCGTTTCCTGGTATCGGCCCAAAGATATGCGATCCCTCAATACCCCAGCGCCATGCCGTCCTTGCGGTGGTCCGATCCGCCGAGAAGGACGCCGCGCGCTTCATCGATGAAAATCGCCTGGCAGCCGCCGAGCGGGTCGGGCGCCCAGTTGGTGCGATGGCCGCGACGCTCGAGCTCCTCGCGCACCGAAGGCGCGATCGTCGTCTCGAGCGTCAAGGCGCCCTCGACATTGAAGGTCCGCGGCCGGTCCGAGGCTTGTTGCGGGTCATCGCCGCGATCGAGCATCTGCGACAGGACATGCGCATGGCCCGCGGCCTGGAATTGCCCGCCCATGACGCCGAACGGCATCACGGCGCGCCCGTCGCGGCACAACATCCCCGGGATGATGGTGTGAAGCGGACGTTTACGCGGGCCGATGGCGTTCGGGTGGTCGCGCTCGACGCGAAACCCAGTGCCGCGGTTCTGCAAGAGCACGCCGGATTTCGGCGCGTAGATGCCGCTGCCGAAGGCCGCGAACAAGGAATTGATGAAAGAGACCGCGTTGCGGTCCTTGTCGACGACGCAAAGATAGACGGTGTCGCGATGATTGGGACCGGCCCAGGCGGCCGGCGGTTGCGCCTCGTCGAGGCGGATCGGGGCCCGTAGGCGCGCGATCGCTTCGTCGCTGAGAAGCGCGGCGATGTCGAGCTTGTGATGCGCGGGATCGGCGACGAGCGCGTCGCGCACCGTATAGGCGGCCTTCGTCGCTTCCGCGTGCAGATGGATGCGGTCCGCCTCGCTGAGAGAAGCATCGGAAAGATCGAAGCCTTCGAGAATGCGCACGATGAGGAGGGCCGCGAGGCCTTGGCCGTTCGGCGGACATTCGAAGAGCTCATGACCACGATAGCGTGCCGAGATCGGCTCGCAATAATTCGAGCTCTGGGCGGCGAAATCCTCCACCGTGTGGAAGCCGCCGAGCGCCGCGAGACAGGAGGCGATCTCGTCCGCAACCTCGCCTTCGTAAAATGCGCTTCGGCCTTCGCGCGCGATGCGCCGGAGCGTGCGGGCGAGCGACGGGTGAACGAGCTTGTCGCCGACGCTCGGCGGGTGCCCGCCCGGCAGATAGAGTTTCGCGGCCGGCTCGCCCAATCTCGCGGCGTGACGCTCCCAATCGCGCGCCACGCGCGGCGTCACGAGAAAGCCTTCCTCGGCCGCGCGAATCGCAGGCGCCAGGAGCTCGTCGAGGTTCTTCGTGGCATGATCGGCCGCGAGCCGGCACCAGGCATCGACCGCGCCCGGGATGGTCACGGCGTGCGGGGAAAGATCAGGCACGGCCTTATGGCCATGCTCGAGATACCATTCGAGCTTGGCTCCCGCGGGCGAGCGCCCCGAGCCGTTCAAGGCGATCGGCAACCCGCCGCGCGTCGCGTAGAGGCAGAAACAATCCCCGCCGATCCCTGTCATATGCGGGTCGACCACCGATTGCATGGCGACCGCGGTGATCGCCGCGTCCATCGCATTGCCGCCGGCGCGCAGCATGTCGAGCGCGGCGAGCGTCGCCAAGGGGTGCGAGGTCGCTACCATGCCTCGCTCCGCGACGGCTACCGAGCGGCCGGGCTTCATGAAATCGCGCAAGTGCCCCAATTTCCATTCTCCTCGAGCTTCACGAGCGAAAGGCCGTGAGCGGTTTTTCGCTCCCTTTCCTGTCACGGCTTGGCGCGCCACTCAACGCGAGGCCGGTCACGATCTCACAAATTTGAGCCCGGGCTGAGGTCTCATGAGGCGTTCGCGAGTGCAAAAACTGCGCAAGCCTCGAGGAACGCGCTCGCGGGGCTCGCGCGAGAGCCCGGCGCTCTCATCGGCGGAGGCATCGTTTGCTTCCTCGTGATCCTCGTCCTCTTCGCGCCCATCATCGCGCCTTATGATCCGATCGCATCGGATTGGGGCGCCGTGCGCCTGCCGCCCGATCTCGCGCACCCATTCGGCACGGATGATCTCGGCATCCTTTCACGAGTGATCTTCGGCGCCGGCGCCTCGCTTGCCGCGGGCTTCATCTCGGTCGTCATCGGCGTGCCGCTTCGCCTCCTCGCCGGCTATTTCGGCAGTGTCACGGATGTCGTGATCTCACGCTGCGCGGACGCCGTGCTCGCCTGCCCCTTCCTCGTGCTCGCCATCGCGCTCGCCGCCTTCCTCGGGCCGAGCCTCGCGGCGGCGAGGGAGCGCAGCGTTGCGATGCTCCTCGAGCGTGATCCCCATCGCCTCGTTCGAGAGCGGCGTTCTCTCGTCCACATAGGATTTCGCCCAAGCAAAGTCTTCTTCTTCAAGCGATTTCGGCAATGCGCTCATCGATTAAGCTGCCGCACGGCAGCCTCGACCGAGGCGAAATCGGCGCGTTCGACATGGGCCTGAAACCCAGGCCCTCTTGTTCGGGGGTGAGGGTGATCGTCATGCCGCACCCTGTTCCGTACCGATTGAAAAGACAGCGATAAGTCGGAGTTTGGAGTCTCGCACGAGGGCCGGGCTTGGATTGCGGAAAGGAGCCCCTCGTTTTCGGCATGGACAAGGGCCCGGGTTTTCGGTCAAACCGAACCGAAAGCGCAAGGAGGGAACCGAAGCCATGGCGAGCGCCGACAAGGCTGAATACGTCTGGATGGACGGCAAGATCGTTCCGTGGGCACAGGCGACGATCCACGTCTCGTCCGAAGCGGTGCTGCGTGCCGCCAGCATCTTCGAAGGCATGCGCGCCTATTGGAGCGACAAGGACAAGGAACTCTACATCTTCAAGAATGCGGAGCATTTGAAAAGGCTTCGCCAATCGGCGAAAATCTTGCGGCTCTCGATCCCGTTCAGCGACGCCGAGCTCACGACCGGCTTCATCGAGCTCTTGCGCAAGCTCGAATTCAAGGACGGCGTGCATTTCCGCCCTGTCGTCTATTTCGACGAGGGCGAGCCCTATTCCTGGAAGCCCGAGGACATCTCCACGCGCGTCTTCGTGCTCGCCTTCAGTCGCCCGCACGCCGCTTCGATCTCATCGGGCATGAAAAGCTGCGTGAGCACCTGGCGGCGCAATTCGGACAATGCCTCGCCCTCGCGCCTCAAGGCCGCGGCCAATTATCACAACTCGCGGCTTGCGAGCGTCGAGGCAAAGCTCAACGGCTTCGGCACGCCGATCCTGCTCAACGACCGCGGCGAGGTGGCCGAGAGCCCAGGTTCCTGCTTCATGATGGTGCGCGACGGCGTCGTCATCACGCCGCCCGTCACCTCGGACATCCTCGAAAGCATCACGCGCACGACGCTCATCGCGCTCTACCGCGACGAGTTGCGCGTCCCCGTTGTCGAGCGCGAGATCGACCGCACCGAGCTCTACATCGCCGATGAGACGTTCTTCTGCGGCAGCGGACACGAGGTCCAGCCGATCATCTCGATCGACCATTACGCCGTCGGCGACGGCAAGGTCGGCCCGCTCACGCGCAAGATGCAGGAACTTTATTTCGACATCGCGAAAGGCAATGTCGCGAAATATCGCCAATGGCTCACGCCTGTTTATGGGAATAAGAGGTGAGGAAGGCTGGCACGAGCCAGCCCTCCTGGTTTCTTTTCACGCCGGCTCGGTCGCGGGGCTTGGTGTCGCGAGCTTCTCGGCCTGTGTGCCCGCTGCCGCTTCCTTTCCGTGAACCCTGCGATACATCCAAGCCGTCAGCATCGGGGTGAGGAGCGCGGTGACGACGAATGAGGCCGTGACTTGCACGGTCGCGATGGGCGCGATCGCCGCGTAGGTCGGGTCGGCGAGCGCGACCGCCTTCGGCACCGCCGTGGAATTCCCCGCGGTGCTCGATGCGGCGGCGCCGGCAATGCCACGACCGCCGAGCAGCTTGTCGGCCACGATGCAGACGAAGCCCGTAACCACGAGGACAAAGAGGCCAAGCCCGATGCCGGCGATGCCGCCCTGCACGACGTTGCCGAGATTGATCGTCTGGCCGAGCGTGAAGCCCATGAAGGGGACAATGAGCGGCTCGCGTGAGCCGAAGAACTCCCGGATATCGTCATCGAGATTGCCGAGGATAGCGCCGGCAGCGATCGGGGCGATGACCGCAACCATCGACCACCAGGGGATATCCGCGAGGCCGGCTCCGACCAGGATAACCATGGTAAGGAAGGGGCCGGTTTCGATGCTTTGCGGCACATAGGTCCCGGCATCCTCCTTGTCCCCCATGGCGCTCGTGAGCGCCATGAACAAGCCGCCATTGGTGTCGCTCATCGCCACAAGAATCGCGAGAGTGCTCAGGCCCCAAATCTCGCCGCCGAAAAGCTTAGCGACCAAAAGGGCGAAGAGGGTCGCGACCCCCACTTTGACGAACAGGATACCGAAACCGCGCTTGAGCATGCGCGGGGCGGCGTTCAAGGTCATCTTGGTGCCGACGGTGAAGAGATACATGCCGAGGATGGTCGGGTAGCCGGCGCCGCTCAAGGCCTCGGTGAAACCGCCAATCTTGAGGAGGTTGGGGACAAAGGTGTTGATCACCATGCCGATGAACATAGGCACGACCATCAGCCCGCCCGGCACCTTGTTGATCGTCTGCAGGATCTTCATTTCCAGCCCCTTCGTCTTGTTTTTTTCGCCGCGATTCGCATCGGCCTGCCGGCGAATGTGACCCGCGAGACGGTATCAGCGCAATCAAGCGAGGGGAAGCTCACGCAATCGTGTTTGCCGCTGGGGAGGGTAAGCGAGCAGAGGCTCACGCCTTGAGCACACCCTTGGCGGTCAAGGCCTTGTCGACCCAGGAGCGGTCGTAACGCCTTGCCGCGATGTCGGCCTTCGCCTTCTCCTCGCGCTCGGCTTGCTTGCGGGCCGCAGCGAGGACTTCGGGCGCGATCGCCGAGGATAAGGCAACGACCCCATCCTCGTCGCCGACCACGATGTCGCCCGGATGGATCACGAGGCCGCCGATGGTGACTGGCACATGGATTTCGCCTGGCCCCTCCTTATAGGGGCCTTTATGCGTCTCACCGCGGGCGTAACAGGGGAAATCCGAATTGGCGAAGGCCGCGACATCGCGAATCGCGCCATCGATGACGAAGCCGACGATGCCGCGCGTTCGCGCATAAAGCATCATGAGCTCGCCGACCAAGGCTTGGCTGATGTCGCCGCCGCCATCGACGACGAGCACGTCGCCGGGCTCGGCATGGTTCAGCGCCTTGTGGATCATGAGGTTGTCGCCAAGGCGCGTTCGCACCGTCAGCGCCGAGCCGACGAGCTTGCCGCGCGGATTGTAGCGGCGCAGGCCGACCGTTCCGCACATGCGGCTCATGTTATCGCTCAAATGCGCGGTCACCACGTCGCGGAATTCTTCGAGCAACTCAGGTGCCGGTCGCGCGGGAGCTTTGTGAATCTGGAAGCCGATGGGCATGGAATTCCTCTTGCTTGGCGATCACGAAATCCCCCGGCGAGAAGGTTTATGCGACGAACCGCGGGGATGCAAAATGAGGGGCCCAAGAGAGGCTCGCGCGAGGGAGGGCCGGAAGCTCCCGGTCAGGCGCGCGGGCAATGCTCGGGCTTCACGTCGATGAGCGGGGTGCCGTCGACGCAATCGAGGCCGCGCACGAAGAGGCTCGACCCCTCGACGCGCTCGAGCGCCACGATCGAGGAGGCGATCGGGTTCGGCCGGACGGGCGAGCGCAACGCGAACGTGCCATGCACCTGGTCCGCGCGCCGCGGGTTCTGCAGCACGAGATCTCGCCGCGCGAGGTGCATCCAATAGAGAAGCTGGAGGCGCTCGAAGGCTTCGATGCCGAAAAGCGCAGGCGTCCAAGGCTCCGCGATCTCGACGCGGCACAAGGGCCCCGCGAGATCGCCCCGCCGTGGGCATTCTCCGCGGGCAGCCCAGGGGGTGAAGATGCGTCCGATGAAATAGAGGCTCGCCGGCGCCGGCGCGGGTTCGACGCCGAGCGCGACTTCGCCCGGGCGCAGGCTGTCGCTTGTGGCGAGCCGCGCTTCCCGGCTCATCGAAGCCCGTCCTCGCCCTTGATCTCGTGCTTGGTGAGGCCGCCGACACGTGCCAGCGGACGGCCGGAATCGGTGATCGCGATCGCGACCACGATCTCATTGGCGCGCGGCGCATCGTTCACCCGCGCTTCGATAGCGTCGAAATGCGAGCGCACGAAGGCTGCATCCTTATGGCCGAGCGGCACGTCGATCGCGGTTCCCATCCCGCCCATTTTCTTCGCCGAGGGGATAAGGGCCGGCCCTTTGCCGAGCGCGGCGCGCACCGGCGTGCCCATCTTCGGATGGAGCAAGGCGGCCGCATGCTCGAGCTCGCCGTTCTCGCCGACGATCGCCGCCTTGCCGAAGCTTTCCGCCTTCGCGCCCTCGATGCCGAGCGCCGCAAGGCAGCGCTTCGTCAACAGATCGCCGAGCTCGGCGCCGATCTCCACGAGCGGCGAAAGATCGGCGACATGGCGTCCGGCGAAGGGGTTCTCGATCACGGCGCAGGCGAGCGCGCGTCGCGTCGGGGGCGACACCTCCTGGCCCGCCTCGAGCCGGGTCTCCTCGAGCGTCACCTGGATCTTGCGAATGCGAACGGCCATGCGATCCTCCTACACCCAGCCGCCGTCGACCACATAATGCTGGTTAGTGCAGGCGCCGGCCTCCTCGGACGCGAGGAAAAGGACGAATTTCGCGATCTCCGGCGGGTAGAGCTTGCGCTTGAGGCATTGGCGCTGCATCAGCTCAGCCTCGGCTTGCGGCGTCAGCCAGAGCGTGAGCTGCCGCTCGGTCATGATCCAGCCGGGCGCGATGGCGTTCACGCGGATGTTGAAGGGCCCATAGTCGCGCGCGAGCGAGCGCGTGAGCCCCAAAACCGCGGATTTCGATGCGGTGTAGGCCGCCATCCCGCCTTGCCCGATCATCCATGATGTCGAGCCGAAATTGATGATCGAGCCCGCACCCTTCTGCTTCATGTCGGGGAGCACGGCTTGCGCGGCGAAGAACTGATGCTTGAGATTGACCGCGATTCGCCCGTCCCAATAGTCCTCCGTGACCTCCTCGGTCTTGTGGCGCTCGTCATGGGCCGCGTTGTTGACGAGGACATCGATCGGGCCGTGCGCGCTGCGAATTCGCTCGATGCCGGCGCGCAACGCCTCGACGACGGTCACGTCGCAAGCCTCGAAATGCACGGCGTGTCCCGCCTGTTGCAATTCACCGGCGAGCTTCGTCGAGGCCGCCTTGTTGATGTCGAGGAAGCCTACCTTCGCCTTCTGCCGGGCGAAGGCGCGCACGATCGCCTCGCCGATGCCGCTCCCACCGCCCGTGACGAGAACGCTTTTGTTTTCGAGGTCGGGATAGATCGCGCCGGCGGAGCTCGTGGCCATGGGATTCTCGCGAAATGTCACCCTCGGCGATCGAGCTGGTCGAGGCTTATTGACCGAGATTGCTCCCAGGAACGGGCCGAAATCCCTTTGCTGTCAAGCCAGGGACAGCCGAAAACGGGCCGGCGCCGTTTTCGATGATCTCGCATGGCAGGGGCGCAAAATCGCCGGGACGACGGAGAAACGAAGCTGCGCCAAGCCGCGTATAATGGCCGCATCCCCCGGCGACCGACCCCCCCTCCAGGTTGCCGGATGATGATCACTTTGGCCCGCAATGGTTCGTCCGTTGCGGGCCCCTTTGTTTTTGGCTTGGCGCCGGCGCTTCCCCTCATCACGGCGCAACGGCGTCTTCTGCGCCCTTCAGGCTTCGAGCTGTCCTCGCTCGGCAGACATGCGGGAGGACGCTTGCCTTCGCTGATGGAAGCAGGCGAGTGGGGCGAGTGCGACAGGCACGGCTGGAGGGATGCCCCCCGGAAACCTCGATTTTTGAGGATGGGCATCGTTAGGGGCGTGGCGAAGGCGAGGGCTTGATAATTCATGGCCGGGGTTTCCGCCGAACGTCTGATACCGCCGGCTTTCGTCTTCCTCTGGTCGACGGGCTTCGTCACGGCTCGCCTCGTCGCAGGGCATAGCGAGCCCTTCACCTTCCTGATCTGGCGCTTCGCCATCGCGGGCGCGGTGCTCGCGCTCGTCGCCGCCTTCGCTGGCGTGCGCTGGCCGCGCCCGAGCCTCGCGCTCACGACCCCAATGGTCGCGGGCGTGCTCATTCACGGGGCCTATCTCGGCGCGGTGTTCTGGTCGGTGAGCCAAGGTTTGCCCGCGGGCGTCTCGGCCTTGATCGCGAGCTTGCAGCCGATCCTCACCGCGGCCTTGGCGCGGCCGCTCCTCGGCGAGAGGGTGAGTGCGAGACGCTGGTGCGGCATTGCGGCGGCGGCGTTCGGCGCGCTTCTGGTGATCTCGCCCAAGCTCGGCCTTGCGGGGGAGGGAGCGATCCCGCCCTTGCCGGCGGCGATCTGCGGGCTCGGGATGGTAAGCCTCACCTTCGGCACGCTTTTCCAGAAGCGTTTCGGCGGTGATCTCGACGCGCGCGCCGGGACCGCCCTGCAATATACCGGCGCCTGTCTCGTGCTTTTGCCCTTCGCGCTCGTGCTCGAGCACGGCCGGCTCGACCCCATCCCGCAAGTCGTCTTCGGCCTTGCCTGGTCGATTTTCGGCATGTCGATCGTGGCGATCCTCATGCTGCTGCACATGATCCGCAAGGGTGCGGTCGCCGCGGTGTCGTCCCTGTTCTTTCTGGTGCCCGCGATCTCCTCGCTCATGGCTTATGCGATGTTCGGCGAGACGTTGAGCCTCGTCCAGATCATCGGGCTTACGCTCGCCGTCGCGGGGGTTTCGATCGCAAGCCGAGGATGAGGCGGCAAGGGCCGGATGGCGTATAGGCCAGCGCTCATCGCCTGCGCTATGGTGAGGCAAGCCCTGCCGACGCATGAAGGAAAACTCAGCGACGGAGATGGAGTTTTTCATGAAGGAGGCTTCGTGAACGAAACGCGAGCGCCGGCCATGACCTCGCGCGGCGACGGCGGCCCGGTGGGCGAAGTGGCAGAAAACGCGCCTTCGCCGCGCGGCTTCGCCCATGTCGAGAGCTGGATATTCGATCTCGACAACACGCTCTATCCCGCGGGCAGCCCGCTCTGGCCACAGATAGACCAACGCATCACCGCTTTCGTCGCCGGCCTCTTCGGCATCGACGGCATGTCGGCGCGCGCGCTGCAGAAATATTATTATCAGCGCTACGGCACGACCTTGCGCGGCCTCATGATCGAGCATGATCTCGATCCCGCGATCTTCCTCGACTTCGCCCATGACATCGACCGCTCGGCGCTCGCCGCCGACGAAGCGCTCGCGACCGCGATTGCCGCGCTTCCCGGCCGCCGCTTCATTCTTACGTCAGGCTCGCATGGGCATGCGATGAAGACCACCGCGCATCTCAAGATCGACCATCTCTTCGAAGCCGTGTTCGACATCGCGGCGGGCGACTTCATTCCCAAGCCCGACGAGCGAACCTATCTGCGCTTCCTCGAGCGCTTCGGCATCGACCCGGCGAAGGCCGCGATGTTCGAGGACATCCCGCGCAATCTCGAGGTGCCGTACCAGCTCGGCATGACGACGGTTCTCGTGGCGCCGCGCTCCGGACATGATGAGCGCGACGGCGGGGAAGATGAGGGCAGGGGAGCAAGCTTCGTCGATCACCGCACCGATGATCTCGCCGGCTTCCTCACGAGGCTGCGCGGGAAAAAGCGAGTAGCGAGCAGCGAGTAGTATCGCTTTCTGCCAATCTATTCGCTACTCGCAATTCGCTTCCTCATTCAATGCCCGGCGAACTCCATGAGCGTGCGCACCGGGACGCCGAGCTTCCGGATCTTCTCCGCGCCGCCGAGCTCGGGCAAGTCGATGATGAAGCAGGCGCCCACCACATCGGCGCCGATCTCTTTCAGCAGTTTCACCGCACCTTCGGCCGTGCCGCCCGTGGCGATGAGATCGTCGATGAGCATCACCTTCTCGCCGGGCGCGACGCCATCGCGATGGATCTCCATCTCGTCGAGGCCGTATTCCAGCGAATAGGCGACGCGCACCGTGTCATGGGGCAGCTTGCCCTTCTTGCGGATCGGCACGAAGCCGGCGGAAAGCTGATGGGCGACCGCGCCGCCGAGAATGAAGCCGCGCGCCTCGATGCCCGCGACCTTGTCGATCTTGGCGCCCGCGAAGGGGTTCACCAGCTCGTCCACCGCGCGCCGGAAGGCCCGCGCATTGCCGAGCAGCGTCGTGATGTCGCGAAACATGATCCCCGGTTTCGGATAGTTCGGGATCGTCCGGATCGTCGAAATCAGGTCGTCCGGGGCCATCACATTCATCGCCTCGCTCCTTCCATCGCCGACGCCTCGCCTTGCTGCCTTCGCCACCGCGCCGCGACCGAACGGAAGCATTCGTTTGAACCGCTTGGCCAGCGAAAAACGTGCCACCTGACGACGCGGGTGCCGTCGGCGCTCGGACGCTGCCCTGTTTGGCGTCTCCTGCTCTAGCGAGAGCGGCGGCGACTGTCGAGCGGGGAAGAGGGCGGACCGTGGGCGCCGGGCAGCATTCGGCGCCCGCGGCTCAGCTCGGAGGGAGTGGCGAGGCGTCTGGATTCCTCAGAAGCGCAAGTTCACATTGCCCTTGAAGGCGTTGTCGGTCGCACGCTGGCCGAATTGCCCGGAATAGGACGCGCCGATCGTGAATATCGAGGTGAGCGCATAATCAATGCCGGCCTCGACCACGAAGGCGTCACGGTCAATCGGCACACCGGAGGTGCCGAAAGCCTGCGCTCCGCCCTGGAGGGCGAGGAGCAAGGAGGGCACCACGTCCCCGTACGCCTGGCGCCAGCCGAGCATCGTTTTCAGCGTGAGCGGCACCGAGGCGAAGGCGACTTCGCTCCGTACGCCGAGCGTCGTCGTCCCGATGTTGAAATCCTTCGCAAACCCGGTAAGCGCGGCAGCGCCGCCCGCTTCGGCAAAGCCGTTCTCATTGATGAGGATCGCCGCGGCGCCCGCGAAAGGCTCGAGGCTCGCGCGCGAGAACGCAAGCCCGCCGAAGTCGAGGGCGGTGAGTTGGATACGGTATCCAGCCTCGCCGAATGCTTGCGCGGTCGCGCCGCCGCTGCTCGAGGAGAGCGCCTCGAAAAAGCCCGGGAAGGCGACCTGACGCGTCGTCGAGGTCGTGTTCGCGCCGTAAAGCACGCCGGCGCGCAATCGCAGCGAACCGAAGCTCGCCCCGGCATAGGCGCCCCCGAAGACGCTTTCGACGCTGCCCGAGGAGCCGCGCTGGTTCACGGTGAGGGAATCATTCGTGTAGCCGCCGGCGAGGCCGAAGCGCCAATCCCCGCCCATGAAGCTCATCGTCGACACGTCGCCGCCGAGCACGAAGCCGCCGGTCGAGCGGGAGAGCGAAGCCGCATTGCCGTTGCCGCCGACGCGGCCCCAATCGCCAAAGCTTTGGCCCCACAGATCGAAGAGTCGCGGCCGATAGAGGCTCACGGCGACGGGCGCGAGGCCGGGCTTCTTATTTGAGGGAAGGTCGGCGGCATACGCGCCCGTCGTCCCGATCGCGGTGCCGAGCACGGGCGGCGAGAGCGGCTCGGTCAACCGTTCGAGGACGGCGCCTTGCGGCAAGAGCGCATCCTCATAGGCCGCGGTCACCACGCTCGCATGCACCTCGCCCGAAAGCGCGTCGAAAGCCTGCGGAGCGGTGGCGGCGGATTGATTGACGACGGCGTCGAAGAGAGCACCGAAGCCGAGCCCTTGCAGCGCATTCGCGACCGCGCTCTGGTTCGCCGTTATCGCCAATGAGGCGAGAGGCACCGGCGTGTTCGGCGAAATCGCAGGCGTATTCGGTGTGTTCGGCGTGTTTGCCGCATTGTCGGTTACTGTCAGATCGAGCGCGTTGGCGTTCGCCGTATCCGTCATAAGAGTGACGACGAAGCCCTTCGGATTGGTGATGCTGAAGCTCGCCCCCTTGGTGAGGGTGCCGGTCGCGAGGAACACGTCAGCGAAGGTCTTCGACTGGCCGGCCGTGAAGCCTGTCGGGACCACCGTGAAAATCCCGTTCAAGGTGATCGTGCCGGCGTTGATGCTCGGCGGAGAGTGGGCGTCACTTGAAAGGCGGCGGTCGCGCCGGTGATCGTGCCGGTGTTGGTGATGCCGCCCGTAATCGTGCTGTTCGCCTGAAGCTGAATGCCGATCGCGGTCTTGCCGGTCGCGCTGATCGTGCCCGTATTGCTGATGCCGGCAGCACCAGAGACGCCGCTCACGACGGTCCCGGTCGTGACCGCGATGCCGACCGCCTTGGTGTTCGGCGCGCTCGCCATGATGGCGCCGTCATTGCGGACGCCGGCCGCGGCGCCGGTGAGCGTCGTGCCGGCGACCAAGACGCCGGTCGCACCGACATTCGTGCTCGTCGCGCTGATCATGCCACCGGCCATGTTGTTGATGCCACCGGTGACGGCGCCTGCGCCGACACTCACGCCGACAGCCTGCTCCGGGCCCATGGCGCTGATCACACTCGTGTTGTTGATGCCGCCGGCGAGATTTCCGCCAACCCCAATGCCTACAGCGTTTCCTCCGCCGGTAGCCGTGACGACGGCGGTGATCGCGCTCGCATTGTTGATCCCGCCCGTGACCGCGCTGTTTTGGACGTCGATGCCCACGGCGATGGTGACAGACGCGCTGCTCGTGACGCTTATCGACCCGTTGTTGCTGATACCCGCCGTGACGGTGCTTTGGTCGATGTTGATGCCGATGGGCGCGCCGGTCGCCGTGCTTTGGCTGATCGTCCCGTTATTGATGACGGAACCGGTCACCAGCGCGTTATTGGTGATAAGGATGGTGGTGATCGATCCCCCCTTTGGATTGATTTGCGGACCCACCGAACCACCATTGACGGTGATGTGGCCGGCTTGCGCCGGGATCGCGAGAAGAAGCGCCGCGATCGAGGTGGTGACAAAGAGTCCTGGATTGGATCTTGCCCCGGACGCGCTTCGAGAGGCCCTTGCAATGGTCTTCACGATGCGTCCCTTCGCGCGAATCACCGAGCCTTATCAGCACGGTCGCGCCACAGCAATTAGAGTTAGCGTTAATATTTGGTTTAAGGCTCGCTATGACCGGAGCGCTTATTGAACCGCGAGGCCAGGCGCGCCGCGAACGCTCTGTGCCGTAACGGCGTCTCGCGCTAGCTACTCGCTACGCGCCCTTTCGCTCATTCACCGGCGAGGCCGCCCATCTCGCAGACGAGGCGCCATTCACGTTCCGTCACCGGCTGCACCGAAAGGCGCGAATATTTCACGAGCGCCATCTCCGAAAGGCGCGGCTCCGCCTTGATGGCGACAAGCGTCACGGGCTTGGGGACGCGCTTCACCGCCTTCACATCGACCGCCGAGAATCTCCCGCTCTCGTCGGTCGGATCTGGATAGGCCTCGCGAATGACCTCGACGATGCCGACAATCTCCTTGCCGACATTGGAATGGTAGAAGAAGGCGTGCTCGCCCTTCTTCATGAGCTTGAGATTCTGCTTTGCGGTGAAGTTCCGAACGCCCGTCCACGGCTCGCCCTTAGCGCCTCTCTCGAGCTGCTGCTCGAAGGAGAAGGCGTCCGGCTCGGATTTCACCAGCCAATAGGCCATGGGCTGCTCCTTCCTGCGCTCGAGCATAGTCCGGAAAAATGGGAACTATTTTTCCGAAAAGATTATGCCCCACTAGCAACCTTAGAGCATGCTGGCGATTCCATTTGAGGCGGCATGCTCTAAGCGCTGCCGATGAGGATGCCGGCAAGGAACACCAGTATGCCGCCGATGACAACCTGGAAGGCGGCGCGCAAGAGAGGGGTGTCCATGTAGCGGGCTCGCACCCAGGAAATCACCGAAAGCTCGATGAGCACGATCACGGCCGCGATGCTCGTCGCGATGGTGAAGGCGTTCGGCACCGTTTGCGGCACGAGGTAGGGGATGGTGTGGAAAATGCCGCCGACCGTGGTCATGAGGCCACATACGATGCCTCGGATGAGCGGCGAGCCGCGCCCGGAGAGCTTGCCGTCATCCGCCAAGGCTTCCGCGAAGCCCATGCTGATGCCCGCCCCGATCGCCGCGGCGAGACCGACCAGGAAGGTCGGCCAATTCTCCCGCGTCGCGAAGGCGGCGGCGAAGAGGGGGGCAAGCGTCGAGACCGAGCCGTCCATGAGGCCGACGAGCCCCGGCTGCACATATTGCAGGATGAAGACGCGTCGGCTCGCCTCGTCTTCCCGCTGTCGCGCCGTAAGGGTGAGGTTGCGATCCTCGCTTTCGGCGGCGCGGTTCCCATGGCCGCGCTCAACTTCTGCGAGATGCACGAAGAGCTCGCGCACGCCGAGGTCTTGCGCCTGCGCCGCCGCTTTGTCGTAGAAATTGGCGGCCTGCAACTCCATGATCTCGGCCTCCTTGCGCATGCGATCGAGCCCGAGATTTTCGAGGAGCCAGATGCTGCGCCGCTTCATGAAGCCGCGCACATCCTCGCGCCGGATGGGCGGCAAATGCTCGCCGAAACGATGGCGATAAGCCTCGTAAAGCGTCGAGCGATGCGAGCGCTCCTCCTCCGCCATCTCGTCGAAGAGACGTGCCGAGTCGGGGAATGTCTTGCGCACCTTTTCGGCGAAGGTCTGATAAATGCGCGAATCCTCTTCCTCGTTGGCAATCGCCAAGGCGAGAACTTCGGATTCCGTCAACTCGGAAAGGGATTTCATGAGGCGCCTCCTTCTTTAGAATATATCTAAGGAAAGAGGCCTTGCAAGGCGCGAGAGCGCGATTGCGGAGAGATTAGCGGGATCGGGAACCTAACGAGCCGAAGGCGAGGTTTCAGTGCGCGCCATCCGCGAAAAGCGTGGAGAGCACGAAAGGGTCGCTCACATCGATCTCCGGCCGCCAATGAAAGGAGCGACCGCCAAAAACGGAGATGAGAAAAGCCAGCATGGGAATCACCCTTGGCGCGCGTCGAGGCGCCTAGCGCGTATATAGGCGTGGTTTCTCGGCAAAATAAGGGGGACATCGAGGCGCGCCGTCGATTTTGCGTCTCGACCCGGTCTCACTTAAAGGACTTCGCGCGCCGGCGATGACGTTTGTGCCCTTTCCCGCCTCGATAGCCATCCGATGACCACCTTGCCCCTGCTCATTCGCCGCGAAGACGCTTCGGACGCCGAAGCGATCGAGCGCCTGCATGAGCGCGCCTTCGGGCCGGGCCGTTTTGCGCGCACGGCGTTTCGCCTACGCGAGGGCGCCAAGGCCCGAGCCGATCTCTGCTTCACCGCCCATGTCGGCACCTATCTCGTGGGCTCGATCCGTCTCTCCCCGGTCACCATGGGCGACGCACCGGGCCTCGTGCTCGGCCCGATTGCCGTCGAGCCGGCCTTCACGAGCCGAGGGATAGGTTTCGATCTGATCGCGGCAGCACTCGACGCGGCGCGGCAGAAGGGCGATCTGCGCGTCATTCTCGTGGGGGATGAACCCTATTATCGCCGCTCGGGTTTCTCCAAGGTGCCGAAAGGCCGGCTCGAGCTTCCAGGCCCCGTCGATCCCGATAGGCTCTTGTGGCTCGAGCTTGTGCCGGGCGCCTTCGACGGCATCTCCGGCGCGGTCTTGCCGGCTTGAAAACCACTCCAGATCCGTGAGCGGTCAGGACATGACGCGGGTTCCGATCGGGCAGGAGACGCCGGTGCCGCCATGTCCGCAATAGCCATGGGGATTCTTCGCCAGATATTGCTGGTGATAGTCCTCGGCGAAATAGAAGGGGCCGGCCTTCGTGATTTCCGTCGTGATCTTGCCGTAGCCGCCCGCCTCGAGTCGCTTTTCATAAGCGTTGCGTGAGGCCTCGGCGGCGGCGATCTGCTCTGGCGTCGTGGCATAGATGGCTGAGCGGTATTGCGTGCCGACATCATTGCCCTGGCGCATGCCCTGGGTCGGGTCGTGACCTTCCCAGAAGACGCGCAAGAGCTCCTCGAAGGGGAGCTTCTTGGGATCGTAGACGACGAGAACGACCTCGTTTTGCCCGGTGCGACCCGAGCACACTTCCTCATAGGTCGGATTGGCCGTGGCGCCGCCGGAATAGCCTACGGCGGTGACCCAGACGCCCTCGACGTTCCAGAACGCCTTCTCGGCGCCCCAAAAACAGCCCATGCCGAAGAGCACCTGCTCGGTGCCTTCAGGATAAGGCGGGGCAAGATCGCGCCCGTTGACGAAGTGGCGTCGCGCGGTCGGGATCGGCTGAGCACGGCCAGGGAGCGCCTCGCCAGATGAGGGCATTGCGACCTTTTTACGGAACGAAAACATGAAGCCCTCCATTCACTCACGCCTCGAGGCAGTCGGTTCTAAGGAGATGTGTCCGAGCGAAGACGAAAGCAAGGGAAAAAAGCGAGCGCCCCTTGCCGTGATCGCCCTTTGGCGCGGACGAAGGCCCATCGCGTACGTCGGCAAGATGAGATTAGTCGCTTCTCACCGAATCGGCTAGCGTCTTTGCGATCCGGCTCGATAACGGTCGCGGATTTGTAGGAAAGGCCCTCCATCCGAGCTCAAATGATGTTGTGGACACATTCGCCGGCGGCAACGGAGCATCGGAGACGATCCCGCCCACCGAATTCGACTTTGTCATGATCAACCTGCCGAATTTCATCACCATCGGCCGTCTTCTGCTCGTGCCTTTCCTGATCGTGATGATCACTCAGGGGCGTTGGCTCGCGGCGGTCATCTGCTTCGTGGTCGCGGGCGTGTCGGATGCGGTCGACGGCTATATCGCCAAGCGGTTCTCGCTGCGCACGGAGCTCGGCGCCTATATCGACCCGCTTGCCGACAAGGCCTTGCTGATGTCGATCTATGTGACGCTCGCCGTCATTGGCACGCTGCCCGGCTGGCTCGCCATCACCGTGGTGTCGCGCGACGTGATGATCCTCTTCGGCGTCGTCGTCGCTTGGCTGGTCGGGCGGCCTCTCGCCATCAAGCCGCTCGTGGTGAGCAAGGTGAACACGGCGGCTCAGATCGGTTTCGCCGGCCTCGTGCTCGCCGCCAACGCGTTCCGATTCGATCTCGGAACGGCCCGCGACTGGATGATGGCGCTGATCGGCGTCTTGACGGTCGCGTCCGCGGGCGCCTACCTCCTCACCTGGTTCGCCCATATGAGCGAGGATGCGAGCTGAGGCGCGACAATCGATGATGCTGACGTCCCCGAATCTCTCCCGGCTTGCCGGCATCGCGCATGCCTTCTTCACCCGCGAGGGCGGCGTCTCGGAAGGCGTTTACGCCGCGCTGAACGGCGGCCTCGGCTCGGGAGACGAGCGGGCGCGGGTCATCGAGAATCGAAAGCGCATGGCGGCGGCGTTGGATGTCGCGCCCGAGTGCTTCGCGACCGTTTTTCAAGTCCATTCGCCGGATGTCATCGTGGTCGACGAGCCCTGGGATGAAGGCGCCCGCCCGCGCGCCGATGCGATGGTCACGCGCCGGCCCGGGCTCGCGATCGCCGTCTCCTCGGCCGATTGCGGCCCGCTGCTTTTCGCCGATGAAGAGGCGCGGGTGATCGGTGCGGCCCATGCCGGCTGGAAAGGCGCGCTCACCGGCGTCATCGAGGCGACGGTCGCGGCGATGGAGGGTCAGGGCGCCAAGCGCGCCCGGATCCGCGCGGCGCTGGGGCCGATGATCTCGCGCGCCGCCTACGAGGTCGGGCCGGAGTTCAAGGCGCGTTTCCTCGAGGCCGATGCGACGCACGCGAAGTTCTTCACGCCCTCGCCGCGGGACGGCCACACGATGTTCGACCTGCCCGCCTTCATCGGCGAACGCTTGAGGCAAGCGGGCGTCGGGGGCGTCGATGATCTTGCCCGTTGCACCTATGGGGATGAAGCCCTCTTCTTCAGCTATCGGCGCATGACGCATCGGGGCGAGACCGATTACGGGCGCCATCTCTCGGCGATCGCCCTGAAGGCATGATGCTCACCTCAATCCGAGGTGCGGATCGTCCAGCTCGCTTCGAGTGGCTTGCGCCGGCTTTCGATTCATCCAGCCTCCCCTATAGACTGGCTGCAAAACAGTTTTCCGTTCACCCGTGCCCCGCTTCAAATTGATCCTCGAATACGACGGTTCCCCTTTCGACGGCTGGCAGTCGCAAGCCAGCGGCCGCTCGGTGCAGGATCGGCTCGAGGGGGCGCTTGTGAAGCTCACCGGCGAGAGGGTGCGCGTGCGCGGCGCCGGGCGCACCGACGCCGGCGTGCATGCCTCCCATCAGGTTGTGCATGCAGATCTTGGGAAGGAATGGCGCACCGACACTTTGCGCGACGCGCTCAACGCTCATTTACGGCCCCATCCGATCAGCGTGCTCTCGGCGGCGCGCGCGCCCGAGGATTTCGACGCGCGCCTCTCGGCGATCAAGCGCCATTACCGCTACCGCATCTTGAACCGGCGCGCGCCGCCAGCGCTCGAGGCCGGCCGCGTCTGGCATGTGCGGCGCCCGCTCGATGCCGAGGTGATGCACGAGGCGGCCCAACTCCTCGTCGGCCGCCATGACTTCACCACCTTCCGAGCCGCCGATTGCCAGGCCCGAAGCCCGGTGAAGACGCTCGATCGCCTCGACGTGAATCGACACGCCGACGAGATCGTGATCCACGCGTCCGCGCGCTCTTTCCTGCATCATCAGGTGCGCTCCTTCGTGGGCACGATCGAGATGGCGGGCGGGGGCCGCTGGACGCTTGCCGATGTGAAGGCGGCCCTCGAGGCGCGCGACCGTTCGCGTTGCGGGCCGATGGCGCCCGCGGCGGGCTTGTGCCTCATCGGCGTCGATTACCGTTCTCAACCGACCGCTCCTCAGACCCCCTCTCATTAAGGCAGGCTCATGCTTCGCTTCTCCGCCCATCTGAGCTTTCTCTACCTCGAGCTGCCCTTCGCGGAGCGCATGGAAGCGGCCAAGCGGGCGGGGTTCCCCGGTGTCGAATGCGCGGTTCCCGAAATTCCAGCAGCCGAGATGGGCCGCCGTGCCCGGCAGCTCGGCCTCACCATCGTCGGCATCAACACCGCTCCCGGAGAAGCGGAGAGCGAGCGTCTCGGCTTTGCCGCCTTGCCGGGGCGCGAGACGGCTTTCGGGCGCAATCTCGACGCGGCGCTCGATTACGCGGCGACCGCGGGCGCGGGCCACGTCCATGTGCTCTCGGGCCTGATCGACGGCATCGCGCGCGAGGACGCCGAAGCGACGTTCATGCGCAATATGGAAACCGGCATTCGCAGCGCCGAGAAGGCGGGCGTGAGGCTCGTCATCGAAGGGCTGAACTCGCGCGACCGGCCCGGTTATTTCCTGTCGCGCTCGCAAGATGCCTTCGTCATCGTCGACCATTTCGCCTCGCCTTGGCTCAAGGCGATGTTCGACACCTATCATGCCCAGATCATGGAAGGTGACATCCTCGCCCGCGTCGCCGCAAACCTCTCACGGATCGGCCATATCCAGATCTCCGGCGTGCCCGGCCGGACGGAGCCGGACTCTGGCGAATTGAACCATCGCGAGGTCCTTGGAGGTATCGATCGGCTCGGCTGGGCGGGGTTCATCGGCTGCGAATACAAGCCGCGAACGACCACGGCCGAAGGTCTCGGCTGGATGAAGACAGTGGTTTCTTGATCGGAGCCATGCCCGCCACCCCGCGACCCGGGCGAGCGCGTTCATGGCAGGCCCTATATCTTTTTGCGATGAGCCCGCGCCCGATATATGAAGGATGCCAGTGATTTCGACCGCCGAAGGGGTACATCGCTTCGGGTCGCGCTTCAGGTCACATGCGCTGGAGAGGTTGCCATGAGCCAGGATCAGATCCGCGATCTGGACGATCTCGCCGCCTCCATCCCCGATGGCGCCAAGCTCGCGGTGCCGCCCGATTATTCGGGCCCGGCCATGGCGGCGACGCGCGCCCTCATCCGGCGTGGGGTGAAGCATCTCCATCTCGTCTGCGTTCCGGTAAGCGGGCTTCAGGCCGAATTGCTGATCGGCGCGGGCGCGGTCGACATCATCGAGACCTCGGCGGTGACGCTCGGCGAATTTGGGCCAGCCCCGCGCTTCGTCGAGGCGGTGCGTCGCGGCAAGATTACGCTCAAGGACGCGACTTGCCCCGCGATCCACGCGGCTCTTCAAGCCGCCGTCAAAGGCATCCCCTTCATGCCGCTGCGCGGCATTCTGGGAAGCGATCTCCTCACGTATCGCAAGGATTGGAAGGTCATCGAGAACCCCTTCGAGGACGGCGACCGCATCGTCGCGCTTCCCGCGATCAAGCCCGACATCGCGCTGTTCCACGCCCCGCTCGCCGATCGCGAGGGGAACGTCTTCATCGGGCGGCGCCGCGAACTCATGACCATGGCGCAGGCGGCAAGGCAAAGCTTCGTCACCGTGGAGGAGATCAGCGAGGCGAGCCTCTTCGAGGACGAGCGCCTCACGGCAGGCGTCATTCCGGCGCTCTATGTCTCAGCCGTCGTCGAGGCGAAGTCGGGCGCCTGGCCGCTCGGCCTTTGGAATACCTATGCAGAGGATGAAGCCTTCCTGCGCCGCTATGCGATGCTCGCCAAGACCGAAGAGGGGTTCGCCGAGGTGCTCGCGCGCTGGCTCGACGCGCCTGCGATGGCGGCGGAATGAGCGCCGCGCTCGTCTCCGAGACGGCCGCGCCCACGCGCCAGGAATTGCTGATCTTCACAATTGCAGGCCTGCTTGCCGGCTGTCGGCATGTGGCGGTCGGCGCCGCTTCACCCATTCCGGGCGCAGCGGCGCTTTTGCAGCGCGCGCGTTCGGGAGGCGCTTTGCGCGTCTCCGTGCTCGGCTCGACGCGCAACAATTTCTTCACCGATGGCGGTGTCGAGCTTTTCGATTGCGCCGCGCAAGGGCGGGTCGACGCCTTCTTCCTCGGCGGCGGGCAAATCGATGGCGAAGGGAACGTCAACCTCGTGGGCACCGGCGCCTACCCTTCGACGGAGGTTCGCTGGCCGGGCTCGTTCGGCTCGGCCTATCTTTACTTCCTGGTGCCGCGCGTCATCCTTTTTCGCGAGGAGCACACGCGGCGCGTTCTCGTGGAAAAGGTGGATTTCATCAGCGCACCGGGAAAGAGCGAGAAGGGAATCTACCGGCCGGGCGGGCCGCACGCGCTTTTGACCAATTTGGCGCTCTTCGACTACGACCGCGTCCGTCATCGCTTTCGTCTCAGAAGCGTGCATCCCGGCCACTCCGTCGAGGAGGTTCTCGAAAACACGGGCTTTGCCTTCGAGCGGCACGAGACGGTGCCGCGAACGCCGTCGCCCGATCCCGAGACGCTCGCCTTGATTCGCGGCCCCATCCGCGGCGAGATCGCCGAGGTCTATCCGCGTTTTGCCGCGACCGCCTTCGCGCCGAGGGGTTGACCGATGACCGCATCCGATCCGCTGATGACACCCTTCCAACTCAAGCACCTCGTCCTGCGCAACCGGATCATGTCCACGGCCCATGAGCCGGCCTATACCGAGGATGGGATGCCGAAGGCGCGCTACCGGCTTTATCACCGCGAGAAGGCGAAGGGCGGCATCGCGCTCACCATGATTGGCGGCTCGGCGATCGTTGCGCCCGATAGCCCGCCGGCGTTCGGCAACATCCTCCTCTACCGGGACGAGGTGGTACGCTGGCTTGGAGAGCTAGCCGACGACGTCCATGAAGAGGGCGCGGCGGTCATGATCCAGATCACCCATCTCGGGCGACGCACGAGTTGGAGCAAGGAGGATTGGCTGCCGGTCCTTGCCCCTTCGCCCATTCGCGAGCCGGCGCATCGCGCCTTCCCGAAGGCGGCCGAGGATTTCGATCTTGCGCGCATCCGCCGCGACTATGCCGACGCGGCGGAGCGCTGCAAGGCGGCCGGGCTCGACGGGCTCGAATTCGAGATGTACGGCCATCTCCTCGATCAGTTCTGGTCGCCCGCCACCAATCGCCGTGAGGACGGCTACGGCGGCTCGATCGAGAACCGGATGCGCTTCTCGCTCGAGGTGCTGGATGGGGTGCGCGAGCGCGTCGGCGACGACTTCATCATCGGCTGCCGATTGGTGTGCGACGAGGATTGGGATCGTGGGCTTTCCCGCGAGGAAGGCGTCACCATCGCGCGCCGGCTCGCCGAGACCGGCAAGGTCGATTTCCTCAACGTGATCCGTGGCCATATCGATACGGATGAGGCGCTCTCGCATGTGATTCCCGGCATGGGCGCGCGCTCGGCGCCGCATCTCGACTTCGCCGGCGAGGTGAGGAGCGAAGCGCGGCTTCCCGTGTTTCATGCCGCGCGCATCCAGGATGTCGCGACGGCGCGCCACGCAATCGCGGCCGGCAAGCTCGACATGGTCGGCATGACGCGCGCCCATATCGCCGACCCGCATATCGCGCTCAAGGTCGCGCAAGGGCGCGAGGATGAAATTCGCCCCTGCGTCGGCATGGGCTATTGCATCGACCGGATCTATTTCGGCGGGGAGGCCTTGTGCATTCACAACGCCGCCACGGGACGCGAGGCCACGATGCCGCATGTGGTTTCGCCCTCCTCGGGCCCGCGCAAGAAGGTCGTGGTCGTGGGCGCGGGGCCCGCGGGGCTCGAGGCGGCGCGCGTCGCCGGCGCGCGCGGGCATCACGTCGTGGTCTTCGAGGCGGCGAGCGAAGCGGGTGGCCAGGTGCGCCTGACGGCGCAGCTCAAGCGCCGGCGCGAGATCATGGGCATCGTCGATTGGCGGCTCGACCAATGCGCCAAGCACGATGTGGAACTGCGCTTCAACCTCTATGCCGACGAAACCGCCGTCCTGGCGGAGGAGCCGGACATCGTGGTCGTCGCCACGGGCGGCATCCCGAACACCTCGTTTCTCGACGCTGGCGAGGAACTCGTGACGACGAGCTGGGACATCCTCTCGGGCAGTACGAAGCCCGCCGAGAGCGCGCTTCTCTATGACGACAATGGCGCACATCCCGGCATGACGGCCGCCGAGTTCATGGTCGGCGCGGGTTCGAGGCTCGAGATCGTCACGCCCGAGCGCGTGCTCGCGCCGGAGGTCGGCGGCACCAACTACCCCGCCTATTTCAAGGCCATTTCGGCCGCCGACGCGAAGATCACCTTGAACCTTCGCCTCGAGCGCGTGACGCGCGAGGGCAACAGGCTCGTCGCCCATCTTTTCAATGATTACAGCCGTCGCCCGGAGGAACGCCGCACCGAGCAGATCGTGATCGAGCACGGCACCTTGCCGAACGACGAAGTGTATTTCGCGTTGAAGCCCCTCTCGCGCAATCTCGGCGAGATCGACCACGCGGCGCTGATCGCGAACCGCCCGCAAGCGCTTTCGCACAACCCCGAAGGGCGCTTCGCGCTTTACCGCATCGGCGATGCCGTCTCCTCGCGCAATATCCACGCGGCGGTTTACGACGGGCTGCGCCTCGCCAAGGATTTTTGAGGCGCGCTTGCCGCGTCGCTAAGCAAATGCGGGACGGGTTCGAAGCCGACCGCCTCGCAAGAACAGCGTCATGAGCCGCATCGCAAGGCTTTAGAAAATGCCCGCTCCCGTCCTCATCGACACTGATCCCGGATTGGACGACGCGCTTGCGCTTTTTCTCGTCTGCGCCTCGCCTGAGCTTGAGGTCATCGGCGTCACCACCGTCGCAGGCAACATCGGGCTCTCGCGCACCACGACGAATGCGTTGAAACTCCTCCACCATCTCGGCCGAGACGACATCCCCGTGATCGCCGGCTGCGCCGAGGCGCTTCGGCGCGGGGCGATCGAGGCGGCCCCCATCCATGGCGAGGATGGCCTCGGAGGTGCCGATCTCGCCTTGCCGGAACGTCAGCCCCTTGCGGCAGACGCCACGGCCTGGCTCGCCGATGAGCTCCTGCGTCGGCCCGCCCATTCGCTGCAAATCCTCGCGCTCGGGCCGCTCACGAACCTCGCGCGCCTCGTGGAGAGAAATCCCGACGCTGCTTCGCGCCTTGCCGGCATCGTCGCGATGGGAGGAGCGGTCCGTGAAGGCGGCAATGTCACGAAGTTCGCCGAGTTCAACATCGCGGCCGATCCCGAGGCCGCAGCCATCGTTTTGGGGGCCGGCATTCCGGTCACGCTCGTCCCGCTCGATGTGACGCGCAAGGTGCTCGCCGACCGCGACTGGAATGCGGAACTGCTGGCGAAGGGCGGCAAGATCGCTCGCACAGCGCACGCCCTGATCGAAGCCTATCTCTCGAACCTCGCGGAACGCCTTTCGGCCAAAAGCGCGACGTCCCGGGTCACGACGCAGCCTCGCGCAGCAAGGTTTCCGATGCACGATCCTTGCGTCATTCTGTGCGCCATCAATTCGAGCCTTTTCGGCGCCGAGACTCTCGCGATTCGGGTCGTCACCGATGGGTCGGAGCGCGACGGCGCAACCTTGATCGATCCCGACGGCGGACAGCTCGTCGAGGTGCTGACGCAGGTTGACGGGGATCGAGCCTTGGCGCTCATTCTGGACAGATTGGCCGCGCTTCCTTGACCAAGGAGGCCGGAGATCGAGGTGGCACTACGATAAGGAGGCAAGCTCGCCTTAACGCGGCTTGTTGCAGCGGGCGCCGAGCTGCGCTGAGCAAAGGCGCGGCGAGCTTACCTCGTATTCGCTTACGCGTTATCGTGGCGCGCCTGATCACGCACCGCGTGGAGACGCGGCGTGGTGCGGGGATGATCGACCCGCCGGTGCGATCCAATCGAAGCGCTTCGCCCGCCCGACCCGCTTTGCATGATCCCAAACTTCGACGGCCGGATAATCCCTGTGGCGAAGCGCGGCCCGCGCGCTTCTGAGCGCGGCGCTGTCGTCGGCGCACTCCACATCCTCGCCGAGCGCAATGCGATCGGCCTCGTCGACGAAATACATTTGGTAAAGAGTCATGGTGATGACCTCCTCCAGATGATGCGCGGACGCGGCGGGAACAACGGCCTGAGGCCCTGGCGGAGTCTAATTCGCCGGTGTGATCCCGCTTCTTTATGATCGGACCGCGCTTTCGGTTCGCTCGCATCATGGGAGCCGAATGCGTCGTTCGAATGACACGCGCTGCGTCAAATCGACAGGGAAAGGGAACTCCTCACGAGAAAATCCGAGCCGTAACGCAAAATGAAACGAAAAAGCTCGGATTTGAGCCTGGTTTTCCGATTCCGGCGTATTGCCCCACCGCGACCTGCCCGTTATAGAGCGCCCAACCTCGGCGCGTTTGCCCCCCACTTGCGCCGCGGCCGGCCCTCGCAACGGTTCGCCCGTGCGAGGGCTTTTTTATGGCGAAGCCTTTTTGGCGAGGGGTCTTTTGGGCACGTCTGCCGAGACACCCGCATTGCGCGGAGCTCACGATCGCCGGGCGTGCGCGATGCCGTCGACATGAGTGGCAAATACACGGTCCCAAAATGCGGTGATGATGCCGTAATTACCGGGCCGGGCATGATAATGATGCGCCATGTGGCGGATGCGGGCGGCGTAAAGCACGCTTCCCGGTTTCGGCATCACATGATGTGAGGCGTGGTGCACCAGCATGTAGAGCATATAGCCGAGAAGCGTGCCGCTGCCGAAGCCGCTTGCGATGGCGAAGCCCAGCACGAGAAGGGGCGCGAAGAACAGCGCGAGAAGCACGATGATGGCGAGGAAGGAGGGTGCGCCGATGAGCCCGTCCGGGTCGGCGTGATGAGCGTCGTGAAATTTCTCGAAGAACGGCACGCGGTGGTAGAGCCAACGATGCACCGCATATTCGACAAGAGTCCAAGCGCCAAGGCCGACGAGAAAGGCCAGAAGCCAGGGTAAGGCGGCCTCATGGCCCGCCCCCGCGAATGCCATCGCGGCGAGCATGAGGATGGCGAAGGGCGCCGCGACAAAGTCGCCGAAATAGAGCGCCTTGGTCAGTTTCATTCGTGGCTCCCCTTCTCCCGTCGAAGCGAAAAGCCGCACGGCCCAAATCACTAGGGCAGCCATGCCAGAAGATGCTTACAACTTTGTGTCACGTCGTCATCGAAGGCGTGGATACGCGGGTCAGGCCCGCGCATGACGACTGGGTTGGCGCCTCACCGGGCAGCGGCTACCATTGCGCGTGCTTCTCGGCATCGTCGTTGAGATCGTAATAATCCGATTTGTCGGCGACGAAGATGTGTTTGGTGAGCCGCAGGCCCGTCGGCGTGTCGAGCGTGCCGGCCATGATGCTGAGATGGTCGCCGTTGATGGGCCGCCAGAAGAGATTGCTTCCGCAGACGCAGCAAAACCCTCGCTCGGCGCTCTCCGAGGAGCGGTACCAGCGAAGGCTGTCGTCGCTCTCGAACGCGATGTCCTTCAAGCCGCAATTGGTGGCGGTGACGAAATTGCCGCTGGTGCGCCGGCATTGCGAGCAGTGGCAGGCGACGACGGAGCGAAGCTCGCCGCGAACTTCGTAACGCACGCCGCCGCACAGGCATCGCCCTTTGGGGTTCTTCAGCGCCATTTGCCGTTCTCCAGATCCGAGGACACAGAGCTCATTTTCGATCGTGCGCGCCGAGCATCGTGGTCTCATCCCGCTGGCGTGAGCATAGCCTATCACAAATGACTAACATCGCGATGCTGCCCAAGCAGACCGATTTCGCAGCTCATCGCTGGGTCGCGAAAAAGTTATTTTGAGCGAGCCATCGGCCGTGCGATCCACCCCGAAATTTGGGGATGAGCTCCATGTGTGGTGCTCCCGAAGTGAGGTTGGGAATTCGGATGCGAGCTATCGTTTTGACCATGTTGCTTTGCCTTTGCGCAGGCCCCGCAATGGCACGTTCGGGGCACGCATCAGGGGAGGGCCAACAATCGGGCAGCGACCCGCGGGAAGTCCAAGGTCAAAACCCCCCACACCCCGACTGGCTGGACGTAAGGGTCGTGAGCGGTGTCGAGGAACGGGTGGGCGCGTCATGGAACTGTGATAGACCGGATGCCGCCCCGTTCATCATGATGCTCGAGTTTCCGGCGCATGGCTCTGTCGAGATCCGATCGGTGCCGAGTGGCTCGCCTTGCGACGGACCGATGAGAGGGGTCTTTTACACATCGCAACAAGGTTACACCGGGCCGGATCGAATCGGGTACCGCATTTATTCCGGTGCCCGCAGCTACGCGAGCTTCACGAAAGACATCATGGTCAAATAGCTGGATCGCCGGAAACGGGTTACGCGGCGGCCAACGGCCCGCCCCTCTCAACCCGCCTGCAGCACGCGCACTGGCTTGCCCGCGAGCCAGCCCTTCACATCCTCGAGCGCCTCGCCGTAGGCGAAGCGATAGTTCTCTTGAGTCACATAGCCGAGATGCGGCGTCAGCACGACATTGTCGAGCTTGCGCAACGGGTGCTCGGCCGGCAGCGGCTCGTCGTCATAGACATCGATCGCCGCGCCCGCGATGCGCCTCGCGGTGAGCGCCTTGATCAAGGCTTGCGTGTCGACGAGCGGCCCGCGCGAGGTGTTCACGAGAAAGGCGCTCTTCTTCATCGTGGCGATCGCGGCGGCATCGACGATGCCGCGCGAGCGCTCGCTCTGCACCATGTGGACGGTGACGATATCGGCGCTGGCGAAGAGCGCCTCTTTCTCGACGCGCTCCACGCCCGCCTTCGCGGCGCGCTCGGCCGTGAGATTCGGGCTCCAGGCGATGACCTCCATGTGCAGCGCTTGGCAAAGGCGCGCCACCTCGCTGCCGAGCTTGCCGAGCCCGACGACGCCGAGCTTGCGCCCGTTGAGGCTCATGCCGAGCGTCCTTTGCCAAGCGCCTTCACGCATCCCTTGATGCTCGTAAGGGATGTGGCGAGCGAGCGACAAAATGAGTCCCAAGGTCAGCTCGGCAGTCGGGTGGGGGAGCATGCCGGTGCCGCAAACGATGACGCCGCGATCGGCCGCCGCCTTCACATCGATCGAGGCGTTGCGCATGCCGGTGGTGACGAGGAGCTTAAGCTTCGGCAGGTGCTCGAGCAGCCCCCGTGGGAAAGGCGTGCGCTCGCGCATGGCGATGAGGATCTCATAATCCTTGAGCCTTGCCGCGGCGGCATCGATGCCGCGCAAAGGCGTATTGAGCACATCGATCGCGACCTCGGGTTTCAGGCTCGCCCAATCCGCCATGGAGAGCGCGGCATTTTGATAATCGTCGAGAATGGCAAGCCGCTTCATGCTATCGCACCGCTATCTGCGGCCTGGACGTTGACAGGCCATGAGTATGGGTTTGTATACCGACAATCATCAGCCTCGGGAAGCGGGCGAGCCTCGCCGGCGAGCGTTGGCGAGACGATGCTTTCGCGCCGGTCGGCGCGACCAGGGAGAGGAAAAAAATGACCTCAGAGCGCTTTGACGAGAAGGCGAAACGGGCCGCCCCGGGCTTTGGCTCTTTCGCGTCGGGCAAGAGGCTCCGCGGCCTCGGCCTTGCGGTGCTCGCGGCTGGCGCCTTCCTTTTTGGCGCCTCGGGCGGTGCCGAGGCTCAGCAGAAGCTCGTCATCTACTCGGCGAACAACTCGACGCTCAACGATCTCGTCTTCAACGCCTTCACCAAGGAGACGGGCATCCAGGTCGAGACCGTGTCGACGGGCTCGGGCGTCCTGATGAAGCGAATCCAGGCCGAGAAGGACAACCCGCAAGGCGACATCATCTGGGGGGTGAGCCGCTCGCTCCTGCAGACCAACAAGGCTTATTTCGCGCCGTATAAATCCTCGGAGATCTCGGCGATCCCTCCCGAATTCCTCGACCCCGACAATCTATGGACCGGCACCAATGTGCATCTCCTGGTGGTGACGCAGAATACCAAGCTTATCCCAGAGGGTCAGGGGCCGAAGACTTGGGCCGATCTTCTCGACCCGAAATACAAGGGCAAGATCTCCTTCACCGATCCGGCGAATTCGGGCTCCGCCTATACGAACGCGACGCTTCTCATCGACCATTGGGGCGGAGGGGACGCCGGTTGGGCGAAGCTCAAGGAGCTCTTCGCCAACACCAAGAATTCTTAACCGCTCGACGCAGGTGTTCCAAGGTGTCGGTACCGGCGAATATGCGCTCGGCATCTCGCTTGAATACGCGGGCGATCTCTGGGCGAGCAACGGGGCGCCGGTGAAGAACATCTATCCCGCGGACGGCACGCTCGCATTGATGGAAGGCGTCGCCATCATCAAGGGCGATCGCAATCCCGAGGCCGCCAAGAAATTCGTCGATTACATCAACCGCAAGGACATTTGCGAGCTGATGCTCAAGGCGACTTTTCGCCGCCCGGCCCGCCAGGACCTGGATCTTTCCAAGCTGCCCGGCGGCATGCCGGCCTTGTCGAGCCTCAAGATCCTCCCCTATGACGAAAGCGGCTGGACCGAAAAGCGCTCCGAGACCTTGGAGAAGCTCAAGGACCTCATCCAGGAAACCCGCTGAAACGCGCAAAGCAACCCGCTGAACTTCAAGGCGGCTCCATCTTGGCCAATATCACGCTTCATGGCGTGAACCGATCGTTCGGCTCGGTTCGCGCTGTCCATGACATCTCGATCACCATTGCGGATGGGGAGTTCTTCACGCTGCTCGGCCCATCGGGCTGCGGCAAGACCACGCTTTTGCGCATGGTCGCGGGTTTTGCCGAGCTCGAAACGGGCGAGATCCGTTTCGGCGAGCGGCGGATCGACACGCTGCCGGCGCATCGACGCAACACCGGCATGGTTTTCCAAAATTACGCGATCTTCCCGAACCTCAAGGTCGCCGACAATGTCGCCTATGGCTTGCGCGCGAGAAAGGTCGCGTCGCCGAAGATCGCCGAGCGCGTGGCGCGCGCGCTTGCGCTCGTGAAGCTCGCCGAGCATGGGGATCGCTGGCCGCATCAGCTCTCGGGCGGCCAGTTGCAGCGCGTTGCCATCGCCAGAGCCCTCGTCATCGAGCCCGAGGTGCTGTTGCTCGACGAGCCTCTCTCCAATCTCGATGCGCAATTGCGAGTCGAGATGCGCGGCGAGATCCGCCAGCTTCAACAAGCGCTCGGCATCACCGCGATCTATGTGACCCACGATCAGGAAGAGGCGCTCGCCATCTCCGATCGCATCGCCGTGATGCGCCAAGGCCGCTTCGAGCAGATCGGCGCTCCGGACGAAATCTACCGCCGGCCGGCGTCGCCCTTCGTCGCCGAGTTCATGGGCACGACCAACCTTTTGAAAGGCGCGGTCACGTCGCAAGGCGCGAGCATCAAGGTGGGTGAGACGGAATTCGCGGTGCCCCGCCTCGCCGCGTCTCAGGGCACGACCCTCTCCTTCTCGTTGCGGCCCGAAGCCTTGCGCCCGCTCATCGGCAATGAGGCGGCGCCGGAAGGATGGGCCGTGGTGCCAGCCAAGCTCACGCGCCTCGAATTTCTTGGCGCCCTCACCCGCATCGAAGCGAGCCTGAGCCATGGCGCACCCTTGCGCGCCGCGTGGCTCGATCTCCCGCTCCATCGCTTGAAGCCGGGCGATCCCTTGCGTTTCGCCTATGATCCCGGCCGCGTCATGGTCTTTGCCTGAGCGGCCGCGGCGCGCCATCCTCGCACGTCGCGTGCCGGTTTTCGAGATGAGCAATAGAGCCTCATGACCATCCTCGTGGCCCCGCGCCAGCGCTTCCCGCTCCTCATCACCGTGCTGGGGCTCGCGCTGCTCTGCGTGTTCTTCCTCTACCCCTTGTCGCGCATCTTCGGCGCGAGCTTCGTCGACCCGAAGGGCGCGCATTTCACCCTCGCGAATTACGCCAAGATTCTGGGCAGCGGCTTCTATCAGCAAAGCGTCGCGAACAGCCTTGGGATCGGCGCGCTCGCGACGCTGTTCACGGTGCTTCTCGCCGTGCCGCTCGCCTTCGCGCTCGCGCGCTTGCCGATTTCCGGCAAATCGGCGCTTCTCACCCTCGTCGTTCTGCCGCTCGTGCTGCCGAGCTTCGTCAGCGCCTATGCGCTCTTGCTCATGCTCGGGCGCGCGGGGTTCGCGACCCAGGCCTTGCGCGATCTCGGCATCCCGTTCGGCTCGATCTATGGCGCTCCGGGCATCGTCGCGGTCTACACGCTCACGCTTTATCCCTACGTCCTCTTGCCGACGCTCGCGGGCCTCAAGGCGATCGACGTCTCGGTCGAGGAGGCGAGCCGCAATCTCGGCGCTTCGCGCTGGCGCGGCTTCTGGAGCGTGATCTTGCCGATCGTCATTCCCTCGGTGCTCTCGGGCGCGCTTCTCGTCTTCATCGAGACGCTCGAGAATTTCGGCGTGCCGATCGTGCTCGCCGAGGACAAACCCATCCTCTCCGTCGAAGCCTTCAAGCTTTTCGTCGGCGAGACCGATCAGAACCCATCATCGGCGGGCGTGCTCGGCGTGCTGCTCATCGTCTCGACGGCGCTCGTGCTTCTCGTCCAGCGCCGCTATCTCGCGCGCCGCCGCTTCGCCACCGGCGCGCGGCGAAGCCCGCCGCTCATCGAGATTAGGCGCGTGCCCCGCCTCCTCGCGAGCGCCGCCTGCTGGGCCCTGATCCTCTCCTCGCTCCTGCCTTTCTTCGCGGTTGTCGTGCTTTCCTTCATGAAGTTCCGCGGCCCGGTGCTGCAGGGAGGCTTCAGCCTCGATAATTTCGCCGATCTTCTCGGCCGCTCGGCCCGCCCGCTCGAGAATACCTTGATGCTTTCGGGGCTCGCGGCCATCATTGCGGCGCTGATCGGCGTGCCGATCGGTTATGCCATCACCCGCTTTCGCTCCGCGCTCACGAATGTCCTCGAGATCGTCTCAACCATGCCTTTCGCGGTCGCGGGAACGGTGCTCGGCATCGGCTTGATCATCTCGTTCAACTCAGGCTTGCTGGTGCTCACGGGAGGCTGGCTCATCATGGTCATCGCCTATGTGGTGCGTAAATTGCCGTTCAGCGTGCGCTCCTCGGCAAGCATCTTGCATCAGATCGATCCGAGCCTCGAGGAGGCCTCGATCAACCTCGGCGTCTCGCCGGTGATGACCTTCGCTCGCCTCACCGTGCCCTTGATGCTCGGCGGCATCATCGGTGGCATGGTGCTCACCTGGGTGACGGTGTCATCGGAGCTCAGCGCCACGGTGGTGCTCTACAGCGGGGAATGGCAAACGCTCACCGTCGTCATGTTCCAGGCGCTCGAAGGCACGGGCGCGGGCACGGCGGTCGCCGCCGCATCGCTCCTCATCGTCATCACGCTCGTGCCGCTCACGCTCGTCTATAGGCTTTTGCGCCGCTACGAAGCCTCGCTTCTCTGACCCCGGAGCCCCGCCATGACCTTGAGCCCCATCGATCTTCGCAGCGATACGGTGACCTTGCCGACCGAGCGCATGCGTGAAGCGATGGCGAGCGCCCCGCTCGGCGATGATTCGCGTGATGGTGATCCAACGGTGCGGCGGCTCGAGGCGCTCGGCGCCGAGAGCACCTGCAAGGAGGCCGGGCTCTTCGTGCCGAGCGGCACGATGGCCAATCTCGTGGCGCTCTTGGCGCATACGGGCAGGGGCGTCGAGGTTCTGGTGAGCGCGGGCAGCCACATCTCGCGTACCGAGATGGGCGGCGTCGCCGGCCTCGCGAGCCTCTTTCATCGGGAGCTTCCGGCGCCGCGCGGCGCCATCGATATCGAGGCGTTACGCGAGGCGCTGAACTCAGGCCTCGCGCATAATCGTTTGGCGACCGGCCTTGTCGCGATCGAGACGAGCCACAACGATGCCGGCGGCACCGTGCCGTCGCTCGAGCATATGGCGGGGGTGCAGAAGCTCGCGCGCGAGCGTGGCGTTCCAGTGCATATCGATGGGGCCCGGCTCTTCAACGCGGCCCACGCGCTCGGCGTGCCCGCGAGCCGGGTCGCCTCCTTCGGCGATTCAGTCGGTTTTTGCGTCTCGAAAGGCTTGAGCGCCCCCGTCGGCTCGCTGCTTTGCGGCTCGGCTGCCTTCATCGAGCGCGCCCGCGCCTTTCGCCGCATGGTCGGCGGCAATCTGCGTCAGGCGGGCGTCGTCGCCGCGGCCGGCATCGTGGCGCTCGAGGAGATGATCGGGCGTCTCGCCGAGGATCACCGCCGCGCCAAGGAATTGGCGAGCGGGCTTGCGGCGCTCGACGCCAGCTTTTCCGATCCGCGGGAGGTCGAGACCAATATCGTCAACGTGGACCTCGCACGACACGCGCGCTTGTCTTCCGACTGGGCCGCGGCGCTCAAATCACGCGGCATCCTGGTCGGCCCGACGAAGCCCAAGCGCCTTCGTCTTCTTACGCATCGCCATATCGGAGACGGCGAGGTCGAGCGCGCGCTTTCAGCTTTTCGCGAGGTCCATGCCGGCTTTGCCAACGGAAAGACGGCGCACGCGGCTTCGTGAAGAGGCTCGCGCGATTCGGCAGCGCCTCATCTCTCCCGTTTACGGAGAGATCGGACTCATGAGCGAAGCGACTCCAGTTAGGGCGCTACTTAAGCCGCCTTCCGCCTCAGCTTGCCGACCTTGATGCTGGCGCCGCGCGCGCGGATTCGCGCCAAGTCATGCGAGGCTTGCATACGAAGCCAAGCGTCGGCGGTGCTGCCGAGCGCCCTCTCAAGTCGGTAAGCCATCTCCGGTACGATCGCACTGCGGCCCGCAATCACATTGTGGAGCTGCTGACGACTCACGCCGAGCGCTTTTGCCGCCTCCACGATCGTCACGCCCATTTCATCGAGGCTGTCGCCGATCATCTCGCCAGGGTGTGGAGGGTTCTTCATGGTGAGCATCTAGATCCCCTTTCTTCAATGATAATCCACGAGGTCCAGGTCAAAAGCCTTGCCATCCTCGAAGCGAAAGATCACACGCCAGTTGGCCCGTACGGTCACCGCCCACCAGTTCTTGAGATTTCCCTTCAGTGGATGAAGCCGAAACGTATGGTAGTCCATGTCACTGATAGTCTCGGCTACATTGAGCAAAGCCAAAATTTGCTTCAGCTTGCGGGTTTGCTCGGCGTTGAGGCCTCTGCTTTTGTCTTCCTCGAATAGGGCCTGCAATTGCTTGTGCCGAAAGCTTATGATCATTTCATACCATTCGTTTTGTAAAATATAATTTTACATTTGTCAAATTTGAGTTTACGCCCGCAGGATGACGTGGTTTGCCCTTCCAATCCCACCCCTGAACAAAACCCGGCGAGCACGAGGCCTTAGCGCCCTTCGAAAATCCTCGTGACCTCCTCGATCACTTCATCATGCCGCTTGATGATCGCGTCGTGGCCGGGGTTCCATGGCTTCGTCTCGGCAAGCGGCGGATTTCCGGGCGCGGGCGCGACATCGGCGCGCACCGAATAGGCGCCGCGCACCTTCACGAGCTGGGATTGGCCGAGCTTCGAGAGATACCAATTGCCGAAGAGCTCACCCGCATGCGGGTGTGGCGCGCCTGCGAGCTGGATCATCGGGTAATTGGTATAAGGCAGGCCTTCGGGCGGGTAGACAGGCTTCAAGGGCGCGCCCTGGCCGACGCGCGCCGGATATTCATTCACCGCCGCGCCAACTCCGATGAGCTCTTCGCCGCGGGCGACCGCGAGCACGGCGGGGTTATAGGCGGTGAAGAGCTTCGGGCCTTGCGCCACGAAGCTTTTGAGATAATCCGCGCCGAAATGATCGAGCAAAAAGGCGTATTGCAGCCAGGCTGTGCCGCCGATCGAGATCGGCGAGCTCGCGATCTTCCCCTTCCATCTCGGATCGAGCACATCCTTCCAGCTCTTCGGCGCCTCGGCCACTTTGACGAGGCCCGTATTGAAGAAGGGATACATCAGCGAGCCCGAAGCCGCGTACCACCAGCCTTCACCCTTGGCGTTCGCGGGGTAATTCGCGCTCATCGGCGGCGTCCACGGCCGGGCGAGCTTCGCGTCGATCAATTGCTGCGTCAGCGCCTCGTCGGTGACGATCGCGACATCGCCCTGCGTTTTCCCGGCCGTCGCTTCCGTCGCGATGCGCTCGTAAAGCCGCCCGGTTACCGCGCTGATGACGGAGACGTTGACGCAAGGGAATTGCTGCACGAAGGGCGCGATGATGACGCGCTCATCGGCATCGCTTTGCGCGGTGTAGAAGACCACCTGGCCTTCGGCGCAGGCGGCTTTCACGAGCTCGGGCGTGGCGATCGTCTCACCCTCGACGAGAGGGCTCTGAGCGCGAGCCGGAGCGCCAGCGAGAAGAGGGAGCATGACCGCGAACGCGATCGCCGCGCCGATCTTCGCTCTCGCTTCGGGGCGGGCGCCCCTCGTTTTCAACATGATCATCGCTTTTCCTTTTCGGGTAAGCCTTCCTTCGCCTTCGCGCGTCCCGCGACATCCTCGAGCCGCATGATGAGATTGCCGAAGCGATCGACCTCGACATTGGCCTTCGGCCCGATGACGGAGGTGGATTCCGCTTCCTCGATCAAGGCTGGGCCCGCGATCTTCGTGCCGGGCGCGAGACGGGCGCGGACGTAGACCGGCGTGTCGACGAAACCGTCAAGCTCGGCGAAATACGCTTTGCGGTGCTCGATGAGCGCGTCGCCTGCGATGGCGCAGCTCGTGCGTTCCGGGAAACGAATCTCGGCGACCGAGGGCGGCGCGACAAGGCGCACGCGCCAGGAGACGACCTCGACCGGCGACCGCGCCGAGATTGCGGCCGAACCGCTCTTCGTAGCGCGCATCGAAGGCATGCTGGAGGGCGACCCCGTCATGGCGCCGGAGCGCCTTCTCGTCGAGCGGCACATTCACCTCGAAGCCCTGGCCGGCATAGCGCATGTCGGCGGAGAGCTCGGCGGTGATGGCCTGGTCGGCAATGCCGCCTTCGCGCAGAACTGTCGCGGGCTCTCGCGTCGAGCTCGGCGATGATCTCCTCGACGAGCGGCCAATCGAGCGCGTCAAGCGCGGCGATGAGGCTTCGCGTGAATTCGACGCTGCGCGGCGCGACCAGCATGCCGATGGCGGAGGCGACGCCGGCGCCGCGCGGGAAGATCACCTCGTCGAGGTTCAGGAGCCGCGCGAGCGCGTAGGCATGCACCGGCCCGGCGCCGCCGAAGGCGACCATGCGGTAGCGGTTGGGGTCGGTGCCGGCTTCGGCGATATGCACGCGTGCGGCCGTCGCCATGTTGTTGTCGACGACGCTGCGCGATCCCCGCGGCCGTCTCGGCACAGACCAAGGCCGAGCTTGCCGCCGAGCCGGGCGAGCGCCGCTCGCGCCCGCGTCCGCGGTCGAGCCGCATGCGGCCGCCGAGGAAGCGTTCGGGCGAAAGATAGCCGCGAACGAGGTCGGCGTCGGTCACGGTCGGCGTCCTCGCCGCCTGCGCGTAGCAGGCGGGGCCGGGAACCGCGCCGGCGCTGCGCGGACCCACGCGCAAGAGGCCGAGCGCGTCAGGCGCCGCGATGCTGCCGCCGCCCGCGCCGATCTCGATCAGCTCGATCACCGGAAGACGAAGCGGCAGGCCGCTGCCCTTCTTGAAGCGGCTGCAGGCGCGCCGCCTCGAGCTCGTGCGTGCGATGCGGGCTGTCCGTCGTGGATCAGGCTGAGCTTCGCGGTCGTGCCGCCCATGTCGAAGGCGATCACGTCGTCCCAGCCGGCCTGGCGCGCGAGGAACGCCGCGCCCATCGCGCCGGCGGCGGGGCCGGATTCCACGAGCGCGATCGGCTGCTCGCTGGCGGCGCGCGCCGTGGTGATGCCGCCGTCGGAGAGCATGACGAAGAGCGGCACGCCGAGCGAGTCGCTCGAGCTCGACGCAGATAGCTGTTGCGCGATCGGCGCGACATAGGCGTTGGCGACCGCGGTCGAGAAGCGCTCGTATTCGCGGATCTCGGGCGCGATCTCCGCCGAGGTGCAGACCGCGATGCCGGGGAGGATCGCTTGCACGATCGCCTTGGCGGCGAGCCTCATGAGCCGGGTTGCGGTAGCTGTTGAAGAAGGCGATGGCGAGCGAGCGCACGCCCGCTTCGACGAGTTCGCGGCCGCGGCGCGCACGCCGTCTTCGTCGAGCGGCAGGACGATCTCGCCCTGCGCGCCGATGCGCTCGCTCACCGTTTTCCGCAGCGGGCGCGCGACCAGCGGGGTCGGGGCGCTCGAGCTGAAGATCGAAGGTGTCGTAGCGAAGCTCCGTGCCGATCTCGAGAACATCGCGATAGCCTTCGCGTGGTGATGCAGGCCGACCGGGCGCGCCGCGCCGCTCGATCAGCGCGTTGGTGACGAGCGTCGTGCCGTGCACGACTTGCTCGGCCCGTGCCGACATCGCGCGCAAGCCCCTCGAGGATGGCGCGGCGCGGATCGTCCGGCGTGGTGAGGAGCTTGTTGAGCGTGAGCGTGCGCGGCTGCGCGTCATAGAGCGCGAGGTCGGTGAAGGTGCCGCCGACATCGGCGCCCGCGAGATAGCGTGTCATAGGCCGTAGATCTCCTTCGCGGCGCGCGCGGAGACGAGGCCGGTCGCGGCATCCTCGCGCACCGCTTCGCGATCGCGCTCGCGCGGATCGCCGTAACCGCCGCCGCCGGGATAGCGAACGACGAGCCGGTCGCCGCGGCTCGATCCGGCTGTTGCCCTTGAGCGGAAAGCCGCTCTCCTTGCCGTTCCATTGGACGCGCGAGGGCGCGCCTGCGTGGCCGCCGAGCACGCCGAGCGCGGGATGGCGCACGCGCTCGACGAGGAGGGAGAGCGTCCCAGGCTTGCGTGCCGGTGAGCTCGATCTCGACATCCTGCCCAAGGCCGCCGCGGAAGCGCCCGGGGCCGCCCGAATCGGGCGCCAGCTCCTTTCGCCAGATGCGCAGCGGCGATTGCGCCTCGATCATCTCCATCGAGCCGCACACGACATTCGAGGGAAAGCAGGTCGCCGACAAGCCGTCCGACATCGAGCGCGCGCCCATGCCGCCGTTGATGAACAGGATCGAGGTGTAGCGCCGCTCATCCTCGCGGTAGCCGGAGACGATGACGCGCAAGGTCGGCGCGCTTCCGGATTCGGCAATGATGCGCTCGCCGAGGATGGGCGAGAGCGCCTTGTAGACGACGGCCGCGAGGCAATGGCCGACGAGCTGGCGGGCATGCACGGGCGCAGGGAAGCGCGGGTTGAGGATCGAGCCCTCGGGCGCCTTGACGTGATCATGCGGTAAGTGCCCTCGTTGCGCGGCGTTCCCGGATCGAGCGCGCATTTCAACGGGTAGCAGGAATAGGCCTCGGTGTAGTTCATCACCGTGTTGAGGGCGCGCCCGACCTCGGGGCGACGTGCCGGCGTAGTCGAGGAACATCTCCTCGCCCCGAATCTCGATCGTGACTTCGAGATGCACCTCCTCCTCGCCGGTGCCGTCGAGATCGAGCGCGGCGCGATAGACGCCGTCCGGCATCGCGGCGATGGCGTCGCGCATGTTGCGCTCGGTGCGTGCGCGGATCTCGCGCGAGATCGGCGTAAGATCATCGATCGCCCTCGCGCCCGACGAGATCGCGCAAGCCGCGCGCCGCCGTCTCTCCGGCGGCGATCTGGGCCGCGATGTCGCCGAGCACCTCCTCCGGCAAGCGGACATTGGCGCGGATGATCGCCTGCAAATCGCGGTTGAGGCGCCCTTCGCGCATGTAGAGCAAGGGCGGGATGAGGATGCCTTCCTCGAACACCTCGCGCGTGTCGGCCGACCACAGCGTGCCGCCGATATCGGCCATATGCGCGATGCTGCCCGTCCAGCCGACGAGCCGCCCGTCGTGAAAGACCGGCGCCAATATGGTGATGTCCGGGAGGTGGCCCGAGGTCAGCCAGGGATCGTTGCAAATGCCCACGTCCCCGTCGCACCATTCGGCCGCGGGGCGCACGGAAAGGAAATGCGCGAGCGTGCGCGACAAGGTCATGTTGAAGGAGGGGATGCCGATGGTGTTCTCCGCGATGGCATTGCCCTCGGCGTCGAAGAGGACACAGGAGAAATCATTCGATTCGCGCACGATCGGCGAGAAGGAAGTTCGCCTCAAGGTGGCGGCGGCCTCATCCGCAATCGCGATGAGGCGGGTCCAGATCACCTGAAGCGCGACCGGATCGTCGACGATCACCCGGCGCGGCTTCGCGGTTGAAGGATGCTGCATTTCGTTTTCCATCACTCCAAGGTTTCGTGTGGCTCGAGCGAGGCTTTGATCACGTCGCGCAGCGCTTCGGCGGCGGCGCGCAAATGCGCTCCCATGGCGCGCTCCGCCGCTTCGACATCACCGGCGCAGATCGCCGCGATGATCTCCTCATGCTCGCCCAGCGATCGGCGCGAGCGCCCGGGCAGGAGGATCGAGCGATATTGAAAGCGCACCACCTGCGAATTGAGATTGGCGAGAAGCTTCGCGGTCGTCCGGTGCCTGGCGATGCGGAGGATCTCGGCGTGCAGGAGCCCGTTGATCTTCGAATAGGCGATAAGGTCGCCCGTCTCGACCGCAGCGCGCATCTCCTCGACCAAGGCGCGAAGGCGCGCATGATCCGAGCGTTTGGCGCGGGCGGCGGCGAGCCCCGCGACGAAGGCTTCCAAGGCGCCGCGCGCCTGCGTGATCTCGATCGCGTCTTCATGGCTCACGAGCCGCACGCGCGCGCCCCGATTGGCTTCGCGCACGACGAGCCCTTCCTGCTCGAGCTGGGCGAGCGCCGTGCGCACATTCGTGCGGTTCGTCGCCAGCGAGGCGGCAAGCTCCGTCTCGATCAATCTCTCGCTCGGCTGGAAGCGCCCGCGGGTGATCGCTTCGCGCAATCGCGTGGTCACATCCTTGCCGTCGCTTCTTGTGCCCATCCCGGTGCTCAGTCCGCGAAGGGATCGGCTGGCGCGCCGGTCGCGAGCTCGACCACCACGGTCTTGATCTCCGTATATTCCTCGAGCGCCGCGAGGCCGTTTTCGCGGCCGAGCCCGCTCAGCTTGTAGCCGCCGTAGGGAAGCATCCAATGCACGGGGCGGTAAGTGTTGATCGAGACGAGCCCGGCCTGGATTTGCGCCGCGACGCGATGTCCCCGGCCGATATCCTGCGTCCACAATCCGGCGACGAGGCCATAGGGCACGTCGTTTGCAAGAGCGATCACCTCCTCCTCGGTGTCGAAAGGGATGATGGCGAGCACCGGTCCGAAAACCTCCTCTTGCGCCAGGCGCGAGCGATTATCGACATCGGCGAATACGGTGGGCTCGATGAAGTAGCCGCGCTCGAGGCCGGCGGGGCGACCGCCGCCGGTGACGAGCCGCGCGCCTTGCTCGCGGCCGAGCGCGATATAGGCTTTCGTCTTGGCGAGCTGCTCGGCCGAGCTTTGCGGGCCGATATGGGTCTTGGCATCGAGCGGCAGGCCGACGCGGATGCGGCGTGCCCGCTCGGCCATGCGCTCGACGACGGCATCATAGATGGAGCGCTGCGCGAAGAGGCGCGAGCCCAGCGAGCAAGATTGTCCGGTCGAGCGGAAGGCGCCATGGGTTGCCACCACGAGCGCCTTGTCGAGGTCGGCGTCGGCGAAGAGGATGTGGGGTGATTTGCCGCCGCATTCGAAGGAGCAGCGCTTCAGATTGACGCTCGCGCCGCGCATGATCTCCTGGGCGGTGCGGTGCTCTCCGGTGAAGGAAATCTTGTCGACGCTGGGATGCGCGACGAGCGCCGCGCCGGCGATCGGCCCGAAGCCCGGCACGATGTTGACGACGCCTGCCGGAAAACCGGCTTCCTCGATGAGCTTGCCGAGTGCAAGCGCCGACACCGGCGTCTGCTCGGCCGGCTTGAGCACCACGGTGTTACCGGCGGCAAGCGCCGGGCCCAGCTTCCAGGAGTAGAGCGAGATGGGCGAGTTCCAAGGCAGGATGGCACCGACGACACCGACCGGCTCGCGACGCGTATAGGCGAGCGCGTCAGGCCGAAAGGGAATCTGCTCGCCGTTGATCTTGTCGGCGGCGCCGGCGAAGAAGGTGATCCAATCGGCGGCCCGCTGCACTTCGCCTTGCGTCTCGCGCAGCGGCTTGCCGTTGTCGCGGCTCTCGAGCATCGCGAGCGCCTTCGCGTCGCGCCGCATGAGCTCGGCGAGCTTCAAGAGCAGGGCGCCGCGTCGGCTCGCGGTGACGTTCGTGGTCCAGGGTCCGCGTAAGGCGGCGCGCGCCGCGCCAACCGCGCGGTCCACATCCGTCTCGTCGGCTTCCGCCACATGTGCCCAGACCTTCTCGGTCGAGGGATCGATGGAGGCGATGGCCCGGCCGGAATGCGGAGCGCTCCATTCCCCGCCAATGAAAAGATGGGGCGCCTCGTGTTCGACTACATCTTTCGTCATCGTGCTCATGACCGTCTTTCAGGTGAGGAATGGGGTGCGCTCGCGCCGGATGCGCCGCGCGAGCAGCACGAGGAGCGCGAGCACGAGCGTCTGCACAAGCGCCATCACCGCGACGAGATTCGTCGAGCCGCGTAGCCAGAAGTCGAACATGGTGAGCGAAAAAACCTGCGTGGTCGAGGTGTAGAGGAAGAGCGCGGTCGCAAGCTCGCGAAACGACAGGATCAGCAAGAGGATCATGCCGGAAAGGATGCCGGGCCAGGCGAGCGGAATGACGATGCGGCGCAAGGTGTGGAAGAGCCCGGCGCCGCAGAGCCGCGAGCTTTCCTCGAGCTCGGGATCGATCTGAACGAGCGAGCCGGAGATGGCGCGCACCCCTTGCGGAGAGAATTGGGAGACGTAAGCGAGAATGATGATCCACAAGGTGCCGTAGATGCCGATCGGCAGGCTGATCCATGTCCACAGATACCCAAGCCCGATGATCAGGCCGGGAATGGCGATGGGAAGGATCGCGACGAGATCGAGCGCGCGGCGTCCCTTGAGCCTCGTGCGCTGCACCACATAGGCGATGGTGAAGTAGAGGACGCTGCCAATCGCGACGGTGCCGAGCGAGACGAGGAGAGAATTTAAAAACGACGCTCGCACCACCGGATCGCCGAAGGCGAGCACGAAGGGATCGAGCGACAGCTGCGCGGGGTCCGCGAGTGCGGCCAGCGTCGCGTAGAAGAGGTTCTTGCGAAGCGCGATGAACAGGAGCGCCGCGTAGGGCATGAGCACGACGAAGAGGATGTAGCCGAAGCCCAAAAGAGCAAGCGGCCGGCGCGCCGCGCCGAGCGCGACCAGATCGGGGCGCAACCCCTTTCCGCTCACGGTAACGAAGCTCCTTTTGCCGAGCACGCGGTATTGGACGAGGACGAGCGAGACCGTGATCACGAGCATCAGCACGCCGAGCGCGGAGGCTTGATTGACCTTGGGCGGAGCGAAGCCGACCATCTCCCAGATGCGAACCGAAATGAAATGAAGGCTTCCCGGCTCGCCAAGGATCGCCGGGATGGAGAAGAGCTCGATCAGCAGGACGAAAACGAGAAGCCCCGATGACAGGAGCGCGGGCGCGATAAGCGGCAAGGTGATTTGCCAAAGGCCGCGCCAACGCGAGGCTCCGCACATCGAGGCTGCTTCCTCATGCACCGGATCGATGTTGCGCAGCGCCGCGGCGACGAAGAGGTGCACGTAGGGTGCGTAATAGATGGCGAACACGAAGCCGATGCCGCCGAGGCTGTAGATGTTGACGCCGCCCTCGATGCCGAGCGCGCGCAACCCGATGTTGATGATGCCGCTCCTCGGCGAGGCGAGGATGTCCCAAGCGAAGGCGCCGACGAGCGGGGGCACGAACATCGGCAGAATGGCTATGTTCTCGAGGAGCGATCGTCCCGGAACATCGGTGCGGATCGCGAGCCAGGCGAGGCTAGAGCCGATGACGAGGGCTCCGGCCGTGCCGATCACGGCGGCGGCGAGCGTGACACGCAAAAGCGCGAGGAAACCGCCGCCTGCGAGAATTCCGCGATAATTGGCAAGCGTCAGACCCGACCAATCGATATGGAGCGCGCGCGGCGGCGTCGGCAGGAAGGAGCCGAGGATAAGCGCGAGCACCGGAAGCACGATGAGGAACGAGAGGCCCACGAGAAGCAGCGCCACGAAAAGGCCTCGCGGCGAGGCGACCGCGCCGAGAAGCCGCCATCCGCGCGAACGCATCGCCGGGAATGTCGCAACGGCCGTCACGGCGCGCCTCGCGCGAGGCCGTTTCGGCCGATGATCCGCGCCCGCTCGCGCGGGATGGTGAGCGTGACTTCGGTGCCGTTCCCGCGCGGCGCTTCGCTGCCGAGCGTGACGATCTCAAAAGCCGCGCCGGCCCAATCGAGGGTGTAGCGCGTCGAGGTGCCCTGGTAGCGCCGCGAGATGATGCGGGCCGGATGACTGTCAGCCGCAGAGCCTACGCCGTCGCCGATGCGGCAATCCTCGGGATGGATCACGACATCGACGAGATCGCCGGCCGCGACGGTTCCATCATGCGTCGCGACGAGCTCGCGTCCCGTCTCGGTCCTCACCGAGGCGCAATCCTCGGTCAGGCGCGCCAGCACGCGTGCGGCGAAGATGTTCGCGCTCGAGATGAATTCGGCGACGAAGCGGCTCGCCGGACGACGATAAAGCTCGCGCGGCTCGCCGGCCTGAACCACGCGCCCGCCCTCCATCACGATGATCCGATCGGCGAGCTCGACGGCTTCCGCCTGGTCATGCGTCACATAGATGCTGGTGAGGCCGGTGCGGCGTTGCAGCTCCTTGAGTTCCAGGCGAAGCCGCTCGCGCAATTTCAGGTCGAGATTGGACAAGGGCTCATCGAAAAGAAGCAGGGTCGGGTCGAAGACGAGCGCCCTCGCGAGCGCGACCCTTTGCATTTGCCCGCCCGATAACTGGGTAGCGGAGCGCCGCGCTTCCCCGGCAAGGCCGACGAGCGCGAGGATTTTCTCCACCTTCTCCTTGATCTCCACGCGACCGCGCTTGCGGACGCGCATCGGGTAGGCGACGTTCTCGAAAACGTTCATATGCGGCCAGATCGCATAGGATTGGAAAACCATGCCGATGTCGCGCCGCTCCGGCCGCACGAAGAGATCGAGCGCCGCGTCCGAGACGGGCTTCCCGCCGAGCAGGATGCGCCCTTCATCAGGTGAGGCAAGCCCCGCGACCAGGCGGAGCGTCGTTGTCTTGCCGCAACCGCTCGGGCCGAGAAGAACGACGAACTCGCCTTCGGCGACGTCGAAGGAGACGTTGTCGATCGCGGCCCGCGTGCCATAGCGTTTCGTCAGCGCTTGAACCTGGCATTTGGGTGCCTGGCTCTGGATGGCCTGGCGTTCGAGGGCCATGGACTGGGCTCGGCGAGAAAGTGCAAAATCGAAATCGGTCGTCAAAATTGTCGAAATGATTGTTGACAATGTCAAGACGCGAGGAAAGATCAAGCGCCGTTCTGTGTTGAAGGCGAGGGCCGGGACGCCTCCACGGTTGATGAGGGACAGCGAATGGGCAACGGGCCGAAGACGGAGCCGAGGAGTGCGAAGGGTGACGCCAAATCTTGGCACGCCATCGTCCACGAGGCGCTGAAGCGCAATGATGTTCGCCTCATCACCTATGTGCCCGATCGCGTGCTGACGCCTCTCATCGAAAGCGTTCACAAGGATGCTTTCTTCACCGCCTTCGTCACGACGCGGGAGGAGGAGGCGCTCGGCGTCGTCACGGGCGCCTGGATGGCCGGGATGCGCGGCGCGGTGCTGATGCAGACGAGCGGCTTCGCCACCTTGCCGAATGCGCTCGCTTCGCTTGCCGTCCCTTATCAGATCCCGCTTCTCATGTTCATCTCGGAACGCGGCACGCTCGGCGAGTTCAATCTCGGCCAGGCGCTGGTCTGCCGTACCATGCGCCCCGTGCTCGACGCGCTCGGCATCGAGAACCACACGATCACGCGCTTGGATGAGCTCGATTTCATCGTCGATCGCTCGATCAAGCAGGCCATCGCCACGCAAGCGCCTTGCGCGCTCATCCTCTCGCCGCTCCTCACCGGCGGCAAGACATTTGCTCATTAAGAGCTTCGCGCATTGAGAAAGGCTCGACCGATGGATATCGATGCGACGCCGGCCCATCACGCCAATCTCAAGGTGACGAGCCGTTTCGACCTCAGCAAAAGGCTCGTCGCGCTTCTCGAGCGCGGAGAAGCCGTCGTCGGCGGCATCGGCAACACAAATTTCGATCTTTGGGCTTCCGGGCGCCGAGCGGAGAATTTCTACATGCTGGGCAGCATGGGGCTCGCCTGTCCGATCGCGCTCGGCGTCGCCTTGGCGCAGCCTTCGCGGAAAGTGGTGGCCTTGGAAGGCGACGGCTCGCTCCTCATGCAGCTCGGCTCGCTCACGACCATCGCGATGCTGGCGCCGAAGAATCTCACCATCATCGTGATGGACAATGGCTGCTATCAGATCACCGGCGCACAGAAGACGACGACCGCCGTCTCGGCCGACATCGTCGCGATGGCGCAAGGCGCCGGCATCAAGGGGGCGCGCTGGGCCGCCGATGAGACGATGTTCGAAAGCCTCGTGCGGCGCGCGCTCGCCGCGGACGGGCCGCATCTGATCGCGGCTCGGATCGACGACAAGCCGGCCGTCGCCACGACCGAGCGCGATCCCTCGCTCATCCGCGATCGGTTCATGCGCGGTCTTGGAGCGAAGTCTTAAAGTTGCTGGCCCGCGTAACCATCGCATATTTCACGATCTCTTGCACGCCTGCTCCCCTTTGTTAGCAAGGACTTGCCCAAAACCCGCGAATATGCGGCTATAGCGAAGCTATCGCGGTGGTTTGGGCCGCCGCTTCTTGTTATCTTCAGACGCCGCCTGATCCTGCCGCCTTTCTCTCTGTGAGGAATATCGAGCGCAGATGAATGACCAGGATGCTCACCCTCTCAGCGGCGTCAGTGGAGACGCGGAGAATTTGTCGCGCGCCGAGTTTGTCTATAAGAAGCTTTGGCAAGGCATACAGGACGGGGAGTTTCACTCGGGCCAAAGGCTGCGCGAGGCCGAGCTCGCGAGCCGCCTCAAGGTGAGCCGCACGCCGGTGCGCGAGGCCTTGCGCCGCCTCACTTCCGAAGGGCTGATCGAATTCGCGCCCTCGCGCGGCATGATGATCGTCGAGCTCGACAAGCAGCAGGTGCGCGAGCTTTATGCCTTGCGCGAGACGCTCGAAGGGGCGGCCGCGCGCTTCGCCGCCCAGCACGCCTCGCCCTCGGAGATCGCCGCGCTCGTCGAGTTGCTCGAGCGCCAGGACCGCTCGGCGCTTCCCTCCGAGGAGGCGGCGCGCCTCAATCGGCGCTTCCACAACGCCATTCACGAAGCGGCGCATAACCGCTACCTCGTGCTCTCGCTGCGCCAGCTTTATGCGTCGCTCGCGCTGTTGCCCGGCACGACATTCACGGCACCGGGACGCATCGCCTCCGCGCGCGAGGAGCACGGCGCCATTCTCACGGCGATCCAGGACCGCGACGCCGCGCGCGCCGAGGCCGCCGCGCGCCACCACATCGAGAACGCCGGCCGCATCCGTATGCAGATGATGTTCGACGGGTAGGGGGGCGCTATTCCTTCTCCCGCGAATCGCGGGAGAAGGAGAGGACGCCCCTTCCCGCGCTCTTCGCGCGGGAGAAGGGGTTGGCTACCGATCAGCGCAAAGCACGCTGGGCTATCCGATCGGCGCGAAGCCCCGATGCTTGGCGAGGTAGGGTACGAGGCCGCCTTCGACGAAGATCGAGGCGAGCTCCGGCGGCACGCCTTGCGCGGTGATGCGGCGGGTGCCGTTGCCGAGCACGAGATCGGTGCTCCCTTCCGTCATGGCGATCTCGATCCGCTCGCCCTCATGGATGCCGGCCGTGTCGGCAATCACCGGCAAGAGGCCGTTGTTGATGGCGTTGCGATAGAAGGTGCGCGCGAAGCTCCTCGCCAGCACGGCCCGGATGCCAGCGGCGCGCGGCACCGTCACCGCGACCTCCATGGCCGAGCCGCAGCCGAAGTTCTTTCCGGCCACGATGATGTCGTCAGGCTGGATGCTCGCCGCGAGCGCGGGGTCGATGTCCTCGAAAAGAAAGCGCGCCATCTCTTTTTCGTCACGCGCGTCGCGCTTGCGGCGCGAGGAGATGATGTAATCGGTGTTGATGTCATCGCCGAACACCCGTGCCCGGCCTTTGAGGGAAATCTGCAAGCTCATGTGGCGATGACCTTGGGTTCGGTGATGCGCCCCGTGGCCGCCGCCGCGCCGCAGGCCGCGGGCGAGGCGAGGAAAATCTCAGCCTTCGGCGCGCCCATCCGGCCCCTGAAATTGCGATTGCCGGTCGAGATCACCGTCGCGCCGTCGCGCGGGATGGCACCGCTCGTGCCGCAACAAGCGCCGCATCCCGGCGTCGTCAAAACGGCGCCGAGCGCGGTGAGCTCGGCAAGCGAGCCGTCCTTGATGAGAAGCTCGAGCTCGGCGCGCGAGGCCGGCGTGATCACGAGCTCGACGCCGCGCGCAATGCCTCCGGCCTCGCGGATGACCGCGAGCGCCGCGCGGATGTCCGAGGCGCGCCCGCCCGTGCACGTGCCGATGAAGACCATGTCGACCGGCCGCCCCTCCGCTTCGCCGAGCGGAACGACGCTGTCGACATGATGCGGCAAGGCAAGCCGCGGCGTGATCCCGGGAAGGTCGATCGTGAGCGTGTCGACATAGCGCGCTTGCGCGTCCGGCGTGACCGGCGCGCAATCGCGGATGCCGAGGGTGCGCAGGAAGTCCAGCGTCGCCCCATCGGCCGCAAACAAGGCGGCCTTGGCGCCGGCCTCGGTCGCCATGTTGGCGATCACGACCCGCTCTTCCACGTTCAATGCCGCGGCGCCGTCGCCCGAAAATTCGAGCGCGAGGTAATCCGCGCCGTCGGCGCGAAGCCTGCGCAAAAGCTCGAGGATGACGTCCTTGGCTTGCGCGGGCGGCGTGAGCCTTCCTCGCAAGACGATCCGCAGCGTCTGTGGCACCTTCAGCCAGAGCTTGCCCGTCGCCATGGCGGCGGCGAGATCGGAGGCGCCGATGCCGATGCCGAAGGCGTTGAGCGCCCCATAAGTGACGCAATGGCTGTCAGCGCCCGCGACGATCATGCCCGGCCGCACGCGGCCGTCCTCGATCATGCGCTGATGGCCGATTCCTTCGCCAACCCGGAACAAGGTGATGCCGCACGCCTCGGCGAAGCTTCGCATCTTCTCGTGGAGCGCGGCAATCCGCGCGCTCGAGGCCGGCGCGTAATGGTCGCAGGAGAAAGCGATGCGCGATGCGTCGAACACCGCCTCGAAGCCCATGGAGGCGAAGAGGTCGATGGCCATCGGCGCCGAGCCGTCGGTGCCGAGAAGCTGATCGACGGAAACGATGGCGAATTCGCCGGCCTCGAGCTCTCGGCCCGCATGGGCGCCGAGAATCTTCTCGGCGATCGTTCGCCCTTTGGGGCTTGGCATATTGTCGACTCTCCTCGAACGGTGCAGGCCGGCAAGGCCGATCGGTAAGCCCTATAGACGCGCCTTGCCGGTTTGGATAACGGAATTAGCGTGAGGCCAGCAAGGGCGTTCCTACGGGCCTTGTCGGGCCGTCCCGATCTCGTAAAGGGAAGGGCAGGGAGGGCGGTCGCTATCTCATCCGTTTCCTGCGCTTCACCGTCTTCCACGACCGGGCATGGAGCGATGATGGAGGGGGCGGCACCGGCGTCTTCCAGTCTCGATCAAGCGCCTAACGCCTATAGCCGCGCCTCGACGCAAGGCGAGCTCTCACGACGAGGTGATCCGCGACATCCATCCTGATCTGGATGGTGCTCATGATTGAAATTCGGTGACATCTTATCAATTTCGCTAATACTTCTAAAAAACCGGAGAGGGGGCGCGCTCAAAAAGGGGAATTAGTAAGATGTCACCGAATTCGTAGAACTTCGGAGTTTTCGCGTCGCCGCATTTGGAGTAGTCTTTGCGGATGAGCGAAGCCGAAGCCTTGTTCTCGGTGTTGCGCCAATCCGCGGACGCGGAGGTCGTCGCCGCGATCGAGCGCCTCATCCGCGATGCGCCCGACCACGCCCTGAACCGGATTAACGCGCTCGATTTTGCGGCGAAGGAAAAGCTCGACGAGGAGCGGGTGATCGCCACCTTGCTGCATGCCTCGCGGTTGGGCATTTTCGAGATGTCCTGGAACGTCATGTGCCCTGGTTGCGGCGGCGTGCTCGACGCCAACACCACGCTGAAGACGCTCGATCAGGCGGAATATAGCTGCGCGCTCTGCGCCGTCGGCTATGAGACGACGCTCGACAACATGGTCGAGGTGACCTTCACGGTGAGCCCGCGGGTGCGCAAAATCGCGGCGCATACCCCCGACGAGCTCCCCGCTCCGGAATACTATCGGCAGATCTTCTGGAGCTCGGGCATCGATCTTCCCGAGGACTACGCCAGGATGATGGAGGAGGTGGCGCTCGATGCCATCGAATTGCCGGCCGGCGAAAGGGCCATCCTCTCCCTGCAATTGCCGGCCGAGTTCCTGATCGTCTTCGAGCCGGTGACCCATGGGGCGCAATTCATCGACGTGAAGGGCGAGCCGACGCGCGAGCGCCAGAACCTGTCGCTCGTGTTCAACAAGGTGCGGGCGCCGACCGGCACCATGGAGCTGCGGCCGGGCCCGTTGCGGCTCGCCTTGGAGAATCGCACCGACGCGCGCGTGCTTCCGGGCGTCTGGATCGCCAACCAAAAGCTGCATGATCTTCTGGGAAGGCGCAAACCCGTGCTCACCGCAAAGCGGCTTTTGACCAACCAGACCTTCCGCGACATTTTTCACACGGACACGCTGAGCGTCGATCAGCGCTTGAAGATCATCAGCCTTACTTTCCTGTTCACCGATCTCAAGGGCTCGACCGAGCTTTACGAACGCGTCGGCGATCTCGTCGCCTTCGATCTCGTGAAAGAGCATTTCCGCGTGCTGAACGAGATCATCGTGTCGGAAAGAGGCGCCGTGGTGAAGACCATCGGCGACGCCGTGATGGCGACCTTCGCGACGCCCGATCGCGCCGTCGCTGCTGCCATCCGCATGCGCGAGGCGATGAACGGTCTCGGCGAGCAGCGCCGGCAGGAGAGCCTGCTGTTGAAGATGGGCATCCATGAGGGGCCGTGCCTCGCGGTGACGCTCAACGATCGGCAGGATTACTTCGGCCAGACCGTCAATATCGCGGCGCGCGTGCAAGGGCTCGCGGCCTCACGCGCGATCGTGGCGACCGGGCAGGTGGTCGAGTACCCGGGAGCCGCCGCGCTTTTGCACACGAGCGGCCTCACGCCGACGCTCCGGCGCACCGCCTTGCGCGGCATCGCCGACGAAATGTCGGTTTATGAGATTCCGTGAGGGTTGCTTCGTGGCGTAGCCGTCCTGGGCTCGGCCCGGCTACAAGGCCTTCGCGGCCTTGCCGCCGAGATAGGCATCGCGCACATCGTCATTGCGCCAAAGCTCCTCGGGTTTTCCCGAAAGCGCGAGCCGTCCCGTCTCGAGCACATAGCCGCGATCGGCGACCGAGAGCGCCATGCGGGCATTCTGCTCGACGAGCAGCACGGTGGTGCCGCGCCGCCTGATCTCGGCGATGATGGAAAAGACCTTCTGCACGATGACGGGCGCGAGCCCAAGAGAGGGCTCGTCGAGAAGCAAGAGGCGCGGCTTCGCCATCAGTCCGCGCGCCACCGCGACCATCTGCTGCTGGCCGCCCGAGAGGGTCCAGCCGAGCGCGTCGGCGAACGCCTTGATGTCCGGGAAGAGCTCGAACATTTCGTCGGCCTCGTCGGCCATGACGCGGCGTGCCAATCGGCCGCGATTTGAGGCGCCGAGCATGATGTTCTCGCGCGCCGTCAACCCCGGGAACACCCGCCGCCCTTCCGGCACATGGGCGATGCCGAGCTTGACGATCGCCTCGGGTGAAAGCCCCGCGATCGAGCGGCCCTCGAAGCGGATGTCCCCGGAAGCCGGCTTCGCGAGGCCCGAGATGGCGCGCAGCGTCGTCGATTTCCCCGCCCCGTTGGCGCCAAGCAGCGTGACAACTTCGCCGGCCTCGACGGCGAGCGAGATGCCGTGCACGGCCTCGATCTCGCCATAGCGGACGGTGAGCGCCTCAAGCGCGATGAGCGGCATCGGGCTCGGCTCCGAGATAGGCGGCGATGACATCGGGATTGCGCAGCACCTCGGCCGCGACGCCATCGGCGATGCGCCGCCCGAAATTCAGGACGGTGATGTGCTCGGCCACATCGCTCACCAGCGCCATGTCATGGTCGATGATGAGGATGGTGAGGCCCTTCGCGGCGATGCGCTTGAGAAGCCCGCGTAGCTCGAGCTTCTCGGTCGAGTTCAACCCGGCGGCCGGCTCGTCGAGAAGGAGGAGCGTCGGGTTTCCGGCGAGCGCGCGTGCGACCTCGATGAGGCGCTGGTGACCATAGGAGAAGCTCGTGATGGGGTCTCGGGCGCGTTCCTCGAGACCAACGAACCCGAGTGCCGCGCGCGCCTGGTCGACGAGCGCCGCATGGCCTTGGCCCAGCTCGTTGCCTTTGCGCTCCGCGCCTACCACGACATTGTCGAGCGCGCTCATCGAACGAAAGAGACGGATGTTCTGAAAGGTGCGGCCGAGACCGGCCGCGGTGCGCGCATGCGGCGGCAAACCCGTGACGTCATGGCCGTCGAGCGCGATCTTGCCGGCGGTCGGCGTGTAGAGGCCGGAAAGCACGTTGAGCGTCGTCGTCTTTCCCGAGCCGTTCGGGCCGATCAGCGCGTGAACGCTGCCGCGCCGCACCGAAAAGGACACGCCGTCCACGGCTTTCAACCCGCCGAAATGTTTCGACAGCCCCTCGATCTCGAGGGCCGAGGGCGTCTCGAGCTTGGCCGGCACGAGCACGAGCTCGGGGGCCGCCTGTGCGAAGGGAGCGGGCATCATGAACCGGCGCAGATAGGACTGCACGAATCCCCAGATACCATCCGGCATGAAGCGGATGATGAGGATCACCGCGAGGCCGTAGATCGCGAGATAAAGCCCGGGCACGCTTTTGAGGAAGCGCAAGGTCTCCGGCAGGACGATGAGGAGGGTGGTGCCGATGAGCGCGCCGATCGGGGAGGCGACACCGCCGAGGAGCGCCATGGTGAGGAAGACGATCGATTCGGCGAAGGAGAACTGGTCCGGGCTCACATAGGCGAAGCCGCCAGCGAAGAGTCCCCCGCCGATGCCGCCGAGCAGCGCGCAGAGCGCGAAGGCGGCGACCTTGACGCGATAAACGTCAATGCCGGAAACCGACGCCGCAAGCTCGTTGTCGCGCACGGCGCGCATCGAGCGGCCGAGCTTCGTCTCGGGAAGATGCCAGACGAGATAGCCGACGAGCGCGAGCGCGACGACGCAAAGCGCGAGGTAGCCGTGCCCGGTGGTGAAAAACACGGGCCTCGCGATATTGCCGACGCCGTCAGGCCCATGCGTGACGGGGATCCAGTTGATCATCACGAGGGTGAGGATCTGCTGGAAGCTGATCGTCACCATCGCGAGGTAATGTCCGCCGAGCCGCAAGGTCGACATGCCGAGAAAGGCGCCCATGACGAGCGCGATGCAAGCGCCGGCGACGAGCGCGAGCCAGAAGCTCGCATGCAGATCCGAGGTGCCGAGCCCGACCGCATAAGCGCCAAGCCCGAAGAAGGCGGCTTGCGCGAGGTTGATCTGGCCGCAAAGGCCGAGCACCACGGTGAGGCCGAACACGGCAATCGCGTAAGTCGCGGTCTCAACCAGGATGTGGAGGATGTAATCGTCGAAGGGCGCATAGATGGCGGCGAGCGTCGCGAGCAAGGCGATTGCCGCATAGGCGAGGAAGCCGCCAAAGGGGCCACCCAGCCGGCGCGCCGCCGCGGGCTTTGCCGCTTGCGCCGCCGCGCTCATGCCTTCTCCGCCACGCGCTCGCCGAAGATGCCTTGCGGGCGGAAGATGAGGAAGAGGACGAGCACGAGGAAGGCGAAGCCGTCCTTATAGGGAACCGAGACATAGGCGGCCCCGAAGGTCTCGATGACGCCGAGCGCGAGCCCGCCGATGATCGCGCCCGCGACATCGCCGAAACCGCCGATGATCGTCGCCGCGAAGGCCTTCAAGGCGATCGTCGCTCCCATCTGGATCGAGACGAAAAGGACCGGCGCGACGAGGATGCCGGCGATGCCGCCGAGCAGCGCCGAGTAGACGAAGGTCAGCATGATCATCGCCGACACCGGAATGCCGAGGAGGGACGCCATCTCCTTGTCTTGCGAGGTCGCCTGCAGCTTCTTGCCCAGAAGCGTGTGCTCGAAGAACCAGTATTGGAAGGCGACGAGCACGATGGTGACCGCGATGATCAAAAGATATTGGCTGTCGAGATAGACCGGGCCGAGCTGGATTCCAGGCGTGTCGAACCAGCCTTGCAGCACTTGCGGCTGCGGCCCGTAAAGCGCGAGCACGGAATTCGCGAGAAAGATCGAGGCGCCGATCGTCGCGATGATGACCGGCAGGAAGCTTCGGTTGCGCAAGGGGTAGTAGACGCCGAGGTTGAAGAGCGCGCCGACGAGCGCCATGGCGCAAAGCGAGAGGAGGAAGGAAAGCCAATAAGGCCAGCCGAGGTCGACGGCGAGCACCACCATCACGAAGGCGGCGACCATCGAGAACTCACCCTGGGCGAAGTTCACCACGTTCGTGGCGCGGAAGATCAGCACGAAGCCGAGCGCCACGAGAGCATAGACGGCCCCGATGCCGATGCCGGTGAAGAGAAGCTGGAGCGCGAGGTCCATTGCGCCGCGACAAGCCCCGGGGGCTCAATCGGTGAAGTCGATATGCTTGTCGAAGACGATGTTGCCCTTTTCGTTCTTGACGATGTTGTAGCCGTGCAGGCCGTCGCCATTGGCGTCGAAATTATAGACGCCCTCGGCGCCCGCATATCCCTTGGTCGCGAGGATCGCTTCGCGGATCGCTCCAGGGTCGGTCTTGCCGGCCTTGTTGATCGCGGCCGAGAGAATGTTCACCGCGTCGTAGGTCCAGGAAGCCTGGACATCGGGCGCGACCTTAGCGACGTCGCGGTAGAGCTTGCCGAAGGCCCGCGCGGCATCGCTCGATTCCTCGGCAAAATCGGAGACGCCGAAAGTGCCGTAAAGCGCTGGGCCGGCAAGCTTGAGCGCCGTGACGTTCACGATCGAGGGCGAGCCCACATAAGGGATGTTGACGCCGAGCTGTCGAAGCTGGCGGGCGAAGATGCCGAGATCGTTCTCGAAGGTGAAATAGGAGCCGAGGATATCGGCGCCCGATTGTTTCACCGCGAGCACGACCGGCGTGAAATCCTGGCTCTGATTGGCGTAGCCCTGGTCGAGCGCGACGGTCGCGCCAATCTTGCCGAGCGCCTCGGCGAGAGCCTTGCCGCCGGCGGTGCCGAAGGCATCGGTCGAGTGCACGATGGCCCATTTCTTCTTGCCGAGGGTGTTGACGCCATAGTCGGCAAGCACGCGGCCCGAATAGGAATCGTTCGGCCGAAAGCGGAACAGCCATTGGTTGCCCATATGGGTGAGGGCGGGATCGGTGCCCCCGATCATCACCGGCTTGCCGAGCTTGAGCACGTCGGGCGCCATGGCGTGCACCTGCGTCGAGCGGATCGAGCCGAGGAAGGCGACGATATCGTCTTGCGCGGCGAGCTTGGAGAAGGCGAGCACGATGCCCGGATTGGTGGTCTGGTCGTCCTCGATGATGAGCTCGACCTGCTTGCCGAGCACGCCGCCCGCCTTGTTGACGGCATCGAGCGCGATCTTCGCGCCGGTCTGGGCGTAGCGGCCCTGCTCGGCGGCAGGCCCCGTCACCGGTGCGCACATGCCGATCTTGAGCGTCGCACCCTGGGCACCGGCGCGCCCGATGAAGGCCGGGATAGCGAGACTTGCGGCGAACGCGCTTGAAAAGCCGCGACGGGTCAGTTTCATCATGTCCTCCAACTCTCGTTTCGTCCCAAGGCCCCGTTGTCGAGCTCGAGCTTTTGGTGCTTGCCGCGCTGGCGCCAGCGGTGCCGGCGCGCTCGCCACCCATTTTATGCCCAACGAGTAAAGCGTATTCGAAGGAGTGTCCATCGCAAGCGGCGCCCGATCTGCCCCGCGAAGGCTCAAAATTGCTTGCCGCTTACGTGGATGTAATCGCCTCTCCGCCCGTCGTCGCGGCGAGGCTTGGCTCGGGTGCCCAAGCCTGTGCTATGGCGACCACGTAAAGGAAAGGCGTGGAGGTCAGCACCCGGCGCTGGTAAGCCAAGGTCCGCGCCCTCGATCGGGAAGTTCCATGAGCCTCTCACGCCTCAACGCCGCCATCGGCAAGATCAACGACGTGCTTTGCGCCGCCTCGGTGCTGGTGTGGGACAGCCGCACCATGCTTCCCAAAGGGGGCGCCGTGGCGCGAGCGAGCCAGCTCGCGACGCTCTCGCTTCTCGCGCGCGAGCTTTTGCTGTCGGATGCGACACGCCAGGCGCTCGATGGCGCGCGGCGCGAGGTCGAGGCCTTCCCGCAGGACGATCCCTGGCGTCGCGCCGTGCGCAAGGTCGAGGAGGCGATCGCGCTGCATCTTCGCGTCCCGGCCGAGCTTATCGAGCGCAAGGCGAAGGCGCGCGCCCTCGGTGCCCAAATCTGGATCGAGGCGAGAGCGAATGACGATTTCGCGAGCTTCGCGCCCGCGCTCGAGGAGATCGTCGCGGTGACGCGCGATTATGTCGACGCGGTGGGTTGGAGCGCGCATCCTTACGATGCGCTCATCGGCCTTTACGAGCCCGGCGCCACGCTTGCCGAGGTCGGCGCGCTTCTCAACGAGCTCCGGCGGGGCCTCAAGCCGATCCTCGACGCGGCGCTCGGCCGGCCGCGCCCGGCGCGCGACTTCCTCGACGAGCCCTTCTCGGAAGAAAAGGTGAAGGCCGCAGCGCGCTTGCTCACCGAGGTGCTCGGCTATGATTATGAGCGCGGTCGGCTCGACAAGACGGTGCATCCTTTTGCCATCTCCTTCACGCGCGAGGATGTGCGCATCACCATGCGGCTCGGCGAGCGCAGCTTCGCCAATTCGCTCTTCGGCGCGATGCATGAGACGGGGCACGGGCTTTACGAGCAGAATGTGGACGCGGCCTTCAGCCGCACGCCTTTGACGACCGATCTCATCGGCCTTCACGCCGGCGGCGGAGCGAGCCTTGGCACGCATGAATCCCAATCTCGCTTGCAGGAAAATCACATCGGCCGCAGCCGCGATTTCTGGCGGGCGCATTTCGGTCGGATAAAGAAGGTGCTCGGCGGTCTCGCGGGCGTCGAGGCGGACGCGTTTCACCTTGCAATCAACACCGTGGAGCCCGGGTTGATCCGCACGGAGGCGGATGAGCTCACTTATGACTTCCACATCATGCTGCGCGTCGAGCTCGAGGCCGCCTTGCTCAAGGGCGACATCAAGGTCCCCGATATCCCGGGCGCTTGGCGGGAGGCGATGAAACGCCACCTCGGCGTGTCGGTGCCCAACGATCGCGAAGGCTGCTTGCAGGATGTCCATTGGGCCTCGGGCGCCATGGGTTCGTTTTGTACCTACACGCTCGGCAACGTGATGGCGGCGCAGCTTTTCGAGACGGCGAAACAGAAAGGCGATGGCGTCGCTTCCGGACTCGCGAAGGGCGACACGGAACCCCTTCGCGTTTGGCTCAAAGAGAACATCTGGCGACATGGCAAGCGCTTCACCCGCGACGAGCTTCTCGAGCGCGCGACCGGCCGGGCACTCGAGGCGGCGCCCTATTTGCGCTATCTCGATGGCAAATACGGGAAGGCCGCGTGAGTCTTGAGAAACTGTCTGGATGCGCTTCCCAAGTGGGCACACGAACGTTCGCCCCTAATCTTCTCGGAAGCGGCTCTTCAAAGCTCTCTCACGCGCGGCACGATTTCGTGGCGCATCGGAACAGTCGGATCGCCAGAATGGACGTACCAGCTCCTCCCGGACACGCTCGCGTCCGAGATCGCGGATCGACTTGTCGTCCAACCCGTAGAGGCGCTGACGTTGCGCGTATCGCTCGGCGAAGTCCGAAAGCCTTCGCCAGAGGCCACGCATCTCAAATCCGGTCGATCCGGCATCCATAACAGCCCCGGCGGCATGGTGGATATGAGGGCAGGAAACCACCGTCCGCTCAAATCCGCTCTCCGCTTCTTGCGCTCGCGTCAAAAAGCGTCCGCGCCATCCGTCAGACACCGCGGCAGCGCAGAGGCGCACGATCGTTCAAGCCTCGATCCTTGCATTGGCGCAAGATGATCTCGTCTGAGAATCCAAGGGGGCTCCGATGGAGAGCGAGATCGCACTCACAGCCGGTATCTGGCGCCCTCTCGGAGCGCTGATCCTGGCGTCCGCCGTCATCATGGGAAGCCCCGGCCCCTCGACCATCAGCGTCACCGCGGTCGGCGCCGCCTTCGGCGTGCGGCGCTCGCTGCCTTACGCTTGCGGCCTCATCCTCGGCACGATCGCGGTGCTGGTGATGGTCGCGCTCGGTGTGGTCGCTATCGTCCTCGCGATCCCCTTCGGCGCACGCCTCATCGCTCTCGTCTCGGCGGTCTACATCCTCTTCCTGGCCTATAAGATCGCGACGGCGCCGCCGCTCCAGACCGGAAGGGCGCAAGGAGCTGCGCCCCCATTCGCCGGAGGTTTCCTCCTCGCCATCGCCAATCCCAAGGCCTATCTCGCGATCGCCGCCGTTTTCGCCGGCACCACGATCTTCGCTGAGAACCATGGCCTCGACGCCGTCGCCAAGGCCGTGCTGCTCAGCTTCATGATCGTGATCATCCACCTCGCCTGGTTGCTCGCGGGCGCTTCGCTCTCGCGCCTCCTTCGTGATCCGATGAGCTCACGCCTCATCAATATTTCGCTCGGCGCGGCGCTCGTGATCACCACCTGCATCGCTTTGTGGAGCTGACCGGCGGCTTCGCGAGCTAGACGCCGTGCCGAAGGATGGTGCGGGCCCCGGCAGGGCTCCGCCAGTCAGCGTTTGACATCCTCCCCCCTAGGGGGTAGGGGCATGTGAATGAGGCACGTCTCTCATCCCGAGATCATCAAACGTTTGAAGCAGGCGCAGGGCCAGCTCGCCTCGGTGCTCTCCATGTTCGCGGACGGGCGCTCCTGCATGGAGCTCGCCCAGCAGCTTCAAGCCGTCGAAAGCATCATCCACAGGTCGAAAAAAACGCTCATTCACGACCATATGGAGCATTGTCTCGGCGACGCGCTGGGTGAGGGCGGCTTGAGTGCCGAGCAGGCGCTGCGCGAATTCAAGACCTTGTCGAAATATCTTTAAGGCTACCGATGCCGTCTCTCCCCGATCTTCTCGAGCAGGGCACGACCCATGCCTGGCTCTTCGTGCCGACCGCAATCCTGCTCGGCGCGCTGCACGGCCTCGAGCCCGGCCATTCCAAGACCATGATGGCCGCATTCATCATCGCCATCAGGGGCACGGTCGCCCAGGCGGTTTTGCTCGGCCTCTCGGCCGCGCTTTCGCACACGGCCGTGGTCTGGGTGGTGGCGCTCGGCGGTCAATATCTCGGGCGCGACCTCAATGGCGAGGGGGCGGAGCCCTATCTCCAGCTCGTCTCCGCCGCCATCATCATCGGCATCGCGCTCTGGATGTTTCGGCGCACGCGGCGCGAGCAACTGATGGCGGAGGCGGGGCACCGCCACCACGACCATGATGCGCAGGCCCGAAAGATCGACACCGGGCGCGGCGTCATCGCGCTCGAGATATACGAGGAGGGAGCGCCCCGGTGGCGCCTCCAATTCGAGAGCGGCCATGGTTGGGCCGCAAAGGACGTGAGCCTCGTCACCGAGCGTCCGGACAAGAGCCGACAGGCTTTCTCCTTCGCCGATCGTGGCGGCTTTCTCGAAAGCGTCGATGAAATCCCCGAGCCCCATGCGTTCCTGGCGCGCCTCCGCCTCTGCCATGGCGGCCATACTCATGAATATGATGTGCCGTTCATCGAAGGCGACCACGGCCATGATCACGCTCCGTTGCCCGAGGCCGAAGGCGACCTTCGCCTGAGGCAAGACGACGCCTTCATGGACGCCCACGAACGCGCGCATGCCCATGACATCAGCCGCCGGTTCCAGGATCGCAACGTCACGACGGGGCAGATCATGCTCTTTGGCCTTACCGGAGGCCTCATCCCTTGCCCCGCGGCGATCACCGTGCTGCTCCTCTGTCTCCAGCTCAAGCAGCTTACCCTCGGCGTCGCCTTGGTCGCCTGTTTTAGCATCGGCCTTGCGGTGACCATGGTCTCGGTCGGCGTGATCGCCTCCTTGAGCGTGAACCGAATCCGCAAGCGCTGGTCGGGCTTTGATGCTTTCGCGCGGCGAGCGCCTTACGCTTCAGCCGTGCTCATGCTTCTCGTCGCCGCCTATATGGCGGCCTCCGGCTGGATCGGGCTCGGCCAAGCCCGTCTCTTGAGCTAAAAGCCCGAGGTTTTCAAAGCCAAATCCCCACTCTCGACCGTGCCAAGGCGCTCAGCTTTTTGCAACGGATATTTGATAGCTAGTGGGGAACGATACGGCTGTATCACGATTTGTTCAGATGAAATTTGCCGCAGCCCGTGAGAGATGGGCGCGCAGACGGGCGGGCGGTGCAGGGAACATGGGAGATACCGATGCGCGCAAGATTTCTGGCAACCCTCCTCGCCCTATGCCTTGCAGGCGTTCCGGCCCATGCCGAGCCTGATTGGAAAGCCGTCGCGCAAGCGCTCGGCAAGGAGGGAGCAGTTCAGGGGGGCGGCGTCTATCGCGTCGGGCTGCCGCGCAGCGATCTCAAGGTGAAATTGGACGGCGTGGATCTCAAACCCGGCTTCGCGCTCGGCTCCTGGCTCGCCTTCATGCCGATGGGCAACGAGGCGATGGTGATGGGCGACCTCGTGCTCACGGGCGAGGAGGTGAACCCGGTCATGAAGAAATTTCTCGAGAACGGGATCGAGATTACGGCGCTCCACAATCATCTCCTGCGCGCCGAGCCGCCCACGATGTATATGCATGTCTCGGCCCATGGCGATCCGCTGAAGCTCGCCGCCGCGTTTCATGAGGGCCTAGCGCTCAGCGGCACGCCGCTTGGCCCCAATCCGCCCGCCCCGGCCGCATCGGTTGATCTCGACACCGGCGCGCTCGATGACGCGCTCGGCTTCAAGGGAAAGGCCAATGGAGCGATCTACGCGTTTTCGATCCCGCGCGCCGAGGCCGTCAGGGAAGAAGGCATGACCCTTCCCGAAGCCATGGGCTCGGCCATCGGCATCAATTTCCAGGCGACCGGCGCGGGCAAGGCGGCGATCACCGGCGACCTCGTTCTCATCGCGTCGGAGGTCAACCCGGTGTTGCGCGCCTTGCGGGCGAACGGCATCGAAGTGACGGCGGTGCATAACCACATGCTCGATGACGAGCCGCGCCTCTTCTTCATGCATTTTTGGGCGAATGATGATGCACGGGTGCTTGCCAAAGGCATGCGGGCAGCGCTCGACAACATCGCCGTCAAGAAGAACTGATCGACGCGCTCCGCTTGCGGCAACAGGGAAGGATCGGGATGCGCTCGCCTCGCCGGGAGCCCAAGCGGCCGCCGCGTCTTGCGCTTCAAGCGAGCGGCGCGCTCTTCCAGGCGATCGGCCGATGAGAAGCGTCGGCGATGAGTGGTGGCGGCCCTTGCCGCCTGGAACCACGAAGGATGCCTTGCGCATCCTCGCCGCGCGCGGCGTGCGCGCCTTCGCGGATGGCTTCGTCTCCGTGCTCTTGCCCATCTACCTTCTCGAGCTCGGCTTTAGCGTGTTCGCTATCGGGTCGATCATCACGGCGACGCTCATCGGCTCCGCGCTGCTGACACTTTGGGCCGGGCTCTTCGCCAACCGGCACAAGCGGCGGCACATGCTGCTTGGGGCCTGCCTGTTGATGGCGGCGACCGGGGCGGGCTTTGCGGTCACGCGGGATTTCTGGCCGCTCCTCATCATCGCCTTCGTCGGAACGGTCAATCCGAGCTCCGGCGATGTGAGCCTCTTTCTCCCACTCGAGCAGACGATGCTGGCCCAGGCGATCGAGCCGAAGCGGCGTACCGCGCTTTTCGCGCGCTACAGCCTGATCGGGACGCTCGCCGGCGGCATCGGCGTCGTCGCCGCATCAATCCCCGACATCGCGGCGCAGAAATGGAGCTTGCCGCATCGTGACGCCATGCAGGGAATGTTTGCGCTTTACGGGGCGCTCGGGCTCCTGGCGCTCCTCTTCTACCGGCCGTTGACGCCCGCGATCGAGGCGGCGCCGGAAGCGCCGCCCGCTCCCTTGCGGCAATCACGGGGCATCGTCTACGGCCTCGCGGCGCTGTTCAGCATCGACTCGTTCGGCAGCGGCTTCTTTGTTCAGTCGCTCCTCGCGCTTTGGCTTTACCAGGCCTTCGATCTTTCCGTAACGACGGCCGCGTCCATCTTGTTCTGGAGCAGCATCTTCTCGGCGATCTCCTTTCTCCTCGCCGTGCCGATCTCGCAACGCTTCGGCCTCATCAACACCATGGTGTTCACGCATCTACCCTCGAACGTTTTTCTGATGCTCGTCCCCTTCGCGCCGAACCTTTCGACGGCGATCGGCTTGCTGCTCGCCCGCAGCGCCTTGTCGCAAATGGATGTGCCGACACGAACCTCCTATGTGATGTCCGTGGTGACGCCGCAGGAACGGCCGGCCGCAGCAAGCTTGACGGCGGTGCCGCGAAGCTTCGCATCGGCATTGAGCCCTTTGCTCGCCGGCTACATCATGAGCGTTTCGGCATTCGGCTGGCCGCTCGTCATCGGCGGCGCGCTGAAGACCATCTACGATCTCCTTCTCCTCGCGAAATTTCAGAAGGTGCGGCCGGTCGAGGAGGCTGGCGCTCCGGCGCGTTGAGGGCCGTGGTTCACGCAAACCGGATGAGGCAGGCGCCGACGGCGGCGAGCGCGATCGCGCCGGCGCGACGGGGGCTCAAGCCTTCGCCGAGCCACGCTGCGATGAGTGCGGCGAAGACGACGCTCGTGTCGCGAAGCGCCGCTCCGATCGCGATCGGAGCTTTCGTCCACACCCAAAGGATGAGAACATAGGAGAGGAGCGCGGCGGTCGTCCCGATGGTCGCGACGGGAAGATGCGAGCGCAGCGCCTGCCGCAGCGGCACAGGATGGCGCATCATATGGAGGGTGCCGAAGACGCAAGCGTTGACGATGGATGCGGTGAGCCCATAGCCGAGGACCGAGGACGAGAACCGCGCGCCGTTCCCGTCGCAAATCGCGTAACCTGCGGAGCAGGCGCCCGCGAGCAGGGCGTAGGCCAGAGCCTTCGGCTGTTGCCGGCCTTCCGCGAAGGCGAAGAGCGCGATGCCGGCCGACACAAGCGCGATGCCGGCGATCCCGAAAGGGCCGACCGCCTCGCCTTGCAAGACGCTTGCGAGGAAAAGCACAAGCAAGGGCGAGGTTGCTCGCGCCAGCGGGTAGACGAAGCCGAAGCCGCCGCCATGCGCATAGCCGCGAAGAAGCGCGATGAGCATCATGAGGTTGAGGCACGCCGAGCCGCAAAGCCATGGCAAAGCCGCCGTCGAAGGGAGCGGGACGAGCATCAGCAAAGGGATGGAGAGGAGACCTGAGCCGACGACCTGGGCCGCCATGGCGCTGCGCGGATCGGGCGAGGCCCGCACGGCCGCGTTCCAGGCCGCATGCAGCAAGGCGCTCAGCAGCGCGGCCCCGACGACGACGCTACTGATGCCGTAAGGCAAGACCCGCTCCCCGATCGCGATCCGCGACAAAAGCCCCTTTCGCCGCGCTCATGCAAGCGGCTTGTAGAAATAGGTCGTCGCGCAAGGTCTTCCATCGGGCCACAAGGCGAAGTCGGGGATGACCCCGACCTTCTTCCAGCCGAGGCGCGCATAAAGCCTTTCCGCGTCGCTTCCCGTCACGGTGTCGAGCACCAAAAGGGTCTTGCCGAGCGCCCGCGCCGCGTCCTCGGCTTTTCGCATCAGCAAGGCGGCGATGCCCCGGCGCCTTGCGGCGCGGCGCACGAGCATCTTGGATACGTCGGCGCGATGCGCCTGATTATCGGGTTGGGCGAGCACGAGATGCACAGTGCCGAGCACGGTTTTCGTGCCGCCATCCTCCGCGATGAGCAGCTTGCGTTTTCCAGCCGCCACATCTTCCGCGATGTGCCGCCAGAACGCCTCGGCTCTCAGCCGCGACAAGGGCGACATGAAGCCGACCGAAGCGCCGCCATCGACGCAATCCATCAAGACGTCGCAAAGCGCGCGGTTTTGCTCATGCGCCTCGGTTCCGGAAAGCGAGCGAATGGAGACAGCGCTTTCGGTCAATTCACTTTCCTCGCCTCGGCGCTGTCAGCGGCGCAAGCGCTCTCGTCGTGAGAGCCACGAGATGGCGCGAGGGTTTGCGGCCCCGGTTACGGAAGGCGACTGGCCGATCGAGATGCATCGCGAGGCAATCGCCGGCATCGAGGCGATGCAGCGTCTCGCCGACGCTCACCTCGATTGTGCCTTCGAGCACGAAGACCTGCTGATCGACATGCGGTTCGCGAAAGCCGCTGTCGTAGGCGACGCGCGTGCCTGAGGGCAGCATGACCTCGACGAGCTCGATCGGAGAAGGAAAACCAGGCGGGGACAGATTTCGCCTCAGGTATCCGGTCTCCGGGTCGCGCCATTCGGGTTGCTCCTTTCGCCGCGCGACGGGCGCGGCATCACTGTGCGGCTGCGGCGCAAACAAGGAAGCGAGCGTCACGCCGAGGCTCGCCGAGAGCTTGTCAAGCACGCTCGCCGTCGGGCTGCTTTCGGCACGCTCAATGAGCGAGATCATGGAACGGCTCACGCCGGAGCGCCGCGACAATTCGTCGAGCGTAAGCTCCTGTCGCGCCCGCAGCTCCTTCAGCCGCGAGGCGATCCAGCCCTCGATCTCGGCGACCCTATGTTCCATTATAAGGGAAATATCATCCAGTTTATTGGAAATCAAGCAAACCTTTTCGTGACGGTTTACCCATTCCCCATTTTCCTTCGTCTCTGGTCGTCCTCATCTCGTCACGCGGCGAGGCAATCGCTGATAGCCCCTCTTCTTCGGAGCAGAGGGCGACGCGCTTATTCGCGACGTTCTTGCGGAACCCGGCGAGCGTACTGGCGTCACCTGCTGGGCCGCGATGTGGGCGCGCCGAAAATAGGGAAAAGTAAAACGTCACCATTTTCTCGGGGGCGGCGAGCGGGCCAAGGGCTTGCGCGCCAAGCTTCGGTCAAGAGCTAACTTGACTCTGGCCAGCCCACTCGGCTAAGTTTTGCGCAATTGCTGGGAGAATTGCGACATGTCGAATCTCATTCTCGTAAGGTGGCGCTGGTAACGGACGGTCCTCGACGACCGGCCCGAGTGCCAGCGCTTATGTAGGCCCCGAAGCGGGCCTTTTTTATTGCCGAATTTTCGGCCGCAGCGACGGCCGTCGTGTTCGAAAGACGGAGAAGGGCCATGCCGGAGGAGATGACAGGCGCCGAGATGGTGGTGCGCGCGCTGAAGGACCAGGGAGTCGAGCATGTCTTCGGCTATCCGGGCGGAGCGGTGCTGCCGATCTATGATGCGCTTTTCCAGCAAGAGGACCTGCGTCATATCCTGGTGCGCCATGAGCAGGGCGCGGCGCATGCGGCGGAAGGCTACGCGCGCTCGACCGGCAAGGTCGGCTGCCTTCTCGTCACGTCCGGGCCCGGCGCCACCAATGTGGTGACGGGGCTCACCGACGCGTTGCTCGATTCCGTGCCGATCGTGTGCATTACCGGGCAGGTGCCGACGCATCTCATCGGCTCCGATGCCTTCCAGGAATGCGACACGGTCGGCATCACGCGCCATTGCACCAAGCATAATTACCTCGTGAAGAACGTCGCCGACCTGCCGCGCGTTCTGCACGAAGCCTTTCACGTGGCGCGCACCGGGCGGCCGGGGCCGGTGGTGGTGGACATCCCCAAGGATGTGCAATTCGCGCGCGGCCTCTACACGCGTTCGCGCGACAATCAGCACAAGACCTATCGGCCGCGCGTCAAGGGCGACCTCGGCAAGATCAAGGCCGCGCTCGCGCTGATGGCGCAGGCCAGAAAGCCCGTGTTCTACACCGGCGGCGGCGTCGTCAATTCGGGCCGCCATGCCGCGACGCTTTTGCGCGAGCTCGTCCATCTCACGGGCTTCCCCATCACCTCGACCCTGATGGGGCTCGGCGCCTTCCCGGCTTCCGACAAGCAATGGCTCGGCATGCTCGGCATGCACGGTTCCTACGAGGCGAACCTCGCCATGCACGATTGCGACGTGATGATCTGCGTCGGCGCGCGCTTCGACGACCGCATCACCGGCCGGCTCGATGCCTTCTCGCCGAACTCCCGCAAGATCCACATCGACATCGACCCCTCCTCGATCAACAAGAACGTCAAGGTCGAGATCGGCATCCTGGGCGATTGCGGCCATGTGCTCGAGGACATGGTCCGGCTCTGGCGGGAGACCGCGGCGCGTCCCGATAAAAGCTCGCTGTCGGGCTGGTGGCGCACCATCGAGGATTGGCGCGCCAAGAAGAGCTTCAGCTATCGGAACTCGACCGAGATCATCAAGCCCCAATACGCGGTCGAGCGGCTTTACGCCGCCGTGAAGGATCGCGACCATTACATCACGACCGAGGTCGGCCAGCACCAGATGTGGGCGGCGCAATTCTTCCATTTCCAGGAACCGAACCGGTGGATGACTTCCGGCGGCCTCGGCACGATGGGCTACGGCCTGCCGGCCGCCATCGGCGTGCAACTCGCCCATCCGGAGGCGCTCGTCATCGACATCGCCGGGGAAGCCTCGATCCTGATGAACATGCAGGAGATGTCGACGGCCATCCAGCACCGCGCTCCGGTGAAGGTCTTCATCCTCAACAATGAATACATGGGCATGGTGCGCCAATGGCAGGAGCTCCTGCATGGCGGACGCTATGCCGAGAGCTACACCGCGGCGCTGCCCGATTTCGTCAAGCTCGCCGAGGCCTACGGCGCTCACGGCATCCGCTGCTCGGATCCGGCAAAGCTCGACGAGGTTATCGCCGAGATGATCGGCACGCCGGGGCCGGTGATCGTCGATTGCGTCGTGTCCAAGGAAGAGAACTGCTTCCCGATGATCCCTTCGGGCAAGGCGCATAACGAGATGCTGCTCGGCGAGACGGCCGAGGACATCGGCGGCGTCATCGACGAGAGAGGCAAGGCTCTGGTGTGAAGATGAGAGGCTCGCGAGTGAAAAGGGCGGGAAGTCGATGATGCGGACGATCGGGCTCCTTGGCGGAATGAGCTGTGAATCCACGGCGATCTACTATCGCTTGATCAACGAGGGCGTTCGCCGGCGTTTGGGCGGGCTGCATTCGGCGAAGATTCTTTTGCATTCCTTCGATTTCGCCGAGATCCAGGCGCTGCAGAATCCGACCGGCTGGGCACAAGCGGGCGACATGCTGGCAAAGGCCGGACAAGGTCTCGAAGGAGCGGGCGCCGACTGCCTCCTCATTTGCGCCAACCTCATGCACCGCGTCGAGCCCCGGGTCGCGGCGGCGATCACCGTTCCGCTCCTCCACATCGGCGATGTGACGGGCGTCGCTTTGAAACGTCAGAATGCGGCAAGGCCCCTCCTCCTCGCGACGCGACCCGTGATGGAAGAGCACTTCTATAAGGCAAGGCTCGAGGAGAGATTTGGCGTCGAGGTTGTTGTGCCCGAGAGCGGCGACCGTGCCGCCGTCCACGCGATCGTCTTCGAGGAGCTCGTGCGCGGCATCCTGAGCGCGCCCGCGAAGGAAAAGTGTCTTTCCATCATCGCTCGCGCTCAAGCGGCGGGGGCCGACAGCGTCATCTTCGGTTGCACCGAGATCGGCCTCTTGCTTGCGCAAGGCGATCTGTCTGTGCCGATCTTCGACACGGCGGTGCTTCATGCGCAAGCCGCGGTCGAATTCGCTTTGGCCGATATGGCATCCCTCGCCGCGTGAACTCTTTCAGGATAGGCCCGATGAGCGTCCCCACCTCCACCTCGCATTATCCGACCGCGCCCAAGGTCGAGCCGACGGCGCGTCACACGCTTGCGGTGACCGTCGACAACGAGCCGGGCGTCCTGGCACGCATCGCCGGCATGTTCTCGGGCCGCGGCTACAACATCGAAAGCCTCACGGTCTCGGAGACCGAGCACGCGTCTCATGTCTCGCGCATCACCATCGTCACCTCGGGAACCACGCATGTGATCGAGCAGATCAAGAGCCAGCTCGAACGTCTCGTTCCGGTGCATGGCGTGCGCGACCTCACCATCGAAGGCGAGGCGATCGAGCGCGAGCTCGCCCTCGTCAAGGTGGCCGGCAAGGGCGAGCATCGCGTCGAAGCCATGCGCCTTGCCGCGGCCTTCGGCGCGCGCACGCTCGACGCGACGCTCACTTCTTTCGTCTTCGAACTCACGGGCGCGACGGACGAGATCGACCGCTTCATCGCCATGATGGCCGTCGTCGGCCTGGTCGAGGTGTCCCGCACCGGCATCGCGGCGATGAGCCGCGGCGCCGAAGGCATGTGAAGCGTAGCTCCGATGTCCCCCGCCATCCTCTCGGCCGCCGCGATGTTCGGCTTCGTCACCTCCATCACGCCGGGGCCGAACAACATGATGCTTCTCGCCTCGGGGCTGAATTTCGGCGTGCGGCGGACGCTGCCTCATATGTTCGGCATCTCGCTCGGCTATGTGGTCTTGATGCTCGCCGCCGGCCTGGGGCTGGGCGAGGCGCTGCGTGAGGTGCCGGGCGCCTTCCTCGTCTTGAAGATGGTCGGGGGCGCCTACATGCTCTGGCTCGCTTGGCACATTGCGCGCGCCGCTCCGCCGAGCGAGGGGACCGGGGAAGGCGAGGGGACTGCGGCAGCAGCGTCGGCCGCGCACGGCCCGATGAGCTTCCTCGGCGCAGTCGCCTTCCAATGGGTCAATCCCAAGGCCTGGGTCATCGTGGTGACGGCTGTCGCGACCTATGTGGCGCCGAACAATCTCGTGCGTGATCTCGCCATCGTCACCGGCGTCTGCGGTCTCATCAACTTGCCCTCGATCGGCGTTTGGACGATTTTCGGCGCGAGCTTGCGACGGTTTCTTCGTGATCCGCTCTGGCGGCGACGCTTCAATGTCACGATGGCGGCGCTCCTCGTCGCCTCCCTCTGGCCGCTCCTGGCGACCGCTCCCTGATGCCGCAGCCGAGCGTGCAAGCGGCAAACGTCGGGGAGGAGCCCTGTTTTCTGCCGGCGACCGTGCTGCGCAAACGCATCGCGCGGCGCGAGCTTTCGCCGGTCGAGGTGACCCGCGCGGTGCTCGAGCGCGCCGAGCGGCTGCAGCCCGTGCTCAATTGCTTCATCACCATCTGCCGCGACGAGGCGCTGCGGCAGGCGCAAGCCGCCGAAAAAACGCTTCTCCATGGCGGCCCCTGCGGCGTGCTGCACGGCGTGCCGTTCACGGTGAAAGACATCGTGAACACGGCCGGCGTGCGCACCACCTTCGGCTCGAACTCTTTGAAAACAACGTTCCGACCGAGGATGCGGCGGCCGTGGCGCGGCTGCGCCGCGCCGGCGCCGTCCTCATCGGCAAGACGACCACCCCCGAGTTCGGCGCGAAAAGCCTGACCGACGCGCCGCTCTTCGGCCGCACGCGCAATGCCTGGAGCGCGGCGCACACGAGCGGAGGCTCGAGCGGCGGCGCCGCCGTCGCCATTGCCGCCGGCATCGCGCCGCTCGCGGTCGCGACGGATGGTGGCGGGTCGACGCGCATTCCGGCCGCCTGCAACGGCGTCGTCGGCCTCAAGCAGACGAATGGCGTCATCCCGCACAGCCAGGCCGCGGATGCCTTCGGCAATTACACTTACCTCACGCCGATGACCCGCACGGTCGCCGACACCGCCCTCATGTTGCAGGTGATGGCGGGAGCGGACGAGAGCGACCCGTGGTCTTATGGCTTGCCCGCGAGCGACTATCTTGCGGCAGCGAGTGCCGAAGGCGATCTTCGCGGCAAGCGCATCCTGTTCTGCGCGGCGCCGCCGGGCCGGCCGATCGCAGCCGAAGTCGCGGCCGCCTTCGCGGCGGCGCTCGCTCGCTTGCGCGAGCTCGGCGCCGAGCTCGCGGAAATGGATGGGCGGCGCTTCGACATCGAGCCGATGTGGCGCGCCATCAACCACACGACCTGGCTTGCTCGTTTCGGGCCTCTGGCCGCGCGCGATGCGGACAAGATGAGCCCCTCTCTCCTTCGGCAGCTCGCCTCGGCGTCCCAGGTGAGCGGTGTCGCCTATCAGGAAGCCATGTTTGCGCGAACGGCCCTGTTCCGCCACGTCCAGTCCCTGCTCCGAGAGCATGATTTTTTGGTGACGCCGACCCTTTCGCGCACCGCGCTTGCGCTCGAGCAGGATCTTTTCGGCACGATCAGCATCGACGGCAACGAGTTCGATGACCTTCGCGCCAATTGGTTTCCCTGGACCATGCCCTTCAACATGACCGGCCATCCGGCGATGAGCGTCAATTGCGGCTTCGGCGAAGGGGGATTGCCGATCGGCCTTCAGATCGTCGGGCGCTTCCGGGCGGAAGTCGAGGTCTTGCGGGTCGGCGCCTTGCTCGAGGCCGTCCAAGGGCATTTGACGCGCTGGCCTGCGATCGAGGGCTGAGCGCAAACCGCCAAAAATCCCGGCGTCGGCGCGCGCCCCCCGGCGCACGTAGCGGGGCTCGCGGAAATGGCCTATATCAGGCTCACGGCTGCGCCGCGCGCCTGAGAGTTCATCTCCTCATCCAGCGCGGGGTCCGGGCGCTCCCGGAGCGGCGCGCGCTCACGCGCGAAAGGCCATTCGCCACCTGCGTGTTCGATCACGCGACCAAACCCCGAAGGATGCTCCGATGACCCAATCGCTCGACAGCTTCAATTGCCGCAAGACGCTGAAAGTCGGAGACGATTCTTACGTCTATTTTTCGCTGAAGGAGGCCGAGAAGAACGGGCTTGCCGGCATTGCCGACCTGCCCTTCTCGATGAAAATCGTCCTCGAGAACCTCTTGCGCAACGAGGACGGCCGCTCGGTGAAGAAGGCCGATATCGAGGCGACCGCCGCCTGGGCAAAAAATCGCGGCAAGAAGGAGCATGAGATCGCGTTTCGCCCCGCGCGCGTGCTGATGCAGGATTTCACGGGCGTTCCGGCCGTCGTCGATCTCGCCGCCATGCGCAACGCCATGGAAGATCTCGGCGGCGACCCCAACAAGATCAACCCGCTGGTGCCGGTCGATCTCGTAATCGATCATTCCGTGGTCGTGGATTTTTTCGGCAATGCGCGGGCGCTCGGCCAGAATGTGAAGCGCGAATATGAGCAGAACCAGGAACGCTATCGTTTCCTCAAATGGGGGCAGCAGGCCTTCGAGAATTTCTCGGTCGTGCCGCCGGGCACCGGCATTTGTCACCAAGTGAACCTTGAATATCTCTCGCAGACGGTGTGGACGCGCAAAGAAAAGCTCAAGTCGAAAAAGGGCAAGGACGAGAAGGCCGAGGTGGCCTATCCCGATACGCTCGTCGGCACCGACAGCCACACCACCATGGTCAACGGGCTTGCGGTTCTCGGCTGGGGCGTCGGCGGCATCGAGGCCGAGGCCGCCATGCTCGGCCAGCCGCTCTCGATGCTCTTGCCCGAAGTTGTCGGCATGAAGCTCACCGGCGAGCTCAAGGAAGGGGTGACGGCGACCGATCTCGTGCTCACCGTCACGCAAATGCTGCGCAAGAAGGGCGTGGTCGGCAAATTCGTCGAGTTCTACGGGCCGGGCCTCACCGCCATGACGGTCGCCGATCGCGCCACGATCGCCAACATGGCGCCGGAATACGGCGCAACCTGCGGCTTCTTCCCGATCGATTCGCAGACCTTGCATTATCTCGAAACCTCGGGACGCAAGAATTCGCGCATCGAGCTCGTCGAGGCTTATGCGCGCGCGCAAGGCATGTTCCGCACGAAATCGACGCCCGACCCCGTGTTCAGCGACACGCTCTCGCTCGATCTCGACGAAGTTGCGCCCTCGATCGCCGGGCCGAAGCGGCCTCAGGATCGCGTGGCGCTCGACGGCGCCAAAGCGGGGTTTGCCTCCGCCATGCAAACGGAATTCAAGAAGACAAGCGGCATCGAGAAGCGCTTCAAGGTCGAGGGCAGGAATTTCGATCTCGGCCATGGCGATGTGGTGATCGCCGCGATCACTTCCTGCACCAACACCTCCAACCCGAACGTGATGATCGCCGCCGGTCTCTTGGCGCGCAACGCCGTCGCCAAAGGGCTCGCGACCAAGCCCTGGGTAAAGACGTCGGTCGCGCCGGGCTCCCAAGTTGTCGGTGAATATCTCGCCGAATCCGGCTTGCAGAAGGATCTCGACAAGCTCGGCTTCAACCTCGTCGGTTTCGGCTGCACCACTTGCATCGGCAATTCGGGGCCGCTGCCGGAGGAAATCACCCAGGCGATCAACGACAATGACATCGTCGCCGCCGCCGTGCTTTCGGGGAACCGCAATTTCGAGGGGCGCGTGAATCCCGACACGCGCGCCAATTACCTCGCCTCTCCCCCGCTCGTCGTCGCTTACGCGCTCGCGGGCTCACTCCAAGTCGACCTCACAAGAGACCCCTTGGGTCATGATCAGAAGGGAAACCCCGTCTATCTGAAGGACATCTGGCCTTCGAGCCGCGAGGTCGGCGCCTTCGTCGAGAAAAACATCTCGAAGAAGATGTTCAAGACGAAGTATGCGAGCGTCTTCGACGGTGACGCCAATTGGAAGAAGGTGAGGGTGGCGAGCGGCCTCACCTATGCCTGGGACATGGGCTCGACCTATGTTCAGAACCCACCCTATTTCGAGGGCATGAAGAAGGAGCCCGAACCGATCAAGGACATCGTCGGCGCGCGCATCCTCGGCGAATTCCTCGATTCGATCACCACCGACCACATCTCGCCCGCTGGCTCGATCCGAGAGAAGAGCCCCGCCGGCGAATATCTGATCGAGCACCAGGTGCGCCCGATCGACTTCAACCAATATGGCACGCGGCGCGGCAATCACGAGGTGATGATGCGCGGCACCTTCGCCAATATCCGCATCAAGAACCAGATGGTGAAGGATGCGGCCGGCAATGTCGTGGAGGGCGGTTACACCATCCACCATCCCTCAGGCGAGCGCATGTTCATCTACGACGCGGCGATGCGCTACCAGGAGGAGAACGTGCCGCTCGTCGTCTTCGCCGGCAAGGAATACGGCACCGGCTCATCGCGCGATTGGGCCGCGAAGGGCACCAAGCTTCTCGGCGTGCGCGCCGTGATCGTGCAGAGCTTCGAGCGCATCCACCGCTCGAACCTCGTGGGCATGGGCGTTCTGCCGCTCGTGTTCGAGGACGGCACCTCCTGGCAATCGCTCGGCCTCAAGGGGGACGAGATGGTGACTATCAAGGGCCTCTCGGAAGGGCTGAAGCCGCGCCAGATGCTGAGTGCCGAGATCACCGCCACTGACGGCAAGATCACGAAGGTGCCGCTCATCTGCCGCATCGATACGCTCGACGAGCTCGAATACTTCAAGAACGGCGGGATTCTGCACTATGTGCTGAGGCAACTCGCGGCCTGAGCACCGGCGCCGGGCAGGGATTTTGCCGCTCGATGGCCCCGATGGTGTAGGTCCAGCGACCATCTGGTCGTTGTCACCGCCGAACGCGATGACGAAAAGGCTCAATTCGGTATACCTGCAGAACGAGTATGAGATTGTCACCTCTCGGAAAGGAGGACATCGACGGTCTTCACATGGCCATCGGTCAGGGCATCGTCAGCAACAAGAAGAAATTGAGATGAAGGGAATTTCGCTTCCTGCGAAATAAGTTTTTGCTGTCTCAGGAGTCGCTGGGGCGCTTGTTGCAAGTGAAGGAGCTCACCGTCGCCCGCCGGGAGAAAGAGCAAGCGCGCGTTCCCTGGACGGCGGACGCGGCCATTCGATTGCTCTACCGGTTATGTTCACTTTGAGTTTTGTCGCTACTGACCGACGACCCCTAGCGGACATTACTCCGCGGCGGACCTCCGCGGCGTCAGGAAACGTCGTCTCACCTGACCTGCTGACAACGATTGTCGGTCAGGACCCCGATGCTCAGCGCGAGGCGTCGCGCGCGCAGCGTCTCAGATCGATCTTCAATTGCTTGAGCTCGGCGACGTGTTGATCGATGCGCTGCTCCCATTTCTTGCGCAGCGGTTCCCAGACCTTCGGCGGCACCGGATGGATATCCGGCAGGACGGACAGTTGCTCAGCGATTTCCTCAAGGTTGAAGCCCGCGCGTTGCGCGAGCGTGATGTAGATGATCCGGTGAAAGGTCGATTCGCTGTAGCGGCGATGGCTCCCGCTCGTCTCGCGTTCGGATGTGATCAGGCCGAGCTTCTCATAGTAACGCAGCGTCGATGCCGGCACGGAGGTGCGCTCGGACATCTCTCGGATGTTGATCAGCTCATCGGCTGCCATCAAACGGGCTTTGCAGTCCATGAATGTTCCCAACTGATCGCGAACGAACCACGCCGCTTAGTATGTAGCATTCAACGGACTGCGTCACCACCGCACTGGCGGTAAAAATCATCGGTAGCACCTCTTGCAATTTTTGAAGTTGAAGCTAAGTTCAATATTGGTCGACAGCTACCGGTCAAGAGGAAGCTCATGCGATACGGCCATTCCTTGCTCGCGTCGCTGCGTGCGGGTCTTTCCGCCATTGCCATGGTGGTCATGACCACCGTCATCACCGCTTGCAGCAACAGTCAGGCGGACGCCCCGCCGCCCCCGCCGCCCGAGGTCGATGCCGCCCAGGTGGTGACCAAATCCGTGCACCAATGGGACGAATTCACCGGGCGGATCGCTGCCATCGGCGCGGTCGACATACGTCCGCGCGTCAGCGGCTATATCGACCGCATCGCCTTCAAGGAGGGCGACATGGTCAAGGCGGGCGACCTTCTGTTCGTAATCGATCCGCGTCCCTACCGCGCCACCTATGACAGCGCGGTGGCCCAGCTCGAACGCGCCCGCGCGTCGGCGCAGCTCGCGGAGGCGCAGTACAAGCGCGGGGAATCGCTGATCAAGACCGGCGCGATCTCGATCGACACCTATGACACGCGCGGCGCCGCGCTGGGACAGAACAGCGCCGACGTGCATGCGGCCGAAGCGGCGCTGGCCACCGCCAAGCTCAATCTCGACTTCACCGAGGTGCGTTCGCCAATTGCCGGCAGAGTTAGCCGCGCGCTGCTGACGCTCGGCAACCTCGCCCAGGCCGACCAGACCGTGCTCACCAGCGTCGTCTCGCAGGACCCGGTCTATGTCTACTTCCAGCCGGACGAGCAGTCGTTCCTGGGCTATCGCGAGCTCGCCCGCAAGGGCGAACGCGCCAACTCGGACAACCCAGTGCGGGTGGGCCTCGCCAGCGAAACCGGCTTTCCGCATTCGGGCACGGTGGATTTCGTCAACAACCAGATCGATGCGGCGACCGGCACGATCAACGTGCGCGCGACGGTGCCGAACCCTGACGGCGTGTTCGTGCCCGGCCTCTATGCGCGCGTGCAGCTCGAAGGGCGCGCCGAACACATGGCCATGCTGATCGACGACAAGGCCATCATGACCGATCAGGATCGCAAATACGTCTATGTCCTTGGACCGGAAGACAAGGCCAAGCGCAAGGACATCGTGCTTGGCAGAGTCCATGACGGCTTGCGGGTGGTTCAGTCCGGCCTCGATGCGAACGACAAGGTCATTGTCGCTGGTCTCCAGAAGATCTTCGCACCGGACACCAAGGTCAAACCCAACTCGGTTGCGATGAGCGCCCGGCCCCAGTCGTAACCCGTAAGGAGGCGCATCCTTGGACTTCTCTAGGTTCTTCATCGATCGTCCGATCTTCGCGGCGGTGCTGTCGATCGTGATCTTCGTCGCCGGTGCGATCTCGATCCCGCTATTGCCGATCAGCGAATATCCCGAGGTCGTTCCGCCCACCGTCGTCGTGCAGGCGACCTATCCGGGCGCCAACCCCAAGGTCATCGCCGAGACCGTGTCGTCTCCGCTGGAGGAGCAGATCAACGGCGTCGAGAACATGATGTACATGAAGTCGGTAGCCGGCTCCGACGGCGTGCTGCAGATGACGATCACCTTCGCCCCCGGCACCGATCCGAACAAGGCGCAGGTGGACGTGCAGAACCGCGTTTCCCAGGCGCTGTCGCGCCTGCCGTCGGAAGTGGTCAGCCTTGGGGTGACCACGCAGAAGCAGTCGCCGGCGTTCCTCACGTTGATCACGCTGATCTCGGAGGGCAAGTATGATCCGCTTTACCTGCGCAACTACGCCAATATCCGGGTCAAGGACCAGCTCGCGCGCATTCCCGGCGTCGGCCAGATACAGCTGTTCGGCGGCGGCGACTATGCGATGCGCGTTTGGCTCGATCCGGACCAGGTCGCTTCGCGCGGCATGACCGCGGGCGACGTGGTGCGCGCCATTCAAGAGCAGAACATCCAGGTCTCGGCCGGCCAGCTCGGCGCCGAACCGATCAAGGGCGGCAGCGATTTCCTGATTGCGATCAACGCGCAGGGTCGCCTGCGCACGGCGCAGGAGTTCGGTGATGTCGTGCTGAAAACCGGCTCGAACGGCGAGGTCGTGCGGCTTTCCGACGTCGCGCGCATCGAGCTTGGCGCCAGCGACTACACCCTGCGTGGCCAGCTCGACCATTACAACACGTCCATCATCGGCGTGTTCCAGGCGCCCGGCGCCAACGCGCTGGCGACGCGGGACGCGGTGATCGCGAAGATGGACGAGCTCGCCAGGCAGTTCCCGCCCGGCGTGAGCTACCGATCGGATTATGATGCCACGATCTTCGTGCGAGAATCGATCGCGGCCGTCATTCACACGCTGTTCGAGGCGATCGCACTGGTCGTGCTGGTGGTGATCGTGTTCCTGCAAACCTGGCGCGCTTCGATCATTCCATTGATCGCCGTGCCGGTGTCGGTGGTCGGCACCTTCGCCGTGCTTTATCTGCTCGGCTTTTCCATTAACACGCTCTCGCTGTTCGGCCTGGTGCTGGCGATCGGCATCGTCGTCGATGACGCGATCGTCGTGGTCGAGAATGTCGAGCGTAACATCGAGGAAGGCCGCACGCCGCTCGAGGCCGCGCACCAGGCGATGACCGAAGTATCCGGGCCGATCGTCGCGATCGCGCTCGTGCTGTGCGCGGTGTTCGTGCCGATGGCGTTCCTGACCGGCGTCACCGGCACCTTCTACAAGCAGTTCGCAGTGACGATCGCGATCTCGACCGTGATCTCGGCGATCAATTCGCTGACCTTGTCGCCGGCGCTCGCCGCCAAATTGCTGCATTCGCACAACGCGCCGAAGGATATGCTTTCGCGCGTGATCGAACGCCTGCTCGGCTGGTTCTTCCGGCCGTTCAACCGCTTCTTCAAGGCGAGCTCAGACACCTACCAGGGCGCCGTTTCGCGCACGCTCGGGCGACGCGGTGTGGTATTCATGGTCTATGTCGTCCTGCTGGCCGGCACCGGGCTGATGTTCAATGTCGTGCCGCGTGGCTTCATTCCGACCCAGGACAAGCTCTATCTGATCGCCGGCGTGAAGCTGCCCGAGGGTTCCTCGCTGGAGCGCACCGATGCCGTGCTGCAAAGGATGAAGGACATCGCGCTCGGCACGGACGGCGTCGGCCCACGTGATCGGCCTGACCGGTTTCAACCCCACACAGCAGACCAATACGCCGAACTATGCCGTTGCCTTTCCGATCCTGAAGCCGTTCAACGAGCGCCACCGCAGCGCCAAGGAGATCGCCGCCGACATCCAGGCCAACATCGCCCAGATCAAGGAAGGCTTTGCCTTCGTGCTGAACCCGCCGCCGGTCCTCGGCCTCGGCCAAGGCGCGGGCTATTCGCTGTTCGTCGAGGACCGTGCGGGCGCGGGCTTCGGCGCGCTCCAGCAAGCGGCCAACGCCCTGCAATCTGCGGCGGTGAAGACGCCAGGCATGGGCTTTCCCTTCGTTGGCTACCAGTCCAACGTGCCGCAACTTGATATCCAGGTCGATCGCGTCAAGGCCAAGGCGCAGGGCGTGGCCCTCACCAACCTGTTCGAGACACTCCAGGTCTATCTCGGCTCGTCCTATGTCAACGACTTCAACCTGTTCGGCCGCACCTGGCGCGTCTATGCGCAGGCGGATGGCGACTTCCGCAAGCGGGTGGAGGACATCGCCAACCTGAAGACGCGCAACGACGCGGGCGAGATGGTCCCGATCGGCTCGATGGTGAAGATCAGCCAGACCTACGGCCCGGATCCGGTGTTGCGCTACAACGGTTATCCAGCGGCCGACTTCATCGGCGAGGCCAATCCAGCCATGCTGTCCTCCGCGCAGGCGATGGGCACGATGGCCGAGCTCGCCAGGCGCGTGTTGCCCAACGGCATGAGCATCGAATGGACCGACCTCAGCTTCCAGGAAGCCACCCAGGGCAACGCCGCCCTGCTGGTGTTCCCGGTCTCGGTTCTGCTTGCCTTCCTGGTGCTGGCGGCGCTCTATGAGAGCTGGGTGCTTCCGCTCGCGGTGATCCTGATCGTTCCGATGTGCATGCTCTCGGCGCTGGCCGGCGTGAAGCTCTATGGCAGCGACAACAACACCTTCGTCCAGGTCGGGCTCGTCGTGTTGATGGGCCTCGCTTGCAAAAACGCGATCCTGATCGTCGAGTTTGCGCGCGAACTCGAATTCCAGGGCAAGGGCATCGTCGAGGCCGCGCTGGAAGCCTGCCGGCTTCGGCTGCGGCCCATCGTGATGACTTCGGTGGCCTTCATCGCCGGTACGATTCCGCTGGTGCTCTCGGGCGGCGCCGGCGCCGAGGTGCGCTCGGCGACCGGCGTCACCGTGTTCGCCGGCATGATCGGGGTCACCCTGTTCGGCCTTTTCCTGACGCCGGTGTTCTATGTCGGCCTGCGCAAGCTGTCCGGGCGTGAGCTGATCCAGCACGGTGAGCCCAGTCTCTTGCACGGGTGACGCCGACTTGAGTTGGCGAGATCCTCCGGCTCAGCCCTTTCATGCGAACCGCAGCCACTGGTGGCAGGAATCCAAGCATAGCCGCCGGTTGGCCGTTGTTGGCACTTCGGAGGTCCTGTAGTGTCCGACTTGAGTCCGGAATGCGCGCCAAAGCGGGCGTCGGCCGACCACTCTGGATTAACGGTTTCACGCCCTGGACTAGTTAGTGGCGTTGGACGGCCCATCTGCGTAGATTCCAGCGGATTATGAAGGACGTCAGCGAGACCATCGCGTGGCTGACCGAAGGGGCGCATGACGCGCACGTGCCGCAGGCCCTGATGGAGGAGCTGTGCGGCCGCCTGATCGCTGCCGGAATACCCTTGGATTGGGCGGCGATCTTCGTGAGGACCCTCCACCCGGATATTGCTGGCCGCAGCCTTATCTGGCGTCCCGGGCAGCCCGCTGAATTGGACGAGGCCGGATATGATCTTCTTGCATCCGAGCAATTCCTCGCCAGTCCGTCAATCTGGGTCCGACGCACGGGCACGGCGCTACGTCGTCGCCTCGACGGGGATGCTGCCGTCGCCGATTTTCCTATCCTTGGCAAGCTGCGCAGCGAGGGCTTCTCGGACTATCTCGCAACGCCGCTTCCTTTCGGCGATGGCGAGATCCCTGTCGTCAGCTGGGCCACGCGGCGGCCGGCTGGCTTCGCCGACGATGATCTCGCGGCGTTGACGGCCGTCGCCCCGCCGCTCGCGCGCGTTGCCGAAATTCGCGGTCTGCGTCGCATGTTGGAAACGCTGCTCCAGACCTACATCGGTAGCCATGCGAGCGCCCGTGTTCTCGCCGGGCATATTCGTCGTGGCGATACGCAATCCATTCATGCCGCGATCTGGCTCTCTGATCTGCGCGGCTTCACTGCGCTTGCCGATCGGGTAGCCCCGCCGGAACTGATAAGGCTGCTCAATCGCTATTTCGACTGCCAGGTCCCGGCCATCGAAGCACGCGATGGAGAGGTTCTGAAGTTCATGGGCGACGGCTTGCTCGCCATCTTTCCAATCGCCGATGGTGAACCGGGGCGCGGCTGCGCCGCGGCACTTGCCGCCGCACGCGAAGCTCGTGCCAATATCCTTGCGTTGAGGCGCGAGCTGACGGCGGAACGTTCGCCCGAGCTGCCCTTTAGCTTGGCCCTCCATGTCGGCGAGGTGCTCTACGGCAATGTCGGCGGTGGTCGCCGGCTCGACTTCACGGTGATCGGGCCTGCCGTCAATCTCACAGCGCGGCTCGAGCGGCTCGCCCGCGACCTCGGTCGCTCTGTCATCGCCTCCGCCGAGTTCGCCCGAACATGCGGAGAGATACTTGCGCCGCTCGGGAGCTATGCGCTGCGCGGGATTGCCGCCGCTCAACCGGCGTTCGGCCTGGCAGATGAGAGCGCACCCGCGGTCAGCAACGTCGACCTGTAGCGTTGCTTAGCGACTTGGCGCGGCGGCGTGGATGTCGCTACGGCACGTCGATTTGCGATCGCGAACGCCATCGCATCGTCGCTGACGGTGCAGGTGGTTCTTCGCGCGATCCGGGATTTCCGATGACAAATCGCTGCCTGCCGCGACACGAGCTATCGTCATGGCACCGATCATCGTGGAGAGGGCGACGATGGCATCGCCGCGGGCATTCTCCAGGCGCGTATCGGCAGTGATTCGACGCTTGCGCTTATCGGTGCCCAGCGTCTGATCGATCGCAGAACGATGCAGGCGCGTCGGCGGCCAGGGGCACAGTCCTGGCAGAGAATGATCGGCGCCGATCAACTCCCTCCCCGCCGGTTCGCATTGCGGGGAAACGTCGGCCCGCGTCGTTGCGGTGTCCGGGGGTCACCCATGTTCCCGGTCCAGCCAAGGTTTGTCGGGTGCCGAAGCTTCCTATTCGGGCTCGTTGGGGTGTAGCGTCGTATCGATCGACCGAAAAAAGATGCGCAACGAAAAGTAAAAACAGGAGGCTCGCCGTGGAAATACAGGCATTCGGCTATCTGGGAGTGGGGTCGGCCAAGGTCGAGGACTGGAGCGCGTTCGTGCCAGCCTGGCTCGGGATGCAGGAGGTGGATCGCGGCGGTGGGATGCGCGCCTTCCGCATGGATGACCGCAAGCAGCGCTTCTTCGTCGATCGCGGTATCGCGTCGGGCACGCAAGTGTTCGGCTGGGAGGTTTCGGATGCCGCGGCGCTGGATGCGCTGGCGGGCCGCCTCGAGAGAGCCAAAGTCGCGGTGAAGCGCGAGCCGGCCGCGCTGGCCGGCCAGCGCTGCGTGGCCGGGTTGATCTCATTCGCCGACCCTGCCGGCAACCGGCTGGAGGCGTTTCATGGCGCCATGATCGCGGACACGCCATTCAAGCCGGCCCGTGACATCGCGGGCTTCCGGACTGGCGCGCAGGGCATGGGCCACGCGCTGCTGGCAGTGCAAGACATCGAGGCGGCGCGGGCCTTCTATTGCGAGCTGCTGGGCTTCAAGGTGAGCGACTACATGCGCACGCCGATCCCTGCCTACTTCCTGCATGTGAACGGACGCCACCACAGCGTCGCAATCGTCGGCGCGCCGGGGAACGGGATGCACCATCTGATGGTGGAATTCTTCTCTCTCGACGACGTGGGTCAGGGCTACGACATGGTGCGCGCCGAGCCGGAGCGAATCGCGGCGAAGCTTGGGCGGCATCCGAACGACCTGATGCTCTCATATTACATGCGCACGCCTGGCGATATCCTCGTGGAGTGCGGTTGGGGCGGACGCGAGGTCGACGACGCAACCTGGCAGCCGGAGGAAATGACCAGTGTGGGCAGCATGTGGGGCCATCAGGGGCTGTTCGAGGCCCTGGGCGACCCGGACATGCCGGAGCAGAAGCAGCGACATGCGCCGGTGCAGGTTATCGACGGCAACTATCAGAAGATGACCGGTGTTTGCCCCTGGTGGGACAGCATGAGTCGAAACTGACCGATCGGATGATCCCTTCTGCGATCTCTTCAGTGGCTTGGGGGAGAGGCTCTTTTGGGGGAACAGGACGTCGCCGGCAGGGTAGTCTCCGTTGCGCCAGTACTCCGTCGCTTCGCGATCATCGGCATGGTGGCTCCGGGCTGATGCAGTCAGAATGAATGCTGCGGAGACAGCACCCGCATGGCCTCATTTGCCTGCTGCCGCCCCGAAGGCGATCATTGTGTCGCCTTGCGTGCGCCGCTCAGTCTCGACGAGACCTGAAGGGAAGGTGAAGGCGCAATCCGCGGCTTCCTCGATGACGATCGTGGCGTCAGGCGAGATCCAGCCGCCGGCGAGCGCGGCGGCAAGCGCCGGCGCGGCGAGGCCGCGCCCATAAGGCGGATCACAGAAAACAAGCGAGAAGGGCGCGAGCGGCTTTGCGGTGCCGAGCTTCGTCGCGTCGCGCCGGAAGATGCGCGCCTCGCCCCCGCAGCCGAGCTTCTCAATCGATGAGCGCATCAAGCTTCGCGCCTCGGCCCCCTGATCGACGAAAAGGCAAAAGCTCGCGCCGCGCGAGAGCGCCTCGAACCCCATCGCGCCCGTGCCCGCAAACAGGTCGAGCACGCGCGCGCCGGTGACCGGATCGCCACGACCGTGCGTGAGAATATTGAAGATCGTTTCGCGCAAGCGGTCGGATGTCGGCCGGATAGCCCGGCTCGAAGGGGCGGCGATGGCGCGGCCACGAAAGCGGCCGGCGACGATCCTCATCGGGGTGGTTCCGTTGCTAAAAGCGCGTCAGCGGGGCGGCTTGCGCGGCGGCCGGTCGGGGCGAGGCGGTCGAGGCCGAAAGTGCCCGGGACGCGTGCGATGCTGGCCGGGGCCGCGCGGCTCGAAACCACGCTCGCGCTCGCGGAAGCCTCCCGGGCGCTCGCGGCGCGGCTTGAACTCTTCCCCGCGCTCGCGATGGACTTGTGAGCCCTGCGGTCGCTCGCGACCGCGATCGAGGCGCTCGGCGCGGTCCTGGCGCGGCTTTGCGGCGTTGAGACGCTCGTCTCGCCTGAAGCTCTCACGATGCCCTCTGTTGCCTTCGCCGCGCCCCTTGTTGCCCTCGGTTTTTTCTCGGCGCCAGGGGCGTTCGCCGCCGCGGGTTTGGCGGGTTTCCCCCCCGTGTCGAGACGGACGCTCGTCGCCCGGCCGACGATCGAAACGGGAAGGCGAGCGATCGCCGCCTCTTGCCTTCCAGGCGTCGGTTCGGCTTTTGCCCCCTGGTCGGCCTGCGGGGAGCTTGTCGCGCGGCGGTCCCGCGGGGCCAAGCTCCCGCCTGGACTTGCGGCGCAACATGTCGGTGTCGCGCGGAGGGGAACTGCGATCGGCGCTTCTTCTCTGTTCGCCGCCTGCGGGGTGGTGCGGCGCGGCCGCCGGGTCCGGGGTGACCCTTTCGACGAGGACGCTGCGCCCTTTTCGGTCTGCGATCCTGCCGCCACGCACATGGCGGCGTTCATCCGGATTTGCCGGCTCTCCAGCACGGAAGGGTCGATGCGGCCGTTTCGCCGTTCCCTTTTGCACGCCACTTTTTCGTTCGCCTCGCGCCGCCCAACTCTCCGCGTCGCGCCAGCTATGGCGATGGGCCGCGCTTCGCCGGCCCTGCGCAATCGCTTGCGCCTTGCGCAAGCCGCGCGCCTCATCGGCGTCACCCCTTTTCTCGGATGAACGGCCTAAGACGGGCCGATCACTCGAGGCCCGATCGCGCTTATTGAAAGAACGCTCGCGCTCACGCGGGTCGTGGCCCGCGAGGTCGGCGCGCGAGCCCCAGCGCTGGCGCCCCGCCTCTGCATGACGCGCTCGACGCGGGCCTCGCTCTTCGCGCTCTTCACGGCGTGGGCCCTCTCGGTGCCGCGCCCCGTCACGGGGAGACGCGCTTGCGTTCTCATCCGCGAAATCCACCTTCGCCTCGCGCGCGAGCTCAGAACCAAGCTGATCCTTCAAGGTGCGCGTGCGCACCTCCTCGACCGCGCCTTGTGCGAGCTCGCCGAGTTGGAAGGGTCCGAAAGAGACGCGGATGAGGCGATTCACCTGGAGCCCGAAATGCTCGAGAATGCGCTTCACCTCGCGATTCTTGCCCTCGCGCAAGCCGAGCGTGAGCCACATGTTGGAGCCCTGCTCGCGATCGACCTTGGCCTCGACGGGGCCGTAATGCATGCCGTCGATCTCGATGCCGCCTTCCAAGCCGTCCAGTCGGTCTTGCGTGATCTCGCCGAAGGCGCGCACCCGATAGCGCCGCAGCCAGCCCGTCTTCGGATGCGCGAGAAGCCGCGCGAGCCCGCCGTCATTGGTGAGGAGAAGCAACCCTTCGGTGTTAAGGTCGAGCCGGCCGACCGAGACGAGGCGCGGCAGCCCTTCGGGCAAGGCTGTGAACACCGTGGGGCGACCTTCCGGGTCCTTCTCCGTGGTCATCAGCCCGGGTGGCTTGTGGTAGAGAAAAAGACGCGTACGCTCTTTCATGGGAAGCGGCGCGCCATCGACCAAAATGCGATCGCTCGGCTTCACCAGCAGCACGGGTGTCGTGACCGTCTCGCCATTGAGCACGATGCGGCCTTCGCCGATCATGCGCTCGACATCCCGCCGCGAAGCGATGCCCGCTCGGGAGATGACCTTCGAGATGCGCTCACCCGCTGCGCTCGGCGCGGCCGGCAGCGAAGTATGGGCAAAACCTGGCCGTAGGGATGAAGACGCATGCTCGCGGACGCCCTCACGGCCGCGAGGCTTATTGCTTCGATGCCGCGGCTCTGTTCCTTTCGGTCCATTTTCGGAGCCATTGCGCGCGAGGCGCTGACGGCTCGTCGCTTTGCTGTCGCTCCGACCGACATCCTCGAGCGTCGCGGGGCTGCCGTTATTTTCTTCATTGTCGTCGGACATGGTCTTCGCTTATCAGAGCCGTCGGGCAATACAACGGCGAAATGCGCCGGCTCCGCCCCGGCATCTGGTCGTGAGGTCTGGCGCCCATGTCGCCTTCGACACCCCCTTCCTCTCGCCTCGATCCCATGGCGCTTGCGCTCGAGGAGGCTCGCGCGGCCGTCGGGCGTGGCGAGGTGCCGGTCGGCGCTGTAATCCTCCATGACGGCAATCTCATCGCCGCTGCGGGAAATCGCACGCTCGAGCTGAAGGATCCGACCGCCCATGCGGAGATGCTCGTCATTCGCGCCGCCTCGGCGCATCTTGGCTCCGAGCGGCTAACCGCTTGCGATCTCTATGTGTCGCTCGAGCCTTGCGCGATGTGCGCTACGGCGATCTCCTTCGCGCGCCTGCGGCGGCTCTATTTCGGCGCACCCGACCCGAAGATGGGCGGCGTCGAGCACGGCCCGCGCATCTTCGAGCAACCAACCTGCCACCATCGCCCGGAAGTGTACGGGGGGATTAGGGAAGGCGAGGCGGCGATGCTGCTGCGTTCGTTTTTTGAATCGCGGCGAGCGTGATTCGTTGGTGATCGGCAAGGCTGCTGCTTAAGGCGAGCGCGCTCCCAGCAACAGTGCCAACTCCTCCTTGAGCTTCGCCTTCGCCGGCGCCGCTGCCTCCAGGATGCGTCCGGCCTTGAAGAAGTCGAGCGCGCCGAAGCCATCGACGGCGGGCCGCACCAGGATATCCGGCGGGCGCGCCTTCATCCTTGCTTTGGCGATCTCGACCTGCATGATCTGAGCTGCGGCGAAGAGGGTCGAGAAGGCGTCCGGAGCGCGAGCCTCTTCGGCGGAGGGCGGGGCAGTCACGTCGACCGCGACGACGATATCGGCCTTGCCGGCGACGATGTCGCAAGGCAGCGGGTTCGCGGCGCCGCCGTCGATGAGGAGGCGTCCGCCGATGCCGACAGGCCGCACCAAGCCGGGCAGCGCCATCGAGGCGGCGACCGCGCTGACCAACGCGCCAGACGAGAAGGCGACCGCGCCGCGCCCATAATAATCGGTCGCGACCGCGACGAAGGGGATGGCGAGATCCTCGAAAGTGTCGGGAACCTCCTCGGGCCAGAAGCGATCGAGCAACCGTTCGCCGTCGAGCAGCATCGGATTGCCACGCGCGAAGAGATCGCCGAAACGGCCCACGCGCGCCTCGAAAATGGCGGCGAAGACCTTGGTGCGGTTGCGGAGGGCCACAAGCGCATGCGCGCGCAAGCGGGCCGCCGGTACGCCTGCCGCGTAAGCCGCCCCGACGATCGCGCCGATCGAGGTGCCGGCGATGGCGACCGGCCGAAGGCGCATTTCATCGAGCGCTTCGAGCACGGCAATATGGGCGAGGCCACGCGCCCCGCCGCCGCCGAGCGCAAGCGCGATGGTCGGCTTTCTCGGTGCGGCTCGGTTGCGGCCCCTGGCCGTCATTCGGCACCGGAGAGAAAGCGCGTCAGGGCCGCCACGGTTTCGTCCGGCGCCTCTTCCGCGAGGAAATGGCCGCAAGGCAAGCTCGCGCTCTTGGCCTGCGGCGCGAAGCACTCCCGCCACGAGACGAGCGCCGCCGCGTCGCCTCCCGGCAAATAGAACTGGCCCGTCAGCAGGAGCACGGGACAGGCGATCTTGCGGCCGGCCTCGAGATCGGCCTCGTCGGCCTCGACATCGAGCGTGGCGCCGGCGCGATAATCCTCGCAAAAGGCATGAACCCGTTCGGGCTGGCTGGCGCTCGCGTGGTAATGCGCCAGCGCGCCCGGGTCGAAGACGCCGAGCGATTTTTGGCGGTTCCAGCTGGCGAGGAGCCCGTCTACATAGGCGACCGGGTCACGCGCGATCTCGGTCTCGGGTTCAGGCTCGGGCTTTGCCAGGAACGCCCAATGCCTCGCCTGCTGTCGTCCCGCGCGAATTTCCTGCCAGGCCTTGAAGGTCGGCACGATGTCGAGAAGGGCGAGACGTTCGATGCGCCCAGGGTGATCGAGTGCGAGCCGATAACCGATCCGCGCGCCCCGATCATGGCCGGCGAAAGCGAAACGCTCATATCCAAGGCGTCCCATGGCCTCGATGACGTCGATCGCGAGCGCCCGCTTGGCGTAAGCTTCGCCGTTTCGACTCGGCGGCGCGCTCGAGCTTCCGTAACCGCGCATGTCGAGCAAGATCACACGGTGCGTCTTGGCGAGGGCGGGCGCGACGCGATGCCAGCAGGCATGGGTTTGCGGAAAGCCGTGCAGGAGCACGAGCGGCGGCCCTTCTCCCGCAAGCCGCGCGAAGACGCGCCCCATGCTCACCTCGAGGAGATGCGTCTCAAAACCTGGGAAGAGGTTGGGAAGCTCGTTCATGGTGCTTCACCTGGACAGTGAATAGTGAAGGCTGAAAAGTGAAACACGGACTCCTCATCTTCACTCCTCACTCTTCACTCCTTACTCTCTTCACTTCTCACTCTTCACTCACTTCGCTGCAATCTGCCTCCCGCCGGCGCCCGGCAATGATTTGCGCTCGGCGAGCCAGATGCCGCTGAGCACGAGGATGAAAGCGAGCGCATGGTAGAGGCGGAAAGGCTCGCCCAGGATCGCGACGGCGAGAAGGGCTCCGAACACGGGAACGAGATTGTAGAAAACGCCCGTGCGGCTAGGGCCGATCAGCTCGACACCTCTCAGATAAAAAATCTGCGCAAGAAGCGACGGCCCGAGGGCGGCGTAGATAAGCACGCAAATTCCCTTGAAGCTTGGCCAATAGCTCGCGCCCATGAGAATTTCCGTCGCGAGAAACGGGATCGAGGTCAAGAACGCCGCGGCCGCGAGCACGGCGAAAACCACAAGACCCGAGGCTTTCGGGCGGTCGCGAAGCCCGATCGTGTAGCCGGCGAAGACGATCGTGGCGAGCAAGAGCAGCACGTCGCCGCGATTGAAGGTCAGATTCAGCAAGGTGGCGAGCTCGCCCTTGCTCGCGATGATGGCGACACCGCAGAAGGTCACAAGAATCCCCAAGCTCTGCACCAGCGTGATCGAAGTGCCGAACAGAAGCGCCATCCCCAAGATCACGAGTGCCGGAAAGGTGCCCTGCAGCACCGCCATGTTCACGGCACTCGTATATTGCGCGCCGACGTAGAAGAGCGCGTTGAAGAGCGTGAAGCCGATCCCGCCGAGAAGGGCGAGCTTGCGCCAATACGGCTTCACGCGTGGCCAATCCGCCGCGAGCTGGCGCCGCAGGAAGAGGCTGAAGATCGAGCACACGATGAACCAGCGCAAGCAGGTGACCGACATCGGAGAGATCTGGCCGACCGCCAAGCGGCCAGCGATCACATTGCCGCCCCATATCAGCGTCGAAAGGCCGATGAGAAGGTAGGGCTTGTCGTTGAGGCGCGAGATCATGCGGGCGAGTTCGGTGGCCATGTTAAAGCACGCGCGCGCTCGCGCGGTCAGTGAGCCCCCAAACGCGTCCGGTCATGGGCATCTTGGTCAAGGGCGCTCTCGACGGTGAACTCTCAAGCGGGAACTCGCCAAGTCAACTCGCGAAATGAACGCGCGATCCCACTTTCGAAGACGGGCCGAACGGCTTGATCATGTCAGGACCACGACTACAAGCTTGCGCACGCGGGACAGCCATGTCCGCGGCTCAGCCGGGAAACGCCTTTCTGCGAAAGCACTTCCCGGCGGTGCCGTTCGTCGCGGCAAAGGAGGCTCGAGATGCAGCCGATGTGGCAGCAAAGACTTGGTGCCCTGGTCGACAAAGCGGCCCTCATGGATGATATCGGCATCGCTGGCCTCCTCTGCGGCGCCGCCGGCTTCGCCGACGCGGTCGGCTATGTGAACAGCGGCGTCTTCGCCGCTAATATGACCGGCAATACCGTGCTTGCCGGCCTCGCTCTTGCCGGCGGCCATTGGGATGTCGCCTTGCAGCGCGGCATGACGCTTGGGGCCTTCTGCGTCGGGGTCGTGCTCGCGACCTTCATCTTGCGTCTTTCCCGCGAACGCAGGGTTCTTGCGCTCATCGGGGAAGTGGCGTTCATTCTCGCGGCCGCCCTCATCGAGCCGAGCGCCACGCTCTCGCTCGCGTTCATCGCCACGGCGATGGGCATGCAGGCGGTCTCCGTCACCCGCTTTCGCTCGGTTGTCGCCTCGACGGTCGTGGTCACGACGACCATGGCGCGCCTCGCGGAATTCTGCACGGCGTGGCTGATCGCTCGCCCGCAAGCGGAGGCGGCCATGGCGAAGACCGCCCCCGCACTCCTCGTCGTGATCTGGATCTGCTACGGCCTCGGTGCGGTCCTTGCCGCGGGCGTCATGGCGGTGACCTCGCGCCCGCTCTTCGTTCCGGCCGCCATGCTCGCGCTCGTGGCCATTCTCATCCTGCTCAAGAGGAAAGCCGAGTGAGAGGCCATTCTTGTTTACAGGGCGCGCCGTTCGGAATATCGAACGGGTTGTCCGGCCTAGGCCTTGTGTTCATGCGCTTTGTGTTTCGTGCAAGGAGATGCGAGCCTCGTCATGATAATCCGAACGCTCTCTCCCGCGCTTCGTCTCGGCGAGATCGACAACCCCTCGAGCGTCGTCGCCCGCTTCGGTCCGGAGGATCCGTTGCGCCTCGATTGCGGGGTCGATCTGGCGCCCTTCCAGATCGCCTACCAGACTTATGGCGAGCTTGATTCGCGCAAGGCCAACGCCGTCCTCGTCTGCCACGCGCTCACGGCCGACCAACACGTCGCCAACCGTCATCCCGTCACCGGCGCGCAAGGATGGTGGACCACCATGGTCGGGCCGGGAAAGCCGATCGACACGAACCGCTTCTTCGTGATCTGCACCAATGTGCTCGGCGCCTGCATGGGCACGACGGGCCCGGCCTCGACTAACCCCGCGACCGGGCATCCCTGGGGGCTCGACTTTCCCATGGTGACCATCCGCGACATGGTGCGCGCCCAGGCCAAGCTCATCGACCGCCTCGGGATCGAAAGCCTGTTTTGCGTGCTCGGCGGCTCGATGGGCGGCATGCAAGTTCTGCAATGGGCCGCGAGTTATCCGGAACGCGTCTTCTGCGCCTTGCCGATTGCCACTGCGGCCAAGCATTCGGCGCAAAACATCGCCTTTCATGAGGTCGGCCGCCAAGCCGTGATGGCCGATCCCGATTGGCGCAAGGGACGCTATGTCGAGGAAGGGACGCGTCCGAGCAAGGGCCTCGGCGTGGCGCGCATGGCGGCTCACATCACCTATCTCTCGGAGAAGGCGCTGCATCGAAAATTCGGGCGCAACCTGCAAGACCGCGAGGCGCCGACTTTCTCCTTCGACGCGGATTTTCAGGTCGAGAGCTATTTGCGCCACCAGGGCATGAGCTTCGTCGAGCGTTTCGACGCGAATTCCTATCTCTACGTCACGCGAGCCATGGATTATTTCGATCTTGCCGCTGACTATGGCGGGATTCTCGCGCGCGCCTTCCAAGGCTCGCGCACGCGCTTTTGCGTCGTTTCCTTCACTTCCGATTGGTTGTTCCCGACGGCGGATTCGCGCGCAACCGTCCATGCGCTGAACGCCGCGGGCGGCTCCGTGTCCTTCGTCGAGATCGCGACCGACAGGGGTCATGACGCCTTCCTGCTCGACGTACCGGAGCTTTTCGCCACCACCGGCGGCTTCATCGACGCGGCGGCGCGGACGCGCGGCCTGAGGGCGGCAACCGTGTTATCGGAAAACGCTGGAAACGGGTTGCACGTGGCGGAACGGGCCGAGGCGACGCCGGTGTCCTCGTCGAGCCGATGAACATGGCCGTGCTGGCGCTCAACGAAGTCTCGCCGACGCGCGTCGATCTTCTGACGGTCGCCGAGATGGTCGAGCCGGGCTCGCGCGTGCTCGATGTCGGCTGCGGTGACGGCGCGCTCCTCAAGATGCTTTCGGAGCGCCGGGCCGTCGATGGGCGCGGTATCGAGCTGTCGCAAGCCGGCGTCAATGAATGCGTGGCGAAGGGGCTGCACGTCATCCAGGGCGACGCGGATACCGACCTCGTCGCCTATCCGGATGACGCCTTCGACTATGTGATCTTGTCGCAAACCTTGCAGGCGACCTTCGCGCCCAAGACCGTGCTCGAGCACATGTTGCGCATCGGGCGGCGCGCCATCGTCTCTTTCCCGAATTTCGGCCATTGGCGCATCCGGACCCACCTCACCTTCCGCGGCCGCATGCCGGTGACCGAGACGCTGGCCGACGCCTGGTATGACACGCCCAACATCCATTTTTGCACGATCCGCGACTTCGTGGCCCTTACCGAATTGGTGAATGCACGTGTGGAGAAGGCAGTGGCACTCGATCAGGCGGGGCGCCCGGTAGGCGTCAACGCGCCCTGGTGGTTCTGGAACATCTTTGGCCAGCAAGCGGTGTTTTTGTTGCGGAGACGGTGAGGGGCGCGTAGCGAGATAGCGAATAATGAATAGCGAATAGCGGGAAGTGAACTCCATTCCTCAGTTTTATTTTTTAACTATTAACTATGCTCACTATTCACGATTTAACTACTCGCTACTCCTCGCTATTCGCCCTTACGACCCACACGCCCGCACCGAGCCGCACGCCCTCATTTCCGTCATACGGCTTGTAGGCTTGACGGAGCGCGTAAGCGACCGGTTCCCGCTTCGCAGGATCAGCCTCGCGTAGAGCGGCCGCGACCGGCCCCATGGAGAGAGTAGCATCGACCGTCATATCAAGGCTCGCGCCGCCGATGAGCTTGTCCTCGGGCTCGATCGTGATGTTCCTGAATCCCGCTCCCGAGAGGATTTTATGCACGCGGTCACGGTCGGCGAAGGCGAATTCGCCGGGTCCGCCCGGCGGGGGCGGCGGAGGCTGGGGAATGTGCTGGAAGGCCGCCGCCATCGGCACCGCCACCCAGGGATTTTCGGCCGCCGTCCGCCAGCAGACGAAAGCCAGGCGGCCTTGCTTCCCGAGAGCGGCGCGCAGATTCTTGAAGGCCGCGACGGGGTCGGCGAAGAACATGGTGCCGAAGCGTGAAAAGACGAGGTCGAAACCGCCTTGCGTAAAGCCATGGGTCTGCGCGTCGCCCTCTTCGAAACGGGTTTGGGAGAAGCCCGCGCCCTCGAGGCGCCGGCGGGCCAGCGAAAGCATGGGGCGCGAGATATCGACGCCGAGCACCTTGCCGCCTTCGCCCACACGCCGTGAAAGCTCGAGCGTCGTCTCGCCCGTGCCGCAGCCCACGTCGAGAATGGCCTCGCCGGGGCGGATAGCGGCGCGATCCATGGCGAGGCGTCCAAGCACCGCCAATTGGGCGTCGAGACGCGCTTGCAGCCTCACCCAGGTTTCGCCGGCCGGCCCGTTCCAATGCTCGATTTGCGCGGCGTTTACGCCATTCGTCCCAGGCGTCATGAAGGCTCACCTCTTTTTTCTTCGGCGTCACCCAAGGGGTGCAGGTCGCGCACCATCGAGATGACGCGCTCGTCGAGAAGGTGCGTGTAGATTTGCGTGGTCGCGATGTCGGAGTGACCAAGGAGCTCTTGCACGACGCGCAAATCCGCGCCGTTCTGCAAGAGGTGGCTCGCGAAGGCATGACGCAGCACATGGGGGCTGACGCGCCGCGCCTCGATCCCGAGGCTTGCGGCGAGCGCCTTCAATTCGCGGGCGAAAACTTGACGCGGCAGATGGCCGGAGGCGCTGTCGGCCGGGAAAAGATAATTCGCAAGCTTCGCGGGACGCGCCGAGCGCTTTCCGCTTCGGCTCGGCGACGCCTCTGGCCCGCTCGCGGCGGCGCGCCTCGGCTTTTTGCCCGAGCTCGCGGCGTGCGCTCGTTCGCGCATTTCGTCGGCGAGCGCCAAATAGGTCGCCATGGCTTGTTTTGCCGCCGCGTTGAGGGGCACGAGTCGCTCCTTTCCGCCCTTGCCCTTGACGATCAGTGCTTCCTTCGCCGCGGCCGCCGCGCGTGGCAGGCCGACGAGCTCCGAGACGCGCAAGCCCGTCGCGTAAAGGAGCTCGAGCAGGCAGGAGAGGCGCGCGCCGCGCACTCTTTCGCCGAGCGCCCTTTCGGCATCCATGATCCCTTCAGCCGCGCCAGCAAGAAGCCGATCCACTTCGGTGACCGACAGGATTTTCGGCAGCGCGCGGCCGAGCTTCGGCCCGGAAATCATGGTGGAGGGGTCATCACGCCGCCGGCCCTCGGCCCTGAGGAAGCCGTGAAATTGACGCAGGGCCGAAAGCCGCCTCGCGGCGGAGGAGGGCTTGAAGCCGCGCTCGGCGAGCCGTGCCAGGAAGGCTCGGATGTCCGTGCTTGTGGCGCTGATCTCGTCGGCGCCGCGGCTTTCGAGGAAGGCCCGATAATCCTCGAGGTCGCGTTCGTAAGCGAGAAGCGAGTTCTTGGCGCTGCCGCGCTCGGCCGACAACATGGCGAGAAAGGCGACAATCGCACTCATGATTTGGGCTTTGGCAGCGGCACCGCGACCGTGATGGTGCGATGCTCCGGCTGCACCAGGGCAACGAGCGCGAGCATGCCGCCGATGACGAGGCAGCCGAGCATCACAAGGATCGCGATGAGCTTGAAAAGTGTCGGCATCGACCTTCCTGCCCCACCGCTATGAGCGGCGTGCATGATCATAAAACGCCTGAGCGTCATCCGCAAAAAGGCAAATCATTTTGCGGAGGAAGCTGGCAGAAAATAGGGAAAAGGAGCGCAAATTCGTCTAGATGCACCCCTGCGGGAGGCAACCGATGCTGTGACAGGGCTGTCGAGCTTTGTTAGAATGGGTTCAACCGCCTGCCTGCGGCTCGCGCCGCGGCGGGTCGAAAGATAGTGGATTGACGAGCGACAGCGACATTCACGAGGCTACCCGGGGCGGCGCTTCGGGCGAGGGCGCGGCGGCGACCGAGGGTGCGCTTCTCGGGGCCGCCGTCGGCCGGCGCGTGATCGCGCTCGTGGGCATGATGGGGTCGGGGAAGACCTCGATCGGCAAGCGCCTGGCGGCACGGCTCGGCCTGCCCTTCGTGGATTCCGATTCCGAGATCGAGACGGCGGCCGGCATGACGATCACGGAAATCTTCGATCGGCATGGCGAGGCCTATTTTCGCGAAGGCGAGCGGAGGGTGATCGCGCGCCTTCTCGGAGAGGGCCCTTGCGTGCTCGCGACGGGAGGCGGGGCCTTCATGGACGCGCGCACCCGAGAGGCGATCGCCGAGGCGGGCATCTCCGTCTGGCTCAGGGCCGATGCCGCGACGCTGATGCAACGCATCGCGCGGCGGAACAATCGGCCGTTGCTGCGCACCGCCGATCCCGCCGCGCAGGTCGCGCGCCTCCTCGCCTTGCGCGAACCTATTTACGCGCGCGCCGACCTCATCGTGGACTCGAGCGAACGCCCGCATGACGAGGTGGTGGGCGCGCTCATCGCCTCTCTCACGGGGCATTTGCGCCTTCATCCGGCTGCGGGAGCTTCATCGTGAACGAGGAGGCCGCGGAGCCCTTGTCCGGGAAGGCTGCCGAGCGCGCCGGGCCAGGGGCGGCGTCGGAATCGGTCCCGATTTGCGTCAAGGTCGAGCTTGGGGCGCGTGCTTACGAGATTCTCATCGGCGAAGGCCTTTTCGAGAAGGCAGGCACGCTCATCACGCGAAATTCGCGCGCCAAGGCGGCGGCGATCGTCGTCGATGAGAACACGGGCCCGCTCTATGCCGAAAAGGTGTCGGCGGCGATCGGGGCGTGCGGTATCCGTTCCGCCATCGTCAGCATCAAGCCCGGCGAGCGCTCCAAATCCTATTCGGGTTACGAGCAGGTTTGCGAGGCGATCCTTGCGGCCAAGATCGGGCGCGACGATCTGGTGATCGCACTTGGCGGCGGGGTCGTCGGCGATCTTGCGGGGTTTGCGGCCGCGAGCGTGCGCCGTGGCGTTGCCCTGGTGCAGATGCCGACGACGCTTCTGGCCCAAGTCGATTCCTCGGTCGGGGGCAAGACCGGCATCAACTCCGCGCTCGGCAAAAATTTGATCGGCGCCTTCCACCAGCCCGCGCTGGTGCTCGCCGATACGCGAGCGCTCGATAGCTTGCCGGTGCGCGAGTTCCGGGCAGGCTATGCGGAAGTCGTGAAATACGCCCTCATCGACCGACCGCAATTCTTCGATTGGCTCGAGGCGAAGCGTGCCGAGATCTTCTCGGGCGGGGCGGCGCGCGCCGAGGCGATCGCCGAATGCTGCCGCGCCAAGGCGGCGATCGTAGCGCTTGACGAGACGGAGACCGGAGAGCGCGCGCTTCTCAATCTCGGCCATACCTTCGGTCATGCGCTCGAGACGGTCACGGGCTATGACGGCGACCGCCTGGTGCATGGCGAGGCCGTGTCGATCGGTTGCGCCATGGCGTTTCGCTTCTCCGCCGCGCTCGGCCTCTCCGACCCCGAAGACGCCAGGCGTGTCGAGGCCCATCTTGCGGCATCCGGCCTGCCCTCGCGCCTCGCCCATGTTCGAGGCGGCGCGGGTTCGCTCGAGACGCTGCTCGCCGCCATGGCGCAAGACAAGAAGGTGAAGGATGGCAAGCCGACCTTCATCCTGGCGCGCGGCATCGGCAAGAGCTTCATCCAGCGTGGCATCGAGGTTCAGCGCCTGCGCGATTTCCTGAGCGCGGAATTGCGCTCGAATGGCTGAGGCGTCGCGATGATGAGCGAGGGCGTGTTCGACCTCTGGGTGGTGTTCGTCATCATCTTTTCGCTCGTGCTCTCGGCCTTCTTCGCCGCCGGCGAGACGTCGCTGACGGCGACCTCGCGCGCCCGCATGACAGCGCTCGAGCGCCAAGGCAATCCGGCGGCGCGCCGGGTCAATAGGCTTCTCGCCTCGCGCGAGCGCCTGATCGGCGCGATGCTGATCGGCAACAATCTCGTCAATATCGGCGCCTCCGCGCTCACCACCACGATCTTCGTCGCCTTGTTCGGCGATGCCGGCGTGATCTATGCGACGGCCATCATGACGGTGCTCGTCGTGGTCTTCGCCGAGGTTCTGCCGAAGACCATCGCCGTGGCGAAGCCGGACCGCACCGCGCTCCTCTTGGCGCGCCCGGTCTCGATAACGGTCGCGGTGCTCGGCCCCATCCTCAGCGCCATCGAGGCCTTCATTCGCGCCCTGCTTCGCGTTTTTGGCGTGCGCATCGAGGAGAACCAGCCGATTCTCTCGGCGAGCGAGGAGCTGCGCGGCGCCGTCGACCTTCTCGAGGAGGAAGGAGCGGTGGTAAAGGACGAGGCCGATATGTTCGGCGGGCTCCTCGATCTTTCCGAGCTCGAAGTCTCCGACGTGATGGTCCATCGCACCACCATGCACAGCGTGAACGTTGCGCTCCCGGCGCCCGAGATCTTGCAAGAGGTGCTCGCCTCCAACAATACGCGCTTGCCGATCTGGCGCGACAGCCCGGAGAATATCGTCGGCATCCTGCACGCCAAGGATGTGCTGCGCGCGCTCGCCGCCGCGCATGGCGATCCGGCGAAGCTCGATTTCGCGAAGATCGCGACCGAGCCCTGGTTCGTGCCCGACACGACGGGGCTTGCCGATCAGCTCAAGGCGTTCCGCGCGCGCAAGGCGCATGTGGCGCTCGTCGTCGACGAATATGGAGAGGTGATGGGCCTCGTTACGCTCGAGGATATCCTCGAGGAGATCGTCGGCGACATCTCCGACGAGCACGATGTGCAGCTGCATGGCGTGCGCCCTCAGCCTAACGGCGCGATCGTCGTCGAGGGCTCGGTGCCGGTGCGTGACGTGAACCGGGCCATGGATTGGCGATTGCCGGATGAGGACGCGACCACGGTCGCCGGGCTCGTCATTCACGAGGCGCAGACGATCCCGGACCCTGGCCAGGCCTTCACTTTTCACGGCTACCGTTTCGAGGTGATGCGCAGGCACCGCAACCGCATCACCCAGCTTCGCGTGACGCCCCTCGGCAAGCAGACGGGTAGGTCGCAAGCCGCCGCCGAGTAGCAAGGAGCGTCATGAACCTCTCGACATCCCGCCTGCGCGGGCGCCGCGACACTGTCGCGGGGTCTTCGGCATCGTCGGCGTCGGGGTTCGCGCCCCGCTCCTGGAAAGGCCTCGGCTTTGGCGCGCTTTGCGCCCTGATCTGGGGCATTCAACCGATCGTGTCGAAGATCTCGGTCGCCGACGGCTTGACGGCGGCCGATGTCACCGTGCTTCGCTTCCTCGCAGCGGGCCTCGTGCTTTTGCCGATCGCCGCGAGGGCGCCGAATTTCCCCGTGGGCGCGCTCGGCTGGCGGCGAGCCGTCACGCTCGCGATCCTTGCCGGCGCGCCGTTCAGCCTCGCGATCGTTGGCGGGGTGGCCTTCGCACCAGCCTTCCACAGCGCCGTCATCGGCCCGGCGCTCACCCCGGTAACGGCGATGCTGCTTTCGCTCATCTGGCTTCGCGAGCGCCCGGCCTGGGGAGAGCTCGGCGCGCTTGCCCTCACCGTCGCGGGGCTCGTCCTCTTCTCCTTCGAGGCCTTTGCCGGGGCGCCGGCGCGCGAAGGCGCGTGGCGGGGCGATCTTCTCTTTGCGCTTTCCGGTTGCATGTGGGCGGCCTTCGGCTTTCTGGCCAATCGTTGGAGGGCGAGCTCGGTCGGCGCGGCCGCGGCCATCTCCATTTTGTCGCTCATGAGCGTGCCGCTCTGGGCCTTCTTCATGCCGCTGCATCTGGCGGAGGCTTCGCTTGGGGCGAGCCTGTTGCAGGCTTTGTTCCAAGGCGTGCTCGTCGGCGTCGCGGCGCTTTATCTCTATACGCGCGCCGGCGCCTTGCTCGGTCCGGTGCAAGCCGCGCTCTTCGTGCCGCTCACTCCGATCGTGACCGCCGTCGTCGACCTCCTTTGGCTCGGCGAGCAAGCGTCGTTCAGCGAGATGATCGGCATGGCGGCGGTGATCGCGGGAATGGTCTTGTGCATCGCGGCGCCGCGCAACTGAGGCTTTCGCCGACGCGCCCGGAGCATTCGCGCCGATCGCTTCTTTGAGGTCGAGCTCGTTTTCGTGGATCAAATTGCAGGATGAATTTGTAGATTTTTGCCTTCCACGGGCGTCAACTGTCCTTTGTGCGACGACGAAGTCTTCGCCTCTAGCAAAGGGAGAGCCTCGATGGAAATCGAACGAAAGCTGAAGCAGATGGGGATCGAGCTGCCGAACCCGGCAACCGCTCCCGGCCTCCCGAACCACGGCACGCCGCAAAAATATTACGGGCAGAACTATGGGAAGATGAAGCCTTTCCACCGCATCGGCAACCTCCTGGTCTTGTCGGGTCATGTTCCGGATCTGCCCGACGGAAAAGCGCTGCACCAAGGGCGCGTGGGCGCCGAGGTCACGGTCGAGCAGGCTTACGCGGCCGCCCGCCAGACGGGGATCAACTGCCTTGCCGGATTGAAGCAGGCGGTGGGCGATCTCGACAATGTGGTCGCGCTCGTGCGAACCCTGAACTTCGTGGTCTGCGCACCCGGCTTCACCTCGCCGAACCTCATATCGAGCGGGCTTACGGATCTGTTCGCCGAGGTCTTCGGTGCGGAGCGGGGTATCGGCTGTCGCGCCACGATCGGCGTGATGTCGCTTGCCAACAACCATTGCTTCGAAAGCTGGATGGATGTGGAGGTGCGATGAGCGCGGCGAAAATTCCCTAAAGCACGGGCAGCTTCGCTCGCATCTTCAACCCCGCTCATCCCGCGACGGCGGCGATCCAGACTTTTCAGCATTCCTCCTAAAAGACCTGGATGCCCCCTTCGCGGGCAGGAGCGGAGAGGTTTGAGGCTTAGCGCTCGGCGCCTTTCCGACTACGCCAGAATCGCGCCCGATTGAATGCGCTTCACGCCGGCCGCATCCATGTTGCGGATCGCGGCGGCGAGAGAGCCCAGCGTGTCGATGCCACGGCTCGCATCCTCGATCATGAAGGTCTCGAATCCGGCCTTGGTCGCGTCCATGGCGGTCCAGGCCACGCAGAAATCCGTGGCGAGGCCGGCGACAAAGCAGCGCTTGACCCCGCGTTCTTTCAGGTAGCCGGCAAGGCCTGTTTTCGTCGCGTGGTCAGCCTCGACGAAGGCCGAGTAGCTGTCGACATGGGGATGAAACCCCTTGCGGATCACGAGCTGCACCATCGGCAGGTCGAGCTTGTCGGAGAAGGCCGCGCCTTGCGAGCCTTGCACGCAGTGATCGGGCCAAAGCACCTGGTCGCCATAGGCGAGTTTCGTCACCTCGAAGGGTTTCATGCCGGAGTGCGCGGAGGCGAAGGAGATATGCCCCTTGGTGTGCCAATCCTGCGTCTGGACCACGTTGGGGAATCTGCGGGCGAGCGCGTTGATCGGCTGGATCACCTGGTCGCCGCTCTTCACCGCCAGGGCGCCGCCGGGAAGGAAATCGTTTTGCACATCGACGATGATGAACACATCTTCGGGCGTCGGCTTGATGGACATGGTTTCCCCTTGGGCTCGATTCCGGCCGATCGCGGTTGCCGCGATGGCGGCGGAAGTGATCAACACGGCATCGCGGCGAGATGGATGGACGGGCTTCCTGGACATGATTATCATCCTTCCCCTGTGCAAGTTGCGCTCGAGGCCGGCACGTTCGGCGCGCCGCGGCCAAGCTTCCGCGACGAAGATTATCACGAAAAGGTGATCGCGAGGGCCGCCTGATTGATTCGAACCGCGAGGGGGCGCGTCCCGCCCTACGCCGCGTTGAAGGGCGCCCTGCCGCGCATGCCCAACGGAGGCCGTGAAATTCCTCGCCGAACTGCGAACCCCCACAGCACGGGCGCCCAGCCTTTTCACTTCCGCAGGATCAGGGCCTCGAGCTCGGCCTGCCGCGCCGTGTTCGTGTCGACGAGGCAGCCAAGGTTCTCCTCGAAGAGCTTCGCTTTCGGCCCCGCGAGCATCGGCACGATGTTCTGGCACAAATCATTGCGATAGCGCGTCCATAGATCGTTGGAATTGTTGATCTGCCGCTTGAGCAGGTTGCGCTGCTGGCCGGAAAGGTCGGTGCGGGCGTCGATCGCTGCCTTCATTTTCGTGAGCGCGTCCTCGACCCCTTTGCTGGTGTCCGTCTCCGCCTTGCGCAAGCAATCGTCGAACGCCGCGACGGGAAGCTTCGCCGGGTCGCATTTGGTAAGCGCCGGGCGTGGCGATTGCGCCATGGCGGCGCCGACGGCGCCGCCGAGGAAAACCGAGGCGAGCGCCATGAGGACAGCGCGGTGAATTCTCTGCGACATCGGTGAAGCCCCTGGCGCCGGTCACGCGGCCTTGCGGCGCGCGAGGAACTCGCCCATCCGCTCGATCGCGCGCTTTATATTCTCGGTCGAGTTCGCATAGGAGAGGCGCAAATACCCCTCGCCGTGCACGCCGAAATCGGGGCCGCCGATGACCGCGACACCCGCCTCCTCGAGGAGGGCCGAGGCAAGGGGCTTCGCCTTCCAGCCGCTCAGCGTGATGTTCGGGAAAGCGTAGAAGGCCCCCTTCGGCTTGATGCAGGAGGCGCCGGGGAGGCGGTTCAGCCCGTCGACCACCACATGCCGGCGCTTGTCGAATTCCGTCACCATTTGCGTGACGCAATCCTGCGGGCCGTCGAGCGCTGCGATGCCGGCCCATTGCGTCGCGGCATTGACGCAGGAATGCGCGTTCACGGCGAGCTTCCGCGCGAGGTCGTAGAGCTTTTGCGGCCAGACAGACCAGCCGAGGCGCCAGCCCGTCATCGCGTAGCTCTTCGAGGCGCCGTCGAGATGAATGAGCCGCTCGCGGATCGACGGGTAGGACAGGAGCGAGACATGCGCCTCGCCATCATAGGTCATCGAGGCGTAGATCTCGTCGGACATGACCGCAACGTCGGGATGGCGCTCGAGCCCGGCGACGAGCGCGTCGATCTCGGCCTTCGGCGTCACCCCGCCCGTCGGATTCGCCGGCGAGTTGAGGATCAGAAGGCGCGTCCTCGGCGTGATGAGCGAAAGCGTCTCTTGCGCCTGGAAGGCAAAGCCGTTCGCTTCCCGGATCGGCACCGGGATCGGGGTTGCTCCCGTGAACTCGATCATCGATCGATAGATGGGAAAGCCCGGGTCGGGATAGAGGATCTCGACGCCAGGCTCGCCGAACATCAAGATCGCCATGAACATGGTGACCTTGCCGCCCGGCAGGATCATCACCCGATCAGGCGAGACCTCGACGGCGAAGCGCCGACGCAGATCGCGCGCCACCGCCTCGCGTAGCGGCAAGATGCCGGTCGCCGGCGTATAGCCATGGTGACCGTCGCGCAAAGCCTTGACGGCGGCCTCGACGATATGCGGCGGCGTTGGAAAATCAGGCTGACCGATCCCGAGATTGATGATGTCGCGCCCCTGGCTCGCGAGCGCGGTGGCGCGGGCGAGCACCGCGAAGGCATTCTCTTCGCCAAGGCGATCGAAGGCGGCGATGGTGTGCAGCATGGCTTTCCCCGATTGTCGCGCATTCACAAAGGCCGGGCACGAGCGTGGCGCGCGGCCCCGAGCCTTTCTCCTTGCCCTCCCTATGCCAAAAATGCCGGCGCTTGAACAGCAAGGCGAGCTCGCTAGCAATGAACCCGCCGAAAAGCATCATTCGCATGCCTGGCAAGAATGCCTGCCACGATTGATTTACGCGGGAAAATCGCGCGATATGGGGCCAATGATCGTGGCCGAAGCGCCCGATCTTCATTCAAAGATCAAAGGCGAGGGCGCGAACATGGCGGGACGCAAGATGGCCAATGGAAGGGGGCGCGGGGCGATGCGGCGGCCGCTGCGGGCGCGAGCAACGGGCACCGCCAAAACGCCGACGAAGGTGATGGCGCATGGCCGGCGCCTTCGTTCACAGGAGTGGTTCGACAACTCCGCCCATCCCGACATGACGGCGATCTATCTCGAGCGCTACCTGAATTACGGGCTCACCCTCGAGGAGCTGCGCGGCGGCAAGCCGATCATCGGCATCGCACAGACGGGGTCCGACCTCTCGCCCTGCAATCGCCACCATCTCGAGCTCGCCAAGCGCGTGCGCGAAGGCATCCGCGAGGCGGGAGGAGTGGCGATCGAATTTCCGGTGCATCCGATCCAGGAGACCGGCAAACGGCCGACAGCGGCCCTCGACCGCAATCTCGCCTATCTTGGCCTCGTCGAGGTGCTTTACGGCTATCCGCTCGACGGCGTGGTGCTGACGACGGGTTGCGACAAGACGACGCCCGCCTGCATCATGGCGGCAGCCACCGTGAATACTCCCGCCATCGTGCTTTCGGGAGGGCCGATGCTGAACGGCTGGCACCACGGCACACGCGCCGGCTCGGGCACCATTTTGTGGCAGGCGCGCCAGGATTTCGCGGCGGGCAAGATCGATTTCAACGAGATGCTCGAGGCGGTCGCCGATTCCGCGCCCTCGGTCGGCCATTGCAACACCATGGGCACGGCCTCGACCATGAATTCGCTCGCCGAGGCGCTCGGCATGTCGCTTCCCGGCTGCGCGGCCATCCCGGCGCCTTACCGCGAACGCGGCCAGATCGCCTATCGCACCGGAAAACGCATCGTCGAGATGGTGCGCGAGGATCTCAAGCCCTCGGACATTCTGACGCGCGAGGCCTTCGAGAACGCGATCGTCGTTAACTCGGCGATCGGGGGCTCGACCAATGCTCCGATCCACCTCAACGCCATCGCCCGCCACATCGGCGTGAAGCTCGATGTCGAGGATTGGGAGCAGGTTGGCCACAAGGTGCCGCTTCTCGTCAACATGCAGCCCGCCGGCTTCTATCTGGGCGAGGAGTATCATCGCGCGGGCGGCGTGCCGGCCGTCGTCGGCGAGCTCATGCGCCAAGGGCTCATTCACGAAGACGCCTTGACGGCCAACGGCAGAAGCATCGGGGAGAATTGCCGGGGACGCGCCTCGAGCGACGAGGATGTGATCCGCCCCTTCAACAAGCCGCTCGTCAAAGATGCGGGCTTCATCGTGCTCAAGGGGAATCTCTTCGACTCGGCCATCATGAAGACGAGCGTGATCTCGAAGGAGTTCCGCGACCGCTATCTCTCGAACCCCAAGGATCGCGACGCCTTCGAAGGCCGCGCGGTCGTTTTCGACGGCCCCGAGGAGTACCATGCGCGCATCGACGACCCGAAGCTGAAGATCGACGCGCATTGCCTTCTCTTCATCCGCGGTGTCGGGCCGATCGGCTATCCGGGCGCGGCCGAGGTCGTGAACATGCGCCCGCCCGCCTATCTCATCAAGGACGGGGTGAATTCGCTCCCGTGCATCGGCGACGGGCGGCAATCGGGCACGTCAGGCTCGCCCTCGATCCTCAACGCCTCGCCGGAGGCGGCCGCGGGCGGGGGCCTCGCGATCTTGCGGACGGGGGATCGCGTGCGCATCGACCTCAAGAAGGGCACGGCCGACATCCTCATTACGAAGGCCGAGATCGACAAGAGACGCGCGGCGCTCCAGGGCCATGGCGGCTACCACTATCCGGCCCATCAAACGCCGTGGCAGGAGATTCAACGCGGCATGGTGGATCAGATGGCACAAGGCATGGTGCTCAAACCCGCCATCAAATATCAGCGCATCGCCGAAACCAAGGGATTGCCGCGGGACAATCATTAGAGGGGCGAGTAACGAAATAGCGAATGGCGAGTAGCAGAAGTGAGAACTGAGAAGTGACAAGTGAGAGCTGAGAAGCGAGCACGTTTCCGCTGCTCAGCGCTTACTACTCGCCACTCGCTATTCGCCACTCCCTCACTCCTCACTCTTCACTACTCACCGCCCAGGGAGCCCACAATGGCCAAAGCGGACAAGATCGCGGAGTTTCGACGCCTTCACGAAAGCGGCTGTTTCGTCATTCCCAACCCATGGGACATCGGCTCGGCGCGTTGGCTCAAGGGATTGGGGTTCAAGGCACTCGCAACGACGAGCTCGGGCGCGGCCTGGAGCCTCGGTTTTGCGGACAACGCCCTGCATGTCGATCAGGCGCTCGCACATATCCGCATGATCGTCGAGGCGACCGAGCTGCCGGTGAATGCCGATTTCGAGGGAGGCTTCGCGCATGATGCCGAGGGTGTGGCGCGCAATGTGACGCGCTGCCTGGAGACGGGAGTGGCTGCTCTCTCGATCGAGGATTCGACAGGCGATAAGGCAAGGCCCCTCTATGATCTTGCCGAGGCGGTCGAACGCATGCGCGCCGCGCGCCGCGCCGTCGACGTGAACGGAGAAGGCGCGCTCCTTGTGGGGAGGGCCGAATGCTTCCTCACCGGCCATGCCGACCCCCTGAAGGAGGCAATCTCGCGCCTCAAGGCTTACGCGAACGCGGGCGCGGATGTGCTTTACGCGCCCGGCGTGCGCACGCGCGAGGACATTGCCGCGATGGTCAAGGCCGTGGCGCCAAAGCCAGTGAACGTGCTGATCGGCTGGCCGAGCGAGCTCACCGTCTCCGAGCTTGCGGCGCTCGGCGTGCGTCGCATCAGCGTAGGCGGCGCACTGGCGCGCGCCGCCTGGTCCGGATTTGCGCACGCGGCGCAGACGATCGCCAAGGAAGGCTCGTTTTCGGGTTTCGCGACGAATGCGCCGGCGGTCGATCTCAACGGCTTTTTCAGCAAGGATTCACAGGAGCGGAGAAAGTGACCGCAACAGCGGATGCCAAATCCTCGCCCAAGCCCGCTCGCGGCCTGCCCGAGCGGCGCGTGTTGCAGGGCCGTTTCGGGCGGCTCGAGCCACTGGATGAGGGCAAGCACGGCGAAAGCCTTTGGCGCGCGGTCGAGGGCGCGGACCCGATGTGGCACTACTTGCCCTATGGGCCGTGGCGAGACGAAGCCTCGTTCCGCGCCTGGCTGAAGGAGCGCCAGGCACTCACCGATCCGTTCTATTACGCGGTCGTCGACAACAAGAGCGGGCGCGCGCTTGGCTGCGTCACCTTGATGCGCATCGACCAGCCGAATGGCTCGATCGAGACGGGCCACATCTTCTATGCGCCGGCCTTGCAGAGGACGCCGCTCGCGACCGAGGCGGTCTTCCTCGAGGCCAAACACGCCTTTGACGATCTCGGCTATCGCCGCTTCGAATGGAAATGCGACAACGCCAATGAACCTTCGCGCCGGGCCGCACGCCGCTTCGGCTTCGTCTTCGAGGGCCTTTTTCGGCAACATCTGATCGTGAAGGGCCGCAACCGCGACACGGCGTGGTTCTCGATCATCGATGGCGAGTGGCCGGCGCGGAGACAGGCGTTCGAGCGCTTCCTCGCGCCCGAGAATTTCGATGCCGAGGGGCGGCAGAAAAAGAGCCTTTCATCGCTCAACGGCGTTTGAGCTGAAAATCGACGCTTCACCAATCTCGAGACCCAAACGGAAGAGGGGGGATCGCATGAAAACTTCGCTCAAGCTCGCATTTGTCGGATGCGCAATGACGGCCTTGTCGGTGAGCGCCGCCGAGGCACGCGTCACGCGCATCGAGATCGAGAAGACCGATTGGGCTTTCGGCGGGGGTTCCTTCGGAAACACCGGGCCGTATCAGCGGCTCATCGGACGCGTCACGGGCGAGCTCGACCCGGCCGATCCTGCCAATACGATCATTCAGGACCTCAACCTCGCGCCGCGAAACGCGCGCGGCATGGTCGAATACACGACCCCGATCGAGATTCTCAAACCCGCCGACATGGCGCGCGGCAACCGCATCCTGTTCTTCGAGGTGAACAACCGCGGCAACAAGCTCGCGCTCAACGCCTTCGACGAAGGCGTCACGGGCGGCGCGGCGGATCGCAACAGCCTCACCTCGCCGGGCGATGGCTGGCTCTTGCGCTCAGGCTACACCATGGTGTGGTTCGGCTGGGAGATGGATGTCCTGCCCGGCATGAGCCGGATCGGCATGCCGCCCGTCATCGCGCATAACCATGACGGCTCATCCGTCACCGGCATCGTGCGCTCGGAGATGATCACGCCCGTCGAGGCGGCGAGCCTGCCGATCGGGCTCAGCCAGCAGATCCAGGCTTTCCCTCCCGGAAGCTATGACAGCTACCCGACCGCGAGCCTCGACAACCGCCAGGCTGGCGCCGACGGTTTTCGCCCGACTTTGACGGTGCGGGCGCATGAGCAGGACCCGCGGGTCTCGATTCCCGAGAGCGAATGGAGCTTCGCCACCTGCGAACAGGGCAAGCCGCCCGTGCCGGACGAGAAGCATGTCTGCCTCGAGACGGGCTTCCAGCCGGGCCGGCTCTACGAGCTCATCTACCGCGCGAAGGACCCGACGATCGGGGGGCTCGGCTTTGCGGCGACGCGCGATGTCGGCGCCTTTCTGCGCGGCGCGATGAAGGACGATGCCGGCACCGGTAATCCCGTCTACCGTCCCGACAATCTCGCCATAATCGAAGGCACGTCGCAATCGGGCCGGATGATCCGCAGCTTCCTCGCCCTCGGCTTCAACCGCGACGAAGCGGGCAAGCGCGTCTTTGACGGCGCCTATCCGCATATCGGCGGCGGCCTCATGCCGCTCAACGCCCGTTTCGGCCAGCCCGTCCGCGCCTGGGGAGAGCAGACCGATCATGTGTACCCAGCCTATGATTTTCCCTTCTCTTACGCGCGGCAGACCGATCCTCTGACGCTGCGCACGCAAGGCATTCTCGACCGCTGCTCGGCGACGGACACCTGCCCGCGCATCTTCCATGTGGCGACCTCGCTCGAGATGTGGGAGGGGCGCCAGTCTCTCGGGTTGACGGACCCGCTCGGCGAGCATGACGTGCCGGACCCCGCAAATGTGCGCACCTTCATCATGGGGAGCACGCAGCACGGGCCGGCCGCCTTGCCGCTCGCGACGCAGGCGCCTTTCGGCAATTGCCAGCAGCAACCGAATCCGAACCCGCAATTATGGACGATGCGCGCCTTAATGAGCGCGCTCACCGCATGGGTGCTCGACGACGTGACCCCGCCGGAAAGCGCCGTGCCGCGCATCGCCGAGGGCACGCTCGTTTCGCCCGACCAGGTGCGCTTCCCGCCGATCCCGGCCAATCGCTATGGCGGCGTCGAGCGCCCGGCGGCCTCGACCGCGCGCGTCCACGACACGCTCCATGTGCTCGATTTCGGCCCGCTTTACCGGGCGCAGGATTCGAGCGGCATCATCACGCGCGAGCCCCCGCTCGCAAAATCAGCAAGCTATGGCGTGCTCGAGATGCAGGTCGATGCCGACGGCAACGATATCGCCGGTGTCGAATCGGTGTTCTCGCAAGTGCCGATCGGCACCTATACGGGCTGGAATCTCGGGCGCAAGGATCGCTTCGAGAACGGCATGTGCAATCTGCAAGGGAGCTTCATTCCCTTCGCGGCGACCCGCGCCGAGCGCCTCGCCGTGGGTGATCCGCGGCTTTCGATCGAGGAGCGCTATCCGACGAAGGAAAGCTACCTTGCGGCCTTCAAGAAGGCGGCCGACGGCCTTGTCGCGGGGCGCTATCTCTTGCCGGACGACGCAAAGCTTCTGGTCGAGCGCGCCGAGAAGGAGGGGATCAGGACGGGGCCTTGAGCCTTGCGGAGGACCTTTCCGAGGAAGCTATCTCTATCCGCAAATCTGGCTTGCGTTTTGCGGATTGAGCGCTAGGAGCTCGCGTTTCATGGTTGCGAGCCGCGCGTGAAAGGCGCAAGAATTGCTGCAAGTTTTTTGAAGATTTTCGACTTGGCAAGTCGCCTCAAGGAGACACAAGATGGCAAAGAAGCCCGCTTGGGCCGGCGTTTTTCCGGCCGTCACCACGCAATTTCGTGCCGATTTCTCGCTCGATGTCGAGGCGACGCGCAAGGTCGCTGCGGCCTTGGTGGCCGAAGGCGTCTCGGGCCTCATCGCGGTGGGCACGGTTGGCGAGAACAATTCCTTGTCGCGCGCCGAGAAGCTCCAGGTGATGGAGGCCTTGAAGGACGCGGCCGGGAGCCGCATTCCCGTGATCGCGGGCGTTGCCGAATACACGACCGCGCTTGCTTGCGAGGTCGCGAAGGAAGCGCAGCGGCTTCGCATCGACGGGCTGATGGTGCTTCCCGCCATGGTCTATTCGGCAAAGCCGCGCGAGACCCTGGCGCATTTCCGCACCGTCGCCGGCGCGAGCGATCTGCCGATCATGATCTACAACAACCCACCGATCTATAAGCAGGACGTGACGCCGAAGATGCTGGCCTCGCTCGCCGATGTCGACACCATCATGTCGTACAAGGAATCGTCCGGTGAGACGTATCGCTTCGTCGATTTGCGCAACATGACGGGGGATCGCTTCATCCCCTTCTGCGGGCTCGACGATGTGGTGGTGGAAAGCGTGGCGCTCGGCGCGCAAGGCTGGGTATCAGGCCTCTCGAACGTCTTCCCGCGCGAAGGCGAGACGCTCTTTCGCCTCGCAGCCGCGGGCCGTCTCGCCGAGCTGATGCCGCTTTACGATTGGTTCATGCCGCTCTTGCACCTCGATGCCCGATCCGATCTCGTGCAATGCATCAAGCTTTGCGAGCACATCGCCGGGCGCGGCTCGGCGGTGACGCGTCCGCCGCGCCTGCCGCTCGAAGGCGAGGAGAAGGCCGAGGTCGAGCGCCTGATGCGCGACGCCATGGCGAAGCGGCCGAAATTGCCGGAAGTGGGATTGAGTCGGGCGGCGTAACTCCCTGCTGCTGGACGCTGGAGGAGGGCGGCTACTTTCGTCATGACCGGGCTTGGCGTGGCTCGGCCCGGTCATCCACGCCTTTCTGGCAATGCCACGCCTGATGATGTGGAAGTTAAAGCGTGGATGCGCGGGCCAAGCCCGCGCAAGATGCCTAATATTTTGCGCGCAATCCACCTGAAGTAGCAGAGTCTCAATACACGACGACCGAACGGATCGACTTGCCCTCATGCATGAGATCGAAGGCGGTGTTGATCTCGTCGAGCTTCAAGGTGTGGGTGATGAGATCGTCGATATTGATCTTGCCCTCCATGTACCAGTCGACGATCTTCGGCACGTCGGTGCGCCCTCTCGCGCCGCCGAAGGCCGTGCCTTTCCAGACGCGGCCGGTGACGAGCTGGAAGGGGCGCGTGGCGATCTCCTGACCCGAGGCGGCGACGCCGATGATGATCGATTCGCCCCAGCCGCGATGGCAGCATTCGAGCGCCTGTCTCATCGTGTGCACATTGCCGATGCATTCGAAGGAAAAATCGGCGCCGCCGCCGGTGAGATCGACGAGCGCCTGCACCACCTTGTCACGGCCGACCTCGTCGGGATTGACGAAATGCGTCATGCCGAACTTCTCGGCCATAGCGCGCTTTCCCGCGTTGAGATCGACGCCGATGATCTTGTCGGCGCCGACCATGCGGGCGCCCTGGATCACGTTGAGCCCGATGCCGCCAAGGCCGAACACCACGACATTGGCGCCGGGCCACACCTTCGCCGTGTAGATCACGGCGCCGATGCCGGTGGTGACGCCGCAGCCGATGTAGCAGATCTTGTCGAAGGGCGCGTCCTCGCGCACCTTGGCAAGCGCGATCTCGGGCAGCACCGTGAAATTCGCGAAGGTCGAGCAGCCCATGTAATGGAGCACCGGGTCGCCGTCACAGCGAAAGCGGCTCGTCCCGTCGGGCATCACGCCCTTGCCCTGCGTCGCGCGGATCGCGGTGCACAGGTTCGAGCGCCGCGACAGGCAGGTTTTGCACTGGCGGCATTCGGGCGTGTAGAGCGGGATCACATGGTCACCGGGCTTGAGCGTGGTCACGCCCGCCCCGACCTCGCGCACGATGCCGGCTCCCTCATGGCCGAGGATCGCCGGAAACAGCCCTTCCGGATCCGCGCCCGAGAGCGTGTAGGCGTCGGTGTGGCAGATGCCAGTCGCCTTGATCTCGACCAGGATTTCTCCCGGCTTGGGGCCGTCGAGCTCGACGGTTCCGATCGTCAGAGGCTTGCCGGCCTCGAAAGCGATGGCGGCGCGGGTCTTCATCGAAACACCTTTCAAAGGAGAGGAAGCTCAAGGCTCAAGAGGAGGGAAAGCGCGCTCTCCTTCTCATTCTCGGGCCGTGCACGTCCAGCGCAAATCACTCATTTTTGAAGGTCCGCCCTTTCCGCGAAGCGGGTCATCCGGGTGACAGGGCGCGCGCCGCCATGTAAAGCCCGGCGCCATGCGCGCGACCTTTTTTTGCATCGATGGCCACACCTGCGGCAACCCCGTCCGGGTGGTGACCGGCGGCTCGATCCCCCGCCTCGAAGGCGCCACCATGTTCGAGCGCCGCCAGGATTTCCTCGCGAAGCATGATTGGGTGAGGAACGCCTTGATGTTCGAACCGCGCGGGCATGACATCATGTCGGGTTCCATCCTCTACCCGCCGCTGCGCGAGGATTGCGATGTCGCGATCCTCTTCATCGAGACCTCGGGATGCCTGCCCATGTGCGGCCATGGGACGATCGGCACGGTAACCACGATCATCGAGCACGGGCTCGTCACGCCGAAGACACCCGGCCTGTTGCGGCTTGACACACCGGCGGGACTCGTCGAGGCGCGCTATGTGCAAAAGGGGCCACATGTGGAGAGCGTGCGCATCAAGAATGTGCCGTCCTTCCTGCGCGGCCGCGGCTACGAGGTCGAGGTCGAGGGGATCGGCAAGCTCATGGTCGATGTCGCCTATGGCGGAAATTTCTACGCGATCGTCGAGAAGCAGGCGAATTACCCGGGCCTTGACGGCATCGAGCCCTCCGACATCATCCGCTTAAGCCCAAGGCTGCGCTCGGCCTTCAATGCCCGCCACAGGATCGTCCACCCGGAGAACCCCGCGCTCGACAAGCTCACCCACGTCATGTGGACCGGCGAGCCGAAGACCAAGGGCGCGAACGCGCGCAACGCCGTGTTCTACGGCGACAAGGCGATTGATCGCTCGCCTTGCGGGACGGGAACCTCGGCACGCATGGCGCAGCTCTCAGCGCTCGGCAAACTCGCGGAGGGGGACGACTTCGTCCATGAGAGCATCATCAACTCGACCTTCATCGGGCGCATCGAAGGGCGCGCCAAGGTCGGCGAGCTCGATGCCATCATTCCTTCCATCGAAGGCTGGGCGCGGGTGACGGGACAGAACACCATCGTGGTGGATGATCGGGACCCGTTCTGGCAAGGCTTCTCGGTGGCGGATCGGAATTAGCAGCGAAGTAAATCGCGTCCCCGACGCTACAAGTCACCGTAGCGTCGGCGGCAAGGCCCCGTCTTCGACCGCCTCGTGGCTCTGGCTTCGCGCGCCGTCCTCAGCCCGCCCAAAAAGCCGCGTCACATGACCCATCTTGCGGCCGGGCGCCGCGACATCCTTGCCGTAAAGATGCAGATGCGCGCCGTCCTCTTCGATGAGGCGCGACCATTCCTGCGCTCCGGAACCAATGAGATTTTCCATCTCGACGCGCGCCGCGAGCCTTCTCGTCGAGCCGAGCGGCCACCCGCAAATCGCCCGCACATGCTGGGCGAATTGGGAGGTCCCTGCGCCCTCGATCGTCCAATGCCCGGTGTTGTGGACGCGCGGCGCGATCTCGTTCACGAGAAGCGTCTCACGCCCTTGCGCCTCGCAAACGAACATCTCGACCGCGAAGACGCCGATCACCTCCAGGGCCTGCGCGGTGCGCCGCGCGATCTCGACGGCCTCCTCCGCCGTGCGCGCGTTCACCCGCGCCGGGACGGTGGTGCGCGCCAGGATATGGTCGCGATGCTCGTTCTCGCAAAGATCGTATGCGGTGAAGGCGCCGTCCGCCCCGCGCGCCGCGACCACCGAGACCTCGCGCCGGAAAGGGACGAAGCCTTCAAGGATCGCCGGAGCTTCTCCGATCGCACGCCAGGCGGCCGCAAGCTCAACCCCTTTCTCGATACGTACCTGACCCTTGCCGTCGTAACCGAAGCGGCGCGTCTTCAGGATCGAGCGAGGGCCGATCTTTTCGACCGCCATTTTGAGATCGCTCAGCGTGTCGACGCGGGCGAAAGGGGCGGTCGCGATGCCGCGTTTGCCGAAAAAGGATTTTTCGAGCCAACGATCCTGTGCCACGGCAAGCAGGCGCCCCCCCGGACGAACCGGCTTCAGCTCGGCGAGATAAGCGACGGCCTCGGCCGGCACATTCTCGAACTCGTAGGTGATGACATCGACGCGGGCCGCGAAAGCCTGGAGCCTCGCCGCGTCACCGTAAGCGCCGGCCATATGCTGGTTCGTCACCTGCGCGGCAGGCCCTGAGATTTCCGGCTCATAAACCACGGTCTTGAGCCCGAAATCGGCCGCCGCCAGCGCGATCATGCGGCCGAGCTGGCCACCGCCGAGGATACCGATCGTCCCGCTGGGCGTGAGCTGCCCGGCCATCCCGGCGCGCCTCATGCCTTGGGGCTCGGGTGCTCGGCGACGGCGCGCGTGCGCGACCGGCGAAACGCCTCTAGCCGCCGATCGAGCTTCGGGTCGGCGAGCGCCAGGATGGCGGCCGCAAGCAGCGCCGCGTTGATGGCGCCGGGCTTGCCGATGGCGAGCGTGCCGACCGGCACGCCGCCCGGCATCTGCACGATGGAGTAGAGGCTGTCGAGGCCAGAAAGCGCCTTCGATTCCACGGGCACGCCGAGCACGGGAAGCGGCGTCAGCGAAGCGGTCATGCCCGGCAGATGCGCGGCGCCGCCTGCCCCGGCGACGATCACCTTGAAACCTCGGCGCTTCGCCGCGCGCGCGAATTCGTAAAGTCGCTCGGGCGTGCGGTGGGCGGAGACGATGCGAGCCTCATAGGGGACCGCAAGCTCGTCCAGCGTCTCGGCGCAGTGGCGCATCGTTTCCCAGTCGGACTGGCTGCCCATGATGATCGCGACTGGAGGGGTGGCTTTGGGCATCGGTCCTAACCTTCTTGCGGCCTATCCGCCGTCCGGGAATGCAGGGGCGTTCCGGTCGGGCGCCCGGCATTCCTCTCCGGCGGCCTCCAAATCATTGCGGGGCTTGGCATGACTTGTAAGCCCGGAACCTCAAAGAGTGTGTTGGGGTGAGCATGACGGGCAAGAACGAAACGGCGCCATCCCTCAAGCGATGATGTCAGGTGTGAGCGCGTCGTTGATCTGGCCGATCCGGTCGCGCAAGGCAAGCTTGCGCTTCTTCAGCCTCGCAAGCTGCAATTGGTCGTGGACGGCGGACCGCTGCAAGGCTTCGATGGCCGCGTCGAGGTCGCGATGCTCCTGTCGCAAACGGGCCAATTCGCCCTCGAGCTGTTCCCGGTTGGCACTATCGGCGCCCTCTGCCATCCGTTACCCCCCTCTTCGCGCGCGACGCCCGAAGCCAAGGGGCTGATCCTTCAAGCCCTCCGGAAAGGCCGCGGCCGCCCTTGGCGCTTCACGTTTGGCCTTGCCCGCAGGGAAGGCGCGCATGCGGTTCTGCCGGCTTTCCACGCGCTAACCTCGAACGAGAGCGGTGCCCGCAAGCGCCGCAAGTGATCCGAGCCGCTTCCGGGCGCGCCGCCGCACCTGGCGGTGGTCAGCACCAAAACGCCGAAGCGGCCCCGCGACTATGACGCGCCTCCCCATCCCCTTCAAGGCATCCACATCTCCAAAAAAGGACCGGATTCACACGATCATGCGCGCTAATCACCCTTGTGGATGACGCATCGATCGGCTCTTCGGGCCTTCCCTAGGAACGGAAGCTGTGTCACCCTCCTTGATGTCGGGTAGACATGGAGGTGCCGATGACAGTTACTCCCCATCTCGACCAGATCGAACGCAAATACCGATCCTTGAAGAATAAAATCTCCGAGGCCAGGCAGCATCCCAGCATCGACGATCTGGAACTCGCCGAGTTGAAGCGCCGGAAATTGCAGTTGAAGGACGAGTTGGAAAAGCTGCGTGAAGAGGAGCGCAAAAGCTCGCGCTGACGCTCCATCACCCTTCCGTCGCGGTGATCGCGCCGAGAGCGGCCTGGGCCGCGGCGAGGCGAGCGATCGGCAAGCGATAGGGGGAGCACGAAACGTAATCGAGCCCGGTGCGCTCGCAAAAGGCGACCGAGGCAGGGTCCCCTCCATGTTCTCCGCAAATGCCGAGCTTGATGCCGGGGCGCGCCTCCCGCCCGCGAGCGGCCGCCAGGCGCACGAGCTCGCCCACCCCATCCTGATCGAGCGTCACGAAAGGGTCGGCCGCGAGGATTCCCTTAGCCGTGTAGGTGCCCAGAAAAGAAGCGGCATCGTCACGCGAGATGCCGAGCGTCGTCTGGGTGAGATCATTCGTTCCAAAGGAGAAGAATTCCGCGCTTTTCGCGATCTCGCCGGCCAGGAGCGCGGCCCGCGGCAGCTCGATCATGGTGCCGACGTCGTAGGATAGCTCGGCCTGGCGCTCGGCGGCGACCGCGCTCGCCATGGCGTCGATGCGCCCCTTGACGAGGTCGAACTCCATCCGCGTCATGACCAGCGGCACCATGATCTCGGGCCGCACGGGAGCGCCGCTCGCCGCGGCGGCTTCGATGGCCGCCTCGAAGATGGCGCGCGCCTGCATCTCGGCGATCTCGGGATAGGCGATCGCCAAGCGGCAGCCGCGAAAGCCGAGCATGGGGTTGAATTCGCTGAGCTCCTGAGCCCGCCGGCGCAGCTTGTCGACCGGCGTGCCGAGCGCGGCTGCGACCTCCTTCATCTCCTCATCCGTATGCGGCAGGAATTCGTGGAGCGGCGGGTCGAGGAGGCGGATGGTGACGGGAAGCCCCGACATGATCGTGAAAAGCTCGACGAAGTCCCCCCGCTGCATCGGCAAGAGCTTGGCGAGCGCGCCGCGGCGGCCTTTCTCGTCATCGGCGAGAATCATCTCGCGCACCGCGACGATGCGACCCTCCTCGAAGAACATGTGCTCGGTACGGCACAGCCCGATGCCTTCCGCCCCGAAGCGGCGCGCCGTCTCGGCGTCGAGCGGCGTGTCGGCATTGGCCCTCACCTTGAGGCGGCGTGCCTCGTCGGCCCAGCTCATCAGCTCGGCGAAATCGCCGGAGAGCTCCGGTTCGAGCATCGCGACCTTGCCTTGCAGCACCTGTCCGGTCGAGCCGTCGATGGTGATGACATCGCCCGGCTTGAGAACGAATTTGCCGACGCTCAGCATGCCCTTCGCCTGATCGATGCGCAGCGCGCCGAAGCCCGAGACGCAGGGCTTTCCCATGCCGCGCGCCACGACCGCGGCGTGGCTCGTCATGCCGCCGCGCGCGGTGAGGATGCCTTCGGCGGCATGCATGCCGTGGATGTCCTCGGGACTCGTCTCGACGCGCACCAGGATCGCCTTGCGCCCCGCGGCCTTGGCATTCTCGGCCTCCTCGGAGGTGAGGACGATCTCGCCCGACGCGGCGCCGGGCGAAGCCGGAAGCCCGGTGCCGAGCAATTGGCGCTCGGCATTCGGGTCGATGGTCGGATGGAGAAGCTGATCGAGTGACAAGGGATCGATGCGCTGCACGGCATCCTTTCGCGAGATCAGCCCCTCGTTCGTCATGTCGACCGCGATCTTCAACGCCGCCTTCGTGGTGCGCTTGGCGTTTCGCGTCTGGAGCATCCAGAGCTTGCCCCGCTCGATCGTGAACTCCATGTCCTGCATGTCGCGATAGTGCTTCTCGAGCGCCTCGCTGATGCGCTTGAATTCGGCAAAGGCCGCCGGCATCGCGGTCTCGAGCGAGGGCTTCTCGGAACGGGCCTCTTGTCGCGCGGCCTCGGTGATGTTCTGCGGCGTGCGGATGCCCGCGACCACATCCTCCCCTTGGGCGTTGATCAGAAACTCGCCGTAAAGCCTTGCGTCTCCGGTCGATGGGTTGCGGGTGAAGGCAACCCCGGTTGCCGAGGTCTCGCCCATGTTGCCGAACACCATCGCCTGGACGTTGACGGCGGTGCCCCAGCTCGCCGGTATCGCATGCAGCTCGCGATACTTGACGGCTCGCGCGTTCATCCAGGAGCCGAACACCGCGCCGATCGCGCCCCAGAGCTGCTGACGCGGATCTTGCGGAAAAGCCTTGCCGCTTTCCCGCTCGACGAGCGCGAGATAGTGCTTGGCGAGCCCCTTCCAGTCATCGGCCGCAAGATCCGTATCCTGAACATGGCCACGACGCGCCTTCACCTCTTCGAGCGCATCCTCGAAGAGGTGGTGCTCGAGGCCGAGCACCACGGCCGAATACATCTGGATGAAGCGGCGGTAGCTGTCATAGGCGAAGCGCGCATCGCTCGATTCACGCGCCAGCGCCTCGACGGCGGTATCGTTGAGCCCGAGGTTCAGGATCGTGTCCATCATCCCCGGCATCGAGGCGCGGGCGCCCGAGCGCACGGAGACGAGGAGGGGGCGCTCGGCATCCCCGAAGGCGCGGCCGGTAAGCTCGCCCACGCGTGCCAAGGCCGCATCGACCTCGCGTTCGAGGTCCTGCGGGTATTGGCGTTTATTGGCGTAGAAATAGGTGCAGACCTCGGTCGTGACGGTGAAGCCGGGCGGCACGGGCAGGCCGAGATTCGACATCTCCGCGAGATTTGCGCCCTTCCCCCCGAGGAGATCGCGCATACTGGCTTCTCCTTCGGCCTTTCCGTCGCCGAAGCCGTAGACCCATTTCGTCATGAAATATCCCGATTGTGGAAACGGCGGCAGGATTTAAGTCTTCAGATGTTCTGCCGCTTGCGAGCGCGTTTTTCAATGGTGTAGCGCATTTGATCCGCGGGCTCGACGATTCTCCCTTGGAGAGTTGATGATGGCGTGTTGGGCGTTGACCGAAAGACCGTCACTCTATTCGCAAATAACGAGAGAAGAAGAAAAAAACTCATGCGCATCGCGGTCATCGCCGATACTCACGGCAATCTTCCGGCGCTCGAAGCGGTTCTCGCGGATCTCGGTGGCCGCGGCGCCGATCTCATTGTCGATCTCGGCGATTGCGCCTCGGGCCCCTTATGGCCGCGCGAGACCATGGAGCGGCTTGCGAAGCTCGACGCGCTCGCGGTGCGCGGCAACCATGACCGGCAGGTTGCCGAGCTCGCGCCCGAGGAGATGGGCGCTTCGGACAGCTTCGCTTTTGGCGAGCTCACCAGGGATCAGCGCGAGCTTTTAGGCAAGCTTCCCATGACGCGCTTCATCGCACCTGGCATCCTTGCGTGCCACGCGACACCGGCGCGGGACGATCTCTATCTCATCGAGGAGGTCGAAAACGGCCGCCTCGTGCGAGACGCGCCGGCTTCGATCGGCGAAAGGCTCGGTGCCATCGAGGCGAGGATCGTGCTCTGCGGTCACAGCCATCGCGCCGACCTCGTGAGGCTCGCGAACGGATCGATGATCGTGAATCCGGGAGCGTCGGCGGCCCGGCCTATGATGATACGGGACCGCCCGCGCATGTCTCGGAATCGGGCTCGCCATACGCGCGGTATGCGCTTCTCGACGAGCGACCGAAATCAGGCGTGACCGTCTCGTTCATCGCCGTCGCCTACGCCTTCGAGGAGGCGGCGCGTCGGGCGGAAAGGAACGGCCGCAACGAATGGGCCCATGCGCTGCGCACGGGGTTCATGCCGCGATGATCGGGAAGAGCGAGGCAGTCGCTCGGGCGAGGCCGCTCATTTTTTGAAGACGTAGATGTAGACTTCGAGATCGGGGTTGGCGGGGTCGCCCACCTCGTTGATATATTCTTCGAGAAAGGCGTCGTTCACCTCGATGCCCTTGGCGTCGAGATCGACGGTGATCGCCTCATAGGTGCCGTCGATATCGTCGTAAGAGCCGTGATGGATGAAGCGGATCGCGGCCCCAGAAGGCGTGGTGCCGAGCCTGATCTCGGGCGGCAGAGCAGGCTGGCCGGTGGGTTCGACGATCGGATAGCCCACCTCATAGCTGAATTTATCGTCTCCGGTCTTGACGAAACGCGTGAGCGGCCGCCCGGAAATTTTCACGCCCGCAGCGTCGAGCGCCGCCTTCACCTTTTTCTGCGCATCGCGAATCGTCGTGAGCGCGTCGTCCCAGCTCGCTTCTCCGACAACGAACGCCTCCGCTTTCGGCGCGATGGTGAGCTCGTCGGGCGTGCTGGGATCGGAGGGGGCGGGCCCGAGCGTCGCTTGCGCCGCATCGGTGCTCGCGGGCGGTGCGGCGATCGGCGGCTGCGTTTGTGCCTGAGGCGTCGCGGGCGCGGGCTGCGCCGAGGGCGCCGGAGCTGCGGGCGGGCTCGCCGGCGCGCCCGCCGACGGCGGAGGCGCGAGAGGGGCGCTCTCGACCGCACCGGGTTTCGGCGAGGTCTGCGCCGATGTCCGACCTGCATCGAGGAGGAAGACAAGGCCGAGCGCGATCAATGCAAGGCGCGGGACTGGCGCCAGAAGGCGTCGCGGTGAAGTTGTGGTGAGATGGCGCATGGGAACCTCGATCATCAATGCGCTGGCGAGCAAAAGGCGAGGGCGCTTCAGGCCGAACCCCGCCGGTTCTTCCTCCCGCGACCGTCAGCCGAGCCGGTGCGACGACTTCAGGTGACCCCTTATGCTATATAGCGCCTCGGCGGCAGAGTTTCGATGCAGGGTTGCCATGTGAGAGCGACCGGCTTGCCATGTGCGAAACCCTTGCTCAAACCGAGGCGGCAGCCTTATGGAAAACGCGGTGTAAGAAAGCCACATGAGCGCCTCGGCGCGAAACCTTATTCGTGAGAACGGCATCTTCATGTCAGGATTGGCGAATCAGCCCTTTCTCAAGATGAACGGCCTCGGCAACGAGATCGTCGTCCTCGATTTGCGCGGCTCGCCGCACCGCGTCACGGCCGCGGAGGCGCGCGCCATCGCGGCGGCGCGCGGTTCGCATTTCGACCAGCTCATGGTGCTGCACGATCCCTTGCGACAGGGCAGCGATGGCTTCATGCGCATCTACAATACGGATGGCTCGGAGGCGCAGGCTTGCGGCAACGGCACACGCTGCGTCGCCTGGGCCATGCTGCGCGAGGATGCGCGCCGATCCCTGCTGCTCGAGACGAAGGCGGGCCTCGTCGCTTGCGAGCGCGACGGCGATGAAAGCTTCACTGTGGACATGGGCGCGCCTCGCTTTGCCTGGCATGAGATCCCGCTCGCCGAGGCATTCGCCGACACGCGCCGCATCGAGCTGCAGATCGGGCCAATCGACGCGCCGATCCTGCATACGCCGTCCGCCGTGAACATGGGCAATCCGCACGCGATCTTCTGGGTCGGGGACGTTAACGCCATCGATCTTGCGAGAATCGGCCCCTTGCTCGAACACCATCCGCTCTTTCCCGAGCGCGCCAACATCTCGGTCGCGCAGGTGATCGATCCTCGGCGGATCAGGCTGCGCGTCTGGGAGCGAGGCGCAGGGCTCACGCGTGCCTGCGGCTCCGCCGCTTGCGCGACCGCGGTCGCGGCGCATCGCCTCGATCTCGCCGAACGACATACGATCGTGATCTTGCCGGGCGGCGAGCTGCGCATCGAATGGCGCGAAAGCGATGAACATGTGTTGATGACCGGACCCGTCGAGCTCGAGCATGAGGGCGTGTTCGTGCCTTCGCTCTTCGCCGCGCTCCCGGAGCCCGCCGGAGCGCCATGAGCATCGACATCCTCACTTTCGGCTGTCGCCTCAACGCCTATGAGTCGCAGGCGATGCGTCGCCTTGCGGCCGAGGCCGGCCTCGAGGAGGCGATCATCGTTAACACATGCGCTGTCACGGCGGAAGCCGAGCGCCAAGCGCGCCAAGCGATCCGCAAGGCGGCGCGCGAGCGCCCCCATGCGCGGCTCATCGTCACCGGCTGTGCGGCGCAAATCGATCCTGGCGGGTTCGCCGTCATGCCCGAGGTCTCGCAAGTGCTCGGCAACGCGGACAAGATGCGGGCCGAGAGCTGGAGGGATTTGAAGGCTTTTTCGCGCGCCTCCGCGGAGAATTTCGGGCTCTCGTCCGCCGAGAAGCTGCGCGTCTCCGACATCATGGCGGTGAAGAGAACCGCCAATCACCTGATCGACGGCTTCGATGGGCGAGCGCGCGCTTTCGTGCAGGTGCAGAACGGTTGCGATCACCGCTGCACCTTTTGCATCATCCCTTTCGGGCGTGGCAATTCGCGCTCCGTGCCGATGGGGGATGTCGTTTCGCAGATCAGGCGCATCGTCGAGAACGGCACGGCGGAAATCGTGCTCACCGGCGTCGATCTCACCTCTTACGGCAAGGAACTGCCGGGCTCACCGAAGCTCGGCACGCTCGTGAAGGCGATCTTGCGCCATGTGCCGGAGCTCGCGCGGCTTCGGCTTTCTTCCATCGACCAAGTCGAGGCCGATGCCGACCTCCTCGATGCGCTCGCGCAAAACGAGCGTTTGATGCCGCATCTGCATTTGTCGTTGCAGGCGGGCGACGACATGATCTTGAAGCGCATGAAGCGCCGCCATTCGCGCGCCGACGCGATCCGCTTCTGCGAAAAGGTGCGGCGCTTGCGCCCCGATGTCGCTTTCGGCGCCGACATCATCGCGGGCTTCCCGACCGAGACCGAGGAGATGTTCGGACGCTCCCTCGACATCCTCGATGAATGCGGGCTCACGCATGTTCATGTGTTCCCCTTCTCGGCCCGGTCCGGAACGCCCGCCGCCAGAATGCCGCCCGTGCCGCGCGCGGTGGTGAAGGAGCGCGCAGGGCGGCTGCGCGCGAGAGGAGAGGCCGCCTTCCGCAAACATCTTGCGAGCGAAGCGCGCGAAGGCCGCGCGGGGACGACGAGGCTCGTCCTGATGGAGAGCGCCACGCTCGGTCGCACCGGCCAGTTCACCCCCGTCTTTTGCCAAACGCCAAGGCGCATGGGAGAGATCGCTGACCTCCGCGTGACTGGCGAGGATGGACGAAGGCTCATCGCCGCCTGAGATTTGCCGTCTTGAATCCGGCCGTCCTGTTCTCGGGGACCGAGGCTGCGACATTGTGCAACGCAACATTCCCCTTGTCGCGCGGGCTCTTCCCCGCCATTTTGTCCAGTGCGGGACATCGGCTCGCGGATAGCTGATTGACTCGACGGCGGGGGATGAATCATGTCTCGTCGCCAGCATCAATCGGGAATCAACGAAATGGCCGCCAAGATAACGGCGAACAAGGTTTCGGCGAACAAGACTACGGCGAACAAGACTACGGCGAGCAAGAAGACCGCGGAAACGATGAGCGCGAACGAGGCCGGCGCCCTCGAGGCGGACGTGCCCGCGGGGCGCGCTCCGCAAGCGGCCAAGAAACGCCCGAGCCTCAAGGTTCGCCATGAGCCACCGACGCTCGAGGACGCCATCTACGCGGCGCAAGGGCTCACGCAAGATATCGAGCAACAGATCGAATTCGCAGCCGATCTCATGGACATGCCGGTGGCCGAGTTGCGCCCGCTCCTCCTGAAGGCAGCCGCCAAACCGTCGACAAGCAATCGCGTCTTTGTTCCCGCGCGCTCAGGAATGCAGCGGGCCGTCGTCATCGAGACCACAGGGCGTCCGCGCGCGCGAAAGCCAAGCCCAGGCTCGGTGAGCGCGCCGTGATCTTCGCCTCATCAACTGCACGCTACGATTTGAGAAAGCCGAATTTGCTCTCGAAAAGCTACCGGGAGTTTGCCTCATCCCGATCGAATTTGAAATCGGCCGGAAGGCGACCGCGGAAGCGGTGAAGACGTTTCAATAACTCTTTGTTCCCTGCTTTGTGCGCGATGCTCAATCGCCGAGCATCGGCGGCGTGAATTTCGATCTCATCGCCTTTCTTGAGGTTCAGCATTTTGATCAGCGCGACGCGGAGGCGAATGGCGAGGCTGTTCCCCCATTTGGCGATGCGCACCCCGTTTTCCCCTAGATTCAGGATCATCCTCAGAACTCTTTGCGCAGCCGGCGCGCCGCCCATAGGTCAGGGCGCCGCTCGCGCGTGAGGCGCTCGGCCTCAGCCCGCCGCCACGCTTCGATCCTCGCATGATCGCCCGAGAGCAGGGCTTCGGGAATGGATCGTCCTTCCCATTCGCGCGGGCGCGTGAATTGCGGATATTCCAAGAGGCCGTTCTCGAAGCTTTCCTCAGCGGCCGAATGCTCCTTGCCCATCACGCCGGGCAAGAGCCGCACGCAAGCCTCGATCAGCGCCATCGCGGCGATCTCTCCGCCCGCTAGCACGATGTCTCCAAGCGAAATCTCGGTGAGGCCGCGCGCCTCGATGAGACGCTCGTCGATCCCCTCGAAGCGGCCGCACAGGATGGCGACGCCGGTGCCGCCAGCGAGCTTACGCACCAGGCTTTGAGTTGCCGGCGCGCCGCGCGGGCTCATCACGAGGCGTGGGCGCTCGTCGGGCGGACCCCAAACGGCATCGATCGCGGCGGCCGCGACATCGCAACGGATCACCATGCCGGGCCCGCCTCCCGCGGGGGTGTCGTCGACACGCCGATGCCGACCGATGCCATGCTCACGGAAATTCGCGGTGTCGAGCGCCCAGACGCCTTGCCGCAAGGCCTCGCCCGCAAGCGAGTGACCGAGCGGGCCCGGAAACATCTCCGGATAGAGCGTAAGCACGCTTGCGCGCCAGCTCATGCGCGTCCTGCCCCGAAATGGCCATGCGCTTCTCGCATCGGCCCTCGCGACGCTGCCGGGAGATGCGTTGCGCTCATCCCGGCGGCAGCACGCCTTCTTTCAGCCGCATCACGCTGAGCGCGAGCGCTTGCGCGCAAGGGACCATGGTGTCGATCTCGAGGAATTCATCGGGCGTGTGCGCCTTGCCGCCGACCGGCCCGACGGAGCACAAGGTCGGGCAGCCTTGTGCCGCGGTGTAGCCGGAATCGGCACAGCCGCCGGTGAATTCCGCGCTCACCGAGAAACCGGCGTCGGAAGCGGCGGCGTGATAGAGGTCGAACAAGGCCTTGGCTTCGGCGGTCTGCTCGAGCGGGAGGAACTCGCCCTTGATCGTGAAGCTGGAGGTCGCGCCCGGCACCGAGCAGGTCTCGGCGATCTTGCGAATGGCGGCGACCGCGTCGTCGCGGTCCTTCTGCTTCACATAACGCAGATCGATCTCGCACCAGGCGCTCGGCGCGACGGTGTTGACCGTCTGGCCGCCGCCGATGAGACCGACATTGACCGTGGTGCCGCGCGCAAGATCGGTGAGCTTGTGAAACTCAGGGATCTTTCGCGCCAGCTCCTCGATCGCCGAGATGCCGTCCTTGAAATTCGCGCCCGAATGGGCCGCTTTCCCTGTGACCTCGCATTGGGAAAAGACGCCGCCCTTTCGCCCGCTCGTGATCTTGCGCCCGACCCGGCTCGGTTCCGCGTTGAAGACGGCGCGCGCGCCGCGCGCCTCGGCCTCGATCACGGGACGCGAGCTCGGGGAGGCGATTTCCTCATCGCTGGTGACGAGAGCGACGACTGGCCCCGGATGCCCGCCGAAGCGCTTGAACGCTGCGAGCACGAAGGCGTTCATCACAAGCCCAGCCTTCATGTCGCAGACGCCAGGGCCGTAGCCGCGACCGTTCTCGACGCGGAAGGGCCGCCGCTTCGGCTCGCCCTTCGGGAACACCGTGTCGCGATGGCCCATCAAGATGATCGGGCGCCGATCATTGCTCATCGGCTGGTCGAGCGTCGCGCGGATCTGGTCGCCATACTGCGGCTGAGGAATGGTCTCGAGCGCCAGGCCCTGCGCGACGAAGTAGCGCTTGAGCACCTCGCCCGCCGCGTCGACGCCCGGCTTGTCGTAACTGCCGGAATCCGTGTTCACGAGCTCGGAGAGGAGCTCGACCATGGCGTCGCCTTGCGTCACGAGCCAGTCCTTCACCTGTCGTTCGTTCTCCGTCAAACCGTTCATCATGGAAGTTTTTCCTGGGGTTTCTCGGCACATCGTTTCGCGGGCGCGATCATCTTCTGAGCGTCGATCGGTCCACGTTAGCGCAAGGTCTCCAAAAGCCGGAAGAGGAGCGCCGCGCGCGGCGCGAGCGACGAGATGAGAATTTGCTCCTGATCGGTATGGGCGCCCTGGCCTTCGACACCGAGGCCGTCGAGGGTGGGCACGAAGGGCGCGGTGAAATTGCCGTCCGAGCCGCCGCCCGTCGACACGTCCTGAAGGTCGATGCCGATCTCGGCTGCGAGCTTGCGCGCATGCGCGAAGAGCGCCGCGATCTTCGGCGTCTTCTCATAAGGGGGGCGGTTGAGGCCGCCGGTGACGCTCACCTTCACGCCATCGCGGTGCGCTTTCGCGCAAAGCACCTTCGGGATCAACGCGTCCGCGAGCGCAAGCGTCGGCAAACGCATGTCGATCTCGGCATGGGCTTCTTCCGGAATGACGTTCGGGCGCGTGCCGCCGCGCACCACGCCGACCGTGACGCTCACGCCTGTCTTCGTGTCGTTCAAGGCTTCGAGATCGAGGATTTGCTGGGCGAGCTCTCGCACGGCGCTTCGCCCGTCCTGGGGGCGCGAGCCGGAGTGGGAGGCGATGCCGCGAATATGCATCTCGAACTGGCCGACGCCTTTGCGCGCCGTCACCACCTTGCCGCCGTCCCGGCAAGCCTCGGTCACCAGCACATATTTTGCTCGCTTGCCTTCCTGCTCGATGAGATGGCGCGATGTCGCGCTCCCCGTCTCCTCGTCGGAGACGATGAGATGGGTAACCGGCAAGGGCGATCTTTGGCGGGTGAGAAAGCCGCGGAAGGCTTCGTAGGCGATATAAACGCCGCCCTTCATGTCGCAGATGCCGGGGCCGAAAGCCGTATCGCCCTCGACGCGGAAAGGTAGCCGCTTGAGAAAGCCGATCGGATGCACGGTGTCGAGATGACTGAGGATAAGGATACCAGCCTCGCCTTCGCCCCAGGGAGAGCGTGCGACAAGATGATCACCGCGCCCGTCGCGTCCCGGCACGCGCTCGAGGCGAGCGCCGGCGTCGCGATAGGCCGCCTCCGCCGCATCCATCATGCGATTCACTGCCTCGGGGACGTCGGTCGGAGATTCGATCTCGACCCAGCGGCGAAGCCCTGCGAGCATGGATGGCGTGTCGAAGGACGGCAAGGTCATGACTTAGTTTCTCGCGGCCGGCAGGAGGCTGGCTGCACGAGTGCGCGAATTTTACCCGCGAGGCAAGGGACTGAGCGATCGCGGGATGCGACCGCGCCTCAACTCGTCACGAAGCGGCAAGACCGCCGCGGCGGCCCCGTGACAGGGCCGGCGCGAATTGTGCCCCGGCTTGCGAACTATTGAAGCGTCGCTTTCGTCACCAGGACGAAGCCGCGGGTCTGGTTGGCATTGTCGGCGTCCTTGGTGTTCATGGCGTCGAAAATGTCGGACGCCTTCACCCAGACGGGCGGGTATTTGTAGCGCGCGACATCGAGGATGAGAAAGCGGTCCGTCTTGCCGTCGTAAGCGGCGAGCGGCGAGATGTGGCCGCCGCTTTCCTGTCCGATGATCCGGCGCAAATAATTGACCAGCACGAAATGGCCAGGCTCGCCGAGATAAGAACGGGCGAGCTTCCGAAATTCGTCGACCGAGCTGTCCGCCGCATGATGCACCTCGACCTGCACCGGTTGCATCACCAGGATGCCCCCGATCTGATCGAGCGTCATGCCTTGCCGCGCCAGGACCTCGCGAGGAAGCACGGCGTCGGTCTGGGAGGTCAGAACGTTATCCTGGGTGAAGGTGCGGTAGGGCTCGTACTCCGGAACCGGCGGAGCCGGGATGTTGAGCGCATTCAGAACCATGACGATGCTCGCGACCCCGCAATAGGCCTGCGTCTTCTGCGTCAAAAAATTGCTGGCGAGCGGAAAGTAAGCCTCGCGCGCATCGCTCTCGGCGAAATAGCTTTCGCCGTCATGGCTGGCGAACCCGACGAGATTGTCGGGGAGTTTCAGCGTTTCGCCGTTGGCGCCTGCGAGCAGGAGCGCCCATGCAAGCAAGGCACCCAAACAAGACGGTTTCCACATAGTCACGCTCCGCAGGCTGATAACGCTGATCCAAAAGGGAAACGAAGTTTTATCGCATTTCGCACCCAAATCACTGAGAAAATCGGCGACCTCTTCGAGATCGGCTGTTTCCAAGCCTTGCGTGACGCGAGCATGGATGGGCGCGAGGCTAGCGGCGGCGTCTTTCTTTTTGCGTTGCTCGAGCAAAAGCCGCGCGAGGTCGCGCGCCGCGCGCAACTCCAGTGCCAATGAAATTCGGAACATGGCTTCGCGGGTGGCTTCGCGATCGAGCTGAAGCCTGTCATCGGCCACTGATCGTGTTGCGGATACATAGTATGAGACACTATACCCCATCGCCACGATGGCGCGGTGAGCGCCATCGAAACCGCCGGGCATGTCGAGATCTTCCATCATCATCCGAGGGCGCCCGAATTCCTGTTTTATGAGGATCGTGCTCCGCGGACTGAAAGCGGGGTTTGCCGCCGGATTAATCCTTGGAACGAAAAGCAATAATATTTCCGGTCGTAATCAGCTCTAAATACCGATAACATCAACCTCATAAGGTTACTTCAGCATCATCGGTAAGGCAGCAAGCAATCGAATCGCGATATTCTTGGAGGAAAGCCGCTGCGATAGGGGTGTTTGCGGGCGCGGCATTGACCTCCGCCCGTCTGGGCTGACAGCCATTGCGTGGCAAGTATCGGAACAAACCTTGACCCAGATCAGGCGCGCGCGCCCCCTTTCGATGTGGTTTGCCTTGGTCCTGCTCTTGCTCTGCGTGGCCTCTGGATGGTCGTTTCTGCCGCTGCGGGAATGGGCCAGGGAACTGGAGGCGTGGATACATAGCCTCGGAGCGTGGGGCCCCGTCGCCTTCTTGCTGATTTACGTCTTGGCGATCGTTTTGCTGGTTCCGGCAAGCGCGATGACGCTCGCGGCGGGCCTCGCCTTCGGCATGGCGGCCGTCCCGCTCGTCATCGTGGCCGCGACAATGGGCGCTACCTGCGCCTTTCTCATTTCGAGGCATTTCATCACCAACAATGTAAAACGCCTGATCGACGGCCACCCGAGATCTGAGGCGATCTACAAGGCGGTGAGTGGCGGCGGCTGGAAAGTCGTTTTGCTGCTTCGCTTGAGCCCCATCATGCCCTTCAGCCTCTTGAACTACGTCCTCGGCGCGACGGAGCTGCGCTTCTGGCCCTTCGTCTCGGCGACGATCGCGGGCATCATTCCAGCGGTCGCGCTCTATGTTTATCTGGGCGCCCTGGGCAAAGCTGCCATCGCCGGCACGATGATCGGCACGGCACGTTGGCTGCTGCTGCTCCTCGGCCTCGCGGCCACCTTGGTGGCCGTCCTTTACATTATCCGCAAAGCACGAGCCGAACTGCAGAAGGATGCGCTCAAACGGGCGTAAGCGTTTCACTGCCGCAGCGGCTGCGATCGTGTACCGAGTGTTTCATCCAAGATCGTTCGATCTCGGTTGTCCGCCTGCCCGCAATGTTTCGGCATCCGCTCCAGCCTCTATCGGCGCACTCAACCCAAGCCCAGCGCGCCCAAGGAAATGCTTTTTGGCGCGGCGACGTTAGCTTGCGATTGCAGTCGTTGATAGAGTTGAAAATAGTCCTCGGCCATGCGACGGGATGTGAAGCGCTTTTCAAAGACGCTGCGAATTTTCTTGCGATCGAGTTGCCCGAGCCGATGGATGGCGGCGACGGCTTCGGCCTCCGTCTCCACGATGAAGCCGGTCACGCCATCCTCGATGATTTCCGGAACGGATCCGCGTCTCCAGGCGATCACCGGCGTGCCGCACGCCATTGCCTCTATCATGACAAGCCCGAATGGCTCCGGCCAGTCGATGGGAAAAAGCAGGGCCGCGGCCCCCTGAAGCAACTTCGCTTTTCCGCAATCGTCGACTTCCCCAATGAATTCGATGTTGCTGTGGTCGATGAGCGGCTCGATCTTGTTTTCAAAAAAGCGATTTTCGTCGCGCGGCACCTTCGCGGCGATGCGCAGGGGCAGGCCGGAGGCCTTCGCCAATCGGATCGCAACATGAGGACCCTTCTCGGGTGAGATGCGCCCAAGAAACGCGAGGTACCCATCTGACTGGTGGGATGCGCGAAACAGGTCGGGCGGAAGGCCGTGATAGATCGTGCCGAGCCAATTGAGATCGGGGAGCGGCCTTCGCTGGCTATCGGAAATCGAAACAAAGGGAGCGTGGGGAAATTCGCGAACCGTGTCACGGAGATATTTGAGATCAAGGCGGCCGTGCAGCGTTGTCAGATGGGCCACGCCCGAGCGAGTGACGATCGGCAGATGGATCCAGTCGACATGGCAGTGAATGACATCGAATTGTGCGGCGTTCTTGGCAAGAATTTCCAGGAGCACGGCATGGGCCGCGAACGGGTCCGGCCTGGGGCGGCTCAGACGGGTGGCTCGGGGCCACACCGGAACGAGCTTTGCCGAGGTGCGCGAATCTCCAGTCGCAAACAGCGTGACCTCGTGACCGAGCGCGACCAGCTCCTCCGTGAGCCACGAAATGATTCTCTCGGTGCCCCCATATTTTTGAGGGGGCACGCTTTCGGCCAGTGGGGCAACCTGGGCAATTCGCATGGGCGCAATCCATCGTCGGGCAGAATCCCGGCCGCGGTCTTCGGCGAGGACATTAAACGGGCTCTCGGCGAGACCGTTCCATCGCGCCCAGGCCGCCTCATCGACGCGGTGGCCGCCGGCCCCATATCGCAGCCCAACCCGACGCGGTGAGAGGATTTGGGGTTTGGTTTTCGCGCGCGCGGCTTCGCGCCTCTTCGAGGACGCACGCTTCTCTCCGGGATATTCGCGGAAATGACGTGATGACCCGCGCGGAATGCGTCTCGCTGGGAGTGAACAATTGGTGCTCGCCTGAGAACTTCAAAGGATGTATGTAATCGAAAGTAATATCATTGCTCGCGCTCTCTTGTCGGAAGCAGTGAAGGCATAAGATTTTACGACGAGACTGGCGATACCGAACGAACCAAGAGCGGGTCGCCTGCGCGTATCGCAAGCCCGTTCTTGTTCCGCTTGTTGTTACTCAAAAAAGGTGTTCCCATGGATCGAGCGCAATCGGGCGAGTTCCGTCCGCTTCCTGACCTCAATGAAGACGAACGCGAAAAGGCGATTCGACGGGTCGCGGACGCGGTCCATCGCATGAACGAAGCCATCATTCGCGCGGTCGATCAGGGGGTGTCGGTCGAGTTGGTTCGCGTCTCGCGTTACCACAATGGAAAGGGAAGCTGGGGCGATCAGGCCATTCCGACCGTAAGGGAAACGACATCCAAATAAAGTGCTCGCCCGAGAGATCGGCTCAGAGCTCGTCATTTGCCCCTTGTATGCTTCGTTCTTGCACGGTCTTGGTTCGAGGCCCGCGCTTTCTCAAGTGCGCGCTCGGCTCGTCGGCGGGCGGTTTCGCCGGCATCGCTCGGCTATCGGCCGGTGAAGCGCGGCGCCCGCTTCTCGAAATAATGAGCCACCCCCTCCTTGAAGTCTTCGCTCTCGAAGGAGGCATACATCTCCTTGTCGGCGGCTTTCCATGACTCGGCGAGATTACGGAAGAGGTCGTCATAGACCTGGCGCTTGATCACCGCCGTCGAGCGCGGCGATGAGTTCGAGGCAATGGCGCGGGCTTTCTCGTAGACCGAAAGCGAGAAGCCTTCGTCGGGCAAGAGATCGGCAAGGCCGAGGCGCGCCGCCTCGGTGCCGTCGATGACGCGCGCCGAGTAGAGAAGATCGAGCGCCGGCATAAGCCCGATCAGGCGCGGCAGCATGAAGGACATGCCGTGCTCGGCGATCAGCCCGCGTCGCGCGAATGCGGTCGTCACCTTGGCGGAGGGCGCGATGTAGCGCAGATCGGTGAAGAGCACGAGGCACAGGCCGATCCCGGCGACCGGGCCGTTGATCGCGGCGATGATCGGCTTTGGCACGCGAAAGAGATAGCTGAAGCGTTGCTGGTAATTCGTCTCGATGCCGGCGATGCCGTCGGTCGCGGCTTCGTGGCGCGCCAAGGTGCCGCGCTTGCCGCTCTCAAGCGAAGCCTTCATCCGATCGAGATCGGCGCCCGCGCAGAATCCGCGGCCGGCACCCGTGACGACAATCGCGCGAACCGCGCCGTCGGCCGCCGCCGCGTCCATCGCGGCGCGCACCTCCTGCTCCATGACCTGCGTCCAGGCGTTGAGCTTCTCGGGCCGGTTCAGCGTGATGGTGGCGACGTGGTCTTTTATCTCATAAAGGATTTCATGGGTTTGCATCAGCTCGAACCTTTACGTTTTGCGCGCTCGTGCCGAAGGCGCGCCGGTGCGCTTGCGGCCTACATCATCCGCACCATCGACTCGCCGCCGGTGCGATGTGCATCCTGCGCGCCGTATTTGCGCAATTCGAGCTTGGCGATCTGGTTGCGGTGCACCTCGTCGGGACCATCGACCATGCGCAAGGTGCGCGCATAGGCATAGGCGCGCGCCATGATGCGATCGGTGAAGCCGCCGGCTCCGAAGCCCTGGATCGCCCAGTCGATCACCTGGCAGGCCATGCTTCCCGCCGCGACCTTGATCATGGCGATGTCGGCGCGCGCCTCCTTGTTGCCGACCGTGTCCATCTTATACGCCGCTTGCAGCGTGAGGAGCCGGGCCTGGTCGATGAGGCAACGCGATTCCGCGATGCGTTCGAGCCACACGGTCTGCGTGGCGATGGGTGCGCCGAAGGCGACCCGTTCCTTGAGGCGCCGGCAGAGGCGCTCGAGCGCGCGCTCGGCCGCACCGATGATGCGCATGCAATGATGGATGCGCCCTGGCCCGAGGCGTCCTTGCGCGATCTCGAAACCGCGCCCTTCGCCGAGCAGCATGTTCGAGGCCGGCACGCGCACATTGTCGAATTTCACTTCCATATGGCCATGGGGCGCATCGTCGAAGCCGAAGATCGTCAAGGGACGAACGATCGTCACGCCTGGGTGGGGGAGGGGGCACAGGATCATCGACTGGCGCTTATGCGGGCTCGAATTTTTCGGATCGGTCTGCCCCATCACGATCAGGATGCGGCAGCGCGGATCGCCCGAGCCCGAGGTCCACCATTTATGCCCGTTGATGACATAGTCGTCGCCGTCGCGCGTGATCGCCGTCGCGATGTTGGTGGCGTCGGACGAGGCGACCGCGGGCTCGGTCATGGCGAAGGCCGAACGGATCTCGCCTTTGAGCAAGGGCTCGAGCCATTGTTTCTTCTGCGCTTGCGTCCCATAGCGCACCAGCACTTCCATATTGCCGGTGTCGGGCGCGCTGCAGTTGAAGATTTCCGAGGCGACGGGCGAACGCCCCATGATTTCCGCGAGAGGCGCGTATTCGAGGTTGGTGAGGCCCGCGCCGAGCTCGCTTTCCGGCAGGAATAGATTCCACAGGCCGGCTTTGCGCGCCTTCGCCTTCAACTCGTCGAGGATCGGGGGAATCTCGCGCCAGCGCGCCGCCCCTTCGTGCTCGGGGTGCAGCTTGTCCTCATTTGGATAGACATGCTCTTCCATGAAGGCGAGGAGCTTCTCCTGCAGAGCCTTCGTCTTCGGTGAATATGCGAAATCCATGATGCGTTCCCGTTGTTGTGCTGAAGTCTCTGGATCGGTGCGGCACGAAGCCCGTGCGGCTCGTTTGCGCGCAATCCCGCGCGAAATTCAGTTCTTGGCGGACGAAGCGATCTCCCAGCCGATTTCGGCCATCATGCGCACCCGTTCGCCTTGTTCCACCGCCGACGCGTCGGCGGCGTTGCCGGCAAGGCCGCGGGCGTAAACGCCCTGGACAATCGCGGCGATGCGGAAAAAAGCCAAGGCCTTGTAGAAATCCCAATGCGGGATGTCCGGGCGCGCGGTGGCGCGGGCGTAGGCGGAAAGCACCTCATCCTCGCCCGGCACGCCGAGCGCGGAAAGCTTGGCGCCGCGAAGCCCGCCGCTCACGCCGGGTCCGCCGGGCGGCATGCTGTAGGCCATGCACAGATAGGCGAGATCGGCGAGCGGATCGCCGATCGTCGCGAGCTCCCAATCGAGGACAGCCGCAAGGCGCGGCTCGCTCGGATGGATGATGGTGTTGCCCACCCTGAAATCGCCATGCACGATCGAGGACCCGGTATTCGTCGGAAGATGCGCGACGAGCCAGGCGGAAAGCTGCTCCATCTCCTTGATCTCATCGGTCTTCGAAGCGGCATATTGCTTGGTCCAGCGATCGATCTGGCGCGCCGCGTAATTGTCGGGCCGCCCGAACTCACCAAGACCCGCTGCGCGCCAATCCACCTGGTGAAGAGAAGCGAGCGTCTCGACCAAAGACCGGTAAACGCCCTGGCGCTCGGCCGGCGAAAGGTCGGGAAGATCGGCGGTCGGGATCACTCGTCCCGCCACATAGCCCATGAGGTAGAACGGCGTGCCGACGATGCTCGCGTCCTCGCACAACAGAAGCATCGGCGCGACCGGCACCGCAGAGCCCGCGAGCGCCTTCTGCACCTTGTATTCGCGCTCGATCATATGGGCCGAGGCTAGGAGCTTGCCGGGCGGCTTCTTGCGCAGCACATAGGTCGCGGCCGGCGTCTCGATGAGGAAGGTCGGGTTCGATTGGCCGCCCTGGAATTGGCGGATCACCGGATTGCCGCCGCGATAGCCCTCGACATGCTCGGCGAGATAGCGGTCGAGCGCGGCCTCGTCGAAACGATGCTGTGGAAGAGGTTCGATGAGGATTGGCTTCACGCTCATGAAACAAAAGCTCCGCCGCAAGCACAGCCGGCGCTTCCCGGATGAGGCGAGGGCGACCGCGGCCGAAAGTGGACCCATGCCTGCATGCGATCGATGACGGCCTCGCCTTTCTTCATCCCGCCGAGCCGCCGATCGTCACGCCCCCGTCGGCGACGAGCACCTGCCCGGTGACAAAGCGCGCGGCGCGCGAGGCCAGGAAGAGCGCGACCCCTGCGATGTCGATCGGTTCACCAAGGCGCTTCAGCGGCGTCTCGGCTTCGCGCTTCTTGCGGGCGGCCTCGTTCTCCCACAAGGAGCGGGCAAAGTCCGTCTTTACAAGCCCGGGCGCGATGGCGTTCACGCAAACCCCGGAGGGACCCCACTCCACCGCAAGATTGCGCACCAACGCGGTCTCGGCCGCCTTCGAGATGCCGTAGACGCCGAGCACCGGCGTGCCGCGGATCGCGGCGATCGAGGAGATGACGATGAAATTACCCTCCCGGCTCGCGACGAGATGCGGTTTCGCCAATTGCGCGAGCCACCAGACGGCCTTCACATTGGTCGCCATCGTTTTGTCGAAGGCCTCGTCGGGAGCATCGGTGAGCGAGCCGTAGAACGGATTTACTGCGGCATTGGCGACGCAGATGTCGAGACGTCCGTAATGAGAGATCGTCTTCTCGACGAGCGAGGCGAGATCGGCTTTCGAGCCGGCATGCGCCGCCATGGCGATGGCGTCATGGCCTTCCGCGAGCAGCAGATCGCGCACTTTCTCGCAAGCTTCGAGCTTACGTGAGGAGATCACCACCTTGGCCCCCGCACGCGCATATTCCTCGACAATGGCGCGACCGATGCCGCGCGAGGAGCCGGTGACGAGCGCCACCTTGCCCGAAAGATCGAAAAGCCTGCTCATCTTCGCGCCATCGCTCAGGCGATTTCGAAAAGGCCGGCCGCGCCCTGGCCGCCGCCGACGCACATGGTGACGACGACGTGTTTCGCGCCGCGCCTCTTGCCCTCGATGAGCGCGTGGCCCGTAAGGCGGGCGCCCGACATGCCGTAAGGATGGCCGACCGCAATCGCGCCGCCGTTGACGTTCAGCTTTTCGGGATCGATGCCGAGCTTGTCGCGGCAATAGATCACCTGCACGGCGAAAGCTTCGTTCAGCTCCCAAAGATCGATGTCGCCGATCCCGAGGCCATGCCTCTCGAGGAGGCGAGGCACGGCGAAAATCGGGCCGATGCCCATCTCGTCCGGCTCGCAGCCCACCGCCACGAAGCCTTTGAACACGCCGAGAGGCGCAAGGCCGCGTTTTTCGGCGAGCTTCTCGTCCATCAGGATCGAGATCGAGGCGCCGTCGGAAAGCTGGCTCGCATTGCCGGCCGTGATGGTCTTGCCGTCTCCGCGCACGGGCTTGAGCGCCGCGAGCCCTTCGGGCGTCGTGTCGGGCCGGTTGCCCTCATCCTTGTGCAGCGTGACCTTCTCCTTGCGCGTCGCGCCGGTCGTCTTGTCGGTGACGACCATCTCGGTCTCGACCGGGACGATCTCCTCGGCGAAACGTCCGCCCTGTTGCGCCGCCGCGGTGCGGCGCTGGCTCTCGAGCCCGAAGGCGTCTTGCGCCTCGCGTGAAATCCTGTAGCGCGCGGCGACCACCTCCGCAGTGTCGATCATCGGCAAATAGAGCTCGGGTTTCGTGGCAAGGATCGTCTCGTCGCGATTGCGGAAGCTGTTGGCGTGATCGTTCTGTACGAGGCTGATCGATTCGCCTCCACCCGCGGCCGCGATCGAGACGCCGTCATGCATGATGGAACGCGCGGCGACCGCGATCGCCTGCAAGCCCGAGGCGCACTGCCGATCGATCGTCGTTCCGGCGACGCTCACCGGGAAGCCCGCGCGGATCACCGTTTGGCGCGCGAAATTGCCGCCTGTGGTGCCCTGTTGCAAGGCGCATCCGACGACGACATCCTCGATCTCGGCGGGATCGACCTTGGCGCGCCGGGCGGCGTGCTGAAGCGCGTGCGCCGCGAGCGTCGGCCCGGAAGTATCGTTGAAGGCGCCCCGATAGGCTTTGCCGATGGGGGTTCTGGCGGTCGAAACGATGACGGCGCGACTCATGATCACTTATCCTTGTTACTCTTGCCCTCGTTGCTCTTGCGCTCGTTGAAGCTCTTGCCCTCGCGGGCAAGCCGCGTCAGCAGCTTCGCCGGCGTGAAGCGCGGGCCATGAGCTTTCTCATAGCTTTGCATTTTTTCGACCACGGTTTTCAAGCCGATCACATCGACCGACCACATCGGCCCCCCGCGCCAGGCCGGGAAGCCATAGCCGTTGACGTAGACCGTATCGATGTCGCTCGCGCGAAGCGCAATTCCTTCGTCGAGGAGCTCGGCGCCGGTGTTCGCAAGCTGGAAGAGCAGGCGCTCGACGATTTCCTCCGGCCCGATCTCACGCCGTGCGATCCCTTGACGCTTTGCCTCCTCGGCATACATCGCCTCGACCTCGGGATCCGGCTTTGGCGTGCGCTCGCCCTTGGCGTAGAGATAAAAGCCACGGCCGGTCTTTTGGCCGAAGCGGCCGAGCTCCGCGATCTTGTCGTTCACCGCGTAGCGCATCTTCTGCTCGTTGGTGAGCGGTCGTTCCTGGCGAATGCGCCAGCCTACGTCGATGCCCGCGAGATCGCTCATGGCGAAGGGTCCCATGGCGAGCCCCCAATCGGTGATCGCCTTGTCGACCTGCGAAGGCGTCGCGCCTTCGAAGGCCAAGGCCTGCGCCTCCGCGCCATAGGCCGCGACCATGCGGTTGCCGATGAAGCCGTCGCAGACCCCGGCGAGCACCGCTACCTTGCCGACTCGCTTGGCGAGGCCCATTGCGGTCGCGATCACATCCTTCCTGGATTTCGCGCCGCGCACCACCTCCAAAAGGCGCATGATGTTGGCGGGGCTAAAGAAATGCATGCCGAGCACGTCACCCGGCCGCGCGGTGGCGAGCGCGATCTCGTCGACATCGAGCGTCGAGGTGTTGGTGGCGAGGATCGCGCCTTTCTTCGCGAGCGCGTCGAGCTTGCCGAAGACCTCCTTCTTGATCTTCATGTTCTCGAAAACCGCCTCGATGATGAGATCCTTGTCCTTGAGGTCGTCAAGCGAAAGCGAAGGCGTGAGCCGCTCGAAGCGTGCCTTCGCCTCATCCGGGTTCATTCGTCCGCGTGCCGCCGCCAATTCATAGGTCTCGCGCATCTTGGCGACGCCGCGGTCGAGCGCTTCCTGCGCGGTCTCGACGACGGTGACTGGAAAGCCCGCATTCGCGAAGCTCATCGCGATACCCTGGCCCATGGTGCCGGCGCCGATCACGCCTATCGTGCCGATCGTGCGCGGCTTCACCTCGGGGCCGATGTCCGGGATCACGGAAGCGGCGCGCTCGGCGAAGAAGACGTGCCAGAGCGCGCGCGCCTCGGGGCTCGCGTAGCAGTGCATGAACAGCTCGAGCTCGCGCTTCATGCCGTCCATGAAAGGCAGCCTCGTTGCCGCCTCGACAGCGTCGATGCAGGCGTTGGGCGCGACCTTGCCGCTCGGATGGCGGCCGAGCGAAGCGCGCTTCTTCTCGAAGACGTCCGACGCGACGCCGGCCATGGCGATCGGCTGCTCCGATAAGCGGCGCGGCTTCGCGCCCGAGGCCGCGAGCTCGCGCGCATAGGCAAGCGCCTCCTCGACGAGGTCGCCCTTGGCGATGCGATCGACGAGGCCGGCCTTGCGCGCCGTCTCGGCGTCGATGGGATTGCCGGAGACGATCATGTCGAGGGCGGCCGTCACGCCAATGGCGCGCGGCAGGCGCTGCGTGCCGCCGGCGCCAGGAATGAGCCCGATCTTCACCTCTGGCAATCCCATCTTCGCCTTGCCGTCCGCGATCCGGTAATGGCAGCCGAGCGCGACCTCAAAGCCGCCGCCGAGCGAGGTCCCGTGCATCGCGGCGACGACCGGCTTTTGCAACGCCTCGATGTCGTGGATCACCTGATAAAGCGAAGGCTTGCGCGGGCCGCCGCCGAATTCGGTGATGTCGGCGCCCGCCGAGAAACAGCGCCCGGCTCCCGTGATCACGACCGCCCGGACGCCGCTGTCGGCACCGAGCGCCTTCGCGGCGTCCGAAAGCCCGCTTCGTACCGCTTGGGATAAGGCATTGACCGGTGGGTGATCGAGCGTCACCAGGGCGACGTCGCCCATACGCTTCATTTCGACGACGGCCATGCCTTCCTCCTCTGGGCGCCCTTGCGGGTCAGCCCGGCTCCGCGAGCGGGTCTTGCAGCGCGGGCTCTCGCGCGATCACGGCTTCCGCATCGGCGGGTCTTGTGCTTTCGCACAAAGCGTCCACCTTCGCACGAGCCTTACGCCCCGCCTTTCCCATCCGGCTTACCAGCGTAAACGAAGACGCGCCAGAGGAAGAAAGCGCTTCGGCCGCGAGCGTAAAATCCCAGAAGCGGTCTTGCGAAACGCTCAGGCTCGCGCCTGCGAGCGCATGCTCATCCTTCGCAATCGAAGAGGGCTGGGTGGGGCGACGCCCGCGCCGGCTATTCGGTAGCCGTGAATCCGAGCGACTTCAAAGGTTCGACCGCCCTGCCCGAGAAATGATTGGTGATCGGGGAGGCAGCGGAGGTCATGAAATGACCGGCCGTGGAGCTTGGCCGCGCGATCACATCCTGGGCCGCTTTGGGCAGCGCCGAGCGCACGACCGCGTTGGTGACCTTGACCTCGGCCGTCGGCAAATGATGCGTCGACACCAAGGCCGTTGTTTCGAACAGAGCCACCACCCCATCCTGGTTCGGGCTTCGGTGCGCAGGTCCGGCGCCCGAAGGCGGCAGGGTCGTTTGATCCGTGGCGCTGGAGCTCGCCGCCGGAAGCGCCAAGGCGAATTGCGCCGGCCGAGCCGGCGGCAGCGGGTGATCGAGGTGCACCAGCTCGGCCTTTGAGGCAAGCTCAGCCGGCATGGCCGGGCCGGAGTCGCCGGCATTGGTCGCGCTCGCATCGGCCGCCTTCTCGGCCGCGGCCAAGCCCGCCGCGGCGACGCCTGCCGCAATGACAGGAGCGCTCGCTTGCGCATCGGAGGCAAGCGCCGTTGAAGACGCGAGCGCGAAGACTTGGGGTCGAGCGGGCGGGAGCGGGTGATCGAGCGCGACGAGAGTGGCGCCAAGGCTCGGCTCGGGTGCGTTCGCTTGCGACACGACGCTCACGTCCGCTTGCGGTTCGACGGGGCCGATGCCGCTCGGCCGCGTCGGAGGAAGCGGAATGTCGACGAGGGAAGCGATATCCATGAGCGATTTCGGCCGGGGCGGGGGCAAGGGCGCGAAGGCGGCGATCTCGCTCGCCGCGCCCGACTCGCCCTGCGGGGCATCGGCTGGGTCGGAGCGCAGCGCGACGGTCGTTCCCGTCTGGCCTTGCGGAGCGGAACGCGCCGCGACGGTCGTTCCGGATTCAGCGCCCGTCGTCGTGTCGCCACGCAGCGCGCTCAAGAAGCTCGGAAGGCCCGAGGCCGGCGCGTTCGTCGATGCCACCTCGATTGGTGCCGCCGGCTCGGTCGCCCGCCCGGCCTGGACGTTGCGCGAGCGGGTCGCCGTGGCAGGTGCCGGCGCTTGTGCCGTGGCCGAGGTCTCGGCCTGCGACATGATGAAGGCATGAACGCCCGCGTCATTGGTGTTGGAAGCCGAAGCCAGGGCCGCGACCTGCGTCGGCTGGCGCGAAGCGGCGGCGCGCGACAGCGTCCTGCCACTCGACGCGATCGCCGCATCCTCGTCCTCATCCGCTCCGCCGAAAAGCGCCGCCCATAGGCTCTTGTGGCGGCCGCTGCCGACCGGATCCGCCTCGGCGAAAGCCGTGATGCCGGCGACCGAGCCTCCAGCCGCGAGGATCTCCGCCTTTGCCTCCTCATATCCAGGCAGCGGATGCCCATCGGCAGGCAGATGCACCGTCTTGCCGTCGGGAAAAAGACGCGCCAGCTGTTCGCGCGTCATGCGCGGCCAGGAGCGCACGCTGCCCGCATCGATATGCACGAAGGGCGAGCCGGAGGTCGGGTAATAGCCGACGCCGCCTTGCTGGAGATGCATCGCGATCTCGCGCATGCGCTCGATCGGCACGTCGGGCAGGAAGGAATCCATGGCCTTGCCGAGCATATGTTGGCTGTGCTCGGCGACCATATGGGAGCTGCGCCGCAGCATGGCGTTGGTTTCCGGCGACCGATAGCCGGAGACCGCATGGAAAGCCTCTTGCGACCCCAACTCCTGATGCACTTCCCAGAGGATGTCGAAAAGGCGCGGGCTCATGGAGGTCGGCTCGTCGCGGCGCCAATCGCGCAACAGCCAGCTCAATTGCTTGAGGCCTTCCGCGTCATAGACGCCATTGCGCTTGAAAGTGACGGTCGCACTTTCATCGGTGTGGACATTGAGGATGGAGATGGTGCGCGAGTCGCCATTGGCGTCGGCGCCTTCGAGCGAGATCGGAATAAAAGACAACGCTGCCGAGAGCGCGAGGACCAAGCCCGAGATGCGCAACGGTTTACGGTCTGCAATCGGTCTCGAGCTTGGCAAAACTCATCCCGCTGAATTTGCGTTTTCGCCAGTGCGGTCTGCGCCGCGTTGACCCACTTTTAACGTGGTTAGTTAACGGATTGCAAATCCGCGTCGTCGGGCGACGTACAAACCAATCGTGACGAAACCGTGTCAGGCGTCTCATTGAGGCCGATATTCCGGCTGCGGTTTCGTTAACCGTTTTGCTACTTTCGCGGCGCGAGCAGGGCTTCGAGACGCGGATCGAGCCCGTAAAGATCGCCGAAGCGATGCAGCTTTCCCTCCGCATCCGCCGCGAGAGTGAAGTAGGCAAGATGCACCGGAAGCTGCTGCGTCAAATTGATGGTGCGTTCGCCGCCGCCGACCATCTTCTCGATACGCCGTTGCGGCCAGCTCGCCTCGTCGTTCAGCACATATTCGGCGAGCTTGAAGGGTTGCTCGACCCGAACGCAACCGTGGCTGAAGGCGCGCTCCGACTGGGCGAACAGGTTGCGGGTCGGTGTGTCGTGCAGATAGACGGCGTGGTCGTTGGGAAACATGAACTTGATGCGGCCGAGCGCGTTGCGCTCGCCCGGCGGCTGGCGGATCGAGATCCGGTCACCGTGTTGCACCACCTCGTAACCCTGCCGCTCGGCATAGAGCGGATCCTCCGCGAGCTTGGGCAGGAACTCCTTCTTGAGGATCGAGGGCGGAACGTACCATGAGGGGTTCACCACGAGGAACTTCATGTCCGCCGAGAACAAGGGAGTCGGCGTGGTCGGCTTGCCCACGATCACCCTCGCCTGATGCGTGAGCACTCCGTTGCTGACGTAGCGCAAGGAGAATTCGGGCACATTGACCAGGATGTAACGCTCGCCGAGGTCCGGCGGCAGCCAGCGCCAGCGCTCCATATTGGCGATGATGTCGGCTTCGACGCGTTTCGAGGAGAGCGCCGAGACGACGCGCGTCCCGCCTTGATCGACCGCGGAGCCGTGATGCCCCTTGAGCATTTCCGGCGCGACGGAGGCAAGCTCCGCATTGGCGGCGTCCTCGCTCGTCGGCGGCGACCGCACTCCCATCCGGGCGCGCAAACTCGCCAGCGCCGTGCGCAGATTGAGGTAACCATCGGCGCGCGGGTTGAACGCCTCGAGCTCCGCGCTCGCGTCCGGGGCTCGCGACAGCGTGTCGAGCACCATTTGCGCGTCCGGCAGCGCGAGCTTGGGCGTGATCAAGTTCGAAATTCGACTGGGAGCGATCCGGGCGCCGCGGGCATCGCGCGCATAGGAGATCAGCGCGGCCGACAGGCGCCATTCGGCTTCCGCCAGATCTTTTGCATCCTTTGAAGCGGGAGGCGTCGCGGCGGCCGCGTAATCATCGGGATCGAGCCCTTCTTCTCCCGCATGCGCCAGCCGATCGAGGAGCGCGAGCGCCGCCTTCGTCGGGGCGCCGTCCTGGCGCCAAAGAGGCGTGAAGCCGCGGCTCTCGTAAAAGGTCGCGATGCCTTGACGCTCGGCCTTGCCGAGATGGGGAAAAAGAGCGCTTTCCGCGGCCTCGGCGAAGGCGGCGCGCGCGACTTCCGCGGTGTCCGCGACATCGGCTGGCGTTGCGGGAGGGGGAGCCGAAACCGTCGCGCCCGCGGAAGATGAGCTTTCCTGCTTTTCGTCGCTCGTGGCCTTTGCCTCGGACAGGAGCTTGGTTTCGGGCGAGGCCTGCCGAGCCAAGCTCTCCGGAGGACGCGGATTAGCCGTGGCCCCGAGCGAAACTGGTTTCTTCAGCTCCTCGAAGCCGAAGATCTGAGGCGGATAGGGCGGCAGCGGCAAATCCGCCGTGATGGAGGCAAAAGGGCTCGCGGCCGTTCCCTCCTGCGCCAGTGACGACGGCACCGAAGCGATCACCCACGGCGCGCCGAGCACAGTGAGGATCGCCGCCGCACGAAGCAGGCAACGACGCCGATCGAACTCACGCCACATAGGATGATTCCATACGATACAGAGAGTTCTAGGATCGGCGCTGATTGCGCCGATTACAAGAGTGCGAGCCGGCGATTTCTGGTCAAATTCGCGCGATCTTATGCCGGCTTCAGGCCGCGTCCGACACATCCGGCGGCGTGGCGCCATCGTCAAGCCCATATTGCTTGAGCTTGCGGTACAAGGTCGAGCGGCCGATTTTCAGCCGGCGCGCGACCTCGGTCAGATGCCCGCGATAATGGGATTTCGCAAAGCGGATGATGTCCGCCTCCAGCTCCTCGATGTCGCGCACGTCGCCATGCTCGTCGAGAAGCTTCAGGACATTGGGATCGCGCACTTCGACGCGCACCATCTCGGGCGCGCGTTCGGGAAGGGATGCGGCAGGTTCGCTACGCAGCGGAGGAACCTTTACCGGAAAACCCGCGACCTGAGCCGCGATCTGCGGCAACTCGGCGATGGTGATCTCATCGGAATCGCTCAACACGACGGCGCGGAAGATCGCGTTCTCGAGCTGGCGAACATTGCCGGGCCAATCGAAGCTCATGATCAGCGCCATGGCCTCGGCCGAGAAGCCGCGAATGCGCTTCTTCTCGCTCGCGGCGAAATGGGCGAGAAAGGCGCGCGCGAGGTCGGGCACGTCCTCCCGCCTCGCGCGGAGCGCGGGAATGCTGATCGGAAAAACGTTGAGCCGGTAAAAGAGATCCTCGCGGAAGCGACCCTGGCGCACGAGCTCGATCAGGTTGCGATTGGTGGCGGAAATGATTCGCACGTCGACCTTGACGGTCTTGCGGCCGCCCACCGGATCGATCTCGCCGTGCTGGATGGCGCGCAAGAGCTTCGCTTGCGCGGCAAGCGGCAGCTCGCCGATCTCGTCGAGAAAAAGAGTGCCGCCATTCGCCTCGACGAATTTGCCGGCATGTTTTTCGGTGGCGCCCGTGAAAGCGCCTTTCTCATGGCCGAAGAGCAAGGATTCGACGAGGTTCTCGGGGATGGCGCCGCAATTGACGGTGACGAAAGTCTTGCCGCGGCGGTCGCTCGCTCCTTGGATGGCGCGCGCCACGAGCTCCTTCCCGACACCCGATTCGCCTTCGATCAGCACGGGGATCGTCGATTTGGCCGTGCGCTCGCCGAGGCGAATGACGCGTGCCATCTCCGGGCTCTTGGTGACGAGGTCCTTGAAGGTGAGGCTGTTCGAGGCCTGCCGATTGATCCTGCGCACCTCGCTCTCGAGAGCGTCCATGCGCATGGCGTTTTTGATCGACACCTGCAGGCGCTCGGCGCCGACGGGCTTCACCACGAAATCCGTGGCGCCCGCCCGCATCGCCGAGATCACCGTGTCAATCGAGCCGTGCGCCGTCTGCACGATGACCGGCTTGACGATGGCGCGCTCGCGCATTTGCGCCAGCACGCCCATGCCGTCGAGATCGGGCATCACGAGGTCGAGGATCACGACGTCGATGTCGCCGCTGCGCGGGCCCGTGAGGCTCGCGAGCGCCTCGGCGCCATCGGCCGCGATCATGGGCTCATAGCCGAAGCGGCGTGCCATCGCCTCGAGCAGGCGGCGTTGGACGGGATCATCGTCCACGATCAAAATGGTGTGAGGCATCGGGCTCCGCGACGGGTCGTCGTTCTTGAATTCCGTTTCGGGACGATCCTGCTACGCACCGGTAAAGGTCCGATTAACGCTAATCCTCGCACTCGCTCCGATGCGTTATCGACCCGGCATCGATGTGTGCCCGAGTTGAATGCGAGGCTTTGCTTTGCAATATGGGGGCGAAGGCTCTCGTGGATCGAGTTCGGACGGTGGTCCTCCCCTGTCGGCGGTTCAGTGAGCTCCCTGGCGCGCGGAAATGCCCCCTGCGGGCCGGCCTGCCGTCCCGCAACGACGAACCGAGGTGATGATCGTGCCGAGAACGAAGCCGATGAACGCGCACGAAATCGTGATGAGCCCCTCTGCCCCGGAAGCGGCGCGAGCTGCCTCCAAGGACGATCTCGGCGTTTTGCCCGAGTGGAATCTCGCTGATCTCTACCCGGGAATGGAAGCGCCGGAGTTCAAGCGCGACCTCGCGCATGCGGATGAGGAAAGCAAGGCCTTCGCCGCCGCTTACCAGGGCAAGCTCTCCACGCTGCTTTCGGGAGAAAAGGCGAGCGCGGAGCTCCACGAGGCGATCGCGCGCTACGAGCGACTCGACGAGGTGATGGGGCGCCTGATGTCCTATGTGGGCCTCGTTTACGCCGGCGACACGAGCGATCCCGTTCGCGCCAAGCTCTATGGCGACACGCAGGAGCGAATCACGTCGGCCAGCACCCATGTCCTGTTTTTCCAGCTCGAACTCAACCAGCTCGACGATGACGCGCTGACGAAGGCCGCCGCCGGGGCGCCGCTTTCCCACTATCGGCCGTGGCTCGAGGACATCCGGCGCGAGAAGCCCCATCAGCTCGAGGACAAGCTCGAACGCCTCTTCCTCGAGAAATCGGTAAGCGGGGCCGCCGCCTGGAATCGCTTGTTCGACGAGACCATGGCGGCCCTGCGTTTCGAGGTCGACGGCGAGGAGCTCACCCTCGAGCCGACGCTCAACAAGCTTCAGGATACGGATGCCGGTGTCCGCAGGCGCGCGGCCGAGGCGTTGGCGAGGGTGTTCAAGGAGAATTCTGCGGATCTTCTCGCTCATCACCAACACGCTCGCCAAGGACAAGGACATCTCGGACCGCTGGCGCGGCTTCAAGGACGTGGCCGACGCGCGCCATCTCTCGAACCGCGTCGAGCCCGAAGTGGTGGAGGCGCTCGTCGCGGCCGTGCGCGCCGCCTATCCGCGCCTCTCGCATCGATATTACCGGCTGAAGGCACGCTGGTTCGGTGAGAACGCTCTCGATTTCTGGGACCGCAACGCGCCTTTGCCGAAAGTCGAGAACCGCACCATCCGCTGGGAGGATGCCAAGCGTACCGTGCTTTCGGCCTATGCGGGCTTCGCGCCGCAAATGGCCTCGATCGCCGAACGCTTCTTCGGGGATGGCTGGATCGATGCGCCGGTGCGCCCCGGCAAGGCGCCGGGAGCGTTTGCCCATCCGACGGTGCCTTCATCTCATCCTTATTTGCTGCTCAACTATCAGGGCAAGCCGCGCGACGTGATGACGCTCGCCCATGAGCTCGGCCATGGCGTGCATCAGGTTCTCGCCGCGCCGAACGGCGCCTTGATGGCGCCGGCGCCATTGACGCTCGCGGAGACCGCCTCGGTCTTCGGCGAGATGCTGACCTTCCGCAAGCTTCTCGATGAGACGCGAGACAAGGCGCAGCGCAAGGTGATGCTGGCCCAAAAGGTGGAGGACATGATCAACACGGTCGTGCGCCAGATCGCCTTCTATACGTTCGAGCGCGACATTCACGTGAAGCGCAAGGCGGGCGAGCTCACGGCCGACGAAATCTGCTCCACTTGGCTTGCCGTGCAACGCGAGAGCCTCGGCCCTGCCATCCGTCTCGGCGAAGGCTATGAGACGTTTTGGACTTACATCCCGCATTTCATCCATTCGCCCTTTTACGTCTACGCCTATGCGTTCGGCGATTGCCTCGTGAACTCCCTTTACGCGGTTTACGAGAAGGCGCATCCCGGCTTCACGGAAGCCTATTTCGACTTGCTGAAGGCGGGTGGCACGAAGCATCACAGCGAACTCCTCGCGCCCTTCGGGCTCGATGCCCATGACCCTGCCTTCTGGGAGGCCGGCCTTTCGCTCATCGAGCGCATGATCGCGGAGCTCGAGGGGATGGGGTGAGCAGCGGGCGGCGCGCGCAAAGCTCTGAAAGGCAAAGCTGCAACCGGTGACATGATGAAGGATAAAGAGGCCAATCGATTCTCGGCGCGCGCCGCGCGTTATGCGCGCGTCGGGGCAAATGTGGGCGGGGTCGCAGCGCGCATCGCCGGCGGCAGGCTCATGGGCGCCAAGGATCGCGGCGCCGGCAATGCGGCGGCGCTCACCCGCGCGCTCGGTGGCCTGAAGGGCCCGATCATGAAGGTCGCCCAGCTCATGGCGACGATTCCCGAGGCCTTGCCGGCCGATTACGCGGCGGAGCTGCAGAAGCTGCAATCGGAGGCGCCGCCGATGGGCGCGGCGTTCGTCAGCCGGCGCATGCGCGCGGAGCTCGGCGCCGATTGGCGCGAGCGCTTCGGCGAGTTCGATCTTTCGCCCGCCGCCGCCGCCTCGCTCGGCCAGGTGCATCGCGCGCTTTCGCTTACCGGCGCGCGCCTTGCCTGCAAGCTCCAATATCCGGATATGCAATCGGCGGTCGAGGCGGACCTCGCCCAGCTCGAGCTCTTGTTTGCCATCCATCGGCGCATGGAGCCGGCGATCGACACGCGCGAGATCATGAAGGAGATCGGCGCGCGCATTCGCGAGGAGCTCGATTATCGGCTCGAGGCCCGCCACGCCGCCGCCTATGCGGTGATGCTCGAGAAGGTTGATGAGGTGCGTGTGCCGCGGGTCTGGCCCGAGCTTTCCACCGCACGCCTCCTCACCCTCGACTGGCTCGACGGCACTCGCCTCCTCACCCATGTGAAGGATGACCTCGAGACGCGCAATCGCCTCGCGGTCGCGATGTTCAAGGCCTGGTGGCTGCCCTTCTCGAGCTTCGGCATCATCCACGGCGATCCCCATCTTGGAAACTACACGGTGTTCCACGAGAAGGGTCGCAAGGGAGCATCGAGGCCGGGCGGCATCAATCTTCTCGACTATGGCTGCATCCGCGTCTTTCCGCCGAGCTTCGTCCAAGGGGTGGTCGACCTTTATCGCGGGCTCATGGAGCAAGACGAGGCGCGCATCGTGCACGCTTATGAGACCTGGGGCTTCCGCGGCTTGCGGCGCGATCTCATCGAGGTGCTCAACATTTGGGCGCGCTTCATCTACGGCCCCTTGACGGAAGATCGGGTGCGCACGATCGCGGACGGGGTGAAACCCGGCGAATACGGAAGGCGCGAGGCCTATAAGCTGCACATGGCGCTGAAGAAGAAGGGGCCGGTGACAGTGCCTCGCGAATTCGTCTTCATGGATCGCGCCGCCATCGGGCTCGGCGCGGTTTTCCTGCATCTTGCGGCGGAGCTCAACTTCCACCGCTTGTTCGAGGAGGCGATCGAGGATTTCAGCGTCACCAAGGTCGCGGCCGCCCAGGCGCGCGTGCTCCAGGCGAGCGGCTTCAAGACAGGATCGCCGTGAGAACAAGACGACATTGTCGAATTGCGCTCCGGCGCGCGTGTTGCTAAGTCATTGAATGGAATTTCTCTCCAATTTCGAGGAACAGCGATGGCGACGACGACGGATATCCCGGAAATGGACTATGCGGAGCATGAGCGCACCTTCCGCGGCTTCACGCTCTTCACCGAGATCGGTGTCGTGCACGTCCTTTGCCTCGTCCTCGTGGTGGCGATCTGGGGCGTCAAGCATTCAGGCGGCTGGGCGCTCCTCGGCTTCGTCCTGACGCTCGCGACCACGATCGTCGGCGCCTTCTCTCCGGCTCTCTCCTGGCGCCCGGTCGCGGGCGTGCTCGTGCTGCTGCTTCTCATCCTCGCTTTGTTGTGAGGCTTCAATGATCGTCGCGACGACGTGCGAGGACCGTGCGGCCGAGCCACGTGTCGCGATCACGCCCGAAACGGCGAAAAAGCTTGCCGGGTTGGGCGCGACCGTGAAGGTCGAGACCGGCGCGGGGTCGGCCTCCGGGATTCCCGACGCTGAGTATGTGGCCGCGGGCGCCACGATCGTGAAGAGCGCGGCTGAGGCGCTCTCGAACGCCGACATCGTCTTGAAAGTGCGGCGCCCCTCGCCGGCCGACCTCTCGCGCATGAAAAAGGGCGCGCTCGTCATCGCCATCATGGACCCCTTTGGGCATGAGGACGCCTTGCGGGCGATGGCGCAGGCGGGTGTTGCGGCTTTCGCCATGGAGCTGATGCCGCGCATCACGCGCGCCCAGGTCATGGATGTCTTGTCGAGCCAGGCCAACCTCGCCGGCTATCGCGCCGTGATCGATGGCGCCGGCGAATACGGCCGCGCCTTGCCGATGATGATGACGGCGGCCGGCACCGTGCCGGCGGCGCGCATCTTCATCATGGGCGCCGGTGTCGCCGGGCTTCAGGCGGTCGCCACGGCTCGGCGCCTCGGCGCCGTCGTTACCGCGACCGACGTGCGCCCGGCCGCCAAGGAGCAGGTCGAGTCGCTTGGCGCGAAATTCATCGCCGTTGAGGATGAGGAGTTCAAGCAGGCGGAAACCGCCGGCGGCTACGCCAAGGAGATGTCCGACGCCTACAAGGCCAAGCAGGCCGAGCTCGTCGCCGCCCATATCGCCAAGCAGGACATCGTGGTGACGACGGCGCTCATCCCGGGTCGTCCGGCCCCGCGCCTCGTCTCCTCGGCCATGGTGGCGAGCATGAAGCCGGGCTCCGTCCTCGTCGATCTCGCGGTCGAGCGCGGCGGCAATGTCGAGGGCGCGAAATTCGGCGAGACGGTGGTCGCCGCGAACGGCGTCAAGATCGTGGGCCATGCCAATGTGCCCGGCCGCATCGCAGCGAGCTCGTCGGCCCTCTACGCCCGCAATCTTTACGCCTTCGTCGAGACGCTCGTCGACAAGGCCTCGAAAGCGCTCGCCGTGAAATGGGAGGACGAGCTGGTCAAGGCGACCTTGCTCACCCGCGACGGCGCGATCGTGCATCAAAGCTTCAAGCCCAAGGCCGCAGAAACCGCCGCAGAAACCGCCGCGAAAACCACCGGAGACGCCTGATGGCCAATCTGTCGCCCGTTGACGCGCTCGAACGGGCGCGGGCCGCCGCGGATGCTTCCCGCGAGGCCGCCGAGGCCGCGCAGCTTTATGCCGGCCAGGCTTCCGAGGCGCTCGGCCATGCGCTCGCGGCGGGCACCGGTGGCGCCGTCGATCCGACGGTGTTTCGCCTCGCGATCTTCGTGCTCGCGATTTTCGTCGGCTACTACGTGGTCTGGTCGGTGACGCCCGCGCTGCATACCCCGCTCATGTCGGTGACCAACGCCATCTCCTCGGTCATCGTTGTCGGCGCGCTGCTCGCGGTGGGCGTGAGCCTCGCGGCCGGGGAGGGCGCGAGCCCGTTGGCGCGCATCTTCGGCTTCGTGGCGCTCGCGCTCGCCAGCGTCAACATCTTCGGCGGCTTCCTGGTCACGGCGCGCATGCTCGCCATGTACAAGAAAAAGGGCTGAGGACCCCTCATGAGCGCCTCCATCGCCACCCTCCTTTACCTCATCGCCGGCGTCCTTTTCATCCTGGCCTTGCGCGGCCTTTCGCATCCAACGACTTCGCGCCAGGGCAACCGCTTCGGCATGATCGGCATGGCGATCGCGGTGGTCACCACGCTATTCATCGCGCCCCCGGCGGGAATCTTCGGTTGGATTCTCGTCGTGCTCGGCATCGCGGTCGGCGGCGGCATCGGCGCTCTCGTGGCGCGTCGCGTCCCGATGACCGCCATGCCGCAGCTCGTCGCGGCCTTTCATTCGCTCGTCGGCCTCGCCGCGGTGCTCGTCGCCGCTGGCGCGCTCAATGCGCCGACCGCCTTCGGCATCGGGGATGCCACCCGCATTCACCCCGAGGCCCTCGTGGAGATGACGATCGGCGTCGCGATCGGCGCCATCACCTTCACCGGCTCGATCATCGCTTTCCTCAAGCTCGACGGGCGCATGTCGGGAAAGCCGATCCTCTTGCCGCAGCGCCATGTGATCAACGTCGCCCTCGCGGCGGCGCTTCTCGTCATCGCCGTGATTTTCGTCGCCACGACCAGCCACGCCGCCTTCTGGCTGATCGTCTTGATCTCCTTCGCGCTCGGCGTGCTTTTGATCGTCCCGATCGGTGGGGCCGACATGCCGGTCGTGATCTCGATGCTGAATTCCTACTCGGGATGGGCGGCTGCCGGCATCGGCTTCACCCTCGGTAATCTCGCGCTCATCATCACCGGCGCGCTCGTGGGCTCTTCGGGCGCCATCCTCTCCTACATCATGTGCAAGGGGATGAACCGCTCCTTCATCTCGGTGATCCTCGGGGGCTTCGGCGGCGAGACGGCCGGCCCCGCGGTGGGCGGCGCCGAGGCGCGCCCGGTGAAGCAGGGCTCGGCCGAGGATGCGGCCTTCATCATGAAGAACGCCTCGAAGGTGATCGTCGTGCCGGGTTACGGCATGGCGGTGGCGCAGGCGCAGCACGCGCTTCGCGAGATGGCCGATCTCTTGAAGAAGGAGGGCGTCGAGGTCTCCTACGCCATCCATCCGGTCGCAGGACGCATGCCCGGCCATATGAACGTGCTGCTCGCGGAAGCGAATGTGCCGTATGACGAGGTTTTCGAGCTCGAAGACATCAACTCGGAATTCGCGCAAGCCGATGTCGCCTACGTGATTGGAGCAAATGACGTGACCAATCCGTCCGCCAAGACCGATCCGAAGTCGCCGATCTACGGCATGCCCATCCTCGACGTGGCGAATGCCAAGACGGTGCTTTTCGTGAAGCGCGGCATGGGCTCAGGCTACGCGGGCGTCGAGAACGAGCTTTTCTTCCGCGACAACACCATGATGCTGTTCGGTGACGCCAAGAAGGTGACGGAAGAGATCGTCAAAGCGATGGCGCATTGAGACGGGGACAGAAGCGGGGAAATGGTGAAAAGTGAATAGGAAAAGCGGATCGCTTTTCTGTCCTCACTCCCTCTGCTAATTCGTAATTCGGTGACAGCTTATATTTCCCCCAAAAACTCGGTGCACTGGAAAATAAGGGAAAAAGTAAACTGTCATCGAAAATAGGTCAGCCTTCATGGATGTGGTGAAATGGCTCGCGTTCGCGACGGTTGTCATTTACGCCACCATCGTCGCGGCGATGTATGTCGGCCAGCGAAGCCTCCTCTTCCCGCTTCGCCCTGAGCGCACCGCGCCGGCGCAAGCTGGGTTCCCGGAGGCGCAAGAGCATATCCTGATGACGCAGGATGGTGAGCGCCTCGTCACTTGGCTGCGCCCGCCCGCGGGACCTGAGAACCCGCTCTTCCTGATGTTCCTCGGCAATGGCGACAATCTCGGCATGATCGCGCGCCATCTTCGCCAGATGACCGAGGACGGCTCCGGCGTTCTCGCGGTCGCCTATCGCGGCTATTCCGGTTCGACAGGCTCGCCGAGCGAGTCCGGGCTCACGCAAGATGCCGAGGCGGCCTATCGCTTCGCCGCGAGCGTCGTGCCGGCGAACCGCATTGTGCTCTTCGGCTACTCGCTCGGCTCGGGCGTCGCCGTGCCGCTCGCGTCTCGTCACGAGACGGCGGCGCTCGTCCTCTTCGCCCCCTTCAGCTCGGCGGTCGCGATTGCTGAGGCAAGCTATCCCTGGCTTCCCGTGCGGTTCCTGATGAAGGATCAGTTCCGCTCCATCGACGTGATCGGCAAGGTCAAGGTGCCGATCCTGGTGGTGCACGGCGAGCGGGACGGGGTCGTCCCCATCAACTTCGGGCGCGAGCTCTACGCGGCGATGTCGGCGCCCAAGCGTTTCGTCGCCCTGCCGCTCGCCGATCATTTCACGCTCTTCGAGAACGGCGGCGTGGCGGTCATTCGGGAGTTCCTCGGGGAGCCCGGGCTACGCTGATCCAGAGTCTAACGCCTGATCAAATTACGCGGCGCCAGTGTACACGCTTAATCGGTGACACGTTTCTTTTCCCCCATTTTCGCGCCGGCCGCGTGATGAGGTTTGCGGCCGCGCTTGCCGGGCCGAAGCTTGCGGCCGAGAGCGGTTTCCAGATTCTCGACGAAGCCGTCATCGCCAAGCGGACGGCCGGTCGTTTCGGACGCCCTCAGGGCCGCGAGTTGGTGAGGAGCGATCTCTCCCGTCTTCAACGAGATCAGATCGGCAAAAGCCTCGACCCTGTCGAGCAGCGGGCGCACGCGAACCAGCGCGTCGTCCTTGCCGGCGAGATGGGCCCTGACGCTCGACCATCGCCAGTCGGCGGCTCGCCTCGCGAGACCGGCGCGCACCGGATTGAGCGATATGTAGCGCGTCGCGGCAAGGAGATGCTCCTCGTCCATGACGGCCGAGCCGAAGCGCCCCTGGAACAAATGACCCGTCCAGCGGGAGCGTGCATTGACGAAGCTCGTGTAGCGCCGGTGCGTCTCGCCGAGCGCCGACGCCAAGCCTTCCTCGGTCGTGGGCACAAGCACGAGGTGCACATGGTTCGGCATCAGGCAATACGCCCAGCAGGCAACGCCGCTACGTTCGCAGCGCTCGGCGAGCAGGTCGCGATAGAGCGCATAATCGCCTTCCTCGAAGAAGATGGGCTGCCGGCGATTGCCGCGCTGGGTGACGTGATGAGGAAGAGTGGGGATGACGATACGGGCGATGCGAGCCATCCCCGAAGCCTAGGAGAAATAAGGGAATTGGTAAACTGTCACCGAAAAGCTAATAATTGGCGTAGAGCCCGTGGCCATGCGATGACCAATACGCTGCCCATCGCGCCGCGGATGCGATCAAATGGGCCTTGAAGCGCGTGCCTTCCGTCCTGTCGTCGCGGCCGACCGCCTGCCCGTCGCCGACATAGACAACGTCGGCCATGCCAACGCCTGCGGCATCGTCGAGCCTGCGCAACGCCAGCACATCGGCGACGCCATGCGTCTCGGCATAGGCGGTGGCACAGCTCATCAGTCGTTTGCCATAGTCGGCAAGCTGTTCTGCGGTGTGGCGCACCCACGCTTCGTTCAGCAGGGCATCGCCCAAGATCTCTTTGCAGCCGCTGAGAAACTGGGCGCGAAAGCTCCACCGTTCAAAGGAGCTGCTCAGACCGTGATTGCTATAGACAGGCAGGCCATCGTTTTCCGGCACGAGGGCGACGACGTAGAATCCATCGAACTTCCGGACCCACTCGTCGATCGGCGCCGGTCGGTTCGGCACGTTGCCATATTGCGATCGGATCCAGGCATCAGCCGCGGGATCGCTGCCGACACGTGGCGCGCGCAAGGCTTCGTAAGGCGGAATCTCGATCGCCTGCAGTTTCTTGCGCAAGGATTCCCAGCTTTCTCCCGCGGGAATAGGAGAGTGTCGAACCGGCGAAGGCTGCGGCCAATGCTTTTCCTTGGTGAGCTGCCCCACCAACGTCCAGTAGTCTGCCTCGCAGCCCGGTTTCGGTTTGCCGAATGGTTCCCAATCCAAACCCATTTCACCCCCTCAACGACGCGATCTTCTGGAAGCCAAATCCCGGAAGCGGGCGCCGTGCCCGGGCGATGGAAGATGCCCTTGATCCATTGGATTTGCTGCAGCGAGGGAGAAGCCATTTCAACGCAATATTCGTTGAAAGCTTCACCCATACCGGTGCAATTGCGCGCCGTGGCGTTTCATCCAGGCCTCGGCCTCGTCGGTGCGCGGAAAAAGCGAGCGCGTGAGGCGCCAGAATTTGTGAGAGTGGTTGAGCTCGCGCAAATGCGCGACCTCATGTGCGGCGAGATAGTCGAGGACGAAAGGCGGCGCGAGAATGAGCCGCCAGGAGAACGACAAGGTGCCGTTCGCCGAGCACGATCCCCAGCGGCTTTTCGTGTCCTTGATGGAGATGCGTCGCATCTGCGCCCTCGCCGCCGTCGCGTGGCGAGCGACCGCGACCTCGAGATCACGCCGCGCCTCGCGCTTCAAGAACTCGGTGACGCGCCGCGACACATGCTCGGGCGAGCCCGGCACCTCGAGGATGCGCACCTCGCCGATCCGCTTGGCGCGCACGAGGCCGCGCAAGGCACCGGTCTCGATGATGTGGTGATCGAGGCCGCGAATGGGGAGCGTTTTGCCGGCCCTGAAGGGAATTTGCGCCGGCAATCGCGCCAGCCGCGTCGCCAGCCAGCCGGCATGCCGCGCGGCGAAATCGGCGGCGACGGCGAGATTGCCGCGCGCCGGCAAGGTGAGGATGGGGTCCGACGTGCCGGCCCGAATGCGAAGCGTTATGCGGCGCGCTCGCGAGGAGCGGGTAACCACGACGCGGAAGGTGACCCCGTCATGGGCGATGTCGATGAAGCCCGGCGCACCGGGCGATCTGAACTGCCTGACCGTTGCCATATTGCGACCATGCCCGAGCTTTTGGCATTCGTCAGCATATATTTGAACGAAGGGGGAACATTTATTTTGGTCTAGGGGGCTTGTGCCTCTTTGTCACTTTGCTATCGTTGCAAGTTCGCGTGTCGTCAGGACGCGCGCTTTAATCGAGAAAGCTCAGTTTTTTCAGCAGTTTGAGCGTCATTGGCGCTTATGAATTCATCGATCCGCGGCACGATCTCGCCACGGAAGCGCGAGCCGTTGAACACGCCGTAATGGCCGACCCGCTTCTGCAGATAATGGACGCGCTTTGCCGCCGGAATGTTGACGCACAGCCGTTGCGCCGCCTGCGTCTGGCCGACGCCGGAGATGTCGTCATTTTCGCCTTCGATCGTCATCAGCGCCGTTCTTCGGATATCGGCGAGATCGACGGCTTTGCCGCGGTATTTCATCTCGCCTTTGGGCAGGAGGTGCTTGACGAAGACGCGATCGACGGTCTCGAGGTAAAATTCGGCCGTAAGATCCATGACGGCCAGGTATTCGTCATAAAACTCGCGGTGCTTCTCGGCCGAATCGCCGTTGTCCTGGACCAGATTCTTGTAATAATCCCAATGAGCTGAGAGATGGCGATCGAGATTCATCGCCATGAAGCCCGAAAGTTGGAGAAAGCCCGGGTAAACCTCGCGCATCATGCCCGGATAGGGGAAAGGCACCCGGGTGATGCAATTGACGGCGAAACCACTCGATGCCGCGCTCCTCGGCGAGCGCGTTGACGGCTGTCGGGCTCTCGCGCGTGTCGATCGGGCCTCCCATCAAGATCATCGAGCTCGGCGACACCGGATCCTTCTGCGCCTCGAGCACGGCGACCGCGACCGAAACCGGCACGGAAGGCTGGCAGACCGCGATCACATGCGTGTTGGGGCCAAGGTGGCGCAGCATCTCAATCACGTAATCGACATAATCGTCGAAGCCGAAATGCCCCGCGGTCAGCGGCACCATGCGCGCATCCGACCAATCAGTGACGTAGACCTCGTATCGGGAAAGGAACGCCTCGACCGTGCCCCGCAAAAGCGTCGCGTAATGGCCGGACATCGGAGCGACCATGAGAATTTTCGGTTGATGGGGATGGGAGGCGGGCAGCGCCCGCGCGAAATGGATAAGCCTCCCGAAGGGACGCTGCCACACGATTTCCTCGGTCACGGCAACTTGTTCGCCGCCGACGAGGGTGCGGGTGAGCCCGAACTCGGGCTTCTCGTAGCGGCGCGTGCTGCGCTCGAAGACGTGGCAGGCGGCGCTCATCGAGCGGCCGAACGGCGTCCAAGACGCTGGATTCGCGGGGTTTTCAAAAAAAATTCGGGTCGCTTCGGTCGCCGCGCGCGCGGGCCCGATCAGAGCGAGCGAAGCCTCATGGAGGAAATAGGAAAATTCCATCGAGCGACCCCAAAATTTTTTGCGCGGGCGAGTACACTGCGTTTACGCGGAGGCCGCCAGCTTCCTGACAAGATAGAGCCTCAATGTCGCATTGCAACAAAGAGCTCTGCATTTTCCTGAGGGCCGCTCTGCATTATTGTGGCGGCTAAGGCCTAAAGAAACGTTGCGATCGGGGATTCCGGCGGGTCGACAGCAATCATCCGTCCGCACAAGGCCGGCCGGCTCACTCTCCCATGGAGAGGAGCGATCCCGCGCGCCGCGCGCTCGCGAGCAAGGCGCGGAAGCCGAGGGCGCCAAGCCCGATCCAAGCGAGATTGAGGGCAAAGGACTCGATGAGAAGGTCGAGGCGGAAGCTCTTGGCGATCAGCATCGCGCGCATCGCCTCGAACACATAAGTCGGCGGCAAGGCCCAGGCGATCGGCTGCAGAACGCTCGGCAAGGTCGTGACCGGATAGGAGATGCAGGCGAAAGGCATCATCGCGAACATGGCGCTCCAGGCGATGGTCTCGGCCGCAAGCCCGTTTCGCAAGATCAGCCCCGAGGTGACGAGCCCGACGCTCCAGGCGGTGAGCATGAGATTGATGAAGAGAAACGGGATGGCGAAGCTGAGCGTCCCAACGTCGAAGCCGAAGAAGGTCGTGGCGATGACCACGGCCGGGATGAGGCCGATCATGAGGCGAAGAATGCTCATGATCATGAGCGACAGGACGAATTCGCTGGGCCGCAACGGGCTCATGAGGAGATGGCCGAGATTGCGCGACCAGACCTCCTCGAGAAAGCTCATCGAGAAGCCGAGCTGGCCGCGAAACAGCACATCCCAAAGAAGAATGCCGCCGATCAGCGTGCCGGCCGCCAGCACCGGCAATTGCGAGGTGCGTCCGACGTAAAGCTGCAGGAAGCTCCAGGTGAGGAGCTGCACCGTCGGCCAATAGGCGAGATCGATGAGGCGCACGGGCGAGGAGCCCAAAAGGTAAAGATGGCGCTCGACCATCGCCATGACGCGCGCGGCCGAAAAGCCGGCCCAAGACGCGCGCGGCTCGTCAAGCTCGGCTCCGGCAGGCGACGCTTCGTTCATGGGATCGCCTGCGCCTTCTCGACGCGCGCGCCCGCGCCGCGCCCGCGCGCCACGTCGAGAAAGACCTCCTCGAGGGTCTCGCGGCCGTAGCGCGCGATCAGCGCGTCGGGCGGCTCATTGTGCACGATCCGCCCGGTGCGCATCATGATCACGCGGTCGCAAAGCCGCTCGACCTCGCCCATGTTGTGCGAGGCGAGCAGGATCGTCGCACCGCGCCGGCGACGGAACTCTTCGAGGTGGCCGCGCACCCAATCGGCGGTATCCGGATCGAGCGAGGCGGTCGGCTCGTCGAGCAGCAGGAGGTCGGGCTCGTTGATCAGCGCTTTCGCGAGCGCGGCTCTGGTCTTCTGCCCGGCCGAGAGCTGGCCCGTGCGCCGGTCGAGGAATTGTGTAAGGTCGAGCGCCTCGGCGATCTCCTCGATGCGGGCTTTCAGCCGCGGCACGCCGTAGAGCTTGCCGAAAACCGAAAGATTCTGGCGCACGGTCAGCCGCTGCGGCAGATCCGCATAGGGGCTTTCGAAATTGATCCGGTGGAGCACCTTGCCGCGCTCGCGCGCCATGTCGGCGCCGAATACCCTGACCGACCCGGCGGTCGGGGTCGTGAGGCCCATGATCATCGCCAAGGTGGTGGTCTTGCCGGCGCCATTGCCGCCAAGAAGGCCGACAACACTTCCCGTCTCGACATGAAAGCTCAGCGCGTCCACGGCGGGTGCACGATCGTAGGTCTTGCTCAGATTATCGGCTAGAATCGCCAGCGATGATGAGTTCATGGAAAAAAGCGAGAAGCTCCTGGCCCTTCGTGAAGATGCGCTGGCTTTATATGCGAAAGCTCGGAACGGATAGCCATGGGCGGGGACACGGAGTTTGGCGGCCATGCGCCGAGCGAGGGTGCGCCTTCCGGCTGTTGAGCCTTTCGTCTTGGCCATCGGCGCGAGAGGCTCGTAATCTCGCTTGATGGAAACAACTACGCCTCCTGCGCCTGCCGAAAGAAAGCTCAACATGTTCACGCTTGCCGAGATCGAGGAGGCTGAGGCGCTGGTGCGCCGCCACATGCCGCCGACGCCGCAGCATGCCTGGCCGCTTCTCGGCAAGCGTTTCGGCGCGCGCGTCATCGTCAAGCATGAGAACCATACGCCCGTCGGCGCCTTCAAGCTGCGCGGCGGCCTCGTCTATGTGGAGCGGCTCAAGCGCGAGCGGCCGCACGTCAAGGGCATCGTCAGCGCCACGCGCGGCAACCACGGCCAGAGCCTTGCTTTCGCGGGCGGGGTCTTCGCGGTGCCCGTGACGATCGTCGCCCCGTTCGGGAATTCGGTCGAGAAGAACGCGGCGATGCGTGCGCTTGGCGCCGAGCTGATCGAGGTGGGCAGGGATTTCGACGATGCGGCCGAGGCGGCGGAAAAGATCGCGAGCGAGCGCGGCTTCGAATTCGTGCATTCTTTCGCGCCCGATCTCGTCAAGGGTGTCGCGACTTACGCGCTCGAGCTCTTCCGCGCGCATGACGACATCGACACGCTTTATGCGCCCATCGGCATGGGCTCGGGCATTTGCGGGCTCATTGCCACGCGCGACGCGATGGGGCTTGCGACGCGCATCGTCGGCGTCGTGGCCGAGCGCGCCAATGCCTACCGGCTTTCCTTCGATGCCGGGCGGGTCGTCCCGGTGAATTCCGTCTCGACCTTCGCCGATGGTATCGCGGTTCGCGTTCCAAACGCCCGCGCATTGGCGATCATCCGCCAAGGCGCCGAGCGCATCATAGAGGTGAGCGAGGACGAGATCGCCGGGGCGATCCGCATCCTGCACGAGGATACGCATAACCTCGCCGAGGGCGCGGGCGCCGCTCCCGTCGCGGCGCTCGCCAAGGACAATGAGCGACGCCCTGGCGCGAAGCTTGCCGTCATCCTTTCGGGCGGCAATATCGATCGCGCGCTCGCCGCCAAGGCGCTCGCCGGCGCCACGCCCCCATGAGGATGCACTCGGAGCAGGCGCCCGAGAACGGTCCCGATTCTCGGATAGAGGAGCGTCGAATCGACGGCTCCGATCGTTTTCAACCGCGTGCTCGAAGGGTCATGACGTGAAGCGCCTCCTTCTTTTGCGCCATGCGAAATCCGACCGACCGGCCGGCGTCGCCGACCATGAACGCCCGCTTGCACCGCGCGGACGCGAGGATGCGCGCCGGATGGGGGCCTACCTTCAAACCGAAATGCTTCTGCCCTCTCTTGCCCTCGTCTCGACCTCGGTGCGCACGCGGCAGACCTGGGACCTTCTCGTCCAAGGGCTCGGCAGCGTGCCGAGCCTGCGCTTCGACCGCCGCCTCTACGACGCGCCCGCAGGCAGGCTCGCGAGCGTGATCGCCGAGACGCCGGACGAGCTCGCTGAGATTCTCCTCATCGGTCATAATCCGGGCCTCGCCGATCTGGCGCATGGGCTCGCGGGTCATGGTGATCGTTATGCACTCGCGCGGATGCGCACGAAATTCCCGACCTCGGGGCTCGCCGTGCTCGATCTCTCGGGCGAGAGTTGGCGGGAGCTCGCCGACGGTTCGGCAAGGCTCGACCGCTTTGTGACGCCAAAGGGCCTGCGCGGCGAGGCCAGCGCCTGAGCGCGTTCGGGCGATGACGGCCTCGGTCGGCGCCTATCAGGAGGCGCTGCTTGCGGCGCGTTCGGTCGCGCAAGCGGCGGCGAATTGGTGGTCGCCGCGCCTTCGTCTCGGGGTCACCGGGCTTTCGCGCTCCGGCAAGACGATCTTCATCACCGCCCTGGTGCAGGCGCTTGTCGCGGGCGGCCGCCTGCCGATGTTCGCGGCGCAAGCAGAAGGGCGAATAAGCCGCGTCCGCCTCACGCTTCAGCCCGACGACGCCGTGCCGCGCTTCCCCTATGAGGAGAATCTCGCGGCGATGAGCGGGCCGGACAGACGCTGGCCGGAATCGACGCGGCGCATCAGTGAATTGTCGATCGCGATTGAGTATGAGAGCGCCGCTTCCTGGTTCCGCGGCGCGCGTCGCCTCACGCTCGATATCGTCGATTATCCGGGCGAATGGCTTCTCGATCTCCCCTTAATCGAGCAAAGCTATGCCGAATTTTCCCGCATGAGCCTCGCGGCGGCGCGCGAGCCCGCGCGGGCCTCGATCGCTGCCGAGTGGCGCGCCGTCACGGCGGAGCTCGACGCACGAGGCCAAGCCTCGGAGGAGAAGGCGATGGCGGCGGCGGATGCCTTTCGCCGCTATCTTCTCGCGGCACGCGCCGAGCCGCACGCCTTGTCGCTTTTGCCCCCTGGACGTTTCCTCATGCCAGGCGATCTCGAAGGATCGCCCGCGCTCACTTTCGCCCCGCTCGAGCTTGGCGAAGTGCCGGCGCCTCGCGATTCGCTCGCAGCGCTCATGGAAAAACGCTTCGAAGCCTACAAGACCCATGTGGCCTTGCCCTTTTTCCGGGAGCATTTCGCGAGGCTCGACCGGCAGGTCGTGCTCGTCGATTTGTTGACGCCCTTGAACGCGGGAGCGCGCGCGGTCGCCGATCTCGAGGCGGCACTCGATCACGTGCTCGCGGCGTTCAGGGTGGGGCGAAACTCGCTTCTCTCGACCCTCTTCGCGCCGCGGATCGAGCGGGTCCTCTTTGCCGCGACCAAGGCCGATCTCTTGCATCACACGAGCCATGACCGTCTTCAGGCGATCCTCGGGCTTCTCGTCGGACGCGCCTTTCGCCGCTCCCAGGAAAGAGGCGCCAAGACCCATGTGCTGGCGCTCGCGGCGTTGCGCTCGACCCATGAGGCGACGGTGCGCGAGGGCCGCTCCATCCTTCCGGCCGTCGTCGGCATCCCCGAGGCCGGCGAGAAGATCGACGAGCAGGTATTCGACGGCACGGCGGAAGCGGCGATCTACCCCGGCGATTTGCCGCAGGATCCCAAGGCCGCGCTCGACGCTAAAACCGGGCTCGACCTGCGTTTCGTGCGCTTTCGCCCGCCTCTTCTCGGGAAAGACGAGCTGGGGAAGGCGCGTAGCACTCCCCATATCCGTCTCGATCGCGCCTTGGAGTTCCTGATCGGGGACCGCTTGGCGTGATGCTGATTGAGGTCGGCATGCTCCAAGGAGGCATCTGATGGCGTCGAACCGCCCCCGTGCCTTTCGCCTGCGGGAAGCTGAGAACGAGCCCTTTTCCATCGAGCAGAGCCGCGTGGGCGCCGTCGCGATCGCGCCTGATCGATCGCTCGACGCGGCCCTCGCCGGCGATGACGATCTGCCCGAGCCGCGAAGCCTCGTGCTTGCCCCGCGGCGACGCTTGGTGAGCTTCGGCGGCATTCTGGCTTTCGCCCTTTCCGGATTGGCGCTGATCGGCCTCTCGACGGCGATCGAGCGGGGAATCGCCTCGCTCTTCGACCAGAATGCCTGGCTCGGCGGCCTCGCCTTCGCGCTCGCCGGGGCGGCGGCGCTCGCCCTGCTTGGCCTCCTCGGGCGCGAAGCCCTTTCCATCTGGCGCCAGCGCCGCATCACCGCGATGCGGAATGAGGCGGCACGGCTTCGCGACAGCCATGATGTCGAAGCAGCGACGGCTTTCGTGGCGGCGCTTTCGCAACTTTACCTGCGCCGACCCGAGACGGCGCGGGCGCGCGGCCTTCTCGCCGGGCTGGAGCGCGACGTGCTCGACCCCGCCGACCGGCTCGCCGTCGCCGAACGCGAGCTCATCTTGCCGCTCGACATCGAGGCGCGCCGCCTTGTCGCGGCTTGTGCCCAACGGGTCTCGATCGTCACGGCGCTTGCGCCTCGCGCGCTTTTCGATGTGTTGTTCGTCGCTGGCCAGTCGCTCTGGCTCATGCGCCGCGTCAGTGAAATCTACGGCTCGCGTCCGGGGTTCCTCGGCTTTCTCGCGATCATCCGCCGCGTGCTCGCCTATCTTGCCATCACTGGAGGCATGGCGGTCGGCGACAGCCTCGTGCAGCAGATGCTTGGGCACGGAATCGCCTCCAGGCTCTCGGCAAAGCTCGGAGAGGGCGTGCTCAACGGCCTCCTCACCGCGCGCGTCGGCCTTGCCACCATCGAAGCGTGCCGCCCCTTGCCCTTCGTCGCGGTTCGTGCGCCCAAGCTCGCCGATGTGGCGGGAGCCCTTGTCCGGAAATCCGCCGCGAAGCCGAAGGAGGGTTGAGGCTGAGTTGAGGCCCGCCCCCCATTGACCTTTGAGCCTTCCTCCGCGATGCAGCGCTGAGCGGTGCGGATGGGCAAAGTGAAGCCTCACGACACGCGCCCGCGCGCGGGCCATGCTGTTCAACTCCTTCCCCTTCCTCCTCGTCTTCCTGCCGGCCGCGCTCCTGATCCAGGCGCTCGCCGAGCGTTTCGCGCCGCGGTTGCGCTTGCAGGTCCTGCTCGCGCTCTCGATCATTTTTTACGGCTACTGGGATTGGCGCTTCGTGCCGCTGATCATGGCCTCGATCCTCGTGAATTGGAGCGTTGCGCGCGTTTTCGGCAAGCGGCGGCCCTTTTATGTTTTTCCCCTCGCGATCGTCGCCAATCTCTCAGTGCTCGGCGTCTTCAAATATGCGGGGTTCTTCGCCGGCATCGCCAACGCCTTAGGCGGGCTCGACTTGCCCGAACCGCGCTTCGCGCTGCCGCTCGGCATCTCGTTCTTCACTTTCCATCACGTCATGTATCTCGCCGATCTTCGCGCCGGCATCGCCCCGCTCTACGGCCTCACCCGTTACGGGCTCTACATTGCCTTTTTTCCGCAAGTGCTCTCCGGTCCTCTGGTGCGCTGGTCGGAGGTCATGCACCAGTTCGAGGAGCGCGCCTTCGGCGAGGGCTGGCAGGAGCGTTTCGGCCGTGGTCTCACCCTCATTGCCTTCGGCCTCGCAAAAAAGACGCTTCTCGGCGACGGGCTTGCGAATTACGCAAACCCGATCTTCAGCCTTGCCGCCGAGCATGCCCCGCTCACGGTGATGCAGGCCTGGGAAGGCGTGCTCGCCTTCACCTTGCAGATCTACTTTGACTTCTCGGGCTACACCGACATGGCGCTCGGCATCGCGCTCATGTTCGGCATCAGCCTTCCGCAGAACTTCAACGTCCCTTATCGGGCCACGAGCCTTGCCGACTTCTGGCGGCGCTGGCACATGACGCTCTCGCGCTTCCTGCGCGATTATCTTTACATTCCGCTCGGCGGCAATCGCCATGGGCTTGCGCGCCAGCTTCTCGCGCTTCTGGTGACCATGGGCGCTCGGCGGGCTGTGGCATGGAGCGGCGCTCACTTTCGTCGCCTGGGGGGTTGTGCATGGGCTGGGCCTTTGCGCCGGCGTCTTGTGGCGAAAGGTCGGGCTTCACATGCCGGCCCTTCTCGGCTGGGGGCTGACGCTGCTTTTCGTCGTGCTCGCCTGGGTCTTGTTCCGCGCCCCGAGCTTCGAGGTGGCAGAGCGGCTCTATATGACGCTTGCGGGCGCCGCGCCTTTCGGCGCCGCGCTCAAATGGCGCCTCCTTCTCCCCGCGGCGGGCTTTGCCATGATCGGCCCGACAGCTTACGACATCGCCATAAAGGCGCGCCCCTCGAAAGGGCTCGGCCTGGTGCTCGCCGTGGCCTTCGTTCTCCTGCTCCTCGAGCTTGGCAACGAGCAGAATTACGAATTCATCTATTTCCAGTTTTGAGCGGACCCGCCGGCCTGAAGCCAATTCGAGAGCGCCGGCCGAAGCAACCTGCTTTTTTCGCCGTACGCAGCTTTCTCCGGGGCGCAAACCGTAATCCGGGTCGCCCTCGAGCGATCTCAACCCTTCGCCCGAAACCCGCGATCGATCAATACCTCCGATAAGTCATTGTCGAGTCACGCGGAGCACTCTATAAGCGCGGCGGTTTCAGGGGCTGTCCTCGACAGCGGATGTCATGGGTTGCGCATGCGCGAAGCGGTCATCGACGAGTACAAACCTTCCGACAAAGAAACCTTCATGAACGAGCGGCAGCGGGAATATTTCCGCCGTAAGTTGTGGAGGTGGCGAGACGAAATCCTGCGCGAAAGCCGCGAGACGCTTCATCAATTGCAGTCCGAACGCGAGCATTTGCCGGACCTCGCGGATCGCGCCTCGACCGAGACCGACCGCTCGATCGAGCTTCGGGCACGCGACCGGCAGCGCAAGCTCATCGCCAAGATCGATGCGGCACTCGCGCGCATCGATGACGGCACCTATGGCTATTGCGAGGAGACGGGCGAGCCGATCTCGCTGAAACGCCTCGAGGCGCGTCCGATCGCCACCCTCTCGATCGAGGCGCAGGAGCGTCATGAGCGCTCCGAGCGCGTGCATCGGGACGATTGAGCTCGACACGTTCCTGAACGCATTACCCTTTAGGCATCGACTTCGCCGATGACGCCGCTCAGCGGGATCAAAGTGCTCGACCTGTCGCGTGTGCTCGCGGGCCCGTGGTGCGCGCAGACGCTCGCCGATCTTGGCGCGGATGTCTGGAAGGTCGAGGAGCCGAAACGCGGCGATGACACGCGCGGCTGGATGCCCCCCGAGATCGACGGCGAATCGACCTATTACATGGCCGCGAATCGCTCGAAGCGCTCGATCGCGATCGATCTGAAGCACCCGGATGGCCAGCGCATCGTCCGCGAGATGGCGGCAAAGGTCGATGTGCTCGTCGAGAATTACAAAAAGGGCACGCTCGAGCAATTCGGCCTCGGCTACGCGGACCTCGCGGCGCTCAATCCGGGCCTCGTCTACTGCTCGATCTCGGGCTATGGGCGCACGGGCCCGCGCGCGGACGAGCCCGGCTATGATTTCGCCATCCAGGCGGAAAGCGGGCTGATGTCGATCACCGGCGAGCCCGGAGGCGCGCCGATGAAGCACGGCATGGCGATCACCGACCTCGTGACCGGCATGAACGCCGCGCAAGCCGTGCTCGCCGCGCTTCTGGCGCGCGCCCGCACGGGGAAGGGCCAGCTCATCGACATGGCTTTGCTCGATTGCGGCATCGCGCTTCTCGCGAACATGGCCTCCGGCCACATCGTCACGGGCGATGAGCCGCCGCGCCTCGGCAACGCCCATCCATCGCTCGCCCCTTACCAGCTCTTCGAGACGTCGGACGGAGATTTCGTGCTCGCGATCGGCAATGACGGCCAGTTCCGCGCCTTGTGCGAGAAGGTCATCGGCCGGCCTGACCTTGCAGCCGATCCGCGCTTTGCGACATCGCGCGACCGGGTGCTCAATCGCGACGTGCTCGTCCCGGAGCTCATCGAGGTCTTCCGCAAGCGTCCGACGGCCGAATGGATCGCGGCGCTGCAGCGAGAAAAGGTGCCTTGCGGCCAGGTGCGCAACCTGAAGCAAGTCTTCGCCTCGCCGGAAGTCGCGGCGCGCGGTCTTGTCGCGGAAGTGCCCGATGCGCGCCACGGCACGGTGAGGCTGATGCGTTCGCCGCTTGCGCTTCGCGGTACGCCGCCGCGCGAGCCTTCGGCCCCGCCGCGTCTGGCCGAGCACACCGACGTGCTCCTTCGCGAGGTGCTCGGCCTCGACGCGGCCGCGATCAAGGCTTTGCGCGCGTCCGGCGCGGTTGCTTAGCTTGTCACACCGGGTCCCAGGCGAAGACGTCGCCTGAGCGCTCGAGCGGCACGAGCGATGCTTTGAAGGCGCCCGGGAGCTGATCGGCGATGGTCGCCGGCGTCCAGCCTTCGCCGCGATGCAAGGCGCGAATCGGGCGCGGCTGGTTGAAGAGGAAGATCTCGTTGTTGCGTACGCAGAAGATCTGCCCCGAAATGCCTTCTGCCTTGTCCGAAGCGAGGAACACGGCGAGCGGAGCGGTCTTATCCGGCGTCATCTGCTGGATGCGCGCGATGCGCGCCTTCTCCGCCTCGGTTTCCGCCGGGATCGAGCTCGTCATGCGGCTCCAGGCGAAGGGCGCGATGCAATTCGAGCGTACTTTGTAACGCTGCATATCGAGCGCGATGCCGCGCGAAAGGCCGTGCAGGCCGAGCTTTGAGGCCATGTAATTCGCCTGGCCGAAATTGCCGATGAGGCCCGAGGTCGAGGTCATATGCACCATCGCGCCGCCATTCTGCTCACGAAAATGTGATGCGACGGCGCGCGCCATGTTGAAGGCGCCGTTGAGGTTGACCTGAATCACATCGAGCCAGTCGAGATGGCTCATCTTGTGGAACATCCGGTCGCGCAAGATGCCGGCGTTGTTGATGAGGATGTCGACGCGCCCGTATGCGGCGAGCGCCGCCTCGACGATGGCTTGCGCATTCTTCGCTTCCGCGATCGACAAGGCCGAGGCGATCGCCTTGCCGCCCTTGGCTTTGATCTCGCTGGTCACATCATCGGCCGGTCCCGCGTCGCCACCCGAGCCGTCGAGCGCCACACCGATATCGACGACCACCACGGCAGCCCCCTCCTCGGCGAGCGCGAGCGCGATCGAGCGTCCGATGCCCCTCCCGCCTCCCGTGACGATCGCAACCTTGCCCGCAACTTCTCCACTCGCCATGATCTGCCTCTCAAAATCGTCTTTGCCTGAGCTATTCATAGGGAAGGAAGGCGTGGATCACCGTACCAACGCCATTTCCGTCATGGCCGGGCGTCGGCTCGGCCATCCATGCCTTGCTCCCCTACTCATGGCGCCTTTTGCGCCAAGGTTTAAGCGTATAGCGTGGGATTTGAAATTGAGTGTGCGGGTTCCCGGGAGAGTGAGCGATGCGTCCGCTTGAGGGATTGCTGGTGGTCGCCGTCGAGCAGGCGGTCGCGGCGCCTTATTGCACGAGCCGGCTTGCCGATGCGGGCGCGCGGGTGATCAAGATCGAGCGGCCAGAGGGCGATTTCGCGCGCGGCTATGACGATGTCGCCAAGGGGCAAAGCAGCTATTTCGTCTGGTTGAATCGCGGCAAGGAATCCGTGGTGCTCGATCTCGCGGTCGAGGATGATCGTGCCGAGCTCGGCCGGCTGATCGCGAGGGCCGACATCCTGGTGCAGAACCTCAAGCCCGGCGCGCTCGCCCGCCTCGGATTTCCGATCGAGGCGTTGCGCAAACGGCACCCGTCGCTCATCTGCTGCTCGATCAGCGGCTACGGCGACAGCGGGCCGCTGGCGCAGCGCAAAGCCTATGACCTCCTGATCCAGACGGAAACGGGCCTCACCTCGATCACCGGCGGGCCGGAGAGCCCCGGTCGCGTGGGCGTCTCGATCGTCGACATCGCGACCGGGGCGGCGGCGCATGCGGCAATCCTCGAAGCCCTGATCGCGCGCGGCCGGAGCGGTAGAGGCACGGATATCCGCATCTCGATGTTCGACGTGATGGCCGATTGGCTCACCGTGCCGCTCCTCAACGCCGAGGCGGGCAAGCCGCCGAAACGCGTCGGCCTCGGCCATCCCACGATCTCGCCCTATGGCGTGTTCATGGCGAAGGACGGAAAGCCGATCCTGATCTCGATCCAAAACGACCGGGAATGGCGCTCCTTATGCAAGGGTGTCCTCGGTGACGCTTCGCTCGCCGATGATCCGCGCTTCGCGACCAATCTCGCGCGCGTGCGCCATCGCCCGCAAACGGACGGCAGGGTGGCGGAGACCTTCGCGGCCGCAACCCATGACGAGCTTGTCGAACGGCTCACCAACGCCGATATCGCCTTCGCGGAGGTCAACGGCATGGAGGAGCTTTCGCGCCACCCGCATTTGCGGCGCGCGAGCCTCGAGACGCCTAAGGGCGAGATCGCCTATCCGGCGCCGGCCGCTATCTTCGACGGCAAGCCGCGGCGGCTCGGCGCCGTGCCGGAGCTTGGCGGTCACACGCGATCGGCGCTCGGCGAGGCGGCCGAGATGCCGAAGACGAAACTTGGAAGCGGCTAAGGCCAAGCGCGTCGGACCGGAGAGGCGCGATGCTTTTCGCCTTTTCCTCGGCGATCCGCGCGAAGGACGCTGACCCATGGCCGATGATGACGCGATAAGCTTCCTCTCGGGCGCGCAGGGCTTGCGCCTCCGCACTCTCGTCTGGCTGCGCTGGCTCGCGATTCTCGGGCAGACGATCGCCGTGACCGTCGTCTGTTTCGGCCTCGGCTTTCGCGTGCCGATCATCCTGGCGCTCGGCGTGATCCTTGCTTCGGCCTTGCTCAATGTGGGGCTCGCGCTGCGCTTCCCGATGAGCCATCGCCTCAGCGACCGGCTCGCGGCGCTGCTGCTGGGCGCCGATATCCTGCAGCTCGCGGGCCTCCTCTATCTCACCGGCGGCCTCGAGAACCCCTTCGCCATTCTTTTCGTCGCGCCGGTGCTGATCTCGGCCATGGCCTTGGCGCCGGGAAGGACGCTGGCGCTCGGCGTGCTCGCCGGTTGCGCCGTGAGCGCGCTCGCGCTCTCGCATCTGCCTCTGCCCTGGTACGCGGATGCGTCGATCGAGTTCCCCCATCTCTATCGCCTCGGCATCTGGACCGCGATCATGCTGAGCCTCGCCTTCACCGGCGTTTATGCCTGGCGCATCGCGAAGGAGGGGCGCGACCTCGCCCAAGCGCTTGCCGCGACCGAATTGGTCCTGGCGCGCGAGCAGCACCTTTCCCAGCTCGACGGCCTTGCGGCGGCAGCGGCCCATGAGCTCGGCACGCCCCTCGCCACGATCACCCTCGTCGCCCAGGAGCTCGATCGCGTCGTGGCGAAGGACGGGCCGATGGCCGAGGACGTGGCGCTTCTGCGCGACGAGGTGCGGCGCTGCCGCGGCATTCTCTCGAAGCTCACCACCCTGTCGCAAACCGCCGCCAGCCCCTGGGCCGTGATGTCGCTTCACCATCTTCTCGAGGAGGTGATCAGCCCGCAGCGCGCCTTCGACGTGCGCATCGAGACGAAGCTCGACGGCAAGGGGCCAGAACCCTCCACGCGACGCAATCCCGGCGTCCTCTACGGGCTCGGCAACCTCCTCGACAATGCGCTCGGCTTTGCCGTGAAGACCGTGATCGTCGAGGCCGCGTGGAACGATGCCTTGGTCACCGTGCGCATCAAGGATGACGGCAAGGGCTTTCCGGCCGATATCCTCTCGCGGGTCGGCGAGCCCTATGTGACGACACGCGGCGCCGAGGCCGAGGAGCTCGAGGCGGGATCGGGCCTCGGCCTTGGGCTCTTCATCGCCAAGACCTTGCTCGAACGATCCGGCGCGACGCTATCCGCCTCCAATCTCGCGCAAGGGGGCGCCATGCTGACGGTCGCCTGGCCTCGCCATATATTCGAGGTGTTGGAGGCTCGCCCGAAGCCGGGCATGGGCCCGCCGACGGACGCTGCTCCTCCCCTTGTTCCCGCATCGGAGAATCGTCACATTACGGATAATGCAATCCCGCCGGAGGCGGTCAGAGGCGATGCAACAGACAGTAGCTTCTCCAGAGACGGCTGAAGTGCCGGCGCAAGCCGAGAAGACCTTGCTGATCGTCGATGACGATCAGCCCTTCCTCAACCGGTTGGCGCGCGCCATGGAAATGCGCGGATATTCGGTCGACACGGCGCAAAGCGTCGCTGAGGGTATCGCGCGCGTCGAGGCCTCCGCGCCCGCTTACGCGGTGATCGACCTGCGCCTCGTGGACGGCAACGGCCTCGACGTGGTGGCGCATCTCAAGAAAAAGCGCCCGAGCGCGCGCGGCATCATCTTGACGGGGTATGCCAACATCGCGACGGCGGTGACGGCCGTGAAGCTCGGCGCCTTCGATTATCTCGCAAAGCCAGCCGATGCCGACGAGATCCATGCCGCCCTCATGGCGGTCGCCGGCGAGCGCGCCGCGCCGCCCGAGAACCCGATGTCCGCCGACCGCGTGCGCTGGGAGCATATCCAGCGCGTCTATGAAATGTGCGACCGCAATGTGTCGGAGACGGCGCGCCGGCTCAACATGCATCGGCGCACCTTGCAGCGCATCCTCGCCAAGCGCGCACCGCGCTGAGTGGCTGGCGCAGTAGCATCGTCATGACCGGACTGTTCCGGTCATCCGCGTGTTCCTTCTTGGGAGAAGGCCGTGGATGGCCGCGACAAGCACGGCCATGACGTCGTCATGTCGCAATTTGCTAGCGATCAGCGAAGCATTTCGTCGGTGATCGGATCGACGAGGTTCTGCAGCCGGTCCGCCGCGAGCGCGGCGAATTGCATGAGCATGGCGCGCCGGCGGGCCGGCTGAAGCGGCGTCTCGATCGGCTCGCGAATCACGGCCCCTCCATAGGCGTCCGCGACGATCAGGCCGAGGTCGGCCGGCAGGACATCGGTCGGAAAATCGGGCGAGACCGCGAAGGCGAGCGCGTCGCAATAAGCGCCGTAGTCGGTCCATTTGGCGTCGGTTCGCCAATCCTCGACGCCCGATTTCACCTCGACGATGAGGATGCGCCCGTGCGGGGCGAGCGCCAGGATGTCGGCGCGCCGCCCCGAGGCGAGAACGACCTCCGCCAGCACCGAATAGCCGAGCGCTCGCAAGCAGCGCATGGCGCCGCGCGTCACCGCGACGGTGACTTCCGGCCGCGAGCGGGCCCGCGCGAGCGCGGCGGTATTCCCTTCCGGATCTTGCTCCATGAGCCTTGCCGTGGAATTGGTGTCCGGGCGCGACGAAAGCTAAAGAGGCGACCTCGCCGCGCCCTGATCGTATGAGCTTGCGAGAGAGCGTCAACGAAAATCGCTCGAAAAAATCGCCTTGGCCAAGGGAGAAGCTCGTTGAAGATCCTGATCATGTTCGGGCTCCTGCTGCCCTTGTCGATGAGCGCCGCGACGGCGGCTGAGGATGATGTGATGAAGGAACTGATTCCCACCGGAAAGCTGAGGGCCGGCATCGCCTACGCGCCGGCGAAGACCCCGGTGTTCGTGACCAAGGACGCCTCGGGAGAGGTCGAGGGCGTCGGCCTCGATCTCGCGAAGGCGCTGGCGCGCTCGCTCGGCGTCGAGGTCGAGCTTTACGTCGCGGCGACCACGGGGGAGTTGACCGATGCGTCGACGGCCGGAAGCATCGATATCGGCTTCACCCCGGTCGATGAGGAGCGCAGGCAGCGCGTCGATTTCAGCCCGCCCTATTTCATCATCGAGAGCACCTATCTCGTCACCGCGGCCTCGGGCATCACGACGCCGGAAGAGGTGGACCGACCCGAGGTGACAGTCGCCGGCATCGCCGGCTCGACCACCATTCGGGCCGCCGGGCGCACGCTGAAACACGCGAAGATCGTGCCGCTGAAATCGGTCGCGGACGCCATGGCGATGATGCAAGCCGGCACCGCGCAGGCGCTCGCGCTCAGCCGCGACGCCATGCCGGCCCTGCAAAAGACGCTGCCGGGCTCACGCGTTCTCGACGGCGCCTTCCAAGTGACCGGGGTCGCGATGTCGGTGCCGAAAAACAAGCCTGCGGCGCTCGACTATGTGACGCGCTTCATCGAGAAGGCCAAAGCCGACGGCACCATCCGCCGTGCCTTCGACGCCGCCGGCTTGCAGGATCTCGCCGTCGCGCCCAGCGAATAATTCGGTGACAGCTTATCTTTTCCCCGTTTGTTTCAAGCGCGCCGGCTCTGTCTGAAAATGGGGAAAATGTAAGCTGTCACCGAATTGCTGATCACCGCGAGATGCTCTAAGATGAAGGGGTCGGGCGCTTGCGCCGGTCGCGCTGTCGCTGCGCTGAAGGTCGTGGGTTTCGAGGTTCGAATATGGCCGAACGGTCTTTTGCCGAAGAAGTGAAAAAGCTGCGTCTCGGAGCGGGGGAGGAGTTTCGCGGCGAGGGCATCCTGGCCATCACCAAGGCGCTTCTCGAATCGGGCGTGTCCTACGTGGCGGGTTATCAGGGTGCGCCGATCTCGCATCTCATGGACGTGCTCGCCGACGCCAACGACATCCTCGAGGATCTCGGCGTGCATTTCGAGAACAGCGCCTCGGAAGCGACCGCGGCGGCGACGCTTGCGGCTTCCGTGAATTATCCCTTGCGCGGCGCCGTCACCTTCAAGGCGCCGGTCGGCACCAACGTGGCCTCGGACGCGCTTGCGAACCTCACCTCGGGCGGCGTCAAGGGCGGCGCCATGATCATCATCGGCGAGGATTATGGCGAGGGCTCCTCGATCATGCAGGAGAGGAGCCATCCCTTCGCCATGAAGTCGCAGATCTGGCTCCTCGACCCGCGGCCGAATTTGCCGACCATCGTGCGCATGGTGGAGAAGGGGTTCGAGCTTTCGGAAGCCTCGAACACGCCCGTCATGCTCGAAGTGCGCATCCGCGCCTGCCATGTCTATGGGCGCTTCACGACGAAGGACAATGTGCGGCCCTCCTTCACCTTGAAGAACGCGATCGAGAGCCCTGTGCGCGACGTGACGCGGATCGCGATGCCGCCCGGCACCTACATGCATGAGAAAGAGAAGATCGAGAAGCGCTGGCCGGCGGCGGTGAAATACATCGCCGAGAACGAGCTCAACGAGTTCTTCGACGGGGAAGCCGCCGATATCGGCATCGTCATGCAAGGCGGCCTGTACAACACGGCCTTGCGCGGCCTCGAGGTGCTCGGCCTCGCCGATGCCTTCGGCAAGGCGAAGGTGCCGACCTACGTGCTCAACGTGACCTACCCCTTGGTCGATGCCGAATTCGTCAAATTCTGCGCCGGCAAGAAGGCGATCCTCATCGTCGAGGAAGGCCAGCCGGATTTCATCGAGCAGGCGGTGAACACCATCCTGCGTCGCGCCGACATCCAGACTAAGGTGCATGGCAAGGACATGCTCGCCATGGCCGGCGAATACACCGGTGCCGTGGTGCGCGACGGGTTGAAGCGCTTCGTCGCGCGCTACCGGCGCGACATGCTTCCCGAGGAGCGTCCCGTCGAGGGCGACAACTCGCGCAAAAGCGCGATGGCGGCCGTGAACGGCGAGGTGCAGCCGCGCCCGCCTTCCTTCTGCACCGGCTGTCCCGAACGGCCGATCTTCACCGCCATGAAGCTCGTCGAGCGCGAGCTCGGCACCCATCATGTGAGCTGCGACATCGGCTGCCATCTGTTCTCGATCTTTCCGCCCTTCAACATCGGGGCGACGACGATGGGCTACGGGCTCGGCGGGGCGGGGGCCTCGGCCTTCAACGTCAAGGCCGACAAGCGCGTCGTCTCGATCATGGGGGATGGCGGGTTTTGGCATAACGGGCTTGCCTCGAGCGTCGGCAACGCCGTCTTCAACAAGAGCGACAACGTCATCATCGTGGTCGACAATGGCTACACCTCGGCGACCGGCGGCCAGGACATTCCGTCCTCCTTCTTGAAGAATCCGATCCGCTCGACGCAGAACTCGATCGAGAAGGCGGTGCGCGGCGTCGGCGTCGAATGGGCGCGCACCATCACGCGCACTTACGATCTCACGAAGATGCGCGACACGCTGAGAGAAGCGCTGACGACGCCGGAGAAGGGCCCGAAGGTCATCGTCGCGCAATCCGAATGCATGCTCAACAAGCAGCGGCGCGTGCGCCCGCAAATGCGCGCGGCGGTCGAGCGCGGCGAGCGCGTCGTGCGCGAGCGTTTCGGCGTCGATGCCGACACTTGCACGGGCGATCATTCCTGCATTCGTCTTTCAGGTTGCCCGTCGCTCACGATCGCGCCGCACCCCGATCCTTTGCGCAAGGAGCCGGTGACGAAAGTGCTTGATTCCTGCGTCGGCTGCGGCTTGTGCGGCGAGGTCGCGCATGCGGCGAAGCTTTGCCCCTCCTTCTACCGCGCCTCGATCATCGAAAATCCGACGCCGTGGGATCAGATGAGGGCGAGGCTCCGCGACGCCGTGATCGGTTTCTTCCAGCGCCGCCTCGCGCGCAAAGCGGCCTTCGCGTGATGCGCGGCCCCGAACGCCCTCATCCGCCCTCACTGCGTTCTGGCACCTTCTCGCGCGAGCGGGAGAAGGAAGGGCGCCGCATGTCACCGGGCGTCTTTCATGCTTGACCGCGCCAATCCGCAAGCCGAGGGCGCTGTTGTGGCGCGCGCCATCCGCGTCGCCATCTTGGCGATGGGAGGGGAGGGCGGCGGCGTGCTTGCCGAGTGGATCGTCGATCTCGCCGAGCACGGCGGTTACCTCGCGCAGCTCACCTCCGTGCCGGGCGTCGCACAGCGCACCGGCGCCACGATCTATTATGTCGAGCTCTTCCCGAAGAGCGCGCTCGCCGAAGGCGCACCGGAGCCCGTGATGGCGCTGATGCCGATGCCGGGCGATGTCGACATCGTTGTCGCCTCCGAGCTTATGGAGGCCGGTCGCGCCGTGCAGCGCGGGCTTGTCACGCCCGATCGCACCGCGCTCATCGCCTCGACGCATCGCGTCTTCGCGATGACGGAAAAGATCGCCATGGCGGACGGGCGCGCCGACGCGCCGGTGCTGCTCGAAGCTTGCCGCAACTCGGCCAAGAGCTTCTTCGGCGCCGATCTTGCCGCAGCCGCCGAGCGCACCGGCAGCGTGATCAGCGCCGTGCTCTTCGGCGCGCTCGCCCAATCGCGCACCTTGCCGTTCACGCCCGAAGCCTTCGAGGCGACGATCGAGCGCGCCGGCGTCGGCGTCGCTGCGAGCAAGCGCGGCTTCGCGGCGGGCGTGGCGGCCGTGAGCGCGGATGCGGCCGCGGTCGCCACGGGCAATGGCGTTTCGCGCGACGCCCCGGCGGCACCAGCTTCGGCGCAAGCCCTGTCCGACGCGCCGCAAGCTTTGCTCGCGGCGCTCATCGCGCAAGCCGAGAGCGCCTTCCCGGCCTCGGCTCGGCCGATGGTTCGCGCCGGGCTCGAGCGCCTCGCCGATTATCAGGATCTCGACTACGCCCAAGACTATCTCCTGCGCCTGAAGCCGGTCGCCGACGCGGAGCGCCGCCATGGCGACGGCTCGGGCCGCCTTCTCGCCGAGACGGCGCGCGAGCTCGCGCTCGGCATGGCCTATGAGGACACGATCCGCGTCGCCGAGCTCAAGATCCGCGCCTCGCGCTTCACGCGGGTGCGCGAGGAGGTGCGCGCGCGTGAGGGGCAGATCGTCGAGATCGCCGAGTTCATGCACCCGCGTCTCAAGGAGATCGCGGAATCGGTGCCGGCATGGTTGGGCCGGCTCATGCTGCGGCCGGGGATTTTGCGCTCCGCCATCGAGAACGCCACGAAGAAGGGGAAGATCGTCAAGACGACCTCCATCCGCGGCTTCCTGCAACTTTACCTCGTGGCGAGCCTGAAAGCCTGGCGGCGGTCGTCGCTTCGCTTTACCGAGGAAGAGACGCGCCTCACCTTATGGCTCGAGCGCGTCGTGGCGACGGCGGCGAAGGATTATGCGCTGGCCGTCGAGATCGCCGAATGTCGTGGCCTCGTCAAAGGCTATGGCGATACGCATGAGCACGGCGTGGCGAGCTATGAGACGATCCTCGGCCTTCTCGATCACATCACAAAGGGGCCTGAGCCCGCAAATCGCGTGAGCGAGCTGCGCAAGGCGGCGGTCGCCGACGACAGCGGCAGCGCGCTCAAGGCGGCCGTGGCGAAGCTCGGCCTGAGCTGAGATGAGCCGAAGGGGCCAACCGGCGTCTGCGGCGAACGCCGAGCTCATCCTCGAGGCCGTCGATGCGAAGCGCGACGAGGAGGTCAGCTTCCTCGCCGAATTGGTGAAGGTGCCTTCCGACAATCCCCCCGGCGATTGCAAGGCGCATGCGGAGCGCGCGGCCGGGCTTCTCGAAGCGCTCGGCTTTACGGTCGAACGCCATCCGGTCCCCGCCGAGCTCGCGCGGGCGAATGGCATGATCAGCGCGACGAATCTCATCGTGCGGCATCGCTTCGGCGCCGGCGGCAAGGTGATCGCGCTCAACGCGCATGGCGATGTCGTGCCGCCCGGCGAAGGCTGGTCGGTCGATCCTTACGGCGCGCTCATCAAGGACGGCGTGATGTATGGCCGGGGCGTTGCGGTGTCGAAATCCGACTTCGCCACCTACGCCTTCGCGCTAAAAGCCTTGCGCGAAAGCGGTGTCGCGCTCGATGGCATGGTCGAGCTCCATTTCACCTACGACGAGGAAACGGGTGGCGTGATCGGCCCGGGCTTCATCCTCGAACGAGGGCTTTCGAGGCCCGATTACGTGATCAGCGCCGGCTTTTCCTACAACGTCGTCGTGGCGCACAATGGCTGCCTGCACCTCGAGGTGCGGGTCGAAGGCAAATCCGCCCATGCGGCGCGGCCGGATACCGGGGTCGACGCGCTCGAGGCGGCGACGCGCTTGCTCACCGCGCTCTACGCGTTGCGAGAGCGCTACAAGGCGACGCGTTCGAAAGTGCCCGGCATCGAGCATCCGACGCTCACGGTCGGCCTCATCTCGGGCGGCATCAACACCAATGTGGTGCCAGACGTGGTGACGATGCGCATCGATCGGCGCATGATTCCGGAGGAAATTCCCGAGGAGGTCGAGCGGGACCTCATCGCGGAGATCGAGCGCGTCTGCGCCGCGATCCCCGGCATCCGCGTGAAGACAAAGCGCATCCTCCTGGCGCGCCCCTTCACGCCGCAGCCGCGCCAGGAGGTGCTCGTCACCGCCTTGCAGCGCAATGCGAGGCGCGTGATGGGCATCGACATTCCGGCGGAAGGCGTGCCGCTTTACACGGATGCGAGGCTCTATGCGGCGGCCGGCATTCCGACGGCGCTTTATGGGGCCGGCCCCCGAAGCCTGCTCGAGGCCAACGGTCATCGCGCTGACGAGAAGCTCGTGCTCGAGGATTTGCGCAAGGCGACAGGCGTCGTGGCGCTCACCTTGGCCGAGCTCTTGGGCGCGAAGCTCGATCGAGCTTGAGCAAGCCACCTCACGTTCCGCTTGCCTCTACCCGCGTCAGCGCCGAAAGATCGATGCGCGCTGCGCGCGTGATGCCCTTCTGCTCGTCCCAATGCCGATGATTGAAGACCTGGCCTTCGGCGCGCACGCGGGCGATCGCGTCGAGATCGAGCCGCGCGGTGACGAAGCAAGGCTTGTCCATCTCGCCTTGCGCGATCACGCCATCCTCGGGAAAGCCGAGATCGGGCGGACCGAAAACGCCCGCGGCGCCCCGATTAATGTCCACGGCGGGCGACCAGTCGACCGCGCCGACGAGCGGGGCTTGCACGACGACGCATTGGTTCTCGAGCGCGCGCGCCTGGGCACCCACGCGCACGCGCCAATAGCCATGCACCGTGTCGGTGCATGAGGGCGCAAGGATCACCTCGGCGCCAGCCTCGACGAGCGCTCGCGCGATCAGCGGGAATTCGACATCATAGCAGATGGCGATGCCGATGCGCGCCTTGCCGATGTCATGGACGAAGAGCTCGCTGCCGCCCGATATGCCCCATTGCTCGCGCTCGAAGCGCGTCATCATGATCTTCTCCTGCCGGCCGCAAGCGCCATCGGGCGTGAAGAGGCGCGCCACATTACGCACCGAGCCGTCGGCCTGGCGCTCCGGCGCGCTTCCGGCGAGGATCGACACGCCTTGGTGGCGCGCAAGCCGCGCATGCGCGGCGTCGGCTTGCGGCAGATGCGTGCTCACCGCCGCGATCGAGCGGGAAAGATCGCCCGCCGCCTCGCGTCCGGAGAGAGAGGCGAGCTCGAGACCAGCATATTCGGGAAAGACGATAAGCTCGGCGCCTTGCCGGACGCCATCCTCGACCCAGCGCGCGAGCTTTTTTTCGAAAGCGGAAAAGCTTTCGAGCCAGTCGATCGGATATTGTGCCGCGGCGATGGTGAGCGCGCGCATCAGAGCTCCCTCATCCAAAACTGCATCGGCTTTCGCGTCTGCTCCTTATCGCCGATATCGGTCCAAGCGTAGTGACCCACAAGCCCCTCGACCGGGGCATAGCCGCGCTTTCGCCAAAAGCCGTCGAGCGGGCGATAGTTCGGGTCGCGGCGCGGATCGTCGGGCGAGCGCACGACGCCCGAGAAGGTCGCGAGCTCGACGCCTGGCGTGGCGCGCGCCGCGGCTTCGCGCTGATCGAAGAAGGCATGCCCGATGCCGCGCCCACGATAGGCCCGCTTGAGCACCGATTCGCCGAAGTAGAAGAGCTTCTTGAGATCATAGCCGCGCTCGACGAAGGGCGCTGTGACATCGGGGTTCTGCCCCTCCATCGGCGCCGCGGTGGCGGCGCCGATGGCCTCGCCCGCGTCCGTCGCCACCACGATCACGCCAAGCGCCAGGCGCGCGAAGCGCTCGATGTAATTCGCTTCGTATTCGAGCGAGCCCTCGTAAAGATAGGGCCATTCCCGGAAGACCTCGATGCGCAGCTTGGCGAGCGCGGGAAGCGCGCGCCGCAACGCCGCGCCCGACACCGGCTCGATGCGCAATGTCACTTGCGCGCCTTCGCCGGTTTGTTGTCGCCCACGACCTGCGCGGTCCAATCGGCGAGATTGTAATAGGTGGTCACGCGCGAGATATGCTCGCCGGAAAGCTCGAAGAAAGTGCCTGCGGGCAGCTCATAGCGCTGGCCTTTCGCCGGGGGCAGGCCCTCGTCCGTCGCAAGATATTCGCCATGCACGATGAACTCCGCGGCCGCGCGACGCCCGTCCCGGCTCGCCATGATGACGATGTCGGAAAGCCGCTCCTTATAGCAGCGCGCCATATGCGCACAGAACTCAGCGAAGAGCGTCTTGCCGACACGCGTGCCGCCCTGATTCACGTCGTGCCGGACATCCTCGGCGAGGCAGGCGAGCATGCCTTGGGTGTCGCCGGCGTTGAAGGCGCCGTAGTAGCGGTGAATGAGGGCTTCGGTTTTGGCTTGCGACATGTCGGACTCCCGGCGGAAGCCCGCGCGTTGTAAGCATCGAGGAACCGAGCTTCAAGATTCCGGGCTGGCTCCAAAGGGTCTTTGATATCAAATAAGGCATATGCTCGCATTGCTGGCAATGGTTCAAAGGTGACATCAATGGCAGCGATCACCATAAGAAATCTCTCGGATGCGACGCATCGGGCGTTGCGAATGCAAGCCGCTGAGCACGGACGAAGCACCGAGGCGGAAGTCCGGGCGATTCTCGACGCTGCCGTGCGGCCTGAAGGCCGGCTCAAGATGGGCTCTGCGCTCGTCGAAATATTTCGACCTTTCGGAGGCGTCGATCTGGATATCGAACGGGATCGCACAGCCGTAAAGCCGGCGACGTTTGAATGATCCTCGTCGATACGAACGTCGTTTCCGAGACGATGCGCCGATTGCCAGACGTCAAAGTCGTCGCATGGCTCAACTCTCAGGCATCGGCGACCCTTCACTTGTCGGCGATCAGCTTGGCGGAGCTGGTGCTAGGCATCGCAGTGATGCCTAACGGGAGGCGCAAGACGGAATTTGGTTTGGCCATGGGAGAACGAGCTCTCCGCCTCTTTGCCGAAAGGATACTTGCTTTCGACGAGGCGGCCGCCTCGGCTTATGCCTCGGTCATAAGCCGCGCGAGAGCGTCGGGGCGGCCGATCAGCATGGCGGGCGGACAAATCGCAGCGATCGCGATAACACACGGATTGACGGTGGCGACGCGCGATGCGGCACCGTTCGAAGCGGCTGGCCTACCGGTGATCAATCCCTGGAACGACGGTGATTGACCTTCCTCGTCTGGCGTGGCGCACGAGGCGACGTTGCCCACGCTGAAACTGTGCCACCGAGGCCAAACCGAAGAATCCTACCTCGCGAATTTCTTGTATTTCAGCCGGTGCGGAATGATGCTGTCGGTGCCGAGGCGGCGCATCTTGTCTTCCTCGTAATCGGCGAAATTACCCTCGAACCACTCGACGTGGCTGTCGCCCTCGAAGGCGAGAATATGGGTCGCGATGCGGTCGAGGAAGAAGCGATCGTGCGAGATGATGACGGCGCAGCCGGCAAAATCCTCGAGCGCCTCCTCGAGGGCGCGCAAGGTGTCGACGTCGAGGTCATTGGTGGGCTCGTCGAGGAGGAGGAGATTGGCGCCGCTCTTGAGCATCTTGGCGAGATGCACGCGGTTGCGCTCGCCGCCCGAAAGCTGGCCGACCTTCTTTTGCTGGTCGCCGCCCTTGAAATTGAAGGCGGAGCAATAGGCGCGCGAATTCACCTCGCGCTTGCCGAGCATGAGCTGGTCGAGCCCGCCGGAAACTTCCTCCCACACGGTCTTGTTGTCGTTCAAGGCGTCGCGCGATTGATCGACATAGCCGAGCTGAACCGATTCCCCGATCGAGATCGTGCCCGCGTCCGGCTTGTCCTGCTTGGTGATCATGCGGAAAAGCGTGGTCTTGCCGGCGCCGTTCGGCCCGATCACGCCGACGATGCCGCCCGGCGGCAGCTTGAAGGAGAGGTCGTCGATCAGAAGCCGGTCGCCATAGCCTTTGTTCAGATGCTCGAAATCGATCACGTTGTTGCCGAGCCGCTCGGCGACCGGGATGATGATCTGAGCCGTCTGCGGACCCTTATCGGCTTGCTTCGCCACGAGGTCGTCATAGCGCTGGATGCGCGCCTTGCTCTTGGCCTGGCGGGCCCGGGGCGAGGCCTGGATCCAGTCGCGCTCACGCTCGAGCGCGCGCTGGCGCGCCTCTTCCTCGCGGCCCTCCTGCTGCAAGCGCTTCTGCTTCTGCACGAGCCAGGCGGAGTAGTTGCCCTCATAGGGAATGCCGCGGCCGCGATCGAGCTCGAGGATCCAGCCCGTCACATTGTCGAGGAAATAGCGGTCGTGCGTAACGAGGAGCACGGCGCCCGGATAGGCGCGCAAATGGCCTTCGAGCCACGCCGTGGTTTCCGCGTCGAGATGGTTCGTTGGCTCGTCGAGGAGCAGCAGCTCGGGCTGCTCCAGGAGCAGGCGGCAGAGAGCGACGCGACGCCGCTCACCGCCGGAGAGGGTCGACACTTGCGCATCGTCCGGCGGGCAGGCCAGCGCTTCCATCGCCTGGTCGACCTGGGCATCGAGGTCCCAGAGATTCTTGGCGTCGATCTCGTCTTGCAGGCGCGTCATCTCCTCGGCCGTCTCGTCGGAGTAGTTCATGGCGATCTCGTTGTAGCGATCGACCAGTGCCTTTTTTCCCGCGACGCCGAGCATGACGTTGCCACGCACGTCGAGCGTCTCGTCGAGATGCGGCTCCTGCGGCAGGTATCCGGCGCGGGCGCCTTCCGCGAGCCAGGCTTCGCCGGTCCATTCCTTGTCCGCGCCCGCCATGATGCGCATGAGCGTCGATTTGCCGGCGCCGTTGACGCCGAGAATGCCGATCTTGGCATCGGGGTAGAAGGACAAATGAATGTCCTCCAGCACCTTCTTGCCGCCGGGATAGGCCTTGGTGAGGCCGCGCATGTGATAAATGAATTGGCGCGCCATGGGGCGTGTCGCTCGCTCGTTTTGAGGTGAAGCTGATCGCGCGCCTTCTAGCTTGTGGCGAGAGGCGGGTCCAGCGCGGCGTTGATGATCTAAAGGAGCCGGCAATGATCCTGGAACATCGCGGCAGAAAGCCTGGCATCGACCCCTCGGCCCGCGTCGCGCCAAATGCCGTGATCTGTGGGGATGTGACCATCGGGCCGAATTCTTCGGTCGGCTTCGGCGCCGTGATCACCGCCGAGAGCGGCAAGGTCACGGTCGGCAAAAATTGCGTGGTCATGGACACGGCCGTGATCCGCGGCGTGCGCGACAACCCCGTCTCGATCGCCGACAATGTGCTGATCGGGCCTCGCGCCTGTGTGGTCGGTTGCACAATCGAGAGCGATGTCTTCATCGCCACGGGCGCGACAATCTTCAATGGAGCGAGGATCGGCCGCAACGCCGAAGTGCGCATCAACGCCATCGTGCATTTGCGCACCGTGCTCGCGCCGGGGGCGATGGTGCCGCTCGGCTGGATCGCCATCGGCGACCCGGCGCGCATTCTGCCGCCCGAAAGGCATGAGGAGATCTGGGCGATCCAGAAGGAGCTCGATTTCCCGAAATACGTCTTCGGCGTCAACCGCGCTCCCCCAGGCGAAAGCATCATGCCCGTCATCATGCCCCGCTACGCGAGGGCGCTCAGGCATTGGCATGAAAACGATCGCTGAGATCCGAGGGTGAAGGGCATGGGCGCAGTGCAAAACGTTCACGTTCATGTCCCGGTGTAAAGCGATCAATGGACTCCTGTAAGACGGTGTCGCATGCTGTGCCGCCCATAAATACAGGAGGGTCGACATGGCGAAATTTCTGATCGAAGCCAGCTACACGGCCGATGGGCTGAAAGGCTTGAAGAAAGACACGGCAGCGGGCCGCCGCAAAGCGGTGGAGAATGCCGCGAAAAAATTGGGCGGCAAGCTCGAGTCCGTTCATTTCGCGCTTGGGGAATACGACGTGATTGTCATCCTCGAGCTTCCCAACACGGTGAGTGCCGCGGCGGTGGCCTTGGCCGTGGGAAGCTCCGGGCTGGTCCGTCCCAAGACGACGGCGCTCTTGACCGTGGAAGAGACGGATCAGGCCCTGGCAATGACGACTGGCTATAAGGCCCCCGGCCAAGGCTAGGCATCGACCGGCCTCGTCGTCCTCGATTATTGCTCGCCGCTTTGCCGGTCGGGCTTACGGCAAGCCAAGCCGACGAACGCGGCGATCAGGCGGCCTCGACGCCGCCCTCGTCGTCGCGATCGCGCGGCGCGCGCATGCGCTCGCGCATCCGGTCGCGGAAGCGCCGCCGGCCTCGACAGGCAGCCCTGAAGAAGGCTCGGAACGGCGCGCTCAATGCATGCACATCGTCCGCGAGACGCAAGAGTCGCTCGCCCCTGTCGAGCTCCTTGTCGAGCCGCGCCATGGTCCTCGCGAGATCGGGCTCGTCATCCTCGAGAAAAGTCTCGAAGGCGCGCGCGAAGACGCCGACAGCGCCTTGCAGCTTGAGGGGGCCGAGTGCATCGGTCGTGTCGATGCCGGCCGCCGCCAGCATGAAACGCTGGGAGTTCAGCGCCACCTGGTTCATGGCGGCAAGCGAAAGCGGATCGCGGCGCAGGTCGCGCGCGATCGAGCGCAAGGCGTCACGATAAGGCCGCATCGCATCGAAGCGCCGCATCATGATGTCGAGCACACGCTCGCGCGCCGGCTCCTCGGCGAGCTCGCCGGTCGTGCCTTCGAGCACGATGTGGTCGATCCGTTTGGTGAAGGCGCCGAGAATCGCCCCTTTGGAGGGGAAGAGGTCGCGGAATTCGGCAAGCGACACCGAAGCGCGGTCGGCGATCTCGGCAAGGCCGATGTCGCCGAAAGGCTTCTCGGCGGCGAGCGCCATGAGGGCATCGATTACGCGATCGCGCGGCGAGCCTGTCGCTTCGGGCCTGCCCGGCCTCGGCTGATGGGGTTTCTTGGCCATAGGCGCCTCCTTTTTCAACTCCCCCAACATAGTGCGTCGGGCGTCGCGACAAAAGTGCGGCCGCGATCACTCTTTCGGGCGGCCCCGCAGCCAGGCGTCGCCCCAGGCGGCGCGGCGCATCCTCGCATAGGCGATCCGGTCGCGCCGCGGCGTCCTTTCCTCGGCAAGACGACCGTCCTCGCCACAAACGCTGAAGCGCACCTCCGCCTTCGAGACGCGCACCCGCGACACGATCCGCCCTTGCGGCCGCAATGGCGTGTCGCTTCTGGCGAAGGCGAGGTAAATATAGGGTTCGTCCTCGTAGTTTACGTGTGCGGCTTTCGCGAGGCGGTGCAGGCGCGAGCGCGCCAAGCGCTCGCTGAAATGGCACCAGGCGGGCGGCTGCATCGGGCAAGCCTCGAGATGCGGGCAGGGCGCGACGAGTTGGGCGCCCTTCGCGATCAAGGCATCCCGGCAGATGAGGATGCGGCGAAAGCCTTCGGGCGTGCCCGGCTCGACAAAAAGCAAAAGACCCCTTGAACGCGGCCAAATGCGGCCCGCGAGCTCGGCGATCTCGTTGGGCGGCAGCTCGACAAGCGCATAGCTCATCACCACGAGATCGGCGCTCGGCAGCTCGTCGCAGCGCGGACGCGAGGGGCGCACGGATGAGCTTCGCCTCGCGCATCGCGGCGAGGCCGCAAGCCTCGCCCAGCGAACGCGCGCCGTCGAGGAAGAAAGGATTGGCGTCGAGGAGCGTCAGCGCGGAGATTTCGGGCCAAAGCGAAAGCGCGGCGAAGCTCGCGCTGCCGGGGCCGGCGCATATGTCGAGGAGGCTCGCGGGTGAAAAGGAGGGCACGAGCTCACGCGTTGCGCTCAATGCCGCGCCTGTCGCCGCGAAGGTCGCGGGCATGCGCGCCGAACAGTAGGCCGCGACATCCGCGGGCGAGGCGATCGCGATCTCGGACGCTCTGCCTTCGCGATAATGCCGCGATATCGAGGCGGCGCGCTCCGCGATCTCGGCTTTCGGCCTGCCCGCCGTCATGGCCTCGATCGCGGCCGCGAGCGGCGCCGGCATGGGAAAGCTCATCTGACGCTCATTTGCGGAAGCGCGCCATGATCCGCGTCTCCAAGCCGTCGCGAATGGCGCGATACGCATCGAGCACGCGCTCGCGCGAGCCGACTTCCAGGGTCGGATCGGGTGTCGGCCAATATTCCACGTCGATCGACAAGGTCCGGGTCAGCTCGAGGGCGCGGTGGTGGGCCTCGGGGCTCAAGGTCACGGCAAGATCGAAATTCAGCCCTTCCCAATCGTCGAGCTCCTCGATCGTTTGCGGCTTATGCGCGGCGGCATCGATGCCGATCTCATCGAGGACCGTTGCCATGAAGGGGTCGTTTTCGCCCTCGAGCACGCCCGCCGAGCGCACGTAAAGCGAGCGCCCGAAGAAGTGCTTGGTGATGGCTTCAGCCATGGGCGAGCGCACCGCGTTGCGCGAGCAGATGAAAAGGACGGACTGGATGGTCCGACGCGGGGCGGCAGGGGGCTGCGCCACCTCGCGCTCACCCTTTCCAATGCAGTGCCGCGATCAGCGTGAAGAGCCGCCGCGCCGTGTCGAAATCGACCTCGATCTTCCCTTGAAGCCGCTTGGCCAAAAGGCTGGCCGCTTCGTCATGCAAGCCACGCCGACCCATGTCGATCGCCTCGATCTCGGCGGCCGAGCGCGTGCGGATCGCCCCGTAATAGCTGTCGCAAAGCATGAAATAGTCGCGCACCACGCGCCGGAAGGGGGTAAGCGACAAAAGATGCGCAATCACGGGCGCGCCGTCTTCCTCGCTCACTTGCAGCATGAGCTTCTTCTCGCGCAGCGCGATCGTCAGGCGATAGGGGCCGCGATCATGTCCGGGGACGGCGAAGCTGTTGCGTTCGAGAAGATCGTAGATGGCGATCGAGCATTCCTGCTCCTGATCCGCGCTCGATCGGCCGATCGATGCCTCGTCGAGCTCGACCGCGATCAGGCGCCTGGCGCGGCGCGGCTTCGCGTCGGGATTCCCGTCCTCCTTTGCGCCGCCCGCGGCAGCGTCTCTCGCGTCGTCGCTCGCGCTCTCCTTGGCGCTCATGCGCCTATCCTCGATTGAGCCTCACGGACACCGAACGGGCATGAGCGTCGAACCCTTCCGCCTGCGCGAGCGCGACGGCGGCGGGTGCGAGCGCCGAAAGGCCGGCGCGGGTCGCGTCGAGGAGCGTGGTGCGCTTCATGAAATCGATGACGCCGAGGCCGGAAGAGAACCGCGCGGTGCGCGCAGTCGGCAACACATGGTTCGGCCCGCCCACATAGTCGCCGATGGCTTCGGGCGTGTAATGCCCAAGAAAGATCGCCCCGGCGTTGCGGATGAGGCCAGCGAGCTTCTCGGGCTCCTCCGTGGCGATCTCGAGGTGCTCGGGCGCAAGGCGATCGACGAGGCTCGCCGCGTCCGGCAGGGATGGCACGAGGATTACCGCGCCGAAATCGCGCCAACTCGCCCGCGCGATCGCGGCGCGCGGCAGCTCGGCGAGATTGACCGCGATCCGCTTTTCCACGGCTTCGGCCAGGGCCGCATCGTCGGTGATCAAGATCGATTGGGCAGCGCCATCGTGCTCGGCTTGGGCCAAAAGATCGAGCGCCACCCAATCGGGGTTGGCGCTTTTGTCGGCGAGCACCAACACTTCCGAAGGACCCGCGATCGAATCGATCCCTACGACGCCGAAGACGCGACGCTTCGCCGCCGCTACATAGGCGTTTCCGGGCCCGACGATCTTGGCGACGGGCGCGATCGAGGCGGTGCCGAACGCAAGCGCCGCGATCGCCTGCGCGCCCCCGATCCGATAGATTTCGTCGACGCCTGCGAGCTTCGCGGCCGCGAGCACGAGCGGGTTGTGCCGGTTCTCCGGCATCGGCGCGACCATGACGATGCGCGGGACGCCGGCGACCTTCGCCGGCACGGCGTTCATCAGCACGGAGGAGGGGTAGCTCGCCGTGCCGCCCGGCACGTAAAGGCCGACCGCTTCGATGGGCGTCCAGCGCAGGCCGAGCCGCACACCGAGCGCATCGGTGAAATGATCGTCCTTCGGGCGTTGCCGGAGATGGAAGGCCTCGATGCGCGCCCGGGCGAAGGCGAGCGCCTCGAGCGCCTCGCGCGAGCACGCCGCGAGGGCCCCCTCGATCTCGGCCTCGCTGACGCGCATCGTCGCGGCCGAGAGCGTGAGCCTGTCGAAGCGCAGCGTATAGTCGATGAGCGCCTCGTCGCCGCGTTCGGCGACCTCGCGCAAGATCGTGGCCACGATCGCCTCGATGTCCTCGGCAGCCTCCCGCTTCGTGCCGATGAGCGCCCGGAACCCTTCCTCGAAGCCGGGTTTGGTGAAATCGAGGCGTTGCGCCATGCGATTTTCAAGCGCCTCCGGCGCCGAGCGACACAGGCATCACTTCGTCGAGATCCTTCATCAAAGCTTCGAGGCATTCGACCTCGAGCCGAATCGCCTCCCCGCCCATGAAATGCAGCATGACGGTGCCGGCGGGAGCCGTCGTCGTGTCGAAGGTGATGGCGAGAAGCTCGAGCACGCGCTCCTTCTCGGAGAGATCGAAGCCGATATGGCTTGCCGACAAGACCCGCTCGAAATGCAGGCCGGAATGGCAGCGTCCGTCGATATCGGGGGGCGCCTCGCGGCATTTTCGATGAAACACCATGACGAAACGCATGCGCTTTCGCAGATACGCGACATCGGAAAGCGTGAGGCGCGCATCCTGGAGGTGAGCGGAAACGACCGCGAGGTCCTCCGTGTCGAAAGCCGCGAGCGAAAGCGCCATAGGTCCCACCATCATTGGGCGCGAAGGCCGTCGCTGCTCTATCCGCTCGAAACTCGAGGCGCAATGGCGCGCCGGGCTTCGGCCGAGGAATTCGGCAAAACGAATATCGCAAGCTCGTTTTTTCCGGAACCGTGCCGCGCAGCTGACGGTCCCGGGCTTCGCGCATTGCACGAGAAGCGTTTTCGGCAAGATGATGCGCTCGGCGCGGCTCTTCAAGGGACCATGGTGAAGCCGCCTTGGTGTCCTACTCGTGCGCTACAGGCTTGCTTCACGAAACAGGGTGGAGAAGATTGCGCCCCTTCCATCGCCGGGTGGTCCGGCGGAGCTTTTAAGGAAAGCCGTCGATGCGCGCGAAGCTCACTTTTCTCGTTCTTATGCTCGTCATCGCCGCCCCGCCCGCGCGTGCGGCCGACGTGCTCAACATCGGCATCGCGGGCGATCCGGGGCCGCTCGATCCCGCGCGCAGCGGCAATTTTCTTGACCGCAACATCTTCGCCTCTCTCTGCGACAAGCTCATCGACACCGATTCCGAGATGCGTTTCGTGCCGCAACTCGCGACGAGCTGGGAATGGTCCGCCGACGGGCTTGCTCTCACGCTGCATCTGCGCGCGGGGGTCATCTTTCAAGACGGCACTCCCTTCGATGCCGAGGCGGTGAAGGGGAATATCGAGCGCGACAAGACGCTCGCCACGAGCCTGCGCAAGCCGGAGCTGCGGCCCGTCGCCTCGGTCGAGGTCCTCGACCCGCTCGCCGTGAGATTGCATCTCTCGGTCCAAGACGCGCCGCTTCTCGCCTTCCTCGCTGACCGCTCCGGCATGATGCTGTCGCCGCAATCCCTCGCCAAGCTTGGCGATGATGTCGCGAGCCACCCGGTCTGCGCCGGGCCTTTCTCTTTCACCGAGCGCGTCGCGCAGGACAGGATCGTGCTTGATCGCTTCCCCGGCTATTGGAACGCCAAGGCGATCGCGATCGACCGCATCGTCTTTCGCCCGATGCCGGACAGCTCGGTGCGCCTCGTCAACCTGCAATCGGGCGAGCTTCAAATCGTCGATCAGCTTGCCGCGACCGACGCCGCCGTGGTGAAGGCCGATCCGCGCCTTCGCCTCGCCGAGCATGGCGTTGCGGCGTATCGCACCTTGCAATTCAACCTCGACCACGGGGCGAGATCGCAGACGCCCCTCGGCAAGGACCCGCGGGTGCGCAAGGCGCTCGAGAAGTCGATAGACCGAAAGGCGCTCAATCAGGCGGTCTTCGAAGGCTTGTTCATTCCGAACAACCAAAGCGAATTGCCGGGCAGCCTATATTGGAACCCCGATCACCCCGTCCCGGAGCGCGATCTCGCCGGTGCGCGCGCGCTTTTACGCGAAGCCGGCGTCGAGCATGTGAGCTTCGCCCTGCAGCTCGCCAACACCACCGTCGATGCCCAGATCGGCGAGGTCGTCCAGGCCATGGCAAAAGACGCAGGGTTTGACATCAGGCTCGAGCAGCTCGAGACCAACACGGGATACGCGGCCGATCTCGCGGGCGATTTCGATGCCGCCTTGCTCACCTGGTCGGGGCGGGCCGATCCGGACGCCAATCTCTCGATCTGGATGGCGTGCAAGGGGCCCTTCAACTTCGGTGCCTATTGCAACCCGAAGATGGATGAGCTGCTGAAGGAAGCGCGCGAGACGGGTGATGCCGAGAAGCGCGTCGCGCTTTACCGCGAGATCAGCGATCTCTACCTCGGCGACATGCCGCAGATCATCCTTTTCAACGCCACCTGGCTTTGGGGCTTGAGCGAGCGTGTCGAAGGCTTCATCCCCAATCGGGACGGGCTGATCCGCCCGCAAGGGTTGCGGCTCAAGCCGAAGCCCTGAAGGAGCCGCGGCGGCGGGCGATGCCCGATCATTCGGCCCCTTGCGAAGCGGCCGGTGCCTGCCAGGATAAAAGGGCCTCCACGGCGTTTTGCCAGAGGAGGTTCTTGAGGTCGATCACGGGAGGGTTCGTCAATTCGATCGGCGTCTCGACCCTCGTGCCGCAGCCCTCGACAAGCCGCGAGATCTTGATCTCACCATCGGTGTGGTAGGGATCGCCCTCACCGTTCACGCCGTCGAGCGTCGGGCCGATTCCGGTGACTTCATAGACCGCTTCGACGACCTTTGCGCTCTTGAGCGCCTCTGTCAAAAGATCGCGTTCGGCGTCGATATCCGCGCCGATATGATGGGTGACCTGCCCGTTGAAGCGGTTGAAGCCGACGGCGCGGTCGAAGGTCGCGGCGCCGAGCCACACCGCGCGGCCTTCCTCACCTTTGCTCAGCACTTTCCAGAGGCGCACATGGTTGCGACGATCGGCGCTTTTGCCCTCGGCGCGCTCGAAGGCGAGATCCTCGCGCCGGCCATCGTAGATGAGCGGGCTCACCGGCGCTTGCGGATAGGGCCGGTCAAGCGCCACGCTGCCGATGATCTCGAGGCTCGAGCGCAAGGTTATCGGGTCGGCCGGGTACCACTCCGCGACATGCATGGCGCAAAGCACATCCTCCTTTGCGCCGACGAGGCCGACATTCATCGGGTCGCCCGGGATGCCCTGGCCGGTGCGCGTGACCATCGGCAGGCCGGCAAGCCCCTTCTGGTGCTCGTAATGCGTCCATACCGCGGGCAGCGCCACATAGGCGAGGAGGCCATAGGCGAGGAGGGTGGCCGAAAGGATGAGCGCGCAAGCCGTAAGCCTCGAACGGCGCTTCACGCCGGAGGGCGCAATTTTGGACAGCTCCGGCACGCGCTTTACGCGGGCGCGGGCCGACGGCCTCGCGCGAAGGCCGCGGCGATGAACTCCCCGCCTTGCCGCAAGCCCTCGGCGTCGATGCCATGGCCGAGCCGGGGCGAGAGATGCCATTCGCAAGGGATCTCGGCCTCGGCGAGCGCCTCGGCCGATTCGAAAAGCGCGGAAGCCGGGATAAGATCATCGGCCTCGCCGTGGACGAGGAAGATGGGCGGTTTGCTCCGCGCCTCGGCCTTCACGCTCTCGCGTTCCTTGCCCGGCTCGAGCACGAGGAGGCCCGAATAGCCGACGATCGCCGCGGGTGCCTTTTCGCGGCGCAACCCGCAATGGAGCGCCATCATCGTACCTTGGCTGAAGCCGACGAGCGCGAGGGCGGAAGGGGGAAGCGCGTGCCGCTGAAGCTCCGCGTCGAGGAAGGCATCGAGCGCGGGACGCGCTTGCGTCACGCCCTGCCAGCGCTCATTGGGTTCACGGAAGGTGAGCGCGAACCATTGCCTGCCCACCGGGCTCATCGGCACGCGCTCGGGCGCATTGGGCGCAACGAATGCCGCATGCGGCAAGAGGCGTTGCCATTGCCGGCCGATCTCGATGAGATCCTTGCCGTCGGCCCCATAGCCGTGCAGCAGCACGATCAGCTCCCTTGGGGCGCCGGAGCGCGGCGTGAGGCGAGGTCCGTCGAGTAAGGCGGAGGTCATCGGAAGTCTTCGCTGGTGGCGTTCGATGCCTCGATCGTTAGGCTATTTGCCCTGGCAATGCGACCCCGGAGAAGGCAGGGCTTCGTGGAGCGAGGGAAGCCGCTCGCCTTCGACGCTCACATGATGCCGGTGCGGTCGAAGATCGCCTGCGTCCCCTCGCCGTTCTCGATCAGCCGGCGCACCTCTTCCTCGCCCTCGACCTTGGCGAGCGCCGCCTCGACGACCTCATCGAGGTGCGCATTCGGGATGACAAGCACGCCGTCGCGGTCCCCGACGATGATGTCGCCGGGCGCGACGCTCGTGCCGTTCGCGAAATGGATCTTGCAGCGGTAATCCGTAACGCGGCCACGGCCGCGCTGGTCCTGGGCGTAAGAGCCGGCCGAGAAGAGCGGCAGGCCGACCTCGAATATCCCCCTCGTGTCGCGGTGGAAGCCGTCAACGACGGCGCCCGCGGCCCCGAGCGCGCGGGCCCTGGTGCTCATCAACTCGCCCCAAAGCGCGTATCGGGGCGAAGCGCCCGTGCAGATATAGACTTCGCCTGGCTGCAAATCGTCGAGTGCCTTGAACATCAAGCCGAAATCGCCTTGCGTCGTGCAATCTTCCTCGCGCACGGGCATGGCGCGTCCGACCAGCATCGTCTCGGGCGCGAGCGCACGGATGTAGGGCGGCAGGAACTGCTGGTGAAGGCCCTTCATGTCCATCACATCCCCGATGACGGAGGTGAAGAGCCGGTCACGAATTTTTGCAAGCGGATCCGTGCCGGCGGAACGCGGCGTCATCTCGGCCATGGCGAAGAGGGCTACCTCTTCGAGCGCGACTTCGGCGCGGCTTCGGAAGTGGCGTGCGAGGCCGCCCGCGACGCGGTGCCGGCGACGGTCGATCCCATCTCGCGGATCTGGGCGCCGAGGCTTTCCGCCTGCTTCTGCACGAAGCCTTGCTGCAGCTTCAGGAACTCCTGCGGGTCTTTCGCATGCAACAACTGGCGGGCGAAGTCGAAAGCGGCGGCGATATTCGTCTCGGCGTAGCCCACGGCTTTTTGCGTCATGTCGCGCGCTCCGGCCTGCGTCGCTTGCGCAGTCGAATTCGACCGCGGAGAACACGCGGGTCGCTTCCTTCATGTATTGGGTCACGGCTTCCTGGGCCTTGGCCAAAGTGGTCTCGGCGGCGTTGCGCACGCCTTGCGACATCGCCTCGGTCGAGTATTTCGGTTCCATCTCGCTCTCCCTTTTTCGCGCGTCGTCCCCAACACAAGTAGTGCAGGAAGGCCCGCAAGTCATCGCCGTCGTCGACGAATCGAAAAAAACGGGGAGGGGCCGCTCGAGGAAGCGCGATTTGCGTGGCGGCTTCAATCAAGGAGGGGTGCGATTGCCTCGCGCCTCACGCGGCCCGCCTCAGAAGACCTTGGAAAACACAAAGTAAAGAAATCCCGAGAGCAGCATGGCGGCGGGCAAGGTCAGAACCCACGCCATGATGAGATTGCGCACGGTCTGAACCTGAAGGCCCGAGCCATTGGCCGCCATGGTACCCGCGACGCCGGAAGACAGGACATGCGTCGTCGAGACGGGTAGGCCGTAATTGTCGGCCGCTAGGATCGTGCCCATGGCCACGAGCTCGGCCGCCGCGCCTTGCGCATAGGTCAGGTGGGTTTTGCCGATCTTTTCGCCGACCGTCACCACGATGCGCTTCCAGCCGATCATGGTGCCGAGGCCGAGCGCGACGGCGACCGCGATCTTCACCCAGAGGGGGATGAATTTGGTCGAGGCATCGAGCTCGGTCTTGTAGGCGGCGAGCTTGGCAAGCTCCCGCGCTGAGAGCTCGCTTGCCTTGTCCTTGGCGAGGAGCCTAACGGCTTCGGAGGCGAGATACATGTCGTTCCTCGTATTGCCGACATCGGCCGCTGGAATCCGGGCAAGCGACCCGTAGGTCTCGACTTGTTCGGAGATGTCGCGCACGAGTACGGCGAGCGAGGGATACGTGCCCCCGGTGATCTCGTGCGACGAGATGTAGCTCGTGACGGCGGGGCGCGGGTTGCCGAGGACCGCATATCCGGCCGCCTTGGCGTCGATCACGTTCGATGCCGCGAGTGACGCCTCGTGGAAGGTCGCGACGCGATTATCGGGCAGAGCGCGGTTCAGCGCATAGGCGGTCGGCACCGTGCCGATCAGGATCAGCATGATGAGCCCCATTCCCTTCTGGCCGTCGTTCGAGCCATGCGCGAAGGAAACGCCCGTGCAAGTGAAGATCAGCAGGCCCCTGATCCACCAGGGAGGGGCACCGGCCCTTTTGGGCGCTTCGTAGAGCGTGGGATTGCGCACCAGCGCTTTCATGACCAGGAGGAGGATCGCCGAGCACAGGAAGCCGACGATGGGCGAGACGAGAAGCGACTTTCCGACGCTCAAAGCCTGATCCCAATCGACACCCGACGTGCCGTCGCGTCCGCGCAGCAAGGCATTCGTGATGCCCACCCCGATGATCGAGCCGATCAAGGTATGCGAGCTCGAGGCCGGCAAGCCGAGCCACCATGTGCCCACATTCCACAGGATGGCGGCGATCAAGAGCGCGAACACCATGGCAAAGCCGGCGTTCGATCCGACCTGCAAGATCAGCTCCACCGGAAGCAGGGAAAGGATGCCGAAGGCGACGGCGCCCGTCGAAAACAGCACTCCGAGGAAATTGAAGAAGCCCGACCATACGACGGCGAAAGGGGCCGGAAGCGAATGTGTGTAGATCACCGTCGCCACGGCGTTGGCGGTGTCGTGGAACCCGTTCACGAACTCGAAGCCGAGCGCGATGATGAGGGCGACCGCGAGCAGGGCATAAGGCACGAAGCTCGTGATCCGCGCCTGCGTCGCGTCAACGTCGGCATAGATGCTGTAGGCAACGAAAAGCAGCCCGGCCGCGACGACTGCGAGGAACACGAAAATCGCAAGAGGCGTGACCGGATGGTCTAGCCGCGGCCTATCGAGCGCAGGGACGGCGGCGGAGAGCGTGACGTCGGACATGGATGTCCTCGCGCGTGAAATAACGAAGGCACGAGCTGTCGGCCGGACGTCACCATGGTTAAACTTTGTAACGGTTGAATGACGGTTCCAACCAGCGGTCCTCAGGCGAGGCCGGGCTCTCTGTCGTTCACTGGCGCGCTTTTTTGCGCCGGATCCGCAATTCGAGGTTGCGGAAACGGCATTCGGGCTTCATCCGCGGCCGCGAAAATGATAGAAGCGCCCTGCACTCATAGAGGAATCACGACATGTGCCGCTGGATCGCCTATAAGGGCCGCACGATCCCGCTCGAACGCTATGTGACGGAGCCTCAGCATTCGCTCGTGCGCCAGAGCATCGACGCCAAGGAGGCGCTGGGCTCTACGCAAGGGGATGGTTTCGGGCTCGGCTGGTACGCGGCGCATGAGGAGCCGGGGCTCTATCGCGAGGTGCGGCCGGCCTGGTCCGACGAAAATCTCAAGCATTTGTGCCGGCATATCCACGCCCATCTCTTCTTCGCCCATGTGCGGGCCGCGACCTCGACGCCGACCACGCGCCCGAATTGCCACCCCTTCACGCATGGACGCTTCATGTTCATGCATAACGGCAGCCTCGGTGATTGGGATGCGATCCGGCGGAAGGTCGAGGCTCTAATCCCCGATGCGCTCTACAGCTCGCGCATCGGCACCACGGATTCGGAGGCGGCGTTTCTCGCCATTCTCGGCGCCGGCGCCAAGACCGATCCTGTGGGCGCGCTGACGCGCACGGTCGCGCGCATCGCCGAGATGGTGCGCCAGAGCGGCAAGCCCAACGTGTTCCGCTTCACCTCGGCCCTCACCGATGGCGAGACGCTTTACGCGGTGCGCTACGCCTCGCCGAAGGAAGCTGCCAACACGCTCTATTTCCGCCAGGATGGGGAGGATGTCGTCGTCGCGTCGGAGCCCCTCGACGCCGAACGCAGCTTCTGGACGCCCGTGCCGGCGAACCATCTCCTCGTGGTGCCGAAGAGCGGCAAGCCCAGGCTCGAGCCCTTCCTCGACGAGGCCCGCGTCGCCGCGGCGTGACGCGCGCCCTCGAGCGCACCCCCTCGCGCTCCTGCGCGTCATCCCTAGCGAGGCGAGCCCTTCAGGACGCACCTTTGGAGCGGCGTGCTTTCCTGAAGGCGCCGGAACCGGGCACCTCCCTTCGCGCCGGGGGCACGCTGCACCCCGAAGCACGCACAGATGAGCGCGGGGTTGCAGCGCACCGGGCCGGGCACAGCGTCACGGGAGGCCGCTGGGCTCGCCTCCTCGTCTCCAGGCGCAAGGCCCGCTTCCCACGGCGTCGCCGCGTTGCTACATGCCCCTCATGACAACGCATCCCTTCGAGCTGATCCGCAATTTCGCGATCATCGCCCATATCGACCATGGCAAATCGACGCTTGCCGACCGTCTGATCCAGACGACCGGCGGTTTGACGTCGCGCGAGATGGTCGAGCAAGTCCTCGACAACATGGATATCGAGCGCGAGCGCGGCATCACCATCAAGGCGCAGACCGTGCGGCTCACCTATCCGGCGAAGGATGGGAAGACCTACATCCTCAACCTGATGGACACGCCCGGTCACGTCGATTTCGCCTACGAGGTGTCGCGCTCGCTCGCGGCCTGTGAAGGGTCGCTCCTCGTCGTCGATGCGAGCCAGGGCGTCGAGGCGCAGACGCTCGCCAACGTATATCACGCGCTCGATGCCGACCACGAGATCGTGCCCGTGCTTAACAAGATCGATTTGCCGGCCGCCGAGCCGCAGCGCATCAAGGAGCAGATCGAGGAGGTGATCGGGCTCGACGCGCATGACGCCGTCGAGATCTCGGCGAAGACCGGGCTCAATATCGAGGGCGTGCTCGAGGCGATCGTCACCCGCCTGCCGGCGCCCAAGGGCGACGAGACGGCGCCGCTCAAGGCGCTGCTCGTCGATTCCTGGTACGACGCCTATCTCGGCGTCGTGGTGCTTGTGCGCGTCGTCGACGGCGAGATGCGCAAGGGGCAGCGCATCAAGATGATGGGCACGAACGCCGTCTACGAAACCGAGCGCATTGGCGTCTTCACGCCGAAGATGACCGATGCGCAAAGGCTCGGCCCCGGCGAGATCGGCTTCATCACGGCGCAGATCAAGCAAGTGGCCGACACCCGCGTCGGCGACACGATCACCGATGATCGGCGCCCCTGCAAGGAGGCGCTTCCCGGCTTCAAGCCGGTGCAGCCCGTGGTGTTCTGCGGCCTCTTTCCGGTGGACGCCGCTGAATTCGAGACGCTGCGCGCCTCGCTCGGCAGGCTTCGGCTCAATGATGCGAGCTTTACTTACGAGATGGAGACCTCGGCGGCGCTCGGCTTCGGCTTCCGCTGCGGCTTTCTGGGTCTTTTGCATCTCGAGATCATCCAGGAGCGGCTCGAGCGCGAGTTCAACCTCGACCTCATCGCGACGGCGCCTTCCGTGGTCTACAGGCTCAGCATGCAGGATGGTTCCGAACGCGAGCTGCACAATCCCGCCGACATGCCCGATGTGATGAAGATCACATCCATCGAAGAGCCATGGATCAAGGCGACGATCCTCACGCCGGATGAATATCTTGGCTCGATCCTCAAGCTTTGCCAGGATCGGCGCGGCGTGCAGATCGACCTTTCCTATGTCGGCAAGCGCGCCATGGTCGTCTACGACCTGCCGCTCAACGAGGTGGTGTTCGATTTTTACGACCGCCTGAAATCGATCTCCAAGGGCTACGCCTCCTTCGATTACCAGCTCACCGACTATCGCGAGGGCGATCTCGTGAAGATGCAGGTGCTGGTCAATGGCGAGCCGGTCGATGCGCTCTCGATGCTGGTCCACAAGACGCGCGCCGAGATGCGCGGGCGCGCCATGTGCGAGAAGCTCAAGGACCTCATCCCGCCGCATCTCTTCCAGATTCCGGTGCAGGCGGCGATCGGCGGCAAGATCATCGCGCGCGAGACCATCAGGGCGCTGCGCAAGGACGTGACCGCGAAATGCTATGGCGGGGACGCGACGCGCAAGCGCAAGCTCCTCGACAAGCAGCGCGAAGGCAAGAAGCGCATGCGCCAATTCGGAAAGGTCGACATCCCCCAAGAGGCCTTCATCGCCGCGCTCAAGATGGACGGGTGAGATTCGCACGCGACGCCTGGCGAGGTCATATTCCTGTCAATCATCCGACACAGCCGAATGCTTCAAAGCGCCGGGGCTCCGGTGGAGCTAGGTCATGAAAACACCGTTTCTCTCACAAGGCCGAGGGCTTTGCGGAGCGCTCGTCTTGGTCGTGAGCGCCTCTATGCCCGCATTCGGATATACGGGCGAGGAGCTGGCGAAGCACGCTCGTGTGAGCATCGAGGAGGCTCGGGCGATTGCGCTCAAGGCCCATCCGGGCACGATCACGGCTGAGGAATTGGAACGCGAAGCTGGAGGAACGGGGCTTCGCTTTTCATTCGATATCAAGCACGGCCGCTTGGTCCAGGAAGTCGGCGTCGACGCGCGAACCGGACACGTGCTCGAGAACGCCACGGAGGGAAAAAACCCTGATTGAGGTTTTCCCGGCTTATTCCGCCTTGAAGTTCATCGCCACGCCGTTCATGCAGTAGCGAAGCCCCGTCGGCGGAGGGCCGTCGGGGAACACGTGGCCGAGATGGCCGCCGCAGCGCGCGCAATGCACCTCGGTGCGCGCCATGCCGAGGGAACGGTCCTCGGTTGTCTCGACGGCGCCGGGAAGCGGGTCGTTGAAGCTCGGCCAGCCCGTGCCGCTCTCGAATTTCCGGCCCGATTTGAAAAGCTCCTGGCCGCAGCCGGCGCAAGAGAAGGTGCCGGAGCGCTTCTCGTAATTGAGCGCGCAGCTTCCCGGACGCTCAGTGGCATGGTGGCGAAGCACTTGATATTGCTCGGGAGTGAGGATTTTGCGCCATTCCGCGTCGCTATGCGTCACCGGATAGGGCTTTTCCGCCGCCAAATTGGCCATAGTCCGCTTCTCCTCATTGCGCCGGATCGGCTCGAGCTCTCTTTCCTTAACAAAGATGGGCGCTTCCGGCGAGACATCAAGGACGAGACGAGGGCGCAAGAGAGCGCGGCTCCGGCCGCGATGCGAGGCATCCTCGGCGCGAGATTAGCCATTCATTCATCACTCACCCCGTAAGCAGAAAGGGAAGGTCGCTGAGGTATTGGCGCTTCGGCCGGGCGGCTTTTGCGAGGTTCGTCATGCGTAAATTGTCGCGAACGCTTGGACTTTCTGCCCGCCTCACCATCCTGGCCGCCCTTCTCGGCTCCGTTTTTTTCCCGCTTGATGCGGCGCAAGCCGAAAAGCTCGTGGTGACGACCGATCGCGCCAGGATCATCAAGCTTCCCGATCAGACCAAGACCGTGATCGTCGGCAATCCGATCATCGCCGATGTCACCATCGGCAAGGACGGTCTCGTGATCCTGACCGGCAAGAGCTTCGGCACCACCAATCTCATCGCGCTCGACGGTATCGGCGCCATCTTGAACGAATCGACGATCCAGGTGCAGCAGGCGAACGAAAATGTCGTCATTATGCAGCGTGGCCTCGATCGCGAGACCTATTCCTGCACGCCGACCTGCATGCCGACCGTGGCGCTCGGCGACGAGACGAAGTATTTCACCGATGCGGGCAGTGCATCCTCGGCCCGCAACAAGCTCGCGACCGAGAAATAGGCGCTGTCCTGCGCTCGTCGGGCCGCGGCGGGCATCCTTTACGTATCAGGTTTGAACGCGCACTGCCGCCGCATAATCCTCGATGAGGGTGCGCGAGATGTTGCCCGGCGTGAAGCGGTGAGGGCCGATCTCGGCGACCGGGGTCACCTCGGCGCCCGTACCGCAGATGAAGCACTCGTTGAAGCTCGGCAACTCGTCCGGCATGATGCGGCGCTCCTGCACCTCGAGGCCGCGCTTCTTGGCGAGATCGATGACGGTGCGGCGCGTGATGCCGTCGAGGAAGCAATCGGCGGTCGGGGTGTGCAAGGCCCCGTCGCGCGTGAAGAAGACATTGGCGCCCGTGCATTCGGCGACGCGGCCTTGCCAATCCAGCATGAGTGCGTCCGCGTAACCCTTGCGCTCCGCCTTGTGCTTCGAGATGGTGCAGATCATGTAGAGGCCCGCCGCCTTTGAGCGGCAGGGCGCGGTTTGCGGATCGGGACGGCGGAACTCGGCGATGTCGAGGCGGATGCCCTTCATGCGGGCGGCGGGGTCGAACATGCTCGGCCACTCCCAGCTCGCGATGGCGACATGGATCGTCGCCTGCTGGGCCGCGACCGCCATCATCTCGCTGCCGCGCCAGGCGACAGGGCGCACATAGCAATCGGGCTTGCCATTGGCCTTGACCACCGCGCGTTTTGCTGCGTCGAGCTCTTCGACCGAATAGGGAATCTCGAAATCGAGAAGCTCGGCTGAGGCCTTGAAGCGCTCCGAATGCTCGGTGCATTTGAAGATCTCGCCGCCATAGGCCCGCTCGCCCTCGAAGACGCAAGAGCCGTAATGGAGCCCGTGCGACAAGACGTGAAGCTTAGCCTCGCGCCATGGCACGAGCTTGCCGTCGAACCAAATAAAGCCATCGCGATCGTCGAACGGCAGCAACGCCATGATAGTCTCCTGAAACCCTTCCATCGGTGAAAAAGCTTGACCAGTTAGGCCCGAAGGCGAAAATATGTCAACAATGCTGACATACTGGCCCGCGGGGGCTGCTGGTGGTAGAATCATCGGCGGCAAATTCCGTGGAAAGCCCGAATGGCCGATCAGAACCGCGCCCGGGCGGCGCAGCTAAGGAGCGGAGCACGAATGTCGGCGTCGGCGTTGCAAAGGCTAGATCCCGTCCGCCCGACATCGCATGTCGAGGCGCCTTACGACCTGATCGAGCTCATCTTTTTCGCCTATCGTGATTTCGTCGGCGAGGCCGATCTCGTGCTAGCGTCCTATGGTTTCGGCCGCGCGCATCACCGCGTCTTGCATTTCGTCGACCGGCTCCCCGGCCTCACCATCGCCGAGCTTCTCGACATCTTGCGCATCACCAAGCAGAGCCTCAACCGCGTGCTTCGCGACCTCCTCGAAGGGGGCTTCATCGAGCAACGGACCGGTGTCGCCGATCGCAGGCGCCGCCTGCTCGTCACCACCCGCAGCGGCGAGGCTTTGGCGCGCGAGCTCGCGGGCGTGCAAAGCGCCCGCATCGCGAAGGCGCTCGCCGAGGCCGGCGAGGACACGCGCTTGGCGGTGACGCGCTTTCTTGCCGGAATGGTCGGCGAGGGGGACCGGGCCCATGTTCTCGAGCTCGTGGCTCGCGGGCGCATCAACGGATCGCACCTATGAGCCTCGCTGAAGGCGCGGAGGGTCCCTGCTCATGACGATGGCCTCTTCCGCCGCTCCCGCCCCGCGACGCCCGGCCCAGAAGCCGCTTGCTGACCATTCGCCGCACGTGCTCGTCGTCGATGACGACACGCGCATTCGCACGCTTCTGTCGAGTTACCTTGCGCGCGAGGGTTATCGCGTCACCACCGCGGCCTCGGCGGAAGCGGCGCGCGCCAAGCTCGCCTCGATCGCTTTCGACGCCCTCATCCTCGACGTGATGATGCCGGGCGAAAGCGGCTTCGATCTCGCGCGCGATCTCAAAAAGGGGAATGACACGCCGATCCTGATGCTCACCGCCCGAACCGAGACCGAGGACCGCGTCATGGGCCTCGAGATCGGCGCCGATGATTATCTCCCAAAACCCTTCGACCCGCGCGAGCTGCTCTTGCGGCTCGTGAACGTGCTCAGGCGCTCGGACGGCAAACGCGGAAGCGCCGCGGATGTGCCGAGTTCGGTACGCTTCGGCGCCTTCGGCTTCGATCTCGAGCGCGGCGAATTGCACCGCGACGGCGAGCTCGTCCGCATCACCGATCGCGAGCGCGAGATGCTCACCGTGCTCGCCGCGGCGCAAGGGGCTCCCGTGCCGCGCGAGACGCTCGCCGGCGGAGGCGATCAGCTCGCCGCCGATCGATCGGTCGACGTGCAGATCAATCGGCTCCGCCGCAAGATCGAATCCGACCTGACCAACCCGCGTTGGCTGATGACGGTGCGCGGCCAGGGCTACCGGTTGGCGATCGAGCCATGACGCTCTGGTCGGCGTCATCGAACGCGATCACGCCGGCCCTGAAAGTAGCGCGCGCCGGGGCGCGCGACGCGGCAATCTTCGTCACGGGCGCGGCCAAGGCGTTCATCATCGACGGGTGGCCGCTCCGACAGTTGCGCAAGGGGGCGCGCGCGGTCAATCAAGGCCTCTCCAAGGTCTTGAGCGCGATCATGCCGAAGGGCCTCTATGTGCGGGCCTTGGTGATCGTCATCGCGCCGATGGTGCTTTTACAATCCATCCTCGCTTACGTCTTCATGGAGCGGCATTGGCAGACGGTGACAGAGCGGCTTTCGGCCGCGCTGTCGCAGGATATCGCCGCGCTCGTCGACCTCGACGAAGCCTTGGGGCCCGGCAAGCAGGAGGTGATCGAGCGCATCGCGGCCGAGCGGCTGAACCTCGATGTCGAGCTCATGCCGCCGACGCCGTTACCGCCGCCGGCGCCGAAGCCTTTCTTCCAATTCTTCGACGAGGCGCTGGCGAAGGAGATCAGGCGCCATATCCACCGCCCTTATTGGGTCGACACGATCGGGCGCTCGAACCTCATCGAGATCAGGGTTCAGCTCGATGACGCGACCTTGCGCGTCGTCGCGCACCGCAGCCAGGCCTATGCCTCGAATAGCGGCATCTTTCTCGCCTGGATGGCCGGGAGCTCGCTCTTCCTCCTCACCATCGCGGTCTTGTTCCTGCGCAACCAGATCCGGCCGATCCTGCGGCTCGCGGACGCGGCGGAAAGCTTCGGCAAGGGGCGCGACATCGAATTTCGCCCGCGTGGCGCGCGCGAGGTCCGCAAGGCCGGCCACGCCTTCATCGAGATGAAGCGGCGCCTCGAGCGCATGATCGATCAGCGCACCACCATGCTCGCCGGCGTGAGCCATGACCTGCGCACCGTCTTGACGCGATTTCGGCTTTCGCTCGAGCTCCTCGACGAGGCGACGGAGGTTGAGGAGATGCGCGGCGATGTGAACGAGATGAGCCGGATGCTCGAAGGCTATCTCGCCTTTGCGCGCGGCGATGCGGGCGAGCAGCCGGAAGCGATCGATGTGCGCGCGCTCCTCGATGCGCTCAAAACCGATGCCGAGCGCCTGGGCCACAAGACGGAATTTTCAATCACGGGCGATCCGGTGGCGGTGGTGCGGCCGCGCTCCTTCAAGCGGTGCCTCACCAACCTCGTGCTCAATGCCGTGCGCTACGCCGAACGCATCGAGATCGACGCCGTGCATGACGCAAGGGTGCTCACCATCACGGTCGATGATGACGGACCGGGCATTCCGCCCGATCGGCGCGAGGATGTGTTCAAACCGTTTCTGCGCCTCGACAAGGCGCGCACGCTTGGTTCGAGCGGCGGCACGGGGCTTGGCCTCACCATCGCGCGCGACATCGCACGCGCCCATGGCGGCGACATCACCTTGTCCGAAAGCCCGCTCGGCGGCTTGCGGGCCACGGTGCGCGTGCCGGGGTAATTTTCAAAAATTCTCGGCGGTTCTTCCCCTCCGCGTGTCGGGCCAGGAACCCCATCGTCACTGCAAAAGCTTGATTTCTGCGTTCGCGCGACATATGTTCTCTTTATGTTCCAACAACGGAGGAACAGGAGAGCATCATGGGCATGGCGGCACGAAGGGCGTTGCACCCGCTCGATCGGCTCGAGATCACGCCTGGTCTCGAGAGCGAAGCGCCGAAGGCGGCGCTTGGGACGGATTTCGTCGAGGGCGAAAGGCGGCGGGGCAGAGGCGCGGTCACCAATCGCTCCGGGCGCTTCGAGCCCTTGTCGCGCGAGGGCTTCGATGACGGCTGGGAAAACGAGAACGACGACGCACTCGGTCGAGAAGACAGCTTCCGCACCGAAGTGACGATCGAGCGGGCGCGCACGATCATCAGCCGCAATGATTCCCCCGATCTTTCCTTCGACCGTTCGATCAACCCCTATCGCGGCTGCGAGCACGGCTGCTTCTACTGCTTCGCGCGGCCGACCCATGCCTATATGGGACTTTCGCCGGGCCTCGATTTCGAGACGAAGCTTTTCGCCAAGCCCAACGCCGCTGAGCTTTTGGAGAAGGAGCTATCGCATCCTTCCTACAAGCCGCGCGTCATCGCGATCGGCACCAATACCGACCCTTATCAGCCGATCGAGCGCAGATACCGCATCACGCGTGGCGTGCTCGAGGTGCTGTCGCGCTTCAACCATCCAGTCGGCATCGTGACGAAATCGGCGCTCGTGGCGCGCGACATCGATATCCTGGCGCCGATGGCGGAAAAAGGCCTTGCCAAGGTCGCGCTCTCGGTCACCACGCTCGATGCGAGCCTTGCCCGCGAGATGGAGCCCAGGGCCGCGACGCCGTCGCGCCGGCTTTCCACCATCAAGGCGCTCTCGAAGGCCGGAATTCCGGTGACGGTGCTCGTCGCGCCGGTCATTCCTTCGCTCAACGATGACGAGATCGAGAAGGTGCTGTCCGCGGCGCGCGAGGCGGGCGCGCAGGACGCCGGTTACGTGCTTTTGCGCCTGCCGCTCGAATTGCGCCATCTGGTGCGCGAATGGCTGCTCGAGCATCATCCCGGCAAGCTCGACCGGGTGATGTCCCTCGTGAAGGGCACACGTGACGGCAAGGATTATGACGCACGTTTCGGGGTGCGCCAGACCGGCGAAGGCCCTTACGCCTGGACGATCGGCCGCCGCTTCGAGATCGCGGCGCGCAAGCTCGGCTTCAACCGCGAGCGGACGAGGGTGAGAACCGATTTGTTCAGCGTGCCTGGGCGCGAGAAGGAGCCGGTGCAGCTCGCTCTTTTGTGAGGGTGCGCGATCGCGCCGCAGAAGCGGCGCGATCGTTTCCCAGCAGTCGCCGCGCGAGGCTGAGCGTCCAAGCTCGCGCCTATCCGCTCAACGCCGATTTCACCGCGGGTCCGGCTTTGGAGAAATCGATCTTGCCGGCATGGCGCTCGCGCATCCACGCCATCACCTTGCCCATGTCCTTGACGTTCGTCGCGCCCGTGGCCGCGATCGCCTCCTTGATCACCTTCGCAACCTCGCTCTCGTCGAGCTGCTGCGGCAGGAAGGACGAGATCACGGCGATCTCGGCACGCTCTTGCGCGGCCAATTCGGGGCGAGCGCCCTTGTCGTAGAGCGCGGCCGATTCCTGGCGCTGCTTGATCATCTTTTGCAGGAGCGTCACGATCTCGTCCTCGCTCGCCTCCCCCTTCCCGGAGCCGCGCGCTTCGATATCGCGATCCTTCACGGCCGAGTTGATGAGGCGGATGGCGGAAAGCCGGGGCTTGTCCCCGGATTTCATCGCCTGTTTCATCGCCTCGGTGAATCTTTCTCTCAGCGGCATCATCGCCTCCCGGTCGCCTCGCGCGGAGCGTCGAAATAGGAAGGCTTGGCCTCGAGCGTCAAGGGCCGGCACGGCCGCACCGGCCGAGGACCACCTCTTCGCCCATGAATGCAAGAGAACCTGCGAGCGATTGACGCCCAAGCCCGCCGAGATTACTCACAGCGGCGCAACCCCATTTTGGGTTCCGAGCGCCCGATTGGGTCCATGGAAAACGCTCATGCCAGGTTCGACGCCAACCTACCCCCCTTCGGCACGAGCTCGCGCCTTTGCCGCTTCCTCGTCGTCTCCCTGGACCGAGCTTCGCCCCACCGCCTTGCTCGTTCTCGCGGATGGGACGGCGATCGAGGGGTTTGGCGTCGGCGCCACCGGCGAGGCTTCGGGCGAGCTCTGCTTCAACACGGCCATGACCGGCTATGAGGAAATCCTCACCGACCCGTCCTATGCGGGGCAGATCGTCACCTTCACCTTCCCGCATATCGGTAATGTCGGGGTGAATGAAGAAGATGTCGAGACCGTCAACATGGCTTCTCCCTCCGGCGTGCGCGGCGTCGTGCTCGCCGAAGCGATCACCGAGCCCTCGAACTGGCGCTCGCGCCGCGGCTTTGACGAATGGCTCGTGGCGCGCGGCATCGTGGGCATCAGCGGCGTCGACACCCGCGCCTTGACGGCACTCATCCGCGAGAAGGGCATGACGAATGCGGTCGTCGCCCATCATCCCGAAGGCGTGTTCGACAGGGCCGCGCTCGCCACGAAGGCGAAGGCCTTGCCCTCGATGACGGGGCTCGACCTCGTGCCGCTCGTCGCCTCCTTCCAACGACAAGCCTGGGACGAGACCGAATGGGCTTGGCCGGAAGGCCATGGCCGTCAGGGCGAGCCGCGCTTCCACGTCGTCGCCATCGATTACGGCGTGAAGCGCAACATCTTGCGGCTGCTTGCGGCGCGCGGCTGCAAGGTCACGGTCGTGCCGCCGACCTTGAAGGCCGAGGATCTTCTCGCGCTCGGCCCGGATGGGGTTTTCCTCGCCAATGGGCCGGGCGATCCCGCCGCGACGGGCGAATACGCCGTTCCGGTGATCAAGCGCTTGATCGAGGAGCGCGTGCCGACCTTCGGCATCTGCCTCGGTCACCAGATCATGGCGCTCGCCATCGGCGGCAAGACCGTGAAGATGAGCCAGGGGCATCACGGCGCCAATCATCCGGTGAAGGAGATGGCGACCGGAAAGGTCGAGATCGTCTCGATGAACCATGGATTCGCGGTCGACGCGGCCTCGCTCCCGGCGAACGCCGTTCCGACGCATGTCTCGCTTTTCGACGGCTCGAATTGCGGGCTCATGCTCACCGACCGTCCCGCTTTCTCGGTTCAGCACCATCCCGAGGCCTCGCCGGGCCCGCGTGACAGCCATTACCTTTTCGACCGCTTCGTCGCCTTGATGGAGGCCGAGCGCGAAAAGCGGCGCGCGGCGTGAGACGAGCCTTGGCGAGCCGAAACGCGATCCGTATCGAGACGGCCCTCTTCGAGGACGACGGACGTGTTCCGAACAGCCGCTTGCCAGCGATCATTTATCGCGGCGCGATCGAGCCCGACGCTCAGGATCCGGCGCGCGCCTTCGAGCGGAAATTCGCCGAGAACGATTGGCGGGGAAGCTGGCGTTGGAGCATCTTCACCTTCCATCATTACCACTCGACTTCCCACGAGGTGCTGGGTGTCGCGGTCGGCCACGCCACCTTGCGGCTTGGTGGCCGAAAGGGCCGCGATTTCGACGTCGCCGCCGGCGATGTGATCGCGTTGCCGGCCGGCACAGGCCACAAGCGCATCGCGTCGAGCCCGGGCTTCCTCGTCGTCGGCGCCTATCCGGAAGGGCGCGAGCGGGATCTGATCAAGCCTTACGCCACGAGCGGCACCGTCCATGACGCCGCGCTTTCGCGCATCGCAGCGGTCCCTTGCCCGAAATTCGATCCCGTGCAGGGAAAAGAGGGCGCCGTCACGCGCTTATGGAAGCGCTGATCGTCGCCAGAACGGCATTCGGGGGCGGCACGACCTTGGCCGCGCCCTTTTCGGCAGACGAGCGCGCACCGCGATGACCCCTTCGAAAAGCTGGCGCGAGTTCTGGGAAGGCGAGACGCCCATCTATGTCAACGAGCGCCACAAGCTCCTGCACTACCGGGGGATCGCGCGCGATATCTTGCAAGTGATGGACCGTCTGCCCGGGCGGGCCTCGCATGAGGGCGCCCCTCGGAAGGACGGCGACACTTTTGGCTTTCGCCCCGTGGTGCTCGACCAGGGTTGCGGAGAGGCTTTGTCGGCGGGCGAGATCGCGGCTTGTTGCGAGCGCCTCTATCTTTGCGATGCGGCGGCGAGCGTGCGCGCGAGGCTCAAGGCCCGTTTCGCTGGCGTTTCCAACATCGTCGTGATCAATCCCGTCGAGGTCGCCGATATTCCCGAATCTTCCGTCGATCTCGTCGTGGCGAATTCGCTGGTGCAATATTTGGCGCGGCCCGAATTCGCATCCTTGCTGCGGCTATGGCGCCAAGAGTTGAAGCCGCGAGGCCGCCTTCTTCTCGCTGACGTCCCGGTTCGAGGCGTATCGCCGGTGAGCGATGCGCTCGCGCTTTTGCACTTCGGCTGGCGTGGCGGCTTCCTCGTCGCGGCATTCGCGGGGCTCGCCCGAACCGCGGTCTCCGATTACCGCAAGCTTCGCGCCGAGCGCGGCTTTGCGAGCTATGACGAAGCGGAGGTGCTCGCGCTCCTCGCCGAGGCGGGATTTTCGGCGCGAAGGCATCATCCCAATCTCGGCCACAACCAGGCCCGCATGGCTTTTCTCGCGGCACCGGCCTAATCGCCTTGGGGGTGCGCCGGGCTGACGGCCCTGCGCGCCGAAGCTTGGGATGCGCTCGACGCTGCCGATCACCGAACTCATCGCGTCCTATTTTCCGGACCATGCGCTCGGCACGCGCGAACCGCGCCGCATCTTTTTTCGCCTGGGGCGTGAACCTCATCGGCTCCGGCCGCGACCTCTATGTGCTTGGCCGAAAGACGGCCTCGCAACAACAAGGAGAGGTATCATGCGCTTCATCAGCATCAAATCCGCCCTCGTCGCGGCGACCCTCGCCGTCGGCGCTTTGGCTTCGAGCTCGATCGTCGCGACGACGGCGGCGCAGGCCCATGGTTTCGGCTTCGGCGGGCACGGGCATGGCTTTGGCTGGGGGCATGGCCATGGCTTCGGGCACGGTTTCGGCCATTGGCACGGCCCTGTCTTCGGCATCTATGGCGGGGATTATGACGGAGGCTGCGTCATTCGCCGCTATGTGGATGAGGACGGGGACGAGGTCATCCGCAAGCTTTGCTATTGAGTGAGCCGGATGAAAAAAGCGCCTTCGGAGGCGGCGAGCGCTACCCCGCGCTCGACGCCTTCCGGGCGTTCGCTCGAGATGACAAGGAGATGGGTTGAAGCTAACCATGCGCGTGACGGTTTTTCGCGAGATCGCGCGCCGTCGGGGCAGGCCCTCTGAGGCATGCCGAGATCGAACACAGGGGACATACCGATGGCAACGCTAGTCGCGACGCCTGAAGCGGCAAAGCCGAAGGCTCTTACGGTGTTTCGCGTCACCAGCGGCAATTTCCTCGAGATGTTCGACTTCTTCCTCTTCGCTTTTTACGCGACCTACATCTCGAAGACCTTTTTTCCATCGCAAGACGAGTTCGCCTCGCTCATGGCGACCTTCATGACCTTCGCGGCGGGTTTCGTGATGCGGCCCCTCGGCGCGATTTTCCTCGGCGCCTACATCGACCGCATCGGGCGCCGCCAGGGGCTCATCGTCACCCTTTCGATCATGGCGGTCGGCACACTCCTCATCGCTTTCGTGCCGGGCTACGCTCAAATCGGCGTGCTCGCGCCCATCCTCGTGGTGCTTGGTCGGCTCGTTCAAGGCTTCTCGGCAGGCGTGGAGCTTGGCGGCGTCTCCGTCTATCTCGCGGAAATCGCCACACCCGGCCACAAGGGCTTCTATGTGAGCTGGCAATCGGCGAGCCAGCAGATCGCGACCGTGGTCGCCGCGCTCATCGGCTTCATTCTCGGCAAGACCTTGTTGCCCGAAGAGATGAGCAGCTTCGGCTGGCGCATCCCCTTCATCATCGGTTGCCTGATCATCCCCTTCATCTTCGTCATCCGCCGTTCGCTGCAAGAGACGCAGGAGTTCCTTTCGCGCAAGAAGCATCCGAAACTACCGGAGGTCGTTTCATCGATCGCGGCCAATTGGCGCGTGGTGCTCGCCGGCACGATGCTCGTCATGATGACGACCGTGTCCTTCTATCTGATCACCGCCTACACCCCGACCTTCGGCAAATCCGTGCTGAAGCTCTCCGAGGCGGACGCCTTGACGGTGACCATTTGCGTCGGCCTCTCGAATTTCTTCTGGTTGCCGGTCTGGGGCGCGATCTCGGATCGGATCGGCAGGAAGCCCATTTTGATCGGCTTCACCGTGCTCACCATCCTCACCGCCTATCCGGCGCTACGCTGGCTCGTCGCCGCGCCGAGCTTCGAGCACATGCTCGCGGTCGAGCTCTGGCTCTCCTTCCTTTACGGCAGCTATAACGGGGCGATGGTGGTGGCGCTCACCGAGGTGGTGCCTTCCCATGTGCGTGCCGCCGGCTTCTCGCTCGCCTATTCGCTGGCGACGACGCTCGGCGGCTCTTCGCTCGCCATATCGACCTGGTTGATTCGGGCTCTCGACGACAAGGCCGCGCCCGGGATTTGGATGACGATCGCGGCCGTGTGCGGGCTTCTCGCGACGCTTGCCATCTATCAGCGCAAAACGCCGCTGGCGATCGAGGCGGCAGCGGCAGCCTGACCAACCCGCCCTGCTTCAACCAGCCTTTTGCATAAAGCTGTCGAGCACCATTTTGCGGCCGGCCTTGTCGAAATCGACGGTGAGCTTATTGCCGTCGATCCCGGCGACGACGCCCGGCCCGAATTTCTGATGGAAGACGCGCTCGCCCATGGTGAAGCCCGCACCTTCGGCGATGGATGAGGCGAGAACCTCGCCCTCGATGAGGCGACCGCCTTGCCAAGAGCTACCTCCGGCGCGCCCGCGCTGGCCCGCTCGCTGCGCGCCGCTTTCACCTTCCATGCGCTGGCGTGCCTGGGCGCGCTTCCAGCCGGGCGTCGCATAGCTCGATCCGGCAAAGGCCGGCATGTTGTCGAAGCGCGAGGGTCCATGGCGGCCAGGCCCATATCCGGCCTGGCCTTCGGCCACCTCGGCATGAGCTTGCGGCAATTCGTCGATGAAGCGCGACGGCACGGTCGATTGCCAAAGGCCGTGCAGGCGCCGGTTGGTGGCGAAATAGATCTTCGCGTTGCGCCGCGCGCGCGTGATGCCGACATAGGCGAGGCGGCGCTCCTCCTCGAGGCCGGCGCGGCCGCTCTCATCGAGCGCGCGCTGGTTGGGAAAAAGGCCGTCCTCCCACCCGGGCAGGAACACCGTGTCGAATTCGAGGCCCTTTGCGCCGTGCAAGGTCATGAGCGAAACCCGGTCCTCATCCTCGCCGTCGCTTGCTTCCATGACGAGCGCGACATGCTCGAGGAAGGCGCGCATGTCGGGAAACTCCTCCATCGAGCGCACGAGCTCCTTGAGGTTGTCGAGCCGGCCCGCGGCGTCGGCCGAGCGATCCGCCTTCCACATGTCGGTGTAGCCGGACTCTTCGAGGATTTGCGCCGCGACCTCGGTGTGCGGCGCGCCTCGCTCGAGCCGCTCAGCCCAGCCGGAGATGGCGATGAGGAGGTCGCGAAGCGAAACGCGGGGCTTGGGCTTGAGCTCCTCGGATTGCGCCAGCGCCTCGGCCGCCCGCAACAAGGGCACGCGCGCCGCTCGCGCATGGTTGTGCAGGAGCGAGAGCGTCGCTTCGGCGAGCCCACGCTTCGGCGTATTGATGATGCGCTCGAAGGCGAGATCATCCGCCGGCTGCGTCACGATGCGGAAGTAAGCCAGCGCGTCGCGTATCTCCATGCGCTCGTAAAAGCGCGGGCCGCCGATGACGCGATAGGGAAGGCCAAGATTGACGAATCGGTCCTCGAACTCGCGCATCTGCGCCGAGATGCGCACCAGCACCGCCATTTCCGAAAGCGCATGGCCCTTCGACTGGAGCGCCTCGATCTCGTCGCCGATGAGACGCGCCTCCTCTTGCGAATCCCAGGCGCCCGTGACGGTGACCATGGCGCCGTCCTCGGCCTCGGTGCGCAGCGTCTTGCCGAGCCGCCCCTGGTTGTGGGCGATGAGCCCCGAGGCGGCGCCGAGAATGTGGCCGGTCGAGCGGTAATTCTGTTCGAGGCGAATGACCTTGGCGCCTGGAAAATCATGCTCGAAGCGCAAGATGTTGTCGACTTCCGCGCCGCGCCAGCCGTAGATCGACTGATCGTCGTCGCCGACGCAACAGACGTTCCTGCGGCCCTGCGCCACGAGGCGAAGCCACAGATATTGAGCTACATTGGTGTCCTGGTACTCGTCGACGAGGATGAAACGAAAGCGCTCGTGATAAAGCGCGAGCACGTCCGGATGCGCGCGAAAAATCGCGATGACATGCAAGAGGAGGTCGCCGAAATCGGCGGCGTTGAGCGTCGCGAGGCGCTCTTGATAGGCGCCGTAGAGCTTCACGCCCTTGCCGTTGCCGAAAGCCATGCCCTCGCCCGGCGGCACCTTGTCGGGCGCGAGACCGCGGTTTTTCCAACCGTCGATGACGTGCGCGAAATGCCGGGCCGGCCAGCGCTTCTCATCGAGGTTTTCAGCCGCGATCACCTGCTTCAGCAAGCGGATCTGATCGTCCGTGTCGAGGATGGTGAAGTCGGGCCTAAGCCCGACGAGCTCCGCGTGCCGACGCAGCATCTTGGTGGCGATGGAATGGAAGGTGCCGAGCCAGGGCATGCCTTCGGCGACCTCGCCAAGGAGCAGCCCCACCCTGAGCTTCATCTCGCGCGCCGCCTTGTTGGTGAAGGTGACGGCGAGAATCTGGGAAGGATAGGCGCGCGCCGTCGCGATGATGTGGGCGATGCGCGTGGTGAGCACCCGCGTCTTGCCGGTGCCGGCGCCGGAGAGCACGAGCACCGGCCCGTCGAGCGTCTCGACGGCTTGGCGCTGCTCGGCGTTCAGCCCTTCGAGGTAAGGCCGCCGACTTGCGCTCGCCGCGAGCGCACGTGCCGCAAGCCCCGCCGAGTTCGCGGGGGCGGTTTCGTCGGCGGGCGGCAAAGGCTCGGAAATGGCGAATCGCCTCCGCTGTTCGGGCATGGCTCTACATAAGGCGTTCCGCAGCCGTTCGCCATGTGCCGCGAAGGCATCTGTCGCGAAGGCATCTATCGCGAGGGCATCTATCGCGAAGGCCTGCCCCTCGCCGAGCGCGATCAGCTCGGAATGTAACGGCGCGCCCAGGCTGCGAAGGCTTGCGCCAAGGCGACCGCGCGCCGTTGCTCGCCGCCGGGCAGATACCAGGCTCCGCCGGAAGAAGAGGGCGAAACCGTGAGAATGTCCTTCGTCGCGAGCTGCTGCCCATTCGGCCCGACAAGCGTGACCACGCCATCGAGATAATCATTGTCGGCGAGCTGGAAGACGTTGATGTCGCCGGTGTAGGTGGCGAGCGAGATGCTGCGCAAAAGCACCACGAGCCGCTCGCCTGGCCGCAAGCTGCCGGCAAATTGCACCTGAAGCGCCTGGGTGAGCTCGTCGCGCAACCCTTCGGCGTAGCCGCCGAGTCCTTGCGCGAGAAGCGGCCCCACATCGACGCTGATGGCCGGCGCGGCGCGCAGCACGGGGTGGTGGGCCGGCACCCGGGCCTCGGCCATGCTCGTCCCAAGCACGCTCGCGAGCGCGAGGGCGACGGAGGCGATCGCGAGCTTCGTGCCCGAGCGGGCGGGCGCTACAGCGCAAATCGTCATGGAAAGGGCTCCTCGGCATGGAAGTCGTCCGCGCCACTCAAACGAAGGTCCGCTTCGTCGTGAGAAGCAGCGCTCGGATGCGCTTCCATCTTTCCTGAGATAAGAAAAAGACGCGTGGCTAACAAGCGCGCCGGAGGCTGCGGCGCGGTCATCGCCGTGACATTTTCGTGAGCTGGAGCGAGACGGGCGAGCGTCGCTCCGACGAAGGGCGCATCTCTCGCCATCAGCCGCACCTTGGCCTCGAGCGCGGCTCGAAGCCGCTCGGCTTGCGGAAACTCCTCGTCGGTCCAGAAGCGCTTGCGCTTGTCGAAATAGCCGATGGTGTCGAGGAAGGCCGACGCGAAATAATACATGTCGCCCAGCGGCTCGGCGGCCGCGGTCGGGGCGATCTCGCCATCGGCGCCAATCGAGCGGTTCAGCGCCCAATCGAGCATGCGCCGGATCTCGGCGCGCGCCGCCTCACGCTGCTCCTCGCGCATAGACGGCCATCCGAGGCTGAAAAGCGTGGCGACGTCATAATTGTTGTGGTTCGTCATGCCGTCGCTGTCGAGCCAGCCTTGCGGGTAGGGCCTGTCCTTGATGGCAAGCAGCGTATCGATCAATTCGGGCCAATGGGCGATCCTTCCCTTGGTGTAGCGCGCCATGTGGAAGGTGATGGAAAGATCGCTCGTTTTTATGAGGCGCCCCTCGTCCTTGTACCACTCGCCGAAGAAGCCCGTCTCGGGGTCTTGCCAGGAGGCGAGGAAATTCGTGAAGGCGCTCTTGAACTCAGGCTTCGCGAAATAGCCAAGGACGCCGCCGCGCAGCACGAGGCGCGAAAGCACTCCGGTCGCGACGTTGAGCTCCTTGCGGTGATCGATCCCTTCCGTTCGCGGGTCGGAGACGGTGATCTTGGAAAGATAGGCGAGGAGCGAGGCCGGCGTCGCGACGCGGTCGAGAAAGCGCGGCGGCAGCTTGCCGGGCCACCCGCGCGGATCGAGGAGCTCGTCCCCCGAATCGCCGAGCTTCAAGAACCATTCCGCGTCGCAAGCGCCGTAGCTGCCGTCCGCATCCTGCGGCAAAATGTTGGCGTCCCCGCCATTGAGCGAGGCGGCATCGACGAGCGCGTGCTTCAGGCGCTCGAGCGTTGCCCTTGCGCTCGCCGCATCGCTCGTCGAGCTGATCCGCCAGCGCAATTCGACGAGCGCCTGGCGCGCGCAACCGACGCCCTTGCCCTCGCGCTCGGCGGCGAGCAGCACGGAATTCGCCTCGGCGATGACGGGCCTCGCCTCGCGCGCGAAGGCCACCATCTCGGGGCGGCCCCAATGGAGAAGGCGGCGAGGCTCGAAAAGCGGCGGCGCGTCCGCGGCGAGCGCCCATGCCGCCGACAACGCTGTCGCCGTCAACCCGGTTGCGGTCAGGATGAGAAGCGCGGCCGCGAGGAGCCGGCCGTCAGTGGGCTTTCGCAATGAGACCCGTCCCTCGTTGTGGAGGTCGAAATCCGAATAGGCCAAGCCCACCCGGCGCGCATCTAGCCTGGAAAGACGGGTTTTGACAAGTTTTCCGGCGATTCAGCCACGTTTTCGAGGTGCGCTCACACCCCTCATACGCCCTCCGCGGAAGGCACGAGGGGGTTGAGGTGCGCGTTCTTTTTCCCGCAAGGGAGAAGGGGCGCCCGGATGGTGCTGAAAAAAGCGCTCCGCGCGCCTCGCGCCCGTCAGTTCTCGAAGCGTTTGCCGACCTTGTCGACATTCTCCTTGGTGACGAGCTGAGCACGGGTATCGAGGTTGGCGGCCGAGACGCCGCGATCGATCTGGAGGTAAAGCTGCATCACCGGCCAGAAGCCTTGCAGGAAGGGCTGCTGGCCGAGCGAGCCGGTGAGCGCGCCGGCCCGGATCGCCTCCTGCTGCTTCGGCCCGAGATCGAAGCCGAAGGCGCAGATCTCGCCGTTCTTCTTGAGCTGCGCAATGGCGTCCCCGAGCGCCGGCGTGGTGAAGCCGTTCGCGGTGAAGGCGCCGACGACATCCTTGCGGCTTTCGATGAGAGACGTGATCGAGCCGACGATGTTGTTGGCGTCGACGTCGATGCCGATATTGTTTTGGCCCGCATCGATCTTGAAATCCTTGAGGCGGCCCGCCGCGTTGAGCGCCTTCACGGTCGCCTGGAAGGCCGCGGTAATGCGGTTGTTCACCTCAACATTGCCGAGCGTCGTGGTGTTCGGGAAGATGATCGACCCGCCCTTGACGTTTTTCTTGAGAAGGCAGGCGGCGAGCGCCTCGCCGCCGATCGCCGCCGCGGAAGCATCCTGCCCCGTATGCGAGATCGAGGAGCGGTCGAGGAGCTTCGGATCGTAGGAGTTCGTGGTCGCGATCGGAATGCCCTTCTCGGTGAGCTTCCTGACGATGTCGTCATAGGCGCCGGACTGGGGCGTGGTCATGATCACGCCATCGATCGTCGGATCGTTGATGATCTGGTTGAGAATCTCGATCTCGCGCGGAATGTCGTCGACAGGCGCTTCGGAGCCGAGCATCACAAGATTGATGCCGAAGGCGTCCGCCGCAACCTTGGCTCCGACATAGGTGGGATCGAAGAAGCCGTTGCCGGCCGTATGCGTGACGATGGCAAAGGTGAGCTTGCCGTCGTTCGAATGAAAATTCTTGGTGGCCGGGCTTTCCCTGGCGGCTTCCTCGAAGGAATAGCCGCCGACCGCTTTCGACAATGCGCCCGATTGCGCGTGCGCGCCGCCGCCGAGGAGCGACAAGGCTCCCGCCGCGAGCGCGATGTTCGACAAAAGCTTGTGCATCGGCCTTCCTCCCTCGGCTCATGGACGGCCGCCCGGCGACCGTGCCGGGCGGGCTCGCGCGAGGTTAGGGCAGGGGAGGCGGCTTCACAACCGCGCCTCGGGGGTGTGGGAGCTCAATCAAGGGGCAGAGGTTTAGCTCGTCTCGTATTTCTCGAGAAAGCCTTCGATCGGCAGCGTCCGAAAATCGGATAGCGCGTGATGAAGCTGGTCGTGGCTCCAGTTCCACCAAGCGAGCGTCGAAAGGCGCCGCGCGATCGCCTCGGGAAAGCGGGGTTTGATCACCCGCGCCGGGTTGCCAGCGACGATCGTGTAGGCCGGCACATCCTTGGTGACGATCGCCCCCGCGGCGACGACAGCGCCGTCGCCGATGCGGCGCCCGGGCAGGATGACCGCGCCATGCCCGATCCAGACGTCGTTGCCCAAGATGACGCGATGCGAGCGCCGCCAATCGAAAAAGCCGTCTTCATCGGCTTCGCCGTCGAAGTAGGCGGATGCGCGATAGGTGAAATGCGCCTGGGAAGCGCGCCACATCGGGTGATTGCCGGGATTGATGCGCGTCATCGCGGCAATCGAGCAAAACTTGCCGACCGCCGTGTAGGCCATGTCGCCGTCGTTGACGATGTAGGAATAGTCGCCGAGCTCGCTTTGAAGAACGCGCGTGCGCGCGCCGACCTCGGTGTAGCGGCCAAGCGTCGAGGCCTTCACCTGCGCGCTCGGGTCGATAAGAGGCTGCTCCGTGAGCTTCCTCACGCGCGGCCGCCCTGTAAGGCATGACGCTCATGGATGAGGAAGGATGCGCCCTGCGCCTTTTGGGTAAAGAGCGCCAACGCATCGAGCGCGAAAGCTGCGCCGCCCGTTTCACGTCGAAAGCTTTCGGCGAGCGCTTCTTTCAACTCGTGACGCAAGGCCTCGTCGCGAACCTTTCCGGTAAGCGACATGTGAAAACGAAAATCCTCGAGCACATAAGGGTAGCCCCATCGGTCGAGATTGCGGATTTGCCGCTCGCTCAGTGCGGCAGCGAGCCTGCGCCCGCGCTCGGCGGGCGAGAGCGGTGCGCGGAACCGGTCGAAGCCTGTCACCACCGAGGCCGCGAAGGACTGAAGCTCGCTCGGCGCGCCGGTCGCGACGAGCGCCAGGAACTCGCCGATCACGCGCACGCCGAGCTCGAAAGGCGGGAGAGCGACGGTGCCTTCACAAAAGACACGAATTGCTTGCGACAAATGCTCGATCGCCGTCGTGTTCGCGAGCGCGAAGGGGGCCTTCAACGTGGCGTGAAAACCATAGCGGCGAGGATCGGCGGTGAGCGCGCTCCAGCACTCGGGCTTCAGCCCCAAAGGCGGCCGTCTCGCCACCGCTTCGCCCGTTGCCGCATCATAGCCGATCATCGCCGAGCCGAAAAACCAAAGCGGATCCTCCGGCCGCGGGGCGGCGTAAATCGCCACTCGGCCGCTTGAAGCGAGCATCCGTTCAGAACACGATTTCGCCGCCGCACCACACGCGGCGCACGAGCGGCGTGTCGCCGATGAAACGCAAGCGGACGAGGTCGGCGCGCCTTTCCGGCAACAACCGGCCGCGATCGGTCAAATTCAGCATGTCGGCCACTTGCGAAGTGACGAGCGCGAAAGCTTCGTGCAAGGCAAGGCCCGGGTCGCGCGTCAAAAGCCGCACGGCTTGCAAAAGGCTCGCCGGCACATAATCCGACGACAACCCGTCAAGCAGGCCCGCCGCGACAAGGTCACGCACCGCCACGCCGCCGGTGTGCGATCCCCCGCGCACGACGTTCGGCGCGCCCGCGACGGTCTTGAGCCCCATCGTTTTCGCCTTCGTCGCCGCTTCGCTCGTCGTCGGAAACTCGCTGATGGCGCAGCCGGCGGCGACGGCCTCCATCACATGTTCCTCCGTCGTGTCGTCATGGCTCGCGAGCACGATGCCGGAGCCTCCGAACATCTCCACGACGAGTGCCCAGTTGCGCGACACCAGCCGTCCCCGCTGACCGCGTTCCTCGATCGCCGTCTCGATTTCGGCGGCGCTGCGTCCGGTGCCGGTCATGAAATTGCGCAAATCGCCGATGTTGCGCCACTGCCTGTAGCCCGGCGTGTGGTCCATGAGCGAGACGAGACGCAAGATCGGCTTTCCCACCTGCGCCTCGACCAAGGCCGGAAGGTCCGGGTCGGTCAGCTCGCAGCGCAGATGCAGGAAATGATTGATGCGGAACATCTCCCGATCGGCCGCCATCTCGATTGCATCGATCTCCTCGGCGAAGATCTCCTTGCGCTGGCCGACCGAGTTCTCGTAGGTGCCGGCGCAAATGGCATCGAAGACCGTGGTGATGCCGGAGGCTGCCATTTGCGCATCGTTGGCCACCGCGGCGGCGAGCGGGTTCGGCCAACGCACCTTGGGGCGGGGCAGCAAATGCTTCTCGAGGTTGTCGGTGTGAATCTCCACGAGGCCAGGAACGATGAGATCGCCCTCGCAATCGATGGCGCCCGGCAGCGAGGAACGGCCGTGATCGATGCCTCGAATGCCCGCGGCGTCGAAGCTCAGCGTTCCGGATATCGCCTCGCCCTCGAGAACGAGCCGGGCGTTGGTGAGCACCGTCTCCTGCGTCGATCGGCTTCGTTCCTGGCGCTGGAGCGTTCGGGCATCCGTGGTCATGATGTCTTCTCGATGCTGGTCGCGGTGTCGCCGCGCACCGGCGGCGACTCGGCGGAAAAGGAGAGAGGTGTTTGCGTCGCGCATTCGCGCAAGAAAGCGAGCAGCGCCTCGGCGCCATCCTGCGGCGAACGATCGTTGCTGATGTAGTGGGGCGCCGCATGCGCGCCGACCGGAAGATCGGGACGGCGCAACCTCGCTTCATGCTGCGACATGGGTTCGCGCCCGCGCTCGGCAAGCCTTGCGGCCAGCATCTCCACGGGCGCGGTGATGATGACGACGCGTGAATTCGGGTAGCGATGCACCGCCTCGGGGATGATGGCGCGCGACACATTGACGATGACGATGCGCCCTTCCGCGAGGTCCCGGTCGATCGTGCGGGGCACGCCATAGCACAGCCCATGCGCCTCCCAGCTCAAGGCGAAGGTGCCCTCTTCCTGTCGACGGGCGAATTCCGCGACGCTCGCCGGTTCATGATCTTCCGCGCCGGCATCGCGCGGCCGGGTGATGACGCGACAGACGAAGACGAAACGCGGCTCGCCGCGAAGGCGCTGCTGCGCGAGCCGGAGCAGCGTGTCCTTGCCGGCTCCCGACGGGCCGGCGATCAGGACGAGCGTGCCGTTCATGCCGCGGCCTCCCGGTCGCGGCTCGTCGCGAAGGCGCTGACATCGACGATACGGTCGACGAGCGCCTCGCGTACAGCCGCGTCGTGAAAGATTCCGAGGATCGCCGTGCCCGCACGCTTACGCTCCTCGATCAGGGAGACCACGCAAGCGCTGTTTTGCGCGTCGAGCGAGGCCGTCGGCTCATCGAGGAGAAGGATGGCGTGGCGCCCCGCGAAGCCGCGCGCGATGTTGACGCGCTGTTGCTCGCCGCCTGAAAAGGTCGAAGGCGGCAGCGACCAGAGGCGTTCGGGCAGGTTGAGGCGCGCCAGCAATCCTTGCGCCGTTGCCAGCGCTTCATTTTGAGCGGCGCCGCTTTCGCGGGCCGAAGCTGCAACGATATCGAGCGCTCCGACCCGGGGGATGACGCGAAGGAACTGGCTGACATAACCGATCAATCGTCGCCGAAGCTCGATCACGGTGCGCGGCTCGGCACTGGCGAGGTCGACCTTCTTGTCTGCGTCGCGAATCCAAATCTGCCCTTGTTCGACGCGATAATTGCCGAACGCGGCCTTGAGGATCGACGATTTGCCAATGCCGGAGGGTCCGCCGAGCGCCACGCATTCGCCGGCTGCGACCGAAAAGCTCACGCCCCCGACCACGGGCAGGACGAGGCCGCCCCGCAGGTGGAGAGTAAAGCTTTTGGCGAGGCCCTCGACCTGGATCAATGGGGCTTGGGGCGTCATGCGGCGAGCACCGAGGAGACGAGAAGCTGCGTGTAGGCTTCGCGGGGGTCGTCGAGCACCCGGTCGGTGAGACCGGATTCGATCACCTCGCCGTCCTTCATCACCAGGATGCGATGCGACAAGAGCCGCGCCACGGCGAGGTCATGCGTCACGATGATGGCCGCGAGGCCAAGATCGGCGACGAGCGCGCGGACGAGGTCGAGGAGCCGCGCCTGGACGGAGACATCGAGGCCTCCGGTCGGCTCATCCATGAAGACGAGTCGCGGCTCGGTGACCAGGTTCTTCGCGATCTGCAGGCGCTGGCGCATGCCGCCCGAGAAGCTGCGCGGCGGATCGTCGATGCGTTTGTCGTCGATCTCGACGCGCGCCAGCCAGTCGCGAGCCGTGTCGCGGATGCGCCCGTAGTGGCGCCAGCCGGTCGCCATCAGGCGCTCGCCGACATTGGCGCCCGCCGAGACATTCATGCGCAAGCCCTCGCGCGGGTCCTGATGGACGAACCCCCAATCCGTGCGTTGCAGGCGACGCCGCTCGGCCTCGGTCAATTCGCAAAGATCGCGCAGATGTCCGTTTTGGCGATAGGAGACCCGGCCCGCCGTGAGCTCGAGGCGCTGCGACAACAGCGCGAGCAATGTCGATTTGCCCGAGCCCGATTCGCCGACGACCGCGATCACTTCGCCGGGGTGAATCTCGAACGACACGTCCCGGCAGGCGAGACGCTCGCCGTAATACTTCGTGACGCCTTGCGCCACGAGGAGCGGGGCCTCGTTGGTGTTCATGGGGCGCCCTCGCAGTTCCCCGCGGCTCGGCGGCTCTCGCAATGATCCGTGTCGGAGCAAACGAAAATGCGCCCCCCGCGATCGTCGGTGAGGACCTCGTCGAGATAGACCCCCGCCGCTCCGCAAAGCGCGCAAGGCCGGTCGAAGCGCTGGACCTCGAAGGGATGGTCCTCGAAATCGAGCGAGACGACCTCGGTATAAGGCGGAATGGCGTAAATGCGCTTCTCGCGGCCGGCACCGAAGAGCTGCAGCGCCGGCGAGACATGCATCTTCGGGTTGTCGAATTTTGGGGTGGGCGAAGGGTCCATCAGATAGCGCCCGGCGACGCGCACCGGATACGCGTAAGTCGTGGCGATGTGGCCATGCCGTGCGATGTCCTCATAGAGCTTCACATGCATCGAGCCATAATCCTCGAGTGCGTGCATGAGCCGCGTCTCGGTCTCGCGCGGCTCGAGGAAACGCAGCGGCTCGGGGATCGGCACCTGGAACACGATGATCTGGCCCTCCTCGAGCGGCGTCTCTGGAATGCGGTGACGCGTCTGGATGATGTCGGCCTCGCGCGTTTTCGTCGTTACCGCCACGCGCGCCACCTTGGCGAAGAAGGCGCGAATCGAGACGGCGTTCGTCGTGTCGTCCGAGCCCTGATCGATCACCTTGAGCACGTCGCTTGGTCCGATGATCGAGGCGGTGACCTGCACGCCGCCGGTTCCCCAGCCGTAAGGCATCGGCATCTCGCGGCTGGCGAAAGGCACCTGGTAGCCGGGGATCGCGATCGCCTTCAGGATGGCGCGCCGGATCATCCGCTTCGTCTGCTCGTCGAGATAAGCGAAGTTGTAGGAGGGGGCGCTCATTCGGCGGCCGCCCGGGTTTGCGCTTCAGGGAGCGTCGAGGCCGCGTGCCGCTCCTCCCATTCGCGCCGCAATCGCCGCAACAGCACGAGCTCGGCCTGGAAATCCACGTAATGGGGAAGCTTCAGATGCTCGACGAAACCCGTCGCCTGCACATTGTCGGCGTGAGAGAGCACGAACTCTTCATCTTGTGCCGGCGCGGTGATCTCCTCGCCTAATTCACGCGCCCGCAGCGCCCGGTCGACGAGCGCCATCGACATCGCCTTGCGTTCGGATTGGCCGAACGCCAAGCCATAGCCGCGCGTGAATTGCGGCGGCGCCTCCGCCGAGCCGCGGAACTGGTTCACCATGTCGCATTCGGTGACCTCGATCTCACCGAGCGGAACGGCAAAGCCGAGCTCGGGAGAGTCAAATTCCACCTCCACGGTGCCGAAGCGGATTTCGCCGGCGAAGGGGTGGGTGCGCCCGAAGCCGCGCTGCGTCGAATAGGCGAGCCCGAGGAGAAAACCCTCGTCGCCGCGCGCCAGGCTTTGCAGGCGCACGTCGCGGTCGGCGGGAAACTCCAGGGGTTCTCGCGTGATGTCGCCCGGCGGTGCCGCGGATTCGCAAGGGGCGTTTTCGATGAGCGCCTCGTTTCCGAGGAGCTCGGCGACGCGCGGATAGGAGGTGGACGCCGCCGCATCCGATCGGCCCTGCGCCGCGCGCGCGGCGCGCGCGGCTTCGTCGGCGGCCTTGCCCATCTCGCCAAGGAGGCGATGCGTGTAGTCGAAGGTGGGGCCGAGGATCTGTCCGCCGGGCATGTCCTTGAAGCAGGCGGAAATCCTGCGTTTCACGGTCATGCGCCCCGTGTCGAGCGGCAGGCTTTCGCCGAAGCGGGGAAGCGTGGTGCGATAGGCACGCGCGAGGAAGATCGCCTCGATGAGGTCGCCGCGCGACTGCTTGATGGCGAGCGCGGCAAGCTCCGTGTCATAGAGCGAAGCTTCCGTCATCACCCGGGCGACGGCGAGGGCGAGCTGCTCGCTGATTTGCACAAGCTCGATTTCGGCGATCGCGGGATCGCCCCGACGCGCTGTCGCAAGCTGCTCATGGGCCGCCGCGATGGCCTTCTCGCCGCCTTTCACCGCAACGTACATAAGCGCCCCCTATTCCTCGACTTCGCGTCGAACGCGGCAGTGCCGCAAGGCGCGTGCCGCAGCAAAGCAAGAGATCGACGCCTTGCGGAAAGCGCGCGCGATTGGCGCGAAGCTCTTGCGCGAAGCTCGAAGGCAATGGCGCGGCCGAGACGGTGCGAAAGCCTCGAATGCCGGGACCGCGCAAGCACAAACCGGCCTCGTTGCCGAGCCGTTCCAGCTGGAGGAGAAGCGTCGTCGATCGATCGGGATATTCGAGGGTTCCTTGCGCGAAACAGGAAAGTTCCCGGCATTCTAGCGGATCGCCGATGAGGGCGAAGGCGGCGCGGGAAGGGTCGTCGACGAAGCGGCATCCCGTGTGAAAGCTCAAGCTTGCCGCGATGTCTCGATCGCTCGCGAAGGCTCGATCGAGAAACACCGGCGTGTCATGGTCGATGAGCGTGAGCGCCGCCGCCGCAAGCGAGGCCGCGAGCGCACGCGGCATATCCGGATCGACCGAGACCTCCTCGATCCGACCAGGATTGGCGGTTGCGTCCATCACGGCCCGGAACGTCGCCTGCGCGTCGAAGATGGGATCGGCGAAACCGCTGAAGCGCGGAAGCCGCGCGGCCGCTGTCATCGCTGATCTTCCCCACGGACCATGGTGAAGAATTCGACGCGGGTCGCCGCTGCCGCCGCGGCCTTGGTCCGCCGCTCATTTGCGATCCGGGCCTTGACGGGTGCCAAAAGCGCGGCTTCGATCTTTTCGCGCCAGCGGGGTTCGCGCGCAAGCGCCTCGAAGAGCGCTGCCTTCTCGGCCTTCGCGAGATCACGCCCGAGATGAAAGGCGGCGCCTTCCGTTCCCGCGTCGGTGATGATCAGGCAGCGCGTCACCGTGGCCTCGCCGAGGCTGAATTTTGTGCCTTCTCCGCCAATGCGCCCTCGCAACATGACGAGGCCGGTCTCGGGGCGGCGCAAATGCCGGAATCCGGGCAGGGGGCCGATCGCGGCTTCAGCCGCGGCGAGTTCGGTGGCGCTCGCCGCGACGAGGATCGCCATTGTCGTTTGCCGAAGGCGTTCGGAGCCAATTTGCTCGTCTGTGCGGGAGGGTGCTGCCATGGAGGTTCGGCTCAATGGCCACTCGCTAGCTTCATCATGCAACAATGGGATGACGGCGGACGCTACGGTTCAGACGGTCGGGCGAGGGGTTGCGCAGGATGTTCTCTCCCCGAATGCCCGGACCGATCTCGCGTCGCATTCGCGCTCGCCGGCTCGTTGGTGAAGTGGTCTATACCATTGGGCTCGCAAAATGGTCTAGACCTCTCGACGGAAAAAATTTAAAAATCCCGACGACGGAGGAAAGGATGAAGAGACAAAGCGCGCCGGATCGCGCTTCGCGGGAGAGGCTGGCGGATCCGCTTTGGCGGCGCATCGAGCATTCGCTGCGCAGCGCCATCGTCGGGGGACGCCACGCGCCGGGCTCGAAGCTGCCGCCGGACCGGCAAATCGCGCTCGACTATGGCGCGAGCCGCGTTACCGCGCGTCGCGCGCTCGCCGCGTTGGAGCAGGACGGGCTGTTGCGCATCGAGCATGGCAACGGCACTTTCGTCAGCGAGGACGCGCTCGTTCACTACAGGTTGGGCGGTGATCGCGTTCGCTTCAACCAGAACCTCATTGTGGTGGGCGAAGTCGAGAGGGTGGAGCGTCGCGTCCTCGGGACGCGGGAGACGAAGGCCGGCCGCGACATGGCGCGCCGGCTCGAGATCGCGCCGGGCGAACCCGTGCTCGAGCTGCGGATTGCGGCCTACGCGGATGATCGCCCGATATCGCTCGGCGTGCGCCATTGCCCGGCAAAGCGCTTTCGCGGACTGGCGGAGGCTTTCGCGCGCAAGGGCACGCTCACCGCGGCGCTGGGCGAGTTCGGCGTGACGGATTATCGTCGTGCTTCAACGGAAATCACCGCGCGCCTGCCGACCCCCGAGGAGGCAAGGCTCCTTTGCCAACCCCGCGTGCAACCGGTGCTCGCCTATGCCGCGACCGATGTCGAGGTCGCGACGGGGAAAGTGATCTCCCATTACATGGGGTGCTTTGCCGCCCACCGTGTGGTGATCACGGTCGGGGATATGACGGAAGCAGGTTAGCCTAACACGGTCGCGGGGGCTGCGAGGAGCGTGCTCCTGTCCAATTCGTGCGTCACATCGATTTGCGCATGAGCGAGGCGCCCGCGGCGAGCGCGGCGAGCTTGGCATAGGCCACCGGCGAGGGCATCGGCGCCATCCCGCAATTGGTGCAGGGAAAGAGCTTCTCGGGCGGTATGTGCGCGAGCGCCCGGCGGATGGTGTCGGCTACCTCTTCGGGCGTCTCGACAGCGTGGGAGGCCACATCGATGGCGCCGAGAAGCACATCCTTCCCTTTCAAGAGCGCGAGCAGCTCGATCGGCACGCGCGAGTTGCGGCATTCGAGCGAGACCTGGTCGATCGAGCTTCGCGCAATGACCGGAAAGGTCTCCTCATATTGGCGCCATTGCGAGCCGAGCGTCCCCTTCCAGTCGATATTTGCCTTGATGCCGTAGCCGTAGCAGATATGGACCGCCCTCTTGCAGGAAAGCCCTTGCGCCGCGCGCTCGAGCGCAGCGATGCCCCAATCGGCGACCTCGCGCATATAGACGTTGAAGGCGGGCTCATCGAATTGCACTACATCGACGCCAATCGCGGCGAGCTCGCGCGCTTCCTCGTTCAAGGCGTCCGCGAAGGCGAAGGCGAGCTTGGCACGATCGCGGTAATGATCGTCCGCGATCGTGTCGACGATCGTCATCGGGCCGGGAAGCGTGAATTTGAGCTTGTGGCGCGTGTGCGCGCGGGCAGCGCGGGCCTCCGCCGCGTGCACCGAAGCTTTGCGGCGGATCGGCCCGGTGACGGTCGGCACCTCCGCCTTATAGCGGTCGGCGCGAATGCCGATCACGGTCTTGCGAGCAAAATCGATGCCGTCGAGATTGGCGAGGAAGCCGTGCACGAAATGCGTGCGCGCCTGCTCGCCGTCACTCACGATGTCGATGCCGGCATCCTCCTGAAGCTTCACGGCGAGCACCGTCGCGTCGAGCTTTCCCTGCTCGAGCGCCTTGCCTTCGAGCCGCCAGGCCGGCCAAAGCCGCTCCGGCTCGGCAAGCCAAAGGGGCTTGGGAAGGCTGCCTGCGACTGTGGTCTCGAACATCGGGGAGGACTCCGTTTCCATAAGAGACCCGATCATGCCCGAGATCGCGCCTCTCGCGAAATCACGGATACGTATTCACAGCCTGGGAGGAAACGCACTGAAATTGATGGGCCGCCCCAAGATTTGGCGTGGGCTTCGTGTGGAAGGGGCTTTCAAAAGGGCCTTACATTGAATTTTGGCCAAACCGCCCGACATTGCCCCTCGCGCGACGATGTTCTATGAGGTGGCCCGCCTCTGCGAGCGCATCGCGGGGCGGCACTGGATCGGCATCGGCGCTTTTGCGCCGCGCTCTTCTCGGCTTGTCGTTCCTGGCTTCGATGTTCAAGGACGGCGGAGTAGCTCAGTTGGTTAGAGCAGCGGAATCATAATCCGCGTGTCGGGGGTTCGAGTCCCTCCTCCGCTACCATCGCTCAAAATTCACCATGCCTAACGAGATGCAGCGGATAATGCTAGGTCGTCCGCGCTTGCCGCGGGGCGGCATTTCGTCAAATGTCAGTCACTGACCATCCTTCGCGAAGGCCTTCGCCGCATCCTTGATCGCCCGCAACCCGGCCTTCGGCCCTTTCCAACCTAGGATCTCGAGTGTCTTGTCCTCGAGCTCGTCGGTCGCGATGAAAAACTTCTCGAGCTCTTGTTGGACCGGCTTGGAGAGTTCCCGCACGTCGCGGAGGTCTTGCTCCGAGTGCGAGCGCCGGGGCACCGCGAACAAACGGTCGTTGCGTTCGGTCTTGCCGTTGTTTTTCTGTTCGATCTGCAGAATGCCGATCACGCGAGAAGTTACGACCAAGCCCGGAAAGGTCGCGGCCTCATGAATGAGCATGATGTCGATAGGGTCTCCGTCATCGGCCTTCGTCGAGGGCACGAAGCCCCAATCATGCGGATAGGTGAGTCCGGTGAGGAGAGTTTTCCTCAGCGTGAAAGCTTTCAAACTGGGGTCATAGGCGAATTTCGCGCGGCTGTTGCGGGGCGTTTCCACGACGACATGCACATCCCCATCGTGAGTGAAGGTCGCCAAGCTGATGAAGTTCGGCATGAGTATGGTCCCAATGCGGGCGGCCTAAGGATCGAAGCGGAGCATCCCTGAGGGGGGAGACTGCGTGAGGCTCAAACCTCTGACCGGATGCAAAGTTTATATCATTGATGCAGGGAAAACCGTGCGGCGACCTGGTCCTCCTCCGGTCAGTCCTGCGAATCTCCCCGGCCTCCGTGCGCCGGATTAGCGCTTCTCATCGGATCAGACGCTTTTCGCGCTATCGCCTCCGGTCACCTCATATTCGGCGCCGGTGACCATGTTCGCGGCATCGGAGGCGAGAAAGACTGCGACCGGCGAGATGTCGTCAGGCTGAAGCCAGCCGACCTTCAGCGGCACGGTCGGTGCCCGGACATCCCACGCCTCTTGTGGTGTCGGGTTCTCCGGCGGCTTGCGTCCGGTCTCGGCGATGCTCTCGCTGAGGCGCTTCTCGTAGCGCGTGAGCGGCGTGTCCACGAGGCCGGGAAGAATGGCGTTCACCGTGACGTTGTGCTCGCCGAACTCCATGGCCGCGGATTTCATGAGGCCGAGGATGCCCCATTTCGAGGCTGAATAGCTGGACCCATCCTTGGTGCCGTGCTTGCCTTGCATCGATGAGATGAGAATGAAACGGCCTTTGCGGCGGGCCACCATCTTCGGTGCGAATGCCCGCACCGTGTTCGCCGTGCCGTTCAGGTTGTTGTCGATCACGTCGCGCCAATCCGTCTCCTCCATTTCGAGAAGAGGCTTCCAGCGCTGGATCGCGGCGTTGGCCACGACGATGTCGATCTTGCCGGAATCGCGCTCGACCTTGTCCGCAACTTCGCGCAGAGCGACGATGTCGCGAATATCCGCTTTCACGGCTTCGCCGCGGCGGCCGAAGCTTCGAATCTGCCGCACCGTCTCATCCAGCTCTTGCGGGGTCGCGGGTTCGGCATTCGAGGCCGGCGAGACGGGACCTGCGATATCGAGCGCGACGACATCGGCGCCGTTCGCGGCAAGTTCGACGGCGATCGCGCGCCCGATCCCGCGCGCCGCGCCGGTCACCACCGCGACCTTGCCGGTGAGCGAGCTTCCGCGTCCAGGCCTGACGGGACCCGCGCTTTTCTCCGGTCCGGGCTCCGGCATCGGCTGGCCGTCGAGTGTTCGCGGTCCTTCATCCGTGCGCGATTGCGCGGCCGCATTTCCCGTGACGGCGAAACCCGCTGCCGCGGCGAGCATGAATTTTCGTCGAGCGACCTCGAAAGCTGTCATGGCAAACCTCAAGGACGGCAGACTTCCTCGGGCAACAACTTTCTTGCGAAGACGAGGTTCCTGTGGGGTGAGCCTTTGATCCGGGACAGATGCGCGGAGCCTCACCGACAAATGATTTGCCATTCGCTCAGGTCGCGGCGCATTGCCTATGACGCGACAAGACGGGAGCGCGCGCATGGCCACTTATCTCATTTGCCACGGTGCCTGGTCAGGCGGGTGGTCCTGGAAAAAGATGCGGCGGCTTTTGAGCGCCGCCGGGCACGAGGTCGTGACGCCGACCTACACGGGGCTCGGCGAGCGCGCCCACCTCGCCCATGCGATGGTCGATCTCGAGACCCATATTCAGGACGTTTTGAGCGTCGTCGAATACGAAGATCTCGGCGACTTCATCCTCGTCGGCCACAGCTATGGGGGGATGGTGGTGACGGGCGTCGCGGATCGCGTGCCGGCCCGTGTTCGCCATCTCGTCTACCTCGATGCCTTCGTCCCGAGCGATGGCCAGTCGCTCGCGAGCCTCGCCGGGGAGGGTCACCCCGCTGCCCGCGTCGAGAATTGGCTCATCCCGCCCCATCCGCCGTCACCCGACACAGCGCCGGAGGACGTGGCCTGGGTCACGCCGCGCCGGCGCCATCAGCCGGCGCGCTGCTTCAGCCAGGCGCTTCGCCTGACCGGCGCCACGCCGTCCTTTCCGCGAACCTACATTCATTGCAGGAAGAAGGTCGGCAACGACGTCTTTCGCCAATTCGCCGATCGCTTCCGCGACGATCCTGCCTGGCGCTTCCACGCCATGGATGCGAGCCACAGCCCCAATATCACGGAGCCGGATGCTCTGAGCGCGTTGCTGCTTCCGCTGGCCTGATTTGCCGGCGCTCGCGCTTCCTCAGGCTTCGAAAAGCGGCCGCAGATGGCAGCGAAGCCAAGGCCGGTCATTCAAGCTGTTTTTCAAAGAAGACGCTCGTCTCAATGTGCTGGTTTGGCATCGCTGCGTAGGGGCCGAACGCATATCGCCGTCGAAACCCCATACGCTCATAGAGATCAATCGCTTCGCGCTGATGAATGCCGGTCTCGAGGCACAAGGTGGCTTTTCCGGACGAACGCGCTTCGTCCTCGATCCTACGCAGGAGAGCGTTCGCGATTCCCTGACGGCGCGCCGCCGGCCGCGTATACATGCGCTTGACCTCGGCATAGTCATCAAAGATCGCGACGCCTCCGCATCCCAGCGCGCCTCCATCGCGCCTCGCTAGGAAGAAACGCAAATTGGGCTGAAAGAGTTGGTCGACCGAAAGGCCATGTCGTTGGTGCGGCTCGTAGGCGACCCCAAGCACATGGTTCAGCTCGTCGATGAGCGCGCGGACCTCCGGCGTTGCCTCGACAACTTGCTCGATCGTGATGCTCATCTTCAAAACCAATCGCCGGCGGCTCAGGCCGCCTCCAGTCCATGCCGGCGCTTGGCCGCGCCCGTCTCGGGCGAGGTGAGAAACCGGATCAGCGCGCGCGCTTCGTTGGGCTTCGCAGAAAGGCTACAAATCCCGGCCGAGAACAAAGTCTCGCTTTGGATGCCCGCTGGCAATAGCCCCAGCACTTCAACGCCGGGAACGTCGAGGAGCTCGCTCAACTGCTGAAAGCCGAGGTCCGCTTCGCCTCGCGCCAAAAAGGCGCCGACCGGCACGCCAGGAGGCGCTTGCACGAGGTGTTCCGAGAGCGCCTCGGCGATACCCCAATGATCCAAGAGCCATTTGAGATGGTCGCCGCTCGGACCGCTCGAGTAGGCGAGTTTGCGCGCCTTCAGCACCGCTTGCTTCACGGCCTCCTCGTCATCGACGCGAGGTCGCGCTTCGCCCGAGCGGACCGCGACCGCGACAGAAGAGCGTGCAAAACCCACGCGGCTTCCAGAGACGAGATGACCTGAGGCTTCCAACGTCTCCATGGCGTTTTGCGCCAGCACGACGAGGTCGAACGCCTCGCCGGCGCTGATCCGTCGTACCGCCTCCACGCCGCCGATCGAGGTGATCGCGACCGCGCACCCGCCTTGCCGCTCGTAAGAGGCGCCGAGCTCGGCGAGGATTTGCCGGGTGGCCATCGACGAGATGCCGGTGAGCGTGGCGGTCATCGGCCTCGCGCCTTCAGTGCCGCGTCGAGCCGCGGATAGACGCGCCGAGCATTGCCTTCATAGATCTTGTGACGATCCTCGACGCTGAGATTGAGCGTCCCTTCGATATAGCGCTTCGTGTCGTCGTAATGATGCCCCGTCTCGGGGTCGATACCGCGCACGGCGCCGACCATCTCGCTCGCGAACAGGATGTTGTCGACGGGGATTACCTTCGTCAGAAGGTCGATGCCCGGCTGGTGATAGACGCACGTGTCGAAGAAGACGTTCTTGAGGAGATGCTCGCGCAACACCGGCTTCTTCAGCGCTTGCGCGAGCCCGCGGTAGCGTCCCCAATGATAGGGCGCGGCGCCCCCGCCATGCGGGATGATGATGCGCAGTGCCGGAAAATCCTTGAACAGATCGCCCTCGATGAGCTGCATGACGGCGGTCGTGTCGGCATTGATGTAATGCGCGCCCGTCGTGTGGAAGCAGGCGTTGCAGCTCGTCGACACATGGATCATCGCCGGAATGTCGAGCTCCACCATCTTTTCGTAGATCGGGTACCAATGCCGGTCCGTGAGCGGCGGACTTTTCCAAAAGCCGCCGGAGGGATCGGGGTTCAGGTTGATGGCGACGAAACCGTATTCCCTCACGCATTTTTCGAGCTCGGGGATGCAGGTCTTCGGATCGACGCCCGGGCTCTGCGGCAACATGGCCGCGCCGATGAAGTTTTCAGGGAAGAGCCTCGATACCCGATGGCAGAGCTCGTTGCAGATCGCGGCCCAGGTGGAGGAGACCGAAAAATCGCCGATGTGATGCGCCATGAAGCTCGCGCGCGGGCTGAAGATCGTGAGATCGCTGCCGCGTTCGCGCATCAGCCGGAGCTGGTTTTCCTCGATCGAGGATCGCAAATCCTCGTCGCTGATCTTGAGCTCGGAGACGCGCGGCTTCGCCTTCGGGTCGCCGATGCCGGCGATCTGGCGGTTGCGCCACTCCTCGAGCGCTTTCGGCGCCGTCGTATAATGGCCGTGGCAGTCGATGATCATCGAGAGGGTCTCTTTCGGCTGTCATTGAATTCAAAGGTGAGGTTTGCGCAATGGCCGAGCGGCCAGGCGCATTATGCAGATTGAGGGAGGGGCGTCACGGAGCGATCTTCTTCCTTGAACGGCCGCTCTCTTTCTCCTCGAGCTGATGGGGCAGGGGCGGCGTGCCGTGCGTGTGGAAGCTCTCGATGGTCTTGAGGCCCCAGGCCTGCCCCTTCTTCCGCTCGGCCTCGGACCATCGGATCGGCTTCCAATCAGGCGCGAGCACAAGGCGTGCGCCGGCATTGGCGACCTCGACGCGGTGCCCGCCAGGCTCGAAGACGTAAAGAAAAAAGGTTTGCTGCACGGCGTGCTTATGCGGTCCGGTTTCGATCGGGATGCCGGCTTCGAGAAAGATATCGGCCGCGCGAAGAACATCCTCGCGGCTGTCGAGCGCATAAGTGATGTGGTGGAAGCGCCCTTTCACGCCATGCGCCTCCTTCGTATAGGCGAAGTCGTAGCTCTTATTCGTTGCCGTGAGCCACATGCCCGCTTCCTCGCCCGAATCGAGCACGATCTGCTCGGTGAGGCGAAAGCCGAGATATTCTTGAAAGAACTCTCGATTGGCGCGCACATCCACGGCGAGGCAATTGAAATGATCGAGCCTTCGCACATTGACGCCGCGCGCCGGAAACCTTTGAGCCTGGTTCTTCAGCGCCGGCCGCAACGCCTGTGGCGCCTCATACCATTGCGTCTCGTAGTAAAGCTCGATGACATGCCCGTCCGGATCGTGGAAACGATAGGCGGGGCCGTGCCCCAATTCGCCCTCATGCCAGCCGATGCCGGCGCCGCTACCCTCGAGCGCTTGCACGCGCCGTTGCAACGCCTGCGGGCTGCGCGCCCGAAAGGCCGCATGACCGAGGCCTGAGGTGTGGGAAGTCGTGAGCTGGAGCGAGTAGCGTTCGTAATCGTCGAAGGCACGCAGGTAAACCGAGTTCCCCTTGCGGCCGCTCTCCGTCATGCCCATCACATCGATGAAGAAGCGCAGGCTCTCCTCGGGCTTCGGCGTAAGAAGCTCGAGATGGCCAAGATGCGCGACATCCATCAGAGGTTCTTCGCTCACGAGTTCACTCCTCGATCGATGAAGCTAAGGGAGCTTCCGGGCCGCGCGCCCGACGACCTTTCCCTTCTATCGCATTGCGTCTCGAGCTTCATCAATCCTCGATTTCCATCCCATGGCCGTGCCAACGAAAAAGGCCCCGCCGATGGCGGGGCCTTCGATCTCGCTTTTCAGAGCCGCTTAGAAATCGCTCCATGTGCCGCCATGCCAATAGCCGCGGCCTTCATGCTCGTGCCAGCGGTAATTCTCGCCCTCTTTCCAACGCCAATCATCCGGGTGGACCGTGACGTGGAATTCGGGACGATATTGATAGTCGGTCTTGACGTGCCAACAATCGCCTTCCTCATTGCAGACGACGCGTGCGGAGGCGCCTGTGCTGGTGATCGCCAAGAGGCCAGCCCCGATCACCGTGGCAAAAATCGTTGTGCCAAGCTTTTTCATCTCGCAGTCTCCCTAATTTCCGATGCACAAGAACGTGCGATCCAGGGGAGGGTTCCGCCGCGGCCGGGAGGAGGGGCCTTTAGCAAGATCCGTAAAACATTAAATATTTTAGTTGTTTAGGAGAGAAGAGCGCCAGAACCGATCGATCCGCGCGCCTCGAATGCTATGGCCCTTATCCCGAGATGGCGGCTTGCGCCACGAAGCCTTTCTCGGCGGCTCGAGAAAAGCGCGCGGGATCGACGAGCTTCGCGAAGCTCAGCGCCTCTCCGGGATCGCGCCCGCTGATCAAGGCGGCGACGAGCTCGCCTTGCGCGGGGGAGGTTTGGATGCCGTAGCCGCCTTGCCCGACGCTCCAGAAGAAGCCTTCGACTTTCGGGTCCCAGCCGATCGCAAGGCTCCGGTCGGGGGTGAAGCTGCGCAAGCCCGCCCAGCTATGCTCCACGCGCTTGACCTCGATATCGAGCGCCTGCTGCATCCTGTCGACCGCGATCGCGACATCGAGGTCCTCGGGCGCCGCATCATGGGGCGGCATATCGGTCTCCTCCGCGGGCGAGACCAGGAGCTTCATGCGGGCTTCGGGCTTGGCGTACCAGCTCGTCACCGCGTCGCTCATCGCGGGCCAATCGGCGACCTTCCACGGCGCGGGATCGATGATGAGTGCGGTGCGCCGCTTCGGCTGCAGGCCGAGCGGCCCGACGCCCGCGAGCGCCGCGATCTCATCGCCCCAGGCGCCCGCCGCGTCGACCACGACGGGCGCGCAAAACACATCGCCACCCGAGACCTCGACGCGCCATTCCCCCGCCCGCCGCTCGATGCGGCCGGCCCGGCTGCGCAAGGCGAGCTTTCCGCCGAAGGCGCGAAGCTGACGCAAGAAGCCCTGGAGCAGCGCGGCGACATCCATCTCGAACGTGTCGTCCTCGATCGCCGCCGCCGCCGCATAGCCCGGACGCAGGGCCGGAATGCGCTCTTTGAGCTCGGCGGCCGAAAGCTCGCGCATGTTGCGGCCTTGCGCGAGCATCTTTTGGAATTCCGGTTCTTGCGCGGGGGTCGCGAGCGTCACCACGGGGCGGCGGCTCATGAGCGGCGTCTCGCTGAAGCCGGGCGGCGGCGCCTCGAAGAATGAGCGCGACAGCCCCGTCATGGCGCGCACGTCCGTCGGCCCGTAGTTGAGAATCCATAGCGCCGTCGAGCGCCCCGTCGTGTGATAGCCCGCCGCGTCCTCGGCCTCGACCAGCGCCACGCGCCGGCCGCCCAGGGCCAGATGCGCGGCTGCCGTCGCCCCGGCGATGCCGGCGCCGATCACCACCACGTCGAACGCATGCATTGTCATAAAGCGAAGCGTATCTCGCGCGCCGCCGGGCTTTGCAAGCTTTCTGGTGATCTGTCCGGAAGCGGTCCGCAATCCTCGCAAGGCGTAAAACGCGAGGCCGGGCAGCAGCAAATTCCTCGCACTGTCCTCCCGTTGTGCGTCTCGTCGCATAAAGTCTTAAAATGATGCGGGTAAATGTCGCGAGGCAAACCAAATTTTGATCACAACGCTGGTGATTCAATACGATGATCCAAGGAAAGGCCATGATAAATGGAAAAAATTGTGCTTGATATTATCTGCCGCGATCAAAATAAAAGGCAATGAAGTATGACGAAATCTCGGTAGACTTTTGTCAAAAATTGAAATTTACTAAGGCCGTGAGGCAAAGGGAGCGTGGGCATAGCGTGACATGGCTACGTTTAACAAGTTCGGGGTGATCCCCGTTTTTCGCGGCCTCGACGGTTCGTTGGCCGTGCAAAAAGAGGTCGCATTCCCATCCGAGGAAGATGCCAAGCGCGCCGGTCAGGTGTTCGCGGAGGTGCTGGGGGGAGCGGTGGCCTTCCGCCGCATGAACGATCCGGAAACCGGCACGATCGGCAACGGCTTTATCATCGGACGCTACGGGGTCATGGCGGAGAAGCCGGCACCCTGAGGAAGGGCTTGGACCGGGCAAAGCGCGGGGTTTCGGGGACACCCGCGAGCGCGCGGCCCTGTGCCGTCGGACGCCGCACCCGCGTCAATCCGGCGCACGGTCGTCAGCCCAGATAGGCGCGCTGCACCTTCTCGTCGTCGATCAGCTCCGGGCCGCGGCCTGAGAGCACCACGCGGCCGCTTTCCAGCACATAGGCGCGATCGGCAATGCTGAGCGCCAGCAATGCGTTCTGCTCCACGAGAAGGATGGTGACGCCCTGTTGGTTGATCGTGCGGATCGTCTCGAACACATGCTCGACCATGACCGGGGACAGCCCCATGCTCGGCTCATCCATCAGGAGCACGCGCGGTCGCGCCATCAAGGCGCGGGCGGTGGCGACCATCTGCTGCTCGCCGCCCGAGAGCGTCCCCGCTACCTGCTTCAATCGCTCGTGCAGGCGCGGAAACAGCTCGAGCACGCGTGCCCTGTCCTCGGCGACGGCGCGACGGTCGTGGCGCGCGAACGCCCCCATCTGCAGGTTTTCATCGACCGTAAGGCGAGCGAAGATGCGCCGGCCCTCCGGCACCTGCATGACGCCGAGCGATGCGATGTCATGCGGGGCGATGTGCGCCAGGCTCTCGCCTCCCAAACGGATCTCGCCGGCGCGCGGATGAAGGATGCCGCTCACCGCCTTCAACGTGGTGGTCTTTCCGGCGCCGTTCGCGCCGATCAAGGTCACGATCTGTTTTTCTTCCACGGCGAGCGAGACGCCCTTCAGCGCCTCGATGTTGTCGTAGTAGACGTGGATGTCGTCGATTTCGAGCAACGCCATTGCGCCTCGCTATACGGTTGTGCCCCGTGACCTTGTGGCGGAGCTCATGACGGTGCGCCGGCCTCGCTCGCGGGCGCGGCGAAATGCTCGACCTGTTGCTGGCGTGCCGTCGCTGAAGCCGCCGACGAGGTGCCGAGATAGGCCTCGATCACTTTCGGGTCGTGCTGCACCTCGGCGGGCGTGCCCTCCGAGATCTTGAGGCCGTGGTCGAGCACGGTCACGACATCCGACATGTTCATGACCACGCGCATCTGATGCTCGATCAGGATGATGGTGGTGCCAAATTCGTCACGCACGCGGCGGATGAAGTCGATCATCTCCGAGGTCTCGCGCGGGTTCATGCCGGCCGTCGGCTCGTCGAGCATCAGCAGCTTCGGCTTGGTGGCGAGCGCGCGGCCGATCTCGAGCCGCCGCTGTTCGCCATAGGCGAGGTTGCGCGCCAGCACATCTCCCCGGCCACGTAGCCCCACGAACTGCAAAAGCCTCATCGCCTCCTCATGCGCAGCGGCCTCGTCGCGCTGGGTGTGCGGCGTATTGAAGAGCGCTCCCCACCAGTGCGAGCGCAGATGCAGATGCATGCCGACCAGGAGGTTCTCGATCGCGGTGATGTTGCGGAAGAGCCGGATGTTTTGATAGGTGCGGCTGATGCCCGCCGCGGCAACGCGATCGGGCGTGAGCCCGTCCATCCGTTCGCCCGCGAACCAGATCTGCCCGGCGCTTGGATGGATATTCTGCATGACGCAGTTGAAGACCGTGGTCTTCCCGGCGCCGTTCGGCCCGATGATGCTGTGTATTGCTCGTTCGCGCACCTCGAGATCGAGATCGCCCACCGCGACCAATCCGCCGAAGCGCATGGTGAGCTTGTTGGTGCTGAGGATGGAGGCGGGGTTGGGCACCGCGATCTCCTATTTCCCTGCCGGCGCTTCCAGCGCCGCCACGGTGGCGATCGAAGGGGCAGGCTCGAGCTCGGGGTCGGCGCCTTCGGCCGCCGCGCGCAGTTCGCGCCGGCGCGTCGCCGAGGGCCATAGCCCTTCGGGCCGGATACGCATCATCACGATCAGCGCCACACCATAGAAGAGATAGCGGTTCTCGCCGAATTCACGCAGCAGCTCGGGAAGGCCAACGAGTGCGAGAGCGCCGACGATGACACCCGGCAGGCTTCCCATGCCTCCGACGATGATGAGAGCGAGCACGTTGATCGAGACCAGGAGCTGAAAGCTGCTCGGATAGACCGAGGTCAGCATCACCGCGAAGATCGATCCGCCGAGCCCCGCGAAAGCGGCGCCGAGCCCGTAGGCGAGAAGCTTGACCTTGACGAGATTGATGCCAAGCGCCTGCGCCACGTCCTCGTCGTCACGCACCGCCATCCAGGCGCGGCCGAGGCGCGAATTTTCCAGCCGCCAGGCGAAATAGGCGGCGATACCCGCGCACACCAGGGTGAGGTAGAACAGCCTCGTGGGGTCGCCGAAATCGAAGCTGCCGATGCTCGGCCTCGGGATTTGCAGAATTCCCTGCGCGCCCGCGAGCAGAGGTGCCGCGGCATCCGATTGCACGATCACCCGCACGATCTCGCCGAGGCCCAAGGTCGCAACCGCAAGGTAATCGCCCCGCACGCCGAGCACCGGAATGCCGAACATGACGCCCACGATGACGGATGCGCATACGGCGATCGGCATCGCCTGCCAATAGTTGAGACTCGGGAAGCTCGTATACGAGGCAAGGGCGTGCGGGCTGTCAGCGGTGAGAATCGCCGTCGTGTAGGCGCCGACCGCGAAGAAGGCGACGAAGCCGAGGTCGAGAAGGCCCGCGAGGCCGATTTCAAGGTTGAGCCCCATCCCCATGAGAATGTAGAGCCCGACCAGCATGAGGACCTGACCGATGTAGTTGCCGCCGACGAGCGGGAAGACGACGACGAGCGCCAGCGCTATCAGGATTTTCACCGCCGTGCCGAGGTTGCGAGCGGTCGCGATTTGCTGGGCCGCCGCCTCCCGGCTCTCGTACCAGGTCCAGAGCGCGCTCACTCCGGCCGCAATGACGAAGATGACGAGCCCTCCTTCAGGCGTCAGCCCGTCATAGGTGTAGATGAGATCGTGCACGGGATCGAACCAGTCGGCCGTCGGCAACATGAGCTGGATCAGCTCTTGGAAGACGCCGACGACGACCACGGCAATGGCGCCGACCAGTATCGGTTTGCGGATCGCGGGATCGAGATGTGTCAGGAGAGCGCCACAAGCACTGAGCAGCGCGCCGGCGCCGACCAGAATTGCGGCTCCCACGGGAACATCAAGACCGAAGGTCAGCATTTCCTGCAGATCGGGTGAGAGCGCGATGAAGATCGCGCGCAGGTCGAAGGCGTCCATCGCGACGACGAGAATAGCGAGAAGAGCGCCCGCGACCGCGCCGGCCACGACGCTGTGCACTACCACTTGCGCGAAACCGTGCCGGCTCTCGCGGCGGGCGAGGAAGATCCCAGTTCCAAGCGCAAGCGTCGCCAGCGCTGCTTGACCGAGCGACACCATGCCGACGATGACCGCGCGGCCGTGGATCATCAGAAGAACGCCGACCGCCGCCAGATAAACGGCCACGATGCCGAAGACGAGCCCCGTCAGCACCGCCCGCCGCAAGGGAGAAGGCGGCGGCTTTTTCAAGCTCAGGACACGTCGGCTGGCGTCCACCATGGTCATGAGCTTCGTCTCACGCGCGCTTCTTTGCCATCCGCTCGCCCAGGATGCCGTGCGGACGGAAGATCAAAACCATGATGAGCAAGGTGAAGGCGATCAGATCGCGCAGCTGATAGGGCGCGGGAATACCGATGCCGTCGAGGAACAAGGCCGGACCCACCAACTCGACGATGCCGAGAAAGAAGCCGCCGATCATGGCGCCCGGCACGCTGCCGATGCCGCCGAGCACGGCGGCGCCAAAGGCTTTTATTCCCGGCGTGAATCCCATGTAGAAGTAAACCTGCTTGAAGACGAAGGCGTAGAACACGCCGGCGATGCCGGCCATGGCGCCGCCGAGCGCAAAGGTGAACACCACGACCTTGTCGACGTTGATGCCCATCATTGCGGCCGTATCGACATCCTCCGAGACGGCGCGCATGGCGGTTCCCATGCGCGTCTTCTGAATGATGAGGTAAAGGATGACCATCGCGACGATGGCCAAAACGATGACGACGGCGTCGACGCGCGGAACCGAGTAGCCGAACACGTTCACCGGGATCGTCTGCCATTTGGGATCTGGGTAGGAGCGGATGCTGGGCCCGAAAAGGCCGCGAAAGGTCTGCTCCAGGAAAAACGACACGCCGATCGCGCAGATGAGCGGCGCCAGGCCGCGAACGTGTCGGAAGGGGCGATAGGCGATGCGCTCCATCACCACGGCAATCGTCATCGACGTGAGGATTGCCACCAATAGGATCAAGCTCACCGCCAGGAGCGGGCTTTGGTTGAGAAAACCCGACCGGTCGAGGGATGACGCCACGAAATATCCGGCGAAGGATCCGGTCATCATCAGGTCGCCATGGGCGAAGTTGATGAGCCGCAGCACGCCATAGACCATGGTGTAGCCGAGCGCGATCAACGCGTAGACGCTGCCGATGGTGAGCCCGAACATCAGGAGGTCGAGCCACTGGGCGAGCGCGTAGCGCCCTTTGATCAAGGTTCCGATCGTGCCGCCGACCACCACCGCCACCACGGCGATGCGCAAGCACCAAAGGATAACATCCACGAAGGTGAAGCGCGCGAGGCTGCTGAGGCGGGGGATGAGCGGGCGGGGCGCCGCGACGTCGGCCATTCGATGAACCTTAGAGGCGGATGCTAGAGCGCATGGGGGCAAAGCGAAAGCGCTTCGGCCCAAGAGCGCGCGGCAAGAAAATCACGGAGAGACACAATGTCATCGAATTTCGAGCCGCTCCAAAGAACACAAAACCAACCGCGATCTGGCGCCGCGAGGGCGGCGCCAGATCGGCGGCAGGCAACGAAACGGCCGCTCAGGGCCAAATCTTCTTGGGGTTCACCCCGATCTTGAACGACTTCGGATCGGCACTGGTGAACTCGTATACGGCTGGATGGAACTTGCCGCATTCGCCGTATTTGTCGCACTCGATCGGCCCGCTGATGCCGTCGAAGGTGGTCCCGAAAACGGCGTCGCGAAGGGCCTTCTTGCCGATGTAGGTGACGCCCTTGGCGTCTGTCTTGGCGACTTTTTCGATCGCCCTGAACGCGAGCTCCGCGCCGTCGTAGCCATAAGCGTGGTAGCCTTCGATCGGCGCCTCGCCATAGGCCTTCTTGTATTTCTCCACGAAAGCCGGATAGCCCTTGCCCATCGCCTGCTCGGATAGATCGGGATAGGTGATATGGAATCCCACGACCAAGTCCTTGGCGGCTTCGATCAAGTCCGCCGCCAACATGCCGGAGCTGCCGATCAAGGGAATCTTCTCAAGGCCGGGCGTGTCCTTCGCCTGACGCAGGATTTGCGCTCCCGCGGCGACGAAGATCGGGAAATAGAGCGCCTCGGGCTTTTCGCTGGCGATGCGGGTCAGCAGGGGATGCATGTCGACGTCTTTCGGGTCGACTGCCTCCTGCGACAGCACCGTGCCCCCCTTCGCCTTGAAGTTTTCCTCCGTCGCGAGAGCGAGCCCACGCGCATAGGGGCTGCCGTCGTGGACGGTCACGATCTTGTTCACCTTGAGGACGTCGTGGAGGTATTGAGCGTCCGATTTGCCCTGCTCGGAGTCGCTGTAGCAGGTGCGCACGAAGCCGTCGTATTCGGGCTTGCGGTTCGATGCGGTCAGCGCGGGCGCCGTCGGCGATGTGCCGATGTCGGTGATACCCGCCTTCCAAAGAATCGGAGCGCCCGGCGTCGCCTCGCTCGAGCAGGCAGGCCCGATGACGATGACGAGGTTCGGAATGGCCGCGAGCTTCGTCGCCGCGGTCTGACCGCCCTCGGCATTGCAGAGGGAGTCCTCGAAGTCGATCTTGATCGGATGCCCGACCAGCATGCTGCCCTTGTCCTTGATGGCGATCTCGACCGCCCGCTTCTGGTCGATGCCGAGCGCGCTATCGGCTCCGGACAGCACGTAGTAGCTGCCGAGTTGGATCGGCGCACCCTTCGGGATCACGATGACGCCCAAGGCATCGGTGACCGGCCCCTTCGTCTCCTCGGCCCGGGCGGCGGTGGCGAGGCCGGCCACGATGCCCAACGCGACAACCCCCCAAGTCAACAGCGCTTTGTAAGTCCGCATGGCTCCCGCCTCCTGATGATGGCTTTGCCGCCTTTGTTTTCTTGTGCGGATGCACACTCCCGCGGGGATGTGGCGGCGCCAATTCAATCCCTCGGTCGTCCTAAGGCTCCGATCGAACTCGCCCCACATCGTCACGCACTGCCGCGCGGCCCCGCAGCGAGCCGCCCGACCGCTTCGGTCGAAACGATGTTAAACACGAGACCGAACTAGATCAATGATGTTGCGGCGGCAGCGAAGATGCAAGCGGTAAATCATCATCCCGCCTGGCGATGCCGTTGCGCCGGCTCCCTCGAGGTCGGCGCTCAAAGCCGTCCGGCATAGGCGATGTTATGCTCCTTCAGCCGCTTGTTGCTCCCGAAAAAGGCGTGTTTCGACATGTCCGGCGAGTAGCGGCTCGCCGGCGGATGGCGGCCGAGAGCCTCCGCCATGGCGCGGATATGATGGGGTCCCGCGCCGCAGCAAACGCCGAGATAGTGCACGCCGAGCTCATAGGCCTTTTGCGCGAACTCACCGATTTCGTGGCGATTGCAGACGAAGGGATCGAGCGAGGTCGGAAACGGCCGCCCTTCGGGAAAGTCGTGCCAATGGGAGTCGGTGAGCGATTGAAAGGTCGGCTCTTCGCTCGTCGTGCGGTAGGGCACGGGAAGCGCCGCCACATGGCATCGCACGGCCGCGCGCACTTCCGCGAGCAGCGGCAGCATGGTCCAGGGCCCGCGGATGCAGTTGAAGCCGACCACGTCGGCGCCCGCCGCCTCGAGGCGCTTTGCCGCTTCGCCGAGGGCGAGGTTCTCGCGTGAAACCGGATCCTTGTGCACCGCCAAGGTGACGACCGCGGGCAATCCGGCTTTCTTGATCGCCTTCGCGGCGAGTTCCGCCTCGGCCGCGTAGCTGAAGGTCTCCGCGATGACGAAGTCCACCCCGGCGTCGACCGCCCAGGCGATCTGCTCGTCGAACATGCGCCGCGCCGCCCTTTGCGTCGTCGCATCGTTGGGATCGTAGATATTCGTGTTGCAGATATTGCCGGCAAGAAGCGCGCCCGTGTCGCGCGCCACTTTCTTGGCGATCCGCAAGGCTTGGCGGTTGATGCGTTCGAGATCCTTCTCGCGACCAACGATCCTGAGCTTCTCGCGATGCGCGTAATAGGTGAAGGCCTCGACCACGTCCGAGCCGGCATGCACGAAATCGCGGTGCAAGCTCTCGACGAGGTCGGGATGCTCGAGCACCACCTCGGGCACGAAGGCGCCGGCCTGCAGGTATCCGCGCCGCTCGAACTCGAACAAATAGCCTTCGGCGCAAATCACCGGCCCTTCGGCGAGCCGCTCGAGGAGGCCCTTGCGCTTTGCGGCGGCCCTCGTCGCTGCGCGAGCTTTGCTCATGCGCGTCTTAGTCGCTCGGGCTCTGTTTCCACGTGTCTTGGCGCTCGCCGTGGTCGCGGGTGCCTTCGACTTCAACCTCGAATTCGCCTTCCCGCTCGCCCTCTTCGTCGCCATATTTTGTCCTTTCGAGGTCATTCCCACCGGTTCGATTTCGTTGTCGACTTCGACCTCGACGAGAATAATCGAGGTATTCGAAATCAAGCAAGGGAAGTAGCGGTGGATGGCGGTCCTTTTGCCGGCGAGGGCACGGATCGGCTAGCAAATAGCTGCGACCGTCGAACCTCCCCTTCACCTCGCCTGCTCGAATTCCACGTAGCCCCAGGATTTGCACACCTCCGCAGTCGTGCCCACGGCCGATTGGTCACCGATTCCAGCCGAGGCCTCAAAGATGGGAGGGGCGCCCTCGACGTGCTGAATGACGCCATGATCGAAGGCGCCGCTCGAGCTCTGCGCGATGGCGGCCGCAAATTTGCGGAAGCCCGAGAAGGTGCCGGCGCTGGTTTTTCCGTTGATGAGGCCGCAATAATTCGTCGGCCTGCCGCTCGGCCCGACGAGGACCGGCATCCATTTGAATTGCGCCGCGTCCGGCTCCTTGAGCGCCTGCGACAAGGAGCGGCGCAAAGCGTCCTGCTCGGCCGGCGAAAGTTGGCGAACCTCGAGACCCACCAGCTTGTCGTCGGTCGTGCCGCATCCGCAAAGCACCAGGCACAATGCCATTGCCGCCAAACAACTCATTTCCTCTCCTTTCCGACCGCTCCTTGCCTCGATCGGGCAAGGGGCAAGCCGCCGCGCAAACGGCGTGAATCACAAATCGCGGGCGCAGAATAATTCCCGTGGACGACAAGACAATCCCGTCGATGGTCAAACAAGCGTGATGCCTCTTCGCGCCCGGGCCATTTGCGAAAGCAGCCTTGCTCATCCTAAGGTCCGGCCCCCACCGGGTTTTGCTGAAGATGGATGAGTCGAAAAGCGGCGCGGCGCGAAGCCCCTCGAAGAGCGTCGCGATCATCGGGGCGGGAGCCTCGGGCCTTTGCGCGGCGCGATATTTGAAGGAAGCCGGCTTTGACGTGACGGTCTACGAGATCGGCACGCAAGTGGGCGGCCTTTGGTGCTTCAACAACGACAATGGCCTCTCCTCGGCATACAAGACGCTTCACATCAACACGGCAAAGAAGCTCACGAACTTCAGGGATTTCAAATTCCCCGAGGGCACGCAGCCCTTCCCGAGCCATCGCGACATGCACGCCTATTTCACGCGCTTCGTCGAGCATTTCGGGCTTCGCCCGTTCATTCGCTTTGGCTCGCGCGTGACGGACGTGCGGCCTGTGGAGGGGGGCGGCAGCGGACAAAGGCGATGGAAGGTCGAGACCGACAAGGCGAATGGCGGCGTTTTCGACGCGGTCGTCATCGCCAGCGGTCATTTGAGCAAGCCGCTTCATGTCGAACGGCTGCGGGGCTTCGCGGGAGACTATCTGCATTCGCACGACTACAAGGAGCCTGAGCCCTTCGTCGGCAAGCGCGTCTGCATCGTCGGCATTGGCAACAGCGCCTGCGACATCGCGAGCGATCTTGCGACGGTGACGCCGCGAACCGTGGTCGTGGCGCGTTCTGGCGTGCGCATCGCGCCGAAGCTTCTCTTCGGCATTCCATTTACCGACATCACCATGGTGTTGGGCCACCCCCTCATCCCCGAGTGGGTCGGGCGCGTCGTGACGCGCGCGCTCATCCGCATGATCCAGGGATCGATGGAGAGATTGGGATTCAAGCCGGTGCGGCGCCGCTCGCATGCGTTGAGCAACGCCACCATCGTGCAGCACATCGCTTATCGGCGCGTCGAGGTGAAGCACGATATCGCGCATATCGATGGCAGGGTGATCCATTTCACCGACGGCACGCACGATGAGTTCGACACGCTCATCGCCGCCACCGGCTATCTCATCGATTTCCCCTTTCTCCCGCCGGAGATCCTCTCGGTGCGCGACAATGTCGTCCACCTCTACAACCGGATCGTGCTGCCCGATTGGCCGGGCCTCTATTTCATGGGGCTTCTCAATCTCAACGGCGCCGCGAACCAGGCCTATGAGCGCCAGGCGCCGTGGATCGTCGCGATCGAGACCGGCGAAGCCGTCTTGCCGACGCGCGAGGAAATGCAAGGCGCCATCCAGCGCAAGGCGCGATGGGTGAAGCGCTACTACCCCGGGACGGCGCGCCATACGATCGAGGAAGAGCCCATCCGCTATTTTCGCGAATTGCGCACATCCTTGCAGGCCGCGCGCGCCCGCGCTCGGCCTCGGCAAAAACCGCTTGGCGCAAGCGCGCGCAAGGCTCGCGCCGCGCCCCGCTCGCACCCCATCGTTTGAGTTGACCAGGAAGAAGGAAGCCGATCTTGCCAAACAAAACCTATGAGAAGGGCCTCAAGAACCGTCGCGAGGTCCTGGGTGCCGAATATGTCGACAACGCCATCGCGTCGGCGGACGATTTCTCGCGTCCTTTGCAGGAACTGGTGACCGAATATTGCTGGGGCGCCGTGTGGGACCGGCCGGGGCTCGACCGCAAGACGCGCAGCATCATCAATCTCGCCATGCTGACGGCGCTCAACCGCCCGCACGAGTTGAAGCTTCACGTCAAGGGCGCGCTCAACAATGGCTTGAGCAAGGCCGAGATCGGGGAGGTGCTTCTGCAAACCGCTGTCTATTGCGGCGTGCCCGCGGCCGTCGACAGCTTTCGCAGCGCGCGCGAGGTCTTCGCGCAGCTCGAGCCAATGAAAAAATGACTGCGCTCGTTCCACCCGCGAAGATCGGCTTCATCGGGCTCGGCAACATGGGCCGCCCGATGGCGGCGAGGCTCGCCGCGGCCGGCTACGAGCTGCACCTTCTCGACAAGGACGCATCGGCGGCAAAGAGCGTCGCGACTGAGCATGGCGGAACGGTCGCGCCGTCCCTTGCCGTGCTTGCCGGCGCCGCGTCGGCCGTCATCACCATGCTTCCCGACGGCAAGGCGGTGCGCGAGGTCGCTCTCGGTCGCGACGGCCTCATCAGCAACCTTTCGCCGGGAAGCGTCGTCATCGACATGAGCTCTTCCGATCCCGTCGGGACGCGCGAGCTCGGCGCGGCCCTTCTCGCGGAGAGGATCGATCTCGTCGACGCCCCGGTCTCGGGCGGCGTGCCGCGCGCGAGGGACGGCTCGCTCTCGACGATGGTCGGTGGCGAAGACGCCGTGATCGCCCGGGTCCGGCCCGTCCTTGAATGCATGGCGAAGCACGTTTTCCTCACCGGATCCTTGGGCACCGGCCACGCCATGAAGGCGCTCAACAATCTGGTTTCGGCAGGCGGCCTTTGGATCGCGACAGAAGCCTTGCTCATCGGTGAGCGTTTCGGCCTTTCGCCCGAGCGTATCGTCGACATCCTCAACGCCTCGACGGGCCGCAACAACAGCACGGAGAACAAGTTCAAGCAGCACATCTTGTCGCGAAGCTTCGCCTCCGGTTTTTCGCTTGGCCTCATGGCGAAGGACTTGCGCGTCGCCGCCGATCTCGCCGCCGCGACCGGTCAGGCTTCGCCCTTGACGAGGCTGTGCACCGAGCTGTGGAGCGAGGCCGAAAGCAAGCTCGGCGGCTCACAAGACCACACCGCCATCGTTAAGGTCCTTGAAGCGGGCACCGAGGGCGGTTCCCCGGGGCGGTGGCGCGGCAAGGCCGCGCTGGGAGACGGGCCGTGAGCTCGCCCGAGCCATTCGAAATCTACGCCATCCGCTATGCCACCATGGAGCGGCGCGCCGATGAGGTCTTCATCGGCGGCGATCCGCATGCCGGCCCGATCGGGATGGATTATTTCGTCTGGGTCGCCATTGGCAAGTCGCGGACTTTCGTCATCGACACGGGCTTCGATGCGAAAACCGCCGCGCGCCGAGGCCGCAATTTTCTGCGCTGCCCGGCCGAGAGCCTGAGCCTCCTCGGCCTGGACGCCGGCAGCATCAAGGATGTGATCATCACGCATATGCATTACGATCACATCGGCAATTTCAGCCGCTTTCCGGCCGCGACCTTCCACCTTCAAGACCGCGAGATGGCCTATGCTACGGGGCGTCACATGAGCCATCCGGCCATGAACGGGGCCTTCGACGTCGACAATGTGGTCGGCCTCGTCCGCGAGGTCTATCGCGGCCGCGTTCTCTTCCACGACACGGTCGCGGAACTCGCTCCGGGCCTCACGCTGCACCCGGTCGGCGGCCATTCGGCGGGTCTACAAGTGGTGCGCGTCTTCACCAGGCGCGGCTGGATGGTGCTCGCTTCGGATGCGAGCCATTATTACGCGAACAGTGAGGAAGGTCGCGTCTTCCCGATCGTTTATCACGTGGGCGATCTCTTCGACGGCTACCGCCGCCTGCGCGAGCTCGCGTCCTCGCCGTCCCACATCGTTCCGGGCCATGATCCCGAGGTCATGGCCCGCTACCGGGCGCCGAAGCGCGAGCTTCAAGGCATCATCGCGCGTCTGGACGAAGAGCCGGCCCAGACGTAAGCCCATCAAGCGCGAAAGACGCGCGACCGCCTACTCCCCATTGGCGAGCCGCGCTTTTCCTTCCTCAGTGAGGCGCGCCTGGATATCGGCATATTGGCTCGCGCCTTCCTCCGGCGTGATCTCCTTCTTGTCGACCCGCGTCGCGATCTCGATGCGCGCGTTCAAGGCACGACGGAAGAGATCCGGATTTTCGACCGTCGGCGCCGCGATCAGCGCCGCGTCGTTCAGGCACTTCGCGCGCGCCACATAGTTCACGAGAGGTTTCGCGCGGCAAGCGGCCTGAGCCTCATCCGAGCGTGCTTTCAGATCGACCACCGGCGCCGGGGCCGGGCCGGGCCGGGCCGTGACGCACGCCTGAAGCGCGAGGCCGAGGGCGAAAAGAAGAGCGATGCTGCGACCGCGCTGGCTAACGTGCGAACAAATGACCATGATGCTTTTTCGCTCCTTGAGCGCTCGGCCCGCGTCCCGGCAATCGATACCCCATCCGGTCACGGGCTCTTCGCCGCCTCGCCGACACGCATCCCTTCCGTGGGGGCCGAGGTTTCCACGCCACGATGAGGGGCGTGGCCCCGAACGAGTTGCACGCTCGATCTCTCCGAGACGGCACGGGGTGTCAAGGCAAGCACGTCCTTGCGAATGCTGGCGAGCAGATTCTGGGCGGGCTCATCCTCATCACCCATCATTTTCTTCAGCTCTTCGCTGACGACATCGATCTTGGCGCAGAGCTCGACGCTGTTACGCGCGGCAATATCCGACATCGCGTGACCAATCGATTGAAGTTCTTGAAGCAATTCGTCACGCAACGGTTTCTGATCTTCGGCATTGATGAGCGGAGAGCCAAGCATTCCCCGCAAAGCTGCCCAGCGAAGGCCAAGTGCCGCGATGGTATTGGCGCCATCATTTCCTGAATTCGACTGGAAATTAGCCATGAGATGAAGCTCCGCTCTGCCTTCGAATCACCAAAATACAATTAAGGAAGCGTTGCACGCCCAATGTGGCGAAAGCGCGGGCTCCCCGCTGGCGGCGCGGCGCTCTTTCGGGGGAACCAATGGCGCGCCAGGCGGTTCGCCCTTCAGGGGACAAGCCGAGACCGGCGGTTGACGGTAAGGAATTGATATAATGTTATTTTTTACCGACCGGACGAATTTGCGCACGCGGTTTGGAGCCTAAGGCCCTGATGGAATCGGAAAATGCGCGCGACGTGAATGCACGCGGCAGGTCCGCCGAGGAGGCGAGCTCGCAAGGCGCCGCGGCTTTGGACGAAAAGCCACCGCGTGGACGCGACGGGAAGGGCCGGGACGGGGATCGCGCACGGGGGGAGCGCCCCATCGAAAGCCGGGAGCGGAACCGGCCTTCCTCCGCGCAGCGCGGTTCGGACAAGCCCGAGCCTGAAAGTGGAAGTGGCCTCAAAGACCTGATCCGTCGGCACAGGCTTGGGGCGGGCCTCGTTGCCCTCCTGGCACTCGCCGCCGTGGTGGGAGCCGTCATCTGGTGGCTCGGCGCGCGGCATTACGAGGCCACCGACGATGCCTTCATCGACGGACGACCCGTGGCGGTGAGCGCGCAAGTGGCCGGGGCGCTCATCGCGGTTCCGGTCACGGACAACGAACTCGTGCAGCCAGGCGCGGTTCTCGCGCGCCTCGATGATCGCGATTATCGCGCCGCGGTCGGCCAGGCGGAGGCCCAGGTTGACGAAGCGCAAGCCGCGATCGGCAACACGGACGCTCAGCTCGAGCAGCAGCAAGCCCGCATCGAGGAGACCGCGAAGCAGGCAACCCAGGCGGAGGCCGCGCTCACCTTCTCGAAGCAAGAAAATGCGCGTTCTCAGGATCTCGTCGCCAAGGGGGCTGGCACCGTGCAGCAGGCCCAGCAAGCGGCGAGCGATCTTCGCCAGAAGGAGTCCGCCTACGCCGCGGCCGAGGCGGCGCATTCGGAAGCCGAAAAGCAGATCAACGTCCTTCGCGCGCAACGCAGGACTGGTGAGGGCCAGCTCAAGCAGGCGCAGGCGCAGCTCGAGCAGGCGAACGCCAATCTCTCGCGGGCGACGCTCACCGCGTCGGTCGCGGGCCGCGTCACCAAGCTGACGGCGGCCGCGGGCGCTTATGCGGTGCCCGGCCAGACCTTGATGATGCTCGTGCCGCTCGATCTTTGGGTGACGGCGAACTTCAAGGAGACGCAGCTCGCCTCGATGCGTCCCGGTCAGAGGACGAAGATCGAGATCGATGCATTTGGCCGCAGCTTTTCCGGTCACGTGGACAGCATCCAGGCAGGAAGCGGCACGGCGTTCAGCCTGCTGCCCGCGGAGAACGCCACCGGCAATTACGTGAAGGTCGTGCAGCGCGTGCCTGTGAAGATCGTCTTCGACAGGCAGCCCGAGGTGGAGCTCGGCCCCGGCATGTCGGTCGTGCCTTCGGTCAAGGTGAGATGAGTCGCAACGATCCCGACTGCCGGCTGGACGAAGCAACGCTCCGCCGCTGGCGCCCGAAACCCTTGGCTCATCGCCGCCATCTTGTCGATCGCGACCTTCATGGAGGTGCTCGACACCTCGATCACCAACGTGGCGCTGCGTCACATCGCGGGATCGCTTTCGGCCAGCATCGATGAGAGCACCTGGGTCATCACCAGCTATCTCGTCTCCAATGCCATCATCCTTCCGGTAAGCGGCTGGCTTTCCGGCGTCGTCGGCCGCAAGCGCTTTTACATGCTTTGCGTCGCGATATTTACCGTGAGCTCACTCGCCTGCGGTCTCGCGCCCAATCTCACCTTCCTGATCGCGGCCCGCGTGTTCCAAGGGCTCGGCGGCGGCGGCCTCGCGCCGAGCGAGCAATCGATGCTCGCCGACACCTTTCCGCCCTCGAAGCGCGCGCAAGCTTTCGCGCTCTATGGCGTGACCGTCATCGTCGCGCCGGCACTCGGGCCAACGATCGGGGGCGCGATCACCGACAACATCTCCTGGCATTGGATCTTCTTCATCAACGTGCCGATGGGCCTGCTTTCGCTGGCGCTTGTCGGGCTCTTCGTCGACGAGCCGGAGATCTTGCGCCGAGAGCGCGCCGCGCAATGGCGGGGCGGCCTCAAGATCGACTGGATCGGCTTCCTGCTCGTCGCGCTTTGGCTCGGCTGCCTCGAGATCGTACTCGACAAGGGGCAAGAGGATGATTGGTTCAACTCGAGCTTCATTATCGCCGCCGCGAGCCTTTCGGGCCTCGCCTTCCTCTTGTTTGTGCCCTGGGAACTTACGCGTAAGGAGCCGATCGTCGACATTCGCCTGATCGGTCATCGCCAGTTCGGCACGTCCTGGTTCGTGATGCTGAGCGTCGGCGTGATCTTGTTCAGCTCGACGCAATTCATGCCGCAGCTTCTGCAGGAGAACTTCGGTTACACGGCGACGCTCGCGGGACTGGCGCTCATGCCGGGCGGCTTCGCGGCGCTGGTGATGATGGTGATTGCCGGCAGCGTGAGCGGCCACGTCCAGCCACGATATCTGATGGCGGGCGCGATGATGACGATCGCGGTCGCGATGTACCATTTCACCGCGCTCACGCCCCACGCGAATTTCGGCTGGTTCGCGCTTGCCCGCGTCCTTCAGATGGCGGCCATCCCGGTGTTGTTCCTGACGATCACCAGCTATTCCTACGTCGGCCTTGCGCCCGAGAAATCGAGCCAGGCCTCCGCCCTCATCAATGTGGCGCGCAATCTGGGCGGAAGCATCGGGGTCTCGATGGCGCAAACACTGCTGGCGAGGCGCGAACAATTTCACCAGGCGCGGCTCGCCGAACATCTCTCGGCGTCCTCGCTCGCCTATCGGCAAACGCTCAGCGAGGCGGGCAGCTATTTTGCGGCACATGGCGCGGCGGGTCCCGACGCGCGGTCCCGCGCCGTCGCCTGGGTGGGCGAGACGCTCACGAATCAGGCGGCCTATCTTTCCTATATCGACGTCTTCGCCGCGCTCGCCGGCCTTGCGGCCCTCCTTGTCCCCGTGGCTTTCCTCTTGCGCCGTGTCGATCTCGGACGAAGGGCGGCGCCGGCTTAGCGCAAGTTCGAGTCGTCCCATTCGGCGCAAGTCACACCTGGTAGGCGCGAAAATTCTTCCAGAAGCGCTCGGGGCCTGTCACGCTGGTGGGACAAGACGTAATGGAGCCGCAGCCTGCATTTCAGTGTGCCCTCTTGCGGCTTTTTCGAAATCGTCCTCAAGTCGACGGCGAATCCCGCACCCCGCACGAGCGCCTCGACGGTGGCTTGATCAGGTCCTTCCGCCGTGGTCTCGAGCGTGAGAGCGCCGTGACGCGTGCGAAGCATGAGAGGCTCGGCCCACTTCAAGGCCCAGAGCGTGAGAAAGCCGATCACGGTCGCGGCCGCGCCAAGCCCGTTTTGACCGCCGCCGAAGCAGAGTCCGATCACGGTGACCAGCCACAGCGTCGCCGCCGTCGTCACCCCTTCGACGAGGCCATCGCGGCGCAGAATGACGCCGCCTCCGATGAAGCCCACACCCGTGAGAATGCCGAGCGGCAACCGCATCAGATCGAGCGTGATCGTGTGACCTTCCTGGTTCTGCGTGGTGGCCAAGAGAATATTGGCCTGGATCATGGCGACGGCGGCCGCGACGCAGACGAGCAAGGTGGTGCGCAAGCCGGCAGGGTGCTCATGGGCGCTTCTGTTGAAACCGATGAGGAGGCCTGCGGCGACGGCCAGTGCAATTCGCATTGCGACATCGGCGGTGGTGAGGGTCTGCGGCATCGCGCCTCCCGCTCTTAAAAAATGATCGATGGGAAAATCGATCATCCGCTCTGCGGTTCCCACGCGGAACATGCCGGGTTCCATTGCATTGAACGTGCATCACCTCCGGCGTGGAGATGCGCGATGGCCAAGGGAAAGCGCAAATGGTCGGGCGAAGTGACGGCGCATAGCGATGCGCTCGATCTTGAAAAGGATGTGTTCAAGTTGAGCGATCCGAAAAAGATCGCGTCCTCGCTGGAAAGCTCGGCGCGCGCCAGCAAGCGGCGCAAGGCCGATCCTTTCCGCTCGGCAATGTCGATGCTGACCTTCTACATCAACCGGGCCGGCAAGAACCTCTCCGCCACCCAAAAGAAAAAGCTCGAAGCCGCTAAGGGCGAGCTGCGCTCCCGGTTCGATCGTGACGGCTCACATCATTCCGGCCGGAAATGAGCTCCGCCGCAATTTTCACGCGGGCGTCTTGCCGCATTTCGCGTCGAGCAGGACATAGAGGTCGACGCCGCCGAGGACTTGCGATTTCGGCGTGATGGCGCCACCGTCCAAATTCAGGTTCTTGGCATTGCCGACATCGAAGGTGACCGGCCTCGTGGCGAACCAGGTGCCATCGCTCTTCTTGGTGAAGGCATCGCAGGGAAGGGTATTCGGCGGCAGCGGCGAATCTTCCGCCCGCGTTCCGTCGACCCACACCGTGGACGCGGCGAAAATTCCAACAAGGATCAAAAGTCGTCCGCTCGCAAGGGTGCCCATTTTGCGCCTCCCTCTTCCTTCTTCTAAGCTTCATCGGCCAACGGGAAGCCTGTCGCGCAACCACAAGACCGGGCTGCCGAGATGAACGCTTGTGCAAGGTTCACGGTTCCTCTTTCGCCGGCAACCAGATGGAAAGCTACCGCGTTTCAAAGAGATGGCGAGGTTCGGCGGGAGGGCATTCCTGGCGGATCTTCGCCCTTTCACTCTCCCAAGCGGCTTCGTTTGTGGTTTCCTCCAGCTTTTTCTCGACGATTGAAGGGTGCTGAAGCATGAGCCATCCCATCGAGGACTACGCGATGATCGGCGATTGCCGCACCGCAGCTCTCGTGGCGCGCGACGGCGCAATCGAATGGCTGTGCCTGCCGCGCTTCGATTCCCCGGCCTGCTTTGCCAAGCTTCTCGGCGGAGAGGAGCACGGATATTGGCGCGTCGGGACACGCGATCCGCAAGCGAAGATCACGCGCGCCTATCGTGGCGACAGCCTCGTCCTCGAGACCGAGCACAGGACCGCAAAGGGGAAGGTGCGAGTCGTCGATTTCATGCCGACCGGAACGGAAGGCCCGCAAATCGTGCGTTTGGTTGAAGGCCTCGCCGGCGAAGTTGAGATGCGCATGGAGCTCGCCATCCGTTTTGAATATGGGCGCACGGTTCCTTGGGTGACGCGGACCGGCTGGCATGATCTGCGCGCCGTCGCCGGGCCAGACACCTTGATCTTGCGCGCCGATGTCGCGACGCGCGGCGAGGATCAGCGAACCGTCTCCGATTTTGTCGCCAAGGAAGGCCAATGCGTCGCCTTCGCGCTCGCCTGGGGGCGCTCGCATGAAATCGATCCGCGGCCGGTCGACCCCAAGATCGCGCTCAGCGAAACAAATCGCTTTTGGGCCGGCTGGGCCGAGAAGTGCCGCTATGACGGCCCGTCTCCTGGAGCGGTGCGCCGCTCGCTCGCGACGCTCAAGGCGCTGACCTATCTTCCGACAGGCGGCATCGTCGCCGCGCCAACCACCTCGCTGCCGGAGAACATCGGCGGCGTGCGCAATTGGGACTATCGCTTTTGCTGGCTGCGCGATTCGACCTTTTGCCTTGTCGCTCTCATGGACGCGGGCTACGTCGAGGAAGCCCTTGCTTGGCGAGGCTGGCTCGCGCGCGCCGTCGCCGGCAACCCCGAGCAGACGCAAATCCTTTACGGGATCGGGGGCGAGCGCCTTATTCCGGAGATCGAGCTCGAATGGCTTTCGGGCTATCAAAATTCGCGCCCGGTGCGCATCGGCAACGCGGCGTCGAATCAATTGCAGCTCGATATTTTCGGCGAGGTCGCCGACGCGATGTATCAGGCAAAGCTGCGCGATCTCCCCTCGGTCGAGGGAGGCTGGGAGCACACGCTTTCCTTGATGAGCCATCTCGCCGAGATCTGGGAGGGCCCGGACGAGGGCATTTGGGAGGTGCGCGGCCCTCGCCAGCAATTTGTGCATTCGAAGGTGATGGCCTGGCTCGCCTTCGACCGCACGATCAAGCGCGGCGAAGCGCGCGAGCGGAAAGCCCCTTACGCCGAATGGCGAAAAATTCGCGACGCCATCCATGCGCAAGTCTGCGAGCAAGGCTTCGACCGGGAGCTCGGCAGCTTCGTCCAGGCCTATGGGTCGAAGACGCTCGACGCGAGCTTGTTGCGCATTCCGGTCGTCGGCTTCTTGCCGCCGCAAGACGAGCGTGTGCGCGGCACGGTCGCGGCTATCGAGCGCGAGCTCATGGCCGACGGGCTGGTGCTTCGCTACCGGACCGAGGAAACCAAGGACGGGTTGCCGGTCGGCGAAGGGGCCTTCCTCCCGTGCAGCTTCTGGTACGCCGACAATCTCGTGCTGCTTGGGCGCCTCGAGGAGGCAAAAGAGCTTTTCGACCGGTTGATCGGGCTTTGCAACGATGTCGGCCTCCTGGCGGAGGAATATGATCCGCGCGCCAGGCGCATGCTCGGCAATTTTCCCCAGGCCTTCAGCCACGTCGCGCTCGTCAACACCGCCTTGCGGCTTGCCCAGGCTCTGCGCGAAGGGAGCGCCGTGCCGAAGGAAACCACATTGGCGTGAGGCCACCCAATGGGCACCCGGTCCGGACCCATTCCCGAGGGGAACATTTCGGCTTGCGCGGGGTTGAGATGGGCCAGTCCTAGCCCCTCCAGACGGATTGGCAGAAGCCACTGGCGCTCCAGCTCTCCTCGGCGGATTGGCTCGGAGCGCCTTTTTTCGCACCGCGAAGCCGTCTTGGCCAAAGGCGTCCTGCTCCAGGGCCGGCCTTGCCTGCGCTTTCCGGTATCTTCAACTCATGGCGGACGATCCGCGAGAATCATCGTCACCTTTGCTTGGCCCGTATCGCGTAACACGCGTAATGACACGTGGCCCGCTATTCGGCTCAACGCCACGTCGACCTCGGCTCCCGCGAAGCCGGCCCGACGGAGCACGATCTGATCGACGAAAGCCGGCAAGGTCGGGTTTCGGAAACGGATCTCCTTCGCAGCAGGGTCGAATTCGAGCCCGAGCGAAGCCTGGATCATGAGGAACAGCGCTCCGCTTGCCCAAGCTTGCGGCGTGCAGGCGACGGGGTAGAGGGTCGGGCCACCGCCACGTCGTCGCCGAAAGCCGCAGAACAATTCCGGCAAGCGGCGCAAATCCATATAGCTCGCCGCCGCGAAGTTCGCTTCGAAGATGCGCTGCGCCTGGCTCGTCAGCCCGTAGCGCGCGAGGCCCCAGGCGATGAGCGAGTTGTCATGGGGCCAGACGGAGCCGTTGTGGTAGGACATGGGGTTGTAGCGCGCCTCGCCCTTCGCCACTGTTCTTACGCCCCAACCCGAGAAGAAGGCCGGCGAGACCATGGCGTCGGCGACCTTTCTGGCGCGCTCGGGGCGCGCGATCCCTGTCCACAAAAGATGGCCCGCATTCGATGCGCGCACTTGCAAGGGCGTCTTTTCGCCGTCGAGCCCGAGCACATAAAGGCCGATCTTGTCGGACCAGAAATATTCATCGAAGCGCTCCGCCAGCGCGCTCGCCGAGTTTTCGAGCTCATCGGCGAGATCGGCCTCGCCGAGGCGGCGCGCGCAGAGGGCTGCGACGCGCTTGGCCGCGTAGGCGTAGCCTTGCACTTCCGCGAGAGCGATCGGCCCTTGCGCCAGGCGTCCGTCGGCGTGGAAGACGGCATCGAAGGAATCCTTCCAGCCTTGATGCTGAAGGCCGGTCTTCAGGCTGTGCGTCCCCTTCTCGCCGTATTCGAGGAAGCCGTCGCCATCCGCATCCCCTTGCGTGTCCATCCAAGCGAGCGCGCGCTTGATGGCAGGCCACAGACGCCGAAGCGTGGCCTCGTCGCCGGTGCGTTCCGTGTAGAGCCCGGCGAGGAGCACGAAGAGCGGCGTCGAATCGACGGATCCATAGTAAAGCCCGAAGGGCACTTCCTTGAGCGCGGCCATTTCGCCGCCGCGCATCTCGTGCAGGATCTTGCCGGGCTGGGCGTCCGAGACGTCATCCGTCGTGCTCGCCTGATAAGCGGCAAGCCGCAACAGCACCCCTTTGGCGACCGAGGGGTCGAGCCACAGCATCTGCAAGGCGGTGATGAGCCCGTCGCGCCCGAAGGTGGTCGAGAACCAAGGCGTGCCGGCGTAAGGGTAGGGGCCCTCCGGCGTCCTCGTCGTCAGCATGTGCAGATCGGCCATGGCGCGGCGCAGCGCCTCGTTCAGGACTTCGTTCGACGTCTCGATGGTGGTGGCGGCGCCCGCCTTGCGCTCGCGGTTCGCGGCTTTCAGCCCTTTGAAGAAGCCCACTCGCTTCGGCAAGTGAGCGCCGTGGCATTCCACGGTGAAGAACAAGGAGACGGACCGGCCCGCCGCCAGGCGGAGCTCATAAGTTGCAGTGCTCGTCGAGCGCCGGGCCGGCGCGGGCTCGAATGTAAGCTCCGTGCGCCGCTCCGCTGCGTCCAAGCCTCGATAGACAAGCGTGACGCCGTTGTCGCCGCGAAGCTCATCGCGTGCCTCGCCGCGCTTGGGGCGAAGCTGGCCGCGCACCTCGAAGATGTCGGCGAAGTCATTGCCGAACAGCAAGGTGAGGGTGAAGGAAAGGAACGAGTCGCCGTGGTTCGAGACCGCGATCCTTTGGTAGGCGACGCCGCGCCATAGATACACGGTGCGCACCACATGGATGGTGTCACGCGGCAACACGATATGGCCGCCTTCGAAAATGTCGGCATTGGTGAGGTCGACGGAGAGCATCACGTTGTCGTCACGCACGCTCGAGCCAAGAAGCAGGGGCTGCGCGCCGCCGATCAGGAGCTCGAGGCGCGAAAGGAAGCGCGTATCGTGATCGAACAAGCCGTCGGGTCCGCCCGCGGAAGCGCCCATGTCGCCATGGCTGTCGAAAATGGCGAAGGTGTCGGCGTGCTTGAGCGTGCGCCGCGGCCGCGCCGAAGGGCTGGTGGACGGGATATAGAAAGGCGCTTCCGCCAGCGCATCGACGGCGGGAGCGACGGGCTCGGTTTGCGCGCGCGGTGCCTCAGCCCGCATGGCGCTCGCTGGCGCTCTTGCGTGTCAGCGGAATGACATTGGCGCGCGGCGCGCCTTCGGCTGCGAAGCTCGGGATCTTGGCGAGCATCGAGCGATAGACCGCGAGATAGTCATCGGCCATCCGGGTGGCCGAGAAACGCTCCTCGAAGCGCCGACGCACCGAACGGCGGTCGAGCGCGATCACGTCGCGCAGCGCCCAGCTCGCCTCTTCGAGCCCCGAAACGATCCGGCCCGTGACGTGGTCATCGATAATCTCGGCGACCGAGCCGCAACGGAAACCGAGGACGGGCGTGCCGCAAGCCATCGCCTCTATCATCACGAGGCCGAAGGGCTCCGGCCAATCGATCGGGAAGATCAGGGCGCGCGCGTTCCCGAGGAACTGCGCCTTGCCGCGCTCGTCGATCTCGCCGATGAATTCAACGCCGGGTTGGTTGAGCAAAGGTGCGACAACCTCGCGAAAATAGGCTTCATCCACCTTGTCGATCTTGGCCGCGATCTTGAGCGGCAAGCCGAGCGAACGTGCAATCGCTATCGCACGATCTGGGCCTTTCTCGGGCGAGATGCGGCCGAGGAAAGCGACGTATCCGCCGCGCGGATCGTAATTCGGCGCGTGCAAGTCGAGCGGCAGGCCGTGATAGACGGTGCCGACGAAATTCGCCTCCGGTATTGGTTCGCGCTGCGCGTTCGAGATCGAGACGAAGGGCATGTTCGGGAAGGCGCGGTAGAGCGGCGGCAGATCGGGCAGGTCCTGGCGCCCATGCAAGGTGGACACCGTCCGTTCCGCCATGGCGCTGAAGAGCGGCAGCTGAAAGGCATCGATGTGGAAATGAAGCACGTCGAAAGAAAGTGCGCGCCGGCGCACCTCGTCGAGCATCATCATGTAATAAGGCACGTGATCGCGCACGCGCGGGTTCAGCCGGATGGCCATGTGACCGCAAGGCACGAGCTCTGCCTTGGTGATGCTGTCCCCGCTCGCAAAGAGCGTTACCTCATGCCCTTGCCGAACGAGCTCTTCGCAAAGATAGGAGACGACGCGCTCGGTGCCGCCATAGAGCTTGGGGGGGACGCTTTCCATCAAGGGGGCGATCTGGGCGATTTTCATCGGGATACTTTGTTTGCTTGTTGCACCGATGGCCTACGCACGCGCGCGCGATTGGTTCCAAATGCGCCTCGTGGGCAAGCCGAGGAAAGCGCTTGCAGAAAAGCAAGATCAGCTACGAACGCTACGCTTGCCCGAGCGCCGCTCGATCGGGATGAGCCAGCTCATGGCGGAGGCCAGGAGCGCGAGCGTCAGCACGCCCCAATAGGTGAGGTGAAGCGCACGCGCGAGGACGTCCTGCACCATGGGGTCGGCTGCCGCCGCCGACAAGCCTGACGGGCTCTCCAGCACGTCATGAACGCGGCTTGCGGCCGAGCCGGTGGCGAAGCGGGCGATGCCGATGTTGAGAATGGCGCCGAGCACCGTTGCGCCCAGCGTGTTGCCGAGGCTGCGGGCGAAGATGTTCGACGCGGTGGCGCTGCCGCGCATCGACCATTCGACGCTGTCCTGGATGAGGACGATCGAGGTGATGCTCAACAGACCCATGCCGAATCCCATGAGGAAGGAGCCGACGGCCGCGAGCAGCGGCGAGCTTTGCGGGGTCAGCAGCAAAAGCAAGGTCGCGCCGAGCGGAAACAAGAGGCCGCCGCCCCGCAAGGTGTTGCGGATGCTGAAGCGGCGGAAGAATCGGCCCGAGAGGCTCACCGCCAAGGGCCAGCCGACGACGAGGGCGGTCAAGGTGAAGCCCGCGACGACGGGGGAGCGCCCGAGCACGCCCTGCACATAAAGCGGCAGCACGGTGGTGAGCCCGATCAGCGTCATGCCGGCAAGCAGCGTCGCCATGTTGCAACTTGCGATCAGGCGCCGGCTCCAGAGCCGAAGCGAGATCATCGGCTCGGCCGCGCGCCCTTCCTGGCGCAGGAACAGGAAGGCGCTCACGACACAGACGAGGCCAAGCCCGAGAAGCGTCGAGCTCGCGGCTTTCGTCTCGGTCAAGAGCGTGAGCAAGGAGACGATGGCGACCGAGAAGAGAGCGGCGCCGAGATAGTCGATGTTCCTCTTCTTGTGCTCCACCGTCTCCTTCAGAAACAAGGTGAAGCCCGCGATGGCGATGAAGCCGATCGGGATGTTGATCCAGAAGATCCAAGCCCAGGAGAGGTTGTCGACGATGATGCCGCCGGCAAGCGGACCCACGACCGCGGAGGTTGCCCAAACGCTCGAGATCAACCCCTGCGCCTTGCCGCGTTCCTCGAGCTTGTAGAGGTCGCCCACCACGGTCGAGGTGATCGGCTGGATGGCGCCGGCGCCGAGGCCTTGGAGCAAACGGAAGAAGATGAGCGACGGCATCGACCAGGCAAGGCCGCAGAGCAACGATCCGAAAAGGAAAAGCGAGATGCCGAGGATCAGGCTGGGCTTGCGACCGAACATGTCGGCGAGCTTGCCGTAGATCACCGTCGTCGTGGTTTGCGCCAAAAGAAAGGCCGCAAAAACCCAGCTATAAAGCGCAAAGCCGCCGAGCTCGCCGACGATGCGCGGCATCGCGGTTGCCACGATGGTCGCTTCGATCGCCGCCATGAAAGTCGCAAGCATGAGCGAGGCGACGACGAGCGGGCGCCGCGTGCGGGGTATTCGGGACGGCATGACTTCTTTCAAGAAAGGAAGATTTCGACAGTCGCCTTTGCCTCGTGGCGGCAGGCCCTTATCGCACAACAACGTTCGCTTTCGCCGGGCCATGCCTTCGCGTGACGCATGGCAACTCACGAATGATGCATGGCGAATAAGGCATGGCGAAGCGGCAACGCCGCCGAGACGCTCAGGCTTCGCGTGACGATGACGGCTATTGAAGCCGGAAATTCACGGCCGCCGAAAAGACATGCGGCGCGCCGGGCGGGGGAGCGGGAAAGGGGGAGGCCCGGTGCACCATCGCCACGATCTCGGCATCGATGTCCGGGTCTCCGCTGGCGCGCGTCAACGACACGCTGACGACGCGCCCAGAACCGTCGATCGAGAAGGAGACGGAGGGATTTCCCTGCGCGCCGCGGGCGCGTGCCGCCGGCGGGTAGCGTTTGAAGCTCGCGAGATGGCCGATCACGCTGCTGCGATACGCGGAAACGGCGGCAGCATTGGCCGCGGCCTCGGCGGCCTTCGCCTGCGCTTGACGCTCGACCTCTTGACGTTGTGCGGCTTGCGCTGCGCCTCTTGCCGCTGCGCCTCTTGCCGCTGCGCCTCTTGCCGCTTCGCGTTTTCCGCGGCTCGCGAGGCCCGTTCCCGGACGGCCCTTTCCGCCTCCTCGCGCTTCTCCTTTTCGAGGCGTTCCGCGCGTTCGCGCCGCGCGAGGTCCTCGGCCGGCGGCATGATCTTCTCGGGCTCCGCCTGCCGAACCGGAGGCTCGGGAGGGGGTGGCGCGGCCTCGATCGGCGCCGGGGTCGGAGGCGGCGTTTGCGCCTCGACGGGAGGAACCGGCGGCGGGCTCGCCTCAGCCGGGGGAACCTGCGGGGCTGGCGTCTCGCTCACGGTGGGCGGCACGGGCGCAGGCGCGGGGTCGCTCGCCTTCGCCTCCGGAGCTGCCGGCTGTGCCTGCTCCGTGCTCGCCGCCGGCTCCGGGGAAGGGGCGGGCTGTGGCAAGCTATCGACGATCTCGACCGAGATCTCGTCCTCGTCCTGAAGCGAGCCCTTGCCGTCCCAGGGCGCGTAGAAGAGCAGGCTTGCAATCACGAGCGCATGGGCCGCGAGCGAGGCCGCGGCGGCGAGCAGGTCGCCCTCGCTTGCGCGAGGGGAGAAGGCGCGAACGCGCATCGGCACGGAAGGAGAGCTCGAGGCCGGCGCCTCACCGGACGATGGGAGCGCGGTCTGCGAGCGCGTCGTCCCGCCGGCTTCGAGGGACGCTGAATCTCTCTCGTCCCAAAGCGGGGGCGCGTCGCCCCCTTGCGGGACCCGATCGGCAGCGTTGAGCTCAGCCTCGTTCATGTCGTTAGGGAAGGCCTCGATTGGGCTTCACGCAAGACAAAATCCAATTTCACGGCGGCGCAGGAAAGGCGATGAATTTCATGTTTCCAACCCCGTCCTTCGGGCTCGCCGAACTTTCCCTCATAGCATTGCGGGAAATTTTTCCGTAGCCTCGCGCTTCGTCCTGCGCATAATCGGCAGGCTTTTGAGATTTCGCTATCGGATCGGCTCCCATGGCAAGGAGGGAGAAGGTCGCGTCGGAGAGCATCGATGAAACGGCTTTTGGCCGCAGCCGCCCTGTCGGCCTTCCTTCCTTGTCCCGCCCTGTTAGCCGGTCTTCTCTTGGCCAGCGTCGCCGAAATCCCAGGCTTGAGCGAGCTTCTCGGCCCTGTTCGCCTGTTCGAGCCAGCCTATGCGCAAGATGCGCCGGTCCAATCGGGCGGCGCCGTCGCGCTGCCCGAGATCGAAGTCGTGGCGACGGCGCCGACGGGCTCGGCCACCGTCGGCGCCGACAAGGTGCCGGCCGCTGTGCGCTCCATTTCAGGCGAAGACATCGCCCGAACCGGCGGCGCGACCGTTGCCAACACGCTCAACCGCGAGCTGTCGAGCGTGTCGGTGAACAGCGTCACGGGCAATGAATTTCAGCCCGATGTCAATTATCGGGGCTTTGATGCTTCGCCCGTGAGCGGCACGCCCGAAGGCCTCGCCGTCTATCAGAACGGTGTCCGCATCAACGAAGCCTTCGGCGACATCGTGAATTGGGAGCTGATCCCGACGAATGCCATCGATCAGACGCAGCTCATCTCGAACAACCCCTCCTTCGGCCTCAACGCGCTCGGCGGCGCTATCTTGCTCACCATGAAAAACGGCTTCACCTACCAGGGAGGTGAGGCGAATTTGCAGATCGGCAGCTACGGGCGCCGGCTTGCGTCCTTCCAATACGGAAAGCAGGCCGGCAATTTTTCCCTCTACGTCGCCAGCGAAGGCATCAATGACGCGGGGTGGCGGGATTATTCGCGCTCGCAGATCCGCCGCTTCTACGCCGACCTCGGCTACAGGGCGGAGGCTGCCGAGTTTCATCTCAGCCTCAGCCAGGGCTCCTCGCATCTAGGCAATCTCGGCCCGACGCCCGTCGAGCTCCTCGCGATCCGCGACGCCGCCGTCTACACCGGCCCGCAGGACACGCATAACGACGCCTGGATGGCGAATCTGAGCGGCAAGGTCGATGTGACGGATACGCTGAAGCTCGAGGGCAACGCCTATGTGCGCTCCTTCCGCCAACAGCACAATGACGGCAACCCCTCACAAGCCCAAGCTTGCGACCCCGCGGTGAATCCGGGCCTTTTGTGCTTCGGCGACCCGCAGACGCTCCTCACCGATGGCAACGGCAATCTCGTTCCCGACACGCTGAACGGCGGCGTTGCGGGAGAAATCGATCGCACGCACACTTCGTCTCTCGGCGAGGGCGCTTCCTTGCAGGCGACGAGCACGCAAAAGATCGCCGGCTTCGACAACCGCTTCATTGTCGGCGCAAGCGTCGATCATGCAGTCACGAGCTTTCTCGGCAGCGCTGAGCTTGGCGTCATCCAGCCCGATCTCACGGTCGCAGGCTTCGGCACCATCATCGATGTGCCGGCGGGCGATGATGCGCCGGTCAGCCTTCGCGCCACCAATGCGTATTACGGGCTTTATGCGCTCGACGCCTTCGACGTGACCGACCGGCTCACCGTCACGGCGGGGGCGCGCTACAATCTCGCCAACATCTCGTTGCGTGATCGCCTCGGCACGGCGCTCAACGGCGACAACACCTACACGCACCTCAATCCGGTGCTCGGCGCTACCTTCAAGCTGACGCCGGACATTACGCTCTACGGCGGCTATTCGGAAGCGAACCGCGCCCCGACGCCGCTCGAGCTCGGCTGCGCCGACCCGGCTCACCCTTGCCTCATCGACAATTTCGTCGTGTCCGACCCGCATCTACGCCAAGTCGTCTCGCAGAGCTTCGAGGCCGGTTTGCGCGGCAAGTTCACGCTCGCCTCCCTTCCCGGGCGCTTCGATTGGAGCGCGGGTGCCTTTCGCGCCACCAATGCTCACGATATCTTGAACGTGCCGAGCGACATCACCGGCCTCGGCTTTTTCGAGAATATCGGCCGCACGCGCCGGCAAGGTGTGGAACTCGCCCTGAAATACACCGATGAGCGCTGGTCGGCCTTTGCGCGCTACAGCTTTCTCGATGCGACCTTCCTCAGCGACGTGAAGCTCGCGTCGCCCTTCAATCCCTTCGCTGACGCCAACGGCAACATCTTCGTGCACCCGGGCGATCGCATCCCGTCGTTGCCGCGCCACAAGCTCACTCTCGGCATCGATTATCGCGTCAGCGACAAGCTCACGCTCGGCGGCGACGTCGTGCTGGCGAGCGGGCAGTTTCTGAGCGGCGATCAGATAAATCTTCTCGGCGAGGTGCCGGGTTACGCCGTCGCCAACTTCCGCGCTTCCTATCAGCTTTGGGAACATGCGCAGGTCTATGCGCTTGTCGGGAATGCCTTCGACACGCGCTACAAGACCTTCGGCATTCTCGGCAATCCGGCCGCGGTTCCCTTTCTCAACCTGACCAATCCGCGCTTCTTCAGCCTCGGCCCTCCGCTCAGCGTGCAAATGGGCGTGAAGGCGACTTTTTGACCGGGCTCGGCGCGTCGGCCTTCGAGCATTTGCCTCGACGGCGCGTCGAGCGCCGCTATTCCCATTCAAGCTCTTGATAGGCGGCCGTCGCGTTCCTCTGATTATATTCGTCGAACAGCTTCCATTCATCCTTCTCCGAGGTCGCGATGGTTTTCAACGCCTGCGCGAGCGGCGTCCCCTTGGCGATCTCGGCGCGCACGTCCCGCGCCAGCCGCTCGAGGTAGCGGCGCTGCGCTCCCAAGGCTTGCGGCCACGCGACGGAGGCCGGCCCATGGCCGGGAACGGCGCGTTTCGCCGGGATCGAGCCGAGCTCATCCATGACGCCGAGCCATCCCTTGAGCCGCCCATCGAGCACCGGCACATGCTCGACGAAGAGAAGATCGCCGGCGAAAAGCGTCGCCGTCTCCTCGTCGAGGATGGTGAGGTCCGTATCCGTGTGCGCGGCGGGCCAGGCCCGCACGACGAGGCGCCGCGAGCCGAGATCGAGCACCATCTCCTTCTCGACAAGAAGCGTCGGGGGAACCGATCGCACCTCATCGATGAGCGCATCCCCCATCGAGCGGCGGAAGGCCGATCGATAATAATCCATGCGGGCCGCCATCGCGGCCGGCAGGGCGGCGTGGCCGACAAATTGCGTTCCCTGCTCGAGAAAGGCCGCGTTGCCGAACAGGTGATCGGGATGATCATGCGTGTCGATGACGTAGCGGATCGGTTCGTCCGTGACCGCCCGAACGGCGGCCCGCAACCTTCGCGCCTCGGCGACGCTGCCGCCCGTGTCGATCACCGCGACCGCGGCGCGCCCGACGATGAATCCGACATTGGCGATGGCGCCCGCGTTTTCTCGCGTCATCAACGACACAATTGCGTGATGAACATAGATGCCTGGCGCGATCTCTTCGACCGGCAGGGGCGCATCCGCGCCTTGCCCCAGCGCCACCGACGCAAGCTTCAACGCCAACCCCGCCGCGACCAATCCGCCTAGGATTTTGCGCATGAATGCCCTTTATGACGGGGTTCGCGGTCTTGACATGCGCCGCCACCGATGCAGGGCGAAGTTCGTCGGCGCTTCCGCCAAGCGCGAAGCCGCATCGCTGCAAAACCAGAGTTCGAGCAACAAAGTGGTTGCACCGTTCTTAGAACCGGCATAGCCTGACCTTGTCTCCGGCTTCAAGGACGATTGTGTTAGGGAGAGCTATCGTTCTCGAAGACTGGCGAGGCTGACAGCCTTGCCCCGTTATGCCTCGCTGAGGTCGTGACACGCTGCCGGAGAAAATCAATCCCAACGTGGCCGTCGCCGACGGCGGCATAGCTATGTGTCCGTCGCGACTGGAGGAAACTCGAGCCTCGGAAACGGGAGGAGACACATGCGAAAATTTTGGCTTGCTAGCCTGTTCGGAGCCTGCGCGTTCGTCGCGATACCGGCGATGGTCGCGACGACTGCGAAGGCGGATGATGATCTTACAAAGCTGGCCCAGAACCCCAAGGACTGGGTGATGCCGACCGGCGATTATGCCAATCATCGCTATTCAGCGCTGAAGCAGATCAACAAGGAAAATGTCGGCAAGCTCCAGGTGGCCTGGACGTTCTCGACCGGTGTGTTGCGCGGGCATGAAGGGGCGCCGCTTGTGATCGGCGATGTCATGTATCTGCATGCGCCGTTCCCGAACACGGTCTACGCGCTCGACCTCAACAATGACGGCAAGATCCTCTGGACCTATGAGCCCAAGCAGGATCCGAACGTCATTCCGGTCATGTGCTGCGACACGGTCAACCGCGGCCTCGCCTATGCGGACGGCAAGATCTTCCTCCATCAGGCCGACACCACCCTCGTCGCTCTCGACGCGAAGTCGGGCAAGGTCGCGTGGTCCGTGAAGGACGGCGATCCCAGCAAGGGCGAGACCGGCACGGATGCGCCCTTCGTCTTCAAGGACAAGGTTTTCATCGGCGTGTCGGGCGGCGAATTCGGCGTTCGCGGCTGGGTCAGCGCCTATAACCTCAGCGACGGCAAGCTTGCTTGGCGCGCTTATTCGGAAGGGCCTGATTCCGACATCAAGGTCGATCCGCAAAAGACGACCGAGCTCGGTAAGCCCGTCGGCGCCAATTCGAGCCTCAAGACCTGGGAAGGCGACCAGTGGAAGATCGGCGGCGGTGACACCTGGGGTTGGTTCTCCTTCGATCCGCAGCTGAACCTCATGTATTACGGGTCGGGTAATCCCTCGACCTGGAATCCGAAGCAGCGGCCCGGCGACAACAAATGGTCGATGACCGTTTGGGCTCGCGATGTCGATACCGGCATGGCGAAATGGGTCTATCAGATGACGCCCCATGACGAATGGGATTACGACGGCGTCAACGAGATGATCCTCGCCGACCAGAACATTGGCGGGCAGAGCCGCAAGACCCTCGTCCACTTCGACCGTAATGGCTTCGGCTACACGCTCGACCGCGTCACGGGCGAGCTCCTCGTCGCCGAGAAATACGACCCGGATGTGAACTGGGCGACCAAGGTCGACATGGACAAGAGCTCCAAGACCTACGGAAGGCCGATCGTCGTCTCGAAATATTCGACCGACCAGAACGGGCCTGACGTGAACACGAAAGGCGTGTGCCCGGCGGCGCTTGGTTCCAAGGACGAGCAGCCGGCGGCCTACTCACCTGAGACCGGCCTGTTCTACGTGCCGACGAACCATGTCTGCATGGATTACGAGCCCTTCAAGGTGAGCTACACGGCGGGCCAGCCCTATGTGGGCGCGACCCTGTCCATGTTCCCGCCCCAGGGCCAGACGAACATGGGCAACTTCATCGCTTGGGATGCAAAGGCCGGCAAGATCGCCTGGTCGGACAAGGAGCAATTCTCTGTCTGGTCCGGAGCGCTCGCGACGGCTGGCGGCGTTGTCTTCTACGGGACGCTCGAAGGCTATCTCAAGGCGGTGGACGCGCATACGGGCAAGGAACTCTACAAGTTCAAGACCCCGTCCGGCATCATCGGCAATGTGATGACCTATGAGCATGGCAACAAGCAATATGTCGCCATCCTCTCGGGCGTCGGCGGATGGGCGGGCATCGGCCTCGCCGCCGGCCTGACCGATCCGACTGCCGGCCTCGGCGCGGTGGGCGGCTATGCGGGCCTCAAGCAATACACCGCGCTTGGGGGCCAGCTCACGGTGTTCGCGCTCCCGCAATAAGGGATCGCGTCCGACTTTGCTAAAGGACCGGCGCGCCGCTCATCGTGGCGCGCCGGTTTTTTCTTTCGCCGTCCACCCTCAATCGGCGCCCCGCGTTTTGCAGCGCCGTATCGCTTGCCCGATAAGGATCAGACCGTGCCTCACAGCGCATGCCTCCGTTCGTCAAGGCTCATCGCCTTTTTCGCCGCGTCCGTGCTCTCCCTTGCCTTTCTGGCGAGCGCCGCCATGGCGGACGGCTCCGGCGACCCGAAGTCCGTCTCCAAGGACGAAAACGGCAAATATGTCGATGCGCAGGGAAACCCGACCTTCCACGTCTCCGACGACGGCACCTGGGACTGGTACACCTATTCGGGTTACCGCCGGTATCATTCCGACTGCCATGTCTGCCACGGGCCCGATGGGGAGGGCTCGAGCTACGCGCCCGCGTTGAAGGATTCGCTGCAGAAGCTGAGCTATGGCGACTTCGTGGCAACGGTTGCTGGCGGGCGCGTCAATGTGACCACCTCGCAAAACAATGTGATGCCGTCTTTCGGCAATAACCCGAACGTCATGTGCTATCTCGACGATATCTACGTTTATCTGCGCTCCCGCTCGGATGGGGCGCTCGCGCGCGTCCGGCCCGAGAAGAAGGAGGACAAGGCGAAAGCCTATGCGAAGGCCGAGGATAGCTGCATGGGTGCGAAATGACGCGCCTCACCTCGCTTTTCTGCCTGCGGCTTCTCGCGGTTTTTGCCGCGTCCTCGCTCACACAGGCGCAGACGCAGGCACAGACACAGACCCAAGCCCCGCCGGCCGAATCGTCGCTCGAGCTCGTCGATCCGAAGACGCTGCGCGTCTGCGCCGACCCGCGCAACATGCCGTTCTCAACTCAAGGCGGTGAAGGCTTCGAGAACAAGCTCGCCGAACTTTTCGCAAGCAAGCTCGGCAAGGGCCTCGCCTATGAATGGTACCCGCAGGCGACCGGCTTCATCCGCATGACGCTCCTGGCGCGCCGCTGCGACGTCGTGATGGGTTATCCGCTCGGCGACGATCTCGTCCAGCCGACGAACCCCTATTATCGATCGGCCTATGCGCTGATCTTCAAGCCCGGCACGGGCCTCGACGGCATCGAGGACCTCGAGGATACGCGCCTCAAGGACAAGCGCATCGGCGTCGTCGCCGGCACGCCGCCATCGAACAACATGGCGGCCGCGGGGCTCATGGCGCATGCCAAGCCTTATCCGCTCGTCATCGACACGCGTTACAATTCCTCGGCGCAAGCCATGGTTCACGACCTCGAATCCGGCGAGATCGATGCGGGCGTGTTGTGGGGCCCCATGGCCGGCTATTACGCCAAGCAGGCGAAGTCGTCCTTGTCGCTAGTCCTCCTCACCAAGGAGAAGAGCGGGCCGCCCATGGCTTTTCGCATTGTCATGGGGGTGCGCCGCAGCGATCAGGATTGGAAGCGCGAGCTCAATTCGCTGATCGCCTCGAACCAGAAGGAGATCGAGCATCTCCTCTTGTCATATGGCGTGCCCTTGCTCGACGAGAAGGACAATCCGATCAAGGAATGACGCGCTTGCGGCCGCGCTGGCGGGGGAATGGGAATTCCCGGATGCTGCTCGCCGCATTCGCGGCCCTGGCTTGCCTTGCAAGGCTCGGCGCAGCCGCGGCCTTTGCCGATTCGCCGCCGGAGCCGGAGGGTTATCGGCTTTCCGATTACAAATCGCCCGTGCCGAAAACGCTCAAGGGCGCGCGCGCGGTGACGACCGCGCAAGCCTTTGAGCTTTGGACGAACGGCGGCGCCGCCTTCATCGATGTGTTGCCGCGAGCGCCTCGCCCCGCCGGCCTGCCCCCGCAAGTGATCTGGCGCGACATACCGCGCCGGGACATACCGGGAAGCCTTTGGCTCCCGGACACTGGTTATGGCGAGCTCCATCCCTCGATGCAGGCTTATTTCGCCGATGGGCTTCGGCGCGCTTCGCGAGGCGAGAAATCCACGTCCCTCGTCTTCTATTGCCTCGGCGAGTGCTGGCAATCCTGGAATGCCGCCAAGCGCGCCCTCTCCCTCGGCTACACCGCCGTGATCTGGTACCCCGACGGCACAACGGGATGGGAAGCGGCTGGGCACCCGGTCGAGGTGCGCGCCGCAGAGCCCCGGCCTGGCGAGTAGCGAGTAATGGCGAATAGCAGCTTGCGCGCTGCTTTCTACTCGCTATTCGCTCACTCCATCTTCCCCTCGATCATCCTCGCAATGGCGAACAGGCGTTGCTCTATGAGCACCGGCACTTCGCAGGCAAAGCCGATCGAGCGGTTCCGATCCTCGAAAATGCGCGTGTCCCAATCGAGCTTGTCGCTGAGCTCCTTGAGCTTATTGGGGTCGCTGTCCGCCTTGTCGCGCAAGTCGAGAAAATCATGGTTCTCGCCGCGGATCTGATCGGCGGATTCGGCCTGGCGATGCGCGACGCGCGCGAGGCCGCCGATGACTTCCTCGCGCTGCTTGTTGAGCTCCTCGAAAACGCCGGCGAAGACGAGAAGAAGGCGCGAACGCTTCTCGGCGCCCGCCTTCTCGGTGAAGCTATCGATCAGCTTTTGCGCTTCCTCGAGCGAGGTGCGGCGCGCCGCGAGCCGCTCGACCAGGCCGGCAATCTCTTGGTCCGCGCTCCATGGCTGCAGCCCTTCGAGTGACGGGCCCGACCATACGGCGGCCGCCGAGATCGTCGGCACCTTGATCTGCTGGCACGGCCAATCGGGATCGCGGCGCGTCGCGGCCGTGACGGGCGGCGCCACGGCGCAAAACGCGAGCGCGGCCGCGAGCGCGGCCGTCGCTGAAGCTTTTGGCGTTGAACCTTCGGCGCAAGTTTTTTTCATGGCCTATTCCGGCGAGATGGCGACGCCCCAGGGGAAGCTTCCGACCTGGACGCTCTTGATCACCTTGAGGCTCGCGACATCGATGATCGAAATATCGTTCGACACCCCATTCGTCGAGATCAGGTATTTCTGATCCGGCGTGAAGGCGAGTTGCCAGACGCGCTGGCCGACGAGCAGATATTTCTCGACCTGATGCGTCTGCGCATCCACGACCGCAACGCGGTTCGCCGGGCCAAGCGCCACAAAGGCCAGCTTGCCGTCCTTGGAGAAGCGGATGCCGACCGGCTGGATGGCCTCGGAACGAAGCCCCGGCACCGAGAAGGTGATCTTGCCCGTGACGACATGCTTTGCGGGATCGATGACGCTCACCGTGCCGCCGACCTCGGCCGAGACCCAGACCTCGGAGCCGTCGTTCTTCCATTCCGCGTAACGCGGGCGCGCATCGACCAGGACATTGGCGACGACATCGCGCTTATCCGTATCGATGAAATGCGCCATGTTCGTCGTCTCGGACGTGTTGACGACGATCTTGCCGTCGGGGCTCACGCCCATGCCCTCGGGCTCGACGCCCACGGGGATTTGCGCGAGCGCCTTGCGCTCCTTCACGTCGATGATCGTGACGAGCGCATCATTTTCATTCGAAAGATAGAGGAGGTCGCCCGTCTTGTTGAGCGCCAGGAGCTCGGGATCGGGGCCCGAAGGCAGATCGCCGACCACCTCTTGCGTCTTCGTGTCGATGATCTGGACGATGTCGTCGTCACCGGCGCAAATGTAGAGGAATTTGCCGTCCGGGCTGATGACGATGCCACGTGGACGCTGGCCGACCTGGATGGTCTTCACCGTTTGCATCTTGTCGAGATCGACGACGCTCACGGTGTTGTCGCGCTCATTCGTGACATAGGCGGTGTAGGCAAACGCCGATGAGGCTGAGCCGAGGCTTAGCGCCGAGGCCAAGAAGGCAAGAGCCCATCGACGAACGCTCCCTCTGCCGGTCAGTTCAGTTTGCATTTCGTCTCCGGGCGATCGTAGCCGAGCGTGTCGAGCTCCGAGGTTTGATGCAGATAGCCTTCCTGGGGCGACACGGAAACGACGGTGCGTCCGTCGCTCAGCAAAATGGGTTGGCGCAACTGTAAATTCCAATCGCGGAGCGTGAGCTTTTGGCCCTTGAACGCCGCGACCTCGAAGCTCGGGCTCTTGATATAGGTGACGATCTTCGCGGGCTCTGCCGATTGCGTGCGGGTGGCCCCTTCGCCGATCATGCGCACGGCGGTCCAGGCCTGCATGTCGATCGCCTTCATGCGCCGTTGCGCGAGCTTGATGAAGCGGTTCTGCATCTGCACCGCGCCCCAGCTGTCATGGGCCGGATCCCAGCTCGTGGGCACGAGGCCGGCGGAGCCCGCGACCGGGCGCGCATCCCAGGTGCGGTAAGGCAGGTATCCGGCGAAGACATTGCTCTCATCGGCGGCGACGAGCACGTCATAGGCCGGCGCGTTCTGCGTGAAGACCGGTATCTGCTTTTGCGTCTGGACGATGCCGGTGTCGGTGCGCCTCGCTCCGCCGGTGTCCTTGTAGACGCGTTCCTCGACGATCGTCGCGCCGAAGCGCTTGGCGGCTCGCTTCAGCGCGTCCGCGTAAAGCGCATCTTGCGGATGCGAGCCGGTGACGAGGAGCCAGCGCTGCCAGCGCTTCCATGAAAGATATTGGGCGAGCGCGTCCGCCAGCATCGAACGGGTCGGCGCGGTGTGAATGACGTTCGCGCGGCAATTCTCCTCGCGCAGCAAATCATCGGTTGACCCCGCATCGAAAAGCGTCGCGCCGGCGGGGCGCGCCGCCTCCGCCGCGGCGAGCACCATCGCGGGAGGCAGGTCGACGACGATCAGCATGATGCCCTTGTCGATGAGGGACTTGGCGGCGGCTGCCGCATCATCCGTCGGCTTTACGCGCACATCCTCGATCGAGAAATGCTGATTGGTGAAACGTCCGGTGCCGTTGTTGTCGTCGATCCCGAGACGCGCGCCGGCGAGCCCATCATCGTCATTGGGCTCGTCGATGAGCGAGATCGGCTGCTGCTTCGATTCGACGAGGCGCAGATACCCGATGCGGATCTCGGCGGGGTCGGCCGCGTGGGCCGAAAGGGCGCCGCCGGCGAGCGTGGCGAGGAGAGTGATGACGAGCGCAAGCTTCGGCGCACGGGCGAAGAAGAGGGAAATTCTCATAGGCTCGGCACTCGCATCCACAACGCCATCGTCGCGACCTTCCTCGTTCCCGTCGTTTCCCGTGCCTTGTCGAGGGCGACGCGACGCGGCGATGCTCGGGGCCATCTTGGCCTTTTTCATGGCGCCTGTCGTGTGAAAGTGCTTCTCCCGCGCGCCGATCGCGCGAGCGATCGGCGGATGAGGGCGCGCGGTCGCCCCCGCGTCATGCCCGCACTCGGTGCGGGCACCCACGCCTCTCTTCGTTGGAATGAAACTTAGCCCCACCGTAAGACGTGGATGGCCGGGACAAGCCCGGCCAGGACGGCTCTGAGGGGGTTCCACCGAATCGTTACCGCTCACCGAGCGTGGCGGGCGCGGTCGAGGTTCACGGCCTTGTCGAGGTTGCGCGCTTGCTTGAGAAAGGCTTCCTCGGGCAGGAGCGTCGAGGAGAGATCGGCGCCGCCGAAGTCGCCGTTTTCGAGCTTCGCGCCTGTAAGATCCGCGCCGCTGAGATCGGCGCCGGCGAGATTGCAATTCGTCAGATCGGCGTTCTTCAGATTGGCGAAGCTCAGATCGGCGCGCGCGAGATTGGCGCCGCTCAAGACAGCGCCTTGAAGGTTCGCGGACCTCAGCACGCCGCGCATGAGGCCCATCGATTGGTTGCGCATGTCGGCGCTCGCATCGGCGCCCGCGAGCTTCGCACGGGCAAGGCTCGCACCTGAGAGGTCCGCCGCGAGGCGAGCGCCGCTAAGATCGGCGCCGTCGAGCTTAGCGCGCTGGAGCTGCGCGCCGAAGAGCGAGGCGCCGGAAAGATCGGCGTCCGTAAGATCGGCCTCGATGAGCCAGGCCTGATCGAGCACGGCGTGATCGAGCTTCGCGCCGGCGAGCTTTGTGCGGTTGAGCTTTGCGGCGCGCAAGACGACGCTCGTGAGTTTCCGTCCGCTGAGATCGAGGCCCGAAAGCCGCTTGCTCGAAAGATTGAGCGGTTTCGCCGGTGTCGCTGATTGCAGCAGCGCGTCGAGCTCTGCGCTCGTCATCTCGGCGCTTTTCATCTCGGGGCTGTCGAGATCGACGAAGCGCAACATATCTTGCGCAAGCGCGCTTCCCGACGCGGCGAGGATCGCGGTCACGAGAACCAAGGCGAGGCGAACCAAGGCGAGGTGTGGGCCGATGCGCATCTTTCCCTCCAGCCGACCGAGTTTGCTCTGCCCCGACCGCGCTGTCGAGACTTGTTCGCGCAACCGCGGTTCGCGCAAAAGCCCGATTGCCGTCGGCGTGAAACCGATGTTAGCCTTCTCGCGTCATCTTCGATCCCATCGCGACGCTGGGAGTGCAAATGGAATTCCTGGAGATCGTTCTCACTGTCTGCTCGCTGTCGAATGCCAATATTTGCGAGGATCAGCGCATCATCGTCGATTCGCGTGTCTCGCTCGAGAAATGCGTGCAGCAAGCCGAACCAACCATGGCGCAATGGGCTGTCGCGCATCCGAACTGGACCATCACGCGCTGGCATTGCGAATATTCCGGTCACCAACAGCGAAAAACCTGAGATGCCGCCGCGGAGGCGAAAGCTTCAAGGAAAGATGGAGTTGCCGATGTCGATCGCCTCTTCTCGCGGCAAGCAGAGCCGGATGCCCCGATTTTTATCGCTCCTAGGCGTCACGGCTCTCGGCCTTCTCGTTTTCTTGATGCCGGCAAGGGACGCGGATGCGGCAAGCCGCACCCGGTTTTGGAACTTGACCACGGGCACGATCAAGGAATTTCGCCTGGCGCCTGCCGGCAGCGCGAGCTTCGGCAAAAACCAATGCGAGAATGATCCGGATGCGGCCGTCGATCATGATGAACGGCTCGATGTGACCGGTGTGGCGTCGGGGCGCTACGATGCGAAGATCGTCTATGCGAGCGGCAAGGCCTGCATGGCGCGCGGCGTCGAGGTGAAGGAGGGCAAGGTCTTCTCGATCGACGACCACGATCTCACGGATTGCAAATAGCCGGCTCGGGTCGCGAGTTCGGAGTTACGGGTTACGGTGACAGTGAACTTAATTTTCAAAAGAATTTCTATCAATCTATCAGAATATTCTGAAATTAAGTGCACTGTCACCGTAATTCTCCTAATTCTTGCCGCGGCGCTCGCGGCAATGGTCGGTTCGGGACGTGCGGATGCGGCGGAGACTTGCTTTCGCGCCTGCATGGCGCAACGCATCAAGGGAAGCGACGTCACGGATGACACGATCCGCTACCAGATGACGGTGTGCCGCGACATGTGCGAGGAAGAGGGCCGGGAGAAGCGCGCCTCATTCGGTGTCGGCAAAGGGCTCGCGACTTGCGAGCCGCAACCCGTCTCGGAGAGCGAGTTCAAGGCGCTACGTTCGGCAAGCCCCTCCTTCCTCATTTACGCGCATGCGTTCACCTGGGATATCCACAACGTTCTGCCGCGCAAGATCATCCGCAAGGTCGAGATCTCCTACCCGACGCTTGATCTCGACGAGACGACCGCGACGGGCGGGGGCACCGTGCTGCCCGGCGAAACCTCGACGATCCTGATCAACGGCGTGTTCGACGGTTATCCGGCGATGCACTATGCGCTCAAGGTCAAGGCCATCTACGCCTGCCCCGTCGATTGAATCGGCGCTCGAAGTCGAATTCGCCGTTATCACAAGGTCGCGAGCCGCGTCGCGCGGATGCGTTCGGCGATCGAGCTCACGAAGCTCGGCGAGCGTTCCGCGCGCGGCACCTCGATCGGCAAATCCGCGACCATCCGGGCCGGCCGTCCGTCGAGCACGATGACGCGTTCGACGAGGCGGGCGGCCTCGAGAATGTCGTGTGTCACGAGAAGGCTTGTGACGCAGCGGCTTTCCACAAGCGCGATGAGCTCATCTTGAAGTTGGCGGGCAAGCGTCTCGTCGAGCGACACGAAGGGCTCATCGAGCAAAAGCAGATCGGGGCGAACCGCGAATGCGCGTGCCACAGCGGCGCGACGCGCGAGGCCAAGCGATAATTCGCCCGGATAATGACGCCGGTGATGGGCGAGGCCGAGCGCGTCGAAGATCGCCTCGAGCTCGGCGTCGCCGGCTTGCGGCGCCGCGATCCTGACGTTCTCCTCGACGCTGCGCCAAGGCAGGAGGCGAGGCTCCTGGAAAACGAAACCGAGCCGCCGCGCCGGGAGCGTCACCTCGCCGTCGAAATCGCGATCGAGACCGGCGATGATCTTCAAAAGCGTGGTCTTGCCGGAGCCCGAAGGGCCGACGAGGGCCGTGACCTCTCCGGGCGCGAGCGCGAAGGCGATGTCGGCAAGAATGTCTTTGCGCTCGCCCGCCGCGCTCCGCACCGTTTTCTTCCGGATGGAGACCTCAACCTTTCCGGTTTCGCCAACGCGATGCATGTCGTTCAAGGGGCTGCACCAGGCATGTTTCGATCGCCAACATCACCGCCACGAAACACAGACCGTAAGCGAGAATGCGGGCGACGTCGAATAGTTGGAAGGCCGTGCCGATGGCGAAGCCCACCCCGTTCGGCCGGCCGATGAGCTCGACCACGAGGACGATTTTCCAGACAAGGGACAAGCCCGTCCGCGCGGCGGCGGCGAGATAGGGCCCAAGCTGCGGCACCACGATGTGGCGCGCTCGCGTCAAGGGATCGAAGGTGAAGGCCTGGCCCATTTCGTCGAGCGCCGGATCGAGCGCGCGCGTGCCCTCGCGCAAGGTGGCGATGGTGTTCGGCAGCTTGTTGATCGCCACGGCGCCGACGGCGGCCGCCTCGGTGAGGCCGAACCAGATATAGGCGAGCAGGATGATGACGAGCGCCGGCAGGTTGAGGAGCAAAATGAGCCAGGGATCGGCGATCCGGTCGAAAGTCGAGGAACGCCCCATGGCGTAGCCGATCGCGGCGCCGGCGAGGAGGGCGACCGTGAAAGCCGCCGCGACCCTCACGAGCGTGGCGAGAAGATTGAGCGCGAGCGCGCCCGAGCGCGCCTCCTCGACGAGCACCATGAGCACGGCTTCCGGCGAAGGCAGCAGCCTCGCGCCCGCAAGGTGCGAGCTCAATTGCCAGACAAGGAGAAAGCCGGCGAGCGATGCGATGCGCCAGATCATGCGGCGGCGCGCTTCCCCATCGCGCGAAACGTCGCACGATGTTTGAGGCGCGAAGAAAGGGTGAGGGGACGCATGGGCCTTGCGGCTATCCGCCTTTGCCGATCTTGTAGAACGTGCCGGGGTCGAGCTCGCTCGCCTTGCCGACGAGCTCGGCTCCCCCGAGCCGCGCGAGCAGGGCATAAAGCGTGCGTGCGTCGGCTTCCTCGGCTTCGACGGAACGTCGCGGGATGCCTTGCGAATAACGTTGGCGAAGCACGGTGAGCGCTCCGGCGTCGCGCAGGTTCAATCTCGGTTTCAGCTGCTCCCATTCCTCCGGGGTCTCGGCGAGGATGTCCTTCGCCTTGCGCGTCATCTCGAGGAAGCGCGCCAGCGCGGCCTCATTGCGGCGCGCCCAATCCTCGTTGAACACATAACCCAGATTGGTGAGAGGGCCGGTCGCGCCGAGCCTCATCGCCAATTCCTCGACGCCGACCAGGCGATGGAAACCCTCGGCCTCGAGCTCGGCGCAGAAGTTCCAGAAGTTGAGCGTCGCGGCGAATTCCCCTTGCCGCGCCTTGGCGGCGAGAAGCGATGGCGCACCGTAGACGATCGAGGCCTCTGTCTTGAGGTCGAGCCCGTCGCGCAAGGCGGCGCCCTGGACGATGAGCCAGCTCTTGTCGAGAGGGCCGCCGGCGACCGCGAGCGTCTTGCCCTTGAGATCGCCCAAGCTCGCGATTCCCGAGGCGGCAGGCGTCATGATCGCGCCGATCGCCGATGAATACGGGTAGAAGGTGAGGCGCTCGCCGAGCGAACGGGCGCGCGAGACGTAAAGCCAGTCGGAGATGATGATGTCGACCTGGCCCGCGAGAAGAGCAAGCTCCGCGGCTTGCGGGCTTGCGTATTCCGCCGTCTCGATCGCGACGTCCGCCGTCTTGTCGAGGCCGCGAGCGGCGATGACGTCGAGCTCCCAGGCGAAGGTCCCGGTCTTTTGTGCGGCAAGGCGAATGGCGGGTGCGGCGCGCGCCGGTGAGGCGGCGGCGAGCGCTAGGCCGCCGAGGAAGCCGCGACGAGACAAGGAAGGGCACAAGGGTCGCATCTTCTGTCCGATCAAAACCATGGGGCGCTTATGCCGCGCCGCGCCTGCCGATCAACCCCTTCGAAGGATCGTAGGCGATGAGGGCGCCGGTAAGAAACACGGCTGTGCAGGCGAGCACGATCCCGAGCGATTTCCAATCGATCTGGCAATAGAGCGCGAAGCGGATGAGTTCGGCCGCATAAGTGAAGGGGTTGAGCTGGCAGACCACATAAAGGATGGGGCTCGTCTCCTGCACGCGCCAGAGCGGGTAAAGGGCCGAGGAGGCGAAGAACATCGGGAAGATCACGAAATTCATCACGCCCGCGAAATTCTCGAGCTGCTTGATCATCGAGGAAAGCAGCATGCCGAGCGCGCCGAGCATCATGCCGGAAAGCACGAGCGCCGGCAGCACCGTCAGATAGCCGAGCCTCGGCGGCTCGATGCCCCAAAGCCAGGCGACCAGGAGATAGGCGTAGACCTGGATCACCGAGACTGCCGTGCCGGCCATGAGCTTGGAGACGAGGATGAACCAGCGCGGCAAGGGGCTCACGAGCAGGATGCGCATATTGCCCATCTCGCGGTCATAGACCATCGACAAGGACGATTGCATGCCGTTGAAGAGCTGGATCATCGCCATCAGGCCGGGCGTGATGTACTCCTCGTAAAGCACATAAGTGTCGTAGGGCGGGATGATGGAGACGCCGAGCACGCTGCGAAAGCCGGCCGCGAAGATGAGGAGCCAGACGAGGGGGCGCACGAGCGCCGAGACGAAGCGCTCGCGCTGATGAAGAAAGCGCAAGCCCTCCCGCCAAACGACGCCCGTGAGGCAAATCAGATATTGACGAGACGAGAAGCCGCGGCGCGGCTCCGACAGAAGGTCGAGGCCGCCCGTCGAGCTGGGTGCCGTCGTCATGGCGGCACCTGCGCGCTTGCGTCCGCCGGCGAGGCGATGAGCGACGCGAAGGCGCCGCCGATGTCCTTTGCCCTTTGCGCCGCGATCACGCTTTGCGCCGGGCCGGTGGCAAGGATGCGCCCTTTGTGCAAGACGACGACCTCATCCGTCGGCTCCAACTCGTCGAGGAGATGGGTCGCCCAAAGCACGGTGAGCCCCGTTTGCGCCACGAGCTCGCGAAGGTGCCGCAAGATGCCGGCTCGCGAATTGATGTCGAGGCCGACCGTCGGCTCGTCGAGAACGAGGAGACGCGGAGCGTGCAAGAGGGCGCGCGCGATCTCCACGCGCCGCATCTGGCCGCCGGAGAGATTGCGCGCCTTCTCAGCCGCGCGTCCCGAAAGCTCCATGCGCGCCAGCACCTCGGCGGCGCGCGCTTTTGCCTCCTTTGCGCCGAGGCCATGTAGCGCCGCGTGATAGCGCAGGTTCTGCGCGACGCTGAGGTCGAGATCGAGCGTACGCGCCTGGAAGACCACGCCGAGACGGCGCAGCGCCTCGCCGGGATCGCGGTTGATGTCAAAGCCGAGCACGCGGATCCGCCCCCGGCGCGCCGCGAAAAGGCGCGTCACCAGGGAAAACAAGGTCGTCTTGCCGGCGCCATTGAGGCCGAGAAGCGCCGTGCACGTCCCGCGGCCGACCGCGAAGCTCACATCGTCGAGTGCGACGCGCTCGCCATAGGCATGCGTCACATGCTCGATCGACAAGGCAGGCTCGCAAGCCACGTCGGACATGAGGTTTTTTCGCCTATTCCGGCAAGGCGGATCGAGGGCGTCGGCGCCCGGGCGCGAGCAGGGAAAGCGGAGTTTCGCCGCTCACCGGCCGGATTCGCGGCGGCGAGAAAGAAGGGGGCAGCACCCTCTCCGATCACTGCGCCTTTTTGCCGTCGGCATCATATTGCTTCAGAAAAGCGATCAAATCCTTGATCTTCTGCTCGTCCTTGATGCCGACGAAGATCATCTTCGTGCCCGGCACCTTGGCGCGCGGGTCCATGATGTAGGTGGTGAAAGTCGCTTCATCCCAGGTGATGCCGGAATTCTTGTTGGCGTCCGAATAGGAGTAGCCGGGATAGGTTCCTGCCTTGCGGCCGATCACCCCGTTGAGGACCGGGCCGACCCCGATTTTCGCGCCCTCGCCGATCTGGTGGCAGGCTCGGCAGACGGTGAATACCTTTTCGCCCGCCGCCGCGTCTTGCGCGCGCGTTTCGGTCGCGAACGAAAGGCCGATGCTCGCGCCCAGGACGGCGCAGAGAAACGCATTTCTCATGGTGTAATGGCTCCTCGGGATGGAAAGACTCGTCGGACGTTGAAATCGCATGGCATCCCGCGGGAACTATGGATCACTCGGCCGAGATGTCCAAGCGTTGGTCATCACGTTGTTCGTCTTTGCGTTGTTTGTCTTGCCCTTCGCCTCGCCGCGCCGGCGAAGGGCGCACCCTTCGATAGGCATAGGGACGCGGCTCCCCCGCGTCGCGCGCCTCGGCGAGGATGGCCTCGATGACGTGATGGTGGGGCGAGAGGTGGCAGACGGGGTCGGCTTCGCGTGCCTCCCCGGTCAGCATGAAGGCCTGGCAGCGGCAGCCGCCGAAATCGACGCTCTTGCGTGCGCAAGAGCGGCAGGGCTCGCGCATCCAGTCGTCGCCCCGGAAGGCGTTGAAGGCGGGCGAATGATTCCAGATGTCCTCGAGCGAATGCTCCGAGACGTTCCAGAATTCGAGGCCGGGAATGAGCTCGGCTGCGTGGCAAGGCAGCACCTTGCCCGAGGGTGTCACATTGAGCGTTCGCCGCGCCCATCCCGACATGCAGGGCTTGGGGTAGCGCGCGTGATAATCGGGGGCGACATGGTCGATCACGATCGTGCCGGCAAGGGCTGCCTTCAGGCGCTCGACCTCCGCGATCGCCGTTTCCGCCTCCTCGCGCGAGGGCATCAAAAGGCCGCGGTTTTTCGCGCCCCAGCCGTAATATTGCGTATGGGCGATCTCGACGCGCCGTGCGCCGAGGCGCACCGCGAGCTCGACCATGGCGCCGGCGCGCCGCACATTGGCGCGGTGGATGACGGCATTGACCGTCAAAGGCAGCCCGGCCTCGGTCACGAAAGCGGCGACCTCGATCTTGCGGGCGAAGGCGCCCTTGTAGCCGGCGATATGGTCGGCCGATTGAGGTTCCGCATCCTGGATCGACAATTGCACATGGTCGAGGCCGGCCTCGGCGAGCTTTCCCACCAAGGCTTGGTTGAGGCCGATGCCGGACGTGATGAGGTTGGTGTAGAGGCTAAGGCTCGCGGCATGAGCGACGAGCTCGACGAGATCGCGCCGCGACGCCGGCTCGCCCCCGGAAAGGTGCAGTTGCAGAACGCCGAGAGCCGCGGCCTCGGAGAAGACCTTTTTCCAGCTCGAGGTGTCGAGCTCTCGCTCACGCGCATCGAGCTCGAGCGGGTTCGAGCAATAGGGGCAGCCCAAGGGGCAGCGATGCGTGAGCTCGGCGAGCAGCCCGACGGGGCGGGAGGGTGCAGGTGCGTTCATAGATCGACGAGCCTCTTGGTCGCGAGCTCTGTCAAGAGCTTGCGCACGTCGGTGTCGACCCGCGAACGCTCGGCCGTGAATGTGCTTGCAAGATCATCGACGATGGCGTCGAGGCTTTGCTCGCCCGTGCATCGCTTGAGCACCTCGACGGCGATCGCGTTCGTCTTCAGCACGCGCTCGGGCGCGAGCAGCAGCCATTCATCGCGGACATCGTCATGTTTGAGGCGCACCCCGCGCGGCAGGCGCGGCCGTGAGGCGCCGGAAAGCGTGAGGGCGCGCTCGCCCGTCATTGAGCCTCCCCGGGGCGCCAGGCGCCGGGCGGGATCTGGCCCTCGACATAGGCATGCCACAGCGCGTCGAGCTGCACCCAGAGCACGTCGCATTTGAACCTGAGCGCGTCGAGCACGCTTTGCTGCTCGGCCTTGTTGCGCGCGTGCTTGCACACATAAGCGAGCGCGAAATCCGAATCGCGCTGCGCCTGCGGCGGGCGCTTGGTGAAATAGGCGAGCGTGTCCGCGGTGACGAAATCGTAATGCTTCAGCATGCCCTCGATGCGCTCGCCGATGATCTGGGGCGAGAACAATTCGGTGAGGGAAGAGGCGATGGCTTCGAGCAGGGTTCGCTCGCGGCAAAAATGCACATAGGCTTCGACCGCGAACCGTGTTGCCGGAAGGATGCCGCGGGTCGAGATCACGAAATCGCGGTCGAGCCCGAGACCTGTCGTGAGGTGCAGCCAGCGCGCGATGCCGCCGTCGCCCTCGGCCTCACCGTCGTGGTCGATCACACGCCGCCGCCATTCGCGGCGCAAGGCCGGCTCTCCCATCCGTGCCAAGATCGTCGCGTCCTTCGCGGGGATCATCGACTGATAATAATAGCGGTTGAGCGCCCAAGCACGTACCTCCGCGAGCGAGCATTCGCCGCCGTGCAGCCGGCGATGGAAAGGATGAAGATTGTGGTAGCGCGTGGCGCCGATCTGGCGCAGCTCGGCCTCGAGGAGATGAGGCGCCATCACGTCGTTCACAGCGCGATCTCCATTCCGTCGAAGGCCACTTCCCAGCCCGCCGTCTCGACCGCGCGCCGCTCGGGCGAGCCTTCGATGAGGATGGGGTTCGTGTTGTTGATATGGGTATAGACCTTGCGCCCGACGCGGACCCCGGCGAAAGCGCGAAGCGATCCCTCCTCGCCGCCGATCGCCATATGGCCCATGCGCCATGCGGTCTTTTGCGAGAGCCCGAGGCGAACCATCTCGTCATCCGTAAAGGTCGTGCCGTCGAAAAGCAGGAGATCGGCGCCCGCGACCCTTCGCTGGACCTCTTCGCTGATCTTCGCGCAGCCGGGAATATAAACCAATCTTGCGCCGGCGGAACGGATTTCGAGCCCGAGCGTGGTTTCGCCGACGGCGCCGATGCTGACAGACCCGCTCTCCTCATGGAGAGGTACTTTGCCGGGCACGAAAAATGGCGTCGCCTTCAGGCCGAAACCCGCGTCGACCTCGACATTGTCCTGCAGGGGGCGCATGCCGACGCTGGCGGGATCAAGAACCCGGAAGATCGAATTCGTTTCGATGAGCTTGAGCGTCGCCGGCGTGCCGAGAATCGAGAAGGCCTGCCGTTCTCGCAAAGATAACAAACCGGCGACGTGATCCACGTCGCCGTTCGTCAGGAAAACCCCGGATATGGGCGAATGGCGGCCGCTCTTGCCAGGCCAAAGGACGGGGGTGCTTTGGATTTGCTGCCGGAGATCCGGCGACGCATTCAAGAGGAACCAATGGTCTCCGTCGGCAGTGACCGCGAGGCTCGATTGCGTGCGCGCCGAAACTCGACGATCACGTCGCCACGCGAGGTCACATACCGGACAGCGGCAGTTCCATTGGGGATAACCGCCCCCCGCCGCAGAGCCGAGAACGACGATCTTGAGTTTCGTCGCGGGCCGCTCGTCGAGCGGCACTTAAGCCGGCTTCTTCAGATTTCCGCCGACTCGTAGCTCGTCACTTCCATACCGACGCAAACTTCAGTCACGCAAGGTGTCGACCAGGCCATCGCTTCCTCCATTGGCAAGAAAGTTGTGCTACAGACATACCCCCGCCATCGACGCTTTTCAATTATGGAGACGGGGATTTGGTTGCGCAAGCGATCACATTCCCTTGTGCGAGCCATTACCGTGCGCGCGTGGAGGCTATTTGTGGCGCGAAGGCAGGGTCCAACCCTTGGAAATGCCCGACCGATCAGCTTAAATAGGGCGAAACCTGGCAGGATCCGCTCGGGGCATTTTTTCCTGAAGAAGCTTCCCCACCAGCATTTCTGCAATTCAGCCATGAGAAGAAGCATGATCAGATGGCGGGCACGGGGACGAGAAGCGCTCGCCGTCGCCGTTTACGGCGTCACGGCTCTGCGCCTTTTGGCGCTGTCCGTTTCGCCCGCGAGCGCAGCCGATATCAACGATTATCCGACCTCCGCGCGCGCCGATTACGTATTCGCCTGCATGAAGGCAAATGGGGAGACGCATCAAGCGCTCGAGCGATGCTCATGCTCGATCGATGTGATCGCCTCGCTCATTCCTTACGAGCGCTACGTGGACGCCGAAACCGTGATGAGCATGATTCAGACGCCGGGAAATCTCGGCAATATGTTCCGGGCGACCGAATTCTCGAAAAAGGTCGTGGATGACCTGCGCCGCGCCCAGGCCGAAGCCGAGATCAGGTGCTTTTGAAGCTTGAGCCGTAAAGGCGGAGGCGACCTTCCCGAAGATCGGTTTTTCAGCCGTGTCGTCTGCGTGGCGAAGCCACGCCTTAAGTCTGCGACCCCTTGTTCGGGAACTCGCCCTTATAGACATGCTTGTCGCTGTCGAGCGCTTCCACGCGGAAATCGGCCGTATTCGCGCCGCGATAGGTGAGCCGGAAATTCGGATCTTCCGAGATCGAAATGCCGCCCTCGACCGTGAGGATGAGGTCGTTGCCCTGCCAAAGCTTGAGGTCCTCGATGAAGAGCGGCGGGATGTACAAACGCGAAAGCTGATCCATCTGCATGCCCGAATTATTCGGATGGCGCAGCATGACCTGAATATCGCGCTCGGCGGGCGAATTCGCCCGACAGCGTGGGGCGCGCCGCGAATTGGCGAAACTTCATCTGGCCCATCGTCGCCTTGGCCTCCTGCGCATCCTTGAGCATCGGCGCCGAACAGCCGCCCGAGGCCTTGATGAAGCGCTCGATCACGTAAAAGCCGCCATCGCTCAGCTCCGCGACGAGGTGCAGGTTCGTATAGCTGTCCACCCGGACCCTCGTCGAAAGGCTGCTCAAGGTGATCGTCGCCCCCGGCTTGAACACCCCAACGAGCGGCGCGGGATTGTGATCGATCACAAAGGTCAAGGCGACGAGCCGGCGCGCATCGCCCTGCGGCAGGTTGACGTTCATGGTGACGGGGACGATGGCCGCGTCCTCGGCGCGCGTCGGCGCCTCGAGCGCCAGGAAGCCGGACCCGTCCTGAAGAGCCGCGCCGTGAAAAATCTCCTTCGCGAGATCGGGCCAGGGGTCGGGCTCTCCATCGGCGAAGGCTCGTTGAGCTCCGAGGCTAAGCGCAAGCGCCGCCGTCGCGAGGCGAAGAAAAATCACAATTGGCCCTGCGCGCATCAACGGCTCCATCGAAGCTGCACTACCGTTCATTAGCATCATGGTCCGCGCCGCCAAAGCTGGAAATATCGAAAGCCGGTTGCCCCCTTGCGGTCCGGCGGGTCGGTGCGCTCGGCCTTCCGCGCCCGCCCTTTCGCTCACGCGGAATTGATCGGGCAGGATCTTAAACGCGAAACCGGCACCTGTTTTTCCGACTCATGCTCGAGCCCCACTGTGTCACCCCCGGCGAGGTGAGCGAAGCGAGCCGAGGGAAGGGGGCCCAGATACGGTAGTGAAATGGTTTCCCTTCCCCTCGCGCCCTTGCAGGGCGCGAGGCCGGGAATGACACAGTGGGACTAGCTTCGGCGCCTGCGTCGGCTAGGATGAGATTTGCGGGCGTATTCGGCCTGCAAACTGCGACTGCTGAATCTGAAGGCACGGCGATGACCCTCTTCCTGACGAGCGTGGCGAGCGAAGCCGAGGCGGAAATCGCCATCGCCGGCGGCGCCGACCTCATCGACTTCAAGGATGCGGCAAAAGGAGCGCTCGGCGCGCTCGAGCCGGAAATCCTGCGCGTCGCCGTCGCCGCCGTCGCGGGGCGCCGCCCCACGAGCGCGGTCACGGGCGATCTGCCGATGGATCCCCAAAGCCTTCCGAAAGCCGTGGAGCGCATCGCCTCAACCGGGGTGGATTACGTCAAGATCGGCCTCTTCGACGACTCTCGGCGCGCCGCTTGCATCGCGGCGCTGTCCCCTTTGTGCAAAAGGTTCAAGCTCATCGGCGTGATGTTCGCGGATGAAGCGGTCGATCTTTCGCTCATGGAGCGGCTCGCCTCGGCAGGCTTTCATGGCGCGATGCTGGACACCGCGAAAAAGGGAGCCGGGCGCCTCCTCGAGCGTCGCGATTCAGCATGGCTCTTCGGGTTCGTCACAAGCTGTCGCGAGAGGGGCTTGCTCACCGGGCTCGCCGGGTCGCTCGAGCCTCCCGATGTGCCGCGCCTCCTGCCGTTGCGCCCCGATATCCTGGGATTTCGTGGTGCGCTTTGTGTCAAGGGCGAGCGGACCGCCGGATTGGACCCGAAAGCGGTCTCGCTCGTCCGCGGTCTCATCCCCTTGGATCGGCATCATCGGACGGAAGCGAACGCGGAGGAGGACCGCGTCGATTACCGGCTTCTCGTCGGGCGCGGCTATGCGGTCGAGCCGCGCGACGGCTCCTCGCGCGCCGATCGCATCTTTGTTCGCGATTTCATCGTGCCCGTTCGCATCGGCGCCTATCGGGCCGAGCATGAGGGGACGCAGCGCGTGCGTTTCGACGTGGAGGCTTTCGTGCAGCGCGGCACCCATGCGCCGTCGGATTTGCGCGATGTGTTGTCCTACGACGTGATTACCGACGCGATCCGCCGGATCGTCGCCGAAGGCCATGTGGAATTGGTCGAGGTGCTGGCGGAGCGCGTCGCTGGCGCCGTGCTCGGGGAGCCGCGCGTGGTGAAAGTCACCGTCCGCGTCGAGAAGCTCGATACCGGCTCCGCCACGGTCGGTGTCGAGATCACCCGGGAAAAAACAGCCGAAGCCGCGATTCTTCGCCATCCCGCGCCGGCGGCTTCCAGCGATTCCAGCGGCTGAGCGTGAGCGCCCTCGACGTCGTGAAGCTCGGCGGCAGCCTCGCGTTTTCAAAAGCCTTGCTCGCATGGCTCGCCGCGATCGGGGCCGGAGCTGGCAAGACCGTGCTTGTGGTCGGCGGCGGCCCGTTTGCCGATGCGGTGCGCTTCGCGCAACCGCGCATGGGTTTCGATGATGTCGCCGCCGATGCGATGGCGCTGCTCGCCATGGAGCAATATGCGATGGCTGTCGCGTCGCTCGGAGAAAGTTTCACGGTCGCCGAAAGTCGTGCGCGCATAAGGCGCGCACTCGAGGCGAGCGAGGTGCCGGTCTGGGCGCCGAGCCGCATGGTGAGAAAAGCGCGTCGGCTCGCCGCTTCCTCTTCCCCACGCGAACGCGTCCGCATCCCCGCTTCATGGGACGTGACCTCCGACAGCCTCGCGGCCTGGCTCGCGCACAAGCTTGGCGCGCGGCGGCTTTTTCTGATCAAGCAGGTGCCCGTCAAGGTCGAGCGGAGCGCGGGCCGCTCGGTCTCGGCCGAGCATCTGGCGCGAGCCGGCATCGTGGACAAAGCTTTTCCGCGATCTCTCGCGGCGGCGACCGGCGTTGAAGGTTTTCTGCTCGGGCCACACGACAGGGAAGGTCTCGCGATGGCGCTGTGCGAGGGCAGGCCGATCGGTTCCCGCATCGGCCTTGTTGCCGGGGCGGAGCCGATCCATCATGCGGCAAGGCCGGTCGAAGGCGTGGACGGCCGGGGCTTGCCCGGTGAAGATCACGCTTGAGAGTGCTTCAGGACCAGCCGCGATGGCAAGAGCCGCACAAGACGCGACGCCCCGATGGGGATGGGCGCTCACCGGATCGGGACATTTCTTCACCGAATGCCTGTCGCTCATTCGGTTGCTGCCGGCTGTCGATCTCTTCGTCAGCCGGGCGGCGGCCGAGGTCGTGCGCATGTACAAGCAAGAGCTCAAGCTGCCGTCTTCGGCACGCTTGTTCCGGGACACCACGGCGAGCGCGGCGCCGGTCGGGCGTTTCTACCACGGTGATTATCACACGCTGGTCCTCGCGCCGGCTACCTCGAACACGGTCGCGAAATGCGTCTATGGAATTTCGGACAATCTCGCGACCAACGTATTCGCGCAAGCCGGCAAATGCCGCGTTCCGGCGATCGTCTTTGCCTGCGACACCGCCCCCGAGCTCGAGACACGCGCGCCCGCCGGCATGGTCAAGGTGTATCCGAGGCGCATCGATCTCGAGAACACCGACCGGCTGAAGGGCTTCGAGGCGACGACCGTCGTCGAATCGCTCGGCGACCTGGAGGCGGCGATTTCGCGGCGCCGCGGCGAGCTCGGCGAGAATGGCTGAGCACGTCCTTTTCCTCACCGGTCGCCTGGCGCGGCCACGCTTGGAGAAGGTGCTCGCGGAACTGACGCCCGCGCCGTTTGCCTGGACGATCGCCGATATGGGCGTGAAGGTCGCGGCCCTGATGACGGAAGCGATCATCTTGCGGCGACTCGACCGCGATCTCGTCGCGGGCGCGAGCCGCGTGGTGGTGCCCGGCCGTTGCCGCGCCGATCTCGAGCGGCTCGCCGGCGCCTTCGGGCGCGCTTTCGAGCGCGGCCCCGACGAGGTGCGCGACATCCCCGAATGGCTCGGCCGAAAAAGCAAGACGCCGCTGCTCGCCGAGAAATCCGTCCGGATCTTTGCCGAGATCGTGGAAGCGCCGCTCCTCGATCTCGACGAGATTTCGGCGCGCGCCGCCACGATGCGCGAGGACGGAGCCGATGTGATCGATCTCGGTTGCTTGCCGGATACGCCCTTTCCCCGGTTGCGGGAGGCGGTGCAAACCCTCAAGGCGCAAGGCTTCCTCGTCAGCGTCGATTCGGCAAACCCCGACGAGCTGCGCCGCGGCGCCGAGGCCGGGGCGGATTTCGTGCTGAGCTTGACGGAGAAGACGCTCGATCTCATCTCGGGCACGCGGGCGACACCCGTGGTGATCGCGTCGCGCCACGGCGATCTCGACGAGCTCGTGCGCGCGGCGGGCAAGGCCGCGCGGCAAAAACTTGGCGTCATTCTCGATCCCATCCTCGACCCGATCCATTTCGGCTTCGTTCCGTCGCTCCTTCGCTACGCCGAACTGCGCCGGCTTCTCCCCTCGGCCGAGATCATGATGGGCACGGGCAACCTCACCGAGCTCACGGAAGCGGACACGCCCGGCATGACGGCCATGCTGATGGGCATCTGCTCCGAGCTTGCGATCCGCAATGTGCTTGTCGTGCATGTGAGCGCGCATACGCGCCGCACGGTCGCCGAGCATGCCGCTGCCGCAAGGCTCATGCACGCGGCGCACGCCGACGACGCCTTGCCGAAAGGCTATGAAGCCGGGCTCGTCCAGCTGCACGACCTCAAGCCCTTCGCGAGCACGCCAGAGGAGATCGAAGGGCTCGCGAACAGCGTGCGCGACGCCAATTTTCGCATCGAGACCGCGACCGACGGCATCCACGTATATAACCGCGACGGCCATCATGTGGAGAAGGACGCGATGTCGCTCTTCGCCAAGCTCAAGGTCACGACGGATGGCGCGCATGCCTTCTATCTCGGCACCGAGCTGATGAAGGCCGAGGTCGCCTTCAGGCTCGGCAAGCGCTACGCGCAGGATTCCCCGCTCGATTGGGGTTGCGGCGCCGATCGGCCCGAGGACGATTTGACGAGCCCCGCGAAGGCTGGGCCAACGCTCGAGGCCAAGCCCGCGAGGGAACGAGGGAGGGCTCGCCGTGCCGATGATTCGTGAGGCGATCGTCACGACCGTGAGCGCCGCAGGCAAGGCCCATGTCGCGCCTTTCGGGTTGATCGCGGAGGGAAAGCGGTGGGTGATCGCGCCCTTTCGTCCCTCGACGACGCTCGAGAATCTTCTCGCCCTTCCCTACGCGGTCGCGAATTTCACCGATGACGTGCGCCTCTTCGCCGGCTGCCTCACCGGGCGACGGGATTGGCCGCTTGTTCCAGCATCGCGCGTCGCCGTTCCGCGCCTCGCGGACGCCTTGGCTCATGCCGAGCTTGCGGTCGAGACGGTCACGGAGGATGCCGCGCGACCGCGCTTTGCGTGCGGGATCGTCCATGAGGAGACGCACGCGCCTTTTACCGGCTTCAACCGGGCGAAGGCAGCGGTCATCGAAGCGTGCATTCTGGTGAGCCGCATTCACATGCTGCCGCGCCAGAAGGTCGAGCAGGAGATCGCCTATCTCTCGATCGCGGTGGAGAAGACGGCAGGGCCCGAGGAGGCGCAAGCCTGGTCCTGGCTGATGGATGAAATCAAAGCCAGATTTTCGGCGGCGCGCTTATGAAGCGGGCACACCTCGGCGGCGTCTTGCCGGCGATCCTCGTCCGGCTGACGGTCCTGATTGCGTTCCGCGCCGCCGAGTCGTGACAGCAGCTTCGGCGAGCAACGCGACAGCGGCGGCGGGTGCGCAATCGCAGGCGAGCTTGCGGAGCTTTGGGGAAGAAGCCACGAGAAGGCGTGAGAAGGGGATGGAGGGACGCTGAAGCCTTTCCGCCAGCGCGCTCGCGATCTTCACGCCGATGCCCGCGCCGATGATCGGAGCGTTGCGCGGCAGAGGATTCTTCGACAGCACGAGCATTGCCGCGTCGTGAAGCGTCCTGAGCTGCGCCTCACGGAAGGCGCGGGCGACCTCGATCCAGGCCTCGTTAGGAGCGCCTGCTGCGTCGAGGCCGAGCATTCTCGCCAGCCGCGCGCGCGAGCCCTCGACCGTCTTCTCGCGGCCATCGGCCGTCGCCTGCTGATCGGCGCCAGACGGCAACTCGCCGAGGAGGCGATAGACATCGGCCATGTTGGCGAAATACTCGTTCATCAGCGGCATGGAGCACCCTTGAAAAGGCACGCGCGCCGCAATCGACATGAGGAAGCTGCGCACCATGCCGGTATAGACGAGCTCGCCTCGCTCCAACCGCTCGGCATCCGTATATCCGCGCGCCGCGACCACGCCCTCCGCGAGCGCGATCAGATCCGTGGTGGTCGACCCCATATCGACGAAGAGACCATGGCCGACCCTGCCCGCCACGAAGCGCGCCGAGGCGTGCCAGTTCGCCGAGGCGATCTCGCCGATGTGATCGCCGACGCGCCCCACAGGCACAAAGCCGGAAGGCCCCGCATAGATCATGAGCTTTTCGTCATCGAGGCTTTGGGCCGCGGCGCGCGCGAGCGTTTGCACGCCCTCGGAACGGGTGGCAAAAATATCGGCGAGCTCGCCCGTCATGGTCGCGGCGTGGCGCGCGTTCGAGCCGAGGCTACGGCGCGCCTTCGAGAAGGCCGCCTCGAGCGTGCCGAGCCCTTGCCAAAGCGGGGAGGGGAGCTGGATCGCCCCCGTGACGACGCCCCCCTCGACGCGCACCCCCTTGAGATGCGCGCCGCCGATATCCCAGCCGATCACCATGCCCATGTCGTCTCATTCTCCGCGCGGCTCTGGCCTGTTATGGGTCGTCTCTTAGCCGAAACGGAAAGCTCGACCCGCGCCATGAGTCTCGACATCATTCCCGTCATCGATCTTCGGCGCGGCCTCGTCGTGCGCGCCGTGATGGGGCGCCGGGAGCTCTACCGGCCCATCGAGACCCCGCTCAGCCGGACGGCGGAACCGGAGGATGTAGTCCGAGGCTTGCTGACGCTGCATCTTTTCAGGGCGCTCTATATCGCCGATCTCGACGCCATCGAAAACACGGGCGACAACACGAGCGTCGTCAGGAGATTGCGGGAACGCTTTACGCATCTCGACATCTGGACCGACAATGGAGCTGCCGCGCCTGCTGCGATCCGGGCGTGGCTCGAGAAGGATCGAGGCACCCTCGTGCTTGGCAGCGAATCGCAAGCGAGCGGCGCCGTTATGCGAAGCTTCAAGGATAATCCCCGCCTCGTCCTTTCCCTCGATTTTCGAGAAAGCGCGTTTCAAGGCCCCGCCGAGCTTTCCGACCCTTCGCATTGGCCCGAGCGCGTGATCGCGATGACCTTGGCGCGCGTCGGCGGCGCATCTGGACCCGATTTCGAACGGCTGGCGGAGCTTCGCCGTCTCGGGGCTCGCCACAGGATTTATGCGGCCGGTGGCGTGCGCGGACGCGAGGATCTGCTGCGCCTTGCGGAAATGGGCGTGAAGGGCGTGCTCATCGCCTCGGCGCTGCACGATGGCCGCCTCGCGGAAAACGAGATCGCCGAATTCGCTTGAGCGAGGCCTGAGAATCCTCGGCGCTCCGCTCGGGCGACGAAAAGCCGGACACAGCAGGAGAGCCTATCGGATCGATCCGACAGGTCTCGCGCTGCGTCGAGATGGAAAGAACGCTCGCTCTTCCTCGTCCCATCGCCTGATCGCGCCGCAAGAATGATTGCCATTCTTGCCAATCACGTGTTGGGCAAGCGTTCCGGACTCTTCGTAAGGCTCAGGAAGCGGCGGCGAAGGGGTGCTTGGCCGAGTTGCGCTGCGCCACCACTTGCGAAGGCTTCGGTTCGCCGCTCACGGCACGAGCGATCGCTTCCTTCGTGGCGCGGTAGTTGAAGTCCTGGATCTTCTTGTCGTCCGCCGCCTCCCAATGGATGAAGACGCCGACGCAGATGAAGAGATCATCGGCTTCGCTCTCGGGAATCACGCCCTCGGCGACGCTGTCGGCAACCGCCTTCGCGACCGCGTGCTGGGCCGGCCCGAACATCTGGACCGCCTGCTTCGCCCCCTTGATCGTGACCTTGTTGAACAACACCGTCGCCGGCTTGCAGAGAAGGTTCGGCGCGACGACCGCGAGCAGCGTCGTGAACCCGTCCTTGTTGTTGGTCAATGCGTTCGCAAACGCAGTCTCTACCGCACTGCCGCGCGGGCCGATGATGAGGTCGATATGGGCAACCTCATTTCCTTCGCCGATGAGCGATTCGCCGACGCACATCTTGGTGATCTTGGCCATGAATGTCCCTCCCTGGAGAACACAAACCGCAGAAGCCGCCCGCCCATCAGGCGTCCGGCCCGTGAACTATCCTTGTTGACAGCATCCGGCTCGAGGCCGGATCGGTTGGCCAGATAGCGGCGGAAAAATCCTTCCGCGTTTCAAGTCAATCACTGTTCCCGTCCCGCCGCAAGATGGATTGTAGCTTTGCGGCAAAGAGCGTCGCGACGGTGAGGTCGGCGCTCGTGCCGGGGTTGGCGGCGGCGCGCTTGAGCTCGCCATCCCAAGCGATGAGCTCGCCCATGAGCTCATCGAGCCCGGCGCCCCGCTCGATCCGCTCAAAGAAGCTTTGCGCGAGGCGCGTGACGCGCGCGCCCGCCGCCTCGCCTTGCTTGCGCACAATGTGGGTGTCCGGAAAGGCGGTGAGGAAGGCGAGATAAACCGTGAGCGTCGCAAGCTTCGGCTCGGCGCTTCGCTCCAGCGAGCGTCGCAGGGCGGTGAGACCGACGTCGAAGACATCAGTAAATCCGCTCTCGTACTGGCGCGCGATGCGATCGCGCGACGCGGCCTCCGCCATGGCCTCGCGCAAAGAAACGGTCGGCGGCGAGCGGACGTCGTGCCTTGGCGCTTCTCCGAGGCCGCCCGGAGAAGCGCGCAGGATCGCTTCGAAGACGAGGCGCGCATCTTCCCGATCGAGGCCTTCCAGGACGCGCGTGACAGCCGCGCGCAAATCAGGCTCACCCGTTTCCGCCGCCGCCGCGAGCGGCGCGCAGAGAAGGATGATGCCGAGATTGATGTTTTGACCCGTCGCGCCGACGCAAGCCCTGACTGCTCTTGATATGCGTTCACCGATGCGAGCGCCCTTTGCCGCGATGAAAGGGGCGGCGTTGCGGGCGGCGAGCCGGAAATCCTCGACCGTCATCGCATGCCCTTCGGCGAAGATATGCACATTGCCGGGCTTCGGCGCTTCGAGCTCTTCGCGGCAAGCCTCCTCGAACGCCGCCGCGATGGCCCGATCGAGACCCATCACCCGGCGCGGCGGGCGAGCGCGCGTTCGCGCAGCACGCCGAGGAAATCGCTCGCGATCGCCGCGGCGATGTCGGCGCTCGCAACACTTTGCAGCCCGCGCCAGGCCGGCATCGAGTTCACCTCGAGCACATAGGGCCGCCCGTCGCTGCCGAGGAGGATGTCGACGCCGGCGAAATCGGCTTCGACGGCCGCGGCCGATCGGATGGCGAGCGCGGCGAGGTCCGCGCCGAGCTCCACCGTTTCCGGGCGGCCGCCCTGTTTCACATTGGTGATCCAATGCGCCGCGCGCCGCCGCATGGCGGCGACTATCCTGCCGCGCGAGACGAGCGCGCGAAAGTCGCTGTGCTCCGGCCCGGTCCCGCCGACGAAGCGCTGCAAATAATACACGCTCGCGACCGCGTTCTCCTCAGGGAGATCGCTCGCGGAACTAATCAGCCGCAAGCCGCGCCCTTGCGAGCCGAAGAGCGGCTTGAGAACGAGGGGGCCGCGAAGCGTCTCGCGCCACGCGATGCGAAGCGCCTCCGAGCGCCCTTCGACCGTCCAGGTGTCGGGTGTCGGTAGGCCTGCCCGTGCGAGCAGGAAGCTCGTCATGGATTTATCGACACAACGCTCGATGGCGCGGGCGTCGTTCCAAACGAGAACTCCCTCTTCCCGCAACGCGTGCAGAACGCCGAGCCTGCGCGTCACCGCCTCGAAACTGCCCGCCGCGACGGCGCGCACGATGATGCCATCGGGCAGGCGGGAGCCGAAACCCGGGAGCGAAAGGCCGCTCGGATGAAGCGTCGAGAACATCGAAGAGGAGAGGGCGACGAAGCTCGCCCGAGCACCCAGCTTCTCGAGCCTCTTGATCAGGGAGCGCGCGTGGCCGTCCCGCCTATGGCCGACGACCGCGACCGCGAGATCGCCTCGCGGGTCGACCCGCGCCCGGACGGAGCTCGATTTTTCAAGTGAAAGAGGCATCGAGGAGCATCGGGTCGAGCGCGCCCGCATGGAAGCTGTCGCCCGTTTCAAGGGCGGTGATGATGACCGATGCCGGGCTGAACAGCATGGGGTCGATCGCGTAAAAATCGCCATTGACGCGCTTGAAGATCTCGGCGAAGGGGCGGCCGTAGTCGCGAGAGGCGCGGCTCGGCATGCGCTCGGCGAGCGCCTTGGCCTCATCCACCGGCCCGCGCACGAAAAGATGCACGGCGCCCGCGTAGATGATGGCGTCATTGGTGCGTCCCATCGCCTTGACAAAATCGGGATGCGGCGGGGGCAGTGGCGCCACGCCCATTCCCTCGACGATGCGCTCGAGCGGGAAGCCGAGCTCATGGGCCTTGTGCAAAGCGACCTCGAGCACGCGTGCCACGACCTGCACGCCGCCAGCCCGGCTTTGGGTGGGCGTGAAGATGAAGGTGAGCCGGTCGGGATCGAGGCCGCATGCGGCCGCGACTTCCGCGACAACCGCGGGCGGCGGCGGCAGATTGCTTTCGAGAATCATGACGGCGCGGTCGGCACGATCCGCATAGCCGAGATCCTCGAAAAGCTTCTCACCGCGTGCCAGCGCGCGGGCGGGTCCTGAACCGAGGGCGAAAAACGCATCCTTGCCCTTGCCGTGCGCGAGGCGCCAGCCGGCATATTGGCTCGCGAGGCAGGCGATGACGGGGAGCGAAGAACGCACGCCGATCGTCCAAGGCCAGCGCGGCATCGCTTGCGAGGGCAGAAGGCGCACTTCGGCGAGGCCGCCGAGGCAAATCCGGGCAATGCGCAGGCCGGCCTCGATGCCGCCCTCAGCCTTGCTGCCGGCGTCGATCACGGTCTCGCCCGAGGCGCCTTTTGCGATTGAGAGCCCAAGCTCCGCCGCATCGGCTATGAGGCCGGTGACGAGCTTGCTCGCGCGCAAGTTCACGCTGATGGAGGGGTGCGGGCTCACCTTCGACCCCCTTGCGCCATGGCGAGAACGGTGAGGATGCGGACTTCGACCAGCGCCCTGGCGCGGCCGGCGGAACTCGCTTTCGCCTGAACGGTGCAGATCGGCGTGCCGGCCTCGAGGCGCGATCCGGCGCTTTGCCGGTCGACGCACCATTGCGGCCAATCGAGCCGAGGCATCGCGGGAATCGGGCGCGTGGCGTAAACGGTCGCAGCCGCGGCGCCCCCCCGCCAACGGGGCGCGCGCTTCGGGAGAGCGCCGCGGCAGGCCTCGATATGCAAGGCGAAGAGCGGTGCCGAGGGCGAATCGAAAAGGTCGAGCGTCGCGCCTGGGCGCGGGTTGATCTCGATCAGCCAGGCGGTGTCGCCTTCGATGAGAAAATCGGCGCCGTTCAAGCCACGCAAACCGAGATGCCGGGCAAGATTTTCCGCATCCGCGCAAAGCCTGCGCTTCAGCCGAGGCCCGATGCCGGCCGGGCGCACGGCGCCTCCAAAGCGGAACGGCGCCTCGCGCGTCGGGTTGTGCCATTGCGCGCTGAAACCGAGGGGCAGGGTGTCCTTTCCATCGGCGAGGAACAAGAGCGAGACTGCTCGTCCCGTCACCTGCCGCTGAAAATAGAGGCGCTCGCGGTCCTCGGATTTTGCCGCCTTCCCCTTCGCGAGCCGCACATGCGCCCCGCCAGCCCCACCGATGCGTTTGCGAAGCCAACCCGTCGGATCGGAGGGAGGCGCCGCGCTTACGGCCGGATGCGCGACGCCAAAGTCATGACAGAGCGCCGCGAAGGCAAGCGGGTCCTTGGTGCGTGAAACGACATCGGGACCGTTTCCGAGGAGCCGCCAGCGGTCGGCAAGGCGCGTCAGGGTCTCCGGCCGATCCTCGAAACCCGAACCGTAGACGAGGCCCTCGCATCGGCGGCCTTCCGCAAGGCTTGTGAGCGAAGCAATCAACGCGGGCTCGTGAAGGCCTGACGCCAGATCGCCCGGCGTCGTCATGGATTGGCTCGCGGCGGCGCGCATATCTGCGTCGCCGAAAAGGTCGGCGACGAGCGGGGCGTGGCCTGCCCGGCGCGCCGAGACGGCGAGCGCTCGACCCGACAAGGCGGCGATGAGCACGTAGCGGGCCTTATTTCGCGAGCTCACGGGCGAGGTCGAAGGCGTCGCGGAAATCGAAGACAACCGGTTTTTCCGCCGCGATCATCCGGCGAAAAAGCCCCGACTCGGTTTTAGACTTCAACTGACCGATGGTGAGCGGGCCGACACCGAGCGTCCGGCTCTCCCCGATCGGGTCACCATTCGCCTCCATCTTCAGCCCATCCACTCCTGAAGGCGGCACGGCGTTCACGTCTGCCGCGACGATCAGCGAAGGCATCGCCCGAAGCTGCTCCTGGTCGAGAATGCGCACGCCGGCCCTTCCGGCGCAGAAGGCAACCTCGGCGGACGAAAGGATCGTGTTGACTTTTTCACGGCTGCTGCCGTCGGCGAAGCCGAGCGCTACATCGAAACGCCGCGTCGCCTCGTCCGCCGCCTTGCGGACACGCTCGGGCCCGTCATAGCCAACGAGGATCACCTTCGCGCCTTGGCGCGCCGCGATCACGGCGGAGGAAAAGCCGACGACGCCGGTCGCGCCGAACACGGCGACGGTGAGCCCGCTCAACGAACGCGAGAGCTTGGCGCCGAGTACTTTTTCGACACAGGTCACCATGGCGGCGGCCGTGGTGAAAGAGCCTGCCGGATCGGCAAAGAGCGACGCGGCGAAAGGAGGAACCATCGCCTTCTTCGCGACCTCGAGCATGTCGAGCGCCGCCAATGCGTCCTTGCCGCCGAAGAAGAAGCCGGTCCTCGGGCCGAGCTTGGGCGGCCGTGAGAAGATCGCGTCTTGCACGAGGGCGGCGACGTCTCCGCGTTCGACATTCGCATAGGGGATGACCGCGTCGAAACCGGCGTCGAGCGCCATGTTCGTATCGAAAGGGCTGACGTGCTTGAGCGGCGTCAGCATGTGAAGAATATTCTTTTCGCCCATGAAGCTTCCCCTGCCGGATCCCGCTCAAGCCGTGTTGGTGAGCTCGCCCTCGCGCATTGCCGAGGTGTCTGTCTCGCGAGCCTCGATCCGCGCGCCGCGGTTGAGACCCTGGCGGATGGAGATGTCGAGCTTTCTCGCGAAGCCGTCGCGACGCAAGGCGTCCTGAAGCCGCTCCGCTTCATCGAGGCTCTCCGCGAAGGCAAAGCCCGTGGGACCCCATGAACTCTGGCCGATCCCATGAGCGCCTTCGCGCCGCAGCGCCTCGAGTGCCGCGCCGACCGTGGGGCTCACGAACCGCCGGCCGCCTTGGGCTGGCGCAAAATAATCGCCGAGGCGTTCCTGAATGGACCGGACAGCCTCACCGAAAGGGGCAATTCTTTTCTCGGCCAATCCGGGAAGGAGCTGCATCAGAACCAAGCGACAGATATGGTCCGCCTCCGCCTCGTCGAAAAGCGCGAGGGCCGAGAAAGCCGCCCGCTCGCCATCGCCATGGATGCCACGTGTCGAAGCATCTTGAAGCAAGAGGATGCGCCAGTTCGTCGGAAACGGCAACCGCGTGACGATCGGCGGCTCGACGGTGCCGGGGCCCCGGCCGCCGTCGACTACGAATCCTCCCTTATGGAAGGCGGCGATGCCGATGCCCGACCGCTCGCCACGCGAGAGCGTGAGTATGTCCTCGCGCCGATCGCCGCGCAACCCTTCAAGGCGGCGGAACGCCGCCGCAAGCGCGAGCGCGAGCGTGGTCCCCGAGCCTAGGCCCGTATGCGCGGGTATCGCCTCATGGATCGTGAGCGCGTACTCGCGTTTCGCCCCGAAGCGGCGAGCCAATGCCGCGAGATGCGAACTGGCACGCTCGCTGTCGGGACCCGACGCCCGGGAGCGCGCCGCATGGGCGAGGCTCAGACGCGTGACGGGGCCGTCGATCGCGATCCCGATGCTCCCGAAGCGCCTGCCGAGGCCGCCATGCAAATCGAGAAAGCCGAGATGCAGCCGCGCCGCCGCGCAGATGACTACATTCCTGCCCTCGATCATGCATGGCTCCGTTGGACCAGACGGGCGAACCCGATCGGCGAACCGTTGTGTTGACGCTCAAATAAGATAGACTTCCCACGCCGATATGAAAGCCATGTCCGTGAGAGTCCACGGAGGAGCGAGCATGACACCCCCGAAGCCGGAAATCGTGCACACCGACGAAGAGGTCGCGCAAAGGCTGCAGCGGGAACTGCCGCATTGGCGGCTCGAAGGGGGTTGGATCCGGCGCACTTACAAGACAAATGGCTGGAAAGGGACGCTGATGGTGATCAACACCGTTGGCCATCTGGCCGAGGCGGCTTGGCATCACCCCGACATCACAGCCTCTTACGCCTGGGTGGAGGTTCGCCTGAAGACGCACACGGCCAAGGGGATCACCGACAAGGATTTCGAGCTCGCCCGGAAGATCGAGGAGGTCGTGGCATGGCAGCCCGGCACGGAAGGGGGCGCGCTCGAGGGCACGCCGCAGGGCGATCAGCGTTTCGCCTACATCAAATACGATCGATGAGCGCCACGCCGGCCGCGTGCCCGCCGTTCGCGGCGTGTTGCTGAATCCGAGGAAGACGGGCGATGCCTGGGCGCGGGGAAGGCCGGCATGCGAGGGCCTGGATCGAAGGCGTGGCTTGCCCGCTGGACGCCGCGATCGAGGCCGCGCGCGGCCGTTTGCGGAAAAGCCGGCACCCGCTATTCGCCGGCCTCGGCTGCGATATCGAGGGCGCCCGAACGCTTGTTCGCCTCGCCAAGCTCGTGGGCGCGTCCATCGATCATCTTTGCGGAACCGCGACCGGCATCGAGCTTGCCGTCGCGCGTGATGCGGGCATGTTCCTTACGACTCCGGGTGAGGCCGCCGCGCGCGCCGATACGCTTTTCATCCTCGCTCCGGAAGCCTCCGAGGAGGCGCGGCTGTTTTTGGAGCGGCTTCTCGAGACGACGCCAAAACTCGCCACCAGCGATGCGCCTCGCAACGTCATCTGGGTCGGCAAGGAACCCGCGCCGAGAGCACGCTCGCGGCGCCTCGAGATCACGCCCGTCCCCGTGGCGTCCGCGCGGATCGCGCCGCTTCTCGCCGCGCTGCGCGCGCGCCTCGCCGGCCGGCCGGTCGGTCCGGCGTCGCTCCCGGCCCCTCGTCTCCAACCGATCATCGAGACCCTTCGCCAGGCGAAATTCGGTGTCGCGATCTGGTCATCCGCTGCTCTCGGCCCGCTCGTCGTCGAGATGCTTGCCGGGCTGGTGCGCGACCTCAATGAGCGGACGCGGTTTTCCTGCCTGCCCGTGATGGCAAAGGACAATGCGGCGGGCGCCGCCATGGCCTTGACCTGGCTCACGGGCTTTCCGTCCAACATCGGATTCTCGCGAGGCGCGGCCGAGCACGACCCCTGGCGCTTCGACGCGGCGCGCCTTGCGCGGAGCGGGGAAGCCGACCTCGCCTTGTGGGTCTCGGCTTATCGTCGCCAGTTTCCGCAATGGGCCTCGGCGGTCCCTCTGATCGCGCTGACGCCGCGAGCCGCCGCAACGGAAAGGCCCCGCGCGCTTATCGAGATCGAGGTCGGCACGCCAGGTGTCGATCACGACACCATCGACCTTTCCCCGGCGACTGGAAGCTTGGCGTTCCGCGCCGCCACCGCTCGCAAGGAGACCCCTTCGGTCGCCGACGTGCTCGGCAAGATTTGCGCCAGCCTCACCGAAGAAGGGAGGGCGCTCCGGTGATCCGGCTGGTGGGCGGACGCGTCATCGATCCGGCTCATGGTCGCGATGAGATCGCGGATTTATGGATCGAGAACGGCCGCATCATCGCGCCGCCGACGGGGCGCCGCGCAGCCGAGAGCTTCGACCTCACCGGCAAGATCGTCATGGCGGGCGCGATCGATATCCACTCCCATATAGCCGGAGCCAATGTGAACACCGCGCGCCTGCTGCTGCCGGAACACCACCGGGCGCATTTACCAAGGCCCGGCGAAACGCCGCTCTCGCGTCTCGGCTGGTCGACGATCGAGACCGGAAGGCTTTATGCGGCCATGGGCTTCACCACGGTCGTCGAGCCGGCGATCGCGCCGCACACGGCGCTGCACGCCCATCTCGAGCTTGCCGATACCCCGATCATCGACAAGGCCATTCTGGCCGTGCTCGGCAATGAGGATTTCCTGCTTTCGCGGATGCGCGAAAAGGAGGGGTCTCAGCTCATTCGCGACTATGTCGGCTCGACGCTCACCTCGTCACGCGCGCTCGGCGTCAAGGTCATCAATGCCGGCGCGGCGATGGCGTTCAAGCATAATCTGCGCAGCTTCGGCCTTGACGATGTCGTGCCCTCCTACGGGGTGACCTCGCGCGCCATCGTGAGCGCGCTGCAACAGGCGGTTAACGAGCTCGGCGTGCCCCATCCGCTCCATTTGCATTGCAGCAATCTCGGGCTTTCCGGCAACGTGGAGACCGCACTCGAAACCATAGCCGCCTTCGATGGTTTGCCGATCCATCTCGCCCATCTGCAATTCTACAGTTACGGGGCGGAAGGAAAGCGCGGCTTTTCCTCCGCCGCGGCCCGGCTCGCGGCAGCGGTCAATGCCGCGAAGACCGTCACCATCGATGTGGGGCAAGTCATGTTCGGGCAGACGGTGACGGTGTCTTCCGACGTTTTGCGTCAGTTTGCCGCGACGAAGTTTGCTCATCCGAGAAAAAGCGTCATCATCGACGGAGACTCGAATGGCGGCGGCATCGTGCCGATCGCCTATCGCCAAACGAGCTTCACCAACGCCGTGCAATGGTCGGCGGGGCTCGAGCTTTTCCTGCTGATCGAGGATCCCTGGCGCGTCTTCTTCACGACCGACCATCCGAACGGGGCACCGTTCACCAGCTATCCCGAGCTTTTCGCTTTGCTGATGGATCGAAATTTGCGCGCCGCCTGGATCGAAGGCTTGCCCAAGCCGGCGCTTGCGATGACGACGCTGCCGTCGATCGGCCGGGAGTATACGCTCTTCGAGATCGCGACGATGACGCGCGCATCACCGGCAAAATTGCTCGGCCTCTCGGATCGCGGGCATCTGGGGGAAGGCGCGCTTGCGGACATCGCTGTCTATCATGACCTCAAGGATCGCGCCGCGATGTTCCGCGGCGCTCATCTCGTGTTCAAGAATGGCGACGCGGTGGTGCGCGACGGCAAGGTCACGCGCGAGGTCGCCGGCAAGACGCTTCATGTCGCGCCCACTTTTGATCGCGCGATCGATCGGAAGCTCGACGGCTATTACGAAGGCCTCTACGGCGTGCCCCGGCGGCTTTTCGTCGTGCCGCCCGAGGCACGCGGTTTCCTCGGCGCATTCGAGGCGGTGCCATGCGCCGCTTGAGCGTCAACGGAGTCGTTGTCGAGAACAGCTTTGCTGAAGCTTTCGACATGCGCGCCACCGCGCTGACCATCACGGCGGAAAGCCGCAAATGGGCGCGCCAAGCCGCGACGACCATGACCGGCTTTGCCACTTCCGTCATCGGTTGCGGCTGTGAAGCTGGCATCGACCGCGAGCTCACCGTCGCCGAGACGCCGGACGGGCGCCCGGGCGTGCGCGTTCTCCTGTTCGCGGTCTCGACGGCCGAGCTGCAAAAGCAGGTGCTGTCCCGCGTCGGCCAATGCGTGCTCACCACGCCTGGAAGCGCCTGCTATGGCGCGATTGCCGGCGAGGAGAAGCTCAAGCTCGGCGCGGCGCTTCGCTATTTCGGCGATGGTTGGCAAATTTCGAAGAAATTCGGCGGCCGTCACTATTGGCGTGTTCCGGTGATGGACGGCGAGTTCGTCTGCGAGGCGACGGTCGGGATGACGAAGGCCGCGGTCGGCGGGGGCAACCTCATCATCATGGGCGCGAGCGCGCGAACCGTGCTCGACGCGGCCGAGGCGGCGGTGCGGCGCATCGGTGCGACGCGCGACGTCATCATGCCTTTCCCCGGCGGCATCGTTCGCTCGGGCTCGAAGGTCGGCTCGAAATACAAGGCGCTCATCGCCTCCACCAATGACGCCTATTGCCCGACGCTCAAGGGCGCGGTCGCCTCGAAGCTCGGCCGCGAGATCGCGAGCGTGCTCGAGATCGTCATCGACGGGCTCACCCCCGAGGCGGTGGGCGAGGCGATGCGCGCGGGCATCGCCGCCATCATCGGGCTCGGCCCGGAGGCAGGCGCGCTTCGTATCGACGCCGGCAATTACGGCGGCAAGCTCGGGCGCCACCATTTTCATTTGCGGACGCTTTTGCCGTGAGCGCCCTCGTCTTCAGGCTCAAGCGGCCCCCCGATCAGAGGATCGATCTCTCAGGCCTCGTTCCTGAAGCCTTGCAGAGCCGCTCGGAGAGGGTGATCGCGCGTCTCGATCTCGAGGGCGCGCGCGACAAGCTCAAGGTCGGCGATCTTTTTAGCTTGCGCATGGGGGACCCGATGTCGCTTCGCTTCGAGGGCGGCTCGGAACGCCTCGACCTTGTCGGTGCGAACATGGCCGCGGGCGAGATTGTCGTTGAGGGCTCGGTCGGGGAGCAGGCGGGTAGGCTGATGCGCGCCGGCAGATTGCATATCCAGGGAAACGCCGGTCCCTTCGCGGCATCGCGCCTCAAGGGTGGCCGCTTCGAGGTCGATGGCGACGCGGGCGATCGCCTGGGCGCGCCGCTCGCCGGCGAAATGGCCGGCATGTCTGGCGGCATCGTGATTGTGCATGGCGATGCGGGTGCGCGTGCCGGCGACCGGCTCCGGCGCGGCCTCATCGTGGTCGGTGGCAGCAGCGGCAAGGATGCTGGAAGCCGCATGATCGCGGGAACGCTCGTGCTCCGCGGCAAGATCGCGGGAGCACCCGGAACGCTCATGCGACGAGGCACAATCGTGCTGCTTGGCGGCGATTGTCCGCCTTCGCCGACATTCCTCGATTGCGGCTCGCATCGTTTAGTCGCGTCGACTTTGCTCGCTGCCGAGCTTGGACGGCTCGGCCTTGGGTTTGCGCGCAAGCTCAGACGCCCCCTGCGCCGTCTTGCCGGGGACATGGCGGTTTTCGGCAAGGGCGAAATTTGGATCGCCTCTCCATTGGACCCTTGAACGTGAACTTCTCGACAGGAGCCCTGGATGGCTTTTCTTGGATCCGCCACGCGCGACTATCGTTTCGGCCTCATGCGCGAGATGATGGATCGCGAAGGCTACTTGTGCGTCGTGCCGCGCGATGGCGAAGCATTCGCGATCTTGAATGGTTCCTCACGACGACACGGCTGTCGTGGGCAAGACGCCGGAGGTGCTGACCAAAGCGCCGAAGGACATCACAAGTCAGACGATCAATTAGCGTAAGTCACGCCGCGCCGGCGACTTTTCGAAAGCTCGGAAAGACGCGAGCGAGATGCGAAATCTAATGCGCGAACGAGGCGACTTCGCGAAATGAGAGAAACCGGAACTTTGATCCGTTTGGCATGGAGGAAGAGATGGATCTTCAACTGAAGGGTTTGCGGGCTGTGGTAAGCGGGGGCACGAAAGGCATCGGGCGCGCCATCGCCGAGACGCTCGCTCGCGAGGGCGCCGATGTCGCGATTTGTGCGCGCAACGACGACGAGGTGAAGGCCACGGCGGCGGCGCTCGCCAAGAAAGGCGTGCGCTCGCTGGGCCACGCGGTCGATGTCGGCGACGGCAAAGCCTTGAAGGCGTGGGTCGAGGCGGTCGTCGCGGCCTTCGGCGGCATCGACATCGTCATCGCCAATGTGAGCGCGCTTGCGATCAGCGGCGACGAGGAAGGTTGGCGCCGTGGCTTCGAGGTCGATCTCATGCACAGCGTTCGTTTGGTGAACGCCGCCATGCCTTGGCTCGAAAAGAGCAAGGCGGGCTCGATCGTCACGATCTCCAGCGTAAGCGGTCGCGAGATCGATTTTGCCGCCGGGCCCTATGGCGCCTTCAAAGCGGCGCTGATCCACTATACGCAAGGATTGGCGTACCAGCTTGCCGGCAAGGGCATTCGTGCCAATACGGTTTCGCCGGGCAACACCTATTTCGAGGGTGGGGTCTGGAACAAGATCAAGGACGGCAACCCGGAACTTTATCAGACGGCCTTGGGCCTCAACCCGACGGGCCGAATGGGCACGCCGCAGGAAATGGCGAATGCGGCGGTTTTCCTGGCGAGCCCCATCGCCAGCTTCATCACCGGCACCAACCTCGTGGTCGATGGAGCCCTGACACGCGGCGTGCAGCTTTGAGGCGGCGGCATTTCCAGCAGGCTAACGTATCAAAAGTTTGGGTGAGAAGCGAGAAAGCAAGATGAGTGAACCGGCATGGATGAAAAATTCGATCATGGCGCGGCGCGGCAGCGCCCGCAAAAGATCGGGAACCCATCACAGCCTGAGCGAGGCCAAGCAGGGGAAGTTCCATTATGTCTACGGCCCCTACGCCGAGCCCGTGCTCGAGATCGAGCCGGGTGACAGCATTTCGGTCGAAACGCTCGATGCCTTCGGCGGCGCGCTCAAATCCGAGCGTGACAAGCCGAGCAAGAAGCTGCAATTCCCGTATCTCAACCCGCAAAGCGGACCCATCTATGTGAACGGCGCCGAGAAGGGCGATTGCCTTGCCGTGCACATCAAGGCAGTGGAGACACGCGGTGCGCAACCAGCCGGCACGACATGCCTCGTGCCGGAATTCGGCGGACTCGTGGGCACGAGCGCGACGGCGATGCTGAATGCGCCTTTGCCCGAGCGCGTCAAGAAAATGCGCATCGACAAGGCGGGGGTGCATTGGAACGAAAGGATCGTGCTTCCCTATGAGCCCTTCATCGGGACGATCGGCGTCTCGCCCGAGATCGAGGCGATCTCATCCCTCCAGCCCGATTACCATGGCGGCAACATGGATCTGCCCGATGTCGGGCCGGGCGCCATCCTGTATTTGCCGGTGCATACCGAGGGCGCGCTTCTCTACCTCGGCGATTGCCACGCAACACAAGGCGATGGCGAACTCTGCGGCGTCGCCGTCGAGCAGGCCGCGACGGTGTCGGCTCGGGTCGAGCTGATCAAAGGTTGGAGCTTTGCCTGGCCTCGCCTCGAGACGGAACGCTTTATCATGACGATCGGGAGTGCCCGCCCGCTCGAGGACGCGGCACGCATCGCCTATCGCGAGCTCATCCGCTGGATGGTCGCAGACTACGGTTTCGAGGAGCTCGACGCCTATTTGTTTCTCACCCAGGCGGGGCGCATCCGCCTCGGCAACATGGTCGACCCGAAATATACCGTCGGGGCCTCGGTGCTGAAAAAATACGTCGGCGCCTGAAGTCTCCGGAAATGGCGAGAGGCGGCACGCAAATCCGCCCTCGCGTAGAGGAACGACACGGTGCCTGCAGCCGGCGCGTCAATCATTGCGCCTTGATCGCCGCCGATGCCACCGCATTCGTCCAGAAATCGCCGTCGGCCGTCCGAGCCTTGAGCTTCTCCGCGACGTCGCGATCGGTCTCGGCCGTGAAACGCAAAAGCGCGTCGATTTGGCGAGATCCAAACTCGCCTTTGTGAGCGACCCCCTCCTTCATGGCCTCGACCGCCGTTACCAGGGCTTGCGGGGATTGCTTGGCGAAGAATTGACGCTGGATCGCCTCGGCCGCTCGCGCAGGATCCCGCAGGACCTCGTCGCTTGCGGCGTCGAGCGCGCGCGCCGCCTTCACCGCGAGATCGAAACGCGCGCCCGTCAAGGGCTTCTTGGCGACGAGCGCCAGGAAAGGCAGATCCTTCATTGCGGGCAATTCCGTGCCGATGCGGATGAGAATCTTGCCGCTGCCCGCTTCCTCGGCGAGGTAGCCTTCGGGCGGAGAGAGGATGAAGCCGTCGATCTGCTCATGGTCGAGCGCCGCATGGATTGCCGGAGGCGAGCCGATGAGCGCGATCTTGACGTCGTTTGCCGGATCGAGGCCGGCTTGCGCCACGAGCCAGCGGGCCACGCGATCTTGCGCGCCGCGCACGGCGCTCACGCCGATGGTCGCGCCTTTGAGCGCCTCGATCCGTTTTTGCAAAGGATCGGAAAGGCGCACGCCCTTGCGCGCGAGAAAAGCATTCGAGACGACGAGCTCGAGCGACATTTGCGACATCAGCGCGTAGACGAGCACGAAATCCTGGCCCTTCGCGACGGCAGCGAGCGGCGTATCGGTGCCCACTGCCGCCAGATCGATGTCGCCGGCATCGAGCGCCGCGAGCACGGTCGGATCGCCCCCTGGGATCGCTGCCCATTTCAGGTCGATGCCCTGAGGCCTGAATGTGTCGAGCGCTCGCGCGGCCCAGATCGCGAGAAAGCTCACCGAGGTCGTCGCCTGGCCGATGCGCAAGCTCGTGGCTTCCTGCGCATGAACCCACGGCGAATTGGTCAAGGCTGCAAGCGCCAGCATGGCGAAGAAGACCAGTCGGTGCCAAAGCGCCTGCATCGCTTTTCGTTCCTTCACCCTTCAGGCTGCCCCTGCTCGATGGCGGGCTGCCAGCGCAAAAGCCGCCGCTCGAGGCGTGACGCCCCCATATTGGCGATGACGACGAAAGCGAGCAACACGGCGATCCCGGCGAACACGCCCGCGGGATCATAGGTCGATGAGGCCTCGTGAATGAAGAGGCCCAGTCCTTGGACCGAAGACGTGAACTCGCCGACGATGACGCCGATGACCGAATAGGGGATGGCCATGCGCATGCCCATGATCACGAAGGGCGCCGCCGCCGGCAGATACACATGGCGCGTCAACTGGCGTTCACTCGCTCCCATGATCATGGTGAGCTTCACGAGCTCGGCGTCGACGCCGCGCACGCCCATGTAGACATTGTAGAAGACGAGGAAGAAAACCATCGTGGCCGCGAGCGCGACCTTCGACCAAAGGCCGATGCCGAACCAGATGATGAAGAGAGGCGCAAGCGCGATCTTTGGGATGCCGTAGAAAGCCATCACATAAGGTTCGAAGATCCGGGCGAGGCGAGGCGCGCGCCCGAGCGCGTAGCCGGCGACTACGCCGCAAGCGACGCCGATGCTGTAGCCGAGCACGAGTTCCTGTGCGGTCACCGCGAGGTGGGGCAAGATCTCGCCCGAGGCGAACATCTCATAGAGGCGAAGCGCGATATCCGTCGGGCGGCTGACGTAGATCGAGCGGATGAGGCGGTCCGAGGCCCATTGCCAAAATATCAACAAGGCGAGGCCTGGAACGAAAGGCAAGATGCGGTGGAGAAGCCGCTCGCGGCGCAGCTTCCCTCCGGCCGGTGCTCCTTCTTCGATGAGGCTTGCCTTGCTCATGGCACGGCCTCTCCGCCGAGAGGCGGTGGCCCGAGCTCGGATTTGAACACCGCCCAGAGCCGATCGTAACTCTCGGTGAAACCTTGCGTTCGGAACGGCTCGAAGACGTTGCGTGGCCGCGGGAGGTCGATGGCGATCTCGGCCTTCACTTCTGCGGGGCGCCGGCTCAGCACGATGACATTGTCGGCGAGCAAGATCGCTTCCGTCAGGTCATGGGTGACGAACACGATCGTCGATTTCTCGCGGCTCCATAAGCGCTGCAGATCATCCTGCATGAGCATGCGGGTCTGCGCATCGAGCGCGCCGAAAGGCTCGTCCATCAAGATGAGCTCGGGCCGGTAGATCAAGGTGCGCGCGATCGAGGCACGCTTCTGCATGCCGCCCGAGAGCTGATGCGGATAGTAATTCTCGAAACCCTCGAGGCCGACCGCCGCGATGATCTCGCGTCCGCGCCTTTCGCGCTCCTTCGTTGCGACACGCGCCAGGAGCAGGGGCAGCTCGACGTTCTCGACGAGCGTTTTCCAAGGCAGCAGCTTTGCCTGCTGCGGCACGAGGCCCACGCTTCGGTTGAGGCCTTGGATGGCGCGACCGTTCTGGCGCACCGTTCCGGCCGTCGGTGTGAGCAACCCCGCCACCATTTGGAGAAGCGTGCTCTTGCCGCAGCCGCTCGGGCCGACGATGGCGGCGAAGCGTCCTTGCTCGACGGTGAAATCGACGCGGTCGATCACGCGAAGCGCCGTACTACCCGTCGGGTCGGGGAAGTCGCGCACGACCTGCGAAAACTCCAGTGTCGGAGCCTGCGTTGGTGGCTGGCGTGCGAAGGGTGTGCTCATCGCGAAAGTCGAGCCACGGCCCCATGCGCGGGAGGTTTGGCCATCATGGACAAAAAGACCGGGACGGTGAGGTCGCGCCAATTCATTCACTCGAGCCTTATCGATGCCACGGCCGCTCAACCGCGTTTGACGTTCCAGAACACAGCAAAACCCGGCATCACACCGGCCAGATTGGCGCGATAGGCGGTCGGCTGCGCGATCTGACCAAGCGGGATATAGGGCACGTCGGCGAAGGCTTGGCGCTGGATATCCTGAGCGATGAGCGCTTGCGCGGCCTGATCCTTGGCGCGTACCCATTCGGCGCTCAGCTCCTCGATGCGCGGGCTCGCCGGCCAGCCCGGCGCCGCGCTTGCGCCCGCCCACAGATTGGTGTGGGTCGTCGGCGTCGTCTGATCCATGCCGCCGGTGAAGTTGCTGTAAAGGTGCCAGCCGCCCTTCTCCGCCGGGTCCTTGCGAGTTCGCCGCTGCACCACCGTGCCCCAATCGGTCGCCACGTAATCGATGTTGAAGCCGACCCGTTGCATGAGATCGGCCGTCACGTCGGCGACCGCTTTGAGGATCGGCACATCGGTCGCGCCCAGGAGGACGATCTTCTCTCTGCCATAGCCGGCGGCCTTCACGGCGTCGCGAGCCTTGGCGAGATCACGCGGCGCGGTGAGCGCCTCCATCCCGGCATCGTTCGCCATGGGAGTGCCCGGACAGAAATAGCCGACACGGTCGCTCCATCCGGAAGGGTCGGTGCCGCCCGCCGCTTGCATGAATTCCGTTTGATCGACGGCGCCAAGCAAGGCGCGCCGGATCGCCGGATTATCGAACGGCGGGTTGAGATGATTCATCCGGAAGATGCCGATGTAGCCGGTGGGATCTTGAACCTCGACCTTGAGGGCGCGATCGGCGCGCAGCATGGGGATGAGATCGGGCGGAGGCAGCTCCCACCAATCCATCTCGCCTAAGCGAAGGGCCGAGGCGGCCGTCGATGCATCGGGCAGCACATGCCATTCGACGCGATCGACATTGACGATCTTGGGTCCGGCGGTCCAATTCGGTGTGCCGTCGGGGCGCGGCACGTAATCGGCGAAGCGCTCATACACATAATGCGCACCGGCCACCCGCTCATCGGCCTTGAAGCGGAAGGGACCGGAGCCGATCAGCTCCGGTAACTGCTGGAAGGGATCCGTCGCGGCGAGCCGCGCCGGCATGATCGCCGCCATGTTGTTCGTGGCCTTGCCGAGCGCGTCCGGCAATTGCGGGAAAGGCTGCCGCAGCCGGAAGACGAGGGTGCGATCATCGGGAGCGGAAAGCTCATCGGTCGCGGCCATGAGCATGCGGCCGTAGTTGTCACGCTTGCTCCAGCGCTGAAGGCTTGCGACGCAATCGCGCGCCAGCACCGGTTCGCCGTCATGAAAGCGTAAGGCCGGGCGCAAGGTCAGCCGCCACAGCCTGCCGTCATTCTCCACATTATGGCCTTCGACCATTTGCGGCTTCGCCTGGAAGCCCGCGTCCCAACCGTAAAGCGTGTCGAAGATGAGATAAGCGTGGTTGCGGGTCACATAGGCCGTCGTCCAAATCGGATCGAGCACCGCGAGATCTGCTTGCGGAATGAATTTCAGCACCCGGCTCGCGGAGGGAGCCGCAAGGCTCGGCGCGCCAAGCGCCGTCGCGGCGAGAGCCGAGGCGAGAAAGGTCCGTCGCTTCATTTGAGTGTTTCCTTAGGAGAATCGTCGAAGTTTTTGGTGGCAGCCGTCTCGTTGCGGGCTCTGCGCCCATGACTATTTCACGCCCGTGACTATTTCACGCCCATGATCGTTTCACGTCAAAGGATCGCTTCACGTCAGCCCGCCTCTAAGCTTGATCGAAGCGGTAATAGCGGGCCGCGTTGTCGTGAAAAAGATCGCGCTGCTCTTGTGCCGAAAATCCTTCGATAATGTCCTTGAAGCGCTCGCAACTGTCCTGATAACTCAGGTTGCGACGCCCGACCGGATAGTCGCTTCCGAACATCGCGCGCCTCGTGCCGAATGCATCGATGCAGGTCATGACCGTTTTGCGCAACGCCTCGAGGCTTCGATCTTGTCCATAGGCGGCGAAATTCGACAGCTTGATCGCGATATTCTCGCGCCTGCCCATGACAGCCAAGCCTTGCTCCCAACGCGCGAGACCTTCGGCATCGCGATCGACCGGCGTGCCGCAATGGTTGATCATGATGACTTGATCTTGAAACTCATCCGCGAGCCGCGCGACGTCGTGCGACTGGAACGGGTTCATCAGGAGCTCGAGGACAAATCCGTGAGCGCGCAAGCGTCTGAAGCCTTGCCGCCACGCGGGATCGTCGAGAACGCCGGCTTCGGTCCAGCGTTTGGCGGGGTCGGGATGCCAACGCACGACTTCGCGGATGCCGACGACGCTGCCGTGCCCGGCGAGCGCCTCGAGAGAGGCCGCGGCCCTGGGCGACTTGAGCGGTGACCAGGCGATGCAGCGTGACGCGATACGGCTTGGCCGCGTGAGGCTTTCGAGCCAGGCGACTTCTTCGGCCGGTGGTCTCGCGCGGTCCCAGGCAGCCTCGACATAGACGGATCCGACCACCGTCTGGGTTCCGATATCGGCGAGGAAGTCCTCTACCAAATAGTTCCGGCGCAGATAGGAGATGTCCCCCAGCGCCTTGATGGCGCCGTCATCGGAGGTGAGCCAAGGGTGCCGACCGAGCGACAGGTCCCACAAATGGTGATGGGCATCGATGATCGGCCCCTGATAGCGGCTATTCATTGGTCACCTGTGCGGTCGCGCGGGCGAGCTCTTTTGCAAGAGCGGGCGGCTAGGCGCATAGGCAAAAACGGATCGGCCGGCAATTGTTGAAAAGGCCCGTGAGGCTGGCGGGCGCGGCGAGCCGGCGAATGCGGTCCTCTGGTTTGGCTATTCGGAAGCTGCTCTATGTCTCGCCCGCTTCCTGCCAGGGTCGGGCGATGCGGGGGGGTAAGATCACTTGCGGGCGGCTGGCGAGTGAAAGATTGGGATTCCAGAAGGGATCTCGCTCGAGGTTTTGCCCAAAGCGCTCGCGCATATACGCAATTTCCCTCTCGCGTTCGCTTCGTCGTTCGTTGCCGGACTTTCTCGGTGTCTTGCGTTTTCGGTGGTGGAGGCGAGCATGCGGCGTCCACATGATGCGATAACCGGCACGGCGAAGTCGGATGCACAGGTCGACGTCTCGGAAGCTCGGCGCGAGATTGCTTTCGTCGAAGCCGCCCACCGATTCGAAAGAAACGCGGGGAACCGCCATGCAGGCAGCGCTGACGCATGACACTTCTTGTGTCAGCGTCAGCTTGCCAAAATAGCCTGGCGCGGACGCTGAATTTCCGTGAAGGGGGCCGGCAATTTCGTCGAATCCGAGAATCATGCCGCCGAGCCAGGTTCTTCCATCCGCGGCGCGCAGCTTCGCGCCGACCGCACCGACACCCGGTTGCATCGCAAGCACGATCATCTCCTTAAGCCAGCCGGGCTCGACCACCGACAGGTCGCCGTCGAGAAACAAAATGATCTCGCCCGATGCGTCGCGAACCGTTTCGTTGATCGTCTTGGCGAAATCGGCGGGGCTTGGGCTCTGCACGAGCCGAATCTGGCGCTTGTTCAGCAACTCGGTCGGCAGCGTGCGCTCAGCGTCGCTTGCGTTGACCACGATAATTTCGATGTCAGGGTAGTCGGTTTTTTCGAGGAGGCTTTCGATGAAGCCGGGAAGTGATTCCAGATGTTGCCGCAAGCTTGCGACGATGCTGACGGGGGGCCATGTCGCCGGGTTTGCGCGCAGGACGCGATGGCTGTTGTGACCGGCGTCGCCCACGCTTGCCTCGACGCCCATCCCCGCGAGCTGTTCCTTGATGGCGCGGCGCGCGGCATCGACGGCGCGCTCCAACTGCGTGGAGGAGAAGGTACCGGCGCCCGGATAGACGCGCCAATGATAGAGAACATGGGGAACGTGGACGATCGGCCCCTTCGTGGCGGCCGTTGCCCGCAAGGCAAGGTCGTAATCCTGGCTGCCTTCGAAACCGAGGCGAAATCCTCCAAGCGCGCGCACGAGAGAGCTTCTATACACACCGAGATGGCTGATGAAATTCTGGCCGTAAAGAAGCTCCGCGTTCCAATCCGGCTTGAAGTAAGCTCCGTAACGGAGCCCCTGAGCATCGAGCTTGTCTTCGTCGGAGTAGAGGACATCGGCATCGGGGTGACGGTTGATCGCGTCCGCCATGATGGCGAGCGCGTAAGGCGCGAGAATGTCGTCATGGTCTAGCAGAGCGAGGAAGTGGCCGGTCGCCAGAGCCAACGCCGAATTGCTTGCGGCGGAGATGTTGCCGTTCTCTTCCCGGAAGACGAGCCTGATGCGCGGCTCGGCTCGCGCTTCGGCCTCCAAAATTTCGCGAACGTGGGCTGATTTCGACCCATCGTCCGCGATGCAAAGTTCCCAATCATCGTAGATCTGCGCCTTCACCGAGGCGATCATCTCGGTGAGCTCTTTTGGCGGCGTCTCATAGACGGGGACAATCACCGAGAATTTCGGCTTGAAGGGGAGCCGCGCCAGGAAGCGGCGAATCTCTCCAGCTTCTCGCGGAGAGATGGTATCGTAGCGCTCGACCCATTTGCGATAGTGGGCATCTTGAAAAATAACACGTGAGATTCGCGACGCCGTTCCGCGAATTCCCAGACTTCGTAAATCTCGATAGAAAGTCGCGGCTCGCGCAGGCTCTGTCAGGAGCACCGCGAGCAAGGCTCGCATGCGTTTGAGAAACCCTAGAGCTGCGCTGACGTGGCGGCCTACCCGTTGCATGGGCTGATCCAGTTTCGCCCACCGGCGCCGCTCATCGTGGCTTGCAAAGCGAGCGCAAATACTCGCCATAGCTCGAATTGCCGAGGCTCAGAGCGATCTTGCTCAAATGAGCCGCATCGATGAACCCCGCTCCATAGGCGATCTCTTCCGGGCAGGCGATCTTGTGGCCTTGCCGATGTTCGAGCGTCTGCACGAAGGCGCTGGCCTCGATGAGGCTGTCAGGCGTTCCGGTATCGAGCCAGGCAAAGCCTCGGCCGAGCCTCTCCACATGGAGCGCACCGCGCTCGAGGTAGGCCTTGTTGACGTCGGTGATTTCGAGCTCGCCGCGTGACGAGGGCTTGATGCTCCGCGCGATGTCGACGACGTCCTGGTCGTAAAAATAAAGGCCGGTCACCGCCCAGGAAGACTTGGGGTTCTTGGGTTTTTCCTCGAGATCGATCGCCTTTCCGGCATCGTCGAAAGACACGACGCCATAGCGCTGCGGGTCCTTGACCCAATAGCCGAACACGGTCGCGCCCTTTTTCCGCGACGCGGCTTGCTTGAGGATGTCGGTCAGGCCGTGGCCATAGAAAATATTGTCGCCGAGAATCAAGGCGGAGCGCTCGCCTTTCACGAATTGCGCTCCGATCAGATAGGCCTGCGCCAGGCCTTCCGGCTTGGCTTGCTCCGCGTAGGCGAGGCTTATTCCCCATTGGCGCCCGTTGCCGAGCAGCTTGCGGTAGCTCGGCAAATCCTCTGGCGTGGATATCACCAGGATCTCGCGGATACCCGCCAGCATGAGCGTGGCGAGCGGATAGTAAATCATGGGCTTGTCATAGACTGGCAAAAGCTGCTTAGAAGTCACGAGCGTCATCGGATGAAGACGAGTGCCGCGTCCTCCAGCGAGTATTATTCCCTTCATCTATGAACCCCGACGAATTCGTTTTCGCAAAACCGGAAGAAGCGCGATAACCATTCCGGTAAACTGGTTTGCGCCGGATGAGACCCTCGCAAAATTGAAGGCGAGTGAGAAGGCGATTGAACTCGCCGGCAAGTTTCGATCATTCAGGGACCGACTGATTGCGAGCGGAGAGGATCGCGCGCCGTCCTTGGCTTGGCACGTTTTGCAAAGCTTGGCGCAAGCCTCGCTCGACCGGCGCACTTGCTACTCGATTTACCCAGCGGGTCAAGCTCCCTCAACGAGCCGCCTCCGTGCCCGCAAGACGCAAGATCAGCTCCGATAGATTCTTGCCGAGCGCTTCGATCGAGAACAGCTCCTCGCAGCGTCTCCGAGCCTGCCTTCCGAGCCGTCGCCGCAGGGGCGTGTCTTGCCTCAGGCGATTGATCTGCGAATACCACTCCTCGTCGCTCGCGGCGAAGAGCCCGGTCTCCTCCGCGACCACCACGTCGCAATTGGCCCCGATCGGCGAGGCGACCGAAGCCCTCCCGGCGGCCATATATTGAATGAGCTTATAGCCGCTCTTGAACCGGCTCCAGCCGTCGTACTGCAAGGGGCTTATTCCCACATGGCATTGGGCCAGGAGCTTCGCCTCCGTCTCTTCCGACCAAGGATGCTGCTCCAACGTGATGCCGGCAAGCCTCTCGAGTGCGCGATCCTCGCCAACCACGAGCAAACGCACGCCTTCGCCGCAAAGGCGCCGCAGCGGGACTTGGATGCTTTCCAGGTATGCGGTGGTGAAGGGGCCGCCGATCCAACCGAGCGTGAAGGGGCCTCCGGGCTCGGGGGCAGGATCATAATGGCCGACGTCAAGGCCGGTCGGCGCGAGCGTCACCTTTCTCGCAGCTACGCCCGATTCGATCACCCAATCGCGAAGCGCCGCATTGGCGACGGTGATGCCATCGGCGCGGCCCGAGAGCCGTTGCATCTTATTGGCGAGAAGGTGCCGAAGCGGGCTTGCCCGGGCCCGCAAATGCCAGGCATCGTCGAGGTCCAATAGGATTTTGCTCCCGCGCAGCAGCAGCGCCTCGAACGGAAAGGGCACTTGGGGAAGCGACTCCTTCTCGATCCACAAAAGGTCGTAGCTGTGGCGCTTCAGCAGTTCGCCGAAGCGCTGGCGATAGTGGCCGAGGAGATCGATCCCGTTGATGTTCAGGCCCGCATTGACGCGGGCGATATAGGCTTCATCGAAGAAAGGCCGCGCCGTGACCTCAATTCCCTGCCCCGCCAGATAGCCCTCGAAAGCCAGGAAACGCTGGCGTGAGCTTGCGGCCGATCGCGGCCAACGCGTCAACGCGAGAACGCGGACCACCAACAGCCATCCCTTTGCAAGAGCATCGCCTGGACAGATCGGCTTCCTGCGCCCGGGAGGAGCGGCGAGGGGCGTGCGCGCCTCGAGAGCTCAACCTCGATCGCGGCGCGGGCGAAACGGCGCGCTGATCCTCTCAAAGGGAGAATTCGCCAAAGCCGGTTCTGCCGCCTGTCGGAGGCGAGAGTGCTGGCGCAAAAAACCGAGCCCAGCTCGCAATTGAGGCTTGCGCCCCTTTCGATTGTCTCATCGGCCGCGATCCAGGACACTGGGTTGCCACGAAAGCCCACACTGTATAACAACCCGCCGCCCCTTTCGGCGCAAGGATGTCATGGCGAAGCTCGAGACCACAGCATTGGGGATTGCCGACGTCAAGCTCATCCGGCCCTTCAAGCAAGGCGATGCGCGCGGCTTTTTTTCGGAGACGTACAATCTACGAGAATTTGCCGCTGCTGGGTTAGAGTTGCCGTTCGTTCAGGACAACCACTCCCTTTCGGCGCGAGCCGGGACCGTGCGTGGCCTCCATTATCAATCCTCTCCCTTCGCGCAGGAAAAGCTCGTGCGCGTCGTGCGCGGGCGAATATTCGATGTCGCTCTCGACATCCGGATGGGCTCCCCCACATTCGGCCAACACGTCACGGCGGAAATCAGCGCCGAGGCTTGGAACCAGATCTTCATTCCCGTCGGCTTCGCGCATGGTTTCGTGACCCTCGAGCCGGATACGGAGGTCGTCTACAAGGTCACCAACTATTATGCGCGCGAGCACGATCATGGCATCCTCTGGAACGATCCCGCTCTTCGCATCGCATGGCCGGTCGAGGAGGCGAAGGCCACGGTTTCGGAAAAGGACCGTGCCAATCCGCGACTTGCCGATGCCGTGAGCCTGTTCCCATGAAGCTCGTCATGCGTCTTGCAATCCCAATTCCCCGCGTGCGCATCGTTTGAACGAAAGGCCGCATTCGGCATGAAAACCATCTTGGTCACGGGCGGCGCCGGCTTCATCGGCGGGCATGTGGTGCGCCTGCTCGTCGCGACAGGCGAGTACCGGGTGATCAATGTGGATGCGCTCACCTACGCGGCGGATCTGCGCCTGCTCGACCCGCTGAAGGAAAGCGGCCGCTACCGCTTCGAGAAGGCCGATATTCGCGACCGATCCGCGGTGGCGAGCCTCTATCAGCGTCACTCTCCCGACGCCGTCATGCATCTTGCGGCGGAATCCCATGTGGATCGCTCGATCGAGAACCCGTTGCTTTTCGTCGAGACCAATGTGCTAGGCACGGCGAATCTTCTGGTGGGCGCGCTCTCGCACTACCTCTCGCTCGACAATGAACGCCGCTCGGGTTTCCGCTTTCTTCATGTCTCGACCGATGAGGTCTTCGGCTCGCTCGGCGAGGAGGGTTTTTTTCACGAGCACACCCCTTATGACCCCTCGTCGCCTTACTCAGCGAGCAAGGCTGCCTCCGACCATGTGGTGCGTGCCTGGGGCCGCACCTACGGCCTGCCGGTCCTCATCACCAATTGCTCGAACAATTACGGGCCGGGCCAATTTCCCGAGAAGCTCATTCCCTTGATGATCCTCAGGGCGTGGAAAGGCGAACCCCTCCCCGTCTACGGGAAGGGTGAGAATATTCGCGACTGGCTGCATGTCGTCGATCATGCGGCCGCCTTGCGGGCGGTCCTCGAACGCGGGACGCCGGGAGAGACCTATTGCATCGGCGGACGGAGCGAGAGACGTAACATCGAGATTGTCGAGGCCATATGCGATGCGCTCGACGCGAAGCTCGGGCCTCTCGCCTCGGGCCCCCGGCGCTCGCTTGTCGCTTTCGTCACCGACCGTCCCGGCCACGATCTGCGCTACGCGATCGATTCGAGCCGCGTCGAAGGTGAGCTCGGCTGGCGCCCGAGCTTGTCGATCGAGGAGGGACTGCGGGTGACGGTCGACTGGTACCTCGCCAACGAGGCTTGGTGGGCGCCGCTCGTCTCGCGGCAGAAATCCCTCGATCGGCGCGGGCTCGACCTGCTGCACGGTTGATCGCGAGGCCGTCATGACGACATCGCGACCGGATGCCCAAGCTCCATCGACCGGGCGCTGCGACGTCGTCATCGTCAATTGGAACTCCGGCCACTTATTGCGGCGCGCTCTCGAGGCGCTCGCTGCGTCACCCGAGGACGTCGCCTGTGTCTCCAAGCTGATCGTGATCGACAATGCGTCGACGGATGGATCGGCGGAGCTTACCGATTTCGCCGGAACCCTGCCGTTGCACATCGTATCGAATACGCAAAATCGCGGTTTCGCCGCCGCCTGCAACCAGGGCGCTTCGATGGGAACGGCTGGCGCCCTCCTGTTCCTGAACCCCGATGTTCGCATATGTCCGGGAGCGCTGGCGAAGAGCCTCGATTTCCTGTTCGCCGATGCTCAAGCTCGCGTCGGGGCGGTTGGGGTGAGGTTGATCGATGAGGACGGGGTCACACAGCGCAGTTGCGCGCGCTTTCCGACGGCTTGGCGGCTCGTTGCGCAATCGGCTTTCCTCGATCGCTTGGCACCATCGCTTTTCGCGCCCCATTTTATGCTGGAATGGGACCATGAGACGACGCGAAGCGTCGACCAGGTGATGGGCGCCTTTCTGATGATCCGGCGCGCTTTGTTCGAGCGTCTCAAAGGCTTCGACGAACGGTTCTTCGTCTATTTCGAGGATCTCGATCTGTGCCTGCGCATCAAGCAGCAAGGCTGGTCCGTCGAACATTTTGCCGGGTCCAGCGCCATCCATGAGGGCCAAGGGACGACGCGCACGATCGTGGGCACGCGCCTTTTTTATAGCTGGCGCGGTCGGCTTCTTTATGCGGCCAAGAATTTTTCGCGAAGCGGCCTCCTGGCCTGTCTCCTCGCGACGCTTTTCCTCGAGCCTCCGATCAGGATCGCCGCTGCGCTCGGGAAAGGCTCCGCGAAGGACGTTCGTTCCGTCCTGAGCGCCTATCGGCTGCTGCTTGCGGCCCTGCCGCGGCTCTCCCTCTTTCATCCTCGCTGACGGGGCGGTCGAGTGGGGCCGATCGTCCCTTGCGCCGTTGCGCGCGTCAGTGTATCGAGCGCTCCGCCGAGAAGCGGGGTTGACCGTGCGACGGGATTGTCTCGCGACCTTGAGCCCGTAGGTGTTTTATCCAAGCTGAGAGATTGGACTGCCAAAGATCGCGCCTCGAAGAGCGCCATCAAGAGGCGTCGCAGGCTGCGTTTAAACGACTGAGCAGGCATGCCGAAGACAAGCTGTGGAGGCACGCGAGAAGTGGCCTTGGATCTCATCCAATCTCCTGGGCTGACGGGCCAATGAGCGTCATGACCACATCCTTGAGCGGTGCTGGCCGGACACGGAGTCTGATCGGCTATGGAATTTTGGGCTGGCGGGACCTCATCGACGGTGGGCGCTATTGGCGTCTTTGCTATTTGCTGGCGACGGCGGATATGCGTCGCCGTTTTGCGCGCTCGCGGCTTGGGCAATTCTGGATCATGCTCTCGAGCGCGATCTATATAACGGCGATCGGCGTGGTGTGGTCGCAACTTTGGCATCAGTCCCCGCAAGAGATTTTGCCCTTTGTCGCGGTCGGCATGATCGTTTGGCAGCTCATATCCAGCATCATCATTGAAGCAACCACGGCATTGCAATCCAGCAGTAACTATTTCCTCAATCAGTACACATCGACATCAGCCATCCTTTATGCGGTAATTTATAGAAATTTGGTAATATTCTTGTTGAACATGATTTTCCCCGTGTTCATATGTTTGGGGTTCGGAATCAAATTCACGTCCAATACTTTAATGTCGGTTGTGGGGCTTCTGCTTCTCTTGATCACCTGCATCTGGATAACTTTGGTCCTCGCCATCATCTGTGCACGGTTTCGCGACATTGTTCAGATCGTGTCGAGCGTCGTCCAAATCATCTTTTTCTTGACCCCCGTGTTGTGGAAGCCTGAGCTCCTCCCGCCTTCGAGTTGGATTATTGTCGACTGGAATCCCTTCGCGATACTCCTTTCGATAGTCCGCGATCCGCTGATCGGCCGTCCCGTGCCGGCCGCATATTGGGGTGTGGCCTGTATGTTGGCGTTCGGTGGCCTTCTCCTGACGCTGCCTTTCTTCGGGCGTTATCGCCGTCGCGTCGTTTATTGGTTGTGAGGCGCTTCACTTGGCCCATATCAGGCTTTTCGACGTAGGCGTCGAGTTTCCCATTCACAACTCGCATTCCCGCTCGCTGCAATTGCAGGTGTTCGGGAAGCTCGGCGGCAAGCTCGCGCAACATAAGCAAGCCGTTTTCGTGCAGGCGTTGCAGAACGTGAACCTCGCTTTCGAGGATGGCGATCGGGTCGGCATCATCGGCCACAACGGCGCGGGCAAGACGACGCTCCTTCGCGTGCTCGCAGGGGTCTATGAACCGACCTTCGGGACGATGTCGATCGAAGGCCGGTTGTCCTCTTTCACCGACATCACGCTGGGCATGGATCCGGAGGCCACCGGCCTCGATAACATTATCTTCCGCTGCGTTTTCATGGGCCTCTCCTTCGCGGAGGCTCGGCGGCTATCACCTTCGATCCAGGAGTTTTCCGAACTCGGTGAATTCCTCCGGCTTCCGGTCCGCACATATTCGAGCGGCATGTTCCTGAGGCTTGCTTTCGCCATCTCCACGTCGATCGAACCCGACATCATCGTTATGGACGAGATGATCGCGGGCGGGGACGCCCGTTTCCTGGAAAAGGCGACGGCGCGCCTTAATACCCTGATGCAGCGGACGAAAATACTTATCCTCGCCACCCACGGCATCCCGATCATGCAACAGTTGTGCAACAAGGTGGTCTGGCTTGATCACGGCGAGGTTCGCAAGGTCGGCTCATTCGAGGAAGTGCACCCGCTCTACCTTGCGGCCAACGCCGGTTAGAGCCCTCGCCCGTGGCCTCTATAAAATAGCGCCTCGGCGCTCGGTGGCGCTCTGACCCGAGCGGTAAAGCTCGAAACTTGCAAGCTACGTGATTTCCTTATATCGCCTACCAAGCACGCTGGGGTTCGCTTGTTCCAGAGTCGTGAGTCGCTTGAGCACGAGCCTTGACATGGGTGTGGACAAGCGAGCGGCCTTTTCGAAGGTCGCGCCGGCCAGACATGCGACGAGATGGGCGAGCGGCTCGGATTGTCGGCTTTGGCGTCGGGGCATTTCAGGCTCTCTTCCGCATGACGATTGGATTTCGACGGAGATCGTGAGGCAATGAGTTTAGCCATGCAGCCGACCGTACGAGACGTGCGGGAATATTGGGATCGTCGCCCCTGCAACATTCGTCATTCGACATTGGAGGTCGGAACGCGCGCCTATTTCGACGAGGTCGAAGAGCGAAAATACTTCGTCGAAAATCATATCCCCGGTTTTGCGCAGTTTGCGCGCTGGAAGGGCAAACGGGTGCTGGAGGTCGGCTGTGGCATCGGAACCGATGCCGCCAATTTCGCGCGCGCGGGAGCTGACTACACCGCGGTCGAGCTTTCCGAGGCAAGCCTCGAGGTCGCTCGGAAGAGATTCGAGATCTTTGGTTTGAAGGGCAAGTTTGTAGCCTGCAACGCGGAGGAGCTGTCGCGCTACGTTGATCAAAAATCATTCGATCTCGTCTATTCCTTCGGCGTGATCCACCACACGCCCAATCAAAGGGCTGTCGTCGAGGAAATCCGCAAGGTCATCAAGGATGACGGCGAATTTCGGATGATGGTCTATGCCAAGAATTCCTGGAAGGATGCCATGATCGAGAGCGGCCTAGATCAGCCCGAGGCGCAGAGTGGCTGTCCGATCGCTACGACCTATACCGAGGAGATGGTCCGCGAGCTCACCGACGGATTGTTCGATGTGGTCGAGGCGCGCCAAGCTCACATTTTTCCCTACGTGATCGAAAAATACCTGAAATACAACTATGAGCCACAGCCCTGGTTCGCCGCGATGCCTCCTGCCGTGTTTGAGGCGCTCGAACGGCGCTTCGGCTGGCACTTCCTGATTACTGCCCGGCCTCTTTGACCACTCTGTTCCGCTGAATGCGCGGCCGCCGTTCGCATCGCTGCTCGATAAGCCTTTTGCGCTTGCGCGGGCTCAATCACGGGCGCGCGGGCGTGCCAAACTTGAGCGCCTGCTCGAAGCGGAAAGCGCCGGCACTCGACCGACCTAAGGCCGCTGGCAGGCGAAGCCGCTATCATCGCGACAACTAACATGATCTCAATCGTTCTTTACGGCCGCAACGACAATTACGGCTACAACCTTCACAAGCGCGCGGCGCTCAGTTTCAATTGCATGGCGGAAGTCCTGCATGATGAAGACGATGAGATCCTGTTCGTCGATTACAATACGCCGGATGATTTTCCGACCTTCCCTGAAGCCATTCAAGACACGCTGAGCGAAAAAGCGCGCAGAAAACTGCGCATCTTTAGGGTAAGGCCGCATATCCATCGGCGCTTTGCCTCGAAGACGCGTCTCGTTGCTCTCGAACCGATCTCTCGCAATGTCGCGCTACGCCGCTCTAATCCTGCGAATCGATGGATACTTTCGACGAACACGGACATGATTTTCGTGCCACAACGGCGAGCCTCGCTCAGTGAGCTCGTTCGGGACTTGCCGGTCGGATTCTACCACGCGCCTCGGATCGAGATTCCCGAAACCTTATGGGAGGGCCTCGATCGTAATAACGCGCAGGAAGCCATCGATACGGTGCGCGAATGGGGTTCGGCTTTGCACCTCAATGAAATCGTCCTCGGCTCTCCGGTCATTCTCTACGATGGTCCCGGTGATTTCCAGCTGATGCAACGGGCCGATCTTTTCGACATCAATGGCTTCGACGAAGCGATGCTGCTCGGTTGGCACGTCGATTCCAACATCGCGAAGCGCCTCACGATGCTGCGCGGCAAGGTCGGTGATCTGGGGGCAGAGATCTACGGTTACCATTGCGATCACACCCGCCAGGTCACGCCTGCTCACAGCCAGTCACGGACCGAGAACGACTGGCGGCGTTTCGTGGAAAATCTCGCTCGGCCCGACATTCCAGAGCAAGCAAAAAGCTGGGGTTGCGCCGGTGACGCGATCGAGGAGATCCGTCTCACCGGGCAAAGTGCCTCCGCCTATGTCAAAGCGCTGAAGCGGCAGATCGGCGAGAGGCAATCCACGCCTCCCGTGGTCGCCTATGTAGGCGAAAATTACGACAAGACCGACTACGACCCACGCCACGTGCTGCCTTACCTCGCCGACATGTTCGTGTGCTCAGAAAGACGAACAAATGTCGCCTGGTTCGGGGCGCGCGCGGACATGTTGGCGCGCTTCGCCGGCTTCTGGAAGGACCTCGGTTTCACGGGAGAAGTTCTGGTCGACGTAGGATTGGTTCGAGAGCACGGGCTTGCAAGTTGCCCCGACGCTCACGAAACCGGCTTCGAAGCCCTGATAGACGCAGCCGATGCCTTCGTGCTGGATTTCGGACCCGTATCGGAGAAGGGCGACGCCATCGCGGGCATCCCGAGCGACACGGCCCGTGGAATCAATCGGGCCTTGCTGCAAATTGTGGCAGCGGAGCACCAAAGGTGGCGCGAGGGGAGAGCGCTTCGACAGATCATAGCGATCAACGCAATCAATAATGTTTTCGAATCCGGGATCATGTCTCATGTGAGTGTCGCGCTCACTCCCTTTTCCACAAGGATGCGGCATGGGTTCGTGATGCCGCCCGTGCAGGGCGAAATGGATTGGATGTCGCGGCTGCTTGCAGGCCACGCCGGCGCCTGGGACGGATCGCAGATAAGATCGCGCAAAGAGGCGATGGGTGTGGTTATCCACGGTCCGTATCGCCACCTTCACGTGGGTACCTACCGAATTAGATTGAAACTGTCCGGGCAAGCCCCGTTCGGTCACGGCGAAGATCAGGCGGTCGCCGTTTTGGAGATCATCTCACAGCGCGATTACCTGGGGCATCGGCTCATAACCGCATCCGATCTTGCCAGAGGCGAGGTCACGCTCGACTTCGACGTCGCGACCGATCAATCGGTAAGTCCGGGGTTTTCGGTGCAGACGTTGCTGCGTACCTTGGCTCCTGTCGACGTGGCGATTTCAGCGCTGAGCTGCGAGCGCGTTTCGGATTTGGAATCCGAAACAGCGACGGAGGAACGTGCGCTCTCGGTGAATGAATGGCTCCCCCTCCTATGGACCGGGCCGGACGCGACTCGAATGAACGGGCAGATACTCCAACGCTCAACGAAACCCACTATTGTTTTTCACGGCCCCTATTGGCGGTTGCCGAAAGGCAGCTATGAAGCCGTGTTCAAGCTCGAGGCCCGGGCGCCGTGGCTGGTCGGCAAGGCTTTGCTTCGCGGCTATGCCAAAACCGCCCGTTCGGCGTTGGCGGCGCTTTGGCGGCAGGCTCGTGGATTGCCGATTGGCACGTTTCGCGGCCGGTACCCGCTCTGCACGTTCCAAACGATGGCGCGGGAAACGGAGCTCGCGTCCAAGGTTTTGTACGTTGGCTTTTGGCGGTTCACGAGGGAGGTGACAATTCCCTTCCAGGTGACGGCTTCCCAATCCGCGGATCCGGGCTTTGGCTTGGATTTTCGACTGCTCGCCCACAGCCAATTGCCATTTGGTTTCAAGAGCGTAACCGTCCGCAAGGTCGGGTCCTGAATGTCCTGGCCCGGAGCGGTCGAGCTCGATGGCATGAGCACAACGCGTGTTGCGGCTCTCTCGGGCGGTCGCTAAAAGCCGCTGTCGTCGCGGCTCACGAGCCGGTCGCCCGAACGGAACTCTTGTCGGACCGAAATTTGCGAGGCGCCTTGTCTATTCAGCAACGAGACGCATCAGCCCGTGTGATCGGTCGCAGTGCCAGCACCATCTCTCCCTGGGTGCGGCTCGAGACTGTCGAGGCCGTCATGCCAGGCAGCTCCAAGCCTGAGATCTATCACGGGCTCGTGCAACCCGATTACGTCAACGTGATGTGCCTGCACGCCGGCGACGGCATCGTGCTCGTGCGGCAATACCGCCCTGTCATCGATCGCTGGACGATCGAGTTCCCGGGGGGCTTGCGCGACGGCGGTGAGGAGCCGGCCGCGGCCGCGCGACGGGAGGTCGAGGAGGAGACCGGGCTATCGGTCAGGGAGCTCGTTTTGCTTCAAGAGGCCTATGCCGATGTCGGCCGATTGAACAACAAGCTTTTCGGCTTTTTCGCGTTGGTGGACGGTAGCGTGCGCTCGACCGAGGTGGGGGTCGAGGCAATTTTGGTCCCGAGCGGACACATTCGCGCGATGGCGGCCGAAGGGGAAATCGCCATAGCGGCCAATGTCGGCCTTCTCTATCTCGCCGGCTACCATCCCCAGGTGCGCACTATTTGCAGCGAGCTTGGGTTTTCTCATCCGCCATGGATGGACGGGTGATCGGGCCGGCTTCCATGAGAATTCGTCAAACCGACCAAGCTGACGAGCGCGCCGCAGGCACAACCATTCGCAAGCAAAGGCTTGGCATGTTCGACAATATTTATCGCCATGGGTTTGCCAGGGTTGCGGTGTGCGTACCGCGCGTCAAGATCGCGGAACCGGAGGCAAACGCCACGGAGACCTTGGATCTCGCGCGCCGGGCGCATGACGATGAGGCGGTGCTCGCGCTCTTTCCGGAGCTCGGCATTTCGGCCTACACGAATGACGATTTGTTTTTTCAAGATGCGACTCGAAGGAGCCGTGCAGGCGCAGCTTCTGCGCGTCCTCGAGGCGAGCCGATGAGATGCGCCCGGTTCTGATCGTCGGCGCTCCCTTCGCGCTGGATGGCCGGCTGTTCAACTGCGCCTTCGTCATGCATCGCGGGGCGCTCCTCGGCATCGTGCCGAAGGCCTATCTCCCGAATTATCGCGAATTTTATGAGAAGCGTCATTTCGCCCTCGGCGTCTCACAAGGACGGGCGAAACGTCACCTTCGCCGGGCGAGAAGTTCCCTTTGGCACGGACCTCGTCTTCCGGGCATCCGACGTGCAGGATTTCGTTCTTCATGTCGAGATTTGCGAGGACATCTGGACCCCCGCGCCACCCTCGTCCTATGGCGCCATGGCGGGCGCCACGATCCTCGCCAATCTCTCCGCTTCCAATATCGTCATCGGCAAGGCGCAAGCGCGGCGCGATCTATGCCGCTCCCAATCGATGCGCTGCATCGCGGCCTATCTATATTCCGCTGCGGGGCTGGGAGAATCGACCACCGATCTCGCTTGGGACGGCCATGTCGCGGTGTTCGAGAATGGCGAGCTCCTGTCGGAAGCCGAGCGCTTCGCGAACGGGCCCCAAATGATCACGGCCGATATCGACCTCGATCGTCTGCGCCAGGAGCGCATGCGTGTCGGTTCCTTCGGCGACTGTGCCGATCACCATCGCGCCCAACGCTCCTTCCGGAGCGTCTCCTTCACGCTCGATCCGCCTCTCGACGTGAAAGTGCCCTTGCGACGCGCCATCGACCGCTATCCCTTCCTGCCCTCGGACCCGACACTCCTCGATGCGAACTGCTACGAGGCTTTCAACATTCAGGTGCAAGGGTTGATGACGCGGCTTGCGGCCGATCGGCGTCAAGAAGGTGGTGCTCGGCATTTCGGGTGGGCTCGATTCAACCCATGCGCTGATCGTCGCGGCGCGCGCCTTCGATCGGCTCGGTTACGCGCGCAAGGACATTCTTTGCTACACCTTGCCTGGGCTTTGCGACCTCGAAGCTCACCAAGACGAGCGCCCATGCGCTGATGCGTGCTTTCGGGGTGAGCGCGCAAGAGATCGACATCACGCCGATCGCGCGCCAGACACTGATCGAGATCGGTCACCCGAATGCGCAAGGGCATCCGGTCTACGACGTGACTTTCGAAAATGTCCAGGCAGGCGCCCGCACGGCCTTGCTGTTTCGCCTCGCCAATTTCCACAACGCAATCGTGATGGGGACCGGTGATCTCTCGGAGCTTGCGCTCGGCTGGTGCACCTATGGCGTCGGCGATCAAATGTCGCATTATAACGTCAACGGCTCGGTGCCCAAAACCTTGATCCAGCACCTCATCCGCTGGGTGGCGGACCGCGAGGAATTCGGGGCCGACGTTTCCGCGACATTGCGTGCCGTCCTCGCGACCGAAATCTCGCCCGAGCTCGTTCCGAGTGATGGAGACAAGCCCGGCCAGCGCACCGAGGATTTCATCGGGCCCTACTCGCTGCAGGATTTCAACCTGTACTACATCACGCGCTACGGCTTGCGGCCGAGCAAGGTCGCCTTCCTTGCCTGGAATGCCTGGCACGACGCAAAAGCGGGTGCCTGGCCGGCGGGTCTCCGAGGCGAGGACAGGCGTGCTTATGATCTCGCTACAATTCGAAAATGGCTCCGTGTTTTCCTGTTCCGGTTTTTTCAGATCAGCCAATTCAAGCGTTCCGCCATGCCGAACGGGCCGAAGGTCGGCTCGGGCGGCTCGCTTTCGCCGCGCGGCGATTGGCGCGCTCCGAGCGATTCCCATGCCGACACCTGGATCGCCGAACTCGAAACGAACGTGCCGGAGACGGCTTAGAAGCCTCCTCGCCAGGCAGCGCCGGAGGGAAGCTCGGGTTGCATGGAGGCAGCATCCCCTTTAATCGTCCCCGCACGGGAAGGGGCGAGCTGCGGCCCTTCCGCGACGCTGTAACGAGGCTCATATGACCACGCTCTCTCAACCGCGAATTTCCGTGATCGGGCTCGGCAAGCTCGGCGCGCCCATGGCCGCCGTTATCGCCTCCAAGGGATTTGACGTCATCGGCCTTGACCTGAACGACAAATTCGTCGCGGCCATCAACGCGGGCATGGCTCCGGTTCAGGAGCCTCGATTGCAGGAATTCATCGAGAAAGGCCGCTCGCGTCTGCGCGCCACGCATTCCTATGATGAAGCGGTTCTCAACTCGGACATCACCTTCGTCATCGTGCCGACACCGAGCGATAAGGACCGCGTCTTCTCGAACAAATATGTCATCGCCGCCATGCGCTCGATCGGGCATGCCCTGCGCGGCAAGCCGGGACGCCATGTCGTCGTCGTCACCTCGACCGTGATGCCGGGCTCGACGGGAGGGGAAATCCAAAGAGAGCTCGAGGAGGCGTCCGGCCGAAAGGTGGGCCCGGAACTCGGCCTTGCCTACAACCCGGAATTCATCGCGCTCGGCACAGTGGTTCGCGACATGCTGCGCCCCGATTTCATCCTGATCGGCGAGTTGGATGAAACGACGGGCGCCCAGCTCGAAAACATCTACAAGCGCTCTTGCGAGAATGACCCTGTGATTCGCCGCATGAACTTCGTCAATGCGGAGCTCACCAAGATTTCCGTCAACACCTATGTGACGACGAAAATCTCCTATGCCAACATGCTCGCCGAGATGTGCGACCACCTCCCGGGAGCGGATGTCGACGTGGTTTCGGTTGCCGTCGGATCCGACACGCGTGTGGGCTCGAAATACATCAAAGGCGCGATCGGCTATGGCGGGCCGTGCTTTCCGCGCGACAACAAGGCGTTCGCGGCGCTGGGCCGCAAGCTTGGCGTGCGTTGCGATCTCGCCGAAGCGACCGATCTGATCAACGATCACCAGATCGAGCGTTTGATCGGGGCGGTGCAGGCCCACGCAGCCCCCGGCGCGAAAGTCGCCGTGCTCGGTCTTTCCTACAAGCCGGACACCCAGGTGGTCGAAGAGAGCCAAGGGGTGGCGCTGGCGGGCAAGCTCAGCGACGAGGGTTATGTGGTGAGCGTCTACGATCCGCTCGCAATGGGCGGTGCGGAGACCATGCTGAGCGACAGGGTCATTTTTGCGAACGATGCGGCGGACGCGCTCGAAGAGGTCCAAGTTGCCGTCATCACCACCGCCTGGCCGCAATTCACGGAAACCGCGCTTTGGGCTCGGCGGCCGTCGGATGCGAAGCTCGTCGTCATCGATCCTTGGCGCGTTGTCGAAGCAACGGCGCTTCCTGCGAGTGTGTCATTGGTTCGCATGGGGTATGGCGCGGTTGCGAGGTCGCGCGATGTGGTGAGCTTGCGGCGCGCATCAGCGTGAAGCCCAAGAGTTCGGCCTTCCCGGCAATCTATTCCGCCGGGGTCGTGGCTCTTTCAGCGCCATAACCAGCCGCCGGCGGTGCTCTCATGCCAAGTTTGGAAGCCGAGGAGAGGCGCTGGCGGAAATTCTCGATCGGCCTCTCGACGACCAAATGCAGGGCCGTCGCGGCCAGGATGACGAGAACGACATCGCCTTCACGATGATATTCGTAAGGCACTTCTCGATAGAAGAATCCGCTGAAGTGTCCGACGAAGCTAATAACGAACCAGTGCACCACGTAGATCGGGTAGGACAGATCACCCAACAGGCGGTCGATGCGCGATCCCATTGAAATTGAGAAAATGAAAGGTATCGACGCTGCAAACAACAGGTAGAAAAGCCAGAGCGCGGGGCGATCGAGCTCAGTGGTGATGGGCAGCCCAGAAAGGAATCCTGCAATCGGCAGCAGGGCCGCGGCGCACCATCCAAGGACATTGTGTATCCGGCCCTCGGGGACGAGGAGGCCAAGGCGGTGGGCGGCGGCGCCAAGCATGAAGAAGCACCAATCCGCCCTTGGCGATGTGAAAAGCCAGTTAATGTCCTGAGGGAGCAGGGAAAGCCGCAAAGCAATCGACGCCAGGAGAAGGAGAGCGCAAATCCATAGTCGACGCGTGAGAATGAAGGGAGCCACGAGATAAAACAGGAGTTCTATGCCGAGGCTCCAAGCGGGAGGAATCGCCACATAATCCCAATTGGTCACCCATGGGATCCCGATTGTCGTGACGTTTGCCAGGGTCACGAACAGCCATTCCCGGGTGGTTGAAGGGGTGGGAAGAGGTTTCCCGATGGCGCTCAAGAACCAGAGGGTAATGACAAGTACCAGCAAATATAAAGGGAAGATGCGGAGCGCGCGAGCCGTATAAAACTTTAATAGTGAGCTATTAGAATACTTACCATTCAATACCATGGACATGTAAAATCCAGATATAATAAAGAACAAAAATAATGCATTGTAGCCATTGGCCGTGAACGGCAAAGCATGCCCCCAAAGGTGCCAAACCACGACCGACAAGGCCAAGAAAGTGCGAATGATGCCCAAAGCACATCCCTTTTATCTCGCGGGGGACGCTAGCATGATTCTAGGCAAAATCCAGGCAAACGGAGCATCCCTCCGGGCAAGTTTGCTTAGGCTCGGCATGAGGTGCCGTGCTTTCAGGCAGCAATGCTCCTTGGGCCAAGAAACGCCGTCCTAAAGCGCCCTCGCTCGCAAATGCCGAATTTTCTTGGATTTTGTGGGATAGGCAAGGTCCTCCTTTTCGAGGTCACTGGCCTCGTTGCAAAAGCAAGACGTCGGTCTTTCGCGGTCAAAGAGCGGGTTGGGCCATTTTCTTAAAACGGGCAAAGAATATGCCGGTGTGGCCACATCGCGACATAAGGGCCAAAGTGATCAGCATTCCAGCCTTCGGGGAGCGCCTAGACCGTCGCAAGCTGCCGAGCGATCAGGTAGCGAACACCTTCCTTCGCGTGTCCGCCGCGTTCGAGTTCATCTGATCGTAAATCCAGGCAAAGGTCTTCTCGAGACCGTCCCGCAATTTGATGGAGGGCGCCCAGCCCAGATCCTTCTTGATCTTGGTGTTGTCGCTATTGCGCCCCCGCACGCCCTTGGGGGCGTCGAGCTTATATTTGCGCTTCAGCTTCACGCCGGCAATCTCCTCGACGATCGACACGAGCTGGTTGATGCTCACGAGCTCATCCGAGCCGATGTTGATCGGCTCACGAACATTGCTCTCCAAGAGAGAAATGGTTCCGTGAATGCAATCATCGATATACATGAAGCTGCGGGTCTGTTCGCCGTCCCCCCAGATCTCGATTTCGTGCTTCCCTGACTTTTTTGCTGAAATCACCTTGCGGCAAATCGCTGCCGGCGCCTTCTCGCGTCCACCGTCATAGGTTCCCCAAGGGCCATAGACGTTGTGATAGCGCGCGACGCGGGTCTCAAGCTTGAAATCCTCCATGAAGTGACGGGCCATCCGCTCGGAGAAAAGCTTCTCCCATCCGTAGCCATCCTCCGGCATCGCCGGGTAGGCATCGTCTTCCGCGAGGCCCGTGTTTTTGGGGTCAGTCTGCTTGCTTCCGTTGTAGACGCAAGCCGAGGACGAATAGAAAAGCCGCTTCGCACCCGCGTCCCTCGCCGCGACCAGCATATGCGTCGAGGTCAGGACCGAAAGCATGCACAAGGCCTTGTTGAGCTCAATGAAACCCATGCCGCCCATGTCGGCGGCAAGATTGAAGACGTAGTCGGTGCCTTTTGCCGCCCGTTGACAGGCGTCCAGCAAGGCGAGATCGAGCTGCAAATTATCGACGTCGCCAAAAATCTGGTACCACTCGTTCAAGGGCTTGCGATCGACGGCGCGAATCCGGCGAATTCCTCGATCGCGAAGGGTTCTCACCATGTGCCCGCCGATGAAGCCGCCGGCTCCCGTCACGACGACGAGATCATCCTTTTGCATTAGAGTTTTCGACATGCCGTCCATGTTCCCGGGAAGCGCGAATTTCTCAGGCGACCCCTTAAACCGGCCGGGGTGGATTGGCAATTCGGATGGCGGGCAGGTTTACCGCCAAGAAGGCGCGCCCTCGTTGCAACGGCTCCGCTCGAGCCGGTCCAGGCAGCTTGCGGATGAGTTCCGCTGAGCACGTTGGGTTGCCAGTCCGGGCCCAGCTCGCGGAGCGATTGCTCTTTCTGCGCCGGCTACGGCGGCGAGGCCCGGCGCACATTCTTGCGCCAAAACTCCAGCACGTCGGCCAGCGTTTTCGGCCAGGCAATGCGGGGCTGCCAGCCCAGGAAGGCCCTGATGAGGCGCGCATCGGCGGTCGTGAACCGCGTTTCACTCGCCCGCAAGCGCACCGGATCCGTTTCTACGCGAATATTGACGGGCGAGAGAGCAACGAGTTCCTCGAGAATGTCCCCAACCCGGCGGCCAATGCCGGATGCGAGATTGAGCACCATACCCGGTTGGAAAGAGGGGGGTGAAGTCGCGAGGCTTATATAAGCGTCGGCCACGTCACGCACATCCAGAAAATCCCGTCGGGCGTCAAGATTGCCCACGCGGATGACGGGTTCCTGGAGACCGGCTTCGATGCGGGCAATTTGTGACGCGAATGCCGGAATAGCGAAACGTTCCGTTTGCCAAGGCCCCGTGTGATTGAAGGGTCGGACCCTGATGGCGTTCAGTCCCTCATGCGCCATTTGGCCGACCATGAGATCGGCGGCGGCTTTCGACGCGGCATAAGGGTTCAGGGGATCGAGGCGCGCCGTCTCGTCGAGCGGGTGGTCCAGGCATTTCTCCGCGCCGCCATACACTTCCGATGTGCTGACGAACACAAAGACTGATTGCGGGCAGTGCTCAAGCATGGATTCCGCGATGTTCATCGTGCCATGAAGGTTGACCTCCCATGCACGCCGAGGAGCCGCACGCGCCTCCTTGACGGTCGAAAGAGCCGCAAGGTGGATCACCGCGCTCGGCTTCACGGCCCGCAAGGCTTTGTCGACCGCCTTGCGATCAGCAATGTCGAAGCGTACCGTCTTTGCCAGCGATGAAGGAATTTTGCCGTCGCGAGCGCCGGCAAAAATATCAAAATTGCACCCGACGCCCGTCTCAAGCCGGCGAAGCAACCAGCCGCCGACAAATCCGGCCGCGCCGGTGATCAAAATGCGCCGAGGGTCGATTGTCTTGATCATCCTGGCGTAAGCCGCCTCGCTCTTGGGAAGTGCCCTTATTGCATGTCAAAATCATCCCGCTCAAGGCGATCTTCACCTTATCAGGCGTTCTTCGCGGGCCCGCCGGGAATAGGGGGCGTCCCTTTTGCGCATCGCCAACGGCTCAAAATGATACGTCGTGCCTGATGCTTGTCAGGGATGTGAGCAGCGTCTAAGACCCCGCCTCGGCGAACCCGCCTGCCCTCGCGAGCTTTGCGTCCCTCGGTCAAAATGAAAACTGCCCTCATCACCGGCATCACCGGACAAGATGGCGCCTATCTCTCCCAATTTTTGCTGGAGAAGGGCTACAAGGTCTTCGGTGTCGTGCGGCGTTCAAGCACAGCCGAGACCAATGACGCGCGGCTTCGCTTTCTTGGCATCGCCCATGAGGTCAAGCTGATCGATGGCAATCTCATCGATTTGTCGAGCCTCATCCGATGCCTGCGGGAAACCAAGCCTGATGAGGTCTACAACCTCGGCGCGCAATCATTCGTCATGGCTTCCTGGCGGCAGCCCCTGCTCACCGGTCAAGTCACCGGGCTTGGAGCGGCGAATATTCTCGAGGCCATTCGGCTCGAGGCGCCGCAAGTGCGATTCTACCAAGCGTCATCGTCTGAAATGTTCGGCCTGGCGCAAGAGCCGGTCCAGACGGAAAAAACGCCTTTCCACCCCCGGTCGCCCTATGGCGTCTCCAAGCTTTTCGCGCATTGGATCACCGTGAATTATCGGGAGAGCTTCGGTCTTCACGCCTCGAGCGGCATCCTCTTCAATCACGAATCGCCGCTGCGGGGCATCGAGTTCGTCACCCGCAAGGTGACTGACGGCGTCGCGCGCATCAAACTCGGTCTCGCGAAGGAGCTGCGGCTCGGCAACATCGATGCAAAGCGTGATTGGGGACATGCCCGTGATTATGTCCGTGCGATGTGGCTCATGTTGCAACAGGACGCGCCTGACGATTATGTCGTCGCGACCGGACGCACGACCACAATTCGCGATATGTGTCGCATCGCTTTCGAATTTGCGGGCGTGTCGATGGAGAAACATCTTATCATCGACCCCGCTCTGTTTCGTCCGGCCGAGGTCGACGGGCTCTTGGGCAATCCCGCCAAGGCGCGCGCCCGGCTTGGCTGGGCACCCGAGGTCGGACTGGAAGAAATGATCCGCGAGATGGTCGAAGCGGATATGAAGCGCTTGTCATCGGCCTTAGATCGCGCTTAAAGCGTAGGCTTGAAAGTAAGTCCGTTCTTCAAAAAACTAATTCTAATCAATTATATAGAGCACAATGCCAACTTGAGTTGACGCGAATGGTCCAGGCACGGAGTGTGTAGGGTGATGTCCAATGAGCACGGCTTGATCTTGCCGGTGATCATGTGCGGAGGCTCGGGGACGAGGCTTTGGCCAGCCTCACGTGAAAGCTTGCCGAAGCAGTTCATCCCTTTATTCGGCGAGCGGTCGACCTTCCAGGCCGCGGCGCAACGCGTCGCCGACCCTTCGATCTTCCTCAAGCCTCTCGTCATCGCCAATCTGGATTCCCGCTTTATCGTGGCGGAGCAATTGTCGGAGATCGGGATGGCTGCCGACATCATCCTGGAGCCGATCAGGCGCGATTCGGCGGCCGCCGTCGCCGTCGCCGCAGTGCGCGCCGCGCACGAGCATCCCGATGCGGTGGTCCTCATCATGGCTGCCGATCACGTCATCGGCGACCCTGAAAGCTTCACGCAAGCCTGTCGGATCGCGGCGCGATCGGCGGCTCGCGGTCACATCATGACCTTCGGCATCGCACCGAGCTTCCCCGCGACGAGCTATGGCTATATCGCCAAGGGGCCTCCTCTCGAGAAGGAGGGAGGCTTCAAGGTGGAACGCTTCGTCGAGAAGCCTGACGCCAACACCGCCGCGAAATATATCGGCCAAGGATATCTCTGGAACGGCGGTTATTTTCTATTCATGCCGCAGGTGATGCATGCTGAGCTCGGCCGCCTCGCGCCCGACATTCTCGAGGCGGCGACTTCCGCGCTCGAAGGGGCCAGCGTCGATCTCGATTTCATTTGTTTGGACAAGGCGGCGTTTGAACGCTCACCAAAGACCTCGATTGATTATGCGGTGATCGAGAAAACGCAGCTCGCCGGCGTCCTGCCGGTCTCCTTTTCCTGGTCGGACGTGGGTAGCTGGGACGCGGTGTGGAATGTCGCCGACGGTGATGAGAGCGGCAACGTCATGCGCGGCAATGTCGAGGTGATCGGCACGCAAAACAGCCTCGTGCACAGCGATCATCTTCTGACGACCGTCGTGGGGCTGGACGACGTCGTCGTCGTGACGACACCCGACGCGGTGCTGGTGTCGGCGCGAAAATCCGCCGAATCGGTGAAGGATCTCGTGTCGCATTTGCGCGCCAAGAACCATCCGGAGGCGGATGAACACGTGCGCGTGCACCGGCCCTGGGGTTGGTATCAACGGCTCGACGTCGGCTCGCGTTTTCGCGTCAAACGCATCATGGTCAAGCCTGGGCGTCGGCTCTCGCTGCAAAAGCATTTTCACCGCGCCGAGCACTGGGTGGTGGTGCGTGGCGCAGCCGAAGTGACGGTGAACGAAAATGTGCTGCTCCTCCACGAAACGGAATCCGCCTACATTCCCATTGGCGCCGTTCACCGCCTCGCCAATCCGGGTCGCATTCCGCTCGAATTAATCGAGGTTCAGGTCGGCACTTACACCGGCGAGGACGACATCGTCCGCCTTGAGGATGTTTATGGGCGCAGCTGATCGATCGAGAAAGGTGGTCGGTTGACCAACAAATCCGCGGCGCGTCCGTGCTCGAACTCATGGGACCAACCGATAGTGCCGCGCATCGTGATCATCCTCGCTCATGGCTCGGCGCTCGAGCAGGCTGAGGGCTTGCTTGCAAGCCTGGCCGAGCCTACCGAGCCTTCGCTTTCCGTCGAGCTCCTCCTGATCGGAACGCCAAAAGACCGTCGCGAGCGGGAAGGCAAAGTTGCAAGGCTCAAGCTCGACGAGCGCAGGCGCGTCGGCCTGAGCGTTGTTGAAGCGTTGAGCGATAAATCCTCGGATTTGATCGACGCCGTGAGCAAGGGTCTGCAGCTCGCGGCGCAAGCCAAGCGCGACGCCATCGTCGTGAGTGCTCGGTCGAGCTTCGGGTGCGACGCGATCTTGGAGCTCTTGGCCGTTGGCGACGGGGACCCGCTGCTGGGCTTCGTGGAAGCTGCTGTATCGGACGAAGACGATCCGGCGGCAGAAAGTGGAGCAGCTCGGCCAGAATCAGGGCACGAAGGCGCTCTTATTCTCGAAGGCATGCCGCGCTCGAGTTACGTGCCGATCGTGGAAGGGCCGCTCGTGCTGATCAAATCGCTGATGCTTCAGGAATTCCGGCTCCTTGATGGCGGCTTCAACAACCTCGCCGCCGCGTTGAGCGATTTTGCGTTGCGCGCCAATCGCTGCGGTTATCGAGTGGCGCGCGCCAATTATGCCCGCGCGACTACCAGGAAACGGGGAAAAGCCGACCGGCTTTCGGACAAGCGCGATCTGGAGATCTTGCGTGCCCGTTTCCCTTATCTTGCCGAAGAAATCGCGCGCGGCGAGGCTTCGGCGGACGCAAGGACGCGAAAGCTTCTCGCCGGTCTTCGCCGCGACTCCCGTGACCGGCTCAACATTGTCTTTGCTTGCAACAACGTCGGGACCGTACATAATGGAACATCGGAGTTGGCCAAGCGAATTATAAGAGAGTTTTCCTCAAGCTATTCTAATGAATACAATATTCATGTGTTGTGCAGTTCGGATGCGTTCGCATTTCACGGTTATGGTGAGCTCAATGGCGTTGTCCATCTAAGAGACCCGCCGGACGAAGCCGAAAAGCCTTTCTTTGCTTCAATCAGGCTTGTTCAACCCTTCCGGGACGAGGACATCGTGCTTCTCACGGATAAAGCTCCGGTCACGATGGTCCTGATGTTGGACACGATCGCGATCGACTGCATGCAAATCGACCCTCGCTTGGCGGGTGTCTGGGAACGCATGCTCAAGAGCATATCGGCATTGGGCTTCATCAGCGATTTCTCTCGTGCTCAGTTCAATAGGCGACTCCGGCATGAGAGTGCGCATCTCGGCTTCACCGCGCTGTGCTCGACGGATACTGAGGAATACGGCGTCGACAAAAGCGCCGCGGCGCCGCGTGATGACGGCTATGTGCTGTTGGTTGGCAATTCCTATGAACACAAATTCCTGAAGGCGTCGTGCGATATCTTCCGTCGCGAGACACCCGAGACGAAACTCGTCGTGCTTGGCCTCAAGTTGACGGATGATGATCAAGTCTCGAGCTATGAAAGCGGCCAGCTGGATGACGACGCGGTCGCCGATCTCTTTGCGGGTGCGAGCCTTGTTTTCTTCCCATCGCATTGCGAGGGATTCGGCCTACCGATCATGCACGGGCTGGCGAGGCGCAAACCGGTCGTCGCCAGGGATTTGCCGGTGTTTCGGGAAATCCAGGAAAGGGTTCGCGAAGCGCGAAATCTGCATCTTTTCGAGACGACCCTCGAGATGGTGCGGTTCGCGGCGACGAAGCCCGCTTGGGACCCCAAGGAGATCGAGCCTCCGCACCCCGTGCAAAACTGGGCGAGCATGGCGAAGGCGATGCATGATGCCCTTGTGGAAGCCGGCGAGAGAGTGAACTATCGTTCGTTGCACGATCGCTTGTTTGAAGCTGCGGCTTGTCGAGAGATCGCACGGCTCGAAACGCTCGCGGCAAGCCGACTTGCCCAAATCAAGGAGCTCGTGGACCCCCCCATAGAGCAAGCACAGATGTCCGCGCAGGCGGCCCGGTTCGCCGCCAAGCATCTCGAGGCCGGAATTCGTCGTTTTCTCGATCGAAGATGGGCTTACTCATTGACGCGTTTCACGTGGGGCATCGTGAAGACCCTCCGCAAGTGAGCCACGCGGCCATGCCGATCGTCGATGCGTTCGGGTAGGGCGGACGAAGGAATAAGGCTCCTCATGCTACCGAACTTCAGCCGGGCGCGATCGGATCAATTGAGCGGCAAAACATAGAGCGGGAGCTCCAGCCCCCCGGCGTGAAACCTGAAGGCGCTCACCTCACCCGGTGTTGCGCCAGCTGCTTGGACCTTATCGCGAAGCACGGATATTCGCTCGGGGTTGTAGGTGAGGAAGGCGATGGCTCCGTGTGTTGCGACCATCTCCCGCCATCGTCCGGGCTCCAGCGTCTCCAGCTTTTTTTGGGACCATGCCGGGGCGGCATATTGGAATTCGCCGTAAGCGACGATTGCATCGTGAACCCCAGAGAGCAGCGCGTGCTCTCTCTCGCAGCCCGCGCCGGGTGTAAGTTCCTCTCCGTAATCCGAAAATAAAAAGACCTTTGTACGCGGAAAGCCGATCTTACGAAGTGCGCGGCCAGCATCGAGGATCAATTCATAGGCATCCCGGTTCAGGGTGCACGTGCTCGCCCCAAAGGTGGTCTTGTCGAAAACGGCGAGCGCGTTCGCGGCGGCAAGCGCCAATCCCGCGATCGGGGCGAGCCATAGCGACCAGCGCAAAAGGCCCAGACACGCGAACGCCACGCCGGACGCGACGGCCACGCGAACCGCCATGGGCCACGAATAACTACCGACAGCCTTGTCGATGGCGTCAGCTTCATGAACTGCGATGATGGTCATTGCGGCAAAACATAGAGCGAAGAGCGTGAGCGCTACCGGCTTCACCTCTCTCGCCACCATGATCGCCACCATGGCGGCAAGCGCGCCAGCCAAAGGAAAGCCAAGCGGAAAGGCAAAATAAAAGGGCTGGAGCGCCGTTTGCCCCACCGATTGCCAAAACACCCATATGAGAGCCGCGCAAAGATAGGTGGCCGAAAACAAACTCGCGAGCGCATGGCGTGGCGACCGCGATCGACGTGGCGTCGTAATGGCAAGGGTTGCGGTGGAGAGCAGGGCTCCCGCAAAGAAGACTCCCGTGTATTGATAATTCAAGAACCAAAAGGAGGACCAGGATTGCCACCACAATTGCTGGCGTGAGCTATCTGCCAAAAAATAGCCCACGACCCTGATTTGCTGGACGAAAAACAGGAACTGACGTCCAGCGCTGAAATTGATCAAGCCCAGTAGGATTGTGATGCCGAGCGCGCCGCTTAGGATCGATAAGACGACGGGAATAAATGGCGGGAATTTGGCTCGATGAATGCGATAGGCCAACAAATATTGGACGATCAACTGCGGAGCCAGATTGAGGAAGACGACGTTCGTGTGGACCGTCAGGGCGATTGCGATACCCAAGACGGCGAGATGCCGGGCGCGAAATTCCCACCGTGCATAGAGGGCGCAGAAGAACATCGAAAGGCAATAAAATACGCCAGCGAGGGTATTGTGGTAGTCCGCTCCACCATTCGCGTACATGAAAGTGAAGCCGGCCATGAAGATGCAAGCAAGCAACGCCGGCAGCCGGCCAAATGTCAGCCTGAGCGCAAAATAGAGCAGGGTGTTGCTGAGCGCGAGCACGCCAACGGCGAGGATCCAGCTCGAAACTAGTGGAGGAAAGGCCCCCCTGACCAGCGCTTCCGTCAGAACCCATGGAAGGCGACTGATCTTGTAGCTATCTTCGTAAAAGGTTGGATTGAGGTATCTGTATCCATATCCGACGTATACCCATTCGTCGATACTGAAATATTTTGCATATATCCAGCTTTGATTGAGAAATGCCAAGACAAAAGGGATGGAATTTACGATGATCATATCCAATAATTGAATAGATGTATTATAATACTTATCAGACGCGTGGAACAAACCGACCCTATCTTTATAAGATGACATCAATAAGCCCGTTCCGCCCGCAGCCTTCGTTAATTCAGCGGCATGATGTGGAGCGGAAGGTCGACATCGCCGGCGTGAAGCTTGAAGACGCGCACCTCGCCGGGGCGCCCGCCTGCCTCTTCTGCCTTTTCCCGTAGGACGGCGATTCGCGCAGGGTCATAGGTGAGGAAGCCGATGAGGCCCTTCATTGCGACCATCTGTTTCCAGCGTTCCGGCTGAACCGTTTCGAGCGTGTTTTTGGACCAATAAGGCGCAACATCTTCAAAGCCCGTCGCAGCAATCGCGCCCTGAACCCACCCCAGCGGAACTTGCCACCCCTTGCACTCTGCGCCGGATTTGAGTGCCTCCCCGTCATCGGAAAACACAAAAACCTTCGCGCCTCGCGGTTGCATCTCGCGAAGCGCGCTGTTTGCATCGAGAATCAGTGCGTAAGCATCACGGCTCATGGCGCAACGGGTCGCGATGTAGGGAAGCTTCTCATAGACCGCGAGCGCGTTGGCGGTGCAGAGCGCCGCGGCTGCAATCGGCGCGAGCCATAATGACTGGCGCAGCAGGATTAGCGTCGCGAACGCTACGGAGAATGCGAGCGCCACACGGGCGCCCAAGGGCCACGAGAATGCGCCGACAAAATTGGTGACGAGGTCTGTTTCGTGGACGCCAGCGATCGTGGCCGCCGAGAAGCACAAGGAGCCGATCGTGAGGGCGAGGGGACCCATCTCCGTTGTGACGACCATCGCCAATGTCGCAGCAAACGCACCTGCGAGAGGAAAGCCGAGCGGATAGGCAAAATATGAGGGCTCAAACGCCGTCTGGCCCATCGATTGCCAAAACACCCAAATCAAAATCGCGCAGAGGTAGGCGGCCGAATATAGGCTCGCATGGGCATGGCGTGGCGATCGGGACCATCGTGGCGCCGCAATGGCAAGGGTTGTGATGGAAAGCAACGTCCCAGCGAAGAAGAGCCCCATGTAGGGGAAATTCAAGAACCAAAAGGACGACCAAGGCTCCCACCATTGCTTTTGCTGCGAGCGATCGGCGATGAAACTGCTTACTAGCTTGAGCTGCTCGGAGAAGAATAGGAATTGCCGCCCGAGGCTGAAATTGACGAAGCCGAGTAGAAGGGTCACGGCGACCGCCCCGAACGTCGCCGAAAGTGCAGCCGGCACAAGGGGAGGAAATTCTTTGTATTGCCAATGATATAACAGCAAATATTGAGCGACCAAAATCGGAGCGAGATTGATGAAAACCGGGTTGGTGTGAATGCTCAGGCCTATCGATGCCCCGAAGAATACAAGATCTCGGGGACTGAATCGCTGCCGCGCGCATCTGGCGGAAAAGAGCATCGCGAAGCAGTAAAACGCGCCGGCGAGGGTATTGTGGTAGTCGGCCCCGCCATTGGCGTGCATGAAGGTAAGACCGGCAATAAAAATACCCGCGAACAACGCCGGCAGCCGTCCAAAGGGAATCCTTAGCGCAAAATAAAGCGCGATGTTGCCAAGTGCGAGAACGCCAAAGGCGAGAATCCAGCTTGAAATCAGCGGCGGGAAGGCGCCCCGGACCAGCGCCTCCAGCAATACCCAGGGAAGGCGGCTGATTTTGTAGTTCGTGGCTAAAAAGGTCGGATCGAGATAGTCGTAACCGTAACCAACGTAAGTCCACTCATCGAGATTTGCGTACTTTGCGTATATCCAAGTATTATTGATTAATAATAAGAAAAATGGAATTGAAAGTATCGTAATTATATCAATAATTGACAGCAATACGCTGGGTATTAGTAATTTCAACAAGAGCGGGACGTGTTTATTTTTGTAGGGTGGCGCTAATTTACTAACGTGCGCTCGCCTGGGGCTGCTGCCCTCTGCGCCGCCAAATGTGAGCGCGCCCAACATGACGGGCAAGTCGCCGAGACGGATTAGGGAACCCTTGGCCTGACCCCAGTCTGTGTGGACACACTTTAACGCGCTGGCCAAAGCCGACGCTGTGACAATCGTCTTGATTACGAGCTGCGGCGGCGACCCGATCAATCTCCAGAATGATGACGAGCTTTGCATCTAATTGGATTCTCATTCCAGAATGGCGGATCCTCGACCACGCGCTTGGATTTCGAGGTCGACCTATTAGCATGAGACAGCAATTAGCCGCAATCCATCGACGTCTTCGATTGGCGCAACGCTTGCGTCCAGCCAAAGGCGGTTCGAATTAGCTTATCATCCAGAGCTAACGGCGTGGGCACTCGCCGAGGCAAACGAGCCAGTCTTTATTCATCGGAGGCCACCGATCGGAATCACCTTTGCCGGATGCTTGGGCACGCGTCGCCAGGAGCTGATCAAGCATGAAGTTGCAACGCTGGTGGAACAACGCGGCTGCGTGGAGCTGATTGATCACGACGAGCTGCGTCATGACCCGGTGATGGAGGTGTTGACCGGCAAGCTGGAAGCGCATCGCGAGGATTGTGCCCAGGCGCCGCCAAATCAACGTTGAGCCCGCTCGAGCTCAGCCGCGAGCGACCGTCGCACTGTCGCAAGATCGCTTTTGATAGGGAGGCCAATCGAGGCGCTTCTGATCGCGCAGGCGCCGCGGGCGCAACATGCCACCCCAGCAGATCACCTTGATCTCGATGCCGCCGACGATCCGCTCCATGGGGATCATGGAAGCCGATTACGACTAATACTGCTACCTGCGCTCCACGTGTTCTGCGGCTGGCATCTGTTGAACGCGAAGGGGCGGCCTTCGAACCTCGATGCTTCGGCCGGAGCCTCGGCGGAGATCGTCCGCATGGCGGCCCGGAGCTCCGCGCCGCTTGGATCCAAATGGGCGCGCCTCATGTCAGCGGCAGAAGGTAAAGCGGAAGCTCCATATCCCCTTCGCGAAACGTAAAGAGCCGCGCTTCACCTGTCTTTCCTCCCGCTGCCTCCAACCTATCTCGCAGAACGGAAACCCGCGTCGAGTCGTAAGTGAGAAAGCCGATGATCCGCCCAGACGTCACAATTTGAGACCAGCGTTCCGGCTCGACAGTCTCGACTGTCCTGTTATTCCAATAGGAATCGACGTTCTCGAAGCCCGTGGCCCCGATAGCATCTTGGAGCCAACCAAGCGGGACATGCCTTTCGCTGCAAGCGGGACTGGCTTTGACTTCCGCTCCATAATCCGAAAACACGAAAATCTTGGTGCCCGGAACCCCCGTCTTGTGAAGGAGTCGGCTGGCGTCGACGATAAGCTCGTAGGCATTTTGGTTCATGTCGCAAGTGCTCGCCGCATAGTCCGTCCTGACAAAGACTGCGAGAGCATTCGCAGCACAAAGCGCCAAGCCTGCGATCGGCGCGAACCAAAGGGACCATCGGATGAGAATCAATATTGCGAAGGCGATGCTGAAGGCGGCGGCAACTCGGAGACCCAAGCGGTCGGAAAAAGCACCGATGAGACTATTTACGAAATTTACATCGTGAACCGCGGCGATCGTCGCGGCAGCAAAGCCCGCAGCGCCGACTCCTATAAAGATCGGTTTCACCTCTCGTGTCACCACGGTCGAGATTGCTGCTGCAAATGCGCCTGCGAGAGGAAAACCGAGCGGAAAAGCAAAATACCGCGGCTCCAGAGCCGTCTGGCCCATCGACTGCCAAAATACCCAAATTAAAATAGAACAAAGATATGCGCCCGAAAAAATGGTCGCGTAAGCATGACTTGCTGATTTCAAACGCAACGGTATCGCGATCAGGAGAGTTGTGAGTGAAAGTAGCGTCGCCGCGAAGAATATTCCCATGTATTGTATATTTAAGAACCAAAAGGACGACCAAGGCTCCCACCACCCCTTCTGCAGCGAACTATCGGCGAGGAAAGAGCTCACCAACCTGAGCTGCTCGTTGAAGAACAGGAATTGACGTCCGAAGCTGAGGTTGATGAAGCCTAGCAGGACGGTGACGCCGACGGCGCCAACTGTCATCGCGAACGTGGCGGCAATCAGCGGAGGAAACTTGAGGTGGTTTACGCGATAACACAGCATATATTGACCAAACAAAATCGGAACGAGATTGATGAAGAGCTGGTTAGTGTGGACGCTAAGAGCGATGCATGCGCCGAAGAATACAAGGTCACGCAAGGCTGATTGCCGGCGAGCGCATTCGGCGCAATAGAGCATCGCGATGCAGTAAAACGCGCCGGCGAGGGTATTATGATAATCGGCCCCACCATTGGCGTGCATGAAGGTCAGACCGGCGGTGAAGATACCGGCAAACAGCGCAGGCAAGCGTCCGAATGAAATTCTTAGCGCGAAATAGAGCGCAATATTTCCGAGAGCGAGAACGCCAAAGCCAAGAATCCAGCTCGATAGGAGCGGCGGAAAAGAGCCTCGGACGAGCGCCTCTGTCAAGACCCAAGGGAGGCGACTGATCTTGTAGTTTGCAGTGTAAAACGCTGGATCAAAATAATTATAGCCGTACCCAACGTACATCCATTCATCAATGTTTGAGTACTTTGGATATATCCAAGTGTTATTGAGCAACAATAATACGAGTGGTATGGACGTTATAACAATAACGTCTATAATTGACGATAAAAAAGCCCGATTTGCTATTGCGACCCAGCGCAATGCCATCCTGTCTTTATAGGTTGACATGAGATTACCACAAATGGGCCGAGGAGCATAGTCCATTGCAATTCATTGGTTCGAGGATGGCGCATAGGGTTCGAGAAGATCCAGACAGTGAAGGGACCGCTTTTACTGGGCCATAGCGTGCCTCTGTTGAAGGATCAATAAGGCGCGTGAGAAAAGGCGCGAAAGCGGGAGGACTCTTTCTAACTTGCCGGTTCCGGCTAATGTACAGGCGTAAAGCCTAGCCTAGCCCAAGTTTGAATTTCTCCGTATCGCGCCGAGGTCTCGAGTTGTGGTCTCAGCCGACGACGTGCAAGGCCCTCGCCCGATCTTGGGCCCCTGAGCCAGCTCTTCGAACGATGAGCGCGTCGCCGGACGTTCCAGCAAATGCCTCGTCGCCCGCGTGAGCGGACGCTCAAAAGCCCGGTTCACGCCGAGCGCAGCCCCCCCAGCGCAAAAAATGCAAAGCATCACAAATCCCCATGGTCCAATCAGCGCTGCGAGCGCGGTGCGCGTGACGAGCTCCCGCAAGGCGCGAATGATGAAAGGATGCAAGAGATAGAGTGCGTAAGAGGCGTCTCCCAAAACGACGCCCCAACGGATAAGCACGTTTTCCGCGCTGCGCCGCTGCGGTGAAGCGAGCGCGGCGGAGGCGACGAGGAAGGCTGCCGGCAGGCCAAAGGCGAGAGGGCGGGGCAGCGCCAGAAGCTCGAGAGGGTCGAGCGCCATCAGCGCAACCCCGGCAAGCCCGAAGGCGAGCCGTGCCGGACGGTTGAGAAAGAGACCTTCCACGCTCGCCCATCCCAAGGCCATGCCGAAGGCGAATTCAAGGATGATCGGATCGGTCCAGAACGCCAAGGGTTGCGGCAAGGGGGCATAGATGTTGCCGAACAGCACGAGGAGGATCAGCGCCGCGATCAGGGCCGGCACCGCGCGCCGGCGCGGGAATGCGATGGCGATCGCGAACAGCGCGTAGAAGAACATCTCGTAATTCAGCGTCCAGCCGAGCGAGTAGAGGGGCTGCACGAGCCCATCCGGGCGAGCCGCGGGGATGAAGAGGAAGGAAGCGATGACGAAACGCGGCGACAGGTACTCGCTGTTGAGGAGCCACGGCGCCAGGAGCACCACCGCCAGATAAACCATCGTCGTCGCCCAATAGAGCGGCACGATGCGAGCGATGCGATGGGCGAGAAAGACCCGGGGCGCTCGCGCCGTGCCGAACCAACGGCCGGACGCATGGACCATGATGAAGCCGGAGATGACGAAGAAGATGTCGACGCCGGCGAGCCAAGGAAAAACATCGCTTCGCGCGAAGCCTGTTCCAAGGCGCGCGCCGACCACCGCGGCGTCGCTCTGAGCATGGAAGATCACGACGCATAGCGCTGCAAAGGCTCGCAACAGCTGAACGGGGGCAAGCTTGGTCACGTCGTCCTCATAGCCGATCGCGAGCCTTCGTGCACCCGGGTAGCGGTGCGGATGCCGCGAGACGATACGACGCATGAGGATCGCGGCATCGTGAGCCCCCGGTGAAGGGGCGCTCGGGCATGCGATTGCCGAGCGGCGGAACACGGAGCTAAGGTCAATTCACGATATGAGGTGGCAAAGACATGGATCGCCGAGCTGTTCTTTTGAAAGGCATCACCAAGGATATGCTTGGGATCGAGATCGGCCCCTATCATCGGCCATTGGTGCCGAAACGAGAGGGGTATCGCTCCCTTTCACTCGACGTCTTCGACACCGAGACGCTCCGTAGGAACGCCGCCGCTGATTCGGCCATTACGAAAAAAGAAGCCGCGCAGATCGAGGAGGTCGACCTCGTCGGATCGGCGCCGCGACTGGCCGAGCTTGCCGAAACGAGGGGACTCCTCGGACAATGCGACTATATCATTTCATCTCATAATTTCGAGCATATTCCCGATCCGATCCGTTTCCTCCAAGGCTGCGAGAAGGCGCTGAAGCCGCAGGGGTTTCTCTCGATGGCCGTGCCCGACAAACGATGCTGCTTCGACTATTACCGGCCGTTGAGCATGACAGGAGATTTGCTCGATGCCTTTTTTGAAAAGCGCGAGCGGCCGAGCCGAGCCCAGATTTTTCAAGTCGAAGCGCTCGATTGCCGTTTTCGCGATGGGGCCGTCGAGGGGTATACCTTCGATCTTGGCGCGGACCCCGCCCTGATCGAGCCCTTTCAACAACTGAGGGGATCGTTCGATAATTGGCAGGCGAGCTTTTCTGCCGCGGACGTCGCTTACCGTGATAGCCATTGCTGGGCCATGACGCCATCGTCCTTCGAGCTCTTCGCTCGCGAAATTCAGTTTCTCGCCTTGACGAAGCTCGGGATCGAGAGCGTCACCACCCCTCTCGGCAACGAATTTTACATTCGCTTCGTCAACGGCGCTCCGGTGCCGGAGAGCGTTGAATTCTACGCGCGACGCGCGGGCTTGTTGCGCGAAATCGCGTCCAGCTCGGACAACAGCGCCTTGAGACGCAGGAATGCCGCGCTCCAAGCTGAGCTCGACGCTATCAGGCGTTCAAGGAGTTGGAAGATCACAGCACCGTTGCGATGGCTTCGTATGATGCCTCGGAAAGGCTTAGCCGCCGCGCCTACCGAAGCGAAGGGCGCGGACGCTTTTTAGAGCATCGGCGCGAGCGCCAGGCGGTCAGCTTCGCTCGCGGGTAAGTGCCCGCGCGTCAGGCGCGTGCATGAGACACGCGCGAACGGTCGCCGCTCATCGCCTGTCCTTTTCCGCCGACGTGGATGCCGGCTCGCTGTGGCTCGCCAGGATCGAGATCATCTCCTCATCGCTCACCTGGCTGAAATCGGCGTAATACGCCCCGATCGCGCCAAAGAATTCGTAAGCCTCCAGGCAAACGATCTCATCGGCGTCGCCGCGCATGCCCTCGAGCGTGTCGGAGGGCGCGACCGGGACGGCGAGCACGATCTTGCGAGGTTCGCGTTTGCGCAAGGCGCGGAGCGCGGCGCGCATCGTGGCGCCCGTCGCCAAACCGTCGTCGATGACGATGGCCGTGCGTCCCGAGAGCTCGACGGGGGTGCGCGCGCCGAGATAGCGGGCTCGGCGCCTTTCGATCTCGGCGAGCTCTTGCTTGCAGACCGCGTCGAACTCGGCCTCGCTTACGCCCGTCACGCGGATGACGTCCTCGTTTCGCACGATGATCGGATCGGCGCCATCGACGACGGCGCCCATGGCGAGCTCGGGCTGCGGCGGATAGCCGATCTTCCGGACAAGGACGAGGTCGAGCGGGGCGTTGAGAGCCGCCGCCACTTCCGCCGCGACCGGAACGCCGCCGCGCGGGAGCGCCAGCACGACGACCGGTTCCTGATCGTAACGGGCGAGGGCTCGGGCGAGCCGGCGACCGGCATCGATCCTGTTCGTGAAAGGCACGCGCGCACCCCCTGGCTAGAAGGGCCCGACCGCGCCGATAACGATAGTGCTTTCCGGGGCCGAAACAATCCCCGGCGATGAAGCGCGGTCGGCTGTGCGCGCTGAACCTCTATTGCTTGGTCACGAGCCGATAGAAGACGACGTCCGAGGTCGGACCCATGACGAAGCTTTTCACATTGTTGCGCAGCGCCACCTGCTTCGAATCCTGAAACATGATGATGAAGGGACCCTCTTCCATCACTTTGCGCTGGAGGTCTTTGTACATCTCTTCTCGCTTTTCCGAGTCACGCTCGCGCACGGCCGCATCGGCCATCTTGGTGATCTCCGGAATGTCCCAGGAATTGCGCCAGGCGAGCGGTCTCACTTTGGGGTTGTCGGAATTGTCCGGATTGCGCGCGAAGGAATCCGCGTTGGTGTGCGGGTCCATGTAATCGGGGCCCCAGTAGATGAGCAGCATCTGGTGCTGCCGCGCCCGATATTTGGTGATCACCGCCTTTTGTTCGCCCGAAAGGATCGTCACCTTGACGCCGCCTTGCGCCATCGTCGCTTGCAAGGATTGGGCGATGTTCGCGTCGGGTGAGGAGTTCGGCGCGTCGAGCGTGACCTCGAAGCCGTTGGGATAGCCGGCTTCGGCGAGAAGCTGCTTCGCCTTGGCGGGGTCGAAGCTGTAGGGCGTCTCGTCGAGGGAGGCCCAAAATCCCGACGGCCAGAACGCTTGATGGATCTTGAACTGCCCCTTGAGGAAAGTGCTGACCATTCCCTGATAATCGACGAGATAGTGCAGGGCCTGACGCACCTTCACATTGGCGAAGGGAACCGTCTTGAGGTTGAGCGCAACGTAGTGAAGCGCCGCGCGGGGCACATTCATGATCGTCACGTCCTTGTTGCCCGAAAGCCCACCGACCTGGTCGGGCGTGAGGTCGCGCGCAATGTCGGCATCGCCCTTCTCGACCAGGAGTCGCTGCGCTGCCGCTTCCGGCACATGGCGCACCACGACGCGTTTCACGCCCGGTGCCCCGGAGCGATAACCCGGGAAAGCATCGAGGATAACGCTTTCATTGGCTTTCCAGGAGCGCAGCACGAAGGGGCCGGAGCCCGCGGAATTCGTCTTGAGCCACGCATTTCCCAGATCGCCGTTCGTCTCGTGAGCCAGGACGGTTTTCTTGTCCACGACCGATCCGACGACCGAGGACATGAGCGAGAGCACGAAGGACGGTGAGAACGGCTCGGCGATGGTGATCTCGAAGCTTGTGTCGTCAAGCGCCTTCACCATGGTGTCGACATTGTCCTTCGTCCAGCCGAGCTGGCCGACGATGAAGGCCGGCGTCTTGTCGAGCTTGATGGCCCTTTGCAGCGAGAAGGCGGCATCTTCCGCCGTCACGGGATTGCCGGAGTGGAATTTCATGCCGGGCCGGAGCTTGAAAGTGATGCTTTTCCCGTCGGGGCTGACAGTCCAGCTTTCGGCGGCCCCGCCGACGAGCTTCGTCAGATCGTCCGGCTCGAAACGCATGATCCGGTCGTAAACATTCGAGATGATTTCCACGCCCGAGAACTCGTAGGCCTCGGCCGGATCGAGCGTCAGCATGTCGTCGATGTTCTGCGCAAGAACGAGCGTGTCGGGCGGTGTAGCGGCCTTCCCGGCTGGTGCCAAAAAGGTCAGAACGCCTATGGCAAGAGCAAGTCTCAATCGCGTGAACATGTCGTTCTCCCTGAACGCCCCATTTCATTGTGGCCACGAGCGGGCCGCCCGATCAGTATGCGATCCTTCCTCGCGTGTCGCCGATATGCAAGCCTCGGAACGGGGCCGACTGTCATCACAAAACGTTTATCGCGCTTGGGTGAACGCGCCTCCCAGCATATCAGGCGCGCGGGAATATCCCCGGCTCGCCGCCAGGAGCTCGCCCGTATAGGCTTGGCGCACCGCGCCTTCGCGCAAGCTGCCGATTTCGAGAATCTCGACGAGGTTGCCATCGCGAAGCACCGCGACACGCTGGCACAAATGCGCCACGACCGCGAGATCATGGCTCACCAGAATGCTCGTGAGCCCATGCGTGCGGCGCAGCTTCGCCAAAAGGTTGAGGATTTCGGCTTGGATCGAGACGTCGAGCGCCGAGGTCGGCTCGTCGAGGAGAAGAATGCGCGGCGAGAGGATCAAGGCCCGCGCGATCGCCACGCGCTGGCGCTGCCCGCCCGAGAGCTGGTGCGGATAGCGGAAGCGATGCTGCCGTTCGAGGCCGACTTCGTGGAGCGCCGCGTCGACACGACGCCCGACGTCGCGGACGCCGTGGATCGCGAGCGGCTCGCTCAGGATGCGGTCGACGGTCTGGCGCGGGTGGAGCGAGCCGTAGGGATCTTGAAAGACGAGCTGCATGAGCCGGCGCTCGGCCTTGGAGCGTTTCAGCCCGGCGGGGCGGCCGCCGATGCGGATCGTGCCGTGCGCAGGCGGCAAGAGGCCGGCGACGGCGCGCAGCACCGTTGATTTTCCCGAACCCGATTCGCCCACGAGGCCGAAGGTCTCGCCCGGCGCCACAGTGAAGGAGACCTCGCGCACCGCCACGAGATCGCGCCGACCTTGGCGGAAAGTGACGCTGAGCGCCTCGACCTCGATGCCGCCTTCGTCCATGGTCACCTCGCCCAGGCCGGATCTCGGGGAACGACGGCGAGCTCGGCGCGCGGATGGTCGAGATCGGGCGCAGCCGCGATCAAGGCGCGCGTATAGGGATGGCTCGCCTTTGCGAGATCGCATGCGGCGAGCTCCTCGACGATGCGCCCGCGATACATGACGAGGACGCGGTCGCAGAAGCTCGCGATCACCGTGAGGTTGTGGCTGATGAAGATCAGGCCCATGCCGCGCGCCGAGACGAGATCGTCGAGAATGCGCAGCACCTGATTCTGCACCGTCACATCGAGCGCCGAGGTCGGCTCATCGGCGATGAGGAGGTCGGGCTCACCGATCAGCATGACGGCGATCATCACGCGCTGCCCCATGCCCCCTGAGAGCTGATGCGGATGGAGATCGAAGACGCGTTCGGGATCGCGAATACGCACGGCCTCCAGCATGGCGAGCGCGCGCCGTTTGGCTTCGGCCCGAGCGACGTTGCCGTGCAGGAGAAGGGTCTCCGTGATCTGCTCACCCACCTTGACGAGGGGGTTGAGCGAGAATTTTGGGTCTTGCATAACCATGGACATGCGCCGGCCGCGCAACCCCTGCCAGGCTTTCGCCGAAAGCCCCAAGAGCGAGCGTGCCCGCGAAGGATAGGCGCTTGGCATTCACTTTCGCGGTGTGCGGCAAGAGGCCGAGGAGGGCACGCCCAGTCGTCGATTTGCCCGAGCCCGATTCGCCGACGATTCCAAGCCGCTCACGCCCCAGCGTGAAAGACACGTCGCGCACGGCCTGGAAGGGGACACGACCGCCGATGAAAGAGACATCGAGCCCTTCGACCTCGAGGAGGGGAGGCGCGCTCATTTCGACTTCGGGTCGAGCACGTCGCGCAACCCGTCACCCAGGAGGTTGAAGCCAAGGCTCACGAGGAAGATGGCGAAACCCGGGATGGTTGCGACCCACCACTGATCGAGGATCACCTCTCTTCCGGCCGAGACCATAGCGCCCCATTCGGGCGTCGGAGGTTGCGCGCCAAGCCCGAGAAAGCCGAGGCCGGCCGCCGTCAGGATGATGCCGGCCATGTCGAGCGTCAGGCGAACGATCACCGAAGAGAGGCACAACGGCACGATGTGGCGCGCCAGGATGCGAAAGGTCGACGCGCCTTGCAGCACCGCCGCTGCGATGTAATCGCTCTTGGCGATGGTGATGGTTTCGGCGCGCGCAAGCCTCGCATAGGGAGGCCAAGCGGTCAGCGAGATCGCGATCACCGCGTTCTCGATTCCCGGGCCGAGCGCCGCCGCGAAAGCAAGCGCCAAAACGAGCCGCGGAAAGGCGAGGAAGATGTCCGTGAGGCGCATGAGCACGGTGTCGACGATCGAACCGAGATAGCCTGCGGTCGTGCCGATCGCTAGGCCAATGGGGGCAACTACGGCCGCCACCAAAAGGACGATGACGAGCGTTACGCGCGCGCCGTACACCGTGCGGGCAAGGATGTCGCGCCCGAGTTCGTCGGTGCCGAACCAATGGGTGGCGCTCGGCGGCGACAGACGCCCGGCGAGGTCTTGCGCTAAGGGAGAGAAACCGCGCGCGAGCAGGGGGGCAAAAGCGGCCGTGCCGATGAGGCCGACCACGATCACGAGGCCGAGGAAGGCGAGGGGGTTGGCCAGGATCGCGCGGGCACCGGCAAAGAGGCTCGCGCAGAAAGCTTGCCAATGAGATGCGGGATCGTCCGTATCGAGCCATCGCATCAAGCGGGGCTTCGCCGCCGTGTTTACATTCATCCCATCGAGCCTCAGGCCTCGCGCAGGCGCGGATCGGCGAGCCGGTAAAGAAAGTCGCAGGTGAGATTGATCGCGATGAACACAGCCCCCACGACCAGCGTGCCGCCAAGCACGGCGTTCATGTCCGCATTGAAGAGCGAGCGCGTGATGTAGAGGCCAAGCCCCGGCCAGGCGAACACCGTCTCGGTGAGCACGGCGCCCTCGAGCAAAGCGGCGTAACTCAACCCGATGACGGTGATGAGTTGCACCATGATATTGGGGAAGGCGTGCCGCCATACGGCGCCTTGGAAGGAGCGTCCCTTGATCAGCGCCGTCGTCACGTACTCCTGGCGCAACTGCTCGATCATGAAGCTTCGCGTCATGCGCGCGATGTAGGCAAGCGACAAATAGCCCAGAAGGCTAGCGGGCAGGATCAAATGGCCGAAGGCGTTGCGGAAGATGTCCCATTCGCCCGCGAGCGCGGCATCGATCAGGATGACGCCGGTGCGTGGCGTGAGCACGTCCTCGTAGAACACATCGATACGCCCGGGGCCGGACACCCAGCCGAGCTTGCCGTAAAACAGAAAGAGGCAGACGAGACCGAGCCAGAAAACCGGCGTCGAATAGCCGAGGAGGCCGACCACGCGCACCGCGTGATCGAGGGCGCGTCCCTGCCGCGCCGCGGCGAGCACGCCTGCTGGCACGCCGACGGCGACGCCGATCACGGTCGCGATGGTCGCAAGCTCGAAGGTCGCGGGGAAGAAGTGCATCAGATCCGCGAGCACCGGATGAGAGGTGATGACTGAGTGGCCGAGATCGCCGGCGAGAACCTTCTTCAGATAGATGACATATTGCTCGAGGATCGAACGATCGAGCCCCATGGCGATCTTGGCCTTTTCATAGACCTCGCGCGTCGCGCGGTCTCCGACGACGGCAAGCACCGGGTCGGTGGCGATGAAACGTCCAATGAAGAAGGTGACGGCCGTGAGACCGAGAAAGGTCACGAGCAGCGAGGCGATGAGAAGGGCGGCCTGGGCGGCGAGCCGTGGCATGAGCGCCAAGGGGCCGAGGGAAGAGGGCGTCGGTTCCTGCCCCTTGCCGGTGCCGAGGCTCGACGCGGCCTCCCCGATCATGCTCATCAACCGACATTCCCGACCGACCGCGAAGAATACGACATCCTGCCTTGTTTTCCCGCCCGTTCGCAAGGCTGCGCCAGGCTTTGTGATCAAGCGCGCAGGGCGGTGTGGTAAGGTTGTGCCAGGCGCGCAGGCCGGAGCGTTGAAAGGCGCGTCTTGGCGAGCTCGTCTCGGCGGAGCAAAAGAGGCTACGGCGCCTCAGACCGCTCGAACATCACAAGGAATGAAAACGATGATGCCACCACGAAAAGGCCATCGCGGCGAAAGCGCGAAGGATGTAGCGGAAGCCGCGTTCAAATCGGTCACGAAAATGCCCGTCGAAACCGTGCCGACGGCGCCGAAGATCCCCGGCGCGAGGGAGCTCGTCTCCTTGCGCATCGAACAGGATGTCCTCGAATTTTTCCAGGCAGGCGGCCCCGGCTGGCAGGAGAGGATCAACGAGGCCTTGCGAAAAGCTGCCGGGAAATGACGGGCATGACGTCTCTCCGCTCGCTCGCGGCTGGCGTCGCACCCGTGAGAAGAGTGGGTGTGCCGGCTGAGCGTCGGAACGCATCGCATCCTCGAATGTATTTTAGGCAATCCTTCAGAATTGAAGTCTTACGTTTGTTGTTCTCAATAACGGAACACAATCATGAACCGCGAACGTCGACGGAATATTCGGGTTGAGTGGCATTCGCCGGGAAAAATCTACGATGGCGACGGCGATTTGCTTGCCGGTTGCGTCATCAAGGATCTGTCGAATGGTGGCGCAAAGGTCACGGGCATCGCCGTCGGCAAAATCCCCGATGAATTCCTCTTGAGGATCGCGCGTGGCGCTGTCGGGACGCGCAAATGCCGGGCGCTCTGGCGGAACGCAACGACCATCGGCGTCGAATTCGTCGACCGGGTGCCGCGCGCCCATGAGCGCCGTGCCCCCCGCTCCGGAGTTGAGGCGCCCCGGCAAGTTCACGCCTGAGCGAATGAGCGAGCCGCGTGCCGCGACCCTCGTGTCGCAGCGCGCTCGACCTTAATTCGCATATTCGTATTTGCCGCCCTTCCAGACGTAGAGCACATAACCGGGCGCGCTGATATCGCCCTTGGCGTCGAAGCCGACCTCGCCCAGCACGGAGTTGAAACGGTGCGACTTCAGCGCCGCTTCGACCCGTTTCGGATCGCTGGAATTGGCTTCGCGCATGCCAGCCGCGAGGAGCTCGACGGCCGCATAAGCATAAAGCGTGAATCCCTCGGGCTCGCCGCTATGCGCCCGAAGCGCCGCGACGGCAGCCGCTGCCTCGGGACGTTGGCGCGGATCGGGCGTGAAGGTGAAGAGCACGCCTTCCGCCGCAGGACCGGCGATCGCCCATAGCTCGCTCGTCGCGATGCCGGAGGTGCCGAAGAATTGCGGATGAAAATCCGCGTCCTGCGCCTGGCGAAGCAGCTGGCCCATTTCCTGCTGATAGCCGCCGTAATAGACAAGCTCGATCCTGGCCGCCTTCAGCCTTGTGATCAGCGCCGAATAATCACGCTCCCCCGGATTGATCGCCTCGTAGATCGCCTCGTGGATGCCGAGCCCATTCAAATTGTCCCTGGTAGCGTCGGCGAGGCCCTTGGCGAAGGGGCTCTTGTCGTGAACGATCGCGACCGACTTGCCGGGAAAGCGCTTGGCGATGATTTGCGCGGCGAGGCGCCCTTGCTGGTCGTCGCGCCCGCACACTCGGAAAATTCCCGCGAGTCCCCGTTCGGTGAGCTTCGCGCTATTCGAAGCAGGCGTCATCATCAGCACGCCATTCTCGGCATAGATGTCCGAAGCCGTGATCGAGGCTCCCGAGCAGACATGCCCCACCACCAGCCCGATCTTGGCGGTGACAAATTTATTGGCGACGGAGACCGCCTGTTTCGGGTCGCAGGCATCGTCCTCGATGTCGAGCACGATCTTTTCGGCTTCGGGCGCGTTCTCATTGGTCGCCTTCACGGCGGCCGTCACCCCGTTGGTGATCTGCTCGCCAATCGAGGCGAGAGGCCCCGTGCGCGGCAAGGCGACGCCGATCTTCACCTCGGCTTTTGCCGTCGCCATGCCGCAGCCGAAAAGAGCCACCGCCCCCGCGAGGCAAAAAATACGTCTGCGCATCGAGAACCTCAAACGCTTTTCAACGAGAGCGGACGGCGATGTCGAGCCATCCCCAGCGATTGACGAGGGCGCGATCGCCTTCCTTCAAGAGAACCGTCGTCGTGTCGGCTTCGATCAACGCCGGACCCTCGATCTTTTGGTCCGGCGCGAGGGCGTCCATCGGATAAGCCGGCACTTCCCGCCAACTTGCGAGGTGGATCCGGCGCCGATGCGGCGCCGAGCCTGAAGCTTTCGCCGTGCTCTTGGGAAGGTCGGGCAGCACGTCCGTGGCGCTCGTCGCCGCTACGCGTGCGTTGACGAGCACGATGTCCTGGTCGGGCAGCGAATAGGTGAAGAGCGCTTCGTGCCGGCGCCGGAAGGCGTCGGTGACCTGATCCATCACATTGGGCGCTTCCCAGTCGAGGTGGTCGAGGGGAACGTCGATCTCATAGATCTGCTCGCCATAGCGCATCTCGGCCGAGCGCTGGATGCGGATTTCGCCCGGCGTCTTCCCCGTGATCTTGCGCGTCGCGGCTTTGGCGAGCTCATCGTAAAGGGCTCTGAGATCTTTCGCGCTCAAGCCACGCGTATCGCCGATATGCGTGCGACTCACCTCATAGCGAAGCGGCGTCGACAGCATGCCCCAGGCCGAGAGGACGGAAGCGAAATTAGGCACGATGATGCGGGAAATATCGAGCCCACGCGCTACGTCGCAGGCGTGAAGCCCCGCGGCCCCGCCGAAGCTGAAAAGCGCGTAGTCGCGAGGGTCGACGCCGCGCGACACGGTCGCGAGCCTGATACCGTCGGCCATCTTGACGTTGATCACCTCGACGATCCCTTCGGCGGTGCGCTCGCGGGTGAGCCCGAGCTTTGCCGCGAGCGCGTCGAGCGCGCCTTCGGCCGCTGCCCGATCAAGCGGGCCGCGGCCGGGGAGAGGACGCTCGGCATCGAGCCTGCCGAGAACCACGTTGGCATCAGTCACGGTGGGCTCGGTTCCCTTCGTGCCATAGCAGACGGGGCCGGGCAGGGCCCCGGCGCTTTGCGGGCCGACATCGAGCGCGCCGCCTTCCGCGCGCGCGATCGAGCCGCCGCCCGCGCCGATGCTGATGATGTCGAGGCTGCGCAGGGCGATGCGTTGGCCGGCGAGGCCGCGATTGGAGCTGAGCGCCGCCTCTCCCGCGGCGATGAGGGAGATGTCGGTGCTCGTGCCGCCCATGTCGAAGGGAATAAGATTGAGGTTGCCGGTGAGGAGCGCGGCGTGACGGCATCCGGCCACGCCGCCGGCCGGACCCGATAGGACGGTGGCGGCGGCAAGCCGGCTTGCCTCCTCGATCGGCGCGACGCCGCCATGCGAAAGAATGATGTAGAGCGCGCCCCCATAGCCGGCCTCGGTGAGCTTGCGCTCGAGATCGGCGAAATAGGTGCGCACGCCCGGCCCGACATAGGCGTTGACGACCGTCGTGGAGACGCGCTCATACTCTTTGATCTGCGGCAGCACCTCGCTCGAAAGCGAGACATAGGCATTCGGAAGCTCCTTGCGCAAATGGTCGAAGGTTTCCTTTTCGTGCCGGTCATGGCGATAGGCGTGAAAATAGCAGACCGCGATTCCCTCGACGCGCTCCTCCTTCAGCTTGCGCGTTGCCTCGACGAGAGAAGCCTTGTCGAGCGGCGTGGAGACCGAGCCGTCGGCGCGCAATCGCTCGACGATCGGAAGACGCCTTTCGCGCGGCACCAGCGGCTCGGGCGGCGGGGTGCGCAAATCATAGCGGTCGAGCTTCAGTCCCTCGCGCATCTCGAGCACGTCGCGATGGCCCGCTGTGGTGAGCAGGGCGATGCGCGCGCCCTTGTGCTCGAGGAGCGCGTTCGTGGCGACCGTCGTCCCGTGCACGATCCGCGTGGTTTTGCGCAAAAGCTCGTCTTGCGAGAGGCCGAGGCGCTCGGCGAGCTTCGCGATGCCATCGATGACGCCCACCGCCTGGTTCTCGGGCGTCGTCGGCGTCTTCAGGAAGGTCATCGCACCTTCCTCATCGATGCCGACGATATCAGTGAAGGTGCCCCCGACGTCGATGCCGATCCTGTAGCTCGGTGTCATCGGGCCGCCCCCTTTGCGGCCTGTGCCGGTTTTCCCCAGCCGCCTCCGCCGCCGGAGCGCACATCGATCAAGTCGCCCGGGCCGATCTCGATCCCGACCTCCTTGGTCTTGAGCACCCGCGACGAGCCGTCGGCGCGCAAGATGCGATAGGAATGGGGCAGGCCGTCCTCGCCGCCGAGCATGCCGGCGGCGCCGTGCCTCACGCCGTCGCCCGCGGTGTTGATCAGGCCTTCCGCCTCGACCTCGAGCTCGAGCTCGACGCCCATGCCGCCCCGGAAGCGGCCCTCTCCTCCCGAGCCCAGTCGGAACTCATGCTTGCGGAAGAGGAGAGGAAAACGCGCCTCGTCGACCTCGATGCTGCCGAATTTGATGCCGCCGGCCGAATGCCACTCCCCGATCGAGGACCAGCCTTCGCCACCCGCCGAGGCGCCGCCGCCCGGGCGTGCATGGAACATGTGCCAGATGAAGGAACGGTTGCGTCGGGCGTCGTGCCCCTTGATCGCCAGGCGAAAGCGCCGGCCCCAGCCGCCCATCACCCGCTCCGGGCAGGCGGCCGCCATCGCCTTCACAATGGCTTCGATGATCTCGTTCGACGGATGGCTGGTGCAGAGCGTGACCGGCGCGTTGTCCGTCGCCCAGACGAGCGTGCCGGGCTTGGCGACGACGCTCAGCGGGCGAAAGGTGCCGGCATTCTTCGGGATATCGGCATCGAGAAGAAAGGCGAAGGCCATGGCGACGGCCGATTGCATATTGGCATGCGAGGAGTTCACGAAGCTCGTCGTCTGAGGGTCCGAGGCGGAGAGATCGACCTCGATCTCACGCCCGCGCTTCGTGACCGTCGCGCGGATATGGATGTCCTCCCGGCCGCGACCGTCGTCGTCGAGCATGGCGTCGCCGGTGTAGACGCCATCCGCCCAGCTCTCGACGATGGCGCGCGAGCGCGCCTCGGCCGCGTCGAGCACCGCTTCGATCGCCTCTCCGACGAGGCTCGCGCCGAACTCGTCGCACAAGCGTTCGAGGCCACGTTCGCCGAGGTGGGCGGCGCCCACCATGGCCGCGAGGTCGCCGCGAAAATCCCGCGCATGGCGAACGTTGATCGCGAGCATCTCCAAAATGTCCGGCCGCAATCGGCCGCGCTCGTAAAGCAGAATCGGGGGAATGCGCAGCCCCTCTTGCCAAATCTCCGTGGCGGCGGGGTTGTAGGCCCCATGGGTCGCGCCGCCGATGTCGCTCTGGTGGGCCCGCACGATCGTCCAAAGCATTCGGCGGCCTGAGTGAAAGACCGGAATGAGCGCGGTGATATCGGGCAGGTGGCTGCCGCCGTAATAGGGGTCGTTGAGAAGGATCACATCGCCCTTTTGCGCCTCGGGAAAGGCCTCCTTGGCGGATTTCAGCGCCCAGGGCAGGGCGCCGACATGGACCGGGATGTGGTCCGCCTGCGCGATCAGGCGGCATTGGTCATCGCAAATGGCGACCGAGAAATCGCGGCTCGAATTCAGGATCTGCGAATAGGAGGTGCGCAGCATGGCCTCTCCCATTTCGGCGGAGATCGAGGTCAACCGGTGCCGGATCACGGTCTGCGTGATCGGATCGAGCTTGCGCTTCACGCTCGCGGATGAGGGAGCGGTATTCGTCTCTTGGACGCTCATGCGGATTTCAGGCTTTCGCGCGTTGCGGGGCCGGCGCGGCGCCGGCGGGAAAGATATGAAGCAGCAAGCGAAAGCGCGTCAATCATGAAAAGGCGCGCCCCGGCGCCAGCGACTTCCTTTGTCAAGGAGGGCCCACGCGCCGTTTTCGTGCTATGGACCGGCCGATTTTGAGGAACAAACCGCAAGCTGCCGGTTTCGGGTTGAATGAGAAATAATCACGCCTTCAGATTCAGTGTCGCGCCGATGATGGAATGGACGGACAGTTTTTGCCGTCTTTTCCATCGCGCCATGACGCGTGAGGCGCGCCTTTACACCGAGATGGTGACGGCGGCAGCCCTCATTCATGGGCCGCGCCGAAGGCTTCTTGCCTTCGACCCGCAAGAGCAGCCTTTGGCCCTTCAGATCGGCGGGGCCGATCCTCGCGAGCTTGCGCTTGCGGCGCGCTTCGGCGAGGAGGAGGGCTATCGCGAGATCAATCTCAATGTCGGCTGCCCGTCGGATCGCGTGCAAAATGGGCGATTCGGGGCCTGCCTCATGCGCGAGCCTCGCCTCGTCGGCGATTGCGTCGCAGCGATGAAGAGCGCCGTGTCGATCCCGGTCACCGTGAAATGCAGATTGGGGGTCGACGAGCAGGACACGGAGGAAGCGCTCGATCGTCTCGCCGAGGCCACGGTCGCGGCCGGCGTCGATGCGCTCATCGTGCACGCGCGCAAGGCTTGGCTCGAGGGGCTGTCGCCGCGAGAGAACCGGGACATCCCCCCGCTCGATCACGCGCGCGTCCACCGGCTGAAAGCACGCCTGCCGTCGCTTCCCGTGGTGCTCAACGGCGGGGTCTCGTCGCTTGCCGAGGCGAAAGCGCATCTTGCCCATGTCGACGGCGTGATGCTTGGCCGCGCCGCCTACCAGAACCCGGCGCTGCTGATCGAGGTCGACCGCGAGCTTTTCGGCAAGGAGCCGCCGGTCGCGGACGCCTTCGCGGCGGCTCAAGCCATGCGCCCGCATATCGAGCGCCTCGCGGCCAACGGAATTCCCGTGCATCGATTGACCCGTCACATGCTCGGCCTCTTCCAGGGCGTCCCCGGCGCGCGCGCCTATCGGCGTATTCTCACGACCGAGGCGAGGAAGCCTGGAGCGGGCCTCGAGGTGCTCGATGCGGCACTCGCCCGCGTGGCGCGCTCGGAGTGCCCCGCACTGCGGGATAAGGCAGCCTGATCTGTACGCAATAGGCGCGAGGGGTTGAATCTCGGCGCCCCCTCCGCTAAGGGCTTCGCTCGTCGCGCGATCTCGCGCATGCGCGCCCGTAGCTCAGCTGGATAGAGCACCAGACTACGAATTTGGGGGTCAGAGGTTCGAATCCTTTCGGGCGCGCCATTCGCGTGCAAAACCACGAACATTGTTGTTCGCGGTATGTCTTCCCGCGATCGCCGCCGAAAGGACGGCAGGGCTCCCGATTATTCGAATGGCATGGTCGTCGACTTCTACGGTCGACACGATCGAATGGATGAATGCCTTCTGAGAGTTGACGTCGCCGTTGCAGAGTCATCACATATTCTCGTCGACAACGGTTTAAGCGTTCGCCGACCTGGCCTGAGGGCACTTCGTCGCCAGGATCAGGCAGGTTTCGACGAAGACCATCATACTCGGCAAAGATGAAGCGTTCGCTCGCAGGCACATGGGGCCCGCCCCCCGCGTCGATGCTTCCCGCCAGATTGCCCACATGCTTCAGCACGTTGCGCAATGGACCGAAGTCCGAGCCCTGCCGCCGCAGCCGAACTCCGTCCTGGCGAGTCTTGCCCTGGATTCGGCTGCGGTGTCGTACATCGCGCCCTGATCGATCTTAAGAATGCGCATTGCGAATGCCACTCCAAACGCCGTCACTGTCTGAATTTCTTTTCCCGCCGCCAGCAAAGGTTTGGGTTCTGTGTACCTGCGGGGCTGTTTGCCTAGGATGGATAGCGACACATGATCAGCAAAGCTATTGGGCGAAACATGGCGGCCGGCTCCTGACCAGGGTGCAGTCTCGTGCTTGTTTGACACAACGTGTCGGAAGTTATGGAAAAAGGCCGATGCGAAGCGCGAATGCTCGTAAACTCTGCAATATTCGGGTGATGCATGATGTCAAGGAGCTGTCCCTTTCGGTTGTCTAATAAATCGTAAGTAGTCGGTCGGCACCGCTCCGACGGCGCCGGTGAGAACCTACTTCGTCTCATCTGTGGTTTATCGATTCTAAAAAGCTGCGGCAGAAGTTGAGACTAAGCGATGGCCTCATGTTTGTAGTACAAACAATGAGATCATTCCGAAGATGGCAAGTGCGAGGCCGCAGATGAGAATAGGCAACAGGACGCCCTTCAATTCGCCGCTTCGCGCCTCGGCGGCCGTAACGTAAATCGTCATTTGCTTTCCCCAGGAACAACCATAAGACGCCTAGACCTCGGGGGCTGAATTCGGGGCGGCCATAGGCCGCCCTCGTTGTGCCGCTATGCCAGCGGTGCGCCGATCGCAGCAATGGTTGCTTGCGACGGTCAATAACGGGTTTGGTCAGTTTCCCCGTAGCGATCGATTGGACCGAAGTTTGAGCGGAACCCGTCCCTGACCTTCAAGATAGTAGTAGCCGCGGTCCGCTGTCTTCGTGCCGGTGAACGGCACGTTAAAATCAGCGTGAGGCGCAAGGATTGAATAAATGCCCGAGTGATCAAAACTTCCCTCGCCAGCACTGTTTTCTGCATTATCGCCTGCGAAAGCAGGAAGCGAACCGATAATGGCTCCGGCGCCAAGCAATAGGACAGATGTTAACGTCAGTAGACGATGACGCTTGCTGCTAGCTCTGCCAGAATTGTCGTAATCCTGATGTGTCATGTCGGTCTCCTATCGAAGCGAGGTTGCTTCAATGCACAGGACCAACCGACGGAAAGACGTATTCCTGAGTCGTGATCGGCTCAAGAAAAGTTGATAACGGGTGCGCCAAGGCGAACGGCTACTTTGATCAGACTTAGTTTGCGTAAGATGGATGTTGTTTTCATCCGGGATCTGATCACATCGTGAACCCTAATTTTCATCAATCTTTCTTGAGCAGACCAAAGCTGGGAATATCGCAGTCGCTGGGCTGATCTTTTCACGCGAAGGACCCTCAAGCCCAAGCGTGGACTACCATGCGCTCAGTCGCGACCAGCAATCCGGATCTAAACGCGTGTCTCCTCGACATAGCCGAATCTCAATCTGCCGAATCAGGACTGTCGTCGTGGCCGCCCACTACAGGGAAAACCACCGAGATTGGACCAACTCAAGGACGAGAACTTTCCTCGTTGGCCTTCCTTCGCACGTTGGACGAGATCTCGCTTGCAGCGCTAGAAGCCGAGCTCGTGAGAATGTGCGTGCCTGGTGGGGAAATACTGTTTCGCGAGAACGACCTCGCTGATGCACTCTATATCGTCATCGCTGGCTGTCTTGCGGTAACTGTCCGGAGCAGCAACGGCCGTGATATGACGGTTGCGCGAATCCGCGCCGGCGATGTCGTTGGAGAGATGGCGCTTCTTGACGGCGGACTGCGTTCGGCCACCGTCGAGGCGGTCCGAGACACTGAGCTGTTGCGTCTTGACAGGCTCTCGTACGAACGGCTCGTGGAGCGGCATCCCAAATCGATGCTTGCCCTGACGTCACTGCTTTCGAGGAGATTGCGCAACACCACTCACCATGCTGGCGAGCACGCGCCGGTTCGGACCGTCGCCATCGTGCCTCTCGGCCTGAAGACAGATCACTACAGCGTTGCTCATGATCTTGTCCGCGAACTTTTGGACCACGGCCACCGGGCGTTACTGCTTGATCATGGATCGGGCGCTCATACGTCCGAGTGGTTCGATGCTGTAGAAGCCTCTTCCGATCTGGTGCTTTATTGCGCCGAACCAACAGATACGGCATGGACCAAGCTCTGTTTACGGCAGTCCGACCGAGTGCTGCTCATCGCCTCTTCGGACTCTCCTTACACGCCATCAAGATGGCTGGCCGACCAGCTCAACCAATTGCGGCATCCCCCTGACCTCGCTTTACTGCATGATACGGGTGCCAACTGCGGCCGAGCCATTGAGCGTTGGCACGAACGTTTGCGCCTTGACGTCATCTGCCACATTCGCCGTAACAATGCGGAGGATGTGGCCCGGCTAGCTAGGTTGCTGCAGGGCTCGGCGGTTGGCCTGGTACTTAGCTCGGGAGGTGCGCGTGGGTTCGCGCATCTAGGGGTGGTCAAAGCACTGCGAGAAGCAAAAATTCCGATCGACTTGATCGGAGGTTGCAGCATGGGAGCGATCATCGGGGCCGCCATTGCGCTCGAGTGGGATGATGCTGAGGTCAAGGAGCGACTGCGGCACGCGTTCGCCAAGTCGAACCCGGTTAACGACTATACCTTCCCTTTTCTTGCCCTCACGAAGGGTAAAAAAATGGTCCGCCTTTTGGAGGAGCAATTCGGCTCCATTCGAATCGAGGACCTTTGGCGACCTTATTTCTGCGTCTCGACGAATCTCACGGCAGGGACCTTGGCAGTGCACCGCAACGGAAGTTTGACGCAGGCGTTGCAGGCGAGCGCCTGCATACCGGGTTTGCTTCCCCCCGTGATGATTGCTGGGGAAGCCCACGTCGATGGCGGTGTTATGAATTGGCTGCCAGTCGACGTCATGGGTTCAGAGCGAGGCACAGTCATTGCCGTGGACGCAGCTAGTGATTCGATGCCGGTGAGCGAATGTGATGCCAACGGATTTTCGTTTTGGCAGATCCTGCGCGGCGGACGAAAAATCCCACCGATTGTCGATTTGCTCATGCGGACCGTTACTGTGGGTAGCGAAGCCCTAGGGAGAGCGGCCCGTGCCCAGGCCGATATTTTATTTAAGCCGCCGCTCGGTAACATCGATCTGCTTGACTGGGGCGCCTGCGATCGGGCGATCGAAGTGGGATATCGTCACGCGATTACAACTCTCAATCGATTAAGGGAATGACAAGAGCCAACGAGAAACAACTGAGCAACGGAGTAAATCAGCCGTTTGTAGTAGTACGATTTGACGTATTCAACCGGAGACATCACGGGTGGTACCGTCTCCTTTTCCGCTCATTTCGGTCAACGCCAATTAAGTGGTCGGCTTGCTTGACTGCCGGGCGGCCATTCATGTTTTGCTACGACTTGGGCTCTGCAATCGCTTGGCTGAGCTAAACTGGCTTTGGGCGAACATCACCTTCAAGCACGTCGCACGCCTTACCACCAGCGAGAGGGAAAGACATTTTAGCGGAGGCCCGGGGCTGCTCGGGTGAAGCGAAGTGTATGTTGCTTGTGGGGCCGAGATCTTGGCTTTCTCGCTCTGTCTATGGAAACCAAAGGTGCCGCTGTCGGCACAGTTGCATTGCGCTCAAGAGACTCACGTGCTCGTGCTAGCCGGGACATCACGGTCCCAAGAGGCGTTCCGCAAATTTTCGCGATTTCACGATAGCTCCGGCCTTGCACATCCCGCATGATCAGAATTTCTCTGATCGGCCTCGGCAATTTTTCGATCATGGCCTTTAAGCGCTTGATTTCAGTTTTTGCGATGAGAGCATTCTCGGGAGTGTCGGCATCCGGCTCGAATGCGCGCGATTGCAACTGCTCGACACCTTCGAGATCCTCCACCGTCAGAATTGCAGTGGGCCGATTCTTGCGTAGCCAAAGGTAGGAGGCATTGCGCACGATTTTTAATAGCCAAATGCGGGGATCGCCATGATTGAGTTGCTCGATCGCCCGGAAGGCTCGCAGGCTCGCGTCTTGGACGACATCCTCTGCGTCGACTCGATTGCCGGTAAGCCAGCGCGCCAAAGAAAAAGCATCATCAAGGTGCGGTAAAATCAACTTGGTAAATAATCGTTTGCGTTCAATGGCGCTAATTGTGGATGCATCACCGGCCGGTAGTGCGTGTTCGCCACGGCTGTGCTGATAATCGCCGGGGTTGATCTGCGGAACTCCAGCTTCCATTGGGGACGCCATCGTCAGCACGACAGATCAATTTAGAGCGCGATCTGCGGGAGCTGTAGAAATGATCGCCCGAGGACGAGATTCCCGGCGCCCCCGGGACTGAGGTCCGCGAGGGGCGTGCCTGATGTCAGGTAATCCTCCCAAAATGCCAGATGACGAGCGCCGATTTTGACGTCGCGACCGTTCCAATGACTTGAGCGCTCGATCTGCTCGGCAAAGGGTAATGGCTTATTGGCGTCCGAACCTGTGAAAATGTAGAAAGGCTCGAGCTGCACGCCATACAGGCCGCCGAGCGTTACCACCTGATAGCCGAGACCCTCGTTCTTGAACCACGGGCGTCGCCCTCCGCAGCGGCGAACCACGACGTTTCGTGATTCCTGTACACCATCCTGAGTGCAATATCTTATGGCACGAGCCTTGCCGTTCTCTCCGAGAAAATAGGCGCGCGGCGCGCTTGGATTTCCTTCTACGTACAAGCCATGTACACTAAAGCGAGACAGAAAAGCTTCAAAATGCTTTCGCAATAACCATGACAATACTTTGCGCCCCTCTGGGGTAGCTTGGATCTCGGAACACGCGCATACCCGGCTGCGTTGGGGGTCGGCCACTATCTTCAACGATGTGAGAAGAGTAGGTAGCGCAGTGAAGCTCCAGATCTCGTCGCCGTTGTGAATAAAGACTCCGCTGCGAGCCAAGCCAAGGCCAGGTGGCCGAAATCGCAAGGCTGTCCGAAGACGCGCGATTGAAATCACGTTCGGGAGAGAGATGAACGGTAGGACTTTGACGCGCTGATAGGGCTCGAGTTGGAGTTTGTTTTCCATGGGACCTTCGCTGCTTCGGCCAGTGCGCCGGGTTCAAAGGGAAAGGGCAAATCGAGTTCGGGCGTGCTCTACTTTCACCTCGGGACGAATGCGCCGGTAAGAGAGGAAATTGGCCGGAACAGCCCCGGCTCAGGCCAGGGCTGTTCGTCAGACTGCGGTTGATCAGAAGGCGCGGGCGATCTTCAGGCGGCTAAGCCATTGGGCGTCCCCATTGGCGAGGAATGGATAACCGCGATTCGGATCAAAGTGGCGATGACCATCGTCGTTCGCCACGTAAATGACCTCGACGCCGATATCGAGATTCTTGACCGGCGACCAGGTGACGTTCGTGCCAACCTGCCATTGCGCACCGTCCGTGTAGAACGGCGAGAACGGATTGAAGTTCGCGCCACTGGCTAAAGTGGTGGTGCCGACGCAAGTCGGGCAAGCAGCGCCCTCGGCGAAGCCAGCGGCCGAACGGATCGCATGGCCGTAGCTTTGCCGGTAGTAGCTGCCGAAGAAGGCTTCGCGAATGCTCGGCGTCCAGTAGTGGAGGTAATCGGCCATGACCGACCAGCTATTCGTTAGCTTGAGCTTGCCCTCCGGGTTGACGATCCCGTCATAGAGGTTGAGCGTGCTCGCGCCGAACTGGTTGGCCGTAGCCGAGCCCTGGCCAGGATAGCCGCCATTCGTGTAGGTGGTCGCGCCGTGCGAGTAGGCGCCTTCGAGCCAGAGGTCGTCGCCGGGCGCGATCATCGGCAGGTTGACCTTCACGCCGCCCTGGACGGCCCAGCCTTCTTGCGTGAGACCGCCGAAGCCGCCGGTGACGCTGCTTGCGCCTGGAGCGGTCGTGACCACGCCAGTTGGCGAAACGGTGAAGGCGTTGGTAACCGAGCCCTGTGTGCTGACATGATGCCAGGCACCGGACAACTGAGCCGAGCCCCAAGCCTGGTCAACACGCAATGCGCCGACAACGTCAGGCGTGTTCTCACGCTGTCCGGGATCGAAGGAGCCGAAGGCGCCGGGGAACGCCACCGTCGAAGCAAAGATCGGGTTGCCCGCCGCCGGGAAGGTGAGCGCGAAGTTGTTGAAAGCGGCGCCGGTGAACACGCTCGGGAAGATCGCGCCTTGTGCGACCGTACCAACGCTGCCGATGACGTTGCGGCGCTCGATTCCGTCTTCCAAGGCCAAGGTGGCCGAGAAACCGTTCCCGAAGGCGTAGGTGTAGGCGAGACCTTGGGTGGTGGTGTCTGAATCGCCCATGCCGTGGAAGTTGTCGTTATCAGCATAGAAGTCAAAGAAGGACTGGAAGCGACCAGCCGTCAATCCGCCCCACTGGATGAACGCCTTATCGGCATTCACGCTTGACTCGAGCTGGACGCCGTACGACGGGGAGAAGCTGTTCGCGCCGGCGAAGCTCGAAAACCCATTATTGGGGTTGACGCCGCCGCCGTAGACCACACCGAAGCCTTGGCGGGCAGAAGTCCCAGAGCCATACCACGCGCCGGAACGACGGCGGATGTCGATCTGCACGAAGGCGCGAAGGAGTCCCCAATCCGTCGCGGTGCGAGCGTCCAGGTTCACGCGCGCGAGAGCGTTGTACCCGACAGTCGGGTCCGAATGGGAGCGCGGCTCATCCCATTCCAAATCAAACTCGGCCTTGCCGCCGATCTTGATGCAGGTGTCCGTGCCGGGAATGTAGAAAAAGCCCGGGCCGTAGACGTTGCAGATGCGGACGTAGTCCACGGGCGCCGCCTTCTTTGTTGGAAGATCGGCGGCCAGTGTCCCGCCGACGGTGACCAGACTTGCGGCGGACCCCAGCAAAATGGCTTTAGCTAGCTTCACGTTGACCTCCAAAGTTAGGATGAGCTTCGACGAATGCACCGAGCGAATGCGCTCGAGCAGAGAGTCTATTTTCTTTTGGGTTTTTTTGAATGTTTTTGGTCTTTATAAATATTATATCAGCAACGGCGAGCGTCGCAGATAGTATTATAAAGTTCAAACAAAACATCCACTTAATTTCCATCCCAGATAATCTCCACCATTACGGGCTTGTAGATGGCAGCATTAATCCACGCAGCATTATTCCCGCTGCCACTTGTGGTCGACAGTAGGCATCATCTTCGATCTTTGAAGTGAGACGCGCCCCGAAGAATTCGGCTCACTCGGAATTGCAGACTCGGGGAGCTTGCTGTTTATTCCGGGTCGCGCAGTAAACGGCCCAAGGTGTGACAGTTAGGCAACAATGGCTTCAGACGAATTTTCGAGATGTTGGCAGAGCAGCAAGGGAAATATGGGATGTTCATTTTCCTCTCAACTGCGGAGGGGTGAGAGTAGACTGACAAGGCAGCCGCGTAATGCTTTATCGAGAAGCTAGGGCGACAATCACAATCTTGTGAACTCAGTGCCTTTCTGGCTCGTTATTGATGGATCGGAATACTCCCGTGGCAAAGAGCGACAATGACAACCGCTGTGAGGCCATCCACTATTTTTTGGAGCGAACAGACGCAAGCTCTCGCGTGGCTTATCCATCGCGCTCGCCGGGACAACGATCTCGACGCGCTTCAGGCGCCGACAAAGTGTCGGGCAACTCAGGACAGCTGATGACGGATGCTTGCAGTACCGTGAGACGATCCGCCATCTCTAACCAGGCTTGAGCGATCCTGAGCATGGTGGTTTTGTAGGTGTCGTCCTCAGACTGTGATGCCAGCCGCGCAGCGGCTTCGGCATTTGCTCGGTATTCTGTAGCATCGCTCATTTGCGCCAGACCGGGGTCTTCAGAGAGTCCTGACGCATCGTTGCCGCCTTCGCGCTAAACATCGTCGAATCGGGGGTTCTCAGAGAGGCCGGAGGGTGCAGCGGGACGGACCTGACCGGTTGGACGGGAGCCGCGACCTGGATTCGGCCCCTCTGAGGCTCATCAAAATATGCGTTCCCCTCGGGGCGATCTGTCCAATCCTCATAAAGTGGAGGGGTCGCTGAATTGGCCTTGCAAGAACCAGGATCGAGTGCTGCGCCGGCATTGTCATGTCTGGACGGCGCACCGATCTTGGTGGAAGCGCTGGACAACAGTGGAATGAAATTCTCATCGTTCTGCTGCGGTCTGCGCAGCTCCAAAGCAATCCTGCAAGGCACACTGTGACAAGCCTTGCGTACCGGCCGAATCTCCGAGGGTGACACTAGCGCGCCCGCTATTGGCAAAAACGGGCCAGCGCGTAGACATGGCGATAGCCGTTCCACACCTGTTGGCGCTGTAAATAGCAGTATCCCGTGTAAGCATACCCAGGATAGTTGTAGCTGTAGTCATAACCATAGTCATAGGGATAGCCCCAGCCCCCGCCATAATCATACGCACCGAAACCCCGGCCGAATCTTCCACTGCGGAAGCCTCCGAATCTTCCGCCGCGGAACCCTCCGAAATCGCCGCGGAAGCCCCCAAAACCACCGTGGAAGCCCCCAAAACCACCGTGGAAGCCGCCCCCACCGTGGAACCCTCCGAAACCACCATGAAAGCCCCCGCCACCGAACCCGCCGCGGGCTTCGGCGGTCGCGGACGCCATAGCGTAGAGGCCGAGCGCCATCACGCCTGAAGTGATCAATTTGCGAAGCATGACGTAACCTTTCTGGCGAGCGAGCTTCGGAGCCCGACTTCTTCCGGGGATCGACTAGCGCGATATTCGCGACGAGGAACTTCGGCTCGCGCAGGTCTGGCGATCTAGGGCACTCTGTTGAGTCGGGAGGTTTCAAGCGTGACATCGATCATCATGTCTGGCGCCGAATTCGTCGACATCAACGTAGGACAAGACCTTCGACCGACCAGATTTATTCCAGCGGTGCCCGATGCACGTCGGTCTATTGATTTTCACTCAATTTGCTCTGCGGCGGTTTGGGCGACGACGGGACTTCTTCGAAGCGACTACATCTATTTTCAATTCTGAGAGTACCTCGTCTTTGCTCGGGCCACACAAAGCATTTCTGATCGTGGGCCAAAATTCACCGGACTGGCATATGGTTACCATGTCCTATTTAGCGTCGTCTCCCGTTCTCGCGGTCGAGCGCCTTTGATGGCATGCTGCCGAGCCTCCTCGCACCCGCGGCACGTGTAGAAGCTGCGATCGCGGACACGCCGGGGTAAGGGCGGAGGCCCGCGCGGCTCGCCCCGATCAACGTCTCCCGTGGCGTCGGACACAAGATGAAGATGGAAATAATTTCGACTCGTCGCGCGCGGCGTATGTCCGCGCCGAGCGTCGGCAAGCTGTGAATCGCTGTCGAAGGAAATGAGCAAGAGCCGAACACGGCTCCTTCCCTTGCATGGCGAGCCAAACTCTTCACCAGTATTGCCCGCGCTCGACGCGCTTTTCGAAACCGGAATGCGCGTGAACTTCCCCAATCGCACAACTTGCCGCCGATTATGAACTTTTCGTGAGCCGATCACGAACCAGGAATAAGGCTGCCGGCACATTGGTCCTGTCTCTGGAAGCAACCATGCTCTAGACAATGAGACCGACATGACAGATCAAGCTCATGACAATTTTGGGGAGCGCGTCGCGTCGCAAACATCGTCGCATAGTGACGCTCGCATCGGCCTTGTTGCTCGGTGCGGGCGCCGTCATGAATTCTGCCGGCTTTTGCCCATTCGGGGATCGAGGTCCAGATAATTCCGCAGGCGACGGGTTTACACGCCCTGTCTCAACTATCGCGCGTAGATTTGAGGAGTAGCTCCGCCGCCATCACTCCCGGGCGAGGCATAACTACCTTCAAGGACACGGATCGATCTCGATCATCGTTCCGCCCGGTTGACCTGTCCGGCATAACTAAGCGGCCTGTTCGACCCTCCCAAGTGATGATCAGTGGCGATTGGCTGGCCGCGGCACGAGCGGCATGACAGGGCCCAACGCCCCCAAACCGCTATCCAATACTCCGAAGGCTTGGCCTTCATGGATGACCCAGGAGGAATGGCAGATGACAATCGACATCACGGAGCGGAGAGAACTACAGGGAATTCGGGTGCTATTCTGCTTTCCGGCCTCATGCTCGTCACCCTTGGGATCATGTTGGTACTGATAGGATGAGCGACGCGACAGCGCCAGCAAAGCTTTCCTGTCACAGCCTTCATTAAAGAACGTCGAACTGCTTGATTGGCAAGCGTGCGGGAATTCGAAAACAAGGCTTCGGGCCAATCGATGAAGGGTTAGGCAGAACTGGAAATCGACAAGAATAGATTTGCAGCAAGGAATAAAATTACGACCTTGTGGGTTTAGTATAGACAAAGGAATTCTTTTGCTGAACCCAACTGTTCTACTGGAGGATACTATGGTCCGCACCGTATATTCCGGCTTCGCAACCATCCTCATGCTTGTCTTCGCAAAGCCTTCCCCTGCGGAGGCAGAGATCTCGCTGATCAGCGCGTGGCAACAATGCGAGCCGACGAAAGGTTGCTTGAAATTCGCCTTCCTGCCGAACGGCCACGTGATTAAGCAGTTTCCTCTCGATGGCAGCGTGGTCACCGCCTATGGACACTATCATATCAGGGGGGCTGTGCTGAAGATTGGCTGGCATCGCTTTGAGCCCGCTAGGGTTTGCGGTGCGAGTGCGAATGCGAATGATGGACCTCATAAGCAATGCGTTTCGACGGGCCAGGAGGACATCAAAGGACCATTCCATTTCGAGGGAATGAATGCGCTCCTTTGGACCGCGCCCGGCACACCACCGCTGCACCTGGTGCGCATTCAGCTATAGGGTCCTGGTAGACACCACCAGCCCCAGTTGATCGGTAGGATTTGGCCGCCCTTCGGGTCGGCCTGAGTGCCTTCAACCGCGGCAGGCGCTCACCCGTGACAGCCACGCCGGCTCGACAACACACGAAACTCCGATTTGACGGGTGTGAGCCGCCTCGCGCGGCGATGAGCCAGTATTACCCAAGTCGCCACTGTGACTAAGCGCACTGGCAAGCCCTTTCTTGGAGATGCATCATGAATGTTGCTATTGGATCGGCACTTATAAGAGCATTGGGCTGGCGTGGGGCGCGGCCGCGCGTCGTCATCGTAGGTGCCGGCTTTGCTGGGCTCGCCGCCGCAAAGGCACTTGCCAAAGCACCAGTCGAGGTCACTGTCATTGACCGCCGCAACTATCACCTTTTCCAACCGTTGCTCTACCAAGTGGCGACGGCCGGTCTATCTCCGGCGGATATCGCGACGCCGATCCGTTCGATTCTGCGCGATCAAGCGAATACTCAAGTTTTGCTTGGCCGCGTCGATGGGATCGACAAGGCAATGCGGGTGGTCGAAGTCGAAGGACGTCGCGTAGCGTATGATACGCTGATCGTCGCGACCGGCGCACGGCACGGCTATTTCGGTCACGATGATTGGGAGGATGTGGCGCCCGGCCTCAAGAAAATCGACGACGCGACCAAATTGCGACATCGCATTCTGCAGGCCTTCGAGGAGGCCGAGACCACCGACAACGCAGAGGAGCGGCGCCGGCTCCTCAACTTTGTCATCATCGGCGGTGGTCCAACGGGGGTCGAGCTTGCCGGCGCCATCGCTGAGCTCGCGAAGGTGGCTTTGGCGAGAGATTTCCGTGAAGTGGATCCGCGCTCATCGCGCATCATCCTGGTCGAATCCGGCAAGCGCGTCCTCTCGAGCTTTCCGGAGTCGCTGTCAGCTTTCGCAAAAAGCGCCCTAGAAAAGCTCGGCGTCGAGGTCCGCCTCGGCCATCCTGCGACCGTGTGTGACGCGGGCGGGGTCGTCGTCGACGGGCAACGGATCGAGGCGCGCACCATAATTTGGGCCGCCGGCGTAGCCGCCTCGCCCGCGGCGAATTGGCTCGATGCCAAGCAGGATCGCGCCGGGCGCGTTATCGTCGGGTCCGAGCTCACCTTGCCGGGTTATCCTGAGATCTTCGTGCTCGGCGACACGGCCGCGGCGCCCGGCATCAACGGTAAGGCGCTGCCCGGCGTTGCGTCGGTCGCCAAGCAGCAGGGCGCCTACGTCGGCCGGCTCATCGCCGCGCGAACCAAGGGCAAGCGCGAGCCGCCGCCCTTCCGATACCGCAACTACGGCAATCTCGCGACGATTGGGCGCAAGGTGGCGGTCGCCGATTTCGGCCGCATCAGATTGAGCGGTCGGCTTGCTTGGTTGCTTTGGGGTGCCATCCACGTGTTGCTCCTGGTCGGCTTCCGCAACCGCGTGGCAGTGATGCTCGACTGGCTCTGGGCCTACGTTACTTTCGAGCGTGGTGCTCGGCTCATCACTAGTGAGAAAACATAGAGAGGAGGCTCTGGACGATTCGATCCGGAATATACTCAATTGCTATTGCAGCAGCCCGATCCGGCGCAAGAGGTCCATGTATCGCGCGTCGGATCGCAACGGATCAAAGGCCGGGCGCATGAGGATGGAGGGATTGAAACGCGCTTCATACGCCTTGTTGAGCCAGTCAATTGCTTGGTCCTGGTCGCCGAGCCCAACGTAGCTTAAGGCGATATTGGCGTCGGCAGAATGGTTTTGATCACGGGCTTCCAACTGCTCAATTATTTTCATTGCTTCTTCCTTACGCCCCGAAACGGCGTAGGCGTAGGCTAGATTGGAGTCGAAGGCCCCGCTATGTCCGGATAGCTCGATCGCTCGCTTAAACTCCGCGATTGCTTCATCGTACATGTGCTTTTGCACGAGTGCTTGGCCGAGCTCATAGTGAGCGACGGCAAAATTCGGATCCATTTCCAGTGTCTTCTTGCTTTGCTGGATTGACTCGTCAAACAGGTGAGCGATGCACAATGCGTCTGCCGTGTCGGCGCTGATTATCAGTGAAAGAGGATCAAGGCTTTCCGCCATTCTTGATTCTAATATTCCCTCGCTATTTCGCCCCGTAACAATCAAATGCCAAGCATACCAGTGATAAGCTGTCGCGTAATTGGGACTAAGCTTGATTGCCAACCTGTATTCCTTCTCCGCAGCCTCCCAATCCCAGGCCAGGTCCAAAGCGAAGGCGAGGGAGGTGTGGGCCTCGCCGAGGCTATTGTCCAATTCCAAAGCCTTGGTCGCGGTCGCTTTTGCTTTTGGAAAAGCATCCTGAGGAGAAAGGATCCCGTACTCCCAATCACCCGATAATGCGTAGGAGTTGGCAAGACCTGAATATGCCTGGGCGTATGATGGATCCGTCTCGATCGCGCGGCTGAAGTACTCGATGGCTTTCTTCAGACCATCTCCGGTTCGCTTGTTCCAGAAGTATCGTCCTTTGAGGTAGGCCTCGTAAGCTTCCGGGTTCACCGTCTTCGACTCCCCCAATGCTACCTGTTCCCGTCGATCCAAGGTGGCTCGGACCTGTTCCGCGATGTCGCGGGCCACCTTGCTTTGGAGCGCTAGCGTGTCGCGGAAATCCCCTTCGTAGCTTTGGGCCCACATGTACCTGTTGGCCGGCACCTCGATCAATTCGGCGGTGATCCGGACTTGCTCGCCGGAATGCAACACGCTTCCTTCCACCACTGCTTGGACGTTCAGCTCACGGGCAATCTCGGACAAGGGTTTGCGAGCGCTTTTGTATGTCATCACCGATGTACTGGAGATCACGCGGAGCGCGCTAATCTGCCCCAACTCAGTGATCAACTCCTCGGTCATTCCGTCGGCGAAGTAGTCCTGCGAGGCATCGCCAGAAAGGTTTTCCAGCGGCAGCACCGCCAAGGAGCGAATTGTCGGTGAAATGTGACGCCAGGGATAAAAAACCCACGATAAGGCGGCGACAATTACCAGGGCCACCCCGAGGACGAGAACAAGCCAGGTAAAGGCACCGTGCGGCCGCTTTGACGATGTGCCGGCCTTGGCGACGTAGGCGGGACCGAGGTCCCCAACCGTGGGAACATCGCCAGCCGCGGCCTGTCGCAGCTCGTGAGGAACGACGACAACCTCCGCCAGAAAGCGGTAGCCGCGGCGAGCAATCGTCTCGATGAATTGGGGGTTCTCGGCCGAATCCCCCAGCGCGTCCCGAATCTTGCTGACTGCCTTGTTGAGGCCGTGGTCGAACTCCACGAAGGTCTCCGGCCAAAGATTTTCGCGCAGTTCCTCCCGGGTCACCAGCTTTCCCGGTCTTTCCAGCAACATAACCAGAAGTCGAAACGGGAGCTCCTGTAACCTGACTCGTTTGCCCCGTTTCGTCAGTTCGCCAGTTCGAAGATCAGCTTCGAAAACTGCGAACCTCAAACACTTGGGTGGCCAGTCGGCTTGCTGCATTGCAAACCCAGTCGCTAGACCTCGCGCCGAGAAGGACAAAAACGCAGGGTATAATCTCCCGTAATCCCTTGACCTTGTTGCGTTTGAGCGGGGACACAGAGTTCAGCAAAAAACAACCGACAGTCCATTGAAGGAACATCGCTAACCTGATCACACACGCAGCCCGTTTGCAATCGTTGCTTGTCGGGAGGCCGCCCGTGAATTACTTCGCCGCTGCCGCAGATCGCAGCGAAACTTCCCTTGACCCGCAGGAAATCGCAGCCGTCGATAGGATAAACTCCGGCGATCACGATGCCCGATTCAGGACGGTGGTCCTTCCGCATCTCGACGATGCCTACACACTGGCGTGCTGGCTCACTGGCAGCCGCACCAACTCCGAGGACGTGGTACAGGAGGCCTGCCTGCGCGCATACCGTGCGATAGGCAGCTATTCCACGGGCAATGCGCGTGCCTGGGTGCTGACCATCGTGCGAAATACCGCCTTCAACTGGATGCGCACGAACCGGCGGGCTTGTCTATTCCCCGCCGAGGACCTGGAGAGCGTCGAGCGCGCGCGATCCAGCAATTTCGATGACGAAACGCCCGAGACGGCACTCATCGCCAAAAACGAGGCGACGCTTCTCAAGGTCGCGATTGCGTCGCTGCCGGATGCGCTCCGGGAAACGCTGGTCCTGCGCGACATTCACGGATTCTCGTACCGCGAGATCGCCGAGGTGTCTGGGACGCCGGTCGGCACGGTAATGTCGCGGCTAGCCCGGGCGCGTAGCAAGCTCATCGGATTCATGTCCAAGAACGAAGCACCCGGGCGAGCCGCACTCTCATGACGAGCGACAACCTGATGAATTGTAAGCCGGTTGTCATCGGCTTTCCCGTCCCACGCAGAGCACGGCTTGGAATGCCATTACGCGTCGCTTGCCTTTTCTTGTAACAGCCTCGCTTCGGGTGCTCGGTGCCGCACTCGTCATCGGAGGCACTGCACGCCGGCCGTGGCTCTATGTGACGCAACATCGATGAATGCGAGAAGGCCTTTCGGGGGTCCGAGGGCGATCACGCGGCGTGACGACGCCTCCAGGAGGCTTATGCTTACTTCACCACCACCGTCCCCTGCATATGGGGATGTATGGAGCAGAAATAGTGATATGTCCCGGGTGCCGAAAACACGTAGGAGTAGGAGTCACCGGTATCGAGCGGCGGAGATTTGAAAGTTCTGGGACTCCCAGCGTCAGTGACGGTGTGCGGAATGTCGTCTCTATTCTCCCAGGTTACTTTCGTTCCGGGCGTAACCGTTATCTGCGCGGGCGAGAACGTAAAGTTGTCGATGTTAACCTTCGCGTCGTCCGCATGTGCCGGGGAAATCGCGCCGCTGCTCCCAAAAAGAATCGCGGTCAGCATTGTGCCGATCAGCACGAATTCACGTCGTTTCATAATGACTTCTCGTTTGTTGGATTAAGTAGCGAGGGGAGTGTCGACGATCGCCAGACGGGTGGTGCCCAGAACTTGTCGGACGTTCGTGATACCGAGAACTGAACGCAGCTTTCCGGGCGGAAAGTCTTTGATCGGGCCGGGGCTCGGCGCGGTGCCGGGAGCTGGCATCGGGAATGCTGTCGACGGCGCGGTGTGGAATGCGACGTTGCCCTCCACCTTCTGCATGATTTGATGGATGTGCCCGTTCAGCACGGTTACCGATCCGAAGCGCTTGAGATAGGACAACGCCTGCGTGGCGTCGTCGGTGCCCCAGCCCCATTCCTGATAGACCGTCCAGAGCGGGATATGCGCGAATACGACGATCGGCTGGCTGCTCGCACGGCCTCGCAGATCCTGCTCGAGCCACTCGAGCTGTTCATGCCCCAGATTGCCCATGCCGCCGGCCTTGAGGTCCTGCACATTGTTCAGACCGATGAAATGCACGCCCTGCTGATCAAAGCTATAGTAACCCTTGCTGGCCCCCTTGGTGAATCGCTCGAAGAAGGCCGTGCCATCCTCGTCGAGCACATCGTGCTCGCCCGGCACATAATGCGTATCGAGCCCGGCACTCTTGATGATCTGCTCAGCGGTGTCGAACTGCTCGGGACGCGAGAGCTGGCTGACGTCGCCGGTATGCAGCAGGAGCGAAGAGTTACCCTTGAGCTGCGTTACCCGTTCAATCGCCTCGCGCAATGTGCCGGGCGTGTCGGTGTTCGGGGAGGTGGCGAAACCGATATGGCTGTCGCTGATCTGCACAAAGCTCAGCTCGTTGCTGGTAGGTGTGGCGGCCATCGCGGTGCCGCCGAGCAGGGCGGATCGCGGCACGCCACCGCTAACGGTCCAGAGCACGCCAGTGCCCGCCCAGAGCATACATTTCAGGAAACCCCGGCGTTGCGTTCCGGTGGCGTCAACGATTTCGTTTTCTGACATGGTGATCTCCTTTGGCCGGGCGCTTACCGAATCCCTGGCCGTCGCCGATCGCCCTCTCACCGCATTCAAACCAAAGCATGGCCAGTGTTATTCCAATGACGAGCCGCGACAGCTCGTCGCGCTTAGCGATGCCGGGCCGCGTGCATTTCGATGAACGCCGCAGCCGAGGCTTCGCCGAGGGCGGCATTCAAGCATCCGGTAAGACCAAGTGTCTGAGGCGACCGGCATCAATCGCAGGAGGTTGGCGAAGATCGAATGCAAAGAGCTGATCACCACGCCGGTCGCACACCATCGCGGCGGTCGTCGGCAGACTTTGGGATGGGATCCGCGAAACGGGGCGCGGATGAAAAAATCGGTTGCAGGGCGGGCGCCGGCGTCAAAGAGGGATGGCGGGATCCGGCCTGCGGCAACAGCGTTGGGTATGGATTCAATCCAATCTCTTTTGCCAAGCCTAAGCTAGCCATCCTCTCATTGTCTTCGGCCGCTCTGTTGTAGAAACGGCCGTTGCCTCGCCCAGCGGCAGTTTTGCCTTGGCTTTCTTCCAGCCAGCGCCACACGTCGCGTCGGGTCAACAATTCACGCCCCGACAAGGCGCGCCAATAATTTCAACACAAACGAAATTGCGTCGTTCAGCCCTTCGGCAGACGCGACACCCAATCCGCGACCGCGTCACCACTGCTCATATCGGCTTGGACGAGCCCATTGATCATGAAAGTGGGCGACACATGGATGCCGTTCTGGCGAGAATACCGGGAGTGCCATTTGATTTCGCGGTCCAAATCTGGAATCGCAAACGCCTCCACGAGCCGAATTCCGCTGTAGCCCTCGATGCGTGCCATGATCTCGTTGGGCGTGCTGTCGAGATTCGGGCCTCGACAATGACGCTCGAACTCGAATTCCTCGCGATGGTTCGCGATAGCCAGCATGACGGTTTTCGCGGCGTCCTTCCCCAGTTCGAGGGTCGAGGCGGCAAGAATACACCTCACGATCACACCCGAGTACATGTGCCAGGGCTGCGACTGAAGGCGAATCTTGATGGTGATGCGGTCATCACCTGCCTCTTCGAGCAAGCTGTCGAGCTTGAAAAGCGCCTTCGCCGAAAATGGACAGGTCGGCTCGAGAAAGACCTCGAACAGATGAGGCCCGCTCCCCCATGTGAGGGGATCCGCACGCCAAGTCGTCTCAGCCATATTGCTGCTCCTGTTCGCTTCGCTGGTTGCGAAATTGCGGCGAGACCCTATCGCCACTTTCCCGAGCCGGAAACGCTCCATGAAGCGCATCGGCTTTACCGCGGCGCTCGTGTGTCCCTGGGCTCAAGGGGCCGGCTGTTCCGCAAGGGCTGCGTCGATCTCCGCAATTGATGCGTTCAGGCCGCCGCGTTTCGCTTTCGCCCTTAGCCCACGCAGTTTGTCGAACAGGATGCGGCCTCGCTCTCCGGCGTGAAAATCGGCCAGGGCGCGGCCGCGCTCGATGAAGAACTCCGACCAGGGCAGGGGATCCTCGCGGGTCAGCTCCGTGAGCGCCGCCGCGCAGGCCCGAACCGCGATCAAGTCGCGCGCGCGCAAATTCGCCTCGATGGCGTCGCGGTAGAACCATAGGGCGTTGTGTGCCAGGCACCCGCTTTTGACGATGCTTTCACCCTCGGCGAGGGCAGCGGCACGATGCGGCTCGCTCACCAGGGCGAGAGCTGCGAGCACCCGCGGCCCGATGAAGCGCATGCCGACGCGCCGGCTGAAGCCAAGAGCTTGCTCCAAGGTGGCTTGCGCCTCGTCGCCGGCGTAATATTGGGCCCTTCCCAATTCGCACAGCACATAGGCGCGATAACGATCGTTGTCGAACCGCTCGGCGAGCTGCAAGGCTTCCATGAGGGCGAGGCGCGCCTCGCCCGGCCGGGCTTCATCGACCAGGACCTCGCCCAACACGTTGAGCGCGACCATCTGCGTGCGGAAATTGCCGACCCTTTTCGCCATGGCGACAGAGTCACGCAGATTCCTCATCGCCTCCTCCCATTCGAATAAATAGCGCCGGATTGCGCCCAGCATATGCGTGCTGCCGACCTCGATCCGGCCGAAACCCCCTTCCTGGCAAAGCGCCCTGCAGCGGCGAAAATGGTCGATGGCAAGGCGCATATGACCGCGACCGTAAAGGGCGTCACCGAGGCCGCTCAGGGCTCTTGCCTCGTCTTCGGCGTGCCCAGCCTTTCGCGCAAACTCATGTCCCTGCTGGTGATGTCTTAAACAGCTATCAATATCGCCCGTGGCGAAGAGCAAGGAACCGAAATAATAATGGATGTCGGATAGCTCGGGGAAGGCTTGATGCTGTTGCGCGAGCGGCTCGGCCAGCTTCAGCGCCGTGACGCCCTCTTCATTGCCCCCGAGAAGCCGCACGCACGACGCGACCCCAATCCATGCGCGGCATTGCGCGAGGCTGTCCCCAGCGGCGAGCGCAATCTCGCGGAAACCTTGCATCGCCTCCTGGACGCGGCCGAGCTCGCGCAGAATGCCGGCGCGTAAAAGTCCGAGGCGCACTCGATCTTCCGCGGAGGTCGCGAGCCTATGTCCGCGCTCCGCCAATTCGAGAGCGCGTTCATAGCGCAAAAGGTTCGATTGGGCCTGCGTGGCCTCGGCATAGGCAGCGGGCGCCCGGGGGTCTTCTGCCCGGTCGAGGTGTTCCGCCCGCAGCGAGATATCCCGTGTCGCGTACCATTCCGCGGCGAGCCCGTGCAGCTCCTGGCGCCTGCCCCGCAGGAGGGAGGCGTAGACGGCGTCGCGGATGAGCGCATGAGCGAAGCGGCAGCTATCCCCGGCATGCCGCAGCACGGCGTATGAGACCAGGTCGGTGCAGTCGAAATCCGGGTCGGCCAGCAGATGGCGGAGGGCCGCGAGAGGAAAGCTTTGCCCCAGGATCGAGGCGGCCTGAAGCGCCCGTCTGTTCAGCGGATCCAACAGGTCGACGCGCGCCTGGACAAGCGCCTGCACGGTGCCCGGCACGCTCGTCTGCGCATCTTCCTGCGAATGGCGCAGGAGCTGCTCGAGGAAAAGCGGATTACCTCCGGCGCGATCCACCAGCCGCTCGGCGAGCGATTGGTCGGTAAAGGCGGCCGCGCTCGCCAGCGCCATCGCGTCCTCGCGGCGCAGAGGAGCCAGATCGATGGTGATCAGCGAGGCGCCGTCGGCGTCGCCGCGCCAGCGCGCGTCGATGAGGTCTTTCTCCGGGCGCGACGTCATCAAGAGGATGGTCGGACATTCACCGATGGCACCGGCCAACGTCGCGAGATAGTCGCGCGTCGACGAATCCGCCCAATGCACATCCTCCACGGCCAGCAGCCGGGGCTGGCGAAGGCTGAGCGAACGCACCAGCGCGATCACGAGCCGCCGCTTGCCCTGATGTCTCGCGGCGTTGTCCATGGCGTCGTAAAGGCCGCGCAGCTCCGTGGGTTGGGCGACATCGAGCAGGTCGTTCAGGAAAACGACATCGTCTTGCCTGACGAGCCCGTTCGCCACGGCCCGCGGAACAGCGGCCTCGCGGATCTCGGCCGTCGCTTCGAGGTCGATGCCCAGAATGCTGCGAACCAGGATGCGGACGGCGTCGATGCCCGAGCCGAAATCAAGAACCGAGATCACGTTACAGGCAAAGCCCGCCGCTTTGGCCTCGCTCTCGCACGCCCTGGCCAGCCGTGTCTTGCCAATTCCGGCCTCGCCGCGAATATAGATGGTTCCGCCCTGTTTGGTTTCGCGGCAGGCTGCGAGCGCGGCCTTGAATTGTTGCAGCTCTTTCGTTCGCCCGACCATCGCGGCGAGATCGCTTTTGGCTTCCTGCCGGAATCCGTTCAGACGATAGGCCTTGACCGGTGCCGCAAAGCCTTTGACCGGCAGGGAGCCTGCATCCGTGCAATCTAGATTTGGTTCCAAGGCTCGCCGGACAAGCTCCGATATCAGGATCTCGCCGGCGCGCGCCTCGCTTGTCAGGCGGGCCGCGAGATTCACCGTCTCTCCCGTGACCGTGTATTCGCGATGCGCGTCGCTCCCGGTCGTGCTTGCCACAACCTCTCCGCTCGCGATCCCGATATGCGTCTGCAAGGCCCTCGCCTGATCGGAGGCGAGCGAAGGCATGGCGGCCCGGATCGCGAGCGCCGAGCGGATCGCCCGCTCGGCATCGTTGCCGTGCGCGATCGGTGCGCCGAAAACCGCCATGACGCTGTCGCCGATATGCTTGTCGACGTGGCCGCCATGGGTCGCGATGATGCGATCGATGCAGGAGAAGAAGCGTCCGAGCAGCCGATGCACATCCTCGGCGTCAAGCTCGTTGCTGAGCGCCGTATAGCCTGCGAGGTCGGCGAACAGCACTGTCACTTGCCGGCGCTCGCCCTCCGCATTCGCGAGCGCAGGGCCGAGGCCCGATGCGGCTTGCGCCGATTGCTCTCGCGCCGCGCGCAAGCCGACGATCGCGTTGAGCATTTTCTTGCGATGCCCGAGGAGCACCCCCAGGCGCTCCAGATCCGCCTCGGTCAGATCGCAAAGGACGTCGGCGTCGATGGCGTTGGCGCGGAATGCCTCCTCGTAGCTTTCGAGGCCGAGCGTGCGCAACCAAGCCCGAACATCCAACCCTGCCATCTTGCCCTGCTGCAGTCGGCTCGCATCTGCCGTGGGGATTATTGCAGGATGCTCCGCATGAAGGGAAACGTCCAGATCGCACCAAAAAACGGTGTTGGTGGCTCAAGCTGATTTTGGGAGAAGCTCTAAAATAGAACTTGAAAGGACGACTCAGCGGGCGCCAACGAGCGGCTCGCCGGCGATGGTCGTGCGATGCATCAGACGGCGCGACCCATCATAATCGTTGACTGCATAGTGAAGGGTGCAGCGATTGTCCCAGATGGCGAGCGAACCCGGTTTCCACCGAAACCGGCAGGTGAGCTCCGGGCGTATGCAGTGTTCGAAGAGAAACTGCAGCAGCGGGCGACTTTCCGCCTCCGTCATATGCTCGAAGCGCGTCGTGTAGATCGCGTTGACGAAGAGCGCCTTGCGCCCGCTCGTGGGGTGAACCATCACGACCGGCTGGGCGACCTCTCGGTCCGCCTCCCGATTGTCGCGCTCGATCGCGATCGAGCGGCTGGTGCGCACGCCCTTGGGCGCATGCGCAACCCCATAGGGGCGGCCGCTGTGCATCGCGCGAAGCGGATCGAGCATCCGCTTCATACCGGGGGAGAGCGCCTCGTACACGTCGTACATATTGGCCCAAAGCGTGTCGCCGCCATGACTCGGGACCTCTTTTGCATAAAGGACGGACCCCATCGGCGGCGCTTCGAGGAAGCTGAAATCCGAATGCCAGGCATTGCCGAAGGCACTGATGTTCCGCTCGTCCGCTTCCTTGAGCACGGCGATGATGTCAGGGTACTCATCCATGTGCTTCACGTAAGGAACCCGCAATAGCGGCCCGAAGAGACGGCTGACATCGAGTTGCTGAGTCGGGCGTGAGGTTTTGGTCGCGGAAGAAAAGGACAAGATGCTCGACAAGGGCGCGACGCAATTCGTCCGCCGTCGCGTTGCGGAGCGGCCGCGCGAGATCGACATCGCACACCTCGGCGCCGAGCGAACCCGCGGCCGGGCGCACCTCGATTGATTGGTAAGGCACTTCATTCACCTCCGGTCGATTTGCTTCCTCGCGTCGGCTCGCTCGAATGGGGAGCGTCGTCTCCTCGCCAACTTCGGCTCGGGGCCTCGTTCGCCGGCCTGACAAAACCTTTCTGAGGAGCCGGGCGCATTCGGGAAGAGACGAGCGCACGCAACCTCTGCCGTCGCTGCGGCGTTTATGAGGCGGATCGGACTCCCATGCTCATCGCCCCTTTGCGCCGCGTCACAAGGATGTCACCGGTATCGACCGCGCGAGAGGTGTCGCGCGCCGCGGCTCTGCGCGTCAGCGAGAGCGGCGATGAATCGTCATTTCCCGCAAACGACGTCGCGGCGCTCGAACAAGGCGGGCTCTTGCGTGCGCCCTTCCCCGGCGAGCTCGGGGGCGAAGGTCTAGCGGGCGGTCCGTCGGCAGCGCACGACCTTTTTCACGTGCTTCGCGCGCTGGGCGGGGGGAGCCTTTCACTTGGGCGCCTCTACGAAGGGCATGTAAACGCCGTGGCGCTTGTCGCCCGCTACGGCACGATCGAACAGCTCGGCGTGTTGGCCGGCCCGCCCGGGGCCGGCGCGCTTTTGGCGGTTTGGAATACCGATGATGGGCGAGAACCGCTTCGCCTCGTCGCCGAACGGGATGGGTGGCGCCTTATCGGGTGCAAGGTGCTGTGCTCGGGCGCGGGTTTCATCGAACGCCCCCTAGTGACGGCACGCGACGAAAGCGGCCGGTTTCTCATGGTGGTGCCGCGGCTGCGGCGCGGCGAGCGCGCCGATCTCGCGGCTTGGACACCGACGGGCATGCAAGCCTCCGCCACGGGACGGGTCGATTTCACCGGCTTGCATGTGACGGATGGCGACATTGTCGGGGATGATGACGATTATCATCGCCAACCAGCATTCTCGGGAGGCGCGTGGCGCTTCCTGGCGGTGCAACTCGGGGCGATGGAAACCGTGCTCGATCTATGCCGGAGACAACATACGAACACCGGGCGCGGAAAGGATCCGCATCAGGCCGCTCGTTTCGGCCAAGCCGCCATTGCGGTCGAGACTGCCCGGCTCTGGTCTGAGCGCGCCGCCTTCCTGGCCGAGGTCTCCAATAAGGACGCGGAAGCGACCGTCGCTTACGTCAATTTGGCGCGCCTCGCGGTCGAGCGCGCCGCGCTTGACCTCATGGAGCTGGTCCAACGTTCAATCGGCCTTTCGTCCTTCATTCGTCCGCATCCGATCGAGCGCGTCATCCGCGATCTTTCGACCTATCTTCGCCAGCCGGCTCCCGATCGGGCGCTCGTCGGCGCGGCGGAGTGGGTGCTGAATTGTGCGCGCGCCGCGCCCGATATTTGGCCCTGATCCGCATGCGCGCCCAAGCGTTCCTCGATGCCGCGCGTGATTTTCCGCCGGCGACCCTCGATGACCTCCTGGGGGAAGGCGGGGCCGTGGTGGTGGCGCCCCATCCCGATGATGAGAGCCTCGGCTGCGGGGCGCTGATCGCGACCGCGCGCGTATGGGGGCGACCGGTCAAGATCATCGTGCTCTCGGATGGCACGGGGTCCCATCCCCGCTCCACGCGCTATCCGCCGCATCGCTTGCGCTCGTTGCGCGAGCTGGAGGTGCAAAAGGCCGCGTCGTCGCTCGGCGTAAGCGCGCGCGACCTTCACTGCCTGGCGCTGCCCGACCGCTTCGTCCCCAACTGCGGACCCGAAGCGGAGCGCGTCGCCCTGCTCATCGCGGAGCACATGCGCAAAGCCAAGGCGCGGGCCCTCTTCGCCACCTGGCGTCACGATCCGCATTCTGACCATCAGGCCGCCTATGACATCGCGCGCAAGGCCGTAGATCATCTGCCGCGGGCGCGGCTGTTCGAATATTCGATCTGGGGAAGGGCGCTTCCTCTCGAGGCGACGGTGCCGGAAACGCCACGAGGCTGGCGCTTCGACGGCGCCGCCGCGGATCGGCGCAAGCAGGCGGCCATCGCCTGCCATCGCTCGCAGATCAGCGATCTCATTAACGATGATCCGCAAGGGTTTCGCTTGACCCCCGATATGCTGGCGCGCTTCTCGGGCGGCGAGGAAATCTTCTTCGAGATCGAGCCGTGACCGGGCGTACGCTGCCGCGACGTTATTTCGAGGCGCTTTATGCGGCCGATGCCGATCCATGGCGCTTTGCCACGAGCAATTATGAAAAGCGAAAATATGCACGCTCGATGGCGGCGCTCGCCCGCGCCCGTTACGGCGCGGGGCTCGAGATCGGCTGCTCGATCGGTGTGATGACCCGGCATCTCGCGCAACGTTGCGAAACGCTCTTGGCGGTCGACATCGCCGAGGCGCCGCTCATGGCCGCGCGGCGGCGCTGCGCGGGAATGCCTTCAGTGCGTTTTGACAGGATGAAAGTCCCAGGGGATTGGCCGAGTGGTCCATTCGACCTGATCGTGCTCTCCGAGGTGGTCTATTACCTCGACGAAGAGGACGTAGCCTTTCTCGCGCGGCGTCTCGAGGAGACGCTTGCCGGGGCAGGCGACGTCCTCATGGTCCACTGGACCGGTCCGACCGATTATCCGCTATCGGGAGATCGTGCGGCCGAGCTCCTCATCGAGAGGATCGCAAGCTTTGCCCAGGTGCTCACCCAGGAGAGAACGCAGAACTTCCGGCTGGATCTCCTCAGGCGAACTTGATGCGCGTCTGAGCGTCTCCACCACCACGGCGGCGCGGGCGATAAACCCCGGCAGCTCGCGCGGCCGCAACGGGCGGCGTCGGAGGGCGGGACTCGATCCCTCCACGCCCCGCCAGATTTCACCGAAGCTCGCGCGACTGCACATGTCGCGCGCTTCCTGGTCACCGAGGCCGAGGGGGGTGGCCCAGGCCGAAACATTATCGAGGCGGCCCGCGCCGTGGAGCCGCCGCAGCCGGCCACGGCACCATGCTCGCATGACGGCGGCCTCGACCGGCTCGAGGGTCTCGTCGCACAGAGCGTCTCGCTCCCGGCAGCGGAGCCGAATCGTGTCGGCGACGCCGCCCGGTGCCCGGCCGACCAGACGCCCCGAGGTGATGACCTCGATTTCGGGGGCGAAACGCGTACGTGCGTCATGGGCTTCGAGCGCGGCGATGAGCCCGCGATCCTCACCGAGCGCAAGCTGCGGCAGGCCGCCGATGCGCCGATACGTGGCGAGCGTCACCGCCAGGCTCGCGCCGGACGCTGTGGCGTGATGCGGCCATGGATTATGCGGTCGCGGGTCGAGAATTGCCGAGATCTCGATCAACTTGTCGCCATACGCAGTTTCCAGGCGCCCCCGCCGATGAAGATGCTCGGGCAAGCGCGCGGCATCGTCTGGGTCGAGCGCGATTCGACCGGCCACCGCGTCGGCTCCACGATCCCGGGCGGCGAGGTTGGCGGCGACCCAGTGAGCGTCGACGCGGCTGTCCGCGTCCGTCGTCAGCAGCAACCCATCCCCGCCTTCGCTCCCCAGCCAGGCTGCCGCCTCATTCATGGCGCGGCGTCTTGCTCCGCCCGCATGAGCAAGCGACGGCGGCAGGTCGCATTCGATCACACGAAGCGGCGCGGCAAAACCCGACACCATCGTCCTCGCAAGCTCGGCGCTGCCGTCATCGCAGTTGTTGAGGAGGAGAACGATGCCGAAGCTGCCGGGAGGAAGCGGTTCCCCCGTGATCTGTCGTTGCGAGCCGAGAGCGCCGAGACAGCGGCCAAGGTGAGCCTCTTCATTCCTGGCCGGAATGGCGACGACGGCGCCGAGCTTAACGGTCGTCCGTGCTGAACCCGTCACGGGCCGCCTCGCCGAGAGAGAGCGCATTGGTCGCCGATGTGAAGAGGGGAACGAGCCTCGGTCATGGATGAGTGCCGCAGTTCCGTTGCGAGGTTCGCCAATTCCACTGCCAATTCCAAGGTTGGTGTCGATGCAGGTCTGGTCCATACCGGGTCGCAAACGCGTTTTCGCGCACAAAGGTTCACGGCGATCCGCGGTTAGCGGATACTTTTGATGAGTGGAATCTATTCTTCGTCAGCGGCAATAAACGCGAGGCCGCGCTTTCCGAGATCTGTCATTCACTGAACATGGTCGCGCGCGCGAGTTCCGGCGCCGCGACGCGGAAAAATCCGACCTCCACCCGCCGCGACTACGGCCGCAGCACGATCTTCGCTGCCGCAACCGCGTTGGCGTCGATGTCGGCGAAGGCGCGTGGGCCTTCTGAAAGCGGGCGCTCCTCGAGCCAGGAAAGATCGCCGAGCCGGCCCGCGGCGAGCGCCGCGACCGCCTCGCGAAAATCGGTCGGCGTGTAGCAATAGGTGCCGGTGAAGATGACCTCCTGCAAGGTGAGCTTCCGGATGTCGAGACCGTCGTGACCGGGCAAGAGCCCGGCGTGGACGATGACGCCGCCAGGCGCGACCATTCGCGATGCGGCGGCGCGGCTCGCGGCGGCCCCGACCGCGTCGATCACGAGATCCGCGCTATTCTCGACCGGTTCATTCGCCTCGCCCGGCGCGTAACAAGTGAAAGGGCCGGATCGCGCGGCCGTGGTGCGGCGCTGCGCATTCGGCTCGCCGATTTGGACGTCGGCTGCGCCTTGCATCGCGAGCACGAGCGCGGCCGCGACGCCGATCGCTCCGGCGCCGAGCACGACGCATCGCGAGGCCGACAAAGGGCGCGCGAGAAGCCGCGCCCCCTGGTTGACGGCGTGATAAGAGACGGCAACTGGCTCGGCCAAGGCCGCATGCAGGCTGCTCAGGTGGTCGGGAATCATAACGAGATTGGCAACCGGCACGCCGACATATTGCGCGAAGGCGCCTGGCCATGACGGCATCGAGACGAGCTGGCGCGTCGGTGAAAGATGGGGCGCGCCGCGCGACACGAACGGACAATCCGGATCGACGACCAAGGGGTTGATGGTGACGCGTTCGCCCGCGCGCGGGCCGCTCGCGACGACGCCTGCCGCCTCATGGCCGAGAATGAGCGGCGCAGGCCGGCGCGTGTCATGGCCGTGATAGGCATGCATGTCCGATCCGCAGATGCCGACCGCCTCGACCTTGACGACGACCACGTCGTTCGAAGGCACGGGCTCAGGCTCGTCGCGAAGGGCGACCTTGTAGGGGGCGGTGTAGACCAGCGCCTTCATGAGCTTCTCCCGTCGCGCCTACATCATTTCACGTCACTTGGCCGTGAAGCCACCGTCGACCGGCAGCGTCTGGCCGGTGACATAGGCGCAGGCATCGGATGCGAAAAAGACGACGGCGCCGTGAAGATCGGCAAGCGCGCCGTTGCGGCCGATCGCGGTCTGGGCTGCGTTGCGCGCCGCGCGCTCGGCATCGGCGAAGATCGGCGCCGTCAGCGGCGTCGGGAAGAAGCCGGGCGCGATCGCGTTGCAGCAGATGCCTTTATCGGACCAGGCCTCGGCGATCGCTCGGGTAAGCTGAAGGACGCCGGCCTTCGCGGCGCCATAGGGCGCGGAATTTGGAAAGGCCCGCCAGGATTGCAACGAGGCGAGATTGACGATGCGTCCCCAACCCTGGCGCGCCATAGCCGGAGCGAGCCTTTGCGTCAGCAGAAAAGGCGCGCGCAAATGCACCGCCATGTGCTTGTCGAAGGCATCTGCCGTCACTTCGGCGAAAGGCTCGCGCAAATTGATGCCGGCGGCGTTGACGAGAATGTCGATCGCGAACTTGCGCGCCTCGAGCGTGTCGGCGAGCGCCTCGATGCCGGAAGGGTCCGCGAGGTCGGCCGCGACCCATTGCGCCGTGATCTCCCCAGCCTGCAAAGTCCTCGCGGCCTCGGCGAGCTCGCCCTCGCGTCTTGCCGTCAACACGAGCGAAGCCCCCGCGAGGCCGAGCGCACGTGCGAGCTCAAAGCCGATCCCGGAATTCGCCGCCGGTGACGAGCGCGGTGCGTCCCGTCAGATCGAAGAGGGAGTGCAGCCTGAACACGCCTCAGCTCTCCACGGGCGGCCCGAGATCGAAATGATGTCCCGGAAAATACTTGGCCAGCCGGTCATCGGAAGTCCGCGCATGCGCCTCCATCCCTTCGAGGCGGGAGATGCGCGCCGAGTGCTGCGCGACGACCTTGCAGGCGTCGCGATTCATCCGCTGCCAGGTCAGCGGCCGAAGGAATTTATGCACCGAAAGGCCGGCCGAATAGCGCGCCGCGAATTTGGTCGGCAGGATGTGGTTTGGGCCCGAGACCTTGTCACCGAAGGCGACGGTCGTCTCCTCGCCGAGGAAGAGCGAGCCGTAATTGCTGAGGTTCGCGAGCCACCAATCGAGATCGGCCGCCTGCACCTCGAGATGCTCGCTGGCGCAGCGATCGGAAACCGCTATGACCTCTTCGCGCGTATCGCATAGCACCACTTCGCCATAGTCGCGCCACGCAGCACCAGCCGCGTCCCGCGCGGTCGGCGGCAGCGCCGCGATCAAGGGCGGAACGAGCCGCATCACCTCCTCGGCGAGCTTGCGCGACGTGGTGAAGAGCCAAGCGGGGCTTTCATGGCCATGTTCCATCTGGCCCACGAGATCGGAGGCGACGATCGCGGCATCGGCGGTGTCGTCGGCGATCACCGCCACCTCGGAGGGGCCGGCGAAGACATCGATGCCGACCTTGCCGAAGAGCATGCGCTTCGCCTCGGCGACGAATTTATTGCCGGGGCCGACGATGATGTCGGCGGGCTTGCCGGTGAACAGCCCATGCGCCATCGTCGCGATCGCCTGCACGCCGCCGAGCGTCATGATGATGTCGGCGCCTGCCACCTTCATCGCGTAGAGCACATGCGGATGGATGCCTTCCCCCATGAATGGGGTCGAGCAGGCGATCACTGTCTTGACGCCGGCCGCCTTCGCGGTCGCGATCGACATATAGGCCGAGGCGATATGAGCGTAGCGGCCGGTCGGCACGTAACAGCCGGCCACGTTGACAGGCACGAGCTTTTGCCCGGCCACCAGGCCCGGAATGCTCTCGATCGAGAAATCCGCAATCGAGCGACGCTGGGCCTCGGCGAAGGCGCGCACCTGTCCGGTGGCGAAGGTGATATCGGCCTTCACGCCTTCGGGAATTGCGCGCGTGCGCCGCTCGATCTCCTGTGGCGTCACCAGGATCTCGCCCGACCATTTGTCGAGCGAGAGCGCGTAATCGCGGACCGCTTTTTCACCGCCCTCGGCGATCGCCGCGAGCATTTCCGCGGTGATTTTTCTCGCGGTGCCGGTCTCGCTCTCCGCGGTCTTGGCGGCGCGCTTGAGCATGGTCACGGGCATAATCGTACCTGTCTTAGGGAAACTGGGGCGCGCGCATCGCGGCGAACGCCCGATATTGTTCGCAGGAAGTTTTCAGGGCTTGTCGAATTCCGTGGCGAAGGCCTTGAGCTTCGGATCGGCTGCCACGCGCTTGAGATATTCATCGGTAATGAAGCTCTTCGGGTCCGGCGATTGCGGCAAGGTCCCGACATCCGTCATGAAGGCGCTGATCACCGTGAACCAGCCGTCCACAGTCGAGGCGCCTCCCGCGCGGTTGAAAAGCTTCAGTTGCTCGTCGAGACCGAAGACGGGCCGGAGCGCGAACTCCTGGTCCATGGCCGCGGGCGTGACCTCGAGGCCGCCGGTCTTGTAGAAGTCGAGCGCGAGCCCGCGCGCTTCGGCCGGGTTGGCCTTGGCCCAGGACCAGCCGCGCAGGAAAACCGCCAGGAACTTGGCGACGTTTTCGGGCTGTTCCTTGGCGTAGTCTTGTCGAACGACGAGCGCGCCCGGCACGATCGCGCCGGCATCCGCTCCCGAGCACAGGTATTTGGCGTCGGCTTTGTCCTGCAGCGTATAGGTATTCGGCGCCCAAACGCCGGCGATATCGCCATTGTTCGAGGTGATGGCGCTGACGATCTGCGCCTGGCCGAGATTGACGAATTGCATATCGCTTTGCGCGAGGCCGAATTTCTTGAGGCAGCTGCGCGCCGCGAAATCGGCGGTCGAGTTCGTCGTCACCAAGAGGCGCTGCCCCTTGAGCAACGCCGGATTGGCATGGATGGCGTCGAACTTGTCGCCGCGCACCATCATCGCATTGGCCTTCAACTCGTCGTTGGTGAGGCCGATCGTCAACAGGCCGAAGCGCGCCGCCCCAAGCACGGCCGGCACCGAGCCCGTTCCGCCGACATCCCAGGATTTCGCCTGGGCCGAGGCGACTTGCGGGGCTCCCGCCGGGAAGGTCTGGAAGGTCGGCGCGAGGCCGACCTCCTTCCACCATCCTTTCACGGTGGCATAGTGAAAGGGCAGCGCCCAATAAAGCGAAGGCTGATAGCTGACATTGATGGGCGTCAGCGTTTGCGCAAAGCCTCGTGTTGGGGCTTGCATCGGCAGGCCCATCGTGGCGGCGAGCGCCAAGATCGCGAATCTCATCCTCATTTTCCGTCCTCCCTTTCCAAAATCTTGCAGACGCTGGCTGTGGCGTCGTTTGCGCCCGGGGCTTTTGTCGGCCTCAATTGTCCTTCTCCTCACGCAGCGATTTCCAAATTCTTGTCCGCAGATGGACGAAGCTGTCGAGGTCCATCACATCCTCGATGCGCTCGAACCGGTCCCACTTCTCCGTCTCACGCATGCTCTTGATGTCGATGATCTCCTTGATCCGCCCCGGGCGGCGCGTCATTACCGCAATGCGATCGGCGAGATACACCGCTTCCTCGACCGCGTGCGTGATGAAAAGCACGGTGCGCGGGCGCACCCGCGCCAAGCGGACGAGCTCCTCTTGCATCACGACGCGGGTTTGCGCGTCCAGCGCGCCGAAGGGCTCGTCCATCAGCAGCACCTCGGGATCGAGCACATAGGCGCGCGCGATGGCGACGCGCTGTTGCATGCCGCCCGAAAGCTGGTGGGGAAAGGCGTCGGCATGCGTTTCGAGATTCATGAGCTTGAGCACGTCGGCGATCCGCTTCATGCGTTCCTCAACGCCCATGCCCTTGTTTCGCAGCCCAAGCTCGATGTTTCCGCGCACGGTCTTCCACGGGAACAGCGCAAATTGCTGGAAAACGACGGCGCGATCCGGGCCCGGTTCGGATACGGGCTTGCCGGCGACCGAGACGATGCCCGCGCTTGCCGCTTCGAAGCCGGCAACCAGGCGAAGGCATGTCGTCTTGCCGCAGCCGGAAGGGCCGACGATCGCGAGAAACTCCCGATCGCGGATCTCGAGATCGATGTCGGAGAGCGCTTGCGTTCTCTTGTCGCCTTGCCCAAAATATTTTTGCACCTTGTCGAAACGGATGGCAGCCATCGTCTTCTCAATCCAGTCCGAGACGGCGGTGCAGCCAGACCTCGCCATGGCGAAGCGCAACGTCGATCAGAAGGCCCGTGAGCCCGATCGCGACCATGCCCGCCATCACGGTCGTGGTTTGCACGCTCGCTTGCGCCTGCACCATCATGAAGCCTACGCCCGCTGAGGCAACGATGAGCTCGGCCCCGACTAGAGATTGCCAGCCGAGGCCTGCCGCGACACGGACCCCCGCCACGATCGAGGGCATCGAGGCGGGCAGTAGGATTTCCGTCAAGATACGGCGATGGCCGGTTCCCAGCATGCGTGCGGCCTCGATGAAGCGCGGCTCGACAAAACGCACCCCGCGATAAGCGTTGATCAGGCACGGCGGAAAGGCGCCGGCGAAGATGATCATAATCGGCCCGCCGATCCCGGTCCCGAACCAGAGCGCAGCGAACGGCACCCAGGCAATGGGCGCGATGAAGCGCAAGCCGTTGAAGATCGGCGTGACGATATCGTCGAGCAGGCGAAACCAGCCCATGGCGAGGCCGAGCGGAATGCCGATGATTGCGGCAAGGAGCACGCCGTAGAGGTAGCGCAGGAGGCTCGAGCCGAGGTGCTGCGGCAAGGTGAAGCCGGCGAAGGGCTCGGTGAAGAGATGGAAGAAGCGGGACACGACCGCGAAGGGAGAAGGCAGAAACTGGCTCGGCACGATGCCGAGAAAGGAAAGCGCTTCCCAGAGCCCGATGAAGGCCGCAAGACCGAGCCCGCCGAGCCCGATGGCTTCGGAATAAGGGAGCTTGCGGTCCATCACCTTGCCGGCTTCGCCTGGGCTTGATTCCAGGCGAGCGTCCGCGCTTCGCCGAGCGCCAGCAAGCTGGTCGTCAGCCAGCCGCAAAGCCCGACAGCGAGCATGCCGACGAGGATCATGCCGGGATAGATGTCCTGCTGTGCGAGGTTGAGCACCCGGCCAAGGCCGAAGAGCGCGCCGACAAGCTCGGCCGCGACGAGCGTCGTCCAGGAGGCCTGAAGCGAAAGCCGCAAGCCGGTGAAGATCATCGGCGAGGCGGCCGGCGTCAGCACCTCCGTGATGAAGCGCCAAGGCGGGGTGCCGAGCATGCGTGCCGCCTCCAAGAGCGGACGCTCGACCGTGCGGACACCCGCGAAGCTGTTGATCACCGCGGGCACGACGGCGGCGAACCAGATCACCATGATCTTGGCCGCGTCGCCGAGGCCGAGCCAGAGGATCGCCAAGGGAATCCAAGCCAGCGGGGGGATCGGCCGGATGAGCAGAAACACCGGATTTACCAGGGCCTCGGCCTTCCGGCTCCATCCCATCAGGAGGCCAAGCGGCACGCCCGTCGCCACGGCGACCGCAAAGCCCAGGGCCACGAGCCGGAGCGAGTGAAGCGCATGGGCGAGCAATGTTCCGTCGGCATAACCGCGGCCAGAGATCTGGCGAAAGGCCGCAAGGGTATCGGCCGGCGACGGGAAGCGGCCGCCCGAGACGAGACCCGTCGCGCTCGTCGCCCCGTACCAGGCCAAAGCGAGCACGCTTACCGTTACGAGACCGACGAGATTTCGCCGCCAGGTCATCCATCCTCCAACCCGCGCATTCGTCTATCAGCGCTTGCATCGAGCCTTCGCATCTTAGACTGCCTCCGACAAGGCCGCCTCAACGGCGCTCGATGAAATTGCCCCCTGATTTTTGCCGGCGGGCGCCGGTCGCGGAAGTGGGCCTCTTTTTGGATATCGAGCGCGCCGCCCGTTGCGCTCGGCAACGCCAGCTTTCTGTTCCGCCTCGTAGGGAAAAGAATATCGAGAACCGACTCTGCGCCTTCTCGGACGAGACGCAGGTTGATGCCCCGAGCCAAAGGCTCGGGAGAGGTAGACGCCCCTCAGCCCTCGGTCAGCGCGCGCGCCTGCGGACCTTGCCAGACGATGACCGAGCGTGATCCGCTTTTCACGCAGCTCACCCTGGCCAAATCGTCGACGTCTTGGAGCGCATAGACGGAATCCGGGAGCGCCTTGAGCTTTTGCGTGATCGCCGTCAGCGCCTCGTAAGCGGTTCGCGCCGGGAGCACCGTGCTGTCGGCGAGCGTGTTGAGGCTGCAAAGGCTGACGCGGCATTCAGCGTCGCGGAAGGCCGCATAAATTGCGAGCAGGTTGATCTTCCCCGCATCCTGCTCATTGCGGATGACATTCGTCTTTCTGACGATGCCGAAAAACTCGGGTTTTGCGGGCAGCTTGCCGGCCGCGAGCGTCTTTTGCGGGGACAAGATGAGATCGCCTTGCGTCGTCTGGCCGAGAAAAGGATCGTCGAAATCGATGGATTTCGGGCTTGCCGCGAATGCCGATTTCGTTTTCACAAACGAAAGAGCGGTTAGGCCCGCAATGAAGCGGCGCCTGGAAACGGAATGTCGCAATCGGGTCCCCTCCGAATCATGGGAACCTTAAAGCAAAAACCGCGCCACGGAAAATTTATTCACAGAGCAATAATCTCCCTTTCGGTAAAATCGTCTTGAAATCAGGACTGAAGGCCTCGTCGGGAACCCCAATGCCGGCCTCGCGTTCTCGTTTGGCGAATTCGCGTTTTCGAACAATGGGAGTGCCCTCATGAAACACTTGTCCTTGTGCGCGGTCGTCGCGTTCATCGCCATGTCCAGCGGAGTAGCGCTTGCGCAAAATGCGGGTGGTGCCGCCGGGGGAGCCGTTGGCGGCGCAGCAACCGGAGCCGTCGTCGGTGGACCGGTCGGAGCCGCGGTTGGTGGTGCGGTTGGCGCCATCGTCGGTTCGTCCCTGCCGGCTCATCCGGCCGTCGCTTATGATCGCCCGGTTGTCGTAGGCGAAGCCCTTCCCGAGACGGTCACCGTCTATCCGGTCCCTAGTTATGACGAATATAGCTATACCGTCATCGGCAAGCGGAAGGTGATCGTGGACCGCCACAGCCGCAAGATCGTCCGCGTCATAGAATAGGCTTGCGGCGAACGGCAAAGGCAGAGGCCTTCAAAAAGGGCAGAGGCCGCCAAAAGGGAGCCCCCTGGCGGTCTTTGCCTTTTTGCTCACGTCTCATTGAATTTGCTCATGAAACCCTCGGGCGGCGCGGCTGTTGCGCGCCCATCTCGGCGGTCGCGAGGTCGAGCGCGCTTTCAAGCGCGGCGATCCGCCGGCAAAGCCGGTCATGCTCGAGCTTCGCGAGGACGCTCGCGGCCTCGGGCGCAAGCCTCGCCAGCATGGCGCGCTCATCCTGGTTGAGGTCATCGCCCGCGGCATGCGCTCCATAGAAAACCACCGCGTAGCAGCGAAAGCGATCGCCGATCGGAACGGCGAGAACGGGCCGGGTCAGCCCTTCGGGAAGGTGGTTTCGGCGAGCGCCGTCGCGATCGACGCTGAATGGGCGGCGGACCCGCAAAGGGGCGAGCATCGCATCTTGGGGGTCGAGCTCTCGTGCCGAGGCGTCGTCCCAGCCATGGTTTTCAGAGGTACGCAGAAACTTCCCGTCCTCCGCACGAAACAAGCTTGCAGATGCGAGATGGAGCGCGTCGTAGACCCCCTGGACCAGATGGCTTTCGACTTCGGCGATGCTCCGCGCATCCAAGATGGCGTGACTAAGACGCTTCTCCGCTTCCACCACGGCGCGGTTGAAGTGCCGGTCCACCAAATGCACGGCCCCTTCGTGAATCCGTGAAATGATGAAGAGCAAGGCAGCCGCGAGCGCGATCCAGGCAAAGCCTGGCAGGCTCACGCTTTCGCTGATGCTCTCGCGCAAATGCTCGATCTCCTGGTGAAGAAAAAGCGCCGGCACGCTCAGCAGCAGGCCGAGGATGGTCACCCTGCGCAGCGGGATCGCTACCGTGACCACGCGTGAGCGGCGGATCGCCTCGCTGACGAAAAGGCACAGCACGCCATTGACGAGGACCAGAAGCCCCCAGACTTCCTCGGGGGGTGGTTCGCCTGCTTCCAACATGTCGAAGAGCGTCGTGAAGAGGCTCGTTTCCTGGCCGATCTCGGCGATGGTGAGGGCCGGCAAGCCGATCACGCAGCCCCAAATGACCCAGCGCAAGCGCTGATAATCATGGGGCGGCAGCTCCTTGCGCCGGATGAGGAGGATGAGGAAGGCGCAGGCGGAGACTGCAAATCCGCTCGATATGCCGATCCTCGTCTCGGTTTCCGTGGCAAAACCGAAAAGATTGGCGAAACTCAGCGACAAAAGGAGCGCGAGCAGGATCGCGAGCAGGGGAAGAGTCTTCTCGAGGGCGCGCCACCGTGGGGCGCTCTCGTCCCTCGGTACCCGAATCGCGAAAGCGAGGAACCCGACATAGCCCGCTGCTTGTGCGAGCGCGCCGGCGATATTCTGCGTCAGCAAGGCCACGGGCGAATGCTGAAGGAAGGCATAGAATTCGTAGGATTGGCCCGGATTGAACCAGATGACGTAGAGGAAAAAGCCCCAGGTCATCCACCCTGGTCGCGTCCAGACGAGCCAGGCGGCAGCCAGGATGACGAGGATGGCGGCCGTCTGATCGAGCAGGAGGACCGCCAAAACCCAAAAGCTGAAGGGGCGTTGTTTCGCCACGAGCTCGATTTGCCGCCCCGGCCTCTCGGGCGTGGCGGCGAGGACGAATTCGCCGCGCCGCCCCGGGCTCACGAGGCGCAAGCCTCCCAAGGCGGCGAGGGCGCTGGCGCAACGGTTGGTCGCGACCGGGATGCAGCGCATCCTTGCGAGGTCGAGGCGATCGCCCGGCCGCATGCCGGCTTCGAACGCGGGCGAGTTTTGCTCCTCGAGAAAGGGGCCGTGCACATCCGTGACGAGCCCGCCATTATCCGCGTAGAAGCCGAAGGAGCCCAAGGGCCGAAAGAGGCGATGCAGGTCGGGCACGACCATGGCCAACGCCCAAAGCGTGAAGACCGTGAGGAAGATGCGGTTTGCGACTCTGCGGCCTTCCATGTCGCCGTCAGCTCCCACCCCGGGGCCCGGCGAACGCAGCGCGTCGAGGGCTAGATTTGAGATTGTGAAACGATTGGCAGATATGATTATACATCATCAAGGTGACATCACCATTGCCCAAAGAAACACGAGAAAGGCGCGGCGCGCGTCGGCTCCAAAAGCCAATCGGGCTCAAGCCCTCTTGAAGTCGGATAGGCGAAGCTGCGTGAGCTCCCCGATATGCTCGATCGCCATATCCGCTTCACGGTAGCTCGCGAGAGCGGCGGCATCGAATGCGTAATGCCCTTGCTTCACGAAGACGGTGGTGACCTTCTCACCCCAGACCTTCTTGACGGCATCGAGAATACGAAGCTTGTCGTCGATCAGCACGTAATGCCTTGACGGATACCAATGCTCGACGTCGTCGAGCTCGCGCTCCTTATGGATATAGACCAGAACCTTCCCGGCGAATTCCTGCCAGAGGCCGGAGCGCTCGATCTTGCGCGGCTGAAACACCGCGTCGCCATCCGAGAAGACGACGGCCGGGGCAAGCCGCTTCGCATGCCTCACCGCGGTGAGCGCCTGAGGGTAAAGCCGATCGACGAAAGGGTAATCGACCATCCAATTGGCAAGGCGAAGGACGCGTGGGTCGTGCAATTCCTCGCGACGGTAACGCTCGAGCGCGCCGAGATAATCCGCATAGCCGAGCTCGCCCCATAGCTCCTGAAATATCGCCCAATACCGGTCGCGGGCTTTCTCGCCATAGGAGTCCTCGAGATGAGCGCGGAGGTGCCGCTGAATCTCGTCATTGTCGAGGAGCGTGTTGTCGACATCGAAGAGAAAGACGGTGTCGACAGGGTCGGCCATTGCTGCTTCGGTCCCTTAAAGATTCGGGGCGCGCATGTCGTCCTTTGTGCTGACCGACACGCCGGCTCCGCGCACTCTCCCCGTTGACAAGACAGGTTGCGCCAAAGCAAGGCGCGCCGCAATCGGCAAAGGTGGACCATGCAGGAAGAAGATGGGATGAAATCGCGCTTGGCGCAGCTCGGCTCGACGATGCGGGTCTTTCGCCCCTATCCCAACGTGCTTGCCTTCTATGATGGGCGGATCGAGGGCAAGAGGGCCTATTCCGAGGAAAGGAACTGGCTCGATGACGGCGCCTATGTGCTCGGTATCTCGACTTACGCGATCGTCGAGGGGTCCGAGGCGCTCGTTTATGACGCGCATATCTCGCTGGCTCATGCGCGGATCATTCGCGAGACGCTCGGCGCCGCCGGCGTCACGAAGTTTCGCCTCGTCCTAAGCCATTGGCATACGGATCATGTGGCCGGGAACGAGGCCTTCAAGGATTGCGAGATCATCGCCAACACCTTGACCGCGAAGGCGCTCGCCGAGCATCGGCGGGAATTCGAGGAAGGCGGCCGTGATCCCGCAATCAAGCCGCTCGTCATGCCGAATCGAACTTTCGATGGCGAGCTCACGCTGAAAGTCGGCGGTACCACCGTCGAATTGCGTCATGCCGATATCCACAGCCATGACGGCACGGTGATGCTGCTGCCGGGTTCCGGAGTTCTATTCGCGGGTGACACGCTCGAGGATCCCATCACCTATGTGGCGGAGCCCGACCGGCTCGAGGAGCATCTCAAGGACCTTGAGCGCATGTCGACCTGGGATTTTCGACGCATTCTTCCCAATCACGGCGCGCCGGAGGTGATCCAGTCAGGCGGTTATGATCGGCGTTTCATCGACGCCACGCGCCGCTATGTCGAGAAGCTCCTGCGCTGCAGGCGAGAACCCGAATTGGCACGGCAGGATCTTGAGAGCTTCGCTGGCGAAGCTCTCGCCTCGGGAGCGATCCGCTACTTCGCCCCTTACGAAGCCGTTCATCGCCGCAATGTCGAAGCCGTGACCGGGCGTTCGGGAGCTTGAGCCGAGGGCTTCAATTGCGGCTCGAGAGAAGCCCGCGTCCGACGATATGGGCCTGGATTTCCGCGGCGCCTTCGAAGATGTTCAAGATCCGCGCGTCGCAAAGGACGCGGCTGATCTCCGATTCGAGCGCGTAGCCGCTGCCGCCGTGAATTTGCAGGCTCCCATCGGCATTGCTCCAGGCGACGCGCGCGGCAAGTAGCTTCGCCATCCCCGCCTCGATGTCGCAACGGCGCCCCTTGTCCTTCTCGCGCGCCGCCGCATAAGTGAGCTCGCGCGCCATGACGATTTCCGCGAGCATCAGCGCGAGCTTGTCGGAAACGCGCGGGAAAGCGAGGATCGGCCGGCCGAATTGCCGGCGCTCGCCCGCGTAACGCAAGCCGAGGTCGTAAGCGGTCCAGGCGACGCCGATGGCTCGCGCTGCCGTCTGGATGCGCGCGCTCTCGAAGGTGCGCATGAGCTGCTTGAAGCCCTGGCCTTCCTCGCCGCCGAGGAGGCCTTCCGCCGGCACGATGAAATCCGAGAAGGCGATCTCATATTCCTTCATGCCCCGATAACCGAGGACCTCGATCTCGCCGCCGCTCATGCCGGCGGCCGGGAAGGGCGCTTGCGCCGTGCCTCTGGGCTTCTCTGCAAGGAAAAGGCTCAAGCCGGAATAGCCGGGCTTCGACGCATCGGTGCGCGCGAGCACCGTCATCAGGTCGCTTCGCGCCGCGTGGGTGATCCAGGTCTTCGCGCCGTTGAGGCGATAGCCGCCGTCGGCCGCGCGCTCGGCGCGAAGCCGCAAGCTGCCGAGGTCGGAACCTGTGTCCGGCTCGGTGAAGACGGCGGTGGGAAGCACCCTGCCGGAGGCGATTGCGGGAAGCCAGCGTTGCCGCTGCTCGGCCGTGCCGGCGCTCGCGATGAGCTCGCCCGCGATCTCCGAGCGCGTGCCGAGCGAGCCCGCGGCGATCCAGCCGCGGCTGAGCTCTTCCGATGTGACGCACATGGCGAGCTTGCCGAGGCCAAGCCCCCCATGTTCGGGCGAAATGCACACGCCGAACACGCCAAGATCGGCCATCCGCGCCACGACCTCGTCGGGAATGAGCCTGTCTTCGCGATGCCAGCCATGCGCATGCGGCGCGATCCTCCGCGCCGCGAATTTGCGGAACTGATCGCGCACGAGATCGAGCGTTTCTTCTCCAAGGCTTTCGTCGATCGCGCCTCCGGCGGACACATGCGCGATGAGCGCGCGCCGGTTCTCTGCGGTGTTGCCGTTGGCGAGGAACTCCGCCACCGAGCTCCGCGCGCAGAGCTCGGTGGCGGCGGCGAGGGCGCCGAGCTCGCCCGGCCTTGCGAACTCGTTCTGGCTCATCGGCACGCCGCCCGCGAGCTGAGCGAGATATTCACCGAAACCGATCGCGAGAATGAGCTTTTCGCCCTCGCCGAGCCGTCCCGCCTCGGCGAGGCGATGGGCGAAAACCGTCAGATGCGCCAAAGCCTCGACGGTGGTGGCGATCCAGGCAAGGCCATGAAGCGCGCGCTGATGCTCGTCCGCGAGAGCCGCGTCGAGGCGGCCCTCGCGTACCACCTTACGCTCCACCGCTTGGCGCGTCGCGGCAACGAAGCCGCGAGCGGCCGAAACGGCGTCATCGCAACATTCGAGGAGCGAGGTTGTTGAGGCGGCGGCAAGCTTCATGGAGAGGGTTTCCGGGTCATGGCATCCGTTCGGGCGCGGTGGCGACGAGCCCGCGGTCGTGAAGCTCGCCGATCTCGCGGGTCGTAAGTGCAAGCACCTCCGCCAGGATCTCGTCGGTGTGCTCGCCGAGGCGCGGCGCTGGGCGAGGGACGAGCCTCTCGCCGGAGGGGATCGAGGCCGGGGCTCCGGGCGTCAGATATTCATATCCGCTCGGATGCATCACGCGCTCGAGAATGGGATTTTGTGCCGAAACCCGCGCGTCCGTCGCGAGCGCTTGCTTCAGCGTGCGGTAATCGTCCCAGCAAACGCCATGCTTGTCGAAACGCGCCGCGACTTCCGCTCGCGGCGAGGCGCCGAGCGCTTTTTCCACGAGCGGCACGAGGCGGTCCCGATGGCGGAAGCGGGCGCCCTCATCGTCCAGGAAGGAAAGACGAAGCTCGTCTTCGAGCGAGGCGATCTCCTTCTCGAGCGCGAGCGCGGTGATCAGCCCCGTCCATTGCCGCCGCGTGATCGCGACGAGCATGATCCGTTCGCCATCGCTCGTCTTGAAATCGCGACCGAAGGCGCCGAAAAGCTCATTGCCCATTTTCGGCCGGTCGGCACCCGAGACCGTCACCTCGGCGATCTGCCCGAGATGGCCGAGCGTCGCGATGGCGAGATCGCCGAGAGGCACGCGGATCTCGCAACCCTTTCCGGTCCTTGCGCGCTCGCGATCCGCCGCGAGGAGCGCGAAGGCGCTGTATGCTCCTGTGATCAGATCCCACGCCGGAAGCACATGGTTCACCGGCCCCGTCTCACGGACCGGCCCGGTCATGAAGGGAATGCCGATCGCCGAGTTCACCGTGTAATCGACGGCCGGGCGTTCATCCGCCCAGCCCATGACGCGCAAGGTGATGAGGTCCTTCCTCAGCGCGCTCAAGCGCTCGTGCGAGAGGAAGCCGGCGGCGGGATAATTGGTGAGGAAGAAACCTGCGTTCGCGCCTGGAGCTGCTGCAAGGCGCATCGCGAGCTCTCGCCCTTCGGGCCGCGAAAGATCGAGCGCGATCGATTTCTTGCCCTTGTTCAGGCCTTCCCAATAGAAGCTTGCGCCTTGAGGAGAAAGCGGCCAGCGCCGCGAATCCGGCCCGCCGCGGATGTCGTCGAAGCGAATGACCTCGGCGCCCATCTGGACGAGATGCAGCCCGCAGGAGGGGCCGGCGATGAAGGATGCGCCCTCGATCACGCGCATGCCCTTCAAAAGCTCGTACATCGCATGGTCTCTCGAAGCTCGATCGCGATCCTGACGAGGGCGGCTGCGTCAGGCGCCCGGGCCTTGGCGCTCTATCACCTTGTTTCCACGCACACGCAAGCGCGCGTTCGGCGCTGCGCATTTGGCGACGCAATTCCGCAGAAGGCATCCCGCGCCCCTTGACGCCAGGGGCGGCATTGTCTTTGACGACACGAGCGGCCGCGGGCGATCGCGGAAAGCACGGTCGCATGAGCCCCAAGGCGACCTTGTGATGAGGGCTCAATTCAACGCGTTGGCCCCTGATCTCGACCGGGTTTCACTCAACGGGGGCGCGATCACGTTTGGGAGATGAGAGATGAGCTACGTCCTGCCGCCCCCGCCGCAAGCTTCCGTTGCGGTTGCCGGGAGCGCCGATCGCTTCCCGGTCCGGCGTATTTTCTGCGTCGGGCGCAATTATGCGGCCCATGCGCGCGAGATGGGCAAGGACCCCGATCGCGAACCGCCGTTCTTCTTCATGAAGCCGGCCGATGCCGTCGTCGATTTCAGGCTCCACGCTTCCCTACCCGCCGCAGACGAAAGAGCTCCATCACGAGATGGAGATGGTCGTGGCGCTCGCGAAAGGCGGGCGCAACATCGCGCGCGACAAGGCTCTCTCTCTCGTCTTCGGCTACGCTTGCGGGCTTGATCTCACTCGCCGCGATCTGCAGCAGCAGGCGAAGGACATGGGCCGGCCGTGGGATTTCGGCAAAGGCTTCGACCGTTCCGCGCCTTGCGCGCCGATCCATCGCACCGCTGAGGTCGGGCATCCGGAGAAGGGCCGCATTTGGCTTTCGGTCAATGGCGCCGTGAAGCAGGACGGCGATCTCTCCGAGCTCATCTGGCCGATCCCGGACATCATCGCGATCCTGTCGCGATCGATGCGCCTCGAGCCGGGTGATTTGATCTTCAGCGGCACACCGGCGGGCGTCGGGGCGGTGAAGCCCGGCGACAAGCTCAACGGTGGCGTCGTCGGCCTCACCGACATCGCCGTCACGATCGGCGAGCCCGAGCGCTGAGGGAGCGCGAAACCAAAGCGAAAGCCGAAGCGCTTAGTCCCACTATGTCATTCCCGGCCTCGCGCTCCGCAAGGAGCGCGAGGGGAAGGGAACCCACCGCTCCTGGACCCCCTTCCCTCGGCTCGCTTCGCTCACCTCGCCGGGGGTGACACAAATGCTGGTGTCCTAATGACACAGTGGCTTAGCGCCTTATTTTTCCGGCACGGTTGACAGGAGGCGCGTCGCCGGAGAGACGGGAGCGGGCGAGGCGATAGGTTTCCCGCCCTCGGCTGAGTTCAAGCCTCATCAGGACCGTGTCGGAGACGTCCATGTTGTCACGAGATATCCGCGATCGCCTTCTCGCCGTCACGACGGCGACCCTCACGACCGTGCTCTTGAAGAAAGGCATTCGCCGAAGCTACATGCGCGGCCCGAAGCCGCTTTCGACCGCAACCGCCAAACGCATCGTCGGGGAAGCCTTCACCTTGCGCTTCGTCCCCGCGCGCGAGGATCTGGCGACGCCCGAATCCTGGTCCGCCCCGATCTCGACCCGCGCCGCCATCGAAGCGATGCCTGAAGGCTGCGTCGCGGTGGTCGACGCCATGGGCGTGACGGATGCTGGAATCTTCGGCGACATCCTGTCGTTGCGCATGAAGAAGCGCGGTGTCGCCGGCGTGGTGACGGACGGCGTGATGCGCGACCTCGTCGGCGTCATCGGCACGCGGCTTCCGATCTGGTGCCAGGGCGCCGCGGCGCCGGCCTCGGTGGCCGGGCTCACCTTCGTGAATTGGCAAGAGCCGATCGGATGCGGCGGCGTTGCCGTGTTCCCGGGCGATGTGGTTGTCGCCGATGACGACGGCGCGGTCGTAATTCCGGCCGCGCTCGTGAACGATGTGGTTGCCGCCGCGACCGAGCAGGAACGCATGGAAGCCTGGATCGTCGGCGAGGTGGAAAAGGGGACGGCGCTGCCCGGCCTTTATCCGATGAACGCCGAGACCAAGGCGCGCTACGAAGCCCAATCGAAAAGCAAGGGATGAGCGCCGAGCCCTTCTTCCCGCATCGAGATGAAGGCGCGCGCCTCGCGGCGCTGGCCTTGCTCATCGCCTCTTGCCTTTGGCTCCCCGCCAGGGCGAGCGCGGCGCCCCCAGCAGCGGGCGCGGAGGCGGATGCGGCTTCGATCGAGGCTTGCCTTGCCGATCCTTCGATGCGCGGACGCGACCCGCATGAATGCGGCGATCGCATCCTTCGCCAATGCCTCGCGGAGGCGTCTCGCGCGGCGAGCGCGACCGCGACCGTCGCTTGCGAGAAGCGGCGTGAAGAAGCCTGGAATGTCATTGCGCGAGAGAGCTATCACGCTCTCGATGCACGGCTCGGCGATGCCGACCGGCATTTGCTTCGCGCCTCGCAAGCGCAGTTCGAGCTCGATCTTCGCGATCTTTGCGCCGTGGCGCATGCGCTTGCGGGGAGCGATGCCGAGCTTGCAGCCGCGTCCTGCGCCTCGGACCTCGTCGCCTCGCGAGCGCTGAGCTTGCGCAAGCTCGCAGGCCGTGGCGGCGCGGCGCGCTGAGGCCGGCGTGTTCATCCTCGGCAAGGCCCTCTGGTTCGCTGCGACGCCGTCGAACTCCCTCACGCTTCTCGTCTTCATCGGCATCGCGGCGGGCTTCCTCCGCAAGGTCTCCCGCAAGGCGCTCCTCATCGGCGCGCTCGGCGCCGCCGGCCTCCTCGTGTGCGGCTTGTCTCCCCTCGGCTATTGGCTGGCGACGCCGCTCGAGACGCGCTTTCCGCAATTGCGCCCGCTGCCTGAGCACATTACGGGCTTCATCGTGCTCGGCGGCGGGCTTCGCCCTTACGATACCGAGGAGATCGATGCGCTCTCGCTCAACGATGCGGGCGAGCGCATCGTCGCGCTCGGGGATCTCGCGCGTCGCTACCCTTCGGCGAAAATCGTCGTCTCGGGAGGCCGGGATCTTTTCGATCCGGGCGGCGAGCCCGAGGCCGACCTCATCCGCCGTTACGCCGAGACGCTCGGCGTCGATCCTTCGCGCATCACGGTCGAGAGCCGTTCGCGCTCAACTTATGAGAATGCGATCTTCACGCGCGAGCTCGTGCGGCCGGGGGAGGGCGAGACCTGGCTCCTGGTCACCTCCGCCTGGCACATGCCGCGCGCTGTCGGCTGCTTCCGGCAGGCGGGCTTCCCGATCGTCGCCTACCCGGTCGATTTCCGCGCCACCGGCCCGCGCTATGCGTGGCGCGGGTTCTATGAGATCGCGCACGGGCTTCGCCTGACCGACACCATGACGAAGGAATGGGTGGGGCTTCTCTCCTACCGCCTCATGGGGCGCACGGACGCCGTTTTGCCGGGACCAGCGAGTAGCGAGAAGTAGACCGGGGAACAATTTCCTACTTGCTCTTCACCCTTCACCCTTCACGTCTCTCCCTCTTCACTACTCGCTACTTGCTACTCGCTACTCGCCCCAACACATTCCGCAGCTCCTCACGCCCTTCAGCGCTAAGCGCGGATTGCGGCGGTAGCGGATCGCCGACGGCGAAGCCTTGAATTTCGAGCGCGCCCTTGATGCAGGCGGCGAGCGAGTATTTGGCGAAGGCCTCGTTCACCGCCCATAACTTGCGCTGCAAGCCCATCGCCTCTTCCCATTTCTTGTTTCGCGTGAGCTCATAGAGCGCGACGCTTTCGCGCGGGATGATGCAGGCAGGCCCCGCCATCCAGCCGACGCCGCCGATCAGCATCACGCAGGCCGGGATATGGGCCGAGGCGGAGAAGACCTTCATCCGCCCTTCGGTCGCGTTCAGGATCGACAAGAGCCGTCCCGTGTTCGTCGAGGCATCCTTGATGTAGCGGATATTCTCGACCGTCGAGAGCCGCTTGATCACGGGAAGCGAAAGATCGGATCGCTGAAATTGCGGATTGGTGTAAAGCACGATGGGGCAGGGGATAGCGTCCGCGATCGCCTTGAAATAGGCTTCGACGTCCGCGTCCGGGATCGGAAAATAGGCTTCAAGGATCGCGAGCACGCCGTCGACGCCGAGCGAGACGAATGTCTTCGCAAGCTCGACCGCGCCTGCCGTCGTGGTCGAGGCGACGCCGGCGACGACGGGCACACGTCCACGCGCCGCGCGCACTACGCAGTCGACGATCTCGATCCGCTGCTTGGTGTCGAGATAAGCGAATTCGCCGGTCGAGCCGAGCGGCGTGAGGCCATGCACGCCGGCTTCGATCAAATGCTCGACGAGCGTGGTGAGCACATCCGTCTTGACGCGTCCTTTCGCATCGACGGGCGACACAAGATAGGGGAAGACGCCTTTGAGCTCGGCGGCGGGCATGAAAGTCTCCACTGAAGCGAGCCCGAGCTTTATGGGAAAGGCGCTTGCGCCACAATGCGGCGCCGGAGCACCACCTCTTTGGCAGTGCCACTTTGCAGCGCGACTTGGCGATTGCCCTCGCCTCGGAAGGCTTCTAGGATTCCGCGCAAATTCAGGGCCGTCGCGAGAATGCGGTCCACGAGCCGGCGCACCGAAATAGCATCAAACGGGCACCATCGGGGAAGGAAGCATGAAGGAGATTTCACCAATGTCGCAGCACAGAAGCGCGCGCCCCTCCCGCCGGCGCCTCATGCAGACGGGCGCGGCGGCTTTGGCGCTCGGCGCGCCCGCCTTCGTGCGCACGGCCAATGCGCAATCGCAATTCGATTGGAAGCGTTTCGCCGGGCAGAAGATCGATGTGGTCCTCGCGAAGTCGCCGCGCGCCGATATCTACCAGCGCTACGAGAAGGAGTTCACCGAGCTCACCGGGATCGAGGTCTCCTCCGAGCAGATTCCCGAGCAGCAGCAGCGCCAGAAGGTGATGATCGAGTTCACCTCGGGCAGCCCGAGCTTCGATGTCGTGAACCTCGCGCTGCATGTGCAAAAGCGTATCGCCGCCAAGGGCAAGTGGATGGAGGATCTGCGCCCCTATCTGGCCGATGCTTCGATCACCACGCCTGATTACGATTTCGCCGATTTCGGCAAGGCCGGCCTCGACTATTCGACGCAAAGCGACGGCCGGCTCGATACGATCCCGATCTTCGTCGATTATTGGATGATCTATTACAACAAGGAGCTCTTCGCGCAGAAGGGCATCGAATATCCGAAATCGCTCGATGAATTGAAGACGGCCGCGAAGGCGCTCACCGACCCATCAAAAGGCATTTACGGCTTCGTCTCGCGCGGCTTGAAGAACGCCAACATCCCCGTTTGGACGAGCTGGCTTCTCGGCGAGGGGCTCGAGACCATCGATCCCTCGGGTAATCTCCTGACCGACACGCCGGAGGCGATCTGGGCCGCGGAATATTACCGCGACCTCAACAAGAACTATGCGCCCCCCGGGACCATCGGCTTCAATTGGAACGAATGCCAGACGAGCTTCATGCAAGGGCGCGCCGCCATGTGGCTCGACGGCATCGGCTTCACCGCGCCGGTCGAGGACCCGAAGGTCTCGCGCGTCGTCGGCAAGGTCGGCTACGGGGTCACCCCGCCCGGCCCCAAGGCGCATCATTCGGCGACCTTCGCGGACGGGCTCGGAATTTCCGCCGGCTCGAAGAAGAAGCAGGCAGCCTGGCTCTACATCCAATGGGCGACGAACAAGACAAATCAGCTCCGCTTCCTCAAGGAGGGCGGCGGAGCTCCGGCGCGCAATTCCGTCTATGCCGATCGCGAGACCGTCACGGCCTCGAAATTCGGCCCGCAATGGTTCGATTGCATCCTCAAATCGGCGAAGATCGGGCGGCCTGGACTTCCCGTCATCATCCCGGTGCAGGAGTTCCGTGACGTGTTCGGCGTGGCGCTTACCAACACGCTCACCGGCGCCGACCCCGCGGCGGAGCTCAAGAAGGCGACCGAAACCTTCAAGCCCATCCTCGCGGCGAGCGAGAAGGCGTGAGGCGAAAGCGGCGCAAGCAAAGCTCGTCATGGTCGGTTGGCCATGACGAAGCGGGGACGCTCGTGAGCAAGGGCCCACACCAATCATACGTCATGCCCGCACTTGGTGCGGGCACCCACGCCTGTGCGTTCCACGGGCAAGCGAGGAGAGGCGTGGATGACCGGGCCGACGCCCGGTCATGACGAGCCAGGGAATGCAAGGTGTCTGGGCCTCGCCGTCGAGCCGGCGGGCCACGCCTTACGATTTTTCGCGGAAGTACTGGGCTTTCGTCGTGCCGGCGGTCGTCGCGATCCTCGCCGTCATCGTCTTCCCCTGGCTCTTCACCCTTTACATGTCGACGCAGGATTGGAAGATCGGCGGAGGCTCGGCCTTCATCGGCTGGTCGAATTACGCCATTCTCTTCCAGGATGAGCGCTTCCTCGAGGCGGTCGGGCGAACGTTCTGGTTCACCGCTCTCGCCGTGGTGCTCCCGGTGATCCTCGGGGTCGCGGCGGCGGTCGCGTTTCACCGCGAGTTTCCCTTTCGCGGAATCTTGCGAACCGTCTTCACCATGCCGATGATGGCGACGCCGGTCGCCGTGGCGCTCGTCTGGACGATGATGTTCCACCCTCAGCTCGGCGTCCTCAACTATCTGCTCTCGCTCATCGGCATCCCGCCCCAGGCCTGGGTCTACGATCCCTCGACCGTGATCCCGACGCTCGTGATGATCGAGGTTTGGCAATGGACGCCGCTCGTCATGCTCATCGTGCTCGGCGGCCTCGCGAGCCTGCCGAGGGAGCCTTATGAATCCGCCATCATCGACGGCGCCAATGCCTGGCATCTCTTCCGTCACATCACGCTGCCGCTCGTGTGGCCCTATGTGATGATCGCGGTAATGTTGCGCACCATCGATGCCTTGAAGGTGTTCGACAACATCTTCGTCATCACGCAAGGCGGCCCCGGCACCGCCTCGGAGACGATCAACATCTTCCTCTATCTGCAAGCCTTCCAATTCTACAAGCTCGGTTACGCTTCGGCGCTCGTCGTGGTGTTCTTCATCATCATCGTCATGTTGTCGCTCTTGCTCCTCTATGCGCGCCAGCGCTCGAAATGGAATGCGTGAGCCATGGCGGGAAGACGCAAGCTTAAAAGCATCGCCGGCAAATGCGGATTTGCGCTCTCGCTTCTCGCGCTCGTCTCGCCGGCGATCCTCGTCTTCTTGTGGATGCTCTCCTTGTCCTTGAAGAATGACGCCGACAACACGGCCTTCCCGCCGATCTTCATCCCGAACCCGCCGACGCTCGACAATTTCCGTGACGTCTTCGCCAAGAACAACTTCCTCCTCTATCTGTGGAACTCGATCCTGGTGACCGGCGGCGCGGTTCTCGTCGGCCTCCTCGTCGGCGTGCCGGCCGGCTATGGCATCGCGCGCGCGAAATCGGCGAAATTCGCCTTCCTCATTCTGATCGCGCGCATCACGCCCGCGCTCTCCTATCTCATCCCGCTTTTCCTCGTGTTCCAGCTCATCGGGCTCAACGGCACCATCACGGCGCTTCTCGTGACGCATCTCGTGATCACCGTGCCGATCATCGTCTGGGTGATGATCGGCTATTTCGAGAATGTGCCGATGGAGCTCGAGGACGCAGCGCTCGTGGACGGCGCCTCGCCATGGCAAGGCTTCCGCCACATCGCCCTGCCGCTCGCGAGGCCGGGCATCATCGTGGGCGCCATCCTTTCCTTCATCTTCTCCTGGAACAATTTCATCTTCTCGGTCGTGCTCGGCGGCAAGACGACGCGCACCTTGCCGTCGGCGATCTACAACGTGCTGACCTTCGAGCAGATTTCCTGGGGTCCGCTCGCGGCCGCGGCTCTCCTCGTCACGCTCCCGGTGCTTCTTATCACCGTCGTGGCGCAACGCCAGATCGTCGCAGGCCTGTCGGCGGGCGGCTTGAAGGACGGGTGACGCGTCAATGGTTGTGTCACCCCCGGCGAGGCGAGCGAAGCGAGCCGAGGAAAGGGGGTCCGGAAAGCGGTGGGAAAGATGGGTTCCCTTCCCCTCGCGCTCCTTGCGGAGCGCGAGGCCGGGAATGACACGGCTGCGGCTTGCCACGGCCTCCGGAACAAGAGACGATGCGGTAAACGAAACGTCCGGAGACCTGCGATGCCTGCGCCCCAGCCGATCCTCTTCAGGAATCTCAATCTTCTCGACCCCCGTTGGAACGAGCCGAGAGGCGGTTATGAGGTGCTAGTCGAAGGCGGGCTGATCAAGGAAGTCTCCGACAAGCCGATCCGATCCAATTCGTCCCGCAAGATCGACTGCGGCAAGCGCGTGTTGATGCCCGGCCTCATCGATTGCCACGTTCATGTGTATCTGAGCGAGGTGAATCTGCGGCTGCTCGAGAGCATCCCGGTGTCGCTGCTCGCGGCGCGCTCCGCACCGCTCATGCTCGGCATGTTGAACCGCGGCTTCACCTCGGTGCGGGATACGGGCGGGGCCGATTGGGGCATCAAGGAAGCGGTGGAGAAGGGCCATTTGCCCGGCCCGCGCCTCTTCATCGTCGGGCGCGCCATCGGGCCGACGGGCGGCCATTCGGACGGGCGCCGCCGCACCGATTATTTCAAGGCGTGCCGCTGCTGCGACGGCCTCACCTTCACCATGGCGATCGCGGACGGGGTCGACAATGTGCGCGCCGCCGTGCGCGAGGAATTGCGCCAGGGGGCGGACGCCATCAAGATCATGGTCTCGGGCGGCGTCGCCTCGCCTTACGATCCGCTCGATTCCCGGCAATTATCGCTCGGCGAAATAGCCGCCGCCGTCGAGGAGGCGCACGCCTTCAATCGTTACGTGCTCGCCCATGCCTATACGCCCGAAGCCATCACGCGCGCCGTGAGCCAAGGCGTGCGCACCATCGAGCACGGCAACCTCATCGACCAGCCGACCGCGAGGCTGCTCGCCAAGAGCAAGGGCTACCTAATCGCCAACCTCGTCGCCTATGTGGTGATGAAGGAGCGCGCCGCCCAGTTCGGCATGAGCGCCGACATGCTCGCCAAAAACGACAGGGTGCTCGAGGCCGGCTTGCGCTCCCTCGAGATTTGCAAGAAGGCCGGTGTCAAGGTGGGTTATGGCAGCGATCTGCTCGGCCAGCTTCAAAACGAGCAGAGCCGCGAGTTCCTCTTGCGCTCGGAGGTAATGACGCCGATCGAGATCGTGCGCTCGGCGACCACGATCGCGGCCGAGATCATCCGCATGGAAGGCAAGCTCGGCGTGGTTCAGCCCGGCGCTTTCGCCGATCTCCTCCTCGTCGACGGCGACCCGCTGAAGAACCTCAACCTGTTCCAGAAACAGGGCGAACATCTCTCGATCATCATGAAAGAGGGGCGGTTGCACAAAAATCGCCTCGCGTGACCGCGCGGCCCCAGGGGCTTACTTGATGCCGATACCACCATTGAGGCGTTCGTGGCGAAAGCTCGCGCTCGATGCCGCAGCGCTCGCCTCGCTCGCCTTCATCCTCGTGCCGCTCGTCTTCGTGACCTGGCTTGCCTTCTTCAAGCAGGAGATCCCGTCCTTCCCGCCGGAAGGCTACACGCTGCATTGGTTCTCATCGATGCTGACGCAAAAGGCGATCATCGACGGCTTCGTGACGAGCGTCGAGGTCGGCCTCGTGGCGACGCTCGTCGGCCTTTCGCTCGGCGTTCCGGCAGCGCTCGGCCTCGTGCGTCACACGGCCTGGTGGAGAGGGGCGGCCGGCACGCTTCTCCTCATGCCGCTCGTGGTGCCCGCTATCGTCCTCGGCACGGCGATCTATGTGGCCGAGGTCGAGGCGGAGATTCTGGTCTACGGCTTCGGCATCGAGACGCCGGTGATCGGCACGATCGGCGGCCTCATCGCCGCGCATGCGCTCATCGTCATTCCCTGGGTGGTGCGTCTCGTCACCGCGAGCCTCGTCGGCTTCGACCGCTCGATCGAGGAGGCGGCGCAAAATCTCGGCGCCACTCCCTTCGTGACGCTGCGCCGCGTGACCTTGCCGGTGATCCGGCCAGGCGTCGTCGCGGCGGCACTCTTCGCCTTCGTCATCTCCTTCAGCAATCTCGAGCTCAGCCTCTTTCTCGTCGGCGCGGGACGGACCACCTTGCCGATCGCGATCCTGCAATATCTCGAATGGAAGATCGATCCGACGATCGCGGCGGCGTCCGTCGTGCAGATCGCCATCATCGCGGCCGCGATGCTCATCACCGATCGCTTCGTCAAGCTGACGCAGGTGGTGTGATGGCGCGGGTGGAGATCGAGAACCTGTCCAAGCGCTACGGCGAGAATTTCGTCGTCAAGGACCTTTCCATCGGCATTCCGCAAGGGGAGTTCCTCGTCCTCCTCGGCCCCTCGGGCTGCGGCAAGACGACGACCTTGCGCATGATCGCGGGCTTCGTCGAGCCTTCGTCGGGCCGCATCACGCTTGGCGGCCGCGATGTGACGACGCTGCCGCCCTGGAAGCGCAACACCGGGCTCGTCTTCCAGAGCTATGCGCTCTTTCCTCATCTCACCGTCGAGGAGAACGTCGCCTTCGGGCTCGAGATGCGCAAGATGGCCGCCGGGGAAACGCGCGCCGCGGTCGCCGAGGCGCTGCGCCTCGTGCGGCTCGAGGGCTACGGCGAGCGCTTGCCACGCCAGCTCTCGGGCGGCCAGCAGCAGCGGGTCGCGCTCGCCCGCGCGCTCGCGTTCCGCCCCGACGTGCTCTTGCTCGACGAGCCCCTGTCCAATCTCGACGCCAAGCTGCGCGAGGAAGTGCGCGTCGAGATCCGCGAGCTGCAACAGAAGCTCGGCCTCACCACCGTGATGGTGACGCATGACCAGGACGAGGCGCTGAGCATGGCGGATCGTCTTGTGGTCATGGCGCATGGCGAGGTGCGCCAGATCGGCACGCAGCGTGACCTTTACGAACGTCCGGCGGGCCGCTTCGTCGCGGGTTTCGTCGGACGCAGCAATTTCCTCGAAGGGAAAGCGGCGCCCGACGGCGCCTTCATCAGCGCCGGCGGCCTTCGCATCGCCTGCGCCTCGCCTTCGTCGGGCAAAGGGACGTTTGCGCTTCGCCCCGAAGCCATCTCGGTCGGCCCCGAGGCCGCCCATCTCGACAACGCCTTCGAAGGTGTGGTCGAATATATCTCCTATCTCGGCTCGGTTCTCGACGTGAGAGTGAGGCTTTCGCCACAAGACCGCATCATCGTCCAGATCGCCAACCGGTCGGGCGAGGTCCTGCCGAAGATGGGCGAGACGTTGAGGGTCGGCTGGCCGGCGGCGGCGGGCCGGGTTTTCGCCGAGGGGGCTTGAGGAGAGGATGGTAACTGGTCTGTGTCGCGGGCGCCCCGAAATACAGACTCGATCAGCATTGGAGAGAGGTGGCCGCAAAAGCGCGCCCAATGGGAAGTAGGCGATCAGCGCTTGCCGCCCCCTCCCCCCGCGAAGCGGTGGGGAGGGTACGGGTGGGGGGCGAAAGCCGCCGGGAAAGGGATCGTCGTTGAACGCTCCGTCGACGCTTTGCGCATCGAAGTAGTAGGTCGGCGCGCGATCACTTCCGCCCCCCACCCTAACCCTCCCCGCCGCTCCTTCGTCGCGGGGGGAGGGGGGCGATCAGCGGCGATGCGAACGATCGCGCAGGGGACGATGCCGCATAGGCAAAAGAGAGAAGACGATCACAGGGAGATTGATCATGAGAAAATTCGAACATCCGCATCCTTCCCGACGTGCCGTGCTCGCGGGCGCGGCGGCCTTGGCGGTTCCGGCCCTCATCGGCACGCGGACGGCAAGGGCCGAAGAGAGCAAGAAGATCATCGTCGGCACCTGGGGAGGGGATTACGCCAATCTCCTGCACAAGAACATCGAGATGCCGTTCCTCGAGGCGAAGGGCTGGGAGGTGGTGCAGGATACGGAGTCCGACGCGCCGCGCCGCGCCAAGATGGTCGCCGAGAAGCGCCTGCCGCGCGGCACGAGCGATGTGCAGGCGCTTTCCGACCTCAACGTCGCCGAGATGACGGCGGCGGGCGTGCTCGAGAAGATCGATTATTCGAAGCTCGACCGCGCGGCTGAAATCCTGCCTGTCCTCAGATCGGATTACGCGGTGCCGCATATCTATTCGGGTCTCGTCCTCGTCTACAATCCGAAGATCATCCCGACGGCGCCGACCTCGCTCAACGATCTCTTCGATGGGAAGAACGCCGGCAAGGTCGGTGTGATCGACATTCAATATATCTACACCGTCATGGCCGCAGCGCTCGCGAATGGCGGAAGCTTCACCGATTTCGAGCCGGCGAAGGCCAAGCTCACGGAGCTCAAGAAGCAGGGCGTCAAGATCTACCCGACAAATGAGGGCATGGCGCAGGGTCTCAAGACCGAGGAGGTCGGGCTTTGCGTCATGTGGAAGGCGCGCTGCGTGCAATGGCAGAAGGCGGGCGTGCCGGTCGAGGCGGCGGTGCCGAAGGAAGGCATCGTCGCTTACCAATCCCTGTTCTCGATTCCGAAGAACGCCCCCAACAAGCAAGGCGGCTATGCCTACCTCGACGCGCTCTTGCAGTCGCAGGCGCAAATCAACTTCGCCAACGACATGGGCTACAACCCGACCGTCACCGACGCTCCGCTTCCCGACGACCTGCGCAAGCGCATCGGCTTCAGCGACGAGGAGCAGAAACATCTGATGACGCCCGATTACGCTTATGTCACGCAAAACGACGCCAAATGGAAGGAATGGTGGGACAAGGAGTTCAAGGCCTGAGACGCCGTTGCGACCTCCTTACCTCTCCCGCTGGCGGGAGAGGTCGGACTCGCGACGCGCGGATTTATTCGAGGGGAGCGAGCCGGGTGAGGGGGGCTGGCGCGTGCCTTGCAAGGTGAGCGCCGCCCCCCTCACCCGCTCCTCGCCTTGCGGCTCGGATCGACCTATCCCTGTGGGAGAGGTGAGCTGGAGCGCCGGCGCCTCCTTACGTTGCGCGAGCGCGAGGAGGAGAGTCGAATGACCCTCGCGACTTCGGAAGTCGTCATCGGCCGCGCCCGCTCCCGCTCGCCGTCCTCGATGGCGCTCGTGCTCATCGGGCCGGCGACGCTGTTTTGTGTGCTCCAGCTTCTCGTGCCTATTGCCATTCTCTTCCGCTACAGCCTCAACCGCTTCGATCCCGCCGCCTATATGGTCGAGGCGGTGACGGCCGAGAATTACGTCAAATTCTTCACCGACCCCTATTATCTCACGGTCCTCGCGCGGACGATCCGCGTCTCGGTCGTCTCGACGCTCATCTGCCTCGTGATGGGTTTCCCGCTCGCCTATTGGCTCGCGCGCATGACCTCGCGCTGGAAGAACCTCATGGTGATCCTCGTCGTGCTGCCGCTCTTCATCGGCAACGCGGTGCGCGCGGCGGGCTGGATGACGCTCTTCGGCGCCAAGGGCTTCGTCAATAGCGTGCTGCTCGCGATGAGCATCATCGACCAGCCGCTCACCCTCATGTACACTGAGATGGCCGTGGTGGTCGGCATCATCACGGTCAACCTACCCTATATGGTGCTCACCTTGCAGAGCGTGCTCGAAGGCATCGCGCGCCCGATCGAGGAAGCGGCGCTCAGCCTCGGCGCCGCGCCCTTCCAGACCTTCCGCCGGGTCGTCTGGCCCCTCGCGCTCCCCGGAACGCTCGCGGGCACCATCCTCACCTTCATCCTCGCAATGAACGCCTATGCGACGCCGGTGCTTCTCGGCGGCCCGAAATTCGCGATGATGGGGCCGCTCGTCTACGACCAGTTCAGCCAATCGAACAACTGGCCCTTCGGCGCCGCTGTCTCTTTCGTGCTCATGGCGACGACGCTTGGCCTCACCTTCATCGCCAATGCGGCACTCCGGCGGCGGTGATGCCCTCCGCGCCCTCCTTCGTCGGCCGGGAATGACACGAAACCGCCGTGTCACCCCCTTCCCGGCGCCACCCGTGTCACCCCGGCGAGGCTCGCGAAGCGAGCCTCGGGAAGGGGTCCAGGAAACGGTGACGGAAGATGGTTTCGCTTCCCCTCACGATCCTGACGGATCGGTCGGCCGGGAATGACACTCCCTTCCCGGCGCCACCCGTGTCACCCCCTTCCCGGCGCCACCCGTGTCACCCCCGGCGAGGCTCGCGGAGCGAGCCTCGGGAAGGGGGTCCAGGAAAACGGTGGCGGAAGATGGTTTCCCTTCCCCTCACGCTCCTGACGGATCGCTCGGCCGGGAATGACACTCCCTTCCCGGCGCCACCCGTGTCACCCCCGGCGAGGCTCGCGAAGCGAGCCTCGGGAAGGGGGTCCAGGAACCGGTGGCGGAAGATGGTTTCCCTTCCCCTCACGATCCTTCGGATCGCTCGGCCGGGAATGACACTCCCTTCCCGGCGCCACCCGTGTCACCCCCGGCGAGGCTCGCGAAGCGAGCCTCGGGAAGGGGGTCCAGGAACCGGCGTCTGAAGATGGTTTCCCTTCCCCTCACGCTCCTTCGGATCGCTCGGCCGGGAATGACACTCCCTTCCCGGCGCCACCCGTGTCACCCCCGGCGAGGCTCGCGGAGCGAGCCTCGGGAAGGGGGTCCAGGAACCGGCGGCGGAAGATGGTTTCCCTTCCCCTCACGATCCTTCGGATCGCTCGGCCGGGAATGACACTCCCCCGCCACTTCACCCCCGGCGACTCGCAGCGAGCCTCGGGAAGGTCCGCGGCGGGATGGTTTCCCTTCCCCTCACGATCCTTCGGATCGCTCGGCCGGGAATGACACTCCCTTCCCGGCGCCACCCGTGTCACCCCTCGGCGAGGCTCGCGGAGCGATCCTTCGGATCGTGAGGCCGGGAATGACACGGAACCGGCGTGGCGGAAGATGGTTTCACTTCCCCTCACGATCCTTCGGATCGTGAGGCCGGGAATGACACTCGTCCTCTGCTCGCTCAGAACCTCAGGTTCACGTTGCCCTTGAAGGCGTTGTCCGTGGCGCGTTGGCCGAACTGGCCGGAGTAGGAGACGCCGACCGAAAGCATCGAGGTGAGCGCGTAGTCGATGCCCGCCTCGGCGACGAAAGCGTCGCGGTCGATCGGCACGCCCGAGGCGCTGAAGGCCTGCGCCCCGCCCTGGAAGGTGAGGAGCACGGAGGGCACGACGTCCCCATAGGCGTGTCGCCAGCCGAGCATGGTCTTCAGCGTGAGCGGCATCGAGGCGAAGGCGAGCTCGCCGCGCACGCCGAGCGTCGTCGTCTGCACGTTGAAGTCGCGCGCCGAGGCCGTGAGCGCCGAGGTGCCGCCCACTTCCGTGAAGCCGTTCTGATGGATGAGGAAGGCCGCCGCGCCGGCGAAGGGCTCGACGGTCACGTGCGAGCCATTGCCGAGACCAAGCCCAGGCAGCTGGATGCGGTATCCGGCTTCGCCGAAGCCTTGTGCCGTATAGCCGCCATTGTTCGACGAGAGCGCCTCGAAGAACCCCGGGAAGACGACCTGGCGCGTCGTCGAGGTGGTGTTCGTGCCGTAGAGCGCGCCGGCGCGAAGCTGGAAGGCCCCGAAGCTCGCCCCCGCATAGGCGCCGCCGAAGACGCTCTCGAAAGTGGATGACGAGCCGCGCTGATTCACGGTGATGGAGTCATTGGTGTAGCCGCCGGCGAGGCCGAAGCGCCAATCGCCGCCGAGGACGTTCGCGGCCGAGACATCGCCGCCGAGCACGAAGCCGCCCGTGGTGCGCGAGAGCGATGCGGCGTTGCCGTCGCTCGAGACGCGTCCCCAATCGCCGAAGCCTTGGCCCCAGAGATCGAAGAGGCGCGGCTGGTAGAACTGCACCGCGACCGGCGCGACCGGCCCTTTGCGCGAAGGCAGATCGGCCGCGTAAGTCGCGGTCGTTTCGATGGCGGCGCCGAGCACGGGCGGTGAGACCGGCTGGTTCAACCGGTCGAGGATGGCGGTGTTCGGCAAGGTCGCGTCGGTGAAGGCGGCATTCACCGTGCTCGCATGCACCTCGCCGGAGAGCGCCGTGAAGGCTTGCTGCGCGCCCGTGACGCTCTGCCCGATCACCGCGTTGAATACGGGGCCTTTGCCGAGCGCCTGGACGGCGTTCGCGGTCGCGATCTGGTTCGGCGTGGTCGCCACCGAGGCGAAGGTGCCGGGCGCGAGGGTGATCGTGCCTTGGCTGCTCAGGTTCGTGTTGGTCCCGAACGGCGTGTTCGGATTACCCGGCGTGTTCCGGTGTATTGGGCGGCGGAGGCGGAGCGGGAGGGGGCGGTGGCGATGCCGCTCGTGAAGCTGAGCGTAACGGTATGCGCGTCCTGCGTGGGGCATGCGGCGTGAGGAAGGCGAGGTTCGAGGTCGCATGGGGAAGCCGGTGCCGGTCACGCTCGGGCGTGAGAATCGATGAAGGTCGAAGCGGTCGGTGATGCCAGTGCCCCTGAGCGCATTGGCATTACCGTGCCTCCGTTGATGTTCGCCGTGCCGGCAACACGAGAAAATCGTTGGCGCCCGGCCGCAATTGATGTTGACGTTGAAAGTCGAACCGGCATCGAAGGTCGCATTGCTGATGACGTCAAGGTCGAGAAAATTCCGTGGCTGCGCCCATGCCCGGCGCCACCGTCGCACCGCTATTCACGGTAAGCGTTCGGACCGTGCCGAAGCCGGCGAGCGATGCCGCCGCTGATGACGGTCGTGGCCGACATATCGGAGCGAGCCAGTCGACCAGCGAGCGCCCGGCACGTCGTGGTCGTGCCCGTATAGGTGTTCGTGCCCGTAAGCGTCAGCGTGCCCGTGCCGGTCTTGACGAGCGAGCCGCCGGTACCACCACCTGCCCCGCCATCAGCGATCACGCCGCTCACCGTGGTCGACGTATTATCGCTGCCGACCGTCAAGGTGTTGGCGCCAAGGGAGAAAGTTCCCGCGCCCGCGATCGAGCCTGCGGAGAGCTGCTTATTGGCATTCGGTCCGGTGCTTTGCGAAAAATCGATCGTGCTTCCCGCGGTATTGTTCGTGAAAGCGGCATTGCCGCCGGTGCTTGTGCCTGAAAAGGTAATAGTACCGGAGTTTGTCCCGGACCCGTTGGTTATCGTCGCCGACCCGCCGGTGCTTTGCATATTAAATTGGATTGTCCCTTGGTTCGTGATGTTGACCGACGGGGAGTTGCCGGCGGAGGCCGTATTCGAAAAGAAAAGTATGTTGGCCACTCCATTATTGTAGGTTTGCGTATTGTTGGAGTTATTCACGATTCCGGCGCCGTTGAAAAGAACTCCGGTTTGACCGGAAAAGGTGAAAGCTGAGGCTCCTGAGTTAAAGAGGAATTCGCCGATGGTAGTGCCACCTCCGCTCATTGTGATATTATTAACCTGTGAGGTGTTGAAGGTCGCCGTGCCCGTGGGCACCGTGTTCCCGTTCCAGTCGCCAGGATTGGTAAATGTCCCACTCGTAGCCGCGGGATTCGCGTTGATATCAGCCTGTCCGGTCCAGGTCGCATTTTGTGCGTGAGCCGCAGGGACGCCGAGGACAAGCGCCGCCGCCGAGGAGGCGGCGAGGAGGCTTGCGCGGAATTTCGTCGAGCGCGCCTGTGCGCGTGTAGCGGCCGATATAAGCGGATGTGAAGCGGCGGTCGTCATTGATGCAGCCCTCCTTGCGAGGCTGCACCATCGATCTATTCGACGCACCAAGCCCCAGCCCTAATTAGAAGTTCTCGCTAGCATCGATTCGAGAGCCTCACAACCACGGCGCTAGCGTTGAAAGCTCCGGTAAACGCTCATTCGTGCTAAAATAGCGAAGAAAGCGCCTGGGCGTTGCGTTGCGGCAACAGTGTGGGGTCCCTTTCCCGGATGCAAGGGGGCCTACGGCGCGGAATGTGGATCCGTTTCCCCTGGCGATCCTTCGGAGCGCTCGGCCGGGAATGACACCCATCTTCCCTTCGCACTCCCTGTGTCACCCCCGGCGAGGCGAGCGAAGCGAGCCGAGGGAAGGGGGTCTAGGAACGGTCTCGGAAGATGGGTTCCCTTCCCCTCGCGCTCCTGACGGATCGCTCGGCCGGGAGTGACACGAAGCCGCCCGTGTCACCCCCGGCGAGGCTCGCGGAGCGAGCCTCGGGAAGGGGGTCCAGGAACCGGTGGCGGAAGATGGTTTCCCTTCCCCTCACGATCCTTCGGATCGTGAGGCCGGGAATGACACGAAGCCCCGTGTCACCCCCGGCGAGGCTCGCGGAGCGAGCCTCGGGAAGGGGGTCCAGGAAACGGTGGCGGAAGATGGTTTCCCTTCCCCTCACGATCCTTCGGATCGTAGGCCGGGAATGACACGCCTTCCTGGCGCCACCCGTGTCAGCCCCCGGCGAGGCTCGCGGAGCGAGCCTCGGGAAGGGGGTCCAGGAACCGGTGGCTGAAGATGGTTTCCCTTCCCCTCACGATCCTTCGGATCGTGAGGCCGGGAATGACACGAAACCGGGGTTCACAGCGTCTGAAGATGGTTTCCCTTCCCCTCACGGTCCTTCGGACCGTGAGGCCGGGAATGACACGAAACTTATGCCGGGAATGACAACGGCGCGGTCTTAGCGCTCCAGCCAATCGCGGACCGCCGCCTTGAGGAAAGCGGCGTCATCGGCATGGGTGGACGGGTTGCCGGCGCGATGGCCCCAGATGCTCGGAATGGGCTTGAGCTCAGCCTTGGCGAGATGCTTCCCCTCGGCCGCGTTGTCGGCGACGCGAAAGTAAAGATCGGTGTCGCCCGGAAGGAGAAGCACCTTGGCGCGGATCGCCTGAAGCGCCCGCGCGAGGTCGCCGCCGTAGAGCGCGTTGTCGCTGATGTCGCCGTGATACCAGGCGAGCGCTTGCGCGTAGAGATTGGCGGCGCGGCGGAGCGAAAAGCGCTCGACCCAATCGGTGCGCAGGTAAGTGTCGAGATCGGGCGCGCCGAGCGCCTTGCGATGGAGATCGGCGCGGTAGAAATCCTGGCTCAAGCCCCAGCCCGCGTAGATATGCGAGAAGGCCTTGAGCGCGAGCTTGGGCTCGCTTGAGAAGCGCCCATTCCCGATATGCTCGGGCGCGGCTTCGAGCGTGCGCAAGAGACCCGAGAGGAACACCTTGTTGTGCGTCGCCGTGCGGGCGCTGCCGCAAATGACGATCGCGTGCTCGACCATCTGCGGGTAGAGCGCCGCCCAGTGATAGGCTTGCATCGCGCCCATCGAGAAGCCGTAGACGGCGGGAAGGCGCTTCACGCCGAAATGCTCGGTCACGAGCCGGTGCTGCGCGCGCACATTGTCGGCGAGGGTGACGAGCGCTGGATAATTCGGCGTCTCGGCCGCGCCCGATGAAAGCCCGTTCGAGAACATGTTGGCGATGACGATGAACCAGCGGGTCGGATCGAGGATCTTGTCCTCGCCGATGAGCCAGGACATGTCCTGATGCTGCGCGCTATAGCTTGATGGGTAGAGGACGAGGTTGTCGCGCGCGGCGTTCAGCCTGCCGTGGCTTTGCCAGACGAGCTTTGCGTCATTGATCGTGCCGCCCTTCTCGGCGGAAAAATCGCCGAGTTTGAATTCTCCCGTCTCTTGCTTCCAGGTCATTCGCCTCGTCCTTTTTGCGGGCTGTAACGTTAGCGCTCTTCTCACGTAACCCTAATTGCGGATGGAAATCCAGGAAGGAGACGGGGCCCCGGCCGTGCTCTTTTTGAGAGATTGTCCGGCAAAATGAATTGGCGGAGAATGGCCGCCGATGCTCCTATGAGCTGATTCCAAAAAAGGAGGGACTCGATGCCCGTTGAATTGCATTTCCTCGTCTGGTCGGTGGCGCTTGCCTTCGCGCAGATGCTCGTCGCGGTTTCGGGCGCGACGCTCGAGGTCGGCCTGCCGGAGCTTGCCGGCAATCGCGAGCCCGCGCCTGAGACCACGGGCTGGGCCGGTCGCGCGCGGCGCGCGCATTTCAACATGATCGAGAGCCTCGTGCTGTTTGCGGCTCTCGTGCTCACGGCGGTCGTCGCGCAAAAGACGAATTCGACGACGGCGCTCGGCGCCGAGCTCTTCTTCTGGGCACGCCTTGCCTATGCGCTCATCTATGTGGCCGGCATCCCCTGGGTGCGAACGGCGGTATGGGGGCTCTCGGTGGTCGGTCTCATCTTGATCTTTTCGCAGGTCGTGTAGACGCGGGGCGCTCTTCCTTCTCCCGCGCTCTTCGCGCGGGAGCAAGGTGGCCGAAGGCAGTGACGGCGGATGAGGGCTCAATGGCAACACGCTGATGAATTTGGTGTGTCGCCCGAAAAGAACGTGCCGATGGATGCTTGGGAAAAGCGCCCTCTCCCGCCTCGCACGAGCTCGCCACCCTCTCCCGCGAGCGGGAGAGGGTGGCGGCTAACGATCGGCGCGCTCTTCCTTCTCACGCCAAGGGTCGCCAAGGGCCGCCAAGGGTGGGAGAAGGTGGCGCCTAAGCCCTTGACCTTCCAGCAAGGGGAAACCCCATATTCCCTGCAAGTGGAAGGCAGGGAGGCCCGTCTTGGACGAATTGGCTCAAAGGAAAGGCGTCGGCTCGGGCGTGGCGCTCGCGATCACCGGCATGAGCTGCGGCGGCTGTGTCGGCGCGGTGAAGCGGCTGCTCTCGAAAGTGCGTGGCGTCCATGACGTCGATGTCGATCTCGGCACCGGGCGCGCGCTCGTCGCGGGCACGGCGCGCGCCGAGGATCTCGTCGCGGCGCTGCAAGGCACGGGCTATGCCGCGCGGCCTCGCTGAAGCGACATCAGCGCCATGAATGCGAACGTAAGGCTAAGGGAATTGGCCGATGACCGCTCGCGGCACGTCGTGCTTTCGATCGAGGGCATGACTTGCGCCACTTGCGCGGGGCGCGTCGAGAAGGCGCTCGATGCCTTGCCCGGCGTAACCGCGCTCGTGAACCTTGCTCGCGAAAGGGCGGATGTCGATTTCGATCCGGCGCGCGTCGGGCCGGGCATGCTCGCCGAAGCGGTCGAGCGCGCCGGCTACGAAGTGTCGCACGAGACACGCGAGCTCGCCATCTCGGGCATGACCTGCGCCTCTTGCGCCGGCCGCGTCGAGCGCGCGCTCGCCGCGGTTCCGGGCGTCGTCGATGCCTCGGTCAATCTCGCGAGCGACAAGGCCACGGTCGAGGCGATTGCGGGCGTGCTGCGGCCGGCCGATCTCATCGACGCCGCGCGCCGCGCCGGCTACGACGCCGAGCTGCTGACGGGCGAGGCCGAGCGCGAGCGCCAGATCACGGCCGCCGAGGAGAGGCGCTTGCGGAGTGAGGGCCGGCGCGTCATCGCGGCTTGCGCGCTCGGCGCGCCGCTCTTGCTGCCGATGCTCGGCGTGCCGCTTCCCGCCTGGATGCAGCTCACGCTCGCGACGCCGGTGCAATTCGTGCTCGGTTGGCGTTTCTACGTCTCGGCCTTCAAGGCGCTGCGCGCGCGCACCGGCAACATGGATCTCCTGGTGTCGCTCGGCACCTCGGCCGCCTATTTCTACAGCCTCTATGCCTTCGTCGCCGGCGCCGCGTCCGAGAGGAGCGAGCCGCTCTATTTCGAGTCGGCCGCGGTGGTGATCGCGCTCGTCATGCTCGGCAAATGGCTCGAGGCGCGCGCGAAGCGTTCGACGACCGCGGCGCTCCGCGCCCTGATGTCGCTCAGGCCCGAACGGGCGCGTGTCGAGCGCGCAGGCGGTGAGGTCGAGGTGCCGATCGCCGCGCTTGCCGTCACCGACATCGTCGTGGTGCGGCCGGGCGAGCGCTTGCCCGCCGATGGCGTCGTGCTCTCCGGCGAAAGCGAGGTCGACGAGAGCCTCCTCACCGGCGAAAGCCTGCCCGTGGCGAAAGTCGCGGGCGACACGGTGACCGGCGGCTCGATCAATGGCAGCGGCCTCCTGCGCATCGAGACGCGCGCCGTCGGCGAGCAGTCGATGCTGGCGCGGATCATCAAGCTCGTCGAGGCCGCGCAGGTGAAGAAGGCGCCGGTGCAGCGCCTCGTCGACCGCGTCGCCGCGGTTTTCGTCCCGATCGTGCTCGCCATTGCCAGCGCGAGCTTTCTCGCCTGGTGGCTCGTCATCGGCGATTTTGCCTCGGGCGTCGCCGCCGCGGTGTCGGTGATGGTGATCGCCTGCCCCTGCGCGCTCGGCCTTGCGACGCCGACCGCCTTGATGGTGGGCACGGGTGTCGCCGCGAGGGCGGGCATCTTGATCCGCGATGCAGAGGCGCTGGAGCAGGCGCGTGGCATCGACACGGTCGTGCTCGACAAGACGGGAACGCTCACCGAAGGAAAGCCGGAGGTGACGGATGTCGTGGCGCATGACATCGGCGAGCGCGAGTTCCTGGCGCTTGTCGCTACCGCGCAAGAAGGCAGCGAGCATCCTCTCGCGCGTGCCGTGCTGGCGAAGGTTGACGGCATCGGGAACCCTCTCATCGAGCGTTTGCCCTTGGAGGAATTCCGCGCCCGCGCGGGCCTCGGCGTCACGGCGCGCGTCGGCGGCCGGGAAATCGCGGTGGGCAACCGCAGACTCATGCAGGAGCAAGGGGTGACGATCGGGCCTTTGGCGGGCGCGGCCGAGGCGCTCGAAAGCAGGGGGCGCACGGTGATCTGGGCCGCAGCGCTGGGGGCGCAGCCGCGCCTTCTCGGCATAATGGCGCTCGCCGACCGCGTGAAGCCCTCAGCGGCAGCGGCGGTCCGCCGCCTGCACGAAAGCGGAATCGCGACGATCTTGATGACCGGCGACAATGAACGGACCGCGAATACCGTGGCCGTGACGCTCGGCATCGAGCGTGTCATGGCCGGCATGCTGCCCGCCGACAAGGCGGGCGAGGTCGAGCGGCTGAAGGCGCAAGGCAGGCACGTCGCCATGGTGGGGGACGGCGTGAACGACGCACCCGCCTTGGCGGTGGCCGATGTCGGCATCGCAATGGGCTCGGCCGCCGATGTGGCGATCGAGACGGCGGGCATCGCGCTCATGCGCGGCGACCCGATGCTGATCGCCGATGCCATCGCGGTGGCCCGCGCCACTTACGCCAAAATCCGCCAGGGACTTTTTTGGGCCTTCGTCTACAATCTCATCGGCCTGCCGCTTGCCGCCGCGGGCCTTATGAGTCCGATGCTCGCCGGCGCCGCCATGGCGCTCTCCTCTGTGAGCGTCGTCTCGAATGCGCTGCTGTTGCGCCGCTGGGCGCCGGCAAGCGAGAAGAGGAGTTGCCGTGATGGCCTCGCAAGTCGTGAAGCCGAAAAGGCTTTTGAGCATCGGTGAAGCTGCAGCTCATTCGGGCGTGCCGGCTAAGACGATCCGCTTTTACGAAGAAGCCGGCATCATCAAGCCGGCGCAACGCGGCGAGAACGGCTATCGGGTCTATGGCGAGGCCGATGTTCAGACGTTGCACTTCATCCATCGCTCGCGCGCGCTCGGCTTCCGGCTCAAGGACGTGGCCGAGCTTCTCGAGCTCTACCGCAATCGCAAGCGCGCGAGCCGGGAAGTGAAGAAGCTCGCGCTCGAGCACGTCGCCGAGCTCGACCGCAAGATCGCCGAGATGACGAATGTGCGAAACACCATTGCGGCGCTCGCGGAAAGATGCCACGGCAACCATCGGCCGGAATGCCCGATCCTCGAAGAGCTCGGCTCGATGACGCAGTAGGTGAAGGGTGAATAGTGAAGGGTGAATCCTCACCACTGACCACTCGCCACTCGCTACGCCCTGCAGCAAGCTCGACTTGACCGCCCTTGCGGTGCGGCGTACGCGTTCGCCAATCTGGAAGGGTGGCCGAGCGGTTGAAGGCAGCGGTCTTGAAAACCGCCAGAGGTTCACGCCTCTCGTGGGTTCGAATCCCACCCCTTCCGCCAACCTGCCGTTTTTAACTATTCGCTCCCGTTCACTTTTTCACCTGAATCCTAAGGGTTTGAGCCGATTGTAGTCTTTACGCGTTCGTATTTGTTCGCTGCAATCCGCCGCATTCGTTAGGACTGATGTTGGGGCCGGTGCCTCGCCAGATCAACAAGCTCAGCGCGCGCACGTCGCGACACTCGCCAAACCCGGCCGTCGCTCAGATGGCGGCGGCCTCTATGTTTCGATATTGAAAGACGGCACGTCGGTGCGGCGGCGCTGGGTGTTCCTCTATCGCTGGCGGGGCAAGCTCACGGAAATGCGCCTTGGAGGCTTCCACTCGGTTTCATTGGCCAAGGCCCGTGAGTTCGCGACGGCCTACCGAACTGATCACCGAGAGCTGCCGCGGCGCATTTCGTCGTTTCGGGTTAATTATTTTTGACATTAACTTTCTTGGCCCGACCGCTCTCCATCATTTCACTGATTTTGGTAGCCAATAACTCTGTCGAGAAGGGCTTGATGATAATCTCCATGCCGGGCTCGAGGAAGAAGTGTCCTGCCGCGTTCTCCGCGTATCCGGTCATAAAAAGCACCTGCAGGTTAAGGCAATATCGCTCAGCCACCAAGACACTCCAAAATGATGCCCTTGGCGAAATACGTTTGGCCAAGCCGGCGTAATTTGCCGCTCTGCACGTCGGAGGGCAACGGACCAATGAAGTCGAGACCAGGTTTTCATTTGCGCGGCATTCCCCGCGTTAAAGATCGGCGCACCCTAAACCGCGATGGACCAAAAGCAGACATCCGCAGTGGCGGCTTCTGGTCACCGCAGTTGTTGATTTAGAAATTCGTTGGTCCGCCCGTTTGCCAGCATTGCCGCCGCGGCATTGTAGTGCAGCCCGTTATGCCGGGAGAACGCGTGACGCTGACCCGGATAGCTGTAAACGGTGGCGTTCGGCTTTTTTGCCAGCGCCGCTTTGATTTGAGCCTGCGCCGTTTTCGAAATGATTTCGTCCTCCTCACCGAGATGCATCAATAAGGGGGCGCGGAGGCTGTTGACTTCGCCGAGGTATTTTTCCGTGTCTCCTCCATGATAGCAAACGGCGGCGTCGACCTCATGGCGAGCGGCCGTGATAAAGGCCATCAATGCCCCGAGGCAGTAGCCCTGCAGGGCAACCTTTCCAGTCGACTCCGGCAATTTAACAGCCGCGCGAATTGTTTGCGCAATATCACGCGCGCCTGCGTCGCGATCATATGCCCCGTAGAGCCGCAGACCGTGCTGCCAGTCAGCCTCAGACCTTACGTCGAGATCGACGTCAGGCTCTTGCCGCCAGAACAGGTCGGGCGCGATTGCAACGAATCCTTGCTGTGCCAGCTCATCGCAGGTCGCCCGGATGTCGGCGTTAACGCCAAACAACTCTTGGAGAACGACAACTGCCGGGGCGGGTAACTTGGCAGGCCGTGAGATGTAGGCGTGGAACTTTGTATCCAGGGACTCGATGACAATTTGATTTTCCATATTGCGCTCCCGATCGATTGCCGCCGTCACGCGCGGCGGCTGCCTTTCCACCAACCTAGCGTGCGGCGCGGAGGCAAAGAGCGGTCTATCCTCGCGCCGCGACGCGGTGTCACTAGTTGGCGTACGCGTGTGCTGCAGCCTCTTCGATCATCTTGGCTGTTTCCTTCGGGTGAGACATGTAGGCCACATGGCTGGAATCCACCTCGACCGTCTTGGCCTTGGCGCGCTTCGCCATCATCCGCTCCTGGTCAGGGTTGATCGACCGGTCTGCGGTGGCCACCATGTACCAGGTGGGTTTGGTCTTCCACGCAGGCGACGTGACCTTATGGGTGAACGCGTCGGCGGAGATTGGCACCTGGGATATAGCCATGAACTCTGCATCGGCTCTGGGAATGTCCGCCGCGAAGTCGGCCGCGAAATGCTCTAGGTCGATCCACCAGTTGTCGTTGCTATCCGGCTTGAATGCCTTGGAGGCCTGGGGCAGGGCTTGTTCGATCGAGGCGCAGCTCTCGCCAGCATCCAGCGCGAATGCGGCAATATAGACAAGCGCGGCTACCTTTGGATGATTGCCCGCCTCCGTGATGACGGAGCCGCCATAACTGTGACCCACCAGGACTACTGGCCCATCCATCGCATCGATCGCCGCCTTCGTGTACTTTTGATCTTCGGCGTAGGATGTCTCGGGGTGCTGCACCACCGACACCGTGTATCCGTCAGCCTTGAGTATCTTAGCGACGGCCTGCCAGCCGGAGCCGTCGGCGAAAGCACCATGCACAAGCACCACGTTCTTAATTTGCTGTGTCACTGCCATTCTCCTTTGCAGTAAAAGTCACTCGGATTGATGTCAGAACGCCTTCACGCAAGACACTTGTGTCTTGGCGTTGTATCGTCAGCAGCGCGCACAAAATTGTAGGAAATTGACCGCGTTGTAAGATTCGGACAAAAAATCGTTCGAACGGACGACGCCTTGGCGTTTGCCGCTATTTTAATGATTCCGAGGCGCTTATCCTGTTTCGGGTCCCGGCCGGTGAATGCTCGTGTTGCGAGCGCGAGAGCTTTTCGCTCAGGAGAATTAATTGCCGCTTTAGCAACTGTCATGGAGGCAATGATGGCTGCGGATGCAATCGAGGAGGACCTTGCTAGACGCTTCCGAATAGATCGTCCGCCGACATTGTTGGCGCGAAAATCTTCGAAAGCACGCGTCGGTTTTTCGCGCATGCGGAGCAGTCGTCCGGTGCATGGCCGTTCGCTGGCCGTGCCACCGGAAGAAGCTTTTGCATTCCATGTTCCGTTAGCGGTGCCGTTTTTCTCGAACTTATGGACGGCAGGGCGGCGCAGAGAAGTGCCCGAGCTGCGCCTCGGCGATGCACAGCTGGTTGACCTAGGCGACAATCCGGTCGTCGGTTTGGATATCTCTTTCGATTCGCTTCGCTTTTACATCCCGCAAACTGCGCTCGACGAGATGGCCAATGAAGCCGGAATTCGCCGGGTGAAAGGGCTTTACGCGCCGAATTTCGGTGACCGCGATTTGGTCATGTTCGGTCTGGCGCAAGCGCTCGCCGGCGCGATGGAGCAACCGGGCGACCGAACCGCAATGTTTTCCGACTGTATCGCGCTCGCTTTTTTCGCTCACATCGTGCGCGCTTATGGCGGCGTCCCGATCGGGGAACGGAACGTCCGGGGCGGGCTTGCGGCGTGGCAGCTGCAACGCGCCCGTGACTTCATTAATGTCAATTTGGCGCACGATCCTTCGATCGTGGAGGTCGCGCATGAGTGTGGACTATCCAGTGGTTACTTTGCGCGGGCGTTCAAACGATCGACGGGCGTTCCGCCTTACAAATGGCTGACCAAAGCGCGCGTCGACCGCGCCAAAGAACTCCTAAAGGACCCACGCTGCGAGCTCGCCGACATTGCTCAGCTTTGTGGCTTTGTAGACCAAAGCCATTTCACGCGCGTATTTTCCAGGAGCGAGGGTTACAGCCCTGGCCGTTGGCGTCGCCTTCACCGCGTGTAGTGCTGGCTGTGGCTGTGCGTTTATGAGTTCGCGTCCCAATGAATTTGGGACCTACGCCTTCCTTGGGCGTTCGGCGTGGAGCAGATGTCGAATTGACGACATCTGCTTGCCTCTATTCTTCCTGATCGGTGCACTGAGGAAATGATCAATTGCGACAAATGGCTTGTGTTCCAGCACTGAGCGCCCCTAATGTGACCTTGTCACGGGGAGGTGGCGGGGATGAGGGGCAAGGGGATTGCAGAGCAATATCGCGCAAAGGCAGCACGCATCCGCGCTCGCCTGAAGGCCATCGATCGGTTCGACCTTCGAAGGACCGTTCTCGGGGTTGCGGAGACCTACGAGGCTTGGGCGCGCGAAATCGAGAAGTCGGCAGGCGAGCCGGAGGGCCAGAGACCCTGGCATGGCGTTGATTCTAGGTCAGGTGGCAAGCGGAGAACCGCAAAGCTTATTCAGAGAGACAATCCTTAGCGGCGGCAGCGCTCCCACGTGGGCGCCGCAGTCGGATAACGATGCTCAGAACCCGTTAGTCCCAATCGCCCCATTCGCCGCGCGATACTTTCGCAATTGGTCGCAGCGGCAGAAGTCATCGACCGGGATGATCGAGGCCTTCACTTCCATTCTGAGAGCCAATCTTTCACGAGCGCCGCGGCGTAAGAAAAGCCCCGCTCTTGCGAGGCGGCGCGTCCGACAAAGAGAATATCCTTGTGCGGGCGGAGAATCGGCCTACGGTGAATCCATTGTCGGCCTGCACGTCCCGAGGCACCGGCGCCTGAGAGACGCTATAGCGCTCCCGCCCTGCAAGGCAATGGAGCAAGCGTCATGGCCGACAAGTCAATATGCAAGCATCCGATCAGCTCCGAATTTTCAAAATGGTTGAGAGAGGTCGATGGCGACATCTCGAGCGGCGTCGACAAGAAATGGCAGCCGAACAAAAAAGACACGCCCGAATTGACCGACACGCTCAACGATGGTGAGCAGAAGGACCCTGGCCCTCCAGCAAGGCTCGATAATCCGAGCTTTTAGCTTTCCGGCGGCGTTTCGCCATCTTCGGGCGGATTCGCTTCTGGACCGGCATCCCCATCACCGCTGTTCCCCGGCTCTTCTGGCTCAGGCGCGGCAGACTCCTCGGGGCCGATCTCGCTCAATGCCTTGGCGAAGGGGCCAAGGGTGCTTTCGTGCGGACTGTTCTGGGGCTTTTTCGGCATGATACGCGCCAACGCTGCATCGCTTCCACCAAGCTTAACGCTGGTGGGATCGAAACGGTCAGGGTTGGGAGGTTCTTTTTTTAATAAAAAGCCCCGCCTTTGAGGGCGGGGCGAGAGGAAAATTGGAGAATGGGGCAAGAGGCAAGAGTGCCACACCGCGCGGCTGCCGCACGGTCGGCCCAGCGGTGGCAGTGCCATCGCGCTAATGGCTCGTGCACCGGTGCGGGTGGTAAGCCTCGCCTGTCGCGGTCTAGGTTTGTCCCCTATCCCTGACCGCGGCGTGCGGCCCCGTCGGGCCCGTCCGGCGGGGCCGCTTTCATGCTTCCTGCGATGCGCAGGTCTTGGCTGTGACCTAACGCCCCCCGATGAGCTCCTGGACGCGTGCCGTGAGGCGAGCGATTTCCTGGCGCAGTCGAGCGTTTTCACGTCGAAGCTCTTCTACTTCTTCGATCGTAGGCGCGTGAGGGGCTTGGCGATCCAGGAACTTAACGCCGACCGCGTCGCCGTTCCTCCACTGGAGCTCGCACAGGAGCATCGCCCCGCGCTGCGGAATCTCAAGCGCAAATTCTGTCGGGAGGGCGAAGGTCTCATCGACCTCGATGCGCGCGCCGCCCAGTGAGATGTCGCGCACCACGCATTCCATCTTTGGTAGTTTACCCACCCGAACGTGAGCCTTGAGGAAGGCCTTTGACCGGGCGGAATCACGCTCTTGCATGTCGTCAGCATAAGTGAGGGATGGAGAGAAAAGAAAAAGCCCCGCAACTGCGGGCGGGGCGCTTCAGTTGCCACACTTCGGAGCGAACATGCAATCCCGATGAGCCATGAAAGGTTCCTGTCTTCTTCGGTCGCCGTTGCGGGGGCATTGTCCTTTGCGTTATCTTTCTCCGTGCCCGCGCGGTCCTTGCCAAAGTCCTGTGCGGGGAGCGGCCTTCGCTGGGCCCATCCGGCGGGGCCGCGTTCAGGTCGGCTAGTATTGTGCGACGCCGTGTATCAGCTCCGCTTATCCGAAAAGCGCCCACTCACCGGAACTGTTGCTGGCCTCCAATTCAGAAGCTAGCTTTAAGTCACTCTTCGCCGACGTGCCAATTCCAGCAGCCGCTCAAGCGCGGGGCGCACTTGGGCCGGTACGGTATGAGCGTTCCTTTCAAGCCGGAACGTAAGTTGTTTCAAATAGAGGCGGCGCTCGATTTGTAGGATGCGCTCAACGTGCTTTGAAAAGAGTTCATCTATTTTGAGCGTCAAATCAAGCGGCGACTTCTCACTCTCTGCCACGGCCGTAAGTTCCGCAAGTAATTTGGCGTGATTCCCTAGGCGAGCACGGGGGCGCTTGCCATTCACAAACTCGACGCCGCCGGCCTCCAGAGCGCGGCGAATATCGAAAAGCGTGCGATCAAGAGGCGGCAGGGCGTGGCCGATTTCGAAGCCGGCGATTGTCCGGGTCGAGACCCGGCTTTCTCGGGCAAGACGCTCTTGCGACCACCCTAGTAGGGAGCGCGCGGCGCGGCACTGGTTGGCAGTGAAAGACACGTTCGGCGACATATTCTAACGCGAATTTGCGCTGCGAAACCACTCGCGTAAATGGAGTGTGGGTGGGGCGCGCTCGGTTGGCCGCGAACCCCGATATTTTCTCGCCCCAGCCTCAAACGAAGTCGGTGGGCTTGGCAAGCGTGTTCCAGGTGTTGGGTGGCGTCGCCGGGCCGCCTTGGAGTGTTACCTGTGATGCCGAGGCGATCTGCGCGCCATTCATGCTCCACTCCTCCATCGCGCCATTGGTGTTGCGCAACAGAATGTCAGAGGTGCCATTCCCGTTAAAGTCACCGATTTGCGCGATCTGCCAGGACGCATCGAGCGACACGGGGCTGCCCCCGAAGGTGACCTGCTGTGCACTCGCGACCTGCGACCCGTTCATCGTCCAGTCGATGAGCGAGCCGCTGGTGTTGCGCCACAGAATGTCGGATTTGTTGTCTCCATTGAAATCGCCGATCCCCGCGATGCTCCAGCTCGAGTCAGGCGTTACGGCCGAGCCTCCGAGCGTCAGCGTCTGGCTCGAGGTGATTTGCGACCCATTCATTGTCCAATCGATAAGCGAGCCATTGCTATTGCGCCAGAGAATGTCGGATTTGTTGTCTCCATTGAAATCGCCGATGCCGGCGACACTCCAGGAACTGTCGGGCGTGGCCGCGCTGCCTCCCAAGGTGACCTGCTGAGAGGCTGTCACTTGCGAGCCGTTCATCGTCCAGTCGATGAGCGAGCCGTTGCTGTTGCGCCACAAGATGTCGGATTTGCCGTCCCCATTGAAATCGCCGATGCCGGCGACACTCCAGGAACTGTCGGGCGTGGCTGCGCTGCCCCCGAAACTAAGCGCTTGCGAGGAAGTGATCTGGGAACCGTTCATGGTCCAATCGACGAGTGTGCCGTTCTGGTTGCGCCACAAAAGGTCGGTGTGGCCGTCTCCGTTGAAATCGCCGACCCCGGCAACGCTCCAGGTGGAATTAGGCTGCGCGAGGCTGCCTTGAAACGTGATCTCGCTAGAGGATGCGATCTGCGGCCCGTTCATGGCCCAGGTAGCGAGTATGCCACCACTGCCGTCCTGCCAGTCAACGGTAGCGCCAACGGGAGAGCCAGCTACCGGAGGAGAAAGGGCCGGGAGGCGGAGGCGGAGGCAACGAAGGCGGCTGCGGAGGGGGAGGACTGACGCCACCCAGTGTTATCAAGGTGCCGATCCCCCCGTCGCTGGTCGCATCAAATGAACCACTTCCTAAGCTAGAGTTCTGGAAGTCCAGCGTAGCCACCTGGCTCGCGCCATTGGTTATTTGCAGCAACCCCGTCGTGGCGTTGTAGTTCAAACTCACGTTCGCCGAGGATATGTTCTTCAAGTCGATCTCATCACCGCCGAGGAAATTTTCTAGCAGCGGTCCCACATAGGACGGGCTCCCGACATTGCTGCCGAAGGTCGCCGCGTTGTCGATCAGCACTTGGCTGCTGCCTTGGAACGTGATCGCAGCCGAGTTGTTGAGTGTCCCGGCAATGTCGAGCACGCCCGCATCGAGCACCGAACCGGTCGTGTTGGCGCCCGTGAGGGTCCAATTGCCGCCGGCATCGACCGCCAGTGTCTGGAAATTCGTGAAGGCGGATCCCACTCCGCCGAGTCCGCCGATCGAGCCGGTGCCGTTTGCAAGCTCGATTGTGTTCGCGGCGGTGCTATTGGCGGTCACCTTGCCGATGAATTGTGCGCCCGGATCGACGATCAGCCGATTGGTCCCGCTGCCCGCAAAATCGAGCGCATACGTCGCGCCGGATATCGCGCCAGCATTTGACACCGTGCCGGAAGCTCCGGTGATGAAGACGCCGAAGGAAATGCCCGTGATCGAGCCCGTTAAATTGTTCGCGACGCTGCCGCCGTCGGCGAGCTCGACGCCTGCGCTGCCCGTCCCAGTCCCCGTGATGGCGCCGCTGTTCGTGACCGTGCCGGCGGCGCGGTATTTGATATAAAGGCCGGCATTGGCGCCCGAAATCGAAGCGCCCGCGGCGTTGGTCACCACGCCGCCCATCCCCAGAACGACGCCGTCGTAGGTAGCCCCCGAAATTTGGCCGGCATTGCTGAGGGTGCCGAAACCCCCCTCGATGAAGGCGCCGAATTTCTGGCCTACGATGATCCCAGTCGAAGCGTTCGTTAGGATGCCGTTGTTTTGCAGATAGACGCCGGTGCCTTGCGCCCCTGTCCCCGAAATATGGCCGGCATTGGTGACCGTCCCGGTCTGATTTTTGATGAAGATGCCGGCAGGCTGTCCGGTGATGGATCCCGACGCAGCGTTCGAGACGCTGCCGCCTTCAAGGAGCAAAACACCGTCGCCCCCGAGGGCCGAAATGCTGCCCGCATTCGTGACCATGCCCGAGGCAACCTCGACGAACACCCCGACCCCGGCGTTATCGGTGTTCGAGATCGAGCCGCCCGCATTATTCGTCACGCTGCCGCCCGCGGCCAGCAACACGCCATCCTCGGCGTCCGTTGCGATGATGCCTGAATTCGTAATCGTCCCCACGGTGCCTCTGATGAAAACGTTGCCGCCGGCGATCGTTCCACCTGCGAGATTGGTAATGCTGCCGCCATCCCCGAGATCAACGGCTACGGAATCGGCTCCCAAAGCGGAGGAGATGCTTCCGCTGTTCGTAACGGAGCCGGGACCGGCGTTGAAGACAATTCCATACTGATCGCCCCTGATGGTTCCGGTCGAATTATTGGTGACGCTGCCCCCATCTTCGAGAACGATGCCGTCGCCTGCGGAGGACGAAACCGCGCCAGCATTGGTAATCGGTCCAGGTGGCAGCGGCTCCGCCGTAGATGGCGTCTGTCCCCGAATTCGTCGTGGTCACGGCGCCCGTGCCGGTGATGAAAAGGGGATTGTCGGCCGTGGTTAGAGTCAACGGGCCGCTCGCGCTGCTGATCGTCGTTGCCATCTTTCTCTCCGCAACAAAACTATTGGTCGCCGAGAGACGAGCTCCCAAATGGAGCGCCTCGGGCGCAGCAAGAGTGGTGGTGAGGAAACGAGCCACCCCTACGAAGCGGTCACCCAAATGGAACGCTTGTTATTACTCCGGGCTCGACCACTAGATCGGCTCCAACCGTAAAGCCTTAGTTCGAGATCAACGAGTTGCTAAAACGGACTATTGCTTTCCTTATCGGCACAAGATTGAGTACTCCGAAACGAGTGGGTACAGTACCCATCTCGCGACTTCCTTTTGTGTCGCTCGGTCGGCTCCGGCAGCTCACGAGAGTCAGACGTTGAACGAGGAACTTGGGATTTTCGGCGGTAAGGCGGTTGATCGCGTCACGGCGTTATTGGCGATATCGGCGCGGCAACTGTGATGTACGGTGTAATCGATGCCTCCGGCGCGCTTGAGGTTAGAATGAAACAGCTGTCCGACTAGTCCGCGGCATCCAGAGGTGATCGCCATGCACTCGGGAGCCGGACGCACTCATCACGCAAGTGGCGGGCTCCTGAAATAATTCGTCGCCACGCCTCCAACGTGACAAGGGACGAGGCATGGCCTATCGCGAAGCACCGTCCCTGCGCTCCACCCAGACGGTCATTCCCGGCTCCGCACCGGTAGCCTCGCTGATAGGGTCGGCGCGGACGAGGAAGCTATTGACGTCGTGGTCACCGACCGCGCGCGCCGCGCGCCAGACCGCGAATTCACCGAGAGGCCGCAGCTCGGTGACGCGCGCGGCGATGGGGTACCCATTGGCCGTTCTCAGGGCGAGTATTGCCCCCACGGTGATGCCTTGGAGCCGGTCTTCTCGGATGGTGAAGGTGAACCAGCGTTGTTGCCCTGCATCTAGAGTCATCACGGCCTGTCCCGCATTGATCGCCTCACCGAGCTCGGTAACGATTAGTCCGATCACACCATCCGTGGGCGCGACGAGTGTCGTCTTTGCGAGCTTGGCCTTGAGATCGGCGACGGTCGCATCGGCGAGTGCGACCTGGGCAGCGGCGATAGCGCGCTCCTCCTTGGTGGGTCCCACCTGATCCTCCGCATACGTGGCCCGAGCGAGATCGAGGCTGGCTTGCGCCTTGCTGAGCGCCGTAGTGCTCTCATCGAGCTGTTGCTTGCTGGCGAAGTCCCTTGCGGCAAGGATGACCGCGCGCGTTTGCTGCTGTTGAGCGAAAAGGAGGTTGGCTTCCGCGATGCGAGCAATTTGCGCTGCGCTATCAACTTCCTCCTTGCGCACGCCAGCATCGACATTGGCCTGATCGGCCCTGGCGCTGGCAGCGCTCGCCCCGGCCTCCGCGAGCGAGGCGGTCAGTTCAGGGCTGCTCAATACGGCCAGCACGTCTCCTTTGTGGACCTGATCTCCAGCCTTGACCTTAATCTCAATCAATCGGCCGCTTGCTTCGGGAGCGATGCGGATTTCGGTCTTGTGCACGACACCCAGGATAGACCCGATCGACGAGTCTGCTGTCCGTGAGCGATAGACGATGATCCCAGCCGCGCTGGTTACAACGATGGCGACAAGCAGTCCGACGCGCCGGATGCTCAAGCTACCGGCCATGGCTGGCTTCCCGTCTGCGAAACAGCGAGGCGGCGCTCATGGCGAGGACACCGTAGACGGCAGTTAAAAGCCAGAGAAACGACCAGTCGCGCGAGACGTCCTGGAGACTCGCTCCCATCTGGTTGATGCGCACCAGACCATCGATCGCTGAGGTGCTCGGAAACGCACGGCTGGCCTCGCGAATGACATCGGGGATGGCCTCAACGGGCCAGGAGACGCCGACCGTGAAGAAGAGGGGGAGACTTGCAGCGATGAACAGGAGCACCGCTGTCTCCCGCCGATTGAACCACAGGCTGACGAATTGGGCGAGGAAGCTCACTGATAGGACGAAGGGGATGGCCATCGCGAACAAGTCGAGCGGGTTGCCCAAGGTCGAGAAGCCGTAGACCCGTGGCAAGATGATCAGGTAGAGCGCGAGTCCAGGCAAGGCGAGGCACAGATGCGCGAGCGCTTGCCCGACCATGCTACGCATGCCCTCGCGATCCCGCCGCCGCCTTTGCTCGGACGACACCCCGCCCATGGTTGCCACTCCCAGGAGCAGCGTTTGCTGCAGGATCAACACAAAGGCGGCCGGCACCACGTAGCTCGCATAGCCTCCTGTAGGATTGAAGAGAGGCTCCGTAACAACCTCCGCCGGCGAACTCCGGGTGAGAGCCGCCTGGGCGAGACTGCCATCCGCACGCGCCCCGCGAGAGGCGATGTCGAAATTGACCGCTTCGCTAGCTTCTGTAATCCCCTGGAGCATGCGGTTGTAGAGAAGGAAATAGGCGGAATCGACATAGGCCGCCAGCCGCGCCGGGTTGCCTTTGAGGACTTCCTTCTCCGTGTCCTGAGGGATTCCCAGGATGGCAAAGACCTGCCGTCGATCGAGGGCGGCCTGAGCCTCTGCGAGCGTGCCCGTGCGTACAGCGACTTCGGTCGCTTCATCGGCATTGAGCGTCTGCACCAAGTTGCGGCTGAGCTCGGTATGGTCCTGATCAACCACCGCGACGGGTATGTGGCGCAGTACCTGGCCAAGATAAGGCTGCGGGTACAGGGCACCATAGACTATAGGTGCGAGCACGATCAGCCCGAAGACGCCTTTGTCGTTGAGCATGCCCCGCATTTCGGTGACCATCGCCGTGCCAATGCCGGGCCAAGGTGCCAGGGGCACGGCAAGGGCCTCCTTGGGGTTAGGGGGCGACGCCGTGCTGGCGAGGGCGCGCAGTCGCAGCCAGCCGAGCCCAAAGAATAGAAGGGCGAGGCCGCCGAGCACCATGAAGGGCTGGGCGGACGACGACGGGGGCAGTCCGCGCACCGCTTGATCGAAGAGGATCTGCATATACCAGCGTAGCGGGAGCATGGCGCCCCAGATGCGCGCGAAGCCGCCCATTGCGATCAGCGGGAAACCGACCCCGGCGAAACCGAAGGCCGGATTGCAGATGATGGCGGTGAGGCTCAGGCCGGTCGCGAGGTTGCGGACCAGGAGCTGGAAAAAGCTCCCAAGCGAGAGATAGGCGATGATGAGGAGGCAGGCCGCCGCCCCCGTAATCACAGAATTACCACGGAACGTCACCCCGAAGCGGCCGTGGATGATGCCGGCGTCGACGACCATCATCAGAATGAATATGCCGAAGAGTGGAGCCAGCTTGCCGACAAGCGCAGCCAACGGGCTGCCGCCGGCAGCGCGCAGCCAGGCGCGCCAGCTTCGCCGCGAGAACTCGGAGCCGACCGCGTAGCCAGCTGCGATCGCGACGATGACGTGGAGAACGTGCGGCAGGATCGCGCGCAGCAGGAATTGCGCATAATTCAGCGCTGGATTGGTGAGCACATATTCCTCGACCACGAGCGAACCGGGAGAGAAGGATTTCCCGGCCGCAGGCGAGGTGGCTGGCAGCGTCGCCATGGCCGCCGCGAGCGCGCTGGAGATAGCCGCGGACGCACTGTTGCCCGGCGAGAAATACTGCCTGTTGTAGAGGACGACAATCTGTGGGCGCTTGCGGTCGATGAGGTCGCGCTCGAAATGCTCGGGGATGTAGATCGCGGCGATGGCATCGCCGTTGCGTATGGCGTGCATCGCGCTCGTCATGTCGCCAGACCGCTCGGCGACGCTCACTCCGGGGGCCGACGCCACCGCCTGCACATAGATCAGCGACGTCGGCGAGCGGTCGGCATCGACAATGCTGACCCTCAGATTGCGCACCACGGGATTGCTGAAGGTCGCAGCCAGGATGACGAAGGCAATGATCGGCACTCCGATCGCCAAGAATAGCGCCAAGCGGTCGCGCCGCATCCAGCGCAGTTCGCGCGTGGCGACAAGAAGGATTCCCGGTTGCGCTGGCCTCTTCATCGGCGGTCTCCCGGCCAGCTGGCATAGACGCTCATGCCTGGCCGTAGCTCCAGCACGCGTGTCATCGGATAGGCTCTAATCTCGAAGGTCCGCAGGTCGAAATCGCCAGTCGCGCGCGTGGCGCGCCATCCCGCATATTCACCCTTCGCGGCGATCACCTTGATCTGCGCCGTGATCATCCTGTCCCCGAGCGCGGGCACCCGCATCTGGAAGCTGTCTCCGATTTTCAAGCCCTTGGCGAGATCCTCGCGCAGATCGAAGCGCAGCCACACATCGTTCAGATCGACAAGCGACAGCAGCGGCACGCCGGGTGAGACATATTCGCCGAGCTCGGCGCCGATCTGGTAGACCTGCGCCGCGATCGGCGCGCTGACCACGAGCTCGTCGACCTGCGCCTTGGTGGTGCCGATCGTCGCCTCCGCTTTCGTGACATTGGCGCGGGCGATGCCGCGCTCCTCGGCAGTGTAACCGTTCACCGCCGCCTCATAGGCCGATTTCGCTTGGTCCAAGCTGCGCTGCGCGACCTGGAGCGAATTGGTAGTCTCATCGAGACGCTGGATCGGTGCGTTGCCGGAGCCCGCCAGTTCCTTAACGCGATCATAAGTCCGTTCCGCGAGCGTAAGATTGGCCGCGGCGCTGTCGACTGCAGCTTTGCGCTGCGCGATCACCTCGGCGCGCGTGCCCGCTTCGACATTGGCGAGCTGCGCCGTTGCAACGGCTAGGCCGGCCTGCGCCTCATGCAGCTTCGTCACGAGCTCAGGGTTGTCGATTTGAAACAGCAGCTGGCCGGCGGCGACGTTGTCACCGCGCTCCACCGGGCGCCGACCGACCCTGCCATCGACGCGCGCCGCGATGTCAATGCGCGTCGCGTCGGCCTCGCCTTGAATGATAAGTGGCTGCGGTTGCACGAGATACCAAAGCGACAAGCCGACGATCGCAGCGATGATGACGCTGACGATGATCGCAGGTGCTCGCGCAACCTTGGGCGGAGCCGGCTTCGTCGCCGGCGCGTAGTCCGCGGGTCGAGGCGTGGCGACGGCTTCGCTATCGGCCGGCCGCGCCGGCTGCCCCTGGACGGACGGGTTCGTGCTGTCCTCGTCGATGCCGATCATCTGAAGCCCTCCCTGCTCGATTGCTAGGACGCACGTGCATGCTCAGTTCGACGCCTCGATCTCGAGAAACCGATGTATGCGATCCAGAAACCAGTTGCTCAGCCCGCCATTTGGGTCGCCGCGGTCGACCCCGGCGGCCGTGAGCGCTCGCCCGGCCGCTTGCCGCTCCGCGAGAACAAGGCTGAGCTCTCGAGCAAGCTGCGGGTTTGCTTCGAGAATGGGCGTAAGATCGGTCTTCGCGAGCTCATACACGACCGAAGGCGCTAGCGCGGTGATGGTGGATGTGGTGGGCTCGCCGGTGAGCAACCCGGTTTCGCCGAAGTGATCGCCGGGTCCAAAACGAAGTACCTCCGTTTCCGCACCGTGATTGCCGCGGGTCACCGACAGCACCCCGCGGCCGACGAAATACAGCGATTGCAGCACGGTCCCTTGCTCGACCACCACGTCGCTCGTGTCGTACGATGCCGGTTTGAGCTTCGCTGCGATCGCGGCTCGCTCCTCGGGCGGAAGAGACGCGAGGATCGGCACGATGTCGAGCAGTCTTGCCGGACCGCTTCGTGCCATGGGGGTGACATTCTGCTGCGACCAAACCGGCCGGTCCCCTGATGGAGCGAGACGAATGCCGGAAGCCGCGGAATGCCGATAGACGAGATCGAAGAGTTCGTTCTGGACGCCCGTCGTCTCCCCCAACCCGTCGACGAAGACGGTCACCTCGAACTCCGACTGCCCTTCGTCGATCGATACGACCCGGATGCCTGGCCGAGGCGCGGCCAGGATAGCCTTCCCATTCAGGAGCGCGATATCCAGCAAAGCTTTGCCTACAGCAGGCGAACAGGTGAGCCGGACCGTCACGACGATGCCGTGAATTCCCGATGGGAAGTTCAGGTTTACGATCTTCGATTTGGCGATCGTGCTGTTCGGCAGGATTGCGAGATCGCGACGCCCCGTGAGGATATGTGTCGCCCGCCAGTTCATCTCGACGACTTGGCCTTCGGTGCTGCCGTCGATGTTGACCTGATCGCCAGGGCGAAAGGGTCGGCTGAAATTGAGGACGAGACCAGAGAACACGTCGCTCAGCGTGCTCTGAAGCGCAAGCCCGAGGATGATGGCAATCGCCCCCGAAGTGGCGAGCAGGCCCTGGACAGGCAGATCGAACACGTAGGCGATGATTGCGAATACGGCCGCGAGGTAGATCAACGCGGTCAGAAGATCGCGAACCAGCTTGCCTTCGCGAGGACGGCGTTCGACTACCACGAACCGGTCGATCAATGCGACCAGAAACCAAGCCGCCCAGAGCCACCAGGCGACCTTCAGGATACCGTCGATCGCGTCGCGAAGCGGCACACCCGTAGGCTGCAGCGGCTGGTAGGGAACGATCCCTCCGTGCAGCAGCAGCGCGGTGAGCAGCGCGAGAAAGCCGACGCGTGCGACGGCGCGCCAAGTCGGATGATGCCCGAACAGCAGTCGACTGACGAGAACTCCAATGGCGATGACGAGGAAGCCTCCGGCGAGCGGGTCGCTCACTACGGCCATGGCGGAGGATCTCCAATCGCTCATTCAGTCCATTTTCAGCTTGAAATTGCACGAATGTGAGCGCTGCAAATGTCGCTGTCTATACTTTATCTTGCGACAGTGGCGTCGCTGAATTCTAGCGGTCCTGGGTGAGCCGGGTTGGTGGCCACCCAAGAGCAGGATCACCTAGCGCGCTCGTTCAAGCTCGGGCATTCCGCTTTTTTAACAGGCGAGTTCTGGAACTTGATGCGCAATCGAGCAGCCCTAGCCGGATCTCGTCCAGTTCAGCCCCGACCTCTTGGACGAATGGAAACGCATCGCCTGATCAGCATTGATTGATGACCGGCTGGACCTCAATTTCCATGGATGTGCACACATTCTTGACGATCGCCTTTTCCTCGGCGGTCAACCGTCCACGAGCTGATAAACATCGCTATTCGGCGTTGGGGGACCTGCTTCTCCGCTTTGCTTGCCGCGAGGACAGGTGGTGCTGCTGTTGAACTTGCCATGTCACTCTTCCTTCAGTTCAAAACGAGGACGCTATCGACGGCCGTTGAGTCTCGTGCGGTGATCAGGGGATATTCTCCACCACCATTTCCCAGACGTCGTGGCCCTTGCCTTGCAGCATCGCTTTGGCGGTGTAGACCGCCATCCCCACAACGGCTTCCGGCGAAACAAAAGGCGAGGGAGGCGTCACCAATTGCATCGGTTTCACCTTCACATCAAGCACCGCAGGGCCGGGCTGCGCGAGCCAGGTCCGCACGGAATCCTCGAGCTCCCCGGCCTTCGTGACTTGATGTCCCCAAAGACCCATCGCCTTCGCCACTTCGCCGAAGTTGGGATTTTTCAAATCCGTAAAGAGAGGAATCAGGCCGGCCGCCTTCTGTTCGATGTCGATGAAGCCGAGCTTTCCGTTGTCGTAGACGGCGATCTTGATCGGCAAATTTTCCTGGACCGCTGTCATGAGTTCGCCGAGCAGCATGGCGAAGCCGCCGTCGCCCGCGAGACAGACGACCTGCCGCCCTGGCTGGCATTTTTGCAGTCCAAGCGCCGAGGACATACCGCTCGCCATCGTGCCGTGGAGCAGGCTGCCGAAGGTACGGCGTCTGCCGCCGGTTTCGATGTGGCGAAGCATCCAAACCAATGCAGTCCCGTCGTCGCCGGTGAACAAGGCGTCTTGGTCGGCGTGCTGGTTGATGATTTTGGTGAGGTAAGTGCCGGAAATCGCGTCCGAGCCGGATGCGCTCTCGGCTTTCGCCGCCGCCATATCCTTCTCATGCCTCTCAACATGGCGTACCAGAAACGCGTTCTCCTCATGTTGCTGAATGCGCGGCAGCAAAGCATGCAAGGTCGTCTTGATGTCGCCTACCACTCCGATCGCTACAGGATGTCGCCGCCCGAGATGCGTTGGATTTTCGTCGATCTGAATGATGGTGGCCTTGTTCGGATAGAATTGGGGCCAGGCGAAATCGGCGCCGAGCAGCAGCAACACGTCGCAGTCCAGAACAGCGTGATAGCCTGCGGACCCGCCGATGATACCCGTCATGCCGACATTGTAAGGGTTATCGTATTCGACGAAATCCTTGCCGCGCGACGTATGCGCCATCGGCGCCTGCAATCGCGAAGCTGTGGCGACGACTTCATCATGCGCGCCGGCGCAGCCCGCGCCGGCATAGATCGTGATCGACTTGCTCCGGTTAAGCACGGCGGCGATCGCATCGAGATCTGCGTCGCTCGGGCGAATGAGCGGGCGTGACGCATGTACGGCATAGGGTAGTTCGTCACTCGCGGCGGCGTGAGCGATGTCCGCCGGCACGACCAGGACGGCGACGCCTCGTCGTGTCAGGGCTGCCTGGCAGGCCGCGACCGCTTTGCGGCGCGCCTGCTCGGGCGTTAGAATCATCTCGCAAAAAACGCTACAGCCCTGGTACACGTGATTGAAATCGATCTCCTGGATCGATTCGAATCCAAGATCCTGCCGTATGATCTGAGTTGCGATCAGGATGACCGGAGCTCGATTGCGGTTGGCCTCATAGAGGCCATTGATGAAATGCAGGCTGCCCGGGCCGCAACTGCCCGCGCAGGCCGTCAGACGGCCAGTGAGTTGCGCCTCGGCCTGCGCCGCGAAGGCGCCGGCTTCCTCATGCCGCATATGGACCCAATCGATCTCGCTACGATCAATGGCGTGCGCGATCTGGTTCAGCGTGTCGCCGACGATACCATAGCAGGTCTTCACGCCGGCAGCCTCGAGCGTCTCGATCAGTACATCAGCCACTCGTTTAGTCATGTGCTGTGCCTTTTCTGTTGCCATCAATGAGCGTGATCGGCCTCTGGCCGGATTCTGCCTCTGAACACCCTGTAATTGGTCGCCGTGTAGAGCAACGTCAGCGGGAACACGAAGAGACCGGCGCCCCAAAACATGAACGCGAGGCTCGAACGTGGAGCGGCCGCATCCTTGATCGTGATTGAGAAGGGGATCATGTGCGGCCAGATAGATACGGCGGGCGTGCCGAAAGCGACGACGAAGAAGATGGCGACAAGGCGGAAAGGCGCCTGGTCGCTCCGCTTCTGGATGCTTTTGCCCAGAAGGATCGCCGCCGCGACGCCGATAGCCGGGAAGACCAAAAGGTAAGGCCGCTCGAGCGCAAAGGCTGTGAAGGTCTCATAGGTGAGGAGCGGCCCTTGTCTCGGCCCCGATACGCGCGCGCGAGAGCTCGCCCCAATTGGTACCGAACTCGAAAGCCATCACGATGCCGGAGACGACGCCGAGACCAAAGGCGACGCCGAAAATTTTGAGCCAGAAATCGAAGATGATCCGGTACGCGGGCCCAGGTGGAGAGCCGCGATCGTGGTCAGCCACGCCGCCAATCCGATCGTGAAAGATGGAAATATGATGTGGAAAGAGACGGTGAAGGCGAATTGCAACCGCGACAGCAGTAATGCCGACAAGCCCATTGCGGCCTCCTCTCGCCAAAGTGCGAACGCAGCGAAATGGCGGATCCATAGTCCCAAGCCGGATTAGAAAGGACTTCTCAATTCGCACCGCGGAGATAGCGACAACCAATCCGATCCGCTGTGATCTACTGACCCAATTTGACGATTTTGGATCGCTGCGATCTATTGCACGCTGGTCGTGCCTAATGCTGCAAAGGTTTCGTCGTGCTGAACCTTGGCTTAGAAACCGCTGCGAATGAGATACTCAAATTTTTACGTAGAGTTGGTGTCCATTCCGAACCTATTTGGAAGGCTTAATTGAGTTCATGTTCCAGAACCGCGGCGCACCCAAGCGATGCAAAGCGGACGCAGCTTTAGCTGGCAGGCATTCGGCGGTCTACAAGGCAACCACGTAGACTGACATGGCGGCTCAAGAGAGTTGCGGCTTCGCGAGCAGCAGTTGGAGCTTGTCGGCCATTCGACCTAACTCGGGAAGAGAATGGGCGTTCATCTTCCGCATCGCCCTGCTACGGTGAACTTTCACAGTTGCCTCGGCGATCCCGATATCGCCCGCAATTTGTTTGCTAAGGCGGCCGCGTGCGACCTGGATCATGATCTCGCGCTCCCTAGGGCTCAGCGACCCGAAGCGCTCCTTGAGGCTCGATAACGCTTTTTCATCCGCCAGCCGGGCGCGGTCACGAGAGAGGCCAAGCTGAATCGCGTCAAGCAACTCCTGATCGCGGAAGGGCTTCGTTAGGAATTCGATAGCGCCGCCCTTCATTGCTTGCACTGACATGGGTATGTCCCCATGCCCAGTGATAAAGATGATTGGAAATTGCCTGCTCCCCGTGATGAGCTCGCGCTGAAAATCAAGCCCACTTTGCCCGGGCAATCTGACATCGAGCACCAGGCAGGCGGGGCCGTCCGGCAGATTCGACTGGAGAAAGTCGGAAACAGACGCAAACAGCCGAGGCTCGAGATCGAGCGATCGCAACAGACGCCCAAGCGAGGCGCGAAGCTCCGGATCGTCGTCAATGATCAAGACGGTAGATTTTGCGTCAGGCATCCCAGCTATTCACGATCAAGGAATTGGCGAGATGAGTCTTATTGCCGTCATGAGAATGGAGGGGCTCGCAGCACAGACTAATCCCGCTCTGCTGATATGAACAGGCCTATTCTCAGCCAGATGAGACGCGCTGCATAAACCAAAGTTTAGGTCTGCTAAGGTTGGCTTCAGGATCACAGATGTTCAACATAGACCAAAATTTACGGCCTGTGACATTGCTATGTTGGCGGTGTTTGGCGCAGGTTGAGAAATTCGCAAACGGGCGCTTGCTCGTTGGCGGATCCCGCTGGAGGCCGTATGTCGAAGCCACCATTGGTCTCGGTTGTCGAAGACGATCAATTCTTCTGCGAGTCCATGAAAAGGCTCATGAGGTCGTTGGGCTATTCGGTCGAGGGTTTCTCTTCCGCGGCAGGTTTCCTTGCGTCACCTCGTCTCCTTGAAACGACCTGCTTGATCGCGGATGTCCAAATGCCAGATATGAGCGGGCTTGAGCTCCACAGAACGCTCATCGATGCAGGCCACGCTATCCCAACAATTTTGGTGACCGCTTACGCCAACGACATGGACCGGGCCCGCGCCCGCCATGATGGGGTCGTCTGCTACCTTGGCAAGCCAATTGATGAAATGCGCCTGATGCAGTGCCTTCACAAAGCTTTCGCATTTGGCGCGGACTCATAGCCCCCCGCGGTCGGCAGGGTAAACTGAAATAACGCGCCCTGAGGCCCATTGGGCTCAACCCACAGCCGCCCCCCGTGAGCGTCGATGATGGACCGGCAGATTGCCAGCCCCATCCCCATTCCGCTCGACTTAGTAGTATAGAACGCATCGAAAACGCGTGCGAGATTTTCGGGATCGACGCCCGGCCCGGAATCGCGTATCGCCACGACTACACCCCTCGTCTGGCTTTGCTCGGTGCTGATCGCTAGCTCCCGTGGGCCCCCCTGAACCGAGCCCATTGCTTCGACCGCATTCAGGATCAGGTTCAGGACTACTTGTTGCAACTGAACGCGATCCCCCTCGACAGGAAGCAAACCCTCCGAAAGAGGCCTCTCCACTACGACTCCATTCTTGGCAACGACACTTCGCGCCAAAACCATCACTTCATTGATTGCCTCATTGAGGTCAAAACGTTCCTTTTGCGGTGGAGTTTTCTTGATGTGGTTGCGGACCCGGTCAATGATGTTTCCGGCGCGATCCGCATCGCCCACAATGCAGACGAGCGCTTCCTTGACCTCGCCCAAATCAGGTGGGTCAATGCCCAAGAAATTCAGGGCCGCCCGGGCATTGTTGCGCGCGGCGGCAATCGGCTGGGTGACTTCATGAGCGATCGAAGCCGTGAGCTGACCCAAAGTCGTTACGCGACTTACATGAGCAAATTCTGCCTGCAATTTGCGCAAAGATTTTTCTACTTCTTGGGCGCGGATGATCGCTGTCACATCGGTCCCGGTGCCGCGATAACCACGGAATGCTCCGTTGATGTCAAACACCGGTTTCCCGCTGGCCTTCACGTACAGTAGCGAGCCGCTGTCACCCGTGGAACAATATACAAAGTCACGGAACGGTTTTCGTGCGTCAAGACATGCCTGAAGAATACGCCACTTCTCAGGTTCCGTCTCAAGGTCGAGAGCGTAATCCCAACAGGCCCTTCCAATTCGATCCGCAGGATCTGAACCAAACGCATTCTCAGTCAGCCGCGTGAACTTATAGTCCGCACCGATTTCCCAGAACCAATCAGAGGCCGTTTCGGCGTAATCACGGAAGCGCTGCTCGTTCTCCCGCAAGGCGTCTTCCGCCTTCTTCACTTTGGTAATATCGGATACGGCCCCTACAATCTCGAATTCTCCGCTATCGCCACGCATCGCGTGTGTCAGGTGAATGAACTTGATCGAGCCATCGGGAAACGACAGCCTTATAATATTCTCTTCGGTGGAAAGTTCGCCACGAGCCTGCAACTCCATCATTCGGCGGATATGTTCTCGTTGATCAGGATGGACACGCTCGAACGCCTTTTCGATGTCTGGCCCTCCGGCAGGATCAATATCAAAGATCCGATAAATCTCGTCTGACCAGCGTCTTTCGTTGGTGCACGGCTTCCAACTGTAGCTCCCGGTATGACTCAGTCGTTGAGCCTGGGCGAGATGCATTTCGCTCTGCACGAGCGCCAACGCGCGTTTCTTCTCAGCTTCGAACAGGCGCACATTTTCGATCGCGATCACCGCCTGATCAGCGAAGGTCTCGAGAAGCGCGATCTGTCGGTCAGCGAACGGTCGGACCTCCACTCTCCGTACTAAAATTGTTCCAATGGGAGTACCATCGCGCAGCAAAGGCGTCGCAAGCGTGGTGCGATAACCCTCGTCCTTTACATGCCTGCTGCCCACCGGGTATTCGTCTTCCTCTGAGGCAAGATCACGGACGTGGATGGTTCGACGATCGCATGTTGCCCGTCCAGTCACGGTGTCTCGGTTCACGGGAAGGCCCTCGCGACCATAGCTAGGCGATAAATTTTGCCCGTATGCCGCTACTATCCGAAGAAGATTATCCTCAAGGCGCCAGATCCTCGCGTTGTTCGCGTCGCACAAACGCGCGGCATTTTCGGCCACCGCGTCGAGCACCGACTGAATCGGCGAGTTCGAGATGGTACGCAGCATCTCAGACGTGGCGGTCTGTTGCTTGACCGCCTCGGTAAGGAGCTCGCGTGCCTGCGCGACCTCCCGTCTACATGCCTTAAGCTGCTGTTCGAGATCGGCGCGGGTCTTGCGATCCAAACCACGGCACGTTTTCGCTTCGGTCGAACGAAGCCTGCGACCCCGCATTCGGTTCTTCTCCAATTTGCGAGACAGGTTCACCTCCGTCGCAGGACGCTCAAGCGTGATGGGCATTCTGCGGCAGGCAAAACGACCAGTGCGGCGCGTTCTAATGCTTTCAAGCGCCAGCATAGCTCAAGCGCCGTCGCGCCGGAAAGATCGCACCGCCCCCTCGGCTCGTGAACACATTATCGAAGCCATCGCAATGCTTGCATTTTGGATGCGATCAAAGGATTCCCGCGCATCAGTTCTGGCGGCGGTGAAGCTACAGGCTGAGCTAGGGCCTGGATTGGCCAAAAGGGTGCGGCAGGCGCGAGAGCGGGCTTTCGCCGTTGATGCCAGCCCATCGTCGAGCATGGTGATACATGACCACGTTGGGCGAGGAGACCAGGTAAGGGTTCGAGTCCGGGGAGACGAAGTCCGGCGGGGGGACGTTTGAACTCAGGCTACTATGGGCGACTCTGACGTCGCGCTGGCGACCACGCCAGTCTCAAACTGACGTTGCAAGTATTTCGCTGTGACCCGGCCCGGGGGCCGCTCCGCCGAGCTGGCGGCCGATGTAGAAGCGGGAAAGTATTACGTGGCCATCGGTAAAATCGAGGCCGTCGGGGGTACGTAACCTTTCGTATCATCCCACGCTAGTTAATACATGCCTTTGATGAAGCTCGTTCAAAACCCTCTCGTCCGCCTCGGGGACGCGCACGTTGAGGCCGTCCTTTTCGAGGAAGTCGGACAGCTGCGAGACAAAACGCCTGGCTTGATCGTCGAGCTCGTGACCACCGAGCGTGAGGTCGAGCACCTTGTCGACAATTTCGTCGAATTTCTCATTGTTCATCGGTTCCCTCCTAGGGTTCAGATCAGTTTCCGCGGTAAAAGGTCGTGCTGCTCGTAATGACTTCACCACCGCCGTGACGCCGGCTCTGACGGTGTGACAGGAAATATATTAATCTAAGTTGTATTAACGATCATCACATGCGCAGATTCAGGGTGAATTAGCAGTCTCTTCCGTGCCTCTCGCCCCAAGAAAATCCCTAATGGGGGATGCCATTGAAACTGGCCGAACCAAACTCGTACGTGCGCGCGACGAAGCCCTCGTGCCATTTGTCGGAGGTTCGACTTACGCGCCTGATAGTTGCGCTGGGCGCTTGACCCGCACAGCTTCTGTCACGCTTTAGGGGATTACCTGGTCATGTTCAGCGCTATGCTCACTGCGCCACGGGAGACGATCGTCACCTGCAAATGGTTCGTTCACAAGGATGCGGTGGAAGGCGTCGACTACACTGTCGAAGGGCTGACGAAACTCTGGATTGAAACCAACCTGCAAGATCGCGATCTGGCGGAGAAGAATCAGCGCGGGGTGAACGGCAAAGGCTATCGACCCGGTCCACACGCGGAAGAAGCGGAGCAGCTGGTCATCCGTCTCGTCAATTGGTACTGCGCGACCGCCAGGCACTACCTCGACGCCAGGACCGAGCGCGCCGGCCGAGCCAGACTGCGAAACGCCCAACTCGCGCAGGTGGTCAGATGAATACCTCCGCCAGCACCTCCCGGGCCTCAGCCGGGCTGCGCAAAATCTTCAAGGACCCTCGCAAGGCGGCCTATCTCAACAGCGAGGGCGTCGATAAGCCACTGCGAAGCCCAATTCCACTCGAGACTCTGAAGCGGGTTCGCGCCTATCGCAAAGGACGGATCAAGGACCAGGTAATGAAGCATGATTGCGCCGGGATCCTGCTCTATGACCCAGTCAACATCCGCTACGCGCTCGACGCCAGTAACATGCAGGTCTGGATGTTGCATAATCCGTCGCATTACGCGGTCGTTTTTGCGGACGGACCGGCGATTGATTTCGAATACCGGAACTCCGAGCATCTGGGGCGAAGTATCGAAACCATTGATGAAGTTCGCACGGCCAAGAGCTGGTTCTACTTCGCTGTCGGCGAGCACGTTCCCGTCCGTGCCAAGGCCTGGGCCGCCGAAATCGCCGATCTCCTGCGCGAACATGGCGGAGGCAACAACCGCTTGGCGATCGACAAATGCGAACCCTTGGGGATCGAGGCGCTTCGCTCTCACGGCATTGCCATCGTCGAGGGTCAGGAACTGACAGAACGTGCCCGCTCCATAAAATCGCCTGACGAGCTCGATCTGATTCGCTGGACCATCCGGGTCGGTGAAGCCGGGATGGCGCGCATGTACGACCTTTCCCTGCCCGGCAAGACCGAAAACGAGATTTGGGCCGAGCTGCATCACGAGAACATTCGCTCGGGCGGCGAATGGATCGAATGCCGTCTCCTCACCACCGGTCCACGCACCAATCCTTGGTTTCAGGAATGCTCGGATCGTGCGGCTGAGCTCGGCGACATCTGCTCCTTCGACACGGACATGATCGGGCCATATGGCTATTGCGCCGATCTCTCCCGCTCATGGACCATCGGCCACACCCGAATGACGAGCGAGCAGAAGACGCTCTATTCGCATGCGCTCGAGCAGATCCATCACAATGTCGGGGTCATCAAGGCCGGCATGGACTTCGCGGAATTTAACGAGAAATCCTGGCGCATTCCGGAATGCTACTTACCTCGGCGCTACAATTCCGCGCTGCACGGCGTGGGGCTGGCAGACGAATACCCGAGAGTGCCGCTCCATCCCGACTTCAGTCAAGCTTATGGTGGGCGTTTCGAAGAGAATATGACCGTATGCGTGGAGAGCCTTATTGGCGAAGAAGGTGGCAGAGAATGCATCAAATTGGAGACCCAGGTGCTGATTACCGAAAACGGCGCCGTGCGGCTCGATACGTTCCCTTGGGAAGAAACGTGACCGAAAGGGCATGGAGGAGACTCATCGCATCTGTTCAAATCTGGATCCTCCTTTGCGGTGCGCAGCGCGGACGCTTGGGCGCCTTCGTCGGGCGAGGGAAGCAGCGGAGGCTGCATCCAGGGCGGAACCCTGGCTAAAGGAAGAAAGGGCGGTCGATAAGCTGGGTAGGCCGGCGTCACCGGCGAGCAGTTCTAGGGTGAGGCTGACTCCATCCTAGCGGGCCCGCCCGCCTGCACGCAGCGGTGGACCTCGTCCATATATAGCCCCCTGCCAAATTGCGGGTGAATGGTGTTGGACCACGTTCGGCAGGAAGCAACCAATTCCGCGGCTGCTCCAGTTGTTTCGCCCACTACCCTGCCTCCCTTGGCGTAGGCTGCGCTCGGAATCGCGAGCGCAGCCAAGAACACTGCAAAGATCAACTTCGATTTCATTGAGAATCCTTACTACTATATGGGGAAAGTCGCGTGCTCATTGCGAGTTGGGGTCAAACCAAGCAGGGGCTGCCTCGGAAAGCTGGGGAACCCGGCCATCTTGCCACCTGACCAGCACATACCATTCGGAGGCTGCCTTCGATTGAAGAGCTAACGCTCGAGTTATCATGCTCGGGATATGGGACCAGGGCGCAAATGCCGCTAGGGGGAAATCATTGACTGCGTTGGAGGCTTGCGACTGTGCTCAGTCGGTGGGTTATGTTGGGGCCGTTTCAATTCCGCGTTCGGATATGCGTTCTATTTCAAAGTCTTAGTTGTCCGGACCGCAGACATAGGTAACAGATCGTTTCTAAGACATGGTAACAACCTCGGCCCGAACGGGTTGTCGATGGGCTGTAAAGCTTCTGCTCCAAGTCGATGAGCCGAGAGATCGAAGCTCATGAAACTGAGGAGCCAAATGTCCTCGTCTCGATGCCGAACCGCTGACCGGCAAGCAAGGTCGAGATATTGATTCTCTTTCGGTGCATGCGGATATGCCCGCAGCCGGTCACGAGGAGGTCGCGAAACAGGCGCGGTTCGATGCCTTCGATAGCGAGTTCAACGCCGAAACGCCTCACGAACCTTGCGTTGTATGAGTTCAAGCGCCTCCGCGACCAGGCGGCGGCGCTCAAGACCTCGTGTCAAATGGCAGCCGACCGCGAGAGCGAGACTTACGTGCCGAGCGCAAGCCCAGCGCGCTTCTCAAGGACCTTATTTTGATGTCACGACTTATTTTGATGTCACGACGATGGGTCCCCTAGCGCGCTCCATCCCCAGCTACTCGGTAAGCATGACCCGCAGGAGGTGGGATCGCCGCAAAAGGGCCTGTTATCTAATGCAAACGTTCAGGTTAGTACTTACGCTTTTTCAACTTCTGAAAAGCCATTCTCCTCTTAATGCTTGAGGATGTGGCCCTTGGAAATCGGGCCGGCATGTCCATGTGGATTTGAAATGATGAAGCGGAAATTGCGTAGCCTAATCGGCCATGCCGCAAAGGCCGTGGCGCCGAATTATGTTACCGCGGTCCGCCAACATTACCGGGCCCACGGAGATTGCCGTTTTTTCATTTTGCCGAGGACTTTCAATGAGTTGATTCAGTATAAAAAAATCTTTTCGCGAGACCCGCTTCTCAGTTTGACGAGCGACAAATACAAAGTTCGCGATTACGTAAAAAAGAAAATCGGGGAAGAACATCTAGTGCCTTTGGTGACGGTTATCGATAATCCGCATCTCATAGATTTTGATGCACTGCCTCATTCTTTTGTTATCAAGGCGACTCACGGTTCCGGATTCAATTTCTTTGTTCACGATAAAAAGAAGATTGATCAAACCAAGCTGAAGAAGACAGTTGCCGCTTGGCTCGAGATCGATTTTGCCGCCTATCACGGAGAGTGGGCCTACTCTCAGATAGAACGCCGTCTCATCATCGAGGAAAAGTTGATGCCCCCGGGCAAAATTCCGGACGATTACAAATTTTTCGTATTCAACGGTCGGGTACGCCTGATTCAACTGGATAGAGGCAGGCACGCGAACCACCGGCAAAATCTCTATGATGAGACATGGCGACAACTCGCCGTCGAATATGTCTCTCCGCGCTCCTCAGTGCCACGCGAGGCCCCGGCTCAATTGAACGATATGATCAACCTCGCGGAGGTGCTGGCGGCGGATTTTGAATTCGCGCGAATCGACCTGTACCTAGTCGATGGGAAAATCTTCTTTGGCGAGATAACACACTATCCGAACGCGGGACTGCATGGATTTAAGCCGCGTGAGTTCGATTATGTCCTGGGCAATCTTTGGCGCAGTGGTGCTCCCATTCCAGATGAATATTATCTCCCCGAGCCGGGGTTCCCGGCCTCCGAGACTGACTGGAAAATCAATACCGGCCAATTTCTTTTTTCGGAGGGCCGGGTTGCAGGGACATTCGGCATCGCGAGAGACCTTTTCTCAACGGCCCTCAGGATGGACGATCTTTGGCTTCGTCCATCCTGCGCTGTTGTCAACAAACTCCCCGAACAATTCGGAATGGACCATTATTTCGATTCGGGCAAAGTTCAACCGGGGGTTATCAGCGCGATCGGTGCTGAAGATGACCACATTGCGGGCGCATCTGAGCCTGATTTCGACGCCAGCGCCATGAAAGTTGAGTTTTTGCGGACTCCCGTCTGGGAGGCAGCACCCAAAGAAGCTCTTCGGAGGTAGATGCGGGCTGTTGAGGCGCAAGGGTACGGCAATCCGGCAAGTGTGGTGGCGCCGCAACAACTTGAAGCGCGGCAAGCGAGGCGGCTTCGTGGTCCACCGGTTCCCGCCATTGCCTCCCAAGCACGCGACAGGCCTCCTCCTAACGGGGCCGATTTTTCTCGTCTTGGTTCGGCGAAGGCATTGCTGGATCCCCAACAGCGAACCGCTCCGGGGCGGGGACTCGCGAACGAAAAGAGTGCCGCCAGCGTCGCGAAATCACGCCGCACGCTTGCGAAAATACCATGCTGGCCAAACCAGCGGGATCGCGGCGGAGAAGACGGCTCGCTAAAAAGATGGCGGGTCCTGGTTGACGCGACGCGATTGCGCGCTCGATCAGCCCACGAATGAAGGTGTTCCGTCCTGTCTCGATCGCAGCCGCCAGCCTTGGTTGACGGGCCTTCGCGTCTTCGGTGACTAGCATCCAGGACCGGTACATTTGCAACAAGTCGCTCGACATATTCGTCGGTGTTCTCCGATAACCAGTCAGGTATTCGGGCACGAGTGCGAATAGATGTTGCTCGGCTAGGCGAAAGCAGAGTTGTAGGTCCTCGCAGCCTTGGGCGGATCGCGCTCGCAGGGAAGAGTTGAAACCACCCACCTCGAGAAGCGCCACCTTCCTAATAAGCGCCGAGCTGCCGTTGCCGACGAGGTTGCCGTAGCAGAGCCGCGCCAGCACGTCTCCACTTTCGGATGGACGATAGCTGCGGTCGATGATGCGGCTGTCTTTGTCGATCAAAGCGTACCAAGTGTAGACCAGCGCACATTGCGGCCCAGCGGCTTGGAGTGCGACGATCTGTTTTGCAATTTTTTGCTGCGCCCAGAGATCGTCTGCGTCAATGAAGGCGAGCACCTTTCCCCGGGCTTGGGCGATGCCGGCGTTCCGCGCGGCGGCGACTCCGCTCTGCGGTTGCCGGAACAAACGAACACGCTTATCAGCGGCGGCGTGGCGTGACACGATATCGAGCGTTTCGTCGTCGGACCCATCATCGACGATGATGATCTCGAGATTGCCATAGGTCTGCGAGCGAACGCTTCGGAGCGTCTCATCAATGGTGGCCGCGCCGTTATGGACGGGCAGCACGACTGAAACCAAGTCATCGTCGTGCATTTGATTTTATCAATACCTCACGATCGAGATCGCGGTCATCATGCCTCGGGCGCGGCTGCCGGAGATAGAAGCCTAGACCAGAGACGAACCCCGCGATTTCCCGGCCAATGAAGCGATCTTCGGGCGACCACCCTCGCAGAAGTCCGCGCGTGATTCGCTGCGCGTACCACCACGGCATCGACAATAATGCCCTGCGGAGGTTTCCCCAGTTTCCGCTGCGTTCGAACTGCACCATGAGCGCGGCCGCATGCCCTCGCATGTAATAGAAGATCTGGTTGGAGAGCTGAGACATGTCTCGGCGGTGAAAATGGAAGGCCACCGCGCTCGGCTCGTAGCGGCACTTGCCACCATGTGACAGTACGCGGTGCCAATACTCCGAGTCGCCGGAGCAGCCCGCTTGGCCGACATCAAGCCGCGGATCGAATAGGCCTGCCCGATCGAAGACTTTCCGTCTGAAGGCCATGCTTGCGCCTGCGCCGATTTCCCAGGTTGGGCATCCGTGGAAGCGGTCGCTTTTGAAAAAAGCTTCATCGAACCCCTTGCGGCGGAAGCCTCTGCCGAAACCCCAATATTTTTCGAAAAACCATTGTGCTTCCGTCTCGAGTTCCGCGGGAAGCACAAGTCCCGTCACGGCCTCGATGTCGGGTCCGTCGAAGGCCTCGACCATGCGCTCGAGCCAGCGCGGATGTAGGCGGACATCGTCGTCGGTAAAAAGGATGATCTCCCCGGTCGCTGCGCTTACGCCCGCGTTGCGCGCAAAATCCAACCCGAGCCTGTCTTCCTGAACGTAAGTAAAGCCGGCTGCGATGGTCACCTCGCGAGCTCGGGCGTCCGTCGAGGCATTGTCGACCACAATAACTTCAGCGGGCATGGCGGTTTGGTCCGCGAGTGACTTCAAGCACCGCGCCAGTTCTTGGGGCCGGTTGCGCGTGCATATCACGAGTGAAGCGGTCGTCGGTATCCTCGCATCCGACGCCTCGGCGGCATGCTCGGTGGCCGCCTCGGCAACGCGCACCACATCTGAATCAACTATTCGGTCCACAAGCGGCTTGACTTCAATCAACCGTCGTTTTGCCCCGCGAATCCACTCCTGACCGACGGGATAGTCGCGCCACCAGAAGACGATAAGCGCTTGTTCCTCGGCGATCGACAGGTTTAGCGGCGGATCGGCCACGTCGACATTGATGATTTCAGCCGCGGCCATTTGGGATCCGGCGAGTTCTACGAGAGCTGACGTTCAATTCGCAAAGACGAGAGCTCGGTTTTGCGTCGACGGGCAAACCGGCCATCAGTCTCGCTACGAGAAGGGACGGGCTGCAATTCGCTGAACAGACGTCCCACTGGAGGGATTGCCGGTTGACCCAGAGCCGTCTCTAACTGGTCGCTTCCACGCACCCACATTGAGAGTAGGCGACGGAGCTTCTTTCGCGTGCTTCGTCGAACGAGCCATGAGGGGTCCAAGCCTGCCGCCGAGACGAGGGCGCGCAGGGCGTTCGACCATGCGCCACTCTGCCACAGCAATTCGCCCGCATAAGCCTCAAAAGCCGATTGGGACCAACGAAACAATGCGTCCGGCAATTCTGGGTGAGCGGCTCTCGCTCGGCCGAGGACAAGATCGAAGGAGCGCCGCATTTGCCCGATGTCACGGGACATGCTCGAGCGGGTCTGCCTATAGCCGACGAGGAAAGCGGGCGTGAGGGCGTAATCGCAAATCTCCGCGAGGCGAAGATAGAGATCCCAATCTTCGCATCCTTGGGCGCCCCGGAGGCGAAGCGACGAATCCCAGCCACGGACCTGTTCAAGCGCCTGGCGACGGATCAGAGGCACGCTCGCATTGGAGAGAAAGTTGCTGAATACCAGCGCCGCATAGACGTCGTTTTCATAACGATCGAGATCGAGGTTATAGCCCGTGACGAAATCGTTCTCGTCAATATCGACCGACCAGCAATAGACGAGCCCGATTTCGGCCGCTGTCGCCGTCGATTCTGTGGAGGAGTTGGGCCAGCTTTTCAGGGTGCCAGAGATCATCGGCATCCAGCGGAGCGATCCACGACCCTTCGGCTCGCGACAGGGCAAGGTTGCGCGACATAGCGACACCGGAATTCTTTTGGCGAATAATTCTCAGGATCGGAAAACGGTTCGCCATGGCGGCGAGAATGGCGGGCGTGGTATCCGTCGAGCCGTCGTCGACGACGATGATTTCAAGAGGCTGAAAGGTCTGTCCGAGAGCCGAGAGAAGCGAGCGCTCGATTGTGGTCTCCGCATTGTAGGCAGGAACGATGACGCTCACCGTCGGGTCAGTCGGCCTCACGCCGCCAAGCCCCTTTTCAGACGCCGTGCCACCCCGCGCAGCCGCCCATTAGTCTGCCGAACGACGCCAGCCATTCCATTCACCGCCTTGACGAGTCGCGGGTATCTGTACGGTCGCAACGCTTTTCGAACAGCCTTGCGGACCTTGGGTGGAGCTGCAACGGGAAGAGCATCAAGATAGCCACTGAACCAATCAAGAAAGTAACGTCGGACCTTATCGTATTGTCCGTCGCGTTTGGTCACTGCGACGCAAGAGTTTGGGTGCTGGCGATAATCAAGCCAGACCTTGCTTGAAAAATAGACGGGGGCGTTCAGGTAAAGTTTTGCTAGAAATGCCTGATCCTCGTACATTCCGTAGATCCCGGTAAAATGCTCCTCAAAGCCTCCGAGTCGCAGGACGATCTCGCGACGTAACATAAGATCAGAGGGGCAGGGCGCCGCCGCCCGCCCTAAGGGGTAGAGCGCCAAGAGAGCTTCCGGCGGTAGAACGGGCTTGTCTTGAACATGGCCGGTGGGGATTATGACATCCTCCTCTCCGGCCCAGGACCTCCAGTAGCTAACAGCACCCGACACCATCGCGACTTCCGGATATTGTTCCAACAAGGCAACCTGCTCGGACAGCTTTGTCGGCCTCCAGATATCGTCGGCATCGATCAAGGCCAAGAACTTCCCGCGGGCGTGTCGAATTCCGAGGTTGCGCGAGGCGCTCATGCCACGATTGGAATGGCCTTCATGTTCAAGGTAGATGACCCGACCAGGCCAGCGCCGCGCATAATCCAAGGCTAGACGTGTGCTGCCGTCCGTAGAACCATCGTCGACAAGAAGCAGCTCGAAATCCTGGAAATCCTGAGCGAGAACGCACTCGACGGCGTCGCTAAGGTAGGGCTGGCCGTTAAGAAAAATCGCAACGACTGAAACCAGGGGCGCCAGCTTTCTTCCGTCGGGAACCGGCGAAGCGCCTTCATCCATTTTCATAATGGGCCCTGCTCTAGATTGCCGAGAGGACAGCCGCGAAACTCTCGGCGTCCCATTCAAGAACCTGTACTCGAGGCAGATCGTAGAGACTTTGACTCGTGACGGCCCTTTTTGCCGTCGAGCACGCCCACCTCAACCCACAGCGTTGAACGGATTCGATGGCTGTTGTCGATACGTCTCCATAGGGATAGGCAAAACCACGAATCTCATGGCCCACGAGTTCCCGACACATGCGAATGCTCTCAGCGATCTCAGAACGTTGTTCCAATGCCGTAAGGCTGCCGAGGGCGGGGTGAGTAACCGAATGGGCGCCGATCGATGCGAGGTCGTCCGCGACCAAGGCCATGATTTCTTCGCGGCCCATCGGAAGTGAGTTCGGGGCGAGGAGGCACCGCGCCGAAAACATCTCGAAGGCGCCCCATCTCAACATCGCGCGCGGGGACTGCCATGTCCCGAAGACGCCACCAAATATCAAGGTAAACGCTTTGCCGCCGCGTAGATGCACCCATCGCGGCCCGCCACGCCTTGTTGTCGCCAGCCTCGCGCTCAGCAAAGGTGAACGTCAGCTCCGAGCGAAGACTTTGCAAAGAGCCGGCCCGCGCGCCCAGGACCATGTCGGCCAATTCGTCCCACCAGAAGGGAGACTCGCTTGCAATCGCACCAGTGGCCAAGAAGAAGGTGGCCGGCACCTCATGTTTTTGCAAGAGCGGTTTCGCCGTGGTGAGATTGTCGCGATAGCCATCGTCGAAAGTGATGGCCACGGCATCGGCGGGAATTCTGCTCCGGCGATGCGCGTCAGCGAGCTCATCCATTGTCATCACGGTCCTTGTAGCCCGCAAAAATTCGAGCTGGTCCGAAAAGCATTTCGCCGAAACGCATAAGGCCCATGGGTCCCATTCCGGATCGGCGATGCGATGATACATCAAAATCACCGGCTTTTTTTGAGGCCGGCGCCGCATGTGAAATATGGCTGGCCAGCTTGCCATTTCCTGGACCAATGCATCAATGAGCTTTGGGCTTACGAGCGACGACGGTCACGATGATCGGATAAGCGGGATCGTATTCTTGCAGTTTATCCTTATCCAATTCCTCCATCGAAAGACCTTGTATGAACGCGGTGGCGGCCAGCACGTTGCCATGGGCCTCGACTTGCACGTTGTCCGGTCCGAATACTGCCTCGAAGAGCTTGAATGCCGAAACGGTCGTGAACGACCAGCACCACATGGCTCCCCACTTGCCGCGCTCGAGTGGGGTAATGCCCGGGACGGTGAGAAGCAGCGCTCCCCCCGGCCTCAAAGCCTTGAAGAGCTGGCGGGCAGCTTGGTGCACATCGAAGATCAGGTGCAGCGTCTGGGTGAGGACGATGCAATCGAAGGCATCCTCGGGAAGCACTGACGGGTCCGTCAGATCGCCCACGATCGTCGCTTCAGGATTGCTGTCATCAATGAAAAGAACATCGTGATGCGTCACCCTGTCCGCGCCAAATAGGCGGGAATAGCTGGCATCGCCCACCTCGAGGACGCGTCCTGAGATTCTGTGCCTTTGTCGGTCGAGAAAGTCCATGATGTAAAAACGATCGACAGGAGTGCCGCGATCGAAACCAAAATCCAAACTAATGGGAACCGTCGTGCCGAGGTCACCCAAATTAATTTTGCCCCGCGCCCTAATTCGGGCGGCACGCATGCGAGTAAAAGCCGTATAAATCATCTCGCGCATGGTGTGCAATGGGGCGATTGAAACCGCTGCGACAAGGCGGCGGCCGGTCTCAATTGCCTGGCGTTGAATCCGCCATTCACGCTTGACATCCTCGATAAGCAGGGTCGCGTAATATCGGCGCCAGATCCGGCGTCCTTCGCGACGAGCTGCTTCCAGCTTGGGTTTGTCCCGAGTATAGGTTCGCTGCAAATCATTTGCCCGCAACACCCATTTCAACATCATGCGCGGTTCAGCGGACATGTTCCGCCCATGCCAACGGTATAAGGCGACAATGTTCGAATGAGAGGCCACTTTGTGAGCGCGGGTTATTCTCAGATAACCTTCATAATCTTCGCACCGCGGATACGACGTGTCGAACCCGCCCAATTCTGAAAGCACTTCGCGGGAGTACATAACCGTCGCATGCATTCCAATGGCATTACATCTGAGCAAAGTCGCGTAAGGATCGGGTCCAATAGGAGTATATTTGGGGCCTTCGATGGGCTCACCTTCAGCATTGATGCGGCGGAATCCTCCGTAAACCAACCCGCAATTTGGGCGAAGCGCATGGCAGGCCAATCCGCTTTCGGCTGCATTGGGGAGAAGGAGGTCGTCGGCATCGAGGAAGATCACAAAATCCGTGGCAATTGCCGCCAAGCCAGCATTCCTGGATGCCGCAAGGCCGGCGTTTGACTGACGGATCAGGCGGGCACGGGGAAAGGAGGCAAGAACCGCTTCGGGGTGATCGGTTGAACCGTCGTCGACCACTATGATTTCGTCGAAGGGATGTGTTTGCGCCATCCCACTGGCGAGCGCCGACGACAGATAATGAGCTTGCTCGAACGTGTTAACGACGAGCCCGACGCTCGGCTGTATTGTCGCTGGTGGGCTTTCAACGGCGGTCATCATTTCTTCCACTCTGCCTAAGCAGGATCGGTGCCATCAATTTGTAGTCGCCGCGGCGTCATCCCACGTTTTTCGCACCACAATCGTTCGACCTTCACCGGCAAATTGCCTCCTTAGCCACAAGCAGACCAAATCTTTGCCTTTCATACATAATCAACCCATTGCGGATTTTTGTAATCGCACAGAAGAAACGTCTAAACGGCTGCCGACTTGGTCTCCAATCTTGCATCGAGTAGCTAGGGCAGGGCCGCAAGAGGGTTGTGTCGCACGGCTTGTCCAGAGAAGGAACGGGCCGCTATGATCGTTTTCGAAATGCGAAGCGATGCGAGCCGGCGCCGATGGGATATTTTGGATGTTGCAACTGATTGAGCTTCTCTCAAGCGCAACTTAGCGGGGTCCTAGCGCCGATGCACCGCTTTCTGGGTTCCGGCCCGCTTTTTCTGATCGCGAGAAAATACATCTGGAGCGTTCCCGTCGTCGCGCTGCTAGGCTTCACGGCCAGCGGCCTCGAGGGGATAGGTATCGGACTTTTGATTCCCCTGCTGACGAATGTTTTTGCGAACGGAGGCAATTCGCTTCCCGCTGGACCCATCGGTTTGTTTTCCTTCTTCGGTGGATTCCTCCAGCCGCAATGGCGAGTCCCAGGCGTGGCCGGAATCATTTTCGCGTGCGTCGTGTTGAAGGGAGTGGTGCAGGTCGTCAACAGAACCTTGATTGCATGGGTAGACGGCAAGGCCAGTCACGACATTCGCTGCGCATTGGCTCATCGTATCCTTGCGGCCGACTATCAGTTTCTCATAACCAATGATCCCGCGAGGCTCGTTACCATTATCGGAACGGAGGCCTGGCGAGCGTCGGATGCGATCAAGACGGGCTTTGGGATCGTGGCGACCGCAGCAGCGGCAATCATATTCCTCATCTTCCTTTTCTTGATTGATTGGAAGCTTTCGCTTGTTGTTGCGGGAGTGGTCTTGCTTGTTCGCTGGGCGCAGAACCGACACGTCGCTCGCCTGGCACGCCTGAGCGACGCAGTCGTGCAGGCTAATCAATTCCTTGGGAGGCGCATGCTCGCCAGCATCGACGCATTTCGCCTGATTAGAGTTTTTAGTCAGGAACCAATGGAGGAGAGAGCGTTTGGGCAGGCGTCAAATGGGATCCGCCGAGCTCTGTTTGCTTTGGAGCAAAAGGTGGCACTCTGGAGCCCGCTGCAGGAGATTGTCTATTCTGCTCTGTTCATTGGGGTCTTGCTAGTGACCTATGCGGCGGGCGCCGACTTCGCCTCTGTCGCGACTTTCTTGTTGATCCTCTACCGGATGCAGCCTTACCTTTCGCAATTGAACAGCGCCTGGATCGAGCTTGCCGCCATGAGCGGCTCGGTCCAGGCGGTGGAATGGCTTCTCGGACCGGCCTCTGAGCCGCGGTCGATTTCCGGTTCACGCCCATTCCAGAAACTGAAGTCGGGGATCGTATTCGAGAATGTAGTCTTCGCTTACAGCGCCTCCCGCAACGAGCCCGCTCTGGAAAGCGCCTCATTCGCAATTCCGGCCAATATTGCCACGGCGCTTGTCGGGCGCTCGGGTGCAGGCAAATCCACCGTCATCAACCTGCTCTGCGGGCTCATCCTCCCGCAAGCCGGGCGCATTAAAGTGGATGGAGTCGATCTGCGTGACATCGACATGCGCCAATGGCGCCGGAAAATCGGAGTCGCCGGCCAGGATGTAGAGCTCATGGATGGGACGATCGCCGAGAACATTGCCTATGGCTGGAAGGATGCGCCTTTTGAGGCCATTGCGCGAGCCGCCGAGGAAGCTGATGCGGCCGGGTTTATAGGCGAGCTGACGGACGGATATCACTCCGAAGTAGGAACGCGTGGGGTCAGCCTATCCGGCGGCCAGCGCCAGCGCATTGGGATCGCGAGGGCGCTGCTTATCGATCCAGAGATCCTGATACTGGACGAGGCGACAAACGCGGTCGACGGCCTGTCGGAACGAGCCATTCTGGCCCTCCTGCGCAAGCGCGCGAGGCCCATCACGACGCTGGTCGTCAGCCATCGCGCCAGCACGATCAGCGATTGCGCCAATGTTGTTGTCCTCGACAAAGGACGCGCACTTGCGTCTGGCGCAATCGCTGAAATCGACGAGGCGGTCGTAACTGCTGTGGGGTTGGTGCGCTGAAATAAAGCACCGCAAGAATCCTGCGGTAATCTCCTCCGGATTTAGAAACATATGGAAATTCCCACTATAGAACTTAAGGGTTCCCAATTGCCGGAAAATAGTTCAGACTGTGAGAGACTTGCGGGGAAAGCCGGATTAATGGGTGGACGATAGTTTTCACTCGGGGGATCCTTTGGTTTCAGTGGTTGTGCCGTGTTTCAACGCGGCGCGAACCCTGTTGCGCACACTCCAAAGCGCTCAGCAGCAGACTTATCGGAACCTTGAAATCGTCATTATCGATGATGGATCGACCAATTCTACATACGAGATCGCGACGCAATTCGCAGGGAATGACTCTCGAACGCGTGTGCTAAGGCAACCAAATCGCGGTGTTGCCGCGGCCCGAAACTTGGGAATTGCACATGCGCAGGGCGAATACGTTGCGCCGCTCGATGCCGACGACCTGTGGGTGCCGCAGAAGGTCGAGCTGCAGGTCAAAAAGATACTGAACGATACATCAATTGGTCTGGTTTATGGGTGGTTCGACAATATCAATGATGATGATGAAATAATTCCCGGTGGATCTCGGTCTCGGCACGAAGGCTACGTTCTGTCCGATTTGTGTGCCATCGATTTTGTCGGGAATGGCAGCAACCCTCTGATGCGAACATCCACCGTGCGGGAGGTTGGTGGATATGACGCCGAGTTGCGCGCCCAATCCGCTGAAGGCTGTGAGGATTGGAAACTGGCCATTCAAATCGCCGAGCGGCACAAGTTTGCTGTTGTTCCTGAAATACTTGTGGGCTATCGGCACTCGCGCGGAAACATGTCAGATCACACAGCGACGATGATTAGGTCTACGAGACTGGTCGCAGCAGAAGTTGCCATGAGACATCCAGAGCTTGCCGGAATCTTGCACGAACACATCGGAGAACGGTTGTTCAGCTATTCCGTCAAATGCGTCAAGCAAGGACGGTGGAGTGATGCGTTCTCTTTATTGCGCCAGGCCGTTCCCTACGGCTCGCTATGGAATCTCAAGAGAATATCCGGTATTTTGATGCAGTCGGCGTTTCGTGCTTTGCCCTGGCTTAAACGGCAGTTGCCAGCCTCCAATTTTTGGGACGGACGTCGACGTAAGTTTCTCTTCGACAACTCCCCCCTCAGCCCTTCGCATCGAAGATGCCCTCGCTAATTTAATTTGCTTCATGAATCGCTCGGAGAGCTGTGCTGCAAAAATGGGCTATGGCTTGGTCGAAGGCAGGGCATAGATTTCGAAATCCGTGCCATCGATCACCGGGCCTTCTTGATCAAGCAAGGAAATCACTTCCGAGTACCGATCCGCGAATTTTCTATCTCTGGAATCATGCGCATCTTTTGCGAGAGCAAACCATCTCGCCCCCCGTTGCCTCATTTCGGAGAGCTGGTGGATGGCTTCGGAAGGCTCCATGTCATACGTTACAAAGTCCGAGGGCGGTGGGGGGAAAACCCACCCCTTTCGCCTGCTATAGTAGATCGCCAAAGGGTTGCCGGCATCTTTCCCCGTAACCACAACGAGATCCTTGGGGTCGCTCACAACTTGCAAGGCTTTGCCCATATTTCGATCGGTGAAATAGGTGTAACCCCACTTCATGTCATTTAAATTTGTTCGACTTCCCAAGAGCAAAATCACCATGACGACCGCTACGCGCCAGGCATGTCGTGCCGGGTTCAGCCCATCTCTATCCAAACCCATCGCGGTTAGGAGGCCGGCGCCGGCCAGGGCGGCAAGCGCCGGATCGGCAATATGCAGATTCCAAGGATTGCCGGAGATCTCCTCGGAGATGCACAAATAGAGGAGCACGCAGCAAGCTAACCAGATTGGGAAAAAAAGAGGGGCGCGTTCTCCAGCGCCATATGGACCTGACCCTATAAACCTCATGAGCCCCAGTAGCGCCAGGAATAGGATGATCGGCGTCCACAGCCAGAACAAGGCGATCTGGTTGAGATGGTGAATGTAAAACAACTTGCCAGCTTGTGAGATCCAAGGTGTGTCCCAGCTACCGGCGATGTGGAAAGGCGGATATGTCCGTCCGAGATGGATCGCCCATGCAAAATAGCTTCCAGCCAGGCAGCTAGCGGCGCATATCCAAATTCCGAAGAATTGAAGGCGGCGGCCCCACCCTTCACGATGAGGCAATTGAACGATCAAGTAGATAGCGGCCGGAATCGTAATTGCAGCAGGGGGCTTAGCCAGAATGGCCAGAATTCCGAGAACTGCTCCGAACGACAGTCGAGGCTTACTGCCTGTCTTCAGGCCCTCGGCCAAGCACCACAGCGCGGCGGTGAGAAGACCTACCATGGCCGGGTCCGGAAGATAGGAGCGGTCCGTCATCACGGCGCCTGGCGAAAGAGCATAGATTGCGGCCGCCGCGATGCCCTCGCGCGGGTTGCGCAGAGTTGCTACGAGGCGGTAAAGCGCAAATGTCGTCAGCAACCCGAACAGAGTGGCGATGAGCCGCCCGTGCCAATCTCTTGTTCCGAGCACTTTGTTAAGAGCAGCGGCCGCTAATGTCAGGGTCTGGAATTCGCGTCCCTGATAACCGGGTTGATCGCCTGTCCAGCTCACTTCCGGCCACAATGGATTCCAGTGATTCTTGGGAAGATTCTCGGCCATCATTGCGGTGCTGGCCTCGCGCCAGCCAAAAATATCAACCAGGGGTTGCTTGAGATCATGCAGGCGCATGCCGGCCGACAACAACAGCACCAAGAAAACGGATGCTTTGGTCCAGCGCAGTTTCGCTAGCCGAGAAAGAGGCATTTCTTTCAGTGCATAATTCTTCACTTCCCCTCACATTGAGCACGAGGGTGGGATTACGCAAAACGCGAGCATCAGAGTCTCGGAACTCCTGCTCTGTGCGAAGGGCCAGATTGATTGGAATGCTGCTTCGGCATTCGACTCGTGAACCATTCCCATGCGTGACCGATTTGCTGACCGAGGCGCGGAAATTTCGGATTCCAACCCAAAAGCTCGTTCGCCTTGTCGGAATTACTGACGAGGATGGGAGGATCGCCCGGCCGGCGCGGGCATATCTCGGCCTTGATCGGCAACCCGGCAACCATTTCGCTTGCGCGAATGACTTCGGTTACGGATGCTCCGCGGCCATTGCCGAGGTTGAATGAACGACTAGGATTGCCTGCCTCAAGCCACTGAAGCGCGCCCAAATGGGCGTCCGCAAGATCGCTCCCATGCACGTAGTCGCGGATGCAAGTACCATCGGGCGTGGGATAATCATTGCCGAAAATATTGATCGCCGGCACACGTCCCATGGCCGTGAAGAGCACGAGCGGGATGAGGTGGGTTTCCGGCTCATGCACCTCCCCGATCTCCCCATCGGGATCGGCGCCGGCTGCGTTGAAATAGCGCAGCGCCCCATGCCGAATTCGATGCGCGGCTTCGGCTTCTTTCAGCATTCGCTCAACGACGAGTTTGGTATGACCGCAGGGGCCGTGCAGCATAACCCGCAGGTGTGCGGTTGTCAGCCTCGCGCCAGCTGCGCCTTTTTGAAGAAAGTTCCCACGGCCTACAAGGCAAGCTGACGTTGTCGACGCATAGCCTTCGGATGGCCATCTTCCTTCACGCAGGCGCGAGACAAGGCCGCACTCGTGGAAACTGGTGAGGCCATGGCCGGCAGCCGCGTTCCGGCTTGGCTGCGGCCGCGCGCGCATGGGATCTAGACGAAGATACCGGCCGAGAATCACGTCCGCCGTCGCGGGCGTCCCTGGCGCATCTGGTGCTGATCGCCTTCCCAACCCAATCCCTTGAGCTCGGCAGGTGTTCTTTTGCCGCGCCAAGTCGCGATGTGCTCATCCATGGCCTTGGCGGCATCAGCCTGAGCCTCGCGTTTCGTCATAAAAGATTCTCGCGCGCGGTCGCGCAGCTCCCCGCTTTCATAAATCCCCCAGCGGTAGCGGCGCATGCGCTTTTCGATGTGAAACTCGATCTCGATCGTAAAGGGATGGTCGCGGGCCATGCCGCCATTATGGGGTTGGCGCGCAAATCGGGCCAGCGCAAAATCGCGCTGCCCTGCTCGATGCAGCCCTGTTCAGCAAATGGGACGGGCGGCGCCGGCCATGGAATTACCTAGGCGTGAGCCAGCCGGCAAAGGCGGTCCGCAAGTCGGGCGCTTGTGTAAATCGTGGCGTAATTCAACGATAATACCTGTCCTCCTCTAATATTTTTGTGATTTTATCCTATGTGAGAAGGAGTTTTTCGTAAAAGCGCCAGCGAGGACGATTTGACCGTCAGGACCGATCGCGCCATCGTTTCGTTCATGCACCCTTTCAATCTCAAGGAGCTGGAGGGGGTCCAACCGGCGGGAGATTATCTTGTCGAGACGGACTATGAGGTGATCGAGGGCGCGTCGAGGCTCGCCCATAGGCGCGTGGCGACCCTCTTCACAATTCCCTCCATCTCGGCGCCTCAAGGCCTCACTCAGCGTGTCCCTGTCGACCAGACCGAGCTTGACGCCGTCTTGATGAAGGATCGTGAGCAGACGATGAGATCCGCGATCGGGAATGTGACGACATAAGGAAAAGGCGAATGAGCCTCAGTTTTCCAAACGCCAGTCGCTCCTTCGATGAAAAAAGGCGCAGCGTCAGTTTCTGGGGCTATGACTCCGCCTTCGAGATCGCCTTTCATATCGAGGAAGATGCCCTACGGCGGATCAGCCCCGAAACGCAAGGGGACGAAGCGTCGATGCTGCGCGCGTTCGATGTCAACCGCGCCCGCATCGAGAAAGCCGCCGGGCACGCCTATGCGAAGGGCCGAAGCAATTATCACCGGCTTTCGCCGTCGGATTTCTAGGGCGCGATCGCCAAATATGACAAGTATTTTGCGAAAAGATCAGGCGTCGAAATAATGGGCCGAGGTCCCCGGCGCCGCCGCCCAGCAGCCATCTTCGCAAGCGGCCGCGCTGGCCAGGGCGCAACCATCGCCCTCGTCTTCGCTCTGTTGACGACCGTCTCGCTTTGCCCTGCGAGCTGTTCCCCGGTTTCGGCGGCCGAGGCAGCGCCAGACGCCACGCAACGGCACGTCCCCGCCAGCATGAGCGCCAAGGAATATGACGCGATGTTGGGTGATATCGCGGACACGGTCGTCCGACGCTTGCGCTCCGAGCCCGGCGCAACGCGCGCGCCGGCGAACCCTCAAGCCGAGGGCGCCGAGGCCGGCCGCATGGCGCAAGGGGCCGATATGTTCAAGGGCTTCGGGCAGCTCGAGGACCGTGCCGTCGAGGTGGCCGGTTACCTCCCTCGTCTCGGCGACAGCCTCGAGCAGGTGATCTCGCGCCTGGGCGGAGATACGCTCGGCGGCTTCGGCCGGTTTGTCCTCAAGCTCCTCCTTGGCGCCGTGCTCGCGATTGGCGCCGAGCAGATGACGCGACGCTTGCTTGAGCGATACATGCGCGCGCCGCCTCGCCAGGAACGCGAAGGGCCGGACATCTTGCGAACCCTGGGGCGGGCGCTTCTCGACATCCTGCCGCTCATCCCCCTCGTGCTCATCCTCTACGCCCTGTCGGTGCATGGCTTTGCCGCGACCGCGCTCCAGCAAAAGGCAGCCGGCATCATCTTCAGCGACGTGCTGACCTGGAGGGTCGCGGCGCTCGTCCTGCTCGTCTGGTTCAGGCCACGTGATCGGGCGCTTCGCATCGCGGCGATCGACGACCAGGACGCCAAAAGACTTTACTACACCCTCCTCGGGGCGGCGCTCGCCTATGTGGCCGCACAAGCCATGTTCGACGTCCTTCTTGCTGCCGGCCCGCCCGCCGAGGTCGTGATCAGCGCCGGGTTCTTCAACAATTTGCTGTTCTCGGTGATCGACTACACGGCGATCTTCTCGACCCGGCATGCCACGGCTCGATGGCTCGCAAGCTTCGTGGACGAGAACGTCGGTCACGCCGCAAAGGCCAAGCTGCAGCTCGCCAAATACTGGTGGGTCATCGCGATCTTCGCCGATACGGCCATGACGGTCGCGCTTGCTTACGGCATGCTTTCCGGAAATCCCGACGTGGGGAGCGCCGTGGTGACGTCACTCGCCTTGACGCTGGTGCTCATCTTCCTCGAATCCTTCTACGACTATATCCAAAGGCCTTCCGCCGTCCCGTCCGAGACGGCCACGATGCGCGACGCCGAGATGCGCCTCATCGATCTCATCGCCCGCTGCTTGCGCTTCCTCACCCGCCTGCTGATCGTGACGGTGGTATTCGAGATTTGGATTTTCGACGTGTTCCCGCTCGTCGCGCCAGAGGACGTGCCGTCAGCCAGGATCGCCATCAGGGATATCCTTCTCACTGTCGTCCCGGCTTATCTCATATGGCAGATCGCCTGCTTCTCCATTGCTCGCCAGCTCAGCGAGCTCGGCACGGCCCCAAGCGCCGGGCCGTTGGGGCGCCCACCCACCGTGGGCTCGCGGCTGCACACCATGCTTCCGCTGGCTCGCCTGGTTCTCGGCATCGTCATTGCCGTGCTCGCGACGCTCACCGTCTTGTCGAGGCTCGGCGTCAACATCGCCCCTTTGATCGCCGGAGCCTCGGTGCTCGGCCTTGCCGTCTCGTTCGGCAGCCAGACGCTGGTGAGGGATATCATCAGCGGCTTCTTCTACCTCGTCGACGACGCCTTCAGAGTGGGTGAATATATTCAGAGTGGCAATTATCGAGGAACCGTCGAAAGCTTCAGCCTGCGCTCCGTCAAGCTGCGCCATCAGAACGGTCCGCTCTTCACCGTTCCCTTCGGCATTCTTGGCGCCATCCAGAACATGAGCCGAGACTGGGCGATCGAAAAATTCAACATCGGCGTGACCTACGACACCGACATCGACAAGGCCCGCAAGATCATCAAGAAGGTCGGGCAGGAGCTCAAAACCGATCCCGAGCTTGCTTCCGGCATCATCGAGCCCTTGAAGATGCAAGGCGTCCAGGCCTTCGGCGATTTTGCCATTCAGCTTCGCATGAAGATGATGACGCAGCCGGGCGATGTGCAATTCCTCGCCCGGCGACGAGCGTTGGCCCTCATCAAGAGGGCGTTCGACGCGAACGGAATCAACTTCGCCTACCCGACCGTCCAGGTCGCGGGCGCGAACGCGGCTGGAGCGAGCGAAGCCGCAAATGCGGCGCTGGCGCAAAAGAGCCTCGACGTGCTCAAGCCCAAGGCCGCGAGTTAGCGGGAGGCGAATTTCCCGCGCCGCGCGCTTTTCTTTTGCGGTCGAGCGGCCTCGTCATCACACCATGGCTTTCTCGATGCGGCGGTCGGGAATGAGCCAAAGCAGGGCGACGAAGACGTAGATCGCGTCCGAGATCCAGGTTTCGACGAAGGCGAATGCAATGCCGGCGAGGTAGAGGAAGGGCGAGAGCTTGCCTTTGAGGTCAAGACCGAGCGCGCGCGCGAGCGCTGCCCCTTCGCCCTTCTGCTGTTCGAAAAGCGCGAGCTGCAGCCCGTACCAGGCGATCGCCGGCATCAGCAAGGACACGCCGTAGACGGCTGTCGGGATCGGCGCGAACGGGTGCTCGCCGAGCCAGCTCGTGGCGAAAGGGATGAGCGAGAGCCAGAACAGAAGATGCAGGTTCGCCCAAAGCACGGCGCCGGAGACGCGCCCGACAAGCGTGAAGAAGTGGTGATGGTTGTTCCAATAGATGGCGACGTAGATGAAGCTCAAAACATAGCTGAGGAAGACGGGCGCCGCCTGCTTTAGCGCGCCGAGGCTTTCGTCGTGAGGTGCCTTGAGCTCGAGCACCATGATGGTGATGATGACAGCGATCACGCCGTCGCTGAATGCAACCAGCCGATCCTTCTGCACCGCTCCACTCCCTGCCGGTTTAATCCGATCCTTGCACGACGCAGCGCGAGGCAAACCGAAGCGGGTTCGCCAAAAGCAAGGTCACGAAGCCTCAGCTTGGGGGGCTCGGATCTTGGGAAAGGGCCGCTCTTTTCTTACTCTTACATGTAAGAATAAGGAAATCGATTATGCGCATCACCTCCAAAGGTTAGGTGACCATCCCGCACGAAATCCGTGAACGCGCGGGTCTCCTGCCGCACACTGAAGTCGACCTCGAGTTCGACGGCAAATTCGTGCGCCTCCTGCCCGCACGAAAGCGCAAGCGCCCTCGCGGTCAAAGCGTCCATCTATGCTGAGATTTCGGGTTCGCTTTTCGCAAATCGAGGACCTCGATGTCGCCCTTCCGAGATCCCTTTTCGAGCGCGAAGCCATCCAGCGGGCAAGTGCTTTGTCGCGTAAAGGGGTCGGGATGGATCAAGGCCGTCGCCGCTTCCTGATTTTTTCATTGGCGCTCATGCGGCCGTGACAAGGTTTAGTCGGAGGACCCGTGACACCTTTCGGCATCCTACCTACTTTTCCAAACTGATTTTGATTGCTTCACGCTTTTGGGCGCCGCCCGAAACGCTGGGCGGGCGGACAAATTCGCGCCCGCCCGGGCCGGCTTGGTTTTCGAAGGCCCCTTACCCGGATCGCTCCTTGATCAACGCCAGCGGCGGTGCCAACGGCGTCCGTGCCAGCCACCCCGGTGCCAGCCACCCCGGTCCCAGCCCCGGTCGCCCCGCCAGCGAACATCCTCGATAAGGCCCGAACGCGAAGCGACCGCTTCGCCGGAGAAGGCGTCCTGCACGGTTGCCGCGGCCGAGGGCATTGCGATTGGCATGGCGCGGGCGCCGGTCAGGGATGTAAAGCCCGCAAGAGTCGCAATCGCCGCGACGGCCAAGTTTTTGGGAAGTCTCATTCGCATCGAAGTCTCCATGCTCATTAGCTCTCGGCCGATTCGCGCCGAACGTCCCATGCTCGAACGGGAAAGATGAACGGCACATGAGCGGTCCGGCCCGTCCGAGCGAGATCGCGCGCGAGGCTAACGAGTTCCAACTCAACTCTCATTCGAAAACGAGAAGCGGCTCGCTTGGATGACGGGTAAGGACCAGCCGTCGGCCGCGCTGTCCACGCGTCGATTTCAATCAGGCGCCGATACACCGATACGCGCGGTAAGCGGTTCCGGCCCTCGCTGCGCACGGGGCCGAGGGCGTTACCTCCCGTTCAGCGTTGCGCCCATTCAGCCGGGGTCCGGTCGAAGGCCGTCCGAGCGACGGGGCGGGGCAACCGACCGGCTATTGTGGCGAGCCCCTGAGGTCTCGCCACGTCCAAGGCTGGTTACCCGGTGCGCTGGTTCTACCAATAATAGTGTCGGTAATAATGCCCGTGCCAATGGTGCCAACGGTGGTAGTGCCAGCGGTGGTAATAATGGTGATGCCAGTAATGATGCCGCCAATAATAATGGCGATGCCAATGCTGATAATGGCGATGCCAATAATGGTGATGCCAATAATGGCGATGCCAATAATAGCGAGCATCGATGAGTTTTGCAGGGGGCGAGACGGCGGGCAGGCCGCTCAACACGGCTTCCGGAGCGGTGGTGGTGGGCGCGAGAGGCCCGGCGCGCGCCGGGGACAACGACGCCATTCCAATTCCGGCCCCGAGCAGGAGGACGGCGGGAATGTGGAAGAAGCGTTTCATCGACATTGGCTCTGTCCTTGATTTACCTCCCCCACCCCAAACTCCGCTCGTGCCGAAAAGGTTGCATATTTGAAGCCGCCAAATTGAATGAAGCCGCGGAACCCTTACTCGTCGCGCTCAGGCTCCGCTCGGCGGAAAGGTGCGGCCTCGGCGAGCTCGCGGTTGCCCATCTCGACGTAACGCCGCTCATTTTCGAGATAGTCGGCGACGGCGCGGGCAAGATGCGGGTCTGCGAAAAGATGCGCTGAATGGGTCTCGGCGGGCACATAGCCGCGCGCAAGCTTATGCTCGCCCTGCGCGCCTGCCTCGACGCGGACGAGCTTGCGCTGGATCGCGAATTCGATCGCCTGGTAGTAGCAGACCTCGAAATGCAAAAACGGATGATCCTCGATGCAGCCCCAGTTGCGGCCGTAAAGCGCGAGGTCGCCGATGAGGTTGATGGCGCCCGCCACATGGCGGCCGGCGCGCTTAGCCATGACGAAGAGAAGCCGGTCGCGCATTTTTTCCGCCAGAAGCGAGAAGAAGGCGCGCGTCAAATAGGGCCTTCCCCATTTGCGCGAGCCGGTATCCATGTAGAAGGCGAAGAAGGCGTCGAGATGGGCCTCGGTGATGTCGCTGCCGCTCACCCATTCGATGGACATGCCGTTTCGCAAGGCCTCGCGGCGCTCGCGCCGGATCGCCTTGCGCTTGCGCGAGGCGAGCGCGCCCAGGAAGTCCTCGAAATTCTGCATAGCCCGCGTTCAGCCAGTGGAACTGCCGGTCCACGCGCTTGAGAAAGCCCCGCTCGGCGAGCGCGTTCCAATCGTCCTTGGTCGCGAAGGTGACGTGGTCGAGAGGAGCCGGCCTGCCGCATCAGAGCCGCAAGCCCCCGATCAGCGCGTCGCGCGCCTGTTTACCGCCGGGGCCGTCACGCACAAGTAGGCGCCGGCCGGTCACCGGGGTGAACGGCACCGCGACCTGCAGTTTCGGATAATAGCGGCCGCCGGCGCGCTCATAGGCGTCGGCGAAAGCGTGATCGAAGACATATTCGCCCATCGAATGCGATTTGAGATAGGCGGGCGCGCAAGCGACGAGCTCGCCTTCCCCATCCTCGACGAGGAGGGGCAGGGGCTCCAGCCGACGCGGGCAACCGCCGATTTCGAGTGCTCGAGCGCGTCGAGAAAAGCGTGGGAGACGAAGGGGTTGAAAGGGTCGTCATCGCCAGGCCCGAGAGGGACCGCGCCTCGCGGCGCGGCCGGCGGGTTGGCGCAAGCATCCCAGGAAACCGCGTCGATCTTGGCAAAGGACGAGACGGCGCTCAGTGCGAGCCTGGCTGGGGAAGCTGTTTTGGAAGAACCGGTCGACATGTCATGAACTGGCGCGGAATTTAAGGCTTGAACCCTTCGAACACCATTTGGTCGGCATGAAGGCTCGCGCGCTCGCGCTCCTGGGCGTCCTCACCGTCCACGCCATGACCGGGAGGCCAAGCTGCGTGCGGCAGAGGTAGGGCGCGGCACAAGGAAGGTCGAAGACGCGCCAAGAAAGGAAATCGGGCTCGGATCGGGAAAAATGCAGAAGGTTCGCGAGGGCGTGGATCTCGGCGCGCGAAAGCAACTCATGGCCGCGATCCTCGCAATCGTTCATGGCGACGATGCCGCGCGGGATTTCCGGCGCGGCCTTCGCAGCTTCTCGATCAGGGCGGGATCGAAGGATTTGAGGGCGAAAGCTCCCTGATACTCACGGGTCACCTCGATGATCCTTTGAAGCAGGCGCATGTCGC